>NZ_CP183412.1:0-4800000 GCF_048565145.1 Mucilaginibacter sp. NFX135
ACACAAAAAAGCCCTTGACTGTTTCCAGCAAGGGCTTGATTTAAGATTGGGCACCGACCTACTCTCCCACGTTTTACCGCAGTACCATCGGCTCTGGCGGGCTTGACTTCTCTGTTCGGAATGGGAAGAGGTAGACACCGCCGATATAGGCACCTGAATATTTTATAGTTTACTATTGGAGTAAGGATTCGGGGAGTAAGGAGCAAGGATTATTTGTCCTTGATCTTTGTTCCATTCATCTTTTATCCTCAATAAACAATGACATATTATTGAAAGAAGTGATTGAGTTAAGAGAAAACAACAGACATTGTTGTTTAGTTTGTGGTTGATAGTTCATGGTTCATGGCACATATTACTATGATCTATGTTCCATTTGCTATCAACCCTTTTTCTATCTGAAGAAAGCTTCGGGCAATTAGTATTACTCGGCTATGATGTCACCACCTTTAGACCTGTAACCTATCAACGTAGTAGTCTCCTACGACCCTCAATGGAAGTCTCATCTTGTGGCTAGTTTCGCACTTAGATGCTTTCAGCGCTTATCTATTCCCAACGTAGCTACTCTGCAATACAGCTGGCGCCATAACAGATTCACCAGAGGTTAGTCCAACCCGGTCCTCTCGTACTAAGGTCAGCCCCACTCAAACTTCCTACGCCCACAACAGATAGGGACCGAACTGTCTCGCGACGTTCTGAACCCAGCTCGCGTGCCACTTTAATGAGCGAACAGCTCAACCCTTGGGACCTTCTCCAGCCCCAGGATGTGACGAGCCGACATCGAGGTGCCAAACCTCCCCGTCGATATGAGCTCTTGGGGGAGATCAGCCTGTTATCCCCAGCGTACCTTTTATCCTTTGAGCGATGGCCCTTCCATGCAGAACCACCGGATCACTATATCCGTCTTTCGACCCAGCTCGACTTGTCTGTCTCACTGTCAAGCAAGCTTATGCTATTGCACTCCACGTACGGTTACCAAGCGTACTGAGCTTACCTTTGAAAGCCTCCGTTACCTTTTTGGAGGCGACCACCCCAGTCAAACTACCCGCCAAACAATGTCCTCCGCTGTGCAGAGTTAGACACCAAATACAGAAAGGGTGGTATTTCAACGTTGACTAACCGACTCCTAGCGAAGCCGGATCACAGTCTCCCACCTATCCTACACATCCTGTATCCGATATCAATGTTAAGTTGTAGTGAAGGTGCATGGGGTCTTTCCGTCCCGTTGCGGGTAACCGGCGTCTTCACCGATACCACAATTTCACCGAGCTCATGGCTGAGACAGCGCCCAGATCGTTACACCATTCGTGCAGGTCGGAACTTACCCGACAAGGAATTTCGCTACCTTAGGACCGTTATAGTTACGGCCGCCGTTTACCGGGGCTTCGATTCAATGCTTCGCCTTGCGACTAACATCCCCTCTTAACCTTCCGGCACCGGGCAGGTGTCAGGCCATATACGTCATCTTTCGATTTTGCATAGCCATGTGTTTTTGTTAAACAGTCGCCTGGGCCTTTTCACTGCGGCTGACATTGCTGCCAGCGCCCCTTCTCCCGAAGTTACAGGGCCATTTTGCCGAGTTCCTTAGCCATGATTCACTCGAGCACCTTAGGATTCTCTCCTCGACTACCTGTGTCGGTTTACGGTACGGGTTTTTATAACCTGAAGCTTAGCGGGTTTTCTTGGAAGTCTGATTACCTGAACTATCACCTCGTCCGAAGATTTGGTGTACTATCAGCTTTCAGCAAGGTCTGCGTACTTAACTACAAACCCTATACCTACGGCCTTTAACGAACTATTCCGTCAGTTCGCGTCAGTGTCACTACTCCGTCACCGCATCGCAGTTATAAAAAGTACTGGAATATTAACCAGTTGTCCATCGGCTACGCCCTTCGGCTTCACCTTAGGCCCCGACTAACCCTGATCCGATTAGCGTTGATCAGGAAACCTTAGTCTTTCGGTGGGCGGGTTTCTCTCCCGCCTTATCGTTACTTATGCCTACATTTGCTTTTCTATAACCTCCACAGTCAGTTGTCCTTCCTGCTTCGCCGGCATATAGAATGCTCCCCTACCAGATGCATTGCTGCAAATCCATAGCTTCGGTATACTGCTTGATGCCCGTTTATTATCCATGCCCGATCGCTCGACTAGTGAGCTGTTACGCACTCTTTAAATGAATGGCTGCTTCCAAGCCAACATCCTAGCTGTCTGTGCAATCGGACCTCGTTAGTTCAACTTAGCAGTAATTTGGGGACCTTAGCTGATGGTCTGGGTTCTTTCCCTCTCGGCCCTGGACCTTAGCACCCAGAGCCTCACTCCAGCGTATATTAATAAGCATTCGGAGTTTATCTGGATTTGGTAGGATTTGACTCCCCCGCACCCAATTAGTAGCTCTACCTCTTATTAACTCAACCGCCAGGCTGTTCCTAAAAACATTTCGGGGAGTACGAGCTATTTCCCAGTTTGATTAGCCTTTCACCCCTACCCACAAATCATCCGGAAACTTTTCAACGTTTATCGGTTCGGTCCTCCAGTACCTGTTACGGCACCTTCAACCTGTCCATGGGTAGATCACAAGGTTTCGCGTCTACCTCCCCTGACTATACGCCCTATTCAGACTCGCTTTCGCTTCGGATCCGTGTCTTAAACACTTAACCTTGCCAGGGAAGAGTAACTCGTAGGCTCATTATGCAAAAGGCACGCCGTCACACATTACTATGCTCCGACCGCTTGTAAGTACACGGTTTCAGGTTCTATTTCACTCCCCTGTTCGGGGTTCTTTTCACCTTTCCCTCACGGTACTGGTTCACTATCGGTCTCTCAGGAGTATTTAGCCTTACCAGATGGTGCTGGTAGATTCCCACAAGGCGTCTCCGACCTCGCGGTACTCAGGATCCCACTATCCTATCATTACTTACCCGTACGCAGCTCTCATGCTCTATGGCCGGGTTTCCCACCCCGTTCCGGTTCATTTTGATATTCATATTGTGGTCCTACAACCCCTGCTATGCCGTAACATAACAGGTTTGGGCTTCTTCCATTTCGCTCGCCACTACTCTGGAAATCACTATTGTTTTCTCTTCCTCTGCTTACTTAGATGTTTCAGTTCAGCAGGTTCGCGCATTTATGCAACTAGTCTTCAACTAGTTAGGTTTCCCCATTCGGAAATCCGCGGATCAATTCATATTTGCTGATCCCCGCGGCTTATCGCAGCTTATCACGTCCTTCATCGCCTCTGAGAGCCAAGGCATCCCCCGTGTACCCTTTCTTACTTTCTTCTACTCTTGCGCCTTTTGCGCCGCAAGGTATGTCTTTATTTTAGTTAGTTATGATTCGGAGCAAGGATTTCTGGAGCAAGGAATAAGGACCGAAGTCTTTTATCCTTGTTCTTTCCGTCTTTGTTCCAAAGTCCACAACGTCCCTATTCTGTTGTTTTCTCTTGTTTCAATTACTTCTTCCAATATGTCAAAGAACTTTACCCCATTCCAATTAAATGGTCATTTGCATGATATCCTATCCTTTTCAGGAAACGGAGGGTGTGTGGAGAATAACGGATTCGAACCGTTGACCCCCTGCGTGCAAGGCAGGTGCTCTAGCCAGCTGAGCTAATCCCCCTAAAAGATGTGTTTGTAGTGAGTGGTTTATTAAGTGAGTGGTTTTAACTACTCTCTATTCAACCATTCTCTATGAACCCGCAGCTGTGCTGCGTTGTAGTCCCGAGCAGATTTGAACTGCTGACCCCTACATTATCAGTGTAGTGCTCTAACCAAGCTGAGCTACAGGACTTTTTTGATTTCGGATGTCGGATGTTCGATTTCGGATTCTTCTCGTCAATTCGGCAATCGTCTATCGTAATCGCTTACAATCCAGCCTCTCAGATGATCAAAGCCGCTATGCTGGCTTCATCTTTTGGGTTTTCTTTTGTTTTTTATTTAAGAAATAATCATGTAGGTAACACTTGTTATAGTACTTACTGTGGAAACTGCTCCAGAAAGGAGGTATTCCAGCCACACCTTCCGGTACGGCTACCTTGTTACGACTTAGCCCCAGTTACCGACTTTACCCTAGGACGCTCCTTGCGGTTACGCACTTCAGGCACTTCCAGCTTCCATGGCTTGACGGGCGGTGTGTACAAGGCCCGGGAACGTATTCACCGCGTCATTGCTGATACGCGATTACTAGCGAATCCAACTTCACGGGGTCGAGTTGCAGACCCCGATCCGAACTGTGAACAGCTTTAAGAGATTGGCATCCTGTTGCCAGGTAGCTGCCCTCTGTACTGCCCATTGTAGCACGTGTGTAGCCCCGGACGTAAGGGCCATGATGACTTGACGTCGTCCCCTCCTTCCTCTCTATTTGCATAGGCAGTCTGTTTAGAGTCCCCACCTTGACGTGCTGGCAACTAAACATAGGGGTTGCGCTCGTTGCGGGACTTAACCCAACACCTCACGGCACGAGCTGACGACAGCCATGCAGCACCTAGTTTCGTGTCCCGAAGGACTAAAGCGTCTCTGCTTTATTCACTAACTTTCAAGCCCGGGTAAGGTTCCTCGCGTATCATCGAATTAAACCACATGCTCCTCCGCTTGTGCGGGCCCCCGTCAATTCCTTTGAGTTTCACCCTTGCGGGCGTACTCCCCAGGTGGAATACTTAACGCTTTCGCTTAGACGCTGACCGTATATCGCCAACATCGAGTATTCATCGTTTAGGGCGTGGACTACCAGGGTATCTAATCCTGTTTGATCCCCACGCTTTCGTGCCTCAGTGTCAATCAAACCATAGTAAGCTGCCTTCGCAATTGGTGTTCTGTGACATATCTATGCATTTCACCGCTACTTGTCACATTCCGCCTACCTCTAGTTCATTCAAGTTCTTCAGTATCAAAGGCACTGCGACAGTTAAGCTGCCGTCTTTCACCCCTGACTTAAAGAACCACCTACGCACCCTTTAAACCCAATAAATCCGGATAACGCTTGGATCCTCCGTATTACCGCGGCTGCTGGCACGGAGTTAGCCGATCCTTATTCTTACTGTACATTCAGCTTGATTCACGAATCAAGGTTTATTCCAGTATAAAAGCAGTTTACAACCCATAGGGCCGTCTTCCTGCACGCGGCATGGCTGGTTCAGGCTTCCGCCCATTGACCAATATTCCTTACTGCTGCCTCCCGTAGGAGTCTGGTCCGTGTCTCAGTACCAGTGTGGGGGGTCATCCTCTCAGATCCCCTAAACATCGTAGCCTTGGTAAGCCGTTACCTTACCAACTAGCTAATGTTCCGCATGCCCATCTTGTTCCTATAAATATTTGATTATTAAACGATGCCATTCAATAATGTTATGCGGTCTTAATCTCTCTTTCGAGAGGCTATCCCCCTGAACAAGGTAGGTTACATACGTGTTACGCACCCGTGCGCCACTCTCATGGAAAGCAAGCTCTCCAATCCCGTCCGACTTGCATGTATTAGGCCTGCCGCTAGCGTTCATCCTGAGCCAGGATCAAACTCTCCATTGTAAAATGTTTTGTTTGTCTCTGACCCTATTATTAATAATAGAATCTGTATGGTGAGCTGGCAGTTGGCAGTTGTCAGTTTGCACTAACCACTATCTCTTTTCCACTCACCCTGTTATCTTTATACAGCTTCCCGCTTTCTTATAACGCACCGGAAGGGTTTAGTTTCCGATCGTTACGCTACATGATTTTCTATTTCTTAAAAGAACTTGGCGCTTCACTATCTCAGATCCGCTTTATAATCTTGAAGTTTTTATACTCCTTAACTTTTCATTTTTGTCCGCCGGAATCGCTCCGGCCTCTCTTTTGTTACTCGCTTCCTTTCGTCCGCTTTCTCTCTTTTGTTACTCATTAACCTTCGTTAACTTTCTCTTTGTTTTGCTACCAAAATCGCTTTGGCTTTTCCCCTTATCTCTCTCAGCGTTTCCGCTTTTTTCTTTCCTTCGTTTCGGGAGTGCAAAGGTAGAAACCTTTTTCTATTTTCCAAAACTTTTTTTTCTTTTTTTTATTCTAAAGTTTTGACCGCCTTTCCTCTCTTTTCTCTTCCTCCCCAGCGGGCTGCAAAGGTGCGAATCTTATTTCAATTTACCAAGTGAAATTTTCACTTTTTTAAACTTTTTTTTATTCGCTAAATCTTCAAAAAACAACGCCCTTTTTCCTTGAGCGGCCACAAATGTACAGAGAAAAACACTTACGCTCCAAGAGAAATTTTGAAATAATTAAAACTATTTTACAACTACCTGTAAACTAACCCTAAATTCATTCACCACACCCTTACTTCAGCCCATAATAATAGCATTTACCTTATTTGTATATTTGAAAAGTATATGAACAAGCACCCATTTCCCGAAAACTTCCTGGCCTCATTGAGCGCAGAAAACGGATTTGATGAGCAAAATTTTATAAATGCTCATGAAAATTCTGATGCGCCTACATCTATAAGGTTAAATCCTTTTAAACCTTCGGCCTTAAAAACGGGCGCGCAAGTGCCCTGGTGCGCCGATGGTTTTTATTTAGATACCCGCCCGTCCTTCACTTTTGATCCGCTTTTTCATGCCGGATGTTATTATGTACAGGAAGCATCATCCATGTTTATTGATCATATCATCAAACACATCAGGCAAAACAAGCAGCAACCTGTTAAGGTGCTCGATCTTTGCGCGGCGCCGGGCGGTAAAAGCACCCTGCTTAATTCAGCTATCGGGGCCGACGATCTACTACTGGCTAATGAGATCATTAAAACACGCGTACCTGTATTAACAGATAACCTGAGCCGCTGGGGTCAAAGCAATGTGATTGTTAGTAATAACGACCCGAAAGACATCGGTCGTTTGAAAAGCTTTTTTGATATCATCCTGGTTGATGCACCCTGCTCCGGCTCCGGCATGTTCCGGAAAGATCCGCAGGCCATGAACGAATGGTCTGAGGCCAACGTCAATCTTTGTCATCAACGGCAGGAACGTATTCTGGCCGATATATTACCCGCCTTAAATGAGGATGGCTACCTTATATATAGTACCTGCTCTTACTCACACCAGGAAAACGAGGATATACTGGATTGGCTTTGCCAGGAATTTGACCTCGAAAGTATTCGCATACCTATATATAAGGACTGGGGTATTGTTGAAACCGAATCGCCCCTGCAAAAAGTATGGGGTTACCGCTTTTATCCGGGCAAAGTAAAGGGCGAAGGTTTATTTGCCTCCTGCCTGCGCAAGAAAAACAATACCGGCGAACTGGGCAATTTTAAAAACAACATGCAGCAAAAAATAAGCAGCAAGGAAATTGACCAAATAAAGGCCTATCTTAATAACCCCGAAAGTTTTTATTATTTTAAAGTGAATGAAGACTGGCTGGCCATTAACCGCGCTCATAAAGAAAGCCTCAATATTTTGCAGCGCCATCTGTATCTTAAAAAATCCGGCGTGCGCGTTGGTAAACTGATGGGGAAAGATCTGATACCCGATCATGAACTTGCCCTAAGTACTATTATAAATAAGGACGCGGTTTTACAAACAGAGCTTAACTATGATCAGGCTATCCAATACCTGCGCCGGGATAACATCGATTTGAATCCTACCCAAAAAGGATGGAGCCTCATGACCTTTGAAGGCCATACGCTGGGCTGGGCCAAGCTATTGCCCAATCGTATTAACAATTATTTCCCAAAAGAGATCAGGATCATCAATCAGGCTCAAGCCCCCCAGCCCCCTAAAGGGGGGAGCTTTTGATTAGCATGATCCCTAAAAAAAAGAGACACATATAATGTGTCTCTACATAAAAAATCATTTGCTAAGAGTTCCCCCTTCAGGGGGCTAGGGGGTTAATAATCACCTATAGATAACAACACCAGCGTACAGGCATTCTCTGTTTGGATACCTTTCTCGTTGGCCAGGCGGCGCAGTTCGGAGTTTTCGGTGCCAGGGTTAAATATGATGCGTTTGGGATTGGTATCTAATATATAATTATACAGCGGCGGTTGGTTTTGCGGGCCAACGTATAAAGTTACCGTATCAATATCGTGATGGATGGTTTCGGGCTTTTCAATGGGTACCCCTGCTACCTCACCTGTTTTTATCCCTACGTTTACTATGGTGTGTCCTTTGCTTACCAACCGGTTCGAGGCCAGGTAAGCGTATCTGCTGGGATCAGGTGTAGCACCCAATACCAATGTTTTTTTATTATCCATATAATTGAGGCGATTTCACTGATTGCTTTTTGATTACACCGACAATCAGTGTAATCTTTCCAAAATCAGTGTAATCTTATTTAATCGGTGAAATCCTGCTTAATTAGTAATTATCCTTTTTAATAGCGCTATCTGGGCCGAGTGGTATATATGATGTTGTATCAATCCGTTGATCAGTTCTTCATAGGTAACACCGGTTCCCTGTTCGCGGTTCCTTTCGTCGTTTGTTGGCTCATTCCATTGATCCGGAGGGAAGTTTTGGATGATGCCAATCAAATTTACGTTAACCAGCTTCAAATCTTCAACATAATTCTGCCATTTTTGCTCCTCAGGTTTCCCGGTTGTGGGCCAGTCGCCACTGGTGGGTACGCCAGATGGCAAACCGTTCATCCTGTCCATAACTTCTTCTGTCCAGGCAATCATATGCAGTACTATTTCGGCTATGTTATGTACGGAACCCGGCGGCTTTTCGTAAGCAGTTTCAAAACTGATGCTTTTTAGAATGGTATAAACCGGGGAGCCATACCAGGGATCGCCTGACAATACGTTTTGCAATTCATGCGAAAGATTTTCTGAGGTGCTCATGCTAATATTTTTAAAGTTGCCAAAGCGCAGTTGATACCATCAATAGCAGCAGAAATAATGCCACCCGCGTAACCGGCACCTTCGCCACAGGGAAATAAGCCCTGGACCTGCGGGTGCTGCAGCGTTCCTTTATCGCGCGGAACTTTTACCGGCGATGATGTGCGCGACTCTACGCCTACTAATATAGCTTCATTTGTATAATAACCTTTCATTTTGCGGCCAAATGCAGGCAAGGCTTTTTGCAACCGTTGGTGTATCCATAAAGGTAACACTTCTTTCAGCTCCGTACTTTTGGTTCCGGGCAGGTAGGAGTTTACTGGCAGATCATTTGATAGCCGTCCTTCTACAAAATCAACCATGCGTTGCCCGGGCGCAACCAGGTTACCGCCGCCAGCTACAAAAGCTGCTTTCTCAATCTCCTGCTGAAAACGCAGCATCTTGAACGGATCCGCATCATCACCGGCCACATCTTCCATATTAATTTGTACTACCGTACCGGAATTAGCGAAAGGATTGTTCCGTTTGGATGGGCTCCAGCCGTTCACTACAATTTCATCAGGCTCTGTAGCACAAGGTGCTATGATACCACCGGGGCACATGCAAAAAGAGAACACCCCCCTATCCTCCACCTGCTCCACCAGGTTATAATAGGATGGCGGCAGATCCGGACCGCGGTATTCGCAATGATATTGAGCACGGTCGATAATTTCCTGCGGGTGTTCTATCCTCACCCCTAAAGCGAAAGGTTTAGCCTCAATCAGTATATTTTGATGATGCAGCATTTCAAAAACATCACGTGCCGAGTGACCCGTAGCCAGTATCACCGCGTCGGCTGTCAGCTTTTCGCCATTGGCCAGTTTTACACCTTTTATTTTACCAAATTCCACCAGTAAACTGGTCACTTTGCTATCAAATAAGATTTCTCCACCAGCGTTCAGTATGGTTTCGCGCATGGCGGTAATGATCTGCGGCAGCTTATTGGTGCCGATGTGCGGCCGGGCATCTATCAATATATTCTCTTCAGCCCCGTGTGCCACAAACATTTTCAGCACCTGGTTCACATCACCGCGCTTGGTAGACCGGGTATATAATTTACCATCGGAGTAAGTACCCGCTCCCCCTTCGCCAAAACAATAGTTCGATTCGGGATTAACCAGGCCTTGTTTGTTGATATTGGCCAGATCACGGCGGCGCTGTTTTACATCTTTACCGCGTTCCACAATAATGGGCTTTAATCCCGATTGGATACATTGCAGTGCAGCGAAGATCCCCGCCGGGCCCGCGCCTACTATAATAACAGGCCGGCCAAACTGCACATGGGGATAATTAACAGTAAATATTTCGGGCTGATACGGCTGGTCTAAAAACACCTGCACCTGCATCCGGTAAACCACCTTACGGCCGCGCGCATCGATAGATCGTTTTAAAACTTGTACCGCCGAAACTTTTTGGGGTTGAATATTTAAAGAAGCCGCCGCTAAGCGGGTTATTACGGCTTCGTCTTCCTGGTGCCCGGGAGGGCATATTATTTCTACTTCTTTGATCATAATTTATTGCCGGGTTTTTATCCCGGATCGGTGCAAAGGTAGTGAAAAAAGGCCTCACCAAAAGGGTCGACTCACCCCGTCTTCGCTCCGCTCGACACCTCTCTCTGCTACGCATAGAGGGGAACAGAATTAGTTACATTTTTCTCCCTCTTTCCGCCGAAGGCGAAGAGAGGGATGACGAGCGAAGCGATGTCAGGGTGAGTCTAAACCGCGGGGCATTCCCCTCCCCCCAAAAGGGTGATATTCGCTAAATCACCAGAAAATAAACTGTCCGCCCGTGCACATTAACCGTCCGCTATCGAACAGTTTCAAATGGCCATTAAAATTTATTTCTCTGAAAATCAATAATTTATGATATGGCATTCATATTGGCATAGGCTCGTTATAAAAATTACAACACAAAATGAATATCGCCGAAGACCGCTTGATGACCCTATGGGAAGGATGTTTGAAAAACGACCGCAAGCAACAGGAACAATTATACAGGGCCTTAGCCCCAAGAATGCTGGCAGTTTGCATGCGTTATGCAACTGATAAAGACGGAGCGCAGGATATACTGCAGGAAGGTTTCATAAAAATGTTCAAAAACATGAACAACTATCGTGGCGATGGCAGCCTCGAAGGATGGATCCGCCGCATCATGGTACATTGCGCTATATCACGTTACCGCAAATTAAAACCCATGGTTTTGGTTGAAGATTTTGCTGCCGAAAACAACATGCCCATGAGCAAATCATACAACGATAACGGCCTGGAAGCAAAAGACCTGATGAAACTGATCCAAAAACTACCCAAAACTTACCGCTCAGTATTTAGCATGTATGCTATTGAGGGCTATTCACATCAGGAAATTGGTAATTCATTGGGCATGACCGAGTTGTTGTCACGCACTACCTTATATCGTGCACGTAATATTTTAAAAGACATGATCAGCCAGCTTACCATGCGTGAACAGCATTGCCTGGCAGGGTAATCAGCCTCTTACCCTGCCTCCTTTTTGAACCTCCAATTCTGAATCAACCGCTAATTCAGTTATACACTTATCACCGCCGCAGTTCAGGCAACCCGCCTGAACTTATCCTCAGTAACAATAAAAGCTCATTTCATAATCACCATACTTGTTTGTCATCCTGAGGAACGAAGGATCTATTCTACAATTGAAAAGTTCAATAATAGATGCTTCACTCCGTTCAGCATGACAAATCTATTTTTCTATCAACGAAATGCCGAGGGGCGAGACATCCCCTATCATAAAATCATATCAGTCCTTTAATCGTGTACCACAAATGTTTTGACTATCTTTAGCAATGCGTATCTTGTCATGTTGTCATAACTATTAGCTGTTGTAACAACGGTACGCCTTTTGTAATCTAAAATCCAAAACATCACTAAAAACATCATTAAATGAAAAAGTTATTCTCGGTAATATTAATTATAGCGGCGGCTATGTCATTAAGCTCATGCAGTTATAACAGCATGGTTAAAATGGACGAAAACGTAAAAACCAAGTGGGCGGCCGTTCAAAGCCAGTATCAGCGCCGCAGCGATCTGATCCCTAACCTGGTAAATACCGTTAAAGGAGCTGCCAATTTTGAAAAAAGCACTTTGACCGCCGTTGTGGAAGCACGCGCCAAAGCAACATCCGTACAGGTTGACCCTACCAAGCTAACTCCTGAATCTATCAAAGCTTTTCAGGCAGCACAGGGTGAATTGAGTACCGCATTGGGCCGCTTACTGTCGGTAACCGAAAACTATCCAAACTTAAAAACCAACGAAAACTTCCTGGGTTTGCAGGCGCAGATAGAAGGTACCGAAAACCGCATACAGGTAGCCCGTCAGGATTTTAATACTTCTGTGCAGGAATTTAATACCAAGATCCGCTCATTCCCGGCCAATATAACTGCCAAAATGTTTGGCTTTAGCGAAAAAGGCTATTTCACCGCCGAACCCGGAGCTGATAAAGCGCCAAAGGTTCAATTTTAATTATTATTGAATTACTGAGTTATTGAATTAGTGATTTGGGCTTCAGCAATACGTCCAGTCACTAATTAATTACCTCTTTAATTCAATAACTCAGTAATTCAATAATTCAGTAATTAAAAAGATGGCAGTATTTACCGATGAAGAGCAGTTGCGGATACGCAAAGCTATACAGGAGGCCGAGAACCGCAGCTCGGGCGAGATCCGGGTATGCATCGAAAAAAAATGCAGCGAGGATGTGCTTGACCGTGCCGCTAAATATTTTTACCAGCTTAATATGCACAAAACCAAACTGCGCCATGGCATATTGATTTATGTAGCTACTGTCGACCGTAAGTTTGCTATTATAGGCGATGCCGGTATCAATTCTGTAGTACCTGCCGATTTCTGGGACGCTACCAAGGAGGATATGCTGCAGCATTTTAAGTATGGGGATATTATAGAAGGCATTGTTACCGGTTTAAAAATTGCCGGCGAACAGTTGCAGAAATATTTTCCGCATACGCAGGACAATAACAATGAATTGCCCGATGACATTGCCTTTATGGATGGCGATTAACCCTTAAAACTCATGTTCAAAAAAATCATATTGTTCTTTAGCCTGGTGTTGTGCGCCTTTGTGGCCTTCGCGCAGGATTTCCCGGAACGATCAACCACGCTGGTTACCGATTATACCAATACCCTATCGGCCGATGATAAACAACGGCTGGAAAGTAAACTGGTGGCCTTTAACGATTCTACCTCTACTCAGATCGCTATTGTGATCATCAAATCGGTAGGGAATTATGACATCGCTGAATACGGCGCTGCACTGGGGCGTAAATGGGGTATCGGGCAAAAAGGAAAAAATAATGGCATACTGATTCTGGTAGCCCTTGCCGATCGGAAACTTACCATTCAAACCGGCTACGGTGCCGAAGGTGCATTGCCCGATATTGTAACCCAGGAGATCAGGGTGAATGATATTAACCCACGTTTTAAACAAGGCGACTATTATGGCGGGTTAAATGCCGGCGTAGACCAGATCATTAAGTATACCAAAGGCGAATACAAGGCCGATAAAAAACCGCAGGCTAAACAAAATGGCGGCGGCGGTGGCAGTGTACTCATTGTCATTATCATCGTTATTGTGATCATCATACTTATCTTCCGTAACCGGGGTGGTGGCGGTGGTCGCCAGATCATTGGCAGTCGTGGCGGAGCCAGTCCGTTCTGGTGGTTCCTGGCTGGCAATATGCTGGGTCGCGGCAGTGGCGGTGGTGGCGGCTGGGGAGGTTTCAGCGGTGGCGGTAATGATAGTGGTGGCGACAGCGGAGGCTTTGGCGGTTTCGGCGGTGGTGATTTCGGCGGTGGCGGCTCCAGCGGCAGCTGGTAGCGAAGCAATTAGTGAGTTATTGATTTATTGAATTAGTGATTTGAGGAATTGCTCTTATAGGAGATTTTCATTCATTTACTAAATCAATAATACTTTCTTATTCGCTAATTTAAATTCTCCAATCTCTAATTCACTAATTAAGCATTCCCCCAAATCACTAATTCAATAAATCAATAATACACTAATTAAATAATGGATCTCACCTGGAAACTACTTTCATCACATTATATACATAAAGGCCCTTGGGCTACCTTACGGCTCGATAAATGCGAAATGCCCGATGGCCGTATTGTTGATGATTACTACGTATTAGAGTACAACAACTGGGTTAACGGCGTAGCCATAACCGAAGACAATAAAGTGCTCATGGTAAAACAATACCGTCATGCGGCCGGCATCATATCGCTGGAAATCCCCGGTGGGGTGATTGATGGCGACGAAAAACCTGTGGAGGCCCTGCGCCGCGAATTGCTGGAAGAAACCGGCTACCAGTTTGATGATTTTGAGCTGATCTGTACTGTTTACGGTAATCCTGCAACGGCCAATAATCAAACTTTTACTTACCTGGCTAAAGGCGGCAAAAAAGTTCAGGGCCAGGCCTTGGATACTCATGAAGAACTGATTGTGGAAGAATACACCCTCGCCGAAGTAAAACAACTGCTGCTGGAAAACAAAGTAGTACAGGCCATGCACTGCGCCGGGCTGTTTTATGGCATGATGAAACTGGGAGTATTGTAGAACTTTTAAAGCCCCACTCGAGCGGGGCTTTCTCTGCATTCGCTTAAACCGTTTCAAAATTTTTATTATAATCAATGAGGGAAATGATAATTTATAGACCTGATATTTTAAAAAGGGTTGTAATATTTGGAGTTATTGGAGCTATAGCTTTAATAGGGCTTTGTATTTGGGGCCATTATAGTTATTTATCATCTAATTTTAATGGTCGTATCGATAGTGTAAGAGAGGGAGAGAAAGGGGATGCGATAATTATTATTAAACAAAAAGAATATGTTTTAGATGGGGCATGGAGTTACAGTTCGGGCAATAAAGTAGATATACAAAAAGGAGATTCGATTGTAAAATATAAAGACTCTACCCAAATTAAATTAATAAAGCCAAATGGAATGACTATCATTCATTAAATTCATTTTAGCCTGTGGTCGGTATTCTCACCGCACCACTCATAGCTGAACTTGAAAACATATAGTATGAAGCATGTGCAGTAGTGGTACGGTGAAAACACCGACCACAGGCTGAAAAAAGGGTGTCATGCTGAGCCCGTCGAAGCATGGTGGGCAGGCCTCTGCGCTCGACCTTCGACGGAGCTCAGGGTGACAGCCCTAATACCTCTTCAACATGTAAAGCCCTAAGTCGAAATTCCTCCTTTTATCAGCCCCAACTCACTACTCATCATTCAGGATACTACTCCGGGCAATTATCCTTCCGCCGCGTATCAACAATATAAATGATCTTCCAGCCATCTTTGGTTTTCAGCAGTTGGAAAACATCCACGCCACAATGACTGAATTTATCACCAACGTAAAATTTATAAGGCGTCCAGACACTCGCCAGGGGACCATCGATCTTGATGCTGTTAAAAACAATCCGTTCATCATATACCTCTTTATGCGGTGTACCTACTGATTTCAGAAAACCACTGGGATCTTCGTTAACCAATACCGGTGCTCCGGCCTTACTATCATTGATACTCTGAAAAACGATATGTTGATCAAACGTCGATCGCAACAGGGTACTATCTCCCTTGCGCATGGCATCAAACAGGGTATTAATAGTTTGCTTCACACCGGCCTCATCCGTTTGCTGGGCAAAAGTTTTGGATGACAGGAGTAATACGAATAATAGGAGTGGTAGATTTTTCATGATTAAATTTGATACAATTTAAGTAAATTTGAATATGTCACAAATTGATTTCAAACAATATATTGAAGTTAACGCCGAAATAAGATTCGGAAAACCGGTAATTAAAGGCACCCGAATTACCGTATATGATGTTTTACAATGGCTGGCGTCGGGCTTAAGCCATCAAGATATCTTAAATGACTTCCCTCAATTAAACGAGAATCATATTCTGGCCTGTCTTTCTTACGCAGCTAATAAAGAAAGAACTATAAAAGTGGCATGATCCGATTAATTGCTGATGAAAATATTTCCTGGCGCTTAAAAAAATCATTATCGCAATGGGATATATTGCCTTCAAATGAGATTAAACTGAACGAACGTCTGAGCGATTCTGCAATATGGCAGTTCGCAAAAACAAACAACTATACAATACTAACTTTTGATGAAGATTTTTGTGAGCTGCAAAATCTTTATTCTTTTCCCCCTAAAATTATCTGGTTGCGTACAGGAAATGTGAGTACCAAACAAATAGCCAACTTATTGATTTTTATGGAAGATGCTATTTTAACTTTTTTATCTGATGAAACTTTAGGCGTTTTTGAGTTATACCTTTTATAATCGTCATTCAGCTTAGTCCAGCGCTGGTTATAGCAATGCTAAAATATAGTTATTTAAAAGCATCGTTAATATTTCGTACCTTTATGTCAATAACGGCCCGGTTCTCCTTTTTTAAGGGAGCCGGGCTGTTTTATTAAGGGAAAAAACAGCCCAAAAACAGGCCATTTGGTAGGTAGTTATTTGACCATCAGCAATCTAATACTTTTTAGACCTAAAAAAACACGCTAAAACAGCGTTAAAATTTGTTAAAAAGTGTTAAAATCGACGTTTTCCGAGCGTTTTTTGATGAAAAACAGGCCGTTTTCGAGTCGAAATTTGTTAAAATTTGAGGTTTAAAAAGTTTTTGAGCTGTTAACCGCCTCCCAGATCTTCACCGTCTCGATGGCTTCTTTAACATCATGAACTCTTAGGATATTAGCGCCTTTCGTCAGGCCTATAGTATTCAAAACCGTGGTACCGTTCAGAGCTTCGGCAGCGGTTGTTTCGAGTAATCCATAGATCATCCGCTTGCGGGAGATACCTACTAAAGTGGGGAGGCCTAAAATATCAAAATCGTGCAGGCGGTTCATCAGGGTGTAATTATGTTCGCTCTTTTTAGCAAAACCAAAACCAGGGTCGATGACCACATCATGTACACCCAATTGCTTTAGCTGCTGATATCGTGACACAAAATAGTCCAGCACCTCGGTAAAAACATCATCGTACCGGGCCAATTGGTTCATAGTCTGTGGCGTTCCCTTCATATGCATCAAAATATAAGGAACCTGTAAACGGGCAACGGTGGCAAACATAGCCTCGTCCAAAGCTCCGCCCGATATATCATTGATGATATGTGCCCCGGCCTTGATAACAGCTTCTGCAACCTGCGCCCGAAAAGTATCTATGGACAGCACCGCATCTGGAAAAGCAGCCACAATAGCCTCAACAACAGGCAATAGTCGGTCGGTTTCCTCAGTAATGGAAATATCTTGGGCATTGGGGCGCGAAGAATACGCGCCGATATCTAAAAAAGCGGCGCCCTCGGCCAGCATTTTTTCGGCTTGCTGCAGGGCTTCGTCCACACCCGGCTTACGACTACCGGCGTAAAAGGAGTCCGGCGTAATATTAATGATCCCCATAACTTTGGGGGTCGACAGGTCTATCAGTTTACCTCCCGCGTTAAGGGTGATTTTTTTATGAACTGTATCTTTAGTCATGCGTTTTTACAAAGTTTAAATATTGTAATTTAGTTTAACTTTGCAGCATTGGCGTAAGCACGCTATATTCAAACGTTTCAACATTCAAATATTTCAAATTTGGCTAATACATCAGCAGAGTACGACGCAGTAATTAACACATGTAAGGGCCTTTTCATGAAAAAGACCCGCGACTACGGAACCGCATGGCGCATACTGCGCCCGCAGTCTATCACCGATCAGATATTTATAAAAGCCCAGCGCATACGCACGCTGGAAGAAAAAAAAGTATCAAAAGTAGGTGAAGACATTACCGGCGAATATATTGGCATAGTAAACTACTGCGTGATAGCTATGATGCAGCTGGAATGTAGTGCCGAAACCGCCATGGAACTCGCTCCCGATCATGTGGAACGCCTGTTTGACGATAGGGTAAAGGAAACCAAGGAACTCATGTTTGCCAAGAACCACGATTATGGCGAGGCCTGGCGCGATATGCGTATCAGTTCACTAACCGATCTGATACTGATGAAATTGCTGCGTGTTAAACAAATTGAAGATAACCAGGGCCTTACCGAAGCATCTGAAGGCGTAAAAGCCAATTACCAGGACATGCTCAATTATTCGGTGTTTGCTTTAATAAAATTAGGAGTACAATAGCACTTTGGGAACAAGGATTTTTGGAGCAAGGATAAAAGGAACAAAGAGCAAGGATTTTTAGAACAAAGAGCAAAGAAAAAGTCTTTGCTCCTTACTCCCAAAATCTTTGTTCTCATAAAGAACAACTATGAAAAACAGCTTTATTTGGTTTTGCAGGATAGCGGTTGGCCTGCTATTTATTTTTTCGGGACTGATCAAAGCCAATGATCCACTGGGTTTTTCGTACAAGCTGGAAGAATATTTTGAGGTTTTCCACATCATGTTCCTTAACAACTTTGCTCTTACTATAGCTATATTGCTATGTACATTGGAAATGCTTTTGGGTTTTGCCCTGCTTATCGGTGTTCGTGCGGTAAAAGTGGCCTGGGGTTTATTGTTGCTCATTATATTTTTTGGCTTTTTAACCTTCTACTCGGCGTTCTTTAAAGTAGTACAAACCTGCGGTTGCTTTGGTGATGCTATTCCGCTTACGCCATGGCAATCCTTTAGTAAGGATATGATCCTGCTGTTGCTGGTTTTGGTGCCTTTTATCAACCGCAAAAAAATACAGCCCATATTTAAGCCAAAAACAGCCGATAGATGGCTTATCGGAGCCGCCGTTATCGCATTAGGTTTTGGCATATATACTTATAATTTTATGCCGGTCATCGACTTTTTGCCTTATAAAATAGGTGCTAATATCCCCGATGAAATGAAAATTCCACCGGGAGTACAGCTGGATGAGTTTGAGGTAACCTACAATCTCAAAAACAAAAAGACCGGCGAAACCAAAACCATGAGCGATAAGGAATACCTGAAAACCAATATCTGGAAGGATGCTAATTGGGAAGTTGTAGGTAACCCGGAAAGCCGCCTGGTGAAAAAAGGTTTCGAACCTAAAATTCGCGACTTATCTATACAAGATGGGCAGGGTAATGATTATACCAAAGAGCTATTATCCAACCCGTTTTACAGCCTGGTTATAGTTGCTCATGATCTGGATAAAACCAATACCGAAGCAATAAACCGTTTAAACGCCCTGGCAATAAACGCTACCGAAAATTATAATATCCGTACCATATTGCTTACATCCAACTCGGCTCAAAGCGCTGAGGCATTTGCCAAAGCCCATAAACTGGTTACCGAAATTTTTTATGCCGACGGCGTTCCGCTAAAAGAAATGGTACGGGCCAATCCGGGTGTGCTGCTGCTTAAAAACGGTACGATCATTAATAAATGGCATTACCATACGGTACCAACTTATGATGGTTTAGTAAAAAAATACTTTCAGCAACAATAGCCATGATCCGTTACCTCATCCGCAAATTATTTTACGGACTGGCGGTAATGCTGGGTGTGGTGCTGGTGGTTTTTTTCCTGTTTAATATTTTACCTGTAGACCCGGCACGGATGACACAGGGCCAGCGTGCCGATGTACAATCATTACAAGCGGTACGTAAAGAATTTGGCCTGGATAAACCTATACCCGTACAATTTGCCTATTATCTGAATGATCTTTCGCCGGTGGGTATCCATCTAAATAATGCCGAAGAGCAGCAGCGCTATCATTATGCCAAATTGTTCGCGGTAGGTGATACCAAAGTATTGGCCATCAAATGGCCTTACCTTCGCCGGTCGTACCAAACCCGTAAGGATGTAGCTGGCTTGCTGATGGATGTGATACCCAATACATTGGTACTGGCAACCACGGCGATGATATTTGCCATTATTATAGGCGTGTTTCTGGGGGTACTAAGCGCGGTGAATAAAGATACGTGGATAGATAAACTGGCCATCAGTTTCTCGACATTGGGTATATCGGCACCGTCATTTTTCGCGGGGATCATTATTGCCTGGATCTTTGGATTTGAATTGAGCAAATATACAGGTCTCAACATGTCGGGCAGTTTATATAGCTATGATCCATTCAGGGGCGAAGTGATCAGCATCCGCAATTTAATACTACCCATGATTACCCTGGGCTTGCGCCCCCTGGCTATTATTGTACAGCTTACCCGCAACGCCATGCTGGATGTACTGGGGCAGGATTATATCCGCACCGCGAAGGCAAAGGGCCTTGGCAACCGGGCTATTATTTATCGTCATGCCTTAAAAAACGCATTGAACCCTGTGATCACCGCTATAGCTAACTGGTTTGCCTCATTGCTGGCGGGTTCGTTTTTTGTGGAATATATTTTTGGATATAATGGCCTGGGCAAAGCTACGGTGGATGCCCTGGAGATGTCGGATTTTCCGGTGGTGATGGGATCTATCCTTTTTATCGCCTTTATTTTTGTGGTGATCAGTATTCTGATCGATATTATTTATGTTTGGATCGATCCGCGGGTTAAATTAAGCTGATATAGTAAAGATGTGCAGATCTTAGATGTGCAATATGCAGATGAAACGGCCCAAAGCAGATGAGAATTCACTAATTCAATAACTCATTAATTCAATAATTACTACTGGATGAAGTACTTTTTAGTTGGTTTTATGGGCTGTGGCAAAACCACCTGGAGCCGTAAACTGGCAGCCAAATTAGGCTATGAATTTATTGATCTCGACCATGTACTTGAAGCAAAGGCTGGCATGAGCATTGCCGAATATTTTTCGAGTTTTGGCGAAGATGCCTTCCGCAAGCTGGAATCAGAAGTACTGAAAAAAACCGAATACCCGGAGAACGTGGTGATATCAACCGGTGGCGGGTTGCCCTGTTTTTTTGATCACATGCAATGGATGAATGCCAATGGCAAAACCCTTTACATTAAACTATCACCCAAAACACTGGCCGACAGGCTTAGCAACAGCAAAACCGTACGCCCGGTATTGCAGGGTAAACAAGGCGATGAACTGGTGGAGTTTATAACCGGCAAACTGGCCGAGCGTGAAGGTTTTTATTTACAGGCCAGCCACATTGTAGAAGGCATTGACATGTCTGTAGAAAAGCTGGAAGCGGCGCTGGGAATTGAGAGCTAATTACCTCAAATAAACCGCGTCTTCCTCACCATCTTCACCCAATACCACATCAACATGTTCTTTGATCACGGTCGAGAGGGCTACACCGGCAAAGTCGGTAGTTACGGGGAAGCTTTTATGATTACGGTCGATCAGTACGGCAGTACGTAGTTTTTTAAGGGGTACATCTAAAAACACAGCCAGACCATAAGCCAGTGTTTTACCGCTGTTCAGTACATCATCAACCAGTATCACTACTTTATTGCTGCATTCCTGAACATCAAAATTAACTTTAGCCTGCAGGGTACTGCTTTGCTTTTCCAGCTCAATGGTAAGTAGTTTGCTGGAGAAAGGCGCTATACCGTCTAAAATAGTTTTGATCCTTTCGGCAATATGATTACCACGGGGCAGTATGCCTGCTATCAGTATTTCCTGTTCGTCAAAGTTATCTTCCAGTATCTGGTAAGCAATACGGTCGAGCTTTTGCTCTATCTGGTGCTGATTTAGTATCAGGAGTTTCTTTTCAGACATGTGTGCTTTTTGTTGAAATGTTCTAATGTTCGAACGTTGTAATGTTTTTAAGTATCAACCTTGTAAATATACACCTTAACCTTTCAACTTTACAACATTGAAACCTTGCAACATCATTTCCCATACGGGAAATAAACAAAATTCGCACCCTCGGGTACCACCACAAAAACGCACATAAAATCGTTGGGATTTTTATAGCTGTTGATAAAACGGTCTTTCAGCTCGGGTTTAATGACGCCCCGTTCTTCAAACTCTTCGAGGGTTGATGCGTGGATGCTCCAATCGGTATTCAGATCGTTTCTGTCCAGGATAACCTCACCCAGTTTCAGTTCGTGCTGATGGGCTATAAAAATAGGATAAGAAGATAATCCCTCCATCATAATTTCGACAGCCACTTCATGGATCGATTCCTTAAAAATTTTAAGCTCACGTTCCAGGCTCAGCAGCGGGCTGTCATGAGCTGGTTTAGGGCTTTCATTGCCTTCGTTTAACAGATCTTCGGGTTGCATATTGACCGTTGATTTATTTGATTATGTTGATTTCGTTGATACTTCTTTTGTCCGAACCTTGATCCGTTGTATTAAAGTATTACCTAAATTTTTCTCTTTTGGTTTTTACTCTTTTTACTATGAACCATGATCTACGAACTAATTCCCCCGTAACACCAGCAACACTACATTTTCCACATGCTGTGTGTGGGGGAACATATCAACAGGTTGTATTTTTACCGTATCGTATTTCTCTTTGAGTACCAGCAGGTCGCGGGCCTGGGTAGCGGCATTGCAGCTTACATACACAATTTTCGGAGCCTCAATTTCCATCAGGCGGTTTACCACATCAGGGTGCATGCCCGCCCGCGGCGGATCGGTGATGATCACATCGGGTTTACCGTGTTCGGCCACAAAATCGGCAACCAGCACATCTTTCATGTCACCCGCGTAAAACTTGGTATTGGTGATATTATTGATGGCTGAGTTCACTTTAGCATCTTCAATGGCAGTAGGCACATATTCCACCCCCACTACCTCTTTTACATGGCCTGCAATAAAATTAGCTATAGTGCCGGCGCCAGTGTACAGGTCATATACCAGCTCATCACCTTTAAAACCAGCGAAATCGCGGGTTATTTCATACAGACGCAGGGCCTGGATGCTGTTGGTTTGGTAAAATGATTTTGGCCCAATGCGAAATTTGATGCCATTCATTTCTTCGTGAATATACTCCGGCCCTTTAAAGGCGATCACATCCTGGTCAAAAATGGTATCGTTCTTTTTTTGGTTGATGATGTACAGCAGCGAAGTGATCTCCGGGAAACCGGCATCAATAAAGTTCATCAGCTTGTTGACTTCCTCTTCGCTCACATAAGCAAATACCACAATAACCATTACCTCGCCGGTTGATGAAGTACGAACGATGAGGTTACGCAAGGCACCTTCGTGGTTACGCAGGTTATAAAAAGTATAACCCTGTGCTATCACAAAATCGCGGATGCTGTTACGCAGTGTGTTTGACGGTTCGGCTTGTAGATAGCAATGCTTTACATCCAGTATCTTATCAAACCTACCGGGGATATGAAATCCCAGCGCGTTCATGTTCAGGGTTTCATCTTCCTTGTTCTCGCCGTCGTACAGCCAGCGTTTATCAGAAAATGTATATTCTAACTTGTTGCGGTAATAACGGTCGGCTGGTGATGGCACAATATCCATGATACCCTCCACATCAACTTTGGCTATCCGACCCAAAGCATCAGCCACCGATTTTTGTTTGAATTTGAGCTGGCCGGTATAATCCATGTGCTGCCATTTGCAGCCTCCACAGGTGCCAAAGTGTTCACAAAAGGGTTCAACCCGGTATTCGGATGGTTGTTTAAGCGCGACTATACGGCCCTCGCCAAAATTCTTTTTGCTTTTGTAAACCTGTACATCGGCTATATCGCCGGGGATGGCTTTATCTACAAAAAGCACAAAATCGTCGGTTTTACCTACGCCTTTGCCTTCTTCGGCAATATCAATGATCCGGACATCCTCAAAAAACTTCTGTTTGGCAACTTTATTCATCAGGCTGCAAAGTTAACCGTATTTATTTAGGATAAAAGCAGGAGGTTAGAGATAAGCACAAAGTGGGTTTACATGGTTTACACTTTTCATGGTTAACACTGATTCAATTAATTGACAATCAATATATTAAATTAATTTTTATACAAAAAACTGGGTTTACATGTAAACCCAGTGTAAACGCATCTTGCTAAGGAGATAAGAGCCGGGAAATAAGAAAATGGCTAATTCCCCGACTCGCTTTTTGATTAAGGTTTAGGGTTTATAGATTCGGATTCATGAATTACCGGACAAAAGAATATCCGTTCCGCTTAAAAGCGAACCACAGAGAATACAATAAGCAATCAGGCGAACAAGCTTAGGATATAGGATACAAAATCATCGGTATCCATATCGGCTATATCAAATTGCTCATCAATCATGTCTGAAAATTCTGTTAGCTCGGGACTCATGATAAAATATTTGTTATGCTAACATAGTAAATATTATACTAAAAACCAAATTGGTATACGGTATTTTATAAAAAAGGGACAGATTTTTTACCATCCCCTTTTATAATTAATGCTTATCCCAGTTTATTTTACGCGAGAAGTACATCAATATGGCCACTACCATAAATAAAGCGATACTGCCAATGATGAGGGCGAAATCTTCCAGTTGGATGATCACAAAAATGAACGCGTAAAAAACTGACAGGATAAAGGCAAATAACAAGGCCGCCATTTTATTTTTTAACAAGGATGCGATAAACACCGACACCAATGCTATGGTTGAAACCGAGGCAATGAGATAGGCGTAATTATAACCCACCTGCTCCGAAAAAGAAAGCAGCAGGGAATAATAAATGATCATGGCTATGCCAATGAGTACATAATTAAATATATGGATCCTTTGCTTGCGGATCACCTCGGTTAAAAACAGTGATATGAATGTTAACGCAATGATAAGCAGCGCATACTTGCTGGTGCGCATTGTTTTTTGATACTGATCAACCGGCAGGCGCAATTTTATACCAAATGTAGCATCGGTAAGCTTTTTATCGTTGCTGAGGAGCCTGTCATTGTCTATCCATTGTTGTGGAAAAGGGCGGTTATAATACAACATGCGCCAACGGGCCTTAAAGCCATCTTTGTTTACGGTGCGTTCGTCGGGCAGGTAGCGGCCATCAAAGCTGGGGCTGCTCCAGGTTCCGCTTGCTTCCACATCGGTAGTTTTACCCAGGTGCAAAAAGCTTAAGTTCTGACTTCCTTTCAAGTCCAGGGCGTATTCAAAAGGTACATTCCCATCTTTAGCGCCTGAAATATCCACAGCTACCTGTAAGCCCCCGCCAAATACCGATGCGTTATCAAATACAGGTTCGGTGGTTAGTGTTTGATCATTGGCTTTGATCACCGGGTTGTTTTTCAGGCCTTTCAGATCACTGATACTAAATACGATCCGGGCCTTATTCAGCAAAAGCTGATCGGAAGTCAGGGATAGGCTACCCAGATCGGCTTTGGAGAAATTGCCTGATATCTTTACCTGCGAATTATAAACAGCCACATCAAATATGCCCCGGTGCAGAATCTGAGTGCTTAACCCGGCTTTAATATGCAGATTATCAGGCAAAATGTATAAATTCCCGGTATGCTCTCTGATAACTTCCTTGTTTAATGCATCCGTTTCTTTAATCTGTTGTTTGTAAGGGATGATCAACACAGGACCTTTGATCACCTGGCTGCCCGACCATTTGTCGGATACATCGCGCATCATTTCATCCTGCCGGCTGGCTCGTTCATCAATCAGGTTATTAACCAGCGATGATGGTACCAACAATACCAGGATCAGCGTACAAATAAAGAGCAATTTAATGGTTATCGACTCCTTGAGCCCGTCCATTATTCCTTGTTTTGGTGATTCGTTTTCGGTCATGTTATTTTTATTATAAAGTACTTTGCAATTCAAAGCATCACGATCAAAAAGAAGGCCCTGAGAGCCTTATCGCATTTTCTATTAATATAATAGTACTTTGAAACTCAAAGTAACAAAGAAGAATTAAACAATCCAAATAATTTCTTTTAAAAAAATTAAACCGAAATTGCCGCCTTCACCAGGTAAGGAAGGATCTCCTTTTGAAAAGAAACAAAATTCTTGCGTACGTCTGAGTCGCTTACCGAAGTGAAAGCAAAGCTAAACACAATGCTCTTACTGCATTTTATTAAAAAGCGCAGCCTTTGCTGGTAGGTTTCGTGCTTACGGATGCCGGGTAATTGTATAAACGAGGCCATCAGCAAATCCTCCAGTTCGTTGGAAAGATTCTTCAAAAAATCCTGTGAATTGGTCGACTCCCTGATAAAATCCCAGCCGATGAATTCATTACATATGGTGTATGATAACCGGCAGGTTTTCATGATGAGATTGTTCAAATACTCTTCCTCGTCAATATCAGGGGCATTGTGCTGTATCAAGTCGTCAACACTGGCTTTGATGTAATCCATCAGCAGTACATGTAAAACGGCCTCTTTACTATCAAAATATTTGTAAATAGTAGCCTTGGCAATTTTAGCCTTTTTGGCTATCTCGTTAACACTGGTTTTATGGTAACCGAATTTGCGGAATAACTCCTGTGCCGCCCTCTTTATACTATCTTTTATTTTATCGGCTTCCATTTATTAATTTAATTGACAACTTGGATTGTGAACTGGGTTTGAACAACCTCATAGGACCTAAGGGAGTGTGTCGCTGGCGCTTTTACTGGAGAGCCATCTTCTAAAGAAAATTTTGATCCGCTACATGGATCAATCAGCGTAAGACCACTATCATCTACATTAACTGCGCACTTTTTTTCGGGCTGATAACTACTACACCGGTCATAAGCAATATACCTTCCTTGAATATTCTTATAGATTACTAAACCTGCAACACCATAGCCACTAATAAACTGAGGTGGGCCCCCATTGCTAAGCTTATTTAATGGGGGTGAAAATAACTGACCAGTATAATTTATTGGCACACTGGGCACAACACTACCTCCCTTGCCGCATGAAAATAAACAAATACCTGTTAGCATGACCAGTATAAACTTTTTCATAGTATTTCGGTTTGAAACTGTTTTAAAAAGCGCACATCGTTTTCAGAAAATAAACGCAGGTCGCGGATAACATATTTCAGGTTGGCTATCCTTTCCATACCCATACCAAAGGCAAAGCCGGTATACTTTTTACTGTCGATACCGCAGTTTTCCAGCACGTTAGGATCAACCATGCCGCAGCCTAATATCTCAACCCAACCACTGTATTTACACATATTGCAACCCGACCCGCCGCAAATGGTACAGGATACATCCATCTCGGCCGATGGTTCGGTGAACGGGAAATACGACGGACGGAAACGCACTTCGGTACCCTCACCGTATAATTCCTGCACAAAGTGATACAGCGTTTGTTTCAAATCGGCAAAGGATACATTCTCATCTACATACAAACCTTCAATCTGGTGAAAAAAGCAATGCGCACGGGCCGATATAGCCTCATTTCGGTAAACCCTGCCCGGCATAATAGCCCTGAACGGTGGTTTACCATGCTCCATCATCCGTACCTGAACCGATGAGGTATGGGTACGCAAAGCGATATCATCCTTACCACTGTTCTTTTTGATAAAGAAAGTATCCTGCATATCACGCGCGGGGTGCTCTTCGGGGAAGTTTAACGCCGAAAAGTTATGCCAGTCGTCCTCAATTTCCGGTCCTTCGGCAACCACAAAGCCCAGGCGTTTAAATATATCGATGATCTCATTACGTACCAGTGAAAGCGGATGGCGTGAGCCAACAGCAAAATCTTCACCAGGCAAGGTGAGGTCAAGTCCTAAGTCCTGAGTTTTAAGTCCGGAGTCAAAACTTTCCTTTAGTTCATTGTATTTGGTTTCGGCCAGTTGTTTAAACTGGTTAAGTACTTTACCAAAAACGCGTTTTTCTTCGGGGCCAACGGCTTTAAATTGCTCAAAAAGGTCTTTTATAATTCCCTTGGTACCTAAAAATTTGATACGAAATGTTTCCAGTTCATCGGCATTAGCCGGCGAAAAAGCATTTATTTCGGCTGTATACTGGTCAATTTGAGCTTGCATTATTCTGGTGTTATTAAAAAATTACTGGCGGTAAGCCAACTTCCTGATATCGCCTGCGGTGTAAACCGGTTGGGCATCTGACGCCAACAAGTGTGCAAATATAAAAAAACGCCTCTAATGTGTTTAGCGATTGCAGGAATATATAGCATCAGGCGCGTGCAGGTAACGCCATTATTACCCAGCTTTAACAAAGGCACGCATTATATAAAACCTTTTTAAAGCTTTATTTTAACATTTTTTGCTTAAAAGCGCAGGTTGTGCGAACGAAGTAGGGCAAAATAATTGCAACTTGTGCTTCTGTCCGGCATCAGCAAAAACTTACTATGCCCTCTGCAGCCGCACAAGCCAACATGGTTCTGCCCGTTTTCATCCAAAGCTTATGCTGATGGGAAACAAAATTCAGTAATTCACTAAATCGCTAATTCAATAATTAAGCCCTACTCCAATATCGAATGAAAATCACGTTCAAAACCTTCGCCATAGATCACTTTGTACTCTTTGCTGAAATTCTCGAAAGTATTTTTAGCCAGCGAATGTTTGCCCAGATACGAGAGGGCCTTGCATTTCAGTATCATAGCGTCTTCGTTTACCGGGTCGAAGTAAAAAATATCATTGGCCAGTTTGATCAGGAACTCGGCATCGTCGGCAATCTCAACCGATCCGGCAAACTGGATATAGGAATCGATGATCTCGTTGGATACTTCAGATTTAAAGGCATCGAGCCATTCGTACTCGATGTTTGATAAAAAGTTGCCGCGCTGGGTGATGTGTGTAAGCTGGATGATCTTTTGTTTGTTGAGCTTACTTTTGTTAGATACAATGTTGAGATAGTTATGATAATCAACCATGATCTGGTTATAATCGATCTCAATTTTCCAGTAACCGGTATCTTTCGACAGGTGGCAATTTCCCATTTTATCCAACAGGGGTTTGAGCTTGGCTATATTAACCGAGCGGTTGTTGCGGGCGCTTTTTTCTGATTTATCAAACCACAATATCTCGTTCAGCTTTTCGGAACTTACCCCCCTGCCCAGTTTCACCGAGTACAATAAAATCACCAGGAACAGCTCTTTAAGCAGTGGTGTAAAATATTTGGTGATCTCGTGGCCATCTGGTGTAAACAATTGCAAATCGCCAAATAAAAATATGGCGTTCTTGTTATTATTCACCCGGTTGTCATGATCGGGTTCAATGGGTAGTCCGGTCTGCTCGGTATTATGGGGCAGAGGTTCCGTAACAGCTTTTGTTACTAATGGCGGCGGCTGTACTTTGCTTTTCCTGCGATAAACAATTACCACGACCGCTACACACAGGCCTGCCACAAACAGGCCGCCGATCCATAAAATATAGTTATTGCCGGCTTCGCTGAGTGCAGGGCTATCTAATGGCTCGGGCGGACTCAGCAACGAGTACACCTTAATTCTGGTTTGCTCTTTATCCTTAAAAAGGGTAACCGTTAAAAATTTATTGCTGTGCGGACAGTAGTAAATATCGGCATAAGCACGGGCGTCATGAAATAAATAGGGAATGGTATCGCCCACCAGTTGGTAAGTGGGTTTATCCAGCGATCCTTTAATTAACTGCAGGTTGGAGTTAAACTTATGCTGCGGAAATATCAACCCGTAATACGTTTTGCTTTTATTGTTAATGATGAGCGAATTGGCAAATACAAAGTCCTCGTTTTTAACATTAATACTGAATAATTTCTTAAACGTTTTAGTCGCGGGGATAAAACGCATCACATCATACAAGTTACGTGGATTTACAATCTGCTGGCCTGATGCACTGCCATAACCGCCTATCACATACACGGTATCGCCTGCCGCGCTGGCCCCTAATCCAGCCATGTAGCGGGGCGTAAATACATCACCGTTAGTTTTTATCTCCTGCCAGGCGCCGGTGTTTACGTTATATCGTTTCACACTGTCTTTATAAACCAGCTGCCCGTAACCGCCAATCGTGTATACCGATGTATCTGCCTTACAGAAAAACTTATTCAAGTGCCCGGTATTGGTTTCCTGGGGCATATTTTTAAAGCTTTTATCCCACTGCCGGTCGCGGATATTATAAGTGGCGATAACTTTTTGGTCGATAAAAAGATAATATAGCTTACCATTATTAAACAGGGCCTGATCGCCGGGGATAAGTTGTTGCCTGCCGGTTTTGTAAACTTCGCTCTTTAAAGGACTGATTTTGTTGACCGAATAAGAAAGCAATGAGTCGGCTGTGATCATGTAAATCGTTTCGGTGGCCGGGTCAAAAGCCAGGCTGGCATCACCGGCAATACTAAACTCTTTTTCCATTTGCCAGTTACGGTGACGCGCCTTGATCCATAGTGGATTGCTGACTGTGCCATTATTCTGATTTACGGTTTCGCGCACTATATCGCCCTGCCATTCGTTCAGCGGCCACCAGGATAGCAGCTTATCCTGCTGCGCTACCTTTACATCGCGCAGCTTAAACGGCGGCAGATCGGTGGTTTGATATTGCCGGTAGGCATTGGCCCCGAACAATAATTTATAGTTCGCGCTTTGCTTTAAGTGTACCCCTACCTCGCTGTAAGAAGCTTTGCCGGCAGATACGGTAAGCTTGTTGTTCTTAAAATCGATAAAAATTTTGAGTTTGCTCCAGTTATCAAACAGCTGCTTATCATCAATATTGAATGATATTTTGGAAAGCTTTTCGCCAATGATGATCTTGAAATGTTTGGTATTATACTGGTTATCATATACCAGGTCGATGTTTTGCTTATCGTCGCCCACCAACCGGAGCATATAGCCAAAGTATATTTGCCGGTTAGGAATGAACGATAGATCAAAGGATACCTCGAGATTATCTTTTGCCGCAACATTGCTGATGCCCAGGTTTAAGATGGTGCGTTTATCCTGTACTACCTCATGACTATAAAAACCAAGCCCGTATGATTGCGCATGAACAGGCGGTATCCATAGTATATTTAAAAAAATAACCGAAATTATTCCTGAAACAAAAAATCTCATGTTGATCAGTACTTACTATTAGGATTTAAGTACCCGTATTGTATTTATAATCTGGCCAAAAAACATCACCTATTTAGCTGGCGGCAATGGCTAAATTACAATAAAAACAGTTCACATTCAAAGTGCAATGTGATTATATCAGGAAGGATACGGGAGCTGGTTCACCGGTCGTTGCTTCGCTTATTATATTTGTAACACTCAACAGAGTGAAGCATCTGTTATACCTCCACGGTCGCTCGCCTCCAGCTGAGTAACGATTATTGCAGCGGACAACAGTCTTTGTTCCCTAATCCAAAAATCCTTGCTCCTTTCCCATGAACGTTTCAACAAAGCAACTTGAACGTTTCAACAAAGCTCCCCCTTGAAATACTGCCGACCTTTGTTATACAAATTAAAGTAAAAGACAATGACAAAGATTTGGTTTATAACAGGCAGCTCCCGCGGATTGGGGCGCAGCCTAACAGAAGCAGTGCTGGCCAAAGGCGATAAAGTAGCCGCTACAGCACGCAAACCCGAACAATTAAAAGATCTGGCCGACAAATATCCAGGGCAGCTATTGCCGGTACAACTGGATGTAACCAACAAGGCGCAGATCATTGCGGCTGTAGCAGGCACCATCGCGCATTTTGGCCGTATAGATGTGCTGGTGAACAATGCCGGTTTTGGCATCATTGGCGCCGCCGAAGCTTTTACGGATGAGCAGGTACGCAGCCAGCTGGAAACCAACCTGTACGCGCCTATCGAGATTACCCGTGTGGTATTGCCATATATGCGCAAACACCGTTCAGGCCGAATTTTACAGATCAGTTCGGTTGGCGGCCGTGTAGGTAATGCCGGACTAAGTATGTACCAGGCTGCCAAATTTGGCCTGGGCGGTTTCAGCGAAGCGTTATCCAAAGAGGTAGCCGATCTGGGCATCCATGTAACCAGTGTGGAACCAGGCGGCTTCCGTACCGATTGGGCCGGCGACTCCATGAGCTATGCCGAGCCTGTTGAGGGTTATGAATCAACTGTTGGTGCCCGTGTAGATTATTTCAAAAGCGGTAAATTTGTACCTGTAGGAGACCCGGATAAAGCCGCTAAAGTAATGGTTGAACTGGTTGATCATCCCGAGCCGCCAACCCACCTGGTATTGGGCAGTGAAGCTATTGCCTTATTAAAAAATGCCGACAGCCTGCGCGCCGCCGAAATGGAAAAATGGATGCCGGTAAGCCTATCCACAGATCACAACGAGGCGGAGAACTTTCTGGAATCAGAAATGGGTAAAAATCTAATCAACCGTAAGGGTAATTAACCGTTATACAGCTTATCCCCAAACAGGATCATCTGCCAATTGCGGATGGTCCTGTTTTAATTTTTTAAATTTGATCAATATGCTTAAAGAGAACGAGCTTAGTGCGCAATCAGAGATCCATTACTCCTGCTACTATACCAGGAGCCGCGGCGGCGAACAGTTTATTCCGGAGCATGCCTTCAGCTTCCAGATCTCGGGCGATCTTACACTTACTGGTACGGATAAAGTATACCACTCCGGTCCCGGCGATTTCAGGCTGAGCCGCAGGAACCAGCTGGTTAAATTCCTGAAACAGCCACCACCCGGCGGTGAATTTAAATCGGTTTCGGTATTCCTGGATCAGCAAACGCTCCGTAATTTTAGTATGGAGTACGGCTACACGGCACAAAAACAATATGAGGGCGACAGCATCATCATTCTAAAACCCAACCCGCTTTATAAAAGCTTTATGGATTCGCTGCAACCCTATGAGCATTTGCAGCAACCGATGGATAAAAACCTGCTGTCGCTCAAATTGCGTGAAGCTATCCTGATACTATTACAGGGTAACCCCGAGCTCAAAGATGTGCTGTTTGATTTTAGCGAACCCGGCAAAATCGATCTGGAAGGTTTTATGAACAAAAACTTTCATTTCAATGTACAGCTCAAAAGATTCGCTTATTTAACCGGCCGCAGCCTGGCTACTTTTAAGCGCGATTTTGAAAAGATATTTCATATTACGCCCAGCCGTTGGTTACAGCAAAAAAGGTTGCAGGAGGCTCACTATCAGATCAAGGAACAGGGCAAAGCACCATCCGATGTTTACCTGGAACTGGGCTTTGAGGATCTGTCACATTTCTCCTACGCCTTTAAGAAAACTTTCGGCGTAGCGCCATCAAGGGTTTGAGATAGTTTCTACTTGTGCTCATTTGTAATCACAAGTGTTGGGAAGAATTAAAAAAGCGGGAGGCAGTGCGATTCCCCTCTTGAGAGTAATAGCCCATGAAAAGGCGGAGTTTAAACTTACAAGGTTAAAAACAAGTCGCATAGCCAACTCACCCGGTCTACGCTTCGCTGGACCACCCTCTCTGCGGCTTTGCCGCAAAGAGGGTAAAGAAAAAAAGAATTAAAAATCCCCTCTATTCGCGAAGCGGAGAGAGGGGTGACGAGCGCAGCGACGTCGGGGTGAGTCGATAGATGCTTAATTTTCACTTATGCCTTTTCATGGGCTATTACTCTCAAGAGGGGCGCTTAATAGGCACTATATAACATCAGTGGCACAAATGAGCGCAAGGTTTTATATTTTCCATCATCTGCACCACACAATCAGTAAATGATACCATAAGGATTGCTATTACCCTGACTATATTTGTAGCATCATGGAACAAAAACTACCATTACCGCCATTCACCTTTGAAACGGCCACCCAAAAAGTACAGCTGGCAGAAGATGCCTGGAACAGTCAGGATCCTGAACGGGTATCCTTAGCTTACACCATCGACAGCGAATGGCGCAACCGTTCCCAGTTTATCAATGGCCGGGCCGAGATCGTACAATTCCTCACAGCCAAATGGCAAAAAGAGCTCGACTATAAACTAAAAAAGGAGCTTTGGGCATTTACCGGCAACCGGATAGCCGTACGCTTTGAATATGAGTATCACGATGCCGCCGGGCAATGGTACCGCGCCTACGGTAACGAGAACTGGGAATTTAATGAGCATGGCCTGATGCAAAAAAGATACGCCAGTATCAACGATGTGCTTATTAACGAAGAGGATCGCCGGCTGTAACCTGCTGGTTAGGGGCTAATTAATTAATGTAGGGGCTTTCACAATCTGGCATATCATATTGATGATAGCCGTGGGGCCTTTGCCTCTTTTGGCCATCTTTTTAAACTTTTCCCAGGCCTCTTCTATATCAATAGTGCTTTCGGGTTTTACCAGCTCGCAGATCTCCCATACCAGTTTAAACTGTGTAAAATATTTTAAATTCTGCTTACTGGCGGCTATCCATTTGTCAATCGTTTCTATCTCGGTCAGCCTGGCTTCGCCCAGCATATATTTGGTTAATAACCTGTCCATCGTGTTCATATCGGCAAATTATAAGCTGCTGGTTACGTACCAGATGATCATGGGCAAATCGTCAACCAGTTTAAAATGAAGTGCCTTTAAGGCCTTGTCTATATGGTCTTCAATTATTTTCATTGGGTTATTACTTTCATACTTTAATCCAGCAAAACTATCTGGCGTGCAATGGCTTATATCATTCATAGTTTCTATTGATGCTTATTTCCACTAAAACACTTTCAGGACAATTTACCCCTACCTGGATATAAAATTTATTTGATCTGAACCCGATCACCTGTAACGAATTTGAAATCGCGGCGTCTTTTAATTAGTTCCCGTACTAATCCTCATTACATGAAAAAGATAAGCTGTGCTGTTATTTTACTCCTGGCTTCCATCCATGCATTTTCACAGGAGAAAAAAATAAGATCTTTCGCCGCTGAATACGGCATTCAAGGCTTACAACTGGTTTATGTGAAGGGCAATAAGACCCAGGTCTATAACATCGGTACAGTAAGCAAAGGTTCTGATAAAAAAGTAGGCGCGAATACCGTTTTTGAGGCTGCCTCATTAAGTAAATGTGTGTTCGCCTACACGGTAATGCGCTTGTACGACAGAGGCATCATTAGCCTGGATACGCCGCTGTTACATTATACGGGCATCTATGAACGATTTGATCCTAAAGATGCCCGGTACGCCAAAATAACCGCGAGGATGGTATTAAGGCATACCACAGGTTTCCCCAACTGGGGCGACGACAAAGGCGCCCGGCTATTATTTACCCCCGATAGTTGTTTCTCCTACTCTGGCGAAGGGTATGTGTTTTTACAAAAAGCGGTTGAAAAACTAACGCGGAAATCACTGAACGACCTGGCGCAGGGAGAAGTGTTTACCCCTTTTAAAATGACCAGCAGCAGTTATGTGTGGGAAAGTAAATTTGATACTGTATCTGCATTTGGCAACAGCCCGGAAGCTATCAACCGGCATAAAAATGCCAACGCGGCTTATAGCCTGCTCACCACCGCCCATGATTATACGCTCTTTTTACAGGCTTTATTAGCCGGGCAGGGATTAAAACCGGCTACCCGCCAGCTGATGTTTGAAAAATCAAGTTCGGGAGCGCGCTTTGATCATCCCATCATCGAAGCAAACCAGCATATTGACTGGGGACTTGGTGTAGGCTTACAACAAAATGAACTGGGAAAATCAATCTGGCATTGGGGCGACAACGGTAACTTTAAAGGTTTTTTTATCGCTTTTCCAGATCGGCAGGAGATCCTGGTATATTTTACCCATAATCCGTACGGCTTAAATATCACCGCCGATATATTGAATACATTTTTTGGCAAGCAAACCTGGTGGCAGGCCCAATGGCTCGATTATGGATTTAAATCGCCCAAAGCAATTAAAGCTTTGCGCGCCAAACTGGCCAAACGTGGCTACAGTCACGCTATTGAAATAGTAGAAAAAGAAAAGAAGAACAATCCTGCCTATCAACTGCCCGAAGACGATTTAAACAGCCTGGGGTATATACTGATGTCTGATAACAAACAGCGGGAAGCGGCAGAAGTATTTAAACTCAATGTTAGTTTGTATCCAAACAGTGCCAATACTTACGACAGCCTGGCCGAAGCATATGAAGCTTTGGACGAACGGGAACTCGCCGTTAAAAATTACAAACATTCATTGGAGCTCAACCCTAAAAATAACAATGCGGCGGAGCATATCAAGAAATTAAGCTTATTACCCCTTTAAATCAATGTTCAATCGTTGCTTCAGTTCAAACTCTCCTTTGGAGGTGATGAGGAGGCTTCTTTTTTGATAAACTTTCCGGAACCAGCCCTCTTTTAGGAAATATTGCAGCATGGCAGCACCGAGACCACCCGCCAGGTGCGGGGTTTTCTCTGTCCAGTCGATGCATTTCAAAGCGAGCGGTCTTTTGGCAAGGGTTAGCTGTGGGATGTCTATCTCCAACTCTTTAAACCAGCTGAGGCCCTGCGGAGTAACGCTGAATTGTTTGAGATGATCCGGGTGATCGGTGATCAATCCCTTCCTCAGCAGCGCTTCGGTTACCTGTACTCCCGCCAGTCCGGCCAGGTGATCGTAACAACTGCGTGCCGCACGTACTTCCCGTTGGGCATGGTTAAGTTCTTTGGACGCCGAAAAAACATTACTAAGCGTTTCAACAGCTACCGCAATCTCGGAATTAGCGTATACAAAGTATTTATGTTTTCCTTGCTTCTGCACCTTCAATATCCCCGCCTCTACCAGCTTTTTGAGATGGCTGCTGGCCGACTGCGGCGTAATGTTTGCCGCAATGGCCAAATCGCCTGCAGATACCGGTTTGCCATCAAACAGCTCCCATATCATGGCGGCGCGGGCCGGTTCGCCAAACAAAGCCGCCGCTTGTTTAAAACTACTCAGGTTACTCATCTTTTACTAGTTAATCCCAAATTTGGGGACGGTCAATATTCATTGTTCTCAGGTAGGATAGCAACTGCCCGGTATGTATAGCTTCGTGATAGGCTATTCTTTGTAAATAGTTGCCCAGCTTACGCCTCAGGTTGGCTTTAGATCTTACAATCTCTATCTCCTCCAATTGTTTTTCCGAAAACCCGCTGATCACTTCTATAAAAGCTGCATGATGAGGCGCTGCAAACGCAATTTCCTCCTCAATGCTCATATATGGTTTATCCTGCCATGGTGTAATGAATGCTCCCGGATCTCCCCGGTTAATAACGATCTGCTGATAAATATACTGGCTTTCGATGACATGGCGGATAGTTTCTATGCAGCTCATTGCTCCGGCATCGGGCCTCCAATCATATTTATCCTGGGGTATGCCGAGCCATACTTTGATACTCCGGCGTCTTATTTCATTAAAATTTAAACAAATAATTTTCTGGCTATTCATATTGCATTATTATTTAATGCAAAAATACAAGGGCTGAATAGCTTACACTTCGGATTGGATTTAACTGTACGAAAAAAGCAGGCAGCCCACCCTTTAGGGGCCGGGCTGCCTGCAACACACAAATTAAAAAATTAAACCTTTGTATATACAACACGAGAAAGTGCTTTTACCCTTATTATGGGCTGAAAATTATTTGATATGACATTTAACATCTGGCTTGTTAATCATACCGAAAAAACCTATTTTGGATTGTACCTTTAGTGTGATCTATTGCATCATACAGTAACATATCCCACATGAAACGACTTGCTTCTTTATCGGTCTTGCTGTTTATTAGTCTCACAACTTTCAGTCAATCCGTAAACCGCGCCCAGTTAGACAGTTTCTTTAATGCGCTGGATACACATCACCTGGCTATTGGTAGCATAATGATCACTTCTGCCGGGAAATCGGTGTATCAACGTTCCTTTGGGAAAGATCAGACCGACCAAGCCGAATACCGCATCGGCTCTATTACGAAAGTATTCACTGCGGTAATGATCTATCAATTAATTGAGGCGAAAAAGCTAACCCTTGATACTAAACTCGCTGCTTATTATCCCGAGTTACCCAATGCAGAGAAAATCACGATTGCCGAGTTATTAGGCCATCGGAGCGGGTTGGCCAATTTTACCAATAATACCGGCTTTGACAATTGGAAAGAGCAACCTAAAACGCATGATGAATTGCTGGCCTTCATTAAAAATCAAAAGCCCGATTTTGAACCGGGCGCCAAAGCCGACTATAACAATTCCAATTACCTGCTCCTGGGCTATATTATGGAGAAGATCTATCAAAAGCCTTATAAAGATATAATCACCGAAAGGATCATCAGAAAGCTATCGCTTAACCAGACCTATTATGGGGTAAAGCCGGGTTTCCAACCGGGCGAAGCCATTTCTTATAAATATTTTAATAACGAATGGAAACCCGATAAGGCGGTGTACCTGGATAATTTTGGCGGAGCCGGAGCCATCATTTCCACCCCGGCAGATCTGTGTAAATTTATCAATGCCCTTTTTGCCTATAAGCTCATTGGCCAGCAAAGTGTTGACCGCATGAAGACCATAGTGGATGGCTACGGCATGGGTATGTTTCCTTACGGGGACAAACAGCATCAGGGTTTTGGGCATAACGGAAAAACGGAAGGCTTCGGATCATCTATGCAATATTACCCGGAGAACAAACTGGCTATAACCTATTGCACCAGCGGCGAGGTTTATCCCAAGAGTAATATCCTGGACCATGTATTTAAAAGCTGTTTTAATCTTCCAGACACGATCCCGGATTTTAAGATCAGGCACTTAAATATAAAACTGTTGAAAACCTATACGGGCACTTATAGTGGCAATTCGGGCTTGGAAGTAACCAATACACTTGATGATGGGCAATTAGTACTATCGCTTAAAGGACAACCGTTTAAACTGGATGCTATCTCTGAGCAGGAGTTTTGGAACGCTCCTTTTGGCTTCTTCTTTTATTTTGACCAGGACGGAAAGCAACTATTTGTTGAGGATGCAGGTACAGTATATGAATTGCATAAAAAGTAAGTTTGCTGTTCCATTTCAAGCATTATGACACTATCCGCAAAAGATCATATTATACCGCAATACTCCTTTCAGGAAATGTTTCCGGCGGGTAATGGCATGTTGGAGCTGATTGAAGCCAAAGGTCAGTTCAATAAGCACAGGGCGATGTTCCTGGTGCCGCACCGGCGCGATTATTACCAATTGGGCCTGGTTGATGAAGGTGATGGACGGCATTGGGTCGATTCTGCCTTGTATCAGCTTAATCCCAATTGTTTCTATTTTTCTACACCTCAGCAGGTTCATATTAAGGAGCAGGCCAAACCCTTTATGGGTGTAAACATTTGCTTTACCCGCGAATTTATTGAGCTGGAAAATAACCGGGTATTCAGGGATTTGCCTATCATCACCAATCCGCAAAACGGTCATGAGCTGAAACTACAACCTGCCGACCGTGATTTTATACGCCGTATAATAGGTCTTATGCTGGATGAACAACATCAGCACCAAAGCTGGAAGAATGCCGCTTTACAAGCTTACCTCCATAACCTGCTCATTTATCTTAGTCGGCTTTATGAGCAGCAGTTTATCGTCTCAGAACAAAATTCCGACAGACAATTACTTCACCGTTTTACCACCTTGATAGCGGAGCATTACCTGCAGTTGCATGAAGTAGCTGCTTATGCCCAATTGCTGCATATTTCAACAGGGCATTTAACCGCCATTGTGAAAGCCCAAAGCGGCAAAACGCCCATTCGGCATATCCATGAGCGACTGGTGGTCGAAGCCAAACGTTTGCTTTTTCATACTGGGCACTCTGTAAAAGAAATTGCCTTTGAGTTGGGCTTTGAGGATGATGCCTACTTTAACCGTTTCTTTAAGCGTCTGGAAAATTCAACCCCTACGGAATACCGCAGATCCATCGTTGAAATTTACCGTTAATGCATGGTTTTGTACCATATCCTTTAAACCTTGCAGGATAATTTTGCCGCTACATAAAGATAAAAACATGACAGAACAGGAATTAAATAAAGCTGTAGTAACCCGCTTTAACCAGGAGGTTTTAGAACAAGGCGATTTTACTACTTACCAGGAAATTGTAAGCCGGGATTTTATTAATCATACTGCTCCTGCCGGTACAGACAATGGTTTCCAGGCCACTTTTGATTTTATAGAACAAGTAGTTAGAAAGGCATTTCCGGATCTCCGCATAGAGATCAAAAACATGGTAGCCGAAGGCAATAAGGTATTTACCCACAAACTATTGCATGGCACACATATCGGTGAATTTATGGGAATAAAAGGCAGTGACAAACAAGTGGTGATACCTACTATGGATATTATTTATTTAAAAGACGGCATCTATACCGACCATTGGGCTATCAGGGATATACAGGATGTGCTGAAGAAGGCGAATTAGGTTTTAACAGATGTTGTGCCGGAGCCAGTCGAAGCATGGTGAGTAGGCCGCTTTTTAGGTTGTCATCCTGAAGAACGAAGGATCTTCTTCAATATGCGTGTCGCAGATCCGCTCTTGGCCGCTGGAAGGCCAGTTACTTTCCTTGATGTCATTTCGATAGAACAGGGAAGGCATGAGCGTTGTGCGAAAGAGAAATTATTTCTTGAACGAAGTGAAAAATCTTATACACGACACAAAGCTTTAATTGCAAATTGTACAAGATTTCTCCTCGTTCCTCGAAATGACAACGGGTTATGTCTTCCCAACACTTGTAGTTATAAACGAGCACAAGATTAATTCAGAAAAAACTCAATAATTCAATAAATCACTAACTCAATAATTATTTAACGGCACTTGTGGCCACGGCTATTTTTGAATCGGCGGTGCCATAATACAGGTACCAATGATTGTCGAATATAGCCAAACCCTCTACAAAACAAACTTGGTTTACCTGACCCGAGCGTTCATATGGCTTTTCGGGTTTCATAAAATAATGATCCAGGCGTTTGATGAGTTTAGTAGGATCGTTCTTATCAAACAAAGCCTGCGAAGCTGCATAAGTACCTTCGGCCAGTGTTTTATCACCGAAGGATGGCACGTTCCGGCTGTTGTAGATCAATACAATACCCCTATCCGTCAGAATAGCCGGAGGACCGGATTCCACCAAATCACTGTCGAACTTGCCTTCGCGCGTGGGCAGGGTTATTTTTAGTTCGGGCATGTTAAGGGCCTGCGATCGTAATTTTACGGGAGGCTTTTCGCCGGCCTGCATTTTTACCGGCGTCCAGTTGATCAGATCTGTTGAAGTAGCCGCCCAGATCTGGGTATCGCCCCAATACATCCAGTACTTGCCATTAATTTTGGTGGCGATCACCTTGCCGCTTTTTTTATAAGTAGATACGATAGAACCCGATTTACTCCATTTACCGGCATACTTACCGCTATCGGCTTTGGCAAACACGCTGCCATGTTTTTTCCAGTTGATGAGATCTGTTGAGGTAGCTATGAGCAGGCGGGCTGTGGTGCCGTCAAAAGCAGTATAGGTCATGTAATAAGTGCCGCGCCCATCTTCTACCACCCGCGGATCTTCGCAGCCACCCTGCCATTCCAGTTTTTGGTAATCGTCTTTATCAGGATATAATACCGGTGTTGGCTTGCGCACAAAATGTGTGGCGTCGGTACTCACTGCCAGGCCTATACGCGATGTACCCGCTGGTTTGCCGGTGCTGTCCTGCGCCCGGTAAAGCATCCAGATCTTGCCGCCACGATTCACGATGGCCGGATTAAACACATCTTTCGATTCCCACAAAACTTTCGTTTTTAATATCGGATCGATAAAGTTACCCCTGCCCGGACCTAAAACCGGGTTAACACTATCCAATTTGGTGAAAGGTAAAATAGCCCAGTTATTGGTTGTATCAACCTTAACCGCGACTTTCTTTTGATTGCTTTGGCAACCGGTAACCGTTAAGGCAGCAGCGATAAACAAAGGAATAATAGAACTTAGTTTCATAGATGATATTATTTATAATCATTTATGCGGTCGCTCGGCTCTCCCTGCAAATATTGAAAATGTCATTTCGAACGAGGAGAAATCTTCTGCAACGTGCTATTGTAGCTTGTTTGATGCAGAAGATTTCTCTTTCGCCCCAACGCTTCCTCCGCCTCTGCTCTATCGAAATGACATCTTTTATATAATTTTAATCTTCTTAACATTTGCGGCTGGAGCCGAGCGACTGCGTGATAATCAGAAGTCAAGATAACAAACAAAAAACCTAATCATAAAGTTCTTGGTTTGAATTATTTGTCTTAATTCTTGACTCTAATCTCTTGATTCTTTCTTCATTATCAGCTTTATCGCTACTGAATCGCCAACTACTTTACCATATTGATTAGATACGATACAGGAATTATGAAAATGGATACCGCCATAAAACCGGGCCCAAACGTTTTCATTCGCTGCATCACGGAATGATTTGTAAGAGCGGCTTTTGATACCAAATTCCAGTTCGGAGGTATCGGTATAAGCCACGTTATCGCCCAGCGCACTGGTCAGCGCTTCGGCAGCGGCAGCAGATATGGTACAATGTCCGCAGGTATATTCGGGGAAAGGCGGTGTTTGCAAGTGTGGCCGCCATTCATGATCGATGTATTTGTTGATCACCGTTTCGGGGCGAGCCGTAGCGTAGATGTATTTGGCTGTCCATGATTCTATAAAAGCATCAAACAGCGCGATGGCGGTTTTGGCATAAGCATACACGGTGGTATTAAAATCGGCCTTGACCTGTTTAGCACCGATACCTACAATACTGAGCCAATGCCCCGGCGGCGAAAATTTCTTGGTCACAAACATCAGGTGTCCGCTTACATTGAGCTTACCGGGATTATCGTCCCAAAAATCAGCCATGTGCACCTGGTCGTGAGTCAGACTGTCGCCCGCATGTTTGATGTACATAACCTCCTGATAGTATTTGCTGTTTTTGTCGGTCACGTTAAACGGTGGAGGCGGGGGTACGCTGTATTCTTTGGCATTGTGCATTACCATGGTACGGATCTCGCTCCAGTGCGGTTCAACGGCTTCACCGTACAAAGGAGGCGTAGGTGTCCACCGGCCGGGTATATTGTTGATGGCAAATTTAGGGGCGCTGCGGGTTTTCAGGTAATTATCCTTTTTGCTCCAGGCCATAACAGAGCCTGCCACCGCTTTTGCGAAAGCCTCGGAATTGTTTACTACCTCTGGTGGCATCCCATGCAGTACCGCCATATTGTGCAGGCTATCGGTATAATATTTTAAACTCCCTTCAGGAAAAGTAACGGCCTCGCCTACTTTGCAAAAGGCCAGCAGGGCGGCGTACTCAAAATCAATAGTTTGGCTTACCGGTGGTTTAGCTACGGTTTGCAGGCCGTTCAGTTGTCCGGCCAGTGAACGGTATTGTTTAGGGTTACCAGCTGCAACCACCTCATAAGCAGCCACGGTAGCATAGGCATAATTACGTGAGGCTACCACCGGCGTAAAGTTATTACCCATCACCACCCGGTTGAGCTCATGCACCGTTCGACTAAACAATGCCGGATCATGTAAAACGGCCTTGTAATCTGATCTTTTGCAGGAGGTGAGTAACAGCGTAGCGGCTATAAAAATCAATAATGGTTTCATTCGTTAATTATTGAATTAATGATTTAGTGAATTAGTGATTTTCTCCTTTATGAGCATCAACTTGGTTCCATCTATCACTTTACAACATACGTTTTTTTATCGATACCCACACCGGTTATGGTTAACGATTTCCAGTTTTTGGGTAGTTTACTTTTGATCTGCACAATACCTTCGGGTGTAATATCCAGGCCGCCAAAACCCATCAGTAAACTTTGAATAATACCTCCGGCCCCGGTCGCGAAATACGGATTGGTACCGCCCTTTGTTTCGGCAATAACCCGGAACGGTGGTAGCAGGTTGGGCTCATAAGCATCTTTAAAAAAATGATAAGCCTTATCTCCGTTGCCCAAACGTGCATACAGTAAAGTAAATATACCTTGTGTCATGGCGGGTGTACCTTCGTTTGGCACACGGGTTTCGTAATACTCCAGGTCTTTTTTGATCTGCGCCGGGTCGGTTATAGTTTTCAGCGGATAGGCCAGCAGGTTTACATCGGCCTGCTTAATGCCTTCGCCCTTGTAGCTGGCAAACTCTTTGGTAACACCATCCGGGAATTGCAGGATCGGAATATTTTGTTCTACCTGCTGCCAATCCGGATCGGCAGTGATGCCCAGTATTTTGGCTGCGGTTGTTGCTGCCTGCAGATTGGCCCTGGCAGCAGCATTGGTGTAAGCGTTGTTATCCACATTTTCGGCCCATTCATCGGCGGCTACTACATCTTTAATATCATAGTGCCCCTCGCCGTTACGCTCTACGCGGCTCGCCCAGAAGTCGGCTGTTGCCGACAGGATCGGCCATCCTTTTTCCTGCAGCCATTGTTTATCCTGGGTAACACAATAGTAATTCCAGGCAGCCAGGGCTACATCGGCGGTAATATGATGTTCAAACGGGCCGCTTAGTGCCCAAACGGGGGTTTCCTCTACGCCGCTGTCGGCACTTTCCCAGGGGAACATCGCGCCCTTGTAACCATGCGAAAAGGCATTTTGTTTTGCGGCTGATAATCGCTGAAAACGATACTCGACCAGTGACTTGGCAATATCCGGGTGCATTACCAGCAATGCCGGATACATCCACAGATCGGCATCCCAAAAAACGTGACCATTATAGCCTAAGCCAGACAGTCCCATAGGCGATGGTGAGTAAGCCGTACCAGCACGCGAAAACGAATACAAATGATACAACATGCTATGCACATCCTGCTGTGCCTGCGCGTCGCCTTCAATTTTGATGTCACTTTTCCAGAGCTCGTCCCAGGCTTGCTCATGATATTTGATCAGGCGATCCCGGCCTTCCAGCTTGGCAAACATGGTGAGTCGCTCGGCCTGGTTCAAGGGGTCGGCATCATGTGCTGATGTGATGGAAGAACCAGTCAGGGCGTACTGATAGGTTTGCCCTGCGGCAATACTCTTGCTAAACTTCATCAGGTGCATATTGTTATCCCACATCTCGTGGATCACCCTTGGTTCCTGGCCATGCTGCTCATTAAACAAAAATGTATTAGAGGCGCAAAGCTGTAATTTACCTGTCGGACTTTTAGCGGTTGATGTGAGCAGACTGATGGTTACATGCGGCCTGTCTATCTCGTTATAATAGTTTTGCACATCCTTCAAGGCATCTGGCGCTTCCATCACGCTGGCAGCAGTGATATTGATAGCCTTTTTAGCCGTAATGCTGATATCCATTAATACGGTAAACGGAAGTTGCCTTAGGGAGTAATAGGTGTATTTAACAGAAGCAACATCGCCATAATCAAAAGTGGTAGTGAAAGCCGCGTGCTGCATATCCAGTTCCTGTTTAAAATTGCTGATGTTTTTAACATCAATGCGTTTACCATTTATTTCCAGGTAACTGTTCAACAGGTTAAAGCTGTTCAGGAAATTACTTACCCTTCCACGACCGTACAAGTCATACGCCCCCGCAAGTACCACATTTTTCACCTTAAATGGCTCGGGCGATGATACTATACCAATCATGCCATTAGCCACCGTAATACCATAATAGTTGGTGGGGTCTATCTTATCGGCTTTTATTTTCCAGGCATCCTGGGCTTTTGCCACCACACCTAAACAACAAAAGCCTACCAGCAGTAATATATATATTCTGTTCATATCAATTAATTAAACCGAGTTTTACTGATCGACTCTGAGAGAGTAATAATCCTTCAAGAGACTACAGTAAGAACTGCATGCAGTATCGACTCACCCCAACATCGCTTCGCTCGTCACCCCTCTCTAGGCTTCGCGCATAGAGGGGATTTTTAATTCTTTTTTTCTTTACCCTCTTTGCGGCAAAGCCGCAGAGAGGGTGGTCCAGCGAAGCGTAGACCGGGTGAGTCGCTTTATTCATATCAATTATTCCATTTAAAAAACCGGAGCGGCTTGTTATTAATCGCGACTACGTATATGACGCCCCTTGCCGTTTTTATCGTTTTAATATCCCGCACCTCACCAAGGAGTAAAAATCCGGAGGATACGACAGAGTTATTGATGAATTCCTTCTTATTATTCAGCAGCATCACATCGCCATAATCGGCATCGTACTTGCCCTCATAGGGTAATACGCCGCTAAAATTACCGCCGGCCAATACACCTTTATTGTTTCCTGCTGTAAATGCAGCGAGACTAAAAAGCGGCGCTACTTGTGCCGACGATGGGAAAGTTTTAAATTCAAAATGCCCCTGCCCTTTGTTATAAAAAATGCCCGACTGGAAAGATGCAGCTTTTAATGGCTTACTGTCATTTAATGAATCGCCAAAAAGCTGTTCAACCGTTTTACCAGCAAAATCATGAAAGTATAAAAACTTCTTTTTAATGAGCGGTACCTGCTTTTCAATATCCCCTTTGCCTAAAAATGTATAATATTTTTGATCGATCCCATAAGCGATTATTGGATCAATAGTGCCGTTCTTATCCAGATCCGAGAGGTAGAGTTTTAATGGATTATCAAGTGTTGGTTTTAGCTTGGAATTGCAGCCATAGTTACCGGCCAGTATATCTATTTTACCATCGCCATCCACATCGGTTAATACCACTTTTTGCCACCAGCCCGATAGCTGATCCATTTCGGTTTGATGCTGCTGCACCAGTTTACCTTTTTTGTTGAGGTATATTTTTATGGGCATCCATTCGCCAGCCACTACCAGGTCGGGCCAGCCATCGTTATCCAGATCGGCAAAGGCGGCAGAGCGCAGCATTCCGGCATATTTCAATTCATCGGGAACTTTTACCTGATGATATACCCCATGCCCATCATTCATGAACAGGTACGACTCTGGAATCTTACCGAAACCAAAACTATCCGGCGCGCCGCCCACAAAAATATCAGGGTAACCATCATGGTTCAGGTCCGCAACGGCTACAGCTGCTTTATTTACGTTGATAGATGGAATGTTTGCAGAGCGCGTAAAATGGCCTTTGCCGTCATTCATATACAGCCTGTCGGCCAGTTCCGGTACTCCGGTCTGCAGTTCGTTGCCGCCGCTGGCTACATACAGATCGGGGAAGCCATCATGATTGGCATCCAGAAAAACGGCATCCACATCCTCACTTGCCGAATCTGTTACAAAAGCCGGTTGCACCGAAGATTTAAAATCGCCGCCTGCTGTTTGAATAAACAAAGCGCCGGGCTGGTTACGGGCGCTGCATACATAAAAATCATCCAGGCCGTCGTGGTTTACATCGGCAACAGCTATCCGCGGTCCTTCGGCCGAAAGCATGTGCGGAATGAGTGGCTGCGGGTTAAAATCCACAAAATCATCTTCCCGGTGCTTCCAGTTGGTATGAATGGTATTGGTAATTTCCTGAAGCAATGGTTTTGGCGACGGGAAGAATTGTTTATAATCAAACTGACCTGTCACGTTACGCTGATCGATTGTTAATTGCTGATTAGCTTTTACATTTTTGAATAACTGCATTGCCTGATTGGGCCAAACGATCAGCACACTATCCACACTCTTGCTGTTACCTAAACCAAAATGCAGCCTTGGTTCCACCGCCGACTCGAAGCCACGGGTAAGCATCAATTGTTCATATTGCATTTGCCCGCCGCAAAAAACATAAGCTTTTACACCTATACCAAAATCATTATCAAACCTGCCCGTAAATTTGAGACTGAGATAGGATGTTTGGGGCGAATTATTTTTATAGATCCCGGCTTCGTGGTTCACGTTATTGGTCACAAGGTCGAGCCGGCCATCGTTGTCCAGGTCGGCGTATACAGCACCATTGGCTAAGCCGGGGTTTCCCATTCCCCAGTCGATACTTTTATCGGTAAACTTTTCATTGGCGTTTCCTTTAAATAAATAGCTGTGTACGGCACCTATTGGCATTTTATCCAACACCGTGCTATCAAAACCCCGGCCGCTGTTCAGCATTCCCTGTACCTGATCGTTGGAAACATAGGTTACGTAATCCATATCCAGTGCGCGGCGTTTGATGCCGTTAGCAATAAACAGATCTTTAATACCATCGTTATCAAAATCGGCCAATAATGGGCTCCAACTCCAGTCGGTAGCATAAACGCCATCCATCAGAGCCACGTCGCTAAAAGCCTCGCCATTGCCCATATTTTTTTGCAGGGCGTTGCGCGAATATTGATCCTGAAAACCATTGCGGGTGATCTTGAATTTATACTGATCATAAGACTCATCGCCTCCATAACTTTTCAACACGGTTTCTTCGGAGGGAAGCATATCGGCGGTGATAATATCCAGCTGACCGTCATTGTTAAAATCGGCCATATCATTACCCATGCTGAAGCGGCTATAATGATTAAAATGATTGGCTCCCGATTCGGTGAAAGTTCCGTTATGGTTATTGATGTAGTAATAATCATTCTCATGAAAATCATTACCCACGTAAATATCCTCCCAACCGTCGTTGTTCAGGTCGCCAATAGCTACCCCTAAACCATAACCCAACGCACTGCTGTAAATACCCGCTTTTTTGGTTACATCTGTAAAATGACCGCCGGCGTTCATAAATAATTTACTTCCCGCCAGTTTATTTTCGATTTTGCGTGATGCCGTATCCCCATAAACCGCTACGGAGTGGTCCGACTGGTTAAGCAGGTAACAATCCAATTTGCCGTCGTGGTTATAATCAAAAAATACAGCCTGTGTAGAGAAACCCGAAAAATCAAGCCCATACTCGGCCGACCGTTCGGTAAATGTGCCGTTATGGTTATTGATGTAGAGCAGGTTATGCCCCTTTAAACCCAGCTTCCCGGCCACTGCGCATACATAAATATCCAGGTAACCATCGTTATTCACGTCGGCCATGGTAACGCCGGTGCTCCAATCGGCAGAACCCGTGATACCTGCCTTTTGGGTAATATCTTCAAACTTGAAATTACCTTTATTGAGATATAGTTTATTACCACCTTTTTGATTGGATGTAAAAAACAGGTCGGGTAGCCCATCGTTATTGATATCACCAACAGCAACACCACCGCCATTATAATAATACAGGTAATCCAGAATACCCGGTCGTTCGTTATCGCTTATGCGGTTTACAAAATGGATATTAGTTTGCGTGGATGATAACTGCTCAAAAAGCGGCGGAATGGTTGGTTTCTGTTTACATGCTATCAGGCATAAAAACAATAAGCCTAAAAAATAAAATGATCTGTACCGCATTGTTTGAGCGCTGTTAAAGTACCGGATAATTAAGCTGCATGTTAACTATATCATCGTCGCCTGTGGGCGTTTTATTATCTAAATATTTTTCAAATGGCGCAACCTGTTTTTGCAAGATATGATCACGCAGGTATTTTTCCATGGCGTTATACAGTTGTTGTCTTTCGCTGTATTTGCCCTTGTAATTGCCAACCAGCACTTTTCCGCCTGGCATATGCATCAAGGTAATATCACCGGTTGAATTTAATTTTTTATCTACAGTGATTCCTACCAATAGTTGTAATGAATCTGTTTTTCGCGGGTAGCCAACTGAAAATAGCCCCGGTAAAGCTTGTATATTGTTTTGTGTTATAAAGCTATGCAGTTCTTTTACTGCTTTTGCCATATCGGGATATTTGTTTTTAGCCAGGATAGTTTCTTTTTTTACAGCCAGATAGCTTTCATCAACATTTTTCTCACGGATGTTAAACCCGTAATATAATCGGGCATTTTCCATAAAGCTTTTCAATTCTTCGGGTATATTCAAAATACTTCCCGATGAGCTCAACTTTAAAAGAAACCATTTACCAACATTGTTTTTAACATCAACCATTACCGTGGTAGTATTATTCTTACTCCCCGGAATTACCGTGTAAAAATATTCATGATCAATGTGGTTTAATGTTCTGATAACCTTAAAAGTATTGGCGTTTATAATTTCAACTTTAAACGTTTGTTCCGGTGTATTGATCAAAAACCCTGAGCTATCTGCTACTGATTTATCTTGTTTAGTAAGGTTATATTCATTACGGATATCGGGCTGCCAGCGTTTCCAGTTATTGGCTGATATAAACTGTTGACAAACATCGAAATAATTGGCCCCGATGTCGATGCTGGCATGTTGCCTAAACGGGATAAAACCTATGATGATAAGTAATACGAGTGCAATTACCGTTGTTTTCATGTTATGCGTAAGCTGAAAACCTTTATTACTGCCATATGCCTGGTTTTGTTCAGCATTTTAGTAAAAACAATGGAACAGTTTTAGGCTGTTCCATTGTTTTTATTGGTATATCAAATATAGTAATCAATAACCCGGATTTTGGGTTAGTTTAGAATTAGCGATGATCTGTAAATTCGGGATTGGGAAGATGTAGGTATGGGTATCAGCATCCTGTGTTTTACCAGGAAGACGAGCCCCACTCCAGTATTTGGTACCGGTTGCTACTTCAAAGCGGATCAGGTCATTTCTCCTCCAGCCTTCCCAGGCCATTTCGCGTCCACGTTCTGCCAATAAATTATCATAAGTCAGATCGGCAGGAGTCCAAATCGGCACACCCGCTCTTTGTCTTATCGCATTAATCAATGGCAAAGCTGTGGCAGTGTTACCCTGATGCAGATCTGCCTCGGCTTTCATTAAATAAGCATCAGCTAAACGAAACCTAACACCATCATTACTTGAGTTTGGGAACGAACCCGGTTCTGGTGCGTACTTAACGCTACGCACACCAGCAAATTTGAAGCTATCGGCTGGGTTTGAGAGTTCATTAACATATGGGCTGAACGATACTTTCAGACCAGTGCCCTTATCCGTTAGTGGTGCACCTGCAGAGCTAAACTGCTGCCCTACAAGAAACATTTTCTTGCGAACGTCGGCGTTTGTGAATGACAGGTAAAATGCCCGCGGTGAGCAAAACCCATTGTAAGGCTGGCCCAACAGATCAAATGTAAACTGGCTGTTGTAGTTAAGCGTATAAGCTTCGATCTGGTTACCGGTAATATATGTTTTATCAAATGGGATCACAAATATATTCTCAACGGACCCATCATTAGAAACCGCAAAGTTGTCCAAGAAATTAGGCTGCAAACTATATAAGCCCGACTTAATAACAGAGTCTGCCATGATAGAAGCATTTGCCCACTGAGGGGTGCCGGTATAAACCTGCGCATTAAGGTATAATTTAGCTAATAACATATAGCCTGCGTAACGGGTCATGTGGCCATAGTTACTGGCCGCTTTTACCGATAATAATGGCACATTAGCTTTCAAATCGGTTTCCAGAAAAGCATATACATCCTTACGCTGTACAGTTACCACCTTGCTCGGGTCTGTATTGAAATCGGTTACCAAGGGTATATTTCCATACATATCCATCAGATAGAATATATAGTAATCCCGTAAAACCTTTACTTCGGCATTAATAGAAGCTATGTTGGATGGCTTTGTAGGCAGGTTATTTAATATATTCAATATAAAGTTTGCCTTGGTAATACCTGTACTCAGGTTGTTCCAACCATCATTAAACGTTCCGATATCCGGTGTAAAGGCATGTTTCCATAGCGCCTGCCATTTACCTCCGTCAAACCAGTCGCCACCGCGTGTCGGCACGATCATTTCGTCTGTGGTTGCCTCATTTGATTGAAAAACTGCTTCAGTTTGTAAAGGCACCAATGCCGCGTAAGCCGGGGCAACACCAGCAGCTATTTGAGCAGGCGTTTGGTAAAAGTTTTCCGTCGGTACGTCGTTATATATATTTTTTTCGAGCTTTTTACAAGACACGATCATACTGCCCAGGGCAACCATGGACATTGTGAAAATTAAAAATCTATTTCTTTTCATCTCTTTATAATTTTAATTACAAACAGTTTTACCTATTTGAATGAAATATTTGTTCCCAAAGTAAACGTGCGTGTTTTTGGATAATAACCATACCCGCCGTAGTTGGCATCTATATAAGCCTGGTCGTTTTCTGCAACGGTAACCTCAGGATCAAGACCCTTATATTTTGTAATTACAAACAGGTTGTTGGCAGCCACGTATACTCTCAGGGTACTAAATCCTTTCACATTTTTAAAGTCGTAACCTAATGATGCATTATCCAAACGGAGGAACGAAGCGCCTTGCAGCCATCTGTCAGATGATACCGGACCATCTTTGGTTCCATTGGTTAAAGCTTCTTTGGTGGTATTATTACTTGGGAGGCGCGTAACCGTTTCCACATTCAGCAAGCTGTTGTTGAATAATTTCTGCCCGTAAATGCCTCTGATAAAGAAATTCAGGCTCCAGTTTTTATAATTAAAGCTGTTACTTAACCCATAATTAAACTTAGGACTTGGATCGATATAATATTTTTTTGGAGAGCCGTTTTGCGCCAAAGTCTGGCCATCAAAGGTCTGGTTTCCATTGGCATCATTTCCGGTATAATGTGGCAGATAAAATAAGTTAGGCGCATAACCGGGTCTGAGGTAAGTGATAGGATCCGCACTTAAGCCGCGGCCCTTGGCGTAACCAACCGGTATTTCATCGGTTGTCAGCACATTACCATTGTAAGTACCCGACAGGCTTGTAATACGTGTTTTACTAAAGGCGATATTACCATTAGCGGTCCAGTTTAATCCCTCACCTGTAAGTATTTTGCCGGTTAGCGCAATTTCGATCCCTTTGTTGGTCAATGAACCTACGTTAGCCAAAATACTATTATAAACAAACGGAGGCGTTGGCACCGAGTAATTATACAGCAGGTTTTTGGTCTTATCGTTGTAATAGTTAATGTCACCCGATAAACGATCATTGAATAAAGAGAAATCCAAACCTATATTACGGCCATGTCTTTCTTCCCAGCGTAAGTCGGGGTTAGGATTTTGAATTGGCGAATAAGCCGAAAGGTAACTTTTAGTTACCGGGTCATAGAAACGGGTTGGGGTACCGCCCGGAGTTTGTGAATTAACTAATCCCAGTGTTGAATACGGACCAATAGCTTCGGAGTTACCTACCACGCCATAGCCGGCTCTTAACTTCAGATCATTGATCCAATCCACATCACCTAACAAGTCCCTTTTAAAGCGGTAAGCTAAATCAAAAGATGGGAAATAACCAACCTGGTGGTTTGATCCGAACTTGTTTGACTCATCACGACGAATAGATGCAGTTACGTAGTATATACCATCGTAGTTATAGTTTACACGGGCCAGGTTCGATCTGATCTTGTATTCGCTTTTGTTGGAGCCAATAACGTTAAAGGATGGGTTACCACCACCCAGATTATTATCCAAATTTGCAGGCACCAGAAATTGTTGTCCGCCCGCATTAAAAGTACTGTACAAATAATCATTATACTCACCCACTAAGGCTGCAGATATGGTGTGTTTACCAAAGCTCCTGTCATAATTGATGTGCACATCGCCTTTATAGGAATTGGTGTTATAGTTATTATCAGTGGCGGTGTTAACATTGCCCTCATCCGGGAATACAGGCACAAAATAATGGGTTTGTACGTTGTTACGTGAAGTTGTTCCAAATACGCCAACTTTCAGGCCGGGGGCCAATGTGTAATTGATATTGGCATTAATGAGCGTTAGGTACTCATTATTGGTATTTAATATCTGGTTAAGGTGTTCAACCGGATTAGCCAGGTTAAATCCTGTGAAAGTGTAATATGACCCGTTAGTATTATACACAGGAAAAGTTGGCGGCGCGTTAAACACATAGCTTATACTGTTATAATCGGTTAATTTACGTGTAGTGTTTACGTTTGATATGCCAAACTGAATATCCAACTTATCATTAAGCGCCTTTTGCTCAGCAAAAAAACGGATACCCAATTGTTTTTTACCGCTGTTGATTACTACACCTTCCTGATTCTGGAAATTAAGTGACGCACGATAAGTGAAGCCACTGGCGCCACCTGATATAGCCAGGTTATTGCTATGGGTATAAGCTGTACGTGTTACGGCTTTTTGCCAATCGGTATTACCGCCAGCCTCTAAACTTTGCTGAAAGTTAGGTAAAGCACGAAATTCACTTGAGGTTAATAAATCATAATATTTGCTTTGTTTTGACAAACTTCCGTAACCATTATAATCAACCTGGGTTTTGCCGGCGCTGCCTCTTTTGGTATTAACGATGATGACACCGTTGGCACCCCTTGCACCGTATATAGCGGTTGCGGAAGCATCTTTTAGCACATCATATGACGCAATATCACCCGGAGGAATATTCTGAAATTGAGTCGGATCATCTAATTGGATTCCATCAACCACAAATAATGGCGACTGGCTTCCGGTAAGTGATGTTTGCCCGCGTAAACGAACGGTCGCATTCTGATTGGGGTCGCCACCACCCTGGGTAATTACCAAACCTGCTACTTTACCCTGAACTTGTTGAAGTGGGTTGATGATAGCTCCCTGGTTAAAATCTTTGGCGCTAACATTGGAAACGGCACCCGTTAAATCCTTTTTACGCGAAGATCCGTAACCCACGCTCACAATCTGCACTTCGCTTAAGGCGGTTGCACTGCCTACCAAAGCAATATTTATGCTTGTTTTACCGGTAATGTCAACTTCCTGCTTAACATAGCCAATAAATGATACAACAAGCGTATTATTTGAGGCCGGCATGGAGAGTTTAAAACTACCATCGGGGCCTGTATTGGTGCCAATGGTTGAGCCTTTGGCTACGATGGATACGCCAGGCATCGGCGAACCATCATGAGAGTCTGTAACCTTGCCGGTTATTACCTTATTTTGTGCCAATGCAGGCACAGCAAAAAAGCAAAAAATGGCAAGACAGCTTACTTTAAGTAAATTTTTTAGCTGCATAAATTTAGATTTAGTGTTTAATTGGTTTGTTATAAATGTAAACTATTAATTTATCAAAATAAAATAACTATAAATGTTATTTTGTACTAATAAATATTAAGTAACTGGCAATTAATTTATTGCGAGAGCTACAGTTTCATTATTACGGAGGGCTGCATGTTTTAGTAGGCTTAATATTCATATTCAGGTTTGTTTTCAAATCAAAAATTACATCAATACACCATGCCAATAACCGGCAAAAGCATTTAGTCCATTTACTGCAAGAGATATGATCTTTTGCAAGGCTGGTGGTAAACCACCTACATGAAAATTTAATTTATTATGGGTTTATATTTATTAGCTGGATGGATCATTTATCATGAAATATTTAAATTATTTTACATGATATAAGATCACCTCATACAAAGTAATATGCAGATGAGGGCATTACCTATTTTTTTTGTTAAAATATAAAAATATATGGCTTTTTTAAAAATCAAATAACTGACAATGAATGCTTTAAAAAAACAAACCTTTTAAAAAGTATAAATAAAATTTAAGCGTATTTAAGCAGGTTTTAAGCGCATTTTATGCCTAAATCAGTTATTTACCCGGGCTATGTTTTGCTTAATACCTCTACTGCTTTTATAGCCATTATTTTTTGATCGAACTGATCGCCTGGAAGTATGGATTTTGCCTTAATACGCATTCTATACACATATATGGTATTTACAGAATATTCCAAAATATTGGCAATGGTTTCATTATCGCTTATCCCCATGCGTATCAGCGCAAATATCCTGAGGTCGGTATTCAATACTTCATGATCACGGGGCCATATCTGGTCTTCCTGTTTAAAAAGGGAATTAAAAACAGTAATAAAATTGGGGAATATTTTTAAAAAAATATGATCGAAAGTATAGAATAATAATTCGCGCTCTTTTTTAATATTTATTTCATTAACAGCCAGTTGTATATCGTCATATTTTCTGGACAGCAGCTTTCTGTCAATATTTCTTTTCAATTTTTCGAGCTTGAGAATATAGCCCGATATCACATTAAAAAAATAGCCGATGTACTCTTCTTTGATGTGCGTATCCTCAATCAGCTTATCGTTGATGCTTTCCAGTTGCTGATTTTTTTCTTCGATGATCTTTTCTTTTGCTTTTAGGCGCTTGAGCTGGTTAAATATGATAAAGGCTACCATGAGCACCAAAAGCGAAACCGCGGTAATAGATAAAAGATATACCAGGAATTTGTTTTTCTCCTTTTCCATCAAAACCAGCTTTTGGGCGGCTACCACAGGTAATACCGCGCCTATCTTTATTTTGCGGAGCCGGGCGCCATAATATTCTGCATCGTTCATGGCCTGGTCAACAAAGGTGTAGCCATCTATAATATTACCGGTACGGTACAGCAAGTTGCCCAATTCAAAACTGGCTACGGTTTCTTTTGTTGATGACCGGATGTCATTGATAACACCGATAATCAGCAAATTGGTGCGTTCTTCTATTTGCGAAGGATCACGGTAAAAATTACTTAAAGCTGTAGCTATCATAGCTATCTGATGTGTGGTTAATGGGACATGGTAAAGCAAACGGCTATAATATACCGATGGCCTTTTTGTATCACCTAACCTTACCTGTTTATCACCCTGATTCCTTAACCATTCATAGGAGTTGGGTTTACAAAGCGCTATGGTTGAATCGAGGTATTTGAGGGACAGAGAGTTATTATACTGGCTATAAAACGCGTTATCGTCATAATCTGCGATGTCTGAGTGTGCCCTGGCTTTTAGCGAGTAATATTCAATTTTGCCTTCATTATTCAATAATTGAACGTTGATACCATTAAAACAATCAAAGGCTTCTTTAAACATCCCGGCCGAAAGCAAAATGAAACCCAGCTTCATCTTGCAATCATTTTGTTTCGGCGTATCTTTCAGTACTTCACTGATATCCTGCATTTTATGAACATAAACAAAAGCCGAATCGAACTGATAAACCTTGAACGCTTCATATATTTTGTTGCATAGCCTGTACCTGGTGTTTTGATCAGTTAAAGGGGTAGCCGCTAACGCTGTTCTGAGATTTTGTATGTCGGCCTCTTTTTTATCGTCGTAAATTTTTTTCCTTGTAAGTTCCTGCTTTAATACGGTCAGCAGGCTATCTGTTTTTGATGATGCAAATGTGGTGATGGATCCAAAAAGTACAAGAAATAAAATTAGTATATAAACTCTCATAGTAAATCGATTAACTGATATGGCGTACTGCAATGGCTTAAATTTGTATTAAAAAAAAACGGCGTTATCATTAATTACACACCAAAAAAAGGGTATTTGTTTAAAAACTGTTATAACTGGTCAACCTGGTAATGATTTAATAAATTAAGCAGCACGCCGTTTGTCCACCCAAAACCATCCTGCAGCGGATACTCATCCCCACCGGCCTTTGATCCTGTATCCAGCACATTATATTTTTCCATGAGCTACGCTTAGGTATGGCATCAACAAATATCTTATTATCCGGGAATATATCGGTAAGCTGCACCGTCTCAAACAAACCCGGATATAATTGCCCGGGAGTACGGTTTTGGGAATATGTTAATAAAAAACCAAATAACAGTACTAATGTTAAAAGCGCTTTTCTCATGCCTCAGTCAATACAAATGGAAATATGAAGGTAAATAAAAAGCGCAAAATATGTCAAGAGGGGTCAATAATTAACATTTTGGCATGTGATGAGTCAATTAACAACCCGGCTGTTTAAAAACAGGAGGCAATTACTGCAATTACGCTAAGGATCAAAATATTTAACTCTTACCGCACCTGTTCCGTTTTGTACAATTTATCGGTTTAGCGGCTCATTATTTTTGAAACAGATTATTTAACAGATCAATAAAAATTAATTCAAAAAAAGATGAACCAGTTTTTAGGAGCGATGCCCATATGGGCTATATTTACGATGTGTTTCCATATTCAAAACCCGAAGACAGAAACGCAATCAAACTTAGCGGAGGCTAAAAAAGCTATAGCTGCAAGCAATCAGATCTATTTCCAGGCTTTTGTAAAAAACGATCCGGCCATTTTTATTAACCGGTATGCAGACGACTGCCTGATCATGCCGCCCAACATGGAGCCGCTGCACGGAGCTGCCGGGGCACGTCAATTTTTCAAAATGGCATATGAGCAGTTTGGCTTACGCGATGGTAAATTTATTACCACAGCCGTTTATGGCGACGGAAGGACATTTGTTACCGAAGAAGGATTATGGCAATCATTTGATGCAAAACACCGGCTTTTTGATAATGGAAAATTCCTGGTGCTTTGGAAAAAAACAGTAAAAGGATGGAAAATGTTCAGGGATTCTTTTAGCAGCAACCGCCCCAGGAAGTAATAAGAGAATTTATCAGTGCTAAACTTGCGCCCGGCTGTACCCATAGGAGCCAGGAAGAATAGTATGTTTCCGATCAAACTCCTCTCTTGAGAGAGTAATAGCCCATGAAAAGACAGCTGTCCAAAAAAGGGTGTCATGCTGAGCTCGTCGAAGCATGGCGGGCAGGCCTCTGCGCTCGACCTTTCGACGGAGCTCAGGGTGACAGCCCTCCTTTTTCGCGTTTTTCTTTCATTATGCCTCTTCATGGGCTATTACTCTTGAGGGGGGTCCGTTGAGTTGTGTAGTAACAGGGGTGTGTTAATGAAGTAAATAACACACCCCTTCACCCCTCTCAAGAGGGGAATCGCGCAGTCTTCCGCTTTTTTCGATCTTCCCGGCACCTGTGGGTACAGCCACGCAAATTAGGCGGCTATTTTTTATGCCTGTACCTTATAAGCCCCGGGCTGATAGGTACCAACCTTTGCCGGAAACGCGATATTAAGCCGGTTATAACTATTGATAGTAATGATGGCCATAGTCAGGTCAATCAGTTCCTGTTCTGAGAAATGCTTGCTGGCCTGCTGATAGAGTTCATCAGACACTGAACCTTCGGCAACTTTGGTTAAGGCTTCGGCCCAGGCCAGCGCAGCGCGTTCACGTTCGGTATAAAAAGGGACTTCGCGCCAGGCACTCAGCAGATATAAGCGCTGTTCGGTTTCGCCTTCTGCACGGAGATCTTTGGAGTGCATATCTAAACAGAAAGCGCAGCCGTTAATTTGTGATACGCGGAATTCAATTAAATGTAAAAGTGATTCCTCAACCGGTGATTTGGCCAGGTAAATAGCTAAACCATATATAGCTTTCATTGCGGCCTGGCCTTTTTGATGTACATTAAGTCGTTGTTCCATTTTTTTGATCTTTAATAATTATTGAAATATTTGATTTATATACCAATGATGAATGAGATCAGGAAAACTGGACATTATAGAATAAAAAAAGTTAAAAATTATTTTTTATGGCTACCCATGGAAAACATAGGGCGCAGAATCGACTCACCCTGACAGCGCTACGCTTGTCACCCCTCTCTCCGCTGCGCGCATAGAGGGGTTTGCTTTCTTTTTTTCTTTACCTTCTTTGCGGCAAAGCCTTAGAGAGGGCGGTCCAGCGAAGCGTAGACCGGGCGAGTTAATTCTGCGAATGCAATTGCGTAAAGTATTATATATTGAGCGGTATCTCGAAGAAAAATGTGGATCCCTTTTCCGGCTCGCTATTCAGCCAGAGCTTACCATGATGGCGGCTGATGATCTCTTTGCTGATATACAAACCTATACCAAGCCCCGATATATGGGAGGCCAGTTCTTCTACCCGGTAAAAGCGCGAGAATATGCGCTCCTGGTGTTCTTTCTGAATCCCCATCCCATAGTCCTCCACTGATACCCTAACTTTATCAGGCGTCACAGCAATGGCCACATTCACTAATTTTTCGTTGGGCGAATATTTTATGGCGTTTGAAAGCAGGTTTACAATAACCTGTTCAATCCGTTGTTTATCTGCCGAAATGATGATCTCCTGTTCTGGCTGCTGCAATATGATCTGGTGCGTTTTGGTTGAGTACTGGATCAGCTCAATAGTTTCCTGCACAATTTGCGTTATGTTGAAATTGCTGAAAGACAGGGGCAATTGCCCCGTCTCTATTTTTGAAACATCCAGTAAGTCTGATATCAGTTCTGACAGTTTTTTAACCTGTAACAAGGCTTTCTGCAAAAAGGGTTTATTACGGTCTGTATCCGGAAGCGTACGGTTCAATATTTGTAAATAACCACTCAAGCTGGTTACCGGTGTTTTTAACTCATGACTTGCCAAACCGATAAATTCTTCCTTTTTATCGTTAAGCTTCCTAATTTCCTCGTAAAGTTTGGTGTTATCCAATGCAATAGCCGCCTGGGTAGCAACGCCCGATACCAGCTGTTCATGTTCCCTGGTAAATTTAGCTGCTTCGGGATGCCCATAAAACAGACCGCCTATTACAGTACCCGACTTGGAAATTACAGGCACGGCCAGGTAACTCACTACCTGTAAGTGGCCTTCAGGCATTCCAAAGAAAGGACTATTATGCCCATACCTCGGATCTTTGGTTATATCATCGGCACGAACAATAGCTTCCCCTGTAAATGTAGGATGAAAGACGGCCGTGTTCCGGGGTATCCCGAACCGCTCAAAGGCTTCTCTTGGCGCGCCCGATAAAGCAAACAACATATAGGATTCTCCGGCCTCGCTCTCATCATTATAAAAAAATGCGCCAAATGCCGCGCCGATCAGCCGGGTGGTTGCGTCGGTTACTTTTTGGAGTATCTCACTTACATCCATGCGCTCCGAAATAATTTTCCCCAATGCATTCAATACTTCCAGATTTTCCGCATAGCGTAATAACCTGGCCTCCGTTTCTTTCTGATGGGCATTATTACGAATGATCTTAGCCGCCCCGATAACCCGGCCTGTATTATCCCTGATAGGAGAAACCGATATAGAAACCGGGATCTCCAGGCCAGCTTTAGTTACCCTGAAAGTTACATAATGCTCCACCTTTTTGTTATTCCGGATCCTTTCCAGAATAAGGTCCTCCTCCTCCAAGCGGTCCTCGGGGATCAGCATGGTAATATGTTTCCCGATAACGTCTTTTTCGGTATAACCCAGCAAATGCTCTGCCGCCGGGTTCCAGCTGGTAATAATGCCTTCCAGTGTTTTACTGATGATGGCATCGTCTGACGACTCCACAATAGCCGTGAGCTTGGCACTTTTTTCTTCGGCCAGTTTGGCCTCGGTTTGGTCAACAATGGTGCCTATAAACCGCTCGGGCTCCTGTAACTTATTAAAATAGACTTTCCCCTGTGCCCTTAGCCACCTTATCTCCGGCTTATCAAACCTGATGATGCGATAGGTCATATCATAGCTATGATCACCAAGCGGATCCATAGCTTTTTTCATAGCACACTCCAGGGCGTCCCTGTCGGCCGGGTAAATATGTTCGGTAAACAGTTCAAAATCTATTTCGGCTTCCGGCGGTAAGCCGTACAGATGTTTACATTCATCAGACCAGGTAAGTTCACCGGTCAGTGGTTTGTAATCCCATGTACCTAAATTAGCAGAAGCAATGGCCATGCGTAACCTGGCCTCGCTCTTTTCGAGTTCGGCTTCACGTTGCTGATACTGTGCAAGCTGTTGCTGTAAATAGGTAAGGCTTTCCATGGTATAGATACAAAACTAAGTTATTGAATTTTGATTTCTGCCAATAAAAACCATAAAAATTGATTATTTTATCATTATTTAATAAGCTATTTGCTTAATATGAAAAGACCGCAACAAATAACTTAATTAAAGGGAAACATTCCTGATCGCTTTTTATAAAAAAAACCGGCAGTAAAACTTTCACTGCCGGTTTTTGTCCGTTAATAGTTAAGTAGCCATTATTTATAATCCGGATTTTGGACCAATACACCTCCGCTCTTGTCAATTTCTGTTTGAGGCAGCGGCCAGTGATAAAACTTATCTTCAAAGTGATAGTTGATAAGGGTGCTTTTTACCGCGTTAAGCACCGGGCCGGCAATGTGCCATCTTAACAGATCATAATGACGCAGGCCTTCAAAAGCAAGCTCAACGCGGCGTTCATGCCGTATCCTTTCGCGCATTTGATCTTTGGTGTAGCCTGCCGGGTATGGCGGCATATTTACACGAGCACGCAGATCGGTCATCGCCTGGTAAACGGTGGCATCCGGACCAGCGATCTCGTTCTGAGCTTCGGCATACATCAGCATCACCTCGCCCAAACGTAATACTACGGCATCCTGCTGGCTCAGGGTTGAGAAACCATAAGGCATATTATTAGGCTCCAGGAATTTGATGGTACCGTACCCGGTAGGCCTTAAGTTAGATGGGTGATATACTTTTCCCGGACCAAAATTAACAGAATCGGCATATACGGTTTTCGCCAGCCTTGGGTCGCGGTTATTGAACTGGTTTTTGGTATCGGTTAACGGAGATGTGCCATAAGGCTGACCATCGGTACATTCAAACGCATCAACCATATTTTGCAGCGGAGCACAAGCGTCCCAGTCGCCATAGTACATATCCCAGGGTGTAGTATTGTTTGGCGCCAGGAAATTAATAGAGAAGATGATCTCCGTATTATTTTTTTGTGTGGCATCCCTAAAGATATCCTCAAAATTGGCGCTCAGTTTATACTGTCCCATCAGGTCCTTGCACAGATCCCTTACTTGGGTAAGTATAGCTGGATCAGGAGTACCGGTATTACCGAAAGCGGCAAATAACAACACCCTTGCTTTTAAGGCTTTTGCCGAAGATGCAGCCGCATGCCCGCCATTGGCATAATAGGCGGCGGTGTTCAAATTGGCAATACTATAATCCAAATCGGTAGTGATCTGGGCCAGGATTTGCGAAGCCGGTACTTTAGGCTGTTTCTGGGTACTCAGATCAAGCGGCTGCAATACCAGTGGTACATCGCCATAAATGCTGTATAACTGAAAATAGTAAAAAGCGCGAATAAATCTGATTTCGCCTTCGTACACTTTTCTTTGCGCATCAGATATATCACCTCCCTTGTAATTAGCCAGGTTTTGGAGGAATAGATTTCCCCGCGCGATGCCGGTATAGCTATCATTATAAATACTGGTTTCGTAACCGCCTGTAGTGGGGTTAAAATTACCCTGAACAAAATCTTTAGAACTACCCGAGTTAAATTGATTATATCCATTGTCTGTAAAACAATCCCTGAAGCCGATGCCAACGGCAAACTCCTCTGCCTGTAAAGAAGCGTAAACCGCTGCGAGAGCCTGGTCAAAATCAGCTTTTGTTTTGTAGAAGGTTGGAGTAGCTATCTGATCTGTGGGGTTTAGATCGAGCGCCTTTTTACATGCGCCTAAAAACAGCGATGTAATTAATATGATGGTTATTATAATTCGATTTTTCATGTAGGGCTAATTATAAAGTAACATTTAAACCAAAGGAGTATATCTTGTTTTGCGGGTATTGTACCCCGTCGCCGCTGCCATAACGTTCAGGATCAAGACCCTTGAATTTGGTTATGGTGAATAAATTATCACCGGCAAAATAAACCCTCAACCTGTTAATACCTATCTTTTTGGTTACCTGTGCAGGAATGGTATAACCAAATACCAGGTTTTTAAGCCTTAAATACGATGCATCCTGCAGGAAGAAAGTAGATCGGCGACCGATCTTATCCGGCGCGCTCTGACCAAAATAAATGCGCGGCATAGTGGTTGACGGATGTTCAGACGTCCAGGCATTTAACCAATCTGTTGTTGGTGCAGCGCCCTGGACAAAGGGGATAGTTCCCCAACCAGATACATATGATTTAACCCCGTAAACTCCCTGGAACATGGCTGACAAGTCAAAGCCTTTGAAACTTGCGCCAAGATTAAATGAATAGTTCAATTTAGGGAAAACGCCACCAATGATGGTACGGTCATTCTGATCAATTTTACCATCACCATTCACATCCTTATATTTCAGGTCGCCCGGCAGTGTTGAGTCAGAAAATTGCTTAGGAGAATTAGCTACCTCTGCTGCTGATTGGAAAATACCGATCACCTGCAACATATAAAATGAATTTAGCGGTTGCCCGTTTTGATTAATGGTATAATCGCCGATCTCTGTTTGACCAAATTTTACCAGCTTATTAGCATTATGATCAACATTAACACCCACGTTATAAGCAAAGCCGCCTAAAGCGCCGTCGCGTATAACATTATTGTATGACAGGCCAAGCTCAATACCACGGTTGTTAACTACACCATCATTAATAGTAGGAGCGCCTAAACCTAATACCGCGGTAACTTGCGCGGTCCTTAAAATATCTGATGTGGTTTTATTGTACCAATCGGCAGTTAAACTAAGGTTTCTGAAAAGGGTTATATCCAAACCAATATCGGTCATGGTGGTAGTTTCCCATCTGATAACCGGGTTGTTCAGGGCTTGCTGCGCTACACCTGTTATAAGGGTTGAATTATCAAATGAGTAATTTCCGGTCAGGTTCAGCAAAGCCTGGAACGGATAGTTACCAATATTCTGATTACCTACCTTACCCCATGATCCCCTAAGCTTAAAGTTATCAAGCCAGGTTAAATTCATAGCTTTTACAAAAGGCTCTTCTGTGGCCCGCCATCCAGCAGAAAAAGAAGGGAATACTGCCCATTTATTAGCAGGCGGGAATCTTGAACTTCCGTCATCACGAATATTACCTTCCAATAAATAGCGGCCTTTATAATCATAATCCAATCGGCCGAAGTATGACATTAAAGCCCATTGATTAGATGTACCGTATGCATTTTGTATATCAGAACCTCCCGCGTTTAATTCCTGCAGATCCAGATCAGGGAAGTTTTTGCGATAGCCTTGTAAATATTGATATTTGCTTTGCTCAATACTGTAACCAAACTGTGCTTTAATGTTATGACCATGAAAATCATGCGCATAATTTAAATAGCTATATAAGTTGGTATAAACGGTTTGCTCATCCTGGTCGGTTAAGCCTTTACCCAGGTCCAATGTAGATTGCAGCTGGTTGGTCTTGAAATTGTATTCATCAAGGGTTGCTTTAAAATCCATGTATTTATCCATATTAAAGTTCACGGCACCTTTGGTATACCAGGAAAAATCCTTATTGAACTGCACTTCAACCCAGCCTTGCGCGTTTACCGCATAATCATTAGTCACCCGCTTATAATTTTGATCCAGTACTGCTATCGGATTCTTATTGTTATATTCAAAGTCATAGGCTTTGTAGGTGTAATGTCCGCTGCCATCAGTTAGGTAAGGCCCATAAGTAGGCGCTTGTGACATGGCCGAAAGAAAAAGGTCCATAGAGGAACCATCCCATTGGCTGGGTGATGAAGGGTTACCTGCTACAGCATCCCTTGTACCTGATTTTAATAATACGTTGGTACCGAATTTAATATGATTGTTAACCTTAGAGGTTAAATTGATACGGGCACTATAACGTTTGTAATCAAAGCCGCGCTCAATACCATTTTGATTAACATAACCCAACGACACATTATAAGTGGTTTTATCATTACCGCCGCTAAAAGTAAGGTTATGATTTTGAGTAGGCGCTGTTCTGAATATCAGGCTTAGCCAATCGGTATTAGGGTAATGCAGCCTGTCTGTACTGTTACGGTACAGGTCGATCTGATCCTGTGGATAAAGGGAACCCGGATCTGTTGTACCGCTGTTAATACGGGCCTGGTTAAACATCTCCATGTACTGGGCAGAGTTGGTTACCAGTTTATACATATTGGTAGGGCTGTAAAAACCCACATTGCCATCATAACTTACCGACATTTGTCCGGCCTTACCTTGTTTGGTAGTGATGAGCACCACACCATTGGCTGCCCTTGAGCCATATATAGCTGTGGAAGCAGCATCTTTTAATACGGATACATTATCAATATCAGTTGGGTTAAGATCACTGAAATTGCCGGGTACTCCATCAATTAACACCAAAGGATCTGTACCGGCGCCGCTAAAGGTACCAGTACCACGAACCCGGATGGATACGCTCTCATTACCGGGTTCACCAGAACCAACATTTACCGCTACACCGGGAGCTAACCCCTGAAGCATAGAGGCCGGATTCACCACCGGACGTTTATTCAGGTCATTACCATTTACTGTTGATACCGCTCCTGTAAGGTTTACTTTCTTTTGTGTACCGTAGCCTACCACTACAATTTCATTTAATGCCGATGGTTGCTCTTTAAGCATCACATCAATTTGGGTTTGGGTACCTACCGCGATCTCTCTTGACGCGAAACCCACAAAGCTGAAAACCAATACAGCACTGCTGTTGCTTACCGATACTTTATAACGGCCATCGATACCGGTTTGGGCGCCGGCATCGGTACCTTTTACCTTAACGGTTACACCCGGCAAAGGCACACCTTTATCGTCTGTTACCTGTCCGGTAACCACAATATCCTGGGCAGCATGGGCCTCGGTCAGCTTGGGGGTAACCACAATGGTATTGTTATTCACTACATAACTAAACGGCTGATTCTGGAAGCATTGTTTTAACACGTCGCTCAGGTCGGCGTTTTGCAGGTGCACGTTTACCGGTACCGCCTTTTTAAGTAGCCTGGCGTTATAAAACACACTGAAGCCGCTTTGCAGGTGAATTTCCTGCAGGGTTTCGGCCAGGGATGCGTTATTTTTATCAAGGCTGATCTTTTGTGCAAATGACGTGGCTGCGCTCACTTGCAGTACGGTAATCAGGCACAAAAAAAACGACAATTTCATAATCAGAAATAATTTAGATCTAAGGCAGGGCCATTCCCTGCATCTTATTGCAGCAGATTTTTTATACATTTGAATGTTAGGTTAAATAATTGGTTATGAGAAATATGATCATTAATTGATACCTGACAGCTATTCAAAGCTTTATACCAGGGGCGCTGCGAACGCTCCTGGTTATAAACAGGTAAACATTATAGGTAAGGAAAGTTACTTCATAATGATTACCCTCCTTCCCTCTATCTTATAGTGAATAGAACGGGTAAGTACCATCACATCCAGCAACTCATTTATGCTTTTGTATTTGGATACTGTACCGCCAAATTCATTGTTTTTCACTTCGTCATCGCGATATTCCACGTCAACATCATACCAGCGGCTTACTTGCTTCATCACGTCGGTAATATTCAGATCATGGAATATAAAAAGGCCGTTTTTCCAGGCCATTATTTGCTGAATATCGGCTGGGCTTACCTTGATGGTGGCGCCGTTAACAGCATCGCCCTGTTGGCCAGGCGCCAGCATTACCGCCGAACCGCCGCTGCTCATCCGCACCGAGCCTTCCAGCAGTGTCGTAGTTACCTTATTGTTATCTCCGTAAGCGTTTATATTAAAGTGGGTACCAAACACCTGCACTTTTGTGCCGTTTGCCTGTACAATAAATGGTTTAGCTTTATTCTTGGCTACCTCAAAATAGGCTTCGCCGCTTAGTTCAACCTCGCGGGTAGCACCAATAAAGGCTTGCGGAAACTTAATAGATGAAGCCGCGTTGAGCCAAACCCGTGTACCGTCTTCCAGTACAACCTGGTATTGCCCGCCCCTGGGTGTAGTAATGGTATTAAATTCGGGCGTTGCAGCGGCGGCAGTATTGTTGTTTGAATTGGTGAAATGATACACCAGCATACCATTCCCGGTTTTACTTACGGTAACACCAGGCCTGGTTGCCAGCTTGCCGTTTTGGGCATCATCAAGCACAATGCGCGAGCCATTGGCTAAGGTTAAATATGCTTTGTTGCCGCCGGGTAATATGGGCGGCTGTACTTTATTTGTCAGCTTTACAGTACCAGTTTCCTGATTTTTTTTACGCTGCATAAAAAACAGCCCCGCCAACAACACGGCCACAAAAACCGCGGCCACCTGCAGCCAACGGTATTTGGTAACCTTACGTGAGGGCAATTGAACTATTTTACGGTTATCGTTTAATCGCTGCCATATGCGTGTACGCACATCTTCTTCCTTCACCAGGTCATCATCCAAGCCCTCTTCGGCCAATGTCATTTCATCTCGGTATGTATCCAGCAGCTTTTTTTCGTCGGCTGTACATTGTCCGCTCATGTACTTTTCGTACAAAGCAAGGAATTCTTCTTTGGTTATCATTAGGCTGTAATAGCAGGTTTATACTTTGTTAGTGTAAATTTTATATAGACACACACATCAATTTTTAATTTTTTTTTCGGTTAATCATTAATTGTCGAATTATTTGGCAGGCTTTTTCTAATTTTATCCAACCAGTTGTATGTACAATTCCCCGATTAATGACGCTGAGCTGTGGCTTGCCATCCGTAGTGATGACGAACAGGCTTTTGCCGTGCTTTTTGACAGGTACTGGTTACGGCTGTATAAAACGGCTCTGCGCTACCTGAAAGACCGCGAAGCCAGTGAAGAAGCTGTACATGATGTATTCCTGAATATTTGGAACCGAAGGCATGAACTCGAGATTGAATCATTTCCCAATTTTTTATTGACAGCTATCCGTTACCAGGTTTATAACCGGTTGCGGGCGGTAAAATCGCCGGTTGTTTTAAGTATTTCCGATGATGGGATCAGCGAGTTATTGGATCACAACAAGGGCGAAAGCCGGATCAGCGATCAGGAGTTGCTGTATGAATTAGGACAGTACCTGGAGCAGTTACCTAAACGCTGCCAGGAGATTTTTCAGATGAGCCGTATCGATCATCTTTCCAACCAGGAAATAGCCGGTCGCCTGGGTATCTCTAAGCGAACAGTCGAAAACCAAATCACCATGGCGCTTAAACATCTGCGGGGTTGTTTCAAACATGTGTCGGTTATTATGGCATTGTGGTATATTTTTAAAAAATAGGATTGTCGCATAGCCAACTCACCCGGTCTGCGCTTCGCTGGTTTTTAATTTTAACATATAAACTCTCAGTTCTCTTCAACAACCCTCTGCTCAAACATCAAAGTACCTACCAGTATCAACGAGCCGAAAATAAGCAGCCATTTATATCTAAGCATAGCCAATAAAAATTGGTTTCCGGAATTAAGATCTATCAGGGTTAAAATACCGTAAGCCATGCCCAAGCCTGCTATTATGCCAAACAAGGCCAGTAAATTAAAGCGAATATCGCTTCGTCTTTTTAGTTTTATTTGGAGCTGACGACTAACTGTTGAGACAAAATTAAAAGGCAAACCCTGTTCTGGTTCTGTATTTAATTTTTGAAATAAAGACTGATAGCTTTCCATCTGCTGTTTTTCTGAAGCAGATAACATATCGCCGGATGGCTTTAACTCACTATCCAGCAGTGCCTGGATCTGTTCATCGGTCAGCTTTTTCATGATTTAATTTTTAAGATCGTGTTCAATTTTTTCTTTCAATAATTTGCGGGCCCTGAAAAGGTGGCTTTTAACCGTTCCTTCGGGAATGCCGGTGATCTGTTCAATTTCGGGGCAGCTAAACTCGTTTAAATGGTATAAGGTTAAAACTGTGCGGTATTGCAGCGGCATTTGCGCAATCAGCAGGTTAACATAAGCTGCTGTATCTTTTTTCACCAGTTCAGACTCAGGGCTATCTTCACTAAAATGATAATGATCTATATTTTCCGGATAATCAGCCTGCCGGGCTGCCTTGCTTTTTTTTACATGATCAACAGCAGTTAAATAGGCTATCCGTGCAATCCAGGTGGCTAACTTGGATTGGAAACGGAATTTAGGGAGGCTTTGATGTACTTTAATAAAAACTTCCTGGCAAATGTCCTCCTTATCCTGCAGGTGTTGCACCAGGCGATTCACTACAAAGAAAACCAGCTTCTCATATTGTTTAACCAATAATTCAAAAGCGTGGAAATCTCCCTTTAATATCCTGGAAACAACTTCCTTTTCATTAAACATATTATAGTAGTCTGTTTCGGCCAGCTAACGGTTGCAAAAATTAAAGAAAAATATTTGCAACCGTTCTGTTATTTTTAAAGACTACTGTATCAAATCATTTAAATTAAAACATCATGAAACAGTTAATGCCTTTTATCATTCTTATCATATTCTTTATCCTCATCGCCATATTCATTCTTGCCCTGTATAACTACCGCTTAAAGAAACGCATTATTGATGCAGGCCCCTTAGATGAGATTGGTCTTAAATTTTTACAGCAGCTTTCGGGCTTTGGCACCGAAGCCATGAAATGGGCTATCATCCTGTCAACTACAGGTTTGGGGCTCATCGTTATGCAGTTTATCCCTTACAGCGCCGAAGATTCACCGCTTCCGTACGGGGTAGAAATGTTATTTGTGGCTGCCGGGTTCTTCCTGTACTATCTTTTCATCCGCAATCATCGCGATAAGCATCCGCTTTAATTCAATCATCGGGTAGTTTACCCTAAAAAGCATTCCCGGTAAATACTGCAAATTTTAAAGGCTGTTAGTCTTTACGGGGATTGCTTTGTCAAAAAAATTCCAACCCCCAAATCTTAATCACCATGAAAACTAAACAACATACCTTTAGCATAATTTTACTGCTTGCTTTGCTGATCATGCAACCCGGTAGTATCCTTGCCCAAACCAACAGTGGTAATTTGATATTAAAAGGAATCCTGTCTGATTCGACCACACACGATAAATTGGCTTTTGTAACGGTAAAACTAAACGATGACAAAGGCCAAACCATCAGGGCCGGTGTAACCCGTGAGGACGGCTCATTTGTTTTTTCAATGCTGGCGCCCGCAACTTATCATGTGGTGATGGTAACTATAGGTTACGCGCCAAAAACATGCCTGCTTGATTTGCAAAAAGACACGGATCTGGGTTCTATCGGTCTGAAACAGCAGTTTAACCGTTTAAAAGAGGTTGCTATAACCGGCACAAGACCTATCATCAAACAAAAAGCGGATCGCATCATTTACGATCTGCAGGCCGACCCTGAAAGCAAATCCAACAATGTTTTGGGAATGATGCACAAGATCCCATACATCACGCTTGATGGCCAGGATAACATCCTGTTAAAAGGTAATTCCAGCTTTAAAATTCTTATAAACGGAAAGCCATCCCCCAGTATCGAAAACAATTTAAACGCCATACTGAAAAGCATGCCGGCATCTACTATTGAAAGAATAGAAGTAATCACTATACCGCCATCTAAATACGACGGTGAAGGGCTGGCCGGCATCATCAATATTATTACCGTAAAAAAACTAAATAACGGGTACAGCGGATCAGTAAACGTCAACGAAAGTTTCCCGGTTGGCGGCCCCGGAGCCGGGGGAGCTTTTACTGCTAAAAGCGGCCGTTTTGTTATAGCTGCTTTTGGCGGCGCAAGTATTGCTAACAACCCTAAAACCACCTTTACTAATAGCAGGGAAACATTTGGCACAGCCTCAACCAGCCTGCTGCAAACGGGAGATCGCCGGTCAAACAATAAAACAGCCTACTTTGGCACCGAAATGAGCTACGAGATCGATTCGCTTCACCTGTTTTCGGGGCAGTTTAACCTAAACGGCAGCCGTACAAGCGCTCATATGACCCAGGTATCCGGCCTGAACGGCACCTCCGGGATAAACGAAGCTTATGATCTGCTGAATAATAACAAAGGAACAGGCTATGGCTGGGATGCCGCCCTTAATTACCAGATCGGCTTTAAAACGGCTAAAAACAGGCTACTGACCTTCTCGTATCAGTATTCCAGTAACCGGAATAACCGTAATGGGGACGTAACCATCACCAACCCGGTAAATTTTAATACCCCAGGCTATACCCAAAACGACCGGCAAAAATTCAATGAGCATACCTTACAAGTTGATTTTGTAACCCCGGTTAAACAGGTGAACATTGAGGCTGGTGTAAAAGGCATCCTGCGTACCAGTAACAGCAATTTTGGCTACAATAGTTTTAATAGTGCTACGGGGCAGTTTGATGCAGACGCGGCATTATCCAACCAGTATACCAACAACCAAAATGTGTTCAGCGCGTACAATTCTTATCAGGTTAATTTAAAAAGCTGGAATATCAGCGCCGGGATCCGGGTAGAAGAAACCGTTATCAGGGCCGATTTTATCAGTACGGCAACAGTTGCCAAACAAAATTATTTTAATGTACTGCCATCCATCGCTGTAAGTAAAAATTTCAGTGATCAAACCGCGCTTAACTTTGGGTTTTCACAACGCATCCGCAGACCGGGTATCAACAGGCTTAACCCCTACATCGACCGCTCTAATCCTAATTTTGAATCGACCGGAAACCCCAACCTGCGCCCGGTACTGCTGAACGATGTACAGGCAGGATACAGCAGCAATAAAAAACTCTCCCTAAACATAGGCCTGGACTATTCCTTTATGAACAACCTGGACTTGCAGGTAGCCGACTTTGACCCATCAACACAAATTACACGTACAAGTTATGCAAATACAGGCAAAGCAAGCAGCTTTGGCGGTAACCTGTCACTCTCCTACCCGGTTAGTAAGCTGTACAATATAAGCCTGAATGGCAACCTGATGTACCTGTGGCTGCAGGGAACCGCGGACAGGAGTATTGTACATAACGACCGGCTGATGTATTCCTTCTCCCTTTCAAATGGTTTCCGCTTCAATAAAGGATGGGCAGTAAATGCCGATCTGAATGTAGTTAGCCGCAACCCTACAGGCTTGCAAGGCTATTCGAACGGATTTGTTAGTACTGCTTTCAGTGTAAATAAAGAGCTGATCAAAAATAAACTGGGCTTTGCTGTGCGTGTGAATAACCCATTCACCGGCTCCAGGAATAATATTAACCGTACCTTCGGACCCGATTTTAACCAGTTGTACACCTCCCGTGATTATTACCGGTCGTTCGGCATCAGCCTTAATTATAAATTTGGCGGGCTTAATGATGGTGTTAATAAAAGCCGGAAATCTATCGAAAATAATGATGTGGCCAATTAGTATAGATTCTCTAACCCTCAATGAATCATTCCTTTTTCCCGGGTAAAAATTGTGACACATCTCACACAGTTTTCAGACTGCGGCATGATAGATTTGTTTTAAGATACACCAATCAAAAATCGTTTACGACACATCACGATATTAAAAACATGAAAGACATAGCTAATGTAACCTACCTGGGCGGGCCAACTATTATTCTTGAAATAGGAGGACTAAGATTAATAACCGACCCGACGCTTGACCCCGCAGGTGAAACATTTATGATAGGTGATAAACCAGGCTACTGGAAAACTTCGGGACCGGCCACCGCCGATGTTGGGCATATTGATGCCGTTTTACTCAGCCATGATCAACATGGCGATAACCTTGATCATGCCGGCCGCCGGTTGTTGGAGGCTGTTGGCAAAACATTCACAACGCCCATTGGTGCGGAGCGCCTGGGACTTAATGCCACCGGTTTATCGCCCTGGGAAACCGTCCGCTTAAATGACCGGGTTACCATAACCGGTACACCGGCAAGGCACGGGCCCGCTGGCAGCGAGAAACTGACTGGAGACGTGACCGGATTTATTGTAGAGAGCCCGGAACTACAGATCTATATCACCGGCGATACCGTTTTTTACGAAGGGATCAGGGAAATAGCCTCCAGATACAATCCGCAATATGTTTTTATTTTTGCAGGCGCCGCTAAACCCCGTGGGCCGTTCAACGTAACCATGGGAAGCAATGATGCTATTGATACCGCCTTCGCTTTTCCGAACGCCACCATTATCCCGGTGCATTTTGAAGGATGGTCGCATTACACAGAAGGCGGAGAGATCCTTCAGCAATCTTTTACCGCCCTGGGAATTGCCGATAGACTCCGGATTTTAACACCCGGTGAAAAAGCGAACCTGGTGTAACCGATCCCATCCCAACCTGCTAACGATTCGTATTGCGCTAAGCATATATACCCGGCAAGCCCGGACAACAGAAAAAAATATTTGTCTATACAACAGCCCGGCTTCTTTCCAAAAAAAGAAAACCGGGCTGTTATGTTAAGACCAAAACAAGTCCACAAACCGACCGTTTGACATGTTTTACTGGCACTCAATTATTAATACTTTTTAAACTTTTCAAAACACATCAAAATCGCGTTGAAATTTGTTAAAAAGTGTTAAAATAGATTTTCTCCCGAGTGTTTTTAGCGGTTTTCATGTCGTTTCCGATCAGAAAAGTGTTAAAATTCAAGGTTTAAAAAGTTTTTAGAGCAGCACATTATACCAGCCGTGGATTTTACAAGTTTTCTACAGAATCAAAGTTGAAATTTAGCCCCAAATCAACAAATTGAAAAGACAGACCTTTGATAAGTATTGTACACAAACTGTTTACAATTAATAATTATAAAGCTTAGATTTAAACTATCGGTCGCTAAGCTCAACCCATCTGAATAACCGGTATGGGTATCTTGAATTATGAAACATCTGCTCGTATCACTCCTATGCTTAATGATGAGTTCTTTTTGCTTCGCGCAGCAAAAAACACTGGACGATTACTTACAGATAGCTGTAAAAAACAGTCCCCTGCTCAAGGACCTCAACAACCAAATACTATCGGCACAACTGGATAGCGTCCGTATAAAGGCCGGCTTAAAACCACAGGTAAGCGTTGGGAGCGCCGGTTTATATGCTCCTGTTATTCATGGTTATGGCTATTCCCAGGCTATTACCAACGGGCAAACACTTGATGCGCTGCTATCGGTAAATAAATCGTTCATTAGCAATGGTTACCTGAAAGCGCAATATAACGGCATAGGGCTTCAGCGCGATTCTTTACGCAATAACATTAAACTCTCTGAGCAGGATCTGCGCCGTACAATTGCCGCGCAATACATAGCCGCTTACGGGAGCCTGCAGCAGGTAAAATTCAATAAAGAAGTGGTAACCCTACTGAGCGGCGAAGAGGGCCTGCTTAAAAAACTCACCCGCAACAATGTGTACCACCAAAGTGATTACCTCACCTTCCTGGTTACCTTAAAGCAGGCACAGCTGCAACTCTCGCAGGCCACATTGCAGTATAAAACAGATTTTGCCACGCTTAATTATCTTACGGGCGTTACGGATACCACCATCACTGAGTTACAAAAGCCCGAGCTGCAAAGAGCCATTACTGCTGACAAAACCAACAGTATATTTTTTAGGCAATATGCGCTTGATAGTCTTCGATTGCTCAATACCCGCAAATTGATAGACTACAGTTACAAACCCCAAATAAAAGCCTTTGCCGATGGCGGTTATAACTCGGACCTCACTGCCCTTTACTATAAACATTTTGGCACCAGTGTCGGCTTTAGCATCAGCGTACCTATTTACGATGGCGGGCAGCGTAAGCTATCGTACAAAAAACTTTCGCTGGAAGAAGAATCGCGCAAAAACTATAAGAGCTTTTTTGCTCAGCAGTACAGTCAACAGATCATCCAGCTGAACCAGCAGATAGATGGGTACGATACCCTGATAGCCGATATCAATAACCAGTTCAAATACTCTGAAACCTTAATAAAGGTAGATACCCAACTACTGCAAACCGGTGACCTCCGAATGGCCGATCTGATACTGGCTATCAATAATTATCTCACTATCCGTAACCTGCTTACGCAAAACACCATCAGCAGATTGCTGCTCATTAACCAACTCAACTACTGGAACCGATAATATGAAGAATTTATCATCGCCATATTTTAAATTTTTAGCACTTGCGTGTGTATGCCTGGTATTGACCGTATCGGCATGTAATCATGATACTGCTGCTGCCGACGAAGATGCCGCGGTAAAGTCGCAAACGCCAGTTACGGTAACTTCCATCAACAACGGTACAATGGCCGATTCCATAACGCTGAATGCGACTTCGTCATTTATGCAAAAGAGCTATGTGAAGGCTAATGCTATAGGCTATATACAAAAGGTATACATAAAACCAGGGCAATATGTAAGTGCGGGCCAATTGTTATTCACCATCAAAACAAAGGAGGCGCAAAGCATTGGCAATACCATCAATGTGCTGGATACTACCTTCAAGTTTTCGGGCGTAAATCGCATCAAGGCAGCAAGCAGCGGTTATATTACCCAACTGCTGCACCAGGTTGGGGATTACGTGCAGGATGGTGAACAACTGGCAGCCATAAGTGATAAGGAAAGCTTTGCCTTTGTGATGCAGTTGCCTTACGAGCTTCAAAGCACTTTACACAATAACCAGGATATTACCCTCACCTTACCTGGTGGTCGTACGCTCAGCGGTCGTGTAGCGTCGGTTTTACCTTCGGTTGATACTTTGTCGCAAACACAGGGCGTGGTGATCAGGGTAAACAGCGTTGACCCTATCCCTGAAAACCTGGTGGCCCGTGCGCACATCATTAAATCCGCCAAAAGCAATGTACCTTCTCTCCCGAAATCAGCCGTGTTAGCCAATGAAACACAAACCGATTTTTGGGTAATGAAACTCATTAATGATACCACCGCCATCAAGGTACCGGTGCAAAAAGGTATTGAAACCACAAGCCAGGTAGAAGTCCTCTCGCCAAAATTTAGCCCGACTGATAGAATTGTGGTTACGGGTAATTATGGATTGGCCGATACCGCCAAAGTGAAAATTGTGAAACCATGAAGAACCTGAACAACTTTTTCATTACGCATAAAAAGCCCATCAGCCTGTTGCTGTTCATCATATTGCTGGGTGGTGGTTTCGCCTATTCACGCTTACAAACCTCCTTGTTCCCGGAGATTACTTTCCCTAAGATCAAAATTATAGCCGATGCCGGTTTACAACCGGTAAATAAAATGATGATCACGGTGACCAAACCGTTAGAGAATGCCGTTAAGCAGGTGCCTAACCTACAATATGTACGCAGTACTACCAGCCGCGGTAGCTGTGAAATATCTGCCTTCATGAACTGGGATGCGGATATCGACCTGAGCCAGCAGCAGATCCAATCACGTATTGACCAGATCAAAAACGACCTTCCCCCAGATGTGAACATCAGTGTCGAAAAAATGAACCCCTCTATCCTGCCGGTAAGCGGGTATACGCTGGAGAGCCATAGCAAATCGCCCATTGAGTTAAAGCAATTGGCAACCTATACCGTAAAACCTTTTCTATCGCAGGTAGATGGTGTGTCCGAGATCAGGGTCATCGGCGGTAAAACCAAGGAATACTGGTTGGTGCTGAACACACAAAAGATGGGATCCCTGGGGCTCACACCAGACATTATCACCAATACCCTCGCCCAAACAGGCTTTATCAAATCAGAGGGCTATCTGTCTGATTATAAAATGCTGTACCTAACCGTTACGGATGCTTCTGTAAATACCCGTGAGCAACTGGAAAATATGGTGATCAGCAATAACCGTAAGCGGGTAATACAACTCAAAGATATAGGCAGTATACAGATCAATCCCGGCATTGAGTATACTAAGGTAAACGCCAACGGACATGAGGGCGTACTGATAGCGGTGATCAAACAGCCTAACGCCAATTTGATTGACCTTTCTGATGCGATGACCCAAAAGGTGGCCGACCTGCAGAAATTACTTCCAGCCGGTGTAACCATCAAACCATATTATGTTCAGGCTGATTTTGTAAACGCCTCTGTAAAAAGCGTAGGCGATAGCTTATGGATCGGACTAGCGCTCGCTATTATTGTAGCCATTATTTTTTTATGGTCGATAAAGGCCAGCGCCACTATACTAATCACTATCCCGGTTACGCTCTGCCTGACCCTGATTGTTCTGTATGCGCTGGGCTATACTTTTAATATTATGACGCTGGGGGCCATAGCGGCCGCCATCGGACTCATCATTGATGACGCCATTGTTGTTGTGGAGCAGATCCACCGCACGCACGAGGAACACCCTGAAGAGCCAACACTGACATTGCTTCAACGGGCGGTTGACTACCTTTTTCCGGCTATGGTGGGTTCTTCCATCAGCACCATTGTTATTTTTATCCCGTTTGTAATGATGAGCGGTGTTGCCGGTGCTTATTTTAAGGTAATGACCAACACCATGATCATTACGCTGGTTTGCTCCTTTTTTGTAACCTGGATAGGTTTACCGGTCATATATCTGCTGCTTACCCGCAATCACCAAACCAACAGTGTGCAGGTAAAAGAAGCACACGGTGTAAAAAAACAGCGCTGGGTATCCTTTTTCATTCTGCGCCCATATCTGAGTATCATGATGATGCTGGCACTTGCCGCCGTAATTATTTTTATACCAGCTGGCTTAAAAACAGGCTTTTTACCAGACATGGATGAGGGCAGTATCGTACTGGATTACACTTCACCTCCCGGTACATCGCTCGAAGAAACCGACCGCATGCTACGCGACATTGAAAAGATTATCATCAAAAATCCCGAGGTGGCAGCCTATTCCCGCAGAACAGGCACGCAAATGGGTTTTTTTATAACCGAACCCAATACCGGAGATTACCTGATACAACTTAAAAAAGGTCATAATAAAACCACCGAGGAAGTGATCGGCGATCTGCGGCAGAAGATCGAATCGACCCAACCTGCCCTGAGGGTAGATTTTGGACAAGTGATCGGTGATATGCTGGGCGATCTCATGACATCTACCCAACCCATCGAGATCAAAATTTTCGGTGATGATCAGGTTAAATTGCAACAACTCTCCAAACAAATAGCCGCCGCCGTAACCAATGTAAAAGGCACGGCGGATGTATTTGACGGCATTGTGATTGCCGGGCCATCGGTAAACATTATACCCGATTATACCATGCTGGCTCAATACAACCTTACACCTGCCAATCTGCAAACGCAGATACAATCGGCCTTACAAGGTAATGTGATCGGTAGTTTGTTTGAGAAAGAGCAACAATCGCCTATTCGTATGGTATATCCCGGCAACCGCTCTTTAGATGTGGCCAGTCTTAAAAAACTAACCATCTTTTTACCCAATGGCAAGCCCTTGCCCATTAGTCAGCTGGCTAATGTAGAGTTAAGAACAGGCGATGCGGAAGTACAGCGCGAAAACCTGCAGGCCATGGGTGTTATCAGTGCCCGGCTGGATAATGTAGATCTGGGCTCGGTTATACCAGCTATCAAAAAAAATATCAGCGCCATCAATCTGCCAACAGGATATCACGTAGAATACGGCGGTGCTTATGCCGAACAGCAGCAATCATTCAAGGAGCTATTGATCATTCTGATCACTTCAAGTCTGCTGGTTTTTGGTGTGATCCTTTTCCTGTTTAAACAATTCCGCATAGCGCTGCTTATACTGGTGGTGGCGGTATTGGGTATCGGTGGTAGTTTCCTTGCACTATGGCTAACGCAAACGCCGTTAAACGTGGGCAGTTATACCGGTTTGATCATGATTGTAGGTATCATTGGCGAAAACGCCATTTTTACCTTCTGGCAGTTCAGGGAAAGTACCCGGCACAAAAATATCAATGAAGCCATTATCTATTCTATCTCCACCCGTTTACGCCCCAAATTAATGACGGCGCTGGGAGCCATTATTGCCCTGCTGCCGTTGGCCTTGGGTATAGGCGCGGGTGCTCAGCTGCATCAGCCACTGGCCATCGCGGTTATTGGTGGTTTTCTGGCTGCATTGCCGCTATTGCTAATCGTGCTGCCCAGTATGTTATGGCTGCTTTACCGCAATCATAAATTTGTGCATCCGCCCGCAACTGCATAATTTAACATAGTTAAAGCTGTGCCGAAGAATTGGCTCTAAGGAATAAAAGCACATTTTTCTCTTATACGGTTCTCCGTTTTTTACAATAAGTATTGTCGCAATAAGTTGCTGTGATCTGCAAGTACTACTTTGGAAGAATTGTCACGATTACCCGCTTATAACGGCTTAGCCTTGGCACACCCTTGTCGGTCACTTTCAGTATAATGTGAACAGTTTGCGGGCTATCTACTTCCGGAGCTTTCAAATCATTGTAAGCGGAGATGTTTTCGGGAAATATGATGACGCTTTTCTTTGATGTTCCAGCTTCGGGATATTGAAACCACAAATAACTCAATCCGTCTCCGTCCGGGTCATAGGACGCACTGCCATCAAGGGAAAAAGTTCCACCTGATTTCACTGTGATTCGTTCGGGCGTGGACAGCTTAACAACAGGCGGGTGATTTGCATCTTTGTAATTTTTATGGCACCAGGTCATTCTCGCTGCGAAATCGTTTTGAAAATCTTCGCGCCATCTCCAGAGCGTCACATGATTACCTTTGTAAGTCGCTGTATCTTTTACCAGCGCCAAGCCCCATTTGCCTGCTTTGTATGGCTTGTAACTATCTTCTGCGTTCGTCCAAAACGGCCTTGTCTCTTCTTCCAGCGGCACAATCCATTTTACTTTGGGGTCATAGGCCGGTTTATAATATTCGTAGCGTCCTCCCCAGCCGCCCCAATTAGGATGCTCGGGCTCGTTCAGGCCGTTTGGAATAAGCATCAGCCAGGATGGCGTGTCGCCTTCCATGCCCCAGGCCACATCTGGATAAATGGCGCCTAATGGTCCATGCCCCTCCTGAACATTTTTTTCAAGCCAGTCATTAGAAATCACCTCGTTATTAGCACCTGAAAATACCCGGTTTATAGCAGACCAGGTCGCATTGTAGTAATTTCCCGGGCTCGCGATGTAGAACAGATCCGGGAAATTGCGGCGGATCCAGGGTCCGGTATTATCCTGATCGGAAATTGTATACACCCTCAATTTGCTGATCAGCCGTTTTGCAGTTGCTTCGCTCCTCGTCTCTTTTATTTTCCAAAGTGCCTGCGCCAGTGTATTGGGGCCGCCCCAGACAGCGATCCATAATGGACGGCTGTCTTTTTTCTCCAGCATTTGAATGATCCATTCCGAGCCCTCTGAATCTTTACCTTTGCCTACACCTTCCATACCATAGACTGGCAGTCCTTTTTTTATCAGCCCTAAAAGTTTTTCGGCTGACGGAAAACCAGGTTCATGTTTGAGCAGGTTCGGCTGGACCTTAGCATAAGCATACACCACTTTTTTAATAAGCTCAGGACTGACCTTTGTTGACTGGTGAACCGAGGTTGATGCGATGAGTCCTTCTATATCGATCTGATTGGAGTATAACATTAACCGGATCATCGACATAAAATCGTCCGGTTCATTTCCGATATCGGTAACTACGATCAGACGGTTTTTGGTAAGTATTTGTGCCGATACAGAAGCACCTGTAAAGAGCACAATACTCAATACATAAAGCAGAATTACTGTTTTAATTGAATTTTTCTTCATTATTTACTCGTTTATATCGCAGGCTTTCTTCCTGCATCAAATGGTCACTGTAAGATAAACATTTAGTGCAAATTTGAACTTTAAGCATCATCCTGACCGAAGGCTTTTCACCTTTTAGCCAGCCGGCTGTCAGTGTCACCCGGTCTGCGGATCACTACGATATCAATATCTTCTGAAAATCGCTCTATCAGCTTGTAACATTTGGATAAGGCGGTCCCGCCTTTAAAAACCGCATCATGGGCAAGATCGGAGCCGAAAACTATTTTAAGGGCCAGCGTTACCCAGTAGTCTTTTTCGACGTAAATCTCGGCAATATTCATTTGCTGCGCGGTCGCAGTGATCGCGTCTTTAAAAAGTTCAGGATTTTCGTGTAAGGTCATTAGGTAATATTCCAGGTGGCAGCGTTTGGCAAAATTTCTTTGCCCAGGCCGAATTCAAAATCACTTAGCGGGTTCATGCTCTTGCGCAAGGCTGTAAGGTCTTCTAAGGGGTTTATTAGCCCCATTAAAGCCCCTGCCAAGGCCCTTGCACGAGGTGGGTATTTTAGAGCGAGCTGCAAGAAGAGCTTTTTGTCTTCCAGTTGGCTTATACCGTCGGTTAATAACTTGATAGCAGCCTGCTTGTTTAGGTCCGGTATGCTCTTCAGGTCTTTTAAGGCGTCCAGATATTCCAGGTAACGGTAATTGCTATCGTTAATATCTACATTGCTTTTTATAGAGGTAACCTTTAGGTTACCGAGTTTTAGCTCCAGCCGTTTATCCCGGGTTGCGATCTTGACGTTTTTTGGCACCTGAGTGGTCAAGCCCATTCGGTTATATAGCGATAGCCCGGTGATATAGGCGACCCTTTTTCCGCTTTCAAATAAGTAAGGTTTTAGCAGCTCTTGTTCATCAGGTTTTAGCACGCCGAATGCTGAGCGCTTTGGTTTATATGTATGTTATGGAGATGTTGACCACCTGATTCCGGGCCAAACTGACCAGGCAATTAGCTGACGTGGGGCGTGCAGCAAACGCTATAAAAGCGTGTACAAAAATAGTTATTTAAAAGGTATTTTCATTAGTAGCTGGTTTCCGGTTCAACGTTACGTTTTCTTCTCATAGATTCTCCCTTTAGTTCGATGCGGTGCGCATCATGAACGATCCGGTCCAGGATCGCATCAGCAACCGTTTTTTCACCGATCACTTCAAACCATTTGCTTACCGGTAGCTGTGAGGTTATGATCAGCGAGGTCTTGCCGTGCCGGTCCTCGATCAGTTCCATTAGCGCAGCCCTGCTTTGTGCATCAAAAGGCTGGATACCGAAGTCATCCAGTATGAGCAGCTGTGTCCTTTCCAGTTTAGCGAGTTCCTTGATATAAGAGCCGTCTGCCTTAGCCATTTTCAGTTTAGCGAATAGCTTAGGGGTGCTGGCATAAAATACCCTGTAGCCCAGCATACAGGCCTGATAGCCGATAGCAGAAGCCACATAGCTTTTACCGATACCGGTGCTGCCGGTAACCAGTATGTTTTCATTGCGGTCAATGAAGGTACAGTCTGCCAGGCGCATGATCTGGTTGCGGTCGATACTTCGGTCGGCATGGTAATGAACGTCCTCCACAGAGGCTTTATAGCGGAACTTGGCATACTGTATCTGCCGTTCGATACGCCTGTTTTGCCGGTCGTCCCATTCTGCATCTACCAGGTGGGCCAGCAGTTCATCCGCTGTATAATCATTCGTTTTACCCGTTTCCATGCTGCTTTTGAAGGCATGGAACATGCCGAAGAACTTCATCTTCCGCAGTTTGTCTAGTGTACTTGTGTTCATGTTATTTGTTGTTTAATGGTTATTTGTAATAGTCTTTTCCCCGGATATTATCATGGTTAGGCATAGGCAACTCATCTGCAAACAGGCTTTCCTCGTAGCCATCCATCTTGTTCTCCAGGATGGTTTGTATCGTTTTATAGTTATGAATACCATAGCTGAGCGCACGCTGGCAGGCCATCGTTAACCGTTCGTTACCTGCTTTCTTGGCGAAGCCAAGTACACCCAGGCAGGACTTGTAGGCCTGCTCCGGGTGTTGCTTCCGGTCAAGGATCTTCAGGATATACAGCCTCACATCCTCATGGATGGATGCGGCCCAATCCAGGAACTTATCAGGTGTCCAGTCAGTTACAAAGCGGTGTGTAGTGGCCATGTGGTCTTTATCGGTTGTATAGCCGTAAGGGTTCTTTGCCCGCTTATGCAAAGCGATACGTTCATAGTTGGAGTAGATCTCCACGATAGTGCGGGAATACAATAGCTTTACCCGCTTGCCGATGAAGCGGTAAGGCACACTGTAATAGTGTTTATCAGGGCCAAGATTGACATGGCCGTTCTTGATCACCTTAGCGTAGAAGTGCTTTTTGAACTGGTAAAGCAGGACAGGCAGCGGCATCAGGGTATGCCGTTCGATCTCTTCAAACTGTAGCCTGCGGCTATAGTTACGTCCTTTGAGCAACTGGCTGTTATGGGTTTCCAACGCTTCCCATATACCTGTATTCAGCTCTTTTAAAGAGTGATAGGTAACCCGGTTGATAGGCGCGTAGATCTTGGTATAAATGATCTTAACAGCACCTTCTACCAGTGCTTTATCACGCGGGCGGTACGCCCGCGCCGGTAGTATGGTGGTACCGTAATGGTCTGCAAAGTCCTCAAACGTTTCGTTCAAAGTGGGTTCATAGCGACTGCTTTTGGTCACGGCTGCCTTCAGGTTATCGGGTACAATGGCGGCAGGAACGCCGCCGATAAAGTGCAGCGTATTCTCGCAAGCTGCAATAAAGTCTTCCTTTTGCTGGCTCGGAACCGCCTCTACATAGGTAAGCTGACTGGCTCCGAGGATAGCCACAAAGACCTCTACTGCAATAACTTCACCGGTATCCTTATCGGTATAGCTTAGCTTTTCGCCTGCAAAGTCCACATAAAGCTTATCACCGGCTTTGTGATCCATGTGCATGGTCGGGTTGACCCTGGCCTTCCATTGGTTGTAATAAAAGCAGAATTGGCTGTACTGGTAGCCGTCAGGGAACTCTTTGCGGTAGGATTCCCATAACATATACCGGTTGACACCGGTGCGTTTGAGTTCTTTATCTACTTGGGGAAAACAGCGCTGCATGGACTGCATACGGCTGGTGGGCGGGTGTTCTTTGCTTTTACCGAAGAGATCTTCGAGTTCCTTATCGTTAAGGGCATCGATCTCTTCAAAGGTAAAGCTGCTGGCTTTAAAGGCGGCCAGGTACTTCTTTACGGTATTCCGGGATGCATCAGTCTGGGCAGCGATGGTCATTATGGGCCGCTGCTGGCTGTACATCCTTAAAATCTTTCTAATCTTACTCATGCTGATCGTCGAATTGGCCATGTTTGGAGGTATATGTTGCCTCCAAAAGATGGTTGCTTCTACAGCATTTGCTACACGTTGAGGGTGGTCAGTTTGTCCCGGAATCCCCTGGTCAGTTTGCCCCGGAATTGGTGGTCAGCTTGCCCCGGAATCAGGTGGTCTGGTTCATCAGAATCTCCAATGTGTTTTCTACAAATTACGATTTATTGCCTTATTGGGTGTTAATGAGGAATCATGCAAAAAATGCCATTGATGGATTTGGTAGGGATTTACTGACAGATATTGAGAGTGGTACTTATGTTCCCAAAGAAGATTTAGAATATTCTGAATTACGCTGGGGTAAACACAAAGACGAACAAAACATTTATTATTTACATGGCACCCTACCAATTTTTGACGATGGTATTCTCATTGTCAAAGAGGAGTATGATACAGAACATTATCTTTTAGAAAATGTAAAAAGCAAAATTGAAAATAACGAGTATCCTATTTTTGTAACTGCTGGGAATGGAAAAGAGAAGTTGTCTCATATTATGCATAATAAGTATTTAACTTTTTGTTATGATCAGTTGTCAAATATAGAAGGCTCACTAATAACATTTGGTTTCAATTTTGGTGATTACGATACACATATTATTGATGCCATTAACATCGCAACCAAACATGGAATGAAGATAAAGGAGAAACTTTGGAGTGTTTATATTGGTGTGTTTTCAGACGACGACTTAAAACATATATTGGAAATAGAAAAAAAATTTAAATGCAAAGTTACTCCTTACAATGCCAGAACAGCAAATATCTGGAATAGCTAAATTTCGTTTTTGTCCAAGTGCCGTATTATTACCTTTTATTATATAGCTGTATATCTGATTATACAGATACACAGCTATATAGTTACTAAATAATATTCTCCGCAAATTTGCGGAGAATAAAACAGTCATTCTCCGCATCTCTTAAAATTGACAAGATCTACTATCTCTTAGGACCACCTCTGTTAGGTCCTATATCTTCAGAATTATCATCGTCCCGATTAAATCCCGGATTTTCCTGTTCCCTATCATGTTTTGCTATGGCATTGTTAATACTTGCACTTACATGTTGCCATCTTAGGTTTTTATCTTTAAGAATCACAGGAACATTAAAATCAATATCCTTATGGTAGAGAAGCGAGTTACGGGCTTGAGTTTGATTCACATTGGGATATTTACTAAAATAAAATTCCAGAATGTCTTTATATTCAAATTCCTGTAGCAGGTAATGAATATCAATAAAGTCTTTGATTCGCTGCCCGCTATGAACTATCGCATTTAATTTCATGGCGGCAATATCTTCTAAGGACATCATCCGAATACCTTGAATGGTTTCGATTTGTTTAACTGCAGGGTATTTATGACTAATCAGGTCAAAATCTACGTTAGAAATACTCCCGCTGACATAGTTGCTTTGTTGCCTTCTGATTAATGCGTGATATTGTCTTTCCAAATGGGCCGCTAATATTGCGGCATCAAAATCCCCAATATTAAATAGATCTATATCAATGGATTCTCTATGGCCTAACTTTAATGCTAAAGCAGTTCCGCCAACAAGGTAAAAAGAGTTGAATTGCTGATCTTGCATCAGCTTTTGAATTAGATCCAGTGTCCCTGGTTTAACTGTTTCTTCGTGTAACATTTGAGCTCGGTTTTGCTCAATTGAAAATATTCACAAACAGCTTCTACAGTCATATCGGTTAAATAATTGATTTCTTCTTTTAAAGCATGAACTAGATTATCTCTGCCATAAAATCGTATCATTTCTTTCCAATCTGAATGGTTGCCTTTATCAAGCACCCGCTCCATAATAGTCAGTCTTGATCGCCTCCAATCAATTTTATCAAACTCAAAATCCCAGAATAACACGGGCGAGAGATTGGGCCTGCTGATTTTTTGTATCAGCGGTTGCCGTTCTATTTTAACCTCCTCGTTTTCAAATGGGACCTTTTTTTTTGAAAGGTAATTATTAAGGGTATGATAATTAAAATCCGGGTAGCTATCGCAAAAACCTTTCAGACTTGAAAATACATCAATATCAATGCCTGCAAAACGTTTCCATTGCACCAACACTACTCGTTTATTGATTTCTTTTATCATACCCAAATCTAACCATAACTAAATAAACTGCCTAATATTTGTGAATATTTGTCACTTGATGGTTAATAATTAGTTAATTGATGACAATTTGATTTTAAGTGCGGCCATATCAGAACTAATCTTATGATCCATTACTTTAGCATAGATCTGTGTGGTCTTGATGCTGGTGTGTCCCATCATCTTAGCCACACTCTCTATCGGAACGCCATTATTAAGCGTTACGGTGGTGGCAAACGTATGCCGGGCAATATGGAAAGTCAGTAATTTGGAAATGCCGCACAAGTCGGCTATTTCCTTTAAATAGGCATTCATTTTTTGGTTACTCATCACCGGTAGCAAAAGGTCATCGACAATGCATTGCGGATTGTCTTCGTACTTTTCAACGACTTTTAATGCGGCCGGCAAAATGGGAATGCGGGATAAAGTATCTGTTTTCTGGCGGTTAGTATGAATCCATAGGTCGCCGTCGATTCCCTTAGACATTTCGGAACGTTTAAGCTTTTTAACATCTACATAAGCAAGCCCGGTATAGCAGCTAAATAGGAAGATGTCCCTAACCAATCTTAGTCTGTCTACGGGAAATTGCTTTTCGGCAATCGCTGTCAATTCTTCTTTAGTCAGCACTACCCGATGAACTTTCTTTGTTTTGGGTTTATAATTTAGATAGGGGTCAACAGTAAGCCAGCCGTTTCCTAAACAGATACGGACAATCTTGCCTAAGTTCTTGATATACTTGATCGCAGAATTATTCGCACACTTGCGCACGCTCCGCAGGTAGTATTCAAAGTCATTAAGGAATTCGAAATTGATTTTTGTGATAGGTATATCAGAAACATTGTGCTGCCACTGTATAAAATCTTTGGTATGCATTAAAGCTGTTTCATAACGTTGTAGTGTGCTCTTCTCAAATTCCTGTCCTACCAGGCTATGCATCTTTTGGTTATGATCTTCAAAAACGGTAACCAAGGTGCGTACCTTTTCTGTTTTACCAATAAAGCGATTTTTGAGGCTTTCGGCGGTAACCATTTCGTCATTAGCCGTCATCCAGCGATGGAACTCCTGGGCTTTGGCCTGCAAGGTGTCGAGATAAGAGTTGAGGGTACGAACGTCTTCTTTGGTGCCGATAGCACGGCCTGCTTGTGTATTCCAGCGGGAAGGGTCGCAAGTTTTACCGGTTGAGGCTTCAGCTCTTTGGCCGTCAACGGTAAATCGGAGATAGATGGCCACTGGACCATGCTTGTAGGTAGAGCGCTTCTTTAAATAAAAAAGCAAATTGATGTTAGTTCTCATTACAAATGAATTAAATAGTGAAACAAAATTGATTATTCCATCACTTGCAATCAAGATGTTCACTCGCTGAACATCTTATAAATCAGTTACTTATGGTATTTCTGGTGAGCATCTTTTTAGCTTTAATATGCTCACCGAATTGCTCACCTTTTTTATGCTAAAACATGCATATTTTGGTATTTTCGGCCAAACAAAAAAGCCTGTAAATCGATGATTTACAGGCTTTTAGGCAATTTTGACATTGTTTTCAGCGGAATGGACGGGACTCGAACTTATCCCTTTAATATTCTCTATTTCAATATCTTACAAGTTTGCAAAAGTGGCAATTCCCGAATTTTCCACAAATAATTTGCAACAGTTTAATTCCTAATGACTTACATAAAGATACGCATTAATACCGATTGATGCAATTTATTCTTAATTAACGATTAGCGTAAAGTGGCACTAAAGGCGATCTCGATAGTGAAGATTGGCTTAATAAACGAATTGTTGGTATCCAATTAAGTTTATTTGTCTGTCGGTTTCGGTACAATCAAAACATAGCATTTTGCTTTGACACTTTAAAATGAAATCGTTTGCCTCATTCATTCATGTTGTATATTTAAAAAAAACATGTTTCTACGTTTGATAATGTTCAGTTATACTTTACCCGAAGATGTTTATGGCTAATATCACTCAATATATCTTAAACTTTGAAAGTCTAAAGTCGATAACAGCTTCCTTTCTTACCTCATTCGATGTTAGAGGGTGTTAGCTTTTATTTGGTGGCGTTTCTCCAAGCTGTCCAATCAATTTTTCATAAAGTTTGTCCAAAATTGATATGTTCGCTTCAAATTGGTGATCCGGTGAAAAAATAGCTAACATTTCCGTATTAATTTCCTGAAAGCAAGCCATGGTCAATTGCATTGGATCTACGAAAGCTTGTAATTCATGCTCCTGTGCGGTAATGCGGTCCATAATCATTTTATCACCATTCCAAAAGTCTGTCAGTCGTTCAAAATTTGGATGTGTAAAACTCGAAGCCCAAATGTAAAACGGTCTGAATTTACTCAAGCCTACATGGGCTTCGATCGCGCGGAATGTTGGCTTTTCAGCAAGCACTTTCGCAGCCCATCCATAGTCCTGCTTAAAGAGTTGTGCTTCGAAATGTTCACGCAACCAAGCGCCGCGCTGTTCAATATCCATCACCTCTTGCTGGTCTAACGGATCGAAACCAAGTTCGCCATGACGTTTTATATAACTCTCCGCTCTTACTTCTAAATCACGATGCCCTGCCGCATCGAAACGGTCGGCTAATTCATTCGAATTTTCTCGGAGTAGCAATAGGCCCACCACAGTATGTTCATAAAATGTACGCCAAAGCGTAAGAGCAGCCGAAGTATAACCATGTGACAATAAAATTCCGATCTCATCGGCCATACGGCAAAGATTACCATACATACAAAGATGTAGAGTGTGCCGCTTATCAAGAATCGCACCCTGCAGACCCAAACGCAGTTTTTCGTAAATCAAAAAACAGGTATGCAGATATCCAAAAAAATAGAGAAAAGCGCGTCGATGTCGACCGACTATTTCCGCCTGACTACGGCGCTTCATCATTCGCCAATCCTGAAGATAACTACTACCAAAGGCATGGTCAGCTACCATTTGTGCGATTGAATCGTACATATGTGCATAGAACTCTTCATTAAGAAGGTTCATGCGTTCTCTAAATTCTGCTTCCGGTATTTTCAACTCTCTTCTCGCGGAAACCAGCGCGTTCTCAATAATCCCGTCCAGGTTCTCGATTATAAGATTCTTGACCTTAACATTTTTTGTTAGCTGACTTTTGGCTACATCCATACTCATAAAAAATCAGGCGTTAAGACATTTTGATTATTTATGCGTTTAACAACGTCTGTTAAGGAAAAATCAGGAGGAAGGGGTTTGAAATCTTTTCCACTGGGGTCATACTTTTTCAATTGAAATTGACGTAACTCTTTGATATTAATCTCACCAGTCAGTATCGCGTCGTTTTTGCCGCCTTTTAACTTCAAAATATCTTTTCTGGCCGTTTCCACTGGCTGAGTTAAACGTGTGTCGCCATACTGACTTGTATTAACCTGCGCGACGAACACATGCAGGTCTCTTGAAGCCGCCTCGACAATATTTGAAAAATACGGCGTGTCTTTATTCCACTCTACACCGATTAATATATCTAACTTCGACCTGAACATGCTACGGTGCAAGGCATTTGCTAATTCAAAACAATAGTAGCTGGAAAAATAAATATTTTTCCAATTGAACAGATCGTAGCGATAAGGTGCAGGCTTTGGAACCTTCATGTGATATTGTTCGATCAAATGAATCTCAGCATGAGCGTAATGATTTTTCAATCTAAAGACAGGCACCGCATCTTGAACACCGCCGGCTACTACCGGAAGAATTGTTACGATAAAGTTGTGAGCATAATTGCCCATTGAAACATGTTCTAACCCAGTTACCACAAGAACGTCATTCTTTGCGCTGTAGCGTACCAAGCTTGACAGCAAATTTATATTCGTAAAAAACTCAGGAAATAACAGCATATCAGCCTTTTCTTTTCTGGCTTTTTCTAAAATCTCAGCCATCTTACGATAACGCGCTTTGTCTAATCGCGGGCGACCCTGAATGCTGGCTGCTATATCTTCTACAGGGATTGCTGTATTAGCAAATGCTAGAATAGGACTGCTTAGTCTTTCTTTGCCAGAAGAATTAACTCTAATTTCTTGCCCCCACACAGGTGTGGTTCCGTCATAACTTAAACCACTAGTACTTCGGTTGAAAAAGGTGTCACGCAGCTCTGGGTCTCGAAGTACATAGTCAGGAAAGTGGTTGGCATTGATTTTTTTATATAGTTCATATGCCTCATTTAAATAAAAATCTGGCTGATTGCGGCTCTTTGCTTTTATTGCTAAGTTTAGCAAGTTACTTTGATTTTGTTGCTCGTGTGTCTTAATGAGATAGCTATCCGAACTGCCGATATGCTGAGAAGTCACCGCCAAACAACATTCCCAGAACTTTACAGGTCTTGGTGAATTATCTATAAGTCCTGGATCGAGCATGAATTGCTTGAAGTCGAGCGCCAAGGTGTTGAACTTTAACCAGTTGTTCTTGTTCGCTTTTGTATAATTTAATAAAGGATGGACGACGTAACTATGTCTTATCATATTACTTTCTCTAAACCTCCGAACCCAAAACGATTCTGTTCTTGTAGGCTCAAAATTGGTTGAAAAAAAGGCAAAGTCTTCCGCCTCAATTTTACTGACCTGAAATTCAAAGTTCCTATACGCAGCTTTGGTGTCCTCGATAAATCGGGGATTTAGCGAAAGTGTTAATTCATGGGCGCAATCAAGAAAATCCACCATTGTCTTGTGCAAAGCTTCATCTAATCGAAGCGACTTGCTGTCTTTCACACGGAGTTTTTGAATTTGTTCAGCACAATGGAGATAGAATTTCACATAAGCTTCCGGCGCGTTCTTCACCAAAAAGTAAGTCAGAACACGCTCCCAAAGGCGATAGAAACTGATACAGTTAATTCCTCTGAAAAATTTAAGCACCTGATCAGTCTCATCTCCAGTTGCAATAGTTTCGTGCCGCAAAGCGCTGAATATTTTATTGGCTAGGAAGATTGTTAGTCCAAATCTATTTTCTTTATAGTCCTTTAAAGTCCGGACCTTACCTTCTGTGCCATCATATAATAGATGGTATGCGCTCTCTTCAAATGTTTCCTGATTTTCTTTTTCAGTTGGAAAATCCCGGAACTCGCTGGTTCTGGCATCTAACTCCTTTTTTAATTTATCGATTACTAAATCTGATTCGCGGTGATCAAACCAGTAAAGTAGTGTTTTGGAACTTTGACAGTATAAATTAGTGTAGCCGAGTAACTTAAATGCTTTCTCAACTGGTTCGCATTCGGGATTAACGGATGGAGAAGGATAGGGTGGGTCGACCAGTAATAGCAATGGGTAGAAATTGTGCAATATAAATTGCTCCGTTTTAGTCAGTTGATCCTCTCTAAAAGATATATCGGCGTTGTTTTTCTTTGCTGTCTCTTTCAGCTCTTCGAAAGAAAATTTCAACTCTTTTAACACCTCATCTTTATTATATTCCGGATTAGGGTCAGTAATAACGATTAGGATATCATCTACGTAGCGACCATAGTAAGCCGGCTTAAACTTATCAGTGATTCGTTTATCAAAGTCCTTTAAATAATAATTAGCTAATACATAAGAAGAAAGCAGCCCTATCGGTAAGATCAATTCCTGATATTCCCCATTAGCATTTCTCGATAATTCTTTTGAAAAATCATACGGTGTTTTGTATACATCGGCAATTAAATGCGTGTAATGTTGATGTAGTTTCAGAAAAATCTCTCGAAGGTTATTTTCGGCCTGATTGCCCCTGCTTTTTTTATTTCCTATCAATTCTTCTGAAGTCATCCGGACCGAATGAAAATAATCCCTTACATCCAAGTTTAAAAAAAGAATGTCTTTACCTTTTGCTAACTGTGTTTTGGCTGTCAATACCGATTCATCGCGCCATTTTTGATATTGATTAAAATATGGCTTAAACAAACCCGACCCCTGTACTACAGCGCCTCTTTCCTGGTTAAGTAATAGGCGATTTCCGTAAGAACAATCTTTCTGACAAGCGTCATAAGCGACCCCAAGTGTCATTAACCATAATACACTGAGTAAATGGATTTCAATAGGGGTATCGATAAAAGCGGTTTCCCGTTCTACAGGATAATTAGCATTTACACGACGATTTGTAATAAAATTAGGTTCGGGCTTCTCCTCCTGTATTTTTTTTGGGTAGATGTTTACGTCTGTTTTATCTAACCAAAAATTCCAGAAAGTGCTGTCTTTGTGATATTCATTAAGTTCTTTATGGATTCTGTTTAATTTATGTTCAAGAATATCGCTAACCGTTCGAGCTTTTTTGACCTTTGTAAAACCATATCCATGCGACGGGCCTCCCCCGAATAATGAATTAGTTTCTTTTGTTCGGTTTGTCTCGAACTCTACCAATTGCCGCCTAAGCAGAATGTCAGTATTATCGTAATAGATGTATGCTTTAAGTTTGCTATAAGCAGCGTTAATTTGGTCTATGGTGTACATATTTGCGAAAGGTTTGACAGTTTATCAGTATGTTAAATTTATGGTTTTTATCTCCAATAATTCAAATACACCTCGATAACTTTATGTATATTTTATTATTGATTAACTGATAATCGCAATTTTTAATTACGCAACAAATAGTTATGCCAAGTCGCGACAATTTCGTAGCCAAGTATGGATGAAACACTATATGTTGACCAAAGTTGGCCAATTTGAAAGTGACAATTTTGCCAAAAAATAAACTCTTTACAAATATCAATTGGATTGGCGAAAAGGGGTTAATCAAAACTATGTCAAGATTCCAAAAAATTTTGGCTTAAAATACTTGTTTAAATTAACTTATTGTAATTCTATTATTTTTTACCGATTTTAGTCAATAAATTTGCGTATTAGGCTAAAGATATGACAAAAAACGGGATTAACAGGATTCGAGTTGTGTTGGCAGAAAAAGGCTTGACCAATAAATGGCTTGCTGAAAAAACCAATAAAAATGCCACTACTATTTCACGGTGGTGTAACAACGACATGCAGCCTTCTTTGGAAACGTTACTTGACGTGGCCAATGTATTGGGTACGGATATAAGAGATCTTTTATGGCCAACAAAACAATGATGGAAAAAGCTTCCAAGGATATACTAAACGCTTTTGACGGAATTCTGGATAATTTGGTTGAAGGACGGGAGTATGATGCTTTGCCACCAAGGGGCCCCTCTGACTTATCATTTTCCTCGGTTTCCGACGAGGAACTTAAATCTTTGGATCAAGATATCTACGGGCAGGACGAAGAAGAAACCATTGGTTTGCCAGTTGCTGATGACCGGATTAAGTTGGTGGAATCTTCGCCAATTAAAGAAGTGTTATTACCCACAGAAGATCAACTAGACGGCTTGAATATTATTGGTATATGCGGGTCAAATAACAGATTACTGACAACGTCCTTTCATATGATCTTGGCGAGGTCATCAGTCGTTAATTTCAAATACACGCGAGGATTTGAGAAGCCCTATTTTTATACTAAGAATCGGGATGTGTCCGCATTACTAGTTTTGGATAATAATATATTTAATAGCGCATATACCCTGCATACTTACAATGAACTGATTGATAAAACTGATAGCCCGATTTATGATCATTTAACCAAATGCAAGGGCAAACCATTTATATTCAAATATAATTATGAAAAATTTAAAAAAGCACCTGGATCGCAGTCTTTAGGCTTGGCTGTTAAATTTCAGCACTCACTGGAACTGCTATCAATTGAAGACATCGAGGTTGATAATGATAGCCCTTTGGTTTGTATTAAAGATGGCGCTTTGTTTTCAAATAGTAGCAAACCGGCCGATATTCGAAATGGCTTACAAAAACTTTTTTCTTGGTCCAATAAAAAAAAGACCTATATCGCCTTGTCTTCTAAAATCGCTGAGTCCAGAGTGCTCATTAATGCGCTAAACAAATTTCCGCATTTGATCGAAGACTATTTTCCTAACCAAAATATTACTGTCGGCATCATCAATTCATTCGGTACGGATTCCTTGCTTTTGAAAAAAATACTGAAACCTGGATTTCGAACACCCCTAATAGAATATATAGAGATTACCCGGGAGCCAATCATTAAACAGCCGGGCCTCGAAGGCTTAAAACCACTGACTTGCTATTATCATAAACGTACCAAACCCTATAACTTTATCAGGATTGAGATCCCGAAATTTATGTGGGATGAAAACCCTGCACAAATAGAATTTGCAATTTCCGCTGCTATTTGGCAATATGAATTAGGTGGCGATCAACCGTTGGTGATCAAAGTAGCAGGCGAACGTTGTACTTTAGATCACGAACATTGGGTCATTGATCAGCAGATGAAAGCAGCCTTTGAGAAAAAGAACCTGGGTCTAATCGAATTTTAAACTATTGTATTCATGGAAGAAACTAAAACTATAGATAATAATGTCGAGGTCGCTAAACCTTATCATGACATTAACACTCCTTTCTCGATTGATGAAAACGGTGCCTTAGCCGAATATATCATCAACGATCCGGAGAAAATGCCGCAATTGGCTTTAGGTGCCTCGATCCTAATTAGGGACCGGAAAACCGAAGGTCTATCTTCCAATGATTATAAAGACTTTTGGTACGCCGGGCGAATTATCGGGCTCAAATCTGTTTCCCCGTTCAATCCGGAAAGGACTAGCATGCTGTATCAGCAAGACACTCTAATGGACCCGACCATACCGCTGGATAACATCAACGGCCCCCATACGCATCAGCCTATGGTTATACAGGTTGCGCTGACACGCGAACTTTCACCGCGCGAAGATAAGCCCGACGAATTTACCGAATCAGCCATTCAAAGACCACCTTCAGGTTACAGCAGATTATTTTTTCCTAAATTGGAACGGTCTGCAAATGATCCTTCACCAACGCTGAAAGATATTTTAAGGGTTAAGGACGAAGGGCTTAACTTGGGCATGATTGGTTTTGGAAATAAGCCATACGGTTGGAATACAGGTGATTTTATCGAATATAAATGGGATATCGATAAATTGGATAACAAACACATTTTCATTGTAGGTGAGAGTGGTTCCGGAAAAACTGTTTTTTTAAAAAACCTCGCTTACGAAATCCGAAAACATGATGCCAAAAATAAGATCATCATGACGGATGTACAAGGTGATATTTCTCAATTGTTGTTTTGGGATTTTGTAAATCATATTCCAACCTCGGGATGGCAACCATCAATTAAAGAGGATGACTACAAAGCAGCGAAAGGCGTTTTTGGAAAATTTCGCTTAATTGTACCATGGACAAAGGATCCTTACGCTGAAACAGAAGTCATTTCCATTGTTGAGTTAGCCAGAAAAAGATCAGTTGATGTTCGACGGATTAGTTTGCGTTTCCAAGATCTGGATTCACCTAAAGATGCGGAATATTTATTTAGAACAAGCTCAGATCAGGCTGTGCTTTTAATTGAGGATTTAGCTGAAGGTTTGAAATCAAGTGGTGAACCAGCTTCTTTATCTAGGTTGCAAACCGCCATATCCCGTTTATTGACGAGAAATACAACGCCACAAATTACCATTCCAACTAATGGCGTATCTTATTACCGGAGCACTTTCGAGGCGTCGCGTCGAGCACTGCGTGGGTTGGAGGAATACTTTGACATGGACCCCGATGGCTTGCAGTCGGATCAAAACCCATTAGACGATTTTGATTTTGATGGCACAACTATTTTGTATCTTGATCATTTAAACCAGGACGAACGCCTGATGTGGGAAATGCAGTTAGTCAGCTGGCTCTACCGAAAAAAGAAAGCAATGCAGAATACCTATGTCTTTTTTGATGAAGCACACCAGATTATCCCGGCAAACAAATCGGGCGGTTCTAGCAGCAGCGCCGAAGTATTTGCCCGCTTGCGTTCTAACTTCGAAAGGTTAGCTCGTGAAGGCCGTAAGTTCCGGTTGAATTTGGTATTGAGTACGCAAAATCCCCAGGATTTACATCCTATCGTGCCTGAACAATGCCCAACGCGGGTTGTGATGAAGATCAATCCTAAAAATGCGCAGTACGCTTTCCTTGATAAAGAATTGGCCCACGTAGCTAACAGCTTTAGTCAAGGGCAATTCTGGATACAGAGCCCATTCAACGGAACGCCTGATTGGGTCAGGGTGCATAGTATAGCACCGCCGGTACCACATGCTTCCATGGAAATTTTCAGAGCAAGTATTACAGAAGCTCAAACAACTGTTACAAAATGATACTTGAAAGACGAAAAGCGAATACGATACCAACCGACTGGAGCGCGGAAGATGAAGCTGTGCTTTTAACTTTCCTTGAAAATGAATCATTTGATGCCAAATTACTGAAAACATTATTTCCAAATAGAACCCTGCCCAGTATACGAAGCAAAGTGCGTAAATTGCGGATCAAACATGATCTTTTTGGTGCCTCATATCGTGACACCAAAGAAAAATTCACGGAAAAAATAGCTAGTGAAGTTAAACCCAAAATAGTTTTCGATGCTTATGCGGGGGCGGGCCACCAAACCTTTAAATGGATTGCTAGAGCGAATACTGTTTATGCTTCCGAGTTGATGAAATCGAAGCTCAAACAGTTCGAAAAAATGGCAAGTGACCATTTGTTTGTTAAAATCGACACTAAAGATTGTACCTGGAATTTATTCCAAAAGGACGATAAAAAGATTTATTTATTTATTGGGGACGCTGTGTCAGCCGCTGCTGAACTTAAGGTAAATAAGGTAGTGGTAGATCTTATCGATTTGGATACCTGTGGATCGACATTACCGACCTTACCCACGCTACTTGTTTTGTTACGACCAAAACACTTGGTTATCACTCATGGTGAATTTCATTCGATGCGTTTTAAACGAGAAGACGTATTGAGAAGGCTTCTTGTTCATAGAGATATTGGCTCAAATCCCCTGCCGATGGGGGTTGATCAAATGAGTGACGAACTTGATAAAGCAGTAAAGACCGCCGCCCTGAGAGCACACAATGAAACATCAGATTCTTTTTGGTTAAATTTGAAAGATGAAATTTGGCTTGGTGGCAGAATACATGGAATGTTAAGACGCTACTACAAAGTGTCTAAACCTTCAGCAACTGCGGACTGTATTAATGAACTTTCAAGTTTGATCAAGCATGCCTAAATCTCATATTGAATGGACAGAGGTCACATGGAATCCAACCACAGGATGCAGTAAAGTTTCAAGTGGTTGTAGAAATTGTTATGCAGAGCGTTGGGCAAATATGCAGTATAAACGAGGAATTGCTCAGTATCGCAATAACTTTGAATTGACGTTATCGCCCAGCCGGTTAACAGATCCGCTAAGTTGGAAAAAACCACAGTTAGTATTTGTGAATTCTATGAGCGATCTATTTCATGAAGCAGTACCTGATAGTTATATATCAGCAGTATTCGTAATTATGAACCAGGCTACACAACATACTTTTCAGGTATTGACTAAAAGGATCGAGCGTGTTCAACTATTAGCGAATCAATTGAATTGGTCAGCAAATATCTGGTTAGGAGTATCAGTGGAAAACAGTGAATTCATCTATCGTGCTGAACGGCTAAAGCTTATACCGGCGAAAAAGAAATTTATATCCTTTGAACCATTAATCGCTCCCATAGCTGATTTTAATTATGAGAAGATCGATTGGGTTCTAGTGGGCGGAGAATCGGGTGGTAGTGCCAGGAAAATAGAAAAAGACTGGGTGCTTGCGATTCAACAAGATTGCCAAAATGCTCAAGTACCTTTCTTTTTCAAACAATGGGGCAAAAGACAATTCAATCCCGACATAAATGACCCGTCTTTACATAAAAGCCATCCTTTTTACGCAAAGGGAGGTTGTATGATTAACAACCAAATTTATAGGGCTTATCCTAATTAAAAGTAATGGCATTACCCATAAACATTGACGACTTAATTAACGCAAGAACTGTTGAATCGGTGCGTATTGAGTTTAAAAAAGGCTGGAATCCTTATAGTATTTTAAAAACTGTCTGCGCATTTGCAAACGATATAGACGCGTATGGAGGCGGCTATGTCGTGATTGGTATTGAAGAAAAAGACGGGAGTCCGATTTTACCTCCGGCGGGTCTAAGTCAAAATGACATCGACAAAATACAAAAGGATTTTTTTAAACTTTGCCAAGACGACATCAGGCAAAGTATATTTCCTCCCATTGAAGCATTTGATTTTCAAGGAAAATGGATATTGGTGATTTGGGTCATAACAGGAGAGCAACGTCCTTATTACGCGGCCGACTCGGCTGGTAAAAACCCGCGAATGAAAATGTTCGTCAGGCATGGCACGGTTACAAAAGAAGCCAGCCAAGATCAAGAAATAAGGTTAAGAGAACTAGCGGCTTATAAACATTTTGATGATCGTACTAACCCCGCAGCTAGTGTTACTGACCTTGACTTGGGAACTCTTTTATCTTACCTCCAAGGAATTAATAGTCAGTTATTTGCAGAAGCTCAAGGGATGTCGTTAGTCGACTTGTGCTTGAAAATGCAAATAATCAGAGGCCCCAACGAAAATTTAAAGCCCCTAAATGTTGGCTTACTATTGTTTAGCAAAAATCCCGAAAAATTCTTTCCTGGTTGCGTAACCAATTTGGTAGAATTCGAAGACGAAGCAGGTACACGATTTTCGGAAAAACAATTCAAAGGCCCAATCCATTTACAGATACAAGCTATCCTGGCATATTTGAGTTCCTCTGTGATTAAACAATATGTAAAAAAAGATGCCTCAAAACCGGAATCAGTTAGATTTGATAATTATCCCTATCAAGCTTTAAAAGAAGCCGTCGTGAATGCGCTGTACCACCGGAGCTACGAAAATGAGAATCCGAACGAAATTCGAATTTATAAACAACCTTCCAAACATCAAGATGCCTCAGTCAACAATGACGGCCGACGTATCGAGATCCTAAGTTATCCTGGGCCATTACCTCCAATTGATGAAAACGCTTTGGCTTCACTGAAGATCACCGCAAGAAATTACAGAAATTTGAAGTTGGGTGACTGGCTTAAAAATATAAGCCTGGCAGAGAAATTTGCCACAGGAATACCTTCAATTGTCGATGCCCTATACGACAATGGCTCACCTAAGCCGATATTGTCCACAGATGCAGATCGATCGCATTTTTTGGTAGTTTACCACATACATCCAGATACTCCTGTTGAAAATAAGGACGGGGTCTCTGAATATATTCCCGTTCACTTATCCAACATACAACAGAAAATCTTGGAAAAATTGGCGGAGGAACCAATGGTTGACTCAGAATTAATTGCGATGATGGGTGATATAAATCAAACAGATATTAAATATCTATATGGTCATAGACTTTTACGATCGAAAGATAATAGTGGCGAATCACTGTATTTCATCACAGAAGCAGGTAGAATCGCATTAAAAAATGTTTTCTAATTTTTAAATAATCAAACATAACCAGGATCTATTATCTACTTCGTTATAGACTTGAATAGACGTTATATACAGTGAACTGTCTTAGCAGTAATAGCCCAAACGACAGATAACTATTTATTATCAGGAAGATAATCACAATTAGGAACACATTGGCGTTCCAATCACCGATCAAACGCCCAAAACATTAATCTTCTACAATGTAGTTCGAAATTTGTCTAATGTTGGCTCTAAAATAAACAGACTCCAACTAACTACATTAAATCACTATTGATAACCTTTTTTAATTAACCTCATTGTTTTTTTGATGATGCCCTTTCATCAGCCTTTTTTCCAATTGCAGAAACGTTTATTTTTGAGTAAATCACTTACCTATGAGCGTCACCTACTTCAGACCCCGCGACCGCTTTGACTTTTCAAATGACACGCTGGATATTGGCAATCCGGTGCAATGGAACCGGTCACATTTTTTAAAACACTTTTTTAAACGCGTGTTCGCCATTCCTGAGGATCGTTTAGCGGAGTTTTACCGGCGCCATCTGGCTTATTATTTATCACATCATCCCGAAGGTACAGAAGAGGTGTTCTTCAAGTATTTCTGGTCACTTGTCGAAAGGCAGCTAAATGTTTTATTGAAGAAAGATGTTTACGATAAGAACCATTTACGCAACGAGCGTGAAATAGCACGACTACAAAAATTTACAGAGCTGCTGATCTCACTCGACTGCTGGAATTTCCATAAATCCAATGACGCGGTAATCGCACAACAGGATTCGGAAATCTATGTGCTTAAACAAGAGGTTATCCGGCTAAAAGCCGCCCTCAAAAAAGCGACAGCGCTGGATACCGAGGGTTATATCAACATTCCGGAAGGCTACCGAAATACCGTTTTAGACCTGCATTTGCAAATGCAGGAATTGAAGACTCCAGAAGGAAAAGAACTGATGTTTTCACAAACGCAAAGCGTTTGGACGAAAATGATCTGCAAGTACTTTCGCGAGGGGGATAAAGAGATCAATATCGAAACGATACGTCGTTATTTCCCCAGTGATAAGCGTGAACCGGGTGATAAGCATGCCGATATCCCAGCCAAATCAAAGGTATTTACCATCAATCCCGCAAAAAAGCGAAGTTGAGTTATCGTTTTGCCAGGCACGTAGCAAGATTCTTTGCCGCTACGTCATTAAACTGATTATCAATATTTTGTAAGGTTCTTTAACTTGCCTTAAACCACTCCATTTTAACCACGCAGATTTGCGTGGTCAAGAAATCTACTCGGCGTAGCACACATTTGTACCAAAACAAATGCTATGCAGATCATTAATCACGAAGCCCTTAGCCAATGCATCAGGGAAGCAGTCAGGGCAGAACTACAACAACACTTTAAAACAGGCGGCAGCCAGCCGCTAAATTCAGAAAAATTATTATCCAAGCAGGAGCTTGCCGCCGAACTCGGCGTGTCGCTGGTAACGCTTACCGACTGGATGAAAAAAGGCTTACCCTATTTGCGCCTGCATAAACGGGTGTATTTCAAAAAAAGTGAGGTACTCAATGCCATGCAACAAACAATTAAAAATTAAAAGGAGGACGACAGATGAATGTGGAACTAATCACCCGCGAGGATCTACGGGAATTTAAAAACGAATTGCTCAATGAACTTAAACAGATCATGCAGCCTGGGCAAGGGCAATCCAAGAAATGGCTGAAAAGCAGCGAGGTCAGGAAGATGCTGAATATATCACCCGGCACCTTACAGAACCTACGCATCAACGGCACCCTGCGCTTTACCAAAATAGGCAGCATCATGTATTACAAATTGGAAGACATTAACAAGGTTTTGGAGGGTAACGGAAGATGATTATCTCAAAAAAATTAGCAAGCTATAACGACCTGATCAAACGCATGGGAAGCGATAAACGGATATTGGCAACTCATGTAAGTTTATTCACAGCTGTATTTATTTTTTGGCAGCGCGGAGGTTTCGCCAGCCCTTTTGCCATCACCCGTAAAACGGTGATGGCTTATGCTAAGATCGCATCCATTGCGACTTACCACAAGTGTATTAGGGAGCTGGATGCGTATGGTTATATCCGTTACCAGCCCTCTTTTCACCCGGCAAAAGGGAGCCTTGTTTATTGGCCGGATAATCTTGAAAAAAATTAATCGAATCAGTAAATGCGGGCTTTGCCCGCAGCAGCACAACCAGACAACTGAACAGCTGGGTAGCACGAGGAGCATGAGCGACGAAGTGGAGCGAGTTAATGTTTTTGCTATACAAAAACCCGGATACACCCTAAAGGGATGATCCGGAACTCGCTCCCGTTGGTCGGTTTTTTTTAAGAACAGGAAAGGAATCAGCACATGACAGCAACCACTGAAAATAACAATTTACCGAAACGGCGGGCACCGGGAAGGCCGAAAAAAACGATCCGGCGAAGCGATCTTTTGATGATACGGTTAACACCTACGGAAAGGATCCTGATCGAGGGCCGTGCTAAGAACGCCGGGCTGAAACCGAGTGAATGGTTTCGCAGGGCTGCTAAACGCGCCAAGGTTTTTCCACGCTTTACCGCCGAAGAAAGCAGCTGGTTCAGGATGCTGGCAGGACTGGCGAACAACCTGAATCAGTTGACACATCTGGCACACGTGGCAGGACTATTTTCCCTGGCTTTAAAATGCCAGGCTATGCTGCGGCAGATCGAAGAACTGTTAACTAAAATCAGTAATCATGATGGGTAAGCCAATTACAGGAAGAAGCTTTGGCGGCTGTATACGCTATGTGGTGGAAAAGCAGCAGGCAAAGATACTAACAGCCGAAGGCGTGCGGATGCAAAACGCCAGTACCCTGGCGCACGACTTTAACCTGCAACGGAAGATGCGGCCGGAATTGGGCAAAGCAGTCGGACACCTAGTGCTGAGCTGGAGTAAGGAAGATCTGGCCAAGCTGAGTGATGACATCATGGTAGAACGGGCTAAGGAGTACATGGAAAAAGTAGGTATCCGTGATACGCAGTATGTAATCGTTCGCCATAGCGACCGCGCTCACCCTCACCTGCACCTGATTTATAACCGGGTAGACAATAAGGGTAAGACGATTAATGATAAGAACAACTTCGCTAAGAATGTCAAAGCCTGTAAGGAAATCACATTGAAGTATGGCTACCATTTGGGCGAAGGCAAAGAACAGGTGAACCGCCAGGCCTTGAAAGGCAAAGAGAAGATCAGGTATGAACTCTATGATGCTATTAAAGCTGCAATGAAAACGGCCACCACCTGGAAAGGATTGGAAGCTGAACTGGCTAAGCAAGGTATTAAGATCGCCTATAAATTCCGTAGCGGTACCAGCGAAGTACAAGGCATATCTTTTGAAAAGGGCGACCTCAAAATGAAAGGCTCTGCCATTGATCGCAGTTTGAGTTATGCTCGCATCGATGCGATTTTAAACCGGAACCAGCAGGTACAACAATATTATGCAGCAAGGGAAGCAAATCAACCATTCGTGGCTAACCAGCTGCGCGAATCTATCCGGCAGAGCGTACAGGCGGAATATCGCCATAGTCCTGATGGTGGTAAAGGCTTGCTGCAAATTCTATTGGAACCGCAATTTGTAGCTGCAGCACCCGACCCGATGGGGGATGCGGATATAGCACACAGGAAACGAAAGAAACATGAGGCGGAACAATCCCAATCTCAAGGAGTAAGCAGGTAACGATCAATTAAACTATTGGATGAACATCAAAAAATTAGTGTGATGCAAAATGAAGAATTAGAAGAAAAGATAACGATGCTGGAAGAATTGATCCAAGGCTTCGTTGAAAGAATGACGATAGTAGAGACTGAAATGCCGGAGTTTCTGAAAACCTTTTTACAACAGTACAAGGAAACATTAGACCGGATAGCCTCCCGAATTGAAAAGGCTAACAAACGTTATGATGATGCGAAGATCCAGGAGCAGATAGATGAGGTAAAAAAACTGGTAGCTACTATGCCTAAAGTGATAGGGGTAAAAACCAGTCACCACTTCGGGGTCTGGTCAAAAAGCCTGATCATTGGTATAGTAGTATGTTTTGTGGTTACATCCTTATCCTTTGGTACAGCCTTATACCTAAACCACGAGAATGATAGGCTGAATAATGATGCCTATAACTTCTGGCTGATTAAGGCGCTTTATCCTGAAGTATCCAAAACCATCGAAAAAAAGTTAACGGAAGACCCGAAGAGTTTAAACCAACAGGCAGAAAAAGCGATGGAAAAACAGGAGGCGGTTATGGCAGCTCAGGCCCAGGCTGAGCAAGCGGATAAAGAATTGAAAGCGGCCAGGGATAAATTGGAAAAAGTAAAGTCTGATAAATAGATGTATTTTTTAGAATGATGCCGATGGCGTCAAAAGCATAATTGATTTTTAAACCGACTACTAACCCCGATAGGGTATACTATTGAAGTCAATAGTAAATATAATCCCGATAGGGTATAATTAATAATTTTAATTTATATTTGTACCCGAAAGGGTATAAATATGTTATCGGAATATTTAAAGAAAAAAAGGAAGTCGTTAAATCTTACACAGGAAGACCTGGCGGCAAAGGCAGGTGTTGGGCTTAGGGTTGTTCGTGAGATGGAACAGGGAAAATCAACATTACGCATGGATAAAGTGAACCAGGTCTTGAGCTTATTTGGCGCAGAACTTGGGGTGGTATTAAAAGCAAAAAACGATGAGTAGGAAAGGGTTGGTTTATTTTCAGGATACACTGGCCGGTGTACTTGCGGAAACTGATGATGGTTATGAGTTTACTTACCAGGCGGATTACTTAGAGAATAAGAATGCAAAGCCGGTGAGCTTGACGCTACCCTTGTCAAAACAGAAATATGAAAGTAAAGTATTGTTTGCCTTTTTCGATGGCTTGATACCAGAGGGCTGGCTATTGGATCTGGCAACGACACACTGGAAGGTCAAAAGTAATGACCGGTTTGAATTATTACTATTAACATGCAGGGACGCGATCGGAGCGGTAACGGTTATTCCCGAAATAGATTAAGCTATGGCAAATTGTTGGTTTTGTTATCAGGATGCAGGTGAGTCGTCTTATCATGAAAAATGTTCAAGGCGGTTTTTTGGTTCGGCCAAAGTACCGGAGCTGGAATTGAACAATAAACTTTTGAAAACGTTGGCTGAACAAACCATCAACGAAAGGATCGCTGTGACCGGAGTTCAGCCTAAACTTTCTGTTACGCTGGAAAAGACGAAGGGACATAGCCGGCTGACTGTAGTAGGGCTTTGGGGAGAATACATACTTAAACCACAACATCCTGATTTTCCGGAAATGCCGCAATCAGAAGATGTGACTATGCATTTGGCGGGCTTGTTTAAAATGCCTGTTTGCGATCATACTTTAATAGAAGCGTCAGATGGCAGTCTGGTTTATCTGGCCAAGCGATTTGACCGGGTGAAAGGCCATAAAATCCACATGGAAGATTTCTGCCAGCTTTCTGAATTTTTAACGGAAAACAAATACAAAGGATCTTATGAAAAGATCGGCAAGCTTATCCTGAAATACTGTACGCAAACTGGGTTTGATGCACTGACTTATTTTGAGCTGGTGTTATTTTCTTTTTTGACAGGCAACAATGATATGCACCTGAAGAACTTTGCTGTGCTGCATACTGACGAGGGTGTAAGTCTAAGTCCAGCCTATGATCTGCTTAATGTAAATCTTGTTAATCCAGCCGATGATGAAGAACTGGCCTTGACGATAAACGGCAAAAAGAAAAGAGTTAAAATATCTGATTTTGATGCGTTGGCCAAAAGTATGAATATACCTGAAACCGCCGTTAGGAATACGTATAACAAATTTTCTTCCGGTAATAAAGAAGTTGCTGAAATGATCACGGCATCTTTTCTAAGTCCCGAAAAAAAGGAACTATACCTGGAAATTTGGAATAAAAAGCAACAGTTGTTTAACTAACAGACCGCAGGTATACATTGTGGGTTTTTCCTTCTGGTGAAGGAAAAACAAAAATCCTTATTCCCCGCACTCGCGAAGATAGCCCACGCCGGAATCAAACGTCAAGGGTATACAAGCGGGCCGGTGTGTCCGCTTTCAGCGGTTGGCCCGCCCTTGACATTTGATCCGGCTAAGCGCTCTTGGTTGCTTAAGCGTTGAATAAGGATCAGGCGTTCATTGATTACTTGAACCTGTTAAATGGTTACTTGCATAAGCATGACACTAACATCAGTCAATAAATAAATCTGTTATGTTTGTCGAAGACATGCCTATCTTTAATGAAATTATTATCCTAAATCATGTCCATTCATCAACCTTTTGAAATAAATGCCTCTACCTATACTTTGAAATTCAATGATCAGGTAAATGGGAAAGTCATATTAGATCAAGAAACAAATTTTGAAATTCCCATTTTCCAGCGTCCTTATTGCTGGACGGCCGATCAAATCAAAAAATTTATTAGTGCCCTTTTATTTTCATTTTGTAGTGCCGATGGTGTATTAGTAAATGAACCCATGTTTATTGGTACCATGCAACTTGCTGCAAAGCGCAACGGCAGGCATGAAGTCATCGATGGACAACAGCGCCTAACCACAATGTTGATTTTGCTCAAAGTTTTGAAGAAAAAATTTCCCGCTGAATTGCAACTGGAAAATATTTCTTTGTCGTGGCTTACCTCTAAGGTAAACAATGGTCTGCAGCAGCAATACTTACAAGATTTTATCCATTCAGATTTTACGGAGTTAACTCCCACACTAAATCCATATTTGCTCAATGGCTATTTTGTAAAAAAATTGATCGATGAGGCTTTTAGCGACGAAAGAAATTATCTGGGAGATTACGTCAAGGATTTTGTTGGGCATTTGATGAGTAAAGTATATTTTGTAGTGATTGAAACGAGGGCAGGACTTTCAAAAACCCTTCAAATTTTCAACGCTATCAATACTACCGGACTTGACTTGAGTGGGGATGACATTTTCAAAATCCGCATGTATGAATATTTGACTACAAAACAGGGTTTTGACGAAAAAGCTTTTGTGGAAATCAGTGCCTTATATGAAAATATTGACCGGGCAAATGAAAAGTGTAACCGGCAGGTGACGACAATCCACGAAATATTGTCGGTTTATCAAAGCATCCTGATTGCGCGTTATAACCTGCCAATAGTACTGCACGAATACAACGCGAATACTTTTTTCGAAAGACTATTCGATACATTGTTCAATATTGAACAATGGGAACATTACAAAAATAATCTGACTAATCTAACGCTTAGTCTCGTTGACTTACAGCGGATCATTGAGGTACGCTATGCCTGGAATGATGATCATGCCGAATCTGCTGAAGACATTTGCGCAATCAATATTATTTGGTGGTCGAGGTATGGGCGTCACTGGAAAATCATCCTGATATTTATATTTCAATACAAAGAACGATCTGATTGCAAAAACTTGATGTTTCGGTTAACCCGGCAGCTTTCCAAGTTATATTCAATTTACAGTATCCGTTTTGCCAAGGGGATTTATGAACTGCATCGCTTTAATTATGATTTAATCAAAATGATGGTAGACCAGCCAGCCGAAAATATCATCCGGAAGGTCAATCAAAAAATTGGTGCTGAAAATCAGGACAATTACAAAGATCTTAACTGGCGTCTGGATGGAGATATAACAGCTAATGGAAAGGTAAAAAATATCCTTTGCCGCATGGCTGCTATGTTAAGCGAAGATTATCGCGCATCTGACAAGGAAACGATTAGCAGAATTTATAAAAAGATATTTACAGAAGCGATTGATATAGAACATATCCAGGCATATCACGACCTTGACGAAGCTTTGCGGCCGGTAATCTTTAAAGAATGGGGAGAGGACCTGGGCAGCTTGGGTAATTTAGTTGTTTTGGAACCTCATATCAACCGTTCTATTAAAAATCAGCCCTACGCCGAAAAAATAAAATCCTATATCGATAGTGAACATAGGACAATCCATGAGCTTTTAGAACAGCACCCTGAATGGAACCTTGACCGTTGCCAGCAACGAAAAGATTTGGTTGCCGGAAAAATCATGCATTACCTTTTTGACCCGGTTAAATAATAAATCTTTCAAGATGCAGACGATCCTTGTACACGCCACGGAAAAACATTTAGGAAATCTTTATTGGGCGCCGCCATATTTATTCCCTGAAGATGAACTCGACGTGGGAATAGAACAATTAACTGAAAAGGGGTATTGGGCTAGCGCTTTTCCGGAAGGGGATGGTTTCTGTTTTAAAAAGGATGGAATAAGTCGGAGTGATATCGAAAATGATTTCAGGATCGCTTTTCCATGGATGGAAATAAAAATTAGCCAGACCGATAATTACGACTCTTCGGAATTGTTGAAATATCAGACGATTGTGATGCCGCTTTCCAGACTGATGGTTGAAGATGTCATTCATACTGAAAAATACAGTATTTATCCTGCTGGTTATTTTTTTACCCAAGAAATGAACCCTGTGAATTTTGACGGAACTCCATTTGACCCAAAAGAAAGTTCAACAAAATTAAGAGACCATATCAATCATCTCACCGGAATAAGTCTTGAAGTATTCGATACCTGCCCCTTGATTATATTTCAAGTCCAGCTGATGACATATATGGAGTTTAGAGCAAAAAGCCAAATTGAAGACCCATACATTATCAAGAAACTTTCAGTACTTGCCGATGAAATACTTCATGTTGTACGTTTTTACTGCGGTGATTATGTGCATCCTGAATTTATGCCTGCGAAACCTGGCCTCTGGTTTGATCGGTATTCTGCTGCAATGATCTACTACCCTGATTTCAAAACTTCCCATGTACTTTCAAGGGAAGTGGAGGTCAAAACCTTTATTAAAAGTATCGGTATGGAAATCACCCGACTGGACTATATCCGCTATTGTATGTTATTAAATGGAAGTACGGCTGAAACAGGTATGATAGCCAAACACGCATTAAAGCTTAATACGAATATTATGGAAATGGATGACCCTACGGTTAAATTTATCCAGATCATGAATCTGTTTGAATATTTGGGCAATCCGTTCGAGTTTGAAAAAATGCAGGACATCAAAAAGAAAATAGCTCCTCTTTTTGCAAAAGATAAAGCTGATTACCAATCAATCCTGACACGTTTCGAAGAATTGACAAAAGGGATAAAAGACGCGCAAGGTAATTTGGTCGTTGGCTATCGTACAGAAATTGTTCACAACGGCAAGTTGCTCGAAGATCTGGTGCCTGCAATTCAAGACAGAAATGCACTTTTTGAAGAACTCCACGGATATACCTACGCCATTATTCAAGCGATGATCATGAACAGTTATTTATCATGGGAAGATTTCCGAATCAATTGCGATCAGTTGAGGGCGACCTTTATAAATTAGCGGTAACAAAAACATCCCTAACTCGTTTGGGACAAAACCGTGGGGAGTTCATCAAATTTCCACAGGCATCCGAAACGGATGTTTAAGGGTTAAGTTTTTTATGAAAAATTTCGACTACCGAGTTTTGCTCGGTAGTCGATCGCAACTGGTTAACCAACTGCTAGTTTTTCTCTTAACTGCTGCATGTCCGAGCTAATCTTATGATCTAAGACTTTGGCATATATCTGAGTAGTTTTTATACTGGTATGCCCCATCATCTTCGCAACACTTTCTATTGGTACGCCATTGTTTAGGGTTACAGTTGTGGCAAATGTGTGGCGGGCAATGTGGAAGGTTAACGGTTTGCCTATTTTGCACAGGTCTGCAATCTCTTTGAGATAGGCATTCATCTTTTGATTACTCATTACCGGAAGCAAGGTATCCTTTACCACACATTGTGGATGATCTTCGTAAGCATGAATAATTGATAAAGCAGTGGGTAATACAGGTATTCTTGACAATGTGTCTGTCTTTTGCCTGTTGGTATAGATCCATAAGTCGCCATCAGCACCTTTAACCAGCTCTGAGCGTTTCAGCTTATGTACATCGACATAAGCAAGGCCTGTGTAGCAACAGAAGACAAACATGTCTCTAACCGTGCTTAAACGCTCCACACCGAATTTCTTTTTGCTTAGCCTGTCCAATTCTTCTTTCGTCAATACTTCCCTGTGTACCGCCTTTTGTTTGGGCTTATAGTTCAGGTATGGGTCTACCGTTAGCCAGCCGTTGCCCAGGCAGATGCGGACGATCTTGCCTAAGTTTTTGATGTATTTGATAGCCGAGTTGTTACCGCACTTACGAACGCTTCGCAGGTAGTATTCGAAATCTGTCAGAAATGCGAAGTTGATCTTGGTTACGGGAATATCTGAAATGTTATACTGCCATTGCATAAATTCTTTGCAGTGCATTAGGCATGTTTCATAACGTTGAAGTGTACTCTTTTCAAACTCCTGTCCGACGAGGCTTTTCATCTTGGTATTATGATCTTCAAAGATCGCCAATAGTGTACGTGCTTTCTCTGCCTTACCGACAAAGCGGTTCTTAACGGTTTCTGCTGTTATCAGCTCATCCGCGTCTGACATCCGGCGTTGAAGTTCATGGATTTTAAACCGAATATCGTCCAAATATGCGTTCAATGTCCTGGATTCTGCTTTTGATCCGATAGCTCTGCCTGTTACTGCATCCCATCTTTCCGGGGCGCATTTTCTGCTGATGGCCATTTCCGTGCGCTGGCCATCTACTGTAATACGTAAATAAATCGGCATCTCACCTGATTGATAATTTTTTGGCTTTCTCAGGGAAAAAAGCAAAGAGAGTGTAGTTCTCATGACTTTTGATTAATTAAAAGTGAAACAAAATTGATTAATTAATCATCAGAAATCAAGATGTTCAATAGTTGAACTGGCTGTATATCAAGACATTGTGAGCAAATTCGGGAGTTCGTAAGCAGACTTGTAAATGACTCCCGAATTACTCCCGAATGCTATGCGAAAACGTGAATAATTTGGTATGTCCTGAAAATGAAAAACCCCTTAAATGACATCATTTAAGGGGTTTTTACTGTTTTTGATATTGAAAAAGCGGAATGGACGGGACTCGAACCCGCGACCCCATGCGTGACAGGCATGTATTCTAACCAGCTGAACTACCACTCCGTTTTTGGGTCTGCAAATATACGCAGCTTTTTGTATTACGCAAATGGTTTTGAAAAAAAACTTATTTATTGTGGATACAGTATTCTTTATGTGGCTTATTTAGTATAGCCACATACAATCTCCCCCCTTTATAACCAACTCACTATCAAACAAAACCAACCATAACACCTTCGATATTTTTGCTCTGGCCGTCTTTAAATATTTTTTAATTTATTTTACTTCAAAGGTAAAATACTTGCTGCCAGCATCCCCATTTGGGGTCAGCCCTTGTATTAATCCTATAAATTTCCCGGTTTGATCTGAAATATAAAACGTCAATTGGCTTTTGCCGGCTGTGCTAATATTGACATTTGGCTGCCAAAATAAAAGATTGCGAAAATCGGGGACCCGGCTTTTAATTGCCTCATCCGTATCATAAACAGGTGAATAAAATTCCCGCTGTAACTGCAAACCTTCGTAATCAAGCACTACCGCATGTGGGTCCATTTCGGCTCCACCCAAATCGCCTTTATAGGTTGTATAACTTAATATACCCTCCTGCACCGACGGTCCATAATAATATCTTTCTCTTATCACTTCCAGTTTTTTCACTTTCAATGGGTCGATAGCTATTACCTTATCGATATTAAACACCGGTACATCATCAAGCATAACAAGGGGATCGCCATCTAAAAAGCCCCGATCATTTAATACTTTTATATGATATCTTTTATGCGACTGTACAACATTCACTTCTCTTATATATTCGCGCAAAACTTCTTCCATTGTTGTAAAACGGGTATAATTATCTAAAAGATACGTTTTATACGGCTTCCCAAAAAAACCAGAGCTATCAACCCCCGGGTCATAAAACTGTTTTATTTTATTACCTGCATATATATTTTGTGCCTGCATGGCCAGGCTATGCTCTTCCAGTGTTTTTTGTATACCAGGTGTCAGATTTAGACCTGGCAGGTTATACTTCGCATACTGTTCGGAAAAGGGGCTCAAAACATCTATCCGGTAGGTTGTATCCCGCTCGGAGTTTGTTTGAGCGATGATCTCGCCGGAGCCAAACAGTTGTTTGGTATTAAATACCAAACGCCCTAATGAATCACTTTTTGAGGTATATAACTGAACTCTTTTTCCAGGAACGCTTAAGTATACCAATACGTTCTCTGCGGGATGGCCGGTAACTGTATTTACTACTTTTGCGGTAATCAAATGATCATTATACTCAGGCAAAAAGTTGAGTGTTACGGGTTTATCGCTCAGCACATTGCTCCACCGAAACCTCCTCCAACCCTGTGTAAGCATCAAGTTATCAAGTGCTGTATCCGTTTCTGTATTAACATTTTTAAAGTAGTAAGATGGCGATTCGATATTTCCGTGCAGATCTGATTTCAGCCATAGGTAACTCATAATATCATCCCTATCTACGTGCTCCAAGGTATCCACCCGGAAGACCGACAAGGATAAATTGGCTGACAAAGGATCACCTGCGGGGTTTTTAGCCGAAATATTTATATTAACCTTTTTACGTATGCCATATTGCGGTTGATCCGCAGATGCATCAATCAGCAATTCTTGTTTAGGACGTTTAAAATAAAGTCGCTCACAAACAGGCTGCTTAGCGTTGTTAAAGATGGTGATGTGCGATACGCCTTCACCAAGTTTTATTTTATCAATTATAAAACTGGCAGTCCCTGAATTAAGACTGACACTTTGAGCTATTTTAACTATTTGCCTGGTATGTGCAAAAAGATATACTTCTCCGCTACCAATGCCGGCGCCATTTACAATGACCTCCAATTGCGATCCTCCATTATCTTTCAACTGCATGGTATAACCCTGGCTATTGATAGTTGGTAACTCTTTTGTGATCACATTTCCTGAGGTTGGCTTAATAACGGCCTTGTAAGAAGCGTTGGCCCCCGGGGTAAATATAAAGCTCCCCATACCAAATTTCAACGGCTCAAACCGGGCTACTGTGTCATTATATCCATCAACAATAAAACCCTTATAAGCGTCAAGCCCTGTACCATTAGGCGTTGTTACCTTAAAAGCTATTTTACTGGTAATACCGCTGATCAAATTTCCTCCTTCCGGAAAAAACTGAACATCATAGCCTGCCTGTGCCTGCCGACTTACCGCCTCTGGTGTTTTTAGTGGATTTACGATAAGAATGGTTTTATCAAAATAATAATCAGCACTGAAGTTTTTCATCCAGTTAGTGTAGCCTCTTAATTTATAATTGCCGCTGTTTAACGACACCGGAATATACAAAGAACCACTCCCAGCACCATTTTTCATGGCAATTTTTGCTTGTAGTACGGCATTTTGCTCATGATCAAGCACATCAATATACACAACTTTACTTAGGTTGATGGGTTTATGGAGGCTGGCATCAACATTATAAATCTTAAACCAGATGATCTCACCAGGCAAATAAGCACTCTTATCGGTATGAACAAATATTTTTTCCTGTACAGATTCCTGCTCATACTGATTAAAGCTATTTTTAATTTGATCTAATACCTGTGCCGAGCAATTCGTGTGCAATTGCAATAATCCTCCAATCAATAAAGCTATAGTTTTAGCAATCGCCTTAATTTTTTTCATAACCGGTACAGGTATTTAGTTCTACTTTTATATAGCAATATATTTATCTGTTAATTATCTATCCAAAACGAAGGCTTTTTTACCTTGCCTCGTATGGTACAATCTGTGCACCCGGAGGATGAATAGGTGTATCCAAGGATGCCAAAAGGGCCATATATTGCATCTACGGCTATTCCCCCGCCCTGAATAATGTAGTATAGTACATCATTGGATCCTGTTTTCGGATGAGAAAAGAAGGCCGAATCGGCCATACCACAGTCATAAGGATATTTTTCTATCCAGTCATTTGGTAATTGCCCTTTATTGATATATATTCTTTTTGATTGCACATTTGTAACACTTACATATCCAATAACAGGTTCTGTAGGGTCACTCATATTGTGAATATTTCCTTGTAGTTGAGTAGGCTGGGCATCAAATATACTTCCCAGTTGTTCGGTATTTTTCTTCATATTTTCCCAAAACTGGTAGCCATCCTTAGTTAGTGCATATTGTTTAAGTAAAATGGAATATCTCAATTCCAATTTTTCGGAATTACTGGCAATAGTATTAATCGGTGTCTGAAATATTACATCCTGGGTAAGTTTTTCTGATGAACCTAACACTATATTGCTGGATTTGTCACTCGCATAGCAATAATATATTGATTCATCTGCACGTCTGCCTCTTACCGCACCACCATCAACAATAAAGCTTGATTGAAATTTAGTATGGAAGCGCCAAGCCTCCGAATAATCCCACCTATAGTAGCGGGTATTGTTAGTTGCGTCGTGCGTATTTGCATATATCTGCAGGTAGTTATTTTTAGGAGTAAAACCAATACTGTCTATAGGTGGTGTTTGCTTTACTTCCACATAATCTGACACGTACTGCTTACCTTCGGGTGTTGTGATATGCAAGCGATACTTCTTTGAAGCATCAAGATGCATTGGGCCAATATCATATCGGCCGTTCCCTTCGGATTGTAAAGCGTAATTGCCGCCTTGCTCTCCCTCAATAACCACCGTGTAATTAGTTACTATCTGGGTACTTACATCTTCTGACAACTTTACCGTTCTGCTTAGGTTAATTATAGTAGAGTCATTGCCACTATTGATCACCCCTTCCACAACCAGGTAATGGTTATCGCTACTCACAATGGCTGGATTATATGGCTTCTTACAGCTTATCGCAACCCCTATTACCACAAATAAGTACCATATGTATTTACTTTTGCTCATGTTGCTTTTCATTTTACTACCCATAGGTTTTTGTTCGATTTTTGCAAAACTTTATATGCATAATTCATATTGATATCGGAACCCTTATATTGCTAAAACCTGATGTTATAATTAATAAATGGTATTGGTTTGGCAAATATGGATAGTTTAAACCCGCTAATTATCCCTGCTTGCTGGGTAAAATATGCGGAATAAGCATTTTGCCTTCCTGTAAGATTATAAACCCCTAAAGTGAACGAATTATGTGTTCGTTGATATATTTTATGATTACCTTCAATATTCATCGAAAAATCTGATCTGAAATAGTCTGGTATACGATAAGTATTCCTGTCAGAATAAAGCACCCTTTCAGAACCGCCGTATTCATATTTGGCTATTGGCAGCGTGATTGGCCTTCCCGTACTATAAGTTACATTTAACGACACGCTAAACCGGTGCGAAAACCGGTAATTGCCAATAAAATTAAAATCATGCGGCTTATCAAAGTTAGCCGGATAATAAGCTCCTCCGTTAATTAATTCACCTTCGTTGATATTATCCTGCCTCAAAAACGTACGGGAATAGGTATAGCTTATCCATCCATTGGCTTTACCTGTAGTTTTTTTGATCAAAAATTCAATACCATAAGCTTTACCCTGGGTACCCAGTACATCATTTTCAATGTGATGGTTGAGCACCAGATTGGCACCACTTCTGTAATCCAGGTAGTCCCTTAATCGTTTATAATAAACCTCAACCGAGGTTTCAATGGTATTTTCTTTAAAATTACGATACAAGCCTAATGATACCTGATCGCCATATTGTGGTTTAATATTAGGATCGCTCAACTGCCATACATCCGTTGGCGCTATTGCTGTAGTATTTGAAAGCAGGTGTATATATTGCCTCAAGGTATTATATCCTGCTTTTACAGATGTATTATCCCCCAGGTTATACCGGGCAGAAAGCCTGAACTCGGGACCCGAATAGGTTTTGATCACTTTATTTTTGGAATAGGTGGTACTATCTAAAAAATTTGAACTTGTTTTTGGCAAATTGGGCGCATAGTTATAAACTGTTTGTGGTCCCAGGTAATTGTAGAGCGAATACCTGATACCCGCGCTTAATGAAAGATCATCTGTAATATCATATTTATCACCGAGATAGGCAGCGCTTTCTAAAGCCTGTTGCGCCGGAACAACATCTGGCGTTACTAATGATTTTACATCATTAGGCTGAAAATTACCAGGATGCAACTTATAGTAAATAGTACTTACACCAAAGTCAACCGTATTTTTCCGATTGAGGTAATAAGTAAAATCGGCTTTAAGATTAGTTTGGTTGATATTAAAATTAAGTTTGTAGGCATTTACCGGATTATCAAAACTTGCAATATTATATTGATACCTATCAATGCCGGTTGTTATCAGGCTAAATAGCTTATCGTTAAAGTTATGTTTCCACTTAATGTTGATATTTCTGTTGCTGTAACTATAAGCTGTGTCGCTGTTGAGCTTAAACTGGTCGTGGCTCAGGTAACTGGTTAAGTAAAGATTGTTTTTATCATCTATCTGGTGACTTATATCCAGATTAAGATCGTAGAATGAAGCCTGGCTATGTTTATATTCTTCGGGCAACAGTTTGAGCAGCCAATCCGAATAAGTAATGCGCCCACCAAATATAAATGAGGTTTTATCCTTAATAATCGGCCCTTCCACATTGAGCCTGCTGGTTATTAAACCAATACCCGCCGAGCCTGTGAACTTCTTTTTGTTGCCTTCCCGATCTGTTATATCCAATACCGACGACAAACGACCGCCAAATTTTTCAGGAATACTGCTTTTGTATAGTTCAATATCTTTAACAATGTCGGGGTTAAATGCAGAGAAGAATCCAAAAAAGTGTGCCGGGTTATAAATGGTGGCATCGTTAAGCAATATCAGGTTCTGATCGGCAGAGCCCCCGCGAACATTAAACCCGGTTGTAGCCTCACCTACAGACTGCACGCCGGGTAACGTTAATACCACCCGCAATACATCAGCTTCGCCAAATACGGTTGGTACCTGTTTGATGCTTTTAATATCCAATCGGTTTACACCTAATTGTACATTACGAACATTGGCCACCTTTTCGGCAGATATTTTCACTTCCTTTAAGCTGGTCACCTGCTCCTGCATTTCAATGATCAGTTTACCGTCAGAGTATAATATTATCTGGCGGCGGGTATCACGCATGCCAATACCTCTTACACTTAAAATTTGCCTCCCTTTTGGTAACACAATAGTAAAGTATCCAAACTGATCTGTGGCTACACCCGTTTTTGTATTGGTAACATAAATACTGGCGCCTACCACCGATTCGCCCGATTTGCCATCACGTACATAGCCAGATAGTGTGGCTTTACCCGGTTGAATAGTGTTTGTTTTAATCCCTATTTCATACAATTTGTTTTCTGTGGTGGCTTCAGGAACTTTTTTTTCTTTTTCATCAGTAAAATCGGCAACTGCAGCATTAGTAGAAACACTTTTAGACTGATTGGTTATTGACGGTGTTGTTCCTGGCTTATTTTCGAAAAACCCAGCAGGCAATCTGATTTGTATCTCGCGCCCGCGGGTAAGAAATATCTGGTGTTGGGAGGTAATAGCATAATGAAAATCGGTATTCTTAAAAGCCAGATCCAGCACCGTTTCAATGGGCTTATTATTTACATCAACAGAAACTTTTAAACTATCGAATTGAATGGGATTATAGTAAAAATAATACCCGGTTTTCGCTTCCAATTCTGTTACAAATTGGCCGATGGTAGCCTGATGAAAGTTTACACTTATTGATACTGCTGTATTTTGCTGAGCAAAACACAACTTAACAAGTACCAGGAAACAGAAACTCAGAAAGTAAATTTTTTTCATCTATAATTTTATTTTTTACCCATACCGGTAAAATATTATATGACGCCATTATCACCAGGGTACTATTTTTGCCGCTTAAGTTTAAGACATCCTACCTGGATAACTCATCATACCGGCCGGCTATAGCAACCATAGCTTCTTCCGGGGCCTTCCTATATTTAATCTTCTTGGTTTTAATGTATTGTTGTAGCTCTTTCTTTTTATCTTTTAAAATATCAAGTAAGGCTCCCTGCCCGCTAATACTATAATAATTGTTCCCTTTCTTCAGGTAAAAACTTTTACGTTGTGAAAAATAGGTTTCGATAGCATTTGAACCCGAGTTTGTTTGGATTGATTTTGAATACTTGGCCAGCACAACAACATGACCATGGTATAACTCATCATAAAAACCCGGGTCGATACCGTTATTGGTATGTAATGAGTCTGATAAGGTGTTTACAAAATGATGATTGAGCAGGTCAAAACGCTCAACCCGCTCATTTAGTAGGGTATACATGGAAAATTTATTATATAAGAGCACTACTACAACGTCTTTATTCAGATCATACATCATCGGCACATCCTTAAAAAATAAGCCATCATAGGTAACTGTACCTGGAGTAAATTTATTGATATCCTGAAAATACGCGGTCCCTTTTATAGCTGGATTATATGGTTCGTATTCGGGTCCATTATACAAACGGGATTGCTGCCCTATAGCGCTATTGTAAGCATCGGCCAGTCGGGTGATACTGGTCTGATCCCCACTGCTATTATCAGCAGTTGCGGTCTGCGCCCGAACATGTTCGGCAAGAAGAATAAAAATGACTATAACAAGGTTTAGGAAATGTTTTTTTATCATTTAAGGTTATATAAAAATGGAATTTACATTTCTTTTATTTAAAAATCAAAAGGTTATGAGGAATAATCAAATCTGCCTACTTATTGTATTAATTATGTTACAATAAATATATCTGTTTATCTTATACATGCTGCTTGGCTAACATGCTCTTGAGCGCTGCGGAGAACAGCTTTTATCCCCAAATTATAACATTTGCATGTATAGTGGCCAATCTACACTATGTAGAATACTATCTGCTCTACTAAAACACACTTAAAAATAAAAGGGCCCTTTTTAAGGGCCCTTTTATTTTTTATATATGAAAACTGCTATTACAGCTTACGTTTCACTTCTACATTTTCATAAGCTTCAACGATGTCGCCTACTTCAATGTTATTAAAGTTTTGGATATTTAAACCGCACTCATAACCGGCGTTTACTTCCTTAACATCATCTTTAAAGCGTTTTAACGAAGCTAATTCACCTGTGTAAATTACTACACCATCGCGTATGATGCGGATCTTGCTGTTACGGTTAATTTTACCATCCAATACCATACAACCTGCTATAGTACCTACTTTGCTGATCTTAAAGGTTTCACGTATTTCCACATTGGCCACGATCTTCTCTTCAAATGTTGGTGCAAGCATACCTTCCATCGCAGCTTTGATCTCATTGATGGCATCGTAGATGATAGAGTACAACCTGATATCGATCTGCTCAGCTTCAGCCAGTTTGCGGGCACTTCCTGACGGACGAACCTGGAAACCGATAATGATCGCGTCAGACGCGGAAGCCAGCAATACATCAGATTCAGAGATCTGACCAACTGCTTTAGATATGATATTAACCTGTATCTGCTCGGTTGATAGTTTCAGTAATGAATCGGATAACGCTTCGATTGATCCATCCACGTCACCTTTAACAATAATGTTAAGCTCCTTAAAGTTACCTACTGCCAAACGACGGCCGATCTCATCAAGGGTAATATGTTTCTGCGTACGTAAACCTTGCTCACGTTGCAGTTGCAAGCGCTTATTAGCAATTTCACGGGCTTCAACTTCACTTTCCAATACGTTAAACTTATCACCTGCTGTAGGCGCGCCCTGCATACCTAACACCTGTACCGGTGTTGATGGCCCTGCAGATTCAACCCTTTGACCACGCTCGTTGGTCAATGCTTTAACACGACCACTGTAACAACCTGCCAGTATCGGATCACCCACTTTTAAGCGACCGGCTTGTACCAGGATGGTGGTAACAATACCACGACCTTTATCAAGGGCTGCTTCAATAACAGTACCTACGGCACGCTTATTCGGGTTGGCTTTCAGTTCAAGTAATTCGGCCTCAAGCAATACTTTTTCTAAAAGCAGCTCAACATTTAAACCTGTTTTAGCTGATATTTCCTGGGTTTGGTATTTACCGCCCCACTCCTCAACCAAAATGTTCATGGCCGAAAGTTGTTCACGTACCTTATCGGCATTAGCGCCTGGCTTATCAATTTTGTTGAAAGCGAAAATGATAGGCGCTCCTGCTGCCTGCGCGTGGTTTATAGCCTCGCGGGTTTGCGGCATCACGCTATCGTCTGCGGCAATTACTATAATTACAATATCCGTTACCTGTGCACCCCTTGCACGCATGGCGGTAAACGCCTCGTGACCCGGAGTATCCAGGAATGTTATTTTCCCTTTATCGCCTGGCAGGGTTACCTCATAAGCACCAATGTGCTGGGTAATACCACCTGCTTCGCCGCCTATTACATTTGTTTTACGTATAAAGTCGAGCAGGGATGTTTTACCGTGGTCAACGTGGCCCATGATGGTCACTATCGGCGCACGCGGTACCAGATCAGCAGGATCATCCTCCTGTTCCAGATTGGCTTCCTCATCCTGCGGTTTTACAAACTCTATCTGGTAACCAAACTCATCGGCAACAATGCTTAGGGTTTCGGCATCAAGCCGTTGGTTAATAGACACAAACAAGCCAAGGCTCATACAGGTAGATATGATCTGTGTTACAGAAACATCCATCATTAAAGCCAGCTCATTTGCTGTTACAAACTCGGTAACCTTTAATACTTTGGATTGTAATTCCTGCTCTAATGCCAGCTCTTCGGCGGTTGAGGCCACATCATCACGTTTTTGACGACGGAATTTAGCTCTCTGTGCAAATTTACCCGACTTACCAGCCCCGCTTAAACGCGCCAGTGTAGCCTTGATCTGGTCTTGTATATCTTTTTCAGATGGTTCTTCTTTTGGACCGCTATTTTGAGGCGGATTGTTACGGCTGTTCCTGAAATCAGGACGATTACCACCACCCTGGCTTGGCCCACCGTTTCCGGGAGCACCGTTACCACGGTTCCTGAAATCAGGACGATTTGGATTAATGGTTCCGCCTGCTGCAGGTGGGTTGTTATGCCCTTGGCCTTGCTGCGGCTGCTGGTGATTGCCACCGTGTTGTCCACCGCCATGTTGCGGGTTACCCTGGTTATCCTTACGTTTCCTCTTGCGTTTATGATCGGCACTGTTGGCATTTGATGATGATGCCACCGGATTACGTTTCGGCGTGTTAACCGGTAATTGTATTTTACCGATCACATTTGGCCCTGTAAGTCTTTCGGCTTTTGCCCTGATCACATCAGGCTCCTGGCTTTCATCGGCAGTTGCCTCGGTAACCGGTGCTTGCACAGCCGGAATAGCCGGTGGTGTTACCGGAACTTTCGGAGCTTCCGCTTTTGGAGTTTCAACAACAGGCTGTTGCTTTGGCTCCTCTGTTTTTGGAGCTTCAGGAGCTTTTTCTACCGGGGTTTCGGCCTTTGGCTCAGGCTTGGGCTCAGGAGCCACAATTTCCGGTTGTTTAGCAACCTCTACAGGTTTTGCTACCTCTGCAGGTTTTTCGGCCGCTGGCTGCGGTTTTGCGTTCAGATTATTAAGGTCAATTTTACCTACTACTTTAACGCCCGGCAAAACATCATTACGTTCGTCAGACTTGTCAGCGGCAGGTTCAACCGGCTTTGGTTTTTCTGCCTGCGGCGAGGTATAGTTGCCCGCGTTCTTGATCAGGATCTCTTCGTTCTCAAAGTCCCGGGAACGGCGATTCTCAACCGGCTTTTCCGGAAACCCAGCAGGCTCTTCTTTTCTGATCTTTCCGATACTGATCTGCTTGGCTTCCTCCTTAATACTTTTGTCAACAGCAAACTCCTTCAACAATGCGGAGTACATGTCGCTATCCAGCTTCGCCATAGGTTGTTTTTCAACCTTATAGCCTTTTGTAGCCAAAAAATCGACAATGGTACCCATACCAATGTTGAGTTCTTTTACTGCTTTAATTAATTTTATTGATTTGTCTTCTGACATTTATTATAATTTCTCTGCTTATTATCGCAAAAATACGATTTTAATTTTGGTTTCTATGCTTATTCAAACTCAGCACTCAATATTGATAACACTTCTTTTACAGTTTCTTCTTCCAGATCCGTACGTTTTACCAATTCGCCTACTGTTAAAGCAAGTACCGATTTCGCGGTGTCTAAACCTATACGTTTAAACTCATCGATGATCCAGCTGTCAATTTCATCTGAAAACTCTTCGATGTCCACATCCTCGTCATGCTCATCTGCTTCGCGGTAAACGTCTATTTCATAGCCGGTTAACTTACCGGCAAGTTTAATGTTATGACCGCCGCGGCCAATAGCCAGTGATACCTGATCGGGCTTTAAATATACCGCCGCAGTTTTTTTATCATCATCCAGCTTAATAGAAGTTATTTTAGCTGGTGATAATGCGCGCTGAATATATAATTGAACATTATTGGTGAAATTGATCACGTCAATATTTTCATTTTTTAACTCGCGAACGATACCGTGTATACGTGATCCTTTCATACCCACGCAGGCGCCTACCGGATCAATACGGTCATCATATGACTCAACAGCCACTTTAGCTCTTTCGCCTGGTTCACGTACAATTTTCTTGATCGTGATCAGTCCATCGAATATCTCTGGTACTTCCAACTCAAACAAACGCTGTAAAAACTCAGGAGCTGTACGTGAAATGATGATCTTAGGGTTACTGTTCAGCATGTCTACCTTATGCACAACCGCTTTTACGCTGTCGCCCTTTTTAAAGTAGTCCGCCGGAATTTGCTCGGTTTTTGGCAGCAGTAACTCATTGCCTTCATCGTCAAGTACCAGGGTTTCTTTTTTCCAAACCTGGTAAACCTCGCCGGTAACAATTTCGCCAACACGGTCTTTATATTTTTTAAAGATCTCGTCTTTTTCCAGTTCCAGGATTTTTGAAACCAGTGTTTGGCGCGCGGCTAAAATAGCACGGCGGCCAAAGCTTTCCAACGTGATCTGCTCAATGTAATCATCCCCTACTTCCAGGTCAGCGTCAATCAATTGTGCTTCGGCTAATTCAATTTCCAGGTCGTCATCCTCACTAAAACCATCTTCCATCACCTTACGGGTACGCCAGATCTCCAAGTCACCGTTGTCCGTGTTTACAATTACGTCGCAATTTTCATCGGTGCCATACTTTTTCCTGATCATGCTTCTGAAAACGTCTTCCAGAACGCTCATCATGGTTGGGCGGTCAATGTTCTTGAAATCTTTAAATTCCTGAAAAGAATCAATTAAATTAATATTGCTCATTTTCTACTTGAATGATATTAAAACTTTTGTCTCTGTTATTTTATCAATAGGGATCACGCTTTCAACAGTTTCGGCTTTTTTCCCTTTTTCTTTTACTTTTTCTTCAATAATAACGGCATCCTCTGTTATAGCCGTCAGCTTGCCTTCTCTTTTGCTTCCATCGGCCATTTTGATGCCTAAATTACGCCCTATGTTTTTGGCGTATTGCCTGGTTGACGATAGCGGGTAATCAATGCCCGGCGATGATACTTCCAGGTTGTATGCCGTTTCTATCACATTCTCCTCTTCCAGGTGGAAGCCAACGTGCCTGCTTATCTGCACACAATCATCAATCCCCAGGCCGTTATCACCATCTACCAGCACAATCAGCTTTCCGTTTGAGTGCATTTTGATGTCCACTATAAACAAATTTGGCTTATCGGCTATCTTCTCTTCAACCAGCTCTCTTACTCTTTTTTCAATATTCATTACCCTCCGGTATTATGATTGATAATTTGATTGATAAAATAAAAGAGGGGACAAATCGCCCCCTCTTTTATTAATTAGGTGCAAATATACATAATATTATTTGATTTTCAAGCAATTCACGGCGGTTTATTACTTAAAATGTTAAATCAATGTAGTGTAAACTACCCGGCCGGTTGCGCCCTCCGATAAAATCTGTCAGTTGATTATCGCTATCCAATTTATAATACCTTACAAAATAGGTTCGGTGGCTTACAAAGGGGGTATCCGGTGTAAAAATAACGGCGCCATCAGCTATATGGTATGTACCGGGCTGCATAGGCTGATAATTTTTCATATCCGTATCGGCCGGCATTTTATATACAGGCATCAAGCCCTGCCAGTTCGCTCCCGCAGAATCACGGGCGATGTCCTGGATAACGGCCACATCTAAACCACTTATTTTGATAGAACGTTCCTGATCAATCTTATCGATATGAATTACGGGCGACTTGGACGTATTGCTACAACTTATGCAGGAAAAAACGAGCAATATTGATAATTTATTTATGGAAATGTTTTTTGACATGATTTGATAATTTGTAAAATTAAACAGAAATTGGGAGAAGCTATCCTACAGCAAACCTTTTAATTAAACTATCACAAATGCGAAAAACATAGGTCAATCATCTCACTTATGACGACAACACATGAAGAACTTTAAACTCAGGGCCGATCAGATTTTAAATCTTATCCCTCCAATGGGCGGATGTATGGCCACCGACAAGATCACTGTTGATGGTCTTAAAGTGATATACATGTACCGACAAGAATCAGACTTTGAGAAAGATAGCGGTTGGCGCTTTTTTTCGGGCACCGAAGCCCAGGATTATGTCGACGATCCGGACAATACAATGATCTACAACGTAAATACCATCGCAAATTATGATAAAGCTATTATTCCATATCTAAACCTTCCTTATGGAACTGAGTTGGAAAGAGTAGAAGGAACCGATGAATTCCGGATCCTTTTACCTTAAGTCACTTTTTCAGCGTTTGCTCAAATAGTTTAAATATTCGTTTATACTCATCCGTCCAGCTGCTGGCTTGTTCAAAGCCATGATCTTCTACCGGGTATGATGCCAGTTCCCAGTTCTCCTTATGCAGCTCAATCAATTTTTGGGTAAGACGGATGATATCCTGGTAATTCACATTCTGGTCTATCATACCATGCAGCATTAGCAGGTTGCCTTTTAAGCCATTGGCAAAATAAATAGGCGAACTTTTACGATAAGCCTGCTCATCGGTAAAGGGCTCATTTAAAATATTGGAGGTGTACCCATGATTATAATGCGCCCAATCAGTCACCGACCTGATGGCCCCGCCGGCGGCAAAAACATCAGGCTCGGTAAACATACCCATAAGGGTAATAAAACCACCGTAGGAACCGCCATACAAACCCACATGCTTAGGGTTAACACCAAGTTTTTCAACCAGGTATTTTACCCCGTCTACCTGATCGGTCAGATCTTTACCACCCATGTGGCGATAGATCCCTGTGCGCCAATCGCGACCATAGCCGGCACTGGCTGTATAATCAATATCCAGTACCGTATAGCCATTATCAGCCAGCATATTATTGAACATAAACTCGCGGAAGTAGTAGCTCCAGGAATAAGTAACCTCCTGCAAATATCCAGCACCATGTACAAATAAAACTGCGGGTTTAGCCGGATCGGCTTTTTTTGGCAGATACTGGCGAGCATAAACATCAGCACCATACCTGTTTTTAAAGGTGATGATCTCCGGATTGCGCCATGGATACGAATTAAATTCGGCCGAAACCGAATGTGTTACCTGTATTGCCTTTGCCCCCGGTTTGTTGGGTTGTAGATACAGTTCCCAGGGTTTGTTGGAGTAGGAATAACGGATAGCCAGCCATTTTTCATCAGGCGACAGGGTTACATCGTTACCGCCTTTCATCCCGGTAATTTTAACCGGATTGCCGCCGCTTACCGGGATGCTATAAAAATGGGTAATACCCGGATGTTCTATATTCGCAGTAAAGTAAAATGTTTTTTTATCGTTTGATAATTGCAGGGTTTGTACCTCCCATTTACCGCTGGTCAGCTGCTTTTTAGCGCCGCTGATCACATCAACCAGGTAAATATGCGAATAGCCGCTGGCTTCACTCTGAAAATAAAAGTGGGTATCATCTGTAAAACCAACATTACCTGCGGCACTGGTTTCAATACCCGGCCCACCGATCCAGGCTTCATCATGCTGACGGTCAAGCAGGCTTAGCTTCCCTGTTACCGGATCAAGACGCATGATCCATCTGTCCTTATTATCCTGCGCGCTGATCACTACAACAGCATTTTTACCATCCACACTCCAGAATGGGCCTTCTATATCTACTTTTCTGTCTGCATTCGCTTTTTTACGTTCTGCCAGTTCTGTTGGGTAATCCTTCAGATAATCGGGCAGATCTTTAATGCCAGGGATATCCTGGGTAAGCACCGGGTAAAAGGACTGGCGACGGGTATCAAACACCAGCATTTTTGAGGTAGATGATGGCCTGCCAACCTTTGAGCGGTTCGGGATATCCTCTGTAAAGCCCGAAGCTGTGACATAATTAGGAACGATTGCATTTTTTACGCCATCGGCAGCTTTGGTTAACCGATAGGTGATGTACTTACCATCAGGACTTATTTTTACCAAGCCCACACGATCGCCTCCTGTAACCAGCTCTTTTAATTGCTGAGGCTCCAGGGCTGCGGTTTGGATTGAATCCAATTTATCTTCTTTCGCTTCTTTTTTGATGATATCAAAAAGTTCCAGCTGTTGCTTTTTGAGCCATGCCTGCTGATCATTCAGCTTTTCGGCATCTTTTTTATCCGTTGAGGAGCGTACAAAATTGGTCAGCTGTTTTAACTGCCCACCGTTAAGTTTCAGGGCAAAAAGATTATTGTTTTGTTTAAATATGACCTCATGTTCGTCACCGCTAAAAATGGGATTGTCCTCGCGCTGCTCGGTATTAGTAAGTTGAATAACCTTACCACTTTTAATATCAGCCAGAAACAGATCTCCGTTTTTTTCAAAAACCTTTTGTGTATGGCTTTTATTCCACTCGCCATCAGTCGTTAAACCGCGCTGCTCCGCCATACTTACTTTTTGCGGATTGGTGTTACCTGTATTGATGGCATATAGAGCATCCGCCTCATCATGACCAGGGTTCCATTTAAAATAGATCTTTTTACTGTCGTCGCTCCAGCGGATATTGGATGGCGATACGCCTATCCATTTTGGGTCACGCATGATCTTTTCGATGGTTAGGGTATCCAGTTTCTGAGCGAACGTGGCGGCGGTATTAACTATAAGTAGTAAAGTGATCAGTCTTTTCATGTAAATCAATATGGCAAATGCCTTAAAATGTCTGCAATTTAACAGTTTCGGTTATCATTGTTAATTTTAGGCATTTTATTGTTACAAAATGGAAATTCGGGGTTCAGCGTTTATTTTAAGGGGATGGTTTGATGGCGATGAGGCATCATTGCAAAAACATGCGGACAACCCAAATGTATCTGCTTTTTTATTGGATCGCTTTCCGTACCCATACACGCTGAATGATGCCTTTACCTGGGTGGCCTTTATGAAGAAACAAGAGCTGCTAACCAATTTCGCGATAGCTATTGACGGCCAGGTTTGCGGCGGTATTGCCTTGGATTTAAAGGTTGATGCCAACCATAATGAAGCCGAAATAGGTTATTGGCTGGCCGAACCTTACTGGGGCCGCGGCATTATCACCGAAGCGGTACAGTTGCTTACCCGTTATGCCTTTGAAAATTTAGGTATCATCCGTGTGCAGGCCGGTGTGTTTAGCAAAAATACCGCATCTATGCGGGTACTGGAAAAGGCAGGCTATATTAAAGAGGGTATTATGCGCAACGCGCTGATCAAAAAAGGGGAAGTGATGGATAAGCACCTATACGCCATTTTGAAATCCGAATAACCAGACCGTCTTCCTGAATTCCCAAAAACAGAATACTTCACGCTGCGCTCGACGCGGCTTTTAATATCTCTTTTCGCCTGCGGCGAAAAGAGATGCATACTGTTTTTTTTCAATTCACCATCCTCCCGGAAAGATCAACCGTACGGGCGAAGGGGTTTAAAAACTTATTGGCCAAAACGGCAAATTCCCGCCGGGTAACCGGTCGATTCAAATCAAAATCAGAGTTGAATTTATACTGCGTTTTCCAGGCTTTCTGCAAGCTTACCTGCAGGGTTTTAGGTTCGGTCAAGGTAATCTCGCTGATGAACGACAGCAGATTACCCTGTGTAAATTTTTCACCTGGCTTTTCTTTATTAAACCATAAAAAAGCACGGGTGTATATTTCCTTAAAAAAAGGCTCCACTTCCGCAGTACTCACTACAGAATCGGGCATAAATAGCAGCTGTGCGCTGTTGCCATTTATTTTTGGTACCCCTTTAAGTAAACCCGTAGCCCCTATCTGCTGCATCGACCTCAAATAAGGGTCGTTTGGTTTGATATCCGAAAAAGGCAATAGCCAGGCTTTAAAATCAAGCAGTTCGCCTTGTATTATGCGCACATTTAGTTTTTTGGTCGTGGTTTTAAAGAAAGCGCAAAAAGCAGCCGTTGCTCCCGCACCCTGCCCTATGGCCATTTGGACAGAAGGATACATACTGCTGGCATTCACTAAATGCGATACCGACAGCGCTTTCTCTGTTATCAGTAAATTGTCAAGATCTTTAAGCACGATAGATCCCAGCGGGATACTGTAGGCCATAAACGGCGGATAGTTTGTTTTTGGCGCGGTGCCTTCTCCATAATGTTGTCCCGGCGAAGCATCGCCAACTGCTATGGCGGTACGGTACAATTTTACAGGGCGGTCGTAAGGCTGATACAGGTCGTCCAATGTCATGCGGACCAAGCCTTTGGCACGGCCGGCCTCCCGAATGTAGGGAAGGTAAGGCAAATGATCAGGCGTTGGATATTCATCATCCAATCCCAGGTTTTTAAAGCCGAGTTCTGTTTGCAGGTAGTATATCAAGCCCAGGGTATGCAAACGAGCCTTAGCATAAAAGGCATCCCGGTTGGCGGGTTTCAGATCATCGGCAGTGGTTGGGTATTGATTACCGCATCCTGCCCATTTGATCATGTATTTATCATTGGGCAATCTGCCATCAGCCAGCATTTTGTTAATATTTTTCCCTTTCAGACAGGCGTACTCCGCAGCATCATAACCCTGTGGTTTGGGCATCGTTTTATCGGCTGTTTTCCCAAAGTCTTTTACAATGGCTATCCAGGTAATATCCTGTATACGGGGCAAAGCTGTGGCCGGGGCTAAACTTTCGCCGGTATCCTGCGCGCTGTCAAAACCCGATATGAGTACTTCGCCGGCTTTGGCTGCTACATCGCCGGTTTCAGTGGCATCAATTACTACCCTGGCTTTTATGGTGGTGGTTCGGTTATTTTCGGTAATACTTACCTGCCAGCCCGTGCCATCTTTTTCAATGGCGGTAAACGGGGTATTTAATTTTACTGTGAGATTTTTAACAGTATCAGTCATTTTTTTGAGGATAGCCGCACCGGTGTAGGGTTCAAAACGCAGGGTGGCATTATAGGTGGTATCATAACCCAGCCTGTTCTTATAAAAATCGCGCACATGCCTGCGGAATTCGCCCCAGATACCCGTTGGCAGGTTCCTGTTGCCTTCCACTACACACATGCCGGCGGCGGTCATGCTGCCACCCAGCCATGGTCCGGGTTCAACCAATACGGTTTTTAGTTTACTGCGTGCACCCTGTATAGCAGCCGCGGTTCCGGCAGCCCCGCCACCTATAACCACTATATCGGTTTTGATGGTTTGCGCATATAAAAATGAGGCATTTAAAAGCAGGAGTACTAATAATATTTTTTTAACCATCGGTTTATTAAATAGGTACAGAACGCTAATTTATAGCAAAAGCTTGTGGTAGTTTTAAATTATGCCTAAATTAAATTTTTTTACAGCACATGACAGACGAACAAATGAAATTCCCGATCGGGAAATTTACGCCGCCGGCATCATATACCAACGAGGATATACGCGAATGGATAGAGGATATACGGACCCTGCCCGGTAAATTAAGACATGCCATTGCCGGCTTAAACTACCAGGAACTGGATACGCCTTACCGTACCGGAGGCTGGACACTTCGCCAGGTGATACACCACCTGGCTGATAGCCACATGAACTCTATTACCCGCTTTAAGCTTGCTTTAACCGAAAACAACCCGGTAATAAAGCCCTATGAAGAGGCCGACTGGGCCCTGCTGCCAGATTACCGCCTGCCGGTTGAACCATCCTTAAAAATGCTGGAAGGTATCCATCAGCATTTTGTTGCCTTGTTTGAAAGTTTTACAGAAAATGAATGGTCGCGCACCTTTGTTCACCCGGCATCAGGTGATACTGTTTCCCTCATCAAGGGGCTTGGACTTTATGCCTGGCACAGCAATCACCACCTGGCTCATGTTACTGAAACAGTGAAAAAATTCAAGAAGAAAGCTGAAAGCGAAAAGCTGAAGGCTTAAAGCAAAAAGCTGAAAGCGAAAGGTTCAAAGCCGAAAGCCTTTTATAATTGTTTATTAAAAATCACCATGTTCTTTGCTTTGGGCTTTTTGCCTTAGGCTTTTAGCTTAAATGGCGGCCGGGAAGCTTAGGTAAAAAGAGGTGCCACTGCCTATGGTTGTTTCGAACCAGATTTTGCCGTTAGCGTTTTCGATGGAGTTTTTAACAAAGGCAAGTCCCAAACCGGTGCCGGAGCTTTTGGTGGTGAAGTTAGGCTCAAATATTTTTTCACGCATGTTTTCGGGGATACCATTCCCATTATCCTTAATAGTGAGCAGTACGTTTTTGCTGGTGACCAGGTAGTTAATATCGATAACCCCTTGCCTGTCTGGCGGGGTTGCTTCAATAGCATTTTTGAGCAGGTTATTAAAACAACGCAGTAGTTGGTCGCGGTCGGCATTGATCATAAATGGGGTTTCGGGAGGCTGATAGGCTATCAGAATATTATCCATTTGTTTAAAAATAGTAACCGCCTGCCCCAGCATTTCAAAAATATTGATCTGTTCAATGCGGGTATCGGGCATTTTGGCAAAGGCCGAAAACTCCGATGCAATGGACGAAAGGCTTTCGATCTGCTCTACAAACGACCGGCTAAAACGCTCAAATTTCTGATCAAACTTAGGATCTTTATCCTTCCACGATTTATCCAATAGCTGTAAGCCCAATTTTAAGGGTGTTAGCGGATTTTTAATTTCATGGGCCACCTGTTTGGCCATTTCGCGCCAGGCGCTTTCCCGCTCAGACTGGGCCAGGCGGTGCGCGCTGTTCTCCAGTGCCGATATCATTTTGTTATACTCAGATATCAACGCCCCAATCTCGTCATTACGTGCCCATTTGATGTGTTCGTTCTTTTTACCGTATATAGTTTTACTTAAACTTTCCTGTATAAAGTTTAGTGGCGCAGTAATTTGCCGGGCTATAATAACCGCGAACAACCCGATAGCCAAAAACACCACCGCATACACATTGATCATTACATTGAGCAAGGAACTGATACGCTCCCGGTAATCAGCCTCGTTCGAAAAATAAGGCAGCTGAATATACGCTATGGTTTTATTTGAACTGATAATAGGCGCATAGGCCGCCTTATAACTTAAGCCTCCTATTTTTTCTTCATTTACAAACTCAGATTTTTGTAGCCTGCTCAGATAAATAAAGGCTTTGGCATTCATTCTTTTGGCAGTTAACCCATACTCATAAATTTTAGGCTGGGTGGTTACCAGCGGCACCCCGTTGGTATCAAATAAGGTAAGATCGGTTGAGTAATTATTGGCCAGCTCATTAAAGCTTACCTGGCTTTCTTCGTTAACATTATATATATATTTGTTGAACGCGCCGCTTTCAAAAGCTGTAACTATACGGGTTATCTTATCGCGGATCATTTTATCCTGCTGGGTATGATATTGCGTGCTGATGGACACAAAGGTGATAAAACCAACCATCAGGAGGGTGATCATTACAGCAAATACCATTGAGAACTGGATCCGCGTTCGATATAATATCCTGTCGAAGTTTATTTTAAAGCCCCATTTTAGTTTATGATCATGGATGCTCCAGATCCTTGTGCGCATTCTTAACCACCTGATGGTTAAAATAATAGTGCTAAAAACCAACAGTACTACAAAAAAGAAGGTAACAGAGGTGATCCCGTTATACAATGGATTTTCCTCTTTACTTACCACAATTAAATTACGTTTGCTGGGCTTATATATTAAATGGCTGTAGCTTGTAAAGCTATCATACCACTCGGCGTTGTTACTACGGGTGGTTTTAATAATATACTTTTTAATAACGCCCTTGAACTCGGTATTATCCAATGTATAAACATAATTACCCTTTTGGCTCAGCAGTTTATTATCAATATAAAACGCGTACGAATAATCCTTAAACTCATCCTCCGGTTTTATATGCCCATCAACCAGCAGCTCCGGAAAGGTGCCGGATGGCTGCAATGGCTTTGATTTTAATTCAATTACCAGGGTACCTAATTGCTTGCCGCTGTAATTAACGGGTAAAATGGCAAAGTAATTCTGAAACCCGAACGATTCATTCTCCCGGTAAAAATAATCTGATACCTTAAATGAACTATATAATACAAGATCCTTAAATACATTTAAAGCATAATTATCATCCGTTAAGGGTTGCTCCAGCTCATTATACTCGTGTACTTTAAATTCATATTTCGACAAATAACCATCAAAATATAGCTTCTGGAAACGGGTTTTCAGGAAATCCTTATTATGTACAGCATTCGGGGTAAAGTATGCCATAATGGCGGTATCGGTAATAATCTGTCCTTCTATTTTTTTGAAAATATAATCGGCTGTCGCATCATCCGGCACCTCCAATTTCTGAACAAGCGCTTTACGAGTCTCCCGTTCCTTCACACTTTCAAACTGGTTAAGTTTAATGGCCGAAATAAGAGCACATATCAGTATAATAGCCAGGAGTGTTGTACCATTAAGCCGCCCCTTGTGAAATAAATGTCCGTAAGCCCGGATAATAACGATGATGCTCCACAAAAGATAGAACGATGTATATTCCCTGTATAGGGCAAAAACCATGGTTGTTGCAACTACCCCCAGCAACAGCAGGAATAACTGATGTGACCTGGGTACTAATAGCCGGAGACAAATAGAAAGGATGATCTCATCAACAATATAAAATATCAGGAAACTGAAACAGAGCATTATTACGCCAAGTAAACTGAAGCCCGAAAGACTGAGTACATTATTTACATTAAAACTTATTTTTGAATTGATGATGAGTCCATAAAACAAATTTAGCAGCAGTGTTGAGCTGGCAATAAGTATTAATATGCTGGCTATTACAATAAAATAGCCGACCGTTTTGGTGGGTACAACCGTAAATAGCCTCCGCCGTTGCAGATAGATAAAAGTAATCCACCAGCACATACACAGAATGTTGATACAAAAATCGCCAAGGGAGGGATATACTACACTGGAAGCATAATATATTGGGTTAAATACCGATAGTGTATAAGCAAAATCGGGCAGGTTATAATGCAGGTTAATATACCTGAACAATACGATAAATGCCGCCAGCAATATAATGGATAATACCGAATAACCTTTTAAAGCAATATAACTACATATTTTGTGCATCAGAACACACAACACCATCACGGTTAATATCCAAAACGCCAGCTCATAATAAACAAAAGCATAATTAACGCTGTTAGCCTTTAGTTTTATGGAGAATAAATAGCGATGGTTGCTGCTATGTACCTCATAGATGTTATTGTCGGTATAATCAGCTATTTCAATATTGTTATATTTAACCAGGTCCTTATCAAATGTGTTTTGCAGATACTGGTTTTCAAACGCGTAGTTGATCTTTATAGGAATAAAAAAGATAACTGAAAAATCGCCTTTGGTTTTTCTGATGGCTTCGTAGTAGCCGTTGGATTGCCTGATAAAGGAATAGCCCTCTTTTATAGCTCCCGGATTATCCGGAATAGCCCTTATACCACTCCAAAACCGCAAATTATTGTTTTTCAGTGTTATAAACAATATACGGTTATTAACCGTGACATCGTTTATATCGTTAAGGGCATCCTGCTCATTATCTGGCAGGTATTTTAGCAATCTGAAATTCAGCCTGTTATTGATCAGCTCATTTACATAAGCCTCCTTTTTATGCAGGTTATGTTCCAGCGTAGTGCCGGCTTTTACGAGGTTGTTTACAGGTGAGTACTCTTTTTGAACAATAATGGCCGTAATTAATAAACTAAGGCCTATTAAGGTAAGCAACAAGCGTATTTTTCCTGAGATAGTCAAATTCCCTGTATATATAGTGTTTAGTCTGGTATCAGGCAGTTAGCATCAAGACTTTGAAACCTCAAATAAATCGTGATACTTGATACTAACTGCTTGATACCGGATTTATTGTAAAATTGCGCTGCTGGTGGGCACCGCCATATCCACCTTTTTTACCAGTCCTTGCAGTACTTTGCCCGGCCCTACTTCGGTAAATGATGTTGCCCCATCTTCCAGCATATGTTTTACAGTTTGCGTCCATCTCACCGGTCCAGTAAGTTGGGCTATTAAATTTTGTTTTATCGATGCCGTATCCCTATAAGGTTTGGCATCAATATTTTGGTATACCGGGCAAACAGGTTCTTTGATCTCGGTAGCAACAATGGCTGCTTCGAGCTCAACTCTTGCCGATTCCATCAGCGGGGAGTGGAATGCGCCGCCAACTTTAAGTTTCAATGCCCTTTTGGCACCCGCTGCCAATAACTTTTCGCAGGCCTCGTCAATCCCTTCTATACTTCCTGATATTACCAACTGCCCAGGGCAATTATAATTAGCGGTCACTACTACAGCAGCTGCACGTTGGCAAACATCTTCTACCGTAAAATCGTCCAGGCCTAAAATAGCCGCCATTGTTGATGGCTGTAGTTCGCAGGCTTTTTGCATAGCATTGGCACGTGCGGCCACTAAACGTAATCCATCTTCAAATGATAATGCACCGGCAGCTACCAAAGCAGAGAACTCGCCCAGTGAATGACCCGCAACCATTTCCGGTTTAAAATCATCGCCCAAAACAGCAGCTAAAATAACCGAGTGTAGAAATATGGCCGGCTGGGTAACGTTGGTTTGTACCAGGTCTTCGGCTGTGCCATTAAACATCACTTCGGTGATACGGAAACCCAGTATCTCATTAGCTTTTTCAAATAATTCACGGGCTTTATCTGATTGTTCATACAGATCTTTACCCATGCCTGGAAACTGGGAGCCTTGCCCCGGAAAAATATATGCTTTCATTTATTTAGTTAAATTGGTTGATTGAGTTGATTAGGTTGGTTGGTTAAATGAGTTTTAAAAACTACTCACTTAATCAACTACTCACCAATCAACCCAACTTAGCTGATATCAAATTTAAAAATTCTGTACGGGTTTTCTCTTTTAAAAACTCACCGGTAAAAGCCGACGTTGTAGTTACCGAATTTTGTTTTTGTACCCCACGCATGCTCATGCACAAATGGCGGCATTCAATAACAACCCCTACACCAATAGGGTTCAGAGTTTCCTGTATACAATCGCGTATTTCATTAGTTAAACGTTCCTGTACCTGCAGACGACGGGCAAAAACATCAACAATACGCGGTATTTTGCTCAAACCAACCACATAACCGTTAGGGATGTAGGCAATATGCGCTTTTCCAAAAAAAGGCAGCATGTGATGTTCGCACATGGAGTATACTTCAATGTCCTTTACAATCACCATCTGGCTGTAATCTTCTTTAAACATAGCCGAGTTCAGGATCTCCTTTGCATCCAGGTCATAGCCATGGGTAAGGTACAGCATGGCCTTAGCCATACGCTCTGGTGTTTTTAACAAACCTTCGCGTTCGGGGTTTTCGCCAATTTGTTTTAAAACGTCGAGGTAATTCCTGGATAGGTTTTGGATAAGCGTAGGGTTATAACGGTCAACTTTAGTATATCCATCCAGATCGTCATCATCATCGCGATGAGGGAGGTGCTCTTTATCTATCATCTTGTCAAATTATCCACCAAAGTATTCGGCAGAATTGTTTTCGGTTTCATACAATTTAACCGAGTGTAAAAAAACACCCTCGTAAGCTTCAATAGGCGCTTTAAGCTGGTTAAATATCTCAATACATAATAATTCTGTCGATGCCATTTTGCCTTCCATAAAAGGCACATCCTTATTGATGTTCTTATGATCAAGTTTTTCGATCACGTAATCGTTAATGATGGTTTTCAGCTCTTTCAGGTCTATCAGGTAACCTGTAGCGTGCGTAACTTCGCCTTTAACGGTTACAAACAGGTTATAATTATGTCCATGCCAGTTTGGGTTGGCACATTTGCCAAATACCTCAAAGTTTTTTTCAGCGCTCCATTCCTCACGGTACATCCGGTGAGCGGCATTAAAATGTTCTTTGCGCGTAATATGTATCATCATAATATTTGTGGGTGCAAATATACAAAACAAAAATAGCTGAGTTGTTTTATCTTAGCGGTCAAAAAAACCAATACTTAGCTTCACCCTGCCCTCTCCAATGGAGAGGGTTCAAAAAAATAAAGTTAAAGTCCTCTCCAAGGGAGAGGATTTAGGTGAGGCCTGTATTATAAAAAAAACCAATATGCTCATATTAATTGTAGCAGCCACCTCTTTCGAGGTTGAACCTTTAGTAAATTGTTTTGGAAATAAACTGGATGTATTAATAACCGGCGCAGGCATGGTACCCACCGCCTTTGCCCTTGGCCGCCAGTTTAATATGCACAAGTACGACCTGGTGATCAATCTGGGTATTGCTGGCAGCTTCGACCGCAGCATTACCCCGGGTTACGTTGTTGAAATTACCGAAGATACTTTTGCCGAAACCGGAGCCGAGGATGACCAGGAATTTATCCCCATTACCACACTGGGCTTTGGCGAAAATATGTTTAAACCTACTACTACTTTGGAGCAGGTTTGCAGCAGCCTTTACCTGGCTAAGGCTAAAGCCATTACGGTGAATACCGTGCATGGCAACGAAGAATCTATCCAAAAGATACAGCGGAGATTAAACCCGCAGATAGAGACGATGGAAGGCGCTGCCTTTTTTTATGCCTGCCGCCAGTTTAACACACCCTGCCTGCAGATCAGATCAGTGTCAAATTATGTAGAAAAACGTAACCGCGACAACTGGGACATACAGCTTGCCATTAAAAATCTGAATAACTTTGCCATTGAGCTGGTTACCCGGATCATTAATAATTGATATTTGGAATAAGGATTTTTGGAGCAAAGAACAAGGACGAAAAGGTAAAGAAAAAATCCTTGCTCCTTACTCCAAAAATCATTGATCAAAAAAAACATGAAACTAACTCTCGGCTTTTCGCCCTGCCCTAACGATACTTTTATTTTCGACGCCCTGATACATCATAAAATTGATACCGAAGGCCTCGACTTTGAGGTGTTTTACGACGACGTGGAAACCCTGAATCAAAAAGCCTTTCGCGGTGAACTGGATGTGACCAAACTGAGCTACCATGCTTTTGCCTATGTGGCCGATAAATATGTATTGCTCGATGCCGGCAGCGCCCTCGGTTATGGCGTAGGCCCTATGCTGATATGCAACAAAGATCCTGAAAAGCTCCATTTACAACTCACCACTCGCCACTCACCACTCACTATCGGCATTCCCGGCAAATACACTACCGCTAATTTTTTGTTGGGCTACGCATTCCCCAATGCTATCAATAAGGTGGAATTGGTATTTTCGGATATTGAAAATGCCGTACTGGAAGGTCGTGTTGATGTGGGTTTGATCATCCACGAAAACCGGTTTACGTACCAGGACAAAGGGCTAAAAAAGATCCTGGACCTGGGCGATTACTGGGAAAAACAAACCGGCTGTGCCATACCTTTAGGCGGCATTGTAGCCAATCGCAACTTACCCCTTGGTGTTCAGCATAAATTAAACCGGGTATTACGCAAATCGGTAGAGTTTGCTTTCGCCAATCCAAAATCAGGACTGGAGTTTATCCGCTCGCACGCTCAGGAAATGAGCGAAGAGGTAATGTACAAACACATCGAGCTTTACGTAAACAAATACTCTATTGACCTGGGCGAAGAAGGCCGGAAAGCCATCAATCTGCTTTTTGATACCGCGCTGGCCAATCAAACCATCCCGGCAATAAAAGAGGAGCTATTTTTGACTTCACTTGCACATTAAAAAGGCGAAACTTTAGTTTCACTGATAAAGGGCCTGTCAGTCTGAACTTCTCGAAGGATCAGGCGCAGAGGCTTGCCCATCATAGTTCGACAAGCTATTCACGACAGCCAAACCTATGCGTAATTGACGTTGCTTTTGACCCTTTCCCGTTAATCAAAAGTCTCCCCTTTCAGAGGACTGAGGGGCTCTCCATAATTTCCACCAGGGTATCCCCGGTGAATCGTGGTGCTCATAATGATACCCGAAAAAATAACAACTCAAAAAAGCCAGCACATGATTGCGCCGCTGGCTCCTGGCAAAATATTGATTATCATGTTCGCCTTTGTGTGGCTGATAGGTCCCAAAATAAAACAGCTGTAATGTGCTTAACAGCGATGGCACTACCCAAAACATAATCAGGTTTGGCTGCGGTACCCACAACTTTAAAATATTGAACAAAAGAGCCATCACCACAACTTGCCATACGGATAAATAATTACGGATAAACCTTACATACCAGCTCCAGAAACCGCCCTCATGATAATCCGGATCATCGGCGGTATGCACATGGTTATGGTGTTGGTGATGTTTAGTATATAACTGGGGATACCAGAACGAGGCATATAAAAAAGTACAGATGTATCCTGTAAGATTATTTAGTGCCCGGTTAGGTGACACGGTTCCATGCATGGCGTCATGAGCGGTGATGAACAAACCCGTGTACAGGTGCATTTGAATAAGCACAAACAGGTAAACCAGGGGATTAGCAAAGCTGAAATGCCAGCGCATTAATAAAATAATGCTGACCGCCCAGCTGCCAATAACGAGCATGGCAATAAATAAACCTGTATTTGAAGGGCTTTTTGGCATGATGGTTATACAACAGCAAAAAGCGTGCTGTTAAAATTGTTCGAGCGCGGCCTTTACGTCCTGCATCAGCCACATGGGGGTTGATGTGGCCCCGGCTATACCAATGGTATCATTTGGCGAAAAAGTGGTTTTATCCAATTCGCTTGCTGATGATATAAAGTATGTATTAGGGTTATGCTTGCGGCATACTTCAAACAACACTTTTCCGTTTGATGATTTACGGCCCGATACAAAAACGATCTTATCAAACTTGCTGGCAAATTTGGGCAGATCCTTGTCCCGGTTGGATACCTGGCGACAAATAGTATCATTGGCTTTAAGATTGTATCCCCGGGATATCAGCTCATCCTTTATACCATAAAACTTTTCCATGCTTTTGGTGGTTTGGGTATACAGGGTAATATTTTCAGGAAGCTCTACATTGTCCAACTCGGCAATATCCTGAAAAACGATGGCCTCGTTATTGGTTTGCCCTTCCAGGCCAATAACTTCGGCATGCCCGTGTTTACCAAATATCAGTATCTTCTCGTTAGCATCGTACGATGTTTTGATACGGTTCTGCAGTTTTAAAACCACCGGGCAGGAAGCATCTATCAGTGTAATATTATTTTCTAAAGCGATGCGGTACGTATCAGGAGCCTCGCCATGTGCACGGATAAGTACCTTTTCGTTACGCAAGTTTGCCAGTTCGCTATGTTCAATGATCCGCAAACCCAGCGCTTTTAGGCGTTCTACTTCTTCATCGTTATGCACAATATCGCCCAGGCAATACAGATAGCCATCTTCGGCCAATATTTCCTCGGCCATATCAATAGCATATACCACCCCGAAACAAAAGCCCGAATCCTGATCAATAGTAACCTTTAACTGATACTCTCCCATGGTGTTGCAAATTTACAGCAAAAAAAAACGTTGATGGTAATGATTATGTGATTTCGTTGATTTTTGTTAAAACGATATCCTTTTTTAGCGCAAGTCTTGTGCAGCCCTCAGTTCAGCAATTCCAAGCCCATAAAAAAGATAAACTGCATAATAAGCAACACAGAAGCTACTTTACTTTGCGGCTTAAACTTAAACTGATCAAAAACAAAAAGCAGCAATGCGCTTAACCCAAACCAGCAAACATAATTTTTTAGGGGGATATGGTTATCGATCCAATGCCAGTAATCAAAATGCATGGCCATAGGTTCTATCAGTATATCCAGCAGTACCAGGATAAGAGCGCCAGCTAAAATCCGAATAATGCGGCTCTTGATACGACTTCTTTGCAGCAGTACCCCGGTTGAGTAGGTGAGCAAAAACCAGTTTACACCGATCATGAGTGGCACACGGAATAGTTGGGTACCCAGCGTTTCGCCATAAGCATAGTTGCCAAACAGCCAACCTGTATGCACACCAATCAGCTCTGCCACAAAACCAATAACGAAGATGAGCAAGCCAAAAACAAAAAACCGGCTCCTTAACTGATCGTGGCTGTATATAATTACAACGGTCATCAACAGCAAATGCCAGGGCACCAGTTTTAAAAATAATATATCTGTTGCCGGCAATGAGCATCCTATTAAACCCACAGCATGAAATAATATAATGATGATAATAGATATGCGCTGTGGCCGCGAAGTGGCTTCTTTTAGTGAATTTTTCAAATCCGGCGCCCTTTCCATACCGTTGTTTTGGTGAGATATTTTTGTATGGATAGAACTGCTATAACAAGCATATTGAACATTTGTACAGGGTGCATAATAATATTGCTTACCGGGTTTTGATCTGATAAGAGCGAGATCATGATGCGGCTTAGGGCTATTAAACCCAGCATAAACAACAACAGGGGTAAATTCAGTGTCATGATCACGATCATCGGTCCACCGATGATGAGTATGATATAAATTAAAAAGCCGATGATGCTGTAATTAAAAGCAGCCAGAAAATTTTTACTAAAGCCCTTTATAGCCTCGTTATAACTTTTATACATGCGGCAGCTGATCATGCCGTTCGCCAGCAAGGCCTCGCCGTTATAGGCGTTGGCCTTAATTAAGCGCATGATCTCTACATCCTCCACCACTTTATTTTTTACCGCTTTGTGCCATTGGTGCTGGTGATATGTAGCGGCATCAAAAAGCATAAACTGCCCGCTTGCTGCGGCTACCGAAGCATTTTTCACCAGATATATGAGCCGTACAGGCAACAAGTTTAATAATATAAAGTGCATGAGCGGCACAACAGCCCTTTCGCCGGGGCTTTCCATTTGCTGGTTGGTGAACAGGCTTAATAGGCCTAACTGATGCAGGTGCATCCGGTGTACCGCGCTGTTGATCAAACCTTCTTTTACCTCTTCATCGGCATCAAGGAAAAGCAGATACTTGCCATCGGCTTGCTGAGCCAACTGATGGCAGGCGTAGTTTTTACCTATCCAGCCATCGGGCAATTTGCTCCCTTTGATTACCCGGAAACGCGAATGGTTTTCGGCGAAAGCTTCACAAACCGCATAAGTATTATCTGTTGACTCATCATCCAATATGATCACCTCATAATTTTGATACTCCTGCCGATGGATAGACTGTAGCAACAAAAGGATATTATCAGCCTCATTACGGGCCGGTATGAGGATAGATACTCTATCCGGATAGGCCTTAGCTACCCGGTGCAGTTTGGGATTGGATATAAAATTAAACAGGGTTACTGTAAAACGCAGAATAATAAAAAAGAAGGTTATTGATATGGCAATGATCACTTTTATATATCAAATTTAGTTTGAAGAAGTTTTGAATTGCTGTAATGTTGCTGATATGCTTCTTTTAATTCAACTATTGTTTTATCAGTAAAATTTTCGGTTTCGCTTTTTAAATAAACGGTAGCAGTTGGTCTTTTGTGTTTAAAGTATTGAATAAATATTGAAGAAAAAACCAGCTGGAACTTGCCAACCGCTTTTTGCATGATTCGCAATACGCCTTTATCAAAATGAACATCCTCCACATAATTGGAAAACAGTTTCCCCTGTGGGAAGATAAGTACCAGATTTTGCGGATCATTTAAAAGTTCAGCGGCATAATTAAGCGACTCAATAATATCTTTTGATTTTTTAGTGATAGAAAATGCCCCTACAAACTTTAAATAGTTGAGTTTATGAACCGTTTCTTTCTCCACCATTACATGATACTTTTTTTTCAGCAGTTTTTCATTTAAACAATACAAAATCAATCCATCCCAAAAACTAAAGTGGTTTGCTATCAGTAATATCGATTTGCTTTTATCCACTTCAATAACATTGAACAACATTTCATGAAAATGCCGACCTACGGCCCACTTCACATAGTAATGAATGACACGGTTAAAAAATATGTTCTTCTTGTTGTAGACCATTTTTTTGATTTCGGAATTCGGATGTCCGATTTTGGATTTATATATTTAAATGTACTCGGACTTTTGTTTAGTTCATGTTCAAAATCAAAATTAAATCCGAAATCGAACATCCGAAATCCTAAATTTAATCAGTGCTTCATATTGGCCTGTTTTTTTAAGGCCTGCTGATGAAAATTATTGACGCGTTGTTTCAACTCCTCAAACGGCACCTCGCTGGCAACACCACAGTCAAAATGATGTATATAGGCCCGTGGTTTCAGGCCCTCAAAATAATCAATCAATGTACATTGATAAACTACCTGGCAGGGACCTTTGATCTGTTTGATCAATCGCTCAATACCATTTTCTACATGAATATAGGTTTCATGATTGGAGTACAATGCCCCCTGCGGAAAAATAGTGACCAGGTTTTCCGGATTGTTCAACAGTCCGGCCGAATAGGTAAGCGACTCCAGCATTTCGCGCGAGCCTTTTTTCATAGAAAAAGCGCCCAGGTATTTAAAATACCAGTGCTTCAAAAAATGATCATGCTGCATCATGATATAAAGGCGGCGCTTTAAATTATTAAAGGCGGCATAGTTGGCAAAAAAACCATCCCACCAGCTAAAGTGATTAGTAAGCAGCAATATGGAATGCCCCGGGCGCGGCTCAAACGGCTGTATGTTGATCTCCTTAAAATTACGGCTCATCCACCAGCGCATAAAGCGGTAAAACATTCGGCTTAAAGTATCATTCTGGCGCGATGGCAACATAATTTATCGTACTAAATATTCGTCCAATGCCTTAATAACCAACCAATGACCCAGGGCCAGTTCGTGCACCTCGGCGTTATCCAGCTTTTCAATAAAAGGCATCGCTGCAGATTTGGGGAACAGTTTATCATCTTTACCAAATATCAGCTGGCAATTTATTTTATACTGATTGATCTGGGCGGCTATTTTTTCTACATCGGGTTTCAATAAACGGATCAAATTTAAGGTATAATAAGTATCCAGTCGTTTTTGTTCGGTATCAATTTCATTATAGGCTATCTGGTACAGGTTATGATCTATCAAACCTATCCGTTTTACAGTTTTTAGTACAAAGGGAGCCAGCCACTTGCTTTTGGTTACTCGCCGAAACAGGAACTTACCCATCGGGTTGTGCAGCAAAAAATGAAACCCTTTATATACCGACAGTCCATCCGGAGCCATTAATATCACATCATCAATTAAGTGAGCATACTCTTCCAAGAGTATCAGGGCCAGGTTGGCGCCAATGGAGTAACCCATCACCGAAAACCGCTGCTCGCCATAGGCTTTAAACCATTCCTCCATATATATACACACCATATTTTTGGGCATACCGGCGGTGATCTGCTCTTCTGTCCAGCCTTCCAGCTTACTACCCCCGTGAAAAAAATGATCGAATCCGTAAATATGGTATTTGGGCAGGATAGAGCGCTCGAGCACATGGAACTGCTTACCCGTCATGCCATAGCCATGAAAAGCCAGCAGCGGTTTTTCGCCGGTACCGTATTCATGAAAATGCGCTTTACCCAAACCGGGCAGATATAAAAACCCCATTATTTTTTGATGTGCAAATATGTAGATGTGCAAATGTGCAGATTATAATTATAGATGTGCAAATTCTATTAATTCATAAATTCCGGTTCAGACAAAAACATCTGCACATCTATAATCTGCACATCTGCACATCTATATGCTCCATGATCATTTGGGTAGCACCGGTATGCTCCTGTACATAACTATATATCTTTTTGCTGGTTGTGCTGTAAAAAGCTTCGTCGGTAATCAAAGTATCTACAATACCTTTTAGTTGTGTTTCATCGCTGATACTAAAACCTGCTTTCAGCGCTATCAGCTCCCGTGCTTCATTAAACTTTAAATAATGCGGGCCAAAAATAACAGGCAGGCCAAAAGCCGCGGCCTCGAGCGTATTATGGATACCGGCACCAAAACCACCACCAATATAAGCGATATCGCCATAGGCATATAAAGATGACAGCATACCGATGTTATCTATAACAAGAGATTTGAGATTTGAGATTTGAGATTTGAGATTCGATTGGGTATCTTTTAATTGAGAATATCTTATTGCCGAACCCTTTGGTAATAAGTTCATCAGGTTGTTTATTTTTTCCTCTCCAATTTCATGCGGGGCAAAAATAAATTTCCAGTCGGGGTATAGTACAGGCAGGGTGGCCAGTAGTTTTTCATCTTCGGGCCAGGTGCTGCCAGCTATAAAAAGCTTTTGCCCGTTCTTAAATTCACTTATTCCGGCTATCTCTTTTGGGTTTTGCGCATTGGCCCACACACGGTCAAAACGGGTATCACCGCTCAAGGTTACGTTGATAATTCCGAGGTTATTAAGCAGTTGTTTGGAACTTTCGTCCTGCAAAAAAAAATGCGTAACAAAGCTCAACATTTTACGGTGCAAACCGCCATACCATTTAAAAAACACTTGTCCGGGTCTGAATATACCAGAGACAATATATAACGGAATATTCTGCCTGTTCAGCTCTTTAAAATAATGATACCAGTACTCATACTTGGTAAATATGGCCATATCCGGCTTTATAGTGTCAATTAAATCATGGGCATTTTTTTTGGTATCCAAAAGCAGATAGTAAACGGCATTGGCAAGGGGGGTGTTCTTCCTGATCTCATAGCCCGATGGAGAAAAAAAAGTAACCACAATACTTTTGCCGGGATACTGCTCACGCATAGCTTCCAGAATTGGCCGACCCTGTTCAAATTCGCCAAGGGAGGCAAAATGGAACCAGATACTCCCGTTCAATGGCTGTATTTTTTGTTGCCGGCGCCCATTTACCCACAAGTTGGCTTTGGTGTTAAAAAACGAGGCGAACCATACAGCGAAGTAATATAATTTGATCCCAATGTTATATAAAAACATCAATTTAAGTATGAATGATTATCTTAGCCGGGCATAAAAGTAATAACAATAGTTTAATGTTCATTGGCTCACTGGTTCATTAGTTTATTGGTACCTGCCCTTATATCGATAGTCTGTTGCCGCGTTCACCAATGAACCGTGAACTAATGAACCAGTGAACTAAACAATAAAATATGTCAACTCGTAAACAGATATTAATAACCGGAGCAGCCGGCTTTCTGGGTTCGCACCTGTGCGACAGGTTCATCAAAGAAGACTACCATGTAATTGGCATGGATAACCTGATCACCGGCGATCTGCGTAATATTGAACACTTGTTTAAACTGGAGAATTTTGAGTTTTATAACCACGATGTATCCAAATTTGTACATGTTCCCGGCGAGCTGCATTACATACTGCACTTTGCTTCACCGGCAAGTCCTATTGATTATTTAAAGATCCCGATCCAGACCTTAAAGGTAGGTTCATTGGGTACACATAACCTGCTGGGGCTGGCCCGGGCCAAAGGTTCCCGGATGCTGATCGCTTCAACCTCTGAAGTTTATGGCGACCCGAACGTTAACCCCCAACCCGAAGAATATTGGGGTAATGTAAACCCGGTAGGTCCAAGAGGTGTTTATGACGAAGCCAAACGTTTCCAGGAAGCCATTACCATGGCTTATCATACTTTTCATGGCCTGGAGACCCGCATTGTGCGGATCTTTAATACCTATGGCCCCAGGATGCGCTTAAATGACGGGCGTGTATTACCCGCCTTTATTGGCCAGGCGCTAAGAGGCGAATCATTAACCATGTTTGGCGATGGTTCACAAACTCGATCATTTTGTTATGTAGACGACCTGGTTGAAGGCATTTACCGCCTGCTGCACAGTGATTACGCGCAACCGGTAAACATCGGTAACCCGGATGAGATCACCATTAAACAATTTGGTGAAGAGATCATCAAGCTAACCGGTACCGATCAAAAGCTCATCAGTCTGCCTTTACCGGTTGATGACCCTAAACAACGCCGGCCGGATATTACCAAGGCCAAATCTATTTTAGGATGGGAGCCCAAAGTATCCCGGAGCGAGGGCTTAAAGATCACCCTGGATTATTTTAAATCCTTGCCCGAAAAAGAAATAAACCACAAGGATTTTGCGTACTATAATAAACGTTAATATACATACTTAAAATGAAGATATTAGTAACCGGCGGTTTGGGTTTTATTGGATCGCATACCGTTGTTGAATTGGTAAATGCAGGTTATGAACCTGTTATTGTTGACGACCTATCAAACTCCGACCCTAAAATACTGGATCAGATAGCCCGGATAATAGGATATAAACCTGTTTTCCACAAGCTTGACCTGAGCGATGAACAAAGCGTAAAGGAACTGGCCGTTAACGAACCCGATATTGATGGCATTATTCATTTTGCCGCTTTTAAGGCAGTAGGCGAATCGGTACAAAAACCGCTTAAGTATTACCGTAATAATTTTTACTCCCTCATCAACTTACTGGAAGCTTATTACGGTAAACCACTAAATTTTGTTTTTTCATCAAGCTGTACCGTTTACGGGCAGCCGGATATACTGCCTGTTACCGAGAACGCGCCGGTAAAACCTGCAGAATCGCCTTATGGCAACACCAAGCAAATAGCCGAAGAGATATTGACCGACATGGTAGCCTCCGGCAGTAACTACAAAGTAATATCGTTAAGATATTTCAACCCGGTAGGCGCTCATGAAACCGCGCTTATAGGTGAATTACCTATTGGCGTACCCCAAAACCTGGTGCCTTTTATTACCCAAACCGCTATTGGTAAGCGTGAAAAACTAACCGTATTTGGCAACGATTATGATACTGCCGATGGCAGCTGTGTACGCGATTATATCCACGTAGTTGATTTGGCCAAAGCACATGTGGCAGCCTTGAAACTGGCCGAAAAGGAAAGCTTTACCGGGTATGATGTATTTAATATCGGTACCGGCAATGGCAGTACCGTATTAGAGGTGATACACGCGTTTGAACGTGCTACCGGTGTTAAATTAAATTACCAGATTGGCCCGCGCCGCCCGGGTGATGTAGAAAAAGTTTGGGGCGATGTAACCAAATCAACAAATAAGCTGGGCTGGAAGGCCGAACTGGGTATTGATACTATGATGCTGTCGGCCTGGGAATGGGAAAAATACATATCACAAAATCCGTTATAAAAACAAAACAAACACTAATTGCACGAATTTAATCGAATTTCGCCAATCAAATTGTCTGCTTAAAATGCGCCAATTAGTCAAATTCGATTAAATTCGTGCAATTAGTGTCCATTAATATTCTACCGATGAAAAAAATAATTATTACAGGTGGTGCAGGTTTTATAGGATCACATGTAGTGCGCCGTTTTGTAAAAAACTACCCCAATTATACCATTATCAATTTAGATAAACTGACTTATGCCGGTAACCTGGCTAACCTGGTTGATATTGAAAATGAACCCAATTACCGGTTTGTAAAAGGCGATATTGTTGACATAGCTTTTATTAACGAGTTATTTGCCGCCGAACAACCCGATGCAGTGATACACCTGGCTGCCGAATCGCATGTTGACCGCTCAATTGTTAGTCCGCTGGAGTTTGTGATGACCAATGTGGTGGGCACTGTTAACCTGCTTAACGCGGCCCGCGAAAACTGGAAAGGCCGCTACGACCAAACCCGCTTTTACCATGTTTCAACCGATGAGGTTTATGGTTCCCTGGGTGATGATGGTATGTTTACCGAAGAAACGGCATACGATCCGCATTCGCCTTATTCGGCATCAAAAGCCAGCTCAGATCACTTTGTACGCGCCTACCAGGATACTTATGGCATGAACACCGTACTATCCAATTGCTCTAACAACTATGGATCCTATCACTTTCCCGAAAAATTGATCCCTCTGGCCATTAATAATATTAAACAAAGTAAACCTGTACCGGTATACGGCAAAGGCGAAAACATACGCGACTGGCTTTGGGTAGAAGACCATGCCCGCGCCATCGACTTGATTTTCCATAAAGCAAAAGCCGGATCAACCTATAACATTGGCGGCCATAACGAATGGAAGAACATCGACCTGATCAATTTGTTATGTACCATACTCGATAAAAAACTGAACAGGCCTGAAGGAGAATCGGCCAAACTGATCACTTTTGTAACAGACAGGGCCGGTCACGATCTAAGATATGCCATAGATGCCTCCAAACTTAAAGATGAATTAGGATGGGTACCCGGAATAACCTTTGAAGAAGGATTGGAAAAAACTGTCGACTGGTACCTGGCTAATGAAGAGTGGTTGGAAAACGTTACATCGGGCCATTATCAGCAATATTATAGCGAACAGTATGCCAATCGCTAACCATACCGTACGCATAGTCACCAAAAAAATAATTAACTGCGCATAATTATGTTTGGGTTATTTAAGAAGAAACCGGAAAAAGAAAAGAGACATACGAACTTTAATTATGACTTGATCATGGTTGATATGCACTCGCATGTATTACCCGGAATTGATGATGGTGCTAAAACGCCGGAAGACTCCATTGTCCTGGTCCGTAAGATGATGGAGCTGGGGATAAAAAAAATTATTGCTACCCCGCATATTATGGTTGATTTTTACAGGAATACCCCCGAAACCATTAATAATGCGCTCCATATATTAAAAACCGAACTGGCAAAGGAAAACATTGATATACCCGTTGAAGCAGCAGCCGAGCACTATTTTGACGAAACCTTTGAAACCCGTGTTGAGGAACACAGACTGCTTACCATGGGCGATAATTATGCTTTATTTGAGTTCTCGTTCATTAATAAACCTCCTAATGCCATATCGGTTATTCAAAAAATGAACGACAGGGGCTATAAGCCAATCCTGGCTCACCCTGAAAGATATCCTTATATGGATCTGGAACAGTTTAAAAACCTGCATGACTGGGGCTGTAATTTTCAGCTGAATACAATTTCGCTAACCGGGTATTATGGCCGCGAATCAAAAAAATTGGCCGAAAGCCTGATAGATAATGAATTGATTGATTTCATATCAAGCGACATGCACCACCCTAAACACGCCGCTGCACTAAAGGATGCCCTGCATACTACTTACATTGAGAAACTACTCTTTGATTACCCGCTGAAAAATACTTTGCTGATGTAGGGAGAAGCAAGAAATAAGAGTCAAGAATCAAGATGTGAAAAATGGGTCTTAATTCTTGACTCTTATTTCTTGCTTCTTTTTTCTATTCGTATCTCAACGCCTCTACCGGATCAAGCCTGGATGCTTTTTTTGCCGGATAATAGCCCGATATCAAACCAATAAAGGTACATAACAGCACAGCAAAAAAGAGCCATGCCCATGGCACCACAAAAGTTCCGCTAATTTGAACAGCTATCAGGTTACCTATTGCCATTCCTAATAATATACCAACCGCTCCCCCTATAAGGCATATCACAATAGCTTCAATTAAAAATTGTTTGCGGATAACGGCAGGTGTTGCCCCGATAGCCTTGCGCACGCCTATTTCGCGGGTACGTTCGGTAACTGATACCAGCATAATGTTCATAAGCCCAATGGCCGCCCCAATCAGGGTTATAATACCTATGGCAAAACCCGCTATAGTAATACCCATTAACTGGCCTGAGAGTTCCTTTTGAATAGAATCGCTCCGCGTAATATCAAAATTAGTATCGTTGGCTATATTGAGCCCCCGGATATTCCGGAATAACGAGGTAGCCTCACCTATGGATGCATCAAGCGCGCCTGGACTGGCAACCTTGATAGTGATAGTATAGGATACGTTACGCGCCGTATCTATCTGCTTAGCTTTCAATATCGGTATAATACAGAATTTATCGCCCCCAAATGAACTGGAGCCTTTTGATGCAATTACGCCAACTACACGGTACTTATTATTGCCTATAAAAAGCGACTTATTAATAGGATCTTCCTTTTTAAAAAGTTTTGATTTGATCTCATCCCCAATAAGCACCACATTAGCTCCATGCTCCAGTTCGGATGATGAGAAATTACGACCAAAGGATAGTTTTTTGCCAGCAGTGATCAGATAATTTTCATTGGATCCTGAAATAGAAATATTAGGGTTTGTTTTTTGATTGCCATACTTAGCCACTGCCGTACCGGTAACATCCAGATTTATGGCGGTTAAAACCGGTAATTTAAACGTCTTTTTAAAGCGTTCGGCCTGGTCGTAAGTAACTGCCGGGTATGCTTTATGGTTCCCGCCATTGCCAAAGTTTAGTCCCTGGCCGCGATTTTGGATGGTGAATGAATTAGCACCCAGATCGGCAAAAGCATCATTGGTAAACTGCCGTATCCCCTCAATAGCGGTTAAAATACCTACCAGGGCCATAATACCTATAGCTATAATTAACGAGGTTAATGAGGTACGCAGCCTGTTGCCGGCTATAGATTGTAATGCAATAGAGACATTTTCTTTGTAGGACGTTTTTACCGGCATGGTATAAAAATAAAAAAACTTTGCGGTTTGACTGTGCACCGCATCATTTTGTTACAGCAAACTCAACCGTTATAAAATAAAATCGCGTTTTAATATTAAGTAAAAAGCTATAAACACAAAGGGCAGCCCATAGGCTGCCCTTCTATATAATATCTTAAAACTGTAGTTTATACCGAAAACGAAGTACCACAGCCACAGGTGCTGGCGGCATTGGGGTTATTAAAGGTAAATCCGCGGGCATTTAAACCGTCCTGGAAATCAATTTGCATACCAGCCAGGTACAAGCCATGGGCTTTATGCATAAATACTCTTATACCATCAATATCATATTCCTGGTCGCCATCCTTTTTCTGATCAAAGCCCAGCACATAGTTCATGCCCGAGCAGCCACCACCTTCAACACCAACACGCAGGCCAAAATCGTCGCCTATCTCTTGCTGATCTTTCAATTTAAAAAGTTCTTTAACGGCTCCCGGAGTAAAGGTTACCGGTGCAATTTCAACAGCAGTACTCATCTTATTTTTATTTAACTATACAAATATAATGTAAAATGTAGATTTTTGTTGCAACCGGTATTTTATGACCTCAGTTTAACATTTTATAAACATGCAAACACTACCCTATTTACTTGATATTTTAAAATATACCGTTGCCGGCATTGGGGTAGTGTGGGTGGCGTTGTACTTATTTAAACCTTATCTGGATAAAGCAGAACAAATACAGGTGCTTGAATTAAAAAGGGCCGTTAGCAGCCAAACGCTGCCTTTGCGTTTGCAGGCATACGAGCGTGTCATTTTATTTATTGAAAGGATTAACCCTGCCAGCATGCTTATCCGCCTTAATGCTTCTGGCCTGTCGGCGGCCGAATTACATATGATGGTTGTTACTGAGATCAGGAATGAATTTCAGCATAATGTTACGCAACAGATTTATGTGAGCGTACGCGTATGGAATGTGGTGAAAAGGGTAAAAGACGACACCCTGACCCTGATGAACAATACCATGAAGACCCTGCCTGCAGATGCTTCGGGTACCGAGATGAGTAAAACCATATTGATCCATTTAAGTAAGCAGGAGCAGGATCCGTATGAAATAGCCACCGGCCTGGTACGGCAGGATATAGAAGAATTATTTTAACCTCATGGCCGAAAAAAAGTTCACCACCACATCGGGTATCGAAATTAAGGAAGTTTATACCCAGCCATCCACAATGGATGAACTGCCTGGTGAGTTTCCGTTCACCCGCGGCATACAAAAAGACATGTACCGGGGCAAGGCCTGGACTATGCGCCAATACGCGGGCTTCTCCACTGCCGAAGAATCAAACAAACGATACCACTACCTGCTGAGTCAGGGTACAACCGGGCTTTCCGTAGCATTTGACCTGCCCACCCAAATCGGGTACGACTCCGATCATGAACTTGCTGAGGGCGAAGTGGGTAAGGTAGGCGTAGCTATTGATTCTTTAAAAGACATTGAGATCCTGTTTAATGGTATAACCCTCAAGGATATTACCACCTCCATGACCATCAACGCCACGGCACCCATTTTACTGGCCATGTACATAGCCCTGGCTAAAAAACAGGGAGCCGACCTAAAGCAGATCTCCGGAACCATACAAAACGATGTATTAAAGGAATACGCCGCACGCGGCACCTATATATATCCGCCCGCGCCATCTATGCGGCTCATTACCGATGTATTTGAATATTGCAGCAGGGAAGTCCCTAAGTGGAACACCATATCTATATCCGGCTATCACATCCGCGAAGCCGGTTCAACTGCTGTGCAGGAGCTGGCCTTTACCCTGGCTAATGGCAAAGCCTATTTAAAAGCAGCCCTGGACAAGGGATTAGATATTAATGTATTTGCCAAACGTTTATCTTTCTTTTTTAATTGCCACAATAATTTTTTTGAGGAGATAGCCAAGTTCAGAGCAGCCCGCCGCATGTGGGCACATATCACCAAACAACTGGGCGCCACAGATGCCGGCGCACAAAAGTTACGCTTCCACACCCAAACAGGCGGATCCACCTTAACCGCGCAGCAACCCTTGAATAATATTATTAGAGTTAGCAACCAGGCTTTGGCTGCGGTATTGGGCGGCACCCAATCCTTACATACTAATGGATACGATGAGGCCCTATCCTTACCTACAGAAGCTGCGGCCAAAATAGCGTTGCGTACCCAGCAGATCATTGCTTTTGAAAGCGGTGTTACCGATACGGTCGACCCATTGGCTGGCTCTTATTTTATAGAGGCACTGACCAACGAAATAGAAGCCGCTGCACAATTATACATTGACAAGATAGATGCTATGGGCGGCGCTGTAAAGGCTATTGAGCAGGATTACATCCAGCAGGAGATAGCGGCATCGGCCTACCAGTATCAAAACGATATTGAAAGCGGCGAAAAGGTATTAGTAGGTGTAAACCGCTTTACCCAGCAGGAGGCGGCCGAGCTGAATATTTTCAGGGTGGATGACAGTATCCGTAAGATGCAAACGGAAAAATTATCAACATTAAAAAGCAGCAGGGACAATCAGGCGGTAGCTACCAGTTTACAGGAATTGAAGGAAGCGGCCCTGGGCAGGGGAAATTTAATGCCCTTTATCCTCACTGCTGTAGAGTGTTATGCCACACTCGGGGAAATTGCTGACACACTGCGTCACGTTTTTGGCGAATATTAACACAATGTGTAAATTTTTACAGACACACGATATAGCCTAATGTTGATAAATAAATCCTGTACCCTATTTTATTTAGCAGTATACCAGAACATTATTTTTTAACTGTAGCGTTAATGTTAAATTGGCTCAACTATTGTGGCGTGCAACCGTATAAAAAATAATTATCCCCCTGGTAATTATCCTGATTTTTTATTAAATTAATCGGTTCATATTAATTGGGACTAACGGAAATATAATTGCAATTTTTGCTGTTAAAATCAATATTTAATGAGTTTTTTTCATTAAAAAGCTGATTATCATGCCAGAAATTTATTTGCCAAAAAAGTGAAAATTTAATTTTTTTATAAGCTTTTTTTGGCAATATTCGATGTTCCGTAGCAGGCCCAAAAATTGTTTCGCTGGGGGTTGGAAATCAATATATTACTATTATCTATATGGAAAAAACCTGTACTACTGTTTGGAATAGCTGCCTCCAGATCATCAAAGATAACATACCAGCACAAAGCTTTAAAACTTGGTTTGAGCCAATAAAAGCTTTACGCATGGAAGGAAGCGTTCTGACGATACAGGTACCAAGTTTATTCTTTTACGAGTGGCTCGAGGAGCACTATGTAGGTTTACTGCGCAAAACAATCAAAAAACAATTAGGCGACGAAGGGCGTTTAGAGTATAATATAGTTGTTGAGCAATCATCAAGTAAACCATACACCACTAATATGCCTTCGAACGGAAATGGTGCCGAGTCCAAAAATCAATCAATGCCGATCCCAATCTCGATCAATAAGGACATTAAAAACCCTTTTGTGATCCCTGGTTTGAAAAAATTAAATGTTGATCCGCAGCTAAACAGGAATTACACCTTTGAAAACTTTGTTGAAGGTGATTGCAACCGTTTAGCCCGCTCTGCCGGTTATGCCGTTGCTGCAAAACCAGGTGGTACTTCTTTTAATCCTTTAATGATATATGGCGGTGTTGGTTTAGGTAAAACCCACCTGGCCCAGGCCATTGGTAACGAAATAAAGCGCTCATTGCCCGATAAACTGGTACTTTATGTATCGTGCGAAAAATTTACCCAACAATTTGTTGACGCGCTTAAACACAATAACATTAACGATTTTGTGAACTTTTACCAGGCTATTGATGTACTGATCATGGATGATGTACACAACTTTGCGGGTAAAGAAAAAACACAGGATTTCTTCTTTCACATCTTTAACCATTTACATCAATCGGGCAAGCAGCTGATCATTACATCAGATAAAGCACCTAAGGACCTTGCAGGTTTAGAGGAGCGTTTGCTTTCACGGTTTAAATGGGGCCTATCTGCAGATCTGCAGATCCCTGATCTGGAAACCCGTATGGCTATCCTCAAAAACAAGATCTATCAGGATGGCATTGAGCTTTCAAATGATGTAATTGAGTATGTTGCCCACAACATTGATAACAATGTGCGTGAGCTGGAAGGCGCTATGGTATCCCTGCTGGCACAGTCAACGCTGAACCGCAAGGAGATCGACCTGAACCTGGCTAAGCAAATGCTCAAGAACTTTGTAAAAAACTCATCTAAAGAAATTTCGATGGAGTATATTCAAAGCCTGGTTTGTGAATATTTTGAAGTGCCTATTGAAATGGTAAAATCACAAACCCGCAAACGCGAAATTGTACAGGCCCGTCAAATATCCATGTACCTGGCCAAAGCTCACACCAAAAGTTCATTAAAATCAATCGGTCACTTCTTTGGCGGCCGCGACCACTCTACCGTAATATACGCCTGCCAAACCGTTGAGGACCTTATTGATACCGATAAGAAATTTAAAGGTTATGTTGCCGACATTCAAAAGAAGCTTAAAATGTCGTAACTGACCTATTATCATATTACTATGGGCCCTGCATATTATTTATGCAGGGCTTTTTTTATGTTGGTTGCTTTTTGATATCGGCCGGAGGCCGGGTAATAGTTTCCACTCGGCTGGAGCCGAGCGGCGGCAAGTGGAATATAAAAAAAGCTTAGCAGTCGCTCGGCTCCAGCCGAGTGACGACTATCTCCCGGCCTCTGGCCGACGAAGACATTCAACTTTCATCAACCTTAAAAATAGAATCAGGATTAGCACTGCTGTATACAAAAGCTATTTGATCATTCACAGTCATCGACTGTACCGGGTTATTATGAATATATTCAACCTTTTGATCAAACACATTCGCGGTGATTAGTTCCGTGGGATGGTTTGTTTTCTGCCAAAACTGATAATCTTTGTTTTGTAAGGAGCTATTGGCAAAATACCTGAACAAATACAGCAGCCACTCCTTCCTGCTTTCGCCCAGATCGTTACTAATCATCTCAATCAATCTTTTAGCAGTATAGCTTTTAAGATCACGGAGAATTTGGGGAAGCTTGGTCTCGTCACAACTTATTATCAAATGAACATGGCTACTCATGATACAATAAGCATATACTTTTAAGCCTTTGTTTATACGGCAAAATTCCAGGTTCTTTAAAAACTCTTCGCAATATTCACTTCTGGTAAATACATCTATCCAGCCAACTACTGTAAGCGTAATAAAAAATGGCCGGTCGGTATTGGCTTTGCGGAGTTCGGACATTTTGGTTAATTCTACATCGGCCGGAGGCCGGGTAATAGTGGTCACTCGGCTGGAGCCGAGCGACGGCTGTTGTTTTTTATTATTTTATTTCTCGTTTACCTCTCCAACCTCATACTTGCAGTCGCTCGGCTCCAACCGAGTGACGATTATCTCCCGGCCTCCGGCCGACGAAATCTAACTCCCCACCGGTTCCATTATTTTCAAAATGGCATCGATGTATTCGCGGTTATTGGCCAGGCGGGGTACTTTATGCTGACCGCCCAGTTTACCTTTTTCTTTCATCCAATTGAAAAAAGTGCCTTCGGGGGCGCGACGCACGATGGGGCGGCGCAGGGCCATATCTTTAAAACGTTTGGCATCATAGTCTGAATTGATACGCCGCAGGGTTTCGTCAAGCAGGTCCACAAAACGTTCAAATTCGGCGGGTTTCTTTTCAAACTCAATGATCCATTCATGTGCGCCACAATCATTACCATTAAAGTAAACGGGCGCTGCGGTGTATTCCCTGATAATGGCGCCGGTTTGGCGGCAGGCCTCTTCCAGGGCTCGCTCGGCGTTGTCAATGATCACCTCTTCGCCAAAGGCATTGATGTAATGTTTCGTTCGCCCGGTTACCTGAATACGGAATGGCGACAGCGACGAAAATTTAATGGTATCGCCGATCATATAGCGCCATAAGCCGGCGTTGGTGGTGATAATGAGGGCATAATTCTTATCCAGTTCCACCTCATCAAGTGTAAGGGTTTTAGGGTTTTCGTCGTGCAGGTTTTCCACGGGCAAAAACTCGTAGAATATACCATAATCCAGCATCAACAGCATGTCGCCAGGCTCTTTGGTATCCTGGATTCCAAAGAAGCCTTCTGAGGCATTATAGTTCTCCAGGTAATACATGTCATCGCTCGGGATCAACGTTTTAAATTGCTCGCGATAGGGAGTAAAATTAACCGCGCCATGAAAGTACATTTCCAGGTTGGGCCATACCTCAAGCAGGTTTTTTTTACCGGTAATTTCCAGTATGCGTTTAAACAACACCAAATTCCAGGTTGGTACTCCGCTGATGCTGGTCACGTTTACATCTTTGGTAGCCTGCGCTATCTTTTCAATTTTTTCCTCAAAGTTCTCCAGCAGGGCTATATCCAGATCGGGGGTGCGGTGAAATTCGGCCCAAAGGGGCAGATTTTTCATGATCACCGCCGAAAGATCGCCAAAAGAAGTATCTGCACTCAGCTGACTCATCTGGTGACTGCCGCCAAGCGTCAGTATCTTCCCAGTAAACATCCGGGCATTGGGCTGATTATTAAAATAAATGGTGAGCAGATCCTTACCACCTTTAAAATGACATTCTTCCAGGGCCTCTTCACTCACGGGGATGAATTTGCTCCTGTCGTTAGTTGTACCTGATGATTTGGCAAACCAACGAATCTCTGAGGGCCACAGTACATTTTTTTCGCCCATAAGCATCCGCTCAATATAGGGCTTTAGCGTATCATAGCTCTGTATAGGCACCCGTTCTTTAAACTGATTGAGGTTCTCGATGCTTTTATATTGGTATTTGCGCCCCCATTCGGTGCTTTCGGCGCCGGATATCAGTTGCTCAAACCACTCCTCCTGCACCTCATTGGGGTACTTCATAAAAAGCTCTATCTGATGGATCCGCTTTTTCATGAACCAGGTAAATACAGAGTTAAAGATTGTCATAGTGTAGCAGAGTCAAGAAATTAGAATCAAGAGTCAAGATAGGAAAAAATACAATTAATCGTAAAAAGCCTATCCATTGGTTTTATGAATAAGGATTTTTGGAGCAAAGACATTAAACAGATAGAAGCTAAGTTTTTAAATACAGGACAAATGAATCCATATTCTCAAAATCCTTGCTCCTTGTTCCAACAATCGTTGCTCCCCAAATTATTGCGGAAATACTTTTCTTTTCAAAACAAAATTCGATCCCAGGTACACCTTACGCACCATTTCATTTTCGGCCAGTACCTCCGGAACGCCCGATTCCAGTATCTTGCCTTCAAAAAGCAGGTAAGCCCGATCGGTGATGGATAATGTTTCCTGTACGTTGTGGTCGGTGATCAGGATACCGATGTTTCGGTGCCTTAATTTAGCCACCATAGCCTGGATCTCCTCTACCGCTATCGGATCCACACCGGCAAAGGGCTCATCCAGTAAAATAAAGTTGGGTTCGGCAGCCAGAGCACGGGCAATTTCGGTACGTCGGCGTTCGCCACCCGATAGCAGATCGCCCCGGTTCTTGCGGACTTTGTGCAAACTAAATTCGTCAATGAGCTCTTCCAGTTTTTCGCGTTGCCTTTCTTTGGTCATCTTGCCCATTTCCAGCACCGCTTTGATATTATCCTCTACAGAAAGTTTGCGGAATACTGAAGCTTCCTGGGCCAGGTAACCTATACCCTTTTGCGCCCGGCGATACATTGGGTCCTGGGTAATGTTTTGATCATCCAGGTGAATAAGGCCTTCATTTGGTTTTATTAGTCCTACGATCATATAAAATGAGGTGGTTTTTCCGGCGCCATTCGGCCCAAGCAAACCTACTATCTCGCCCTGTGATACCTCAAACGATACATCGTTAACAACCGTGCGTTGCTTATATTTCTTTACTAAATGGTCTGCTCTTAATATCATTCTAAGTCTTGAGTTCTGAGTCTTAAGTTTTAAGTCTTAAATTCTGAGTTATGCTCTCCTGACTTGAGACTCAGAACTCCCGACTTTAAGACTTAAAACCTTATTCCTTTTATATTCAATTGTATAGTGCGCCTTTCGCGCCATACGTTTTCTTCAATGCTGTAGCAAATGTCAAACGGCATACCCGGCTTTAATTGCGGCAGGTATTCGCCATGGTTAAAGGCGATACAATCAAACGCTGCCGAGCCTTCCTGCATTACCGACATTTTAATATGGGCAGCGCCTACTAAAGCCGCATTGCCACTAACATACACATTTTTACTGATGAAAACCGGCGACATATTCTCGGGTCCGAACGGTGCAAATTGGTTCAGGATCCGGAAGAATTTCGGTTCTATCTGGCTTAAACGTAATTCGGCGTCAATTTGTATCTGTTGTATTAATTGTTCCGGCGCTATGGTGGCGCTTACCACCTCTTCAAAGCGTGCTTTAAAAGCTTCTACGTTTTCGGGCTCCATGGTTAGGCCTGCGGCATACTTGTGACCGCCAAACTGAATGAGCAGATCTTTACACTCGCAAAGCGCTTCATAAAGATCATATCCTAATACCGACCGGGCCGAACCTGCCACATGTCCGTTGGAACGGGTAAGCACAATGGTTGGCCGGTAATATTTTTCGGTGAGGCGCGAGGCTACAATACCGATCACCCCTTTATGCCAATGCTCATTAAAAACCACGGTTGATTTACGACCGATCAGTTCCTCGTCATTATCAATCATATTTAAAGCCTCGCCGGTAATATCCAAATCGTGCCCTTTACGTTCGGCATTATGGGTATTGATCATCATGCCTTTTTCGCGGGCCAGTTTTTCGTCGCAGGCAATCAGCAGTTCAACGGCGTGTTTGGCATCATCTATCCTGCCGGCGGCGTTAATACGGGGGCCCAGCAAAAACACTACGTCTGATATGGTCAGACTTCCTGTTCTGCCGGCAATCTCTACCAGGATTTTTACGCCCATGCACGGATCACTATTGATCTTTTGCAGACCAAAATGGGCCAGCGTGCGGTTTTCGCCGGTGATGTGTACAATATCGCAGGAGATGCTGATAGCTACCAGGTCCAGATAATGGGCTACTTCCTCAAAGGGAATATCATGTGTTTCGGCATAAGCCTGTATCAGCTTAAAACCAATACCACAGCCCGAAAGTTCCTTGTATGGGTATTCACAATCATTGCGTTTGGGATCAAGTATCGCAACGGCCGCGGGTAACTCAGCGCCTGGAAGATGGTGATCACAGATAATAAAATCAACACCACGGGTGTTTGCATAATCAATTTTATCAACCGATTTAATGCCGCAGTCTAACGCTATAATAAGTGTAAAACCATTATCGGCGGCATAATCGATACCTTGGGTTGATATCCCATAACCTTCTTTATATCTATCGGGGATATAATATTCCAGGTTTTCATAGCGCTCTTTAAAAAAACTATAAACCGTAGCAACCGCAGTGGTACCATCCACATCATAATCACCGAAGATCAATATTTTTTCGCCGGCTGCTATGGCATCTTCAATACGTTCAATAGCCTTTTCCATATCCTTCATCAGGAATGGATCATGCAGGTGCAAAATGTCGGGCCTGAAAAAGTAACGGGCCTCATCAAATGTGCTTATCCCCCTGTTAACCAGCAGGGTACTTAAAACGGCATCAATATTCAGGTCGGCGGCTAATTTTTTGACTACTTCATGATCAGCATTTTCCCTTACCGTCCAGCGTTTATTCATACATTTGCAAATAAAAACAGTAAAGATAACTATAGTTAGTATCAAGTAGCGAGTATCAAGTATCAAGATTTTTGAATACTTGCAAAAGATTTTTGTCGTGCTACTTGATACTCGCTACTTGATACTAAAAAAATGGAAATTTTCGCGTTAGGTGAGGGCTCTTATTCGGTTGATGCAAGTAAGAAATTTATTCCGTTTGATCCGCAAACTGACAATCCGAAAGATCGCCCCGCATCCTTATTTATCCACGTAAACCCGTTTCTGATCAAGACTGACCATGATCTTATCGTACTGGATACTGGCCTTGGTTTTAAAGATACACGGGATGAGTTACTGCTCCATCAAAATATACGCAATGCCGGTTTTGATCCGGAGGATGTTACCCTGGTACTGATGTCGCACCTGCACTATGATCACTCCGGCGGTTTGGTTGTGGAGCGGAACGGCAAACTGGAGCCCAGCTTTCCGCAAGCAAAGCATGTGATTCAACGACAGGAATGGGAAACCGGTTTAGCGGGTAAAACCTCATCCTATCATAAAGAAATATTTGAAGCGCTTCAGGGAGTCAACATTACGTTCGTGGAGGGCAGTGGAGAATTACAGCCTGGTATCAGGTATGAACATTCAGGAGGGCACTGCCCCTATCACCAGGTATTCTGGATTGAACTGGAAGGCAGGAAAGTGTTTTTTGGAGGTGATGAGCTACCTGAACCCGAACAGCTGATCAGAAAGTTTATTGCAAAATACGATATGGACGGCCGTAAGGCAATGCAATTACGCGAAGAATATGGAAAAAAGGCAGCCACTGAAGGATGGATCTGCCTTTTTTATCATGCTAAATCTTTTGCTATAGGCAAGGTAACGCGTAATGACGAGCATTTTAAAGTTGAACCTGCTTAATTGTGGGCATTTACCTCAAAAAGTTCTTTTATTTTTTCGACATTAAGGGGCTTTGATATAAAATCTTTTACCAGCGGATATGATTTAGCTTTGTTAATATCGTTACTAAACACCGATGATGAAATGATATAGATTTTGCTTTTACCCTGAGGGTCGATGTTCAGACGCTTATACTCATCTAAAAATTCCCAGCCATTCATAATAGGCATGTTGATGTCCAGCAAAATATAATCGGGCATTTTAGCCGGATCTTTCCGCTGTATATCGGTTAACTGTTCAATGGCAAACTTTCCATTTAAACACGCCATGATTTCGGTATTCAGCAACGCTTTTTTTATTAACTTAATGGAGATGAAATTATTGATCTCATCATCATCAATTAATAATACACTCACAGGTTTATCATTAATGGTCATAAGGCATTTAAAATAGATGTGCTTTTTATAGATGTATTTATACGCTACGTGAAATTAAAAAGTTATATTCCTTCAAGTTGTTAAGTCTGGTATTGTTTTAACCGGGTGTATTAATAACCGCAAAGTGGTATATTTATTTTAAACCTTCCGGCTTTTTCCAGTAAAAATACCAGATTAAAGTGTATTGAATTTTCCAGATTGCGTTTCAGCAAATTTCTTCTCAAACAATAAAAATACCCCTAAAAAAGCTAAAAACCAATAATTAAAACACGAAAACCGCATTTTAATTATCCAATATAACAGCTATTGGTGTATTGAAAGTTTTAAATAAACACAAATAATGTCAGAAAAGAACACAGTGAATAAAATGACTAATCGCATATTAAATGATTAAAAAGAGAAGACGAGAAAGATGTGCAGATATGCAGATGTGCGAATGTGCAGATGAGCTTGAAGATGTGTGGATTCCAAATGTGTTGATGAAATCATTAATTCAATAAATCAATAATTCACTAATTAAATGTGCAGATGATCTTTAAACCACCTGCACATTTCTTTATTGTTCCTCATTTGCACATCCGCACATTTGAAATCCGCATATCTGCACATCTGTTACTCAATCACACTTTCTTCAAAGGCGTAATCTTCCAGCGGCGGACATGAACAGATCAGTGTCCGGTCGCCATGGGTATCATTAACCCTGCCTACAGATGGCCAGAATTTGTATGCGGCCACGTAAGGCAGCGGAAATGCCGCTTTTTGACGGGTATAGCTATGCTCCCATTCGTTGCCGGTAATAACGGCGGCGGTATGAGGTGCATTTTTTAAAGGGTTATCTGTTTTATCCGATACGCCTTCGGCAACATCGGTAATTTCATGGCGTATAGCGATCATCGCATCACAAAAACGGTCAAGCTCGTGCTTTGGCTCCGATTCAGTTGGCTCAACCATCACCGTACCCGCAACCGGGAAAGATACAGTTGGCGCGTGGAAACCATAATCCATCAAACGTTTAGCGATATCAGTTACCTCAATACCAAACGATTTAAATGAACGGCAATCCAGTATCATCTCATGCGCGCAACGACCATTGGCTCCGGTGTATAATACCGGAAAGTGATCCTGCAGGCGTGCTTTGATATAATTGGCGTTCAAAATCGCATAGCGTGTAGCATTGGTTAAACCATCAGCACCCATCATAGCGATATAAGCGTGTGATATGATCAGGATAGAAGCCGAACCCCATGGAGCTGCTGATACCGCGTGGATAGATTTTCCCCTGTCTATATCAACCACCGCATGACCTGGCAAATAAGGAACCAGGTGTTTGGCCACACCGATAGGGCCCATACCCGGACCACCACCACCATGTGGGATACAGAAAGTTTTGTGCAGGTTGAGGTGACAAACATCGGCACCAATATTAGCCGGACTTGTCAGACCAACTTGTGCGTTCATGTTGGCACCGTCCATATAAACCTGGCCGCCGTTCTGGTGTATAATATCGCAGATCTCGATGATCGACTCCTCAAATACCCCGTGGGTAGATGGGTAAGTAACCATTAAGCAGGAAAGTTCATCTTTATATTGCTCGGCACGGGCTTTCATATCAGCCACATCAATGTTACCGTTATCGTCGCATTTTACTACCACTATCTTCATACCGGCCATAGCTGCTGATGCAGGGTTGGTACCGTGTGCCGATGATGGGATTAAAGCGATGTTACGGTGATGATCGCCGCGGTCGTGATGATAAGCGCGGATCACCATCAAACCGGCGTATTCGCCCTGGGCACCAGCGTTTGGCTGCAAACTCATGGCCGCAAAGCCGGTGATCTCGCTCAGCCAGTTGTTGATCTCATCAAACAACTGCATATAACCGCCTACCTGGTCGGCAGGGGCAAATGGATGGATCTTACTAAACTCAGCCCAGGTAACCGGCACCATTTCGGTAGTGGCGTTCAGCTTCATAGTACATGAACCCAAAGCGATCATGGAATGGCAAAGCGAAAGATCTTTGGTCTCCAATGATTTGATATAACGCAGCATTTCATGTTCTGAATGGTGCGTATTGAATATGGCGTGCGTTAAATAAGCCGACTGACGTTGCAGATCAGCTGGGATAACCGTTTGCAGGTCAGCTTTCAGCTCATCGATATTAACATCGGTAAGTGATTTGCCTTTTACTTTGGCAAAAAACCTAACCAGGGTTTTAACATCTTCAACAGAAGTAGTTTCATCAAGCGAAATAGTAACCACCGAACCGTTATAGCTCAGGTTCATTTCGTTGTTTAAGGCCTCCGAGTGGATAGGACTGGCTAAGTGAGCAACATCAAACTTTAAGGTATCAAAGTATGATTCATTTAGTTGTTCGTAACCTAATTCGCCAAGGGCTTTGGCCAATAAAACAGTAAGGCCATGGATACGTTCGGCAATCAATTTAACCCCTTGCGGACCATGATATACCGCGTACATACCAGCCATAATAGCCAGTAAAGCCTGCGCAGTACAAATATTTGAAGTTGCTTTATCGCGGCGGATGTGCTGCTCGCGGGTTTGCAGCGCCATGCGCAGGGCATAGTTACCGGCGCTGTCAATAGTAACTCCGATGATACGGCCCGGGATAGAGCGTTTGTATTCTTCTTTAGTAGCAAAAAACGCGGCATGCGGTCCACCAAAGCCCATAGGTACGCCAAAACGTTGTGAAGAACCCACCACAATGTCGGCGCCCCATTCGCCCGGAGGCGTTAGTAATACCAGGCTCATGATATCGGCAACAACGGTTAATTTAATGCCTTTTTCATGCCCTTTGGCGGCAAAGTCGGTATAGTTGTAAACCGCGCCATTACCAGCCGGATACTGTACAATAGCGCCGAACATATTTTCGGTTAGCTCCACGGTACGGTGATCGCCTATCTGCAGTTCGATACCATAAGGTTCCGAACGGGTTTTTAAAATATCAATAGTTTGAGGGAACAGTTCCTCAGATACGAAGAACACATTGGCGTTGTTATTTTTACGCAGACTGTACTGCATAAACATCGCTTCGGCAGCGGCAGTACCTTCGTCCAATAACGAAGCATTGGCAATTTCCATCCCGGTAAGGTCGATGACCATGGTCTGGAAGTTAAGCAATGCCTGTAAACGACCTTGCGCAATCTCGGCCTGGTATGGCGTATACTGCGTGTACCAGCCCGGATTTTCCAGGATGTTGCGTTGAATTACACCAGGTACGATCACATCGTAATAACCTTTACCGATGTATGATTTAAAAACCTTGTTCTTGGAAGCGGTTTGCTTTAAAGTGTTCAGGTAATCAAATTCGCTTTTGGCAGGCGGTAAGTTAAGCGGAGCTTTCAGCCTGATCCTGTCAGGCACGGTTTGCGATATTAATTCATCCAGTGAATTTACACCGACAGTTTTTAACATTTTTGCCGTATCGGCTTCATTTGGAGCAATATGTCTCGACTGAAACTTCTCCTGGTAGTCTGCGTTCAACATCATGAATCAAGTGTCCCTCTAAATTTAGCGCAAAGGTACAGTTTTACAACATGAGTAACAATTCTCTAATATATTATTGACAAAGGATTTACAGGGGAGGAAGGGGATTTGGGAATTCGGATGTTGGATTTCGGATTTTTTCCTTTGAACTTTATCTGAACCGTGATTTATAGGATTACAAGATTGCCCTGATTCAAATCAACAAAATCCTTTAATCCTATCATCAGGAAAATCGAGGTTCAGATAAATCCGAAATCCAACATCCGAATTCCCAAATCAAAAATCACTCAATTTCCACCGGGACCAGTTGCCGCAGGTATTGTTGAATGGTGTTCTCCAGGCCGTAATAAAGCGCATCGCAAATGAGCGCGTGGCCTATGCTTACCTCCTGCAATCCGGGAACCAGCTCGGCAAAATATTTTAGGTTGTTCAGGTCAAGATCATGCCCGGCGTTGATGCCCAGGCCTGCGGCCTGTGCGGCTTCTGCAGCTTCAATATAGGGTGCAATAGCCAGTTCGCGACCCTGATGATAGTGCGTGGCGTAGCCTTCCGTGTATAGCTCAATGCGGTCGGTACCTGTTTTTGCGGCGCCTTCCACCATTTTTGCAATCGGGTCAACAAATATGGATACGCGGATCCCGGCCTCTTTAAAAACTGCTATCATATCTTTCAGGTAATGATAATTCGTGATGGTATCCCAGCCGTGGTTGGAGGTGATCTGTCCCAATACATCGGGCACCAGGGTCACCTGCTCGGGCTTGTTGGCCAGCACCAGGTCAATAAATTTTTGTTCCTGGCAATTCCCTTCAATATTAAACTCGGTGGTCACAATCCTTTTCAATTCAAAAACATCGTTATAGCGAATGTGTCTTTCGTCGGGACGGGGATGCACGGTGATACCCTGCGCGCCAAAACGCTCGCAATCTTTGGCAACCTGTATCAGGTTGGGGTTATTACCGCCGCGCGAATTGCGCAGGGTGGCTATTTTATTGATATTGACAGATAAGCGGGTCATGGTTCAAAGTTAATACATCCTTTATACAATAATAAACCTATTCTTATTTACTAAGTTTTATATTTAAGTTATGAAACTTAAACCTGTTATCATAGAAGTTATTATTCTTGCTGTTATTTATATAGCGACGTGGTTACTCATCCCTTTCTTAACCGCATTATGGGGAGGAAATGCCTCTCTCGATATTAATTTGCATGACACTTATTTTGTTATCGACCGGTCAGTTATCAATATTCCGATATTTTTAATGCTTACCACTCTCGTTTATTTGATTAAAGAAGGCTTTTATCGTTATAAAAAAAGATTGCAAAACCTAATATTGATAATCGCTAACTTTCTATTCCTTATCATAATATACCCGTTTTCTGCATTATTGAATATGATGCCTAAACCAGGCTGGACAGTTTATCCACCACTATCGGCCTTGCCAAAAGCAGAACCTTCTTATGAACAGAAAATGGAAAATACACTTTACGCTATTAAGCAGACGACCTTAATTGTGATCATTATTTTTATGCTGATATTGGTGATAACCGCTATACTTACAGGCAAAAATTGGAATTTGAATAAGCATGAACAAACCCCTTCTTAAATACCTGCTTGCTATATTGATCTTAGGCAGTCTACAACACAAAGCTGCCGCGCAAGCCAATTATCGCAAAATAGAAAACTACAAGCCTTTTTATGGCTGGGCGCATCATGCCCCGCAGGATTGGATGATACTGCGTCAGTTTGAGAACGAAGACAAAACCTACTACCTGCTGGTAAACCCGCAAAACCTGGTAACCAAAATTGATGAGCCCGGCTTTTACCAGGTGAAGCCCATGAGCATCACAGAAGCACGCGACTTTTTCAAAAGTACCCCTTACCAAAAAGCGTTGCGCAAAGCCGAAAAACAATCTGTAGCCCTGCAGGACGCGGGCATCGAACGCGGTATTCCCAAGGAAACTGGCATCAGTTTAACGGCCGATCTTTGTCCCTCCCACCGCCCGCTCGACAGGCGCATATTTACCGACATTTTTACAGAATTCCAGAAAGTAGAGCGCCCCGCACCTATCGCCCTCTCCGTTACCGGCGTTTGGATGCGCCAGCACCCGCAGGATCTGGAATGGCTCAAACAAATGCAGGCCAAACATGAGATCTATATCACCTGGATAAACCACTCCTTTAATCACCGGGTAAGCGCGAAAGCGCCGCTCAAAGAAAATTTTTTGCTGGAGCCTGGCACAGACATGAACTACGAGATACTGGAAACCGAAAAGGCCATGCTCAAGAATGGTCTGCTCCCATCAGTATTTTTCAGGTTCCCGGGTCTGGTATCGGACCAGCAACTGGTATATAAACTAACCGACTATGGCCTGATCCCCATTGGTACCGATGCCTGGCTGGCTAAAGGGCAGCAACCGCAGGCGGGCAGTATCGTGCTCATCCACGGCAATGGCAATGAACCTACCGGTGTAAATGATTTTATCAAATTATTAAAATCAGAAGCAGGCTCCATCGCCAAAAAACAATGGCTGCTATATGATTTAAGGGAAAGCATGGAGGATGAGTTTAGCCCCCCTGCCCCCTGAAGGGGGAGCTTTTGATCAATCTTTCAACTGCTTAAACAGTTCAGGAAAAAGTCTGCCGGTGATCAAGGCCGCTTCTTTAATGGCAGTGGCATCGGCAACATTGGAGTTGGTCATGATCACTGCTTTTAAGGATGGGATTACAAACATAAATTGTCCTCCCCAACCCAGGGCGTAGGTTATTTCTGTCCCCTGGTAATCGGCATGATACCAGCATAAGCCGTACACCGAATTATCCAGCCCCCATGTTGTTTTGTAGGTGACTTCTGGGTTGATGATGGAGGCTATCCATTTGGCCGGGATGATTTGCCGGTTATCGTAAACTCCTTTATTTAATACGAGGTTACCCAGTTTCAGCATATCAACAGAGCGCAGACGGATACTTAATAATCCGCAGCCATCATAATAGCCATCGTTCATTTTTTTCCAGTCGAACGTGGTAATACCCAGGGGATCGAACAGGAACTTTTTGGCAAATGCGCGTGTATCCATTCCCGTGCTTTTGGTAAGGATGACGGATAACAAATGCGTAGCCGCGTTATTGTACCGAAATACCTTGCCCGGCTCCGACACCAGCGGTGCTTTGATCACATAACCCGATGGATCAGGAATGTTCAGCAAGGCGCCCACATTAACACCTTCGTGATAAAAACCGGAGGCCTGGTTCATGACCTGGCGGATGGTGATATCCTGTTTCCGTTTATCGGTATCCATTTTTAGCTCAGGAAAAAAATCGGTAAGCTTTTCATCTACCGATCTGATATAGCCTTTATCAATAGCGATACCGATGAGTAAAGCAGTTACACTTTTGGTAAGCGACTGATCATTAAACAAAGTGGTGCTATCCTGCCCGTTAAAATACTGCTGGTAGATGATCTTATCGTTCTTTGAAATGACCAGCGAATATAGGAGGGGATTGTTTTTGATATACCCCGTGGTATCAATATGGATTTGGGCAAAGCTTTGAACATAACTGATAAAGCACAAGACCAAAAGTATCGCGATTCTTTTCATAGATTAAAGGTAAGCACGGATCTATGTAGTCGATTTTTCTTTTTGACGAATGGGATAAGACTTTTGACAAGTGGGAGATAAAAAGTATATCCAACTTTCTCTGGCGCAAGTCTTGTGCGGTTGCCAGTGCGGGGATGACTTGTGACTATCAGACAAGATTCCCTCTCTTATCAATACAAAAGCTCAACGTCCATCAATACTCCACCCTTCTCCATATAGTTACTCGCATTACTATAAATATAAGCGGAAGCCTCAGTAACCCACCCAGCTTTAACTGGATTTTGATGGATATAATCCAATTTTTGAGTAAAAATGTTTAAATGCGGATGAAGCTCAATAGGATGATTGTCTTGCTGCCAAAACTGATAGTGCGTATTATTCCCGTTTGCTTTGCCAGCATCAGATAAAAGATGAAGCATCCATTGTTTTCTGCTTTCTGTTGGATTCTCTATAATTTCACGAATTAACCGTACAGATGAAAACTTTTTCATATCACGCATAATTGCGGATAACTCCTGTTTTCCTTTGCTACTTATGATCATATGAACATGATTGCTCATAATCACATAACCATGAATAGACAACCCTTTTTCTTTTATACAATATCGAAAACTATCAAGCAATAGATCCTTATACACATTGCGTGTAAATACGTCTATCCAACCGACTACGGCAAAAGTCACAAAATAAATGGCTTCGGGATTTGCGAATTTGTATTTAATGCTCACTTATTAAAATTACATAAAATGGCGTAGAAGCACAAGTCATCAACCCACGATCAGCCGCACAAGACTTGCGCTAAACTTGAGATAAAAAGTGTATCCAACAAAAAAGGCATGATCCGAAAACCATGCCTTTTGACTTTTTATTTTGACTTTGACTTAGTACCTGTAGTACTCAGGTTTAAACGGACCTTCAACAGTTACGCCAATGTATTCTGCCTGATCCTGGTCAAGTACTTCCAGCTCCACACCAATTTTGGCCAGGTGTAAGCGGGCAACTTTTTCGTCCAGATGTTTTGGCAGGGTGTATACTTTGTTTTCGTATGCGGCTCCATTTGTCCAAAGCTCTAACTGGGCTAAAGTTTGGTTGGTAAACGAGTTACTCATTACAAAGCTTGGGTGACCGGTTGCACAACCCAGATTCACTAAGCGGCCTTCGGCCAGCACAATAACATCTTTACCGTTAATGGTATATTTATCAACCTGTGGCTTAATTTCAATTTTGGTATTACCGTAGGCACCGTTTAACCAGGCCATATCGATCTCATTATCAAAGTGACCGATGTTACAAACAATGGCTTTATCTTTCAAAGCACGGAAATGCGGCTCACGAACGATGTTTTTGTTACCGGTACAGGTAACTACGATATCAGCCTCGGCAATAGCGGTTGAAAGTTTTTTCACTTCAAAGCCTTCCATAGCTGCCTGTAATGCGCAGATAGGGTCAATTTCGGTAACAATAACACGCACACCAGCGTTACGTAAGCTATCGGCAGAACCTTTACCTACGTCGCCATAACCGCAAACAACAGCCACTTTACCGGCCATCATCACATCGGTAGCACGGCGGATAGCGTCAACCAATGATTCACGGCAACCGTATTTATTATCAAATTTTGATTTGGTAACCGAATCGTTCACGTTGATAGCAGGCATTGGTAATGTACCGGCCTTAACACGCTCATATAAACGGTGAACACCAGTAGTGGTTTCTTCTGATAGACCTCTGATATCGCCGATCAGCTCAGGGTACTTATCAAGCACCATGTTGGTTAAGTCACCACCATCATCCAGGATCATGTTCAGTGGTTTGCGGTCTTCGCCAAAATATAAGGTTTGCTCAATACACCAGTCAAACTCTTCGGCATTCATACCTTTCCAGGCATAAACAGAAATACCGGCAGCGGCGATTGCAGCAGCGGCATGATCCTGGGTTGAGAATATATTGCATGAAGACCAGGTAACTTCGGCGCCAAGGGCAATTAAGGTTTCAATTAAAACAGCGGTTTGGATGGTCATGTGCAAACAGCCTGCAATACGGGCGCCTTTTAAAGGCTGCGACGGGCCATATTCTTTGCGCAGAGCCATCAGACCTGGCATTTCGGCCTCGGCCAGCTCAATTTCCTTGCGGCCCCATTCGGCCAGTGAAAGGTCTTTTACTTTGTATTTAACGAATGCAGTTTCTACTGATGACATAACATTTCGGGTTTTTATGAGGCACAAAAATAACTCATAAAAACATCAAAATGAAATGACGGGTTGAGCAGATGAAATTAGTTGCCATAGGATAATTGGACGTTGCAGATAATAAGTGTGACGTATTATCTTTACCGTCCGAGAAAAAACGTAAAACGTATCACATCCAACGTAAAACCTATTACGCCCCCAAAAGTTTTTTATCGCCTTGTTGCATGGTGAGCTTGCCGTTGTACACGCCACCGGTTTCAACCAACAGGGTTTGCGTTTTTATTTCGCCGGTAATTTTGCCTGTGGCTTTTATCTCGAGCGAATCGGTTTGGATGTCACCCAGAACTGTTCCGTATACAACAATTTCTTTGGTTAGGATATTTCCGCTGATCACGCCTTTTTCGCCCAGGATCAATCCTTCGTCAATGGTCACGTTTCCATTTACCTGACCATCAATACGGACAAAAGCTGGAGCTTTAAGGTTACCATCTAAAATACCGCCATCACCAATCAGCGTGGAGATAGCCTGAAGATCAAGCGCAACTTTGTCTTTTTTTCCGAAAATAGCCATCGTTATTTAATGAATTGGTGAGTAGTGAGCAGTGAATGGAGAGTGGTGAATGAAAACTACTCACTACTATCTATTCACTACTCACCAATTTATTTATTAAGCGTTAAAAAATTAACGGGATTAATTGGTTTGCCATTTTTGCGTACTTCGTAATGCAGGTGTGCGCCGGTGGAATGACCAGTAGAGCCAACAAGGCCTATCTCGTCCCCTACACTTACTTCCTGACCTACTTTTACTTTGATCTTTGACAGGTGGCCATATACAGTCTCCAGGTTATTGATATGCGCAATGCGGATGCAATTGCCATAACCACCGCTCCAGCCTGCAAAAACTACTTTACCGCTTGCGGTGCATTTTACTTCATCACCTTTGTGCCCTTTAAAATCGATGCCTGGATGAAACTCGGCATGACCATCATCGAAAGGATCATTGCGGTAGCCAAAAAATGAAGTAAAAGAGCTTATACGCGGGTATCCCATCGGCGTAAAGGCGATGGTACCCACCAAACGGTTCAAGTAATCGTTATACAAAGAATATACTTCCTTATCACTTAGTTTTTTACCCTCGGCATTATTATCACCGCCAACACTATTGGTTGCAAAGCCTTTCAGGCCCCGGCGTTTTAAATAACTGTTAATGGTTTTTAACTTTCCCTCAATAGCCTGAATGTATGATTGGGCGCTGCCTTCTTTCCCTTCGACAGATACAACCGGAACGGCTCCCTTTAATTTTACTATCTGCGCCAGTAACTGTTGTTTTTCCTGTTCCTGCCTGGTATTTTGTGCTCTTAAATAAATCACCAAACCTACCAACACTACCACAACACTCAGTGTGCTATACACATAGTGCCGTATTCTGTTCAAATGTTTGGTTTTTATTTGTACCGATTTGGTATGCTGATGGTTCTTGCTAATAATAACAACCGTACTAATCTCAGAAGGTTTTTTGTTCATCCAATTCATTACTTAGGGTACGCAATATACTTATTACTATTTATAAATCAACCCCTGCTTTGAATAAAACAATAACTAATAAGCAATTAACGGTTGTGCTTTTTGACGCGTTCATCGTCAGCAAAGTGTTATTATTGTGTTTTTTACATATAAGCTGCCAATCATTTATTATTTTTGTTTGAAGTAAATTTTAGTGTAAACAAAAAACATGATGTATCCGGAATATTTAGTTGCCCCAATGCGGGAAGATTTGACAAGAGTTGGCTTTGAGGAGCTTAAGGATGCCGATGCTGTAAAGCATGCTATTGAAAGCGAAGGCACTGTATTTGTAATGGTAAATTCGGTTTGTGGTTGTGCAGCAGCCAACGCACGCCCTGCAGCCAGAATCGCGGCAGCCAATGAAAAACACCCTGACAAACTGGTAACTGTTTTTGCAGGTATGGAAAAAGAGGCTGTTGATGCCGCCCGTAACTACATGCTGCCATATCCTCCATCATCACCAGCTATGGCTTTATTTAAAGATGGCAAACTGGTACATATTATTGAGCGCCATCAAATTGAAGGTCGCCCGGCACAAATGATTGCCGATAACCTGATTGGCGCATTTGAACAATATTGCTAATTAAGCTCAAGGCTTAAAGCAAAAAGCTGAAAGGATGATCAACTCCTTTCAGCTTTTTTGTTTCTATTGATGGTGGTACTGCAACTCAAAAGGCACCGAAATAAGCTTTTTAATATCGGAAATGCCGGGTGTGAGGTAAAGTAGGTCCAGATCAGCGTCTCCTTCTTTCTGGAAGTACTCCACCCGGATAGGATAAAAGCCCTTCTTTAATGGCGCTATATATGATCTGGCTCCATCACCACCATGTAATCCATCATAGTCAATCACCAACTGGTTGTTAATGTAAAATCTTGAGCCATCATCAGAAACCAGCGCAAAAAAATAATAGCCATCTTCTTTTATTTGCAGCCAGCCATTAATAAGCAGGGCAAAGTTATTTTTGGCAGGAAGTTTATTGAGTTTGAAAGCTGTATCTGTAAGCCCCGATTTAAGGGGCTTTAATTTACTAAAATCGGGTAGTTTATCCCATTTACCCTCATAATAAGCATAATGAAAGCCACCCGGTATTGAATTTTTCACCTTCGAAAGGCCAGGCAGATAGGTTCCTTCTTTAAATTCGGCGATACTGGAAATATCATACTTACCATTATTCGAAAACCTTTTTGCAATTAGTTTGCCCGGCGCTGATAAAGTAAACTCCTTTCTTATTTTTTCAGATGCTAAAGTAGGTTCCGTGCCATCGGTAGTATATCTTACATTTGATGAATCGCCAAAAAACCACATTTTAATCGGCTTATTCTTTAAGAAGATCCCATTTGTTGGATGAATTGTGGGGCCTTGGGCGCCATACCCCTTGTAGATAAATTTCAACCCGTCGTGCGTGAGCTTTAGTCGTACTGAGCTATGCGTTTCATCAGGATACATCATTGTTTTCCAGGTAAAACCTGCGGGGGCCATTTTTTTTAGTATGGTATCCATGGTATCAATCTTCATACTTTTACCGTCTTCACTATCACGGCCGCCCATAAAAAGGGTGGTATTTAAACCGGCTAAAGCAGGTAATTTACCGGCGGCCATTTTGGGCAGATAAACCTTATCCCACCAAAGACTGGGATCAGCCGCGATATATGATTTAAAAGTTTTGGGTTCATTTAACAGCGCGTATACTACAAATAAGCCACCCAATGAATGCCCCCAGAGTGTATTATTACCATTGGAGGGGTATGTTTTATTAACATGGGGGATCAATTCATTTTTAAGAAAACTCAGGAAGTTATCTGCCCCGCCCGAAGTTTTCCAATCATCCGCATGAGTTGGTGTAAAATCTTTGATGCGATCGACATTTAAAACGCTGACAATGATGATTGGAGGCACATAAGGTTCTCCTTCTAAAAAACTCTGGAGCTGAAGGATCAAGCCTGTATTCCAGTTGCCGCCATCAAGTACATACAGTACATCATATTTATCGGTACTGCCTGGTTTGTAATTAGCAGGAGTAAATACTTGTATCAACCTTTTTTGTTTTAATACGCCTGAGTTTATGGAGTCGAGCTTCCCGTGATAGGTTTTCGTGACAACGGTATCCTGAGCTTTGGCCTGATTAATCAAGCTGCCGATCATGAATATGAACAGTATCAGGAAAAGGTAGATTTTATTTTTCATTTGAAGGATCATTACTCCGTTTTTAAACTCTTTATCGGGTTGATCAATGCTGCCTTAACCGCCTGAAAGCTTACGGTAACGAGGGCGATGAAGACGATGATAACTCCCGACAAGGCAAACATCCACCATTGCACCGGCGTGCGGTAGGCAAAGCCCTGTAGCCACTTGACTGCAGCATACCATGCAATAGGCGATGCAATAAGCAGGGCGATAACTACCAATATCAAAAACTCTGATGATAATAAAGTAAACAATGAACTGATACTGGCGCCCAGCACTTTGCGGATCCCGATCTCTTTAACCCGTTGTTCAGCCGTAAACATGGCCAAGCCAAGCAGACCCAGGCAAGAAATAAATACAGCCAGGAAAGCAAATCCATTTGATAATTTACCAACTATCTGCTCATTTTGGTATAATTTCTGATATTCCTGATCCGAAAAATTATAGGTGAACGGGAATGCGGGATTTAGCTGGCGGCATAGTTTTTCCATACCGGCCAATGCCTCCCGGGTTTTGCCGGGCTGGGTTCTTACCAATATACTTCCATAGGTTTCATGTTCTCTCAATCTTAATATTAACGGCCGTATTTCATCATGCATCGAGTTAAAATGAAAATCTTTTATTAAGCCCACTATCTTTCCACGGTTTCCCCAAAAAGTAAGTGGTTGACCTATGGGATCTTTATAACCTATCCTTTTCAGAGCCGCCTCGTTCAGTATGTAACCAACTGAATCCGTTGGGTAATCCTTTGAAAAATCACGACCCGAAAGCACTTTCAGCTTCATGGTTTTCACAAAATCATAACCTACAGAAGCCTGGGTAAATTGAACATTTACAGTTGTATCTTTCCCTATCCAATTTACCCCGCCCGTGCTATTTTGGATGTTGGTGGGTTCGATACTGATACGGGTTACCGATTGGATCCCGGGCATGCGTAAAGCTTCTTCCTTAAATAGGTTGTATTTAGGCAGCAGGTCGCCTTCAAGCCGTATGTAAACCATGTTTTCGCGGTCATATCCCAGATTCTTTGACTGGATATAATTCATCTGCCGCGAAATAACAATGGTGCCGGTAATGAGTATTACCGACAGCACAAACTGAAATACGACCAGGCCTTTGCGGAAAAGCGTTGTGCCTGCATCTAACTTCAAAGTGCCTTTTAAAACCCTCACCGGGTTAAATGACGATAAAAACAGAGCCGGATAGCTGCCTGATACCAGCCCGGTTATTAAGGTGATCAGCCCTAATTTAACCCAAAACGAGATTTGACTAAAAGGTAGTTCTATTTGTTTTTGAGTAACCTGGTTAAATATAGGGAGCAACAGCACCAGCAATAACAAGGCTATGCCCACCGAGATGGTAGTGATCAATAACGACTCACTGATAAATTGCTGGATTAAAACCCAGCGCTCGGCGCCTACTACCTTACGTACACCAATTTCCTTAGCCCGCTTAACCGACCGGGCTGTGGTTAGGTTCATAAAATTAATGCAAGCTATCAGTAAAATAAATATGGCAACAATGCTAAAAATGCGCACATATTCTATGCGGCCGCCTACAAATTTATCCCCTTCAAAGGTACCATGCAGGTACCCTTCATCATAACGCTGTATGCCAAGGTCAATAAGAAAAGTTGATGTTTTGCGATTGGTGCCGTCATAGGTATCCAAAAAATGTGCTATCTTTTTTTCGAAGGCAGCGGGGTTAACATTGGGCTTCAACAGCACAAAAGTGGCAGGGCCTTGATTGCCCCATTCCCTTGCCCAGGCATTCTCATCCAGAAAAGTATACCAGTTAATCAGGTAATCGAATTTTTGCGAAGAGTTTTTAGGCAGGTCTTCAAATACGGCGGTTACCGTAAAATTCTTATGGTTTTCATAGCGTATAGTTTTACCAATAGCTACTTCCGGGCTGCCAAAAAAACGGTTGGCCATTCTTCGGGAGATAGATAAACTTACTGGTGAGCTTAATGCAGTTTGCGTATTACCCTGCAGCAATTTAATGCTGAAGACCTTAAAGTAATCAGCGCTCGCCGATGAACCTTGCTGTTTTATTATTTCGTCTCCAACTTGAAATGTATTCCACTGATCAAAACCAAAACTCACTGCATACTCTACTTCGGGCAACACCTTTTTCATCTGTTCAGCAGTCGGACCCGGGGTATTATAAGAGCCATGCATCTTATGATCAAAGTTCTGATGCTCATATATCGAGTACAAACGCGAACGGTTTTTAAGAAAACCATCTACACTCAATTCATTCTGTACCCATAGCAAAATAAGCAGACTGCATACTAAACCCACCGATAAACCGGCCACATTAATAAAAGTGTGCGCCTTGTTCCTGGCGATGTTGCGCAAGGCAATTTTTAAATAGCTCTTTAACATGTTGTACGTTTTAAGTTGTACGGGATATATTTTTGCTTTTAGCTTTTATTCGCTTCTTAAACTCTTTATAGGATTAACAAGAGCAGCTTTAATGGCTTGAAAACTAACTGTTATCATGGCTACCATGATAATAATACCACCTGCCATACCAAACATCCACCACTGCATGGGTGTACGATAAGCAAACGCCTGTAGCCATTTGCTCATACTATACCAGGATACCGGTAATGCAATTAATAAAGCAATAAGCACCAACACCAAAAACTCCATTGATAATAACGTAAGCAATGAACTTACGCTGGCACCCAGCACTTTGCGGATGCCGATCTCTTTTAAACGTTGTTCTGCCGTAAACATGGCCAACCCTAACAACCCCAAACATGATATAAATATGGCCAGAAAAGCAAACGCGTTTGAGAGTTTGGTTACGATCTGTTCATTCTGATATAATTTCTGATATTCCTGATCTGAAAAATTATAAGTAAACGGAAACGCAGGATTAATTTGCTTACACAAAGCTTCCAATCCTGCCAGCGCCTCGCGGGTTTTACCGGGCTGCGTTTTTACCAAAACGTTACCATACTTTTCGTCCTCACGAAGGCGGATCACCAATGGTTTGATCTGCTCATGCATGGAAGTAAAATGAAAATCTTTGATCACCCCAACAATAACCCCTTTTTTATCCCAAAAAGTGAGTGGTTTGCCTATAGGATCGGCATATTTTATTCTTTTTAAAGCGGACTCATTGATCAGGTATCCTATCGAGTCGGTTGCAAAGGCCTTTGAAAAATCGCGCCCGGATGCCATTTTTAATTTCATGGTTTTAGCAAAATCATAGCCAACTGAAACCTGCGTAAACTGTATAATTACATTTGGGTCTTTACCGGGCCAGCTAACGTCGCCTGTCCAGTTTTGAATATTTGTTGGGGTATTACTGATGCGGGTAACCGATTGTATCCCGGGTAAGTTCAAAGCTTCGTCCTTAAAGGTGGTATATTTATTTATAAGCTCACCACTCATGGGTATATATATGAGGTTCTCGCGGTCATATCCCAGGTTTTTCGATTGGATATAGGCCATTTGCCTGGAAACAATAATAGTAGCGGTTATCAGGATTACCGATAGCGCGAACTGAAATATAACCAGGCCTTTGCGAAACAGCGTGGCACCTGAATCTAATTTCATAGTCCCTTTTAAAACCTTCACAGGGTTAAACGACGATAGGAATAAAGCAGGATAGCTACCTGATATTAAACCCGTAATTAAAGTGATCCCGGCCAGCTTTAGCCAAAACAAGGGCTGCTGAAACGGCAATGCTATTTCTTTATGTGTAACTTGATTAAATACTGGTAATGAAAGCGTTAGCAGCACTAATGCAACCACTACGGCCAGCGAAGTAATCATTAACGATTCGCCGATGAATTGCTTGATCAAAACCGGGCGAACGGCGCCCACTACTTTCCGCACGCCAATTTCGCGGGCGCGCTTTACCGACCTTGCCGTGGTGAGGTTCATAAAATTGATACAGGCTATCAATAAAATAAAAATAGCGACAATAGTAAACAAACGCACATATTCTATACGACCGCCCCGGGGTTTCCCGCTTTCAAAATTGCCGTGCAGATAGCCATCGCCAAAGCGTTGCAGGCCTAATTCTTCGGTAAAAGTGCCTTTCTTTTGGCTTTTGTTTAAGTTATCTAAAAAGTGCGCTACCTTTTTTTCAACCACATCCGGATTAGCGTCAGCACGCAGCATAATAACTGTGGCCGGCCCGTTATTACCCCAGCTTTTGGCCCATTGGTTCTCTTCTATATAATTATACCAGTTCAGGAGGTAATCATATTTCTGGGAGGCGGTATTGGGCAGATCTTCATATACGCCGGTAACGGTAAAGTTTTTCCGGTTATCGTAACGGATAGTTTTACCTATAGCGGCTTCCGGGCTGCCAAAAAACGCACTGGCCATTTTGCGGGATATAGCCAGACTTACCGGCGAACTTAAAGCTGTTTGCGCATTCCCCTGTAAGAGAGGGATACTGAACATTTTAAAGCAATCGGTGCCGGCATCGGTGCCATTCATCTTTAATACTTTATCACCCACCTGAAAGGTATTTTCTTCTCCGTAACTGATCCCGGTGCTAGCTTCAATCTCCGGAATCTGTTTTTTTAATTCTTCTGGCAGCAATCCCGGCGTGCTGTACTGGCCCTCTACCTTATTATCAACATATTGCGTTTCATATACCGAATACAAGCGCTTGCCATTAACATGATACTGATCGATACTCAATTCGTTTTGCACCCACAATAAAATGAGCAGGCTGCAAGCCAACCCTACCGACAAACCCGCGATATTAATAAAACTATGCGCCTTATTCTTAATCAGGTTTCGCCATGCAATTTTTAAATAATTCTTTAACATGATCTCTTAAATTCTAAATACTAACACCTAAACTCTAAAATGGGCTACGTCTTTTTCCTCAAAACTCACCACTCACTACTTCCCTACTCGCTCCTCAAACTTTTTACCGGGTTAGCCAGTGCTGCCCTGATACTCTGATAACTTATAGTTAACAGGGTTATCATAATAGCCCCTGCGCCAGTTGCTGCGAATACCCACCAGGAAAGTTCGGCCCGGTAAGTGTAATGCTGCAGCCAGTTATGCATAAAATAGTAAGTAACAGGTGTGGCTATAAACAATGCAATAAGCACCAATAATACAAAGTCCTTAGACATTAAGCGCCAAAGACCAAACACACTTGCACCCAAAACTTTGCGTACTCCAATTTCCTTTACCCGCTGCTCAGCTACAAATGATGCCATACCAAATAAGCCCAAACAGCTGATAAAAATAGCCAGCATAGCAAATGAGCTTGCCAGCTTGCCTATGCGTTCTTCAGTAGCAAATTTTCGGGCGTACGCATCATCCGCAAAGCGATATGTGAACGGCACCGAAGGTGAATAAGTTTTACAAACCGCTTCGATCTTGCCAAGTGCCTCATGTGTGCTTATCTTCGGATTTATTTTGATCAGGATATCATCCATGGCACCTCTACCTATTCGGAAGATAGTTTGCTTCACCGGCTCATAAGGCGATTCCATCACCATATCTTTCACTACGCCAATTACGGTCATATCCCATTTCCCTATCCGCACTATTTCGCCAACAGGGTTTTTCAGCCCCATATATTTTACGGCAGCTTCATTCAACACAATCGCTGTAGAATCGGCAACAGATTGGCTGGAAAAATCACGGCCATTTGTAAATTGCCAGCCCACCGTTTTACCGTAGTTTGTGGTAACGTTGATATTGCCAAAGAAAGAGGTCATGGATGGATCTTTTCCTTTCCAGCTAACATCGCCCCGGTGATTGTTTACCCCGGTAGTTGAACTGGATGATTCCGCTATTTCGGCTATTGCCCCTGATTGAAGCAAGTCGGTACGCAAGGCATCAAAATGTTTATGCAGGTCATCGTTAGTCACCTGGATATCAACAAGACCATCCCGGCTGTATCCCACCGGTCTGTTCTTGGCAAATTGTACCTGTTTAAAAACAATAATAGTCCCAATGATGAGGATAACAGACACCGTAAACTGCGTCACCACCAAAATTTTACGCGGAAGCGCTGCGAAGCGGCCCGCCTTAAAAGTACCTTTCAACACTTTAACCGGGTTAAATGACGAAAGATACAAAGCCGGATAAAGCCCGGAAATTGTACCCGTAAACAGTGTAAACCCGATACCAGCCGCCCAGAAAAGCGGAGCGCTCCATAAAATAGTCATCTGTTTATTGGCAACATCGTTAAACCACGGCATAGCCAGCCAAACCAACACCAACGATAAGGTAAAAGCTAAAGCAGCTATCAGGAACGACTCACAGAAGAATTGTTTGATCAACTGTCCTCGCAATGAACCTACCGCTTTGCGTATACCTACCTCTTTGGCCCTCTTTTCGCTGCGGGCTGTACTCAGGTTCATAAAATTGATACAGGCCAGCAATAACACAAATATGCCGATGATACCAAAAAGCCATACATATTGGATAGCGCCGCCCGTGTTAACGCCATTTTTAAATTCGGCATATAAATGCCATTTGCTCATCGGTTGAAGAAATAGTTGAGGATTGAATTTTTTATCTTCCCGCTCCAGTTTATCGAGCTTAACATTTTTTATCTTTTCGGAAACTTTGGCCATATCCGCATGATCGGCTATCTGCACATACATAAACAGGGAGTTATCGCCCCAATCAGTCGGTGATCTTTCATTGCCCGGAGCATGAATGTAATATTCCCAGGGACCAATAAATGCAACATCGTGCAAGGTGGTATTGCCAGGCAGATCTTCATAAACCCCCGAAACTTTAAAACCGTCCTTATTATCCATCCGGATGATCTTATTCATGGGGTCGGCGTTCCCAAACAATGCTTTAGCCACCGACTGCGAGATGAGTATAGAAGAACGGTCTTTTAATCCGTCGCGTGAGCCTTGTACCATCCTAAGCGAAAATATCTCCGGCGCTTCGGCACCCATAAAATTCCCTTTAAAGGAAAGCTTCTTATCAGCAACATTCAAAATATGGCTGCTTGTCCATGACAATAAGGCTATATGTTTAAAATCGCTTCCATAACTTTTGCGCAGTTCGGCATCTAAAGGTAAAGGAATGGGCTCGCCTGTGTTGATAGTACCATTAAAAACTTCGTTTTGCATCACTATGGCTACACGGTCGTAGTTCTGATGGTATTTATCAAACGATAACTCATCCCAAATCCATAACCCAATGAGCATAGCTACAGCCATGCCCACGGCAAGCCCACCAACATTAATAAAGGACGAAGCCTTATTCTTGATCAGGTTTCTCCAGGCGATCTTTAAATAGTTTTTGATCATGTTGTACGTTTTATGTTGTACGTAATACGTTTCTTTTGCTTTCAGCTTATCATTCGCTTCTCAAACTCTTTACCGGATTTGCCAGTGCCGCCTTAATAGCCTGGAAACTTACCGTAACCAGGGTTATGGCTATAGCGCCTGCTGCTGATACCCCGAATATCCACCATGGAATTGCTGACCTGTAGGTATAACCTTGCAGCCAGCCATGCATAAAATAATAGGCTACGGGTGATGCGATAACGAAGGATATTATAACCAGTATTACAAAATCTGTTGATAGCAGGCGCCACAGATTAAATACCGATGCCCCTAAAACTTTGCGGACACCTATTTCTTTAACCCTTTGCTCGGCCATAAAGGTGGCCATACCAAATAAGCCCAAACAGCTAATGAATATAGCCAGGAAGGCAAAAAAGCTGGATAACTTACCTATCCGCGTCTCTTCGCCGAACTTTTTGGCGTATTCCTCATCGGCAAACTTATAATCAAACGGCGCTGCCGGTGAGTATTTCTGGAAGATAGCCCCAATCTTTTCCAGCGCCTCATGCGGGCTTGATTTAGGATTGAGCTTTACCGTTATCACCCCGTCGGGATCTTTATCCAGGTAAAAAAATGTTTGCTTAACCGGCTCATAGGGCGAACTCATGAGCATATCTTTAATAACACCTATCACCCTGAATGGCTTGTCGCCCCATTTCACAATTTCGCCAACCGGGTTTTTAAAATTCATGAATTTCGCGGCGGCTTCGTTGATAACAATGCCCGATGAATCCGTCAAAAATGCTTTTGAGAAATCGCGGCCGTCTTTAAACTGCCAGCCAACTGTTTTTCCAAAATCATCAGTTACGCCAACGGTCGCAAAATCATCCTGCATACCGGGAGCTTTTCCTTTCCAGTCGAACCCGCTGTTATTGCTCCATACACCGGTCACAGGGCTTCCCGATTCGCTTGCCTGCAGCGCGGCACCCGATTGTATTAACTCATCTTTAAATGCGGCATAATGGCTATGTATATCGTTTGTTTTTTCTACCACGTATATCAGGCCGTCCCTGCTATAACCTATTGGCCTGTTTTTGGCAAACTGTATCTGCCTGAAAACGATAATGGTGCCGATGATGAGCGTTACAGAAACCGTAAACTGCAATACCACTAATACTTTACGGGGTATAGCCGCCAACCGGCCAACTTTAAACGTACCTTTTAATACTTTAATAGGCTTAAATGAGGACAAATAAAGAGCCGGATAACTTCCCGCGATAATACCCGATATCAGGCTGAATAGAAGGCCAAGCGTCCAAAACCATGGATTGCTCCATAATATATCCATTTTTTTATCTGCCACCCCATTAAACCAGGGTAGCGCCAGCATAACCAGTATAATGGAAAGCACAAAGGCAAAAGCCACGATCAGCATCGACTCCATAAAAAACTGCCAGATGAGCTGTACACGCTGCGAGCCTATAGCCTTACGGATACCTACTTCCTTTGCCCGCTTTTCTGACCGTGCCGTGCTCAGGTTCATGAAGTTGATACAGGCCAGTAACAATACAAACACACCGATAATGCCAAACATCCACACAAACTGGATACTGCCGCCGGTGTTGATCCCATTTTTAAACTCCGAGTATAAATGCCATTTATACATGGGATGCAGGAAAACGGCTGGCTTAACATCGGCCCCAAACTTATCACCCTGGGCGGTTATATTGATCAGTTTGACGTCCTTGATCTTAGCCGACACCTTTTGCCAGTCGGCATTGGGAGCTAATTGCGCAAATATTTGCCATGAATTATTGCCCCAGCGGGTTGCGGCATTTTTAAGCCAGGGCATGCTGGTCATGTACAAATCCCAGGGTGCAAAAAAGGTGATATCCTTAAACTGGGTATTATTGGGCATATCTTCATAAACGCCAGTTACTTTAACCACCCATTGGTTGTCAATTTTCAGCGTTTTATCCATTGGATCGGCATCTCCAAAAAGTGTTTTTGCCAATGATGCATTAATGACGATAGATGAAGGGTCTTTTAATCCGCCGCGCGTACCTTTGATCATTTTAAGGGTAAGCATATCAGGCATTTCGGGCTGCACGTAATTGCCCAGTTGGGTAAACTTCTTATCGCCATAAGTGATAATGTGCTCCTGGGTCCAGGTAGAAAGCACTATGTGTTTAAAGTCACTTTTATATGATTCGCGCAACTTTGTACCCAGTGGAATGGGCATAGCCGTCTGACTGCCAACTTCGCCGTTAAAGGTTTGATGCTGCCAAACCTGTACAAGCCTGTCATAGTTGGCAAAGTACTTATTATAGGAAAGCTCATCCCAGATCCATAAACTAATGAGCATCACCACTGCCATGCCAACCGACAAGCCAGCTACATTGATAAAGCTGTGGACCTTATTTTTGATGAAGTTACGCCAGGCAATTTTTAAATAGTTCTTGATCATGATTTTTAAAATTCTAAAATCTAAACACTTAAACTCTAAAAACTAATTTCTAAATCCGAAATCGAGCATCCCAATTCCGAAATCAAGCTTATTCGCTCCTTAAACTCTTCACCGGGTTTATCAGCGCCGTTTTCGCAGCCTGGAAACTTACGGTCGCCAGGGCTATCAATATGATCATCCCCCCCGAAAGGGCGATCATCCATAATTCAATACTGGTATGATAGGCAAAACTCTGCAGCCACTTGTTCATGGCGTACCAGGCTATAGGCGAAGCAATAACCAGGGCAATAAATACCAGTACCAAAAATTCAGATGATAACAGGTTGAAAAGCGACCCAACACTGGCACCCAACACTTTGCGGATACCGATCTCTTTTACCCGTTGCTCGGCAGTAAACATAGCTAAACCTAAAAGTCCCAGGCACGAAATAAAAATAGCCAGGAAAGCAAACGCATTGGCCAGCTTACCTACTATCTGTTCGCTGCGGTACAGCTTCTGATATTCCTCGTCAGAGAAATAATAATTAAACGGGAACGCAGGGTTGATCTGTTTGCACAGCGTTTCCAGGCTGGCAAGCGCCTGTTTGGTTTTACCCGGCTCTGTACGGATAAGTAAATTGCCATAGGTACCACTTTTACCCAGCCAAATGATCAAAGGATTGATCTGCTCGTGCATGGAATCGAAATGAAAATCCTTAACCACGCCAATGATAGTACCTTTATTATCCCATAAGGTTAATGATTTACCGATAGGATTAGTGTAGCCTATTCTTTTTAAAGCCGTTTCGTTGATGATGTAGCCGGCAGTATCTGTAGGGAAATCTTTGGAGAAATCGCGCCCGGCTGCCATCTTTAATTTTAGTGTGCTTATATAATCATAACCAACAGCGCTTTGGTTAAACCTGATCCGGAGATCGGGGTCTTTCCCGGCCCAGTCAACACCAACTGTTCCACTGGTTATTTGTGTAGGTCTCGCGCCCGAAACACTGACCGCCTGGATCCCCGGCATTTTTAAAGCTTCCTGCTTAAACAGATCATATTGTGATGAAAGCTCGCCATCTACCGGTATAAAAATGAGGTTCTCCCGGTCATAACCTAAATTGCGCGATTGAATAAAGTTCATTTGCCGGGCCACCACAATAGTAGCCGTTACCAATACTACAGAAAGCACAAACTGAAAAACCACCAATCCTTTACGGAACAAGGTGGTACCAGCCTCAAGTTTAAGTGTACCTTTTAAAACCGCAACCGGATTAAATGACGACAGGAACAGAGCAGGGTAGCTACCGGAAACAAGACCGGTAATAAGTGTAAGCGATATAAGTTTTAGCCAAAACCCGGCTTGATCAAATGGCAGTGCAATTTGTTTTTGGGTTACCTGGCTAAATAAGGGCAATAGCAAAACCAATAACATTAAGGAAATGGCTACCGCAAGCGTAGTAACAAATAACGATTCGCCGATGAATTGTTTGATCAGTACCGATCGTACCGCACCAACAACTTTCCGTACGCCAATCTCGCGGGCTCTTTTTACCGACCGTGCCGTGGTGAGGTTCATAAAATTGATACAAGCTATCAATAAAATAAAAACAGCCACAATACTAAACAGATTTACATATTCAATACGCCCGGCACTCAGTTTACCGTCTTCAAAAGTACCGTGAAGATACTCCTGATCATGGCGTTGTATAGCTAACTCAACTGTAAAAGTCCCTTTCTTTTGGCTCTTGTTATAGTTGTCCAGAAAGTGGGTTATTTTTTTCTCAAACAAAGCGGGGTCAGCATCAGCGCGAAGCATAATGCTGGTGTAAGGCCCGTTATTGTTCCAGTCTTTTGAACTTGGGTTTTCCTCAAGGAAGGCATACCAGTTCATTACATATTCAAATTTATTAGAGGCGTTGGCAGGTACATCATCAAATACCGCCGTTATTTTTAAATCTTTTTTATTTTCATAGCGTATGGTTTTACCTATGGCGGCTTCAGGGCTTCCAAAAAAGTCGCGGGCCATTTTACGCGATATGGCTAAACTAAGCGGTGAATTTAAAGCGGCTTTAACCGTACCCTGTAAAAGCGGATAACTGAACATTTTGAAAAAATCGTCGCCGGCGGCCGCGCCATCCAGTTTTAATATTTTATCCCCAGCCTTAAAGGTACCTTGCTCGTAATAAGTGGCATTAACAGCATATTCAACCTGCGGGAGCACCTTTTTCATTTCATCGGCCAAAACACCAGGGGTGCGGAATTGCCCTGAAATTTTATGATCAAAATACCGGCGCTCGTATACATTATACAAGCGGGATTTATTTTTATGAAAAGCATCAACACTTAACTCATTCTGCACCCAAAGCATAATAAGCAGGCTACAAGCCAAACCAATGGAAAGACCGGCGATGTTTATAAATGTATGTGCCTTGTTTCTGAGCAGATTACGCCAGGCAATTTTTAAATAATTCTTGATCATATTAAAAGCTTGTATTGTTGCGTCTTCCACTTAGGCTAAAATATTGTGCCATTTATTTAAACTTCTATAAATCAATCAGTTAAATAACAAAAACAACTCATACTGTTCGAATCCGTACAGGTGGTGTTCGCTTTTATGCGGATGTATACCGAAATAAATTTTATCCGTAGTAACATATAGTACACATAAAGCGTCATAACTACTTAACGTAATCCGTTTAAACCGGGAATGTGCCAAATTCACAATTACGCCCCTTGTTTTATATTTTTTAAAGGCAAAATACTAATATTGCTCTATGACTGATCTCAAACCATTTTCAACACTGCTGTTAGCCTGTGCGTTAACGGCAACTCTCATCCCATCGTACGCCCAGCAGGCGCCGAAACCGGACGATCCGGAAATGAAAATTTACCGTGCAGTACCAACCAAGGTTAACGACCTGGTACATACCAAACTCGATGTGCGTTTTGATTATAAGAAACGTTACCTGTATGGCAAAGAGTGGGTTACCTTAAAACCCCATTTTTACCCGACCGACAGCTTAAGGCTTGATGCCAAAGGCATGGATCTTAAAAATATATCGGTGGTAAAAAACGGTAAAAATATCCCGCTGAAGTTTACTTACCAGGATAGCCTTTCGGTAGCCATAAAACTGGATAAGGTTTATCATAACAACGAAAACTATACCATTTACATTGATTACACGGCTAAGCCAAACGAGCTAAAATCAAAAGGCAGCGCCGCTATCAACGATGCCAAGGGTTTGTATTTCATCAACCCGGACGGTACCGAAAAGGATAAACCAACACAGATTTGGACACAAGGCGAAACCGAAAGCTCCTCGGCCTGGTTCCCGACCATTGATAAGCCAAGTCAAAAAACTACCGAAGAGATCACCATGACCGTACCCTCCAGGTACGTTACCCTATCCAACGGAAAACTGGTATCACAAAAAACCAATGCCAATGGTACCCGTACCGATTACTGGAAAATGGATCTCCCACACTCGCCATACCTGTTCATGATGGCCGTTGGCGACTTCAAGATCTATAAAGACAAATGGCGCGATAAAGAGGTAAACTATTACCTGGAGCCCAAATATGCTCCTTACGCCAAGGAAATATTCGGATTTACGCCCGAGGTGATCGAGTTTTACTCCAAAACCTTAGGTGTTGATTATCCATGGAACAAATACGCCCAGATAGTGGTACGTGATTATGTAAGCGGCGCTATGGAAAATACCACGGCTACCTTACACGGTGAATATGTACAGGGCACACACCGCGAATTGCTTGATGCATACTATAACGATGGCCGCAGTACCATTGTGCATGAGCTTTTTCACCAGTGGTTTGGCGATTATGTTACTGCCGAAAGCTGGAGCAACCTAACCGTGAACGAATCATTTGCTAACTTTAGCGAAACCCTTTGGGCCGAACATAAATATGGCAAAGATGCCGGCGACGAGCATAACCATAATGACATGTTAACCTATTTCAGGTCGCCTGAGGGCAAAAACAAGGATCTTGTACGTTTTCATTATGACGACAAGGAAGATGTTTTTGATGCAGTTACCTATCAAAAAGGTGGTCGTATTTTAAATATGCTGCGTAACTATTTGGGCGATGCCGCCTTTTTCAAAGGGCTGGGTATTTACCTCAAAACAAATGCCTTCAAAAATGGCGAAGCCCAGCAATTACGCCTGGCATTGGAAGAAGCCAGCGGCCTGGATCTGAACTGGTATTTTAACCAATGGTATTATGGTGCCGGTCATCCAATTTTAACCATCAGCTATAAATGGGACGATGCTACCAAAACCCAAACCGTTTACCTGCAGCAAAACCAGGATGGCCAAACCTTTAAATTGCCTATGGCTATTGATATTTATGCCGGCGGTAAAAAAGAACGCCATAAAGTGTGGATGAATGATAAGGCTGATACGTTAACCTTCCACGTGGCTACCAAACCCGACCTGGTGAATGTGGATGGCGATAAAATTTTGCTGGCCAAAAAAACCGACAATAAAAGTATAGAGGAGTTCTCCTACCAGTACTTTAACGCGCCTTTGTATATGGACAGGTTTGAGGCCATTGAGGCTGCTGCCACCAATCAAAAGGAAAAAGCTAATCAAAAAATTATCATAGCCGCTTTAAAAGACAAATACTATGGCTTGCGTATCAAAGCTATCAGGGCATTGAACCTCACCAATGACGATATCCGAACCGCGGCACAACCGGTATTGGCTTCATTGGCACAAACCGATGATAATAACCTGGCCAAAGCGGCAGCTATCTCCGCTTTAGGTAAGTTAAATGCTTCTGGTAATATAACCTTGTTCAAACAGGCCCTTAACAGCGAGTCATACGCGGTGCAGGGAGCCGCATTAACAGCGCTTAGCCAGGTAGATGCACCCGAAGCCTTAAAACAAGCCAAAGCATTCGAGAAAGATAATAAAGGCGCTTTAACAACCGCTATATTTAGCCTGTACGCCACAAAAGGAGGAACAGCCGAGTGGCCTTACGTATTTGATACCTTTAAAAATGGTACTATTAACAATAAGTTCGCCAGCGTAAGAGTATTTGCCGATATGATTGGCAGGGTTGAAAAGCCGGAATATGCTCAACAGGGTATTGCTGAACTTAAAGAGTTTGGTATTAAATATAAAATGTACGGTGCCGACAAATTTATAGCGACCACAATGCAAACTATCAAAACACAACGTACACAGTTAAATGATACCGCATCGGCCACCGCTGCAGATAATGTAGCTAAGGAACTTGGTGGTGCTGACGTTAAATAATCTCACTGCTATTTAAACAAAAAGGCCGCCATTTTATGGCGGCCTTTTTCGTTGTTTCATCCCCCACGTCATTTGCGAGGCATAGAGGAAAAGCCTCACCCAACCCTCTCCAAAGGAGAGGGCTTTAAAATACTTTTTTGAAGTCTCCCCCTTTGGGGGAGATTTAGAGGGGGCTTCTGCTTCGTACCTCGCAATGACGCGCAGAAAGGAAGCTCTTGTTGAAATTCTTTTTAGTGTACCAGCGTACCCACAGCTTCGCCCTGGGCTATTTTCATGAAATTACCTGATTGGTTCATGTCAAACACAATAATTGGTAGTTTATTTTCGCGGCAAAGGGTTATGGCGGTCATGTCCATTACGTTGAGGCCTTTATCATAAACTTCCTGGAATGAGATCTCGTCGTAACGTGTAGCTGATGGATCTTTCTCTGGGTCGGCAGTGTATATACCATCAACACGGGTACCTTTCAGTACCACATCGGCTTTAATTTCAATAGCACGTAGTGAAGCTGCTGTATCGGTAGTAAAATAAGGGTTACCTGTACCGGCGCCAAATATCACAATTTTGCCCACCTCTAAATGGTGCATGGCACGACGGCGAATATAAGGCTCACAGATCTGCTCCATCTTTATGGCCGATTGCAGGCGTGTTTCCACCCCAATGCTTTCCAGCGCGTTTTGCAGCGCCATGCAGTTAATTACTGTCGCCAGCATGCCCATGTAATCAGCCTGGGCACGTTCCATACCCGATTTCTCGGCACTTAATCCTCTGAAAATATTACCGCCACCAACAACAATCGCAATTTCAATACCTGCATCATATACGTTTTTAATGTCATGGGCATATTGCAATACCTGGTTGTTATCAATACCGTATTGCCTTGCGCCCATAAGCGATTCGCCCGAAAGTTTGAGTAAGATTCTTTTATACTTCATCTGGTGTGGTTTGTTATGAATAGAAATAGATGTAATAGGAATAGACAGAACCTGCTTGCGTTTATATCATGAATTGATAAAGCTCTGTTCATATAATGGGTAGTTCGGCAAAAATAAAGAATAAAAGCCAGTGTTAAAATTTTATGTTGTCTTTGTTAAAAAAATAGACACGAATTAGCTCCAGTTTTTTCGAATTTCACAAATAAGAAGGCCATTCGTGTAATTCGCTTCAATTAGTGTGCTTAATGCTTATTCCTTTTAGTATAGTCTCCTTTACTTCAAACTCCGCATTAAAAACAACCAGATCTGCATCAAAGTTTTTCTCAATTTTACCTTTTTTTGTTTGTTTGGCTAATTGCGCCGCATATAAGGATGCCATGTTTACCGCCTCGGCCAAGTCAATGCCAACCTTTTTTACACAGTTTTCAACCGCCTTTAACATGGTTAAGGTAGAGCCTGACAGCGTGCCATCGGGCATGGTATATCTATCGCCCCTTAATTCATGCTGATAGGCCCCTTCTTTAGTAGAGGTAACGGCATCAGTTATTAAAAAAAGCTTATCACCCAATTCGCGTTTAGCCAAGCGGATCATCGCAAAATCTACATGGATGCCATCAGCCACCACGCTGGTATATGGCCGCTCTTCAAAAATAGCAGGGATATAACCCGGCTCACGGTGGTGCATCTGCGGCATGGCGTTAAACAGGTGAGTTACCGCTTGTACCGGTTTATTTAAAAATGATTTCCCTTCGGCATAAGTAGCATTACTGTGGCCTGATGAAATAATGATGCCCTGGTTAAACAGGTAATCGATTACCTCCTGATCCTGCAGCTCGGGCGCTATGGTGATCATTTTTATCACGCCATCGGCACGTTCCAACCAGCCCTTCACTTCGACCAAGGTAGCTTTCTTGATAAATTTTTCAGGATGCGCCCCTTTTTTTACCGGGTTCAGGTAAGGCCCTTCCAGGTGTAAGCCCCAGAAAGCACCTTTACTTTGGGTACGGTATATTTTGGCAGCATCGATTCCCGCCTCCACAATATCATTGGTATTGGTACCAATGGTAGCAAACACACCGGTGGTTCCCTGGTTCAGCAGGTCGTTTTCCAACTGCGCCAACGCCTCAACCGTGGGTTTACCTGCAAACAGCTGTCCGCCGCTGCCGTATATCTGCAAATCGATAAATCCGGGAGCAAGGTAGTTACCCTGCAGATCCTTCTTTACAGCATCCTGCGGAATGGCAGTATCTGCAATAACATCAATGATCTGGCCATCTGAAATTAAAACGGCTTTACCTTCGGTGATCTGGCCACCAGAAATCAGTTTAAGATTGTGAAGCGTTGTTATCATGATATTTTATTTCACCAAACCGTCATTGGGAGGTACGAAGCAATCTCTACGTAGGCAAATCAAATGTGCATATTTCCTCTGTAAAGCATAAAGATTGCTTCGTACCTCGCAATGACGCGCGGATTTTTATTGCAAAAAAAATCCCCCTCGTTAAAACGAGGGGGATAAAATATTTAAGCTCCTAAAGCTACTCGCTTAAAGGCGGTTACTGTTAACCCCTTTTCAACAGAGCTCAGGAACTGAGCAACGCTTTTGGATGAATCTTTTACAAACTCCTGGTTTAACAGGGTTGAGTCTTTGTAGAATTTGTTCAGCTTACCTAAAGAAATTTTTTCAACCATTTCTTCTGGTTTGCCTTCTGCACGGATCTGATCTTTAGCGATCTCTAATTCGCGCTCAACAGTAGTAGCATCAACACCGTCTTTATCAACCGCGATTGGGTTCATAGCGGCAATTTGCATTGCTACGTCTTTACCAGCTTCATCGGCACCTTCAGGGTTAGCATTTAAAGCAACCAATACACCTAAACGGAAGTTACCGTGTACATAAGCGATAATTTTTTCGCCTGTGATCACTTCTAATTTAGATACACCAATCTTTTCGCCTATTTTACCTGTTTTGTCGATAACCGCTTCACCAATAGTAGTGGTGGTAGCATCAACATCTATAGAAAGGGCATAAAGCTCTTCGATACTTTTGGGTTGGTTTTCAACTGCTTTGTTTGCAATTTCATTTGCAAAAGCAATAAATTCAGCATTTTTAGCCACGAAATCAGTTTCGCAGTTAAGCTCAACAATAACGCCGGTTTTACCATCAGCAGAAGTGCGTGAAATAACAACGCCTTCGTTTGATTCCCTGTCCTGACGGCTTGCTGCAACTTTAGCGCCTTTTTTTCTTAAAAAATCGATAGCTGCTTCAAAATCACCGTTAGTTTCGGTTAATGCTTTTTTGCAATCCATCATACCGGCACCAGTTTGCTGGCGCAGTTTGTTTACGTCGGCTGCAGATATTTGTACTGTAGACATCTTTATTAGTTTTAAGTAGTGAGTTTTAAGTTATCAGTTGGCCGCTAAATTAGAGCCTCACTATAACCTGTAACTATTTTTATTATTAAAATTATGGGTCGTGAATTGCAGATATAAAAACTTATAACGCACAACCTCTAAAAGTTAAAAGTCGTAAGTATGAAGTCCAAAGTCTAAATACTTCAGACTCGCGACTCCGTACTTACGACTTCAATATTACTCTTCTGTTTCGGCAGCAGGAGCTTCGGTATCGGCATCTGCTACAACGTCTGCTACTTCAGCAGTTTTGCGGGCTCTTTTACCACCTTCAGCTCTGTCAGCTACTTCAGGAGCATCAGCTTTTGCTTTAGCAACAGCTGCTTCTTTTTCAGCTTCGTCTTCTTTCTCACGTTTGCGTTCGTCCAAACCTTCTTCGATAGCTTTGATGATAATGCTGGTGATCAATGAAATTGATTTGGTAGCATCATCATTCGCAGGGATCGGGAAATCGATGTTTGAAGGATCAGAGTTGGTATCAACCATAGCAAATGTAGGGATGTTCAACTTTAATGCTTCAGAAACCGCGATGTGCTCTTTCTTAACGTCAATCAGGAATAATGCTGCAGGTAAACGGTTCAAGTCAGAGATACCACCTAAAAGGGTTTCTAATTTGATACGCTCACGCTGAATCATCAGTCTTTCTTTTTTAGAAAGGTTGCTGTAAGTACCGTCTTTAGTCAATTTATCGATGTTTGACATCTTTTTGATCGACTTACGTACAGTTGCAAAGTTAGTTAACATACCACCTAACCAACGCTCGGTGATGTATGGCATGTTTACGCTTTTTGCATAATCGGCAACAATATCTTTCGCTTGTTTCTTTGTAGCTACGAATAATACCTTACGGCCTGATTTTACAATTTGTTTTATAGCTGAAGCAGCTTCTTCAACCTTAGTTAAGGTTTTATTTAAATCGATAATGTGGATACCGTTGCGCTCCATGAAAATGTACTGTGACATTTTCGGATCCCATTTGCGGGTAAGGTGACCAAAGTGTACACCTGCATCCAGTAAATCCTGATATGTTGTTCTTGCCATTTTGTTGTCCTCCTTTGATTAACGTTTACTGAATTGGAATCTCTTACGTGCTTTCTTACGACCTGGTTTTTTACGCTCAACCATACGGTCATCACGTGTCATAATACCTTTAGCGCGTAGTGAAGGTTTCTTTTCAGGATCAAGTTCAACAATGGCTTTCGCAATAGCTAAACGAACGGCTTCTGCCTGTCCTTTAATACCACCACCTGCAACATTTACTTTAACATCAAATTTTCCGGTTGAACCAGAAACCTCAGTGCTCTGAGTAACGATGTATTGTAATGGCAATGTTGGGAAGTACTCTTTGTAATCTTTACCATTTACGATGATCGCACCATTTCCTTCTGAAAGGTAGATGCGGGCAACGGCTGTTTTTCTTCTGCCTGAAGTGTTAGTTGTTGGCATTTTTTTTCTCCTTTAAAATAAAAAGTTAAATGGTTGTTGGGTTTTGTGCTGCATGAGGATGCTCAGAACCTGCATACACATGCAGATTACCAAATAATGCTTTACCCAAACGATTTTTAGGTAACATACCACGCACCGCTTTTTCAATTACGCGTGTTGGATGTTTCGCCATTAACTCCTTAGGAGAAATGAAACGCTGACCACCTGGATAACCAGTGTAAGAAACATATTGCTTTGCGCTGAATTTGTTTCCGGTCAACTTTACCTTGTCTGCATTGATAACTATTACATTATCACCGCAGTCTACGTTCGGGGTGAAATCTGGCTTGGTTTTTCCACGGATGATCATGGCGATCTTCGTAGACAAGCGCCCCAAAATCTCGCCTTGTGCGTCAACAACAACCCATTGTTTGTTAACGGTTTTTTTGTTGGCTGAGACAGTTTTGTAACTTAACGTATTCACTTGCTTTAAATTAAATTGTTTAAACGTTTATTATACCCCGCATTTTCGGGACTGCAAAGATACAGCTATTTATGTTATTTACAAATGGTTTTGAGCTTTTTATTAAAGAAGTTATAGCAGCAAAAAACAATGGGCATATTCCTCTCCACGCGTCATTGCCCTAACGCTTTTTAATTATTGAATTAGTGAGTTAGTAAATTATTGATTTTTCTTTCCCCGTCAGCAGATAAGCTTCGGGCGAAAGCGGGCAGAACAATGGTGACCTGTGCGGCTGTACGAGCATTGTGACTGGCTTTCCCACGGGGATACTTTTTAAAGTTTTAAAAACATATTAAAACCGCTTTAAAATTTGTTAAAAAGTGTTAAAATCGATGTTTTTCGAGAGATTATGAGCGGTTTTTATGCTGTTTCGATAATAAATTTTTTAAAATTTAAGGTTTAAAAAGTTTTGCAGACCAAGATGTCTCTCAAAATTTAACAATCAATTATCCGGGTAGTATTTTAATCGTAACCATATAATTCTATATTAGCACTAACTCTAATTAATAAATCTAATTGACCCTGTTGATTTGCCGCTGTCGCTATGCGCTTGCCTTATGCTTAATGATCCTGAGCGCGAACATCCTGTTGGCACAAACAAGCTCCGTGGACGCCGATTCGCTGGAAACGCAAAGGGACGCCAATGGCATTTTAAGTTCATTTTTTGGAGGCAAAAGCCCCAAAGTAGATACCGGCAAAAAAAAGAAGCCCTCTACCTGGTCGGTATTACCATCAGCAGCTTATAATCCCAGCGTTGGTTTCGCCATTGGGGCTATTACATCGGGCGGTAAGTATTTTGGCAATCCGGAAAATACCACTATGTCTGTCATTAATGCGGGGGCTTATATCTCTACCAATAAGCTGTCTACGTTCGAGTTTAAGCATAACGCATTCTCGTCAGAAAATAGGTGGAACCTGCAGGGAGTGATGCAAATTGGTAAAACTATAGCTAAAGACAACGGTTTGGGCACCGGGCGCCGCAGCTTTGGCGAGGGCGATTTTCATATGGGTGGTCAGCATTATGAAAACAACCCGGATGAGTACCCGGTTCGGTACGTATACATCAAAATTAACGAGCGGATATACCGTAAACTGGCCAACAATATTTATGCGGGCGCTGGTTTAAGCTTTAACTTTTACAGTCATATTGATGACGACCGCAAAAACATACCCATAACAGCTACCCATAATTTCAGGTACAGCATTAAAAACGGTTATTCGCCGGATGCATATGCGGCCAATGGCATACTGGTTAACTTTCAGTTCAACAACCGCGACCAACCCAACCGGCCGTTCCGAGGCATTTATGCCGATGTTATTTTAAAGGAAAATGAAACCTGGCTCGGCAGCGACCGCAAAGCACTACAGCTAAAAATTGAATTCAGGAAATACTGGAGCCTGTCTGACAGTAACCCCGAGAAAGTTTTGGCTTTCTGGCATTGGGCCAATTACCTCCTTAGCGGATCCTTGCCTTATCTTGATCTCCCGGGCACGGGTAGCGATGCTTATGGCCGTATTGGGCGGGCCTTTATTATTGGGCGTTTTAAGGGGCTCTCATTTGTATATAACGAGATGGAATACCGCTTCCCGATCACGGATAATAAACTCCTAAGCGGCGTTACTTTTGTAAATATCGAATCGGCCGACAATCAACGCAACATCAAACTGCTTAGGTATTGGGAGCCGGGAGCTGGAGTAGGGTTACGATTGCTGTTTAACAAATACACCCGCTCCAACCTATGTATTGATTATGGCAGAGGCAGCTATGGCTCAAGTGGCTTTTTCTTAGGCCTTAACGAGGTATTTTAATATAAAGCTTGGCTTAGAGTCGCCTTTTTTGTAATGCCTGGAATCTGGTAAAAGAAAAGGGATGCAAAAATTTGCATCCCTTTTCTTTGTATATCTTAAATCTTACTTAGTCCTGGTAAAGTGTAGCTAAACCGCCATCGTGATGATGAACAGCTGGAGTTGAAAACCTTGAACCTTTGGTAAATGCGCCAAAGACCACGAGTAAGCCGCCCATAATTACCTGCGGCCAAAATGTAATGTGAGCGTAATCATATATCCATGGTGAGCAAAACAGGAATGAGCCGCCCAGTACATCCAAAAAGAAGTGCATTTGCAAAGGGAATTGTTTAATAAAACCAAACTGGTGATTACTAAAAATCGCCATGATCAACTGAAACCATCCTAAGATCATGGGTAACAATAAAGCTGCTCCTATTTTATGACCTTCAAAACCAAATAACCATGGTGAAATCAGTAATACAATAGCGATCACGTAGTTAAAAGCCGCATAAAGTGTTGGTGAAATAAAACTTTTCATTTTAAACGAATTGTATAATTTATCTGTATAATAGTATATGTATCAAAAACTGTGTCAAAGCTAAGAAATTATGCAGTCATTTGGTACTAAAATGTGCATAATATAAAAAGCTATTATCAATTTAAATAAGCTATCTTTAATCAGTTGCTATAAAAACCGGTCAAAGATATTGCGTTTTTAAATTAATGCAACCATTTTCTGCATTAAACCGGTCATCAACTGAATCGTCCCGGAAAAACACCTCAGTCAACAGTACTTTTTAACAGATGTAAAAATCTGCATCCTGCTATAAAAAACATTAACAAAACATAAAACTATGAGCAAAGACAGGCAAGCTATTAAGGAAAAAAAGAAACCCGCGGCCGAAGGCAGCAAAAAAGCACCCTCAGATTATCAATCCGGAAAAAAGGATTTTGTAAAGCCTATTACTGAAGGCGGTAAAAAGAAAAAATAATCCACTAAACATAAAAGCCTTTCATATATAACTATGAAAGGCTTTTTTGCGGATAAGGTTAAGGATAATATTTTCTTGTTGTAGCCAATCGTTTTTTAAGCACGATGCGACTTTCAATATTATTTGAGTGTAAAAGGCGCTGCAACCTTATTATCTATTAGATGTACTGCATCGGTTTTCAGGATACTCCCATCGCTAAAAGTAATAGGAGAAGTGCCACGACCCGATTTGCCTGTATTTTGCGCGATCAGGTTAATTTTGTCCTTGTTCTGATCGGCTCCGATGACTCCCACTTTATCTGGCCCGGGCTTACCTGATTTATCATCATTAGCTAAGGTAAAGCTAATTGGTACAGAGTATTGAACCCTTACGGCTTTACCATTTTGTATGCCCGGCTTCCATTTAGGTGATATCTCCAATACCCGCTCGGCTTCTGCATCAATAGTTTCACTAAGACCACGGGTAATTTTGATATTTGATAATGCCCCATCAGGTTCTACAATAAAGGTGGCGATAACCCGTCCTTTGATACCTTTTTCACGGTCGGCTTTTGGATATTTGACATTCTCACCCAGGAATTTTCCAAAGGCTTCCAGGCCACCTGGAAATTCAGGCACTTGTTCAACTGAGGTAAATACAGTATTGGTATCCTCATTTGCAGGTTTAGCAGCAACATCATTTAAGGTAAAACTGATCGGAACGGTATATTGAACCCTTACTTTTTTATGATTTTCGATACCGGGCTTCCATTTAGGCGACAATTTCAATACCCTGACGGCTTCAGCGTCTATTGTTCTACTAACACCTCTTAATACTTTTAATCCTGACAGGGAGCCGTTTTTTTCTACCACGAAGGTTACAATAACCCTTCCCTGTGTGCCGTTCTCACGATCGGCTTTGGGATACTTGATAGTTTTACCTAAGAATTGACCAAAGGCATCAAGCCCTCCAGGAAATTCCGGCACTTTTTCAACAGAAGTATATACATCACCTTTTTTTCTGATAGTATCCATTCCTATTTCATGAATGGAATGAGAGACCTCCTTTTTTTCTAACGGCTTGTCTTCACGAAGCGCATCACTTAAAAAACCCGGTGTCGCAGGCATAGTAAATAGTTGGTGAGCGTTATTATTGATAACAGAAACCGGTTTGCTATTATTAATAGTTGCTGATGATAAAATAAGCATCAATATAAACAGAGGAGCAGAAAGACCATATTTAATGAGCGATATGCGCTGTGATTTATTTTTTTGTAACATGATAATACGCTGTTTTAATAAACTGTGATTAAAAAATGGATTAACCAGCTGATGCGCCGGTGATTCAAACGTTTGGCTCAACAGTAATAAGGCGTATTCGGCTTTGTTGGTGCCAGCTTGTACAGCCTGCCTGTCGGCAATGTATTCATGAATGTGTTTAATAGCGAAACGGTACATATATACTACCGGATTAAACCAGTTAACGATCATTACCAGTTCAATCAGCATTACATCTGCCGAGTGCCATTGCTGTGCATGAACCTGCTCATGAGCCTCAATGATGGTATTATTTGAACTCGCCTCATCCAGCCGTACCGTACCAAAAAAAGAGTAAGCGGCAGTTGCCTGCGGTTGGTTGATCACTCTTTTTAATTTGATAAGCTGCCAGATGAGCCTTACCGATAAAAACAATATACCCGTGCCATACAAAACGGCCAGTATCTGACCAATACTAATGCGACTGGCGGCAACCGGTTTAAAACTGTAAATGATTACGGGGCTGCTGTATATGGTATATTTTACCTGCTGTGTAATAAACAAATTTTGCACCCAATCTGCCTGGATCATTGGTATAACGAACGATAGTAACGCGGCCGTTACCAGGTAGATGCGGTTAAGCTGAAAAAAGGTTTCTTTGCGCAGCAGTAAAACATAAAATACATAAAACAGTACCAGGTAAATATTTACCAGTAATAAATATTGCCACCAGCTCATAACTATTGGTCTTTAAGTTTTTCAATCAGTTTCATAATGGCATCAGCCTCTTTCAGGTCTATTTTTTCCTTTTTTACAAAAAAGGATAACATCCGGTTCACCGAGTTGTCAAAGTAACCACTCAATAACTTATCGGCAGCAAAGTTCTGGTATTGATCTTTGCTTACTACAGGATGATACTGATGGCTTTTACCAAATGCCTCATGCCCTACAAAACCCTTTGTTTCCAATATCCTGATAATAGTTGACACCGTGTTATAAGCAGGTTTGGGTTCGGGTAGCTGATCGATCACATCTTTTACATACCCTTTCTCCAATTGCCATAATACCTGCATAATTTGTTCTTCGGCGCGCGTTAATTCTTTAATTTCCATAGTACGTGAGTAAATTTTTCCTGATGCATTAACCAACACTGCATCAAATTATCCAATTGGTTAATCTAAGTTAGATACTATAAATCAAAATAACAACTAAAGTTTTAGTTTTTATTTTTTATCCGCTTTATTGTGCATCTTCGTTAAGTACTTTCATACCTATTATAAATGAATATAACTTTTCATGGCGCCGCCCGTAATGTTACCGGCAGCAAACATTTGATCCGCCTTAAGGACGAAACAACCATTTTATTGGATTGCGGCATGTTCCAGGGCATGGGCGAACACTCGGAAGACCTAAACGAACATTTTGGCTTCAACCCCAAGAAAGTAAATTATCTGGTACTCTCACACGCGCATATCGATCATTGCGGATTGATACCGCGCCTGGTAGCCGAAGGTTTCACTGGTCCTATCTTTTGTACATCAGCCACGATGGATCTCGCAAGGATCCTTTTGCTTGATTCGGCACATATACAAATGCAGGACGTTGCCTATAGCAACAAGCACAGAGCCCGTAAAGGTCAGCCATTATTGGAGCCTCTGTACACCGACGAGCAGGCGATGGCAGCCCTACGCCTGTTTAAAATTGTTGAATACCACGAAGAATACGAAATAACTCCCCGGGTAAAACTCACCTTTACAGATGCCGGGCATATCTTGGGTAGTGCCGCTGTACATTTATCAATACTGGAAGATGGTAAGATCACGCATATTACTTTTAGTGGTGATGTAGGTCGTTATGACGATATGTTACTGAACGACCCGGAAACATTTGAGCAAGCAGATTATATTTTGCTGGAATCAACCTATGGTGATTCACTCCATAAGGAGCAGGGGCCCATTGAAGACGCCCTGCTGGATATCATCAGGCAAACTTGCGAGATCAAAAAAGGGAAAGTGATCATTCCGGCATTCAGCGTTGGCCGTACCCAGGAATTATTGTATGCACTAAATGCATTGGAACTAAGGGGCGTATTGCCAGATATTAATTATTATGTAGATAGTCCGCTATCGCAAAAAGCAACCGAGGTGCTTATGAATCACCCGGAAGTGTATAACAAAGGAGTAAAAGAGGTTTTAAAAACCGATGCCAATCCTTTTGGCTTTAAAGGTTTACGTTTTATACAATCAACAGAAGAATCAAAGGCCTTGAACAACGACCAGCGCCCTTGTGTTATCATCTCTTCATCTGGAATGGCCGAGGCTGGCCGGGTAAAACATCACATTAAAAATAACATCAATAATGATAAGAATACCATTTTAATGGTAGGCTACTGTGAGCCGAATTCACTGGGCGGTCATCTGCTTAATGGCGACTACGAGGTGCATATATATGGTGAATTGTATGAAGTAAAGGCTGAGGTAAAATCAATCAGATCCATGAGCGCTCATGGTGATTATGAAGACCTATTACATTTTCTGGCCTGCCAGGATGTTGAAAAGGTTAAAAAGATATTTTTGGTTCATGGTGAATATGAAGTACAACAGCACTTTAGCAATAAGCTGAAAGATGCAGGATTTAAGCAAGTAGAAATACCATTCCAACATCAAAAGATAGAGTTGGAGTAAAATAAAAAAATGCCTTATATAATTTATAAGGCATTTTTTTGAGAACTAATTCTTTAAAAATAATCGCCCGAACCATCATAGGTTATTTGAGACGAGCCGGTAGGTATAAATTTTATCAGGAAATTGGTAACGGTAACAACGCCCGCGTTATCTACTGCTGAACTATAGGTATAACTAACAACGGTTCCATCAGGGCTATCAGCACTTAGTACTTTACCAGATGCGCTACTGAAAGTTATGGTAACTTCATAACCATAGTTTCCCGTTTTTTGAATCACTACCCGTTTAGCAATAGAACTGGTTTTAGCCTGACTTCCATTTACGGGCACCAAAAAATACGCCAACACAAATACAGCTGCAAATAATACAATTAGTTTTTTCATGATCTATCAGTTAAAGTTAATTTATAATAATAGCAACAAGATAATTATAATAAATACAAAAATAACCTGCTCAATAAGAATTTTATTGAGCAGGTTTACTTTATCTTACGCAAGCTCTGCGTTGAGTATAGATCGTGATTTTTACCTTGCCGGTTGTGGCTTTGGCAACTCCTTGCGCGGTATCATGTCTTTGCGTTCGGAGGTATTGTAAACAAATGATGCGATAATAGTAGCGGCTTGTTTCAGATCGTCTTCTATCAACCGGTCATAAGTGTCCTGATTACTGTGGTGCGTACGTGATCCATAATCAATAGCATCCTGTATAAATTGAAAGCCTGGAATACCAACCGCATCGAACGACTGATGATCGGTACCCCCAGTGTTGCGGATGGTTACTGTGGTAGCGCCCAGATCTTTAAAAGGCTCCAGCCATGTTTTGAATATAGGGCCGGCTGCGGAATCGCCCTGCAAATAAATACCACGTATTTTCCCTGTACCATTGTCGAGATTATAATAGGCTGATAATTTAGCTTGTTCTGGTTTCAATTGCATGGTTTTAGGATCACCAAAATGATTCAATACATATCCACGTGATCCGAATAAACCTTGCTCTTCCGAACTCCACAGCGCTATACGGATGGTGCGTTTTGGTTTAAAGTTGATGGCTTTTAAAATGCGCATGGCTTCCATCATTACCGCGCTGCCTGCGGCGTTATCCGTGGCGCCGGTGGCAGCATGCCATGAATCCAGGTGGCCTCCTATCATAATTACCTGGTCTTTTAATTTTTTATCCGTGCCCGGAATTTCGGCAACCACATCATAGCCCTGCAGATCGTCAGTTAAAAACTGGGTTTTGATATCGGCCTCCAACTCCACTTTCTGACCGGCCTTTACTAAACGTAATATCCGCTGATAGTCTTCACTGCTGGTTTCCAACTCAGGCAATACCGCTTTCGCAGTATCCGCATATGATGCGCCATTGGTGGTAAATACTGTACCATCGGTTCCGCGGGCCTGGCTTAATATCAGTGCCGCTTTTTCATCATGTATAAATGCTCTTAAAGTAGTTTGAAAAGCACGCAACTTACGCATAGCGGCAAACTGGGGCGAGTTGGCATCAAATTGCCGGCGCCCTTCGGCTGGTTGCATAGTAGCATTGGCCATTTCGGCAAGTTCTTCGTCTGTATAGCGGGCCGCATCTACCTTAAAACTACGCTCAACCAGTGGCTTGATATCAAATATAACCACCTTACCCTGCAGCTTACCTTTATATTGATCTAACTCTGCAGCCGAATCAGCCTTTACTATTGTAACATCTCCCTTGATTAAGCCACCTGTGCCTGGCGTCCAGGCTTTCGGGATAGCAATAATGGCATGGTAATAGGGCAATGTGATGGCGGCATAGTTTTTTTGAACTTCCCAGCCTTTGCCAAATTTGCCCCAGGCTTCCAGTTTGGCGTTGACCAGTCCCCAGGTTTTCAATTGGTTAACCGCCCAGTTCTGCGCTCGCTTTAAGCCGGGTGAGCCTGCTAAACGCGGCCCGGAAACATCTGTAAGGTAAAAAGCGGTTTCCATTACTTTGGAGTGGTTTAAGCCCTCCTCACGGATCTTTTGAACAATGGCCGGGTCAACGGTTTCCTGTGCGAATACAGGTAAGGTAATGCCTACAGAAACGAGGCATGAAAAAAGTAGTTTTAATTTCATGAATAATAAATTATGTGATCAGTCAATAACAAATCTATCCATTAATCATTAGAAAAAACAGCAACTCAATCCTAACAAATTTGTTACAAGTGATCGCTTTAGAACTTAGAAGTCATTCTGTTAAAAGTGACTTCTAACAATAAATTTACCATCATTTTACCATGAAGACGGACTCCTATTATTTAATTACTTATTTTAGCTAATAAATCATCAGTATGCAATACTTCAATCCTAAAGCATTAAAATCAATATTTCTGTTAGCCATAGCTTTTATTATCTGTAACAGCGCTTATGCGCAAACATCAGCGGCTACAACCACCTCTACCAAAGCGCCTGCCGCCACTGTTACCGGCGCGACCGCTTACATTGATAAATTTTTTAAAACATATGAAAAAGATGGTACTTCAAGGGCTATCATCAATATTTTTAAAACCAACCCATTAGTTGATTCCACCAGTTTGCGTGGATTAATAGCCAAAATTGATACCACCCGTTCTTTGATCGGTCTGTATATAGGTAAAGAACTGATTGTACAACGCAAGGCATCAAACAGCCTGATATTATACAGCTACCTTGTAAAACACCAAAACCAACCAGTACGTTTTACCTTTATGTTTTACAAACCAAAAAATGATTGGGTAATATACCGCCTGTATTTTGACGACCAGGTTGATAATGAACTGGAAGAATCGGCCAAGATAAACGGGAAAACACCATAAGCAAGCTTAAAGCAAAAAGCTAAAGGCCCAAAGCTTCTCCGTCTTGGGCCTTTCTATTATTTCTTATATTGCTTTAGGCCTTAAGCTTTCAGCTCCTCAATCTACCAGAATATTTTCGCCAAATTTTTGTGATACCGTGGTATTATCTTTATCGCTGATACTGATCACCAGGGAATTATCGTAGGGTATTTTTTCCAGCAGCTTAATGTTGGTACCTATACCTATATCTAATTTTTGCAGGTATTGTAAAAACGAACTACTGGTATCTTTTACAGCTGCTACCCTGCAGGTGTCTCCTGTTTTCAGATCGGCTAAGGTTACGGAGTAAGGTTTGGGTACCTTACCATTTGCTTTTGGGATGGGGTCACCATGCGGATCATATTCCGGAAAACCCAGAAATTTATCCAGCCTGTCGGCCAGGGTAGCATCACTGATGTGTTCCAGTTCTTCAGCAATATCATGGATCTCATCCCAATGATACCCTAATTTTTCCAACAAGAACACCTCCCAAAGCCGATGACGGCGCACAATCAGCACCGCGTCTTTTAAACCAACCGGGGTCAGTTTTACACCTTTTTTCTTGTCGTACTCTATTAACTGCTTATCGGTCAGCTTGCGAATCATATCCACTACCGATGCCGGGTTGTTCTTTAACGACTCTGCAATAGCGGTAGGCGTTATCTTAAAATTAAGTTGCTGACTAAGCCGGTAAATTGATTTTAGGTAATTCTCTTCTGATAATGTGTACATCCATCTTTATGATTACACACAAACATAGCTAAAATCATTTCGTTTATTATAAAATTAGCCTTATCTAATTTTATATATTTAATTAATCAAATTATTTAAATATGTTTGCATAAATTTATGTTATATGCGAACACTGCTTTTACTTTTTATATTATTGATAACCAATAAGCTTTTTGCCCAAAATGGCATTTTAAAAGGTCGTGTTATTGCCAATAATGAACCCTTATCATACGCTTCGGTGAGCATCAAAGGGCTTGGGAGAGGCGCAAGCACCAATACTAAAGGCTATTTTGAGATCAAAAACATCCCTCCGGGCACATACGGTATCACCATTACCAGCATCGGCTATGAAGCCGACACCATCCGTATTACCATCAACAACGATGAACCGGTTATAAAAAATGTTACCCTGAAAGAAAAGCCATCAAAACTCAACGAAGTGGTAGTAACCGGCGTATCACGGGCCACGCAGCTACGCAGCAACCCGGTTCCTATAACGGTAATGGGTAAAAAAGAGATCGAACAGCATGTCAATAACAATATCATTGATGCTATTATCAAAGGCGTACCAGGTGTAAGCGCGGTTACCACCGGACCTAATATCTCCAAACCTTTTATTCGTGGCCTCGGCTATAACCGGGTTTTAACTTTGTACGATGGTATCCGACAGGAAGGCCAGCAATGGGGCGACGAACACGGTATCGAGATAGATCAGTACGGTATTGGTCGCGCCGAAGTGGTAAAAGGCCCGGCCAGTTTAACTTACGGTTCCGACGCGCTGGCAGGTGTGATCAACCTGATTCCCTACATTCCCAATGGCGACGACGGCAAGCTCAACGGCGATTTCATAACCGATTACCATACCAACAACGGCATGATCGGTACTTCCGTGGGCTTATCCTACAAGCAAAACAATTGGAAATATGCTTTCCGTGCTACGGCTAAAACAGCCCATGATTATCAGAACAAGATCGACGGCTTTGTTTATAACACCGGTTTCCGCGAATTTAACCTGTCGGGCATCGCCCGTGTCGATAAATCATGGGGGTACTCACAAATAGGCGCTACACTATATGATAACCGGCAGGAGATCCCTGATGGCAGCCGCGATTCGCTCAGTCGCCGTTTTACCAAACAAATCTATGAGGCCGGACAAGACAATATCAAAAATCGCCCTATAGTTTCTAACGACGAATTGCGATCTTATGCCATTACCGCATTACACCAGCGTATACAGCACTATAGGGTATACAACACCAACTCTCTCAAAATTGGTGATGGCAGCATTAATACTTCATTGGGCTTTCAGCAAAGCATCCGCCGGGAATATAACCACCCCACTATCCCGGAGCAGGCAGGGCTGTACGTGGTGCTGAATACCATTAATTACGATGTGCGATATAATCTCCCTTCATTTGGCGGAGTTGAAACTACGGCGGGCATCAATGGCATGTATCAAAGCAACCGCAGTAAAACGGCTACCGATTTTCCAATACCCGATTACAACTTGTTTGATGCCGGGGGCTTCCTGTTTGCCAAGAAAAGCTTTGGCCATATTGATATTTCCGGTGGCTTAAGATATGATACCAGGCACGTAACCTGGAACAATTTTTATGTAGGCACTGATGCGCAAACCGGTTTTGGAAAACAAGTACATCTACCCGATACGGCGGGCGCGAGTCTGCAATTTCCGGCCTTTACACATAATTATCGGGGCTTTTCGGGCAGTTTAGGCCTTACCTATAATATCAGTGACCGTCTGCTGCTTAAAGCTAATATTGCCAGGGGCTACCGGGCGCCGAATATTACCGAGATTGGTTCAAACGGACTTGATCCTGGTGCACATATCGTTTACCTGGGTAACCGCAATTTTAACCCTGAATTCAGCCTGCAACAGGATCTTGGGTTTATCGCTTATCTACCTGATATGGACATTATTGCCGAAGTATTCAACAATAACATCAACAATTATATTTACCAGGCTAAATTGAATGATGCCAATGGTAATCCGGTTATTATTGTACCCGGCAACAGTACCTACCAATACCAGCAATCAAAAGCCCGCCTTTATGGCGCTGAATTAACGCTAAACCTGCATCCCCAAAGTATTAAATGGCTGGCAATGGACAACAGCATATCATACGTAAACGGGTTAAACAAAAACCAGGCGCTCATAGATAAATATGGCGAGGCTGCTAAATACCTCCCTTTCATACCGCCTTTGCATATCCGGTCGGCATTGAGAGCTACCTTGCCCGGAACTTATGGCGTATTTACCAAGCTAAATGCCCGTATCGAGGCCGACGCTTATGCTAATCAGAACCATTTTTATGCACTGGATAATACCGAAACTTTTACCAAAGGATACACCCTGTTTAACGCGGGTCTTGGTTTTACGATTAAAGCAGAAAAGGCAAAAACTTCTTTTTATGAGTTTTTTATACAGGGTGATAATTTATTTGATACCGCATACCAGGCAAACTTAAACCGGTTAAAGTATTTTGAATATTACCAGGCATCGCCCAATGGGCATATGGGTATTTACAATATGGGGCGGAATCTGAGCTTTAAAGTTATTTTGCACTTTTAATCAAAGCCAAAAAACGGGCTCTCATTAATGGAGAGCCCGTTTTTATATATTCAATATTTTTAATTAATGATGGCCATGGTCTCCGTGACCACCGCCATGGTTTCCGCCGGGACCGTGTCCCCCACCGTGGTTTCCATGATCACCACCAGGACGTCCACCGCCCCAGTTGCCATTACCATGTCCGCGATTACCACCCCAATTGCCCCCTCGGTTGCCCCAATGGTTGCCGTTATTGTAGTGTGGACGGGCATAAGTTGTTCTGCGGGCATAGTTACCATGCCAGTAGTTGGCATAACGTGCATCACGGCTGTTACGGATGATCACCTGGTCATGACGGCCACGGTAGCCAGCATAATGATCTCTGTAATATCCGTGCCTTAACCATGGGTTACGGTCATTGATCACCACTTTATACCCATTATATAAGTTATAGTGACGATAACGCACCGGTAAATAAGCACGGTGTACCCATATATTGTTGTCAAAGTACACATATTGATGGGTTGGTACATCATAATAGGTATCAATATCGGGCATGTAATAATAATTGGCATAATCGTAACCTACAGGGCCCCAGGCCGGCTGACTGCCAATGTTTACGCCTAAGCTTACGCTTACCTGGGCACTGGCGGTTTTAATTGCAAAGCAGCTTAATAACAATACTGCCGATAAAATGAGCTTTTTCATTATAGATCTTTTAAGTGTTGATAAGGATCATGGTAAAACTTCATTTAACTGAATTAGCAGGCCATGATCACCTATTTTATAACGTTGTTTGAATGTATGACATTATTTACCGCAAAAAGTTTAAATATAATGCTTGTACATTCATTTAAGATAACATTAGTACAAAAAATGGGCCTGCTATCAAGGCAGGCCCGTGATATAAAAATGTAACAATAATAATTAGTTCCTGTGCCCATCGCCATGGTGGTCACGGTGATCATCGTCGCGGTGATCTTCTTTAACGGTTTTGTGTACTACAACCCTCCTGCCATTTCCACGGTCACCTCTCCAATGGTTGGTGTATTTAACCTCTTTGCTGTCGCGGATAATGGTTTGGTCACGACGGCCTCTATAGCTTACATATTTCCTCCTGATCACATCATTATGAACCCATGGAGTTGGTTGGTTTACTACTACTTTATAGCTGTGGTAAACATCATAATTGCCAAAGCGAGGAGGCAGAGCGGCGCCATGCACCCATACATTATTATTTAGGTAAACATACTGATGGGCATTAATATCGTAATAAGAGTCTACGTCGGGCAGGTAATAATAATCGGCATGATCATAACCTGTAGGGCCCCATTCTGGCTGGTTACCAATGTTTATACTTAAACTTATTTGAGCGCTGGCTATTTTTACTGATAAACAGCTTAGCAATATAGCAGCTGTTAAAATGATCTTTTTCATTGTTTTTCGTGTTGTTTGTATGTATGACAACAGGCTTAAACAAAAGTTTAGCCAGTGCACTGCCCTACGTAGTAACTAATCAGTTACAAATACACAACAATATGATTAACAATTTATTAGGCTATTGATCGTCATCGATATCTTTATCCGCTGCCTTTTTACCGGCCATGGCCAGCACGGGTTTTCCGATCACTTTATAGTTACCTTCACCCTTTAATATCGACGCCAGCTGGGCTTTGTCCTGCATGGTTTTTACCGCCTGGGCCAGCTCTTTATCGTATTTAAAATTGGTTTCGTAACGGCCACGTTCAAAATAATAGCGGGAAGCTATCTCATTTTCAAGTACCTGTTTTATTTCGGCTTTGTGCTGCTGCAGATCGTTCTTTTTGCTGGCCAGCAGTTTTGCCTTTAAAATATCGTATTCGCCCTGAATATCATTAAACTGTTTTTCTTTGGTAGCTTCCGTTTTTAAACTGGTCAGTACCTTTTCGGCGGTGGTGGTATAACTGTAATTTTTATCGGCCAGGTACTTTACAAAATCACCGTAATCGGCATCCGACAGGGCAAATTCCTTTGGTTCAGCTATTTTAGGGTGCGCATCGCGATAAACGGTGGCATAATCAAATATCAGCAATTTACCTACCAGGGCCTGGGTTACATTGGCAAATTTTTCCTGTTTGATGAAAATATCCGGATAAATACCGCTGCCGTCAAAAACCGAGCGGCCATTTTTTGTTTTAAACTCGTGGATCAGTGAATCGGCAACTTTTACCACGCTGCCATCATCCTTGCGATGCGTGTAATCCAACGCCTGTATACAACGGCCCGATGGCACGTAGTATTTGGCGATGGTTATTTTAACCAGGCTGTTATAAGGCAGGTTAAAGGTTTGTTGTACCAGGCCTTTACCATAGCTACGTTGCCCAATGATAATAGCCCTGTCAAGATCCTGCAAGGAGCCCGCCACAATTTCTGAAGCCGAAGCCGAGTGACTATTAACCAGCACCACCAGGGGCAGATTAGGCTCTAATGGCGTACTTACCGTACTGTAAGTAAAGTTTTTGTCCTTAATCTTCCCTTTTTGCGATACAACCTCCACATCTTTTTGCACAAACAGGTTCACGATCTTCACCGCTTCCTGTAGTATACCGCCACCATTTGAGCGCAGATCCAATATGATGCCGTTGGGATTGCTCTTTTTGAGTGTTACCAGCGCGTTGGTTACCTCGGCGGCTGAATTTTCCAGGAACTTATCCAGCTTAATATAGCCCATATTACCGTCAACCATACCAAAGTAGGATACGTTGGGTTGTTTGATCTCATCGCGGATCAGGTTCTTTTCAAAGGGCTGCGGCGTATTATCGCGTTTGATGAGCAGTTTTATAGGCGCTCCTTTGGATCCTTTCAACAATTGACTTACCTGGTCGTTATTTTTTCCTGTTAAATCAATGTCATTTATTTTCAGGATCTGGTCGCCGGGGTGAATATCGGCCTTTTGGGCAGGAAAACCTGCAAAAACATCAGATACAAATACTTTACCGTTGCGTGCGAAAATGCTGGAACCGATGCCTCCGTACTGGGTACTTACATAGTGTAGCTTATAATCTTCAATTTCCGATTCGGGAACAAATTCGGTGTAGGGGTCGAGCCCATCGAGCATGGCATCAACACCTGTTTTTACCAGCTTGGCCGAATTAATGTCATCTACATAATTGATATTCACCTCTTTATATACCGAGGCAAAAACATCCAGGTTTTTGGATATCTGGAACAGGTCGTCATTAAAAGCCAGCCCGCCGCCTGCCAGCAATGCAATACCGGCAAATAAACCTATCTTTTTGTATCTTTTATTGATCGCCATACCCTGTTACGTCATTAAGCCTATAAAAATACAAAAAAGCTTATTGTTTTTTACAAACCGGGCCTTATTTACAGTCGGTTATTGTCAATATTTACCAAAGCCTTCTTTAAAGTGAACACTACATACTGCCTGTCGCGGTTCACCAGATCCATTAATTTGGTTATCAGGCTTTCTTCCTGACCTTCGGCGTATTGCAATTGCTCGTCGGTAAGGTGGTTATATTTGCGTTGTACTTTTATTTTGATGCGCTCCCAATCTTTGTTGGTGATACTGATCTCAGCCATGACTAATTATTTTCAGCAAAAATATAAAAAATACATCGCAGCGTTATTTTAAAATATCAGCTGCCTTACACATGCCTCCAAAAAACTTTTTAAACCTTAAATTTTAACAAATTCCTGGTCGAAAATGGCATAAAAACAGCGCAAAATTCATTCATAACCGTCGATTTTAACACTTTTTAACAAATTTTAACCCGGTTTTAGCGTGTTTTTAAAACTTTAAAAAGTATTAATTTCTTGACTTTCAAATAACTGCACTTAAAACCGTCTGTTTTTGGTCCTATTTTTCTTTAAACCAAACAGCCCGGATGTCTGGTAAAAGACGCCCGGGCTGTTGATTAATATAAATATACGAAAACTTTGGCGGAAATGGAAATCCTGCGTATCGACTCGTCTGCGGCAGGCTTCGAGTCGCCTGGCTAACCCCCTTCCTCCCCTTCCCCCAATGTCATTAAGTTAAGGAATTTTGCAAACCCCATGGGGGTTAAAGCTTTGTAGAAAAAAGGCAATTTCCAATTCAGTGCCGTAGGTACTGCACTCAGGTTGCATACCTACGGCTTGCTGAATACTTATTTTTGCTTTCTACAAAGCTTTTACTCCTACGGAGTATCCTTAAATAATGACATTGCCCCTTCCCCTGGGAAGGAATTGCACGTACCCTTGCTTTTTTCCTATAGACTCAAGACTTTGGACTCATGACTTCTAACTAAAGCCCCACACCAACAAGGTGCTCCGGCAAAGGTATTTTCTCACTAAAAGAATCCGGCACCGGCACTCCACGTCCATTTTGCAGCGGGATTAATCCCGACCAGATGTGGAGTGCCTCATCTTCCTCCTCATCAACCGGCATCCCCGAACGGATCTTGGCCGACGCCTCGTCGATCTTGAAAGCTAAGGCGGTTGTTTTACGCACTTCGTTTTCTTTGATAGGGCGTAGGTAATCCCAACTGCCTGGTACAATTTTATCGGTGAGCCATTTAAAGGCTTCTATTTTATCTTCCAGGCTTTCCACCTTTTCGGCCTGCGCAAATATCACTACCGAACGATAATTAACCGAATGGTGAAAAGCCGATTTGGCCACCACCAGGGCATCCATAAGCGTTACAGTAATACAAACCGGGATACCTTTTTCCAGTTCGCGGATAAAGTGGCTGCCGACCGAACCATGGATGTAAATTTTTTCCCCGTACCGCACAAACGCGGTGGGGATAGAAAACGGCTTATTCTTAAACGAATAGCTGACGGTGCAATACAGCGCTTCGTCCAATATGCTATGGATGGTTTCCGGTTCATAATTGGCCCTTTTGGCCGAGCGGCTCGGAACGAGATGTGATTTTTGGGTTGCCATTGTTTCTATTTGTTTATGTATTTAATGATCATTTATTTAAATATATCTGCGCTTAATAATCGCGTGACTACTCTTACCGGTGAGTGAACGCCAGGATATGATTAATGCTATTTCGTCCACATGGGGGCTCTCCCAGTATGCACTTACCCATGGTTATAACCCGATTTAAAAGCCTCCTGATCACTTTCAGAAGACCTGAAAAGGGCAATTGAACACGATGTGATTCCTGAGTTGCCATACTTTTGTTTTTTGTTGTAATTAAATATCGTCGAAGGCGACTCACCCGGTCTACGCTTCGCTGGACCACCCTCTCTCCGGCTTCGCCGCAAAGAGGGTAAAGAAAAAAGAATAAAATCCCCCTCTTTGCCCAAAGGGCAGAGAGGGGTGACAAGCGTAGCGATGTCGGGGTGAGTCTATACATTACCCTTGCCGCCATTTTGTTTTTTATAAAATTATGCGTTTATTGGATCACACAAATCATCCAATTTTTATAAAACGGGTAGTCCAGTTTACCATGCAGATACTTTCGTCTCTTTTAAATATCGATAAAAACGCTGCCTTGTCGGTTTATTTACAGATTGGCAATCAGCTGATGGCATTGATCAAGGCAGGTACCTTACCAGCTGGTTACCGGCTGCCAGGCACCCGCCAGCTGGCACTTTCATTAAACGTTCATCGCAAAACGGTAATACGGGCTTATGATGAATTGCTGGCGCAGGGCTGGCTGGAAAGCCAAACCGGCAGCGGTACATTTGTAGCCCGGCATTTACCTGCTGTTAAGCCGCAGCCTTTAGTCGCCGTTTCTGCAAATACCACGAAAGTGGCCGGTTTTGCCATTCAAGGCGCCCCGCACCTTAACCGCAAAGTGGCCGATTTGAGTACATCATTACATCTTGATGATGGCTTTCCGGATACACGCCTGGTGCCGGTAACCGAACTGTCAAGAGCATACCGCACCCAGTTGTTAACCGGTAATCCTTACACCCGTTTAGGTTATGGCGACACCCGGGGTACAGCCTGGCTGCGCGAAGAACTGGCGACATACCTGAACCAAACACGGGGTTTACGTATTACGCCCAACAACATCCTTATTGTACGCGGAACAGTGATGGGTTTGTATTTGACTTGCACCGGCTTGCTACAGCCCGGCGATACGGTAGTGGCTGGAGAACCTGGCTGGGCGGGCGCGCAAATGAACTTTTTACAAGCAGGCGCCAACCTGGTCAAAATACCTGTTGACGATCACGGTTTGGATATCGATCAGCTCGACCGTCTTTGCCGGCAGCAGCCGGTACGCTTGGTTTATGTAACATCGCACCACCACTACCCCACCACCGTAGCCTTGCGGGCCGATCGCCGGATACAACTGCTGGCATTGGCCCAGAAACATGGTTTTATTATTTTTGAGGACGATTTCGATTACGATTTCCACTATCAGAACAAACCGCTGATGCCCTTGGCCAGCGCCGACGAAGCAGGTATGGTATTGTATTGCGGCTCGTTTTCGAAAAGCATATCACCCGTCATCCGGGTGGGGTACCTTGTCGGTCCCGAAAACGTGATCGGGCATCTGGCCCGTCTGCGCCGTATTATTGACCGCCAGGGGGATGCTTTACTGGAGAATGCCGTTGCTGAGCTACTGCAAAACGGTATTATTCAGCGTCATTTACGCAAATCATTACGGGTATACCGGCAACGGCACGATGTTTTTTGCGATCTGATGACCAGCCAGCTGCACAATTATGTACAATTTAAAGTACCCGACGGGGGATTGGCCGTATGGACAAAGTTTGATGCACGTATCGACCTGACCGCGCTATCCCAAAAAGCCTTAAAGCAAGGCCTGTACTTTGGTGGCGAGAGTGCTGGTACTAACGCTATCCGGCTTGGCTTTGCGTCATCTACCGTTGAAGAATTGCAGCTTTGTATTGAAATTCTGGCCAAATTGCTGAGCGATATTTAAATAATTAACCTATTCTTTTTTTGTAGAGACGCATACTTGCGTCCCGTTGCTAAACGGCCCTGATTACCAATCTGGAGACGCAAATATGCGTCTCTACAGTCTTTGATAAAAACAAATTCTACAGGCAACATCCAAATTTTTGGCGTGTCAATTGATAGGTTATGTATACGTATTTGTTACAAAACCCGTTTTATAACAAATTTATTTTAAAACAGCCGCCTGTGTAAGTCAAAACTCATGCGGCATCACCAACATCAACAATTATGAAAAAGTTACTATTAAGTGCGGCATTACTGATAGCGGTAAGCATCGGGGCCAAAGCACAGGTTTCATTAGGTATTAAAGGCGGTGTCAACTTTTCGAGGATCAGCACCGATAATGTAAAAGAATCAACCCTTACCGGTTACCAGGCCGGTTTATTTGCCCGTGTAGGCAACACCTGGTATTTTCAGCCCGAGCTTTATTTGAGCGGCACAGGCGGTAAATTTGAATCGAGCGATAACAATACCGCGTTTAACGGTAAAGTTCGGTTCACCAACCTCAATGTGCCTTTATTAATTGGCAGATCATTTGGTCAAAAGGATCTGAATTTCCGCGTCATGGGTGGACCTATTTATACCTACCAGCTGGATAACAGCGTAAGTTTAGGTAGTAATATCAGCGGAGCCGCCAATAACTTTAACAAAAGTAACATTGGCTACCAGGTAGGCGCCGGTGTTGACATTGGCTCTATTACCGCTGATCTTCGCTACGAAGGCGGCTTAACCAAGGTAAGCGACAGCTTTGCCAAACGCCAAAATCTTTGGGCGCTTAGTGTAGGGTTTAAGATACTGTAAGGGTTCATTAAAACTAAAAAAGGCTGCCATGCTGAGCCTGTCGAAGTATGGTGGGCAGGCCTCTACGCGCGCCCTTCGACAAGCTCAGGGTGACAGCCCCTTTCAACTAATCTATAATATTAAGTCATGCCGAACTTGTTTCGGCAACCCATTAGCAAGGTAAACTACCTAACGGACAACTGTCCCGTGGGATCCTGAAACAAGTTCAGGATGACCTATTTTTATACAACAAAAGCCCCAGCAGGTTACCTGCCGGGGCTTTTGTTTATTCTTATACCACGTCATTGCGAGGCACGAAGCAAGAGCCTCACCCAACCCTCTCCAAAGGAGAGGGCTTTAAAACGTTTTTTAAAGTCTCCCCAATTGGGGAGTTTAGAGGAGCTCTTGCTTCTTCGTTCCTCCACGGGGTTGTTTTGCTTATTTCGCATTAAACTGCAAGCCTGTAACACCGGCTACTAAAGCCACTTGTTTTACCGGTTTGTAAATAAAGTACAGCTTGTGCATTTTACCATCTGTTACCGGGTTAATGGTTACATGGGTAAGACCAGCTTTCTGATCAGCCGCAGGTACCGGCATGCTTCCTTTACCTACCAGTTCCCCATCGGGTGCATCTAAGCGGGCCTCAAAATCAAGGCTGGTGCTTGGCGGCGCCTGCCAGAAGTTGGTCATGTCTACCGAACGTACGCCGGTCAGGTCAATATCATCCACTTCAAACCAGCCGCCGTTTTGTGGCATGATCATTAAATTGATGCCGTTATATTTAAACGCGGTAAAGCCGCTCACTTTTTCGTTGCCGGCAAATAAATAGCTATTACTTTTTAGCGTTGCCACACCGCGACCGGTTAAGGCTTTGATGTTTTTTCCACCATTATCTGTATAAGCAGCTGATAATACCATTGTAGCATTTGGCTGTTTGCCCGGTTTTGGTATGATACTACCCACAGCAGGTAATGATTTCTTTTTACTGCCCTGGTTATTTAACGATAGTACCCAGGTAATGATCTGCTCCACATCGGCTTTCTTGATACTTGGGTGTGCAGACATGGGAACCTCGCCCCAAACACCGGCGCCGCCTTTAATTACCTTTTGGGTCAGTTTACCCATCGCCTTAGCGTCTTTTTTATATTTAGCAGATACCTCGGTAAATGACGGACCTACTGATTTACCCACTTCTTTATGACAGCTTTTGCAATCCATGCTCAGCATAATAGCTTTGCCGCTGCTTTCTGGAGTAGATTGTTCTAATTGCGTTGCCGATACCGGCTTTTTATAGTCATCAATATAATCAACGGCTACAAAAATGCGGCTGCGGTCAACACTGGCAGTTTTAGTACCATCTGTTACCTTAACCGCGTATTTAACCGGTACACCCGGCAGGTAGAAAGACTTGTTGCCGCCGGTAAACTTTACCGTTACCTGCGGCTCTTCGTTACCGGCGTATACATTTATAGGTGTGCTTTTGGTTTTAGCATCGTGACTATCCTTTGCAGTAACTGTAATGTTATAGCTGCCTGCTTTTGTGTAGGTGTAATCCAATTGCGGAACTGAGGTTTCTTTAGTAACACCATTACCCAGGTTCCATGAGTAAGTAACCGGGTCACCTTCCGGATCAACGGCTTTAGCGCTTAGTTTAATAGCAAATGGCAAATTACCTGATGTTTTATTCGCCTTCACGAAAGCTATTGACGGCGGTCTGTTACCACTGATATAATCAATGCGGAATAATCCGGCATCGGGATTTTTACTAAACCAACCACTGCCATACTCTAAACCATATAACCTGCCGTCGGGCCCAACTTCCATATCGATCATGGAATTCACTTTCAGTTTCGGGAAAAAGGGCTCCATTTTGTCAAAGTCGCCCTCAGGGGTCATGGTAACGGCCTTTATCCAGCCACGCATCCAGTCGTAAGTAAGGAACTTACCATTATAATACGCGGGCAGGCGTGTTGAATCCGGGAACATATCCGTATAGTAAACCGGACCAGCCATAGCGTTACGACCGCCAGTACCTACCTGCGGAAAATCGGCCGAAGGCCCGTACGGGTACCATATAAATGCAGGGTGCGCCGGCGGCAGATCCCTCAAGCCTGTATTGTTGCGCGATTCATTAACCGGATGCTCCGGATCAAATGCAGCGCCGGAAGTACCGGTGGCGTAATCATAAACATGGTAGGGTTTGTTATCGGCCACAAAATACGGCCAGCCATAGTTGCCGGCTTTGCGGGCCTGGTTCACTTCGTCGTAACCCATTGGGCCGCGGGTATCTAAACTATCGTTATGCGCATCGGGTCCAACCTCGCCCCAGTACAGGTTGCTATTCTTTTGATCGACCGAAATACGATAAGGGTTCCTGTCGCCCATTACATAAATTTCGGGCCGGGTTTTTGGTGTGCCTTTCGGGAACAGGTTGCCTTCGGGGATATCATAAGAACCATCATCATTGATCTTGATACGCATGATTTTGCCACGCAGATCGTTGGTGTTACCGGCCGAGCGGCGGGCATCAAACTGGTAGTGCCCTGGTCTGTCGTCTAAAGGTGCATAACCGCTGGTTACATATTTCTGTTTTTTCTCGTCAAATGGCGTAGAATTATCTCCCGCCGAGAAGAACAATATCTTATCGGGCCCCGGACCAAAAGCGATGGAACCACCAGTGTGGCAGCAGATCTCGCGCTGGGCTTTTACTTCCAGTATTACTTTCTCGGTTTTTTTAGTGATGGTATCGCCCTCAAAAGTAAACCTCGACAGGCGGTTAACCGAACTATCGGCAGGGCTGTAATAAATATAGATCCAGTGGTTTTTGGCAAAATTGGGATCTTTAGCCAGGCCCAGCATGCCTTCTTCGGCATTTACACCGGGGGTGTGCAGGGTTTTATAATATACATCAAAAGCACCTACCTGTTTTACTTTTTGAGTGCCGTGGTTATACAGCATAATTTCGCCGCGGCGTTGCAATACCAGGATATCCAGGTTTGGCAAAATGGTCATTTCGGTAGGTTCATAAAACTTACCTGTTGATAATTGCGTCTTTTTAAAGCGGTCCTCATCTGGTGCAACCTGTGTTTTAACCTTTGAATAATCAAGGTCTTTGTTATCGCCAATGGCATATTTTATACCACCAAGCAGCATTTTAAGATAGTCGGCATCTTTATAGGTTTCGTTGGTGTGGCCCAATTCGGTATAAAAGGCACGTCCGCCATCATAATCATGATACCACACCATAGGGTGATAGCCCATTCTTTTACCGCCGGTATAGCTGCTTTCATCGATAGTAACCAGTACATGCACATCGGGAGCAAGCGCTTTTTTAAAGCTGTAAAACTCGTCGGTATGTTTCCATACTTTGGGCAGGTGTTTGGTGGCGGCATTATTATTATCAACTACGTTTAAAACACCCGGTTGTACGTTAGGGCTCTTATCATGAATACCCGGGTGGTCATAAAACCAGGCGCCAGCTAAACGGCCATACCAACCCCAATCGTACTCGGTATCGGTAGCGGCGTGTACGCCAACATAACCGCCGCCCGCCTGTATATAGCGTTCAAAGGCAGCTTCCTGGCGATAGTTGAGCACATCGCCGGTGGTGCTTAAAAAAATAACGGTGGCGTATTTTTTAAGATTTTCATCGGTAAACATGTCGGCATTTTTGGTAGTATCTACATCAAACCCGTTTTCGCTACCGAGTTTCTGAACGGCTGCAATACCGGCATCAATAGAGGCGTGGTGGTAGCCCATTGTTTTTGAAAATATAAGCACACGGGGTTTACCGCGCCCGGCTATATTGAATGCAAGATATGTGATGCAGCAACAAGCCGTAAGAAACAGAAGTAGGATTTTTTTCATGATGCTATTACAATTGGTTTTTTTGGGTTTAATGATCAGGAATGGGGCGCTTCGCAATCGATTACAATAATAAGTAATCAATCAAATTTATCATAAAATTATTAAGATAATAATATCAATGCGTAAAAATGACACAATTAAAGAAAGAATCAAGAAATAAGAGTCAGGAATCAAGAGAGAAAGTGCCTTAAACGCAAGAATAAAAAAGTGAAGTATGCTTTTTTTATCTTAATTCTTGATTCTAATCTCTTGGCTCTATTCCAAAAAAGTCTTAAAAACAGCAAAGCCCCTGATGGGCAGGGGCCTTTACTAACCAATTATAAACCTAAATTATGAGAAGAGCTGTAGGAGAAGGAGTCGAACCTCCACGGAGTGGTTATTTTTATTGCTAAAAGTTTCCCAATTTCTCCGCCACCGCGACAAGGAGGTGTGTCTGCCAAAATTTCACCATCCTACAGTAAAGTATTAAGTCTTCAGTTCGAAGTTTTAAGTCTTTAGTCTTTTTACTGACTTCGGACTTTCGGCTTCTGACTTTATACTTAATCGCTGTTGGGGAAGGATTCGAACCTCCACAGAGTGGTTAGCCCGCTTCGGGTTTTCCATGATCTCCGCCACCGGGACAAGGAGGTGTGTCTGCCAAAAATTTCACCACCCAACATTGTTTTTTTGTTTAAAGAACAGAAAGCAATTGTCATTTGCTTGATACAAATTTAATAGACCCATCAATTCCTTGCAAATATTTCAACAAAAATATTTTATTTTTATTCAAATTTTAATTAAACTTGTATTTCAATATAGATATTCAAATTTATGTCCCACAGAAAAGCTCAAAATTTAGAAATTGATAATCTTGATATCCAGATTTTATCAATATTAATGAAGAATGCTACCACTCCGTACACCGAGATAGCTAAAGAGTTAATCGTTTCTGGCGGAACCATACACGTGAGAATGAAAAAGTTGGAAGAGATGGGTGTAATAAAGGGAGCCAGCCTGGAAGTAGATCCTCAGAAATTAGGGTATGATATTACAGCCTTCCTGGGTATCTACCTTGAAAAAGGCTCTCAGTATAACGAAGCGGTTAAGCAACTAAAAACCATAAAAGAGATTGTTGAGCTGCATTATACTACCGGCGAATGGAGTATTTTCGCCAAAATAGTATGTCATGATACCACCCACCTGCGCGAGGTTTTGAACGAACAGATCCAGGGTGTTAAGGGTATTCAACGTACCGAAACTTTCATCTCGCTTGAAGAAAGCATCAGGAGGCAGATCACTTTGGAATAAAATTTTACTTGATATAAAAAGCGAAGGCTGTCATCCTAAGCTTGTCGAAGGATAGGGCGCAGAGGCCCTACCCACATACTTCGACATGACAGCCTTTAATTTATTCCCCTATTTAAATTTGTTCTTCAGCGCCGCCAGTTTTATGGCAATATCTGTTTCCGGTTCCTGTGCCGGTTTTTTGTTATATGTAGGTTTATTATTGCTATTACCGGCGGGCCTTCTGTCGTCATTCCGTCTTTCCTGCGGGGCGCTTTTATCATTTTCTTTCATCGATAAAGCTATGCGTTTGCGGTTCACATCAACTTCGGTTACGGTAACTTCCACTTTCTGGTGTACTTTCAATACTTCGTTAGGATCTTTGATATACCGGTTGGTGATCTGGCTCAGATGAACCAATCCATCCTGGTGAACACCGATATCTACAAAAGCCCCAAAATTGGTAATGTTGGTGACGATGCCGGGTAGTTTCATGCCTACCTTCAGGTCGCCTATGGCATTTACGCCATCGGTAAAGCTGAAAGCCTCAAATTGCTCGCGCGGGTCGCGGCCTGGTTTGGCCAGCTCGGCCATAATATCGTTCAGCGTAGGTAAGCCCACGGTTTCTGAAGTATATTTTTGCAGCGGAATACTTTTACGCAGCGGGGCATTGCTCATCAGATCTTTCACCGTACAGCTCATATCTTTGGCTATTTGCTCCAGCAGGCTGTAACGCTCGGGGTGTACCGCGCTCGAATCCAGCGGGTTTTCGGCCTGGTGGATGCGTAAAAAACCGGCGGCTTGTTCAAAAGCCTTATCACCCAGGCGGGGAACTTTTTTCAGCTGATCACGGCGTTTAAAGGCACCATTCTGATCGCGGTATTCCACAATGTTTTGCGCCAGTTGCGGACCAAGGCCCGATACGTAAGCCAGTATTTGTTTAGATGCGGTGTTCAGCTCCACACCTACGGCGTTCACGCAGCTCATTACGGTATCGTCCAGCGAGGTTTGCAGTTTGTTCTGATCCACATCGTGCTGATATTGCCCAACACCTATTGATTTTGGGTCGATTTTTACCAGTTCAGCCAGCGGATCCATCAGTCTGCGACCAATAGATACTGCTCCCCTTACGGTGATATCTTTATCCGGAAACTCCTCCCTCGCCACATCTGATGCTGAGTAGATAGATGCCCCGCTTTCGTTCACCATCACAATAACCACGCCCGGCAAATTCAGATTACGTACAAACACTTCCGTTTCGCGACCGGCGGTACCATTGCCAATAGCAATAGCTTCGATATTATATTTTTGGAACAAATGCTGAACCGTTTTTTCGGCCTCGCGTGCCTGCCCGGCCCCGGTATGCGGGTAAATAGCGGTATTTTCCAACAGTTTGCCCTGCTCATCCAAGCAAACCAGCTTACAGCCCGTACGGAAACCCGGGTCGATAGCCATCACACGTTTTTGACCCAGCGGTGCACCTAATAAAAGCTGGCGGGCATTCTCGGCAAATACGCGAATAGCCTCTTCGTCGGCTTTCTTTTTGGTAAACAGGCGCACTTCTGTTTCCATTGATGGTTTCAGCAAGCGCTTGTAACCATCGGCAATAGCTTGCTTTACCTGGTCGGCTGATGCATTGATGCCTTTTACAAAGGTATCCTCCAGTATGGCAATGGCTTCATCCTCTTCGGGCTTAATATCCAGCCACAGGATCTCTTCCTTTTCGCCGCGGCGCATGGCCAGGATGCGGTGTGATGGCGCCGATTTCACGGCTTCTGTCCAGTCGAAATAGTCTTTATACTTGATACCTTCTACTTCCTTCCCATCAACCACTTTCGATTGAAAAATTCCTTTTTCAATAAACAATTCGCGGATGCGGGTACGTACTTCGGCATTTTCGCTGATGGTTTCGGCGATAATATCCCTTGCACCGGCCAGGGCCTCTTCTATACTGTTCACGCCTTTTTCGGCATCTATATAGGTTTCAGCAGCGGTTTCCAGGTCAACCTTGTTTTGCTCCAGTAGCAAGTCGGCCAGGAGCTGCAAGCCTTTTTCGCGGGCCGTGGTAGCACGGGTTTTGCGTTTAGGGCGATACGGCAGGTAAATATCCTCGAGCGATACCATGGTTTCGGCTTCGTTGATCTGTTTTTCCAGTTCGGGCGTTAGTTTGCCCATGTCAGTCAGCGATTTGAGGATGGCCTCACGGCGTTTATCCAGGTCGCGCAGTTGTTGCACACGGTCGCGGATCTCGGTTACCTGCACTTCATCGAGTGTGCCGGTAACCTCTTTACGGTAGCGGGAAATAAAGGGAATAGTAGCGCCCTCGTCAAGCAAATCAACTGTGGCACTTACCTGCTTTTCGGCAATGGAAAGCTCCTGGGCTATTTTTTTATAATGCGATATCATAGTAAACTTTGGACTGCGAAGTTGGGTACTCTTTGGTTAAAAAGCAAAAATGGTTTGTAAAAAGAATGGTGGTTAATTAGATTATCTATTTGTGGATTTTCTGTGAGCTATCTTAAACCCCCTGCATTTATTATCATCTGGAATATATAATTCCGTTTGAAGAATTGCTTCATTGAACACAATGTCCGCCTCTTTATTCAGTGTGCTGAAATGAATATTTCCGTATTGACAGATACTTATAAGCACGTTGAACTCGGAATCGCTAAAATGTGGAATAAACACAACTCCATTACACCTAACTAACCAAAAGATATGCCTCAAAAAATCTGGTAAATCAACAACATCTACCTTAAGCGCTCCACTAAAGCTTTTACTCACTTTTTTCTGTACCAAATAATCCAATCCCTCTTTTACTGGTTTATAATCATGATCTCTAAATAACCAAGGTATGTTTGCATCACCTAAGCATGAAAGATGATCAAAATTTAAAACCTGTATTAGTTTTGATAACTCTTTGGTCAAACTCCTACACAAAGAAACTGCCGATTTAGCATCGGCATATAAAATATAACTATCATAAGTTTCTGGAAAGAAATACCTATTTCGATAAGGGCTAACCGTTGGAAAGTTTGGATACTTTTCCAAAAAAGATTTTCTCGCGATCTTTTTTATCATCTATTGAATAATATTAGAAATACGCTTCACAACCTTCTCAATCGCCTTACCCCAAAACTCACCCAGTACCAAAGCTCCCTGTTTGTTGGGATGCAGGTAAAAAGTGCCCTGGTTGCCTTTTTCGGGTATCAGATGGGTAAGGTGATGTTTCTTGAAATAGTTGAATGCCTTTTTATCGCCTGCAAAAACATGCTTAGGGTTAGTTGCGCCGTAAGCAGCTACCAGGCTATCCAGTTTAGGCACATAGCTTTGCAGACGGGATAAGCCTTCCTGTAAATACCTGGCGCCATTATAGGTGTTTGGGCTATACCAAATGGGATGATGATAAATAACGATAGCTTTTGGAAAATCGGCCAGCAGCTTCTCCGTAATGGTTTTTACGTTTTGGATATAATCCGCTGGCGATACGGGCGCACCATGAGGGCCCTGTATAGCGCTGTCGTTAGTACCCAGTTTCATGGAAAATATCAGCAGGGCTTCTTTATCCGTAAAGGCACCAGCGGCTTGTTCCACCTGGGCAAAGGTGTTAGTGCCGGGTAAAAAATCGAGCGTGGTATAACCGCTGTGTCCCTGGTTGCTAAATTCAACCGTGCCCAGGTTTGCTTGTTTACGCAGCCAGGCTATGGTGGTAGAGGGTGGCGCTTCCGTAGCTGGGTCACTCAGTTGCGCACCTTGTGTAATGCTATTACCTATAAAAACAACGTTAATGTTTGCTTTTTTGGGCTGGGCGAAGGTTGATAAAATACTGCATAGTAATAGTGCAGCAATAAAGAAATATTTCATAAACTTATTTAATTTACTCCAAAACTCTCATCTTGAGAGAGTAATAGCCCATGAAGAGGCAGAAAGCGAAAATTAAGCATCTATCGACTCACCCCGACGTCGCTGCGCTCGTCACCCCTCTCTCCGCTTCGCGCATAGAGGGGATTTTAATTCTTTTTTTCTTTACCCTCTTTGCGGCAAAGCCGCAGAGAGGGTGGTCCAGCGAAGCGTAGACCGGTCGGCTATGCGACTTGTTTTTAACCTTGTAAGCTTAAACTCCGCCTTTTCATGGGCTATTGCTCTTGAGAGGGGCGCACTGACTGGTGTATGTTTATACGCGCAGAAGAACACACCCCTCCGCCCCTCTCAAGAGGGGATCACACAATGCCCGGCTTTTTCATTCACAACTCACAATTCACTAATCACAACCCTTACCACTTCACGCCCATATTCCAGAACATGAATGCCCATTTATCAACCTGACCACTGATCACCTGGGCCGTACTTTGCCCTGCACCATGGCCTGCCTTAGTCTCGATACGGATCAGTACCGGGGCCGTGCCTTTTTGATACTCCTGCAGACGCGCGCCAAACTTAAAGGAATGGGCTGGAACTACACGGTCGTCATGATCGGCTGTAGTCACCATAGTAGCAGGATATTCCTGTGGCTTTAAGGCATGATAAGGCGAGTAGTTATACAGGTATTCAAACATTTCTTTCGAATCTTCGGCTGTGCCATAATCATAGCTCCAACCGGCACCCGCGGTAAATTTGTTATAACGCAGCATATCCAGAACGCCTACCGCGGGGAAGCCTACTTTAAACAGGTCGGGCCGCTGGGTGATCATGGCGCCTATCAGTAAGCCGCCGTTGGAACCGCCAGATACCGCCAGATGTTCTTTAGAGGTATATTTATTTTTGATGAGATATTCGGCAGCCGCAATAAAATCGTCAAATACGTTTTTCTTTTTCATTTTAATGCCTTTACGGTGCCAGGTTTCGCCATACTCGCCGCCACCACGCAGGTTTGGTACCGCGTATATACCGCCATGCTCCAGCAATATAATGTTCGATGTACTGAAAGCCGGTGTTAAACTAATGCCAAAACCTCCGTAGGCATATAATAAGGTAGGGTTTTCACCATTCAGCACGGTACCTTTTTTATAGGTAATGATCATCGGAATCCTGGTTTTATCCTTCGATGTATAAAACACCTGTTTCGATTCATATTGTTCAGGATCAAATTTCACCCCCGATTTTTTATACAAGGTTGATTTGCCCGTGGCAATATCCAACTTAAAAATGGTGGAAGGATATACATAACTGGTAAAAGTGTAATAGGTTTCTTTCTCCGCTTTCTTGGTGCCAAAACCAGAGGCTGTACCCACCGATGGCAGGGAGATGGTTCGTTCCAGCTTACCGCTCATATCATATTGCTGCACAAAGGAGGTTGCATCCTGCAGATATTCCGCGAAGATTTTGCCACCGCCGGTTGTAGCGCTCAATACATTTTTGGTTTCGGGGATGAGATTTTGCCAATGGGTAACCGTTGGATTCGCGGCATCAACGGTAACAATTTTAAAATTGGGAGAATAGATATTGGTAAGGATATACAGTTTGCTGCCCACATTATCCAGTATGGAATGCTGGTTATCAAAATTATCAACCACATTTACAATATCGCTGCCGGGCTTGCTCAGATCCTGGATATATAGTTCGTTGCCGGTGGTTGATGTCGCGGCGGTGATTACCAGGAAGCGTTCATCTTCGGTAAGGTAAGCGCCAATGTAGCGACGCGGGGTTTTATCGCCACCAAAAATAAGTTTGTCGGTACTTTGTGGTGTGCCCAGCTTGTGGTAGTATAGCTTGTGATACTGCGTCATGCCCGATAGCTGACTGCCTGCTTTGGGCTTATCATAACTGCTGTAATAAAAGCCATCGGTACCTTTCCAGGCCAGGCCGCTGAATTTAATATCGGTGAGCGTATCGCCCACCACGCTTTTATCGGCGGTTTTAATCACGATCACCTTGCGCCAGTCAGATCCACCCTCGGATATCTGGTAAGCGGCCAGGTCGCCATCTTTAGTAAAATCTATTCCCTGTAAAGAGGTGGTGCCATCGGCCGAAAATTTATTGGGATCTAAAAACATCTCGGGCGTACCGTTATCACCTATCTGCCGGTATAATACCGACTGGCTTTGCAAACCATCGTTCTTATAAAAATAGGTGTATTTACCTTCTTTAAACGGCGCGCTGTATTTTTCATAGTTCCACAAAGTTTCCAGCTGTTTGCGTATTTCTTCGCGGTATGGGATTTGGTCCAGGTAGTTTTGGGTAACCTTATTTTCGGCTTTCACCCATTCTTTGGTATCCGCGGCCTGGTCATTTTCCAGCCAGCGGTATGGATCAGGTACTTTGGTTTCAAAGTAAGTATCAACGGTATCAACTTTTTTGGTTTGGGGGTAGGGTAGCGTTTTTATAGTCATTTGTTGTGCATGAGTATAGCTGCAAAATAAAACAGCCATTGCAAATAAACAGGTATTTAGTTTCATGTTGATTTTAAATTACAGGAAAATTAAAGGTAGGAATTTGGTTCATTTGTTCACTGGCTCATTTGTTCATTAGTCTTAGCAAACTGGAGCTGCAAGTTTATCCATCTTGCACCAATGAACAAATGAGCCAGTGAACTAATGAACCAATGAAAGTTAAAAGTTGTTAATTTTAGCCAATCCTGCTGTTTAATTGAGCGGGGCGAGCTATATTAGCCCCCGATTATGAAAATAAGCTCAAACCGGGTCATTTAATCCAGTTTATATTGATAACAGATACTGAGCGTAATTATTTATTTACAAATGGATTTTTACTATCTGTCTTCTTATTAACAATAATGCTTTTTTTTACACGTTTGCTAAACCGAACAGGATAATAAGCGGCAAACGTATACAAGTTGTTAGTACAAATTTATAACATGAAAAAAATCTTTACATTACTTACGGCAGCCCTCATGATGCTGATAGTGTTGAACGCAAAAGCCCAGGATAGTCAGAATGATGGCGACGCCCCGGCCAAGCTTAAAAGCTATGTTGGCATATTTGGTGGTCAGTCGCGCCCGATGAGCGACTTTAAAAGCACTAACTACAGTAACCTGAAAGCCGGTTTTGCCAAAAATGGTTTTGTAATGGGTATTGATGGGGCTGTTTATTTTTATAAACATTTTGCCATAGGCTTTACCGTGTCAAAACAAGATCAGGGTAATTTAACTTTTGATGACGATCAAATAATTTCACAGGGGTATACGGATGATTTTAAAGCCGACGGTTCCACCGTTACTGCCGATAAGCGGTACAGAAGTTATAATATTTTGCTTGGCCCGCAGTATACATTCGTATATCACCATTTCAAATTTGACCTAAGGGCATCGGCCGGCGCTATTAAAAACACCGCCACACCAAGTATAGCGGTTGTTATTACCGGGGTACCGGCACAAACCGGCACATTTACCCAACAAAGCTCAAAAGGTACAGCCTTTGCTTACGGTGGTAGTGCAGATGTTCGCTTTGATATGGGTTCTGGCTGGGACCTACTGCTGAAAGGCAACTATATTAACTCCAAAGGACCAAATATTTCTACCACCGGCCGTACCAGCAACCTGGGCCGTATAGTTACCAAACAACCTATGACCGAAGGTCAGATCGTGCTTGGTTTAGTAAAAGAGTTTTAATTGAAATAAAACAGACAAGATCTGTTTAGCATAAAAAGAGGGCTGTATCATAAATTATGATACAGCTTTTTTATTTTAATGAACCTCTATCTGTTGAGGCTGGCTGGCCACTACTTCGGGCTGTTCTTTAAACATCTCAAAAGTGCCGGTTACGCATACTTGCTTGCCTTTAATATGCGGCAGATCCAATGTTGTTTTGCCTTTTACCGCGACGGTATACTTTTGATGTGTATAAGCCCCGCCCAGATTTAGCAGGGTCAATGTATCGTTTACCATTTTCGTGGAATAAACGGTATCGCAAAGGGTGCCGGTTTTACCCAGGTTGTTTTTAAAATCTGCCGCGTTAAACGCGTGCTGCGCATTGGCCGCGCCTGCAAAAGCGAACAGCAAAGCGGCCAAGGTTAATATCTTTTTCATGAGCATTATTGGTTCGATGGTTTCACTACTGTAATTATAATTCAAAGCACCGAAGTTATGGTATAAGTCATAACATATTTACAAATATTCAATCTCACTCATCCTCTCAAAAGGAGAGGATTTTGACTAACAAAATGAATAAAACAACTATTTAAGCCCCTCTCCTTTGGAGAAGGGTTGGGATGAGGCTTTTGGGATGTTTATTACTATTAAGCACCGGGTTTGCTATCCTTATTCTTATCAGCCTGCTGATCGGCCATGGGAGCTATCCCGTCTTCAAAATTCAGCGTAAAGGCCGATTCTGAGGCACGGCTTGCCCTTTCCAGGCCGCTGATATTAGGCTCGTCGGCATCAAGCAGTTGGTTGCCGGTATCATGCTCTTCGCCCTGTTCAAATTCATTGCCGGGGTCTTTATCCTCCTGAGCGTCGTCGAGGTTTGGGTTTTCTGGGTTTGCCATAATTTTGTGGGTTTAATAGTTATACAACGATAAACAGGTCCGGATGTTTGTTTGACTAAACATAGCGGCGAGCCGGGCTTTCTGCTTTCGTGCTTAAAATGTATTTTTGCCGGGTATGCCAACCCGTAACAAACTTTACTTCGCTTCTGATTTTCATTTAGGCACAGGCGGTTATGCCGAAAGTCGTAAACGCGAAGACAGGATAGTTCGCTGGTTGGACAGCATAAAAGCTGATGCCGCAGAACTGTTTTTAATGGGCGATGTATTTGATTTTTGGTTTGAATACAAAACTGTAGTGCCCAAAGGCTATATCCGCTTTTTGGGTAAACTGGCCGAACTTACCGATGCCGGCGTAAAGCTTTACCTTTTTAAAGGCAATCATGATATGTGGATGTTTGATTATTTTGAAAAGGAACTGGGAGCAACCATCATCAGTAATGAGTTGAAGATAGAACGGAATGGCAAAAGGTTTTTCCTGCATCACGGCGACGGACTTGGGCCTGGTGACGGCTTTTACAAAGTGCTGAAAAACTTTTTCAGGAGCAGCTTTTGCCAATGGCTTTTTGCCCGTATACACCCCAACCTGGGGGTCGGCATCGCCAATTACTGGTCGACCAACAGCCGTATCAGCAATCAAAAGAAAGAAAACCCCAAACCAGGCGAACAGGAATGGCTGGTTACTTTTTGCCGCGAAGAACTTCAAACCAATTTTTACGATTATCTTATTTTCGGTCACCGGCACCTACCGCTTGATATACAGCTAAACCCCAACAGCCGCTACATTAACCTGGGCGAATGGGTAAACTACAATACCTACGCCGAATTTGACGGAGTTATATTGAGTTTGAAAAGTTTTGAGCAGTAAGGTGGTGAATAGTGATTGATGAATTTTGACTTGCCAATCCACATATATTATTATTTGCATAGCGGTTTTGACTCACCACTCACTATTCACCAATCACTATTTACCCACTCACCATTCACCGCACAATACTTACAATACACTGAATTATATATGCCTGAAAATATGTACTTTTGTGCGCTTTTTGCAGTAAGCCTGTATCCCGTACGAAAAACATAAACAACTTTCCTGTCCGGACCACCATTAACTGTAATAAGCTAAAGATATTGAGGATAATATATGTTAGAGAAATTAGAACTGATATTTCAACGTTGGAAGAGTGTAGAAGGCGAACTGAGCAATCCGGAAGTAATGTCGGATATGAAACGCTTTGCCCAGCTGAATAAGGAGTATAAAGACCTTGCCAAAATTGTTGATGAGTACCACATCTATCGTAACATCATCAGCAATATTGATACAAATAAAGAGATCCTGGCTACAGAAAAAGACGAAGAATTTCGTGAAATGGCCAAAACCGAACTGGATGAGTTATTGATCCGGCGCGAAGAAAAAGAAGAAGAGATCCGCCTGATGCTGATCCCTAAAGATCCCGAAGACAGCAAAAATGCTATCGTCGAGATCCGTGGTGGTACAGGTGGTGATGAGGCAGCCCTTTTTGCCGGCGACCTTTACCGCATGTATATGCGCTATTGCGAAAAACGCGGCTGGAAAACCGAACTCGTTGATTATACCGAAGGTACCAGCGGCGGCTACAAAGAGATTGTATTTAATGTAAACGCCGAAGACGCTTACGGCAATCTAAAATATGAGTCGGGTGTTCACCGGGTACAACGCGTACCGGATACCGAAACACAGGGCCGGGTGCATACTTCCGCTGCCACGGTTGTGGTATTGCCCGAGGTAGATGAGTTTGATATCGATCTGCAGGTGAGCGATATCCGCAAGGACCTTTTCTGCGCGTCGGGACCAGGCGGACAGTCGGTAAATACTACTTACTCCGCGGTGAGGTTAACCCACCTCCCTACCGGTATCGTGGCGCAGTGCCAGGATCAAAAATCGCAGTTAAAAAATTACGATAAGGCTTTACAGGTATTGCGCTCACGTGTTTACGAAATGGAATTGCAAAAACACCTGGAAGAAACCTCTAAAAAACGTAAAACCATGGTATCAACCGGCGACCGTTCTGCCAAAGTGCGTACTTATAATTATCCGCAGGGACGCTTAACCGAGCACCGCATTGGCCTTACCATATACAATCTGCCCGGCGTAATGAACGGCGACCTGCAGGAAATTATGGAAGCTTTACAGTTTGCAGAGAATGCCGAAAAGTTAAAAGAAGGAACAGTAGTTTAAAGACCCTTATCCGGTTTTTCAAGGCCGGGGCTAATCTTTGGACAATATATAAAATGCCATAAGTGTGCTACTTATGGCATTTTAATTTACAGGCAATCCTTTTGATCTAACCAATTGTAATCCAATTGTTAAAAAATGTGAAAACTATCGCGGTGCGATAATTACGCCCCCTTTTTCATCTTATTTTCATATAAGGGGGCTACTTTAGTTTTTGTACAGCGATAATGTAGCGCTTTTAAGAACAGGTTCGTATTGCTTTTAGCGCTTTGTAACACTGTTTATTTTTTTGACAATAACTAAATTTTATTTATGCTGGCAGTAAAAACTTTAACCAATAATTTAACCACTTACAGGCGTAGTGTACGCTTAATGGGTGATAAATTTGAAATTAGTGTAGTTGGGAATGATCCTCTACTGGCCGATGAACAAATTGATATTGCCATTAACGAAATTAACCGCGTTGAAAAATTACTGTCGGCTTTTAGCGAAGACAGTAATATTAACCAGATTAACCGTAACGCGGGTATTGAACCCGTAAAAGCGAACGCTGAAATTTTTAGACTGATTGACAGGGCGCTTCAAATATCAGAGCTTACACACGGAGCATTTGATATGACTTACTTTACCGGCACTGGCTATACCGGTGATGATACCGCGTTTGCCGAAAATGCCGATGTTAAAATAGCACCATCGCCGGTAATGCTTACCAACTATAAAAATGTGGTGATTGATGCCGCTAAACAAACCGTTTTTTTAAAGGAAAAGGGTATGCGTATTGGCTTTGGCGCCAACAGTAAAGGCTATGCCGCCGACCGAGCCAAATATATTTTGCAAATGAACGGTGTAAGCAGCGGGGTTATTAATGTGGGCGGCGATCTGCTAACCTGGGGCACACAGCCTAACCAAAAACCATGGACGGTGGCTGCAGCTGATCCTGAACAAAAGAAACAACCATTTGCTCATTTAGATATCAGCAATATGGCTTTTGCTACATCGGTGAATGCCGAAAAATATGCCAGCATCAGCAACAAAAAATTTGTAAGCGTGATGACTGCCAAAAAAGGCTTTCCCGTAAGTGAGATCACCAGCGTAAGCATCATCAGCCCAACAGCCGAACTATCAGATGCCATGGCTTCACCACTGATCAACATCGGTGTTAACGCGGGCCTGTATATGATCAACCAGCTAAATCAAATTGCCTGTATTATTATTGACGACCAAAACCGTATTTATACGTCAAAGGATGTTAGTATCTAATACAAGCATTTATACAAAACATATCATAATTATTCTGGCCAACCTACAGCTTCATTACTCATCTGCCCTAACATTTTGTGTGCAAAATATTAAGGCAGATGTTATTTTTATTAACAGCATCCCCTCCCCTCGGATTTAACTGTTTAAATTGACCGATATTTGACAACAATTTTAAGTTTTTCTTCCCCTCAATGATAAAGTGGTTTGCGTATATTGTCCTGATATTAATATTTGCACCATGTTTATCATTTGCCGGCGCTAAAAACAGTCTGTCAGACCCCGTTTATAGTAAAATCGTAATCATTCAGCACAATAAAATTCCTGTAGATACGATATTGGCAAAAAACGCGAAGGATGAAAAAAATAAAATTAAAGAGGTAGCAAAACCAAAAAAGCAGGCTAAGCCCACAAAGGTTGATGATTCAGGGGAACCCGTTACCTCTAAACCCAAACCCAAAAGACAACGCCGGCCCGAGGGCATGGAACGCCCGCCGGAGATACCCCGAAGAAATGGCAATTAACAGGTTAATAAAAAATTTCAATTGTTGATGAAGTACCTTTGCTTACTTTTTTTTATCGCCGGCAGCAATGCCTTATACGCTGCAGGTATTGACCGGAACCTTCTGGTGACAGGTCGCGACTACCGGCTTACTGCCGATACCGATACCATTGTCAGAAAAAAATCGGTTTCTGTAGGTGTAAGTTATGGCAGCGACGCTTTGTTTTTCGGTCGCACAGGGCCTATCAAGTATCCGTTTGTTACGGGTGATGCCATATATAACAGTAAATCGGGCGTGTTTGTATACGGTTCGGTGCTCAAAGTATTAGGCTATGCACCGGTTGATGAGGTTGATTTGGGCGGTGGTTACTTTTACAAGTTTTCAAAATCATTTTCGGGCGCCGTTAGCTACACGCGGTTCATATTTAACAAAAATGCCAATGTGATCAAGTCGGCATCATCAAATGATATCAACTTCAAAAACGCTTACGACTGGAAACTCTTTAAAACCACCGTTGTTCTGGATTATCTTTTTGGAAAATCGAACGACTTTTTTACCACTGTAAGCACCTCTAAATATTTCGAAAGCAGCTGGAGCATTTTTGACGATAATGACTATCTATCGTTCAACCCTTCATTTAATGTGATCCTGGGAACACAGAATTTTGTGCAGCGTTATGAAGTCGATCACAATTATCAGCATGTTTTACCTCCTTCTGTATTAGAGAATCTCAACCTGAGCGCCGCGCGCCGGAACAGGGTATTTAACGTACTCAATTATAGCTTTAAGGTACCGGTTGCCTATAACCGGCCGCATTATACGCTGGAAGCTTCCTGGCGATATTCTATGCCTGTTAATGTGGAGGGAACGCTCGAAAACAGACGCGAATCATTTTTTAACTTTACATTTTACTACCTTTTTTATTAACGGCGCATGAATGTACTGATTATTGAGGACGAGCGGGCACTTGCACAGGAATTGGAAATATTTTTAACCAATTATAACTATATCTGCGATGTATGTTTTGACGGCTCTTCGGCTTCTGAAAAGATCGCGGTTAATCTGTATGATTTTATTCTGATAGATCTGGGGTTACCTGATTATGATGGCCTGGATTTGTTAAAAGAAGCCAAAAAGATAGATTCTGAAGCCGCATGCATCATACTCACCGCCCGTGCCGAAATTAATGACCGTATTACAGGGCTTGATCTGGGAGCCGACGATTATTTACCCAAACCATTTTCGCTGCTTGAGCTTCAGAGCCGCATGCAGGCCATTATCCGCCGCAAATTTGGGGTAAAAAATAACACCATTGAACTGGGAGATTTTCTGATCGATCTTACTAATCGTACTATATCGCATGGTAACAACGTTGTAAATACAATCACCAAAAAAGAATTTGACCTGATAGCCTATTTAATTTTACACAAAAACAGGACCTTAACCCGTATGCAGTTAAGTGAGCATATCTGGGGCAGCGTGGTAAATAACGATTACGACTCCAATTATATTGATGCACATATCAAAAACATACGGAAAAAGTTAAACGCCTTTGGCTCTCCTGATTGGCTGGAAACTGTAAGGGGTTTAGGTTATAAAATAAAGATCAACGCTTAAGCATTGAGACTCAGAACAAAACTTACGCTTTTTAATGCCATATCAAAATTGGTTATTGTAGTACTGTTTGTATTGCTGTTACCCGTATTGATCAAAAATATAAGCAGTAATTATGTTGACAATAAACTCATTAAACAAAAAAACAAGCTGCTGCAAATAGTAAAAAGCCGGGGAATTGAAGCCTACATCGAAAACGGCGAAGCTTATGGCAGCTACCTCCCTCTTAAAGAAGAGTTCATCAGCTTGGATGAAGTTGAACCCGATTTCTTTTTAGATACCATTAAACTGGGCAAACGCAAGTTTACCGAAGGTGATACACTGGAATATCGTATCCTAAGCCATACTTTTAAAGTTAAAAACCACAACTACCTGCTGGAGATAGGTAAAAGTGTAGATACGCTTGATGAAACCAGCGCCCCGTTGCAAAATATCGCGTTCCAGGTATTGCTGGGTATGATATTATTAACCATTCTGGCCGATCAGTTTTATTCAAACTATGTACTTAAACCATTGCGGCTCATTATTAAAACCAAGCTTGTTGGTCAAAAGTTTCCCAACTTTAACTCCTACCGAAAGGTGCGAACTACTACAAGCGATTTTGAATACCTGGATATCAGTATCCACAAAATGGTGGAAACCATTGCCGATAAGTTCCAAAAAGAACGTGAGTTTATATCCAACGCTTCGCATGAGCTGATGACCCCGATATCTATCCTGCAATCGAAGATCGAAAACATGTTTGAAGAGGAGGACATCAGCGACGACCTGAAGGTGCGTTTGATCGAGATGCAAAAAATATTGAACCGTTTAAAAAGCATCACCAAAACCCTGTTGCTGATATCACAAATTGAAAACGAACAATTTTTAAAAGAAGACAAGGTTACAGTAGTTGAATTACTACAAGACGTGTATGACGAAATTTCTATACGCCTGCAGGATAAAAACATCGATTACAGTATCGACATTCCTGAAAATTGGAACCTGGTAAATATTAACAAGTTCCTATTATTCAACCTATTTTTTAACCTCATCAATAACGCCACCAAATACAATAACGAAGGCGGCTATATCCAAATAACCGGAACAGCGGGCCATAATAACTTTATTATCAGCATAGCCGATAATGGTATCGGCATCAACGCAGAGGCCATCCCTTTTATATTTAACCGTTTTAAAAAGTTCAGGCAATCGCTTCAGCAGGATAGTTTTGGTTTGGGTTTGCCCATCGTAAAGTCCATAGCAACTTTTCATGATATCGATATTGAGGTAACCTCTGTTAAAGATACCGGCAGTACCTTTAAATTGATATTTCCAACTACGCTCATTGTGGTTGGTTAAATTACTCGCCGCCACGATGCTTGTATCGACAATTTTACATTCCTTGTACTAAAAATAAGCCATTTTTTCGGCTTTAGCCAAAATGGCCGCTGCATGGTCGAAAATTACTTTCCTAAACATTAAAAAAATATAGCGATAGTACGCTTTTACGTGCTTTAAAAAACAATCCCCGTTTTTTGTTGTTTTTGGCATTGGCTTTGCCAATGATATATAAAACATATCATAATTATATATGAAAACTCTTAGAATTAAGGTAGCCACCCTGAGTTTGGCTTTAGCCACTGTCGGTATTTTAGGCTCAGGTTGCGATTCATTGACCAAAACACAAAAAGGTGCGGCAATTGGTGCAGGTGCTGGAGGTACAATAGGTGCTTTTATTGGTAAAGCAGCAGGTAATACCGCACTGGGGGCCATTATTGGTGGCGCTGTAGGTGGTACTGCGGGTGCGTTTATAGGTCGTAACATGGACAGACAGGCTGCCGAAATAAAACAAACCGTTCCTGGCGCTACTGTTACGCGTGAGGGCGAAGGTATTTTGGTTAAGTTTGATTCAGGTATATTATTTGACACCGATAAGTCTGACGTTAAACCAGCCGCGCAAGCCAACCTGCAAAAACTGGCTACTTCATTACAAAACAATCCTAATACCAACATTTTAATAGTAGGCCACACCGACAATACCGGTTCTGATTCCTATAATATGAATCTTTCTGTGAAGAGGGCCGAATCTGTAAAATCATACATTGTGGCAAATAATGTGAGCTCATCACGTCTAACCACTTCCGGCAAAGGCGAAAGCGAACCTATTGCGGATAATACAACAGTTGAGGGCCGTGCTCAAAACCGCAGGGTGGAGATAGTAATTGTAGCCAATGATCAAATGAAACAGCAAGCTAAACAAGCTGCCCAATAATAACCATATAATAAGATCAAGTTAATTTATTAAAGAACCCGGCCGCGAGGGCCGGGTTCTTTGTGTTTATACCAACCGGTTGGTCATATTTTCATAATATCTAAAAACAATTTGTAATCAAGGAGTTAATCCATTATTTTTGTTATTATGATAAAAAGATCAGGAGCTTTATTATTGACCTTACTGTACACCGTTACAGTGCTGGGCTTTGCTCTAAATCTGCATTATTGTGGTACACAGATAGCTTCTGTTAAAATTGATTCGCCCGCCATTAGTTGCAAAATGGATCAGGCTTGCGGCAAAACTAAATGCTGCAAGAACAAGCAACTACAGATCAAAGTAAAGGATGCACACCAGATTGAACCGGTTTCTATTCTCTCCAAGCTTTTTGGATTTGATGTACCCCGTTTATCATTTAATGGACTATTTACACCATCCAGGCAATCATTCGCCAGCCCATCCCTTGAGCGCGGGCCACCTGGTATGCCCTGGCAAGGTATAGCTACATTTATTAAAAACTGCATTTTCCGTATTTGATCAACATTAATTGTATACTGCTTACCCGGTAAAAACTACCGGTAATTTATTTTTCCAACAATTAATTAAAAGATCAAAATGAAAACTTTAAATATATTCATCGTACTTTTTGCACTTACTATTACAGCTGCAAAAGCTCAGTTTACCAAAGCCGAACTGCAAGTTAGCGGCCTTACCTGCGCACTATGTGCAAAATCAACCGAAAAAGCATTACGAACCCTTCCCTTTGTAAGCGAGATCAAAACAGATCTGATGCATAATTTATACCTCATTACTTTTAAAAGTGATGTACCGGTAAATTTTGAGCAGATCAGCAAAAAAGTTCAGGGCTCAGGATTCTCGGTAAATAGCTTAAAGGCCACCTTTAACTTTGATAATACCAAAATTGCGGATAACGTTTTCAGCTATGGAGGCGATACCTACAGGCTGTTGAACCCTGCAGATAAAGCCATCACAGGCAATGTAAATTTCACTATAGTTGATAATGGCTTTGCCCCAAAATCTGTATCCAAAAAATATCTGGGTCAGGTTACTGATACTGCTCCGGCAAGTGGCCGCATCTATCATTTAGCTATATAATCTTCATTAAGTAAAACGATCATGAAGAAATTGATATTGGCTATCGGCCTCATGGCTTTGGCATGCTCCGCGTTTTCGCAGGAACTGTATGTAAATACCGAACCGGCCAGCAACATGGCCACCGGCTCATTAGGCCTCCGTTTAGAAAACCAGGGATTTTTTAAACCCGATTATAAAAACCGTACAAGTTTTGAAGCGATGTACGGTGTAAGCAGGCATTTAATGGTGCACGGATCGTTGTACGCATCTGATTACTATAGCAATAACCAGCATTTTGAAGGCGGCAGCATATATGCTAAATACCGTTTTTTATCAATAGATACCGTACAGAAGCATTTCCGTGGAGCTTTTTTCCTGAAAGCATCCAGCATCAATAATCCTATCGTTAACCAGGAAATAACGTTAGAAGGTGATAACTCCGGCCTGCAAAGCGGTGTGGTGTTCACTCAGCTTTTGCATAAGTTGGCGTTATCCGGCTCGGCAAGTTATCTGCGTGCTTTTGATAATCGTGGTGGATATGACCTTACACCCTTACAGGCCCGCAACGCGGTAGCCTATACTTTATCGGCCGGATATCTGCTGTTCCCTAAAAATTATAAGGACTATCAGCAAACCAATGTTAACCTGTATGCCGAGCTACTGGGTAAAACTAATCCAGGTCACGGGCAAAGCTACCTGGATGTGGCACCGGCAGTCCAGTTTATATTTAACAGCGTTTGCCGCCTGGATCTTTCATACCGCGCCCCACTCTACAACGATATGATCCGCAATAGCAAGAATATGTACCTGGTAAGGCTGGAGTATAATTTTTTTAACCTGTAAAGCCCTGGCTTTTGCTATCGCTCTGATGACCTAAGCAAACAAAAAGCCCTGTTCCGGATATCGGAACAGGGCTTTTCTATTTCTGTTAAATAAGCAAGCTTATTTAAGTGTAAAACCTGTTTTACCCATGGTACCGCCATCTGCATAAAGCAATACGGTGTAAGTACCTTTTTGGAAAGGCAGGTTAGGGTTCACCCAATCAATAGTGTACTGGCTGCCATCATCCTTAAAGTCAATAGATGTTTTATAGGTATATTGCAGATCCTGATTATCAGCGTTAAAAGTTCCGCCATCGGCAGGAGTTATCAGGTTGCCGGTTGGGTCAATAATACGCACATAAATATCATGCAGGCCCTTTATGGCAATGCTATTGCTGGCCACTGTAAAGTTGATCTTGATCTTTTTAGCAGGACCGGCGCGGGTAACATCAACTTCCTTACCGCTGTTTTTAACCTTATAGGCAACTACATTTGCCTGAGCCAGCTTGAGCGCCTGCGCCACTTTCACTTTGGCATCCAGATCCTGGTTTTGCTTAGTGAGCGTATCGGCCTTTTTAGCTACCGTAGCCAGGTTGGTTTTTAGCGTATCCCTTTCGGTTGTTAACGATTGATTTTGTTTTTTCAGCTCCTCTATATCAGCGGTATATTTGGTTACAAAATAACGTAGTTGTTTTACATCTTCCTGAGCTTTAGATAATTCGGCTTTAGTTAATTTACCTTTAGCCAATTGGGTTCGTAATACTTTGATCTTGGCGACCAGCGAATCGTTTTTGGCCTGCATTTGCTGTGACAGCTTGGCTTTTCCTGAATTTACCTGCTGAATTTGCGACTCCAGACTGTCCAATTCTGTTTGCAGGCGGGTTTGTTCATCATGCTGGTACACAATTTTAGTGTCCGACTTGTTTTTTTGCAAGTACAGATACACATCAGTACCCAATAGAGCCAATACCACCACGATGAGGAAATAAATGACGTTGGAGTTTTTCTTAGATGGTTGACCGGATTGATTTTCCATAGCAATTAAATGTTTAATGTTTTAATACAGTTAAAAAGCAAAGCTGTTTTAAAAAAATGCAGCTATTTAACTATTGTGATTAATTTACAAGCAAATCTAAACAGATAGATATTGCGCGCTTTACCTGTATTTACCCTTTATCAGCACTTTCATGCCCAACGATATTTAAACGTTGAAACACTAAAAATATGATTTTTAAAAGAATTTCAGGTAAACAAATACAGTTGGCAACAGTTAAAAGTAAATACAATATGCTAAAATCACAATAAACCATCAAATTTTATACTTCATAATAAAAATGCAACGTTATGAGTTTTATATCTTTGCAACTTTTACTTTAATACCCATTAATGCATATATTTCGCCGCTTTATACTACTGATCATACCCCTGCTTACCATCGCAACTGTTTATGCGCAACCCGCCGAACCTGTTTCTGATGAACCAATAGTTAAAACCGAGCCCAAACGGGAATTCAGAGGAGTATGGATAGCAACAGTAGTCAATATCGACTGGCCCACAAGCACTAAGTTTACAACCGACAAGCAAAAACAGGAACTGATAGATATACTCAACTCGCATCAGGAAACAGGTATCAACGCGGTAATGCTGCAGGTAAGGCCTGCCGCAGATGCTTTTTATGCCAAAAGCCGCGAACCCTGGTCGAAATATTTAACCGGTAAACAGGGTCAGGGGCCCACTCCTGCTTATGACCCCCTGGAGTTTGCCATAACCGAGGCCCACAAACGTGGGATGGAACTGCATGCCTGGTTTAATCCCTATCGGGCTACATTTGATGGAAATTTTGCTGCTCTGAGCCCGCAGCACATTACCAAAGTAAAGCCCAATTGGTTTTTTACTTATGGCGGTATCAAAACTTTTAATCCTGGTTTGCCGGAAGTGCGCGAATATATTGTACAAGTTATACTCGACGTGGTTGATAATTATGATATAGATGGTGTGCACATGGACGATTATTTTTATCCGTACCCTATTGCCGGTCAAAAGATCAATGATGAGGAAACTTTTAGGCAGTATGGCCAGGGATATGATAATATTAAAGACTGGCGCCGCCACAATGTAGATCTGCTGATAAAAATGATAGGCGACAGCGTACACGCGCACAACCCTGATATCAAATTCGGTATCAGTCCGTTTGGTATATGGGCCAATAAGGCGCAGAACGACGAAGGCTCTGAAACCAGTGGTGGTTCTTCTTTTTATGAAAATTACGCCGATTCACGCGAATGGGTAAAACAAGGCTGGATAGATTATATCAATCCGCAGCTTTACTGGCCCATCGGGAACCGGGCGGCCGATTTTGAAAAGCTGCTCGACTGGTGGAGCGACAATACCTATGGCAGGCACCTGTATATCGGGCAGGCGGCTTATCGCATCAATGAGCGAAAAACAGCTGCCTTTAAAAACCCTAAGCAACTACCCGACCAGATTAATATGATGCGTGAGAATCCGAGGGTTCAGGGTAGTGTTTACTTTAGCTCCAATTCATTAACCAATAATCCTTTGGGTTTTACGGATTCACTTCGCGAAAATTATTACAAGTACCCGGCCCTGCCGCCCGTGATGCTTTGGCGCGACTCCATTGCCCCTAATGTACCCCGGGAATTCACCGCAAAACCTGTACAGGGCCATGTACAATTAAAATGGATGGCACCCACGCTGGCCCGCGACGAACAGCCTGTTTATGGCTACGTGATCTACCGGTTTACCGATGGCGAAAAGATCAATATCGACGATCCCAAGAACATACTGCGTATTCAGTATAATAATGGCTTAGCCTTTGAGGATGCCACGGTACAAAGAGGCAAAACCTATATGTATGTGATCACCGCGCTCGACAGATTAAAGAATGAGAGCGACCGATCGCCGACTATCGCGGTAACGGTTCGCTAAGCAGTTGTTCATTATCATGTTTTATAAACTAATGAATTGTTTTTGCTGTAAACGATCAAGGTAAATATCTATCTCCGCATCGCCCATACCGAATATTTTATCCTCGTTCCAAAAGGTGGCGTATATGGACGAACGCGTTTTAGCACCGCTATTGTAAATATCCAGCAGTCGTTGTTCAATATAACTCAGGCCAGCTTCATTCACCTGCAAGCGTTTCAAATGGGCCTGTAAAGCAGGCTTTAGTAAGGGTATGCCGCCCCAAAAATTATTTTTGTTGAGCCATTTTTCCAGTTCGGCGGCATCACCCTGCACATATAACTGCCAGGCTTCGGTGGCCAGCTCAAACTCCCATTCGTTCAGGCGTTCACGGCCATCATATAGTTCCTCAAACTGCTCACCGTTGAGTTCGCCCAGGCCTTTGGCAAAATTAAACTGTACACAATCAGCCAGGCAAATCAAATAAATAGCCGGTGCCGACATATCAGTTTTGCGGCTAAGCATCTGTAAAACACCCAGTAAATTCACCTGGCAATGCAGGTCGAACTCAAACCAGAGGTTAATTTCAGTATAGTCGCTGTTGAGTTTGCCCAATTCCTCAATTACTTTATGCTGATAGGTATCAATGTCCTCTTTAAACGTTTGGCTGATCCATTGGGCACGCGCGCTCCAGAAACTGCCCGAGAGGATATTTTCCTGCAAAGGCCCCTCAGAAAGCACTTCGCGCCATACCAGTACATCACCATCCAGGCCGGTTTCGTTAAATCCCGACAGAGCGGCATCTCCGTTTAAAATATGCAATATGTTACTCATAGGTTTTTGGAATTAGTAGCGAGGCAACAGCTTTAATGGCCGGAGCATCCTGATGGTAAAAATAAATTTAAAAAATCAGCAATTATATTTCGCCAAAAATTTAAAGAAAATTCTGAAAATAAAATGACGCCGACCTATTAGGATAAACTTCTTCTGTCCTGAAAACTTTTTTAAAAATGCTGGGATGGGAAGGAAGGCCTACTTAGTTTTTCCCAAACTATCGTCCATAAACTTTTGCTGGCTGGTTTTGATATATATCCTGATATCATAATCAGACATTTTTTTGATGTGTTCGATACCCGGGCGGTATTTATCCATAAAATCCAACAGGGAATCGCCTTTAAGGTTGGTGATGGCGCTGACCAGGTTTTCGCTGAAGCGGCTGTCGATGTACCTGTTTTGTTCGTCCCTGATGAGTACTTTTTTAAATTTATACTCCCGGCTGTGTTTGTAAGTTAAGGCCCGGATAAACTGGGAGGGAACAATCGTGACACCAGCCACCGGTAAAAGTCCCGCATTACTACCAGATACTACGATGATGTCCTTCAACTTTGGCGCAGAGGCATTAAACTCCTTCGCGAACATTTTACGGTTATTCAATGAATCTTTAACGCGGTCTCTTTTGGCGGTTACATGAACTTCATGGAGTTCAATAATCGCCGCTTCTAAACCGACCCGGATATTTTTATTATTTGCCAGATTAAGCGGCAGTACACATAATTTATACCCCTGCATTTTTACCCAAAGCGTATCATTTGTTTTGGCTCCAACGACACTAAATTCACCTTGTATACCAGTAATTACATTCGCTTTAGATGTGGCTATCCAGGCGCCGGTAAGTGGCCGTCCTGTTCTTTCATCGGTCACAACACCGTTAACTGTTTGCCCGTAGGAGCATAAGCAGACATATATCAGGAGCAGGGTAAGCAGGCTGCGCATTAGTTTATATGTTTTGATAATCAAATCATTACAAACATAACTACCATGCGGGGCTGATGAAATTAGTTTAACGTTTTTTAACTTATGGCGTTAAATTCCCTTCCCATGGGAAGCGTGCGCGGGTTTGTGTTGTGGCAGGAAGGGAATCGCACCAAGCCAACGCTTCGTATAGGAAAAGTATATGGTAAAGTGTTAAAGATGGTTTAAAATATGAGGTAATTGATTGAAATATTGGTGGTTGATGGCTAAAAATTTCCGATATTTAATCACCATCAAAAAACCAAAGCCATGAAAAGTATCTATATCACGATCGTATTCCTTATGGCGACTGTACCATTGATATTGGCACCGCCGTCACCTACTACGAATAAAAAAGGTATACATCAATCCACCATTTGTAAAACGGGTATGATTTTGAAAAAAGGAGGAAAATCTGGGTGTTGCAAACATCATTGCCCAAAGACCCAGCATATTTAATAATAGCTCCTTCGCTTCGCACGGGGAGGCCGCGTTTGAAGTCCTGCCGAACTCGGCCCCATAAGCAGAGTGTATAACAGGGCTGTAAGCTTGTCCTGTGGAATCCTGGATAAGTTCAGGATGACTGGGTTTGTTTGAACCTATCGCGTGTAAAAGATCTCTCCTCATACTTCGTTCGGGATGACAACCGTTTTAATTTACTTTCCTCTTTTCTTCCGTCAGCAGAGCAGCTTCGGGCGGTTTTTAATTATTGAATTACTGATTTAGTGAATTATTGATTTTTACGCTATTAAGTAATTCTTCTTTTCCCCGTCAGTAGAACAGCTTCGGGCGAAAGCGGGCAGAACGATGGTGGATTGTGCGGCTGTAGGGGCATTGCGAACCTTACCTGAAGGAAGGATGATGAGCAAACGAAGTAGAGGTAAGGTTTAGCAGCCTGTGGTTCTGCCCACTTTGCAGCGTAGAGGCCCGTGCGGCAAAGAAGCATTTCTGCTGAAAGCCCTTTGGTTACTTTGTGGCTACAAAGTAACTGGCCCCCCGCAGCCAAGAGCGGGTATACGCCAGGTAAAGCGCCTCTGTAATGGTGAGCTTCGTGAGGAGATTATTAATGCTGTTAATTTATTTTATTCGTATTAATGAACTCTCTCCGGTCGGTTGTCCACGCTACGCAATGACAAGGTAGTTATAGGATGATAGTGCTTAAACAAAAAACCCTGCCTTACGACAGGGTTCGCACATTTAACTATTTATACTGAACAAAAACTTCATGGGTTTAACCCAACTTACGAACAACCCATGGAGTTGCCGCAGTTAAGGCATTTGTAACAGGTGCCCGAACGCAGGGTGGTGTGCCCGCATACGTTGCAGCTGGGAGCATCGCTTTGTACACCCATACTCAAATCGACGGAAAGGCCTTGTCTTTTGCCGTTGTTAAAACCAGCCGGGTTATTAACCGGTACGTATATATTACTTTCATCGGCATTAAAATCCTCATCACCCATTTGGGGGTTGCCGAGAGTAGCATTATTTTCGGTAAGCACGTGTACCAGGTCGGTACGGTTTTGGTATTCGTAGCCCAGCATCCTGAAAATATAATCGATAATACTCGTGGCGCTTTTGATATTGGCATGTCCCGATACCATACCAGCAGGTTCAAAGCGGGTAAAAGTGAATTTTTCTACATACTCTTCCAGTGGCACGCCGTACTGCAAGCCCACCGAAACGGCAATGGCAAAACAGTTCATGAGTGAGCGGAAGGTAGCGCCTTCTTTGTGCATATCCACAAATATTTCGCCCAGGGTACCGTCCTCATATTCGCCGGTGCGCACAAATACGGTTTGTCCGTCGATAATGGCCTTCTGCGTAAATCCACCACGTTTAAAGGGCAGGTTCTTTTTCTCTACCACGCGTGATAGCTGCCGCATAAAGTTGGTATCCTTCGATCTTTCCATAATGGCCATGGCCGCTTCGATCACCTGCTCGGGCGTCAAATCGCTTAGTTTTACGTTAGCGGCTTCGCCCAACACCTCCTCCACGGTTTCCAATTTATCATCGACCTCTTCCTTAGCATCGGATTTGGTGGATAGCGGCTGACTCAGCTTGCAGCCATCACGGTAAAGTGCATTGGCTTTCAGGCCCAGTTCCCATGATAGTTGGTAACAATCCTTGATCTCGTCAACTTTGGCCTCATTAGGCAGGTTAATGGTTTTTGATATAGCGCCAGACAGAAATGGCTGTGCGGCGGCCATCATTTTAATGTGGCCATGCGCGTGAATATAACGCTCGCCTTTGGCGCCGCACTTATTGGCGCAATCAAATATGGGGTAATGCGCTTCTTTTAAATAAGGGGCTCCTTCAATGGTCATGGTACCGCAGATGTATTCATTGGCTTCGGCTATTTGTTTTTTACTGAAACCGAGCGCGCGCAATACGTTAAAGTCGGGCGCGTTGTATTGGTCGGCAGTAATACCCAGGCGTTTCAGGCACTCTTCGCCCAGCGACCAGATATTGAACGCGAAGCTGATCTCAAAGGCCGATACCAGTCCTTTATCGAGCTTTTCCAGTTCATCATCGGTAAAACCTTTGGCTTTCAGGCTGTCGGTATTCACATGCGGCGCGCCTTTTAAGCTGGCCGAGCCTTTGGCATAGTTTACAATGGCCGTAACTTCATGCTCGCGATAGCCCAAATTACGCAGTGCTTCCGGTACAGCCTGGTTAATGATCTTGAAGTAACCACCACCCGATAGCTTTTTGAATTTTACCAGCGCGAAATCAGGTTCGATACCGGTAGTATCGCAATCCATCACCAAACCAATGGTACCAGTTGGGGCAATAACAGTGGTTTGGGCATTACGATAACCATATTTCTCCCCTATTTCCACTGCCTTATCCCAGGCATTGCAAGCAGCAGACAACAGGTAATCGGGACAATATTTAGGGTCGATGCCCGGAGGAGCGATCTCTAAATTCTCGTAATTTTCGATAGAGTTATAGGCCGCGTAGCGGTGGTTGCGCATCACGCGCAGCATGTGTTGTTTGTTATCATTGTATTTGCGGAAAGGCCCCAGCTCACGTGCCATTTCGGCCGAGGTGGTGTAGGCTGTACCCGTCATAATAGCCGTGATGGCTCCGCCAATAGCACGGGCTTTGTCGCTGTCATAAGGGATGCCGTTCACCATTAAGGCCGAACCCAGGTTGGCATAGCCCAGACCCAGGGTACGGTAATCATAGGATAGCTGCGCTACTTCTTTAGATGGGAATTGCGCCATCAGCACCGAGATCTCGAGCACAATAGTCCACAAACGGCAGGCATGTTCAAAACCCTTTACATCAAATACGCGGGTTTGCGGATTAAAGAAATACGCCAGGTTAATAGAGGCCAGGTTGCAGGCCGTATTATCCAGGAACATATATTCTGAGCAGGGATTGGACGCGTTGATGCGGCCACCCTCCGGACAGGTATGCCACTCGTTAATGGTGGTATCAAACTGCACACCCGGATCGGCACAGGCCCAGGCCGCGAAAGCGATATCGTCCCAAAGTTTTTGCGAGGCTACGGTTTTGGTCACCTTCCCGGTAATGCGACTGGTGAGTTCCCAGGGCTTTCCACCTTTGAGGGCATGAAAAAAGCTATTGGGTACACGCACCGAATTATTAGAGTTTTGGCCCGATACCGTACGATAAGCCTCGCCTTCATAATCAGATGAATAACCGGCGGCAATCAGCGCGGCCACTTTCTTTTCTTCCTCTACTTTCCAGTTTACAAAACCTTCTATCTCGGGATGATCCAGATCAAGGCAAACCATTTTGGCTGCACGGCGGGTAGTACCGCCCGATTTAATGGCACCGGCGGCCCTATCGCCTATTTTGAGGAAGGACATTAAGCCCGATGAATAGCCGCCACCGGCCAGCTTTTCTGTTTCGCCGCGAATTTTGGAGAAGTTGGTACCCACGCCCGAGCCATATTTAAATATGCGGGCCTCACGAACCCATAAATCCATGATGCCGCCCTCATTCACCAGGTCGTCATCAACGGATAGGATAAAGCAGGCATGCGGCTGCGGGCGTTCGTAAGCCGAGGTTGATTTACTCAGCACTTCGGTGAGCGGATCCACAAAATAATGCCCCTGCGGCTTGCCGGTGATGCCATACGAGGTATGCAAGCCGGTATTGAACCATTGCGGCGAGTTTGGTGCAGCCAATTGCCCAACAATGGTGTAAACTATTTCATCATAAAAAATATCAGCGTCTTTTGGGGTAGCGAAGTAGCCGTAACGTACGCCCCAATCTTTCCAGCAGTTGGCCATGCGGTGGGCCACCTGCTTAATGCTTTTTTCGGATCCGGTACTGCCATCAGCCTGTGGAACACCGGCCTTGCGGAAATACTTTTGTGCCAAAATATCAGTTGCCACCTGGCTCCAGGTGGTCGGCACTTCTACATCGTTCATTTCAAACACGGCATCGCCTGATGGGTTACGGATCACCGACGATCGTTTATCGTATTTGAATAGATCAAATACGTTAGTTCCTTCTTTAGTGAAGTAGCGTGTTGTTTTAAGCCCTTTCCCGCTGCTGGTGGCGGACATTTTGGAGGTAATGTTTTTGGCCATAGTATAATAGATTGGAGATAAGTGTGGTATTTCCAAAACACTAAGGGTGTTTTAATCAAAGCTATTAGTATAGGTATTATCTTTTATTTCAGAGTTTTCCACACATGTCAGTTAATAGGCCTTCACATTGTATATTTATTTTTAAATAGCTAATTATCAATAATTTATACGTGTTAATAATTAAATTTTTACCATTTTATATCATTTTTTTGTAGCTTACAGGGTATTGGTCAGCTATATTAAACTGTCAATTAAATTACCAATCCCTACACATGAAAAAATTAATTCTGATAGCATTTATCTCCGCTTTTACGCTGAGCGCCTACGCGCAGGAGCAACCAAAAATATACAACCCAGATGCCGATGCCAAAGCAGAGATCACAGCCGCCGTAAAACAGGCGGCGCAGCAGCATAAAAACGTGCTTTTACAAATTGGCGGTAACTGGTGCGTTTGGTGCCTGCGCTTTAACGACCTGGTGACTAAAGATGCCGATCTGAATAAATACCTGAATGATAATTACGTGGTTTTGCATGTAAACTACAGCAAAGAAAACGAGAATAAAGCTGTACTGGCCGGGTTGGGCTATCCACAGCGTTTCGGTTTCCCGGTATTTGTGGTGCTTGATGGTAAGGGCGCCCGCCTGCATACCCAAAACTCAGGCTACCTGGAAGAGGGTAAGGGCCATAGTAAAGAAAAGGTGATGGACTTTTTGAAAGACTGGTCGCCTACCGCTCTTGATCCTAAAACTTACGAAAAGGCGAAGTAAGACCTCTCCCAACCCTCCCCCAAGAGCAATAGCCGAAAAAAGAAAAACGCGAAAAAAGTGGGTGTCATCCTGAGCTTGTCGAAGGACGCGCGCAGAGGCTTCTCACCATGCTTCGACGGGCTCCACCATGACGCCTTTTTTGGATAGCTGTCTCTTCATGAGCTACTACTCTCCAAAGGATAGGCTGTGATTAGCAGATCAACCAACAAAAAAGGCTCACCATTACGGGAGGGCACTGAAAAAGTCCATTTAGGCTATAGGGGTAGAAAATTTAGTTTTTCTGCCCCATTTTTTGTATCTTAAAGTGTCGAAAGAAAGATACCAAGATGCTTATTCAACAACAGCAGATCCAGTTCAGTGCATATTCAGGGTTATACGATCTGATCGTTCCGAAAGACAATCTTTTGCGGAAGATCAATGACCTGGTCGATTTTACCTTTATCTATGATGAACTGGTTAGTAAGTATTGCATTAATAATGGCAGGACAGCAGAAAGTCCTGTACGGATGTTCAAATATCTGCTATTGAAAACGGTCTACACCGTTTCAGATGTTGATGTGGTGGAACGTTCGCAGTATGATATGTCCTTCAAATATTTCCTGGATATGTCGCCCGAGGAAGGGGTTATCGATCCCAGTTCATTGACCAAGTTTAGAAAGCTGCGACTAAAGGATAATGATCTGTTAAACCTGCTCATCAATAAAACAGTCGCAATAGCCATTGAAAAAGGGATCATCCGTTCCAAGTCCATTATCGTCGATGCCACGCATTCCCTGTCAAGGTCAAATCCCTATTCAGCATTGGAGGTATTACGGGAGCGTTCAAAGCTGCTCCGCAAAGCGGTGTATGCCATAGATGAAGATATGAAGGCCGGTATGCCGGAAAAGAACACCACGGGCGAATTGGAAAAAGAACTGGCCTATTGTAGTGCATTGGAAAAGTATATTGAAGCCGATGGGCCGTTAAGCCAGATACCTGCGGTAAAAGAAAAGCTGAACCTGTTGAAGGAGACGGTGGCAGATACGCAGGAGCACTATACGTTATCCAAAGACAAGGATGCCAAAACAGGCCACAAATCGGCTGATAGCTCTTTCTTTGGTTACAAGACCCATTTGGCGATGACCGAAGAACGCATTATTACCGCTGCGGTGGTCACATCTGGTGAAAAGGGAGACGGCCCGGAACTTTCCAAACTTTTGAAGATCAGCCAGCAAAATGGCATTGAAGTAGAAACGATCATCGGCGATTCGGCTTATTCGGGAAAAGAAAATCTTGAAATGACAGGCGAACAAGATATCAAGATGGTGGCTAAACTAAACCCATCCATCACTCAGGGGGGCAGAAAAGAAGAAGACAAGTTCGATTTCAACAAAGATGCTGATATGTTCGTCTGCCCGGCAGGGCACCTATCCATTAGGAAATCGCGCGGAGGCAAAAAACACACCGGTACGAATCAAGTACATACCTATTACTTTGATGTTGAAAAATGCAAAGTCTGCCCATTGAGAGAAAACTGTTATAAACCCGGGGCAAAAACGAAGACTTATTCGGTCAGTATCAAATCAGACACACACCTTGGGCAAATGGCTTTCCAGGAAACGGAAGAATATAAAGCGGGCATCAAACACAGATATAAGATCGAAGCCAAGAACAGTGAGCTAAAAAACGTTCATGGTTACGACCGGGCGATAGCCTATGGCATTGAAAATATGCAGATGCAGGGTGCATTGGCTATCTTCACAGTCAATCTGAAAAGGATCATCAAACTGATAGCTTAAAACCCTTGAACAGAGATGATTAGCCATCCTCCAGCACCAAAATTGGCCCATATCAGCCTCAATGAATTACCTCCGCAAAATAATCAAAACAAAAAAAGCGACCAAGTAAAAGTTGCCTTTCTCTTGATCGCCTTTAGTGATCTTTATTATTGTATTACTTTTTCAGTGCCCTCACATTACGGCGAGCCTTTTTCCATTAAAAGTATATTTAAATAAGGTTATTCAACAATGCTTACTTTAAGCATATTGGTTTTACCTTGTTTAATAATAGGCACAGCGGCAGTGTTAATCACTACGTCGCCGGCTTTGATGAGGTCTTCTGATTTCAGCATAGCGTTTACATCGGCAATGGTTTGGTCGGTACTTTCCAGTTTATCATAGAAAAAAGCACGTACACCCCAAACCAAACTCAAAGCATTTAGTAGTTGCTTGTTGGATGTAAATATATAGGTACTTGCCTGTGGTCTGTGGCTCGAGATCTGGAAAGCGGTATAACCCGATGTAGTCATGGATACGATACCTACCGCATTAGTATGCTGCGCCAGGTGAACCGCCGATTCGCAAACCGCGTTGCTCAGGTAATCTGGCGATGATGGGTCGGTATCATTTACCTTAGCGGTATTAAAGCTGTAACCAAATTCTTCTACGTTACGCACAATTTTGGCCATCGTTTCAATAACAATAACCGGGAACTCACCAACCGAGGTTTCGCCGCTAAGCATCACCGCGTCGGCGCCATCCAGTACAGAGTTGGCTACGTCATTTACCTCAGCACGTGTCGGGCGCGGGGTAGTGATCATAGATTCCAGCATCTGGGTAGCCACAATTACCGGTTTTGAAGCCGCACGACATTTAGTAGCGATCATTTTTTGCAGCAATGGCACTTCTTCCAATGGCATTTCCACGCCAAGGTCGCCACGGGCTACCATCACACCGTCGGTTGCGGCAATAATTTCGTCAATGTTATCAATAGCTTCCGGTTTCTCCACTTTAGCTATAACCTTGGCTGCTTTGCCGCTTTGAGCAATAATACGTTTCAGTTCTATAATATCCTGACCGGTACGTACAAATGATAAACCTATCCACTCCACATCATATTTCAATGCGAATTGCAGATTGATAAGATCTTCTTCGGTTAAGCTTGGGATAGATACTTTGGTGTTGGGCAGGTTAACGCCTTTACGTGAAGTTAAGATACCGCCGTGTACCACTTCGCAGATAACCGTGTCTTTTTTGTTGGTTTCAATAACGCGCAACTGCAGTTTGCCGTCATCCAATAAAATAATTTCATTGGCCTGTACATCCTGAGGGAAGGTATCATAAGTAATGTAGATCTGCTCGTCGTTACCGATACATTCCTGAGTGGTAATTTTAATATGAGTTCCGTTAACCAGGTGTATGCCCCCATCTTTTACCAAACCAATACGGATTTTAGGGCCCTGCAAATCGGCCAGGATGCCAACGTTGGTTTTGTATTGTTCGTTAATTTCGCGAATGATGTCAATTACGGCTTTATGATCCTCCGGTCTTCCGTGCGAAAAATTAAGGCGGCAAACATTAACACCGGCTTTGATCATGGCTAATAAAACATCTTTTTTAGCTGAGGCCGGGCCCATGGTGGCTACAATTTTAGTACGATTATAGTATAGTTTCATATTGTTCGGGTTAAACTGGCTTACATTATATATTTAGTGTAAAACCAACACTCTTTTTTTAAATTTTGCGCTAAAATAACAGATTTTCCCGTGATTTTATTTTTTTCGGATCAATCTTTACGGCGGCCACAACTTCGGGTATCTTATTAACGGTTGATATCAGGGTGTCCAGGTCGTCGTCGTCAATGTAATTGCGGATCATGATAAAGTAATCGGCGCTCCTTATCTCGGGCACCAGATAACCATCAGATCCCTTATTACCAATAAAATAGAAGTCGGTTTCGGTGGTTTCCCACTGGTAATGGAACAGGGAGAACAATACAGGTTCGGCCCCTTGATAAATATCAACGGCGAGATCGTTTGACCTGGTGAAATTAAAATTTAAAGATTTGTTGATAAGGTAACAAATGCGGTAATCTTTTAATGATGTGGTTATCGCGATAAGCACAAAATCAAAATCGATCTCAAACTTTAAAAATTTCCTGTTCAAAATCATTACTTTTACAAACGTCAAAATTACGAATACAAACCGTTTGAATAAAATTTTGTTACCGAAATATATTGTAAAAGTTTTAGATTTGATAATTGACAGAATTTATTTTTCTTTGCACTGAATTTTTATTAATCATTAAACTATAAAGACTATGTCTGATATCGCTTCAAGAGTAAAAGCTATTATCGTAGAAAAACTGGGTGTTGACGAAAGTGAAGTTACACCAGAAGCGAGTTTCACCAATGATCTTGGTGCCGACTCGTTAGACACCGTGGAACTAATCATGGAGTTTGAAAAAGAATTTAACGTGGCTATTCCTGACGATCAGGCAGAAACTATTGGTACTGTTGGCCAGGCAGTTGCTTATCTTGAAAAAAACGTTAAATAAGACTCCCTAACTGGATTAAATGGAGTTTAAAAGAGTTGTAGTAACCGGGCTTGGAGCACTTACTCCAATTGGCAACACGGTTTCAGAGTACTGGAACGGTTTGATCAATGGGGTAAGTGGCGCTGCCTTAATCAAAAGTTTTGATACTGAAAAGTTCAAAACTAAATTCGCATGCGAAGTAAAGAACTTTGATGCGGATGGTTTTTTGGGTCGTAAAGACGCCCGTAAATTAGATCCCTTTGTTCAATACGCTCTTTTTTCAACTGAAGAAGCCGTAAAAGACGCGGGATTGGATTTTACAAAATTAGATACCAGCCGTATAGGAGTTATCTGGGGGTCAGGTATTGGTGGTTTAAAAACGTTTTTGGATGAAGTAGTTAACTTTGCCAAAGGCGACGGTTCACCCCGTTTTAACCCCTTCTTTATCCCTAAAATGATAGCAGATATTGCTCCAGGCCATATTTCTATCAAATATGGTTTACGTGGGCCAAATTTCTCAACCGTTTCTGCCTGTGCTTCATCAAACAATTCCTTGATCGATTCATTTAACTATATCCGTCTGGGTAAAGCCAATATGTTCATCAGTGGTGGTTCTGAAGCTATTATTAATGAAGCGGGTATCGGAGGCTTTAACGCCATGCACGCTTTATCAACCCGTAATGATGATCCGGCAACGGCATCACGTCCGTTTGATTTGGACAGGGATGGTTTTGTGGCCGGCGAAGGTGCAGGTACCATAATTTTAGAAGAACTGGAGCATGCAAAAGCCCGTGGCGCTAAAATTTATGCCGAAATGATGGGCGGAGGTATGAGCGCAGATGCTTACCACATGACAGCACCACACCCCGAGGGGCTTGGCGCCGCATTGGTTATGCGTGCCGCTTTAGAAGATGCCAACCTTACCCCTGAAGATATTGATTATGTAAATGTTCACGGAACATCTACACCAATTGGCGATCCTCAGGAAATTAAGGCTATACATGATGTTTTTGGCGATGATATTTACCGTATCAATATCAGCTCAACCAAATCAATGACAGGCCACTTGTTAGGCGCGGCTGGCGCAGTTGAAGCGATAGCGTCAATATTAGCTTTAAAAAATGGTATCATCCCCCCTACTATTAACCATTTTACAGACGATCCTGCTTTTGACCCCAAAATCAACTTTACCTTTAACACCGCCCAAAAGCGCGAAATAAGGATAGTTCAAAGCAACGGATTTGGTTTTGGTGGCCATAATGCTTCTGTTATATTTAAAAAGTACGAAGATTAATTGTGGTTGTGAATGCCTATCAGTCAGTTTTATAAGCTATATCTATCCCCCAACAGGAAATACGTTAAGATTTTAAAGAATTTGCTCGGTTTTGTGCCGGGCAATTTGTCTTTATACCGTTTGGCTTTCCGGCATAAGTCGGTTGCCCAAAATGTAAAAAAAGGGGTAAAAAACAGTAACGAACGCTTGGAGTTCCTGGGTGATGCCGTGCTGGGCAGTGTAGTGGCCGAAGTGCTTTTTAAGCTGTATCCTTATGAAGATGAGGGCTTTTTGACCGAACTCCGCTCCAAAATAGTAAGCCGGGTAAACCTTAACCAGCTTGCCCGAAAACTGGGTTTTGATAAACTGATTGAGTATGATAGCCGCATGCTTAACTCAAGCCGACAGGGATCATTACTGGGCGATGCCTTTGAAGCACTGGTTGGTGCCGTTTATCTGGATAAAGGGTATGATTTTACCAAAAGCTTTTTGATTAACCACATCATTAAATCGCATATTGATATCCATAAACTGGAGCAAACCGAAACCAACTTTAAAAGCAAGCTGATTGAATGGTGCCAGCGCCATGGCCGCGACATTCTTTTTGAATTAGTGACCAACCAGGATGGCGAAAATGCCAAACTTTTTACCGTACAAGCCAGTGTTGATGGCGAAGTAGTAGGTGAAGGCAAGGAATTCAGTAAAAAGAACGCCGAAAAACTGGCCGCAGAAAAAGCCTGTGAATCCTTGGGGATTTAAGGGACTTGGGAGCAAAGACTTTGGGATTAAGGACTTTTAGATCAATCTTAGGATTAAGAAACCCTCGTCTAAAAACCTTTAATTAATTATTCCTCTTCTTTTTCTATCCTTACTCTTTGCTCTAAAGATCTTTGTTCTATCGCATCCTTGCTCTTTGTTCCCAAGTCCTTACTCCCAAAATCAATGTTTTTCTTTTTTCAAGGTTTCACCGGGCTGTGACAGTTGCAGTGTGCTGTCCCTCTTGATAAATGTTGGCGAGTTCAATCCCTCCAGCATATCTTTTTCGCCGCTGTTTTTATAATACTCATACGACTTTTGCATGTGTTTGATCAAGTCATAATCAGTCCAGCCTTTCAGGTCTTCGTATGATGGGGTATAGTAATTCATAAACCGGCGGGCAGCACTGTCAGTTGGCAATTTGGTATACTGTTTTACAAAATAAACATTGTACCGTCTGTTAATTTCGGCCTGCTCGGCCTCGCCTTTGGCAAAGTTGGCAAAACGACGTGCACGGCCCGGGGTTTTGCCAAAAAGTTCATAAAGCCCCGTGATCGGACTGCTTAAAAATGAGAGTACAGGGGGCTTACCATTGTAATAAGTACCCTGTTTACGGTAATCCTTCATCACATCATTAAGTTCCTGCTTTTTGGTTTGGCCAAGCACTTTTACTTCGGCCAGCTTAATAACCGGCTGCATATATACCGGCATATCGCTGTTATTCAACACTACAATTTTTTGTGGGGTAAACTCATCTTTAGTAAAAAGCAAGGTATCGCCGGCAGAGGCCTTTATCGAAAACCAACCCAGGTCATCGCTGATCATCAGGCTGCTTGTTTTGAGATTTTTGATCAAAACCTGCCCCATACGTTCGGGCGTGTTCTTTTTTGAGATCACTCCTTTGAGCGTAAATTCCTGAGCTGAGGCTATTAAAGCAGAACAAATACAGGCAATAAGAAGCAGGGGAAAACGATAATGCATGTGTGATATTGAACGCAAAGATACCAACAGTATTTTACACCAAATGTAAAAAAGTGTTAAAGTTCTGTGATAAAAAGAGTCCGAAAGTGGGGAAAGTCAGTAAAGTCCGAAAGTTTTAACACGTAAGTATTATTCCAGCTAAATATATTTTCAGCTTTTCGGATTTCTCGGACTTCCTGACTTTCGGACTTCTCCCTCCCCTTTCAAACTTCAAAACAAAAACCCTATCTTTGCACATGATAAAATCCATGACAGGGTATGGAATTGCCAGTTTTGACTCCGGTAATACTAAATATACCGTTGAGATCAAATCCCTGAACAGCAAATTTCTTGAGTTATCTCTCCGCTTGCCCAAAATATTCTCCGAAAAGGAGTTTCAGCTGCGTAATGATTGCAGTAAGCAAATTGAGCGTGGTAAAGTAAACCTGTCTATCAATATTGAGCAGGTAAATGCCGCGGTAAAGGCTGCAGGTATTGATAAAGATCTGCTTAAACAATATTATCTGCAGTTAAAAGAGGTAAGTCAGGAGCTTAATGAACCCACCACCAACCTGTTGCAACTTGCTTTGGGCTTACCAGAAGTGGTAAAATATGATGATGAAACCGCATCAGAAGATGAATGGAAGCTGGTTGAAAAAACCTTTCAGCAGGCTTTGGCTGCTTTTCAGCAATTCCGCGCAGATGAGGGAAATGTGCTCGAAAACGATGTAAAACACCGCATCAATATCATTCTGAAAAACCTGGAACTGGTAGAATTGGAAGACCCTAAACGCGTACCCCTGATACGTGAGCGCCTGAATACTTTTTTAAGTGAAGCTGCCGACAGGGAAGCTATCGACCAAAACCGCTTTGAGCAGGAGCTGATTTATTATATTGATAAACTGGATATCACCGAAGAAAAAATACGCCTGAAAACACATTGTGAATATTTTATCGAAACCCTGAAAAATGCCGACGCCAATGGTAAAAAACTCGGTTTTATCTCACAGGAAATCGGTCGCGAAATAAATACTCTGGGCTCCAAAGCCAATGATGCCAACATTCAAAAGCTGGTAGTAGGCATGAAAGAAGAGCTCGAAAAAATTAAAGAACAACTGTTAAACGTTTTATAGTTTACTGGTTAATTGGTTCATTAGTTCATTGGTTTCATGCTGATGGAAAACTGCACCAATGAACTAATAAGCAAATGAACTAATGAACTAATGGCCAAAGAAGGTAAACTCATTATATTCTCAGCCCCGTCCGGAGCGGGTAAAACCACTATAGTACATCACTTACTTGGCAAAATGCCCGAGTTGGAATTTTCCATTTCGGCAACTACCCGCGAATGCCGCGGCGAAGAGGTGAACGGGAAAGATTACTACTTTATCAGCAAAGAAGAGTTTTTGCACCGTATTGCCAAAAAGCAGTTTGTGGAGTTTGAAGAAGTTTACTCCGGTACATTTTACGGCACACTGCGTACAGAAATTGAACGCATCTGGGAAAAAGGTAAAACCGTGATATTCGATATCGACGTAGAAGGCGGCATGCACCTAAAACGTAAATACGACGGGCAGGCACTGGCTATATTTGTACAACCGCCATCATTGGAGGTTTTGATAGAACGCCTTACCGGCCGGGGTACTGATAGTGAAGAAAAACTAAAAGAACGCTTTGCCAAAGCCGAAAAAGAACTAAAGTACGCCCCTCAGTTTGATATTATCCTTAAAAATTACGATCTTGATACGGCTTGCAAGGAAGCTGAACAACTGGTAAGAGATTTTATTGGGTAGATTGCAGTTCTCTGTTAGCAGTTAGCAGCATTATAATGGGAAACTATAAGGATTTACTATTATAATAAAAAGAGTTTCTCCCTTGCTATGGAAATCTATGTTGTTACTAAACAATTTCCAAAAGAAGAAACATATTCGCTAACAGATCAAATTCGCAGATCATCGCGCTCTGTAAATATTTGCACTATTGAGGCCTACCGGAAACGCAGGTACCCAAATCATTTTGTGAGCAAGCTAACAGATGCTGATATGGAAAACAGCGAAACCCAAGGATGGCTGGAATTTGCGTTAGCTTGCAACTACATCACAAAAGAACTTTATGATAAGCTATACGCTCAGTCTGATGAGGTTGGGCGAATTGTACAATACATGATGAGCAATCCCGAAAAGTTTGGAGCCGCTTGATTAGATAATAAAAATTCAACTGCTAACCGCATACTGAAAACTGCTAACTGATGAAAATAGGCTTACTGTTTGGTTCATTTAATCCCATTCATATTGGGCACCTGATTATTGCCAATTATATGGCCAACCATACCACACTGGATAAAGTTTGGCTGGTGGTATCGCCGCAAAACCCGCTTAAAAAGTATGGCGACCTGATTAATACTTACGACAGGCTGGAAATGGCGAAACTGGCTACAGACCATGCTACCAATATCAGCGTAAGCGATGTGGAATTGAAACTGCCTCAGCCATCCTACACTATTGATACTCTTGCTCATCTAAAAGAAAAATATCCGGAGCACGAATTTGCGCTCATTATGGGATCAGACAACCTGGGAACACTGCACAAATGGAAAAATTATAAGCTGATATTGCGCGATTACAAAATATATGTATATCCCCGCCCCGGTTATGAAAACGCCGAACTGGCCGATCATCCCGCGGTCACCATTACCATGACACCGCAAATGGAGCTATCGGCAACCTTTATCCGCAAATCTATCGCCGAAAAAAAGAACGTGCAATATTTTGTACCTGACCCGGTTTTAAATTTTATTGAAAGCAAGGGACTATACAAATAAGCTTAAAGCCCAAAGCAAAAAGCTTAAAGCTTTCTTTTACTTTGTTGATCTTTCATAGCTTTCAGCTTTGAGCCTTTCGCTTTCAGCTTTCTTTACCTTGCTCATCTTTCATCGCTTTCGGCTTTGAGCTTTTTGCTTTCAGCTTTTCCCCCTATCTTTGCCCTGTGAGCGAAAAAACCATACTTAAACTGCAGCTGCCTACCGATCCGCTTTGGGTTAAAAACGTGGTGGAAAGCAATATTGAGGAGCTACTGACCGATCATGCTTTTTGCGAGCAAAAGGCGGCCAGCAATGCCATTACCCTTATTGTGCAAAACCCTAACCTGAATGATCTGGTACAGGAAATGGCCCTGTTGGTTCAGGAAGAAATGGATCATTTTAAACGTGTACACGATATTATACTACAACGCGGTTTTGTACTGGGCCGCGAGCGCAAAGATAATTATGTGAACGAGCTACGTAAATTCATCATCATAGGTGGCGGTCGTGAAGCTCAACTGATCGATAGGCTATTGTTTTCGGCTATGATCGAGGCCCGCAGTTGCGAACGGTTCAAGGTACTATCAGAAAATATAGGCGACACTTATTTATCTCAGTTTTACCACGAATTGATGGTAAGCGAAGCCACACACTATGCCATGTTTATTCGCCTGGCTAAAAAATACGCTGTTGAGATAGATGTGGAAAAACGCTGGAAAGAATTTCTGGAATATGAAGCACAAGTAATTCAGAATTACGGCAAAAGTGAAACCATACACGGGTAATTCATCTATACAAACAGGCTAAATACCGATACATTTTTTATTACTGGCTTTGAATGCGTTACTTTATGTATGTCGCGCTTTAAAGCTTTTTCTGTTATCATACATATTGCCGGCTGGCTGCTGTTCATGGCCTTCCCGCTGTTGTTTCTAAATAACCGTGGGCAAAATGATATTACCTGGTCGTTGCTGCAAAAGCACAGTTACTGGTTGTTTTGCTATACCTATATTTTTCTTTTTTACAGTAACGCTTACTTTTTTATCCCTCAGTTCTTTTTAAAAAGGAAGTACGTGTTATACAGCGTTATTGTGCTGCTGCTATTTGGCGCGGTGTATTATCTGCAACCATTTGACAAGCTATTGCACAGTATAGGGAACCGGGAAAGAGGCTTTTACAGAAATAACCGACCACCATTTGAATCATTCGCCCCAGGTTATCCAGGCCCCGGGACTCCGCCCCCTGATGGAAAAATGGGACCGCGCGCAGGATCTCAGGCCGATGGACCAGGGCAGTTCCCTCCACCCACACCGTTCAATGGGCAAGGCCTCGGTAAGCACCGTTTGCTGCACTTACGACCAATGGATAGCATCAGTCTGTTCATATTTATGATGATCATGGCACTAAGTACCGCTATCAGGATCATACAGCAATGGCGGCTCACCGAACGACGCGCCATACAAGCCGAGGCCGATAAAACCACCGCCGAGCTTTCCTTTTTAAAGGCCCAGATCAATCCGCACTTTTTATTCAATACGCTCAACAATATTTACACGCTTGCCGTTATAAAGGATGATCATGCTGCCGATAGCATCATGAAACTATCAAACATTATGCGTTACGTAACCGATGATATAGTGGCCGATCAGGTACCACTGCAAAACGAAGTGGATTGTATCAGTGACTATATTGAATTACAGCGTTTACGTATTGGTAGTAATACCAGGGTAAATTTTATTGTGACGGGCGATGTTGAGAACAAAAAAATAGCGCCACTTGTTCTGATGACCTTTATTGAAAACGTATTTAAATACGGTGTAAGTAAACATGAAAAAACAACCATCGATATTAAGATCGGCGTAAGTGATACGGATATTTCCTTCTTCTGCAGAAACCACATTTTTGTGCACCGGGAGGCAAATCAGCGTGGCGGAATAGGCATCAGGAATACGCAACTGCGCTTAAATCATTTATACCCAGACAAGCATTTACTCAACATTTGGAATGAGGATAATGAGTATTCGGTACAGCTAATAATTAATCAAATATAGTTATGACATTGCAATGTATAGCTATTGATGATGAACCACTGGCCTTACGGCTCATAAGCGAATATGTATCACGTTTTCCGGCATTGCAGCTGATCAAAACATTTGATGATGCCATATCCGGCGCCGAGTTTTTAAAGACCAAACCAATCGATCTGCTTTTCATCGATATTAATATGCCCGATATTACAGGTATCGACCTGGTGCGGTCCCTACAGGTAAAACCCATGGTAATATTTACCACCGCTTATAAAAACTTTGCTTACGAAGGCTTTGAACTGGAAGCGTTGGATTACCTCCTGAAACCCATTGATTTTAAACGCTTTGAAAAAGCAGTAGAAAAGACCATTGATTATCACCGTTACAAGAGTCAGACAGACACCGAACAGCCCGAAGAGAGCCTGTATGTATATTCAGAATACCGCATGGTAAAAATTGACCTGAGCGCCATTGAATATATTGAAAGTATGGAAGATTATATCAAGATACATCAAACCAATGCACCAACGGTACTTACACTGTTGTCATTAAAAAAAGTACTTGAAAAACTGCCTGCCGATAAATTTCAGCGCATACACCGCAGCTATATTGTACCGCTCGGTAAGATCCGTTCTATCCAGAACCGCAAAATTAAACTAACCGACGTAGAGCTTCCCGTAAGCGACAGCTATCATGAAACCATCCGTAACTGGATGAAATTCAGATGAAAAAAACGTATCTATCGGCACAAAACCTCCATTTACCGATACATTCCGCCTCCAGATAGCTTCGTCACCTACATTTACTGGAGTTAATAAAACACATTGTTTAACCCCTTATTAATCCCTGTAGATCATGGAACGTAAAAGCTTTCTTCGCACCTTTGCAGTAGCCGCAGCAGCTGGCCCTTTGCTTATTGAAGCCTGTAAAAAAGACGCCTCATCAACCCAAACAGAAACCACCACAACTACCACATCAACTAATGGCACTACGTGCATTACTACGGCAACAGAAGAAGAAGGTCCGTTTCCTTACCCCAGCGGTGAGATCAACAATCCGCTTAACCGGGTAGATGTTACCGGCGGACAAACCGGTGTACCTCTATCTATCAGCTTTGTGGTGGTGAACACCAATGACAATTGTAATGTGGTAAGCGGGGCACGTATCGACATATGGCATTGTAATAAAGATGGTTATTATTCTGGTTATGGTAACCAACCTGGTATACTGGGCACCAAAAGTTACATTGGCGAAACCTGGTTAAGGGGTTATCAGCTTACTGATACTTCTGGTGTGGCCAAATTTACCACCATTTACCCGGGATGGTACTCCGGGCGGGCCACCCACATCCACATGGAGGTATTTATCAATAACGTGCTCAAGAAAATAACGCAGATGGCTTTTTCAGAAACCATATCTGACGCAGTACATGTCTCAACGCTGTACGCCGCGCATGGTATAAATACCACCCGAAATGCTACCGATCAGGTTTTCAGTGATTCAGCGACCGACCTGGCCAATGAAACCATCGCCTTAACAGGTAGTGTCTCTGCCGGCTATTCCGGAACCTATACTATTGGTGTAGCACTTTAAAGTAATGAGTTGTGGGTAGTGAGTTTTGAGTATAAAAAGAAATTTCTGCTCAATCTCCAATAAACCCAACTCAAAACTCATCACTTATAACTCAAAACTAAAGGAAAATGGCACTCATCAAATTAGCATACAAACAGATCATTGATGCATCGGCGCAGGGCCGGTTTGAAAAAAGCATATTACAGGCATCATATCAGGAGTTTTTACTCAAAATGCAGACTTACAACCCTAACCGGGAGTTTAAAACTTTTACCGCGTTAAAGGCACATGATGGCAGGGCCAATTCGTTGCATTACAAATTGAGTTTCGCGGTTGGACATTTTATACAGGCTCTGGATAATAAGATACCCGGATTGACCGATAACCTGGGTAATCCAGTCAAATTTGAGCAGCCGCAATTTGAACTGATTGAATCGCACATCGATGATATTTCATCGCACAAGGTGGCTATCATTTATACCACCGGTATTTTAACACTGGTCAATCAACTGGCGGAGTTTATGGTATTGGCAGAGGGTGATGTATCCGAAAAGTTTGTAGCCGATACCTTTATATTAAAAATGCAGCAGGGGCTTTCCATCACCAGTTACCAGGAATATCAGCCCGAGCCTATCTTTAAAGATACTTTTCAACAGGCTTAATCTTATTTATCCCCTTTTTTTCATCATGTCAGGTTGGCGTCTGTGTGTTTACATGCAGGCGCTTTTTGGTTATGCTTTTACAAAGCCTACCACGTTTTGCAGGTAGTTATCCATCATATCAATATCTACCACATCATTAATAAAACCGATATGCATATCCGGGCGAACGATGATAGCTTTCTTCTGTTTCTCTTTAATACCAAAGGCATCAAATACGTGCTGGTTTTTAGCTGATGGCGGCAGGTAAAAAAAGTTAAGGGTTCCCGTATAGTTTTGGGTGATCCATTTGGCCAGGGTAAACAGATCGAGCTCTTGTAATTTACCCAGGGTTATCATTGTAAAACCAGGCTTACTGCACCACTCATGCAGGTCAGTTTCCTGCTGTTTCTTTTCGTCGAACACTTTGAGGTACGGCAACCTGTCGCCTGCTTTTACGGGTGAATCATGACTCAGGTGCAAATTGATCTGACTTTCGCAATAGTTGATACCGGTTTGAGATATCCGCTTAAAAAAAGCTTCACGTAAGGCAGGTTTGCCCCAAACATTCTTCAGAATAGCCGGCAATGCCCATTTTTTGAACAGGCCCACAAACCAATTTCGCGATAGTATCAATTTAAAAATACGATCGGTGGTGTTCAGCAGGTCTTTGGCTACAGGCATCCGCTCAACAGCATAGCTGTCCAGTATTTTTTCCTGCAGTTGGTTATTTACTACGCCTGCCAGTTTCCAGGCCAGGTTATAGGCATCCTGCAAACCGGTGTTCATGCCCTGCCCGCCTACCGGCGAATGGATATGCGCTGCATCACCAATTAAAAAGCACCTGCCTTTCCTAAAACTATCGGCCATGCGGTGATGCAGCCGATAGGTAGTAAACCAGTTGGTTTGTTTTACTTCGATAGTTTGCCCGGTAATAGTATTCAGAAAAGGCAATATCTCTTCTATCTGTAAATCTTCATGTTGATCGAGTCCTACGGGTAACTGGCCAACAATGCGATAGCACTGCTCCTCGGGCATTGGGAAAAACGCCGCGAACTCTTTTTGGGCTAAAAACAAATTCACCTTATCGCCAAAAGGGTTGGCTATTTTCACATCGGCCAGGTAAAACTGGTGCTGATAGGTATCGCCATTAAATGGTATGTTTAATTGTTTACGCACCAGGCTGTGTGCCCCATCGGCGCCGATGAGCCAGTCGCAGGTCATGTGCCGGGTTTCCTCAGCGCTTTGTAATTGCACTATCAGCTTACCGGCTTGCTGTTCAATCGTCAATAACGAAGTATTCCAGTAAACGGGGCAGCAGTTCAATGTTAAAAAATCGAGCAAAAGACGTTCGTTCTTGTTTTGCTGATACAGATGCACAAATGGGAAGGCGGTTTGCCCCCCGCCCACATTACTTAATGATAAGGAGGCTACCTCTTTACCTTCCTGGTTGAATGCAACCCCTGAAGCTTGTTTGCCCCCTTTTATAATGGTATCAATAACGCCCATTTGCCGGTAGATCTCCAGCGAACGAGCCTGCACAGCCAAGGCTTTGGAATGGGTGGTTGGTCCCTGTTTACTATCAATAATTACAGGCTGCACACCATAACGCAATAATTGGGCGGCCATCATTAAACCCGATGGGCCTGCTCCTACTATCAATACGCTGGTATGCTGCTGCGTAACCGTCATTGTTTATTTATGGATGAAAAAGCAGGAAAATTGTTGGCCGTTTATGCAACTCGGGTACTTTTTTCTGCCACTCGGCAATGGTTTTGGTTTGTACAAATTCTGTAGGGGCTGTCAAATCTGCGGCTATGCAAAGTTTTGTTTTAGGGTTGGCGGTCTTTAATATTTCTTCCAGCATAGGGTTATTGCGGAACGGCGTTTCAATAAACAACTGCGTTTGATCGAGCTTAATGGCTGCAGCTTCCAGCTCTTTGATCTTTTTGCTGCGTAGCGCTTTATCAATGGGCAAATAGCCGTGAAAAGTAAAACTTTGCCCATTAAAGCCAGAAGCCATCAGTGCCAGCAAAATAGAACTTGGGCCTACCAGAGGCACCACTTTAATACCCATGCGGTGTGCTTTATCAACAATTTCGGCACCGGGATCGGCTATGCCGGGGCAACCTGCTTCGCTCATTAGTCCCACATCATTACCGGCCTGCAAACCTTTAAAAAAATCGGCCTTACCCATATCCCGGTTATGCTTGCTATAATCGTGAATGAGGAGTTCGCTTTGCGGCGTTTTTAAACCGGCCAGCTTTAAAAATTTGCGGGCGGTTTTTTCATTCTCCACAATGTATTCTTTGATACTGTTAATGGTATCAACCAGGTAAGGGGTAAATGATTGGGCAGCCGTTTCTTCGGCCAGCGGTACGGGTATTAAAAAAAGGGTTCCATAGGGCATATTGCAAAGTTGGTGTTTTTTGTTTAATTTAAGCTATTGAAAGGAGCCTGAAAAAAATGAATTCATTAGGCGTAAACTGGTTTATTGAGGGATATATTGATTTTGAGCAAAAAAAGTATGTCCTGCTGAGTTACTTACAGGAAATTAACCGCCATTTTGATAAGAGCCGGCTGTATCCCAACCTGGCCGATCTTATTTTTCATTACAACAACCTGATTGATTTTAGAAAGAACAAAACGGTGTTGCAACAGGCCTTCCCGCAGCGCTTAACGCAGGCAGACATCGACGCGGTAAAGCTCACTTACCAAAAGATCGTTCAAGACGATCAAAACATGCAGGAGATTGAACAGATTATTGCCTATGCCTTGTCAAAAATGGATCCTGCGATACAAACCGGTAAAGAGATATATGACTTTGTGGAGAGTCGCCTTAATATCGACCCGGTAGGTATTGTGCCCCTGATGCCCTATCATGGTTATTTTTCGTTACGGAATGGCAAGGAACGCACCAACCGGATATATGAATATCACCTTACTATTTTCGAGGATAAAGATGATAAGTACCGGGGCATCAACATATCGTTTATTGATACCTACGAGCACAGCATCACCAACACGCCCGAGGCTATGAAGCTGAGCCTGATCAACCGTAACAAATTTTTACCCAATCCGGCGGTATATTATATGCATTGCGATATTACTTTTCCGCTGGAGCAAACCTTGTTACCGATAGCCAAAAGATGCCTGGTAAAATATATTTCGAACGCGGCGTAAATCGTTTCTGAACCATAATTTCCCGATTTAAGGATTACCAAGATGGCGGTTAATGAAATCCAGTAATCATGTGCATCATGGTTCAGACAAATCCCCGGTACAATAAATCTTAAAATATTGGGATAGCCCAAAGTTTTACTATTTTTGGGCTCACAAAATTAACGATATGAATTTTCCAGCTGAGTTAAAATACACTAAAGATCATGAGTGGATACGGGTTGAAGGACAGGAAGCAACTGTAGGTATTACCGAATTTGCACAAGGCGAGTTAGGTGATATTGTTTATGTTGATGTTCCTACCAAAGGAAAAGCACTCGAACAAGATGAAGTTTTTGGAACGATAGAGGCTGTTAAAACAGTATCCGACCTGTTTTTACCCGTTGCCGCTACCATTATAGAAGTGAACCCGGCTTTAGACGGGGAACCCGAGCTGGTGAATACAGATCCTTACGGCGACGGTTGGATAGTAAAGGTTAAACTTGCTGATGCAAGCGCTGTTGATTCACTTTTATCGGCTAAAGATTACGAGGCTTTGGTAAATGCTTAAATGAAAATATTTCTAAAATTTCATGGGCTCACTATTTTGTGGGCCTTATTTGTTTTTACGATGTGCGCGGTTAATTTAGGCGATGTAGATAAGGAGCCCATGTTTTTTCCGGGCTTTGATAAACTGACGCATACCGGCTTCTTTTTCACGCTGGTAGTACTTTTTTGCAACGGAATAATAAGGCAACAAAAACCAGAACGATTCTCGTATAAACAAATAGTTTTAGTTACAATAGTTGCCATTTTTTTTGGTGGGCTGATAGAGATCCTTCAGCTCACCATTTTTACTTGGCGCAGCGCCGATTGGAGTGATCTTTTTGCAGATACCCTGGGTACCTGCATGGGGATGTTTGCGGTACTGGTTACATTAGGAGCAACGGGTTATGGTAAAAAATAAATTCATTGTATTAGGGGCACTCTTATTAGTGACGAGCCTGTCATCATGCGGCATATTCAAAAAAAGCTGTAATTGCCCCCATTTTTCTGACGTGCAGATGTGCAAATATGCAGATGTGCAGATGATGGGATAGATTTTACCCATCTTAGACGGCTTTTACCTCGCGATTCGTCATTGCGAGGTACGAAGCAATCTCTATACTGTACAGAGTGACTCTGCCTATCGGGGATTGCTTCGTACCTCGCAATGACGCGTGTATGTAATCTGAAATCCGCATTCCCTTGTCATCATTTTATCATTTCGCATCTGCATATTTGCACATCCGCACATTTGCACATCAATTTCACTGTTGTTATTTGGATTTAATATAAATAAGATTACATTTGCTGTGGTTTAAAATTATACGATGACACTTTCACAACTTGAAGTAGGCGAAATAGGAATTGTAAAGGAATTTACTGATCTGGAAATGTCGGTAAAGCTGATGGAAATGGGTTGCCTGCCTGGCGAAGAGATTAAGATTTCACGCATTGCGCCGCTTGGCGACCCGATTGCTATCCATGTTTCGGGCTACCAGTTAAGTCTGCGTAAATTTGAAGCCTCCACCATCGTGTTGCAGTAGTTTTGTAAAAATTGAAAGCCGATATAAGAGTTGCACTTGTAGGAAATCCCAACACCGGTAAATCAACTCTCTTTAATATACTAACCGGTCTTAATCAAAAAATAGGAAATTTTCCGGGGGTTACTGTTGATAAAAAAACAGGCTTTTGCCAGCTGCCTGATGGCCGTACTGCCGAGATTATTGACCTCCCAGGCACTTACAGCATCTATCCTAAAAGTAAAGACGAATCCATCGTATTTTCGGTTTTGGCGGATAAAGCCAAAGGACTGACACCTGATCTGATCGTGGTGATACTGGATGCCTCCAATCTTAAACGCAACCTATTGCTTTATACTCAGATAGCCGATTTGAAAATACCCATAGTGGTAGCTTTAAACATGATCGATGTATCTAAAAAAGCGGGTATTGATATCGACATTGATCAGTTCGCTAAAAAATTAGGAGTGCTGGTTGTTCCCATTTCGGCACGCAAGATCAAAGGGATCGATCAGCTTAAAAACGCGATCGCCTACACCAATAAAATTGCACTGCAGCAAGATACCATTGATGTTGAAGCTATTGCCCCGCAAATTATAGCACAGATCAAGAACGATCTGAAAATCGATAACCCATATCTGGCCCTGCAGCTGGCGCATCAGCATGAAACGCTGAGCTACCTTTCGGCCGAGCAAAGCGACCGTATTGAGAAACTGGAACATGAATTTTCTTTCCATTCGCAAAAATCACAGGCGGCAGAAACCATTGCACGGTATAGTTTCATCAACGATTTACTGTATGATACCGTTAAAAAGCCCGAAACGGCTCATGACGAAACCGTAAGCAATAAAATTGATAAGATACTTACGCATAAAGTATTCGGCTTTGTGATCTTCTTTGCCATATTGATGTTCATTTTCCAGGCTATTTTTTCCTGGTCGGCCTATCCTATGTCATTGATCGAGGATCTTTTTCTCTGGCTGCAAAGCCTAATCACTAAGGTTCTGCCGGCCGGTCCGCTGGTAAGTTTAATAGTTGATGGTGTGCTGGCGGGGTTAAGCGGCGTAATGGTATTTATACCGCAGATAGCTATTCTCTTCGCCCTGATATCTATACTGGAAGATACCGGCTACATGTCGCGTGTTACATTTATGATGGATAAGGTGATGCGTAAGGTTGGCCTCAACGGCAAATCGGTTGTACCACTTATCGGTGGTTTTGCCTGCGCGGTACCATCTATCATGAGTACACGCAACATCGAAAACTGGAAAGACAGGATGATTACTATTATGGTTACCCCTTTGGTAGCCTGTTCTGCTCGTCTGCCTATTTATACCCTGATGATTGCGCTGGTGGTACCCAACCGTAATGTATGGTGGATCTTTAACCTGCAGGGCCTGGCACTTACGGCTATGTATCTGCTCAGCATTGTATCGGCAGTTACGGTAGCCTTTGTTATGAAATTTATTTTAAAGGCCCGCGAACGCGGTTACTTTATCATGGAACTACCCGTGTACCGCATGCCCCGGTGGAAAAATGTAGGCTTTACCATGTATGACCGTTCCAAAACATTCGTGCTGCAGGCTGGCAAGGTTATTATAGCCGTATCGGTTATATTATGGGTATTGAAATCATACGGTCCGGGGGATACTTTTGCCAGGATCGATCAAAAATATCATCAAACACAATACACCAAAACCATGACGCCCGATAGTTTGACTAAGGTTATCGCCTCAGAAAAACTGGAAGGCTCCTATGCCGGCGTATTTGGTCATGTGATAGAGCCAGTGATCAAACCACTGGGTTTCGACTGGAAGATTGGCATTGCGCTCATCAGCTCTTTTGCTGCCCGCGAAGTGTTTGTAGGCACCATGGCTACCATTTACAGTGTGGAAGGCGACGCAGATAAAATGGAATCGGTACAGCAAAAAATGCACAGTGCCACTAACCCTGATACCGGGAAGCCGGTGTTCACTCTGGCGGTAGCATTCTCGCTCATGATGTTTTATGCCTTTGCCATGCAGTGCGCCAGCACCGTTGCCGTGGTATACCGCGAAACTAAAGACTGGCGCTGGCCCGCAGTGCAGTTTGCCTACATGACGGCTCTGGCCTATACAGCCAGCTTTATCGTTTACCATTGGCTGAAATAATATTTGGTTCATGGCTGATAGATCATAGTTCATAACTATTTGATCTCCAAATCATAGAAAAAATAATCTCTTGGTAATTACTTAAAAACTTCTGGCTATGATCTATGAACCATCAACTATGAACTGATGAAATCCCTATATTTGTGTTGAGGTAAAAATTGGATAAAGTAAAAGTTTTAGAAAAGTATCTTCCGCCAGACGCTGCGCCCCTGATTGGCCGCTGGATTGATTACTTTAAATGTGAGTTTAAAATTTCGCGCAACCGTGGTAGTAAATTTGGCGATTATCGTTCACCTTACGACGGTAAAGGGCACCGTATCTCCGTTAATTATGATCTTAACCCCTACGCTTTCTTGGTAACTACAGTGCATGAATTTGCGCACCTGCATACCTGGAACGAGCATAAGCATAAAGCCAAACCGCACGGTAGCGAGTGGAAAGCTAACTTCAAAAAAATGATGCAACCATTTTTTGAAAAGGATATTTTCCCCGTCGATGTAAAACATGCCATCACCAGCTATCTGAATAATCCGGCGGCCTCCAGCTGCTCAGATCTGAACCTGTACCGGTCCCTGCGCAAATATGACGCGCCAAAAGAATCTGTGCTTACCGTAGAGAAAGTCCCTCTGAAAGCCTTGTTCAAAATAAAAGGCGGCCGTATTTTCCGTAAGGAAGAACAGTTACGCAAGCGTTTTAAATGCACAGAGATAGCCACCAAAAGAGTTTACCTGTTTAGTCCGGTTGCCGAGGTGGAGTTGGTGGAAGATTAAATTTATGATTTTGGATTCCGGATGTCCAATTTCGAATTTGCCTTTAAGACGCAGTAATAAATCAACTCTCCTTTAGTTGGAGATCATCAAGGCTCAGCCAAATAAATCCGAAATCGAACATCCGAAATCCGAAATCAAAAAACATCCTTACTTTTGCGGCATGGCAAAAGTTAAATCATTTGTAAATAACCCTTACCAGGAAAACACCTACCTTTTATACGATGAAACCGGCGAATGTGTGATCATTGATCCTGGTATGTATACCGCCTCCGAACAAAATGTGGTAACCAATTTTATAAAGGATAATAATTTAATGCCGGTAATGCTCTTAAACACCCATTGCCATATTGACCACGTACTGGGTAACAAATTTGTATTTGACACATACGGGTTAAAACCAAATTTTCATATTGGTGAGTCGGAAGTTTTGGCAGCGGTGGTAACCTATGCACCACAAATGGGCATCCGTTATGAAGTATCACCCCTGCCCGATGAGTTCCTGCCCGAAACCGGCAGCATACAGTTTGGCCATACCACACTCCATTTGATCTTCGCCCCAGGCCATTCGCCCGCCTCACTGTGTTTTTATGATAAGGAAGCCAATATCCTGATAGGCGGCGATGTATTGTTTAGATTAAGCATTGGCCGGTATGACCTGCCCGGCGGAAGTTTCAGCACATTGATGGATAGCATTACCACCAAACTGTTTCGCCTGCCCGATAATTGTACGGTTTATCCCGGCCATGGCCCCGAAACTACCATCGGTTACGAAAAACAAAACAACCCGTTTTTAAACTAAAAGTCGAAATTAAAAAGTCAAAAGTCCTTCGCAACTCATAACTTGCAACTTACAACTCCAAAACTAAGTGAACACTTCGGTATATATAGCTAAACGGTACCTGTTTTCGGGCAAAAAAATGCACGCTATAAATATCATTTCGGGTATTTCGATGCTCGGTGTTTTAATTGGCAGCGCGGCGCTGATCATTATTTTGTCGGTATTCAACGGTTTCGAAAAAGTGATCCTTTCGCTGTATAGCAACTTTACACCCGAAATAAAGATAGAACCACGTCTTGGTAAAACTTTTAATCCGGATACTATCTACTTCAATACCCTACATCAGGATAAACGCCTTATTTCCTACACTGAGGTACTGCAGGAAAAAGCCTTGATCAAATATGGCGACAAAACTTTTTTAGGAACCATAAAAGGTGTAAGTGATGATTTTTTGAAGAATAAACAATTGGATAGCACCGTACAAGTCGGTTCCTTCACTTTAAAAAGCGGAGGGCGCAACTTCGCGGTTATTGGCGCCACTATCCAAAATAACCTGGGCATTAATGTTCATGATGAGCTTTCACCCATACAAATATATTCGCCAAGGCGAGGGACAGAAAGTTCGGATAATCCACTTAATGAGTTTGTGGTTCGCTCTATAAATCCATCCGGTGTATTTGGTATACAGCAGGAGTTTGATGATATAGTGGTAACACCCCTGGAGTTTGCCCGTGATTTGCTCGATCAGCCCAAAGAAGTATCCTCCATCGAACTTACCTATAAAAAAGGTACAGATCTGACATCGATCCAAAACAAATTAACAGATGATATCGGCACTAAATTCACCGTTAAAAATCGGAAGCAGCAAAACACCGAATTATATAAAACGTTGAATTATGAACGCTGGTCGATATTCATGATACTTACCTTCGTGCTCATTATAGCAATATTTAACATCATTGGTTCGTTAACCATGCTGGTGATTGATAAGCGCAAGGACATTGCCATATTAAGCAGCCTGGGCGCCAACAAACAGACAATACAAGGCATTTTCTTTTTTGAGGGAATGATGATATCATTAATCGGCTGTATTGCCGGTATTGTTTTAGGCCTGATATTCTGCCTGCTGCAACAGCATTTTGGCTGGATAAAAATGGGCGCGCAGATGTCGGTAATTGATGCCTACCCGGTTGATATTAACCCCGTTGATGTTGGCCTGGTGTTTTTAACGGTTGGCATCATTTCTGTAATAGCATCGGGCATCAGCGCACGATTAAGTATTAAAGGTTTAGATGAAATCAAACAGGATTTGTAAATTTGTGGTATGAGGATAGTATCAAGCCAACAGTCTTTAGTCGGAAGTACTAAGCCGAAAGTTCTTTTTCCCGGGCTTCGGACTTATAACTTTAGACTTATGACTAAACATGTTGGGTGTATTAAATATTTCGCGTTCTTAGTTGTTTTAATTGCTGCATGCTCATGTAACAGAAACCCGTCAAAAACCAAAGAATCAACGGTTTATAAAGGCCTGTACAGTTTTGGCCCCGAAATAAAATCATTTAAGGATTGTGATAGTGGTCGTGAGTTTTGGGTTGCCGACAGTTCGGCCCAGTTAGAACTGCAATATTCGCAGCTTAATTTCGAAAAACCTTACGAGCCTGTGTATGTTGAGGTAGAAGGCATCAAATCAAAATCAGGAAAAGAAGGTATGGGGTCTGAGTATGACAGCACGCTGGTTGTAAAAAAAGTTATAAAAATAACCAAAGAGATACCCCAGGACATTTGCAATTAATGATTAAATAGTATCAAGTAGTTAGTATCAAGTATCGAGACTACTTTTGCTATTGATAACCTTTTAAATCTTGATACTTGATACTAACTACTTGATACTGAAAACCAATTATTATGGAATCAAAACGTCAGCAAAAATTCGCCGGAGTAATACAGCAGGACCTGGCCGCCATATTTCAGCGCGAAGGCATGAACTATTTGCCCAATACCCTGGTAACCATTACTAAAGTACGCGTAACCCCCGATTTGGCCATTGCTCGTATATTTTTAAGCTTCTTTGGCAACAACAATCTGCAGCTGGCCCTGCAAACCATCAAATCACACGCCTCCGAGATCAGGTATAAACTGGGTGCCCGCATTAAAGACCAGGTAAGGATCATTCCTCAGTTGGAATTTTTTGTGGATGATACCAGCGAATACGTAGAGCGCATGGACAAGATATTTGAAAAACTAAGCAAAGAAGAGCGCCAGCCCGATACCGAATAATATTCCGGATGGACCCGCATGCCCGTTTAAAAACTTATTTGCAAAACAACCCCACTGCCATTGGCAAAGTGGTTGACTATAATGCCGGCACCGACCGGCTTTTTCCGTTGGACTTTACCGCCGCCAACACAGAGCTCAACATGACCATTATTGCAGATACGAAGCAATTTAGTGGTTGGGTAAGTGAAAAGTTAAAAACCAATAATTGCCGCTATGGTATTGGCGGCTATATGGAACATCGCACCATTTATGCGGTGAGTCCGCATTTTGATACGGAGGATGAGCCACGCCGGCTGCACCTGGGTGTTGATATTTGGGGCGATGCCGGTACGCCCATTTATGCACCGTTTGATGGTATAGTGCACAGCTTTCAGGATAATAATAATCTGGGCGATTACGGCCCCACCATAATATTGCAGCACAAGCTTGATAGCTTAACCTTGTACAGCCTATATGGTCATCTGAGCCGCAAAAGCTTGAACGGCTTGACCATTTGTATGCCTGTCAATAAAAATCAGCAGATAGCCACGCTGGGTAACAACCAGGAGAATGGCCAATGGCCACCACACCTGCATTTCCAGCTCATGTATGATATGGAAGGTAAATATGGCGATTACCCCGGTGTATGCAAATACTCTGAAAAGGAAAAGTACAGCTTGAATGTTCCTGATCCGGGACTCGTCCTGGGATTTTAAGACCCTAATAAAAGCGACTTTTGAATTAAACTTTATATCCGTTTTATTGTCGATATTTATATTATGATAAAGCGTTTATTTATATTCGTCTTGCTCACAGCGGCCACCGCGCTTACGGCTGTTGCCCAGCCCGCTTTTACGGGCGGCCAAAATGCGCTGATGGATTTTTTAAGAACAAAAATTGTCTATCCCGAATATTCCAGCAGAAATTGTATTTCAGGTACCATCGATGTATCCTTCCGGCTTGATCACAAAGGTAATGTTACCAGTGCCAGCGTGCAACGTGGACTGGGTATTGATCTGGATGATGAGGCTCTTAGGGTTATTAAATTAACATCTGGTCATTGGACTATACCAACTGACTACAACGAGAATACCAACCTGGTACAACCTATTCGTTTTGATCCCGACAGAACCCACTGTGGCGTTATTGACGCTAACAATATGCAAGCCGCTATCGACGATTATAAGAACCGACAGGAACTGGAGAACGCCGTTACCAATTATTATATCAACAAATATAAAGGCAAGGCCGATACCAGTAAGGAGCTTACCATTATAGCCTTAAAAAAACAATTGGGTTTTGGTGACGAGTTGATCAGCGACCTGCTAAAACAAGCCGATCAGAAATTAAAACAGGGCGATAAAGAAGGCGCCTGTACCGACTGGACCTTTATCCGCAACATAGGAAGCGATAAAGCCGACAGTTTTATTAAGAAATACTGCGGGCAATAATTTTATAAAATCTCTACATTCACTGCATGGTTCAACACGAGCAGCAATTACGTAAAAAGGTAAAAATCTGGATCATTATATTCATCATCGGCTTGGTATTGAGTGGAGTAACGGCCTTCCCTATTGAAACCGAACTGGGCTTTTTTGCAGCACATGTACAGTCGTTCCCGGCATTTATGCAGCCCTGGATCATGAAGGTATACTTCGCTGTAAAAACCACTAACCAAACATACCCTTATTTAAGTTATGGCACCGATTGGCTGGCATTTGGCCACCTGGTAATAGCCCTGGCATTTATCGGGCCATTAAAAGATCCTGTAAAAAATATCTGGGTTATACAGTTCGGGATGATCGCCTGCGTTATGGTGCTTCCGCTGGCTTTCATCGCCGGCCCTATACGTGGCATCCCTATTTATTGGCGTTTTATTGATTGCTGCTTTGGCATTTTCGGCATTATCCCGCTTTACATCTGCTATCGCGATATTAAAAAGCTGGAAGCTTTAACTTACTGAAGGAAGAATAATTGTCTGCTATAGAAAAAACATGTAGGTAACATGTTTTAAGGTTTGCCTTAATTTTTCAAGCGCGATGCTCACCTGGCGTTCAACAGTTTTTGGTGAAATATTGAGTTTACTGGCAATCTCCTTATATTTCATATCGCTGAAACGGCTCATTACAAAAATTTCACGGCACTTTTCGGGCAGCGTATTGATAGCCGCGTTAATTTGGCGGGTTAATTCTTTTTCTTCATACCCGCTTTCTACGGTGTTGCGCACTTCATCAAAAAGATTATTCTTTTCCAGATAAGCCACGTATAGGTTCTCTATTTTTTGATGTTTCAAATAATTCAGACTCCGATTTTGCACCATTTTAAATAAATAAGAGCCTACGGAACTTGAAAAAGTAACCTCATGGCCTTTTTCCCATAAAAGTGTGAAAACATCAGCAACAATTTCTTCAGAAATCGAGAGGTCATTTACAAAACGGTTGCAAAAAAGCGTAAGTCGGGTATAGTAAAGTTTAAATAAAGCCTCAAAAGCTTTTGTATCGCCTTGCGTAAGATTAGTAATAAGGATTTCGTCGCTTTTAGTAATCATTTATTCATAATCAGATCAAAATGAAGCACTTTTTAAAAAACTTTAACAAGTTAGATAAAAAAATTTAAATGTTTCAAATTTAATATGGGAATAATGATAAAGTAATTATAGAACATTCTGGACAGTGTAGTACAAACACAATTATTCCGGGCTTTTAAAGCCCCCTGCCGAATATTTATAAAAAATATTTTCTAAGTCTTTGAGGGTAAGCCATTTTTTAATTGTCTTGCTATTATAACAAGAATGGATAACGAAGAGATAAAACAATTATTAGTAAAGTACATTACCCGCGAGGCTGATGAACAGGAAACAGACCGGGTAAGAGAATGGGTTAAAGCACATCCGGAAAATGAGCAGTATTTTGCACAGTTGTATGAAGCCTGGCAGAATATGATGTACCTGAAACCAGAGCTTGTTGATGAAGAAAAAGCATATCAAAAATTTTTGTCGACAATACCACAGGAAACAAAGTACAGGCAATTATATAAATGGGGTAAGGTAGCTGCCGTTGTAGCAATATTTAGCGTGCTTTCAGTTTTTTTAATAAGGTATTATTCACAAAATGCCCAAAGCATTCGGTTGGTATCTGCCAGCAAAGGGGGAATTAAAAAGATTGTTTTAACAGATGGTACGCTTGTTTGGTTAAACGCGGGCAGTAAGCTGAACTATAACACTGATTTTGGTAAAAAGAACCGGACAGTTTATTTGGAAGGCGAGGCATTTTTTGAAATAGCACCTGGCAAAAAAACTATTCCTTTTATTGTTAACACAAAAAATTATACCATCAGGGATATCGGTACCAAGTTTAATCTGAAATCATACCCGAACGACTCTTTCTTTGAAACAACGGTTGTTAAAGGAGAGGTTTCAGTTGAAGGCAATATTGATAACAATGCCCGCGAAATGAGCCGTATATATGTTAAGCCGCGGCAGGTATTGCGCATATATTATCAGCAGCAGAAAGAAAAATACACTTATAAGCCCGATGATCAGCATGATCTTAAAGATCTGAATGAGATTCAGGTTTTACAGATCGATTCGGCCAAAATGGATAAATACGATGGATGGAGAGAAAATCTGCTGGTATTTGATGGTAACACACTCGACGAAATATCCAAAGTGCTGGAACGCCATTATAACGTAAAAATAGTTATGGATGATGCCAGCCTGCAAGGCATTAGGTACTCCGGAAGTTTTAAGAATGTGGCCTCGATTGATAAAGTGCTGAATCTGATAAAGGGAAATACCGAGATTGATTATACCATAAACGGAAATACCGTAACCATTACCAAAAACAATAACTAATCAACCATAAAAACTTAACCATTAAAAAACAATATATGGCAAAAAAATAACTCCCTCGCTTTTCAATAAAAAACCCGGTGTGCGCTAACACTCCGGGCTATGTAAAAAATTAATAGCTAATACCCTACGCTTGGGGAAGCATAGTATTAACTAATTAACAAACACAAATTTATGATAAATTTTGACAGAAAATCTGTATGGCCTGCGCATGCATGGCAAAAAACCATTAAAATTATGAAGCTTGTTACTGTTTTGCTCTTTACGGGTATAATGCACATACATGCTGCTGTTTATTCTCAAAACGTTTACAATTTTAATCTTAACAACATCTCGGTAAAACAGATGTTCAAGCAGATAGAAAAAAACAGCAAATACACCGTTTTTTATAGGCTTGACCAGGTAAATGCCGATAAAAGGATAAACGTGGAGTTACAGGACGCAAGCATCGAAACGGTGATGAAAAATGTACTTCAGAACCAGCCATTAACTTTCCAGGTGGTTGATGATATCATTATTATTAAACCGGCGGATGGTAAAGTTATTGCAACAGTTACCGTAACCGGTATAGTGAAGGATGCAAGTGGCACCCCACTACCCGGAGTAAGTGTTAAATTGGCAGGCAGTTCATTAGGTACTGTAACTGATCTTAACGGCAAGTACAACCTTACGCTTCCTGATGGTAACGGCACGCTGGAATTTACTTTCCTGGGATTTACAACGCAACGGGTAGCTGTTAATAACAAAACTTCCATCAATGTAATCCTGGCAGAAGAATCAAAATCATTGAATGAAGTAGTTGTAGTAGGTTATGCCACCCAAAAGAAAAAGGACCTGACAGGTGCTGTAGCTGTTGTAAACGTAAAAGATCTGAATAAACAAGCCTCATCATCGGTAAATAGTCAGCTACAAGGCCAGGCATCAGGTGTTACCGTTACGGGCTCGGGCCAGCCGGGCGAAGAACCACAGGTGCACATACGGGGGTTTAACACTTTTGGCAATAACACTCCGCTTTATGTGGTTGACGGGGTTGAAACTTATGACATCAGCACCATTAACCCTAATGATGTTGAATCATTGCAGGTATTAAAAGACGCCAGTTCTGCTTCCATATACGGAGCTAGAGCTGCAAACGGCGTTATCATCATTACAACTAAAAGAGGCAAAGGAAAGGTAAACATCCAATACGATGCCTATTATGGCTCGCAGGTACCCAAAGGAGGCAATGTTTGGAACACTATTACTCCGCAACAAATGGCCGACCTTAAGTTAACCGCAACAAAAAATTCAGGTATTACTGATCTTACAGACCCTTTATATAACCCTTCAGGCACAGCATCAACTTTTACCCTTCCTGATTATATTACTCCGGCAGGGGCTAAAATAGGTGACCCATCTGTTGATCCATCAAAATATTACGTAAACCCGCTCTACACATCGGCCAGCGATTTTAATAATTTTTACAGGATAACCAAGGCCAATAAAGCCGGTACCGACTGGTATCATGAGATCTTTAAATCGGCCCCGATGACCAGCCATAACATATCGTTAAGCGGCAGTACAGAGCAGGCCAGCTACCTGTTCTCCTTAAATTACTTTAATCAGCAGGGTACTTTGATAGATACCTATTTAAAACGGTACAGTTTACGCTCAAATACAAATTTTAATATAACCAAACACATCAGAGTAGGCGAAAACCTTTCTTATTCTATCACCAGGAATCCACAGGTTAGTACCAATAACCCCGATGGTGTAATTGCACACGCGTTAAGGGAGCAACCCATTATACCAGTGTACGACATTATGGGTAATTACGCAGGCAGTTATGGCACTGGGCTTGGCGATGCCAACAACCCGGTAGCCATACAACAACGCACTAAAAATAATGCAACAACCAGCTATCGTTTATTGGGTAATGTATTTGCCGAAGCCGACATCATCAGGGGTCTAACCTTGCGTACAAGTTTTGGTGGTGACATTGTGAACAGTAATGACCACTCATTTACCTACCCAACTTATGAAAACGTTGAAAATTCAACCATAAATACTTATACCGAAAACGCTAACAACAACTATAGTTACAACTGGACAAATACACTTACCTATAAAAGGACATTTGGCAAGCATGATCTGACAGTGGTAGTGGGTACAGAGGCTATTGACAATCATGATAGCAGCTTAGGGGGTAGCATACAAGGCTTTTATACTTTTGACCCCAACTACGTAAGCCTTTCAACAGGAACAAACAATAAAAATACGTATAGCAGCAAAAGCTCATCGTCCCTATTCTCTGAGTTTGCCCGGTTAGATTATATTTATAATGACAAGTATTTGTTTAATGCCACAGTCCGTCGCGACGGCGCTTCTGTATTCCCGGTGAACAATCGTTATGGTTATTTCCCTGCCTTTAGCGCGGGCTGGCGGATATCGCAGGAAGATTTCATGAAAAATATCAAATGGGTTACCGATCTTAAAATAAGAGGTGGCTACGGTATCATGGGTAATCAGATCAATATGGGATTGCAAGACCCTTATATTACTTTCAGCAATAACATCGGACAATCCTATTATCCGCTGGATGGAACAGTTAATCTGACGCCTGGTTTCTATCAACAACAGATTGCTAACCCTAATGCCGTATGGGAAAAAGATGGCAATTCCAATTTTGGGTTTGATGCCACTTTGTTTGATGGCAAAATTTCTGTAACTGCCGATTACTATCGAAAAGATATTAAAGACCTGCTATTCCACGCTACCCAATTAGCTACCGCAGGTAACGGCACACTGCCTCAACAAAATGTTGGTAAAATGAAAACGGACGGTTTAGACCTTTCCATTACCGGCAACTTTAGAGCTAACAGCGATCTTAACTTTAACGCTACAGGAACTGTAACAACTTATAACAATAAAATTTTAAAAGTATCTGACGATGCCGACTACTTTACAGGCACAGCGACAAGCCGTTTCGATGGCCCTATCACCCGCAACCAGGTTGGGCATTCCATGGGCGAATTTTATGGCTATCAGATAGAAGGTTTCTGGAATAACCAAGGCCAGATAGACGCTGCTAACGCCAGCGCCCAAAAGATCAGCAATGATCCAAATGCTGTTTATCAATCAGATGTAAAAGTTGGCCGGTTTAAATATAAAGATGTTAATGGAGATGGTATGATCACATCTGCCGACCGTACTTTTATAGGCAATCCCAACCCCAAGGTTACAGCAGGCTTAAACCTGGGAGTAAACTATAAAAACTTTGATGCAAGTGTATTTTTATATGGTTCATTTGGCAATAAGATCTGGAACAGCGTAAAATACTGGAGAGATTTTTATGCTTCATTCGGAACTGCTAAAAGCTACACTGCCCTTAACGATTCATGGACACCAACGCATCAAAATGCATCAGCCCCTATACAGGAACTGGATGCATCAACCAGCAGCGGCGCTACTCCAAATTCTTATTTCGTAGAAAACGGCACCTATGTACGTATGCGTAACGCTCAGGTCGGTTACACCTTTAATCTGACTTCACTAAAAAAAGTAGGGATCCAAAAGCTAAGGATCTATGTATCGGGAACAAACCTGTTTACATTAACCGGCTACAAAGGAGTTGATCCGGAACTTGGCGGTACAACAACAGATTTTGGTATTGACGAAGGAAGCTACGCCAGTCCGCGCACTTTCTTGTTTGGAGTTAATTTTTCATTATAACATTATTACTACGGAGGATTACAATGAAAGCTAAAAGATATATATCAGCAGCCTTGTTAAGCGTTTTAGCGCTTGGCGCCTGTAAAAAATCATACCTTGATAAACCAATTACCGGAGCATTGCTACCACAATATTTACAAACCGAAGCCGGCGCTAACCAACTGCTTGTTGGCGCTTATGCAGCTTTAGATGGGCAGCAAGGCGGCGACGCAGCCATTGGCGGCGGCGGCGCATGGGAAGCTTCGCCTGATAACTGGATATACGGCGGTGTTGTAGGCGGCGACGCGCACAAAGGCAGTATAGCCGGCGACCAACAGCAGATTGAGCCTATGGCAAAATATATACCTGATGCCAGCAACGGATTTTTCAATAGTAAATGGAAAGCTGATTATGAAGGCATATCGCGTGTTAACAACACCATAAAGGCTACAAATGCTATACCTTCCATTACAGATGCGGCTAAAACCAATATACTGGCCCAGGCCCGTTTTTTAAGGGCTCATTACTATTTTGATCTGAAGAAGATGTTTAATATGGTACCTTATGTTGATGAAACTACGGTGAATATTAACCAGCCCAACAACGCCGATATCTGGCCAAAAATTGAAGCTGATTTTAAATATGCCTATGATAATTTACCCACGACCCAATCCGAGGTTGGCCGGGCTAATAAATGGGCGGCAGGTGCATACTTAGCTAAAACCTACCTGTATGAGCATAAATATACCGATGCCAAACCTATTTTTGATGCTGTTATAGCTCAGGGCGTAACCCCTACGGGCCAAAAATATGCATTGAATGCACATTTTAATGACAACTTCAGAACAGCTACTAACAATAGTGCCGAATCGGTATTTGCGGTACAGGCTGCGGCGAATACCGATCCTAACGGCCCTTCAAATGCCAATAATGGCGATATGCTGAACTTTCCATATGGTAACAGCAGCCCGTTCAGTTGCTGCGGTTTCTACCAACCAACTATTGACCTGGCAAACCATTTTCGCACCAACCCAACTACTGGATTACCTTACCTGGATGATTATAACAGCCATGCTATAAAAACTGACATTGGCGTACCTTCAAGTGCCGATTTTACTTTAGATGCCGGAACAATTGATCCCCGCCTTGACTGGACTGTTGGCCGTCGTGGTATACCTTATCTTGACTGGGGTAACCACCCTGGCGCCGATTGGGTAAGGGATCAAAAATTCGGGGGCCCATACTCGCCGATCAAAAACGTATATGGCCAGGCCGAGCAGGATGTTAACGGCGATAATACTTCATGGGCGCCTGGTTCAGGCATCAACTACAACCTTATCCGTTATGCCGATGTGTTGTTGATGGCTGCAGAAGTTGAAGCACAGCTCGGCAACCTGGATAAAGCTGAAAGCTATGTTAATATAGTACGTAACAGAGCTGCAGACCCTACCGGATTCGTACACACCTATAAAGATGACAGCAAACCAACCGGTGGCTTTACAGCTGATCCTGCAGCCAATTATAAAGTTAGCCCTTACCCGAGCGGAGCTTTCTCAAGCCAGGCATTTGCCCTTAAAGCCATTTATTTTGAGCGCAAAATTGAGCTGGCTATGGAAGGGCACCGCTTTTTTGACCTGGTTAGATGGGGCATTGCCGATACCGAGCTTAATGCGTATATAGCTTATGAAAGCACACTAACCACTGATTTAAACGGAGGTAAATTCATTAAAGGCAAGAGCGAGTATTACCCTATACCGCTAAGCCAGATAGACTTAAGTTCAAGCGGCGGCACACCGCAGCTTAAACAAAATCCGGGATATCATTAATAAAAATTCAACCAAAACTTACCGGAATAGTTCATTCCGGTAAGTTTTTTTAACCATCGCTTACCACCTTCCTGTTTTAAGCATTCAAAACCTAAATAATAAATTATGAATAAATCATCAACGCGGTTTTTGTCGCTCGATGTGTTTCGTGGCATGACTATCTGCTTTATGATCATCGTAAATACGCCAGGTAGCGGCGCTGCTCCGTTTTCGCCATTAGAACATGCTGCCTGGCATGGCTTTACGCCCACTGATCTTGTATTCCCTTCTTTTTTGTTTGCAGTGGGTAATGCCATGAGTTTCTCCATGAAACGTTACCAGGAAATGGGTAATGCCGCGGTTTTAGGCAAAATATTTAAACGTACCCTGCTTATTTTTTTAATAGGTTACTTCATGTATTGGTTCCCGTTTTTTAATTTAAAGGGTGGTCACATTTCCTTATCGCCTATTGCAGATACCCGCATCATGGGCGTATTACAGCGCATAGCTTTATGCTATTGTTTCGCCTCGCTCATGATTCACTTTCTGTCAAAGCAGTCGGTGGTTGTTTTATCTGTTCTGTTATTAGTTGGCTATTGGATCTTGTTACTGGTTTTTGGCGACCCGAATGATCCCCTGAGTATGACCGGCAATGCCGGTATTTTCCTGGACAAGTTTATTCTGGGCGATAGTCACATGTATCACGGCGAAAAAATCGCCTTTGATCCCGAAGGCATCCTGAGTACCCTGCCCGCAATTGTGAATGTAGTTATTGGTTACTACGCCGGTAAATTCATACAGCAAAAAGGCAAAGGTTATGATACCATCGCTAAAATGTTGCTTACCGGAGCGCTGTTCATATTTCTGGCCCTATGCTGGAACATGGTATTCCCGATCAATAAAAAACTGTGGACAAGCTCATTTGTGTTGGTGACTACCGGACTTGACCTGGTGATCCTTTCGTTCCTTGTTTACGCACTTGAGATCAACAACTGGAACAAAGGGAATTGGACCCGCTTTTTTACCATTCTGGGTAAAAACCCATTACCCATTTATGTATTATCCGAGATACTGGTGATATTCTTTTATATGCTCAGCGTAAAAGGAACCAGTTTTTACGATTGGATAAATACTTCTGTTTACCAGGTAATAGTTCCTGGCGCTATCGGTTCGCTATTGTTTGCTATAAGCTATATGCTTATTTGCTGGTGCGTGGGCTGGATATTGGATAAAAAGAAGGTCTATATCCGTGTTTAAATTTTCAACCTAAATATATTACTCAAAGGGTAGCTGTTAATACGGCTGCCCTTTGTTGTATTTTCATCCCCGGTTTGCCAGGAGCTTATAGCCATCAGCCATATCCGGAATTTGCTCAAAACCCAATCCTGGATAACGTTTTTCAATCCTGCCAATATGTGTACAGGCATGCTCCAGGTACTCATCGTCAATTATTTCCTGTATAGCTTCCCTTATGGTTTCATGGCCCAGACTTCTAACAATGATCATATCAGAGGCCCAGAAACTTGCCGAATTAAACTGGGCGATCATTTTTTGAATATTGGGTAATGTAAACAAAGTAGCCACAAACACATCACCGCTTTCCAATATGATGTGTACATCAATATTACCATCAAGTTCGTTGATTTCGTTATATCCCGCCGGAAAAGTGATCTTAAAATTCATCGTACATTTAAAAATGTAAAGATAAAAACTTGACCGATTATTAATTTCAACTAATCCATTCTATAACTTATCTAAAATAAAAGCCGATAACTACGTAAATAGCAAGTTAAAAAATGAAATTATTAAGTATAAATTCGTCTAAAATGAAAATTTGATATAAATAATTGATTTTTTTTAATAAAAACTTGCTTTTTTATCAAAAACACTTCATAAATTACATTTTTAAAAATAACTGATTGATATATTTCTAATTAATTGTGATTTTATATGGAGGAATCAGCTTATTTTAACCAATACAATCCCATTGGCGGCGTATGGGACGAAATGTATGGTGCCAATTGCAGCGTCCGTGACCATTATTTGAAAGTAATCGAGTATATTTCAAAAGAATCGGCCGATGACCTGAACAAAAAGGAAGAACTGGCCAAGAGCCTGTTCATGAGCCAGGGTATTACTTTTACGGTTTATAACAGCGGTGAGGGTATCGAAAAGATATTCCCTTTTGATATCATCCCCCGTATTATTACAGCAAGCGAATGGGCCTTTGTAGAGAAAGGCATCAAACAACGGCTTACCGCCCTTAACCTATTCCTGAAGGACATTTACAACAACCAATTTATTGTAAAGGATGGCATAGTACCTATTGATATTATTTACTCCTGCCCGCATTTTTTGCGCGAGATGTATCAGCTCAAAGTGCCTTATGATATTTATGTACACATATCTGGCATTGATCTGATCCGAGATGAGGACGGTACTTTTTATGTGTTGGAAGATAATCTGCGTACTCCATCCGGCGTAAGCTACATGCTCGAGAACCGCGAGATTACCAAGCGTTTATTCCCCGATCTGCTGCCGCAATGTGGGGTTCGCAGCGTAACCGAGTATCCAACCATATTGTATAAAAACCTTTTGGCGCTTTCACCCAGGCAAATATCAAACCCAACCATTGTTTTGCTGAGTCCGGGTATATACAACTCGGCTTATTTTGAGCATACTACTCTGGCCCGCCTCATGGGGGTTGAACTGGTGGAAGGGCGCGACCTGGTGGTTAATAATCATAAGGTATACATGAAAACCACTACCGGCCTGCAACAGGTAGATGTAATATACCGCCGTGTTGACGACGAGTATCTTGACCCGCTGGTGTTTAATCCCGAAAGCATGCTGGGCGTTGCCGGCATTATGGGCGCATACCGCAAAGGTAATGTAGCCATAGTAAATGCTATTGGTACCGGCGTTGCCGACGATAAGGCGGTTTATGCCTATGTTCCGGATATGATACGCTACTATCTGAACGAAGAACCCATCCTGAAGAACGTTCCTACCCACCAATTAGGTAACCCAGACGAGCGCGAACATGTATTCAAAAACCTGAATAACATGGTGGTTAAAAAAACCAATGGCAGCGGGGGTTATGGTATGCTCATGGGTCACGCCGCTACTGAACAGGAGATTGACGACTATAAAAAAGAGATCCTGAAAGATCCGCGTAATTTTATTGCTCAGCCCACCATCAGTCTTTCGGCGGCGCCTTGTTATATGCAAGGTTTATTAAAACCCCGCCGTGTTGACCTTCGCCCCTATGCCCTTTATGGTCCGGACGGCATCGAGATAGTTCCCGGTGGCTTAACACGTGTTGCCCTCAAAGAAGGCTCACTGGTAGTGAACAGCTCGCAGGGAGGTGGTAGTAAAGATACCTGGGTGCTGGCCTGATTTGGGATTTCGGAATTTTGATTTCGGATTTAATGGATATCCATTCCTTCCTTATTTAATTCCGCAATCAAACAGGCATCGTAAATAATTGAAAATAAATCCGAAATCGAAAATTCGATATCCGAAATAAAAAGATATATGTTAAGCAGGGTTGCAGCAAGTTTTTATTGGTTAAGCCGTTACATTGAGCGCAGCGATGGCATGCTGCGAATGCTCAAAATAAACTACGCCTCATCGCAGGATACCGTACAGGAATTTACCTGGGAACCGGTGATCAGGATATTTGTCGGTCTGCATGAAACCGATGCCGATACCCTGGATAACGATAGCCGGTCGGTTTTAAAATATATGGTTACGGGTAAAAACAACCCTAATTCCATACTCAATATTATTACGCTGGCCCGTGAAAATGCCCGCGGCGTTCAGGAACATATCACCAAGGATCTGTGGCAATGCCTCAATGAGTATTACCATACGGTAAAAGACCCTCGGATTGAGCGTGCCCTACAACGGGAAGACCCTATAGGTGTGCTGGATGTTTTAATAAAACAGGTAATGTTATATTATGGCACTGTGGAGATTACGATGGAGCGCGGTGAAGGCCGCAGTTTTATGAACATTGGCAAATACCTGGAACGGGCCATACAATCGGTTGATATCCTGGATACCAAGTTCAGCTCCGTAAGTGATAATCCCAACCTGCTCACCGATACCACTTATTGGAAACACCTGTTACTTTCCTTAGGCGGTTATGAGTTGTACCTGAAAACCTATCGCGAGGGCTTTGAGGCCGAGAATATCCTGGAACAGGTAGTACTGAATAATGATTTTCCGCGATCGGTTATTTATGCGGTCAACAATATTCAGCGTTACTTTGACAGATTGAAGAATGACACCAATGTGGATACCTACCGGGAAATGTCGTTCCAGATAGGGCGTTTGCAAAGCCGTATCAAATATAGTTCGGTACGCAGTATTAAACAGGAAGGCCTGCACGGTTTTTTGACCCAGATCCGGACCGAATTATACAACGTAGGGAACTCCCTGAACGAATATTATTTCGCCAATTCATAATTTAATTTGAAGATCATGCCTGAATTTAAAATACAACATATAACCCGCTATACTTATGAAGGCCTGGTACGTGACAGTGCCAATCAGATCATTCTTTTCCCCATAAAAGATGAGTACCAGGATGTGGTAAAACAGGAACTCCATATAACCGGCAACCCGGTTGTTGACACTCATATTGATTATTATGGCAACGAGGTAGGCAGTTTTACCTATAGCGAGCAGCATTCTCAGCTGCTCATCAACTCCAAACTGGATGTGATCACTCGTCAGCGCCCTTTGCCCGTGAACGATATTTTCCCCGAGCAGCAATGGGAAGATCTGAAACGCCTGCAATATATGGTGCCTTATATTGATTTTTTAAAGCAGGAATATTTTGAAGGCTTGCCCGAGCTGCAGGTTATTGTAGACCAGGAACGCTCAAAGGATGATACGCCTTACCAGATAGCCCTCCGTTTTTGCAATTATGTTTATCAGAACTTTGAATACATTAAAGGCGTTACCACCGTTGAAACCACGCTCGACGAGGTTTGGAAATTAAAGGCCGGCGTTTGCCAGGATTTTGCCCATATTTTAATGGTGATGCTTCGCCTGCTCAAAATACCGGCACGTTACGTAAGCGGCTATATCTGCACTCACAGCAGCTCCATGCGAGGTGAAGGTGCAACCCACGCCTGGGCCGAGGCCTATATCCCGGATTATGGCTGGCTGGGTATCGACCCTACCAATAACTGCATTGCTAATGAAACCCACGTACGTCTGGCTGTTGGCCGCAGTTTCCCGGATTGCTCACCTGTAAAAGGCGTTTATAAAGGATCATCAGGGCACAAACTGGAAGTTTCTGTAACAGTTGATGATGAAAACTCCCCTGCTTATGATAACCATACCCTACAGGAAACTGCTCCGCTACAACAGGTAACCGAATACACCAAAAACAGCTATCAGCGCCATATGGAGATTATTCAACAGCAACAACAGCAATGAATTGATGTGCAGATTTCAGATATGCAGATAAAAAAGTGAATGAAAATCTTCCAATCATCTGCACATCTAAAATCTGCACATTCGCACATCCGGGATTTAAACTTTTTTAAGAGCCGCCATCAGTACTGGGATTCTTGGTACCATTGGATAGGACTGCGATAATTTGCCATTACGGTTATAAATAGCAATATATGGTGTGTTTTTTATCTGGTAATATTTTTGCACCAAATAAGTATATCCTTCGGTACCTATAATGATATTGTGATATTTGGCTAAATCAAAATCGCGCTGAAAAACCTGGATTGCCTTTAGCTGCGTAACAAAAGTTATCATCACGATCTGTACATCCTGCAGGTTTTTTAACTGCGGTTTCAGATCATACATCAAGTGCTGGCAATGGCCGCAATCAGGTTGAAAGTAAATCACCATTACAGGCTTATTCTTTTTCAGGTTGGCCGGGGTAACATACACGCTATCAGTAGTCAATATATGATATGGTGGAATGCCCGTATTAGCACCAAGGGTTTGGGCCTGTGTACAGCCAGCCGCTACAAGCAAACAAAGGAACAGATATATCTTCTTCATTAGATTAATATAGATTTCATTTAAGCATATTTACGATATTTTTAACTTTCCAGCAACTCCAGCTGCCAGGCTATCTGCTCTTCGGTTATTGGGAATAACGCGTTTTCGCGCACGGTATGATAAACCGCGTCAAATAAACCATTATAATTACCCTTGTCTGACACTATCCACTCCACTGTTTTCTGATTATCAACTCCCATCAGCACCAGTTTACCTTCACTGCCTTCGGGTTCAATACCAAAACCTTCGTCGGTTGGCTTCATGCCGGCATCCAGTTGTGCTTCCTGCACATCGGTACGCAGCTTTACAAAGCTACCCAGCGTGCCGTGGATCACAAAACCAGGCAAGTGTTCGGCTATCAGCAAACCCGATGTTAAATATACGTTCAGTTGGTTAGGGTACGACAAGTGGATGTTAAAATAATCATCAACCTGCGAGCCAGGGCGGTGCGAAGCTGTTGTTTTTACATAGCTCAGCGGTTTGCCAAATATGCTGATAGCGTTATCCACCAAATGCGCGCCCAAGTCATAAGTAAGCCCATTGCCTGGAGTGTCTTTGGTTTCTTTAAAAACCTTAGGGCCAATAGGCATGCGGTATCTATCCAGCCTGAAATGCACTTCGATCAGTTCGCCCAGCCTGCCGCTTTCAATTACCTTTTTTACCGAGATAAATCCACTATCATACCGGCGGTTTTGGTAGATCATTACCTTGAGATTCAACTTTTTACCCAAGTCGAACATGGTTTTTACTTCCGCCGATGTTACAGCTGCCGGCTTTTCTATCAGTACATGTTTACCTGCGTTAAGGGCTTGTAGGGCATAGTCAAAGTGAGTATTGTTAGGGGTATTAACGATGATCAGTTCAATTTCGGCATCGTTCAGCAATTCATTGGTGGTATTGTAGCTGATCACATCGGGATATACCTTGCCGGCTTTTTTTTCATGGCGCTCAACCACTGCTTTAAAGGTAAAACCAGGTTTGGTGGTTAAAAATGGTGCGTGGAATATCCGGCCCGACATGCCGTAGGCCATAAGGCCGGTAACGATTGGTTTTGATGACATAGATAGAATTTATTCAAGCTGAAAGCTCAATGCCCAAGGCCGAAAGCTTTTGCTTATTTATTTTTTAGCCTTATTGCAAAAATCAAACAACGTGTATCTCAAAAATACTTTTCAAACCTCAAATTTTAACAAATTTCTGATCAAAACCGGTACAAAAACGGCTCAAAATTCATTCAAAACCATCGATTTTAACACTTTTTAACAAATTTCAATGCGATTTTAACGCGTTTTGAAAACTTTAAAAAGTATTTGATTATTGACAATCAATGAACTGCGTACCAAACGATCTGTTTTGAACCTTTTTATTCCTTTAACCAAACGGCCCTGCTTACAATTTTCAAAGCAAGCAGGGCCGTGGGTGTGATACACCTAAAGATACACAATTATTTCTGATTATTTTTGTCTGAATCAGAATTTACAGAATTTAGAATTAACAGAATGGCTTACATAATATGAAACTGTGAAGTATTCAATGAAGCTCATCTGCACATGCGCACATTTGCATATCTGCACATCTATCAGTTTATTTCAATCCTTTTTGAATAGACTCTATTTCGGTAAGGTGACCTTTTATTACCGGCAGGGTGTTAGTGGCAAAAGCCTTCAGATCGGCATCCTTGCAGTTTTTGGAGGCATCCTCAAATAATGTGATGGTTTTTTTATGATCATCGATCATGGCATCTACATAAGCCTTATCAAAATCGGTTGCTGATTTGGCCGAAAGATCCGACAACTTTTTTTGATTATCGTCGCTTGGTGCGGCGGGCAGGGTAATATTTTTGGTTTTGGCGATGCCTATCAATTCCTCGTTGGCCTTGCTGTGATCTTTCACCATCATTTCGGCAAATGCCTTTACTTTCGGGTTAACGGCTTTTTGTTCGGCAACTTTGGCTACGGCCACTTCGGTTAAGCCCCCGTTTGCCGCATCGGTAGCAAATTTGGCGTCGCCCTGGTCAACGGCAATACCGGTTGCTCCGGTTGTTGTGGTATCTTTGGTGGTATTTGCACTGTCAGCATTGTCTTTGCTGTCGGTTTTGGCACCGTTGTTACATGCCTGAAATATCCATGCCGATAGCACGAACATCATCATTAAACTTAATCTTTTCATAGTGAATATATGTTTATATTGTTTTTATAGTCAACAATTTTCACCTGGATAAGTTTTATTTTCTTATTTGTAGAATAATTTAACATAAAATAATGCACCATATCTGCCACGTCAATTGCGAGGCACGAAGCAATGACACGTGAAAGAAGGGGTATAAAAAAGGCCATCATGCTTGCATGATGGCCTTTTGCAACACTATAATATTATTAACTATTTCAATTTAGTCAGCGCGGCTTTTACACGCGGTATCAGTTCCTTAATATCTTCGGCAGTGATAGTACCAACCGAGGCGCGGAACCAGTTTACATCATCGCCGGTACCAAAGGCCGAAAACGGCACCAGGGCCACTTTGGCTTCCTTAATAAGGTAGAAGTTAATATCGGCAGAGTCTTTTAGTATAGTACCGTCGGGCGTAGTTTTGCCGGCGTAATCAATTTTTAAGGTCAAATAGATGGCCCCCATTGGCTGGATAGAATCTACCTGAAAACCTTCGGCTTTTAATGACTGGAAACCTTCGTGCAATGCATTCAGGCTGGATTGAATTTTGGCTTTGAAAGCGGCCAAGTAAGTACCTACAGCGGCATCGTTAGTAATGAAGCTGGCCATAGCCACTTGCTCGGCCTTAGGCGACCATGCGCCCATGTGGCCTACAATAGCCTTCATATTATCAATAACATGTGCCGGACCAAAACCCCAGCCTACCCGTACCCCTGTAGAGGCGAAACATTTGGAAGCACCATCGATAAATATAGTATAGTCCTTCAGTTCAGGACGCAGGGTAACCGGATCAAAATGTTGAAAGCTGCCAAAGGTTAATTGCGAATAGATTTGATCATACATTAGGTACAATGGCTTTTCGCCTGCTGCACGGCTTTTATTTTCGGCTATCACCAGGTCGCAAATTTCTTCCAGGTCCTTTTTGGCAAACATGGTACCGGTTGGGTTCAATGGCGAGCATAAAGCCAGCAATGCCGCGCCTTTTAAATGCGGACGGATCTCATCGGCCGTAGGCATAAAGTTATTTTCGGCAGTAGTTGGTATCATGATAGCCTCGGCACCTAACAGATCGCTGTAGTGGTTATTGTTCCATGATGGTAAAGGGAATACTACCTTTTCGCCGGGGTTAACAACAGCCAGAAAGGTAGAATAGATCAAAGGACGTGAACCACCGGAGATCAGTATTTCATTAGCAGAATAATCCAGGTTAAAGCTCTTTTTTAAAAATGTCGAAACGCTCTGGCGCAGGTCAAGCATACCATCAGCCGGTGGATAATTGGTTTGGTTGTGGTTATATGCTGCAACAATTCCATCCTTCAATTCGGCAGGAATGGGGTAAATATTAGAGTCAAAATCGCCGATGGTTAAATTGGCAATATTCTGGCCTTGTCTTTTCAATTCGTTTATCTCGCCTGCAATCTTGATGATCTCAGAGCCGCGCAGATTTTGAGCTAATACAGAAATACTCATTGGAAATATGAATTTTATGAGCGGCAAATATAGGTATTTGGGTGGATTAAGGATAGAAGGAACAAAGATAAAGGACTTTAGGAGTATGGATTAAGCAACCAGCAGTTAGACTTACCCAATCATCGCTACGTTCTTAAAAAGTCGTCATTGCGAGCGCAGCGTGGCAATCCCTGACTTACAGAGTCGCTCTGCATATCGGGGATTGCCACGTCGTTCCTCCTCCTATGACGCGCCGGGGAGGAATGCATCAGCCTTAAGTCCGAAAGCCATAAAACAAAAAAGCGAAAAGTAACATCCGGAGATCTTACTTTTCGCTTTCAGTTTTGAGCCTTCGGCTTTCAGCTTACAAATATGCTTTTCTTAATTTAATAATGCGCATCCAGTGCATCAGCTTCATTACTGGGTAAACCGGATCAATCTCAAACCATTTGGCGCCAAAGTTGGCCCTGTTAGGGTGTTTATGGTGATTATTCTGAAATAATTCGCCCAGCATTAAAAAATCGAAAGGAGTTGTATTTTTTGATTTGTCGCCATTGTCAAAATTGGCGTAACCGTATTTGTGACCACACCAGTTTACGATAGCGCCATGGATAGGGCCCATTAAAAAGTGAATGGGGATTAACAGGTACATCCACCATTGTGTGGCAAATACCACGTAAAAAGCGATATACAATATGCCAAATGAAATACGCGATACCATGGATGAACCTACGTAGTCAACAAAACGCCACTCGGGGATATTTCCTTTAAAACGCTCTTCGGGATTTGACAACCTCTTAACGTGCATGCTGTAGCTTTTTGAGGTGTAGATCATCATTTGAAAAACATCCTTAAAAAAATGCGGCGAATGCGGGTCTTTCTCGGTATCGCTGTAAGCATGGTGCTCGCGGTGCATAATGGCATAAGCCCGTGGGTTTAAAAACGAGGAGCCCTGGCAGATATAAGTAAGCAGGTAAAATACCCCTTCGTAAAACTTGTTCGTAGTGAACATTTTGTGAGAAGCGTACCTGTGTAAAAAGAACGTTTGGAAGAATAGCGACAAAAACCAGTGCGCTATAAAGAATATAATGATTACCACTGAATTGAATGAATTAGAATTTGAATGTTATTTATAATCTTTCCAAAGATACGATTAAAACCGAAATAAAGTTTTTACAGTTTCAGAATGATTACTATTTAACGCAAGAAAGGCAATTCTATGTTTAAAAGAATGGCCTTTTTTGAAATAATTCAGAATGGGTAATTGCCTCTCAGATCTTCCCTATTCTGCTATCTCTCTCCACGCGTCATTGCGAGGGACGAAGCAATCCCCGATCAGCAGAGCCACTCTGTATAGTTAGGGATTGCTTCGTACCTCGCAATGACGTGTGAAGTTTAATTGACACTCAGCGCATTATAATTCAAATTGCCGGGCAAGCAATTCGTATGATTTTAAGCGATCGTCAAAATTTTCGGTGATGGTTACGGCCATAATTTCGTCCACATCATAATCTTCGGCCAGCCAGGTTAATTTTTTCTTTATTTCCATAGGTGTACCGGTAATTACGCGATAGCTGTTTTGCCTGATGCGCTCCAGTTCGCTCGGGGTATATACCTCATCTTTTACATCGGCATAACTTAATGGTACAATGGGGCCGCCTTTTTCAAACTGTAAAAAGCGGTGGTCCATCACAGCCCGGTGCTGTTTTATTTTCTCCTCATCTTCTGAGCAAAAAACAAATATGGCTACGTTCACCTCCGGCTGCGCCAGATCATCTGATGGCTGAAAACGTTCGCGGTATAGCTTTACGTTAAGCGGGCCGCCGTTGGGATTTATAAAATGCGCGAAGGAGAAGCCCATACCAAAGTGCGCGGCAAATAAGCCGCTTTGTCCACTGGAGCTCAGCAGCCATTTGTTGGGTACAGTTTTCACCTGCGGGATGGCCCTTATCCTGGCTTGTACGGTACCTGGCTCATAAGTATCATGAAAATAATTGTTCAGATCGGTCAACTGTTCTACAAAATCATCTTCCCTGAATTGGTTTGAGGGATTGAGCACAGACGCCGTAATACGGTCGGTACCCGGCGCGCGGCCCATGCCCAGATCAATACGACCCGGAAAAAGCGCTTCCAACATCCTGAAGTTTTCGGCAACCTTTAAAGTACTATGATTAGGCATCATGATACCCCCCGAGCCAATACGCATGCGCTGGGTTTGTGAAGCCAGGTAGGCAATGAGCACCTCGGGTGTTGAGCCAGCCAGGATGCCGGTGTTATGATGCTCGGAAACCCAGTAACGGGTATAGCCAAGCTGTTCGGTATATTTTGCTAATTCGATGGTTTCTTTTACGGCCTGCTCGGCAGTAGCCCCTTTTCTTATCGGCGACTGATCGAGCACGCTTAAACGGATTTTCTTTGTGTCCATAATATGATAAACACAAATGTAATGATAGGGTTGATGCCAGGGTTTATGAGGGGCTTTTTATGGCATTGGGATTACTTTGTTAGTGTGGGAGTGGGTGTCGGTGCCAGAGCGGGATTGGGTATGAGATGCGCGACTGAATGAGAGTGGGGTGCCGGTGTGAGAGTGAGGCGCATAGCTTTCTCTTCACGCACCTGACTCTCGCACTCACACACCTCAACTAATCAATAAAATGATAAAGGAAAACCACATCGCCGGAAAAGGCGGGTTTCTTTTGGCCTTCAATTTCCAGTTCAACGGCCATGGTGGCTTTGGTAACGCCACGCAGGTTAATGAGGTTGAAAAGCCTTACCTTCAATCGTACCTTGTCATTCACCAGCACCGGCTGTGCAAAGCGCAGGTTTTCTATACCATAATTGATCTCCATTTTGAGGTTACGGATATCGGCCACTTGTTTCCACAGATATGGAATAAGCGACAGCGTCAAATAGCCATGGGCAATGGTTGTTTTGAAAGGGCTTTCGACCGCGGCTTTTTCCGGATCGGTATGGATCCATTGATGATCGAGCGTGGCATCGGCAAATTTATTGATCTGTTCCTGCGTAATGATATGCCAGTCGGATACGCCCAGTTCATTACCTAATTGCGCTTCAAACTCGTTATAGTTATTTACAATGATCATCAGTATGCTGTTATAATTTGTACAGCAAAGTAATAAATTAATTATGTGAACTGGTATAAAATTATCAATCGCCCAAAAGAGCCCTTAAACTATCTAAAGTATCGGCTTCCTCTTTGGGTTTGTCATGCCGCCATCGCAATATCCGTGGAAAACGCAGGGCTATGCCTGATTTATGCCGCGTTGATCTGTTAATCCCTTCAAAGCCTATCTCAAACACCAGCTCGGGCTTTACGGTACGTACCGGGCCAAATTTTTCGATGGTGTTGCGCTTGATAAAATAATCAACCTTGCTGATCTCGGCATCTGTAAGGCCGGAATAAGCTTTGGCAAAAGGCACCAGTTTATCTCCATCCCAAACAGCAAAGGTATAATCGGTATACAAGTCCGCCCGGCGGCCGTGCCCTTTCTGCGCGTAGATCATCACGGCATCAACCGACAGCGGATCGATCTTCCACTTCCACCAATCGCCCCGGCGGCGGCCTACCTGGTAAGCGGCGTTTTTTCGCTTGAGCATAATACCTTCGGCAATCATGGCGCGCGACTGCTCCCGGATGGTTCCCAGTTCATCCCAGGTATCAAATTTTATTAATGCCGAAATCCGGAACACTTCCGGATATGGGGTAACTGCCTGTAGCTGCTCCAGTATGGCCCGTCTTTCCGTTTGGATTTTATAGCGGATATCTTCGCCCTTGTATTCCAGGCAATCATAAGCTATCACAGCAACCGGGCTCTCTTCCAGTATCTTTTTACTCAGATTTTTGCGACCGATACGGGTTTGCAGCACATTGAAGGGCATGGGTTGCCCGTTTTGAAAACTCAGGATCTCGCCATCTATCACCGTACCATCGGGCAGGGCGTTTAAAAATGGATGCAGCTCCGGAAACTTTTCGGTAGCCAGATCCTCACCCCTGCTCCATATAAATATTTCGCCGCCTCTTTTGATGAGTTGGGCACGTATCCCGTCCCATTTCCATTCGGCCTGCCAATCAGCGGCATCGCCCAGGGCAGCGCCAACCTCGGCAGGTGTTTTCTGTTTTTCGGATGTTTCCTGTATGGGATAGGCCAGGAAAAACGGATATGGCCGTGATATATTTTCGGCAGTATCCTGTTCATCCATCAATTGGGCGTATTGATAGGTTTCGGGCATCCAGCTACCCATAATGCGGTGGGTAAGTACGGTAGCTTTCAGTCCGGAAATATCAGCAAGCGCTTTGATCACCAGGTTTTGTGATACCCCCACCCTGAAGCTGCCCGTCAGCAGTTTATTAAATACAAACCGTTCCTGGCTATCCAACATGGCCCATGAATCCAGTAGCCAGAGCTTTTTTTCGGCTTCAGTTTTATCATTCAGCGCGTTGATCTCGGCTATCCATTCGGTGAGGGTTTTATTACTGCTGTTGGCAGTTTCGGGCATAAGCAGCGCCATGGTTTCGGCCAGATCGCCCACTACATGATAACTTTCCTCGAACAGCCAGGCCGGTATATTTGATGCTTCGATGGCCCAGGTACGCACCAGGGTGGAATTGATCTGCCGCTTGGGTTTACGCCCGGTAAACAGGGCGAGCATGTGCATTTTGTCGGTATCGGGCACAGAATTAAAATAATCCTTCAATACCCTTACCTTTTCATTGGTCTTATTGGTTTCATCTAACGATAAGAAGAGTTGGGCGAAGGCTTTCATGAAACCCCTCCTAAATCCTCCCCAAAGGGGAGGATTTCATTAGCATTTTTATCAGAACTGTCAAACTCATCCTCCTTTGGGGGAGGCTGGGAGGAGGTTTCCCCTTCGGGGAGGTTGGAGGGGCCTTCATCGTCCCCGTATAAAGTATGCACCTCATGAGCATCAAAGCCTATCTCATTTAAATACCTGGCGAATGTGGCGGTATAGCCATGCGTAAGGTAAACGCTTTCGCAACCTGTATCATCGATGGCGCTGATCAACCCGTTCCAATCAGCGTGATCCGAGAGTACAAAACCGCGATCTGCAGCCCGCCGGCGTTTGGCCCCGCGAATGGCCATCCAACCCGAGCAATAGCCAAAACTATAGGGATGGAACTTGCGCATCCAGGGTGTACCCACGGATGATGGCGGCGCCAGGATAATGCCTTTTCTCACCTCCTCCTTAACAGAGTCAGGCGTAATTCTTTCTGTTGGATTTAACAATACTCCGTTACGGCGCAAGGCTTCGTTTGTATTTTCGATAACGCCATGTGTGTATACTTTGCCATTAAACAGGTCCAGGTTTTGCAGGATGCGCTGCGCTTTGCCTAACGAATAGCCTACCAGCACAGTAGCTACGCCGTTGTGTAAATTAGCGCGCCACCAGTTATTGATATCTTCAAATACCTGCACTTGCGGTTTCCAGGTATAAACCGGCATGCCGAAGGTACATTCCGAAATAAAGTGATGGCATTTTACAGGTTCAAACGGCGCCGAAATGCCATCGTCCTCTACCTTATAATCGCCGGATACGACCCAAATCTCACCCTGGTATTCAACCCTAACCTGTGCCGACCCGATCACATGGCCTGCCGGGTATAGCGAAATGGATACGCCGTTCTTCATTACCGTTTCGCCGTATTCCACGGTTTGCAGCTTTATTTCGCCCAGCCGGTAAAGCAATACTTCTTTTGATAAGTGATGTGCCAGGTAACGTTTGTTTCCCGGATAGGCATGGTCGGCATGTGCGTGAGTGATCACGGCGTCGTCAACCGGTTTCCAGGGGTCGATATAGAACTTGCCCCGGGAACAGTAAATCCCCTGGTCGGTAAACTCTAATAATGGTTTCTTAGCCATGGTGTTAACATAACCTACGGAAAGCAAATTGGTTTGCCCCTATTCCCCTGAAGGGGGAAACAAAAATGTGCAGATATGCAAAATTTCAGATATGCAGATTTTTATATTCTGCTTTTCTGATCATTTGCATATCTGCACATCTACAATCTGCACATCCCAACTCCCTTTAGGGGGCTGGTGGGCTTATGGCTTTGTGCTTGTTAGCTTGGGCTCCAGACTAATGTAATCGGTCATGATCTGACCGGCCTCGCGTTTTACAAAGTCAAGATCTTCGTCTTTTGGTTTGGCCTGTCCTTTTTTAAGAGCCGGTAATCCTAAAGCTATCCTGCGCAGGTTATTGCGTTCAAAGGCTTTCTTCTCGTCGGCATCGCGTTGTTTCTTTAAGGCCGCTTCGTTCAAGGTTACGCTATCTTCAGCATCGTGTTTTTTGAAATCGGCTATATCTTCCAGCATGTATTTATAGCTGTCGCTGGTGGTCATACGCTGATCGTGCAATTTCTGCAATTGCGGTAAAACCGTGTTAAAGTTGCCTACTTTAGTAAAGTCTGTTTTGGGAATGATGTCAAATGGCATAGCCGAAGGCTCGGTATCTTCACCATATTTATCCAGCGGAATTAATGATGGGAATGAAATATCCGGCGTTACACCTTTATGCTGTGTGGAGTTACCACTAATGCGGTAAAATTTGGCGATGGTTAAGTTAAGCTGCCCATAGGTACTTTGGCTACCGGTTGATATGGCTTTTTTCCCTCCGGTTGCCGCACCGGCCAGCTGGTTAATTTTATCGCGTATCGGCGAACCTAAGATGCGGTCTAGATCAATAGCGCTTTGAACCGATCCTTTGCCATAAGTTTGTGTACCCATGATAATACCACGGCCATAATCCTGTATCGCGCCAGCAAATATTTCGGATGCAGAAGCGCTGAAACGATCAACCAGGATACTTAGCGGACCAGAATAGGCCACTGCCGCGTCATCGTCTTTATCAACCTCTATCTGTCCCTGGGTATCTTTTACCTGCACTACCGGACCGGTTTTGATGAATAAGCCGGTAAGCTCAATAGCTTCCATTAAGGAACCACCGCCATTTTCGCGCAGGTCTATAACTACACCGTCTATATTTTGTTGTTTCAGGGAGTCAAGTATCAGCTTCACATCATGTGTGGTGCTCTTGTAATTGGGGTTACCTGCTTTATAATCGTTAAAGTCGATATAAAAAGCAGGAATGGATATTACTCCTATTTTAACCGTTTTACCGTTGCTGTTGTAAGTTCGTATTTCTTTTTTAGCCGATTGATCTTTCAAGATGATCTTTTCGCGTACCAATTCTACAACCTTAGGTTTGGCTCCTGCACTTGCACCAGCAGGTAATATCTCCAGCTTAACCACAGTTCCTTTTGATCCGCGGATGATGGCAATAGCGTTATCAACCCTCCAGCCTATGATGTTTTGAAATTCACCGGTTTTACCTTGTGCTACGCCAACTATACGGTCGTTAATGTTAACCTGGTGACTTTTATCGGCCGGACCGCCTGGTACTATGGTTTTAATGGTTACATACTCGTTCTCTGTCAGCAGCGATGCACCGATACCTTCTAACTGGCGCGACATTTCGATATTAAAGTTTGCCGCGTTTGATGGATTAAAGTAATTGGTATGCGGGTCGATAGCCTCGGTAAAGGCATCCATAAAATACTGAAAAACATCCTGGTTGGATAACTTATTGGCTTGCGTTAATAAATTCTGGTAACGCTTTTTTAGTGTTTCCTTGTTTTTAGCCATATCGCTGGTGGCCAGTTTCAGGTTCAGCAGATCGTATTTTACACGTTGTGTCCACATGGCATCCATGTCGGCTTGTGTAGCGGGCCATGGCAACTTGTCGCGGTCATAAACAAAGTTTTCGTTTTTATTGAAGTCAAAATTGTTATTGATCTGTGCCAGGGAATAATTCACATGCTCCAGATATCTTTTTTGAAAAACATTAAAGATATAAAACGCATCGTTCAAGTTGCCGCTTTTCAGGTCGTCGTCTAAAACGGTTTTATATTTTTCAAAATCTTTGATATCGGATGCTAAAAAATAGCTATGGTTCTCATCAAGCAGTTTAATATAACGGTCAAAAACAACGGTCGAAATAGAATCATTCAGATCAACCTTTTTATAGTTATGGTTTAATATCAATGAGGTGATCTGCTTACAAACAACGCTTTGCTGTTCGTCAGGTTGCAGATCGGTGGAGCCAGGGACTTTTATTGGTTTTGACGGCGACGCTTTACAAGCAAGCGCGGCAGCCAGTAGCAATACTAAATATACTTTCTTCAACATATCTTTTACTGTAGTTAAATCGGGGTTTGTGTAAAACATCAATACTTGTGCCTTTTATTAATTTGCTAATGTAAATAAAAAGAGACAGTGAAATACTGTCTCTTAATTACAATAACAATTATACGATAATGTTTTGCTTGTAGTATATAACTACCAGCATTTTACGCTATTGTTACATAAAAATTTTACTTTATAGCCGGCGTGGCGTCAGTGTCGGGGGTTTCGGCGTAGCGGATCTCGGTTTTTAAACGGGTCTTGTTCTCTTCCAGATAGCGCATTTGTTTATCAACCGCCGCTACATCCATGGTAAGGCCCAATGAATTGGCAATGGTGCGGGCCTCCAACAGATCCTGTTTGGCCTGGGGAAAATCGCCATAGCCTGTTTTTACCGCGGCCAGGTTAATGAGGTTAGTGATAGTATGCCGGTTATCATTTTGCTGGCGCGAGATCTGCAAACTTTGCAGCAAATACCATTTAGCCTCAGATAGCCTATTCTGTTTCAGATACATCTGAGCCAGATCACTAAAGTTATAACTGGCCGAATTATAAACCCTAAAACGCATATTATGCTGGGCCGTTTTCATGACTGATGCTTCCATCAGGAAAAGCGCGTACGGAGTACGTTCAATTTTTGCGTACAAGATCTTTGGTTTCGCAATCTGGGAAACAGGCAGTCTTTTGATAGAATGATCTTTCAAAAGCGCGATCTGCGGATAGCGTTCATGCTTTCTGAAAGGGTTGTACTTATACCACTGTGCAGATGCAGAAAGGCTAAGTGAACATAAGAATACAAGTAAAATGATCCTCATTTAATCTTTTTAACTGGGCTTAATTTAAATTAATCAGTAAACAAATATAATAATATAAATATTATTATATGCAATACCCTGTATGTGGGCTGTTTATGCAGACAGTTCCTTTAACGCAGTAATCCTACCTAATGTTATAATTAATTATTTTAATTTTTATTCAAAAACCTCTACATCGCCGTCATGCAGGGCCCAAACCATATAGGGGTGGGTATCGGCATGATAAATATGACCGTCGGCTGATATTCCGACGATGCCTGCAAAACCGTTAAAAGGCTTTAATTCATCCAATGATTTATCGGTGGCAGCAGATATAGGCAGACCATCGGTAACCCGGGTAACAATTTTTGAAGCGACTGAACCGCTTACAATATCTTCCCCAACACCGGTACAGGATATACCTGCATGAGCATTGGCATAATTACCGGCAGTAGTGGCCGAATCACTTACACGGCCCGGTATTTCAAAACCTTTGCCCCCGGTGGAAGTAGCTGCGGCCAAATCGCCATAAATATCAAGGGCTACGCAGCCTACGGTACCCAGGCGGATAGAATCGCGCAATTTTTGTTCATATTCATGCCTGCGCTGTGGTGTTTCAGGATTATAATACCCAATGCCATTTTCGGTAGCAAAATCACGGGCACCCTTGCCGCTCAGCACCCTATCATCATAGGTTAATAACTTTTCGGCTATACAAATGGGGTTTTTAACATCCTCGATATTAATCACGCCCGAAAAGCGCTGCGTTTTACCATCCATCAGCGAAGCACTCAGTCTGATCTTGCCATCGCTCTGGATCTGTGAACCGGTACCTGCATTAAAAAGATCACAATCTTCCAGCAGCCTAACCGTGTATACCACCGTTTCCAGCGCATTGTGTGTTTGCAGATATTTATGGCCGGCCTCTACTATTTCTTTTAAAGCCTGTTGTTTGGCCTGCTTTACTTCCTGGTTGGTTCGCGATTCGCTAAAGAAACCGCCATGTATAATGATCTTCATATTAAACTGAGTTAATTGATCAATGTTGTATAAACTATAACTCTTTTGTGATGGGTTTATTTTGGGTGTATCCGGTAAGCCTATCGGCGATCGACTCACCCGGTCGTTGCTTCGCTCGACCACCCTCTCTTCGCCTTCGGCGGAAAGAGGGACGCTTTTTTTATTTTAGCCCTCCCCCTCCGGGGAGGGTTGGGTGGGGTTTTATTGCAACAAATCGCTATCCGGAGCCTGTATAAAAACGCCCTCTTCTACTTTCACCGTTTTTTTGATGATCAAACGGTGCTGAGAAAGATCATATATATCAAATATAGACATTACGTGTACTTTGAGGTTATCGATAGATACCGGCGAGCCCATCTCTACATCATAAATATTTGTAGCTACGATATTACGGCCATCTACCAGGATAATCAATCCCGAACCAATAGCTTCCATTATATTGCCTTCAGTGATCAGCAAACCAGTATCCTCGCCCAAACCAATACCTAAAATGCCGGGATTAGTAGCTACGGCGTACATTAACCGGCCAATACGACCACGCTGTACAAAGTGTGTATCAACAATTACCGAGTCGATCAAACCCAAACCGGCAGTGATCTGCACTTCGCCTTTGATCAGGGCTTCATTACTTTGCCCACGGTATATCATGTGTGTGGAGGCCGCTGCCGCTCCCGCCGAAGTACCGGCTATCACAAAGTTTTCGTTCTGATAACGCCGCTTCAGGATCTGTAAAAATTCGGTGCCGCCAAAAATGGCTGTAAGCCTCAGTTGGTCGCCGCCACTAAACATCACCACATCGGCCTTGCGAATCCGGTCGAGATATTCAGGGTTACCGGCATCCTCCCGGCTTTTAATATGCAATACATTTACATTGGTTACATTCAGCTGCCCAAAAGCCTTCACATACTCATTGCCAACAAGCTCCGGGATCTGCGAGGCTGTGGTTATTACTTCAATTAATGAGCCTTCGTGTTTGTCAGATTCGGTAATAATTCGCTTTAAAATTCCCTGTTCAAAAAATTTAATATAGTCGGGCTGCATGATGTGCTCCTGGATGGTCACATTACTCCCCATGTCTACAGCGCCGCCTATAATGATTAGTTTTCCTTTCGGGACAGTCATAGTTCTTTTGTTTAGTTGCAGGGGTTGATTAGGCTATATCAGGCCGACCGAGTTAGCCTAAATTGGGCAATATGCCATAAATAACCATTTACTCCGTCAACTTTTTCACCTAATCAACCGGTTTTAAATACAAATTAAGATAAAAACCCCCACAAACGTAGGCTGTTGTGAACATTTAATGCTTTTTACCTTCAAAAGTTTTATTTACACTATTAAGTTTTATAGTTTTAGAGAAATTAAGCCGGCTTAAATTTTTGTAAACAAGGTATGAAGATCGAGAATATACAAGTGTTACGTGGACCAAATATTTGGAGCATCCGTCGTAAAAAATTAATACAAATGCGGCTTGACCTGCAGGAGATGGAGCATAAGCCCACCAACGAAATTGAGGGCTTTTATGACCGGCTGGAAAAACTGCTGCCCAGCCTGTACAGCCATCGCTGCTCGCCCGGCGTACCCGGTGGATTTTTTCAGCGGGTGGTAGCTGGTACCTGGATGGGCCATGTGATAGAGCATATCGCTTTGGAGATCCAGACCCTGGCAGGCATGGATACCGGCTTTGGCCGCACACGCGAAACCAAAACCAAAGGTGTATATAATGTAGTGTTTGCCTACCTGGAAGAAAAGGTGGGTGTTTTTGCAGCCGAATCGGCAGTCCGTATAGCCGAAGCCCTGATAGCAGGTGAAGATTATACCCTGCAATTGGAGGCCGATATACAGCAAATGCGCGAGATACGGGAGAATACCCGTCTGGGGCCGAGCACGGGTTCTATTGTAGAAGAAGCTATTGCCCGCGATATTCCCTGGATCAGGTTGAACAACCAATCGCTGGTTCAGTTGGGTTATGGCAAAAACCAGGTCCGTTTCCGGGCTACCATGACCGAAAAAACCAGCAGCATAGCTGTTGACATTGCCAGCAACAAGGACGAGACTAAACGTATGCTGCAGGAGCAGGCCATCCCTGTTGCCAAAGGCATCACCATATCCTCTTTGGAAGGCGTGGCCGAGGCGATACGAAAAATAGGTTTTCCATTGGTATTTAAGCCGCTTAACGGCAACCATGGTCGCGGAATCTCCATCAACATTAAAACCGAGGAAGACGCCATTGCCGCGTACCAGCATGCCGCCAAAATATCATACAAAGTAATTGTAGAACGTTTTGTTACGGGCTATGATTTCCGTGTACTGGTGATCGACAACAAAATGGTAGCAGCAGCCCTGCGCGATCCGGCCCATATTATAGGTGACGGATCACTCACCATACAGGAACTCATCGACAAAGAAAATGCCGACCCGCGCCGTGGTTACGGGCACGAGAAGGTTTTAACGCTTATCGACATTGACCGTGATACCCTCGACCTGCTGGAAAAGAAAGGTTATACACTGGAAACCGTACCAACCAAAGGCGAAAAGGTATTTGTAAAATCAACCGCTAACCTGAGCACCGGCGGCACCTCTGTCGATGTGACCGACCATGTGCATCCGCAAAATATTTTTATCTGCGAGCGTATCTCCAAAATTATTGGTCTGGATATATGTGGTATCGATATCATGGCCGAAAACCTGACCGAGCCGTTAACCGAAAATGGCGGTGTAGTACTGGAAGTAAATGCAGCGCCAGGCTTCCGGATGCACATTGCACCCAGCGAGGGCCTGCCTCGCAACGTAGCCGGCCATGTGCTGGATATGCTTTACCCTACCGGCAAATCGGCCCGAATTCCTATTATTGCTGTTACCGGTACTAATGGTAAAACCACTACCACGCGCCTCATTGCCCATATAGTAAAAAACAATGGTCATCGTGTTGGTTTTACCACTTCAGATGGCATTTACGTACAGAACAACATGATGCTGAAGGGCGATACCACCGGCCCGGTAAGCAGCGAATTTATATTACGCGACCCTACAGTTGATTTTGCCGTTTTGGAAACCGCCCGTGGCGGTATCCTGCGTTCGGGCCTGGGTTTTGGCTTTTGCGATATAGGTGTGGTGACCAACATCCAGGAAGACCATTTGGGACTGGCCGATATCCATTCCCTTGATGACCTGGCCCGTGTAAAAAGCGTAGTGCTCAATTCCGTTAAAAAAGATGGGTGGGGTGTTTTAAATGCCGATAACGAACATTGTGTACGCATTGGCAATAAGGCTGATTGTAACATCGCCTATTTCAGCTTAAACGAAAACAACCCCATCATTAAATCACATTGCCGTAAAGGTGGTATAGCCGCTATCTGCGAAAATGGTTTTATCACCATTCAAAAAGGTGATTGGAAGATCCGCGTACAGCGTACTATACTTATTCCTTTAACTTTTGGTGGCACCGTGCCTTTCATGATCGAGAACGTATTGGCTGCTACATTGGCCTCGTTTTTATGGGGATTCAAGACCGAGGATATCAAAATGTCATTGGAAACCTTTATCCCTTCTGCGGCACAAACGCCAGGCCGGATGAACATCTTTGAGTTTAAAGATTTCCGCTTTATGATCGATTTTGCGCACAATCCTGATGGCTATAACGGTATTAAAGCTTTTTTAAGTCATATCGATTCTCCGCTCAAAATAGGCATTATAGCCGGCACCGGCGACAGGCGTGATGACGACATCCGTGAGTTGGGCAAATTGTCAGCCGAGATGTTTGATTATATCATCCTGCGCCAGGAAAAACACCTGCGCGGCCGTACCGCCGAAAACATCATCGGTTTACTCAGAGAGGGCATCGAATCTGTTGATGCCAACAAGCCGGTAGAAGTAGTCCCCAAAGAAGTTGACGCGATAAAGCACGCCATGAGCCTGGCCAAACCCGGCACCTTCATTACCGCCCTGAGCGATGTGATAGATAACGCCATCGAAACCGTACAAAACTACCAGGAACAGGAACGGAATGGGCTGTTTAACGTGTAGAGCCACACCCTGCCCTCTCCAAAGGGGAGGGTTCTAATAGAACCTTGAAAGCCATTTTGTAAATAACAAAATGGCTTTTTTATAAAGTCCTCTCCTTTGGAGAGGATTTAGGTGAGGCTAAGTAATAATGCCACAATAACATACTGGCCACCGTGCGGTATGGCGCCCATTTTTCGGCTACAGCTATCAATTCTTCCCGTGTGGTTTCTTTGGGTAATGATTTTACTCTTTTCAGCGCATTTACCGCCGCCAGATCGCCTATGGGGAAAATATCGGCATGTTGCAGTACAAACATGAGGTATACATCGGCAGTCCAGTTGCCTATGCCTTTAAGGGCGGTTAATTTGGCCCGGATAACATCGTCAGGTAATTGTTCCAGTTCGGTCAGGTTGATCTGTCCGCTGATGATAGCCTCGGCCAGGTATTTGGTATACATGGTTTTTTGGCGGCTGAAATAACAGGCTTTAAATTCTTCGTCCGTTAAAAGCAATACCCTTGCCGGGGTGATCTCCTGTATGTACTCCCGCAATTTATTTAATGCTGATAAAGCGGATGCCAGCGAAACCTGTTGCTCCAGAATAATATGTACCAAAGTTTCAAAAGTATTGGGCCGCGACCATAAGGGCGGATAACCGTGCGCCTTGATGATATTGGCCAGGTCTGCATCAGCTTGCGCCAGTTTATCACAAATGGAATGGTAGTTAGAATGGTTAAACTGTTTTAACATAGGGATGTGGTGTATTAGATAGAAAGCGTGTCATTGCGAGCGCAGCGTGGCAATCCCTAACTTTACAGAGTAGTAATGCAAGTTGGCTCTACCTATCGGGGATTGCCACGCTGCGCTCGCAATGACGAATTGGATATAACGCCGATTAAATTACTAATTTTTTTAGGATTTAGCATTTAGTTTTCTGAATTTTACTTTATGAACAATCTGCCTCCTTTAGCCGAACGTATGCGCCCGGGATCGCTCGACGATTATGTGGGGCAAAAACATCTTGTAGGGCCGGGCGCGGTTTTACGTAAAGCCATTGAATCGGGCTCGCTGCCATCCATGTTATTCTGGGGACCTCCGGGGGTTGGTAAAACAACTCTGGCTTATATTATTTCGCAGTCATTATACCGGCCGTTTTTTTCTTTGAGCGCCATTAACTCAGGTGTAAAAGATGTACGTGAGGTGATCGAAAAAGCCTCGCAACTGAAAGAGCTGGGCGAAACATTACCTATACTGTTTATCGATGAGATCCACCGCTTTTCCAAATCACAGCAGGACTCGCTATTGGGCGCTGTGGAACGCGGTATCGTAACCCTTATTGGCGCCACTACAGAAAACCCATCGTTCGAAGTGATCTCGGCTTTGCTGTCGCGCTGCCAGGTATATATCCTGCAACCATTGGCCGAAGAAGACTTGCTTAACCTGCTGGACAAAGCCATGCAGGAGGATGTAGTATTAAAGGATAAAAAGATCGTCATTAAAGATCATGAGGCACTGCTCCGCCTTTCCGGCGGTGACGCCCGTAAGTTGCTCAATATATTCGAGCTGCTGGTAAATGCCTTTGATACACCCGAAATAGTTTTAACCGATGAAGTAGTATTGGAACATGTGCAGCAAAACATGGCCCTGTACGATAAAACCGGCGAACAGCATTATGACATTATTTCGGCCTTTATTAAATCTATGCGTGGTTCTGATCCTAACGGCGCGGTGTACTGGCTGGCCCGCATGATCGTAGGTGGCGAAGACCCCCTGTTTATTGCCCGGAGGATGCTTATCCTGGCCTCTGAAGACATAGGCAACGCCAATCCCAATGCACTCTTATTGGCACAAAGCTGTTTTGAGGCTGTTAATAAGATCGGTATGCCCGAATCGCAATTGATCTTATCGCAAACGGCTATTTATCTGGCTACGTCGGCCAAAAGTAATTCGGCTACAACGGCCATTGGGGCGGCTATAGCACTGGTGCGCCAAACCGGCGATCTGCCTGTACCGCTGCATTTGCGCAATGCGCCAACCAAATTCATGAAGAATATAGGCTATGGTAAAGACTATAAATACGCCCACAGCTACGAAGGCAATTTTACCGATCTTGATTTTTTACCCGATGCTATCCGCGGCACCCAGATCTATCAACCCGGCAACAATGCCAAAGAGAACGAATCAAAAGAAAAACTAAGAAAGCTCTGGGGCGACAGATATAAATATTAGTGATGAGAGAATTAAGAAATAAACGTCATGAATTAAGACAGGAGAAAAAGTTAAGCGTTTTTATTTTCACACTCTTGACTCTTATTTCTTGCCTCTAAAATATCTTGTTTCTTATTTTGTATATTGAGCCCAATCTTAACCTAATACTTTAAACAGCCCATGGTATCTACTTTCATCAGGCATGAACTAAAAGCTTTCTGGCGATCAAAAAACACAGGTAAGAGCATAGCCGTGCGCGTAGTGATGCTTTTTTTGATCGCTTACCTGTTTGGTTGCGTATTATTGGCAGGAATCGGCATGGATAAAATGCTCGAGTTTGCATTTCCTAATGAAGATCTGGTAAAATCCTTTTGCGGCATTCTTCTCATTTACTTTTTGGCCGATCTGCTAATGCGCCTGCAATTACAGGAGTTACCCACGCTTAGAGTACAGCCTTACTTGCACCTGCCTATCAAAAGAAACATACAGGTACGCTACCTGTCGGTTACTGCGGTACTATCCATGTTCAACCTGTGGCCGTTCTTATTATTTTTCCCCTTTATTTTTAAAATAATAGCAACAGACTCCGGACTTTTAGTAGCATTAGCTTTTGTTGTTGCCATTGTTGGTGTATCCGTTTTCAACAACTATCTGGCATTATATCTGAAAAGAAAGTCGAACCTTAATGGCTGGATATTCCTGATAGCCGCTGCCGTTCTAATATTGATCATCACTGCCGATTTTGCCTGGCACCTTTATTCGTTGCACAATATATCTTATGCGTTTTTTGGACGTCTGCTTACTGCTCCCGCGCTGTCACTGATCCCCGTGATACTGGGGATAGTGATGTATTATTTTAATTTTTTATACCTTAAACAAAATCTATACCTCGAAAAACTTACCGCCCACAAAGCCAGGCAATACAAAAGCAATACCGAAATTCCATTCCTCGCAAACTTTGGCACTATAGGCGATCTGGCTGCCAATGAAATTAAACTGGTACTACGCAATAAACGATCGCGGTCATCACTGATCATCGGTCTGTTTTTTATGTTTTACGGGCTCATATTTTATACCAATAAAAGTCTGGGCCAGGGATGGTTCCTTTTTGCCGGCATGTATATGACTGGGGCATTTATTATGAATTACGGGCAGTTTATGTTTGGCTGGCAGGCCTCCCATTTTGATGGCATCCTGGTGAGCAAAACAAGCTTTAGTGATTTCGTAAAAGCCAAATACCTGTTATTTACACTTGTATCTATCATTGCATTTTTACTCACAACTCCTTATGTTTATTTCGGGTGGCATATCCTGCTGGTACATTTTGTAATGTGTGTATGGAATATTGGAGTGACAACTACCATTGTACTGTTTTTTGCCAATCGCAATTATAAACGTATCGATCTGTCAAAAAGCGCTACCATGAACTGGGAGGGAGTTGGCGCTACACAGCTACTATTAACATTTCCGCTTATACTTACGCCGTATATTATTTATGCTCCATTTGCCGTTTTTAAACATCCCGATATCGGACTACTCTTACTGGCAATAATAGGATTGATAGCTATACTAACCCGTAATTATTGGATAAAACAACTGGAGGTCGACTATTACTCCAAAAGATACCAGATAGCCGAGGGCTTCAGAAATAAATAATATGATTGAGATAAAGAACTTAAAAAAAGTATATAACGACGTTACCGTTGTTGACATTCCGCACCTCAGTATAGCCAAAGGTGAAAGCGTTGGCCTGGTGGGTAATAATGGCGCGGGGAAAACCACCCTATTCCGGATGATACTTGACCTGATACTACCCGAAAGCGGTGAAATAACATCAAACGGCGAAGTAGTGGCAGGGCACGAAAACTGGAAATCCTACACGGCATCATACCTGGATGAAGGCTTTTTGATTGAATACCTTACTCCGGAAGAGTACCTGTATTTTATCGGCGGCCTACATCAGCAAAACCGTGCACAGGTGGATGAAACGCTGGCTGGTTTGGGCGATTTTTTCAATGGCGAGATATTAAACCGGGGCAAATACATTCGCGACCTGTCAAAAGGAAATCAATGTAAAGTTGGTGTGGCATCATGCCTGCTTCAAAATCCGCAATTATTAATGCTCGATGAACCTTTTGCGAATATCGACCCCAGCACACAGTTCAGGCTGAAAAATATGCTGAAGGACGCGAATAAGAATAAAGGTATTACCACCATTGTATCCAGTCATGATTTAAATCACATCACCGATGTGTGCGACCGGATCTTGTTGATGGAAAAAGGCGTGATCATTAAGGATATCGCCACCAATTCATCAACCCTAAACGAGCTGGAAAGCTATTTTGGGGTTGGACAAACGGTGGGATCTGCACCGGTTGTAGGTATTGACCAGGAAGAGAATCATTAGGAGGAGCTAAAAGCCGAAAGCATAAAGGCTTTTAGCTAAAAAAGGCCTGTCAGTCTGAGCTTGTCGAAGACTCGTGGGCAAAGGCCTCTACGAGCGCCCTTCGACAGGCTCAGGGTGACAGGCCCTAATATTTGATTGATAACAGCTTTAAGCCTTACTTTGAAGCCTCTGCCTTCTCCGCAAGCAAATCATTGGTCAGCTTCTCAAACTCGCTGATAAATTCGGTATAGTATTCGCCGGTGCCGGGGCCACTAAAACCGGTGTGAATCTTACGCACATCGCCGCTTTTGTCAATAATAATGGTTGTGGGAAAGCCTACTACTTTGGCCAGCATGGGCAGGCTTTTAGCCGTTTCGGCTTTGTTACTGGTGTAACCCGTTATCAGTAAGGGATAAGGCACATTGAAACGGCTTTTTACCTGTTGCAATGCTTTTTTTGACTTTTCAAAATCATTGGTACGTTCGTAAGCCAAACCGATAACCTCTACACCTTTGGCATGGAATTTTTTATAATAGTTTACCATAAAGGCGGTCTCATCCATACAGTTGGGGCACCAGGAACCTAATATCTGCACAATAACTACCTTATTTTTATAGCGGGCATCCTGTAGTGAAACTTCTTTGCCGTTCATATCCTTAAAGGTAAAATCTATTTTCTTATACCCCGGATTCAATGCGGTAAGGGAATAGGCATCGGGTAGTTTAGCATTAGCATCTTTCACCGCTGTCCATGATTGGGCCGACGCTACACTTACAAATTTACCTTCGGTTATAGTTTGCGCATCCTTAATAGTTGCGGTAAAAGTATAAGCATGTCCACCGTCAAAGCAGGAAAGATATAATTGATTACCCGATACCGATCCTTCCAGAAAACGATAGTCGCCTGTTGTGGTTAAAAAGGTACCGGTTAATTTGTTGCCGGTTTGCTTAAATTCGCCAACCGTAGTATCGGCCCGGTCACCCTCACCAATCACAGCAGACCATCGTCCGCTAATATCAAAGGCAGGCTTTTGGGGCGTTGCGGTAAAGCGCCATGATGTATTTGGCTCTGCCGAAAATTCGATCAAAGCATCCCGTTCGCCCAGGTGCCTTACCCAATTTCCTTTTAAATTACCGGCTTCCTGCTTCAGCTTAAATTCTGAATCGAATAGGGGCATGTGGATAAATACAGAATCGCCTTTGGTAACTACATCGGTTACTTTCAAGCGTTCGGTACTATTTAACACAAACAACTCTTGTTTGCCTGCATTATCTTTTACCTCAAAGTTGAAAGGTATATCTATACCCGACTTCGATTTAAGGGCACCACGCCATATGCCGGTTTTAAGTTTGGTTTGCGCGAATGATGCCTGTAAAATTAAAACGGGTATCAGTGTTGTAACGATGGATCTATAGTTCATCTTTAAAATAGTCTACTAAGTTGATATACTTTGTCAAAAGTATAAAAACTGGCAGCTATTTCAAAACTATTTACCTGTGGGGGACTATAGCGTATGAAAAGATATGACAAATAAGTAACGCTCAAAAAAAGAATGTCACCCTGAGCTCCGTCGAAGGGTAGAGCGCGGAGGCCTACCCACCATGCTTCGACGACGTTACTAATGACGCGTGGCCCTCGTGTCATTGCGAGGAACGACGAAGCAATCGCGAACAATGCAAGACGGCCTTGTATTCTACGAGATTGCCACGCTGCGCTCGCAAATGACATATTCTTTATAAATAATAAGGCACTACTTCAAAACTTCGCGTGAAATTACAATCCGCTGTATTTCTGATGTCCCTTCATATATCTGGGTGATCTTGGCATCGCGCATCAATCGTTCTACGTGGTATTCTTTCACAAAACCATATCCGCCGTGTATCTGCACAGCTTCTACTGTAGTGCGCATAGCCACTTCTGATGCAAAAAGCTTGGCCATGGAGCCTGCCTGGGTATATGATTTGCCATGATCTTTTAACCAGGCCGCTTTAAGGCATAGTAAACGGGCGGCTTCAATCTCTGTAGCCATATCGGCCAGTTTAAATTGGATGGCCTGCAAATCGGCAATGGTTTTACCAAAGGCTTTACGCTCCTTGGCGTATTGAACAGCCAGTTCATGAGCGCCAGAGGCTATTCCCAACGCCTGCGCGGCAATACCGATACGGCCGCCTTCTAAAGTGCTCATGGCAAACTTAAACCCGAAGCCTTCATCGCCAATACGGTTTTCTTTAGGCACTTTTACATCGGTAAACATAAGAGAGTGCGTATCAGACCCACGGATACCCATCTTATTTTCTTTGGGCCCAATCGTAAAACCTTCCATGCCTTTCTCAATAATAAGGACATTGATGCCATGATGCTTTTTAGCGGCATCTGTTTGGGCCATTACAATGTAAGTTGATGCAGAATTTCCGTTGGTGATCCAGTTTTTGGTGCCGTTAACCAGGTAATGGTCGCCCATATCAATGGCGGTAGTGCGTTGCGAGGTGGCATCTGAGCCTGCTTCCGGTTCCGAAAGACAGAACGCGCCTATCACCTCGCCTTTGGCTAATGGTACCAGGTATTTTTGTTTCTGAGCTTCGGAACCATATTTTTCCAGGCCATAGCAAACCAGCGAATTATTGACAGAAACTACTACCGATGCCGATGCATCAACTTTGGATAGTTCTTCCATCACCAGCACATAAGATATAGCATCCATACCGCTTCCCCCATATTGTGGCGAAACCATCATTCCCAAAAAACCAAGTTCCCCCAGTTTTTTTACCTGCTCGGCCGGAAATTTTTGGTGCTCGTCGCGTTCTATCACTCCCGGCTTTAATTCTGTTTGTGCAAAATCGCGGGCCGCCTGGCGAATCATTAATTGTTCTTCTGTAAATTCGAAATGCATGATATTTAAAAAAATAAATATAGTAATTACTATGCACGCATAGCAAATTTATTACATAAAAAAAGAGAGCTTTTTTCAAAGCTCCCTTTCCCCTAATTAATTTAAACTATTGATTAAACCCAAAACAAAGAACAAAAAATCTCAACTTGGGCGTCTGAGAATTCAAAAAAAGTTTTTCATTGGTAGATGATTTTTTAATTTTTTCACAGATCAAATGCAGGGCGAGTTGTACTAAACAATTTTGTTGCCACAATTTTTTATTTTCCCTAACTTAAACGTCAGTAAATATTTGTTCCGACATATATTATTATCAATATTTTTACGCAATTTTAAATACTTATAGTTATTTATTTTTTTATAAGAGTAATTTCCCAATCTACAATCCAAGCCGACACCATCTATGCTACTTACTGATTTTGAATACCTTAACAATTCTGACGAAGCTTTTAAGAAAAAAGTAGCGCTGCAAATCAAAAACCTGAGAAGGCAGAATCAGGTAACCCAGGAAAAATTCTTTACCGAAACAAACATCAATATTGCCCGCTTAGAATCCGGAAAAATTGATATCAGGCTGGACACATTAAGGAAGGTTTGTTACTATTTTGATGTTTCATTGGCAGGTTTTTTTCAAGGCATTTATTAAACAGGTATTTTTTTTATTAAATTGCTATTTCAAATTCTATTATTCCATACATCCGTTGTATTTTATAACATACACTAAATCTTTATGATCAAAAAAAAATCGCCGGTGGCCCTTATCCTATGCGCCATGAGCATGCTTGTACTTAACGCATGTAATGATAAAACTAAAATTTATGCCGACAATGACCCTGTGTTTAAAAACATGGATACTTCCGTAAAACCCGGCGATGATTTTTTTAAATATGCGAATGGTACCTGGCTCAAAAAAAATCCCATTCCTGCGGCCTATTCAGCCTGGGGAATAGGGAATGTGGTAGAAGAGGAGTTACGCAACCGCATGAAAAAAATAAATGAGGATGCGCTTAAAGCTGGCGCCCCCAAAGGCAGTAATACCCAAAAAATAGGTGATTTTTATTTCAGCGGAATGGATACTGTTGATATCGAAAAGCAAGGATTATCACCTCTTAAAGACGAGCTGGCCAAAATTGACCAGGTAAAAGATATCAAAGGATTAATAGAAGAGTTTGCACACTTGGGGACTATAGGCGTTACTACCCCCCTGGGTACCTATGCCGGGCAGGATGCTAAAAACAGCGCTAAGATCCTTTTGCAGCTTGGTCAGGATGGTATAGGCCTGCCTGATCGTGATTATTATTTTAATACAGATGCACATAGCGTTGCTGTACGGAACGATTATCAGCAAAAACACTTACCTGCAATATTTAAACTGATCGGTTTGCAGCCTGACGCAGCTACGTTGGCTACCAAACAAACATATGCCCTTGAAAAATCGCTGGCCGATAGCAGCCGTAAACTCGAAGATCTGCGCGACCCTTACCACAACTATAATAAAATGCCGCTGGCTGGTTTAAGTAAGCTGGTGCCAGAGGTAGACTGGGAGCCGACATTTGAAAAAATAGATTACAAAAATGTGGATACCGTTATAGTTGGTCAGCCTGAATATTACCGGGCGTTCAGCAAGGCTCTTCACACCTATAGTATAGACGACTGGAAAAATTACCTCCGCAAAAACCTGGTCTCCAGTTTCGGATCATTTCTGAGTAAACCTTTTGACAGGGAGCTATTTCGTTTTTACGGTACGATCCTTAACGGCAAAAAAGAACAGCTACCCCGCTGGAAACGTGTACTGGATACCGAAAACGGAGTCATGGGCGAGGTTTTGGGGCAGATATTTGTAAAAGAGTATTTCCCCGAAAAAACCAAAGAGCGCTATGTAAAACTGGTAGAAACCATGCGTGCCACCTTTAAGGAACACATTGAAAAACTGGACTGGATGAGTCCGCAAACCAAAGAAAAGGCTTATTATAAACTGAGCAAAGTAATGCCTAAGGTGGGTTATCCCGACAAATGGAAGGATTTTTCGACCCTGGAAATTAACCGTGGTCCTTATGCTTTAAATATAATGCGGGCCAATAACTTTTGGCATAAATACAGTGCCGCCAAACTGGGCAAACCGGTTGACCGTACTGAATGGGGTATCACACCACAAACTTATAATGCCTATTATAATCCATCAAACAATGAAATTGTATTACCAGCTGGTATATTTACTATTCCGGGCGCTAAGGATGAAGATATTGATGACGCGGTGATATATGGTTATGCAGCGGCCTCAACCATCGGTCACGAGATGACTCATGGTTTTGATGACGAGGGTCGCCAGTTTGATGCCGAAGGTAATTTGAAGGCATGGTGGCAGCCACAGGACTCGGTGAAGTTTACCCAACGGGCACAAATGCTGGTGAACCAGTTTAACGGTTACAGTATTTACGGCCTGCATGTGAACGGTAAAGCTACACAGGGTGAAAACATTGCCGATCTCGGTGGTATTGTGATAGGGCTCGATGCTTTTAAGAAAACCGAACAATATAAAGAGGGAAAAACTATCAACGGATTAACTCCTGTACAACGCTATTTTCTGGGTTATGCATTAGGTTGGCTTGGGCAGGATCGTCAGGAATCTTTATCTAACCAAATATTGACCAATCCACATGCTCCCGGCTTTATGCGCGTAAACGGGCCATTTACGGATGTACCTGAGTTTTATGAAGCATTTCACATTAAAAAAGGCGATAAAATGTGGTTGGATCCTGATAAACGGGTTAAGATCTGGTAGGGTAGAATATATAAATAATGTCATTGCGAGGGACGACGAAGCAATCTCCTCGCATATATAAACGCGAAGAGATTGCCACGCTATCGCTCGCAATGACATACGTTTATTACTTATAATTCCTTTCGCATTACGTAATCATTCATCCAATACGGACCAATGGCTATATCTTCTTCATAAGCAACGGTGAAGCCCATTTTTTCATAAAAGGTTTTGGCGTTCAGCTTAAGGTCGGTGTTATCACCGTACCATAAATGCGATGTTAATAACGAACGAACATAAAAGTGGTACGGTGATAATACCGATCGCGGGCTGAAAAATAATCTGATAAAGAATCGACCTTATCGGGCTATTCTCTTTTAATTTTTATAAAGTCATTATTCAACAGCCGAAATGTTTACATCAGCTTGAGGAGTCTTGTCCGTACTCAGGTTTTCAAAACTTTCACGTTCGGCATTTAAAGTCTTTCTTAGCTTTTCAATGTAGTATAACCAAGCGATAGCCACAAGGTTAATTGCTAAAACGAATGATCTGTCACTGGTTCCAACTGACAGTTGCCAAGTGGAGTTAGTAAAATTGAAATTAAAAATCAAATTGAACCCTGGTTTTTTGCTCATTCCGATTTCAAAAACTAAACCAGATACGTATTGGTAAGCGTATCCGAGCATAGAAAAATGAGCTATTTGAAGTATTTGATTAATCACAGATAAATTAAGCCCTTTATCATAGTTTGTAAATAACAGCCGACCGCAGTAAATAGAAAAACTATAAAGCCCAAAGACAATCAAAAGCAACAACAATATTAGCCCGTTTATCTGGCCGATATGAGCTAAAAGCCAAATGGTAATTAATAATCCAACGATGCCTCCTACTATCTGATACCAACCTAATATTTTTAACTTTAGTTTAGATCTTGAACTTGTGAATGGCTGCATAAAATTCAGGTTAATAGCACTAATCTATTCATTATAAGTGGCATTCCAAAAGCCTTACTTTACCTATAATTCTTTTCGCATTACGTAATCATTCATCCAATACGGACCAATGGCTATATCTTCTTCATAAGCAACGGTGAAGCCCATTTTTTCATAAAAGGTTTTGGCGTTGTTGTAGCGGTTTACATTCAATTCCAGCACTTTTTTGCCGGCATCTGTAGTTCTTTGGATCACCTCATTGATCAGTACTTTGCCATAGCCTTTGCCCTGCGTTTTGGGCAGGCAGTATAATTTATGCAATTTATAAATGTCGGCGTTTTCTTCGCGTGGCGAGTAGGAGGCAAACGCTACCGGCTCTTCCTCTTCTAATAAGAATATAAAAGTTTGCTCACCGGTTTCAATCTGCTTCCTGATCTTATCTGCCGAATAGATCTCATTCAGCATATAGGTGATCTGCTCTTTTTCTAATATCGGACCATAAGTTACCCACCACGTTTGGTCGGCAATTTGTATGATGGTTTCTACATCGCTTACGGTAGCTTTTCTTATAGTATACATATTCAATTTATTAACTTTTTTCTTCCCAAATCATACACAGGTGCAATATGGTTTCTACGGCTTTCTGCATGTCCTGTACCGATACCCATTCCTGTTTGCCGTGAAAAGCATGTTCACCGGCAAATATATTGGGACAAGGCAAACCCATGAATGATAACCTGGATCCATCAGTACCGCCCCTGATGCTGCATAATTTAGCGGTAAGGCCGGTACGGTTTATCGCTTCCATAGCATACTCCACAATTTCCGGATGCTTATCCAATACGATCTTCACGTTGCGATATTGCTCACTTACAGTCAAACTATAAGTTGATGCCGGATATTTTTTCAGCACCTCATTCGCCGTTTTACGGATTACATCAGCATGATCGTTTAGTTTTTTGGCATCAAAATCACGAATGATAAAATCAATACCGGCGGTTTCTACATGTCCCTCAATAGCTACGGGGTGGATAAATCCTTCCATCCCTTCGGTATGCTCTGGCGACAAGTCGTCAGGTAAAGCCTCGATGATCTCACCGGCAATCTTGATGGCGCTTTCCATTTTCCCTTTGGCAAAACCAGGGTGCGAACTTACTCCGTTGATGGTCAGTCTTGCGCCATCGGCCGAGAAAGTTTCGTTCTCCATATTACCCGCGCTTTCGCCATCCACGGTATAACCGGCATAAGCACCCAGCTTGGCAATATTTACATAATCCACGCCATGGCCTACCTCTTCATCAGGGGTAAACAATATGCGGATATCCCCGTGTTTTATTTCAGGATGGTTTATCAGTTGGTAACAGGCATCCATAATCTCGGCAACACCGGCTTTATTATCCGCCCCCAATAGGGTGGTACCACTGGCGGTTATAACATCATTACCCACCTGATTTTTCAGATCGGGGTGTTCCGTCTGCTTGATGACTTGCGTGCCATCATCAGGTAATATAATATCCTGTCCCTGATAATTTTGATGAACAATAGGTTTTACGTTTTTCCCGCTGCAATCAGGCGCGGTATCCATGTGCGAGCAAAAACAAATTACAGGTACTTGTTTGTTTGTATTGGAAGGTATAGTAGCGTATACATAGCCGTACTCGTCCATATGCGCATCGGCTACACCAATAGCCAAAAGCTCATCAACCAGCAGGCGGGCCAGGTCTTTTTGTTTTTCTGTTGATGGAAATGAAACAGAAGAAGGGTCTGATTGCGTATCAATGGTAACGTAACGTAAAAAGCGTTCGGTTACAGTGAAGTTTAGTGATGAATTAAAATTCATAAAGCTCTATATTAGTAAAGTTTTACCGGCAACCGTATCCGGCATGTTCCATTTGTAAATATTCATTAAAATTTAGCTTTGAAAAAATTTATTCTGTTTTTTGTTTTAACGGTTGCGGGGCTTACAGCAAAGGCGCAGGACGGATACAACTATTATGAATGGGGTATTGGCGGAGGCATTGGCTATGGCAGGGCTTATGCCGATACTAAAAGACAGGACAGTCACCCTATTTATAACTTTAACATAGCTTATAATTTTAATCCCTACGTACCTATTGCGCTGGAGTACCAGTTTGGCACGCTTTCGGGCGGTGGCCGCACGCCTGATAAAGATGCTTTTGGCCGTATCTATAAAAACGCGTATAAAGCTTTATTGATCCATGCCGATGTACAGCTGGGGAGTTTTATTGATTATGCTGATAATGGTTTTTTAAACGTGATCAAAAGTTTTTATGTAGGCACAGGGATAGGCGCTATCTCCAACAACATGAAGGATATACAACGGACCAACTTACCCGCGTATGCTCAAAATGGCCCGGTGGGCAGCACCAATGGTTTTCAGGGGAAAGACAAAAGCACCAATGTGGTGTTGCCATTGCGATTTGGCTATGAGTTTAAAATTTATGATTCTTACGAGCAGGTAGGTTATACCGTTACCCTGGGCTATGAACATAGCTATGCTTTTGGCGAAGGACTTGATGGATACAATGACCCTCCGGCCCAGTTTAAAAACAATGCCCCCGACCAATATGCTCACTTCACCATAGGTTTCCGGTACAATTTTGGTAATTCGGTGTCTTATAATAAACTTGTTAGAAACTACGGATTTTGAATATAGAAGAGTTACGTGATTATTGCCTGCAAAAGCCAGGAGTAACAGAAGGTTTCCCTTTTGGCGAGGATACCCTTGTTTTTAAAGTTGCCGGTAAATTGTTTTTACTCATCGGGCTGGGGAGCGGTAACCGGTTTAATGTTAAGTGTGAGCCCGAGCTTGCCGTTGACCTGCGCGAGCGTTATCCTGAAGTACAGCCCGGCTACCACATGAACAAAAAAATGTGGAATACCGTTTATATGGATGGTTCGCTAACTCACAGGCAACTTTGCGAAATGATAGATCACTCTTATGAACAGGTGATTCTTGGATTACCCAAAAAAGCGCAGGCCGAAATTAAGGGATCATAATAAAAATGCAAGTATATTTTTAATCGTAGATATATGGGATTATTTAGCTTTCTTAAAAAACAAAGTGACAAACAGTTTTTATCTGAAGATACTTTTGAAAATAGCAAAGCTAAGCAGATGAGTATGGCACCTCTGACTATGACTGAACTAAGGAAAATTGAAGTAAAAGACGATGATTACCTTAAACTTGAATTCTTTTTTTACACAAATACTGACCAAAAAGCGAATGCCTTAGCCAACGAGCTCCAAAAACTAAACTACGAAGTTGGATTTGGTCCATCCGCGGCTGATAAAAAACTCTTTGTCATTACCGGCTGGACCACAAGGATGCAAATGGGGGATGCTGTTGTGGTAGCCTGGACAAAACAAATGTGTGAATTAGGAAATGATTTCGACTGTGAATTTGATGGGTGGGGCACAACACCTGATCAATAGTAAAAATACCTTTGCATCTCCGCCCTCTTTTTATACATAATCTTATATTTGGGCAATAACGTACCCTATGAAAATCGTTTTCTCTATTTTATTTATTTGTTTTACTGCCCTTTCAGTTAAAGCCCAATTAAGCCCATTTGAGCAACATCAAGACCACAACTATACAGCTACCTATGCCGAGGTTATAGCTTATTACCAAAACCTGAATAAGCTATATCCACAACAAATGCAGTTGATCAACTACGGCACTACTGATGTAGGAAAACCGCTTACACTCATTGTGCTGTCGCGAGATAAGGTTTTTGATCCGGCGTTGATCAAAAAACAAAACAAACGGGTATTGCTCATCAACAATGGCATACATCCAGGTGAGCCCGAAGGTATTGATGCCAGCATGATGCTGGTGCGCGATCTGCTCAAAGACAATAAGCTACCCAAAGATGTGGTGATCTGCCTCATTGCTTTATATAATATTGATGGCAGCCTGAACCGTGGCCTTAGCCGGGTGAGTCAGAACGGACCAGTGGCTTATGGCTTCAGAGGTAACTATCGTAACCTGGACCTGAACCGTGATTTTATCAAGGCCGATAGCCGCAATGCTATGGCATTTACACAAATACTGACTACCTGGAAACCGGAGATCTTCCTGGATAACCATACCAGCGATGGTGCCGATTACCAGTATGTAATGACGCTTATTGAAACCCAAAAGGATAAGCAAAACCCACTCCTGGCTAATTATACCACCAAAACGCTTACGCCTTATATGTATAACAACATGAAAAGGGCTGGCTTTGAAATGATCCCCTACGGTGCCGGCGAAGAAGGTTTACCCGACTCGGGCATTGTAAGCTTTTTGGAAACCCCGCGTTTCGCGACAGGTTTTGCCGCCCAGCATAACATCATCAGTTATATTACCGAAACGCATATGCTCAAGGCTTTTGACAAACGGGTATATGCCACTTATAATTTTATGCAACACCTCATTGATATCAATCAGCGTGATGCTAAACTGATAGGGGAATTGAAGCAAAAGGCCGATGAACAGGTGGCGCAACAAAAAACCTTCGCGCTGAATTGGACTGTCGACCGGCAAGCTATAGATACCATTACATTTAAAGGCTATAAAGCAGATTATAAAACTAGCGAAGTAAGCGGCTTAAACCGCCTGTACTATGACCGGACCAAGCCCTACACCAAAACCATTAACTACTGGAACACCTATAAGGTTACTGCTACGGCTGATAAACCGGTGGCTTACGTTATACCACAGGCCTGGGGCAAAGTGATCGATCTGTTTAAACTGAATGGGGTTAAAATGCAGCAGCTGGTGCATGATACCACATTGGCTTTACAGATGTATTATATTGAAGATTATAAAACTCCGCAAAAGCCTTATGAAGGGCATTACCTGCACTCGGCAGTTAAGCTAAACCCGGTGGATATGCGGGTTAAATTTTATGCCGGCGATTATGTGGTGTATACCAACCAGCCCATTAACCGTTATATTGTGGAAACTTTGGAACCGCAGGGTGTCGATTCCTTTTTTGCCTGGAACTTTTTTGATTCGATACTGGGCGAAAAGGAATACTTTTCTGATTATGTATTTGAAGATATCGCTGCTGATTTGTTGAAAAAAGACCCTGAACTGAAAAAGAAACTGGATGACGCGAAAAGTAAAGATCCAAAACTGGCCGGCAGCGCCCAGGCACAATTATTCTTTGTTTACCGCAATTCTCCCTATTTTGAAAAAACTTTTATGCGCTACCCGGTGGGCCGGCTGCTAACCGATACAAAACTCGATCTTAAATAAATGGAATATCTTATAGTAACGCCTGTAGCATCTGTCATCTTTGTTATTACGCTCATCACCTCTTTATATGCGTTTTATAATCAAAACGTATATGGCAAAATGATGCTGCACCCTTATACAGTTTCGCGCGGTAAAGACTTGCATTCGCTTATCACTAGCGGACTCATTCACCGTGATACCATGCACTTGCTGTTCAATATGATGTCCTATTACTTTTTCGCTTTTAGGCTTGAGCAGCAGATGGGGCATTGGCAATTTGGGCTGTTGTATGTTGTGAGTTTGATATTGAGCGACATGCCTTCAGTGATTAAACATAAGGAAAATTACAATTATTACAGCCTTGGCGCTTCCGGTGCAATAAGCGCGGTTATTTTTGGTGCAATATTGTATTCCCCACTTGATCGAATGGGCCTGATATTTTTGCCCATCCTGATACCAGCTTATGTATTTGGTATTCTGTATCTGATCTATTGTAGTTATGCCTCCAAATACAGTAACGACAGCATTAACCATGATGCACATTTGTACGGAGCTTTAAGTGGTTTGCTGATCACCATTTTACTTAATCCTCCTGTATTACCGAAGTTTATAGAGCAAATTACCGGGGCAATTCAATCGATGCTGCACTAATGGTATTACCATCGGCGTCAAACAGGAAGCTCATGGGCTCTTCGGGGTTTTTGATGATCTCGAATAACAGGAAGCCCCAGTTTTTCCAGAAGTTTTCCAGCACCTGTCCGTAAACCTTGGGTACCCAATCATCAAACAAAGGTTTGGTACTGGTGCCGCGCAGGGGCATGGCTTCTATGTAAATGATATCTTCAACGGGTAATATATTATACTCTGGCAGGCGGTTAAACAGGTATGCCGAATAAAAAAAACGCGCGTTAACTTCTTCAAACTGTATGGGATGCAGGGTCTGGCCTTTTATTTTGTCCAAAGCAACCTGGTGATAGCTGGCATTGGCGCCATTATCCTGCAAACAAATGATCAAGCCAAAATCTTTAATCCGGAGCGAGAATGTCAGCGTATTGATCTCATCCCGATAACCAAAAATATCTTCTGAGTTATCTACCTTAAACAGAACAAGACTGAAAGGTTTAAAACCATCCAGCTCGATAGGCAGGTTCAGGCTTTGCAGCATCAGGTGCAGGTGGCTGAACTTATGAATAATAGCCTGCGACATGTTAAACTCCTCACCTTGCGCATGCTGCAATTTAATCCCTGATTGTATCTCATTAAAGATAATACCATACAGCAACTTGCCCGCCCATTGAAACAGTTTCAGTTCGTCCAACTGCTTTACAGCATCATAACCCGCGTCAAAAGCAGCAGCTATTTCGGCTTCCAGTGGCTCCAGGAATTGTTCGTTGATGGCAGCGGTGCAGGGCAGCTTCAGGTCTTTGTAGGTTGCCATGCTTTCGTCGAGCAGTTTAAAAGGTTTGTCTTCCAGGCTATATCTGCTCATGAGCCATTGCGGAAAAACCTGTATCTTTTCTTCTTCAGAATTTAAGGGCTGGCCGCTCAGGAAACACTTATTATTACTGAAATTAAAACGCTCGAACGGTGAATAAATTTGTGCCGACATGGGCGCAAAGATAAGGATGGTTTTATATGTGCGGATGTGCAAATGTGCAGATGTGCAGATTTTTTACATAAAACAGGGTTTTATAGATGTGCGGATGAACACAGATGTGCGGATGTGCAAATATGCAGATGTGCAGATGAACACCGTCTGATAAATATTCTGATAATTCTAAAAATTCTGTAAACGGCGAAGCCTTCAACGGAGTTAATCCTGATTCAGACATTATCTACACATCTAAAACCATCTGAAATTAATTTCTTATATCCTCTGCACATCTGCATATTTGCACATCCGCACATCTGAAGTTTTCACATTCGCACATCTGTTATACCATGGAACTGACATATCAACCCTTTGAACTACAATTAAAACACGCTTTTACCATAGCCAAGTTTTCGCGCACCTCTACTCCTGTTATGCTGGTACAAATTAAGCACGAAGGTTATACCGGTTATGGCGAAGCATCTATGGTTCCTTACATGGGCGAAAGCCATGAAACTGCTTCCGCTTTTTTGAGTAAGATTAATATCAGCCAGATCAGTTATCCCATTGATTTTGGCACGGTGATTAATTACCTGGACAGCATTGCTTCGGGCAATCCGGCCATTAAAGCGGCTATTGATATTGCCCTGCATGATCTGGATGGAAAGATCAAACAACAGTCCTGCTGGCAACTGCTTGGCAGCGATCCCGCAAAAATGCCGGTGACCAGTTTTACCATCGGTATTGATACCACTGAAATGATCATCAAAAAGGTAAAAGAAGCCGAAGGTTTTAAAGTGATCAAAGTAAAATTGGGTAAGGATAACGACAAAGAACTCATTACCACCATCCGCTCCGTTACGGATGTACCCCTTTATGTAGATGCCAACCAGGGCTGGACAGATCTGCAACAAAGCCTCGACATGACCTACTGGCTGCAGGAACAAGGTGTACAACTGATAGAGCAACCCATGCTCAAAACAGATCCCGACAGCAATGCCTGGCTCACCGAACGCAGCCCCATCCCTATTATTGGTGACGAGGCGGTACAACGTTTTGAAGATGTATATAAGGCCAAAGGCGTTTACACGGGCATCAATATCAAACTGATGAAATCGGCAGGTATATATGAGGCCACCCGGATGATCAAAAGAGCCCGGGAACTTAATCTGAAGATCATGATAGGCTGTATGACCGAAACCAGCTGCGCCGCTCTGGCTGGATTAGCCATTGCTCCGCAAAGTGACTGGGTTGACCTCGACGGCCCATTTTTAGTAAGCAACAATCCCTACCAAATGCCTGATTTTGCTGATGGTAAATATATATTGAATAATGATGTGGGTTTGGGGATAAGGGAATAAGCACGAATTTTTTCTAATTATTGCGAACTTCACGAATGGCCTGTCCTCCTGAGCTTGTCGAAGGATCACGCGCAGAGGCCTGCTCACCATGACAGCCTTAACTTAATTTGTCATCCTGAGGAACGAAGGATCTTCTTCAACATACTGGTCACATAACAGATGCTTCACTCCGTTCAGCATGACAATCTTTTATAAGTTGAAGGTCCAACAAAAAAGGCCGCATACCTTAACGATATGCGGCCTTTTTAATGATACTAAGATTTATTTCCCAGCAGCGTTATTTGCAGCATCAATAATTACTTTGGCAACGGCATCAGGGTGTGAGATGAATACTACGTGGCTGGCTTTTATTTCGGTTACTTTGGCGCCGGCACGTTTATACATGTTACGTTCAATATCGGGGTTAATGGCTTTGTCTTCGGTGGCTACTATACCATAGCTGGGTTTGGTTTTCCAGGCGGCTTCGGTAATTGGGGCTACAAAACCTTGTGCGGCGATAGGACCTTGTGAAGCGTACATAAAGTCGGCTAATTCTTTGCTCAGGTCGGCAGCAAAACCGGCATGGAATTTTTCTTTACTAAAATAAACAAAGCCTTTATCGTCCGGAGGCAATATGCCGTTTTCGGGTGCTGCGGGTAATGATTGAACCAGTTTTAAAGTAGTTTCGCCGTTATCTGGTGCAAAGGCGGCTATATAAACCAATGCTTTTACTTTAGGATTTGTACCGGCTTCGGTAATTACTGTACCACCCCATGAGTGACCTACCAGAATCACTGGTCCGTCTTGTTTATCGATAACACGGTTGGTAGCATCCACATCATCTTTAAGTGATGTTAAAGGATTTTGAACAACAGTTACATTATAGCCTTTTTTAGTAAGGATATCGTAAACACCTTTATAGCCAGAACCATCGGCAAAGGCGCCATGCACTAATACTATATTTTTTACGGGTGCCTGGGCTTGTGCTTTAGGAGCTGAACCAATAATAGTTGATAAAATAATAGCGGAGGCAGCTAAGCCTGTTTTTAATGCGTTTTTTAAAGTTTGAGTTTTCATTGTCGTGTATGTTGATGTTTGTTGTTTGAATCAACGATACAAAGGTGCAGCAACTATTGCACCTGCGGAATGAGTATACTTCCCGACAACTTGTAATTTTTTCCCTATGCTACCATTTTCTTACTATTCCTAAAATCAGAGGGCGATAAAGCGGTATGTTTTTTAAAGAAATTACTGAAATAGGCTGCATCGTCAAAACCCAGCTCATAGGTAATTTGCTTAGCCGATTTATCAGTGTAGAACAACAGGCGTTTAGCTTCTATCAGGATCCGCTCCTGAATGATCTGGATAGGTGTTTTATGATTATACAGCGCAAACAGGTTAGATAGGGTTTTGGGCGATTTATTTAACCTGCCTGCATAATAGCTCACACTATGTTGCGAGCGGAAATTCATCTCTACCAGTAAATTAAATTTACGCAAAATGTGGAAACGATCATCGTTAAGCTTCACTTCCGGGAAACTACCGGCTCGCGCTAATCGGGTGATCATGATAATGAGCCGCTTCAGCAACATGATAAGCAGATCGGTCTGGATATCGTCCCTGGTGTTCAGTTCTTCAATAAATACATCCAACAGCACCTTCAATTTTCGTTGCGTATCTGCATCCAGGTCGATGAATACATTATCATTCATCCCGAACAAAAAGCCAACACAGCTTACTTCGGTATCGTGGTCAACAATACAATAAAACTCGCGGTTAAACTGCCAAGCCACTACATCGGCAGGTTTATCAAAATAAAACGATTGGTTAAACATGAGCGGCAGTACCGTATTCGGCATAAAATCATAGGCCGAGCCATCAATGGTTACCGTTTGCTTTCCGCCCCGGTTCCAGGCAATGGTAAAGTATTTATAATCGTAATCACGTGTGTAAAACAAACGGTCGAGCTGTGGTTCGTTATGGTGAAGCAACAGATCGCCGCCGGTATTCTGGTCTGATACTGATAATTTCATGCCCGAAGATATTATAAAATCACAGCAATATACTTAGGAAAATAACATTGACTACTTTGCTTTGAACGGTTATATGGCTTACACTTTTATGGTTAACATGTATTTATATAATTGATAACCAACAGATTATGTATCACTTATCACTCAGCATAATCGGATTACCCTTACCGCCAATAATGATCACTTTGGCATTGGGCGAAAGCGCAATCTCTTTCTGAGCTTTGATAGCTTCGTACTGGAGTTGCTTGTCTGAAAGACCGGTTGAAAGGATCTTTTGATAGTCGGCAATACCCTGAGCTTCTACACGCTTACGTTCGGCTTCCTGGCGTTCCTTCTGCAGTACGAATTGCATTTTCTGAGCGTCCTGTTCGGCGTTGATCTTTGATTCAATACTGGCCCTTACCGAAGCCGGCAGGGTAATATTGCGCACCAGGATCTGCTGTAGTTCCAATCCCCTTTTGGCAAAATTTGCAGTAATGTACCTGTTTATTTTATCCTGGAACTCCTGTCGTTTGGTAGAGTACAGATCAACAGCGGCATAATTAACTGCATTGTCGCGTATGGCCGTCCGTGACACCGGGCGAACAATCTTATCCAGATAATCTTCCCCAATATTCTGAAGAATAAAAGGGGCTTTGTCTGCGGTTACTTTATACAATACAGAAAGATCAATAGTAACCTCCAGCCCATCGCTCGACAGCACCCGGATGGCGTCGTCACCCTCCTTCTGGCCCTCGTTACTCACGGCGCTCATAGTGTAAGTTTGGGTTTGTATATCAAAGGTGGTGATATCAACCAGTGGGTTAATGATGTGCAAACCGCTCTCGAGTACATTATCTTGTACCTTACCAAAAAGGGTTTGCACACCCACTTTACCGGGCTCAATTACTTTAAATATGGATAGCAGCAGGCCAACTGCTACTATGGCTAATCCAACAACGGTTGCCGTACCGCTAAAACGGCCGGCAGGTTCAGGTGAGCGTTTGAGCACTATACCCACAACGAGCACAATAACTCCTAAAATTGCTATAAACATGCAATGAAGTTACAGCTTTTTTTGCGAGTTCCTTACGTCTTTTAATAGTCTTATTTTTAATACAATAACAACCCCGGCCACCAATATGGCTGCGCCCAAAAGGGTGAAGTTTTTGGCCGCATTAGCCTGGTATGCCACAAACAGGCATAATACAATACCTATAGTGTACAGTACATTAAGCACTAACTTAAAGCCCATAATTAATATACATTAAGTGTAGGGTCAATTTCGGCTGCCCAGGCCAAAATACCACCCTGTAAATTGGTCAGGTTGTTATAGCCTAATTGCTGTAATTGCATAATGGCTGCCGCGCTGCGCTTGCCGCTGCGGCACATCACCACTACGGGTTTATCTTTACTTACTTTATCGGCTTCAATTAAAATGCCCCCAAGCGGTATTAATTGTCCGCCCAGGTTTGAGGTTTCATACTCAAACTCTTCCCTTACGTCAATCAGTTGAAAATCTTCGCCTTTGTCCAGTTTTTCTTTTAGTTCCTGTACGGTTATCTCATTCATGTTAATAAAATTATAATTCAAAGGTAGCTTTTTTTCTATATCAAATAATTAAGCCCGATTTTTGTAACAATCGATGTCTAAGTGCGTTTTATGTATAATATTGCACAATATTTGTGTTTTGTTACGTTTACGTGCAATAAAAAAAGAGATGAGCGCTGAAAAGGTTACATTAACCCAACACGATCGTCTATAAAATGGATCATAATAGATGAAAAAAGTAACACGCTTTTTCTGGTTTTGTTCGGGAGCGCATATTGATACCCTAAAAAAATATCCTATTGAACATAATAAATATGTGGGCATTGGTGCCACCATATTTTTCACCGCATTGTTTGCTTCGCTATCAGGCGGGTATGCTATGTACTTTGTTTTTAACGGCGATGCCTTTGCCGTAGGCTTTGCCATTTTGTTTGGTTTGATTTGGGGTACTGCCATTTTTAATATGGACAGGTACATCGTATCCAGCATTAACAAGGAGGGCAGCACCAATCAGCAGATATTACAGGCTTCACCGCGTATTTTGCTTGCCATTATGATAGGTGTGGTTATTTCGCGCCCGCTGGAGCTCAAGATCTTTGATAAGGAGATACGCCAGAAATTAAAAACCGCTTATCTGAAAGGTCAGCACCGTAAGATTGACACCCTCGAAAAAACCTATCAGCAAAAATACGCGATGGAGATGGGCAAGAACGGCGACCTTAAAAAGGAAAAGGATTCCTTAGAAAAGGATATTAACCGTTCGCGCTACCAGCTTAACCAGGAGGTTTTTGGCGACAAAACCAATCAAACATCGGGCATTACCGGCTATGGCACTTACGCCAAACAGAAGCAGGCCGTACTGGCAGAAAAAGAGAGTCGCCTGAAGGAGGTAACCCAGAATTTAGGACAGATGGACCAGTACCTGGCCGCGCGAAAGGACTATGAAGGGCTGAACAGTACCCGGCTTTTCTCGGAACATCAACTGGACAGCCTCACCAATATAGCTGGCTTTAGCGACCGTAACTGGGCCCTGGGACAGTTAACTTATAACGAGAATGGCACCCGTGACCTGGATACCTACCTGGCTATATCATTTATAGGCTACCTGTTTATCCTGTTTGAGTGTTTACCGGTATTTGTAAAACTGATGTCGCCAAAAGGGCCTTACGATGTCGCCATAGCCAAAACGGCTGAGGCCAACATCCATTTCGCAGAGCGGGATAAAGAACGAGATATCACCGTTACCGACAATATTTATGATCACTCCGTGGGTACCGATATTGAACGGCGAAAGAAGATCATTACCTCACAATCAGATTATGATTTTGAACGGCACAGTTATGAATAAGACTTTCATTTAGACAATTAATTACATTAAAAAGCCCGATTGCTGAACCAACCGCAATCGGGCTTTTTAGTTAATCCTGCGTTACAGGCGCATGATGTTCATGACAAGCATCGGCACAAATCAAACATGTTTCTGCACATTGGCGGCAGTGATCGTTATCGTGTTTGCTGCACTCATCGGCACAAAGCCGGCATATTTCCTCACATATAACCAGGTACTGATAGGCAACCGCCGAATCCCGTTGTAATAGCCTGGCCGCCTGGTTACAAATGTCGGCACAATCCCTGTCGAGCCTGATACATTGAGCCATCATTTTTACATCCTCTTCATGCAAACAGGCGTTTGCACAATGTTCACAAGCAAGCACGCAATTAAACAACTTTTGAATTAATTGCTGGTGATCATGATTTTTCATAGCTATCTTATTATTGGTATATAAATAACAATAGCCCAAAAACCGAAAAGTTTTCTTTATTTGAAACCATCATGAGCTAAGGTTCGCAAACCGGAATGAGTAAACCGGCTCATGATAGCTTCATCACCATTAAAAAACAAATTACTCCGATGAAAATTACCAGTCCTTCAACTGCTTCAAATAAGCGGTTAGTTCATCGGCAATAAACTCATGTTCTTTCATATCGGGATGTGTACCGCAGCCCTGGTAATATCGTCGCGAAAAAAAGTACTTATATACCTTTTTGTCACCGCTATTATTGACCTCGGTAGTAATAGCGGTGAGATAATTTTGCAGGGCGGCTGATAGTTTTTCATCGGCCATGGGGCTGCTCAAGCATACAATATCAGCTGCAGGATACTTCTGCCTTAATGTTTTAATAAACCTGGTATAAATATCGCAATAGCGGATAGAATCGCCGACGCCATCATTTTGCCCCAGACAAATGGTTACTACATCAGGCTGGTAATGTTTAAAATTCCAGGTAATGGAATCATTGCGCAGAAAAACTTTATCAAACACAAGGGGCATGGTGATATCCATATTGCAACAGCTGTGTATCATACCAATACCTGCCACCGAAGTAAGCTGCCATTGCGCGTTTAAGTTGCGCGATGTACGAGGTCCATAGCTCATGTAGGCATTATGCTGATCATACCATTCGCCTTTACCACATGGGGTGGTTGACTGGTCCATACCAGCCCCGCTGGTAATGGAGTCGCCAATGTATTCAATTTTTCGTGCCGGCTGAGCAGGCGGCGGCAAAAGTTTAGCGCACCTGACACCCACAAAATCAATATAACCTATCTGCGACTCGGTGTCCTTACAAATAACAACGGTATGTTCGCCTTCAGAGATTTCTTCGCCTATGGTGATCACATTGGTTTTACCTGTAGTTTGCACCCGGTATGGTGCATTATTATCAACTGCTATTTCCAGGTAATTATGGTTTTTTCCATACAGTACTTCATCATTGATCAGCACCTCGCATTTTTTGCCTTCAAAACGTAGCTTGATATAAACTCCCGGCGACCACATTCTGGGTTTTAGCGGATTTGCGAAATCAATACGTCCTACGTATTGTATGTTGGTATTATTGGCCTTGTATAATTTTAAGGCCTCTTTGGGGATAGCTGCATTGGAGCCATAGGATAGCTGCAGCAGTAGGATAAAAAATAAACCAGCTATATATTTTATCATATCGGGTTAATAGTGTAACACAAATATTAGCTTTCCGGATACCGGTTAAATATTCCTATAACGTTTTTAGCGCATGAGTGTTCCCTGAATTTATAAAAAAAACGGGCTACCCCAGTTAAGAGGCAGCCCGTTAAATGCTGTTTAAGGTAATTTATCCCTTACTGTTGATTCTGATCTGCAGGATCGTCGGCTGGTGTACCTACAATTTTGTAAGCCCTGTTACCATTATTGTCGGTAGCATCCTGGTAGTAATAACCATCAGGAGATACATACAATTTTTCGCCGTTAATCTTTATTTTTCTGCTGTCTTGTGGCAACTGGCCAACTATGTCACCTATTTGAGGTGCTTGCTGAACATCACCATTACCACCCTGGTCAGTATTCAATTCACCGTCTTTACCTGCAATTACGTAAGTGGCGGTTCCGTCGTCTTTAGTAATTGGCTGATAGTAAACACCGTTTGATTCATAATACTGTTCGCCGTTGATCATGATACTCTGAGCATCTTTAGGCAGCGTTTTAATCTCGGCACCTACAGGTGGCTCAACTACAGTATACTGATCATTGATTTGTTGGTAATACAACCCATCGCTGTAGTAGTACTGATAATCGCCCCACCAGAAAGGATAGTATCCGTAAGGTAAAAACCCTATACTGAAGCCTAATCTTGGCAGGTAATATGAATTATAGTAGTTACGGTATGGATACCAATAGTGATTGCCGAAGTAACCGCCACGGCCACCGTAACGATAGCTTGAATAACCACGACCTGCATAACCGCTACCACCAGCAGTCCTGTAATAGGTACCACGGCCACCAGCATATGCATTTCTGCTTACACTCGCATATCCACGGGTTCCGTAACCATAGGTACGAGTAGCTCCTCCAACACTAGTACGGCCTGGTGCTACTGCAACATTCCCATTAGTACGCGTTGCGGCACCATAAGTACGCTGCGGGGCAGTTGTTACGTTAGTACGTGAAGCAAAGCCGCTGCTACCATAAGTGCGCTGAGGAGCAGCTATTGCCGACCGTTGCGCACCGCCATTAAACGATGGACGGGAAAAGCTGGCATTACCACCAGATGGACGGGAATAACCACCGCCTCCGCCACCACCGCCGGATGATCTGGCGCCACCGCCTCCGCCGCCACTGGTTCTATGCTGTGCATCGGCGGTAAACGCTAAAGACAAACTCAACAGAGTTCCTAAAGCAAGTGTGAATAATTTTTTATATGTGCGTTTCATGATGAAAAATTTTTAACTAATCAGCCCGGTATTCTTTGCTGATATAGGTATATAGACTAATAAATGATTAAACGGTTTAACGCGTATTTAATTATATTTAACAAAAAGTACACCAATAAAGCAACTTGCTGTAAAAACAGCTCAATTATACACTTTTCTGACTTAATCCAACGCTTCTGCAACCCATAAAAAGGGTTGTTCAAAGCTCAGGGTGAAAAAGCCGTCTTTTATAGTTTTAAAACTTCCTGGTCCGGTTTGTTCCAGGCCTGTGTAATTTAACCCTTTTGTATTGTTTAGCACCCGTATCTGCTCGCCTGCCGGTTTCCATTTGCTAAAACCGGAACTTATGGCATAAATTTTTTGTTGTCCCTGAAATACCACCAAGTCAATTTTCCCGGTATAGTTTAACAGATCATCCAGTACCGGTTCATCTGTTATTACGTTTACAGCCGGATAATGGTTGGCCACCAGGTAACTTAATGCCGTTGCTGCCCATGTATTATCGCCGGGAGGCATCAGTTTTATATCTGATTGTACAATTCCTTCCTCCCCGTTGCTGATCACCCAATCAACCTTGATACCCAGCATGTTGAGCTTTTCGGCGGTATGCGGTGTGGTTATCACTGTCGGGCTCCACTCCAGTAACTGACCAAGCAACTCTTCCGGAAAATCATCAAGTCCCAGCACCAGTAATGCCGGCTCCTGTTTTTCTCTTACAATATGGTGAGAAGACATCGATTAAAAGTAGATAGAATAAATGAATATTTAATGAAATGTATCTTCACTATTATTGCTCTGGGTCCGTTAATTGTATAAAAACTTTTTAAACGCTGCTGCTGGCTTTCAGCCCGTAGTGAACATGGCTTCGGCTTTAACCATGCTGCCCACGAGATACGCTGTGCTAATCTCGCGGCGGCAGCGGAAATCAAAAAGTCTCACCTAAGACTTTGGGCTCAAGACTTTGTACTCAATAAACCTTCCTGTAAAACTCTTTTAACGCCGACCCGGGATTGAGCGCCAGGTTAACAGCTCCGGATACGGCTATACCATAAATACCTGTTTGCAGCAGGCGCTCTACATCGTTCAGCAGTACACCACCTACGGCTATCACCGGGATATCGATAGGTAATTTTTCCAATTGGCGGTAACCATCAAAGCCCAGCAGCGGATAATCATTGTGTTTGGTATGGGTATGCGCAAAAGGACCATAGCAACAATAGTCGGCAACGCCCAGGCTTTGTATTTTCATTAGAGTATCCGGGTTGCTGGCCGAGGCGCCTAACGTTTTTTCATCTGTTATTGTGGCGCGAATGGCTGTCAGATCGGCCAAGGGATCTTCTATGTGTACGCCCTGGGCATCTACCTTATCCAGCAAATGATAATGATTGGTGATGATGAGTGTGGCTCCCCAATCATCGCAAATGCCAGCTATTTCGTTGAGTTCATCAATCAGCTCATCTTCGGGCTTGGTCATGCAGCGGTATTGCACCCAGTTGGCACCGGCTTCACAGGCTATCTGTACCTGCTGCACATGACTACGATCGGGCAGGTCTTGCGTGAGATAGTGAAATTTGGAGATGTATTTTTTCATGGTTTATAGTCCGAAAGTCAGTAAAGTCGGAAAGTCCGGAAGAAACTCAATAAAGATAACTGTTTTAAAACTTCCGGACTTTACTGACTTTCGGACTTTCCCGACTAATGCTACAATTTCTCCTGTGTCAGGGCCTCGCTGATGGTTTTGCCAATATTGCCGTTTGGCGCCTGTATGTGTAATAACGAAGCTACGGTAGGCGCAATATCCGTCATGTGTGTTTGGCGGGTAAGGCTGCCGTGCTTAATGCCCCAGCCCATAAATACCAGCGGGATGTGCGTATCATAAGGATTCCAGGAGCCGTGCGTTGTTCCGGTACTACCGTGCCCTGTAAAATATCCCGGCTTCAGGATTATCTGTATCACACCGCTATGCTCCACATTGTACCCGTTGATGATGCGGCTGCGCAGTTCTTCGGGGATGTTAGCTGTTTGGGCCTTTTGCATATCCACAGCAAAGGCAATAGCCGGTTGTGTTTGCAGGTAATCGATACAAATTTGTTTCATCACGTCAATATTTAAACCTTCCTTTTTAATAATGGGGTTATTAAAAGTCACCTGGTAATTGGCCATACTGCGGATGAGATTTTTTACTTTGAACTTATCTTCCAGCAGCTTTTCCATATCCACAACGGCTTTTCCGTCGTCCCAAAAACCGGCCGGTATTTGATGATCGGTTAAAAAAGTAGGGTTATGCGCGGCGCCATGATCGGCAGTTAAAAAAACCGAATAGTTGCCTTTACCCACGGCAGCATCCAGGTAGCCAAAAAAGGAAGCCAGGTCTTTATCCAATCGTAAATAAGTGTCCTCAGCCTCTACCGAGTTGGGGCCAAATTGGTGACCAACATAATCTGTAGAAGATAAACTTACCGCCAAAAAGTCGGTTACGGTATTTTTGCCTAATTGCTCGCCTTCAACAGCGGCGCGGGCCAGGTCGAGCGTCATGGTGTTACCGAACGGGGTAGAACGGATCAAACCTGCTTTACCTTTGTATAACTCAGATGTTTTGATGGGGAAGGTTGGTGTTTCTGTTCCGCCAAATTTACCTTCATAACGGGGGCTGTTATCAGGAGTACTTTGTACGTAAGTACTGATCGGGTATAGCGTGTTCCAATCTTGTTTCAGGTATTTTTCGGCTATTTTCTGATCATTAAATTTCTTAACCCAGTCCGGCAGATCGTTCATATAATAAGTGCTGCTTATCCAGCTGCCATTCGCGTCATCAAACCAGTAAGCAGCATTAGCGGTATGCCCGGCGGGCAGGATACCGCCCCTGTCTTTCAGGGCTATGCCGATCACTTTGGAGCGGAAGTTGGTAGCCAGTCTTAATTCGTCGGTAACGGTGGTCACCAGTAAATTGCGGGGCGACATTTCGCCGGCTTTGGAGGTACTGCCCACTGCATGTACGGTGCTGTCGTCTGTACAATACATGGATTTTCCGGTGGCCTCTATAATAAAATCATTGCCCGCTATGCCATGCAGGGCCGGCACCGAACCGGTGTAAATGCAAGTATGGCCAGCAGCCGTTACGGTTGGTATGTAGTCGATATTGGTGTTTTCGCAGGTAAAACCTTCGTTAAGTAAACGCTTAAAGCCTCCTGCCTCATAGCGATCGTAATACCGGTACAGATAATCCCAGCGCATTTGATCAACCACAAGACCTACTACCAGTTTTGGGCGGGGCAATGATGCGGCAGCCGGAGCCGCGCTGATTTTCTTTTTTTGTGCCGATACCGAAATGGCAGCAATGCATAAAGGAACAAGGAGCAGATGTTTAAGCTTCATTTTTCATTGTTTTGGAGAAGCTCAAATATCAACAATGCTTTTAAAATGCGTTATAGTTTTTTGTTAATTATCATTTTTGTTGTAAAACTCCCTTGCTGCGCTATATGCCATCAGGAGCTTATGCACTGAGCACTTAAATTGTAGATGATCGCTGACAAATTATTGAATCAGCCCTCAAACACCAGCAACGAATGCTGACTGGCAGTATGCAAATCACGCCATACCTGATTGAGTTCGGTGTCGGGATTGGCAGCCTGCAGGCCGCAGTAAGGATACAGCTCATCTACACATTCACGGGCGGTGCGGGCCAGTTTTCGACTGCTTTGGCCAATTTGATGTAGTTGTGAGGCTTTCCCCATTAACGCGCCTTGCCAGGAGGCATCGACCGAGCTGTAAAATTTGAGGCGTACTGTGTTTAACTTATTGGTCAATTTTTCATGCAGTTGTTTGATGATCTCCCTCCGATCTTTTGTCAAGTGTTTATTCTCTGATCTTTCATCAAAAATAGTAGCACACAGATCTGTAAAATGAACCGCCATGCCCGATATGTTGGCCGCCAGCGTAGCCTCGGCCAGTTGTATAAAGGGGTATTGGTATAAAGGTCCGGCAATTACTGCGTTGTCAGGATCAATTTTAAAACACCTGTTGTTTTCCACAAAAAGATCACGCACTTCATAGGCGTCGCTGCCGGTGCCCATCATACCCATAAATTTCCAGGCAGATATCAGGGTGACATCTTTACGGTCAAAAATAAAGGGCAATATCCGCGGTGAACCATCATCATTCAACACCGTTTCATCGCCTTGTTTGATGACGCAATTAGCGGTCAAATGCGTGGCGTGGTGCACCCCGCTGGCATATTTCCAGCGGCCGTTGACGAGATACCCGCCATCGGTTATGGTTGCCGTACCCGTGGCGGCTCCACTACCGGCCAGGCATAGTTTTGGATTGTCAAAAATCCCCGGTGCCATTTCGGGTGATAAAAATCCGCCAAACCATCCTGCTCCAGCGCAAAGCGTAACTACCCAGCCCAGGCTGCCATTGGCCCAGGCCAGGCTTTCTTCCAGCCTAACCATATCTGGCAGCGAAAGTTGCAAGCCGCCGTAAGCCTGAGGCACCAGAAATTTAAACCAGCCCTGCTCGTGCACCAGCGCCAATTGCGCTGGCTGCAGCATCCCCGCCTTTTCTGCCGCGGGTACTGCTTCCCTGATGATATTTACCCATTCGGGTTTGAGGTGGGTTGATGGATGCATTTTTTTGAGCTTAAAGCTAAAGGCGAAAAGCCTAAAGCAATTTTCATATTTACAAACGTTTAGCCAATCAAAAGTCCTCTCCTTCGGAGAGGACTTTTGATTGGCAGGATCTTTCATATTTTCCAGCCCTTCTCCAAAGGAGAAGGGCTGGAATAAGACTTTTTCTTACAAACTTTCGGCTTTAAGCTTTGGGCCTTGGGCTCTTCTCCGCCAGTCAAAATATCCAAAACAGGCCACAATGAATAAAAATATGGTGAGTACGGCAAACATGGGCAGTTTTTTATAAAACAACAGCGGTACGGCAAACAGGTTGGATATGTTTAAAAATATCCAGTTCTCTATTTTTCGTCGTGCCAGCAACCACATGCCCGCCCATGCGGTTGAGGATACAAAGGCATCCCATAACGACACGTTTGATGGCGTAAAGTACCGGAGCAAAAAATACAGGACCGCCCAGCCGCCCAATGATATGGATAAGCTGATAATCCACTCTGTTCGGGTTGACCAGGTGACTTTTACGGGCGGCTGATCACGTTTTTTTACCCAGTATACCCAGCCATAAACACTCATTACGATATAATACACGTTGAGCAGCGATTCGGCATACAGTTGTGCTTCCATCAACAACAATATGGATAAAGCAGTGCCCAATATCCCCGCAGGGTAAAGCCAGATGTTATTCACCCGCGCCAGCAGCACTTCGGCAACGCCCAAAGCCACGGCAAGCCATTGCACCCAGGTAGTTTCCCGTATTTGTTCAATAAACAAATTTAATAAGTTATGCATGGTCAATTTTTTCTCAGTTCATTCAAATCCCCTCTTGAGCGGGGGCGCGTAAGACTGAGCGTTGGCTGGGGTGTGTTATTCTGCGTCGATAAACACACCCCTCCACCCCTCTCAAGAGGGGAATCGCACAAGCCCGGCCCCAATGCTTACTCCTTCCTATTCGTAAAATCCGTACTCATTCGTGCAATTAGTGTCCATTAAAAACTCAAACTTACCGAGGCCATAAAATTGCGTGGTGCCTGTGGGAAAAAGTAGTTATAATTCAGGATATTACTCCCCTTAACATTGGCATAAGTAGCGCCATTGGCTTCATATTTTTCGCTGAAGATGTTGTTCACCTGCAAGCCCAGTCCAATATTTTTTACACCCTTTACTTTAAAGTTATATCTTATCCGCACATCGTTCACAAAATAACTTTTCAGCAGGCGGTTAGCCGCATAGGTATTATCCAGGTTTTCCGGAGCTATGGTATAACCCTGCGGATTTTGGTTGGAGGTATTATCAATATACTGCTGACTTACATATTTACTGATAAAAGCGATCTCGCCACCTTTTACCGGGCTGTAGCTTATCACACTTGAACCGGTTAACGATGGTGAGAAAGCGATATCGGTTTTCTTAAAACTTTCACCTACTAAAGGGCCGCCATCTTCATCGGCAAAAAACTGTTGATAGTTCTTGATCTTGTTGGCGCTCCAGGTAGCGGTTAAGCCCCAATTGAGCTGATTGGTAATTTTCACTTTGCCATCAAACTCCACACCGACACGGTAGCTGTCCTTCACGTTGGTACGCACCGGGCTGCCTACATCATTCAAGGCACCGGTTAATACCAGCTGGTTTTTGTACAACATATAAAAGCCGTTGATTCCGCCTGTAAATATAGGGCCGCTGATACGATAACCTGCTTCAAAATCTTTCAGGTTTTCTGATTTGGGGCGATTCTGCGGCGGCGAATCGACATAGTCATCGCGGTTGGGTTCATGGTTACCTACCGCGAACGAAGCGTATACGTTGCTATGCTCGTTAAATTGGTAAGTGATACCTGCCTTGGGGTTAAAAAAGTTGAGCTCGGCGGTTTGCTGCGCGTTATTCAGGTTTTTATCTATCCCGTAAAAAGAGTAATAAATATGGCGGTATTGCATATCGGCATACAGCAATACTTTATCCAGATGCCACTCAGCACGGGCAAATATGTTAAAGTCGTTCTTTTTGGCGTTATCGCGGTAGTATTCATAATTAGATGGCAGACCGATAGGCGTAAAGACATCAATCACATCTCCATAATGCGCACCCTTGTACTGGTTATAAGCGCCGCCCAGGGTCATGTTCAGGTTGGTTTGCGGCTGATATTTGAGGGCATAAGTTACGCCATAAAAATCGTTATTGAGCCAAAGCCTGCGTACCAGATCAGTAGCGCTGATGGTATTAGGACCAACCACAACGGGAGCTATCCCATAATTTTTCAAAGAGTCGGCATTACGGTATTCCTCGTAATAGCCTTTACCTTTGGTATAATGCAGGGCCCCGCTAAAGGATAGCTTGTCTGATATTTTTTTATCGTACAATAACTGGTAATGATTTTGGGTATAATGGTCTACCTGGTTTTTATAGAACGAGTTAGTTGCATCTATATATCCCAGTTCGTTATAGGTACGGTTATCTGAGCGGGTATTATCGCCTATCACATAATCGGCAATACCGTTCCAGGCCTGATAAGTAGTTTCGTAACCCGAAAACACATTGGCCCTTAAAGTACTGTTTTTACCATACCAGGCACCACTTACAAAAAACGATTTAAGGTTTGATGTAGCCCTGTCAATATACCCATCAGAATGGATACGCGACACGCGGCCATCCAGACTAAAATGGCCGCCCAGTAAGCCCGTACCCGCGCTAACGGTAGTTTTGATGGAACCGTATGAACCTGCCGAAGCGTTGATATCGGCATAAGCGGTATCGCGGCGAGTGGTGGTTTGGATATTGATACTGCCGCCAAAAGCACCCGCACCATTGGTGGAAGTACCCACCCCACGCTGGATCTGGATATTATCTACAGATGAAGTAATATCGGGCAGGTCGACAAAGTACGAACCCTGGCTTTCCGAATCATTATACGGGATGCCATTGATAGTAACGTTGATACGAGTAGCATCCGATCCGCGGATACGGATACCCGTATAACCAATACCCGCCCCGGCATCAGAAGAAACCACTACCGACGGGGTTTGGTTGAGCATATAAGGCAGATCCTGCCCAAAGTTGTTCTTGGCCAGATCCTTTTTACTCAGGTTGGTATAAGCCGTCGGTGAATTTTTACTGGCCCGGGTAGAGCTTACGGTTACTTCTTCGGCGGTAAGCGCACCGTTGTTCAAGGTGATGTTGATCACCTCGTTTTTATTTAAGCTGATACTTTTACTGATAGTCTGATAGCCGATATAACTGGCCTTAAGCACATAAGTACCGGCTTTGAGATCGGTAAAGTTAAATTTTCCGGTAACATCAGCAACGGTGCTCAATGCGGGGTTGTTAATGGAGATAGTAGCGCCGGGCAAAACCTCGCCTGATGTGTTGGTGATCTTTCCGCTGATGGAAAGCTGGGCCGATGCCACAACAGGCAACAGCAAAGCAGCGATAGCCGCAAACAAATTTTTCAAAATAACGAATACAAAATGTAGTTAAACCATCTGCCCATCAGGGTAAATACGCAGTACACTTAACTTATTACCTATCCCTACGCCGGCATTATCCGGATCAGGTGCATGTCAAAGTCTTTAGTCGGGGGTCTTTAGTCGAAAGTCATGAATGACTTAGAACTTAGGATTTAGAACTTAAGACTTAAACAATGGGTTTGATCTCAGCCTGTCTTTCAGTTTGATTGCTCAAAGCAAGGCACCCCCTTGAGAAAATTATACGGCAAAGATAGGGTTTTAGTCCGAAAGTTGAAAAAGTCCGGAAGCCCCGGAAGAAAAGCAACTAATCATTAAAAGATCAAAACTTCCGGACTTTCCGTCTCTCGGTCTTTCGGACTTCCAACTAAAAACTTACTTTTGCAGACTTTTATAAAACTATTGCTATTATGCTTAGAACTCATACCTGCGGCGAATTAAATATCAGCAACTTAGGCCAATCGGTTACTTTATGCGGATGGGTACAAAAATCGCGCGACCTGGGCGGTACCACATTTATTGATGTGCGCGACCGTTATGGTTTAACTCAACTGGTGATCAATACCGATACCAACGCTGCCGTACGTGAAATTGGCCGCGGTCTTGGTCGCGAGTTTGTGATCAAACTTACCGGCAAGGTTCTGGAACGTACGAGCAAAAACAACAAGATACCAACCGGCGAAATTGAAATTGCCGTTGAAAATATCGAAATTCTGAACGCGGCCAAATTGCCCCCGTTTTTAATTGAGGATGAAACCGATGGCGGCGAAGAACTTCGTGCTAAATACCGTTACCTTGATCTGCGCCGTGCGCCTATCCGTAACAATTTGGTACTGCGCCACAAAATGGCACAGGAGATCCGTAAGTATTTAGACAAGCTTGATTTTATTGAGGTGGAAACCCCGGTGCTCATCAAATCCACTCCTGAAGGAGCTCGTGACTTTGTGGTGCCAAGCCGCATGAACCCGGGCGAGTTTTACGCCCTTCCGCAATCACCGCAAACATTTAAGCAATTGTTGATGGTGAGCGGCTTCGACCGTTATTTCCAGATCGTGAAATGTTTCCGTGACGAGGATCTGCGCGCTGATCGTCAGCCGGAGTTTACCCAGATAGATTGTGAGCTTTCCTTCATTACCCAGGAAGATATATTAAACATTTTTGAGGGATTAACCCGCCATCTGTTTACCACTGTAAAAGGTATTGACCTGGGTGATTTCCCACGGATGCAATATGCCGATGCCATGCGCTTGTATGGATCAGACAAACCCGACGTTCGTTTCGGGATGGAGTTTGTGGAGCTGAACGACATTGTAAAAGGCAAAGGTTTTGGCATTTTTGATAATGCTGAACTGGTAGTAGGTATCAACGCCAAAGGCTGCGCCAGCTACACCCGCAAACAAATTGACGAACTGACCGAATGGTTAAAACGCCCGCAGATTGGCGTTACCGGTATGATCTATTGCCGTTATAATGAGGATAGCACGTTAAAATCATCGGTTGATAAATTTTACAGCGAAGACGAGCTCACCAACTGGGCGGCAGCTTTCAACGCTGAAAAAGGCGACTTGATGCTGGTATTGGCCGGCAATACCGATAAGGTACGCAAGCAACTGAACGAGCTGCGCTTAGAGATGGGCAGCCGTTTGGGCCTGCGCGATAAAAATAAATTCGCGCCGTTATGGGTGCTGGATTTCCCGCTATTGGAATGGGACGAAGAAACCAGCCGTTACCATGCCATGCACCACCCCTTCACTTCGCCCAAACCGGAGGATATTGCCCTGCTGGATACCGATCCCGGAGCAGTACGCGCCAACGCGTATGACCTGGTGATCAACGGCACCGAAGTAGGCGGCGGTTCCATCCGGATCCATGATCGTGGTATGCAATCGCTGATGTTCAAACACCTGGGATTTTCGCCGGAAGAAGCGCAAAAACAATTCGGCTTTTTAATGGATGCTTTTGAATATGGCGCTCCACCACATGGTGGTTTAGCGTTGGGATTTGATCGTTTGGTATCTATTTTTGCCGGCTTGGATTCTATCCGCGACGTGATCGCTTTCCCGAAAAACAACTCGGGCCGTGATGTGATGATCGATTCGCCATCCACCATCGCCGATGCGCAGATGACCGAACTCAAGATCAAAACAACAGTTTAAGTAAAACCATCAATAAATAACCAAAGCTCTCTTCAAATTCCGCTCTTTAGCTGATATTTGGAGGGAGCTTTTTGATTAAACTATTATGACTAAATACTTTTTACTATTAAGCGCCATTGTGCTCTTTCTGACCTCATGCGGCGGTTCTATGTCGGGTCAGATGGCGCAGCAGGCCAAAGTCGATGACTCCCTGATCCGGGTATACCTGAAAGCCAATCCGCAGATCAAAGCCGTGAAAGATCCATCGGGATTATATTATCAGATCATAAAACCGGGGACAGGCATTACCCCTACCGAAGGTTCAACCGTAACCGTTAATTATACCTGTTCCCTCATGGGCGGGCAGTTGTATGATAAAGGCAGCAATTTTTCGAGACCCTTATCGAGCCTGGTTAAGGCCTGGCAAATAGCGGTACCGCATTTAAAACCAGGTGGCAACATGGTGCTGTACGTACCATCGCATCTGGCTTACGGCGCTGGCGGCGCCGGCCCCATTCCCGAAAACGCGGTGTTGACATTTGATATCGATCTTGTTAAGGTTCAATAGAAAATACGATGATCCTGTTTCAATATTGTATCTTATTTATTACTATTTAGCTTTAGTCCATAGTTAAATCTATATTAGATGCACTCAAACTACTACTATTAACGACAGATGAACATGAAAAGATACTTTTTACTATTGGGTTTGGCCATCATCACCCTGTCATCCTGCCTGAAAACAGAACAACAGAAACCACCTGTTGTGGTTGATCCTGCGGTACAGGCTGTTACCGATGATGCCGCTATAAAAACATATCTTGCCGCGCACACCGATATCACCGCTACCAAGGATACTTCGGGCATATACTATCAGATCGTAACTCCCGGCAGCGGCCCAAACCCATCTGGCGGTTCAACCGTTACCGTTAACTATACCGGTAAGTTGCTTAATGATAACCCATTCGATTCAAAAACAAGTTATCAAACCAGCCTGTCGCAAGTTATACCCGGTTGGACTATCGGCGTACCCTTTATTAAAGCCGGCGGACGCATCATTCTGCTTATCCCCTCCAGGTATGGTTATGGCCCTTATCCAAACGGTCCGATACCGGCAAATTCGGTATTGATATTTACGATAGACCTCATTAGTATTAATTAAAAACCACATCATAATATTTGTAAAAAACGATAGCATTCAACATGCTATCGTTTTTTATTGTTTATACTTATATTTAGCGTAAATAATCTGGCATGAAGCAACTTTACACCCTATTACTGTCCTTAACCAGTCTGCAAGCGCTTGCACAAACTGATGTGTCAAGCACAGTAAGCACCAAAGCCGATGCTTTGCAAAGCAAGATAGTTGCCTGGCGGAGGGATTTTCATGAACACCCGGAACTGGGGAACCATGAGGTACGCACATCGGGTATTATTGCCAAACACCTGCAGTCCTTAGGCATACAGGTACAAACTGGTATTGCTACCACCGGTGTAGTTGGTATTTTAAAAGGCGATAAACCCGGACCGGTTGTTGCTTTGCGGGCCGATATGGATGGCCTGCCGGTAGTTGAACGTACACCTGTTCCCTTTGCATCCAAAGTAAAAACCACTTATAACGGACAGGAAGTTGGTGTGATGCATGCCTGCGGGCATGATTCGCATATGGCTATTCTGATGGCCGTGGCCCAGGTGCTATCAACCATGAAAAGCGAGCTCCACGGTACCGTAAAATTCATTTTTCAGCCCGCAGAAGAAGGGGTGGAACCCGGCCAGAAAGGCGGCGCCGAAGAAATGGTAAAGGAAGGTGTATTGGAAAACCCAAAGGTTGATGCCATATTTGGTCTGCATATCAACTCTCAAACCGAAGTTGGTAAGATCACTTATCGCCCAGGCGGAACAATGGCCGGGGTAAACGACATGCAGATCATTGTAAAAGGGCGATCGGCTCACGGCGCTTATCCATGGTCGAGCGTTGACCCGATCGTAGTTTCGGCCGAGATCATTAACAACCTGCAAACCATTGTGAGTCGTAATGTTGACGTGACCCAAAACCCGGCAGTGGTAACCATCGGTGCCATTAAAGCCGGCAACCGCTCTAATATTATTCCGGAACGGGTAGAAATGCTGGGTACACTACGTTCTTTTACCCTTGCCGATGAAAAACTACTGATTGAGCGCGTTAAACAAATAGCCACCAAAACCGCCGAAGCACAAGGCGCTACCGCCGAGGTGAAGATTCCATACAGCAATCATTACCCGGTTACTTTTAATGATGTTAAGCTAACCGAAAAAATGCTGCCCAGTTTACAACATACCGCCGGAGCCGAAAATGTGCTGCTGCGCCCGCCCGTTACCGGCGCCGAGGATTTTAGTTTTTACCAGGAAAAAGTACCCGGATTATTCTTCTTTTTAGGCGGAATGCCTAAAGGTCAGGATCCGTTAAAAGCGCCATCGCACCATACGCCCGATTTTTTTATTGATGAAAGCGGATTTACATTAGGAGTTAAGGCTCTTTGTAACTTAACTTTGGACTATATGAATAGCTATGGCAAATAGTACAGATCATATTAACAGCTTCGTAAGATGAAAAACATATTTACTATAGCATGTGTAGGTTTGCTCTTAACCTTTTCGGTTGTGAACAAAACGCATGCTGCAGGTATTAATAGCGTAGACACTGCAAAAACTATAAAAACATTAAAGCCCGAAGTGTTGGAAATTGTAAATACGGTACTCAAGGCTTCGTATACTTTTAATATCGAAAAAATAGCTGAATTTTATACCCCAAATGCTGTAATAAGCGACGAGCAGCAGCCTTTTTCGTGGGCTGGCCCACTGGCAGGCGTGCAATGGATAAACTCGGTACAGAAGGCGGTAAAGGGTTTTAAAATAAAAGATTTCAAGGTTGAAGTTAAACGCATCAAGGTTTTCCAGCAAACCGAAGAAGTAGCTTATCTGGTAGTACCCGTTGAATACACCGGCACCATTAACGGCGACGCATTTAATGAGGAGGGGGCCTTTTCATTTGTGCTCCGTCTTGTCAGCGACAAATGGCTCATCAAAAGCCAGGCCTGGGTACCCAAAAACGGACTTTGATCTATGATACTTTAGCTCTACCCATATGCAACCTGACCTTATTACCTTTCAAACCTTTAATGACCCGGCTTTAGCAAGTGAGCTTACCACGCTGCTGGATCAACATCATATTCCACATGGGGTAGAAGAAAGCCAGTTTTCCTTTAATCCGGCATTTGTTAACAGCGAGCTATCTAAAGATTACATTGTAAAAATACGAGCCGTAGATTTTGAGTTGGTAAACCGCTTGCTGAATGACAGCGAGCGTACAAATATTGACCAGGCCGATCCGGATCATTACCTGTTTGGCTTTAGTAACGAAGAGCTCATAGATATTTTGGCCAAAGCTGATGAATGGAGCCCGTTCGACTATCAGCTGGCCAGAAAAATACTTACCGAACGCGGAGTTGAAATTAATGATCAGAAATTATCCGGGCTGCATAAAAGCCGGATAGAAGCCCTTAAACAACCGGAACCACCACAAACCACCTGGATTATCTTAGGATATATATTCGCTATCGCAGGCGGGCTATTAGGCATCTTTATTGGCTGGCACTTGTCATCCTTCAAAAAAACACTGCCTGATGGCGAACGGGTTTACAGCTATAGCGACAACGACCGAAAGCAGGGAAAACGAATATTTTACTTATCCATTGTGTTCTTTGTCATCAGTGTTATATTCAAATTTTCAGCAGCGCTTAGTTCAACCTGATATTAGATCACTCCTTGGCCAACTTATTTTTCATCTGCAGTAAAAACCAATGGCGAAGCCCTACAGCCGAGCTTTTATTTAAAAACCATCCGGTGCACCTGGCATACTCTGCCGGTACCAGCGATAAGGCACGTATCCGCATCAGTCAGAAAATGATCGATCGGGCCGATATAATATTCGTGATGGAGCGTAAACATCAGCAACTATTAAAACAGCGCTTTGATATGACCGGCAAGCAGCTGGTGGTACTGGATATTGAAGACAACTATCAATTTAATGATCAGGAGCTGGTTGCTATTTTGGAAGAGGTTTTGCGGGAATATTTGTAAAAGTAATCATTAAAACAACACACGCGCCATTGCGAGGTACGAAGCAATCTCTACACAGGCAGGTCAATTATGCAGGTTCATCACTTAGTAATTCTCTCTGTACAGCATAGAGATTGCTTCGTACCTACCCATGACATGTTTATATGTAATATAGTCTGCTTTTTGCAGAATATGTGGTGAGATAAAACCATAACAATCTATCTATTAGACACTTAAATACTCAGCATTTACCTGAGGGTAGGCCAATAAAAAACCACAACCGATATCAACCTCGATTGGGGACATTCAGATTCCTAAATGCCTTATTAAATATAAGCTGCACCCGAAGGAGTTTAAAAAAAATGACAGGCTACCCATCGGACAAACCCTTTTCAGGGTCGTACCAAACTTTCAGACTCTTTTCTTCGGAACCATACTCGCAAACAGGCATTAAGCACTATATTGACTTCGGCCACGCTGTACAGCTTATGCAAAGATATGTCATTTCACACTTTCAGAGGCCTAACGGATTTTTAATCTCGCAATGACGCGTGTAGAGGGAAGATTACCCCAATATCTCCCTGATATCATCAGCAGTAAGCGATTTAATAAAGCTTTCCTCGGTAGTAATGAGCGCGCGGCTCAGGCTTAATTTGCGTTGCTGCAGGGCCAGGATCTTCTCTTCTACCGTATCCTTGGTGATAAATTTGTAGATGAACACGTTTTTGGTTTGGCCGATACGGTGCGTACGGTCAATAGCCTGCTGTTCCACAGCCGGGTTCCACCACGGGTCGAGGATAAATACATAATCAGCCTCGGTTAAGTTTAAGCCTACACCACCTGCTTTTATCGAGATCAGGAAAACGCGTGTTTTCTGATCTTCCTGGAATTGTTTCACCACATCGCCACGGTTCTGGGTACTACCATCCAGGTATACATAAGGTATGCTTTCGCGCTCAAAATGCTCACGGTAAATGCTTAGTTGTTTTACAAACTGCGAAAATATCAACACTTTATGCCCACCATCCAATACGTTGGCCAGGGTATGCACCACGTTTTCAAACTTGCCACTATCACCCTCATAATCATCGTCGATCATAATAGGGTGATTGGCTATCTGCCGTAGTTTAATCAAACCTTGCAGTACCTGGATCTGGGTTCTGGCAAAGGTGCCGTCCTCCAGACTTTTAAGCAGTTCGTTGCGATATTCTGATTTTACTTTTTCGTAAACCGAGGCTTGTTCTTCGCTCATTTGGCAATAGAAAAGGTTTTCGGTTTTTGGCGGCAACTCGGTAGCTACCTGTTCCTTGGTACGGCGTAATACAAAAGGTTTTATTAATGCCTGTAGTTTGCGGGCTTTGTCCTCGTCCTTTTTCTTTTCAATAGGTGTTACAAATTCATTCTGAAAAAACTGCTGACCGCCCAGCAAACCCGGGTTAATGAATGACATTTGTGTCCACAAGTCGTTCACCGAGTTTTCAACCGGGGTACCGCTCAGTATCAGCTTAAAGCGCGATTTCAATTGCTTAACCGCCTGGAACGATTTGGACGACGGATTTTTGATATTCTGACTTTCGTCCAGTATCACATAATCAAAAAAGTATTCCTTAAACATGCCAATATCAATCCGGCTGATGCCGTAAGTAGTTATCACTACATCGTAATTGGCAAACACATCGGCCGAGCGGTAGCGCAAGGTACCTGTATGCACCATGAGTTTAAGCTGTGGCGCAAACTTTTTAGCCTCGTTAAGCCAGTTATAAATGAGCGAGGTGGGCATGATCACCAGCGATGTAGCTTTGCTGCCTGCGGCCTCGGTATCTTCTTTGTGTTTTTGCAGCAGGGCCAGGGTCTGTATGGTTTTACCAAGTCCCATATCATCAGCCAGACAGCCGCCAAAATGATAGTTCTTTAAAAAGTGGAACCAGTTATAGCCTGCCTTTTGATAGGGCCTTAAATTACCGGCAAAATGCTGCGGCATATCTACCTCTTCCAGCTCCTCAAAATCGGTTAGCTTTTGCAGCTTGCGGGTCATGGTCACGTTGACCATTTCGCCTTCGGCCAGGTCATTTACCAGGCCTATATGGTGGCGGCGCAACTTTAGATCGTTACTACCTTCAGAAAAGTGCAGCAGGTTACCATACTGCGAAAACCATTTTTCGGGTATCACGGCAATCTCGCCCGATGGCAGCGTAAATTCCTTTTTACGGTTAAGAATATGATTTCGGAGCTGGATAAATGGTATGCTGTACGGCCCGAACCATACAATGGCATGAATATCAAACCAGTCGTTATTTTCTTTTACTTCCAGGTCAATTTTGCTGTTGCCAAATACATAGCGTTTTTGGCCCTCTGGCTGCTCCAGTTCAAAACCCTGCTCAATCAACTCGTCATGATGCTGGTTAAGCCATTCAAAAACCGAAAAAGAGTGATCGGCGTCCTCATCATGGTTGTCAACCTCCAGGTTTTGGAACAGGCTCGACGTCGTTTTGAGGCCCATCTGCTCCAACTGCTGCATCTTGTTCTTTTCCCAGGTGATAGAGCGTTTAATGCGATGGAAGATATATTCGTCGCCATTTTTTTCCATCCGGACAGATACATGCCTGCCATCGCCATATGGGAAAATATAGCCGGCATATTTAAAATATAGCTGTAACTGCGAGGTACCGCCTTCAATATAAATAGGTTTCAGCGCGGCCTGCGCATCGTATTTTTCAGTATTGATGACAAAACCTTCGGCATAAACGTTATGCTTTTCAATCAACGGCGCAACAAACTTTTCAAAGTAGGATTGCTCTGACGACCGGGGAATAGCGATATATCGCTTATTAAGGAATGGCTGCAGCTTTTTACCTTCTATTTCTTTATCAAAATAATACAGGGTATCATCCAGCAGCATCCAGGCGGGGTGGTTGCAAATGATCTCGGCGTTTTTGAACATGAACTCAATGCGCATGCCCTGGTATTTGATGGTGGGGAAATACCTGATCTCCTCCTCATTACGCCTAAAATGGAACAATACCGAAGCGGCTTCGGTGGCTATCTGCAGCTTGCGTTCGGCAGGATAGCCCTCTTTGCTCATCTGGTATACCTGTTTACTGGACAGCAAAGCTAATGCTTCGGCCATACGCCTTTCCATTTTGGGGCGAATGGTATCAAAAAGCTGCTCGTTAAATATCTTAGAGAAAAACTCAAAAGGGCGGATTGGCTTTTTATAATAACGTTTGATCACGTTGCCCTGCTCCATTTCTTCGAGGATCTTGATGAGCTTGATATCTGTATCGTCCAAACAATGGATAAATTCCTTGGCTGTATTGGAGAATAAACGCTGGTGGGTTAGTGAAAATTCGCCGTTTGGATTAAGCTGAACTATATGTGGCTCAATAACGTACGACAAATACTCATGCCGGGCAATGGCATAAATGATCTGGCATGGTTTGGTACTGTCGACGCGTAACATTAACTTTTGATAAAAAATTAATAGAAGTTACATCAACAAAAAATTCAAACGTAATGAGAATTTACTTTATTTGAAAGTGTTTTCTGTTAAATAATTGTTAACACAACTCATTATTTAATTAAAAGTTGATTTTGATTCCCCTTTAGGGGCTTAGGGGGCTAAAATTCCAGTGCCAGCTGATCGCCCGGGCCGGCTTCTTTTTCCTGTTTTGATTTAACCACTGCATCACCAAAGTTTGATAGAGATATACCCAATAGTCTCACTTTGGCATCCTCTGTATAATTAGCAGCCATGATATGTTTAGCCGTTTGGCTGATGGTTTCCAAGTCATTAAATACCTCCGGGAAAGATTGGTTCCGGGTGATCTGCTTAAAGTCGCTGTATTTTACTTTGAGGGTAAGGGTACGGCCTTTAAGATCATATTTAAGCAGGCGGTTATAAACCGTGAGCGCTATTTTGTCGAGTTCGGCATCCATTTCTTCCAGCGTGGTGAGGTCGTACGCGAAAGTATCCTCAGCCCCTAACGATTTGGTTTCGCGGTGGGGCTGCACCTCTCGGTTATCCACACCCCGTACAATCTGGTAATAAAACCTGCCGGTTTTGCCAAAGTGCCTTACCAATTCATCCTCCGTCAGTTTTTTCAGGTCGGCGCCGGTATGCAGGCCCATTTGTTTCATTTTTTGAGCGGTCACCTTACCCACACCAAAAAACTTTTCAACAGGTAATTGCTCCATAAAATCTTCGATGCTGGACGGACCGATGAATTTTAAACCGTCGGGCTTATTGATATCCGATGCTATTTTGGCTACAAACTTATTGATGGATACACCTGCCGAGGCAGTAAGCTGCAATTCATCTTTGATAGCCTGCTTAATCTGTTTGGCTATTTCAATGGCCGAACCTACGTTCAGCTTATCATTGGTTACATCCAGATAGGCTTCATCTAACGACAGTGGTTCGATCAGGTCGGTATACCGACTGAATATTTCCCTGATCCTTTGTGATACTTCACCATAGGCCGCAAAACGAGGCCGTACAAATATGGCATCCGGACAAAGCTGCAAGGCTCTTTTTGATGACATGGCCGAGCGCACACCAAATTTACGCGCTTCATAACTGGCTGTAGCTACCACGCCACCCCTGCCTTGCGGCGAGCCACCCACCACCAAAGCCTTGCCCCGGTACTCGGGAAAGTCGCGCTGCTCAACAGACGCGTAAAAAGCATCCATATCAATATGGATAATTTTACGGATGATCTGAGTGAACTCGTTTGGCATTAGGACAAAGATACGTAGAGGCTTTGCTAAAATGAATAGCTGAAACGCAGCCTTTAATTTGTGTCAAATAAAAACACCCGTCATTGTGAGGAACGAAGCAATCTCTACGGAGGTCAATCCGTCATGCAAAGTTTAATACTTGGTTATTCGCTCTGTACAGCATAGAGATTGCTTCGTACCTCAATGACGTGTTGGTTGGGTTTATCGCCCCTCCCTATCCTCCACCGGCATAAACTGTAATTGCTTTTGAAAATATACATCCCAGCTGTGCTGCTGCACGCGGTCGGTCATGTGCTGGGTGTCCTCATCATAGTCGGTATTCATCTGCTTGTATTTGTTATCAATGCGATTAAACAGGTTCATGGCCTCGTATTGATAATTGCGACTAAAACGGGTTCTGCCAATTTCACGGAGTAATTCCTGCTGTTCCAGGTAGGCAATGGTATAATGCCCCTGTTCATGTTTTAATACTTCTGACAGTACCTGGTTGGATGTTATCCGGCTCCTGTCGAGCCAGGATCTTTCGGTATTTAGTATCAGCTTTACAAAGGCGTTGAGCATAAAGCCACCGTTTACCCGGTTGGCCTGATATTTAAAATCAATGGTGCAGTTGGTATAAGCAACTACGCCGCGTGCATTTACACGCGGCGCGCCGCCAAAATCGTTAATGGTTAGTTGATGGAATTGTTGTTGGGCCTGTGCCCTGGTTATCGTTATTAAAAACAGGGCGGCTATGAGCGCCTCTTTAAGCCATCTTACATTCATGAAATACGCAGGTTAAACTTTTACTTTTTGACTTTGTCATTCTGTAAAAGGTTTAAGCCCATCATTTCTTTTAAAGTATGCTGCATCTGATCGGTTGATCCGTCAAGGAATATCACGTTGCCTTGCGAATTTTCGGCGAAGTGTTTGATAGATTCTGTCCACATGGTAAACATGATCACCGAGGTATCCATATTGGCCTCGGCCATTTCTTTAGCGGCAACAGTCATACCACGGGCTACTTCCTCACGGAACAGGGCGATACCCTGACCACGTAACTGGGCTGCTTCCCGTTCGGCCTGCGCCGAGATCTTGATGGCGTTACCTTCGGCCTCCGCCGCTTTTGTTTTGGTGATCAGTAATGCCTGGCCTTCGTTTTCGGCGGCTGCTTTCAGGTTGTTGGATGCCACTACCTGGCTCATGGATTTCATGATCACATCATCAAAAGTAATATCATTCAATTGCAGATCCTGTAGGTGATATCCCCAACTCTCGAGTATCTGATCGAGCTGTTCTTTTACATGCTCTACAATATCGCGGCGCAATATCAATACCTCGCTCTGGCGCTTGGTGGCTACAAAGGCGCGAATAGAACCTTCAACCGTGCGGATAAGGGCCTGCATGAGGTTACGCTCATCAACAAATTTAAAGGCTACGTTTTTTATGGTTTCTTCCTGCTGATCAAGCACCGAATACAGCAGCATGGCCTTGAAATAAACATTGGCCTGATCAAAAGTTACTGCCTGAAACTCCAGCTCGACCGAACGGTTCTGGATAGATATTTTGGAGTATACATTTTCGATAAATGGCAGTTTAAAATTCAGGCCCGGTGTTAGTATCCGCCGGTATTTTCCAAACACCGTGATCACTACTATAGTGCCCTGTTTTACAGACACAAAAGAGGTTGATAAAACAATAAGGAGAATGAGTACAATTATTCCAAAAGTAATTTCGGCTGTCATGGTTGATAATATTTAGTAAATAAATGTAGTATTAATTATTGGTGTGTTATTTGTTTTTATAAAAATGCTTTATAAAACAGCAATAAAAACCATGAACCTAAAACGAACTTTTGGAGCCATATTAACTGTACTCGGTATTATTGGCTTAATTTATACCGGGCTGGGTGTCATCAATCACAGCAGTCAAACCACAACATTGGTTGTTGTAGGTATTATATCCATACTATTTTTCTTTACGGGGATAAGCCTCATCCGTAATACCAAAGACGAAGCTTAGGCTTCGTCTTTGGTATTCTGCTTTTTTTAGTTTAGAAAAACCCGAGTGTCATTTCGAACGGTACGAGGAGAAATCTTCTGCTGAATAAAGGGAAAGCGTACAGATAGAAGATTTCTCTTTCGCCCCTCTCTTTTGGCGCAAGTCTTGCGTTGCAGTTTTGTGGGTAAAGGCTGACTTGTGATTTCAATACAGCCCGATGAACGAGCACAGCTCATCAGCCTACTAACAACCGCATAAGACTTGCGCTAAAGGAAGAATGGACAACACCAACAAAGCAAAAATACTAATATCGCTAACCCAACTACTGGTCACCGGATGATGATGTTATTACCTCTTGTACACCACCAATCCATTTACGGCCCGTCCTATCGTAAGTTTTGAAATCACCCCCATCGTCCCACGCAAAAGACCCAAAACCATGCGAGCGGATATTTTCGACGTAAGTTTTATAAAATAATACACGCCACTCCTGCAATTTACCTGCCGGACAACCATATTCATTTACCATAACCGGTATGCCTTTAGGAGCAAAAAAGTTATGGACCCTGTCAAATATTGCCTTAATCTCGTTCTTCTCGGCTGGTGTGCCCCAGGAAATATTCTTATCTTTTCCAGAAACCCAGGTCCAGGGGCTATAGCAATGAAAATTCGCGATCAGATATTTATCCTTAGGAATGTCGGCCTTTAATAACTCAGAATCACTGCTCCATTCTGTGCCCGCATAAACGATGATGCGTGTAGGATTGCTCTTTCGGATAACTTTAAAGATGCGCTTATTCAGATCATTAAGATTTGCCAAACTGAGCGGGTGTGGCTCATTCAATATTTCAAATAATAAATGATCGGATTTATCTTTAAAACGAGTGCCAATCTGGTTCCATATAGCTTCAAAACGGGCAACATTTTTAGGCGAATAATCCTTTTTAATGAGATCCTCGTGGTGACAGTTTAATATGATATATAAGCCCCTGCTCAAACCCCAGTCAACCACCTGTTCTACGCGTGCAATAAACTCAGGATTGATAGCATACGGGGCTATGCTATCAACATGTCTTTCCCAGGTAACCGGAATACGAATTGCCGTGAATCCGGCAGCTTTGTAATCATCAAAATAATAAGGTTTAATCAGGGGTTGTCCCCAACTGGTTTCACCGCCGGGAGCATCTAATGTATTACCTATATTGATCCCTTTCTGTAAATGAGCAATAGCCTGCTGCGGCGTGATTTGAGCATTAACCCGCTCAATCTGAAAATACGCCAGCAGTAATAAGAATACCTTTAAAAATGTTTTTTCCATTTTTTTGAATGTTTATTTCATACTATCCCGTGGATCAGTTTTAGCTTTTAGCAAATACTCCTGCGGTGGCTCAGCGCCTGCCAGGTTCTTCACAAAATAATCCCAGCGGCGGCGCATCATATAGTATGAATTCTGACCATAACCATGGGCGTTGTTCGGGAATACCACCAGGTCATAATCTTTATTGGCTTTCTCCAGGGCTTCAATAACCAGCAAGGTATTGTAGGGTGGTACATTATCATCCATTAAACCATGGGCAAGCATGAGTTTCCCTTTCAGGTTTTTAGCATAATTTTGATTGGCCTGCGCTTCGTAGTTGGATGTACCATCAGCCTGCGGGGTTAACAAACCAATATAACGTTCGCCCCAATCATCCTCATAATTACGGTTATCATGGTTACCCGATTCGGATATTCCCACTTTAAAAAATTCTGGGAAACGGAACATAGCTGCGGCGGTCGCAAAACCACCACCGGAATGGCCCCAGATGCCTGCTTTATTGATATCGATATATGGATATTTTTGAGCCAGTTGCTGCATGGCGGTAACCTGGTCGGGCAGCGTATTTTCAGACATGTGACCATAATTCATATCATGGTAGCTTTTGGAACGCAGCGGATTACTGGTGCCTTCTATTTTAACAACCACAAAACCCAGTTCGGCTAAAGCCTGGCAATCGCCATGGGCTGATAAGAAGCCCCAGCTGCCTACACTTCCGCCCTGTGGGCCTGGGTAAATATTATTAATGATGGGGTATTTTTTATTGGGATCCAGATGGGTTGGCACAAACATTACTCCATAAATATCGGTTTGGCCGTCATGTGCTTTAACCGTTACCTGGATAGGCGCTTTCCAACCCGAAGCCAGTAGCCTGCTAATGTCGGTTTTCTCCAAGGTGCTGATCAGCTTACCATTCAGATCGCGCAGCACGGTTACTGGCGGCGCATCAGTTTTCGAATAGCTATCAATAAAATAGTTCTCATCTGGCGACAAAGTAATCTGGTGAGTGCCTTCGCCAGGACTAAGCAACGTTAGCCCCTTGCCATTAAATCCTACTTTGTACAGATAGCTAAAGTACGGGTTACCGGGTTCACGGCCATCAGCCAGGAAATAGATCTGGCGATTCTTTTCGTCAACTTTTAACAGTTCGGTTACGGCCCAATCGCCTTTGGTGATCTGGTTTTTAACCTTGCCGGTTAGCGCGTCATATAAATACAGATGCCCCCAGTTGTCGCGTTCAGAAAACCAGATGATCTCGTTAGTTTTAGCCAGATATTTCCAGTTGATAGCACCCTGGCCCGACTCATATTGCGTAGCTACGGCTTCCTCAAAAACCTCTTTTACGGCACCAGTGGAGGCATCGGCAATACGGAATTTTTCCTGTTTGTGATCGCGTGAGGTGGATACAAAAGCCAGCTTGGCAGCATCTTCTGTCCAGTCCACATCATCAAAAGTACCGCTGCTGGCAATATCGTCGCTCAGCGTAGCACGGTGCGGATCAGGCGCGACCTGGATATTGATCACTTTGGGTTCATCTACATTAATGATCACCCGTTGTATAGTGGCTATTTCCTTATCCCCCGGCAACGGGTATTTCCAGGATTTCAATGTAGGATGGCCAACATTGGTAGTTACCAGGTACATATCGCCCACATTACGCTGATCCTGCTTAAAGGTGGCTATCTTTTTAGAATCGGGCGACCAGCGAACGATAGGTCCGTCTGATGATTTCCAGCCGGCATTATCAGTAGCATAACCAAAATCCTTTACTCCATCGGTAGTGAGTTGTGTCTCTTTCCCTGTTTTTATATTACGTACCCAAAGGTTATAATCTTTAATGTAGGCTACCTGGCTACCATCCGGAGATGCAACTTCGTCATCGCCGCCCCTTCTACGGGAATGTGCGGTATGCTTACCAATTATGGCATTATCTGGCGTACATTGATAAGTTTGCAGATCACATTTCCAGGATTTTCCATCGGCCGCAAAAGAGATCGATTTCAGATCGTCTGAAAAACTGAAGGTCTGAAATGGCAGCTTATCCGCTTTGTAAGTTTTACCTGTAGCGGTTGATATAGCCACTGCTAGTTTTTGCTGGTCAAATGCCCCTACACGTGTTTTTTTTGCAGGATCAACTAAAATAAATTCGCTTCCTTGTGGTGTTAGTATCCGGTACCAGAATTTATCGCCCAGAAGCCAGTTAGGCATCACTTTGCCATGATCAACTAATTGCTCGGTATTATAGCTCAAGAAGCTTTCGGCATGGGCATAATCTTGAGCGGTTAAGGTTGGGGTTTGCTGTGCATTTGCTGTCCAAACAAATGCCGCGGCAGTTAATGATAATAAATATTTATTCATACGCTGTTGAAGGTGCGGAAAATAAGATGTTAATAGTTAAAGTTTAAACCATGCAAATTAATGCTTTTTTTAATAGGCTATTGATTGGGCTCTGTAACTTTTGTGAGTGAATTATCAAAGTGGGGAATGGTGGTTATTTCTCCGCTATCGGCAATGCTTAAACCGGCATCAGGAAAGTCTGTTTCAGTTAGCATGCGGATGCGGCGCGTAGCTTGGTCCAGGGTATCTCTTACCAATCCTTTATCATGTGCCTGTTTAAAGGAAATAATACGACCACTTAAAAATTCACCCCGCTTATTTACGTAAACCTTAAGCAAGGGAGCCATGCCGCAAATACCGCTTACGCTTACACATTTGTAGGTACAGAAATTGCCAAGACTATAGGCTATCAGCCTGTTCTTATACATTTCCATTGCGCGGTTCACGTGCGGGCCGTTACCAAATATCAAATCGGCACCGGCATCAATGGCATTATGGGCAAAGGCATGCACGTCACCCCGCTTTTCGCCAATGAATGACTCTACCGCAAAAGGCACATGCTCATAATCTACTCCTTCGCCGCCACCATGAAATGATACGATAACAATATTGCAACGCTGTTTCAATTCTCTGATGATCCGCGCTGCACCTTTCAAGTCATGTATAGATACGGTATTAGCATTGGGTGCGAAGGAACAAAAGCCATAGCGCACACCATTTACCTCAAATACCGTTGAAGGCCTGATCTGTAATCCGGCATAGTTTATACCCAGGCTGTCCAAAGTTTTGGTAGTGCTTTTGCGACCATGCGCGTCAAAATCATTAATGTGGTTATTAGCCAGGCTCAGTAAATTAAATCCCGCGTTTTTTAAAACCGAGGCGTACTGGGTAGGCATCCGGAATAAATAGGCTTTACTTTTTTGATGAAGCTTGAAATGAGCCGGTCCCCCGGTATCAACAAGTGCGCCCTCCAGGTTTCCAAATGCTACGTCTGTATTCTTTAATTCGGCGGCAGCAGCCTTAAAACTGTTACGGGCACTATCGGGGGGAAGCGTGGTGCTATCCGGATACGAGGTACCCAGCATAATATCGCCAACGGCAGCAATACAAAGTGAGTCGTGTTGTATGGGGGTTATCTGAGGTGTTAAAACTTTGGCTGCGTGATGCTTTTTGTGTTTAATAACCTGCTGCCTATCTTGGGCCGGGCTTTCACAGGCCTGCAAAAACAACAACAAGCAAGCTGTTAAAAGCAAGATCTGTAACCTTATGGCAAAAAAAAATCCCCTCATGTTCATGAAGGGCCTAAATTAATTTTTTTATTTCGGATTGTTAGTAATGCGTTTTTGGCCAAATCCGAAATCGAACATCCGAATTCCGATATCGGAATTAATTATTCTTATCGTCGTCCGTTTCTGTAGCCGATCCGGTAAATTCATTTTTGAATGATGCCAGCAAACGACCGCCTTTGTAAAAATAACGGCTGTAGTAATTGTCATCCAGGCTGCTGATAGCTACACCTTTTGATGAAGCGTGTGCAAAACGGCCATTACCCAGGTAAATACCCACATGAGAAATTCTGCGGCTGTGGATCTTGAAGAAAACCAGGTCGCCTTCTTTCAGATCATCTTTACCAACAGGGTTTACCATGCTGAAAATATCGCGTGAACTTCTTTTAATATCCAGGTTAAAAACCTCGCTATATAATTCTTTTGTGAATGCCGAGCAATCGATCCCTCTTCTTGACTCGCCGCCGAAATGGTAAGGAGTACCTATCCAATCGTAAACAAAGTGAAAAAGTTTCATGTTTGAGGTGGCGGATAACGCGACACCCATAATCTGAGATAAATAAGTTTTAGCTAAACTTTCCTGCTCATCAGGAGCCTTGTCGGCAGTGGTGTTCGGAGTACTTGCGGTTTGAGCTTGCGAAGCTAAAACGCTGAAAAGTAGTACTATAGCAAGAGTAATTTTCTTCATTTAACGCGTTAGTTTGTTGTTAGGGTCAACAAATTGTTTATTAAATCAGACACTTATGTCCACCAGTAGCTACAAAACTATCTATATTTTTTAAAATTGCAAATAAATGGCACTTTTTTTTCAAAAAATATAAATATAGCATCTATACTAAAAATCTTATCAATCAAAGCCGGTCACTATTACGCTTATGATACTTTCAGGGTTACCCTTTTGGCCTATTTCTTTCGTTTTTTGTAAAAATTACATGTCACAAACACGTTAAAAACGTTTTAAAATACCGTTAAACTGTGCTATAGGGTCAAAAAGGCTTCGGCAATATGAACATAAAGCCATATAATGTTTGGTTAAACTTACAAAACACGGTTAAGCCTGCTCATTTATAGCTCTTTCTTAAAATAAAAGATAAAACATCACAACAAATTCGCTCCAGTTTCGATATTTTCACGGATATATTTAGATTTGCGCTTTACTCCAAGATTATTGATTGTTTTAATTACATGAGTTCAATCGAAATTAATAAAGACACTTACCTGATGTGGTACGAACAAATGCTGTTAATGCGTAAGTTCGAAGAAAAAGCAGGACAGTTATACGGACAACAAAAAATAAGGGGCTTTTGCCACCTATATATTGGGCAGGAGGCTGTATTGGCCGGAGCCATGTCTGTAATTAAACCCGAAGACAGCATGATCACCGCTTACCGCGACCACGCTCATGCGCTTGCCAAAGGTGTAACCCCCAATGCGGTAATGGCCGAGTTATATGGCAAAGCTACCGGATGCTCAAAAGGCAAAGGTGGTTCTATGCACATGTTTGACAAGGAAAAACATTTTTATGGTGGCCACGGCATCGTAGGCGGCCAGGTACCACTGGGTGCCGGTATCGCCTTCGCCGAGAAATATAAAGGTACCGAGTTTGTGAACATTGCCTATATGGGCGATGGCGCTGTACGCCAGGGTGCATTAACCGAAACCTTTAACATGGCTGCTTTATGGCAATTACCGGTAATTTTTGTTTGCGAAAACAATGGTTACGCCATGGGTACTTCTGTTGAACGTACTACCATCCAAACAGATATTTATAAATTAGGCTTGCCTTACGGCATCCCGTCACAAGCTGTTGACGGTATGGACCCAGCCGCGGTACACGTAGCTATGGACGAAGCCGTACAGCGTGCGCGCCGTGGTGAAGGACCAACCTTTTTGGAAATGCGTACCTATCGCTACAAAGGTCACTCCATGTCCGATCCTCAAAAATACCGTACTAAAGAAGAACTGGAAAGCTACAAGGCTAAGGACCCAATCGAAACAACCAAACAAGTTATAGTAGAAAAAGGTTATGCTGATGAAAAATGGTTTGAAGAGATCGATGCTAAGATAAAAGACCTGGTTGATGAATCAGTTAAGTTTTCTGAAGAATCACCATGGCCGGAAGCTTCTGAGCTATACACTGATGTTTATGTTCAGGCAGACTATCCATACATCAGAGACTAAGTATTAAGTTCTGAGTCTTGAGTTATAAGTTTTAAGTCTTTTTTGACTCATAACTTAATACTTCAGACTCAAGACTAACTATTATATTTATAAGAAATTTTTAAAACATATAAATAGTATATGGCCGAAGTAGTTAAAATGCCTAAAATGAGCGATACCATGACCGAAGGGGTATTGGCAAAATGGCATAAAAAAGTTGGCGATAAGGTAAAATCCGGCGATGTACTGGCCGAGATCGAAACTGATAAAGCTACCATGGATTTTGAATCGTATCAGGACGGTACCTTATTATACTTAGGTGTTGAAGAAGGTAATGCTGTTCCGGTTGATGCTGTTATTGCTGTTTTAGGCAAAGAAGGCGAAGATTATAAAGCAGCCCTTGCACAAGCTGGTGGTGGTTCTGAAAAGAAAGAAGAAAAACCTGCTGAAGCTACCCCTATAAAAACCGAAGATAAACAGCCTGCGCCAGTTGCGGCCGCAGCACCAAAGGTTGATCTGTCAAGCATCCCGGCTACCGTAATACGTATGCCAGCGCTTAGCGATACCATGACCGAAGGTGTTATTGAAAAATGGAACTTTAAAGTGGGCGATAAAGTAAAATCTGACGACTCACTGGCTGACGTGGCAACCGATAAGGCTACTATGGAAGTTGTAGGTTACGAAGCAGGTACACTTTTATATATAGGTCCAAAAGAAGGTGAAGCCGCACCGGTTAATGGCATTATAGCCATTGTTGGTAAAGAAGGCACCGATATTACACCTTTATTACAGGATGCAACAAGCGCACCAGCCGCTGCCGCACCTGCAGAAGAGGCAGCCCCTGCTACGGCAGAAACACCGGCAACTGCCGATGCAAGCCCGGCTTCATCTGCTGATGACAGCCGTGTTAAAGCATCTCCGCTTGCCCGTAAAATAGCAAAAGATAAAGGCATCAACCTGAATGATGTAAAAGGCAGCGCAGAAGGCGGCCGCATTATCAGGAAAGATGTGGAAGGATTTGTAGCACCGGCTAAAACTGCCGCGCCTGCTGCCGCTCCAGCCAGCACCGAAGCAGCCGCTTCATCTGCTCCGGCAAAAGCACCCATCGTATTGCCAACTTATACCGGCGAAGAGAAATTTACCGAAAGAGCAGTTACACAAATGCGTAAAGCCATTAGCCGTCGCTTAAGCGAAAGCTTGTTTACCGCTCCGCATTTTTATGTAACCATGAGCATTGATATGGATCAGGCGATTGCAGCCCGTACCCGCATCAATGATATTGCCCCGGTTAAAATATCATTTAATGATTTTGTAGTTAAAGCTGTTGCCGTTGCCTTAAAACAACACCCGGCCATTAACTCTTCATTCCTGGGTGATAAGATCCGGACCAATGAGCACGTACACATCGGTGTAGCCGTTGCAGTTGACGAAGGTTTGCTGGTACCGGTAGTTAAATTTGCCGATGGTAAATCATTAAGCCATATCTCTGTTGAGGTAAAAGAGTTTGCCGGCAAAGCTAAAGCTAAAAAACTACAACCGGCAGAAATGGAAGGCTCAACCTTCACCATATCAAACTTAGGCATGTTTGGGGTTGATGAATTTACAGCCATTATTAATACACCAAACGCTTGTATCCTTGCAGTTAGCGGTATACAACAGGTTCCGGTTGTTAAAAACGGTGCGGTAGTACCAGGCAACGTAATGAAAGTTACCCTAAGCTGCGATCACCGTGTGGTTGATGGCGCAACAGGTGCCGCGTTCCTGCAAACCCTGAAATCATTACTGGAAGAACCAGTAAGATTGCTGATTTAATTTCAGAGTTCGGAATTTCGATTTATCATAAGAAAAAGCGGTGAAGAAATAACTTCATCGCTTTTTTATTTTTATGACAATTGCAGATGATCAATGATATTCCTGAGTTGCTGTGTATGCCTTTGCGCGTGGTAAACAGCCTGATAAGCCCACTCCAACCGGGTAAGGTAACCGATGGTGGGGAATTCCCAAAGCAGACATGTATCGGTCAGGTCCTTTGTTTCCACCAGGTAGATCAGGCTGTTATATACCGTTCTGAGTTTTTTGATCAATATATCCCTATCATAAAGTTTCTTAGCTGGCGTGATGGACGGCGCTGATTTAAATTTCAGGTCGAAATTCAAAAACATATCTTTTACACGCTGTACATATTGATCGGGAGCTCTGTCGGTATCGCGGATGGGGCCGCTCAATACATCCACAGAGCTCGATATGGATAATACCATATGCTCTATCAGTTCGGCGGCCGTCCAGCTACCTTCAAAAGGGATGCGGTTAACTTCGCTTTGTTTAACGGGTTCAAATAAATTCAACTGCGCCTGTGCTACAGATGCTATCAGCACCGGTAAGGGTTGTACCAAAGCATTTTTTTGTTGTTCCATATTTTTCTTTCCTGATAATGTTCTTTGATATTTCAAAGTTCGGCACATTGGCTTAGATACGTAGGTGGCAATAAAGACAAATTCAGGGTGATTTGCGACAAGGACGCCCCCCTCTTTCGGCACGCTATTTATTTTACCCGGCAACCACCTCTGAATGGTAATAAATCCGTTAATCAATTGTCAAATAACCACCTTGCTTTTACACCTTTTGCTTTTATTGTATATTCACAAAAAATTTATGTTATGACGCTTTATAGCTTTCTTCAGCATCTTCATTCCGGTTTCAGGTACATTGTAGTGGTGCTTGTTATTGTGGCCGCCCTGTTGGCGCTTCTTGGTCTTACAGGTAAAAAACCTTACACCGATGGCAACCGCAAACTTAACCTGTTTGCCATGATCTCGGTGCATACTCAACTGCTCATCGGTATTGTGTTATATTTTGTAAGCCCGTTTGTACAGTTTACTAAAGACACGATGAAAAATCCCGCTACCCGTTATTTTACTGTAGAGCATTGGGTTATGATGGTTATTGCCATTGTACTAATCACTATAGGTCATAGCAAATCAAAAAAAGCCGCTACCGACGAAGAAAAGCACAAAGCTATTTTTGTATTCTATATATTGGGTTTGATCATAATTTCGAGCGGTATCCTATTAATTCCACGTGGCTAATAGGATTTAGCAAATAAATAATTTCATAAAAAATTTGACAATTCAAATTTCTTTCTAAATTTGTGACCACGATGATTAAAAGCACTCATAAAAACAGCTGGTGGCTCCAATTAAATTTGGCAGCCGGTTGCGTTTTTAGTCAGAGATAACTAATCAATTGTAAACCTAAATAGGAAACCCGGCGACCCCAATTCGCCGGGTTTTTTTGTTTAATACACTTTTTGAATATAACATGAACAAATTTAAAATAACTACTACCCATAAAAAGCTACTTGCTGATACCACTACGCCGGTAAGCATTTATCTGCGTCTGCGCGATGTGTTCCCGAACTCGCTGCTGTTGGAGAGCTCCGATTATCACAGCCGCGAAAATAGTTTAAGCTACATTTGCTGCGAGCCCATCGCCGGTCTGGTACTCAACAACAGCATCCTCAAAAAAACATATCCCGATGGCAGCCAGGAAACCCACGAAGCAGGATCTTTTGACCTCATTGATCAGATCAATCAGTTTATAGCGAGTTTTGATACCGATGCCAATCCGGGTAAGATCATATCAAACGGGCTCTTTGGTTATTTTACCCACGAGGCCGTAGAACATTTTGAAACCATCAAGCTCAAACAAAGCAGCGATACCACCCGGCAGATCCCCGTGATGCAGTACCATGTATACCGCTACATCATCGCGATTGATCATTTTAAGAACGAATTGTACATCTTCCATAACCAGGCCGAAGGCGGCCCCACCAACGGTGGTATCGAAAAGCTGGAATACCTTATCAAAAACAAAAACTTTCCCGAGTATAATTTTAAGAGTAAGGACGCCGAGCAATCAAACCTCACCAACGAGGAGTTTATCGCCATTGTAGAGAAGATGAAACAGCATATTTACCGCGGCGATGTTTTCCAGATCGTGCCTTCGAGGGCATTTTCGCGCACCTTTCAGGGCGATGAATTTAATGTTTACCGTGCCCTGCGCTCTATCAATCCTTCGCCCTACCTGTTTTATTTCGACTTTGGCGATTTCCGTATTTTTGGTTCATCGCCCGAGGCACAGATTACCATCAAAAACAATGTAGCCAGTATTTTCCCAATCGCCGGTACCTTTAAACGCAGCGGGGATGATATAAAAGATGCTGAAATTGCCCGTAACCTGGAGAATGACCCCAAAGAATCGGCCGAACATGTAATGCTGGTTGACCTGGCCCGTAACGATCTGAGTCGCCATTGCGAGCAGGTTCATGTTAAGGCTTTTAAAGAGGTACAATACTATTCGCACCTCATACACCTGGTATCGCACGTAAGCGGCAAATTGCTGCCGGGCGTATCATCCTTTAAAATTGTAGGTGATACTTACCCTGCCGGTACGTTGAGCGGCGCGCCAAAATACCGGGCCATGGAAATTATTGACGAGAACGAAAAAGCCAAACGCAGCTTTTACAGCGGCGCCATAGGCTACCTGGGTTTCAATGGCGATTTTAACCACGCCATCATGATCCGCTCGTTCCTCAGCAAAAATAATACGCTGCATTACCAGGCCGGTGCTGGCATTGTGGCTGGTTCCGTAGCCGAAAGCGAGCTTAGGGAAGTAGATACCAAAATATCGGCACTAAGAAGGGCTGTAGAACTGGCGGAGGAACTGTAACTCATTTCGGAATTCGGACTTTCGATTTCGGATTTCGTGTTTAGAATTTAGAATTTAAGAAAATGAACAAGATATTAATAATTGACAATTACGATTCCTTTACCTATAACCTGGTGCATTTGGTTAACGAGCTTGGCCTGCAATGCGAGGTTTGGAGGAATGATAAATTTGCCCTGAGCGATGTGGACACATTCGACAAGATCATCCTTTCGCCGGGGCCGGGCATACCATCCGAAGCTGGTTTGCTACTGGAGGTGATCGAAAAGTATGCCCCCACCAAAAGCATATTTGGTGTGTGCCTGGGGCAGCAGGCCATTGCAGAGGTGTTTGGCGGTAGTTTGTACAACCTGAGTCAGCCGATGCATGGGATAGCAACTCCTATCAAGGTAACCAACAGGCAGGAGGAGCTTTTTAAAGGCCTGCCAGACAGCTTTAAGGTTGGCCGCTACCACTCATGGGTGGTGAGTAACGAAGATCTGCCAGAGACGCTGCAAATAACCGCTATTGATGAGGAGGATAACTCCATCATGGCACTGGCCCACTGTGAATATGATGTGCGCGGTGTGCAGTTTCACCCGGAATCTATACTTACCGAGTACGGCAAGGAAATGATGCACAACTGGATGAGTTAATACAATCGCAAAAATGATAACTTTGCGTTAACACAAATCCGCGCGTCATTGCGAGGCACGAAGCAAAAGCCTCCTCTAAATCTCCCCCAAAAGGGGAGACTTTAAAAAGAGCTTTAAAGCCCTCTCCTTTGGAGAGGGTTGGGTGAGGCTCTTGCTTCGTACCTCGCAATGACGTTTTTTAGTTTTTTACCTCATGAACATACTTGATAAAATAGTTGCCAATAAAAAAAAGGAAGTAGCATCTGCTAAAAAACGCGTTTCCTATGTTGAACTGGAAGAGTCGGAATATTTTCATCGTGATACTTACTCCTTCAAAGAGTTTTTACTGGATCCGGAACGCAGTGGCATTATAGCCGAATTTAAGCGCAAATCGCCCTCCAAAGGCGTTATCAATGATAAGGTGAGGGTTAGCGCCGTTACCAATGGATATGCCGGTGCGGGCGCTTCGGCCCTGTCTGTTTTAACCGACCGCAACTTTTTTATGGGTCGCAAGGCTGACCTGATCAAGGCCCGCTCGGTAAACAATATCCCTATCCTGCGTAAGGATTTTATGATAGACGAGTACCAGGTTATCGAAGCCAAAGCATTAGGTGCCGATATTATTTTGCTGATAGCCGCTATACTTACTCCTGCCGAAATTAATACCATGGCCACACTGGCCAAAAGCATTGGTTTAAATGTGCTGCTGGAGGTGCATAACCTGGAGGAGCTGGAACGTAGCATCCACCCCAAACTGGATGCCATTGGCGTAAATAACCGTAACCTGGCCGATTTTACCGTATCGGTAGAAACCTCTTACCAACTGGCCAAACATATCCCGGCAGAGTTTATGAAAATATCTGAGAGTGCCATCAGCGATCCGGAAACCATCCGCCATTTGAAACTGGCAGGGTTCAACGGGTTCCTGATCGGCGAAACTTTCATGAAACAGGCGGACCCGGCCCAGGCCATGCGCGATTTTGTAGCCAAGTTATAAACAGGTGCAGTAAAACTTTTTAAACCTTAAATTTTAACAAATTTATGTTCAAAAACGGAGTAAAACAGGTCGAAAATCGCTTCGAAAATCCTCGTTTTAACACATTTAACAAATTTCAATGCGATTTTGATGCATTTTGAAAACTTTAAAAAGTATTAATTAAACAGCCCGGTTTTTTGAGTAGAAAGCCGGGCGGTTTGGTGTATATAAATATACAACTTTTTGGAGCAGGATTTGGAAGTAAAGACTCGCGTCTATTCACGGGACATTTCCCGCACGTCATTGCAATGGCATGTGGTTTTATTTTATCTTTAGGAAATCAACAGATAGATTTCAGCAGCCTAAAAACCTTTTTTAGTTAAAAAGTCATGCCCTTTACTTTCGCACACCCCGCCTTGGTTTTGCCGTTGAAGTATCTCCCCAAGACCTGGATCTCCATGATTGGCCTGGTAATCGGGAGCATGACGCTCGATTTTGAATATTTTTTCAGGATGCGGGTGCGCAGTATTTATAGTCATACCCTACCCGGATTATTTTGGTTTGATTTGCCTGTGGGATTATTACTGATTTTGATCTACCGTAAGATATTAAAAGACAAGCTGATCGATCACCTGCCTGTTCAGCTTAATCAGCGACTTTCTAAATTTAAGGGTAATACTGAAAACCGCATTTCACCGGGATACATCGCCGTAATTATTGTTTCGATCCTTGTTGGCAGCGCCTCTCATTTACTATGGGACAGCTTTACCCACCCCACCGGCTATTTTGTTACAAACATTTCAGCTTTAACACATACGATCCATATTGGGAGCCGTCAGTTTTATGCATATAAATTAGCACAACATGTCAGCACGTTATTGGGCGGTTTAGCCATTTTTTGCGTCCTCTATCGGTTGCCCAAAGGCCTAAATACTAAGGTTAGTAATATTGCTGCTTACTGGCTAAAGTCGGTTGGCATTGCTGTTATAGTAACGGCCATTCGGTTGACATGTGGGCTGAATTATCATGAGTTAGGCAATCTGGTAGTTACCACTATCGCTGGTATGTTTATTGGGTTGACGATTGTATCTGGTATATACTCCACCGAAGTCTCACAAATCAGGTAAGAATTTATTTTTGTCATGCTAAACGGTTGAAGCATCTATTAGGCAACATACATAGCTCAATAATAGATCCTTCGTTCCTCATGATTACAAATATATATTGGTCTTTTTCCCACCTCCTCTTTCCAGCGAAGCTGAAGAGAGGGTGACCGAGCGCAGCAATGGTAGGGAGAGTCGGCTCTTGAACTTTTCAATTTTCGCCCCCCTGTCGGTTTTGTTCTATTTTCCCTTTTCATGATCCTATAATTTTGATAAAAAATTACGACCATGAAAAATCAGGAAAACACCAAAAAACAAATACTGGTACTGGGTGGTACCGGAAAAACCGGCAGCCGTGTTGTTAGCAAGTTACAGCAAATGGGTTGGCCCGTACGTATTGGCAGCCGCAACGCTGCCATACCTTTCTACTGGAACGATCAAAGCACCTGGCCTGCCGTGCTGCAGGACATCGATTCCCTTTATATCTCTTACCAACCAGATTTGGCCGTTCCGGGAGCGGCAGACTCTATCCGTGAACTGTCCAAATTAGCCATAGCAAAAGGGGTTACCCGCCTGGTGCTACTATCGGGCCGGGGCGAAGAAGAAGCGCAGGCCTGTGAAAAAATAGTAATGGATTCCGGTGCCGATTGGACCATTTTACGGGCCAGTTGGTTTTGTCAGAATTTTAACGAGGGCTTCCTGCTTGACCCTATTCAGTACGGACAGGTTGACTTACCCGTGGGTGATGTTCCAGAGCCTTTTGTTGATGTGGATGATATTGCCGATGTAGCCGTGGCTGCATTGACTCAAGATGGCCATGCCGGGCAATTATATGAACTGACAGGTCCACGCATGCTTACCTTCAGCGATGCCGTACAAGAGATAGCCATTGCCCTTAACCGCCCCATTCAATATAACCAAATTTCAATGGATGATTATAAGGCCATGATGCGGGAGTACCAGATTCCTGATGACTATATCTGGCTCATCACCTACCTGTTTACCGAGGTGCTGGATGGCCGAAATGCCAGCCTGGCCGATGGCGTTCAACGTGCCTTGGGTCGTAAACCCACAGATTTTTCGGAATATATCCGCAAGGCCATTGCCGCTGGGGCGTGGCAGGTTAAAGCGTAGAGAGATGTTTAGAATAACCCAACGATGCTGATCAAATTCCCTCCCCACGGGCTACTGTGTGGACACATCTTTTCAATGCACTAATAGTTAAAAAAAGCTGCTCCGGAGGAGCAAAATGTCGGTAGCAATAATAAAAGTTAACCTCTTTAGTGCCATAGGTACTCCACTAATCGACTTAGGGTCTATTAATGCACTATTATTTGACCCACGAAGTTAAAAAGTGACGTACCTACGGCAAGTAAAAATTTCTTTTGATCCTTCTTCTACCGACATTCAGCCCCTACAGGGCATATTAAAAGATGTGTCCGCACAGTAGCCCCACGGGAGGGGTGTGGCCGGACGTGTTGTGGCAGGGAGGGGGTTCTCTGCATAATCCAATAAACCCCTCCCTGCCCTTCCCAAGGGTAATAGCCCATGAGTAGACATAACGGACAAATAATATTAAAAAGGGGGCTGTCACCCTGAGCTCCGTCGAAGGGTCGCGCGCAGAGGCCAGCCCACCATACTTCGACGGGCCCTACCATTATGGATCCTCCCTTATGTCATTGCAAGGAGGAACGACGAGGCAATTTCGTAGCTATTCCTATCCATGAGAACACGAGGAGATTGCTTCGTACCTCGCAATGACATATCTTATAATTTAAAAACTTCCGAAATTTTAAAAATTTCGGAAGTTTCATATCCGCTGCATGGGTACTATTTCTTCATCGGGTAAAGCGATTCGATAGCCACTACATCGCTTGCCGTAAACGGACGGTCGGTACCATCGCTGCAGGCCAGCATCCATGATCCGGGTTCGCCTCCTATGGGGGTGCCTGGGATATAAAAAGCAAGGCCGCCTTCGTCAACGGGCAATTTAAAGAAAGCCTGTAATATCCCTATCCATGATGACGTATCATAACCGCAGCTATAGGCTCTGTTTTGGAAATCGGTATGCCTGAAACCAATTGCGTGGCCAATTTCGTGTGCAATAACGGTAGTCAGCTCTCCCTTATCCACAAAAGTCTTGGTATATCTGGAACTATTAAGCGCGATAGGCGTTGCCGGCCGGCCATCAGCTCCGGGAAACCCCGACGACTGACCCAGGATGTTGGGATCGCCAAACTGCTGCCCCTGGATCAATATATCCTCTTTTTCTGCTGAGGCCGAATCCAATAGCGTAAACGTTAATGTTAAGCCCAGGTCGTTATACCGTTTTATGGCATTTTTAGCCGCCATGGTAAATACCTGCTGCGACGCACCCGCGCTCACCTTTACCTTGATCGCATTGGTTAAGCCGGTAACGATAAACAAAGTGCGGTACTGCTCGGTAACAGGTTTTTTAAAAATGATCTCACTCACATGCTGGCTCTGAAAATCGAGATCTGACTGTTTTAATAAAATATCCCCTTCAACAATAAAGCCTCCTTTTACCCGCACAGCGTTTGTGGGCGAAAACCCGGCTTTGGCAATACTTAACTGCTCGTCCTGGGTAAGTGCTGTGCTTACAACCGGTGGTTCGGTGGTATTACTATTCTTTTTGCAGCCAACAACCGCCGCGATAGTTAATAAGATTGCCAGAATAATTGTTTTTTGATTGAGTAAGGATTTGTTTTTCATTTTTAGTCGGTAAATAATAATTCGTTATAGTAAATAGATGATTGCCTATAGAGCAATAAACATAACGATTATTATTACACACATTTAAAAATGCACAAATTGAATAAATATTATAACCAATAGTTAATAATAGAGACGGATCAGCTGCGTATGTGCATAAAGCCCGGCAACGCTTATTGGTAAATATTTACCAAATGCAATTATTCCTATATTTATATAAATACTATACCTATGGAAAAAACAAAAGTAATTGGACAAACCAAGGACGCCGGCTTTGAAATAGGCGTCCGGAAAACATTCCCGGTTTCTGTGGAGCAGGCCTGGAATTTCTTGTTTTCGGACCAGGGACTTGCTATCTGGCTCGGGGGAATAAATCCTAATGAGTTTGACATTAACCAGGGCTACAAAACAGCCGAGGGCACAGCAGGTAAACTAACCATTTTTAAACCGTACTCGCACACCCGCTTAACCTGGCGAAGAAAAGATTGGAACAATACATCAACCCTTCAGCTTCGGGTGATCAATGCCAAAGGCAAAGCCCCCTTAAGCTTTCACCAGGAAAAACTCCTCAACAATAATCAGCGCGATGAAATGAAGGCTCATTGGGATGCGGTAATAACGCAAATAGGCAGCTATTTGAAATAAGCATATGGGGCTTAAATCGTAGTAAAAGAATAAATTCGGCCTGCTTAAACTATCTTTGCGGTTTATGGTCCTATTGATATAATGGATGTGCTATTAACATCCATTTTTTATATACCCAAATCTTGCATCGTGAAACTTAAACCGATATTTTTATTACTTCTCTTACTAAGTACTACCCTGTTTTGCAAAGCCCAAATATTTAGTGGCGGCCGGGAATTGAGTGTAAAACCTGTCGATATTAATAATGAACAGATCATCCTGTTCTTGTTGCTCAACGGAAATATTCCTGTTGATAATAATTTAAATGGCAAAGCCCTTTACCGCGATCAGTTTGATGGCTTTGATAATACCGGTAAATTAAAATCTATCGGCAGCACCACTTTTACCTATTACGATCGCTTTGACTGGGAAGAAAATTTTGGCAAGGTCAAATCCATCAACAAAACACAGATCACTTATTACGACCGCTTTGACTGGGAGGAGAATAAAGGCAAGATTAAAACTGTGGGCGGTATCCGCATCACGTGGTATAACAGATTTGACCGTGCGGAGCTTTTGGGTAAGCTTAAATCGGTAGGCGATATGCCGGTAACTTACTATGATGCATCGGATGGTCGTGAAAATGCCGGCAGAATAAGATCTATTGGGGATACGGTGTTTACTTATTATGGCAAATTTAATAGCGACTATACAGGAAAGCTTAAATCCATCGGCAAAAATTTGATCACTTATTATTATAATGGCACCGATAGCAATGCCATATACGGCAAATTAAGAACCATCGGCCGCGCCAGGATCATCTATTTTGATGAGTTTGACGCTGACGAAAGCAAAGGCAGAATCAAAGCTATTGCCGGACCGTTTACCGATCCGGAGAACCAGTTTTAAAGCGCAGGTTCATGGCGGCTATGGCTATAATGATGAGCGCCACACCGACCCATTGAATAGGTGTCACGCTTTCGTTGAGTATAAAGTGTGCAAATAAGATGGATACTGGTATCTCTACAGATGACACAATGCTACCCAGACCAATACCTGTTTTAGGCAAACCTTTGGTAAACAGCAACGGTGGCAATATGGTACCGAACAGGGCCAGGAAAGCGCCCCATTTCCAATGGCACTCAAGCGTAGACGCTTGAATGGGCGGGTTCAAAAATCCTTGTTCCCTATTCCCAGATATTCTTTGTTCTAAAAACCCTTGCTCCTTGCTCCCAAAATCCTTGTTCACTATTCCGCAATCCGTATCATTATTACCTTAATCTGTATAAATTATCCCGTGCTGGCCCCTATACCTTTGTTGTATAAATTAATTCAATCATTAAAACAATGTCAAAGACAATTTTTATAACCGGAGCTTCCCGTGGATTTGGAAAACTTTGGGCCGAAGCATTTTTAAAACGTGGCGATAAAGTAGTAGCCACCGCACGCAACCTGGACACCCTGGCCGACCTGGTAAGCACTTATGGCGATGCCATATTACCTATACAACTTGATGTAAATAACCGTGAAGCCGACTTTGCCGCAGTGGAACAGGCTAAACAACATTTTGGTACTATAGATGTATTGATCAACAATGCGGGTTACGGCCTGTTTGGTACTATTGAAGAAACCAGCGAACAGGAAGCCCGTGAGCAGATAGAAACTAACGTATTTGGTTTATTATGGCTTACCCAGGCCGTATTGCCGGTGATGCGCGCGCAAGGCCATGGCCACATTATACAAGTGTCAAGCGTGTTGGGTATAGCTACCTTACCTGTTTTAGGTTTATACAATGCCTCTAAATTTGCGGTAGAGGGTCTGAGCGAAACCCTGGCAACCGAGGTTGGCGGTTTTGGCATCAAAGTTTCTTTAATTGAACCAAACGGCTTTGCGACCGACTGGGCAGGAGCCTCGGCTACCCATACCCAGGTTTTACCAGAATACGAGGGTGTAAGGGCCGCCTTCCAGGCAGGGTTGACAGACGCCGACGCATTTGGCGTGCCAGAAGCTACGTCAGAAGCGGTGCTTAAACTGGTAGACAGCGCTAACCCGCCATTGCGCCTGTTCCTGGGTAAAGTAGCTTTGCCATGGGTAAAACAGGTTTATGAACAACGCCTGGCATCGTGGGAAGAATGGCAGCCTGTAGCAGCTGCCGCACATGGAAAATAAGCGTTGTTAATTTTACTTTAACTCAACTAAATAACCTGGCATAATTCATACTTTTATTAGTGTGAATTATGCTTTAATTATTTCTGCTCATGAAACATTATAAAAGCCTGGCCCAGTTAAGTCACGACAATGGTTTTCCTCCCCCGGAAAACCCTTTACTTGGCCTGGTGCATTGCGACAAATCCTGCCATATTGTGGAACAGGAGTTTACCAGTGATTTTTATCTGATCGGATTTAAAAAGCTGATATCGGGTATGTTTTTATATGGCCGTACCAAATACGATCATGATAATGGCTCCATGTCGTTTGTGAAACCAAGGCAGGTCATTGAGTTCAAAAACATGAAATTTGAGGAAAAAGGTTTCCTGATCCTGATTCATGAAGACTTTTTAAACGGTCATCCGCTGCATACCGAAATCAAAAAGTATGGTTATTTTGAATATGAAACCAACGAGGCACTGCACCTTTCGCCAAAGGAAGAACAGATCATCTGGGGTTTGTTCAATGAAATTGAAACCGAATACAACAACAACCAGGACGAATACAGCCGCGATATTATCCTGGGACACATCGAGTCGATACTCAAATATTCACAGCGTTTTTATAAAAGGCAATTCATTAACCGCATCACCGTAGCCGGCAAAGTGGCTTCTAAATTCAATGAGGCGCTTTCGGTATATTTCGACAAAGGCTATTTACTGGAAAAAGGCCTGCCTACCGTTAAATCAATGGCTGCCGAACTCAATCTGTCACCCAGTTACCTGAGCGATCTGCTGAAACAGGAAACCGGCAAAACGGCCATGGAGCTGATACACATTTACCTCATATCCGAAGCCAAAAACCTGCTCAAAGGATCGGACAATAACATTGCCGAAACTGCTTACACGCTGGGCTTTGATAACCTGCCTTATTTTTCGCGTTTGTTTAAAAAAGAAGTGGGCATTAGTCCTGTTCAGTTCAGAAAACAGATCATGAATTAGTTTATCATAGCCAGGGTTAGCCTGATAATATCGTCAAAAACGGTTTTTTCGCTGGTTGATTTGGCGGTTACCTGCATGCCTTTTACCGTATTGGAGATAGCCCGGGCAATTGCCCTGCCGTCTTGCGTATGGGCGATCTCCCCGTTATCTTGCCCTTTTTTAACAACCCGGTAAAAAATATCTTCCACCTGCTGGTCGTTCCGGCAAATCATTTGTTTCACCACCGCATCATGTGGTGCAATCTCCACTTCGGCATTCACCATGAAACAGCCTTTGCGGCTGCTATCACCCAATAATTCATCGGTAATAAACTCCAATATCTGTTTAATGGTTTCTTTGGCTGGCAGGTTATTCTCAACAATCTGGATTATTTTACCAGAGGATGTACATTGATAACTTTCCAGGGCCTTGATGAACAGTGTGTGTTTATCGCCATAGGTATCATACAAGCTTGACCGGCTGATGCCCAGCCCATCCACAAGGTCCTGCATGGACGTACCATTGTACCCCTTTAACCAAAAAAGGTCAATAGCCTTGTTCAGCACCTCATTTTCATCAAACTCTTTAGTCCTTGCCATAATTGCGAATAGCTTTGCCTAATAATTAAGCAAAGCTATTAAAAAGCTATTAACTTGAACGCCAGGAATCAAGAAACAAGAGTCAAGAATCAAGAAAAAACTTGCTTTACCTTGAAAAAGCTCTTCAGAAAATGATTCTTGACTCTTGATTCTAATATCTTGACTCTAAGCCTTACCGTACACCGCCACCAGCCAGCAGGGTTTCGCCGGTTAACCAGCGAGACTCTTCCGAAGCCAGGAATACCGCTACCAGCGCAATATCTTCCGGCTGCCCGATACGGCCAAGCGGTGCGGTACGTTCGGTTTCAGCCTGGAAATCGCTGCCGATGAAGCCTGCGGTATGTGTACCTTCGGTTTCTACCATACCGGGGTTGATAGAGTTTACACGGATCTTTTTAGGACCCAGTTCTTTTGAAAGCACGTGGGTAATAGCATCAACCGCGCCTTTGGTGGCTGTGTAAATAGAGCTGCCAACCGGGGCGATATTACTCACCACCGAACCAATGTTGATGATACTGCCACCATCGGCATTAAAGCTTTTCAATGCGCCCTGTGTGGTCAATAATAAACCCAGCACATTGGTGTCAAACTGATTGTGAAAATCTTCGGCACTAATTTCTTCAATGGCGCCAAATTTGTAGACCCCGGCATTGTTCACCAGGATATCAACCGCGCCAAAAGCTTTGGTAGTTTCTTCAAACAAACGGTTGATGTCACCTGCTTTTGAAACGTCGCCTTGTACAGCTATGGCTTTACCGCCATTACGCACAATTTCCTCTACTACTTTATCGGCACCGGCTTTTGCCGAAGCATAATTAACTACTACAGATGCTCCTGCTGCTGCCAGACTTTTAGCTATGCCTGCGCCAATACCTTTTGATGCTCCGGTAATTACTGCTACTTTATTTTCTAATTTTTTCATTTTAGGGATGATTAATTTTTCTTATTTGGAATAATCGTTCCGCAAATGTATAACATAACGGAACAAACGTTCCGTTTTAATTGCAATATTATGCTGGCATGACAAATGAGAAAAAACTGATATCAGAAAAGACCTTTCGCCAACAGGTTTTTAGCTTATGATTACTGGCTCCTTACGGTCAGGGTGGGTGTTTGTGTTAAAACTCAAACTAACTGGCATGGGATGCCAGCCAAATATCAAGCGACAGTTTTTTCATGGCATCCCGTGTGCAAGCATGGTAATATTTGGACGGGCTTGTATAATAAGATCTAATTACTCTTGAGTATCTTAAATACACTCCGGCTTATCCTTTGCAAAATAGTGGCATCCTGTGTAATGATCTCGGCATCGGCCATCATACCTTGTTTAAGGTGGATCGGTTTTCTCATATCCGATGCGCTTCTTACCTTAAAATCAACCTTGGAAACAAAAACACTGTCTTTATACGGAACATCCGCAATGTAGCTGATCTTGCCCCTGATCATACCATACTCTTCAAATGGATAGCTTTTCAGTTTTACCAAGACCTCCTGCCCTTCTTTAACTTTACCCATATTATCCTGGGGGATAGCCATTTGACCAAAAAATGCTTCGTTACCAGGGTTTATAGCAAAAACTTCCTGACCAGCAGTGAGTACCTGGTTTTCCTGAACAATACCGGCATAAGAAAGCTTGCCCGACTGGGCTGCTGTTAAAATATATTTGCTTTTCCAATCCTCGGCCTGGCTTATCAGGCTGTTGAGCGCCTGCAAAAATTTGGCCTTTTCTTCCCTGATCTGGTTATCCAGCTCCAATATATCCTTTTGTTTGGCAGCATAATTATTATTCGCGGTGATCAGGGCTGATTCGGTTTGTACCAGGGGTTCTTTCTGGGCGAGGTATTTGCTTTCCTGCTGCCTCAGTTCTGCCGGGGTTTCTACCTTCTCTTTTTCCAGCTTTTTATGCATTTGATAATCATCATCGGCTATGGTAAAATTGCGTTGCTGGATCTGTTTTTGCTGATTAAGTTGCTGTGCCTGTTTGGTAAGATCCATTAGGTCATTTTGCAAAAACGCTCGCTTCTTTAAATAAAAGCCGTCATTAACAGCCGATTTATAATTCAAATATTCCTGGTAAAAAGTTTGATAGGCCGATTGCAGTTCGCCTAACTGAATGTTATCAGATTCCGGAAAAAGCAGCGGACTAACCGGTTTATTTTGTAACACCTGGCTTTGCAATCCTTTTAAATTTGCCGCCAAACGCCAGATCTTATCATGATCGCCGGTGCTTTCCATATAGGCTAATGCCTGCCCGGCAACAACGTTGGTATTTTCCTTCACCAGTAGTTTGATCAGTTTACCCGGTACTTTAGAAACTACCGGCTTCGGAGAGTTTGGCGACTCTATTTTTAGTTGCGTTTTAACAATATCGGGATATTTTACCATTGCCGACAGGGAAACGATCAGTACGAGGATGCCAAAAAACAAGGTGATACCCCAGCGCAGTATCCACGAGGGTACTGTGGTAATAATATCCTGCATATCGTCTGTATGCCGCTCTTGTCCGTTATTAATATATGTTACCGGCATTTTATCCTATGATTTTTTGTCTGAACCCGAATTAAACGAATCTAAAAATTAACAGAATCCTATCATTTGCATATCTGAAACAACGAAGTTAATTCGCACATTTGAAATTTGCATATCTGCACATCTAATCTCATGCTCCCAGCTCCAGTTGATTTTTAACTAACTTGTAATAATCACCTTTTAGCGCGGTTAGCTCATGATGTGTTCCCTGTTCAATAATGCGCCCTTTATCCAGTACGATAATATTATCGGCATTGCTCACGGTACTTAACCGGTGCGCTACAATAACCACCGTACGCCCTTCAAAAAACTCATCCAGGTTATCCATGATCACTCTTTCATTATTGGCATCCAAAGCGTTGGTGGCCTCATCAAAAAATATATAATGCGGATCTTTGTAAACAGCACGCGCAATCAGCATCCGCTGGCGCTGGCCCTGGCTAATACCGTTTCCTTCAGCACCAATCTTGGTATTCAGGCCTAAAGGCAGTCCGTCAATAAAATCCTGAATATTGGCTATTTTTATAGCGTGTCTCAATTTAGCCTTATCCGGATAATCATCGCCTACGGCAATATTACGCTCTATAGTATCAGAAAAAATAAATCCATCCTGCATAACAACGCCGCAACCGCTGCGCCATGTTTTAAAGCCAATATTACCTATTTGCTGCCCGCCAACTTTAATATCTCCTTTTTGAGGCTCATAAAAGCGTAAAAGCAGTTTTAATATGGTTGTTTTCCCGCTGCCGCTCATGCCTACAATGGCTGTGGTTTTACCCTGGGGAATAACCATATCTATATTTTCCAGCACCGGCTCATTCCCTGCACCCGGATAACGGAAAGTAAGGTTATTGATGGATAAACTTTTGTTTTCAGGCAGGCTGTGGCTCCATTCCTTATCTACAGGTTCTTCATCATCCATCTGGTGAATTTCATTCAAACGTTCCAGGCTGATCTTGGCATCCTGAAAACCTTGAATAAAACCTAATAATTGTTCAATCGGGCTACTTAACTGGCCAACAATGTACTGCACGGCAACCATGGCCCCCAGGGTTAAGTTTCCGGTGATTACGGCCTGCGCACTTAAAAAGGTGATCAATATATTTTTACCCTCATTAATAAACGTTGCCCCGCCTTGCTGATATTGATTAAGGGCCAGTGTCTTTACACTGAACTTAAATAGCCGGGCCTGGATATGCTCCCATTCCCAGCGTTTTTGCTGCTCACAGTTATTGAGTTTAATTTCCTGCATACCGTTTATCAGCTGCACAATGCTGCTTTGGTTTTTGGCCGAAATTTCAAAACTTTTGTAATTAAGCGCCCTGCGCCGTTTTAAAAAGATCACGATCCATGCGGTATAAATAACGCTGCTAACAGCAAATACAAAAAATATAGTCGCATGGTAATAAGCCAGCACTATTGAAAAAACAAGCAAATTAAACATGGAGAACAGCGTACTTAATGTGGAGCCCGTTAAAAAACTTTCGATCCTTTTTTGGTCGCTCATGCGCTGCAGGATATCACCGGTCATTTTGGTATCAAAAAAACTCATGGGCAGTTTCATCAGCTTGATCAAAAAATCGGTCAGGATAGAAACATTAACCCTGGTGCTGATGTGCAGCAGGATCCATGAGCGTATAAAATCAACGCTGACACGGCCTATAATAAGTGCCGTTTGCGCAAACAGGATGATATAAATAAAATTAAGGTTGCGGGTATTGATACCAATATCAACAATTGACTGCGTTAAAAAAGGGGTAATGAGCTGCAATAAACTACCAATACCCAGACCAAATAACAGCTGAATAACCAACTTACGATAAGTAATAAGATATCGCAACAGGAACGACCACCGAACTTCATTGCCTTTCTCGTCCTCCTGCTCATAAAATTGCGGAGTGGGTGAAAGTAGCAGCGCAATACCCTCCAGGCTTTCCGCATCACTTTCCCAATTGCGCTTAAAATCCTCTTCACTAAGCGTTATCAATCCGGCAGCCGGATCGGCTAAGTAATATTTGTGGTTTTTTATTTTGTATAATACCACAAAGTGGTTTTGCCGCCAGTGCAGGATACACGGCAGCTCGGCCTCTTTTAACTGGGCTGTATTTAGTTTAACACCTATTGACCGAAAGCCGATTTTTTCGGCAGCATCGCTGATACCCAGTAAGGAAACACCTTCTTTATTGATCTCGCAAAGCCGCCTTAAGGTTTGTACTGTAAAATTGCGGCCGTAATGTTTCGCCACCATTCGCAGGCAGGTAGGGCCGCAATCCATTTGATCAGGTTGCTTATAGAAAGGAAAGGCCATTAATCTTGGGGTTATTATTTTGTATTATTTTTTTATATGAAGATAAAGATAAATGTAATATCTAAGGAGGTAAATTAAAACATGATCATATAACATCCTCCTTATAAATATACTTAACAAGGATTATATCTTAAACAAAAAAATGATTGCATTAATTGATGAAAAGCTGCTCCTGATTAAGCAGTTCCAATCAAAAACTATTTTGGTGTATGAAGGAAGTACCCCTGATGAATGTTCTTTATATTAAGGGTGTATCAGGGGCACACAGGAGCAATAATTAAATTAAACACATCATCCAGGTGCATGCTATTATTTTCTTATTTCGTAACATAGTTCAACCATGCCGGTTTTGTATGCTGTTACGTTTTTCAGGTGCAACGTCTGTTCTTTTCCTATCCGGTCAAAAAACGGTATCCCGTTGCCCAAAATAACAGGCAAAATTGACTGTCGTATTTCATCAGCTAAGCTTAAACGAATGAAATCTTTAGCAAGCTCAGCACCGCCTACAAGCCAAACATTCTTGTAATATGGTTTTAGCCGATCATCTACAAAATGGTTTAGATCGCCAGCATAAAATTCGATATTAGGCCTGTCAACCGGCAGTTTCCTGTGCGTTAAAACTATAGTCGGCACATCCCCGTAAACCCATCCATATGATTTTGAAAGTTCCAGCGCGTGTTCATATGTCCGTGCACCCATTATATAACAGTCTATTGTTTTAAGAAACTCCTTAGCATCCTGTTCGGTAATATGAACTCCTTTCTCGTAGCTGTCGGGTGTTTCAAACCAGGAAACACTATTGTCTTTTTTGGCAATATAGCCGTCGAGACTCGAAACCATATGTATGGTTATTTTAAATATGTCTGTCGCCATCTGGGAATATTATTTGCGGATATACATTGTGACAATTTGTTAAATATGTTAAAGCCCAAGGCTAAATACAGATTAAAGTGTTAAATTAGGGCAAAATTTAAACGCCCTAACGTAACTGAATGACTGAATAAATACCCATTTAATTTTTTATTAATAAATTATTTATTCAGTTGGCATTTATTTTTTGGAATCCGCTTATTCGATTGGCTTCCGCTGTGTGGGCGATAATCCCATCGCAAAGCGTTTACAAACTTAAGAAACTAAGTTTTTTATACTTTATTTTTATTTCGCTAAGCGCATCAGCACAACAAAGCAATACCATAGTGACACAGGTAAGCGGGCGTATTTCCGACGCCGTATCCGGAGCACCACTTCCATTTATCCGTATTAGTTTTACCGGCAGCTCTTACAGCACCGCTTCTGATAACCATGGCAATTACTTATTAAGCGCTCCCGGTTCTTTTAGCCAGGTAACCTTTTCGTCAATGGGATATATGCCGGAAACCAGGAAAATTAATCCAGGGCAGCTCAATAACGTATCCATTAAACTCAAGTACGCCGAAAACCAGCTAAAAGAAGTTAAAATAACATCGGGCAAAAAAGGCCGGTACCGCAATAAAGGCAACCCCGCGGTTGAACTCATTCAACAGGTTATTGATCATAAGGAAAGAAACCGGATGCAAAGCTCAAACTACCTGCAATATGATTTGTATGAGCGTATCGGGCTTTCGGTTTTCAATCTTTCAAATAAATTCATTAACGGGCGGTTTTTTAGCAAGTACAAGTTTATGCTCGATACAACTTCAAAAGTAAACGGGCATACGCAAACCACGCTACCCGTTTTTTTCAGCGAAAAGTTGTTTCAAAACTATTATCGCAAGGAGCCTTCAAAATCTATCCAGATCCTCAACGCTCAAAAGCAAACCAACATCATTAAGTTTATAGATACAGCGGGGCTCGATATTTATGTCAACCGTCTTTACGGTAATAGTATCGATATCTATTCCAATAATATCTTTATTATCAACCGGCAGTTCTTGAGCCCGATCGCCAACCACGCCCCAGACTTTTATAAGTTTTTTATCACCGATACCATTAAAGCAACCGCCGAAAAATTAATAGAGATCAGTTTTACCCCACGCAATAAGGGCGACCTTTTATTTGAAGGCAAATTATATGTAACGATGGATGGAAATTATGCTGTCAAATCGTGCGAGTTGAATGTAAATAAAGAGATCAATATCAATTTTATGCGCAGCCTCAAGGTCCGGCAGGATTTTAATAAGCAGGATTCGGGCCGCTATTTCCTGGTAAAAAGCAATGTTAAAGCTGATTTTGGTCTTTTAAAGAATAAAGGGATAGGGATATTAGGTGAACGCACTGCCGTATTTTCCAATTATAAATTAAATACCCCCCAGCCCGACGCTTTTTATGAGGATAAAAGCGAGCAGGTTGCAGCAAATTCATACCAAACCGATACCAGCTATTGGGCTCACCATCGCCCGGATACGCTAAGCCATCAGCAAGCTACAGTATACGCGCATATTACCCGGCTGGAGAAGATGCCTTCATTTAAAAGAGCCACCTGGATAGCCTCGGCATTAACCGGGGGCTATGCCAATATCGGACCGGTGCAGTTAGGGCCTCTTGGTTCTACTTTTGCTTATGACTCACAGGAGGGCGCCCGGCTGCAGCTGGGCGGAAGGACAACACCCCAATTTAACAAGACCATTTACCTGGAAGATCACGTGGCCTATGGCTTTAAGGATAAACAGGTAAAATACAACCTTAACACTTATTTTTCGCTAAACAAGGTATCTCCTTTCCGGTATCCCCGCGACTATTTTAAGTTAAGCTACCGGTATGATGCCGACCTTCCGGGGCAAAGCCTCACCGTTATTCCGGAACAGGCCGCGCTTACATCATTCAGTACAGGTAAAACAGATTACTGGCTATACAACAAAACTTATACAGCAGCTTACGTAAGGGACTTTGAAAATCATTTTTCCTTTAACATTGCCCTCAGAAACTGGAACCAGCAACCAGCGGGTACGTTGGAATTCATATCAAACAACGCTGACAATCATACCATACATAACTTAACTACCAGCACGGTTGAGCTGAACCTAAGATATGCGCCGCACGAGCAAATAATACAAGGTACAGAAGTACGGCATACTATCCATAGCCGGTACCCGATCCTGAACCTGCAGTTTAGCCACGCGTTTAAAGATGTACTTAACAGCTCATATACCTATAATAATATTACCGCTAATATTTACAAACGCTTTTACCTTTCCCAGTTGGGCTACTCGGATATTACCTTATTGGGTGGAGTTACCACCGGGAAAGTACCGTTCCCCCTGTTGAGCATTCTGCGGGCCAACCAATCCATAGCCTATGATCCCGATGCGTATAACAAAATGAACTATCTGGAATTTGTTAGTGATCATTATATAGGCATCAACTTTACACATAGCTTTAGTGGGTTCATCCTTAATAAGATCCCGCTGATCAGGCATTTGAAATGGAGAGAGTTCCTTTCTTTTAAGGTATTATATGGCGGTTTACGTAATGAGAACAACCCTTTGCCTTCAAAAGACCTGTATCAATTTCCGGTAGCTTCAAACGGATCAAACGGCACCTTTGCGTTAGGAGATACACCGTATATTGAAGGAGGCGTGGGTATTGGAAATATCTTTAAATTTTTAAGAATAGATGTGATCAAAAGGTTCAATTATCTTGATCATCCGGCAGTTTCGCCCTATGGTGTAAAACTTAGTTTTGATCCCCATCTTTAAATTAGTTTGATAATTTGTTATGCCTATTTTATTAATTGAAAACCAATATTTAACGGCCGATGGGATCGCCTTTAACAATACCGCCTTTTGAGTATTAAAAAAACAAAGGCAACCGGATCCTTATGCCTGGTTGCCTTAAAAGTTCTTAGGTTATCCTGCCCTACTCGTCCTTCGGTTCCCAAAGTTCAATAATGTTGCCTTCCGGATCCAGCACATGAACAAATTTGCCATAGTCATACTCGGCAATTTCATCAACAATGGTCACGTTTTCTTTTTTTAGCTCGTCAACCAGCGCCACCAGATTTTCTACACGGTAGTTGATCATAAAAGGTTTTTCAGACGGATTGAAATATTTGGTATCCTGCGGAAATGTGCACCAGGATGTTGATCCTTTTTTTTCCGGATCATCATCTTCCCTCCACTCAAACGTTGTTCCGTACTCGCTTTGGGGCAATCCCAGATTTTTAGCATACCATTCGTTCATTGCTTTAGGGTCATTGCATTTAAAAAATACGCCACCCAGGCCGGTTACTTTTTTCATATTTAATCAGTTCCTTGTTAGGTTTTAAATCTTAATCAAAATTATATTATCTAAAAAACCCTATGGTCATACTTTAGAGTGAATTTTAAAAAAGAGGCTCTAATACTTTGTTGTTCAGAAATAACATTCTAAAATACAGCGATTTAATTTGATATAAGAATAAAAGAATCATTGATAAATGACTGATTACCTTTCTGATACTGGCACACTCAGGTCCATATTCCCAGCCAACGGGGTTTAGCGCAAGGCTTGTGTTGCAGAGGGGGGTATGTTTCGGCGATATGTCAATGGTTAGATTTACTTTATGGGTTTATCAAACAAAGGAACGGTGAACTGGCTATCGGCATCGGTTTCACTTGTATTGGCATAAGGCGAAAATGTTTTGACCGATAACTCATTATTTTTAACGGAGAATTTGTACAGACGCATTAAACCATTACCACCGTTTGGCCTGCTTTGATAATCGTTAAGGAAAGTTTTAATGGTATGTCCGTTGAAAGTTTCGGTACGATAACCCTCGCCATTGTCGCCTACGTGCCCGCATAGCATCATAAACAGGTTTGGATTGCCCTTAAGGCTTTCGTAAATGGCTTTACCCTGCGCGTTAAACGGAGCCTGTGGTGTATTGGAACCGGTTACCGGATTAAAATGTAAAATGGAATGGCTCACCACAATTGCCTTCCGGGCTACATATTTAGCTAAGATCTGGTTGGCCCAGCTGTACATACCTGCCTGGTCCTCGTTAAAGGCATCAAATTCCAGGAACAGCACCATAAAATCAACACCGCCAGCGGTAAACAGATCATAGTGACTGTCGTTATTATTACCGTAATGACCACCGTAATAAGACCGACCCTCAAAATGCTTTACACCAAAATATTGGTTATACCCATTGGTGGTACCCTTAACCGGGTATTGCGACGGGAACTGGTCATGGTTACCAACAGCCAAACCGTAAGGGATGCTTACCGGATTTTCCAGGCCGTAAAGCGCGGTTTTAGCCAGATACCATTCGCTTTTTGCCGTAACCGGGTTATCGCCATGCTCTGTAATATCGCCCATGTGCGCTACATAAGTGATGTTTTCCTTAACCTGGTTCTTTTTTATCCAATCAATCTGGGCCTTGAACATATCAAAGGTTCCGCCAAGCTGGGCCTGGGCCAGGTAATATTGAGTATCGGGCAGTACCGCGATGCAAAAATCACCCGGTTTAACCACCGCGTCGGGGCCGGGAGCATTTAAAACCGTATCTGCCAGGGGTAAATTGCTTTCGGCACTTGCATGATAATTCAGTAATAACAGGCCAAGGCACGCCGCGGCTATGAATGTTTTTCTGTAATTCGGCATTATATTTTTTGTTTAAAGATTAATAACCCCCCCTCCTGCCTTATGTGCACGAGGAGATGTAAAAATATCAGATCAATAACCAGGGTTTTGTGTAAGCAATGTATTCAAGCCTATTTCAGCCTGAGGTAAAGGATATAACAGTTTATTACTATTAACAATATATGAATCAGGCGAGATGTAGCTGATCTGGGTTTTTAGTTTAACACCAAAAGCGTTCATTACATTAACTGCATTACCGGTGCGCACCAGATCGTGCCAGCGCTTGTTTTCGAATGCCAGCTCAACACGGCGTTCATGCAAAATAGTATTGCGCAACGCTGTCTGATCAGCACCGGTAACCGGCGCCAGACCTGCGCGGACCCTAACCGTATTTAAAGCCGACAGCGGTGATTTGCCCTGTTCGTTTTGGGCTTCGGCCAGTAATAGTAAAGCCTCTGAATAACGGTAGATCGGAAAATCATCCGCAGAGCCGGTTATGGCGCCTGGTGTGTGTTCATATTTTTTGATATAAGGCACTGCTGTTTTTCCACTTGGAGGCCCACTGTAATTCACAATGCTCTTAACGGCCGAATAAGTAAAATAGCTACTGCCATCATATGTACCCTCGGCCATACCGATAGAGGCATCCAGGCGCTTGTCGCCGGTTTCATAATCACTGATCATGTCCTCGGATGGTGTATTCCAGCCACCGGTAGTAGTATTGTCAATAGCCAGTGTAGTAATTAACGATGTATTTTTACTTCGGGGCAGGAAATGAAAGCACAGTGGATTGGGTGTGGCGCCGGTAATGGTTCCATCCAAAAACTGCACTTCAAACAGCGACTCCTTGTTGTTTTTATTGGCGGGTAAAAAAGCGTCGGCATAATTGGTGTTCAAACCGTAGCCCATGGCCGCTAAGGTGTTTAGTTGCGCTTCTGCATCAGCCCAGCGTTTTAAGGTTACGTATACATCGGCCAGCAGCACAGCTGCCGAACCTTTGGTAGCAATTCCCGTTTGCGGAAACTTTGCCGGAGGCGCCAGTTCGTTCAAGGCGTCGGTGGCATCGGCAATGATCTGCTTGTACACATCGTCAGAAGACGAGCGCGGCAGGAATGCGTCATCAGGCGTAGTCACTTCCTTAACAAAAAGCGGAACGCCGCCAAACAGCCTCACCAATTTAAAGTACATCAGCGCACGCAGAAATTTACAGTGCCCGTCATAACTTTTCACAGAAGCATCGGCAATACCTGATGCTGTTTTAAGCCTCGAGATCACAATATTTGCCCTGGATATTACCAGATAAGCATTTTGCCATTCGGTAGCGGTATAACTATCGGTTGAGGCATCCATAAAATCCGCAAGTTTTTCACGATCTGTATATGCTGTACCCCGGTTATTTAAAAACGACTGATAAATGGTGTTATCTGAGCGCATCTCAGAAAACAGGTAATCCGTTGTTACTACGTCGCGCAGGCCTGCATAAGCAGCTATAACCGCCTGCCCAAACTGTGCATCGGTTTTATAATAATTCTGATCGCTGTATGACGATTGGGGTGTTAAATCAATAAAGCTTTTTTTACATGAGGCAGCTGTTAGTAATAATAACCCCATCAAAATATATATTCTTTTCATTGTGCTCTTTTTAAAGTTTTGCTTTTGATTATTTTATGGAGGCTGAAATGCCTAATGAGAAAGTCCTTGGGATGGGATACGCATTTTCATCAACACCAATACCCTGGGTTGGATCCTGCCCGCTCAGGTTAATTTCGGGGTTCATGCCCGAGTAACCGGTAAATACAAAAGCCTGTTGCACCGAAGTATAAACACGGAGAGATTTAAACGCGAAATTATTTTTGAAGTGCACCGTGTATCCCAGCGAAATGTTTTTTATGGCGAGGTACGAGCCGTTTTCGATCCATTGGGAGTTTACAGCACGTCCAAGCGCTGTAGTGCCCGTTTCGGTGCGAGGATAAATGCCTGAACCCGGGTTCTCAACTGAACGCCAATGATCAAGCGCCGCAGCAAGCGGCACACGCGAACCATCCATGTTGGTTTGGTAAGCCCATTTTGCTGCATTAAGGATCTTACCGCCCACAGAAAACGAGGTATGGATATTCAGGTCGAACTTCTTATAGGTAAAGTGGTTGGTAAAGCCGCCGGTAAATTTAGGTGTAGGATCACCTATAAATGTACGGTCGTTCACATCGTCAATCACGCCATCACCATTGATATCTTTAACCTTGATAGTGCCTATATCTGATACTCCCTTAGGCGAGGTAGCCGTAGCCTGATATTTTGGAGAATTGGCCAGATCGGCCGCGTCTTTATACAAGCCTTCAAAAACAAACCCGTAAAACTCACCTAAATGATGACCAACCTGTTGCCTGAAGTAATCGGATGATACCGTGTTATTTCGACGGATGTAACCTGGCGATACCAGGCTCTTGATCAGGTTACGATCAAACGACACATTGAAAGAACTGCTCCAGTTAAAATCACGCTTGTTAATATTAACCGTATTGATCGTGATCTCATGGCCCCAGAAGGCCAGCTTACCCACATTATCGTAAACAGTTGTATAACCCGATGATGTGGGCAGCGCCCTGGCTTGAATCAGGTGGTCAGAAATTTTGTGATAATAATCGTAAGTCAAACTGATACGATTTTTCAGCAAACTCAGGTCAAACCCTAAATCAAGTTGTAAACTCCGCTCCCATTGCAAATTGGGGTTACCCAAATTACTAAGTGTAGTACCCTGGGTAATGGTATTATTATAATTGTAATAGTAATTTGAAGTAGTAGATTGTGCTACATAATTATTCGAAAAGAAGTTATTACCTGTTACCCCATAACTGGCGCGAATTTTAAACAGGTCAACAACTTTTAAACGCTCCATAAATTTCTCGTCACTTGCTATCCAACCGGCCGATACAGAAGGAAAATTACCGTACCTGGAATTTACACCAAAGCGGGAAGACCCGTCGTTACGGAATGCTCCCTGCAGCAGATACTTACCTTTATAATTATAGTTGATACGGCCGATAACCGACAATAAGGAATAAGCTGTGTAGGAACTATTACCGGTTACGCTGGTGGCCGCGGTCAGGTACGGGATATCATCGTTCGGGAACCCCAAGCCGGTTAGCGTATTTGAAGTTGATGAATACTTTTGGACAGAATATCCACCTAATATTTCGAAATGATGATCCTGATGAAAAGTTTTAGTATAGTTCAGATAGCCCTCTGCTGTATATGAACCATTATCCACCGAGCTGCTGGTACCCGTGGGATTATTAGCTGTAGAAGTTACAATACCAGACTGGTAATAGTTACGTGTTTCGCCTCCTTTATCAATGCCTACGTTTACTTTTAACAGCAGATCTTTTATAACCTCATAATTGAGGTAAGCATTTCCAAGTATGCGCGTAGTTTTGTAATTATCATTAGTAAGATTAAACTGGGCCAACGGATTAACATAAGCTACCATGCCTGGTGAACTCACATTGCGCTGATAAGATCCATCGGCATTGAAAGGAGAGATCAGCGGGCTGGCTTCGAAGATGCGCTCAAATAAGCCGCCAACACCATCCGTTGTTAAACGGTTGTTATGATCCAAACGGTAGCTTGGTGCCAAATTAATCCCTGCTTTTAGTTTGCCATTGGCTACAGACAGATCTTTATTGAAACGTGCAGAAAATAAACGTGTTCCCGTGTTAATTAAAACACCTTGCTGATCCTGGTAACTTACTATGGCAGTAGAAGATGATTTTTCGGTTGCCGATTGTATCGCTACATCGTAACTCTGAATAGGCGCGGTGCGCGTAAGCAGTTTATACCAGTTGGTTCCGGCACCATAGCTTGAAGGGTCGACATCGAGGTACGCGGCTTTATAATCATTGGCGATGGTATAATTCTTTTCATATAACAAACCATCCTGTGCCCGCTCTCTCATAAATTCGGCAAACTGCTCGCCGTTCATCACTTTTGGAACCCGGTTACCGGGAAGTACCTGCACGCCATAGTTAGCATTAAACTCCACCGAAGTGCCTCCTCCCGGTTTAGCATGGCGGGTAGTGATCAATACTACCCCGTTAGACGCCCTTGAACCGTACAAAGCCGTGGCAGACGCATCTTTCAGGATACTAAAACTCTCAATTTCATCGGGGTTAATATTGTTAATGCTACCGGTTACAGGCATTCCATCAATTACAAAAAGGGGCTGGTTATCCGTAAAAAAAGATGCAGCGCCACGAATGCGGAAATCTATCCCTCTACCTGGCTGACCACTGCTTTGCACAACCGATACACCAGCTACCTTACCTTGCAGTTGTTGCGCAAACTGCATTACCGGCATATCCTGCAATGGCGCGGCATTAACCTGTGCTATTGAACCTGTAATTTCGCGGGCGCGCTGCTTACCATAACTTACCGTAACCTCTTTAAGCTGATTATCCGCCACCAAACGGATATTTAACACCGTGGCTTGATAAGCAGTAACTTTTACATTGGCCGATTCAAAACGGTTGTAACCCACAAAGGTGACCGCTACGGTGTAAGCGCCTTCGGGTAAGGTGAGGTTATATTTGCCATCAAGATCGGTTATCATACCGTACGAGGTACCCACGATACTGACCGACGCGCCTGGCATGGGTTCTCCGTTTTCATCGGTGACCCTCCCGTTTATCTTCCCGGTGAGTTGCCTGTAAAGTATGATATTACCGGCCTGCTCTTTAAAACCAATCTCCTGCCCCTTGAACAAGGCCATAAGAATGTTTTTCAGGCTTTCATTTTTATAGTTCGCCGCATCTACATATTTGCTGGCGAGTTTTAAAAATACATCGTCATAGGCAAATACCACATTGGCCTTTTGCTCCAGCTTTTTGATAACCGAAGAAAGATCCTCGTTGCCGAAGCTGATATCTACCCGGGTATTCACCCCCTGTGCGGCTAACTCAGTGGCCCGTACCGATACCAGGCCAATGGTTAATGATATGGAAATAAGTAAAAAAGAGATACGCATAAACTGTCTGCATAACTGTGTATGGAAATTCATATTTTTGATTGCTTTGTAATGAGTCAAATAGTTGCTGAGCATGGCAGGCGGGGTCGGCAAACCTTCATCTGCTAAAAATTAAAGCCGGCTCCTGCTGAAACAGGGACCGGTTTCTTTATTAATTAGGGCTAATAAATAATTACGTTAGTGCCCTCCTTTCTGAAATGTGTGTTATGTATCGCACTAATGAGTTTTAGTGTTTCTGAGGCTGGTATGCTGCGTTTAATCCGCAAGCTGAACAGATAGTCATGTACACGTTGATTATCTGCTTTTAAAGTAAGGCCGTACAGGTTTTTAAAAACAAGTGATAGCTCTTCAAATTTTACGCGGTTCAAATATGTATCGCCGTCTTTCCAGCTTTGGCTCTGACTGGCGTCCGCTTCTTTTTGCTCAAAAGTACCCTGGGCGGTCAGATAAGTGATCTCATGCCCCGGTGTAAGAAATGACAGTACTTTTGCGCCCTTACTCACGCCCACCTTACCGGTAACTACGGTGACCTTAACATGGGGCAGGCCATGATAGGCATTGATATTGAACGAGGTTCCTAAAACTTGTACCTGCAATGGGGAGGTAATAACCCTGAATGGTTTATGGCTGTTGTGTTTTACTTCGAAAAAAGCTTCACCTTCATCTAAATAAACCAGGCGTATGTTTTTATCAAAATTAGAAGAGATACGCATCCTGCTTTGCGCGTTTAACCATATCACCGAGCTATCGGGCAAGGTCAATTTCCTGATCTCGCTGTTAAGCGTGCGTAAAGTAGTAAAGGTTTCCTGAGCCGGAGCCGCAGGCCTAAGCACGAAATATATCAATAAGGATAAAGCGCATAATAATAAAACACTTGCCGCAATGCGGTATTTGGGCCATAAAGGACGTGCTGACGTATGGATAGATTGGTGGATGTTTGTTTGCATGGCATTTCTGACATGCGCACGTTCTTCCGCTGATAAAGCTTGCTTTTCACTTTCTGCGCCGTATGAATCATACCAGGCTTCAATGATGGCTTTTTCAGTTTCATTAGTTGTACCTTGCTGGTACCGGCGAAGTTGTTTTATAAATTTACGTAGCTCCATGTTGGGGTTTTCAACAGTAAGTCGCCAAAAAGCCACGGAGGTACTTATAATTTACATCAACATTTTGTTAATTAATTGTAAAGCGCCAATAATATCAGAGCGATATAAGCGGCTCTTTGTTCGGGATGCTTTTCGGAAACCACAATACGCAACCTTCGCAATACTTCGGAGATATAGTTCTTAACCGTTTGTTCGGCCAGTCCCAGCTCACTGGCAATTGCTTTTACCGATTGATTTTCGCTGCGTAGCTCATAAACCCTTTGCAGCATTTCGGGCATATGTTTAACGGCTTGTTCGAGTGTCTGCTCCAGCTCAAGATAGCCGGCATGGTCATGGATCGAATTTTCAAGCAGCTCTACCCGTTGTAAGGCATCCTCCATACGAACATGCGTAACTTTTTGCGATCTGAAATAACTGATCACGCTAAAGCGCACAGCGCTTAGTAAGTATTGCTCCAGCGTGGTTTGAATGGATAAGGTATGCCTCCGCTGCCAGAGTTTAATAAAAATCTCCTGTACAAGGTCTTGTGCCTGCGCTTCATCATTAAGCCTGGAAAGGGCAGCTCTGTATAATCGTTCCCAATAACATTCAAACATCTGGTCAAAAGCCGAATGATCGTCTTCCCGGATATGTGAGAGTAAAATGGCATCAGCAGTTTCCATGATTTAATGGTACAAACCTACGCTACTAATGTTAACTGAACTTTAAGAAAGCAAGTATGGCATGGTTGTTAAGGCCATATTATGGATTGGATACGGCGTATGTGAATGCTCAAAAAGTTCCCGTACAAAAATCCATTAAAAAATTCGGTGATATGGAAAACTATCGAGCTTTTTAATGATCCTTGGGCTACAAGACTCGGACTCTTTTATGGTTGATTGTGTTGTGCTGGGAGTTTGGAGGAATTAAACTGAATTTTTTCAGGAATCCATTTACCGCTCTTTGACTTTTTCCACAATCGCCAGGAGTATTTAGAAAACTTGAACGGCAATAGCTCTTGGATACCTTGTATATATAATAAGTTATCTGCTGTCAAACTACTAAACGGAAATGCGAACCAAGCAGATGCTGTTGACTTTAGTGCAGATAGAGAGAGATATACCTGTGAATTGCTCTGCCGAATATCAATATTAGGGATCTCATTTTGTCTGGGCAAAATCTCTTTACTATTAAAGTCGATAAATTTAAATTTCCATAATATATGCAAACTCAATTCATCGGTGTCGTCAATATGATTAATATACTTATCTAGATTCTTACTATAAATCGGCCAATAAACAACTTTTAAGCCGTTCGCTAAAAAATTATTCCATTCAAAAGAAGGCACGCCAAATTTTAATGAATACTTCGACGCAGCTTTAAGGTTAAATTTTAATTGTTGTATATAAACTTTATCAGCATAAATACTATCCGTGTATTTTTCTAAAAAAGTAAAGGTCGAAGCATATATTTGATGAGGTGATTTTGTCCGTAAATGATGGGCACCACCTGAGCTAAGTGGTAAACCATCATATGTAATAAATGCTTCCATTATTGGCTACAAAATTTTCATAAATTTAAAAATAGTTTCCAAACAAAAAGCCTTCAGACTTTCATCTAAAGGCTTTTCAATTTTATTCCCATACTTGGCATACGGTGGGTCATTTTGTGGTCCCGACGAGAATCGAACTCCATCGGTCAGCTATACTTTAAAGGCTGATTTTGCCTGTTTTTACTTCAAAAACTCACCAGTGATCATAAGCCCCGGCTGTAAATGTTATAGCCAAATTTAAGGATTATTTTTTAAAACACTTTCAAAAAAGATTTAGATATAGATTGCTTCTTTACTAATGATGACCATATTGTTTTGCAGCCTCGGCAGGTGGAAGATTGCCCGAATCAATATCTGAAGCGTCTGAAAGGCACCGATTGCGCCCGGGATTTTTAGTAGCTTACCGGAGATATCTGAGTTATCATTAATGTAGATTTTAGTAGAACAATTGGCTCAATAACCGATGAGTCTTATTTTAAGGCTTTTGCCTATATAATAGGGGGAGGGCCGTTTTTCCATTTGACAAAACAAGTTCTAGTAACTTTGATAGTTCACAAGCCGACTTAGTTACCAAGCCTTTCACAATTGCATTCGTTATAGTGATAAGCCAGAAATTAAAGGTGTCGAATTCTTTTAAATGTGACTTATTATCACATAGCATCAATTCTGACAAACAACTTTACTGTTTTAAGAAAATATATCAAACGAGAATATAATTAAATTGCCTCCTGCATAATATATTCCAACCAAAAGTTAATTGAAAATAATATTTTTCTCCGTGTAATAAAAATTAAATAATATGACTATTATTGGTTAATTTAATTCACTGAAGACTATCGACTTACCTGCTCCCTAAGCCGATAATCTCTTGTGCAAAGGCCGCTGTTTGCAGGTGTTTTTGCAGAAAATAATCATAGTACCTGAACTTTTCATCAATTCCAACATGGGTAAAAATTTACTTTCGTTTTTCACGGTCGGCTTTTCCTTAATCAGCACCGTAGTTTCCGCGCAGAACATGGTCAGTGTGAACCCACTGACGGGTGCCTCCACAGTCAGCATTCCGGTTTACACGATGAGCGCCGGGCAAATGGCCCTGCCGGTCAGCCTGAGCTATTATGGGAACGGGATCAAGACCAAAGACATGGAAGGCACAGCGGGCATGGGCTGGCAGCTCAACGTCGGCGGACAGGTGTCCCGGATGGTTAAAGGCCTGCCTGATGATGTGACCAAAGATGACGCTGGCAACCCGCGGCTGGGCTGGATGAGCAGCCTGGATACCGCGGCTAATAGTATCGCCGGTTTTACTATCGCTAATAACGGCAGCACCTGTGCGAATGAAACGACGGATATCAGTTATATCAACAGCCATTTTTCGTACCGGAATGACTCCGAACCAGATCGCTTCTCGGTCAATGCCCCTGGTTTATCCTGCCAACTGGTGTATGACCGGGCCAGCAATACTTTTAAACCGGTAAATTACCAGGACCTGACGATCACTTACCTGACCGATCCCACATCCCACCTGATCACTTCTTTTACCATTACCAATGACAAGGGAATCTCCTATTTTTTTGGTAATGATATCGATACTTTTCCCGCCAATAACAAAGTGACCCGGAAAACGATCGCCGGGACCAACGTTTACTTGAAGAACAAATACCTGCAATACCAGTACGGCATCAGTTATTACGATACCTGGAGCCTGATCAACATGACCGACGTCAGTGGTAATACCATTGTGTTAAATTATACCACACCTTCACCATCCAAGGCTACGACGGATACGGTCGCCCTTTTTGTCGGTGGGGCCACATCCGCCGCGCTGCAATACCGCGTCAGTGAAACCAATACACCATATACCCTGCTGTCGATCCAGGCCTATAGCGCGTATGGGGTGTCGCCTACACAACTGAATTTTAACTGGACAACCAGTACGACCGGGCAAACGGCGATCTCCTCCATTAACTTAAAGAATGGCAGCCTGGTTGCCCGGAACTTCCAGTTCGGATATAGTTATGTGACCTATACGCCCACTGGTTTCAACCGTCTGTTTTTAAGATCATACAGTGAGCCCCTCTGCGGTTCGCCGGTTAATTATCAATTCGCCTATGCCGGGGAAACAGTTAGTGGCAGTTCCTATACGACCACGCTGCCCGACTCTTCGCAAAATAAATATGATTACTGGGGCTATTATTCCACCGCACCGGGCAGCAGCACGTCAAGGCTGCCTACTATTTACGTCAATCCTTCCACAACGACTTATCCGCGTTACCTGGTCCGGGCTTCCGCTTCAGCCGGTACGGCCTATACCTATACGCTGAGCGGGGTCAGTCGGGCTGTCGACCCGGCCAATATAGCGGCGGGATCGCTGACCAAAGTCATTACGGCCGAAAAAGGGAATTCGAATATCATCTACGAACCCAATGACTATTATGATGTCCCCTCGGCAACGACGGTACAGGGGGGCGGTATCCGGGTAAAGCAGATCATTGATTCAGTCGGCACCGGCTCTACGAATAATATTATCCGAAATTATGCGTATACCAATCCGGCCTCCGGCGCTTCCAGTGGCAAGCCGCTATCCCTGCCGCAATTCGGTTTTACCACACCCTATGGCGGCACCAATACTGGGCTGGCCTTATGGACCAGTGCCAGCGTCCTGTCATCGCATGACCTGTCCGAAGAAGACCATACCATCCTGTATGAATACGTCAAATTCAGCCAAACCGGGGCGGGCAGTACCGTATACCGCTATAGCATACCGGCTACTTACTGGGATGCCAGCGCGGTTCCGGTGTGTAGCGGCTGTAGCACGATAGACTGGACGCCGACGGTCAATGATGTAGCCCGTACCAATTGCACTTCCACCTATGGGCCGGTCAGCAATGCAGTATATGCCTATCCCTTTATTCCCAATGCCAATTATGATTTTGAGCGGGGTCTGCCGATCAGCACGATCAGCTATAACGGGGATGCCACACCCAAAAAAGTAAGTGAAACCTATTATACCTATCAGCGCTCCTTTACACCCACCGCCATCACCGCTTTCCGGGTGGAGGATAATGTGAACGGTGCCCTGCTGGTCAAAGCCTATAACAAATACACCGTTTATTATAATACGGGTGAACTGACCACCAAGGTGGTCAATAAAGTGTACGACTCCCCGACGCTGAGCCAGGCCCGGGCGGACAGTACGATGTATACCTATGGCAGCACCAACCATAAGCTGCTGACCCAGCAGCAATCCACGAACAGTGATGGCAGTGTGATCACCAGTAAGATCAGCTATGTTAAAGATTACACCGCGGCTTCCGGGACGAATGCCAATGTAACGGCGATCTATAACCTGCAGCAACAACATATCAATGCGCCGATAGAAAGTTACCAGCAGGTAACCCGTGCCGGAACGACCAAAACGATATCGGCTTCCCTAACGCTGCTTAAAGGCGTAACGCCGGGAAGCAAGACCCTTTACCTGCCTTCCCGCCAGTATCAGATGGTCCAGCCGGACGGCCTGTCGGGTTTTGCACCGATGACGATAGCGGGCCAGGTGCTCAACTTTGATTCGACCCATTATGTCCGCACGGCCAATTATACCGCTTATGATAAAACGGGTTTCCCGCTGACGGTAGATGATAACTTTAAACATATCAAAACGACGCTGCCACACCATTTCGCGGGCCAACCCATCGCGGTCTTCAACAACGCCGCATACGGGGAAATCGCCTACGAGAATTTTGACAGCGACCAGCCCGGCGCCACGCCCTATGGTTTTACCATCGCGGGTACCAGTTCTTACAGCCCGGTGGGCAGTCACGCCGGTAATGCCGCTGGACTAAGCTCCGGCATGCAGACCGTGAGTTCCATAACACTGACCAGGAATGCTGCGGCCGCTAACTATATTTTCTCGATCTGGATCAATGCGCCAGCTTCCGGGACCCTGAGTCTGACATTAACCGGTATCAGTACCCATCCCACGATCAGTTATCCAGCCGGTGGCTGGACCTATTATGAGCTAAAAATTCCGGTGAGCACATTATCTTCCAGCTACACGGTCAGCTTTACCTCAAGTACGAATATCTCCATAGATGACATCCTGTTCTACCCGGATGTATCCAGTGTGGCAACAGCAACCTATGACCCGGTTTATTATTATAAAATCGCCGCGACCAATACAAATGGCGTTTCGGCCTATTATACCAATGATAACTGGGGCCGGGTCTTGTATGCCTTTGACCAGGATAAAAACATCGTGCAGAAAAATACGTTTATTACCGCCCAAGATGCCGGTGCCCATTATACTTATCAACCCAGTATCTACGGAAGTACCAGCGTCACCAATACCACGCCGGTCTCTTTCAGCATAACCGGTTCGGATCCATGTGCGGCAGCGGGAACAACGGTATCCTGGGATTTCGGGGATGGCACCAAAGCGTTGACCGCAGGGCTGATCAGCCCAACACATACTTATCATGGCAGTGGGACCTATACTTTGCGGGATACGATCCATTCCCCCCTGTATGGCAATATCATCACCGCGCCGAAGACTATCACGGTATCGCCTATGCTGGTTCCGCTCACCTACAGCAATTTTACCACCAGTGGCGGCAACATCACTTCGGTCATTTTTACGCCCGTCGGTGGCGGCACCAGTTACAATTTTACCGGCAGCACCTTGCAGGGCGGCCAGGTATTGCAGGGTAATTACTCGGTACAGATCAATTTGACCGGTGCGACACATTTTAATGCCGGTACAGGGGCGGGATATAACGCCTTGGTCCTGAGTACGCAGGCTGGTGTCTATTCCTGCGCAGACTGGGTTTCTTCCAATTCCTATACGTTCAGTATGGACCTGCGCAATGCGACGACGCTGGATTTCCAGGTATCCACCTTTGACTGCTCCCATTTCTCGGGGGGTATCGAATAACCATCACCCAAACCATCAAAGAGGACCGAACCATGAACCGCAAGCTATATCACACCTTTATCATATACACGATCCTGCTCCTGGCAGGCATTGGAAAAACAGTTGCCCAGACTCCTCACGGCTTTGTGCAGCAGGAAAATATCAAAGTGCCCGGCATCACGACCGACTCGGCACTGTATGCGCTGACCAATACACAAAAACAAACCACCCGCGTTTATACCGATGGTCTCGGCCGTACGCTGCAAAGCATTGCCGTACAGGCCAGCCCTGCACAGCGCGACCTCATACAACCGATGGCCTATGATAATCTGGGCAGACAGGCCATCAGTTATCTGCCTTATGCGGGCCAGGCCACAGATACTTCCGGCAGCTACCGCTCTACAGCGATCAGCACGGCGCAACCCAATTTTTATAACCAGAGCTCGCAATACCAGATCGCTACCGACGCTAACCCTTATGCGCAGCAAGTGTTCGAGAACAGCCCCTTACAACGCGTATTGCAGGCCGGTATGGCCGGGAACGGTTTTCAGCCAACCAGTGGCCAGCATTACAAAACGGTCAGCTACCGCTTTAACAGCAGCGCTACGGATGGCAATATCCTGGCCTGGAACTTCGACGGTACTTTTACTACAGGTACCTATTACGCCAACAACACGCTGGCCGTGACCGATGGCAAGGACGAAGACAATACCGAAACGCTTAGCTTTGCGGATGCTGCCGGCCGGACCATTTTAAAACGGCAGGTACTTAGCAGCGGTAACCTGGATACCTATTACGTGTATAATTACGCGGGGATGCTGAGCTATACCATCCCGCCGCTGGCAGTCAATAAGTTGGCGACCAATAGTTATAACCTGACTACCGCACCGCTCAAAAACCTGGTGTTCCATTATCTTTATGATACGATGGGCCGCCCGGTAGAAAAAACGGTACCAGCCCAGGGTAAGCTATTGATCGTCTATGATCCTTATAACCGCCCGGTGCTGATGCAGGACTCCAATATGCGGGTAAGCAACCAATGGAACTATGTCAAATACGATATCAAAGGGCGGACGGTGAGCCAGGGCATTTATGGCGACGCCACGCATATCGGCCGTGTAGCCATGCAAACCTGGGTCAGCGCCAACTATGGTACCAACTGGTATGAAAGCCGTTCTACATCCGGTTCAACGGGTTATTACACGAATGTGGTTTTCCCATCCAGCAGTATCGCGGCATTAGCTTATGCTTATTACGATGATTATGACGTGGATATGAACGGTACACCCAATTTCAGCTACGCGGCCCAGGGCTTACCCGGTGAAGGTACCGCGACCGCGGCGGCGGTCAAGGACATGCCTACGGTAACCTCCCTGGCAACGATCGGTAGTGGGATTGCCACAGGCACCTGGATCACCAAAGCCACTTTTTATGATAAAAGAGGTAACCCCATACAAACCCAGAGCAATAACCAGTTGTACAATACCGGCATTTTGACCCAGACGGATAAAAGCACCACTGTACCGGATTTTACAGGTGTACCGCAGGTGACTAAAGTCTCCAAACAGAGCGGGGCCAGTACTACGACCACGGTACAAACCAGTTTTACCTATGACCACCGGAACCGGATCACTTCGGTGAGCCAGGCCTATAACGGCGGCAGTTCTTCCGTAGTAGCGGCCTATACCTATAACGAACTGGGCCAGGTGATCAAAAAAGGCCTGGGTTTCGTGAGCGGCAGCACCTACCTGCAGAATGTGGATATGCGCTATAATATCCGGGGGCAGTTGCTGAGTATCAATAACAGCAAGCTGAACAATGATGCCGGGGTGACCAGCAGCGATGCCAATGACGTATTCGGCCTGCAGTTGCTGTACGACAAGACGGATGCTAACCTGGGTAATACGGCTTACTATAACGGTAAAGTATCGGCGGTCAAATGGATGAGCAGGGATGGCAGCGGCACCAGTAGTTATGAACGGGCTTTTAAGTATTACTATGATGCCCTGAACCGGGATACCGCAGCCATCTACGCCGAACGCACTACGGCCGGTACGGGAGCTTTTACGACTACCCACGGTTGGGATGAGGACCGGATCAGCTATGACCAGAACGGGAACATCCTGAGCCTGTACCGCAACAGCGCCACGCAGGGGGCAGGCACGCATACCGGTATCGACAACCTGGCCTATACCTATAGTAGTACGAATCCTAATCAATTACTATCGGTGGCTGATGGCACAACTGCCAGTTACACCGGGGCTGGTTTCCGCAACCTGACTGGCGGCTCAGGCAGCTATACCTACGATGGCAATGGCAACCTTACTTCCGACCCCTATAAAGGCTTTTCGGGTATCGCCCATAATGTACTCAACCGCACGGACAGGATCTACTTCAGTTCATCAGCTAACCGCTATATTGATTATAGCTACAGCATGGACGGCACCTTGCTGAAAAAACGGCAGTATGATAATGTGGGCGGCGTAGCGACTTTGCAGGCCACGACGGATTATATCGATGGTTTTGTATATTTGAATGGAACCTTACAATATTTCGCTATGCCCGAAGGACGCGTATTAAATAGTGGTGGTACCCTGACAAGGGAATACACCATTGCCGACCAGCAGGGCAATGTACGGGTCACTTTTGACAATACGGGTACGGGCGGTATAGCTAAAGTAAGGCAGGAGAACAGCTATTATACTTTCGGGCTCATCATGCCGGGCAGTACGGTAGCGACACCCACGAACGACAACAAACACCTGTATAATGGCGGCAGTGAATGGCAGAACGATTTTGGTAACCTGCCCGATTATTATCAGACTTTTTACCGAAGCTATGATGCTGCCCTGGGACGATGGACCGGCGTTGATCCTTCTGCCGAAAGCGCGGAAAGTATGACGGGTTATCAATATGCGATGAACTCGCCCATGACAATGAATGACCCCCTGGGAAATATGGCGGAGTTTCAGGATTACGCAAAAGCAGATCAGTTAGGCAATACCGTGCAATCCAGGATGGATGACTGGTTGAATACGGCTGCGGGTGCAGCAGCTGCAAGGATGGATGCTGATTACCAGCAATCTGTGCGAAGCCAATATTGGAGCACCGTTTTTTCGAAAATTGATAACCCTCTTGGAACTACAGGGATACATTATACGTATGATAATGGGCAGATTGTGAGTCAAATGCCAAACGGATTTGTTTATAATAGTTATTCACAAGTACAACATTATATTGAATCCTATGATGACGGGTTAGGACGCCGTTATGAAGTTGATCATCAATCAGAAACACAAATAACGGGTATTGATATCAATACAGGTAATCGGAGTGGAGATAATTCGTATGATGCTATGTTTTATGCGAATGCGATAATTGGCTATCAAGGCGCCGAATTGTCCTTTCTTTCTGATGCTCACATTGCAAATGACATTTATCATCTACAAGCAAATGGAGTTGTCAGAACAGTTTTAAGTAGTTTTATAAATAATAATTTTGTTAAAAATTCATGGAATAAAGCTTTAAACGCCGGATCGAAATTTGAGGTATATGGTCAAGGCCTAGCAGCTGTAAGCGCCGGACTAACGGTATTGAATGTAATAAATAACAGGGGGGTTAAACCCTCCGACGTTATTAACTTGGCAATGGCTGGACTATCGGTTTCCGGTTTTGGAAGTTTGATTGCTGGAGGCTATTTTGTAACTGATATAGGTTTGAAATTTTTTACAGGAAAGGGTATAGGAGACCGAATTGACGAAGCGGTAAATACACCTGATCATAAATTAATAAGTTGGTAGCAAATAATGAAAGAGATAATAAAATATTACTTGGTTAGTTTTTATTTCTTATTTAAAAGAAAAGACAATAATGTAAGGGCAATTAATAGTGCTTTTTACTATTATTTTTTGCATTGGATTTTAATAGGAGGAATTATTTTAGTGGGTCTGTTAAAGGTTTTTCCGGGATATAAACAATTACAGGCAAAAGAAAATTATAAAACATATTTTGAATGTTTTAAATTAATAATTGGAGTTGTAATTTTTAGCCTATATATATATACATATAATAAAGCGAGAAAAATTATCATGCCAGATGAAAATATTGAGCAACCCAAAAGGCTTCAGAAGTGGATATGTTATTCAACTTTACCAGTATTGGTTATAATATTGGCATTAGTTTTAAAATATTTAAAATATTAATTAAAATTTCTGCGATAACAAAAGCGAAGAAGACATTGTGATATTTGAGCTGATAATACACCATTGCTGATCAGCAGGGCAAAGTACGGGTCACTTTTGACAATACAGGTACGGGCGGCACGGCCAAAGTACGACAGGAAAACAGCTATTATGCTTTCGGCCTGATCATGCCGGGCAGTTCTGTAGCGACCCCGACCAACGACAACAAACGACTGTATAATGGTGGCAGTGAATGGCAGAACGATTTCGGTAACCTGCCCGATTACTACCAGACTTTTTACCGAAGCTATGACGCGGCTTTAGGTAGGTTTACGGGGTGGATCCTTCTGCGGAAAGTGCGGAAAGCATGACCGGTTACCAGTATGCGATGAACTCTCCCTTGATGATGAATGATCCGTTGGAGAATGCGGCCAGGCTACCGGTGGAAATACCGGCGCCGGGGTCACCTGGTTTTAGCAGTAACGGGACTTCGCCAGATATTACAGCTGGAGATATGGCCAATGAATTTGGGACCGGATTTGGGGGGATTCCGATGGGGTTTGGCGGCAGCGGTGGAGGAGGCAGTGGCGGTGGTTATTCGGGTATTTTGGCAGGTACGTTTGAATCCCGTTTAGGGGCCTGGGAGCAAAGCTCCACGGCTGCAGGGTTAGCAGTCAGTCAAATTACTTATGAAAACCCTAATGCTAGAATCAGCTATCACCAGGTGCTTAATAGTTTTGAAAATGGACCTAACCCTGTAACCGGGGGCTATTCGTTTAATTATGACACACCGGCGCCAGGGGGATGGGGTGTGGTTGGGCATACGGTTAATGCTTCTTTTAATTATGGTGATGCCAATCAGGGGGGATGGCCATGGTCTAGTAAATCGGATCCAGCATCATGGGTCTTTACCACTGCGTCATCAAACAGGAATGTTCAAACAGCAGGTGTTACTGGAATAGATTTTAGTAGACATGATATAAGATATAGCCTAAGAAATGATGAGTTAACTGTAATAGCTGTACACGTACGACTCCCAACATTATATTTTGAGTATCCTAAAATCACTAATATGTTCTTCAAAAACAATGAAGTACTAACATCGGGATTTGCAGCATTAATAATGGCCCGCGCTACAGACAGGGCCGTAGATCAACTAAGAGGTTGGTTTGATGAACAAGAAAACCCAACGGAGTGGAGTACTCAAATCCAATTTATGAAATTTTTAACCGGACAGGTCTTAAGAGATGGAGGACGGGTAACACCTGCTCCAAATTACGCACCAGTAATTGTTACACCTTACAGAAGATTATAAATCAAGCATGAAAGAATTACCTTACTTCCTGTCACTTATAAAGAGCAATGTTCTTTTGTGGACAATAATAACAACTCATAGCCTTACAAATATCAATTTAGAAGGAACTACTCATGGATATTGGTCAAACCAATGCTTAGAATTTAGAGACTATTCGCTGAACAAGACCGAAAAATTTAAAAGCATAAGAATAACGGATAATGAGTCTAACATGATGCTTGACTTTTATACAGATAGTGATAAATACATACGAAATGCAAATTATTATTTCGGAGATGCTTTAAAGAATCAGGATACTTCAGCTGTTAAGCGCTTTGAGAAATTAGATATTGGGTTAGATATGCCGGTTGATGTTGAGATTACAAATTATGGGGGTGAATATGGAACGGTCATAGGCATAACAGTTCACAAAAAGAAATAAGGAAGTTCCTTAATTAACTCAAAGTCCGGCCACACCAGCCGGGCTTTGTTTTTTTAGATCAGGCTATCGGTATAGCTGTATATACAACTATCTGTATCCTGTTAATGTGTTTGTTTTTTATGCTGCAAGTTGTGTTTTGTGGCACCCAAAAACCTACTTGCCTTTGCCGGTAGCAAAGGGATTGGCAAACCTGCGCGACTTGGTTTGCCTTATTTAGCCACAGGGAGTATTCAGTACAAATGTGTCATATAGGTAGCAAAAGTGCATTATATGGTACATGAAAAAAGTTTTCCCTATTTGCAGTACTTGGCCTGCGAACCTTTAAAATAAAGGCGTTAGATGGACTTACGCATGAAATTCATTTGAGCCATGAAGTTGGAGATCAAAAGTTAGTAATAACAAGTTTAAATGATAGGATAATTATAGATGATTTTATAGGATTTAGTGAAGAGATATTTATTTTAAAAGAAAGCTTTTTATCTGTACACTATACCGTCCGATCCGGCTCAAATCAATCACGGGAACACCTGTTATTACTATGCATAAACAATAACAAACTCTATGAAGCACTTCATGCCATATCCCTTTCAACGTACGATGTTGTTAACGTATATGATAAAAAGGCTGATTCGCTCAAACTATTCGATGAACATGGGAAATATGGGCTGAGTACAAAATTAATTTGCATTGACAAAGATCATTATAAATTAAGCGTTAATATTCAAGATGAGAGCAAATCCAAACGAGATCCCAAAACAGATCACAATTATAATAAATTAACAAATTTAAATTTTGATATGAATCGAGGCGTTTTTTACAGCACTTTTAAAGACATCTCAAAATACTTTACGATTTATGACCCTAAAGCTCGAAAGGAAATAAGACAATATATAATGGGAAGATATCCAGCGATAGAATTGGGAAAAAATAATTACTATTACATAAATAATGGATGGTACGAGGAGGGTTATGATGATCACTTATTTAAATATACTTATAAATGAGTAATGTCTATCCTTTGCTGGCACACATGGAATAGATTAGAGTGTATCTCCCGCCGCAAGCACAGCGTCTGTAGGGGTAGTGTATCACTCGGGTAGTTATTAAGTTAATAGTTTGATAATCAACGTTAATAAGAATGTACTACATGGGAGACCTCAAAAAGGATCGTACTTAAGTATCATCCTTTTTTTATTTTGGTGAATATTTAGGCTGGGTAATGTGTTAATCGGGTTTTTACTAAATTAATAATCTGATAATCAAGATGAATAAAGTTGTACTACATGGGAAACCTCAAAAAAGGATTGTACTTAAGTACAATCCTTTTTAATTTAGGCAATTATTTAGACTGTAATTGGCTGGAAACTGAATACGTATATTAAAGCTGTTGTTAGTTCAAACTGTTACCATTGCTTTGGACCAATCATTAAGTTAACTAGATATGACACCCACATCTCGCGTGTGTCATATAGTTTCTGCGCGTTTGTATGGATGTTGCCTGATATAAATTAACAATAGAATCAAATACATATAAATAGCTTAATGAAATACCGGCTGGACTGGGAATATATATTTCCTTTTGCCCAAACAGCGATTGTAAATAATAGAATTTATTTAAGATTCAATTACGTCCTCTAAAACTTTCAAAATGCAGATATAGTGTATTATAAGTATATCCATTTTGTGTAAAGAATAGGACAGGACTCTAACACCTATTTGAATAAATTATCTAAATGTGTGTTTTCAGACTCCCCCAACAGCCGGCCTATAATCCGCGTGGCTGGCTGCTACCTTCTGCGCCGCTTTAGTCAACAGTCCTAACTTCCGGAAACTGACAACATCAACCTCGTCCACAAATACAGTAACCAGCTCATACAACTCACAAACATCATCCTGGTCAGCCTTAAAGTCACTGCGGTAACGGGTTGTGGAATAGCTTTCTTTCAATAATTCGAATAACTGCCTTTGCCGTGTTGTTTTGCGTGGAAATAATAAAGTTAGTTCCGGAGCAAAACATTTGATCAGATCCAAGAGCCGGTCTAGGTTATGGATCTCGCAGCGGTAACTCAGATATAACCTGATGGCCTGGATACAGGCCTGTTCCGTTGCCTGGTGCAACTGGAAAAGGGCATTGTTGTGAAATCCTATTTTCATACAATCTTTGGCTGCATACAGAAATCCCCTGGCCATATCTTTCCTATGCCGATAAGCGCTTTCGGCCAGTTGGAGAGCGAAAGCATGGTCAATGTCCGGCGGAACATATTGATCACTTCCCTGGTCATCCCTAGTGTATAATACCACACCATTCCGCAAAACATAGTTATAAAAAGTCTTACCTTTTTCCAGGGACACCTGAATAGATTCCCAGCTTTGGGCGACTATGGTGATTCGTCCCTTATTAAAATGCCGGTTAGCATAATCCTGAATTTCATGCATCAGGCTGGCGCGGGCGTCAGGCAAGATGATCACCAGGAAAAAATGGAAGGACTCGTTCAATGCTGATTTTATAAAACAGCCGGAAGTTGACCTGCTTTCCTGTACAGATCCAAAGCAAATGATCTTTTCCGGATTATACTTCCCGATAAGGCCGGGTAGGAAATTATTCAATACCTGGCTCCCCTTGTTGATATGTTCATTGGTCATGATCTATATATTATGCGTTGTTTGTTGTTAATGAAATGTTATGGGCAAAAGGGTACGGAAGTTAAGGGCTATATACCATCCCCGGCCAGGTTTTCTATGATCATAAACAGGTTCTCTGCCATGCCTGTTAATTGCACGGCATCTGTTTCTTTGATCACGAGTTTTTGCCGTTCTTCCTCCGGGTAAACGTTCCATAGTAAATGGTACAATTCCGGCTTACCCTCGGCAAGCGTTTCAAAGAAGTGGTTTATCTGCTCCGTGAAAAGCAGCGTCATTTTTATTAACCGTTGAAACTTCGGGATAGTCGTCTGAAACCCTGTTCTTAACTGGATCAACCCTAAAAGCGATATTTCCAAAGACTGATGTAGGCTATATAAAGCCATGTGGTAATCCTGCTGCCGGATATAGTGATGGCTGCTTTTAAAATACGGCTGGCTTATCTTTTTCCAGGAGGCCCATGTATGTTTGGTATCGGTATCAGCTATTGAACTGCCTGCTTTTTGCTTTTCTATTGAAAAACCATCGGCCTGGTAAATGATAACACCATGGCTGAGTACATAATCCAGGAAGCATCGGTCCTGATCATTAGTTCTCTGTGCAATGCGGGCACTTTCCATGATGATAAAGACAGGCACTAAGGCGGCATTTGCACGTTCCAACTGTTCGCTGAGCTTATGATTCAGGAAATACCGGCTGTTGTCAATTAAGATGTATAGGAAATAAGTAAAAGGATCTTGCAGCGTTTTGATATGAACGATAGCGTTAATCATGGGTTCCTTTTTGAGGATCAGGTTGATGACCTCTTTTAGTCCCCATTTTTCAGCCGGTGTCTGACTTAACTGTACAGGACTTGATGCGATATCAGAAACTACTTTAAGGGAATCTTCAGGATCATCATTTCCGGGATGAGTTTTGTTTTCCTCCCGGTATTCCATTTTTAAAACCGGTTTTTCCCGATTCCGCTGATTGATCAGCCAGGCGGAAGCATATAATTTATTCAGGTGTTCGTAAACCGTAATCACGTCTGCTGGGGATACGGATTCATCTACGGGACCTTTAGTCAGGGCAGCGTATATCCAAATGGACAAATGATCCCGGAATTTTTGGAGTTTGATCTTTTTGAAGGCAGCTTTGACAGGAATATAAGGATCTGCCAGTTCTGCTTTGGTCAGGTTATCCGGGAACCAGGACCATTCTTCTCTTTCTTTATCCAGTTGCTCGACGCTTATCATTTTAGGACGGGGGAAAGCATCCTGGTAAGCCAATAATAACAGATAAAGACCTTCTATTAACTTGACATGCAATTCATAGATGTACAGCAAGTTTTCTGGACCGAACATTTTGTTTTTGTAATGTTTGGCAGTAATCACCAGATTCCGCCATTTTTTTAATTGTTTAAAATGCCCCTTTGGAAAATCATAGCTATAAAAATCCCGTATAACATTCAATGGATTTTGTACTTCAGAGAAGCGCAGGAATTTTGGATAGTGATCCCAGGGAGCAGGTTTATCGCTATACATACGATTAGTATTTACCCGGCCTCCATTGACCGGGTATCACAAAGTTGAAGACATGACCTTTGCTAACCTATTCTTAAGGCTTCTAACGAAGAACGTTAAGCGAATAATTTATCTCCTGCAAATGCATTATAAATAGAACAATCTTAATGAATTGTCGCCCAGCATAAATTCACAGGGTAGCAGGCACGGCCGGTATGTATCCCGGCCGCTGCCTGTTTGTTCCCTGTGTCCTTAGCGGTCCTTATGTACGGTTCTTTAATGACAATTGGAGGGTAAGGTCCAGAAATGTTTTGATCAGCGTGCATAGCCTGTCCGCATCATGATCTGTTACCGTATAGCTGTCTGTGTACCTTACTTTGCTGTCGCTGTTTGCCAATAAGTTAAACAAACGTTTATCCTCTTTAAAATAACGACCGAATAAAATTGAAGGATCATACGAAAAGCAATTGCAGAAGGTGAGCAAACTGCTTAGACTATGCATTTCGGAACGGTAGCCTGTGTATAGCCGGATCAGGCCTCGGCAAGCTTGTTCTGTTGCCTGGTGAAGCAGAAACAGGACATGATGATAATGGCCTTTTTCATAGCTATCGGTGGCGCATTCATAAAAACCATGGGCTAGATGATAGATATGTTTAAAAGCATTTTGATCTTTAACCATCCTTTGTCCTATTCCCCCCAGGACGATCTCTGCTGGTATAGAATGGCTTTTTGAAGTGTGGAGAAATGTACCATTGCGTAAGGTATTGACAAAAAAACGATCTTTTTGACTAATCGCCTCTGTTACCGCTTTAAGCTCATGCACGATCAGGAATACGGACGTCTTATATTTGTTGTTGATCAGGTCCTGTATCTTGTAGCCCGCAAGGGTATCATCCGCAATGATCACCAATAGATAATAGAAATTCTCTGTTTCCGTATATGGTATGAGAAAACAAGTGTGATTATTCGTATGAGAATACAATACGCCAAAACAAATGATCGCTTCGACCTGAGCGCGGTTTTTCAATAATTGCAATATTGGCTCCAGTTCCGCCATTTGCTGATCATGAAGTCGGATTTGTATATTTTCCATGGGCCTATTGTTTGAACAGATCAAAACTCTGCAATCGAGAGCTTCTATATCATACCCAAGGCCAAGTAAAAAGAAAAACATGCGCCTATATTATCCCCTTATTATTTCTATTTTAGGGAAAGAAGGCCTTCTTATTATTTTTCTTAATTTTGAACAAATACAACATTGACTTATGACCACTACAGCAGATAATACCAATCATATTCACCAGGGCCGCAATATTAAACGTTTCCGGGAAATGCTCGGCTGGAAACAGGAAGCACTCGCTTACGCTCTTGGTGATGACTGGAGTCAGAAAAGAGTATCTCTTCTAGAACAGAAAGAGGTTATTGAAGAAGATATTCTAAACCAGGTAGCTCAGATCTTGAAAGTTCCTGTTGAAGCTATTAAAAACTTCAATGAAGAAAGTGCTTTAAATATTATCTCAAATACATTTACAAGTAATGACACATCAACTTTAAATGCTATTAATTACCAGCCGACATTTAATCCATTAGATAAGGTTATCGAGCTATTTGAAGAAAACCAAAAGCTATACGAGCAATTATTGGCAAGTGAACGAGAAAAGGTTGAAATACTAAAAGGTAAATAACCTTACTCTAACCACCTACCTACCTAAACCTATGATCAAATTATTTATGAGCGGTTTCCCGCTCGACATCAGTGAGCTGGACATAGCCAGGCTCATTGCCCCGCATGGCGATCTGGAAACGATCAAGATCGTCCGGGACCGAAAATACGGAAAATGCAAAGGCTATGCGTTTGTAGAAATGAAAGATGAAGCCGGAGCCAACCGGGCCATCGCGGCCCTGCATGACCAACCATCAGGCGACCGATTGCTAACCTTAAAAATTGCTACCGAACCGCAGGTTATATCCATCAAAAGCAAAACGAACGCGGAGAGACCTGCGCATCCATATGTCAAAGTTGCCCGGCCCGGAGAAACCATCAGGAATAAACGTCCCAGAAAAGTTTTCCAGGTAACAGATCCCAGCCGTAAGGCTTTCTGAATCCAAAATCATTAAACACAGCGGGTCATTGCTCCGCTTAAACAACCGGAGCTGTTAGCAGGGAAACTGTCAAGGGCCCCGATTCTATCATCGGGGTTCATATACCCTTGACCGTTTTCCTGCGCGGCTAATTTTGTGACCGCGGTGCTGTGACGACTAATCTTAGACAAAGGAGAGGGAAAACAGGTGTGCCGAGGTGACGAAGGCACGCCTGTAGCGCGATGGCGAGGCTGGCGGTGGAATGCAGCCCGGAGCGAAGCCCGTGGTGGTATTTCACCGCATGCCGCAGCCATAAGGCCAATAAGCATCTATCACATCGATTGACCATGACTTTGATCCAGGTTATGCCCGCGCTTCTTTTTTCTCTTGCGCTTTTTATCCTCATCCTGTGCAGGCACAGCATGAACACTTTGCCCATCCAGTAAGGTAGCTAAAAGTCCTTTCCCCTGATGATGGCTTTGCTGCCTTTCTATTTTAACCGCATGTTCCTGCTTCTGCTGTTCTTTGACCTCCTGCTTTTGTTCATAAGAACCATGCTTTAAAGTATTGGCATATTTAAATGATTCTTTGATCTCCCGGTCATATCCAAACCGGCTGTCAAATAACTTTTCCGTAGCCTCCTTAAAAGCTACCCGGTCAAACTGGCCCACTTGCTGACTATGCACGGCATTGGTACCCCTGGAATTATTCAAAGGGCTTAACTTGATACGATTACTGGCGTCCTTCCTGCTGACAATGATCTGGATGTGCATTTGTTCTCCCGGCTTCCTATCACCTCGCTTTACTTGTCCTTTTCTTACCTCCAGGTCTTTATACGTGTAGTATCTGTAATTCTCCAGCTTCCCGTAATACACCAGGTCCTGGTTACCATCAATGCCATTTCGTTTAAAATTCTTAGCGTAGGCGTCCATCACCTCGTTAGCATAACGTTTTAATTGCTCTTTAGCACCCTCTTCTCCCAACTGGGATTTCAGATAAAGCAGCTCTTTTTTACTCGGGCTGATATTGATGAGAAAAAACTTGGCATCATCTCTGGACAGCTTAGCTATATTGTTATCGATGCCTTGCCTTACTTCGTAAGCCTGAATATTATCTCTTTCGGGGTTGAACCAATATTCCGGCCGATAGCTTTGCTTTAACTGTTCTGCTAGGCGGTTTTCTTTTTCCAGATAGGCTACCAATTGACTGCTGCTGCCTTTGTTATTCCCTGTTTCGCTTTTGGTAATATTCACATACATGCTATCAATTCCTTATAAGTTCCTCAACATACTCCTGACATATTTGATCAGCTCATCTTTTTCTACCTGCTTGGTCAGCATATTCATTTGCTCCCTGTTTTGGATATAGTGCTCCAGTATCTCTGAGAACCTGCTTTTGAGTGTCTTTTTATCATACTGAGCGGTATCCAATCCTGACAGGTATTTGGCGATCTGATTAATATTTTTTGACTGTTCTGCATAAGCAGCTTTTTGCTCGTCATTATACTTCAGGATATGATGATTAAAGAAATCTACGATCTTACCTTGTACGGTAATGATCCGCTCCGAATCTTTCTTCATGGGGATCAATAATTCCTGCTCCTGTGTTTTGATAAAAGCCACGATATTATCAGTCTTGCGATTGATCGCATTTTTAAGCAGCTCATCATTCAGGTCCCTCGGATCTTTCTTGCTCTTGTAGAAATAATCCACCATATAGATAAACAGATCCAGCTTGGTCAAGCCGTTCTTATTGGCAATAATTTGCAGCTTTTCATCTGTTTTAACCGGGAACCTGATGGTTTTTATATTTTCATCTTTGGTCATACTCTCTCTTTTCTTCAAAATCAGTATACCGCCGGGTATACTAAAAACATAACCTATCGTATTAAGCGGGGGGTAAAGTATACCGCAGGTATACGCGAATCGGCTCTGCCCCGCAGGGCGAGCGGAAAAAGTCGGGTGTGCCCGACTTCCGCTCGCTCACTTCGCTTTCGCGAAACGACCGCCGCTTTTCTTCCTGATTTGCGAAGCAAATCATTACCGGTGCAGCCCTTTGCTGCACCCGGACTTATATATCTGTATAGCTGCCTATCCGTATATCGGTATAACCATTTATACCGATATGTCGCTATCGGGATAGGCCGATATACAGATCTACCGATACAAAGTATCGGGCTACACTTCCCAACTGGCAGGCCAGTAAACCTGGCTGCCGAGTTTCGGATGGTATGATGGTTCATAGTGGATGTAACCATATTCATCAAGTTCTCTGATACACTTGTGATATGTTGCAATGGATGCTATCCGGCTAAAAGCCATCAGTGTCTTTCTGGTAATTGAGAATGGGCTTTTAAAACCACCGCGCTGCCATTGGACGAATAAAGCGCTGAACAAGCCGATATGGGTTGCATTCAGCCGCCCATCCATGCTCATGCGTTTGAGCAGCTTACTGTAACCGGCAAGTTCACTGACCGCAATTCTACTAGTACTCATTGCATACCTCCTTCAAGTAACTTGTTGATGTCTTCGAGCTTGTAATACATGATGCTGCCGATACGGGTATAACTCAGTGTCCCGTTGATGCGCAGGTTCTGTAACGTGCCTGGTGATATTTTTAGCAGCTTTCGTACTTCGTTACTTTTGAGCCATTTTTTGGACTGGCCTTGGCCGTCCAGTTGAACGAGTCTTTTAATTTCTGTTAACAGTTCGCTTTTAAATTCATTCAGATCTTGTTTAGTGATCAGTTCACTTGCATTCATAATCGCCTCCTTCGTTAAATCGTTTATTTGTTTTCCGAATGTGCCGGATACAGAAACAAAGGTGTGGGTAAAGCGATATTTTTCATTACCATAGGCCAAGCTATGGTAACGGCAGGCAAAGCATAGTGCTGAAATAGATTGGAGTGAATAGTTTAGAGGCAATTGTTAACGTTTGCTTGCAAAAGAAAACCTATGTGAAGCACTCGATTAGATTGCCCTGCTTTTTGCGGAAATGATGCTGAAGTGCTGATTTTCGGAAGGAATAACAGATGACCTGCTACTCGGTTTACTTGGGTCACGCGGGTAATAACGCCGTACACGGTCAAACTTTATCGGTTCACCGTCTTCCTGAAAGTACCGGCAGATCAGTTTGGCCCAAGTGATGGGCATCTGTGAAAATACGAGTTCCTTATCGTTAACTTTCAGTTCCGCGATCTTTTTGAACAGGTCAACTACGGTAAGGAAATGGCCGCTGGCAATATTGATGGGAAAGTCGGTGTCCCATTTCTCAGCCTCCCTGCGTTCATCCATCAGGCGTTGCAACTGTTCTTTGAGTATCTTGATCTGACCTTCCTTCTCTGCAATAATCTCAGCGTGGGTACGGCCGAGGTTCCATTCATCAATACTTTGAAGATATTCTTTGAATCGATTGAGGTGAAATTTATACCGGAAGTTGCGAGAATGGTCGGAGGTATACCTGTCTTTATGTCTTAATTGTGCAATTGCATCCTGTATGACTTCCCATACGTACCTAAAGAACTCCTGCTCGGTTGCATCATCATACTTAGGTAGAAAGAATTGCAAGTGATATTTATACAATTCATTGAACTCTTGTTCCTTCTTTCGATAAAGCCGGTTAAGAAAGTGGTTGTCCTCAACTTGTTTATTCCAAAAAAATGGGCGGCCTATATCATTGGAGTCTTTGTTAAAATCGAACGGTGCTCGGTGTTTAAAGTATTGTTCTCTCATAAGCTGAACTTTAACCTAAAGTTAACAATTTAACTGAATAATTGCATTATGAAGACGAACAAGATCGCAGTATCTCAAACAATAGGTTTACACCTATAGAAGATATTCATGTAAACAAAAAACCGTGAATGAAGAATGACTGATTATCCATCATTCACGGGTAGGTTCCTAATTATACCGTTTTTTTGTTTTGAATTTCAGGCTAAGCAAGTAATAGTGCTGGTTTGCCAGCCCATTAAGCGGATCCGATCCGGCATTATAGGAAAAACCAACAGAAAAATTCTCATTCCTGGTCGGGTATAAGATGAATTCCGCTTTGAATAATGGCAGATAACCTTCGTTATGTGCCGTCGACCCTGCTAACTGGTAACGCCCCACATAACTGACACCAAGTTCCGTAAAAGGTACAAATGGGTCTGTGTTTGTGTTAGTATTCACGCGCCTCCTTGCCGTATCAGGATCAGATGCACGAAGGGCAAGGCGCAGTATCCCATTGTGATAGTTCCGGAAATTATACCCTTTCAGCGCGGGATCGTCTGCCTGAAAATGATCCTGCAATTCAAAGCCCGCGTTATAACCGATAAAGGTCTGCCATTTCCCTTCGCCATGGTACTTGTTGATATTGAGGTGACCTTTCCGGTTGTCCATTAGTTCCTGGGTTAGATAAAGCGTGTAGACAAGTGAATGTGTCGGTGTTTCCAGATCCCGAACATATTCAACAGTATGGTTCATGCTGAAGTAATTGGTGCGAAAAACCCTGATCAGGCCACTCTCATCCACTCCCGAGGTATTCTTGCCGACCAGTAAGGAAAAATTACCGCCGGCCTTATAATTCCGCTGCTTGTCGGTTACGAGATTGTTATAGTTCCCCACGACGAAAGGGCTCAATATTTTTTTATAACTGTTCTCGTCGCTTGCACCAACTTTTATCCAGGTCAATTCATAGCCAATACCTCCGTTGATCAGGAAAGACGATGGCTGACCGGCCGGGATCGTCAGGGAGCCAATTGCTGGCTCCGTTTTCTCATCATTGGATTCAAAAGACTTGCTGATCAGTAGCTCGCTATGCAATTGGGCGAACGATACCGGCATACCGGCGAAGATGGTCAATACCACCCAAAGACTCAATTTTTTCATTTTCTTTTATGCTAAAGTAGTTTCAACCAGATCGACAATATCACCAACAGTACTACAGCCATTGAGTGCTTCTTCGTCCAGCGTTTTAGAACTGTCGATGTCACCGATATAATTGGTCAGCTCCACAAACAGGCTAAAAAAGGTAGTATCGTCGTACTGAAGATTAGTGCTCAGGCTAAAGGCTCTGATATTCGGGGTAGTTTCGGGAAGAGAAAAGCGGCCGGCAATATCGAGCGCAAAACGAATGACCTGGAGCGGATTATAACCGGTTACTGCGGCCTGCGGCCCCTCCAGAAAACGGGCGTTCTCCAGGTTTTTGAGGTACCCCGGGTTCACGCTTTTCAGTATGCCGGCAATATCACTTTTAAGCTGGCCGGCCTTCCCCTGTTTGGCAGCGGCATGGGCACTGCTGGCAGCAGCAAATAAAGCATTGCCGGTAATCTGCAGAGCGCCGGCATTTTTGGAGCTCTCCCTACCCTGTACGGAGCGGGGCTGGGTCATGCTGTCGATGACTTCACGCCATGATCTACCGTCCTTTTCCAGTTTACCTACCGGGTTGATCTCCAGGGTTTCACCAAACTGATTGGCCTGCCACCATTCACCTGTTTCCGGCAGCATCCAGGACAGGTATCCGCCTTTTAATACTTCACGGGGACCGCTGATGGCACCTGAAAAACTATAACGCACACCAGGAGCAGCTAACGGGTCCATGTAATGCGGTGTATAAAAATCTGACACCACGATGCCATTGACCTGGTAAGCAAAAGATTCGTCTTCGCTTGGGTCGCAGACCTCGACCAAATAGTTGACCCTGCCTTGCCCTGCTTTCAGCGATTCGCCAGCAACGAAACGATCTCCAAAAGGATCTGCGATCATTTCGAGCGCTTCATGGCTTACAGTAAGTGATATGACACCTTCTGCCTGAACCAAGGAATAAGGCTGCCCGTTACGGTCCAAATGGATACCAGCCGCTCCGGGAAAATTGATGTCGTCCATAATGAGGATCGGCCAGTAATCAGTAGGCATATCTTCCAGTGATTGGAATGCCTGAATGGTTGCGGGGATGTTCCAGAGCGGCTGAAAGTCCCGGGTGAGCTGCTTTTGTATGGCTGCAGCGATTTGTAAAACCTGTGCCATAGGCACCTTGCGGGTCTGACTGATCAGACCGATATATTTGGTCAGCATGATAAATGAGGGATTATAGTTTAAAAGATTTGTTTAGTGCTGAGGGTGTTCATCTGCCAGCAAAGCTGCACGCTGCCTGTCCGCCAGTGCTTGTTTCTTAGGGAGGTCGGCGTTGAACTTGGAGGTAGCGGTGTTGAACACACTTTCAATAAAGTCTGCGCCGGAATAACCGGCGGCGATAATCGTGGTGACCAGCGCGGCATCCGTTTCCACTGGTTTTAGATTACTTTTGATCAGCAGCGCAATCGCACCGGCTACGAAACCAATAAAAATACTGATCAGGAGCCGGGAAGCGCTGAACTCGTTGGTAGGCTCGCCCGTAACGGTGTTCGCAACGTTACTGTTCGACAGCTTTTTCAGGCCGGCGAGGATACGGATTCCCTGTCCAAGCACGCCCAGGAGGCCGCCCGTAAAAATAAGATTGATGATTAGTGACATACTGATTGCTTTAGTGCCTACTCTTTATGCCCTTTTCGGCTTTCCGGGCTATTTGATATCCTAAAGCAAATCTGGCGAATAGCGCATTTCAGCAACCACGTGAAAAGACCTATTCTTACAGGGTGATTTTACGGTAAAAAAATGAGTTAAACACCTTGGTTTAGTGATAGTTATTGTAGACTTTTGAGACGATAAGTCAACAAAAAATCAAAACTTAAACCCCCGCTTTATGAAAAATCCGATCATCTCCGTCTTTTCAATGTGCCTGATATTATTATTTAATTTCAACGGCCACGCCCGCCCTGCGGAAAAACGCGTTCACAAACATCGTTTATCTATTAAGCGCAGCGCCCCCTATCATTTTGCAAAAGATTCCATGAGCACCTCGGAAGAGAATGCGAGACGGATGGTGCGCGCCTTCAGAAGTAAAAAAGGACTTTTTAACAGCAAAACAAGTGTATGGTTTCCCTATCGATACCTGGAATTACTCGAAAAAAAGCTTATTGAGGATAAAAAGACAAAAAAAGCCGATGGGGTAAGGATCTACCTTGCCAGGAGAAAAGGTCTGAACACTTTTCTATTGGTGCCAACAAAAGACGACGGACAAAATCCCGATTTTGAAAGTGACCCCACTAAACGTGTTCATCTGGACTATTATGATAAACCAATTACTCTTTCCTGGAAACCGGTGGGATGCGGTCATGATGATCAGGAGATCGGAGACGAAGGTGCGACGCTCGATAATCCTAAATGCCCCAAGAGTTCGGCCATCGTTTTCGAAAAACATGATATCACCTGCGAAGAGGCCAGTGCGTATGTCAACAATAATAAGCCACAGGATAATAAAGATATCATCAACACGACCAGTGAATGGTTCGAACTTGATTTCATCACCTATCTGAAAAAGCAGATATTGGCCGCCCGCGCCAAGACGGTAGATGCAGATGGCATTCGCATTTACCTGGCAAGGCATCTGCCGACTGACCCTGGAGATCTGGCAAACAGACATGCTTTTATCATCGTTACCACAAAAAAGGGTAAAGGCGGGAAAAACGTGCACCAGGATTTCTATGAAAATTACTCTTCTGAGAAATTTTTCGCGACCTACGACAATGGCGAACAATGTCTTAACAATTGTCATGGCGTCACATTAATGGACTGATCAAAAAACCGGCAATGCTGAAATATTTAACCATCAATACTGGCTCAGAACTCATCTGCCTGTTGGTGGCCCTGGTCTGCGTGACCAGGGCACGGCAGGCGCACTGGCGGAGCATGACGGCGTACATGCTGCTGGTCTGCATTGCAGAACTCGCAGGCATCTACGTAGAGTACAGTATTCCGGGAACCTACACCCGCAACGAATGGATCTACAACCTGTTGCTGATCGCCCAGGCAGGCCTGATCAACTGGATGTTCAATCAACTGCTGAAAGCCTATCTGCCCATGAGCTGGATCATAACGTCAGCAGGTGTACTCCTGCTGGTATTGTACGGCTATGAGATCCTTGATCATGGCATCGCTTACTATAACCAGCTGACCAATACGGTCATGCTGGTTTTCATCAGCTTGTTTAGTCTGCTGTATTATTACTTCCTGATCAGGGATACTCGATATGTTAGCCTGGCCAGGCATGCGGACTTCTGGTGGGTGACCGGGATCTTCTTTTTTTACTTCGGCACGACGGCTTGCAATGTCTTTTACCACCAGCTGGCCCCAGGCGCAAACAATATGATCAAACACCTGACCTATTACATATACAACGCGTTTATTTTTGTTTTATATGGCTGTTGGAGCTATTCATTTATCTGTAAAAAATGGGAAGTAAGGACTTTACCGGCTTAGTACTGATCACCACCTTGATTTTTTCACTGGCTTTGGTGTTTATCCTGATATATATCATGAGTTATAATAAGCGCAAGCGAGATCATGAAGAAGAAAAGGCCCACATGAAACAGGAGTTTGATATAGAAATGGCCCGGACCGAGCTCGAGGTGATGGAACATACCATGCAGACCATCGGGACAGATCTGCACGACAATATCGGACAACTGCTGAGCCTAACATCTTTCACTCTGAATTCTATCGTAACTTCGGATGTGGAACGCACGCGGGAAAAGGTGGACTCAGCCATCGCCCTTACTAAAAAGTCCATCCGGGAGATGCGCCTGCTGGGAAAACTACTGCAGGGTGAACAACTGCTGGGCCAAGGTCTTCAGGCAGCCGTTGAACAGGAAATGGAATGGCTTGGGCGTTCGGAGCAATTCCATGTTTCCTGTGATGTTGACGGCGTATTCCTGCCGGAGAACAACCAGGAGAAAGACCTGATCATTTTCCGCATCCTTCAGGAGATTCTTAACAACGTGATCAAACACGCTCAGGCGAGCCTGATCGAGCTGTCGCTAACAGAGAAAGATGGACAGCTTACGTTGGAGGTCAGCGACAATGGAATCGGTTTTGAAATGAGTTCCGGGCGCTCAGTGCACGAAGGCATGGGCCTTAAGAACATCAGCAGGCGAGCGAGACTCATCGGTGGGAACACGACGATCAGATCCATCCCCGGCAGCGGCACCACAATCACCATTCATATACCTTATTTATAATTCATGCAAAGAGATCCCATTAAAGTAGCTATTGTCGACGATCATACCCTTTTCAGGAATGGCGTAGCCGGTCTCATGAACGAATTTCCTGAGATCGATGTCCTGTTTGAAGGGGCAAACGGCCAGCAATTACAGATGCTGCTGCAAAAGCACCCCTTACCGGATGTGATCCTGATGGATATTAATATGCCTGTCATTGATGGCTATACGGCTACGGCATGGCTAAAAGCTAATCACCCCACTGTAAAGGTTCTGGCACTGAGCATGTTTGAGGATGATAAAGCGGTCCTAAAAATGATACGAAGCGGTGCCTGCGGTTATGTGCTGAAGGAGGCTTCTCCGTTGGAATTGCTGGAAGCAATCAAAACAGTAGACTTGAAAGGTGTTTATATCAATGAACTGGTGACAGGCAAACTGATGCGCTCTGTACGAAATCCAAGCGAAGATGCCGGTCTGACTGCAAAGGAGACGGAATTCCTCAAGCTCTGCTGCTCCGAACTTACTTACAAAGAAATGGCTGACCAGTTATTCGTGAGCCCAAGGACTGTGGATAATTACAGGGAATCCCTGTTTCTGAAATTGCGGTTAAAGTCCCGGAGCGGGCTGATCCTGTTTGCTATACAAAATGAGATCTTTAAATTCTGAATGTATCGAGGTGTCAAAGACCAGTTACGATAATGCGTACAGGCATCAGGTAAATTGTTCCAAGGCTTGGTTCTGTCGGGATTAAATTGATAGGCGATATATAAAAGTACATTTTTAATATCAAATACACTTTGTGATATTAATCGAGCAGGCCCTGATGATAATAAATAGTTATCTGTTTTTGAAAACGAACTGATCTGCTTCGGTGGATAAATACTTGAAGATTATTTACTGACGTTAAATGAATACCAAAGAGAGGAAAAGATTGTGAGTCTTCCAGCCTAACCGCCCTTATATGAGGTAAAATGTGCTTTGCTGACTTACGAAAACAATTTACGAGCTCTTTTTTCAAACCTCAAAATATTGCTCCGTTACGTATTTCCTCCAGGTTGAGATAGCAAGAAATGTATTGCGTTAATCCTGGCAGCCACTTAACTCAATAATATTTTTTCTTTAAATTGAAAGATGGCAATTATTTGATCCTGTATTATTAGTTGTTTTATATGGTCTTCATGGCTAGACAAATCCAAAACAGAACCGCTTAGTTAATGCGGTTTTATATAGTTCAAAGAAGTGTATCTTTAGGTATTTAATTCCAACTCATAAAAAGGTTGGGGGTCGACACCTAACGGACTTACTTTTCTGAATGTGACTATGGAACTAATTTACTTATACATTGGAGACGATGGAAAGAATATAAAAGACTGCGAGTTCAATTTTTCTCCTGCGTATCGAATTTCATACGATCAAAATAAACACTTCATCAACGTTCGTAAAAATGAGGCATACTTGCCCAATTTTTGGGAAGCTGACAACATTTCCAACATCACTGCGATCATAGGGAAAAATGGAGCGGGGAAAAGCAACCTGTTGGAATTTATCTTCAGATATTATGCAAGCTCCTCTGGGCTAAGCCATATACCCAGGATGAATTTAATTCATATCTATCAGTTAAATGGAAACTTATATTCAAATAGAAATGATGTTGCCAGTAACTATGACTTGCATGATAAACATTACATTCAATATCCACTGAACAATTTTCGGAAGGATGTGACTACAAAATTCCTATACTATTCTGCTCATTACGAAAAGAATATTCTGTTTGACCTTGGCGGGGGAATCACGTCTGAAGACGGACGATATTCTTATTTAAAATGAGTTCATGTTCAGCAATGGCAGCTTTGATCGACTTTTCGATAATCGGCCATTTAAATTCATCCTTGATAAGCCGGATCTCGGTTGTAAAATCTATATCTTGGTGATGAAGCAGTGACATCCTTACTTGATAACTATCCGTGTTAGGATATTTAATAGAGTAGGCATCGACGATCTGCTGATAGGGCATTTCTTTCAATAGGTAATGGATATCCACAAAATCTTTTACCCGTGTACCATTGCCCACTATAGCGTTGATCTTCATCGCAGCGATATCTTCTAAACCAAGCATTCGGATACCTTCAGGATCGAGTACTGGGTTTACGTGAGGGTAGTTGTGCAACAACATATCCAGCCTTACGCCACTAATATGACCAGTTAAAAAATTGTTACGTGCATTTAAGATAGTTGCCTGATGATTATCGTTTAAGTGCTTAGCCAATTCCAAACCATTAAAATTATCGGCCGTAAAAAGATCTATATCGATAGATAACCGGTGCCCAAGCATTAATGATAGCGCCGTGCCTCCTACTAAATAAAATTTTTTTAATTTTTCATCATCCATCAAACGATGGATCAATTCCAGTGTTCCTGGCGTAACTGTTTCCTTGTGTAGCATTTGAGTTGAGTTTTACTCAACTGAAAATAGGTACAAGCGGCTTCCATGCCGTGGTCGGTTAAATAAGGTATATCTTCTGTTAATGCACTAATTACGCGGTTCCTGGTGTAAAAGTTGATCATCGCTTCCCATTCTGCGGGTAGCCCTCTTTCGATGACACGTTCTATTACCGTCCGATAACTCCGCTGCCAATCCATTTTATCATAGTCAAACTCCCAGAATAAATGTTTCGGCAGGTCGGGTTTAGCGGATCGTTGTTGCACCGGTTTTCTTTCTATGCGGATCTCATCATTTTCAAACGGGATCTTTCTCTTTGACAGGTAATTATTCAGCGTGTTATAGTTATAAGCGGGATGATTTTCACAGAAATTTTTCAGGCTGGAGAATACTTCCAAACTATGCTCAGCCAGTTTTTTCCACTGAACTACCAATACGCGCCGGTTTTGATCTGTCTGTTCCTGCATTATACAAAGATATGTAAAATAACTTTTCAACCAATATTGTACAATATTTGTCAATTGAAGTGTTAAATAAAGATTCTAATATGATATCCGGTCGTGTGTTTCTTAACGAAACATGCTGACTACACGCCCCATTTCAATTTGTTCCGGCCCAGTAGCCTCAAAGTTGCTGGTCGTTATAGCCTTATCATATAGCCGTTCTTGAAGCTTCTGCATATCCTCGCTTGTTTTGCTATCTAGCACCTTTGCGTAATGTTGCGTTGTCTTAATACTATTGTGTCCGAGCATTTTTGAAACAGTTTCCATTGGAACTCCATTAGATAAAGTAACTGTAGTGGCAAAAGTGTGCCGGGCCATATGAAAGGTCAACGTTTTGTTGATCCCACACAAGTCGCCAATTTCCTTTAGATAACTGTTCATCCGTTGGTTGGTCAGTACCGGTAAGAGCAGTGACCTGCGTACGCAAACAGGATGGTCTTTGTAATTTTCTATAATTTCCAGTGCCTCTTTCAATAAGGGGATATGTGATGGGGTATCCGTCTTATGTCTTTTGGTAAACACCCATAACATATCGTCGTCGCCTTTAGCTATCTCACCTGGAGTCAATTTCTGCACATCGATATAGGCCAGCCCTGTATAGCAGCTGAAAATAAAAATATCCCGCACGAGATTCAGCCGTTCGACACTTAACGCTTTATTTCGGATAAGGTCCAACTCATGCTTTGTTAAAAAAGTTCTTGGCGAAGGCTTAGCGGTCGATTTATAATGTAAAAAAGGATTGGCGACGATCCATCTGTTGGCAAGGCAAATCAAGATGATCTTTTTTAAGTGTTTGACATATTTGTCAGCTGAAATAGGGATACAATTCTTTTCGGTCCGCAAATAGAAGTCATAGTCTTTTATAAAATTAAAATCGACTTTCCGCAATTCATAGTCCGGTCGTTTAAATTTCCATTCGATAAATTCACGCGCATGTTTAAAAGAGCTTTTAAAGGTTTTGAGCGTGTTAGCCCCAAAGCCTCTACCAATCAGGGATTCCATTTGTTTATTGTGATCGCTGAAAATCTCCAACAACATTTTAGATTTTTTTCCTTTCCCGTCCAGTTCGTTCCGCAAGGTATCGGCAGTGATCTCTTCTTCACTGTCCAACAGGCGGGTATGGATACGTTTCAGCTTCGCCAGAATACTATCCAAATGGGCATTTAAACTCCTTGCATCCTCCGTATTTCCACGGGCTTTTCCGCGTTTTTCGTCCCATTTTTCAGGTTCGATTCCCCGCCCGATAGTTGCTTCACTCCTTTTTCCGTCCACGGAAATGCGCAAATAGATAGGCTGACTGCCTGATTCATAGCCTTTTACCTTCTTTAGATAAAAAAGCAGGTTAAAATTTTTCGTCTTCATTTACTCACCAGCTTTGATTAAATAATCGTTACAAACCTACATTTACAGGCCCCAAAAATCAAGATGTTCAAATTTTGAACTGGTTGACAATCAGTTATTTACGACACTTTTGGTGAGTAAATCGGTAATCGACCAAAAAACGCTCTAAAACTCACCTGAGTAGTGAAAAAAGGTGCATAAAATGGTCATTTTACCAAAATCAAAAAGCCTGTAAATATTTGATTTACAGGCTTTTGATTGTTTTTGAATTAAGCGTATGTGGTCCCGACGAGAATCGAACTCATATCTAGAGTTTAGGAAACTCCTATTCTATCCGTTGAACTACGGGACCTTTATGGTTTGCCGAATGGTACATCCGCAAACAGTTTGCAAAGGTGCAAATTATCAATGAAAAATCACACCCTCACCTGCAAAATTTGTTAGTGACCTGTTTCCATATCTGCAAATTTGAAATATGCACATCCGCATATCTAATTACCTGATAACCGCTCCGTTATGAAAATCATCTACAGGGGTTACAAAGCTAAGCTTGCCTGTACTGTCTTCGGCCATCAGGATCATTCCCTGCGAAAAGATACCTTTTATTTCACGGGGCTCCAGGTTTACCAGTATGCTCACTTTTTGACCGATAATAGCTTCTGGTTCATAGTATTCTGCAATGCCAGAAACTACTGTGCGTACGTCAATACCTGTATCAATGGTCAGCTTGAGTAGTTTTTTAGTTTTAGCTATTTTTTCGGCCGCCAGAATAGTACCTGTACGGATATCCATAGTGGCAAACGTTTCGTAATTGATACTTTCTTTAGCCGGTTGCACATCTATTGATTTTGGTGGCTCTGCTGCAGTCTTTTTAGCCTGTAGCTTTTCCAATTGATACATTATCACTTCATCCTCTATCTTTTCAAACAGCAGCGCCGGCGGGTTTAACTGGTGCCCATTGTTAAAATAGATCTCCTGGTCATAATGGATCACCTCATTGGGCCAGTTCAGCATACCGATGATCTTTTTAGCCGTTGCAGGCAAAAATGGCTGTGCACAAGTTGTTAAATGCCCTATCAGCAGCAGGCAATTGTGCAGGGCCTGTTTAGCTCCATCCGGATCCGTTTTAATGGTTTTCCAGGGCTCTTTTTCAGTCAGGTAACGGTTACCCAGGCGGGCTATATCCATTACCGCCTGCAGGGCCTGCCGATAACGGTAAGCCTCCAGGTTCTTTTCTATTTCATCATAATAACCACCTAATTCAGTGTTCAGCGCCTGGTCAGTTAGTTCAATACGATCGGTTTTCGCCTCTATTTTGCCCTCATAAAACTTGTGCATTAATATCATCACCCGGTTCACAAAGTTGCCTAATATAGCTACCAGTTCGTTGTTGATCCGGGCCTGATAATCTTTCCAGGTAAACTCGCTGTCGCTGGTTTCAGGCAATATGGAGGTTAGCACGTAACGCAATTCGTCCTGCTTGTTGGGCAGCTCTTCCAGGTATTCGTGAAGCCAAACGGCATGATTGCGCGAGGTGGAAAGCTTATCACCTTCCAGGTTCAGAAACTCATTGGCAGGCACATTCTGTGGTAAAATATATTCGCCGTGTGCATGCAGTATGGATGGGAAAGTGATGCAGTGGAACACGATATTATCCTTCCCTATAAAATGGATCAAACAAGAGTTATCCTGCTCGTCGGCTTGCTTTTTCCAGTATAATTTCCAGTCTTTGTTGTTATCAATAGCCCATTGTTTGGTGGCAGATATATAGCCGATAGGCGCGTCCATCCAAACATATAGTTTTTTGCCTTTGGCATCTGCCAGCGGAACGTCGATGCCCCAGTCCAGGTCGCGGGTCATGGAACGTGGTTGCAGCCCTTGTTTAAGCCATGATTTGCATTGCCCAAATACGTTTACCTTCCAGCTGCCTTCTTTGGTATCAATCCATTGCTCCAGCCAGGGCTGATATTTATCCAGCGGCAGGTACCAGTGTTTGGTTGGTTTCAAAACCGGCGGTTTTCCGCTCAGTGTTGATATCGGGTTGATCAGGTCGGTTGGACTTAGAGACGTACCGCACTTTTCGCACTGATCGCCGTAGGCATTCTCATTATGGCAATTAGGGCAGGTACCAATAATATATCTGTCGGCCAAAAACTGGTCAAAATCCCCATCATAATACTGCTCGCTTATTTTTTCAATAAACTCATCTTTCTCGTACAGGTTCAGGAAAAACTCCTGCGATAGCTCATGATGTATCGGTGACGACGTACGGTGATAAATGTCAAAAGCTATCCCAAACTGCTCAAAGCTATCTTTTATCTGCTCATGATATTTATCTATAATAGCCTGTGGCGTAGTACCTTCCTTTTTGGCCTTAATGGTTATGGCGGCGCCATGCTCGTCAGAACCACAAACGTATACTACATCTTTTTTTTTGAGCCTCAGGTGGCGAACAAAAATGTCACCGGGGATATATGCCCCGGCCAGGTGGCCAATATGCAGCGGACCATTAGCATAAGGCAAGGCAGATGTTATAGTGAAGCGTTTGTATTTGTTGAGTTGTGACATGAATATGCGGCAATGTAAATAAACCGCAAAGATAATTCATTTATGTCGGAAAGTCCGGAGCTGCGGATTTCTTTGCCTTAAAATCTTTTATCAAACTTTCAGGATTACTTGATGAGCCTTATTGTGAAATTCAAACAACCCAAAACTTCTTAAACCTTAATTTTAACACTTTTCAGCTCAAAATCAGGGCAAAAACCTCTCAAAAACTGTTGAAAATTGATTCAAAACCATTGATTTTAACACTTTTTAACAAATTCCTGACAGGGTTTATAGAATTTAAAAAGATTCATAAATTGATTATCAATACTACATACCAAACGGTCGGTTTTTTGCCTTATTCTGACCTTTAATCAAAAAGCACCGATTGCAATTTTCAAGCAATCGGGGCCGTTCGTTCGGTGTACTTAAAGATACGAAAAATGTTTGGCGCCTGTAATAGAGAGGGCCTCACCCCAAGAGCGAGGAAGTTAAAACAGGTTTGATAAAATCCTCTCCTTTGGAAAGGATTTAGGTGAGGCGCCGCTCCAACGAAAGCAAAACTTTTATTATAATTGTCTATGCATAAATCTGCTGACGCCGCTTCTTCCGGACTTACCGACTTCCCAACTTCCGGACTACTACCTCCTTACTTAAAAAAGGGCGATAAGATAGCGATCACCTGTCCGGCTAAAAAACTGCCCAGGCCCATGACCGACGCGGTGATCCTGTTACAATCATGGGGGCTCGAAGTGGTTTTGGGCGATACCATAACGGCCTCCTATCACCAGTTTGCCGGCGATGACGATCTGCGAGCGCAGGATCTGCAACGTTTTATTGATGATGACAGCATTAAAGCCATTATAGCGGCACGTGGGGGCTATGGCACTATCCGGATGATTGATAAGGTTGATTTCAGCCGCTTTGCTCAAAACCCCAAATGGCTCATTGGCTTTAGTGATATTACTGTGCTGCATACCCATCTGTTTGCCAACTATGGGGCACAAACCATACATGGGCAAATGCCGGTTAATATCCCGGATGCTTCCACGCATTCCCTCGATACATTGCGCATGGCCCTGTTTGGCGAAGCCTTAAGTTATCAATACCATGTCCATGGTTTAAGCCGCAACGGCGAGGGCTCGGGAATATTGGTAGGCGGTAATTTATCCCTACTGGTAACCGTATCCGGCTCGGTGTCTGACATCGACTATAGCGGTAAAATATTATTTATAGAAGATGTTGGCGAATATCTTTACTCGGTTGACCGTATGCTGCGCAGCCTGAAACGGGCAGGCAAGCTTGCCCAGCTTGCGGGCCTCATAGTTGGCGGATTTACCGACATGAAAGATAACGATATCCCCTTTGGGCAAACCGTACCCGAAATTGTGATGGACATTGTACAGGAGTATGATTATCCCGTATGTTTTGATTTCCCAGCCGGGCACATCCCCGATAATTGCAGTTTAATTTTTGGCAAAAAGGCGCGGCTATCCGTGCAGGGGCAGGAGGTAAGCTTAAAATTTGTTGGACGCTAAGCGAACAAACTTTTTAATATCGACCACAGAATTCCTAATATCGAATGATGAATGGAGATCCATGTTCGATATTTAAGATTCATTATTCGATATTATTTCTTCCATTCCCTGCCCACAGGAGGGGGTGCGGATGGCATGAGTGCTAAGGCAGGAGGGGTTTATACGAGCAACAGAATTATCAAGCGATGAAACCCCTTCCTCCCCCTTTCCGAGGGAAGGAATCGCACGGGGCCGGCTTTTAATGGCGTGAAGGCCTCTCTTGATATATATCATTTCCTTCCCGAAAAGAATTTTATATATTAAATCAAAATTCAATTATATTAAATAAAACACCCCTATAATTTATGGCTATACTGAGCAATTTAAGCAATTACAAAAACTTTGGTCTGCTGATCATCCGTTTGGGCCTGGGCATCACTTTTATTACATACGGCTACCCCATGCTGATGGGCGGCGTAAACGGCTGGAAAGACCTGGGCCATTCTACCAGACACATCGGCGTACATTTTTGGCCGGTAGTGTGGGGATTTCTGGCCGCGGCCACAGAGGCTTTCGGCGGCTTCCTCATCCTCATTGGCTTTGCCTTTCGCCCGGTATGTATACTGATGACACTGACGCTTATTGTAGCCGCAGCCACTCATTTAGGCGAAGGTGAAGGATTTAAGGGCGCCTTGCATGCTGTAGAAGATGCGCTGATATTTGCGGGTTTATTATTTGTTGGCCCGGGCAAATACAGTGTGGATAAAAAATAAGTCGTTTGATTTTAATCTGCAATAAAAAAGGGATTTGCCGTAATGGCAAACCCCTTTTTTATTTATTTAAACGTTATAGTTAACTATTTAGGCATAACATTTTTATCAAAAAACAGCCTGGTTGTTACCACATCGCCGCCGATTGCCGCTGATGCAGCTTTGTAATTGGTAGGGTTTACACTCGACTCATCAACCGGATATTTGAAACGAACCGGAAAATCAGAGAAAGCTCCAGTTGCTGGTTTATGAAGTACCGGAAAATCTAATCTCCTGGTTTCAATCCACGCATCCCAGCCTCTGTTATAATTGGCAACCCATTTTTGAATAGCCAGGTTGTTAAGGCTATACGGATTAAGAGCTAAATAAGCAGTTGCATCTCCCGCTTTCCAATAAGCAAATGATTGCTGGACGCCTCTTGCATAATAAATGGCAGCGGCATCTCCGTCTGTTAGTAACCCTTTTTCCTTTGCTTCGGCCAAATAAAACTGAACTTCAGCGTTGTCAAGTAATAAACCGGGGGCTGTAGTTGTTGTTATAGTAGGACCTACATGCGAAAAGCTTTCGTAGTTTGCTTTTACACCAGGATCAGCACCTAAATATATTCCCGGATCAGTCGGTTTTGCCTTATAAAGGGTAAAAAATACTGCTGCACGAGGGTCAAGGATCCCATTACTGTTATTTAACTGGTTAACTAATGTAGCATTGGCCACAAAATCATTCCTGCCGCTTTGAACAAGGTCAACCCATATTGGATTGGTATTTGGTGTAGCCGCCTGGTATACCAATGTAGCATTATCTGCATTATCTGTGAAAACACCAGCCGCAAATGCTGCCTTAACGGTTGTGCTGGCCAAAGCTGCGTCATAATCAGCAATGGTCATACCCATTTTTAATTTAAATGAGTTACCAAATTTTTTCCATTTAGCTACATCACCACCGTAAATAATGTCAGCACTGCCCAAACTGGTTGTACCACTTAATGCAGCAATATCGGCATCTAAACGTTTTAACAGATCTTTATAAACTGTTGCCGCGTCATCATATTTAGGGAAGTTGTTTTTAGGATCAAATGCCTGTGTATACGGAACATCACCATAAGTGGTAACCAGGTAATAAAAGGTATAAACCTGTAATATATCCGCGATAGCGATATCATTCTTTTTTGCAACATCGCCCACTATGGTTGGGTCGCCAGGAATAATGTCTTTAGCTAACTTTAAATTGTTTGCTACATCCCTGAATAAGCTATTCCACATAGCTCTGTTGATGTTACGGGTATCAAAGTTATAAAGACTTTCGTCGTTATAAGTGGTTTCCTGCCATTGTTGTTCTACCAACCTAAAAACGTTATTATTTACGTTTGCTGATGTAAGCGCATTTGAAAGCACCCGCTCGGCCTGCGTAATCAATGTTGGGGCAGGTACAGTAGGGAAAAGCTTAGGGTTGGTATTGAAGTTTTCAAAATCCTTTTTGCACGCTCCCAGCATAACCAGCGGAAGCAGTGCCCATATATATTTTTTCATATTGGTTAAAATCTTACTTTTAAGTTCAAGATAAACGTTCTTATTGTTGGGAAAGCACCACTCTGATAACCCTGCAGGTTACCGGCGCCTAAAGTTTCTTCAGGGTCAGAATATGGAACATTTTTGTGGATGATCCATAAGTTCCTGCCGCTTACAGCAAGATCTACACCTTTAATCGGGCCCCATTTAGATGTAAGGCTTTGAGGGAACGAGTAGTTCAATGACGCTTCGCGCAGTTTAACATAGCCTGCATCATAAACAAAACCAGCTGCCGGGTTATGCTCATAACCATATAAACCGGTAGCGTCATTACGTACCCTGATCGCGTTTTTTACTCCGGCTGGAGTAATACCCTGTATAATTACACCGCCACCGGTAGCCAATGAGTTTCTTGAGGGGTTACCCAGGTCATTGTTGCCAACAGTTTCAGGATATAAACCTGTATCCATACCATAATAGGTATCTAATGAAAATACGTCACCGCCTTTACGAATATCGATCAGGAAGCTTAAAGTAAAGTTTTGCACACGCACAGAGTTGGTAATACCACCTATCCAGTCGGGGTTAACATTACCTATAGTGCTATTACTTGGTGATTGCTTGTAATATCCGGCATTGTCACCAGTTTGATCAACTACACGGCCTCCATCTTTTTTGGTGTACGGCTTTCCGTTAATGTCAGTATAAGCGGTACCGCGAATATCACCATAAGCATGACCCAATGTAGCATTCAATGATACGCCACCCTGGAACGGAGATAGCAACAAGTTTGTTGATTGCTGACCTGTAGGATCAGTATACAACTCCACAACTGTATTGTTGTTCTTGCTAAAGTTAACACCAATTTTCCAGGTTACCAGTTTACTGCTTACCGGAGTACCGTTCAGTGAAACCTCGATACCCTTGTTGCGTAAAGTACCTGAGTTGATGTAGGTAGCGTTATATCCTGTAGCTGTTGATATAGCAACAGGCAATAATCCGTCAACCGTTTTATTATCATAGTAAGTGAAATCAAAACCTAAACGGCTGTTAAAAAACTGCATCTCTAAACCAGCTTCTTTTGCCTTTGAACGTTCCGGTTTTAAGGATGCATTATTTTGTGTTGTTCCGATAGACGATTGTGGGTTTGAGCCAAATGGTGTTCCAAATGCATAGAAGTTTTTGGTATTTTGAGCCTGGCCGCCATTGCCTACTTCGGCATAGTTAACCCTTACTTTACCATATGATAACCAACTGTATTGTTTAAGTAATTCTGAGAAGGTAAAGCCCAGGTTTATTGATGGATAATAAAACTTGTTACTGTATGATGGTAAAGTGGAAGTGACATCACGACGTATTGTTCCGTCTAAAACCAGCATCTTTTTATAAGTAAAAGTTGCATCGGCAAATAAACCGTCTACCTCGTACCTGATATCATTTTCAGTTGGGGCAGCCGGCGCGTTTTTAGAGTTTGCCAAAGCATAAACGTCCGGGATGATCAAACCTCCATTGGTAGCTGCTGAAATTAACTCAAAACGGTTTTTACGGACGTTAACACCCGCCAAACCTTTAAAATTCAAGTCAGGATTAATATTTTTGTCAACCGTTGCCAGGAAGTCTAAATTGGTTTCGTTGAAATTGATATTTCTCCTGGTATAACCAGATACGCCCTGCGAACCAAAGGCACGTCTTTCTTCCTGTAACGTTGAATAATTATCAACTGTTATACGGCCCATTAAATTTAACCAGTCGTTAACTTTATAATTCAAACTCACATTACCAAAATAACGGTTAAGCCTGTCTGCTTCGAAGTTTTTATAACGGGTCCAGTATGGGTTATCCTGGAAATTAGGAACCAGGTTGGTTGGGCTTTTCCAGTTCCAGGTTATATCTTTTCCACCAGATGCAAAATAGGCATCTTTTTGCGCCAGAATATCCGTATTCATCTGCCACCACTGCCTAAAGTTGCGCACAACATTCTCAGCCTGGTAACCACTGCCATAGCGCCCGATACCATCGGTCCTGGTGTAGTTAATACTTGCACTAGCGGTTAACTTGCTGTTTATTTTGTAAGTACTTGCAAAATCAAGGCTATTGTTCAGTATATTACTGTTTGGCAAAACACCGGTTTGGTTATTACGGGTATAGCCTAATTTAAAGCTTCCGTTATCGGTACCATTGGTTATAAATAAGCTTTGATTATTGCTCACCTGAGTTTTGAAGAACTTAAGCGGATCATTTGCGGCCGCAACCCATGGAGTTGCTTTTCCAAAATTTGGAGAAGTAGGAACAAAAGAATCCCATTGATAAACCAATAAATTAGGATCAAACCTATGGCCATAAGAGGCATCTTCATGCATTGGAGAAGCCAGGTCAATGGTTCCATCGCCGTTAACATCCTGTGTCAGGAAATAGCCGCTTGGGTCAATACCATCTTTTTTATTATAAATTGGACCATAACCTGCACCATATTCGTGCTGATAGGTTGGTAATGTTTTCTTATCGACACTACCTATACCAAAACTGCTATTAAAGGAAATGCCTAAACCCTTATTTGGCTTTTTAGTAGTGATCATGATTACACCGTTGGCACCGATAGAACCATATAAAGCGCTGGCCGCTGCACCTTTAAGTACAGTAACTGATTCAATATCATCCGGATTAATATTGGCAATTGGCGAGCCGTAATCATAACCGCCCCTGCCTTGTTCAACATTACCTGTGTTAGCTCCGGTATTGGCGCCGGCATTGTTGGTACCGGCATTACCTGCACCAGGGCCGCCATTGTTCATAGGCACCCCATCAACAACAAATAATGCCTGGTTTCCGCCTAACAATGATTTTGTACCCCGTAAAACCACATTGGTTGAACCACCTAAGGCATTGTTTTGCCTGATCTCTAAACCGGCAACCTTGCCCGATAGGCCGCTTACAAAGTTTGAGCCACGCTGTTTGCTCACCTCATCACCGCCAACCTGCTGGGCCGCATAAGCCTGTTGGTTACGGGTTCTGTTTAAGCCTAAAGCGCCGGTTACAACAACTTCGCCAAGCTGCTTGCTCGACATGGCAAGCCGTACGTTTACAACAGGGCCCCTTACCTGTACCTCTTGTGTTGCATAGCCAATAAAGCTAATGATTAGTGTTGAACCCTCCGGAACACTTAACGTGTATTTTCCGTTGACGCCGGTTTGGGTACCGGTTGTAGTTCCTTTCACCTTGATGGTTACTCCCGGGATAGGCAGGCCGTCTTCCAGGCCTGTAACCGTACCGGTAACTGCACGATTTTGTGCAAATGTTTGTGTAATTGACAACAGGAAACACAAACTTACTAGTAGAAGTTTTTTCATTTTTTGTGAATAAGATCAATTAATAGTTAGAACTAAGTGAATTTTGGGGTTGTATTATAATATATTTTGCGGGATTATAACACAACGCCGGGCCTATATTACATAAAATATTAGAGAAAGCCGATTATTTTTCCAAATTATCAATCCTTATTTATTGCATATATCACCTATAATGTCTACCTAATATATATTTTATTACGGCTGTTTTTTGGGCACAACTCCATGTTGTATTTTTGTGTAAAATGGACACTCAGGTGATGTTTTACCGGCCATGTGACGAGTGTTGTATTTGCAGGTTTGTAATTGGTTGGAGGGCTCCTCTACCTCGGGGCTTCCAGCCCCTGGTAAACGTAGGTTCAGCTTTCAGCTTAACTAAAGCCGGAGGCTTTAACCATGCAACCCACGAGATACGCTACGCTAATCTCGCGGGAGCAATGAGCAATTGTTTAATAAACAAAAGAGGCCGGCTTATTATGATAAGCCGGCCTCTTTTGTCTTAATAACTGTTACTGGTTCAAATAATCACCCAGCGCTTTCAGGTAATTATCGTCAATCTCTCCTTCATTATCTGACAGGAACTTTTTTACTTTATCTGCATCCGCGGCAAAGGCCAGCTTTATTGCTTTCGATTTAGGCTCCATTTTTTGAGGCTGCCCTCCCTGCTTTACAACGTAATAAACACTTTCGTCCTTGTATTCATCATAGTTATTACCGCTTGAGGTAATACCGTTGGTTACAAAATTGGCTTTTATAAAAGTTGTGCCCAGGTCTTTGTATATTTTGTATTTTTTTCCGGCAGATAATACCTCCACATAGCGTTTGGCATTTATGGCGGGCACATCCTCAAAAACATAAGGCACTGCATTTTCATCAAACAAGGTAAAACCCTTTATTTCCTGCTTTACTACCAGCATGGCGGTGGTTTTATTGCGGGTAAATACGAGGTTACCTCCTACTTTATCATAGTTAAATAAGTATACATCGCTTTGTTTAAGCGAATCCTGGGGCGTTACGGCAAAACCATGTACCCAATCATTAAACAAAAAGCGACTACCATGCAGGCCTTCTTGGCCGGTACCTATGCGGTTAATAGACACGTTATGATCAACCAGGTTTTCATCGGGTTTAAAAAAGTTAGCCACGGTTGTTTTGGTTGTTACATCTTGTTTGGGGGCTTCCCCGGCAGTCATCACCACTTTAACATTGGCGGGGTTATCCAGCTTAACCCGCGCTTCGTTATGAAAATTGGCGGTTACAATGAGGTTAGAGGCAGGATCGGCCTGTAAGCTGAACGCTCCACTCTGATCTGAATAAGTGGCATAGGGATGCTGAGAATCACTTACAAATGCAAAAGCAACTGGCTTACCGTTTTGATCTGTTACCGTACCGTTTACGGATACCGTTTGGGCAAAACTTATTTTGCCAATGATTAGGAGAGCAAAAAGAATTATTTTTTTCATAAATAGTAATGTCAAATATCAATCCTAATATAAGAGATAAAACCTGATTACCAACGAAATAATATGGTGTGCCGATCTCTTATAATATCAGCTTTTCTCAAGAAATATATATTTAAAAAAAGCCGCCTTACAATTGCTTGTAAGACGGCTTTCCAAATATTTAAAATAAAGTTCTATGGTCTTGAACTCTTCCAGGTAAGTGTTTCATCAAAGAAAGTCCTGTCAGCGCCGCTGGCCACTAATACGTACTTCACTTTAATAACAGAACCTGCTTGTCCTGGTGTACCGGATAAGGCATTAATTCCTGTAACATCTAATCTTGCAGAACGACCATTACCTGCAGGTTGGCCATAATAGTTAACCACACTTGTAATTTTATTAGTCGTTAAGTCAAAGTTAAATACAGGTGCAAAACTTCCGTATGTAGTTACTGTACCACTACTTATGATGGAGTGCGCATAGCTTCCATTATCAGAATAACCTACCGAATTTCCTCCCTGGGTTATCAGATTAACCGTACGAGGATAATTACCGAGAATTGTGGGAACGCCCGTATCATTCATTGTTCCGGTTACGGTATATGTTCCGTCATATATGTTTTTTGCCTGGATGTTTAACAAAACAGTTTTATAGTTACTGATCTGCTGTCCACCGCCATTGGTAATGGTTAAAGGCAAAACATAAGTGGTTATTGACGGATCGATCAAACTTGATTTTACATTGATCACTACATTAGCCAGGTTTTGACCAGCCGGTATAGTAGCCGATAAGGTGCTGGTATAATCACTGGCTGGTAGTAATAAGTAATTTTTGCCATTAGCGGTATTGTAAGCCGTTAATGCAGCCTGATCTACCGAAAGCGTAACTGTTGTTGCTGAAGTCAATGTGTGAGGCGATGCCAGGTTAACCGCTAAATTCACCGGTACTGATGGTGCATTATCAACAACCACTGGTTGAAACAAACCGCCCGATCCCCCAACGTTGGCCACCGAAGGGATCTCAATCAAAGGTTTTGCGCTTGCAAAATCCACGTAATGCTTATCATCCTTCAGGCATGAGCTTAAACTTGCCATTGACACCAGCGCGACAAAAGCTGTTTTAATATATAATTTCGTTTTCATTTTTCTTTTCGTTTAAGTGTTATTTAGCCCAAAATATTTTAGAGGTAAATACCGATATATTGCCTTCTGCTCCTACGTTAGCCGCGTTGGTTTGATACTCAATAGCAGGATAAGGTATACGGGTAACCTGGTTTGGAGGATTAGCTCCCGGGTATACAGAAAGCGGGATATTATTAGGGTAACCGGTTCGGCGGAATTCATTGAATGCCTCAAATGCGCCATAAATAGCCAGGGCTTTCCATTTTTCGGTAATGATGGCTTGCTCCTGCTGTGCATCGGTACCGGCCGTTGGGTACGGGTTAGCCGCAAGGTAGGTAGCCGCCTGTGTGGTTGTTAAACCCAATTCGGCATAAGAAGCATTGATACCGGCATTGTATAATGTTTCGGCACTACCAGTAGTAATATATCCGCTTTTAACACCTTCGGCCTGTAAAAATAGAGCTTCAGAGCCCGACATGATCACCGCATCCATGGTAGCAGATTTCAACAAGCCTGTTCCAACTTTACTTGGGGCAACCGCCGGCGGCTGTGTTATACCCAAAGCAGTTGCGCTGATGGCACCTGATGTTGTTGTATAAACCACGAAACCACGAACATCGCTATTTGCCGTAAGCACAGTAGCACCGTAACTATTAGCCTGGTATTGATTTTTGTTAGTTTGTGCGCCGCCATTTTGCGTTGTACCGTAGTTTCTCCAAAGCGGGCTTTGCTGACCATTGAATGCATCGCTATTCAGGTAACCAGGGTTTACGTTACCTGGCATGGTAGCATCAATATAACCGATGCTTTGTGTTGCTGCTACAGCTGCTTTAAGAGCTGCCGTTTTTGATGCAATATTACTTTGGCGTATAGCTAAACGCAATTTAAGGGTATTGGCAAATTTTAACCATTTGGTCATGTCGCCCTTATACATGATATCTGCAGTACCAGGAGTGGCTGGTGGTGTAGCCGATTTCTGAGCGGCTTGTATAGATGCCATAGCCGCATCTACACGTTTCAACAGGTCGTCATATATAGCCGATCCTTTATCATATTTAGGGTTCAGCACTGCTGTTCCTTTTAAAGCGTCGGTATATGGGGCATTATTATAGTTATCAACTATCGCCTGAAAATCAAACGCGATCATGATATCAGCAATGGCCTGAAAGTACGGATTTGTAGTTGAAGCCTTTAATGCGTTATAATTGGCTACATTCAAATATAGCGGTGTCCAGTAATTATAATTGGCAGAGGTTATCTGGTATGACAACAGTGCCACATTGGGCTGATAGCTTGTGCTCCAGCTCAGGTAGCCCATCCAGCAGGCATAATTAACGTAAGACGTTACTGATCCTCCTCCCGGACCAACATTGTTGGTAATATCGGCAGTGATCTTTAAAGCGCCTGATAATGCCAGGTTGGGTGTTGTTGTTACGGGCTGGTTGGGGTTAGTTGATAACTCCAGGTAATCCTTTTTGCAACTGCTTCCCGCTAAAGCAAGCGTTGCAAATATTATAGATAAATACTTTTTCATCGTTTTGTTAGTTAAAATGTCACTGTTAAGTTAGCTCCGTAAAAACGGCTTGCCGGCATTTGCTGGGTGCTGTTAACACCAATATCGCCGTTAGTAGCACTGTTAGCAAACTCAGGGTCGACCCAGTTATTGGTTTTTGGCCGCCACATAAACAGGTTACGACCAATAAAAGCAAAATTAGCACGTTTGATAAATCCGGTTTTTTTGATCCATCTGGAAAGATCGAAGGAAAGGTTGGCTTCACGCAATTTCCAGAATGCGCCGCTGGTTATATAAGTACTTCCGGCCTGATAATACGCGCCGTTATCCCAGAAGCCTAAACCACCATCCTGAACACTTACAGTAGTATTAGGGGTATAAACCGGGTTATCAGCCGTACCTGTGTTGATCACTGAATTCGGGAAAATAAAACGCTGACGATCTGAAGATACAGAGAACTGAGATACACCTGCTGCTGTAGCTGCCTGTAAACTTTGGCTATAGATGACGTTACCTGCGCGGTATTCTTCCGTTACAGCTAAAGTGATAAATTTATAGCTGATGGTTTGTGTTAAACCTAATACGTATTTAGGTGTAGTTTGACCGGCATTTACAAGGTTACTGTTTAATGAAGGATAGCCTGTAACCGGATCAACAATGGCATGCCCTTGCGGATCGCGGTTAAGATCAGTTACGAATATAACACTATATGGCAGGCCTACTACTGCACTGGTAGTGGCATTGGTATAACCACCTAAAGTCAGTTGCTTGGTTTGGCCAAACAGCGATAATACTTTTGAATTTTGGATGGCAAAGTTGCCGCTTAAACTGATACCAACGCCATTTGCTGTTTTTTGCAGCGGGGTTACGTCCAGTTTAAACTCGTAACCGGTGTTTTGTGTTTCACCAATATTAAGAATTGTACTTTGGTAGCCGGTTGTTGGCGAAACCGTAATAGGTAATGTTTGATTTTTAGTGTGTGTATTGTAATAGGTAGCACTCAGGTTAATACGGCCATCAAAAAAGCCCAGGTCGGCACCAACCTCTACCTCTTTTGTTAACTCAGGTTTTAGGTTCTGATTATTTAGCTGCGTGCTCAGGTTCAATCCGCCAAGGTTACCATAAGGGAAACCGCTTGTTGATGTAAATGTATTGAGCAGGCTATAGGGGCCAATGTTTACATCACCCACCTGGCTATAACCACCTCTTAATTTGGCGTAGTTAAGGATTTTGTTGTTTTTTAAGGCATCAAAAGCAGAGGTAAGCACAAATGATCCTTTTACTGATGGATACCAGATAGAACGGTTAGCTGCAGAAAGTCTTGAATCATGGTCGTTACGTAAAGTACCTTCCAAAAACGCGAAATCTCTCCAGCCTAATGAAAGATCACCAAAGTAGGCTACCTGGCGGATCTTGAATGTTCCGGCCGAAGCGCTTGGCACACCCAATAAAGACCCTACATTATAGAAATCTTTTACCAGGAGGTTATTTGATCCGTTTTGAACAAAGCTGGCATATTCCTGCCAAATGGTATTACCTACTAATAAATTAGCTTTCAACTGATCATTCAGAAATGATTTATGAAAGTTGGTTAAGATGTCCTGTTGTAAACGGTTATATCCTTGAGGACCGGCAAAAACACTATTGGTTGGAAGGCTACCGTCGCCAAAAACTTTAATATTATTTACAGTTCCGGGGTTGATCAACGCGCCATAGCTTGAACCAACGGTGCTGCCACCATGCGTAGGGTCGCTAAGTGCATACGGGGTATAATCAATCTCGGCGCGGGTATCTGTTTGCTGATAAGTACCGCCATTATAACTTAAGCGATAAGTAGCATCAAACCATTTGGTTGGGGTTAAAGTACCCGAGAAACTACCATTAAATACATCAGTACGTCTTATTGATCTTGAATTTTTGATACTCCAGTATGGATTAATACCATAAGAGTTAAAATAAGTGCTTGGATCGGCAAATGGCTTAGTTGGGTCCTTAAAGTTTTGAAGCGGCACCCAACTTGGGGTATTGAATATGGTGCTCAATATGTCGCCATAGTTACCGTAAGTGTCGGTATTTCCTTGTGAAAAACTGGCTGTTCCTTCGGCTCTAAAAATACCAACCGTTTTGGTTCCAGAGATTCGCACCTGTGTTTTATTATACTTATCATCCGGTACAATGCCTGTCTGATCTACGCGAAAAGCGGTCAGGTTAAAGGAGTTAGTGGCATCGCCAGCCGCATATGAAAGGCTATGCTGATCCTGGTTACCGGATACAAAGAAACGGCGCGCATAGCTTTTTCCTGACGGAGACTGATATGGATATGACTGTGTGGTACCATCCTCCAACGGAATACCCAACATTTGCATGTGACCATCATAAGCAGGACCGTATGACTGGTTTTCATAAGGTACAGTAGTAGTAATAAAACCGGTTACCGCATCCTGATAAGGAGTACCTTCACCCCCATAACCGCCAAATTTATTTTGCAAAGCCGGCATGTAAGCAACAGACTCGCGAAGATACGTATTGGAGTAGGTGATGGTTGGCTGGCCACTTCCGCTTCCATGTTTGGTGGTAATAACCAAGGCGCCGTTTGATGCTTCAGATCCATAAAGGGCCGCTGCACCTGCACCATTCAGCACGTTCACGCTTTCAATATCATCAGGGTTAATTGTGGTAACCTCATTTGGTGATATCGGCGTACCGTTTAATACCACCAACGCATAGTTGTTACCTGTAATGTGACGGTTACCGCGCAATGTAAAACGGGTATCGGGATTAAGACCGTTGTTTACCGTACTAATAACCAAACCTGCAACCTTAGCAGTTAAACCGTTAGTAAAGTTGGTTGGACGGGCTTCGGTAAGTTGCTTATTGGAGATGTTTGTAGCGGCATAACCAAGCTCTTTAGCCTGGCGCTTAACACCTAACGCACCTGTAACCTGAACCTCACCAAGGCTTTTAGCCGAAGATTCCATCACAACAGTAATAACACTTTTAGTACCTACAGAAACTTCCTGTGGGGCATAGCCAATAAAAGAAAATAAAAGTTTGCCGTTTGCCGGTACATTAAGAGTAAACTTTCCGGAGGCGCTTGTTTGGGTACCTGTTGTGGTCCCTTTTACCCTTACTGATACTCCCGGAAGGGGTAAGCCATCATCTTTGGCCGTAACCGTACCAGTAACTGTACGGTTTTGTGCAAAAACCTGCGTAATAGAAAACAGCAGAATGCACAAACTTGCTAGTAGAAGTTTTTTCATTTCGTTAATAATAAGATCAGTTAATAGTTAATTAATCATAAAAGTAATGTTACATTATCAAAAAGTCAAGTAAATTCTTACAATTCAATGATTTTTTTTTAAAAATTCAATTTTTAGTAGTAAAATTACTAATTATAGTACTATGTATTGCATAATACAATTTAAAACATATATCTTTGTATTATGATTGTAGAAAACACACAAACCCAAATGAGGAAAGGCATACTGGAGTATTGCATCCTTTCCATCATATCCCGGGGCGAAATATATGCATCAGACATTATTGCTGAACTTAAAAAAGCCCAACTACTTGTAGTTGAGGGTACTCTGTATCCTCTGCTAACCCGTTTAAAAAATAACGGCCTGCTCACTTACAACTGGGTGGAGTCGGTTTCGGGCCCACCGCGAAAGTATTACGTGCTATCGGAAGAAGGAAAAAATGTATTGGAACAGCTGGATAAAACCTGGCAGGAACTGGTTTATGCCGTGCAAACCGCCATCGGCGAGAGAAAATAAAAACCTATAAAAAAATCACAGATCATGAATAAAACTATCATCATAAATATAAATGGCATCGTATTTCATATAGAAGAGGATGCTTACGAGGTACTCAAAGCTTACATGACCGACGTAAAACGTCACTTTTCAACGTCGGCCGACAGTCTGGAGATCACCACCGACATCGAAAACCGTATTGCCGAAATGTTTAACGACCTACTGGCCAACCAAAACAAACAGGTTATTGTAGAGGCCGATGTTAAAGTGGTTATTGAGCAAATGGGTTCGGTAGAAGATTTTGAATCGGCCGATGATGAGGCCAAACCGGCTGGAAGCAACCCTTTTGGTTATAATACAGAACGCCGCCGTCTTTTCCGTGACCCGGACGATCACCTGGTGAGCGGGGTTGCCGCGGGTATAGCCAATTATTTTGATATCCCGGCTGTATGGATCAGGTTGGCTTTTGCGCTCTCTTTAATTTTTGCGGGCAGCGGCCTTATATTGTATGTTATATTATGGATAGTGGTACCCAAAGCTACCTCGCGGGCCGACCGTATGGCCATGAAAGGCGAAAAACAGGACCTGAAAGGTTTTAAAAAGAACTTTGAGGATGAAATGAGCCTGGTAAAAGAAAACCTATCCAATTTTCGCCACGAGGCCCGCCCTTTTGTTTATAAAGTGCGCGATTTCCTGGGCGATTTTTTTGATCACCTGGGTACTTTTTTAAGAGGCACCGGCAGTTTGCTGGGTAAACTCATTGGGATTGCCATTTTGCTGGCCTGTTTTGGGTTAGCCATCGCGCTTATTGTAGTGTTTGTGGGTTTTGTCGCCTTCGGTAAAACGGATATATATCATATATTCCCATTCAATATTGTTAACGAGAATACTAACCTGATATTCCTTGTAGGTGGTTTCCTGCTTTTAGCCATACCTTTATTAACACTTATATTAGTTACCATTGGTTTTTTATTCAAAAACGCCACCTTTAACCGCTCCATTGGTACTACATTATTATGCGTATGGCTGGCTTCGCTGGGCGCGGTTGTATACTATGGTGCAAGAGCTTCGGCCGATTTTAAGGAAGGCGCTAAACTGAGCAAAACCATCAACATTAAGGCAACACCCAACAACACCTATTATTTACAGCTGAATGATGCCAAGTATTTAACCAATGAAGATAGTACCCGCCTGCGCATTAAGGAAAGGTTTAATGGTATGATCATTCTTGACGATGATTATAACGGCGACGATTTTGATCATCAAGATCGTGTACATATCGATATAGAAAAGAGCGATGTGCCGCAGCCGATCCTTGTGGAATCATTCACCGCGAGGGGCCGTACCGATGAAGACGCGCTGATCAACGCCCGCAACATTAGTTACCGTTTTATACAAAAAGATTCGGTATTAAAATTTGATCGTCACCTGGAAAGACTTGGACGTGCCATGTGGCGCGGACAGGAGCTGCACATCACCCTGAAGGTTCCACTGAACGCCAAGCTGATTATTGACGAAAAGCTTGACCGGAATCTTGACCTTAACATATATGACTGCGGACAGGCCAATACACCAAAGAACCCTAACGGCTCTGTATACATTATGGCTGCTGATGGCTTACAATGTAAAATAGATACCGCGGCCATTGCTGCCGCTGCAAAAGCCGATAGCATCAAAAATCATTTGGTACCTGATACTGCGAAAACCCAGGATCAGTAAACGACTCTACCTAAACCTATTATTATATCATGAGAGCCTTGATAAAATACATAAGCCTGCTATTATTTAGCGGGCTTATTATTCCCTTTTGCTTTTCTCTAAACACAAAAACAGCCGTTACGTTAAAATCAAAACAGTTTATATCAGCAACAAATATTCCTTCTGTAAACCATAGCCCTGTTTTTATATTTCTTAGTAATGTTATTAAAAGCAGCTTCCCGGTATTAAAAAGTTTAAATACTCTGTAACCTTATCTCCACTTTTAGCATCTTAATGTAAAATCCACACAAAGCCGGGAATTTAACCGGGCTGGGTAACATAAAAGTAAAAGAGTTGTAATGTTCATCGGTGTTTTCAGGCCGTTTACCGGAAGTTTAGACGTTTTCGCCTAAAAGCATTACTCAAAAACCGGATCTGTTTGCACATTTGAACTATAAAAACAAACACAATGAAAAAATCGGCCTATATAAAATAATATACTAAAACTATGACCGGTAAACGCCGGATAAACTAAAACATTTCATTCACAAATTTTAAAAAGAAGCAAACTCTTTGATGGCTTTTTACTGCCCAAACATTTTTAATACCAAAACCATGAAAACTTTTATAAACAACATATTTTGCACCCTCCTGCTTGTAGTTATCAGCTGGAGCGCTTCCTTTGCCCAGGGGGGTAAATCTGGAGGTGCCAGGGTATCTGGCTCATTGCTTAATGAGCAGGGCAAACCGATGGATTACGCCACCGTAAGCCTCATCAGGGCCGCCGACTCAACCGTAGTTAAAGGCGCTTTGAGCAATGACAATGGCGTTTACACCTTTGACAACATCCGTTCAGGAAAATACCTGGTTAAGGCTTCTGTTGTGGGTTACCAAAAAGCGGTAACCACCCCTTTCGTCGTTCCGGAGAGCGCCGCAACCGTTACCGCACCCGCGCTAAGCATGCATGTAGGCAGCACCGAGCTTAAAGGTGTAACCATTACCGGCACCAAACCACTCATCGAACGCAAAATAGACCGTACGGTAATGAATGTGGAAAACAGCGTACTGGCAGCAGGCAACACCGCATTGGAGATCCTGGAGAAAGCGCCTGGCGTTACCGTTGATAAGGATGACAACATCAGCCTGAAAGGCAAACAAGGTGTAACTGTGATGATCAATGATAAGCTTACTTATTTAAGCGCGGCGCAATTGGCTACCCTGTTACGCTCAACAGATGGCAATACCATCAAATCCATCGAGATCATTACCAACCCGTCTGCCAAATATGATGCTGCCGGTAACTCAGGTATCATCAATATCAAGCTAAAGAAAAACAGCCAATCGGGCACAAACGGCAGTATCACTGTTGGCACAGCCCGCGGTAAATACTGGAGAGATAATACCAGCTTAAACTTAAATCACAAAGAAGGCAACCTGAATGTGTTTGGAACCTTTAGCCGTGGCGATAACAAAAATACCCGCGATATTTATATTGACCGTGTTACCAGGGACAGCACGGGCAAGCCTACTTATTTTAACCAGCTCACCAGCATGCCACACGTTTATCATTATAACAACTACCGCATAGGTGCCGATTATGATGTGACCTCTAAAAATACCATCGGGTTTGTAGTAAGCGGATATTCAAATTCAGAACTGGACAATAATAACGGCAGTACTAAAATTGGCGCGGCACCTAACCTGGTCGATTCCTCTTTAACTACCGTATCAACTATCGATCAATCTTACAAAAACTTTGCAGCCAACCTGAACGACAGGTTCAAGATTGATACCAGCGGCCAGGAATTAAGCGTCGACCTGGATTACTCTAAATTTAAAAACAACTCTATAGCTCAATATAATACTAATTATTTCCTGCCAGATGGCAGTACACCACACGCGCCTCAATTGCTGCGTAACCAAACACCATCAAACATTACCATATATACCGCTAAGGTTGATTATACCAAACCGCTTTCTAAAACCGTAAAGCTGGAAACGGGTGCAAAGTTCAGCAGTGTTAAAACCGATAATAACCTGCAAGCCCAGATATTTAACGGCAATAGTTATGTGAACGATACCACCCGTACCAACCGCTTTATATATACCGAGAAAATAACTGCCGGTTATCTTAACCTGAATAAACAGTTCAAAAAAACATCCATACAATTAGGTTTACGTGGTGAGTATACCCAATCAAATGGTAACCTTTTGGGCAGCACCCCGGTTGATCGCAGCTATTTTAATCTTTTCCCAAGCGTGTTCGTCAACCGTACATTGAATGATAAAAACGAGATCAGCTTCTCTTACAGCCGCCGTATCGACCGCCCGGGTTATGATGACCTGAATCCCTTTGTGTATTATCTTGATCCGTACACCTTTTCAAAAGGTAACGCCTTCCTGAAACCACAGTACACCAACAACTTTGAGTTTAACTATACCTATAACAAAAGCATCAACGTAAGTTTAAACTACAGCCGTACTACCGATGTAATTACCGAGATTATATTAACAGAAGGCCAAAAATCTTTTCAGACCAATCTGAACCTGCAAACCCAAAATTCTTACAGCCTTAATATCAACGCGCCATATACCATTACTAAATGGTGGAGTGGTAATGTTGACGTGAACAGCTTTTACCTGGGCTTTAAATCAGACTCCGTTGGAACCGGTAGACTAAGCTCTGGCCAGGTAACCGTACAGGTAAAAGCCACTCAAACATTAACCTTTGGCAGCTACAAGTTTGAAATCAGGGGCGATTACCAATCACCGCTTACCTATGGCATCTACAAAATAAAACCACGTTATGGTGTTGATGCTGGTGTAAGTCACTCATTCGCCAACAAAAAGGCTAACATTAAACTGGCTCTTGATGATATATTCTTCATCCGTCGTAATAACGTAAGCAGCCACACACTGGGTAACGATTTTGACATCCGCCAGATCAACGATTCACGGGTTGGCCGCCTAACCTTTACCTACAACTTTGGTAACAACAAAATTAAAGCCCGCGAACACAGAAGCGGCGCCGATGATGAAAAAGGCAGGGTGAAAGGAGCGAATTAACCCCCCAGCCCCCTGAAGGGGGAGCTATAAAACAAAATGGCCTGCATTGTAAAGATAATGCAGGCCATTTTTTTATATTGAATTTGCTAATCAAAAGTTCCCCCTTTAGGGGGTTAGGGGGCTACTGCCCCACCATAAATACCGCGTTGCTGAACAGCAGCTTGCCGTTTTCCCAGAAACTGCGGAACAGCGGATCATCAACCATATAGATTACTGAACCCCGGCCCAGTGATTGTACACCCAGTAGCAAGCCGTTATTAATTTTTTGTTTGGATTGTGCACCTACAAAGCCCGATACATAACTGTTCTTTTTCACTGTGCCTACGTTCCAGCCATCCTCGCTGCCTAAATAATCATAAATATCGTCATTCAGTTTTAATGAGTAATAATAGTTGGGTAAACCGAAGCCAAGCGGATGGGTATTATCCATCGTGAGTTTAAATATAGCGCCGGGAATCATGGAGCGAATGGCATCACGATCACGGTCGCCATATATTTTAATGTTTTCCTTTTCTTTAGCTTCCGCTTTCTCATCCTTCTTCTCTTCTTTCTTTTTCAGGGCGAAACCTTTTTTGTCGGCCAGTTGCGCTACCGCATTGTCCAGGGCAATTAACCTGCCACCCTCGCGGATCCAGCCTTGCAGCTTTTCTGATGGAAAATCATCATAATTACCATCCGGGAAAATAGCCACATCAAAATCAGCAAGGCGGGTACGACCAAGACTTTGGTAGTTTATTAGCGTAATGGGATAGCCCAATTGCTGTTCAAACAAATGCCAAACCTCGCCCATCGCTTCGGCGTTTACACCATCGCCTGATATGAGCATTACCCGTGGCTGCCGGATATACCGCACCGCGTCTGACCCCAGGTCTGAGCCTTTATCAACAAAGCCTGATGCTAAAGGCGTGAGCCCTTCATTAAGGGCTGCAGCCGTTTGGGTAACCACCTGGTCAAAATCGGCCCTATCATTACTGGCGCGGGTGATGAGCAATGAGCCAGCCGTGAATTTTTTACCGGCCGCTTCAAAAGGTTTTTCGGAGTAGCGAACTTTAATATGTTTTTTGAGCAAAGCGGCTAAAAACCGCACATCATTAACCGATTGCCAGCTGGCCACATAAGCATAAGCATGAGTGTTAGCCAAGGGTTGCGGCTCAACAATACCCGAGGTAGTAGCCGCTGGTTTTAACGACTCTTTTACGCCATAAGTTTTTAACCCATAAGCATAAGGGAGTGCCCAGCCTGTAATATCATAGGTGTTGGAGTCGGCAATAAAGGTTTTGGGTTCCAGCAATACATGTAGCAGCACAGCTTTGGGCTGATGCGCGTTGATCACCATATCATTTGGCCCTACTTTATATTGCTCGGTTTTGCCTGTAAAATAATCGTACCCGATAACGGTTTTATTGCCTAAACCGAAGCCATACTGGATGCCGTTACGACCCAACATTTTGGCCAATGTATTGATGTTATTGTTATTATCGTTTTTAATAACATAGGTTTTATACTCGCCCGGAGGGTTGGTGCGACTATTATCATAAAACTTTTTAAACTCATCCAGCAATTTTTGAGCATTGGCCGATGCTATTTCAACCGTACTTAAACCGGTGGTATGGTGATGCGCTATACGCTGGGCAAAAGTAAGCGTATCGCCGCTGCGGGTAAGTACAGCCAGCCCGGCGCTGATACCGCCCTGCTCATAAGTCATGCCGATGGAGCCATTGTACAAAGGATAGGTATCACCGTAAGATGGATAAAGCAGATCGAACTCCTGCTTGGTAAAATACATCCAGCCATTCTGGTCAAAATATTTGGCATTGTTTTTACCAATGGTCACCTGGAAATCGCGCTGCCATTTGGTGATATCCTTATGATAGGGCTCGGCAGCGGGTGCAAAATAATAGGGAGCGTTGTATCCCTGTTCATGATAATCTACATGAACCTGGGGCAGCCATTGGTTAAACAGGCCCACACGTGCCTGTGTTTCTTTTTGTGCCTGCCAGGCCCAGTCGCGGTTCAGGTCAAAATAAAAATGGTTAACGCGTCCACCGGGCCATGGCTCCACGTGTTCCCGCGCAGTGGGGCTGGCATCGGGTACGACGCCCCTTACTGAGTTATAGAAATGCACATACCGATCTCGCCCATCGGGGTTTAAACATGGATCGATAACCACCACGGAATTTTTGAGCCAGGCTTTGGTAGCCGTATTGGCTGGGTCCACAAGATCATACAAGGTCCACATAGCGGCCTCGCTTGATGCCGGTTCGTTACCGTGCACATTATAGCTCAGCCAGGTAATTACAGGGGCGTTAGCTATAACGCTGCCGCCTTCCATACCAGCCAGGCGCAGGTTGTTGTGCCGTATCTCTTCCAGGCGACCAATGTTCTCGTCCGAAGCAATGAACATGGCCAGCAGCGGGCGTCCTTCGTTGGTACTGCCAAACTGTTGTAGCTTTACATTTTTTGATGCCTGGGCAATGTATTTAAAGTAATCAACAATACGATAATGCGGCGTAAACTGGTCGCCCAGTTTATACCCTAAAAACTCATCGGGCGATTGTATTTTTTGCGCAAAAGCAGCCGATGTCGAAGCAACGGCTATTAAAATAAGGATTAGCTTTTTTATCATAGTAAAAATATAGTTATGAGATACGCTAATATGGTGATTTTTTGTCTGAACCGGAATTTGTAGAATTATTGAATTAACAGAATATAATCCGATTATTCTGTTAATTCTTAAATTCTATTGATTCGAGTTCAGACATCATCCAAAATTTGCACATTTGCATATCTGCACATCCGCACATCTAAAAACATCTGCACATCTAATTATATGACCCCATTACAGGCTCTTCAAAAATATTTCGGTTACAGCAATTTCAGGCACCAGCAGGAGGCCATTATTCAGCATGTTTTGAACAAGCAGGATGTGATGGCGCTGATGCCTACCGGGGGTGGCAAGTCCCTGTGTTATCAGTTGCCTGCGATATTACTTCATGGGCTTACCATCGTGATATCGCCCTTGATAGCCTTGATGAAAGACCAGGTTGACAGCCTGAATGTAAGCGGCATCCCGGCAGCGTTTTTGAACTCGGCCCAAACACCCGAGGAGCAGCGCCAGTTAGTGGAACGATTAAGAAACAATCAGATCAAACTGTTATACCTCGCCCCCGAGCGTCTTTTCGGCCAGGAAAACAAACTGGTACCTTTTTTAAAAACGCTCAACGTAGTACAGATAGCCATTGACGAGGCGCATTGCATATCCCAATGGGGCCACGATTTCAGGCCCGAATACCTGATGCTTGCCCAACTGAAAAACGAGTTCCCGAATGTGCCGGTGATCGCTTTGACGGCTACTGCGGATAAGCTTACCCAAAAAGATATCCTCGAAAAACTGAACCTGCACCAGCCGGCGGTATTTGTATCCTCATTTAACCGGGCTAATATCACGTACCGGGTTACGCCGAAAAAGAGCTGGTTTAAGCAACTTATCACTTTTTTAAAGGAGCGCCCGGATGAATCGGGTATTATCTATTGCCTTTCGCGTAAATCAACCGAAGACCTGGCGGCCGACCTGAAAGACGAAGGCTTTGCCGCCGAAGCCTACCATGCAGGCCTTAACAATGAGGTTAAAGCCAAAAACCAGGAAGCTTTTTTACGGGACGATGTCAAGATCATTGTGGCTACCATCGCTTTTGGTATGGGCATCAATAAATCAAACGTACGTTATGTGGTGCATGTGGATCTTCCCAAAAATATCGAGGGCTATTACCAGGAAACCGGTCGCGCCGGGCGTGATGGTTTAGCTTCCGAGGCACTGTTGCTTTATTCGCCGGGTGATGCAGGTAAGCTGCAACACTTTGCCCGCATTGAAGGTAACGAAGAGCAAAGCCGCATTATGCTCAACAAACTGAACGATATGGTGAAATACTGCCAGCTGCAAACCTGCCGCAGGCAATATCTCATGAATTATTTCGACGAGGCTTTCCCGCCAAACTGCGGTTCCTGCGATGTTTGTTTGACCGAGTTTAAACGTTTTGACGGTACGTTGATCGCCCAAAAAGCATTGTCGGCGGTATCCCGGTTGAATGAGCGGTTCGGTGTAAACTATGTGATCGATTTTTTACGCGGCTCAAAGAACGAGAAGATCCGCGAAGAGCATAAGCAGTAAACAACCCCCACCTGAGGTGGGGGCTTTTGCTTTACCCCTGAAGGGGACATTCATTAAAATAGTTTCAGATCTGTTGAGCCATCTTCTTTCCGATCTTCATCCTCCTGATATTTTACATAGCGCTTGATCCGTTCTTCGTCAACTCCTACTGTGCTCACAAAATATCCCCTACTCCAAAAATGATTCCCCCAGTAAGGTTTTTTTCGTAACGTCGGATAACTCTTGAACATCATCATCGCCGTCTTACCTTTGAGTATCCCCATAAACTCACTTACACTCATCTTCGGCGCTATACTACACACTAAATGCACATGATCTGGAATGATATTCATCTCTAATATTTCTACATCTTTCCATGCACAGAGCGAACGTATCTTATCATCAAGGGCATCTGCTACAATATCACGCAAAACCCGGAAACGGTATTTCGGTGTCCAAACAATGTGATAGACACAATAGTAAAAGCTATGTGATAATTTTTTATACTTCGTCACTATGCTAAGTTACGAAAACCGGCTTAGCCTTTGACCATGACCTACCGCCATAGGCGGTGGTTTTTTAGGTCAATTAAAAACCTACGGCATAGGTGCCGACATCAGCAAGGTCGACTGGCAGCGCTACATCCGTGAATTGATCACCCTGGAGTATTTACAGGTAACTGATGATGGCTACCCGGTATTAAAATTAACCAGCCAAAGCTCGCTGGTGCTCAAAGGCTTGCAAAAAGTTGAATTTATTGAAACACAAACCACCGAAGAGCACCATACCGAAGTTGCACCGCCACATGAGGCAGAACTGCTGAGCAGGTTAAAAAATACCCGCCGCGATATTGCCGAACTGGAAAATGTACCGGCATATATCATTGTTTCTGACGCTACCTTACTGGAAATGGCTACTTACCTGCCCCAAAGTTTAGATGAGCTGAGGCTGATATCCGGCTTTGGCGATGTTAAACTGGCCCGTTATGGCCGCGAGCTTTTACAGCCGGTTAAGGATTATTGCAAAGCCAAAGGCCTGGAATCGAAGATCGCCTATAAATCGCCCAAACGGGAGCGCAAAACCAAAACGGAGCGCCCGGCACGCACCCCCCGAAGCGGAACAGACACCCGTACCGAAACTTTTAACTTATACCGCCAGGGTAAAAACGTTACAGAAATCGCGGCGGCGAGGGGTCTTTCGCAGGTAACCATCGAAAGCCACTTGAGCTATTTTGTACAAACCGGCGATCTGGATGTTAAAGAACTGGTGGCAGAAACCAAATTGCCCATAATTATAGAAGCCGTAGAAAATTATGGCGCTGAACGCCTGGCCCCTCTTAAAGAAGTTTTAGGCGATGCCTACACCTACGGCGAAATTAAAGCCGTAATAAGCTGGATGAATAAAAATTAGTTATTTAGTATCAAGTAGCGAGTATTAAGTATCAAGACAAAAAAATGCATAATTTTAAAGCGTTTTAATATGCCGGTAAAGATATCCACTTCTAAAAAAAGTCTTGATACTTGATACTCGCTACTTGATACTAAAATATGACTACTGAACAACTATATCAGTTATACCTGCAACACCCTGTAATCAGTACCGATACCCGGAAAATTGGCAGCGGCAGTTTATTTTTTGCCCTCAAAGGCGCTCAATTTGATGCTAATACTTTTGCCCGGCAAGCCATAGAAGCCGGGGCAGCCTATGCTATTATAGATAATCCGGAATATCAATTGGGTGAGCGATATTTATTGGTTGAGGATGTATTAACCGCTCTGCAGGACCTGGCCAGGCACCATCGAAGGCAATTACAAATACCAGTCATCGGGCTTACGGGTACCAATGGCAAAACCACCACCAAGGAGCTCATCAATGCTGTACTATCCCAACATTTTAAAACCCAGGCTACGCAGGGCAACCTGAATAACCATATTGGTGTGCCGCTCACCCTACTAACTATTGATGCCACGCATGAGGCGGCGGTAATAGAAATGGGCGCCAATCACCAGAAGGAGATCGAACTGCTTTGCAGCATCTCGCAGCCCTCGCACGGGTTAATTACCAATGTGGGCAAGGCGCACCTGGAAGGCTTTGGCGGTGTTGAAGGTGTAAAAAAGGGTAAAGGGGAATTGTATGATTTCTTCCGAAAGTCCGAAAGCCCGAAAGTCGGCAAGTCCGAAAGCAATCCTGCTGTTTTTATCAATAGCGACGATGCGGTGTTAATGGAAATGGCCGAAGCCCGGCATTTAAAGCATGTGGTTTATTACGGCACGCAGGATATTGACAACCTCATCAGTGGTGAGATCATCGAGAACGCGCCTTTACTTACTATTCAATGGACCAACAATACAACCGGCGAAAACTATAAGGTTAAAACACAACTTACCGGAGCCTATAACCTGAATAATATTTTGGCGGCAATCAGCATCGGTACTTATTTTAAAATTTCAGCACAGGAAATAAACGCGGGCATCGAGAATTATCAACCTAAAAATAACCGCTCGCAGATTGTGCAAACTGTTACCAATACGCTCATCTGCGATTACTACAACGCCAACCCCAGCAGCATGGCCGTAGCCATCGAAAACATGGACAAAATTGATGCGAAACGAAAAGTGCTTATCCTGGGCGATATGTTTGAGCTGGGCCATGAATCGCCGGCCGAACATCTTACCGTTCTTCAAAAAGCGTTGGATACATCTGTTGATGAAAGGATATTTATAGGCAAGGAGTTCGAAAATCAAAAGTCAAAAGTCAAAAGTCAAAATCTGGTTGCAACTTTTTATTTAACAGCCGAAGATGCCATTACAGGGCTTAAAAGTCATCCGATAAAAAACTCCACCATCCTGATCAAAGGTTCCCGCGGAATGGCTTTGGAAAGATTGGTGGAGTTGTTTTGAGTCATAAGCACTAAGCCATGAGTCCTAAGTCAAAAAATACCATCCAAGATTTTCCACTTAAGACCCAAAACTTAAAATTTAACAATTAAACCCACCATCAATAGTCATGATGGAGCCCGTGGTAAAGCTTGCCAATGGGCTGGCCAGGTAGGCTACAACTTCAGCTATCTGCTGCGGATCGCCATATTTGGGAATGGCCATTAAGCTGCGTGCATGATCAGCATGACTACCTTCTGCCGGATTCATATCGGTATTCACAGGGCCGGGTTGTAACAGGTTTACCGTAATGCCTTTCGGACCCAAATCTCGGGCTAAACCTTTAGTAAGGCCAATTAACGCCGATTTACTCATGGAGTACAATGTGCCCTGCGCCGCAACAACCCTATCGGCCATATTACTACCTATAGTAATAAATCTGCCTGCTTTTTCCAGTTTTTGCGCGGCGAAAATCGCTGCCTCAAAAACTGCTTTCACATTTACATCCATAGTAAAGCGGTAATCATCCAGTGTATGTTCTTCCATCGGTTTACCCGCATAAACTCCCGCATTGTTGACCACGATATCCAGTTTACCAAACTTTTCAACCGTTTGTGTTAAGGCTAAGGTTATTTCACCATCCACCGCGTTATTCGCTTTAACTGCCGATACGCTTAATCCTTCGCCGGTTAATTCGTCTACCAGGATATGTGCTTTTTCTTTTCCGTTTACATAAGTAAAAACCACCGTGGCGCCTTCCTGTGCCAGGTGTTTTACTATTGCCGCGCCCATACCCCGGCTGCCTCCGGTAACCAAGGCTATTTTATCTTTTAATTTTTGCATGTGCTGTTTGTTTTAATACTGTTGCAAAGCTACCACCAAACCCATACATTTGTACATACTGATAAATTTGTATAGTACTAACATAAATGTAAGTATGAGAAAGGAAACCTCCACCAACCTTGAAAATGAAAAGCTGATCCTGGCCGGTTGCGGCACCTCTTATACGCTCGACCTGATAGGCGGGCGCTGGAAACCTCAAATTTTATGGCGATTGTTATTGCAGGGTTGTATGCGTTACAGTCAGCTCAAAAACTCACTGCCTAATGTTTCTGAACGGATACTGATTTTACAACTACGTGAACTGGAACAGGACAAACTCATCAGCAGACAGGTTTATCCCGAAGTACCACCAAAAGTAGAATACCGCTTAACCGAATTAGGTCAAAGCCTGAAATCAGTGCTTTACTGCCTCTCCGAATGGGGCGATGCCAACAGGCCGAATAGAGTTGTAAGTTCAGGAGAGGAAGTCATGAGTTCGAAGTCTTGAGTCTTCAGCCAAAAGTCACAGGTTTTTCTCAGTCAGCAGATAAACGGGGCTAATTATTGAATTAGTGATTTAGTGAATTATTGATTAAAGTACCGCATTCTTCTTGCCTTCCGTCAGCAGATAAACTATTGAAATGATTTATCCTTTCAAAGTCAGCTCCGCTACTTCCTCACCAACCAAACTTCCCATAGCCACCCCCATGCCGTTGCAGCGTACGGCGCAAAATATGTTGGGTTGTATTTGCTTTACTATCGGGGTAATTTCTTCGCCAAAACCCATGATGCCGCTCCACCAGTAATCAACTTCCACATCCTGGTTTGGCAATATTACTTCATGCAGATAGCTGATCAGTTTTTCTTTTACCGTATCGGTATGTCCAAAATCCCAGGTTTCTTCGGCTTTATAGTCCAGGTTGCGGCCGCCGCCAAACAATACGCGGTTATCAATATTACGGAAGTAGTAGTAACCCTCGTTAAAGTGATAAGTGCCTTTCAATTTTAAGCCGGGAATGGGTTTGGTGACCATCACCTGCCCCCTGCCCGGAATCACATTGAGTCCCGGATACAACTGACTGGCAAAAGCATTGGTAGCCAGTATCACTTTACCGGCCTTAAAGTTACCTTGCGAAGTGGTCAGCCTGATGTGCTTGTCTTCCTGTTCAATGATTGATATTTCGCAATTGTTTAACACCAGCACGCCTAAATTATATACCTTATATAATAAGGTACGCATCATTTTACCGGTATGTAGTTGTCCTTCAAAGCGGTTATATATTAAATGACTAACATTACCAAAGCCAAAATCTGCAATTTTAGCATCAGCTACTGCATAAATGTCAGGTTGGCCAATAGCTTGTTGTAATAATTTATTGAGATGATTGATCTGTTCTATACAGTTTTGAGCGATATATTTTTCATGGCTCATAAAAAGTTCGTGACCGCCATGCTGATAATAATCCATGTAGGCATCGCCCAGGTTTTCCCGTAATTGTTGCAGGCCGCGCCATTTATAGGCTACCAAACGCATGGCTTCTTCTTCGGACGATTGATTGATAACAGAAACTTGCTCGGAAACTGTACCAAAACAGGCAAAACCTGCGTTTTTAGTACTGGCGCCCGATGGTAAAAAGCCACGCTCCAACACCAATACTTTTAAATTAGGTTGCTGTTTTTTTAAATGCAGCGCGGCACTCAGGCCAACAAGGCCACTGCCAACGATAATCACATCAGCCTGATCAATAAACGCGGTGTGCTCCCAGTATGAAAATGAAGGTTCCATTTTAAGTCAAAAGTAAAAATCAAAATAGAACATTACACAGAATAAGGTCTTTTAATTTGGCTTAGTAAATGAATCGGAATAGTTTTTGAATAATAAAATTGACAAGCGTTTTGACTTTTTAATTTTGACTTTTGACTTAATAAAATGAATCACTTATCAATAATTATTGGATATATTGGCTACAATTCGGCCTGGTTCCTGATGATCGCGATCGCCTTGATAAGCTTTATTGTGCAGTGGCGGTTCCGAAGCAAGTTTAAACAATACTCAGAGGAGGCATTATTGTCCGGCCTTTCTGGCCAGGAAGTGGCTGTAAAAATGCTGCGCGCACACGGCATATTTGATGTACAGGTAATTTCTGTTGAAGGACAGCTCACTGATCATTATAACCCCGAAACAAAAACGGTTAACCTTAGCCAGGATGTTTTTTACAGCCGGAGTATTGCCGCGGCTGCTGTTGCTGCGCATGAGTGCGGGCACGCCGTTCAGCATGCACAGGCTTACGGATGGCTAAGTTTCCGCTCGGCTATGGTACCTATTATCAATGTGGCCTCAACCCTAACCCAGTGGACCTTGTTTATCGGTATCATACTGTTATTTTTTGCCAACAACCCGTATGTATTGGCGGTAGGTGTTGCCGCGCTGGCATTGGTTACCTTTTTTAGTTTTATAACACTTCCCGTTGAATTTGACGCCAGCAGACGGGCATTGGCCTGGCTGGATAACAATTACAGCATTATGCAAACCACGCAGGAGCATGAGCAAGCCAAAGATGCCCTCTGGTGGGCTGCCATGACCTATGTAGTTGCCGCCCTGAGCGCGCTGGCTACACTGGTTTATTACGCTTCGTTTTTGTTTAACAGAAGAAACTGAGCCCCCCAGCCCCCTGAAGGGGGAGCGATAAGCAAGTAGAATGCCGGGCCTTTTTTGGTTCCTCTGTCAGTAGAACAACTTCGGGCGGTTTTTAATTATTGAATTACTGATTTAGTGAATTATTGATTTTTACGCTATTAAGTAGTTCTTCTTTTCCCCGTCAGCAGAACAGCTTCGGGTGAAAGCGGACAGAACAATAGTGACTTGTGCGGCTGCAGGGGCATTAGCAAACCTTGCCGAAGCATCGGGAATTGAGCGAACGAAGTGGAGGTAAGGTTTAGCAGCCCGTGGTTCTGCCCGGTTTGCTGGGTAAAGGCCTTGTGCGCAAAGAAGCATTTCTGGTGACTTGATCTTTTGGTTACCTTTTGTATCAAGACAAAAGTAACTGGCTTCCCGCGGCCAAGAGCGGGTCTACGCCAAGTCAAGCGGCCCTGTATAGCTTAGAGATTGCTTCGTGCCTCTCAATGACGACTTTATTAACATCACCCTTTATCTATTACAAATTCCCCAGCTTTAACTCATTAACAGCAAAATGTGCAGCCCGCGCAGTAAAGGCCATATAGGACAGCGATGGATTTACGCAGGATGAGGACACCATGAATGATCCATCGGTAACAAATACGTTTTTAGCATCCCAAACCTGGTTCCACTTATTAAGTACCGATGTTTTGGGATCGTGTCCCATGCGTGCAGCGCCCATTTCATGTATAGCGCCTATATTTTTGCGGGCTATAAATCCTTTTACATTTTTCAACCCAGCCTTTTCAAGCATTTCCACCGCATCATTTAACGATTCGGCTTCCATCCGGCGTTCATTTTCCTTCATCTCAATATCGACAGATAAAGTATTAAGTCCCCATTTGTCTTTAACCTGCTTATTTATGCTGATCTTATTTTCATGATAAGGCAGTACTTCGCCAAAACTTGCCATAGACATAACCCAGTTTCCCGGCTCTGTCAACGCATCCTTAAAATCAGAGCCTATGCTTAGTTCGGCAATTTCCCTGCTCCATCCTTCACGGCCTGCCGAACCCTGGTAACCAAAACCCCGCAGATAATCTCGCTTGTCGCCAAATAAATTACGGTAGCACGGTATGTATATACCATTGGCCCTCCGGCCAAAATAATATTTATCCTCATAGCCCTCCATAATCCCCCGGGCTGCACCTCCTACATGATGATCCATCACGTTATGACCCAATTCGCCGCTGCTGCTGCCCAATCCACCGGGCCATACATCTGTAGCCGAGTTCATCAGGATCCAGGCACTGTTAAAGGTGGATGCATTTAAAAAAATGATCTTCGCAGTATAAGTATATGTTTTATTGTTTTCCGCATCCAGCACTTCTACACCTGTTGCCTTTTGGGTATCCTTGTTATACAATACCCGGGTAACTATCGACCATGGGCGAACCGTAAGGTTTCCCGTAGCCATAGCCGCCGGCAGTGTGGATGATTGGGTACTGAAATATCCCCCAAAGGGACAACCCAATGCGCACTTATTGCGATACTGGCAATTGGTTCGGCCCGGCAATGGCTTGGTAATATTGGCCGTGCGGCCTATGATCATGTGACGCTGCCCATTGTATTGTTTTTTTATACGGGCCGATACTTCTTTTTCTACACAATTCAACTCCATGGCCGGTTGAAACTGCCCGTCGGGCAGGTGCGGTAAACCTTCCAAAGAACCGCTGATGCCGGCAAAGCGTTCTACATGATCGTACCAGGGCGCTATATCTTTATACCGAACCGGCCAATCGATAGCTATGCCTTCTTTGGCATTGGCTTCAAAATCAAAATCGCTCCAACGGTAACTTTGCCTGCCCCACATTAAGGAGCGGCCGCCGACGTGATAACCTCTCCGCCAGTTATAGGGCTTAACCTGCGTATATGGGCTTTCCTGCTCGTTCACCCAGTAATCCATATTGGCTTCATTAAGGCCATGCGCCTCCTGTTGTACCGTATATTCCTTTATTTTTGATTGCGGAGCTACATCGCGGTGCGGCAATTCCCATGGTGCTTTATTGGCATTGGTATAGCCTTTTATATGTTCTATATTGCGGCCCCGCTCCAGCATCAATACTTTTAAACCCTGTTCGCTGAGCTCTTTTGCCGCCCATCCCCCCGAAATTCCTGAGCCTACAACAATGGCATCATAATGGTAATTGTCCATAAGCTTTATAATAGCATTAATTGGTCTTTGCTAAAATAAAAATACGGTTTGTATCTTTTGCATGTTACATGTGTTTAAGACACATATTTAAAGTCTTATCAAATTTTAAAAACTTCGGCAAGTCTTACTATCTATCAACCCAGATGCGCTCAAAGCATACTAAACTGACTATCAATACCTTACAATTTATGAAGCTTTTATGAAGAGTAATGAAGCCACTGGTAAATCTTAATGTAATATTCATGTTACCCCGATAGGTTTGGTTAAAATTTATCGACATGAAACCATCATGACCTACCACCTCCCCGCAAGGGCATAAATGTGAAGATCATGATAGCTTCATTACCATTAAAAAACAAATTAATCCAATGAAAAAAACCATTAAAATATTAACGCTGCTTTTGGTTACCACATTAGCAACCGTTAAAACTTACGCGCAGGTAAGTATAGGCTTATCGGTACATATAGCGCCACCTGCCCTGCCGGTTTACACACAACCTCCATGCCCCGTTGACGGCTATTTATGGACCCCGGGCTACTGGGCATATACCGATGATGGTGGATATTACTGGGTACCCGGTGTTTGGGTAGCTCCTCCGCGTGTTGGTTTTTTATGGACACCTGGCTACTGGGGTTATGATGGCGGCATCTATATTTTTCACCAGGGTTACTGGGGCCGGCACATTGGCTTTTACGGCGGTGTAAACTATGGCTATGGTTATGGCGGTGCAGGTTATGTTGGCGGCAGATGGGCAGGCAACTCCTTTCAGTACAATACCGCTGTGGTTAACGTAAATAATACCGTGGTACACAATACCTATGTCAACAAAACGGTTATCAATAACAACGTAACAGTAAATAACAACCGTACTAGTTTTAATGGACCGGGCGGTGTAAATGCCCAGGCCAGACCAGAAGAACTGGCTGCCGCCCGCGAGCAGCACGTACAACCTACCAACGATCAGATCAATCACCAGCAGGTGGCGGGTAAAGATCACAACCAGTTTGCATCAGCCAATAACGGTCATCCGGCTACAGCAGCTATGAACAAGGTGGGTGGCAACCGTTTTAATACCGAAGGCCGCAGGGCCAGGGCCTCATCGCCGGATGCCACAAATAACAATGCCGACCGGGGTAATCGTCAGCAAGTGAACAACAACGCCGATAACCATGCTAATCAGGATAATGTAAATAGAAATGCACCATCTGCCGATCAGACGGCAAAAGCCCCGCATCAGTGGCAAACGGCAAATAACCTTAATGCGGGCAATAACCGGCAACCTGCCCAAAACCAGCAACGTAACAACATGGCGCGTGCACCGAGGCAGTTGGTACGTCACCCTGCACCCGGAAGACCTCATAATAATCCAAGGCCGCAGGAGCACGAAAGGCACCGGTAATCGCTTTCCCCAAATTCAATTCTATATATACGCAAAAGCCCGGTTGGTAAATCAACCGGGCTTTTTATGTTTTCTAATTCCCCCTTCAGGGGGTTAGGGGGCTTCTAATTCATCCTGTACGGGGCGATCAGGTAAAATTCGGGTATTTGCACGTTAAAAGAGGCGTTATCCAACAAACGGTTCATCTGATACTCGCCTTTCATGCTGCCCATATCGGTTTTAAGGTTACAGCCAGATACATACTCATGCGCGTGACCCGGCTCAATAACGGGTTGCTGGCCTACTACGCCTTCACCTTCCACTTCACGTTTAGCGCCGTTCGAATCAAAAATATACCAATGCCTGCTGATAAGCTGTATGGCATAGTTACTCATATTTTCGATATTCACCTTGTAGGCAAACATAAAGTGGTCATTAGCCGGGTTTGAATATTCGGGCTGATATACGGTCTCGATAGAAACCTTAACACCCTCAGTTATAGTAGTAACCATGTGAATTGTTTCTGTTTAGTTCCAAATATAAACATCTAAACAAATATTACGCCATTTCAACAGTATATTTTTCGTCAATTTCTGCTAAAATTTCGTAGAGCTCCTCTAAAGTACCGGCGGTTACCAGTTTCATCCGATATTCTTTAAAGTTCTCGATGCCCTTAAAGTAGTTGGAGTAATGTCTGCGCATCTCAAAAACCCCTGTTTTAGGCCCTTTCCACTCAATTGATTTTTGTAAATGCGTTGTACAGGCAGCTATACGCTCGGTAATGGTTGGTTTATCCAGATGCTCGCCGGTATTAAAAAAATGCTTGATCTCGCGGAAGATCCAGGGATAACCTATGGCGGCACGGCCTATCATCATACCGTCAACACCAAACTCCATACGCCAGTTAGCGGCTTTCTCCGGCGAATCAATATCGCCATTGCCAAATATCGGTATCTGTATGCGGGGGTTCTTCTTAATATCACGAATCAGCGACCAATCGGCCACGCCTTTATACATTTGTGACCGTGTGCGACCATGAATAGTAAGGGCTTTTATCCCCACATCCTGCAAACGTTCTGCAACTTCATACACGTTTTTGGTATTGTCATCCCAGCCCAGGCGCGTTTTTACGGTCACGGGCAGGTGCGTGGCTTCAACAACAGCCTTGGTCATGGCTACCATTTTGTCAATATCCTGTAATAAACTGGCGCCGGCACCGCGGCAGGCCACTTGTTTTACCGGACAGCCATAGTTGATATCCATCAGATCGGGTCCTGCAAGCGATGCAATTTCAGTAGCCTCGCGCATGTGGTCAATATCGCTGCCAAATATCTGGATGCCGATAGGGCGTTCATACTCAAATATATCCAGTTTCTGACGACTCTTGGCCGCATCACGGATCAGTCCTTCGGATGAGATAAACTCGGTGTACATCATATCCGCCCCGTTTTGTTTGCACACGTAACGGAAGGGAGGGTCGCTCACATCTTCCATCGGTGCCAGCAACAGCGGGAACTCACCTAAATCAATATTTCCTATTTGTACAGACATGCTTATCTTTAGCGTTGCAAAAATACGAATTTTACACCAAATGATAAAAGACCCCATTAAGGATATAAAACCTTATCAGACTGATATACATCCGTTATTACAATTACTACTCCTTTTCTTCTTCCTGATCTTTGTTCCCGGGATAGGTTATTTTGTAGCCAAGGGCATCAGCACCATGCTTTATGGAGCAAAAACCTGGACAGATGTAGGCACCTTTAACATCGCAAACCCGCAAGTAAAAAACGGTTTATGGATTTTGCAGATTGTAAGCACCACCATTCCGCTATTTGCCGTCCCGGTACTTTTTGCACGTTTCATTGTGCGAGACACATCAACTTATTTAAAGTCTACCTTTAGTTTTCCGCCTGTTTTATTTGTATTGATATTCTCGATCATGTTGTTTTCATCCCCGGTGATGGAAGTATTGGTAAATATCAATCAAAAACTAACCTTACCCGCCCCGCTTAAAGCCATTGAAGATCTGATGCGCGCCATGGAACAGCAAGCCCAAAAAGCTACTGAAGCCATGCTGAGCATGAAAAATATCGGGGACCTGCTTTTTGCGATATTGGTAGTTGGTTTATTAACCGCCATTGCCGAAGAATTTTTATTCCGTGGATGTATCCAAACCATATTTGTTAAATGGACCGGGAATATCCATGCTGCTATCTGGATCACGGCCATCGCATTCAGCGCTTTTCATATGGAGTTCTTTTCGTTTCTGCCACGTGTGGCCCTGGGAGTTTTCTTTGGTTATTTTGTTGCCTGGAGCGGCAGCGTATGGACAAGTGTATGGGCGCATTTTTTAAACAATGGCTCGGCGGTGCTTATTACTTACCTGTATCAGCACAAACTTATTAACCTAAACCCGGATGACCAGCACGTATTTAATTATGGTGCCTATGTGTTTAGCTTAATATTTATTTTAATTTTGCTTTATATATACAGGAATATAGCGCGTAAAAAGCCCATGTTTGATTTTTAATGGAAAAAGGCTGGATCAAAATTTTTACCTCGTCCAATTTTTATCAATCAGAAATTGTTAAACAGGTACTTACCGGCCATCACATCGATACGGTTTTGATCAACAAGCAGGATTCATCACACAAAGCTTTTGGCAATATCGAAGTATACATTCACCAGGAGGATTTTAGCAAAGCCATCGAGATCATGATCCTCAATCAAATTAGTTTATGATTTTGGGAGTAAAGATTTTGGGAGCAAGGATATTTAGACCGATGGTTTTATAGGAACAAAAGATGAATACAGAAAAGATAAAAAAATCCTTACTCCGAATATCCTTGCTCTTTGCTCCAAAAATCACCCAATCACTAATTCAAAATTAATGAAAGTACGTGCCATTACCGGCTTCTTTTTTGTTATTGTAATGCTGGGCTCCGTTTTGTTGGGCTCTTATGTATTCAGTGCATTTTACACAATCCTTACCTCGTTTTGCCTGTTTGAGTTTTACAAACTGGTGCGCGAAGGCGGCTTTAAGCCCAGCCGCGAAAGTGGCCTGATCAACGGCTTCCTGGTATTCCTGTTTTTCGCGGCTCAATGTTATTTCCCGGCCTGGAAGTTCATCTTTTTTTTGCCGGTAACTTTAAGCGCTGTTTATATACAGGAATTGTATAAAAAATCGCCGGCGCCATTCAGCAACCTGGGTTTTACTTTTTTGGGAATCCTTTTGGCAGTAGTACCATTTCTGTTTTTCCACGCTATGGCATTTATGAATGGTCATTTTAACTTTCATATCCCCATGGGCTTTTTGATCATGTTATGGAGTAACGATACCGGGGCCTATCTGGCTGGTCGCGCGTTTGGGCGCACCAAACTGTTTGAGCGCCATTCGCCCAAGAAAACCTGGGAGGGATTTTTTGGCGGCGTGCTGATCAGCGCGATAGCCGCATTGATCATGAGCCATTATTACGTGGAGCTTTCCTGGAAACAATGGGTAAGCATAGCCGTTTTAATATCATGCTTCGGCACCATGGGCGATCTGGTAGAATCCATGTTTAAACGGAGTATCAACGTAAAAGACAGCGGCGGCATATTACCGGGCCACGGTGGCCTGCTCGACAGGTTCGACGGACTTTTATTAGCCGCCCCAATTGTTTACGCGTACCTGTACTTCATTTCAAATTAGTAGTTTTGCAATAAGTTAATATCAAGTAGCGAGTATCAGGTATCAAGACTTTTGAGCACTTTTTTTTATTACTTTGCAAATGGTCTTGATACTTGATACTAACTACTTGATACCAAAAAAATAATCAACCCCATACTATGACTTTTCATAAAGAAGGATATACCTCACTGGCCATTACTGTACTGTTCATTTTTGTATTAAATGCTCTCATACAGTTCTACCTACCACAGGCACACACATTAAAATGGATCGTATACATTTTATCGTTCCTGCTGTTTGTAGTTATTGTGCAGTTTTTCCGCAGTCCATTTTTTGATATCAGTACAGATGAAACCACGGTACTTTGCCCTGCCGATGGTAAGGTAGTAGTCATTGAAGAAGCCGACGAGACCGAGTATCTGAAAGACAGGCGCATCCAGCTATCCGTTTTTATGTCGCCTGTAAACGTACACATAAACCGCAACCCGATGTCGGGCGTGGTGAGTTATTTTAAATACCACAAAGGCAAATATCTGGTGGCCTGGCACCCTAAATCGTCAACCGAAAACGAACGCACCACCATTGTTGTACAAAACACAGAGGGCGTATCCGTGTTGTTCAGGCAGATAGCCGGCGCATTGGCCCGCCGCATTGTGTGGTATGTAAAAGAGGGAGATATTGTGGAGCAGGGCCAGCAATTTGGCTTTATTAAATTTGGTTCAAGGGTGGATGTATTTTTGCCCCTGGGCTCCAAAATACTGGTGAACATTGGCGATGTGGTAAAAGGCGGTCGTACCGTGCTGGCCGAGTTACCCAGCGCCTTAACTACTGTTACTGCTGCCGAAGAAACCGCCTCCATTAAACCGGTATCTATAAAATCCTTAACTACCCCTGCATCCGTTGCAGAACCGGTAGCAGAAGAAGAACCAACCGTAATTGAAAATGAGACCAACCAGGGCGAATTACCGTTGGTAATTGATCACCCTAAAGCCGAAGAGCCTAAAAAGCCTGTAAAGAAAGCCGCACCTAAAAAACCGGCCGCTAAAGCGCCCAAGCCTAAAGGCAAACAGGAATAATTAATTATTGCGATATATAGTAGAAGCCGGTCAATGACCGGCTTTTTTGTGTTTAATCCGCTATAATTTAAGCTGTTAATTCCCCGCGTCATTGTGAGGCACGAACCTCTACTTAGGCAGGTCCATTTGCTTAGTTTAAACTTATCATTACGCTCTGTGTAACATATAGATTGCTTCGTACCTCGCAATGACGCGCGGAGAGGGAATCAAACATACAAATCGCCAGTAAGCAAAGCGTTAACAAGGCGAATAAAATTTTTCGCCATAAAAAAGGCCTTCCCGGATAAAATATCCAGAAAGGCCTTTTGCAATATCAAATACTTTTCCGCTATAAACGGAGAAGGAAAATTAAACTCTTTTTGATTTGATACGGGCTGCTTTGCCGGTAAGGGCACGCAGGTAGTATAGTTTAGAACGACGTACTTTACCTACGCTGTTCACTTCAATTTTATCAATGTTTGGAGAGTTGATAGGGAAGATACGCTCAACACCTATGCCGTTTGAAACTTTACGAACGGTAAATGTTTCATTATTTCCGGTACTGTTACGTTGAATAACAACACCTTGATAAAGCTGAACACGTTCTTTATTTCCTTCTCTGATTTTATAATGTACACTTACAGTATCACCAGCCTTAAAGGAAGGAAACTGCTTTTTTTCTACTGATTGCTCTTCAACAAATTTTACTAAATCCATGATTTTTAGCTCTTAAAGCGATTTTTAGCCCGTAAAAATCGGATTGCAATTATAGGGATTTTTTTTAATATATAAAAGTGTATTTTAAAAATTTCCACATTTTGTTTTTTACTAACAAATTTCGCCTTTTTTTTGAGTCAGCATTAATTAACAAATGCGTCATTGCGATAGCGTGGCAATCCCCAACAAGTAAGACAAACATGCAAATCCGCTCTGTATGGCCAGGGATTGCCATGCTATCGCTCACAATGATGTTAAAATTATAATATTCCTTACTCCAACAGATCTGGCCGGCGGGTTTTGGTACGTTCGAGGGCTTGCTCAAAACGCCATTTTTCAATTTCGGGCGTGTTGCCGCTCAACAGGATGTCGGGCACCTTGTGGCCGTTCCAGTCGGCAGGGCGTGTGTACACCGGCGCATCAAGCATATCATCCTGGAAGGAGTCGCTCAGGGCTGATGTTTCGTCACTCAGCACACCAGGTATCAGTCGTACTACGGCATCTACTAAAACAGCGGCAGGTAGCTCTCCTCCCGATAGCACATAATCGCCAATAGAAATTTCACGGGTAACGTAAATATCACGGATGCGTTGGTCGATGCCTTTATAATGCCCGCATAAAATAATGATATTACCTTTTATAGAAAGCTGGTTAGCGATGGCCTGGTTCAGGCGCTCCCCATCCGGCGACACGAAGATGATCTCATCATATTCCCGCTCAGCTTTCAGCTTTTCGATGCAGGCTGCAAAAGGCGGTATCGTCATCACCATGCCACTGCCCCCACCATAAGGGTAATCATCTACACTTTTTTGCTTATTGGTGGCATAGTCGCGCAGGTTATGTACATGGATTTCGGCTATACCTTTTTTTTGGGCACGCTGTAAAATAGAATGTGCAAACGGACTTACCAGCAGATCGGGCAAAACAGATATGATATCAAAACGCATGTGCAAAGATAGTAAATCAATGTGCGGATTTCAGATGTGCAGATGAGTGGATAGAAACAAGAGAAAAGAATCAAGAACCGGGAAGTAGCGTTCCTTTTGATCATTCTCCTTAATCATTCCATTCCTTATCCAAAATCAAATAGCTTTTTCAATCAACCAGTGGTGTCCGAATGGATCAATCACCTCGCCCTGACGGTAGCCATAATCATAATCCTGCACAGGCGACCTTATGATGGCTCCTGCTGCTTCGGCCTGTGCCATCACTGCATGCACATCATCCACAAAAAGACCGACGGTTACCGTGGTAGCATGAAATTTATCCGGACTAACAGCCGATGAGTGCAGCGTTTGCTCATGCAGATGAAATAATGCTCCGGCTATACTTAGTTCCGATACATGGATAGTACCGTCATCATTGCTAAAACGCCGCAGCTCAATAGCGCCAAAAGCTTTGATATAAAAACTGATATCGGTTACGCCATTAGGAATAACCAATTGCGGGGCGAAGGTTGGCTTGCTTTGCATAATAGACTGATTTTTAATCTTCTTCCTCTAATATAAACACTTCCTCCACCGATTTTCCAAATATGCGGGCAATTTTTAAGGCGAGGACAGTTGAGGGCACGTATTTATTACTCTCGATGGTATTGATGGTTTGGCGCGATACGCCTACTTGGTCGGCCAGATCGGCCTGGGTTATATTTTTGATGGCACGCTCTACGCGTATATTGTTTTTCATGATATTGCTTTTTCTGCTTTTACAGACTGATTAAGTCTAAAAATAACCCACCTAAAACGAACAATAAAAAACACCAGTAGTAACCATAAGTTAATCCCCACAACATGTACGAGTACAATACTATTTGCAAAGATCACGATCAGTATAAACAGGATATAAGTAAAGTACATTGTCCACTGCAGCGAATCTAAGCGCAACTGTATAATTTGCTCATCTTCAAATTTTTCTTTCGAAAAAGCTAAAAGCAATAAACCAACTGTTACCACGAGTGTCGCCATCACATTAAAAGCATGATCAGGAGTAAACAAGCTTGGATTCTCTGGAGGATTTATATGGACTCCATGATCCATATAGCCATGATAAAACAACTTTTTTGCAATCATTACAGGGAAATATGCGAAGATCAATACATACCCAATAAAGCGACTTTTGTAAGGGAATAAGAATCGTGATTTCATAATTGTAAAGTTTAATTTACCAAATGTAAAATAAACCTTACAAATGTAAAATATATTTGACATTTTATTTTTGAATTTCCGTAAACGCAAAATGCCTGTGAGGACACAGGCATTGGTTAAAAAAACAAGATTATCATTCTAAACGTAGTGAAGAATCTTCTGCACCTACATATCATCAGCTTTGCGCTTGAAGGAGATCCTTCACTACGCTCAAGAATGACAAAAGAATTATTCAGACAAATAAACATCCAGCAAACCTTCGGGTAGATCCACATAAATTTCGCCGCCTTCTACATCAATACCTTTTATAATATCAATATTAAGCGGGAACATTACTTCTTTGTTTTTATATTGAACTATAGCGATCAGTTGCTGTGGGTATTCCTGCACTTCCAGTATCTCGCCCAGTTCGCCGTGGGTTTCATCAACGGCAATAAAGCCTTTTACATCGTTCAGCGTAAATTCGGCCTTTTTCTTTTTCGGCTTTAGCTTGTTGGGCAGATAGATGTCTTTTTTTACCAGCAGGGCTGCTTTTTCAATGGCATCCACATCCTCCAGGTATAAATACGCGTTGTTTTTTTGCAGGTATTTGATAGATGTAACAAAATATGGAATGAGCTTGCCTGCAATATCCACAAATAAGGCATCAAACTTAATGGCATCCAGACCATCAAAGTCAACATATATCTGCATCTCGCCTTTGAGGCCCTTGGTTTTTAATATACTACCTACCCGGAAACAATCTTCGGTTTTCATAAAAAAAGAGAGTCAAGAATTAAGAGTCAGGAAGCAAGAAACTGCAATGAATTTCTTGTCTTGGCTCTTGATTCTTGACTCTTAAAATCTGTTTAAAAAATTTATTCTGCGCTTTCAGCAGCGTCTGTTTCAGCAGCAGCCTCTTCAGCCGGAGCTTCCTCTTCTGCAACTTCTTCAGCAACAGGAGCGTTTTTAGCAGCAATAGCAGCAGCTTTATCTTCTTTCTTTTTAGCTTCAGCAGCCAAAGCAGCTTTACGCGCTTCGTCTTTTGCCGATAGTAAGCTGGTTTTTTTACCAGTGATCTTACCGTCTTTTTGCTCAGTCCATTCTGCAAATTTAGCTGCAGCTTGTTCTTCGGTTAAAGCACCTTTTTTAACACCACCTTCTAAGTGTTTTTTGTAAAGCACACCTTTGTATGAAAGGATAGCACGACAAGTATCGGTAGGTTGGGCACCTGTGTTAACCCACTCTAAAGTTTTATCGAAGTTAATGTCGATAGTTGCAGGATTGGTGTTTGGGTTGTATGAACCTAAACGCTCAATAAAACGACCGTCGCGTGGAGCGCGGGCATCTGCTACTACGATGTAGTAAAAAGGTTTGCCTTTTTTACCGTGTCTTTGCAGTCTGATCTTAGTTGCCATTTTTTCTTTTTATGTATTCAACATGTCCCCGGAGTACTTTCTGCGGGGATGCAAAGGTATAAATTATTTGTAATAAATTAAAACCCTTGTAATTAATTATTTATTTAACCTAAAGCTACTATGGGGTAATTGAAAAAAATCGCAATTTCAGGGCCATGAGCTTAAACAGAAAATTACGCATAGCTATTGATATGGATGAGGTAATGGCCGATACCATTGCCAAATTTATTACCCTGTATGATGAACGTCATCAAACTAAAATATCGCTGGGCGATATGCATGGTAAGGAATTCAGAGAAATACTGCCTCCTCATCTGAGCGAAAGCCTGCGGCAGTATATCAATGAAAAAGGTTTCTTTCGTGATCTGCCGGTAATGCCCGGCTGCCAGGAAGTGGTAAAGGCATTGCACGAAAAGTACGACGTGTACATCGCGTCGGCTGCTATGGAATTTAAATATTCACTTGAAGATAAGCTGGAGTGGCTTAACGAGCACTTTCCCTTTATTTCCTGGACCAATATTATTTTCTGCGGGCATAAGATCCTTGATGTTGATATCATGATTGACGACCGGATCAAAAACTTTGTAACATTTAAAGGACGCAAGCTGTTGTTTACCTCGCCACACAACCTTTTAATCAACGATTTTGAACGGGTTAACAGCTGGAATGAAGTGGCAACTAAATTATTACATGAATAAGATGAACAGACTTTGAAATAAATATCCTATATTTAAATGGTAGCCCCCCTATCATTAATTTAAAGTATGTTAAGCCATACCGCCATCACTATTGATTCAATCGATTGTGTGCTTGCTTATGATATTCATGAGCAAAAGTACCTGTTCATCGGTCAGGGTATTGATACTGTTTTGGGCATAACCGCCCGGGAACTGCATCAGGACAATGACCTTTGGGATAAACTGATCGACAAAGAGAGTTTTGCCTGCATAAGACCCCTTATTAACAATCTTGCCGAAAACAGCAGCATTGAATTAAACTACCACATAACCACGCCTCAGCAAATCACAAAAAACATTACCGATAAAAAGAGCATCGTTATTGATGAGGCCACCGGGCATAAAATATTATTAAGCAATATTAGGGAAACACCGGTTAAAAGCAGCTGCATTACAGCTCCGCCAACCGATACGGGGCTTAGCCACCAGTTTTTAAACTCGCTTATTGATTCGCAAACCAGCTTTTTAATACGGATAGACATCAGTGGAAACTATACCTTTATTAACCGGCAATATTTGAAAACCTTTGGCTATAAAGCAAGGGACCTTTTAGGCAAACACTTTTCTATAAGCACCATACCCGAAGAGGCCTACCTTTGCGAAAACGCTTTTATTGAATGCTTGAACAATCCGGGCAAAGTTGTTTCACTACTCCATAAAAAACCCGATATACATGGTAACCTGCATGATACCGAATGGGAGCTGGTATCAATTGTAAACCAAAGTGGCGAAGTTTGCGAAATACAGGGCATCGGTCACGATGTAACAGAAAAAATTAAAATTGAAGCCGAGATAAAGGATACCGCACAAAAACTCGATACTTTTATTGAAAGCATAACCGACTCCTTCTTTATTATTGATAACGAATGGAAATTTGTACGGGTAAATGCGGCGTTTGAAAAAATATGGGGCAAGCCCCGTGCTGAGCTGCTGGGTAATGTGATTTGGGACGTTTTCCCACAACTTATAGGCAGTCCCTTCGAAACAGCGTATCACGATGCGCGCGATAAACAGGAAAGTGTAAAGTTCATGGTATTTTTAGCCTCGCTGAACAAATGGTTCCGCACGGCAGTTTACCCGTCTGCCGAAGGCATCACCGTATTTGCCAAAAACGTCACCTACGAGATGCGTGCCCAGGAGGAGGCCTTATGGACAAAAAACAACCTGGAGGCGCTCATCAATAACACCAATGATAAAATATGGTCTGTTGATAGGGATAGTCGTTATGTTTATATGAACAATGCCTACATAGCACAAATAAAGGCCATGACAGGTATTGCGCCAGAAAAAGGTGAGTTTTCCTATGCAAAAATGGGTTACACCCAGGAAATAATTGACGAATGGGCAAGTTATTATGAGCGGGCGTTAAAAGGTGAGAATTATACTATTGTGGTGGAAAGCGTTGATGAAAAAGCAAAAAACCCAGCTTTTTATGAGGTGAATTTTAATCCCATTTACGCCTTCAACGGCGAGATTAAAGGTGTTGGTTGTTTTGCACATAATATTACGGCAAGACTTAAAACCGAGCAAGAACTGCTTAGTCAAAACAAGCGGATGCGTAATATTGCCTCCCTTAGTTCGCATGAGCTAAGAAGGCCCGTTGCCAGTATGCTGGGATTAATTAATATTATGGACCGGGAGAACCCTAACAATCCCGAAAACAAACAAATTATTGATTACCTGCAAATTGTAAGTACCGAAATTGACGATGTGATACGTCTGATTGTTGATCACACTTTCACAGGAAAATAATCACGAAGATTAAAGCTTACATCGACAATATTTCAACCAGTTTTAACAGGTTTGGATTAATTTCGATGTGATGCTTAATGGCGTGTTCAAACGGAGTGTAAGCTATTTCGTTATGGATAATACCTATCATTTCATTCCGGTGGCCATCTCTTAAAGCCTCAACTGCGGCAGCACCTACACGGCTGGCCAATACCCTATCCATACAGCTTGGCGCTCCGCCACGTTGAATATGTCCTAATATCGAAATACGGGTATCATAATGCGGGAATTTTTCCTGAACTAATCGGCCAACTTCAAAAGCACCGCCAGCCTCTTCGCCCTCGGCTACGATGACAATTCTGGAGGTTTTGTCTTTACGGCCATGTTCAAGCCGGTTAAATAAGCCTTCCATTCCGCCTTTACTTTCGGGTATCAATATAGCCTCGGCACCGGCAGCAATACCTGTGCGCAAAGCGATCAGGCCCGAGTCGCGGCCCATTACCTCAACAATAAACAACCGGTCATGTGATTCGGCTGTATCCCTGATCTTATCCACAGCTTCAACAACGGTATTGATGGCTGTATCATAACCTATGGTAAAATCGGTCCCCATTAAATCGTTATCAATAGTGCCGGGTAAGCCAATTACCGGTATGTCATATTCGCTGCCAAATACCTTTGCTCCGGTAAAAGTACCATCACCGCCAATAGCTACCAGGGCGTCAACATTATGTTTCTGTAATTGATCGTATGCTTGCCTGCGCCCTTCGGCAGTTCTGAAGTTATCGCAGCGGGCAGTTTTTAAAATAGTGCCGCCGCGTTGTATAATATTGGAAACCGATTTACGGTTCATCGGTATAAAATCGCCTTTGGTCATGCCGTCATAGCCACGGCGTATACCGGTAACTGCAATATCATAGTATATAGCCGTACGTACAACTGCCCTGATGGCAGCGTTCATTCCCGGCGCGTCGCCACCCGAAGTAAAAAGTCCGATATTTTTAATCTGCGTCATTTTTTATCCTGATATGGGCATTAGGGGCCCTACCTTTAAAAAATTGAATAATTTAAATTTAAGTAATTTTAAAGCGGCCCTTAAATAAAAACGCGGCGAAGCTTTAAAACTTGCCGCGAATTTACATTTTATTTTTTTAACGCCGAATCTACTTTTTGAAAGCGGCGATACCGCTATCCAAAAATTTGAGATAACTGGCAATATCATAATCCGCCGGAGAGGTAGGTATTTCGGAGCCGCTTGCGTCTTTTAATACATTGCCATCACTGTCAAGCATCACATATAAAGGCTGTGAATTAGAGTTAAACCTTTTGGCTTCCAAATCACTCCATTTACCGCCTAAAGTGGTTATCTTTTTTCCACTATAATCAGAAACAAACTGTTCTGCCACTGGTAATTCGGCCTTATCGTCAACCACAAGCTGCAGCAATACAAAATTATCCCTAAGTCGTCTAAACACTTCCGGATCCGACCAAACGTTGGCTTCCATTTTACGGCAATTTACGCAGTTAAAGCCAGTAAAATCGATCAAAATGGGTTTATGTGTGGCCTTTGAAACCTGTAAAGCCTGGTCATAATCATACCAAGAATCGAGCCCACGGGTTTTTATGCGGGTATAGTTGCTGGCATATTTCCTTTCGCCAATACTCGCAGGTACAACTGCGGCAGGGGCTGATGAAGGCGCGGCTGTTCCACCTGGTATGCTTGATAAGTTAAAATCCTGTGTTGCCTCAGGAGGCAGAAAAGCGCTGATGGATTTTAAAGGAGCTCCCCATAAACCAGGTATCATATAAATTACAAAAGCAAATACAACGATGGCTAAAAAAGTTCGGGGAATAGAAAGATAAGACACATCGCTGTCATGCGAAAACTTGATCTTGCCAATAAGGTAAAGCCCCATCAACAAACCTATAGCTATCCATAACGATAAAAATATTTCCCTGTCGAACCAGTTCCAATGATAAGCCAGATCGACATTTGATAAAAACTTAAGGGCAAAAGCCAGTTCCAGAAAGCCCAAAACAACTTTCACACTATTTAACCAGCCACCTGATTTTGGAAGGCTTTTTAATGCTGAAGGGAATAACGCGAATATGGTAAACGGCAGGGCTAATGCAAGCGCAAAACCAAACATGCCTACAGCAGGGCCCAGACGGTCGCCTTTTGAAGCAGCATCAACCAACAGGGTACCAATAATTGGCCCTGTGCATGAAAACGACACTACTACAAGTGTTGATGCCATAAAGAATATACCCGTAAGGCCTCCTTTATCTGCATTTTCATCCAGCTTATTAGCTAATGAACTCGGCAACGTGATCTCAAACGCGCCCAGGAACGATATACCAAATACAATGAGCAGTAAGAAGAAGAATATATTGAATATGCCGTTTGTAGCCAATTGATTTAGGGCATCGGAACCAAAAATAATGGAGATCAACAAACCCAGGGTCACATAGATAATAATGATGGAAACCCCATAAATAATTGACTGCCCTATCGCCTTTTTACGGCTGCCGCTCTTTTTGGTAAAAAAGCTTACCGTTAGTGGCAGCAATGGGTATATACAAGGCAATATCACCGCGGTAAATCCACCTAACAGCCCAAATATGAATATCTGCCAAAGTGTTTTTGGCTTTTCGGTTGACGGGGCTTTTTGTTGAGTCTTTTGTTTTGCCGCTGCCTGTGCTTTGGCTGAAGAATCAGCTGCCTTTTTCCTGATCGCTATGCTATCAGCAGCAGTAGGGATATCGGTAAACTGTACTCCTGCCGTTGATACTGTATCCGCTTTACTTTTTTGTAAAGCCAGCGCAGGTGGGGCACCAATTGAGCAAAAAACAATCAGCACCATCAATACGGCCAGCGCCGTGTGTATATAAACACGCTTAGTTAATAGTTTCATTTTTATCTTCCTTAAGGTAAATTACTTGCCTAAAGGAATAGTGAAATCAACATCTTCTGGTGGAAGACATTTTTTGTCATTACAGGTCATGTAAGTAAGCTTTCCGGTAACACTGGTTGCAGATGCCGATTTAAGGCTTATTTTTTGTTGAAAAACTACTTCTTTTTCAAAGTAGCTTACATTCATACTAAAAGCTTTCTCATATTTGGTTACGGGGGTTGGTTCTGAGGGCTTTCCAACCGGTGCATATAGTTTTGAAGGTGTAAATTCAAACGAAGTTTTTATTGGGCCGCCATCCTTAACATTAAGCGAGTAAATATGCCAGCTGGGTTGAATAGTAGCTTTTAAAAATACAATGGCTTCTTTATCATTCAACTTTTTTGCCGCGTATGACCATCTTACCGGCGTTTCGATCTGGGCATAAGCCCCTGCGCACATCACTAATGCAACAATTACCAACAGTACTTTCTTCATTTAATTATTTATTTAAAAATTCAATTTGTTTTAAACTAAACTCTTGCTGCCCGTTATTATTTTCAACAACCAGCATTCCATTTTCTTTTACGTTTTTTATAACGCCTTCAAAAATCTGGTCATTTGACCTGAAAGGTTTTACTTCGTTTAACCAATATAGTCGGGATAAATAAGTATTCCTTACAAACAAAAATTTACCCGCTCTTAAATTAAGGTAATATGCTTCAATATGACTGCAAATTTCTGACAATATTGTTTTTAAATCATAATCCCTGTGTAAGATTTGTTTGAGGGATATAGCGTTGCCTGCCCCAGGTTCAAAACTCTCCTGGTTAATGTTAAGGCCAATCCCAATAATGGCATCTTTGATATAAGTGCCCTGGATATGCGTTTCTATCAATATTCCACCCAATTTTTGGTCGTTATAATAAATATCATTAGGCCATTTTATTTTAACCTTATCGCCCAGATAAGGATACAAAGCATCATAAACCCCCAGGCTTACTACCCGGTTCAGATCAAACTGATCACTGACGGGCAAGAACACCGGTGTCAGTAAAATACTGAAAGTAAGGTTTTTTCCAGGCTCACTATGCCACTTATTTTGTTGCTGCCCCCTGCCTGCGTATTGGCTTTCTGCCATAATGACCGTACCTTCGGGCAATGGCTTGGAATTTGACAGTAAATCTTTAAGGAATGTGTTGGTTGAGTCAACTTGTTGAATTGTTACTAAATTTTGACCAACAAATAATCCCGAAAATATGTTATTTTGCAAAGTATAATAATTTTTAACCCAAGAACGTTCAAAACTAATTCTTTTTGATGGTAAAAAACAAAGTGTTAAATCAATCGGCCTATATTTCTGAGCTGGCCATACATGGCATACAGGAAAAAAAGGGGAATGATATTATAAGGTTAGACCTCCGGAATATATTGGGCTCGGTATCGGATTATTTTGTGATCTGCCATGCCGATTCATCAACACAGGTAAAAGCTATTGCCAATAGTATTGAAGAAGAAATTTTTAAAGCTACGCAACAGGAACCCTGGCGTAAGGAGGGCCTTGAATATGCAGAATGGATACTGCTTGATTATGTGGACGTTGTGGTTCATATTTTCAGAACCGACAAACGCGAGTTTTACGGCGTAGAGGATCTGTGGGGTGATGCCGAGATTAAATATTACAAAAGTGCTTAAACTTCCGTCACAATTACCCTCCGGTTTGAGTCATGTACTAAACCTTTGTAAATTTTAAATTATAGATTGTAAGTTTGAGCTCGTAACAAAGAAATGAAAGATATTAAAGATAATAAATCAGAAAGTCCGAAACCTATCAGGAAAATACTTAATAAAAAAACACCGCCTAAACCGCCCAAATTTAACATCATGTGGCTTTATGGCATTGTTATTTTGGCATTTTTACTGGTACCTACCCTTTTAAGCGGCGGTTCTGGCACGCAAACTACCTTCAAGGATGTTGAAGGAATGCTTAAACAAAATGATGTTGAAAAACTGATAGCCTATAAAAGCGGCGACCTCGTGACAGCTGAGGTTTACATTAAAAAAGAAAGCTTAAGCAAACCACAATATGCCAAAGCCGGCAAGGACCAGCGTTTGTTTAATACCACGAATAACGGTCCTCAATACACTTTTACCGATGCATCCTACGAAAGCCTGAAGCAATCTGTTGCTAATGCTCAGAAAGATATGCCAGAGGATCAAAAAATAACCATTCAGTACGAACAGGGGCACGAAAGCTTTTTATCAAACTGGTTGGTACAGGGTGTTATTATGGTTATCCTGTTTGCTGGTGTGTGGATATTTATCATGCGCCGCATGTCAGGTGGTTCAGGTGGCGGTCCCGGTGGCCAGATATTTAATATCGGCAAATCAAAAGCAACTCTTTTTGATAAAGAAGCACAGGTATCGGTAACCTTTAATGATGTTGCCGGTTTGGAAGAAGCCAAACAAGAGGTGATGGAAATTGTAGATTTCCTTAAAAACCCTAAAAAATACACTAATCTGGGTGGTAAAATACCTAAAGGAGCCCTTTTGGTAGGTTCACCTGGTACCGGTAAAACCTTATTGGCCAAGGCCGTAGCCGGCGAAGCGCAAGTGCCTTTTTTCTCGCTGTCAGGATCTGACTTTGTGGAGATGTTTGTGGGTGTAGGCGCGTCACGTGTACGTGATTTATTCCGCCAGGCAAAAGACAAGGCACCATGTATTATATTTATTGACGAGATTGACGCTATTGGCCGTGCCCGTGGTAAAAACAATATTGTTGGCGGTAATGATGAACGCGAAAACACCCTGAATCAATTATTGGTGGAGATGGATGGCTTTGGTACCGATTCAGGTATTATTATCCTTGCTGCAACCAACCGCCCGGACGTGCTGGATTCAGCCTTGTTACGTCCTGGTCGGTTTGACAGACAGGTATCTATTGATAAACCAGACTTGATCGGTCGTGAGCAGATCTTTAAAGTTCACCTGAAACCGATCAAACTGTCAGATGGTGTTGACGCAAAAAAACTATCTGCCCAGACTCCAGGGTTTGCAGGTGCAGAAATTGCTAACGTTTGTAACGAAGCGGCTTTGATTGCCGCCCGTAAAAATAAAGAGTCGGTTGATATGACCGATTTCCAGGATGCTATCGACCGTGTTATTGGTGGTCTGGAAAAGAAAAACAAGATCATATCTCCCGAAGAAAAACGCATTGTTGCATACCACGAAGCTGGTCACGCCATTGCTGGCTGGTTCCTGGAACATGCCGATCCTTTGGTTAAAGTATCTATCGTTCCACGCGGTGTGGCAGCTCTGGGTTATGCTCAATATCTGCCAAAAGAGCAGTTTTTGTATACCACCGAACAATTGCTTGATGAAATGAGTGTTTCGATGGGTGGTCGTGTTGCCGAGGACATCGTTTTTGGCAGAATCTCAACCGGCGCCCTGAGCGATCTGGAACGCATCACCAAACTGGCTTACGCCATGACCAAAATTTATGGTATGAATGGCAGTGTAGGTAACGTTTCTTTCTATGATCCACAAGGTGAATATCAGTTTAATAAACCTTACTCTGATACCACTGCCGAAATGATCGATAACGAAGTGCGTAAACTGGTTGATGATGTTTATCAGAAAACCAAAGTATTGTTGAACGAAAAACGCGACGGGCTTGAAAAAATAGCTCAGAAATTATTAGAGAAAGAAGTACTGTTCCAATCAGATCTGGAAGAGATATTGGGTAAACGGCCATTTGATGAACGTACCACCTATGATAAATTTGTGAACGGAGAGGCTGCTTTAAACCCCGATGTTGATAACAATGCTATTCCGGATAGCTTAACCAACCCGGAGCTTTCGAGAATTGACAGCGAAGACCCGAAACTTTAATATACATCATTAATATAAAGCCATCAGCCCCGCTGATGGCTTTGCTGTTTTTACCATGAGGGATATTACCACATCAAAAGAAAAGCTGCTTAAGAAGATCCGCAAGGCTCTCCTCGAGAAAAGGGATAATCCCTATCCTCAACTGGAAGACCTGCCACTTTATGCATCTGCTAAAGAGATCCCGGAGGTAATGTTTGCCGAACAATTCACCGCGGTTAACGGACAGTTTGTTTTTTGTGAGGATGAAGTGCAATTTATTGAAAGCCTGCTTACCCTGGCCGAAGAGCGCAACTGGCGTAAAATATACTGCTGGGAGCCCGGATTGCAGGAAATTCTCACCCGTTTTGAATACCCTTTTTACGAAACCGACAAAGACTTTGAACAGGCAGATGTCGGTTTTACCTTTTGCGAGGCCCTGATAGCCCGTAATGGTAGCATACTCCTGTCAAACGGAAACATGGCAGGCAGGCGTCTGAGCATATACCCGCCTGTGCATATTGTGCTGGCCTATACATCCCAAATGGTGCTCGATCTTAAAGATGGCTTTAAGCTCATCAAAAAGAAATATGACAGCCAGCTACCCTCCATGATCAGTAACGTAACCGGACCAAGCCGCACCGCCGATATCGAAAAAACCCTGGTACTGGGCGCTCATGGCCCCAAAGAACTTTTCGTTTTTTTACTGGATGACAGCAACTTATCTTAAAATAATATTTTATATTTAAAATACTATTTAATCAAATTAATTGCTTCATTAACCAACTGTTCAGGCTAAAAGATTGTATATGATAAGTTTTATGCAAAACCGTTAGCTTAACATTAAAACCCAACAAAAATGGAAACTATTGAACTGCTTGTTGAAAAAACGATGGTACCTCTTGAGTTATCTGTCGCTAAAGAAATGGTAGCCCGCTACAACTCCACCAGGAAAACATTAATTGATGAAGCCTACGGGATTAATGACACCCGCTCAATTTGGTTTTCCATTGATGGATTTAAGGATTTTTTTAATAATTTACCCGAGAATGCCAGCGGAGTGAGGATTCACCTGGTAGCATACGGTCAAAATGCACGCTATCCCAATCAAACCACCGTTATCTGGACTCCCACTGTTGAACAGGGTTATCAGCATGTAGACGTTCTAAGAGAAGGAGGCGAATCATTCGCTACTGACAAAACCATGATAGCCTGGAACGCGGGAAAGGATTGCCCCCCTGTATGTACCATAATGAAATCTTTTGACCCATCTGCTGACAAAACGATGGTACCTATCGAATTATCCATAGCTAAAGAAATAGTGGCCCTTTATAACGATACCAGGAAAACATTGATTGATGAAACATACAACATCAATGACACCCGCTCAATTTGGTTTTCCATTGATGGATTCAAGGATTTTGTTAATAATTTACCCGAGAATGCTAGCGGAGTGAGGATACACCTGGCGGTACATGATCAGGAGAATAAACATACCCCTAATCAAACCACGGTTATTTTTGCCGCTACTATCGAAAATGGCCATCAGGACGTTGATGTAGTTGGACAAGGCCAGGAGTTAATAAATACACATCTCTTCATGACTGCTTTTGGCGGAGGAAAGGACTGTCCTCCTTTATGCCATTGGGACTAGCTTAAAAAAATGGCTAAAATAAACTCTCTTATTTTAGCCATTTCTTTACTGTATAAACCTGCCTTTTTGTAGCGATTTTACATAATTTACAACCTCCATATCGCCGTAAGACTATCATCCACTCTCTCGATAATATATTTAAATTATATTCAATAAATTCTTGTTATAATTATAACTGACAAAAAAAACTTATTTTTGGATAACCTGTACAATTTACAGGTTTTGCACTGATCTTATTTTTTACGTTTTTTCACCAACCAACCTAAGCAGATATTTTCCTACTTTATAATACCCTTATTAGATTTGGCTGTATTTTATCTGGGAAGAGACAGCTTAACTGAATAAAAACCACAAATAATGGAACCTATCGATTTATCTATCGCCCAAAAAATGGTAGACCACTACGCTGCCACTCGAAAAAAGCTGATTGACAAAGAGCACAACATCAATGATACGCAGTCTGTCTGGATATCGCTTGACAAATTGAAATCCTTTATCAACAACCTACCCGAACATGCCACGGGGGTAAGAATTCATTTTGCCGCTTATGATCATAAGAATGACCATTACCCCAATCAAACTACAGCAATATTGATCGGGACCAGTGAAAATTATACCGAACATTCCGATGCAATAGAAAGTAGCATAGGGCCATTGGGGCCTGAAGACCCAATGGGTCCTTTTAACCAAGGGAATCCATGTCCTCCCTTTTGCCCCTAACCAATCCTTAACGGTTTTGCAAGGCAATATTTTATCAAAAGGTAAATACTTTAATTAAAGTACTTAATTTAGTATTTACCTTAATATAATTTTATGCTTGATTTTATCTATTTTTATTTCGAGCTTTTTGCGTTTTTTGTTTGTTTATACACCTACAAAAGGCTTGATCCTAATTTTAGGATATTCCTCCCCTTTTTGGCGTTTATTGTAATTTATGAGTTTGCCAACATTAAATATTGGACGTTATGGCACCATACCAATGCATGGTGCAGCAACCTGGAATCAATTATTGAAATAATTATTTACACGCGTTTTATAAGCGCTCTCGATAAAAGAAAACAGTATAGAAAAAATGTTCGTATTGTGCTTTTTACAGTAGTCCTCTTTTCTTTCATTGACATGATCTTTATCCAAGGCTTTTTCATGCTGAATACCATTGCCATGGTGATTCAATACAGCATGCTTACTGTATTGGTATGTCTTTATTATTTTAATTTGATGAACAATGTTGACGAGAACCTGGATATTATACGCGATCCGCCATTTTGGGCTACCGCGGGAATCTTATTTTATGCACTTGCGTTTATGTTTTACCATGTAGCTTTTAGCTACATGGCTTACAAACAAAATTATCACTTTTTTATATTGGCTCGGGTAATAATAAATATTGCTTGTCTTATTTTATACTCGCTACTGTCTGTTGCGTTTATATATCAATATAAAAAAGCAGGTTTCAATAATGTTATAAAAACATTGTAACATTTTTAATCTATCACAATCATTAATATGATCAGCCCGCTCAGATATGCTATTTAAAGATGAAGAAATTATTTTATTGATAATTGCAGGTACAGCCATAGTTATGCTGCTGGGCGTTTTTATTATTAGCTTTTTATTAGTCTATCAAAAAAAACAAAACAAAAACGCGCTGGAGAAGGCACAACTGAAATCATCCTTTCAACAGGAACTGCTTAAAACCAGGATGGAGATCCAGGAAGAAACGCTTAACCACATTAGCCGTGAGCTGCATGATAATATTACCCAGGTGTTGTCATTTGTTAAACTTAACCTGGGGGTATTGGGCAGAAACCTGGGCGAAAATGAAAAGACGAGAATAAATGACAATCGCGAGCTCATTGCCCAATCTATCAGTGATCTTCGTAACTTGTCCAAGAGCCTAAGTTTTGAACACATCAGTGTGATGGGGCTGGTAAAAACGCTTGAAATAGAGGCTGAGCGCGTTAATAGGAGCGGCATTCTTAACCTTTCGTTATTGATTGAGGGTAATCCGTATGGTCTTGGGGAACAGCGGGAGCTGGTATTGTTCCGGATATTTCAGGAAGCTTTAAATAACGTCTTAAAGTACGCGCAGGCGGATAACTTTAAAATGAGTTTGTATTATAAAGCGCAAATGTTTAATTTAACCATCGAAGATGATGGGGTTGGTTTTGAACCTGAATTACTTAAAGATAAGGGGGGCTCGGGCTTACGTAATATTGTGAACAGAGCCGCGTTAATCGGAGCTGAAGCAATTATAAACAGTTCGCCAGGCAATGGTTGCCGCATTAACCTTTCACTCAATCCCCTCGTACAAGAAACTTATGCTAACGGAACCTATTCAAATAGCCCTGGTTGATGATCATCGCCTTTTCAGGAGCGGCATTGCTTCAATGGTGGAGAGTTTTAACCGCTATAACGTGCTGTTTGAAGCCGCGCATGGCAAGGAACTGGTTGATAAAATAACTTCCGGGCTGGTTCCTGATATCGTTATCCTGGACATCAATATGCCTGTGATGGATGGCATTTCGACCGCGCAATGGCTTAAAAAATTCCAACCATCAATCCGTACCATTATCCTATCCATGTTTGAGGATGCTGAAAAAGTACTTACCATGGTTAAAATGGGTGTAAAAGGCTACCTCCTTAAAGATGCCGAACCGCATGAATTTGAAGCTGCCCTGCTTAAAGTAACCGAAGGAGATCTTTACTACCCGGATTTTGTAACCAAGCATTTATTAAACAACTTCAATAACGATAAAACTGCAGTAGTAAAGCTCAACCCGCGCGAAATTGAGTTTTTACGCTTAACCGGAACTGAACTTACCTACAAGGAAATTGCCGATACCATGTGCATCAGCGTACGCACTGTTGACAGTTACCGCGACCAGCTTTTTGAAAAGCTGGGCATCAAAAGCCGCGTCGGCCTGGTATTATACAGCATAAAAAACAAACTGATTGATTTGTAATTTGCTAAAAATATTAGCAAATTTGTTAAATGGAACAGGATGAGAATACCGGCTTTTTTAAAGGCCGGGGTGCGCAGTTAAACACACACAACAAATTTTTAAAGAATAAGTATGTTGCCGAGCATATAGAAGGGATTGATGAGCCTCTGCTGGAAAATACCGCCACTCAGCTTTTTGAGGAAACACCTAAAAAGATAGTAAGCGAATCAAACAGCCCCGATCTGAGCCACATGTACTCCATAAACCCCTATCAGGGTTGTGAGCATGGCTGTATTTATTGCTATGCGCGCAACAGTCATGAGTACTATGGTTTTAGCGCCGGGCTTGATTTTGAGCGTAAGATCATCATCAAACCCAATGCTCCGGAACTTTTAGAGCAATATTTTAACAAAAAAAACTACCAGCCGGTATGCATCATGTTATCGGGCAACACTGATTGTTATCAACCGGTTGAACGGAGGCTCAAGATCACCCGACACCTGCTCAAAGTCTTTTTAAAATATAAAAACCCGGTAAGCATCATCACCAAAAACAACGTGATCCTGCGAGATATGGACATCCTCACAGAACTGGCTGCCATGAACCTGGTGCATGTAAATGTTTCTATTACCTCTTTGAACGAACAACTGCGTCAAAAACTGGAACCCCGCACAGTAACCGCTACCGGCAGATTGGCCGTGGTGCAGAAACTGTCAGAAAAGGGCATTCCTGTACGAGTGATGGCTGCTCCTATTATTCCGGGCCTCAACAGTAACGAAGTTCCTAACATTATTAAGGCCGCTGCCGACAGGGGAGCATTAGCCGCCGGCTTTACTATAGTACGGCTCAACGGCAGCATTGCCGAGATATTTAGCGACTGGATATACAAAGCTTTTCCTGACAGGGCCGAAAAGGTGCTGAACATGATACGATCCTGTCATGACGGCAAGCTAAATGACAGTGATTTCGGCCGTCGTATGAGCGGCGAAGGCAAAATAGCACAATCAATCCACCAGATGTTCCGGATGGCCTGTAATCGCTTTATGGCGGGCCGTGAGATGCCTGAATATGATTATACTTTATTTGTACCGAAAAAAGGGAAACAGACGAGCATGTTTTAGACCTTTAATTTAAATGGGCTGCGGGTCTTGCTAACTATTTTATCTACCCAAACACCTAAAGCCACACCAACGGTATAGCATAGCAGATCGCTCCATAAAAATCCCTCGCCTAAAACCAGACGACCAAACAGCGTGTGTCTTAATTCATTTATCCACGGCGCTTTATACAACTGGCTAAACTCTATGGCATAACAAAACAACAGGCTAACGATAACAATAAATTTAACCGGCCTATTTACAAAAAGAAACCGCATGATGAAGTAAATCATCAAAGCCCAAAGAATATCACCTATAAACAAGGGTATAAAAGCAAAATGCCTGGATAACAGGCCAATGATGACGGTGGTAATTATGAGGCAGGCATATATGAGCCTTGATCTGCTCATTAGTTATCGAGTAACCTTCGATGATAATTAACCTGCCCCAAGTGATAAGCTAAATGGGATGCCAGGTGTGTTAAAAAATAACCTGTACTTACTTTGCCATCCATTACTTGCTGCGGATATTCATCGGCCATTTGTTCCTCTGTAAGCTGGTCGAAGGTTGCGGTTATCGTTTGAGCGGTATCATCTATCCGCTTTATTAGTTCGGTCCTCGGAATAGGGCCGGATGAAAATTCCAATGGTCTGTTTCGGATATAACCCGTTTTACCCAACTCCGCGCCGATATAGGTGTTCAGGTTACCTATCAGGTGCAGGCAAAGATTACCAGCCGTGTTCGTGATCTGCTTATCAACAAGCCAAATGTTTTGTTCGTCACGGTATAGTTCCAACTCCGTTTTAAGCTTTTCGAGATCGCGCAGCAACAGCTTTTTTAATATAGGTATTAACATGGGTAATTGTTTACTCCCGGCAAGATAACCAATTATCCGGGCAATAAAAAAGGCGCCTTGCAAGCGCCTTTTCAATATCTAATACGCAAAAGCTTATGCTTCTTCTGCTTCCAGAGCCATCTGCTCGTCAACAAGTATACGTCCGCAATGCTCGCAAACGATTATCTTTTTACGCTGACGGATGTCAGACTGACGCTGAGGCGGGATTTGGTTAAAGCAACCTGAACATGAATCGCGCTGGATAGTTACCACCGCTAAACCATTTTTAGCGTTTTGACGCAAACGGTTATAAGCGGTTAATAAACGCTCTTCGATATTTCCGGTGGCTTTTTCTGCCTGGGCAACCAATTCAGTTTCTTCTTTTTCAGTTTCGGCAGTAATGGTACCTAATTCTTCCTTTTTAGCATCCAGATCGCTCTTGCGCAGATCCAGATCGGCCAGGGCTTTTTCGTAGATCTGGGTTTTTGATGTGATCTCGAAACCATACTCACGTATTTTTTTCTCGCTAACCTGAATATCTAATCCCTGTATCTCAATTTCTTTTGATATGGCATCATACTCCCGGTTGTTCTTAACTTCGTTAAGTTGCGTTTCGTATTTTTTGATATTGGCCTGAGCTTCCTTGATCAGGTTTTTGCGGGTTACAATCTCATCTTCTACATCATCCAGCTCGGCTTTGATCTTTTGAATGCGGGTTTCAAGACCAGCAACATCATCTTCCAGATCGGCAACTTCCATTGGCAATTCACCTCTTACCTGGCGAATTCTATCAATTTTGGTGTGGATGGTTTGTAGTTCGTATAAAGCTTTAAGCTTTTGTTCTACGGTTTGTTCCATTAAATAAAATATTTGACGGGGTTTGTATTTACTTCTGTTAAACGGACGGCAAAGATAGGAAATTTTTTCCGTATTATTTCATACAATAATTGCGCCGTAAATTGTTCACTCTCAAAGTGTCCGATATCCGCAATCACTATCTTTCCTTCGGCATCAAAAAACTCATGATACTTGTAATCGGCAGTGATAAAAACGTCGGCTCCTGCCGATATGGCATGCTTTAACAAAAAGCCTCCGGCACCACCACAAACGGCTACTCTTTTCACATGTTTACCCGTTAAGGCTGTATGCCTGATCACGTGTGTACGCATCTTATCTTTTACATGAAACAGAAACGATTCTTCGTTCTGCGGAATCTCCAATTCACCTATCATCCCTGAACCTACTTGCTGATGCTGATTGGTTAAGGGGAAAAGGTCATAAGCCACCTCCTCGTATGGATGAGCCAGAACCAGCGCCATCAGTATTTTACTTTCCAGGTTTGCCGGAAAAATGGTCTCAATTCGCACCTCATTTTCCAGGTGGCGGGTGCCGGGCTCGCCAACGTACGGGTTGGTTTGTTCGTTACCCTTAAAAGTACCTGTACCTTCGGTATTGAAACTGGTTTCACTGTAGTTACCTATGTTACCTGCTCCTGCTCCAAATAAGGCATCACGCACAGTATCGGCATGGCTCCCAGGCACAAAGGTCACCAGCTTTTTCAACAAGTTATGCTTAGGTACTAATATCCGGCAATTTTTTAAACCCAGCGTATCGCAAATACGTTGATTAACACCTCCCATAATATTATCCAGGTTGGTATGTATGGCGTAAATAGCAATACGGCTTCGAATGGCCTTTTCCACTACCCTTTCTACGTAGGTTTTACCGTTAAATTTTTTAAGTCCTTTAAAAACTATGGGGTGGTGCGATATAATGACCTGGCAGCCTGTAGCAATGGCCTCATCAACCACAGCCTCGGTACAATCTAATGATAGCAGGGCCTGGGTAACTTCCTGTTCGGGGTTGCCAACAATAAGGCCGGCATTATCATAATCTTCCTGGTACACCAATGGCGCCAGGCTTTCCAGGTACGCGGTAAGTACAGCTAATTTCATGAACAAATATGGATATAAAGCATTTACCGGTATATATTAGTTGCTTAAAATAGCCATCCGGTGGCTTTCGTAAGCCATTTCTTTATTATACTTTAAAGTGAGCGATTTATTGTTCACCAGGTCAACAATAGTGCCTATTACACAAAGGCCTCCTGTTAAAAAATAAAGGATACCCATACCTATCTGCCCTAAAACAAAACGATGTATCCCCGCAAAGCCAACAAAACCCAATAATGTAAAAATGAGTATTTCGTTAGCGTTTTTACGCTTACTGCTGTAAACCATGTAAAAATACTTTTTCTGGCTGTCGCTAAGTTCCCCGGTGGCTTGCTGCAAGAAACCCATTTCTTCGGGGCCCATATCAGCAAAGTTCATGTAGGGATCCTGGTGTATGTTCATGTTAACTAAGGTTTGTGGTGAGCTCTTTTTCAAAAATAAATATTTTATGCTATAAACCTATAGATGAAGCAAGGTAATTTACCCGATCTTTATAATCAGAGCCGTGCAACTTTTGACAAACAATAGGTGTCTGTATGATAACATCTCATCACCATGCCAGTTAAATCATTGATCTGTCTTTTCTCAATTCTAAGTTTGTCGGTTTGCGGCCGGGCACAAAATTTACCCAGCCTGGTCCTGAACAGGAATATCAATTCAACTTTTAGCATTATAGCTTATGATCCACAGGCACAGGAATGGGGTATTGCTGTGGCAACCAATAATATTTACGTTGGCAATTCTACCTGTTACATCCGGCCAGGAATGGGTGCCTTTTCGGTGATCGCGGAAACAGAGCCCATGTATGCTTATAACGGTTTTGATCAATTGAAAGCAGGCAAAACTATTGAGCAGGCTATACAATACACCCAGATGAAAGATACCCTTGCCGATTACCGACAAGTTTCGGGTATTGATGCAAAAGGGAATGTTTATGCCTTTACAGGTTCTTCATTAAAATACTGGAAGGGAAAATCGGTCCAGCTCACAGGGAAATACTACGCAGTTATGGGTAATCAGCTTAAGCCAAATGTATTGCATGATATGGCCAGTACTTTTGAACATACCAAAGGCACACTTGCAGTACGCCTGTTAAAAGCGCTCGTAGCCGGAGAAAATGCCGGCGGGCAGATCAGCGGGAAGCAATCTGCAGCCTTACTGGTCAAAGGTAGCCATAATGAGTGGTTCAATCAGATTGATCTGCGTGTTGATCATTCCAAAGATCCATTTGCAGATCTCCAAAAACTGCTGAACTATCATTATGGCCGCATCCTGATCAACCAAGCTAATTATGCCATTAGCATAGGCAATAAGAAACATGGCGAGGGCCTGTTAAAACAAGCTGTCGGGCGAACGAAAGGCTGGTACGGCATTTATCCAAAAATCGCCAAAACTTATTTACTGTTAGGCCAGGATAAAACCGCTATAAAACTCATCAAAGCCGCGGTGCGGAATGAGCCAAAGTGGCGGGAAAACGTTTCGGCTTTTTATTGTCTGTATCATGACCCTGCGATCAGCTCTTTATACCCGGTAAAACAGTTTACAGTTATTGACTGGAACAACGCTATCAGTATGCTTATTGACTTGAATCACCTACAGGAAAGCATAACCTTGAGCAAAACAGTGATTGGCAGATATCCATCATCGTCCTATACCTGGTATCTGCAAGCCAAAGCGTATGAGTCATTAAGAGATCTGGATAAAGCGAGAACTGCGGATATGACCTCGCTAAAGATAGATCCGGAAAACGCTGATGCTAAAAGATTATTAACCGAACTAAATCATTGATATGTACAACAAGATATTATTACGTGCTGTTATTGTAGTTTTTCTATTGGGCTCAACTACTGTCTTCTCTCAGCAGCGCACTGTCAGTTATGATCTGTCGAGATTACTTTCGGTGCGTCAACTTAATATCAGTAACCGTGAGGCTGCCGTATTGCCCAATCATGAAAAAAACGGCATCATGTTATCGGCTAAAGATGATGATGGGGTAGCCTTGATCAATAATGTAACCTTCAGCAACGGCATTATTGAGTTGGATATCCGGGGAAAAAATGCGGATCAGCAGAGTTTTTTAGGAATCACGTTTCATGCAGTGGACGCCAAGACCCTTGATGCCGTGTATTTCCGACCTTTTAATTTTCTATCAGCTGATTCGGTCCACCGGATACATATGGTTCAATATGTATCTCACCCGCAATACCCATGGTTTGTATTACGAGACAAATTTAACGCACAGTATGAAAAAGAGATCACTTCGCCACCAGATCCAAATCAGTGGTTTCATGTTCGGATAGAGATCCGGTATCCACAAATAACTGTTTTTATCAACGACCGGGAAACGCCCTGTTTAAGCGTAAAACAACTCAATGATCGCAAAAGCGGCAAACTTGGGTTATGGGTAGGCAATGGTTCTGACGGTGCATTTGCGAATCTGAAGGTCACTTTTTTGGAATAGATAAATTTCGCGTTCAGACGTAGGGGTAAATGATCATCCGGGTGTAATACTGGTATGAAAGTATTAGTTACCGGAGCAACTGGTTTTATTGGCCGCCAGCTTACCCTGGCACTGGCTAACACCGGCCATGAAGTAAAAGCCTTGTGCCGCAATACCGATCATCCCTACCTGATCAGGCATCCGAACATCGAACCGGTGTTAGGCAATATTCTCTACAAACAAACACTGGCAAGGGCCATGGAAGGCTGCGAGCAGGTTTATCATACCGCCGCCATGGCCAAAATGTGGTGCCGCAACCCCGATGACTATCATGAAACCAATGTTACCGGAACCCGAAACGTACTGCAAACAGCCCAAAATTGTAACGTGCAGAAAATAGTATATACTTCCACCTGCGGCGTATGGGGACCAACTATTAAACATCCCATGACCGAAATTGACCCGCGCATTACTGGTTTCCCCATCGCTTACGAGCGCACCAAATACCTGGCCGAACTGGAAGTGCAGAGTTTTGTAAAACAAGGTTTATCCGTAGTAATCGTGAACCCTTCACGGGTATATGGCGAAGGGCCGATAACGGATAGCAATACGGTTAGCAAAATGGTATCGGGTTATTTAAAGGGCACATGGCGTTTTATCCCTGGCAATGGCGAACAAGTTGCCAATTACGCTTTTTTGGATGATGTAGTTGCCGGACATATAACCGCTATGAACAAGGGAGCCATTGGCGAACGCTACATTTTAGGTGGACATGATATCAGCTTTAATGACTTTTTTAAAACCTTGCAACAGGTATCGGGTAAGCAATTAAGCATGATCAGGATACCGTTAAAACTTATTCAGTTTTACAGCCGGTTGCAATGGCTCAAAACCCGGCTCACAGGTATTCCCCCTGTCTTTTTACCTGAATTTGCTGATCGCCTTAAATACGATCAGAAATATAGCAGCCATAAAGCGATAACCCAGCTGGACTATACCATAACCCCCTTTACCGAAGGCTTGAGTAAAACAGTTAACTATTTAAGTGGATCAACGAATAAGGATTATGAGATCAAGGACGAGATCAATAAGGATAAAATGAATCTTTTGGACGACATAAGCAACCATCAATCCGAACAATTATGCAGCAGCAATTAACAGCCATTGTAACCGGAGCCAGCGAGGGTCTCGGAAAATCATTTGCCATTGAATTAGCCAACCGGAACATTAATCTGGTGTTGGTGGCTTTACCAGGATCGGGGCTGCCCGAACTGGCATCCTTTATCCGCAAAAACTTCGCGGTGGCTGTTCATCCTTTAGAAATCGACTTAACCCATGCCGAAAGTTATGCTGAAATTTTTAGCCGATTAAAAGAGCAGCATATCACAGCGCACCTGCTTATCAATAATGCGGGGCTGGGCAATTGGTCGTGGTTTGAGGATAAAAACATTGCCTTTTATAAAATGCAGATAGAGCTGAATGTGATCACGCCTGTGCTGCTTACCCGGCTGTTCCTTGCTCAAGCTGATGCATTCGTTACTTCCTATATTTTAAATGTGGGTAGCTTAGGCGGCCTCTTCCTGGTACCTAAAAAGCAGGTATATGGCGCCACCAAATCATTTATCCGGTATTTTACTAAATGTTTGCAATTGGAGCTATGTGGATCAAACGTAAAGCTCAGTTTGCTGAGTCCCGGCGGCATTAACACTAAACCGGAACTGCTGGTGATGAATAATACCTTGAAAGGAATATCCAAAGCTACCATATTAGAACCCGAACAGGTTGCCCGCATAGCCATTGACGGATTGTTGAAAGGTAAAAAAGAGATCATCCCAGGAATGGTTAACCGATTACTTGTTCTATTGAACAGTTTATTGCCGGCATATATAAAAGATAATATCATCAAACGAAGATTAAACACTATTTTAGTATCCTAAATTGAATATGATCTTATCATTACCTATATACAGGCTTATCAAAAATTTGCGCAGCTATTTTAATCGCACCAGCAATACCTGTGAGGTAATTGACGATGAGATCATTATTGTTAATTCGGGCAGTCTGCGCGGATTAATTCTGGAGTTTCATTACAATTTTTGCCAGGTAAAGATTCGGGGGCGGTTAAACCTCTGCATTGATATTACCCGCGATGTTTCCGTTGATGTGCTCATGCGGATACTGGCAAGCCATAATATCATTTCGAGCCCTCCGGTTGGATAAAAGATCATAGACAAAAGGATAAAGGACCGATGAACGTCATTGGTTTCACATATAAAAAGAAAATCCTTGCTCTTTTATCCTTTTGTCCTTTGTCCCCCTTAAGGGCAAAATTTTTGTTACTTTTGTAGCTATTGCTATTTTATTTATGAGCGAAGAGAGATCACTGAATTTTTTAGAAGAAATTGTTGAAGAAGATATAGCTGCCGGGAAAAACGATGGCAGGGTATTAACCCGTTTTCCGCCTGAGCCTAATGGTTACTTACACATCGGGCATTCCAAATCTATATGTTTAAACTTTGGACTGGCGCAAAAATATAACGGCAAAACCAACCTCCGTTTTGACGATACCAACCCCACCAAAGAGGAGACAGAATACGTTGACAGTATCAAAGAAGATATTAAATGGCTTGGCTTTGAATGGGCCGAAGAATTATATGCGTCTGATTATTTTGATCAGCTGTATGAGTTTGCCGTAACCCTTATAAAAAATGGCCTGGCTTATGTTGATGACAGTACTGCCGAGGAAATAGCCGCGCAAAAAGGAACGCCAACCGAACCCGGTACACCCAACCAGTACCGCAGCCGTTCTGTTGAAGAAAACCTGCAACTGTTTGCCGATATGAAGGCTGGTAAATACCCCGATGGTGCTAAAGTATTACGGGCCAAAATCGACCTGGCTTCGCCAAATATGCACCTGCGCGATCCATTGATGTATCGTATTAAACATGCGCATCATCACCGCACTGGCGACAAATGGTGCATCTATCCGATGTATGATTTTGCCCATGGCGAATCGGACGCTATCGAAAAGATCACACACTCTGTTTGTACGCTGGAGTTTGTACCTCACCGCCCGTTATATGATTGGTTTATTGAAAAGCTCAATCTTTTCCCGTCAAAACAATACGAGTTTGCACGTTTAAACCTCAACTATACCGTAATGAGCAAGCGCAAGCTGCTGCAATTGGTGGAGGAAAAGCATGTAGAGGGATGGGATGATCCCCGGATGCCTACCATCAGTGGTTTGCGCCGTCGTGGTTATACACCTGCCAGTATCCGTGAGTTTTGCGAGCGCATCGGCGTAGCCAAACGCGAAAACATGATCGACGTTGGTTTGCTGGAATTCTGTATCCGCGAGGATCTGAACAAAACCGCCTGGCGCCGCATGGCTGTGCTTGATCCGATCAAGTGTATCCTGACCAACTATCCGGAAGGTGAAACCGAAATTATGCACGGCGAAAACAATCCAGAGGTTGAGGGTGGCGATGGCAGTCGTGAATTTCCGTTTAGCCGCGAGCTGTGGATTGAGCGTGAAGACTTTATGGAAGAACCGCCGAAGAAATTCTTCCGCCTGGGTGTGGGCCTGATGGTGCGTTTAAAAAATGCGTACATCATCCGCTGTGATAGCTTTGTAAAAGATGCAGATGGCAACGTGACCGAGATCCACTGTACTTATCTGCCTGAATCAAAATCGGGCAATGACACCAGCGGTATCAATGTAAAAGGCACTATACACTGGGTGAGCGTGCCACATGCTAAAACCGCAGAGGTAAGATTGTACGACCGTCTGTTCCAGGTGGAAGATCCATCTAATGAGGACGGCGACTTTAAAGATTACCTGAACCCAAACAGTCTGCAAATATTGCCCAAGGCTTACATCGAGCCCGATCTGGCCAAGGCCACACCGGGTAAGGCCATACAGTTTATGCGCAAAGGCTATTTTACTTTAGACAAATACTCCACTCCAGATCACCTGGTGTTTAACCGCACGGTGACCTTGAAGGATGGCTGGGTGAAGAAATAACCCCCCGGCCCCCTGAAGGGGGAGTTTTTGATTAGCATACTTGGCCCGGTTTTTTAGAGCCGGGCTTTTTTTATTCCCCCCATCAAGCCCATCAAAAGTTCCCCCTTCAGGGGGTTAGGGGATTTTATTTTCGGAGTAAGGGTATATGTCTATTAAGGTGTTCTATTTTTATGAAAAAGTTAACGCTATCCACCCTGTTGCTCATATTCCTGATGAGCTGTAAAACTCAACAAATATCCTTGGGCTTATCTGAGCAGAAATTTACCAGAGAGCACCCTGCTGCAACACGTGTTGAACTCTCCATATATAGAACCGTTTACCTGGATAACCAGAGCACCGAATTTTATTATTTTAAAGACCAGAAGCTCTACAAAATGGACCATGGTTTTACACCCTATGGTTCCACCAAGCCAGTGCCTACCCGATAGGCTCCACTGTCAAAGAGTTCCCCCTTCAGGGGGTTAGGGGGTATACTTTTTATATACGTTATACAGGATGTTCAGATCAAACTGGGTCATGGTTGGGGTTTCGTCGGTTTGCACAAAGTGACGTTTAAAGGCTACGATGGCGGCGGTGAGGTCGCGGGTATCATAGCCAATGAGTTTGAGGGCGATGGCATAATCGAAATTATCGGGTGGAACCTCCAGCAGGTAATCACGCCAGTAACCGAAGCCTTTTTCGGCCAGCAATTGCCAGGGGAAGAAGGGTCCGGGGTCTGGCTTACGCAAAGGGGCTATATCCTGGTGACCAATAAAATTACTTGCCGGGATGCCATAGGTCTTTTTAAGCTGCGTTAGTAAGGCCAACAGGCTTTTCACCTGGATATCATTAAAAGGTTCATGACCATTGTTGTCGATCTCAATACCGATAGAACAGCTATTCATATCGCTGATACTACCCCAGCGACTTACGCCGGCATGCCATGCCCGCAGATAGTCATTCAGCATATGGTAAACTTTGCCATCTTTAGCCACCACATAGTGGGCGCTCACCTGCGGTTTTACCAGGGTGAACGTTTTAAGCGTTTGCTGTATAGAATCCTGCGCGGTAAAATGGATGATCACATAGTTGGGTTTGCGCAGGTTAAAGTTCACCGTACCCACCCATTCACCCGGAATATTGGCACCCGCGCTATCCACCAGCATAGGCGCCTGCGTTTGCTCAATCACTTTCACCACCGAATCGGTTTTGCTGGTATACACCTTATTGGTCAAGGCATAAGGCCCCTTCAGCGAGCAAGAGCTCAAAGCCGCCAGTGCGACTATGGAGAATATGATGTAATGGTAGTTTTTCATGCGTGTCGCTAATGTAAGCAAATAACACACGAGGCGGGAAAGCGTTTTAGTTGATGGAGGAGGAGTCAGGGAATTGTTACGTTGCCCCCTACTCCAAATCCCCATTCCCAAAAGTATCACCCTGACTAACATCTCCCGTTTCGTAGCCTTTCTTAAACCAGTACATGCGTTGGGCGCTGGTGCCGTGGGTAAAACTGTCGGGTTCTATGTGGCCGGTGGCTTGTTTTTGCAGGCGGTCGTCGCCGATGGCGTTGGCGGCGGTGAGGGCTTCATCAATGTCGCCTGGGTCCAGGACATTTTTGAGGTTTTGCTCATAATGAGCCCATACGCCGGCATAAAAGTCGGCCTGTAACTCCAGTTTTACGGAGAGCTTGTTGTATGCTGTTTCGCTGAGGTGGTTACGAGCTTCGTCCATTTTGGCGGAGGTACCCAGCAGATTTTGTACATGGTGCCCTACCTCATGCGCTATCACGTAGGCCTGGGCAAAATCGCCGGCAGCGCCGAAGCGGTTTTGTAATTCGTCGTAAAAAGAAAGATCGATATATACCTTAGCATCTGCCGGACAGTAAAACGGTCCGGTAGCTGAGCTGGCATTACCACAACCCGAGCGTATGGCATCGGTAAACAGCACCAAGCGCGGTTTCTCGTAGGTTTTACCCATATCGCTAAAAATCTTTGTCCAGATATCTTCGGTATCAGCCAGCACCACACGTACAAAATGTTTTTGTTTGTCTTCGGGCGCATTAGGGTCTGTGGCACGCTGTTCGGTTTGCGGTTGGCTGTTGGTAGCCACCTGGTTAAGCAACTGCGAGGTATCAACACCCGTAAAATAATAAATAGCCAGTGCAATAATGCTTACTATACCGCCGCCCAATGCAAAGCGACCGCCACCGCCGCCGCTACCACGGTCGTCTTCTACATTATCGCTTTCGCGTCTGCCAAACCATTGCATATTGTTGTGATTAAAGTGTATAGTAAACTTAAATGTTTTAAGGATTGTTTGCAAGGAATAATGAATTATCACATGGACGCTGGGGCCAGGTGAGTTGACCAAATCCCTCCCGTGGGGCTACTGTGTGGACACATCTTTTAGTTGTAATCTTGATAGAGTAGCCATCCTTCATAAACGTTATAGAATTTAGCCAGGCCCTTTTGCAAGACGATCGGGCCTGGTTTTCTTTGAGAAGTATACCCTTTCCAACCACCTATGCGTGCAATTATCCATGTTGCCCATTTCAGGGTGTTTACTTTTGCCGTGTTCTTTAACTTCTCTGTTGCCCCTTCCAACTTTTTGGCTATCATTTGTAAACATTTTTGTTCCTGGTGATCAAATACCTCATCTATAGATTGTTCATTATCATCCTGATATGCGAGCATCATCTGCAGGATACGCAGACTTGCCATCATCGCCAACAAAGTAAGTTTGCGTATAGCCCAACCTTGTTCCAGTTGAGATTTTTCGATTCTGAAGCCGTCTGTTTTAAGTAAACGGTGGATCTGTTCAATATGCCAGCGCTCTTTATACCAGCAAATGATCTGCAAGGCCTGTTCGGCTGTTGTTACTTCATGTGTGGTTAATATCCGCCAGTAAATACCTTTGTTTTGTTCAGCTGCCTCTACCACATATATTTCCTGAACGTTTGCCAATTGTTCATTTCTGCAGGAAACCGGCTTTAAAAGCTCAACCTTAGCCCATTTTAGCCCCATTCGAACAATACGCTTACTGCTGGCCTTTCTGATATCGCCCGCTACAGCAAGATCATAACTATACATAACAGGTAAGGCATTCAGGCAACCGCTTAGCTTTAATTTCCCGCTTATCAACCGGTCATGATTAGAGCGGATCAGTAAATGTACTTTGTCTTTTTCAACTACGTCAAACAGATCGTAAATGTCGCTTTCCCGATCTGCAACGATGGTTATCGCATTTGCCTGCTCCAATAACGCTTTACTCTGATTGGCTGCCGCTATCCATTTATAAGATTCTTTTTCCTGGATAGGTAAATGCTGATAATCACGATCATGTTTCCCCGGAGTATCTGCGGGCCTTTCCCATGTTTTAATATAAGAATAGCCCAATGCATGACTATGCTCTGCATCAACTACTAAACTACTATGCAACATAAAGCCCAGAATATCATCCCTTGAAGTAGTTCCTAATCCACTTTTAGGTTTAATTCGTCCCCGCTTGGATGAAAAGTTAAACTCTGTGGTATCTTGTATACACAATAAATGGCGGCCCGAACTTAATCTCCGGCAACGATCAACTATACTTTTTTCTATAGCGCTTTCGCTGAAACTTTCGTTGTTAAACAAACGATAGAAGCTTTTTTGTTCTGCATCTGTTTCTGTGATCTGTCGTAAACTACTATTACGGCCCGTGGTTAGCTTCCTTAATGCATCAGTCGCACGCCTTTCTATCCGTTTATCGCCAAATGCTCCCTTAAAATCAGGGTTCGAATTTATAGGTTCATCCATTTCGCAAAAATCGAACTTTTATAGCATACTTGTGTCCACACAGTAGCCCTACGGGAGGGATTTGAAAAAAGTCAACAAATAAAAACTACTAAATTGATAGACTTTTTATATATTCGTAAAATATTATGAAATCAAGTAGGGGTAAATCTTTAATATGTTGTAATAGCTGTAGTTAACATCGCTAACAGTTGTTTCATTTCTATTAAATTTTTACCACCATGATACCTGCCCTACTCATCTGGCTCTTCAAAAAATACCTGGCCACGGCCTTAAAGGATAAACATATTACCCCCTTAACTTTTATTATGCCCTTAAAAAAAGCGGCAACCCTGCTGGCACTGCTTTGTTTTTCGTCGGGCTTACTGGCGCAGGAACAGATCACTAAATACAATGTGCTGCACAGCGGCAAAGTGGTAGGGCGCATGGATCTGTATCAAAAACGCGAGGGTGACGATCTGTCGTTAAAAGTGATCTCGCAGGTAAAAATGCGTTTCATTATGAGCATCCAGGTAGATATTCATGAGGAATCTGTTTTTCAGAAAGGGAAACTCATCAGTTCAACCATTTGCCGTAAAGTAAATGGCAAGGAGAAAGCTAACCGCCAAACCAAAGCCTGTGGCGATTGCTACCAGGCGACGACAGACGGTAAAAGCAAACAGCTCGATCAGAAATATATCGGCACAAACCTCATGTTGCTGTACTGCCATGAACCAGATGACAACGCGCAGATCTATTGCGATAATTTTCAACAGTTTTTGCAGGTAAAACAGGTGTCGCCACATGTATATCGCATAGATCTGCCCGATGGTAACTATAATTTTTACTCGTATACCAATGGTATTTGCAGCAAGGTTGATATTCACCACTCGCTGTACACCATTCAGATACAACTGGCCTGAATTTTACAATTACGCCCCTCGCCTGTGAATTTGACCGCCAAACAAGCTATCTTTAACGCAAACTTTCACCCTTTTAAAGTGGAATATAGCGATAGCTCGGTCATCAATTTACTAAAGCAGGGCAGTCAAAAGGCTTTTGAATGGCTATTTAAAGAACATTTTAAAAGTCTGCATGCCTATGCGTACACATTTTTAAAGGATGATGAGGTGGCCGAAGAAATTGTACAAAATGTATTTTGCCGGATCTGGGAAAAACGCGATAATCTTAAAACCGATGGTTCGCTCAAATCATACCTGTACCGGGCTGTACATAACGAAAGTTTGAACTATTTAAAACATCAAAAGGTAAAGACCAGCTTTGGCGTGTATTATGCCGGGCAACTACAGCAGGGCGAAGAGGAGCAAGCCTCAGACAAGATAATGGCCGCCGAATTGCAACAACGTATCGACACGGCCATGAGTGAGCTGCCGCAGCAATGTCGCACTATTTTTCAGCTCAGCCGCTTTGAGCAGCTTAAGTACCAGCAGATAGCCGATCATATGGGCCTTTCTATTAAAACAGTGGAGAACCAGATGGGTAAGGCCTTGCGGATCATGCGTCAGAAACTGGCGGAATTTTTACCGATCATTTTATTTTTATTAACCCGATGGCTGCATAATGAGTAATGCCAATATACATATGGATGATGATCTGCTGGTGAAATACCTGGCAGGCGAAGCTACGCCTGCCGAGCACCAACAGGTAGAGGATTGGGTGGCAGCCAGCGAAACTAATAGAAAACTTTTTGACGATTTTAAACTGATCTGGGATCAGAGTCTGATAACAGAGCGGGATGTGAATAAAGATGATGCTTTTATCCGTCTGCAAAAACGAATCAACAGCAATACTCCTGTCCTTCGCAACACGATGATCAAAAAACTGAGCCGCAAACAGTGGATCGGTATTGCCGCATCGGTAATTTTAATATGTACCGTACTTTGGTTAACGTTTAACCATGTTTACGATAATGGTTCGGTTTCATTTGTACGAATAGACAGTAAAGATAAAGTACATACCCAGTCCCTTCCCGATGGATCGGTGATCACCCTGAATACCCGCTCAACTATTGTGTATCCAGGTCGGTTTACCGGTAACATCCGCCCGGTAAGTTTAAGTGGCGAGGCCTTCTTTAAGGTAAGTCCCGATAAAACAAAACCATTTATAATTAAGGTGAATGATGTAACGGTTAGGGTAGTTGGGACGTCATTCAATGTCAAAAGTCGCAATGGCAAAACCGAAGTGATTGTAGAAACAGGGATTGTACAGGTAAGCAAAAAGCAAAACAGTGTCGACCTAAACCCTGGCGAACAGGTAACAGTGACTAAAGAGCAGGGGCTATTGCCCAAACAACAGAGCAAGGGCAAACTGTATAACTATTACCTTACCGGGCAACTGGTATGTGATAAAACCCCGTTAAGTGAGGTGGTGCAGGCCCTTAATGAAGTGTATGGTGCTCACATTGTGATAGCCAATAAATTATTGGAGAGTTTACCGATCACCACTACGTTCAAAGGTCAGTCGCTTAATGAAGTTTTGGACGTTATTAGCGGCACATTTAAGATCACGGTGGTTCGTAAAAACCAGCAGATACTTTTAAAATAACCAATTTTGATTTCGGAATTCGAATGTTCGATTTCGGATTGAAATAACTACAAGCAGGGTAGCTAAATAATTAAAAAACTCAGTGGATTCGAGTTCAGAAAAATCCGAAATCGAACATCCCAATTCCGAAATTACCTTATGTACAGCTTGCACAGATATATCCTTTTCTTCCTGATCATATTTACACTCCCGGCTATTAGCCGGGCAACCGAAGGTGAATCTATCCTCGCCAAGAACATATCTGTCCATGTCAGCAACATGCGTTTAGGCACAGTGTTAAAAACTATCGAGCAAAAGGGAAATTTTACTTTTTCGTACAACAGCAATATCGTCAAAACAGATAGTCTTGTAACGCTGGATGCTGATAACTGGACCATAAAGGAAGTACTCGACCGTATGCTCCTGAATCGTTTTGAGTATAAGGAAACGCGCAGTTTTGTGATCCTGCGCTACGCTCCCTTACAGCTATCCTTAATTACCGAAAAAGCCATTGCAGAAAATGACGAGTATAGCATCAGCGGTTTTGTAACCGACGATCGCAGCGGCAAAAAACTGGAAAATGCCAGTGTGTATGACCGCTCGCTGCTGCAGTCCACCCTTACCGGTAAGGATGGCCACTTTGAGCTTCGCCTTAAAAACAACGGCAAACCCGTAATGCTAACGGTAAGTAAGGAATTTTACAGAGATACTACGGTCACTTTCCTCTCTGGTGTCACTGTAAACCCCAACCAATCGCAACTGGATGAGGATGGCTACATGGTGAGTAATGAGGATGACGGCATTGAGCACACCGCCCTGGGTCGCCTTTTCACATCAGCATCGCAAAAGATAAGGGCAGCCAATCTGCATGGCCTCATAGCGCAGGCTCCCTTCCAGGCATCGGCCATACCAGGTGTAAGCACCCATGCCGAATTTAGCGGTCAGGTAGTTAACTCGATTTCCCTGAACGCTGTTGGCGGTTATAATGCCGGGGTTGACGGTTTTGAACTGGGCCTTATTTTTAACCTGGACAAGGGCGACGTGGGCGCGGTACAAATAGCCGGCATATTCAACGTGGTAGGTGGTAATGTAAACGGGATACAGGTTGGGGGTTTGTACAATAATGTACTGGGCAGCGTTCGGGGGATACAGCTTTCGCTCCTGCATAACAGTGTAAAACGTGATCTGAACGGCATACAGGTGGCCGGCCTGTATAATCACACCCGGGGTTCGGTAAGGGGCATACAATTGGCCGCATTGGGAAATATTGCCGGGCAAAAATACAGCGGTGTGCAAGTGGCCGGACTTTTTAATTATGCCCGCAACCTGCGCGGTGTTCAATTGGGATTGATCAATATAGCTGATACCTCATCGGGTTACAGTATTGGATTGATCAATATTGTACGTTACGGCTATCATAAACTGGCCTTTTCATCCAACGAAACATTGAATGCCAACGTAGCTCTTAAAACAGGTAGTAAAAACCTGTACACCATGTGGATGGGTGGCCTTAGGGTAAACAACAATAATAAATTATACGCCTTCGGGCTTGGATTTGGCCGCGAATTGGGCATGGGCAAACACCTGGGCTTTAACCCCGAAATAAGTGAACAATATGTTTACCAGGGTAACTGGGCACGCACCAACCTGTTGGGCAAGCTTGATGCTGCTTTAACCTACCGTTTTGCCAAAGCCTTCTCTCTCAATGCAGGCCCATCACTCAACCTTTTTTACTCTGATCAGCGCAACCCGGTTAATGGATATGCTTACGTTAGGGACCTGCACCACAGCTTTATTAAAAACAGCAATAGCTGGACCGGCTGGGTTGGCTGGACGGTGGGAGTGAGTTTTTTTTGATGGTAGGGACTTATTCCCCAGGCGTCATTGCGAGGTACGAAGCAATCTCTACATAAGCAGGTCAGTCATACATGTTTGCTCTGTAAAGCATAGAGATTGCTTCGTACCTCGCAATTGTAAGGGTTTAGTAATTCGAGGACAGATTAGCGGGTTTATTTTTGGTTGTTTAGGGTGATCATATCAATAGGTTTTTTTCCACCAATACCTTGATGAGGTCTTTCCCAATTATAATAAACCAGGTACCTGGTAAGTTCGTCTTCCAATTCTTCGAGGGTATCGAAATCGGTTTCCTCGATCGGGTCTTCTTTAAGGGTACGCCAAAAGCGTTCCACTTTACCGTTTGTCTGCGGCCTATAGGGCTGAATATACCTGCGTTTGATACCGGTTTCCATCAGCATCCGTTCAAAAGGATGGTTGCGTTTGTTCTGGCTGCTGGCCGGGCCAAACTCCGGGCCGTTATCAGCAATGATCTCTTCAAACTGGATGCCGAACTTTTCTCTGATCATCCGCATACAGCGCAAGGCGGCAAACATAGTGGTTAAGGCAGTGATATCTTCCATAACCTCTGCAAATGCTACCCGGGAGTAATCATCAAGGACACAAAGCAGGTAAAGATTACGATGCTGGCCCCGAATGATGGTTTTGCTTAAATGATGACAATCGATATGACCTAACTGTCCCATACGTTCTTTGATGATCTTACGTTTAACTTCTTTGTCTGCTGGTTTTAAACGGTTTTTACCGTAACGCTTCAGGATATTATAAACTCCCGATGGCGATGGCTTAAAGTTATCTGATTTCTGTTTAAGCTCATCAGCTATTTCAAACTTATTGTTGCCCCGGGAGCGCATTTCAAGCACCCAAGCTTCATCAATAAGGGACGGCCTTCGGGTGCTGTACTTAGGCCCCCGTTTTGCCGGTAACAGGTCTTCCTCATTTCCGGATTGTTTATACCGGTTGTAATATTTGAGAAAGCTTCGACGGTCGGTGTGATGGAATTCATAAAACTCCCTGACCAGTTTAAAATTTGGGTGAAGGCCTTGTTTGACCAATTCGTAATCTTTGATTAGATAACGATAGGTTTGCAAATAATTGCGTTTCAGGGTCAGATCGTTCGTGTTAATTCGCATAACTTTAAGTTACACTAATCTGTCCTCGAATTATCTGACCTTTACAGCAATGACGCGGCTTTCCCCCTCTTTCCACCGCAGGTGAAGAGAGGGGTGACGAGCGCAGCGATGTCTGGGTGAGTCGATACCGCGCATTCAATCCTTATCCTCCGTCTGCTCATGTATTACCAGAAGGGTTATTTTGTTAAATTTGTGTTTACATGGTTTACACTTTTTCGGGCTGACACTTGTTTATTCAATTGACAATCAATTTATTAGTTTATTTTCTATCAAAAAAACGGTTTACGGTGTAAACCATAACTTAAAAACAAAAAAACCCGGCCATATAGCCGGGTCTTCTTAAACAATCAATTATTTAAATTTCACTTATTGCACCTGGAACATATTGTTAAAGTTTGTTCCGTCTGGATAGTAACCAGAAATAACCAGGTTACCGTTACGCAGGTTGGTGATGGCTTTATCAATATCAGCTACGCTGTTGATAGGCTGTTTATTGATGCTGGTAATCACTGATCCAACAGGGATCTCAAAATTATCAAACAAATGGCCCTGGCGCACCTGGGTTACCTTCACACCGGAGTTTACATGGAACTTGGCTTTTTCGGCACCGGTTAATGGCTGGAAACTTGCACCCAGTTTATTAAACAGTTCCTCGGCCGATTTTGAAACGGCGGCAGTACGGTTGGTTGGGGTGGCATCTGCTTTAAGTGTCACAGCAAATGTTTTCTCTTTACCATCGCGCAATACGGTTATATTCAATTTATCACCAGGCTGCATACGGCCAACATGCTCCTGCAAATCGGATGATTCATATACAGGGGTACCTTCTACCTTGGTAATAATATCGCCCTTTTTAATACCTGCCTGCTCAGCACCGCCACCAGATACCACATCGTTCACATATAGACCATTGGTGTTAGAGATGCTTAGTTTTTGGGCCACATCAGGGTTAAGCTCGGTAAAGCTTACACCTACAAATCCGCGTTTTACGGTACCGTACTTTTTAATATCGTTCAATACCTTTTTGGCCAGGTTAACAGGGATAGCAAATCCGTAACCTTCATATGAACCAGTGTGTGATGCGATAGCCGCATTAATACCCACCAGCTCGCCTTTGGTATTTACCAGGGCGCCACCACTGTTACCAGGGTTAATGGCCGCATCTGTTTGGATGAACGATTCGATCGCTTTATTCAGTTTCGGAGCGCTCTGCAGATTACGTGTACGACCAAACGGATTATCGTCATCGCCATTATCCTGGCTGCCAATAATACCTATATTACGACCTTTAGCACTCACAATACCAGCGGTAACAGTAGATGTTAAGTTAAACGGATTACCTACGGCCAGTACCCACTCGCCTACCCTAACTTCATCAGAGTTACCCAATTTAACAATAGGCAGGTCGTTCGCGCTGATCTTGATCAACGCCAGATCGGTGCTTGGGTCTGTACCAATCACTTTAGCCTGAAAAGTACGGTGATCATTGGTGGCTACTGTAATTTTATCAGCCTTTTCAACCACGTGGTTATTGGTAACAATATAGCCATCGGGCGAAATAATAACGCCTGAGCCAGATGCCATTTGCGGACCGCGTTGTGGCATACGCTGACCAAACATATCACCAAACATTTGCTCCATCATATCCTGACTACCGCCCGATTGGCTGCTGTACGTAGTACGGATATATACTACCGCCGGGGTTGCTGCTGCTGCTGCCTCTGTAAAATCAAGCGACCCGGTTGATGATACTACCGGCGCCATTTTATTGCTTGTAAAATATACCTTTTGCTTTTCCTCAAAGCTCATGTTATCGGAGTATTTGTTCTCGATAACCTTATATGCGCCTAAAGCAAGTGCACCTCCCACAAAAGCGGTTAATAGTGTTAAACCTATCTTTTTCATTTATATTTGCCTTTCTTTATTTTGTTTATATAATTTAACAACTCAAATTTAATACCATATAGACTACATAGTCAACCATTAGTTAAAGAGTTTTTTGTTAAAATTTGTTAAATTGAAAATACCGGACCAGTTAATTGCGGTTTAAAGTTTGAACTACCTTAAGTAGCTGATATTAAATGACATTATTGTGAATATACGATTTTATAAATACCAGGGCGCCGGCAATGATTTCATACTGGTTGATAACCGCGAAAACAAGATAGATCATACCAACCCCAAGCTGATCTCAAGCCTGTGCGACCGCCGTTTTGGTATCGGGGGCGATGGTATGATGTTCCTACAAAACAAGGAAGGCTTTGATTTTGAGATGGTTTATTATAACGCCGATGGCGCCCCAAGCAGCATGTGTGGTAATGGCGGCCGTTGCATTGTTGCTTTCGCTAAGTTTTTGGGCATCATTAATAACGAGACTGAATTTTTGGCGGTTGATGGCCCACACCATGCCAAAATTTCAGACAGCGGCGATTGGGTAAGTCTGCAAATGATCAATGTTGATCAGATCAATACCGATAACGAGGCCTATGTACTGAATACCGGCTCGCCCCATTACGTAAAACAAGTAGAAGATCTGGAGCACCGCGATGTATACCAGGAGGGTAAAGCTATCCGCAACAATGCTACCTATCGTGAAAAAGGCATCAACGTTAATTTTGTAGAATCCACCGGCGATGGCTATTTTGTACGCACTTTTGAACGCGGGGTTGAAGACGAAACCTTTGCCTGCGGAACAGGTGTTACAGCCGTAGCCCTGGCTATGGCCAGTCATAACCAAAAAACCGGGCACATCACCACCCCAATCAAAGTTTTAGGCGGCGATTTGAACATCCGTTTTAACTACGACGGAAAAGTATTTACCGATATCTTTTTAGAAGGCCCCGCTGTGCAGGTATTTAGTGGCGAAGTGAGCCTCCCAACCACCTGAAGAGGAGTTTTTGAATTGCGATCTTGAAGCGCTGCAATTTCGATAGCAGTGCTTTTTTTATATTTTCTTACCCTTAAATATCCGAATTAAATTTCTCTTTCAGGGCGATAGGGGTAAAAAAATAAAAGCCCCCCAGACTTGCTCCGGGGGACTTTCAACCTAAACCTTATCACAATTAAACTGGTAAGTTTACCAGTTCATGTAAGGTTATACAATTACTATACCAAAATTGTCGATGGTTGTAAATTTTATGATTATGTAATTCAGATACCTTAGCAATGTTCAAAATCTGATACATAGATTACATAACTGACTAATTGTATGGTCACTTGTCGGTTTTGGCATACACATTATACAACAATTTTATAAGTGACTGGCGGTCTTTTTTCTACGCAGATAAGCATCCGTTAAAAATAAGGCAAGTACTACATCAAATATCAAAAACCACTTTAACACCGGTCCGCTAACAAGGCTATTGGTACTGGGTAATTTTACTCCGACGGGTAGTTTAATATCCGTAGCGCTGATGTTAATTCCGGAAATATGAATATTGGCAAATATAAATGTTAGTAAAGTCAGGATAGTAAATACAAAGAAAATAGCGATGCCCAGGATAATGCGCTTATCGATATTAGCCTTTAATGGCTGCATGGCATTCTCTGTACGGATGGCCTCCATTACATTATAAGTAAAAGCCATCGGTGGCTCATCCAGCTCCATTTTGGCAAATTCCTGGTTAAGTGCCAGCAGCTCCTGATACTTTTGAGCATACACCTCATCCTGCTCAATAAGCCTGGCTATGACATCCTGCTCAGCCGGGCTGCAGGTGTCATCAATATAATTCCAGAGTTTTTCCTCAATCGTGTTCATATCAGTTCTTTCACCTCTTGTTTTAAATTTTGCTCCAGCTTCTCTTTCAAACGCTGGCGTGCTCTAAATAGTTTAACCTTAACCGTGTTTGTTTCCATTCCCAATGCCTGGGCAATTTCTTCCAGTGATTGCTCGCCTTTATAAAACAGGGTAATGATGGTGGCATCATCGGGCAGTAATTGCGCAATGGCCTGATTAAGGTAAAACGATCTTGATTTATTTTCTATATTATTGGTATCATAGCCCGACTCCCTGCTTTCAACCTGTATAAAGGTATTTTCATCATCAATGGAATCTGTTGCTACCCTCTTTTTTCTTAAAAATGTCATCGCTGTAGTATAAACTATACTGTACAGCCATGTACTAAATTTCGACTGCCCCTGGAACGATGCCAGCGAGCGGTACGCTTTTATAAAACAATCCTGCGCAATCTCTTCAGCATCTTCCCGCCCCTTGGCAAAACGCATAGCCAGGGTAAATACAAAACGCTGGTGCCGTTTAACCAGGTCGGCATAGGCCGATTGGTTACCTGCCAGGGTTTGTTCTATAAGTTCGATATCTGAAAGCTTGCTCTGCATGTGTTACAACCTCTCCGACGCCGCGGCTTTAAATCAGGTTACAGGGTTTATGTAAATTTAATGAAAATTTAAGCCGGACGCCTACCTTCTATCAGCTTAAATTCAAACAAAAACTGTAGCTTTATACAAACCTAATAACCAGTCCCCAACACAAATAAATTATAACACCTGTTACATATTAAACTTTTGGCACGTTATCATAGTCACATAACATATAATATTTATAAAAATAACTATCACAAGAAACCACATCTGAACTCCAAACAAACACAATACGGTTCAGCTCCGTTTCGCAATCTAAAAACAATTTACCCCATGAAAAAGCTACTTATCCTTGCAGTATTAATTATGACTACTTACGGAACCTTCGCGCAAACGGTTGACCTGCGCCGCAAAATTGATGTTACAGGCATTGCCGAACAAGAAGTTACCCCCGACATTATATATGTTTCTATTTCATTACAGGAATATATGAATGGTAAAAACCGGATTACTATTGATGTTTTGGAAAATCAGTTGGAAAAAGGTGTAAAAGACGCTGGTATTCCCCGCGAAGATTTTACAATAAACGATGTTTCGGCCTGGAACAACACCTATCAAAAGAAAAAAACTCCTGATTTTTTGGCTGGCAAACAATACCTGGTTAAAGTTACCGACCTGAATAAATTCAACCAGATACTGGCAAAGGTTGATCCAAAAGGCATCCAATCAACCAATATCCAGAGTTATGACTATTCAAAGATCAATGAGTTGAAAAACACCTTGAAATTAAAAGCATTATTATCGGCCCGTGATAAAGCCGCTTTCCTGGTAAATGGACTGGGTGATAAATTGGGCTCTGCAATAAGCATCAGCGAAAGTGATAACAGCAGCTTTCCTCAGCCACGCGCTATGATGATGTTTAAATCAGCCGCCGCCGATGCTGCCGGACCTGCCGAATCAGACATCGATTTTAAAAAGATAAAACTGAGCTTCCAGATACAGGCTACGTTTGAGATAAAATAATCCCTCCCCCCCCGGCCAGTTGGCGGGGCGTTTTTGAAATACTTGAAAGCCTGGCTCCACATGGAGCCAGGCTTTTTTATGCTTATTAATAACGTTATATTTAGTCCTGCTAATTCTTATTTGAACATGAAAATTAAAGCCACTTCTGCGAATAAAGTAAATGATAAATTAATAAAATATAAAAGAGGCGATTGTTTAAGCATCAATTGTAACAACGGAAAATATATTGGTGCTTTCATTTCAGAAAGATTTAATAACTATTACGATTTGACCTTGATCGAATACTATGAGGACCATAAGCCCGAATTATATCATTTTATTGACGGGAGGTTTTGGGGCACGCGATCTGGCTCATGGGAATTATTAGCATACGCCGTTGATAAAAAAATGGCTTTGTGCAGTTATATTGATAATCATGAAGGCATTGAAGTTGTAGGAAAATTGCCGCTAATCGTCTTATTCCTATATCAATGATATAATAGCCTTGCACAATTATTATATTGACGGCATCACAATAAGGATTGAAAAAACCAAAAATGCAGAAAAATATCCCGACCTCGCTTTCATGGGTAAGCACCTGGTACCCGTGAAAAGTATCATTATTTTATAATTTCTTTTTACAGCCCCCTCTTCCGCCTTTGACCTTTAGCCGTTTACCTCTTTTTTTCATTAAAGGTGTAACCTGATTAAAAACAGTGTAGTCATAACCTGCAAATACACCACAATGGTGATTAAAAAACAAGAAAAAAATTAATTAACTAATTAAAATTAAATATTATGGAAACCAGTCAATTGGCTATATTAATGGTAATCATCGTTTCTCTTGGCTTTCTTGCCATGGTCTTTGGGATCGTTTATTTGAAAAAACGAGAAAATTTGGCGATGATTGAACGTGGTATGGATCCACGTAGTTACAAACCACAATCTGCCCCTTATCAAAACTTAAAATGGGGATTATTACTCATCGGCTCAGGCGTCGGTTTATTTCTGGCCTTTATTTTAGATCATTCCGTATTCCGCTATATGGACGACGAGGCCTTTTTCCTTTACGTTGCCCTGATTGCCATCTTCGGCGGAGCTGGATTGATTCTCTCCTACCGGATAGAAAAGAAAGAAGTAATAGATAAAGACGAGCTTACGCTTCAGAAATAATCAGCAGTAGGTTCTCCGTCGACTTAAAGCGTCTGTTTTAACAGGGGCTTTTCGGCGTTTAGCACATTTTTCGATATTTATTTAGTTTGAAATATGATATTTCTCTTTAAAAGACTGTATATGATATAATTCGTGTCCGGCCATCATATAAACAAATGCCCGTACCGAAAACAAGTGATCGCTGGCAATACCTGTACGCAGTAATTGCTCTTCGCTAAACCCTTTGATCATATAAATGTTTGATAAGCGGGTAGCCTTAAATTCCGCCGCCAGGTCCTGTATGCTTTGAGCACTGAAATCAGCATTATCTACATAAACATCCTGATCAAACCCGGGCAGTTCAATATAATTTCGTGAAAAAACAAGGGCCCGGTAAGCAAAGGTACGCTCGGTATCAATCATATGACCAAGCGCCTGTTTAACAGTCCATTTACCAGGAGCATAGGCATAAGCGGCCTGCTCATCTGTAAGTTTACTGAACAGTTGATAGCTCGATTCCATTAAACGTTCCAATAGCTCAATAACCTGAGTATCTGGAACCAGGTTTATATACCTGCTGGCAAAGGGTGAATATTCTTCAGGAGATGGCTTGCCTATCATTTCGCGTGTTTTTTAATATGATCCTAAATGTTGTTCCCTTACCTATTTCGGAGTCTTTTACAAATATCTGCCCGTTATGGTAATTCTCTATCATACGTTTAGTTAATGACAATCCCAAACCCCAGCCCCGTTTACGTGTGGTGTAACCCGGCTGAAAAACCGTGTCAAACTTGGAGCGCTGTATGCCTTTGCCGGTATCCGTTACATCAATAAAAACCTGGTTTTTTACCTTGTTGCCCCCTATTTCTATATGGATGCTTCCCTTGCCTTCAATGGCGTTCACTGCGTTTTTTAGTAAATTTTCCAATACCCAGTCAAACAGGGGGATGTTAAGTCCGGCTTTAAGGTGCGGGTTGCCGGTCATTTCAAAACTAATGTTCTTACTCACCCGCACTTTAAAATAATCAACAAAATCTTTAACCACAGCATAAACACTGTGCTCTTCCAGCACAGGCTTCGATCCTATTTTTGAAAAACGATCGGCAACTATTTCCAGGCGTTGTACATCATTCTCCATTTCTGCTATCAGGGTATCCCCTTCGGCATTGAACCTTTCTTTCATCAGCTCAATCCAGGCCATTAGTGATGATATGGGCGTCCCCAGCTGATGGGCTGTTTCTTTGGCCAAACCAACCCATACCTGGTCCTGTTCAGATTTACGGGAGGAGCTGAAAGCGGTATATGCCATCAGCAAAAATATAGCGATTACTGTTAACTGAACATAAGGGAACAAGCGCAATTGTTGCAATAAAGGCGAATCTTTATAATATACGAGCCAATGTTCGCCCAAAACTAATAATTTAATAGGAGCATGCTGTCTTTTCATATAATCCAGCTCCGACTTAAAATATTCCGGATCGTATTTTTTTGTCTTACTTCCTTCAGCTTGAAGTTTTACAAAAACCTTAGTAGTATCTAATCCTCTACTGTATAGAAAATCTCCTTTTGAATCTACAACGATGGCCGGGACGGTTAAGCTATCACGCACACCTGTTGTAAACTGCAAAAAATCATTATCATCCGAATTAAATAACTGTCGCATACTCATGGCCCAAACCTGCGCGCGCGTACGCTCGGAGCGGGCTATGTTTTTAACCAGATAGCGGGTATAAAATAAAGAGCCAAAGGCAATAACCACGGCAAACGCGAGCAGAAAATATTTCCAGCGCTTCTTCTGTTGGTATGGGTTCATACTGGGCACAGCCCAAATAACGTAAAATTGATTTGGAATATATAATTTTTGTTAGCCGATGGTTCATAGATCATAGTTCATAGCCCCGATATGTTTAATTCACGTCAAAAACCATGAACTACGATCTATGAACCATATGCGCTTTCAAACTTCCCGGTAATAAAATTATCTTTGCCCCATCATGACCGATAAAAAAGTAAGAGTTCGTTTTGCGCCAAGTCCAACGGGCGGTTTGCACCTGGGCGGCGTACGCACCGTATTGTTTAACTATTTATTCGCCAAAAAACATCATGGCGAATTTGTTTTAAGAATTGAAGACACCGATCAGACCCGCTATGTAGAGGGTGCTGAACAATATATTTTAGATTGTTTAAAATGGTGCGGCTTGCTACCCGATGAAAGTCCCGTAGCTGGAGGCCCTTATGCTCCATATCGTCAAAGTGAACGTAAGGCGCTTTATCGGGAATATGCTGAACGCCTGGTAATGCAGGGCCACGCCTATTACGCGTTTGATACAGCAGAAGAACTGGATAAGAACCGTAAAGAGATCCCTAATTTTCAATACGGACAGGCATATCGTGATAGTTTACGCAATTCCATTTCGCTGCCACAGCATGAGGTGGATGCCTTGCTTGATGCCGGTACACCACACGTGATCCGCATAAAAATGCCTGCCGACGAAACCATCAGCTTTAATGATATGATCCGTGGGCACGTAAGTTTTGAAACTAACCAGGTTGATGATAAAGTGCTGCTCAAAGCCGACGGTATGCCTACCTACCATTTAGCGGTAGTTGTGGATGATTACCTGATGAAAATTTCGCACGCTTTTCGTGGGGAAGAATGGTTACCTTCTGCTCCCGTACATTTACTGCTGTGGGATTACCTGGGATGGAAAGCTGATATGCCGCAATGGGCACACCTACCTTTAATATTAAAACCGGATGGTCATGGCAAGCTTAGTAAGCGCGATGGCGCCCGCCTGGGTTTCCCGGTATATGCCATGACATGGTTTGATGCCAAAACAGGCGAACTTACCCCCGGTTTTCGTGAACTGGGTTTTTTACCCGAGGCATTTTTAAATCTGCTGGCTACACTGGGTTGGAACGATGGTACTGACCAGGAACTGTTTACGCTGGATGAACTGATCGAAAAATTCTCGTTGGAACGGGTAAGTAAAGCCGGCGCTAAATTTGATTTTGAAAAAGCCAAATGGTTCAATGCCGAATGGATTAAAAGGCTTAATGCTGAAAGCCTAAAGCTGAAAGTAAAAGCAGTTTTAGAAGAAAAAGGAATTACAATCAATAATGACGATTACCTTTTAACCGTAATCAACTTAATAAAAGACCGCTGTGTTTTGCTAACCGATTTTTACCAGCAGGCTGGATACTTTTTTGAGCAACCCAAAGAATATGACCTCAACGCGGTAAAACCCAAGTGGACAGACACTAAAACCGATTTCTTTAACGCACTTACCGCTTTATTAAACAGCGACCAAACTGCTTTGGAAGCGCACAGCTTTGAGGAAGCTTTTAAAGCCCTGATGGATGAAAAAGCTTTAAAAGCAGGCGATGTGATGTTGCCATTCCGCATTATGCTGGTTGGCGGCAAATTTGGCCCGCATGTATTTGACATAGCCGCATTATTGGGCAGACAGGAAACCATCAGCAGGATAGCCGGAGCCTTAGAAGCGTTTAGCAGTCCGGCCTGAAAATAAGCCGGCTTTATAAGCCGGCAACATAGTTATTTATCATTTCTAACAACCATTGCCTGCGGGCAATGGTTGTTTTTTATATCCAAAATATCGAAACAAACATCCTCCCGATATCGTAATAAGGTCAATCTGCCAGAAAAAATAATACTTTATCATTTGATGAGCGGAGGGTTACTTAACCGTATTTTACTTTCAACGAAATTTATTTATTATATTAGAAAATACTGAGTGTCAGAATTTTAACATTTACATCAATTACACTTTTTTTGTATCAATATTATTACAATTAGCGATAATATTTTGTAGGAATGATATTTAAATTCTAATTTTATAAGCCCCCCTTAATTAATTGGCTATGATCCGTATACGGTCTAAGAATGTACTATTGGTTGCTGCCGATACTTTTTCGGTTGGTTTACTGGCTGACAACAAAATGTTCAGGCATATTTCTGTGGTGAGTAGTATTTTCCCAACCATACATGAAATCAAACCCAACGTAGTCATATTTGATTATGACCACCTGATTAAGGACATAGAAAAAATATTGCGCCGCATAGTTAGTAACCCGGCGTACAGCAAAATAAAAGTATGCTGTTATAAAAATGCCGCCCATACCAAAACCGATAGCCTGTTAAAAGCTCTTGGAGTTGACCACATCTTTTATCCCGAAGATTTCAAAAAACCTGCTGAAAGCAAAAACATCCCAGGCGTGCTATCTGCTATTTTTGAAGCACCCATCATCAGCAGGCTGGCTAAAGCTTCTAACTAAATTGTACCCACTCAATTTGTTTTTAAATGGGGTTTGCGAATTAAAATAATACGCCATACCACTTCGGCGCTTAGCAATGCGGCTACTGCAAATACCGCGGCTTTCAATGCTTCGGGTGTTGACGACAATGCGCCACCTAATGCCACTGCATAAACCACAAAAGGAAAAATCAATACCAGGCAAAGTCCGGTGATACTTAAGGGGATTCGGAATGGCCGTACTTTAAGCGGCTCCTTTAACCTGAGCTTTACCAGTGCAATATATTCCAGGGATAATCCGGCACCATAAACGGTTACATCAATGATCAACAGATCGGCAAAGGTCCATAGTACCATAAAGCTAACCACCAGCGAACAAATAATGATAGATATATAGGGTGTTTTAAAGCGGCGGTGCAGCTTGTTTAACCCGGCAGGCAGTAAATGATCTTCAGACATCACCTGCGGAACCCTTGATACCGATAGTAATACAGCTGCATAGATACCCAGCGTACTGGCCATGCCACCGGCCGCTATGGCAATTCCCAACCACCGGCCGGCTACCAGCACGCCCAATGCCGGGAAACCATCATTGGTTAAAGTATCATGGTTAATACCCGATTGCTGGGCTATCCAGGTGATAAAAAAGTAAACTACCATTACCAGGATAAAAGCGATGATCATGGATACCAGGTACGATTTCACCGGCTTTTCAACCTCCTCGGCGTAGGTGGTTATATTATCCCAACCCAGGCAATTCCACATTACAGTGTACAAAGCCATCCCAAAAGAGGGGAAACTGATGCCTTTTAAAGAGGGCGATGGAATGCTTAAACTGCCGCCATGCTTATGAATAGCCAGCACAATTAAAATAATAACCGGCGCCAGTACTGCCGCGCTCAAAAACAGCGATACTTTACCTACAGGCACTATCCCCAGTATATTTAGTCCCGCCGAAGCCCAGATAATGACCAGGCACACCGGTACCTGGTATTGCAGCAAGACCGGGAAAAAGAACGATGCGTATTGTACAAACAGAACGGGATATATGGCCAAATCGACAAAAGTATAGAGCCAGGTCCACCAACCCTCATAAAAGCCCCAGCGGGTGCCCAGGGCATATTTTACCCATTTGTAATAGCCGCCGGTAATAGGCATCATGCTGTTCAGTTCCAGTACGGTGAATATGGCGGGCACATCCCAAAGCAACGGGGTTATCAGCAGCACCAATAATGCGCCATGATCACCGGCATAACTCAGCAGCGGCTCCAGACCATAGGGCCCACCCGAGACGGTAAAGAAAATAACAGCGACAAGCTGTATCGGTCTGATTTTTTTTAAGGCTTCGGCTGATGGCATGAACTATAAAAATACAATTTAGCTTTATTACAAAAATCAAACAACGGATATTTTAAAAATACTTTTTAAAGCCTGATTTTAACACTTTTCGACGTAAAAAGCCGGTAAAAACGAGTCGAAAACTTTTCAAAACCTCATCAAAACCATCCATTTTAACACTTTTTAACAAATTTTTGATCGGTTTTGAAAACTTTAAAAAGATTTACAGGATTGGCTTACAATAAACTAAATACCAAACAGTCTGCTTTTGGTCCTTTTTGTCCCTTTAAGCAAATAGCCCTGCTTACGTTTTTCAAGTAAGCAGGGCCATGGTATTTATACACTTAAATATACGAAAAAAATTTCTGTCTGAACCCGAATTTATAGAATTTACGAATCGGTCGAATGATAAGCCCTGATTTATAGATGAAAAAACAGAAGCTATTACATAAGCGTACTTTATTCTGGAAATTCCTAAATTCTATAAATTCCGGTTCAGACAATTATAAACTCAGCCATTTTTTACGCACCAGTTGTTGCTGTGCGGTTGCATTATCAACCGGTACAATTTTATATTTCACGCGTGCGTTTTTCAGCAGGGTAACGTCCAGTGTAAGCGGCAATCCGTCGCGAATCACCCCGACCTTTATTTTATCGCCCACTTTTTTACCGGTTAGGATGGTTGCCGCGTCGGTAACAGCAACGTCGTCAATAGTAACCAGTTCGTCGTTAACGTTAATACCATCTATATAGCCCGATGTTCCACGCACAACACTGGTAACTATCAGTTTTTTATTGGGAGTGATGGCGGTAACTATGCCCAACGCCGGGTCGTTGTTATCGGCTAGCTCATCTACTATTTTATAACCGGCATAACCCAGGTATTTATTATAATCAACCGGGGTTAAACCATTGATGTATTTTTTATAAAAATCGTCCAGCTTTTTACCGGCAAACTTTTCGAAGCCCTGTTTAAACTCCGCATCGGTATAGCCTCGTTTTTTGGTTTTGTAATACTCGGTATACATGTACTTCATCACATCATCCAGCGCGTATTTGCCCTTGCTGCTGTTGATGATTTCCAGGTCGAGCATCATCCCAACTATCGCCCCTTTGTTGTAGTAAGATATGGTGGTATTGTTGGAATTCTCGTTGGGGCGGTAAGCCTTTATCCAGGCATCAAAGCTCGATTCGGCTACAGTCTGCACATTTTTGCCTGGCAGGTTTTCCAGGATGTTGAACTCTCCGGCCAATACATCCAGGTAGTTTTCGGGCGGATACAGGTTGGTACGACGAACCGCTATTTCCTGGTAGTATTCAGTAAATCCTTCGGCTATCCACAAATTGGTGGTATAGTTCTCGTTATCATAATCAAAGGGACCCAATACTATCGGGCGCAGGCGTTTTACATTCCATAAATGGAAATGCTCATGCGCGGCCAGACTTAAAAAGTTCTGGTAACCTTTTTCGGTTCCATAAGCATCGCGCGAAGCGCCTAAAACCGTAGAGCTTAAATGCTCCAGGCCACCGCCGCCACGTAAATGATTATGTACAATAAAAACGTAATGCTTGTTAGGGTTTTCGCCAAAAATAGCCGTTTCCTGCTCCACAATGCTGTGCAGATCTTTTTTCAGGCGTTCTTTATCATAATTACCGCCGCCATACATACACACCTCATACTTTACACCCGCTGCATCAAAACCAAAAACATCCTGATTACCTACTTCAATGGGCGAGTCAAAAAGGATATCATAATTAGGCGATACACGGGTAAAAGGATCATTATTCACCATTTCCAGACTGGTTGAAACCTTGCTCCAGTCTTTATAGGGTTTAATATGGATGGTTGATGCCTGGTGCAGCATATTAGCCGGGTAAATAAAGATCCCCGAGGTTGACAGGAAGCCATGCGAAGCATCAATATAGCTGGTACGCACCGAGATCTCGTTGGCATAAACCCGGTATTTAATATTTATGGTTGATATACCCTTCGTGGCAATGCGCCAGGTGTTTTTATTGATCTTGGGCGATGCAACCGTTTTTCCGCCGGCATCGGCGCTAAAAGCTTCGATGTTTTTGGCAAACTCCCGCACCAGGTACGAGCCGGGTGTCCACACAGGCATTTTAAGATCGAGCGTGTTTTGCTTTAATCCTGAAATATGCATTTCAATATCAGCATAATGCACCTGCGCTTCCGGGAAAGACACCGTATAAGATATATTGGCCGTAGTTTGCGCCTCACTGATAGATGGACTCATATAAGATATGATTAATAAAAATGTAATGATCTGTTTAAATGGTTTCATGGCGCAAGTTAAAAAATTTATGTGTTCAAAAAATTGGGGTAACGATGTCGCAGACGACTCACCCGACCATCGCTGCGCTTGGTCACCCTCTCTTCAGCTTCGCTGAAAAGAGGGGATTTGAAAATTTGGATATGATGAAATAAAAACAAAAACTCCTCCACCCTCTTTCCGCCGCAGGCGAAGAGAGGGTCGGCAAGCGAAGCGATGCAGGGGTGAGTCGTCGACGCTATACTTTGCCCAGTGCAAGTCCTCTCCACCACATCTGCTACCCTAAAATTAACCTTGTAAAATGGTTGATACATACAACTATTTATGCTGTATACCATTTAAGTTTGCGTCACCTTATAATGTCGTTAATAGAACCCATATCCCGCAAACTGATACGTTTGGGTAAATTGTACCAAAGCCTGATCGCTAAAAGTACAAAACACCTGGACGTAGACCGGTATCATTACGTGCTATCACTTATTTACTATCACGACGGGCAATTATCACAAAAAGCGCTGGCCGAAAAACTCGGCAAGGATAAATCGGCTATCGTAAGCATTATAAACCTGCTCAGCGCCAAAGGATTTGTGTACCGGGAAAACAATCCGGCCGACCGCCGCGAACAATTATTGAAAGTTACCGAAAAAGCAAAGCTCGCTGTTCCGCATATTGTGGCCACCTTTAAAAGCGTCAATGCCGAAATCGCCAAGGGAATATCTGCTGATGATATGAAAATATTTGAACGCGTATTACTTCAAATGCAAAACAATATAAAACCTTTAACAACAACTGATCAAAGCTAAATCACAAAAATGATCCATTTAATATGAGAACAAGGTATATCATTTACACCGCGCTGGCTTTGCTGGTTGCTTATTTAATTTACAACAAATTTTTTAGCAAAAACGCCAAGGAATCTGCTGCCGCTATGGCTGCCGGAGGCAAAGGCGGCAAGCGCAAAAACGGACCCGTTTCCGTTAACATTATGATTGTAAAGGATACCGCCATAAACAATATCATAGATGTAACCGGCTCCATTGACGCCAACGAAAAGGTAAACCTGGTGAGCCAAACCGCCGGCAATATTACCGGCATCTATTTTACCGAAGGCAGCAAAGTGAAAAAAGGGCAACTGCTGGTTAAGGTTTATAACCAGGATCTGGAAGCATCGCTTCAACAGGTGAACTACCAGGTGGCACTGGCCAAACAAAATGAGTACCGCAATAAGGTTTTGCTGCAAAAAGAAGCCATAAGTCAGCAGGAGTATGACACCTCTTTAACCTCTTTAAACTCATTAAAGGCCCAGGGCGATATGATCAAGGCGCAAATAACCCGCACCGAGATCAGGGCGCCGTTTTCGGGCACTATCGGCTTGCGTAATGTGAGCCCGGGTGGCTACCTGTCACCCCAAACTTCCATCGCGCAGCTGGTTAATATCGATCCGGCTAAGCTTACCTTCTCGGTACCCGAAAGGTATCTTTCTATTATTGGCCCTGGCAGCAAAGTTAAATTCACTACCGAAAGCTCCAGGGAAACCTTTACCGCCTCGGTGTATGCTATTGATCCCGCTATCGATATTAATTCACGCACCATTACTGTGCGGGCCAAAGCGCCAAACCCCAAAGGCTTACTAACCGCCGGTAGTTTTGCCAAAATTAATTTAACGCTCGATCAGATCCCTAAAACCATTTTGATACCCACCCAGGCGGTTATTCCCGATCTGAAAAGCAACCTGGTTTATGTTTATCATAACGGCGTGGCCATGAGCAAACCGGTAAAAACCGATATACGTACCGATACCAAAATACAGATCATTGATGGCTTGAAACCCGGCGACAGTGTGGTAGTATCGGGTATTATACAAATGCGACCAAAAGTTCCTTTGAAAATTGCTAAGGTTATTAAATAGAGTGTTGCCTCACCCTGCCCTCTCCTTTGGAGAGGGTTCAAAAAAGCTGTTGTTTTAAAGTCCTCTCCTTTGGCGAGGATTTAGGTGAGGCTAAATATAAAGTAATTAAAAAAAGCATATGAGTTTATCCTCAGTCAGTATAAAGCGGCCGGTATTGGCCACAGTAATGTCAGTAGCCATTGTTGTGTTCGGTATCATTGGCTATAAATTTTTAGGGGTGCGCGACTTTCCTTCGGTCGATCCGCCCATTATCTCGGTATCTACCAGCTACGCCGGCGCCAATGCCGATGTAATTGAATCGCAGATCACCGAGCCGCTGGAAAAAGCCATCAACGGCGTTCCGGGGATCCGTAACCTGTCATCAACCAGTTCGGTAGGTTCCAGTAACATTACCGTGGAGTTTGACCTGGATGCCGACCTGGAAACCGCCGCAAATGACGTGCGCGATAAAGTTGGACAGGCGCAGCGCCAGTTACCCCAGGATATCGACGCGCCGCCGGTTGTAACCAAGGCCGATGCCAGCGCCGACCAGATTATTACCCTGGAAGTACAGAGTGATACCCGTAACATTAACCAGTTGGATGATTATGCCGAAAATGTGTTGCAGGAAGGGCTGCAAACCATTCCAGGCGTAAGTACCATTAACATACAGGGCCAGCGCCAGTACGCTATGCGTTTGTGGATTGACCCTAATAAATTAACCGCCCAGGGTGTTACCGCAACAGATATTGGCGCAGCATTAGCCAAAGAGAATGTGGAGCTGCCTGCGGGTAAAATTGAAGGTAACAATACCGAGGTAACCATCAGGGCATTAGGAAAACTATCAACCGAGAAGGATTTTAACGATCTCATCATCCGGTCAGACAGTAACCGTGTAGTGCGTTTGCGCGATGTAGGTTATGCCGTTTTAGGATCGGCAAACGAGGAAACTATTTTTAAGGAGTCGGGCGTGCCGATGATCGGCTTGGCCATTGTACCGCAGCCTGGTGCCAACTATGTGCAGATAGCCAAAGATTTTTACAAACGCCTGGATCAGATTAAAAAAGACCTTCCGCCGGATATTAAGGTAAATGTGGCCCTGGATAATACCCGGTTCATCAACCAGTCGATATCCGAAGTACAGGAAACGCTCATCGTATCCTTTGTATTAGTGGTTATCATCATTTATCTCTTCTTCCGCGATTGGCTTATCGCTTTCCGTCCGCTCATCGATATCCCGGTATCATTGATCGGGGCATTCTTCATCATGTATATTTTTGGTTTCTCCATCAATATATTAACCCTGCTGGGCATTGTGCTGGCAACAGGCCTGGTGGTAGATGACGGTATTGTGGTAACCGAGAACATTTATAAAAAGGTAGAGGCCGGAATGGCCATTCGCAAGGCGGCCTTTGAAGGTTCGGCCGAGATCTTTTTCGCGGTAGTATCTACCTCGGTTACGCTGGCGGCGGTGTTTTTACCCATTGTGTTTTTACAGGGCTTTACGGGCCGTTTATTCCGCGAGTTTGCGGTAGTGGTAGCCGGGGCGGTATTAATATCGGCATTTGTGTCCCTGTCGTTAACACCGATGCTTAACGTAAAGCTGATCCGCAAGAGCAACAAAAAATCAAAGTTCTACGAAAAAACCGAGCCCTTCTTTGTGAACATGACCAACTCCTATACCGAAACGCTGGTTAAGTTTATGAAGGTGCGCTGGGTATCATTCGTGATCCTTGCCATATCGCTGCTTATTATTGGCGTGCTGGTCCGGATCATCCCTTCTGAGCTGGCCCCGTTGGATGATCGCAGCTTATTGCGCTATACCGTTACCGGATCTGAAGGTGCTACGTACGAGTACATGACCAAATATATGGACAAGGCAGCGCAGCTGGTAGAAGATTCCATTCCGGAAGCACGGGTTAACTTCGAGATCGTTTCACCATCATTTGGCGGCGGTGCATCCAACACCGGTTTTGGCCGTATTGGCCTGGTTAACCCTGACGAACGCGGTCGCACCCAACAGCAACTGGCAGATTGGCTCAGTAAAAAGCTAAGCAAAATGCCCGATGCCCGTGCCAACGTAATACAGGAACAAACTATCAGTGGCGGCGGTAGCGGCGCCCGTACTTCGTTGCCCGTACAATATGTGATCCAGAACCAGGATTTTGAGAAAATACGCGCGGCGCTGCCTAAGTTCTTTTCTGAAGTATCCAAAAGCCCGGTATTCCAGGGGACTGACGTCAATCTTAAATTCACCAAGCCCGAGTTAAGGGTAATTACCGATCGTGACCGGGCACGGGACCTGGGGGTGTCTGTTGATGATATTGCCCAAACCCTGCAACTATATTATAGCGCCGGCCGTTTGGATTACTTCCTGATCAATGGTAAACAATACCAGGTAATTGCCCAGGTAGATCGCGCCAACCGCGACCAACCGCTCGATCTGAAATCCGTTTACCTGCGCAGCACCAAAGGCGGCCTGGTACAGCTGGATAATGTGGTAAAAGTAACCGAAGGCGCAACACCGCCGGCTATTTATCACTTTAACCGTTATAAATCGGCCACCGTATCGGCTGGTTTAGCGCCTGGCCGTACCGTTGGTGATGGTATCAAAGAAATGGACCGCATATCCAAAGAAATACTGGACGATACCTTCAGCACCGCCCTAAGCGGTCCATCACGGGATTATGCCGAGGGTTCATCAAACATCCTGTTCGCCTTTGGTTTTGCATTATTGCTGATATACCTGGTTTTGGCGGCCCAGTTCGAGAGTTTTATGGATCCATTCATTGTGATGCTTACGGTTCCGCTGGCTATTTCGGGCGCGTTTTTATCCCTGTGGCTGTTTAACCAAACATTGAATATTTTCAGCGAGATCGGTATCATTACCCTGGTGGGTCTGGTAACCAAAAACGGGATCCTCATTGTGGAGTTTGCCAACCAGCGCATGGAGCATGGCGTTGCTAAATATGAAGCCGCAGTTGAGGCCGCTACCGCGCGTTTACGCCCGATATTAATGACCAGCTTGGCCGTGGTGCTGGGCTCTGTGCCTATTGCCTTTGCATTGGGCGCGGGTGCCAAAAGCCGTGTATCATTGGGTATTGTAATTATGGGGGGTATGCTGTTCTCGCTGATCCTCACTCTTTATATTATCCCGTTGATGTATGTGATCTTCGCCTCCAAAACCCGCCGGGATCCCGATCATGAACCGGAAGACGCTGAAGCGAAGAAGGTATCTGAACCAGAATTAAATTTATAGAATTAAAGAATTAACAGAATAATGAATCCGGGATCGGGCATCCAAATTCCGAAATCAAAAACCAAATGCTAAACTTTAAATCCGAAATCGAACATCCGAAATCCAAAATCAGGAAAATAGTTTTCTGTATTTTTTGCAGTCTGGTTTTCAGCGTAACGGCCTGGGCTCAGGATGCTCCTTTGCTTACGCTGAAGGAGGCTGTGGAGATAGCTCTTAAAAACAACTATAATATCAAGCTGTCGCAAAATAATTCAACCATCGCGGCAAATAATGTTACGCTGGGTAATGCCGGTGTTTTGCCGCAGCTCACCGGCAATTTTGCCACCAACAACAGCAGGCAAAACACCAAACAAACACGTAATGACGGCACGGTTAATAATATTAATGCCCATAACTCCAATAATAGCTATGGCGTAAATCTTAACTGGACCATTTTCGACGGCTTTAATATGTTTGCCAATTACGATCAGTTAAAAACCGTTGATACCTTAAGCGCTATCCGGCTAAAGGATACCATCCAAACCACCGTTGCCAATGTGATCACTACTTACTATGATCTCATCAACCAAAACGAGCAGATCAAAGCGCTCAAAGGGGCTATCGATATTTCGCGCACGCAATTGCGTTATGCTAACGACAAATATAAAGTTGGCCGCGCATCGGGGCTTGATGTATTAAACGCGCAGGTTAACCTCAATACCGATACGGCCAACCTGGTTACGCAATACCAGCAGTTCAAGGCTGTCAAAATACAGCTCAACCAGTTATTGATCCGCGACCTGCAAACCGATTTTACCGTAGCTGATACCATCCTGATTGATGATAAACTAACCCTTGCCGAGATCATTAACAGCGCCCAGTTACAAAACCCGGCCATTTTATCGGCACAGATCAATAAGCGTTTAGCCGAAATTAACCTGAAACAGGTGCGCTCAACCCGGTATCCGCAGGTAGGTTTAACCTCGGGCTATACTTTTTCTAATAGCAAAACACCGGCGGGTTTTACGCTGTCGCAAAATGTGCATGGTTTAAATTACGGGTTGACCGCCTCTATTAATATTTTTGATGGCTTTAACCAAAACCGACGCGAAAAGAACGCGAAAATACAGATCGACAATGCCAATATCAGCGCCAAACAAACCCGGCTGAACGTAGAGGCGCAGATCAATAACTTTTTTGTGAGCTATTTATCTGGTCTCGACCTCATTAAACTGGGGCAGGCTAACGTTACCATAGCTAAAAAGAACCTGGATATATCATTAGAAAAATATAAGCTGGGTAATATTACACCTTTGGAGATCAGAGAGGCCCAGCGTAATTACCTGGATGCGCAATCCAAGTTCTTTGCAGCTCAGTATCAGTCAAAACTTGCAGAGGTTACTTTAAAACAGATCACCAGCAGCATTAATATTAATTAAGTACTAATAAGTATTTATTTATAGCGTATGTTTCTTAAATTGCTTTAAAAAGCTATTTTTGAAACAATGTTAAATCCCTACAAAACCTGCCTGTTGATTGATGATAATTACATCGACAACTTTGTTACGCGCAGGATTTTGGAAAACAGTAACTTCGCTGAGCAGATCATTGTAAGACAATCGCCAGCCGAAGCTATAAATTCGCTCCGGGAGGGTACTATAAAACCAGATGTTATCTTTTTAGATGTACGCATGCCCATGATGAGCGGTTTTGAGTTTTTAGAGGAATACGATACGCTTTTGATCAATAAAAAAGATATTAAAATATTTATGCTTTCTTCTTCCCTTGATCCAACAGATAGGAAAGAGTCGGTAGGAAACAAGTATATTACCCAATTTATACATAAGCCATTAACAGTTAAAGCGCTCGAAGAAATTTGTCCATGATCTTAGTTGCCGATAGCGGATCTTCCAAAACAGACTGGCTGCTCAGCCTCCCAAAGCAAGAGCCGGTATCATTCAAAACCGCCGGATTAAACCCATATTTTTTAACCGAAAAAGAAATAGCCAAAATAATACAGGACCAGGCACCTGATATGGTAGCTTATGCTAATGATATTTCCGAAATATATTTTTTCGGAGCGGGCTGCTCCAGTCCAGACAGGCATGAGATCGTTTCCAACGCGATCAGCCAGCTGTTCACCAAAGCCTTTATCAGTGTCGATAGCGATCTTTTGGGTTGTGCCTACGCTACCTGCGGGCACGAAAAAGGCATTTGCTGTGTGATGGGTACCGGATCAAACATCTCCTACTTTGATGGCGAGAACATCCATGATGGCCAGCATGGCCTGGGTTTTGTTTTAGGCGACGAAGGCTCCGGCACCTGGTTTGGCAAAGCGCTCATTACCGATTTCCTGTATGGCAATATGCCCGCCGATATCAATGAGGCGTTTGACAAAGCATATGGATTGAATAAAGAGATCGTGATCAAGAACGTATATCAGCGGCCCAATGCCAATACCTACCTGGCTTCGTTCTCGCGTTTTGTAAGCGAAATAAAAACCACCCCTTACGGTCAGGAACTGCTGGAAAGAGGCTTACTGGAATTTATTGATACCAACATCAAATCGTACCCCGAATATCATCGTTACAAATGCCATTTTGTAGGCTCTATCGCCTATTTCTTTGCGGAAGAATTAACAGCCCTATGCCATCGGCACGGTGTAAAAACCGGCAAGGTGATCAAGCAACCCATCAATGATCTGATGGCCTTTATTTTGAAGAGGAACGAGGAGTAACACATTGGTTCATTGGTTCAATAGTTCATTGGTACTTATCAAACGGGTCGGCTGTCAGCGAATAGCTCCTTTGCAAATTTATAATAAGACAGCTTTATAAAGCAGCAATCTGTTTCTTCCTAAACCTCCCCTTCACTACAATAAATCCGATCAGCAAAACAGCTATAAAACTTCCGGCTTTGGGTAGGTAATCGCCGTGCTCTGCATAAAAAGTAAGCTCTGAGTTAAGGTTGATATCCTGTTTTATGGCAGCCTGGGTCCACCATTTGGTTTGCTGTATGATGTCGCCGCGCTGGTTAATGAAAGCCGAGATCCCCGTATTGGCCGATTGAGCCACCCAACGCCGGGTTTCAATAGCCCGCAGCTTGGCGTAATCCAGGTGCTGATCTTTACCCGATGTATTTTCCCACCAGCCATCATTGGTAATTATGGCAATGAACTGCGCCCCTTTTTGTACCGAACGTGCTACATAACCCCCGAAGATAGATTCGTAACAGATCACCGGATCGGCGCCAATACCACTTTGTGAATAAACTACCCCTGCATCAGGCTGACTGCCATAAGCGCCCGTGGCCCCGCCCAGGTGTTCAAATACCGGCTTTAAAAATGATAACGCGTTGCCAAAAGGTAAGGCTTCGGCGCCTGGAACCAGTCGCGATTTATGATAGAACTGCACATTGCCACTGTTTTCAATCGCGATAGCCGAGCTAAAATTATCCGCGAATACGCCGGGCTGCTGTGTGGGGCTGGCCGTTGGGGTAGCTTGTGAATTATAGAAACGGTAGGTTTCGCCCCCGGTTATCAGGGTGCTGTTTTTGTATTTGCGTAAAAAATACTGCGCCTGTTTAAAGTAAATATTGCTGTTGATACCATCCTCATTCATATACTCCGGAATGGCGGTTTCGGGCCATAAAAAAAACTCGGTATTGGGCTGGGCTACACTCCGCGACAGGTGGATCATGATATCGATCTGCAGATTGGCAGGGATATCCCCCTCCTTTCCATAAGGATCAATGTTGGGCTGAACCGCCACCACGTTCGATGGATTTTTCTGCTCAGTATAATTGTAATAAGTGTATAACGAAAAGCTAATCGGCAGCAAAATAGTCAGTACAAACGCGCTGATCAGTTTTAGTCGCAGCTTTTTTGCCTGTGCCTCACGTAAGCCCACATAAATTAAAAAAGCCAGTATGTTTATCGCCCATACCCAAATGGTGCCGCCATAAACACCGGTATACTCATACCATTGGATCCATTGGTGGCTCACCGCGAACCCGTTACCCAAAGTCATCCAGGGAAAATTCAGGTCCCAGCTCTGGTGCAGGTACTCATAGCCTATCCATAAACAAACCAGACCAGCTAAACTCCAGCCCCGGCTGGTTATCAGTCGTAAGCGATAATATAACCAACAAGCCAGGGCCATGAGCAACGGCCCCAGCGAATACGGGATTAGCGTAATGGGAATAGCCACAAGGTCACCCACTATTTTCAGGGCGTTGTACACCCAGTAAACAGAGCCTACATTCCAGATAAAAAAACCAATAAAGGTTACGTTGAATATTTGCCTCCCCTTTTTGGCCGATGTGGATTGGATAATGTTTTCCATCGCCAGCAGTATGGGCACAAAACCAAAAAACAGCAAAAAGGTAGTATAAGGCGTAGGCGGCCATGCTATCCACAGCAGTAATCCGGAAAGTATGGCTAAAGGAAGATTTTTTTTCATTTGTTATTTATATCATATCGGTTTGGAAAGAAAACCCCATGTCATTGCGAGCGTAGCGCGGCAATCTCCTCGCGTTCTCATTCGTGAGAATAGCTACGAGATTGCCACGTCGTTCCTCCTCGCAATGACATATTTTTTTGTTTTTAAAGCCCTCTCCTTTGGAGAGGGTTGGGTGAGGTCTATTCCTCTTCGTCTTCTTTATATTTATTTTTTGATGTTTTAGCTTCGGCGCCTGCTACACAAATCACAAACTCGCCTTTTACGGGGTGCGTTTCAAAATACAGCTTTACCTCGGCTACGGTACCGCGAACGGTTTCCTCAAACATTTTAGTGAGCTCGCGCGATATGGACAATTGGCGATCGGCACCAAAGTACGTGGCCATTTCGTCGAGTGTTTTCAGTAAACGATGCGGCGATTCGTATAGTATTATAGTGCGTTCCTCTTCGGCCAAAAATTTGTAACGGGTTTGGCGACCTTTTTTCAGCGGTAAAAACCCTTCAAAACAAAACTTATCTGTAGGAAAGCCTGAGTTAACCAGCGCAGGCACAAAAGCCGTAGCACCAGGCAGGCATTCTACCGCGATATCAAATTTCAGGGCCTCGCGCACCAGGTAAAAACCCGGATCGGATATGGCCGGCGTTCCCGCATCAGATATCAGGGCGATGTTTTTTCCTTCCAGCAAAAATTTCACGATCTCGTTGGATGATTGGTGTTCATTATGCTGATGATGCGAAAACACTTTCTGATGAATATCAAAATGTTTCAGCAATGGCGCCGATGTGCGCGTATCCTCGGCCAATATCAGGTCGGCCTCTTTCAAAATACGTATGGCCCTCAAGGTAATATCCTCCAGGTTGCCTATTGGGGTGGGTACTAAGTATAGTTTACCTTTTTCGTTCATGGTTGTATGGCTCGTAGTTCATAGATGATAGTTCATGGTTCAAGAACAAAAAACCATGAACCATGAACTATGAACCATGAACTAATTATATCTTTGCCTAAAAATAAAATAATGCTGCAAGTTAGTTATATCCGCGATAACCGGGAACAGGTTTTGGAACGTTTGGCTGTAAAAAATTTTAAACAGACCGAACTGGTTGATGAAATAATTCAGTTAGACGATAAACGCCGTCAAACTCAAACCAGTATGGATAACGTTTCGGCCGAGGCCAATGCTGCCGCCAAACAAATAGGCGATCTGATGCGCGCGGGTAAAAAAGACGAAGCAGAAACCATTAAAGCCAAAACAGGCGCCTGGAAAGAGGATATCAAAAAGCTGGGCGATCAGCTGGCTTTTATAGAAGAAGAATTATATCAAAAACTGGTATTATTACCCAATCTGCCACATAGCTCCGTACCCAAAGGTTTAACCCCCGAGGAAAACGAAGTGGTATTGGAAAACGGCACAAAACCCGCGCTGCCTGCCGATGCCTTGCCGCACTGGGAACTGGCCGCAAAATATAATTTGATCGATTTTGAGCTGGGTGTTAAAATAACCGGCGCCGGCTTCCCTGTATATAAAAATAAAGGCGCAAAACTACAGCGTGCCCTCATCAACTTTTTTATTGACGAGGCCGAAAAAGCGGGCTACAGCGAAGTAAGCGTGCCATTGATGGTGAACGAAGCATCTGGCTTCGGCACATCACAATTACCGGATAAGGAAGGGCAGATGTATCATGTTGGTGTTGATAATTTATATCTGATACCAACAGCCGAAGTGCCCATCACTAATATGTACCGCGATGTGATATTGAAAGGTGAAGACCTGCCGGTAAAAAACTGTGGTCATACACCATGCTTTCGCCGTGAGGCCGGTTCATACGGCGCGCACGTACGCGGCCTGAATCGTTTGCACCAGTTTGATAAGGTGGAGATTGTGCAGGTAGTACAGCCCGACCGCTCCTATGAGGTTTTGGAACAGATGAGCGCACACGTACAGGGTCTGCTACAAAAACTGAGCTTACCTTACCGAGTATTGCGCCTTTGTGGCGGCGATATGGGTTTTGGCTCTGCTTTAACTTACGATATGGAAACCTGGAGCGCCGCGCAGCAACGCTGGCTGGAAGTATCATCCGTATCCAACTTTGAAACTTTCCAAAGCAATCGCCTTAAACTGCGTTTCCGCAATACCGAAGGTAAAACCCAGCTGGCCCACACTCTCAACGGTAGTGCATTAGCGTTACCCCGCATTGTGGCTACCCTGCTGGAAAATAACCAGACCGAAAAAGGCATCAGGATACCGGATGCATTGGTACCATATACCAGGTTTGAGTGGATTGATTAAATAACCTCCTTCAATTTACCCGATTACTCCACGCGTCATTGCTATAATAAAAGAACAAATATTCCATACGAGCAGGTACGACGTAGGCAACTGAACGAAGGGAACCCTGAGGAATATAGTTGGGTCCGATATAAACTCAGGGCCCATTTCAAGAGGCCCTGAGTGGGTTTATATATAACATACAGGAATACATATTTAAATTACTGATTAGCAGCTATATAGATGTTAATCATAAAAAATACAAACCCGCTTTTTGTAACTATTCAACAGGATAGGGCCCCTGCTCAAAAACAGTATCATGGTAGCCTTTGTTGCCAACTTCGCGGGATAGGGGGCTTCTGAAATCCGTACCTGCGCTAAGGCATTTCAGTACATGGGCAAAATCATATTTGGGTCGCCATCCCAGTTCATTAAGGGCCCGGCTGTTCACATAAACCCGGTCAATATGCGGGAACATGGTCCACTGCTGGGTGGCGAAGAGTTGTTCATAATGCGGGAAGAGCCGTTTGACTATCGCCGGGGCATTGGTGTGAAGCATGGCTAAATCCTCCTTTGTAAATGGTGTTGTTGCCGAAATGATATAACGCCCAAACTTAATAGCCCGGGCTTTTTCAATCGCCAGGATATGCGCGTCAACCACGTCTTCCATTTCTACCCGGCGATACAGCAATTCGTTGGCTTGTACATTTGGCGCGCTGTATTTTCCTCTTACCGCGGCATCATCATCTGCTTCCGGGAAAAACCGCGATGTTCGTAATATTACAACACCCAGGTTGTGTTTGCGGGCAAACATTTCACACAGGTTTTCGGCGGCTATTTTGGTTACACCGTAAATGTTTTTGGGTATGGGCGTTACCTCTTCGGTGATCCAGGCCGCAGGCTCACCGGGAGCGGGATTCATAGCCGCGCCAAATGTACTGGTAGTGCTGGTATAAACAAAGGCGCTTATCCTGGCAGCTACAACTTCTTCCAGCAATATTAGCGTGCCCGAAACATTGGTGTCAATAAAATCATGGTTGGTATGGGTGGCGATGTGCGGTTTATGCAGCGTTGCAGTATGGATCACCGCCTGTATATCTTTGAGGCAACCGCGGATAAAATCCCTGTCTGTTATTGACCCTACATGATCTGTAAAAGCCGAAGCTTTGATATCCACACCCCGTGCCTGCCGGCCCTGTGCCTTCAAGGTTCGCAAAATGGCTTCACCCAGATGACCGGCGCTTCCGGTTACAAGAATACTCATGAAACAAAAATACCAGGTTTACTTTATAAAATCAATGAAGCGCGATAAATGCAGGTTTACAGACGCGATAAAAAAGGGCCAATGATCCTTAGTGAAGGTTTGTATAGGAAAAATCAGATTATGTAGCGTTTATTCTACGTATAGCTGACCGGGAAAACTCATAGAAGAATAATTACATCCTGAACCGCAGGGATACAGACCGGCCTAATGCCTGAGCCAATTCCGGATCAATCAGCGGACCGTCTCCCTGTTGTATCCATGCTCCGCGGATATCTTTTTGAAGGGTTATTTTTTCGCCGTTTAATAATATTTCAAGCTCTGTAGTGGCTTTACTGATCGGCGTTGTGTTTATCTGGTAAACGTGGTCGGTATCGTTATATGTTATTCGTAGTGGCAGACCCATCTTTTTCTCCTCGGGGTAAATATACAATTGTTGTAGTTAAATCGGGCATTTTAAAGAAAACAGTGGAGGATGCTCAAGCGACCAATTGGTGCCCAACCACTTCTATCAGGTTATTTATACCAAAGGGTTTGTGCAAAATATCATCAGGCGCACCTTCCTGTTTTAAAAGACCTTCGGTGTCTTCAATGTCGGTGCAAATAATTACAGGGAGCGTTTGGGTTTCTTTATTCCATTTGAGCAGGCGGCATACATCTATACCATCTATACCAGGTAAAACAGCATCAAGAATAATCAAATCCGGATGGTTTTGGCGGATACTGCTAAATATATGAGTGGCATTGTCAAGGGTAATTACCTCATAGCCATTACTGGTTAATATGTATGCCATTACCTCCACCATCAGGCCATTGCGGTCAACTATCAGTATTTTCTTTGCCATGATCCTAATTCGTCATGGAAACAGGTATGCAAAGGCCATGCCATTGATTCCCTTGGTTTTACGAGAAGGGTGCTGCGGGGCAAGATATAAGAGTCAAGAGTCAGGAAAGGCCTTTGTTATAGCCTTAACTCCTGGTTCTTGACTCTTAATTATATGTGGATGAACATCTAATTTACAGCGGCACCATGTACAAGCTATAAATTGGCCTTTTGCTTCAACTCGTCCTCTTTATCATCCTGCTCTTTTCTCAGGCGCCGTTTTTCCTGTCTTATGTCTTTCCGGGTTTTGCCCGTGGTATCAATATTGTCTATTTTTAATTTATACTCCTGTTTCAGAGCCTCAATTTGCTCTTTTAATTTCTCCTTAGCGCTTTTCTCCTTTATCTTTTCCTGTTCTTCTGCTTTTTTAGCCGTGGTATCTTTTTTACCAAAAAGACGCTGAAAGAAGTTTGGTTTTTTTACCGGGTCTTCCAATACCGGCATCACTTCATTGTCGTCGCTTTGCTTCATCAGGCTATCGGCAGTAGCCGTATCCACCGGCGCGATACTCCGGCGCAGGCTTTCCCGCAGACGAACGCTATAAAAACCGTATGCGTTGGTATCCCGTGCCGTATAACCTTTTTGTGCCATTAATTTACCGATGAGATTAAAGTACCCATGGAGGCCGGGACGAAGCGTGCCATCGGGCTGAAAAGCGTATAGGCCACCCTTTGGATAGGGTACAATACTGGCCAGGTAAATACTTTCGCCCAGGGTAAGTTCTGATGGCGATTTGCCAAAATAATAATGCGAGGCTTCTGATATACCGTATATACCGCGTCCCCATTCAATAATGTTGAAATAAACTTCCAGCATCCGGTTTTTGGTCATGATGCGGTTGTTCTCGATGATCCAAACGATCAGGATCTCTTCAATTTTACGGGCAAGCGTTTTTTCGCGACTTAAAAAGGCGTTTTTTACCAGCTGCATAGATATGCCGCTACCGCCGCGTTTAAACTTTTTAGTTTTAAAATCGGTAACCAGCGATTTACGCAGAGCTTCATCCACAAAACCGTGATTGGTATAAAAAGACGGGTCTTCGGCCGTCATTACAGCATTGCGCAGATTGGGTGATATTTGTTCCAGTGGTGTAAATTCCGGGTTTTCGGGCCCAATGACATGCGGCGACATGGCTTTGCCTTTTTCATAAGGGGTGTAAACAAATGTGCTATTTAGCTTGGTCAGGTCGGTTTTGCCATACTTCACTATCCTGAAATTATCCTTGCTCAGGCGCGAATCAAATTGAAGGTCATCGGGCTTGGATGAATCCATATAAAAATTGAGCGCATAGTTGAGCTTGCCCGCAACCTGTATACCATTCAGGGCATCAAACATCCCGGATGGGAAGGAGTCGAAAATATCTGGAGCGTTTAACCAGCCGGTATTGATCTTAAGCTCATATATTTTTACAGGGTTCAGCGTGTATTTGATGAAAGGATGCGCGGTAAGCTTTTTAATATGGATAAGCGATGAGCTGTCGACAGATACATAATTGCTGCCTACAAATACATTAGCATCGATGGATGCATCAGGGAACACAATGTTATCTGATGATAAGCCAGGGTGATTAATAAGAAGATTGTGCACCGCCCAGGAACCATAAATTTTTGTTTCGCCGCCGCTGTGCTCCACCTTGGTAAGCCGGGTGCTGATGGTATCGAAATTTAATACAAGCTTAAACTTTTTTTGGATGATAGGCAGCTCCACTTTTTTGCCATCGGCATATAATTTTACGTCGATGTCCTTATCCGATGGGTGCATTTTACCAGCGATATGCCAGGTGGCGGCGCCATTATCCACATCAATGGTCGAGGTGAGGTTGCCGTCTTTAATCAGGGCGGTTTTGGCCAGTAGCTTTAACCTGGTGCTATCGTCCCTAAAAGAGATCAGAAAATTATTCAGGTGCAGGTTATCGGGTATCTTGTAAAGCACTTCGTTAATCAGATGATCGGCCAGGTCGGCCAGGTCAACCTTATCATGCGTGGCGGTAGTATCTTTTTTCTTTTTAAACAGGAAATCGAAGTTTTTAACCCCTTTTACGCTGGTGAGGTTTATAAAGCCATCCTGCAGCGAAACATCCGCCAGCTTAATATCGCCAACAATAAGCGGTAACAGCTTTACACTTACCACCAGGTTCTTGATATTCAGTAAACTATCGCGCTGTTCGGGCACTATCGAGATATCAGAGAATGCTACCGTACTGGAGCCCGTAAAATGGGCCGAACCTATTTTTACATCTAAATTATAATCCCTCCTGGCTTTTGCTTTAGCTTTGCTGATAGCTTTTTGAAGCAAGGCCTCGCGCTTGGAATAGGCAATATAGCCACCTATTAAAAGGATAAGCAATAAGGGGATCAGTATAAATGCGGCTATGCGTATGTATTTAGGATTAAGACGCTTCATGTGTAAATTTTTCCAAAACTAAACTAAATCTTATCCCCTGCAAACGGTTGTTTCTGCAAATTGTTTCTTTAGCAAACGCAAATCAACGACCTGTTTTCATAAATTTGCCATAATATTATGATAATTACCAAAGAACAAGTTTTACAAGCCCTGGGCAATGTGGAAGAACCGGATCTGAAAAAAGACCTGGTTACGCTGAACATGATACAGGATATTCATATAGATGGCAACAACGTTAGCTTCTCGGTGATACTGACCACGCCGGCCTGTCCGCTGAAAGCAATGATAGAAAATGCATGCCGTAATGCTATCACTCACTTTATAAGCAAAGAGGCGGTGGTGAACATCAATATGACCTCGAGGGTTACCTCTCAAAAAAATACCGGCGTTCCCGGCGTTAAAAATATTATAGCGGTAGCGTCTGGCAAAGGTGGTGTTGGTAAATCAACGGTAGCGGCAAACCTGGCATTGGGCCTGGCTAAAGCCGGAGCGAAAGTGGGTTTGATAGACGCGGATATTTATGGGCCATCTGTCCCTATTATGTTTGGTTTAGAGGGCGCACGCCCCCAGGCCAGCGATGTTAATGGCAAAACACGAATTGAGCCGATTGAAAAGTATGGCATCAAATTGTTGTCCATAGGTTTTTTCACAGATCCGAATCAGCCCGTGCCTTGGCGCGGACCGATGGTATCAACCGCGGTAAAACAATTGTTTAATGATGCTGACTGGGGCGAACTGGATTACCTGGTAATAGACCTGCCACCCGGAACCGGCGATATACATATTACGGTTACACAAACTTTCCCCGTTACAGGAGCGGTAATTGTAACTACGCCGCAAAACGTGGCACTTGCCGATGCTAAAAAGGGAATAGGCATGTTTTTAATGCCTGCCATTAACGTGCCGATACTGGGCGTGGTCGAAAACATGTCATACTTTACACCTGCCGAGCTGCCCGAAAATAAATATTATATTTTCGGACAAGGTGGCGGGCAAAAACTGGCCGCGCAATTGGATGTACCATTTTTAGGAGAAATTCCGTTAGTAAAGAGTATAAGTGACTCTGGCGATGCGGGCAAGCCAACCATACTGGAAGAAGATGGGATAATGACACAGGCTTTTTTGGAAATGGCCAGCCGCGTGGCACAACAGGTAGCTATTTCAAACGCGAAAGCAGTTGGTTCATTAGTTCATTAGTTCACAGGTTTTGTTTGTGTCTGATGATTAATTAGGTAAGATTACATGGTTAAGACCAATGAACTAATAAACAGATGAACAAATAAACAAATTGTTGTAACTTTACTTTATATTATAATTTAGTTAAAATGAGTTTATTAAGTCAAGTAGAGACAGCCTTAGATACCATCCGTCCGTATTTGGAGACTGATGGCGGGAATGTTTCGATTGAGGAGATTACCCCTGAAGGTGTAGTTAAATTAAAACTGTTGGGTTCGTGCGGTTCATGTCCCATGAGCATCATGACGCTTAAAGCCGGCATTGAACAGGCTATTAAAAAAGCCGTTCCGGAAGTAACCGGTATTGAGGCTATCAACCTAACAGACATTGACGACCCTAACGCGGTGCTCCCTGAAAATTTGAGATAATGTTAAGTATTGTTAAAATGCCGGTCTTATTTGCTGCATTAACGTACTTTTGTTAAAGTTTTGAAACTTTTTCCGGGCGTAGCCTGTAATATATCCGGAAAAAGTGATTGGTATATGAAATATCTGATAGCCATATTATTTTTATTTGCGACAATTGGGGCCTTTGCACAAAAGCATGATGACAGGCCCGTTGTGCAGTTTACAGGTGTAGTACATAATGCCGACAGCTTAAATGTTATTGTGCCTTATGTTACCATAACCAATACTTCGGCGCATAATTCGGCAGGGCAATCAAACTATAAAGGCTATTTTTCATTTGTGGTGCATGAACAGGACACCCTGCGTTTTACCTGCGTTGGATACGGACCGGTAACGGTTGTTATTCCTTCCAATGTGCCCAATAAAAGCTACACGCTACAAGTTAATCTGAAAGCACAGATCATAAATTTACCCACATTCCATGTGTTTCCATGGGCCACTACTGATGAGTTTAAGAAAGACTTTTTAGCGGTAAAACTGGCTGATGACGACCTGGAGATAGCGCGTAAAAACATCAGTCGTACTACGCTGGTTGCTTTAGGAAACGTATTACCCCGCGATGCTCAGGAGATACAGTCAGCTACGGCCCAGAGTATGCATAACACTATCCTGAATTCGCATTCCCTCACGCCAAATCCATTGCTTAACCCATTTGCATGGGGTAGTTTGATTAAACAGATAACCGATTCTGATAATAAAAGCAGCAGTAATTAAGTCTTAAGTTCTGAGTAAGTAGTCTTAAGTCTCATTTGGGAACAATGTAGTTGAAGTCAAAAAAACATATTCGTGTTTTAACTTAGAACTAAAGACCCCAGACTTACGACTTAGCCTACCGCCCTTTTTTAACGGCCGGAAATTTCATTTTGTAGTCAACATCAACCATCCCTTTTGAAATATCGTTCAGCTTTTTCTCAATGAGACGTCTGCGCAGCGGGCTTAACTTATCGGTGAAAAGCTTGCCTTCAATATGGTCATATTCATGTTGTATCACGCGTGCGGCAAGGCCTTTGAAGGTTTCTTCGTAATGTTTCCAGTCCGCATCGTAATAAGATAGTTTTACCACGGGTTTGCGGTACACATCTTCCCTGATATCCGGTATGCTCAGGCAGCCTTCATTAAAGCCCCATTCTTCGCCGGTTTCTTCTAATATGGTAGCGTTGATAAATACTTTTTTAAAGTCTTTCAATTCGGGCTCATCATCACTAAAAACAGAAGCGTCAACCACAAACAAACGCATAGACATACCCACCTGCGGAGCGGCCAGGCCAACGCCGTGGGCGGCATACATGGTTTCAAACATGTTTTCAACCAATTCTTTGATATGCGGGTACTCGTCTGGTTCAATGGCTGTTGCTTTTTTCCTTAAAACAGGATCTCCGTAGGCGATGATAGGATACTTCATTTTACAAAAATACAGGTTTATTCTTATTTGGGTTCAAAATTCAGTGTAATTAGCTTGTCAATATCAAAAATTTCGTTGCTTATTTCCAATAACTGATCGGCTGTTACGGCATTTATTTTGGCAAAAACATCGTCCAGCGTATCAATATGGTTAAAATCAAGCAAACTTTTTGCCATTGATATGATCAGGCTCATGCGGTTTTCCTCGGCCAGGGCAATTTGCCCAATAAACTTTTCTTTGGCCTGGTGCAGCTGCAAGGTCCCCAGCTTTTGCTCGCGCAATTTTTTTAATTCTTTATGTACCAGGCGAGAGGCTTTTTCGGCTTTTTCGGCATCGGTTCCGAAGTAAATTGAAAAAATGCCGGTATCGGTAAGCGCGGTATAGTTTGACTCGATGGTGTAGGCAATACCATACTTTTCGCGGATCTCCAGGTTCAACCGGCTGCTCATACCCATGCCGCCTAACAAGTTATTAAGCAGCAACAGACCATTTTTATGTTGATGGGATGATGAATAAGCCTGGTTGCCGATGATACAATGCGTTTGCGATATCGGTTTTTTAATAATATGAATGCCATTTTGGTTGGCCAGCGGCGCTATCCTGTTTTTTTTAAGATGATGCGCAGGGATGCCTCCAAAGTATTTTTCGGATAGTTTGATGATCTTTTTAAAATCATAATTACCATGAACGGCAAATACCATTTCGGAGGTGCTGTAATTGGCCTGGATAAATGCACGGATATCGTCGCCATTCATTCTTCCAACAGATTCGGTCGTCCCTAAAATATTATTACCCATGGGATGACCTTTAAAAAGCAGTTCTTCAAAATCGTCCTGTATGGCTTCTTCGGGCTGGTCGAGGTAAGAGGCAATTTCGTCCAGAATTACGCCCTTTTCTTTTTCCTGCTCATCCTCCGGAAAAGTGGAGTGGAACAAGATATCTTCAAATAAGTCCATCGAGCGCTCCAGATGCAGGTTAAGCAGCGACGCATGTATACAGGTATATTCTTTTGTGGTATAAGCATTCAGATCGGCACCTACCAATTCCAGCCGATTTAAAATTTGGCTGGTGTTGCGCCTTTCGGTTTCTTTAAACAGCAGGTGCTCAATGAAATGGGCAAGGCCTTCCTGTTGCTCTCCTTCATCGCGCGAACCGGCATTTACAATAAAACAGCAATGGGTTATGGCAAAGGGCGCGTGTTTGTACAATATGCGGATGCCATTAAGTAAGGTATATGCCTGGTAATCGATCATGAGGTGCAAAGATACGTTATATGCAGTATAATTATTTTGGTGCTATTGTAAGCGATTTATACTATTTTAGGGCAAAAAATCGTACATGCGTATGTAATTACTTAACATACCGAGTTTAAAATGCCCCCAAACATTAAAGTAGCCCCCACTTATGAAAATTAAAATTGCCGATCTTGAATTTGAACCCCTTATCAGCGAAAAATCTATAATAGAACGTACAACAGCTATTGGTCAGCAGTTAAACGCCGATTATCAAAATAGCATTCCTGTGTTTGTTGGCGTGCTGAACGGCAGTTTTTTGTTCATAGCCGACCTCATTAAACAAATTGATGGGCCTTGCGAAATTGCCTTTACTAAACTGGCTTCCTATTACGGCGGTACTACCAGTAAGCTCAAGATACGTGATGATATTGATTTGATCATGGATATTAAAGACCGCGATGTGGTGATCATTGAGGATATTGTAGATACCGGCAATACGCTGCATTACCTCATTGATAAATTGAAACAGCGTAACCCGGCATCTATTGCAGTATGCTCTTTATTGTTGAAACCTGCAGCTTTACTGAGCCCTATTGAAGAGCTGAAATATGTAGGCTTTGAGATTGAGAACGAATTTGTAGTAGGCTATGGCCTGGATTACCAGGAAATGGGCCGGAATTTGAGAGATATTTATAAGAAGGTGTAGTTTGAAATTCGGAATTGGGATGTTCGATTTCGGATTTGAACTATATGAGGTCATCCGAATTTATTTCGGGATCTCATTTGTTAAGTATTCCACGTTTATGGTGTTTGCCATGCATGTTGGATGCCTCCTTTCCCCGCGGTTTGTGTCCTCACAAACCGCTTTGAAATTACTCATAAATCGTCATGTAATGAGTTAGCCAATTAAATTTTGGATCATCCTGCTCATAGAAAGAACAGGATGAAAAATAATAGTTGTTAGGATCGTCAGCCAGGTCCCAGTGTTTCTGCAATGGATTAAGATGTAAATAATCCAATTTTTGCTCCAGCATTTTTCTGTCAGCTATTTTTATAGGCAATGAATTCCGTTGCCAAAATTGATAATTTCTGCTATTGTGATCCGTTTTGAATCTTCGGAGAAGCTCATCGCTGTCCTCCCGGAGAGCTTCTAAAAATTGATGTCCGGTAAACTTCATAAAACTGGCATGTGGCATTTCCTTGCCATTCGTTTCCAGGCATTCCCATATCAAGTGTATATGATTAGGCATAATTACAAAACCATAAACTTTTATTTTTCCTTTTTTAATAAGATATATCAGGCTCTTTAACACAATGTGTTTAAACTTTTCCGTACGCAGAAGTGGTATCCAGTCAAGAATAGTTGCAGTATAAAAGTAAACGCCATTTAATTCCATAGATAGAAATTAAGAAAAATAGTGGCAAGGAAGTAAGCAAGCTGCCTGTGAGGACACAGGCAGCGGTGAAAAAATGGTTTACCCCCCGGTTTGTGTCCTCACAAACCGCTTTTGCCTTGAAGTGGAAAAAATAAATGCCATTTAATTCCATGGATGGAAATTAAGAAAAATAGAGACAAGGAAGTAAGCAAGCTGCCTGTGAGGACACAGGCAGCGGGAAAATGATGTTTTAATTATGCGCCGCGGTTTGTGTCCTCACAAACCGCTTTTCCCGCAAAGATAAGGGGTTGTGGATTAATCAACCCCGACCATACCCGCTATCTCACTCAAAAACAACACTGCCTGATCAATACTGTTTACGCCTTCAATACTCAGACGCAGGGTGTTTTTTACTTCTTTGAGGTTTGTGCGGCGCATATTGCTTTGTACAAAGGTGAGCACATTGCGGAAAGCATCCGATTCAAAATAGGCCGATTGCTGGTTGCTGATGAAATAGCCTCGCAATACATTCTTTTTAAGCGAGATCTTTTCAAAGCCGATAGCTTTGCCCAGCCATTGCATCCGCATGGTGTTGAGTAGATCGTTAACCTGGGGTGGTATTTTGCCAAAACGGTCATGCAGCTGTTGCTGAAAAGCAGATAGTTCGGCCTCGTTCTCGAGCTTGGATAGTTCGGTGTACAGGTTATAGCGTTCAGAGATATTGGTCACGTATTCATCGGGGATCAGGATCTCCAGGTCGGTATCAATCTGGGTAAAGGAAATGAATGGACGGGGTTTATCATCCGGGAAAACGCCTTTAAATTCATCTTCTTTCAATTCCTGTATGGCCTCGTCCAGGATCTTGTGGTACATGTCAAACCCGATCTCGGCAATAAAACCGCTTTGCTCGGCGCCAAGTAAATTTCCGCTGCCACGGATGTCCAGATCGCGCATGGCCACGTTAAAACCACTGCCCAGGTCGCTGAACTCCTCGATGGCACTCAGACGTTTGCGGGCCTCGCTGGTTAATGTGGATAATGGCGGGCTTAACAAATAACAATAAGCTTTTTTATTGCTTCGCCCCACACGACCGCGCATCTGGTGCAGATCGCTCAGGCCAAACATGTGGGCGTAATTGATGATGATGGTATTAGCGTTCGGGATATCCAAACCGGCTTCAATAATGGTAGTAGCCACCAGCACATCATACTCGTGGTTCACAAATTTCAGCATCACATCTTCCAGCGCGTCGCCCTCCAGTTGCCCGTGAGCTATGCCAACACGTGCCTTGGGTACCAGTTTATGGATCATACCACCCAGTTGCGGCAGATCGGCCACGCGGTTATGAATAAAGAACACCTGTCCGCCACGTTCCAGTTCAAACTCCACGGCCTCTTTGATCAGCGTATCGTTAAATACATGCAGCTCCGTAACTACCGGCTGCCTATTTGGTGGCGGGGTAGATATGATAGAAAGATCGCGCGCCCCCATCAACGAAAAGTGAAGCGTACGCGGGATAGGCGTAGCGGTAAGCGTCAGCGTATCCACATTGGCACGCATTTGTTTCAGTTTCTCTTTGGTTGATACGCCGAATTTTTGCTCCTCGTCAATGATCATCAATCCGAGGTCTTTGAACTTAACATCCTTGCTCACCAGGCGGTGTGTGCCGATAATGATATCTACCTTGCCTTCCTTCAGCTTCTCTAAAGTATCCTTGATCTGCCGGCTTGTTTTAAACCGGTTAATGTAATCAATATTGGCCGGAAAGCCCTTGAGCCTGTCAGTAAATGTTTTGTAGTGTTGAGCGGCTAAAATAGTAGTTGGTACCAATATGGCCACCTGCTTGCTATCAGCCACGGCCTTGAATGCTGCACGTACGGCAACTTCGGTTTTGCCAAAACCCACATCCCCGCAAATCAAGCGGTCCATCGGGTGCGGCGATTCCATATCCTTTTTAAAGTCGGCAGTGGCTTTTTCCTGGTCCGGTGTATCCTCGTAGAGGAACGAGGCTTCCAGCTCGGTTTGCAGGTAGCTATCGGGCGAAAAGGCATTCCCTTGCTGGGCCTTGCGCAGGGCGTAAAGCTTGATCAGGTCGCGGGCTATGTCCTTAACTTTTTTTTTTGTTGTTTTCTTAAGACGTTCCCAGGTATCGGTTCCCAGTTTATTCATCTTGGGCACAGTACCTTCTTTGCCGCTGTATTTGGATATGCGGTTAAGCGAGTTGATGTTCACATACAGCAGATCGTTATCAGCATAAATCAAGCGGATCATCTCCTGCTGTTTACCGTTAACCTCTACTTTTTCCAGACCGGCGTATTTGCCTATACCGTGGTCAATATGAGTAACGTAGTCGCCGGGTTTCAGGTCGCGCAGTTCTTTGAGCGTGATGGCCTGCGAGCGCTGGTAACCTTTTTTAAGCTTGTATTTATAGTAGCGGTCAAATATCTGGTGATCGGTATAGCAGGCCAGTTTTTGTTCATGGTCCACGAAACCTTCGCGAATAGAAACGCTGATGGGAGTGAATTTTACGGTCTTGTCGAGATCGTCTAAAATAGCATATAAACGCTCTACCTGCCGGGCAGAATCGGTGAGGATAAAATTCTCGATCTTATCGGCCTCGTTGTTTTTAAAGTTGTGGATCAGCAGCGTGAAGTCCTTATTGAACGATGGCTGAGGTCGCATATCAAAATTGATAGAGGCCGTAGGCTGATAGAAGAATTGTTTACCAAATTCCACCACCGGGAAATCAAATAGCTGGTCGGCTATCAGCTTTTCATCGGTAAAGCCAAACTTAGGGTCAATCCATTCAGGGTTCTGCGTTTTTTCTTCGGCAGAGAGCGCCTTCCACAGGTTTACCGCCTTTTTAAAACCAGTTTGAATAATGTCCAGCGTAAACTGTACGTCTTTTATCCATACCTGGGTGCCGGGCTCCACATACTCCAGCAGGGATATATTGCTTTCTGTTAAAAACTTGGATTGTACATTGGGTACAATGGTAATGCTTTTAACCTGCTCAACAGACAGCTGGCTTTCAATCTCGAACGTGCGGATCGACTCAATAAAATCGCCAAAAAACTCCACCCGGTAAGGCAGGTTGTGTGAAAACGAGAAGATATCAACAATGCCACCACGTACAGAAAATTGCCCGGGCTCGTACACAAAATCAACCCGGTCAAAATCATACTCAATTAAAAATTCATTGATAAACTCAATGCTCAGCTTGCTGCCAACGGCTATCTCGAGGGTGTTTTTTTCCAGCGATGAGCGGTCGATCACCTTTTCGGCAAGCGCTTCCGGGTAGGTAACAATTAATTGCCCAAACTCATTAGAGTGATTAAGCTCGTTGAGTACTTCGGCACGGGCCAGTACGTTGCTGCTATCGGGCTGCGTAAATTCAAATGGCTTTCGATAGGATGATGGAAAAAGTAAGGCTTCTTTACCGGTAAGGTTTTCCAGATCTGCCTGAAAATAGCCGGCCTCTTCACGGTCGGGCAGTACAAATACCATGTGCTTGTGCTGCAAAAAATACAATGCTACCGCCATGGCCGAATCACTTGACCCGACTAAACCACGTAGCTGTATTCTTGGATTTTTGGAAGCGTTAAGGGCTGTTGCCAACGCTTTGATCCTGTCATCAGCTTTGTATCTGTCTAAAATATCACGGATGTTCAAAACTGATGCAAATGTACGGAAAAAGATTTGTGGAGAGAAGGGAGCAAGGATTTTTGGAGCAAGGACCCAGGGAACAAAGATTTTTGGAGCAAGGATTGAGGGAGCAAAGATTTTTGGACCAAGTAATAAGGATTTAAAGAGCAAATGATTTTTATATGTTGTTTCGGAAAAGTCAGTAACCAGGATGGTTTTATTCCTTACTCCCAAAGTCCTTACTCTTTGTTCCTAAAAATCTTATTCCAAATAAAACAATCTCTATGAATTATTACTTTTTAATGGTAAATTCAATAAACTTATCATTATAAGCTACCTATTGTTTTAACCTAATTTTATAACCATGAAGAATGCAATTATTTGGGGTATTATCATTGGCGTATTAAGTGGAATTTGGATGTTGGTAATGCACGGTTCGGGTATTTCACCAACCGACGAAAAAGTGGCCACACTGGAGTATTTTTCATTTCTGATCCCGGCCCTTGGATTATTTATAGGGATCTACAGCTATCGTAAAAACGACTGTAAAGGTCAGATGGGGTTTTTAGAAGCCCTGATACAAAGTTTTAAGATATTAATTGCTGGTGGTATTGTAACCGTTTTTGCCACCATATTATATTTTAGCTACGCGCATGTATCCATGAGCAATGTAATTGAGGCCTCTTCGGGCCGTATATTCGGCGCTTTGCTGGTGGGTGTGCTATTGGCGTTTGCCGTATCTTTACTGTTCCATAACAAAGCGAACAAGGTTGATTAAAAGGCTCTTTTCAAAATATTTTGAACTGGTTTTCTGGGTAGCGGCCATGCTGGCCCTGGCGTTTAGTACGCCAGGCGCCGAATCGCATTTTACGTTGTGCCCTTTAAAACTCATGGGCTTCAAATGGTGCCCCGGCTGCGGACTGGGGCATTCTATCATTTATTTGTTTCATGGCGATATCCGCAATTCCTTTCATGCCCACTGGTTGGGCATTCCCGCAGTAATCGTTATTTTTCACCGGATCTATGTTTTGAGTGTATCCCGTGTTGTGCGGCTCGGGGAACGGGGTTCGGGTTTTTAAAGCACCACCGGTCCTCGAACCTCGCAACGCGCACCTCTTTTTCACCGTTAAAATTTCTCCACTCACCGACTTGTTCCTGCTGCTAACCAGTTTTCCATAGGCTTGTTTTGCTTATCGCAATACCTTTATATCATCAAACAAACGATAATCTTAAAAGCTACTAAAATGAACACTTACCCAAATCCATATATGATGTTCGACGGAATGACACCTGAGGAGTTTTCCTTTTTACAACAGGCAACAGCATCACTAACAGAAAATCAACAGCGGTATTTTATAAATATTTACGGCGGTAAAAGAAGAAACCCGCAGGATATTATGCTGGCTACTTTACTTGGTTTTGTAGGTGTATCTGGTGTGCAACGCTTCATGACCGACCAGATAGGTATGGGCCTGGTTTACTTTTTTACTGCTGGTTTTTGCTTTATCGGTACCATTGTCGATCTGATCAATTACAAAAACATCGCTACCGATTATAACAAACAAATGGCTTTTGAAAGCTTCAACATCGCTAAAATGAGCAACTAAATAAGCCCTTTGGGGATGATAGTTTCACTATATATATACAATGAAAAAATCCACCTTCTGTTACGGGGTGGATTTTTTTATTGTTTATTAGTTCATTGGGACATTCTGGCAAACCGTAGTTAATACTAATGAACCAGTGAACAAATGAACTAATGAGCCAGTGCCTTATCCCTTACAGCCTTAAATTCCGAATGCGGTTTCCAGCCAGGGAAGGTAGTTTCGTTGCTGAGTTTGGTGCCTATGCGGTAAAGGATATCCGCTATCTGAGCCATACCCGTAGCGTCCATGTCGGCACTGTAATTATCCGCTGGTTGATGGTAGCGTTGCGAATTGTATTCCTTTTGCTTGTCTTCCCCATAGGATGCGCCTTGTGTTTTGCTGATGCTGCCATTATTAATATCCAGCGCCGGAACGCCGAGTTTGGCAAAGTTAAAATGATCCGACCGGTAATAGCTGCCCGCACCCGGATGACGGTCGCCAACGGTAGTAAGGCCATCTTGTTTAGCTATATCGGCCACATAATCTTCCAGGTCGTTTTGGCCTTTGCCGGTAATGGCTATGTCTTTGGTTTCGCCGTAACTGCCCAGGGCATCCATGTTCAAATCGGCAATGGTTTTGTTGAGCGGATAAACCGGGTGAGTGGCATAATACTCAGAACCCAGCAAGCCTTGTTCCTCAGCGGTTACCGCTAAAAATACGATAGAACGCTTAGGCTTTTCTTTAGCCTGCTGAAATGCTTTGGCTACGCTGATGATAGCCGCTACACCACTGGCGTTATCCACCGCGCCGTTGTAAATGCTGTCGCCTTTGGCATCGGGTTTGCCAATACCCAGGTGGTCCCAGTGGGCGGTATATAAAATATATTCGCCGGGAGATGTGCTGCCTTTGATGGTGCCGATAACATTATGCGATGTAGAATATTTAAGCTTATTATTGATAGTTAAAGAAACCGACCTGTTAAGCGGAACGGCCTTGAAGCTTTTGCTGCGGGCAATGGCGCGCAAATCGCCGGTGATGCCTGCATCAGCAAAGAGTTTTTTAGCGGCATCTTCCGTGATCCAACCTTCCACCTTACAGCGCGACATGTGTTTATCTTTCTGAGTAAGGTAAAGCTTGGCGCCCGAATTACTGTTGGATACTACCTCCCACCCATAGCTGGCCGGTTCTGTTTGGTGCACAATGATAACACCCGCAGCGCCCTGACGGGCGGCTTCTTCAAATTTGTAGGTCCAGCGACCGTAGTAGGTCATGGTATCGCCTTTAAATATGGTTGGGTCGCCACTTTTAAAGCCAGGGTCATTTACCAATACCACCACGGTTTTGCCTTTTACATCCAGACCGGCATAATCATTCCAGTGATATTCGGGGGCAACAACACCGTAACCTGCGAAAACAAGCGGGGAGTTTTTAAGCTGCACCGCATCCACTTCCTGGCGGCTGAATGTTACAAAGTCTGTTAGCTTGTGCAACGTTATAGGCGATTTACCACCGCTAATCACCATGGTTTCGGATGGTTGGCTAGTGATCTCCACCATAGGTACATCCTGTAAATAACTGCCGTTATTGCCGGGTTCAAGTCCGGCTTTTTTAAACTCAGAAGAGATATAGGCAACAGCTTTGGTTTCGCCTGCGGTAAAAGGCTTACGACCCAGGAGCGAATCATTGGCCAGCACCGCGATGTGCGATTTGATCCCGTCGGGGGTTATGGCTTTTTCGCTTTCTTTGCTGCCTTTGTCATTCTGGCTGCATCCGGCCAGCAGAGCAATGCCGCCTATGGCCAATAGGTAATGGTATTTGTTTTTCATTAGGGATAATTAATGTGTTTATTTCAAATGTAGTTAAAGGAAATGCTTAGTACAAGCATAGACACTCCGTGAAAACAATAAAAGCGACCATTTGGGGTCGCCTTGTTATTATTTGTCGGTACTGTAAAATGTTCAGGCTATCTGCCTCTGTTGATAGGCAGCCTGGTCTTCTATTTTCTTAATCGCTTCAACGGTTTTCAGGAACGAATCGGGGGTTATAGAGATACTATCGATACCTTCTTCAACCAGAAACTGGGCAAAGTCGGGATAATCTGATGGGCCCTGACCGCAGATCCCCACCTTGATCCCGGCCGTTTTTGCCGCTTTTATCAACTGTGAGATCATCATTTTTACGGCCTCGCGTTTCAGGGAGGCCTGCGTACACGATTAAAGGTTTTGCTAAATCAGTTACTTAATGCACCTGTCAGCGAGAGGATACCCTTATTAATGCAATTACTGGCGCCTATTGCCAGCGAACGGGAATACCGCTCCATAAATCCGCAGATACAGCAGCATACCTTTAACGCGGGCGATGAAACCCGGCTCACCAAAATTTACCTTTATACCCTTAATAATTTTCACCGGGTTATTACCTTAAAGGAAATTCGCCGCGGTTATTTATATGGTGCCCAATGCCTTTTGCCGGTATTTTAAATCGCGGGTGCATAAAAGCTATTTTGATTTTTTTTGCTGGAAGTGCGCGTAAACCATGCCTGTAAGCTGCTGAAAGAAACGGACTACAGCATCGTGATCATCAGTTATGAATCGGGTTTCTCCAACCTGTCGAATTTTAACAGGTACTTTAAACGCATTACCGGGAAGAAGCCTTTGGCGGTAAGGAAAGAGTTTCAGCGTTATTTGTAGACCTCACCACCCTCTCCTTTGGAGAGGGGTTTAAAGTAAATAAAAACCATGTCATACGAGCGATAGCGTGGCAATCTCCTCGCTTGCATATTGAACGCGATGAGATTGCTTCGTTCTCTCCACAATGACGTGGGGGGACACTTCATGGTAGCTCTCTCGAAGCATTACAGGCTGGCTCTGCGCCCTACCCTTCAACGGAAGGAGACAAGGTACGCTCTGGGAGTTTTCCCGAACTTATTTTATCCTCCCCTACCATGAACTGGTTTTTGTATGGATAAATTCTTTCTGATAGTTCAAGGGGCTTTTACCGGTTATCTGCTTAAAGTACTTATGAAAATTGGTGAAGTTGTTAAACCCGCTTTCATAGCAGAGCTGTTTCAGGGGTAGCTTGTTTTCGATCAGTAATTTGCAGGCATGCCCTACCCTGATCTCCAGTAAAAATTTGGAATAGGTTTTACGCGTGCGCGATTTAAAATAACGGCAAAAGGAATTTGGACTGATCCCTGCCAGATCGGCAAGTTCATCCATGTGGATCTTGTTTTTGAAATTAGCCAATGAGTATTCATATATCACGTTGATGCAATCATTCCCGGCTTTCTCTACATTCGGGCTAAAACCTATAGACGACAAGATATCGGCATGATCATACCCGGCAATAATGCTTAACGCTTCCATCAACAGGATGATCCGTTTTGAACCTTCGGCGCTAAGCAGATCTTCCATGATTTCGGCTATTGCTTTTTTTGCTCTGCCTGTAATCTGTATCCCCCGCCGGGCTTTTTCCAACACCGTTTTGATCATCTTATTTTCGGGCAGCTCTAAAAACCCGTTGCCCCAAAAGTTTTCGCAAAAATGGGCTACCCGGATATCAACAGGAGCTATTTCTTCTTTTGAAAAATAGACGTCGTCAAATCGCCAGTAATGCGGCAGATAAGCACCGATAATCACCATATCCCCGGCGTTGAACTGTCTGATGTTATCACCTACAAACTGCGTCCCACTTCCTTTTTTAAAATGGATCAGCTCAATTTCCGGGTGATAGTGCCACCGGTTATTAACACATGGGATAAGGTCTTGTCGTACACTAAAGGACTGAGCAGGACCTGCTGATACTTTGAGTAATTGTGGCTTCATTCAATTGGCTTTTAATTGGTTATCAAAACAAAAACTATTGCTCCCGGATAGAGATATCGGCAAAACAAACATCCTCATCCCTGATATATTCCGCGCTTTTCAAACTACGGTATACTCCCCACTTGGGCCGGCAAAATGATGTACCTTTTCTCCACAGGTCAATATCCTTATTGGTATAATTCAATAATATTTTGCCGTCTGCCACCCGTTTGATGATCACAGTGTAGCTGCCGTGAGTGTCATAATGCATTGTTTCCGTTGCCTCAACCCAGGCCCCTTTAAAATCGGCCAGATTTACTTTGGTCAAAATGCCCTGCGAACTTGCTTTTTCCGCTCCGGTATGGATAACCTCCAACTGATCGGGTTGGCCAAACCGGGGCGTAAAGGTGATGATCGGCGCCCCGGCATCGCCATCGCCAGCTTTGATCTGGTGGATGTGCGTAAATGTGGGCTGGGCTTTAAAGCCACTGTCTATTTTAAATTTCCATTTGTACTCAACCGTTTCGCCCAGTTCGCCCTTCAGCTTAGCGGCAGATGGACCGTAGGTTTTGATCTCTACCCGTTCCCGGTCGAAGTTTTTACAGCGGTCATTATCTTCCTTAACATGGCTGTGAAAAACAAACACGTACTCGTTCAGCTGTTTATCAAACGCCTCTGTAATATGTTTAACCGGATGTACGCAATCAGGTACTTCACAGGCATCACCTCCTAATACACGGGAGATCTGCTTATAGGCATTATGGCTCCCATCAGCTTTCAATACCACCTGGGCCTTTAGCGTGCTGCCCGTAAGCAGCACGCCGGCAATTAAAAATATAGGGGTATTAAATTTCATGCTTAATCAAGTGCTCCGGTTTTCATTTTACCCGCTGGGCTTGTTGTTGGGGATGCTACGGTACCTTTTACTTCCAGCTTAATTACCGTGGCTATGTTATCTGTGGCGTTAGCCGGTACATTTACGGTTACCCCATCGTTGGATGCTTCGGTTTTTAAAACAGCTCCACCTGCAAGCATTTTGGCACTAACAATTTCATTTTTTAATCCCGGAACAACCAGTTTGCCATCTGCCGGCCAGTTAAATACAGATAAGTATAGTATAGTATTTTTACCATCGGGTTTAAGTGTGCAGCGGCCCCAGCTTAGCGGTTGTAACGGGCTTGCCTTGGTGGCATATATCGCTTCGCCGTTTACCTTCATCCATTCGCCCATCTTTTTTAAGGAGGCTATGCTTTCCTGCGGGAACTCGCCTTCGGCTGTGGGACCAACATTTAACAGATAGTTTCCTCCTTTCGACGCGATATCTACGAGGTTATGGATCAATGTTTCGGGCGATTTCCATTTATGATCATAGCTTTTATAACCCCAGGTGCCATTCATGGTCATACAGGTTTCCCAGTCTTTACCATCCAGCTCGCTCAGGTTGGGGATCTTTTGCTCGGGTGTTTTATAATCACCGGCAAAGTTGGGGCGCTTCAGGCGATCATTGGTGATGATATTGGGTTGCAGTTTAAGCAGGTCCTGTAGTTTTTGCGCAAACTCATCGGTCATATTGGTTGGGGTATCCCACCAGATCACCGCTACATCGCCATAATTGGTCAGCAGTTCTTTTACCTGCGGAACAGCTACCCTGTCGATATACTCGGCCATGGTTGATGTGGTTTGAGCCGGATCCCAGTGACCAGTGTGATCTTTGGTATAAGCATCTATTTTGGCCGAATCGGGATTTGGCCAGCCTTCAGCGCTTACCTTGCGGGCAGCAGCGCCGCCAGGGTTATTCCAATCCTGTGCTTGTGAGTAATAAAACCCAAGCTTGATATCATATTTTTTGCAGGCTGCAGCCAATGGTTTTAAAACATCCTTGCCATAAGGCGTGGCATCGGCAATATTCCATTTACTGGCGTTTGATTTAAACATGGCGAAGCCGTCGTGATGTTTCGCGGTGATCACAATATATTTCATACCGGCTTCTTTGGCCAGTTTTACCCAGGCATCGGCATCATACTTTACAGGATTGAATTTTTTGGCAAAAGCTTGATATTCGGCTACCGGGATCTTGGCCCGGTTCATGATCCACTCGCCGCCATGACCCACCTCATATCCTTTGTACATACCTCCGAGAACGGCATAATCACCCCAATGGATAAACATACCGAAACGGGCTTCGCGCCACCATTTCATGCGCTCATCGCGCGAAAGTTCTTTTTGTGCAAAAACACTATGTATAAAAAATACGGACAGCAAACATGCTATAAAAAGTTTCTTCATCAGGTTTTTATTTCGGCAGATATAGTACCTGCCTGGTTTATAATATTTACTATTGAATTAAATGAGCACAACCGATCAATGCCGGTATGGCTTGTGGTTATACTAATTGGTTATGCGCATACATTTGTATAGCTTTTATCTATGTACAATGCGCGTGGTGTTTGGTACCACATGAGGCTTTAAGAATCTACGCAAACGTTTTCGTTCTGACTATATCTTACTATCCGGGCTTCTCCCCCTTTCCATATATAAACCGAAATTATTGATTGCCACATAATCGCTGGCTTTCAGTACGGTCAAGCGAACCTTCCAGGCAATGGTCGTTGGGAATTTTGCCACCACATTTCTTCCGATGGTTGTCCCTTGTGTCAGCAACTTCCAATCACTATCCAACTGCGCTTCCACTTTATAAGCGGTTATATGCTGCCCCTGTTCGTTGAGTTGCAGGATGTTTATTTCAACCGGGCCTTCCATATCAATTTCGAGCGTGGCTTTGGTTACCCCATCATTGGTACGCCAGTAAGTAGCGCGGTTGCCGTCAATCGCTTTTTCGCCACCAAACTCGCGGGTGCTGCCTTTTACATCGCTGGCATTTACCGGTCGATCAATGGCTTCATTAAAGCCCAGTTTATCCCTCTGCGTTTTAAGCGGCAACAGGCTTACCTGCTTATTCGGAAACATATCGACTGTGTTACCTGTGTACCCTATATTTTTAAGCCCTTTTGTTCCCAGGCGTTCGGCCAGTTGGGCCAGATAAAGGCTTTGAATCTCCACCGGCGAACCGTGCGAATCAAAATTACCATCGGGCAAAACGGGTGCGCTGTCAAATAAGCGTGCGGTTTGTTCGCGTTTGCCAATACAGCCAATGGCCCAGTTTACCGCACCCGGCGGGTTTTGAATAACATAGGTTTTAGCTATACAATTCCAGGCTACAGCCCATCCCATCGTCCAGCCATGACCGGAACCCGCAATACCCCGGTTCATAAAATCTATCCCGCCGTCCGGTACGGTACAGTTATCAACCAAAAGCCCGGTTGCCCAGCGTTGATGAGGTTGTACACGGCTTCTTGTTCCCCTAAAGGTGCAATTGAGTAAAACATTCGGTCCTGCAATTAAGGAGGAGGTCCAAACGAAATACATATTGCCGCCGGTGATCTCGCAGCGGTCGATCAGGTTTTGCCCGCCTTCTAAACTAAAATCTGTTGGTTTGGATGCGCCCAAATTGGCATAGGTATGTTTTATGATCACTTTTTCCATCGTGATGCGGTTACCGGCAAGCACTGTGGTGTTCATGGTTTCTTCGCAATACACATCTTTTACCCAGCAATCGTCTCCGCCCACACGGATACCGGCATAGGGCGCATGACCGTAATCAATTTCGAGCGGCGGGCATTGGATATGTATATTTTCGACCCCAACCTGCGTAACCCGCGATACCGGTTTTGCTTTTATAATGATTGTACCCGGAGGGTTTAAAAACTGCGCATCATAAGAGTCGGCCAGGGGAATATCAATAGTGAGTTTATTACCGGAGATGGCTACTATCTTCCTTTTAGTAACACCCCGGGAGCCTGCTTTGAGCCAGGTTTCTTTTTTACCGTCGCGCCACATATTATCCATGCCCATAAAATGTATCCAGCTTTCGGTTACCGGGCGGTTGATGGCAATCGTGTCACCAGCAACAAATCCCGAAGCATCAGCAACGGTAAAAGATGTACTGCCCGATGGCACGTAAGTATCGGTAATAATGGTTTTGACTGTATTAGCCGCGCCGCTATCAGCCCTTTCTGTCCGGCCTAAAGGCACATTGGTGTTGCCGCGGCCGATAACTATAGCCGTATGATGTTCTCCAACCATTTTGATGGTGGTACCGTTTGCCCGGCTTCCATTGCCACGCAGCACCACTCCGCTTGTTGATAAAAGGATTGGGCCTGAGCAGGTAAAGGTTCCCGAAGCCAACTCTACCGCACCTCTAAATCCGTTTTGTAAGGGCAAAGCCGATACCTCATCTATAGCTTTCTGAATAGCCTGGGTATCATCACTCCCCGATGGTTTTATTACCTGTTTTACAGGTACAGCTGGAAATGCTACACCGCCACCCATATAACCCGCGGACGAAAAATCCATGATCCTGTCGCCGGTTGGGGTGGTTTTATAAACCAGCTTACCATCCTTAGCCCGGTATACCCACTGACTTTTACTTTTTTGTGCGAAAGTACTGGCTGTAATCAACCAGCATAATATAAATACACTAATATTTTTCATTTGATAGATCTGCTTAATTTTTAGCTTGATGACCAACATCGGACGGACTAAGCGCATGTGCCTTAACCGGGGCTTTGCTTTGTTCGTCGGCGCCAGTATCAAACGGAGCTATACGCGGCTGGCCATCCATATCTGTATTCACCGCCGGGTATGCCGCGCTTCCATGATCAATAGCAGGGCTACCGGCTTGCAAATGATAAGTTCCAGAGGCGTTTTTTTCCAGTTTAGGATCGGCTGTGGTATAGCCCTCTGCCGGCATATTACCGGCATCCTTTACCCGGAATATGATATTACCCAACCATTGCGGATTGGCGTATGGACCAGAAATAGTAGCCGCCGGTCCACCTCCCTGTATGATATTATCGGCCACGGTAATATAAGTGGCACCCATGCCATTCTTCCGGGCGGTTTGGATGATATTTTCTTTATTGTTAACCAGTGTGTTGTAAGCGATGATCACCCGGTCTGGCCGGTCGTGCGCGGTGAGCTGGGCGCCATCGGCAACTTCCCCGTCGCCATTGCCAATTACGATAGCCGAGCTGCAGTTTTCAAAATAATTGCTGTAAATAAGGTGATCGTCGCCAAAGATCCTTAAGCCTGGTGTATTGAAAAAGTAATTGCCGTATACTAAACTTTTGTTACCATGGCGCAAGGTGAATTGTGCAGGGCAATCGCGAACGGTATTATACCGGAGTGTTACTGCCGATGCCTTAACCGAGATGAGCTCGTTCTCCCCTTCGCAGCGTTCAAACAAATTATATTCAACCACACTGTTGCTTGATGATAAGCTGAAGCCGCTTAATCCAAACTGTAATGCTTCCGCACCATTTTTACCACCCTGACTGGCAAAATTGTTAAAATAGTTATGGTGGATATGTAACCTCTCGGCTATTTGCTTGCCCTCACCACGAATGGCGACAAACCGGCCCATCGCGTTTTTATTTTGAAAGGTATTGTGATCCACCTCCTGATCGCTGCCGGCAATGGTCAAGTCTTCTCCATCGCCCTGGTTTTCAAATATATTTTGAGTAAAGCGGCAGAAGCTGGTACCTATCCCCGTTTTGGCTTTGGATGCCGCATGGGTAAATTTAAAACCACGGATGATGACATACGCTGCCGGACTTTGTAAACTAAACCCTCCCTTACCTGTAATTTCCGCAGCGCCTGTATGCTGGGCGGCAATAATAATCGGTTTTTCACGGATTCCTTTTCCACGAACGGAGATATCCTCAGTGGTGGTATAAACGCCGTCGGCCAGCAGGATCAGATCTCCGGGCTTAGCCTTATCAATGGCCTTTTGCAGATCGGCAATTGACGAAACCGAAACTGTTTGTGCCAGCATGGTTTTGGAGGGCAGTAACAATAAAACAGCCCAGACAATAGTTAACCTGCTCATGTTGTTTTTTAAATAGATGTAAAGCTTCGTTTTGTGCATGATGCTCTATTTTTATGAGGATAAAAGTATAGTGTGACTAACATCGGTTTATTTTTTAAGGGTTCAATTGCACAAATAAGCTAATTGATACACTCCATTGGCTTTAACATGATTGTTACAAAACCCGCAGTTTCACCGCTTGTGCAGATGCACCGGATGCTAATACCAGGGCCTTATCAGCTTTAGAGGTGTCTCCACCGTCTATGATGATATTGGCACATTCTTTTCCCTCTGCCTGCAGCAAATTGGTAACCGGTGTTAGTACCCGCAGGGCGCTTACCAAAACATCACGGGTGTTTATGAAGCGGAGTAACGATTCGGATTTTTTTTGACCTTGTGCGCTCAGGCCATTCAGCGTAGCGTCTTCCACATTATCCAGTATAACAGCCGGGCGCAGATCCGGGCTTTCCATCGTCAATCTCACGTTGTGAAGCGTCAATCCACGTACATTACGTGCATATATGCCGTAGGCTGGCGGCACCCCTATCTGATAATATTCCGCGGCTACTTTTGGCACATCGCGCACCGCTCCATGTTCTGCCGTACCGCCCCCGGGAAATGAGATGTGTACATCATTGAAAGAAATATGTTCCAGGAAAATATCATCCATGGCATTCAGTGTAATACATGAAAATATTTCGCCGGCATTATATTTACTCGTAAACTCTGCATCACGAAGCTGCACTGGCTTTACTACCGTTGCATGAATATGATTAAATGAAATATTGCGTACAATAGCCGGGGTATTGGCAATGGGATTAACCGAAGATTTACCATTACCCGATCCTATGGAAATAGGGCCCGTTACATCTTTCATCACCAGGTTTGAAAACGAGATATTCTCAAACCGCGAGCCCGGTGAGCAACGCATTTTTATAGGGCATCCATAGGTTTCATATATAAGGCAGTTGGAAACGGTGATGTTCTCAGCCTCCCCTCCCCCAAACCGGAATACGGACCAGCGTGTGCTAAACGAACAATCTGAAACAGTCACAAACTTACAACTGCCAAATAGCGCGCAGGCATCGTCCTGGCATTGCACATCGCAATTGGAAACATGCATATAGGTACTGCCAATAAAATGAAAACCATCGTTATTGTGGATCACTTTACTGCGGATATATAAGCCCTCAAACTTTCCTAATGTGCACATACAAACCCTTATGGAATGATAGGCGCTGTTGATGAGCGAAATATCACGCACAGTTAAATTTTTGCATTGATAAAAAAGCAAATGATACGGGCGGTGGTTCCCCGAGATACCGGCCGGCGGCAATACGCCTTTGGTATCGCTGCGGAATTGTGCACCCTGCCCGTCGATAGTACCATTACCTTCAATGGTGATATTTTCGGCATTGGCGGCAAATATGAGGCCTACGTTACCATCGTTCATGGTCCATCCAATATCCAAGGGGATCGCCTCGCTGGCATGATATTGTTTACCATCGGCGCTGCCCAGTAATTTCCCCTGCGCTGTAATGTGCAAAGTAACGTTGCTTTTCAGTTCAACCGTACCTATCACAAATACACCGGCCGGCACCAGGACCGTACCTCCTTGCTCCTTGTTGCATAGATCAATGGCCAATTGCACCGCGAGAGTATCCAGCGTTTTGCCATCCCCTTTTGCGCCGAAGTCGCGGATGTTATACACCCGTGCACCAATATCGTTAGTGGTTGTTTTTACAGGTCCGGGGCGTTCGGTACCAAGTGAGTTAGAGGTAACCACGGCCAATCCCGTTCCTAATGAGATCTTGCCCATCGCGCCCAGCCAGTTACGGCGCGATACGGATTTGTTATGTGTGTTTGCCATTTGTTTCATTTCAATGTGTTTAAAAGAGCCGGCCGCAACAGGGAGCCCCGTCGCGACCGGCGAACCAATTAAACCATGTACTATTTTGTTTGATAAAAAAGTACCCTGTCAATTACCTGTATAGCTCCGTTTAAGGCCAAAATATTACTGGTACGCACACTCACATAACCTGCCGAATTGGAAAAATCATTTAACCGCATGGTAAAGTTCTGATCATTATTAACCCGCAGGGTCATGATCGATGTGGGGTTCAGCGGGTCGTAATTTTGTGGTTGCAGCGTGGTGGCCACCACATTGGTAGGTGTTAAATTGTTAAATGAATAGGCTCCTTGTACAATTAAATACAACAGGTAGTTTTTTACCTGCTCTTTAGGGTAATCGCTCCATTTGGTGGCAGGCTTGCCGTTCACCAGGTATTTGCCCCAGTAACAATCAGCCGTTATAGTTGGCACTTTATTTACCACCGTTGTTCTGAAAACGGCATCGTTATGCAGAAATATAAAGGTGCAGTCGGTTTTAATATATAAATTGGTATCTATACCAGAGTATTCAATAGCCTGGCGCATCAGCTTAAACACCGTATCTTTTCCGGCAAAGTTGTAGCTGCGATCTTTTATATACTGCCATGCGGTTTTGTTAATGTGCGGATCAAGCACATAGGGGTGATAATCGGCATTTTCCTGCAATTTTAATCCGGCCACATTACAGCCCGCCATACTTATTAAGAGGCCTATGCATGCAAGCCATACGATTGCTTGTTTCATCTTCTTCATTTGATATAAATTAATAAGGTGGATTTTGAGTGAGCTTGGTATTGGCGTTCAGCACATTCTGGTTTATTGGCCAGTAAATTTTCCGGATATCGCCAAAACCTGTCGGCGGAAAACCTTTTTGCGTTTGCCGTATTTTAATTAAAGGATCCATAGTCGAAACGATGATACCGTTTCGTTGCAGATCGAACCAGCGTTTAGCTTCACAAAACAACTCCAGCTGGCGCTCGCGTAAAATGCCATTTCCGTTTAAAGGGTTGCCATAAAGCATATCATCGGCATTGGCAAAATCACTGGCCTGGTAGGCTGGTAAACCAGCGCGGGTATGTACCATATTTAAATAAATAAGTGCATTCGCCAAATCGCCGGTCCGGTTTAAGGCTTCAGCCCGTAAAAGATAGATATCTGCGAGGCGGTATAAAGGGAATAGCAGGTTGGCCTGCGGTGAGTTAGGATAGATCTGGTTGCCGTTCTTATCCAGGTTTGGCGCATAGTATTTCCATATTTTATCGTGATTGTTCACTTTAAAATCAACGCTCTGGGCTCCCCTTATATCTGCGGTTGTAGTTGTAAAATAGGTCCACAATGCCGGGTCTACGGCAAAATCGCTATTGGTATCACCAGCCCCAATTTCCTGTGAGGTCTTATTACCGCCATCAACCGTAAAATCCCAATTCAAACTCCAGATATCTTCTTTGGAATTTGTTGGCGAGGTGAAAATGTTTTTCCACGTAGCGGTAGGTTCCAGACTGTAGCGTTTTAGTGCCAGCAGCTTATCACACCATGACAAAGCATTGGTATAATCATGGTTGTACATATAAACATCCATCAGCATGGCCGCGATGCCGCCGGAATTTACATTCCAAACTACTGAGGCTGTCTTGTCAGACAGGTCATAGGCTTTCAACAGATCGGGCAGGATCTCGTTTTTCATGATATCAGCTGCCGGAGTTACAGCCTTATACGGATCGGTATTCAGGTCCTCATAAGGCTGTGTCCATAACGGTACATTACCCCAAAGTCTTATCAGCCAAAAATAACAGTAAGCTCTGATGGTTAGCGCCTGTGCCTGCAGATCATTGGATGTAGCGGCATCAATTACCGGAATAGTTGGAATGTATTTTATAGCAAAGTTGGCGCGGCTTATAGTGGTATAGATCAGGGTCCAGTCGGCGCCATTGGTAGTGGGTGTTAATACATTGATGCTCAGTGGCAGGGCATCATTATAGGTTGGGTGAAAAGTGAGGTTATCGCTCCGGCCATCGCCCCAATAGATAAACTGGCTGTTAAACATATCCTGAATACCATCATATATACCTGCAACGCCAGCTTTGGCATCATCCGCGCTTTTCCAGAATTTATCACTTCCTAACTGACTTTTAGGGGGCTGATCCAGCAGCTTTTTACAGCCTGATACCAAAATCAGCAATGTTAAAAAAGTAACGCTTAATATTTTTTTCATGTCTCGATGAATTAGAAATTAACATTTATACCAAAACCAACCTCACGTCTGCGCGGATAGCGGCCATTATCATTACCCGGAGTTAGGGCCGAGCTGGAAGAAAATTCCGGGTCATACCAGGTGTAATTTGTCCAGGTGAGCAGGTTTGCTCCATATATATAAGCCCCTATGTTTTTGAGCTTATAGCGCGAAGCCAGGTTAGCCGGTAAATTATAGGTAAGCTTTGCATAACTCAGCCTGATGAACGAGGAGTTTTCCAGGAACCTGGTTTGCGTGCCGGGGAAATTCGCTGTTGAGTTCTTTCGGCCCATGTAAGGAATATTGGTGATATCGCCTTGCTTTTTCCAGGAATTGTAAGTGGTATTATTATCAGCCACAATACCCGATGTTGCCAGGTTATCCAGTGTTTGCCGTGGACTGTCGTAGATTTGGCCCCCCCAGGTAGTGTTTAGGGTAAAGGATAAAGAAAACTGTTTATAATTTATGGTATTGATGATAGAAGCGTAGAATGAGGGTTGCGCGTTACCTAAAACCTGGCGGTCATTGGCATCTATCACACTGTCTTTTTTCACGTTGTCAAATATCATGTCGCCGCCAAGCAGTAAAGCGCCGCCAGCATACATATGATGTACGGTACCGCTATAGGTTTGCCCGTTCAGCGTATACCTTTGAGCTGTTTTACCGTCGGCAGATACCCCTTCTGGGGTTAACCTGTTCCAATTGCCATCGTAGGCGTTTGAGGCATCATACTGATAAACACCCAAACCTTTGTAGCCATAAAAATCGCCGATCTTTCCACCTTCCTGTACCAGGTATGTGGCCCCACCAGAAGTTGCCAGGAATGGCTGATGATTGTACAGGCTCTTAATACGGTTCCGTTCAATCGTCAGGTTAGCTCCAATGTTCCAATTAAAATTTTTGCTGGCAACCGGCGTTCCGTTCAGCGAAAGCTCAAAGCCCTTATTAGTAACATCACCCACATTTACATAAACATTGGTGAAACCGGTTTCAACCGGGATGTTACGCTGATAAAGCAGGTTTTTGGTTGTCTTTTGATAGTAATCGGCGGTTACATTTAATCTTGAATTGAAAAACTGCAGATCGAGCCCGATGCCCTTTTGGATATTGCTTTCCCATTTTAACTGGGAGTTGCCGAACTGGTTGCTTAACACCACCCCATTTACAGCATTATAAAAAGAAGAGCCAAAAGTATAGATGAGCAAATTAGAGTTGGATGGGATCCGGTCGTTACCCACCTCACCATAATTTACACGGAGTTTGGCATCATTCAGTACTTTTTTTGACCAAGCCATAAATGGTTCATCTGTAAAACGCCAGGCTGCAGATGAGCCGTAGAAATCGCCATATTTATTATCCTTACCAAACCTTGACGAACCATCCTTACGGTAAACTACGCTAAACAGGTAGCGACTCTTATAATTATAGGTCGCCCGGGCGTAAAGCGACTCGCGGCTGGTTGACCCCGCATCGGTACCGGTATTGGTTTGATCAATAGTGCCATAAACATTCGAAGTGTATATGGTTTCATTGGCCGAATTTGAGCCGGCAATTTTAAAGTTGTTATTCTGCGTTTTTTCGGCACTTACACCAGCCACGGCGGTTATGGAGTGGTTACCGAATGTTTTAGCATAGTTTAAAAATCCCTGGTAGGCCCAATTGGTATTAACCGCAAAACTTTCCCTGCCCGAATTAACCAAAGGACTGGCGCTGCTTAACAATTTAGGGTCAAAAAACACATTATGCGGTGTTGATAAACCAAAGTCGAAATTATTGGTTAAGCGCAAGTCTTTAGTTATGGTGTAATCGATCTGGTTAAACAGGTCACCTGTATAAGTATTGGTAACATTAACTTCCAGCAAAGCAACTGATAACTGGTTGCGGCGACCACTAATATATCCCGTTAAAGTACCGTCGGGATAATATAGTGCTAAATTTGCCGGCCGCTGAAATGCCTGGTTAATGGTATTGCCCTCGTTAATATTATTATTGGTATTGTATCCGAATGACAGGCGGTTGCTATATTTAAATCTTGGGGATACCTGGTAATCCAGATTAAACCGGGCCTGAAGCGTTTTTGCATAACTGTTAACAATAAGGCCCTGGTCATTAATGTACCTGATACTGGAGTAATATTGTATGCTTTTTTCACCTCCGCTTACTCCAAAATCAAGAATATCCCTTTTGGCGGTTTGGGTAATAACATCCTGATTATCATTATCGGAGTTAAAAACAACGTTTAATGAATCATTGGTAGTTGTTGGTTTGTCAGGGCTGTTTCCGTTATATAAATTTCGTTCAATGCGCAGATCTCTGGAGTTTGGCTGCTCCAGTTTATGTGCCATCACCCCAAAGATACGGGCATACTGGGCATTGATCAACGGTTTGCCGGGCCTACCGCGTTTAGTGGTGATCAGGATAACACCATTTGCCGCCTGCGAACCATAAATAGCGGCCGATGCCGCGTCTTTTAATACCTCGATAGATTGGATATCATTGGGGTTTACATTATCGGCGCTTTGGCTTAAAATACCGTCAATTACAAATAGCGGCGCATTACCCGCACTTGAAAATGTCGATCCCCCGCGTATCTGAATAGAACCTGTCGCGCCGGGTTCGCCAGAGTCATTGATAACCAACACTCCCGATGCCTGTGATTGCAAAGCATCTATCAGGTTTATGGGATGGCGCTCCTCTATTTGTTTGGCTGTTACTGTTGAAATGGCGCCGGTCAAATCGCGTTTGGCTACCGATTGCCCATAGCCTGTGACAACCACCTCACTTAAATCAGTCGCTGATTCTTTTAATATTATATTGATGCTTTTTCGGTCGCCAACAGGAACCTCCATGGAAACATAACCCACGGATGAAAACACCAGTATGGCATTGTTATCAGGTACATTGATCAGGAACTTTCCATTAGCATCGGTAAGTACTCCAATCTGGGTACCTTTTAGCTTTACGCTTACACCCGGCAATGGCCCCTTGGCGTCACTTACCACCCCAGAGATGGCGATTGATGCCGTTTGTAGCCTATCAGTAATGATGACCAGATTATTCCCGTTCAGTTTATAAGTAAGATTTGTTTGTGACAGCACCTTTTCCATCACCTCCGCAATAGAGGCATTGCTCAGGTCTATCTTATCAATAAGCTTTGCATTCAAAGCATCATCATTATAAACAAAGCGGTAGCTGCTTGCCTTTTCAACTTCGGCAAGTGCTTTTTTTATCGAAACGTTATGCAGGTTAATATTGATCTTATCCTGCCCGTAGCCTTTTGAAAAAACCTGAAAGGACGATATCACGATCAGGAGAAGGGTACACTTTGTCATGAGGAATATTTTTATAAGGCATTGCAACCGCATATTGCTTATGCGGCAAGCATTTTTTTTCATAATTTAGTCTTTAGGTTACTTTAATTATTGGTTTAAGACGACTGGTAATTTTGAAGGGACCAACACTGCGGGGGATGCGTCAAACATTCTCCGCTTTTTGGTTTTATTAGCATTTTATGGGTCGAGTTTTATCATACGCGTTTGATTTAAGGTTAATATGCCGGTCAATAAATGATCACTTTATCGTTATTAATTAAAAAGCTGAAGTTGCTGGTAGCCTTAAGCGCTTCCAAGGCTGCAGCCAATGACTCTTTGGTAAACTTTCCGCTAAACTTTTTCTGCTTCAGCTCATTATTTTTAAAGGAGATAGAAACGCCATACCAGCGCTCCATTTTTTTGGCAACGTCATCAAAATATTCATCATCAAATACCAGCTTATTTTCAAGCCATTGCGCTTCGGCTGGTAGTGAGTCGTTTTGCTCGTGATGCAAAGAGCTCAGGGTTATCAAAGTATTGTTTTCGTTTTTATTGTGCGCGTTTTTGTTGGGTAAGGTTAGCTTTTCAGAAGGTTTTAATATGATCTTATGGTCTGGATTTGATACCGGTGTCAGCTCTATCCTGCCCCTGATCAATGATGTTTCGGAGGTGTTATCATTGGCATATGACCGCACATTAAAAGCGGTGCCCAATACCTTGATCTGCATGGTCGCGGTATTTACAATAAAGGGATGTTCGGCATCCTTTACCACATCAAAAAAAGCCTCGCCGGTTAAGCGTATTTCCCTGTACTTATTGCCGTAGTTAGTTCCGTAAAATATTTCACTCCCTGCATTAAGCCATACTTTGCTGCCATCGGGTAGTATTATTTTACTAATGCCGCCAAGGGGGGCCGCGATCTGGTAAGTTTGTCCCTGACTATTTCCGGTAAAGCTTCTCCAGTAAAAAAATGACAATAAACCAAAGACCAAACATGCCGCCGAAACGTACAAGCGGCTTAAACGATGCCAGATGCTTCTTACTTTGGCAGGGGCCTCAACCATGTCTTCCGGGCTTTGAAAATTGTCTGTTTGGGGCGTATCCATATCCAGTTTACTTTCCAAACGGGCCCACTTTTCCTGTATCTTATGCGAAATAAAACGGGGAGGCTTATCAGGGTTTTGTTGCCACAAGGCTTCCAGAACCTGTATGGAGTATGCATCGGCCCAGGGTTGAGCAGTCAATATATCCAACTGTTGAAGCTCTTCGGGGGTAGCTTCATTATTGAGTTTTTTTCCTAAAAGTATCCAAAGAGTTTCCTGGTCCATTGTTTTTAGCTTCAATAACAAGGACAGGAAAAAATGAAAACACCCCAGTGAAAAAATTAAATTAATTCACCGACGCCTTTTTGAATACTCTTTTATGATGATCCGGCGATGCTGAAATTGCTGCAGCTACAGATTTAAGCGCATTGCCCATATGATATTCTACCGTTTTGGGAGATATGTTCATAATTTCAGCAACATTTTTGTATTTCAACCGGTCTTCCTTAACCAATTTAAATACCATCTTACATTGTTCGGGTAAGCACTGTATGGCATCATTAATAATTTTGGCGAGTTCGGCCGTGATCAGCACCTCTTCAACCGAGCTATTGATATCCTTTAATTCAAATCCCACCGATTCGATATCAACACATACAATACGGTTTGCCTGGTTATAGTTAAGCGCCTGGTTTTTTATGGCTACATACAAGTAAACGGTTAAATTATTTACCTCGCTTAATTTAGTACGGTTTGACCATACTTTTACAAATACATCGTCAACAAGCTCTTCGGCTACTTCTGTCAGTTTTACAAAAGAGCATGCCAGTTTTAATAATCGCTCATAGTACAGAAAGTAGATCTTCTGAAAAGCGGCAAGATCACTATCACGCGCTATTTTTAATAATAGCTCTTTAACATCAATATTTAACATGTATAATCAGGTTTGAACAAGTGCATTTATGGTGGAAAAATGCTGGTAATTGGTTAAACCTAATTTAGGGTTGAAAAACGCCTCAGAAATAAACTATATTGACTAAATACTAACTCCAATTTACAAATTCATTAAGGAAGGCCGCCTAACCACGATTCCCGAATAATTTAGCTCCATTAAGTATGTACCGACATAAGCGGACATATCGGAACTATTTAAGTCGGCAAATTAAGTCTGTGTTAAGTTTCGGTTATTGAATCCGTTTGGGGTAGATTATTCAGTTTTTCTCCAGTATTCTACAGGTTTCTTTGCGGAAAATCAAAAATCCGTAGTCCATGAAACACTCCTACTTCCTTAACAGGTTATTGTTGTTTTCTTCCTTAATCTTCCTGTTTGCCTTTTCGTCTGTTGCACAGACCATAAAAGGTAAAGTTGATGATTATAAAACCGGCGAGCCACTGGCCGGAGCAACAGTACATTTAATACAACAGGGCGTAAATAAAACAGCCTCCGTAAACCTGAACGGCGCCTATATATTTAAAAATGTGCGCGCCGGTGCTTATCAAATACAGGTAAATTATATCGGCTATAAACCCTCGCAGGTTTATGCAGGCAGTATCAGTACCACCGACGAAGTAAAGATCATCAATATTGATCTGCAGGATGCGAGCACCCAAGTGGCCGAGGTTAAAATTACCGGCCAGGGCAATAAAGAAACAGACCGGGCGGCCCGGGGCATTGAGAAAAATGCCAGCATGATCCAAAACATACTTTCGGCAAACACCATCAAGCTTTTACCCGATGTAACCGTGGCCAATGCCTTGCAGCGTGTAAGTGGTGTGAGCATACTGCGCTCGCCCAGCGGCGAGGGACGTTATGCTATCATACGCGGTATGGAGCAACGCTATAACTCCACACTGGTAAACGGCATCAAGATCCCAAGTCCGGATCCTGCTTATCGCTTTGTACCCATGGACATATTCCCATCAGAAATGCTGGACCGCCTGGAGGTAATAAAAGCGCTTACACCCAGCATGGAGGGCGATGCCATTGGTGGGGTTATGAACCTCGTGATGAAAAGCGCACCCAATCAATTTGTGCTTAGTGCCAATGTATCTGGAGGTTTTTCTACTTTATTTTCATCCAGCCGACCGTTCGTGGCGTTTGGTCCCTCGCTAAACAGGCAATCGCCGGCAAGCATTAATGGCAATAGCTATGCGGCAACTTATAGTGATTTTAATAATAAAGCCATCGCCAGTGATAAAAACATGTCGACCCCATTTAGCTCGACAGCGGGTTTAACCATTGGCGACCGTTTTCTGAATAATAAACTGGGCGTAATTGTTTCGGCCAGTTATCAGAATATCTATCGGGGCTCCAATTCCAAACGGTTAATCCCCAACGCACAGCCCGATTATCAGCCTTTGCCAAACAGTCCTCAATTTTCCGATTCTTATGACCGTACCTATTCTACTCAAACGCAGCGCTTAGGTATCCATAATAAAATTGACTACGTTATTGATGATAAAAACAAGATCTCCTTATACAATTTGTACATCCATCAAAATGAATACGAATCGCGCCTGTCATCAGATACTTTGGGTTTAGGTTTAAACTCCACCGCTTTTAGCAAGCAGATCACCTTATCAAACAGAAGTACCTTAACCCAGCAAAGCATTTATAATTCTACCTTGCATGGGGAACATTTAATAGGTGATGAATGGAAGTTTAATTGGGATGGCGTTTATTCCAGAGCTACCCGCAATATGCCCGACAGGACCGAGTTTTCATACGATGCCAATAAGGCCCTCAATAGCGCTGGCGCGGTTACCAATGAATATGATAACAATACGGTACTAACTCACCATTGGGAAAACAATAAAGATCAGGATATAAGCGGTTACGCCAACCTGATCTATACCCCTAAAATTGCCGGCAAACCTGTTGAGTTTTCAACCGGGGGCCTATTTCGCCATAAAATAAGGGACGCATATTACATGGAATATACCCTAAAAGGAGGGTCAACATTATATAATAATAATTTCAGTTCAATTCCATTCACTATGTCGTCGCCTGTAGATGGTACGGGTAACAGCAACACCAATTTAGCCAACAATTATCATATAACCGAAAACGATAATGCTGAATATCTGCAAGCTAAATTTGATCTGCTTCCTAAACTACAGGTTTTAGGTGGTGTAAGGATCGAAAATACCAACCTCTCCTACCTTACCCAATCGCCTATTACCGTATCAGCCCGGAGTGGAAAATATATTTACACCGATGTTTTACCAAGCGTTCACTTAAAATATGCCTTAACTGATGAGCAGAACATCCGGGCATCATATTTTGCATCCATCAGCCGGCCGGGCTTTGGTGAACAGGTACCTTATCAAATAGATGGGGAATATTATAAAGAGGAAGGAAACCCGAATTTAAAGCATATTACGGCTGATAATTATGATGTGAGGTATGAGTTTTTCCCTGGAGGATCTGATCAATTATTATTAGGCTCTTTCTATAAAAAAATCTATAACCCTATCGAATATTATGTAGTTCGTGGCTCCGGGCCAAGCGACCTGCTTATACAGCCGCAGAATGATCCTGGTAATGCTATCAATTATGGCTTTGAGGCTTTGGTAACCAAGTTTTTTGGTGTAATCGGGTTCTCAGCTAATTATACTTATACCCATTCCAGGGTTACTACACCTAAGCTCCTGTATGCACCAACAGGGACTAATGGGCAACCAATGAACAGCATTATTGGTGAGACACGCCCGCTGCAGGGTCAGGCCAATCATGTGGGCAACGCATCTGCATTATTTAAAAGCTCCAAACTGGGCTTAGATATGCAGCTGGCTTTTGTGTATACCGGCGAACGCCTCGCACAGGTTTCCGCATACGCCAATCTTGACTTTTACCAGCACGCTTATGGACAGTTAGATTTTTCTTTTGAAAAAACATTGTTTAAACACTTCTCTCTTTATGGCAAGGTTAATAATATCACTAATGCCGCTGCCAAGATATATCTGAAATATCCGCATGATAAAATTAAGTCGCAGTTGCAGGAGTTTCTGGGTAAACAGGATATAGCTGCTCAAACTTTAGTGCAAAGCGATTACTACAAAACGCTATTCCTTGGCGGGTTCAGGTATAAATTCTAACAACTAATAAACTATAACGATGAAAAAATATATAATCCCCATCATCTCACTGATATTATTGGCATCCGTTTCCGGTTGTCAAAAATGGAAAGGTGAACATACTGAGATTTACAACTATACCCCACCCGCTGCTAACCCGGTAAGCGATAAAGCCCCGCTCTCATGTAGTGGTGGCAGCACGGTTAGCCCGGTAAAAGGCACTATGCTCAGCGGTAAAACTTACACCGTACAGGCGGGCTGCGATCTGGTTATTAATCCTTTAGATACCTTATTGATGCAACCCGGTGTAACTTTAAATATGGGCGCCGGCAGCAGTTTGATTGTTTTAGGAACTTTGGTTAGTAACGGCTCCAAAAATCAGCCTAACTGGATAACCATCCCCGGAATAACCAAAAATGATGCACCTGGTGGCGTTGCCCCCACTGCAGATCCTGCTTACTCCGGCAAATGGAAAGGTATTATTGGCGGTCCAACCTGTAATCTGATGGTATTACGCTGGACTCATGTGGAATACGCTGGTTTAACCGAGGGCGACGCAACATCTAAGCTTGCCAGTTCAGGCTCCGGTAACCAATACAGTATTTTATTTGCCAACTATAAAGGGAGTTTTATCATGGAAGATTCCTGGTTGTATGGTGGCGTAGATGATCCCATCCGGATATCGGCAGGTAAAGTTGCCATTTTCCGCAGCACCTTTGAAAAGAACGGGGTTAATGGTGGTGATTGTTTAAATGCCAAGGGCGGTACCGTAGGCACAATGGCCTATAATCTTTTTGTAGGGACAGCAACAAACGGCCAAAAAGCATCAAATAAAGGGCAGGCGATTGGCGCACCGCAAACTAACCTGGTGATGTATAATAACACCTTTGTAAGCGGAGGATACCGACAACAACAAAGCGGTCGTGGGGGTTGTATCAATTACGAGGAAGGTGCTGCGGGCATGTACTATAATAACGTAGCTATAAACTGCCGGTTTGGTTACCGGGTAGTAGGCAATCCGGTTGCCGATGTGGCACATCTTTCTTACGGCAATAACTATCAATGGGCCGATTCATTGAGCGTGGCAAACCAGTTTTACCCAACCGGTTACATCACCCAGCCACAAACTACTGATATCCCATCCATCACTTCTTCAGCAAAATATCTCCCCACTAATTATCAGTTGGGCTCTATTTATGATGGCAGCGATGTAGTTCAGAAAAACAATCCAGCGTTTTTGAATTTTCCCTTACCTACAACAGGTCATGCTCTTTCACAATATAGCGCCGTTGGAAATTTTAATTTCCATTTGCAGGCAAGTTCTCCGCTAATTGGAAAAGGAAACACCAGTATAAAACCCCTAATCACTGTTCCGCTGGATAAAATTTACGGACTCTCTGATCCTACCCCACCAGGCGCTGATCTGGGTTGCTACCAACTAAACGGTACTGGCAACCAACACTAATAATTTTCAGGGATAGCTGAATTTAAATTCGGCTATCCCTTTATAATCCCCCATCAAAATGAAATTACTTATTAAAAGCGGGTCCCTGCTGTTGGTTTGCGTATGGTTTATGGTATCAACCACAGCTGCTCAATCCCCCAACTTAAAGATTGTATTTATACGCCACGCCGAAAAACCGGTAAAGGGCGATAACCTAACCTGCCAGGGAGTGAACAGATCATTAAAACTTCCGGCTGTTATTACCTCTAAATTTGGGATCCCTGCTTATATTTTTGTCCCTGCTATGGATTTAGGAGATGCCACCAAACATTCCCGGATGTTTCAAACCATTATTCCTTTAGCGGCAAAGTACAACCTCACAATTAATAGCAGCCGGCAAGAAAAGGATTCATTAGGCATGGCAGCCGATCTTAAAAGCAGAACCGGAACTACACTGGTGGTTTGGGAACATAACAATATTGTGCCTATTGTGAGGGCTTTAGGTGTAAAAGACCATGATTTAAAATGGCCCGATAATGATTATGACAGCATCTGGGTAGTGACATTTAAAAACGGGGATGCCACTATTGCCTTTGATAAAGAAAATATACACCCTGCTGCCGATTGTAGTTTTTAAATTTCCCTGCCTGTCAAGGGTAGTTTGGTTATTCTTATGAACTTTTATTGATAATGATTTGTGCGGATCGCCTCTTTTTCCTTTTTTGATAAAGATGCGTTGTGTATCTTTATTTACTCTCCTAAGATTAAATCGTATATTATAAATCAATTATATCCTTAAAACAGAAAAACATGTTAGAGAACCTACTTCAGTTGGTGACACAAAATGCAGGAGATGCAATTACCAATAACCCTCAAATTCCAAATGAACACAACGAAGCCGCCGTACAGGACGCTTCCTCATCCATAATGGATGTATTGGGAAGCCATTTATCCTCCGGTGGCGGTGGCTTATCCGGGGTGTTATCGTTACTCAAAGGTGGTGGCGGCGATTTAGCCAATAACCCTATTGTTAGTCAAATTATACAACAGTTTAGCGGTAAGCTGCAAAATAATTATGGAGTTGACGGCGCTGCTGCTCAATCAACAGCAACCAGCCTGATACCGCAGGTTTTAGGGCAACTGGCCAACAAAACAAACGATGCCGGCGATAGCTCCTTTGACATTCAAAGCATCCTGGGCTCATTAGGGGGCGCTGATGGCAAATTTGATATGAGCGATGCCCTTAATCTTTTCCACGGAGGCGGTGATGGCGCAGAAGGCGGCGGCGGTATATTAGGAAAGCTGACGAGTCTGTTTGGCGGTTCTAAATAAGTTAAACACCTGATCATTTAATCTTTCGAAAAAAGAAAAAGCCTTGATTACTAATAACCAAGGCTTTTTCTTTTTCGTCGGGATGGCGGGATTCGAACCCACGACCTCCAGCACCCCATGCTGGCGCGATACCGGGCTACGCTACATCCCGAAATGGTTGATTCTAACTCAAAAACATCGTTTACAGTGTACTGAGCAAGTATTACAAATTAATTGCTTGGTTAACCTTTAAGTTGTTAATGATCTTTTTTGACGTGGTAGTACACGTTGATGCAAATATAATCATGTGTCTGTAATTGTAAAGGGTTCCATAATGATTTTGATTAAGTGAGTGAAATGAATTATGATGTCCCTATACGGTTATATCAATCAAGTGCAAGATGGAAAAGGAATAAATAGGTTGTGTACTGGCTATGTGCGTTTATGCCGGAAACTCTTGTACGCTACTATAGTTATAAATGTACCTTTGTCTAATAATTCATTCCTTACTTTCTATTTCATAAATAATTCCTGAAGCGCCTAATTAAATATCGCATTTAATGTGCTTTCATTCTCTATTAACCAATCCTTTGCTGTATTAATAACAATCTGTTCTATATTGTCTCTTGTTGCTCCATCCCAATACCACTGTATTTCATCATATTTTAAATCGTTCCAGGCCCAATACAAACTGTAAAAGTCGCAGATCGCAGAATGATAATCTACAGATATAACGAAATCACTAAGGGCATTAAGGTTTTCTTTGATTTTTATACCCTGTTCCAATTGCCTGACATAATAGCTGCTATAACTAATAATCCCCTCAACTCCTTCCTTCGAAGACAGATTAAGTTCATTTATTGCTGCTTTTAAATAGCTCACTATTTCAAAATAGTTTACTGGTTTGGTTAAACCTGCTAGTATCAATAAATGGTCTGTTTCCCATCCAAGCGCGATCATTTCATATGCCCAATCTACTACCTCATCTTTATTGAAAGCTGGTAATATTTGATATGCTATTACTTTACAAGTTAATGGACTAAGAGTTTTCATTGAGATACAGCTTGTTGAAAAAACATTGCATTGATTCAAAGATATCAAGATTACTCTTTATTATACAGATGTGCTATTTTCTGAATTGAGATTGTTCAATGTTGGTTTTGGCTTACTACATATTTTTACTAAAAAGGGGTATCGCTAAACTTCACCTGAATAACTTTATCCGCACAAAGATTATAATCCCTAAAAAAGCTTATTTTAGTTTTAATTATAAACCTTCAAAATTACCGGAATGCCTATTCATCATTTACCGCCTAAGCAAATTATTGTAAGATCATGGTCTGGGTACTGCAAAAAGCAGTTGTTTGCCGTAATTTTATGCTTTTTGTTTTTCAGCAGTACGCTTTACGCTCAAAAAACAAGCCCCTTCCCTATCAGCATACCCGAGGCAGAGGGTGTTTCGGCAGCCGGGATTGACAGTTTTCTGAATGCGGCAGCACAAAGCAATCACGAGTTTCATAGTTTTATGTTTTTGCGGCATGGCAAAATAATAGCTCAAGGCTGGTGGAATCCATATCAGCCGACGTTAAGACATAGCCTTTACAGCTGCAGCAAAAGCTTTACTTCTACCGCTATCGGCTTTGCGGTTAGTGAAAAACGCTTGTCGGTAAACGACAAGGTGGTCTCTTTTTTTGCCGGCAGCTTGCCGGATTCTATACCGCCTTACCTTGCAGCCCTTACGGTAAAAGATCTTTTAACTATGAGTGTTGGCCAGGCCGTCGACCCTACTTTTGCCGTCGCATCCAAAGAGGATAATTGGGTTAAGGCTTTCCTGGCATTGCCTATAGCGCATAAACCCGGTAGTCAGTTTTTATACAACTCCATGGCTACGTTTATGCTATCGGCTATTGTACAAAAAATAACCGGGCAAAAAGAAGTTGATTATCTTAAACCTCGTCTATTTGATCCGCTGGGAATAAAAGGTATGGATTGGGAAATTAATAAGCAGGGCATTAATACCGGTGGCTGGGGGTTGCGTGTAAAAACCGAAGATCTGGCTAAAATGGGCCAGTTTTACCTGCAAAAGGGCATGTGGAACGGAAAACAATTATTGCCAAAGGAATGGATTGAAGAGGCTACTACCTTTAAAATTGATCAGGCGCCAGGCATCGCCCAAAGCAAAAGAGATTCGAGCGACTGGATGCAGGGTTATTGTTATCAATTCTGGCGCTGTCGTCATAACGCCTTCCGCGCCGACGGTGCATTTGGGCAGTATATCATTGTGATGCCCGATCAGGATGCAGTAATTGCCATCACCTCAGAAACAGGCGATATGCAGGGCGAACTTAACCTGGTCTGGAAATATTTACTGCCGGCCATGCACCCAAAAGCTTTGCCACTTAACAAGGCCAATGATGTTAAGCTCGAAAAACATTTATTAGCTTTAAGTTTACCGCCCGCGACTAATACCAGCAACCATACCAACAGCACCTTCACCAAAACCTTTTCCATTCAGCCAAATGCGCTGCATATCAGGTCAATTGCTTTTAATATAACCAATAATGTTTGCCATGTGACCCTGAAAAAGGATTCGGCCAGTTATGCGCTTAATTTTGAACCCGGCAAATGGTTGCCGGGCAAAACGGATATGCAGGGTCCTGGATTGGTTACCGGAGCCAGGGAAGATTTTTCATTATTGGTACCTTACAAAGTGGAGGGCAGTTATGGTTGGAATGACAACCAGACATTGCAATTGAAGCTACGCTATATTGAAAGCCCGCATACAGAAATGATCACCTGTCATTTCAACGACCAGCAATTAAATGCCGATGTGGAGTACAGCTTTAATTATGGAAATAACAAGGTTGTGTTGCAGGGGGAATTGGTTAAGTAAAATTGCTTCTCCGCAGGATTGAGTGTGCTTAAAAAAACAAACGCGTCGGGGCAAGGCTCCGGCGCGTTTTTCATATCGCAATTATAATATTATCGCTTAGCTATCTTATATAATTTACCAGCGTCGGTTGCGGCGTAAATAGCACCGTCTTTACCGGTAGCCATGCAGCGCCAGCGTTCGTTTTTATCGGCCAGCAAACGTTCTTCGCCTACTACTTTGTCATTTTTAATTACCAGGCGAATGATGTGTTGTCCGCTCAGTGCTCCTACAAACAGGTTGTTTTTCCACTCGGCAATATTACCGGTATAAAACATCATGCAACCGGGCGAAATAACCGGGTCCCAATAGTAAACCGGTTGTATGGTTCCTTTTTTTTGCTGAATGCCATCGTAGACTTTTTGTCCGCTATATTCGATGCCATAGGTAACGTATGGCCAGCCATAATTACCACCGGGTTTGATCAAATTGATCTCGTCTCCTCCACGGGGACCAAACTCGGCCTCCCAAAGGCCACCAGTAACCGGGTTTATGGAAAACCCATCCGGGTTACGAAAACCCAGGGCATATATTTCGGGTTTAGCATCAGCTTTGCCAATAAACGGGTTACCAGCAACCGGTTTACCATCTTTGGTGATATGAATGATCTTCCCTGTGGTGGCGCTTAGGTCCTGCGCCTTCACGCGTATATCATCGGCCATCCGATCGCCGGTACTTACAAAAATATTCCCCTGTTTATCAAACAATAAACGCGAGCCAAACTGGCCGGCACCTTTGTACCGTGGTGAAGCTTCAAATATCACCTTCACATTTTCAAGTTTGGTTTCATCAGCTGATAATTTACCCTTAGCTACCGCCAGAGTAGCTCCATCACCCGGTTGGGCATAGGTCCAGTAAATCATGCGGTTTTTTATAAAATCCGGGTCGATGTTTACATCAAGCAAACCACCCTGGCCGGCAAATTGTACCTCGGGGAAACCAGTGATGGTTTTATCGATTTTACCGTCGGTCTTTACTATCTGCATAGTTCCGGGTTTACTACTGATCAGTAATCGGCCATCGGGTAAAACATGGATGCCCCATGGGCCCTTTAATTCGGTGCTGATTATTGTAACCGTGTACGGGGTTTTAGTTTTAACGCTTCCAATGCGCGTTTGTCCGGCAAAGGCTGGTTTGTAATTACTATTGGCTTTGTTTTTTTCTACCGGCTCGCCGGTTTGTGCTATAGCGGTTGTGGTTACACATAACAAAAGGGAGCCTAAAATTAATGGCGTATGAAATTTTGAAAACATAATACGATTTTGGGTTAATGTAAAGTAAGTTACAACGTTATCGGCAAGATGCTTAATTACAACAGGTTTTTTACAGTCAATTATTCAATAACAACATAAAAGCCTACAAAAGTTTATTTTGTAGGCTTTTATCATCCCCGGTATCGCTTTCGTCGGGATGGCAGGATTCGAACCTGCGGCCTCCACATCCCAAATGTGGCGCGATACCGGGCTACGCTACATCCCGAGTGATTGGAGTGCAAATATATACTATGATTTTTAAATCTATAATAACCTTATTCTGGTTTTATTCTGCCGTTGTTGGGTCAATGATCCTTGAGATCTCACTGATTGAATTTGCCGGGAACCCACCCTGACTGGCATGTTCCCTGATCATCTCCTCATTTGGCGCTATATAAACACAATATATTTTATCAGTAGTTACATAACTATTAACCCACTGTATTTGCGGCCCCATTTTGCTTAATACCCCACAGGAGGTTTGCGAAATGGCCTTTAATTGTTCATCTGAAAGATTTCCCGCCCCGGGGATTTCCCTTTCAATAACATACTTTGGCATATAATTTTAATTGGTTTTTGATAAAGTAATTTACAAACTTTAATGATAATTACAACACTGATAATTAAGTTATTACAACCATATTGAATAGGTTATTGGCGTGCCCGCTTCAAGTAATATGAATCCCAAACAAATACGACACGCCTTCTCTATATAATAATGTACCCTCATTCTGAAGCAGTCGCTTAAATTTAAATTATTCATATTGTTTATTATTCCTTCTGAGATTAACTTAATTAGTGTATTATATATATTCTTCTATTTTTTCGTTTAATATTGTGTTGAGAATTTTTGCATCACTATATGAATTCTGCCGAAAATTATGAAGCACTTATTGATAAGATCAACATCTTTATCCGGAAGTACTATTTTAATAATTTTTTGCGGGGGCTAATCTTTCTGGGCGCCGGCCTGTTTACTGCCTATGTAGTTATTACGCTGAGCGAATATTTTGGCAATTTTAATATCGTTTTCCGCAGCATCCTGTTTTACTTTTTCATACTCCTCAACATCGGGCTGGTATGCTGGCTCATTTTACCGCCATTCCTTTCCTGGCTCAAACTGGGTCATTCGCTAAGCCATGATGAAGCAGCCGAGATCATCGGTAAACATTTTCATGATGTTAATGATAAATTACTGAATACCCTGCAACTTAAAAAACTGGCCGCTGCCGACGAAAAACATCGCGCCCTTATTGAAGCCAGTATCGATCAAAAGATAGAGGCCCTTAAACCCGTAAGCTTCCCTTCAGCAATCAATATCCGGGAGAACAATAAATACTTAAAGTGGGTGCTGGCTCCTGCAGCGGTGATCATCGTACTTGCTTTTGCCGCTCCATCTATATTAACTGAAAGTACCAAACGGCTCATCAGGCACAATGAATACTTTGCCCCGATAGCTCCTTTTCGTTTCCATGTTCTGAACAAAACCCTGTCCGTTGTACAGGGAGATGACCTTAAACTTGATCTTAAACTCGATGGTGACAGGCTGCCTGCCGATGTTTATATAGAAACGGCTAACAATACGTTTAAGCTCGATAAAGAAAACATCAGTAAGTTTCATTACCTGTTCAGCAATCTGCAACAAAACACAACGTTCCGCCTGCTGGGGAATGGCTTTGCTTCAGTTCCTTATGAAATACGTGTAAACCAGAAACCGGCCCTGCTGCATTTTGATGTAGAATTGAGCTATCCCGCCTATTTGCATAAAAAAAATGAGAAATTACTTAATGCCGGCGACCTGGTAATTCCTGAAGGTACCGCGGTGAATTGGCTCCTGCACACACAACATGCTTCCGGTTTGCAATTTTACTTAAACGGCGTTAAACATAGCGCCAAATCAACAGGACCCGATCTGTTTGAATATAATGAAAAGGTTTTTAAAAGCACGGTTTATAAACTTAATCCCATAAACCCGCTGGTTAGTCATAGCGACTCCTCTGCTTATCATATCAATGTAATAGCTGACGAATCGCCAACCATTACCGTGCAGGAAAAATCTGATTCGGTAAGTATTAATGCCCTGTATTTCAACGGAAAGATTCAGGATGATCACGGTTTTTCATCACTAAACTTTCATTATAGCGTACAATCGGCTAATAATAAGGGCCCTCAAAAAACGTTTATCAAACGAATTGATGCTGCGATGAACCAAACACAATCAGACTTCTTTTACTTCTGGAATTTGAAGGAGTTAGGTATAGCGCCGGGAGCCCGTGTAAGTTACTTTTTTGAGGTTGCTGATAACGATGGTGTAAACGGGCCTAAAAGGGCACGCACCGCTGAACGCACGCTTAATTTGCCCGATGCCAAAGCCATTAATGAACAGTTGAATGCCGGCACCCAGGCGGTAAAGCAAAAAATGCAGTCGGCTATAAAATTAGCCGGTCAGGTTGAGCATGATTCACAAAAACTCAATCAATTACTGCTGAATAAAAATACCCTCTCCTTTGATGAAAAAAAACAGGTAGAAGATCTGTTGCAGAAACGCCACGACCTGGAAGATCTAGTCAAAGAAATAAAAGACGAGAACCGGAAAAACCTCTATAACCGCAAAGAAACCCAGCAACAGAACGAGGAGCTATTGGCTAAGCAAAAGCAAATTGAAGACCTGTTTAATAATGTGCTTGATCAAAAAACAAAAGAACTATTGCAAAACCTGCAAAAGCTTTTAGACCAGGAACAAAAGGATGCGACGCGCGATGAGTTATCAAAAATGCAGATGGATAATAAATCGCTCAAAAAAGAGCTTGATCGTATGCTGGAGCTTTATAAAAAGCTGGAGTTTGATCAAAAACTGAATCAAAGCGTTGACCAGTTGAATAAACTGGCCAATAAGGAGCAACAGCTGTCTGACAAAACCAAACAACAGGGAGCCGATCAAAAGGCATTGCAACAGGAACAGGAAAACCTGAAAAAAGATTTTCAGGACATCAAAAAGGGCCTGGAAGATTTGCAGAAAACCAACGAACAGGCAGAACACAAACAGGATTTTCAGAACCCTGAAAAAGAAACACAAAGCATTGACCAACAAATGGATCAAAGTGCCGGTGAGTTGCAAAAAAACAATAAAGATGGCGCGTCAAAATCGCAAAAACAAGCTGCCAAACAAATGCAGCAGTTAGCGAGCAAGCTATCCCAGGATAATGAAGAAGGTGAAAGTAAAGAAAATGCCATTGATGCCCAGCAATTGCGTGAACTTTTAAAAAGCCTGGTGAACAGCTCTTTCAATCAGGAAAAGGTGATGCAAACCCTAAAAGGTACCAATCCTACCGATCCCTCTTACATTACGCTCTCTCAAAAACAAAAAGATATTAAAGATAACCTGAAAACGGCCGAAGATAGTCTTTATGCCATCAGCAGGCGCATCCCGCAAATACAATCAACCGTAAACCAGGAGATCAGTGGTATTAACAGCCATATCGACCAGGCTCTGGATAACCTGGGCGACCGCCGCACAGCCGAAGCCAACCGCCATCAGCAATACGCCATGACGGCTATGAACAATCTGGCCCTGATGCTCAGCGAGGCCCTGGAGCAATTGCAAAAACAGATGAATAAAGGCGGAAAAGGTAAGGGTAAAAAGCAATCTGTATCGCAACTGGCAAAAATGCAGGAACAGCTGAATCAAAATATGCAAAAGGCACGCGAACAGATGCAGCAGCAGGGCAACCAGGGTAAAAGCTCACAGGGAAAACAGGGTAATATGAGCGAACAGTTAGCCCGGATGGCCCGCCAGCAACAAATGATCAGGGAGTCTTTGGAAGAGATAAATCGTGAACAGAATAAGGATGGAAAAAGTGGTTTAGGAAATTTGGATAAAATTTCTAAAGAAATGGAACAAACTGAGCATGATCTCGTAAACAGGAAGATTACAGATGAAGCATTAAAAAGACAGGAACAAATCCGGAGCCGGCTATTGGAGGCTGAAAAGGCAGAACAGGAACGGGAACAGGATCAGCAAAGAGAAAGCCATGCCGGTAAGGATATACCTCCTGGTTATATAAAAGCACTGCAGGGATACCAGCAACAAAAGAGCAAACAAACGGAGCAAATAAAAACGGTGTCTCCGGCACTTAATTTGTATTATAAACAAAAAATAAAATCTTACTTTGATCAACTTAATGCCAAATAACATGGAACAGGCAAATGTTCATACCAGCAGCGAATTGTTTACGTTACAACTACCGTCAAAAACGGAAAGTATAGCGCAACTCGAGCAGCTGATTGAAGAAATTGCTGATAAATATCATGTAGCCGAGGATACCTTCGCTAACATGATGACCTGCCTTAACGAGGCCGCCATAAATGCCATTATTCATGGTAATAAGCTCGACGAAACGAAAAAGGTAATCATTAACGCCGAAGTAGGCCCCAAGCGTATAATATGGACCGTTACGGACGAAGGGCAGGGTTTTGATTATGCCAACCTGGCCGATCCAACCTCTCCCGAAAATCTGGAGAATTTGACTGGTAGAGGCGTTTTTATCATCAAGCACCTGGCCGATCAATGCATTTTTAATGCATCGGGCAACACTATCGAACTACATTTTAAAATATAATGCCCGCTATTCAGTTTTTTGAAGAAGACATCAGCTATAAACTTAAAAATAAAACCCTTGTGCGCCAATGGATCAAAGATACCATCATCGCCGAGGGTTTTAAATTGAAAGAGCTTACCTATGTCTTCTGTTCAGACGCCTACTTACTGCCGATGAACCAGCAATATCTTGATCATGATACCTATACAGACATTATTACCTTTGATAATTCGGAAGTTGAGGGGGATATTGTAGGTGATATTTTTATTTCTGTCGAACGCATACGCGAAAACGCCGCCAAATTCAATATACCCGAAATTGATGAGCTGCACCGTGTAATTATCCATGGCGCTTTACATCTGTTGGGCTACACAGATAAAACTGTTGTTACAAAGAAGAAAATGACACAAAAAGAAGATGAGTATTTGGCTAAAAGAAATTTTTAATAGTTAATTTTACTCAAAGAAATTTGTCTCACATCAATTATAAAAACAATGAAATTACTTACTTTAATATTCGCTTTCCTTTTTATCACAGCGCCCTCATCCGTGTATGAGTTTAAGCTGAAAAGTATTGATGGTAAAGATTTTACCCTGGCCAAATACAAAGGCAAAAAGGTTTTAATTGTAAATACGGCCTCAAAATGCGGCTTTACTAAGCAATATACAGATCTGGAAAAATTATCTGAACAATACAAAGATAAGTTGGTAGTTGTGGGTTTCCCGGCTAATAATTTTGGTGGTCAGGAACCTGGTACCAATCAGGATATCAAAACCTTTTGCAAAGAAAACTTCTCGGTAACCTTCCCAATGAGCGGAAAAGTTAGCGTTTTAGGTTTGGATATTGACCCATTGTTTCAATACTTGACTACAGCACCAAACCCCGATTTTACAGGTGATATCAAGTGGAACTTTGAAAAATTCCTGATCGATGAAAATGGTAAACTGATACATCGCTTCAGGTCACAAACCACCCCATTATCCCCGGATATCACTAAATATTTGAACTAAGATCTTACCTTTTAAATAAGCAAAAGCCTCTGAAGACACTCCAGAGGCTTTTTTGTTCATTTTGTTCACCATACATGCCCATTTTTTAGGGCTTAATGTATAGTGTTTGTGTATATTATTCTGCATAGTTGTAATTAGTTGGTTTGCCCGCGAAAAATATTGCAAATATATCAGTTAATGTTTTTGTTAATTTCCTTTATCATCTTTTTCCTTTGCGGCTTTTTCTTTGTCTTTTTGAGCCTGTTCCTGTACTTTTTTTATAGAATCCTGTTTAGCCTTCGCGGCTTTCTTCTTTTTATTAAAAAAGCCCCTGAGTAAAAAATTATGCTGCGCCGCTTTCAGATCCTCATTAAGGGTATTAGTGGTGGTATGCACCTTTTTCATAGTAGTTTGTGCCTGCTTAACAGTGCTTTCGATGTTTTTAGCCATATTATCGTTATTCAGTAAACGACCTATACTCCCTTTTCCGCTATTGATTTTTCCAACTATCTGTGATAGGTCTGTTGTTAACACTTCTGCGTTATCAGCAACACGGGTAAGCTTAGTTATTATTTTGTCTACGTCAACCGGGTTTATAGAGCCCAAACGTCCCCCTGGTTGTACCTCTTGATGACTTGTTATGCCTCCTGGTGCTATCACCACCAGCTTATCCCCCATTAATCCATCACTGCCAATGCTCAGTTTCGCGTCTGTTTTAATAAACTTCTTAACGCTGTTGTTCAGCGTCAGGTCAACCCTTACCGAACTATCGGTTATAATGTTAATTGATTGTACTACACCAACATTGATCCCTGCAAAGCGCACATTATTACCTACTTGCAAGCCGCTCACATTTTTGAAAGTGCCATATACATTAAATGTAGAATTAAACAGGCTTTTTTGACTGCCTATAAAAAATATACCCAATACCAGCACCAGCAACCCGGCGAAGGTGAAGAGGCCTATTTTTATTTTTTGTGATGATGTGGTTTTCATGTCGTTTCGTTAAAAAATGATCGTACCATTTTGTTATCCGATTTTTGCAGCTCTTTGTAAGAACCTTCGGCTATATATTCGCCATCATCCATCACCACAATACGGTCAGCCGTGATCCTTGCACATTCCATATCATGCGTGATAATGATAGATGATGTTTTATATTTTTTCTGCATGTTGAGTATCAACTCGCTAATCTCCCGGGACGTAATCGGATCAAGCCCGGTGGTTGGTTCATCATACAGCATAATTTCGGGTTTTACAATAAGCGTTCTGGCCAGGCCTACTCTTTTGCGCATACCACCAGACAAGTCTGAGGGCATTTTATCAATAGCATCCAGCAAACCAACACCATCCAATACCTCCTCTACCCGTTTATCTATCTCTTGCTGATCATTAAGCTTTAGCACACGGGTTAATGGAAATTCCAGGTTCTCCCTTACGGTCATGGAATCATATAAGGCCCCACTCTGGAATAAAAATCCAATTTTCATCCGCAATTGCTTCAGGTCTTCGTCTCCCATTTCAGCTACGTTTTCACCCAAAACAGTTAAAGTGCCTGCATCGGGTTTAAGCATACCCACAATGCATTCAATTGTTACAGATTTTCCCGTGCCTGATTTTCCTAAAACCACCATATTCTCTCCTCTTTTCAGGTCAAAGCTGATATTCTTGAGTACTTCATGATCACCAAAGGCTTTAGCTATACCTTTGGCATGTATAACCACCTCCGCTTTTTTTGTTAAGTCCGGTTTCTTCGTTTCACTATTTTCACCTGCTGCTTTCATATCAATGGTAAAATAATAAACTGGTGATCTGAACGGCGATAGCATCAATAACAAATATCCACAGGGAGGCGGTAACCACAGCCGAGTTGGCAGCAATACCTACACTCTCGGTGCCCTTATTAGAATGATAGCCCTTATAACAGCCAACAAAACCTATAGCAAAACCAAAAAATATGGTTTTTACAACAGCAGGTAACAGGTCTGAAAAATCAAGGGAGGAGATACATTTATTAAAATACAGGGAAAAACTTATACTATCGGTAATATTTAAAGCGATAAAGCCCCCGAATAAGCCTATAGCATCACCAATAATAGAAAGCAGTGGTACCATGAGGCTGGTTGCCAAAATACGCGTAACAACGAGATATTGCAGTGGATTGGCTCCCGACACTTCCATGGCATCTATTTGTTCGGTAACCTTCATACTCCCAAGCTCGGCGCCAATACTTGATGCTATTTTACCCGCACAGATGATAGCGGTAATAACAGGCCCTATTTCGCGGATGAAAGATACCGTAAGGGTTTTTGGCAACATGCTGGCCGCGCCAAGGTCAACTAACGACGGCCTGAGCTGTACAATTAAAACCAGCCCCATGATAAAGGAGGTAATGCCCACAAGCATCATGGAGCGGTAACCAATTTCATAACATTGCCGTACAAATTCCGACCACTCAAAGCCGCCGGCAAATATATTCTTGAAAAACCTGGCAAAGAAAACGCATTGCTCGCCAATGCCTTCTGCCCATCTTCTCCATCCGGTAATTGCTTGTTCTGCCATAAGTTACGTTCAACTAATGTGTAAGGGATAAAACAACTTTTTATCCTTTTGTTTGCAGTTCAAGAAAATTAACCTTTAGGTTCGGCTTGCAGGTTTATGACATTGGTATATCAATAATCAGGAAACGGGAAAATTCTTCGGGTTCAATTGTAAATGAACTGGTATCATAAACACCCAGGGCATCTCTTTTGTTTAAAACCGTACTGTTTATTTTAACAGAGCCATCAATAACAAACACATAAGCCCCATTTCCAGAGGTCTTTATATCATAGTTTATGTGTGTACCTGCTTCAAAATTACCCATGCTAAAGGTAGCATCCTGGTTTAACCACAGGGTATCCGGACTCTTTACCGGTGATATAAGCGTAGTGAGTTCATTTGTTTTTAAAAGTGGCTTAAAATCCTTTTGATCATAGCGTGGTTGTATATCACGCTCTTTAGGGAAAAGCCATATCTGCAAGGTTTTAGCATCTTCTGTACGTGAGGCGTTATATTCCGAATGGTAAACCCCGGTTCCCGCCGACATCACCTGTACCTCACCCGCTCTGATCACACCGGTATTGCCCATGCTGTCTTTATGCTCCAATCCTCCTTCCAATGGTATGGTAATGATCTCCATGTTATCATGCGGATGGGTACCAAAGCCGGTACCACCAGCAATAATATCATCATTCAATACTCGTAATACACCAAAATTAACTTTGTTAGGGTCATAATATGATGCAAAGCTGAATGAAAAGTTGGCCTTTAACCAACCCAGGTTATTTTTTCCACGTTCATTTTCGGGATAAAATATTGTTTTCATGATGTTCTCCTATTTATATGTTTAAACATACAATTTTTATTCCACAATTTATTTATGCGTACTTTTGCAAAAAATTGTGCAGACGATGTCAAATAAGGCTATTATTGCAGGTTCAAGCGGACTAATTGGCAGTAATTTATTAGATATTTTACTCCAGGAAAGTTTTTATGATGAAGTTTTAATTCTGGTTAGAAAAGAATTAGCTATCCGGCATCCTAAACTGACTCAATTGATAGTGGATTTTGATCGGCTGGAGGCTTATGCCGATCAGCTGACGGGCCATGTTATATTTTGCTGCCTGGGCACAACCAGGCATAAAACTCCTGATAGAGCTGTTTATCGCAAAATTGATCATGATTACCCTTTGATCCTTGCGCAATTAGCACATAAAAACGGGGTAGAACAATATCACCTGGTATCAGCTGTAGGTGCCAATGCTGCTTCATCAACCTTTTATATTAAAATCAAAGGCGAAACAGAAGCTGATATACAACGGGTGGGCTTTGCGACCTTACATATTTATCGCCCATCCTTGTTAACAGGTAATAGAACCGAAAAACGGGTAGAAGAGAAAATAGTAACCACACTGTTTAAAATAATAGATCCGTTATTGTTTGGCGGGTTAAAAAAATACAAAAGTATACCTGCGTCAACCGTGGCGGGAGCGATGTACAAACAATCAATGCAAATTAACACAGGCTTATTTATATATGAGTCTGACAAAATAAAACAACTATAGTGAGTACTTACATTTCGGCAGAAAATCTTGGTCATCAGTTTCATGACAACTGGCTTTTTAAAAATATAACCATCGGTATAAACCGCGGCCGCAGGGTTGCGCTGGTTGGTGTTAATGGGGCGGGCAAATCTACCCTGCTTAAATTACTGGCGGGCCATTTAAAACCAACCGAAGGTAAAGTGGTGCAAAGCCGTGACTTGAACATGGGCTACCTGGAACAGGACCCTGGTTTTAAAGACGCGGTAACCATCAGCGATTATATTTTTCATGCTGATGATGTACAGCAGCAACTAATCCGTAAATATGAAGAGCTTTTGGAAAATGAGCCCGATAATTCCAAGGCCATTGAAAAAGTGATGGAGGAGATGAGTGATGTGGATGCCTGGGAATATGAATATAAGATCAAAACTATTTTAGGCCGACTGGATATTCATCACCTAAACCAAAAGATCAATACCCTATCTGGCGGACAAAAGAAACGTTTGGCTTTGGCTAAGCTGTTAATTGAAGACCCTGACATTTATATTTTAGATGAGCCTACCAACCATTTAGATATTGATACCATAGAATGGCTGGAGAAATTACTGACCGAAGGCAACAAAACTATATTGATGGTTACACACGATAGGTATTTCCTGGATAATGTATGTAATGAGATATTAGAGATTGACCGTGGTAAAATACAGCCTTATAATGGCAGCTATGGATACTATCTGGAAAAGAAAGCCGAACGTGATGCGGCGGACGAAGCCACATTCCAAAAAAACAGCAACCTGCTGCGGAAGGAGCTGGAATGGATGCGCAGGCAGCCACAAGCCCGCGGAACAAAATCAAAAGCTCGTATTGATGCCTATTATGATCTGGAAGAGAAAACCAAAAGCGGTGGTATACGCGAAAAGGTTGAATTGAGTGTAAAAACAGCACGCCAGGGTAACAAGATCATGGAGATGGAACATCTTTATAAGTCATTCAGCGACCGTACTTTTATTAAGGATTTTAGCTATATATTTAAAAAAGGCGACCGTATTGGTTTGGCTGGTCGTAATGGCAGTGGTAAATCTACATTGCTTAACCTCATAACTGGTGGTTTGCAACCCGACAAAGGAACTGTAGTAAAGGGAGAAACCACGGTACTGGGTTACTTTCATCAGTCGGGTATTAAGTTTAAAGAAGATGAGCGCGTAATTGATATTGTAAAAAACGTTGCGGAGTTTATTACTATGGCTGATGGTAAAACTATATCCGCTTCGGCCCTGCTTACTTTATTCCTCTTCCCTCCTGCTAAACAGTATGGTTTTATATCTAAGCTGAGCGGTGGCGAAAAGAAAAGGCTGCAGTTGATGAGTATATTGATGAAGAATCCCAATTTCCTGATACTGGATGAGCCTACTAATGACCTGGATATTGATACCCTGAATGTATTGGAAGAGTTTTTAACCAATTATACCGGTGTATTAATGATCGTATCGCACGATAGGTATTTATTAGATAAGCTAACCGATCAGCTATTCATTATGGAAGATGGTGGTCATGTACGTATATATAATGGTAACTATTCCTCTTATCGCATTGATCTGGAAGAAGAGAAACAACAAGCTAAAAAGCCTGCCCCTGTTGCTCCCACTCCATCCGCTACTCCTAAAAAAAGCAAATTAAGCTTTAAGGAAGCAAAGGAACTGGAAACAACAGAAGCAGAAATACAAGTTATAGAAATTCAGATAAAGGATAAAACCGAACAGCTAAATACTACGGGCATAGCTCCGGAAAAACTGAATGAGATACTGGCTGAAATTGATGCGCTGAATAAGAAACTGGATGCAAAAAGCATGCGCTGGATGGAGCTTACTGAATTAAATGAATCATAAAGTGAAAACATCGGATATCATTGCTTCTGTGGGTGTGATCATACTTTTGATCGCTTTTTTGCTAAATTTATTTAACAAATTATCAGCCGAAAGCAAGACATATAAGCTCATGAATTTTGTAGGTGCAGGTACTTGCTGCTATGCTTCATACATGGTTAGCTTTTATCCGTTCGTGGTATTAGAGGGTGTATGGGGCTTTGTAGCTTTAATATCATTATTAAAGGTTCCACGTGGAACATCGGTATAGATAAGTATTTTTGCAAGTCATAAGTCTTTAGTTAGAAGTTCTAAGTAAAAATTAAATAAAGACTTGTATAATTTAAGAACCATGTTCCACGTGGAACATGGAGGTAAGTTAAAAGCTCATGATCTTAAGTCAAAAATAGATATGCGACTCAAGACTCAGAACTTCTGACTCAGTACTTAAAAGAAGGTTCCACGTGGAACATGGAGGTAAAAATGTTTAAGAAATATAATGTAATAGTTGTTGGTGCAGGCCACGCCGGCTGTGAAGCTGCTGCTGCTGCTGCCAACCTGGGGTCGTCTGTGTTGCTTATTACCATGAATATGGGAACCATTGCACAGATGAGCTGTAACCCTGCTATGGGTGGTGTTGCGAAAGGGCAAATAGTGCGTGAGATAGATGCTTTAGGCGGCTATTCAGGTATTATTACAGACAAAACCTCTATTCAGTTCAGGATGCTGAATCAATCTAAAGGCCCGGCTATGTGGAGCCCACGGGCACAAAGTGACCGTATGCGCTTTGCAGAAGAGTGGCGTTTAGCACTGGAAAGAACCCCTAACGTTGACTTTTGGCAGGATACTGTTACTTCTCTATTAGTAAAGAATAATACTATAAAAGGAGTGCGAACCTCTATAGGTGTAGAGATAGAAGCCGACGCTGTAGTACTGACTAACGGTACTTTTTTAAATGGCTTGATACATATAGGTGAAAAGAAGTTCGGCGGTGGCAGATCAGGTGAAAAATCAGCAACCGGCTTAACTGAACAACTGCTTACATTAGGTTTTGATTCGGGCAGAATGAAGACCGGCACCCCTCCCCGTATTGATGGCCGCAGCTTAAATTATAGCCTGATGGAAGAGCAATGGGGTGATGAAGAACGTGGTCGTTTTTCTTTTACCGATGTAGATATGATTCAGGAACAACGCTGCTGCTGGATCACCTATACCAACACCAAGGTGCATGAAACCCTAAAGGAAGGTTTTGAAAAATCCCCCATGTTTACTGGTCGTATCAAAGGATTAGGTCCGCGTTATTGCCCTTCTATTGAAGATAAAATAAACCGTTTTGCCGAGCGCGATCGTCACCAAATATTTGTTGAACCAGAAGGATTGAATACCATCGAGATCTATGTTAATGGTTTTTCAACCTCTTTACCAGAAGATGTACAATACAAAGCGCTTACCCAAATACCCGGTTTTGAAAACGCTAAGATGTTTCGACCAGGCTATGCTATCGAGTACGATTACTTCCCGCCTACCCAGTTAGGTTTAACTTTAGAAACTAAACTCATCAGCAACTTATACTTTGCCGGGCAGATCAATGGTACTACCGGTTATGAAGAAGCAGCATCTCAAGGGTTCATTGCAGGCATAAACGCGCACCAAAAGCTTAATGATAAACATGAGTTGATCCTGAAAAGATCTGAGTCATACATTGGTGTATTGATAGATGACCTGGTAACTAAAGGTACTGAAGAGCCATACCGCATGTTTACTTCCAGGGCGGAACATCGCTTATTACTACGTCAGGATAATGCCGATATCAGGCTTAGTCCTATGGGTCATGAGCTGGGATTGATCAACGATGAACGACTGGAAAAGGTAAAACAAAAAGTTAAAAACTCCGATGACATTGTTGCTTACACCAGGAGTAAATCAATAGATCCATCAAATGTGAATGGCTTATTGGACGAGTTAGGTACAAGCCCCTTATCGCAAAGCGCTAAACTTTTCAATTTACTAAGCCGTCCGCAAGTAGGTTTTAACGACCTTAAAAAAGTTGATGAACCACTGGCGGAATTATTATCAGCTTATGATAAAGAAACTATTGAGCAGGCTGAAATAAAAATCAAATATGAGAGTTACTTTATAAAAGAAATGGAAATTGTTGATCGCATGAAAAAAATGGAAGACCGGGAGATCAATCCAGAATTTGATTACCATACCCTTGGATCACTTTCAAAAGAAGCACGCGAAAAACTAATGAAGATAAAACCACGCACTTTAGGTCAGGCCTCCCGAATTTCAGGGGTATCACCTTCAGATATTTCAGTTTTAATGATTCATGTTTCCAGATAGAACGTAACATATTAATAATAAACACATTATAAAATGTTGTTTTAAATCAATTATTTTGGTTTTTTAATATCATAGCTCATAAAAACATAAAAATCGTTTATATCGCCTAAAAACCATGTTAAATAACAAACGGGTCAATTTTCACAATTTTCCATTCTATTTTCTGGCTTTTTTACTCCTTATTGGCTGCGCGGCACAGCAGCCACCCCAGGGGGGACCGCGCGATCTCACTCCTCCCAAATTGGTGAAAGCAATACCGGCTAATAAAACACGGAATTTTAACGCCAAGGAAATTACTCTTGAATTTGATGAGTTTATTAAACTCACCAATCAGTACCAGGAAGTAAGCATGAGTCCGGCGATGGAAAAACAACCAGAGTACAGTTCCAGCAAAAGGATATTAAAAATAAAGTTGAAAGACACTCTTCAAAAAAATACAACTTATGTTATCAATTTTGGAAAGGCCATCCAGGATGTTAACGAAAGCAACGTACTTAAAAACTTTACTTATGTTTTCTCTACCGGCCCGCATATTGACTCCTTAAGTATTTCCGGAACTGTAACCAATACTTTAACCCAGGAAAAAGAAAAAGATGTAACCGTGATGCTTTTCACATTAAAACAAGACTCCCTCCTTTTTGGGAAAAAGAAACCAAGCATTTTCACCACAACAGATTCATCCGGAAATTTCAGTTTGAATAACCTGCGGGAAGACACCTACCGAATCTATGCTTTAAAAGAAGCATCACCCAATAAGATATTTGATAACGACCAGGAATTAATTGCCTTCTTAAAAAAACCGATCCACCTACGGTCCGATACTTCAAATGTCCAGCTTAATCTTTTTAAACAAAATCCAGAAAAATTCAGATTTTCTGAAAAGCGCTTTGATACGGATGGAAAGTTACTTTTTGTTTTTAATAAGGCGTTAACCAATCCTTCCATAAAAGTTATCTATCCTGCAGATATCGACAAACAAAAGCAGGTAGACTTTAGTAAAACAAAAGATACAGCATCCGTCTATCTGCGCAATATGAATTTTGATTCTATCAGGGTAGCAGTATTTGATAATGGTAAACCTATAGACTCCACTTCCCTCTTAAAAGGAAAAAAGGAAACCTTTCAACGCTCACTAACTTTTCAATATAATATTAATAACAATAACTTGCTTAAGCCTGGTAACGATTTAAAACTAACTGCCAGCTTACCTATAGAAAACTTTGATAATTCACTCATCACTCTTAATGAAGACTCCGTTGCCGTTGCTACCAGCGACCTAACCTTGCAAAAAGATACAGGAAACTTTAAAAAACTAACCCTGAAATACCGTTGGCGCCAGGGCAGCAAGTATGAGATCATTTTTAATGAAGCCGCATTCACCTCTATATATGGAGATAAGAATAAAAGAATATCAAAAAAGTTTCAGATAGACAAAACAGATAATTACAGCTCACTTACAGTAAAAGTTACGCTTCCGGCAGATACTTCAAAAGCATACGTTGTTGAGTTGTTAAACGATCAAAAGAAAGTATTACAAAGCGACCCGCTACGGCGCACTGGTTCCATTGTTTACAAGAACATTATCACAGGTAAATACTTGTTACGGGTAATTTATGATGAAAACAAGAATGGTAAATGGGACAGCGGCAATGTACACTTAAAGAAACAACCTGAACAGACCTGGGTGAGTGATAAATTAATATCATTAAGACCAAACTGGGAAGCAGAAGAAGCTATAACAGTACCTAAAGAACCTGTTACTCCTTAAACCAACCGGAGTACATGATATAATTATTAGGGAGCTGTTTGAGCATAGCTTTTTGCTCGTCTGTTAAGGCCTTTATCTTTTTTGCTGGAATACCGGCATACAGATATCCCGATTCACAGATTGTGTTTTCTAATACCACTGCTCCGGCAGCAATGATCACAAATTCGTTTACAACAGCGTGATCCATCACTATGGCACCCATGCCTACTAACGTATGATCATGCAGCGTACAGCCGTGCACAAGGGCATTGTGCCCAATAGAAACGTTACTGCCTATATTGGTAGCCGCTTTTAAATAAGTGGCATGTATCACAGCCCCGTCCTGAATATTGGTATTGTCTCCTATTTTAATATAATGCACATCTCCCCTAATTACCGCATTAAACCAAACAGAACAGTTTTTACCCATTACTACATCACCAACAATAGTAGCGTTGGGAGCAATAAAACAATCATCACCCCAAACCGGGCTTTTATCTTTAACTGGGAGTATAACAGGCATATCTTTAATTAGTGGGTTATTGAATTAGTAATTTAATAGATGGAAATTATTGATTTGATGTACTTTTTATTATGTTTGGCTACAAATTTAAGCGGAAATAGCTCAGCTGGTAGAGCATCAGTTTCCCAAACTGAAGGCCGCGGGTTCGAATCCCGTTTTCCGCTCATATTATCTCTTTCCACTACGTCATTGCGAGGTACGAAGCAATCCCCGATAAGCAGAGCCGCTCTGTATTTTGGGGATTGCTTCGTACCTCGCAATGACGCATTTATTATTATCTATTTATAATATTAAAAAACCGTATCCTCTACTTTTTCCGCATGCAATGGGTAGTCTGTAGTATAATGTAGTCCCCTGCTTTCTTTACGCAACATGGCCGATTTTACAACAATAAAGGATACTTGTATTAAATTACGCAGCTCGCAAAGCTTTACGGATAGCTTTGTCTTCTTATAAAAAGATTCTGTTTCCTCGTATAACAAACCTAACCTCCGTAAGGCCCTTTCCAATCGGAAATCGGAACGAACGATACCCACATAGTCATTCATCAATTTCTGCATTTCGCGTACATTGTGTGTTACCAGGATATCTTCGTTTGATAATTGTACACCTTTTTCATCCCAATCGGGGATATTATCAGGGATAACAAAATCTTTAAATTTACTTACTGCGTCTTCGTATATCCGGTGAGCAAAAACCAATGCTTCTAATAATGAATTGGAAGCCAAACGGTTAGCTCCATGTAAACCAGTTGAAGAACATTCACCACAGGCATATAAACGTAATATAGATGATTGCCCCATATGATCTACCATAATACCACCGCACATATAATGACATGCCGGCGCCACCGGGATCATATCCTTGGTCATATCGATACCTATCTCCAGGCATTTGGCATATATATTAGGGAAATGATTTAAAATATCCTTTTTACTGCGATGCCTGATATCCAGGTAAACAAAATCCTCGCCCGATTTTTTGATCTCGGCATCAATAGCGCGGGCCGTAATATCACGTGGAGCTAATGACTTACGTTCGTCGTACTCTTGCATAAACTCTTCACCATTGGTACGTTTTAATACACCACCAAAACCACGTACAGCTTCCGATATTAAGAAAGAAGGGTATTCGCCCGGATTATATAAAGCTGTAGGATGAAATTGTATAAACTCCATATTACGCACTTTTCCTTTGGCTCTGTAAACCATAGCAACACCATCACCGGTAGCAATGGTTGGGTTAGTGGTTACCGCATAAATATGGCCGGCACCACCCGAAGCCATTACCGTTACTTTGGATAATATCTTTTCCACAATATTACTTTCGGTATTGAAAGCATAAATGCCATAGCAGGTAATATCTGTACTCGATTTACCAACCAACTCGCCCAAATGATGCTGAGTGATCAGATCGACCGCGAAATAATGTGTTAATATCTCAATACTAGGATTCTTATGGATTTCTTCTAAAAGTGAACGCTCTATTTCCCAGCCAGTTACATCTTTATAATGCAGTACCCTAAATTCCGAATGCCCGCCCTCTTTGGCCAGGTCATAAAAGCCTTCATTGGTCTTATCGAAATTCGTTCCGTAATCAATAATTTCATTGATGCGTTCAGGACCTTCTTTAACAACGGCTTCCACAACTTCCTTGTCGCAAAGCCCATCACCCGATATTAAGGTGTCTTCTATATGCTTTTCAAAAGAATCTTCTTTTTTATCCACAACTACGGCAACACCGCCCTGGGCATACTTAGTGTTTGATTCATCTTCGTTTGATTTTGTAACTATCAGAACCTTACCATGCTTTGCAGCCTTTAGCGCAAAACTTAATCCTGCGATGCCCGATCCCACAACCAGAAAATCAACTGCTTTGGTCATATTTATATATAAATTGTGTAAAAGTATAATTAGTGTTAACAACAGGTACAAAACCTGTTAATTTCATGTAAACAAATAGCTAATAAATAATCAACTCGTGGATAACTGCCATTTTTGATGCTAATATGAATAATTTTTGAGCGACTTTTGAGGTACTAAAGTCATATAGTTAACATTTTACCCACTCACAAAATATTAACATAAAAGTTTTTCAAATAAAATTTGATTGTCATACGAATCACAAAATCAATCAAATATAATATGAAAAGATGTGGAAAACTGTTAGTAAAATGTGAAAACTAATTAATGAAACAAAATATATCACGACTTTTGCACAATACTAACACACCAATAAACAATAGTTTTATTTATATAAAAAATTAGTTGTTATTAATTGAAATGTTGAAATGGATATCTTCGAAGAATTAAATGTGAAAGGATTTGTGGACGAATACATCGACCCCACGCTTGATCTTTTTGATGAGATTGAAAAACTTAAAAAGGAAAAAAATGCAGTTATTTTGGCTCATTATTACCAGGAACCCGATATCCAGGATATTGCGGATTATATTGGAGATAGTTTGGGGCTTTCGCAACAAGCCGCAAAGACTGATGCCGATATTATCGTTTTCGCCGGAGTACACTTCATGGCCGAAACAGCCAAGATCCTTTCGCCAAACAAAAAAGTTTTATTACCCGACTTAAAGGCAGGTTGCTCATTAGCTGATAGTTGTCCACCCCATTTATTTAAAAAGTTTAAGGAAAACTATCCCGATCACCTGGTGATCACCTACGTAAACTGTACAGCCGAACTGAAAGCTTTAAGTGATATTGTTTGTACATCAAGTAACGCCGTAGCCATTGTAGAGAGCTTACCAAAAGATCAAAAGATCATATTTGGACCCGATAAAAACCTGGGTGCTTATGTGGCTAAAAAAACAGGACGTGACCTGGTATTATGGAACGGAGCCTGTATGGTTCATGAAATTTTTTCCAGGGAAAAGATCACTAAACTCAAGGAAAGATACCCTAATGCTAAATTGCTGGCACACCCTGAATGTGAGGAAGTTATATTACAAATGGCCGATTATATTGGTTCAACAACCGGGATACTGAAATATGCAGGCAGCCATCCGGATAAAGAATTTATAGTTGCAACCGAAGCGGGGATACTACACCAGATGCAAAAGGAAAATCCGGATAAAACGTTTATTCCGGCACCGCCAAACAATAATTGTGCTTGCAATGATTGTCCGCATATGAAACGTAATACACTGGAAAAATTATATCTGTGCTTAAAGAACGGATCACCGGAAATAACAGTGCCGGAACATATTATTGAACGTGCGGTAAAACCAATTGAACGGATGTTGGAAATATCGGCACGGTTGGGGTTGTAAAGGCATAAATAAAACGCGTCATTGCGAGCGCAGCGTGGCAATCCCCGATTTGTAGAGCCACTCTGTATAGTTAGGGATTGCCACGCTGCGCTCGCAATGGCGTATCTATTTTATGGAAAGATTATAGGTGAGCTTTTAGTATTACCCCTAGAAATCCAAAAAAATTTCCCGCCAAAGGCGGATATGATGGATTGTTGTGCCGGTTGGGACAGTGAGATTGGTAGAGGCTAAAATCCTAAAAAAATTTCCCGCCTTCGGCGGTAGACATCATGTTGGTTTTTGCGACGACCCGAAATTTTTACACCTTAATACGGCGGAACATTTTTGTATTTTTGCAGATTATTATATTAAAGAAAAATGTTTGAAAATCAGGACAGGACGAATTTAGAGGACTTAGGCGAATTTGGGCTGATAGGTCATCTGACAAAAAATATAAAATTGACCCAGCAAAGCACCGTAAAAGGTGTGGGCGATGATGCAGCTGTACTTGATTTTACCGGCAAAAAAGTGTTGGTAAGTACCGATATGCTATTGGAAGGTATCCATTTCGACCTGGCTTATACCCCACTAAAACATTTAGGCTACAAAGCCATACAGGTAAACCTGAGCGATATTTATGCCATGAATGGTACCGCTTCGCAGGTTACGGTATCTATCGGGATGTCGAGCAAATTTCCTTTGGAAGCCATTGAAGAATTATACGAGGGCATTTATATTGCCTGCGAAAAATATAATGTTGACCTGGTTGGCGGTGATACCACTTCGTCAAAACAAGGTTTGGTGATCAGTGTAACTTCTATCGGTTATGCGGATGAGGCTGATGTAACCTACCGCAATACAGCCGGCGAAGGCGATTTGATCTGCGTGTCCGGCGACTTAGGCGGCGCCTATGTTGGTTTGCAATTGCTGGAGCGCGAAAAACTCATCTACCTCGAAAATCCACAGGTTCAACCCGATTTAGAGGGAAAAGATTATATTGTGGAGCGCCAGTTAAAACCAGAGGCTCGTCGTGATATTGTCGAATTGCTGAAAAGCATCGACGTAAAACCAACATCCATGATCGATGTATCTGATGGTTTGGCATCTGAGATATTGCACATCTGTAAGCAAAGCGATAAGGGTTGTAACCTGTATGAAGATAAGATCCCGCTGGATCCGATGACCTATGAAACAGCCCGCGAATTTAACCTTGATCCTACCGTTTGCGCGCTGAGTGGCGGCGAAGACTATGAGCTGCTTTTTACCGTAAAACAAGCCGATTACGACAAGATCAAGTTCAAGATGGATATCACCATCATCGGGCATATCACCGAGCCCTCAGCAGGTTGTAACCTCATTACCAAAACAGGCAATGTACACGCCCTGAAAGCGCAGGGATGGAATGCTTTTAAAAAGGATTGATAAAATGTTTAACAGTCTTTTTAAAAAACTGAATAACGGACAAGATACCGGTAAACCCCAACAGGTTGCTACAGCAGTAATGTTATTATACTTGGCATTCATCCTGTCCATGGTAACCGATTGGCTTGATGGTATTGGTGTTATCCCTTTCATTATCAGTTTTATTGTGATCAGTCTGGTGATCACAGCTACCTCTGCCGGTAAAAAATGGGCACGTATAGTGGCCCTTATATTTATCGTTTTCAACGTGCTTTCCTTTGGGTTCAACATTGCACAATTGCTAAGCCATGCTATAAAAGAGAAATTCACCAATTTGGTTATGGTACTATATGCCATCGAGATTGTGATTGAACTGATAGCCTTACGCCTGCTATTTTCCAAACCGGCTAATAGTTGGTTTAATGAGCATGGGAAAGATGTGATTACGTAAACACATTTCCCTTGTTTTGTCATGCTGAACGTAGTGAAGCATCTATCTGTGCAATACGCAAAGTTCATTATAGATCCTTCGTTCCTCAGGATGACAAATAGGTTAAGGCGTTTATCTACTCATCCCCGATAAATTTCTGATCGATCTGCTTATCAGCCTTAGCGCCTAACTTTTTGATCTTTTCGGCGGTGGTAGTCAAATTTCCGCGGCCTTCTGAGAGCTTATTCAAAGCCGTATTATAAGCGCTTTGGGTTTGGTTGATATTGCGGCCAATGCTGTCCATGTCGCCCAGGAAACCTACAAATTTGTCATACATATCGCCGCTCAGGCGGGCAATTTCCAGTACGTTTCTGTTTTGACGCTCCTGTTTCCACATGCTGGCAATGGTGCGGAGTGTAGCCAACAGAGTTGACGGACTAACGATCACCACCTTTTTATCCCAGGCATAATTAAACAGCTCACCATCCAGTTGAACGGCTATACTGAAAGAGGATTCAATAGGAACAAAAAGCAGGACAAAATCGGGCGAGTTGATCTTGTACAGGTCATGATATTTTTTGGATGACAGACCGCCGATATGATTCCGGATAGATTCAATGTGTGCTTTGGCAAAAAGCTTCCGGTCCTCCTCGGTATCTGCGTTTACCAGGCGCTCATAGGCTATCAGGGATACTTTTGAGTCGATCACGAGGTGTTTATCATCGGGCAGGTCAATGATCACGTCGGGCTGATACCGGGTGCCGTCAGTGGTCTGCATGGCAGCTTGTACACGGTATTCCTGATCGCGTACCAGGCCCGAGCGTTCCAACACCCGTTCCAGGATCACTTCACCCCAGTTACCTTGTTTTTTATTGTCGCCTTTAAGGGCTTTAGTCAGGTTCTGGGCTTCGTCGCTGATCTGTTTGTTCAGGTCCATCAACTGGGTGATCACGCCTTTTAACGTATTGCGCTCAGCGGCTTCCATGTTATAAACCTTTTCTACCTTATCCTCAAAGGCCTTCAGGTTTTCCTTCAGCGGATTAAGGATCATATCCAGGTTACTGCGGTTTACGTCAATAAACTCTTTCGATTTTTCTTTCAGCAGTTTTTCGGCCACATTCTCAAATTCGCGTTGAAACTGTGTACGGATCTGTTCCACCTCCACCTTTTGCTCCTGTAGTTTTTCCTGCTGTGATTGATGATATGCTTTGGTGTTTTCTAACTCCTTGTTAGCCTGCGCCAGTTGAGTACGCTCAAACAAGAGCTCATCCAACAGCCGGGTTTTCTCATCTTTCAATAACTGGATAATATTTTCCTTTTCTATGGATATGATATTACCTTTTTCCTCGGCACGGGCCAGGTTAATTTTAAGCAGATCTTGATCATTGCGAAGCCGGTTCAACTCTTCTGCCGATATCAGCTCAATTGCTTTTGGCTTTTTTAAAAACAAAAAAACTGAAAGCAATAGCATCGCCAGGGAAACAACTAATAAAATATCACCACTCATATTGATAAAAATATTAGTAAAATTATGATAATATTTTTAGTAATGCAATATAAGGTGGCTGAAAAAGGCTAACGCGGAATACTTTTATTAACCGGCGTATCAGCAGTGGGCGCGGCGGCAGTATCCCCTGTTTTGCTGGTATCTGTACTGCCCGGACTAAGGGCGCTACTGCCCGCGGCGCCGGATGATTTGATAGCCTGCGTGCTATCGGCCGGGCCGCTGTTACCTTTGACCGCAGAAGTATCACTATTCCGGTTTGTTTTATCGGTCCCGGTACAGGCGGCTAATGCAAGTATCATTCCTGCAAATATGGTTAAAAGGGAATTTTTCATGTAGGGTGATGTTTTCAGGGTAACATACCGTACATGGGATTGGTTCTGACTTATTTGATATTGAGCCGATCGATCAGTTCCGGATCGAGCAGAGCCTGATAAGGGTCGCCCGAAAGGTGAAGCAAATGAGCGAAGGCAGGCTCGGTTTTATAACCCTGTTTTTTAAGTTCAATTACCTTTTGCCGGAATGATTCACCATAATGCTCCAACAACAAATATTCAACGATCATGTGCCGATAAGCATTTTGCTGTAGGGTTGGAATATATTGGCCAAAAACCTCTACCGGCCAGCCATCGACAGCAAAATTAGCTATGATGGTTTCCTGTTGATTGATAATGGTATCAGTAAGCCCGAAATTCTCAAAATCTGAAAAGGCTAAGGCTACCACGCTTTTGAAATCCACTTTATTACTAAAACAACAAACGATGTCCAGATCGCTGGTTTCTATGTCGATATTGATGGGAATAGTGCCGACTAAAACGGGATCAAATAGCTGGAGAGGGCCAAACAAATCGTATTTTAACAGCAGGCTATAAGCAGCCTGTTGTTGTGAATTGCCAGTGCTTAAATACGCTAAATTAAGGAATTGATCTGTGGACATTTGTAACCGGTTATTTTGAAACGGTATACCAGGGGATATTCAGCAACCCTTTTTTCAAATGAACATCTACTACTGATCCAATAGTATCCTGAAAATATTCAGCTGCTGAAATATCAATATTGCTTGTATTTGATTTCGGGCCCCATGGACCTATTACCAGGTGATAGTGCGTGCCTTTGTTATGTGTAATGCTATGACTCAATACTCTTGCGTCAAAAAGCTTTTCTGTAGAGCGGTCAAAAACACAATTGATCAATATAACACAGCAAAACCCGTAAATACCCCCGGTTAATAAACGGCCAAAACTTAAAGAACCACCTGTGGTTGTGGCTCCTTTATATGTACCAGAAAGCATAAAAAGCATACCCAACCCTACAGCAGCAATAACAAAAGGAAGCCAAACGTGATTGAACGCAAGAATATTATAGCCAGCTATGGATTTGATAAACAGAGGAATTAGGGCACCGTATACACCGATCAAAACACTGTAATAGGGAGTGCGAGGTTTAGCAAAAAGTTTTATTAAGTCTTTACTGGTAATAATGATGATAATGGCTATAAGTGGATAAATGATAAGAATAGCATCAAAAAGGGAGCTTCTCTTAAAAACAAAAAGGAAGATGAAAAAAAGGCCCCCAATAACATTATAAATAATAGCTGTTATCCGGGCTTTGTGAATGGCACTTTTTTTATCCGTTTCTGTGATCCCCAACCGGGTATCATTCAGAATGCTATCCTCGTCGGCTTGATAGTCTACCCGATCAAGATCTGTAAAGTTTTCGTCGAGCCATTTCGTCAGTTCTTCCCACTCCGTATATTCTGCATAATTGTTGATCGTAATTTTGGAATAAGAAGTGTTATTGGGGATAATGTATATCACTTTTGACCCTATCCTGTAACCTTTGACGTCTGCCAAAAGAAGTTCCCGCGTTCTGAATAAATTGATGTGCACAATACGATCATCATACACCATGATTTTTCTTTTAAGAGTTCCTATTACAATAAGTATTGATGATCCGCATAAAAGCATACCAAACAAAAGGCCAAGCGGGTTTCTGGAAACAAAGGTTATTGCTATAAAAACACCAAACCCAAACACCATTAGGGCTATGAAAAAATAAAAAACACGTTGGCTCCGCGATACCGGAAATTCCTGATTCATTGTAATGCGACAATTAGGTTGAACAAGATAGTAAAATAAGCCGAATGCCTACTTTGCTTTCTCCACCCTTAACCCTACGTCGCTCACCTCATGCAGGGGGTTATCGCGCATGTTTTGTTCTATCTCAAAATGATAATTGCCTTTGGCCGGGAATTTAACGTTTGTTTTGAAAGGTACCTGGTAGCTATACAAATTACCAGATCCTTTGCCAAACCATTCACCGTCTTTGCCGGCCAGCTTTACTTCGTAGCGGGTAATCTTTACTTTTTTATCCGGCGATGTTTCGTAGATGAGCACAAACAGGTTGGAATATTTGTAATTGTCGGTAACCCGCAAATTCAGATACAGATTATAGGCTGCAGATTCATCGTTAATTTTGCAATCAAACTTTATCCGGTTCACATAGCTCCAGTTATGATCGGAAATGGCATTATTATTATCCATAACCGAATTAGCGTCGGAGCAGCCGGCTAATACGGTGATCAACAAAACTCCTGTTATTGTACAAAAGGTTTTTAGGGCCCGTTTCATTATGATTTACTATCCGGCGGTGGGTTGTTATTGTTTTTGTTTCCACGGTTTGGCCTGCGCCTGTTATTCCTGTTGCGGTTTTCTTGTACCGGTTTATCACCCTGTGGCGGGCGGTTAGCCTGCTGTTGTGGCGGCCTGTTGCCTTGCGGAGCCTTAGGTGCATCAGGATTTTGCTGCTGCGCCGGTTTTTCTGCAGCTGGTGCTGCGCCCTGTTGGCGTGGTTGGTTACTACCGCGGTTTTCCGGTGCAGAGGCGCCCGGCTTTCTGTCCTTATTACGGTTCCGGTTATTGTTATTCTTCTTTTTGTTATTGTTACGGCGCTCATCAAGACGGGTTAAACTATCCTGACCAACCACATTTTCATAATCAAGCACTTTGGTTGGTTGGGTTTCTACCTCAACCAATTCGCCCAGGTCGGCAGGAATAATACCTTCTTTATTTTGCTGCTGAATTTCTTTTACCTTACTGATAGGCAAAGGCACCCATGATTCTTCGCGCGGATAGCTAAACCACATGATTTTTTTAAAGATATCCGTTTTCTGCAAGCGTGCATCACCCTTTTCTGTACGCAGCACGTTCACATTATCGGGGATATATTTCAGGGCATCCATATAGGTGTCCAGCTCATAGTTGAGGCAGCATTTCAGTTTACCGCACTGGCCCGCCAGCTTCAACGTGTTGAGCGATAGGTTCTGGTAACGCGCTGCCGAAGTAGATACGGTTTTAAAATCGGTAAGCCAGGTAGAACAGCACAACTCACGACCGCAGGAGCCGATACCGCCTAAACGGCTTGCTTCCTGCCGCATGCCTATTTGCCGCATCTCGATACGAATGCGGAAGGTTTCGGCCATTTTTTTGATCAGTTCCCTGAAATCAACGCGGCCTTCGGCCGTATAATAAAAAGTAGCTTTGGTTTTATCGCCCTGGTAATCCACATCGCTCAGCTTCATGCTCAGGTTAAGATCAAGGGCCAGCTTGCGCGATTTGTGCATGGTTTCCCACTCCATATCTTTAGCCGCTTTCCACTTGTCCACATCGGCTACAGTAGCCTTGCGGTATATCTTTTTCACTACGTCGGCTTCTTTAACGTGGCGTTTCACCATTTGCATGCGCACCAGTTCGCCGGTTAGCGATACATGGCCTATATCATAACCACCGGTAGCCGCTTCTACAGCTACCAGCTCGCCGGCTTCCAGGTAAATATTGTCGGTATTTATAAAAAACTCCTTTCGTGAGCCTTTAAATTTTACTTCAATAACCGGGAACGGCTTATAATTTGTTGGCATGTCCATGTGGGCCAGCCAATCGTAAACATCTAATTTGCTGCAACCATTAGTAAGGCATGAACCATTACTTTTGCAGCCCGCAGGCGAACATCCGCCACCTGTTGAGCAACTTCCACAACCCATAATTAATTTGGTATATATTGACTCCCCTGAGGGATGGTTTTTAAATTTAATATTTTAATAATCTGTAAAGATACATCTAAAAATAAAATTTTAGGGTTTGCATTTCTCTCTACATGATAATGCGCTTTTTCAAGCTCATCACTTATATATTGGCTCTTTTCAATACTCAGTACATTGGTCATCTTTTGTGCCGTTTCCAGCTCTTTTGCCGGCAGGTGCACCAGGTTGCCGGCGCCGGCCATGAGCAGGCAGCACTCGCGTATAAAGCTGATGCCGTAGCGTAAAAAATTTTTCTGGTTTTCGCGGCCCATTTTGGCAAACTGGTCAACAAAGGTTAAAATTTCCAGTCCCTTGTTGCTAAAGCATAGGCGCAGCCATTGTACAAAAAGGTTATGATAGCCTTTATTGTCCTGCTGCAGCATGGTTAAAGCTTCGGTTAAGTTGCCATTGCTTAAATAGGCAATTTCGGCAGCGGCGTCCTCAGTTTGCTTATGTTCGGTAAGCAGGTATTGTTTTATTTCCTCGTAAGTAAGGCAGGGGATCTTAACCAGCTGCGTGCGCGACAGGATAGTATTCAGTATCTGATCCTGATTTTGTGCCACCAATATAAACAATGTATTAGGCTGGGGTTCCTCAATGATTTTCAGTAACGCATTACCTTCCTTGTCCAGGTATTCAGGCAGCCAAAGGATCAGGATCTTATAAACCGATTCAAATGGTTTAAAGCTGAGTTTTTTAATGATCTGGTGGCACTCGGCAATGTTGATATTCGCCTGCTTGTTCTCGGCATCAAGATATCCGCGCCAGTCGTCAAGACTCAAATAGGGATTGGCGGAGAAAGCTTCGCGCCATTGTTCAATAAACGTAAGAGCGGTATCATCCTTGTGTTTAGCGAAAAACGGATAAGAAAAATGCAGATCGGGGTGCATCAGCTTTTGATATTTACGGCACGACGCACATTCGCCGCAGGAATCAGCAGCCTGTTTATTTTCGCACGATAAAAACTGCGCGTAAGCAACAGCCAATGCCAGGCTGCCCGATCCTTCGGGACCCAAAAATAACTGCGCATGGCTTACCCGGTTCTCTTTTACCGTGTTAAGCAACCGTTGCTTTACAGCATCCTGTCCAACTATATCTTTAAACTGCATTTGGTGCAAAATAAGAATTAGATGTGAGATGTTGTTAATCAGATATGAGATATGAGATGTGAGATATGAGGCAATTATGCATAAATTATTGATAATGAGACTATTATTCTATATGGAAATTGAAGGGAATATCCTATATCTTTACCAAATGAAAACCTCATATCTCACTTCTCCTATCTTTACAAAATGAGAATAATGGCTTTTGATTATGGTACCAAGCGTATAGGCATCGCGGTGACCGATCCCTTGCAGATCATTGCCACCGGGCTGGACACCATACATCCACAATATATTGTAGATTATCTGAAAACCTACCTGCAAACAGAGCAGGTGGAGCGCTTTATAGTGGGCGAACCCAAGCAGATGGATAACACCCCCTCTCAATCGGCCGTGCATGTAAAAGGTTTTGTAACCCTGCTTAAAAAGAATTTCCCGGATGTTCCCATCGAAATGCTCGATGAGCGCTTTACCTCCAAAATGGCATCCGCAACTATAGCCCAAAGTGGCATGAACAAAAAACACCGGCAAAATAAGGAACTGGTTGATACTATATCGGCGGTGATATTATTGCAGAGCTACATGGACCGCAGATTATTTTGATTGCGTTGATTTCGCTGATACTTTGCAGCTGTTCAATGATTTATTCGTTGATGCTTTGTAAGTGATTCTTAATTTGATGATTGATTTTTTGATTGTTGTTTGGCCAACTTGTATTCGTTGGTGATGCGTTTAAACTCCAGGCTCTTTGAGCCGAAATTGAGGAGTAGCCCCGTTTCTAATTTGTAAGCCTCCAGATAGTTTATTACCTGGGCCAGGTGCGCGTCTTCTAGCTTTGATGTCGCTTTAATTTCTACCATAATAATATCATGAACTAAAAAATCCACACGTCTTTTCCCAATGTTAATTCCATCATAATAAATGGTCATTTCCAATTCCTGACTAAATATTAATCCGTTCTTTTGCATTTCAATAGCTAAAGCTCGCTGATAAATAATTTCTTGAAACCCATTCCCTAATTCGCTATGAACCTTCATGGCGCATCCAATTATTTTACCCGTTAATTCCGAGTGCTTATAAGCATTGTTTATGGCGTTACTCATATGTACTAAAGATATCAAATATGTATAACTAATAAAGCCTAAATCTGCTCAATCAGAACAGATAATAATCCTTACATACGGCAAAAAAGCCCTAAATAAATACTTTAATCTATAAAGAAGTCAAATAAAATCATCTAATAATCAGTAGCTTACGAAAAAAATCAGCGAAATCAACGCAATCAAACCCATCAACGGTTTATCTTTGCCCCCATGGATATTCTACCACATGGCCTACAGGCATACTTAGATGACCATTGCGACCCCGAGCCGGCAGCATTGCAAAAGCTCAACCGGGAAACGCATTTAAAAGTGCTCCGTCCGCATATGTTGTCGGGTCATTATCAGGGTCGTTTGCTTAGTTTTTTGAGCAAAATGATACAGCCCAAACTGATCCTGGAAATAGGCACTTTTACCGGCTACTCTGCCATTTGCCTGGCTGAAGGGTTGGTAGAAGGCGGCATCCTCCATACCATTGAAGTGAACCGCGAGATGGAGGAGATCATCAATTCACACTTTAAATCAACAAATGTTGAAAATAAAATAAAACTTCATTTTGGTCAGGCAGAGGCCATTATTGCTGATTTAGAGGAAGATAATTTCGACCTGGTGTTTATTGATGCTGATAAAAAGAATAATTATACTTACTTTCAAATGACTTTTAACAAAGTCAGGTCCGGAGGATTAATAATAATTGATAATGTTTTGTGGAAAGGAAAGGTGTATGGTGACGAAAAAGATACCGATACCGAGAATATCCGCAAACTAAATGACCAGATAGCTGTTGACCCCAGGGTAGAAAAACTAATCCTGCCGGTTCGCGATGGGCTGCTGGTTATCAGAAAAAAATAAATTATGAAAAAAATCTTACTGATTACATCATTGTTGGTCTCAACATTAGCTGCTTCAGCACAGAAAAATACCCCAACTTCTTACATTGAAAAATTTAAGGACGACGCCATCCGCATCATGCACGAAACCGGGATCCCGGCAAGCATCGTTTTAGGTGTGGCCATGCATGAGTCGGCCAGCGGCAACAGTACCCTTGCACAGCATTTAAACAACCAGTTTGGTGTAAAAGGCGGCGGCGGCGCGGTTTTTTACAAAGGCCATAAAAAAGTACGTACAGCCTATAAAAAATATGATTCGGTGATGGACTCTTTCCAGGATTTTGCCCGTATCATGACCGAGCGCAAGCCGTTCAGCCACCTGGCCGACGCGCTTACCCACTATGATTACCTGGGCTGGGCCAAAGGTATACAGCGTGGTGGCTATGCCGGCAGCCGTAAGTGGGCTTCGCAGGTGTTAGGTATCATCCGCAAGTACGACCTGCATGACCTTGACGAAAAACCAGAAGATTCCTTAAAACAGGTAAAGCAGCCGCAATTGGCAGAAACAAATTAATAAAGGATTGAGAGTCAAGAAATAAGAGTCAAGAATCAAGACGGAGGAATAACGAGCCCTTTCTTCCTGATTCTTGACTCTTAATTCTTAACTCTTTTTTTAACCGTATGCAAAAACAAATCTATCTACTACTGTTCGTAGCGGCTGTTTGCCTTGCCTCCTGCTCGGCCAAAAAGAAAACCATCTCCAACAAACAGGTTCGGCAGAATAACAATACCATCAAAAAGCAGAATCAGGATGCTATTGCCAATTATCAGTCATATACTTCCTTATCTTATATCGACCGGTTTAAAGGCATAGCCATACAGGAAATGAACCAGTATGGCATCCCGGCAAGTATTACCCTGGCTCAGGGTTTATTTGAGTCGGGCAGCGGTAACAGCGACCTGGCTAAAGTGGCCAATAACCACTTTGGTATTAAATGCACCAGCGACTGGAAAGGGAAAAGTTATTACAAAGATGATGACAGTGCCAACGAATGCTTCAGGGTGTATGACAACCCCGACGACTCTTACCGTGACCACTCCGCTTTCCTGAAACGTAAAAACTACGCCCGCCTGTTTGAACTGGATAAAAATGATTATGAAGGCTGGGCCCGCGGCCTGAAACAATGCGGCTATGCTACAAATCCCAAATACCCGGAGCTGCTGATCAATATTATTGTGCGCTACCATCTTGACCAGTATGATCGCCCGGAAGGAGAAATTGCCAAGATTAAACGGGAAGACCGCGTGCTTACGCAGATCAATAATACCATTGGTAAAGCCGATACCGACACCATTGCAAAAACCAAACCCGACGATAAAATATACACCGTTAAACAGGGCGATACACTATATAACATATCCAAGCGTTTTGGAATAACAGTTGATGAGTTAAAAGGGCTAAACAACATTGTTGATGACCATATTGCTATTGGTCAGAAGCTGGTAGTTGTGAAATAGTAATAGAATCAGGAAATAAAATATAAAAGCGTCATTGCGAGGTACGAAGCAATCTCTATACTATACAGAGTAATCCAGCAGAGGTAATTTGCTTATGTAGAGATCGCTTCGTACCTCGCAATGACGGGCTTGATATCACTTTTGTTCGCCCCCCTCAAAAAGCTGTTAATTGTTGTTAAATAATATGACCAGGAACGGCCGAAAGCTTATTTTTGGCGCTGCAATGAAAATATGGCTGCTATTGTTTTTATGTACGCTATCTGCAACGGTTTTTGCCCAGCAAAAAACCGTTGACGGTATTGTATTTGATAAGGACAGCAAAGGCCGTATTGCCAAAGTGAATGTGCTGAATGCCACAACGGGCAAATCGGTTTATAATACCTTTAAGGGCGAGTTTAATATTGAGGCTAAACCCGGCGATGTGCTGATTTTTACCAAGCCCGATCATTACGCTGATACCTTAAAATTACAAAACAACGCCTCACTGGCTGTTTATATGAAACGCTCAGCCATACAGCTGAAAGAGGTTTTTGTGCGCGATACCATGCTGAACCCGCAAAAACAGCTGGATGCGACTAAAAGAGATTACACCAAACTTTACGGATCACTGGATAATCATGACCTGCTTACGGTTGCGCCAGGAATGGGTGCAGGCATTGGTATTGATGCCTTATGGAACTCCTTAAGCCGGAGCGGCCGCAATGCCGAAAAGTTACGGGGCATCATTGAACGGGATTACAAGCAAAATGTGATCGACTTTAGGTTTAACCGGACTTATGTTGGTAACATAACCCATCTTAAGGATCAACAGCTAACCGATTTTATGCAGCGTTACCGCCCCGGCTACTACCTGGTAACCACTGCCAGCGATTATGAATTTATCGCCTCTATCAAATCAAACCTGAGGCGCTTTTTACGCTCGCCCCGGGCGTTTGCTTTACCCCAGTTGGTTACTCCGAAGGCAGAAGATTTGGCAAATTGAAGCTTGCTGTTTCAGGCAGATTAATATCACCTGATATTAAATAGGCTTATTAACAAAGAACAGGGTCAATTGTATTCAAAGTCCAGTTCTGTTAGGCTATATTTTTGGCGTTAAATAATATTACCGCAACCCTAATGGTATGGCAAACGATACACCAACCGGTAGTAACCCGGTTGAAATGAGCTGCGATATTACCCAACTTGAATTATTGTTTTGACTGTTCAGATCTTACTTTATCCTCTTTATAAAGCTGCTTTCCGGCATTATATGCAAACATTAAAAACACATATACTATTGCAAATACAATAACACATAAAATATAGTTGAAATTTTTTTCTGCCATGATTTGAACAATTTTTGTGAAAGTAAGCGGACATTATTTTAATAATGCCCGCTCTTAATGTTATAAAACAGTTATTAGCCGCTATTACCCTTTAACAGACTCAACTGCGTAACCAATCCAAAAAGCGGCTCCTAATACTGGAGAAATTACCGTAAGCACTCCGCCTATTATAACTGTTCTGGTTGAAACGCCTCCTGAAATTTCTAATGCTTCGTCATAACTCAATTCGGTTAAACCTAATTCTTGTATCATAAAATTGTTGTTTTAATTTTAGTGTAATTAAATTTTTATTGACCGTGTGCTTTATCATAATCGCGGGCGTTTTTTCCTGCCTCATATGCGGCACCAACTAAAAAAACGACTCCGGCAATTACCAATCCAATTGCTACTTCTTCTCCAAACCCACCCCCGGTTTCCCGAGCTTCAGTGGGAGTCATAGGCATAAGCCCCATTCTGTTTAAATCTAATGTTTGGTACATGTTGTTTGGTTTAGTTTTGTTTTTCTGGTTTTTGCACTATGCATGGGTCTCAGAAATAGTTATCCCATATCAGTAATGGCCATAATGATGTATCTAATATAGTTAAATAATTATTTAAAAAACCAATAATATTTATTAATAATTGTTAAAAATATTGCCGCATGTTTTGATTAATTAACTAGCATCCTGCTTGTTGTAATAAATGATGGGAAATAAACTAATATTATAGGATAAAATATTAGTTTATTCTATAAACTATATCTATATTAAGCTAATATAAATTGGCCCTGCTCTTTTTTTGATGGGAATTAATAAAATTAGGCCTATTAAAAAAGCCCCTGCAACCGTTATCTATTGGCATTAGGGGCTTTATCATCAATTTGCAGTAATCAAAAATTAGGATCGAAATTAAAATAGATGGGGTTTGATAAGCCTATCATATTGCCGCTTAGCGCCATTGATCCGGGAACCTGCGGATACGCGGTTTGCGGACCCTGCACTTCCACCCGGTAATAACTGCGGCCCTGTGCTTGCGGGGTATCAGTAAATTCCACAGAAGCCGTTTTGCCGTTTACCTGGAAGGTGCCGAATTTGTCGCCATTTTTTATAACGTTAACTGTGTAGGTGGAGTCGGCCACTGTTTTCCCGGTTAATTTAACCTGGAATTTTACGGGTTTGCCTGTGGCTTTGGTGTTATCGCCCATCATCATATCCATTTTACCGTCCTGGTTAACATCTGCATAAAACTCAACGCGCGGGGCGTATGGGTTTGAGCTTACACAAACACGGCCATTGGTCAGCGCGTCTATCACAGCCTGCGAGGTACGCGCTGTGGCAAATACCCAGGTGGTGGGCGTGCCTACATAATTGGCCTTAGCCTGATAGGTGTTTTTGGAGGGTTGCTCTGTGCCCTCGGGCGTACCGTGATGCGCGTCGCTGCCGCCCCTGCCGGTTAGTTTGCGGCCCGATGAAAGCATATCATCCCAGATCATGATGGCGTTAGCGTTTTTTGACCAGATGGCTGAGTTCCAAATCTCTATGGAGTTCACCATATCGTATGAATATCCGAAATGATCTTTGCCGCTTGGATGATTGGCCGACAAATGGATGCCCAACTCTTTTTTGATAGCCCCGATCACCACGTCGCGCTGGTCACGCACGTCATATAGCCGCTGGTGATCATAAGGTTTGGCCGAAAACGCGTTGCCATGCCCGCGAACGGTGGTCCATTCGGCGCCATACAATAATAATACAGAATCCGACTTAAACTCAGGGTCGGCCCAGGTGTTGTGCGCTACATCACCGTTTACATGGTTGTCATGATCGGTGATGCAGATGTAATCGATACCAACCGCTTTTGAAAAGGCGATGATCTTGGCGATGGAATTATTTGACGACTCCGTGCTGTGACGGGAGTGTACATGCAGTTCGCCTTTAAGCCATACGCCCTTGCTCAGGCTGGCAATTGGCGGGAGCACCTCCGGAGTAACAGGTGCCCATGGATTGCTGTGGTTTGATGGCCCCTGTGCATAGCAGGCCAGGCAGGTCATGAGCAAAGCAACTGTGGTACGGGTAATGCGCTTAAATAACTGATTTGAGAGAGAAAGTGTTTGTAAAAAGGTGTTCATTTGCTTTAATTTTTAACCATGTAAGGTATTTGGCTGCCAACTTACCCCACTGATATTAGCAAATTGTTAAAGCCGGGAAAATGCAGTATAAATGTGACAAAGGGAACTACTCAATGATGATTTTTCCCCTCCTTTCCCGGAAATGGATCACATCAAGCTTTTCTTCTCATTATATGCCAGGATTCCATGGGTCTTCCTGTGTTATAGGAACCGGCCAACTCCCAGCCTCTCGTAGCCAAATAGTTCAAAGCATCAACAATCGATGTAAATTCCTTAACTATTTCTGTTTCTTTTTCGAAACCGGTCTCCTGCCCAAAATCAATTTCAATATCAACTTTGGAGGAAAATGCGTGCTTGGTTGCTGTCAGTGTACAATATTTTTCGTTTAGTGGTAGCATTATTGTTAGGGTTTTATCAATGTACAATATAAGAAACTTTTTTAGGCCCTGGCTTATCTATGAGCCCTCACAAAAGCTTCTGCTGTACGGCAGCCATCAGCAGCTCGGCAGTATTTTTTACCTCAAACTTTTGCAGCAGGTTTTTCCGGTGTGTATCCACAGTAAGGGGACTCAAAAATAGCTCGGTGGCAATGGCTGCGGTAGTTTTGCCCTGGGCCAGCAGCTCCAGGATCTGTTTTTCTCTTTTGGTGATGGATGCAACCTCATTAAGCCCGGCCTTTGAAGGGCGGCCCATAATTTCCTTCGCCTCCCGGCTAAAGGTGATCAGCCCGTGCAGCGCTTCCTGTATACAGCCCAACAGCTCATCCTGCGAAACATTTTTCAGTAAATAGCCGCTGGCGCCGCATTGCAACATTTGCAGCATCATACTGCGTTCTGTTTGATTACTCAGGCCCAGCACAATGGTTTTGGGCGAGATCTTCTTGATCTCCTTACACAGTTCAATACCGTTAACATCGGGCAAACTAATGTCCAGCAATACCAGATCAACCTCGTTCTGGCTTAAAAACGAGATAAACTCCCGCCCTCTTGTAAAGCTTACCGTAGTGTAAATGGCGGCTTCGGGTTTTAACAATGATTTCAAGCCTTCGATTACCATGGGATGATCATCGACAATGGCGAGTATGGTTTTATCCTGCTGCATTTAATTCGATGTTAATAACGGTACCTTCATTGATCGCCGATTCTATATCCATTTTTCCCTTCATGTAATCTACCCGGTTTTTGATGTTGCTAAACCCGATGCCTTCGGCATCTAAAGCGGTTTTAACATCGAATCCAATGCCGTTATCTTCTATGGTGATTAAAAATATATCGTTGTTCTGGCTGCATTGCAATATGATATTGCTGGCTTCCGCATGCCTCACCGCGTTTGACAGAAGCTCCTGTACAATACGATAGATATTGGCCTGGATAACCGCCGGCATATCTTTCCGGATGTCATAGGCCTGAAACTTGATCTTGGTTTGTTCGCTCATCAATGATTCGCACAGATCGCGCAGGGCGGTTTCCAGCCCCAGCCTCAGCAAGCTTTCGGGCATCATGTTGCGGGCTATACGCCGTAATTCTGCCACCGAATGGTCCAGTTGCAATATCACCCCGTCAAGCTCCTGGTGCCCGGCCGCCTTTGCCTGTCCCGAAAGTTTTATTTTGATACCCGAAAGCATGCCTCCCAGGCCATCATGCAGATCCCGGGCTACACGCTGCCGCTCCTGCTCCTCGCCGGTAAGCATGGCCTGGGTGAATTTGAGCTGCTGCTGTTGTTCGATCTCTTTTAGCTGCTGCTGATGGTTTAGCTCTTTCTGTTGCGCCAGTTTTTTGCTGTTGCGATAATAGTAGATCAAAAACACCGTAATGATGAGCAAAGTTATACTGGCGGTACCCAGTAACCAGTTGGTCAGTTTCGCTTTTTGCCTGTCCGCTTCCAGCTCCGTAATTTTCTTCTGTTTTTCGGCAGTCTGATACTTTATTTCCAGCGAGTTTATTTTTGTTTCCAGCGTGCTGTGTGAAATGCTATCGCTCAGAGCGCTGTACCGTTTCATCCAATCATAAGCGCCGGCTTTATCTTTCAGCTCTTCATCGGTTAAGGCCAGGCAATAAAACAATTGCGACCGGTTTGAGGCGATGTTCATGAAGGGCTTACGATGGCTGAGGTCAAGCGCGACAGCCTTAGCTTGCTGAAAAGATTTTTTATTATACAGGGCATAAAATTTTTGCATCAGCAGCCGCTGTTCCGGATACTCCTGCTGTAATTTTTGCGCCAGGGCAATACCCTTGTCAATAACGGTGAGCGACTGATCAAACTGCCCGGCTATCGTGAGGCGCATGCCCTCACCCGCATAATAATCAAGCCAGGCATCAGCATCGGGGTAAGGTGTTAGTAAAATGCGCATGCTATCCAGCATGGCGGCGGCCTGTGTAGCCTTGCCCGACAGTGAATAGTTTTCAGACAGCGTATGATAGGCCGATGCCAGGTATTGCGCGTCTTTCGGCGCGTTTTTTAGCGTGGCGATGGCTTTAAACAAATAAACTTCGGCCTTTTTAAAGTTGTTTAAGTTTTTAAAGGCAAATGCTACATCCAGATATATTTTGCCGGTATACCCCCGGTCGCCGGCCTGTTGGGCCAATGGAAGGGCCTGGTTCAGGAGGATGTTTACGTAGGCCTCCAGATTGTCATTTTTATATTGCAGCAAGCGGGCATAATCATGCAGGCCCTTGGCCCTTATCAAAAGCGCATCGGGAGTATTATACTTTTTTAACTCCTTATCCGCTTGTAAATAAGTTTTTATAGCCGAATCGGGACGCGCCCCCGGTAATGTACCCGCCTGAAATACTAAGAAAACCGATTGCAGGTATTTATTGCTCCCGCTGTATTTAAGCCCCTGTTTTAAATATTGGCGGGCTTTCACTGTGTCTTCTGACAGAATAAAATAATCGGTTAGCCGGAAACAGCTGCGGGCTTTCGCGCTATCTGGTGCAGGGTTGTTTAAGGTTAGGCGAATGCTGTCGGCATAATGTTTTCCGTTAAGGGGCAGCTGTGCGCGGCTACTTACGGCTATCGCCATAAAAACGATCAAACTGTAATATTTTTTCATTGATTAAGCTGAGGACTTTGGTAGATGCGGGATAATCAGGGGCCTAAATTTAATGGTAAAGTTTTCTTTTATCCAAATGCTGTCCTGAAATTCCTTTTATGCAAAGTTGAATTATTTAAAAAGCATTAAAAATACCTAACTATAGGTATAAAAAAATACCAGATATACCCGATTGTTTGTTTTTACTTCCCGGCCTACTTTTGAAACGCCTACTCCCTAACATGGCACCCGCCTACAAGCAAGATTGAAAACGCATAGAGGAAGAAATGATAAAAAGCAACAGATAATACAATAGGAATAGCAGGTATACCCATACCCAAACCCGGATGTGGAAGAATTTACAAGTAAATAATCACAAACAATTTAAAAACAACTCTTATGAAAAAAGCAATTTTATGGATAAACCTTGTCGTTTTGGGTTTACTGACCTTTAGCGGATGCTCCAGCAAAAAAGATGATCCGACCCCTCCGGCTCAAACTCAAAAAAACATGAAGTTTACCATTACGACTACCGGTCTTCTGGCTTCTGACGATTTTGATTTTGTTATTGTTGGTACAACAGTTCAGGGAACCGAGACTACCTTATTTAAACTAAACGGCGTTGTGCAGCCTAACCAAAAAGCCCTAACTATTACAAACGCTCAACTTAGGGCAGGGCAAGTGGTGATAGAAACAACTACGCCCATATTTGCAGCGGCTATTAGCACGGGTGGATTTAGCGCCACCAATGGTCATAGCTTTACTTTTAAATTGGAGCCCGTTATTGACGGAGCTGCACAGCCTGTCATCAACAAAACCATCACCACTACGGTATATACAGGTGATTTTCAATATTCAGCAAAATAACAAGAAAAAAACCTGGCCTTATCTTTTAACAACATCTTAATCTTAAACCCTGGGCGCGATGCCCGGGGTTTTTGCTTTGATGGAAAATGTATTTTAAAACACAAAGTGCTCTGAATCAGATATTTGAAACCTTGATTGAAATCAAGAATTTTATAGAGACGAGGTTTTCCGGCTGCAAAGCCAGCTCATCGGGCATGTCATTAAGTTAAGGATCGACTCCAGAGGGGTCAAATGTCGGTAGAAAATAACTTGTAAAAATATCGTGCCATCGGTACGCAACTCGCCAAGTTCCGTACCGATGGCACGATAAAAATGTTAAAAAATGAATTTTCTACCGACATTATGCACCTACGGCGCATTCGGGGTCTCTTAACTTAATGACATTGCTCATTGGGCAAGCGCAAGGACCGGCGATATTAGTTGACGAACTCCTTCATCAATTCCTCACCCTGCTCCCCGATCTTCACTTTTTTAAAACCATCCCCTCAAATTTTTATTAATCTGTTATAAAAGGAGATTTTTTGCTTTAATTTGTTTACTATGTTTACAACCCGACTTGTACTGCCATTCCTGGCATTAATAGCCCTGGGCATCAACGCCAAAGCACAACAAACCGACTCTCTGAAGCGCGACACCGTTAAAATTGATACCGCGCAAATCAATAAACTCCGGATAGATTCCCGGAAAAATGCCATCCCAACCCGTATTCGTCCGGTACAGCTGCAAAGGGCACAGGTGCCTTTAAGCATGCTGGATTATAAAGTTAACTACTGGAAAAAGTCTATCACTTTTGGGTTGAATTTTAATCAGTCGTCATTTACCAGCAATTACGCGGCGGGTGGAGTAAACGCGGTAGCGCTGGGATCTAACTTTATTTACCATACCGAATATAACAAGGCTCCGTTTAGCTACGTATCTGAACTGAACCTGCAATACGGCGTATCTAAAAACAAAGGACAGGGCAAACGCAAAACCAACGACCGTATTTACTTTGATAATAAGCTGGCTTCGCAATTATCCAAACACTGGTACATATTTGGGTCGTTAACGTTTGAATCGCAATTTGATAAAGGCTATAATTATATTGACAATGGTAATGGTACGTTTACACAGGATTATATTTCAAATTTTATGTCGCCGGGTTATTTAACAGAATCATTCGGTTTTGAATATAAGCCTACCGGGTATTTTGATTTACGCATAGGTACCGGTACAGCCCGCCAAACGTTTGTTTTAGATACAACCATTCATCAAAAACAGCAAGACAATTACGGTGTACCAATAGGCCATACCATAAAAAATGACCTGGCCTTCCAGATGGTTGCTCTGTTTGATAAGGATATCATGAAAAATGTCCACCTGAATACGCGCTACGCCTTATTTATACCTTATGGGCAATCGCTGGCATATATCACCCATCGTGTGGATATGGTTTTATCGGCCCGGGTTAACCGGTTGATCAATGTTAGTCTTAATGGTACCCTGCTTTATGACAAGCATACTTCTCCTGATGCGCAGGCTACAGAGGGACTGGCCCTGGGGGTGTTGTATAAGTTTCCGTAAGTTTATCGACTAAAATTTCGTATATTTGATTCATACCAACAGCCCGGTTTCCATTCAAAGGAAACCGGGCTGTTCTGTTAAAAGAAAAAAAGGTCCGGGAACCGAACGTTTGGCATTTAGTTATTTGAAAGGCAATAAATTAATACTTTTTAAAGTTTCAGAAACTACTCAAAACCGGGTTAAAATTTGTTAAACAGTGTTAAAATGGGGGTTTGGCAAACAGTTTTCGTCCTGTTTTATCCTGTTTTCGGCCAGAAAAGTGTTAAAATCTGAGGTTTAAAAAGTTTTTGTCGACTTGATGTAAAAGCTCTTTTCAAAATGCGTGTTCATCGCCAAAATAATTCAATGGATATATTTCAAAATCATACCTTTGTAACCTTTAAAGATTAAAGTACTGTATAATAATGTTTGAAAATCTTTCGGATAAACTCGACAGGGCGTTCAAGGTCCTGAAGGGTCAGGGAACTATTACTGAGATAAACGTGGCCGAAACCATGAAGGAGATACGCAAAGCCCTTCTGGATGCCGACGTTAACTATAAAACCGCCAAAGCCTTTACCGATGACGTAAGGCAAAAAGCACTGGGTCAGAATGTATTAACAGCCGTTTCGCCAGGCCAGCTGCTTACCAAGCTCATGAACGATGAGCTGGCCGAGCTGATGGGGGGCACTACTGCCGAACTTACTTTTCCGGCTACGCCAACCATTATCCTCATAGCAGGTTTGAATGGTGCGGGTAAAACAACCTTTACCGGCAAACTGGCCAACTACTTAAAAACACAAAAAAATAAAAAGCCCTTACTGGTTGCTGATGATATCTACCGCCCCGCGGCTATTGATCAGCTGGAAGTATTGGGTCAGCAGATAGGTATCCCGGTTTATGCCAACCGCGAATCAAAAGACCCTATAGCCATAGCCCGTGAGGGTATTGCCCTGGCTAAGCAGAACGGCCACAATGTAGTGATCATTGATACCGCCGGTCGTTTGGCTATTGACGAGGCTATGATGGTGGAGATTGAGCAGGTAAAAGCAGCTGTAAATCCGCATGAGATCCTGTTTGTGGTGGATTCCATGACCGGTCAGGATGCGGTGAACACCGCCAAGACATTCAATGACCGATTGGATTTTACCGGTGTGGTTTTAACCAAACTGGATGGTGATACCCGTGGTGGTGCCGCCTTATCGATCAAATCGGTAGTGAACAAACCGATCAAATTTATCGGTACCGGTGAAAAAATGGAAGCGCTGGACGTTTTCCACCCCGACCGTATGGCCTCCCGGATCCTGGGCATGGGCGACGTAGTTTCCCTGGTAGAGCGTGCGCAGCAGCAGTTTGACGAGAAAGAAGCCGCCGAACTGCAAAAGAAGATCCGCAAAAACAAGTTTGATTTTAACGATTTTTACAGTCAGATACAGCAGATCAAAAAAATGGGTAACATGAAAGATCTGATGGGCATGATACCTGGGGTAGGCAAAATGATGAAGGATGTGGAGGTTGACGATAATGCTTTTAAAGCCATCGAGGCCATCATCCAATCTATGACGCCCTATGAAAAATCAAACCCCGAAACTATTAACCAAAGTCGCCGCACCCGTATAGCCAAAGGTTCCGGTACCGACCTGGCCGAGGTAAACCGCCTCATGAAGCAGTTTGACGACATGAAAAAAGTAATGAAACAAATGAGCAACCCGGCAGCCATGGCCAGCATGATGCGCCGTATGCCTAAGATGTAAATACAAGTTTTTGTAATAAATGTTCAAAAAATAAGCATCGGATAGAAAGGCATTTTATTAAAGCATTATTATATTGTGATTGCTTTTAAAAAAAATAAGGCATTCACGTTATGTTCAAAAAACAATTTTCGGCAAAAAGCGTAGCCATTATTGCTTTTGTTGTACCTGTATTGGGTATATTATCAGATAGCTATAATAATAGTTACGGTTTTTTTACCAGAGCACTATCAGGTCTGCTTAGTCCGCTAAATCTCCAATGGTTAGGCATGCGGAATGCGTCTGCTGCCTTTAACTTAATTTTTTGCGCATTGTTGTTATTGGGTGCCATATTATTTGTATCGTCAAAAGGTAAAGAAACAAGGCTGCCCAGGTTTGCCTTCGCCATTATATTATTTAACAAGGCAATTTTTACACTTTACGCCCTTAGCACTATACTTACAGGTAGTTTGTTTGCTGCGGACGGAAGATCGAAGCTGGTTTTTTTGGCATACCTCATTATAAGGCTGGCTTGGATAGGGCTGGCCTGGCAGGTGTTAGATTACTTTAATAAAAACAAACAGCTGGAGATACAAACAAATACCGATGAGGAGCAAACAACCTCCAACTATGTGAGTGCATCGTCGGGTCAGCGGTTCATGAACCTAATTGCTGATATGATTATGGCGGTGCTTCTTTTTTCGACTTTGATTGAAATGCTGATTTATAGCGACCTGCACAATAATATATTGATGCGTTTTCAGGCAGTTATTGGCGAAAAATTTACCCTTTTAATTCTCATTTTTATTGGCCGGCTACTATACTATGTTCCTTTTGAGGTGGCTTTTGGGGCTACACCGGCTAAATATCTAACCGAAACACGGGTGATAAATGATAATGGTGAAAATTCAGATTTTAGTACTATTTTAAAACGCACATTGGCCCGGTGCATCCCCTTTGAAAGCTTCTCGTTTTTATTTGGGAACGGCGGATGGCACGATCGTATTTCGGCGACAAGTGTAGTCAAAGAAAAAGGTACGGGGGTTAATGGAAGGCGATATTTTCTGGTAGTACCGATAGGTATAGCGCTTTGGGGCTTGAGCTATTGGGGATACTCCGAATATGGCGCTTATAGTCGCCGCAGAGAATATCAGGCCGAACGGGAGCGAATAAAGGATGATATATATCATAAATTGGATAATGCCAATACAGAAGATTTTTTTGAATTAAAGACTGCCGGATCAGATTACTACCAAGACTCCAATGTGTTTATGAAAGTTGAAAAGATATCAGGGAATAGTATATCTTTTTCGGTAATAGAGATGAACAAGAACGGGCAATATTCACAGCAAGACATCGGAAAAGTTTACAGTTCGCTTAAAGGTACCTTTAAACAGGTTTCGTTTACCAAACAAGAGTTGCACAACGCAGTAAAATCAACCCTTGCTGAATCAGGATCTGAAAACAGAGGTCTGGCATTAAATAATCAGCTTTATTTTATTAATGATATTACTAAGTAATTACGCAGCAAATATTCAACTATGTGGTAGAAGGGCGGCAACCAGCCTCTCCAAAGTTGCTGCCGGGGGAACAGAATTGCTTGATGCTATTGCGCAGTATGAGGAAAAGGTGCGGGAATACAGCTGTAACGCAATTAATGCTTTGCAGCAAGGAGGTAAAAAACTCTATAAGCAATCGGCAAATTAAAAGGCGTCTTGCTTTTAGATAAATATAAATGAGGAACTGATTGGCCGCATTTTTATTTTAGTTTTGTGTAATACACGATACTGCCCTCATTTAAACATATGCGTAAAACGATATTATCTTCGGCCTTTTTAATTTTAGGCATGGCCGCCAAAGCACAAGTTCCCGGTGCTATTATTGATGTGCAACATTATAACTTTGCCCTGCAATTAAATGATGCTGATAATAATGTCAAAGGACAAGCCACGGTGGACGTTAAATTTTTGAAAAACGCTTCTGCATTTAATCTCGACCTCGTTAAAAAGAATGCTGAAGGTAAAGGGATGCAGGTATCAGCGATTACCGAAAAAGGTAAAAAGCTCAAATTTGTACAGGATAGCAGCATCGTTAAAATATATAGCACTGCTAAAACAGGCAGTCTGCACAGCTACAAGATAAGTTATTCTGGTATTCCTGCCGATGGCTTGATCATATCCACCAACAATTTTGGCCACCGTACTTTTTTTGGAGATAACTGGCCAAACCGGGCGCATAACTGGCTCCCCTGTGTAGATGTTCCGGCGGATAAAGCCTCAGTTGACTTTGTAGTAACGGCACCCGATCATTACCAGGTGATATCTAACGGCTTAAAAATAAAGGAGCAGCAATTGCCCGGCCATCTGAAGCTAACACACTGGCATGAGTCTGTACTACTGCCTACCAAGGTAATGGTTATAGGTGTAGCCGCCTTTGCTATTGATCATCCGGGAGATGCTGGCAATATACCCGTATATACTTATGTGTTCCCGGAGAATAAAGACGCTGGCTTTAAAAGTTACGCCGTGGCCAAAGATATACTGCCGTTTTTCATCAAAAATGTTGGTCCGTTCAGTTATGAAAAACTGGCCAACGTGCAGTCGAAAACCATATTTGGCGGCATGGAGAACGCCAGCGCTATATTTTACTTTGAAGAATCGGTAACATCGCCAGGCATAGAGGAGTTGATGGCACATGAAATTGCCCATCAATGGTTTGGCGATGGAGCCAGCGAAAAAAGTTTCTGGCACCTGTGGCTCAGCGAAGGTTTTGCTACCTACATGACCACCCTGTACCTGGAAAGCAAGTATGGCACTGATACCCTTAAAAAACGCCTGCTGACCGATCGTAAAAAGGTGCTGGAATTTGAAAAAAAGCGACTTACTCCTGTGGTTGACAGCGCGGTGAAAAACGACTATATGCAGCTGCTTAACGCCAATAGCTACGAAAAAGGCGGCTGGGTATTACACATGCTCCGCCGCAAACTGGGTGATGAGCTGTTTTGGAAAGGTATACAAAACTACTATGCCAAATACCGCGGCAGCAACGCTAATACCGATGATCTGCGCCGTGAAATGGAGCAGGTTAGCGGCCAGGATCTGACCCTGTTTTTTAACCAGTGGCTCCGCAAAGCCGGGCACCCAGATCTGAACATAGGCTGGCATTATGATGCAGACAAAGAATTGGTTAGTGTCAGTGTTGAACAAAAGCAGGATAATTTATATGAGTTCCCGCTGGATGTTGCTATTAATGGGGAGGTATTCCACATTCAGGTAAAAGATAAAACAACTTCGGCCCGATTTCCGGTAAAAACAAAACCCGACGCTATCATGGTCGATCCGAATGTAAATGTATTGGCCTCATTTAACATTGTGGCTCAATAGTTCAATACGGAAAGGCAAAAAAGATCTTCACTCCCCTTGATTTATAAGAATTTATAATTATCATTGTGTTAAACAAACACAATGATAATTATAGAAAAGATCTTGTTTTAAACAGACCTGTTCTGTTGTCCTCCCCTGCTTATCTGTAGTATCATTTCTGGTTGTTGTTTGGGCATTCTATAGGCCCATTGATCTGTAAAAACCAATTATACTAAACCAAATATGTTATGAAAAACGCTCCTCATTTTGGGCTGTTTTAGCCCTATGTCTATTGCCTGCTTATGGGCGGTGCCAGGGCAATAGCGGCGATGCCATTTTAGCCGGAAAAAATATCGCGGTAACCAGTACCGACAACGGGCAGGTTCGCGGATACATCCATAATGGAACTTTTACCTATAAAGGTATCCCCTATGCTAAAGCACAGCGATTTATGGCACCAGAAAAACCTGCGTCATGGCCAGGAGTTCGCGCATCATTAGTTTATGGAGCGGTTTGTCCCATAGATCCCACCACCACAGTGAATGATCTGCTGGAGTTTGGTTTTAATCACAACTGGGGTTATATGAATGAGGATTGTCTCAAACTCAATGTTTGGACGCCCGGCATCAATGATCAAAAAAAGCGCCCGGTAATGGTTTGGTTGCATGGCGGTGGCTTTAGCGCTGGTTCGGCCATTGAACTCCCCTCCTATGACGGCGAAAATCTGAGTAAAAAGGGCGATGTGGTAGTCGTGTCTATCAATCACCGGTTAAACTTATTAGGCTTTTTAAATCTATCGGCCTATGGTGATAAATATAAAGCCTCGGCCAATGCGGGTATGATGGATATTGTGGCGGCTCTGCAATGGGTAAAACAAAACATAGCCAGCTTTGGGGGTGATCCGGATAACGTAACCATCTTTGGTCAATCTGGCGGGGGCGCCAAGGTGGGGACGCTGATGAACGCGCCATCGGCAAAAGGCTTGTTTCAAAAAGCCATAGTGGAAAGCGGAAGCTACCGCAGCGATTTTATGACGGCCGATGTTTCTAAACGCATTGGCGCGGCTGTGCTGGAGGTATTGAATCTGCAACCAGGCCAGGTTGATTCATTACAATCTATGCCTTATGAGCGTTTGAGTGCGGCTTGCAAAAAAGCTTTTATAAAAGTTCAGCAGCAATTAAAGGCTGAAGGTAAACCAGTTGGCGCCTTCGGACTAATGTGGGAGCCGAGTATCGACGGAAGCTTTTTACCTTATAATATGACGGACCCGGCGGCTATCGAGCTTTCTAAAAATGTGCCTTTGCTGGTGGGTTCTACCAAGAATGAATTTATGGCTTCGCTCATTAACCCGGCTATCGCGGGTTTTACTTTAGACGAGGCCAAGGCATATCTACAGAAAAAATATGGCGATAAAACCGACGCTTATATGGCCGAAGTTAAAAAAGCATATCCCAATACCGTAAAACCGGCCGACTATATTGACATCGACCTGACTACCTTCAGGCCGGGAACCGTGCGGCAGGCAAATGCCAAATCGACGGTAGCTGGTGGCGCCCCTGTTTATATGTACCAGTTTGCCTGGCAGTCGCCGGTAATGGATGGTATGTACAAATCGGTTCATTGTATGGATATAGCCTTCCAGTTTAACAATATCAGCCGTTGTGAAGAGTTTACCGGGGGAGGTAAAGAAGCTTATGCGCTGGCCGCAAAAATAAGCCAGGCCTGGATAAATTTCGCCCGTACCAGTAACCCCAATGCAAAAGGTTTGCCTAATTGGCCAGCGTATACCGAAAAAAATGGAGCTGCGATGGTGTTCGATAACCAGTCAGAAATAAAATACCATCATGACCAGGTATTGTTACAAATGGCTGCTGCTAAATAGAGGTTGATATTTTTGCGGTATCAGTAAGGATTATTTGCAACAATTTCATTTTTTGGTGAAATGAGGTGTTTATTTAATAAAAATGCAAGGTTGATAAAAAATATTTGATTTAACACAATAAAATTCTGAAAAATTGCGTTATTTCGATATATAATATTACAACAAGCCATTATTAACCTTAAACCAACAACCTATGAACACTACAAGATTCTATAAATCCATGTATGTAGGCTTTTACAGATGGAGTTTCAAAAATTTTGGTCAGGGTAGTTTACCCCGCTTTAATTCGCTTTTTGGATTGAATTTTTTGCTGATCGTATTTTTAACCACATTACTGTTGATCGCACAGCTTTGTTTAAAATCGAGTTGGTTTAATGTTAATCCCATGGCAGGTACTTTTATAATGCTGGGGGCGGCAGGCGCCTTACTGTTAAACTATTTTGTATTGTTAAACAATAAGCGATTTAATAAACTCAATATTGCCTTTGAGAAAATAAGCAAACACCATCAAAAAATATGGTCGGTTATGATACTGGCCTGTGTAATTGCATCCTGTGGATTTATGATGGTTATTGCCCGGGTAGCCTAATTTCAAGATCAAAAATAGCAGTCCGCCGTCTCTTGATATAGAGGCGGCGGTTTTTTATATGTACCTATTTAATATCTTTCTGTTTTCCTCTGCTAATTAAAAATATTTATCTTACGCATTGATTAAACTTTATCACAGTGTTGGTTAAAACTTTTGGCAGTGCGGTTTATGGTATTGAGGCTATTACCATAACAGTTGAGGTAAATATAGCGGCGGGTACTAAATATTTTATAGTTGGCTTGCCCGATGTGGCCGTAAAAGAAAGCTATTTCCGGATTGAATCGGCGCTTAAAAATACCGGCTTCCGGATGCCTCGCCAGCAGGTGGTAGTAAATATGGCCCCTGCAGATATCAAAAAGGAAGGGTCTTCCTATGATCTAACCATTGCCACGGCCGTTTTGGCAGCGTCAGGTCAGTTGGAACCGGAGAATCTGGATAAATATATTATTATGGGTGAGCTATCACTCGACGGAAGTTTACAGCCCATTAAAGGTGCGCTCCCTATAGCTATACAAGCCCGTAAAGATGGTTTTAAAGGATTTATTCTCCCTAAGCAAAATGCTCGTGAAGCCGCTATTGTAAATGACCTGGAAGTTTACGGCGTAGATAACATCAAAGAGGTGGCCGGATTTTTTAATGGAGACCTGAACCTTGAGCCCGAGAAAGTGAATACCCGTGAGGAATTCTATAACAGCTTGAGCAACTACGATAGTGACTTTAGCGAAGTGAAGGGCCAGGAAAACATCAAACGCGCGCTGGAAATTGCCGCGGCAGGCGGGCATAATGTAATATTGATCGGTCCGCCGGGAGCGGGAAAAACCATGTTGGCCCGAAGGCTGCCTTCTATTTTGCCTCCCCTTAGCTTATATGAATCTTTAGAGACCACCAAAATACACTCGGTTGCAGGCAAACTGGCCGCGGCTGATGCGTTGGTTACCATCAGACCCTTTCGCTCGCCGCACCATACCATTAGCGATGTGGCATTAGTTGGAGGAGGAGGCAATCCGCAGCCCGGTGAAATTTCGCTGGCACACAATGGGGTATTGTTTTTGGATGAATTACCCGAATTTAAGCGCAGCGCACTGGAGGTAATGCGCCAGCCGTTGGAAGAACGCCGCGTAACCATATCCCGGGCTAAGTTTACGGTGGATTATCCATCAAGCTTTATGCTGGTAGCCAGTATGAACCCCTGCCCCTGCGGTTATTATAATCACCCCGAAAAAGAATGTATTTGTCCGCCGGGAATGGTGCAAAAATATTTGAGTAAGATCTCTGGACCGCTGTTGGATAGGATCGATCTGCATGTAGAAGTAACGCCGGTAAATTTCAGCGAGCTATCCTCAGACCGCGCTGCCGAAAAGAGCGAGTTGATCCGTGAACGGGTGATAGCAGCCCGTGAGATACAGATAGAACGCTTCGGCAATCGCCAAGATCTGCATGCCAATGCTCAAATGAGCCCACAGATGGTACGCGACCTGTGTAAAATAGATGTTGCTGGCCAAACGCTGCTCAAAAAGGCTATGGAAAAATTGGGCCTCTCTGCCCGGGCGTACGACCGGATCCTGAAAGTATCCCGCACCATTGCCGATCTGGCCGGCAACGAAGAAATCAAACTGGAACACCTGGCCGAGGCCATTCATTTCAGGAGTTTGGATCGGGAAGGCTGGGCTGGGTAGTATGGAGACGGAGTCTCCGTGCATAGTGGTCCGTAGTTTCCAGCTACGGACAGCGCGGTGATGAAAGCTTAACGACTTCGAGCTATTATACCCGAAGTCGTTAAGCTGTATTAACTATATTGCCTGGTCAACATACACTTTTTGTATCCTTATGGAGGAGTTGTTTGTTAGGTCGTTATTCCAAAAGGTAAGGGCTAATGCGGAAACACTCACATTGCTGTAAAGCTGATAAATTGTTGGAGTTGTAGTTAAGGCAACAGTACTTTGAGTAATAACTGTTGTCCCGTTTAATCGCTGATAGTTTAATACTTGTCCTGCAGTATCTGCATAACAGCAGATATAAATATTCATTAAGCCTGTTACTCCTGGTCTGAATGTTATTGATGATCCATAGGCAGCTATGGGGGGCAGGATAAACTCGTTATTGATACATTTTAATGTTAATCCGTAATTGTTATTTGTAAGGCCATCCGTTGATGGGGTTGCGAGATAAACACAGTTGCTGGATAAGGGTAGCTGCTTTTGAGAATTAAACGGAACCCCATCTTCTCTTGAATTTCCTGAGTATATAAATACGGCTTTTATTGTTGGATTATACCAATATGGATATCCATTAGCATTTAAAAACAGGCTTCCCATTGTGACGCCTCTGGTAAAATTATTTCTTATTGTAACTAAACAAGAAACGGTTATAGCGGAAAAGTCAAGCCAATACGGCGCAATGCCTGACGCCACATCAACCCGGTTATCGGTAACAGATACCTGGTAAGAGGGGGGTAAAAACTTCAATACACTATTCATTGTCGGGCCTGTTGGGATCCGTTCAAACAAATTGTATTCAATTTTAGGATCCAGATCGCTGGATATAATATAACTACCTCCCCTTGCTGATAAAATATCGTTGTGAGAAACTAATGTTTGTGAACCAAAAGTGGTATGGCTAATTAAGTTAATGGCTGCTACTAATGGAGAAAATATGCGATTGTTGCTGATTGTACATAAATCACTTCCCTGAAAATCTATGCCGGTGTCGAAACTCTGAACAGAACATTTATTAATTACACCATCAAAACATTTTGACCATTGAATGCCTATTCCTCCATTAGCTATAGTTGTGTTATTTGTTCCCAAAATATTAACTTCTTCTATGTAAGGACGCATAACATAACCTTGCTGTGAATCACTACCATCACTAAAGCCTTTAGTAACATCATTAATTTTGATCCCGCTGTATCCATGAATTTGTAGTTTGAAAAATTTGGGAGCTTCATAAGTACCCAGACCAGCAGGCGCCTGATAATAAAACGCAAAGTCGGTTACCGAAGAATTTATAATTGAGGAGTTCATTCCATCACCGGTTACAGTAATGCTATCGGGTAATATAATAGTCGCGGATATTGCATAATTTCCTGCCGGAAAATATAAAATGCCTTTACCGGTAGCATTTATCGCTTTTTGTATAGCGGTTGTATTATCCGATCCCGAAATCCCAAACCACCTTACATTTACAGGTCCTGAATATACCCTTTTCCAAACCCCTGTACTTGAGGTTCCATTGTACAGGATAATGGTACCGTCGTTATCGGTTACGCCGGTAAGGCTGCTGTCCCAAAAGAAAATACCTTCGCCACCATCACCTATAGATGAATAGCCCTGGACAAATACAAACTCACTCCCTGAAGTGTAGGGAAGCGCCCTTAGTGTTGAATAATTTAATGTAAACATAATTGGTAGGTTGAATGATTATTGTGATATAAATTTATGAAGCAACTGAGTCAGATTCATTCACGAAACTGTTAATAATAGATTATATAATTGGTCAGCCTTAATGTTTAGGTTATCCGTAGTTATCAGACCAATAAAAAACGCGTCATCGCTTATAATATTATAAGCGATGACGCGTGATAAAATGCTGTAATAGCTTAGATGCTTACCTTACTTCCCCACCCAAAATTGTAACCAATGCAAATTATACCCCCCATTATTGGCGTAAACCCTTACCCTATTAGTTCCTGCTTTAAGTCGGATATCTTTTACGGTGATCACCTGCCAGGTTTTAAGGCCGCCGGTATTGGGTATAGCAATTTCTTTTGCTTGATCGGCGCCGTTTATATTAAGCGTTAATTTGGCATCATCGGTTGCGGAAGCTACTTTTAGTTTAACCGAATAAATCCCTGCTGTTTTTACCTGTATGGTGTATTGGGTCCATTCGCCGGTTTCTATGTGGTCAACATAAAAACTGTTGTAGGCAGTGGAATCTTTGCTGATGTCCACGCCATCATTACGATAAATGCGCCCGTGATTTCCGATGCCCGGTTTTCCGGAGGTATGGTAGTCGGCCGTGTCGGTATCAAAATAGGCAAAACCATTGCGACCAAGGTCATAGTCAACAGCGTTGATGATGGTACCATTGGTAACCTTATTGGCTTTAAATGGTTTGGTTGCGGTAGTGAACGGTTGCCTGAAAATAGCATCGATCACATCATGGTGAATAATGGCGTTCTCTAATTTAGCATGAATGGCCATTTCGAGTGTGCCGCTGTATACATTGCTTTCCTTGGGTTTGTGTTTACCGGTATTCAGGTAACGGGTTACATCATCATAATTCAAGTTGGAAGGGATCTCGATCGGGTTGTTATTGCCCATCTTCTTCAAAGGCCATAAAGCCCAACCCAGATTATTTTTCTCCAACAAATGGATTTCCTCCGTCAGCCATACGTTGGAGTTTTCGCCGGTCTCTCCTATCCAGGCAGGCACGTTATACTGATCACGGGTTTTGATGATGTGTTCTACCGATTTTTGATCGTTAAAATTCCAGTATTTGTGAAAGCTCAGCACCATGTTTTTATCCCAGGTAGGCAGTATGCCGTTATAGTTATTACCCCAGCCGTTACCCTCAATAATGATGATGTGTTTTTTGTCCACCTCGCGAATAGCATCGGTAATGTCTACCATTAATTTGCGTAAGGGAGCATTGGTTTTTTCCTTTAACCCGTTTTTATCATTGGCCGGATCATCAAAACCCCAGTTGGGTTCATTGATGATATCATAGCCGCCAATGTTTGGTTCATTTTTATACCTGTCGGCCAGTTTGTGCCAAAGAGCTATCATTTTTTGTTTATTGGCTTCGCTGTCCCACAATGATGGCACATTGGTGTTGCGATCTGATATATTGAGGTCGTTACCCTGGCCTCCAGGCGCGGCATGCAGATCAAGGATCAGGTACATATGGTTTGCTTTGCACCAGGCCAACAGGTCGTCGGTCATTTTAAAACCCTTGTCTATCCAGGTATTTTGCCCGGCAACCGGCTCTTTTTCAACAGGTAGCGTATAAAGGTTATAATGCATCGGTAAACGCACCGAGTTAAAGCCCCAGCGGTGCATCGAATCAATATCTATTTTTCGGGTATTGTTGGCGAGCCAGGTATCATAAAATTCCTTGGTTTCGGCAGGGCCCATCAGCTCTTCCAACCTTTCGCGGATGCGGTATTGGCGACTGTCCTTATTAATATGCAGCATATAACCCTCCTGCAACATCCATCCACCCAGGCCCATGCCGCGCAGCAATACATTTTTGCCGCTTTCGTCCACTATCTTTTTGCCATCTGCCTTTAAAAAGCTTTGGGCGCTGCCCTGTAACGAAATAAACGAAACGAGTAAGACCAGGAATAATGCCCTTACCGATATATTTTTAAAAGTTTGTAGTAACATGATATGATATACTTAGGTTATTGGTATAAACAAATAGTTAAAGAACGCTTACCAGATATAAGTGCCTACAGAGCCCTTATCCAGGGCAGTGGTAACAGCTTGGCCATTATATTTGATACTAAAAGTCTGCGACGAGTCGCTGGTGTTGGCTACAATAAGAACCTTTTTACCATTCGGCGTTTTAAAAGCCACGTTTGGCAGTGTATCCGAGTTATTTGAAGCGATACGAACCGAACCAGGACGAACAAATTTAGACGCGTGGGCTATGGAATAGTAAGCCAGATTGCGTTTTACCGCGTTTTTATCGATAGTTACCGCGCCCTGGCACATGGGACAACCTCCCCGGTCGGTATAGGGTTTATAATCTGGATCGGCGGCCAAATTCCATTCCAGTACGTTGCGGCTCCAGTTGCGGGTTGCGCCAATGATCAATCTTTTAACCGGCGAGGCTATATTGATGGTGGAACTGTTCTCTTTTTCAACCACCATTTGCTCCGTAAAATAAAGGTTTTTATCCGGGTGGGCATTGTGCACATCGGTTAACGCCTCAATATCCCCGCCGTATAAATGGAAGCTAGAACCGTCGATATATTTACGGGCGGCAGGGTCATTCAAAATGGAGATCGGATAATCAGGTCGGTCGGCATTATGGTCATAAATAATGATCTTGGTTTTGATGCCAGCAGCTTTAAAGGCTGGTCCGAGGTTGTTTTTAATAAACTCACCTTCGTCCGGAGCTACCAATAGTAAACTCGGATTGTTGCCGGGATGCAAGGGTTCGTTTTGAATGGTAATGGCGTCAATCGGAATCCCATTAGCTTTCATCCCCTGTATATATTTTACCAGGTATTTGGCATATACGCCATAATATTCTGGCTTTAAACGACCGCCACGGGTATCTTCATTGGTTTTCATCCAAGCAGGCGGCGACCAGGGTGAGCCTAATATTTTAATAGCCGGATTGATAGCCAGTATCTGTTTCATCACCGGGGTCACATCCTGCTTATCTGGTCCAAGGTCAAAATGTTTCAAGGTTGGGTCTGTTTGTCCCGCGGGCATATCATCATAAGAGAATACTTTTTCGTTCAGGTCAGATGCTCCAATGCTTAACCTGATATAGCTTACGCCAATGTTATTATCATTAGTGGCAAACAACTCTTTGAGTAAGGCCGAACGGCTATCCGGACTCATGCGAATAATGTGCATGGCGCTGCCCCCCGTTAACGCAAAGCCAAAGCCATCAATAGGCTGGTAAGTTTTTTTGTCGTCAATACTGATGGTAAATCCGCTATCGTTAGCCGGTTTAAAAGTTAAAGCATCTTTTTGCTTTTCAAATAAAACAGATCTATCGGCCCTGGTTAGCCATAAACTGGCCTGAACCGCTTTTTGTGCATTGGCGTTGATTGTGGTGCCAAACAGCAGCGGCCACAATAAAAGTGATCGGATATTTTTATTCATAAATTAAATTTAACAGGAAGGTTACTGCTGCAAATTGGTTCAAATAAGGCTTAAATTGAATGGTAAATTTATTATTGTTTTCAATATAATGGGATATAAATTATTGAGTAACTAATATATTACGAAAGTGTAAAACATACACCGGATTATGTATTTGATTTGAGGTTTTTGCGCCCTATTTTAACACTACAACAAAAAACATAAAGCCCAATATTAATTCGGCTATCATGTATATTAATTAAGACTTTAAATTATTTGCCAGTATTGGAATTTATTTATAGTTTCACGGGTAGTATAATAATGGAAGAACCGCGCAAAAAGATCATCATATTTGATGATGATGAAGATATACTTTCTATTTGCAGTTATATCTTAGAAGAGAAGGGATGGGAAGTGCATACTTTTACCGATTGCAACAACATTGTTGGTAAAGTGTTGCCGATTTTACCAGATGTTATATTAATGGACAACTGGATACCTGATGCCGGAGGAATTGTAGCTACCCAAACACTTAAAAAAAGCGAAGAATTAAAACATATCCCGGTTATATACTTTTCGGCTAATAGCGATATCCAATTATTGGCCAGCCATGCCGGCGCCCAAACTTATCTGGCCAAACCCTTTGATTTGGAAGATCTGGAACGGGTTATAAGTAATGTATTGACGACGCAATAAAATATTCTTTATATAAACAAAAGAGCCCCTTCCTAATCGAAGGAGCTCTTTTCATGACTAATTTTGTAGCCCACCAGGAACACCTGGTACACCTCCTCCGCCGTTGCCGCCATCGCGCCTTCCACCACCATCTCTGAACCGGCCAGGACCCATATTATCCTGAACAGGGGCCTTGCCTGCAAATTTTTTAAGGTTAAGGGTAAACGTTAACAGATAATATCTTGAAAGCCGGTTAACACGAGATTGGGTCAATGAACTGGCTGTTGATGTTGATGAAAAGCCTGTGTTTTGATTAAACAAGTCAAAACCAGATAAACGGAGAGTTGCTTGCTTATTTTTCAAAAAGCGCCGCTCCACATACAAGTTCAGGATGTTAGGGTTGGTAACCTTAATATCCGAACTGTAACCGTAGTTAGTGGCCTTGGAGTAATCATAGCTAAAAACCCAATCGCCAAAGTAGTTTTTACCGGTAAGACCGATGTTCCAGGTCCTGATATTCGAAGTTCCGCTTAACAGCGGACTTTCTACAGAGTTGCTTGTTCGGTTGATGGCGTAGTTGGTTAAAATTTGTGCGTCAATAACGTTATTGATGTCAACCCTGAAACGGACTTCCGGGGTAAATACCAGGTTTTTGGCAATGTTTTTTTGAGTAGTGGCCGCAAATGAAGTTGAATCGATATCGGTTAGATAGCCTATATTATTGGTGTAGGTAGCGGTACCGTTAAAAGAAAGCGTGTATTTACGGTTTTCCCATGGTTTTGAATAAGTTAAACGGCCCGAACCGGTGTAATATCCATCAGCATTTAAATACTGGGTTAAAATGGTGTTTTGGAATCTCGGGTTAGGCGAATAAAGACGAGGATAGGTAATGGTGTTGGTTACCACCTGGTTTTGTACACTCTGGAACGATAGGTTAGCAAAGAATACATCACCTGTCTGGAAACTGAACTTATTATACCTGATCGAAAAATTGTTGGTAAACTGTGGTTTCAGATTAGGGTTGCCTTCAACCGGGTAAAGCGCGTTTGAAAAGTCGATAACGGGTTGTAATTGTGAAAAACTTGGCGTGCTACTTGATCCGTTATAGTTAACACTGAATGACTGGCTGCGCGAAAAATTATAAATGAAACGGGCGGTTGGAATCACATTAAATGTAGAGATGTGCGTTGAAACGCCGGTTACCGGTGAGTTGCCATCTAAAACGGATGGTTGAACGCCTAAGCCTAAAGTATAGTTATATTTCTTTTCAATAAAACGGTAGTTTAAGCCTACCTTATTGGTTGTAAAGGTGTAATTATAACGGTTGCTTAACGCGCTGTCGCTTCTGAACGAAAAATCAGCCTCATTAAAGAGCGTATCAGTTTCTTTGTTATTGGTTGTAATAGCACGGTTAAACGCGTAGTTAAGTTCCAGATATGAGCGTTTGCCTATTGGGTTCAGGTATGAAACGTTGGGCCCGTAACTGTTGGTACGGCTATAAGTATTGATCATTTGATTGGCCGGAGCAGTAGGGGCACCTGCTGTAAAATCATAAACCGGATTTTGGTATGACCAGCTTGGCGCCGAACTTACGGTAGCATTAATGCTCAGGTTGTGGCGGTTTTTAAAGCGATGGTTAAATAAGGCGGTGAAACCATAATTCGGAGCTTGTGAATCGCCGCTGGTAAGAGAGGTATAAGCGGAACTTACTTGGCCATCACGGGTAAAGGTAGAAGCCTCGGTTTCGTTGGTATTTGTGCCCGCGTATGAAAATGTTGGTGTAACCTTTAAATAGTTGATCGTATCTGGTTTATACTCCATATTCCAGGTAAACCGGTGGTTTATATTCTGATCTTTTTCAACACTGTTTTGGTTTTGTGTTGTACCCGACCTGTTTTCCTGCAATGTATTGGTTGTTGTTGTAACCGTATTATCGGCAAAGCTATAGCTACCATATACCGAAAGCTTTTTACCCCATTGGTCGCGGAAGTTAGCTCCCAGGGAATGTGCGTTGGTTTCGCCATTTTGCGTAGTTATTAAGCTGCCCGAGTTACCACCGCCCCGGCCTGCATTACCACGGCCGCCTCCGCCAAAACCTCCGCCTCCAAAACCTCCGCCTCCACCGCCGGTTGGGCTGCCGAATGAAAAAGTATTTACGTTGGTATTGTTAATGCTTCCTAAAACAGCAATTTGCTGGTCGCCATTAAAATTAAAAGCATTTATCGATCCTATATAACGAGTTTTATCAGGAATACCCTGGCTTTGAGGTAGTGCGTCTCTACCACCGCCAGCTGTGCCCTGTCCAAAATAACCATAGTTTTTATCCTTACGAATGGTGATGTTCATGATCTTATCCGGCTCGCCGGTTTTAACGCCGGTAAGGTTAGCCTGGTCGCCATAATCATCAATCATTTGAATGTTCTCAATCACATCGGCAGGCAGGTTTTTAGTAGCGCTTTGAACATCGCCTCCCATAAAGTCCTTACCGTTTATGCGCACCTTGGTAACCTGTTTGCCTTGGGTAGTAATGTTTCCATTTACGTCTACATCAACACCGGGTAGCTTTTTGATCAGGTCTTCGGCCGGTGCATTCTCCCGTACTTTATAAGCACTGGCGTTGTACTCCACGGTATCCTCTTTCAAAGTTACCGGATTAACACCCACAATAGTAACCACATTAAGCATATTGGTTGAAGCTTTCATGATGATGTTACCCAGATCAACGGGCTTTCCGTCGGGATCTAATGAAAAGTGTTTTTTGATAGATGTAAAACCAATGGATGATAATGTAAGTGTTATTTTACTGCCCTTAATACCCGAAAAAGCGAACTTTCCATTCGCATCGGCAATAGATATGGTACTATCCCCGCCATTTGATATGAGCTTAATACTGCTGCCCGGTAACGACAGTTTGGTAGTGTCTACAACGGTGCCGCTAATATCATGCGTGGTTTGTGCCAGCGAGTTGAATACCGTTAAAATGGTTAGACTTAAAATAAGGAACAGGGGTTTCATAGAGTGTTTGTTCTGCTTAAAAATTTTATTAATTATACATTGGACACAATCCAATTGCAAATGTTCAACTTATAAAGTATTAAATATTAAAAAAGCATACGATTGTTACATAAGAGGCGCTAAATGCTTATTAATCATATCATTGTTACAAATATTAAGCGTAAAATGGCCTGCAATATCAGCTCTTTTGCGCTTAATAAGGGCCTTTATTAAATTAGTTGATATGCAAAACTGTTGCTACTTCACTGTAATTTTTAAAATTGATACCCGGATGAGCGATTTGCAAGGTGGTAACGCTGCCCCCTGGAATAACTACAATTTTAAAATCGAGCCCGGTTTGTGAAAAATTGGCTTTGATATCGACATAACCAACTCCAAAGTCAGATAAGGTAATGGTTCTGCCGGCTTCGCTGTAAGGCAATGCATAATATGCCCCGGTACTTCCTGTAGTTCTAAAGTAAGCTAAAACACCACCACTGTCAACTATATCCTGGGTAATGGCCGGTATCGTGAAATTGGTAAATCCGGTTAGAGTAACACTTTTATCGATTAACAAATAACTTTTAACACTCATGGTACCATCGGCTCCGTTAGCGCCATTAGATCCGGCTGGTCCTTGAGCACCTGTTGGCCCTGTTGCTCCGGTATTGCCCGTTGCTCCTTGTGGACCGCCCGGTCCCGGTGAGCCGGTATCTCCTTTAGGACCTTGTGCGCCATTGGTTCCGTTAACCCCCGCCGGCCCCGGATCTCCCTTTTTACAAGCGTTTATACTGAATAGACATATCAATAAAGCAGTAAATAATAGTCGCGGTTTTCTCATGAATTTTTAAGTTTTTGGATGGAGTTGTGGACTTATTACGGATGTATGAATAATTAGTTTCAGGCGATGAGAATAGCGGAACAATTATTGTTGCCGATTAAAAAAGGAAATTAGTGTATTGTTTAAATAATACAAAAAGTGAACAACAAAACCGGCGAATGTTTCGTTATGTTTAAAATCAAGTTAACCTATGAATAATATTAGCAGCACACTGCACTCAAAAGTGCACAATTGGATTGATGCCATCGGATTTCGGTTAAATGCGTCACAAACCAATAATAAAAGCCACGTCACCACTAATCATTATTTCTTTGAAACCTTTAATTTTTTTGAGAAAAGACGAAGGAATCATCCGGAAAGCACAAAATTTTTATGTTTTGATGCCTATGGAGAAAAGATCAATGTAAGGTCACTGCTTGATCTGCAGATTGCTTTTTTCGAAAACATCAGTCAGCTTAAATAGCTATGCTATAGCTGGTTATTATAACCCTTGTTCAATTCTCCCTGACTAATGCTGCATGTGTCAGGTATATTCATAAAAAAACCTGCTTAAACTAAGCAGGTTTTTTTATGAATGAGCAGATTAATAGTCTGTTGGTGTTTTTGGCCAGCAATTCATATAACCAGCTTCTGAGTTTTCTTTCAATATATCATTATTGTTTATTCCCCGCATCAATGTCCCCTGGATGTTGATCACTGCTTTATCCGGATTTAGCGCATCTTTAATACGCAGGTGAAGATCAGCAAAGTGAGCTGTGGTTAAGGCATCCCCACCCTTTGGTAACCCGGCATCTATTTTCTTCAATTCTGCACGTACCATTGGTCTGATATCAGATAAAACAATGTTTATTGGCGTTAGGCCGAAAGAAGCCAATTGCGCGCTTGTTACGCCCGGGAATGAAAAACTCGCGTCGGTGATCAGTAAACTTTTCAGGTTTTCAATATAACCGCGTTGCAGATTACGTTTAAACGCGTCTGGTTTGCTGCTGTTAAATACTCCGCTGTGAATATCTGTAAACAGTTCGGCAACAGTATAAGCATTGTTGCCATTTTTGGCTTCATTATCATACATGCGTGCCAGCCTTGATGGACTAATTACATTGGCCAAAACCGAAACCTGGATTGATTTGATCCGGCCGAGTACAACCCCGTTATCAAATTTGCTTAGTTCGGGCTTGTTTATTAACCATAGCGGGGTTTCAAACAATTGCTTGTTTAAAAACAGCATAGCATCATGTTGCAGGTTCTTGTTTACAAAACCATAAACAGCCCCTTTTTGATCATAGGTTTTAAAGTTTTCATTCATACCACCAATATTGGTAGTAACATGACCCATGTAACGATAAAACTGGCCTATAACCTCGTTGTATAATTCTGCTACATCGCTAAAATTCTCGTTTTTTTGATAGGTCCATTTTTCGAGGTTAGGTAAAATGCGTTTTAAGTTAGCTATGCCATAAGTACTGGCTTTCATGGCATTATCGCCCAGGTCCTCGTTTTGCAGGCGTGGGTCAATGGATGTACCCTGGCGGCCAAAGTAATAAAGCGCGTTGCCGGCTTTTTTATCGGTCCAATCGGCCAATATTTCTTTTTCCTGTACCGCTGTTTTATTGCCTGGGAACCAGCTGTAACCCCATTTGATGGCCCAAAGGTCGTACTCACCTATTTGCGGATAAAGGTGCGTAACGCCATCGCCTGGTTGGGCGATGTAGTTAAAACGGGCATAGTCCATAATAGATGGCGCCGTACCGTGTTTATCAGTAAATGTTTTAGAACGAAGTGAATCAACCGGATAAGCATAGCTTGAACCGAAGTTATGCGGTAAACCAAGCGTGTGGCCAATTTCATGTGATGATACGAAACGGATAAGTTCGCCCATTTGCGCATCAGTAAATTGAGCTTTGCGGGCGGCGGGGTTTACTGCCGCGGTTTGTATCAGGTACCAATCGCGCAGCAGGCTCATTACGTTATGATACCAGCCAACATGGCTTTCCAGGATCTCGCCGGTACGCGGATCAGAAACATGGGGGCCATAAGCGTTCTCAACATCTGATGCAAAATACCTGATTACACTATAGCGGGCATCCTCAGTGCTAAATTCAGGATCCTGTTTATGGGTTGGCGCTTCTTTACCAACAATAGCATTTTTAAAACCTGCCGCTTCAAACGCTTTATTCCAGTCGTTTATGCCGGCTATGAGATAAGGCACCCATTTTTTTGGCGTTGCCGGATCAATATAGTAAACTATTTGTTTTTTGGGCTCAACCAGTTCGCCGCGTGAGTAAGCAGCCGGGTCTTTAGGCTCCAGTTTCCACCGATGTATATATGCGGTTACCTGGGCTTTTTGAGCGTCTGTGCCATAATCGGTTTGGCGCTGGCCAAAAAAGCCAACCCTTTCATCGCTGATACGGGCTTTCATGGGTGTTTTGGGCAATAACAGCATGGAGGTATTGAACTCAAAAGTTATAGCTCCTGTGGAGTTATCCGTAGGCGATTCTGCAGAGCGATAGGTTTTTAAAGTACGAGCCTCCAGGTTTATCGGAAAACTTTTAATGGTATCAATATAAGAGCGGGTATTATCAACTCCAGAAACTTTATAGGCTTTTTTAACATTATCTGTTAGGCCAATAGCGCTTATATCACCATTGTAAAAATCGGTAACATCAATCAGTACGCCTGTACTGTCCTTATTAAATGCTTTGATATCAAAGGAAGCCAATACAGCATCCAGATTTGAGTTTTTAACAGATTGGTACATATCGGTAGTACTATCCGCTCTTATAGAATAGCTGGGAACCCGAATAAAGATCTGTTTATCATGGCGCTCCCATTTCCAAACCTGGTCGTTCAGTTCTTCTCCACCATATTGCTGACCGAAGGTTTTTAAACCACCCGGGGTTTTAACATAGCGGGTAACCACCAGCATTTCACGGTTAATCAAAGAGTCGGGAATTTCATAGTAATACTTGCCATCAACCTTGTAGGTATTAAAAAGACCGCTGTCGGCCTTTGTTTTACCGGTTATAACATCGGCGAATTTTTTAATGCCCTCTTTTTTGGGTGCACCAACTGTTGCCGTAGCTACGGCAGTTCCGCCTGGTCCTGATGTTGTTTTAAGGGTTATGGTTTGGTTTGCTGTGTGTTTTTTGGTAGCGCATGAGCTGGCTAAAACAGCAAAAATAAAAGCAGAGCCCCGTAAATAACGGCCCGCGATAAGGTTTGTCTTCATTTATGTCAATACTTAAACAGTAAACTTAACTAAAATAAACACGATGTTATAACATATAATAGGGTGAATTTTAAAAATCACCCTATTATATGCGTCTTTTGAGGGTAAGAATCACTTTATCTAATTTTTTATCGTGATAAACGTCAAGCAAAAGGCTACGATCGTTCCGGGACTTGAATATCTCGTCAATTTCTTCGAGGGTCATTTTTGATACCGATTTAAAATTGATAGCTACTATTTCGTCATCCCTTTCCAGGCCAACTTCATCGGCAGCGGAACCAGGTTCAACGCGGTTAATAATGATCCGATCAAAATTATCGCCGGCAGCATAGTATTCCAATCCGCTCATATCATGCTCAAACGGGGCTTTATAATTTGAGCCGGGTTTTAGGTACATGGTGTTATGGGTATAATCCAGGATAACCGAAAAGCGCTTTAAAGTCCCAATACCCAGGTTACCGTCCCGGGGAACAGAAAGGGAACTTTGGGCATTATTGATATCCGGAAAAGAGGCTATTAGCTGCTTGATTTTAAATTTACCCAATTCTAATGACTCCAGCCGCCCGATATACCCATTAATAGGGCCGTTTAAGCCAATACCGAGGTTGGCTGAGGCAATAAATTTTTGCGGAAGACCATAACGTTTTACCACCGTTTCGAGCGAGATGGGGTGCCCGGCTCCCAGATCAATAATCAGCTTGGTTTTTATATTCTCGCCGCTTTGTAGTTTTACCCATGTTTCTACGTATGGTTTCCGGTCTTCAATGGTGATGGGAATCGGTACCCCCTTTCGAAACACTTTCAGGTCCTTTGGTCGCCAAACGGTTAAGGTACTATCAGGAACATTAATTTTGACGGCAAGATTGTTGAAAAACTCGTAGCCAAGTAAGCCATGTATGGGCATACCCGCATAACCGGATAAACTGAACAGGTCCTTTTTCAAAATGGCTGCAGCTACATCATAACTTACCAATCCGGGTATTTCAATATCTAATGGAGAGGTAACATAAGCTTCAGCGTCTTCGCCCTCCCCAAGCCCGGGTATTTTTAAGGTTCGTTTGTTAGGAATAGAGATAGAATCGATTAATTTAGGGTCGGTAATGATCATTAAGCCAACACCGGTATCTAATATAAAATTGAACGGGCCTTTATGATTAATGCTTAATTTAATCACCATAAGGCTCCGCACCAGGCGAAAAGGGATGGTTACTTTTTTTTTATGATAATCGAGATCAAAGTATTGTGCTTGTGCGGCAAAAAAGCAAATCGAAAATAAACACGTCAGCCATACTGCCCGGAATTGCTTTATTTTATGAAATAGCGTGAGTAGCAAGGTTATTATAGTTGGTATATTAAATTTACAACAATAATTGGTTAAATTGAATAAATGTATGCTAAAAACAACTTTTATATTTCTGCTAATAATTTGCGGTTTGGTGTTATTTAATGATACCGTTTATGCCCGAACTATAAAAAAGAGAAAGATAAAAAAGCAATTTAAGCACTCCCTGATCATGCGCGATCATTTCACGGGCTTCGCTTTGTATGATCTGGATGATCAAAAAATGATATATGAGTTAAATGCTGATAAATATTTTATCCCGGCATCCAATACAAAGCTATTTACTTTTTATACCTGCCTTAAAATGCTGGGCGACTCCATACCTGCACTTCGTTATGAGTTGCATAATGACTCGCTGGTGTTTTGGGGTACTGGTGACCCTTCATTTCTGCATAGCGATCTCAAAGGGACTAAAAGTCTGGGCTTCCTGGCCCGGAGTAATAAAAGCCTATACTACTCAACAGCGGGTTATGCGAATAATTTTTTTGGGACAGGCTGGGCCTGGGATGATTATAATGATTATTACCAGGCTGAAATAACAGACTTGCCCATAGAAGATAATGTGGCCTTATTATATGCTGATGGTAATGGTAACCTGCAGATCAAGCCATCCTATCTTAAACGGTTTTTAAGCAGCGATACGAGTTATCATCCGGATAAGTTTAAGGTTAAACGTGATTTTTTGCGTAACAGTTTTATTTACCCGGTAATGCCCATACCGCCAAACTTTAAACAGGAGATTCCCTGGAAAACAAGCGTGGAACTAACATTGGAACTATTGCGGGACACACTGAAAAAGCCCGTATGGCCTGTAAATATACCATTAAGCGCTACCGCGAAAACGATCTACAATGTGAACTCGGGTACAGTTTATAAACGAATGCTACAACCCAGCGATGATTTTATTGCAGAGCAGCTATTGTTGACCTGTTCATCGGTCAAATTTAATACCCTCAATACCGATTCGGTGATCGGCTATTCCAAAACGCACTTTTTAAATGATCTGCCGGATGAACCGCAATGGGTTGACGGCTCCGGGCTTTCGCGTATGAATTTGTTTACTCCACGAAGTATTATCGCCCTATTGCAAAAAATTAAAGCCCAGGTAAATAACGACTCGTTATTGTATAGCATGCTGCCTGCCGGCGGTGCTACCGGGACACTTAGAAATGCTTATAAAACAGATAATGGACGGGTGTTTGTCTGGGCAAAAACCGGCTCCTTATCCAACAACTATAATCAAAGCGGCTACCTGGTTACCCGAAAAGGAAAACGTCTGGCATTCTCCTTTATGAATAACAATTTTACCCGATCTGTTAAAGAAATCCGTGACGAAATGGTACGGATCATGACGTATATTCATGAAGAATTTTAAATCCTTTCCAGCAATAAATGTTCATGAAAAGACACAGAGTAAAAAACGTTAAAATGATGCGGTTAAACTGTTTTAATTTAACCGCCGCATCAGCTGCTCTTCTACCATTTTAAATACCTGTACCGGTTTTAACGTACGCCAGCCCAGATCATCAAGCACACCGCCAAAATTGATATAATAATCAATATTGTTGCGTTTAAATTCATCTATTACGTGCTCGCGGAAATTGATACCGGCTATCCAGCCGTCCTCAACATCCTGAAACCACTCTTCATAATAACAATCATCAGAGGAGTGGAAGTTGAGCACATTTTCGCCTATCAGTATAAAATGATTGATGCCGTTATCGATCATGAGCTCCAGCAGCTCACGCTTCAGCATCATGATGTCGTTGTTGATGGCGTCGTTCCACTCGCCAATAAGCTCAATAATGGTGTACCCCTTTTCATAATCGGCAAACAGTACTTTAAGGTACAATGTGTTGGAGCCGAAGGAATCCCACTGCGGGTGCAACAGATAGTTATATACCTGCTTATCAAATTCAAACTCACTATATTCAGTAGCATAAAAAGGTGAATATTCATCTTCTGATGCTATGTAATCATCCCGCCACCGGTAATATGGTTCTATCTCGTGCATATCTTCAGATTTCAAATGTGCAGATTTCAAATGAGTAGAATTATTATGTACAGATCATTTTTAATAATTTGCACATCTGCACATTTAAAATCTGCACATCAAAAAATTATTTTTTATAATTATCAACCGCATTGCGTACGCTTCCGTATTGTTTTAACAGCGCTGCGGCCTCATCTTCATTTAACCCGGTTTCTTCCATTACCATGCGGGCTCCACGGTTAACCAGCTTGTTATTACTCAGCTGCATATCAACCATCTTGTTTCCTTTCACCCTGCCTAACTGAATCATGACACTGGTGCTCAGCATGTTTAAAACCAGCTTTTGAGCCGTGCCGGCTTTCATCCGGGTTGACCCGGTTAAAAACTCCGGTCCGGTAATTACCTCAACCGGGTATTGTGCTTCGGCAGCCACAGGGCTACCACTATTACAAACTATGCAGCCGGTTACAATATTATGTTTATGAGCCATTTTTAACCCTCCTATTACATATGGAGTAGTGCCGGAAGCCGCAATGCCCACCACAACGTCTTTATCAGTAATGTGAAACTCTACCAGATCTTTCCAGGCTTGTTCTGTATCATCTTCGGCAAATTCTACCGCTTTGCGTATGGCGCCATCGCCGCCGGCAATAATACCAACAACCATATCAAACGGAACACCAAATGTTGGGGGGCATTCTGAAGCATCAACCACACCTAAACGACCGCTGGTACCGGCGCCAATATAAAATAAACGACCACCATCGCGCATTTTAGCGGCTGTTATAGTAGCCAGGCGTTCAATTTGAGGCAAGGCTTTTTTAACAGCCAGGGGAACTGTTTGGTCTTCCTTGTTAATGCTTTCCAATATCTCAAGAACAGATAGCTGCTCTAAATTCTTATAATGTGATTCCCGCTCCGTAATGGTTTCCATTAATTTTAAATAATTTATAACAAAATTCGGTAAAAAACATCAAATGAAAGGATGCCAATAAAAATTATTGATGCGGCATTGATTAACTTTGTTTGCTGAATATGAAAAAGACCGCGGGCGTTATTTTCAGGACGATGGTCCTGGTGCTGTTAGGGATTACCATTGGGTTGCTGATAGGCGATAGAAAATTTGCCGACCGGAACCTTGGTTTTTCATTTTCAGATAATAACAAGCTGTCGAAAGTTTTAGACCTGGTTGGTCATAATTATGTTGATAGTGTTAACATCGACAGTATTGAAGGGGCATCTGTTAATGAGATGCTTCAAAATCTGGATCCGCATTCGCTTTATTTACCGCCACAACAGGCACAATCAATTAACGAACGTTTAGATGGTGGGTTTAATGGCATTGGCATCGAATTCCAAATATTACGGGATACCATGGTTATTACGCAGATTTATGAAGGGGGCCCTGCCTCCAAGGCGGGTTTGCCGGCAGGCAGCAAAATAATTACCGTAGATAATAAAAAATTCGCCGGAACAAAGCTTACCACAGATAGAGTGAATAAGGTTTTTAGAGGAGAAAAGGATACTCCCTTATTGCTTGGCGTTGCCAATGGAACGGAAATAAAAACATACGCCATAAAACGGGGCCGTGTTGATCTGAGCAGTGTGAACGCAGCTTATATGGCTAACCCGACAACGGGTTATATTAAAATAGGCAAGTTCGCATCAACTACGGATACAGATTTCCGCAAAGCGCTGACTAAACTTAAAACAGATGGCATGAGCAGTTTGCTGCTTGACCTTAGAGGTAATGGCGGCGGATATTTGAACGCGGCAACAGCTCTGGCAGATGAGTTTTTGGGCAAAGGCAAATTAATTGTATATACCAAAGGCATTCATGAACCCCGTACAGATTATTTTGCCACCGATTCTGGCTCGTTTCAACAGGGAAAGGTAACCGTATTGATTGATGAGTATTCGGCCTCGGCGAGTGAAATTTTGGCAGGCGCATTGCAGGATTTGGACCGGGCTACCATTGTAGGCCGCCGCTCATTTGGCAAAGGCCTGGTGCAGCAGCAGTTTCCGTTTGGCGATGGCTCTGCCGTAAATTTAACCGTGGCCCGGTATTATACCCCATCGGGCAGATCGATCCAAAAATCATATAAAGGAGGTTTGGAAAGCTACCGGAACGAACTGGCCTTGCGGATGAAAAAGGGTGAACTTTTTTCGGAACAGAGCATCCGGAATGATTCTGTTTTTAAAGGCTCGTATCATACCCTAAGCGGACGTAAAGTTTTTAGTGGAGGCGGCATTATGCCTGATGTTTTTGTGCCCGCTGATACCGCACAGAGCACCTACGTTGTACAGAACCTAATTGACCAGCAACTTTTCACAGCCTATGTGATTGACCGGATGCAACCCATGTTGAACAAATTTGCAACCGGCGATGATTTTATAAAAGAATATACTGTTAGTGATGATGATTTCCACAACTTTATCCTGTACTCTTCAAAAACAATAAAGGAAATAGACTCGCACGAATTGTTGATATCCCGCGACTATATCAAAAGCATCCTCAAAGCCAACGCCGCCCGTTTTAAATGGGGTGATAATGCTTTTTATGAGGTAATGAATAGCAATGACGAGGCCTTTAAAAAAGCGCTGACCAATTAACAGGATTTTTAGGATTGGGAAAAAGATTTACAGGATTTCTTTACAAGATCCGCTATTTATATAGCGCGCGATCATTGTTGTGTAAGGGTAATCCTGTAATCTACTATTAATCCTTAAAATCGTGTCCTACTTCTGCCTGAACCAAACTTGTATAGGCGCGCCGGCAAAATCAAAATTCTCCCGTAGCTTGTTTTCAATAAAGCGATAATAAGGCTCTTTTATGTATTGCGGCAAATTACAGAAGAACGCGAACATGGGCGATGTACCTGCAATTTGCGTTATATACTTGATTTTTACGTATTTGCCTTTGATGGATGGTGGTGGATAGTTTTCGATAATAGGCAGCATCACCTCGTTTAATTTAGAGGTAGCTATTTTACGGGCACGATTTTGATAAACCTGGTTAGCTACATCAATTACCTTTAACACACGCTGTTTTTCGGTAACGGAGGTAAATACAATAGGCACATCAGTAAAAGGCGCGATCTTTTCACGGATCTGCTCTTCAAAAACCTTGATGGTTTTGTTATTCTTTTCGATGAGGTCCCATTTGTTTACTACGATGAGTACGCCTTTTTTATTTTTTTCGGCCAGGTGAAAAATATTCATATCCTGCGACTCAAACCCTTCTACCGCATCAATCATCAGGATGATGACATCGGCTTCTTCCAGGGCTTTAATGGTACGCATTACGGAGTAAAACTCTATATTTTCCCTCACCTTTGTTTTTTTACGCAAACCGGCAGTATCAATCAGCATAAAATCATGGCCGTACTGGTTATAGTGGATATGGATAGAATCGCGAGTGGTGCCGGCTATAGGCGTAACAATGTTACGGTCCTTGCCTATCAAGGCGTTAATAATAGATGATTTGCCCACGTTTGGCCGCCCAACAATAGCATATTTAGGCCGGGTGTTTTCTTCTGGAAATTCATCCTCAAAGTGCTTTACTACCTCATCGAGCAATTCGCCGGTACCTGAACCGGTCATGGAGGAGATATTATAGATTTCCCCTAAACCAAGACTGTAAAACACGGTAGCATCAGATAAAAGGGCATTGTTATCCATTTTATTAACCACCACAAACACCGGCTTGTTGCCTTTACGCAACATGTTGGCAATTTCATCATCAAGATCGGTAATACCGGTGGTAACATCAACCAGGAACAGGATAACCGAGGCTTCTTCAATAGCTATCTCTACCTGTTCGCGTATAGCCGCCTCAAATACATCGGCAGAGTTGGCAACGTAGCCTCCGGTATCAATAACGGTAAAATGATGGTCGGTCCATTCAGAAACGCCGTAGTGCCTGTCGCGGGTTACACCGCTAAAATCGTCGACAATGGCTTTGCGGGTTTCAGTTAAACGGTTATATAAAGTTGATTTGCCTACGTTTGGGCGGCCCACTATGGCTACTATGTTACTCATTCTTTTTAGATTTGAGATGTAAGATTTGAGATGAGCGGCCATTTAAGCCTCCATATCCAAATCCACATCAAAATTATTTGATTAATTTATAAATACCAGATTTATCTCAAATCTAATATCTCAGATCTCACATCTGTGGTTTTATTCGTATCCGAATTTTTTAAGGTAATTTTTTTTGCTGCGCCAGTCGGGTATCACTTTCACAAACATCTCGAGGAAAACTTTTCTTTGAAAAAACTCTTCCATATCGCGACGGGCATAGGTGCCTACTATTTTAAGCATTTTGCCCCCCTGGCCAATGATGATGTTTTTTTGTGAGTCGCGCTCAACAATAATTTCGGCGCTGATGCGGTGCAGGGTTTCGCCTTCAACAAAGGCGGTTACAATAACCTCGGCACTGTAAGGAATCTCTTTTTTATATTGTTTAAGCAGTTGCGCGCGGATCATTTCTGACGCGAAAAAACGGTCGTTACGATCAGTCAGGGCATCTTTTTCGTAGTAAGGTGGATGCTCCGGCAGGTTTTCTACCACAAAGTCCATAACGGCTTTGATATTATGCTCCAACAGGGCCGAGATCGCGAAAACCGCTTTTGGCTTTAGTTTTTCCTGCCAAAATTCTACTTTCTTTTTTACCGTTTCTTCATCACTTTGGTCAATCTTGTTGATCAGTACCGCAATTGGGGCTAATGAACCTTCCAGCTTTTTAAGCACATCGGTTTCATCAAATTCCTCATAAATGTCGGTAACCAGCAAAATCAGGTCGGCATCTACAATAGAACCATCTACCTGGTGCATCATGCTTTCGTGCAGGGCATAGTGAGGTTTGATGACGCCAGGCGTGTCAGAAAACACGATCTGGTAGTCGTCGGTATTAACAATTCCCAAAATACGGTGACGTGTAGTCTGTGCTTTGGGGGTGATGATAGACATTTTTTCGCCAACGAGGGCGTTCATAAGGGTTGATTTACCTGCATTGGGCTTACCAATTATACTTACAAAACCCGCCTGATGACTCATATAAAAATAATTAAAAATATATTTGGACTGCAAAGAAACGAATTATATCTTTGCAGTCCAATTAAAACGGAGTGCAAATTGCATTTTTGACAATTGGAAGGAACTTTCCGAAGTTATGACGGAATGCAACATATAAAAATACAGTGCGGGATGGAGCAGTTGGTAGCTCGTCGGGCTCATAACCCGAAGGTCGTAGGTTCGAGTCCTGCTCCCGCTACGAAAGTTAAAAGCCTCAAGTCGAAAGATTTGAGGCTTTTTTGCGTTTGGGCAGATTGTGTAATAGTGGTACGGCGATAACATCTACCATAAGCCGAAGAATTATTCACATTCAATCATTGATACAAAGAACCGGTGCTTACCGATGTGATTATTAATTAACTCAATATAAAATCGTAAGTTTAAGGATTGTAGCTCACAGCTTATCAAAGAAAGCAAATGGGAAAAACGCTGAAAAAAACTACTCATAAAATGAATACTGCGATCATTTGCAAAAATTGCGATGGTCAGGTATCGGGCAATTTTTGTAGTGGTTGTGGACAACGGGCAGACACCCACAAACTTAATATGCATTTTATTTTACATGATCTGCAACATGGACTGTTTCATTTTGATAAAGGAGTTTTGTATACTGCTAAGCAGTTGCTGACAAGACCTGGTCACACTATCCGCGAGTTTTTGGAAGGAAAAAGAGTCAGGCATTTTCAGCCACTATCCTTTGTTATTGTGCTTGCCACTTTTTATGGATTATTCTGGCATTACTTAATTTTCGACCGCCTTCACGCGAGTTTAATTGAGCCCAGGGACGGCATAACCAGGGCTTCCGTGAAAATCATTACCTGGATGACTGAGCATTTTGCTTTTGATGGTCTAATCTTGATCATAACCAGTACCTTGGCTTCCTATGTCATATTTAAAAAACGGAAATATAACCTTGCAGAACACCTCGTTTTGAATACATACTTAATGGGGTTGTTTTTAATTGTTAGCCTGCTCGTTTTCCCCATTGTTTATATTTGGGGTATCGCAGCAACTCTCCAATATGGCATAGTTCAACAGGGTTTTCTACTCATTTTAATGTGCTGGTGTTATTCCCAGTTCTTCAACAATACTTCGAAAGCTAAGACAATCGGGCTCACTTTTATTGCCTTTTTGGTCATTTCAGTTCTAAACCTGGCTATTGGGTACTTTGCCGGTTGGATTGTAACGCAATTTTAGGGACAGAAATAAAAAATGAAGTTTACAAAACCAACTATAAAAGATTTATAAAAATGACTTCAATATTCATTTGGCTTTGTGCAAAGTGAGCCCCATCGGGGGATCGAACTCCTATGAATTTCATTTTATACGCCTGCCAAAATCTGCAAACTAATAAGTAAATGGATCGGGTTTGCTCCCGCTACGCAAGTTAAAAGCCTAAGGTCGAAAAATTTGAGGCTTTTTTGCGTTTCGGATATTTTGTATTTAGTGAGGCGGTTATAACACTGACCATAGGCAGGTAATACTATTTTAAAAGACTAATCTATTTTTTTTGATAAACTTTACTTTTGTTACCAGTTTATACTTGCTTTTAAAGCGAGCACAAGTATTACCAAAGTGAAATATATCTTTGCATTGGGTTCAATTTAATAATCATTAAAATCAGTGCACAAAAACCTATTAGCATACATCAGGGAGCACGCTACATCGCCACTTACAAGTGATGAGGAAGCGTTAATTGTAGCGGCTTTCCAGCCTAAAAAGCTCAGGAAAAAGCAATACTTTTTAGAAGAAGGCAATGTGTGTAAATACGTTGGTTTTATTGTAAAAGGTGCTATGAGACAATACAGCGTAGATGACAAAGGTGCGGAGCATATTGTACAGTTATACATTGAAAATTATTGGGCAAGCGACCGTGAAAGTGCGCTCATGCTTACTCCATCAAGATTTAATATTGATGCCTGGGAAAACACCGAACTACTTGTTGCCAGAGTAACAGACATGCTGGATCTGATAGAAAAGGTACCTTCATTTGGACAAATGACAAGGTTAATGGACCAAAGAAGCTTCATCGTTTCTCAGCGAAGATTGAATTCTACCATTAGTAATACAGCAGAAAAACGCTATGAAGAATTTGCCGATAACCACCCTCAGTTTATTCAACGATTTCCCCAGCATCTCATTGCTTCTTTTTTGGGCATAACTAAAGAAACTTTAAGCAGAATTAGAAAACAAGCAAGTAAATAACTTCTGTTTCAATTATTGATTTTACAAAAGCGTTGATATTTATCAACGCTTTTTTTTATCATTTCTCATCGTTCCGGGGGGTGCTGTTGCTGCAATTTTACATCATAAAAATAAACAGATGAAAAAGCAAACAATAGTAGTAATTGGAGCAACAGGTGCACAAGGTAAGGGTATTGTAAATGCCCTTGTAAATGAAGGCTCTTTTAATGTGAAAGCAATAACCCGTAATCCGGAAACATATACAGGCCAAGCAAATGAAGCAGTTTATGCAGATCTAAAAGATTTGCAATCCTTAAAAGAGGCTTTTACAAATGCTTATGGTGTATTTGTGGTAACCAACTTTTGGGAAGGTGCCGACGAAATCACCCAGGGTAAAAATGCCATTGATGCGGCAAAAGCAACGGGAGTGCAACATTTTATATGGTCAACGCTTCCGGATGTTGAGCTCATTAGTGAAGCAGAATTTGAAGTGCCTCACTTTAGTGGCAAAGCTAAGGTAGATGATCTGGTAAAAAGTGCAGGGTTCAAATATGTAACATTTGTTCAGCCTCCATTTTATTATCAAAATCTTGTTGGAATGATGGGCCCACAGCCAAAACAAGATGGCACAAGCGGTTGGACACTACCGATTGACCCAACAAAAAAAGCGATTCACATGGCGGACATTAATGACCTGGGAAAAGTTGTCGCCGGTGCATTTTTGCAACCCGAAAAAGTTGGAAACGGTAATTACCTTGCCCTGGCAACAGAGTTGTACAGTTTTAATGACATCATAGATGCCTATAAAGCCAATGGACAAGAGTACAGCTTTTCACAAGTACCAGCCGAAATGTTTTCAACTTTTTTTGAAGGAGCAAAGGAGTTAGCCGAGATGTTTGGGTATTTCGAAAAACACACTTATATGGGACCCGATTCCATATCACGAATTGAATTGGCGAAAGAAACAGCCACCCATAAATTTGTGCCGCTCCAGGAATGGCTGAGTAAAAACAATTAAGAAAAAAAGTGTCTCAACAAAAGGTAATAGTGCTGCAGTCGCCCGCTATCCATCCAACGAATGTTAGCTACAAAGCGCAAAATGCTATTTTCCTCAGGTCTTCTAAGAAATAGTTTGAGAAACGCTCCTTGAGGGCTCCGCAAGTAAAAGCCCCCTATCGAAAGATTGGAGGCTTTTTTGTGTTTGGGATATTTTGTAAGTTGGTGGTGCAGTGATAACACCGACCATTGGCTGAAAACGAGGCGCGTAAGCAGAAAATTAAATAATTAAAAATAAAATTATGAGAGCAATTAATCCATGGATCAACTTTAACGGAAATGCCGAAGAAGCATTCACTTTTTATAAATCAGTTTTTGGCGGAGAGTTCGCAAAGATCATCCGCTTCAAGGACTTAGCGAGCGCTGAGTTTCCGGTAGCAGGAAATGATGAAAACAAGATAATGTACATTGCCTTACCAATTGGCAAACACAATGTATTAATAGCCAATGACGTTCCCGAATTTATGGGACGGGTAAACGAAAGCGAAAACAGGTCTAAAATATCAGTTAGTGCAGAAAGTCGTGAAGAGGCAGACAAAATATTTAGCGGACTATCAGCAGGTGGCGATATTGAGGGAAACATTGGTGACAGCCCCTGGGGTTCATACGCCGGAATGTTTAGAGACAAATATGGTATTGAATGGATTGTGGAATTTGACCCAAATTACAAGGGATAAATTTAACAGAGAAAATAGCGAACACCTAACTTGCATTACCTCAGCAACAGCCAGGTAACGCTTGCTATCACCATGCTTAGGAACATCAAAGCAGCAGGTGTTTTGATCCCCGGTTAACGATACGAAAGTAAAAAGCCTCAGGTCGGAAAACCGGAGGCTTTTACTTTTAGGATATTTTGTGGATTTACACTTTTGTGTACATGTTTCCAGATGTATGTATTTGATTGACAATTAAATATAATAATGTTAACCATAAAAAGTGTAAACCCACTTTTTACCGTTGTATCCTTTTCCTGATCCGACTTAAAGATGGATTCTTGATGCCGAGGTACGAGGAAATATGATAGGCCGGTATACGGTTAATAATATTGGGGTGTTCGTCCAAAAGTCTGATGTACCGTTGTTCGTGCGAAAAAAACAAGAGCTCCTCGGCACGGGATTGCGAATAGGTAAAGAACAATTCTGCCAGCAGCCGGCCAAAGGTGGCCCAGTTGGGATGGGTTTCATACAAACTCATGAGATCATGGTAGCTGATATAAACTATTTCGCAATCCTCCATCGCCTGGATGAAATAATGACACGCGTTACGGGTAATGAAACTCCGGAAGGAGACGATAAACTGACTCTCGGAAAAGAAAAAGATATTCGTCTCCTCGCTTGTATCTGGACGGCTATAGTAGATCCGGAAAATCCCCTTAACCACCAGTCCCAGATCGTTACAAACCATGTATTGCATATTGAAAAAGTCGCCTTTTTTAATTTTGCGGGGTTTCCAAAAGGGCCTGCTGTCGGCTATGTCTTTTTCGGTTAAATCGGAAAAACTCGTTAAATGTGCTTTCAGTATTTCATGAGGGTCCATAACAGCGTCTGGATTTTACATTTTAGCAAGTATAAATAATCAGGCTGCCTTTTCAAATCCTTTTATAGTTTTTGACAACCGGATAGCGGCGAGCAGAAAATAAAAAGCGCCAAAAGCCGAATAGCCTGCCAAATTGCTGATGCCCATAGTTGGTGACTTTGCCATAGCAATAAATACACTACCAGCCAGCGTAGATTGCCCCCCGCTAATGATCATTGGCCATTGCCCTCCCAATTCTTTGCGGCGGCGCAGACCGAGTATCAATTGTATAAGACCGGTAACAATTGCCCAGACACCAAAGACGATTAACGCTGCAGGAACGCCCTTTTGTAAAGCCAGCGCTACGCCAATAGTAGTGAGGATCCCGATAACCATGTTTACATATTGTGGTGTTTTGGATACGTGCGGCGGATTGGCCTTAATGTCCCAGTAGGTGGCAATAACATCCCAAGCGGGATAGATAATAAAAAGTATGGCAGTGATGCTGCTGTTAGTTTTAACAAAAACTGAAATGAGGATAACCCAAATAACAGAAAATGCGGTACGTGCAAAGTAGAGGCCGCGCAGCGATCTGGCAGTTTGGACAGTGGTTGCTGAGTCGGTGGTTTTTATTGATTCAATTGATGAGTTCATGACGTTATTGATGTTTTTGAAAGCAAATGTAGCCGCTAATGATTTGGCATTTTTTCACTTAAGTGAAAATCAGAATAGCTGCTTTAATGCTTTTTTATTTGATAATAAGGAGCTATTATCAAATAAATTTATTTTAATAAGTTTGGGAGCCCCTCCAATAAACCAATGATCATGAATAAAAACCGGATTGTTTTAGTACCATTTCTACTCATCATTAATTGCTCCTGTTTATTTGCTCAGGCGCCTGCTTTACCTACCCGGTGGACAAAAGCCGCCCGGGAAGCCGAAGTTCCTTTTCCGGAGTATCCACGGCCACAACTACAACGCGGTGATTGGATATGTTTGAATGGAAAATGGGATTACCGGGGAGGAAAAGATGTTGCCGGCGCGCTCGACCCGGAAAAGCCCTTATCCTTTGAAAGTAAGGCTGAGCAAATACGGGTTCCGTATTGCCCGGAATCGGCATTATCTGGTATTCAGCGTAAGCAGGAGATCAATATGTGGTACCGGCGTAGTTTTGTAATTCCTGCCGATTGGAAAAGCAAGCAGGTAATTATTCATTTTGAAGCTGTGGCCCATCAGGCAACCTTGTTTGTGAACGGACATAAAGCGGGTAGTCATGCTGGTAGCTATGATGCTTTTAGTTTTGACATTACCCCCTACTTAACCAATGGGAAAAACACCTTGGTTTTGGCGGCTTATGATCTGAATGATGGCCGGGTACCATCAGGCAAGAGCGGTCCCAGGGGCGACTATACCTTCTGCTCGGGCATATGGCAAACCGTGTGGCTGGAGCCGGTAAACAAAGCGCGTATTGAAAGCATCCGCCTGTTGCCCGATCTGACTGGCAGCCGCTTAAAAGTGCTGGTAAATACCAAAGGCGAAGGAAAAATAGTCGCGATAGCCCTTGATGGAAACAAAGTGGTTTCGGAAGCAACATCATCCAATGGCACCTACTTTTATCTGTCTATTAAAACGCCAAAGCTTTGGTCGCCGGATGATCCTTTTTTATATGATCTCAGCATCAGCCTGGAAGATGCTCATGGCAAGATCACCGATAAAGTAAAAAGCTATTTTGGTATGCGCGATATTAAATTGGGTAAGGTTAATGGCGTTACCCGGCCTTTGATCAACGGTAAGTTCATCATGCAATTGGGACTGCTCGATCAGGGTTACTGGCCAGACGGTGTACTGACCGCCCCCACAGAAGAGGCGCTCAAATTTGATATCCAGTTTACCAAAAACGCGGGATACAACCTCATCCGGAAGCATATGAAAACCGAGCCGCAACGGTTTTACTATTGGGCCGACAAACTGGGCCTGTTGGTTTGGCAGGATATGCCGGCCATCTGGTATCAGAACGAAGATACCACCAAAACCAGGGGCGAATTCAGGAGGGAGTTGAAAACACTTATCGATCAGCATTATAATTCACCATCCATTATTACCTGGGTGCCCTTTAATGAAAACTGGGGAGCATTTGATGTTAAAAATATAACCAGTTGGGTGAAGCAGTATGATCAGTCAAGGCTGGTTAATGGTAACTCTGGCTTTAATAATAACCCATCCTATCAGAAAGCCTATGGCGATCCGGGCAATGGCGACTATGTAGATACCCATATTTATGTTGGTCCATACGGGGCGTCGGTTCCTGACCAACACCGGGCGGCATCATTGGGCGAGTTTGGTGGCGTGGGCTTATTTGTGCGCGATCATATGTGGCCCGTAGCTAATAACGCTTATGACTATGAACCAACCAAGGCGCGACTGACAGACAGGTACGTGTTTTTGCTTGACGAGGTTGAACAGTTGATGAAGTACAAAGGGCTCAGCGTAGCCATCTATACCCAAACCACCGACGTAGAACATGAAATAAACGGAGTACTTACTTATGACCGGGCGGTTGAAAAAATGGAAATAGAACGAGTTAAAGCCGTGAATGAAGCCGTTATTAAAGAAAGCTATAAGTTGACACCTTGATAAGAGTTGGCTAGTACTAATCAGACTTTTCAACTTTAGTCTTGGTTTCGTGATGAAAGTAGAGAGGACCGGGACGTTGATGGATCCCGGATTGTTAAGGGCTTTGGTTTAAGCGCCTTTCAATTCGTGTAAAAGTTTTGCATACAAGAAAGAGATCAATAGTATTGAAGGCTATAGCTATAAAAGCTTTGTGGTTCTTCATTTAGAAAATTTTTCCATTCAATAAGATTCCCATTTTTGTCGTAGCTATACTCAGTATCATATTTAATGGGAAATTTTTTTAGATTTCCAAGGTATACCAAAATGGGAAATTCCCTTGAAAGGCCGCTTGTCGCGTTTGTTTCTACATGTATTTTTGATACCTTTTTTGCCAGATACTGGTATTGAACGGTTTTATATAAGGTATCCTTTTGTACAGACATTTTACTAAGTAAACCATCCGCATTGTAATCATATTGCACTGTTATAGGAGTTTTATCAGCAGATAGCTCCCAATATTTTTCATTGATCAGCCTTTTGTCGTCATAGGTGTAATAATTATAGCCCATTGATGTTTTTATTCCATTGTCCATACCATAAATATCCTTCTTTAAGTAAGCTATCAGAACTGTAAGTGTAGGTAGTTTCCTTCCAGGTATTCTTAAGCCGAAGGTTATAGAAAAACTCTTCTTTCACAAGCTTCCCTTCTCTGTAGTAATAATTTGTATAGGTAACAGGGTGGCCGTTTAAAGTATATTTATAGTTTACCAGCTGCCCAGAATTATTGTAAGTAAATAAATTCTCATATCCATAAACAGTCGGGTCTTTAAACCAATTACTTATCAAACATGACTACTGAATTTGGCGCAGGCCGTTCTTTGGTTACGAGTATGGATGCGCCGTTTACTGTGGATCTCCACAGTTTTTTTCCAAAAGTGGATAAATCAGGATAAGAGCCTAAAAGGTTAAATTGCTCAAGTTCAAACGGGATGCCCTCGGCTCCCAGTGGCGAATCTTTTGTAGCCAGGTGAAGGTGCAAATGCGGTCCGGTTGTTTGCCCGGTAAAACCTAAAGAAGCAATCACCTCTCCCCTTTTTACTTTTTGGCCGGGTTTAACTTTTATACTGCCGGGTTTCAGGTGCTCATAAAACACAAATTGATCCTTTCCGATTTTGATAGAGATATAATTACCAGTAGCGTTTTCGGGCGATGGGGATTGATAGCCTGAAAGTGTTAAACTCTCTGGGAAGTTGTTTTGGACAGAAGCAATAATCCCATCACTCACTGCCAGCACATTATTTCCATAGCCATGCCAGTTCTGGATGGTATCTTCGTTATGGGTAGCATAGTGGCCATTATTATCCAGCTTTATAAAATCAATGGCGAATCGCCCTGGCAGTCGGGCTGTTCCGTTTATAGTATAAAAAACGCGACGGTGCCCGGTTGCCCACGATGGTTCATAAATGGCAGCCCATGGTCCCCCGTTTAACGGTGGCCCGATGACCAATGAGGCTTTTGATCCAATAGATATCGGAGCTCCTTTTATTGAAACAGGTGTTTTTTTGTTCCCATTCAACAGATCAAATTCAAGCCGGTGAACTAAATGCATTGCTGTATTTCTGAATGGTAGACTAAACTCCAGGTAAATTACAGCGAATGAGCCCGGCGGTAATGTTAGGTTATCGTCTTTTGGGGATATCCCCGGCCGTTTAACGCGAGTCTTTAATCGGGTTTCATCAACATTGAAAATAGCAGAAGAATTATTAGCATTTAACACATCAAGTATTTTCAGCCTTAGCGAGTCTTTTGCGAAATTGGCGATGTTGAGCTCGTAATAAATGCATGGTTTACCGTTGATAGCCGTTGGGGCCGAAACAAAAGGTACGCGCATATCAACGGTGGTTTGATATTGCTGCGCATAGCTTTTTCCTTGCGATAATATAACCGCAATGACAGTCCAAAGGATATACTTGTTTTTCGCGGGCATTTGAATAGCGTAATTGCTGATACTAAAATTAGCATAATTAAAATGATGCCATCAAATATATTCAACCGGTATGCCTGAATATTCAACCGGATTGATGATCCGGTCTAAATAAATATTGATCGGGATGCAACGTATTTGATAAAGGTGTGGTCTTATGTAAGAAATAAACCAATATCAAATCATATGAAAACATACTTTTTACTATTTGCCCTTGCCTGTCGTACAACTGCTGCTATGGCGCAGGATGATAGCAGGACGCCATATCTTACCAAATCATTAAGCAGTGATGCCATTAACCGGGTTATAGTAAATACATCGGCCGGCGGTATTTTAGTTAGCGGCAGAAGCGGCGAAGCCGCACGGGTGGAGGTTTACATTAAGGGTAATAATGGTCGCGAACTTTCAAAAGACGAGATCAAAAAACGCCTTGACGAAGATTATGACCTGAGTGTTTCGGTTACCGGGCATGAGGTTCGTGCTATTGCAAAAAGCAAGCATAATTTTTCTGATTGGAAAAGACAGATGAGCATATCATTCAAAATATATGTTCCTGAACAAACATCAACAGACCTTAAAACCAGTGGTGGTGGTATCAGTCTGGATAATTTAAAAGGAAACGAAAGCTTTACTACCAGTGGCGGCGGTTTACAGATAGACAGGCTTAACGGAGTAGTTCGGGGTGAAACCAGTGGCGGCGGTATACACGTTTCTAATTCCGGTAACGATATCAACCTGGAAACCAGCGGCGGCGGAATTATTGCCAAAAACTGCACCGGGAAAATCAAACTGGAAACATCCGGCGGTGGCTTGCAGCTGGATAACCTGAACGGCAATATCAGCGCGAATACCAGCGGCGGCGGTGTGCAGGGTAACAATATAACCGGCGAGCTGATCACCAGTACCTCTGGCGGCGGTATCGATTTAAGGCAATTGGATTGTAGTTTAAATGCTTCAACCAGCGCGGGAAGCCTGCATGCGCAAATGAAAAGGGTTGGTAAATATTTAAAGCTGGATGTGAGTTCCGGAAATATCGACCTGGAACTGCCATTAAAACAAGGGCTTAGCCTGGACATTCGAGGCGACCGGATTAGTTCCGGAAAAATAAATGGGTTTAACGGCGAGTGGGAAAAAGACCATGTACGCGGAACAGTGAATGGCGGTGGTGCATCTGTTAGTGCCGATGCATCAAGTGGAAATGTGAATGTGAAGTTTAATTAATACATTTTTAAAATAATACCGCAATAAAGGCGGCTCCCGGATATCCGGGAGCCGCCTTTATTATTTAAAAGTTTATTGTACAACTGTTTTTAAAGGTAAAACGATCTGTTTAAATTTTAAGCCGCACAGTATTAGCGTTTTATATATTATAATATTTATATAGTTAAACCAAATATTATAATTCGGGTCATACTCCCGATTATAAAACAAATATTAACCTTATAAACACAATTTTATGTACAAAAAACTTCTACTGGTAGTATTATCAGTTATTACTCTTCAAGCGGCTAAAGCACAAACAGAAAAAGGCAATCAACAATTAGGAGCAACATTTGGAATATCGGTCACCAATTCTAACACCCGATCGGTTGATCTGGATAATAACATAAGCGATAATTCCAAGGGTAAGTTAACATCGTACTCCATTTCGCCCAGTTACAGCTATTTTATTGCGGATAAATTAGATATTGGTGCATCAGTAGGATATCAATCTTCTAACCAGAAGTATGACCCATTCTATAGTTCACAGGTTCAACAACAAAGCAAAAGTTTCTCGGCCACCATATTTTTAAGGAAATACTTTTTATTTGATAATAAGATCGGGATACGCACAGGCCCGTACGTGGGTTATCAACAACAGAAACAACGGTATGTTTATACCAGCAATGAAAGCAGCAACTATGATAGTGATAGCTATAGCGGAGGTGTAAATATGGATCTTGTTTACTATCCTTCTAAACATATAGGACTTGCGGCTGCCTTAGCTAATCTAAGCTACCAGCATCAAAAATTTACCGGCAACAGCCTGGGCAATGCAAACACCTTTAGTTTGAACTTTGTAAACTCTTTTATTCTATCCGCCTATTATGCATTCGGAAAATAATTAAATCCTAAAACCAAACCACAATTAGGCCTTAGATCTATGAGATTTAGGGCTTTTTTGTTTTCTGGATGGCGAAAAGGTATAAAACTATTTATAAAAACCCAGTAAAAAATACGATTTATTAGATTTAATTAATTGATATAAAGGGTGTTAAAAAATAAAATATTTATATTTTAAATAAATAAATATGAAGCTGTTTATAGGATGATAAACTTTGTTGGTAACCAATTAATCAAAGCCGGTTTTTAATTCTAAAATATGCGTAGATCTATACTCATTGCAGCGTTCATGCTTCATGCTGTGCTTTTTGTTCAGGCACAGGAAATAACATCACCCGATAAAAACCTTACACTCAAATTTGAGCTGCAGGGAAATGGCGTGCCAACCTATCAGCTCCATTACAAACAAAGGGCGGTGATCAAGCCCAGTAAGCTTGGTTTAGAAACCAAAGATGTACCATCATTTCTGGACGGTTTTACCATCGCCAAATCAGAGCAAAGCACCTTTGATGAGTCATGGAACCCGGTTTGGGGTGAGGAAAAAACCATTCGTAACCATTACAACGAATTGCTGGTAACTCTAACACAAAAGGCCGTTCAGGACAGGTATATCCGCATCCGTTTCCGTTTATTTAATGATGGGCTGGGTTTTAGATATGAATTCCCTTCGCAAAAAAACCTGAACTACTTTATCATTAAAGAAGAGCATACGCAATTTGCTTTGACCGGCGATCATAAAGCGTTCTGGCTGCCCGGCGATTTTGATACCCAGGAGTATGAAACGGTAACCTCCAACCTGTCAGAGATCAGAGGTAAAATGAAAGCCGCGGTTACACCCAATGTATCGCAAACCACCTTCTCGCCAACAGGAGTACAAACCCCGCTGATGCTGAAAAGCAAAGATGGTTTGTACATCAACATACATGAGGCTGCCCTGATTGATTACTCCTGCATGTCGTTAAACCTGGACGACAAGAATTTTGTGCTGGAATCCTTTTTAACGCCTGATGCTATTGGCGATAAAGGCTACATGCAAGCCCCAACACAATCGCCATGGCGCACCGTAATTGTGAGTGATAAAGCCGCGGGCATACTGGAATCAAGACTGATCTTGAACTTAAACGAGCCAACCAAATACAAAGATGTATCCTGGATAAAACCCATTAAATACGTGGGTGTATGGTGGGAAATGATCACCGGCAAAAGTACCTGGGCCTATACCGACCTGGAGAATGTTCAGTTGGGCATAACCGACTATTCAAAAACCAAACCCAATGGCAAGCATGGAGCCACCACACAGCATGTAAAAGAATATATCGATTTTGCAGCTAAAAATGGTTTCGATGCCGTATTGGTTGAAGGCTGGAACCAGGGCTGGGAAGACTGGTTTGGCAAAACCAAAGATTATGTATTTGATTTTGTAACCCCCTACCCCGATTTTGATGTAAAAGAACTGCACCGTTATGCTGCCGAAAAAGGAGTGAAGATCATTATGCACCATGAAACATCAGGCTCGGTACGCAACTATGAGCGCCACCTGGATACAGCGTATAAATTTATGGTAGAGAATGGTTACAATGCCGTAAAAAGTGGTTACGTTGGTCAGATCATACCGCGGGGCGAACATCATTACGGGCAATGGCTGGTCAATCATTACCTGTATGATATTACCAAAGCCGCCGAGTATAAAATTATGGTGAACGCGCATGAAGCGATACGGCCTACCGGCTTGTGCCGTACCTACCCCAATTTGATAGGCAATGAGGCTGCAAGAGGAACAGAGTATGAGGCTTTTGGTGGCAACAATCCCGATCATACCACTATTTTGCCTTTCACCAGGCTAATGGGTGGTCCTATGGATTATACACCGGGTATATTTGAAACACAATGCAGCGTTTACAATCCCGAGAATAAATCATTTGTACATACCACGCTGGTGCATCAGCTGGCCTTGTATGTAACCATGTATAGTCCGCTGCAAATGGCCGCCGATTTGCCCGAAACCTATAATAAATACATGGACGCGTTCCAGTTTATTAAAGATGTTGCTGTTGATTGGGACGAGAGCCATATCCTTGAAGCGGAGCCCGGCGACTATATCACTATTGCCCGTAAGGCCAAAAATAAAGAAGAGTGGTACATCGGCAGTATTACCGACGAAAACCCGCGCATAGCCAATATTACATTTGAGTATTTGCCCAAGGGCAAAACGTACGAAGCAACTGTTTATGCCGATGGTAAGGATGCCAGTTATGATAAAAACCCGAAAAGCTATGCCATCCGGAAAATCAAAGTTACGTCTAAAACTATACTGAAACAGCCTGTTGCCTCTGGTGGCGGTATGGCAATCAGTATCAAATAAAGGATGAGTGCAGAGGGATAGGTGTTTGAAATATATTGATTAAGGAGAACCCGCTATTAGTAGCGGGTTTTTTTGTGGCCCATGTATAACATGATCATCCAATTTTTGCTGCCCGGGTTTTTTCCTATCTTGCATCTTTTGAAAACGAAATGAAGAGACTTTCCTTATTAACGTTATTGAGCTTTTTTACAGCTACTTTAACATTCGCGCAGCAACCAGATTTTATTGAAAACAAACTCGACGCTTATATTAAGCAAGGCTTAAAAGATTGGAACCTTCCGGGCCTTGCCATTGCCATAGTGAAAGATGGTAAAACAGTGATCATGAAAGGCTATGGCGTGCGGGACATCAAAACCAATGAACCGGTTGACGAAAATACTTTGTTTATGATAGCCAGTAACAGCAAGCTATTTACCGGTACGGCGCTGGCACAGTTAGATGCAGATAAAAAACTGTCGCTTGATGATAAGATCACCAAATATTTTCCGGGTTATTCGGTATACGATGCCTCTATCACACCCTTGCTTACTATAAAAGATCTGCTGGGACATCATTTAGGTACCAAAACCTTCCAGGGCGATTTTACCTTTTGGAACACCACCCTATCCCGCCAGGAAATTATGAACCGGATGAAACTTCTGAAACCATCCATGGAATTCAGACAAAGCTTTGGCTATTGCAACAGTTGTTTTTTAACCGCTGGCCAGGTAATACAGCAGGTAACCGGCAAGCCCTGGGAAACTTACATTCAGGATAGTATCCTAACACCGCTGGGCATGAACAATACCTATCCCTTAACTGTGGGCATAGCGGCGCGCAAAGGCGTTTCAAAACCATATACCAATGCTTTCACAGGCCAGATGGTTGAATTACCGTATGACCAGGTGGATAACCTGGCGCCTGCCGGCAGCATAGTTAGTAACGTAAAAGACGTAGCCAAATGGCTCAGCACGCAGTTAGATAGCGGCAGGTACGAAGGGAAACAGATCATAGCCTGGAAAGCCCTTCAAAAAACCCGCGATGAAAATACGATTTTGAGCAGCAGGGCCTCGGTGACTTATCCTATGCACTTCAGGGGATACGGTCTTGGTGTTTTTGAAGCAGATTATAATGGCAAACAGATTTTCTGGCATACCGGCGGTGCAAACGGCTTTGTAACCAATACCTGTTTTGTGCCCGAAGAAAAACTGGCCATCACCATTTTAACCAATAACGATAATCAAAGCTTTTTTGAGGCTCTGCGGTACCAGATATTGGATGCCTACCTGGGTGTTCCCTATAAAGACCGCAGCCAGGCTATGCTGAAAGACTTTAATACAGATCAGCAGGAAACCGTAAAGAAAACCAATGATATGCTGGCTCGTGTAAAAGGGAAAACTCCAGAGTTGTCACTTGCTGCTTACACCGGCAAATATCAAAACCCACTTTACGGACAAATGGAAATATCTGTAAATAAAAAGGACTTGTTAATAAAATTCAGCAACCATCAATACCTTACTGCATCCCTGAAATATATGGACAATGGCGAATGGGTATTGGCATACAACAATCTGGCCTATGGTATTTTCCCGCTAAGGTTTAAAACAGACGGTGGCAAAGTAGTATCTACAGAAATTAAAGTGAATGACGGATTGGAGTATGATCCTTACTTGTTTGCGAAAGAGAATTAACAAATAGAACACGTAAAGAAAAGGAGCGCTCAATACGAGCGCTCCTTTTCTTATATTAAAAAGCTAATCCCAATCCACCCTGTACCCTAAAACCACTGCTTACAACCTCATTGAGCTGGGTTTTATCAACCTGTCCATTATTGAGGTAAAGCTCATCGGTACCATTACCGGTTTGCCAGTTAAAGTATCCGCCGCCGATGTGTATGCTGAGATTGCGGTAGATGGTGTAAACAAACTGTCCGCCGGCATCAATCCCATAGCCGCTGGCGTGGTGACGGTAGCTGACCGGGTGCTGAAAAGTTTGGATTAGGTTCCAGTTGGCCGTGCTGTTATAATTAACCTGGTTATAGGTAACATCGGCAGCAAGTTTTAAATTTTTGATGATGCGTACAGATGATGTTATTTTTAAAAAGCCCCCTTTCCAGTTGGGTTGATAGGTGCTGTTTAAATCAGGAAAGTTGCCGGTGCGATCCAGTAAATGTAAGGCCTGTTTGCTCATGGTATATCCCACATAAGGTATCAGGCTAAAGCGCTCGTTGTTGATCAGGATAAAACCTGCCCCTGCATTCCACAGGAAAATGCTGCCTTTATCTCCGTTAAATGTTTCGTGATAGGTGGGGTTGGTACGGTTATCGGCCCCATAATCGGTATCTGTTACAGAACCTGATGATATAGATTGCCGGTTATAGCCTGCATACAGGGAAAAACGTTTCCATACATTCCATTGTACATTAGCAGCTATATTTTGCCCGCCCAGGTGCTGCCATTTAAGCTCCGAATAAATATTGGGGTTTTGCCCGTTAAGGTTTCCGGCTATCGACCAGTGAAAACTTTGCTGCTGATAACCTGTTGCCAGCGATACCTGCAATTTTTTTTCGATAGATTGAGCGTACAAGCATGATATGCCTGTAACAAACGCAAAGCAAAAACATATAAATTTTTTCATCAGGTAAATAAAAAGCCTGCCTTTGAGGTAAGGCAGGCTAAATATAAAGATTAGGTTACTGATTTATACCAAAAGCTTCCCAGCCAGAGGCTGTAGCCCGGGTACAGGTCATAGGCTGTGTTCCATTCTCACTTGAAATGAATTTACCGTTATTGCCCCTAAACGTAACTTTACCGTCGGTTGTAGGGACCCAATCAAACTTTTCCCAATCGCTAACAGTAGTGCGGTTACAGGTGATGGCTTGAGTACCATTTTCTGAAGACACGTATTTACCCATGGCTTGCAGCGCGACTTTACCGCCGCCGGCATCAACAACCGTAAAAGTTTCCCATGCCGAAGCGGTTGGCCGGTTGCAGTTCATGGCCTGCGTGCCATTTTCGCTGCTTACATACTGGTTGTTGAAACCCTTAAGCGTTATATTTTGACCAATTGGCGGGTTTGATGGATTACTGGTGCCCGAAAGATCATACACTCGTACATAATCAATCTGCATGTTACAAGGTAGGGCACCATCGTTAATGGTATTGCCGGGCAAGTCGCCGCCGATAGCCAGATTCAGGATAATAAAGAACGGATTGTGGAAAGCGCCTGTATTGTTAATATTGTTGGCAATATTGCCGGTTACATACAGGGTATTATCCACATACCAACGGATAGAGTTGGTATCCCACTCTACAGCGTAGGTATGGAAACCTGTAGGACTGGTTGTAGTGCTGCCGCCATATTGGGTATGCTGATTGCCGCCAGCTATGGCCCAGTGCATGGTTCCCAGGATGGTATTGGAGGTGTTCACCTGCTCCATAATATCAATTTCGCCGCAGCTTGGCCATGGTGTACCATTGTTGATACTGGCGCCCAGCATCCAGAAGGCTGGCCAGGTTCCTTGTACTGCTGGCAGCTTGATGCTGGCCTCGATACGACCATAGGTTGGCTGAAACTTACCCGCGGTGGTCAGCTTAGCCGAAGTATATGGCTGACCGCCTACCGTTTGCTTGCGTGCGGTAATAGTAAGCAATCCTCCCCCAACGGTGGCATTGGCCGATTGATAGTATTCCTTTTCATTATTTACACCAGGATTGCCATTATCTATGTTCCAATTGGCAGTGTTTACACTGGTGCCGTTAAACTCGTCAGACCATACCAGCGTGCCTGCTCTGGGCGTACTAACCTGGGTTGGATCTGCCTGCGAAGCCGAAGGCTTGTTCAGGTCCTTTTTACATGATGCGGTAACTACCAGGAGCGCCATTACTATAAGGGCTGCTTTTACAGAAATTAAAAGTGATTTCATAAGATAAGTATGTTAATAGTTAGTTTATAAGTTTTACTGGTTTACGCCAAAAGCTTCCCATCCGCTGGCTGTAGCGCGGGTGCAGGTCATGGCTTGTGTGCCGTTTTCGCTGGATATGAATTTGCTGTTGTTGCCGCGCAGGGTAACTTTGCCATCGGCTGTGGTTATCCAGTCAAATTTTTCGGTATCGGAAATGGTGGTTCGGTTACAGGTAATGGCTTGAGTGCCGTTTTCTGAGGATACATATTTACCCATAGCTTGCAGTGCGATTTTACCGCCGCCTGCGTCAACTACCGTAAATGTTTCCCATGTAGAAGCTGTTGGCCGGTTACAGTTCATGGCCTGGGTGCCATTTTCGCTGCTTACGTATTGGCTGTTAAAACCCTTAAGTGTAACAGTAGAACCTATCGGCGCTCCTGTTCCCCCGCCGGTTGATTGTGTGCCCGACCATTTGAATGTGGCCACCGCACCCGCTGCCAGGCTATAAGTAAAGGATTCGGTACCCCATTTTACCTTAAAATTAACGACTGATGACCCGTTGTTCAATGCCACCAGCACCTTGCTTCCATCTGAGTTTTTGAAAGCTACGTTTTGAATGCTGCCCGATAAGTTTGAGGAGATGCGAACTGCTCCCGGACGTACAAAGCGTGCGGCATGACCGATAATATAATAGCCAACATTACGGGTGATGGATGTACCGCTCACAGTAATGCCACCCAAACAGGTGCTGCAGCCGCCCGGTGTATGCGGGTTATTATTAGGGTCCGATGCCAGGTTCCACTCCAATACATTGCGGCTCCAGTTGCGGGTTGCACCAATGATAAGGGTATTTACGTGCCAGGAAAGGTCGCCGCCAAAGTTGCTTGGCGCGCCAACCCATTGCTCGGTAAAATAAATGTTCTTGTTTGGATAAGCATTGTGCACATCTGTCAATGCGCCAATACTACCGGAGTACAGGTGAAAAGCAGAACCATCCACATAAGGATTAGCGCCTGCATCGGCCAGTACAGCTTCGGGATAATCTATCCTATCGGTATTATGATCATACGCAATGATCTTGGTATTCAGGCTCGCAGCGCGTAATTGCGGTCCCAGGTTGTTTTTGATAAAGTTGGCTTGTTCGTTGGCCTGCATCACCATACTGGGGTTGTTGTATGGGTTTAGCGGCTCGTTTTGTGGCGTTATAGCATCAATAGTAATGCCCTGGGCCTGCATGGCCTGTATATATTTTACAAAATACCGGGCATAGGCATCATAGTAAGCCGTGTTTAAACTGCCTCCGGTATAACCGTTATTGCCGGTAGTGTTCACCTTCATCCAGGTTGGAGCTGTCCATGGGCAGGCCAGGATCTTGATGGAGGGGTTAATAGCCAGTATTTTTTTCAGGATGGGGATCAGGTCTTGATTTTCCTGACTGATGCTGAAATTGTTCATGTTTACATCGCCGGATGTTTGGTTATAGGTAAAATCGCTGGAGCTCAGGTCGGACGCCCCAATACTGATACGTAAATAACTGATGCCGATTTGCCCATTGGCTGTACCAAAAAGTTCATTCAATACAGCTGATTGATTGCCGCCCAGCCCGTTAAGCAAACCAGCGCTGCCGCCGGTTAAGGTAAAGCCAAAACCATCGATGCTCTGGTAGGTTACGTTTTCGTCAACGGTTACGGTGGTGGCATTGGTGCCCGCGTCGGCAGCGAAATTGAAACTGGTTTGTGCTTCTAACTGTTTCGACCTATCGGATGTCGTGACCCAGGCATTTACCACTTCATTAGCTGCGCGGGATACGGTTTGAGTGTCCTGTCCTGGCGTAACCGCCGCCGAAGCGCGGGAATCCTTTTTACAGGAGTAAAATACGCCGGCGGATAGCAGGATAAATACCGCCAGCCATTTTAAATTGTAATTGATCTTCATAAGTTGTTATTAGTTAATTGGTTTTTTGTGCATCGGTCTTCACGTACGGCCCATCTGCAGCAGGCGCAAAACATTACATGTAATTTAACCACAGCTTAAAATATTTGGAATTTTAACCCGTGTATCAAATACACCAGTGCAATTTGTTTTTCAGGAAGGCAGTGTTATGTACGGTTTATAAATGTTGTAACAAATTTATGTTATTTTAAACGTAATAAGCAAGAAAAATATTCATAAATAACTGATTAATAATAAGTTATATAAAATTCGATACGCTTTAAACACAGGCTCATAAACTTTATAAAAGGGCCGCTTAACGTTGCAGAGAGGGTTTTTATAAATAAAATAAATATTTGTGATACGCTTGTATCGCAATTAATTTTAAAGAAAAAAGAAGGAGCGGCATTATGCCCGAAAGAATAGTAACGGCCTAATAAACAGGGAAATGGCTTAATTAGCCGAATTGTCGATCACGAGCTTGCTCCAGCCTTTGTTTCCGGCATCCTTGATCTCTTTTTTACGGGTTTCCATCACTTTTTTAATCCGCGAGCTATAAGCCCAGCAGGTACTTTGACGGATAGACAGAATCTCGGACAGCTTGTGCGATGATATTTTGCCTTTGGTAGAATACATTAAAAATATCATGTAAAAGGCTTTATTGATAGGTATGCGCGTATTTTGTAAAATGGTATAGGCTATTACCGATTCTTCATAACCGCATTTGGAGCAGCGGCGGCTGTAAGGCAGGTGCCCGCTGCCATAATGAGTGTTATTGCACTTTCGACAGGCATAGTCATTGGCCCATTTTAAGTCCGACAGAAATTTAAAGCAGGTTTCACGGTCGGGATAGATCCTGCTGAATTCTTCAAAATCAACCTCGGCAGACATTACGCGGTCGTGCGTAACTTTTTCAATGTCGTTATGTAAAATAATATTATCCTTTTCCAGCAAGATGTTCATCCTTGAAATTTCTTCGGCTTGTTGCTGCAGCAATTCATTAACAGACCTGAGCTCCTCGTTCTGTTCGGCTATCATCCCGGATTTTTCAACCAGTTCTTTGGTGCGCTCCTGTACCTGTTCTTCCAGGCGTTTGTTGAGCACATCTTTGAGCTCTTCGTTTTGCTTCATCTGCATAATGATGCTGTGCTGGGCATCATCCTTTTCCTTTTTCAGGATGCGTACTTTATCGCCAATGGCAAAGGATATAAACAACATCTCCATGATAAAACAACCACTGAGGCTATAATAATCAAACTCAGTAACTGGCAGCCACCATATATTAAGGGCGATGCAGCTTTTGATAATAAAGCCAATGAGCAAAAAGCTATAGCCAATTACAAAAAAGCGGGCTGGCTTATATCCGGTAAGCAAAGTATAACAACCCGCATAAAAAGCAAGCGACAAGGGGATAAACTCAATGATCTTGTAATTGAACCAGCAATTATTGATCAAAAGGCAGGCAGCAAAAAACAGGCTCCGCCCTACAATTACCCAGCGGATAAGTTTATTTAGACGCGGTGCATTAACCTTTAAATTAAGCAATTTTTGGGTAAACAGCACGGCGAAAATACTGGCGGCAAATAAGGCTATGCCGTAAGCATACTGGTTCCAGAAAGGGGCGTTTGGCCACATGTACTGGTAAGCGATGCCATCGGCACACATTTCATATAAGCCAATGCTGATGTTGTAGGCGATGTAATACAGGTATTGTATCTGCCGCATGGCAATAAACATCATGAAATTGTACAGACCGAATACCAGGATCATCCCATAAAAAACACCAAAAAAGAAATACTCATCCAGCGCGTAACTGATAAACCGGCTTACCGAACGGAGTACGATAATGATGTTTACTGAATGGTTTGATTTGATCCTGACGTAATAAACACCATCATTATCAGCATTGGGGTTTAGGTTAAGCGTGAGGTTTTTATGCTGATAGAACCGGGCCCCGAAGGGATGCCGGCTGCCCAGATAAGTTACCTGGTAACTACCTTGTATGCCGGGTGAATAAACGGTAATACTATCAATGGTTTGATCAAAAAACTCCAGGATCCAGCTGTTTTTGGTGTCCTGGTTTTTACCGATCTTCAAACGGTACCAGTACGCAGAGCCGGGATGTTTGGTTACGGGGGTTGGTTCGGTGTTAACTTTAAAACTGCCGGTAAGCGCCAGGTTTTTTACCTGGTTAAAAGTAAGTTTCCCAGTGGTATCTTCCAGGGATAAAAGCTGTTTATATTCAAATATATGCTGCTGTACCTTATCATTTATGGGTACTGTATTTTGCGCGCACACGTTTATAGTAAGGCACAAAAAGAAAACCTTGGTTAACAGAAATGACCGCAATAAAAGTTTCAACATGCTCACAAGCAGGTAAGGGATCTTCGGTACCGGTAATCAATAATTACCGGTATCGAAGCTGGTTAGTTTTGGTTAGTGTCAGGCCGGATACAATTATAATAGTTTTCTTTTTATTATCCTATTAAAGGTACTTTATACACTTATTTAACCCGGTGTAAATAAGTATTATACACCTAATTTAATCGTTTTTGCTTCAAAAAACGGCCAAATAATCATTACTCATAGGCTAACAGTGTATATTAGTATCTTTTATTGAACATTATGAATAAAAAGGGGCTTATATTTTTATCACTTGCAACTCTTTTGCTGCATAGCATAGCGCTGGCACAGAATGTACGGGTGGCCGCCGCGGCTAATCTGCAATCGGTTATAACGGTTTTGCAGAAGGATTTTAAACAAAGAACCGGTATCATGATCGAACCTATTGTTGGCTCCTCCGGAAAGTTGGTGGCCCAGATCAGCAACGGCGCCCCTTTTGATGTATTTCTGTCGGCCGATATGAGTTTTCCGGAAACCTTGTTTAAAAACGGCTTCGCCGAAAAGAAACCAATTGTTTATGCCGCCGGGAGTTTGATCATCTGCAGCTCGCAAAATATCGGCTTTACCAATTGGGAGCGTTTATTATTGAGCGCCCGGATAAAAAAAATAGCCATTGCCAATCCGGCTATAGCACCTTACGGTAAAGCAGCTACTGAATTATTACAGCGGAAAGGTATTTTGGACGATGTACAGCCCAAAATTGTTAACGGCGAAAGCATATCACAGGTAAATACTTATATCACCACCGGGGTGGTTGATGTGGGCTTTACCACGCAGTCGCTTATTAAAGAAACCGGCAGCAAAACAAAGCTGTACTACCAGGTGATTGATCCAAAACAGTATGAACCCATATTGCAGGGACTGGTGCTGTTAAAACATGGAGCCAGCAACCCCGATGCCGAAAAATTTTATCAGTACATATTGAGCCCCGGTGCAAAACGGATATTTACCGCATATGGTTACCGACTTCCATAAAAACATTTAACTCTATACCAACTGATGGATCTTTCACCCATTTGGCTCACCTTAAAACTGGCAGGTATTACCACCCTGATACTGCTTGTTATAGGCTTGCCCTTTGCCTGGTGGCTCTCCAGAGGACGGTCGCTTTTTAAGATCATCATAGAAGCTTTTATTACTATGCCACTGGTACTGCCTCCATCGGTACTGGGCTTTTATTTGTTGCTGGCTTTTAGTCCGCAGCATGGTTTGGGGAACTGGCTGCAGAAAGTATTTAATGTGCAGTTTGTATTCTCGTTCCAGGGTCTGGTGCTGGCATCGGTTATTTATAGTGTGCCCTTTATGGTAGGCCCGATAAAATCGGCCTTACAGCAATTGCCATCGGCTTTAGCAGAAGCTTCATACACCCTGGGTAAAACCGAATGGCAAACATTCAGGTATGTATTGCTGCCCAACATAAAACCATCTTTATTAACAGCAGCGGTACTTACTTTTGCCCATACCCTGGGCGAGTTTGGTGTAGTGCTCATGATTGGCGGTAGTATTCCGGGCGTAACCCGGGTGGCGTCCATCGCGGTTTATGATGCCGTGGAACAGCGGGACTATGCTATGGCCAACAATTATTCGCTCATTTTATTTGCCATTACCTTTGTACTGGTGACAGGTGTTTTTGTGTTTAATAAGTATCAGGCAAAAAGCCCCCTGGGATGATCAGTATAGCTATCGAAAAAAAACTAAAAGCCTATCACGGGCAACAGGTATTGCGGGTTAACCGGCAATTTGCTACCGGCAGCATTACCAAAATATACGGACCATCCGGGTCGGGAAAAACAACATTTTTAAAGGTTATAGCCGGATTGTTAACACCGGAACAAGGAACCATCATAACGGATGGTATTACCTGGTTTAATGCGGAAACAAAAATCAACCTACCCCCTCAAAAAAGAAATACCGGTTTTGTTTTTCAGCAGTACGCCTTGTTTCCAAACATGACCGTAAGGCAACACCTGGAATACGCCACCAGGGATGAAGCCTGGATAAAAAGACTATTGCTTTTGGGTAAACTGGATACTTTACAGGAACACAAGCCCGATTACCTGTCGGGTGGGCAGCAGCAGCGTTTAGCCATATTGCGCGCGTTGGCCACCAAGCCTCGGATACTGTTAATGGATGAGCCCTTCTCTGCCCTTGATGCTAAAATGAAAGCCGAATTGATAATGGAGCTGAAAACAGTGATCAAAGAGCTGAATATAACTACCCTTATTGTAAGCCATAACCCACAAGAGCTTGAAGGCTGGGCCGATGAGGAAATGGTGTTTGAGTAATGCGATTGTGGGCCTTGAATTCTTAAAACAGGGCTCCAAAATGTCGTAATCATAACGCTAAAATGTCGTGATCATGCCTTTTCACGCTGCGCTTGAGCAAGTAACTTTGAAACATCAATTTACCCTAAAACGGATGGACATGAGAAAGTTAAAATTACAAATGAACATTTTGCTTGAAAATAAATGGGACAGCGGAATGTCTGATTTTAGCATCGACAATCTTAAAAATGTTGACTGCATTTTACATGGGCGAAAAACAGGAGAAGGTTTTATTCCATATTGGGCCGATGTAGCGAGCAATCCTGATGAAACGGAGTATAAACTTGGAAAACGATTTACAGAGATCCCGAATATTGTTTTTTCAAATACACTCGAGGCCAGTAAATGGGACAAAACCACCATTATAAACGGCAATTTAGAAGAGGCAATAAAAGCCCTGAAAAATGAAGAAGGAAAAGACATTATGGTTTATGGGGGTGATTCATTTGCATCATCGCTAATTCAACATGATTTGGTTGATGAGCTCTATTTGCTTATAAATCCTGTTGCGCTTGGTAACGGACAACAAACGTTTAATCCTTTAAAAAATGATTCAGAACTGAAGCTTGTGAACTGTAAACCATTTGCTTGCGGTACAGTTTTATTGCATTACACCAGATAGGGAAATATTAAATAAAAAAGGGAGGAGTATAAGCCCCTCCCGCTCAAAACAATACACAACTCACATTTTACTTGCAGTGTCTTTTGACATTTTCTTTTTGCCCATTTTGTCATTTGACATCTTATCCTTGCTCATTTTACCCTTCGACATTTTGTCTTTGCCCATTTTGTCAGTCGACACCTTGTCCATTTTTTTGCCTTTGCTCATCTTGTCCATTTTGCCGGTATCACTTACCGCAACGGTTGATACTTTTAATGGAGTTACTGTTTTGGCCTGCACGCTTAAGGTTAAACATACGGCTACTAAACCTGCGGCTAAAGCGCCTGAAATAATTGATTTCATACTTTGATTTTTAAAATTTTAATGTGTGGTTCGTTATTAACATTTAACCCTTAGTCGGGCGGCTTACTCAAACCTTACAAAGTATTTTAAACTTTATTAAACTTCAGGACTGTTCTTTCTCCTGTTCATCAGCGAGTCGATGGAGAGCTTACCTGCACCGGTAAAAATAAGAGAGATGAGGCCTGCTATATATAACAGGTTTATCTCATAACCCGGCGGACCGAAAATTGGCCCCTTTGATGTTAGTCCGATAGTTTTAACAGCGCTAAACCCATAACGAATTTGAATGGTGAACATAGCCACCAGCATGATTACAATAAGCGGGATAGCTATTATGCCAACCCATGCACCTAATAAAATAGCCAGGCCTCCCAATAACTCGGTTAACGGGGCTATCCAGGAAGTAATATGCGGAAAGGGTACGCCAGTTTGCGCAAGCAGTTTTTCAAAACCTGCCGGGCCGCGACTTAATTTGACCCAACCATGGGCCATAAAGCCAAAACCAATAATAAGGCGTAAAATTAAAGGGGCCCATTCCTGATAATTTTTTTTCGATCCGGAAAAGATAGTATTGTTCATGTTTGAAGTATAAAGATTAACTACAGACGGTTTACTCAGCCCTTAGTCGTAAAATATATTCAAACCTTACAAAGCATTAATTATTTATTCAGTTCTTCTTCAATACGATCCTGCAGTTCTTTTTTAAAGTTTTCATCAAGCGAGAGCGTTGATGTGTAAAGTTCGGTATCATGAAAAAGCTGTAGCACCATCTGGTGGATAATCTGACTTTGTTTATTGTACAGTTGGCACATGGAACAACCGGCCAGATGTATTCTGAGCTCGATGCTTTCGCGGAAACTCAAGCTTTTGATCTGTCGTTTCTCGATGAGCAGGGTGGCTTGTTTGCAGTTGTATATAACTCGTTTTAAGTGATTCATGATTAATGTTTTAGATCCAGTTTTTTTGCAGGCAAGCCCGCAGACTAAGCTTGGCCCGGTGAATAATAACCCAAAAATTGGCCTGGGTAACCCGGAGTTCACTGCAGATAAATTCCGTAGCGGCATCGTCCATATGTTTCATGGTGAAAACCGACTTCCATAGCACAGGGAGTTTTTGCATACATAATTGCAGGATATGGTTAAACTCCTTGCCCCTTAAGGGTTCATGATCTTCAATGCCAAATGGCAGGGGTTGGTGGGCTTCGGTCCAATGGCCGGTATCTTCCTCAAAAAAATCTTTTTGTTCTTCCTCGGCTTTTTTCTCGCTTATGTTGGCCAGGCCCGATGATTTTTTACGGTATACATCAATGATCTTATTTTTCAGAATAGCCGTAAGCCAGGTCCGCTCGGTGCTTTTGCCCTCAAAGCGATCCACTTTTTCTAAAGCGGCCAAAAAGGTTTCCTGCACCAGGTCCTTCGCCTGTTCTTCATCATTAAGACGCGACAGCGTGTACGAATACAGGTAATCGGCATGGGCGTTTACCCAATTGCGCGGGTCCAGTAATTGTTTTTCAGTTACCATTAAATAAATTTACTCATAACATTTAAACATTAGTCGTAAGCGCATTTAAATCCTTACAAAGCAACACTTGTTTTTTTAAGTCGCAGTGATATAATCCTATTTATTAATTAAATTTACATATACCTCATAATTATAAAAGATTTGTGCCGGTATAACCCAACCGGCATTCTTAAAAGAAAAAATAAAATTTATTGTAAGGTTACGATACGCAACCCGACTAAGCAGGAAAAACGTATATCAAACAACAGCAATATGAGATCAATTAAAATATTTGCCCTTGCCGCCGGTTTTATAACCGCGGTTATGGTATTGGCGGCTTTTATTATTCCTAAAGATAAGGCCCCGGTAAAAAATAAAATAGCAGCCGATGGCAAAGGTTTTGCCGTAGTGGAGCTTTTTACATCAGAGGGCTGCTCCAGTTGCCCCCCAGCCGACGAACTGGTGGCCCGAATACAAAAAGAAGATAAGGACAAGCTGGTTTACATACTGGCATTTCACGTTGATTATTGGAACCGCCTGGGCTGGAAAGATGTTTTTAGCAGCGCCGATTACTCCAAACGCCAAAATCAGTACGCCAATTGGTTAAACCTGCAATCGGTTTATACACCGCAAATTGTGGTTAACGGCAAAAAGGAATTTGTAGGTTCGGAAGAAGGTACCTTGCGCAATGCTATCACCGCCGGTCTGAGAACTAATCCCGCGGCAACTTTAACCCTTAACATCCAAAAAGAACCGGATCATATTACCATACAGTACCGTGTAGCCGGCGCCGAAAAAAATAGCGACCTGCTTTTAGCCCTGGTGCAAAAAGCAGCGCAAACCAAAGTTCAACGCGGCGAAAATGGTGGTCGCACTTTATCGCATGTTCAAATTGTGCGTAAAATACAAAGCCAGCCTCTAAATACAGGCGGCAATGGTAATACAACTATTACTTTACCCCAGGGAATAAATACACAGGATTGGGAAATAATTGGCTTGGTACAAAACAAAACCAACGGCGAAATTTTAGCCGCCGCCAAAGCCAACTTAATGACAACTGTTAATGCGAGCAAGTTGGAAGCCAAAATCAATAATTCACTAAATCACTAATTCAATAATTGCCCCGTGATGAAAGTTATTAAAGAGAAACATCCTTTAGCCATGCGCTGGACGCATTGGGTAAACTTTCCGATACTCACCATTATGATATGGAGCGGAATGCTGATCTATTGGGCAAATGACGAGTATAAGATAACCTTGTTCGGGCATACCTTTTTCAGCTTTTTCCCTGATTGGTTTTACAATGCTTTGCGTATCCCCCACCGCCTTTCAGAAGGGATGGCTTTTCACTTTTTGTTTATGTGGTTTTTTACGCTGAATGGCATTTTGTATGTGCTGTACACTATCATATCGGGCGAATGGCGCGAACTGGTGCCGAAAAAAAATTCATTCAAAGAGGCCTGGCTGGTGTTACTGCACGATCTGCATATCCGTAAAATGGCGCCGCCACAAAACAAGTATAATGCTGCCCAGCGTATCGCTTATACAGCTATCATCATCATGGGCATGGGTTCGGTGATAACCGGACTGGCTATTTATAAACCGGTACAGTTTTATTACCTCACCTGGCTTTGTGGGGGCTACCATTTTGCCCGCATCCTTCACTTCGCGCTGACTATTGGCTATGTGCTTTTTTTTGTGGTCCATGTAGTGCAGGTGATCCTGGCCGGGTGGAACAACTTCCGGTCAGTAATCTCCGGATTTGAAGTGATAAACGACGAACCTAAACCTGTTATTGAAATTACACCATCAAGTGATGAAAAAAACATTCAGTAAAAAGCAGAAATCGCCTAAAAAACCGCTTACCGTTGAGCAGAAGATCACGAGGCGCAACTTTCTCTCGTTCGGTACTTTTATTGTGGCGGGGAGTGTGGCATATGGCGGCTGGAAATGGTTATACAATTCGCCCGAGGAAGCACGGACCATGACCGCGGGTGCCCGTGCGCCTTTAAGAAGGGCATTGAACAAAACAGAACTGGCTTTTCGCCGTATTTTTAGCAATAACAACCTGGTTAAAACCTATCCCAAAGAAATGGCGGCAAAAAATGTGCGCCATAACAGCGACATCGGTTCGGAAGGAAAAATAGATATAGATGCCTGGAAATTGCAGGTAAAAAAACATACCGGTGAAGTATTGCAGATCTCGCTGGATGATTTAAAAGCCCTGCCCAAAACAGATATTGTATATGATTTTAAATGTGTGGAGGGCTGGGACCAGATATCGCATTGGGGTGGAGTGAAATTCAGTGATTTTATCAATCATTTTAAGCTCGGTGCTGAAACGGAATTACAATATGTGGGATTAGCCACCCCGGATAAGGAGTATTATGTTGGGATAGATATGCCCAGCGCCATGCACCCGCAAACACTGCTGGCCTATGAGGTGAACGAAAAGCCGCTGCCGCCCAAACATGGCGCGCCTTTACGCCTGATCATCCCGGTGAAATACGGGATTAAAAACTTAAAACGCATTGGCAGTATGAGTTTTAGTGATACCCGCCCGCCAGATTACTGGGCCGAACAAGGATATGATTATTATTCGGGCTTGTAAAACAGAATGACGCGTCATTGCGAGGAACGAATCGACCTCTTTAAGTTTGTCATCCTGAGGAACGAAGGATCTTCTTCACCAAGCCTACCGCTTACCCGCTCTTGGCCGCGGGAGGGCCAGTTACTTTGTAGCCACAAAGTAACCAAAAGGCTGTCAGCAGAAATGCTTCTTTGCCGCACATGGCCTTTGCCCTGCAAAACGGACAGAACCACGGGCTGCAATTATTTTGCCCTACTTCGTTCGCACAATCCTGCGCTTCAGCAAAAACTTGCTATGCCCTTGCGGCCGCACCTGGCCGTCATCGTTCTGCCCGCTTTCGCCCGAAGCTGTTCTGTTGACGGAGGAAAAGAATGATTGAGTTTAATCAGTAATTCACTAAATCATTAATTCAATAATTAAAACTCGCGTTAGGGATAGCAGCGGATACCGGCCATGAGCCTAAGGCCTGCAGGCGTATGAGCCCGTCCGCCGGCTGGCGGAAACGCCCAAATGTTGTTTAGTGTCCTCATACCTATATTCATCAACTCCTTAACGGCTTACCTTTTCAATAAAATTCAATGATTCAATAAATCAAAGAGTATTCAATTTATCCATCATCTACAATCTGCACATCTATAATTTGCACATCTGCATAATATTTGCATATTGCATATATGCCGGCTGCTCAACTGCCACTTTCAAAACAACTTGCTTATGCCTGTGGAATGATAGGCTGGAGCATCATGACCAATCTCATCATTGTGATGCTGCCCTATTTCTACTTGCCGCCATCCAACGCCGGGCTGATACCCTTAGTGCCCCAATTGCTTGTTTTTGGTGTGTTTAATATCATGTCGCTCATAGCGGCTTCGGGCAGGTTTGTGGATGCCCTGTTTGATCCTTTTATAGCCTCATTGAGCGATAAAAGCAACAATAAGCAAGGCCGGCGTATTCCCTTTATGAAATGGGCGGTTGTACCGGCGATACTTTTTTGCTCGCTTACTTTTTATCCCCCGGTTAAAGGCGAAAGTATCACTAATGCCATATGGCTCACGTTTACGCTTATCGGGTTTTTTATGGGTGCAACAACTTACATCATTCCATACAATGCCCTGTTGCCTGAACTGGCGCGTACCGGCGCCGAAAAAGTAAGGTTATCCTCCTTGCAGCAGTTTGGTTTTGTGATAGGTATTATTATATCGGCCCTGGTCAATAATTTTGCCGATCTGCTGCAGCACATCCTCCATACGCCCAACCGGGATACCGCTGTACAATACACCGTTTTAGGTCTTTGTGTGTTTGCGGGCCTCGTAATGTTGGTGCCGGTTTTGGCTATTGATGAGAAGAAATATTCGAGGAGCCTCCCATCCCACCTGCCCTTGCTTTCTGCAATTCGTTTAACTTTCAGCAACAGCAATTTTAAGTACTACCTCATTTCCGATTTTTCGTACTACATGGCGCTTAGTATCATATCAAGCGGCTTACTGTTTTTTGTGAAGGTGCTGCTGCGCCTGCCCGAATCAATGGGCGGCTTGCTGATGGGGGTTATGGTGTTGTTTTCATTGGTGTTTTACCCGCTCATCAATTACTTGTCTAAAAAGATAGGGAAAAAAACCATTATGCTTTTTTCGTTTGGCTGGTTAAGTCTCATTTTTGTGGCCATATTTTTCCTGGGGAAACTCCCGCTATCGCCAAAGGCACAGGTTTATATATTGGTGTTAAGCACATCGTTCCCGCTGGCATCGCTGGGCATATTACCCAATGCTATATTGGCCGAAATTGCCGAGAACGACGCCAAAAAAACCGGTGAGAACAGTGAAGGGATGTTCTTCGCGGTTAAATATCTTTTTGTGAAACTTGGCCAAACAATGGGTATAGCACTATTTGCCTTTTTAACCGTTTATGGTAAAGATCCGGGGCACGACTATGGCCTGCGGCTTAACGGTATTTGCGGATGTGTGCTTTGCATACTGGCCTTGATTTTTTTTAGCCGGTTCCGTGAGCGAAAAGGGGTATCTGAACCTTGATTAGAATCCTTTAATCAGGCCAATCATGGTTCGGATAATGTATCTGTTTTTATTTATATTTAAAAACAGTACACATCCCCTTATTAACAATGAAAACAAACCTTGAGCCGGTCTTCAAAACTTTTCTTTATTTTTTTACAGCGATTATAATTGCAGCTTGTCATCAGCCGGGGTCTAAAAAGGAGGCATCATTAAAGCCGACCAGTGCAGATGCCGCGATTCAAAAATTAGCTGTAAAAAGCATGCATGACGATCTTTCTATACTTTGGTCGGCCATTAAGGAGATGCATCCGGCGTACGGCATGTATATGACCCCAGACAGCTTGCAGAAAGTTTATGATCAGGTGGCCGGGTCCATTGATACGCCCTTGTCCGAAAAAGATTTTATTAGCCGGATTTATCCGCTGATAAGCAAACTCGGTTGCGGGCATACACAGTTAAAACATTCCGAAGCATACAAAGATGCCAAAGTATCGCATTTACCTTTTGAAGTATTAGTTCGCGGTAACCAGGCCTGGATCACCACCTATCAGATAGCGGAACTTCATACCGGAGATGAGATAGTAAGTATAAATAATGTTCCTGTTGCCGCTATTATTGATCACGGATCTGATCTGTATGCCGGTGATGGACATAATAAAACCTTTAAAGAATTATTTTTGAGTGAATATGACGGTTTTGAGGATGCCTGCAATTACTATTACCACTGGACTCCCCCTTATCACATCTCCCTGCGTACTAAACAAGGGGCATTAAAAACTATGGACGTTAATGCCGCCGTGAAAGGCGCCGCGCAATTGGAGCATCCCAAAACGGGTGATAATTATGCCGGTTGGATAATAGCTAAAAACACAGATTATTTACCCTTGCGATTTTTAAAAAGCGGCTCAACCGCATGGTTTGAGGTGCATAGTTATCAATATAACGATACAACTATTTTTAAGGAGGCTTTTAAACAGATCCATGAAAAAGGGATAAAAAACCTGATCATTGATCTGCGGCATAACACCGGCGGCGATATCAGGGTGGGAGCAAAATTATTGAGCTATCTGGCTGATACGCCTTTCCCAATGGTTGGCGATGTAAGATCAAGGTTGCCTAACCCCGCCATCAATCATTTCGAAAAATACTTTGATACCGCAAAAACGGCAAGCTTTAACCAAAGCTTCAACCCAACACATATTAAAGAGGGCGCTTATTACCATGTTGATTTCAGACCCGTTTTTGGAAATTTGCTTGGCATCGCCCCTCTTGATAAAACGGCTCACTTCAAAGGCAATTTGTTGGTGTTAATTGATGGCGCTACCTTTTCTTCAGGAGCGCTTTCAGCAACAGCCATCAAAACATTTTGTAAAAACGCCAAATTTATTGGTCGGGAAACGGCAGGCGGTGCCGAGGGCTGTAGCGGCGGAACTATACAGCATTTAACATTACCCAATACACATATCGTTGTTGAGTTTCCATTGTTACGCTTTGTGTCGGTTGCCAGGCACCCTGCGCCGGGCCGCGGCATTATGCCCGATTACCCGGTAGAATATAGTCCGGAAGACATAGTGAATAAAACAGACCCTGATTTGAAAAAGGCCCTAAGCCTGATACGCTAACTCCTGCTGTTTAAGCAGGGGTTTTAGCTGTTTGCCCTGCTGCGCTTCTGCCGCGCAGGCAAACAGGAATGATGCTGCCAATGCTATCAGCAAGCATTTTATCATATTGATATCGATCTGCATTTTCATAGGTATTAAAATTTGTGCAGGAGCGACCGGATATGATAAAACAAAACCATCGCTTTATATATAAAACGATGGTTTGTGTATAATGTGCTATTGTAACAGTATTTTTAAACTAACATTAGTATGAGATTAGAGACGGTATCCAATATCAACAAAAAAACTGTCATTTCGAACGAGGCACGAGGAGAAATCTTATACGATATACCATTTTAGATTGCGTGGCGTAAAAGATTTCTCCTCACCCCAGCACGCTTTGTCCATCGCTGTTTGTCGAAATGACATTTGGCCCCGCCCCGGGTACACGTTAAACTAAGTTCTTTTTAATGTAGGTAATGCTTTGGGTAATGCTGTCGAAAGGATCGCCGGGGCAAATGTCCTGCTCTACAAAAAAGTACTTTAAGCCCGCTTTATTGGCCTGGGTAAATATCTTTTTAAAATTGATAATGCCGTTGCCAACCTCTGTAAATTTGCGTTCGGGCGTTTTATCCAGATCTTTCACATGCCACAGCGGGAAACGGCCCGGGTGCTCATTAATCAGCGCGATAGGGTCCTGGTTGGCTTTGGTTAACCAGTACAGGTCTATTTCAAATTTCACCAGATTTTTATCAGTTGCTGCCAGCAGGATCTCGTATGGATATTTGCCATTTTCCTGTATAAATTCAAAATCGTGGTTGTGGTAGCAAAGTTGTATGCCCGATTTTTTGCAGATCTCGCCTGCTTTGTTAAAATCTTCGGCTATTTTCTTATAATGATCCAGGTTACCGCGCTCTGGTGTTGATAAGTAAGCGCATACCATATATTTCACACCCACTTCGGCCGCGTCGGTAACCGCTTTTTCCCAATCATTCAGGATAGTGCCTTTTTGTGAGGCGCCGTTCACCTGCTCCTCGCCCAGGCGGTAATGCGCGCTTGGCATAATGAGGCCGTTTTGTTTTAAAAGCGCTTTAAATGCTTTAGCATCCATGCCGTAAAACAATTCGTTGCCGGTATAAGTAGCGCCCTCAACCGAGGTATAGCCAACCTGGGCAACTTTAGCCAAAGCCGCTGCCGGGTCCTTTGACATGGCATCACGCACGGTATACAATTGCAGGCCGATATACTTTTTATCGTAAGCAAATAAGTTCGGAGCCGCTAAAAGTCCGGCAGAAATTAATGCCGAAGTTTTGAGAAATGAACGTCTGGTTGTCATCGATTTACTTTTAATTGGTTAATGTAAATATAGTGTAATATGAACACTAAAAGCAAGCGATTATTACTGCCTCCTGTGAAATGTTTTTAAAAAGCTCGTCTGAAAGGTTAGGCTAAAGCCATTTTGTATGTTGAAAATAGTCCGTTGGCTGAAGCCAAACGGCAATGAATAAAAAAGGTCCATGACAAAAAAGGTCCTAAATTCATTGCCGTCCCATTTATGGGGCGGGAAATAATAAAAAGAAAGACGACTTCAGCCAAACGAATCTTGATGATCTTTAAAGGATTTCCCTGCAATTAATCCCACAGATCGGCTAAACCTGCGACGCCGCTGTCGGCTGTAACAATGTTGATGTAATATGGGTTATCAGCTTAGCATCGGCGTAATCGGGGATACTGCTTACCTTTTTCCATTCGGGGTTGGAGCCAAAAGCTTTCCAGTGTGCGGCCTTGGCATCCAGGTCGTCAAACGTGATCATATAGGTTAGGTTGGGCCGGTGATCGCCGATAATAACTTCGCCAAAAAACACGGGATTAAAACCCAGCTTTTTAAAAATATCTATCTCGCCGGCATCATTAAACATTTCCAGTTTCTTTTGACCCGCGCTTTCGCTGGGGTGCTCGTACCGGCGCAGCTCAAAAATACGCTGACCTTTTTTGGGCACTTCCATTTTGGGCATATGCTTGAAAGCTTTTAATAACGAACTTTCAATACGCTCATAAGCTGGTTCGGTAGCCGGGGCGGTTAAATAAGGAGCTCCTTTTTCCAGGTAAACCGGGTCGAGGTTAAGTTTTTCCTGTACGTTTAAAAAATCGGTTAGATTGTTAAACGGAATCAGCGCGTAAATTTTGGTTTGCCCCTCGGGTTTTAGCTCGGTGAACACGCCGATGTGCTTACATCCCAGTTTATTGAGTGCCGGGATGGCTGCGTTTTGAAAATAATCCTCCACCAGTTTTTGCTGCGTTTCGTTTTTTAGGAGATAGGTACGCAATTCGTAAAACTCGGTACTGCTTTTTTCTTTGGTGATGGCTGCCATACTGTTTTGGGCTGATATACCGGCTGCCGCGGCCGTTAAAGCTGAAGCTTTCAGGAATGAACGTCGTTTCATGGAATATTTTGGTTAATAAAATAAAGGTAATAAGATAAAGGTAAAACGTATTATTAAATATGTCAATCGCGAGCGCAGCGAGAGCCCCCTCTAAACGGCGAAGCCCTCATGTAATAATCTCCCCCAAGGGAGGAGACTTCAAAAAAGTATTTTAAAGCCCTCTCCCTTGGAGAGGGTTGGGTGAGGCTCTTGCTTCGTCGTTCCCACAGCAATGTCAATGACACAAATAGGGCTGTCATGGAGCCTGTCGAAGCATGGTGGGCTGGCCTCTGCGCTCTACCCTTCGACGGAGCTCAGGGTGACAGCCCTATCCTATTACTTGTCTGTATAGTACCTCTTCCTGAACCAGAAAGCCAGGTTTACCAAGGCGATCAAAGCGGGCACTTCCACCAGCGGACCGATAACACCTGCAAAAGCTTCGCCGGAATTAATGCCGAACACGCCGATGGCTACCGCGATAGCCAGTTCAAAATTATTCCCCGTGGCCGTAAAGGCGATGGAGATGCTTTTTGAATAATCGGCCCCGAATGATTTACCGATGAAGAAACTCAGCAGGAACATTACGGCGAAGTAGATAACCAGCGGTATAGCTATCCGCACAACATCAAAGGGGATGTGTACGATAAGACCGCCCTTAAGACTGAACATCAACATGATGGTAAACAGCAAGGCGATCAACGTAATAGGTGAAATAAAGGGCACATATTTTTGTTGGAACCAGGTTTCACCTTTTATCTTGATGAGCGTGTACCTGCTGATGATGCCGGCGGCAAACGGGATGCCCAGGTAAACACCCACGCTTTTGGCTATCTCGCTCATGGTAATATGTACTGTCAGACCTTTAAGGCCGAACAACGGCGGCAAAATGGTGATAAATACCCAGGCGTATACGCTGTAGAGTAATACCTGGAAAATGCTGTTAAGGGCGATGAGCCCGGCGGCATATTCGCGGTTCCCTTCGGCAAGCTCGTTCCATACCACTACCATGGCTATGCAGCGGGCCAGGCCGATCAGGATCAATCCTACCATGTAAGCCGGATGGTCGTGCAGCAGGGTTATGGCCAAAAAGAACATCAGTATTGGTCCAACTATCCAGTTGAGTACCAAAGAGGCGCTTAATACTTTAGTATCTTTAAATACCTGGCCCATGTTTTCATATTTTACTTTGGCCAATGGCGGGTACATCATCAGGATCAAACCGATAGCCAGTGGAACATTGGTTGTACCGCTGGAAAATGAATTGATGAACCCGGCCGATGATGGTATAAAATAACCAATAGCCACCCCTGCGGCCATCGCCAGGAATATCCAGAGCGTAAGGTACCGGTCCAAAAAGCTCAGCTTTTTACGCTCAACCACCGGGGCGCAATGTTCAACCAGCATGGGATGTTTTTAAGTTTTCGTTCACGAAGTTTTGGGTATACTGCCTGATCATTTCGCGCACCTGCCTGAATTGCTCCATGATCTCGTCCTCGGTGCCGGTTGCTTTTGCCGGGTCGGGAAAGTTGTAATGCAGTTTTACAGCCTTTGTCGGGAAATACGGGCAGCTCTCTTTGGCGTTATCACAAACGGTGATCACATAGTCGAAATCAATATCCAGGTATTCATTAACATTGTTGGAGGTGTGATGGGAGATGTCGATTCCATCGCGTTTCATGATCTCAATAGCCCGCGAATTAACCCCATGTGTTTCGATACCCGCGCTGTAAATATTGGCTTTGTCGCCTGCAAAATAACGCAGGTAACCTTCAGCTATCTGGCTGCGGCAGCTGTTTCCGGTGCAAAGCACCAATACATTTTTCATTAGTTATTATTTTTTAGTATTTTTTTCATAACGATGGCAGAAACCGGGCAAACATGGCTGAACTCCGACGATTGCTGTACCACGGGAGGCACTTCGTCCCTGGTGATGCGCAGAAAGCCTTTCCGGTCAAAATAATCTGCTGCCGTTTCCGTGAGCAGGTAAAGTGCCACGAGGCCTTTTGACCTGCTTTCTTCAGTTATGCGTTGTAGCAATTGCTGCGCTATACCTGAGTTTCTGAATTCGGGGTGTACGGCGAGTGAGCGCAGTAAACCAAAATTTCCGTAAACCTCCAATCCCGCAACGCCAACAATTTTTTGATTTTGTATGGCAACCAGAAAATCATCTAAGTTGTCCGGAAGATCATTTACAGGGAGCTTTTGCGACTCCAGCAATGCAATGATCTCCTGCCTGTAAGCTTGTGCCTGTTCAATGTTCATATCTGTATTCGTAAATATTTAGCAACAGTCCGAACCCGGTGTACAGCAGACTTCGGCTTTAACAGCCAGGTTCTTTAATTCTACCTTTGGTTTTGCGGGCTCTGGTGCACAGCATTCCTCGCCCTTTTCGTTTGTTCCGCAACTCCCGCCGCGACTGATCGCTTTACATTGCACAGCATCCGGGCGCAGGTCGATGATCAGGCTTTCGCCGCTCACGATCATATCTCCCGGAAACATCTGGCGCGTATCAAATTCCGAATTGCCAAATTCTATTTTAACCGTTCCATTGGGATTTAAAGGCAGCATTTTTTCTACAATATCCACAATAGACAAAGCCTTTTTTACCTTCATAGATCGCTCCTGCTGTTCGGCTTCGGGAACCCATAATTGTACAATGATCTCGGTCCAGGCATTCATCACACCGCCGCAATCAACCGAGGTAATGGGCGCCTGTTTAATTTCGGTGATGTGATAGGCCGCATCCACCAGTTTACCTTCGGCATATTGAAATTGGAGGTCCAGGTCGGGATGCTGTAACAGTGTTTCCTTAAACGTTGCCCAATTGATGGCTTCTACTTTGTTCATGATCGGTATATTTTATTATTGCAATATTGCGATTGATTGGTGTAAAAAATTTTTAACAACAGCTATTCAGGTCCTTGTACGAGGAGAATAACACATTTAATTCCGTTTGTAAATTATTCCAGGCTTTTGGCTCTATGCAATAACAAACGCTTACGCCTTCTATGGTGCCCTGTATCAATCCCGCGTTTTTCAGCTCTTTAAGATGTTGCGAAATGGTGGGCTGCGCCAAACCCAGCTCATCGGCCAGATCGCCGCAGATGCAAGCTTTGGCCGCTATAATGTGCTGCAATATGGCAATACGCGCGGGATGTGCTATAGCTTTTAACTGCACGGCCAATTTGTTTTGTTCGTCGGTGAATATTTCTGTTTTGGTGATTCCCATAATATATATTGCAATATTACGATTAATATCGATTTGTCAAGAATTATTTTTTATTTTTTTGGGGATACATAGCAACCGGCATCGACTCACCCTGGCATCGCTGCGCTCGCCGACCCTCTCTTCGCCTGCGGCGGAAAGAGGGGTCTTAAATAACAAATAAGCCATGTCATTGCGAGCGTAGCGTGGCAATCTCCTCGCATGTTTAAACGCGAAGAGATTGCTTCGTCGTTCCTCGCAATGACATAGAAGAAAAACAATCAAGTCGAAGCGCAGGCGGGGTGAGTCGTCTATATCAGGCAAAACACCACTTCACCAATAGCACACCCATCGCCAAGCCTGTATATCTATCAATTAAGTAGCGTTTTTTACATACAAAACACATTCTTTTGCCTAAACTTGCATTTATAACGCGCTGTTTTCTACAACAGCCCGCATAAAACATGAGTGAGGAGTTTTACGAGCAAATTTTTAACAAGCAACAAAGGCTGGAGGCCGTGCCATCGAACAAGGAGATCACCCGGTGGGCGCTCCAGGTAATTCATTTGCTATATCCCGAGCAAACCGGGCAAATATTTGCTGATGTTGCCGCACTTAAGGCAGAGTTTGCCCTGCTGGAGAATGAACTGCACCACATGATGGAGGTAACCAAAGGTTGCAACGATTGTGATAATAAAGAACGGGCGGCGCGGTTTTTTAAAGGACTTCCGGAGCTGTTCAGGATCTTGAATACGGATATACAGGCCATTTTTAATGGCGACCCTGCTGCACAAAGTGAGTTTGAAGTAGTGCGTACCTACCCGGGCTTTTTAGCCATATCCTTATATCGCCTGGCGCATAGTTTGTATACCGACAATGTGCCTTTGATCCCCCGGATCCTGACCGAATACGCGCACTCCAAAACCGGTATCGACATACATCCGGCTGCAGTGATCGGCGAGTATTTTTATATCGACCACGGTACCGGCATTGTGATAGGCGAGAGCGCCATTATCGGTAACCATGTAAAATTGTACCAGGGAATTACCCTGGGCGCCCTGAGTGTGGATAAAAGTATGGCCAATACCAAACGGCACCCAACGGTGGAAGATCATGTGGTGATATACTCCGGGGCTACCATCCTGGGCGGCGAAACCGTTATTGGGCATAACAGCCTTATAGGGGGTAACGTATGGCTTACTAAAAGTGTACCCCCGCATTCGAGAGTGTACCATAGCCCAAGTCACCGGACTTTGAAAAGTGATGAAGTATAAATATAGTATCGAGTCGTTAGTATCAAGTATCAAGATTTTAATGAGATTGTATATACATAACAAAAGAAGAACGTCGTGATACTTGATACTAACGACTTGATACTAAAAAGATAAAATTTATGGCTGGCATTATTGATATCATAGGAAATACGCCCCTGGTTGAAATACAAAAACTTAACCCCAATCCCAACGTAAAAATATACGCCAAGCTGGAAGGCAATAACCCCGGCGGCAGCGTAAAGGATAGGGCCTCGCTCAACATGATCCGCAGCGCTATTGAACGGGGTGATATAAAACCGGGGACTAAATTGATTGAAGCAACCAGCGGCAACACCGGCATTGCCCTGGCTATGATAGCGCGGCTTTTTGGTTTAGAGATCGAATTGGTGATGCCTTCCAATTCTACCCGTGAGCGTACCTTAACCATGGAGGCCTATGGCGCCAAAGTAACCTTGCTGGAAGGAATTGAACTTTGCCGCGATTATGCCGAAGAAAAAGGCGCTACTGAAGGCTATTTCCTGCTGAACCAGTTTGCGAACCCTGATAATTACATGGCCCACGTAAAAACTACCGGTCCGGAAATATGGCGCGATACCGAAGGTAAGATCACCCATTTTGTAAGCGCAATGGGTACCACGGGCACCATTATGGGCTGCTCCCGGTATTTTAAAGACCAGAATAAGGATATACAGATAATAGGCTGCCAGCCTACCGAGGGTTCATCCATCCCTGGTATCCGCCGCTGGCCTGAAGCCTACCTGCCCAAAATATTTGATGCCAGCCGGGTCGACCGGGTAATGGATATCTCGGAAGCAGAAGCTACCCAGATGGCCCGTGAAATGGCCAAAACCGAAGGCATATTTGCCGGCATGAGCAGTGGCGGTGCGCTGGCAGCAGCTATCAAATTGGCCGCTGAGCTCAAAGAAGGTGTTATCGTATTCATTTGCTGCGACCGCGGCGACAGGTATTTGAGCAGTGATTTGTTTGGGTAATTAAAGCTTATATTTGAGTAAGTAAATTACTGGTGATATGGAACCTATCGAAGACGGCTCAAACTATAAATACGGGGTATTTTATTTCAATAAAAACGATCCGCGCACAATCGTCCCCAAACGCATCAGGTTTATGGGCTGGACGCTGAACTTTGCCCGCCCCGCCAGCTATGTAATTATGGCGGCTATAGCGGGCTTGGTCGTATGGGCTATTGTTTTTAAAAAGTGACACGTCACGCTTGTCTATCCTAATATTTGTTGTCCTGAGGAACGAAGGATCTTCTTCGATAGGTGTATCGCGAAACAGATGCTTCACTTTGTTCAGCATGGCAAATTTTCTCCGCCCGCAAATTTGATCGTCTCTTTAACATTTCGTACATTTATATATCAAACAGCCCGCTTGTCTTTCAAAAGACAAGCGGGCTGTTTGGTTAAGAGAAAAAGACTAAAAACCGACCGTTGGTATGTGGCTGTTTGATAGTAAATAAATTAATACTTTTTAAAGTCTTCAAAACCCATCAAAAATTTGTTAAAAAGTGTTAAAATGGAGATAAAACGGAATAAAAATGATGAATAACTAAGCTATTTTACCCTGTTTTCGACTAAAAAAGTGTTAAAATTAAAGGTTTAAAAGTTTTTACTACTTCAGCTTCCTGGCAGTCACGCCTTCGTTGGTGATCTTCACGGGTTGAATGTTGCCATCCTTGTCAAAATACATTTTATCGATACACATCACCCGGTGGTTGGCATCCGTTTCGGTAAGCGGCCTGCGATGGTAAACAACATACCATTCGTCTGTACCCGGTACGTTGATCACCGAGTGGTGACCGGCGCCGGTGGCAATGCTGGCATCCTGCTTCAAAATAGTGCCAATGCGCTTAAATGGACCAAAAGGGGTGTCGCCAATGGCATAAGCCACCCGGTAATCCGGACCAGTCCAGCCGCCTTCGCTCCACATAAAGTAGTATTTATCCTTGCGCTTAAACATCACAGGGCCTTCTACATAACCTTCGGGGGTTATTTTCTTATAGATTACGCCATCTTCAAAAGGCTCAACACCTGTAAAATCGTTCTTTAGCTTCACGATGTTACACTGCCCCCAGCCGCCGTATATCATATAGTACTGGCCGTTATCGTCACGGAAAACAAATTGGTCGATAGGTTGGGCTTTGTTAATGATCTGGTCGATAAGGGGTTTGCCCAGGTAATCTTTGAAAGGGCCTTCGGGCTTATCGCTTACAGCTACACCTATACCGCCTTTTTCGTTATTGTTCTGGATATCGTTAGCGCCGAAGAAAATGTAGTATTTGCCATCTTTTTCGGTAACTGCGGGAGCCCAAAGCGCGCGCCTCACCCATTTAACTCCGCTGGTATCAATAATATGGGGATGTTTGGTCCAATGCACCAGGTCGGGCGATGAAAAAGCATCCATAAATACCTGCTCGTTGTATTTGGCCGAATAAGTGGGGTACAGCCAGTACTGGTGGTTAAATATTTTGGCTTCGGGATCGGCATACCAGCCTTCAACCACGGGATTGCCTGATGTTTTTTTGTCTTGCGCGTTGGCATTAACAGCAGGTGTTAATAATGTTACGCCTAATAGTACGCTTAAAAGCAGCTTTGGGGCTGTGCTCCTGTTCATTTTTGGGTATTAGTATTGTTCTTTGGTTTTTTCTTATTAAAACGTCTGTTGGGTTTCTTTTTATTGTCCGATCGATCGGCACTATGGCTATGCGTAGGCTGTATAGCGGCCAGCTCATCGGGTAAACCTACCAGGCGGATAGGCCGTTCTATGAGTTGTTCGATGTTCTTAAGCTTACGTTCATCACGGTGATTTACAAAGGTGATGGCGGTTCCTGTAGTGGCTGCACGCGCGGTACGGCCAATACGGTGGATATAATCTTCCGGGTCACCGGGAACATCATAGTTGATCACCAGGTCGATACCCTCCACATCAATACCGCGCGACAGGGCATCGGTACCGATAATTACCGGTAACTGTTTGTTTTTGAACTGCAGCAATATTTCCTCACGCTCACGCTGCTCCAGATCGGAGTGAAAAGCATTGGCGTTAATTTTGATGGCTTTGAGTTCTTTGTATAATGATTTAACGATCTCCTTGCGCGATGCGAAAATAATGGTACTGGCATAGGCAGAATCGCGGAGAATGAGTTGCAGCAAAGGTGTTTTTTGCTGATCATGCAAACGGTAGATCTGTTGATCGATACCTACAGCGGGTTGCGACAGGGCGATATTGATCTGCTCGGGCTCCTTCATAATGGCCTTAGCCAGTGCGCGGATACGGCCGGGCATAGTGGCTGAGAAAAGCAGCGTTTGCCTGTTTTTGGGCAGATAACTAATGATTTTTTTGATATCATCAGAAAAACCCATATCCAGCATCCGGTCGGCTTCGTCCAGTATCAGATGGGTAAGGTGGTTCAGCTTTAAAACCCCTGATGTAAGGTGGGCAATCAGCCTGCCGGGTGTAGCTATAATAATGTTCACATTATTTTGAATGCCCCGGCGTTGCTGCTCGTAAACGGCGCCATCGCCACCGCCAAATACAGCTATGGAGCTAATGCCCGTAAAATAAGCCAGCCCTTCTACCTGCTGGTCAATTTGCTGGGCAAGCTCACGGGTGGGCGCCAAAACAAGCGCGCTGGTATGGTGTTTATTGCTATTGCTGATGAAATTTAATATGGGCAGCAAATAAGCGCCGGTTTTACCGGTACCGGTTTGTGCGCAGGCAATAAGATCATGACCCTTTAAAACTACGGGTATGGCCATTTCCTGTATGGGCGTTGGGTTGTTGAAGCCCATACTTTGTATGCCCTCGAATAATTGTTCGTTGAAATTGAAATCCTGAAACGTCACTATGTTCTACTTGGTGTGTTACGCAAGGTATAGATTTTTGGAACAAGGAGCAAGTTTTTGAATTACGGACAAGGATAACAAGGATCTCGGGAGCAAAGAATAAAGACTTTTTGGAACAAAGAGTTTTTGGAGCAAGGAATAAGGATTTTTTGAACAAAGATATATAGATTAAGGAGAGAGGATAAGGAAGGAATGGTAAAACAAATTGTCTTTACTCCCAAAGGCCTTATTCCTTGCTCCCGAAATTCTTGCTCCCCTTATGAGTGTATATAACTCTTTAGCTGTTCAATGGTTTCTAATTGAGATAGTATGGTTTCTGTAACCAGATCATTGATAGAAATAATACCGCACAGCGCATCATCAATAAATACTGGCAGATAGCGGATATTACTTTCGCTCATGATGTGCATGCAGGTTTCGATGGAGTTATCGGGTAGTATGCGGGGTAAGCCGGTACTCATAATATCGCGCACAAGGGTTTCATGGGATGATTTTCCTTTCAGGATCACCTTTCGGGCATAATCACGTTCGGTAAGCAGGCCGGCGTATTCGCCATCCTCCATTATAACCACCGAGCCGATGTTTTCATCAGCCATTAATTTTAATGCTTCCAAAACTGATTTACCGGCATCAATGGTAACTATGCGGCCGCCTTTGCGGGCAAGGATATTTGAAACTTTTATCATGGCACTAAGGTTAAAATGACGAATTGGCTATAACCAAATATAACAAACAGAATTGAAAAACAAGAGATACCCTGCTTATAAATATCAACAATTCAGCATTTTATCAGGGAATTGCCATCTAATGGGTATATAGATAGCTTTTACGTTTGTTTGACACTGCATATGCCTCATAAAAAAGAATAATATCTAATATTGCCCCGTAATTTTTAACAGTATTTTAACATTGTGCGACAGGAAATTATTGGTTTTAGGTCTTTAACTACCGGTCAAAATAATTCATACTACATTGATCAATCTTATACCCCACAAAACGCGTTTTAAAAACAACGCCCGCTATATCCAATTAATCCCTGCCTTAAAAGTGATCTGTTGCCTGCTTTGCCTGGCTTTGCCTGCCAGTTTGATGGCTAAAGACACGGCTCTTAAGCAACCGGGTGTATCTGTGGCTGACACCACCGCCGACTCTGTTCTGTTAAAGCGGCGGTTGATCAATAATGCCTTTGATAATATCTTTATACAAAACCTGCGGACCTCCGAGGGAGGTAATGATTATTTTAACAAGATAAAAACCCAGTTAACTGCCGATCTGGCGCCCAACTTTATCTTATTCCAAACACCCAAATCGCGGTTTTTTGCCACTTTTACAGCAAGAGTTAAAATACGTTTGCTGGCCTCTCATGGAGCTCCGGTAAAATCGCCAAGCTTTATGCCCGGGGCTACCATATTTTACCGGTTGAATGAGGATACTTATAAACCAAAGTTTTTGTCCTTTGGCTATTCACATCACTCGAACGGGGTAAGGGGCCCGTCATTAAATCCAGATGGCAGCTTTAATCGCGACAGCGGAAAATTTACCACCAACTTTTATACGCTTACCTATTATACCGGTAAGCGGATCGATAAAGAAAACCTGATCATTAATCGTTACGATAATATAGCCCTTGAAGTACACGCCGGTTTATTTGGCCTGGGCATGTCTGAAGGATTAAAGGATCATTACGGATTTATCAGGGTTAATGGCAGCCGGATGTATAACCTGGCCAAAGCTTATGACGATCCCTTGGAAAAAGGGAAAAAAGTGTACAAAAACTGGCAGCGTATCCGGTTTGATTTTACTTACATAGCTGATAAGTACGACAATTATTCGGCCGTTGATTTTAAGAAACGACTAAATGTAAGTTTGAAGTATTATTACCAGTTCCCGTTTATGCCAAGCACAGCCCTGATGGTTGGTGGTGGTTACCGCGGACAGGATGATTATAACCAGTTTTTTGAGGATAGTTATGGTTATGTAACCATTGGTTTGGCCTCAGACCTCTCATTCAATTTTGGCAAACATTAAGTCTAAAAAGAAGTCCGTTTTTATATAACCACATTTTTACACAGCTATTCACAGCTGTTTGTAATTTATTTTTCATATAATCGTTTTAGCATTGAAAAAAAGCAGATATATTTAGCCCAACCTAATGGTATATCTTAATTAAATCTAAAACAATTATAATGAAAAAGACCCTTTTGAGCCTCATGGCTATCCCTGTGCTTCATTTTGCGGTATCGGCCCAAACCAAAGGCTTTAAACCACTATTTGATGGTAAAACAACCACCGGTTGGCATACCTACTTAAAAACCGGTTCTGGTGCATGGAAAGTTGTTGATGGTGCATTGCAGCTTGACCCTAAAGCCGAAGGCCAGGGTGATTTGGTTACCGATGGTGAATACGAAAATTACGAGCTGAAACTGGATTGGAAGATCTCTGAAACAGGCAACAGCGGAATTATTTTCGGTGTGCACGAAGATCCTAAATTCAACGAAACTTATCTTACCGGCATCGAAATGCAGGTATTGGATAATGCCAAAGCAAGTGACAACAAAAAGGCAAACCACCTTGCGGGCTCATTATACGATATGAAAGCCCCATCAGCAGATGTTGCCAAGCCGGCCGGCGAATGGAACTCTGTTGTATTGCGTAAAAAAAATGGTCATCTTACTTTTTGGTTAAATGGAACTAAAATAATAGAAACAGAGATTGGCAGCGACGAGTGGAAAGGATTGCTGGCAAACAGTAAATTCAAAAACTGGACCGATTTTGCCAAATATCCAAAAGGCCATATTGCGCTTCAGGATCATGGCCATGACGTTGCATTTCGCAATATTTACATCAAACAGTTATAATATTTAAAAATGATTATGTTGTAACGCTTTGCGTTCAATATATTTATACCATAAAAACCAAATGAATGCAGATGTATGCCTGCGCGTGCATCTTTTCTTCTCTTAACAGAGGATACACCTGATATTATATGAGCGATCTACAAATCAAGAAATCAGCAGAAACTTACGATGTAGTTATTGTGGGTTCGGGAGCTGGTGGCGGTATGGCTGGTTATGTGTTAGCCAATGCCGGTGTAAAAGTGTTAATGTTGGAGGCCGGAGCCTATTTTGACCCAGCCAAAGACTCACAACAATTAAAATGGCCATGGGAATCACCTCGTCGAGGCGCGGGTACAACCCGTCCTTTTGGTGATTTTGATGCTGCTTATGGCGGTTGGGAACTGGAAGGCGAACCCTATACCACCAAAGACAAAACAGAATTTTTCTGGTTCCGCTCGCGGATGCTGGGCGGCCGTACCAATCACTGGGGCCGTATCTCGCTGCGTATGGGGCCGCATGATTTTAAAGCCAAGGATGGCCTTACCGATGATTGGCCGATAACCTATGATGAAGTTAAGCCATATTATGACAAGGTTGACCGCATGATAGGTGTTTACGGTACCAAAGAAGGTTTGGAAAACGAGCCTGATGGTATCTTCCTTCCGCCACCAAAACCCAGGTTAAATGAATTGTATATTAAACAAGGAGCTATAAAAGCGGGCGTCACTACAATTGCTGGTCGTGGTTCGGTTTTAACCGAGGCACTGCCAGGTAATAAAGATCGTGGCGCATGCTTCTTCTGCGGACAGTGCGGTCGGAGCTGTAAGGTTTACGGCGATTTTTCGGCATCATCATGTTTAGTTATCCCTGCTGTAAAAACCGGCAATCTAAAGGTGATTACCAATGCCATGGTGCGTGAGGTGTTGACCAATAAAGAAGGCCTGGCTACGGGTGTGTCATACATCAGTAAAGAAGATATGCAGGAATACCAGGTAAATGCTAAAGCGGTAGTACTTGGTGCCAGCGCCGGTGAATCGGCACGTATCCTGCTGAATTCCAAATCAGCGGCGCATCCGGGCGGTTTGGCCAATAGCAGTGGTGTAGTTGGTCGTTACCTGCATGATTCAACCGGATCAAGTGCGGGTGGTTTCCTGCCGCAACTGATGGATCGCAAACGCTACAACGAAGATGGTGTGGGCAGTGTGCACATTTACTCGCCATGGTGGCTGGATAATAAAAAACTGGATTTTCCTCGCGGCTACCACATTGAATATGGTGGTGGCTTACACATGCCATCATACGGTTTTGGCGGCGGCATCCATAATATGAATGGCGCGGTGCCCGATCGTAATGGCAAAAAGAAAGAAGCCGGTGGTTATGGCGCTTCATTAAAAGATGACTACCGTCGTTTTTATGGTACACAATTTGGTATGGCCGGTCGTGGTACAGCCATTGCCCGCTATGATAACTATTGCGAAATTGACCCCAATGTGGTAGATAAGTACGGTATCCCGGTACTGCGTTTTCATTATAAATGGGCCGATGACGAGATTAAGCAAGCCAAACACATGCAGGAAACCTTCCAGGAGATCATGCATAATATGGGCGCCATTTATGGGCCTCCTCAGGGTGCCGATACCAATTACGGCTTAGAGGCCCCGGGTAAGATCATCCACGAAGTAGGAACCATACGTATGGGCGATGATCCTAAAAAATCGGCTTTAAACAAATGGTGCCAGGCGCATGATTGCAAAAACCTGTTTGTGGTTGATGCGGCTCCGTTTGTTCAGCAAGGTGATAAAAATGCCACCTGGACTATCCTGGCCCTGTCTATGCGTACCGCCGAGTATATTTTACAGGAAAGAAAAAAATTAAACGTTTAACAAGCCCCAATAAAAATTAGTTATGAACAGACGTGACTCCCTAAAAGCTATAGGCTTTGGTACACTCTCAGCAGGATTATTACTGGAAGCCTGTAAAACCGATACTAAAAAAACAGGTGAAGAGGCAGCATCCGCGCCAGCAGCACCTGAAGCCGGTCGCCAGCCATTTGAGGTTGAACGCGATAAAAAGCTGAATGCCGATAAATTCTTTACACCGGCAGAAATGGCTACCATAACCGTATTGGTAGATATTATTATTCCCAAGGACGAGAAATCGGGCAGCGCGACAGATGCCAAAGTGCCTGACTTTATTGAGTTTATTGTAAAAGATATGCCTTACCACCAAACGCCTTTGCGTGGTGGTTTGCGTTGGCTCGATCTGCAATGTCTCAACCGCTTTGGCAAAACATTTACCGATAGCAGCCATGCACAGCAAATAGAGGTGATTGATGATATTGCCTATCCCGCAAAAGCAAAGCCTGAAATGGCTCAGGGCGTAGCATTTTTTAACCGCATGCGCGATTTAACCGCATCAGGCTTTTTTACCAGCGAAATGGGTGTTAAAGATATTGGCTATGCAGGTAATGCCCCAGGTAAATGGACAGGCGTACCAACCGATATACTGAAACATTACGGTATGGAGAATGTATAATATGGCGTTTGCCAACAAATAGTATTAAAACGCCGGGTGATTTGTCGCCCGGCGTTTTTTTGTATAAAATTCAAATCAGGGGTAAATTTTTTCACCTTTAGGAAAATTTACAAATATCTGATAATTAGGTTGTTAATATGGATTTGGTGGTTTAATTATCATTATTTTGTCAATTAGTGGCAGGTTAATATACCATTTTGGCAATTTGATACGTTTATCTACTTTGTAGGTTCACACCTGCAAATAGTGATAAGGTTTAGGTTTAAAGCCCCCAAGCAGCGAGTGCAAGGGGGCTTTTATTTTATTTTATACCGGATTTTGTCTCTTTCCTCCTGATAATAAATTGCTTTATTTGCTTTTTGGGAAATAAATATAATGTCACCGTATGATAGCTTTTCATTATTTCCTTACTGTTGAAATTTAATCATATACATGAGCGATCTGAAAAAGAAATTGCATGAGGCCTGCGTAAATTATGTACGCAAAAGCATGGATGCTGCCGAGCTGGGGATCAAAGAAGCACAAAAAGCATCAAACGAAGATACCAAAAGCAGTGCCGGGGATAAATATGAAACCGGCAGGGCCATGATGCAGCAGGAAACCAACCGTAATTTAACCCAGCTGAATGAGGCCAATAAACTCATGGTGGCCCTTAACCGTATCAATACTAATGGCATAAGCACTAAAGCCGAAACCGGCAGTGTGATCACAACCAATAATGGTAATTTTTACCTGGCTATAAGCGCCGGAAGCCTCTCTGTTGAAAGTAAAAGCTACTTTGCAGTGTCCCCTGCCTCCCCTATTGGTACTCTGCTCATGGGTAAAACAACGGGAGATAGTTTCAATCTCAATGGCAAACTTTACATCATTGAGTCTGTAAATTAGACGATTGGGCCCAAATTGCACGAGTGTTTTTAAGGGAACCCTTTAACGCAAATGGGTGTTATTTTGTTTTAGTTAAATGATATTTTAATTATTAAAAAAAAATAAAAACGTTCATTCACAAATTCTTGCAGTAATCATCAAATATCTATTACTATATTTGATGTTAACAAAACGAGGCAAGTAAAAAAGAACCTTGCTATTATAAATTAAAAATTGATGAACATATTTGCAGGAAGTCTTCCTTTTCAATTAGAGGAAGCCGATTTAAAAGAGCTTTTTGAAGCGTACGGTGAAGTAAGCACTGTAAAAATAATTATTGACAGGGAATCCGGAAGAAGCAAGGGTTTTGGATTTGTTGAAATGCCTGATGACGAGGCTGCCCAATTAGCTATTACCGGCTTAAATGGCTCTGAAGTTAGAGGTCGTTCAATAGCAGTAAGCCAGGCCGAAGAGAAAAAAGCAACCGACCGCAGAGGCGGTGGTGGCGGCGGTTACGGTGGAAACCGTGGCGGCGGTGGCGGCTACGGCGGTGGAAACCGTGGTGGTGGCGGCGGCTACTCAAAAGATAGTAACAGAGGCGGCGGCGGTGGCGGTCGTTGGTAAATTATAAGTTAAAACAAAACACCGGGGCTACATTACCCGGTGTTTTGTTTTAAAAAAATACTGTCCCTGGCTTATTTTTGATCATTTTTGTCGCTGGTTAACATACCGGCAGTATATTCCTATATACAATTGGTAGTTTAGGTTTTGCTCCAGTTACTTATATTCCTGAAAAGGATCTGTTTGCTTGCTACTCTGGCAAAACAGCTTTTTTTAAACATCCCCTCCCTCCTTATTTTTTGGCTGTATACTGAATGGTTTTGTGAGGTGCAAAATAAATACCGGGCACGAACTAATTAAACCGGTTAACGTTGTAAATTTATTTACACAAACACACAACCAAAACCGTTTAGTCACGTATTGTTATTGTATCACTTATACTATTAACACTAAAAACCGTCTATGAAAAGATTAACTTTTTTAACCCTGTTTATTTGCTTGGGCGTTGTTGCCTTTGCACAGCGCAGGGTAGTTTGCTGCAGCAAACCTTCGGCAACCAGGCAGTTTGCCATGCTGGCATCCAGCGAGAAATTCAGAGCTGCCCACAAAAATCCGTTGCCCATTCATTTTCAAAGTACCATTGGTACAGCTATCACCTATAAAACCGCTGATGGTAAAGAATCAACCGCGTATTTGCTGAAAGCCAAAAAGGCCTCCAATAACTATGTCCTGGTAATACACGAATGGTGGGGATTGAATGATTTTGTAAAGAAAGAATCTGAAAAGATCTACAACGACCTGGGCAATGTCAACGTGATCGACCTTGACCTTTACGATGGTAAAGTGGCCACCACAAAAGAAGAAGCGGGTAAATTTATGCAGGCTGTAAACGAAGACCGCGCGAAGGCTATCATCAATGGAGCCATCGCTTATACGGGTCCTAAGGCACATATTGCTACCGTTGGCTGGTGTTTTGGTGGTGGCTGGAGCCTGCAAACCAGTTTGCTGGCTGGTAAAAAAGCTGCCGGTTGCGTAATGTACTACGGAATGCCGGAGCAGGATGTTAACCGGTTAAAAACATTAAATGCTGATGTATTAGGTAATTTTGCCAACAAAGATCAATGGATAAACCCTAAGGTGGTTGCTAAATTTGATGCCGACATGAAAAAGGCCGGTAAAAAGCTATACCTGCATCAATATGATGCCGATCATGGTTTTGCAAATCCCAGCAATCCTATTTACGACAGTAATGCAACCAAAGATGCCTATGCCAATACCATAGCTTTTTTAAAAACGCGATTAAAATAAACAAAACATATACTATAATGTGATGTTATACCGGGCAAGCGAAAAGCTTGCCCGGTTTTTTTGTAACATTGCATAAAATTTACCTTTGACTACTTCTACAAAAAAAATAATTTCCATTTCGCTTAAAGCGGCTGTGTTGGTCATGGCCGGCTGGTATATATATCACCAGTTTTATAAAAAGAATAACGATCTCAAACAGTTTCAGACTTTAACCGCTCAAATAAACAGTACCCATGTGTTAGTAGTTATGGGCATAGTGGTTTTACTCATGGTAGTTAACTGGGTGCTGGAGGCGTTTAAATGGCAATACCTGGCCAAAAGATTGGTCAATATTTCTATATGGGAATCAATAGAGGCTGTCTTTTGCGGACTTACATGGGCTATTTCCACACCGAACCGGGTTGGTGAATATGGCGGCCGGGTTATGTTTTTGCCCAACCGTAAACGGATACATGGTGTTTTTGCCATGGCAGTTGGCGCTTTTGGGCAAATTATTATGACCAATCTTTTAGGTTTGATAGCCATAGTGTGGCTTTTTTATAATTACATCCCGGTAAGTACCTGGTTATTTGTGGCCATCATCCTGATATCAGCGTTAACCCTTGCCATATTGCTCATCTGCTTTTTTCACATCAAAGGCATCATTAATTTACTTAACCGGATAGCTTTCCTCAGAAAATATAACAAGTTTTTTGAGATCATGGGGCGGTATAGAACCAATGAATTGGTGCGTATTCTGGGCTTTAGTATGGCCCGTTATGTTACATTTACCATCCAGTACTGTATTGTGTTTCACCTGCTTATTCCGCAATTTGCGTTTTTCCCGATGGTGATGATGCTGTTTGTTTATTTCTTTGTAACCTCGGCTGTTCCCTCGCTTGATCTGCTCGATGTGGGTGTACGCAGCTTTACCGCCTCGCACTTGTTTGCCTATGTAACCGATCAAAAAATAGCTATAATTGCAGGCGTATCGTCTATATGGCTTATCAATTTAATTATTCCGGCCATTTTAGGGTCTTTATTCGTTTTTAAACTCAAATTCTTTGATCGCACTGCATAGTTTCGTTTCGCTGTTTTTAACAGGTATTTACCTGCTATTATTAATTTATTTGATACGTGGGTGGAGCAGGGTAAAGGTTACTCCAGCGAAGAACACACCCTTTCAAACCAAAGTTACCATATTGATAGCGGCCCGGAACGAGGAAGAGCGGATCAGTTTAACCATTGATGATGTTTTAGCACAGGATTATCCTAAACACCTGTTTGAGGTGATCATTGTTGACGATCATTCTACTGATAATACCGCGGCCATTATCAGCAGTTATGCCGACCGTGGAGTTAAATTGTTGCAATTGCAGGAAGAACGCGCGCTCAATTCTTATAAGAAAAAAGCCATTGCCGAAGCCATCAAATTATCTACTGGCGAACTCATGGTGGCCACCGACGCGGATTGCCGTATGGGGCAGGCCTGGCTATCATCTATAGTGGGTTATTACGAAACCAATAACCTGGTCATGGTATCATCGCCGGTAACTTATTTTGAGGAGCGTTCGTTATTTGAATTGATGCAAACCCTGGAGTTTGGCTACCTGATAGGAATTGGCGCCGCATTTATTGGCAATGGCCGTGCATCAACTTGTAACGGGGCAAATTTTGCCTATCGTAAAGATGTATTTTATGAAGTTGGCGGCTTTGCCGGTATTGACGACCTGGCTTCGGGTGATGATGAACTGTTATTGCAAAAAGTTGCTGAACGCTATCCCGGCAGGATCGGATTTTTAAAACGAACCGAAGCTGTGGTGTATACCCACGCCAAACATACTCTGCAGGAGTTTATGCAGCAAAGACGGCGCTGGGCATCCAAATCAACCAAGTACAAGGATAAAAAAGTGGTGGTCTTTGGCTTATGTATTTGGCTGTTTAATGTTTCCTTGCTGGTTAACGCCGCATTGGGTTTTTATGACCTGTACTTTTTAAAGCTTTTCCTGGTTCAATTTTTACTAAAATACCTGTTCGAGATCCTTTATCTGCTCCCTATAACTACATTTTTTAAGCGTACCTATCTGGTAAGTCTGCTTATTTTACTGATCCCATTGCACATTGTATATTTTGTGGTAATTGGGCTGATGGGCAACAATCGCAAATACTTGTGGAAAGATAGAGTTGTGAAATAATAAGGCAACGTAAAAAGCCTCGCCTAACCGGTACAGCCCTCATGTAATAATCCTCTCCAAAGGAGCTATTGTGTGGACACATCTCGAAAATAACCAACAGGATAATATGCTCCGTTAGGAACTACCTGTTCGTATCACTTAAAATTTATACCTCTTTGCCTCTACGAGCAATGTCATTAAATTAAAGAATTTTGCAAACCCCATCGGGGTTAAAGCTTTGTAGAAAAAAGGCAATTCCAATTCAGTGCCGTAGGTACTGCACTCAGGTTGCATACCTACGGCATGCTAAATGATTGTTGTTTGTTTTCTACAAAGCTTTTACTCCTACGGAGTATCCTTAAATAATGACATTGCTCTACGAGGCTACCCCATAATGACAAATGCGATTATCTGTTAATTAGAGGTTGCACCTACGGAGCAATCTTGTTTTTTGATTTGATCTGCTACAAACAGGTAGCTCCTAACGGAGCATAGCAACTTGTTTACGCACGGTAACCAAAGGAGAGAGAACATAAGCACGGCCAAAAAACAAGCCATTGTAAAGATTGACTTACCCGTTTGTTAATTGTCTTTTTTTAAGTGATATTTAGCCGAAAGCAAAATTACTATTGGCAGAACTTACTCCATCAAAACGTACCTGGCAGGCGTTTAAACGCAATAAGATTGCCCTTGCCGGGCTTGTTTTTATTATATTGACCTTATTAGTGGCCATACTGGGTTATTTGATCATGCCCGATCAAAGTCCGCATGCCAATAATATGACCATACAGCTCAGTATCAAGAAACCAGGGTCTTCTTTCATGATGTTGCAGATACGTAAAAGTGAGCCGGTTGATACTGTTGGTTTCTTTAGCCGGATGCTTTTTGGCCAGCCATCGTTTTACCGGGATGTTCCCATAACCTGGTATCATTTCGTTCAGGACTCTATCGTTGTAAATGAATACATAGGCGATGAGGACAAACCCGAAAGAAAAGCGTATAATATTTTTGAAGTGGTGAACGGTATTAAACCCCGGTATCATTATGGTTCGGTATTATTAAATCCTGGCATTTCGATCAACAGGAGCAAAGAGATATATAAACGTTTTACAGATAAGATAGTGGCCGACCAGATCGTTTCTCGCACCTTTTGGCTGGGCACCGATATTTACGGGCGGGATATGCTGAGCCGGATGTTGCTGGGTACCCGTATATCGCTGGCCGTAGGTTTAATGTCGGTACTAATCAGTATGCTGCTTGGGGTAACCATAGGGGCTATTGCAGGTTATTTTGGTGGTTGGATAGATGCTTGCCTGAGTTGGTTGATGAATATACTATGGTCATTACCCGCCCTATTGCTGGTTATTGCCATATCTTTTGCTTTAGGTAAGGGACTGTGGCAGATATTTATAGCGGTAGGCTTATCCATGTGGGTTGAAGTTGCCCGCCTGGTTCGCGGCCAGGTGATGAGCCTTAAACAGGTAGAGTATATTGAAGCAGCCAGGGCATTGGGGTTTAACAATACCCGTATCATTACCCGGCATATCTTACCTAATATAACCGGACCTATCCTGGTGCTGGCGTCATCTAATTTTGCCTCAGCTATCCTGCTCGAAGCCGGACTTAGTTTTTTAGGTTTTGGCGCGCAGCCACCCATGCCCACCTGGGGCGGAATGATAAAAGAACATTATGGCTATATTGTCATGAACTCGGCGTACCTTGCCATCATTCCGGGTTTGGCCATTATGTTATTGGTGTATGCTTTTAACCTCGTTACCGTTGGTTTGCGCGATGCCTTCGATATAAAATCACAAAGTACACGCATTTGAAAATATTTTTTTACTTTAGTCAGTGACTACTAACAACAGATGCAATACATAGAAGATAATTCTGGTGAAGATGAATTAATCAGCTTGTTGCTCAAAAGACAGTCGGAGTTAAACTCCCTGTTAGAGATTACCCGGGCCATTAATAAAAACACCGCTACTCCTATACTCATACAAATGCTCGAAGTGATCTTGCAGAGTTATCTGCAGGTTGGTAAGCTTCGCTTTTTTATTGAGAAGGAAAATAAGTTTGTCTGTATTTCCAAATATGGCGGTGAGATCGAGTCGGCCATTCTGTTGAGCCGCGCCTGTAATAAATTAAGCAAGATCAAATCGCCCGTTGCTATAACGGGTCATCACGATCCCCTTCTCCAAAAATATAATTACTTTATCCCCATACATCACAAAAGCAAAGTCTTAGCCTACGCGCTCATTGGTGATTTTAATACCTCTGGCGAGATGCTTAACAACGACCTGAACTTTATTCAAACGCTCATGAATGTGATCATTGTGGCGCTGGAGAATAAGAAGTTGTTTCGTGAACGTTTGCAATCAGAGCGTTTTCAGCGCGAAATGGAGCTGGCTGTTGAGGTACAGAATATGCTGATCCCGCTGCGGATGCATAAGGATGACAGTGTAGAAATTGGCGCTAAATATCTGCCGCATCAGAATATAGGGGGCGATTATTTTGACTTTATCAGGCTGAACGAAAACGAATTTTTATGGTGTATTGCCGATGTGTCTGGCAAGGGTATTTCAGCCGCTTTGCTCATGGCCAACTTTCAGGCCAGTCTACATGCCTGGGCTGCGGTAGAGGAAGACCTGACCAATATTATTGACCGTCTGAATAAAATAGTACTGAGCAACACCAAGGGCGAACGGTTTATAACCTTGTTCCTGGCCCGGTACAATGAAAAGAAACGCAAGCTCAACTATATTAATGCTGGTCATAATCCCAGCATCCTATACTCAGACGGAGAAGCCGTACATTTAAAATTAGGCACAACCATGATCGGGGTTTTTGAAGAGCTGCCGTTTTTAAATGAGGGCGAAATAGATATGGAGCCGGGTAGCCTGATATTTAACTATACCGATGGACTGATGGATTTTGAAACTACCAACACCAAGATCTGGAACGAAGATAAGTTGCTTGATTTTGTAAAAGCTAATGGTCACCTTTCACCCGATAATTTTAACGATACCCTCCTGGAGCATTTGAACCATGTAGTTAAAAGCAAATCCATTGATGATATTACCCTGCTTACTTTAAGGATTTTTTAGATGAAGTGATTTTTGGAGTAAGGATCCTTGGAGCAAAGAACAAGGACGAGAGGAGCAAGGACTTTGAGTGTAAAGACGATCTCTAAGCTATCCCTGTTTCTGAATCTATATATCTTTGTTCCTTGCTCCAAAAGTCTTTGTTCCAAAATCCTTACTCCCAAAGTCCTTGCTCCCAAAGTCCCAAACACCTATATTTGCCCATATGTTATCAGCCAGGTACCAGTATGATTTGATTGAGGCGGGATGTGATGAAGCCGGACGTGGCTGCCTGGCGGGGCCTGTATTTGCCGCCGCGGTAATACTTCCACCAGATTTTGACCATAACTTGCTGAACGACTCCAAACAACTATCCGAAGAGGTAAGATATCAGTTACGTACCGAGATAGAGCAATGTGCTATTGCTTATGCCGTGGCATCGGTTGATAACCTGGAGATCGACCAGATCAATATTTTAAATGCCTCCTTCCTGGCGATGCACCGGGCTATCGAAAAATTGCATTTAGTCCCTCAGTTTCTAATTATCGACGGCAACCGGTTCAAAAAATATCCTAATATCCCGCATGAATGTATTATACAGGGCGATGGTAAATTTTTCAGCATAGCCGCGGCTTCCATACTGGCCAAAACCTACCGCGACGACTATATGCTGCAGATAGCCACCGAGCATCCTGAGTATGATTGGCATAGCAATAAAGGCTATCCTACTATCAAGCATCGCGAAACCGTAATGAAGATAGGGTATACCCCATATCACCGCCGTACATTCCGTGTTACCGACCCGCAATTAAGTATTTTTTAACGATGCCTTTGATTAAGGCGTTTTGGTTGGTATTTTTGCACTAAACCAGGTATCCAATTGAAAATTCTTATTTTAACTCACCGAGTGCCGTTTCCGCAAAACGGAGGCTATGCCATTGTGGTGTGTAACACCATAAAAGGCCTTGTTGCGCTTGGACATAAGGTATCATTGGTAGCGTTGAATGCAAAAAAATATAACGGTAACCTACAAGAGGTTACTGATGAGCTGCTGACTAAAATAAATTATACCACTTACAATATCGATATCAGCGTATCTGTGCTTGATGGGCTGATAAACCTCATCAGTAAAAAGTCAAATGATATTGACCGGTACTATGATGCTGAGTTTGAAAAATTATTGATCCGCGAGCTCCGTCAAACAGCTTATGATGTTATTCAGTTTGAGGGTTTGTTTGTAACGCCTTATTTAGGGGCTATACGTAAACACTCCAAAGCCAAATTGATTTATCGCTCGCATAATATTGAGCATCAGGTATGGCAGCGGCTTGCGCAGCAAAAAAGCGATCTGTTTAAAAAATGGTACCTGCGCATGCTGGCCCGGCGGGTAAAAGATTATGAGCTGCAGCAACTCAATAAGGTTGATGCCATTGCCGTTTTTACAACCGAAGATAAAAACACCATCCTGTCATACGGAACCACTATCCCGGTTGAAATATTCCCCGTAGGGATCGATCTTACCCAATACCGGCCGGATTTTGAAAAAACAGAATTTCCAAGCTTGTTTTTCCTGGGGTCGCTGGATTGGCTGCCAAACCGCGAAGGTATCGAATGGTTTATTGACCATTTTCATAAAGACTTGACCGATGGCGATCTGCGTGTAAAATTTTATGTTGCCGGCCACAATATTCCGGAGCGCTTTGATGATTACGAGGTAATGGGTAAAATATTTATCCAGGGCGAAGTGGATGATGCTTTTGAATTTGTGAATAGCAAAGCTATTATGATAGTGCCGCTTTTATCGGGCGGGGGTATGCGGGTAAAAATCGTGGAGGGTATGGCCATGCAAAAATGTATCATTTCCACATCGCTCGGAGCCGAAGGCATAAATTTCGAGAATGGTACCAACATTATTATAGCTAATGACCAGGATGAGTTTTATGATGCCATTGAGCGTTGTATTACCGATGAAGAGTATTGCCGTACTATAGGCATAAACGCCCGGAAGCTGGTTGAACAACAACATGATGTAAATACCGTGGCCTATGACCTGGCACAGTTTTACGAAAAGCTCACTCCTTTTTATCAGGGTTAAGCGCCCTTACAAGATGCAATGAGCCGGTTGCTATCCGGTCTCAAAAATCAACCTTTATCGGGTCCGCAAAATTCCCGTCAGAATAATTACTTTTGCGCCATAAACGTTAACGATGAAGAACACTGCCTTAACAGATACACACATTAAAGCAGGTGCCAAAATGGTGCCCTTTGCTGGTTATAACATGCCTGTGCAATATGCCGGGATAAACGCCGAACACGAAACTGTACGTAAAGCGGTAGGTGTATTTGACGTAAGCCACATGGGCGAATTTATTTTAAAAGGCGACCATGCCCTTGACCTTATACAACAGGTTACCAGCAACGATGCTTCCAAACTATATGACGGCAAGGTACAATACTCCTGCCTGCCTAATGCGGATGGTGGTATTGTGGATGATTTGCTGGTTTATCGTTTAGATGAAAAAACCTATATGCTGGTGGTTAATGCTTCCAACATTGAAAAAGATTGGGACTGGATTTCCAAATATAACACCATAGGTGTGGAGATGAAAAATATATCAGATCGCACCTCACTGCTGGCTATCCAGGGCCCCAAAGCAGCCGAAGCATTGCAAAGCCTTACCGATGTTGACCTGGTATCGATGGAGTATTACACTTTTAACAGAGGGAAATTTGCCGGTGTTGATAATGTGATCATCTCCGCAACAGGCTATACTGGAGCCGGTGGTTTTGAGATCTATTTTGATAACCAATATGCCGATCAGATCTGGGAAGCTATTTTTAAAGCCGGCGAACCATTTGGTATTAAACCAATTGGTTTAGGCGCGCGTGATACCTTACGCCTGGAAATGGGTTTTTGCTTATACGGCAATGATATTGATGATGCCACTTCCCCACTGGAAGCCGGTTTGGGTTGGGTAACCAAATTCAACAAAACATTTACTAATTCCGAAGCCCTTCAGCAACAAAAACAAGCAGGCGTAAGCCGTAAGCTGGTTGGTTTTGAAATGATCGAGCGCGGTATCCCACGTCATGATTACCCTATTGTTGATGCTGAGGGTAACAACATAGGCAAAGTAACTTCCGGAACACAATCGCCATCCCTACAAAAAGCCATTGGCATGGGCTATGTGAATACAGAGTTTGCCAAGGAAGGCGCTGAAATATATATCAGCATCAGGGATAATAAAGTAAAGGCTAAAATTGTAAAGCCGCCTTTCTATAAGTAGAAACCCCTAACCCCCTGAAGGGGGAACTATAAACAGGGTCTCTTAATCATTTATTTAAAATTATGTCTGATAATATTGATAACCCAATACCCCCTTCAGGGGGCAAGGAGGCATACGTTTGCCTTACCCCAGCATTGCTGCCGTTGTATAATGTAGCAGAGTACATTGTAGTGGTTATTGATATTTTCAGGGCAACATCATCTATATGTTATGGTATTGAAAACGGTGCTGAGGCTATTATCCCGGTATCACAGGTTGAAGAGTGTTCCGCGTATAGAGAGAAAGGGCTGGATTACCTGCTGGCAGCAGAGCGTGATGGAAAAGTAGTAGACGGCTTTGATTTTGGCAACTCGCCATTCTCTTACACCGCCGAAAAGGTGGCCGGTAAAACGGTAGTGCTTACTACTACCAACGGCACTCATGCCCTGCATTTATCACGCAGTGCCAAGCGCATTGTTATCGGTTCGTTTTTAAACCTTACGGCACTAAGCAACTGGTTAAAAACCCAACACGAAAACATATTACTGGTATGTGCCGGCTGGAAAAACAATTTTAACCTGGAAGACACCTTGTTTGCGGGCGCTGTAATTGAACAGCTAAAAACCGAAGACTTTGTATTGGATGATGCAGCCATTGCCGCCAATGATCTTTTCCAATTAGGTAAGGATGATATTAACCTTTATCTCAAAAAAACATCACACGGAGAGCGGCTTAAAAAATTAGGTATCGAAAAAGATATTGAGTTTTGCCTGCAGGTTGATATTACAACCGCAATCCCCGTGTTAGAGGGAGAGCGGTTGGTGAGGTTGGTTTAGGTAAGGTTCTGCTTATTGTAGTCTAACCACCACGTCATTGCGAGGTACGAAGCAATCTCTATACTATACAGAGCGGATCTGCTTGCCGGGGATTGCTTCGTGCCTCGCAATGATGCGCGGAGATAATGGAGGCAATTATTCCACTTTTTTAGCTTCTCTTTTCTTTCCCGAGTTTTTAAATATGAAGTAAACAATCCCTATAATTATCAGTAGTGGCCATATCGAAATTATCCCGAAGAACACGTTTTTTATAAACACCCACCCGGCATTAATTGATGTTTTAAATTTATTGGTAAACCGGTCATCAACATTCTGGGCGGTTGCTTTAGTATAAAAAGTGATATCTAAGGAACTATAGGCAACTTGTTTATTCAGGTAGTTCAACTGGCCCTGGGCCGATTCAATATCGCTGCGGATCTCGGTTAGTTTATTTTCAATCTCCAGCAGGTCCGAGATTTTTGTCCCTTTTTTGAGCAGTTCCAGATACCGGTTCTCCAGGATCTTTTTATTGTCCAGCCGGGTTTTCATGTCGATGTACCGGGTAGTAACATCGGTTATAGAAATGTTTTTGGTATCGATCTTATCAGCCGATGCCGATACCGAATCAACCAGGAAATCGAAATACCCGGCCGGGATACTTATTTTTAAATTATACTCCTTACGGTTTATATCGCTGTTGGTGGTTTGATTATCCTCATCCACATAGCCCCCATATTTTTTGAGCGATTGCAGGATCTTTTTACGGGCAGCATTAATATTGCTGGCTTCAAACTGAATAGTGCCGGTTTTAACGATCTTTTTTGTGGTATCACGTATCTGACTGGTGTTATTAGAATTGCGTGATGGCTCCGCAAGGGCGATATCCTGCATAACAGGAGCTTTTTCAAGAGCTTCTTCATCAGCTTTTACAACTGGCGGAGCAAACAACCTGGTTTGTGCTTTTTCTTTTTGCTCTTCAGCTTTATGTCCGCAGGCAGACAGGGTAATTAATAGGGTAATCGAAATAAGATACGCTTTCATAACAAGGCTAATTAATGTGTTACCATAAATTCTGATCGGCCTTGTAAATCTACATAAAAACAAAATTAAATTCCAAATAAATTATTATTTCAAAATATAATTCTGTTTTGTTGCCTTATTTCAGCTTTTCATTATTCTTATGCCGGTCGGCATCACGGATGCTTTTCTTTTCCATATTCTTCTCCAGCGCATCCGTGAGGTCAATTCCGGTTTGGTTAGCCAGGCATATCAATACAAACAACACATCAGCCATTTCATCAGCCAGATTCACCTCTGTATCCGATTTTTTAAATGATTGCTCGCCATACTGCCTCGCCATAATGCGGGCCACCTCACCTACCTCTTCCATCAAAATGGCCGTATTGGTAAGCTCATTAAAATACCGGATACCCATGGTTTTTATCCACTTATCTACAAGATGCTGCGCTTCTTTGATTTCCATAAATTTTTTTCACTAATTACACGAATTTTGTCGAATTACACGAATTGACTGGCCTGGAGCCTGACTATTAGAATATTACTCTTTGATAATTTAAAGACGGTGCACCGAAATTAATGGTTCTCTTTATCCTTTGTATCCATAATGATGGTCACCGGTCCATCATTTACCAGGCTGATCTTCATATCTGCTCCAAAAATACCTGTGGCTATCCTTTTTCCGGTTAATGTTTCCAGCGTTTTGATCATTTGCTCATACATCGGTATCGCCTTATCGGGCCTGGCCGCCTTGATAAACGATGGTCGGTTGCCCTTCTTAGTTTGGGCAAACAGGGTGAATTGAGAGATAAGCAGTATCTCCCCGTCAACATCGGCCAGCGCTTTATTCATCAGTCCGTTTTCATCGCCAAAAACACGCATGCCCACAATTTTATTGGCCAGCCAATTCAAATCATCCTCTGTATCGGCCTCCTCAATACCCAATAAAACCAGGAAACCCAGCTTAATCTCACCTGTAATTTTGCCATCGACTGTACAGCTGGCCTGGGTAACGCGTTGTAATACTGCCCTCATAAATAATTATTAAATACGAATTAACACGAATGGGTTCGAATTTCACGAATAAAACATAAAATCATTCAAATTAGTGTCAATTCCAACCCATTTGTGAAATTCGTATCAGTCAGTTTGTGAAATTTGTGCCTATTTCATTAAGTTCGCAACCACTATTAATTAAGCATGAACTAACGCGAATAAGGCCGGACTACAGGAATTCAATATCAATTCGTGTACATTCGAACCTGTTTGTGAAATTCGTGTCTATTAAGATTATTAACATGACAACAAAAAGAGGCTTTACCACTACCATTTTACATGACGACCGTTTAGGTAAACCAGAGCACGGCTCATTGCACAAGCCCATACATACTTCGGTAACTTATGGGCATGAGGATGTGCAGGACCTGGTTGATATTTTCCAGAACAAGAAAAAAGGATATGCTTATTCGCGCCAGGGTAACCCTACCGTTACCGCTTTGGAACATAAGGTAACCAATATGGAAAAAGGATTATCATCTGTTGCTTTCTCAACCGGTATGGCGGCAATTTCGGCTACGGTAATGGCCCTTATAAAACATGGCGATCATATTGTGGCCAGCTCATTTCTGTTTGGTAATACCCGCAGCATATTTCAAACCTATATTGATATGGGGTTGGATATTACTTTTGTTGATGCTACAGATGTTGAAAATGTGCGCAACGAAATTAAAGCCGGCACCAAAATGGTATTTGTGGAAACCATTGCGAACCCAGCCACGCAGGTAGCCGACCTGGAAGCTATCGGCGAACTTTGCGCGCAAAAGGGGATCATATATATGGTTGACAACACCATGACCTCGCCTTATTTGTTTAACCCTATTGATGTTAAAGCAAGTTTAATAATCAACTCCTTAACTAAATACATTGGCGGTCATGGCGATGCTTTGGGCGGCTGTGTTACCGATACCGGTTTGTTTAACTGGAGCAACTACCCTAATATTTTCGAGACCTTTAAAAAACAGGTAAAACCAGAAACGTTGGGTCTTACCCAGATCCGCAAAAAAGGATTGCGCGATTCTGGTGGTACGTTATCGCCCGAGGCTGCACATACCATTTCTGTAGGTGCCGAAACACTGGCTCTGCGTTTGGAGCGTGCCTGTAACAACGCGTTTGCATTGGCACAGTATTTTGAGGCTCACCCTAAAATTAAAAAAGTATTTTACCCGGGTGTCGCAAGTCATCCGCAACATGAGCGTGCAGGCAAACTGTTCAGGAAATTTGGTGGTTTGATGAGCATCGAGCTGGATGAAAGCATTGATTGCCTGGAATTTTTAAATAAGCTGAAACTGGTTATAAAATCAAGCAACCTGGGCGATACCCGTACGTTGTCTATCCCCGTTGCCCAAACTATATTTTTTGAATTGGGCGCCGATAAACGTGCCGAAATGGGAATCCCCGAAACCATGATCCGCCTGTCGATAGGCATTGAAGACCTGGAAGATCTGATGGCTGATTTTAAAGCCGCTTTGGACTAAGATCAAGGACTTTAGGAGCAAAGAATAAGGATTCATGGAACAAAGATTTTTGGAATAAAGAACAAGGCAAATAAGACGCTAACGATGAAAAAGATTATCCAAAAGTCTTTGCTCCTTGTTCCAGAAATCGTTACTCCCCGCTCTCCTGTCCTTGTTCTTTTTATCTTTATTCTTTGCTCCATCATAGGCTCTTGCCTCTCCTCCTGCCACCGGCATGACCGGGTTGTTAATACCTCTTTTTATTTCTGGAAAACGGTTTATAAAAGTAACCAAACCGAACCAAGTTATTTGAATCATCTGCACGCTCACAAGCTGTATATGCGCATCATGGATGTGGATATGGACGAGAGTGGTATCATCCCTGTTCCCGTATCGCCTATCGCTTTTCAGACCAAGCTTCCAGATACGGTTGAAATGATACCTGTAATATTCATTGTTAACAATATTCTAAAAACCACAACCCACCCACAGCTTGATGCATTGGCCGCTAACATCGTTCGCTTTGTAAATGGCAAAGTGCAGCAGGCTGGTAAAACTTCTTTTACCGAATTACAGATAGATTGCGACTGGACAGCATCAACCCGCGAAAACTATTTTTACCTGTTGGAACAATTGCGTAAAGTTAAAGAGCTAAAGGGAAAAATCATTTCGGCAACGCTGAGGCTGCACCAGTTAAAAAATCAAAAGGGGAGCGGTATTCCGCCCGTAAACCGTGTAATGCTGATGTGTTATAACATGGGCAATCTGCGCAAATACGGAGAGCAAAATTCCATCCTGGAAATAAGCGAACTGAAAAAATACCTGGGCGACAATGTGACCGCCTACCCCATGCCGGTTGACATAGGCTTACCGCTGTTTAGCTGGGCGGTAGCTTTCCGGGATAAGGAATATATCGGTATTGCCAAAAGGATCTCGACAGAGGATCTGAATAATAAAAATCAGTTTATCTTTATAAAAAATAACATTTACCGGGCTAAAACCAATTTGCCCGATTACGGTTTAAAAACCAACGACGAGCTGCGCTGGGAAAATGTATCAGCCGGTAATTTACAGGCTGCGGCCGGTTATTTATCACCGCTGATAAAAGCGGATACGGTAAACGTTATTTATTTTCACCTTGACGAAGCTACTATAAAAACCTACACCTATGACAACCTCGAAAAAACTGCTCATTTGTTCCGTTAGTTTAATCGTTTTCTTTTTTGCCGAAATTGCCATCAATGTTGCCTGCGGCGGCGAGGGTGATCCTTATGATTATTATGTTTCTTTTTTTCATAATGACATACAACGTACGCAGGAATATAGGCCCTTTTATTTTACCTCCTACAGCTTTTTATATGACGATGAAGAACAGGTAAGCGAGGCTACCCTCAACTCAAGGGAGTGGGCAGCATATTTAGGCCACTCTGTAAAGGCCGAAGATGTTGAAAAAGCGATGTATCATTTAAAAGGCCATGCTGATACTGTGCTATATAATGGCTATTTAGATGGAAAAGGTGCGTTGCCCGATAGTTTAAAAAATAATAGCTTCCTGCAATCCCTTGCTTCAAATAAAAGCGCATTAAGTTATTATCAGTTCGCTAAGGGCGTTGAACCTATCGCAAACGTCAAATCTGAATACTGGAATCCAAAAGAAATGGATACGGACGCTTTGAAAAAGGCCGGCGAAGAGGCTTTATCAAATGCTAATACCGAAAAGGATAAATTTATTAAGCTGAGATATTTATACCAGGCACAGCGCCTGCTGCATTATGGTAAATATTATAAGGAAGCCGCTGACGTGTACGATAAATACCTGGTTAATTACAAAACCGACAGCCATGTAAAAGGGTGGGCATTGGCTTTAAAGGCGGGTGAGTCACGCTGGCTGGGCGATACGGTAAAATCGGCCTACCTATTTTCAAAAATATTTGCCGCATATCCCGAAAGGCGGGTTCAGGCTTATCGTAATTTCAATTATATCAATGCTAAAACAGAAAATGTTTTGGCATTGGCTGCCAATAAAAATGAGAAGGCCGTTATTCATGCTATTGATGGTTTCAATGACCCTGCACTTAATATAAACCCACTAAAAGAGGTTTATGAGTATGAGCCATCTTCGGATATGGTAGGTGTGCTGCTTATCCGTGAGATTAATAAGCTGGAGGAACAGTATTTAAGCGCAACGTTAATTCCGGGCCCAGCAGTGCCAAGCTATTATGGCAACCTGCCAGACAGCAGCAGGAACAAAGCTATAGCGCACATTAAGCAATTGAAAAGCTTTTGCCAAAAATTATCGGCCGAGAAAAAATATCCGGAATATAACTTAGGCAATCTTGCACAGGCTTATTTAGCATGGATGCAAAAAGATACCAAAGCCGGACTTGAATATCTGGCAGCATTAAACGGCGAAAAGCTAAGTTCAAAGTTTAACGATCAAAAACAGATTATACAGTTATTGTTAACCGCACAAGGAATACAACAATACAACGAGGTAAATGAGGCCACTCTGCTGCCATCATTAAAATGGCTCGATGAGAAGGTGGCACATGAAATCACAAGCAATACCTCGTATAATTTAGGCTATTATGGTCTGTCGCCATTTGCAATAACGGCCCGCAATTTTTACCAGGACATTATGGCGCCCGTTTATTTAAAACAGGGCGATACCAGTAAAGCAGCCATTGCTATGTTACAGGGTGATGCAAGCGGAAGTAAAGTTACTGTGGCCAGCAGTCAGACAATCAACTATTGGCAAAACTATCTGCATTCATCGGCATTAAATAAAATAATTGCCTGGAAAAAAACGCCTCCCGCAAATCCTTACCTGCATTTTTTAACACAAAAATTGGGTCGTTACCGTAATGATGACCTGTATGAGTTACTGGGTACGGCATATCTGCGCGAGCATAAATATCCCGAAGCGGCTACAGCGCTGAACCGGGTTAATGAAAAAGAACTGAATAAATTCCCGACCAATTTTTACGACGAAAAAGCAACCGGTGCCGATCCATTCATCAGCCAAATGCCTGATTATCCAAAACTGCTGCTGAATAAAAATGGCAAAGGATATAATAAGCGACAGTTTGCGCAAGCCATGGTGGCTTACCAAAAGCAAATTAAGGCTAATCCTAAAAATGCCGCGGTCAGTTACTTTAATATGGCTACTGCCATATACAATACCTCAACCTATGGTAACGCCTGGTATCTGATCAGCTATGACTGGTCGTCGACAGATTATGGCCGCAAATCGTTGTATTATTATGACACCGACTATGTAAAAACCAGCAATGCCGAAAAGCTGTTTTTACAAGCCAGGCAGTTAAGCACCAATGCCGAATTTAAAGCCAAATGCACCTTTATGGCGGCCAAATGCCGTCAAAAACAGATCAAGATGCCATCCTACTCAGATTTTCCGGATTACAACTATACCAAGCTCCAAAATGCTGAAAAGAGTTATGATCAGGCTGTGCGCAATAACCCTTACTTTGCCGAACTACAAAAAAACTATGGCAAAACAGCTTATTATAGGTTGGCGGTAAATGATTGCAGTTATTTGAGTGATTTTTTGAAAGCAAGTAAGAAGTAGTTTAAGATCAAAGATTGGGGCATGTCGAACTTTTTGCGGCATATCCACATGCCAAGTTTGTATTAACGAAGGTGGTTGTCCTGGGGACGACGACGACTTCTCTTTTGTCTTAATTCTTGACTCTTATCTCTTGTTTCCCCAACCTACGCTCTTGTATCATTACCATGATAAATGCTCAGGTAGCTTTCGTAGCGGGATAGTTCGATCTCGCCGTTTTCCAGGGCTTCCAGTACGGCGCAGCCGGGTTCGTTAATGTGTCGGCAATTGTTGAAACGGCACTGGTTCATTCGCTCACGCATTTCGGGGAAAAAGTGGCTTAGTTCCTGTTTTTCGATATCGATAACGCCTAACTCACGAATGCCGGGGGTATCGATGATAAAACCACCTTGCGGCAGCTCAAACATTTCGGCAAAGGTAGTAGTGTGCATGCCCTTGTCGCTCCATTCAGATACCATGTGTGTGCGCAGGCCAAGACTGGGCAACAGGCTGTTAATGAGGCTTGATTTGCCCACACCCGAATGGCCGGAGAACAGGGTCACCTTATCTTTCAATAGCTCCTGTACCTGGTCGATGTTGGTACCATCCAATGCAGATACCTCAAAGCAGGGGTAGCCGATATTTTCGTATATAGCTTTATAATCGGCCAGTATTTCCAGACCCTCGTCGCTAAACAGGTCGAGCTTATTAAATATCAATCTGGCTGGTATGTCATAGGCTTCGGCAGTCACCAGGAAACGATCAATAAAGCCCAGTGAGGTACGGGGCGATGCCAGGGTAACCACCAGCAGGGCCTGGTCAAGATTGGCGGCAATGATCTGCGCCTGCTTACTCAGGTTGATGGCTTTGCGAATAATATAATTTTTGCGCTGTTGCAGGTTGGTGATCACCCCGTTTTCGCTATTGGGCTCCATTTCAAAATCAACCACATCTCCAACAGCCACCGGGTTGGTGGTGGTAATACCGTTCATCCTGAACTTACCCTTAATGCGGCAGTCTATACGTTGCCCATCGGGGGTTTGTACCTGGTACCAGCTTCCGGTTGATTTGGTGATTAATCCCTGCATATTATAACCCCAAAAGTAATAATTAATTGGCCATTGCTTTATTTTAGGGTATAATGCTCAAAAATTATGGTAAAAGCCAGCAATTAGTATCCACTTTTTTAGCATTCAAGCAATTATATGATACAAATCAGCCTTTTTATTCGCTTTTTCATAAAAAATAAAATAATCCTTGCTAATTAAAGATTAATCTACTTACTTTACGGACATTATATATGACACTTAACAGCACCATTATTACCATTATTATTACCACCGGCATAAAACTCGGAGGAAGATAATCGTATGGTGTAAAACATAAAAAAAGAAACCAAATGAAAGCCTTCCTCCGCAAAGAGGAAGGCTTTTTTGTTTAACAGCCTCACCCTGCCCTCTCCGAAGGAGAGGGTTCTGGAAATAAATATGGAAGTCCTCTCCTTTGGAGAGGATTAGGTGAGGCAAATAGGGGATATAAAATTATTATTGATACTAAACCATAAATGAAAGTTCTAAAATTTGGCGGTACATCCGTAGGATCGATCAAAAGCATCCAAACTCTTTTAAACATCCTGGGCGATGAGTTTAAAAATCCGGAAAAACCGGTAGTCGTATTATCTGCCATGGGCGGGGTAACCAACCTGCTGGCTTCTATGGCCGAAGACGCAGCCAATGGCAACGAATTTACCGCTGCCCTGGCCGAACTGGAAAAACGCCATTTTGATGTGGTGAAAAGCCTGCTGGATGTGCAAAACCAAAATCCGGCGTTTACCCGTTTAAAAATTCACTTTAACCAGCTGGAAGAGTTGCTGCAAGGGGTACTGACCCTCCGCGAGCTGACCCCCAAAACCCGCGACCAGATACTGAGCTATGGTGAACGCTGCTCCACCATTATGGTGAGCAAAATAGCAGCTCAACATTTTAAAGACGTGCTTTTTGTTGATGCTGCCGAAGCGATTAAAACCGATAGCGCATTTGGAAACGCCAAGGTGAATACCGAACTATCCGAAATGCTGATCCGTAACCTGTACGAGGCTAATAAAGATAAAATGCTCATTGTGACCGGCTTTATAGCAGGCAACGATGCAGGGCAAACCACTACTCTGGGCCGGGGCGGCAGTGATTATACCGCAGCTATATTTGGCTCGGCGCTTAATGCTAAGGAAATACAGATCTGGACGGATGTTAACGGCATGATGACCGCCGATCCGCGGATGGTGAAAAAGGCATTCTCCTTAACGGAGCTTACCTATACCGAAGCTATGGAGCTTTCCTACTTCGGCGCCAAGGTGATCTATCCGCCAACCATGATCCCGGCTTTCCTTAAAAAGATCCCTATCGTGATCAAAAACACTTTTGAACCTGAATTTGAAGGTACGGTGATCCGTCACGATTGTAAGGCGTCGAGCCTGCCCATTAAAGGTATTTCCTCTATCAATAATATCAGCATCCTCAACCTGGAAGGCAGCGGCATGGTGGGTAAATCGGGCTTTAGCGGCCGGTTGTTTTCGTTGCTGGCTCGTGAGCAGATTAACGTGATACTGATCACCCAGTCGTCATCAGAACATAGCATCACCTTCGCGGTACAGCCTCAGGATACCGAACGCGCCAAACAAGTGATAGAACAAGAGTTTGAACTGGAACTGGCGGCCAAAAAGCTGGAGCATTTGGTGATTGAAAAGAACCTGGCCATATTGGCCATCGTAGGCGAAAACATGAAACAAACGCCGGGCATGTCGGGAAAATTATTCCATGCGCTGGGCCGTAACGGGGTTAACGTAAGGGCTATTGCGCAGGGTTCGTCGGAGTATAATATCTCGGTGATCATCTCGGCTAATGACCTATCCAAGGCCTTGAATGCGGTGCATGATGCCTTTTTTGTGCAGCTTACTAAAACGCTGCATGCCTTTTGCCTGGGGACCGGCAATATCGGCAAAACACTGTTTAACCAACTGAATGCCCATAGTCAGTATCTAAAAGATAACAACGGTATACAGGTAAAAATAGCGGGCATCAGCAATACCCGTAAAATGACTTTCAACAGCGATGGCATATCGCTGGATAGCTGGCAGGATGATCTGCAGGCTTCGCCTTATGAGGCCGATCTGCAGAGCTTCATCAGCAAGATGAAAGAGATGAACCTGCCCAACTGCGTGTTTATTGACAACACGGCCAGTCCCGTGCCGATAGGCTTTTATGAGCAGGTTTTTAAGGCCAATATTTCGGTGATCACCTGTAATAAAATAGGCAACTCGGGCAGCTATCAGCAATACCGCACCTTTAAAGATACCGCCCGTACCCATGGGGTCGACTTTTTCTATGAGACCAACGTAGGTGCCGGTCTGCCGATCATCAATACTCTGAAAAACCTGATGAACAGCGGCGACCGGGTACAACGTATCGAGGCTATTTTGTCGGGCACCATATCGTTCATCTTTAATAACTTTAAGGGCGATGCTAATTTCCACGATGTGGTGAAGGAAGCACAGGAAAAAGGCTATACCGAACCAGATCCGCGCGATGACCTGAGCGGCAAGGATTTTATGCGCAAAATGCTGATCCTGGCGCGCGATGCCGGTTACGCTATGGAAGAAGCCGATGTTGAGATAGAAAGCGTATTGCCTAAAGCCAGCCTGGAAGCAAAATCGGTAGATGATTTTTACGCCACGCTAAAAACTGAGGATGCTCATTTTGCCAAACTAAAAGATCAGGCCGAAAAAGATGGTAAGGTTCTGCGCTATATAGGTAAACTGGAAGATGGTAAAGTAACGATTACCCTGCAAATGGTTGATGAAAACCACCCGTTCTACATGCTGTCGGGCAGTGATAACATTATATCGTTTACCACAGATAGGTACAAGGAACGCCCACTGGTAGTAAAAGGCCCCGGCGCGGGAGCAGAAGTTACCGCCGCCGGCGTATTTGCTGATTTAATTAACATGGGTGCTGATTAGGAACCCCCTAACCCCCTGAAGGGGGAACTATAGTTTGATAAGTCTGGCTTTAAAAAGCTAAATAGTTTGATATTGAAAATGGAAAATAAAATAGAAGAGTTAAAAACCCCCACGCAAGTAGCACCCCCTTCAGGGGGTGGGGAGGGCATTCACGTTTTTGCCCCGGCCACCGTTGCCAACGTGGTTTGCGGTTTTGACGTGCTGGGTTTTGCCGTTAATGAGCCCGGCGATGAAGTGATCATGCGTATGACCGGCAAACCGGGCATCACCATCAGCAAAATTACGGGCGATGACGGTCGCCTGCCGCTTGATCCCGCTAAGAATACAGTGAGCGTAAGCGTGCTGCATTATTTGCAGAGCATCGGTCGCACCGATGTTGGGCTGGATATAGAACTGCACAAAAAAATGCCGATAGGCAGCGGGCTGGGTTCAAGCTCGGCCAGTACAGTTGCGGGCTTATTTGCCATTAAAACCCTGCTGGGTGATGAATCTGATCCGATAAACCTGCTACCTTTTGCGATGAAAGGCGAGGAAATGGCTTGTGGTCAGGGCCATGCGGATAACGTTGCCCCTGCCCTGTTTGGCGGCTTTGTATTGATCCGCAGTTATGAACCGCTGGACGTGGTAAGATTGCCGCATCCCAAGAATCTTTACTGCGCCATCGTATTTCCGGATGTAGATGTACCTACCCGTGAAGCCCGCCAGATCATCCGTAAAAACATCCACATGAAGGATGCTGTGACCCAGTGGGGCAATATTGCCGGCCTGGTAAGCGGTTTATTTATGCAGGATATTGACCTGATAGGCCGCAGCATGAAAGATGTACTGGTTGAGCCCGTACGCTCCATGCTGATCCCCGATTTTTATAAGATGCGCGAAATAGCTATGGGCATGGGCGCGGTAAGCTTTGGCATTTCAGGCTCTGGTCCGTCGGTTTTTGCATTTACCAGGGACGAGGAAACAGCCACGCTCATTACCCAAAAATTGCAGCAACATTTAACGGGATTGAAAATTGGCTCAAACACCTATGTATCCACCATCAATGATGCCGGACCGAAGGTAATAGCGCGATTTTAAGTTAAAATCAAAAGTTAAAATTCAAAAGCACAATACCCCACACGTCATTGCGAGGAACGAAGCAATCCCCAATATACAGAGCGAATAAGCATGTCCTAAAGAGATTGCTTCGTTCCTCGCAATGACGCGCGGAGAAGAAATAAATCAAAAATGAAACTCTACAGTACCAACAACACCTTATCAGAAGTATCTTTTAAAGACGCGGTTTTTAACAGCATGCCGCAGGATAAAGGTTTATATATGCCTTATAGTATCCCTCGTTTGGATGCTGATTTTGTTAATAACCTGGATAAATACAGCCTGCCCGAGATTGCATTTAAAGTAGCGCAAAATCTCCTGGGCAATTCTATTCCGGAAGCTGATCTGAAAGCACTGATAGATGATGCCATCAACTTCCCTGCTCCCGTTGTAAAACTGGATGATAACGTGCATGTGCTGGAGCTTTTCCATGGCCCGTCATTGGCTTTTAAAGATTTTGGCGCCCGTTTCATGAGCCGGGTGATGAGCTATTTTTTAGAAGAAGGCGAAAAGCAACTGGATGTGCTGGTAGCTACCAGCGGCGATACCGGCGGCGCGGTAGCTTTGGGTTTTTTGGGTGTACCCAATACGCGGGTAACCATATTATATCCGCAAGGCAAAGTAAGCGGTGTGCAAGAGCAGCAATTAACTACCAACGGCCAAAACATCCGTGCGCTGGAAGTGGATGGTACCTTTGATGATTGCCAGGCCCTGGTGAAACAAGCTTTTACTGATGCCGAGCTGAATGCGAAATTCCGTTTAACATCGGCCAATTCCATCAATATAGCCCGGCTGGTACCGCAAACTTTTTACTATTTTAATGCTTACGCGCAGTTGTTAAGACAAGGTGTTAAAAAAGTGATCTTCTCGGTACCGAGCGGAAACTTTGGTAATATCGGAGCAGGTTTACTGGCCTGGAAAATGGGCTTGCCTGTCGAAAAATTTATTGCTGCAACCAATGCTAATGATACCGTTCCGGAGTTTTTAAAAACGGGTGTTTATCAGCCAAAACCATCGGTGGCTACCTTATCAAATGCTATGGATGTAGGTAACCCAAGTAATTGGGTACGCATTGCCGATCTGTTTAAAGATGACATGGACGAGTTAAAAAAGCTGGTTGTTGGCTTTAAATATAACGACGAAGAAACCCTAAAAGCCATTAACTGGGTATTTGATACTTATGGCTATGTGGTTTGCCCGCATACAGCTATAGCCTGGCAGGCGCTAACAGATTATCAGCATGATCATAGTAGCGTGGATACCGCCGGCGTATTTTTGTCGACCGCTCACCCCTGCAAGTTCCCAGATGTTTTCAGCGAAGCCATAAGCGCTAAGATCGAGATACCGGAACAGGTAAAAGAGCTGCAGCATAAAACAAAACTGGCTGTACCGCTGAGTAAGGATTTTGCGGATTTTAAGGCGTATTTGCTGGGTGCTGAGTAAGGATCTTCTAAAAAAAAGGCGTCATTGAGGAGGAACGACGTGGCAATCCCCAATATGTGGAGCGCCTCTGTAAGTCGGGGATTGCCACGCTGCGCTCGCAATGACGATCGTTAGTAAAACGCTCTATTCTATCATTTACAAAGCTCGTTAATCGAATCTTACTATATTTGATCAATGATTTTTAATGCAATGTTTAATAAAAAAACAATCTTACTATTCTGTTTAATCGCCCTGTCTTTCGCGGCGTGTAAACGTAATATAAAATTTGATCGTGAAAATTGGGACTATGGCGATGGGTTGGAATTTCCAAACAGGGATAAAATGCTGAATGACCTGCTAAAAAACTATAAACTCAAGGGCTTAAAGTACCAGGAAGTGATCCATCTGTTGCACCGTCCGCAGGTGAGCAATACCACCGAAATGGTATATGATATTGATGAGATAACCAAGAAAGGTAAAACTACTTATGTTAAAAAGCTGATCCTTTCCCTGAAAGATTCCGTAGTGACCGATGTTAAAGTTTACGAACATTCCGATAAAAAGAAATGATCGATACCATCATATTTGATCTGGGTGCGGTCTTGATCGACTGGAACCCGCACTACGTGTACCGTACCTTGTTTACCAACGAGCAGGAAATGAAAGATTTCCTGGCAACGATTTGTACATCCGACTGGAACGAGGAACAGGATGCCGGTCGATCCTTGCAGGAAGGAACGGATATACTGGTGGCCCAATACCCGCAGCACGAAGCCTATATCCGGGCGTTTTATGACCGCTGGGAAGAAATGCTGGGTGAGCCCTTTTACGATACGGTTGAGCTATTCAGAAGGCTAAAAACAAGTGGTAAATACAAAATATATGCGCTCACCAACTGGTCGGCTGAAACTTTCCCGGTGGCCTTGGCCCGGTATGATTTTTTAAGCTGGTTTGATGGTATTGTGGTATCAGGTGTCGAGAAGATGCGAAAGCCCGCACCGGAGTTTTACCAGATCCTGCTTGATCGTTACCATGTTGATCCGCAAAACGCCTTGTTCATCGATGATAATTACCGCAATATAGTAGCCGCCGAAAAAGCAGGCATTAAAAGTATACATTTTACTTCGGCCGGGCAGTTGGAAAAGGAATTGGAAGCGTTGGAGTTGTTGTAATGGATATAAAAGAATTGCGCTGTTCGAAGCCTCTGACTTAGAACGATTATGCCCGTAGTCTTCAGACTACCTGGTAGTTGTAAACTACAAGCATAATGATCCGAAGTCAAAGACTTCGGATAGCGGACATGTCAGTCTGAGCTTGTCGAAGACTCGCGCGCAGAGCCTACCCACCATGCTTCGACGGGCTCAGCATGGCACCATAAAAAAAACAAAAAAGGCTTTGGAAATCTCCAAAGCCTTTTTACATATACTGTCCACTATCGCGGATTAACCACCGTGCTGTTCCTCATGAATTTCTTCCTGGCGGAACAGTTTGGCGCTGAAATAATCGTTATTCATACGTGCGATGTTAGTCAGCTTAATTTCTTTAGGACATTCCGCTTCGCAGGCACCGGTATTGGTACAGCTACCAAAACCTTCTTCGTCCATCTGGGCTACCATAGATTGTACACGACGGTAACGCTCTGGCTGACCTTGAGGTAACAGGCCCAGTTGCGTAATCTTGGCCGATACAAAAAGCATAGCCGAAGCATTTTTACAGGCCGCAACACAGGCGCCGCAACCAATACAGGTAGCCGAGTTAAATGCCTCATCAGCAATAACCTTTGGTATCGCTATCGCATTACCATCAGGTACGCCGCCGGTATTTACAGATACATAACCACCGGCTTGCTGGATACGGTCGAACGCCGAACGGTCAACAGCTAAATCTTTTACGATAGGGAATGCCGAAGCGCGCCATGGCTCGATCGTAATGGTTTCGCCATCATGAAAAGTACGCATGTGCAGCTGGCAGGTTGTAATGCCTCTTTTGGGGCCATGCGGGTGGCCATTGATATATAGCGAACACATACCGCAAATACCTTCGCGGCAATCATGATCAAAGTTAATGGGCTCATCGCCTTTATGGGTCAAACTTTCGTTCACCACGTCAAGCATTTCCAGGAATGACATATCAGGCGAAATGTTTTCGGCCTTGTAGGTTACGAATTTGCCCGCGGTTTGCGCATTTTTTTGACGCCATACTTTAAGCGTCAGGTTCATATTTCCGTTACTCATCTTTTTTGAGATTTAGTATCAAGTAGCTAGTGTATATAGTATCAAGTAGTTAGTATCAAGTGTCAAGACTTTTGCCAAGTATCTTAACAGATGCAGCTGTCTTGATACTTGATACTAATTACTTGATACCTCTTAAGCGTAATTCCTTTGTGATAAATGTACCGATTCAAATACCAGCGGCTCTTTGTTCAGTACTTCTGGTTGGTTTTCGCCTTTAAATTCCCAGGCGGCAACAAATGCAAAGTTTTCATCATCACGTTTGGCTTCACCATCTGGTGTTTGCGACTCAACCCTGAAGTGGCCACCGCATGATTCCTCGCGCATTAAAGCGTCATCAACCATCAGTTCGCCCAGTTCAATAAAGTCGGCAATACGGCCTGCGCGCTCTAAAGAAGCGTTTACTTCTTCATTCTCACCGGTTACAATGGCATTTTTCCAGAAATCAGCCTTCAGCGCCTGGATCAGGCCTTTGGCTTTTTTCAAGCCTTCTTCGGTACGTGCCATACCGCAATATTCCCACATAATGTGGCCAAGCTCGCGATGATATTCGTTAACCGTTTTGGTGCCTTTTAAAGCTAATAACTTATTTACGTGCTCAATCACCTCTTTTTTGGTTTGATCAAAAGCAGGGTGACTGGTATCCACCTTTTTAGGGCCGATGGTAGCCAGGTAATCGCCAAGCGTATAAGGGATCACAAAGTAACCATCAGATAATCCCTGCATCAGTGCAGATGCACCCAGGCGGTTAGCGCCGTGGTCGCTGAAGTTACACTCGCCCAAGGCATATAGACCTGGTATGGTGGTCATCAGGTTATAATCAACCCACAGGCCGCCCATGGTATAGTGTACCGCAGGATAAATACGCATGGGTTGTTTGTATGGGTTCTCGTCGGTGATCTGTATGTACATATCAAACAAGTTACCATACTTAGCCTTAACGGTTTCTTCGCCAAGACGCTTAATGGCGTCGGCAAAGTCAAGGAATACGGCAAAACCAGAACCGCCAACACCGCGACCGTCTTCAACCATTTCTTTGGCGTTACGTGAAGCCACGTCGCGCGGGACAAGGTTACCGAAGGCCGGATATTTACGTTCCAGGAAATAATCGCGGTCGTCTTCTTTAATCTGATCGGCTTTCAGCGTGCCTTTGCGCAATTGCTCGGCAAGCTCAACCGTTTTTGGAGCCCAAACACGTCCGTCGTTACGCAGCGACTCAGACATCAGCGTTAATTTTGATTGATGGTCGCCGGTTACCGGGATACAGGTTGGGTGAATTTGGGTATAGCATGGGTTGCCAAAGAAAGCGCCGCGTTTGTGGGCCCTCCAGGCAGCTGTTACGTTTGAACCGATAGCGTTGGTCGACAGGTAGAACACGTTGCTGTAACCGCCTGTACATAACAATACCGCGTGACCTGCATGTGTTTCAATTTCGCCGGTAAGCATGTTACGGGTAACAATACCTTTGGCATGGCCATCAACCACAACCACATCCAGCATTTCGGTACGGGTATACATTTTTACTTTGCCGGCATGTATCTGGCGGTTTAATGCCGAGTATGCGCCTAATAGCAATTGTTGCCCGGTTTGGCCGCGGGCATAAAACGTACGCGATACCTGCGAACCACCGAATGAACGGTTATCCAGCAAGCCGCCGTATTCGCGGGCAAAAGGAACGCCCTGTGCCACGCACTGGTCAATAATATTTACAGATACCTCGGCCAGGCGGTAAACGTTTCCTTCACGGGCACGGTAATCGCCACCTTTAATGGTATCGTAGAATAAACGGTAAACGCTGTCGCCGTCGTTCTGATAGTTTTTTGCCGCGTTGATACCACCCTGCGCCGCAATAGAGTGCGCGCGGCGAGGGCTATCCTGAAAGCAAAAAGATTTTACGTTATAACCCAGCTCGGCTAATGAAGCCGCGGCCGATGCGCCCGCTAAACCGGTACCTACAATAATAATATCGTATTTGCGCTTGTTGGCAGGGTTAACCAGCTTCAGGTTAAATTTATGCTTGCTCCATTTTTCGGCTAATGGGCCTTGAGGAATTTTAGCATCTAAACTCATTTCTCGTATAATTTATATTAGTGAGTGGCTGATGTAACTCAACCATTTAACTTAATCAACTTAAATTACCCTCTGTGGGTTATATAGTAATACCACAACGGCATAAGTGCAAAACCTATGGGTATAATAACTGCGAAGAACCATGCGCCAATGCCGTATACTATAGGGGTATACTTACGATGTACCCATCCAAGGGTGCGGAAAGCGCTCTGGAAACCATGCAACAGGTGGAAGGATAACGCACCCATGGCAATTACATAGATCAATACATACCAGATGTTGCCAAAGGTGTGCGCCACGCGTGCATGCAGGTCTTTTACCCTTACTATCTCTACATTGTTTTCGGTAGAAACAGAGTGGTTGAAATCGGCAGATACAGGTGTATAGTCCGATACAGTAGTTTGGTCTGTAGCCAGGTCGGTGCGGTACTCCTTAAAGCCAACTTCATGGGTGTATTTGTATTTGAACCAGAAATCGCCCATATGTATCACGATAAATACAAGCAGGATTGAACCCAGCAGCCCCATGTTTTTTGATGACCAGCTGGCGTCTGATTTTGCTGCTATGGCGTAACCAACCGGACGCGCCTTACGGTTTTTTACCGTTAAGATAAGCGCGTATACTGCATGTACCGCTATCGACGCGTATAAGAGCCACGCGATAACCTCAATTGGTGGAAAATGTGTCAGGAAGTTTGCATACACATTAAAACCAAAACCATTATCGTCCTTAAACAACAGCAGGTTGCCCCCAAGGTGTACAATTAAAAAAGTACACAAAAACAAGCCTGTTAAAGCCATGATCAGCTTTTTTCCCAGTGATGAGTTAAAGGTTTGTTTGAATTCGCTCATTATGAAATAGATTTATTTTAGGCAAAAGTATTTATTATATGCCAAAAGATAGAAATGCTTTCGGCTTATTGGCGGTGAAAAGTCTATTTAGAATCAATCTAAGAAATTACATTCAAATTACACAGGAGGAGGAGAATCAGGAATTAAGAATCAAGAGGTAAGATAAGCTTCACCGGGCGGGGGATGTAAGAAAATGCGTCATTGCGAGGTACGAAGCAAAAGCCTCTCCCAACCCTCTCCAAAGGAGAGGGCTTTGAAAGTTTTTTTTGATCCCCCTTTGGGAGAAATTATTACATGAGGGCTTCGCCGTTTAGAGGAGACTTTTGCTTCGTGCCTCGCAGTGACGCGTGAAGAAAGTTTTACCCTTGTATAAGTTTGGTTAATTTCTAAATCTCGCTCCCACTCTCACATCCCACTCTATTGTCTAATCAATCGCCAGCACCTTGTCTTTCAAAACCGCGAAGATCCTGTCGGTTTTTTGATTGCGGATAGCCACCTTGCCGGTAAATTTACCAAATGAAGGCAATACGGCCTGTTTACTGCCGAAGGCAAAACAAGGCAATGTGATGGATTGCCTGCCGCGGCCGCTCAGATTAACGCCCGGATGTATATGTCCGCAAAACACGTAGCCCTCCGCGTTTTGCAGGTGCTCATCAACACATGGATGGTGCTGCATTAAAAATGGGTGCATCAGCAATTCGTCATGCAGTTCAATATCTAATTGCTGGTAGTGTTTGTCGGGTATAATATCATGGTTGCCCCGTACCAGGATGATCTGCAGGCTGGGGAACTGACTTCGCCACAGGATAAACCAGTCCCAGTCGTTATTCATATCGCTGTGGAAAAGATCGCCCAGGAACAGTAATTTTTGAGGCTGATATTCATGGATCAGGTCTGATAGCGTAGCCAGGTCGCTTTGCTCCATATCCCGTGGAATAGCAATGCCCGCTTTGCGGAAATGCCCCACCTTGCCCAAATGCACATCGGCAATAATGAGGGCTTTTTGCTGCTCCCAATAAATCGCTTTTTGAGGGAGTAACAGTAGGTTTTGCCCAAGTAAATTAAATGAAGTTGCCGCACTGATCATCATACAAAAGCAAAGTTAAAATTTATTTCCGACGATGTGTATCGACCCACGATGTCGCTGCGCTTGTCACTTCTTCCATCCGCCAGCTGGCCGAGATAGACCGGTGTGTCGGCTCTGCGATTTTCTCCCGTTGCCTGTGTCCTCACAGGCAACTCATGGTTCCCAAATATAAAAGCAAATCGCCTGTGAGGACACAGGCGATGGCGGGGACGCAAGGGGCCTGCGCTATTCCCCTCTTGAGAAAGTAAGTTAACCCATAAAATCTAAATGAGAACTAAAGAGTACCTGGAAGGCATGTTCACGATCAGGAGACTCCGCCGGAGTCCAATTTCTTTAAACTTTTCTATAAACAGGAGGCTTCTCTGAGGCCGAATGGCGGTCCGAGTACACCATTATAGTATAATCGCACTGCCAGCCCCGACGGGCAATGTCATTAAGTTAAAGAAAAACAGAAGTAGAAATAATATCGAATAATGAATTTCGAATGCCCAATGTTGAATGTTTTACTTCATTATTCGATATTGGATGTTCAGTGTTCGATATTAAAACTAACCTTAAATCACTAACTTAATGACATTGCCCGACGGAGCCACGTGTTTATAGCCCTAAAACGGCATGCTTTTTGGCTCTGTAGGCGCCTCCTGTTGAAATTTTAGATTGGCCTTTTATGGGTTAACTTAAACTTGAGAGAGGTGGAGGGGTGTGTTCCGTTGCTTTATAAGCAAACCCTTACTACTACACAACCCTATGCGCGCCCTCCCCAGGGGTTACCGTGCGTACACAAGTTGTTATGCTCCGTTAGGAGCTACCTGTTTGTAGCAGATCAAATCAAAAAACAAGATTGCTCCGTAGGTGCAACCTCTAATTAACAGATAATCGCATTTGTCATTATGGGTAACCTCTACGATCAATGTCATTATTTAAGGATGCTCCGTAGGAGTAAAAGCTTTGTAGAAAACAAACAACAATCATTAGCATGCCGTAGGTATGCAACCTGAGTACAGCACTACGGCACTGAATGGGAACCGGGTTTTTTCTACAAAGCTTTAACCCCTAAGGGGTTTGCAAATTTTTTAAATAATGACATTGCTCTACGAGGCAAAGAGTATAATTTTAAGTGCTACAAACAGGGAGCTTCTAACGGAGCATATTATCCTGTCGGTTGTTTTCAAGATGTGTCCACGCAGCAGCCCTCAAGAGGGAAATTGTATACCCCCAACCTTAATTTTTATTATTTAATGTTAAGCAATGTTAACAGAATGTACAGGCTGCTATTGATGTATTTACTTTTATCTTCATCAATCCATTAATCATGAAAAGGAAACTTAAAATAGTACTGGTCTTAATAACAATATCGTTAACAGGCATAGTTATCTTCCAAACTTATTGGAGCGTCAATGCTTATGGAATAAACAAAAAAAGCTTTGATGGCAATATAGACGTCGCCATGCAGCGTGCTATGGACCGGTGTAAAAAGGATTATTTTGATTCGATCAGGATGGTATTAATAAGAAGGCTTTCTGAACCAAGCAGTATCATTACCATCGATACTCCAGCAAGGGTAGAGCCGGAAATGTATAAAGATAACCCCGGCCTTAAACCCGATGCTAAAAATCCCTCGCATAATAAATTGTTAAAACAGTTCCATTTTACTGCGGGCAGCTCTTATATACATTCAGGAGCAGCACTAAGAGCTAAACAGGACAGTGTAAACCCTTTGCTTAATATCTGGCTCTCCTTTCATGGATCAATAAACAGTAACCCATTTGAAACCGATGCTGGCGTATATAATTATTACAGAGCAAAGATCAATCACAAGGCCACCGTTCCCGAAGTGATCACCGAGATGTCCTTTTATGTTCCTGCGTTAATGACACAGCTTACCACATTTTTAGGTATTGATGAGATCATGCGCCCCTCGCAAAAAGATGGCATATACGCATTGCCCGGGAACTATAAACAGGCAGATAGTTTAAAGCTAAGCCGGTATTTTACAGATGAATTGAAGAAAATGCATATCTATGCGCCCTTTAATTTAAGTTTAACCAGTAAGCCTGCCCCATCGCAAAAACCAAATGCCTATTATAGCGAAACGAATGAATATACCTATCAATACCATGGCTTTATATTGGTTTTAAACCATTACACCAGGCAAAAGGAATTCACTTTATACGCTCGCGCTGTTTTCCACAATCCGCAATATGTAGTCATCAAAGGGATGATGATCACTCTGCTATTGTCGGCACTGCTGGTATTGTTCACCATATTTTGCTTTTATTATATTATCAAAATAATCAATCAGCAAAAAGCACTGGGCCAATTGAAAGATGATTTTATCAACAACATGACGCATGAGTTAAAAACACCCATAGCCACTATTACTGTAGCCATTGAGGGCCTGCAAAAATTCAACGCCCTTAATGATCCCGAAAAAACACAGCGCTACCTGCAAACCTCCCGTAATGAACTGGTGAAACTAAACGGGTTGGTGAGCAAAGTGCTTGATGTAGCGGCTTTTGAACGCGATAAAATAACTTTACTGAAAGAGAAAATACAGATTGATGCCCTGATGAATGAGCTGATAGCCACGGAAAAAGCCAAAGCCGGTAAAACGGTTACCGTTACCTATAATAACAGGGATCGGGTTGAGCAGATTGTAGCTGATAAATTGCACTTTGGTAATGCCATATTGAATATTTTAGATAACGCAGTTAAATATTCCACCGAGCCGGCCGATATCAAGATAGAGGTATACCGGGATGGCAACATGATCGTTTTTTCGATAAGCGATAAGGGCATGGGCATCCCGGCGGCGCATCAGGAACGCATTTTTGAAAAATTTCACCGGGTACCTACCGGTAATGTGCACAATGTGAAAGGTACCGGGCTTGGTTTAAGCTATGTGAAGTATATTGCAGAAGCGCATGGCGGCCAGGTAACTGTGAAAAGCGAAGTGAATACAGGCAGCCAGTTTATACTATCAATACCTATACAACATGATTAAAATACGCTTGTTGCTGGCCGAAGATGAGCTGGCTCTGGCTCACATTGTACGCGAAAGCCTGGAAGAGAATGGTTTTGAAGTGATTCTTTGTGCCAATGGCGAACAGGCCCTGCAAAAATATAAAAATGATAATCCGGATATTTTAGTGCTGGATATTATGATGCCAAAAATGGATGGCTTTGAGGTGGCCCACCGGGTAAGGGAAACCGATAAAATAACACCGATCATATTTTTAACGGCTCGCTCGCAGCCTAAGGATGTGGTGGCCGGGTTTGAATCGGGCGCTAATGACTATTTAAAAAAGCCTTTCGCTGTGGAGGAATTGGTGATACGCATTAAAGTATTGCTGAGCGATAACCGCCTGCTCCGTACCAGCAAGCCTCCGGGCGAAAGCCATCAGATAGGCAGTATTACTTTTAACCCACTTAAAAATACGGTTCAGCAGGGCGTAAACCAATGGACTTTAACCAGCCGGGAGAGTGAGATATTAAGATTATTGTGTAAAAACCAACAGCAAATATTATCGCGAAAAAACCTGCTTGAAACCATTTGGGGCGATGACAGCTTTTTTAACGCCCGCAGCCTGGACGTATTCATCAGTAAACTCCGCACACATTTAAAAGCCGACCCCAATGTGCAGATCATTACTGTACGGGGGCATGGGTATAAATTGGTTTGGTGATGGAATCACAAGTGCCAGGAAGAAATCAAAAGATTGTCATTTCGACGAGGAACGAGGAGAAATCTTCTGCGATGTGCAATTAGATTTTATATACATTAGAAGATTTTTCATTACTGCTCAAGAGATAGTTTCTCTTTCGTACGGGGCCTAACTATATGACTTCCGATGTGCAAATATGATCGGGGGATACATGTTGAAAGCACACACGATACGTGGCTGTTGCGCAACGAGGCTTTAGACAGGCGATAATTTTATCCGGAATTGATTGGTGGCAGTTTTAATAGCGATAAGGTTAAATATCGCTTGAGGCTCTAATAAGCTTATTATCGCATCCCAAAAGTTCGTTCCTCCGTATTTGATCAACTTCTTAAGGTTATATGCGATTCCTGCCATTATCATACACTTATTAGCCAGTTTTATCCCAATTGTATTTACTTTTCGCATACCCAGGTATTCGATCAGGTTCCCAATGACAGGTTCAACGGTACTTTTCCGTATGGTCATCATCTGTTTACCGTAATCATCGTTCATGCGTTTGTGCATTTCCTCAAATAAAGGTTTAGTTATGGAACTGGTCAACATTTTATAGGTTGACTTACCAAGACATTTCATGCGAATAGGGCACTTTTTGCAATCGGACCGTTTGCTCATGTATGTCTTTGAAACGCCATGATGATTTTTGTAACCAATGAACTTTAATGTGTTTCCCTGACTGCATTTGTAAACATCATTTTCTGCATCGTATGCAAACCCATCACGTTCCTGTTTATAAGTTCCGGTATTGGGAATATAGCCGGTAATACCTCGTGAGATAAGGCTTTCCAGTACGGATGAACTACTGTAGTTGGCATCAGCAATGACTTCTTCTACCGTTAAGCCATATTCCTTTAGGTTATTATCTATCTTGTCAATTACCGCATCAAGGCATTGGCTATCTTTCTTATCTGCATGGAAAGCCCCGATACTGGTAATAATATAGCTGGAGGTATCAACGCTAAGCTGGCTAAGGTAATTTAGCTTCATTACTTTGCCCGGCTTTACGGACATCCTTGAATCAGGATCGGTTGTGCTGACGCGATTTGCATTAGTGCGCTTTTGAGGTTTAGGATCTTCGGGCTTATCGGATATTTGATCATCATTATTACCCTGTTTTGATTCCTCATCTTTTAACTGACTGGTAAAGGCCATAGCGTCTTCCATGATAGCCTTCTCCTTTATACTGTCCAAAGCCGCATTGGCCTTTACATATACACTATCAACGGCCTGCCTTTTACCGGTTAACATTCCTTTGTCGATGCATTGCTTTAATACTTGTTTGAATAGTTGGTTAAATACATCTTCATCATAAAGCTGACGGGTACGGCTTAAAGTAGAGTGCCAGGGCAATTCTTCGTCAATATCATAACCAATAAAATAGAGAATATCAAGGCGCATAGCGGCTGCATTAACAATACGCCGGTCACTTGGTTGATTTTCTAAGTAACCAACAAGCAACAGCTTAAAGAAAACAATCGGATCAATGCTTTTTTGTCCATCTTTCCCGTAATACTTCGAGGTAGCAGAATATAAGAACTGTAAATCCAGTGTTTCCTTAAGTTTACGATATATATTGTCCACAGGAACACGGTCGGACAGTTGAAAATTAGTAAAGAGCTTCTCTTGATAATGCTTCTTTCCTTGCATGACATTAAGATACTAAAAACCAACATCTTGCCATAATTATTGTGTAAATAAATGATGCGTTGCGCAACAGCCACGATACGCGTGCGCCAGCAGGAAGCATTAAAGGCTTCTGAGACATTAGATGTCCTTTTTATTGAGTGGGTATAGAAAAAGACTTGCCTTTTCGTCCCATATTTATTGTATGATCAATCGAAAGTTTTTATTTTCAACAATGGATGATAAATACACTGTTTTTTTTGATGAGGTAAAAAAAATCATATTAGGTTTAGGCATTGAAACCAGGAAGGACGTAGAAGGATGCACAAAGAATGAGATTATAGAGATAGAAAGCAAGTTTGGTAAACTCCCACTTGCTTACAAAGCATATCTGAAAAGTTTTGGACGGAATTTTTTGTTTTCATTTTTTGATGGTGAACAATTTTCATACGATGACTATGACGATATAAGCGAATTTGTGAGCGATACGTTTGAGCGTGAAAATTTTGAGATAACAAGGCCATTCATGCCGATATCACATTATCGATATGATTATTTTCGTTTTATCTATTTAGATGAAATTCAAAATGAGAATCCTAAAGTTTGGATATATGTTCCGTATGCCCAGAAAGATGAAGAAAATCCTCAAACTACAGGGAATAGATTTACAGATATAATTCTTTCTTTTTTCAGAGGGACACTCATGAACCATACTGCAAGTTTTCATTGGGTAAGTCCTGATGAAAAAAGTATGAATGAAAATATAGTTCAAGATAGATACAAAGATTGGGCCCGCAAAATAATTAGTGTAATTGACTATATTAATGCAGTAGCCAATATAAACTCTTCTTCAACCGAAAATGAGTTTGTAAAGGACATTCATAAAACATTGCAATCCTATTTTGAACTTCAGGAAGAAAGTATCAAAAAACTTGCAAAGGGTGAGTCTTAGTTATTTTTTTTCCTCAGGCTCTCTTGAAAGGGCTCCTTTCATCAAGGAAAAGTAACTGGCCCTACCGCGGCCAAGAGCGGGTATACGCCATACATGCCCTTCCTATTCATCAATTCCGAAAAGGATTTTCATCAACCTGTTACACAAACGATCCATCAACCGTAATAATTAAAAAACCAAATTTATGAAAACCCCTGTCTTTTTAATTTTACTGTCCGCTACACTAAGTTTTACTGCGTGTACTAAAAATAAAGTAACTCCACTTTCTAAAAAATTAGATGGAAGCTATACCGGGGCATTTACCTCTTCTGGTCCCGGCTCAATTAATACAACAGCTAATGTTATTATTTCCGGTAAAGCCTACCAGGGATCATTGAATACCACCTTCGGCGTTTTAAGCCGGGGCAGTTATGTAGTTAATAATAATCAAATAACTTTTACCGACAGTACAGTACATACCGCCAATTTTAACTGGGGCCTGCTGCTTAACGGGATCTATACCGCAACAACTAAAGGCGATAGCTTGATCCTGGTGAAAAAAGGCACGGATTATACCTACCGGTTAAAAAGACAGTAGTTTGTTTTTACAAGGTTTAAGTTATCGATCAGACGCGATACGGAGTATTATCATGAAGGCCTTGTTGGGTTCATTTACGGCGCTTCGGCACCAGCGACGTCGACTCACCCCGACTACGCTACGCTGGTCGACCCTCTCTTCGCCTTTGGCGGAAAGAGGGTAGGGAAATAAAAAAAGAGTCTCCCAAACCCCTCTTTGCGGCGCAGCCGGAGAGAGGGTGCCCGAGCGAAGCAATGGGCGGGTGAGTCGATGCCGCCAGACAAATTACAACGTATCCCATTGTAATCCCCGAATATTTTTTATACATTTAAGTACATCATTCCGCGGCCCTGCTTACTTTGAAAAACGTAAGCAGGGCTGTTTGGTTAAATAGCAAAAACGACTCAAAGATCAACTGTTTGGTATGTTGTTATTTGAATATCAATCCTGTAAATCTTTTTAAATCATATAGATCCTGTTCAGAATTTGTTAAAAAGTGTTAAAATCGATGGTTTTGAATAAGTTTCGAACAGTTTTTAACCGGTTTTTGCCCTCATTTCGAACAAAAAAGTGTTAAAACAGAGCTTTAAAAAGTTTTTACGAAGGATAGGCAGTTTGAATTTTATAAGATTGATTTTTGCCGGACAAGGGAAAGGCGGAAGTCAAACATTGTATACTCGGTAACAAAATCCGAAATCAAATATCCGACATCCGAAATATTCACGGCTTTCTTATTACTTTTACGTCAACCAATACGGTTTACATGAGTAATACCTTTAACCGACCAATCCGTGTTTTAGTTGCCAAAGTAGGTCTTGACGGGCACGACCGCGGCGCACGTATTATTGCTACCTCTCTGCGTGATGCCGGGATGGAAGTAATTTATACCGGCCTGCGCCAAACCCCCGAAATGGTGGTTAACACCGCCTTACAAGAGGATGTGGACGCCATTGGCATATCCATATTATCGGGCGCGCACATGACGGTTTTTCCGCGCATCATTAAATTGCTGCAGGAAAAAGAGATGGATGATGTGCTGCTTACCGGCGGGGGTATTATCCCGCACGAAGATATGGTAGCGCTGAAACAATCGGGCGTGGGTGAACTTTTTCCACCCGGAACCAGTACGCAGGACATTGTAGCTTATATTACAGAATGGGTGCACCAGCACCGTAATTTTTAAATGAAACAATCCTATGGAATTTCAAAATCTGCTGATAGAAAATAAAGAGCGCATACAATACATCATCATTAACCGCGAAAGCAAGCTCAACGCGCTCAACAGGGAAACCCTGATGGAATTGCATGTGGCTTTTGCCGATGCTTTTAAGAACCCCGCTGTTGGTGGTATTATTATTACCGGAACAGGGGCCAAGGCGTTTGTGGCCGGCGCCGATATCAGCGAATTTGCCAACCTGAATGTTGATGAAGGTACGGCCCTTGCCCGCAAAGGACAAATAGAAGTATTTAACCTGATTGCCAATGGCAATAAACCCGTAATAGCCGCCATTAACGGGTTTGCACTGGGAGGTGGTTTGGAATTGGCGATGGCCTGTCATATTCGCATAGCTTCCGAAACCGCGAAGATGGGACTGCCCGAAGTAACCCTTGGTTTAATACCCGGCTACGGTGGTACACAGCGCCTGGCGCAGCTTATTGGAAAAGGCAAGGCGCTGGAGATGATACTGACAGCCGATATGATCACCGCTGTTGAGGCTCATCAGTACGGCCTGGTTACCCATGTGGTTTGCCCCGAAGATCTGTTGATCAAAGCCGAAGAGTTACTGCAAAAGATATTACAGCGTGCTCCGCTGGCCCTTGCAGCCGCTATAAACTCCGTAAATGCCGGGTTTACCGATGGTGTGGATGGTTATAGTATCGAGATAGCGCAGTTTGGAAAATGCTTTGGTACCAAAGATTTTAAAGAAGGTGTTAACGCCTTTTTAGAAAAACGCAAAGCCGCGTTTAAGGGAGAGTGACCTGCTTACCTGTTGTGTTAAGATTTTGTTAATAACATTCCCGATTGGTGCTCTTTGATCAAGGGTTGATACTGCCTCCTATCACCCAAAAACTAAAACCAGCTAAAAGCACGCAGAAAACAGGCTTTTTACCGGGCGAAAAGCTATGTTAATTCCATGTTAATTTGACACAAACAGGTGTGTAAACTTTCAATTTGACAATGGTCTGACCAAGATACCCGAATGGTCAAAAAATAAATCATTGTTAATCAATCGATTAAATATTCATGACTTTTGGATGAAAAATCATATATGATTCTGTGCTTTACTTTGCATTGTGTTTAAAAAACATATATCAAAAACACACAATTGTTATGAAAAATACATTTAAAATTTCGGCCCTTGTTTTAGCATTTGCAGGATTTGCATTTGGCGCTAAAGCACAAACAACTACCCCAACTACTACTTCTACATCAACCACCGCTAAAGACGGTATCCGTTACAGCATTGGTGTTGACGCAGGTATCCCATTGGGTAACTTTAAAGATAACTACAAATGGAATTTAGGTGGTTCGGTACAAGCGGACATCCCGGTTATTTCAAACCAGTTATTTGTTACTGTTAACGCAGGTTATAACAACATATTTGGTAAAAAAGATATCGGTGGTGTTGCTGGTTTTGATCAAACAGATTTTCACCTGATCCCTGTAAAAGCTGGTTTAAAATACTTTGTTATTCCAAACTTTTATGTTCAAGGTGAAGCAGGTGCAGCATTTTTGTTAAACAAAAAAGATGTTGGCGCTAACAAGTCAACCGCGTTTGTTTATGCTCCGCAGGTAGGTGTTCAATTCCCTGTTAGCGCAAACGGTAACTTTATTGACGCTGGTATCCGTTACGAAGCAACTACAAAATATGCTACTGGTATTGACCAAAGCAAAGTAAGCTTCTTAGGTATCCGTGTAGCATACGGCTTCTAATATGGCCCTACATGTACCTAATTAACAAAAAGGGAGGTCAATCGGCCTCCCTTTTTGTTTGCGTCTTTTTTGTGTTTAAAGGGCCATTTTTAAATAAAGCTCCATAAATTAGCAACATTGTTTGTAACTTAAACGCGTTTAATACATTTACCGTTATCAGTATTGCTCTTATGAAGAAAATCCTCATCATTGATGATGAAGTTAATGTGGCTTTATTGCTATCTAAATTTTTAACCCGCAATGGCTTTGATGTGAGTACCGCCTCCAGTGGTACAAGCGGCATGGAAGCCCTTAAAAATGACGAATTTAGCCTGGTGCTATGTGATTTCAGGCTGGAAGATACCGATGGCCGCGAAATGCTCAGGAATATCAAAACCCAATATCCTAAAACCGGGGTTATTATTATTACGGGCTACTCGGATATTAAAATGGCGGTTGAGCTGATCAAAATGGGTGCTTATGATTATATCACCAAGCCCTTATATCCCGACGAAATATTAAATACTATTAATAAGGCTGTTGAAACGCATTATGCCCTGGTTGAAGATACCGGGAGCGACAATAATGTAGTTGCTGAAAAGTCAAAAAGCCGCGATAATAAAAAATTGGTGTTTGCCAGCGAATTTGTTGCCGGCAGCAGCAAATCATCCAAAGAGCTGCAGCGTCAGATAGAGTTGGTGGCGCCCACCAATTACAGCGTAATTATATTGGGCGAAAGCGGCACGGGTAAAGAGTCGGTGGCTAAAAGCATACATTTGAACAGCCATCGGCATAATCAGCCTTTTATCGCAATGGACTGCGGTTCATTAACCAAAGAGCTGGCAGCCAGCGAATTCTTTGGACACGAAAAGGGCTCATTCACCGGCGCGCTGTATACAAAAATAGGGCACTTTGAAATGGCCAACGGCGGCACCTTGTTTTTGGACGAGGTAGGCAACCTCTCCTATGAGATACAGGCGGCCTTGCTGCGTACCGTTCAGGAACGCAAAGTTAAAAGGATCGGCAGCACTAAAGAGATCGATCTGGATGTGCGCATTATTATAGCTACTAATGAGAGCCTGCAGGATGGTATATTAAAAGGCAGGTTCAGGGAAGACTTGTACCACCGCTTTAATGAATTTACCATATATATGCCGCCCTTGCGCGAGCGTGGCGGCGATATTATGCTGCTGGCCGAACATTTTTTGAAAATAGCCAACAATGAGCTCGGTCGTAATGTAACTACGTTTGCACCCGAAGTGATCGATTGTTTTATGAACTACAGGTGGCCCGGCAATATCCGCGAGCTGAAAAATGTGATCAGGCGGGCAGCCTTGCTGGCCGAGGACAATGAGATCACGATGAAAGCGTTGCCGCTGGAGATCTCCAATTTTAAAGTACCATCGTTTGAACAGGCCTACAACCAAGTAAGCGAAGCGCCCGAAGTAAAGGAACCACGGCATGACCTCAAAAACGCGGCCCTCGAAGCCGAATATGAAACCATTATTAAAGTTTTAAGGGAGGTGAATTTTAATAAAACAAAGGCGGCCGAAATATTAAATATCGATCGTAAAACGTTGTATAATAAGATGAAGGCCATCAACCTTAAATAAAATGGAAGATCAACAGGCAAGAAGCAGCGATGATAACCTGCGTAAGCTAAAACATGATATTAAAAATCAACTCTCCAATATTCACCTGGCATTGGAACAGCTGAAATATGAGATACCTGATCTTTCTGACGATTGTTTATTTTACCTGGATACTATTTTAACAAGTTCAACCCAGATAAACAATTTGCTAAACGCTGAGTAGTATCAAGTAGTTAGTATCAAGTATCAAGATTTTTGTAAATTGACACTAAATGCCGGATGCTATAATTATCAAGCATTATCAAAAACAATTTTATCAGGAATCTGTAACTAAGGTCGTGATACTTGATACTAACTACTTGATACTAAATGTCAATTTTTAATTATAAGCAACGCAATAACATTATCCTGGTAAGTATCATTATACTGGGTTGTTTTTTGCTGTATGCGTTAAGCGGTTTATTCAGTTCCATATTGGGAGCCATTGTGCTGTTTACCATTTTCAGGCCGGTGTACCTGTACTTTGTTGAAAAAAAAGGCTGGAACCGGGTGGCGGTGGCTTTGCTTATCATATTTACATCACTTATAGTTATCGTTATTCCCTTCCTGTTGCTTAGTATCATGGTGGTGGGTAAAATATCCAGCATCGATATTAAATCCCTGCCCATTGAACAATGGACATCCAAGATCGATGCCTTTGCGGCAACTAATCTTAATCAGCCCCGTTTTGCCGAAAATACGCTTCAAAAACTTGGCTCATTTGGTACCGAACTTTTTCCGTCGATATTAAGCAGCGCGGCCAATATCATTATTACCTTATTGGTTCTGTACTTTTTGCTGTATTTCATGTTAACGCAAATCCGTGAATTTGAGGCAGGTTTATTAAAATATGCCCCATTTCGTGAACAGCATGCTCTGAAATTTGCATCGGCCCTACGCGATTCTACCTATTCAAACGTTTTAGGACAAGGAATAATTGCCGTAATACAAGGAACGCTGCTGGCCATAGGCTTTTACGCGTTTGGGATACCCGATGCTGTGTTTTGGGGCGTAATAGGCGCTTTTATATCCTTTTTGCCTGTGGTTGGCGCACCAACGCTTTCTATACCTGCCAGTATTTTACTATTTGCGCAGGGACATACGCTAAAAGGGGTTTTATTGCTCATTTACGGCTTACTGGTGATAGGCAATATTGATAATGTTTTACGCATGATCATCAATAAGCGTATAGCCAATACGCACCCTATTATTTCGGTTATAGGGGTGTTTATAGGATTACCGCTTTTTGGTATACTGGGTTTGGTTTTTGGTCCGGTATTATTGTCATATTTTTTATTGTTGCTGGAGATATACGAAACCAACAGGATGGCTGCCGACAGATTGGAACGGATACATACAATGCCCGAAAATTAGCAGGGCAAATTGAATACTTTTGTGAACATTGCCCAGGGCATATTGGGAGTTAAAAAAATAAATTATACAGAAATTTCAGAAAAAATGACCGATCTGTAATATTTGGCAGGATATTTAATCTATATATTGCGGTTCGAGGATCGAGGTGCGAGGATCGTGTGTCGAATGTGAGTATCCCGGTACTGGCAACACGAAACTCGGAACAGACAACACGGACCTGAAAAAAACAAATGTTCAACTTAAAATTATATTACAATGAATGATAACACAAAAGTAGTTGTTGCATTGCTTGCAGGTTTGGCAGCAGGAGCAGCCCTGGGAATTTTATTTGCACCAGATAAAGGTAACGAAACACGCGACAAGCTTACCGAATCATTAAAAAACCTGGGCGAATCAATAAAAGATACCGCAGCAGCTGAGATCGATAACCTGGTAGGTTTTAAAGATAAGGTGGTTGAAAATATAAAATCAAAGATCAGAGGGGCCGAAGAAGAGTATCAGGACGATCTGGAACATGCTTAATTAGGGACTAAAGATTTTTGGAGCAAGGAATAAGGAACAAGGATTTATAGATCGGTTTTTCTTGGTCCTTGTTCCTTGCTCCAAAAATCCTTGCTCCTTATAAATTGTCCGATTATATAAATTACATCTATGGAAGCTAAAAAAGAAACACCACCACCACTACCTCCCATTGTTGATCAGCTGAAGGAATATGCCGAAACGCGTTTTAAGCTTTTGAAATACGAGGCTATTGAAGGTGGAACTTCAATTTTAGCCAGTATGATCACCGATGCCATTACTGCTATCAGTATGGTACTGGCCTTTATGTTCGCCAGTCTTACTTTGGCTTTTTACCTGGCTTATTTGTTAGATTCCAATTGGGAGGGCTTTGGCTGTGTAGCGCTTATTTATTTAATAATCGCTATTGTTATCAAGCTCAATAAAGAGCGTATTGAAAAGCCGCTGATCAACCTTTTCATACAAAAACTATTTAAAAAATAAAGCATGGACGTTTCAATAAAAAACATCAGTGATTTGCAGGAAGAGATTGCAAGGATACGCGTTATTGAAGCCCGCCAGGGCGAAGAACTGGCCAAGCGCTTTAACAGTCCTTCGGCCATATTTGGCAGTATTATGTCTTTGCTAAATGCTGGTAACAGAGATGGAGATGATCAGCCCAGTATTTTTAACCAGGATTTTTTTGGTCTGCTGTCCAGAATCGTATTACCGGTAACCCTGAATAAAACGCTGTTTAAACGCTCCAATATTTTAGTTAAAACATTAGTAGGTTTGGTATCGCAAAAAGCCTCCAATTATATTAGCGGCGATTCGATACATGGCTTGTGGGATAAAATAAAATCTGCGGCCCTTTCTGTTATTAAAAGTAAGCCAGAAACTACACATAAAGGAGGGATGCCCAATGTGCCGCCGCCGGTGGTGATGTAGTTTTTCTAAGTCTTAAGTCTGAAGTAGAAAGACATAAGTAATTGATATAGAGACGCATATTTTGCGTCTTTTTTAGTTTATCACAGGTAATATTAATCGGCTCTACCTTGCAGAAGATATAATTTTTGAGAAAACGAAAAAAATGACCTTATGACTTGCGGCTAAGGGCTATAGACTTGATATTTGCACTTTATTTAAAAAAGTGGGAAAAGATAAAATTAGACGCTTTGCTGAAATTGACACTTTTAGCAATGTATTACAATTAGATGCCGGTAAACCTTTTAAAGGCGAATGGAGTAAGGGTTTTTTTAAGAACGATAAGCCGGTAGTGTTGGAGCTGGCCTGCGGTAAGGGCGAATACACCGTGAACCTGGCCACGTTATTTCCTGATAAAAACTTTATTGGTATTGATTATAAGGGCAACCGCATTTGGCGAGGCGCCAAAACCGCGCTGGAAGAGAATGTGCCGAATGTGGCCTTTTTGCGCATCCAGATAGAAAATTTACTTGATTACTACGCTCCCGGCGAAGTGGATGAGATCTGGATAACCTTCCCCGATCCACAGCCCCAATTGAGCCGTGAAAAAAAACGCCTCACCTCTCCCCGCTTTTTGGATAAATATATCGAAATATTAAAACCAGGCGGCTGTGTAAATTTAAAAACCGACAATGATGGCCTGCATGCGTACACTGCCGAAAAGATTGAAGATCTGAAACTCAAGCTCCATATCCGAACTGAAGATCTGTATCATTCGCCTTATGCCGATGAGGTACTATCCATTAAAACCTATTACGAAAAAAAATATTTAAAGGATAATAAGAACATTAACTACCTTAAGTTTTCGTTTGCATAATGGGACTTGGGGACCGTGGGATTATAAGACTGTAGGATAAAGAACCAATTCAGGCGTTTGCGAGGTACGAAGCAAAAGCCTCACCCAACCCTCTCCAAAGGAGAGGGCTTTAAATTACTTTTAGAGGGGGCTTTTACTTTGTATCTCGCAATGACGTAGCTCTTGAGTTTATAAACAATATCTTAGCTTTAAGCTTTCTGCTTTCGACTTTAAGCTTTTTATCATGGACGATATTAATTTTTTCGACAAAGTATACCAGGTGGCCCGGCTCATCCCGGTGGGTAGGGTAACCTCTTATGGCGCCATTGCCAGCTATCTGGGAACCAAAGGCTCATCGCGCATGGTTGGTTATGCCATGCAGGCGGCGGGCAAAGTGGTGCCTAAAGTACCCGCGCACCGGGTAGTGAACCGGCAGGGCTTGCTTACGGCTAAATTTCATTTCGGCGGCAACCTGATGGCCGAACTGCTGGAAAGCGAGGGCGTGAAAGTAATTGACGACCAGGTGCAGGATTTTAAAACCGTGTTCTGGGATCCGAATATCGAGCTGGCTTTATAATAGCTGCAACAGTTCCATCCGGTTACCGAACGGATCAATGAACGCAAAACGTTCGCGGCCAGCAATCGTGGGTTCTTCCAGTATTTCTAATCCATGGTTTTCCAGGTATTTGCGCGCGGCCAATACATCGCTAACCTTAAATGCCGTATGCCTGATAGAACGCGGCAGACTATCCTCTACCCCGATGTGCAGTTCAATATCCGCTATCCTGAACCAGTAACCTGCTGAAGAAAATACGGATGGACGCTCAATTGGTTCCAGACCAATAGTGTTGGTGTAAAACAGCCGGGCTTCTTCCAGCCTTTCGGGCGGAACACAGATGTGTATATGGTCGGCGCGTTTAAAGTTGATCATGGGCTTATGCTTGATAAAAATTCTACAGGTATAAAAAAGCCGCCTTCTTTACCCTGATGATCCAAAGATAAAAAAGACGGTCCTGAAATATAGGTCAGCTACCGGAAAATATAATTAATGCCTGCCTGGAATGCAGATTGATCTGCCGAATAATAAATGTATTTGGTGAGTGATGATGGCAGCCAGTAAGTTCCGTAAACTTCTATGCGTTTATTGATCTGTACGCCTGCTTTTACCGGCACTGCGAATTCAAAGCCCTGAAAAACGGGGTATTTGCTTTGACTTACCGTGGTTACAGTGCTAAAGTGATAAATGGTGGCATAATTGTAATTATTGTATTTATAAATATTCATGGCCACGCCAACATCAATAAAAGCTTTCAGGTTATCGGTAGAGTAAAAGTTATACATTACCTGCGGTATGGCAGCAAAGTGGTATATCTTAACATCAAGCGTTTTTGTAGTGGTGTATTCGCTTGATCCCTCAGAAAAATGATAACTGTTGATGGCTGCGGCTAACTCCAGTCTGAAAAGTAACTTCTCTGTATACTTATTGATCAGGACATCCATCCCGGCTGTAATAACCGGCGAAACGGAATTGTCATGTATGCCGTTGCTAAACGGACCGGCAGCGCCCGCCGAACTGTTAAACTGAAGCTTACTGTAACGTACCCCTGCCCCTGCAAAAAAACGAACGCCTGAATTGGAGTGGACCGACTGCTGTGTTGCGTTGCCCCCATTTAACGCGATGGCAGCTGCTGTAAGGTCTGTTTCGGAATAATCAGTCTTCTGTATCCTTGTAAGAATTTTAGTATCACCGGGCTGATATTGATGAGCTAACCTGAGTAATTGGTTGATATAGCTGTTAACGTTGGCAACAGATTGGCGATCCTCGTTGAAATACAGGTATTGCTTTAGGTTTTCAATAGTATGGCTGTGTTTGTCAAAAATATAGTAGCTCGATTTAATTTTGTCGGTCCACATATAAAGAGAAACGTTTTTACCGTTAACCAGGTTTTTTAAGAAAACAGTGTCGGTTGTATAAGCTGTATCAAGCGAGTGACTTAGTTGGGCCAGTTCAATCGTACTGGTACTTATGTTAAGGGTAAATTTGTCATAATACTCTGCTCCTGTTATAGCAAAGCCGTTGGCGTTTGTTACCGTAAATTTTTGCGGAGAGGCCGTCTGTGTTTGTTTAAAGGAGATTTCCCGGGGATTTTTTATCCACTCACGGTAATCTACAAACCCTTTAAGGGTATCGTTTTTACTGTCAATAACATAACCGGGCTTAAAATTGCTTTGTGCGTGTAAATAAAGGGAAGCCTGTGATAATAAAAATGCAAGGCAAAATAATCGTTTCATTTATAAGAATTAGGTATGTAAAAGTATATTAAATAAAACATAGTAATGCTATTAGCGAAAATTTCCTCAGAAAATTTGAGACCAGCGCTATTTAAATGCTAATTAATTTAGTAAGTTTGTATGAGTAACAGCCTGGCCTTTTATAAAGTCAGGCTGTTTGCTTGAAAGAAAAAGGTAACAAAAAAAAGCCGACGGTTTGATATTTAGATTATTGATTGGTAGTTATTTGTACTTTTTAAACCTTTCAAAACGCATTAAAAATTGTTAAAAGAGTTAAAAGAAATGTTTTTGAGTAAGTTTTAAGCAGTTTTTGATTCGTTTTGACAGAGTTTTTGAGCCAAAAAATGTTAAAATCATAACTTTAAAAAGTTTTACAATCACCAATTCACTAACTCAATAATTCACTAAATAAAAATTCCGTGGGAAAACTTGTAGAAGAATTTGACGCCTATCGTACTAAAATGAACGACAGGATCATGGAAACCGCCAACACCAATATTAAACGTTTTTTTGCGCTGGATACCACCAGTTACGCCGATGGTGCGCTGGATGTTAAAACCAAGGAAATGCTGGCCTGGTAGCCAGTATGGTTTTACGCTGCGACGATTGTATCAAATACCATTTGGGCAAATGCCATGAAGCTGGTGTAAACAACGAGGAAATGAACGAGATATTTATGATAGCTAACCTGGTAGGCGGCTCTATCGTAATCCCCCACTACCGCAGGGCGGTGGAGTATTGGGATGAGTTAAGTCTTGAGTCATAAGCAGGGAGTCTTAAGTCTTAAATTAAAGTTCAAAAGTATGTCTTCGTTTAGAGATTTGATAGTTTATAAGAAAGCATTTTCTTTATCGATGGAAATTTTTTGGCTGACGAAAGATTTTCCCAAGGAGGAAACTTATAGTTTGATTGATCAAATAAGAAGATCGTCGCGATCAGTATTTGCATCTATTGCGGAATCATATAAAAAGCGGAAATACCCTAATCATTTTATAAGCAAGCTTACAGATGCGGAAATGGAAAATGTAGAAACGCAAGCGTGGCTTGATGCATCATTAGCTTGTAAATATATTACAGCTGAGACATTCCAGGGACTCAATAAACAAAGTGAAGAAATATCTTATTTATTAATTTACATGATGAATAACCCTGAAAAGTTTCAATAGGCCTAATCCAGTTAAAGCTTTTCTTAAAACCACAATAAAATGACTTCTGACTCAAGACTTTCGACTTCCGACTTAAAACGCTGTTCCTGGGCTGGGACTGATCCGCTGTACATGGAGTACCATGATAAAGAATGGGGAAAAGAAGTCCATGATGATAAAACCCTGTTTGAATTCCTGATACTTGAATCGGCACAGGCGGGGTTAAGCTGGATCACCATTTTGCGTCGTCGTGAAGGCTACCGGAAGGCCTTTGCCGATTTCGATGTAAAAAAAGTAGCCTCTTTTACTGATGAGGACGTGGAGCGACTGATGCAGGATACCGGCATTATCCGTAACCGCTTAAAAATTCTGGCTGCTATCAACAACGCGCAGTTGTTTATTAAAGTGCAGGAAGAGTTTGGCTCATTTGATAAATATCTGTACAGTTTTATGCCTGATGGTAAGCCCCTGATCAATCACCCTGAAAAAAATATACCTGCCAGTACACCCATATCCGATGCCATTAGCAAGGATATGAAAAAACGGGGCTTTAAATTTTTCGGCACCACCATTTGCTATGCGCACATGCAGGCTACCGGAATGGTGAACGATCACCTGGCCAGCTGCGACTTTAGGTAGCATTAATTACATGAATGATATCGAATTACACGAATTAATTATAGAGCTGATAAATGATTCCTTTGTGCCTATAAATACTATTTTTGCATATAACCATTGTGCCCTAAATTCGTGTAATTCGAATAAATAAGTGCAATAAGTGTAAAATATCAATGAAAAAACTATTTCTTTTGGATGGCATGGCCCTTATTTACCGGGCGCATTTTGCATTAAGTAAAAGTCCGCGGTTTACCTCGAATGGCTTAAACACTTCGGCTGTAATGGGTTTTACCAATACCTTGCTGGATGTTTTGAAAAAAGAAAAACCAACACATATGGCCGTGGTATTTGATACCGAAGCGCCAACCGAGCGCCATACCGATTATGAGCATTACAAGGCCCACCGTGAGGCCATGCCCGAGGATCTGTCCAAGGCGCTGCCCTATGTGATCAAGGTGATACTGGGTTTCAATATTCCGGTTATTACTTCTGACGGTTATGAGGCTGATGACATTATAGGTACCCTGGCCAAAAAAGCCGAACAAAAGGGCTACCAGGTGTACTGTATGACCCCAGATAAGGATTTTGCCCAGCTGGTATCCGAAAATATCCGTATCTATAAACCAGCCCGCATGGGTAACGAAATGGAGATCCTGGGCGTGAAAGAGGTATTGGAGAAATGGGAAATCGAACGCGTAGAGCAGGTTATTGATATTTTGGGCTTATGGGGTGATGCGGTTGACAATATCCCCGGCATCCCTGGCATCGGCGAAAAAACAGCCAAAGCCCTCATCAAACAATATGGTTCGATGGAAGAGATCATTGCCCATAGCCATGAGTTGAAAGGCAAACAGCGCGAAAACGTGGAGCAGTATGCCGAACAGGGATTGTTGTCTAAAAAGCTGGCTACCATTCTGCTGAATGTTCCGGTTGAACTGGACGAAGAAGGACTGCAAATGGGCGAACCAAGCAAAGATTTGCTGGAGCCGCTTTTTGCCGAGCTGGAGTTCCGCACCTTAGGCCGGCGGGTTTTTGGCGACGATTTCAGCGTGACCGAAATGAAAGCCGTATCGGTACAAACCGATCTGTTTGGCGAACCGGTAGCTACCGCCCGTACCACCATGACTGTTGATGTGGAGGACATTTATGAACCGCCTGCTACTGCTGCTAAAAATATCGACAACGTACCGCATGAATATCACCTGGCTGATACACTGGAGAAACGAGCAGAACTTATAGCTACATTGCTTAAACAGCAAACTATTTGCTTTGATACCGAAACTACAGGTACCGATGCCAACCATTGCGAATTGGTGGGACTATCCTTCGCGGTAAAACCGGGCGAGGCCTGGTATGTGCCCGTTCCCGAAAATCAGGACGATGCCAAAAGTATAGTGACTGAATTTAAGCCGGTGCTGGAGCATGAAGGCATCAGCAAAATTGGGCAAAACATTAAATTTGATATCCTGATACTCAAATGGTATGGTGTTGAAGTAAAGGGCGCGTTGTTTGATACCATGATGGCGCACTATGTGATCGATCCGGATACCCGCCATGGTATGGATATCCTTTCAGAAAATTATCTAGGTTATAAACCGGTTTCCATTACTACGCTTATTGGTCCGAAAGGTAAAAACCAGGGCAATATGCGCGATGTGGAGATAGAAAAGATCAAAGAATACGCCGCCGAAGATGCCGATATTACCTTACAGCTTAAAGATATTTTTGAACCTAAACTGAAGCAGGTAGAAAGCGAAAAGCTGATCAACGAAATTGAGCACCCGCTGATATATGTGCTGGCTGATATGGAGTTTGAGGGCGTAAAGATTGACCATGATACCCTGCGCGAATTTTCCAAACAGTTGGAAATCGATATTGCCGGCTTTGAAAAAACAGTGTATGAAAAGGCAGGCGTAAGATTCAACATCGCATCGCCAAAACAACTGGGTGAGGTACTGTTTGAAAAACTGATGCTTGACCCTAAAGCCAAAAAAACCAAAACCGGTCAGTATCAAACCGGCGAGGATGTATTGTTATCCCTTGCTGCCAAAAGTGATATTGTCAGGGACATCCTGGATTTTCGCCAGTTGCAAAAACTCAAATCAACCTATGTAGATGCGTTGCCGACGATGGTAAATCCTAAAACCGGGCGTGTGCATACCTCCTACAACCAGGCAGTGGCCGCAACCGGCCGTTTGAGCAGTGTGAACCCCAACCTGCAAAATATACCTATCCGTACTGAGCGTGGCCGTGAAGTGCGCAAAGCTTTTATTCCGCGTGATAGCGGGCATAGCATTGTATCGGCGGATTATTCGCAGATAGAGCTGCGCATTATTGCCGAGATCAGTAAAGACCCTAACATGATGCAGGCCTTTATTGATAACCTGGACATTCACACCGCCACGGCTGCCAATGTATACGGAGTGGCATTAAATGAAGTAACCAGCGACCAGCGCCGTAATGCCAAGGCAGTGAACTTTGGTATCATTTACGGACAATCGGCATTTGGCTTATCGCAAAACCTGGGTATCCCGCGTAAAGAAGCCGCCGACATTATTGAGCAGTATTTCGCGCAATTCCCAGGTATTAAGCAATACATGACCGATACTATGAACTTCGCCCGCGAAAACGGTTATGTATGTACACTGATGGGCAGGCGTAGGTACCTGCGCGATATCAATTCGGCTAATGCAACCGTACGCGGTTTTGCAGAACGAAACGCCATTAACGCCCCCATACAAGGTTCGGCAGCTGATATGATCAAGATAGCCATGATCAACATTCACCGGGAAATAAAAGCCCAAAAGCTGGATGCCAAAATGACCATGCAGGTACATGATGAGTTGGTGTTTGATGTGCCCAATCATGAAATTGAGCTTATTAAACCCATCATTATGCACCATATGAAAACCGCTATTAAAACCGAAGTGCCTATTATGGTGGAAATTGGTACGGGATTGAACTGGCTGGAAGCGCATTAAAATAGAATCAAGAGATAAGGAACTCTTTCGCAGTTGTGGATGATGTATCATCAATGGGAAAAAAGATTTATTGGCGTGGGCAAGGCTATAACTCGACTATCCTAAAAAATTATTCCTAATTCATGAGTATCCAATTAAGACGGCATATTGAACAGATAATTACGCTTACGGACGGAGAGTTTGATTATGTGCTGTCTCACTTTAAGCATAGGAAGTTTAAAAAATACCAATACCTTATACAGGAAGGTGACCAGGTGCCAAATGATTTTTTTATACTGAACGGACTGTTAAAAGCATCCCGAACAGATGAGCAGGGTAAGGAGTTTATTGTTCAGTTTGCGGTTGAGGATTGGTGGATTTCTGACCCCCAAGCTTATCATAACCAAACTGTCGCTACGCTGAATGTCGTATGTCTTGAAGACTGTGAAACACTTTCGTTATCCTTGCAAAATAGGGAGAAACTTTGTGCGGAACTACATAAAATGGAACACTTTTTTCGAAAGAAAACAACAGCAGGATACGTTGCCCTTCAAAGGCGCATACTATCACTTATCAGCACCAATGCAAAACAACGTTATGAACTGTTCGTACAGCAGTATCCCAAACTGGTACAGCGTGTTCCCAAAACACTGATCGCCTCCTACCTGGGTGTGACACGTGAAACCCTGAGTCGCCTGGATTCGGACTAGTGTGATATTTATCACGTGTATTTTGTGAGGTTTGTCCTTTAAGGGCAAAAGGCGTTGCACGAGTTTTGTGTTATGGAAAATTCTGCAATTACACAAACCTCAAAGGCGGGTAAGATTCCGTCGGCATTATGGGCGCTTACCATTAGTGCGTTCGGGATAGGTACCACAGAACTGGTCATCGTTGGCCTTTTACCTACCATAGCGCGAGATCTGAATACATCCATTTCGTATACCGGCTTATTGGTTACACTTTATGCTATGGGAGTTGCCCTCGGCGGGCCGATACTAACTGCACTTACAGGAAAGATAGCGCGAAAGAAACTCTTACTCGGCGTTATGATCTTATTCATCACAGGCCATGTACTGGCGGCTCTTGCACCTGGGTTTTTTGTATTGGTACTTGCTCGCATATTGTCCGGCTTCGCCCATGGTGTTTTTTTTGCTGTTGGCGCAACAATAGCCGGGAGTCTTGTATCTGCCGATAAAAGAGCCACCGCCATTTCGATCATGTTTGCCGGGCTAACCTTGGCTATGGTCACCGGGGTGCCGTTAGGTACTTTTATCGGTCAGCATTTTGGCTGGCGTGCCACCTTCGCCGGGGTAGCTTTGCTTGGTGTCATAGGCTTTATCGCCAATTTTTTATTGCTGCCTCCAGACATACCTATGGGACAACCGCTAAAATTAAAAGACCAATTCAAGGTATTGCAAAATGGCCCAATTTTGCTGGTCCTTGCCATCACGGCGCTGGCCTTCGCAGGTACTTTTACCGCATTTACTTATCTGGCTGTTTTGTTGGGGAAATTGTCGAACTTTTCCGAAAATGAAATAACCATTTTGCTTTTAATATATGGTATAGCTATTGCATTGGGTAATATCATCGGCGGCAGGGCTGCCAATAAAAAACCAATAAAGGCTCTTACTATTATGTTTTTGCTCCAGGCCGTCGTGCTTATAGTATTAACATTTGCAATTCCCTATAAAACAACTACGAGTATCACCCTGTTTTTTATGGGGATACTGGCATTCTCTAATGTACCCGGCTTACAATTGTATATCGTTCAACTGGCAGAAAAATACCTGCCCGGAACACAAGATGTAGCATCCGCTCTAAATATTGCTGCTTTCAATGTAGGTATTGCCGTTGGGGCTTATGTGGGTGGAATAGTAATAGACTCTTCATTAGGTGTAGGCGCTACACCGTGGATCGGAGCCATCTTTGTAGGAATTGGCTTAATACTCAGTTTTGTTAGTTGGCGGAATAAAGAATAATTAAAAAAACTAACATTGATAAGCTGTAGCCAATAGCTGACGACAATTTATTTAGGAATAATAAGAGCTTTTAGAACCGCAAAGCCCGCTTAGTTTATCCAAAGTCTCAATCCGGTATTGGCTGTTTTCTGTGTTTTTGGTGCAAATACCGCAAAGTAAGGTGCAAAACCTTAGTAAGTTTTTTACAATAATCTGTCTAAATTTCAAAAACTATATTAATTCTTATAGGTTTCTCTTTTAGCAATCTTTGCTTAAATTGAACCAATAAAACCTTAATGAAAATATTCCATCTGAGTGCCGAATGTTACCCCGTTGCCAAAGTTGGCGGACTTGCTGATGTGGTTGGGGCATTACCCAAATACCAAAATCAGGCGGGTTTGCAGGCAGCCGTTGTGATGCCTTTTTACGACCGCAAATTCACCCGTGAAAACGAATTTGACGTAGTTTTCAGCGCCGCTACTCTGCTCGGCACCCGCAGGCTTTTTTTTGAAATACTAAAAGAGAAAACGGATAAACTGGGCTTTGAATTGTACCTGGTAAAAATACCCGGACTGCTTGATCGTGAAAACGTATATAGCTATCCGGATGAACGGGAACAGTTTATCGCTTTTCAGCTGGCTTTTTTAGATTGGATAAGTTATAGCGGGCAAACACCCGATGTGATCCATTGTCATGACCATCACTCCGGCCTGGTACCGTTCCTGCTGTACCACTCCAAATTATACCAGCGTTTGGCTAATACGCCTACGGTATTCACCATCCACAATGGGCAGTATCATGGCGCTTTTGGCTGGGATAACCTGTCGTACTTACCCGAGATTGACCTGACAAAAACAGGTTTGCTGGATTGGGCCGGAGGCATTAACCCACTGGCAGCGGCAGTAAAATGCTGCTGGAAATATACTACGGTATCGCCCACTTACCTGCATGAGCTTACGGTAAATTCAAACGGATTGGAGTATCTGTTCTGGACAGAAAGGATTAAAGGTTATGGCATTATCAACGGTATTGATACCGATGTATGGAACCCGCAAACGGATGCCATGATAGCCACAAAATTCACAGCCAAACAAATAGCTAAAGGAAAACAGGCTAATAAAAATGCGATCTGTGAAAGGTTTGCGTTGGATGCTGTTAAGCCTCTATTTGTGTTTATTGGCCGATTGGTAGTTGAAAAAGGAGCCGACTTGCTACCTGAGGCCATTGAACGGAGTATCAAAGATAATGAGGCGGAGGCCAGCTTCCTTATCCTGGGCTCGGGTGATAAGGAGATGGAAACCGCCCTGCTGGAATTGAAAGATAAATATCCCGGCTTCTGCAATGTATTTATCGGATATGATGAAGCATTGGCCCACCTGATTTATGCCGGTGCCGATTTTTTACTGATGCCGTCGCGCGTGGAACCTTGCGGTCTTAACCAGTTATACTCTTTAAGATACGGTACTATGCCGTTGGTTAGAAGCACAGGCGGCCTCATTGATTCGGTAATTGATTTTGGCGATGAGGATGGCTATGGTATCCGTTTTAATAATGCCAGTGTTGATGACATTGTCTATGCTATCTTCCGCGCCAATGTACTTTATCAAAACCCGGCTCAATTGCAGCAGTTGCGCAAACGCATGATGGCACTCGATTTTTCGTGGGACCGTTCGGCAAAAGAATATATTGATCTGTATGAAAGTTTAAACCCTACGAGATATGACATCTAAAGTAATTTCAATTGTACTTGGCGGTGGCCAGGGCAGTCGTTTATCCCCCCTTACGGCAACACGCTCAAAACCCGCGGTTCCTATTGCCGGCAAATACCGGTTGGTTGATATTCCTATTTCCAATTGCCTGCACTCGGGAATTACGCGCATTTATGTATTAACGCAATTTAACTCGGCGTCATTAAATAAGCACATCAAAAACACCTATCATTTTAGCAGTTTTAGCGATGCTTTTGTTGATATTCTGGCAGCAGAGCAAACACCAACAAGCGGTGCCTGGTTCCAGGGTACAGCCGACGCTGTAAGGCAAAGTTTGCACCATTTAGCCGTGCATGAGTTTGATTATGTGCTGATCCTGTCGGGCGACCAATTATACCAGATGGATTTTGAGGAAATGATCAACCATCATATGGATACCGGTGCCGATATTTCCATAGCCACCATTCCGGTCGACGCTGCAGATGTTCCGGGATTCGGCATATTAAAAACAGATGAAAACAGCATGGTGACCGCCTTTATTGAAAAACCAAAATCAGATTTTGAAAGCTGGGCATCAGATGTAAGCGACGAAATGAAAGCCGAAGGCCGCGTTTACCTGGCCTCCATGGGTATTTATATATTTAACCGTAAACTTTTATATGATCTGCTGGAAGGGAATGATCGTACCGACTTTGGTAAAGAGATCATCCCGCAATCTATCAATGAATATAAGGTAGCCAGTTTTCAATATGAAGGCTACTGGACAGATATTGGTACTATACCATCGTTTTTTGAGGCCAACCTGGGTTTAACAGATGATATTCCTAAGTTTAACCTTTTCGGCGAAAATCATATCTACACCAGGGCTCGTATGCTGCCGCCGTCAAAAATATCAGGTACAACGATGGAAAAATCCATTATTGCCGATGGATGTATCATTAATGCTAAACGGATTACACGTTCGCTGATCGGTATCCGTACGCGTATTGGGGTGGAAACTATTATTGAAAACTGCTATGTAATGGGTAACGACAGTTATCAAACCTTGGAGCAAATAGCCGAACTGAAATTAAGCAAAACACCAATAATGGGCATAGGCGAGCGGTGCCAGATCAGGAATGCCATTATTGATAAAAACACCTACATTGGCAACGATGTTAAAATAAACATGGGTAAAACACTGCCCGACGGAGATTTTGACACCCATACGGTACAGGATGGCATTGTGGTGATCAAGAAACGTGCGGTTATACCCGATGGTACAATTATTTAATTAAAAATTAATACAAACAATTCATGCTTGATTTGTTATAGATAAAATAACCATTTAAACGGAACAAGTATGAAAAAAGCAATTTGTATGATCGCTTTAGCGGCGATCTCTGCCAGCACTGTTTTTGCGTATGCCCCAGTAACTAAAAAAACGGATGGTACCATGCAAACGGATACCACCAAGAGCAAGAAAAAGTGGAAACACAAAAAAGAAAAGAAAGATTCTACTAAAAAAGATACCACAAAAATGTAGTGATCTTTTTTCACCAACAAAAAGGCCTTCTGATGTTTTCAGAAGGCCTTTTTGTTGATGAATTCCCAGGTCATCCTGTCCGCCGTTTGGCAAATTAGGACCTCACAGGACAGGTTAATTGCCCTGCATATGGTATGCCGAAACAAGTTCGGCACAACGGTTTTATAGTTTTTTACAACTCGATAGTTTCACCAATCGCAGGCAATTTCAGATTAAGACCAGCCTTAACAAATTTTTCCCTTACCTCATCTTTATTGATCACGATAACCGGGAACGAATCATAGTGCATCCCTATAATGTTTTTACAGTTAATAAATCCGCTTGCTTTGATGGCGTCATCGGCACCCATGGTATAGTTGTCGCCAATGGGTAAATAAGCCCAGGCCAGGTTATCATCGGCCAGCAATTTCATATCATAGGTAAGCGCGGTATCGCCGGCAAAGTATATGTTTTTACCCTCATTGGTATAGATCACAAAGCCGGCAGGGTTGCCGCCCGGCGCACCATCGGGCATAGTGCTGGAGTGTATAGCATTAACCATTTTAACACGCCCGAACTCGAAATTAAAGCCACCGCCAATATTCATACCATGCACATTGTCAATTCCTTTGCTGCCAAGCCAATTAGCGATCTCGGCTATACAGATCACCTTGGCGCCGCTGTTTTTTTGAACCTCGATCAGATCCGCAACATGATCGCCATGGCCGTGAGATACCAGGATATAGTCGGGCTTAATAGTGCTGATGTCGATGTGTTTAGCCAGCGCGTTATGGGTAATAAATGGATCAAACAGCAGTTTTTTGCCGCCGGTTTCTATCTCCACGGTCGATTGTCCATAATAAGTCGTTTTCATGTCAGTAGTTGTTTATTTGAATGAATCAAAGCTAAATACTTATAACTGAATGTTGCAACACATAAGTGCCTCATTGCAGAAAAGTTACAAAGATGATGCCCTTTTTGAGGGTTAGCTCATGAAAAAGACTTTACTCGAAGTGGCTGTCATGCTGAGCTTGCCGAAGTATGGTGGGCAGGCCTCTGCGCTCAACCCTTCGACGGAGCTCAGGGTGACATCTCTTGCAGTCGCCTCAGGGTCTCTGGCAGAGGACCCTGAGGCAATATAGTTAAGACAGAAGCAAACTCAGGGGGCTCTTTCAAGAGACTCAGGGTGTGTTTACATATAAACGCGCTATATTGAGACGAAGCGTATTTAAATATTTGATAATAAATAAATTACAAAAATGTTAACCGTAAACATGTAAACCTACTTTTGGGGCTTTATTGACCAAACATACCACCCAGGTTACCCAACATGCTCTTGGTCATGGCGGCCATTTCGCTCTGGCTTATATTTTCGGCCTGGTCCAGCGCTTTATTAATAGCTACTACCAGTAACTCTTCAAGCTCTTCCTTATCGGCATCGGCCAGGAAAGCATTATCGATATGTATGGATTGTACTACTTTATTGGCATTCGCGGTAACGGTGATCTTACCGCCTTCGGCCACGCCTGATACGGTGATACCGTCCAGTCGTTTTTTTACTTCACCAGCCTTTTGCTGGGCTTCCATTAATTTATCAAACATATTTTTTGATTTTAGATTTCAGATGTGCAAATATGCAGATGATTTTCAAACCATTTAAATCACATCAATTTTCATTCCGGTTCGATCATCTGCACAACTGAAATTTGCATATCTGCACATCCGGTCCTTAATCATCAGTTGTTTCGCCATTGCCGCTATAAGCGCTTTTACGTACAATGGGCATACCGGCAGCTTTAAACAAGTCATCCAGTTTTAACAGGCTGCCATTGGCTAAATTAGTTAACAGCACAATGGTGATATCGTTTTTCATATCGCGCAAATAAATATGCCTGAAACCGTGCCACCAACCGGTATGATAAATAACCTCCTGCCCTGGCGCGGTGAACGTACGCCAGCCGTAGCCATAACTAAAGTGGCCATGCACCATCGGGTTGCGCGGCACATAAGCCGAATCAAGCGTGGCCTGCTTTAATAAACGACCGGCACGCAAAGCGCGATCAAATAAAAACAGGTCGCCAACGGTGCTGTAAATGCCTTTGTCGCCTACAGGGCCGTCCAGGAAATTTTGCGCTACAGAATACCGCCACTGCCCGCGATCGTGTCCTACTACATCAACCGGTATTTTGTCGTACACGGCTTTGGAATATACATGGGTATGCGCCATGCTGGCCGGTTTAAACACATTTTCCTGCATAAATTGCGCGTAGCTCATACCGCTCACCTTTTCGATGATAGCACCCAACACCATAAAGTTGGAGTTGTTGTACAGGAAACGTTTGTTAGGTACGTTGAATGGCCGCGGTTTATAGTCGGCTATCATTTTCATGGCCTCGGCATTGGTGAGGCCTTTTTTCTGATTCAGATGCTGACTGCGGTATATATCGTCAATAAAATATACGTAGTTCATCATGCCCGAGCGGTGAGTAAGCAGCAGGCGTATGGTAACACCATTATACGGGAAATCGGGGAAGAATTTCTTTACATCATCGTCCAAGGTGAGTTTGCCGCGCTCCAATAGCATTAAAATGGCGGTGGAGGTCATGGTTTTAGTAACTGATGCAAGTTCAAATTGAGAGCCGATTTTCAGGCTGTCGCGGTGCAGATAATCGGCCCAGCCTATCGCGTTTTCGTATACTATCTTACCTTTTTTGGCCACCAGCACGTTGCCGTTAAAACCACGGGTGCGGTGAAGCTCTTTCATCACTTCGTCTATCTTTTTATCGGCATTTTTGGGGTTGTAAGCCAGCAGGGCGGCGGTATCTAAAGGTTTGCTTTCGGCAGGGCTTACACTTTTATTTTTATCATTGTTTTTTGACGAACAGGATGTTAATATCAGCAGGGAGGCGGTAAGGGTTAAAATGCTTTGGTACACTAATCTCATAAATGAATTTCTCAACTTAAACGAATGCGAAAATTAGAAATTATAACGCAGGTATGAATTAAAGTTTTAATTTTTTCTTTAAAGTAGATTCTCTTTGTATGTTTAGCTATGGATTTAGGTAAAAAACTCAAACTCATTATCCTACTTTTATTGTTTTCGGTTGCTGCCTCTGCGCAGAATGCAGATGTAAGCGCTTCGATAAAAGAAGGAATTGAGTTGAACAACGCGCATAACTACGCGGGTGCTATCGAAAAATATAAGCAAGCCCTAGCTTTCGATCCCGAAAATACCCAGGCTAATTACCAGGTGGCGTTTTCATTATTTTCATCGGGTAAGGGTACGGACGGAATTCCGTATTTAGATAAAGTAGTTAAAACAAACAACAATTTTACCGGACCGGCATATGAGCTCCTGGGAAGCATTTATGATGCTGCCAAACAACCCCAACAAGCCATAGATGCCTATAAAGCCGGTATAAAAATAAAGCCAGATTATCAGCCTTTGTACTTTAACATCGGGCTGGCCTATTTCCGGGCAGCTAAATATGCTGATGCGGAGCAGGCCGCGATTGAAGCCATCAAGCTTGATCCAAAACATGCTAACAGCCAGCGTTTGTATGCCCTGGTAACCTTTCATCAAAACAAACGGGCTCCCGCCCTGCTTGCCCTGTGCAATTTTTTATTGCTGGAACCCGATGGGCCACGATCTGCAGAAGCTTATACCAATATGCAAAGTATTTTAAAAGGCGGAGCGCTAAAAACAGAGAAGAAAACCGATGCTGAGAACGTTGCTTTAAATAAAGCCATAGCCACCGCGACAGCCACTACCGATAACAGAAGATACGCCTCTCCTGCCGATCTGCTGGCAGCCCAGTTGAAGGCGATATTTATGGCCATTGGCCAGCTATCCCAAAAACAAACCGGGAATGATTTCTTCCGAAATTATTATGCGGCATTCTTTTACAAACTGGCTCAAACAGAACACATGCCCGCCTTTGCCCGGTTGATGGATCTGAGCGCTAATAAAGCCGCCGATAATCAATGGCTGCAGCAAAATGAGGATAAGCGGAAGGCATTGGAAGCATGGGTGATGGCTGCGGAAAGAAAGTTTTAGGATATAATAGCATTAAGCTTTAGAGCGTTATATGTTATAAAACTTAGACCTATGAAACCTCTTATTCTACTGTTCCTGCTTTTTATGGGATACACTGCTGTTGGTCAGCAAAAGCTGAACTTGGCATTGAAAAAACAATTAGATAGTGCTCTGGTGCTTGATCAGAAGTATCGGGAGATCCTAACACTGCTGATGGATCCTAAACAACGCGATTCTGTGGCCAAAAAATTATCGCTCAGTGCTGAGCAAGCTAATGGGTACTATTGGAAATTGCAAAATAAAGCTGACTCGGCAAATGTTGTTTTTGTAGAAGATGTTTTTAAAAAATACGGTTACCCGGGGAAATCACTCGTTGGAGAACCAACCAATGAAGCAGCGTGGTATATTATACAGCACTCATCCAAAATAGATAAGTATTTACCCGTAGTGAAAAAGGCTGCAGATAAGGGGGAGTTACCTTACAGATTGTATGCGATGATGCTTGACCGGCAGTTGTCCAACCATGGTCAGGAGCAGATCTATGGTACTCAAGCTGTTTGTCGCCCACTTAAAAATGGGAAAAATATCGGTTGTTTTATATGGCCGATTAAGGATCCTTCAGGGGTAAATGCCCGCCGCAAAAAAGCGGGTTTCGACCAAACGGTTGAGCAGAATGCTAAAAGATTGGATGTGGATTATAAAGTGATAAGGATAGAGGAAGTTAGATAATCTCCTGTATTAAAAAGATTACGCTTAGCCGTTCCCTTGCATCATATAAAACCATAACTTTGCCCTGCTAAAATTTTAATACTACCATGAGTTTCAGAACCGAACACGATACCATGGGCGAGGTACAGGTACCTGCCGACAAATACTGGGGAGCACAAACAGAGCGTTCACGCAATAACTTTAAAATTGGTCCGGAGGCATCTATGCCCAAAGAGATCATTGACGCGTTTGCTTATCTGAAAAAAGCTGCCGCTTATACTAATACCGATCTGGGTGTATTGCCTGCCGAAAAACGCGACCTGATAGCGCAGGTTTGTGATGAAATCCTGACTGGCGCTTTAGCCAGCGAATTTCCGCTAGTGATATGGCAAACCGGCTCGGGCACACAATCAAACATGAACGTGAACGAGGTGGTGGCCAACCGCGCCCACGTATTGCAAGGTAATAAACTGGGCGAAGGCAAAACTTTCATCCACCCTAATGATGACGTAAACAAATCGCAATCATCAAACGATACCTACCCAACTGCCATGCACATCGCGGCCTACAAAATACTGATCGATGTAACTATCCCCGGTATTGAAAAACTGCGCGATACCTTGCAGGCTAAAGTAGAGGCATTTAAAAATGTAGTAAAAATTGGTCGTACCCACCTGATGGATGCTACGCCATTAACACTTGGTCAGGAGTTTTCTGGTTATGTATCGCAATTGAACCACGGCTTAAAAGCCCTGCGTAATACGTTGGATCATTTGTCTGAACTGGCTTTGGGTGGTACCGCTGTTGGTACAGGTATCAATACCCCTAAAGGCTATGATGTAAAAGTAGCCGAATACATTGCCAAATTCACCGGTCTGCCGTTTATCACTGCCGAAAATAAATTTGAAGCCCTTGCTGCACATGACGCCATTGTGGAGAGTCATGGCGCATTGAAACAGATAGCCGTATCATTAATGAAAATAGCTAACGATATCCGGATGCTGGCTTCGGGGCCTCGTTCAGGTATTGGTGAGATCCATATTCCTGATAACGAGCCGGGATCATCCATCATGCCGGGTAAAGTTAATCCGACCCAAAATGAGGCGGTTACCATGGTGGCAGCCCAGGTAATGGGTAACGATGTGGCCATATCCATTGGCGGATCAAACGGCCATTACGAACTGAATGTATTTAAGCCGGTAATGGCTGCCAACTTTTTACAGTCGGCCCGCTTAATTGGGGACGCCTGCGTTTCTTTTAACGATCACTGCGCAGTTGGTATTGAGCCTAACTACGAAGGCATTAAAAAGCACCTGGAGAATTCACTGATGCTGGTTACCGCGCTTAACCCGCACATCGGTTATGAGAACGCGGCCAAAATTGCCAAAACAGCCTTAAAAGAAGGTACATCACTACGCGAAGCTGCCATAGGCCTGGGCTTGTTAACCAACGAGCAGTTTGACCAATGGGTGCGCCCCGAAGATATGATAGGTTCATTAAAATAACCTCACCCCAACCCCTCTCCAAAGGAGAGGGGCTTTTTATTTACTGCTTTTATAGCAAATTTATGTTAAAGCCTTTTAGCATTTACTTTCCCTTCCTGGCTTTTCGCTTTAAGCTTTCTGCTTTTAGCTTACTTATTGCTTTAAGCTTTCTGCTTTTAGCTTTCGGCTCCTGTACCATAAACCCCGATAAGCAAAAGCCTGGCGAAAAATATATTCAGGGCGAATGGCGGCAGGACTCGGTACCGGCGCAAAAGCGGTTGGTTTCCTATTCGCTTTATGATCTTAAATTCAGCTGCGATTCGTTCTTTGTTAAGATCAGCTCCTATAGTAAGGTAAACTATGGAGCCGATAGTTGTATGAGCAGCGGCCGCTGGGCCGAATACATCAAAGGCACCTACACGCAAAGGCAAGACACCCTGCATCTAAAAGGGGAATTTTGCAATGCCGACGGCAGTTATAAAGACGAGAAAGGTTGTTTCCGCTCCGGCGATTATGAAGAATATTTTAAGGTGAAACAAAAAACCGACTCACTTATCCAATTTGCCAGCACATCCAACGTTATACCCATCAACGCCCATCTAATTAAACGAACAAGTTGCACACCAAAACCATTGTAACAATGCAAACCCAATTTTTCAAAAAGATCACCCTGCTTATTGCCGTATTTTATATTCCATTGCAAAGTATGGCCTGGGGCCCCACAGGTCACCGTGTTTGCGGACAGATAGCGGACAGCTATTTAACGCCCAAAGCGCGCAAAGCTATACAAGCCATTTTGGGTTACGAATCTATTGCCATTGGCAGTAACTGGGCCGATTTTATTAAATCAGACCCGGCCTATAACTACATGTACAACTGGCATTTTATCGATCTGGATAAAGCATACACCTACCCGGAATTGCAGGCCTATTTAAAAGCAGATACAGCTACCGATGCCTACACCAAAATGAATTTTTTAATAGCGGAGTTAAAAAAGCCAGGACTTGCCAAGGCTAATAAATTGGTTTACCTGCACATGCTGATCCATATTGTGGAGGATGTACACCAGCCGCTGCATACCGGCCATACCGGTGACAAGGGGGGTAACGACGTTAAAGTGCAATGGATGGGCAGAGAAAGCAACCTGCATTCGGTTTGGGATAGCGGCCTGATAGATTTTCAGCAACTGAGCTATACCGAATATTCCGCTATGATCAATCATACTACAGCTGCAGAACGGGCCAAATTACAAAGCGCCCCCATCAGCGAATGGCTGTTTGAAAGCAATCAACTTGCCGAAAAACTATATGCCGATACCAAAACCGGAGATAGCCTGAGCTATAAATACAATTTTAAATATATCGATATACTGAACCATCAGATGCTGAAAGCAGGCGTACGTCTTGCCGGTGTATTGAATAAGATATTTGGATAATTTTTTAAGCTAAAGGCCGAAAGCTTAAAGCAAAAAGCTTTTGGCCTTCGGCTTTGCGCTTTAAGCTTGATAGAATGAAGATACTAATGGTTTGCCTGGGCAATATATGCCGTTCGCCGCTGGCAGAGGGGATTATGCAGCACCTGAGCGATGAACAGGGTTTAAACTGGACGGTCGATTCGGCTGGTACCGGTAGCTGGCATGTAGGTGAAGGGCCTGACAGGCGTTCTGTTCGTGCTGCACGTAACCATGACATCGATATCAGTAAGCAGGTTTGCCGTCAGTTTAAAACAAAAGATTTTGATCGTTTCGATCATATTTTTGTGATGGATAAAAACAACCTGAACGATGTGCTGAACATGGCCCGTAACGATGATGACGCCCAAAAAGTAAAACTATTACTTGGCGATAAAGTAGTACCCGATCCTTATTATGATGATACCCAGTTTGAGCCCGTTTTTGAACTGATTGAAGGTGGTTGCAAGGATATTATTAGGGAGCTGAAGGGGAATTAATAAACGCGTCATTGCGAGGTACGAAGCAATCTCTATGCTTTATAGGGCGAAGTGACGTATCATCTTAATCTTCCTGTGTAGAGATTGCTTCGTACCTCGCAATGACGTGATGGTGAGAATGTCAGGTTAAAAAGTATTTCTACTTACCTTAAAAAAAGGAAGATCATCTCCATGCCAAAAAGCACGACCGTGCGGCTGAAAACCGGCTTTAAATAAAACCTTTTGGGAAGCTCTGTTTTCAGGGTGCGTAACCGCGCAGATCTCTTTAAGGCCTATCTCATTTAAACCGTATGATACCAATGCCTGGGCAAGTTCCGTAGCAATACCCGAGCCCCAGTATTTGAGGTGCAGGCGATAGCCGAGTTCGATGCTGCTGCTGTCAAATTCACTATAGTCGAGTATGCAAACGCCTATAAAATCATTATCTGCAAGGTTAAAGATGCCCCAGCGGCCCATACCTGTTTTCTTTTGATAATCCTTCAGTGTATCCTTAAAAACCTTTTTGCTTTCCTGGGCAGTACGTTTTTTTACGTAGCGGGTTAAACGCGCGTCGGCATCCAGGTCAAGTAAAAGGCTTTCGTCTTCGGGTGTAAACTCACGTATCAGCAAGCGCGGCGTTTGGGCAATAATGTTCATGGTTCTCAAAAATATATTTTTCCGCAAGCGCTTAGGTAAAAAGAGTGTCATTTAAGTGGAGTCATAAATAAAGGAGCGCTGCTTACCCGCGCGTCATTGCGTGGAGAAAGGATTGATGCCGTAAGAAGAAGAATAACCTCGTTACACGTAGCATGACAAAAAATGTAGCATAATTTGCTTTTTTGTACATTTGCCGCATGGCATCCATCAAACCATCCGTACCCAAAGGCACCCGCGATTTTTCACCAACTGAAATGGTGAAACGTAATTATATTTTTGATACCATTAAAAGCGTGTTCCGTAAATACGGCTATCAGCAGATAGAAACACCAACAATGGAGAATTTATCTACGCTTACTGGTAAATATGGTGATGAAGGGGATAAACTGATATTTAAAGTATTGAACAGCGGCGATTATTTGGCGAAGGTGGCTCCTGAAAAACTCACGACTCACAACTCACAACTCATCACTCAAGAGATCTCCGAAAAAGCCCTCCGCTATGATCTTACCGTACCTTTCGCTCGCTATGTAGTGCAGCACCAGAACGAGATCACTTTCCCGTTCAAGCGTTTCCAGGTGCAGCCGGTTTGGCGCGCCGACAGGCCGCAGCGTGGTCGTTACCGCGAGTTTTATCAGTGTGATGCGGATGTGGTAGGTTCTGATTCTTTACTGAACGAGGCCGAGTTTGTGATGATCTATGACGAAGCTTTAAGCAAGCTTGGTTTGAAAGATTTCAGCATTAAAATTAATAATAGAAAAATTCTATCCGGAATCGCACAAATTATAGATAAATCTGATAATGTCATCGATCTGACTGTAGCCATAGATAAGCTGGACAAGATCGGCCTTGATGGCGTGATCAAGGAATTGCTGGAACGCGGCTTTACCGAGGCTGATATAGACAAGATAAAACCGGTTATTTTACTGGAAGGCTCCAATACCCAAAAACTGCAAAGCTTGCGCCAGGCATTGGCTTTGTCGGAAGTTGGCCTAAAAGGATGTGATGAAATTGAAACGGTTTTCGGTTATATCGAAAAATGCCCCCTGCAAACTGCTAAACTGGAATTGGACATTACCCTTGCCCGTGGAATAAACTATTATACCGGCGCCATATTCGAAGTGAAAACCAATGAGGTGGTTATGGGCAGTATTGGTGGCGGTGGTCGTTATGATGACCTTACCGGTATGTTCGGTCTTAAAGGATTAACCGGTGTGGGGATATCCTTTGGTGCCGACCGTATTTATGATGTGCTGGAAGAATTGAACCTATTCCCGGCCGCAGCCAACCAAAGTACCCAGGTATTGATCTGTAATTTCGACAAAGAAGGCGAACTATATGGCTTGCCCCTATTACAACAACTACGCCACCAAAATATCAATGCTGAGCTTTATCCTGCGGGTGCCAAAATCAAAAAACAAATGGAGTATGCCAACAATAAAAACATCCCCTACACCGTAGTGATCGGCAGTGAAGAGATACAAAGCGGCTTGCTGGCTTTTAAAAACATGACCACTGGTGAGCAGGAGAAGCTGAGTGTTGAGGATATTGTGAAGCGAATGGTTGGATAAATATTAAAAAGGCCTGTCATCCTGAGCTTGTCGAAGGATCGTGCGTAGAGGCCTGCCCACCATGCTTCGACAAGCTCAGCATGACAGCTATAAAAACGGGCATCACTTTCAAGTGATGCCCGTTTTTGTTGTCAAAAGTTCCCCCTTCAGGGGGTTAGGGGGTTACTTAGGCCCGTAAGTAACTATCGGGATGATCATCTCTTCCAATGAGATACCACCGTGCTGGAAAGTTTCATTATAAAAATTCACAAAGTGATTGTAGTTGTTCGGATATACAAAATAGCTATCTTCCTTGGCAAATACAAAGCTCGAGCTGAGGTGCAGCTTAGGCAGCATGGCATCATGCGGATTGCGGATGTGGAATACTTCCTTGGCATTATAGTTCAGGTTTTTGCCTTGTTTGTAACGCAGGTTGGTATTGGTGTTGCGGTCGCCTACAATTTTGCTTGGGTTTTTAACGCGGATGGTACCGTGGTCGGTAGTAATGATTACGCGAACTTGTTTCTGGGCCAAAAATTTCAGCAGATCAAACAGGGGTGAGTGCTCAAACCATGATAATGTGAGTGAACGATAAGCAGCATCGTCGCTCGCCAGCTCGCGGATCATCTGCATGTCGGTACGGGCATGTGAAAGCATATCCACGAAGTTGTATACTACCACATTCAGCTCATTGTTCATGAGGTTGCTCACTGATTCGTTCAATGCGCGGCCTTCGTCAATGTTCAATATTTTATGGTATGAATACTTACAATCCTTGCGCAGTACACGTTTCAGGTGGTCGGCAATAAATTCCGATTCATATAAGTTCTTGCCACCTTCATCCTCGTCGTTTTGCCACATGGTAGGGTAGCGTTTTTCCATTTCCAAGGGCATCAGGCCCGAGAATATGGAGTTACGGGCGTATTGTGTAGCCGTTGGTAAAATACTGTAATACGTATCCTCCTCTTCCATCCTGAAATATTCGGATATTATAGGGTTGATCACTTTAAACTGATCATACCTCAAATTATCTATCAGGATAAAAAACAGGGGGCCGTTACCATCCAGTTTGGGGAATACTTTCTTTTTAAACAACTGCGGCGAACTTGTTGGCGCGAATTCCGGGTTTTTGATCCAGTTTAAATAATTGCGCTCCACAAACTTGCAGAATTGTACATTGGCTTCGGCTTTTTGCAGGGTCAATATCTCGTGCATGCCGGCGTCTTCCAGTTTTTCCAGTTCAAGTTCCCAGTAAATGAGCTTTTTGTACACATCAACCCATTCCTGATGGCTCAGGTTGTCGTTAAGCGTCATGCCCAGCGTACGGAAATCCATCTGGTAAGCCATGGTTGTTTTTTCGGTAACCAGGCGTTTATTTTCGGTCAGCTTTTTTATAGTGAGCAGAATTTGTTTGGGGTGTACCGGTTTAATGAGGTAATCATCAATCTTGGAGCCGATGGCATCCTCCATCAGGTATTCTTCCTCGTTCTTGGTGATCAGTACAATGGGCACATCATTATTAAGGTTCTTGATCTGCTGCAGGGTTTCCAGTCCAGTTAAGCCCGGCATATTTTCATCCAGAAAAACCAGGTCGAAATAGTGCTGTTTAAAAGCATCAACGGCGTCGTTGCCGTTGGTTACGGTAGTTACTTTGTATCCTTTTTCGTTCAGGAAAAGTATATGTGGCTTTAAAAGGTCAATTTCGTCATCGGCCCATAAAATGGTGGTGTCTTGCATAGTATATGTAGATTAAAAGTATTCTGAACCAGAATTTTTAGAATTAAAAAATTACCCGAATTTACTTAATAAAGGGATACTATATAATAGGATTCTATAAATTCACCTAATTCCAAAAATTTTGGTTCAGACGTTTAAATTCAGACATTAAACCTCAAAGGGAGTGATTTGTTGTTGATAAGTAAAGGTATTAACAAAAATTAACAAACATCATGCGCTTATTTTACCTTTGTTTTACATTTTTGCATCGTAAAGAACCAAGTTGAATAAAAAGAAAATTATAAACGATCCTGTTTATGGCTTTATCAGCATCCCTACCGAGCTGGTATTTGACCTCATCGAACACCCCTATTTTCAGCGGTTAAGATATATCAAACAATTGGGCATGACTCACCTGGTATACCCGGGGGCGCTGCATACCCGTTTTCATCATGCCCTGGGCGCTATGCACCTGATGGCCATGGCCATTGAAACCCTGCGTAACAAAGGGCACCAGATCAGTCATGACGAGGAAGAAGCTTTAACCATAGCCATATTGCTGCACGATATTGGTCACGGCCCATTCTCGCACGCGCTGGAGCGTACCATTATAGCAGGTGTAGCGCATGAAGACATATCGGCCATGTTGATGAATAAACTAAACGAGCAGTTTGGCGGTGATTTAACTATGGCTATTGATATATTTAACGATACTTATCCACGCCGTTTTTTACATCAACTGGTATCGAGCCAGCTGGATATGGACAGACTGGATTACCTGAACCGCGATAGTTTTTTTACCGGGGTATCCGAAGGTGTCATCAGCTCAGACCGCATCATCAAGATGCTGAACGTGAAGAACGATCATGTGGTGGTGGAAGAAAAAGGTATTTACTCAATCGAAAAGTTTTTGATAGCCCGCAGGCTCATGTACTGGCAGGTTTACCTGCATAAAACGGTTATAGCCGGCGAAGAGTTGCTTGTGAAAGTGTTTAAGCGAGGCAGGGAATTGATATTACAAGGTGAAGATTTATTTGCCACACCGGCTCTGAAACATTTCATCCAAAGCAAGATGAGCAGGGATGTTTTCATGAAGGAGGATCATCACCTGGATATTTTCGCCAGTTTGGATGATGCTGATATTATGTCGGCAGTGAAAGTTTGGGCAGGTCACCCGGATTTTTTGTTGTCGACCCTGGCCAAAAACCTGGTGCAGCGAAATCTTTACCATGTCGATATCACCAATGAAGAACCGGATGCCGAATTTGTAGCCCAGCTAACCAAAAAGGCGATGGAAAAATATGGCATCAGCGAGCAGGATGCCTCCTATTTTGTTTTTACCACGTCTATACGTAACAATGCTTACACAGCCGGCGATGGTAATATAGGAATACTGATGAAAAACGGGCAGGTAAGCGATATAACCAAGGCCAGTGATAATTCCAACCTGGAAGCGCTGATCAAAACGGTAAAAAAATATATTACCTGTTATAATAAGGATTTGCTGTAGGGGTAAATAACCGGTAAAGTGTCATAGGGTTCGAGTAAGAGGTTGCCGGTTTTGAGTAAGGAGTTTTATAAATAAAATAGGTTGAAAATGAAGAATTTATTAAGAGAGATACTTAAAACCAATAACTCAGCGCTCACAACTAATTAATAATTTGCTGCTTTAATTTTAACATTTAAATTTGTCGATGCAATTTACGGCTCAGGAAATAAGTTTATTGCTCAACGGGACTGTTGAGGGTGATGCTTTTGTGAAGGTTGATAAGCTGGCTAAGATAGAAGACGGCGATGCCGGAAGCCTTACATTTTTAGCCAATCCCAAGTATGAGCAGTTTTTATATACCACCAATGCTTCTGTGGTTATCATCAATCAGGATCAGCCACTTACGGGGCCGGTAAAGGCTACCCTAATACGTGTTGAAAATGCGTACAGCGCGTTTACGGTTCTTTTAGAACAATATAATACCCTAAAACTAAACAAAAAAGGCATTGAAGAGCCCTGCTTTATACACCCAACGGCTCAAATTGGCACCGACCCCTATATAGGCGCGTTCGCTTATATCGGTACCAATACAAAAATTGGCGATAATTGTAAAATATATCCAAATGTTAACATTGGCGATAATGTCACTATCGGCAATAATGTTACCTTGTTTTCTGGTGCTACCATTTATTTTGATTGTGTGTTAGGTAATAATGTTACTATACATTCAGGAGCGGTAATTGGCAGCGATGGTTTTGGCTTTGCACCCAATCCCGATGGTACGTACACTAAGATTGCCCAGATTGGCAATGTAGTTATCGGGGATGATGTTGAAATTGGGGCCAATACGGCTATTGATCGGGCTACCATGGGTTCAACCCTTATAGGCAAAGGTGTAAAGATCGATAACCTGGTACAAATAGCACACAATGTTGAGATTGCTGCGCATGTGGTTATTGCAGGTCAGGCAGGCATATCCGGCAGTACCAAAATTGGCAAAAATGCTGTTATTGGCGGCCAGGTAGGTATTTCCGGACATTTAAATATTGCCGGTGGCACACAGGTATCGGCACAAACAGGCATCAATAGCTCAATTACAGAAGAAGGTAAGGTTTGGGGCGGCACTCCCTATATGCCATTTAAGGATTATCTGAAGGCGCATTCTAAATTAAGGAGGCTGCCCGAGATTGATAAAAAGGTTTACGAACTTGAAAAATTAATTGAAGAACTGAGAAAAGAAGGTCATTAGTTCATTGGTTCATTAGTTCATTGGGGTTGCCAGTGAACTAATGAACTATTTACCAATGAACAATTGAACTAATGAACCAATGAACATTATAAAATGAATGTAAAACAAAGAACTATTAAAGCGCCGGTATCGGTTTCGGGTACAGGCTTACACACTGGTCAGCGTGTAACCATGACTTTTAACCCGGCGGCAGAAAACCATGGCTATAAATTCAGAAGGATTGATATGCCTGGTGCGCCAATCATTGATGCCGATGTGGATAATGTGACCGATACTTCGCGTGGTACCACCATTTCACAAAACGGAGCTACGGTAAATACAGTGGAACACGTGCTGGCGGCGCTGGTAGGTATGGAGATAGACAATGTGCTGATAGATATGGATGGTCCGGAAACACCTATTATGGATGGCAGCTCCATACAATTTGTTGACGTGATTATGGAAACCGGCCTGGTTGAACAAGAAGCCGACCGCGAATACTATCATATACCCTACAATATACATTACTCTGAAGCCGACCGCAAGGTAGAAATGGTGGCTATGCCGCTTGATGATTACCGCTTTACCTGCATGGTCGACTATAATTCGCAGGTATTGGGCAGCCAGCATGCCAGTATATCAACCATTGCCGAGTTTAAAAAGGAAATAGCTTCATGCCGTACCTTTTGCTTTTTGCATGAATTGGAAATGCTGTTAAAGCACGACCTGATCAAGGGTGGAGATCTGAATAACGCCATTGTAGTGGTGGATAAAGAGGTTGATGAAGATGAATTGGCACACCTGGCCAAACTATTTAACCGTAAAGACATTAAAGTTGCGCCGCAGGGTATATTAAATAATATTGAGCTCCGCCATCAGAATGAGCCGGCAAGACATAAACTGTTGGATATGATAGGCGACCTTGCCCTGGTTGGTGTTCCGCTGAAAGGACATATCATGGCTGCAAGACCCGGTCATGCGGCTAATGTAGCTTTTGCAAAAAAGATAAAGGCGCTTATTAAAAAAGAGAAGAGCCGCAAACACGTAAAAGTGTATGATCCTAATATGACTCCGGTGTATGATACCGTTCAGATCATGAAAATACTGCCTCACAGGCAACCTATGCTCATGGTTGATAAGATATTGGAGTTATCAAAAAGCCATGTGGTTGGATTAAAGAATGTAACCATGAACGAGGATCTGTTTATGGGACACTTCCCCGGTTCGCCGCTTTTTCCGGGTGTTTTGCAAATAGAGGCCATGGCACAAACCGGGGGCATCCTGGTGTTAAATACCGTACCCGATCCTGAAAATTATATTACCCTTTTTCTGAAAATAGAGAACGCCCGCTTTAAAGACAAGGTTGTGCCTGGTGATACCATCATATTCCATTGTAACCTGGTAGCTCCTATCAGACGGGGCATTGCCCAAATGAAAGGTATTGGCATGGTTGGCTCGCGTATTGTGGTAGAAGCCGAACTGATGGCGCAAATTGTAAAAGTTAATAAATCTAACGAAGAATGATCCAACCCTTAGCATACATACACCCGCAGGCCAAAATAGCCGATAACGTGGTGATAGAGCCTTTTGTGACCATCCACAAGGATGTGGAAATTGGCGAAGGTACCTGGATCGGCTCCAACTCCGTAATTATGGATGGTGCCCGCATCGGTAAAAACTGCCGTATATTTCCCGGCGCGGTAGTATCTGCCCCGCCACAGGACTTGAAATACAAAGGCGAGCAAAGCACCGTATCTATAGGTGATAACACCACCATACGCGAGTGCGTTACCCTTAACCGTGGTACCGCTTTGGATAAAAACACTACTACAATTGGTAGCAATTGCCTGTTGATGGCTTATGTGCACGTAGCACATGATTGTGTTATCGGCGATAATGTGATCATAGCCAACTCGGTACAACTGGCCGGGCACATCAATATTTATGATTATGCTTTTGTGGGTGGCTCATCGGCTGTGCATCAGTTTGTAGAGATCGGCGCGCACAGCATGATATCCGGCGGGTCGCTGGTGCGCAAGGATGTTCCTCCGTTTACTAAAGCTGGTCGCGAACCCTTATCATACGTGGGTATCAACTCTGTTGGTTTACGCCGCAGAGGCTTTTCGGCAGCCACCATTAACGAGATCCAGGAGATTTACAGGATCATATTCCTGAAAAAATATAATGTGAGCAAGGCTCTTGATATTATCGAGGCCGAGTTTACCCCAAGCATCGAGCGCGACGAGATCATTAACTTTTTGCAAAACTCGCAAAGAGGCATCATGAAGGGCTTCGGGAATACTTAAATAGTTCATGGATCATAGTTAATAGTTCATAGTAAAAGAATAACTATAAGTCATGATCCATGAACTATCAACCATGGGCCTTTCCATGATCTATGAACCATTATCTATAAGCTAAAATGAATATCACCCTTCAAAACATCGGCCGTAGATTTAACCGCGACTGGATTTTCAGAGGGGTTGATTATACTTTTAACAGCGGCCAGGCTTATGCGATATTGGGGCCTAATGGCTCTGGCAAATCGACCCTGCTGCAGATTTTAAATGCCAGCCTGACGCCATCTGCGGGTACCATCAGCTATACTTTTCAGAATAAACCGGTTCACCCAACGGAAGTATTTACCCACCTGAGTCTTGCCGCGCCATACCTGGAACTGATCGAAGAGTTTACGCTTACCGAGATGGTTGATTTTCACTTCAAGTTTAAATCATACAAACCAGATATTGATAAAAAGGAGTTGATAGATCTGTTAAGTTTAGCCAAAAGCGAAAACAAGCTGATCCGGTATTTTTCATCAGGCATGAAACAGCGGTTGAAACTGATACTGGCCTTTTGTGCTGATACGCCTATCCTCATGCTCGATGAACCCACATCCAACCTGGATACGCAGGGTGTAGACTGGTACCTGGGCCTTGTGGAGCAGTTTGCCACGGGCCGTCTTACTATCGTTTGCTCAAACCAGGAACACGAGTATGGCTTTTGTAATGAACGACTGAGTATTTCGGATTACAAGCAATAGAGATTTGAGATGTTAGATATGAGATTTGAGACATGTGATTATCAAATTGTTATGTATTCGTTTGGAATTTCCAGGTAAAAAAAATCTCAAATCTCATATCTAACATCTCACATCTAATAACTAATTTTGCGGGCTCAATATTATTTTATGGCTAAAGCATCAGATGTTAAAAATGGAAATGTGCTTCGCTTTAACGGCGAATTAGTGCAGGTTGAAGAATTTTTACACCGTACACCAGGTAACTTACGTGCATTTTACCAGGCCCGTATGCGTAACGTAAAATCAGGAAAGCTGGTTGAATACCGTTTCCGTACCGACGAAGAAGTAGATATTGCCCGTGTTGAAACAAGCGATTATCAATATTTATATGACGAGGGCGACTCATTGGTAGTAATGGATAATACTACTTATGATCAGCATAGCGTACCAAAATCATTATTTGGTCCGGCGGTTAAGTTTTTAAAAGAAGGCATGAATGTGATTGTGGCTTTTGAAAGTGATGAACCGATCATGGGTTCTGTACCAGGATCTGCCGAGCTGGAAATCACTTACACCGAACCGGCTGTTAAAGGTGATACCTCAAGCGGCGCCCTTAAAAATGCTACGGTTGAAACCGGTGCCGAGATCCGTGTACCATTGTTCATCAACATTGGCGATAAAGTAAAGGTAGATACCGCTACAGGCACTTACGTAGAGCGTGTGAAAGCGTAAGCCCCCCCTAACCCCCTGAAGGGGGAACTTTTTGATTTGCATATTACATTTTCAGTATAAAAAAAAGAGGCCCGATTCGGGCCTCTTTTTTTATACTTGTCCCACCACGTCATTGCGAGGCACGAAGCAATCTCTATGCTATACAGAATCGCTCTGCTTATCAGGGATTGCTTCGTACCTCGTAATGACGGTAGCGGTGCCGGGGTTATCTGCACATCTGCACATCTGAAATCTGCACATCAAAGAGCTCCCCCTTTAGGGTGCCGGGGGCTAAAACTCCAGCTCCAGCAGCACCGGGCAATGGTCGGAGTGTTTGGCTTCGGGTAAAATGGCGGCGCGTTTAATGTTGGCTTCCAGTTCGGTACTGGCCATGGCATAATCAATACGCCAGCCTAAGTTTTTGCCTCTTGCACCCGCTCTGAAACTCCACCAGGTATAGTTATGCGGTTCTTTGTTCAGATGACGGAAGGTATCGATAAATCCGCCTTCAATAAATTTCTCCATCCATTCGCGTTCCTCGGGCAAAAAGCCGGAAGAGTTGGCGTTTGATTTTGGGTTATGGATATCAATGGGGCGGTGACAAATATTATAATCGCCGCATACCACCAGTTTGGGGTATTGGCTTTTAAGTAGGGTAAGATATCTGCCAAACTCATCTAAAAAACGATATTTAAACACCTGGCGTTCATCGCCGCTTGAACCTGACGGAAAATAAACGCTCATGACAGATACTTCATCAAAATCAAGACGGATACAACGACCCTCACGGTCAAAATCAGGGATGCCGCAGCCATATTCAATATGTTTAGGTGTTAGCTTGCTAAAAATAGCGGTACCGCTGTAGCCCTTTTTTTCGGCAGGGAACCAATAATGTTTGTAGCCCAGCTGATCTACCAGTCCAAGGTCAGTTAGTACATCAGGGGTTGCTTTAATTTCCTGCAAACAAACCACATCGGCATCTGTAGCCTGCAGCCAGGCCAACCAGTTTTTGTTGATAGCTGAGCGGATACCATTAACGTTATAGGTGATTATTTTCATTTTGATTTAGGATGTTCGATTTGGGATTTTTTGACTTGCTAAAGTACGATATTTTGATTTCGGAATTGGGATGTTCGACTTCGGATTTTAACTGATTAAGCACGTAATTTAGAATTTGTCGACCCGTCAGTAAATTAAAAATCCCTAATCCGATATCAGCGCAGAATTTTATCCAATTGCCTGCATTCCTTTTTACTGAGCACTTCTACCGTCATCGGTACATCGGTAAGTGGACGGTCGCATTCATCCTTTTTTACGGCTGCAATACGGTCTACCATGTCTATACCAGAAATCACCTCACCAAAAACAGTATAATTTTGATCCAGATGTGGCACTCCGCCTACAGATTTGTACCACTCCCTTTGCCATACCGGTATCTTGCGGCCTTTTAAACGGGTTTTCTCCAGCGTATCCAGCTTGCCATCAGTAAAACGTTTACCTTCGGTGATATAGAACTGGCATCCGCTTGATGCTTTTTTGGGGTTTTCATCGCGCGCGGCAGCCAATACCCCACGTTTGTGGAACAAGCTGTCCCTGAACTCGGCAGGTACCGTATAACCCACATCACCATCGCCCAGTTCCAATTCGGGTATCGCCTTTTTAGAATCGGGATCGCCGCCCTGGATCATGAAATTTTGTATCACCCTATGAAATAAAGTGCCATTATAAAAACCCTTTTTAGCCAGTTTTATAAAATTATCCCGGTGCAGAGGTGTTTCATTATATAAGCGGATGATACAATCGCCATAACTGGTTTTAATACGCACATACTGGCTTTTGGGTGGCCCCGCAAATGCGGCAACGCTTAGCAGAAGCAAAGTTATAGTAAAGAGTTTTTTCATATATCGTTAGATCGGTTAGTACGAGCGTAGCGTGGCAATCTCCGATTTGTAGAGCCGCTCTGTATATTAGGGATTGCCACGCTACGCTCGCAATGACGTTATTTTTTACGTTTTTACGCTTTTTGCAGTGAAGCCGCAAAAAGCATCTAATTTCCCTCCAACTCCTCAAAATAATTGATCATCAATGATTTGAGGATCATCTCCTGTTCAAGCAGGGTATAGTTGGGTATCACTTTAACTCTTTTCCAATGCGGCCAACCGTCCTGGTCAAGGCCTTCCAGCTCATAAAAGCCCAGCATACTAAAAAGGCGGCAATTGGCAATATGCATCAGCTCTTCCTTTTGGCGCTTGCTAAATTTGCGCGGTCCCTGGCCCAATTCCTGCACACCAATTAAAAACAGCATTACTTTTAGATCGGGCTTTTCGTTATCAAAATCCTGGGCAATACGTTGCTGCAGCGCATCCCATTTCACATTAATTTCGGCAGGTGTCATATGGGCAAAGATAAGAATAGTTCATAGTTGATAGTTCATAGATCATGGTAAAAGAGTAATGGCAAATAGTACGCATGAGTTTAAAAGATCAATAAACTATAAATTCTTACCATAAACCATTATCCATGAACCATTAGCTTCCCATGATCTATGAACTATGAACCATCAACTGATATGCGATTATCATTAATGTTACAATGTTGCATTATTTTTAACATTTTATTAACTACTTTTGCATGATCTTTGAGAAAAGATATTTAAGGTGAAGAAAAACAAATTACATATCCTATACTCCTGGCTATTGCTTATTTGCTTTATAGCCGGGCAATATGTTGTTTATACTCACCAGCACCTGCTTGCCAAAACAACCGGAACGGTTTACGCCGCTCATGATCATCATCAGCAACAACAAGCCGTTAAGGAAAAATGTTACCTGTGCGATGCCATGTATCACCAGGCTGCCGTTATTGATCAGGCATTTTATTTAGTGCCACAAGTAGCTACCCCGCATTTTTTTAAAGCCAGCGACTATGACTTTGTAAGCATTGCACTTGTACTGGCGGCCGGTCGTGCCCCTCCAGTGCTTTCATAATATTAGTTTTTTCCTGCAAAATAGCGCCACCATTGGTGTGGTATTTATTGATCTCCAAATTTTTTTATTATGAAATTAAAGCTAATTAGTAGCTTATTATTGCTTGTTATAGGTTTTTCTGCTTTTGCCAATGCCCATACAATTACAACAAAAAACGCAGCCGTTGAAGAAGCTGCAGGTACATTAACCGGTACCGTTACCGATAAGGCCGACGGTAAGCCTGTTATTGGCGCTACCGTAAGTATCCCCGATCTGCATACCGGTGCCATTACCGATGCAAATGGTAAATATGTTTTAAACCATGTGCCCCGCGGCGTTTACCTGTTACAGGTAAGCTATCTGGGTTATGCCACCTTTAACCAAAAGGTTGATCTTTCAAAAACATCTGTGTTTGATGTGAAACTGCAAGCCTCATCATTAGAGGCAGGTGAAGTAGTGGTGACCGGTGTAAGTAAAGCTACCGAGATAAAACGCAGTCCTGTGCCTATGATAGCCGTAGGCAAAGCCTACTTGGAACAACGCGCGGCTTCGGGTAATATTATTGATCAGATTGCTACCCTGCCAGGGGTAAGCGCGGTTACTACCGGGCCAAACGTATCCAAGCCGTTCATCCATGGCCTGGGTTATAACCGGGTAATTACTTTACAGGATGGTATCCGGCAGGAAGGCCAGCAATGGGGCGATGAGCACGGTATTGAAGTTGATCAAAACTCAATAGATCGTGTAGAGATCATCAAAGGACCCGCCAGCTTAACCTATGGCTCCGACGCTATTGGCGGTGTGGTTAACCTGATTACGCCAGCTCCTGTTCCCGAAGGTAAAATATTAGGTTCGGTACAAGGTATTTATGGTACCAACCAGGGCCTGCTCAACGGATCATTCAGGCTGCAGGGCAACCAGAACGGATTGGTTTGGGGAACGGTAGTATCTGCCAAGGAAGCCAAAAATTACCAGAACCAGCAAGATGGCCGGGTATATGCTACCGGTTATCAGGAAAAAGATGCACGGGTAATGGTAGGTTTGAATAAATCATGGGGCTACTCTTATTTACATGCTTCGGTTTTTGACGATAAACAGGATATCCCGGATGGCAGCCGCGACTCGCTTACCCGTAAATTCACCAAGCAAATAACCGAAGACGGTGCCACTGCTATCGTTCCGGAATCTGAACTAAACTCCTACCGCATCCCGACCCTACATCAACGCGTTCAGCTTTACCGCATCTATAACAACAGTAACTTTATTTTAGGTGGTGGTAACCTGTTGGTTAACCTGGGCTATCAGCTTAGTCACAGACGCGAGTATACCCATCCTGAATATGGAGATATCCCAGGCTTAAACCTGCATTTGCACACTTACACCTATGATGTTAAATACAATTTTAACATCGGCGATGATTATGAAACCACATTTGGTGTAAATGGTCAGTATGGTAAAAATACCATCGACGGCGCCACCGATTTCCCTATTCCGGCCTATCATCAGTTTGATATCGGTCCGTTCTTTGTGATCAAGAAAAGCTTTGGCAAACTTGATCTTTCTGCCGGTGCCCGTTTTGATTCACGTTCTTTCACAGGCGATGCCGCTTATGTAGATACTATTGGTGGTCCGCATGGCTTTCCGCAATTATATAAAGGCCCTAACCCTACCACTGCCCCCAATGTTACATCACAATTTGATGCCTTGAGCAAAACTTTCACAGGTTTTTCGGGTAGCTTTGGTGCAACCTACAATGTGTCCGACCAGTTTTTGGTGAAGGCTAATCTTGCCCGTGGTTTCAGGACGCCAAGTATTGCCGAGTTATCTGCCAATGGTCCCGATCCTGGATCACAGATCTACCACGTCGGCGACAAGAACTTTAAGCCGGAGTTCAGTTTTCAACAGGATATCGGCGCGTTTTTAACATTGCCAAATATCTCGGCCAGTGTAGAGTTGTTTAATAATGAAATTTCGAACTATATATTCCAACAGCAGGAATTGAATCCTGATGGCAGCCCGGTGATCACCCAAGGTTATAATACTTTCACTTATGTACAAAGCAAAGCCAGGATCTATGGTGGTGAAGTTAACGTCGACCTGCACCCACTGCCATGGTTACACTTTGAAAACTCATTGAGCTTAACTTATGGTGAAAACAAAGGTAATGGTGGTCCGGTGGCTGATAGCTTAAAATATTTACCCTTCATTCCACCACTGCATACCCACTCAGAGCTGCGCGGGGCGTTTAACGGTGGCTTTGGCGACTTTAAAAACCTGTATGTTTTTGTTGGCTTTGATCATTACAGCGCCCAAAACCGTTTCTTTTCCGCTTACGGTACAGAGACTGCTACACCGGGTTATAATCTGTTGAGCGCGGGCTTTGGTGGTAACATTGTCAACAAATCTGGTCAGCCTGTGCTTAAACTGTTTATTGAAGGCACCAACCTGGCTAATATAAATTACCAGTCGAACATGAGCCGGCTTAAATATTTCGGCAATCCTACTGCCCCCGATGGTATTAATCATGGTATTTTTAATATGGGCCGCAATATCAGCTTTAAGGTGGTTGTGCCGTTTGGCTTTAACACCGGTAAAAAATCATCATAAGTTATTTTATATATATGATTTTAAAGAGGCCCTGCTGGCAAAGCAGGACCTCTTTTGTTTGGAGTCGACTCACCCGCCTGCGCTTCGCGCGGAGAGGAGGCTTTTAATAATAAATAAAGATTATGTCATACGAGCGCAGCGTGGCAATCTCGTAGCTATTTTATGGGTGAGAACGCGAGGAGATTGCTTCGTCGTACCTCCTCGCAATGACATGACTTAATAATTTCTTCTGTCAGAAGAACATCTTCTCCTGAAATCATAATGACTTTTTCCTGACCCAATCCCTTAAACAATTACACACCTCAATCGTATTAATCTCATGCGCTTAAAAATCATCCTACTATTCACCATACTCACTATATCAGCTGTTGTACATGCGCAGCCGGATACGCTTTCCATCACCCTCGAAAATGTAAAATATCCCTACCCGGTAAGCTTTATGCCCACTAAGGTAGAAGGTCAGGATATCCGCATGGCTTATATGGATGTAAAACCGGCTAATGCCAATGGCAAAACCGTGATCTTATTTCATGGCAAAAACTTTGGTGGGTATTACTGGACAAACGTGATCAAGACGCTTACCGCTAAAGGTTACCGCGTCATCGTGCCCGATCAGATCGGCTTCGGAAAATCGTCAAAGGCTATTATCCATTACAGCTTTCACCAGTTGGCCCGCTTTAATAAAAACCTGCTCGATACGTTGGGTGTGCAGAAAGTAACCATCCTGGGCCATTCCATGGGTGGTATGCTGGCAACCCGTTTTACCTTAATGTACCCCGAGCGGGTGGAAAAACTATTGCTGGAAGATCCCATTGGTCTGGAAGATTACCGCACGTTTGTACTTTACCAAAGCGCCGAAGATGATTATAAAACAGAGTTGAAAACCACCTTTGAATCGGTAAAAAAATATTACCAGACATCATATTTTACCAGTTGGAAACCGGAGTATGATTACCTGGTTAAAATAGGATCGGGCGTAAGTAAAAGCGCCGATTTTCCGCGTTATGCTAAAGTGGCCGCGCTTACTTTTGAAATGATATATGAGCAGCCGGTTTGTTATGAGTTTAGTCTCATCAAAGTACCTGTCGTATTGTTTACCGGTAAAGAAGATAAAACCATTGTAGGCAAGGGTCTGTTAAGCAATGCTGAAAAAGCGAAACACGGGCAATACAAAATATTAGGCCCCGAAACCGCAAAAAAAATACCGGGCTGCAAACTCATAGAGTTTGATAATTGTGGGCATATACCACATATTGAAGTGCCCGAAAAGTTTTTAAAAGCGCTGGATGATAATATTTAATTATTTTTGAAGGATAAAATAAAAGAAGGGTGTCATGGTGAGCCTGTCGAACCATGGAGCAGAGGGCTTCTACGCGCGATCCTTCGACAAGCTCAGGATGACAGACCAGTAAATAATAAAATTAAATGCTCTTAACTGTTCAATCACTGGCAGATCTGCCTGCCGCCGCCGAAACGATCATAACCCATGCGGCCAATAACAGGATCTTTCTTTTTTATGGCGATATGGGTGCCGGTAAAACCACCTTGATCAAAAGCCTGTGCAGTTTTTTAGGCACTGCCGACGCGGTTACCAGTCCTACCTTTGCCATTGTGAATGAGTACCAGGGGCCCAAGGATAAAATTTATCACTTTGATTTTTACCGGCTTAAAGACCAAACAGAAGCGCTGGATATGGGTTACGAAGAATATTTTTATGCCGGCGCTTACTGCTTTATTGAGTGGCCCGAAAAAATACCCGACCTGCTGCCATTCCATTATACCAGCATCAGTATCAAGGCTTTGAATAATGGCTCACGAGACGTTACTATTGAGAATTTTTAGTAAAAAGTGAAAATGAATGTGGAGATGGGTTCTGGACTTTAAAAAAATCACTAAATCAGTAATTCAATAATTAATCGAATTCGCTAATTCGCCAATTCAATAAATCAATAATTATTTTTATCTTCATCAGCCACAATTAAAACATCATGAGTTCAGGGATATACAGTGGGTTTTCTGACGTTGCCAAGCAGGCAATGATGCAGCCTCAGGAGTCGATGCTGGAGGTTAAAAACAAAAAGAACAAATTATACATCGGCATTCCAAAAGAGGTATCTTTCCAGGAAAACCGTATTCCCTTGACCCCGCTTTCGGTTGCTTTATTGGTGAATAACGGGCACGATGTTATTTTGGAAAGTAACGCGGGGCAGGCGGCCAATTTTTCGGATAAAGATTACAGCGAACAAGGGGCCCGGATTGTGTACGATACCAAATCGGTTTATCATGATGCCGATATCATCATCAAAATAGCGCCCCCCATAATGGCCGAAATTGAGCTGATGAAGGCCGGGCAAATACTGATATCGGCTTTGCAGCTGGCTACGCTCAAGGCAGAATGCCTGCATGCCTTGATGGCCAAAAAAATTACCGCGCTTAGCTTTGAACATTTACGCGATGAGGGTAATACCCTGAGCGTAGTGCGGGCTATGAGTGAAATTGTTGGCGCTACATCCATATTAATAGCAGCTGAATATTTAAGCAATGTGTTTGATGGTAAAGGCCTGATGCTTGGCGGCATCACCGGCGTACCCCCTACCGAGATTGTGATCCTGGGAGCGGGCACGGTTGGCGAATACGCGGCCCGTACTGCCATATCCCTGGGCGCCGAAGTGAAGGTTTTTGATCCGTCTATATACAAACTGCGTCGGTTGCAAAATAACATTGGCAGCCGGGTTTTTACTTCGGTAGTGCAGCCTATTGTGCTCGAAAAAGCCATTACTACCTGCGACGTAGCCATTGGAGCCATGAGGGCCGAAGACGGGCGAAGCCCGTGTATTATTACCGAAGCCACCGTAAGCCGTATGAAGCGCGATTCGGTGATCATCGATGTCAGCATTGATCAGGGCGGCTGTTTTGAAACATCAGAGGTTACTAACCATACCCACCCCGTATTCCGTAAGCACGATGTTATCCACTATTGCGTACCCAATATAGCCTCGCGGGTGGCCCGTACGGCTACTTACGCGCTTACCAATATATTTGCCCCCATACTGCTGGATATCGGCGACCAGGGCGGCATTAAAAACGTGATATGGCAAAAGTCGGGTGTACGTAACGCGGTATACATTTATCATGGACATCTGACCAATAAGCATATCGGCGAGCGATTCACCATCCCATGTAAAGACCTGGACCTGCTTATCGTATCGCACCGATAAACCCTATCCTATGCACCGTTATATCATGGTATTGTTTTTTGTTTTAACAGGTGCAAGTGCCAGCGCGCAGCATTATAAATATATTGACAGTGCCAAAATAAGCGGCCCGGCCCGGTATAAAAAACAGGTAAAAGCTAATCCCGATAAGCAGTTGGTGGAGATAAAGCGTTACATCCCGCAAATTGCGCTGGATATCAGGTACGCCACCGCCAATAACTTTATGCATAGGCGCATGTATCGGCAGGCAAAAGCTTATGCCCGCTTGCCCGTTGTAAAGGCTTTACAGCAGGTAGAGACCGATCTGCAAACCCGTGGCCTGGGACTTAAAATTTATGATGCTTACCGCCCGTACTCGGTTACCGTTAAATTTTATGAGATGACGAGCGATACCAATTTTGTAGCCGACCCGCGCAAGGGCTCTAAACATAACCGGGGTTGCGCGGTCGACCTGAGTCTGATCGATCTGAAAACAGCAAAAGAACTGGATATGCCTACCAGCTTTGACAGCTTTAGTAGAAAAGCCGCGGCCAATTATCCTGCCCTCAGCAAAAAACAGTTAGACAATCGCGAATTATTAAAAACAATAATGCAGGCCCATGGCTTTAAAGTGCTGAACACCGAGTGGTGGCACTATGATTTTAATGGCTGGGCTAATTACGAATTGCTTGATGTTCCATTTTCAGGACTATAGGATTTTGGGAGCAAGGATTTTGGGAGCAAGGAGCAAGGATTTATGGAGCAAGGACTTTAGGATTTTAGGAACAAAGAGCAAGGATAGGAAAAGATTTTCCCCTGTCCTTATTCCCCAAATCCTTGTTCTAAAGTCCCCAATCCAAAAGTCCCCAAATCCTTACTCCAAAGAAGGCATTAAAATTGCTAAGCATTAATTCGATACATCAAAATTAAGCAGACACGAATAAAGTTTTTGAGCAAGGAATAAGCATTTGGAGCAAGAAATAAAGACTTAGATGGTCCTTGATCCTTGCTCGCAAAATCCTTACTCCCTAACAGGTCAATTAAAATAAGCGCTAATGAGGTTTTTCAGAAAAGAACATTTAAAACGATTATGGAAAATACTGGTAGCTACCTTTAACGGTTTTATAGGCGATAACGGCTTAAAACTGAGCGCGTCATTAGCTTATTATACCATTTTTTCCATAGCGCCGCTGCTCTTTCTGGTCATCGCGGTAGTTGGTTTAATCCCCATAGCCAAAACAGATACGCTATATCAGCAAATAGGCACCTATATAGGTACTAATGCGGCTAATCAGATCCATAGTGCGGTAGCAAGTCTTAAATTGAATGGCAAAAGCGGGTTTGGTTTTGCAATAGGCATTGTAACTTTGCTGGTTGGCGCCAGCAGTATATTTGTGGAGATACAGGATTCATTAAACATTATATGGCGCGTTAAGGCCAAACCCAAAAGCGGCTGGATCAAATTACTCCGGAACCGTTTTGTATCGTTTTCGCTCATTATCAGTTTGGGGTTTTTACTGTTGGCATCGTTGCTGGTTAACTTTATTATTGATGCCGCAGGAAGTAAAATAGAGGAGTTTTTGCCTGTATTAAAGTTCACTAAATTACTGGTGCAGGGTGTTAACCTGGGTGTAACGCTGATTGTGATCTCGGTTTTATTCGGTATCATATTTAAATTTTTGCCAGATGTGAAAATAAAGTGGCGGGATGTACGTACCGGCGCGTTCTTTACCGCGTTGTTGTTTATGCTGGGGCAATATCTGATAGGGCTATATATCCAGTATACCGCGCAAGGATCGGTATATGGTGCCGCAGGCTCGCTCATCGTTATCCTGGTGTGGATCTATTATACATCGGCAATATTATACATCGGCGCGGAGTTTACCCAGGTTTATGCCGAAGCTATCGGCAGCCATATTGAACCTGCGGAGTACGCCGTGCACGTACAACAAACGGAAGTAGAACGGCATGTAAAAAACCTGCCTGCTCAAAACCCGGAGCTGGTGAAAAAGAGCAAGGATCTGGAGAGCAAGGAGCAAGGATAGGTGGAGCATGGATTTTGGGAGCAAGGAAAAAGACAAAAACAAGCCCATAGTGTTTTTTCTTCCCCAGTCAGCAGATAAGCTTCGGACGAAAACGGGCAGAACAATGGTGGCCTGTGCGGCTGCAGGGGCATAGCGAACCTTACCTGAAGTGGGGATAATGAGCGAACGAAGTAGGGGTAAGGTTTAGCAGCCCGTGGTTCTGGCTGATTTGCAGGGTAAAAGCATAGTGCGGCAAAGAAGCATTTCTGCTGAAAGCCTTTATGGTTACTTTTGTGGCGACAAAAGTAACTGGTCCTCCCGCGGCCAAGAGCGGGTATACGCCAAGGTTTTTTTTCCGGGCTCTTGACTCTTACATCTTGACTCTATTCCTCCCCCTACTCCTTCACCAGATATTCACATTTTATTCGTAAATTTGAGTATTAATTTATTTTAATATAAAATGGAAACTAAAGATCCTGAATACGTTTATAAAAACGTAATACAATTAAACGAAACAGACGCATCGCGTAAATTCATAGCCAATGTGTTTTTATGGATGTTTGTTGCCCTGGGGCTTTCTGCTGTTTGTGCATTTCTGTTTTCACAGAACCAGGCCCTGCTTAATATGCTTATTGATCCGGCCACAGGCCGTAATACCGGTTTAGGCACTATTACAATGTTTGCACCGCTTGCATTCGTATTGATCATCTCTTTTGGTTTTAACCGACTATCTTACGGAGTGTTAGCGTTCCTGTTTATTGCGTTTTCGGCAATAATGGGTATTAGCCTAAGCTATATATTATTGGTTTTTACTGCTGGCTCAGTTTTAGGCGTATTTATTACCACATCGGTAGTATTTGGTGTAATGGCTATCGCCGGTTATACCACCAATACCGATTTGACCAAATATGGCCCAATCCTGATGATGGGACTGATTGGTATTATCGTAGCATCTTTACTTAATATGTTTATGCACAGCAGTGGCTTAGATTATGTCATTAGCTATGTAGGTGTAGCTGTATTTGTAGGTTTAACCGCTTATGACGTACAGAAATTAAAACGTATTGGCGCAGGTTTAGAATACGGTGATGCATCGGCCTCAAAAATGGCATTGATGGGCGGCTTAACCTTATATCTTGATTTCATCAACCTTTTTCTGATGATTCTGCGTTTATTCGGCAGAAGAAGATAATAGCTAACAAAAAAGTATACAACAGCCCGGCTCTCTGAAAAGAGAGCCGGGCTGTTTAGTTAAAGTAAAGCCGGGTCCCAAAATCAATCGTTTGGTATTTTGTTATTTGACAGGCAATAAATTAAAACTTTTTAAACTTTTCAAAACCCATCAAAAATTTGTTAAAAAGTGTTAAAATCGATGGTTTTGAGCGCGTTTTAAATGGTTTTTGAGTTGATTTTGCCCCGATTTTAGTCCGAAAAGTGTTAAAATTTAAGGTTTAAAAAGTTTTTCCATTCGTCCGCCGGCTTGTTTCCATCAGATAATGCCTAATGTCGTACCCCTGAATATTCATGCAATTGTAAACACGTATAAAGTACACAATTGGCGGGCTAAAACTATTGCATATTAAAGCTTTATTGTGCACCTTTGCATTGCTTATAGAGAAAGGCGGAGGGATTAGACCCTGCGATGTCTTAGCAACCTGTACTATACAAGGTGCTACATTCTACTCAACAAATACACAATAGGTTGGGAAAGATAAGCGAAAGTCAGTCACATACCCGACTTTTCGAGATAAGCTGTATTTTTTTAGTATCAAGTATTTAGTAGCAAGTAGTAAGACAGCTTCTGTCTTTATCCCTGCTATACTACCATCAAGCGCTGAATTTTCGGTACTTGATACTTGATACCAGCTACTTGATACCAACATGGATATTAGAAAAGAATTAGAGAAACGCATACTGGTAATTGACGGGGCAATGGGTACCATGATACAACGGTACCAATTATCCGAGCAGGATTTTCGTGGCGAGCGTTTTAAAGATCATAGCTCTGATCTGCAGGGAAATAATGACCTTTTGAACATCACCCGCCCGGATATTATCAAGGCCATACATGCCGAATACCTGGATGCTGGTGCTGATATTATTGAGACGAATACCTTCAGCACGCAAGTAATTTCCCTGGCAGATTATAAGCTGGAAGAGCTGGCCTATGAGCTGAGCTATGAAGGCGCACGCCTGGCCCGTGAAGTGGCTCAGGAGTATACCGCCAAAAATCCGGCTAAACCCCGTTTTGTGGCCGGTGCAATCGGGCCAACCAACCGTACCGCCTCGCTATCGCCCGATGTAAACGATCCGGGATATCGGGCAGTAACATTTGATGACCTGGCTGATGCCTATTATGACCAGGTGCGTGGCTTGGTTGATGGCGGGAGCGACCTGCTGCTGGTAGAAACCATATTTGATACGCTGAATGCTAAAGCGGCATTGTTTGCCATCAATCGCTATGCAAATGAGTCGGGTAAGTATTTGCCTATCATGATCTCTGGTACTATAACCGATGCTTCGGGTCGTACGCTGTCTGGCCAAACGGTTGAGGCTTTCTGGAATTCGGTACGGCATGCCAACCTGCTTTCGGTAGGTTTAAATTGCGCTTTGGGTGCCAAAGAAATGCGCCCTCACCTGGCCGAGCTTTCCGAAAAAGCTGATGTATTTATATCTGCTTATCCAAATGCTGGATTACCCAATGAGTTTGGTCAGTATGATGAAACTGCGCACGAAACGGCCCATCAGGTCGACGATTTTATAAAAGCCGGTCTGGTAAATATTGTAGGCGGTTGTTGTGGTACTACACCAGAGCATATTCAATGTATCGCCGAAAAGGCGGCCAAATACCCGCCAAGAATAGTTCCAACGGTTGAACCGCATTTGCGCCTGAGTGGATTGGAAGCCGTTACTATAACTCCTGAAAGTATTTTTGTGAACGTGGGTGAGCGTACCAACATTACCGGATCGCCTAAATTCTCCAAACTGATCCTGGCCGAAGATTATGAAGCGGCCCTGGCCGTGGCCCTGCAACAGGTAGAAGGCGGCGCCCAGGTGATCGATATCAATATGGATGAGGGTATGATCGATTCGGAAGCGGTGATGGTGAAATTCCTGAACCTGGTAGCTTCTGAGCCTGATATTGCCAAGCTGCCCATCATGATCGACTCCTCTAAATGGACAGTTATTGAAGCTGGCTTAAAATGTATCCAGGGCAAAGGCATCGTGAACTCTATCTCTCTGAAAGAGGGTGAAGATAAATTTAAAGAGCATGCCCGTAAAATATTAAGCTATGGTGCCGCTACAGTAGTAATGGCTTTTGACGAAACCGGTCAGGCCGACTCCCTGCAGCGTCGTATCGAAATCTGTAAACGCTCCTATGATATCCTGGTGAATGAAGTGGGTTTCCCTCCACAGGACATTATATTCGACCCCAATATATTAACCGTAGCCACCGGTCTCGAAGAGCATAATAACTACGCTGTAGACTTTATTGAAGCCACACGCTGGATAAAACAAAATCTGCCTCATGCAAAAGTAAGTGGCGGGGTAAGTAATATTTCGTTCTCCTTTAGGGGTAACAATGTAGTGCGCGAGGCTATGCACTCGGCATTTCTGTATCACGCCATCAGGGCGGGTATGGATATGGGGATTGTGAATGCCGGTATGCTGGAGGTTTACCAGGAAATTGATAAGATCCTTTTGGAACTGGTAGAGGATGTATTGCTTAACCGCCGAGATGATGCCACCGAACGCCTGGTAGAATACGCCGATACCATTAAAAGTAAAGGCAAAGAAGTGGTGCGCGACGAAGAATGGCGCAAAGGTACCGTTCAGGAGCGGCTTTCACACGCATTGGTAAAGGGTATCATCGAGTACCTTGATGACGATGTGGAAGAAGCCCGCTTGGCTTACAACAAACCGTTGGAAGTGATTGAAGGCCCACTGATGGATGGCATGAACATCGTGGGCGACCTGTTTGGTGCCGGTAAAATGTTTTTGCCCCAGGTAGTAAAATCGGCCCGGGTGATGAAAAAGGCTGTAGCCTATCTGCTGCCTTTTATCGAACTCGAAAAACAACGGGTTATTGATGCCGGCGAAGATTCAAGCGATAACCGAGCCAATGCAGGTAAAATATTAATGGCCACCGTTAAAGGCGATGTGCATGATATCGGCAAAAATATAGTGGGTGTAGTTTTGGCTTGTAATAATTTCGAGATCATTGATCTTGGGGTGATGGTTCCAGCCCAGCGGATAATTGAGGAGGCCAAAGCCCAGAATGTAGATATTATAGGATTAAGTGGCCTGATCACCCCATCGCTGGATGAAATGGTGCATTTTGCCAAGGAAATGGAGCGGAACGGTTTTACTATTCCGCTGATTGTAGGGGGCGCCACAACATCGCGGATACACGCGGCGGTAAAGATTGATCCGAATTATTCCGGACCGGTGATACATGGTATAGACGCTTCGCGAAGTGTTACCATGTGCAGCAATTTAATGAGTAAGGATAACAGAGATGCCTATATTCAGGGTATTAAGGAAGAGTATGCCAAAGCCCGGGAAGCGCACCTGAACAAAAAATCAGACAAACGTTTTGTAACCATTGATGATGCCCGTAAATCAAAATTCCAGATCAGTCTGGATGGCGACGTGGCTATAAAACCAACATTCACCGGTACAAAAGTATTTGAATCATACCCGCTGGAAGAGCTGGTGCCCTATATCGACTGGACGCCGTTTTTCCATACCTGGGAACTGCGCGGTAGCTACCCGAAAATATTTGCCGATAAGTTTGTGGGCGATGAAGCTAAAAAACTATTTGATGATGCGCAGGAACTGCTGAAAAAAATAGTGGATCACAAACTATTAAAAGCCAGCGGCGTGATCGGTTTTTGGCCGGCCAACAGCGTAGGTGATGATATTGAACTGTATACTGATGAAAGTCGTTCACAGTTGTTAACCCGTATACATACCCTGCGCCAGCAAACCGAAAAGATGAAAGGCGAGCCATACTATGCGCTATCAGATTTTATCGCTCCAAAAGAAAGCGGTGTGCCCGATTATATGGGGGGCTTTGCCGTTACAACAGGTATAGGTTGCGATGAACTGGTAGCCGAATTTGAGCGCGATCATGACGATTATAACAGTATAATGGCCAAAGCCCTTGCTGACCGACTTGCAGAAGCCTTCGCCGAAAAGATGCACGAACTGGTGCGCAAAGAGCACTGGGGTTATTCAAAGGGCGAGCGTTTAAGTAACGAAGACCTGATTAAGGAAGAATACCAGGGTATTCGTCCGGCACCTGGATATCCCGCTTGTCCCGATCATACTGAGAAAACCACTTTGTTTGAGCTGTTAAAAGCCGAAGACAATGCCCACATGCACCTCACCGAAAGTTTGGCCATGATGCCGGCGGCGTCCGTAAGCGGTTTCTACTTCGCGCATCCACAAGCCCGGTATTTTGGCCTGGGCAAGATCAGCAAAGATCAGGTAGTAGATTATGCTACTCGTAAGAACATGGATCTCGAAACGATTGAACGTTGGCTTGGTCCAAATATTAACTATTAAATAAGGTACGAGGCTCGCGTTGCGGGGTTCGTGGAAAAAGACAGAATGATTTATACCGACCTGGATGCCTGGAAAGAAGCTAGAGTTTTAGCTAAGCTTGTTTATACAAGTATGAGCAAGTTTCCAAAAGATGAAATTTTTGCTCTACAATCGCAAATAAAACGTGCGGCAATTTCTATTCCATCTAATATCGCGGAAGGTTCAGGAAGAAACCATGGTAAGGATTCTTTGCAGTTTTTTTTATATCGCCCGAGGTTCTGCCTACGAATTAGAAACACAATTTTACCTTTCTTTTGATCTTAATTTTATAGATAAAGAGACCTTGGATATTTTATTAACTCAACTCGAAAAAGTAAGAAGATTATTAGCAGGTCTTATTAATTATTATAAATCAAATTTAACAAAATAGGGAGGCTTCACGCAACCCGAGCCTCGCAACCCGCCCCATGAAAATTACAGACCACATCAAGAACGCAAACGGTAAAACACTTTTTTCTTTTGAACTGATACCACCTTTAAAAGGACAAAGCATACAAGGCATTTACAATGCTATTGACCCCTTAATGGAATTTAAACCGCCGTTTATTGATGTGACTTCGTTGCGTGAGGATTATATTTATAAGCAGCACCCCAATGGTTTGCTGGAGAAACTGAGCTATCGCAAACGCCCGGGCACTATTGCTATTTGCGCGGCTATCATGAACCGGTATAAGGTAGATACCGTTCCGCATTTGCTTTGTGGTGGCTTCACCCGCGACGAAACGGAGAACGCGCTCATCGAACTGGAATTTTTGGGTATAGAGAATGTCCTGGTATTGCGAGGTGATGCTCGCAACAGCGATTCGTCCTTTGTACCAACTCCCAATGGTCATGCTTATGCTACCGATCTGCTGCAGCAGGTAGTGAACATGAACAACGGTATTTATTTGCATGAGGATTATGATAACATCGCCAAAACTAATTTCTGTATTGGGGTGGCGGGCTATCCCGAAAAACATTTTGAAGCCCCCAACCTGAAAACCGATTTTAAATACCTGAAACAAAAGGTAGATATGGGCGCCAATTTTATTGTTACCCAAATGTTTTTTGATAATCAGAAATATTTTGATTTTGTAAACAACTGCCGCGCCAACGGCATTAATGTGCCTATTATACCGGGTTTAAAACCTATCACCACATCAAAGCAGTTGGTTAACCTGTCCAAAACTTTCCATATTGATATGCCTGAGGATCTGTGCGATGCTATTAATGGATGTAAATCGGAAAAAGATGTAAAAGATATGGGTATTGAGTGGATGATTAACCAGTGTAAAGAGCTGGTGAAATTTGGCGTACCTGTACTGCATTTTTATACCATGAGCAACGCTGGCCCAACCAGGCGTATTGCCGAGGCGATATTTTAATATAAGACTTATAAAATGTAAAAGGGGTCATAGTAATACGGCCCCCTTATTTTATAAGATCAGTTAATAGTTATGATAAACCTAAATAATAAATTTAATATTAACAATGTTTGCTTACTAAGTATTGTTAATAATTGTTGCATCGATTGCATAAGTGTTTATCATAAATACTTTATATTGCATGATATATGCATATAATATACCCCTGCGTAATATTACAGTTTTTAACACGTAAAATTACGTGATATTAGAGCGTCTCTTGCCTGGTTAAAATTCGTTATTTGCTGCTTATGAGATTGTTACATGGTTATTAATAAGGGGATAAGTTTTAGGTCTCAACCTCAACTTGTTGAATAAATTACTAATTAATGTTAGTTTTATCATCTAATCCCAAACCCTATTAATTAAAATCATGGAAACAACAACTACAGCAACAGAAACACAACAAGCAAGAGGTGTTATCACCGGCAACGAAGGCGCCGTTATAAGCCTTGATGATGCTGCATTATACACAGCCAATCACAGGCATCGTAGTCCAAGAGGGGCTGCTATTTCTCAACTTTTCGGGCAGGTTATTGTCAATAAGATCCTTGCACAGCCGGGCTGTCTTGCTCTGCGTATTTATTATGCAAACAGGCAACAGTTAACCGGTTTTCAGCGCTTTTTTGTGGCCATAGGTAACTTTTTTATTAAAACCATTGCTCATGCTGATGGCGATATGCGCTTTGTAATATCGGGTGTTACCGAAGACGGAGAAGATATGCTGCCGCATGATATGAAAGGCGAAACCGTTATGTCTACCACTTTTTCAACAAACGTAAAGACATTTAAATTGATGGCAGCGCAAGATGATAGTTCTTTGGGCGATGATTCATATCCTTGTCCAGGCTCAACAGGTTGCCCAAAAAACAAGTTGACTGGCGGTTGATTATTTGAGGATTTTGATAAATATTCTATAACCCTAAGGTATGGCTATCGATCTTACATTGGTCATTGTTTCTACAATATCAGGTTTTTTTCCTGTAATTGCAGCAATATATAATTACAAATATCTTGATAATGTATTAAAAATAGCCGCAGCCTTTTTTCTTGTTGAATCTCTGTTTGATCCGATTATGTGGATTTTACCACATTGGTTCCATGCGAAGAACAACATGCCGTCTATTCATATCAATATTATAGTAACGGTTTCGTTTTTCACGGTTATTTATTATAAGTTATTCTTAAAACCGGTTTTAAAGAAGATTACTATCGCTCTCTCCACAATTACTTTAATTATAGCGTTATATCATAGTTTGAACTTGCAAGAATATCCTTCTGTTTCAAAAACAGCGATGGGTATTTTACTTATATTTTTATCATTGACTTATTTTTATCAACTACTGAATCCAGAAAAATTTGTTGATATTGAAAAGCAAGGGCTTTTCTGGATAAATGCGGGGGTTCTGATATATTATGCAGTAAATATCTTTCTTTTCATGATATTTACACAAATACCGCTTGATGACCGGCCCAATTATTATATCATTAACAGCATAACTAACATAATAGCAAACATATTATATTCAGTAGGATTATTTTGCAAGCCACAGAAAACAACCTGATCCCGGTACTCATTATCGGGACTTTGGTGGTTGTTATATTAATTACTTGTTTGTTTTTCTTCGTGATCATTTATCAGCGTAAAATGATAAAGAATCAGGTAGAATTACGTACGCTGCATGATCAGCGGCAAGGCGATTTGATGAACGCTGTTTTTGAAACACAGGAGAGCGAACGCAAGCGCCTTGCCGAAGATTTGCATGATAGTGTGGGGCAGGTATTATCAGCTATTAAGCTTAATATGCACCGGTTGGATAAAAATTGCATCAGCGAAAGTTCCCAGCCCCTGCTGGCCGATACCCGGAGACTTATTGACGAAAGTATCCAGGAAATACGCAACATTATCCACAACGTTTTGCCCCCCGTGCTTACCGACTATGGTTTTTTGATAGCCCTGGAAGCCCTGGGCAATAAAGTCGAGCAGGCCACCCGTATCAAAGTAAGGTTCGAAAAAAAAATAGCCGATCAGCGCTTTCCAAATGAAGTTGAGCTGGCGTTATACCGCATAGCCCAGGAGCTTTTTGGTAATGCCATTAAACATGCCGATGCCACCATTATCCACCTTTCGGTAAAGCAGGAAGGCGATTTTATGATCATGGAATTTAAGGATAATGGTGTTGGGTTTAAGCTAACTGAAGTAAAACAAGGGTTTGGTATCAAGAACCTGGAAAGCCGTGTACAACTCATCAACGGCGAAATTAACATTATAAGCAAACCCACGGCCGGCACATTTACCACTATAAAATTAAAAATAGCATAATTTGGTATCAAGTCGCTAGTATCAAGTATCAAGACATTCTTGTATGGTGCTGTATATAAAGTCGCTAATAATCGTAATGCTTGATACTAATATGTTGATTATAAGGTATATTTGTTTTAAAGCCGCGGAGAATCGTGATACTTGATACTAACTATTTGCTATATTAGCCAACTATTTGTTACACAATGAGTACGATAAAATTAGGCATTATTGATGATCATAAAATTTTCAGGAACGGATTAAAAGCAACGTTAGAAGATTGTGAAGATTTTGACCTGATATTGGAAGCATCAAATGGCAAAGAACTGGTGGGTTTATTAGTTGATAAATCGCCGGATGTATTATTGATGGATATCAAGATGCCCGAAATGGATGGCATTCAAACCGCTGATTATGTGCATCAACATTATAAGCACATCAAGATATTGGCGCTATCCATGTTTAATGAAGACAAATATATTGTGGATATGATGAAAGCCGGGGCATCGGGCTACCTCCTTAAAAATGCTGAGCCGGAGGAGATCATAGAAGCTATATCAACGGTATATCACAAGGGTTTTTATTTTAATGAACACCTGTCTATAACGTTGATCAAACAACTGGTTACTAATGAGCACGGCGATAACCTCCCTAATAATAAAGCCGACCTTAACGAACGAGAAATTGAGGTGTTGAAACTGGTTTGCCAGGAATACTCCAACCAGGAAATAGCCGATAAAATATTCCTGAGCGTGCGAACCGTAGAAGGATATCGGGCACGATTGTTTGAAAAAACATGCTCAAAAAACCTGGTGGGCCTGGTTATATACGCTATTAAGCGTGGTATAATCAGTGTATAGCGCCTCTGGTGTTAAGCTGATAGTTTTTTGCCGTCGTTGAGCAGGTTGCGCATAAACCTTTTGCGGTAATTAAGCGGACTCAGGTGCATTTTAGCCTTAAACATTTTATAAAAGTGCGATACATCGCCAAAACCGCTTTCAAATGATATTTCTGATATGGGCTTGTCTGTTTGTACCAACTGTTGTATGGCATAGTTGAGTCTGTACTCAATAATGGTTTCCATAAATGTTTTACGGGTTACCTTTTTAAAGTACTTGCAAAACGCGTTGGTGGTCATGTTGGCTATACCTGCCGCGGCATCTAATGAAACCTGTTTCCTGAAATTTTCAACCAGATAGGCTAATACCGGGTTTATCCGCTCGCGCTCGGCCAGGGAGCGTTCTGCTATCACCCTGTGCTGGTCAAGCAGAATATATTCCTCGGATGAGGCCATGCGCTGCAGTATTTCCAGCAGGGATATCAATATCCGGAAGTTACTTTTTTCATCAGCCAGTTTTAGCAAAAGCTCCTTTACTTCTTTCTGGGTATCAGAGTGAAATAAAATGCCGCTGGCGCTTTTTTGAAAAAGTTGCTTAATATGTTGTAGTTCAAATTTATTAAAAAACTCATCGCCCAAAAAAGCGTCGTTAAACTGTATCACTATGGCGCTGGCGTCCTCAATAGATATTTCTCCGGATTCCAGTTTCCAGCAATGCGGCAAATTGGGGCCGAGCAATACCAGGTCGCCGGAAACAAAATCTTCCATGTGGCTGCCTACGTAGCGTTTACCTGTGCCTCTTATAACACATGTGAGTTCGTATTCTTCATGAAAATGGTAAGGGGCGTCAAATGCCAGTTTATCAAACTTTCTGACAAGGAATGATTGACTGTTCGCGGGCTGAAGGACTTCGTAAGAGGCTTTGATCATTGCAAATATTAACGTAAAGTAATGAATTTTATTGATGAGTGGATAATATACGCCACTTTCCTGCCATTCATTTCATTTTTTTTTATATAAAGATAAGCTTCCTTTGAAAAAAAAGCTAATAAAATTATGATTAGTGCATTTACCTATCTGCCTGAGCTGGATGATTTTAAGAAATTGCCAGATGAAAACAAGCAAGAGTTTCAAAAAAAAGGGCATACATTAATTCAGAATATTCTTTCTGAAGAAGAAATAAATGCCTATCGACCTGTGATCGTGGGCGCCGCGGAAAGATATAATACGGAGAAACGCAAACTGGAAGAAAGGGATACCTATGGGAAGGCATTTTTACAGATCATGAATTTGTGGCAGGTTGATGAGCCCAGTAAAAAGTTTGTTACGGCCAAACGAATGGCCAAAATAGCTGCCGATTTGATGGGGGTTGACAATGTGAGGATATATCATGATCAGGCTTTGTTTAAAGAGCCTGGCGGTGGCCCTACTCCATGGCACCAGGATCAGTACTATTGGCCAATTGATACCCATAATACGGTAACCATGTGGATGCCGCTGGTTGATATTGATGTGGATATGGGCATGTTAACTTTTGCTTCAGGATCATATGTTAACGGCGCTGTTTTTAATCATGAAATTTCGGATGAATCGGAAACCTTGTTTGATGATTATGTAAAGCAAAAAGGGTTTGAAATCAGTAGGGCTAATGCCATGAAGGCAGGCGATGCTACCTGGCACCGCGGTTTTACCATACACAACGCGCCGGGTAATAATTCTGGTCAGATGCGTGAGGTAATGACCATTATTTATGTGGCCGACGGAGCCCGGATAACCCCCTATAAAAACGAATGGCAAAAAAATGACCATGAAAAATGGCTCATGGGCAAACCTATAGGTGGCCTGATAGACTCGGAACTGAACCCGAAACTATTATAATGTTTTATCTGGCCATGATTTTCCTGGTTATAAGATGGTTTGCACTTTAAAGCCATTATGTGTAAATGGATATCAATTATATATATATAAATGTTAGCCATAAAAAGTGTAAACCATGTAAACCCACCTTTACGATAAAATGGCCAGGCTGTTCAAACAATTAGGCGGCTACCCAAATAGCGTCAATAAACCATTTTTTGGTATCGAAAAATTGCCCTACCGGTACAAAGCCTGTATTGATAGCTATTTGATCGGCCTGCATAATGGTGAATTTCTGAGATATCTCCATATAGATATACTCATCCTTTAAAAACGAGATGGTTTCTTTACCATTGATAGTTACCTGCTGATCAACGGTACTGATCAGATAGCTTTTGCAGGCTCCTGTTTCGGGATCATAGGTAGGGTAATGTTCAAATTTAGAAACATCAAAATTGGAGTTCAGCTCACGGTTAATACGCTCCAACAGATTCAGGTTGAACCGTTTGGTAATACCTTCTTTATCATTGTAAGCAGCCAGTACCACTTTGGGGTCTTTTTTAAGATCCATCCCGATGAGGGCCATGTCGCCGGGTGATAGATGTTTACGCAACTCCCTGCAAAATTCAATAGCATCGCTTATAGGCATGTTGCCAATGTTTGATCCGAGGAACAAAACCACCTTGCGCCTGGAAGAAATGGTAGCGGCTTTGGTGAGCATGTGAAAATATTCGCCGTTTAGCCCCGTAATTTGCAAGCCTGGTAAGGTAACTGGCAAAGTCATGTTCAGATACCCTATTACATTTTCAGAGATATCGATGGGCAAATAGGTGAAATCAGCCTTTTTCTCCAGTAAATATTTAAGCAGATAAGTTGATTTGGTGGCATCACCTGCACCTAATTCGATAAGATCAAAAGCATCGCCATCGGCAATAAGAGCGTCCGCGATTTCGGCAGTTTTTTCAGAGAATATTTCCAGCTCACAGTCCGTCGGATAATATTCCGGACTGTTCATAAGCTCCTGGAAAAGCTTATCGCCATTGGCATCATAAAAATATTTTGAATTTAACCGCTTGGGTGTTGATTTTAACCCGGTTATCACATCATTATAAAACAAGTTCGTTTTTGTTTTTGATGGGTCGTTCAATTCCGTGTGCGCTAAGGTTGAGTCCATATCTCCGTATTTATGCAATTACTTTGCAAGCCTGATGCCTGTAAATTGCCAGCGTAAATTTGTTTGAAAAAAATTGCGATAAGTAATGCGGCTATGTCCCGGAGATGTAGCTTCCGAAGCGCCACGCAATACTTTTTGGTTCACCATGAATTTGCCGTTATACTCACCAATGGCGCCCGGGGCTTTGGCAAAGCCAGGATAAGGCAGGTATGCGCTTTCTGTCCATTCCCAGCTTTTGCCCCAGTTAAATTGAGGTGCCGCGGCTTCCCATTCAAACTCTGTTGGTAAACGGAAGCCTTTCCACGAGGCGTACGCATATGCTTCAAAATAACTGATGTGGCATACCGGATTGTTCGGGTTAAGCAGTTCCAGGCCATGAAAAGTGTAATTATGCCATTCCTCGTCAATTAAATGCCAGTAAAGCGGCGATTCTATCTGGTTGGTTTTAACCCAATCCCATCCCTCGGCATGCCAATGGCGGAAATCATGATAACCTCCGCTATTGATAAACTCCAGATATTCTGCATTGGTTACCAGGTTTGGGCTTATTTCATAACTGTTTAAATAAACCTTATGCCGGTTTAGCTCATTGTCAAAACAAAAACCCTCCCCGGTGAATCCTATCTCATAAATGCCTTCGCTTAATTTAATAAAATCAGTTTCCACGGTTTCTGCCTTTGGTGAATGATAACTGCTTGAATAGACTGGAAACAAGGGGTTATGACCTAAAATATATTTAATATCGGTTAGTAGCAGTTCCTGGTGTTGCTCTTCATGATTGAAGCCCAGTATCAGGAGCTCTTTAACATCCGCAGCAGGCTCTACACAGAGGAACTTCTCCATAGCTTCGTCCACATAAGCGCGATACTGGTAAATATCATTAACGGTTGGGCGACTTAAATTGCCCCTGTCTGTACGGATTACGCGATTGCCAACAGTTTCGTAATAGCTGTTGAAAACATAGTTGTAATTAGGATTGAATTCCTGGTAGCCCATAAAATAAGGTTTCAGGATAAAAGTTTCAAAAAACCAGGTAGTGTGCCCGATGTGCCATTTAGGCGGACTAACATCTACCACCGGCTGTACCACATAGTCTTCCGTTTGCAAAGGACTGCAAATATATTCGGTACGTTGGCGTACTTTTTTATAACAATCAACTAAATTCATGAAACTATTTACTATTCAAATATCGTTTGAGGTTAGAAATTGTTTTAATATTTAAATTTTTGGCCTGTTGTTCTCTCATCATTAAAGCATAAGCATTATTAAACCCGATAGGTTTTAGCCAGCTTATCTGGTACTGTTTTTTAAATTCGCGCTGCACATAATTGTAAGTGCTATCCTTATTTTTTGTTACCTCACTTATTGTTTTTGATGAGGCTTGTAATATGGCCAGTAAACCAGTTCCCGTATATTCCGGGTAAAAATCTATCTGGTCATTTGTTAGAGCGTCGAAACAAATTTTTGTTCCACCAAGTCCTGTTTTTGTTGATACGCCATAATTGGTATATCCTTTTATAAGCATGCTGTACATGTTGGCCAATATATATTGTTCGCCAAATATTTTGGAACCAATGCGTACTGTGTTCTCTTCATTGCTTTTGCGGGCGGATTTAAATAATTTATGACTCACTAAGAAATCCCGGGCCACCCGCTCCGGGCTTTGGTGAAGATAGTCAGTACGGTAATTTAAATCAGTCATCACGGAATCATTTATTTTGCCCGATATTAAATTCAACGTTTTTTCCAGTTCCGGAAATTTCTTCAACGCATCATTCCTTACAATTGGCGCGGCATAGTAAGGTGGAAATATGCCCTTGTCATCATCCAAAACTACCAAGCCGTAAGCTTTTAGCCGTCCATCAGTAGAGTACCCGCTGATCACATCCAGTTCTTTTTCATAGGCGGCCTTGTACATTACCGCATCGCTGATCACAATGGTATGGATCTTTAGTCCGTATTTACTTTCCAGGCCGAGGTTGCCATCCTGCCGGCCCATAAACTCGGGTGTAAAACCCGCTGTAAGTTTGCTGCCGTACGCGGTAGGAATAAAATAGAAAGATGATAACAATAGCAATACAACGGGCAATGCATAACTGCTTCGTTTTAGTTTCCTGAAGTTGAGCTTTTGTACCAATGATAGCAGGAAATCGAAAATGATGGCCAACAATGCTGCCGGAATGGCCCCGGCAAGGATCATGTTGGTATTGTTGAGCGATATACCGCCGAAAATAAACTCGCCTAAGCCACCTGCAGCAATGAAGGATGCCAGGGTTGCCACACCCACATTAATAACCGTAGCGGTACGGATACCGGCCAAAATAACAGGCATAGCCAGCGGAAGTTCTACTTTGATCAATATTTGCCATTTACTCATGCCCATGGCCGTGGCTGCCTCTTTCACTGCAGCATCGATACCGGTAATGCCGGTGTAGGTATTCCGAATAATGGGAAGAAGGGCATATAATAACAAAGCAACAATAGCTGGCTTAGGTCCGATCCCTAATAGGGGGATCATAAAGCCCAGCAGAGCTATGCTCGGTATGGTTTGCAATATTCCGGCAAAGCCCAAGACAGTACCGGAAAGGTTTCTTTTACGGGCGATAATAATACCCAGCGGCAAACCCACAAGCACTGCAAAAAAGAGCGAAATAAAGGTAAGCCCGATGTGCTGCATAGTTTGAACCGCCAACTTATCGGCTTGCTGCTGCATAAATTCCAGTAAAGTTTGCTGGTGCTCATTCATGCCCTTGCTTGTTTTTGTATTGATTAAAAGCCGACATGAGCTGCTCAAATCCAACGGTTTTTATTTCGCTTTTATCCTTGCTGATGTTGATAGTCTCAGAATCAATAAACTTAAAATGTTCCAGCGCCGTCCACAAATCAGTATCAGTTGATAATGACGAGGTATGAATTTCCTTATGGTGCTTGGACAATAGATCCCATATATCCAGCAATTGTATTGCCTTAAATTCCAGTTGCAGACGTTGATCTTTCAAAAAGTCTTTTACAAATTTATTAGCTGGGGTAAACAGTAAATCGGCAGGTGTGCCCGATTGTACAATCTTTCCATGGTCCATAAGGCATATCCTGTCGCCTAATTCAAAAGCTTCCTGTACATCATGGGTAACCATAATAATGGTTTTTCTTTTCAACTCATCAAGCGCCTTAAATTCTTTATGAATAGCGGCTCGTGTAACGTTATCCAGGGAGCCAAAAGGTTCGTCCATCAATAAAACCGGCGGATCAGATACCAGAGCCCGGGCCAGGCCAATACGCTGTTGCTGACCACCACTTAATTCATGAGGGTAAACATGCAGGTAATCGGGACTGAGGTGCAGCTTCTCCATCAGCTCGGCAGTACGATGGGCTATTTTCTTTTTATCCCACTTTAACAATTGTGGTACCACTGCTATATTTTCGGCCACCGTATAATGCGGAAAAAGACCATTGTTTTGTAAAACATAACCAATGCCGCGTCTTAATATTTCCGGCTGTTCATCGGCTATATTTTCCCCTTTGATAAAAATACTGCCAGAGGTTGGCTCAATAAGCCGGTTGATCATTTTAAGCGTAGTGGTTTTGCCGCAACCGCTTGTACCTAACAAAATAAGGTTTTCTTGTTCCTGAACTTCAAAGCTAATGGTATCAACAGCCTTTATTTTACCGAAGTGTTTACTTATGCCTTCAACCTTTATCATAAACAGTAATCTTCCAGGGTCATAAATAGGTTATTCAATGATTCTGAATACAACGGATGGGCGAACACGCAATAGCGTATTCGGTCGTAAGTAATACCGCCCTCCATCGCCATTTGCAACACGGTCATGATCTCACCGCCTTCGGGGCCCAAAACAGTAGCGCCTAATATTTTTTTTGTTTTTGGATCAACAATAGCCTTCATAAAACCACGTGTATCTCCTGTCTCTATAGCGCGGGCTACATAGGCCATCGGTAGTTTGGCCACTTTATAGTTCAATCCTTGTTTTTTAGCTTCAGTTTCATCTAACCCTATCCGGCCCAATTGCGGATCTGTAAACATACAATATGGTACCGGTCGGTCGTTTATATTCAGATCTTGTTTCTCGATCAGATTACGGTAAACAATGGTATAATCATTATAGGAGATGTGTGTAAACGCCGGACCTCCTTTCGCATCACCCAGGGCATAGATGCCAGGAGTGGAGGTTTCCAGTTTGTCGTTCACCTTTATATTTCCTTTTTCATCTGTCGCTACGCCTGTTTTGATTAAGTTAAGCGCTTCTGTTTGCGGAGTGCGGCCAACGGCTACTAATACATGAGTACATTTGACTTTCTTTTCTTCACCATTTATTGATATGGTGACGGTTATTCTGTCGCTTTTATTCTGCTTGAATCCGATAGCTTGCGTTTGATTATAAATAATGATAGACTCTGCCTCCAGGATTTTTTGCATCTCGGCAGAGACGTCTTCATCCTCGTGTGATACAATTCTGGCTGATTTTTCCAGTATAGTTACCTTGCTGCCAAACCGGCGAAACATCTGCCCAAATTCCAACCCAATGTAATTGCCTCCCAATATCAATAAATGTTCAGGAACGTAATCCAGATCGAGTATGCTCGTTGATGTCAGATAGTCAATATCATTCAGGCCTTCTATCTCCGGGACAAAGGGCTTTGCGCCCGGGTTCAGAAAAATAAGATCGGCCTTTAAGATTTCTTTTTTGCCATTATTTAGCGCTATTGAAATGGTTTTATGGCCGGTGAAAGTGGCTTCGCCAAACAATACATCAAGATTTGGGGTCTTTTCAGCAGCATGCAGCCCCCCGTTGCGCGAACGAAGCACGATTTCGTCCTTGCGTTTTTTAATTTGGGGCATATTAACCGAGAACTTTTTTACGGGTACGCCAAGTTCCGCACTTTTGCCTGCCATATAAGCTGCTTTCGCCGATGCCACCATGGTTTTTGTAGGCGTACAACCGTCGTTTACACAGGTACCACCATAAAAACGTTTTTCAATAATAGCCGTTTTTTTGCCTGCATTAGCCAGCTTTTTAGCTAATGGCGCACCCGCTTGCCCGGCGCCAATGATAATGGCATCGTATTTCTTCATGTTATTCGATTATTTTAACACCTTTCCAGAAAGCCACATAATTGGTAATGTGGTTGGCTGCCTCTTTGGGTTGTGGATAATACCAGGCGGCATCCTGATTTTTTTTACCATCAACATTCAAGGTATAATAGGATGCCAACCCTTTCCATGGACAAGTAGTATGGGTGTCAGTATTTTCAAGATATTCAGCCTTAACGCTTTCTATAGGGAAATAGTGATTGTTTTCAACCACGATAGTATCATTGCTTTCAGCTATGATCTGATCGTTCCAGATTGCTTTCATAAAGTATGTTTTATTTATTTATAAAGATAGCTTTAACAGGCCAAAGATTTACAATGCTAAAGGCATGATTTGTTTGAAATCCCTCTAAAAGGTGCAGTATTTACAGCTAAAATATTTTTTTTAAATTTTATTTTTAATTTATCCATAAAGCTATATCTTTGCAATCCCAAAACAGGGGAAAGCAAATAAAAAATGGCCCGTTCGTCTAGGGGTTAGGACAGGAGATTTTCATTCTTCAAACAGGGGTTCGATTCCCCTACGGGCTACTTAAGGAAACGTACATAATTGTATGTTTCCTTTTTTTATGCAGTTAACATCTTGGTTACCACAAACCTATAACTTCTTTTAAGCCCGAAAACGGTGTTCGATGTTTTAATGGAAACTTTTGCTGAATTCTTTTCTGTCAAAAAAAGCGTCCTGGGAGTATTTAATCAAATAGCTTACAAGAACTTAAATTTAGTATGTAATGCATTAGCCGTATTGACTTCGACACGCCTACTGCGAATTTTCATCTCTCAAATGAAAACAATACAATTTTAAAGGACGAAATTATTGATTGCTAATATCAGGTAGTTTCTGGCAATTCAAGATTCATCTCCAGCAGTGCATAACTTAATGTTTTGCCGTGGGTATCCATCACCAACGAAGTAGTAACCCCGCCGGCCAAAGCCTGTAGGCATACAAACTGCACCGCGCAAATATTAGGAAGCTCATACCGGACAATTTCGCCATGTATGACCTCTTTGAAATGTTCCTTCACTTTATCCGCAGTCACCAGATTACGGAGCAGCTCATAATCTTTTTCATCGTAGGGTATCAGTGATAAAATCAAGGTATTGCCTTTATCACCTGCTCGGCTGTGCGCTATTTCATAAAGTTTAATGCTCATAATTTTTCACTATTACCGATGACTTTACTTTATTCCTGTCAACCAGGATCGACACGATGCCGATCACCTCGTTAATATATTTACGCACACCACCTCCGCCGGCAGGGCCGTTGGTATAAAGTGCTTCCACTTCCTCTCCTATGATAGCTGCTTCATCAGCGGTATCGGTCTTGCCGGCTACGCGTAAACGTACTTCATAAGGTTGATAGCCATTTGCCAGCGAAGAAGGATGAACCGATGTATGGCCGATATAGTCGGTCCTTAAATCAGGGAATTGGCTTTTTAATCGTTGCTGAATGATTTCACCTGCTAACTGCGCCCTTTCCCGTGCGCTTGCGCCCGCATAAGTGATCTCCCCTTCGCCGGTAAAGCCTGCTTTATACCCGATGCTGACTTTCAAGGTGGATGGCTTTTTATTGCCGCTGCCGCCGGTTACCTTGATGCGATTTTTTCCATCCTGTTTCAAATATACCGTGGTGAAATCTGCTGATACGTCGGGCGTGAGGTATTGATAAGGATTTGTTACTTCGTACAACAGTTGTTCTTTAACAGTCGCTAAGGTTATATTGCCTCCCGTCTTACCCACTTTGCTTATAGTTGCACTGCCGTCCGAACAAACGTCTGCAAAAGGATGGCCCAATGTGCTCATATTCTCGATTGGCTTTTTAACCGGATCGGCAAAATAGCCACCGGTTATTTGTCCCGCGCATTCCATCAGATGCCCAATTACAGTTCCTTTGGCAATGATATCGACATCATCCAAAGACCAGCCAAACTCATGTACCAATGGCGCGACAAATAAGGAAGGATCGGCTACACGCCCGGTTATGATAATATCGGCGCCTGTTTCCAGCGCCGGTAAAATTGCATCAGCACCTAAATAAGCATTGGCTGAAATGACTTGTCCTGACCGGGAAATGGGATTGCCTGTTTCCATAGCGATCTCATCGCCGCTGATAGATTTCAAAACATCGTCGCCGGTAACTGCCGCTACCTTGACGGAGATTCCTTGTCTTTTTGCTATTTCAATAATTTTACCCGCCGCTGCGACAGGGTTTGCAGCCCCCATGTTGGTAATGAGGCGGATTTTATTTTTTTTAAGCAAGGGCAATAACAACGCTATTCGTCGCTCAAGCAGCGGATCATACCCTTGTGCCGGGTCTATCGCTTTTCTTTTTTGAGCTAACGCGATGGTACGCTCGGCCAGGCACTCCAGCACCAGGTAATCCAGATCGCCCTTTTCTGCAAGAATAACAGCTGGTTCCAGGCGGTCTCCCGAAAAGCCCGCCCCACAGCCTATACGTATTTTTTCTTTTTGCTTCATTTATATGCTTATCGCTCCGGTTAATATGGCTATGAGTGTCATTATTAATGTTGTACCAAATGCCCATTTAAAGGTGAATTTTTGATGATCAGCCAACTCCACTTCTGACAATCCCACCAGCACAAACGTTGAGGCGGTTAAAGGGCTTAATGGGAACCCAGTGGTCATCTGCCCTAAAATTGCAGCTCGGCCAATTTCTATAGAATTTATGCCATAATGGGTAGCCGCTGTTTTTAAAACCGGAATCACGCCAAAATAATAGGCATCGGGGGTAAAAACCAAACTCAATGGCATACTGGTAACGCCGACCAATGCCGGCAAATAACCCGCATGCTCTTTGGGAATGATGGAAACCATCGATAAAGCCATAGCGTCGATCATTTTAGTTCCGGTGAGTATACCGGAAAATACCCCGGCTGCAAAAACGATGATGGAAACCGAAAACACATTGGCTGCATGCGCCTGTATCCTTTTTCTTTGTTCGGCCTGCGAGGGATAGTTAATCAGTATCGCTACGGCAAAACCGATAATGAATAAAGCCGATGGAGGCGCCAGCGACAAAATAAGCGCTCCGATCAAAATAATGGTCAGAACCGCATTGAACCAGAATAACGAGGGCCTGCGGCTTTCTTTTTGTTCTTCAGACAATTCCTGGTGATGATCATAATCCAGGTGAACAACGCCTAAACGCTTACGCTCTTTTTTGCCAAGCCAAAATGCCACAAATAATACCCAAAGAATTCCGCCGATCATGGATGGGAGAATCGGAATGATCAAATGTGCAGGGTCAGTTTTCATCACATTTAAAGCCCTGGCTACAGTGCCCGACCACGGCACCAAGTGCATAACGCCCACGCTGAGCGCGACAATGCAGGGGAGTATCAGCTTCTTCATTCCCAACTTTTTGTAAATAGGGAATAAAGCAGTGATGGTGATCATAAAAGTGGCTGTACCGTCTCCATCAAGGTGAACCAGCATGGCCAATATGGCAGTTCCCAGGGTAATTTTCAACGGATCGCCTTTGGCAAGGTTAATAATGCTCCTGATCACCGGGTCAAATAACCCTGTATCAATCATCAGGCTAAAGTATAATACGGCAAAGATCAACAGGATTCCGGTGGGTGCTACTTGTTTGATCCCGCCCAGTACCATTTCGCCTATCTCCTTCGCCCCAAAACCACCAATCAATGCAAATAAAACCGGTACCAGGATCAATGAAAGCAGTACCGACAGGCGCCTGGTCAGGATCAATCCTAAAAAGACACAAATGGTCAAAAAGCCGAGGATGGATAGCATAGATTAGAGCATTACGCCATTGGCCTTTAAACGTTTACTAAAATACAAAACCTGATAAGGCAAGGCATCCTGCCAGAATTCCCAGGTATGGCCGCCCGGCCGTTCTGTATAATCATGCAAGGTATGGTTATATACCAGGCGCCGGTGCAATTCGCGGTTGGGTTCAAGCAGAAAATCTTCTACCCCGATATCCATTACGATGGGCAATCCGTTTTTCCTGATTTGATCGGCCATATTTACCACAGAGTAAGGCAGGTAACTATCCGGCGTCATCGGCCCCATTATTTTATCCAGAAACTTTGTAAGACCATTAAACCGTTCCGGGGTCAGGTTCCAGGTGGTCATATTTGGGTCGAGCGCCCCGCTCATGCTGCCGGCAGCCGCGAACAAATCAGGATGGCGCGTGGAAAGGTAAAGCGAGCCATAACCCCCCATCGACAAGCCCGTGATCACCCGGCCTTTTTTATCTTTCATAGTGTGGTACTTGCTATCTATAAACGGGATGACCTCTTTTATAATGTAGGTCTCAAATTTGCTGTTGGGGTCAACCGGGCTATCGATATAATAACTGAATATTTCTCCTTCCGGCATTACAATAATCATATTGTATTGGTCGGCCAGGTTACGCACCAGCATTTTATCAGGTGTTTTGAGCAGCCAGTCATTAAAGTGGCCGAATCCGCCATGCAACAGGTAAAGCACGGGGAAGTCCTTTTTACTTTTTGCATAAGCATCGGGAAAAGCGATGGCAGCTTTGTAAGTTTTATTCATAGCTGCGCTGGGGATTTCGACAGTATCCAGCTTGGATGCGTAAGATAAAGTGCTGCAAAGCATGGCGAGCACAAAAACGTAGCTGAGTTTTCTCATAGTTGATATTTTTGGTCTTATTTTAACACGTCACTTTTATCGGCTCGCTGATAATGTTTTGGCTATCTTCCGGCAACCCGGGTATAAAACAACCATGCCGCAATCAGGCCGAAAATAAAAATGCGGTTACTTCATTTAGCAGTTTATTGTTTTTTTGAAGCGTTTACTATTTTCAGCAATTCAGCATCCGGGTGACTGCGCATTTCGCATTTATTATCAAGGATCATCGTTGCGCCATTTGCAGACGTATAGGCTGGCCATTTTGGCAAACCTGGCGTATTGGGATTACCACTCCGGGCAAAACTGATCCAGGCACTGCTTATTTTCGAGGCAAGTGCATAGGCATCCTTGCCACCGCCGGTCATTTCCTCGCAGCGGCGTATATTATCAAACTGAAAAGCGATATCCATACAATGCATAGCTTTGTACCTGCCATCGTTAACCGGAGACTGCCAGGTAAACAGGTACATGTAAACCGGTGCCGCACCGCTCAACCCGGATTTTTGATCGGCTTGCTTGATGGCTAATGAGCGAAAACCGAATTCGATATCATTGTATTCAAACGGCTTGCTGGTATTTGGGTAAGCTTGCTTCACTGCTGCCATATAAGCGTCGGTCTGGTCGCCATATTTTTTCTGTAAAATAACTTTCACATCTTCTATGGTCTGGCCCTTCGGGCTCGGTGCGAAAGCCGCAAACTCATTTTTAGTGGTACCCACCAGTAGCGGTATATTTTTTGAAAGGTCCATGGCGGCCTGATCGGTCGGCTGATTAGGGAACATATCGCCATCCAGTACCGCGTTCCAGCCAACGTTTGCCGGTTTTCCTTCTTTTCTCAACGCTGTTCCTACTTTTCTTAGCGCCCTGTTACCGGCGGCATTCAATTGATCATAGGGTATTTTTTGCAGGGAGTCGACCTGGGAAGCCTGTAAATGTAATTCCTCCAGTAAAGCTGCCGCAACCCGTTGCGAAATGGATTTTTCGGTAAAAGAAGTGATGTAACTGCCGCTTTCTACAATAGCTTTGTTAAATAGTCCTTTTGCCTTTGGCGTATTCATCATACAGGTTACCTTTCCGCCGCCGCCCGACTGCCCGAATATCGTGACGTTATCCGGGTCGCCGCCAAATTGCGCGATGTTGTCTTTCACCCATTGCAAGGCCGCAACGATATCAGCCAGACCGGCATTTCCAGAGTTTTTATATTTATCACCATAAGCAGAAAGGTCCAGGAAACCCAGGATATTCAACCGGTGATTTATGGAAACAAGTACAACGTCCCCTTTCTTTGCCAGGTTCTCCCCATCATAGGATGGCAGTTCAATAGACGAGCCGGCCGTAAAGCCGCCGCCATGCAGCCACACCATTACCGGGCGTTTTTTACCATCGTTTAATTTTTGTGTCCATACATTCAACGTCTGGCAATGCTCATTGGCATATCCCAGATCATGGTTAAAAGCAAATTCAAATGTATCGTTTACTGTTGTAGTCGGATCGGTTGGGCAAACCGGACCGTAGGCCATTGAGCTCCGCTCGTCATTCCAGGCTTTGGGTTTGCGTGGTGCCGTAAACCGGTCAGCTTCCGCATAGGGGATTCCTTTAAAGGTAAAAATTCCGTTATGAATATAGCCCCTGACTTTTCCGTTATCAGTAGCGGTGACAGCAATGCCTTCACCGCTTTTTATTGGATCTTCCGTTTGGCAAAATGCATACATGTTATAAAAGCAAATTGCCAACATAAGCAGTAATGTTGTTTTTCTTTTCATCATAATTGGTTTTATCAGGAATGACAAATCTAAATTTACATCTTCAATTCCATCTTTTTTTATATTGCTGAATTGTATATAAATTTATCGCTTGTTTTCCGAAACGTTTCCGAAACCGGGAGCAAACCTGAAATGCTAAAAATCATATGAAGCTCAAAACGGGAAAGGACGAAATTGTATACCTGCTTACAAAGGTCGTGCTGAAATACGAGGCAACAACCGGCCAGGGTATTAAACGAAATACGAACAGAAAGAATTATGAAGACCTGGCGCGCATGTTAAGCGAGATCAGTAACCGCCTTCCCTATACCAGCGAAACACTTTTCCACAATTATTACCCGCCGGGTGAAAACAATGCGTCTGCCGTTTACCCATTCCGCAAATATGACATAACCGGCGGTCAGCTAAAAGATGCTATTAATGGGATCGTGTCGAACCCACGGCCGTTTTTGGTTGATGCCTGTTACATTTATTTGTATGGACAGGGCAGAAAGGGTTTTGCACAAAAACCAGTTGATGCAGGGTTAGTGAATGACGCAGCAACTGTTGAAATGCCATATATTGATGTGTCTCCTACTGAAGGCAGTAGATTATCGCTGCTCAGAAAAATCAAAACATATCGGGCAATTGTAATCCTGCTTTGTTGTCTTTTATTAGCTGGAGGGATTTTTTTGGCTGAAGAAAATTCAAAGGAAAAAAAGCTCTTCCGTGATTTAAGCATTTTGCCCTACCAGCCCTCAAGCGCCGAAGTCGACAGCCTGGAGGGAATCTGGCTGTGCTATACCGGATCGCCGCAGGCGCGAACGTATGATGCCGGGCGGTTCCATAAAATTGTTTCTAATATCATGGATGTGAAATACCAGGATGGTTACTTCAAATTTATCCGTTACGGGTCTAATTTCGAGCATGCGGGCTTTATGCAGTTTGAAGCACCCTGGCTGGTTTCTATTCACTCGCACGTCGTTAACGCCCGGGATAGCATCGAGTCGCCTAAACTATCATTGATGCGTTTGGATGAAAGCAGGCCATATGTGGATGTCATATCCGCTTCCTGGAACTTTGACCAGGGAAAAAATAACAGGATCATCGGCATACGGGAGCTTTTCATCAAACAAGGCAAAAGGGGACGGATAGAGGAGATTATAAATACGCCGCAAAACGCAGCTTGCAGTTGTAAAATAATTAAATGGCAATCACCCGGCAATGCAATTCGCTTTTTTTATTTGAAAAATGAACTGCTGGATACGATTGGCGATAAAAGATTGAAACAAACACTCGATGAGAAAAGTATTTTACTTTCTCGGCCCGGTGATACATCCTTATTGCTGCCTAAACATTTTACAAATACGCATTGAGTTTTTATTCAAATTATCAATGGCTTGGATGCTGATCTGTAATAACGAGGCAATCTCGAGTCAGTTAACTTTTTCTTACCGCCAGGTTGAAAAGCTTCCTGAGGCTGGACTCAAGCCACAAAAAATAGATAATCTACATTTTAAAATTTCAGGCAGAAGAAATCTTGTTTTCAGCTTCCAAAATCGGCTCTACAGCTTCTAAAAACTCAAATAAGTGTTCTAAGAATCCTCTACGGGCCGGAATTTGTGTAAATTCGAGATGATAGGCATCTTTACCATCAACGGTTTAAGATGAAAGTATAACAGAATTGTTTACCCCGCCTTTCTGGAACCAAAGGCTACCACAGCATGAAAACTAACGTTATTGAAAAGCTCAGACGGGACATAGGTAAATTTAGTATTTTAAATCCGCCACATCAACAGACGATTTATAGCGCGTTGAAGCTATCCGTAACAGATTAACACCCATCAGGTAAAACATAACAAATGGAATGGCAGGCACACAGACCAAGTAACTCATGGTAGCAAAAGGTTCTGGGGCTGATGGTGGAAATAGGTTGACCAGTGCAGCACATAAGCTGATAATGACATAGGCGCGTGAAGCTGCCGGCTTGAAATACCCTGTTTTACCCAACGCCAATGCAAACATCGCCGTAGCTATATAAATCATCGAAACCTCCACTGTATTTATCAGCAGGAACAGTTCCTGAAAAGCGGGATACCAGTCAGGCCGGTTCGCTGTTTTAAAATGCCGGAATGCTTCGGTAAGAAAACTACCCCAATATGCCATGTTTATGACAAACATGGGTATGGATAAGGTCATCAGACCCATACCCAGGGTGGTAAATAATTTTTCTTTATTCCGTAACCAATGGTAAAGCAGCGCGGTTCCAAGATAAGCCAGTGTACTCCCTAATATGAGCAGGTTATACCGGGCATGCTGTTCGCCGGCAAGTTCCAGCCAGCGCCGGATGTTCTGCGGCGGTCGGCCCATTCCACCAAAAACAGGGAAAATGACCCAGGGTACAATAAGCAGCAGGGCAGCAAGGGTGAAAAGTGGGTTACCCGATGGCCGGTACTTTACCAACGGGTATAATATGGTAATCATCATCAGGGTATTGATGAGCCACCCCGACAGATACCATCGTGGATCCACATGACCGACGCCAAAACCTAACAGCATGGTCAGGAATGGGACCGACATTAGGTAAACGACACCGGCCCTTTGTATACCGCTGAATTTGTGGTGTTCATCAGATTTAAGCGTAGCAATGGTTTTCTGTCCCTCTAATTGTTGTTTTATTGTATTGCTCATAGTCAATTCAAATAGTATAGGAGCTATCACGGTAATAGCTATACAAAGCAATGCATTGGATACCGGAAAAACATTCGCATACTTTGCAAAAGCATTTGAATTTGTTTCGTTTATGGAAGTTGCCCTGTTATTTTCCAATATTGCAGGTTATAGAAACATCTGAAATTTTAAGTAATAAACGACTGATTAATATTATGTTATAACTTTATTATTACTATTGTCTCCACATTTGAAAGTGTTATTTTTGAGAACAAGGATTGCGGATATTTTGTATGTATACAAGGGATATTTTTTCATATAGGTATGTGAGGAGTTGCACGCTGCTGGGGTGTCTGGTATTATTGTGCCTGGTAAACCGGACCGTTGCGCAGCAGACAAGCATAATCCGTAGCAATGATTTTGGTAAAAATAACCAGATATTCACCAATGATTCGGTTTGGTTTTTTCATCCTGGCGATTTGCCAGGCGACAGACTGGCTGTAACTACCACCGCCGGCTGGGATACCCTGCACCACACCGTTTTTGGCAAGATCGATGCACCACCGCAATGGGCTGGCATGGGTTGGTTTGGCTTATGGGTAAAGGCCGATACGGGGCTGGTAAACAGGAAACTTTTTATCAGCATTAATCACGATGGTGCTTCAGAAATTTTCATGGATGGCAAACCCATGGGCGGCTATGGTAAGGTTGGCAATTCCGCTCAGCAAATGGAGGCCATCCGCGCCCCAAGGGAGCTAATTCCGCTTTGGTTTGCCGACACCCGCCCTCATCTGCTTACCATCCGGTATTCAAATTTCTTCGGGGTTTACTCCAACTTTTTGGGCTTCCAGCTTTCTATAGGTGATTATATAAAACGAGCCGAAAAAACCAGGGCAAGCAAAAAACTGCTTGATTACTTGCCCATGTTTGCCGCTGCGCAACTGATACTGGGCCTGCTGCATTTCCTGTTCTTTCTTTTTTATCCCCGGCAAAAACTTAATGCATACTATGCATTGTTCGTATTGCTGATAGGCATCAACGGGATGGCAGTTTATCAGTTTTACCTAACGCCTTATCCCACGGTTCAATATATTGCTGATTTTACAACGAATGTTTGTAAAGTATTAATTATGTGGTCGGCGGTGGTATTACTTTACGTGGTTAATTACCGAAGAGTACCACGCTGGCGCATGGCGGTTTTAACGGGCGTAACCCTCGTTTACCTTATAAAATATATTTTAAAGTTTTGGGTATTTAGGATAGAAACAGGGGCTGACTATTTTTCAATAGCTTACGTTATTTGTATGCTGGATGGCTTGTGGTCGGCAGTTCAGGTTATTAAAAGAGGGCAAAAGGATGCCTGGCTTATTGGTATTGGCGTAGGCACAATAATATTGGTTTACGTTTTTGCCTGGGATGATATGTTCACAATATGGCCATATGGGCTTAATTCCTTGCGTTTGTTTGTAATGGGTGCGGGGTCATTAATATTGCCGCTTTGCTTATCGCTTTACCTGGCGCTTGATTTTGCCCGTACCAATCAAAAGCTTACGTCAAAACTGAGGGAGGTAGAAAATCTATCGGCCCGCGCCCTTGCCCAGGAAGCCGAGAAAACAGAACTGATAGCCACCGAGGCCCGCCGGCTGGAGCAAATTGTACAGCTGCGTACCGCCGAACTGAAAGAACAAGCGGATAAACTACTGGAATTGGACGCGGTTAAATCGCGCTTTTTTACAAACATTACGCATGAGTTTAAAACACCGCTTACGCTGATCATGAACCCGGCTAAGGAATTGTTGTATGCACCTGTTGGGGATACCAATAAAAACTTAAAACTAATTATTAGCAATGCCGAACGTTTGCTGCGATTGATTAACCAGCTGCTTGATTTAAGCAAGGTTGAGAGCGGCCTGATGGACGTGAACCGGGCACCAGTTGATTTGGTTGCGCTTATTAAATTGCACATCCTTTCCTACGAATCGCTTGCCTTACAAAAAGGTATCAATCTGCATTTTACTGCCGACCGCGATGCTTTGTGGATACTGACCGACCGGGATAAAATGGATAAGGTGGTCTTAAACATCCTCTCCAATGCTTTAAAATTTACCGACAAAGGAAAGGTGGAAGTTACACTGTGCCAAAATGAAGAAACACCTTACAGCGCCTTTATTTTCACAGTAAGAGATACAGGAAAAGGAATCCCGACGGGCAAGCTGCCTTACATTTTTACACGCTTTTACCAGGCCGATCCGTCTGATACACGCTCGGCAGAGGGTACGGGTATCGGATTGGCGCTTACCAAAGAGTTGGTTGAACTGTTGGGTGGACAAATAGCGGTAGAAAGCATTGAGGGCTTATATACACAGACCCGGATTGATATGCCATACCAGGCTGCGGAAGCGCTTCCCGAACCAAAGGCAGAAACATTAGGTATGGAGCTATTTACAATGATGCCCGACATGGTTGAAACGTTGGTTGCCGATGAAAGCAGCCCGCTGATCCTGTTAATTGAGGACCACTACGAACTGCGGGAGTTTATGAGGCAATCGTTGGCAGGCAGATACCGGTTAATTACCGCGGCAGATGGTGAGGAGGGTATAGTTCTTGGGCTGAAACAAATCCCAAATTTGATTATTACCGACCTGATGATGCCCAAAGTAAGTGGTTATGAAGTGAGCGTGACGTTTAAAAAGGACGAAAAAACAAGCCATATTCCAGTAATTATACTAACCGCAAAAGCCGACCTGGACAGTCGTATACAAGGCATTGAGACCGGGGCAGACGCTTACCTGGCCAAGCCGTTTGATCAGCGGGAGTTGCTTGCTCTTATTGAAAACCTCATTACTCAACGTGAACAATTGCGCCTGCATTACAGCAGCCGGGACCTGTGGCTGAAAGATATCACTGCCCTGCCATCTATTGAGCAGGATTTTATCTCACGGGTACGCCTTGCTGTAGAAACACATCTGAACGAAGAAGGCTACAGCGCCGATCAACTTGCGGTAGACATAGGGCTTAGCCGCACACAGTTGCACCGCAAACTCAAAGGTCTCATTGGTCAGGCTCCCGGCGAGCTGATCCGCATTGTTCGTCTTCAATATGCCCATGACCTGTTGGAGCGTCGCGTCGCTACCGTATCCGAAGTGGCTTATATGGTTGGCTTTGGCAGCCCTGCCAGTTTTTCGGCCAGTTTTTCGCGTCATTTTGGCTTTGCCCCAAGTAAGGTGATAGAAGCCTAATCTTTAACCAATTACCTTATTGCTTTTAAGCAAAATGGTTGTTTGCCCATAAAAACGCAACAAAATCGAAAGGATTTGCAACATGTGCGAAAATGTATTTTTGATGGAGTATGTTTATTTGTGAAATGATAACGACTGCATTATAGCTTGTTTTGATATGGTATAACGCAGTTTCAAATCATTTCACAAATATGCTTATCTACCTATGAAAAACCTAAAAACAACCTTATCAATACTGCTTACCACGCTATTAAGCTGCCTGATATTTATTGGGTGCGATTTTAGTAAAGGCGTTAAAAAAGACCTGCGCACCGGTTTATCATTCAGCTATAATGGCTTTATCGTGCAGGATGTTTTATTGATAGATCCGGCTAATAAACGAATGCCCGATAATAAAGTAAATTTAAATACCCGTATAGCTATAGCAGCAATCGGACTAAACAATTATGGCCTTAAGGACGGTAAAGTTTTTCCGGGGACAATGCTTTTGGTGACCGATAAAAAAGGAACTCCCATACTTAAAGCCGACGACTTGTTTGCCGGCGACCAGGGTCATCTGCCGGCGGAAGCATCCGAGCTGCGCGGAGCCATCACCATCGCAAGGCCAATGATAGCCGGCGAAACCTATCACGTAAAAATGCATGTTTGGGACAAAGTGAAAGCAGACAATGAATTAAATATTGAAGCTGACCTGGTTGTACAATGAGTTGTTACACCCCTAAAAATTTGTTAACCATTTAAATTATTTACGATGGCCATTTTATTGCCGAGAAAACCGACCCTTATTTGCATGGCAGTGCTGGGCCCAATTTGCGTGGTGGACGGCATTGTTAAACAAGACACCAAAGAGATCCTTGCAATGTTGGCCGTATTCATATTTGCCATAGTAACCCTCATTATGGATAGCAGAAAAAAGAAAAAGCTTATAAATACGAAAAACCAGGAACATAACAATTTCCTTAATCCAAACCGATAAACCTAAACAAACAGCATTATGCCCGATGAAAAGAGCTTTAGGACAACCAAACCAGTAATAACTGCAGCATTAAGTAGGGCAGGCTTATTCTGCAAATCGGCAATGGCAAACAAGTCTTCCGCCGAAACAAAACCGGGAGTTAAAAAAGATGCGGATAGCTTACCTGGTCTGAAAAAGCCGGTGATCAATTTTTTTAAGGAGGATAAGAGCCGGTTGCCGACGGCGAAAAAATAACAATTAGCTGACAGGTGACACAGTTAGATCAACTGGAAATTTATAAAAATATAAAGACTATGAAAAACATCTGCCTGCGTTTTCTATTTCTTCCCGCATTGCTATTATGCCAGTTTGCCGGTGCGCAGGTTTCGCTGGGCGATATGGCGCTTACCACCGTTACCATTATTGATGCTAATCACCGTACTCCGCTTGCGATGCAAACGGTGCTCATTGAAGGGGGGATAATCAAGGATGTTTTTACAGATGGCAGCAAGCCCATACCCGCTTCTTATGCCGTGCTGCCGCTGAAAGGAAAGTTCCTGCTCCCGGGTTTGATCGATACCCATGTACATCTGGCTACAGACCCATCAGGAGTGGATAACCGCGCCCATACATTAAGCATACTCCGGCAAATGTTGTATAGCGGCATTACAACCGTGAGAGATATGGCAGGCGATGCACGTACGCTTGCGGGCTTGTCGCGCGATGCGTTAACCAACAATATGATATCCCCTGATATTTATTATTCTGCGCTGATGGCGGGACCTGCTTTTTTTAGCGATTTCAGGACAGGCAGCTCCACCCAGGGCGCCATATCAGGTAAAATGCCCTATATGCTGGCAGTTACAGATAGCACCAATTTGCTATTAGCCGTCGCCGAAGCAAAAGGTACAGGAGCAACGGGGATAAAATTATATGCTAATTTATCGCCGGGGCTGGTTGGCAAAATTGTTAGCGAAGCAAACAGGCAAGGCATAATGGTTTGGGGGCATGCCTGGTTACAGCAATCCAGACCGTCTGACCTGGTTAAAGCTGGTGTAAACTCCATTTCGCATGCGCCACTCATAGTGCATGAAAAGTTTGACAAGCTCCCGGACTCATGGAAGAAACAACATACAAACCGATTTTGGGACGACTCAATACCCAATCTAAACGCACTGTTTGTTCTAATGAAACAGCATGGCACCATACTGGATGCTACGCTGCTTACCTACAAAAAATGGGCTCAAACAGACACGGCCATGCAGTATGATTATGAAATTGGGAAACACCTTACTATCGCGGCTTATAAAGCTGGGGTAACGATATGCGCAGGGACCGATGACGATCAGGAGGCTTTTGTACAGGATGAAATAAGATTGCTGGTTAGTGATGCGGGTTTTAAACCTATAGACGCAATTATAGCGGCTACCCTAAACGGAGCAGCAGCGCTAAACATTGCCAATACGCATGGCACCATAGCGCCCGGAAAAACGGCAGATATATTAGTACTGGACAAAAATCCCCTGGTAAGTATGGATAACCTCACATCGGTTTATCTTGTTATGAAGAAAGGCCTTATCTTCAAAAAGTAAAAGGCCGGAATGAAAACACTTCCAAAAGCCGATAAGTCGTCTCCTTATACGGACATCTCAAGATATTGGAAATTTATAGGCGAAGATTTTAGTGCCAATAACCTGAATAAGGTCCGTTTTTGGGTAGGTTGCTGCGTTATCCTAAGCAAGAATAACCCGGTTAAAATTACCGGAAGACTGATAACCGCCTGCGGCGGCAGACGTTGACGCTACCCTTGCCTATCAACATAATGATAAAAGCTTGCCGGTTAACATGGCCATTAATGGTTCAGGTACAAATGCTTTTACTTACACTGCAAATAGGTCTTGGTATAAGCACCTGTCTTATCTTAAATAATGATGCGGCGCTCGTGCTAACAGGGAAAAATTAAATGCCTATTCGCATAGTTGCCTAAGTATGCAACAAACTCAAAAGCATTTGTAACAAACGCGAAAGTATTTTTCAAGCTATTTATGTCTCTTTGAGCTCCCTGACAGGCTTTCCTAATTAAATGGGTTCAATTATTAATAAACAACAAACACCTAATACCTATGAAAAAGATTTATAAATCTAATATTTGCTGCTTCGTAACGAGTGCACTAAAATTTACCAAATTATTGGCTGTAGCCGGCTTGCTCCTTTTTGCGGGCTGCGGTAAAGACACGCCTTCAATAACTAAAACGGATACAGGTACGGGAACAGGTACAGGTACGGGAACAGGCACAGGTACAGGTACAGTCATTGATACGCTTGCTGCCAGTAAAGTTGCCGTTGCCGCTTTAGATGACGAGGTAAATGCCTTTATGACTACTTATAACGTTCCGGCAGTATCAGTGGCGATTACCAAAGGCGAAAAACTGGTTTATCTGAAAGCCTATGGTACAAGTGATCAATCCAGAAATGTTAAAGCTGCTATCAGCGATAGATACCGTATAGCCAGCCTTTCAAAACAGTTCACCTCCGTTGCTCTCATGAGGTTGCTTGATCAGGGCAAGATAACGCTGGATGACAAAGTATTTGGCGACGGTGGTATATTAGGTAAAACCTATGGTACTAAAACCTACGGCCCGCATATTACCGATATTACGGTTAACGAACTGCTGCATCATACATCCGGAGGTTGGGCTAATGATGACAACGACCCGATGTTTACCAATCCAACCATGACAGCTGCACAACTCATCACCTGGACTTTAGATAACCGCCCGCTTGACCACACGCCGGGAAGCAGCTATGCTTACTCAAATTTTGGTTACTGTATATTGGGGCGGGTGATAGAAAAAATTACCGGACAGCCCTATGAAGAAGCTATAAAAACATTAGTATTGACACCTATCGGCATCACAGACATGACTATTGGTGGTAACACACTTGCTCAAAAACTACCCAAGGAGGTTACATATTACGGCCAGTATGGTGAGGACCCTTATGCTTATAATATCAGCCGGATGGATTCGCATGGAGGATGGATCGCTACAGCCGCCGACCTGGCCAGGTTCCTGGTTTATGTTGATAAATTTCCGGTGCGTAAGGATATCCTTACACCATCAACCTTAAATATTATGTATACAGGCTCAACAGCCAATGCTGCTTATGGGTGCGGATGGGGTATTACAGGCAATAACTATGTTCATACGGGAAGCCTGCCCGGTACGGAGACCGAACAGGCCCGTTTGGATAATGGATTTAATTTTGTGATTTTGACCAACACCCGCAGCTGGAAAACTAAGTTTGACTATGATTTGGACCAGATATTCTGGAGGGCCTATGCCAAAAATCCAACCTGGTCTGTAGACGATTTATTCACTAAATAAAAAAACTAAGTAACAGCTTCGATTTAAGTTTCCACTGTTCATTAAATTTTCTACAAGTTTTCTACAATAGCAACACCATTCAAATGAACAAAAAAATAATAATTTCATACGGCATGTATGCATGGCTGCTGACGATGATTACATGCACCGCCAGCTTTGCGCAGGACAAAAATGAAACCGCCCGGTTGGCCGCAACGAACCAAAATCATCAGTTGCTTGCCAGTATTACCGGCTCCTGGATTTTTGCCGGCAAACATACTTTTGCCGGCAGTAAGCATAAGCCCATTGAATTTGCCGGCACGATGGTAAGGAAGGCATTGTGGAACAACCGGTATTTTACATCAGAGGTTACCGGCCAGGACATCCCCATGCCGTGGTCTAATGGCGAATTGGTTACGCTGCACGAAATGACGACCGAAGGGTATGATAATGTGAAAGGGAAGTTTGTAAGCGCTTATATCAATAACGAATTTGAAACAGGCATTATCCTGTTGGAGGGCAGCTACGATGCCAGCGCAAAGATCATTACCTATGATGGCGAAACGCTATCTCCTCCAAGAGGCGATGCGCCTGCCGGTACCATGCGCAAATTTCATGTGCTTCTTAAATTTATAAATGATAGCCATTACACCCTTGAATGGCATGAAAGCATTGGTGGAAAAGAACTTTTCGACACCGTACTAAATTTTACCCGGCAATAAACTTTAAATAGAACACTATCATGAAACGCAATATTTTCCTTCGAATACTCTCCTTAACAAGCGCTGCAGTTTTTGCCAGTCCAATCGGCAGTATTGCTAAAACTTATATAATGTTTAGGGAAAAAGCTGGCTTTAAAACGGATGCCGGTGCAGATCGCTTTCAAAAACCTATTAACCTGTTTGACGGAGATACCTTTTATACTAAGGTATCTGCCAAAGATACCGATGGCGATATGTACGTGTATGAATCATCGCGCGTAAAAAAAGGCGGGCCAAATTTGCACGTCCATCCCAATCAGGACGAGTGGTGGTACATTTTGGAAGGCGAGTTTGTGATCAAAGTGGGCGATAAACTGCACCGCGTTAAACCCGGCGATAGTGTTTTTGGCCCACGTGGTGTACCGCATGCATTTTCAAAGATAGGAGACGGTGTTGGTCGAATGCTTACTACTTTTCAGCCGGCCGGTAAAATGGAAGAATGTTTTATAGCGATAAGTGAAGGGCAAATGAAAGGAAAGCCCGAGGCCGAGCAGGACGAGTTTAGAAAACAACATGGCTTTGAACGCGTAGGCCCTCCAATTGATATACTAAAAGCATTTTAATTTTAAACCACTTCACTTCATAATTAGCAGGTTAGGAAAGTTAGCAGGTTATGTTAATAATAGTTGGTATGTTGGTTGTATGGTTTTAAAACCTGCAGCCAGCAAAAGCATTAAAACCAGTGCTACTGATGAAGATATATTGAAAATAATATATACAGCAATGTATAGTAATTGATCGATCTTAAATGATTGATATATTGAAAGTAGGGTTACCTTCTGTAGTCGGTAATTAACAATGACGCTACTTGAAAGTTAATTATCTGTTAATAATGGAAAAGTATATTTGTTATCACATAAGTATACTTTTTATAGTATTATGCAGCCAATTTTTAACTTTTATAAACAAGGTCGCCATGTTTTCATTTGTCTGATGGCTGTTCTGTTTTTACAAAATTCCTGCAAAAAAGATAACTCTACACCCAATTATCCTGTTGGAAGTAATGAAAATATAAATACCTGGATACTGGATAGCCTAAAACGCTACTATTACTGGAGCGATGGGCTGCCTTCCAAACCTGCACTTAACCGGCCACCGCTTGATTTTTTTTCCGCCATACGAAATTCCAGTGACCGCTTTTCTTATATTTTATTGCCCGGTGATCCTTCCACCATTAGCCCCAGCAACAAGAGCCAGTACGGGTTTGATTATACTACGATCAAAGAAAAAATTACAGGTTTGGTTTTTGGAGTGGTTAAGCTTGTTTTAAGCGACTCTCCGGCCTCCAGAGGGGGGTTAAAACGAGGCGATTATATCAGTAAAATTAACGGTAAAACTATAACCCTGGAAAATGCCGCGGCTTTACAACAGGAATTGCTTTCGGGCAGCAAGGTTATCATCACACTGGCAGAGCTGAATGGGAATGACTTAAAAGATATGGACTCTGTTGAGTTAACAGCTGGATTTACTTTTGAACAACCCGCGGTGAGCAACATTACCGGCGTTGGCGGCTCCAAAATTGCCTATCTGTACATATATGATTTCAGCCCCGGATTGGCTACCTCGCTTTACAATACTTTTATGAGTTTTAAGAATGCCGGTGTAACAGAGCTTATTCTGGACCTTCGCTATAATTCCGGCGGACAGGTTGCTGAAGCCGCCGGGCTTTGTGCCATGATTGCATCAGGGGTAAATTATACCACTCCTTTTATCATTTATAAAGGGAATAAAAATGGAGGTTCCAGATCCGAATCTTTGGGTGATGCCGCCAGCTTTGATCATACTTTAAATTTTAATACACTTTTACAAGCAAACCTCAACTTAAAAAGAGTATTTATTTTAGGAACAGGTGCAACTGCTTCGGCTTCGGAGGTGATGATCAACAATCTAAAACCTTATATTGAGGTTATGCTGATCGGCGAAAAAACGAGAGGTAAAGACGAAGCCTCATTTAAAATTTCTGATGCCAGGGTCCCTAAACAAGTGGAATGGGAAATGCACCCGATTGTTTACAAACTATTTAACGCAGCTGGAAATGGAAGTTATAACGCGGGTATAGATCCCGATATTAGCGTTATAGAATTGAATGATCTTCCTTTGCAACCTTTTGGTGCCAGGGAAGATCCCTTGGTTAAAGCTGCCCTCAATAGAATTTCCGGGAATAATACTATCAGGATAGTACAACTAAAAAGCTCCAATAAGCGTAACCTTGCTGCCGGAAACATATTGGCCGATTCCCGTGCAATGCTTACTTCTGCAAGTACCGTGATTACTCATCGGTAAGCTGGTAAAGCTTCTCTTATAGTTAACATTAACTTCAAATTACCCGCTTAACTTGCAATGCTTAATCTCCTGCCGTATGAAACATTTGGACAACTTATCTATCAAGGAACTTTTGTGCCTTATCCAAACCGGGAATACCGATGCTTTTGGTGAAGTTTATAAATTATACAGAAGGAAAGTATATTGTTTTGCCTACCGTTTTGTACGTAGTGCTGAAGAAGCCAATGAACTAACCCAGGACGTATTTGTCCGTTTATGGGAAAACAGGATGAAAATTAATCCTGATAAAAATTTTGAGGCCTACCTGTTTAGTATGGTTCGAAGCAACTTTTTAGATGCCTTAAAAAAGCAAGCCAGGATGTCTGTTTACCGAACGGCAAACGCACAAGAACCGTCTTTTAATTCAACAGAAAGTTATATGGATTTTACCGAGTGCCGCCAGATAGCCATGAATGCTATTGAAACGCTTTCTCCGCAAGTTAAGGTAGCTTATCTGTTAAGCAGGGAAGATGGTTGCTCGCACGAGGATATTTCCAGGCAAATGGGCCTTTCCAAAAATACGGTGAATAACCATATTAAAAAGTCCTTAACCCATATTCGTACCAGGATGCGTTATTTATCTCCGGATACTGTTCTTCCTTTTATACTGCTGATGCTGGCATCCTTTCCCGAAATGTGTTAACCTGGCTTTTTATCTGCTTCTCTTCAATCTATTATTTATGTTATTTGCCCGAAAGGGCAATTATTATTTTATAACGTCAATAGCAAAACTCTGTTAAGGCTTTTCATAAAAAGTGTAAAATTATTATGTTGATTATAAGGTGTTTAATTCAAGATGAAAAATATATCGTCGGGCCATATAGCTGTTAAGTTCTTCCCGATCTTATATACATATATAAGTCGTTAAAAAATATTGAAATCATAAAGGTGAAACATCAGGAAGAAATCAGAAGGTTATTTAAAATGTACCTGGAGGGCAAAACAAATGCCCGTCAGAATACCATTTTGTTTCACTATTTAAACAACAACAAAAACGCAGAACAGGAACTGTCTGATCTCATGAGCGAAACATGGGAGCAGGAACCTGCAGTGAGGGATAACTCGGTTGAGGCTAATGAAGGGCTGGAACAATTATGGACCAAAATTGATCACAAAAAACAAAAAACCATTCAGCGATATCAGATACTTAAATACGCGGCTTCATTGGTAATGATCTGCTCTGCTGTGTTTGTATACAAAGCCAGCCAAAAAAAGCAGCCTGATGTTGCAAAATCAATTGCTGTTATCACTAAAATAACAGCAAGCGGCGAAAAAGTAAAAATGCTGCTGCCTGATAGCTCTGTTGTTTACCTGGGTAGCCGGAGTAAGATCTCCTGGCCCGAACATTTTGAAAAAGGAAAAATCCGGAGTGTTTCTCTTGAGGGCGAAGCCTTTTTCGAGGTGAAGCATGATGCTGCGAGTCCCTTTATTATCCGGTCGGGAAAAATGGAAACACAGGTTTTGGGGACTTCATTTAATATTTATGCTTACCCGGAAGATAAAATATTTACCGTATCTGTAAGGACGGGCAAAGTAGGTGTAACTGAAAAAAGCCCCCGAGCCCGTAAAATGCTTTCGCTTTTAACGGCAGGTATGAAGATCGTTTATGATACAGATAACGGAAAGTTCAGGGTGAATGTTGCGCAGGTTAGTGAAGCGGATAGCTGGACAAACAACCGCTTTGTATTTCACGATGAAAATTTAGGCTCCATGCTGGTTAAGCTTGAACGCTACTACAATGTTCATTTTGAAGTGAAGAGCGCTAAGTTAAAAGCATGCCGGTTTAACGCCACTTTTTCTGACATCAATATTAACGAAGTGATGCGACAGTTAAAAATTATGAGCAGCGGTCATATCAAATATAAAATTAGTGACGATAAAACAAAAATTGTCTTGTGGGGGGAGACTTGTGAATGAAAATTTAACACAGCTAAATCGCGTAAGCGAAAGCTTATACAAAAGAAATAGTAATTAAAATACGAAACCGCTCTGCGTCAACAGAACGGTTTCAAAGAAATAGTTTTTAACTCGTGAAAATTAAAAATCGTCGTAAACTTATGAATATAAGCTTTTACAAAAAAGTAAATAAGCATTTTTCCAGATTAAACTACAGGGCAATCCTGTTCATGTTCTTATTATTTTGCCATGTTTCCGGCAACACATTTGGTTCTGCTTTAAAACAAGAAAGAGCTCCCGGTAACATCAGTTTAAAATTAGTAGCTGTAAGTATTCCAGATGGGCTCGCCGCATTAGAAAGTAAGGCTGGTTGTGTGATCAATTATAACAAGTCTATTTTTAATGAAGGCAGTCGTATTAATATTGATGTAAAGGATGTAACCCTAACCCAGGTATTAAAACAAGTGCTGACCGGTACCCGGGTAGGGTTCAAATTTGCCGATGAGCACACGGTACTCTTATATAAACTACCTGCACCGATAAAACCAGGCAAGATCAGCGGGAAAGTGCTGGACGAAAAAGGGGAAACCCTTCCCGGAGCATCCGTCAGAATAATTGAAACCGGGAACGGTACGCAAACAAGTGTAAATGGCGAGTACATATTAAGTGTAGCTCCGGGTACTTATACACTGGAGATCACTTATATATCCTACCAAACCATGCGGATCAGCGGAGTGGTGGTAACGGAGGACAAGAATACCTCTTTAAACATCTCATTAAAACCGGCAAGCTCTGCTTTAAAAGAAGTAGTGGTAACGGCCAGCTACCGTAAGGCATCGGTTGATGGGCTGCTTATCCGCCAAAAAAACGCTTCAGAAATTAGTAATGGCATCAGTGCCGAACAGCTTGCGCGTACACCAGATAAAAATATTGGTGAAAGCTTAAAGCGGATCAGTGGTGTAAGTACCATTGATAATAAGTTTGTATTGGTTAGGGGTATTGGCGAACGCTATAATACCGCCATGATGGACGGAACTGTACTGCCAAGCACCGAGGCGCAGAGCCGCAATTTTTCTTTTGATATGATCCCCTCAAGTTTGGTTGATAACGTGGTGGTGAGCAAAACGGTCACGCCTGATATGAATGCCAGTTTTGGCGGTGGACTTATCCAGGTGAATACTAAGGATATCCCGAACGAAAATTTTATAAGTTTTACTGCCGGTGCGGCATACAATGATCAAAGCACCGGTAAAGATTTCCTGAGCCACAAACGCGGGAAATATGATTACTTCGGTTTTGACGACGGCAGGCGTGATTTGCCTACCGGGTTGGAACAAACTAACAGAAATACAGCGCCCAACGCTGCACTTTCTGACGCCGATTATCAAAAAAAGGTAACTGATCAAAGTAAAAGGTTTACGAATGATAATTTTACTATGTATAAATATAAAACGGCCCCCTCACAAAACTACCAGTTTTCTATTGGCCGTTTATTAACGCTGGACACTACCAGAAATAATAGGCTGGGTTTTACCGGCGCCATAAGCTATCGTAATACGCAAAATATTAATATTATAGATGATCAATCCAGAGGCGACTGGAATATTCAGCGTCCGGATTTGAATACAGGTGCCGCCTATGTATTTAACACCACTTTGGGCGCCTTGCTAAATGTGGGTTTGCAGCTGGGTAAAAATCGCTTTAGTTTGCGCAATACCTATACACATGTATATGATAATACATTGACAAGGATAGCCGGGTACAATCTCGTGGATGGGCCTGGTGCCGTGAAGGCGAATGAACCACCAAACCGGGTTGTGGAGGCAGATGCCCCCACCTATACTACCTTGCTGCAAAATAAACTGAGCGGGCAGCACCAGCTGGGTAAAGTAAAAATTGAATGGGATGCTGCCAGAACCTCGGTAAGCCGGCAGGAAAAAAATGTGTCTATTGCTTCGAGTGGCCCGGTTTTAATAGGCAATAGCTATCAGTATTTTTATGGGGGGGGCTCACTTACAGAACCCACGATATCACAAACCTCACGTCAGCATCTCAGTAATAAAGAACATCACTATTCTTGGGACGTGTCGGGTACCCTGCCTTTTACTTTTGCAGGTATCCGCAGCAGTATAAAAACGGGTTATTTTGGCATTCAGAAAAAAGCGGAGTTTGACTGGCAGATTGCTGTACTGGCTTATAATGGCCCCGATAGCTTAAAATACAAGCCAATAAGTGAAGCATCTAAACCGGAAAACCTGTCTTATGATAAATATAGTTATGGTATTCAACCCTTTTTTTTAGATAGTTATAAGGGTAAAAGCCAAACACACGCCGGTTATGTGATGTTGGATAACCGGATATTTGATAAGCTCAGATTAGTATGGGGCTTACGGGGCGAGTATTATAAATATACGGAGATCAAGTACGGGGCAAATATCAAAGGCGATAAAGGCGTATTCAGTGTAAAACCAGATAAGCGCTGGCAATGGCTTCCTTCGGCTAATTTAACGTACAGCCCGATCCAGTCATTGAATGTAAGGGCGGCGGTTTCCAGCAGTGTGGTGAGGCCGGAGCTGATGGATAATAACCCGTTTTTCAGATATAGCGCTTACCTGGATGGTTTGTATGGTAACAGAGGCCTGTACAGTACCCGCATCAATAGCTATGACCTTAAAACCGAATGGTTCCCTGGCCTAGGTGAGATCATCTCGGTAGGTGGTTTTTATAAGCGTTTTGATAAACCTGCCGAACTATCATATTTTTATAATGGCACAGATAATTATTACCTGCAAAGCGCGGATTGGGCAAAAGTGTATGGATTGGAGTTCGAGCTTCGTAAAAACTTCGGTTTTATAGCCGATGAGGGAATCCTGAAAAATATAACTGCTTATGGTAATCTTACGCTGCAAAAATCAAGGGTACAGGCTACCTATGCGGTTGATAATCCGGAAGTTGGCAAACCTCAGCTGCAGGTTCCTGTTGAGCAAAAGCGGGCCATGTACGGGCAGTCGCCTTACTTGTATAATGTGGGTTTACAATACATAGGTAATCATTTAGGTTTTAACGCGGCATATAATAAATCGGGCTATAAAACCTATATCGTTAGTGATGACCCAACCGCCATCGAGTATGAAAAGCCACGGGAGCAACTGGATATTCAGATCAGTTACCGGTTCCTGAAAAATAAAATAGAAATTAAGTTCAACGCGGGTAATCTCACTAATAATATTTCTACGTTTTATCGCAACACTGCCAGTTATGAAAATATTCCCAATTATGGAGGCGCGGATAAAAGCAAAGGCATGCGTTTAAAACCTGGCTTTACTAATAAATATGAAAACGGTGACCAGGTGAGGTTTCAACAGAAATTTGGCCGTACCTACAGCACATCACTTATCTATAATTTTTAACAACGAGAATACATCATGAATGTAGATATATAATGGTTAAACAATTAAAAAATGAAGGAAAAATAAAATCCTGCTGTGCTATAAAAAGTAAAACGAAGGGTGCTCAAAACCCTTCGTTTAAAAACCGAATAGCTTGCTCGCTAACGGCACAACCAGGATAAGAACCCTGAGAGTAATATAAAAATACCCGAAAGGATGCCTGTTACTAAGCCAAGGGTTTAGACCAGAAGATCGATACAGGTGAATTATGTTCAGCCGTAAAGATAATAAAAAATTAAGTCTGAAAATAGCTTCTCTTTTTGATCTTGAAAAATAAGAGATGCTATTATGCTGAATTACAGAGAATTCCAAGTAAACCGAATAACGGGGGTTAAAAATTAACTGCCTCCCTGAAAAACAAAAAAACAACAAAATGAAAAAAGTATCTTTAGTAGCCCTATGCCTGGCTGCAGGAATTTTAGTAACATCTTGTAAAAAAGAAGCCAATAATGGTGCTTCGTTTGATAACCGTAGCACTGCTGCTACCGATTACCCATCTTCAGTTACATCATTACCGGTAACTACTGTAAGTGGCGATATTACTACCAACACTACCTGGGATGCGGCTCATGTTTGGGAAATCAGCGGTGTTGTTACCGTAAGAAGCGGCGCTACCCTGACTATCAACGCAGGTACTTTCATCAAATCAACTGTAAATACCGCAGGTGTTCAAAATGGTGTATTGGTAATTGCCAAAGGCGCTAAAATTAATGCTGTTGGTACTGCAAGCAACCCTATCGTTTTCACCAGTCGTTACTTGTTAGATGGTAATAACGCTACTGTTGGAAAACCTGGTGATTTTGGTGGTGTTATCCTTTTAGGTAACGCTGTAATTAACGTAGGTGATAAATTAATTGAAGGTTTGGCTGATGATCCTAAATTTCACTATGGTGGTACCAATGATGCTGATAACAGCGGTACAATAAAGTTTGTTCGTATTGAGTTTGCTGGCTATGTATTAGCTCCAAATGTTGAAGTGAACTCTTTAACTTTAGGCGGTGTAGGTAGCGGTACTACTATCGATCACGTACAGGCTTCTTATGGTCTTGATGACGGATTTGAGTTTTTTGGTGGTAAAGTAAGCCCTAAATTCCTGATCTCATTTGCAAATGACGATGATCAGTTTGATTTTGATAACGGCTTTACCGGTACTATCCAGTTTGCTATCGGTGTAGTTGATGCTTACTCAACTCATAGCGCCAGCAGCGGTGCCAGTGATTCAAATGGTATCGAGTCTGATAATAATGCACCTGCAGAAGATGCAACTTTTAGCAAATTACCTAAAACTCACCCTACATTGTCAAATTTCAGTGTAATAGGTACTTCTGCTGCAACTTTATCACCAGCTATTACTGCTCCAGGCCTTAAATGGGCTTTCCGTAACCGTCGTGGTGCTGAGGCTACTGTAAACAATTCACTGTTTACCGGTTATCCTACAGGTATCGTAGCTGATGTTGACGCAAATGCTTCACTGGTAGCATTAAACAATGTTTCTGTTCATGGCTTTACTGCTGCAACTTCAGTATTGGGTACCGGTGCATTTGTCACCTCAGGCGTATTAAATACTTCAACTGCAACTGCCGCTCCTACCTGGGGTATGACTCAGCCGTTCTATAATTCAGGTGCGGTTAATTTGGGCCCTGCACAAACTCGTGGTGCCATTACTTCTGCTTCTGGTAACTGGTTAGCTACCTGGACTAAATTTACTTTCTAAAACTTAGCATAAGTTTTTTATTACAACCGGGGCATCATTTGATGCTCCGGTTTTTTGAAGAATAGTACATATTAAAAAAAATTCATGATCAAACTAAAATACCTAATCTTAGTTTTCGCGCTGTTTTTACTGGCGTGTAAAAAGGAGCAATTGCTCAATCCCAATCAAGGTAAACCGGTTAACCTTACCATTAAGGGTTATGTGATGACGGATACACTGGAGTTTGTGTTTAATAATAAAATATTAGGGCAGGCGATTGATGACGCATTCACAACAAGTAAAACCGGGGCCCTTTTTACCCCAGGAGATAAGATTCAGGTCCGTAAAAAAGCGGATGGCAAAACAGTTGGTAATATCGAAGTAGCTGCAAGTCCATTTAACCAGGTTAAAAAGATATTTTATGATGGCACCACTTTATCAAATAATTTAGTGCTCACTCCTGTCACAAACCCAGAAAATATGGGTTTACGGTTAAGGTTCAGTACGCCCTTTAAAGATTTTTATGGAGGCCCGGTGGATATTGAAATTTTTGAGTATACGGTTAATAACGATACATATGAGATTACTTATACTTCCGTAAAAGAAGTGAAAAATGTAACCGGGGTGTTTGGGGATTTCGTCGAATTAGAGCCGCTTATCAGTACAGAGTTACTTACTAAGCAATATAATGTAAAAGTATATAAAGCCGGGACAAAAGAGTTACCCTACACCAGTATGGACCATGTTTTTCTGGATGACCCGGATCCGAATAACAATTACAGCGAAGCTATAAGCTTCGAAAAAGGAGCAAGCAAATTAATTTCGATCTCTCCTAATGGAAACGATGATAAAACAGAGATTGGTTCTGGCTATAGTATAGCTGATTTTTCGGCAGCTTTTAAATAATAAACAATTTTTTCAATTCAAACTTTTAACTGATCTTACCAATTATATAAAAGAGTAGTAGGTAGACATGTTCGTGAAAGACAAACTCAAACAACAACATTCTTTAGAGGATTTTTCTGAACAGTGTTCGTCCAATAGTAATCCTCACCTCCTCGTCACCGGGAGCCTTGCCGCACTCGGTGGTTTAATTATATTTTCGCTGATCGTATGGTTAAGAAGTGTATGTGTACAATAAGACCATTCACTTCCTAACCTGGTTCAGCATTCCCCTCTTCACCTGCTGTATTATTTAAATAGACGCCCGCGTAAAGGCATAAAGCTCCTGGCAGCACAGAAATGTCATAAAAATAAATTTTTAAAAAAAAGTAAAAATAAATTTGCGTAACTCAGAAGTTACATATACTTTTGGGTAACTTAAAAGTTACGCATTATGGCAAAGATCATTCAACACCAATTTTTTTACCCTAATCCGCCTGAGCTGGTTTGGGAATATCTCACCAAGCCTGAGTTAATTGCTCAATGGCTTATGAAAAACGATTTTGAGCCCACCATAGGGCATGAATTTAATTTCCATGCCAGCCCGATGCCTGATATGGATTTTGATGGCGTTTTTCATTGCAAAGTATTGGAGATCGTTCCGTTCAAAAAGCTTTCGTATTCATGGGATTTTGGACCGGGCGACGGAACGTTAACCCGCTCGGTGGTGAACTGGACTTTAACAGAAAAAGACAATGGCACCGAACTGCTACTGATACATCGCGGTTTTGAGGGAACAAACAACTTCCTGTCTATGTTCAATTCAATGGAAAAAGGCTGGTTAGAGCTTATCCAAAAACTTTTAAAAGTAATTAACGCAACAGCAAATGGAACAACACAGGCTTGACGCATTCCAGGTAATTGCCGACCCGAGCCGGAGACAAATGTTATACCTGCTCTCGAAAGATAGCTTAACCATTAATGCCCTGGCCGACAATTTTGAAATGAGCCGACCCGCCGTGTCCAAGCATATTAAAGTGCTGTACAACGCTGGCTTTATTTCAATACAGGATATTGGCAGGGAGCGGCATTGCATCCTGAAACAGGAGGGCTTTAACGAATTACATAAATGGCTAGAGTATTTCGACGCGTTCTGGGGCAGCAAATTGAAAAATTTAGAGACCCTCCTTAATGAAAGAACCAACAAAAAATAAATCAATAGAAAATCATGAAAAATCAAAGTTTCAACACTGCCATTTTGGTAGACCAAACCCCAACACAAGCTTTCGATGCCATCAATAATGTACGCGGATGGTGGTCGGAAGAAACTAAAGGCGATACTGATAAGCTTGGCGCCGTATTTTATTACCATTATCAGGACCTTCACTCCTGCACATTCCAGATCACTGAATTAGTACCCGGTAAAAAAGTTGTTTGGCATGTGCTGCATAACTACTTTAATTTTGTAAAGGATCAGAACGAGTGGATAGATACAGACGTTGTTTTTGAAATTACCAGTAAGGGCGATAAAACAGAGATCCACTTTACACATGTTGGACTTGAATCGGCACATGAGTGTTATGATATTTGTTCAAACGCGTGGGGGACATACGTTACCCAAAGTTTGTATGACCTCATTACTAAAGGGAAAGGCCAGCCTAACCCAATAGAAGAAGTTGTAAAAAAAGCCCGTGAAATGAGTGCGGCGTTATAAAATAAGGAGAGAAAAAAATGAGAGATCAAAATTATACCATCGTTTTTACGGTTGACCAGTCGCCGGAAGAAGTTTTTGACGCCATCAATAACGTTTGTGGATGGTGGACAGAAAACATGGAAGGTGGTTCACAAAAGCTAAATGATGAATTTGAGGTCCGTTTTGGCGATGTGCATTATTCCAAACAAAAATTAATACAGCTGATACCCGGCAAAAAAGTTGTTTGGTTTGTAACTGATAGTAACCTCAATTTTGTAAAAGATAAAAGTGAGTGGACGGGTACCCAAATTATTTTTGAGATTGCTGAATATGGCAACAAAACAGAACTGCGTTTTACACACGTGGGGTTAACACCTCAATATGAATGCTATGGTGCTTGTTCAAATGCCTGGTGTGGTTATATAAGTAATAGCCTGAGTAGCCTGATCACTACAGGTAAGGGGCAACCAACCGAAAAAGAAGAAGTGAATTCTTAAGATTACCATAGAAATAACACAGTATCCTTACCTTAAAAGGTGCTATAAAGCCCCCGGTTTTCACTGGAGGCTTTTGGTCTGTGTGGTTGTTTGTGAGTTGCGATACTATTGCCGCTTTTATTCAGAATTGCCAGTATAATTTCAAGCTGCCTGTTTTATACCACGCAAACGTTTGTTTGCGGTTGGAAGCTTTTAATGAAAAAAAATAAAGATTGTTGGTCAAATGCAAAAAAAATGCTTTTTGATCGACACCATTTTCAGAAAGTAATGATCTTGGAAATCTTCATAAAACAAATGGCAGGTGCCCCTGAAAAAACGAAAAGGGCTTTCGGTCATCGCTTTATATTTTAGTTGAACTTTGTCGGGTAGCAGCGGAGCATTAAATTTTTTAATTCTTTCAATAATAGTATCCATGTTGTGCAGCATTTAAAATATAAAAAATAATGCAGGGCAGATGAAAAAGGATTTTTATGAGGGGCTACCACTCAAAGGATTGGACCATGTTTTGCTCCAGCAGCCATTCATTAAACAACTCGAGTTGTTTCCCTTTACCGGATACCAGCACTTCCAGGATCACCTGCTCTCCGGAGCGTAACAGCTTGGAATTGGTAACCTGCAGGTTCAGGGTTTTGATTTGCTGTTGAATAGCAGCCGAAGGATATTTATCCTTAAAGGTGATCTTATAATCGCGGTGCTGAAAACGAAGATCTATCCTTAACTGGATAAAATCAAGCGCATAGAGTATAAATAATGATAATATCAATGATATTCCGGCCAGTACATATTCGCCAATACCTATTAACATGCCTATGGCGGCGGCTATCCAGATAGAAGCGGCGGTGGTAATGCCCGAAACGCTCACATTGTTACGAAATATAACGCCCGCCCCTAAAAAACCCACGCCGGTGATGATGTTGGCGGCTATACGGTCGCGGTTAGAGTCGACACCTAAAAGGTAGGAGCAAATGGTAAATACCGTTGAGCCAAAGCAAATGAGCGCCAGTGTACGGAAGCCTGCCGATTTACCCCTTATCTCCCGCTCAAACCCCAGGATACTGCCGGCTATAACGGATAAAATTATTTTTAATACCTCATCGCCGCTAATAGCATGAGAGGTATTGATAACTGAGCTAAATAACATTTTAGGTTTAACATTAAATATTTTTCGAATAGCAGGTTTCGTAAATATAAATAAAATAAAGTGATGAATGATGGCCTAATGTCGACTCACCCTGTCATCACTGCGCTCGACATCCCTCTCTCCGCCTTCGGCGCAAAGAGGGTCGCCCAGCGAAGCTTAGGCGGGGTGAGTCGACACCGTGTGCTAATCTCGCGGAAGGATAAAAAAAATAACCGTTTTAAACGTTTATACCTAAACAAAGTCATATACACGTCTGTTGAAGCCGGGATGAAATATTAATAATATGCTATTGTTAAATCATCTGTTATTAAATTCTTCAACCCCGCATTTTTAATACATTTGGTCGGCAAAGTTTGCATTACCAATTTGCAGACAAAACGATTATAGGCCTAACCAAAATGATGATAGCCAAGAGCTTACTAAAAGGGACTGAACGACCTGACTTTATTAAAAACGAAACCATTGCCGACATCTTCAGGACATCGGCATCACAATATGCCCAAAATACCGCCCTCATTTTTGGCAACAGACAACTGAATTACGCCCAGCTTGATTCCTGGAGTAATTATATCGCTGCCTTTATTGCTTCAAAAGGTATTGGCGAAGGCCATTCCATAGGGGTATGGCAATCACGAGGGCTCGAACTGCAGGCCGTTATTTTGGGAATTGTAAAATCGGGTGCAGCCTATGTTCCGCTGGACAGGGAAATGCCTGAGGAAAGGTTGCAGATCGTATTGCAGGAGATTGGGGCTGCCGCTTGTTTCAGTGATGCCCAACCCGCGCTGGATTGTCCTGTTTTTGCCGTTCCGGAATTTAAGGACGAATATGGAGACTATGTGTTGCCTATTGGTCCGGATGCAGATGATCGTGCCTATGTGCTGTATACATCGGGCAGCACGGGTAAACCCAAAGGCATTCCCATCCTCCATAAACATATCTGCCACCTCATCCGCTCGGAACAAAGTGTGCTCGGGATAACCCCGCAGGATAAAGTATACCAGGGTTTTTCGGTATCATTTGATATGTGGTGCGAAGAAACCTGGATAAGCCTTTTTGCGGGCGCTAATTTATGGATAGCTGATGCCACTACGGCAAAATCTATCGATGAGTTGAGTGACATATTAAAGCAACAACAAATTACCATACTGCATGCCGTACCCAGCTTGCTGGCTGTTATGGATGATGATATACCATCCCTGCGCCTCATTAACGCGGGTGGAGAAGCCTGTACCCCAGCTGTATTAAACCGCTGGAGCAAACCCGGCAAAAACATATTTTACAATAGTTACGGTCCTACCGAAACAACGGTAACCACTACTATGGTTCCGCTGGTTCCCGGTGATGCCATTACCATCGGTGGCCCGTTACCTAACTATGACCTGGCCGTAATTGACGATAAATTTAACCTGCTGCCCACCGGGCAACAGGGCGAGCTCATTATCTCGGGCCCCGGTGTGAGCGAAGGTTATGTGAACCGGCCTGAGCTTACCCGCGAAAAATTTCTGACTAAACCGGCAACCTTGATGGAACTGGCCGGCGACCGTATTTATCTGAGCGGCGATGCTGTGGTGATGCAACCCGATGGCCGGATCGATTTTCATGGCCGTCTGGACGACCAGGTTAAATTGCGTGGTTACCGGATAGAGCTGGGCGAAATTGAATCAAGATTGAACCAGCTTGAAGAAGTGGCTACAGCAGCGGTTGCCCTCAAAAAAGATTCAACAGGGCAAGATCAGCTGGTGGGCTATGTGACGCTGAAGCCTGGTCAAACATTTGATCAGCAGCATAGCCGGACCCGGCTCTCCGAAGTTTTGCCGCCCTATATGGTACCACTGGTGGTTATGCAGATGGATAAATTCCCCCGGCTGCCAAGCGGAAAGATAGATCGTAAATCGCTGCCGGTGCCCGAGGCTTTACAAAACGTACCAGAGCAGCAGGAAATTCATATCAGCGCTGATGACCCGCTGGCGGTAAAAGTAATGGCAGGCTTAAACCACCTGTTTCCTGGCAGAGATATTACACCTGAATCAGACTTTTTCGCAGACCTGGGCGGGCATTCCTTATTAGCCGCAACATTTTCATCATGGCTGCGCAAAGAAGCCGGGATCCAACATGCCTCATTAAAAGATATTTATACCAGTCGCCCGGTAAAAAATCTCATCAATACCTGGGAACTTGCCGAAAAGAAAACCCGCGAAAAGAAAACGGTAGACAAGGAGATCTTTCATAAGATTCCCCCTTTGCGTTATTTCCTGTGCGGTTTGGCACAGGCTATCTCTCTGTTGTTTATATACGGCTTGTTTGCCGTTCAAATATTTGTGCCCTACCTGGGCTACTATTATGTGGTGAGCAAAACAGAATCGGGTCAGGATAATTCTGGCATCGGTTTGGCAGTGGCCTTGCTGTTATACTGCCTGATACCGCCATTTTTATCTTTACTGGGCATTGCCGCCAAATGGATATTGCTTGGTAAGGTTAAAGAAGGCGATCACCCTTTATGGGGTTCTTATTATTTCCGTTACTGGCTGGTAAACAGGCTAACACAACTGGCCCCTGCACAGTTCATGAATGGCACGCCGCTTTACCCTTTATACCTGCGTATGCTGGGTACCCGCGTGGCTAAAGACGCGCAAATAAGCGCGATTACTATTGGGGCTAATGATCTGCTGGAAATTGGCAGTGATGTGAGCCTGAGCTCGGGTGTAGTGCTGGATAACGTATCTGTTGAAAACGGATTGATCAAATTTCGCAAGATCAGCATTGGTGCCCATGCTTATATCGGCAGCGGCGCGGTGTTGTCTGGCGATACCGTGGTAGAGGACTGGGGTGAACTGCAGGACCTGAGCCATTTGCAAAGCGGCCAAACCATCAAAGCTTACGAAGTGTGGAAAGGCAGTCCGGCAGAGAAGGTGCACCAAATGCAACCCGAAGAGTTACCGCAGCCACTTAAATCACCTTTCCTCAAGATCAAAACCTACGGGTTTTTGTATACGCTGCTGCTCATTATATTTCCGGCGGTTGTGTTGGTGCCATTGCTGCCTGTGATTAGACTGTTGAACTACCTGGATCTGCAAACCGGCGATTATGATTTTAGTTATTTCATCCACGTACCGGCGCTCACCCTGGTATATATTTTGCTTTACGCGTTTGAAACCGTGCTATTATCGCGCCTGCTGCTGTGGAACATCAAACCCGGAACATACCCGGTTTTCAGCAGTACCTATGTGCGCAAATGGCTGTCCGATCAATTGATATCTGTCGCATTGATTGTATTGCACCCGATTTACGCCACGGTTTTTGTTTCCTTTTTCTTCCGGATGCTGGGCTCAAAAATTGGTAAAAATACCGAGATCTCTACCGCCAGTAACGTAACCCATACCATGCTCGAGATAGGTAACGAATCGTTTATCGCGGATGCCGTTACCCTGGGCGAAGAAGATATCCGTGCGCAACGGCTCATCTTAAAAAAGACCACCATTGGCAACAGCAGCTTTGTTGGTAACAGCGCCTTGATTCCCCAGGGATATGAACTGGGTGACAATATGCTGATAGGTGTACTATCGGTACCGCCAACCATCGAGCAACAGCAGGATAACCCCCGTGGCGACTGGTTTGGTTCGCCGGCCATCGCTTTGCCCCGCCGGCAGAATAGCGGTACCTACTCGGCATCGCTTACAACCAACCCATCATGGTCAAGGAAAGTAGCCCGCGGCCTGATCGAAACCCTCCGCATCTTGCTGCCCGAAACCGTGATCATTTGCTGCAGCGTACTGTTCATCGCTTACTGCCATGACCTGATCAAGGAACGTACTGTTTTACAGATTGTGGAACAAATACCCAAAGTGCCATTCTATTATCTTTTCTATATGGGGCTTCCGGCCTTCCTCATCTCCCTGGCTTTAAAATGGGTAGTGATAGGCAGATTTAAAAAAGAGCAAAACCCCATGTGGACGCATCGCGTTTGGAGAAGCGAAGCCATCACCACAACCTACGAAGCCCTGGCTGTTCCCTTTATGCTGGAATTTTTAAAAGGGACTCCGTTTTTACCCTGGGCCCTGCGTTTGTTTGGCGTGAAGATTGGTAAACGGGTATGGCTCAACACCACCGATATTACCGAATACGATATGGTTTCTATTGGTGATGATACCGCTTTAAACGAAGACTGCGGCCCGCAGACCCACTTATTTGAGGACCGGGTAATGAAGGTTGGCAGCATCAAAATAGGCGCCCGTTGCAGCATAGGCGCACGCAGTATTGTTTTGTACGATAGCGAGATAGGCGACGATGTAAAACTGGAACCCCTATCCCTGGTGATGAAAGGCGAAACCCTGGCTTCCGAAACCGAATGGACAGGCAGCCCGATCAAAGCGCTGGGGTAAGTTCCACGTAGAGACGCATATTTGCATCTCTACAACAAAGTGTATATGGCTTTTTTGACACCGTTGTCTGTGTCCTCACAGACAACTTGCCCACAGGAAATTGCCTGTGAGGACACAGGCAATGGGAGATTTGAAATTTGAATTAGCAATACAAACCAATATATGGCCTCTGAATTTAATAGCAGTACTACAATAACCGAAGGTGAACAATTTACAATTGATGGCCTGAACATATGGGCATATCCCTGGACCGACACCAAAGAGCGGATATCAATTCAAACCCTTAACGTTCCGGTTTATGAAATTAAGAAAGATGATGTAACGGTTAGATTTGCTGCCATTGAGCAGTCAAACAATGTTTGGAGCATCTACCATAAATACTGATTTAGGTCAGAAATTGCCCGCCATTGCCTGTGTCTTCACCGACGACTTATAAAGGTTCAACTCAAGATTTAAAACTTCGGACTTAAATCCCTCAAATTCCCCGGTCCCGTCAATGCAAACGTTTGTGTTATTTTATGCTTTAAGATACCAGGGTTTTATAAGTACCTTGTTGGCATCGCCATAACATTCATTTGTATGCCTTATTGAATTACGTCGGTATAATGAAGAACAAGCTCCTGCTGAAAATTATAAACACCTTTTTGTTGCTTGTTGGTCTGACCTCTGTGAGCCATGCCCAGCAAAAACCAAATGTAATATATATCTACGCCGATGATCTGGGTTACGGCGATCTGAGTTGCTATGGTGCTACCAAATTGCATACACCCAACCTTGATAGACTGGCCAAAGGCGGTATCCGTTTTACCAATGCACATGCTACTTCGGCTACCTGTACGCCATCGCGGTTCGCACTGATGACCGGGAAATACCCCTGGCGCAAAACCGGCACTGGTATATTGCCGGGCAATGCGGCGCTCATTATCCCCACCAATAAAACTACCCTACCCCAGGTGTTTAAACGGGCTGGTTATGCTACAGCTATTGTTGGCAAATGGCACCTGGGCTTGGGCGACAGCGTCAACAAAAACTGGAACGGCGAAATTAAACCGGGCCCTAATGAGGTTGGCTTTGATTATTCGTTCATTTTTCCGGCTACTGCCGATAGGGTGCCTACCGTTTTCCTGGAAAATCACCGGGTAGTAGCCAGTGACGCCAATGACCCCATAACGGTTGATTACAGCAAAAAGATAGGTAACGATCCTACAGGAAAAGAGCATCCGGAGCTGCTGAAACTCAAATCATCGCCCGGGCAGGGACATGATAATACCATTGTGAACGGTATTGGCCGTATTGGTTATATGAGCGGTGGTTACCAGGCCCGCTGGGTTGATGAGGAGGTGTCATCTACCTTCTTATTCAAGGTGGAGCAGTTTATAAGCGATCATTGCCAAAAGCCTTTCTTTTTGTACTATGCCTTAACAGAACCCCATGTACCGCGTATGCCGGCTACCCGATTCAAGGGCACAAGCGGACTGGGTTATCGTGGGGATGATATCCTGCAACTGGACTGGACCATCGGTCAATTGATGAAAACATTGGAATTGAATGGTATGGCCAAAAATACGCTCATTATATTTTCGAGCGATAATGGTCCCGTGCTTGATGACGGTTACCAGGACGGCGCAGTTACCCTATTGAGCGGGCATACACCCTGGGGCCCGATGCGGGGGGGTAAATACAGCGCGCTGGAGGCCGGTACCCGTGTCCCTTTTATTGTGAATTGGCCGGCACAGGTAAAACCGGGTGTTTCGGACGCATTATTTAGTCAGATGGATATTTTGGCATCAATGGCTCATTTGCTAAATCAAAAGATCCCTAACGGGGATGCAGAAGATAGTCAGGATCATTTAGACGCGCTTTTAGGTAAAAGTAAACAGGGACGATCAACCTTGATAGAACAGGGCAGCGCCGATCCCACGGCTATCATCAAAGGCTACTGGAAGTATATTCAACCGCATCCCGGTGTGGCCTACATGAAAGATGTAGGTATAGAATCGGGCAACTCGCCGTCACCACAACTCTATAATCTGAAGGATGATATCGGCGAAAAAAAGAACCTGGCCGATGCCTATCCGAATAAAGTAAAAGAGCTCGGTCAGCTATTAAAGAATGAGGTAAGCAAAAACACGGAGAAAAAGTAAGCAGGAATTATGATCGCAAAATATTGGTTAAGGGTATCGGTTGTTTTTTTAGCTATAGGTTTTAATACGCTGACTGTAAAGGCACAGCAAAAGCCAAACATCATTTTTATACTGACCGATGATCTGGGTTATGGCGATATCGGCGTGTTTTTTCAAAACCAGCGGAAAGCATCCGGCGATCATAGCAAACCCTATGAATTGACACCCAATCTGGATAAAATGGCACTGAGCGGGGCACGTTTTACCCAGCAATATGCCAATGCGCCGGTTTGCGCACCATCAAGGGCTTCGCTTCTCACCGGGCTTAATCAGGGTAATGCCTCGGTGAGAGATAACCAGTTTGATAAAATGCTGGAGAATAATTACACCGTAGCTTCTATGCTAAAAACAGCGGGCTACAGCACCACCGCCATTGGTAAATGGGGGTTGCAGGGTGTTAAAGAGGAAGGCCCCAACTGGCCCGGCCACCCTTTGAAACGTGGTTTTGATAATTATTATGGCTATATGCGGCATGCTGATGGTCATGAGCATTATCCGTTTGAGGGTTTATATCGTGGCAAAAAACAGGTATGGGATAATTACAAGGAAGTATCAGCCGGTCTAAGCAAATGCTATACCGCCGACTTATGGACCGCGGCCGCCAAAAAATGGATCGTCGACCACAAAAATGGAAAAGATGCCAATAAACCATTTTTTATGTACCTGGCTTATGATACGCCTCATGCGGTTATCGAATTGCCTACGCAGGCTTATCCCGTTGGCAAAGGTCTAAAGGGCGGCTTGCAATGGTTAGGCGATGCGGGGCACATGATCAATACGGCCTCAGGAGCGATTGACTCTTATATGTACCCCGAGTATGCTAACGCTACTTATGACGATGATCATAACCCAACCACGCCCGAAGTGCCCTGGCCCAATACTTATAAAAGATATGCCACAGCAGTGCGCAGGATAGATGACGCGGTAGGCGATATCAGGCAATTACTCACTGATCTGAACATGGCCGATAATACGCTGGTGATCTTTACCTCTGATAATGGTCCATCTATTGAATCCTATTTACCGGCCGCTTTTGTGCCTAATCATCCTACATTTTTTGGGAGTTATGGTCCGTTTGATGGTATAAAGCGAGATTGCTGGGAGGGCGGACTAAGAATGCCAACGATAGCTGTATGGCCAAGCCGTATTAAGGCCGGGAAAGTGGTCAATACACCCTCCATGCTGTCGGACTGGATGCCCACCTTTGCCGATGTTGCGCACATTCCGGCTCCGGCACGTACAGATGGTGTTTCTTTGCTACCCTCATTAACCGGCATAGGCAAGCCAAAACAAGGTCTGGTATATGTGGAGTATTTTGAAGGCGGTAAAACACCCGATTTCAAAGAATTTGAAGCCGACAAACGCGGAAGAAAGCGCGACCAGATGCAAGCCATCCGCATAGGTGACCTGGTGGGTGTGCGTTATGCTATTAAAACCGCGGATGACGACTTTGAAATTTACAATGCCATAAGTGATCCTAAAGAAATAACCAACCTGGCCACCAGGCCTGGCTATGCGAAAACTCAGGAAGCAATGAAAGCAAAGATATTGCAGCTGCGGCACCCGGATGCAGAAGCTCCACGGCCCTATGATAACGAGCCTATACCGGCAGATAAAGTTGCAGCCAAACTATTACCGGGCCTTTCCTGGAAGTATTATGCCGGGAAATTCCCTTGGGTAGCTAAAATGGATGGGCTTGTGGCGACTACCAAAGGAACAAGCCAAATGGTAAACGGTACAGAAGCAGGCAGTAAACAAGGCATGGTATGTTATCAGGGCTTTATAAAAATCCCTGCGGATGGGCATTATACCTTCTCACTACAGGCATCCGGAAAAGCCTATCTGCGTTTGCATGAGGCCACATTGATCGATGCCGATTTTGGATATCAATCGGGTACGGTGCTTACGCAGGAAGTCAATCTACAAGCCGGTACCCATGCCATAACCCTGTACTATCTGTTGCCGGCGGGCGGTACGCCACAGGTAACGCTTAAATGTATGGGGCAAGATGGAATAGATATGGGCGGGAGGTATCAGGCGTTCAGTCATTGAGCCTTGAGTTTAAAAGTTATAAGTCTTGAGTCATAAAAATTGATTTGAGACTTTCGGCTAAAGACTTATGACTTAACCGTAGTATATTTGAATTTTATAAATTCTTTGTGCCATGGATGTTACTACGCTGAATGATTTTTACGAACACGCTGCTTCTGTAAGCGGCGAAAGTGTGAACTCGTTATTGCCCGAAGGTATCAACAAAGAGATTGGCCATTTCAATATATTTGATGTGGCTGAACTTTTTACCCGTATCAAAAAATCGCCCGGATTGATGCCCTATAACCGCCGGGCTTACTACAAAATAAGCCTGATTAGTGGTCATAGTATGGCTGAGTATGCCGACAAAACCATCGAGATCGAAAAGAATGCCCTGCTTTTCGCCACTCCCAAAATACCCTATAACTGGGTGCCACAGACTGATCAGCAATTGGGTTTCTTTTGCATTTTTACAGCCGATTTCCTGTTGCCCAGTAAAAGCGGTGTAGTATTGGATGAGCTACCTATATTTAAGCCGGGTGGTTACCCCGTGTTTCAGCTGAGTGATCAAGAGGCGGCCGATATTCGTTACATTTTCAGAAAAATGAGTGAAGAGATAGGTTCGAACTATGCTTATAAATATGACCTGCTGCGCAACTATGTATTGGAGCTGATCCATTACGGGCAAAAGCTGCAGCCGCTTACCACGCTGTATGCGGGGCATAATGCCTCGGCGCGAGTATCATCCCTGTTTATTGAATTGTTGGAACGGCAGTTCCCTATCGATTCGCCGCACCAGAAGATCAGCTTACGCACTGCCAAAGATTATGCCGACAGACTGTCCGTCCATATTAACCACCTCAATAAAGTGCTTAAAGAAAATACGGGTAAAACCACTACCGAGCATATCAGCAACCGGATTATACAGGAAGCCAAGATCCTGCTGAAACAAACCGCCTGGAACATTTCGGAGATCGCGTATTGCCTGGGTTTTGAGGAAGTGGCACATTTTTCTACCTTTTTTAAAAAGCAAACTAATATTGCTCCGCTAAAATTTCGCACGTAAGCGATATTTGAATTTTGCAAAAAAAGGATTGATATTCACAAACGGCTGAGCCATCATTTACCTGAACTTTGTTTTATCAAAATCAAGATAAAACAACAATGTCAACAAATCATAAAATTGCCCTGGTGACCGGCGGCAGCCGCGGTTTAGGGAAAGATATGGCGCTTAAACTTGCTCAAAAAGGCTTGGACGTCATTATAACATACAACAGCAGAAAAGAAGATGCCCTGGCCGTAGTAGCTCAGGTTGAGCAAGCCGGCAGTAAGGCGGCAGCTCTGCAACTCAATGTAGGAGATATAAAAAGCTTCGGTACCTTTTTTGAAGAGCTAACCGGTATGCTGAAAAATACATTTAATACAGATCACTTCGACTTTTTGATCAACAACGGCGGCATCGGTGGTCACGCGCCTTTTGGTCAGGTTACCGAACAAATGTTTGACGAACTGTTGAACATCCATTTTAAAGGTGTTTACTTTTTAACACAGGGAGCACTCAACCTGCTGAACGATGGCGGCGGCATCATCAATATATCATCAGGGTTGGCCCGTTTCAGTATGCCCGGCCCTTCAGCCTATGCCTCCATGAAAGGCGCGGTTGAGGTGTTTACCCGGTACCTGGCTGTTGAACTGGGAGGCCGTCGTATTAGGGCAAACATTGTTGCTCCCGGCGCCATTGCTACAGATTTTTCGGGTGGCCGGGTTCGGGACGATGCAAACTTAAATCAAATGGTAAGCAACGCAACTGCCTTAGGTCGTGTAGGCCAACCAGAAGATATCGGTGGTGTGGTAGCCTTTTTATGTACCGAGGATGCCCGCTGGATAAATGCCCAGCGTATCGAAGTATCAGGTGGTATGCACATCTGATCATGTGAGATACAACAGATGATACGGGTCGAACACGCGATATCGACTCACGACATCGCTGCGCTCGTCACCCCTCTATGCGCGAAGCGGAGAGAGGGGGTTTTATTTTCTTTCTTCTCAACCCTCTTTCCGGCAAAGCCGCAGAGAGGGTGGTCCAGCGAAGCGTAGACCGGGTGAGTCGATTATGCATCATGCTATTTCTCATTAAGGTTTGAACGATGTCTAATCATAGGCCATTACTTTTTTAAGAGTAAAACCCGCTTTATTATAAGGCGGGTTTTGCCGTTACAGGGAAATCGTTTATCACAACTTGAATATATTTCATAAAACCTCGTAATCTTGCTGTAAGGTTTATCCGCTTTGACCGACTAAGCCTCAAAACAGTGATCGGTTGTCTGAAGCAGATTGTCAGCCTATCATCACATTCAGCTAAATAAAATATATTTAATTAACCGGGGGCAAACTTATTACGTTAGTAGTAATAGAACCCGATTAAGTATAAAACGTAAAATCTAAATTTCAATGAAAAAGAATATCGCTCTTTTAATATTGTTCATCGCTAATTGCACTGCCGCCTTTGCCATGGCAGGCAATACGCATATTGACCAACCGCCAACCGGCAGCCCGCACATTGCAAAAGGACTGGATACTGCTACCTTCGCCACAGGCTGTTTCTGGTGTACCGAAGCCAAGTTCCAACAGCTAAAGGGGGTAAAAAAAGTGATCTCGGGTTTTAGCGGCGGCCATGTGGCCCATCCTACCTATGAACAGGTTTGTACCGGCACTACCGGGCATGCCGAAGCTTGTAATATTATTTATGATCCGGCTCAGATCTCTTTTGACGAACTCCTGGAGGCCTTTTTTGTAGCCCATGATCCTACCCAGCTTAACCGCCAGGGCAATGATGTGGGTACGCAATACCGTTCGGCCATATTTTATCACAATGCGACTCAAAAACAAAAAGCCGATTACTACATTGGCAAGCTCAACGCAGAGAAGGCGTACAAAAGTAATATCGTAACCCAGGTGGTGCCATATAAGGTATTTTACAAGGCCGAAGATTACCATCAGAACTATTTTAACCAGAATGGCAGTCAGCCTTATTGCAAATACGTGATACAGCCCGAACTGGAAAAATTCAAAAAGGTATTCAAAGACAAATTGAAGTCATAACAAATTAGTTTGAACGTTTAAATGCCCCAAGAGAAAAAAGCCACTAATTCACTAAATCAATAATTCACTAATTATACTGATGAGAGCAATAATTTTAGCAGGCATACTGGTGCTTTTTTTTGGAGCCGCCAATGCCCAGCACCTGAAAAGCGACAAAGGACACGAAAAGAACCCCTACTACTCCAATACCGATACCAAAAAACTGAATGTACCCGATGCGGAGTGGAAAAAGATATTACCACCTGCCTTATATGCCACTGCAAGGGAGCAGGCCACGGAAGCTCCGTTTACAGGCCAGTATTGGGATAAAAACGCCAAAGGAACCTACTATTGCGCCGTATGTGGTAACGAACTATTCCGGTCTGATGCTAAGTTTGCCAGCAATTGTGGTTGGCCAAGTTTTTACCAGGCCGTAAGGAAAAACAGTGTGATTTACCGGGAGGATAACTCGGTTGGCATGCAGCGCACGGAAGTGCTTTGCGCACGATGTGGCTCGCACCTGGGGCATATATTTGATGATGGCCCTGCCCCAACCTATAAAAGGTATTGCATGAACTCCATCTCACTTGATTTTGCCCCTGACGCATTGAGCGGGAAATAGAGTCGGAATAGAATCAAGAGATAAGAGTCAGGAATCAAGAGCTTCACTCTACCTCTCCAAAGAGAATAGCCCATGAAAAGGCATAAGCGAAAACTAAGCATCTATCGACTCACCGACATCGCTGCGCTCGTCACCCCTCTCTCCGCTTCGCGCATAGAGGGGGTTCTTTCTTTTTTTCTTTACCCTCTTTGCGGCAAAGCCGCAGAGAGGGTGGTCCAGCGAAGCGTAGACCGGGTGAGTCGGCTATGCGACTTGTTTTTAGCCTTGTAAGTTTAAACTCTGCCTCTTCATGGGCTATTACTCTCCAATGGTGAGCGCTTTAAAGTCTTTTTAAAGTCTTTCCCTTTGGGGAAGATTATTACATAAGGGCTTCGCCGTTTAGAGGGCTCTTGATTCCTGGCTCTTATTTCTTGCTTCTCAAAAGCTACTTGATCAGTATCCCCGCTTCCCTAAACCCACTCAGGTCTGCGTTGGATGGATCCTTTTCGGTAACAATAACATCAATAGCATTCGCCGCGCAAACATAATAAGGGTCGGACGCGCCTATTTTATCATAAGTGGATAAAGCGATCACATATTTCGATGTTTCGATCATGGCTCTGTCTACCAGGCTTTCCTGGTAAGTAAAGCCGGTGATGCCCAATTTCAGATCGATACTGCAAATACCCAGCAGGCATACATCAGCCCTAAAATTGCGGATAGCTTCGATAGTTTCATGCCCGGTAGTTGAAAAGGCGTGTTTATTGAGCTCGCCACCAATAAAAAAAACGGTAACATGAGGATAATCTTCTAAGATAGACACCACCGGAAAGCTGTTGGTAATAACGGTTAAGTTGATGTCTCTTGGTAAAGCGGCAATAACCGCGGTAGTGGTGGTGCCCCCGTTAAGAATGATAACCTGCCCGGGTTTTATAAACTCTAAAGCTTTTTGAGCTATTACTTTTTTATGATGGGTATCAATATGCTGACGTTCCTTAAAATGCGGATGTACGGGTGAGCCCATAATAGCGCCACCCCGAACGGCTTTCAGCAGGCCTTTGTCTGATAATTCTTTAATATCTCTTCTAACCGTATCTGTAGACACATTGAGCAAGCGGCTCAGATCGTCCAAAACTACTTTATTGTCCTGTGCAATCTGTTCAATTATTTTTTGAAGACGTTCTTCTTTCAGCATAAAAACAAATATAAGCATAAATTACTTATTGCAAATTGTTGCATAAAATTAACATTTAATTTGCAATTAATTGAATTATATTGCATAATATTGCAGTATGAAAAGCCTGTTTAACCAAACTGATGCGTCGGAAATCCTCGGTCGTGTTGAGTATCTACCACAAACTGCAAGGCGGCTTTGGGGTAAAATGGAAGTTGCGCAAATGCTGGCTCATTGTTCGGCTGTGTTGCAAATGGCCAATGGCGAAAAGATTTTATCAAGAACCCTTTTAGGCTGGATCTTCGGTCGGATGGCCAAAAAGGAATATTTCAACGAAAAACCTTTTGCAGAGAATGTTCCATCAGACAAGCATTTGAAAATTACCGATAACAGAGATTTCGTGACAGAAAAACAAAGACTAATAACGTACATCAAGAAATTTCAGGCCGCTGGCGAAAATGGGACAACCAAACACCCGCATCCCTTTTTCGGGGAATTGACACCAGCTACCTGGGGTACTGGCATGTATAAACACCTTGACCATCATTTACGACAGTTTGGAGCTTAAACAACAATAATATGAAAAAACTAAAAAGAATTGCAGTTGACATGGACGGCGTTTTGGCCGATACTGATGCGCATTATTTAACCTGGTATTATAATGCCTACGGCGTCCGGATCCCTTATGAACAAATGCTGGGCAAACCAGAAGGAGAAGGTTTCCCGGAAGAAGGCGCTATCCGCAGGTTTATATTATCACCCGGTTTTTTCCGTACCCTGCCGGTGGTTCCCGGTGCGGTGGAAGCGATAAAGGAATTGATGGAAGATTTTGAAGTTTTTATAGTATCGGCAGCCATGGAATTTCCATTATCACTGCCCGAAAAATACGAATGGCTGCAGGAGCATTTTCCATTTATACCCTGGACCCACATTGTTTTTTGCGGCGATAAAAGTTTGATCAATACCGATTACATGATTGACGATCATCCTAAAAATCTGGATAAATTTAAAGGGACAACCATTATGTTTAACGCTGCTCATAATGCCAATATTGATCATCACCAACGCGTAAGGTCGTGGACAGAAGTATTGGCTTTATTAAAAAATGAAAAGAACCTGATACCTGAAATTGAATAAGCAAACCAAAACCTATGAAATTATGAGAAAGCTAATTTTAATGGTACAGCTATCTATAGATGGATATACGTCTGAAAAGGATGGCAATACCGATTGGATGGTTTATAACTGGGGCAGTGAATGGACCTGGGATGATGAGCTAAAAAAATATTTTACTAACCTCACTGCATCTACCGATTGCATCCTGCTTAGCCGTAAAATGGCGGTAGAAGGTTACTTTGATTATTGGGCAAGTGTGGCGGCAAATAGCAGCTTGCCGCAATCTGGATTTGCAAAAAATATTGTTGCCGCGCATAAAGTTGTTTTTACCAAAACCCTGGAGCGGTCGGTATGGGATAATGCTGAGCTGGCCAAAGGCGATCTTAAAAAAGAGGTAAAGAAGCTGAAAAAACAGGAAGGCAAAAATATGATGGTTTATGGCGGAGCCACTTTTGTATCTGCATTGATAGAAGCCGGACTTATTGACGAATACCAGCTATTTATTAACCCAACCGCCTTGGGCAGTGGAACAAGTATATTTAAAAAGCGAACAAACCTGCATTTAGTTAATGAGCGGTCGTTTGCCTGCGGAGTAACCGTATTAAAATATGAGAGGCCCCTGAGTTAAACCATGTAAACCCTGTTTTAGGGTCAATCAACCCAGGACTATACATTGTATAAGTAGCTGAATAAATCAAAAAAAGAGGCTGATCATGATTGATGATACAGCCTTTTGTTTTTATGGTTTCAGCAGAAAATCCTATTCGGCGTCGTATATCACTACTTTTTCGAAGTAAACGCGGAACTCATCCAAAAAAGCTAAGTGTAATGGATGGGTTTGGTAAACATCGTGCCCGGCCAGATCATCAAAAAATACGGTTAAACTGAAGGTATAAGTGGTATCTACAACTGCGCGCTCAATAGGGGCAGGTGTGCCAATATGCAATGTTTTAACGCTTTCAACGCCTTCTAATGTTTCCAGGCTTTTACGAAAGGCAATTTTTTGATCGGCGGTAGTGTCGGCTTTTAGCCAGAATAAAACGTGGTGTACTATCATTGTTTAAATTTTTCCAAAGGTAATTGAATAGGCGTTTCTGCAGAATTGTATCTTATAGTTTTTTGAAACAGATTATTTAACCCAGGCTTAAGCTAAAATCCAAACAGATAAAGCACCTTTGCATCTACAGAATATAGAACTATGCAAAGAAGATCGGCCCTGAAAAATATCGGAGGACTACTTTTGGTCCCTTCCCTAACGTTTGGCAGCAATTCTGCAAAAAAAGAACCTGTTTTACGCGTGGCTCATTTAACAGATATCCATCTCAAAAATAAATTTGATGCACCGGCCCGGTTTGCAAAATGCCTGCACCACGTGCAGCAGCAAAACCCCAAAGTTGACCTTATATTAAACGGTGGCGATGTGGTGTTTGACATGAACAAGGAAAACCTTAGCACCATAAACGATCAATGGCAGCTGAGTAAATCGATCATGAAAGCTGACTGTAGTGTACCTGTACGTTATTGCCTGGGTAACCATGACATCTGGTGGAACGAGAACGATAAGGGACAGGCAATTTACGGCAAAAAATATTCTATGGATCAGTTGGGCCTGGTTAAGCCCTATTATAGTTTTATACAAAGCGGATGGAAATTCATTATCCTGGACAGCGTTCACCTGGATATTGACAATACCTGGTATATTGGCAAATTAGGCGACGAGCAATTTAACTGGTTGGAGCAGGAATTGAAAACTACCGATCCCGCTATGCCGGTACTGGTCATGACGCATATCCCTATCCTGACTGCCACTAACCTGATCGAAGATAACACCGTGAACAGATGGACAATGTACGGCGGCGATATGCATACCGATAATGCCAGGATCATTAGCCTGTTTTATAAACACCCCAATGTTAAGCTATGCTTGAGCGGGCACATCCACCTGCGCGAAAAACTGGTGTATAACCATGTTACCTACCTGTGCAATGGCGCGGTTAGTGGTGCCTGGTGGGAAGGTAACAGAAGAGAAACCGCCCCGGGCTATGGCCTTATAGACCTGTATGCCGATGGTAGTTTTACCGAAGATTATATTAATTATTAAAGCAATTTTTTAACCGCTGCTGTTAATATACCGGTAGCGGTTTCTAACTCATTTGGGGTTAAAGCGGCAAATCCTAACCGTACCGACGAAGGGGTATAAGCCGCATCATTAAAATAACCCATACCATTACCTACAGATAGTCCCATGGCCGAAGCTTTTTCGGACACTTCATGGGCTTTAATGCCATTGAGATAATTTACCCAAACGGCAAAACCACCATCCGGTATCTTATAGCTGATATATCCATTAAGGTTTTCTTTAAGCAGGCGGCACAGTACATCGCGCCGTTCATGATAGGTTTTGTTAGCTTTTTTCAGGTGCCTGTTGATATCACCGTTCTTTAACAGGTTGGCCATAGCTTCTTCTAACAGCAACTCACCTTGCCGGTCTATCAGTTTGCGCAGGCGGGCCGCCTGTACAATTAAGTTGGATGGAGCCACCATAAAGCCGATACGGATACCAGGTGCTATAGTTTTACAAAACGACCCGATATAAATGATGCTGCCATAATAGTCGGCACTGGCCAGCGGTAAAATGGGGCCGCTTGAATAGTGGAAATCATAATCATAATCGTCCTCGATGATCGCGAAACGGTATTTATGGGCAAGTTCCAGCAGCTGCATCCGCCGTTCAGAGCTTAACGTAACCGTGGTTGGGCGGTGATGGTGCGGAATGACGTATACAATTTTTACTTTTTTCTTTTTGCAGAGGGCTTCTACGGCGTTAAGATCTATTCCATGATCGTCAACCGGTACCAGGGCCATTTGTGCACCGGCTTGCTGAAACGTATGGTTTGCTTCCGGATATCCCGGATCGGCAGCAATTACGGTGTCGTTTTTGGAGAGTAATATCTGGGCGGTAAGGTATATAGCCATTTGCGAACCTTTGGTAATAATAATATGCTCGGGGTTAACCTGTAGTCCGCGGGTTTCGCCCAAAAAGCGGGTAAGTTCTGTTCGCAGATTTTCGGAGCCATACTCCGACCCATACATCCAGTATTTTGAAGTAAAATGGTAATTGCCAAAACGCCGGTATTCGCGTACCAACAGCTCGATAGGGGCCAAACGCGTATCCGGAAAACCATCATTGAATACAAGATGGGTACTATTAACGGGCTGAAATAACTGCGGAAAAGGAATCCTGTTATCATCTACCTCAAAATGTGTTTTTGTACTGTAACAGCTTGGCCCGGGAGATTCGGCTAATTGCCGGGGTTTAATATCCGGGAGGTTTGTAGCTACAAAAATGCCCCTGCGCGGATAAACTTCAACCCAGCTTTGCGCATACAGCTCATCATAGGCTGCCACCACGGTTTGGCGGTGTATAGCCAGTGTTTGTGCCAATGCACGGCTGCCCGGCAATGCCGATCCCGGTTTTAATTTACCCTGACGTATCTGGGTGATAATACCGTTGGCGATTTGGAGATAAACCGGCGTTTGCGCAGTTTTGTCAATATGTATTAAAATTTCGGCTAAATGCATACTGGACCAGTTGATTGGTAGTTTATGAATGATAAATATAGGCCAATGCTTTTTTAATTGAACACAATAAAAACAAAATTTGTACATTAATCGGTATAATGACGGCAGAACTTAAAGCTTTTTTAAAACAATACGCGGATCTTGATCAGGATAAACTGGAGGCTATTACACAAAAGTTTAAGCAGCGCAGCCTCAAAAAAAATGATTTTCTACTGGAGGAAGGTCTGGTATGCGCCGATCTTGTTTTTGTGCAGAAAGGCTGCCTGAGGTTATATTATTTGCAGGATGAGGTAGAAATATCGGTATGGTTTGCCTTTGAACATTCATCGGCTATTGAGATCTATAGTTTTATCAGCGAAAAGCCCTCTAAATATTTTTTACAGGCTATTGAGGATACCGTAATATGGTACCTGCCCAAAAGCGAGCTGACCCACTTGTATAAACAATACCCTGAAATGCAGGAAATGATGCGCAATTTTTGGGAGGATGTGATCCTTAACCTGTTGGAACGCTTTACTTCCCTTCAACGGGATTCGGCCGAACAGCGTTACCTTGATCTGCTGACCAAGCCTGCATTTTTACAAAAGATCCCTCAAAAATATCTCGCCTCGTTTATCGGCGTTACACCAACCTCCCTGAGTAGAATAAGAAAGAACATCCGCTAATTAAAGTGGACTACCTTTGTTATTCTTAGTGGACTATCTAAATGGTCCACAAGTGGCGTAATTTTAAATGTTATTTAAAAACACAAAGATTATGCAGCTGATTCAAAACTTTAAACTTCCATCCCTGTACCTGCGCTTAGCTATTGGTTCGGCTTATTTGTGGGAAGTTGCCGATCGTTTGGGCATGTTGGGCGCCAACGGCAAGCCGCATGTAGGTTGGGGCGACTGGCAGCATTTCATCGCCTATGCCCGTCAGGTAATGAGTTTTTTACCCGCATCGGTGATCCCGGCTTTTGGTACCATTGCTACTATAGGCGAAGCCGTTTTTGGCTTCCTGATCCTGATAGGTTTATTTACCCGCCTGGCAGCCATTGGCTCAGGAGTGTTAGGCTTTTGTTTTGCCATAGCCATGGCCATCTCATTTGGTATCGAATCGCCGCTGGGCTATTCGGTATTTACGCTGAGTGCCTCGAGCATTTTGCTGGCCACATTACCATCCTATGCCTGGAGTATAGATAGCGTGTTATCGCACCAAAAAATCAATAAACAATCGAGTATTTACCAGGATAAAAACGGTGTGAAAACCGTTTGATCCTATCAATTTTATAAAAATGAAAGCATTATTTATTGTCATACTGACTCTGTTACCACCATGTTTGGGCAAGTTAAGTACACCAAAACATGCACATCAAAAAATGCAGGGCAACATTACCGAAACCTACCTGATTAAAACATTGCTTAACCAGCCCGGCATCAGCAATAAGGAAGTGCAAATGCTGGTAGTTACCTTTCCGCCGGCAAGTGTATCTGCCGCGCACAGACATCCTTGCCCAACCTTTGGCTATTTGCTGGAAGGTGAGCTGGAATCAACCTTTGAGGGTAAAACCTATCATTACAAACCCGGCGATTCATTTTATGAAAAACCCAATGGACTACATGCCGTAACCCGTAACAGCAGCAAAAATAAGCCGGCTAAACTGCTGGTGTTCTTTATCGCCGAAAAGAATAAACCTACTACTGTACCTGTAAAAACTAAATAACATGAAAACTGCAACATCAAATAAACCATCAACCCTTTTAGTGGTAATAGCCTTTGCCATTGTTTACGTGGTATGGGGTTCTACTTATTTCTTTATCCAAATGGCAGTACACGGTTTTCCACCCATGCTGATGGGGGCCGTACGCTTCTTTACAGCCGGGATATTATTATTAGCCTGGTGCCGGTTGAAAGGCGACAAGCTTTGGATTAAAAGAGACGTCATCACCTCGGCCATCAGCGGTTTACTGATGCTTTTTGTGGGTACCGGTATCGTGTTCTGGGCTGAACGCACCCTGCCAAGCGCTATGGTTGCCATCCTGGTATCAGCCAACCCCATCTGGTTTGTGATCCTGGACAAGGTAAACTGGAAGGTGAATTTCAAAAGCCGTACCACTATAGCCGGGCTTGTGCTGGGCTTTGCCGGAGTAATCCTGCTATTTGGCGAAGCCATCAGCAAATCGCTGTCCGGCGCGATAAGCAAGGAACAATTAACCGGACTGATCCTGTTACTGGCCGGCCCAATCGCCTGGTCAGCGGGCTCGCTTGTTTCCAAAAAACGGGGTAGTGATGCTCCGGCGAGGGTAAACACTTCATGGCAAATGATCATATCGGGCCTGGCATTTATACCTGCAAGTTTGTTTAACCACGAGTTTAGTGCCTTTCATTTGGCCAGTGTGCCATTACAATCATGGCTGGCTATAGTGTACCTGATCTTCTTTGGTTCTATTGCCGCATTCAGCGCTTACGTATGGTTGTTAAAAGTTCGCCCGGCAACAGAAGTAAGTACGCATTCCTATGTAAACCCGGTTATAGCGGTATTATTAGGCACCTTGTTTGCCCACGAAAACATTTCAGGTTTGCAAATATTTGGCCTGATAGTGATACTGATCAGCGTGTTGTTGGTGAATATGAGTAAATATGGCAAGATCACCTTTATGCATTCCTGGTTCCGATCAGGTACACGTGATCCGCAATTAGCAGAGCATTTGAGCTCCGGCCAGCGTACTAAAGTTTGTCTTGACTAATTTTGTTTGATGCTTTGCTTTGAGGGCATGTACAACTTAGTACATGCTCTCATAACTAATGAGCCATTGATTGCCGAACCTATCAGTAAGGTCACCAAATATAGAGCCCCAGAAAGTGTTCTCCAGGGGATGGGTAGCCTCGCCGCCGTCGGATAGCCTGTTGTAATACTCCCTCGCTTCTTCTTCGCTGTTACAATTTAACAATAAGGATACCGAATTACCTTTGATCAGCCCATTTTCGGGTACCATATCTGATGCGGCAAGTATCAACGCGTCATTAACCAACAGGGCATGTACAATACAGTTTTCCATGCAGGGTGGCATAGGTTCATTGTGTGGCAAGGGTAATTCACCCAAGGTTTGAAAAGTAAGCTCACCGCCAAGGCATTCTTTATAAAAGGTCATTGCCTCCAGACAATTGCCATTAAAAGTGAGGTATGAATTGATATTTGCCATGCCGATATGCCTTTAATTTGTACAGATTATTTGACTATACAAAAATGCGTGTTGCAACGCAATTTAATGAGGGCCTAATACGACAATTGAGCGGGGAGATAACGACAAAGTGAGAAGAGAATCAAGAGGTAAGAGTCAAGAATCAAGAGAGCCTCCTCTGAATCAAACGCGTGCTATCGACTCACCCCGACGTCGCTGCGCTCGTCACCCCTCTCTCCGCTTCGCGCATAGAGGGGATTTTTAATTCTTTTTTTCTTTACCCTCTTTGCGGCAAAGCCGCAGAGAGGGTGGTCCAGCGAAGCGTAGACCGGGTGAGTGGTTATGCGATTTGTTTTTAACCTTGTAAGTTTAAACTCCGCCTTTTTTGGGCTATTACTCTCCAAAGGAGAGGGCTTTAAAGTGCTTTTTCTGAAGTCTCTCCTTTTCTGAGATTATTACATGAAGGCTTCGCCGTTTAGAGGGGGCTCTCTTAATTCTTGACTCTTATCTCCTGACTCTAATTAATCACAGCCCCTTGTTTCAGCTCATCGCCCGGATGGTTAATGACCTGATCGCCGGCCTTTAGGTTACCAAATACTTCGGTGGAGTCATTCCTGGCTAAACCTTCTTTGATATCAACCAATACGGCTTTGCCCTGTTTAACGGTAACCACGTATTCGCGCTCTGTGGACCGTACGATGGCGTTGTTAGGAACCAATAATGATTTGGCGCCCGAAAGCATAGGGATCCTTACTTCGGCATACATACCCGGCTTTAGTTGTCCGTTTTTATTTTGCACATCAATCTCAATCGCTTCTGAACGCATACTACCCAATGAATTGGCCGAGCGACTTATTTTGGCGGTTTGCTCGCTACCGGGCATGGCATTAAATACAAAGGTAACGGGCTGCTGCAGATCAACCTTATCTACATAATCTTCCGGAATAAATACCTCCAACCGCATTTTGCTGATATCCTGCAGAATCAGCATCGGCTGATCGGTACCTTTTCCCGGCGATACCAATGCTCCAGGCGATACGTTACGCTGTACGATCATGCCATCAAATGGTGCGCGGATATTCAAATAATCTTGTATGGTGCGTACCGAAGCCACATTGGATTGTTCTGACCGGGCCATGGCGTCATCGGCTTTCATTTTGGCTGAGGCATTATCCAGATCGAGCGGTGATACTGAGCCGGGCTCTTTGGCAGCCTCTTTCAATCGCTGATATTTTTCTTTACTGGCGATGGCGTTTTCCTGGGCCTGCAAAAAGCGCGAATTGGCCGCTTGTAATTGCGATTCCATTTCGGGGGCTTCCAGCGTCATCAGCAACTGCCCTTTTTTTACGTTGGCGCCGCGGTCAACATATAGTTGTTTTACAAATCCGTTCACCTTCGGAAAAATGTTTACCTCGTTAAAAGGCTTTAACTGCCCCGGTAAGCGGGCTGTGCTCGAGAGTGCTTTTTCGGTTATAATACCTATTTCATAAGCCGATTTTTTGCTGGTGGCCGCGGCTGCCATATTTACCGGCGTTTGGTTACTGGAGCAAGCTGCCAGCATACTGGCGGCAGCTGCTAATACTATGATTGATTTAAATTTCATGATCTTATACTGTTAAGGTTTCTATCTCTGTTATTTCGGCTGCGTGTTCGGCAGGTTCATCGGGCATTAATGATGGCGAATCGTAGGTGGTTTTATTTTGTACCCAGGCAAATACCTGTGGTAAAATAAATAAGGCTGCCAGTGTTGAGGCAAACAAACCGCCTATTACCGCCCTGCCTAACGGAGCCGATTGTTCACCGGCCTCACCCATACCCGAAGCCATCGGTATCATCCCCGCTATCATAGCGAGGCTGGTCATCAGGATGGGGCGCAAACGGATGGATGCGCTGGTGATGGCCGCTTTGGTAGCATCATGATAATCTAACCGCAGCTTTTCGGCATTGGTCACGATCAGGATGGCGTTGGCTACCGATACACCAGTCGACATGATCATACCCATGTATGACTGCAGGTTAAGCGTTGAGCCCGTAGCCAGCAACATCAATAAGGAGCCCAATATTACCGCGGGTACGGTGGATAATACCGTTAATGATACCTTGAACGACTGGTAGTTAGCCGCCAATAAAAGGAATATCACCAGGATGGCTAAGCCCAGACCATTCTGCAAACTGCTCAGTGTTTCTGTAAGCAAGTTGGCCATACCATTTTGGGATGCTACCAAGCCTTTTGGTGCTGTACCCAGGGAGTTGATAGCCCTTTGCACATCGTTGGTAGCGGTACCCAAATCCTTTTTATAAATATTGGCGCTGATGGTGATAAAGCGGCGTGGCCCTGCCCGGTCATATTCGCCTGGTACGTAGCTGGTCGTAAAAGTGGCGATATCGCTCAGCACCGGGCTGCTTTGGCCTTTTACCAGCGGTATTTCCTTTAGCTGGTCCATGGTGTTCATCACATACTCCGGAATTTGTACCTGTACCTGGTAAGTGTAGGCCCCTTTTTCATCCAGCCAAAGGTTTTTATCTGTAAAACGGCTTGATGAGGTACTGGCCGTAACCGAGCGGGCAATATCCTTGATATTTAGCCCCAGTTGCGCGGCCTTCAACCTGTCGAGCGTGATCCTGATCACCGGGAATTTCAAGGGTTGGGCAATCTGCACATCGCGCAGGTAACTGATGCCTTTGAGCTTATCTACCACTTTGTTGGCATAACCCTCAATCTGGGCCATATCCTTACCGGCCACCTGTACCTCAATAGGCGATGACGCGCCCTGGCTCATGATCTTCTCGGTCATGTCAATGGGTTCAAAGCTTATCCTTAGCTCGGGCAGTTTATAATGGATGTTTTTGCGCAGGGCATCTTTCAGTTCATCCATGTTCACCTTGTACTTTTCGTCAAGGTTTACCTGTAATACGGCTTCCTGCGTACCGGTGTTAAACACGTACAGGTTACTGGTTCCATAAGCGGTAGGCACCAGCCCAATATAGCCCGAGGTAATCTCCACATGGTTATTCACCGTTTGGTTAATGATCTGCAACACCTGTTTAAAGGCATCCTCGGTACGCTCTAACCGGGTACCATCAGGTTCTTTGATACGGATCTGGAACTGGCCATTATTGATCTTCGGCATCATGTCCTTACCAATAAACACAAAGCAAAAACCGGCCAGGATGATCACACTAAAAAGATACACCAACACAATGCCTTTTTTACGCGGCATACTCTTATTGAGCACCCGGATAAGCCATAGTTTGATCCGCTCAAACAGATCATTCTTTTCCGGGTGATGCTGTTCATTATTCAGGTGTTTTTGCACCTGTTTTTCTTCCTGTTCATTCAGCGCTTCACCGGCATGAGCATGGATATCCTCATGGTGATAATGCTGGTAATGTTCGGCCTTAATGAGCCAGTTGCTCAGGATGGGTACCACGGTTTGCGCCAGGATGTATGACACGATCATGGTTAGCCCGATGGATAAGGAAAGCGGTAAAAACATGGCCTTAGGCACGCCGCTCATCATAAACGATGGCGCAAATACAGCCAGAATACAAAGCAATATCAGCAAAAGCGGGAACGAGATCTCTTCGCAGGCATCATAAATGGCCAGGCGTTTGGATTTGCCCATTTCCAGGTGCTGGTGGATATTTTCGATGGTTACCGTGGCCTGATCGACCAGGATTCCGATAGCCAGTGCCAGCCCGCTCAGGGTCATGATATTGATGGTTTGCCCGAACATGCTCAGCAGCAATACCCCTATCAGGATAGATACCGGGATGGTGATCACCACGATGAGACTGCTGCGCCAGTCGCGCAGAAACAAGAGTACCATTAAACCGGTCAACAGTGCGCCTAATCCACCTTCAGTCATTAAACTTTTCACGGCGTTCACCACAAACACCGACTGGTCAAACTCATAGCTCAGTTTCACGTCATCGGGCAGCAGGTTCTGCATTTCGGGTAGTTTGCTTTTGAGGTTTTGCACCACGGCCCAGGTAGATGCATCGGCGGTTTTAACTACCGGGATGTATACCGAGCGTTTGCCATTGATGAGGGCATAATCAACCGTAATATCGGCAGCATCGGCCACACGGGCTACGTCCTTTACAAAAATAGGTACGCCATTCTGGGTTTTTACGGGGATATCGCCAAAATTATCCGGGTTTTTAATGAGCGTGTTCATGGTGGTCAGGAACATGGTATTATCCAGCCGGAGGTTACCAGAGGGCGATGTTACGTTGAACTTAGCCAAGGCGTCAACCACCTCGTCGGGTGTTAAATTGTAACTGCGCAGCTTATCCGGATCAAGGTTTACGGTGATGGAACGCGCGTTGGCCCCAAACGGAGGCGATGGCGACAAACCCGGAACGGTGGCAAACATAGGGCGGATCTTGGTAGCCGCCATGTCATAAATATCCTTTAAACTGCGTGTCGGGCTCGAGAACACCAGTTGGCCAACGGGCAGCGATGAGGCATCAAACCTAACTACCTGCGGCGGTAATGCACCGGGAGGAAAAAAGCTGGAGGCCCGGTTTACCTGCAGCGCTACCTGCGCCGAAGCTTCGGCCATGTTGGTGCTTTCATAAAACGACAATTTAATGAGGGTTAAACCCTGTATGTTTTTACTGGTGATACTTTTAATACCATTGATGTACAGGAACTGATCCTGGAACTTGGTAGAGAAAAAGCCTTCCATTTGCTGCGGCGACATACCGCCGTAGGCTTCGATTACATATATGGTGGGCAGGTTGAGCTGCGGGAATATATCTATCGGTATTTTGACTGCGCTGAGCACTGAAAATATCAGCAGGCTCATGGTGATCACTATGGTAGTGATGGGCCTTTTGAGCGCGGAGGTGACCATTGACATAGCTAAATTATTTTAAAAGGTTTAAAACGGTATTCACCTGGTTTTCGGTAACGGCTTTCTGGAACAGTGCGCCGGAGTAAGCGAATTTGGCCTGTGCCAGGTCTGTTTCGGCACGGTAAAGGATATTGAGGGCCGCATTGAGCTCGATAATATCGGTTAAGCCGCTTTTATATAGCGACAGTTTTTGTCGATAACCATCGTTGGCCGCCTTTAACTGGCGCGGAATTTCCTGCAGGCGCTGCCGGGCGGTTTCCAGCTCTACATCGGCCTGGTTGGCACTGGTAGACAGGAGTTGCCTTTGCTCAGACAGCTTTTGCAGACTGTAATCTGTAGTAGCTTTTTGGGTACGCAGCTTGAGTTGGCGACGGCGGATATCAAACAAATTATAGGATACACCTATACCCACCAGGTAATTGCTACGATCGACACCTAAGCCGCTCGACAGGCTGTTGAAATGATCGTTAGCATCGATGCTCGATCCTCGCCCCCAGGCCGCGGCTTCCAGCATGATCTTGGGGTTATAGCTTTTTTTCACCATAGCCTCGCGCTGTAAACTGTTTTGATATACCGATTTGTAATAGTTGATCAGGGGGTGATTAACCGTATCGGGATTTAAGGATTGTACCACTGCCAATTGGCCTATCAGTGTCATCTCGGCTGTAGTATCAGGGATGATGGACTGATACGGCAAACCACTAACGGACGACAGTTGTAATTGTACCTGCTTTTGCTGATTGATTAGCTCGATATAGTTTAACCTGGCTTTTGACAGTTCGGCTTCCGAAATACTGGTATCCACACCTGCCCGTACACCGCTTTTAGCCAATGATTGTATAGAACGAAGGATCTCAGTATTGCGCTTTATATTGAGTGACTGTATGGCCAGCAGATCATGCAGGCGCAACAGTTGCAGATAATTGCTAATGGTATAAGCCCGTAACTGGTACCTGGAGTTGGCAAATTGATTTTGCTCTACCTGGATATCAGAATTGGCCACTTTATTTTGAGCGCCATAGGAGCCAAAATTGTAAATCTCCCAGTCGAGCGCAGCTACGCCCACGGCTGCCGATACGGCAGAGTTATTACTTTCTGCGCGTACTTTGGAATCGGCCGGGATAATGCCAAACCCAAAATACGGGCCGGCCACGTTGTTGTTGGTGCCTATATCGGCCTGGTAGTTAAGTCGCAAGTTGGGCAGCCAGTTGCTATGCGTTTCGGCAGCCTGGGTACGGCGGATCTTGATAGCCGCGGAGTCGGTGAGCAGTGTAGGTGCATTTTGATCAACCCGGTTGAGCAGCGTTTTTAAGCTGACCGCCGGATCATTGTTTTGCTGTGCATAGGTATTTACCGCTATGAGCAGGCCCGCAGCAATCAATACGGTTATTTTTAAACTTTGCATAAGTTTCTGAAATGAACTTGTACCGGCGACTATTTAACTTAAGCAGATAAGGACGCATTAAAGCATAACCCTAAAGGCAAAGCATACAGTAAATACCGGTAAATGATAGATAAACTAATTTGAATATATGATGGAGCATAAGCTCGGGGCCTGAGGAGGCCTCATCAACTCAAATTTTAAATGTGCAGAAGGACAAATAGGAGTATTGTGAATCGGTAACTGACCAATTAATGTTAAGTAAACGCTGTGGATTGAGTTTCCAGAGGCGTTGTGCAAACAACAGCAATATAAAGCTGCCAACAACCATATTTAACAGATCAATAGCCGATTTTTTATCATTCATGATAAACTTATCGGTACGCTGGAAAAAATTGGTATGGGAAAGGCTGGCCACTGTGGTTTCGGTCTTCCTTTTAAAGATGGAGTTATGGCTTACAGCCGCCTCGGCAACCGGCCCGGTTAACCGGGGTAAAAAAAAGATGTGCGATACAGCAATAAAGATATAGCAGGCAGCTATGAATAGCACTTGCAGTTTTTTAAAGATATCTGTACGGCTTTGTTTCACGCAGGTAACCATTTATACAACAAAGGTCAAAAAAATCAAATTGTATTTATGCAAAAATATTGTTGCAATATGAAGTATAGATGAACGTAATGCAAAATAGTTGCGATAGGCAGATATAAAAGTTGCCCGTGGGGACACGGGCAACGGTGTGAATATAAAAGTTGCCCGTGAGGACACGGGCAACGGGAAATAGTTTGTGTATTATTGTTTGGCAGCCCAGGCGTCCATTTTGGCTTCAAATACAGCAAGCGGCATGGCGCCGTCTTTCAGTACCTGGTTATGGAATTCGGCCAGGTTAAATTTGCTGCCCATCTGTTTTTCGTATTTATTACGAAGCTCGCGTATTTTAAGCGCCCCTATTTTATAACCCAACGCCTGACCCGGAATGGCCATATAGCGTTCAATTTCGGCAGTAGCGCCTTGTTCACTGATGGCTTCGTTATCCATCATATATTTAATGGCTTGCTCGCGGCTCATGTTTTTGGTATGTATGGCCACATCAACCACTAAGCGGATGGCACGGTGTATCTCATCGCCCAGCGCGCCCATATATTGATAAGGGTCGGTATATAGTCCCAACTCCTTACCTAAGGATTCGCAGTATAAGGCCCATCCTTCTACATAAGCATTTTCGCCGCCATCAAACCTGCGGAATTTGGGTAGTGAGGTGTTCTCCTGGGTCAAAGAGATCTGGTAATGATGACCCGGAATAGCCTCATGCAGGAATAAGGATTCCATACCCGAAGTAATGTTAAATTTGGTAGCATCCAATATGGGCACATAAAATATACCCGGTCTGCTGCCGTCTGCCGAACCCTGGTTGTATTCGGCGCTGGCCGATGCTGCCCGGAAAGCCTCCGTTTGCCTGATCTCGAAAGGCGTTTTAGGCACATGGTTAAACATTTTTTTCAGGTTGGGCTCCATGCGTTTATGGATGTTTTCAAACGCTGCCAGAACCTCTTTTGGGGTTTTGTAGGGAGTAAACTTAGGGTCGGTTTTCATGTATTCAAAAAACGCTTGCAGGTCGCCTTTAAAGCCAACGCTGGTTTTGATACTATCCATAATACCACGGATGCGGCTTACCTCTTTCAATCCGGTCTGGTAAATTTCTTCAGGTGTTTTGTCGGTAGTGGTTTGTTGTTTAACCAGGTATGCATATCTGGCCGCACCATCCGGCAAAGCCGAATAACCCGAAGTAGCACGCGCATGCGGCAGGTATTCTGTTTTTAAATAATCTGCCAGTTTTTTATAAGTAGGTGAAATAACAGTGGTGATGGCCTTTTTATAAGCTTCGGTGAGTTGTTTTTTATCCGTGTCCGAAAAATCTTTGGGTAGATTAGTGATCGGCCCATAAAATAAGCTTTTTGTAGGGTCGGCAACTACCAGATCCTGTAGTTCAGGGATAGCTTTTACCACCAGCGCCCGGGGTAAAACCACGCCTGCTTTAACGCCTTTGTTAAAATTGCTGATGGCAGTATCGGCCCATACCGAAAACGCAGATACACGTTTTAGCCAATCATTATAATCCTTAACCGTCTTAAAGGGTTGTGCACCGGAGCCCGAACCCAGTTGACCCATGGTAAGCGGCAGGGCATAAAACTGGTTAAAGGGCATGTATTCAAAATGCTGCTTAAAGCCATCAAGGGCAAGCTGCGCCTCATAGGTAAAAATATCGTACGAAAGCCGATCGGCTTCACTCAGGTCTTCGCGGTTAAAGTGTTTTACCTGGGCCAGGTAATTGGTATAAAAGGCCTGCGCTTTGGCCAAAAACGCTGCGGAACCATCATTAGGCAACTGATCATTATAGCGGTTATCGCCAATATAGGTGGCATTAAGCGGATACAGCTTTAATGATTCTTCAAAGTAATTATCAAATACTTTGGCCAGCTCCGGATTGTCGGTTTTAGATGAATTGGTTGTTTTAGATTGGTTGCAGGCAGCTAATAGAGCTACGGCGAAAATGTATAGAATGGTTTTTTTCATTTCAGTTAGTAGTTAATGAGTAAAGCTAACAAAATGAAAATAAAGGAGACTGTGCGCGAATCACCTTTTGTAGAAAGACTTATTTGAACTACGTTGTTTAATAATGATAACGGCATTGAAGAATAAAAATAGATTCATGCTCTACCTTATACACCAGGCGGTGTTCCAAATTAATTCTGCGGGACCACCAACCAGACAAATTATGTTTTAGTGGCTCTGGTTTTCCACTGCCATCATAAGGAATACGTTCTATTTCTTTAATTAAGGTATTGATTTTTTTTAAAATAGATTTATCTGTGCTTTGCCAATATAAATAATCATCCCATGCGGGGCTCAGAAAAACGATCTTCACTAATCAATAAGCTTTTTTTCCTGACCTAAACCCTTTTCATATTCTTCAATGCCTTTTAGAAGCCGTGTAGCATTGTTGGGACTTTTGAGCAGATAAAAAGTTTCTTCCATGCTTTCATAATCGGCTTTTGAAATTACAACTACATCATCGCCGGTGGTACTGGTTACCAACAATGGTCTATGATCATTACGTACCTTATCCAAAAAGGATTTTAGCTGCTGTCTGAAGGCAGTATATGTGGTAATTTCCATTTGTATCTTTATATCAATGTAAAGATATAAAAACAAAACAACATGTACAATATATTGTACATGTTGTTTTGAAGAACATTAAATTCAAATTCTATTTTATGCCCATTTCCTTTTTCAAAAACTGACCGGTGAAGCTGTTTTTAACCTTGCATAGTCCTTCGGGCGTACCAGAGAACAGGATATTACCCCCGCCTGATCCACCTTCGGGGCCAAGATCGATCACATGGTCGACCACCTTGATCACATCCAGGTTATGCTCGATGACCAGTACGGTATTGCCTTTATCTACCAGTTGGTACAGTACGCCCAACAGTACATTGATATCCTCGAAATGTAAACCGGTCGTAGGCTCATCTAGTATATAAAAAGTATTGCCGGTATCTTTTTTAGATAGTTCGGTGGCCAATTTAACACGCTGTGCTTCGCCGCCTGATAAAGTGGTTGACGCCTGGCCAAGCGTAATGTATCCCAAACCAACATCATACAAAGTTTTAACCTTACGGTAGATAGATGGAATGTGCTCAAAAAACGGTGTAGCATCCTCAATGCTCATATCCAGTACATCGCTGATGGATTTACCACGATAGCGTACTTCCAGCGTTTCGCGGTTGTACCGGCGGCCCCCGCATTCTTCGCAAGGCACCTGTACATCGGGTAAAAAGTTCATTTCGATCACCTTCATACCGGCACCCTGGCAGGTTTCGCAACGACCGCCTTTTACATTGAATGAAAAGCGACCAGGCTTGTATCCCCTGATCCTTGATTCGGGCAGGGCCACGTACAGGTTGCGGATATCCGAAAATACGCCGGTATAGGTAGCCGGGTTGGAGCGCGGTGTACGACCAATAGGTGTTTGATCGATCTCGATCACTTTGTCGATATTTTCAAGCCCTTCAATTTTTTCATAAGGCAAGGGTTGTTTCTTGGCCCTGAAAAAATGATGGTTCAGTATAGGATATAATGTTTCGGTAATTAAGCTTGATTTACCACTGCCCGATACCCCGGTAATGCCGATAAGCTTACCCAGCGGAAAATCAACCGATACCTTTTTCAGATTATGGCCGGTGGCTTTTTTCAGGCTCAGTGTTTTGCCGTTACCCTCCCTGCGTTTTGCTGGGATGGCAATGGAGCGTTCGCCGTTGATGTAGGATGTGGTGAGGGTATGTTTGGCCATTAGCTCGGCCGGTGTGCCTTCGGCTACTACCTGTCCGCCATGTACACCCGCTGCCGGTCCCATATCAATTACGTGGTCGGCTTCCAGTATCATATCCTTATCATGCTCTACCACCAAAACGGTGTTACCCAGGTCGCGCAGGTTTTTGAGCGCGTTGATGAGGCGTTCGTTATCACGCTGATGCAAGCCAATGCTGGGTTCATCCAGAATGTACATCACGTTCATGAGTTGTGATCCTATCTGGGTAGCCAAACGGATCCGCTGTGCCTCGCCCCCTGATAAGGTTTTGGCTGTACGGTCGAGCGTTAAATAGCTCAGGCCTACATCCAGCAAAAACACAATACGCGCGCGGATCTCTTTCAGGATCTCCTTGGCTATCACATTCTGTCGCTCGGTTAGGCGGTCTTCCAGGTTGGTGAACCATCCCTGCAGGGTACGGATGTCCATACAGGCCAGCTCAAATATATTCTTATTATCGACCTTAAAATGCAGCGACTCTTTTTTGAGTCTTGCGCCATCACAAACCGGACAGGTTTTCAGCACACGATAGTTTTCCATATCGTCCATGCCTTCGTCGCCGCGGCGCTCCTGCTGCTCTTCCAGCATGCGCACAATACCGTCAAAGGTGATCTGGTAGCTTTGTACGTTCCATTTGTTGTATTCCACGGCAACGGTGATCATATCCGGCGATCCGTTCAGGATGATATCCTTTTGCTCGGGCGTCAGCTTTTCGATCGGGGTCGAGAGTGAAAACTCATATTTCTTGGCCAACGACTTTAACACCTGGAAGATCCAGGTTTCACGGTACTCGCCGATAGGTGCCAATCCGCCATTCATGATGCTTAGTTTGGGGTTGGGGATAACTGAAGCTTCATCAACCTCAAAAATATAACCCAAACCATTACATTTTTCGCAGGCGCCATAAGGCGAGTTAAAGGAGAAAGTATTGGGCTGAGGTTCATCATAAGAGATGCCCGATACCGGGTCCATCAGGTATTTACTATAGTACGCAACGTTATTATCCTTATCGCCAACGCGGATGATGCCCTTGGCAATTTTAAGGGCGGTTTGTACCGAAGTATATAAACGCTTGCTGTCTTTTTCAGATACCACCAAACGGTCAACCACAATATCAATATCATGGATCTTGTAACGATCCACCTGCATTTTGGGCTCCACATCGGCCATGGCGCCGTCTATCCATACTTTGAGGTAGCCCTGTTTGCGTATAGATTCAAAAAGCTCGCGGTAATGACCTTTACGGGCTTTTACCACCGGGGCCAGGATGTTTACCGGCTGTCCATCGAACTTTTCGGTAATGGTTTTCAGGATCTGATCTTCGCTCATGCGCTCCATCTTTTCGCCGGTGGTATATGAGTAAGCCTCGCCGGTACGGGCAAAAAGCAAACGCATAAAATCGTAGATCTCGGTAATGGTACCCACGGTGGAGCGCGGATTTTTACTGGTGGTTTTTTGCTCAATGGCAATAACCGGGCTCAAGCCAGACACCTTATCCACATCTGGGCGTTCCATACCACCCATGAACTGGCGCGAGTAGGCCGAAAATGTTTCCATATAACGGCGCTGCCCTTCGGCATAAATGGTATCAAAAGCCAGGGATGATTTGCCGCTGCCGCTCAAACCAGTGATCACCACCAACTTATTGCGCGGAAAAGAAACATCAATATTTTTTAAATTATGTACCCTGGCGCCATAAACTTCAACTTCGCTTTGTTCGCCCAGGTCAACGGTTATTTCGTTCATATATGTTATTGGTACCAAATTTATTAAACCCAGGTAAACGGGTTTACTTTAAAAGTGTATGTAAGATAATACCTTTAAAAGAAATTGCTAAAAAATTAAGCAAAGATACAGAAAATTGGTGTGGATTTTATGCTAAGCGTGTCAGCATAAGGTTAATATTTACAGGCTTACTTAGTGTTTATAATAAGCGCGTCATTGCTTCGTACCTCGCAATGACGCGGGTTTTGTTGCTTTTTCCTGCGCTGTCCGAAGTCTCTGACTTCGGACTTATATGTAGGTAGTCTTCAGACTACCGGCGCTGTAGTTGCAAACTACAGGCATAGTGATCCGAAGTCAGAGACTTCGGATAGCGCAGTTAGCGGTTGCGACTAAGTGATTGATAATTCGCCACAATAAGCAACGCTTCATCCAGTCTTTTCAAACCCAAATTATGCTGAAGCTGTTCCCGGTGAATCTGGGCATATTGCAGGCGGTTGTCCATATTAGCCAAACTGAGCTTGCCGGTCCAAATGAGGTCATGAAATTCTCTGAAGCCGGGCATGGCCATATTAGAGTCAACAGGCTTATTTGGTGTTTTGCCTGCCATCGTAAAAACAACAAAATAAAACAGATGAAGGATCTGCCGCATCAAAAAAAAGCGGGCATGTTGATATTCGGCAGCTTCCTGGCCAAAGTAAGCTTCCAGATAAATCTTTTCATCTTCCTCGTTCTTTACTAAAAAATTCGCCATAATAGCCAGGTCCAGGTAGCGGTCGTTCAAAAAGGCGGCTTCCCAGTCAACCAGCCAAACCCGTTCTCCGTCAAACAAGGTGTTTTCGGGTTTAAGGTCATTATGGCATCCAACCAGATCTTCGGCATTGCGGGGATAGATGTTTTTAACCCGGGTATAAAAGTTGAACAGCCCGGCAGTTAACTCATCAGGTATGAGGTTGCCGGCCCGGAATTTTTCAATAAACTCAGCAATTTTATCCAGGTAGTTGATCCGGAAAGGAAAAGGTGGTAAGGCGTGCAATCGTTTAAGCAGATACGGCAGCTTTGTTTTGGCCTCTTCCATCGGGAAAGGTTTGGCATCTATAAAATCAATAATGGCTATCCTGTCCTCCACATTAGCATACCAAACTTTCGGTGCTATCCCAGCTTCGGCGGCAGCTTTCATGCAATTATACTCCAGGGTAGGGTCGGCCATGGCATCTGTACGGGTGATAATCCGGAGCAGGTAAGGCTTTCCGCGAACGATGATCCGGAAAACGAGAGCCGATGATAGTCCGGCGGTGAGTTCACGGGTCTCTTCCAGATCGGTGGTGCCAAAAGTTACTTGCAGGGCATGATTAATAGCGGGCTTTTTGGTTTCAGGAATCATAATACAGGCTTTAAAGTGCTGATGATGAGTCAAATATATTTATGGCTTTTTACTTTCAGCCGCTTTTGAAAGTATATTTTTTGCGCCGTACTTTTTGAGTAATATTTGCGTTAACCCTGTATATGAGCCCCATGATAAGGGTAATAGCATGAAAAGGCATAAAGCGAAAATTAGGCATCTATCGATCGACTCACCCCGACATCGCTGCGCTCGTCACCCCTCTCTCCGCTTCGCGCATAGAGGGGATTTTTAATTCTTTTTTTCTTTACCCTCTTTGCGGCAAAGCCGCAGAGAGGGTGGTCCAGCGAAGCGTAGACCAGGTGAGTCGGCTCTGCGGCTTGTAGGTTTCAACACTGCCTTTTTCACGGGCTATTACTATGATAAGGACCTGGAATTCAAATTTTCTTTATTTGTAAAGCCAGGATAGTAAGTCGTTAGCTGATGCTATAATTCTTGCCATCTTTAGGCTGCTCTGTTTTTTGAGGCAAGGCAATATTAGCCAATGACACAATATTTTTACTCAATTGCCATGGGCTTCTACCGCCCGCCACGCCTGTTTTAATACGCCTCATATATTAACTATGCAGCGAAAACAGCTGTGGGATTATAACCGAATTGCTTTTTAAACGCAAAGGAAAAGTGCGACAAGTTTTCAAAACCTACGTCGAAATAAACATCAGATGGTTTTCTTTTTTGTTCGGATATCAGGTAATGCGCCAATTCCAGGCGCTTTTTGGTCAACCATTTCTCAGGGGTATTGTTAAATATTTTTTTAAAATCGCGCTTAAATGTGGTAAGACTTCTACCTGTGAGGTAGCCGAATTTGGCAGCGGTGAGGTTAAACATATAATTCCGTTCCATAAAATCCATCAGATCTATCTTTCCAGGTTTATCAAGCTGCCCCAGCAGCTGATCTACGTTTTTATCAATGGTGCGCAACACCCTTATCGCTTCCTCTATTTTAAAAGCGGCCAGATCGGCCGGTAAAGCATCCGCCAATTTAAAATAAGGCGTGAGCGAATTAAACAAACTTTCAAGCAAAGGGTGATCGGCCAGTTGTATTAAGCCGATGGTTTGATGTGGCTGCGGATCGATAGGATTAGCCGCATAATATTGACTTAATATCTCGTGTCTGAAAACAATAGATACCGCAATACAAGGTTCACCGTTCAAGGGTAATTTGCTCATCCGGCCCAGTTGATTGCGCGGGAACAGCACCGTATCACCTGCAAAAAAACTGTAATGCCTATCGGCGGCGGCAATCCTTACCTCACCGGATATTACCCTTACAAGCGCGGGCTGCGGCAACACCAATTCGCGGCTATAATGAACTTCCTTTTTGCATGATATAAATATTTCCGGTACACTGGCGGGCGTTAATGGTTCCATAAAAATAAAATTAATGAAAGTTACCCTGATAATAACTAATGGCCAATGCGGCCATTAGTCTCTCATCATTATTGTTGGTTAACTGTTTCACAGCCGATCAATTTTTCATCCTCAAGGGGCAGTACTACTTCACGATGCCTAAACGGATGAGGCTTTCGGCAGTAGCCACTATAGCCTCTTCGGTAGAGCGGGGCGACCAACCTAATAAATTTACTGCCTTTTCATTGGTAGTATTCATTATCAAACCCAAAAACGGAATAATGGCCTTCGCTGCCGGGTTTTTCAATGCCGCGATGCGCACCAGGGTATTCGGTAATTCCTTAACATTTACCTTTTCTGCCAATGTGCCCATATTTTGTTTGAGTATTCTGGCCACTTCCACCATCCAGATACTTTCGCCTGCGGTAGCGATAAATCGTTGCCCTTTAGCTGCAGGATCGGTCATCGCCCGTAAATGCAGATCGGCTACATCGCGCACATCCACATAGGAAGAATTGACCTTTGGGCAGCCAGCCATTTTCCCCTCCATCAAATTCTGCAGAAAGTGGATGGAGTGAGAATAATCAACACCTAATACAGGGCCTAAAACAGCAACAGGGTTAACCACCGAAAGTTCCAGCTGATCACCTTCCCTTTCGATAAAATTCCAGGCAGCCCGCTCTGCCAGTGTTTTTGATTTTTGGTAGGCAGGTGTGTTATCGGAGATCACTGTCCAGTCTTTTTCTGTAAACGGGGCGGTTTGAGGTTTGTGCCCGTAAACTACAGCACCAATAGCAGAGGTAAGCACAACCCGCTTTACCCCGGCATCACGCGCGGCCCGCAATACGCGCAATACACCATCACGCGCTGGGATGATCATTTCATCCTCATGTTTATAAACATTTAAAGGCGTTGGGGATGCAACGTGTATAACATAGGTGCAGCCGCTCACAGCTTCGTTCCAATTGACATCGGAGCCTAACTCTGCGGTTATAAATGATAAGCGGTTACCGGCTTCTACGCCGCCTTCTTTCAGCATGGCCCGTACCTCGGGTTCGCGCGTCAGCGATCTTACGGTTGCTCTTACCCGGAAACCCGCGTTCAGCAATTGTAATATACAATGTACCGCGATAAAACCCGAACCACCGGTTACAAGCACTGTTTTTTCATTATTTGAATTTGTTGTCATCTGATAAATAATTTGATACAACAAAGATCGATCTAATGATAAAGCAGCGGTTTGTTTAAAAGGTCGAAGTTGCTTTGTTTAAAGGGTCAGGCAAATCTTTGCGCCTGCAAACTGTTTGTAAAAAGAAAAACCGGGTTGTTGTGTTAAAGAGGTAAAAAGATCATTTTTAATCCATCAACCATTGAATACTTTTTAAACATTTCAAAACCCATCTAAAGTTTGTTAAAAAGTGTTAAAACCGATGGTTTTGAATCCGTTTTCGGCAGTTTTTGACACAATTTCGCCCTCTTTTTGACTAAAAAAGTGTTAAAATTTAAGATTTAAAAAGTTTTTAAGCTATCAAATTCATAAGTGCCAATAACAATGTATTTTTGTATATGAGAAGACTGATCCGCAGTTTTGGTTTTGCCTTTAAAGGCCTGCAATATGCTACCGCTACCCAGCCCAACTTCCGGATACACTTGGTGACCGCCGTTATTGCCATTGGACTGGGAACCATACTGCATCTTTCCGCTGCCGAATGGCAATGGATAACCATAAGCATTGCCCTGGTACTGGTAACCGAACTCATCAACACCGCCATTGAAACCCTCACAGACCTGGTTTCGCCTACCTACAATATCAAAGCCGGTCATGTTAAGGATGTTAGCGCCGGTGCGGTGGTAATTGCCGCGGTATTTGCCCTGGTTATGGGCTGTATCATTTTTATACCTAAACTTATTTCACTGGTATAATATGCTGCATAAAACCCGTGGTATTGTATTTAAAGCGACCGATTATGGAGATAGCAGTGTTATTGTACAGCTTTTCACCGAAAAGTTCGGTCTGCAATCATACATCATCAACGGTGCAAAAAAGCCCAAAGCAAAAATAGGGCGCAATATGCTGCAGCCCTTGCATCTGCTCGATCTGGTGGTTTATCATAAAAATACAGGCAGCGTGCAACGAATTGCAGAACTTAAAAATTCGCCGGTACTGCAAAGCATCCCATATGATGTGATCAAAAGTTGTATCGCTATCTTTCTGAACGAAGTGTTGTACAAAGCCGTAAGACAACAATCGGCCGATGAGCGTTTGTTTGATTTTGTATTTAGCGCCATAGAATGGCTCGATCATCAAACCGGGAACGTGGCTAACTTTCATCTGTTGTTTTTGGTTCAGCTAACCCGTTATCTGGGTTTTTACCCGGATAGGTACCAGGCTGGCCAGGCCGATTATTTCGATATGAAGAACGGTACCTTCAGCAACTATAAACCTGATAGCTTGCTGTACCTGTCGCCGCCTCACACGCAAAACTTTCATCTGCTTTTGCAGTGCAGTTTTGAAAATATGCAGCAATTAAAATGGAGTAATGACGAACGCAGGTACCTGATTCAAAAACTATTGGAATATTACGCGCTGCACATAGAAGGGTTTGGCAATATACGCTCTGCAGATGTGCTGGAGGAAGTATTATCCTGAAATAGGGAGGTGTTATTCTATAATGGTAAGGGGCCGGAAATAAAAAAAGAGAAAGCCAATGGCTGCCTCTTTTTGTTGACTGACCTCATTATTTACCATAAAGAACTAATTGGTTAGATCGATAATAACAATTATTACAAATATATGCACTATAGAATAAGTAGACTAATTTTTTAATAAAAATTTAACATGCATTGGGCTTATAATGTGCATTATAGCTATTTGGGTTATTTTATAAAGCACCTGGTCAACATAAGCATTGAATAAACCGCTGCTATTATTTATCATAAAGATATTACCTTTGCCGTTTTGTAATGTAAGTGGATAGTTATTCAAAACTTAAAAGTTTGTTAATGTTGCTAAGGGTAAATTTGTAATAAGGTTTATACTGACCATTTCAAAACTTTACCCGGACGGTTGCTAAATATGGATCAAAACTATGAGTAGTTCAGAAAAAATGAAAGCAGGGATTCAAAAGCTTTGGGCGGTATGTGTTAATCCTGGCTATTTTTTCAAATCTCTTTTCAGTAAAGAACGAGGCAAACAGTTTATAAAAAATCATTTATTTAATCCGGATCAATCGGCACAGCTTAAAGCGTTTTCCATTGGTTTTGGTGTATTCATGGGCATAATACCTATATGGGGCTTTCAACTGATCATAGCGTTTTCACTGGCTATATTATTAAAGTTGAATAAGGCGCTCGTTCTTTTAGCCACACACATCAGTTTTGCCCCGCTGATACCGGCTGTAATTTTTTTAAGCTACAAAGCCGGTGGCTACTGGATGGGCGAAAAAAATATCGACATTCCCTTTAACGGAAACATTTCCTTAAAATCAATCAGCCTTCACCTGGAACAATATCTTTACGGCAGTATATCACTCGCCATAGTAGCCGGCGTAATAACCGGTTTGATAGCCTTTGCCTTGCTGAAATTTGTCGGCCGGAAAACCGTTATGGCTACTTAGCCGATAATATGAGAATAGATTAATGATTCTATTTACTTATATATCATTAGCAAAATATACTCATAAAGCTATCTTGAAATAGTAAAACCTTTTAACAAAGAGGTTTCAAAAAAACTTTTTATAAAAAAATAGGCTAACTATTTCTTTATCTGTGCATTTCACACTTATTTAATAACATACGAGTAATCGTTTTTAACGAAAACGTTATCGTAAATAAAAACAGTTAAAGTTTATGAAAACCTGATCTCCCGGGATATTTTTGGTAAATACAGTTTAGTATTTTGCCAATTACAAATAATAAGAAGCGCTTTAATTACTTATATAAACAGCTTAATTATTAACCATAAAACTGCTTTATATCCGCAAATTTCATTGTCCCTGCGTGAACGTGAATACTGTTTGGAATTACCATACAAGCGGAATAAATGCAGTATTGATTACCCTAAAAAAACCTTAGATCATGAAAAAATAAAACCAGGCCTTACCTAACAAAAAGAAATCGGCAGTGGGTTCAGCACTACCGAAATCAATACTATCCCTTTTAGCCAAACAACAACATTGAATGTTGCGGGGATTTTTTTGCCTAATTCAACCGAAATTTTTACTAAGCAATACAAATATGAAGAAAAAATCCTCACATTTTGCTATTTAACGGGCATTTATGCCTGATAGTATCGTCATTATAACAATAATAAAACAGGCGTAATCCAACATCCGGGGATTGACTATTCCTGTATTGCATCAATAAATTTTTTGGCCAGGCAACATAGATCTGATGGGACAGATCTGTGTGCCTTTTTGTATAGCGATAGGTATCGGCTCCGCTACAATTAACGCAAACCACTTAAACCAATTAATACTATTAAAATTATGAGAAAACAAATTACTCTCCTTATTTTATTTTTGCTGGCCAGCAGCACCCTTGCCCTGGCCCAGGAGTTATCTGTTACGGGTACTGTTAAGGATGATAGAGGTCCGGTACCTGGGGTAACTGTTAAAGTAAAAGGAACGGGAAAAGGCGTTGCCACGGATTTAAAGGGCCATTATGTCCTCAGTGCGCCCTCAACTGCCACGCTGGTGTTTAGCATAGTCGGTTATGCCAGTCAGGAGCAACCGGTTAACGGACGTAATCAAATCAATATTACCCTTACAGAAGATAATAAACAGCTGAATGAGGTAGTGGTGGTAGGTTACGGTACCCGTCAAAAAAAGGATGTTACGGGGGCCGTAGCAAGCGTAAAAGCTACCCAGCTTGAAAATGAAAACCCTACGAGTATTGGCGACGTGCTTAAAGGCAACATTCCCGGACTTACCGTTAGCATGAATACTTCGGCCAAAGGCGGTGGAGACTTGTTACTTCGCGGAAAATCTACGCTAACCGGTAACACCTCACCATTAATTGTGTTAGATGGTGTGATTTATAACGGGCAACTCGCTGATATTAACCCTAACGATGTGGAGTCGGTAGACGTATTAAAAGATGCCAGCGCCCTTGCCGTTTACGGATCACGATCTGCAGCTGGTGTAGTTGCTATCACCACCAAAAAGGGAAAAACAGGTCCGCCTATTATTACCCTTAATTCAAACTTTGGTATTGCTCAATTAGAAAAAGAGCAAAAAGTGTATGGCCCGCAAGGTTTTTTAGATTGGCGTGCCGATGTTATGCGAAGCATCAATGTTAATAATCCTGATTATGAATATACCGACCCAAGGAAGCTGCCATCAGGCATAACTGTTGATCAATGGATGGCATTAACAAAGGCCACAGGCGATCCGGTTGACCAGTGGTTAAGCAGGCTGGGTTTGGTAGCTAATGAAAGAGCCAATTATATGGCAGGCAAAACCGTCGACTGGTTTGATAAGGTTTTCCGTAATGGTTTCAGGCAGGATCACACCATTAGCATGGCAGGTAAACGCGAGGATGTTAACTATTATATGTCTTTAAACTATACCAAAAATCAAAACCTGATTGCCGGCGGTGATTATAGTAACATACGCGCCCGGTTAAACCTTGAAGGACGAGCTACCAGCTTTTTAACCGTTGGTATTAATGTCCAATATGCTGTAAGGGATGAAAGTAATTTGCCGGCAAGAAACAGCGATGGCAGTACCGACAGGCCCCATACCTTAGAAGCGGATTGGAATCAAATTACCAATAACTCCCCTTACGGCGACTTTTATAACGCTGATGGCACTTTAAGAAGGATACCTACAGACGATGCCGGATTAAATGCCCGGAATCCATTTTTAAATATGCAGTATGATGAAAGCATGAACGTTCAAAACACGTTATTTGCAAATATTTACGGCAGGGTAACCTTGCCCATGGATATTACCTTTCAAACCAACTTTACACCGAGTTACGATTCATACCGAACTTTTTATCATAACTCATCGCACAACCCCAATGTAACTGTACCCGGCGGGCAGGCGCAGCGTTCCATGGAAAACCGCTACAATTACCAGATAGATAACTTATTGAAATGGAACCACACCTTTAACAACATCCATAACATTGATGTTACCTTTCTGGCTAATACAGAGAAATATCAATCGTGGTATACTTATGAATACAACGAAGGCTTTAGCCCGAATGACGACCTGAGCTTTCATAACATTGGTGCGGGTAACAAACCCACCGTAAGCAGCGACGACCGTTACTCAACTGCTAACGCCTATCTGGGGCGTATCAATTATACCTTAATGCAACGCTATTTACTCACCGTATCTGTTCGGCGTGACGGCTATTCTTTATTTGGGCAAAAACACCCAAGCGACAATTTTCCATCTGTAGCCGGCGGCTGGATATTTACCGATGAGAATTTTATGAAATCAAACAAATGGTTAAGCTATGGTAAACTGCGTTTATCATACGGCGTTAATGGCAACCGTGATATCAGGGATGGTAATGGTACGGTTGATCCAAACAGGGCTCTTGCCGTAATTACAGCCGAAAAGTATCCAACTGTTACTCCTGGTGGCACAGCTACAGCAAACTCTGCTCTTTACATCAGCAGAATGGCTAACGCTGATCTGAGATGGGAGCGTACCACATCTCTAAATGCAGGTATTGATTTTGCATTGTTCAACAGTCGCTTAAACGGTTCCATTGACGTTTACAGCAAGAAAACCACCAATTTGCTTGTTCAAAGAACCTTACCACAAGTTTCGGGCTTTACCAGCGTAATCTCCAATATAGGCCAGGTAAACAACAAAGGTTTCGAATTTAATCTTACCAGTAAAAACATAGTTAGCAGTAATTTTAACTGGAACAGTTCATTCAACTTTTTCTTAAATCGAAATAAGATTGTGCATCTATATGGCGCTGCTGATGTTACCAATGCCGATGGAACAGTAAGCCATGTTGAAAACAGCGACAAGGCTAACGGATGGTTTATAGGTAAGGATATTGATGTAGTGTGGGATTATAAAGTATTAGGCGTTTGGCAAACCAATGAAAAAGATGAGGCCGCCAAATACGGTGCGGTTCCCGGCGATTTTAAATTGCAGAAACTGGTAAACAGCGGCCCCAATCAATATAAATATACCGACGATGATAAGCAATTTATTGGTTACGAATCGCCCAGATTTACCTGGTCATTACGCAACGACTTTAACATCTATAAAAACTTTGATTTCGGATTTTTGCTCATCTCCAACTGGGGGCAGCTTAGAAAATATAACCAGGCTATTAATAACCAGGGAGGTGTGAGTATTTCCAGAACTTCATCATACGTACAACCTTACTGGACACCCAATGACCCGATTAACGATTATGCCCGCTTAAATTCTGGCTCCAGCGGTACAACTGTTAACGTATGGCGCAAGGCTTCCTTCGTCAGGCTAAATACCGTTTCGTTGGGATACAATTTCCCAAAATCATGGCTTACTCCCCTAAAAATACAAAGCGCGAAACTATATGCTAACGTAAGCAACGCCGCCGTATATGCCCCGAATTGGGATTTCTGGGATCCGCAAAACGATGGCCCAACTCCAAGATATATATCAGTAGGTGTAAACGTAGTATTTTAAAAAATTGAACTGATCAACATGAAAACAATAAATAAAAAAATAATAGCAACCATTACTTTAGCTACAGTGCTGATTTCGGGTAGCTGTAAAAAGGATTTCCTTAAACCTAAGGATCTTTCTGATTTTACGCCAGACCTTACGCTAACCTCGGTACCTGCTATGCAGGCTGCACTTAACTACCTGAATAAAAATTTAAGAGCAGAATTTTTTGGAGATTCGGCACCGATGCTTACCGAATCTATATTTTCGGATGTGGCGGTTGAAGGTACTACCGATAAAACCACACCCGCACAGGATCTGAATGTGCGTATTACTCCAACTGCTAATTTAAACAGTGATGACTACAACAAAATTGGCTGGTATTGGAAACAATGGTATCAAGGGGTACGCTACGCCAATACCATTATTACGCGCATAGATAATGTTAAATATACTTCTGACGCTCAAAGAAACGACATTTTAGGCAGGGCATATTTTCACAGGGCTTATTGCTATTACCGTCTTGTACATGAGTTTGGCGATGTCCCTTGCCCTTTTAAGGAAGAAAGCGTGCCGAATGTTGCTTACGCTACGGTTAAACGCGAAGTAATATTACAGCAAATGAAAACCGACCTGGAATTCGCACAAAAATGGGTAACTGACGGCGGCAATAAGGGAGATGTTACCAAAGGTGCGGTTAGCCATTTATTAACCAAGGTAGATCTCTCTCTTGGTAAATTTGATGATGCTCTTGCTGCAGCCAACTCAGTGATCAATGGCGGCCCTTATCATTTAATGACCGCGCGCTTTGGAAGCACCGGGGCTGATGCCACCAAAAATGTGATCTGGGATTTGCACCGTCCGGATAATAAAGCTCTTGCCTCAAATACAGAGGCTTTATACCTGGTAATTGACCGGGATAATCTGGAAGGCAATACGGCAAACGGTTCACAATTAATGCGTAACACCACTCCTTTTTATTCACAGGCCAATACCATACTTACCCCCGGTAAAAACAAAGCCGGTATTATTGATGCGGTGACTGCTGAGATTCCGCTTACGCTTTATTATGGCAGGGGAATAGGCCGTTATCGCGGAACGCCATATAGTACCAAATACATCTGGACAGACAGTACCGATTTAAGACATGCTCCGGGAAACTGGATGAACATGACCGACCTGGTGTATAATAATCCGGCTTTAAAAACATCTGATCCTGATTGGTATGGAAAACACCTGGAGCAATGGACCGCCGCCAATGTAGCTACCCGTTTTTTAAATGGCCCGAGAGATACCATCCGCTGCTGGTTTGGCTGGCCACATTATAAGGTATTTATCAGCTCCACCAATATCGCTGTTGATAAATTCTGGAGCCCTCCACGCGGTACGGATAGCGACTGGTATGTGTTCCGTTTGGCCGAAACCTATTTGTTAAGAGCCGAAGCCTACGTATGGAAAGGCGACTTAAACAGCGCGATGGCCGATATAAATGTGGTAAGAGCAAGAGCTCAGGCCGCACCTTTAACTGATGCCAGCAAAGTTAATATAGGTACCGTTCTTGATGAGCGCGCCCGGGAACTTTACTGGGAAGAGCCCCGTAAAACCGAGCTTACCCGTATAGCTTACATTTTTGCATTGACAGGTAAGCCTTCTTACACCGGCAAAACCTATAATGTGAATAATTTCTCCGAATCAAATTTCTTTTTTGACCGCATCATTGAAAAGAATGATTTTTATAATAAAGGTGTAGTAACCAACTCCGGTAACACTTTTACCATATCACCATATCATGTATTGTGGCCTATACCCAATAGCGATATTCTGTTAAATATTAACGGGCACATTAACCAAAATAAAGGGTATGCCGGCTCGGCAAGCAATGTTCCGGCACTTGACAAGATCCCGTAACATTTGCCTTTAATAAAAAAGGGATAAAGCACTGCTTTATCCCTTTTTTATTAAAACACTATCGATAAGTTATTTTGACTGATAGCTGCCAAATAGCTGTACCAATTTATCAGGGTAGTTGCTGATAATTCCGTCAACCCCCATATTGGCCAGTGCGGTCATGTCTTTTTCCTGATCAACTGTCCATGGCAGTATCAGCATTTTGTTGTCGTGCGCTTTTTGTACAATTTCTTTGGTGACAAAGGTGTAGTAAGGGCTGTAAATATCAGGTGTAAAGCCTAAAGTTTTCAGATCTTCATCTACATTGATTTTACCAACCAGTAATGAAAGTTTGATTTTTGGATAGGTTTTGTGCAGTACTTGTAACGTTCGAATATCAAATGATTGTACAATTATCCTTTTGGCGATCTTTTTTTGGTTGATCACCGCCATTACGGTTTCTACAAATACATCTGGCTTTGGATTATAAATACCATCGCCGGCTGGAGTGCTTTTGGTTTCGATGTTGTAATAAACAGGTTTTAGCTTGTTCTTTTTTACATAAGTTTCTACACTGTCAATCAGATCGGCCAGCAGTGGCTTATAGGTTTTAAACTTAGGCTGATTCGGAAACTGTGGATTAGGTTTGCTGCCGGCATCGTACTTGCGGATGCTATCATAAGGCATTTTGTACATGGCCAGGCTTTTTTCTTCTGATACATCAATATCAGAGCCATCGGGTTTGCGCATGATTCGGGCAGACATATATGGGTCATGAGATACTACCACCTTACCATCGGCAGATATAACCATATCAAGCTCTAAGGTTCTTACCCCCAGCTTAACACCATTGAGCATCGAAGCTATGGTATTTTCAGGCATCAGTCCCATGCCACCACGATGACCTTCCACATCAAGTTTTTGCTGGGCAAAAACAGTGCTTAATCCGCAAATAATAGCGATAAGCGTTAATCCTATTTTTTTCATTGTTGTCAATTTAGTTCTTTTTTCATAGTTATCAATATTTAGGATCATGGAATTATTTCAGTATCCACATCACTCCATTAACATCATCAACATTGCCATACTGGGCAATAGCCGCGTTATAATTGGCGGTATTGGCTGATTGCTCCGCAGCAGGGTATTTGTATCGCAAAGCAATTTTACCATTGTTGCCTGTACCCACGCCTGTTTTAAATACCGGATAGCCGGTACGCCGCCAGTTAAAATAAGGCTCGAGCCCGCTGTTCAGGAAAAAAGCAATGTACTTTTGCTCATTGATCTGCCTGATGCCGGTTTCATTATTGCCTGCGTATTTAATTGCTGGCTGCGCGTAATAAGTGCTGTAATCTACGTTAACGGTATTGCTTACATAAGGACCGGCAACCGGTACACCCAATGGTAACGAGTAAACAGTCATCGCACCTTTATCCGGCACGCCATAAAAGGCCATTGAAGCTTTGATGCCCGCGTTATAGTAAGCCTCGGCATCGCCCAGAGGCCCGCCATTTATCCATCCACGGTTAATGGCTTCCGCAATGTTAAAGCACATTTCGGTATAACCAACAAGGGCGGTAGTTTCGCCGGTGTAACCCGAATAATAGCGATACCTGTTAATGTAACTTATTTTACCACCACCATTCTGGCTGGCCAGTACACCCATATCTAAACCAATATTACCACCCTGAAAAGCGGCAAAATCGGTGGGGCTTAAGCCTGAGCTTACCAAACCAGGTGCAGGATCGGTAGTGATAAATACCCGCGGATCTTTATCAGCAGTAAGCAGACCTACATAGGTATCGGCACTATTATTCAACGCGCCGTTGGCAAATGTTTCTTTATTTAAAGGATAACGGTTAGTTGGATTTAACCAGGTATATTTTAAATCATCGCCGGTACTACGCATCAGCGGATATTTTACCGGATCGGCAATAATCTGTGCAAACTGCTGGGCTACTTTCAGATCAGGGTCGGCGGTTTTCTTGCTCAGGTGTATCAGCAAACGTAAACGGTAAGTGTTTACCACCTTTTGCCAGGCTTGCAAGTTATTGTTAAAATAAATATCGCCGGTAAAGGTAGCTGTACCTTTTAGCAGGGTGGTTATATCAGCATTGGCTTGTTCCAGCAAGTCCAGGCTGTTCATGAAAACCGTTTTTTGCGCATCATAAACCGGGCTTGTCTGAGCCGCGCCCTGCAAGGCCTGCGACATAGGTATATCGCCCATTTGCAAACTCATTTTGGTAAAAAAGTATGCCCTGAAAAATTTGCCCAAAGCAGTATAAGGGTTCAAAGTGCCCGCAGTTGTGGTGATACTTTGTTTTTCCATATTGGTAACATCGGTAAGTACGGGGTACAGGTTACTGCCCGGACCAAAATTGTATTGATTGTTACCAAAGTAAGAGTTGTTTTGCAGCTGATATTGATTGGTACGGTCAAGCTGGCCGCCTGGTGCCTCCAGCATATTGTTCAATATGCCGTTTAGCAATAAAGATGCCTGTACACTGGTAGGTTTATTAGGATTTTGATATAAATCCTGAAAACTTTTTTTACAGCTGGATAGTATAACTGCCATTATCAACAACAGCAGTACTTTTTGAATATATATCTTCATGGTTATGAATATTAAAAAACAACATTTAGGTTTACACCATAGCGGCGGGTTGTTGGCGTTTGCAGTGTTGACGTAGGCGTGGCCGTGTTGAACTGCTCTATATCAATGCCCTTGTACTTATTATCTTTATAGAAATAAAGCAGGTTACGACCAACCAGTGATATGGATGCTTTTTTGATAAGCATGCCGCTCAACCACTTTTTCGGAAAATCGTACCCTATTTGCACTTCCCTTAGCTTAGCATAGGTTTTACTTACTAATGATCCTTCAGCTACCTGGCCGTAATACTGCGTGGCCCAGCTTTGTACCGTACTGGTTGATGTATTTTTGGTAAACTGCAGTTGGTTATAGTTGGTGATGTGGCCAAAGTTATCATACTTGATAGCCGTGCCGTTAGTTACCTGTACACCATCGCCCACATAAGTACCTTTGTAAGCTGCCACCCCTGCATTGGTATCGTCATCAAGCCTTGATTTGCCAAGAGCGCCTTCAACTGTAGCGATGTTGGCCCCACCCTGCATGGTTAAGGAGTACAAACGATCTGATATTTTGCCGCCTACGCTGCCATCAAATTGAAAACTGAAGGAGAAGTTTTTATACCTGAACCTGTTACTTACAGACCATATAAAATCGGGATTCATGAAACCCAGGTTTTGGTTAATAGGATTTTTTAATGGTTTACCGCCTGCATCGTATACAATTTGCCCGTCTGGAGCCCTTACAAAGGCTGATCCATACAGCACATCTGTTCTGTCGCCTTTTTTATAGAAGGTGTTGTAATAGGTTTGGCCCGGGGGCAGTTCCAGGTAAACATCCTTAAAGGTAGACCAGTTGGCCATTACATCCCATGAAAAATCATGCAGCTTTATTGGTGTGGCAGTAAGTGTAAGTTCCAAACCTGTTTTACGGGTTTTTAAGGCGTTGATGTAATAAGTGTTATAACCCGATGTCGGCGAAATGGCGTTAGCCAGGATCTGCGGTCCATCAATGTATTGGAAAAAGGTAGTGCTTAAGCCCAGCCTGTTTTTCAATACTTTTATATCAAACCCTTCTTCATAACTTGTACGGGTAAAGGTTTTGATATTCGGATCGACAATACTACCTGATGAATTGGCTGCAGGGGTATTATTATAAGGTTTATTAAGGTTGTATGGAACCTGTAAAGAATAGTCGGGACCACCATATGGGCTTAAATAGTTATTACCGTATTGTGAAAAGTTGGAGAAAAGGCTATATGCTGTTGAACCATTTAGTGTAGTATAAGTGTTAAATGGTGTTGCTCCAATAGTTGTGGAAGTAGCATCGCCGTGTACCGTGGCAAACGAGCCTCTTAGTTTAAATAAAGATATTACCTGTGGCAGTCTTATATAATCAGATACCACGGTAGTTCCTGATACACTTGGGTAAAAATAAGAATTATGGCCTTCGGGCAATGCCGATGACTTATCGATCCTTCCGGTGGCAGATAGGGTAGCATATTTACCAATAGAGGCATCTAATGAAGCATAGGCGCTGATCACCCGCATTTTAGAGGTGAAATTATTGGTCATCAGCGTATTCAGCGAATTATTGAAGTTGTAAACATTTGGCGTAACCAGGTAATCGGTAGAGGTAAAGTTGGAGTTGTAATTAAAATTACGCAGACTACTGCCTACCAAACCCGACAGGTTGATGAGGTTACCTACATTGTAGTTATAGTTTAGCAACACGTCTGAATTGTTTTCAAACAGGTTTCTTCTGTCTTCGCGGAAATCGCCCTGGCCCAGTGTACGGGCATATGTAAAGGCTCCCCATGGCATTTTTTCGTCGCGTACCAATGAATAGGTGGTAATTTGCGAACGGCCGGTAATGTTCAGGTGCTCATCCAGCTTAAAGTTTAATGACATGTAGCCGTTAATATCTGTTTTATTATGGCTGCGTGTCCAGTCCTCCACCATTAACCAGGGGTTATTATAGTGTACATGCTCCGGAAATATGGCCACCTGGTTTACTTTACCGGGTGCCCATACGTTCCTGATATCCGGTGAATCTACATTCCATTCACCGCCGGTCCATACAGAAAGGTTATAAATTAAGCTGTTCGGACCGTACGTAACATCGGGTACATTATCTGAGTAGGTCTTGTTGAAGTTCAGATCGGCATTAAAGGTTAACCTTTTAGAGATCTGGTAACTTGCGGTGGTATTAAAGTTAAAAATGTTAAGCCCCGTATTAGGCACTATACCTTGCTGGTTTGATTCTGATGCCGAAAAACGCATGGCATATTTATCGCCACTGGCAGATAAGGCCACATTATTGGTAGTTTGGAAACCAGCCCTGATAAAACGATCGAGGTTGTTTTTACCATCTACATAGCCGCGGTTTAAATAAGGCTCTGGTTTGATGTGCCCGGTATAAGTTAAATCGCCAAACTTAGTGGTGTAAGTTTGATTAGGCGTGTATTCGCCATCATACTGCGAAATAAGCTGTCCGCGAAATTTTGGTCCCCATAACTGGTACTGGGCATCCTGCAAGCCACCGCCAAAACCATCGGCATAAGCATACTGGCCGTACATACCGCCGCCATAATCGTGCTGGGTTTTAGGTTCGGCAATAAAGCCTTTATCAATAGAGGTGGTGGAGTTCAATTCTACCGTAAATCCTTTATCTTTTCCGGCCTTTTTTGTAGTGATAAGGATAGCGCCATATTGTGCACGGCTACCATATAAAGCAGCGCCGGCAGGACCTTTAAGCACGGTAAATGATTCTATATCATCCGGATTAAGATTATAGGTATCTGAATTGACCGGGATACCATCTATCACAAACAGCGTAATCTGATTACCACGCAGCAATAATGATGGTGTACCTAACAGTTCGGCATTCATAGATACCGATAAACCGGCCACTTTACCGGTAAGCCCCGTAATAGGATTCGAGTCACGGGCTTTTACCAGTTCATCACCTTTTACTTCCTGCACGGCATACCCAATTTTGTTGGCACCTTTTTTTACACCCAGAGCGGTTACCACCACCTCGTTTAAACTGGTTGGCGATGGGAGCATTTTTACATGCAGCATATTACCGCTGCTGGCTTGCACACCGGTAATGGTTTGCTTATCAAAGCCCATATAGCTAAAGGTAAGATCATAGGATTTACCAGCTACCAGGTTTTTGATACTAAAAGATCCGTCGATATTGGTGGTGCCTGTTTTTTTTAGCTCATTGGAGCCGCTTTCCCGTACCTGTATGGTAACTCCGATAAGCGGCAGGTCCTTTTCATCCAATACCTTTCCGTCCAGGTGGCCATTATCTTCCATTAAATGATTGATGCCTTTTATAGAGCCAGAATGATGTACCAGGAGGCTCTTAGCCCAAAGGGTTTGGGTATTGGAACCCAGCAGGATAATGATTGTAAAAATAAGATGAGAGAACGTAGATAGGAGTTTTAATACATTTCTTTTTGTAGAATTGTGCATAGCTTTTTAATAGTTTGTCGGTTTGCATAATCATGAATTATTGATGGCTTAAATGGAGTGGGTTGGTGGAACAGCCCGCTCTTTTTGCATCGGATGCGGCTTATATCTTCAAATTGTATCCTCCCTGGGTAAGTTTTTCATAAATAAATTTTTGAACTAATTGGAAAAATTATTTTTATCAGGGCGGTTGATCGCTTTTTGGAAGAGAAACAGTTGCGGTATGAGCGCTTTTTGTTAATTTATAGTGTAAAGCCCGGTAGATTTTTTCCGTCGCTAAAATAATAGCCCGCACGTTGTCTGTAGGTTAAGGATGTATTAAGGTTTTCTGATAATTCAAAAACAGGCTTTATCTGGAAACCGTTGGCGCTACTTCTAAAGAGCCGGTTGTTAAAAGCCCAATATGTGCAGTGTATAGCTTCATGGATAATAAATCGTACCTTGCAACTTTATTCAAAACAATATTATGGCAACAGGAACAGTGAAATTTTTTAATGAATCAAAAGGCTTCGGCTTTATTACGCCCAGTAATGGTGGCAAAGACTTGTTTGTGCACGTTAGCGGTTTAAATGGCGAGATCCGCGAAGGTGACGAGGTTACTTTCGATGTGGAAGAAGGCAAAAAAGGGCCCGGTGCAGTTAACGTTAAATTAGTTTAAGCATATTGGGAAGATCGACAGAAACATTCGGTAAAAAGGAAAAAGAGAAGGCCCGCCTTAAGAAGGCTAAAGACAAAAAAGAAAGGGCCGAAGAGAGGAAGGCAAATGCCGGTACGGGTAAGAGCCTGGAAGATATGATGGCCTATATTGATGAGCATGGAAATATCACGTCTACGCCGCCCGACCCTTCACGGAAAATCAAGGTTAATTCGGAAGATATTCAAATCGGCATTGCTAAACGGCAAGACCTGCCACATGACACTGTACGGAACGGCGTAGTTAGTTTTTTTAATGAAGCAAAGGGCTATGGCTTTATCCGAGACCTGCAAACTGAGGAAAGTGTTTTCGTGCATATTAACGCCCTCACAGGACCATTAAAGGAAAATAACCTGGTTACATTTGAAACCGAGCAGGGGCAAAAGGGACTCTCCGCAATCAACGTAAAAACAAAATAAATACGCTTGCTTACCGGGAGTTGATAAATAAATATTATCCCCCGCTGTCCGAATGTCTCCGACTTCGGACTATTATGCTGAGGAAGCAAAAAGGCATAAAAAAGCCCGATATTTCTATAAGGCTTTCATGGTGGCTGTTACACCTATATCGAATTATTTCCTATTTGACTTACGCCTGATAGCAAATTTAGACTTATAAATTGGGCGGACAGGTTTGGGCAAACGATTCTCCCTGATTCTTCGTATTCCCGAAAGGTAAAGCAATCTGTGCTTATGCTTTCTTTACAAACTCAGATTTAAGGGCCATTGCACCGAACCCATCTATCTTGCAGTCAATGTTATGGTTGCTATCTACCAGGCGAATGTTTTTAACTTTTGTTCCAGCCTTTATGCTTTGAGACGAACCTTTTACCGGGAGATTTTTTATAATTACTACCGCATCGCCATTTTGTAAAATATTGCCGTTGGAATCTTTTACAATAAATTGGTCGTTGCCGGTAGTGTTATCTTCTTCCGGCTCCCATTCGTGACCACATTCAGGGCACACCAGCAGACCGTTCATTTCATACGTAAAGGTGGATTTGCACAATGGGCAAGGAGTTAGCTCTTTCATATCTAAGTTTTGGCAAAGGTAAAATTATTACCCATTATCCGCAGAGTTCAGTGCTGTCCGAATGTCTCTGACTTCGGACTATTATGCTATGGAGGCACAAAGGCAAAAAAAGCCCGATATTTCTATCCGGCTTAAAGTGGGAGTTAGGGGGAGATGTTGTACTTTATTTCCTATATTTCTCCACATAGTACAAGTGGGCATACATGACGTATAGGTGAACACGGATCGTCCGGACAACATCTGAAACATATAGGAATAAAAGTACCACCACTAATATTTTTCATTTGCTCTCTTGTAAGCTTTCCTCCCTGCTGAAAGGCATTCGCTTTTTTAATTAATTTTTCCATCTCTTTAGTTCGTCTTATGATTTGTTAATTATTAGTTTAAATTTAATTAAACTAATATTATATTTCAAAATATATAAAATAATATCTGCCCGTTATCCAAATAGTTCAGCGCTACCCGAATGTCTCGGACTTCGGACTACTATGCAAGCAGAATGCATAAAAATGCCTCACATTTCTGTGAGGCTTTGTGGGAATTACTGGGTTTGAACCAGTGATCATCCGATGTAAAATCGGGATGCTCTGAATCAACTGAGCTAAACTCCAGCAATAAGTTTTTCTATCATCTTGCACGCTCATCTACGTTTGGCAAGAGCCAACATAAACTTATCCTTTGTTAAAAAGTAAAGAATATAAACGAAAAGCATATTCCAATATAACAAAAAAAGCCTCACATTTCTGTGAGGCTTTGTGGGAGTTACTGGGTTCGAACCAGTGACCCTCTGCTTGTAAGGCAGATGCTCTGAACCAGCTGAGCTAAACTCCCTTGCTTTTGGGTCTGCAAATATAGAAGTTCTGATCTATTCTTCAAAAAAAAATTTTCAATTTGTATTAACCTGTTGATTATTAATGATAAAAATAACAAAACGACTTTTTTAAAGCTTCACATCGCTATATTATTTCGGCCGGGGCGTGGGTCTTCGGGTAAGATTTCCATATTGGGGCATTGGATATAACTGGCATACCATTTTATGGCGCCAACCAGGTCAATGGCGTCTTCGGCGGCAATATCAATGGTTTCAAAGGCAAATAACTTACTATTGGCATAGCCATATAACTGCACTTCATCATCATCGGGCCTAAATTGTTCTTCATCAAGGCAATAAACCCTCACCTTTAAGCGGGTATCCCTGGAATGTATAACATCCCGGCATGGGTTCTTAGGGTCGGTTGCCAATAAGTAAATATTAGGATCCATAAACTGATAACAATGATATGATGGTATAGTTTCTGATTTGGTATTTATATTTTACCCAGTCTTCTGTTATTAATTCCCGTGTAATTGATGCCCATCTATTGGGAAGTATTTTCTACAAAACACTGATAAACAATGCGCAAACTTACCTTTCACCTGCCCAAATTATAGCTATTAAGCAATTGGCATTGCATTTGAATTAAGTTTATTACCCTTCTAAAAAGGGTTGTTTTTCATAGGTAGATGTAGGGCCGAAACACTGCGAGAGTTTTTCGGCCTTTTTTATTTCCCGCCTGGCAAAACCAACCTCATCCACAGAACTTTTTAAAGTTTCATTTTAACACTTTTCGACTATAAAAATGGTGTAAAAACGGATCAAAAAAACGTAAAAACTTTCATTTTAACGTTTTTTAACAAATCTCCAACAAGATTTATATGATTTAAAAAGATTATATAGGATTGATGTCCTGGCGTATGCATGCCAGGCGGTCGGTTCTTTGGCGGCCTTTTTTCTTTAATAAAACAGCCTGGTTCCTCTTTGGCAAAAAAAGGACCCGGACCCGTCATATATACAAATACCCAAAATAACGGCAAAACCCAGCAGTTATTTGTATTCCTGATTTGTTTAATTTAGTTAGATCCTTAGCGGCTTATAGTCTATTTTTAACTTAAAGTGCAATTACTCTAATTAAGAGTGGATTATTTATCAGTATTCGCCAATCCGAGGTGTTTAAATGGGCGTATATCATCTACAAAACAAAACTAATTGCAAATTCAAAAAACTAAATTTCTATGAAAACAGACTCACAAGAAAGCATGCTCAATGCAAATATGGCCCGGAGGTCATTTTTGCGGTATGCTGGTGTTGGCGTTGCTTCGGTAGGCTTATTAGCCACTGCCGCTTCCTGCCATAAAGATCATAAGATCATCCCATCTGCTAACGCTATCGATTTGGGCGCTAAAGGGGATATAGCCATTTTAAACTACGCCTATGCATTGGAACAACTGGAAGCCGCGTTTTACCTGCAGGTAGCCGCTACCCCCTACAGTGGTATCACTTCGTCAGAAACAGCTTTGTTGACTGATATCCGTGATCATGAAGTTTTACATCGTGAATTTTTTAAAGCAGCCCTTGGCGCCAGTGCTATCCCTGCCTTAACACCCGATTTTTCGACCATTAACTTTAGCAGCCGAGCCAGTGTATTAGGTGCGGCCGCGGCGTTTGAAGATACCGGCGTTACGGCTTATGACGGTGCGGGTTACCTGATTGATAATGCGGCTTATTTATTAATAGCCGGCAAGATTGTTTCGGTAGAAGCAAGGCACGCCGCCCTCATCCGCAACCTGATCACTCCGGGTTCATTTGCCGGGGCCGATGTAGTTGACCCTACAACCAGCATCAATAAATCAGCAACCATTGCTGAGGTATTGAAGATAGCCAATACCTATCTTAAAACTAAAGTTAGCGCAGTAAATTACGGTTACACAGTAGCTTAAAAACCATCACCATGAATTTATTTAACATCATAGAAGAAATTGAAAATGTTGATCCGGAAGTTTACGGCCGTATAAGCGAGCGCCGCGATGTGATCAAAAACATTACCAGCTTTGGTTCAAAAGTAGCGTTGGCTGCCATGCCGTTTGCTATAGGTACGATATTTAAAAAAGCATACGCGCAAACCACTACCACACCATCCGTAGTAGCGATATTGAATTACGCGCTTACGCTGGAATACCTGGAATCAACCTTTTACAATGCCGGCAAGGCCAAAGGCACAGCCCTGATACCCGCCGCTGCCGCTACCAATTATTTTAACCAGGTAACTACCGATGAGAATAATCACGTAACTTTTCTGAAAGGCGTTATTACCTCATTGGGCGCTATCCCCGTATCGGCACCCGAAATTGATTTAACCGCCGGCAACGGAAGCAACGCCGGACCATTTGCCGATGTACTAACTAACTATCAAACCTTTTTGGCCGTAGCCCAGGTATTTGAAGATACCGGCGTACGCGCTTATAAAGGGCAGGCGGCTAATATACTGGCCAACAAAGCCGCGGCCGAAGGGGTAAAAGCAGGTTTATATCAAACGGTATTAACTGCTGCTTTGGGTATCCATGCGGTTGAAGCGCGCCATGCTTCGGCTATCCGTTCCATCCGTGGAGCAACACCATGGATCACCAGTACCGCTACTTTAGGTAATGATACGGGTATTGGCCTTGTAAATGCTAATTATGACGGCGAACAAAATGTATCGCAGGGCGGAGTTGATGTTACCACACTTAAAAGCGTATCGGGGAGTACTACTTCAGTAGCCATAGCTACAGCCGCGTTTGACGAAGCTTTAAGCATGGACCAGGTTTTAGCCATATTACAAGGCAGCTTCCTGGTTAAACACTAAGAAAATAGAGTCAAGAGATTAGAATCTGGAATTAAGACTTTTTGGTCGATACAGATAACACTTATGAGGTTTTATAAACTTCGTAAGTGTTTTTTTCTTTAGTATAAATGCCTGATATTACTTATTGTTTGATTGACCCAAAACATATTGTCAATCGAAATATTTAAAAATCATCATTTTGACTCATGCTTTGGTTAATTGCCAGCATAACGCCGTTCATGGTATTGTTTAAACTTTGTAAAATGCGTTTTGATGCAGTTTTACTGAACCTTACCGGGTTACCCTTATTTCCGATCAAATAGTTCATTAAATCTTCGGAAGTGCAAAGTATATTATCTTTTCCTTCACCGGTATCTTTAATCTTTATGTTAAATATGCGACACCGATATTTACCATCCTTACAATCTATTTGCAGGCTCATGTCCACTTTATAATCTTCGTCCCCCCGCAAAATATCCCTAACCCTTATCATTTCACGGCCCTTGCCAACAATCCTGCCGGTAGAATCATTTAGAATTTGTATAGCATCAATGTTTTTGTATCGCGCAATAAGCCATAATTGTCCTTTATTAAAAAGATCGGACTTTGATTTACCAGGAGCATTAAAAACCTTTTCATAAACCACCGCACCATTTATAAAAGGTGTATTTAAACCTATTGTGTCTTTTTGAGCGAATACGGTTTTGGTAATTAAAACAAGTATAATTGCCGGCATCATTAACTTTATCATTGAGGATGATTTATGTGAAATGTAAATGCTATTTTGTAAGGATAGGACAGCCGGCCGGCCCGAAAGTTTAATGGTTTAAATATAAACAGGGTGTTTTTTTGTTCTTTAACATAAGGATGGATATTCAACGCAATAAATAATTTAGTCATACGAGCCTGTTTCGGCACCCCATAAGCGAGGTGTACAACATGATGGCCACCTGTGTTGGGAGATCCGGAAACAAGTTCTGGATGACTTTGATTATTGATTACTTCAAAACCTATTATTTATTCAAACCCTGAACACCAAATTTGATCAGATCATCTGGTTTAATAAAGCCTACTGTTCCATAAACGGGTTTGCCTGCGGCATTAAAAATAATAAGTGTGGGATACGCCCGTAAACCCCATTGCGCGGCAAGCTCGGGGCCCTGGCCTTTTTCCATATCCATGGCTACATTGATAAAATTGCTATTGTAAAAAGCCACTACATCTTTGTTTTTAAAGGTGGTAGCTTTGAGCATTTTACAGGGGCCGCACCAGGTAGCATAGGCATCAACAAAAATATATTTCTTTTTGGCGGCGGCTTGCTTTAAAGCTTCGTTCCAGGAGTTTTCAATAAAATTGATTTGGGTCGCTTTTTTGTCGCCGCTTTTTTGGGCGTTGCTATCAAAGGGACATAAAAGGAAAGATAAAACGACAACAACACAGGCAGGAAAAAAGTATTTCATCAATATAAAGGCTTAAAATATGAGCCATAAAAATAGCACATATAAACCATTATGAGCTTATATGTGCTATGAATATCTGATTATCAGCTAAACAGTCGGCTTATGGCCTAGTACGGTGACCCTCGCCTTCCTGTTGTTGTTGCTGGCGTTGTTGCTGTTGGCGTTGAGCGGCTTGTTGTTGCTGCTGTTGCTGACGTTGCGCGGCTTGTTGCTGTTGCTGAGCCTGCTGTTGTTGGCGCTGAACAGCTTGTTGTTGCTGTTGTTGCTGACGTTGTGCAGCTTGTTGTTGCTGAACTTCCTGCTGTTGACGCTGAGCTTGCTGACGTTGTTGCTGAGCCTCCTGCTGTTGACGCTGAGCTTGCTGACGTTGTTGCTGAACTTCCTGCTGTTGACGCTGAGCTTGCTGACGTTGTTGCTGAGCCTCCTGCTGTTGACGCTGAGCTTGCTGACGTTGTTGCTGAACTTCCTGCTGTTGACGCTGAGCTTGCTGACGTTGTTGCTGAACTTCCTGCTGTTGACGCTGGGCTTGCTGACGTTGCTGCTGAACTTCCTGCTGCTGACGTTGGGCTTGCTGGCGTTGCTGCTGCACTTCCTGCTGCTGACGTTGAGCCTGCTGACGTTGTTGTTGAACCTCCTGCTGCTGGCGGTGGGCCTGATCCTGCTGCTGCTTAACCTCTTGCTGTTGACGCTGAGCTTGCTGACGTTGTTGTTGCCCTTCCTGCTGTTGACGCTGGGCTTGCTGACGTTGCTGCTGAACCTCCTGCTGCTGACGATGAGCCTGATCCTGCTGCTGCTTAACCTCTTGCTGCTGACGTTGCGCCTGCTGTTGTTGTTGGCGTTGTCCCTGTTGCTGACGTTGAGCTTCCTGTTGTTGCTTTTGTCCTTGCTGTTGCTGGTGCTGCAATTGTTGTTGCTGGCGTTGCTGTACAGCCGGATTAGCGTTCGGTTGCTGTGTCCGTTGTGCGCCCGGTTGATTATTATTAACCCTTACCAGCCTGTTATTATTGCTTTTAGCTATTTCGGCTAAGCGGGCGGCATTATTCCGGTTTACGGTTGCCTGTCCGCCTACGCGGTGTGCGATACCATTATTGGGATTTTCTTTCCGGTATTCAACGGCATTTACTACCCGTGCAGGTCGTGCGTCTGGTGTTTTCCTGATCTCGGGCCTATAAATGTTAAGCCTGTTATTGGTGATGCTTGCCCTGGAACCAGGGCCGGGTCGATTGATATTATTAACCCGGTAAACCTGTACGTTTTGACGGGTTACCTGCCTAACTTCATTAACCCGCGGACCTGTTACATAGGTACGGTTATTATAAACATAGGTATTGTTTATCACCGTGGTGTTACGGATAATATTAACCACCCGGGTATGCGGTACATAATAATTATAAATATTAGGCCGATTAATATAGGCTTGCGGCGCACATACCCAATAGTAATCGGGCACGCGGTAGCTGTTGCCAAATGAGATATTGATGCTGATGCCCGGTGTTAGCGGAGCCCAGCCGTAATAACCACCACCTCTTCTCCAGCTTACCCAGGCCGGTGCCCATTCATGACCAGGGATCCATTCCCATCCGTAATAGTCATCATAGCGCCAGCGGCCGTAGTGAAAAGTGGCCCATCCCCAGGGATAATCAGACACCCAGGTATTACCATAATCTGTCATTACCCAATGCCCGCGTGTGGCATAAGGCCTGAATCCGTCTTCGGCATCAGGGATCCAAACATTACCATAGGTTGGGTCATCAACCCAGGTACCGTAAGGGTCAAGTTCGTCATAGAACTGCTGGTCAGATACATACTCTCCCTGCTGTGCCCTGGCTTTATTTGGAGCGGCGAGCATTATCAAAAATGCTATTAAACATAAACCGCTTATTTTTTTTATAGCTTTCATTTTTTTCATCAGGATTAAAATGTGACCGGTACACCCGGTATCAATATAGGTATGACCTGTCAAACTATAAAACGTTTAACATTAAAATTGTTTTAACCCGCAACAATAGGAATAAAGCGGGAGAACCGCTTTTAAAAGCTCTGGCTTAAATTAGCTTTGCTAAAGCCATTTTGAATATGAGCAATGTTACCGTTGGCCAAAGCCAAACGGCAAATGAATAAAAAACGACTCCGGTACAGCCTAAAGTTATTGCCGTTTCATTTATAGGTTAGAAAGATAAAAATTTAAATGTGGGCTTTAGCCGAATAACCCATTAAAAGCAATTTCCCGGGGAATAATTGAACAAACTTTGTCTCAAAATTTTTATTTATACCTTGCATATGCTATCTTAAAAATTAAATAGTTTTACACTCCATTATCTATACCATTATGAGTACAGTAAATATCCCAAGACTTGATCTGAACAGTTATATTAACGGCAGCGCGGCCGATCGTCAGCAATTTTCAGACGATATAGGCAAAGCATTTAATGAAACCGGTTTTGTAACCATTACCAATCACGGCCTGAGCAAACAACTGATAGATGAACTTTACGAGCAGGTAAAAGCGCTTTTTGCCCTGCCCGATGCTGTTAAACAAAAATATGAGATTCCGGGTCTTGCGGGCCAGCGTGGTTATACCGGCAAAGGCAAAGAAACTGCCAAGGGCTTTAAAACACCCGATTTGAAGGAGTTTTGGCAGATAGGCCAAACTGTTACCGATGGCTCACCTATTAAAGATCAATACCCAGATAATGTGACGGTTGAAGAATTGCCCGCTTTTAATACCACCACCCGCGAGGTTTATAAAAAGCTGGAATCGGCAGGGATCCATTTATTGAGGGCTATAGCACTTTATTTAAATTTGGAAGAGACTTATTTTGATAATAAAGTGCATAATGGCAACTCCATATTGCGCACTTTGCATTACTTTCCCATTCTTGACCCTGATTCTGTTCCGGCCGATGCGGTACGTGCGGGCGCACATGAAGATATTAACCTCATTACCCTGCTCATTGGCGCCAGTGCCGACGGCCTGGAACTGCTTACCCGCGAAGGTACCTGGTTCCCGGTTAAGGCCCATGGCGAAGACCTGGTGGTTAACGTGGGCGATATGCTGCAGCGTTTAACCAATAACAAGCTTAAATCAACCACACACAGGGTAGTAAATCCACCACGCGAGCTGATGAAAAACTCCCGGTATTCGGTTCCGTTTTTCCTGCACCCAGTATCAGACATGGACCTCACCAGCCTGGAAACCTGTATTAACGCCGAACATCCAAAGCAATATCCCGACATTACTGCAGGGGAGTATCTCGACGAGCGACTAAGAGAAATAGGCTTAAAAATGTAATTCTAAAGCTTAAGGCAGAAAGCCCAAAGCGAAAAGCTTTTTTTAGCTTTCTGCGTTGGGCTTTCCTTTTAGTATCTCCATTGGCGCAAGTCTTGTGTTGTGGGATTGTGAGTAATGGCAGACTTGTGATATTCCCAGCTTGGCGAATAAGCACAAGTCATCTACCCACTAAACAGCCGCACAAGACTTGCGCTAAAATTGGACGTATATAAAACATCGTTATCCGGCTATCAGGGCTTTATTAGCCACATTAGCTTCAAGCTTTTGTTGCCTTCTTTGATATAATACAAACATGGCCGCAGCCAGTACGCCTATAATACCTTCAATACAAACGGCACGCCTTGGGCCCATTCCGCTGGCCAGCCAGCCAACCAGTAAGCTACCAATAGGTATCATTCCCTGGTAAGCCATTACATAGTAACTAATAGCACGGGCTCGCATGGCTGGTATAGCATGGGTTTGTATATAGGTGTTAATGGCTGATGTTTGCGCCATCATGCCTACACCTGTCAATACCATAAATATCAAGGCGAAGGATAATTTACCGGCATAGGCCACCATTAAAACACTGAGCCCGAAGATAAGGCTGGCGGTTATCATAACTTTGATGAGGTTTTTGTTGCTTTTTAAATTGGCCAGGTAAACCGCGCTGATCACCGATCCTAAACCGGCCGCGCTCTCAAACCAGCTGAAGGTTTTGGCATCGCCATTAAATATGTCTTTTGCAAAAATGGGCATCAGGGTGTTAAACGGAATGACAAACAAGCTGCTGATGCTCAGCATCAGGATCAGGCTGCTCAGATCGCGGTCGCCGGATACGTATTTAAAGCCTTCCTGCAATTCGGTCCAGATACTTTTTTCAGACCGGATGATGGCTTTGGTGTTCAGCTTCATCATAAACAAACAGCCTAACACAGGGATGTAGCTCAAAAAGTTACCGAAGAAACAAAAGTCTTCGCCAAAAGTACCCAAAACAATACCGGCCACTGCAGGGCCCGCGATGCGTGCCAGATTACTCATGGTAGAGTTAAGCGCTATAGCATTAGGCAGGTCGTCCTTGTTATCCACCATCTCCATCATTAAAGCCTGCCGGCAGGTAACATCAAAGGCATTAATAATACCCTGTATAAGGCTCAGGCCAATGATTGCCGGGATATTATAGAACTTAAACAAGATCATAAAAGCAAGCGCCCCGGCTTGTGCCATGGATATTACCTGTGTTATCACCAGGATGCGGTAGCGGTTATGCCTATCGACAATACTGCCCGCGTACGGGGCCAGGATCAGCGAAGGGATCAAACTCACAAAGCCAACCACACCAAGCAGCAGCGCCGAGCCGGTAAGCCGGTAAACCAGCCAGCTAACGGCGGTTTTTTGCATCCAGGTGCCGATGAGGGATATAGACTGACCGTAAAAAAACAGTTTGAAATTGCGGTATTTAAGTGAGCGAAAAACATTCATTGGGATAACGGATAACAAAAGCGTTTCAGGGGAGATCTTAAAACAAGACTATTGAAATTCTTTATGGCACAAATATCGGCAACAATGATATATTTGTAAAATAGATTGTTTTAATGATATTAATTAGTAAAAACGATTGATTATGGAATTCAGACAATTGCAATACTTTGTTAAAGCCGCAGAAACCATGAACTTTACTGAGGCGGCTGCCGCGGTATTTATTACCCAAAGTACGCTATCACAGCAAATAAAACAGCTGGAGGAAGAGCTGGGCATGCTGCTGTTTGATCGTATTGGTAAACACGTGCGCATTACCGAAGCCGGCCATGTATTTTTAACGCATGCCCGTAAAATATTAATGGACATACAAAAAGGCAAACAAGCCATCACGGAATTGAACAATGCGGCTACCGGCGAATTAAATATAGGAGTATCCTATGCCTTCACCTCTTCGCTATTCCCGGTGTTGGCTCCATTCTCCACCAAATATCCTGGCATTAAAATTTCTATCATTTCTGATAATCACGTAGAACTGGAGAAAAAACTTCGTTTGGCCGAATTGGATCTGATCGTGGCTTATCACAATGAATCAGATGATGAAGACCTGGAAATGCAGCCCCTGTTCAGTTCCAGTATTGTGATGGTGGTTGCTAAAAATAATCCACTGGCGCAGCTCAAAAGTGTTAACCTTAAACAACTGGCCGAACTTGAGCTGATATTACCGGGTAAGGGTTTCAGCTCGCGCACATTTATTAATGAATTGTTTTACAAACACAAGATGAGCCCTAATATCAATATCGAGCTGAATGATGTGCATACACTGCTATCCCTGGTACAGGACGGCGACTGGGCAACCATTCTGAACGAAAAAACTATAATCGGATGGGATAGATTAATTGCCATTCCGATAGCAGGGCAGGAGGTAAAAAAACAATCCTATATTCTTTGGCAAAAAGGAGTTTACCGCAAAAAAGCCGCTATATTGTTTACCGAACAGCTCATGAAAACTATGAATAACGAATGATGGCTATTATTTTATTTAGCCTCCGCTTTACCTTCCACGTGTAACGATACGGTACTGGCATGTACAAAACCCAGCGTGCTGCCTGGTACAACCTTCAAATAGTACTGCAAATAGCTGTTCATGATACTTTGCGAAGCTTGTATGTATGCTTTTTCGGCACCTTCATCGCCCATGAACCCTACCAGCGGCCTTGTCAAATGCATTTGTCCTTTGTCATCAACGCATATCTCAAAAGAGTAATAAAAATCTTTATAGGCTTTATGGATAGTAATATCGAAGGTTGGATCAAGATAATCGTCCGATGCATCGAAATTGTTCATAATATCGGGTTTGGTATGCCGCTGATTTACCGTTACCAAAGGGCTTTTGCTTATTAACTGAACCGGTTGCCTGGCCGAAAAGGCGTTGTTTATGTTCTTGTTAGCCTTTGCTGCTAATGATTTTACAAACAAAGTATCCTTACGGCTTGGATGCCGCAATATAGAAGTATCAGTATGCAATACGTTTTTTACATAATTATCAGCATAAAACAACATATACACTTTTGAACCGGCGATATCTATTGAGTCGCCCTTAGCTTGCAGTATCTCCATTACAATACTGTCCTTACTTAATTTTTTTATTTTGAACCATGACCGCGCCGCGTTAAAAACTGAGTCGTATCCCCGTGTAAGCGGAAAATTAATGAACGTGTTTTTTGTAGGACTAAAAATACTCACCGAATCGTCAGATACGAACTTCATTTTCCATTGGGGCTCCAGCTGATAGCCATATTCGTTAAATGACAACCCGTTTTTTTGCCGCCGCGCTACTTCGCTATAATTAATGCCGTTATACTCCTTGAATGATATCAGGTGTTTTTCTTTAGCCTTGCCAGGGTCTTTGCATCCGGAGTAAGCAATAACGGTAATAAGCAGCAACGCGGCGCTTAAATATTTGATGTGATTATGGGTAGAAAGCATATCGGTATAAAGATATAAATTCTTTATACCGATATAAAAAGTTTAACTATTACCGGTTTGTTTATAGCTTAAACTTTACAAAAATGTATTTGCCTATATGAATTACCGGCCTTCTTCGGCAGATAACACCGGTTTCTTTTTACGGAAGAAAAAATGAGTTTGGCTGTAATAGCTAAAGAACACGATAAATACGGTAGCGATGATCTTAGCCGGGGTTGGGTAAAGCCCCATCACATCAACCAGTAATTTCAAAAACATCAGGTTTAGCAAGATGCAGATGGCGTTCACCATCATAAAGCGTGATAACTGCCCGCGTTTGCTCAGGCCCGATTCTTTGAAAATCACATACCTGTTTAAATAAAACCCGGTACAGAACGAGATACTGAACGAAAGTATTTGCGAGGCAATATGCGGGCTCAGCGTATAAAAACCAAGATCGATGTTATGCTTTTTGAAAATAAAATTATAGCTGAAACTGAAAAGAAGGATGTCAAATACCGTATTGCTGCCACCGCAGGCCGCATAACGAAAGGTGTGCAGCGGCATCCATTTTTTAAATGGCTTGTAAAACAGGTCGATAAAATTCAGGATCCCGTGTCTGATAAAATTGTGGACTTTACGCATGCCGTTCTTCTAAAATGTCGAATCGCTTGTCATCTTGCCATCTCTTCTTTGATCGCTCTCAAAAACTCGTTGGCATGCTGCGATCCGATAATATAAAGCAGGCCATCCCTGTCGGTAAGATGTATGGCATCATTGCCGGCAGCATAAAAACGGATGGTTCCTTTGGTATGCAGGTTATATACGGGATTATTGAACAAATATCGGCTATACACCCCTTTCTCAACTTTCACAATACCGTTCAGGTCTATTTTTACCAGGCGCGTAGTCCATAAACCATTCAATTTGATGCTTTTATTTTCAACCCGGGTGCTAAAGTGCAGTAAAAAACCCATGATGATGGAGATGATGATAATAGCAAAACCAACCACTACCAGCAGGTCGCCGTTACGCTCGCGTTCGTCCGTAAAAAAATAGGCCGCGAAACAAAACATGGCCAAAACCAGGCGAATGGTTATCGGGATAAACTCCCGGCCGAGGTACTGTTTTTCTACAAAAATTGCTTTTTCGCTCATCTTAATTTATACAGTTCGAAGATAGTAACTTTTTTAGTGTTATCATTTACTTTATACCTTTCATCGGGGCGGTAACCGCCAATCCACATCACTTCGCCATTACCGTTTACCAGCACCGGCACTTCCTCTTTTTGATTCAGTGATATTTTCTGATTGATAAAAAAATCGCTCAGCTTTTTTCGGCCCTTCATGCCCAGGGGATAAAAATGATCACCCTCCTGCCATGCCCGCAGTGTTAGCGGAAATTTCAACAAGTCCGCATCTACAGATACAGCCAGCGGGTTATCTTTAATAATCAGCGGGCTATCATCATGCAAAACCGTCATTTTATAATTGCCATAGTACACCTCATGCGTTTTTTCGGCAATAAGTACAGCTTCATGTCCGCTATTTTTTCGCTTCTCCAATATCAACCTGTCGCGATCCAATATCAACAAATATGCAGTTGACTCAAATATCCTTCCCGGATGTTTATCCAGGGCGGATATCAGGTCATCAACGGCCGTTTCATTAAAACCGTATGGCTGTAATAGTTTAAACAGCAATAAACGCATAGGGTTTAATTGCCGCACCTCATCCAGCAACAAATAATTACCATCTTGTCCATGCTTAATTATTGTTCCGGACAGTGCCGCTATCTGATTTTCGAGCAACGTTTCCAGGTCGCGGAAATGTTTCAGGTTATTGTCGAATGTTTTCTCCAGGGCCGGGTTGAGTTCCTTTAGCTTGGGTATTACCTCCAGCCTGATCTTATTACGGGCATATTTGGCCGAAGCGTTGGAGCTGTCCTCCACATAATCCAGTTTATTTTGGGCAATAATGGTTGCTATTTCATCCCGGTTCAAAAATAGCAGCGGGCGCACCAGGTTCCCGTTTTGGGGTAATATGCCGTGCAAACCTGCTATGCCTGTACCCCGGGTAAGGTTTAACAATATTGTTTCAATTGTGTCGTTTTGGTGGTGTGCAAGCGCAATAACCTGGTAATCTGATTGCTGGCTTACGGCGCCGAACCATTGATAACGCAGTTCGCGCGCGGCCATCTGGATAGAGATCTTATTTTCGGCCGCATAATTCCGGGTATCAAAATTAACGGTATGGAAAGGTATACGAAACTGATTGGCCAGGTCATTGCAAAAGGATTGATCGCGCAGAGCCTCGTTATCACGCAGCTGAAAATTACAATGGGCGATGCCAAAAGTATAACCGGCCTGCTTTAATAAGTGGGCCATTAAAACAGAATCCATACCGCCGCTTACCGCAGCTAAAATTTTGCTGCCGCGCGTAAACAAAGTATTTTGTTCAATATAATTTACAAACTGTTTAACAGGTAACAAGATAATTATTGAGTTAGTGATTCCGCTCTTTGATTTTCACCATCAAAATTATTAAATTAAGTTGATGGTTGATAGTTCATAGTTGATGGTTCATGGAAAAAGAAAAAAATACAATCATCAACCAGCAGCTACTATGATCTATGAACCATCAACCAGGATCTATGAACTTAATTCTCTTTAACCCCAACAAAAAACTAATTTTGCCAACGTGAGTAAATATGTTTTAAGCTTTTTGTTATTGATGCTGGCGGGTAGTGCTATGGCCCAAAAAAAGAAATCAATTGTAAACCTGATACAGTCAGAAAGCAGCTCTTATACCAAAATTAACGGGCGCCAGGTGATTAAGGTTTATAAAGGGGTTTTTAAACAGGATTTCTCGACCCTGCGTTCAGACAGCGCCTATTTTTATCCCGATGAAAACGCTTTTGATGCTTTCCGCAATGTAAACATTAACCAGGGCGATACGCTGAATATTTTTTCTGATAAGCTCAACTACAATGGTAACACCAAACTGGCTATCCTTACCGATAACGTAAAAATGGTTGACAGAGATGCTACCCTAACGACCAATTATCTTACTTACAATACCGCCACCCGCATAGGCACTTACACTAACGGTGGTAAACTGGTAAACAAGGATAACGTGCTGACCAGCAAAAATGGTTATTATTTTGCGAGGTCGCGCGATTCTTACTTTCGGTATGATGTGGTGCTCACCACTATTGATGCCATTATTAAGACGGATACCCTGCGTTATAATACAGGTACCCGCATAGCTTATTTTTATGGCCCTACCAACATCTACGGCAAAAAAGATAAAGATACCCTGTATACAGAAAACGGTTTGTATAACACCGTAACCGAGCAGGCTTTTTTTGGCAAAAAAAACCTCTATAAACAAGGTACCAAATCACTAAAAGGCGATAGTTTGTTTTATGACAGACTCAAAGGCTATGGTCGCGCGGTTAAGAACATCACCTTTAATGATAATGAACAAAAAATAACCCTCAAAGGCGATTTGGGTACTTATTTTAAAGCCGATGAGCGTACCGTGGTTACCGAAAATGCTTATATGGTGATGATCACAGAGCAAAAGGACAGCACACAAACCGATTCGGCTGCGGCAAAAAAACCGCCTGTGGTGGCAAAAAAAGGTAAGGATGCAATAGTTCCTAAAAGTAAGGACGGGCCTGAGATCATCAGTGTTACCAACATGGCCAAATTGACCAAAGACCTAAAACCGGGGACTGTGCTGAGTAAAACAGATTCGGCCAGGGTAGATTCAGCAGCAAAAGCATTGGTCAAACAAAACAAAAATATGAAGCCGGGTGAAGCGGTGGAGAAACTGACGGAGCTGTCAAAGATGGCCGATGATATCAAGAAAAAAGGCACCATCGGGAAGGCGGATTCTGTTAAAATAGACTCCATTGCGAAAAAGCTCGGCGTGCAAACCAAAAATATAAAGCCTGGCGATGCGGATAAAAAGCTTACGAATATGGCCAAGCTGGCTGCCGATATCAAACCAAAAAATGTGGCTAAACCGATAACGGCACCAGCGGATACAAACAAACAAGGCGAAAAAGTAAAGCGCGACTCGATTTTCATGACTGCTGATACGCTGGAAACCCAGATCATGACCTTCAAAAATCTGAAGATATACCAGGAAAAACAAAGGCTACTCCATTTCAGGGATACCTCCGAGGCGGGTTTGAAACGGGCGGTTTTAAACCAGAAGCTAAAGGGAATGCCTACGGTGTATCTGCGCGTGCCAAAAGATACTATCTATCTGCACCGCAACTTTTTTGGGAAACCCAAGATAGATTCAACCCAGATTAAAAAAGACCTGCTAAATGCCAAAAGAAAGGCGAAACAGGACAGTGTGCGTGCCGTAAACATGAAAAGGGACCCGGTATTTGCTACCCGTGAATTTGATGTGAAAGATACCGCCCGCATCAGGATATTGATCGCCCATCATCATGCCAAAATATTTAAGTCGGACCTGCAGGGTAAGGCTGATTCGATTTTTTACAGTAACAGTGATTCCACCATACGCTGTTATGTAAAACCCATGTTCTGGACACAGGGTTCACAGCTCTCGGGCGATACCGTGTACCTGCAAATGCGGAACAAAAAGCTGGATAATATAGAGTTGTTTCCAAATGCTTTTGTGGTGAATATTGAGAAGGATGATTCGCTGCACTTTAACCAGTCCTCGGGCCGAAAGATGCGGGGTTTCTTTAAAAACGACAAACTTCACCAGCTATACATCGCCGTTAATGCCGAAAGCATTTATTTTAAGCGTGACAGCGGAAAGGTAGCCGGTATGCAACGATCATTAAGCAGCCGGATCCATGTGGTTTTTAAAAATGGCGAAACCAAGGAGGTTACTTTTTTAACCAAGCCCGAAAACCGCTATATCCCCATGGCTAAAGTTACCGAGGAGGATAAGCTGTTGAAAGGCTTTATCTGGAAGCCGAAGGACCGACCGGCATCCAAAGAGGCGATCATTCCAACGCATCATAAAAAACAACCTGCTTCAAAATCGCCGCCTCCAAAAGTTAAAGTAGACAGCCTAACCCAGGCTAAAATGGATAATTTGAAGGGAATAATATTGAAACTTAGCAAGGATTCAACCAAAGCCGACTCCCTGAAGAAACTACAGCTGGTTCTGAAAAACCTTACCGATTCGATAAGCAAAGCGGCGGCAACCGCAAAGCCAGTTAAGGGGACTGCCGATGCTATAGTTAAAGGCAGGCAACCCGCCACTAACGCGGTTAAGGATACCGCGAGTAAAACAAGTGTAGGGAGCTTGAAAAACATAAAATCGGTTAAGGATACCACAGGTAAAACCATTACCACCCCACCAGTAATAAAGGCAATTAAGGATACCACGGGTAAGGCCGGAGGAGCACCGCCGCCAATAAAAGCGGTTAAGGATACGACGATCGCTCCGGCTAAAAAACCGGAGAATTAAGGCGTAATTTCATCCGAAGCTTATATTGACGGGGAAGAAGGATTGTTAAATAATCAAAAATCAAAGTAATACCTTAATCCAATAAATCATGGTTCAGGCAAACACTTGCCCGAAGCTTATCTGCTCATAAGGGAGAAAACTCACTAATTCAATAATTAAAAAGGCGTATGAGCGCGTCCACCGGCTGACGGAAACGCCCTTTTAGATTTAAGAATCAAGAGACAAGAATTAAGGCAAACCAACTCAATAATTTACGAAATCACTAATTCAATAATTGCATAAACTACCAATCTGATAGATTAAGTTCAAATCCTCAAAAAAAAATCGCATATTTGGAGTTTAACATTTTATTATATAACAAATTAACAAAATGAAACCTCCGAAGGAAGCTTCATTACAGATCAAAAACAAATAACAACAAAATGAAAGTCGCAGTAGTAGGTGCTACAGGATTAGTAGGCACCAAAATGTTGCAGGTTCTTGCAGAACGCAACTTCCCCGTTACAGAATTAATTCCCGTAGCTTCAGAAAAAAGTATTGGTAAAGAAATTACTTTTAATGGAAAGCAATTTAAGGTGGTTTCTGTTGAGGATGCGATTAAGATGAAGCCGGACGTAGCGATTTTCTCGGCCGGCGGAAGCACTTCATTACAGCAGGCTCCTTTATTCGCGGCCGCTGGTACAACTGTTATTGACAATTCATCGGCATGGCGCATGGATCCTACCAAGAAACTGGTAGTGCCCGAAGTGAATGCTGATGTATTGACTGCTGATGACAAGATCATCGCTAACCCTAATTGCTCTACCATACAAATGGTGGTGGCCTTAAAACCGCTGCACGATAAATACAAAATTAAAAGGGTAGTGGTTTCTACCTATCAATCGGTAACCGGTACCGGAGTAAAAGCTGTAGACCAGTTATTTAACGAGCGTAAAGGTATAGACGGACCTAAGGTTTATCCTTACACTATCGACCTGAATGTGATTCCGCAGATTGACGTTTTCACCGAGAATGGCTATACTAAAGAGGAAATGAAAATGATCCTGGAAACCAAAAAGATCATGGGCGATGATAGCATTAAAGTTACTGCTACTACCGTACGTATCCCGGTTATGGGTGGTCACTCAGAGTCGGTAAACATTGAGTTTTTCAATGATTTTGACCTCGCCGAAGTACGTGAGCTGTTAGCTAAATCGCCGGGTATTGTTGTAGTTGACGATCCTGCCAGCCTGAAATACCCAATGCCGCTTGATGCACATGATAAAGACGAGGTATTTGTGGGCCGTATCCGTCGCGACGAAACTCAGGACAATACCCTGAACTGCTGGATAGTATCAGACAACCTGCGTAAAGGCGCTGCTACCAACGCCGTGCAAATTGCCGAATACCTGGTTGCCGCGCATCTGATCGGTCAGCCGATTGAAGCATAAGTAGAATAATTTAACTTAGATAATATTTTTAATAGGGATGATCGGTTGATTATCCCTATTTTTATTTGCAAAAACCTCCTCCTGAATGAAAAAACTTACGTTATTTATTATTCTATTTAGCTGCTCTATTACTTCAGCCCTGTTTGCACAATCGCCAAAAACTATTGAAGCAGATTTCGATAAGGCCTTTGAAAAACTTAACTATGCCAGAGAAAATTCCATGATTGATACTGTCGATTATATTAATGGGCAGATCGAAAAAAAACTGATGTACTATACTAAAAAGTATCCGGCAGCGATGGACATTGCCTTTAAAAAGATAAATGGCATAGTATCAGATGATGGCTTGTTCAGGATATTATCATGGGATACAATGTTGGGTGGCACACAGCATTTTTTTGAAAATGTTATTCAATACAAATCGGGTGGAAAAACAAATTCAATAGTAGATACTGTAAAAAAAGAGGACGACTACATTTTTTCATACAACGGGATATATACCCTGACGGTTGGAAATGCGCGTTATTATCTTGCTACTTATTACGGTATTTTCGGTCGTTATGAAAGAGGCGAAGGGATCAGGGTATTCGCAATTGAGAATGGAAAATTGAACGATAAAGTAAAACTGATAAAAACCAGGAGCGGGCTCACCCATAAATTATATTACATATACAATCAAACGCTTACCAACTCGGATATCATGAGTGAGGTCACTATTAAGTATGATCCTAAATCAAGAGAGATAAAATTCCCGGTTATTATTGATGATGGCGAAATAAGCAAGGTAACCGAAACCAGTATCGCCTATAAATTTACCGGCCAGTATTTTGAAAAGGTAAAAAGCTAACAAACAATCATTTGCTAATTGATTACAACTATTATCTACAGCATTTGGCTTTTTTTATTTAAACTTGTTTGCTATGAAAACCATTAAGCTGATAGTTGTTTTGTGCTGTTGTTTAGTATCAGTCAGAGTGTTTGCGCAGGATAGCCCGCAGGCTATTGAAGGCGATTTGCTCCGGATATTGAAAAGGGTGAATTATTACGGCGCCCACAAAAAGGAATGGAAAGCAATGGATTCACTGCTGAAGCAAAACAAGATCTTCGCGTTCAAACTCAAATACTATACCTCTAAATATCCGGCTACCATCAACCAGCCTTTTACCTCATTGATTAAAGAGCGTTTGGTTATAGCCACTTCTGCCGATGGTATATTCCGCACCTATTCCTGGAACACGCAACTGGGTGTTAAAGGCTTTGATATTTACAATGTGCTGCAATACAAAAACGGCGGGCAAACGGTTTCGCTGTTAAAAATGGATACTATTGGTAAAAAAGGGTATGTATCCCTCTGGTATCCTAAGACATACACGTTTACTACTGCCGGCAAAACCTATTACCTGGCTACATATAATTCGGTTTATTCGGCAGCAAAGGCGGGTCAGGGTTTAAAAATCTTTACTATCGAAAAAGGCAAGCTGATCAGCAATCCGCCGTTGATCAAAACACCTACCGGGGTATACAGTCAATTACATTATGAGTTTGATGTAAGCTCCATTGCCGACTGGAAAGCATATCCGGCTATTTATTTCGACAAAGCCACCCAAACTATCCATACACCTTTGGTTGATTATAATCACAAAATGACGCATAAGCTGATCACCTATAAATTCACCGGTCGTTTTTTTGAGAAGGTAAAATGATAAAAAACCATATATGATATCCTTTGCTCACCGTGTATTTATGCAAGTAGCTGCTAACCTGAGTTTCAGCAAGGCGGCGCAGGTGCTGTTTATTACGCAGCCCGCCATCAGCAAACACGTTAAAGCGCTGGAAGATCAATATAAAGTACCCTTGTTTGAACGGAAGGGCAACAGCATCCTGCTCACTGATGCCGGCAACAAACTGAACGAATACCTGCAGCAGGCCACCGAAATTGAGCGCAAGATAGAGTATGATCTTTCGGTGCTCAGTAACCTGTCGCAGGCGGCGGGGCACCTGCGTCTGGGGGCCAGTACTACCATCGCCCTGTATATTTTACCTTCTATACTTTCCGGCTTTCAGCGCGAGTATGCCAATGTGGATGTGCAACTGGTGAACCGCAACTCTGAATATATCCTGAACGCCCTGCTTAACCACGAGGTAGATATCGGCATCATTGAGGTGGATAACAAGCTCACCACGGTATCTTATACCCCATTTATGAGCGATGAGGTGATACCGGTATGCTCGGCTAAAAGTCCATTGGCTGGTAAGTCGCTTACACTAAAACAACTGTTAAAAACGCCATTGGCAGTAAGGGAGCGAGGATCCGGCACGCTGAACGCAGTATTAAAATCACTATCAGCCCTGCATATTAAACCGGCAGACCTGTCTGTAAAGATCCGCCTGGGTGGTACCGAAGCGCTTAAAAACTTCCTCCTGGCCGATCAATGTCTGGGCTTTATGCCCCGCCCATCCATCATCAGGCAATTAGCCGAAGGTGACCTGGTAGAAGTCCCCGTTGAAGGTTTAAAGATCACACGTGATTTCTTCTTCATTCGCCGCAAAGGGACCGAGGATTATGGCTTAACCAGCAATTTTATCAATTTCGCGTTAGGGCATAAATAGCTTTGCAAACGAACACAAGACAGTTGATGACATGCAATAAAAAAATTCGTCATTGCGAGGTACGAAGCAGTCCCCGACTTACAGGGGCGCGCTGTATAGCATAGAGATTGCTTCGTACCTCGCAATGACGCGCGGAGAAAAAACTTCTTAACCCTCTTTCCACCATAGGTGAAGTGGGAGAGACCAAGCGTATCGATGGCCTGGGGAGTCGATTCTCCTCTTTTTTCAAATAACAAAAACCATCCACCAGCTCACCTGTAATTATATTATAATTAATTTTTATAATTTAAAATTAAATAATATACATTATGGCAAGTTTGAGTAATAGAAAAGTAGCGATCCTTACCGAAGAAGGATTTGAGCAGGTAGAATTAACAAGCCCTAAACAAGCCCTGGAAGCAGCCGGCGCAACCGTACACGTGATATCGCCCCAAAGCGGTACTATTAAAGCCTGGGATAAAACGAATTGGGGTATTGAAATTAATGTAGACAGACCACTAAATGAAGTAAGTCCGGATGATTACGACGCACTGGTATTACCCGGAGGTGTGCTCAACCCCGATAAATTACGGCAGAATAAAGACGCGGTAGCCTTTGCTTCGGCATTTTTAGATGAAGGCAAGCCCGTGGCTGCTATATGCCATGGCCCGCAGTTATTAATAGAAACTGGTTTAATCAAAGGCCGCAGGCTAACTTCCTATCCATCCCTGCAAACCGATCTTAAAAATGCGGGAGCAGATTGGGTTGATGAGGAAGTTGTAGTTGATCAGGGCCTGGTGACCAGTCGCACGCCGGCCGATTTGGAAGCATTTAACCGTAAAGCCATTGAAGAGATTGGTGAAGGCATACATCATGAAGCCTGATAAGCGTTTTTTTCAAAATAATTCAAAAGGGCACCTTTTATACGGGATGCCCTTTTGAATTATAATACATATCCCCTAACTTTAAATGAATTAAACGCAATAAATTATGATATCGCTTATCCCCCTAAAGTATATGCTGCCATTGGGATTGTTCCTGCTGGCGTTAAGCTTTTTTGTTAAATTCATAGACAAATCTGAACCGGATGCTCTCGACGGACTTTTAAAAGGCATTAGTATAGGCGTATTGCTTTTATACCTTGGCCAAAGTTTAAGCAAGCGTAAAAAACAATAACCGATAAATCCTGTTAAGTAAATATTAGGCTCATATATGCCGAGTTTGTCAAGCGGGCATGCTGTGAAGCACGTCTAAAAAATCATTCAGGACAAATTCAGTACAATAACCTAACTGGGGGTAGAATCATTCGTGGTTCTGCCCTTTTTTGTGAAGCTTCAGATATAGAGGGGGCTTTTTTTATCTTTATCCCATGCCTGTAAAAAACGCGTTGATCATTGGTGCCGGTATCGCCGGTATTGCCACGGCTATCCGTTTGGCGGTAAAAGGTCACCATGTTGCCATTTTTGAGGCTAATAATTATCCGGGCGGGAAGTTATCTGAGTTTGAGCAGGATGGTTTTAGATTTGATGCCGGTCCCAGCCTGTTCACCATGCCGCAGTATGTAGATGAACTGTTTATCCTTGCCGGTAAAAACCCTGCCGATTTTTTCAATTACCAAAAGCTGGATGTGGTTTGCCGGTACTTTTATGAAGATGGTACTATCCTGAATGCTTATGCCGATCAAGAACAATTTGCGGCTGAGATAAACCAACAAATGGGCGAACCGACGACTTCTATCAAAAAGTATCTTAAAAACAGCGCCAATATCTACAGCATTACTAATCACGTTTTTCTGGAGCGGTCATTACATCGCTTAAAAACTTATTTACATGGGGATACGGTACATTCTGTTTTTAAGTTTCCGCAGATAGATGCTTTCCGCACTATACACAAGGCCAATCAAAGCTTTTTTAAGGATAAACGCCTTACGCAGTTTTACGACCGCTATGCTACTTACAACGGATCAAACCCATACACAGCACCCGCTACGTTGAATGTGATCCCACATCTGGAGCAGCATTACGGCGCTTATTTCCCTGAAAGCGGCATGTATGGCATCGTGAGCAGCCTGGTAAAACTGGCAGAGTCATTGGGCGTGGTATTTCATTATAACGCGCCTGTGAATGAGATCATTTTAGAAAAGAAAAGCGCGAAAGCCATTAAAGTAAATAATAAGCTGATATCTGCCGACATCATCGTATCCAATATGGATATCTGGTTCACTTACCACGGGCTGTTAAAGCAATATCCGCATCTGTTCCCCAAAAAGATCCTGAGGCAGGAACGCAGCAGCTCGGCCATGATATTTTATTGGGGAATTAAAAAACAGTTCGCACAGCTAAACCTGCATAACATTTTCTTCAGTGCCGATTATAAAGCCGAGTTTGATCATATCTGGCAACAAAAAGATATTTACCACGATCCAACCGTATACCTCAATATCAGCTCCAAATACAAACCCAACGATGCCCCGTCCGGCTGCGAAAACTGGTTCACCATGATCAACGTCCCCGCCAATACCGGGCAAGACTGGGACGGCCTGATCAACACCGCCCGCCAAAACATATTAACTAAACTTAGCCGCATCCTGGGTCAGGATATCGGTGGTTTGATCTTATCAGAAAACATTCTTGATCCGCGTGGTATCGAGAGTAAAACATCGTCATACCAGGGTTCATTGTACGGCACCAGCTCCAACAGTCAGTTCGCGGCATTTTTACGGCATGCCAACCGGTCGCCGGCTATTAAAAATCTGTATTTTTGTGGTGGCAGTGTACATCCGGGCGGCGGTATTCCGCTTTGCCTGCTTTCGGCAAAAATTGTGAACGACTGGATTGGCTATTGAATTAGTGATTGCCCTTTGCAGGTGCTCGAAGGGAGCGGCAGGGGTTATTACTTGCTCGTAAATTGCCTCGGAATGTAGCAGAAGCCTTACCCTGCCCTCTCCAAAGGAGAGGGTTTAAAAAAAGTGAAGTTAAAGTCCTCTCCTTTGGAGAGGATTTAGGTGAGGCTTCCTGATAACACAAAAAGCCTTTATCTTTACCCTTTCAATATAACAACCTATGAAACTTCAGCTTTTTGACAAACAGGTTTATACCGACAGAAGAAATGTATTAAAGCAAAATATCGCATCAGATGGTATTATCCTGTTATTGGGCAACGAGGATAGCAGCATGAACTATAAGGACAATTGCTATCCTTTTCGCCAGGACAGCACCTTTCTTTACTACTTCGGCCTCGACGTGCAAAGCCTGACCGCAATAATTGACACCGATACCGGCGAAGAAGTAGTTTTCGGCAACGAACTCACTATTGATGATATCATCTGGACAGGTACCCTGCCTACCGTACATGAAATGGCAGCGCTGGTTGGCGTTACCCAAACAAAGCCATCTGACCAGGTACTGCATTATGTACATAAGGCGCTGATAGCCGGCAGAAAGGTGCATATTTTACCGCCCTATCGCCCCGAAAACCGTATGAAACTGGCCGCCTGGTTTAATGTGAGCCTGGAGGATATACAGGACCATGTATCGGTTAAACTCATTAAAGCAGTGATCGCGCAGCGGGTAATCAAAACGCCGCTGGAGATCCAGGAGATGGAAAAAGCGGTTTCTATCAGTGTGGATATGCAGCTGGCGGTTATTAAAGCTACCCGCCCCGGCATTAAGGAATATGAGCTGGTGGCCAAAGCCAATGAAGTGGTAGCGGCAGCCAACGGTCGCCTGGGTTATCCGGCTATTATTACCACACACGGCCAAACGCTGCATACCCATTATTATGGCAACACCCTGCAGGATGGTAACATGGTATTAAGCGATATAGGCGCCGAAAATGATATGCATTATGGCGGCGATCTTACGCGCACTTTCCCGGTTGGACGCAGATTTACCAATAAGCAAAAAGAACTGTACGAAGTGGTACTTAATTCGATGAACCACGCTATCAGTCTGCTAATGCCGGGTACACGTTATAAGGATATTCACCTGGCGGCTTGCCAAAAACTGGTTGAAGGACTAAAACAGGTTAACCTCATGAAAGGCGATGCGGCCGAAGCCGTTGCCGCCGGCGCGCATACTATGTTTTTTCAATGCGGCCTGGGCCACATGCTGGGCATGGATACGCATGACATGGAAGATTTGGGCGAGCCATACGTGGGTTATACCGATACACTAAAAAAAGAAACAGTGTTCGGATTAAAATCCTTACGACTTGGGCGTGAATTAGAGGCCGGTTATGTACTGACCGTAGAACCGGGTATTTACATCATCCCTGAACTGATTGACCGCTGGAAGGCCGAAAACAAATATGCGGATTTTATCAATTACGATGTACTGAACACCTATCGTGATTTCGGCGGTATCCGTATTGAAGACAATTTTTTAATAACCGATACCGGCAGTCATTTACTGGGTAAGTATTTACCGAAGACGTTGAAGGAGATTGAAGAGTTGAGGGGGTAGTAGTTTAACCAATATACCTATGCAACGACATTGCAAGCTTATAAAAATACGTCATTACGAGCGTAGCGTGGCAATCCCTAACTATACCGAGCGGCTTTTCTTATTGGGGATTGCCACGCTACGCTCGCAATGACGTAATGGTTAAATATTGTTCTTAATTCTCCCTCACCATTTTTTCTAAAGCATCTATCCATATTGGCGAGTCGTTCAAACTTTCTACCAGTTGAACTTTTTCGCCGCCAAGAGCCTTAAACTCGTCGCCGTATTCCGTAGTAACTTCGTAAACAGTTTCCAGACAATCGGCCACAAAAGCGGGGCAAAATACCAGCAGGCTTTTCTTGCCTTCTTTAGCCAGCTTGGCTACAATCTCGCTGGTGTAGGGTTGTACCCATGGATCATTACCCAGGCGCGATTGAAAGCAAATGCTGTATTTATCCTTAGGAATATTCAGCTTTTCGGCGATCAATTGTGCGGTATGGTGAGACTGTGCCGAGTAGCAGTTTTTATTAACGTCGGTGAGTGTTGCGCAGCAGTCATTAACTTTTAAGCAGTGTTGTTGGGTATGATCGGCCTTGATCAGCTGCCTTTGCGGCAAACCATGAAAGCTAAATAGTACATGGTCATAGCTCTCGGGGTTGTATTTTTGGGCGTTATCGGCAAAGGTGGCTATCATACCTTCGTTGTCATGAAAAGAATTTACGAAAGAGATATTGGGCTTGGTGCCCCACTGAGTCAGAAGCTCCATCACTTTATCATAAACAGAACCGGTACTGGCTGATGCATATTGCGGAAACAAAGCGATCACCTGTATGTCATCAACCAAAGCGGCTTTAAGCCTGTTCAGCGCCGATTCAATAGAAGGGTTTTGATAACGCATGGCCAGTTCCACAATGTACTCATCGCCCAGGCGTTGTTGCAGGGCTTTTTGTTGCAGCAGGCTATAATGCATTAATGGAGATCCGGTCTCTTTGTCCCAGATGGCCTGGTATAATTTGGCCGATTTTGGTGCCCTGAATGGAACTATTAATCCACGTACTAAAAGGGTGCGCAATATGGGGTTAATATCAATTACCCTCGGATCCATCAAAAACTCATTCAGGTAAGTACGCACATCTGCCGTCGAAGGGCTATCGGGCGTACCTAAATTCACTAATAAAACTGCTTTTTTACCCATAATTATTTCAGCCCCAAAAGTATAAAATTATTGTCCCCAATCCCTTAAAGGAGTAACAATTTACAAATGAATGATTGGGGCCTTTACGCCGCGTGTTATTGATTTATCTCCACTCTCCCCGTATAAAACATCCCTGGCTTTATCTTTCTCTTCTCCATAAAAAATTTTATAAAATAAAGTTGCGTAAGCAAATACTTACATATACATTTGCGTAAGCAAACGCTTACATGTTATGACAAGCACCAGAAGAGACGTATTTCAGGCCATAGCCGACCCTACCCGCAGGCAGATCATTAACCTGATCGCGCAGCAACCGCTCAACCTTAATGCCATTGCCGACAATTTTGAGGTGAGCAGGCCGGCCATATCGCAGCATATCAAGATATTGATTGAATGCGGGTTGATCGATATTAAAAAATCCGGCCGGGAACGGTATTGCGAAGCCAAATTGGAACAGCTTAATGAGGTGGCTCAATGGATAGAACCGTACCGCAAAAGCTGGGAAGAACGCTTTACTAAAATGGATGATCTGCTGGCGCGTTTGCAAAAGGAAAATGGATCAACTAATAAAAAATAAACAGACACCAATTAAAAAATTAAAAAAATGGAAAAGAATAAAACAACCATCGCCGCCGTACCCGGCAAACAGGAAATTTTTATTACCCGGGAATTTGATGCTCCACGCGAGCTCGTTTTTAAAGCATATACCGACCCCGAATTACTGTTACAATGGCTAGGCGGCCAGTGCAACCTCACTATGCGAATAGAAAAATTTGAAGCCAGGGGCGGCGGTTCCTACCGATACATTCATACCGACCCGGCCGGAAATGAGTATGGTTTCCATGGGGTTTGCCATGAAAGTACTGCCCCCGAACGTATCATTCAAACATTTGAGTTTGAAGGATTACCGGAAGCTGGCCATGTAGCATTGGAAACTACAAAATTTGAAGCTTTACCCAATAACCGGACAAGGATAGTTACACAATCCGTGTTCCAATCCGTTGCAGATCGCGACGGTATGCTGCAATCGGGCATGGAGCAGGGAGTTCTTGACTCGCACGCACGTCTGGAAGAATTGCTTGCGAGTGTTACCGCCTGATTAAAGTAGATATGTCATTGCGAGCGCAGCGCGTGGCAATCTCGTAGAATGTAGGCCGCCTTACATTGTTCGCGATTGCTTCGTCGTTCCTCGCAATGACATCAGGAGGATACGTTTTGGGCAACTTGTTTCAGGACCCCACAGGATGAGTGACCATCACGCGTACAACCTACTAATAAATTCGGCATGACTTCAGTTTTTATACAGAACCTCCCCATTTGGCACTCGTGCCGGTAAAGCAACTATCTTCTGAAATTAAAATTATAAGCTATTCTTAAACCGGCTACCGGTACGGTATTACTGCCGCTTGTCCTGCTCCACTTTAAAACGCTGCCATTCAGGCTAAACTCTACAGCGTTTTGGTTATCAAGAGGTACCTGGTACCCGAGAACAAGCGTGCCGCCACTACTGGACCTATCGGCATTAATAATCCCTACAATTCCGGCGCTCGCAGACCATTGCTGAGCAAAATAGTATTTGCCGCTAAACGCAAGACTAACCCCACCCAGATCGCCCCGGGTATAGGTGCTGTAACCCAGAGGGCCTTCATGAATAATCGCGTTATCGCCTTTAATTTGCTTAACACCTATTGCAGGTACCAGCGCAAAAGCATGGCTAAGGCGTATATTACCCTGAATATTGACATCAACTCCCGGGCTATAACCTGATGCAAATGGTATATTGACACCCAAACCAAGGCCTATTCCACTATGTGCCTGCGCATAAACAGTGGTATACATCAGCGCTATTATAAAGGTTAATATGGCTGATGTAAAAACTTTATTCATAGTTATCTTCTAAAATATTCGTATTTCAGGCTCAATAAAGTAACTGATCATACGGATATCTTTCCGTATGGATGGCTTTCACTTCTTCATACAACAGATCCCTAAACTCATCCACATTTTCCTTTTTGGTAGCGGATATAAATATCGCCGGGCTGTTATTCTTGGCCATCCAGCTATGTTTAAAATCATCCAAAGTAAGAGGTTCCGTTTGCGGCTCCAACTGATGCTCTTCGGGTTTAAAGGCATCTATTTTGTTAAACACTGTGATCATCTTTTTATCAATGGCGCCAATATCTTTCAGGGTTTCGTTTACGGTGCGTATCTGGTCCTCAAAATTGGGATGCGATACATCCACTACATGTACCAGGATGTCGGCCTCACGCACCTCGTCAAGGGTCGACTTAAAGCACTCTACCAAATGGTGAGGCAGCTTACGGATGAACCCAACTGTATCTGATAGCAGGAAAGGCACATTCTCGATCACCACTTTCCGCACGGTAGTATCCAGCGTAGCAAACAGCTTATTCTCGGCAAACACATCCGATTTGGATATCATGTTCATGATGGTTGATTTACCTACGTTGGTATAACCCACCAAAGCCGCACGTACCATCTGGTTACGGTTTTTGCGCTGTGTTTCGTTCTGCTTATCTATTTGCTTCAGCTTTTCTTTCAGCAGTGATATTTTATTCAGGATCAAACGCCTGTCCGTCTCAATCTGCGATTCACCCGGACCGCGCATACCAATACCACCTTTCTGGCGCTCTAAGTGAGTCCATAAACGGGTAAGGCGGGGTAATAGATATTGCAGCTGGGCCAGCTCAACCTGGGTTTTGGCCTGAGCAGTTTGTGCCCGGTTGGCAAAAATATCCAGTATCAGGTTATTACGGTCAAGTATCTTTACCTGTAGTTCGTTTTCAATATTACGCAGTTGCGATGGCGACAGCTCGTCGTCAAAAACTACCATATCGATCTCTTCTTCTATAACAAAGGCTTTAATATCTTCCAGCTTACCAGAGCCTACAAAAGTGGCCCTATCCGGGCGTTGCAGTTTTTGAGTAAAACTTGTTATTGTTTCGCCACCGGCGGTAGCCACCAAAAATTCCAATTCCTCTAAATACTCTTTTTCCTGTTCATCAGTTACGTGTGGGGTCATTACACCAACCAGAACAGCTTTTTCCTGCTTCACAGCAGTATCATAAAATTTTTGTTTCATTAATTATAATATATCAATCTAAATGCCAGTTTAATAATGGCATATATTCAGGCCTAAGCCTTACTTTACTGATGCCAAAATTACAGTAAAGTAATATATAAATTACTATTCATATTTACTATACGCGCCAGCATTTCAAATAATTACAACTCAGAGCCGGTCTGGCTTATCAAAAATCAGCACATACAATTATTTGATTAAATTGTTTTTATTTTTATAAAATTCTTATATTACTTTCGCATTCAATTTGTAATTAGAGATTAAACCTTATCACAATCACATGAACAAGATTTTTACCCTATTCCTTTTAGGGTGTATGGCAGTTGCTGCCAAAGCGCAAACACCCGCGCCAGTACCCACCACACAGGCATTTGGCAAAGTTGACAAAGCTGATCTGGAACTTAAAGCCTGCGATTTTGAAAAAGACGCCAATGCCGAGATCCTTTTTGATAAAGCGGAGGTTTACTTTGACCAAACCTATAATATTGTGACCGAAAGACACAAGCGCATTAAAGTATTTAACGATAATGGGAAGTCGGAAGCTAACATCCGTTTAGAATATTATAGTGCCAACCGTGTTGAATATATTTCCGGTTTACAGGCGCAAACTATCAACTCAAGCAACGGCACTCCTGAAATTATAAAAGTTGATAAAAAGCAAATATTTACCGAAGTGATAGACAAATACCGCTCGGCCATGGTGTTTTCTTTTCCCAACGTAAAACCGGGCTCTATCCTGGAATATAAGTACCGCTTAACATCTGCTTCCATCGCTGATTTCCCGGATTGGTATTTCCAGAGCGACCTGCCAACCCGCTATAGTGAGCTAAGCACCAACGTACCCGATGTTTTATATTATAAACAATTGGTAAACGTACATTCTCCTTACGTAGTTAACAAAACTAATTCAAGCAATGCTCATATCCAGGCACTGGCTAACATCCCATCACTAAAAGACGAGCCTTTTATGGGTTCCCGTAATGATAATTCGGAGCGTATCCTGTTTCAGTTATTAAGTATAAAACCAACCTATGGCTTTACACAAACGTATCAGGATTCCTGGAAAAAAGTTGGGGAGAATAAAGCAGACGACGAAGATTTTGGCGGCCAGATAAACCGTAAACTTGCCGGCGAAGAAGCGATTATTGCCAAAGCCAAAAGTCTCAAAACCGATGATGATAAAATCGCCTACTTATTTAACGAGGTTAAAAATACGGTAAAATGGAACGACTCCTATGCCCGTTACACTAATGATGGTACTGTAAAAGCCTGGGATAAAAAGATAGGTAACTCAACCGAAATTAACCTTATCCTCACCCATTTGCTCAAAAAATCGGGGGTTAAAGTATATCCTATGCTCGTGAGTACCCGCAGCAATGGTCGCGTTAATCCGGCTTATCCAAGCTATTACCAGTTTAATACTTCGGTAGCGTACATTCCGGTAGATAGTAATAAATATTATGTACTTGACGCCACCAGCAAATACAATATTTACAACCAGGTACCCAACAACTATTTAAACTCGTTTGGTTTATATATCAATAAAGAAGATCAGATTTATGACCTCGCTTTCTTAGATGATAAAGACCCGGTTAGACAGGTAGTACTCATCAATGCCGAAATAAAGCCCGAAGGCAAAATGAGCGGAACGGCCGATATCAGCAGCTTTGTTTATAACCGTGTTAATTGCATCAAGAAATACAAGACTGATGGTGAAAAAAAATACATCGACTTTTTGCGCAATGATAACAATAACATGAAAATAGCATCGGTTAAGTTTGAGAATATGGAAGTTGACACACTGCCGTTGCAACAAAAAATGGACTTTAACCTCGACCTTACCGGGGCCGATGAAAATTATATATACTTTAATGCCAACCTGTTCACCGATCTTAAAACAAATCCATTTCTGAACGAAAACCGTGTTACAGATATTGATTTCGGCTATCGCGACAACTATGCCATAACCGGTATATTTAAATTGCCGGCCGGTTATAAAATTGACGCCATGCCAAAAAGCATCAACATGATGATACCCGATAAAAGCATTGTTTTCAGGCGTATAGTGGCTGAGCAGGACGGCTCCATCATGATCAGGCTGAATGTTGATTTTAAACAGTCCCTGTATTTCAAAGAGAACTATCCGGAGTTTCATGAATTCTGTAAAAAAATGTACGAAATGCTGAACGAGCAGGTGGTACTTAAAAAAGGCTGATAAATGATGTTTGCTAAAAAATATAACAGGCTGCTATTAACCATAGCAGCCTTATGCGCACTCTATAATCATGGCTACAGCCAGGATAAAAACATTCCTAAAGATCTGTATATAGCCTCAACCATACCCGATTCATTAAAAGAGGACGCCAACGTGGTGATCCGTTATGAAGCACGTGAAACCGTAGTGAAGGAAGCCGGCAGGCAGACCACCAAAGAGCATAGCATCGTGACCGTGCTCAATGAAAAAGGCGATGATGAGGCTGTACTTATATTACCCTACAACAAAAAGTATGACTCCTACAGCGGCATAGAAATAAACATTTATAACGCTGCCGGCTTGCTGATCAAAAAATATCACAAAAGCGATATGTACGATGGCTCGGCTGCTGATGATGAAACCATGGTAACCGATCAGCGCTATTTAGCCGTAAGACATGCTATAGCTGCCTATCCGGCAACTATTGAAATTAAATATGAAGAGGACGAAAGCAGTTTCATTAGCCTGAACAGCTGGTATGTGCAGGAGAAGATGGAACAAGCCGTACAAAACGAGTACTGTAAGATTTCGGTAAACCCGGCCATAGGTTTCAGGTACCAGAACAGCAATTTCAATATTAATCCCGTTAAAGGCAACGCCGATGGACTCGACACCTATACCTGGACGGTTAAAAACCTCAAGGCTATCAAAAAACAGGAACATATTGTAAGCTGGACTATTATCCCCAAAATCAACTTTGCGGTAAATACCTTCAATTGCTATGGTTATCCCGGCGATTTTACCAACTGGCAATCATTCGGTAACTGGATCAAGTCATTAAATGACGATGTTTCTTCCTTAAGTCCCGAACGTATCGCCCAGATAAAACAAATGACTGATACCATTAAGACCGATAAGCAGAAAGCCCGCTTTTTGTATAATTATATGCAAAAAAGCATGCGCTATGTGAGTATCCAGTTAGGCATCGGAGGTTATAAACCCTTTCCGGCAACATTTGTCGACCAGAAAAAATATGGTGATTGTAAAGCGCTTTCCAACTATATGAGGGCCTTACTCAAAGCGGTAAACATTCCGTCAAATTACGCTATTATAAGGGCCGGCTATAATGCCGAACCCGCCAATCAGGCATTCCCCAGTAATTCATTTAACCATGCCATATTGTGTATCCCTTTTAAAAATGATACCACCTGGCTGGAGTGTACCAGCAGTACCACCCCTTTTGGCAAACTGGGCCCGTTTACCGAAAACCGCAATGCCCTGCTGATCACAGACGAAGGCGGCAAACTGGTAAATACCCCCCGCAGCAATCCACAGGACAACCAGCTTAACGGCCAGGTGCATTTGGTATTGGATGCCGACGGAGGTGCCAAAGCCCACATCAATATTTTAAGTAGCGGCGAATACCGCAGTATGTTTGTTGATGTGCTGCCCACCTACAAGGCCGACGAACAAAAAGAGTACCTGTTAAAACACCTGGATATTAAACAGCCTTCTGTTTTTAACTTTAAACCTGCCGATGATACCAAAGGCTTTAAGGAGGTAAACATTGATATGGAGTATGATAAATTTTGTGACATCGCTACCGGCGATAAGCAATTTTATCGTCCGCTGGCCTTTATGCTTTGGGATCTTACCTTGCCTCCGGAAGAGAAAAGAAAGACCAATTACTATTTCAATGCCCCGGTTGCTAAAACCTGTGTTACCACTATTGATCTGCCGGCAGGCTTCGAAATGGAGACCCTCCCTACGGATCAAAGCCTGAAATTTACTTATGGCAGCTACGAGGTAAAGTATAAATATGATGCCACGAAAAACCAGGTGACCAGTACCGCTAAATTTAATTTAAACAACCAGGTGATACCGGCCGCTAAATACACCGAAATGCAAGTGTATATGGATGCGGTGGCCAAAGCTCAAAATAAAAAACTGGTGATTCGTCGCAAAGCTTAAATTTGCGCCTGATGATCTTCAGGCTCAATAAACGTTTAGTATTTCCTGAGCCCGCTTTGGCCGAACCAGACGGGCTTTTGGCTGTAGGTGGCGATCTATCCACCCAACGCCTGCTGCTGGCTTATCAAAATGGCATCTTCCCCTGGTATAGCGATGACACGCCTATCCTGTGGTATTCGCCGCATGAGCGTTTTGTGCTTTACCCGCAGGAGCTCAACATATCCGGTTCCATGCGCCGGGTACTTAACTCGGGCAGGTTCAGCGTTACCGCCGATACCTGTTTTAACGAGGTGATCACGGCCTGCTCCACCGTTCCGCGCGAAGGGCAGGATGGTACCTGGATCACCGATGATATGAAAGCGGCCTATAACCGGCTGCACGCCGAAGGTTATGCCCATTCGGTTGAAGTTTGGCAAAACGGCGAATTGGTTGGCGGTATTTATGGTGTGCGGGTAGGTAATGTTTTTTGCGGCGAAAGCATGTTCAGCAAAGTAAGCAATGCCTCCAAAACAGCCCTCATCCACGTATGTCAGAGCGGTCTCTATAAGCTGATAGATTGCCAGGTACACACCGACCATATGGGGTCAATGGGTGCCCGCATGATTAGCAGGGAACAATATATGGTCATTTTAAAAGGGTAAAGGACAAATTGCCACCCAATTCAGTTCCCTTCCCACGGGAGGGGTGCGATAGGTTGTGTTGTGGCAGGGAGGGGTTTATACGATATGCCTCGCGAACAAACTCCTTGCGCTCGTTTGCAACGAGTGCTTAACTTGGATTTGCGTTTAAAACGCTATTGCGATGCAATCGCCGCACCATAATAAGCACTCGTTACAAACGAGCGCAAGAAAAAATCAAAAAAGCTTTCAGCCTTAAGCCTTCCGCTTTTAGCCTCAATATAACTACCTTTGATACGTGCAGCAAGCAAACACCAAAGAACGTATTATTTTAGGTATCGACCCCGGCACCGCCGTGATGGGTTACGGCCTGGTTAAAGAAACCGGACCAAAAATAGAACTATTGGCCCTGGGCGTAGTAAAAATGGAAAAGATGGATGATCACATGCTCAAGCTGCAGCGTATATTCGAAAAAACTGTTGCCCTTATTGATAATTACAAGCCCGATTGCCTGGCTATTGAAGCGCCGTTTTACGGCAAAAACATACAGGTAATGCTCAAGCTGGGTCGTGCGCAGGGTGTAGCCATGGCCGCTGCCCTGACACGTAATATCGATATCACCGAGTATGCGCCGCGCAAAATAAAACAATCCATCACGGGCAATGGCAACGCCACAAAAGAACAGGTTGCCGCTATGCTGCAAACGCTCCTGAAGTTTAGCGAAACCCCCGATTTTCTGGATGCTACCGACGGCCTGGCCGTTGCCGTTTGTCATTCTTTTCAACGTATATCCACAGGCAGCAAAGCCGGCAGCAAAAAATCATACTCTGGCTGGGATACTTTTGTAAAAGATAATGTGAAGAGGATAGTGAAGTAAAATGTGCGGATGTGCAGATATGCGGATGTGCAGGTGTGCAGATGAAAAACAATAAAAAACCGCGTCATTGCGAGGTACGAAGCAGGCAGGTCAATCATAAAAGTTCGCTCTGTACAGCATAGAGATTGCTTCGTACCTCGCAATGACGCGCGGGTATATTATCTACACATCTGCACATCAATCAAATCAATCCCGCAGCGCGGCTTTGATCTTTTCTTTCGTGGCGCTCAGTTCTTCGGGTGTAAAGCTGAGTTTGGGACGGGCAAAGTTCATGTCGTCAACCCGGTTCATGGGTATCAGGTGGATGTGCGCATGCGGAACTTCTAAACCGATAACCGCTACGCCAACCTTTTTGCAGGGGATAGCTTTTTTTAACGCCGTTGCCACAATTTTCGCGAAAATATGCAGTCCGGTATAGGTCTCATCGTCAAGGTCAAATATATAATCAACCTCTTTTTTGGGTATTACCAGCACATGTCCTTCGGCCAGCGGACTAATATCCAGAAAAGCCAAAAACTCATTACTTTCAGCTACTACATGCGCGGGTATCTCCCCTGCTATTATTTTTGAAAAAATGCTCATGATTGGTGAGTGGTTTATTAAGTGAGTGGTTGGAATGGTTAATTAAGTTTTAGCAGTTAAAAAAATCCTGGGTATCCCTTAATCAGAAAAATCAAGGTTCAGACAACTTAATCAACCACTCACCTCATCAACCATTCACCAATAACTTATCTGCTAATTTCAAGTATCTCGAATTCAATAACACCGGCTGGTACCGTGATCTCGGCGGTTTCGCCAACTTTTTTGCCCAGCAGGCCTTTTGCAATAGGTGATGTTACCGATATTTTACCGGCTTTCATATCGGCTTCACTTTCTGATACCAGTTGGTAGCTCATAGTAGCTCCGTTTTTAAGATTTTTGATTTTCACAACCGATAAAGCCAGCACTTTTGATACATCCAGTTTGGATTCATCAAGCAAACGCGCATTGGCCAGAGTTTCCTGCATCTGCGCTATTTTAGCTTCATGCAATCCCTGCGCCTCTTTGGCCGCATCGTATTCTGCATTCTCAGAAAGGTCACCTTTATCCCGTGCCTCGGCTATAGCTTTTGATATATCCGCACGCCCGGTAGTTTTTAATCTCTGTAACTCTTCTTTTAATTTCTCTAAACCATCTTTGGTAAAGTATGATACCTCTGCCATAACAATAAATTATTAAATGTTTATTCTGTTGTCATCCAAAAAAAACCGCCCCCCTTGTTTGAGAGGGACGCAATGACTCTAAAAACAAACAAGACTACATGGGCCCGAGCCTACATAGTCTTGCTTTTGTATTTAACGAAGATAAGTTATTTAAATTTTAATATCCAAATTTATTTACCGTCGAAGCCGGTTAGCTAATAGATCATGGTTGATAGTTCATGGTCAGAGCATTTGGTTGATAGCTATGGTTATAACAAATATTCCCTCTTACTATGAACTATCAACCATGATCTATGAACCCACAGCAAACAATTTCTCCGCCATTACCTCACTTATTTTCCGGTACGAGTCAAATGTCCAGCCGGCCACGTGAGGGCTCAGCAGCACCCTGCCGTTTTGGCGCAGCTCATCAAACCATACCTGTTCGGCCAGAGCCGGAAATTTTTCAACCTCCAGTACATCCAAACCGGCGCCCAGTATTTTGCCTTGTTTAATGGCGTTTAGCACAGCGCTCACTTTAGCAGTTTTACCGCGCGAAGTATTGATAAAAAATATAGGTTTTTTAAAGTGGAACAGGTATTCATCATCCACCAGTCCGTTGGTTTCGGAAGTAAGCGGGATGTGCAGGCTCAGCACGTCGCTATGTTTCACAATGTCCTCCATGCTCACTTCGCGGGCATAGCGGTCGCTAAAGCCGGTTTTGTACTTATCATAAGCAATTACCTCCACCTGGAAACCCGACAGCTTACGGGCAAAGCTATGCCCCATGTGGCCATAGCCAATAATGCCTACGGTTTTACCTTTAAGTTCAAAACCACGGTTGGCTTCGCGCTGCCAGCTGCCGCCGCGTATCTCGGCATCGCCTTTATTTAAATTATTCATTAAGGATAGGAGCAGGCCAATAGCATGTTCGCCCACCGCGTCCGAGTTACCTTCGGGTGCATTAATCAGGCTGATGCCATTTTCGGCGGCATAGGCTTCGTCAATATTATCCATACCGGCACCGGCCCGGGCCACAAAGCGCAGATTTGTTCCGGCATCTATCACCTGTTTATCAACCCTGAATTTGGAACGGATCACCAAGCCTGCATAATCCCCGATGATCTGCAAAGCTTCATCGGCTTTGATCAATGGTTTGTAATCGCATTGGTAACCTTTGGCAACGGCCATCTCCATAAATATGGGATGCACATCGTCGACAATAAGAATGTTATTTTTCAATTTTGAATTATTAGGAAAGGGCGAATTTACAAAACCTCCTATTATTAGTCATCAGCTATTTATTGTATTCCTGATTTTTACAATTTGAATATAATTTTACGAATATGGCATAACGGATTTGAACGCCGGCAAGGACTCACCCCGGCGTCGCTTCGCTCGCCGACCCTCTCTTCGCCTGCGGCGGAAGGAGGGTTGAAAATATTAATCAATAACGTCATTGACGCGTGAAGAGAAAATCCCCTCTTTGCGGCAAAGCCGGAGAGAGGGTGATCCAGCGAAGCGCAGATCGGGTGAGTCGTTTCGCCCCCATTTAAATATATTTGTTCAGCAACAAAGCCCAATTATGGAAAACTTACAAAAACAGGTTAAAGCATTAAAAATATACGCAGGCGTTTTAACCTTATTGGTATTGGCATTAATGATCATGGTGTTCAGACAGAACAATAGCGATAACGAACATTTTAAACACATCACCGCCGAACGCATGGACATCGTCGATAGCAACGGTAAAATTCGCATGGCTATCAGTAACCGCGAGCGCCAGCACCCGGGAACCATCGGTGGTAAAGAACTGCCGAAACGCGACCGCCCTGCCGGTATGATATTTTTTAATGATGATGGCGACGAATGCGGCGGACTGGTTTATGACGGCGATAAAAAGAGCGCGAGTATGACCTACTCTATCGATCAGTATCAGAACGACCAGATCATGCAGATCCAATACAGTCAGGATAAAGACGCGGGCAGCCTGCATCGCAGTTATGGCTTAAAACTGTGGGATAAGTACGACAGCTTTCCAGGTGTAAAAGTGGTAGCCTACGCCGATTCATTAAAAAAACTCAAGGATACCGCCGCCTACAATGCCGGCATTAAAAAACTACAGCAACCGGGTGTAATTACTGCCGAGCGGCTTTTTGTAGGTAAAAACACCAAAGGCGAAGTAGGTTTGTTTTTGCGTGACGATAAAGGCAAACCACGGTTAAAAATTTATATCAACGCCCAAAATCAGCCGGTTATAGAAACCCTGGATGACAAAGGCATGGTGGTATCATCCAAATAACCGACTGCCATTTTGCTGGCCTTTATAAATTGGCACGGGAATAGCTTTATAATTAATTGGATTATTGATTTATAGACGATAAAGCATCCATGTAGTTTTTCACACAAAGAGATGAAATCACTAATTCAATAACTCACTAAATCAATAATTGCAAAAGATGAAACTCATCAAAATAAAAAAGCTGGGGGCAGACATAAAGCACCAGGCCGAAAAACTGGCTGATAGCGGCTTTAAACAGATATTTACCCACATAGATCAGCTCAAGATAAAAAAAGGGGTCGACACGATGGGGCTGGATAAGTTTATAAATCAATGCGCACTCATGGCAGCCGGTTCGGGCGCTATATCGGGTAGTGGCGGTATGATCACGCTGATAGCAGGCATGCCCATTGACTTTGCCAACCTCATTACTCAGCAATTCAGGGTAACTATGGCCATTATGTACTATAACAAGGGCAGTTACCAAATTGAATTTAATGATTTTATGGGACTGGTAGCTACCTCGCTAAGGGTGGAGGCCGGCGTAGCCATATCCAAAACCATGATGGAGGGCATTGCCGAAAAATTCCTCATGGTATTAGGTACACGCACCGCCGAAAGAATGGTACCTGTTGTAGGCGCCGTGATTGGCGGCACCGCCAATTACCTGTTCATCAAACGCATGGGCGAAATGGTTAAAAAAATGCAGGACACACCCATAGTGATACCGGTAAGTTAAGCCCCCTGAGACTCCCTTAGAGGGAGCTCGCACTCCTGCCTGCCGCCACCTCGTTGGTAAGCTTTACAAAATCGGCAACTGTGAGTCGTTCGGCCCGCAGGTCGAGGGTGGTATTGCCAACCATCTGTTCTTTGTTAATGAGTGATGATATGGCATTGCGCAGCGTCTTGCGGCGCTGGTTAAATCCGGCCTTCACAATCTGCCAAAACAGCTTCTCGTCGCAATCCAGGGCCTCAGCGCTATTCCGTGTCAGCCTGATCACCGCCGAAAGCACTTTGGGCGGCGGGTTAAATACACCGGCCTTTACGGTAAACAGGTACTCTACTTTGTAGTAGGCCTGTAAAAACACGCTCAGGATGCCGTATTCCTTACTGCCGGCTTTGGCGGTGCAGCGTTCGGCCACTTCCTTCTGGAACATGCCAACCACTTCAACCACCTGCTGTCGATTGTCGAGCACTTTAAACAGTATCTGGGAGGATATATTATAGGGAAAATTGCCAATAATAGCCAGCGGACCATTAAATATGCCGCCAAAATCCATCTCCAGAAAGTCGGCATTGATGAGGCGGCTGCCCAGCTGGGGGTATTTTTTTTGCAGGTACTGGTATGATTCCTCATCAATATCGATCAGGGATACTTCGTACTCTGTTTTCTGTAATAAAAAGTCGGACAGGATACCCATACCCGGACCAACCTCCAATACGTGTTGATAACGGCCATCAGGTTTCAGGCTGTCCACAATTTTAGCAGCGATATTTTTATCCGTAAGAAAATGTTGCCCTAAATGTTTTTTTGCCCTTACCAACGTCATTATTAATCAAATATTTGAGCAAATTAAGGCATATTTGTGCTTTATTCGGGAACTATAAGCTTAAAATCTTTTATTTGCAGTAAAAAAACGAGGTAAAAGGCAAAAGGTTAAGGGTAAAAAGGAAGGCCCGGACCGCAAATTATAAATAAAATAATCACAGATCAACATCAGTGAGATCAATCCAAAATCGGTGAAATCATTAAATGATCAGTGTAATCATACATAATAACATGAGCGAAAAAATTAAAGTAGGGATAAGCATAGGTGATGTAAATGGCATTGGATTAGAAATAATTATAAAGACACTGGCAGATGCCCGCATTTACGATTATTGTACTCCCATTGTTTACGGGCATACCAAGGTAGCTTCGTTTCATCGCCGCGCAACCCAGGTTAATGAGCTTAATTTTCATGTTATTAATGATCCCTCACAATCGCAGCCCAAAAAGCCCAACATGATCAATTGCTGGGAAGAGGACGTAAAGATAGAGATGGGCCAGGTTACCGAGGCAGGCGGCAAGTACGCTTTCATCTCCTTGGAACGCGCTACTTTTGATTTGAAAGAAGGCTATATAGACGCTCTGATCACCGCTCCTATCAACAAGGATAATATACAAAGCGACCAGTTTAATTTCCCGGGTCATACCGAATATTTACAACAACGGGATGGCGCGGCCGAATCGCTGATGTTCTTAGTAAGTGATACCCTGCGGGTTGGTGTAGTTACCGGGCATATTCCTATCAGTAAAGTATCCGAAAGCATTACCGGCGAAAAAATACTGGCCAAGCTTAAGCTGATGAATCACAGCCTGCAAAATGATTTCTGGATCCGCAAACCCAAGATTGCGGTGCTGGGCCTTAACCCGCACGCCAGCGATAACGGATTGATTGGCAATGAAGAAAAAGAAGTGATCATCCCAGCTATTGAAGAGGCACGCAACAATGATATACTGGCCTTTGGACCATACTCGGCCGATGGTTTTTTTGCTAACGGAACTTATTTGCAGTTTGATGCCGTATTAGCCATGTATCACGACCAGGGACTTATTCCTTTTAAACAAATAGCATTTGAATCGGGAGTTAATTTCACGGCTGGTTTAAACTTTGTACGCACCTCGCCCGATCATGGTACCGCTTATGACATAGCCGGTAAAAACCAGGCTTCGGAAATATCATTTCGGGAGGCGCTGTTCACGGCTATACATATTGTAAAACACCGCCGTGAAACCCTGGAGCTGAATGAAAATCCGTTGGCATTTACCAAACTGAGCCGCGACAGGGACTAAAATCCGCTCTGTAATAGTAATGTTTCAATTTAATTAACGTTAGATTAAAACATTTGCTTAGTTATCGCATTTACCACTTTAATGAATGATTTTTTTAGTCGAGTCCGATCCATTGATGCTTTCCGCGCGGTAACAATGTTCCTGATGATATTTGTGAACGACCTCGACGGCATTCCAAATACACCTAACTGGCTCAAACATGCCGGAGAAAATGTTGATGCCTTAGGAATGGCCGATACCATTTTTCCCGCGTTTTTATTTATCGTAGGTTTATCAATACCTTTCGCGTTTCAAAACAGGTTAAAAAGCGGCAATTATAAACTGCTGTCGCGCATAGTCAGTCGCTCGTTTGCGCTGGTGTTCATAGGCTTCTATCATGCCAACATGGAAACCTATAATGAGGTGACCACACTGCTGCCAAAGCCTGTTTGGGAAAGCCTGGTTACATTTAGCTTCTTCTTTATATTTTTAGATTACGGTAAAGAGACTTCCAACCTTAAGCGGTATATACTGCAAGGTTTTGGAATAGCGCTGCTCCTGGCCATGTCCATCCTCTATAAAACCAGCGATCCGGGTCATACCTGGCTTCACTTTACCTGGTGGGGAATCCTGGGGCTAATAGGTTGGGCGTATTTGCTTTGCGCACTGATATACTATTACTCGGGCGGATATCTATGGATCCAGGCGGCGGCATGGATCTTCTTTATGTTTTTTAACATCGATTTTCACTTTGGATTTTTGGATTTCCTTGCCCCTTTGCAAAAATATGTGTGGATAGCCGGCAATGGAGCCATGCAGGCCTTTACTATGGCCGGGGTATTTGTATCGGTGCTGTACATGCGGCTTAAGGCCAACAACGAACTTAAATTATTATGGGCCGCCCTGATCATGATCGCCATTATCATGTTTAACATGGGCTTCATAGTACGCTACTTTAGCGGTGGCATTTCCAAAGCGCGCGATACCCCTTCATGGGTGCTTATTTGCACGGGCATTAGTTTGGTGATGTATGCCATTTTTATTTATGTGGTGGATTTTAAACATAAATACAACTGGTTCAAAATCATTGAGCCGGCCGGCACCAATACGTTTACCTGTTATATTGTACCCTTCCTGTTTTACCCCATGTATGAAATGAGCAACCTGGGCTATCCCGAATATCTGAGCCAGGGAACCGGCGGACTGATCAAATGTATCCTATTTGCCTTTGTAATGGTTTGGCTCACAGGCTTACTGGATAAGATCAATATCCGGCTGAAGATATAGTTTGAAGCTTAAAGCAGAAGGCTAAAAGCTTAAAGCTTCCATTTGCTTTCAGCCTTTGGCTTTGCGCTTTAAGCTAAATATGGTCTTTAAATTTCAAATACCGAAATAGTATTTGGTTTATATTATGCCCTGTTTTTGATAATTAGCCTTGTAGATTACAATATTATCTTTACCTTTAATCATTAGTGTTTTATCAGGTCTATAAGCAAATTAAAAAAACAGTTTCCAGTTATGGTATTTTTCCATACATTTGCGGGCTAATTGTTGCTCATTGAAATCGCTTAGAACATATTCGATTCCTTTTACAGGACTTAAACTGGGAAAACACCAGTTTGAATACGCTGTTGATGATGCTTTTTTTGACGAGTTTGATTACTCGCTGGTAAAAAAAGCAAATCTGCAGTGCCAGGTGGAATTGGATAAACAGGAGACCATGCTGATACTGGATTTCCATATCAGCGGAACTGTTAATGCCACCTGCGACAGGTGCCTGGCCCAATATCCGCAACCGTTGGATATAACCGAACAGCAGATCGCCAAATTTAGCGACGAGGTGATTGATGAAGATGACGAGATCATCACCCTGAATAAAAATGATCATGAGATCAATATAGCAGGGTTAATATATGAATATATAAACGTTGCCATGCCATTTATATCGGTATGCAGCGATGAGGGTAACACCTCTTATTGTGATAAAGAGATGCTCGAAAAGTTAAATAACCTTTCGGGAAATGAAGGACAAAATGAGCAGACAGACCCGCGGTGGGATGTACTCAGGAAAATAAATAAATAATAAATAACAGGATCATGCCACATCCAAAACGTAAAATATCCAAATCAAGAAGAGATAAGCGTAGAACACACTACAAAGCTGAGGCTCCAACTTTAACTACCTGCCAAACTACCGGTGCTATCCACTTACCACACAGAGCTTATACTGTTGATGGTAACGTTTACTACAACGGTAAATTACTGATAGAGAAAGCAGCAGTAGCATAAGTTTAATTTTCTGAAAATGAAGATTGGCTTAGATATTATGGGCGGTGATTTTGCTCCCAAAGCAGCCGTTTTAGGGGCAATCGAAGCTTATAAGGCTTTATCTGCCGACCAAAAATTGGTGCTCATTGGGGATAAAGAAATTGCTGCCACTATTCTTCAGGAAAACAATGTGAGCCCCGATCACTTTGAGTTTGTGCATACAACCGAAGTGATTGGTATGGGCGAACACCCTACAAAAGCTATTGTTCAAAAACCGGATTCAAGTGTTTCGGTTGGATTTCAATTGCTTAAGGAGGACAAAATACAGGCCTTTTCTTCGGCTGGTAATACCGGCGCCATGCTTGTTGGCGCCATGTTCAGCGTAAAAACCATTCCCGGCGTTATTCGTCCGGCTATGACCACTATTGTGCCCAAGCTTAAAGGAGGTTTGGGTATTTTGTTGGATGTAGGCGCCAACGCCGATTGCAAACCAGACGTTATGGTTCAGTTTGGTGTTTTGGGCAGCTTACTCGCCCAGTCTGTGTATGACATGACCAACCCCCGGGTGGCGTTGATGAACATTGGCGAAGAAGAAGAAAAAGGTAATATTCTAAGTCAGGCCACCTATCCTTTAATGAAAGAAACATCCCTGTTTAACTTTGTAGGTAACGTTGAAGGACGCGACCTGTTCAGTGAAACTGCCGATGTTTATGTATGTGATGGCTTTACCGGTAATGTAATATTAAAGCTGGCCGAATCGTTTTATGTGATAACACGAAAGAAACAGCTTAAAGATGAGTTTTTTGACCGGTTTAATTATGAGCAATACGGTGGCAGCCCTATCCTGGGTGTAAATGCCCCCGTAATTGTAGGCCATGGCATTTCAAGTCCCGAAGCAATCAAAAACATGATCCTTTTATCAAAAAACATGGTTGAGAGCAAATTGGTGGACAAAATTAAACAAGCTTTTCAGTAAAAAAATAAAAGATGAGTAAGATTCATGCTGCTATTACTGCTGTACATGGTTACGTTCCCGACTATATTTTAACCAACCAGGAGCTTGAAACACTGGTTGATACCAATGATGAGTGGATTGTAAGCCGTACCGGTATTAAGGAGCGCCGTATACTTAAAGGCGAAGGCTTGGGTACATCTGATATGGCAGTTCCGGCGGTTAACGGCTTGTTGAAAAAACGAGGTATAAGCGCTGAGGAAATTGACCTTATTATTTTTTGCACAACTACGCCCGATATGCCCTTCCCGGCAACGGCAAACATCCTGGCCAACAAAATTGGCGCGGTTAATGCCTGGGGTTTTGATCTGCAGGCGGCCTGTTCCGGCTTTATATTCGGCCTTACCACAGGTGCCCAGTTCATTGAAAACGGTAAACATAAAAAGGTACTGGTAATAGGCGGCGATAAAATGTCGTCGATAGTTAATTACGAAGATCGTGCTACCTGCATTATTTTTGGTGATGGCTGCGGCGCCGTATTGCTTGAGCCTAATGCCGAAGGTTATGGTGTTATGGATTCCATCCTGAAAAGCGATGGGTCAGGTGCACAGTACCTACATCAAAAAGCCGGCGGTTCTGTAAAACCAGCAACTCATGAAACCGTAGAGGCCCGTGAGCATTTTGCTTACCAGGAAGGCCCTGCGGTATTTAAATTCGCGGTAACCAACATGGCCGATGTTGCCCATGAGGTAATGGAACGCAACAGCCTTGGTGCTGATGATGTGGCCTGGTTGGTACCGCATCAGGCTAATAAACGCATCATTGATGCTACAGCCAGCCGCACGGGTTTAAGCGCCGATAAGGTGATCATTAATATTGAACGCTATGGTAACACAACTAACGGAACAATACCATTATGTTTATGGGAGTGGGAGAGCAAGTTCAAAAAAGGTGATAATCTTATTTTAGCCGCATTTGGCGGTGGCTTTACCTGGGGCTCCGTTTATTTAAAATGGGCTTATTAAGTGTACATACAGAAAAATAAAACATCTGTTCATTTTAATATGTTACTTAATTTATAGCCAAATCATAAAAAACATTTGCACATTTGCAGTCTGCATATTTGCATATTGCCAGTTTGCACATTATCATATAACTTAGATAATAAACTTTATCCAAAACCACTCAATCCCAAAGTATGGATATTAAACAAATTCAGGACCTTATTCGTTTTGTTTCAAAATCAGGCGTAAATGAAGTATCAATTGAGCAAAAAGATTTTAAGATAACCATAAAAACCAACGAGGTACAACCACAGGTTATTCATGCAAGTATTCCGGCGCAAACCGCCCCGGTTGCATTACCGGTTGCTCCCGCTGTGCCGGCAGAACCTGCGGCGCCAGTTGCTCCGGCAGCGGCCGATACCTCAAAGTATCTTACTATCAAATCGCCAATGATCGGTACTTTTTACCGTTCGGCCAGTCCAGATAAACCATTATTTGTAAACGTTGGCGATGAGATAAAAACAGGCACTGTTGTTTGTATTATCGAAGCCATGAAACTCTTCAACGAGATCGAGTCTGAAATTTCAGGCCGTATTGTGAAAGTATTGGTTGACAATGCCTCACCGGTTGAATACGACCAGCCTTTATTTTTAGTAGAACCTATTTAGTAGATGTGCAGATATGCGGATTTCAGATGTGCAGATGATTGGTTTTAATTCATCTGCACATTTATAATTTGCACATCTGCACACCTGTAATTTATCATCTGCATATTTGCACATTTGTAATCTGCACATTTAAAAAAAGATGTTTAAAAAAATATTAATAGCTAACCGGGGTGAGATCGCCTTACGTATTATCCGTACCTGTAAAGAGATGGGTATAAAAACCGTAGCTGTATATTCAACTGCCGACCGTGACAGCCTTCATGTACGCTTTGCCGATGAAGCTGTTTGTATAGGCCCCCCGCCAAGCCGCGATTCTTACTTAAGTATTCCTAATATCATTTCGGCTGCTGAGCTTACTAATGCCGATGCCATACATCCGGGCTATGGCTTTTTATCTGAAAATGCTAAATTTTCTGCCATCTGTGCCGATTATGGTATCAAATTCATAGGTGCAACAGCCGAGCAGATCAATAAAATGGGTGATAAGGCATCAGCCAAAGAAACCATGAAAAAAGCCGGTGTACCTATTGTTCCCGGATCTGAAGGTTTGCTTACCGATGTAAAACAAGGCATTGCCATATCTAATAAAATTGGTTACCCGGTTATATTAAAAGCTACTGCCGGTGGTGGTGGCCGTGGTATGCGTATTGTTTGGAAAGACGATGAGTTTGAGAATGCATGGGATTCGGCCCGTGCCGAGTCTGGTGCTGCCTTTGGTAACGATGGCCTTTACCTGGAGAAATATGTACAAGACCCGCGCCACATCGAGATACAAGTGGTGGGCGACCAATATGGTAAAGTATGCCACCTTTCTGAGCGCGATTGCTCTATCCAGCGTCGTCACCAGAAACTGGTGGAAGAATCACCATCACCGTTCATGACCGAAAAACTTCGTAAAAAAATGGGTGATGCCGCTATAAAAGGCGCCAAAGCTGTTAAATATGAAGGTGCAGGTACCGTAGAGTTTCTGGTTGATAAAGACCGTAACTTCTACTTCATGGAAATGAACACCCGGATCCAGGTAGAACACCCGGTTACCGAAGAGGTGATCAACTTTGACCTGATCAAGGAGCAAATAAAGGTTGCCGCAGGTATCCCTATCTCTGGTAAAAATTACGAGCCAACCATGCATGCTATCGAGTGCCGTATCAACGCCGAAGATCCATTTAACGGCTTCCGCCCGTCACCAGGTAAAATAACTAATTTTCATTCGCCAGGTGGTCACGGCGTACGTATAGATACGCATGTATATACCGGTTACGTGATCCCTCCAAACTATGATTCGATGATAGCCAAAGTGATCTGCGTAGCACAAACGCGTGATGAAGCATTAAGTACCATGGAGCGGGCATTGAGCGAATTTGTAATAGAAGGTGTAAAAACAACCATACCATTCCACCTCAAATTATTGCAGGATCCTAACTTCCGGGCCGGTAATTTCACTACCAAGTTTATGGAAACCTTTGAATTTTAAAATAAATTCAAACTATCTTCATATAATTAAACATACTTAGCACAATAGCGTTGATACAGCGGTATTTATAAACCATGAGCGATAACAAACTAATTAAAGCCATCAAAGACAAAGGCAAAACGATGGAGGCAGAAATGTCCTTCTTTGATCATTTGGAAGCGTTAAGGTGGCATTTGGTAAGGGCATCAGTAGCTATTGTGATATTTACCGCTGTAGTATTTTATTTTTACGACTGGATCTTCGATACCGTGATCATGGGTCCAAGCAGGCCTACCTTTTGGACCTATCGCATGCTCTGCGAGATTGGCGCGGCACTACACCGTTCAGGTTTTTGCATCGATAAGATCAACATCCAGTTGATCAATACCGAAATGGCAGGACAGTTTACCCTGCAAATTAATTCAGCGCTCCTTATAGGGATCACTTTGGGTATCCCTTACCTCATCTGGGAGATCTGGCGCTTTGTAAAACCAGCCCTGCATGAAAAAGAGCGAAAAGCCGCTACCGGATTTGTTTTTTATGCTTGTATGCTTTTTTTCATGGGCATATTATTTGGGTATTATGTTATTACCCCAATGTCCATTAATTTCTTATCGGGCTATACGGTAAGTTCAAAGATCCAGAATTTATTCTCTATTGATTCCTACATATCATCAGTTGCCACTTTAACACTGGCAACCGGTGTGGTTTTTCAATTGCCTATTCTGGTGTACATATTATCAAACCTGGGTATTTTAACGCCTAAATTTATGCGCGAAACACGCAGATACGCTATTGTGATCATCCTGATCATCGCGGCGGTGGTAACCCCAACGCCTGATATGTTAACCATGACTGTAGTAAGTATCCCGCTGTTTGTACTGTATGAAGTAAGTATTGTAGTAGCCGGTTTGGTTGAGAAAAGAAAGATAAAGCGCCACGAAGAGGTGATGTCCTAATTAATGTGCAGATGATAGATTGCAGATGTGCAAATGATAAATAACAACAAAAGCGGCCATAGCCGCTTTTGTTGTTTAGCCCTCACGCGTCATTGCGAGGTACGAAGCAATCTCTATGCTGTACAGAGCCGATATAAAGGATTAACCTTCCTACGTAGAGATTACTTCGTACCAATGACGCGCGGGAAAAGCACATCCATCTGCACATCTAATCACACATGTGAAATTCGCGCATCCTTACATTTAAAATTTTTGCACATTTGTATCTTAACTTAATACTTATTTAACTGATGAAAGAAGGGCTAAAGATTGCCATTGGCGCCGACCACGCCGGCTTTGATTATAAACAAGCTTTGCTGAATGTTGTATCAGCAACCGAGCTGAAAGATTTCGGCACTTACTCCAATGCCTCGGCAGATTACCCCGACTTTGCCCACCCCGTTGCCTCGGCCGTTGAAAGCGGTGAATTTGACCTGGGCATACTGGTTTGCGGCAGCGCCAACGGTGTAGCCATCACCGCCAATAAACATCAGGGCATCCGCGCAGCCATTTGCTGGACAGTTGAACTGGCCGAACTCGCCCGTAAACATAATAATGCCAATATCGTATGTATTCCTGCCCGCTTTATCAGTATTGATGATGCCGAAAAAATTGTAGCTGCTTTTCTAAGTACCGAATTTGAAGGTGGACGCCATGCTACCCGCGTAGGTAAAATTGCCTGTTAAAGCTTAAAGTCAAAAGCTAAAGGCCGAAAGCAAAAGAATGCCTTTTACTATAAACCATTAACAAACAATAAATGAAAAAAATATATCTGTTGGCCATCTCGTCTGCATTTGCTTTAAATGCCTGTGCCCAGCAAAATCCAACCATTATAAAGTACGCTAAGTTGATCACTGCCGACGACGCCAAAAAGCACCTGAGCATCATAGCATCAGACGCGTTTGAAGGCCGCGAAACCGGCAAGCCCGGCGCCGAGAAAGCAGCAAATTATATCGCAGCTGAATTTAAAAGGTTGGGCTTGCAGGCTCCTGTGAATGGATCGTACTTTTTGGATGTTCCGCTTACACAAAACCTGTTGCAGGTAACCGATTTTACCGTTAACGGCAAAACATTTAACTATGGTAAAGATTTCTATCTTACCGGAACCTACCCTGATAATAACCTAACTGCCAATACAATCGTATTTGTGGGCTATGGAACTGAAGAAGAAATAAGCGCTGCCGACTTGACCGGGAAAATATTGCTTTGGATAAACGAGGACAAACCCGAAGCCGGATCCACCCCCAATACAAGCTACCGCATGACGGCCGCCCGCACCAAAATTGTTAAAAACCTGCAAAGCAAAAAACCTTTAGCCATACTTGCAGCTAACCCTGGCATCGCCAAAGCACTAAGCCGCTTTGGTAACAGCATAGCGAGCCCGCGTTTAACCATCAAGAAGGACGACGCAGTACCGTCAAACCCAAATGCGCCGGTATTCAATATTACTACCAGCCTGGCAGATGAGCTGCTAAAAACAACAGGTATAACCTATGAACAATTAAAGGCACAGTCGGCCGCTAAGACTACTCCAGCGGTGACTGCGAATACCGATATCGTACTAAATTATCATACTGAAAAGAAAGATGTAAAAGCGGTTGATGTATTGGGCTACCTGCCGGGTACCGATCTTAAAGATGAGGTACTGGTGTTCTCGGCGCACTATGATCACATTGGCTTAAACCCCGATCCCAATGCCAAGGATAAAGTAAATAACGGTGCCGATGATGATGGCTCTGGTACTACAGGGATATTGGAAATTGCCCGTGCATTTTCCCAAGCTAAAAAAGATGGGCACGGCCCACGCCGCAGCATTTTGTTTTTAGGTAACGTAGGCGAAGAAAAAGGTTTATTGGGTTCTGAATACTACTCCGAGCACCCGGTTTTTCCGCTGGCTAACACCATAACCGACCTTAACATTGATATGATTGGCCGTGTGGGTGAAGAGTATATCGGCAAGCCCGATTCAGCTAATTATGTTTATGCCATAGGCTCATCAATGCTGAGTAAAGAACTGCATGAAGTTGGAGAAAATGCCAATAATACTTACACCAAGCTGCATTTAGATTATAAGTATGATGACCCGAATGATCCAAATCGGTTTTACTACCGCAGCGATCATTATAACTTTGCCAAGCATGGCGTGCCTATTATATTTTACTTTAACGGCGTGCATGCAGATTATCATCAGCCTGGCGATGAAGTAAGCAAGATCAACTTCCCGCTGCTGGCCAAACGTGCACAATTGGTATTTTACACAGGCTGGGAACTGGCCAACCGTGATAAACGCCCTTTTGTAGACGGCAAAATATCTGAAGAGGCCAGGTAAAACATTTTGGACAATCGGTTATAAAAATTTAAAATATAGAGACGCGTATTTGCGTCTCTTTTTTGTTTCCGGTAAATATTCAGGAGGCGTAAATATGCGTCTCTATAAAAAAAATCTTATTTTCGCATATATGGGAAGCACTGCGGAAGAGTTTTTGGTAGCCTCTGAAGAGAAGGCGTTTGACGTTGATCACCGCCGTATTATCAATAATAATATTGATAAATACAGCACTGCCGTTGAGCGCGGTCTTTCCCGCATTACTAACCTTGACAATGCCAAACGCAAAGGACATGTGATCAAGTGGAAGGTGATGGAAAACCTGGATAAATTTTTACCAGAGTTTGAAGCCAATTTCCAAAAACGCGGTGGCAAAGTGATCTGGGCCAATGATGCCGAAGAAGCCAATCGCGAGATATTGAGTATTATTCGGAAAGCCAACGCCAAAACTGTTGTAAAATCAAAATCAATGGTTACGGAGGAAATTCATTTAAATGAGTTCCTGGAAAGTAATCAGATTGAGTCATTGGAAACCGACCTTGGTGAGTATATTGTGCAGCTTCTGGGGCAAAAGCCATACCATATAGTTACCCCGGCTATGCATCTCAGTAAAGGGGATATAGCTAAACTATTTCATGAGCGTTTTGGTACCCCTATTGATGCCACACCGGAGCAGCTTACCCTTAAAGCACGCGAATTACTGCGCGACAAATATCTGCAAGCTGATATCGGCATTACTGGTGCTAATTTTCTCCTCGCTGATACTGGCAGTATCGCTATTAGCGAAAACGAGGGAAATGCCCGCTTATGTACTACATTCCCTAAAATACATATTGCTATTGTGGGTATCGAAAAGCTGATACCATCTATTGCAGATCTCGACCTGTTCTGGCCAATACTATCTACACATGGTACCGGCCAAAACCTTACGGTTTATAACACCATTTTAAGTGGCCCGCGCCAACCCAATGAAACCGATGGCCCCGACGAAATGTATGTGATATTGCTGGATAACGGTCGCACCAATCTGCTGGCTCAGAAAGAGCAGCGCCAGGGGCTATACTGCATTCGCTGCGGTGCCTGTTTAAACGTTTGTCCTATTTATAAAAATATTGGCGGCCACACCTATAATACCACCTACAGCGGCCCTATTGGCTCAATTATTACCCCCCATACCCGGGGCATGGGCGAGTTTAAACACCTCAGCTATGCCTCCAGCTTATGCGGCCGATGTACTGAAGTTTGCCCGGTTAAAATCGACATTCACAAAATGCTGCTCCTTAACCGTCGCGATGCGGTAAAAGAGCACCTGGTTACCCCTAAAGAACGCTGGGGCTGGAGCATCTGGACAAAAGGGATGCTCAAACGCAAGCTCACCGATTTTTTTGGAGGAAAGATGAAGAACTATCTACTCAAAACTTTCTTTAAAAAGACATGGGGGCACCTGCGGGATATGCCCAATGTAGCCGAAAAATCATTCAGCAAACAGTGGCAGGAAAAGAACCGCGTTCAGGAAGACGAATAAATCTGTACTACATCCAAAACTAACATGCGAAAAATAATTTTGAACCTGGCTTTGAGCCTCGACGGATATATTGAAGGCCCTAATGGTGAGTACGACTGGTGCTTTGCCGATCAGGACTATGGTATGACCGGGTTTTTAGGCAGTACCGATGCCATATTTTTGGGACGCAAAAGTTATGAGATGCTTATGCGCGATAGTCCGGAGGTATTCGCGGCAATTAAAATGTACGTTTTTTCCAATACCTTAACACATGTTGAGGGCAATGCCGAAATCATTACCGAAACTGATTTTAAAGCGCGTATAGAAGAGATCAGGCATCAACCCGGAGCAAATATTTGGTTGTTCGGGGGAGCCGAATTGGTATCGGCTTTTATAAACCATAACATGATCAATGAAATGTTGATATCCGTGCACCCCGTGATTTTAGGTGCCGGCAAACCGCTTTTTATCAATATAAAGGAACGCACAGAACTTACACTCATTGGCAGCGAGCAGTTCAGCAGCGGTTTGGTACAATTGAAATATACGCTCAAACCCAAATTTGATTTGAGTGTGCTGGATAATTTGTAAAGATCAAAATTCCAAAGGAGCACCGCTTAATAGTATCAATATTATCATCGGCAAGGCTTTTTAATGATGGAAATCTCATTGACATAAGGTTTATACCAGCAATGTGCTGATTTTTGTAAAATATATGCGGTAAAACCTCATCTGCACCTGCTTGGGGATTGCATTTTACACATTAGTGTTTATATTTGCGGTCGCAAAAAACATCATTTTATATAAATATAATGAGAGAAATACAGTTCAGAGAAGCGCTAAGAGAGGCCATGGTCGAAGAAATGCGCAACGACGATAAAATATACCTGATGGGTGAAGAGGTTGCCGAATATAATGGCGCCTATAAAGTAAGCCAGGGTATGCTGGATGAATTTGGTGCCAAACGCGTTATTGATACGCCCATCTCTGAATTAGGCTTTGCCGGTATAGGCATTGGCTCTGCTATGAATGGATTGCGCCCGATCATCGAGTTCATGACTTTTAACTTTTCGTTAGTGGCTATTGATCAGATCATCAATGGTGCAGCCAAGATCATGTCCATGAGCGGTGGCCAGTTCTCGGTTCCGATCGTTTTCCGCGGCCCAACCGGCAATGCGGGGATGTTAAGCTCACAACACAGTCAGTGTTTTGAAAACTGGTATGCCAACTGCCCTGGTTTAAAAGTGGTAGTACCATCAAACCCTTACGATGCTAAAGGTTTATTGAAATCAGCTATTCTTGATCCGGATCCGGTTATTTTCATGGAGTCTGAATTAATGTATGGTGATAAAGGGGAAGTTCCTGAAGAAACTTATTATATACCATTAGGTAAAGCCAAAGTGGTTAAAGAAGGATCTGATGTTACTTTGGTAGGCTTTGGTAAGATCATGAAAGTGGTTATAGCCGCTGCTGCCGAACTGGAAAAAGAAGGCATTCATGCCGAAGTGATCGACCTGCGTACCGTACGCCCTATCGATTATGCTACTGTGATTGAATCGGTTAAAAAAACAAACCGTTTAGTGATCATTGAAGAAAGCTGGCCTTTAGGCTCAATCGCTACCGAGGTTGCCTTTAAAGTTCAAAAAGACGCGTTTGATTATCTTGATGCACCTATACTACGCATCATGGGCGGCGATGTTCCGCTGCCTTATGCACCAACCCTGATCCAGGAATACCTGCCAAATCCGGAGCGTGTGATTAAAGCGGTTAAAGAAGTAATGTACGTTACTAAATAATAACGTTATACCATATTATATAAAGCCTGCTCATTGTAGCAGGCTTTTTTATTTGCAACCAATAATTTCAACAGAATATATCTTAAGGATGTTAAAAATGAAGGTTATTCTTGCCGTTGACTAAAATCGATGGCAATGTTTTTTAAAAGATACATAAATAGTTTAAAGCAAATTAAGCAGGCTCTGCTAATTAATTGATCAGCAACTTATAACCCCGGCCATGCACATTAATGATCTCGACATTAGGATCGTCTTTTAAGTATTTGCGTATCTTGCTTAAAAACACATCCATGCTACGACCGTTAAAGTAATTATCATCGTGCCAGATATTCAGTAAGGCTTCTTCCCGGGTAAGTACCTCATTTTTACGCATACACAACAAGCGAAGCAGCTCGGCTTCTTTGGTTGATAGTTTTTGCTGGTTATCACCAATGGAGATCGTCTGCAGGGTAAAATCAAATATGTACTTGCCAATTTTAAACGAGGTTTGCTTTTCTTCCTCCTTTTTCTCGGTATTCTCGGTTCTCTTAAGCATGGCATTAATGCGCAGCAAGAGCTCCTCTATGCGGAAAGGTTTGGTAATGTAATCGTCGCCCCCCAGGTTAAAAGCCTGCATCTTATCTTCGATCATGCTTTTTGCTGTAGCAAAAATGATAGGTACATGCGGATTTATCTTCCTGATTTCTTTACCCAGCGTAAAGCCATCTTTTTTGGGCATCATGACATCCAATATCAACAAGTCATATACCTGTTTGGTAAAGGCGCGCAAACCTTCTTCGCCGTCTTTGCATAAAACAACATCAAACTTACCTTTTAACTGCAGATAATCCTGTAGTAGCGCGCCCAGATTGGCATCATCTTCAACCAGTAATATTTTTTTCATTTGCTTTTTTTAGTCCGGAAGTCCGATAAGTCAGAATGTCCGGAAGATTATCCTTTATTTGAAAGCCTGATAATCACAGGGAATCCAAACGCTATATTTTATTTTTTACTTTGCCGGCTTATCACACTTCCGTACTTTCGTATATCTTTTATACCTGCGCAAATTTAAGCTCAAATTCCGAGCCTTTGTCTTTTTCAGATCTTACACTTATTGTCCCGTTCAATCTTTTTACAATCGTATTCACATAACTTAAGCCCAGGCCAAAGCCCTTCACATCATGAAGGTTCCCGGTAGGGATACGATAAAACTGTTCAAATATTTTGGTTTGCTGATCACGGCTCATACCTATTCCCTTATCGGCGACGCGGATAAGCACCTGCCCGTTTTTCACTAATGTGGTTATGGTGATATCTGGTGTATCGGCACTATATTTTATAGCATTATCAACCAGGTTGTACAGCACGTTTGAAAAGTGCAGCTCGTCGGCTATAATCGTAGTATTTTCATCAGTAAGATCGAGCGTGGTTTTGGCGTTGCATTTATGTAGTTTAAGCGCCATGCTATCTATTACCACCGTTACCATATCATTCACATCCAGCGGCTTTTTATCCAGCTTAAAATCATTTTTTTCAATACGGGCAATATTGAGTACCCGTTCAATATGGCTGCCTAAACGGGCGTTTTCTTCAAAAATAATATTGGCTAAACGTGATACCCGGCTTTTATCTTCCGATATCTCAGCATCCTTTAAAGCTTCGCTGGCTATCATGATAGTTGATACCGGAGTCTTAAACTCGTGGGTCATATTATTAATGAAATCGATCTTCATCTCCGATACCTTTTTTTGCCTGAGGATTGAGAAGATGGTATAACCAAAACAAAATATCAATACGATCAATAATCCACCGGTGGTACCCATGGTGGCGGTCATATTACGTAATATGAGTGAGTTTTTTTGTGGGAATGATAACCTGATCTTACCCGGATCATTGATCACATCTTTACCAAATATGGGGGTTTGATAGGTATTGGCGGCTATAAATACGGGTTTATTACCATCGTTATCAGTAGCACTTGAAAATATGAGTGAATCGCTGCTGGCGGTTGTTACTTCATAGCTAAAGGGCAAAGAAATGCCTTTATTATGTAGTTCAAAACGTAATAAAGAATCGATCCAAAACGGGTTTATGCGTTTATTTAGCGGCTCGCCCGTTTTGCGGTATTCTTCGGCAAGGTTTTCAATTACGGTAGTTTTACCCGTGTTTAAATTTTGCAATGAATCCGTCTCCAGCATTTTCTTGATCTGTGCTACCTGCCGTTCCTTTTGTTTGCGAATTTGTTCACGCTGCCATAAAGGATTTATTTGCGGAACAGAAATGAGCTGCTTACCGAACTGAGGGTCGATATACACATACCTTAGGGTATCATATTTATGCAGTTTTTTAGTGCGTATAGTACCGCTGATGCGGGTACGTACTATTTGTGGCGTAAACCGGCCGTGTACAACGCCCAACTCATCGGTGTACTCTTCTACCTTTACCTGGAAATCCACCGTACCTTCCTGCTGCAGCAAATTGGCCAGCTCATCATCCATTTTTTTATGCATGATCATCCGTTCCAAACTATCACGCAAAAGGGCTATTTTCTTTTCGCGCAGGGTTTGTCTTCTTTTTTTTGGCAGATACAGTTTATTGGCATCGCTTTTTACAATCTTTATTCCGGTATTGGCGTCATCAGCGTTGGTTACTTTCCGCTGCCGCTGTGCCTTGTTATTTAAAAAGTTTACCGCATCCTGCTTACTTACTTTTGACACTACATTGTTAAGCGCCTCGTTCACAGAGCGGTCAAACAATTCAGATTGCATCTGGTACGATTGCCGTAAAAAGTATAATTGCATGGCCATTACACCGAGCAGTGCAAACCCCATTAATCCAATTATTAAACCGATGCTTCTTTTCTTCATTTGTTAACAAGCAAAATTATTTTAAAATAACCGTACAATACGCCCTTTTAACAAATTTTAACAATTACCGGCGGCAATAACCTTTTGAAATATAACATTTTGCCTTTTTGGGGGCCATAAATGGCTTGAATTATACAATATACAAAAATGACATGGGAAGGGGACACTAAACGGGGTCAATTCAAATTGCACCTCCCTAAACTCAGGTACAGGCAATTCACCATAGCTTCAAAAGCTGCTGTATACAAAAAGATCCCTCTTAAAACTAAAAGGGATCTTTTTAAATTGACAATATCTTTCTTATCGCACAGCGAAATTAGAACGGCAGGTCGTCATCGTCAGCCGATGAAGCGATATCCGGTGATGGTGCCGCGTATTCTGGTGTTGTAGCGCTACCGGCGCCTGCTGCCAGCGCGTTAACACGCCATAACTGCAATGAATTAAAATAGCTTTTTTTACCTGTTTTGTCAGTCCAGGGACGACCTTTCAGATTAAAAAACACTTCTACATCATCGCCTACTTTAACTGCGTCAAGCAGCGCGCAACGATCCTGTATAGCTTCAAACTTTAAATATTCAGGATATTGAGGGTTCTCAATATATTCAAGTATTAGTTCGCGTTTTTTAAGTGACTCAGTAACCTGCACTGTTGGCGACACTTCATATACCTTACCTTTAACTTCCATAATAATCTTCTCAAAAAAATTTAAAATGTAAAGTTAATAGATAAGAAATTAAAATAGGGTGTTTTTAATTTATAAATTCGCAAAATAAATATGCAAGTTTTCCACACCGAGAGTAAAATCGTAATTACATGCAATAAAAGGCTATCGCCTTACCTGCAGCAGGAAGTTGAGGCACTGGGTTTTAAACCAACCCGTGTTTTCCAGACCGGGATTGAGCTTCAGGGTACCGTAACTGATACCATTGCGCTTAACCTTAACCTGCGCTGCGCCAGCCAGGTACTCTATTTACTCAAAAGCTTTAAGGCTGACGATCCAACACAGCTTTATAATGAGCTGGTGACCATTGAGTGGGAAAAACTGATCGATTTTGCCGGCTATTTCTCGGTATCGTCAAACGTAAATAACGAGCACATACTTACCCCGCTGTTTGCCAATGTAAAGGTAAAAGATGCCATTGCCGACAGGATAAAATCCATAAAAGGTATACGCCCCAACTCAGGTGCCGAAGCCAATAAAACATTGATACACCTTTACTGGCAGGATAGCGACGCTGATATTTTTATCGATACATCAGGCGAAACACTGGCCAAACATAGCTACCGCAAAATACCGGGCAAAGCGCCAATGCTGGAGGCTTTGGCAGCATCAACCGTTATGGCTACCAACTGGGACAGGCAAAGCACATTCATTAACCCTATGTGCGGATCAGGCACATTAGCCATCGAAGCTGCTTTGCTGGCAACCGATAAATGCCCGGGTTTGTTCAGGATGAATTATGGCTTTATGCACATTTTAGGTTATGATGAAACAGTATTTTTTACTGAGCGCCGCAAATTAAAGGATAAAGCGAAAAAGGAAACCGGCTTTAAGATCATTGCAACGGACCTATCTGCCGACGCGGTTGACATCGCGCAAAAAAACGCGAAAACTGCCGGCGTAGACCATTTGATAGATTTCAGCGTTTGTGACTTTGCAGACACCGAAGTTCCTGAGGATGCAGGCATCGTGATGTTTAACCCGGAATACGGCGAACGCCTGGGTGTACACTCCAAACTGGAAGCCACCTACGCACGCATGGGCGATTTTATGAAAAAGAAATGCCTGGGATACCGGGGTTATATTTTCACGGGAAACCCCGATCTGGCTAAAAAGATCGGTCTGCGCCCATCAAGAAGAATTGAATTTTACAATGGTAAGCTGGACTGCCGTTTACTGGAATATGAGTTGTATGAAGGCAGCAAAAGAGAACCAAAAGAAGTATAAATGAAGAAGATCATCTTATTATCCGCTGCTATTTTATTATCCGCTTATTGCAAAGCACAAACCGAACTGGCATTTCCGTTTCAGGGTGGCGGCGCTGTAATGACCCGTTTTTTCAGGGATAGCCTGAAAGTAACACCCGAAATCATTAGCAAGAAAGCTTCGGGTACAGCAGTATTTAAGTTTACAGCCGACGAAAAGGGCACCATCAAAAAAATAATTGTTTATTATGCTGATGATTACGTGCTAACCCTGCCTATTATTGCAGCGCTTAAAAAATCAAATCACAAATGGATAATTCCGGATCATGAGAAACTGCATGATTTTATTATCCCGTTCTCCATCAGCTTTAATCCGCCGGCTATGGCCAGTAATGCAACCATCAAGGAAGCTTACAAATTTTACAGCCAGCGCAAACCCATTATATCTTACAACCAGGTGCCATTGGAGTATGCTACCCTGTTACCAACAGTTATTGTAAGCTACGATATACCGGAGTAATAGCTTTACCATTTTTAACAGAAAAAAGCCCATGCTCATTGAATTGACCATGGGCTTTTTTCTTGTCATAATATCAGCTATACGTTTGTCTTTTGTTTAAGTCTTATGATAATATGCACCTGTCGGTTAAAAAAAGTAAAAAATAAAAATCTAAGCACCCATTAATTTCGTTAGGTATAGATAACCAATTTATTACGTGAATGAAAGAGATGCTGAATTTTAAAATAAAGGCGATTGCAGCCAATATCAGGAATACCCGGGAGGGCCTGAATTACACGCAGGAATATCTTGCGGCAAAGTTAAGTATATCGCAAAATGCTTATAGTAAAATTGAATTAGGCTATACTAAAATAACGGTTGAACGCCTTTTTCAAATAGCCGCCATATTAGGCTCAGATGTTCATGAACTCATCGAGACCGAAAAAGTAGCAGCCGCTTAATTAAGCTGAAAGCTAAAGGCAGAAAGCCTAAAGCTTTACTTGGTTCTTTAAAATCCATCCCGCTTTAAGCTTTCTGCCTTCGGCTTTAAGCTTTTTGCTATTTTTGGCTGATGGAACATAGTGAATTAATTGACGCAACCGTACAGTTTGTACGCGAAACACTTAAAAATGCTGAAGGCGGACACGACTGGTGGCATATACAACGCGTTTGGACAAATGCCAAACTGATAGCTCAAACCGAAAAAGCCGATCTGCTTACGATTGAACTGGCAGCCTTATTACATGACATTGCCGATAGTAAATTCCATAATGGCGATGAAGAGATTGGCCCGCGTACTGCCGGCAATTATCTGCAAAGCATGCAGGTAGATGCAACCATGATTGAGCATGTACAGCAGATCATCCGGCATATGTCGTTCAAATCAAGCTTTGATAAAACTACTTTTCACTCTCCAGAACTGGCCATTGTACAGGATGCCGACCGCCTGGATGCCATCGGTGCTATTGGGATTGCCCGGGCATTTACGTATGGCGGGTTTAAGGGCCGGGAATTGTACAATCCCGAAATTGCGCCCAATCTGAACATGAGTAAGGAGGAATATAAAAACACATCGGCCCCAACCATCAACCATTTTTATGAAAAGCTGTTATTGCTGAAAGATAAAATGAATACCACTACAGGCAAAAAACTGGCCCAGCAACGGCATGATTTTATGGAAGCTTATTTAAAACAATTTTATACGGAAGTGGGATTGTAAACTAAATAAAGTTTAGTTTCTTTGCGCAAAATTTGAGGCTGATGAAAAAAACGATACCCCTAACCGTTCTCCTGCTGAGTATTACCTTATTTGCATTTGCACAGGATACCCTGAAACAACAGCGTTTTAATCTCCATTTCCAGCAAACTGTAATTACCCAATATAAGCCATCATTTGGTGCCGATTATACCGGTGCCAACAGTTTGCTTACCAAATCAGAAACACAAAGCTCCATCACCACAACACTTTTTGGTGCGGCCCGCTTATGGAAGGGTGCACAGGCCGTTTTTAACCCGGAACTATCCGGAGGATCTGGTCTGAGTAAAACCCTGGGCGCCGCGGGCTTTCCTAACGGTGAAACTTTTAGGGTAGGTGCTGCGGAACCTAAAATTTATATCGCCCGCCTATATTTTACCCAGAATTTTGAGTGGGGTAAAGAAAAAGACACTCTCACTGATGACAATAACCAATTGGCCGGCTTAAAAAGTAAAAGATACTTTTCTTTTACCGTTGGTAAATTCGGCATGGCCGATTTTTATGATGGTAATGAATTTAGTCATGACCCTCGTTCACAATTCATGAACTGGGCCCTGATGGATAATGGCGCCTGGGATTACCCTGCCAATACGCGCGGCTATGTTCTGGGTAGCCATTTTGAGCTGGGGCAACCCAACTGGACGCTGCGTTTCGCCTTCACCATGTCGACCACTACGGCTAATGGCGCTATCTGGGATGCCAAAATAGGGCATGCCAATACCCAAACACTGGAGTATGAACGCCGTTATACCATCAATGGCAACAAAGGTACTGTACGGGTATTGGGCTTCAGGAATAATGGCAAAATGGGCGTTTACAACCAGGCACTGGCTCAAAACCCTGTGAACCCGGTAGTGGATACTAACCTTACCTATGGCAAGCACAAATATGGTTTCGGCATCAGCGCCGATCAGTATCTGAGCAAAGATTTTGGCGTATTTGCCAAAGTAAGTTACAACGATGGTAAAACCGAAACCTGGTATTTTACCGAGATCGACCGTTCATTAAGTTTTGGGGGCGTGCTCAAAGGCACTTCCTGGAAACGCGGTGATGATGAACTGGCTTTGGCCTTTGTAGCTAACGGGTTATCAGCGCCACATCGCAATTATCTGGCAGCCGGTGGTTATGGCTTTATTATTGGCGATGGAAAGCTCAACTATGGCCACGAGCTGATAGCGGAATTATATTATAAAGTAAACGCTTATCAAAAGAAGGTTTGGCTTACACCCGATTACCAGTTTATCGTGAATCCGGCTTACAATAAAGACCGCGGCCCGGTAAACGTATTATCGTTGAGGGCGCATGTGGAATTTTAGCATCTAACCCCATATCGCCAACACACCAAAATAAAGCAACATACATCCGGAGCTTAAAAAGTTCATGCGCATGGCGTTTTTATAATCGGCGTTCTCGGTTGATTGGCCAACCTTATAAAACCAATAGTTAAAAAACAAGAATATAGGCAGGGCGCAAAGCAGGAAAAAATAAAAATTCAACATCTGCCCTGCCAAGTGCCAGTAATAGTAAGATAAAGCTATCCCCAGGGCAAATAGCACGCCTGAAAAAATAAATGAGCCTTTATAACCCAGCAATAAACTTATCGTGCGGTCACCGCGACGGCTATCCTCCGCATGTTGGTAAACCTGGGTAAGCGGGTATGATGCCCCAATAAGACAGGAACATATAGCCCCGGCCACAGCAAAACCAATATCCCAATGCCTGAACAGGCTTAATCCGCTTAAAGCTGAATAAGTGGTATAGTAAATAAATGCCCCCTGGAAAAAGAAAACCGTTAAAAAACTGATAATAGGATACTTTTTTAATCGTGTAGATGAGTGGCTGTACAGTTTTGACATAATACCGTAAAGCAAAACCGAAAAGGCAAATTCCCAACTGATCAGGAAACCCAGTAAAAAGGCTACCACCTCCAGCAGTATCGAAAAATAATACAAACTGATATCTACCTCAGGCGGTTCAGCTAACAGGGCGATGCTCTCCTCGTCGCGGTCAAAATAGCTATTATAACCGTTACTTGCCGGGAAAGCCAGTAAGTGCCAGATAAAAAAAACCAGAACCGCCGGCCAAAAATGAACGTCATGCGCCTGGCTAAAAGCAAACAGATACACCGGGAGCAAAAAAACAGAAAATACAAAACGCAGATGCGCCCATGCCGATGGGGTAGGTATTAACTGTTTTAAGTTCATGAGCTGGGTACTAATTTAGTGATTATGATAAATATTATTTGAGCGCTGAAGGCAACCCTTCGTACTTGCATTAACGTAATAATAATAAACATGGTTGCCTTGTGATCACGAATGTAAAAATTGATACCTGATAAAATGTTATGTTTGAAAGTACGTTCGTAATTCATGATGAAAAAAATTTATTTCGCCACTATTTTAGCTTTTTTAGTAATTAACAGCTTTGCACAGATAAAAACAACGGTCACCAAATCGGCCATTGCTTTTAAAATTAAAAATATGGGTATTACTTGTACCGGTGTCTTTAACGGCTTGCAAGCCGATGTGCAGTTTAAACCTGCAGACCTTGCCGGCAGTAGCATTATTGCCTCAATAGAAACCGCCACGGTTAATACAGATAATGAGATGCGTGATAATCACCTGAAAAGCGCTGATTATTTTGATGTAGCTACTTATCCAAAGATCACGCTAAAGTCGGTATCATTTAAACATAAAAGCGGAGACAACTATACGGGCAGTTTTAACGTAACTATAAAAGACAAAACAAAACTGATAGAGGTACCTTTTACTTATACAGAAAAGGGGAATACCGCGGTATTTAATGGCAGCTTTAAAGTAAACCGCAAGGATTTTGGCGTAGGCGGCAACAGCATGGTACTGGCAGACGAGGCTACGGTTACTGTAAACGCAGAGATCAAGACCCCCTAAAGGGGGAACTTTTGATTTCGGAATTAGGATGTTCGATTTCGGATTTTAGGGTTTCGGATTTAGAAATTAGAGTTTAGAATTTATATAGATGGATAGTTGCATCAGTGCCATTGGGATAGCTAATCCCGATAATCGAATAGCGCAAAATGATATTTACCATTTTATGGTGAATGCTTTTGGCTTGGATACAACTAACGCGGCCCGGTTAAAAAGTATTTATGACCACTCCGGTATTGACTATCGCTACTCTGTGATCCCGGATTTTGGCGAGGGCGATCCATCACAATACACCTTTTTTAAGCAATCGGCTGATCTGGAACCTTTTCCCGGCACCAAAGAGCGATTGAAAGTTTACGAGAACGAAGCTATAGCCATTGCCGTTAAGGCAGTACAGAATTGCCTTGCCGGTTTTGATGAAGGCATTTTACCGCAGATCACCCACCTGATCACCGTAAGCTGTACTGGCATGCATGCCCCTGGTATTGATATTGAGCTGGTTGAAAAACTGCCGCTTAACCGTGATACCGAACGCACCTGTATCAATTTTATGGGGTGTTATGGCGCCATCAATGCGCTCAAAGTATCGGATTATATTTGCCGGGCCAACCCCGAAGCTAAGGTACTGATCGTGAGCATTGAGCTATGTACTCTCCACTTTCAAAAAGTTAATACGCTTGATAACTGGGTGGCCAATTCGCTGTTCAGCGATGGCGCGGCGGCTGTCCTGGTAGAGAATACCGCCAATCGCTCGGGCACAGGAACCTGTTTTTCTTTAAAGAACTTTTATACCGAATTTGTAACCGAGGCCCGGGACGATATGGGCTGGCATGTGGGCGATACTGGTTTCGAGATGATATTGACCTCCAAAGTATCTAAGCAGATTAAAAAACATATCGGCGCCCTGATGGACCGTTTTCTGCATAAAGTAAAAATGAATGCAGATCAGATCACCGCTTACGCCGTACATCCGGGCGGCCGCAAAATATTGGAAGCCGTTGAAACCGCGCTCGATCTTCCTGAAGAAAGCAACGCCTTTGCTTACCAAACCTTGCAGGAATACGGTAACATGTCATCGGCCACTATATTATTTGTGTTGCAAAAAATGCTCGCCGCGCAAAATTTGAAGGAGCAAAAGATCATGAGTTTTGCCTTTGGCCCCGGCTTAACTGTGGAGGGTATGATACTCGAAATGCATTAACCCATGAGCGATGTAATCATAGTAGGTGGCGGGTTGGCTGGTTTATTCAATGCCATTTTATTGAACCGGGCTGGTCTTAAAGTTACGGTTATCGAAAAAAAGACTTACCCCATGCACCGGGTATGCGGCGAATACATCTCCAACGAAGTGATCCCATTTTTGAGCAAACTGGATATCGACCTGGAACCTTTACAGGTTGCCCGGATCAGTCGACTGGAGGTAACCGCGGTATCCGGCACCAAACTTTCGCAAAAACTCGATCTGGGTGGATTTGGCCTAAGTCGATTTACTTTTGATAATCTATTGTACCATAAGGCAATGGCCGAAGGTGTAAATGTTATGCCTGGCACTCGGGTTGAAGATATCCGTTTTGTCGATCAATATTTTGAAGTGGTTACACCTGGTAACATCTTAACCGCGCCGTTGGTAATAGGTTCATTTGGCAAACGATCCAACCTTGATCAAAAACTGAAACGTCCTTTCTTTTATAAACGCAGTCCGTACCTGGCCGTCAAATTTCATGTGCGGATGGATTTTCCGGATGATCTTATCCAGCTCAATAATTATAAGGATGGTTACTGTGGCGTAAGCAAAACCGATGGCGACCGTTATTGTATGTGCTATATGGCTCACCGGGATGACCTTCGCAAGTTTGGCACCCTTGAAGGCCTGGAGCAAAACGTGATCCGCAAAAACCCATACCTGGATGACATTTTTAGTAACGCCGAGTTTCTGCTGGATAAGCCCGAAGTGATCAACGAAATATCTTTTGAGAAAAAGGCCCCTGTTGAAGATCATATCCTGATGAGCGGCGATACTGCCGGCATGATAGCCCCGCTTTGCGGCAACGGCATGACCATGGCCATTCATTCGGCCAAAATATTATCCGAAAAGATCATCGCCCACTATCAGCCTGCAACATTTACTGCCGATAAACGTGCGGCATTAGAAGCCGATTATACCCACAGTTGGAATAAGGAATTTGCCCGGCGCCTTTGGGTCGGCAGGCAATTGCAGCGTTTGTTTGGCAATAACACTACCACGGCGCTCACCTTAAATATCCTGAATAGCCTGCCTCCGCTGTCCCGGTTCCTGATCAGTCAAACGCATGGACACGAATTTCATTAATGAAAACGAATAGGCACAAATTAATATTTTATTCGATCTCATTCGTGAAATTCGCCCCAATTCGTGAAATTAGTGTCTATTATTATGCCTGATTTAACCATACGCGCCTCCGATGCCGAAATAATGGATGATTTTGATCTGCCGAGCAGCGAGATCGAACCTGTTTTAGCAGGTTTAGGTAAAGTAAACGCCCTACTGGGTGGGCATAAAAGTCTAATCAAGGCATTAAAGAATTTCCCTATTCATACCGGCTACTCCATAAGCGATTGGGGCTGCGGCGGTGGCGACACTTTAATCGCCATTGCCAAATGGTCGGGTAAAAACAATTTGCAGCTCAATTTAACCGGTATTGATGTTGCACCAGCCGCTATTAATTTTGCCCGTCGGGAATCAGCTAATTTTTCGAATATCAACTATTTGCAGGCCGATGTGATTACCGGTACAAAGCATATAAGCCCCTGCGATATCGTTATCAGCAGCCTGTTCACGCACCATTTTGATGACGAACGATGGGTAACGCTTGTCAAAAACATGCAGGCATCCGCGCGCAAGGGCATCATTATTACCGATCTGCACCGCCATTGGTTATTGTATTATGCCATTGTAGCAATAACCCATGTTTTTACCCGGAACAAAATGGCCCGTAATGATGGTCCGCTATCTGTAAAGCGTGCATTCAAAAAAGCCGAATTGGTTGCTTTATTAAAAAATGCAGGAATTGATAACTATAATTTAACATGGCATTGGCCATTCCGCTGGGCTTTAATCATCTACAAATCGTAACTTTACGATATGAATTTGCGTGTACTGGTTTTAATAACCGCCCTGGGCGTGGCAATTACGCTTTCGGCCGTTAACTTTTATTTTCAGCACAAGTGGTACGATGTTATGGTAACCTTTCTGGCTACACTCATTACCAGCTATGTGGTTTTCTATTACCTCATCGAAAAATATATCTATTCACGCATCAAGCTTATCTATAAACTCATCCACAATTTAAAGCTTGGTCGCGACCTGCGCGATGCTCTTGGCGAACATGTAAGTGCCAATCCCATCAACGATGTAGAATCAGAAGTAAAGGAATGGGCCAAACAGAAAAAGATAGAGATAGACGAACTGCGCAAACAGGAAAAATTCCGCCGCGATTTTCTTTCCAATATCTCGCACGAGTTCAAAACACCGCTTTTTGCTATACAAGGCTATATTGAGGCCCTGCAGGATGATGATTTTGAGGACCGTGAGATGGCCCGCCAGTTTTTAGAGAAGGCCTCTAAAAATGTGGATCGTTTGAGTTATCTGATCAAAGATCTGGACGAGATCTCTAAACTGGAATCGGGCGAAATACCCATCAATTACAGCAAATTCAAGATCAATGATCTCATCAAAGAGGTTTTTGAATCATTGGAGATCAAAGGCAAGCAATACCATATTAAATTAATATTTAAGCAAAAATACGACGAAGGTATTCTGGTATATGCCGACCGGGAGAAAATACGCCAGGTACTGGTTAACCTCATTGACAATTCCTTTAAGTATGGCAAGGAAGAAGGCAGTACTTCGGTAAGTCTTTTTGTACTGCATGATCAGGTGTTGGTTGAAGTTACTGACGATGGTATTGGTATAGAAGAAAAGTTCCTGCCGCGCTTATTTGAGCGTTTTTATCGTACAGACAGTAGTCGTTCAAGGCAGATTGGCGGCTCCGGTTTGGGACTGGCCATTGTAAAACATATTATTGAAGCACACCAGCAAACCATCAATGTGCGCAGCACCGAAGGCTTGGGTTCAACCTTCGGCTTTACGCTGCAAATTGCCAAACAAGCTTTGCATTTACCCAATATACCCGTGTTGAAAAGTTAACATTAACTTAACATAGCAAACGTACCTTTACCCCAATTTAAAGCATTATGTCACTTAACAGCATATTCCAATACTTTGTACCCAAGGACAAGAAAATATTTTTTCCCTTATTTGAGCAGGCGGCAAGCAATGTAGTTACCATGGCTACCGTATTGGTTGAGGCTGTTAACTCCAACAATCCTGCAACCCAGGAAGAGCTTTATAAACAGATAGATAAGTTAGAGAACAAAGGTGATGAGCTAACTCACCAGATATACCTGGAATTAGGTAAAAACTTTATCACCCCGTTTGACCGTGAAGATATACATGCGCTGGCCACCGCTATTGATGATGTGGCCGATTATATTCATGGGGCAGCCAACCGCATGAGTCTGTACAAGATTGATGACTTTAATGAACATATCCGCAAGCTGTCTGACCTGATATTACAGGCCAGCGTCGATCTGGAAAAAGCCGTAAAAGAATTAAAAGACCTTAGGAATGTACGCAACATTGCCGATTCCTGCATCAGGATAAACAGTGTGGAAAACCAGGCCGATTATGTATTTGACCGCGCCGTGGCCGATCTGTTTCTGTATGAAAAAGATGCTATCCGTTTGATCAAATACAAAGAAATACTTGCCGCGCTTGAAACCGCTACCGATATGTGCGAAGACGCGGCAAACGTTATGGAATCAATTTTAGTTAAAAACGCTTAAGCATACTTAATCATCACTAAATGGTTACCTCCTTACTTGTTGTTGTTGTCGTTCTTGCCCTTCTGTTTGACTATACCAATGGTTTTCATGACGCTGCAAACTCCATCGCCACTATAGTATCTACCAAAGTATTAACGCCTTTTCAGGCAGTGCTTATGGCTGCCGTATTTAATTTTGCAGCATACTTTTTTATCAAAGATCATAAAGTTGCCAATACGGTTTCAAAAATTGTATTGGAGCATTTTGTGACCATTCATGTGATACTTTCCGGCTTAATTGCCGCTATATCCTGGAACCTGATCACCTGGTGGTTTGGTATACCTTCCAGTTCATCACATACGCTTATAGGCGGCTTTGCCGGTGCCGGTATGGCCAATGCCATTTATATGCATGTTAATCCGCTAAACGCAGTTGAAATGCATTATGTGTTAACCATTATAGCCTACATTGTACTGGCTCCATTTATTGGTTTGGTTATTGCTTATTTGATCACCATACTAATATTACATATATGTAAAAAGGCCAGGCCTGCAACTGCCGAACGCTGGTTTAAGAGGCTGCAACTGGTATCGGCAGCGGCATTAAGTTTTGCTCATGGCGGTAACGATGCGCAAAAGGTAATGGGTATATTATATGTAACCCTGATCACTTCAGGTGTAATTAAATCCGGCGCGCCGATGCCCGAGTGGATCCCATTGGCTTGTTATACCGCTATTGCCGCCGGAACCATGTCTGGTGGTTGGAAAATTGTAAAAACCATGGGTTCCAAAATTACCAAGGTAACCCCTTTAGAGGGTGTAAGCGCGGAAACCGCGGGTGCGGTTACCCTGTTTATCACAGAAAGATTTGGTATCCCGGTTTCAACTACGCATACTATCACAGGTTCTATCATAGGTGTTGGTTTAACAAAACGTGTTTCGGCGGTACGCTGGGGGGTTACTATTAACCTGGTTTGGGCCTGGATCATTACTATACCTATATCTGCCCTTATTGCCGGTGGTGTATTTGCACTGATACACCTGATAGGATAAATTTTTATTGCCTGCAATTTTTACTAAATTTAAACATGATGAAAACAAAGTTTTTAGTAATTACCGGTTTGCTGGCATTTACAACATTTGCTGGCAGCAACACCCTCAATCAGACCGCACAGGCTGCGGTACTACCTGCACAAATTACACCAACCAATTTAGAAATAGGCAAGGGCCTGAAGCAGGCGCTTGAAATAGCTACCGGCAAAAGCTCAGATCAGTTATCGGCAGTTAACGGTTTTTTTGGTAATGCCGCGGTTAAAATACTTTTCCCGCCGGAGGCTCAGAAAGCAGAGAAAACTTTACGCAGCCTGGGCATGGGCAAACTTTGCGACAATGTGATACTATCGCTTAACCGTGCCGCCGAAGATGCCGCGAAGCAAGCCAAACCTATTTTTGTGGATGCCATTAAGCATATGACACTGCAGGATGTAACCAATATTTTAATGGGTAACCAGGATGCTGCTACACAATATTTTGAACACGCTACTACCCCTCAGCTAACTGCTAAATTTAAACCGGTTATACAAACCAGCCTCAACAAGGCCAACGCAACCAAGTATTATACCGATGCTGCAAAAGCCTATAATAAAGTTCCTTTCGTAAAAAAACTGAACCCTGATATCAGCGATTATGCAACTCAAAAAGCCATCTCGGGTTTATTTGTAGAGATAGCTAAAGAAGAATTGAACATTCGCCAGAATTTAGGTGCCCGCACCACACCGCTATTACAGAAAGTATTTTCTTTTGCAGATAAGAATAAGAAGTAAAAGCCTTCTCTTTGATCAGGCCTATAGTTCATAGATCATGGTTCATAGTTTTATGCGGCGTGTTTAGTTCATATCAAAGCACGAACCTTGACCATGAACTATGATCAATGACCTATGAACCAAAACTAACTACTTCTGAAATTTCACCTTTACGGTAACTGTTTCGGGCTTGTGGTTATTATTCCCGATCCATGAGGGGCCATTTTTAATCAGGTCGATGGCTTTTTGATCAGCGATACTATTCAGGCTCTTTTTGATCTTAAAATCACTTAGCGATCCATCAGCATCTACGGTAAAACTTACATTTACATTGCCGGTGGTGCCATCGGGTAAAGTTGCATTGGCTTGCAAGTATTTTTTAAAGCTGCTCCAATTATTTTGTGGATGAGCGCTTTCGGCAATGGGTTCTCCGTCGGCATCTTTTTTACCGTCATAACCTACTACCACAACCTCGTTAAGCGAATTGGTAGCATCCTTAAGCTCAACCCTCAAACTATCGCCTACTTTCGCGCTTACTTGTTTACGTTCAAAGCCTATGGATGCGATATCCAGTGTTTCATTAGATGCCGGAGCCGCCGACAAGGCAAATTTACCATTAACATCCGTTACTGTTGATTTATTAGTACCCTTAATGCGTATAGCAGCTCCAATGACCGGTGAACCATCGCCTTTTGAAAGAATGATACCCGTTATCCGGCTGGCTTCGGCCTGTGATTTAGGATCTGCGGGAATCACGGTTAGGCCATCAACCTTTCCGGGTAATATGGACGCTTTGACGGCCTTTGATCTCCTCAAGGCTATGGCATTATCCAGGCTGTCCTTTTTACTTTGCGAAGTATAATTCATTACCACAGCCTCGCTTAACTGTTGGGTATTATCGGTTTTATTAGCTTGAGTTTTAACCTCGTGCAAAACTACAGGAACCGGTTGCTTGAATGCATGATCGGCATAATCAGCTGTTGAAGTTGTTGAAGCTTGTTTACTATCCGTAGCAGATATTTCCTGTTGGTAAACGGCCTTATCATTGGGTTGGGCAACAGGCTGCTTAATAGTCTCTTTCACTACAGCCGCTGGTGTTATACTTTGGGCCACCAATGCTTCAGGATGGGTGGCAGGCTGATTTGGCGCCGCTACGGTATCTTTAAGTGGTACAGCCTGTGTCTTGTCGGCCTTGGTTTGCTGCACGACATCGGCTACTCTTGCTTTTTCGGGTGCAGGAGATGAGTTTTTGAGCCACAATCCACCAATAGTTAATACTATTAAAACCGATGCCGCTATCGACCATATCTTCCATGAAATAACACGGCCTCTTTTTTCCACTGTGCGTTCCTGCAGGCGGCCAGTCAGTTCGTTCAGATTTCCCTGCTGATTTTTTGAAATGGCTTCGTAGCCTTCCAGGGCATCCATCAAAAACGGATCGTCAAGGGTCTCCCGCTCCAACTGATGCATGTCGGTAGCGTTAAGCTCCCCGTTAAGGTACTTCCTGATCTGCGATATGTCGGCTTTTTTATTGCTCACTGCTCTTTTCCAGGCAAATTTTTAAATTTCGTTTGCCATTTTGTATATAACTTTTCACCTCATTTAAACTAAACCCGGTTATATCAGCCACCTCTTTGTAACACTTCTCTTTTAAGTAAAACAGATCGATGCTTTGCTGCTGCGCGCCGGTCAATTTATCAATACAACGCTCCAAAGCTTTATAAGCTTCTTCGCGGTTATTATCATCAGGATGCAAAAAAGGAGTAAATTCCATAACCTCATCCAAAGCAACCACTTCTAATTTTTTGCCGGCCCTTAACTGCATCAAGCAATAATTGCGCCCCAATACATACAGCCAGCTTCTGAATATAGCTATATCATGCTGTTTTACTTTAATAACCAATTCTTCAAATATGCCCATCACGGCATCTTTAGCCAAATCTTCATCCTTCAGGTATTTTAAGCAGACGCCATAAACCAAAGGCATATACCGCTCATAAAGCTGCCCTAAAACAGCAATATCACCGTTATCACGGTAAGCAGCTAACAATTCTGCGTCAGTTGATGAGCTTAGTTTATTTGGTTTGATAAAATTGGTCATTAAAACACTGCCAAAATAAATTTTTTATATCGTTTATGGAAATTAAGCTGCTGTAACATCCTTATTAAAATGAAAGCAATGTGCAGATTCAAATGTGTAAATAGGCAGATGAGGACTGCAGGTATAAAAATCAGTAATTCACTAAATCAATAATTATCAAATGAAACAGCTACTATTCATTTTAATATTCGCGGGCCTAACCGGGTTTACGCCTGCCTCCAATCGTCATATCAGCGGAACGGTTTATGACGATAATAACAAGGTGTTGCCGGGTGTACAGGTAATCATTACAGGCACCAGTCGAGGTACACAAACTGATATCAAAGGCCATTATACTATTGACATACCTGCAGGTAAAAGCAATCTCACGTTCAGTTTTATAGGCTTTGAATCACAAACCATCAAAATCGGTAAAAGCAATACGTTGAATGTTCATCTGAAAGCATCTAACCAGTTACTTAATGAAGTGGAGGTAGTAGGTTACCCCACGCAATACAAAAGCAATGTAACTAACGCAGTTGCTACTGTCAATTCAGCTGTTGCCGATAAAATGTACTCCGCACCGGTAGCCGGGGTAGCAGTCAGCAAAAACGTAAGGCATTACAACAAGTCTATTCAGATGAGGGAAATAAAAATGATACCCCCTCCCGTGCCTGATAACGAAAGCTATAAAGGCATTAACGAAAATGGTTTTAAAACCGTTGAAAGTGAGCCATTATCCACTTTTTCTGTTGATGTGGACGCGGCATCCTACAGCAATGTAAGGCGTTTTATTAACAATGGTCAGCTGCCCCCTGCCGATGCGGTACGGATTGAGGAAATGATCAATTACTTTCATTACAATATTGCCGGCCCAACCAATAACGAGCCGGTTGCCATACATACCGAACTGTCTGCCGCCCCCTGGAACAGTAATCACCGCCTGCTGCGCATCGGTCTGAAAGCAAAAACTATCGCTAACGATAAATTGCCGGCATCAAACCTGGTATTTTTGATAGATGTTTCAGGCTCAATGTATGAGCCTAATAAGTTGCCATTGGTACAATCATCCTTAAAAATGCTGGTTAACCAATTGCGCCCGCAGGATAGGGTGGCTATTGTAGTATACGCTGGTGCCGCTGGTGTGGTTTTACCGGCAACATCAGGCGATAAAAAGACTACTATTAACAACGCCATTGATAACCTGCAGGCAGGCGGCTCAACAGCCGGCGGCGAGGGTATTAAACTGGCCTACAAAATTGCCATGGAAAACTTTATGAAAGGCGGCAATAACCGCGTAATGCTGGCTACCGATGGTGATTTTAACGTTGGTGCATCCAGCGACGACGACATGGAAAAACTGATTGAAAAAGAACGTGAAAGCGGTATATCCCTATCCGTTTTAGGCTTTGGCATGGGCAATTATAAAGACAGCAAAATGGAAACGCTGGCCGATAAAGGCAATGGTAACTATGCCTATATTGATAATATTACCGAGGCCCGCAAAACCCTCATCAGCGAGTTTGGCGGTACCCTCTTCACCATTGCCAAGGATGTAAAATTACAGGTAGAATTTAACCCCGGCAAAGTGCAAGCCTACCGTTTATTAGGCTACGAGAACCGGGCCTTGAACAAGGAGGACTTTAACAATGATAAAAAGGATGCCGGCGATATGGGATCTGGCCATACCGTAACGGCTTTTTATGAGATAGTGCCTGCCGGCGTTAAAGACGATTACTCGGGCAGCGTTGATCCGCTTAAATATCAAAAACCGAAACCCGTGCCTTATTCAAGCTCATCTGATGAAATGCTGACCATTAAGTTCCGGTACAAACAACCTACCTCATCGGTAAGTAAAATGAGCCATGTGGAAGTGTATGACAAACCGGTAGCTTTAAATTATACATCAACCGATTTTAGGTTTGCGGCGGCTGTAGCTGAGTTTGGCATGCTGCTGCGCGATTCGCAATTCAAACAACATTCTTCCTACGACCAGGCCATCAAAATGGCCCGTGCCGCCAAGGGTGACGACAGTGAAGGTTATCGTGCCGAGTTCATTAAACTGGTTGAAAGCGCCAAATTATTGAGCCCCAGCAATAAGGTTTTGGCAGCCGAGGAATAGACTTTAGATGTGCAGATTTCAGATGTGGTAATTATGGATTTGGGGTCATAATTGGCCTGCAAATTTTAAATCCGCTTATTTGAACATCTGAAATCTGCATATTTGCACATCTACATATTTGCACATCTGAAATCTGTGAAACTGTACATCAAAAATATGGTATGCAACCGCTGCAAAATGGCGGTACAAACCGAATTGGAAAAAGTCGGGCTGGAACCTTTGAGCGTGGAACTCGGTGAAGTAGCGCTGAAAAAAAGTCCGGAAGCACAACAACTTCAAGCGCTGGAAAAATCACTGACATCTCTTGGTTTTGAGCTGATAGATAACCAGAAAAGCCGCCTGATTGAGCAAATAAAAACCGAGATCATCAAATTAGTGCATTATACCGATACGGCCAACCCATTGAAACTTTCGGTGCTGTTAGCCGACCATCTAAATCATGATTACAGTTACCTGAGCAATCTGTTTTCATCGGTAGAGGGTACCACCATCGAAAAATATTATATCGCCCAAAAAATTGAAAAAGTTAAAGAACTGCTGATCTACAATGAACTGAGCCTGTCTGAGATCTCTTACCAGTTAGGTTACAGCAGCGTAGCTCATCTTTCGGCCCAGTTTAAGCAGGTAACCGGGATGACGCCATCACAATTCAAGAGTCTGCAAAAGCATGACCGCAAAAGTATCGACGCTGTATAAGCTAACCCTTTAACGGTAAAAATCTTATAATAACCATCCATAATTCTGTAAAGCCTACAGGTTGAGCTGTGAGTAAATTTGTGTCATCAATTTAATAACATAAAATCATGACACATACTTATCAAATAACTGGCATGACCTGCAGCGGTTGTCAGCATAAAGTTGAAACCTTGCTTTCGCAGGTAAAAGGTGTACAAAACGTGGATATCTCCCTTGCCGAAGGCACTGCCGACATTACCATGGCGCAACATATCCCTACAAGCACCTTACAGGATGCGCTGAAAGACTATCCCAAATACCAGCTTAGCGAAGCGCAGCATACCCATACCATGAGCATGGATATGGAGGATACCGAAAACCGCACCTGGCTGGCCACCTACAAACCTATCCTGCTCATTTTCGGCTATATTTTAACCATAGCTATTATAGCCGGGTATATGGAGCACGGGTTCATGACCATGACCGCCATGCGCGTATTTATGAGCGGCTTTTTCCTCACTTTCTCCTTTTTTAAACTACTTAATTTGCAAGGCTTTGCCGATAGTTACTCCATGTATGATATTGTAGCCAAACGCTTTAGGGCATGGGGCTATATATATGCTTTTATTGAACTGGGACTTGGTTTAGCCTTCGCGCTGGATGTACAGCCTTTTGCGGTAAATGCAGTAACCTTTGTGGTGATGACTGTAAGCCTGATAGGTGTGCTGCAAAGTGTACTCAATAAACGCAAAATTCAGTGCGCCTGCCTGGGGGCTGTTTTTAACCTGCCCATGAGCACCGTTACCATTGTGGAGGATGCCCTGATGATTATAATGAGCGCGGTTACTTTGGCGATCATCCTTTAAGAAACCCATTGGCTATCTAAAAAACTTTTTAAAGCTTATTTTAACAAAACAGCCCGGTTTTCCTTTTGGAGCGGAAAACCAGGCTATTTATATATACAAATATACGCAATATTTTGAGGAGTATCCAGGGTGCTATTGTACCACTTCGCTGATCTGGATAAGCGGTGTGATATTGGTGTACTTTGGAAAATCAGCTCTAATTTCGTCCACATGTTTTGCAAGGGCAGTCTCGTAATCAGAAAGCTTGTCGAAATACAAATAACCAATTGCCAGGAACGGAACAGGCACATTAGGCGTTCCACCAGCCAATCCTTTATCAATAGCATAAATTTTGAGGTTAAAGAATTTCGCCATCAGCGGCATGTGGTTCTTGGTGTAATAGTCCATGTCAAAAGTTTTCCCTTCACCATTGGGGTAAAGGACGGTTACTTTGATCATGCCTTTTTTTACTTTGGGAGCGTCTGTAGTTTGAGCTTGCAGGCAACTTACAGACATTCCCAAAAACAGGAGCATTAAAATAGCTTTTGCTTTCATTTTATAGGCTTTTAAGGTTAAATTTAAAGGTATTGAAAAAAGCCGGGATCAGCCTAATTTTCGATGGTGACGAAAATAACCGATCTTCAAAATGTTGACTTTCACATATTACGTGCTGGCGTCCGGGAAACATTACACCCATGCCCGGTTGAGGTTTATACGCCAGTTAAACAGCTAAAGGTCCATTCCAAAACTACCCACTATATGTCATTTTTTTGCATGTAACCAGCATTATACATTTAAAAACCATCTTATTCCCTAACTTTGCGGTTTGCTCCGGATATAAAATACCAGGGGCCTTGGTTAATAAAAGGGGAATTTCATGTACGATATTTGTTGCATAGGGCATATTACTTTGGATAAGGTGGTGACACCACAGGCGGTTAAACACATGGCCGGTGGCACATCTTTTTACTTTTCGAGCGCCATCCGTAATATGGATGTGAGCTATACTTTGGTAACCTCGCTTGCCGAAAACGAAATGCCAACCGTTGAAGCTTTGCGCGCCAAAGGCACTGAAGTACATGCATCTACCTGTGCCCATACCGTATATTTCGAAAATATTTACTCCGGCAACCAGGACCACCGCACCCAGCGTGTGCTCCAGAAAGCCGATCCTTTTACCGTAGAACAATTGCAGGGTATTGATGCCCAGATTTTTCACTTAGGTCCGCTTTTGGCCGATGATATCCCGGTTAGCCTTATCAAAGAATTAAGCGGCCGTGGCAGGGTATCGTTGGATGCGCAAGGTTACTTACGCAAGGTAGAAGACAAAAATGTGATCCCGGTTGACTGGCCCGCCAAAAAAGAAGCGCTGCAATACATTGATATTTTAAAGGTTAACGAGCACGAACTGGAAGCTTTGACCGGACTAACAGATATCAAAAAAGGTGCATTAGTACTGGCCGATTGGGGCGTGAAAGAAGTAGTGATCACCCTGGGTAGTATGGGCTCCGTAATTTATGCCGATAGTCTTTTTTACAATGTGCCTGCCTATATCCCCACAGCTGTTGTTGATGCTACGGGTTGCGGCGATACTTATATGGCCGGATATTTATACCAGCGTATCAAAGGCGCTTCGTTCCAGGAAGCAGGCGAATTTGCAGCCGCCATGGCCAGCTTTAAAATAGAATCGTCAGGACCATTTACCGGCACTAAAGAAGATGTGCTGAATTTACTGGAAGTAGGCGAGAAAAACGTTTGCTGTTTATAGTTAATTATTGAATTAGTGATTAAACAAAACCATTCTTCTTCCCGTCAGCAGATAAGCTTCGGACGAAATCAGGCAGAACAATGGTGGCCATGTGCGGATGCGGGGCATAGCAAGTTTTTGCTGAAGCGCAGAATTGTGCGAACAAAGTAGGGCAAAATAATTGCAGCCCTGGTTCTGACTGATTTGCGGGGTAAAAGCCTCGTGCGGCAAAGAAGCATTTCTGATGACTTGATTTTTGGTTACTTTGTATCAAGACAAAGTAACAGCCTTAGCGGCAATTGAGCGCTCTACGATAGACTTCTCCGCCCTGTATAGCATAGAGATTGCTTCGTGCCTCGCAATGACGCGCGGAATTGAATTGTGGACATTATTTATATTTCCCTTACATCCGTAGCACTTATCCATCCTTCGTTGCCGTTGGAGAGCCTGATCTTTACCCAATCGGCGTTATGCTCCAGGATATCTACCTTGGTGCCATCGTGTAGTACAAACAGGTCTTTCGACTTTAATGTGGGTTCACTTTTGATGGTAACCGAACCGCTGAAAACAATGGCCTCGTGATGGCTGTCAAAATAATCTGCCTGCCTACCGGCTATAAAAATACAAACCAAGCCTAAAAACACCAGCGCTATGGCTGAGTAAAAGGATACTTTTTTAATGGTTACCGATGAGGTGAACCTGTACAGGATCAGTACCAGCGCCCCTCCCAATATCAACAATACACTCAGCACAGCCAGTGTACCTAAGGAGCAGGTCAGGATAAAACCATGCCACCATTTGGTGATAAAAAACTCGGGGGTTGCTTCCAGCTTGTCGGTAGTTTTTAAGTTGGCCAGCTGGATATTGATACGGATATCCTCATCACCGGGTGAAAGCTTGTGCGCCTTTTCGTAATACAGCAATGCCGATGGTATATCGCCGTTTTTGTAATAGGCATTACCCAAATTAAAGTAAATCGCAACCGAGCGGTAACCACCATCAACCAGTTTCTGGTAGGATGCTATGGCCGCCGGGTATTGAGCTTTTGCATATTCGGCATTGCCTTTCTTAAACAAGGCCATGGTAGCATCATCGCTAAACGCTAACAGCGGCGATATGATAAGCAATAATATATATATAATACGTAATAGAGTGCGTGTTGCCGGTTTCGCGTTGCCAGACACATCTGCACATCTGAAATTTGTACATCCGCACATTTGCACATCCGCATATCTGCACATCCTCATTTTACAATTTATCTTCGATATCATTGATCATGTTTTTTGCTTTGTCAAACATCTGCTGCTCTGATATACCCGATACCGGTGCATAGCGCGCCATATCACACAGGTCAAGCGTATCCAGCAGCTCGTTGATCAGCCCTTCATCCAGCGATCGTGCTTTCAGTTCCGAAGCGATCTTTTCGCGGTTCAGGTCGGCCGCGGCAATGTTCAACTTGTCACTCAAATAACCATACAAGCCTCTGAATACATTTTCGTAAAAAGATTTAGAGTTATTGGCTTTTAACTGCGCCTGAGCGCTGGCCAGGTGTTTGGCTGCTATTCTACCCGCTTTCCTCTTTTTCACCTCCACAATATCGCTGTTATTCTTCTCGTACCATTTGCCGTATATCAATGCGCCTAAAAACAAAAGCGGACCAAAAGCCAGGAAACTATAATACAGGGTCGAGTCGTAAAAACCTTCGCCATTTTTAGTGATATCGCCGCTGGTTTTAATATAGCGGATATCTTTATTCAGCAGTTTTATATCCTGCTTATCGGCACCTGAAAAAGCGGTTACATTATTTTCCAGTGTCCCTTTGTTTACCTTTATTTTGAAGCCCTCGGTAGGCACCGATACATATTTGCCGGTAGCCGGATTAAAATACGAAAACTTAACCGGGTCGATGGCAAAATTACCCTCGTGCCGTGGTATCAGCAGATAGTTATAGATACGGGTACCTGTTTCGCCGCTTTCTTTTTCGGCAATGGTATCCTCGGTTTTGGGGTCGTACTTTTCAAAATCGGCAGGGAATACAGGGCTTAAAGGTTTTAACAGTTTCAGGTTACCGGTTCCCGAAATTTTGATGCTATAGTTGAGTGGCTCATTAGCCTTGATCTCTTTTTTATCTAAGGAAGTACTGATAGAGAATTTACCTACCGCGCCACCAAAGCCATCTGGTTTTCCCGGTGGTAGTGGTTTTACGTGAATAATGGTCGGGGCGCTTTTAATCTTGTATTTAACATCGTTATAGGTACCAAAAAACTGTCCGAACATATCGTCGTCGCTTGCTTTGGCGGCCTCGCGTATCACAAACAGCATGGATATGGGATCAATAGTGATGTTGCCGGTATGCTCGGGGAACAGAATGTTCTTTTTCATATCGGCCACGTTGTATTTTACACCCTTGTAAGTTTCCACATGCCAATTCGGGTTCTGATTTGGATTTTTGATTTCCTGGCTGAAAAAGCCATTCAGATCAGGGAGTTTATCCGGTTCGCTGCCTACAATAGCTACCCGGGTATATAATTTGTAGGTTAAAGTGATCTGTTCGCCCAGATACACGTTATTTTTGTCCACATCGGCCCTGATGAACAGTGATTTATTAATATCAGTACCAGGTCTTTTCATAGTAACCCGGCTATCGGGAGCACTTTGTGACTGTGCTGCGGCCGCTGCATTATTCTGCGGGGCAGTGGCGCCTTTTACTACTTTTATTTTCAGCGGTTTAGTATTCAGCTGCCGTCCGCCCGAAAAAATGGTTGCCGGCCCAATGGTGTAAGTACCTTCTTTTACAGCAACCAGCACATAACTAATAGCTATGCTCGAAGAAGCATTACCATTGATAACTTCCATGCTGGTTGACGTGTTTGGGCCTGACACTACCAGGAAACCGGTAAAGGAAGGGGGTGTAAAACGGTCGCCATTATTATTGAGGGTAAAAGTTACTTCAAACTGCTCCGTTGTACCCACTTCTGTTTTACTTGCCGAAGCCGTAAAATGAATATCGGCAGCAAAAAGCACGCTTGTACTCAGCAGTAGTAGTAACAATATGAAGTATTTCCTTTTCATTCTTTCATTTATCTGGTTCGGGCGGCGAGGATCGAGGTTCGGGTTACGTGCTGTCCGAAGTCTCCGACTTCGGACCATTATGCCTGTAGTTTGCAACTACATAATCAAAATCTGTAGTCTGAAGACTACGAACATAGTCGTCCGAAGTCAAAGACTTCGAACAGCGCAGACTCCGAACTTAAGACTACAAACTTAAGACTTAACCTTACCATTCTTTTTCTATGTGCATTTTAGCACCTTTTTGCTTTTTATTTTTCAGCTTATCCTGCGTTTGCTTTTCGTCGTTATTCAGGGCTTCCAGCATACGTTCGGCATCCTCTTTGGATACGTTATTTGGATCGGGTTTCTGACCAGCGTTGTTTTTATTCGGATCGTTTTTATCCTGCCCGTCTTTATTATCCTTATTGTCTTTGTTGTCCTTGTTCTTATCGTCGTTCTTTTTGTCCTGGTCCTTCTTGTCCTTGTCCTTATTGTCTTTATTATCCTTGTTTTTATCTTTATTCTTGTCTTTGTTCTTATTATTCTTATCCTTATTTTGTTTTTGCTTCAGCTTTTCCAGCGCATAGGCCAGGTTATAGCGGGTTTCCTCATCCTCCGGATTGTTGAGTAATGATTTTTTATACGCCGTTACACTTTCTTCCAGTTTGTTTGACTCCAGCATGGAGTTACCCAGGTTATGGTAGGCTTTAGCCAATACCTCTTTGTTCTTGCTTGATGCCGCTATCTTGACAAACTGCTGCCCGGCATCGGCATATTTCTTTTGTTTATACAAGGCATCGCCCAGGTTAAAGTTACCGGCCACGGTTTTACCCTGTTTGCCGATAGATACCCGGTAGTTGTTTTCGGCATCCTTATAGTTTTGCTGCTGATACAGTTGATTACCCTGCCTGATATACTTTTTTTCCTGCTGGGCAAAAAGGACAGAAGCCTGCAGCACTAATATAACTACGATGATATATTGCTTCATGACTTTTTTACTTCAAATAATTTTAACGCGCTTAACCGCATATTTTTACGGTTAGATATAAAAAATTCCGCCACCAATAAGCCCAAGGCTATAGCCAGGAAAAACTGAAAGCGATCTTCAAAATCTTTAAACGATTTGCTATCATATTGTTTGCGCTGAACCTTAGCTACCTGATCCATCACAATATTTAAGCCGCTGTTGGAGTTGTTGGCCCTTACGTAGATACCGCCACCCGCGGCGGCTATATCCTTACCCATTTGTTCATTCAGCTTGGTGATGATTTTATTACCGGTTTCATCGACACGAAAGGTACTGTTAGCCTCATCCGGATAAAGCGGGATAGGAGCGCCCTCTGCAGAACCCACGCCTATAACATTCACCATCACTCCCTTGCCTTTTGCTGACGACGCGGCCTCCATGGCGTTATCCTCATGGTTTTCGGCATCGGTTATCAGGATCATGGCTTTACCAGTTCCATTCTTAAAATCGAACGATTTTACGCCCAACTCAATAGCAGCGCCTATAGCCGTGCCTTGTGTGGGTACCATTCCTGTACTCACGGTATTTAAAAACAGCTTGGCTGCAGAATAATCAGTGGTCATGGGTAATTGTACATAGGCCTGGCCTGCAAAAACAATCAAACCGATACGGTCATCATGCATCCTGTCTATCAGCTGTGAGATAGCCCGTTTGGCGTTTTCCAGGCGGTTTGGCGCCAGGTCTCGCGCAAGCATACTGTTGGATACGTCGAGCAGTATCATCAAATCGGCGCCTTTGCGTTTTACCTCCTCCGTTTTTGAACCCAGCTGCGGATCGGCCATGCCGATGATCACAAAGGCATAGGCTACTATAAAAAAGATGAACTTGAGCCATGGCCTGGAGAATGAAACCTGCGGCATCATGAGGCGCACCACGGTTTTATCGCCCAATGAGGCAATGGCTTTCCTTTTCCAGCGGCTTACCAGAATAAACAGCAGGATAAATACCGGAATAACCAGCAACCCCCATAAAATATCTGTATGTGCAAAACGTAGCATCTTTTTTAAATTAGATTTAAGGATTTTTGGAGCAAGGAACAAGGATTTCTAAAACCCGTATCCTTTCTACCCTTACTCCTTATTCCATTAATCCTTACTCCAAATGTCTTCTCTTTATTTCAAAAATCCTTGCTCTAAAAGTCTTTGCTCCTTGCTCCAAAAATCTTTGCTCCCCCTATGTTAAAGCTCCCTTAAACAGGGTATTTTTTAATAAAAACTCAAGCGATAATAAGGCCAGCGCGATGATGGCCCAGGGCAAAAACATTTCTGTTTTGCGGCGGTACTGGGTTACATCGATTTTGGCTTTTTCCAGCTTATCAATCTGTGTGTATATCTGTCTCAGTGTTTCGTTATTGGTTGCCCTGAAATATTTGCCTCCGGTTATATTGGCTATTTTTGATAGGGTGCCTTCGTCGATATCAACCTTCATTCGCTGATATTGTATGCCCATTGGTGTAGGCACCGGATAAGGCGCATAACCATTGGTCCCTAAACCTACAGTATAAACCCTAACCCCAAACTGTTTGGCTATCTCGGCCGCGGTAATAGGCGGTATAGAACCGGAGTTGTTTGAACCATCGGTAAGTAAAATGATCACCTTGCTTTTGGCGGTGCTGGTTCTTAAACGGTTCACGGCGGTAGCCAGGCCCATACCTATAGCGGTTCCGTCCTCGATCATCCCGTTCTTGATATCAGAGAATACATTGATCAATACATCATGGTCAATCGTGAGTGGACACTGCGTAAAGCTTTCACCGCTGAAGATCACCAGGCCGATACGATCGTCGGGGCGGTTCTTGATAAAATCAATAGCGATATTTTTGCCGGCTTCCAGGCGATTGGGTTTAAAATCCTCGGCCAGCATACTGCCCGAAATATCAGATGCTATCATGATATCGATACCCTCGGTACTGCTGTTTTGCCAACTTAATGACGACTGCGGCCTGGCAAGCGCCACAATTAAGGCAGCTATAGCCAATGATCGTATCACAATACCCACATGCCTGAAACGGGCTGTATAGCTTTTTTTGAAAGTAAAGCTCTTCAAGGTAGGCACACCCAGCGTACCCTGCAGCTGGCGCTGTTTCCAAACGTACCAGGCCACCATTAAGGGTATGATTAAAAACAACCAGAAAAATCCCGGATGGGCAAATTCTATTCCTTTAAACCAGCTCATTTGTTATCCTCTTGCTTTTCAATGGGTAATTGAATGGCTTGCTGCGTTCTGTTCACAAAGGCAACGGCATTATCCATGCTTTGTTCATTATCCTGCGGCAATGGTTTTTCTTTCGCAAATTTCACCAAATCGGCCAGTATCAGTACCTGGCGCAGCGCGTTGCGGTTCTCTTCGGTGATATCCATATACCGCAGACTGGCAAATATCTCATCAGAGGTTTGCTCATGTGCTTTGATCATATAACGGCTTTCCAGATAATCACGCATAATATCAGTAAGTTCGGTATGATATTGCTTTGTTTGCTCCTGCTGCCATAGCTTTCTGTTGCGCAGTTCGGTTAGTTTTTGCAGCGCTATCACGTGAACGGGTACAATGGGCTGGGGCTCTTCAACAACCACTTCTTTTTTATTCTTCTTCCTCAGGTAATAGATCAGAAAAATAAGCCCTCCGATTATGATGGCTGCTTCTATGCTGATCACCAGGGTTAGATGATCCATCAGCCAGTCTAAAAAAGTATACTGGACAACCAGCGGCTGTTTGATGTCATAAGCGGCTTTGGTGGTATCCACCGCAACGGTGGCTACTATCAGTTTCAATGGCGCGGTTTTAATCTCAGCACCCTCGGTATGGAAGGCGTATGCCGGGATCACATATTCCCCGCTATCAAACGCGGTTATGAGGTAATGATGCCCAATAGTTTCGATACTTGCATCATTCTTATCAACTATGGTATCAGCTTTACTGCCTACGATCAAAATTTTATTGGCTATGCTGTCTGCCAGTACCGGGAATTCAACCTTGTCCTTATCCTTTATGTGCATGCGGGCAGTAAGGTGCAGCTGTGTTTGCTCGCCTATTTTAATAGCTTTACGATCGAGCGTGGCTCCAACCTCCGCGGTTTGCGCACTGCTTTTGTAAACAAATCCGGTAAGCAGTATAGTTAACAGTAGCAGGTGTTTAATAAAGCACTTTATCATCTTTTGCCTTCCCGCTTTTTAAATAATGTCATTAATGGTTTCACGTATGATTCATGGGTACCAATACTGGTAAAATCAACACCCGAGCGGCTAAAGGTTTCCCTTAGCTGGCCGTTCCTTCTTAGCCCTTCGGCTTTAAAGGCAGTGCGTACCGCCTCGTCAGAAGTATTCACCCAGAGCAGTTCGCCGGTCTCTTCGTCCTTCATCGGGATGAGGCCCAGGTTTGGGAACTCTTCCTCATGCTTATCATAAAGGCGCAGGGCAATCAGGTCATGCTTTTTATTGGCTATCTTTAACTCATCCTCAAAAGCGGGACTTATAAAATCGGAAATAATAAAGGCCGTACACTTTTTCTTGATGGCCCGGGTAAAGAATTTTAATGCTTCGGCAACGTTGGTTCCCTTGCTTTCGGGCTTAAAATCGATCAGCTCGCGGATGATCATCAGGATATGGCCGCGGCCTTTTTTGGGCGGAATGAACTTTTCGATCTTATCGCTAAAAAACAGCACGCCCACCTTATCATTATTCTGTATGGCCGAAAATGCCAGCACCGCGCAAAGCTCGGTGGCTATATCCTGCTTTTGCTGATTTTGCGTTCCGAAGTTTTCAGAGCCGCTTACATCAACCAGCAGCATAAAGGTAAGCTCGCGCTCCTCGTCAAAAACCTTTACATAAGGGTGGTTAAAACGGGCGGTCACGTTCCAGTCGATAGTGCGGATCTCATCGCCCAATTGGTATTCGCGCACCTCGCTAAAAGCCATACCACGGCCCTTAAAAGCCGAATGATACTCGCCCGAAAACAGGTGATTGCTCAACCCACGGGTCTTGATCTCGATCTTCCTTACTTTTTTCAGCAGTTCTTTGGTATCCTTAGCCATAAGAGCCTCACCTAAATCCTCTCCAAAGGAGAGGACTTTTGATTTGCATTTTTATTTTTAATTCTTTTAATCATTTATTTTTACTCCCTCTCCTTTGGAGAGGGTTGGGGTGAGGCCTACGGTACTTCTACCACGTTCAATATCCCTGTAATAATATTTTCACTGGTAATGTTCTCTGCCTCGGCCTCATAGCTTAAACCTATACGGTGACGCAGCACATCATGGCAGATGGCACGCACATCCTCGGGGATCACATAGCCCCTGCGTTTGATGAACGCGTAGGCTTTTGCAGCCAGCGCCAGGTTGATGCTGGCCCTTGGCGACGCGCCAAAGGTGATCAGATTTTTATAGTGCGCCAGTTTGGCCTGCTCGGGGAAACGGGTAGCAAAAACAATGTCAATAATGTATTGCTCAATCTTCTCGTCCATATATACTTCCCTTACAATTTTTCGGGCGCGCACAATTTCCTCCGGTTTGATGATGGGTGATGGCTTTGGCATGCCGCCTGGCAATATATTGGCTCGGATGATGCGTTTCTCTTCTTCCTTATCCGGATAGTTGATCACCACCTTCAGCATAAAACGATCGACCTGTGCTTCGGGCAGCGGGTAGGTACCTTCCTGCTCAATCGGGTTCTGGGTAGCCAGTACCAGGAAAGGGTTTGGCAATGGGAAGGTATTGTCACCAATAGTTACCTGGCGTTCCTGCATCGCTTCCAGCAGCGCGCTTTGCACTTTGGCGGGTGCACGGTTGATCTCATCGGCCAGAATAAAGTTGGAGAACAGCGGCCCTTTACGCACAATGAACTCTTCCTTTTTCTGGTTGTATATCATGGTACCCAGCAAATCGGCAGGTAAAAGATCGGGGGTAAACTGGATCCGGCTGTAATCGGCCTGTATGGCTTTAGCCAGCGTATTGATGGCCAGTGTTTTTGCCAGTCCCGGAACACCTTCCAAAAGGATGTGACCATCGGCCAGCAAACCGATCAGTAATCGCTCCACCATATATTTTTGTCCGATGATCACTTTATCCATCTCCAGTTTCAGGAGGTCGATAAACGCGCTTTCTCTTTGTATCATTTCATTCAGCGCCCTGATATCGGTTGAATACGATAAACTACCAGGTACAGTGCCTGATGAAACGTTTTCAGTATTACTTTTTAATTCTTCCATGCTTCTTTTTTGTTCGGTAGGCAAACTTACTCACACTAACATTTTTTCGCCAAAAAAAATGCCCGCTTAAATGTTAAAATTTGTTAAATCTTTGTCGTTCGCCGTAAATATATAAGTTTTTAGGAGGTAAGGGAGTAAGCCAATAGTCTAAAGTCCGAAGTCTTAAGTTATTCCTATGAAAAAGAAGATCTTAATGGCATCAAAAGGCTTGTTTAGTAAAATGCCGATCAAATTGCTGCACGCATAGCCGACTCACCCCGCCTACGCTTCGCTGGGCGGCCCTCTCTCCCGCTTTGCGGCAAAGAGGGCGGGGAAATTCTCTTTTCCAAATACCCTCTTTGCGCCGAAGGCGGAGAGAGGGATGTCGAGCGCAGCGATGACAGGGTGAGTCGACACCACGCGGCAATTTGAATTGCACCCGTTTTGCTGTGTTTTTTAAAACAGAACGATTTGGCTACCTTTAAAATCCATTTTAAGAATATACATGTATAAAAAATATTTATCCTTCATCCTGTCTCTTGTCACCCTATTTTTCTCAGGCATTGTTCACAGTCAAACTGCATTCAAAAACATCCCTCTTCCGCCAAACATCAGCAGTGTGAACGAAGAATTTTCGGGCATGACGCTACACGCCGGCAGGGTTTACCTCGAACCGCAATACGGCAGTCATAAAGAAACCAAACTCGATGGTGATTTTTTTATATACAGCCTGCTGGCCGATAGCGTTGGCCGTGTGATTGACGGTAAAGACACCGCGTTAACCGCTTATCGCACCGTCCGCGTTAAAAACCTGGATAAATTGCCCGATTCTGTAAAAACTTATTATGAAGGTTTTGAGGCAATAACCATTGTGAACAATGTGGCATACTTATCCATCGAAACAAATGACACCTACGACTATTGTTTTTTACTCCGAGGAATCCTGGACACCCTACAAAATACCATCACCATCGATGCTCAGCATTTCGCAACCCTTAAAAGACCATTGCATATTAACAACGCGGGTTTTGAAAGCGTAACCTGGCTGCCTAAGGAGAAAAAGTTATTGGCTTACTATGAGTACAACGGCATGCCCGATGGCGGTAAGGGTTATTTGATTGATACCTCTTTTCAGAGAGCGCCACAAGCTATAAAAGTGCCATTTCTTTATTTCAGGATAACGGATATCACCGCTACCCAAAAGGATAAGATCTACGGTATCAACTATTTATGGAACGGTGATTATGATGCTTACCTGAATAACGACCAGCTTAAAAACCAGGAAGAAAATATAAAAACAACTATTCCCGACCTGAAGGATAACATCACCCAAAACCCGGATTACCTGAAAAAGAAAAGCACCAGCTATGGTCGTATCGTAGTGCTTAAAAACCGGAAGGATAAACATTGGAAACAGGTAACCTCGGCATTCCCCGCACCAAAAAATAACTGGGAGGGTATAGCACTTTACCGTGACGGCGCGCTGATTATTACTGATGCTAACCGCAGCAACAAACAGTTGACTACGTTTGGATATGCGAAATTTTAATGTGCAGATGTGCGGATTTCAGATTAACGAATGATTTAAATGTTCTTCTTAAAAAAACATTTGCATATCTGCACATCTGAAATCCGCACATCTAACCTCAATGCTTATCGCCAAAGCCAAACTCTTTATAGGTATTGGGTGCGCTATCCGCATTTTTGAACGCGAAAGTGAATGTGGCACCCCAGCTTTCAAAATCAGCATTTTTATCGGTCGATGTTTCCACATGTACCGAGCTGATCATATATACCCCTTCGCGGCTCAGTTTAAAATAGACTTGTCCCTGGGCATCAGAGCTTAGTTTTTGCGGGAATACATTACCATTTATAGTACGGGTGTACACAATTACCACGGCATCTTTTAATGGTTTCCCTTTAAATAATATCTGGGCGGTTACATCATCGCCATAGCTGGCTTTATATGGATTTTGCTGTATCACTATTTCATAAGTTTCGCCCAGCGGTTTATCAAAATCTTTGCCGTTGGGTTTATCAACCGCTATCAGCGTTTTTAAATACCGGTTTGTTTTTTCGACAAAGTATTGTTGATTGCTGTTCTTAGCATCCTCGGCTATTTTATCCAAACCTTCGTTATCCAGATATTTCAGGAATTTATTTCTTTCCGATTCAATGCTTTCGCTTTTCACCATCTCAATGAGGGCTAACCCGCTATTCTCCAATCTGTAATTCAACACATTTGCCGATGTATCTTTTGGAGCCTGACTCAGGTCGGTTTTTTTTGATCCTTCATAAAGCATAAACTTAGAAACCTTGGCATCTTTATACCGGTATTCGGCGTCTTTTTGAAAATCATTACCGCTTAACAGGTGCAGGCTGAGCTTGTCGCCTTTTTTCATGTTAAAGGATTCCGGCAGCAAAAAATAATCCTGTGAGCTGACGGCAAACCCAATGATCAGCAAGAGCGCGAGGAGTAAAAGTCCGTTTCGTTTCATAGTTATTAGATAGGATTACCAAACATACAAAGTTTTAAAAACTTCAGTAGTTTTACACTATGATTTTTGACCGTAAAAGCCTGAATAACGAAAATTTAACATTTTTTTACAAAAAACTGTTGCTGCCTCGCCTCATTGAGGAGAAGATGCTGATCCTTTTACGCCAGGGTCGTATTGGCAAATGGTTTTCGGGTATAGGGCAGGAAGCTATTGCCGTAGGCAGTACGCTGGCCATGCAAAGCGATGAATATATATTGCCCATGCACCGCAACCTGGGTGTTTTTACTACCCGGGATATCCCGCTTTCCAGGCTGATGGCCCAGTGGCAGGGTAAGCCCTCGGGTTTTACCAAGGGGCGCGACCGCTCTTTCCATTTCGGCACGCAGGAATATAAGATCATCGGGATGATATCGCACTTAGGGCCACAGCTGGCCCTGGCTGATGGTATTGCCCTGGCCGATGTTTTAGCAGACCGGAAAAGATCGACCCTGGTATTTACCGGCGAGGGCGCAACCAGCGAAGGCGATTTTCATGAGGCCCTCAACATTGCATCTGTTTGGAAACTGCCGGTTATATTTTTAATCGAGAACAACGGCTACGGTCTTTCGACCCCGGTAAACGAACAATACAATTGTTTAAAATTGGTTGATAAGGCTGTAGGATACGGTATAGAAGGCCGCCGGATTGATGGCAACAATATCCTGGAGGTTTATCATACTATCAAGGAGATCAACGAGAGTATCCGTGAAAATCCACGGCCGGTACTGCTGGAGTGTATGACCTTCCGAATGCGGGGGCATGAGGAGGCTTCGGGAACCAAATATGTTCCGCAGAATTTATTTGAATGGTGGGCGGGTAAAGACCCGGTGGCTAATTTCGAGCAGTATTTACTGGACGAAGGCGTGATCCGCCCGGAATGGATCCCGATATTCAAAAAGGAGATCACAACGCTTATTGAAACAGAATTTGAAAAGGTTTATAGCGAGGCAGATATAGTACCGGATATAGCAACCGAAGTACGTGACATGTACCAGCCTTATCAGTTTCCGGCAGCACAACCGGCAACTACCCCCGCAACGCATAAACGCTATATTGATGCCATAAGCGACGGCCTGCGCCAGGCCATGCGCAAACACCCCAACCTGGTGATCATGGGTCAGGACATTGCCGAGTATGGGGGAGCCTTTAAAATAACCCAGGGCTTCGTGGAGGAATTTGGCAAGCCCCGTGTGCGCAACACGCCTATTTGCGAATCGGGCATTGTAGGCGCAGGCATGGGCCTGGCCCTTAACGGCTACAAGGCCATTGTTGAAATGCAGTTTGCTGATTTTGTTACCTGCGGCTTTAACCAGATTATTAACAACCTGGCCAAAACACACTATCGCTGGGCTCAAGCGGTTGATGTGGTGGTGCGGATGCCTACAGGAGCCGGAACAGGAGCAGGGCCATTCCATTCGCAAAGTAACGAGGCCTGGTTTACTAAAACTCCCGGACTTAAAGTGGTTTACCCCGCTTTCCCGGCTGATGCCAAGGGTTTATTATTGGCCGCTATTGATGACCCAAACCCGATTATTTATTTTGAACACAAATACCTGTACCGCAGCATCAGCGGCGATGTGCCAGAGAATGATGTGCTGATAGAAATAGGCAAGGCCAATGTAGTAAAACAGGGCACACAAGCCAGCATTATTACCTTTGGCCTGGGTATACACTGGGCCCTGGAATATGCCGAAAAACACCCCGAACTTTCTCTTGAGATCATCGACCTGCGCAGCCTGCTGCCATGGGATCAAGAAGCGGTAGAAGAAAGCGTAAAGAAAACAGGCAGGGCCCTGGTATTACATGAGGATACGCTTACCAGCGGTTTCGGTGCGGAGATAGCCGCCCACATAGCCGAGCATTGTTTTAAATACCTGGACGCACCCGTAATGCGCTGCGGCAGCCTGGATACCGCCATACCCATGAACAAAGCCCTTGAAGACCAGTTTTTGGCAAAGGCAAGGCTGGAGGAAACGGTTGAGAAATTGCTCGAGTATTAACCCCCTTGCCCCCTGAAGGGGGAACTTTTTGATGTGCAGATGATTGATTTTAAATCAAAACATCTGCATTAATCATAAACATTATCTATAATTTGCACATCTGCACATCTGAAATTTGCACATTGGCTCCCCCTTCAGGGGGCTGGGTGGCTCCATTTAAAACTCTTGATCATCACCGCAATATCCTGCTTAATAAAATTAAGCACGGGCTGGATAGAATCCAAGCGGGGTTCGGAGTTAAAGTAGAGGGCGCCACGCAGGTAATTTTTCGTACTGTCGGTCAGGAAGAATTGTGCCGATGAAGCCGCGTTGCCGTCAATAGTATAATAAATGCCATAAACCTTACGGTCGGCGTAGCCTATTACACCTTCATCAATAGAAGTGGCTTTTACGGTATGTTTAAATGCGAAGGTGCGGGCATCTTCCACCAGCTCATTAAATACTTTTTTTGATGTTACCGGTTGATAACTTAAATGCAGCGTGGCATGAAACTGGGGGAACTGCATATTTACCCAGCATGGTTTGGCACCCTTGGTTCTGTCGGGTTCAATAACGGCGTATTTGGGATAGCTAAAGGAGTAAGGGCAACCCGTGTTATAATCCTGGTATTCTTTTTTTGGAAAAGCGATGCGGTAATATCCCCGTGGTTTTGGCGAATAATCATGGTTACCGCCACAAGCAGCCAAAAACAACAGCGCTGCTATTAATAGCCCAGCATATCTCATACCCGGTTATCTTTAGCGTTCCATATCTCCCATGACCTTTCGGCTTGCAGCACCAGCATTTCGTAACCGTTTTTGGTTGCGGCACCCTGCTCGCGGCCTTTTCGTAAAAATAAGGTTTCCTCGGGGTTGTAGATCAGGTCGTACAGTAAATGCTCGTGGGTTATAGCCTCATAAGGGATGGGCGGGCATTCATCAATTTTGGGTGCCGTCCCAACAGGAGTGGTATTGATAATGATCTTATGCCTTTTGATGTCGTGCGGTTTCAGACCGCTGAACAAAATATGATCAGGATGCGGCTTGCGGGTAACCGTTTTAAAGGCAATGCCCATATTCTCCAGTACACATTTTACCGCTTGCGCCGCACCGCCATCACCCAGCACCAAGGCCTCAGCTTCAAAATCCTTAATAAGCGGACGGATGGACATCTCGAAACCGTACAGGTCAGTATTATATCCTTCCAGCCTGAAATCATGACCTCCAATACCAACCTCCCCGGTAAATGCAGCCTGTACAGGACTTTCGGCAATTACACAGATACAATTAACCGCCCCGGCTTTGCGGGCATCATGCTCAATCCAATCCAGGTATGGCAGTACAGCAACTTTATGCGGGATGGTAATGTTGAGCCCGCAGATACCTGGGTGTTCATCCAGCAGGTCCTGCAGATCTTTGATGTGCTCCAGCGGATACAGCTCATAAGCAGCATCGGTTATACCTTCGTTCTTGAATTTTTCGGCAAAGTACTTCTTTGAAAAAGAATGTGAAAGGGGGTAGCCTATAAGCCCGTATTGTTTCATGGCGTAATATTAGTAACATTTCATAAGTTATGGAAACTATTGAGCAGCGGGAGGCGGATTCCTTTTTAATTTAAAGTACAAAACTTTAGCTTTTTGTCTGCGCCAGCAAATAATAAACGCGATAAGCAAAGTACCCGCGGGTATAAACAGGGCGTAATCATGCATCCTTTTCGTGGTTAAGGCAGCCAGGATGGCGCCGGCTAAAAAACAAACGCAAACAAAGCCAAACAGCCGGGCCTCGCGCAGGGCAACCCGATCGCGCTTGGGCATGGTGCCCCTGAAAAAAGCTTCGGCAAAACGGCGCAGGTTACCCGTGGTCATTACTGAGTTGTAGGTCCATTGTTCCAGTTTGGTAAAGCTGGAGTTTTGCATAGCCGCCACCAGCGATATGGCCAGTACTAAAGGAATATCCGGAAAAGAATCTGACAAGAACGAGCAGGCGATCAATACAATGATCTCGAAACCCAGGCAGGTTAACGCGGGCTTGGGCAGATATTTTAATACCGATGGCAGGTGCATGCGATAGGCGATGAACACACCAATCAAAAATGCTATAATAGGCGGAATGTGGTGCATGGCCTGCTGCCAGTCGCCCAGCGCTGCGTACATCCCTAAAAATACAATATTGCCAGTCATGGAGTTGGCAAATACCCCACCATGCCCTACATAGGTAAATACATCCAGGAAACCGCCAGATAAGGTAAGCAAGGCCGCTACTTCTATAGAATTATCAGAGTACACCTGTAAAGGTATCTGATCCGGGTCAACTGTTGATGAGTTTTCAGCTTCCGAGGCCATTGTTGTTTGATGGTTTTATAACTCAAATGATGTTGATGCCAAGATAGTTAAACAAACACATTATGAGGACACAAAAACGAATAAGCCGCGAAAAACTATCTGGTACCCATGGATTTAGCTTTCAGCTGAGGTTTCTCCTCGCACCAACACGTTACCCCTCGCTGTTTGTTGAAATTATATAAAGCGTTCTTCATGATGGACTTATACTACTTAAACGGATTACCTGTAGTGTATTGGCTAAAAGCTATTTCCAATCCCAGCGCTGCCATACGTTTAATACTTCGTTTATCTATATACGGTCCTCCGATAAGACCATTCCCGTTATGAATATCCTGGTCAACCTGGATATAGGCTTCCGCATAATTGACCAGTTTTTCAACTCCCGATACATCCTGCTCCAGATAGCTAAGTAAGTTTTTTAGCTTATTTTCAAAAGTATCTGGCCCGAGGGTGGGTTCGTAAATGGCACAGCTATATTTATATAAAGCTGTGCCAAATGCTCTTGTATCGTCTTTGTTAAATGTTTCGCTGGGCTTTAATAAGCTCATAGCAGTTATTTGCAGCCAGGTAAGGTTTTCGGAGGTAGCCCGCAAATAAACTTTATGATGGCTCTCAGTACCTATATATCTAATGGCGATATCCGGCGAGGTATCAAAATAAATAACCAGGTAAAACTTCTCTCCTGTTACCTGCAGATACACTATGGCTGTATCTTCCTTGCTTTCCAGATCAACCTTTGCTATTTGCGGTATACCATCAATTCGTACTACATCATGAATTTGCAAGTACTGTTCTGTTGCGCCCCAGGTTTGTTGTTCAATTTCCTGTAAAGCGGCCCTGATAAGCCGATCTGTTAAATTCATTATATAATTATTGATATGATAAAGCTATACAATGGGTCCTAAACAAAAAAGCCCTCAGAAATTAATCCGGGGACTCTCTAACTTTATATAGTAAGATCAGTCAAGTTCACAAATTCAAAAAGTGGTCGAAAGTATCGCTGCGGATACCTAATCTTAATGTTTCCAGCGGGATAATATCTGTTGGGGCAATATTACCCAGGCTTACGTTGGCGCCTATCAGTTTTATAAACCATACCTGCTGCGCTTTTTGCGGAGCCTCCCAAATAATGGTGCCCTCGGGTATTTGGGTCAGTATTTCATCAATAAGCCCCTGTCTTACCTCGCCTGAGTCGCGGTAGATGCCTACGTTACCGCTTTCGCGGGCTTCGGCTATTACTTTCCATGAACCAGCCTCAATTTCGGCGTTCATCAGTTTGATCCATTTATAAGGTGCAAAGATCTTTTGCACGTCCTTGGAACCCACTTCTGATATCACGGTAACCTGTTTAGCCAGGCGACTGATATACTCGCATTTGATATCATGCTCAATGGTGATCGACCCGTCAGATACTTCGCAGTGTTCCAGTTTGTACTTATCCAATATGCGGCAGTAATCATCAAACTGGTTACGTACAATAAAAGCCTCGAACAAAGTACCGCCAAAATATACGGGGATGCCCGCGTCCTGGTACAGTTTTATTTTTTCGGTTAAGTTGGGAGTAACGTATGAGGTTGCCCAGCCCAGTTTAACAATATCCGTATAAGCTGCACCTACTTCCAGAAAATCCTCTACCTGCCTTAAACTTAGTCCTTTGTCCATCACCATGGTGATGCCTTTATCGCGGGGTTTAGCTGTACGTTCTGGAAGATCATTGATCATATAATTCATACAATAGATGGTTATAGCCTATAACTAAAAGTTCTAATGGTGCAAATATCCGAAAAAAAAGTGAAACCGGATGTGCAAATTTCAAATGTGCAGATGTGCAAATGATGAAGTTTTTGTAAAATTTATATCACAGATGTGCGAATGTGCAGATGAGTAATTGATGTGCGGATGTGCAAATAACAGATGTGCAGATGAAAAAAAGGATTCTATAAAAAATGCAGATAACAATTGATCAAAACATCAATCATTATCTGCACATCTGCTATTTCGTATATTTATTGATAATATCTACAATCACCTTATTCTTTTGCAATTGCGGCAGGTAATCAAAAAGAATATAATGCTTATCCGGATCGCTGGTGAGGGCCATTTCCAGGTGGTTTAGCGCCTCATTGTATTCGCCTTTGGCAAACAAATAGGCCACCATACGGTAATAAAGTTCGGCTGCTTCGGGGTTATTTTTAATAGCCTCGGATATGATCTCGATAGCACCGGGCAGCCTGTCCTGTTCATACAATATAGATGAGTAGTCCAACCAGGCATCAATATCCAGTGGATTAAGCTCTACTACTTTTTCATAAGCCTGTTCGGCTTCGGGCATATGGCCCAGTTTATACTCGGCATCAGCTATGGCAAACCAATAATCGGCATTGGCTATGTCCAGGTCGAGCGCTTTTTTATAAAAATGCAGGGCCTCAAAATAGCGCTCTTCAAAATCAAGCGTAACACCTATGCCAAACCAGGCATCAGCCAGTTTCGGGTCCATCTTAACCGATTTTTTATAAAAGGCGCGGGCATCGTCCATTTGCTCCAGCTTTTCGTAGCACTCACCAATAGCACAATAAGTATCGGCATTAGGCTGCTCGTACTCAAATGTGTGGCGGTATACTTCAATCGCTTCTGCGTATTTTTCCAGGTTAACCAGGGCATTACCCTTGTTAAAGTAGGCCGATGCAAAGCTGTCCTTGATCAGGATGGCATAGTCATAAGCGTCGATAGCTTTTTCAAACAAGCTCAGCTTGGTGTAGGCGTTGCCCAAATTATACCATGCGGCATAACTGTAAGGCTCGTTATCAATATACTGCTGATAAAACTGCACGCTCTCCTGCTGATTGTCCATCACGTCATAGCAAAAAGCCAGTTCATAAAGGGCATCCTGGTTTTCCATATTCTGCTTAAGGCAAAGCTTAAGGTAGGTTATGGCCGTGTCATAGTCGCCCATGTTTTGGTACACGTAGGCAATATGCAGCAGGATCTCGTCGGTTTCTTCGGCCAGACCTAATGCTTTTTCATAATTTTCCAGGGCTTCGCCATAGCGCTCCATACTTTCGTACAGATTGCCGCGGATAATATAAATATCCGCATCGGAAGCTTCCAGCATAGCCGCTTTTTCCAAAGCCGCGAATGCCTCGGTCACTTTATTGGTAACAACCAGTAATTGTGCCTGTTTAATTAAAAAAACCGCTGCAAAAGGGTGCTGGTTACGCGCGTATTCTGCTACTTGCAGTGCCTTGGCCGGATCATTTTTCTCTATGTAATAGTCGATAATGTTCTCAAACGCCTGGGCATCAAAAAAGTACTGGTCGTGATTACGAATCATCTCCTCGTACCGTTCTACCGAAAACTTTGGATCTTCGGTAAAACCAAATTCAAATTCTTCTTCCATTCAATTTTGTTTGCAGAACATCCGCTTTAGGTTAACAATTGTTATTGTCTTGTAAAGACTTATTGAGTTCAAAATACAACAAGTAAGCCTCCAATAAACAATTTAGTTTTCAACATTCGCACATTTTTAACATGATTTACATGCAAAGCATTGATAATTAACGACAAGCAATTCACGAGCCAAAAGTGGGCAAACTAAAAATTGCCTTAAGATTTTTACCTTTGACAAAAGTAACAATTATGAACCTCGATATTTCAGACATTCTAAAACGTTTACATATAAACGATATTAATGACGCTTTTAGTACGGGCAACCACTGGGGCAGCAGCGCCGGCGCTACCGTAAAAGATATTATATCGCCTGTTGACGGCAAAAAAATAGCATCCGTAAAATTTGCTTCCGAAAACGATTATAACCAGGTAGTTGAACAAGCCACCAAAGCTTTTAAAACATGGCGCAATACCCCCGCACCAAAACGCGGAGAGATCGTACGCCAGATTGGCGAAGCTTTACGTACCCACAAACACGATCTGGGCAGTCTGGTATCGTACGAAATGGGTAAAAGCCTGCAGGAAGGCCTGGGCGAGGTTCAGGAGATGATTGATATTGCCGACTTTGCCGTTGGCCTAAGCCGTCAGCTGTATGGATTAACCATGCACTCTGAAAGGGCCAACCACCGTATGTATGAGCAATACCACCCGCTGGGCATTGTGGGTATTATTTCGGCATTTAACTTTCCGGTAGCCGTTTGGAGCTGGAACTCCCTGCTGGCCTGGGTTTGCGGCGACGTTTGTATCTGGAAACCATCAGAAAAAACACCTTTAACCGCTATTGCCTGTCAGCACATCGCGCAGGAGGTATTCAAAAAGAATAATATTGAAGAGGGCGTATCCAACCTCATCATCGGCGACCGTAACATTGGTGAGCTGATGGCGGCCGATACCCGGGTACCATTGATATCGGCTACAGGATCAACCCGCATGGGTAAGGCGGTTAGCGCGACTGTAGGCGCGCGTTTAGGGACAAGTCTGCTGGAACTGGGTGGTAACAACGCTATTATCATCAGCGAAAATGCCGATCTGGACATGTCGCTCATCGGCGCGGTATTTGGCGCGGTGGGTACTGCCGGTCAGCGTTGTACCAGCACGCGCAGGCTCATTATTCACGAAAGTGTTTACGAAACCTTTAAACAAAAGCTGGTGAATGCCTACAAACAGATCTGCATTGGCAACCCATTGGATGAACATAACCACATGGGCCCGCTGATTGATCATGACGCGGTGAAACTGTACCTGGACTCCATAGAAAAATGTAAAGCCGAAGGCGGCAAATTTGTGGTTGAAGGCGGCAAGCTTGAGGGCGAAAACTATTCATCGGGCTGTTACGTAAAACCCTGCATTGCCGAGGTAGAGAACCATTTTAAAATAGTACAGCACGAAACTTTTGCGCCGATACTTTATTTGATCAAATACAGCACACTTGAGGAAGCTATCGATTTGCAGAACGGTGTTCCGCAGGGCTTATCATCGGCTATTATGACTAATAATTTGCGTGAGGCAGAACAATTTTTATCCTATGCTGGTTCTGATTGTGGCATAGCCAATGTAAACATCGGTACATCGGGTGCAGAAATAGGCGGCGCGTTTGGCGGTGAAAAAGAAACCGGCGGCGGTCGCGAATCTGGTTCTGATGCCTGGAAAGTTTACATGAGGCGCCAAACAAATACTATTAATTACTCAAAAACGTTGCCTTTAGCACAAGGGATCAAATTCGACCTTTAGTTAGGTTCGAGGGGCGTGTTGCGAGGACCGGGATATAATTTATAACAAAGGTTCACGAACCTCGCAACACGCTCCACGAAACCCATATGATTATTTTTTCATTTTCTAATTTTTGTACATGTTCAATTACCGCAAATTATTAATCACCGGCACCACCTTATTAACTGCATTAACATTTAGTCAAACAACTTTTGCGCAAATACTCCCCAAAGCAGAGCCTGAGCCTCCAAAAGGCTGGCAATTGATGGACCTGAAAGAAAATGGTTTTTATGGCATCAGCTTAAAACCCGCTTATCTTTTTTTACAGGGCAAAAAAAGTAAGCCTGTGGTAATAGCCACCATTGATAGCGGTATTGATACTTTGCAAAAAGACCTGAAAAGTATCCTTTGGACAAATACCAAAGAAATTCCTGGCAACGGTATCGACGATGATCATAATGGTTATGTGGATGATATACACGGCTGGAATTTTTTAGGTGGCCCGGATGGCAAAGCTGATTTTAATGAAACCACCGAGGAGGTACGTGAATATAATAAGCTGAAAGGTAAATTTGAAAACATCAGTGATACTAATGCCGTTGATAAAAAGCAATACGCTTATTGGAAACGTGTAAAAACCATTTACGATAGCACCGTTAATAAATCGCGTACCGAGACTGAACAGCTGCAACCCATCATGAATGCGCTGATGGTAACCAGCGGTTATATTAAAAGAGGGCTTAGTCTGCCAGCCAACGGCACCTTTAAACAAGCCGACCTGGTAAAATTGAAGCTGGCTAATGACACCCTTACCCAAAGCAAATATGTTTGGGAATCTATATTTTCGCAAGAGGGTACCAATAAAACCAATGCCGCAATCATCAAAGATCTGAGTGAGTACCTGGCCAAGTTAAACAATGACCTGTCGCCCGATCTGGAAGCCCGTAAGCGCATAGTTGGCGATAATGTAGATAGCATGGACCATAAACCTTATGGCAACAACCTGCTTAAATTTACAGATGCATCGCACGGTACCGGCGTAGCCGGTTTAATCGGGGCCATCCGCAACAATAGTTATGGGATTAATGGTGTGGCTGATAACGTGCAGATCATGGCTATTAAGGCGGTACCCAATGGTGATGAATACGATAAAGATATTGCCAACGCCATCCATTATGCGGTTGATAACGGTGCCCGCATTGTTAACATGAGCTTTGGTAAAAAAATATCGCCGCATAAAGAGTGGCTTGATGAAGCTTTTAAATACGCGGCATCAAAAGATGTACTGCTGGTACAGGCGGCAGGTAATGATAATCAGGATGTAGACGTTATTCCTGATTATCCGAACGATACCTTTTTGGATGGCGCAACTGATGCTGATAACGTGATCAACGTTGGCGCATCGGGACCCAGATTAGGCGAACACCTGGCCGGTGATTTTTCTAACTACGGCAAAAAGAATGTGGATGTATTTGCTCCGGGTGTTAAAGTAACTACTGTTGATACCGATGCCGAATTTATGACCGAGGATGGTACCAGCTTTTCATCGCCCATCACGGCAGGTGTAGCGGCTTTATTGCTGGAATATTATCCAACCCTGAGCGCTAAACAACTGAAGCAGATCATCCTGCAATCGGCTACGCCTTTAACCGGCACTATGGTGTTCAGGCCAGGCAGCAAAACCATTAAGGTTGATTTTGCCTCCCTAAGCAGAACGGGAGGTATTGTAAATGCTTACAAAGCCCTGCAGATAGCATCAAAAACAAAAGGCGAACGGGCTAATTAACGAGTCGATCAAATATAACGCGTCATTGCGAGGCACGAAGCAATCCCAAACTATACAGAGCGGCTCTGCCTATCGGGGATTATTAATATTATTAATTATCTTTAAAGGTATTAATGAGCTCCCTCCGGTCGGTTGTCCACGCTGCGCTCGCAATGACGCAACAGTTTAAAATAAGAAAGCTTAGCAGGTTACTGCTAAGCTTTCTTATTTTAAACCATCCTATTTTATTCTAAAACTCGTCGCAGGTAATTTACCTGGCCGAGATGATAATTCAAATGGATCGCCAACCGTATCAGTATATAACTGTTTGGAACTTTCATATCATCAAACATGATCGGGTACTCAGCTTCCATGCGCTCATCGTCAAAAGTGTTCAGCGTTTTACTGATCATCAGCATAAGCGCTTCCAACTGCGCCACAAGCTCAGTTCGTGGTACGCCTTTTATGATAAACTCCTGGTCGCGGTTACGAACATATCCAGTTTTTGCAAGCATGGTACCGATCAGGTAATTGGTGCCTCCAACAATGTGCAGCACAAGGTTACCGCTTGAGTTCTTGATCGTTCCCGCTGTCTTCCAGAGGTTTTCTTCATCATGGAATAAGTTGATCTCTTCAATCAACCTGCGGATATCACGCTCATAAAAATTGGCCAATGTACTATTCAACATAGTCATGATATTTATTTATAAATTTAGTAAATCATAAGAATTACTAAACTCGAATTTGTCATCCTGAGGAACGAAGGATCTTCTTCGCGGGCCAAGTCGGTCGGCATACATGATGAAGAAGATCCTTCACAACGTTCAGGATGACAAGAGTTATAAAGTAAAGAAGCTTTCCTGATGACAAGGAAAGCTTCTCTTCGATAAAATAAGTTACACTACTTAATCCTGCTACTCAGTTCAGATAGCGGCATGGTTACCATCCTGCCAATCGGTTTCTTACCTCTGTAGGTGATTACCCGTAGCGTTGTTGCATCCTTAGGCGCATCAATAGGCTGCGTATATTTTGGATAAAACCTGTCGGGGAATGAATTATCAAAACTGTAATAAATATCGAGCCCATCCACCTCATTGGTCAGGGTGATCTTTAGCGTACCATCGGCATTGCGTATAGCGCTAAAGGATGGATCATAAACACTTGGCGCATATTTTGTTTCGGCGGCATTAAAACGATCGAACTGTTTCTCTACTTTTCCAAAGAAATAAGGCCAGCTTTTCTTTTCCTTTGGCGACCATACCGACTCGGCAATAGCCATACCTCTTGGCCAGGTCATATATTCGGCCTGGCGGATGTTGTACACCTGTTCGGTCCATAAATTAGCCTGCCCGCCTTTGATCAACCTGGCGTCCACACTATCCGGTACCGGCTCAAACTCGTATGATTTGCTCAGGCGCAGCGTAGCGTAAATTTTTGTTTCGTTCACACGGTCGCTTTGCATGTAATCCAGGTAAGCAAAAGTAGTAGGACTCATCACTACTTCATGACCCTGTTTAGCGGCCTCGATGCCTCCTTTAATACCTCTCCAGCTCATTACCGCGGCATTCGGACCAAGTCCACCTTCAATGATCTCGTCCCAGCCCATGAACTTTTTACCTTTTGATTCAACTATCTTTTCCAAGCGTTTCTCAAAATAGCTTTGCACTTCCTGTTGTGTTTTCAGTCCTTCTTTAGCCATCAGGGCTTTAATAGCGTCGCTTTGCTCCCAGAAGTTCTTAGCGCACTCATCGCCGCCCATGTGTATATAAGCAAACGGGAACAGCTGCGCCACTTCAGTCACCACCTTATCCAGAAAAGTGTATACATTTTCATTAGCCGGACAAAGGGTGTTGTCCACAATGGCTGTATTATGCGGACCATTCCAGTTCATAAACGGCTCGCCGGAGTTAACTACATATTTATCGGCCCCCGGCGTACATGATAGTTCGGGATAAGCTACAACAGCGGCAAGACTGTGCCCCGGTACATCTATCTCGGGTAATATATTTACAAAGCGGTCTTTGGCATATTGCACCAGCTCGCGGATATCATCCTGGGTATAAAATCCACCGTAAGTGCGGGGTTCATCCGGTGTCGGCGGAGTAAATGTACCAAACTGACCCACTTTTTTAACGTTATAAGCCCCAACCGAAGTTAGCTTTGGCAAACTCTTGATCTCTACGCGCCAGCCTTCATCATCGGTTAAGTGCAGGTGCAGCAGGTTCAGTTTATACTTCACCATGGCATCTATATATTGTTTTACCTCTGCTTTGGTAAAAAAGTGACGCGCCACATCAAACATTAATCCCCTCCAGGCAAAACGCGGGTAATCGGTAATTTCTACACAAGGCACCGTCCATTTTACATTTTTCACCGGCTCCACGCTTTCAATATCGGCAGGCAACAGCTGCATCAGCGTTTGTACACCATAAAATAAACCTGCGGCTTCATTTGCCCTGATCACGATCTTTTTGGTTTTTACCGACAGCGTGTAGCCTTCGGTACCAATAGCCGCATCGGCAGTTTTATTCAGAATAAGCCTGATAGAAGCCGTAGGCGCCACGCTCTTGATGATCACGGATGAACCCGGCGCGGTAGCCAGTTTCTTTTTCAAATAAGCCTTTACCGAAGTCAGTTCAGCCTGATTGCCGGCCTCTACAATAACACTTTTAGGCAGCAGGAACTGGCCCGTTAAACGGGTGGTTTTCACCGGTTCGGGAATAATGGATAAGCCGCTTTGTGCAACCTGACCAAACGAGAGCGCATGCGCAAAGCAGCAGCAGAGCAATAAGGATAACTTTTTCATATAAAGGATATGTTTTAATTGGGAAACGGTATGCAAATTAAACTTTTTAAATAAAATTAAAAAGTTGCAGAGTAAAATTTGTTGTTTTAAATTGCATATAAATACATCTCGTAGCTGCGCCTGCAGTATATACCCGATTGTACAAACCAATTATTCATTTACCTGAACTAATACCTATGGCAACTGATAGAAGAAAATTTTTAAAACAATTTGGCACCTCGGTTCTCCTCACTTCGGCATCGCTTACCAGCCTGGCTGCCAAAGAGGAGCATGAAAAAAGAATACTACAGGCCGAAAAACGTGTAAGCCCTAATGACAAGATCAGGATAGCCACTATAGGCATGGGTATTATGGGTTTTAACGATACCCACGCGGCGCTTACCGTACCAGGTGTGGAACTGGTAGCTGCCTGCGACCTGTACAAAGGCCGGCTGCAGCGTACTAAGGAAGTGTATGGCCCCAATATTTTTACTACCGATAATTACCACGATATTTTAAACCGCAAGGATATTGATGCTGTTATTGTGGCTACCAGCGACAACTGGCACAGCCCCATATCTATTGAAGCCATGCGTAAGGGCAAAGCCGTTTACAGCGAAAAGCCCATGATACACCACATTAGTGAGGGTCTGAATGAAATAAAAGTGCAGCAGGAAACCAAAGCGGTTTTCCAGGTAGGCAGTCAGCGGGTAAGCAGCATAGCGTTTAAAAAAGCGAAAGAGCTTTACCAGGCGGGTGCCATAGGTAAGATCAACGCGGTAGAGGCCTCTTTTAGCCGGCAAAGCGCGCTGGGGGCATGGCAGTATACCATTCCGCTGGATGCGTCGCCCCAAACCGTTAACTGGGCGCAGTTTCAGGCCAACAGCAAGGTAAAACATGCTTATGACAGTAACCGTTTCTTCAGATGGCGCAATTACCGCGAATATGGTACCGGCGTTGCCGGCGACCTGTTTGTACACCTGTTATCGGGCATTCATTTTATAACCGGCTCCAAAGGACCGGATAAAATATTTTCGATAGGCGGTTTAACCTATTGGAAAGACGGCCGCAATGTGCCTGATGTGATGAGCGCAGTGATCTCCTATCCCGAATCGCCGGAACATCCGGCTTTCCAGGTCACCCTCCGGGTAAATTTCGTAAGTGGTGAAGGTGATCGCGCCTCCACCAAAATTGTGGGCTCTGAAGGAGTTATTGATATGAGCGATGGCGGCGGCTTTACCATCCATAAAAGCAAAATGCCGGTAGCGCCGGGTTACGGCGGTTGGGATGCCTTCGGAACTTATCCGGAAGCCATGCAAAAAGCCATTGTAGAGGAATACAATAAAAAATATTCTGCTGCCGACCAGCAGGCGTCCAAAATGGATGATGTGATTTACCATGAGCCCGAAGGCTATAACGACTCCAACGAACATTTCGCCAATTTTTTTGATTCCATGCGAACCGGTAAACCCGTAGTGGAGGATGCTGCCTTTGGCTTCCGCGCAGCGGCCCCCTGCCTGGCCTGTAATGATAGTTATTTCGAGAACCGGGTGATCAAATGGGATCCGGTTGGAATGAAGCTGGTGTAGGTAATAGAGACCCTTGTTGTCATTTAGAGTTTATATAATTAAGCTGAAAGCTTTAACCATGCTCCCACGAGATACGCTGCGCTAATCTCTCGGGAGCGAAAGAATCGCACGGCTCCGCTTTTTTTCACCTCCTTGTTGTCATCTCGAACGAGGTACGAGGAGAGATCTTCTACGCGAAGTAATTGAGCGCAAAAGATTTCTCCCTCCGGTCGAAATGACATTATTGGAGATATAAATAACAAAAAAGCCGCATTAAGCGGCTTTTCCTATGTTTAGTAAAATTTAAATCTCTATTCTTCTACCATTTCACTGTTAGGGCTGTTTACTTCGGGTACTTCATGTTTGAAATAGTGTTTCTGAAATATCAGGATCATAATAACACCTACACAAATAGAGGCATCGGCCAGGTTAAATATTGGTCTGAAAAACTCAAACGGTTCATTACCCCAAACAGGTACCCAAGCCGGGAATGTACCCTGGAACAATGGGAAGTAAAACATATCAACCACGCGCCCATGAAATAAGGGGGCATAATTGTACATGATACCATAAAAGGTCGAGTCGACGATATTTCCTACGGCACCGGCCAAAATAAGCGCCACATTCATGATGAGGCCGCGATGATATTTATGTTTTATTAAATATATAAGTGTATAAACAATACCGCATACCGCAAAAATGCGAAACAGCGTAAGTGCCAGTTTACCTGCATCTCCTCCCCATTCTATACCAAATGCCATACCGTTGTTTTCGGTATAGCGCAGCATACCATGGCTCCCAAAAAAATGGATCTCTTCACCCATGATCATATGTGACCTTACCCAGGTTTTAATGATCTGATCAAAAAGAACAATAAATATAGCCGTTAGAAAAGGTTTGGTATAAGCAGCCTTCATTTATTGCTTTAATTTAGCTTCCATGGTCAGGGTAGTGTGCGGCACGGCGCGCAAACGCTCCTTTGGTATCAGTTTACCGGTTTCGCGGCAAATACCATAAGTTTTGTTTTCAATACGCACCAGGGCAGCTTCTAACTGGTCAATAAATTTTTTCTGACGGGCGGCTAACTGGTTAATCTGTTCTTTTTCCAGTGTGGCCGAGCCATCTTCCAGTGTTTTATAAGTACCGGCAGTATCATCAGTTCCGTTCGCGTTTGGCGAGCTTAACGAAGTTGCCAGCGAGTTTAACTCTTCTTTGGCAATACGCAGTTTATCAAGAATAAGAGTTTTAAACTCTTGCAGGTCTGATTCAGAATATCTGGTTTTTTCGTTTTCTACTTTCATTTATACTTTACTAATAACAATAAAAATTTCATTTCCATCAATCTCTACTTTGTCACCTTCATGTAGTTGAGCGTCAAGCACTATGCTGTCTGCTAAAATTTCGGCGCAAATATAGGATAAATTATTTTTTACCGCTTCGCTGATATAAGGATGTTCGCTAATGCGAACGTCAATTTTATCAGTAACCTCAAAACCTTTCGTTTTACGCAGGTTCTGGATACGGTTTATCAACTCTCTCGCAATCCCCTCCTCTTTTAATTCATTGGTTATGGTAACATCTAAAGCCACAGTTAGTTTTCCTAAATTTGCAACTTGCCATCCGGGAACATCTTCTGCAATAATTTCTACATCTGCAACCTGTATTAAGTACTTGTTTTCAAGTACATTAACACCGCCATCGCTTTCCAGCCTGGTTATGTCATCCTGTGTAAAATTATTTATAGCCTCGGCCACAGCCTTCATATCCTTCCCTACTTTTTGGCCCAGCGCCTTAAAGTTTGGTTTTATTTTCTTTTTAATGAAGCCTGCAGTGTCGGTAATGTACTCAATATCCTTGATGTTTGTTTCAGACAATATCAATTCTTTTACCTGCTCCACATGCTGCTTAAAGCCCTTGTCCAATATAGGTAATAATATTTTGCTGAGGGGCCTGCGAACAGGGATCTCGATCTTTTTACGTAATGATAACACCAACGACGATACATCCTGTGCCAGCTGCATACGCTCTTCCAGGTCGGCATCAACCAATTCATCATGGTAGCTTGGGAAATATGCCAGATGTACCGATTCAAATTCCTCTTTACCGGTAACCTTGTTCAGATCTTTATATAAACTATCGGCAAAAAACGGCGCTATCGGCGCCATTAATTTACTGATGGTAATTAAGCAGGTATATAATGTTTGGTAAGCCGACAACTTATCGTCGGAGTTATCTGATTTCCAGAAACGGCGGCGGCTTAAACGGATATACCAGTTGCTGAAATGCGCATCGACAAATTCCTGTATAGCACGGGCGGCTTTGGTTGGCTCATAATCGGCATAAAAACCATCAACCTCGCGGCTCAGAGTATTGAGTAAGGATATCACCCAACGATCAATTTCCGGGCGTTGCGCCAATGCTATCTCGGGCTCACTGTATTTAAACTGATCGATATTGGCGTACAGTACAAAGAACGAGTAAGAGTTATACAGCGTACCAAAAAACTTACGGCGCACCTCATCAATACCTTCTTCGTTAAATTTCAGGTTATCCCAAGGCGCGGCATTGCTGATCATGTACCAGCGGGCCGCATCAGCGCCATATTGTTCAATGGTCAGGAAGGGATCAACGGCATTGCCCAAACGCTTTGACATTTTGTTGCCGTTTTTATCCAGCACCAAACCGTTTGAAACCACGTTTTTGAACGCGATACCTTTGTTACCCACTTTGGCATTTACCGCCTTTACCTCGTCGCTGCATTCGCTTAGCATTACGGCTATGGCGTGCAGGGTAAAGAACCAGCCACGAGTCTGGTCAACTCCTTCGGCAATAAAATCGGCCGGGTAGGCGGCAGCAAATTCTTCTTTATTTTCAAAAGGGAAGTGCCATTGCGCATAAGGCATAGCGCCCGAGTCAAACCAAACGTCGATCAGATCGGGCTCGCGGAACATTTTATTGCCGGCAGCCGAGGTCAGGATCACATCATCCACATAGGGGCGGTGCATATCTTCCAGCTTAAAGCCTGCGGGCATAAAACCTGCGGCTATCGACTTTTCGATCTCGGCGTTCAGCTCTGCTATAGAACCAATACATTTTTCTTCTGAGCCATTTTCTTCGCGCCAGATAGGCAATGGTGTACCCCAGTAACGTGAACGCGAAAGGTTCCAGTCCACCAGATTTTCCAGCCAGTTACCAAAACGGCCTGTTCCGGTTGATTCCGGTTTCCAGTTGATGGTTTTGTTCAGCTCCACCATTTTATCCTTTACCGCGGTGGTACGGATAAACCAGCTATCGAGCGGGTAATATAATATGGGTTCGTCTGAGCGCCATGAGTGCGGGTAGCTGTGCTCATATTTCTTTACGTCAAACGCTTTATTGTCTTCTTTCAGTTTGATAGAGATCAGTACATCCGTTGCCTTAAAACCAGGCTCGGCACGCTCTGCATCGCTATAGTATTCTTCTTTTACATAGCGACCGGCAAAATCGGTCACTTCATCAACAAAACGGCCTTGTTTGTTAACCAGTGGAACTTCTTTGCCTGTTTCATCCAATACCATTACCGATGGTACACCTTGTTCTTTACAGGCCCTGAAGTCATCAGCGCCAAAAACAGAAGCGGTGTGTACTATACCTGTACCGTCTTCGGTAGTCACAAAGTCGGCAGGGATCACGCGGAAGGCGTTTTTCTCCAGGTTCTCATTGCTTACATAAGGCATCAGCTGATGATAACGCAAACCGATCAGCTCAACGCCTTTAAATTCAGCTCTTACTTCCCAGGGGATAATCTTATCACCACCGTTATAATCCTGGAATGATGTGTTTTCGCCTTCGGCTTTAAAGTATTTACTTACCAGCGCTTTGGCCAGTACTACACTAACCGGCTCATAAGTATAAGGGTTAAAAGTGCGGATCTTTACATAGTCGATATTTTCGCCAATGGCCAGTGCGCAGTTTGATGGCAGTGTCCATGGAGTGGTTGTCCATGCCAGTATTGCGGTATCCTCATTTACATCCTCAAATAAAACAGGGATCAGGGGATGCTGCTGGTCGTTCTTTAAATGGAACTGGGCCACAATCGAAGTGTCCTTTACCATTTTATAAGTACCCGGCTGGTTGAGCTCATGCGAGCTTAAGCCGGTACCCGATTTTGGCGAATAGGGTTGTACCGTATAACCTTTGTATAAAAGGTCATTTTTATAAAACTCCTTCAGGATCCACCAAAGGCTTTCAATGTATTCGTTTTCATAGGTAACATACGGATCGTCAAGATCAACCCAATAGCCCATTTTTTCGGTCAGGTCGTTCCAAACGTCGGTATAGCGCATTACCTCCTTGCGGCAGGCATCGTTATAATCCTTAACGCTGATCTTTTTACCGATATCATCCTTGGTTATCCCTAAAGCTTTTTCAACGGCAAGCTCAATGGGCAGGCCATGGGTATCCCAGCCGCCTTTGCGCTTTACCTGGAAACCTTTTAGCGTTTTGTAACGGCAAAAAATATCTTTTATAGAACGCGCCATCACATGGTGAATACCGGGCATACCATTAGCGCTCGGCGGCCCTTCGTAAAACGTGTAGGGGTTACTTGCCGGGCGACTGCTGATACTTTTGCCAAATATGTTGTTCTGCTTCCAAAACTCCAGTATCTCTTTGCCTGTTTGCGATAAGTTTAACTGCTTATATTCCTTATACATGTATATAGTTCACCTCAATTTTTAGAGGTTGCAAAAATACGGAAATTATAAATGATTTTTTTAATTTGGACGAATGAAAAATAAAGTAAGGCGTACGGTATTGATGTTGTTGGTTGCCGTGATCCTGTTTTCGGCATCAATGGCTATCCCTGCCTTATACCATTCCAAGTGGAAAGACCTTGTTCAGGGCGCCGCGCTGGGCTTAACCATAGCCGGCATCATCAGTATTATTACCCTGGTTATAGATTATTTACGCGAAACAAAAAAAGGTGCCTGACCTGCTATTTTTTAGGCGACAATAAAATTATATCTTTATACATACTATAAAAAGCACCAAATGAGATCTAAAATATATATCATTATTTCGGGGATTATATTTATCACCGCTTTAATCATCAGTCTGCAAAGCGCAGATCACTCAACCACCGACAAATGGGCCAGCGTTGTCATGGGCTTTACATCTGTTACGTTTATAGGAGGGCTGATATCGATTTTTAAAAAAGGCAAGTCAGCCAAAAACGAACAAGCGCTGAATTAAAAAATGCTAATGCGCCTGGCACAACCATTATCAGTATATCAATGAAGTTTTATAAACCCCATCGGGGCTAAAGCTTTGTAGAAAAAACATCATTAGGATCAGTGCCGTAGGTACTGCACTCAGGTAGCATACCTACGGCATGCTAAATTCTTATTGTTTACTTGCTACAAAGCTTTTACTCCTACGGAGTAAGCTAATACCAGTTCAAAACAGCTATCAATAAATACTCCTGCTCGCGCCACCATCAACCTGGATGGTAGTCCCGCTTATGTAAGCAGCCTGTTCCGATGCCAGGAAGGCAACCAGCGCGGCCAGTTCTTCGGGTTTGCCTATGCGGCCAAGCGGGATGCTTTTGGCCCTGTCTTTAATAGCCTGTTCCGGGTCTACGTCTTTTGGCAATGTATGTTTTATCCTGTCGGTCAGGATCAGTCCCGGGGCTACATTATTTACGGTGATATTGTACGGACCAAATTCATCTGCCATCAATTTGGCCATCCCCACCACACCCATCCGCATAGTGGTTGACAGCACCGAGCCGCCCAGCACCGCTTTTACTGAAACACTCACAATATTGATGATGCGCCCGCTGCCTGTTTTTTGCATATGCGGCAATACCAGCCTGCTCAGGCGCGCAACGCTCAGCAAATTAAGGTCAAAAGCTTTTTGCCATTGCTCATCATCAAAATTCTCGAATTTATCAAAGGGAGGACCACCGGCATTGTTCAGCAATATATCAATCCGCCCGAAAGCGCTTGCGGCTTTGCTAACGAACGCTTCTATCTCGTCGGCCCTGGACACATCAACAGGTATAGCGATCACCTCATTGCCGGTGATATGTTTTATTTCGGCAGCGGTTTTATTCAGCTCCGCCTCATCGCGCGAGCCAATAATCACTTTTGCTCCTTCGGCAGATAAAGCTGTGGCTACTGCTTTACCTAATCCTTTGCTGGCTGCTAATACTACAGCTACTTTGTTGTTGAGTTTCAGATCCATAATACCCCTCCATGCCCTCCCCGAAGGAGAAGGTTCTTTTAGTTAATTAGCATGTTTATAAAAATCAAACGCAATGTCGACTCACCCCGACATCGCTGCGCTCGTCACCCCTCTCTACGCGCAGCGTAGAGAGGGGTTTCTTTACCCTCTTTGCGGCAAAGCCGTAGAGAGGGTGGTCCAGCGAAGCGTAGACCGGGTGAGTGGTTATGCGATTTGTTTTTAACCTTGTAAGTTTAAACTCCGCCTTTTCACGGGCTATTATTCTTTGGAGAGGGCCGGGGTGAGGCTCTTATTCCTCAATATCCGGTCCTTTTATTTTCTTTCGGTCAACGCCGCCATCCAGGCTCAGTAAAAAAGCAGGAAGCAGCGTAAGATTGCTGATCATAGCCACCAGCAATGTTATGGATAACAAAATCCCCAATGCTACGGTTCCGCCAAATTTGGATACCGCGAATATGCCGAAACCAAAAAACAATACCGTCGCGATAAATATCATACTCACCCCCGTTTCGCGGATAGTATCCGATACTATACGCGATATCCCTTTACGGGTATAGCGCAGCTCATGACGGTAACGGGTGATAAAATAAATAGTTTGATCGGACGAGATCCCCATCGCTATACTAAATATCAGTATAGTTGATGGTTTAAGCGGGATACCAAAAAAGCCCATGATACCAGCTGTTATAATAAGCGGTACCAGGTTGGGCACCAGCGAAATGGCTATCATTTTCACCCCCCTGAACAATATCCACATCACCCCGGCTATCAATACAATAGCCCAGGCCAGGCTTTCGTACAAGTTTGTAAGCAGGTAATTGGTTCCCTTTATAAAAATGATGCTGGATCCGGTAAGCTCCACATGAAACTTTTTAGGGTTAAATATCGAGTCGATACGGGGCTGTAGTTCGGCCAGTACCACGTTCATTTTTTTGGAGCCGGCATCAACCATTTCAAAGGTTACCCGGGTTATGCGGTGATCTTTATCCAGGTAAGTATTCAGGGCGCCCGACGAGCTTTTGCCCGAATTGGCGGCATAGTTTAGGATAAAATTCTGCTCCAGGCCGTCGGGCAAACGATAGTACTCCCGACTGCCGCCATAAAACGCCTGGGTTGAGAATTTTAATACCTGGATAAGAGAAATAGAACGGCTGAATTGCGGATACGAGGAGATCAGCTTTTCCAGTTTTTCTACCTTACGGATCACCGTTTGGTTCACCACACCATTTTTTCGTTTGGTATCGATACTTACCTCCAAAGGCAGTACCCCGTTAAAGTTAGATTCAAAAAACTTCAGATCCTCCAGCGTATTGTTATGCTGCGGCAAGTCATCAACCACATAACCATTAATATTGATGCGATAAATGCCCACGGCCGAAATAGCCACCAGCACCAGTGTGGTAATATAGATAGCTTTCCTTTTTTGATGAACCAGGGTATCCAGCTTAATCAATAAGGCTTTCATCCATTTACTATCCTTAATACCGGTTTGTTTTGCTTTAGGAGCGGGCAGGTAGCTGAATACAATAGGTACCAATATCAAACTCAAAGCAAAGGTAGACAGGATGCCCAGCGAAGCTACCAAACCAAACTGGGTAAGCAGTTCGCTGTTGGTAAAGCACAATACACCAAAGCCAATAGCAGTAGTAATGTTGGCTATAAAAGTGGTGATACCAGCCTTTTCGAGCGCGATGGCCAGGGCCTCCATTTTATTGCCCGATATGTCAAACTCGTGATAGTACTTATTAAGGATAAAAATAGTGTTCGGGATGCCGATAACCACCACCAGCGGCGGAATGATGCCGGTTAAAATGGTCATTTCATAATGCATCATATACAAAATGCCCAGGCTCCAGAGTACACCCAGCACCACAATAAGCACCGGGAATATCACCGGGAAAAACGACCGGAAAAAGATAAGCAGAATGATGGCCGTGATCAATATAGACAAGCCCAGGAACATGGAAAACTCATGCGCCACCAGGTCGCCCACAACGGTACGGATGAGCGGCAGGCCAGAGTAATGTACCTTGATGCCATGCTTCTGCTCAAAAGCTTGGCCCAGCTTAAGCATTTTGTTGATGATAGGCACACGTTTGGGCGTATTGATGATCTTATCATCAAAAGTGATAGCCATTAAGGTTGATTTGCCATCGTTGCTCAGTACCACCCCCTTGTAAAATGGCAGGTTTAAAAGCTGCTGCTTTACGCTATCAACCGCCTGCGCAGAAGGCAGTACGCCGGTAACCAACGGTTTTACTACAAAACGGTGCTGCAGCGTATCCTTTTCTAAATTGTACACATTAGCTGCCGAAACCACGGCTTTAACTCCTTTGATCTGTTTAAGCTGGGTGCCTATCAGGAACCAGTCGTTAAATACATCTTTATCAAATATCTTGTCAGATTTGATCCCCAAAACCATCGATGAGGCATCCTGGCCAAAGGTTTGTTTAAACTGATTATAGCGGATATAGGCCGAATCGGTAATGGGCAGTACTTTACCTCCGTTAAAGGTTATTTTTACTTTCGACGCTTCAAAACCCATAAAAGCACTCAGTGCCAAAACGCAGATAAGTACGATGAGTCTGTTTTTAAGGATAAAAGAGGCGGTGTGTTTCCAGAACATTTGAGTGACATTAAGGGCGCCGCTAAACTACGAAATTTGATTTACCCACCGGCTCAAGATATTGATATTGTGACAAAGTGTTAACTTGTTGCCTCATTTATAGCGGGCGGGAGGGGGCTTTGTTGTTGGGATTTAACCTATAAACATTTCACCTCGGGTTATATAGCCCCCTCAGAAATCATTAAAGCCCGGGCGTCCGCCCTTTAGAGGTTTTCATGCTTCACATATCGGTGTTTTCACCTATTGCCTGGCTAAAATATTAACTACATATTGGGTATATTATTTAAATATGAAGTTAAACTATTGTTCCTATACCTAAACCCATGTTCAGAAAAGTATACCTCTTGTTTGTCGCTGCCTGTCTGGTTGCCATTGTCATTAACAGCTGTAAAAAAGATTCACGCACAGATCAGCAGAATGCCGTTTCCGATCCGGTTATTGCACAGGCCAAAAACTGGTATGAAAGGACTTACCCTGTGAGTGAAAACAAGGTGAATACCCAGAGCACTACTAATGCCGACCTAAGTCAATTGATTAAACCCGACTGGCAGCATACAGTCAATTATAAGCGGAGCGATCAGCCAGTATTGGAAATTCCCCTTGAGCTATCGGTTAAATTTGTTTCAGCACTGAAAAACATGACAACCAGTAGCTTTGTTTATAGTAAAGATTATAGCCGCAGTTCATTCCTGTTACTACAAGATGGCGAGCACTACAATGCTTATATCATGACCATTATAGCTGATGCGGCTTATCTTAAAAACGACGTAACCAAGCTCGATCATAATAAATACAACAAACGCGATACCGATTTTAGTGGCGTAGTTTTATACAGTACACCCAAGGGGGTCTTTGTCAGCGGTTGGTTTTATAAAAATGGAATGATTACCCAAGCACTACAACCAAATGGCAGTACTGTAAATAGTGGTGGTCAAAAAGTGCAAAGCCTGCATCCTGAGTTAACGGAGGTAGATTGCACAGACTGGTATCAGTATTCGGAGGTTGATGGCACCGTAGTAGATGTGAAATTTTTAGGCACCACCTGTAATCAACATGGCGGCGATAATAGCGGCAATGGCGGTGCGCCGAGCGGAAGTGGTGGTGGTGGCGGCGCGGGTGCTACTCCATCGAAGCCACCACCACCTCCTCCATGTACCGGCACCAATTCAAGTACATTAAAAGTACAATCAACAGATGGGCATTTGGTTGTTTACAAAAATGTGGTACAACCTCCACCAGGTGATGGTGATGGTACATTTCCCCCACCAACAACGCCTCCTCCGCCACCACCGCCATCTACATCAAGCCCATGTACAGTAACAATACCCGCACCAACCATCTTGGACAGCTTGGGATCAAAATATCCTTGCACTAAGGTGCTATTAGCGGCTTTACCAAATTTGAATACCAATATTGCAAGGCTTATTTATCAGGCGTTTGATTCAAAAAACAGCAGTGACATTACTTTTTTCGCTGGAGACCCTGCTGATTTTACCGGAACTGATTCCAAAGAAGATGGGCATACCATTGGATATAAGATCTATATAAACCCATTTGTCCTTTCAAATTCAAGTAACGAGTATAGACTGGTTACATTGTATCATGAAGCCCTCCATGCCTTTTTAAACTTAGAAATGGAACGATTGAAAGATGTAGGCTTTGCGGCCAAATATCCAGAGATTAAAGTGACATCACATTCTAATCTTTCTGGCAACATTAAAAACATCTTTGATTATACATTTGATGAAGGAGCTACGGTGAGTATCGTAGACAAAGACCCGCAGCACAGAACTATGGCAGAATACTTCACAGATAATCTCAGGGATGCTATATTAGCCTACAATCCCAGTTTCCCTGTTGACCGGGCGACTGCATTGGCAAGGTATGGGATATTTAATGACACAAGTATCATCGCAACAAATAACGCGGAACGGGATGTAACAACAGGCAATTCCGTTGGCCATAAATGCAATCCATAAGCTTATTTTAAACCATGAAAAGATATCTCATTTTATTTGCAGTATTAATATTAAGTACAGTTAACGCAAATGCACAAACTAAATTAAAGCTATATGGGGGTAAACACCATGACCAATTCCTCGGATGTATTGATTGTTCTACGGAAGATTTGAATTCCATATGGTGCGGATTTGGTGAATATGGTTCCGTACATAAAGCCAATTCCATATGGAATGAACTAGGAAAATATGGGAGCAATAAAAGTGACTATTCGCCTTTTAATAAAAAAGCAAAATACCCCCCTCTGGTATTGGACCAAAAAGGCAAATCATATGGATTTATGACTATAAACAAAAGTAACCCTAAAAGATCCTGGGATTCTTTTGTTAATCAAATAACGGAGCAAAGGGATGAGATTGTAAAAGATATACCGGCCTATCATGACCGGGTTTTTCATGATTTTCATAATTGAATATCGAGCGATAATAGCCGACTGAGTCATATTTAACAAATCATATTGCAAGTAACTAAGGTAAAAGCCATGAAACAACTAACAATATTATTCGCTTTAATCATTTTTACCTCCCTTAAAATGTAATGTCGCAATTTATTCTTCCGAACACTTGTAGTGTTATCACCGCACCATAGGCTTGTAGTTAACCACACGTGGGACGCTTGCGCTAACGAATCACTAATTCAGTCATTCACTAACCCACTAATTAAAAACAAAAAAGTCCTGCTTTCCATCTGGGAAAGCAGGACTCGGGGTGCTCCGTAATGTATTCTTTAATTAATTAAAAATCAATTAATTAAAATTCAGCAATTGTGATGTAGGTGGGGTCATGGCGAAATAATCGTCGTACCCGTACTTTTTAGGTTGCTGGATAATTGCTTTCATAGCAATAAGCTTGTAAACGTATGAACCGGTTTCGCGGTTCAGGCTCATGCGGAAGTAATTATCTTCATTTTGTTTGTTAATAGCTCTTTCCAGCTTAATTGAGCCGTTGTTGTACGCGGCTGCGGCCAGTGTCCAGTTATTAAACTCACCGTATAGTTCTTTGATATACTTGCAGGCTGCAATGGTTGATTTGCGCAGGTTAAGGCGCTCGTCGACACCATGGCCCACTTTAAGCCCGTAAGTACGCGCGGTGCCCGGCATAAACTGCCACAGGCCGCGTGCTCCCTTGGGTGAAGTGCCTTCGCAAAGGCCCGACTCTACCAGTGGGATGTACTTAAAATCATCGGGGATACCATAAAGCCTCAAAAGCGGTTCAATAACCGGGAACCATTTTTCGGCTTTGCGATGCAGAATGGTTGACTGAACGGTTTTGAAATTATGCTGTTTAAGCGATATTTTCAGTTTCCGTGTCACCCGCGCATCGTTTACAGGTAAAGCTTCGTTTGCAAAATTGTATGCATTTGCATTGCTTTTTATAAAAATAAATTTCGAGTTCCGATGGCTAATATCTCCAGTGCTCACAACCTTTTCATTGATGGTTGTGCTGAAAATATTGAGCTTTGAAATGAGAACCAGCACCAGCATTACGGAGCACGTAATTAAGTGTTTTTTGATCATTTCTTTCTTTATCATTAACTATACATTTGGTTAAAATGTGCAGCAAAGGTAGTTTATACAGGTCACATAATCAAATACTTAGCAAAATACTAAAAATTTTAGCTGCGGTTTTCGGTTCAAAAACAGGCTTTAAAACTGTTTAAACCGGGTTTTTGAACCGATTAAAATTTTTGCTTTTTTTGATTAAAAATTGCCAAAAAAGCGTATCTTTGACCCTCACGCTGCGAAAGCGCAAAACAAAAAAATATGGTATTTAAGAGACCAAACGGTAGTCGCGACGACAAGCCAAAAAGAACAGCAGGCCGGAGCTCAGGAAGCGACGAAAAACCCAAAAGACCTGCAACCGCGAAAGGCAAAGCCACGCCAAACGGAGAGAAAAAGAAATTCACCAAACCCGAACCCAAAACTTTTCAGAGCAACAGGTTTAGCGACGACAAACCCAAAAGCAATTTCAGGGACGGCGCTTCATCGTCGGGCGAAAGAAAATCCGGCGGAAGATCAAAACCTTATTCAGGCCGCCCATCGGGTGATAGCTCATCATCATTTTCACCGCGCAACAAGCCATACTCTGGCAGGCCAACCGGTGGTGATGAAGAAAGACCGAAAAGAAGTTTTGGATCAAATACCGCTGGCGACAGGAAGCCATACTCTGGCCGTCCGTCATCCGGAGAAGATGAAAGACCAAAAAGAAGCTTTGGCGGTGGTGCAGCCGGTGATAAAAAGCCATACTCATCTCCGCGTACCCGCTCATCAGCAGGTGCCGAAGGTAAACCCAAAAGAAGTTTTAGCGAAGGCGGTGACCGTAAGTTTGGCAACAGACCAACCGAAGGTGGCTTTAAAAAACGCGATGACGCTTCATTTAAAGATAAACCGTACCGCGATAAACCGTCACGTGATCAGGATGCGCCGGCTAAAACCATGCGTGGCCGCAAAAACCCCGCTGCGCCAAAAGCCAAAGACGATGGCCTTATCCGCCTCAACCGTTATATTTCAAACGCTGGTATCTGCTCACGCCGTAAGGCCGATGAGTTGATCATTGCCGGTGTAGTTTCGGTGAATGGTGTAGTGGTTGATGAACTGGGCGCCAAGGTTGATCCCACCAAAGACGATATCAAATACAACGGCGAAACCCTTCGCCGCGAAAAAATGGTTTATGTGTTATTGAATAAGCCAAAAGACTATATTACTACTACCGAAGATCCGCAGGAACGCCGTACCGTAATGCACCTGGTTGAAAAAGCCACCAAAGAGCGTATTTACCCTATCGGTCGTTTAGACAGGAATACGACCGGCTTATTGTTAATGACCAACGATGGTGAACTGGCCGACAAGCTGTCGCACCCGCGCAGCAACATCAGCAAGTTATACCAGGTTGAACTGAGCAAGGCTTTAACCCAGGGCGATTTGAACAAAATTGGTTTTGGCGTTGAACTGGAAGACGGCGTAATAAAACCCGACGCGGTATCATACGTAGCCGGCGGCACAAAAAGAGAAGTGGGCATACAAATACACAGTGGTAAAAACCGTGTGGTACGCCGTATTTTTGAAAGCCTGGGTTACGAGGTGGTAAAACTCGACAGGGTAGTTTATGCCAACCTCACCAAGAAAGACCTGCCCCGCGGCAAATGGCGTTTCCTGGATGAGAAAGAAATTATCCAACTGAAACACCTGATAAAATAAGATTGGTAAATGTGCAGATTTCAGATGTGCAGATTGTCAGAACTATGATTCACCAGGTTGAAGGATTTTCATAATCTGATCAAAAATCAGGGCAATCCTTGAATCCTAAAAATCAAGGTTCAGAAACAAAAACAGAGCTATTATTTAGCTCTGTTTTTGTTTTATATAATCGTTGTCAATAAGCTACTACTTTTTAAAGCTTTCAAAACCCATCAAAAATTTGTTAAAAAGTGTTAAAATCGATGGTTTTGAATCAATTTCGGAGCATTTTTGAGGCGTTTTTTATCGATTTTTAGCCAGAAATTGTTAAAATAAAAGGTTTAAAAAGTTTTATTTCAGGATCGGTGTCCGTTGGGTGGAGAGCTGTTTTTTTAGCAATTTTATTAACTTGCGGTCGTAACCCAATTTCATCTCTCATGAAAAAAATCGCATTGTTCATTGTCCTATTGCTGCCTTTGTTTGTGCAGGCGCAAAACAAGCAAAACAAAAAGAAAGGCCCCTCAACTTATGACCTCGTTATTGGTACCTATACCACAGGCACCAGCAAAGGCATAGCTGTTTACCGCTTTTATGCCGAAAACGGCAGGCTGGCCTATCTGAGTCAGATCGACGGCGTTGTAAACCCTTCCTATGTAACCGTAAGTGCCGATAATAAGTTTATTTACGCTGTAAATGAGTTACCCAAGGGCGAAGTAAGCTCCTTTTCATTTGAGGCCAAAACGGGCAAAATGCAGTTTATCAACAAACAATCGTCCCTCGGTGCCGACCCTTGTTATATAACGGTGGATAAGGCGCGTAAAAACGCTTTTATTGCCAACTATTCAAGCGGGCAGGTTACGGTAATGCCTATCAATAAAGATGGCTCTTTAGCCAATGGAGTAGAGACAGTGAAAAATGATGGCACAGGTCCTAATAAAGAACGCCAGGAAGGGCCGCACGCGCACATGAGTATCCTATCTCCAGATGAGAAATATGTGCTGTATAATGATCTGGGGACGGATAAAATACATATCTATCGTTTCCGCTCAGGTAAAAGTTCACCCTTAACCGATCCAACATCGGTAAGCGTAACTCCGGGCGATGGTCCGCGCCACCTGGATTTTTCGCCGGATAAAAAACACGCCTACCTGATCACCGAAATGGGATCGAACGTTTACGTGTTTGATTATGACAACGGGAAGCTTAAACAAAAACAAACTATAACCCTGCTTCCGGAAGGTTTTAAAGGTCAAACGGCTGGCGCGGCTATCCACATATCGCCCAATGGTAAGTTCCTGTACGCATCCAATCGTTTAGAAACCAACGAGATCATTGTATATGCCATTAACCAGGAAACCGGCGAACTTACCTTTGTGCAGCGCCAATCATCCATGGGTAAAAACCCCCGTGACTTTGCTATCGATCCAACAGGTAAATTCCTGCTGGTAGCTAATCAAAACAGCGACAGCATATTTGTATTCCGGATAGATCAAACTACTGGTCGTATATCACCAACCGGCTTTAAACTGGAAATCGGTAATCCTGTGTGTTTGAAATTTGTACCGGCTGAGTAAGAAGCTAAAGGCTTAAAGCAAAAAGCTCAAAGCTCGCAAGGATTTTCCTTACAGCTTTGAGCTTTTTCATGATATAGCTTTTGGCTTTAAGCCTTTAGCTTTCGGCTTACTTGCTTTTTGTAAACGAATAAATGATGTACCCGGTACCACCTGTACCAATGGCTACTGGTGATTTCAGGGTCATGGTTGAACCATCATTGCTGGCTATATCTAAACGATAACCTTCGGCTACGTTTTTAGCCTTATCGCCCTGGTACAGTTTTTTAAATTGGAATTGTGTGCCTGTAGTGCCTCCGTTATAAACCGACCAGAAGATAGTTTGTGAAGTACCGTTCGATAAAGTATACACACCATTGCCGCTATTGGTTAGTTTCCAGGTACTGCCTGCAAATGCTTCGGGAGGTGCCTGGTCAAATACATTTTGAACAGCATTTTGAACCAGGCCATCATAACTTACGTTGTTTAACGTCCAGGTACCCACAAATTTGCCGCGTGATACGTTACTGGAAACTGTGTTTTTTTGTCCGGAGCAAGCCGATAAAACAAGAATAACGGATAAGATTGCGATTGAGGTTTGAAATATCTTTTTCATGATTTGGGTTATTTATGGCATAAGAGCATAAATCCTGCCAAACATAGTAAACTCAACAGTTTTTTAGCTTAAGCTTTTTCTGCATTTCGCTTAATCGCTTATTAATGGACTCTGCTATTTGGTTGGCTTCTTTAATATGATTAAGGCTATTGGCAAATTGCTGATCGTTGTTTTTGAAAAATGCGGCGCGGCTTAAATGTATTACAGTCTTCATGGTAGCTCCTAAAAGTTTAGTTATACGAACTTTTAAAAGGAATGTTACTCCAAGGTTAACTGAAAATAATTTTCTTAAAGTCCGGCCACTGTACTTAAAAAATGAATAAGCTTATCCATGGCTTTGGCACGGTGACTTATTCTGTTCTTTTCTTCCAGGCTGATTTCGGCAAATGTAACCTGATAGCCATCGGGTTCAAATATGGGGTTGTAGCCAAATGGATCATTGCCACTGGGTTCGGTGCGAATGCGGCCTTCAACAGTTCCATCAAAAAAATGTTCTTCCCCGTTCCATATCAATGATATCACGGTACGGAAACGTGCTTTGCGATTGGTTTCACCCGCTAAGTTTTGCAATACCTTATTAATGTTCGCCATTTGGTTACCATGCTCGCCTGCATATCGTGCGGAGTAAACACCCGGCTCGCCGTTTAAGGCGTCTATTTCCAGGCCGCTATCATCGCCAAAGCAGTTCAGTTTATATTTCTGGTAAATATAGCGGCTTTTTATGGATGCGTTTTCGCGGAAGGTGGTGCCGGTTTCTTCAATATCATCGGTACAGCCGATATTATCCAGGCTCAATAGCTCAAACCGGCCTTCTATTTTGGCCGATACTTCTTCCAGTTTATGGCGATTATTGGTTGCAAAAACTAATTGCTGCATTTTTTTGATTAATGGATAAATGGATCAAAGATTTTTGGACAAAAGACTAAGAACTAAATACTTCGGACTATAGACTTATAAAGCCTTCATTAGTTCCCAGAAAATTTTCTTATTGTCAACACTATCCATCATCTCATCAAAGCCAAAACTGTACAGTGCCGTACGCGTGCCTGATGTTTTTGGTGTGTTGAGCGCAAGCGGCGTCATACCTTGCGGAATGGCTGCCTGACCTAATAACAGGAGTTTTACAGGCTTAAAAAAAGCGGCCAGCTGAGCAATTGTTATGTTATAATGTTGAGCCATGTTGAGTATAACCACATCATCAAGCTCCAGCGCCTTGCGCTTCAGTATATTTTGCAGTGCAGCCAAATGGGTTTCGGCAATAAACTCCTGATCGGGATAATGAACCAGGATCAAAAAGTTTTTTAAATTTTTACCCAGATAATTAAAAGCAGGCTCCGGCGTTTTAACCTCAGGCTTAGCTTCTTGAGGTATTTTATTTATGACGGGGGTTTTTATTTCGGGTTGAGATTCCTGAATAGATGGAGGACTAACTTGCGTTCTTATTTCAGGCTCGGATATTTCTTCAACAATAGGTGGAAGTATTTCTCTTTTTTCGTATAAGGCTTTGTCTGTATTTAACAGGTAAAGTTCATCCTGTAATATAAAGCGCAGGGCAACCGGGTTTTCAACTTTCACTTTAACAAATTTTAACCAAAAGTAGTTAAACGGTTTCAAGCTTTATAGCCATATTAGCACAATTATAGGCAGTTATATATAATTGCCGTTTTTTGTTCGGCTATAATTAATAAATTTTACCGAAATTCGAAGTTTTTAACGGACTATTGATCCGTATTATATTAGAGTATAAGTGCATTACATGAGAAAGTTAGGGATATTCATTTTAAGTTTTGTTTTGATCATATCAGTTGCCCGGGCGCAAACCAAAGTTGATTCCACGGCAAAAGCAGTTAAGGTTGATTCAGCTGCAAAAACAACGGCTAAGGCCGATTCAACAGTGGTACCATCAGGTCCGAAGCGTACTTTAGATAAAATTGCGGCCATTGTAGGCAACAGCCCCATATTACAATCAGATATTGAAACACAGTATGCCAGGTTCCTGTTTGAAGGAAACCAGCCAGACGCAAGCGTAAAATGCCGTGTTCTGCAATCTTTATTAACGCAAAAACTATTGGCACAACAAGCCGCTATTGATAGTATTGAGGTAAAAGAGGACGAGGTTGATAACAATGTTGATCGTCGCATGCGCGAAATGACTCAAAGAGCAGGCGGGCAAGAAAAACTGGAGGCATTCCTGGGTAAATCTGTTATTCAATATAAAGACGAGATCCGTCCGGACCTGAAAGAGCAGATGGTTGCGCAGAAAATGCAGCAACATATTACTGAGAAGCTTAACGTGACCCCACAGGACGTTAAAAGCTATTATGACAAGATCCCGAAGGACAGTTTACCTTCCTTTAATAAGGAAGTAGAAGTTGGCGAAATCGTATTTCAGCCGAAATTAAATAAGGAAGAAAAAGAGCTGTACAAGGAAAAAGCCGAAGAACTGCGCCAACGTATAAAAAAAGGCGAAGATTTTGGAACGCTTGCCCGTTTATACTCCCAGGACCCTGGCTCGGCGCCAGATGGTGGTGATCTGGGCTTTGCCGATCGTACCACCTTTGTGAAAGAATTTACAGCGAATGCCTTCAGGCTTAAAGCGGGTGAAATATCACCGGTGTTTGAAACCGATTTTGGCTTTCACTTTTTACAGGTGATAGAGCGCAGGGGTGAGCAGGTGCATGTTCGGCACATATTAATAGCACCGGTAATTACCCAGGCCAGTTTGGAAAGGGCGAAAGTAAAAGCCGATAGTATCTATACGCTAATGATGACCAATAAAAAGATCGACTTTTCGAGCGCGGCCGCTTATTACTCTGATAACAAGGATACCAAATTCAATGGCGGCATGATGCTGAATGCCGAAAACGTACAAAACCGTACAACCTTTATTCCTACCGATAAACTTGATCCTAAAGTTGCCCTTACGGTTGATACCATGAAAGTTGGCAGCATATCAAAACCTGATGTGTTTACCGGCCCCGATGGTAAAAAAACATATAAAATATTATACCTTAAGTCGGCAACAAATGCACATAAAGCCAACCTGGAGCAGGATTTTCCTAAACTAAAGGATATGGCTTATGAAGATAAAACCAATCGCGCGGTAACCCAGTGGTTTGAAAAACGCAGAAAAGAAACTTTTATTAGGATTGACCACGAATATCAATCCTGTGATATATTGAAAAAATGGATCACCGCTCCGGCAATCACCGCGCAAGCTAAATAAAATTAACTATATGCAACACCGATCTGACGTGGAAGCTGCCGATGCTTTAAGGCAGGCATATCAGCAAATACGCTCCGAAATTGGCAAGGTTATTATCGGGCAGGATGAAGTGGTGAAATTTGTACTGGTATCCATCTTCAGCAACGGTCATTGTTTACTAGTTGGTGTGCCGGGCCTTGCCAAGACCCTGCTGGTACAAACTATTGCCCAGGTGCTTGATCTTGATTTTAAGCGCATACAATTTACGCCCGATCTGATGCCGTCAGACATTATTGGGTCTGAAATACTGGGCGAAGACCGTAACTTTAAGTTTATCCCTGGCCCGGTTTTCTCCAACATTATCCTGGCCGATGAGATTAACCGTACGCCGCCTAAAACACAGGCTGCCCTATTAGAAGCCATGCAGGAAAAAGCGGTTACGGCTGCCGGTATTACCCATAAACTTTCGCAGCCGTTTTTTGTACTGGCTACGCAAAACCCGATTGAACAGGAGGGTACTTATCCCTTACCAGAGGCGCAGCTTGACCGCTTTATGTTTAGCGTAGCGCTAAACTATCCTTCTTTTCAGGAAGAGCTACAGGTGGTTAAAAATACAACCAGCTCTACCCAAACCGGGGTTAATAAAATATTGAATGCCGCACAGATCATTTATTTTCAACAACTGGTACGCAATATACCGGTTACCGATCATGTGCTGGAGTATGCCGTTAAGCTGGTGTCCAAAACCCGGCCCAATGGTGAGTTTGCAACGCCACAGATCAATCGTTTGCTGAGCTGGGGTGCAGGCCCAAGGGCATCGCAATTTCTCATCCTGGGTGCTAAATGCCACGCCGTGATCAATGGCAAATATTCGCCCGATATTGAAGATGTACAGGCGATTGCTAAGCCTATTTTAAGCCACCGTATAGTACGCAGTTACCATGCCGAGGCCGAAGGGTTGTCGGCTGCCGATATTATTCAGCAGTTGTTTTAAAAAGCTAATTTGTCATCCTAAGCGGAGCGAAGGACTATTCATAAATATACATATCGCTTAATAGATACTTCACTACGTTCAGCATGACAAATAACAAATATTATAAAACAAAAAAGAGCAGTTCTTAGAACCGCTCCTTTTTGTTTATCTATTTATAAAAACTCTTATTCGTTTTCAATTGCCGAAAACACCTCCAGCAGGATATCCCATTTTTTCGTTTTATCCAGTTCCCAGATCCGCACATAGTTGTAGTTACTTACTACATTGCCTTTTGTTATACGGGCATGGCCATAAGTATAAGCCAAATCGTTACTGGCAGAACGGCCACCGTCTGTAGTTTCGGCGGTAATACTGATGGCCTGGTTATTAATAAATTTCATAATCACATCCGGACCTGTCATCGGGTCGAAGCCTGGGAAATAATAACGGGCCTCGGGACTTAAAAACTCCTTATAGCTGGCCAGGGCAGATATAGTTAAGGAGTGATTAAATATCTTGTCGGTATTTACAATGATGCTTTTTGCGGTAAACGGATCCTTGCTTGGCGCTGTACGGGCGGCAGTAGGCTCTTTAAAATCGGTTACTTCTTCTTGTTCAGGCTCCGGGTGCTGTATACCCAGGTCTATCAGCAGCTTTAGTTTACCTTCGGCATCAGAACGCCAAACGGAAACATAATCACCAAAAACTTTGTCGTCCTCGCTTTTACCATTGGTATAAATATAAGGCCCGGCAGTAAAAGCTAAATCACCATTTGCTGATATACGGCCAAATTTAGGGATCCAGCTTAGCTTACCTGCTTGTTTATCAATATTTGAATAAAAGTCGGTTATTTTAACAGCGTTTGGTTTAAAAATAATGCCTTCAGGATCGGCAACAGACAAAAAGCCATCTTTTATGCCTTTGCGCTCTACTAATTTATTAAAAGCTTCTTCGGCACTAACTACTTTATTTACTTGTGCGGGAGCAGTTTGCGCAAAGGCAAATGCACTGTAACCAATAAATGTAGCAGCTAATAGTATTTTCTTCATGATCATATCAGATTTTGGGGCAATTTAACAATTAATTTTAAGTCGGGAATGTAATTTGAATTAAGGTGATAAGTAAATAACTCCGCAGCATCGTAGCTAAACAGGTTCATATCTGAAACGAAAGGGTTGATATTTAATTGTAACTGAGCGGAGCTAATCATGCAAAAACTGACACCTAAGGGCAAAATATTAAGTAAATGCCTTCAATTTAAAACTTATTAACCCCATAGCGCTGATTATGTTTTGATTAAAAAAAGCATTATGTGCATATTTATAAAAATTACGTTGCAATGAACAAATTTATCGCTTGTTTAATAGCTATGGTGTCGGCTTGTTTAGCAGCCCAAGCTCAATATATACATGACCTGCAGGGCAAACCATATATGGAGCAATCTTATACTGAGGTAGAAGGCAATCCGTTCCTGATCAGCAGCTGGGCCGATGGAAACATTGACTTTGCAAATGGAAAAAAAGCAACCATCAGAGTGAAATATGACCTGGTGAAGGATGTGCTTTTATTTCAGCATAAAGGTGATTCGACTGCCATGTATTTTGTTGATCCGGTTAAAGGGTTTACACTAACCAATTCATTCATTAATGAAAGTAACATCCTCCCTTTGGTGTTTAACAGCGGTTACCCGGCTATTGATGTGCAAACAACGACCTCATTTTACCAGGTAGTTGCTTCTGGCAAAATGCAGTTATTAAGGCACTATCGGAAAGCAATACGTACCGATCAGGCTTTTAATTCGGCAACAGTTACTAAAACATTTGCATTTACTGATCTTTATTATCTATATGCTGATAACAAGATCGTCCGTATAAAGCCAAGCCAAAAAAGTATCCTCGCCGCTATGGCCAATAAAAGCACAGAGATACAAGCTTATTTGAAAACTAATACTGTTGACTATAAAAACGATGCGGCCTTAGCCAAGTTGTTTAACTATTACAATTCGCTTTAATAGCTCAGGATTTGCTCCAGTGTGTACCGTCTTTACTGTCCTTGAGCTGAAAACCTATGCGGGACAGGCCATCGCGTATTTTATCAGACATGGCATAATCTTTATTGATCTTCGCCTCGCCCCGGAGCTCAACTATCAGGTTTAGTACATTCGGCAAGTCGTCATTTGCCGCTTGTTCGTCCTTTAATCCCAATACATCCAGCACAAAAGTGTTCATTAAGGTTTTAAGCAGCTGCAAATTGGCTTCATCTATTTTCATTTTGCCATCATGAACCGAGTTAATAATGCGCGATGCCTCAAACAGCTCGGCAATAAGCACAGGGCTGTTAAAATCATCGTTCATGGCCGCGTAGCAACGCTGCAACAGGGGTTCTATTTCAATTTCGGTGGTGCTGCTTGCCTTTAAGCCGTTAAGTAGTGCAAAGGCATTCATTAAGCGTTTAAAGCCTTTTTCAGACGCTTCCATAGCTTCGTTGCCAAAATCAAGCGTACTGCGGTAATGAGCCTGCAGCATAAAAAACCTTACAGTCATAGGGCTGTAGCCTTTATTCAGGATAGAATTATTACCGGTAAAAAGCTCATGCGGTAAAAAACTGTTGCCTAATGATTTTGACATTTTTTGCCCATTCACCGTAAGCATATTGGTATGCACCCAATAATTGGCTGGGTTTACACCGCAGCAGGCCTCATGCTGTGCAATTTCATTAGTATGGTGGGTTGGCACCAGGTCAATACCGCCGCCGTGTATATCAAACTGGTTACCCAGGTATTTTTGGCTCATGGCCGAGCACTCCAGGTGCCAGCCTGGGAAACCAACGCTCCAGGGCGATGGCCATTTCATCAAATGCTCCGGTTTGGCTTTTATCCACAGGGCAAAATCAAGCTTGCCATGTTTTTCGTCCTGACCGCCAAGGGTGCGGGTATTGTTTAACAGATCTTCAAGATTACGGCCGCTCAGTATGCCATAGTTTTTGCTTTTGTTGTATTTCTCCACATCAAAATACACCGTACCATCAACCTCATAAGCATACCCTTTTTCCAGTATCACCTTTACCATTTCTATCTGCTCAATAATATGGCCGGTAGCGGTTGGTTCAATGCTGGGTGGCAGCGTGTTGAATATTTGCATAACATCATGAAAGCCAACGGTGTACTTTTGTACAATTTCCATGGGTTCCAGCTGTGCTATTTTTGCTTTTTTTGATATTTTATCTTCTCCTTCATCACCAGCATCGCCTTCCAGGTGACCGGCATCAGTCACATTACGAACGTAACGTACCTTATACCCGATTTGAGTAAGATATCTGAAAATAAGGTCGAAAGATATATAAGTACGACAGTTGCCCAGGTGCACATCACTGTAAACAGTAGGGCCACATACATACATGCCCACATGGGGCGGGTTAAGTGGCTTAAATTTTTCCTTTTTACGGGTTAAAGTATTGTAAACAAACAAATTTTGTTGCATGAGCGCAAACTTACGATTTTTTCAATTTCATGGTAACTTATAGAAGCAAGAGATTAGAGTCAAGAATCAAGAGGATGTAAAATAATCCTGGGATTTTCTTAAATCTTGATTCTTGACTTTAATCTCTTGCCGCTTTAATTGAGTACTACATCACTGCGCAGGGGGTAATGATCTGATAACTTTTTCTCAATGATCTTGTAAGTGGCTACGTCGAACTGCGGGCTGGCCATAATATAATCGATCTGGTAGTTCGGAAAATCGCCGTTATAGGTGCGACCGAACCCTGATCCTTTCTGTCGGAACGCGTTTTTTAATCCCTTAGCCATCTGGTTAACCGCAAACGAAGTTGGTGTATCATTAAAATCGCCCGAAATAAGATAAGGGTACGGGCATTTGGCGGCATGTTCTTTGACCTTAAAAACCTGCTCGCTTCTTTTTCCAAAAGCGATTTTCAGCTTACCCCCCAAACGCTTGGTTGATTGCATATCCGTTTTCCCTTTTTTGGATACACTGTCCAGGTATTTATAGTCCTCGGGATCAAAGCGGATGGACTGCAGATGAATGCTATAAAAGCGAAAGATCTGCTTCCCTTTTTTTACATCAACAAATAAACACTGGTTCTCGGAGTGGGTGTCAGTAAGTCGGATCAATCCTTTGTTCACTATCGGGAACCTTGAAAAAATAGCCATACCAATAGCCTCGGTACTATTAAAGTTAAAAGGTTCAAAATAAAAATTGCTGGCACCTATGATCCTGATCAGTGAATCGCGCATTTCAAACTGGCCCTTGTTTTTAGTATAAAACTCCTGGAAACCAATAATATCGGGCTGCTGCTGACTAATAAGTGTCAGAATTTGATGCTTGGTTGATATATCGTTGGAAGCCCCGTATCGTTTAAAGTTATGCACGTTATAGGTCATTACCCTGATGGCATTTTCCGCGGCGGGCTTTGCAGTCTCCGCAGCGCTTAATCTGAAACCAATATTGTTGAACAAAACATTGTAGCCCAATAGAATAGTAATAAAAGACAACAGGAACTGCCAGCGACGGCGTAACAGCCAGTATGCAAGCATAATAAGGTTAAAGATAAGTAGTACAGGGTAGGCCAGGCCAAAAAAAGCGAAAATCCAAACCTTTCTGGGGTCAACATGAGGCGCTAAATAACTCATCAGTAAAGCAACACATAACAATAGGTTTATCCATAAAAGTATTTTACCTATAAAGCTTTGTTTGCGTTTAACTTTCATTATTGCTTGCGCGAAATAAAATTTCTTTTTCCTGCTTGGTCAGGCTGTCATAACCCGATTGTGATATTTTATCTAAGATACGGTCAATTTCATCCTGACGGGGATACTCAGGGCTGTTTTTATTGAAGTTTTTAGCTGCTACTTTCAGTTTGGGCCTGGCTTTAAATATATTGCCGATACTGCCTATCCAATCATGCCCCTTTTGTAATTGTTTAATATAAACAAAGCCCAGCAAGGCGCCACCCAGGTGGGCTATTTCGCCGCCCGCGTTAGGGCCAACAACGCCCAGAAAATCAATCACCAGGATAACAAATACCAGCCATTTTAACTTTACCGGGCCAAATAAGATTAATGATATAGTGTAGTTGGGCAACAGCGTGGCGGTAGCCACTACAATAGCCATAACACTGGCAGAAGCCCCCACAATTAAAGCAGAGTCGGCAGCGTGCAGGCTGGTAAAGGCTGGTAATAGATTATAAGCCAGCAGATAGAATAATGCACCCGCAAGGCCCCCCATAATATACAAACCAATGGTGCGCTTATTGCCCAGGTACTCTTCAAATATCTGCCCCATCCAGTAAAGCCAAAGCATGTTAAACAAGATGTGCAAAACGCCATCATGCATGAACATGTAGGTAATGGGTGTCCAGAAGTGGGCAAGCAATTTGGGGAAAGAGGCCGGCATACGCAGGTATTCGATCGCGAATATTAATATTCTACTATTACCAAAACCCGTAAAAAGTAGTTGTTCCAGGATAGCCGAAACATTGATGAGTAAAAAAACGGCTACGTTAATACCAATGAGCAGATTGAGCTTATTGCCCGACCGCAGCATTTTGTACTGAATATTTTGCCAAAGGGTACTCATAAAATATACTTCCGTTTATTGGATAACTACCGTTATTAATAAAAATTGTTTGGTCTTTGCAAACGCCAAACCTTTACCATAATATAACCGATCAGTGCTCCGCCTAAATGCGCGAAATGCGCTACCGAATCGCCCGAATACTGTTTTACACCCAAAAATAGCTCTAATACCACATACACCGGTATAATGTATTTTGCTTTAATAGGTACCGGGATAAACATGATCATCAATTCCATGTTGGGATAAAGCATGCCAAAGGCAATTAACAACCCAAATATAGCACCTGATGCGCCTACTATTGGTACATAATATATCTCGGCTAACTTTTGACCCTGGTCTCCGTATGCTGCAAAAGATTCTGGCAGGCTGGGGTGACTTATAGTGAATGCGCCCGTTATTGCATGTACCTCATAAGCCTGAACCAGTGTTTGAAACACAATAGCTCCAATGCCGCAAATGAAATAAAAATTAAGAAATCTTTTTGAACCGATGGAATACTCCACAATAGGGCCAAAAGAAAATAGTGCAAACATATTGAAGAAAATGTGTGCGAATCCTCCATGCATAAACATGTAGGTTATAACTTCCCATAATCTGAAATTTGGTGAGTTAAAGTAATACACTGGCAGATATTTGAATACATCAGGAATGAATTTTTCCAGTGTAAGCGACCCGATAAAAAATATAATATTAATGATGAGCAGGTTTTTTACAACCGGCGGTATATTGGCAAATGGTGATTGACTGTTCATAGTATAAATAAAAGCCGTGTCGGGCTATTTTTCAAATCGTTCTAAAAGCTCGGCCATGGTAAAGGTACTGATTACGGGCTTACCGTTCAATGCCTGGTTTGGTGTTTCGCAGGCAAAAAGCTGGTCAATGAGCTGGTTCATCTCCTCCAATGATAATTTGGTGCCGGTTTTAATAGCCCCGTTGCGGGCTAATGACCGGGCCAGGTTATCGCGCTTGTCCAGTTTTAAAATGGCCATATTGTTTTTAAAGCCTTCCAGCAAATGCTCCAGCAACTCATGCTCACCCACATTGCTCAGCTCGGCAGGTATCCCTTCTACCACCACGGTATTTTTACCAAACTCACGGATGTCAAAGCCCAGTGAGCGGATATCAGGCAAAAGCTCTTTCAATAACTCAAAATCGGCACCGTTTAGTGTTACCGACTGCGGGAATAAACTTTGCTGACTCACGCCCGAGTGATTTTGCAGTTGCTGTAAAAAACGCTCGTACAAAATACGTTCATGCGCGGCCTGCTGTCCAATGAGCATAAAACCCGATTTAATTTGCGACAGGATAAAGCGGTTATGGATCTGGAACAAAGCCCGTTCGCTTGATTTAGCTACTTCCTGCTCATTAACCGCAATGCGCTCTTCCTGGTGCAGTTCATGCTGCAGGTTATCCTCTTTTTTGCTGATCTCGTACAAGGTATCCCAGTTTTTGGGGATAGGGTTGTTTCTAAAACCACCATCCTCCCTTAAAAAAGGATGTTCGCGTACCGGTTTTTTCTCAGAGGCAAAAGGGTTAAAATCGGGGTTGAAGGATATGGTCGGCGCCACTATCTCCTCAAATGGCTTGGGTGTTATCAGGTGTTCAATGCTGTTCTCCTGGTCAAAATCAAGGCTTGGGGTAATGTTATACCGCCCCAACGAGCGCTTTACCGCCGAGCGGATAATGGCATAAATAGCCTTTTCGTCCTGGTACTTGATCTCGGTTTTGGTAGGGTGCACGTTGATATCTATATGTGATGGATCGATATCAATAAACAGCACATAAAAAGGGAAACTATCATCAGGCAGCAACTCTTCAAAAGCAGTAAGCACCGCGTGGTTCAAATAAGCATCGCGGATAAAGCGGTTGTTTACAAAAAAGAACTGCTCGCCCCGGGTTTTACGCGCAAACTCGGGTTTGCCTACAAAACCGCGCAGGTTAATAATAGTGGTATCTTCCTCCACAGGTACCAGGCGTTGGTTATAGTTATTGCCAAACAAGTGTACTATACGCTGCTTTAATGCGGCTCCCGGCAAGTGGTAAACCTCCTGCCCGTCATGGTGCAGGGTAAAAAATATTTGTGGATTAGCCAGTGCCACCCGTTGAAACTCGTCGATAATATGGCGCATCTCTACCGGGTTACTTTTTAAAAAGTTGCGGCGGGCGGGTGTATTATAAAAAAGATTTTTAACCGATATAGAGGTACCGGTATCAGCCTGGCAAGCCTCCTGGCTTACTACTTCGGAGCCTTCGATAAAAATGCAGGTACCCAGCTCGTCCTCATGGCGGCGGGTTTTCATTTCAACCTGGGCTATGGCTGCTATAGATGCCATAGCCTCGCCCCGGAAACCCATGGTGCGTATAGCAAACAGATCGTCGGCCTTGCGTATTTTTGAGGTGGCATGGCGCTCAAAACACATGCGCGCGTCAGTAAGGCTCATGCCGCAGCCATCATCAATAACCTGTATCAATGATTTACCCGCGTCCTTTACAATGAGCTGAATTTTTCCGGCCCCGGCGTCAATAGCGTTCTCCACTAATTCCTTTACGGCAGATGCGGGGCGTTGCACCACTTCGCCAGCGGCAATCTGGTTGGCAACGGCATCCGGTAAAAGCTGTATGATATCTGACATCTAAAAAAAATCCCTCCAATTTCGAATTCGATGCTAAATTAAATATTTGAAGGCATAACTTTATGATTTGATAATTGTATATGAAAAGGATGACGGAATAAAGATTTTTGGATTAAGGACTTTTAGGATAAAGATGAAGGAATAAGGGGCAAAAATATGGCAATCTTGTTCTTTTCTCTAAAATCTTTGTTCTTTGCTCCAAAAATCCTTATTCTATCCTTTACAAAAATTTAGTTTATGAAGAAATTATGGCCAGCACTGCTCCTTTTCGCGGTAGCCTGCAAGCAAAAAGAGTACAATGCCGACCTTTTGGTTAAAAACGCCGTAGTTTATACGGTTGATAGTTCCTTTACTACCGCCAATACCATTGTGGTAAAAGGAGGAAAAATACTGGCGGTGGGTGATGCTGATACGCTGGAACAAAAATACCTGGCCAAAGAAGTGGTTGATGCGCAAGGTGCGCCTGTATATCCCGGTTTTATTGATGCACATGCACATTTTTATGATTATGGATTGGGTTTGCAGGAAGTTAACCTGACAGGTACACACAGTTGGAATGAAGTGATCGATTCGGTGCAGGTCTATTCGGTCCGGAATACCGATGGCTGGATAACCGGGCAGGGTTGGGATCAGAATGATTGGACTCTGAAACAATTCCCCAACAAAGCTAAGCTCGATTCGCTGTTCCCGGTAAGGCCCGTGATACTGAGCCGTGTTGATGGGCACGCGGCCATAGCCAACCAGGCGGCGCTCAATATTGCCGGTGTTAAGCCTGGCCAAACTATTAATGGTGGCGAAATAGAAACCATTAACGGTAAACTTACGGGCATCCTGGTAGATAATGCCGTGGGGATAGTAACCCGAAAAATCCCTGAGCCAACAAGTCAGGTAACAGAGGACGCCCTGCTGGCAGCTCAAAAAAACTGTTTTGCCGTGGGATTAACTACCGTGGACGATTGCGGCCTACCTTATACCATGATAAATACCATTGCCGAACTGCAGCACAAAGGATCATTAAAAATGCGCATGTACGTTATGCTGGCCGATAGAGAAGAAAATTACGAATACCTGTTTAAGCGTGGTGCTTATAAAACCCCAAGCTTGAACGTAAGGGCTTTTAAGGTTTATGCTGATGGTGCATTGGGTTCAAGAGGAGCTTGTTTACTGCAACCCTACAATGATCAAAAAAATTGGAAGGGTTTTTTACTAAGCAGCCAAAAACATTTTGAAGAGGTGGCCAAAAAAATTTATGACAAAGGCTTTCAGATGGCTACCCATGCCATTGGCGATTCGGCCAACCGGGTGATGCTGAAAATATACGCCTCTGTACTGAAAGGGAAGAACGGCCGTCGCTGGCGTATTGAACACGCCCAGGTGCTCTCGCCCCAGGATATTAAACTATTTGGGGACAACAGCATCATCCCTTCGGTGCAGCCCACTCATGCTACATCCGATATGTACTGGGCGGGTAAAAGATTGGGAGAGGAGCGTTTAAAATCGGCTTATGTGTATAAACAATTATTAAAACAAAATGGTTGGATACCTTTGGGAACAGATTTTCCGGTAGAGAATATAAACCCCATGTATACGTTTTATGCAGCAGTGGAGCGTAAAGACATGAAGGGTTTTCCTGAAAGGGGTTTTCAACCCGAGAATGCCCTAACCCGGACCGAGGCATTAAGGGGTATAACCATATGGGCTGCCAAAGCCAATTTTGAAGAGAAAGAAAAAGGCAGCCTGGAGCCTGGTAAATATGCCGATTTTGTGATACTGAATAAGGATATCATGAAAATAAAAGGCGCCGAATTGCCAAAAGTTAAAGTGACCAGTACTTATATAAACGGAGTTAAAGTATATGATAAAAAATAAATGGGGCTGTATCCCCTTTGTGTTGTTTGGTTTTACCTTGTTAAATACGGCCTGCGCGCAAATACCACCAATTATACCAACCGGGCAGGCATATATAAACGAAGAACGGCTGGTTGAACACTCCACTGTTTTATTTAACAACAGTAAATACCTGCTGCCGCTGAAAGATCTTGATCAGTTAAAAATAGCCAGCGTTCATTTCTCTAATCAGTACGCTGGTGTGTTTGATAGTTTGCTTAATAAATACAGCAAAGTGCAGGCGTTTGACGGTCGTACTTACAGCGGTGCAAAAACATTGGCCGATCTATCTGCCGATCTGAAATGGTATAACACCATCATCCTGCAGGTAACCGATGCCGATCTGAACAATCCGCAGGTTATTGATTTTATCAACAGTACCCAAAAACTCAAAAATGTGATCGTGGCGGCGTTTGGTGGCGGCGCTATTTTAAATAAGCTAAACACTGTTGCCGCACCCATTTTATGGAGCGAGCGCTTAACAGCTGTTGCCGCGTTATACAGCGCACAGGCCATTTTCGGAGGTTTACCTATAACGCAAAAGCTCACCCGTACCTACTCGCCGCAATTTGCAGCAGGCATGGGTTTTATTACCGATAAGATCAGGCTGCAATATACCGTTCCGGAAGATGCCGGTATTAACGCTAATAACTTAACCGGTATTGACGACATTGCCCGCGAAGCCATTGCCGAACATGCTACCCCAGGCTGTGTGGTGTTGGTGGCCAAGGATGGTAAGGTGATATTTAACAAAGCCTACGGCTATCATACCTACGACAAAACCATTCCCGATCAGATAACGGATATTTTTGACCTGGCATCCATGACCAAAATAACCGCTACCACCGTAGAGGCTATGAAACTCACAGATGAAGGTAAGCTAAACCTGGAGGCTACCCTGAGTGACTATCTGCCCCAAACTAAAAATAGTAATAAGAATAATATCCAGATAAAGGAGTTGCTGATGCACCAGGCAGGTCTGATACCGGATATAAAAGGCTTTGACATAGTGAAGCCGGCAGATCATAGTACCGATTCATCCGCAGCTTACCCAACCCGGGTATCTGATCATTATTTTTTGCGGAAAGATTATTATAAGGATGTGATGTTTCCGGAAATGCTGAGCTCGCCATTAAAAACACGAGGGCAATATGTATACAGCGATGTAAGTATGCTGTTTATGATGGAGGTGCTGGAAAATATTACATCGGTGCCCGAGAATGTGTATGTACAGCAGCAATTTTATAAACCACTGGGAATGCAAACCGCGGGTTTTTTACCGCTGTACCGTTTTAACCAAAACCAGATACCACCTACCGAGAACGACCAGGAATACCGCCAGAGCTTGCTGGATGGCTATGTGCACGACCCAACCGCGGCCCTCATGGGTGGGGTAGCTGGTCATGCCGGGCTTTTTGGCAGCGCCAATGATGTAGCTATTATGTACCAGATGCTGCTGAACCGGGGTACCTATGGCGGCACCCAGTATTTTAAACCCGAAGTAGTTGATCTGTTTACTTCCAAGCAATCGGCGGTGAGCCGCCGGGGACTGGGTTTTGACCGCTGGGACCCTATAGCCGACAGGCATTACCCATCTAAACTGGCTTCGCCGCAAACTTATGGACATACCGGTTTTACGGGCACCTGTATCTGGGTCGACCCGAAATATAACCTCGTTTATGTGTTCCTGAGCAACCGGGTACATCCCAATGTAAGTAATAAACTGGGCAGCCTCAACATCAGGCCAAGGATACAGGATGTGGTTTATGAGGCGATCAATAAGGGAATGTAAGTTGGCTTATTGAAATGAAAGTAAAATTAATTCCTGTAATAAGAATTGGATATCATAATCAAGGCATCCCAGTACCAGAAAAAGGACCTTATTGGAGTTATTCTGCTCTTTGGGATAATTATAATGCCGCCAATTATATAAAAGCAGGATTTAAGGATAGGTTTAAACCATACTTGTCCGGCTCAACTTTTTATACATTATCAAGTCTATCGAAGGACAATTTAATAAAAATCATTAAGGATCATGCTTATGATATCATCAATAACAAATATGCCAGAACCGAAGCAAGCCCTTTAAATGGGGGTTATGTTTTGAACGTTGATGACGAAGACATATATTTCCCTCAATGCTGTGGAGATTTGAGCGATATAAATTATTGGGAGAAACTTGTATTTAATAACCAGCTTTCATTCTTTGCAGGCCACCCCGAACCTCAATTAGAGATAAAAAAAGATACAATAATATTTGATTTTGAGGTGGGTGAGTTTGATGAGCATTTTGTACCACCACCTGCATATAATAAGGTTGAGGTTCATAAGATCGATTTAAAAGGAGCGATTGAGCATGTAAATGCCGAACTACACCATTTTGCTGATGTTATTAAAAAAATAAGTATAGCTGAACAGTTAGATATACCTGATATAGATAAACTTTTCATCTGGGATGAGTAAATTGTTTGATCTAAATTCAACTATTAACCGGAGTGATTTATATGATTTTAACTTTAAGTAAAACAATTTTCCAGTCAGTTCGTTTCAGTTTTCTCTAATAAATAAAAATTACTAAACATGAGAAAACTATTCAAAGTTACCCTGCTTGCTTTAAGCCTATTGTTTATTGGTCAATTTTCAAATGCGCAATCCAAGATCGGTTATGTTGATTTTCAGGCAGTTGTTAGTCAGATGCCCGAGGCTAAAACTATTAAGCCCCAGATGGATGCCTATCAAAAGCAATTTGTGACCCAGTTAACCGCTATGAACAACGATTTGCAAACCAAGGGAAAGGCCTATCAGGATCAAAGCAAAACCATGAGCGATGCCGATAAAACAGCAAAGCAAACGGAATTACAGGGGCTGCAAAAAAAGATGCAGGACTATCAGGCCAGTGCACAGCAGCAGGTTGAGGCTAAATCAAACGAACTGATAAAACCAATAACCGATAAGGCCCGCGCCGCGGTTAATGACGTAGCCAAAGAAAAAGGTATTACCTATGTATTTGATTCTTCCCAAGGCTCGGCGCTGCTTGTTTCTAATGAAGGTTCCGATCTTACGGCTTCGGTTAAAACCAAATTGGGTATCAAATAAAATTTTCTAAAATAAGGGAATATAAAAAAGCGCCTCATCGAACGCAACATAGCAATCCCAAACTATACAGAGCGGATATGCTTATTGGGAGATCTTTTTGGTAATACCTGGTGGGTAACTAACCTGCTTTGAAACGCTGCCAACTCAAACAAAACGCCATCTTGTTATAAAAATACGGTGGCGTTTTGTTTGGGCTATGTAATTTTACGATGTGGTGGATGTTGACGCATTGTTTTATAACTGATTCATAGTTAGTAAGTTTTGCTGTATTTTCTTATATGGCATAGCCTGTTGATTATGGATTGATCCAATATACCGCTGATAAGAATGTTAATTTTGCGGTATCTATGAGTACGTTAACATCAAAAGCCCCTGCCATTAAGGAGCATCATCAGTCCATAGCAACACTGCTGGCTTTTGCCCTGATCCCTTTATCGGGTTTTGCTACCGATATTTATATTCCATCATTACCCACCATGGCCGGCGAAATGGGCGTGAGCAATGTGCAGGTACAATTAACATTAAGTATTTTCCTGATCAGCTATGGTATATCCCAACTATTTATCGGCAGTATACTGGATAGTTTTGGCCGGTATAAAGTTAGCCTGGGCTCGTTGGTCATTTTCGCGGTTGCCAGCGTAGTGATTGCCATCACCCATAATATCTATCTCATTTACCTGATGCGGGTGATACATGGCGTAACCGTTGGTGCCATTATAGTTGCCAAACGAGCCTACTTTGTGGATCTGTTTACCGGCGATAAGTTAAAGCATTACCTGAGCATGTTTTCTATCATTTGGTCAACCGGGCCTATTGTGGCGCCGTTTATAGGGGGATATCTGCAAACCGCTTTTGGCTGGGAATCAAACTTTTATTTTTTGGCGGGCTTCGCGGTGGTATTTGCCATCCTGGAGCTTATTTTTAGTGGTGAAACCCTGGTGCATTTTTCTGAGTTTCATTTTCAAAAAATCGTAAAAGTATACGCCAACATGATCAAAACCCACAGCTTCACGCTGGGTATAGTGATGCTTGGTTTAGCTTATTGCATGGTGATGACTTATAACATGACTGGTCCGTTTATTATTGAGCATCATTTACATTTAACACCTGTTATTGCTGGTTATAGTTCGCTGGTGCTGGGCTTTGCGTGGATGGTTGGGGGCTTTATCGGTAAGGCAACTATCAACCGCCCATTCTTCAAAAGGATGGTGGTTAATGTGATCATGCAGGCGCTTTTTGTACTGGTGATGATCATCAGCGTTCAATTTATCAATAATTTATATTCCATGATATTTTTCGCGTTCATCATCCACGTTTGCGCCGGGTATACTTTTAATAACTATTTCACCTTTTGTTTAAGCAAATTTCCTAAGAATGCGGGTATCGCTGGTGGCCTAACCGGGGGCATCACTTATGTGATCGTTTCTTTTTTAAGTTACGGTATTGTTAACGTAGTACCGGCCAAAGACGAGCGCAACCTGAGCTATAGCTACCTGATATTCATTTTACTTTCAGCACTGATCATGTTCCTCATCTTCCGGATCAATAAAAAAGAAAAGGCGCCGTCGGAGGCTTTTGCATAATAATCTAAAGCACCTGGTTAAATTCCAACCTTTCACCATCAGGCCCGGTGATGTTAAAATACTTACAGCCATTCTTCCAGAACTGCAGGAAAACCGGGGCTTCTTCGATAATGTTAAAGCCAGCCTCTTTAATGATCGCATAGGTTTCATCAATATCACTCACATCAAAAGCCACATGGTCAATATGCCCGTTGCCACGGTTCCTGATCTCTGTTAAGCCAGCTTCGGGTAATTGGTAAAGTTCTATGATCATGTTTTCGCGCTGCATCATTACACAGGTGCCCTGTTCGCCATGATCGATAAAATGGGCCTGCATTACGTTGTTAAAACCCAGTCGCTTGTAAAATTGCTGTGACGCATCGAGATTGGTTACGGGTATGCCTATATGTTGTATGCTGTTGATTTTTAGTTGGATAGCGTTTTTCATTCAGGGCGATATTAATAGTATAAAATTAAAAAAATGAGTAACTTGACTAAGTTATATCATTTTACACAGTGTTAACACATTTGCCGTAAATTGCTGTTAAACTTGCAGCCATAATTAACCAACTTAATGAAAATCGGAATTGTATGTTACCCAACCTTTGGTGGAAGCGGCGTTGTAGCCACAGAACTCGGTAAGGCCCTTGCCGACCGCGGTCACCAGGTTCATTTTGTTACCTATAACCAGCCAGCCCGGTTGGATCTTTTTTCCGAAAACCTGTTTTACCACGAGGTATCGGTATCCAACTATCCGCTTTTTGATTTTCCGCCTTATGAGCTGGCCCTGGCCAGCCGCCTGGTTGATGTGGTTCGCCACGAAAAGCTGGATGTATTACACGTTCATTACGCCATTCCGCATGCTTCTGCCGCGTTTATGGCTAAACAGATATTATTAACCTACGGCATTTATATCCCGGTGGTTACTACCCTGCACGGTACCGATATTACCCTGGTAGGTAAAGACCGCACTTTTAAGCCGGTAGTTACTTTCTCTATCAATCAATCAGACGGTGTTACTGCGGTATCTGAAAACCTGAGGCATGATACTTATGAGTTTTTTGAGATCGATACCGATATCAAGGTGATCCCAAACTTTATCGATCTTACCCGTTTCAGTCTTAAAGCAAAAGACCATTTTAAAAAGGCCATAGCGCCATCGGGCGAAAAAGTACTGGTGCATACCTCCAACTTCCGTAAGGTAAAACGTACCGAGGATGTGGTGCGGATTTTTGCTGAAGTAATTAAAAAAATACCTTCCAAATTACTGATGGTTGGTGACGGACCTGAGCGTTCCGGCTGCGAGCAGTTATGCCGCGACTTAGGTGTTGCCGATAATGTGCGCTTTTTGGGTAAGCAGGATGCCATTGAAGAAATACTTTCGGTAGCCGATCTGTTCCTGATGCCCTCACAGTCAGAAAGTTTTGGTTTAGCCGCTTTGGAGGCCATGGCTTGTAAAGTACCGGTGATCAGTACCAACGCGGGTGGTTTACCCGAGTTAAATGTGGATGGAGTAACCGGTTTTCTGAAAGATGTTGGGGATGTAGAAGGCATGGGCAAAAGCGCTATTTATATACTGGAAGACGAAGACCGGCTAAATCAGTTTAAAGAAAATGCCCTGGCCCGCGCTAAGGAATTTGATTTGGCCACCATTTTGCCTTTGTATGAAAATTACTACTTACAGGTGATTGATAAGTGTAAAGACAAGTGTAAAGAGCTGTGCACAGGTAAAGCCAAGGTTGCCTGAATGTAAACGGTATACAATTAACTCATATAAAGTTAATTAGCTATCTGGGGATTTTTTTTCTTATATTCAGATCATTCATTTGATCACCTAAATAGGTGTAACATACCTGATACAATTGAAAGAATATTTTCTAAAGGTTAAATATTTTCGTTGATGTTAACTAACTTAGTCTACTGTTCACTTTTAAAATTAAACTTATGGCAAAGCACACAACCCTAAAACGTGGTCAATTACTTAAGTACATTGGTAAAAGATGGAAGAATTTAAACATCAGCAACCCCTTCATGAAATTTCTGGGCTACGACGGAAACGGCTTTGCTGATTTGTGGGTAGAATATCAGGGCCGCACATTATTCCTCTCTATTAAAGAAGTTGAACTGGCTGTTTAAAACGGCCTGTTTTTATACTACGTAAAGGGTTTGGTTTTAAACCTACCCCGGATAATTATGGCTTTATAAAAAAAGAAGCTATATTCGTACAAAGGAAATGGTGTCTTCCTACTTAACCGCCCTAAAAAGCTGATGGCGCCTGCAATAAATTAACCCACAGGATTTACCCTGTGCTGATTTTTTGTAGGTGGAAAAAAAACTCAATATATCGCTTTTGAAATTATACCGGCATAATGTCCGGATGAAACTCCTGTTCTCTTCGTATTTTATTGCTGTAAAAAGCTCCAGTCTACTTCATGTCATTGCGAGGTACGAAGCAATCGCATGCTTTACAGAGCCGCTTTGTATTGTTTGCCGAATACTTCGCAGTGTAGTTTTCTGTTACCGAATAAAAGAACCTAAATTAGTCGCTCATGAATGATAAGCTTTTTACGTCCGAACATTTTTCAATCCTTAAACATCTCATCCGCTGGACGGTTATCATCATACCCATCGCAATCGTCATCGGTAGCATGGTGGCCCTGTTTTTATGGTTGCTTAATTGGGCAGTCCATTTCAGGTTTGCTCATCCCTTTATCCTGTATCTGTTGCCTGTTGCCGGCGTGTTGATCTATTTTATTTATAAGCTGATTGGCGGATCTACCGAAAAAGGGAATAATCTTATTATTGATGAGATCCATACACCCGGTGGTGGCGTACCCAAACGCATGGCCCCAATTGTGCTTATCACCACTATTATTACCCATTTGTTTGGCGGCTCGGCCGGGCGCGAAGGTACAGCAGTACAAATAGGTGGCAGCATAGCGCAAATGTTTAGCGGCTGGTTTAAATTAAGTGAGGATGATACCCGCATTGTGCTCATTGCCGGTATTGCCGCGGGGTTTGGAGCCGTTTTTGGCACACCGCTAACCGGGGCTATATTTGCCATGGAAGTGTTGACTATTGGTCGCATTCAATACAATGCCCTGCTGCCCTGTCTTATAGCCAGTATTATAGGCGATGTTACGGTTGCTGCCTGGGGTGTTCATCATACCCCATATCACATCGATATTTTCGCCACAGCGCAGCATTGGTTCTCGGCTTATTTGTCATTTGATTTTGTTTTGCTTTTTAAGATCATGATCGCCTCAGCTGCATTTGGACTGGCCAGTTACCTGTTCGCCTGGATGGTGCATGGCATCAAAGGCTTTTTCATTAAACGGATTCCTATTCCCTGGCTGATACCTGTATTGGGCGGACTGATCATTATTGGTCTTACTGTGCTGATCGGCAAGCCAGATTACCTGAGCCTGGGTGTCGATCCCGAATATGCCGGCGCCGTTACTATTCCCTCGGCTTTTCACGCGGGAGGTGCCGATACCTGGAGCTGGCTCTGGAAAACCATTTATACTACTACCACACTGGCTACAGGTTTTAAAGGCGGCGAGGTAACCCCGCTTTTTTACATCGGTGCAACATTGGGTAATACCTTATCTGTATTAATGGATGCCCCGGTAAGTTTATTTGCAGCGCTGGGTTTCATTGCGGTTTTTGCCGGGGCAACCAATACTCCACTGGCCTGCACCATTATGGGGGTTGAACTTTTTGGCGGCCAGTATGTTTTGTTTTTCGCGGTAGCCTGTTTTACCGCTTATTTCTTCAGTGGTCACTCCGGTATTTACAGTGCGCAGCGCATTGGCATACCCAAAGTAGCAGATACCCGTTTTTCTGATGCGGCCACCCTTTCAGAAGCAGGCAATCGCCGGCAAAATTATGTGCAAAAGAAATTGCAGAAGTACGGATTGGGAGGTAAAAGGGAAGAATAAGGGTAAAATCCTTCAAATTCCCTTTCCCGTCAGCATAAGCTTCGGGCGAAAGTGGACAGAACGGCGGCCAAGTGCGGCTGTAAGGGATAGCAAATTTTGCAGAAGAGTGGGGCTGATAAGCGTGCGAGTATTGTATATAAATAATACTGCACGCAGACGACTCACCGTCTATCTCCGCCAGCTGGCGAATGGGCCACCCTCTTTTTGCCTACAAGGGGAAAGAGGTTTGGGATTTTTTTCCATTTATATCCAAATTTTTCAAATTCCCTCTTTCCAGCGAAGCTGAAGAGCGAGATGGCAAGCGCAGTGATGACCGGTAAGTCGACTCTTGAACCATTCAAAACCATAATTCAAACCCGAATAAACTTCACCAACTCCTTCAACACATTTCGCCCAAATTTTTACCTTTGCCTAAACTCAAACTATACATGAGCGAAAAGATTTTAGTGATAGGAGCCAACGGCCAGATAGGGACAGAACTGGTTGTTGCTTTACGAAAAATACATGGCGCCGAAAGCGTTATTGCATCCGATATCAATGATCCGGGTTATGCCATACGCCACAGCGGGCCTTATGAGCTGGTGAACGTGCTGGATAAGGACAATCTGCATCACATTTTCCAGAAACACCGCCCTACCCAGGTTTACCTGCTGGCAGCCATACTCTCGGCTGTAGGCGAACAAAAACCCAAACTGGCCTGGGACCTGAACATGACTGGCCTCATCCATATACTTGATTTTGCCGTGGAGTTTAAAACTGCCAAAGTTTTTTGGCCAAGTTCCATCGCGGTATTCGGGCCAAACTCGCCGCAATTCCATACGCCGCAATATTGCGTAATGGACCCAAACACCGTTTATGGCTTCAGCAAACTGGCCGGCGAACGCTGGTGCGAATATTATTTTACCAAATACGGATTGGATGTACGCAGCATCCGTTACCCCGGCCTCATCGGCTGGCGCGCTAATCCGGGTGGCGGCACTACCGATTATGCCGTGCATATATTTCATGAAGCGTTAAAAAAAGGGAAATATACCAGTTTCTTATCAGCGGATACCGCTTTGCCCATGATGTATATGGATGACGCCATCAGGGCTACTATATCCTTAATGGATGCACCTGCCGAACAGCTGACCATCCGGTCGTCATACAACCTGGCAGGTATCAGTTTTACGCCGACCCAACTGGCCGGGGAGATCAAAAAACAGATCCCGGATTTTGAAATAAGCTATGCCGAAAACGACTCGCGGCAGGCCATTGCCGATAGTTGGCCAAAATCAATTGACGATAGTTATGCCGAAAGAGACTGGGGATGGAAACTGGAATATGACCTGGCCGCCATGACCAATGATATGCTGACTAATTTAAAAAACACCATATAAGCCGAAGGCATAAAGCAAAAAGCTAAGGGTTTGAAACTTATATAAAACAAATATTATATTTAACCACTTTACCCCGATTGGGTAAGCAGTTATAAATACTTAGGTTGATTATGAACTATCAACCATGAACAATGAACTAAAAACATGGGAAGAGCATTTGAATTCCGCAAAGAGAGAAAATTTAAACGCTGGGCCAAAATGGCCGTGCAGTTTACACGTTTAGGTAAAGAGATTGTAATGGCCGTAAAGGCAGGCGGTGGTGATGTTACTACCAACTCGCGCCTGCGCACCGCGGTACAAAATGCCAAGGCGGTAAATATGCCTAAAGATCGTGTGGAGGCTGCTATAAAAAGAGCTACCAGTCGCGATGAAAAGGATTATGAAGAATTAGTATACGAAGGATACGCGCCTTATGGTGTTGCCGTATTGGTTGAAACCGCAACCGATAATACCAACCGTACCGTAGCCAACGTGCGTAGCTATTTTACCAAATATGGTGGTTCGTTGGGTAAAACAGGATCATTGGATTTTATTTTCACCCGCAAATCTGTTTTTACATTTGATCCTGGCGATCGCGACCTGGAAGAACTGGAGCTTGAACTGATTGATGCTGGTTTAGAAGACCTGTTTGTGGAGGCCGATGAAGAAGGAAACGATATCGGCGTGATCCATACCGCGTTTGAAGATTTTGGTAAAATGCAGAAAGCCCTGGAAGAACTGGGTGTCGAAGTAAAATCGGCCAAGCTGGAGCGTGTGCCGCAATCATTCCACGAAGTTACCGAAGAACAGGTTGCCGACATCATGAAACTGATCGATCGCCTGGAAGAGGACGACGACGTGCAGGCGGTTTACCATAACATGGCGGAGTAATTTTTGATTTCGGAATTGGGATTTTCGATTTCGGATTTTGAAAAGTGAAATATAACTCATGTCATTGCGAGGAGGGACGATGAAGCAATCGCGAACTTTGCAGGGTACAGTTTTGATTTTTGAATTTTAACTTTTGAATTAATTCCCCATGCCTCTATTCAGTTCACGTAAGGAAGAAAAAAAGGTAAAAGTGACTTTTGCCAATGGCTTGCTTTTTGTTGAAAAACCTGATGGTAAACAACAGGCTTTTCCGCTGGAGTGGTTCCCGAAACTGATGAACGCCAGCGATGAGGAACGGGAAGACTGGAAACAAACCGATAAAGGCATTCACTTTAACCAATTGGATTTGGACGTGGATCTTTAAATAGAAGCAAGAGATAAGAATCAGGAATCAAGATAAATATGATGTTTGTCTTGATTCCTGATTCTTGTTTCTAATAGTCTGAAAAAAATTATGACTTTCGAAGAGTTTTTTAAAAAGAAAAAGATCGACCTGGCTGCTTTGCAAGCGGTGGAAGGGACACTATTTTCTGAATTTAAAACTCATTTTGAACAAATGGGCGAAAAAAGTTTCGACCATACCAAAAAATACTGGTTCAATAAACTCAGGCGACAGTTCCCGGCCGCTCCCGAAATAAAAACGGAAAAGGTAAGGATAGAAAACAAGCTGGCCGAACAAACCATTACCGAAAGCCTCACAGAACCAGCCGCGCCATCAGCCAAACTGGGTTTTGCGCCTAAATTCAGGGCTGGCGGAGTTGCCAAATCTGCCGAAGAAAAACAAGAAACCAAGCCCGAAGAGACTACACCTGCTGCAGAGGCTTCGGCCAAACCGGCATTTAAGCCCCGGTTTAATCCAGGTATGGTAAAACCCAAACCAGCAGAGGATACTGCAAAACCACAGGAAAAGTCTGAAGCGAAAGAAGAAAATACAATCCCCGCAACTGACGCTCCAAAGCCATTTAAGCCACGTTTTAATGCCGCGATGATGAAGCCGAAACCTGCTGAAGAGGCCGCAGAACCACAAGATAAGCCTGAAGCAGAAAAAGAAAATATATCACCGCCTACAGATCAAGCATCGGCAAAACCAGCATTCAAACCCCGGTTTAATGCTGCCATGATGAAGCCTAAGCCTGCGGAAGGTGAAGCAACACCAGAAGAAAAACCGGAGGTAAAAGAAGAGCCTGCTTCATTTGCTGAACCTGCTCCCAAACCCGGATTTAAACCGCGTTTTAACCCCGGTATGGTAAAACCAAAACCTGCGGAAAACGAAGCTGCACCGGAAGAAAAGCCAGAAGATAAGGCTGATCCTCCGCCTCCTACGGGAGAGTCTGCCCCTAAATTGGGATTTAAGCCCCGGTTTAATATGAAAACTCCTCCGCCAAAATCAACTGAAGAGTAGCTGAGGACATGTTTTCTCCACGCGTCATTGCGAGGTACGAAGCAATCTTTATGCTATACAGAGCGGCTCTGCTAATCGGGGATTGCTTCGTACCTCGCAATGACGTGCGGGAGAGAGAAAACTATCATTCCAAACTACTTGCTGTGCGAAAACAGCCAGCTAAATAGTTCCGGTTCTTTAAACGCATTATCCCAGCTGTTATGGTCAACGCCCGGGTAGAGGGTAAACTTAGGGTCGCCGCCGGCCTCTTTAATGGCTGCTACCATTACTTCGGAATGATCGGACGGAACAACACTGTCTTTGCTGCCGTGGAAGATCCATAGCGGTACTTTTTTAGCGTATTTTTTAGCGTTCAGTGTATTGTCGCCGCCGCAGATAGCAAAAGCCGCGGCAAATATCTTGGGTTCGCGGCCGATAATTTCAAACGTACCCATACCGCCCATGCTGAGGCCACCCACGTAAACCCGGTGTTTATCAACAAAAGGTTTATCTAAAAACTGATCGACCAAACCCATCAGCAAATGCATAGCTATGGTAGGTTGCTCATTTACCTGGAAAACGAATTTGCGCTTTTGCGTAGCGGGATCGGTTTCCTGCTGTACGTTTGACCAGTAGCTGTTTGCCGGGCATTGCGGGAAAACTATAATAGCTTCGTATTTTTCCCTTACGCTATCCTGCAACAAACGTGATGGCCCATATTTTAACTGCGACTCGTTATTATTGCCGCGCTCGCCGGCACCATGCAGCACAAACAGCAATGGGTATTTTTTAGCGGGATCAAAATGCTTGGGGAATAGTAACCGGTAAGGCAGGGTATCGCCTTTCATAGTAAAGCTGCCGCGGTCAAAAGACGATAAGTTTTGGGAACGGGCCGAAAAAGAAAATGCTAAGAGTAAACTTAGCATTCCTATAATAAATTTTTTGTGGATCATGGGCTATGTTTAAGATCTGTTTATGCTATAGTTAGCTAAACAAATTTAACGCCTTTTGATTTACATTTTTTTAATATTTTTTTACAGCGGTAACAATGAACATAAAAACCACTGCCTTTTAGACATTTCTAAAAAAGGCTGTCGTGCTGAGCTCCGTCGAAGCATGGTGGCCGGCCTCTGCGCTCTTCCCTTCGACGGAACTCAGGGTGGCAGCCCTGTTTTTTAAGGGTGTTTAGCTATAGCCGGACTCTCAAAACCCAGCTTGGTAAGCCCTTTCTGTACTTCGGGACAGCTCATGAACAGTTTCCATAATAAGCCGGTGCGGTAGTTTTCGATCATCACGATGATCGGTCCCTGGTCAATGGCCAGGTATGATTTGGCGTACCAGTTATGTGATTCACTAAAAGCATCAACAAAGCCATATTCACCCCAGATCTTATCGCCCAGGTCGTAATAAAAGTGGCGCAGAGCTTTCATCGAGTATTCAGGCGTATATGGAAATGCCGACAAGGCTGCGGTAGGTGTGATCACCCCCAGATCATTAGTGGGCGAATGGGCATTGTATCCTTCAAAATTATCACTTGCGGTAAGTCCCCAGCAGTTTTCGCCATAACCTTTAAATTTTTTAGGGTTATCTACACAATAGGCATGATTGATCAAAGTATGATTTTTATTCTGCTCCCAATAATCGGCATACTGATCTTTTAAACCTTTGGGGTTTAAGCCCAGAAAGGAGTATTGCGAAAAGAAAAGCGGTCCGCCGTAATCAAAACCCAGAGGCAGCTTAAACCCATAAAATGTTTTACCATTCTTGAAAAAGTCACTTTGAGCCCAGCCCCTGTGGTATACATCGGCGCTTACGGGATAACGCTCTGCCGAAGCCGCCAGCACATAGGTGATCAGGCACTCGTTAAAGCCATGTATCGGGAAGTTCATGGCCCAGCCATTGTTAGGGCTCCAGTGCCAGTACAGGGCGTCACGGCCCTCGCGGGTATACCAGTTCCATTCCATTTCGCCCCACATCCAGCCGATCACATCGCGTATGCGCTGCTCTTGAGGGGTGTTGGCTGTAAAGTATTGCCTGGCACAAAGCAGGCCCTGAAAAAGATAAGCCGACTCCACAATATCACCGCCATCATCCTTACGGCCAAAGGGGATCACCTTACCGGTTTCGCCGTTCATCCAGTGCGGAAACGCGCCGTGGAAAGAATTGGCTTTATACAAAAAGTTAACTATTTTAACCATGCGATCAACCGCCTGCTTATGCGTTATCCACTTACGACTATCAGCCACGATGATAGACATGATGCCGAAGCCCGATCCGCCGGTGGTTACCACCTCATCGCCATAATCAAAAGAGGTATTGCTGCGCTCGCGGGCCAGGCCGCTCACCGGGTGGCCAAAATCCCAAAAATAGCGGAAAGTCTGGCGCTGAACTACATCGAGCAGGGCGTTATCGCTTAGGTTTTTGATAATACCAACGGGTTTAATAGTATCGGTATTAGCCGTTGCAGGTTTTTGCGCCAGGCAGTATATGGCCAGGCATAATAAAAAGGGGGTTAGCAATAGTTTTTTCATGTAGATATATATGCGGGTTTTCTTTTTTACAAAGACCGGAGGATCGGTTAAAAATGGCTGCCTGCCTATGAAACAGGCAGCCGATAAATAAACCAATCAAAAATTAATACCCTGGGTTTTGTGATAATTTACCTCCGCTTAAGTCAATTTGAGGTTGAGGTATAGGAAATAAAGCATCCTTAGCGGCCCATGTTTTGCCATCGGCTGCAAATGCTGAGGCTGCACGGCCTGGCTGCACAGCATCCTGACGCACAAGGTCAAAAAAGCGGTCATGTTCCATAGCCAGTTCAACGCGGCGCTCGTGCCAAATAGTTTGTAAGTTTACAACCGAAGGAGCTGTCAGGCCCGCCCTTGCTCTAATTTGAGTCAGATCGGTAGTGGCTGCACCAATGTTTCCGGTTTGAAAGGCTGCTTCGGCGTGTATCAACATTACATCAGCTAACCTGAGTACGCGCAGGTTTTTTGGAAGGAAGTCGTTATTTCCACAACTTTTTTCAAGCCCGGTACGGCTGTGATAGGCCTTGTAATTATACCTTGAGTTTTCTACAGATTGCTGGCTTGGTACTTTAAAGCCGTCCCATAATATGGTTGGATTTGTTGGGTTAATAAATATAATGGTACCTGCTTTTCGCTTATCGCCGGCTTCGTATTCGTTTACTAATGATTGGGATGGGTTATTAAAGCCAAAACCCAGATCGCCTGTTGGCCACGCTCCCTGAGCTGCATTCTGACTGGAACGTGGTCCCTGGCTGTCGGAATAGATCTGTATAGCGGTATTACAAGCGTTTGAAGTACCGGTTTGTACTTCAAATAATGATTCCGAACTATTTTCACCTTTTTCTCTCCATATATCTTCATAAGTAGGATACAAAGAATATGCACCTGATTTTCCGGTAATTACGGAATCGGCTAAGGCATAGGCACGTTGATAATTTTTTTGATATAAAAATACTTTGGCCAATAAGCCCTGGGCAGCTCCTTTTGTAGCGCGGCCTACCTGTGTTTTATCTTTGGTAGGTAGGTTATCATCGGCAAATTGAAGGTCGCTGATAATAAAGTTATATATCTGTTGTGCTGTAGCCCGGGTTTGGTATTGGGGGTTATTGGCATCAGATGCTGCAGGTACTTTGTCCAAAAGAGGTACGCCGCCGAAAAAGCGGACCATATTGAAATAAAAATAGCCTCTTAAAAACCTTACTTCGCCAATTAAACGGTTTTTTGTAGCTGCGTCAAATTGCGCGTTTTGTAATTGGCTCAAAGCCTGATTGGCGCGTGAAATCCCCTGGTAGTATCCTTGCCAAATGTTATTAATATTGGCGTTGCTTGCAGGTACGTTCAATGCGTCTACCTGGGCAGCGTCGCCATAATCTGAAGGTGTGCTGCCTTTATCGCCATCATCAGATGCTATGTTGGTTAATACGATGTATTGTAATCCATGGATATCGGGCCCAAAGCCACCCAGCCACATTACATTATAAACACCATCAACCAGTTGTTGCGCGGCCGTTGGGTCTTTACTGATGGCGTCCTGGGTTACTAATCCCTGAGGTGATGTGCTCAGGAAATTTTTCTTGCATGCGGCCAGCCCTGCTATTAATAACAGCACAATTACTGCCGGTAATATTTGATTTCGTTTAAATATCTTTTTCATTGTAGTATGTTTTATAAGCCTAAGTTTACTCCAAACACCACGGTACGCGGTGTAGGGTACGCGTTGGTTTCAATACCCGCATTGGTTGGCGATGTGCCAGGCAGTTCGGGAGTAAAGCCAGAATAACCGGTTATAGTAAACAGATTTTGTGAGCTGGCATATACCCTTAATGATTTAATAGTATGGCCCAGTAAGTTTTTGGGCAGAGTATAACCTAAAGTAAGATTGTTTAACCTGATATAGCTGCCAGATTCAATAAAGTAAGTAGATGCCGGTGTATTTGACTGAATAACCTGCGGATCTGTTTGTGATGGTTTTGACGGCGTATAACGGGCATTTGCATATGAAGCTTCGATATTATCCGTTGCCTGATAACGGAATGCCTTTTTACCATTGTATATTTTACCACCTAAACTACCGCTAAAACCAAATGACATATCAAAATCACTATAGCTGATACCTCCATTAATACCGAAATAAACTTTAGGTTGGTAAGAGCCCGCATAAACACGATCATAGGCATCTATTTTGCCATCTGGTACACCGTTAGGGCCGCTTATATCTGCATATTTTATGCTGCCTACGCGGTTACCATCGGCAGCTGCCGGTGAATTAGTTGCATCCGCTGCGGTTTGGAAAATACCTATCGCTTTTAAAACATAAAAACTGCCTGCGGCAACCCCATTATTTGATAGTGTTGTAAAACCCTGCTGACCTACACCGCCATCGGGTAATGCCTGACCACCATTAAGGCTTAAGATACGATTGGTGTTAAAAGTGGCATTTACGCCAACGTTATAACGTAGCTTTTTGGTAATATCATCGCGCCAGTTTAAACCGGCTTCGATACCCTTATTACTGATTGTTGCAGCGTTGGTAACATATTGATTGTTTGGATCACCAAAAATTGCCGGTATTTGTACATTGATCAAACTGTTTTTTGTTTTTTTGCTGTAATAGGAAACTTCACCCGTTAAGCGCGAGTTAAGCAGTCCAAACTCAAGGGCTGCATCGTACTCTTCGGTTGTTTCCCATTTAAGGTTAGCATTTTTCAATTCAGAAATCGCCGCTCCCAACGCGGTTGTCGTTGGCACGCCGGTTGAGCCCGGACTTCCAAAAAAATAAGGGATATTTGACTTTGCAGTTACGATGTATAAGTTACTGGCAATATTATCATTACCTATTTTACCATAACCGGCACGAAGTTTTAACAAGTCAAATACCTTTTGATTTTTCATAAAACCTTCTTCGGTGATGATCCAGCCGGCGCCAAATGAAGGGAATACGGCGTAACGGTTGGCCTGGGCAAATTTAGATGAGCCGTCATCCCTGATATTCGCTGTAATTAAATATTTACCGGCATATGAATAGTTGATACGCCCAAGAACGGATATGCGGGTAAATTTATCGCCAAACAGCGGAGTCGCGTTAGGGTCATAGTTATTTACCTGATCGGTAGTAGGGTCACCTGTTCCCAGATACCATAGGTCCTGATTAGCGGGTACCCCTTTTTGCGATCCATAGGTATATTGCTGATAGTAACGCTCTGTGGTAAAGCCGCCTAAAATAGTGAGGCTATGCTTGCCAAAAGATTGCTGATAAGTAGCCGTATTATCCCAAATGTAACGGTTGTTGTTATTGCGGGTGAAAATAAGCTGACTAAAATCTGCACGTTGGTTACCGCCTGGGGTTATATAGGTAGTAGAATCGGCTGCGAATTTATAATTATAAACCCGCTGACTATTGAAATTTACATCGGTATTAATAGCACTGTGCAGGGTTAAGTTTTTAATGGGTTTATAATCAATCGCAATGTTGCCTTGTAAACGGTTTTCTGTTGATTGATCGTTGTTTTTACCGATATCAATTAAAGGGTTGCCCACATTGCCAAATAAGGATGTGTTGCCATATAAGCCATTGCGCATAGCCGGAATAATCGGCGCTGCCCTGTAAGCATCATTATAGGCTGCACCCAGGTTTACATTGCGGGTATTGCTATTGGTAAAAGAAATTTGTGTGCTCACCTTTACTTTATCAGATAGGGTAAAGGTTTCGGAGGTACGCAAGTTAATGCGGTTAAAGTTATTATTGATAACAATGCCATTATCTGTTAAATAACCCGCGCTAAAAAAGAACGTGTTTTTATCACTGCCGCCTGATATGGAAACATTATTGCTTTGAGTTAATGATTTACGCAAAATTTCGCCAAACCAATTTGTTGTACCGTTATAGGCAGGCGTAAACACGGGTGTTGTAGTACCCGGTGCAGCATCTGCAAGATACGACTGGTACTGCGAAGCATTGGCCATTTGAACCACTTTTGACGCATCGTGAAAACCGATAGTCCCGTCATAAGAAATTATGGTTTTACCACTTTTACCCTGTTTGGTGGTGATGATAATTACACCATTTGCCGCACGCACACCATAAATGGCTGCGGCTGACGCATCTTTTAATATATCGACATTTACGATGTCGTTATTATTGATGTTGCGGATGTCATTGGTCAATACCCCGTCAACCACATAAAGCGGATCGGCACCTGCAAGCAGGGTACCGGTACCCCGGATGCGGACAGTTGGCTGTGAGTTGGGCGCTCCAGAACTGATAACCTGAACGCCGGAAACTTTACCTTGTAAAGCCTGGGTAGCTGTTTGCACGGGTTGCTTGGCCAGCTCCTCGCCTTTTACGCTGGCTACGGCTCCGGTAACATCTCTTTTGCGTTGTGTTCCATAACCAACAACAACTACCTCCTGCAACGCTTTGGCTTCGGGCTGTAGTTTTACGGTTAACGTGTTTTGGTTATTAACAGGCAACGACAATGTTGTATAACCAATGTAGGTAAAAACAAGTGTTGCATCTGGTGGCGCCTGTAATGTAAAAGCGCCGTTAACGTCGGTTTGTATTCCGGTAGTGGTACCCTTTATAGCAACACTTACGCCAATTAAAGGCTCGCCGGTATTGGCATCGGTAACCTTACCTTTTACCGGAGCGTTTTGAGCGAATAAAGTGTTTACAAAAAAGAAGCAAAATAATACCAGCACTGAAATAGTAAGATTTCTTTTCATAGTGGTTAATAGTAAGTAAGCGTTATAAAATAATTGGTTTATTATTTGACAAAACTGGACAGATATTACTCATTTGTCAAAAAAATTAACTCAACATTAATACATCAATTAAAGAACACTTGCTCAATATTTATGTTTTTACTTTTTAAAAGTTTGATTATCAAACGCTTTTTGCTATAATTTACATTGTGTATATACTACAGCACAGTGCCGGTTTATACAAATACCACTTGGCCCTGTGAGAGGTAATGATGTAGTATTTGATTTATTATGAGAGCCTAATTAGCCTTTATAACGTGGGTGAATTTCGGGGTGTTTTATTTTTAACAGGAGATATTAATATCTTTAATCACCATACTTATAACTTAAAACCTGCTAATTATGAAAAAACAACTCTGTTTAATTTTCTTAGGATTTCTTGTGATCTTTTTTATCAATTCCTGTAAAAAGCAAGGCGCTAATGCTCCTGATCAAAATGGAAAGATCTCCGACGATGTATTGAGTGCTATTACCAAAATGGGCTTCAACGCTAACGATGTTCATGCGGTTAATGATGGTTACATCGTAGAGGGCGACATTTTTATTTCCAAAGCATCACTGGGTAAAACGGTGAGCAGCCCAAACATCGTTATCGCCAAAACCGAACAGTACCGAACCAATAACCTGGTAACAGGTTTACCCAGGATGATCAACATATCGGTAACGGGCTTAACCGGTAATTTTATTACAGCCACCGATGCAGCCATTTTACGGTGGAACAACTTAAATCTTACCGTTAAATTTCAGCGGGTAGGCAGCGGCGGAAATATCGATATCAGTGGCATTTACCAAGGCCCTTATCCCGATGGATCTATTTTGCTGGGCAGGGGTGGCTTTCCCGAAAATGGAAATCCATATGGCACCGTTGTACTCAATACTTATGTGTATAATGCTAACAGTAATGTTGGCTATATGACATCAGTAATACAGCATGAATTAGGGCATTGTATAGGCTTGCGGCATACCGATTATTTTAATCGCGCCTTTAGTTGTGGCGGAAATACCAATGCCGAACCATCAAACTATAATCCATCAGATCCGCAGAATTATCCCGGCGCTATCAACATCCCAGGAACGCCGACAACTGCTGACGCGGGTTCATTAATGCTGGCCTGTAACAATGGTGTCGACCGTTCTTTTAATCCCAATGATGTTGTAGCGCTGAATTATCTGTATGGTCAGCCGGCAGCCCCTTCAGCAACTATCAATAACAAGAGTAGTTTTGATTGGGTGGATGGTGGTTCAAACCCTATAGTGAATGGTTCAGGATCAGGCAGCGGAACAATCAAGGCCCCGGCTGGTTCAACCGTAGCGGTAACCATTTCTGCTTACGGACCACAAATTACTCGTACCACCTTTACCATGTCAGGGGCGCAGTTAAGTGGCCCTATGGGAAATAACGTTACTGTGCAGGTTGGCAGTACCACGCAAACATTTGTAACGCCGGCCAGCGGCCAGGTAAGCTGGAACGGAACATTTTATAGATCTACTTCATCAGGCACAGGTCATATATCAGTGCAGTTGCAATAATGATGTTATACACATTGATTTAAAAATTAAAGGAGAAGGCCGCAAAGGCCTTCTCCTTTAATTTTTATAGTTCTATTAGAAATTCCGTGAGGTTTTTATCATGCTCCAGGTTGAGCTTTTTGCGCAGCCGGTAACGCCTGATCTCGACACCGCGCAGTGAAATATTCAGTAACGAGGCCATTTCTTTACTGCTCATGTTCATGCGCAGATAGGCGCATAATTTCAGATCATTCGGCACCAGGTCGGGGTGACCGGATTTAAGTTTTTTGAAAAAGTTTTCGTGCGCCTCATTAAAGCTTTTTTCAAATATGTTCCAGTCGCGCTCATCATTCATACCCTCGTCAATAACTTTTTGAATGCGACGTAACTGATCAGCAGCCAATTTTTTGCCAGAGCTGTCTTTCAGATGTGTTATTTCTTCGCTGATCTTTTGCAGCAGTTCATTTTTATAAACCAGGTTCATGGCCGAGTTGGCCAGCTCGCGGCTTTTGCCGGCCAGGTCGGCCTGCAGTTGTTCATTTTTAATATTGATGATATGCTGTTCGTTGGCAATGGCTTCCTGTTTTAAAAATTCTTCTTTTTCTTTTTGCAGTTTCTCCTGTATATGCTGTTGGTGGCGCCGGAGTTTTAAGCGGTAATAATATCTTACCAGGTAATAGGCCAAAATGAGCAATAACACATAAAAAAGGATAGCCAGCTTGCTCAAATACCAGGGAGGTAGTACTATAAAGGTTAAAGTAGTTATAGCCGATATATTTTGATCATTGATCTTGGCCCTCACTTTAAAGTGGTAGGTGCCCTGGTCAAGATTGGTAAACTCTTTCTGGCTTTGCGGCGCCCAGTCAGACCATTGCCTCGAGTATCCTTCCAGGTAATATTGAAATTTCACCTTAGCTTGTTTGTAATAGGGCAATGAGTAGGCTATACGGATATTGTTTTGCGAGTATGGTATCTCAATAGTGTTATGCGGGCTATTCATATCGCTGAGCACGTAAACCTTGTCGGTCACGTTTTCGATGCGGCGTATCAGCACTGGTGGGATTTTTACCGGGCTGGGCAAAAGAGCGTCGCCATCATTCAATATCACAAAGCCATCGTCGATACTGATGAGGTAGGTTAAATTGTTAATGCGGTTAATGGTTTCGTAATGCTGTACCATTTGCCCGTTGAGTACCGTGAACCTGTTGGTATCGATACTGGTTTTACCGGGTATCGAAAAATCGGCCAACGCTACGCGCCCGTGATTGATAAACCAATACCGCTTGCCCAGGGCCTTAATGATCTTACCCGACGAGGCGAACGTGCCCAGTTTTTTGTTGAGCTGAGTATATTTAAAAAAGCGATCGGTGATATCGTCATAGATATAAAAACCGGAATCAGAGGAAAAAACCACGTGATTGTCCAGGTCAAATACATTCACGTTATAGCTGCCAGGCAGACCGTATTTCCGGTCATAATATACGCTGGAGGTTACTTTTTTAAGATCGCTGCTCAGCGTGAGCTTATAAATACCCTTATAGGCATGGCTCACCCATATCTGCCCTTTGCTGTCCTGCTCTATAAAGCGCGAGGGTTCGCCAAAACCTTCTACCTTATGACTGAATATCCAGTTACCGGCCGCGTCTTTTTTATAGATCACCAGGCCGGTATAGGTGCCCTGTACCAGCTTGTCCTGACTGAGCTTTTTGATGGTCCAGCCGCCGGTTACGGTTGATATTTTGGTAATGGTGTTGCTATTCACCTGGTAAGTACCATCATTATGACCGCATAGCAACCGTCCGTCCTGTAACGACAGATCCCAAACCTGCCCCTGCGAACCGGGGATCAACTTAAAATCAAAAGATTGGAAAAGTTGGTTATTAGCGGCGATCCAGTCGCTGTAAAAAAGCCCCTGATTGGTGCCGAGGTATATTTTGTTGTTAAATATGATGCTGGCATAAACCGTCCCAAACCTGCCGGTTTTATCGAAGTAAAAATATAGGGGTGAATTTACCTCTATGCGGTCGATGCCATTATCCAGTCCTGCCCAAAGATTTTGTTCATTATCGGTGTATAAACTTAAAACGGTATTGTTTTGCAGCCCACTTGCCTTATTAATGTGTTGTACCACATGCCCGGCGGTGTCTACAATTACAATACCGTTGAGGATGGTACCATAGGCAAAGTATTTACCCGGGATAACAGCACCGTTATTCAATTGGTAGGTTTTTAAAAAGTCGTTTGCCTGATTGGCCCAGGGGGTTATATGGGCGCCATCGTAAATAAACAGTCCGTTTTGCGCGGTGCCAATGATATATTTATTGCCCTGAAACGGCAGTATGGAGAGCACGCCGCTTGTGCCTAATATATTGCTGCCCTGTACATACTCCAACCGGTTGCCCTTTAACTCAAACAATCCTGACGATACCTGCTCCACAAAGAAGCGTTTGCCCGCCTGAAATAAAAACAGGTAGGGCTTTGGCGCTTTGATAACGCTGATACCGCCCTTTGCATAAATGTATATGGCCCCGAATGATTGGAACAGCACCCTATCACCATCGATATATATTTTCCAGATCTCCTCGTTAATGGGCCGGTATTGTTTGGGAACCAGGTTAATCAGGGAGTTATACTTTAAAAAGCCTTTATGATCATCCTGCCAGTAGCCAAACTCGCCAAAGGCGCCGGTGTATATTTTGTCCTTACCATCGGCCAGAACCGAGCGTACAATAAGGCCGTTGGGCATGTGGTGCTGCTGCCAGTATTTGCCGTCGAAACTTAACAGTCCTTCGGCATTGCCAAAATACATGATGCCCTGCTCGTCGCGCGTTACCGACCAGTTTTGATTGCCCGACTGGTATATGTTTTTGGTATAGTTTTGTACATAAGGAACACCTATGCTTTTGATATCAACCGCGCCGGAATGAAAAATAGCAGTAAAAAACAGGTATAAACCAATCCAGATAGCTTTGCGCATAGTGTTTATAACAGATGTAGGGTGTGATCAGTTGTACGAAAATACAGTTTGAGTACCGGATAAAAAACAATAGCAACTATATAATTGTAGTATAACAAGCAAAAATGGCTATTGCAGATACTATGCTATTTACTTAGCTTGCAATTAAACAAACATAAACAAACATGAAGAAACTATTTACCATGCTGATGCTCGCTGTAATGAGCTTTGGCGCTGTTACCACCTATGCTTTACCACAAACTAAAAAAGATGGTACTGCCGATAAAAGATACAAAGCCAATAAAGTAAAACTAAAGAAAGACGGAACGCCAGATAAGCGTTATAAAACAGCTAAACCAGCCGCTGCTCCGGCCAAGAAAAAAGCTTAATCAAAAAAAACCCCGATGATATTTTTCACCGGGGTTATTTTGTGGGGGCCTCCGCGCCGTCATTGCGAGAGGAACGACGTGGCAATCCCCGATAGGCAGAGTTCTCTGTAAGTAGGGGATTGCCACGCTACGCTCGCAATGACGTGTTTTTTTATGAGGCTTTTACCCTCTTTGCTGCTTGCGGAAGAGAGGGTGGTCGAGCGAAGCAAGACCGGTGAGTCTATTCGCCAGCCAATTGTATCTTTCCTTTTTTCTGTAAGTTTACCGGTTGAGGCACCTTTACATAATAGCCTGTACCATCATACTCCCTTTTGCGGGGGTGACTTTGGCAGGCATCGCTGCAGCAGCCTTCCATTTTGGTGCCGCATTCGTCACATTGGGTAAAATGCTCATTACACTCGGGGTTGGCGCAGTTGATCATTTTGGGCGTAATCTTGCCGCAGTTACGGCAGGTAGATATCATCACAGGGTTTACGCTGTTCACATCAACAGAAAGGCGGTTGTCGAAAACATAACATTTGCCTTCAAAATCCTCGCCTCCGGCTTCCTTACCATATTTGATGATACCACCATGCAGTTGGTAAACATCCTTAAAACCCTCATGCAGCAGCAGGGCCGATGCTTTTTCGCATTTAATGCCGCCGGTGCAATAGGTTAATATCTTTTTATCCTTGTACTGGGCCAAGTGGTTGATCATCTCCGGGAAATCCCTGAAATTCTCAATATCAAGCGTTACCGCGTTTTTGAATTTTCCTAAGGAGTGTTCGTAGTTGGAACGTACATCAAGTACCACCACATCGTCGCGATCTTTCATCGCCAAAAAATCCTTGGGTTCCAGGTGTTTGCCGGTTTGCTGCTGCGGGTTGATTACATTAGGATCGCGCAGACCCGAGTGTACGATCTCTGATTTATACCGTACGTGCATTTTTACAAACGAAGGGGTATCCACCTCATCAATCTTAAAATCGATACCGGCAAAACGCGGGTCGGCGTGTACGGTATCCATATAAGTTTTACAGGCTTCGGCTGTGCCCGAAACGGTACCGTTAAGCCCCTCGGTTGCTACAATAATGCGACCGGTTAAGCCTAAACTTTTACAAAATTTTAAATGATCGGCAGCAAATTGCTCCGCATCAGCTATTGTTGAATAACAATAGTACAGTAGTGTATTATATTGTGCCATAATCCATTGATACCGCTGCAAACGGTGTTAAATGAGGCGCAAAGATAGGAATTTTGTTTTGAGTCCGAAAGTCCACATAAGTCCGGAAGTCGGAAAGTAAAAAAATGCTGCACTAAACTTTCGGACTTATGCTGACTTTCTGACTTCCGGACTCCTTTCTTTACCTTATACCATAAAATATCCTGAACCCTTGTATGTACTTTTGGTTCCCGGCATAGGAGATACCGTAGTCAACCCGGAAAATAAGGCGTTGTACACCGATGTAAAACTCGCGGTAGTTGGTATTTCCTTTGGTGGTAAGGAAATTGGCGCCAATCAATTCTTCCAGTTTTAGTTTACGCAGGATGGGTATCCTGTTGAATATCGATCCGGCAAAATTATGCTGGAAGTGTGCCTCCAGGAAAGCGCCGTTGGTGCTGTAGGTATAGAACGGTAAAAAGTGGAAACTGCCCACATAAGTTGGATCGAAGGTTAAACCTTGATTACCCAAAAAGTGGTTATAATCCATATAATACAGTTTGTTGTTATTAAAAAAGCCGCCCGCGGATACCTTAAAAGATGAGAAGCCGGTTAGCCCCAGACGGATATTGTTTTGCGAAATATCGGCCGAGGCGAAATCATAATCAATATCAGACCCAAACGCGCTTTTGATGCCCTTACGGTAATTGACAGTTAGGGTAGGATATTTTGAGGGCAGATTGAATTTACCGGTGGGCCTGGTTTCATACTGCTGATCAAAAGTAATGGTGGCCGATGCCGTGAAAACAAGCGCCTGGTTATCCGGAAATAACTCCGAATGATCATCGGGCGGTGTTCCTGGTGGAGCTAAAGGATTATTAGAAGTAAATTCCCGGTCTTTCACATCCTTAAACTTGCCGAAGGATGTATTATACAGCTGACTGCGGCTGGAATAAGTGAGGTTGCCGTTCAGCAATACACCATTCAGTATCTCCCGCTGATAACCAAACATGCCGTAATGCGACCGATAATATTTTACATAGTTGTTTTCGCTGAGCAGGGTACTCAATGTGTTGAAATATAGCGACCGCGTGCCTACGTTGTTCAGGTCGAGCACATCGCTGCCAAAGCCAGCAAAAAATTTGGCGTTATGAAAAGGATCGTTCCGGTACTCGCCATACATATTGGCGCTGAGTATTTTATTTGAGAAGCCATACCGCAGATCGGGCGTTATGCTGTATGTCCTCAAGCTGTCCAAAACATGCGTATACCTTACTTTGGCGTTGATGCCGAAACCTTCAACCGTGTTGTAATAAAACGTTTGAATGAAAGGGTATATGTACAGCGAATCTTTTTCACTGCGATTGCTGGCATGATAGCCAAATATCAGGTATCCCGGATAATTGATATGGTTTTTGTGGTGCTGCAAGGTATCCAGGTACTGGTCGGTTTTTTTAAAAGCGGCTATACTATCTTTTTTCTGTATGTCACGCGCTTCCTGTTGGGTTAAAGGAACCGGGCGTGCCGAAGCCCAGTAATCCTCTTTTTTAGAGTTGGCCGCGGTATCAACCTTTAATACTTCGCCGCTAAAAAAGCCATCTGGGAAAGTAGGGTTAATTTTATAGTTGTTGTAAATGGTGTTGTAATAGCCACCAAACCTAAATCCCAATACCTTGCCTTTAAAGTTAAACTGTACCGAGGCCGGCATCCAAACACTGTCGGTAACAGCAATATACTGTTGTTTTATTTGCAGCGTATCAATCAGGTTAATGTTGCTCCTCTTGTTAGTTACATACAAATCGGCGGCATATATGCGCCAGTCGCCTTCCACAATATATATATTACCTTCAAAATACTGGCCGTGCCCGCGGCGTGGTATCACCTGTATCTTATCAATAGTACGGCCATTCTCAACCGAGGTGCCCAACAGTTTATACCGGTAAAAAATACCGGCGAAAGAGGCCACCGGCGATACAAAACCCCGGGTGCTGAGGCCATTGATAGCAAACACGTTCTGGTAAAAATTCACTTGCAGATCCGACGCTTTATTATAACTGAACGCGGTGTTGATGCCCGACATTTTTTTGGCGATGGTGATCTCCCTTACTTTATTGGGTTTTTGAAAGCTGAGGTCAGACAAGGACTCCGACTGGTAAAGGATTCCCCTGCCCTGGGCGTCGAGGTCAAGGGTTTGCCGTACCGCCGGTGATAACAATGATTTGGGCGCGCTCAGCAGTTTTTGTACACCTTTAATATAAACCGCGCAGGAGTAGGACGTAGCTTCCTCTATATAATACTTGCGCTTTTTGATCACCTGTTTCATGATGGTATCACCCGCATCATGATTTTTTTGATAAACGGATGCCACGCGGTTGGTGGCAAATACCTCATCCTGCATCTGCACATTCAGTTGCTCATCATGATCGGTTATGGTTACACTAACGGTTTTTTCATTATAGCCAACTACCCGGTAAGTTATATGATAAGTACCCGGACTCAGTTTAAACTGGTAAGCCCCATCCTCATTGGATGTAGTGCCATAAGTGGAGTTTTTGATATATACCGACGAAAAAGGGATCAGGTTGTTTTGTTGATCGGTTATTTGGCCCGATAATAAATATTGTTGCGCCGAAGCATTTATAGTACCTAACACTATAAAAATCAATAGTATGCAGTTCTTCATATTTTATTACTAATCAATACGTTTTCCCTGCAAAATGTTTTATCTGCAATTAATAAATATTTAACACTGGAAATTAGAGGAGTGTCATGTTAGCCCCGCATGCGCCTCACTGGAAAAGGGTACAGGAATGTTCTTATCCGCGCGTCATTGCGAGGTACGAAGCAATCTCTATGCTGTACAGAGCAAACAGGTATGATTGACCTGCTTATGTAGAGATTGCTTCGTACCTCGCAATGACGCATTTTTTTGCCAGTGGTCGGTGTTATCACCGCACCACCCGCCCATCACACACGGCTTGCACCAATAAGGTTGTTCTGAATGAAATTGATCATCGGTAACCCAATCCAACTTTCATACGTATTAACTCAACCCTAAGTCGTAACAATCTGTCCTTCTTTATTTGAGAATGCCAGATCATTGCCCCCTCTTTTTTGCCAATCTGAACGAGCAAGTTAACCTACAATAACCATTTATCTACTACATTATGAAAAGAAGAATTAACAACAGTTATCAACCAGCAGGACGCCTATTCCCGCACCGCGGCAAACAGCTGGCTGTAATTTTAATCTTAGCTATTAGTGTCGTTCTCACCAGCTGTAAAAAAGGACAAGTGTCTGGTACGGGTAATGATAAAGCAAATCCTGCAAGTACCCATGTTAGCCTGGCTGCGGCACCCTTCCCCACCAAGAGCGAGACATTAGTAGCCATGCAGGTTTACAATAATCATTTTTATAATCAATACGGTACTTATGGGCCCTCTTACAAAGCCTACTATTGGAAAGATGATAGTCATGCCGGGCGCATGGATTTCTGGACGCAACAGGAAGCCATCGAGACGCTGATAGATGCTTACAACCTAAACCCAAGTACAGATTTTTTGAATAAGATCCAATATTTGTACAATGGTGTTCGTGATGGCTACGGTACCTTATGGTCAAATAATATCTATAATGATGATGTGGTTTGGGGATCGTTAATGTGTATAAGGGCTTATCACCTCACCAATGATGGCGGTCAGCTCGACATGGCCAAAAACAACTTTAACATGATGTGGAACCGTGCCTGGGACACTTCGGCATTAGGTGGCGGATTGTGGTGGAATACCAATAACAACACCAAAAATACCTGTGTAAATGCACCGGCGGTCATCTGCGCCATGCTGCTATATCAGGCCACCGGCGATAGCTCTTATAAAACAAAGGCCAAACAAATTATGGATTGGATGGTGGCACGCCTGTACGATGCCAATACCGGCGAAGTTAAAGGCGCTATTATTCCCAATGGAACCATTACCGAAGGAGCGCTTTCTTATACGCAAGGAACTTTTATTGGCGCATGCGATCTGCTACGTTCTGAATATCCATCGGTTGACTACCTGGGGATAGGTAAAAAAGCGATGGACTACGCTAAGGCCCGTTTATGCAGTTCGCCGGGCGGCATATTGAATGACGAAAACGGCAATGGAGATACGCAGGGCATGAAAAGCATTTTTGCCCGCTGGGCCTGTCAGTTTGTACAGCATACCGGAACGGCTGGTACCTATGGCGCCTGGCTTGATCTGAATGCCGGGCAAGCCTGGTCTATCCGTAACTCCGCCGGGCTCATGTGGAACATCTGGGGCACCCGCACTTCAGATACCCAGGTACTCAACGCGTTTCAAACTACCTGCGGTGTTGCTATGATGAACAACGCGTATCTGTACCATTAAAAACTAAGCTTGCTCGTTTGGTAAACTAAAAAGGTCCGGGCTAATGTCCCGGACTTTTTATGTTATATAAATATCGAATACTGAATATCTAATGTTGAATAATGAGCCTTGTGCAGAGCCAACTCACCCGATCTACGCTTCGCTGGATCATCCTCTCTTCGCCTTTGGCGGAAAGAGGGTAAGGAAAAGAATCAGGAAAAATGGAAACCCCCTCTATGCGCGAAGCGGAGAGAGGGGTGACGAGCGAAGCGATGTCGGGGTGAGTCGAATCGGCGTTTGATGACATTAAATATGGAAGTAAAAGATCGATGTTCGATATCCAAAATTTCAGAATTCGATATTATTTCTTCTTTCAGTTCCCTCCCCACGGAGGAATGTTTAATTTTGCCCTCTCTAAAACAGTACAGATATGTATAATACACTAAAACCGGTTTTACAGCAGGAGCTTGCCGACATTGAAAATGCAGGGTTATATAAAAAAGAACGCGTCATAACCTCGGCACAGGGTGCTGATATTACCGTTCAGGGTGGTCAGGAAGTGATCAACTTTTGTGCTAACAATTACCTCGGCCTGTCGGGCAATCCCAAAGTGGTACAAGCCGCAAAAAACGTGATGGATACCCACGGCTATGGCTTATCATCCGTACGTTTTATTTGCGGTACACAGGATATCCACAAACAGCTGGAAGCTAAAATATCGGAGTTTTTAGGTACCGAAGATACTATATTATACGCCGCGGCATTTGATGCCAACGGCGGTGTTTTTGAACCCCTGTTTAATGAGCAGGATGCCATTATATCCGACGAGCTGAATCATGCCTCTATCATCGACGGCGTGCGTTTATGCAAGGCGCAGCGGCAGCGTTACAAACATGATGATATGGCCGACCTGGAAGAAAAACTGAAAGCCACCAAAGATCTGCGTCACCGCATCATCGTAACCGACGGCGCCTTCAGCATGGATGGAACCATTGCCCAGCTGGATAAAATTTGCGCGCTGGCCGAGCAATATAATGCCCTGGTGATGATCGACGAAAGCCATTGCTCGGGCTTTATGGGTAAAACCGGCAGAGGTACGCATGAGCATCATAATGTAATGGGCCAGATAGATATTATTACCGGCACTTTAGGCAAAGCCCTGGGTGGTGCATCGGGTGGTTTTACATCGGGCCGTAAAGAAATTATTGATATGCTGCGCCAGCGCTCGCGCCCGTATTTGTTCTCCAATACCCTGGCACCTGCCATTACCGGCGCTTCCATAGCGGTGCTGGATATGCTGAGCGAAACCACCGTCCTGCGCGACAAGCTGGAAAGCAACACCCAATACTTCCGCCAAAAAATGACCGAAGCCGGTTTTGACATTAAACCCGGAGTGCATCCCATTGTACCGGTGATGCTGTATGATGCCAAGCTGGCCCAGGAGTTCGCAGCCAAAATGCTCGACGAAGGTATTTATGTGATCGGTTTTTACTACCCGGTAGTACCACAAGGCAAGGCCCGCATCAGGGTACAAATATCAGCCGCCCACGATACTCATCACCTGGACAAGGCCATTGCCGCGTTTACCAAGGTGGGTAAAGAACTTGGGGTGATTTAGCCCCCTAACCCCCTAAAGGGGGAATGATATGCAGCAAGGTATAGCATTCCGCCTGCGGTGGAAATAGAAAAAAAATTAATAAAGACGTCATTGCGAGGTACGAAGCAATCTCTATGCTATACAGGGCGTCCCTGCTAATTGGGGATTGCTTCGTACCTACCCATGACATGTGGAGCTAAACTTTTCAAATCCCCTCTTTCCGCCGCAGGCGAAGAGAGGGGGGCCAGCGAAGCGCAGACCGGGTCGTTTCTGCGCCTTGCGATTTTTATTACTCATGAAAAATTCCTATATTGTATAAAACCAACAGCCCGGCTTCCCGAAAACAGGAAGCCGGGCTGTTGGTTTAAAGGGAAATAAGTTCCAAAAATAGACTGTTTTTAATTAGTTAATTGGCTCCTAATTATTTAATACTTTTTAAAGTTTTAAAAACTGCTCAAAACCGGATTGAAATTTGTTAAAAAGTGTTAAAATCGATGGTTTTGAACTGGTTTTTGAATGTTTTTAACCCCTTTTTTGGCAGAAAAGTGTTAAAATTTAAAGTTTAAAAAGTTTTCCCGAAGGGTGTATCAAAACGCCGGATCATTTTATTTGTTAAACCATTTTTTCAATTAATGATTTTTTAAGAATTAATTAAGCGCCGATCACAAATTTGGGTTTTATAACCTTTTATAATAAACCCATGTTTAATTCTTTCAAATCTCAATTCATATTACTGGCGTGGCTGCTGACCACCGGTACCCTGGTTTACGGCCAAAGCAGGCATAGTAAAACCTCGGCATTTACCAGTTATAAAGGCCTGGTGATGGCCGGCTACCAGGGTTGGTTCAATGCCCCCGATGATGGCGGTGGCCGCGGTTGGAACCATTATACCTCGCACGGAAAATTTGAACCCGGCCACACCAATATTGATATATGGCCCGATGTGAGCGAATACAAAAAAACCTATAAAACGCCCTTTAAACATGCCGACAGCAGCTTTGCCTATCTATATAGCTCGCATGATGCATCCTCAACCGAAACCCACTTTAAATGGATGCAGCAATACGGTATCGATGGGGTATTTGTACAGCGTTTTATAGGCGATGTGCAAAGAGGGCGCGGCAAGGCCCATAACGATGTGGTGCTGGGCAATGTACTTAAATATGCTCAGAAATATAACAGGGCTGTATCGGTAATGTATGATCTTTCGGGTATGCAGGCCGGTGGCGATTCCCTGGTGATCAAGGACTGGAAGCACCTGGTCGACAGCCTGAAATTAACCAACCGGGGGAACAAGCAAACCTACCTGTACCATAACGGTAAACCACTGGTGGCTGTATGGGGTATTGGCTTTAACGATCATCGCCGGTACGGTTTAACTGAAGCCGAAAAGATCATCGATTTTTTGAAAAATGATCCGGTTTATGGCGGTTGTTCGGTTCTGCTGGGTGTACCTACCTACTGGTGCGATTTTGGAAATGATACCGAAAAAGACCCGCATTTGCACGATGTACTGCGCAAGGCCGATATTATACATCCCTGGTTTGTGGGCCGATATAACGAGACATCGTACCCGCAATTCAAACACCGTCTTGCCGAGGATATGGCCTGGTGCAAAGCCAACAAACTGGATTATGTACCCGTAGTTTTTCCGGGGTTTAGTTGGCATAATATGAATCCGCGCAGTCCGCAAAATCAGATCCCGCGCAACCGGGGGCAGTTTTACTGGAAACAGATCACCGGAGCCATATCCAGCGGCGCCGAGATGCTGTACGTAGCCATGTTTGATGAGGTTGATGAAGGTACGGCCATACTCAAAGCGTCAAAGAATCCGCCGGTGGGGCTAAGTAATTTTGTGAAGTATGAGGATGATATTCCCAACGATTATTACCTGTATTTAACCGGCTATGCAGGCAAAATGCTCCGGAAACAGATACCGCTTCAGGATAGTATACCACTACCCAATAGGAAAAAATAGTGAAAAAAGTAGTCCATATATGTCGATATGCATCAACTGTTAATGTTTTATTAATCTGTTATTATTTGCGGCGCATAGCTTAGCTCCCGGTAGGTAATTCATCCGAATTGCTGATACAAATATTTAAATCGATAACCGTACATTTTATGAAGAAAAAGTATGCCGGTGCGCTGGCTATTTTAATAACGGCGTTTTGCTCTTTTGAGGCGCCTAAACCACCTGTTAAATATCCTTATCAAAATGCCGCTTTACCTGTTGAAAAACGGGTAGCCGATCTGCTAAGCCGTATGACAGTTGCCGAAAAAATAAAACAGCTGGATATGTATAGCGGTCATGAAGTGGCTAATATGAAAGGCCATGAATCGGTTTCGTACTCAGACAGTGCCCGCATCAACATAGGCACCGAAGGCATTGGTTCGGTGCATGACCTTTATCCATTAACCAGCGATATCAGCAATCAGATACAACGCTATGTGGTTGAGCATACTCGGCTGGGGATCCCGGTGTTATTTATTGAAGAGGGTTTGCATGGTTACTCGGGTTTGGGAAGTACTACCTTCCCTATTCCTTTGGCATTGGCCGGGGCCTGGGATACTACCCTGGTGCACCAGGCAGGGCATATCATTGCTACCGAAATGCGTGCGCATGGTGTGGCTATGGTTTTGGGACCGGTGCTTTGCCTGCCGCGCGACCCGCGCTGGGGCCGTGTAGAAGAAACTTACGGAGAAGATCCTTATCTGGCAGCAGCCAATGGTGTTGCCATGGTAAAGGGCTTACAGGGTAATAAAGTAAGTGATCCGGATGCTGTACTGGCCGAACCCAAACATTTTGCCGTACACGGTATACCCGAGGCGGGCAGCAATACAGCACCGGTAAATATGGGCGAACGTGAGGCCCGTTCATCATTTTTGTATGTATTTGAAAAAGCCATCAAAGAAGGCGGTGCCCTGGGAATGATGGCTGCTTATAGCGAGCTTGATGGCATTCCCTGTGTGGATAATAAATGGTTATTGAAAGATGTGCTGCGTAAGGAGTGGGGATTTAAGGGCTTTGTGCTGTCAGATCTGGGGGCTATCAAAATGTCGATGGTTAATCACAAAGTAGCAGCCAATACCGCTGATGCGATGGAGCAAACGCTTACTGCCGGGCTGGATATGCAGTTTTATGATTTTCCGCATGCGGAGTTGATGAGCGCCATCAAAAAAGCATTGGCTACCAAACAATTAAGCATGAACGAGCTTGACCGGGCCGTTGGCGATGTACTGCGGGTTAAATTTATGCTGGGTCTGTTTGATCATCCTTATGTTGATGAAAGCCTCATTAAAAAAGTGTTTCATACCGAGGCGAGCCATGCTGTAGCGCTTAAAGCAGCCCAGGAAGGTATCAGCTTATTAAAAAACGATAACGCGCTGTTGCCGCTTAATTCCAATACACATTCGGTTGCTGTCATTGGTCCTCTGGCGACCAGTACTTACCTGGGCGGTTATGCCAATACCGGTGGCAAGGGCGTAGCTATACTGGAAGCCCTGAAGCAGAAAGCCGGCAGTGATATGAAAATTGAGTATGAAGCTGGTTATTCTACCAAGGATACCTCAGCAGTAAAGCAAAGTGAAGAATTACAAAAGGCTGTCGACCTGGTGAACAACTCCGATGTAGCCGTGGTTGTATTGGGCGAAGATATTGGTGAAGTTGGCGAAGGAAAAGATAGATCAAATCTTGATCTTAACGCCAGGCAAACCCGCTTGATTGGGGCTCTTCAAAAAACCGGTAAACCTATTGCTGTGGTGCTCTTTAATGGCAGACCGTTGTGCATCAACTTTGTGGCTAAAAAAATACCGGCCATTGTAGAGTCATGGTTCCTGGGCGAAGCCGGGGGATCGGCCATTGCCGATATATTACTCGGGAAAGTCAATCCATCGGGTAAATTACCAATGACCTTTCCGCGGTCGACCGGGCAGATACCTTATTATTACGATCATAAACCTACCTCAAGGCACGTATATGTAGATCAGGATACCTCGGCCCTGTTCCCGTTTGGACATGGTTTGAGCTATACCACATTCGCGTATTCAGGCTTAAATGTTAGCCAGAAAAGTATACCGGTTAATGGTTCGGTGAATATCAATGTCACTGTAAAGAATACCGGGAAGGTAGCGGGTACAGAAGTGGTGCAATTGTATATCCGGGATGTAATTTCAAGCGTTACCACGCCGGTAAAATCATTAAAGGGCTTCAGTCGCATCAGCCTGAAACCGGGCGAAAGCGGCAAGGTTCAGTTTAAATTGAGTACAGAAGAATTAAAAGTTTGGAACCGCGAGATGAAACATATTGTGGAGCCCGGCGAGTTTAAGATCATGATAGGTTCATCGTCAGAAGATATCAGGCTGCGGGGCAGCTTTTGGGTAAAATAATTGTTAGATGTGCAGATATGCTGATTTCAGATATGCAGATGAGTTGAAAAGTATTCTGGAGTAGGTTGTTAGATGTGCGGATGTGCAAATTTCAGATATGCAGATGATTTGAAAAGTATTCTGGAGTAAGTAAACTTATCCGGGATTTAGTTGATGTTACCAGTATTATGGTGACGCGTATGCCCGGGGTGAGAGCCGGGCATATTTGTGTCTCCCTTTATATACAACAAAGCCCAGCTGTATTAACAGCAGGGGCTCTTATTGAAAGGTTAATATGAGCTTAAGGCTTAGGTACAGTCGGCCTTACCGTGGTCAAAGCTATCTGTCCTTTGAACATTTTAGCGCCATCGCCAGTTAGTCTCAGGTAATAATCGGAGGAGCAAGGGGTGCCATCTTCATCCAATGATTTAAAACCTGATCCTGCCGGTACAAAAGCCTGGGTTTCCGCTGTCTTGGCGATTTGGTTGCTTTCATTATATTCATCAAACATAGAGATGTAAATGCCTTGCGCGCCGGCCCTTTTCATATTGTAAAACTGTCGCCACATGAAATCGCCGTGGGCCCGTTGTTGCGCGCTTAAATCGCCGGGTAAAACACAAGGCTGGTAATCAATGCCATTAGTCTTGCAATAAGCCTCGTCGGGCACATTGATGGTATTGTAAAAATTGTCTGATTCAATAACATTGCTTATTCGACCCACCATCCAGGGAGATAGCATATCAAATGCCTTGTAAGTAGCCAGGAAGCCAGGGCGGGAGTCGCTTTCCTCTTTACGCCAATGCGTTGGTACACCGCCGATAACATAACAGCCTTTGCTCTTAAACCAGTTAATCACAGCCAGGCAGGACGCAGCTGAGAAATTATGATTATCATCATTAAAGCCAAAGCCCCAGATACACACCACGGGCTTACCATTTTGTTTGGCATAAGCCGGCGAGGATGTATAGACCGACATTTTATTGGTCCAGTCGGTTTCCATTTCAGTGGCCATATTTGTCCAGCCGCTTACATCGTACATAATGTAAAATTTAACGCCATTTTTTTCGGCAGCGGTCTTTACTTTGGCCGCCATAGCATCACGTACAGGGCCTTCTATGCCGCTGGGGTTAAAACGTTGTAAAGCGGCCCCATCAATACCATAATCCTTCATCCACTTAAACTGTACATCCACAGTTTGATCGGTATAGGACGAAAATACACGCGCTTCGCTGCCATTGTTCAAATTAGCAAAGTCGGTTTTAAACGTGGTTGTGTAATCACGTACATCGGGCCAGGCATATATGGCCTTGTTGGTTGGCGAGGGTGCTTTTGCCCAATCGTTCGACCAATGCCAAAACATGTTGATGGGTGATCCATCACCAATAGCAGCAAACCAGCCCTGGTAACCCACCACAACTTTACCCACCACATCACCAACAGGCGAAGGGGTAACATCGACAGGGGTAGTTGGCGGAGGAACCACTACTGGAGGTGGCGGAGCGCTGTTATCGGTTGTTTTTTTGGAGCAGCTGCTCATGGAGCAAGTGCTGATTGCGGCCAATAAGACTATTAAACTTAAAGTGCCGGATTTATGCTTTCTCATCATTTGGGGTTTAATTGAGGTAGAATGGTAGGGTTGGATTAACAGGTTACTTTTTGATGCCTTCGGTCGGGATCACTTTTTTTATAGTACCATCGGCGTTATAATAAAGCTTATCTACACAAACAGATCTTTCCCAGTCCTGGTGCGAGATAGCGCTGGTATGGTAAAAGGAATACCACTGGTCTTTGTATTGTACAATAGAACCATGATTGGTATAGCTATCGGTTGGGTCCATATAAATGCCTTGTGACTTCCATGGGCCGAGCGGACTGTTACCGGTGGCATAACGCATTTGGTTGTGCTTACCAGCTACGTCGTGGTTGTCTGAGTAGGACAGATAATAAATGCCGTTGCGTTTATGTACCCAGCTGGCTTCATGAAAATCTTCCAGCCCTTCCATCGGTTTCATTTCGCCGTCTATCTCCATCATGTTGCTTTTTAGCTTACCGCCTTCGCATTTGCCGCCGCCGCCGTAGTAGAAGTATGCCTGACCGTCATCATCGACAAAAACGCAGGGATCTATCATGGATTTTAAACCCTTGATGTAACCCTGCACGGTAAAGCCGCTTGCCGGGCTTTTGCTGGTAGCTACGCCAATTTTCCAGCTGTCGTTCCATTTGGAATCACTGGGATGGGGAAAATAGAAGTAATAAGTTCCGTTTTTGTAAGCACAATCAGGAGCCCACATAAAGCCGCCTTCAGGGCGGCCCCATGATACCTGGCTGGCACGCAATATTTCGCCATGGTCTTTCCAGTGTATCATATCATCGGTCGAAAAAACATGGTACTGATCCATCAGATCGCAGCCACGTGATGGCGAAATATCATGCGAAGCATAAACATACAAACGGCCATCTTTCCAGACATGGGCAGATGGATCAGCAGTGTACATAGATCTGATGAAGGGGTTACCTAAAGCGGTGTCGGCTTTGTTTTGGGCTAAAACCGGTGTTACGGATAACACACCTAAACCAATGGCCCACACCAATGATCGGAGTCTGCTTTTTCGCGTTGAGTTATTTATTATATTCTTTATAATCATGGTTATACAGTTTCTTTTTTTAGAAGACAGGAAGATTTTTTCTTCCTGTCTTACTTAGTTTAAAAATTAAGGTATAGGTTGTTTTAAGTTTATTTTTTTGCCCGGAACCGCAAGTAATCTATACCAGTAACCAATTCCGGGTGATCTTTACTGGTGGTAGAAAAGAAGATACGGAAGTGGTTGATGGCAGAATAATCTGCCCCACCATCGCCTGTTTTAATAGATTTACTAAAGTCGAGCACTACATCGTTCCAGCCGCTTTTTAAGGTAGCAGCTAATGGCGCTACATCCCAGGCCGACTCATGATCGTCAGATTTGCCTGAACTGGTAATCTCAATAGAGCCATCTTTGATAATAGTAGGATCTGATATAAAGAACCAAAATCTGAACTGGCCATTAGCCTCGGTCAGTTTGGTATCAACCGGTGTCGATGTATCCTTGATGAACTGCATGAAATCTGAACCATTGGCAATGGAATTTTTGATATAGCCTGCACCCTCTTTTTGGCCCGTTGTTGTAATGTTAACGCTGCCCACAGTTTGCCATCCATCAGCTTTATCGGTATTGTCAAATACCACTAATGATGGGTCTGGAGGAGGTACTGTTGTTGTGTCAACGGGAGGCGGTTTAAGTCCCGCGATATCCCGCGAGGTATATTTTTCTTTTTTACAACCGGCAATTAGGCCTATGATCAGGATGGAGCATACCATCGTTGTTTTTATGAATTTCATTTCCTGTTTGTTTAGGTTAAATTATTTAGGAACATCTATCTGCACTATTTCCGAAAAATTAGAGCTGTTGAAGCTGTCGCTCAGGCGAACCCCCACCCGCACAAAAAATGTACGGCCCGGCAACAGGTTGGGTACAGTTAAGGTTATCGATTTTTCAGCAGCGCTCAGATCAGTAAAGTTTTTGTTGATAGTTACCGCGTTTACATCCGAAAAATCCCTGATAGAAGCCCCTGCACCCACCAGCTTGGTGGTGTTAACGTAAGGCTGCGTATCCTTAATAGTTGGCATACCCGCAGCAATAGGCGCGGTAATATCATACTTGATGGTTAAGGTTGTACCACTTAAGCTGGTAGTCAGGTTTTTGATAACGATATAAGGGGTAACCGTAAAATCATGCTTGGTACCTTTATCAATATTTACTACTATAGTATCGGTTACCGGCCAGAAAGCGCCGTTGGTAGGGACCACTTTATAGGCGCTTTTAAACAGCTTGGTGTCTTCAAACGTACCATCAAATTTACTGGGGATGGTTTGCGGGGTTGTCCATCCGATCTGCTGCAGTTTGATCTGTGTACTGCCGCCCGATGTTTGTAGGTTACCGCCTGCGGATGAAAGTATATTGCCCTGAAAGGAGGCGTTGGGTCCATCATAGTTATCTGTTTTTGTACAGGCAGAGATGGTAAGAATAGCTGCGACCACTAAAAAATTGCTGATTAGCTTTTTCATATTTAAAATTTTTAATACTTAATAGTTAGGGTTATTAGGAAGCAGGTTAGGGTTTTTGCCAATCTCGCCGCCGGGGATCCCTTCATAATAAAATTGTTTCTGGAAGGTGTATTCGCGGTTAAACAGCTCAGGTTCGGCCAGGAAAATGTATTTGTTTTCGTTGAAAACATAATAGGGCATCAGGCCTTTAAAGTGCGTGCGGTCAAGCACCACATCGGCAGTGCGCCATCTCTTCAGATCCCAGTAATATTGGTTTTCAAAGGCAAGCTCCATGCGGCGTTCGTTGCGCACTTTAGTAAGATCAATGGATGAGTAAAGTGTAGCACCGGCCCGTGTCCTAAGCTGATTAATGGAGCTTAACGCGTCAGATGCATTGCCTAATTCTATAGCGGCTTCGGCACGGTTAAGCAAGATCTCACCATAGCGGAGATCAATCCAGGGTTGCTCGCTTCTGTTCAGATCAACCGCTGCCTGGGGTTTGTTATAATCAACATATTTGCGCACATAAAAGCCGGTGCGGGTTAATTCATCGCCGCCGGTCCAGGGGCCGGTAAAGCCAATTATCTGCCTGCCCTGGTAAAGGGTTTTAGTATCGCCTGCAAGTACGTATGAGCGAGAGTTGGGCTGCTTGGCCACTTCTGCCGCAGCTGTTCCGCTAAAAGATGGATATATACCTCTTTGCATATCAAAGGTAAGTCCTCTTAAGGTAGCACCCGGGAAATAAACAGTAGCTATTAAACGGGGTTCGAGCCCCTGCATCAGGTCGGCACGATTGGTGAAACGTTTGGGTGTACCATCGTCATTGGTTACCGGGAGGTTTCCCCAAAGCTGCACCAGATCAAGAGTTGGATATGAACGGGATAGCGCGTTTGCGGTCATATAACGGGGCGACATGGTTGCATCCCAGCTATGAGCGGTATGGTTGGCAATAGAGTATTGTTTGATGAAGATATTCTCCGGGCTCCCGCTTTTCAGGAACAGATCAACATAGTTCTGTACTTTGTCTGAATTGGCATTATAAAGCGAATAATGGCCTTCTAATGCTTTGGCTGCATCATAGGCAGCCTGGAAATATTTGGTTGCCTGATCCGCCGGTATCCCAACCAATCCAGCTGCACGGGCGGGGCCATCAACAAAATTTACAGAACCGTATTTGGCTATACACGCAGCATAAAGCATCGCCCTTGATTTTAGGGCGATCGCCGCATATTTGTTGGCCCTGCCTGCATCGCTGGCTTCGGGCATCATCTGGTAGCCCAGATCAAGTTCCGACCCAATAAAATCCCAGGTTTCCTGTTCCTTATTACGATGTACCTGAAGGGTTGATAACGGAGCCGCGGGATCCTGTGGTTCCTTGATAAGCGGCACCCCTCCATAACGTTTGGCGAGGCCAAAATAATAGTAGGCCCTTAAAAAATGAGCCTCACCTAAAAGCGCGTTTACCGTTGGCTGGGTTAATGTAGCAACGTGTTTGGGTAGTTCGGCTATCAGGATGTTTACATTCCGGATATCGCCATAAGGCCAGTATCCAAAACCACCGGCAATGTCTACACCGCCCCAGGGCCCAACTTCTTCGCCTGTTACTCCGGCCGAATTATAAAAATTCTCCCAATCGTTACCTCCGGTTTTAAAACCCTGATCTGGCCGGTATTTGAAATCCTCAATAGGTAAATTTTGATATATGGTCGCTAAAAACGACTTAACACCTGCTTCACTGCTATATATTACATCGGGCGTAAATATATTGGTTGGCGGGATATTCAACTTCTGACAGGAAGTTACCGATGCTCCAACGGTGATAGAGATGGCTATGATTAATTTGTTTATACTTTTCATGTGTCAATAGTTATTCGTTAATAATTTGCTTTTAAAGGCACTCATGAGGTGCTGCGCAGTTTAAAAGGAAACGTTAGCACCCAGATTAAAGGTCCTGTTCATAGGGTAGGTATATCCGCCCAGGGCTACACCAAAATCTCCATTGTCTCTTGGGTTTGGCCCCTGGTGCTCCGGATCGTAGTTCTTTAAGCCGGTAAAGGTTAACAGGTTATAACTGTTTACGTATACCCTGAGTTTCTTAACACCAATACTCTTTAAAAGAGTTGGGGGTAGCGAATACCCAAATTCCAATGATTTTACACGCAGGTAACTGGCGTTTTGTATAGCCTTGGTGCCCTGGGCATCTGGCGAGCCCATTGCCGGATAAAATCCCGGAACCCACACGGTATTGGGGTCAAAAACATTGGCATATGGATCTGTCGTATGCCAGCTGTTGAGGAAACGGGTAAGGGCGCTTCGGCCATACATGAGTGGTGATGCAAATTGCTCACCGTATTGAACATAAACACCGGCGGCACCCTGTAAAAGCATATTCATATCAAAGCCTTTATAGCTCAAGCCTATAGTAAGACCGTAGTTATACAGCGGAATATCTGTGGTTGCAATCGGGTGACTGTCTTTATCATCTATCACCCCATCATTGTTCCAGTCTTTGTAATAATAATCACCCGGAACAACGTTATTATTGCCTCCGCCGGTGTTTACACCATAATTGTATATCTGGTTATAGCTGGTGAATTGTCCTGCATATTCAGGACCCCACCAAACATTCTGATATCTGTTGGTTTGGTTTTCTTTCCAGTTTAAGTACTCGTTGCCCGATTTACCGCGAAGAACATTTAACGCTTTTAAGCGGGTGGTGCCTATGTTACCCGCGAGGTTTAAACCAACCTGACCAAATGTGGTACGGTACGCCAGGTTAAAGTCAAGACCCTGCACCCGGTCGCTGTTATAATTGATCTGTGGTACAGCCGCGCCTACTGTTCCTGGTAAGGCTACAGAAGGTTGAGCTGGTAATCCGGTCCTGTCGTTTCTGAATACCTCAATGGTACCGTCTATCTTACCGCCAAACAGGCTGAAATCCATCGCGATGTTTTTGATGGTATTCACTGACCAGGTTAAGCCGGGGTTGCCTAATTTAGGTGCGGAGCCGTTTACAGCGCTGGGGCCGAAGATATAAGTGTTTACCGGGTAAGTGTATCCATTAATATAATTGAATGCAGGTGCATTAGCCTCATCGCCGGTTTGGCCGTAAGAGGCTCTCAGCTTTAAATTGGTCAGGATATGTTCAGGAATCAGATTCCGGAAGAAGTTTTCCCTGGTTAAAACCCAGCCTACTGATCCGCCCGGGAAAAATCCCCATTGGTCTGACCCTGGCTGATACAGATTATTACCATCGCGGCGAAAGCTAAACTCGGCCAGGTACTTGCCTTTGTAATCATAATTAAAGCGGCCTATAATACTTTTATGTGCCCGGTCCTGCAACGCGCCGGCATCCATGCCGCCAGACATATTGGAGTTTTGTAAACCTCCAAACAAATAATCAACAGGGATCTCGATATCGCGGTAAGCATTAAAATTATCGGCAGTTTCATGGCTTTGCTCATAAGTAGCCATAGCTGTTACATGATGATCTGTAAAAAAGGTGCGGACATAGTTTAGTGTTACCTGGGCCAGGGTATTAAAGTGCGTATAATATGCCCGGGTTATACCTGCCGGTGAATTAACTACACTGGGTATATAGGTATCATTGGCAGCGCTGTAAGTATATAAAGAAAATGAACGTTTAATCTGGTTATTGTCGGCAGTGCCATAATCTATGTTGAATAGAGCTTTGGCGCTTAAGCCCTCTATGCCAGGTATATCATAAGTTAAATTTAACTGGCTGGTAATGTTTTTGTTCCTGAATCGTTTTGAACCCACTTTATCGGCATCTGTAATGATGGATGGGTTCATATTATCATCCATTACAGCGGGGTATAAGGGATTATCATTGGCATATATCTGGTGTGTGGGTATTTGGTTCCAGGTATATTTGTAAACGGTCCACTCATCGGTATAAGGCTGATTTTTTTCATCCATCCAGGCCGATGTTAACACCTGGGCTTTTAATCCTTTGGTGATGCTGGCAGTAACGTTTGAGCGAAAGTTATACTTGTTATAATTCAGATCGCCTGTTTTAAAAACACCGTCTTGTTTTTGATACCCAAAATTGAAGAAGTAGCTTATTTTATCGCTTCCGCCATCAATATTTAAATTGTGCTGTATCTGGTTTGCCGTTTTCTTGAAAACCAGGCTTGACCAGTCGGCCGATTTGCGTGTACCGTTTAAATACGGTTGGATATCGGCATAAGAAAATTGCGGCGTAACATTGGATATAAAATTATTAGCAAAATCGCGTTTAACTTTTTCATTGGTCAGCATCATGTAATCCACCGCACCAACCCCTTCCGGCATACCCAGAAATGTTTGTATCGCGTCGTTAACAGAATAATTAATATTGATCTTTCCGTTTTTCGAACCTTTTTTAGTAGTGATTAAAATAGCGCCACCGGCCGCCCGCATACCATATATAGATGCTGCCGCATCTTTCAGCACAGAAATACTCTCAATTTCGTTAGGATCCATTCTGCCTATAGTTGATTGGTCGCCTCCAATGATACCATCAATTACAATTAATGGAGCGGTTTGATAACCCCTGATATTTAAATTGTTAGCATATGAACCAGGCTCTGCGGTTTTTTGAACAATACGTATACCGGGAATCTTACCGGTTAGCATATTGATCACACTCTCGTTTTTAGTTGTGACGATCTCTTTGCTTTGCAGTGTAGCTATGGAACCGGTTATGGTAGCCCTTTTCTGTACACCGTAGCCCACAACCACTACCTCATCAAGACTCTTACTGGTGGTTTTTAAGGCTATGGTGCCGCCTTTAATATCTTTAACAGCCAGTTCTTGTGTTACATAACCCAGAAATGATAGCTGTAAAACGGCATCGGTGCTGGGAACGTTAAGCTGGAACTTTCCGCCCACATCGGTAATAACGCCTGTGGTTGTCCCTTTGATTTTTACACTCACCCCCGGAAGAGCAGACCCATCGGTTAAGTCAATTACTTTTCCGCTGATGGGGATCTGCTGGGCTAACAAACTAAGCGGGAAAAGAAAAAATAGAATAAGTGAGTATTTAAGTTTTTTCATACTGTTTCTCGTTAATGATTAAGTTTAAATTATTGGGTTACCTGGTTAAGGTAGTAGGTATAATGCGGCAGCACACCTACGGCGGGTATGGTTGATAGTGATTCATGGCTATATTGGTTAATGAGGTACACTAACTCGTTGCCGGTGGGTAGGCTAAAGCAGTGTGCAACTGGTTTATAATTGTATACAAAACAATAGCCGGCGATTAATAAAAGATAAATAATTGATTAATATGATGCCCATTTTGAATTTTTCCGCAATCGATTGTAGTTTTTTAATGAGCGGTCAAGTTTTTTATTACCTGCTGATTAATGAGTGTTACTGATATTAACAGGTGGGTGTTCAATTTAATTGATGAGATAATTATAACTGTAAATATTTGCCGGGGAAGCAGCAAAAAAGTTTGGCTAAAAGCTCCGCTGGGAGTAATCACCCATAAAAAGACTTTATTCAAAAGTGGGTTACATGTAAACCCACTTTTCTGGAGACTCCGAGGCGACAAGAGGTGAATTTGACAAAGTATTTCGGCAAAACATCGCTGAAGAGTATTTTATATTAACACAATGATTATCTTAAACTAATGTTCAATTGATGCTAACGGTGTTTTTTTGCGGGGAAGTTTTAACAAACATAAAACCCGCCATCTCCATTATGAAAAGCAACTCGCGCTATTTAAAAATCGGTGCATTATTAATTCCGGCCATTAGCATTGTGGCAATAAGCGCGGCCTTTATCAGCTGCAAAAACAAAAATAATCCTGCTCCGGCTATCGACAAGGTAGGCCACGTGGTAGTTATTTATTTAGAGAATCATAGCTTTGATAACCTGTACGGCCAGTTTTCGGGCGCTAACGGATTATCGGCAGCAGCAACTGCTAATGTTACCCAGGTTGATGCCAATGGAAACGCTTACACTTATTTGCCTCCTATATCCGGCACCAGCGCTTTTCCTACCAACTTACCAAATACCTATTTTAATATCGATCAATATATTCCTTCTGATCAGGAAACACCGGATGTGTTACACCGCTATTACCAGGAGCAAATGCAGATAGATGGTGGTAAAATGGACAAATTTGCCTTGTACAATACAACTGCCGGTTTGGCCATGGGTTTTTACAAAACCAGTTTATTGCCTTTGGTAGGTATGGCTCAAAAATACACTTTGTGCGATAACTTTTTTCACAGCGCTTTCGGAGGTTCATTTCTGAATCACCAGTGGCTTATTGCCGCGGCAAGCCCGGTATTTCCAAATGCACCGGCCAGCATGGTTGCTAAATTGGACGGCTCTGGTAATGTAATTACCGATGGTGCAGTTACACCTGATGGGTATGTGGTAAACACAAGCTATACAGTTAACGCGCCACACCCGGCAAGCGCTAAGCCCGAAACCCTGGTTCCTAATCAAACTATGCCAACCATTGGCGATAGGCTAAGTGACAAAAACATTTCATGGGCATGGTATTCAGGTGGCTGGGATAATGCTTTGGCAGGTAAACCCGACGCTACTTTCCAGTTCCATCATCAGCCATTTGCTTATTTTGCCAAGTATGCTGATGGTACACAAGCCAAAAAAGATCACCTGAAAGATGAAACGGCCTTTATTGACGCGGCCAAAAACGGCACCTTGCCAAGTGTTTCATTTGTAAAACCACTGGGTATTAATAATGAACATCCTGGTTATTCTGATGTGCAGAACGGCGAAAGCCATACCGTTGAACTGATCAACGATGTGCTAAACGGTCCCAATGGAAAAGACGCGGTAATTATTATTACCTATGACGAAAATGGTGGTTTCTGGGATCATGTGGCTCCGCCGGCAATTGATAAAAAGTGGGGACCAGGTACACGTGTGCCTACGTTGATCATTTCGCCATTTGCTAAAAAAGGATATGTAGATCACACACAATATGAAACGGTAAGTATATTATCGTTCATCGAAAAAAGATGGAACTTACAGCCATTGACCGACCGTGACAAAAACGCAAACCCAATGCTTAACGCGTTTGAGTTTTAGCATTCGGTTGAGTACAGCGATCCATAGAATAATATTAATCAGGGGACAGTTCGACGGAACTGCCCCTGTACTTTTTTATCAAAACCTGGTTTTGAAGGTAGTTTGCCATAGCCGTTATTATACATGAAGAAAGTTGTTTTTATAGGAGTGATACTCATGGCAATAATAGGTTATGCGCTTTTTTCAAAAGGCGAAGAGAAACCAACTCCGGCTAAAGCAATAGCACAGGTATTATTGACCGAGGTAGATGATCTTTCATCTTTTTTGAAAAATAAATTCCAGGCAGTCGCTGAAAGTGATTCGCCTAATGAAAAGCAATTACAGCAATTATTTTTACAGGCCAGGCTCCGGTATAAAAAAATAGAGTGGGCAGCCGAGTATTTTGATGCTGCCACCACCAGATCGGTAAACGGAGCGCCCGTACCAGAAGTGGAAATGAGCAGTGGACAGGTGTTTGAACCTGCGGGATTGCAGGTAATTGAAGGCTACTTATTTCCCCGGTATAACGCCACTAAACAAAAGGAATTGATAAAGCAACTTAAAACCTTGCAGTATGGCTGTAATAAATACAAAACTTATTTTAGTAATATTGATATTCTGGATGGGCAAGTGTTTGATGCTGCCCGATTGGAAGTGTTCCGGATATTAACATTAGGTATAGCCGGGTTTGATGATCCGCTAACCCAAAAAAGCATGGCCGAAAGCGCCGTAAGCCTGGAAAGCCTTAAAAACGTGCTGAATTATTATGCAGGTAATGATGAAGCTTCTAAAAAGCTGGCATCGCAAATTTCGACAGCTATTATATACCTGAAATCGCATACAGATTTTGATAGTTTTAACCGGGCCGAATTTATAACGCGATATGGTAATCCTATCAGTCGTAGTATTGCAAACGTTGAACGCCACCTAAACATTCATGTGATCAGGTACAATCGCCTGTTGCGTCAGGATGCCCAAACCCTTTTTGACGTCAATGCTTTCAATGTAAACGCTTATGCCCCCAATGCCGATGCGGCATCAACCGCGCAAAAGATAATGTTGGGAAAAATGCTGTTTTCTGATCCGGTATTATCGGGTACCGGAACAAGAAGCTGCCGCTCATGCCATCAACCCGAAAAAGCTTTTACCGACGGATTGATCAAAAACACCATACTCGGCAGTAAACAGCCGTTGAAAAGAAACACACCCACCTTATTAAACGCGAGCCTGCAGCCAGCGCAGTTTTATGATTTGCGTGCCACCACGCTGGAAGATCAGGTGAGCAATGTTGTGCATAACCCCGATGAAATGCATGGTTCAATGGTCATGGCTGCCAAACGATTGTGGCAAAACAAAACCTACAGGCAACTTTTTGCAGCAGCTTACCCAGTACAGAAACGTATGGGGATAGATACCCTTGAGGTGATGAATGCCATTGGGTCTTATGTACGCAGCCTTACGATGTTGAACAGTCGTTTTGACGCTTATATGCGCGGCGATAATACTGCCATGAACCCGGACGAACTGCATGGCTTTAACTTGTTTATGGGTAAGGCCAAGTGTGGTACCTGCCATTATATGCCCTTGTTTAACGGTAATCTCCCACCACGATTCATGAAAATGGAAAGCGAGGTGATCGGCGTGCCACAGTCAGCAACTGCGCATGTGATTGATGCCGACCTGGGTAGGTTTAATATAATGCAAACACCGTCATTTAAACATGCTTTTAAGGTAACTACGGTACGCAATGCATCACGTACGGCACCATATATGCATAACGGTGTATTCAAAACTCTTAATCAGGTGATGGATTTTTATAACAAAGGCGGTGGTACCGGCCTGGGTATAAAAATTGATAATCAAACCCTGCCCTTTGATAAACTGAACCTCAGCGCTAAAGAGAGTAGGGATATTATTGCGTTTATAAAGAGTTTGGATAGCAGGTATTAGACTTGTTCTGCTGTTTGCTCCGTATCAGGAGCTATTATTTCCTGTTTTATTTTTATCCGTTTTTTTCTGGGCGGTTTTGGTGCTGCTATAAAAAAATACAAGATATAACCCATAATCAATCCTGATATTAATCCACCAATATGTGCCGCGTTATCTGCATTGCCAAGCAGGCCGAACAGTAAATTAATCCCAACAAAAAAGAGGAAGCTAAGCAGAACACCCTTTTTATTTCCTTCACCAGTTTTATTCGTAGTTAGCAAGGCGATAGCAACTCCATACAATCCAAATATAGCTCCTGACGCGCCAATACTTACAATAGCCGGATGCCACCATATGCTTGCGAGGCTTGCCAGTAGGCCACATATAAAATAAGCTACGCCCATTTTAAAATTGCCCAGCACCGACTTTAAAAAAGCAGCCACCAATATTAAGCCAAACATATTCATTAACAGGTGCATTAGTCCGTCATGTAAAAACATGCAGGTAATAAGCCGCCACCATTCACCACTTTTTACAGCAGGACCGTAGCTGGCCCCCCATTTATACAGATCGGCTGTATCAAAAGATATAACACCCAGACCAGCGAAAACCATGATGATAAAGATGAGGACATTTACCCCGATTAATATGGTAATAATGCCGGTATCGGCCCATTTCATGCCTGCAAATGGTCTGAAAAATGCCGTTATGTCCGCCTGCCAGCTACGAGGGGTATATTTCTTTAGTTCGGCGCGATTGAGCTTGGGAATAGCTATCATAATGAGCCAAATACCAGCCCCTATTCCAAATGAGTAAAATATCCATTGCAATTTATCTCCGTTCCGGTCTTCAAAAGATGTTGTTTTAGCCTCCATAATAACCGGAGTATCCCCATTGTACATATTTGAGGCCTTAATGCCCGCTATGAATCCCCGTTGTTTACTGGTATAGCCAACACGATCAAGGTAGGTGAAGTAATTAAGGTTTTGATTTTTAAATTCCTCATTAACATCCTGAGCAAACTCTTTAGAATAGCTTTTCTTCTCTTCGACATTTAAGTTATTGCTGATGGTTTTGCTGTATTCTGTACCGAGCCAGGCCACAGGTATGCTGTTTTTACTAATGGAATCACTTAATATAGGGCAGGCAACGTCAATGAAAAAAGTAAGATGCTCGCTGCTTCTTCCACTCACCTCTGTACGGTAATGAACGGCGATATGTTTTTTATCTATAAAATGGTTTTTTAGATGATAGTACTTGGTTACGTGTGCTGTGTTGAGCTGACTAATATTTTGTAATGACGTTAATTCACCTGTTGCTGTGAGTAAGTACTCCTGGGTAGTTATAGTTGATACGAAGATGGCGCCAGCCGCCACAAAATAATACAAAAATGGAAGATTATCCTTTTTGGTTTTCAGGGAAAGCAGTTTAACGCGAGGACGTAACCATATCGCCACAGATAAAATGCTGAATCCGATAGGTAACCAAAAATTAATAAGCTCCTGGTTAAGTGGTAGCTGCTCTTTTATGATCAACAGCCAGTTTAAAAACGAATAAATACTGATGACAAGCAGGACGATAATTAAAAATGGCAGATAAATGAGTTTTAGTTTCGTTAAAAAATTAGCCATAGCTTAACTGTGAAAATTGGTTTTTGTTATTCTGAGGATTTGCTCGGCGCCTCCTATTTCAGTTTCGCGATCATATCAAAATGATCAACCGTTTTTATGCCCGATGGCGACTCGTTGAATGCGGAGTATAATACATATTTTTTATCCTGATCAATGCCAGGTAAGGTTTGGCCGATCATTTTTTTGATATTTTCGTTCTCCTGCTTAATAGCCGTGGTATCCTTTAGTTTGATGGAGGATACATAATAGATCATTGGGAAAACACCCTCGGGCGTGGTTTGGTTCATTATCCGGATAATGCGCGGGTGGGTGGATACCTGCTTAATAGCTACCGGGAATTTATACTGGCCATAAGCTTCTCTTAAAACCTTGTTGTAGAAATTGCTCATATCCTCTTCGCTATTATATTTCCACAAATCGCTGGGGCGAGAGCAGTCTATCGCGGATGAGGAGATATTTAAGGCATCTATCAAAAAGCCTTTGCTATAGCATTCCCTGGCCTGATCACACAGCTCGGGAGCCGTTTTGCCATTAACTTTATAGCGGCTCACATCCAGCTGGCTTAATTTCCAGCCATAGTTATACTTACAATAAACAGCCGCTATCATATCCTGGTTGGGGATGGTTTTATCCTTTGGCACAAAAAAGGCAAAGTACATTTCGTGTGTTGCGCCCTGGTAAGTTAGCGAATAGCCAGCTGGTCCTTTGACGCCCGAACTGATGGTATCGCCGCTTATATAACGGTTCACTACATAGTATTCGTCAAGCAGGATATAATCATTTACTTTTACGCGGTTGCTCACCAGTTCTATGTGCCTGTTTTTATACAGCGTATTAATAAAATCATTCGACATAATGTTCTCCAGCTGCTTTTCGTCGTTCACTTTCAGCTGTTTAAGCAATTCATCGTTAAGCTTGTGAAATTTATCGGGATTGCTGATCTGTTCATTTTTCCAGCTGCCGGGTTGTGTGGGCTCACAGCTTTGCAGGGTAGCCAGGATCAGGAAAAAGCCAAGTACCTGCGATAAGGATGGTTTAGATTTCATCTTTAATGTTAAAATAATTAGGAGGTACTATTTTAATCATTTGCGGTCACATTGTCAAATGCCCGGTGCGGGTATCTCAAACGCTAAAAGGCACCTTCAAAACTTTTTAAACTGTAAATTTTAACATTTTTCTGCACGAAACGAGCTAAAACAGACTCAAAAACCGTTGAAAAAAACACAGTTTAACACTTTTTAACAAATTTTAACACGGTTTTGAGCAGTTTTTGAAACTTTAAAAAGTAAATAATTAATTGTCAAATAATGCCTAAAAGAGGTTGTCATCCTGAACTCGGTGGAAGGGCAGAACTCGGGGTTTGGCCCACCATGTTTGGACAGCGCATGACTGCCTTTTTTAGAAATATCTACTCATAGGCTATTAGCCTTGAAAGAGATCATGATTTATCTATCCCCGGTAAATCCGCAAATATTTTATTCCTTTCATAAATAAAATAATATTTTCTTCGTAAAATCCTTGCAATGAGTAAGTTTTATGCTTAAATTTATACAACCAATAGTTCTAAAACCTTAATTTCAGGAGGATTCGTCATGAAGAAAAAAGCTACGATAGTTCCTCAGCCTGATAAGACTGAAGCTACTCACTCAGAATTGCTCACCAATCACCCTAACAACCCTAAAATGTACCGCGATCATAAAGTATGTGATCACTATACCCATGGCAGGGTTAACAAGTTTCCGTTTGGCAGCAGCCACGGGCCAGCCTGTTTTTAAAGGCAACCCTTTTATAAACTTACTATTGTGCAGGTACGGTCAGGTACCTGACTTGTTTCTTCTGCCTATATCTATGATATTTTTATTGTTAAGCTATGCTCCAGGAGGCAAAAGGCTGGTAGCATCTCTATTAACCTTTTATAGTCCGCTACCCACTGCCTGATACAAAAAGCCGAGATTTGTGGCAGAGTTACCACCACCCACATAAACGTAGCCGTTATTAATAAAAGCGTATCCTCTTTCTATACCCCAGCTACAAACATTACATCCTACATAGTCATTTAAATGTGCCCAGGTATCTGCTGTGGGGTCATATTTAAAGCAATCATGTGCCGGCGTACCTGCAAGCGGTTCGCCGGTAGCGATAAAACCCTTGTTACCAAAGGAAAAACCGGTTGTGTACGACCGGGCTTCCGGAAAATCATGTATTTGTGTCCAGGCGTTGTTAGCCGCCGAATAGGAAAAAAAGTTGTACATGCCGGTATTTGTAGCCCCGCATCCTACATAAGCTATATTATTTATAACAAAAGCGGATGCCAGGTTTCGCCAACCGTAATATTGTTTATCAGGATAGTCAGCAACCTTGCGCCAAGCATTTGTACTGCTGTTATATTCGTAAAAAGAGTTGTCGGCCCCATCTACTCCCGCAGTTTGAGATGTGCCCAAACCGGTATAAATTTTATTGTTTATAGCAAACATGGTACCGCCGTATCTTACAGGAACCGGATAATCGGCCTTTTGCGTCCATGTGTTTGAAGATGGGTCAAATTCATAAAAGTTATGAGTTGAAGATAAAATATACATATACGCTTTGCTGCCGGTTGCGGTAACCATGGCGTTTGTTACTTTGAACGGTATGCTGATTTGTTGCCACGAATAATCAGCCGTATTAAATTTCCAGAGATAAAGCTGGCCGTCTGAAAAAGCCAGGGTAGAGGCGATAACATATGATGAGTTATTAATTGTAAATGCACCAGGAACTGCATAGTCATTAAAAGGTATCTTCCCAACAATTATCCATCTATCTTTAACGGCTATATCAACAGTACTGGTAACCGTATAATCCAGCATTTTTAGCGTCACCTTAGCCTTTCGCCTTGGATATGGGCCATTAGGCATATCATAAGTTAACTGCGTAGTATTTCCGTTTTTTAATTCGGTTAAATTGCTTTCGCTATAAACAACATTGCTTGATACAAGCGGATGAAAATATTGTCCTTTGATAGTTACTTGATCATTTACATTCACTGCAGATGGGGTAACAGCTGTTATAACCGGTTCCCTGATCTGGAACTGGGTAGCAGATGTTATGGTTTGAGCTTGTGCTTTAATGGTAATATTATTAAAGCTATGCGGAACATTATCTGGCACCATAACCTTTAAACGTTTGCGGGTACTGCTCACAACTGTGGCCATTGCGGTACCTATGTTTACCTGGTTTAAAGAATTTTGATACCCGAAATGATCGCCAGTGATAATTAAAGAATCTCTGAAGGTGGCAAGTGAGGTGAAATTTGTGATCACCGGTGTATTCAATGAGAAACCGGTAGTAATAATATCTGCAGTGCCATTATATTTTAAAGCAATGGAAGACGTGGCCTGGCTGAGATTTATTGGTACAAGACATTTTAAAATAGTATCGTTTATGGATATGATACTGGTTGAAATATCACCGAAAGCAATGTTTAAATATTGACCTGAAAAGTATTTACCTTTTATGATGATTGTATCGCCCAGGTCGGCTTTTAAGGGTAAAACTGAACTGACCATTGGTTTTTTTGAGCCGGATGAATTAAAGTAAACCACGTTATAGCGGCTGTACCCGGTAGTACTGCTTGTTGCATAGGTGGCAACAAAATACTTGGTGTTTTTTTGGAGCCCAGTAGGTATATCAATTTTAAATGCGCCTTTAACAGCAGGTGCAGCTACTTTAAATCTTTGCGGATAGGTAAAAAGGCTATCGCCTGATAGTAAAAATCCATACTCTGTTATTCCCCCAGGTACTTCATTGATCTGTCCGTTTAATGTAACTCCTCCATCCGGGTAAACAGTAACTGTGTTCGTAACTATTTTAGGGTTATCAGGAGGAATGGTCGCATGATCTTTTTTGCAATTGCTCAATAAGGTTGCGAGTAAAATAATGATGCAGAATGAGAAATAGTAGGCTAATTTCATGATAAAGTTAAGTATCCAAATATATACTTATCCGGTGATATATCCATGACGCAGCCTGAACCAGGCCCTTAATAAAGAAGCACAAGCAACCATATCTTTGAGGCAGATAAATTTAAAATTCAAATTTTTTTAAAACATTTTTCAACTGCGCAAATACACGGCCATGAGCCTCCCAACCTTTGTATCAACAAACAAAAAAAGAGGGAGGTTCCCAAAAGCCGTAAGTGGGTGTTACTTTCTTTGGCTAAAGCCGTGAAAGCGGTCTGGGTTTTAGTTCTTCCCTGCAACCTATTACTCTTTTTCTTTTATATATCTCTTCAAAGTAACGATACTGTTACCACTTCCATAAAAAACAATTACCTTGAATAACTAAATTTGAATGTATAGCCTTCAAAACCAAAACATATGGACCAGATCAATAAAGAAGATATCAAACAGGAAGTATTTGACCTGTATGACGATTACGCGCACAACCGCCTTAACCGCCGTGCATTTGTTGAAAAACTCTCCATTTATGCCGTGGGTGGCTTAACCGTACCTGCGCTGATGAGTTTCCTGATGCCCAACTATCAAACTACTGCGGAGATTAGGGTCGATGATCCACGCTTGAAATCAGAATATATCAACTATACATCTCCAAAGGGTGGCGGCACAATTAAGGCCCTGTTATCAATGCCGGCGGATGCAAAAGGCAAATTGGGAGGTATAGTTGTGGTGCATGAAAACCGCGGGCTGAACCCCTATATTGAAGATGTAGCCCGAAGAGCTGCCCTGGCCGGATTTATTACCCTTGCGCCCGATGCCCTGACACCGCTGGGCGGTTACCCGGGCAATGATGATGATGGCCGTGCCATGCAAAGCAAGCGCGATAAAAGCGAAATGGAAGAAGACTTTATAGATGCGTTCCATTATCTCAAAAACCATAAAGATTGCAATGGCAAAGTAGGTGTTGTAGGCTTTTGCTACGGCGGCGGCATTGCCAATATGATGGCTGTGCGCATTCCGGAACTGGCAGCGGCTGTTCCATTTTACGGCAGCCAGCCGGCTATTACCGATGTGCCTAAGATCAAAGCACCATTGTTACTGCACTACGCTGCACTGGATACCCGTATTACCGAAGGCTGGCCGCCATATGAAGCCGCCTTAAAAGAGCATGGCAAAAAGTACCAGGCTTTTATTTATGAAAATGCCAACCATGGTTTTCATAACAACACCACACCCCGTTATGACAAGGCTGCTGCAGACCTCGCCTGGAAAAGAACCATTGATTTTTTTACTGAAAATTTGAAAAGCTAATAGTCGGGCATTGGAACAAGAATTAAACGCGATGCCGACTCTCCCCGACATCGCTGCGCTTGTCACCCCTCTCTCCGCTTCGCGCATAGAGGGGATTTTATTTTCTTCACCCTCTTTGCGGCAAAGCCGTAGAGAGGGTGGTCCAGCGAAGCGTAGACCGGGTGAGTTTGCTCTGCGATTTGGCTCATTGAGTCCCGTTGCCATGTTTTATTTCACCGTTCAATGTGCGTCCGGTACCACTACTTTCACTGCTTTCGCTTCCTTCCTCTTTTTAATGGTGATGATCACCAATGGGATACAGCAGGCATTTAAAATAGCCAGCAGCAAAAATGCGTCCATATAGCTTAGTAAAAAAGTTTGCCTTACCACAATGTTTTCCAGCGCGCCGATAGATTGCTGCAGAGCACGGAGGTAATTGGAGCCATGCGCCATAAAATTATGAATGAGGGATTGTTGCCGGTCAATGGTTTGCGGATCCGAGGCCGTTACATGAGTAATTAAGGCAGTGCGGTTTGCCACCTCGCGGTGCGCTATATAGGTGTTAATTAAAGCAATGCCAAATGAACCACCCATCTGTCGCATCATGTTGTTGAGCGCGGCACCCTGCGGGATCTCTGCCGGTTTCAATTCGGATACAGCCAGGGCTGTTAATGGCACAATCAACAATGCTGCACTTAGTCCACGGAAGATCAAAGGGATGAAAAAGTACGCGCTGCCGGTTGTCAGGTTTGATCCCGACATGATATACCCAAACGCTGCCGACAAGCCAAAGCCCAGAATGATGAGGTACTGCGGTCGTAACCCGCTTTGCAGCATCTTACCCAAAAAAGGCGAGATCATGGCTGCCATTAAGGTTCCGGGCAGCAGCATGGTGCCGGTTTGGAAAGCGGAGTAGCCGATGATGCGCTGAGAAAACAAAGGAAAAACAAACACATTACTGAATAGTCCGAACCCCAAGACAAAGGTCATGATGGCCGAAATAGATAAGGTGGTACTTTTTAACACCCGCAGGTTAATAACCGGGAAAGGGATCCGCAGTTCCCACCAGATAAGTACGGCTAATGATAGTGTCGAAATGATGGTAAGTATCAAAATGTAGGTTGCCGAGAACCAATCGTCGGTTTGGCCACGCTCCAAAACTACCTGCAGCGAACCTACGCCTACAGTGAGCAGACAGATGCCAAGCCAATCGATACTTCGCCCGTCCGTTGATTTTTTGGTTGGTTTGAGATAGATGTAAGATAATAGCGCCGCTGCAATTCCGATAGGGATATTAACATAAAAAATCCACTGCCATGATAAATTGTCAACAATATAACCACCCATTACCGGTCCGATAGACGGCCCAATAATGATACCCAGGCTGAATATGCCGCTGGCGGTAGCCCGCTCTTTAGCAGGGAATGTTTCGAACAGGATGGATTGTGAAGTTGATAACAATGCGCCGCCGCCGATGCCCTGCAGGAAACGAAAGGCAACCAGTTCCCATAAGTTATTGGAGAACCCGCACATGGCCGATGCCAGCGTAAAGAGTAAAATGGAGCCAATGTAATATTGCTTCCTGCCGATCTTTTCGGCTAAAAAGCTGGTCATGGGGATGATGATCACGTTGGCGATAGCATAGGAAGTGATCACCCAGGCGGTATCTTCTAACGAAGCGCCCAGGTTACCGCTCATAGTGTTGATGGATACGTTAACAATGGTGGTATCAATCAGTTCAATAATAGTTGAAGTGATGATAGTGATAACGATGATCCATTTTCTGAAACCGGTTTCCATAAAGGAGATGTATATGATTTTAAATAAATAGAAGCTTTGTAATGTATTCGAATGGAATTACCGTAATTGGACAGTTCAGGACCAAAATTTTTTTGCCTGGATGTTGGTATGCCCCAGGTTTTTTAATAAGGTGCGCAGCTCAACAACCAGCTCGCGGTTCCCCGTGAGATAAAATGAAGTGTGCGCGGTGCAATAACCCTGCTTTAGCAGCCAGTTAGCCAGTTCGTGGCGGGTTGTGAGCGTATTTACCGGCGACCGGAAATACTCCCTCACCAATTGCCCGGTATGCGGGCTATCCAACAATACGGCGCCGTCAAAACGGATCCCGGGTAGCGTGAGCTGTTGTAAGGCCAGGAGGTGACCGAGGCTGCTGGCATCGCCCAGGCCCACAACCAGGTTGGTAGGGTGAGGTGCCTGGTGTGTATCTCCTATCTTTACGTATTGAACCGAATCGCCGGCACTAAGATGTTTTGCCCAGCGGCTTCCACAACCTTCATGTGCGGTATCAACCAACAGCGAGCAGGTAGCCGTTTCGGCGTCCCAACCGAATGGGGTATAATCCCGGTAGCATGAATTGCCAATCCGGAATTTGATATAAGGCACTTCGTTCCAATGCTGCATATCAGCAGAAGGCAAGTGCAGGTCAATCTCTACCATAGTAGCAGTTTCCCAAACACGCACTTCCAACACCCGTCCGGTTTGGAGCAGTTGTGGTCCGAGGTATTTTTCTGCCTTGTTTTTTATTTGTTGTAAAATAGATGTTTCCATGTAACATATTTTTGATGATACAAAGAAACCTGCTTTTTAAGTATAAATAAATGGCGGCTTTGGTGTAATGATAGGACTATTTTCGGTATTGTTCGCGAAAGGCGATTGCCGATGTCCCCGTTACTTTACGAAACAGGCGGGAGAAATAGGAATGATCGGTATAACCTAAACTATGAGCGATCTCCTTAACCGTGAGCTGGCTATAGTATAACAAACGCTTAGCCTCCATGGTTACTTCCTGCTGTATCCAGTAACTTACCGGGAACCCGGTGACCTTCTTTAACGCTTCGCTCAGGTACGCTTCAGACACGTTTAACATGGCTGCATAATCCGCCGGACTTTTATTGGATCGTAACCCGGTTACCAGCAGACTTTTGAACTGGCTGGTGAGTTGGGCCGGGCGGGATACTTTTAAATTGGTGCCGGCATATCCGTTATAACAGCCAGCAGCAATAGTTAAAAAAGATTTGAGCAAGGCATGGATGGTTGTTGCGTAAAAGGGATCGGTATTATCCTCGGTATATTTTTCATGAAGTAACAGCAGCAGGTTTTGGTATTGCCTGAGCTGAGTGTTATTAAGCAGATAAGGTTGCTGAAGGAATAGCCGTCCCTCAAATACATTGCGGCATTGAGGTGGAATCAACGAGGTATCAACCCCAATAAACCAGCCATCTGTATGTTCGTTACGGATGCGTTGATGTACCTGGGTGGGTAGGATATAATACAACATACCACCAGATAACTGAACTTCGTTGAAATCGATCATCAAAGAACCGGAACCAGCCTCTATCAGAAAAAAAATATAATGATCATCCCGGTGCGCCTCCAGTACGCGCGGGTCCACCTCTATAGGATCACCCTTTTTAAAATGCTTTAAGTGCAAGCCAAAGTCGGTCCGGTCCTTTAATAAATGAATGGGGATGTTGTTCATTGTTCAAAAGTAATCATTTGAATTAGGGTTGTACGTTTTGGGTAATACGTTGTACGTTAAAAAAACGTATAACCTAAAACGTATTACGTATAACCCAAATCGGCTCCTGCCCTGTAACATTCTGTATTTCCCTTAGTCACAATCCTCAGATGTAACCTAACATATTTGTTATAATGTTTAGGATGCACGGATTAAAAAAGCGTATATCTTAGACTAATATTTAAAATATCAATTCACGAACAAAACAAACTGAGTGCCCGCAATATTATACGGGGGCGCAAGTTTTTAATAAAATACTTTTAACATGGCTATCAACTTACAAAAGGGACAAAAAATAGATCTCGGTTTATCAAAAATGACAGTTGGTTTGGGCTGGAACCCAAATGAAGGTACAGGTTACGACTTTGACCTGGATGTATCGGCAATTATGATAGATGAGAACAGGTTTGTTCCGCAGGATGAATTTTTTGTTTTTTATAATAATGTCGACTCGCCCGATTCTGCCGTTCACCATACCGGCGATGATCCATCTGGCGGTAACAGCGATGGCGGCGACGACGAATCCATCAACGTGGATCTGACCAGGGTAGATCCCAAGATACAGGAGATATTATTTGTAGTTACCATACACGAGGCGCAGCCCCGCAGGCAAAATTTTGGCCAGGTGCGCGATTCCTACATCCGCATTATTGACGACCTTACCGGCAGCGAAGTATGTAAATATGAACTGGGCGAGGATTTTTCGATTGAAACGGCTATTGAATTTGGCAGGTTATACCGCCGTGGCGGCGCCTGGAAATTTGAGGCATCGGGCGTGGGCTATAAAGAAGATCTGGCCTTTTTTTTAAGCAAATATTTTAAAGGACAGATCATTAAGTAAAAACCCCTCCCGTCCCCTAAAGGGGATGCTTTAAAAGTTAAATTTTTAGAACCCTCTCCTTTGGAGAGGGCAGGGTGAGGCTATTAAATTATACAACTATGGCAATTAATTTAGTAAAAGGTCAAACAATTGACCTGCGTAAAAATGATAAAGGCGAGAGTTTTGACCTGTCGTCGGTTACTATTGGCTTAGGCTGGGATGTAAAACAAAGCGGCAGTGGTGGCTTTTTGGGCAAGCTCTTTGGTGGCGGCGAAGAAGCTGAGTACGACCTGGATGCTATTGCTTTCCTGCTGGATAAAAACGGCAAGGTGGCCGATAGAGGGCGCACCTTTGAAAAGCCAAATGGCAATAAGGTTAGTTTGTACGAAGGAGACGTGATTTATTTCAATTCCATGCGTCACCCATCGGGCCATATCTGGCTTACCGGCGATAACCGCACCGGCGCGGGTGATGGCGACGACGAGCAGATCATCGTTAAACTGGATTCCCTCGACCCAAAGTTCGACCGGATCCTTTTTATAGTAGCCATTTACCAGGGACGCAAAAACAACCAACATTTTGGCATGGTTGATAATGCTTTTATCCGTGCGGTGGATAATCACGGCAAGGAGATAGCCAAGTTTAGCCTGTCAGGTGATTCCACCTACAACGGTATGTGCTCTATGACCTTTGCCGAAGTTTACCGCAAAGATGGTACATGGAAATTCCGCGCCATTGGCGAACCACATACCACCGATAATTTTTTAGAAATACTTAAACAATATTAAAGGTTGCGTGGATCGAGTTGCGAGGTTCGGGGCTTAAATGGTATGCCTTTATGTTCCCCGCAACTCGTAACACGCAATTCGACCTCCTTAACACGCAACCCGACCCTCACAACCCGCCCCTAATGTTCTACCAGCACTATTCCTTTGATCTTTGGCTTACATTGATCCGTTCCAATCCTGATTATAAAGTTGAGCGTACTAAAATATACCACCGTGATTATAACCCATCCGGCAAAAGCATCGATGAGGTGGCTAAAGCTTTCCGCACGGTCGACCTGATGTGTAATGCCGTTAATGAATGCACCGGTAAAAATATTGATGCGGAGGAGATGTTTCTGATGGTGATCAGCCTGATCAATGATAACCGGTTGAATTTGAATGATATTGATACCCCAAAGCTTTATGGCGATATGGAGGCGTTGGTGTTTAAGCACCTGCCCACGGTTTATGAGCCTGTAACAATTGAGGTATTGGATAATCTAAAACAAAAAAGCGGTGCAACGTTCAGCTTGCTAAGCAACACCGGTTTTATAAAAGGAGCAACATTAAAAAAGATACTGGCTGGGTTAAAGATGGATAAATACTTTGATTTTCAGCTGTACTCAGACGAGGTGGGAATGTCGAAACCCAACCTGGAATTTTTTAATTTGATGCTGCAAAATATTAAACAGATCAATAAAGAAAAAGATATAACTTTAGCAGGCATCATTCACATTGGCGATAACCCTAAGGCCGATATTGAAGGTGCTACAACGGCAGGTATAAAAAGTTTGCTTGTCAATTCAAACAACACATCCATTTCTTCATTATTAACTTATTACAGATAAAAGATTTTTGGAACAAGGAACAAAGATTTTTGGAGTAAGGATTTTTGGACTTATAGCGTAAAAAATCACTAATTCACTAAATCATTAATTCAATAATTATTTAATGAACACTACCTATTCATTACATCATATTAGCAATGCGCAGGCATTTGGGTTTAATCCCGATGATTACAGTCGTTTTAAGTTTGGCGATGATGCGGTGGCCAAATATTTTGGCGCCCACCTGGCCGATGGCTTTGTCAGGGATTACCTGGCCGAAAATCCCATCAAACAGCAAATTGTGGTGATTTCAAGCCCTTATTCGTTTATCCCAACGGCTACTTTTGCCATGAAAAACTGGTTTGTGGCCCGGCTTAACCGCTGGCTGGCCCGGCATGGCTACCCTGTAGTACAGGAAACCAAAGTACACCGCACCATTACCTATAAAGAGGATTACGGCGAGCTGAATGCCGAGCAAAGGATGAACCTGATCGGTAATGATTCGTTTCATATCGATAAGGATTTTTTGCAGGGTAAAACACTGATATTTTTAGATGATATCAAGATAACCGGCAGCCATGAGCGTATGATCATGAAAATGGTGGGCGAGTATGGCCTCCGCAATGATATATTTATGCTGTACTTTGCCGAACTGGTGAACAAAAACATCCACCCCAATATCGAAAACCATTTAAATTATCACCAGGTAAAAACCATTTTTGATCTCGATGGAATCGTCAAAAGCAATAATTTTTGCATCAATACCCGTATCGTAAAGTATATTTTAAACTATGATTTTGAGAGTTTTTGTATTTTTATCCAGGATCAAACCTATGATTTTATAAACTTGCTTTATGATATGGCGCTGGGCAATGGCTACCATACCATCGAAGCTTATACACTTAACCTGAACTTTATAAAAGAAAACCTATTTTTAAACAATCATAACTTAATTCAACATGGCAATTAACTTGCAAAAAGGTCAGCGGGAAAGCATTAATGCTCCCCAGTTTACCATTGGCCTGGGATGGGATACCAATAGTTCTTCAACAGGAAGCGCGTTTGATTTGGACGCCTCTGTTTTTATATTGGGCGATAACAAAAAAATTATAGCCGACGAATATTTTGTTTTTTACAACAACCTGAAATCGCCGGATGGTGCGGTAGAGCATACCGGCGATAACCTTACCGGTGCCGGCGATGGCGATGATGAGCAGATTAAAGTTGACCTGTCAAAGATTGATGCTAAAATATCCGAAATATGCATCGTGGTAACTATTCACGAAGCCGAGGCCCGCAAACAGAATTTTGGCCAGGTACGTAACTCTTTCATCCGCATATTTGATCCGGGTACAGGGGCTGATATTTTAAAATATGAGCTGGAAGAAGATTTTTCGATAGAAACGGCTGTTGAATTTGGCCGGATCTACAAAAAAGATAATAACTGGAAGTTTGAAGCTGTAGGCGTTGGCATGAAAGGTGGTTTACAGGATTATTTAACCAAATACCAATAATATATTATGGCTATCAATCTTCAAAAAGGACAAAGGATAAGTCTGGAGAAAAGTAACGGCAGCAAATTGCAAACGGTTTGTGTAGGCATTAACTGGGGCGCTATTGAAAAGAAAGGCCTGTTTGGTTTTGGTACCACAAAAGAAGCTGTTGATTTGGACGCCAGCTGCGCTTTATATGACGATAATAAACAACTGATAGATGTGGTTTACTTCGGTCACCTGAAATCAAAGGATGGCGCGGTAAGGCATAGCGGTGACGATTTAACCGGCGATTTATCCGGCAACGACGGTCTGGACAATGAAGTGATCACTGTTGATCTGTCTGGCCTCAGTGCGTCTGTAAGCTATGTGGGTTTTATCCTCAATAGCTTCCGCGGGCAGGACTTTGGTACTATCCCGTTTGCGTCTATCCGCATATACGAGGGTACCCCAACCCGGGTAAACGAAGTATTTGCGACTTATGATATAGCGCATAGTAAAGATTTTGCAGGCCATGTATCCATGGCGATGGGCGTATTTTACAAAAAGAACGGCGAATGGAAATTTAACGCCATTGGTGAACCAACCCGCGACAGGAAACTGGAAGAGTCGGTGAAAACCATGGCACAAAATTATTTATAGGTAGCGAGGTTTGTGGATCGTGGTTCGCGTACTATTTAATACGAACCTCGCAACACGAACCACGATCCCGAAAAAAACATTAAAACTCAATACAATGGAAGGCACACCAGGAAATAACGAACTAAATATAACACCGGTTAATTTAGATATTAATCCGGCCCCGGCTACTAATGCCAATACGCCAGCAAAATTGCTGGATAAGGAAGGTAATGTTGATTTAGCCAATATTACCCCGGCCGAGGTTCAAAAATATGGCGAAGTAGCCAAAGCACTCGATCCAAAGGATGTAAACTCTATCCTAAATTACGGTACAGAAGTGCAAAACTCAATGGAAAAGTATAGCAATACTTTCCTTACTTCGGTACGTACCTATAACTCGGGCGAGGTTGGTGGTTTGATCAATGAACTGCTTACCGAACTGAATTATATTGATGTAGATGAGCTGAACCAGAACGCGTTCACTTCGTTTATATCGCATATCCCCTTTATGAAAAAGCTGGTGGTTGATGCCAAAAAGCTTTTCCAGAAGTATGATACCGTAATTAACAATATCGATAAGATCACCAACAAGATCAAAGCCGGTCGCGTTAATTCATTAAAAGATAACAGCTCGTTGCAAACCATGTTCGATAGCAACGTAGGCTACATCCACCAGATGGAAGAGCTGATTATTTCGGGCCAGTTAAAATACAACGAACTAAGCGAGCAACTGGCACAAATGGACGCCAATCCATCGGCCTATAATGATTATGAAATTGCCGATCTGCGCGATTTTGTAAACCGTTTAGACAAACGCCTGGCCGATTTGAAAGTGGTGCGTTTTATTATGCTGCAATCGCTGGCGCAAATACGCGTGGTGCAAAGCAACAATACTACCATAGCCGAAAAAGCACAGTCTATCGTATCTACCACAATCCCGGTTTGGAAAAACCAGCTCACTATTGCCGTGGCCCTGAACCGTCAGAAGGAAAACGTGGAGATGCAGAAAAAGATCTCGGACACCACCAACACCATTTTGCAAAAGAACGCCGAACTGCTGAAACAAAACAGTATCGACGTGGCCAAGGAAAATGAAAAGACCGTAGTATCGCTGGATACACTGAAAAAAACAACCGCGTCGCTTATTGAAACGCTTACCGAGGTTAAACGCATTCACGAAGAAGGTACCGCCAATCGCAAAACCCTCAACACCGAACTGCAAAACCTGGAAGTGGAACTAAAAAAAACGGTTACTAACGCGTAGTTAAAAATATAAAACACGCGTCATTGCGAGGTACGAAGCAATCTCTACATAAACAGGTCAAATCTGCTCTGTACAGCATAGAGATTGCTTCGTACCTCGCAATGACGTATTTCTTATTATCCCCATCGTCTGTGTCCTCACAGACGATTTGCATTCCAGGGGTATTAGTTGCCAGTGAGGACACAGGCATCGGGTGCAGGTTTTTTGTGAATTCTACTCCATCGTCTGTGCCCTCACAGACGATTTGCATACCGGTGGTATTAGTTGCCTGTGAGGACACAGGCAAGGGTGCGGACTAAAAAGTATTTCTAAAGCCCTCTCCTTTGGAGAGGGTTGGGTGAGGCTGTTTATTTTCGTAAATTTACAGCTGTTAAAAATTTGAGGTCGCCATTTGATGGATGAAAGCAGGTTAAATATTTTAAATCAGTCAAACCGGATGCTCAGTAAGCTGCAATTGCTTTCTGTTTTTTTCGGCGATGATATCATTTATAAAATATACCTGCGCAGCCAGGTGATCCACAAGCTTTTTGAAACCAACCCCGAGCTGGATATCAACAAGCTTGATCTGTTTCACCTGCAATTTACCCAAAGTCTCATCGATCTGCTCCGCAAGATCAAAAAGAACAACGAAACCAACGTAAGCCTGCTTTTTGACGAGATTCAGATCAACAAGGAAATGATCGACAGGCTGAACGATCCTTATTATACGCAGGCAAATTTCAACCTCGAAAAACAACGGCAGGCGCTAAAGGTCAATCTGTCGTTGCGGAAGTTGTTCCAGGTACTATCAGATAACTCGACTGATAACCCGCTTTCAAAAAACATTAACGCGTTCAGCTCCCGGTTTGCGGCCGACTTTTTTTATCCCATCGCCCCTGAACTATTGCAGGAGATAACAGCCTATAACGATAAGGACGTTTACACCGATGAATATGCCACCATTCAGCGCAAGCTGATGGGCGTTTTGTGCAAGTATGAATTTAGAACCGAGTTTTATTGCGGATTGAAGGCTGGCACCCAGGTAGCGGAAGTATATAAGTTTGTGAACGACGACCGGTACTTTATCTATTCCCTGTCCGACAATCTGTTCGTGTTCCTGGATATCGCGAAGTTAGCTGGCATCGACATGACTAATAATATGTCGAAAAAGGAAAAACTGGTACACGAGTTGCGGGATAAAAACGATAAGCTGGAGGGTAATGCCGCCGCCATGAAAGCGTTTATGCCTGCCGAGATCAAAAATCTATTGGCTGATAATTATAAAAAGATATCGGATATAAGCTTTATGGAAAATATCAGCAATATTGATGTGCAGGCCAATATTTTAAAAAGCATGCTGAATACCGATTTAATTTAGTTTATTTAACCCGAAAATTAACTCCTTACCTGTTATATGGATTTCTTACACACCATTCTGGGCCCCGATATTAAAGCCGGTTTGCTCATCATTTTAAACCTGATCGTGATCGAGAGCTTGCTCTCTGTTGATAATGCCGCAGTGCTGGCTACTATGGTTTTGGATCTGCCACCCAGTCAACGTAAAAAAGCCCTGCGCTATGGTATCATAGGCGCTTATGTATTGCGTGGGGTATGTTTGTTTTTAGCGGCCTGGCTGGTAAAAATATGGTGGCTAAAACCTATCGGCGGCTTATATCTGCTGTACCTGAGCTTTAACTACTTTAAGGGGAAAATACAAGCAGCCAATAACGATGGCGGAGAAGAAGAGGTGGATAAAAGCAAGAACTGGCTGTACCGCTCAACCGTGGGCGTGTTTGGCGTGTTTTGGGCTACCGTAGCTTTAGTAGAGCTGATGGACCTGGCCTTTTCTATCGATAACGTATTTGCGGCCGTGGCCTTTACAGACCACGTGGTGTTGATATACATTGGGGTATTCATTGGCATACTGGCCATGCGTTTTGTGGCCCAGGCCTTTGTAAAGCTGATGGAGAAATTTACCTTTTTGGAGACCGTTGCCTTTATTGTGATCGGCGTGTTGGGTATTAAACTATCCGCATCATTGTATGTACACTTTAATGAAACGTCATCTTTCTCCAAATTCATGGAGAGCGAAAAGGCCGATATCTTCACCTCGGTATTTACTGTGGGGATATTTATAATCCCGGTGCTCACATCGCTCTTATTCAACTTTCCCAAAAGGCACACCATCGAACCGGAAGTAGCCGAAGCAGCCGAAGATGTGCTGGATAAGCAATAGAGATGTTCATTGGTTTATTAGCTCATTGGTTCATTAGTATTAAATCGGCAACAATGCTGGCTTATACCGTTAAAACCAATGAACCAATGAACCAATGAACCAGTGAACCAATGAACTAATAAATGATGAACATCAATAAAATAATAGCCTCCATATTTGGCATCGGCTTTTTAAAAGGTGGCGGTACCTATGCAGCTATAGTAACCTGTGGATTTATCTGGTTGTTATGGCAAAGCCCGGTATTACAAAACCCCTGGTACCTGTTTGTGATCACCATTGTAGTAACCCTGCTGGGTGTATACGTAAGCAACAAAGTAGAACCTGATTGGGGCGAAGACAGTTCGCGGGTGGTAGTTGATGAGGTTGCCGGTATGCTGATAGCCGTGGTATTTGTACCCATGAACCTGTATACCCTGATCGGCGGACTTGTCCTGTTCCGCTTTTTTGATATCGTAAAACCCCTGGGTATCCGCAAAATGGAAGCCTTGCCCAGCGGCACCGGCGTTATGATGGATGATGTGCTGGCCGGCGTTTACTCCAATATACTGGTATGGGTAGGCTACCTGGCGTGGCTTGCATTTGTAAAATAATGTTTTTAATTCCCTCCCGTTGGGCTACTGTGTGTACACATCTTTTCAATGCACTAATAGTTAAAAAGAGCTGCTCCAGAGGAGCAAAATGTCGGTAGAAATAATAAAATTCAATCCTCTTTTAGTACTGTAGGTACTCACCTAACCTGGTTCAAGTCTCTTGATGCGCCATTATTTGACCTGCAAAGTTCAATAGTGACGTACTTACGGCACGTAAACTTCTTTTGATTCTATTTCTACCGACATGAAACCCCTCTGGGGTTTATCAAAAAGATGTGTCAACACAGTAGCCCCACAGGAGAGGCGCGCCGGATTGTGTTTTGGCAGGGAGGGGTTTATGCGTGTGATAGAAACCCTGTCATGCTTATGAAACCCCTACACCCCCTTCCCGCAATGTCATTAAGTTAAGGATACTCCATAGGAGTAAAAGCTTTGTAGAAAACAAACAACAATCATTTAGCATGCCGTAGGTATGCAACCTGGGTATAGTACCTACGGCACTGATTTGATAACCTACATTTTTTCTACAAAGCTTTAACCCCGATAGGGTTTGCAAAAATTTCTTAACTTAATGACATTGCCCCTTCCCGAGGGAAGGAATTGCACACACCCTTGCTTTTAATCTTTAATTCGATCTGATGTTAGCTACAAATTCCCTTTCCTGATCTCTTCCACCGCATAGTTAGCCGCCCTCGCAGTCAAAGCCATATACAATATCGACGGACTTTGGTTGCCGGTGCTGGTCATGCAGGCGCCGTCGGTTACAAATACATTTTTGCACTGGTGTAGTTGGTTCCATTGATTAAGCAGCGAGGTTTTGGGATCCTTACCCATGCGCACACCGCCCATTTCGTGAATGTCGAGGCCGGGGGATTGTTTGTTTTCATGTTTTTCGATGTTTTTGCAGCCGGATTTTTCCAGCATTTCGGCGCTTTGGGTTAAAAAATCCTGGATCATGCGTTCATCATTATCATCATACTCCACAGAGGTGATCAACAGTGGGATACCCCATTGATCTTTCTGGTCTTTACTTAGGCGCACATGATTGCTTTCTTTGGGGATGGTTTCACCCTGCAGGTACATGTATACCTGCCAACCTCCAGGTTCGGTTAAGGAATCTTTATAGTCGCCGCCAATTTCACCTGCAGGTTTTTCGGCTGGGTGTTGGTTACGATACGCACCCATAAAAGTAGTAAAGCCTCCTTTGTAATCGGTTTCCTGCCGGTGCAGATTACGGTAATTAGCCAGGATCAGTTCTGTAGGGTTGCGGCCAAAGTAGTACCGGTCTAAAAAACCGTCCATGCTGGCAGTTACCGATGCCCGGTAGTTTTGGAAGGCCACATATTTACCCAATAGTCCGTTATCATTGCCCAGGCCATTAGGGAAACGTGCTGAGGTGGAATTCAGCAGGATGAGATTGGTGTTTAGCGCGGAGGCATTCATGAAAATGATCTTCGCTTTATATTCCATCACCTCTTTGGTGTTGGTATCTATCACTTTAACACCTGTGGCCTTGCCCAGTTTTTCATCATAAATAACAGAATGTGCCACAGAAAATGGCCTGATGGTGAGGTTACCCGTACGCTTAGCCCAGGGTAGTGTAGAACTTACCGAACTAAAATAACCACCGAACGGACAGCCGCGCATACATAGATTACGGGCCTGGCATTTACCACGCCCCTGATCCAGGTGGAGTTGACCGGGTTTGGTTAAGTGAGCCCAGCGCGCGTGTACCAGGTGGCGGTCGGGATAGTTTTCACTAATCTTTTTGCTGATCACCTCCTGCACGCAATTCATATCAAACGGTGGCAGAAACTCCCCATCGGGCATGGCTTCAATACCATCTTTATTACCGCAAACTCCAATGAATTTTTCTACGTGCGAGTACCAGGGCGCCACATCATCATATCCAATAGGCCAGGCAATGCCATAGCCAAAACGTTCGGGATTGGTGAACTCATATTTGCTCCAGCGCTGGCAGGCACGTCCCCATGTCAATGATTTACCGCCAACCTGGTAACCCCGGATCCAATCGAAGGGTTTTTCTTGGATGTAAGGATGGTCCTTATCTTTGATAAAAAAATGCGCGGTGTCTTCACCAAAACCCGCTGCCTTGCTGATGAGCGGATTCTCTTCCAGAAACTCCCTGGCCATTTGCCCGCGGTGCTTAAACTGCCAGGGATCCATAGTAGCGGTTGGATAGTCTTTGTTGTGCTCTACATTACGGCCGCGTTCCAGTACCAGCGTTTTTAAACCCTGCTCGCACAGTTCCTTAGCGGCCCAGCCACCACTAATGCCCGAGCCTATAACAATGGCATCATAAGTTAAATGATCTGCTGTTTGCTGTAATTTTTCGGGTGGCTTTGACATGGGCTTTATGAGTTATAATTAAAAACTATTGTTTGATTTTTATACTATAGATTTTATATATATGGCTGTGTGGCCTATCTGCATCTTACTCCTTATTTAACTTTTCTGCTACACCATGATCTAAAAAGATTTGCGCGTTGGGCAGGGTTTGAAAGATAGAAGCAGGCACATCAATCGTTAACGGGCCGTTCAGGGCCTGAGCTATGATGCCCGCCTTTTTCGCACCGCTGGCGATCAGTACCGGTGTCCGCGCTTCGGCTAAATGACGCAGGCCTAAGGTGATCCCTTCTGTTAATTGTGGTTGCTGTGTGAAATATTTTTTGGCTACATCGATAGTTACAGGCGCTAATGCAGAATGATGCGCATAGGTATTAAAATCTGTGCCGGGCTCATTGAGTCCGATATGCCCGTTCATACCAATGCCCACGATCATCATATCCAACCCTCCGAGATCCTGGATGTGTTTGTTCATTTTTTCACATTCTCCATCAAGATCGGCAGCTTTAGCATCGAAAAACCTCACCTGCGCTGGCGCTATCTTTAATTTTGAAAAGAAATGCTGATGCAGGTAATGACTGCAACTGCCTTCATTATTTTTATCCATACCCACCCATTCATCCAAACCCACAAAATGAGCCTGACTAAAATCTATTTTTCCCGCTTTAGCATATTGCACCAGGAACTTAAACATCCCGGTAGGTGATTCGCCCGAAGGGAAACAGATTAATGAACCGGGTTTCTGTTTTATCTGCCGCCAAACCCAATAAGCCGCCGCGGATGATAACGAATCGTAATCTTTATATCGCTGTATATTCATGGCGCTTATTGATGGTTTAGCCAAAGGTCGATAGGTTTGGCTACTTGAGCCGAGAATGGCAGGTGTATCTTTTTGCCCTGTCCTGCCGAGGCATAGGCCGCGTAAATGATCTCCAGTACAGCCCGACCGTCTTCGCCGGTTACCAGCGGAGTTTTATCATGGCGAACACAATCAATAAAATGTTTAAGCTCATGCGGATAGCCCTGGTTAAAGGCCTCCTCAAAAATGGTAAAGCTCCAGCCCTTGGAAGTATCGGCCTTTTCCATGGCATAGCCATACCCTTCGCGGCTGTAGGTTACCGCAGCATTGCCCATAAACAGGTCGGCATAAATTACGCCCCCGGTACCGTATATCTCACAACGGTCATCCATACCGCCATGTTTGGCCCAGCTGTTTTCGGCTACAGCTGTTACGCCGTTCTCAAACTCCACAATAATTACGGAGTTATCCTCACCTTTGGTACGGCCTTTATGAAATACGGTGCTCATGGTGGCGTATACATTGCTCACTTTGGCATGATTAAGCATCCACCTGAACCAGCCCAAAGCATGGCAGCCCATATCCATAATAACCCCGCCGCCGGCCAGGTTTATATCATAAAACCAATCGCTGTGCGGGCCGGAATGTTTTTCGCCCTGTTTCAGCATAAAAACTTCGCCCACGGCGCCATCCTTTACCAATTGCCGGGCCCGCTCATATTTTGGGGCGAAGCAGAGCTCTTCGGCGTACATCAGCTTTACATTATTGGCTTTGCAAACGGCTATCATCTCGTCGGCCTCTTCCAATGTTACGGCCAGCGGTTTTTCAATAATGATGTGCTTACCAGCATTAGCCGCTTTGATGGTGGCTTGCGCATGCAGGTAATTGGGCAGGCAGATATCCACCACTTCACAGTCTGATTCGGCAATGAGCTTATCAATATCATCAAACCACTGAGGTATCTTGTATTTTTCGGCAAAGGCTTTGGCTTTATCCGGATTGCGGGCGTATACGGCAACCACTTCGGCTTCGGGTATAAAGCGATGGTATGATTCCATGTGGATATCGGTAATAAAACCGGCGCCAAGTATGGCTACTTTGGTTCTGTTCATGGGCATAATTAGGTTAAATAGCTCAGGAGACGCATGTAATGCGTCTCTACAAAAAAATAGCACGTAGAGACGCATTACATGCGTCTCCTATTTAAATTTTATTCTCAACGCTTGTGAGCGAAGCACTGTTAGGTCTATTCAAGATTAAGGAATTAAATACTAAATCAAAAATAAATTAAAGTTTAAAAAAGGATTTAGCATGACACAGAACAGTCATTTATGAGCCGTGGCCTGGCATCATAATTTATTTGCGGGCCGCAACATTTGGTTTTATAAAAGTTAATACATAGTATTGTGTATTATTGACACAATGATTGTTATCTGCTGTTAATAAGATATTTATAACCAATAAGTACTCCAAACCTTTTTAAATTTTATGAGGACAAGCTATAAATTAAGCCTTGCGCTGATGCTGTCATGCGCTGCTGGCAATTTCCACACTATTGTGCAGGCGCAAAGCAAACAAGTGCCGCAATTGCGTGCCAATAACGTAAAGCAGATCATAGCTGCTATGACGCTGGAAGAAAAATCGAAACTGGTAGTAGGCATGGGCTTTAAAATGCCCGGTATGCCGCCGCCATCAAAAGATAAGATGAATGAGCCGATCGATATCGGCGGGTTCAAACTGCCCCCATCTGATCCGGATGCTTACAATATACCCGAGAAAGTGCCCGGCGCTGCTGGTCGTACCCATGGCATTCCCCGTTTGGGCATCCCATCCATGACCGTGTCTGATGGGCCTGCCGGTTTAAGGATTGAACCGATACGCAATGGCGACAAATCAAAAACATACTATGCTACTGCCTTCCCGGTGGCAACCCTGCTGGCATCAAGCTGGGATACCGAACTGGTGAACAGAGTAGGTATAGCCTTTGGTAACGAGGTGCGCGAGTACGGAGTGGATATCCTATTGGCCCCCGGCTTAAACATCCATCGTAACCCGCTGGGCGGCCGTAATTTTGAGTATTACTCAGAAGACCCGCTGATTGCCGGCAGCATGACGGCTGCCGTTGTAAACGGTGTGGAATCAAACGGCGTGGGCACATCCATCAAGCATTACGCGGCCAATAACCAGGAAACTAACCGTAACAGCATCAACACTATTGTAAGTGAAAGGGCCATGCGCGAACTGTATCTGCGCGGATTTGAGATAGCGGTGAAAAAGGCTCAACCCTGGACAGTGATGTCGTCCTATAACAAGATTAACGGGACTTTTACTTCGCAAAGGCACGATCTTTTAACCACTATCCTTAAAAAGGAATGGGGCTTTAAAGGATTTGTGATGACCGATTGGTTTGGCGGTGCCGACCCTGTAGCGCAAATGAAAGCAGGTAACGACCTGATCATGCCGGGCAGCCCGAGTCAATCAGCCGCCATTGTGACCGCGGTTAAAAATGGTACGCTGGATATTAATCAGTTGAATGCCAATGTAGAGCGCATCCTTAACATCATTATCAAATCGCCATCATTTACCAAATACAAGTATTCTGATAAGCCCGATCTGGCGGGCCATGCCAAAGTAGCCCGCGAGGCCGCGGCACAGGGTATGGTATTGCTAAAAAATGACGACCATGCTTTGCCTTTAAAAGGAGCTAAAAGGGTAGCCGTGTTTGGTAATACTTCCTACGATATTATTGCAGGCGGTACCGGGAGCGGCGATGTTAATAAAGCGTACACCATATCACTGATGCAGGGTTTGGCTAATGCCGGTTATAAGTTGCAAGAAAAACTATCAAAAAGCTATACGGGTTACCTGGCCGAGATGAAGCTGAAACAGCCTAAGCCTAAAAACTTTTTTGATCACCCGGCGCCTATCCCCGAAATGGATGTAACCGGCATTGTAGCCGATGAAGCCAATGGCGCTGATGCCGCCCTGATTACGATAGGCAGAAATGCCGGTGAGGGTGCTGACAGGAAACTGGAGAATGATTTTTACTTATCCGACGCGGAAAAAGGGATGATCAAAACCATTGCAAGCGCTTTTCATGCCAAAGGTAAAAAAGTGACCGTGGTGTTAAACATCGGCGGCGTAATTGAAGTAGCCAGCTGGCGCGACGAGGTTGACGGTATTTTACTGGCCTGGCAACCTGGTCTGGAAGCGGGTAATGCCATTGCCGATGTGCTGAGCGGTAAAGTAAATCCGTCGGGCAAATTAGCTACCACTTTCCCGGTTGATTATAAGGATGTGCCATCGGCCAATAATTTTCCGGGTACACCTGCCGATAAACCCGAGCAGGTGGTTTATGAAGAGGGGATCTACGTAGGTTATCGCTATTACGACGCGGCCAAAGTTAAACCGGCTTATGAGTTTGGCTATGGCTTGTCATACACTAATTTTAAGTTTAGCGGTCTGAAACTGAGCTCGGCCAGTTTTGCCAATAGCATTACAGCAATGGTAACCGTAAAAAACACGGGCAATGTGGCGGGGAAAGAGGTAGTGGAGCTATACTTGGCCGCTCCTAAAAAAGATCTGGACAAACCCGAGGATGAACTGAAAGCTTTTGGTAAAACCCGCTTGCTGGCTCCTGGTCAGTCGCAAACGTTGAGTTTTGTGATCAAGGCTGCCGACCTGGCTTCTTTTTATACCGACAGGCAAGCCTGGATAGCAGATGAAGGTAAATATGAGGTGAAAGTTGGTTCGTCATCAAGAATGATCGAAGAAAAAGCAACCTTTAAACTGGCCAAGGATATTACGGTAGAGAAAGTGAACAAAGCCCTGATGCCAGAACAAACTATCAAGGAACTGAAACTGTGAGTAAGTTTATAGAGTCAAGAAGTAAGAAACAAGAGATAAGATAAACACTTGCCGCGCTGTCCGAAGTCTCTGACTTCGGACGACTACGTGGGTAGTTTGAAACTACCGGTAGTCTAAAGACTACAAGCATAATGATCCGAAGTCGGAGACTTCGGATAGCGCAGTATTTTTAAATTAAGCTCCTATAAACCATTTAACTCCATGATGAATCAATTTAAATTCATAGCCTTACTGGGTCTGCTGCCTGCAACCGTAGCGATTGGTCAAACCAAATGGACAGAAAAGAAATCGGGCGACGTTGTTTGGGTGACTAATACAGGCGGGCAGAACCTGGGCTATTCCACCACATCGGGCGTAAAAATATTAACAGTGGACGGCCTGGCCTTTAAAGATCTGAACAAGAACGGAAAGCTGGATAAATATGAAGACTGGCGCCTGTCGGTTGATGTACGGGCGAATGATCTGGCGTCAAAAATGAGCGTTGAGCAAATTGCCGGTTTAATGTTATACAGTAAACATCAGCCCATACCTGCCGCTCCTGCCGGGCCTTTCGCAGGAACCTATGGCGGTAAGGTATTTGCCGAAAGCGGGGCTAAGCCTTATGATCTGTCTGATCAGCAAAAGCAATTCCTGGAAAAAGATAATGTAAGGCATGTGCTCATTACTTCGGTACAAAGTCCTGAGGCGGCAGCGCAATGGAATAATAACGCGCAGGCCTTTGTGGAGGGTTTAGGATTGGGTATCCCGAATAATAACAGTTCCGATCCGCGGCACGGCACTGTGGCCACCGCCGAATTTAACGCGGGAGCAGGCGGATCGATTTCTATGTGGCCGGGCTCGCTGGGTTTTGCCGCTACATTTGATCCCAGGGTGGTGGAAGATTTTGGTCATATCGCTGCCCTGGAATATCGCGCTTTGGGTATTGCTACAGCGCTATCGCCACAGGTGGATATCGCTACCGATCCGCGCTGGTGGCGGGTGAGTGGTACTTTTGGCGAAGATCCGCAGCTCTCGGCCGATATGGCGCGGGGGTATATTGATGGCTTTCAAACTTCTGTTGGCGATAAAGAGATCAATGGTGGATGGGGATATGGCAGTGTGAATGCCATGGTGAAACATTGGCCCGGAGGTGGTGCTGGTGAAGGCGGTCGCGACGCGCATTATGGCTATGGCAAGTATGCGGTTTATCCGGGCAACAACTTTAAACAACACCTGATCCCTTTTACCGAAGGTGCTTTTAAGCTGAAGGGTAAAACGGGTATGGCCGCGTCGGTAATGCCTTACTATACCATATCCTTTAACCAGGATGTAAAGAATAAAGAGAATGTTGCCAATAACTACAACTCCTATATTATTAACGACCTGCTCCGCAAGAAATATCATTTTGATGGCGTGGTATGTACCGATTGGCTGGTGACCGGCGATGAAACTGCGGTCGATCAGTTTTTGTCGGGCAAATCATGGGGTGTGGAAGGACTTTCGGTGGCGCAGCGGCATTACAAAGTATTGATGGCCGGTGTGGATCAGTTTGGTGGTAACAACGAAGTGGCGCCAGTGGTAGCCGCATACCAGATGGGTGTAAAAGAGCATGGCGAAACCTTTATGCGGGCACGGTTTGAGCAGTCGGCAGTACGCTTACTGCGTAACCTGTTCAGGACGGGACTTTTTGAAAATCCATACCTCGATCCGCAGGCATCAAAAAGTATCGTCGGTAACCCCGATTTTATGAATGCCGGTTACCAGGCGCAATTGAAATCTATTGTACTGCTGAAAAACAAGGGGAATGTGTTACCGCTTACCAAAAACAAAACGGTATATGTGCCCAAACAATTTACCCCGGCAGGCAAAAATTTCCTGGGTATGCAAACCCCAGAAAAGCTGGAATACCCGGTAAATATAGAAACGGTAAAAAAATATTTTAAAGTGACCGAAAATCCAGATGAAGCTGACTACGCCCTGGTGTTTATCAATAGCCCTAATAGTGGCGGTGGTTATAATAGCGACGATGCCAAAAATGGCGGCAACGGCTATGTGCCGGTAAGCTTGCAATATCAAAAATATACTGCGACCGATGCCCGCGCGACCAGTATAGCCGGCGGCGATCCGCTGGAAAAATTTACCAATCGTACCTATAAAGATAAATCGGCAACAGCTATCAATGTGACTGATCTGGCTATGGTAAATGACACTTATACCAAAATGAAAGGCAAGCCTGTGGTTGTTTCGGTTAATATGGCTAACCCTATGGTGTTTTCGGAGTTCGAAAAAAATGCCAATGCCATTGTGGTTGATTTTGGCGTACAGGGACAAGCGACATTAGATATATTGACCGGCAACAGCGAGCCATCGGCATTGCTACCGCTGCAAATGCCCGCTGATATGCACGCCGTTGAAAAACAGTTTGAAGATGTGCCCCATGATATGAAGTGCTATGTGGACGAACAGGGTAACACCTACGATTTTGGTTTTGGTTTGAACTGGAAAGGCGTTATCAATGACGCCCGTACGGCTAAGTATAAAAAAGGGGGTGTAAAGCCTTAGTTAGAATGCTCCATGTCATTTCGATAAACAGCGATGGACAAAAAGTGGTGGGGTGAGGAGAAATCTTCTGCGTAGTGCAGGGTTTCAATTGCAAATCGCAAAAGATTTCTCCTTGTGCCTCGTTCGAAATGACAACCCTTTTATTTCTTTCAAACAAAGGTGCCTTTGCAGGAAACTTTTATTTCATCCCCAAAATTCTTCGGTAGATGCAACCGGGGAAAGCAGCTCGAGCACTGGTTCAACTTCAAGGCCGCTGGCCCAAAGCCCGGCATCAAATTTTTTGAACGATGCTAAAGACGTCAGCAGCTCATGGGCAGCTTCGTTTTCAAATTGGTCAAAGTGCATAAATGTTTTTCCATCGGGCAGCAACCAGCAGCCGTACTTAATTCCTGGGTGGTTAAGTTCTTTTAATTCCTTTACGATACCGGCAATGTTTGCCTGGTTAATCGGTGCAAATTCAGGCGTGGTGGTGTATTGTACTCTTACTATTTTCATAATGATTAGTTTGGATGAGTAAAAATAAAGGCTAAATGCCAACCGTAAAACGGGCAAAAAAGACTTTTTACAGGGTGTTTTGCGACAAGTTGATAAAATGAATATTTATAATGCTTGTACGGATAAATATGAAAAGACCGGGTGTAAAACCATAAATTAGCTAATGGTAACCTTTAAAACATGATTATGAAAAACTGCTTGTTATTATCTGTAATGTTGTTGTACTGCACTTTAGTCAAGGCCCAAAAAGCCGATCTGGCCATAGTTAAAACCGATGCAGGGCTCGTTTCGGGCAGTACCAATGTTGCAGGAGATGTACATATATTTAAAGGGATCCCCTTCGCTGCCCCGCCGGTTGGCGATTTGCGGTGGAAAGCACCACAGCCGGCAAAATCATGGGAAGGTGTAAAACAATGTACTGCCTTTTCGGCCAGCCCCATGCAGCCTAAGCCTCGTGAGTTTGGTGTTTACACGCATGAATTTTTGATCCCGGATGAGCCCATCAGTGAGGATTGCCTGTACTTAAATATATGGACAGGTGCACGGTCATCTGCAGAAAAACGACCAGTATTGGTTTATATCTATGGTGGCGGCTTTTCGACGGGAGGTGCAGCCGTACCCATTTATGACGGCGAGGCCACCGCGAAAAAAGGGGTGGTGTTTGTGGTGATCAATTACCGTGTTGGCATATTTGGGTTTTTGGCCCATCCGGAACTGAGTAAAGAATCTGGTCATAATGCATCCGGAAATTATGGCTTGATGGATCAGCTGGCGGCCTTAAAATGGATCAAACAGAACATCAAAGCCTTTGGCGGTGATCCGGATAATGTTACCATTGCCGGGCAATCTGCCGGTTCCATAAGTGTAAATTACCTGGTGGCCTCTCCCTTAGGAAAGGACCTGTTTCAAAAAGCTATTGCCGAGAGCGGCGCTGGTTTTATCGGTCAGGAAGACTCTGAACTGGCCGGGGCTGAAGCCAATGGTGTAAAAACAGCGCAGGCATTGGGTGCTAATTCCATTGCCGAATTAAGGGCAAAACCGGCAGCCGAACTGGTGGGCAAAGGTCAGCAAAACCATCCCATTGTTGATGGCTATGTATTGCCTCAAAGTATAGCGCGGATTTTTGCCGAAAGTAAGCAGAACGACGTACCGCTGCTCACCGGTTGGAACGAGGACGATGCGTTTGTAGGCAAACTCAAAAACGCAGCAGATTACAGGGCCGAAGTATTGGAACAATACGGAATCCGGTCAAATGCTTTTATACAGCTTTACCCTGCCAATACTGATGCCGATGCGGTAACCTCACAGATCAGGATAAACCGCGACCGGCTGTTTGGAACACAAAATTATACCTGGGCCAATGTGCAAAGTGAAAAGGGCAAAGCAAAAGTATATGTTTATCGCTTTACCCGTCGCCTGCCCGCCACAGCCGATTTTATAAAGTATAGAGCTTTCCATTCCGGTGAAGTGGCCTACGCCTATGATAACCTTCAATTTTTAAACCGCCCATGGCAACCCGTTGATCATAAGCTGGCCTCTATCATATCAAATTACTGGGTGAACTTCGCCAAAACGGGCAACCCAAATGGTAAGGGCCTGCCCGCGTGGCCCACCTATAATACACATAGTAACCAGATCATGATACTGAGCGAAAAGCCAGCGGCAACTACGCTGCCTGATAAGGCGGCTTTGGATTTTATGCTGAAAGAAGTGAGCGGAAAATAAAGTTTACAGTTTCTGCTCAATCACCTTTACTGCGTTCCCCCGTTCTAATGAATGATGGGCCAGCCATTGGCTCTCGTGCTGTATTATCTGTTTTTCGGCTTGCCGGGCCATTACTTTGGCTTCCAGTCGGCCCAAGCAAAGCTTTTTGTTTTGTAGCTGCGAGCGGCTGTCCATGGTCATCACTTGTATACCGGTAGGGATATGGGTGCCGCGCACCGCAGTTTCTACCTTGTTTACATTTTGCCCGCCCGGGCCCGATGCCCGGGTGGTTTCGAGCTTTACATCTTTGATATCAAAAGCTGTTTGCTCATCCGTGTTAAAAATCCCAACACCTACAAACCAGTTTTTGCGTTTGTGGAATTTGCGGTAGGGGCTTTGAGCAATCCATTGTATAGTGCCCTGCCATTCATTTATAAACTTGCTTAGGTTGTTACCTTGCGCCAGTAATGTGGCCGACAGTAAGGTGCCGTTTGTACCTGCCGGTTTTTGTTCAACTACGGCAAGTTCTATCCCGGTTTGAGTGGCTTGCTTCAGCATCAGTTCCATTACTTTGTATACTACCCGGCAGCATTCCGCCGGACCTTTGCCTGCTGTTATTTGTATAATTACTTTTTCCATTTTATTCTTCGTTCATGCGTACAATGCGCGGTGAAAACACGCCTTGTACGATTATTAATTCCGTTTGTGCCTGCATGATCATTTCAATATCCTTATAGGCCGATGGGTTTTCTTCCAGGCTGCCGCCAATGAGAGAGACATCAGCCCCGGCCAGCATTTTTTTAAGAGCCGAATTGGTATTGCTTTCCCTGGCCTGTTGCCGGCTCATAGCCCGGCCCGCACCATGTGCCGCGGAGTATAAAGCTTCGGGTTTGCCCTTGCCTATCACCAGGTAAGCGGGAGCCGTCATGCTGCCGGGGATGATGCCTAACTCTCCGTCATGCGCGGGTGTCGCGCCTTTGCGATGGATAATTACTTCAGTACCATCGGCAAGCCGATCCTTCCAGGCAAAATTGTGATGATTCTCTACTTTGAATAGCGGTTTCAGACCTAATGCTTTAAGTAGATTGCTGTGGATGCGGTCGTGACAGGCCCTGGCATAATCACCTGCGAGGGTCATGCTCAGCCAGTATTCCCGTCCTGCTTCACTGTTCAGATCGAGCCAGGCCAGCGGTTGTACTTCGCGCGGCAGTTTGCAGGTATTCATGGCAATCTGCGTGTAGTGGCGGGCAATATTGGCTCCCAGTCCACGGCTACCCGAATGGCTAAGCAAAGCCATATACTTGTTGGCAGGTAAACCCATAGCGTTATTATCGGCCAGACTGACCTCCCCGATATCTACAAAATGATTACCACTGCCCGATGAACCCAACTGTTTCACGGCCTTACCATGCAGTTTTTTCAACAGCGGTGTTTCCCGGAATGCAGGATCGTCCAGCACTTCGTGATCCTGGCAAATATCAAGGGCGCCTTCCATACCGAAATGAGTATGGGTATTGATAGCCTGTTTGATCTGATGGGTATAGCGGTCGATAAATTTTTCGCCGGCATCTATAATGGTCAGCGCCATACGGCAGCCGATATCCATACCCACACCATAAGGGATCACCGCATTACGGGTGGCCAGTACACCGCCAATAGGCAGGCCGTAACCACTATGCGCATCTGGCATCAGAGCGCCTTGTACACTTACGGGTAATGACAGCGCCAGTTCCATTTGTTTTATAGCAGATGCCTCAATATGAGCCTCCCCATAAATTTTAAAAGGCAAGGTATGCTGTGTCAGTTCAAATGAGTTGGCAGTTTGCTTTATGGTGTCGCTCATAAATAACCCGGCTATTTTTTGTGTAGCAGGATCATTGAGGTACGTTTCGGGGCGGTTCCTGATATCGGCTAATAATGCGATGATATCATTGGCATTCCGGTGCTTAAAATATTTGGCTATGGTGTTGATGGCCATACTTTTTTGCTTATCAGTACTATAGCCTATGTTATCCAGTTGTTTTGTTTTCAAATAGCCCATAATGGCTTTGTTTTAATAATCCAGGTAGGCTTCTTTTGAGGCGTACCTGGGTTGGTTTTTTAATTTGTTAATGTATTGGGGTTTTTCAAAGGCATCAACCTTCCAATATCTGTAGCCTCCACCTTTTATCTTTTTAAGGCGAGGGTACAAGTGGTTGTATTTGATGTAGTTTTCAATTTCACTAAGTTCCTGCTCCAGCAATTCATCTACTTGTTGCACTTTATAGATGATGCGTGGTTTTATTGTCAATACAAATCGCCAGGTGTCAGTAAGGGCATAGGTGGTTTCCCATCTCCAGTACCTGTCATTCCAGGTTTCTTTAAGATAAAAATACTGCTTTTCTGCATCAGAAAAGTTAAATTTCTTACCGTGAAACTCAACATGATCAAACTCGCGAAGAGCTTGTTTTTTTTCCTTATACAGATAGCGTCTCTTCCGGATCTTACGTCTTTTGAATGATTTATCGGGATGATACCAAACGGTGTTGATTTTATTTAATAATTTCTCATAGAACGCTGCATCATCACTTCGCTTAATGTCATCTCTTAAAAGAAAAAGGCGCATCCAGCCCCTTTGGTAGGGCTTTTCGACCGGTACCATAGGCAACTTGCGGCGTCTTTCCCACAAATCATCCTGTAGTTTATCTAACCTTATCAGTTGCTTATCAAAGTCTTTTTTGACAAGCCGCTTTTTTCTCCTGGCCGATTTTTTAATGTACGGCCAATCATGTATGTCCATCGGACTTTACGTTTTAACGTTTTCAATTTTATTGGTGATTTTAAATGTTCGTCCACGGTGTGGATATACCCATTTTGAAAAGTGCAGCGCAAAACCTGGAACACGAAAAATCCGGACAAACAAAGTTTAAAGCTGATCAAAAGATCATCAGCAAACGGGTTTCAGTAAAATGAATAATGGTGATTGTCCGCCTGGTTGCAGGCAGCCGACTAATGGGATATGTTGGAGATACTTTCTTGCATGATTCCCGGTATTAAGTGATTAATAATGAGAATTGACCACAAAGATGGGAAATGTTTTTTAAAACGCAAAATGCGGCTGCCAGGTAATTGCTTTTAAAAGCAGGAGGCTCCTATGGAGCCGTTAGTATAGTATCAATAAATTAAGTTTTTGGCTCCATTGGAGCCCCCTTATAGCTTAGGCTGCCGGGTTTACTTAGTTCTTTTGCTGTTTAATCAGGTTTTCCAGCGCCTGCAAGTGTTTTTTAAAGGCGGCACGGCCTTTTTCGGTAACGGAGTAGCGGGTGTTAGGTTTACGGCCAATAAAGCTTTTTTGAACCTCCATATAAGCTTCCTTTTCCAGCGCTTTCAGGTGCGAGGCCAGGTTACCATCGGTAAGGTCCAGCAACTCCTTAAGCGAATTAAAGTCGTAGCTTTCATTAGCAACCAATACACTCATGATCTGCAGGCGTATGCGGTTTTCAAATGCTTTATCAAACTGATCTAACGAAATTTTCACGAATCGTATTTAAAGTGCATTACAGTGCCGTATATAATATGCAGCACGCCAAAACCAATAGTCCAAAGCAGCAGGCCATACCCCGGTATCAGCGCGGCGAGCAAACCTAATAAAATCTCAATGATCCCCAAACTCTTTACACCCGAATAGGTATAATGACTGCCGGCAACTAAAGCCAGGCCGTAAAATATCAGTGTGGCCGGAGCAACAATACCATAATGACCATGATAAATGAGAATAAAAGTAAACAGGCCACCACTTACCAATGGAATAGCCATATTGATTAACAATCTTTTACTGCCTGTACCCCAAAACGGCTGATTGGTTTTGCGGGCTTTTCTGTAGGATAGCCAAATACCTGTGCCAATGGAAAGAATCAAAACAGCGAAAGCCACCAAAAATAACTCGGCGATAGATACGATATTATCGCGTTCGTAATCACCGGTTTTAAGCAGGTTGTAACCAATTCCCGCGCCAATAAGGGCATAAATACCTGCCATAATGCCCGACAGGCCGCTAAGCGAAATGAACTTGGCCGAACGCTCCATCAGGTCGCGGATGGAGCTGAGCTCGGCGTGAACGTCTTTTTCTTCCATTGAAAGTGCTTTGATTTTCAAAGTTAATAAGATTGTTTGGAATTGCAAGAGGAGGGGAATAAAAACACTGTAAGTGCGAAGTTTAGATTTGTCATCCTGAGCGGAGCGAAGGACCTATTCTTCAACAAGCTTTCCCGTTGATTGTGTATTCAAAAATAACTTATTCCGGTGCTCATGCAGAGAGTATACCCGCTCTTGGCCGCGGGAGGGCCTTTATTTTGTAGCCACAAAGTAACCAGACCGAACGTAGTGAGATAATGAGCACTAATAAAATAGATAACTGCGAATAACGGCTTTCAGCAGAGAGGCTTCTTTACCGCACAAGACCTTTGCCCTGCAAAGCGGACAGAACCAGGGTTGCAATTATTTTGCCCCACTTTGTTCGCACATTTCCCTATGCTTCAGCAAAAACTTGCTATGCCCCGCATTCGCACGGTCCATCATTGTTCTGCCCGCTTTCGGTCGAAGCTTATCTACTGACGGGGAAAATAAATCATGTTAATCCTTTAATCCGAAAAATCAAGGTTCAGAAATCACTAATTCATTAACTCACTAATTCAATAATTAACCCGCGTTAGCGATAGCAGCGGATACCGGCCCGTGGCTAATGCCTTGTGGCGCGTATGAGCGGATAGCGCGAGCCGGAGGCAACGCCCTTATTAGCATCAAGAAAATCAACTCAATAATTAATAAGGCTGTTCTGCTGACGAAAAAGAAATCCTTATAATGTCGACTCTGTAATTCACTAACCCAGTAATTAAATCGTGGTAATTCTGAAATTCCTTTAATTGAGGTTCTGAAAAAATCACTAAATCAATAATTCATTAATTAGATCCCTCCACCCCGCGTTTTCCTGTTAACAAACGAAGAGCCTTAATAAGACATAACCAAGATGAGGATACAGCGTGAGGAAGGAAGAGAAATTGAAGAAAAGATTATTTTAATTATATTTTCAATAATTATTGAAAATTCAAAATAAATAGTAATTTTGTGTTATTGAATCATCTCTGAACATAAAATTATAGCAGTATGAAAACGCTAAATGATCATGTGGTACTTTTTGATGCCGAATGCCCCATGTGCAGTATATATACCCGGGCTTTTGTTAAAACCGGTATGCTGGCCGGTGATGGCCGGCAGGCCTATCAGCAAGCAGCCGAAAATAGCTGCCCGGTGTACGACCATCAGCGTGCTGCCGATGAAATTGCCCTCGTCAACCTTAAAACCGGCGAAGTTACTTATGGTATCAAAAGCCTGTTTAAAATTATAGGCAATACCTGGCCGGTATTCGCGCCGCTGTTTACATTTAAGCCGTTTGTATGGCTCATGAGCAAGCTTTACGCTTTTGTATCACATAATCGCCGGGTTATTATCCCGCCGGCTAAAAGTAGCGACGGCTTTGCATATCAGCCGACGTTTAAACTGTACTATCGGATAGCTTATTTGCTGTTCACCTGGTTTATTGTGGGCTACACGCTTACCGCATACGCGCATTTACTGAGCCCGATGATATCCCTGGGTAATGCTTACCGCGAGTATATGATCTGCGGCGGACAGATCATTTTTCAGGGAGCGGTGATGAGCTTTTGGGACCGCCGGCAAACCTGGACCTACCTGGGCAACATGATGACGATATCTTTGGCAGGCAGTTTGCTGCTTTTAATTCCGATGGCAATAAACCATTGGCTTCAATTTAGGTCTGAGGTGTATGCCTTGTATTTTATGGGGGTGGCCGGATTAATGTTTCTGGAGCACATCCGCAGAACTCAATTATTAAACCTGGGTTGGACATTGACCATTACCTGGGTTGCATACCGTATTATTTTGTTGGCACTGATCTTAAACCTGAACTAATGAAAACCTATAAAAAAATTGTACTCGCCGGTGGTAACGGTTATTTGGGTACCGTATTGGCGAATTATTATAAAGACAAGGCAAATGAAGTGATCATACTGGCCCGTAAACAGGCTAAAACGATCGATAACATCCGTACGGTAGTTTGGGATGGTAAGGCCGAAAACGGCTGGACGGTACAACTTTCCGGTGCCGATATGCTGATAAACCTTTGTGGTAAAAATGTAAACTGCCGTTATACCGAAAAAAACAAAGCCGAGATCATCACCTCCAGAGTTTTGCCTACCGAATTGCTTGGTCATGCCATACATAAAATGAGCAATCCTCCAAAATTGTGGATCAACGTAACCTCTGCTACGATATACCGTTATGCAGAAGACCATCCGCAGGATGAGGAAACCGGTGAAGTGGGCTATGGTTTTTCTATCGATGTATGTAAAATATGGGAAGAGGTTTTTCTGAAAAGCGAAACACCGCATACCCGTAAGGTGGCTTTGCGCATGGGTATTGTGTTAGGTCGCAGCGATAGTGTTTTCCCGCGTTTACTTAACCTGGTCAGGTTCGGGCTTGGGGGCAAACAAGGTACCGGTAAACAATATATTGCCTGGGTGCATGAACAGGATGTGGCGCGCAGCACACAATGGCTGCTTGATCATCCCGAAATTGAAGGAGTGGTTAACTGCACCGCGCCTGCCGCCATAAAAAATGCGGATATGATGCAAACTATACGCAAAAGCTATGGCATGCCATTTGGCCTGCCCGCACCCGAATGGCTGCTGGATATCGGGGCCATAGTGATTGGCACCGAACCCGAACTGATATTAAAAAGCCGCTGGGTAAAACCCAAACGCCTGCTCGATTCCGGCTTTACCTTTCAATATGAAAAAGCAGAATACGCGGTGCATGATATTTTGAGTATAAAGGGGTGAGAGGGTGACAACAGCAATAGCGGAGGTGCCATCATTCCTTCACATCACGTCATTGCAATGACGTGTGGTTTACTTAATCCCCCCGCTGCCGCAGGCTTTCAGCCCGTGGCAACCATATTCTCAGCTTTTAGCTGAAAACTAAAGCTGAAAGCTTTAATCATGCCACCCACGAGATACGCTGCGCTAATCTCGCGGGAGCGGAGGTGATTTTTAAATTTATGATAATTATCCGCGCTGTCCGAAGTCTCAGACTTCGGACGACTATGCCCGTAGTCTTCAGACTACCAATCATTCTTCTGCTTTTTTCTTCACCTCCTTGGTCATCTTCAAGGTTAAAAACAGCAGTAAACCTGCTGCTACCACAATAGCTATCCAAATGAACACCGTATAATCACGACCGGCTTTGGCAGGTTGTTTGGTTTGATAGGCGGCGTTTTGGCTAACCGTTTCATGATTGATTTGCGGGGTATTGTCACGGATGCTGTCCACAAAAAATTTAAGGTCATATTCAGGTGCCTGTACCGATTGATCGCCGGTCAGCAAACGGTAGCTTTGTTTATCATCCAGGTAACTGATCAGCGACTCGGCCGATTGGTAAGCATCTATGCTGCTAATGGTTAAAGGCAGATTATCGCCATTGTTTATTTGTATGATCAACTGATTAGACTTAGCGGCAATCAGCAGGTCGGTGCCTTTGGCGGAGTTTAGTTCGGCCTCGCTAAGGAGTTGCTTATCGCGGCCGATAACCTGGTAAACAGATACATCACGCTTAAAATATTTCGGAGCGGTTATGTTTAAATGCAGTTTGTTAACCTGGTAATTGTCGTTTAGCTTTAGGGTAATATACGTAGTTTTATTGCTATCTACACGGGTTAACTGAACCGGCGAAACTGGTGCATAGTTTAAGGTAGCTGCATACTCCGTATATATGCCAGCTTGTAAAAATTTGATGGGTGCTTTGTTCTTATCGTTTACCAGCAATTTAAAGTACCTGTAATTGCTTGCCGGGAACGAGAGCGATTGCATATAGGTGCCCTCGCTGTTTACCACCGCTTCCTGCAAAGGGATCTCTTCCTGAATAGCGAACCATTGTTTCAGATCGTCGCTGCCTACTAAATTTACTTTGCGTTGTACGGCGGTGTTTTGCAGCTTTATCCACAGGCGGTCGAGCGCCAGGCCTGTTTTATTTTCTACAATAAAAGTGGTGCCTGTATCGGTACTCAACCTCGCGTCAACCTGGTTAAATAGCACAAAACTTTTCTGATTCCGCTGGGGCAGGCTGCCCGCCTGTATATAAGGTATAAAATTACCTTTGGCATCAACTATCCGGACATCTGACAGATCGGCTTTGGCTTTGGCTACAAAAGCGGGCTGTAAAGTGATCCGGTAAAAACCGGTACTATCAACTTTTGGAAGGGCAGCCTGGTATTTAAAGTTTTGTTGTGCCGATGCCGATAGCACCAGTCCGCAAAATAGCGCTGTGACGGTTAATATTTTATTCATCCTTAGGTTTGGCTTCATCATCAACAATAATTTTTTTAACCTTTTGGTACATGAACGATATTATAAGCAGTATGATGCCCAGGCAAAAGAACGCCGCTATTTTACCCGCAACCGGTATGTTATTAATATCGAACAGGAATAATTTAAGCAACGTTAACGAAAACAGGCTTAATGATACTATCCGCATTACCCTTAACTTATGGCGCATCCCCAGCCACATGAGCGCAAAGGATAACAGTCCCCACAAAATAGGCAACCCGGTTTTAATGTAAACTGTTTCGATACGATCGATAGAATGGTTATTGCCGTAAAACAGCAAATTACTTAGCAGGCTTATCTCCAAACTTAAAAACAATACTACTGCCGCGCTGATAAGCCAGGTGAAGAATACTTTCATACCCGCATCCAGATTTTTCTGACTGAGGCGAATGATGCGGTAAAATAGCAAACCAACAAAAATGGCTGCTATCCAATGCGCCATGAAATGTCCGGCAGGTATCTTTTGCTGTTCCAGTATGAGGCGTTGCAAGGCGAAAAATTCGGGAGTTAAGACCAGGTAAACCGTAACACATATCATGAGTATGGCCAGCCTTATTTTTTCATTAAAATGGAGGGCTTTTACTTTTAACGATACCAGGTAATACGTATACACAAACACGGGCGTGTACAGCATCATGTATAATATATTAAGTGAGGTATAGGGGAAATGATTTACAAACTGATGGTTAACCTCAAATAAGCCACTTAAAAATAAAAGCGCAAGGGCCGTTATGCTGAAAACATGACGGTCGATAGTTAGCCCTTTTACTGCCGGCGATTCTTCCTTGCCTACCAGTACCGATAACAGGTACGAGCTTATGGCCGCAACCAGGGTAGTTATAAAACCCTTATTGGCAATAATGGTAAGGTTTAAGTTATTGTCTACGTATATCTGGTACCAGTCCATCAGCAGACTTAGCAGCATGGCCACCCAAAGCAGTAAAGAGGTAAGCTTCATTAACTGGATAGATGAACGCTGATACAGCCAATACAGCAACACGGTTTCGGACGCCCAGAAAATAGTAATACTGTGGCCATGCAGTTGTATAGGCGCAGCCAGCGAAATAAAGGTAAGCGTGATGCCGATGAGCAGGTACAAGATATTGGTATCAACCTTGCGGTTACGGAACAGCAGATAGGATAATACCAGGTTCACCACACCCAGGCTTATACAAAACAAGCCCCGGAATTGCTCTTCTTTCATCACCGTAAGCAGGTATAAACCGGCCGCGAAATACAGTGCTGTGTTACTGAGCAGGATGGTAAAATCAGAGGCGATGAATTTTTTATTTTCCTTAACGTTATGCGCCACATTGATGATAAAGTACAGCACATAAAAAATGCTGGCGTAAATAAAGCCGATATGATAGCTTGGCGCAGTAAGCGTGTACAACACGGATGCAAAAACAATAACCGTAAATACAAAGCTGATGATATTAAGCACCCGCCAGGCTTTAAAGTACGAGATGATGAGCAAGCCGGTATTCAGTATCAGCAGGTATATAAATAAGGCATCGTAATTGGCATGGCCGGTGCTTACCATAAACGGACTGGCAAAGCCGCCCACCAGGGCAATCACGGCCAGCTCCTGCTTATCATACAACAAGGATAGCAGTACAGCGAAAATGGTGATCACGATCAAAATAATGAAGGCAACCGTTTGGCTAAACAGATTGAACTGATGAAAAGCCAGTGTTATAGTAAAATAAAACATGGCTAAACCGCCGCCTACCAGTACCGAACTAAACGCCTTATAGCTATTACGCAAGCGATGGGCAATGCCTATTAAAATAGCCCCGCATACAACGCCGATACCCACACGGCCTATCGGGCCTACCCAATCATTATCAATGGCGTATTTTACAAAAAAGCCAATGGCTAAAACCAGTATGGCAATACCAATTTTGTTGATGAGGTTTTCGCCGATGAATTTTTCCAGGTCGGGATGGCTTTCAAAAAAGGACGGTTTCGGTTCTTTAGGTTTTGGCGGAGAAAAATCTCCGGTTTTAACCGGTCGGCGAATAGCGGATAGACTATCAGATATTACCTCAGGCTGCCGCTCAACATGATCGGGTTTAATAAATTCTGGTTTTGGTTGTACAACGGCCTCCGGTTGGGCGATATTTACCGGTTCATCAACCTTAACAACCGATGGTGTTTCGGTAGTAGAGGGTTTAGTTTCCTCCGCTTTTTTGCCGGGCTCTTCAAACAACTTATAAAGCTTAATTCCCTCTGTTAAACGTTTTAATTCAGCTAATTTATTATCAATATCGCTCAACTTACGGTTAGTATCCGTTTTGTTGCTTACTATTAAAAATATAATCAGGAGTAGTATACATATGGTTAAAATGTCCATTGGCAGAGGTTTAGTAAAAGGTTAAAGATAGATGATTTATGAAAAAAATCACATTTCATATAAATAATGTATATGCTAAATCAATTAACTATTTTAGCTTGCAATACAAGTAATAACGTCTCCCTGGTTGGTAAACACCATATTAAAACCTTATAATGAAGCTATTTTTAAAGCACTTCCTGTTACTCTGTTGGCTGTTGATCACGGCGAAAGCCTGGTCGCAAAACATTTCTCCATCGCTGTTGCATGGCGGCCATTGGAAAGCCGTGTGGATTACCGCGCCCGATGAACCTGCAAAAGATTACGGTGTTTATCATTTCCGGAAAAACATCAATCTGAGCACTAAACCCGCCTCATTTATTATACATGTATCGGCCGATAACCGGTACAAGCTCTATGTAAACCAAACGCTGGTATCCCTCGGCCCTGCCCGTGGCGATACCTATTATTGGAATTACGAAACCGTCGACCTGGCTCCGTACCTTAAGGCGGGCAACAACAGTATAGCCGCCCTGATCTGGAACGAGGGCGATTACCGCCCTGAGGCGCAGATCTCTCTCCGCACGGGTTTCATTATGCAGGGAAATACTGCTGCCGAAGAAATAGTGAACACCGATAAAACCTGGAAATGCGTCCGCGATAAAGCCTACCGGCCGCTTACCGGTATAGGCTATCATCCTTATTACGTTGCTGGTCCGGGCGAATGGGTAGATATGAACGTCGCTGTCAAAAACTGGAACGCTGTTGACTTTGACGACAGCTCCTGGAAAAATGCCGTCAAAATCGACTTTGGTAACCCTAAAGGTACTGTGAATGCTTTTGGCTGGATGCTGGTCCCTTCGTCCCTGCCGCAAATGGAACTCAAATATCAGCGCATCCCTGTGCTTCGCAAAGCAGAGGGCTTGAGCGTTCCTAAATCTTTTCCATCGGCAAAAACAACAGTCACCATACCAGCCAATGTTTCGGCTACTTTACTGCTCGATCAAACTTATTTAACCAACGCCTTTGTTACGCTTAATTTTAGCAAAGGGAAAAACGCGGCTATCAAACTAACTTATGCCGAATCTATGTTCAACAGTTTAGATCATGGTATAGTTAAAGGTAACCGGAATGATGTGGAGGGCAAAATTTTGGCAGGTCGGCGGGATAGTATCATTTCTGATGGCTCTGCCAGTCAAACATTTACTACCCTGGCCTGGCGCACTTACCGCTACATCCAGCTGCAGGTTAAAACAGGTGATGAGCCTTTGATTATTGATGATATTTACGGAACATTCACCGGTTATCCATTCCAGCTGAACGCTAAACTGGAAACCGGCAAGCCCGAAATACAAAAGATACTAGACATTGGCTGGCGCACCGCCCGCCTTTGTGCCGGCGAAACCTATACCGATTGTCCCTACTACGAGCAGCTGCAATACGTTGGTGATACACGTATACAAGCCCTGGTATCCTACTATAACAGCGGCGACGATCGCCTGGCCCGCAATGCCATCAACCAGATGGATCAGTCGCGAGTGGCCGAGGGGGTAACGCTGAGCCGCCATCCGTCATTTTCGCCGCAGATCATTTCAACTTTTTCGTTATGGTACATCGGTATGCTGCATGATTACTGGATGTACCGGCCCGACAGCGCCTTTGTAAAAGATAAGCTGGAGGGGGTAAGGTCTGTACTGGCTTTCTTTAACAAATATCAACAAGCCGATGGTTCGCTGAAAGATACGCCTTACTGGACTTTTGTTGACTGGGTAAGCGATAAAGGCTGGAACTTTGGTGAGGCCCCGCAAAGCAAGGAAGGGCATTCGGCGGTATTGGATCTGCAATTGATGTGGGCTTATAACCAGGCCGCCGAAATGGAATCTAAAATGGGCATGGCTGCTTTTGCCGAAATGTATAAGGCGAAAGCCGCGCAGTTAAAAACTACTATTCAAAATAAATACTGGGATGCCGGCAGGCAATTGTATGCCGATACGGAGGACAAACAACTGTTTTCGCAACATACCAATACGCTGGCTGTATTAACCGGTATGCTGGCCGATGCCGATGCAACGGCAGTATGCAAAAAAATGCTTACCGATACCTCCATCACCAAATGCACTATCTATTTTAAATATTACCTGCACCAGGCTTTAATAAAAGGAGGTTTTGGAAACGATTACCTGCAATGGCTGGATATATGGCGCAAGAACATCGATATGGGCCTTACCACCTGGGCCGAAATATCCGATCTGGAACATAACCGCTCCGATTGCCACGCCTGGGGTGCCAGTCCGAATATTGAGTTTTACCGCACAATATTAGGGGTGGATAGCTATGCACCGGGCTTTAACCAGGTAAAAATAGAGCCCCATTTAGGCGACTTGAAAAGCGTAAGCGGTGAAATTCCGCATCCAAATGGTAAGCTGTCGGTAAAGTATCAATTGGAGAAAAGTAAGTGGTTGGTATGGATCAGCCTACCTCCAAACACATCGGGAGTGTTTATATGGAAAGGCAAAAGTTACCCGGTTAAGGCAGGGGAGAATAAACTAAGCATTTAAAAAAGCTGATCTTTCCCACATGATAAAAAATCCAAAACCGAAAAGCTGAAAATATGTTTAAGATGATACAAAACTTAAACCGATGATGTCTCCTAAATCACTTACTAAAACACGATGGATCATAGATGCAAATCGTGTAATTGTATATCCCCATCGAGTATCTTACATACTCGCGGTAGTTGTAGCCCTTGTGTTTGCGGGAATTATGGTGCTTTATATAACAAACGTACACGGCGACACAGCTGTTTCCATTCCCTTTTTTATTTTCCTGGTCATAATACCCGTGTTATTTTTCGCTTTCGGAAATACCTATGTGGAGTTTGATGGCTCCAGGGGTACTATGCAAAAAAAACTCTTTGGATTTATCCCCGTTAAAACCATGCCCATGAGCGCGCTTTTTGGCATTAATGTGGTTACCACAACAGGGGGCTATAATTACAGGCTGTTTTCAAAAAAAGACAGGTATGGTAAAGGTATCCTCGTTTCATCGGGTTATACTAAAAAAACCGATACCAATGCGCAGGCTTTTGCAGAGCAGGTAATACCGGTTGTACACGGCTATCTGGATCAGTATGGTTCTGTGGTTGATAGCGCGCCGCAACCTATTACCTCCTATAAATATTATACCCATACAGGTGGCTCCTTCACCATAAAAAAAAGAAAAACAGGGCTTATTATTTTTGGCATCTTATTTTTGGCTTTCGGCATTCATGAATTGGTCAATCCCTGGATGAAAGACGTAAGCATCCTGCAAAAAGTACTGGTTACTGTGGTTTGTGCGGGCATAGGCCTGGGATTTATGCACGCCGCTTTTTCCTCCATAGTTTTTGATACAGGAGCCGGAGTTATTAAAAGAACAGGCCCTTTAGGGTGGGGTAACAAAACAATCTCATTTAATGATTTTGCCGGTTTCCAAACCATACGTAAAAGTACCAATTCGGTGTATACAGGTACAGAAATACATCTGTATTATCGCATACCTGATACACAACAACAGGCGAGCATGATGTTGCAAGTGCTAAAATCAAGCGAGCAAATAGAGCGCTTTTTGGAAGAGACAAAGAGCATCATGAATATTTGACGATGGTAAGGTCTCCCGCTGTTGTAAGCGCTTGTGGTTATCCTAATTCGCTATAATGCTTTTTAAAGGTGATATTGGCATAATATGTTTATTATCAAATATTTGTAGATTTGATAGAGCCAACTAAACCCAAACCTATGAAAAAAGTACTTATAGTAAGCTTGCTGAGCTTAGTAGTTATTATGATGTATTCATTTACCCGGGCCGAAAAGAAAAGCCCGGAGGGTATCCTGATTCCGGAAGGTTATCGTAATTGGACGCATGTGAAAACGGCGGTCAATAATCCCGCTTTTGCGTCACATTCTGGGTTTCATCATATCTACGCCAATTCAAAAGCGCTGGATGGTTATAAAACAGGCCGGTTTGCCGATGGAGCTATCATTGTATTTGACGTACTGGAATCCCTCCCTCAAAAAAACGGGGATATGTACGAAGGCAAAAGAAAGCTGATAGACATCATGGTTAAAAACAGCTCGCGGTTTAGCGAAACAGGCGGCTGGGGATACGAAGAGTTTACGTACAGCGATAGTGTAACTACAAAGGCCTTGCATCCCACAAAAGAACAATGCTTTAACTGCCACAACACCCGCAAAGCAAGTAGCTTTATTTTCAGCAGTTATCGGAGTTAAGAGGTCAAGGCCTGTCAGTGGTTCGACAGGGCTCACCATGACATCCATATTAGCGCAAGTCTTGTGTGTGGACCTGTGGGTTGATGACTTGCGCTTAAATACCAGGTATAGAAGTCACAAGTCAGCCTTTACCCACAAAGTCGCTATACAAGACTTGCGCCACTTGATGCGCCTTTACAATTGAAGATATATGGCTTCCTGGTCAAAAAAAGCCATGATTTGTGTATTTAATGTCAGGAAAAACGATAAAATCGTTTGATAAATTGCTAAAAAAAGCTAATCAAAGTCATCTTTTATTGAAAAACTCTTAATGGAAGCGGGTTTTATGTCGTTTTTGCAATTTTTGAGTAAAAATACTTTGATTTTCTGTTTGAAAAGTAAAAAGCAACGCTAACTTTACCCTTGTAATGTTGATTGCTTATTGTATTACTTACACTTGCGTTAATTACATATTTAACAATCAGATATTATTAAAAATGTGATATTTACGTGCCCGGGGAAAACCAGGTGGTCAAATTGATTGTCAGGTGCACCTAAAATCCGGTTAAATCTATATAATGAAAAACAATATGCCAACCAAGCTAAAAGTCCTCTCAATCGATATCGGTGGATCACATATCAAAGCCACCATCCTAAACGAAAAGGGTGAGCTAAAAATGGATTACGATAAAATTGTAACCCCAGCGCCCGCCAGCCCCGAAAATGTAATAAAGGCCATCAAAACCCTGGTAAAGGATTTTCCGGCTTATGATTATATATCGGTAGGTTTTCCGGGATATGTAAAAAATGGTGTCATCAAAACAGCGCCCAACCTGAATACTAAATTATGGGCTGATTTTGACCTGAGAAAAAAACTAAGCGAGGCTTTAGGTAAACCAACCAGGGTAGTAAACGATGCTGATATGCAGGGCCTGGGTGTGGTTGATGGCAAGGGGCTGGAAATGGTGATAACCCTGGGCACCGGTTTTGGCACCGCTTTGCTGATGGATGGCCATTTATTGCCCCACCTGGAATTGTCGCAATTGCCTGTTAAAACCGATAGAAATTATGATGAATACATAGGCGAAAAAGCGCTGGAAAAACATGGCAAGGAAAGATGGAACAAGCGGATGGAAAAAGTTTTTGAGATTTTAAAAACCGTATTCAATTACGATACTTTATATATTGGCGGCGGCAATTCAGACAAGCTTACTTTTAAGCTGGATAAGAACATGAGGATAGTGACCAATGCCGACGGTATAAAAGGCGGCTCCAGACTATGGCTGTCTGACGCGGAGAGTAAAATTACAAAAGCAACACCAACTAAATAAAATCATACACACCGAATTAACAATGGAAAATTCTAAGGACATTGAAAAATTGGCGATAGATACCGTACGGGTATTATCGGCCGATGCAGTACAAAAAGCAAACTCTGGTCACCCCGGCACCGCGATGGCGCTTGCACCGATGGGTCACGTTTTATGGTCGAAATTTTTAAACTATAACCCTAAAAACCCGGATTGGGCAAATCGCGACAGGTTTATCCTTTCGGCAGGTCATGCCTGTATATTACAGTACAGCTTTTTGTATTTAACGGGGTATGATTTGAGTTTAGATGATATCAAACAATTCCGCCAGCTCAACAGCAAAACCGCCGGTCACCCGGAATATGGTTTGGCTCCTGGTGTTGATGTTACTACCGGTCCGCTTGGGCAAGGCTTTGCCAATGGCGTAGGTTTTGCCATTGCGCAAAAACATTTGGCAGCACGTTACAACAAACCAGGTTTCGACCTTTTTAGCTATAATATTTACGCGATCACCAGCGATGGCGACATGATGGAAGGTGTAACATCAGAAGCAGCATCATTAGCAGGTCATTTGCAGTTAGGTAACCTGATCTATCTGTATGATGATAACCACATCTCTATTGAAGGCAGTACCGACATTGCCTTTAACGAAGATGTAAGCGCCCGTTTCCGTGCATACGGCTGGCAGGTGCAGGAAGTAAATGATGTAAATGATACCCATGCTTTAGAGCTGGCGCTGATCAACGCTAAATCAGAAACACAAAAACCATCATTGATCCGCGTTCGTTCATTAATCGCTTACGGCAGCCCAAATAAATCAGGTACTGCCGGTTCACACGGTTCGCCGCTGGGTGCCGATGAAATTAAGCTGGTTAAACAATTCTTTGGTTTCGATCCTGAAAAATCATTCAACGTGCCTGATGAAGTAATCAAATACTACCACGAAAAAGGCGCGAAAGGCGAAGGCAAAGAAGAAAAATGGAACAAATTATTTGCCGATTATAAAGCCAAATATCCAGAACTGGCTGCCGAGTACGAAGCCGCATTTAAAGGCGAACTGCCAGCTGGCTGGGCAGATAAATTGCCGGTATTTAAAGGCTCAGACCCTAAAATGGCAACCCGCCAGGCATCTGGTAAAGTGCTGAACGCTATAGCTCCAGCTTTACCCAACCTGATCGGCGGCGCGGCTGACTTAGCCCCATCAACAGAAACCAACCTGAAAGAATATACTTCATTCACTTCCGAAGACAGGCATGGCCGTAACTTCCACTTTGGTATCCGCGAGCATGCCATGGGTTCGGCTTTAAATGGTATGTCGTTAACCAAAGGTTTGCTGCCGTTTGGCGCTACCTTCCTGCAATTTGCTGATTATATGCGCCCGCCGATCCGTTTGGCAGCCATTATGAAGATCAGCCCGATATTTGTTTATACGCATGATAGTATCGGTTTGGGCGAGGACGGTACAACCCACCAGCCTATAGAGCACTTATCAACGTTGCGCGCAATCCCTAACGTAACCGTTATCCGTCCGGCTGATGCCAACGAAACCAGCCATGCATGGCGCGTAGCTATCGAGAAAAAAGGTGGCCCGACTGTATTGATATTCACCCGCCAGGGCTTGCCTATCCTTGACCAGGATAAATATGGTAAAGCCAGTGATCTGGAAAAAGGCGCCTACATTGTATCCGAAGGCAGCAAAGGTCCGGATTTGATCCTGCTGGCTACCGGTTCTGAAGTATCCCTGATTATGCAGGCCCAGGAAAAACTGGAAGCCGAAGGTATCTCAACCCGTGTGGTAAGTATGCCATCATGGGAGCTGTTCGAGAAACAGGATGCTGCTTATAAAGAAAAAATATTACCAAAAGCAAGCCGCAAGCGTTTAGCTGTAGAAATGGCATCCCCAATGGGCTGGCATAAATACACTACCGACGAAGGCGATATGCTGGGTATGACCACCTTTGGTGAGTCGGCACCTGCTGAAGATCTGTATAAACACTTTGGTTTTACAGTTGAAAACGTAGTAGCCCGCGCTAAGGCGCTTTTATAAGATGTGCAGATTTCAGATGTGCAAATGTGCAGATGATAGATAGGCAGATGTTTGGATGGATGCGTTCCTTAAATCATCTGCACATCTGAAATCTGCACATTTGAAATCTAAAAAATATGGATTGGAATAGCAATTTAATCAAGAACCTGGAATGGTCGTCGGAGATCACCCACATCAGCGGTAAGCAAAAGGTGGCCGATGAAATTGCCGCGAAGGTAAAGGATGGCGATATCCTGGGCGTTGGCTCGGGTTCAACCGCGTACCTGGCCCTTGTTGCTATTGCCAAAAGGATAAGGGAAGAAAAGCTGAACGTAAAAGCCATCCCTACATCGCTGGAGCTATCCATGTTTTGCAGCAAGCTGGGTGTACCTTTAACAAGCCTCTACGAAAACAAACCCGACTGGCTGTTTGACGGCGCCGATGAGGTGGATCCCAACAACAGCCTGATCAAAGGGCGCGGCGGGGCTATGTTTAAGGAAAAACTGCTCATCAGCTCAAGCAGGGTGAGCTATATTATTGTTGACGATTCGAAAATGGTAACTAAATTAGGTTCGAATTTTCCCGTTCCGGTTGAAGTGTTTCCGCAAGCTTTGTTGTATGTAGAAAAAGAACTGCAGCAATTAGGCGCCAACAACATCCTGCTGCGCCCGGCAAAGGGTAAAGACGGACCTGTAATTACCGAGAACGGCAACATGATACTGGATTGCAAATTTGATGAGATCGGCAGTACGATGGAGCGGGATATCAAATCCATCACCGGCGTTATTGAAAGCGGGCTTTTTATAGGATATAACCTGCAAATTTTGATGGCATCGAATACGTAGGGGGGGATGGATGAAGGATTTTTGGAGCAAGGAACAAGGACTCTGAAAAGAAAAAGGGTGTCATGCTGACAGCCTCTCCCGTTGTTTGTGTCCTCACAAACAACCCGCGTTTGAGCAATCTGAATAGTTGTTTGTGAGGACACAAACAACAGGGGGACGAGCTAAATGATACTCAGGTTACCTATTTTACAATATAAATTAGGAACTTTACTTATCAATATAAATGCAGGCGGTTTGGGAGGTAAAACCGCCATCTGCACAAAAATACATCTACCTCATAAATTGAATTGTGAACTTTAAAACAACCAAATAAAATGGCAACTAATAATGTAAAGCAAATACATAGTTTCGGACAAAGCATCTGGCTTGATTTTATTGATCGGGAGATCATGGCATCCGGAAAGTTACAAAAACTGATAGACGAAGATGGCGTTAGAGGCGTAACCTCAAACCCGGCTATTTTTGAAAAGGCCATCACCGGCAGCTCAGATTATGATAACGATATTGCTGAATTGTCAAAAGCTACCGACGACAACGAACAACTGTTTTTTGGTCTGGCCATAAAAGACATTCAACAGGCAACAGATCTGTTTAAAGGTATCTATACCGAATCAAATAAAGTTGATGGGTATGTGAGTCTGGAAGTTTCTCCGTTTTTAGCTTTGGATACCGAAGGTACCGCCAAACAAGCCGAAGAACTTTGGAAAAAAGTTGACCGTAACAACGTAATGATCAAAATTCCGGGAACTCAGCCAGGTTTAGCTGCCATCAGGCAGTCGATCGCTAAAGGTATCAACATCAACGTAACCTTATTATTTGGTTTAGAGCGTTATGAGGCCGTTACCGAAGCTTACATTTCTGGTTTAGAGGATCATTTGGCTGCCGGTCATGAGATCGCTCATATCGCGTCAGTAGCCAGTTTCTTCCTGAGCCGTATCGACGTGATTGTTGATCCGCTGCTGGAAGCTAAAGGCGAAAAAGACCTGGTTGGCGAAGTGGCTATCGCTTCTGCTAAAAAAGCATATGAAATTTACAAAAGGGTGTTCAGCACCGAAAGATGGAAAAAACTGGAAGCAAAAGGCGCTCAACCGCAACGTTTGCTTTGGGCAAGTACCGGCAGTAAAAACCCGGCTTTCAAAGACACCAAATATGTAGAGGCCCTGATCGGTCCGGATACTGTGGATACCGTTCCTTTGGAAACTGTTGAGGCATTCCGTGATCATGGTATTGCTGCCAATACATTAGAATCCGGTTTAGATAAAGCCACCGAAACTTTGGCTAAATTAAAAGGTCTTGGAATTGATCTGGACGCTATCACCCAGCAACTGGAAGATGAAGGCATCGAGAAATTTAACAAGCCATTTGAAAAATTATTGAACGCTATTGAGGAGCAAAAAAGCAAAGTAAGCTAATTGCTCCATGGAAGCTGCAAATATTAAAATCCTCTTTTTTGACGTTGGTGGCATTTTGCTCACCAACGGCTGGGGGCGCGACTCGCGTAAGCTGGCCTGCGAAAAATTCGGGCTCGATCAGGCTGAAGTGAACGAACTTCATAATTTCATTTTCAACGTATACGAAATTGGCAGCATTACGCTTGACGAATACCTGGATACGGTAATTTTTAACCATCCGCGCGATTTTGTGCGCGAAGACTTTAAGGAGTTTATGTATGCCCAGTCGGTTGTATTGGGCGATACATTAGCCTGGCTTAAGGAATGGAAAAAGGATTGCGGTTTCCGCATCATTTCGGTAAACAACGAAGGTAAGGAGCTGAACGATTACCGGGTTAAAAAGTTCAAACTGCATGAGTGTTTTGACGCTTTTGTATCATCGTGCGAAGTAAAAATGCGCAAACCCGATCCGGGTATCTGGCAGCTGGCCATGGGTGTTGCCCAGGCTTCGCCGCAGCAATGCGTGTATTTTGACGACCGTATGATGTTTGTGAACACCGCCCAGAAACTGGGGATCCGCGCGTTTCAGCATACCGATTTCGAGACCACCAAAAAAATATTAGAAGATCTGAAAAAAGAGAACGGTGTTCATTAGTTCAATGGTTCATTAGTTCATTGGTGAGTGGTTTATTAAATGCTCATTGGAAAGGCCCAATGAACTGATGAACAAATGAACCAATAAACTAACGAATGAACCAACAAGCTAACTAATGAACCAATGAACAAATGAACCAATAAACTAACAAGATGAGCACAACAGATAATAAATATGCTTTCGGTATGATAGGCCTGGGTGTTATGGGCCGAAGCTTGCTGCTGAACATGGCCGACCACGGTTTTGCAGTAGCCGGGCATGATAAAGATACCACCAAGGTAGCATCACTTAACGAAGAGGCTGGCGACCGTGCCGCTAAAGGTTTTAGTGATGTAAAAGAATTTATCCAGAGTTTAACCACACCACGTGCCATCATGATGCTGGTACCGGCCGGTAAAATTGTAGATAGCGTTATTGAAGAGCTGACTCCGCTATTGGAGAAAGGCGATATATTGATAGACGGTGGTAACTCACACTTTACCGATACTAACCGCCGTGTAGAAGAACTGGAAGCCATTGGCCTGCATTTCTTTGGCATGGGTGTTTCTGGTGGCGAAGAAGGTGCACGCCGCGGCCCGAGCATGATGCCGGGTGGCGATAAAGATGCCTACAACGTAATGAAGCCTATTTTTGAGGCTATTGCCGCCAAAGTTGATGGCGTACCTTGCGTAACCTATATCGGTCCGGGTGCATCTGGTCACTTTGTTAAAATGGTGCATAACGGTATCGAGTATGGTATTATGCAGCTGATAGCTGAAACCTACGAGATCCTGAAAAAAGGTTTGAAACTTCACAACGACGAGATTGGTAAAATTTTCGCCGAGTGGAACGAAGGCCGTCTGCAATCATTCCTGCTGGATATCACCAAGGATATTTTCAAATTCAAAGCTCCGGGTACCGATCATTTATTGTTAGATGATATTAAGGACGAAGCCCGTGCCAAAGGTACCGGTAAATGGACATCGCAAGTGGCTATGGATCTGCAGGCTCCTATCCCTACGGTTGATACCGCGGTAGCTATGCGCGACCTGTCGAAATATAAACAACTGCGCGAAAAAGCTGCTGCATTGTACGCTAAAGACCCAATTGTGCTTGATGCTGATAAAGACGAGCTGATAGCAGCTTTGGAGCAGGCATTTTACTTCACCATGATCATCAGCTACGCGCAGGGCATGCATTTATTGTCAAACGCGTCGGCAGAATATAAATATGATCTGCACCTGGGCGAAATTGCCAAGATTTGGAGAGGCGGCTGTATCATCCGTTCAAAATTCCTGAACGATATTTTCAAAGCTTACGAAAAAGATGCCAAACTGGAACACCTGCTGTTGGATTCCAACGTACAATCCATAGTGGAAAGCGTGGTACCGGGCATCAGAAAAGTATTATCAAAAACTATTGCTGCCGGAGTAGCTGCACCAGCCTACGCCGCGTCATTAAGTTACTTTGATGCTTTCCGCAGTGCAAGGATGCCATCAAACCTGATTCAGGCTCAGCGCGACTATTTTGGCGCGCACACCTATGAGCTGATCGGCAAAGAAGGCACCTTCCATACACAATGGGCAGCTGAATGAGGGCTTTTTGGAGCAAAGATTTTTGGAGCAAGGAACAAGGATTTTTAGAACAAAGATAAAAGGACTTTTTAGAGCAAAGATACAAGGAATAAAGAGCAAGGACCGGAAGAACATGGATAGAAGGAGTAAAGAAAAATCCTTGCTCCTTGTTCCCCAAATCCTTACTCCCTAAAAAAACAACAATGAGCACACAAACTAAATCAGATCCTACTATATTCATCATTTTTGGTGGCACAGGGGATTTAAATTCACGGAAAATTGCACCGGCCCTTTATAATCTGTTTTTAGATGGATGGCTGCCAAAACAATATTCCATTATAGGAACCGGTCGTACCAAACTTACCGACGAGCAATTCCGCGAGAATTTGCATAACGATATCAACCAGTTTTCGCGCAGCGGTAAGGTAGATGAAAAAAAATGGGCCGAATTTCAGGCAAATATCTACTACCAGGTATCGGATGCCAATGATTTTGAAACTTACAAAGAGTTTGGCAAACGTATCGAAAAACATAACGCCGACTGGAAGGCTAAAGCCAATGTGCTGTTTTACCTGGCTGTGGCGCCAAATTTCTTCCCGATCATCGCCTCGAACATATCAAAAGCCAAGCTGGCCGATGATAAAAAACGCGTACGGATCATTATCGAAAAACCATTTGGTCACGATCTGGAAACTGCCAAAGAACTGAACAAGCTATTGTCTGGCATCTTTGATGAATCACAGATCTATCGTATCGACCATTACCTGGGTAAAGAAACCGTTCAAAACATTATGGCTTTCCGCTTTGCCAACTCCATTATGGAGCCACTGTGGAACCGTAACTATATTGAACACGTACAGATCTCGGTTACCGAGCAACTGGGCGTGGAAGAACGCGGCGATTACTACGACGGATCGGGCGCTATGCGCGATATGATCCAGAATCACCTGCTGCAATTGCTTTGCCACGTAGCCATGGAACCGCCTGTAAGCTTTAATGCCGATGAAGTGCGCGACCGCAAGGTTGACGTATTAAAGGCCATGCGTAAGTTTGGTCCGGAAGATGTACGTAACTCGGCCGTTAGGGGCCAGTATGGCAGCGGCTGGATGAAAGGTAAAGAAGTACCGGGCTATCGCGAAGAACCAAAAGTTAATCCGGAATCAAACACCGAAACTTTTGCCGCTATCAAATTTTTTATTGATAACTGGCGCTGGCAGGGTGTTCCGTTTTACCTGCGTACAGGTAAACGCATGCACCAATCATCATCGGTTATTACCATCCAGTTTAAGGATGTACCACACTTGATATTCCCCACCGAGGCCGCCGAAAGCTGGCAGCAAAACAGGCTCATCATCAGCATACAGCCCGAAATGAGCATCCGTTTGCAGGTACAGGCTAAACGTCCGGGTATTGATATGGTGCTAAACGCTGTGGATATGGTGTTTGACTATAAAGGTACTTATACCAACCAGGCGCCAGAAGCTTACGAAACACTGATACTGGATACCATGCTGGGCGATCAAACCCTGTTTATGCGTGGCGACCAGGTAGAAGCTGCATGGGAACTGGTTATGCCGATCCTGAGCACCTGGCAAAATAAAAAGAGCCTGAATTTCCCTAACTATTCTGCCGATTCATGGGGACCGGAAGCCGCCGAAGCACTAATTGCCCGCGACGGATTTACCTGGTTCACCTTGCCGGTAAATGGGAAAAAAAGTTAATAATGAGAGTGGTGAGTTGTGAGTGGTCAGTTTTGAGTTCTATCAAAAGAAAGCATACGGAACAACCACTCACAACTCTCTACTCACAACTCACTACTCACAACCATGAAATTAAATATTTCTAATACTGCCGATGAAGTACTAATTGCCCTGGCAGATTATTTTGTTAAAATAGGCAACGAATCCATCAATGCGAGGGGTAAGTTCACCGTGGCATTATCAGGCGGCAGTTCACCAAAAAAACTGTATGAGTTGCTTGCATCTACCTCCTATGCCGACCAGCTCGACTGGGAAAAAGTATATTTCTTTTTTGGCGATGAGCGCAATGTACCGCAGGATCATAAGGACAGCAATTACCTGATGGCCAAAAAGGCCCTGTTTGAGCCTTTGCTGATCAGTCCGGCCAATATATTTGCTGTTGATACCACGTTTGAACCGGCAGAGGCTGCGGCCAAATACTGGAACCTGATCAGCACCTTTTTTGACGAGGATGAGCCAAGCTTCGACCTGATATTATTAGGCCTGGGCGATAACTCGCACACGGCCTCCTTATTTCCGCATACACCGGTATTGCATGATACCAAACCTGGTGTAAAAGAAGTTTGGCTGGAAGATCAGCAGGTATGGCGTATTACGCTGAACGCACCATTAATCAACGAGGCTCGCTATATCGCGTTCCTGGTTTATGGTGAAGGTAAAGCCATTGCCGTACACCACGTACTGGAAGATGCTGAGGATATTGAAGAATACCCTGCCCAACTGATCGATTCCATCGCCGGCGAAACCCTCTGGTTTTTAGATGAAGCCGCTGCTGCTGATCTGGAAGAGCAGGAATAATTGCAGTCTGAAATCAATCAAAGAATAATGTAGAGACGCATCACATGCGTCTCTTTTTTTGTGCTATAGCAAAATAAACTTGTCATCCTGAACGCAGTGAAGGATCTTCTTCGCTATGAATACCGCTGGCTTGTCATCTGAAGAAGATCCTTCGTTCCTCAGGATGACATTCTTATCTACTTGCACAGAGCAGGGCCTGTGCGATTCCTTCCCTCGGGAAGGAAGGGGTTTCGCAAACGAGTAATCTCCCGACATATCAAATGGATCGGTTTGTGATTTCTGAAATATCCTGACCCTGATCTCCACTCATCAAAACCTTACTAAAACTGTGTTAAAATTTGTTAAAAAGTGTTAAAACGGGTAGTTTCTGAACAAATTCTGGTGATAAAACAGGCCAAAAATCGGTAGAATTTGTTAAAATACAGGGTCAAAATGACCTTAAGTAGACAATGCTGATTTGTGTCTGTGTTTGAATTTTGTAACTTTGGGTATGGCAACAGAAACACTCGAAGATTTTTACCGAAATAAATTTGACTGGCTGCCCAACAACCTGCAGCAAAACATAGGTCACTTTAACGTTTTCAGGATTGAGGATTGCATTGGCCCCAACGCTAAACCAGTTACCTATAGCCGCAGAAGCTTTTATAAGATCAGTTTGATGCGTGGTGAAAACATTATTCACTATGCCGATAAAAGCATTACGCTGTCGGGCACTTCGCTGATGTTTTTTAGTCCGCATGTGCCTTATACCTTTGAGCATATGTCTGATGACCGTACGGGTTTCTTCTGCATCTTTACCGAAGCTTTTTTTACCGAACGTTTTAGGGGCGGTTTAAGCGAACTGCCCATGTTTGCCCTGGGCGCTAAGCCGGTATATGCCCTGAATGATGATCAGGACAGGTATGTAACCGGGTTATTTACCAAAATGCTGGATGAAATAGGCTCCGATTACGATTTTAAATACGACCTGATCCGCAATTACGTGACCGAAATGGCCTATTATGCCCTCAAAACGCAACCATCAGAAAACGTATATAAACACGCCGATGCCAAAAGCCGCATTACTTCGGTATTTACCGAACTGCTGGAGCGCCAGTTTCCGATAGAGAACCCGGCACAGCGGTTTTCCCTGCGCTCGGCCAATGATTTTGCCCAACGCCTTTCGGTACATGTAAACCACCTGAACCGTGCCATCCGCGAAACTACCGGCAAAACCACTACCGATCATATTGCCGATCGTTTGCTCAGTGAAGCCAAATCCCTCCTCAAACACACTGACTGGAATATCTCAGAAATAGGCTATTGCCTGGGTTTTGAAGAGCCAACGCACTTTAATAACTTTTTTAAGAAACAAACCCAGCTCACGCCATCGTCATTCAGGAATGTTTAATTCCAAACGCAGTAGATTAGCTGATGTGGCCAGGCCTCTTGGTCTCCACGCGTCATTGCGAGGTACGAAGCAATCTCTATGCTATACAGGGCCGATCTGTAAGTCGGGGATTGCTTCGTACCTCGCAATGACGCGTGGAGAGAAAGGTTTTACCCTCTTTCCGCCGCAGGCGAAGAGAGGGTCGCCCAGCGAAGCGCAGGCGGGGTGAGTCGTTTGCGATATGTGGTTTTGAATTGCAACCTTGCATTTGTTTTCCTAACCGCAATTCGTTATATTTGTTATAACCGCGCTATATAATTCTCCCCAAAGCAAAAGTAAAACACCCAGTAAAATTCAAATTGTTTGAATTTCGTAACCATTGGTTTGATTCGCGTAATGCACAGGCTTGCCTGCCACCCTACCTTTGTTCTATCAATTAGAACAAAAAATGGACAACAACAAAAAAGTATGGTTTATTACTGGCGCCTCCAAAGGATTTGGGCTCAGTTTAGTGAAACAATTACTGGATGCTGGTCAGCTTGTTGCCGCCACCTCCAGAAATCAAGAGGAGTTAATAAAAGCAGTTAACACTCCAAACATTAATAACTTTTTACCGCTACAGGTTAATCTGGTGAACGAAGCCAGTGTATCATTGGCCCTGCAGCATACCAATGAAACTTTTGGCCGGATAGATGTAGTGATCAATAATGCCGGTTATGGTATAGGCGGCGCTATCGAGGAGCTGACCGACAAAGAAACCCGCACAGCATTTGACGTAAACGTATTTGCCACCCTAAATGTCATCAGATTTGTGATGCCTTATCTGCGCAAACAACGTTCGGGGCATATCATCAATATATCGTCTATAGCGGGTATTGCCCCTGGAACCGGTTGGGCTATTTATGGAGCCGCTAAATACGCGGTGATCGGCCTGTCCGAAGTATTGGCAGCCGATGTAAAAGCCCTGGGTATTAAGGTTACGGTAGTTGCACCGGGCGCGTTCAGGACCAGTTTCCTGACACCAGATTCACTAAGCATGACCGAAAACCCGATAGCCGATTACACGGATGTGCGGGAAACGCATGCCAAATACCTGAAAATGGATGGCGAGCAGGCCGGTGATCCGGAAAAAGCCGCTGCATCTATCATCAAAATTGTGGGCGAGGAAAATCCTCCATTGTATTTGCTGTTAGGTGGCGATGCTTATAACCGGGCTTTAACCAAATTGGATTCACTGTATAAAGAGATCCACCAGTGGGAAGAGCTTACCTGTTCAACAGATCTTGAGCACGACTTACAGGTTAAATAAAAACCTTATCCCAACCCTGTATCTATCCATAAACATAAAAACAAAAACAAAAAATGAGCAATAAAAAAGTTTGGTTTGTAACCGGTGCCTCCAAAGGCCTGGGACTTAGCCTGGTAAAAAGATTATTAAACGAAGGCTACCAGGTAGCGGCCACCTCAAGAAGCCTGAGCGACCTGACTAAGGCCGTAGGCAGCCAAAGCGAGCAGTTTTTGCCGCTGGTAGTGAATATCAAAAACGAAGAAAGCGTACAAAACGCTATAGAATTGACCATAAATACTTTTGGTAAAATTGATGTAGTAGTGAACAACGCCGGCTACGGCTTGGTTGGTGGCCTTGAAGAATTAACAGACGCCGAATTGCGTGATAATTTTGAAGTAAATGTTTTCGGTTCCTTAAACGTGATCCGCAAGGCATTGCCTTATCTGCGTGAGCAACAATCCGGACATATCCTGAATATATCATCAATCGCAGGCTTTACCGGAAGTTTTCCCGGTTTCGGGATCTATTGCGCTACCAAATTCGCGGTGAATGGTTTTTCGGAATCGTTGACCGAAGAAGTAAGGCCGTTTGGTATCAAGGTAACAATAGTGCAGCCAGGCTATTTCCGTACCAATTTCCTGTCGGAAGGGTCCTTGATCACTCCAAAGAACCCTATCGCTGCTTATCAAAACGTGCGTGATATTCAGGATTTTCATCAAAACAGCATGGATCAGCAGCAGGTAGGAGATCCCGAAAAGGCAGCAGAGGCTATGATCAGGATCACCAATGAGCCGGAAGCCCCACTCAATTTATTTTTAGGTGCCGATGCTTATGAACTGGCTACTAAAAAAATAGCCGCTGTTCAAAGCGATCTGGAAAACTGGAAAGAATTAACAACCTCAACAGCAATAGCATAAATATGGAAAAGGATCAACATATAGGCGTTTGGGTAACAAGTGATGGTTACATACGCCATGAGTTATTACCAAACGGCCGCTATGTTGAGGCCCGCGGTAACCGAAAGATGGCTTACACCGGCTTTTACAGCATTAGGGATAAGCATATCGAATATCTGGATGATACCGGCTTTACCGCCGATGGCGATTTTGACGGTAACGTGTTTTACCATGCCGGTATGGTATTGTATAAAGAATCGGCCTGAATTGAAAATTTATCAACAAAAATGGAACTGAATAAAAAGACTTGATAATAAAAGGGGGCTTTCTTTATCTTTATAGAAATTCTAACCCCAATATAATATGAGTTTTCAAGATCAGATCAGTTCGATATTTGTGGAGGAAAGCCAGATACCGGCCGAATTCCAGATATCAGAAGTGCATCAGCGCGAATACCTGTGTGATGGAGAGATGAAGCCCTGGAACGGGCCTGTGACCGAAGTGTATTCGCCTGTTTGTTTTCCCGGCCCGGATGGGTTTAAACGCAAGCTAATAGGTACTTATCCTATCTGCACCGAAACAGAAGCTAATGATGCCCTGGAGGCAGCCATTACCGCCTACGACAATGGGCGCGGCGAATGGCCTACCATGAGCATTGATGGCAGGATAAAATGCATGGAGCGTTTCATCTATAAAATGATTGAGCAGCGCAGCCTGGTGGTAAAGCTCCTGATGTGGGAGATTGGCAAATCATACGGCGACTCGGCAAAGGAATTTGACCGTACCATCGAATACATCAACGCTACCATTGATGCCCTGAAGGCGCTCGACCGTAAATCGTCCCGCTTTGAAATGGCCGAAGGCTTGATCGCACAGATCCGCCGCTCACCGCTGGGCGTGGTGCTTTGTATGGGGCCGTTCAACTACCCGCTTAACGAAACTTTTACAACCCTGATACCTGCCCTTATTATGGGCAATACCATTTTATTTAAACCGCCTAAGCATGGTACGCTGTTACATTATCCCCTGCTAAGGGCCTTCCAGGAATCGTTCCCTAAAGGTGTGGTGAATACCGTTTATGGTCGTGGCGCGGTAGTTACCCCCGGACTGATGCAAACCGGCAAAATAAATGTGCTGGCCTTTATAGGCTCCAGTAAAGTAGCTAACGATCTGAAAAAGCGTCACCCTAAAATAAACCGGTTAAGAGCGGTATTAAGCCTGGATGCAAAAAACGCGGCTATTGTTACCAAAAATGCCGACCTGCAACTGGCCGTGAGCGAATGCGTTTTAGGCGCCCTGTCATTTAACGGACAGCGTTGTACAGCCATCAAAGTAATATTTGTGCATAAAGATGTAGCCGATGAATTTTTAAAACTACTGAGCGAGGCTGTATCTAAACTAAAATTTGGCCTGCCATGGGATAAGGACGTAAAACTTACTCCAATGCCCGAGCCTAATAAGGCCGAATCGCTGACAGAAATGGTTGATGATGCTATAGCTCATGGCGCAAAAATCATTAATGAAAATGGTGGCGAAAGCGTTGCCTCATTCTATTACCCGGCTATTGTTTACCCGGTGAACGAAAAAATGAAGCTATACCGCGAAGAACAGTTTGGTCCGATTATTCCTGTAATTCCGTTTGAATCGATAGAAGAGCCGATTGAATATCAGATCGATTCGCCGCATGGTATGCAGGTGAGTATATTCAGTAACGATGCCCAGGAGATCTCATCATTGATCGATCCGTTTGTAAATCTGGTAAGCCGTGTAAACATCAACAGCCAGTGTCAGCGCGGGCCCGATGTGTTTCCATTTACAGGTCGTAAGGACAGTGCCGAGGGTACACTTTCGGTATTTGACGCGCTGCGGGCATTTTCTATCCGCTCATTGGTTGCCACCAAACTGAACGAAACTAATAAACAGATCATCAACGAAATTGTGAACGGCAGCGATTCCAATTTCCTGAGCACGAAGTTTATATTGTAGGCCCCCCACCCCCTAAAGGGGGAGCGATTTGCTTTATCGTTCCCCCTTTAGGGGGTTAGGGGGTATTAACTCTACCAGCAATAAATTGGGCACCCAGCTTAAAAAAGCGATGATGAGATAATTATTCTCAAAATTTACGCCGTTGCCTAAAACGGTAAACAACCATATATAAAAACGTAATGTTACCGCGGCAAAGGCCAGTGCGTAACTACGTCGCATCATTTTAACGTGCTCATCAATTTTACCGTTCTTTACCAGCAGAAAAGCAGATAGCGTAAAAGCCACCCACAAGGTATTTTGTATTAAAAAGGAAGCGAAAACGCCCTTACCCCGGTTGATGAACAGTGTCATGACATAAGCGCCTGGTGCGGCAAAAAATAAAACGCCAAAAACATACAATTTGCCCAATGCCCTATGCAGCGGACGATTACTATACACCTTTTTTGAAAACTGGAAAAAGCCGGCCAGCAAAATAATACTGCTGCCAAAAATATGGCAGTAAAAGGCCGGCATGTACCAGCCTGTTTCAATGGCCGCCTGCTTAAAGCTCAAAAAAACGGTGTCCTGCTTAAAATTTAGGTATTGAGCAAAAGTACCCAGGCTCAATACCACTATCCAAAAGAATGCGAAATACCGTAGTAGGCGGGCTGTAATACTCATTTGGCCGCTAATGTATTGGCTTTTTGCGCGTTTAGTTTGTTGTTGATAAAGTTGATGTTGTATTTATCAATAACTGTCAGGGAATCATCAACGTTAGCCAGGTTGCCTTTATCATACCTGTCAAAATGGTTCACAAATATGTCGTTCCAACGTTGGTTTTTAAACTTGTATTGGTACGATGCATAGATCTCATTTTTCATCAGCTGCAGGATGGCTGGGGTAGCATGGTCAACGGTTCGGCTATTTGATTGGTTTTTAGTGTAGCGGGAGAGTACATAACAATTTTGTAAATAGGAATCGTCCAGTTTTACGTATTGCGTTGGAAATATGCGTTGGCCCTTTTGATATACTGGTGCCAGTTTGCCATCTTTTATTTGCAGGTAATAATAATACGGCCCCTCATCCAGAGTTTCGGTCGTATCTAATAGGGATTGATAGAATTGCGATGTGGTTTTAAACTCAAATAACGAATCATTGAGCGCTCTTAGTGAGTTTTCATTACATGACCCAGACAGAGCGCCACCGCCTTCACCATCGCCCATGTAAGCACTTGCGTTAAAACCCAGTAGCCGGTTTTGTTTTTTATCAACTAAAAGTACTTCTTTAGTAGTGTACAGACCTGATCGCCCGCCCAAATAATCATCCGCTATGGAGTAAAAAGCGCTTTCAAACCAATTATCTCCTGGTTGTTTAGTACCGCTAAAGGTAATGGCCAGGCTTAAACTGCCTTCTCCATCGCCTTCGTCCATGCTTTTTACACCTTTTCTCAAAGGATTTTGGAAATCGATCAATTTGGAGGTGATCTGCCAGTCGGTTAAATAAGAAGGAGGTATCAATATAGAAGAGGTCCTTTCCCTGCTGTTATACTCCATAATGTTCTTTGAACTCTTATCCGAAAGTTTAGCAGATGATCCGTAGAGTTTTATTTTAGGTAGCACATCGGCTATCTTAAAGTCGATTAGTTTTTCGCTTACGGTCAGGTCTTTTTTCAGGTAAAAATAGTCGTCTTGTTTTTTGAGTAAAGCCAGGTTCTCCTCGTCATTCAGTGGATAAAGCTGGTCATAATCAACAGGTACTACCAATTTGCCAGTCAAGTCAAAAAGGCCTCTTTTACTGCCTTTTTCAACCTCTATCAGTCCATCCACTGTTCGGCCGATATTGTGTATCAGGTCGTATTCCGGTGGAATGATCTCTTTGAGTTCCGGATTTAAAAGCGCCATCTGATGGGTGGGTACTTTACCATCTTTATTATCAACTCCCCAATAAGTTTCCTTTTCAAGCGGACTTTTTGATACATAATAATAGGTTTTACCATCCATATGTTCAAACCACAGCACGGTATCATACCTGGTTTTTAGTTTTTCGGCAGTTTTAAAGGCTGCCAGGGTAATTGGTGCATAAATATCCTTCTCGGGTATGGTTTTATTGATCACTTTGTTTTGAAACGCAACATAGCCCTTTACAAAATCAGTAGCATTTACCTTGCTTATCTTGTATTGATGGCTGCCTGTTTTGTGGATAGTGAATACAAGGGTTGCTTTTTCGGCCGTCAAGGCTTTATGATCAAAGGTTGCAATAATATTGGTGGTAGCCAGTTCCGGATTTATAAATTTAACTGTGGCATCTTCGGTATTTAAGCTTACTTTAAAAATAGGGCTTTCTTTACCGCCTGTGTTGGTTTTATTGGTAAGCACCTTCAACAGCGCTTTTACCAGTCGGGCACTTTTTTGATCTGCCTCAAAATAAACACTTGCCGAATCGATATTACCTGCCTGTATCTGCACGTTAAAGGCATTTAAGAACCGGGTTATTTCGCCTTTTTCTGGCTTAGTTAGGTATTTGCTACGGATAAATAAGAAGCCGCACACCAGGATGACTGCAGCAACTACTATTATTATGACAGGTTTAGTTTTCATACAACCAAGGTAAAGTTTTTTTTCAATTGAAAAAGATCATTGAAACAGGTGAAAATCAGGCGGATAGAAAAGGGCTATATGATATAGGTCATATATAGAGAAAATTGATACCGCATAGATTTTTAGAATTAATAGCTTTCTTTAAAAAGCGTATATTTGTTGCATAAATAATAATAAAATAGCTAATATGTTAACGATAGGACAAAAATTCCCTCAATTTTCTAAAACCGCTGTAGTAAGCCTTGAAAAAGGTAAAGAGTTTGAAACACTAACTTCTGATTACCTGGTGAACGACGATAACGTTTGGACCGTAATGTTCTGGTGGCCAAAAGATTTTACATTTGTTTGCCCAACTGAAATTGCTGAGTTCAACAAAAACTATGGTGAATTCCGCGATCGTGAAACTCGTTTAATTGGTGCTTCTACAGATTCTGAATTTGTACACGCTGCCTGGAGACGCGATCATGATGATCTGCGCGATCTGAAATTCCCGATGCTTGCTGATACTTCAAAATCATTAGCAGAAGATCTGGGCATATTGGAACCAACCGAAAAGATTGCATACCGTGCTACTTTCATTATTGACCCTACAGGTATTATCCGTTGGGTATCTGTTAACGATTTAAGCGTTGGCCGTAATGTTAAAGAAGTTTTACGTGTACTTGATGGTTTACAAACAGATGAGCTTTGCCCTTGCAACTGGGAAAAAGGACAAGAAACACTTACTGTTTAATACCCCTATTATACTATATATCCTCGTGCAAAAATTTGCGCGGGGATTTTTTTTAAGCCGAATACAAGCTGAAAGCTTAAGGCATAAAGCCGAAAGCTTTTAAAACAACCCGCTTTAAGCCTTCGGCTTTTAGCTTTAAGCACAAAAAAATATGAACGAAAGCACCGAAGTGATCCAGGAATTGCTGGAAAGTATTGGAATAGATAAAAACTATAGAACAGAGGCTCTCAGCCTGCTTGAAAAAGGCGAATCACGTTATCTGCGCGACCTGAAGCTGAATTTTACAAGCACCCTTACATCGGCCCACCTAAGTACTAAAGAGTGTGCCTTGTTAGGACTAAGCACAGCGGTTAATAATAATAACACACCGCTTACCGTTTTTTTTACCAGGTATGCCCAGGAACAGGGTGCCGACGCTGCTGAAATAGCAGAAGCCGTTGGTTGCGCCTCTTTATTGGCCTCGAACAATGTATTCTACAGGTTCAGGCATTTTACGCAGAAAGAAAAATATACCCAGATCCCGGCCCGTATCCGTATGCAGCTGATGATGAAGCCGGTAACCGGTAAGGAGTTTTTTGAATTAATGAGTCTGGCCATATCCGCGGTTAATGGTTGCGAAATGTGTGTGAACGCGCATGAGGACTCATTGATAAAATTATCCACTACTGAGGAGCGTATTTTTGACGCTGTGCGTATCGCATCGCTGATAACATCTGCCGGTAAAGTGATTTTTTGAACGAATAAGTCAGGATTTAATAAAAAAAGGCATGAGATTTAAAAATTTCATGCCTTTTTCATAAATTATGCTTAAATGCTTAATTAAATTTGCGTTTGTTAATTAAAAACTTCTAAATTTATACCTAAGATTAAACGCCCCCTGGATCTGCAGAATCTTTTCATAAAGCAAAGTGTTTACGGGAGGCAGTACTTAAATTTTAATTGTTAATTTTTTTTGGGGAAAGCCGTTCCTGGTAATAGAGGAACGGCTTTTATCGTTTTTATTAGTGCGCGTCTACCGGCATTTTAACAGCCTTTTTAAATGGCTGCAGATATAATAACGGTATCGAGAACAACATCACTAAACCAGATATCCAGTAGGCATCATCATAAGTTAACAGCAATACCTGCCGGGTAACGGCGCCTTCTATAGCTCCATAAGCCATGCGGGTAGCATCAATCAATGAATGTCCCTTAGCCATAAAACCATGCAAATAGGCATTAAAGCGCTCTGTAAACGCCGGATTGGTTGATGTAATATTGGTTAAAAGATTATTGCGGTGCAATCCCTGGCGAACGTGAATAATGGTTGTAAGGGTGGCAATACCAAACGAACCGCCTAATTGGCGCATCATGTTATTTAAGCCGGTTCCCTGTCCAACTTCGGGACCTTTCAGATCGGCAATTGCCAGCGTAGTTAATGGTACGAATAATAAAGCCATACCTACACCGCGTATAACCAGTGGTATAAAAAAGTCGCCTGTACCTACCGCCAGCGTTGAATTGCTGAGCATGGTGGTAAATACAAAGAACAGGAACATACCGGCCGTTGCCATAAACTGGGCAGGGATACCCTTATTAAGCATTTTGCCTATAAACGGCATCATGATAATGGTACATAAACCACCCGGAAACAGGATCTCGCCCGTTTGCTGCGCCGTAAAGCCGAGCAGGTTCTGGCAAAATACCGGGAACACAAACACCGATCCATACAACCCAAATCCGAGTATAAAGGAAGTGAACATACCTACCGCGAAGCTTCGGTGCCTTAATATGGCAAAGTTTACTATCGGGTAATCGATGCTCATTTCGCGCCATATAAAAAGGATCAAGCCTAATATGGCGGTAATAGTGAGCACGGTGATATAGGTTGTAGCAAACCAATCTTCAGTTTCGCCTTTTTCCAGGATGGTTTGTAAACTACCAACGGATATGGCCAGGAACAGAATCCCCCACCAGTCCACGGGTTTTCCTTTCTCGTCTTTCGGTGTTTCGCGCACAAAGGTATAGGCAAAAAACGCAGCTATGGCACCTACGGGAATGTTTACATAAAATATCCAGCTCCAGTTTAAGTGGTCGGTTATATAGCCACCTATGGTAGGCCCCACAGTTGGCCCTACTACCGCGCCTAAACCAAATAACGCGGTAGCTGTACCAATTTGCTCACGCGGCCAGGTTTCAATAAGTATAGCCTGTGAAGTTGATATCAAACCACCCCCGGCTATACCCTGTATGATCCGGAACAATACCAGCTCGCCCAGGCTTGTAGCATTACCGCACAAGAATGAAGCAATGGTAAAAACGATAATTGATGTTATAAAATAATTTTTACGCCCGAAACGATTGCCAAGCCAACCCGACATCGGAAGTACGATTACGTTGGCAACAGCATAACCGGTAACTACCCAGGCAACGTCTTCAAGAGTTGCCCCCAGGTTACCCTGTATCTTGGGCAACGCTACATTCACAATGGTGGTATCAATCAGCTCCAACAACGAAGCCGTAATTACCGTGATTGTGATGATCCATTTTTTAAAGCCTGTTTCAGCCATATTACATTAAATTCTAAATTCCTAAACTTTAAATCAGAACCAGAACTTACAGAATTAAAGAATTAACAGAATAATAAATCCGAAATCCTAAACCCGAAATCCCCAATCCTCGATTATCCTTTAATTACAGATACTTTTACGCTCATACCCGGGCGCAATTTGTCAAGAGTTGCTTTATCAGCTTTTATTTTTATTTTAACAGGTACACGTTGCACAACTTTTACAAAGTTACCGGTGGCGTTATCTGGTGGTAGTAAAGAGAATTTTGCACCTGTAGCAGGCGAAAAATTGTAAACTTCGCCTTCCAGTTTCAGATCTGGGTAAGCATCAACTTCGATGTCAACTTTCTGACCACTTTTCATGTCGTTCAGTTGGGTTTCTTTAAAGTTGGCGGTAATGTACAGGCTGTTATCGTTAATGATGGAGAACAGTGTTTGTCCTGCCTGCACCAATTGACCCAATTGGATGCTTTTTTTAGATACCAGGCCAGCAGCCGGTGCTTTAATAGTGGTATAGCTTAATTGCAGTTTAGCAAAATCAATATCCACTTGCTTTTGGGTTACACCGGTATGGGTAACTTTTAATTCGCTGCGTGTAGTACCAATTTGTTCCTGTGCGGCTTTGTACTGATCTTGTGATGCACGTAAAGTAGCTTTAGCCACATCCAGATCGGCTTTAGCCTGATCAAATTGCTGCTGGGTTACAGAACCATCTTTTACCAGGTTGGCATAGCGGTTGTAATCCTTTTGTACTTTATCTAAACGGGCGGCGTTTGAGGCAACCTGCGCTCTTGCACTTGCTGAGTTAGCTTCGTTAGCGTAAATCTGTGATTGATTTACGTTGATACCGGCGCTTGCGCCTACTTGCGCGGCCTGTGCCTGCTCCAATTTAACTTTATAGTCACGGTCATCTATCTTAACCAGTACCTGATTGGCGTTTACGTGAGTATTTTCTTCAAAATAGATCGAATCAACATAACCTCCAACGCGGGTAACAACCGGGCTGATATCGCCATCGATCTGCGCGTCGTCGGTATCAATATGCTTACCGAAATATATATATTCTTTGATACCGAAAATGATACCTCCAACAAGTAGTATACCTAATATGATAGGGATAACTTTATTCGGTTTCTTTTTTGGTGTTTGTTCCTGTGTTTCGTGTTCCTTTGCCATTGTATATAGTATTGATTGGTTTAGTATTATTGTTTGTTAATTTTTCCAGTTGATTTTAATAAGGTATAGTAAGCCAAACCAGCATCGGCTTTTGCCAGTTCCAGGTTGATCTGGGCCTGATAAAGTAATGTTTCGGCATCAGCGCGATCTGTAGCTGAGGATATATTGCTCTTATATTTTGATTCCAATATTTTATTGTTCTCGCCGGCCTGCTCAATAGCTACCTGTAAAAGCTTAATCTTGTTTAAAGCCGAAGTATAGTTCTGGTAGTCCTGGTTCACTTCATCCTTAATACGATCAACCATAATGTTTTTATTGATCACAGTTTGTTCGCGCTCAATTTTAGCCTCGGTAACCTTGTTTTTGTTGGTCCATAATGAGCTAAAGCCCCATGACAGGGTTAAGCCGCCTGTTAACGGTGTAATGTAGTTACCGCTTTTAGGGATAGGGTTGATATTGGCATCTATATAATAGCCAGCAACTGATGCTACCAGCGTAGGCAACGTATTGCCTTTGATGCTTTTAATGTTGGTTTCGGCTACTTTAGTGCGTAGGTCAAACTGTTGTAGCTCGGGCCTGTTGCTCATTGCGGTATCCAGGTAATTACTAAATGGAGCAACTTGCCGGTCGGCTTCAGTTATCTGGTCGATGTTGAGCTGGGTGCCTTCAGGTAATCCTAACAATACATTCAGGTTGTAGTTAACAATGCGGCGGTTTGTTTCCAGATCGACGCCGTTAATTTCAATGTTTGATCTTTGCAGCTGGAAACGCAGTACATCATTTTTAGTTACCAATCCCTGTTCAAAAAATCTTTGCGCCTGTTTAATCTGCGCGTCAACGGTGGCCAAGTTTTGAGCGACTACCTTTTTGCTTTGCAGCACTTTATACAAGCTGTAGTAGGAGCTGATAATATCATAAACGATCTGATCTTTATCATTCACCGCATCCAAACGGGCAACCTGGGTTAACAGGTCTGTTGACTGACGGGCGTACTTAAGCTTATTGCCTTCAAAAATAGTTTGATTCAAGGTCAATATACCCAGGTAAGCATCGGCCCGGTTGGGTAAGTTAAAACTTTCGGGACCTAAAGCCAGCCTGTTTGCCGGAATCTCAGCATGATTGTAGCCATAGCTTATTTTACCGGTTGGCAACGATTGGTCTTTAGCCTGGTTGTATTCAGAAACAGCCTGGTCAATTTTTGATTGTGAAAGCTTTAAGGTCTTGCTGTTTTCCAGACCAAGTTTTATAGCCTCATCCAGGGTAATGGTTCTGTCCTGCGCATTTGCGGTTCCCACAAATAGCGAAGCTGTTATTACAAACGTAATAGCATACAGGCAGAAAGGGTGCACTGCATTAAACAGTGAGAGGTGGTTGGTTTTTTTATTTAGAGTTGTCATTTTCATTAACTAAATACGCTTTTAATAGGGTTTTTAAATATTTTTTGATACGGGGCTTAAATTGTTCCTCCAACACTTTTTCGTCCTGTATATCAACACCCAGCATGGTTGATGACATCAGCGGGGTATTCATAATGAAGTTTTTGGTTCCATAAAGCGTGGCCACTACCATTTGCATGTCGGTATCTTTACTAAATTCACCATTGTCCATTCCTTCCTGTATTATCCTGAACAGCTCAGATACACTTTTCATCAACATATTGCGTATGGTTTCGGCAAGCTCAGTGCGGCGGTTCATGGTCAATTCCTGATAGAGCAATTTCTGGAAGCAGTTGTTGTTCACTACCCGGTCGCCATAGATCTCGATATATGATTCTATTTTTCCCCAGGAGCTGATGCTTTCGTCGTTACCTAAAATTTGCAGTATGTTTTGAAACGAGATGATCTTACGTTCAATAACCGCAAGGAATAAGCCTTCTTTTGAACCGAAATAATAGTTGAGCATGGCCATATTTACACCGGCTTCGCCCGAGATCATACGGGTGGAAGCACCGTCAAAACCCATCTCTGAAAACACGCGCTCGGCTACGTCCAGAATGTGGTCCTTTTTATCTATCTTATCTTTGTCCATTTTCTTTTAACGGCACAAAATTAATCAAACGATTGATTAAAGCATAGCGATCCTGGCCAAAAAGCTAATCACTTGATTAAGATTACTCATGAATGACAGATTTGTTTTACTAATCAGCAGAAATTTTAGGTTATTACAGCAATTATGGTTTGCCTGTTATCCGTTTGAAATATAGCGCATTCCATATTTATGCAATGTTATATTATTGATATAAAGATAATAAATTTCCATCTTTCAAATATATTTGCCAGCATGAAGCGGATAAACCTCATTACCATCTTTTTATACCTTTCAACCTTCGTATCAGCACAAACCTCGCCACCGGCCGATTTGGGCGCTATACAGCAAAATTTTAAAAAGCTCAATACACTGGGCAGCGTGTTGTATATAGCTGCTCACCCCGATGATGAGAACACCCGTTTGCTGGCTTATCTGGCCCAGGAAAAGCATTACCGCACCGGTTACCTTTCCTGCACAAGGGGCGATGGCGGTCAAAATCTGATTGGAAATGAACAAAGTGAACTTTTGGGATTGATACGTACGCAGGAATTGCTGGCCGCCCGCCGCATTGACGGTGCCGAACAGTTTTTTACCCGCGCCAATGATTTTGGCTTTTCCAAAGGTCCTGAAGAAACACTGAAAATATGGGATAAGGATAAGGTGTTGGGTGATATGGTTTGGGTGATCCGTAAGTTCCGGCCCGATGTGATGATATGCCGTTTCCCCACAACCGGCGAAGGCGGCCATGGCCATCATACTTCATCGGCTATATTGGCGCAGGAAGCATTTACGGCAGCGGCCGATCCTAAACGTTATCCCGAACAGTTAAAATATGTGCAGCCCTGGCAAGCCAAACGCCTGCTTTGGAATACTTTTAGCTTTGGCACTATAAACACTACCGCGGCCGATCAGTTTAAAATTAATGTAGGTGTTTATAACCCCATTTTAGGGAAAGGCTATGGTGAACTTGCTGCCGAAAGCCGTAGTAACCATAAAACACAGGGTTTTGGCTCGGCCAGGCAACGCGGCGAAATTTATGAATATTTTAAAACCATTTTGGGTGATGTTCCGCAAAACGACCTGATGGATGGTGTTAATACTACCTGGAAACGGGTAAAAGACGGCGAATCTATCGGTGCAGCCATCGGCATCATCAACAGGGATTTTAATGCCGAAGCTCCCGAAAAGTCAGTGCCAGCTTTAGTACAGTTGTTGGGTAAGGTGGAAAAGGTTTCTGATATATACTGGCGAACCCAAAAAACAAAAGAATTGAGCGAGCTGATTGCCGCCTGTTCGGGCTTATGGTTTGAGGCTTACGCCACGGAACCAACATATGCCCTTGGCGATAAGATCCAGGTGCGTGCCCAGGTGGTTGACAGGTATAGCAACAGGGTAAAGATCAACAGCATAGGGTTTCAAAATAATGTTTCCAATTTGAACAGCCAGGTGATCCCGGCCAATCAGCAGCAAACATTTGAGCAAAGCGGTACTGCCGATAAATTAACACAACCTTACTGGCTGGAAACCCCGCATAGTATAGGCGCCTATAATTTACCTGATGAAACATTGGCCGGAAATCCCGAAAACCCCGACCTGCCCAAAGTTGATTTTGAATTTATTATAGAAGGCAAACCGGTTCATTTTGAACGCAGGCTGTTATATAAATATGTAGACCCGGTAAGGGGCGAGGTTTATCAGCCGCTGGAAATTACACCGCCGGTTACCGCCAATATCGAAAACCAGGACTATATTTTTAATTCGTTACAGTCTCAAGTGGTTCAGGTAAAATTAAAAAGCTTTACTGAGGCCAGCGGCAATATCAGCCTGAAACCCATCGACGGCTGGAAGATCGATCCCAAAAAAATTGAATTTACAGGGAAAAATAAAAATGACGAGTGGACGGTAGCTTTTACTGTTGCACCAACGGATAATAAACCCCGGATCAATAATTTAGAAGCCCTGGTAACGGTGAACGGGAAAACTTTTTCACTGGCTTTGCGTCGTATCCGGTATGATCATGTGCCGGCTATTACACTATTCCCACCCGCCGAAACCCGCTTGGTAAACCTCGACCTGAAAATTGCAGGGAAAAAGCTGGCTTATATTACAGGCGCCGGCGATCTGATGCCCGAAGCCTTGCGCCAGGTAGGTTATGATGTACATCTGATTTCAGAAGGCGAGATCATGAATACCGATCTTTCCGTATATGATGCCATTATTACCGGGGTTCGTGCCTATAATGTGAACGAACGCCTGCCCTATGAACAAAATCGACTGATGGATTATGTTAAAAATGGCGGTAATTTATTGGTACAGTATAATAATAACTCAGGTCTGGTGGTAAAACAGATCGGCCCATATCCTTTCCGGGTAGTGAATCAAAGGATTACCGACGAGAATGCAGAAGTAACTATACTGGATAAACAAAGTCCGGTACTTAACTATCCAAATAAAATTACCCAGGACGATTTTAAAGGCTGGATCCAGGAGCGTGGACTGTATTTTGTAAGCGATATAGACCCGCAATACAAAGCCATTTTACAAATGAACGATAAGGGTGAGCAACCTAATAATGGATCATTAATAGTTGGTGATTACGGCAAAGGTCGGTTTGTATATACCTCCCTCGCATTTTTCAGAGAACTACCTGCCGGCGTACCAGGTGCTTACCGCTTGTTTGTGAATTTATTGAGTAAGCCGAAGGGGCAATCGTTGTAAAGTAAAGGTCACTCTGGGTATGTGCGATTCCCTCCCGTTGGGCTACTGTGTGGACACATCTTTTAGTTGTAATCTTGATAGAGTAGCCATCCTTCATAAACGTTATAGAATTTAGCCAGGCCCTTTTGCAAGACGATCGGGCCTGGTTTTCTTTGAGAAGTATACCCTTTCCAACCACCTATGCGTGCAATTATCCATGTTGCCCATTTCAGGGTGTTTACTTTTGCCGTGTTCTTTAACTTCTCTGTTGCCCCTTCCAACTTTTTGGCTATCATTTGTAAACATTTTTGTTCCTGGTGATCAAATACCTCATCTATAGATTGTTCATTATCATCCTGATATGCGAGCATCATCTGCAGGATACGCAGACTTGCCATCATCGCCAACAAAGTAAGTTTGCGTATAGCCCAACCTTGTTCCAGTTGAGATTTTTCGATTCTGAAGCCGTCTGTTTTAAGTAAACGGTGGATCTGTTCAATATGCCAGCGCTCTTTATACCAGCAAATGATCTGCAAGGCCTGTTCGGCTGTTGTTACTTCATGTGTGGTTAATATCCGCCAGTAAATACCTTTGTTTTGTTCAGCTGCCTCTACCACATATATTTCCTGAACGTTTGCCAATTGTTCATTTCTGCAGGAAACCGGCTTTAAAAGCTCAACCTTAGCCCATTTTAGCCCCATTCGAACAATACCCTTACTGCTGGCCTTTCTGATATCGCCCGCTACAGCAAGATCATAACTATACATAACAGGTAAGGCATTCAGGCAACCGCTTAGCTTTAATTTCCCGCTTATCAGCCGGTCATGATTAGAGCGGATCAGTAAATGTACTTTGTCTTTTTCAACTACGTCAAACAGATCGTAAATGTCGCTTTCCCGATCTGCAACGATGGTTATCGCATTTGCCTGCTCCAATAACGCTTTACTCTGATTGGCTGCCGCTATCCATTTATAAGATTCTTTTTCCTGGATAGGTAAATGCTGATAATCACGATCATGTTTCCCCGGAGTATCTGCGGGCCTTTCCCATGTTTTAATATAAGAATAGCCCAATGCATGACTATTGCTCTGCATCAACTACTAAACTACTATGCAACATAAAGCCCAGAATATCATCCCTTGAAGTAGTTCCTAATCCACTTTTAGGTTTAATTCGTCCCCGCTTGGATGAAAAGTTAAACTCTGTGGTATCTTGTATACACAATAAATGGCGGCCCGAACTTAATGTCCGGCAACGATCAACTATACTTTTTTCTATAGCGCTTTCGCTGAAACTTTCGTTGTTAAACAAACGATAGAAGCTTTTTTGTTCTGCATCTGTTTCTGTGATCTGTCGTAAACTACTATTACGGCCCGTGGTTAGCTTCCTTAATGCATCAGTCGCACGCCTTTCTATCCGTTTATCGCCAAATGCTCCCTTAAAATCAGGGTTCGAATTTATAGGTTCATCCATTTCGCAAAAATCGAACTTTTATAGCATACTTGTGTCCACACAGTAGCCCTACGGGAGGGTGTAGGGAGGGGTTAATAAGCATTGCAAAATTCCTGTATGCAGTATAAACCCCTCCCTGCCTTTGCGCACCAACCAACCGCACCCCTCTCGTGGGGAGGGAATCTTGAAATTTCAAAAAAAAGAGCCTGTCATCCTGAGCTTGTCGAAGGGCGTGCGTAGAGGCCTTCATACCATGCTTCGACAAGCTCAGCATGACACCCTTATTCTTTTTTTCGCCAACCCTTTTATACTGAAATAATTTATTGGTAAAAATCAATTAATCATCTATTTTTGCAAACGTTATAATTAACAGTAATATGAAACATCACGAAGAAGAAGAAAAAAGCCTTGATTTTGTATTTTATCTTGTTGGCTTAGTTTCCGGGCTTTTTATAGGAGCAATAATTGATAAAGGATTTACCTGGATAGCCATTGGTGGTGTTTTGGGCTTATTAACCGCCGGTTTCTTTGTAACTGTATTGGTTAAAGGCCGTGGTGAAAAGGCCTGATCCTGATCTGCCCTCATTTATAAAAAATTGGAACCAGTTTTACGGCATTGTAGTTGTATGGCTGGTTTTTTTAATTTTAGTATTTTGGCTCATTACAAAATTATTTGAATGAGTTTACCCGATTGGATAGTTTTAGGCCTTACGCTGCTGGTCATTGTAGTTTATGGCGTATGGAAAAGCGGCAGCAATAAAAATATCGATCAGTTTTTAGTGGGTAACCGCTCGCTACCTTGGTATCATGTCGGGTTTTCGGTTATGGCCACCCAGGCAAGCGCTATTACTTTTCTTTCGGCACCTGGTCAGGCTTATTCCGATGGAATGCGATTTGTGCAATTTTACTTCGGGTTACCGCTGGCCATGATTGTGCTGTGTGTAACCTTTGTGCCTATCTTCCATCGCCTTAAAGTTTATACTGCTTACGAGTTTCTGGAACAGCGTTTCGACCTGAAAACCCGGGCGCTTACTTCCTTCCTTTTTTTGGTGCTGCGCAGTCTGTCAACCGGGGTAGCTATTTATGCGCCAGCCATTATTTTATCAACTATTTTAAATATCAACACGGTTTATACCACGCTGTTTATAGGCGGACTAGTTATATTTTACACCGTTTATGGTGGTAGTAAAGCAGTATCATACACCCAATTGCTGCAAATGAGTATCATATTTGCCGGTATGTTTTTGGCCGGTATACTGGTGGTTAATCTATTACCATCGGGCGTAGGTTTTACACGTGCCTTGAAAATAGCCGGTAAGCTGGGCCACATGAACGTAATAGACTGGAAATTTGACTGGAGTAACCGCTATACCGTATGGAGCGGTCTGATAGGCGGCTTCTTTTTGCAGTTATCCTATTTCGGTACAGACCAAAGCCAGGTTGGACGTTATTTAACGGGCAGCTCTGTGGGGCAAAGCAGGCTGGGCCTTATTATGAATGGGCTCATCAAGATCCCTATGCAATTTCTTATCCTGTTGATTGGTGTACTGGTTTTGGCCTTTTACCAATTTAACAGGCCACCCATATTCTTTAATAATTACGAGGTAGCACGGGTAAAGCAAAGCGGTTACGCAACCCAGTACAATTATCTCGATCAGCAATACACCCAGGCTTTTGAACAGCGCAAAGCAAAAGCCAATGACCTGGTAAAAGCTATTGACGGCAAAAATGAGGATGAGATAGATCGTGCGAAAGATGCTTTAAAAGTAGCTGATATTCAGTCGCGCATCATCAGGCAGGATGCCATTGCGCTCATGAAAAAGAATAATGTAAATGCCGATGATAATGATACCAATTACGTATTCCTGACCTTTGTAAAACAGTACTTGCCCCGCGGACTGGTTGGGTTGCTGATAGCCATTATATTTTTGGCTTCTATGGGGTCAACAGCAAGCGCCCTTAATTCACTGGCCTCAACTACCGTGATCGATATTTATAAACGCACCATAAATAAGGATGCGTCGGACAAAAACTACCTGCTGGTATCTCGTATTTCAACCGTGTTTTGGGGCGTGGTATGTGTAATTATGGCTTTGTATGCCGGCAAGCTGGGTAACTTGCTGGAGGCCGTAAACCAGTTAGGCTCTTATATATACGGAACCGTATTGGGGGTATTTATAGTTGCTTTTTATATGAAACGGATAAGCGGAACCCCCGTGTTTATTGCCGCTATTGTTAGCGAGGGGGGCATATTATATTTAGGCCTGAGTAAAACAGTGGCTTATTTGTGGCTTAACCCCATCGGGTGTTTCTTAGTGATGATTGTGGCTTACCTCATCAATAAATTTATGCAACAAAAAAGCCCGGGTCAAATAGAATCGGGCCTGTAATGTTTTACAGTTTGTTGTCTGATAACTAATCTTTGGCCTGACTAAGCGCTTCCAGGTTCAATCGCAGGTATTCGTCGTCATTACTTTCCTTTGAAAGCTCGATACCGGCTTCGGCAGCGGCTATTGCACCAGCCTTATCCCCTTTTCTTAATAACAAGCGCGATTCCCACAGTTTAAACCATGGTACTTTAGGCTCTTCTTTTTCGGCTTCGGCTACCCAGCCTAAAGCTTTGTTCACATCTTTATTATTTTCATAATACCACTGAATAGCATTAAAATAATAAGGTTTACGGTCGCCTTTCATCAATTCGTCAATATTGGTCATGATCTTGGCATCATCATCAGTTTCCATGTGGATTGCAGCGGCTGTATGATCCCAAACCAGGTAAAGGTCGGTCGACCGGGTCGTAGAATTAGCAAACGCCATGGTAAATGTTTCCCGTTTTTCATTTACACGGATTGATTTTACATCAAAGCGTAAAAGGTCGTCGGCTTGCTTATAACTATAAGCGCCCCATTGTTTAGCTGTTTTATTCAGGATGATGGTCCACTCGCCTCTTTGCGGGATACTGAATAATGAATAGGTACCAGGAGGTACTGCATGACCTTCAATGATCACTTTTTCGGTAAAAGTAATGGTAGTTGCGGCATTGGCTCCTGTGCGCCAAACCTCGCCGTAAGGAATAATGCCACCAAATATTTTACGGTCCTTAACATTAGGCCGGGAGTAGGTAATGGTAACCTTGCCCAGTCCAAAATCCTGGATAATGGTTTGTGTAGAACTGGCCTCAGGGATACGGGGTACTGCCTGAGCATCGCTTTTATAGCTTACACATGCCAATAGCATGGTGGCTAAAAATAAGTAAGTCTTTCTCATGTTATGTTTTCGATACTAAGATACCAAATGTTTTTAATCGGGAAATATTGTATTGGAGTAATAAAATTTATGAAAGTTTAATGAGGTTATCAGTTCAAAGGCATAAGTAACAAGCTTTTTGCATTTGGCTTTCAGCCTTAAGCTTTTTATTACCTTTGCGCTATGATTGATGTGATATTAAACAAGGGTAAAGAGAAAGCTGTTTTGCAAAGGCATCCCTGGGTATTTTCGGGCGCTGTTGAAAAAGTAAAGGGTAAACCCGCCAATGGCGATGTAGTACGGCTGCTTAATGCAAAAGGCGATTTTATGGCCTATGGTTTTTATAACGATCAATCGCGGGTTGCCCTGCGCCTTTTGGAGTGGGATGAGGCCGTTGAAATTAATGACGACTGGTTTCGCCGTAAACTGGCTACGGCCATTAAAAGCAGGGCTCATGTATTAGCAAACGGAACCAATACCTGTCGCCTGGTTTTCAGCGAGGCCGATTATTTGCCGGGCTTAATTGTGGATAAATATGCTGGTCATCTGGCTGTTCAGGTGCTTACTTCGGGTATGGAGCGGGTGATGCCTGTAATAATTGATGAATTGCAAAAACTGCTGAGCCCCGAAAGTATATCTGATAAAAGCGATAACTCCTCACGGGCCCACGAAGGCCTTGCCGAGGCCGAAAATAAAGTACTTTTTGGTAATCCCCCGCCTGAAATTGTAGAAGTGCTGGAGAATAATATTGTTTATGGCATCAATATCACCGAAGGCCAAAAGTCGGGCTTTTATTGTGACCAGCGCGATAACCGCCATATAGTAGCCAACTATGCTACAGGGAAAAAGGTATTGGATTGTTTTTGTTATACCGGCGGTTTTACGCTCAATAGCTTAAAAAATGGTGCGTCGTCGGTAACCAGTGTAGATAGTTCGGCATTGGCTATTGAAACTTTGAAAGAAAATATCCTGTTGAATAAATTGGATGCTGATAAACATTCGGCCATAAAATCTGACGTGAATGTGCAGTTGCGCAAATTCAGGGATGATGGCGAAAAGTTTGATGTTATTGTACTCGATCCGCCAAAGTATGCTCCCTCGCGCTCTGCGCTGACAAGGGCTTCCAGGGCTTATAAAGATCTGAACCGTTTGGGCATGCTGCTGCTGAACGAAGGCGGCCTGTTGGCTACCTATTCCTGCTCCGGTGCCATGGATATGGAAACCTTTAAACAAGTAATTGCATGGGCCGCGCTGGATGCCGGGAAACAAGTGCAGTTTATTTACCAGTTTCATCAACCCGAAGATCACCCGGTAAGGGCCTCCTTCCCCGAAGGGGAATATTTGAAGGGTTTGCTGTGCAGGGTATTTTGATTTGGAGTAAAGATTTATGGAGTAAGGAGCAAGGACTTTTCTTCTTACTCCATAAACTTTACTCTTCGTTCCTTTTATCCCTGTTCTAAAAATCTTTGTTCTTTATTCCGATAATCTTTGCTCCCTTTTTCACCGCCTTTGCTTTCATTTTCAAATTCAGCATCTCTACCAGTACCGAAAATGCCATGGCGAAGTAGATGTATCCTTTAGGAATATGCTGCTCAAATGCCTCGGCCAGGAGCGAAACACCTATCAGCAACAGGAACGACAGCGCCAGCATTTTTACCGTTGGGTGCTTGTTCACAAACCCGGCCACGCCGTTTGATGCCCACATCATAATGCCTACGGCGATAACAACAGCCAGTATCATGATCTCGACATGGCTGGCCATTCCTACGGCGGTAATTACAGAATCGAGCGAGAAAACGATATCCAGTAGCATGATCTGGACGATGGTACCCCAGAAGCTGTGCCGCTTTATCTTTTCAGCACTTTCTTCTTCGCCTTCAATTTTATGGTGGATCTCGGCGGTACTTTTATAGATCAGGAACAAGCCGCCGATGATCAGGATCAGGTCGCGACCGGATATGGCCAGTTTTTCCACCCAATCAGCATCCGTAACATTAAAAATATGTGCCAGATTAAACAGAGGCGCGGTAAGCGTCATTACCCAACTGATGGATAACAAAAGCAATACCCGGGTGATCATGGCCATGCCTAAACCCAACCTTCGGCCCTTAGCCTGCTGGTTTGCCGGCAGCTTGTCAGATAAAATAGAGATGAATATCACATTGTCAATGCCCAGAACAATCTCCAGCAAAGTAAGGGTAACGAGTGATATCCAGGATTCGGCATTCGCAAAAATTTCCATAGCAGGCTAAATTGTTTGCCTCTAAAATAACAAAACCCCTGCCGAAAATGGCAGAGGCTTGCGCTCAATGTTAAAATATTAAGGTGTTTGTGAAGAAGCAAGAAATTAGAATCAAGAGTTAAGAGTCAGGAATCAAGGCCAATCATGTCATTTGCGATAGCGTGGCAATCGCATGCTATACAGAGTGAATATGCGTAGTTCGTGATTGCTTCGTGCTGCGAAATGACATATTTTTTTCTTGCTGAATCTCTTAATTCTTGACTCTCATCTCTTGACCCTTTTTAGTCAAAGCTTACGCTGCCGTAGCTGGTGTTAATAGTTATGTTTTTATCGTTTGAGCCTTTACCCAAATGGCCTTTATAGTTCTTGGTAGGGTTATAACCTCTATCGTTATCAGCTGGACTTTTGCTGGTGATATTGATATCATGACCGCCGTAATTAAAGCTGCCATAGCGTACGGTTACGTCAAAATCGGCGTTTTGCTCATTGCTGATGCCCAGTTTAACGCTGGAGTAGGAGGAGTTTACCGCTAAATTCTTTACGTTTTTATCCACCTCGGTAATATTCAGGTTGCCGCTGAACTTTACATTGATGTTACCCGAAGTAGTGATGCGACCAATTTTAGCCGAGCCGTAGCTGATGTCGGCATTCAACTTATTACATTCGCCCAGATTCAGGCTGCCATAAGCTACGTCCAGGTCGCTACCGTTAAGCGAGCCAATGGTGGCACTGCCGTATTTAACCGTGATCTGGTTACCCGGATTGCTTAGGTTTTTGGCTACCAGGCTGCCGTAAGAGTTATTAATATTTAATTTCCCATCCAGATCCGGCAGACTGGTGGCTCCGTATTTATTACTTACGTTTAATGGATTTTTGGATGGCATATATACCGTGTAATTCACTTCAATTTTGCGCACATTGTTACGTTTGCCGCCAAATAACGACCATGAGCTGCCATTGTCATCATTGTTGATACTGGTTTTAAAATAAACGCCAGAGCCATCTTTGCTATCCCTAATGGTGACATTATCCAATAGTTTCTGCGCCAGTTCGTCATCATTGGCGCCCACTTTTATCTGTACGTCAACCTTTACCTCGCTTTTGCTCCAGGTATTCACGGTTATTTTGCCGAATCGGTTGTCCAGGTTAATCACATCGTTACCACCTATTGAATAGCTTTTGCTATAGTTTTTTATCTTTTCAACACCATCATCATGCTGCTTGTCAGTATCAGTGTTATAGCTAAAATCGGTATCAAATTCCTTAAAACCTAAAGCTATCTGCGGCGCTATATTATTACTGAGATCACAGGCAAGGTTCATGGCACTGTCATTCAACTTGTAGTTAAAGTTTTGGTCAATATGCTTAAACTGTTTGTCAAAACCTTTAAGTTTAAGATTCATCTGCAGTTGGTGTTGCATGTTGAGTTTGTTCATGCGTACCTGCAGGTCCTTTATTTTAATGTGCAGATCCTTCATTTTTAACTGAAAGTCTTTGCTGTCGGGTGGCGTCAATTTGTTTAAGGGAGCCATCGGGGGTGCAGGTGGAAGCACGGGAACCGGAACCGGCGGCGCAGGGGTTTGCTGTGCAAAACTGATCGTATTAACGGCTAACAGGGCCATTAAAGCAAACATCGACCGTTTAAATATTTTTGATTTCATCTTTTTGGTCTTTTTTCATTTGATTGAATTGTTCTATTACACTCAATTGCTGATTAAGCACCTCGGTTTGTACCTGCAAGTTCCGGATCATGGCACGTAAAACACGCTCCTGGTTGGGGCTGGTGGCTAAATCGGCATTAAGCCTTTTATAGGTAGAATCCATTTTGGCTATTTCGGCGCTAAACTCTTTATACAGCTGCGGATCGGCTTTAGCAACCGATTTCAGCTCGGTCAATTTTGTTTCAACAAGCGATGCATAGTGCATTTGCTGTTTGGCATACTCAGGGTTTATGGCGGCCAGGTCCACGGTTTTTGCGCCTTTTTGGCTTTGGAGGTATATTCCGAAACCGATGCCCATGACAACAATTACCGACGCGGCGACGCGAAGTACGAAAGCGAGCGAAAAAGTTTTGGTTTCCTGCTTTTTTGGCAACTCCTCCGGCATGTTGAGGCTTTGCTCAATTTTGCTCCACAGATCGGCCGATGGCTCAATCTCGTCAAACTCTTCGCGGTTGTTTTTAATGAAATCTTCAAATCGCTTGCTCATAATTCTGTTCCTTTCCTTTTTAAAATTTCCATTAATTTTCTTTTAGCTCTCAAAAACTGTGTTCTTGAGGTGTTTTCTGATATATTCAATATTTGTCCTATTTCTTCATGATCATAACCTTCCAGCAGGTAAAGCGACAGTACCACACGGTAACCATCGGGCAGTTGTTTCATGCCTTCTTTTACCAAAGCCACCTGGTATTGTATGTCTTCATCATCTTCTGGTTCTTCATCCGGTATATTTTCCAGATGGTCGCCCTCCAGTTCAATCAGTTCCAGTCTGCGCTTGCGCAACAGGTTGATAGAGCGGTTCACCACAATTTGTTTCAACCATAAACCAAATGTAGTATCCTGCCTGAAATCCCTTAATTTGTTAAAAGCATCCAGAAAAGCTTCCTGCAAAACATCTTCAGCTTCGGCAATATTGCCCACGATCCTAAAGGCGACGTTCAACATCGCTTTAGAATACAACCGGTACAACTCGTAACTGGCCTTTTTGCTTCCCTGTTTGCATTCAACCACCAGGTTATAATGCTTATCTACATATATGGCTTCCAAATTTCTGATCAGGTTTCAGATTAAATGACGCATCAGTTTTTGCAACGTTGCATCACCATGAAAAATAATTTACAGGAATAATAATTTTTTTTTCAAATAGGCGTTCTTGACCGTTGATTTAAGATGATTACACTGATGTCGTTGATTTGCTTAAACGCTTATTAACATAGTAAAAGGAGATATTCCTAATCCAGATATACGCTCTAAATAAGATCAAAAAAGCTGCGTAATCAATGAAATCATCTTAAATCAACGGTCAAGAAATTATCAACGGCTTTCACCGCGTTTTCATATCGGTCGTTCCCTATGCCGGATATGACCACGTAGCGGGCCTGTAATGCGGTAAGTTCCTGATGCCATATGGCCATAAAATGTTCACGTAATTCGGGGAAATTACGCAAAGGGTCATCCTGCCAGGGCAGGTCGATATCTAACAATAAATAAAAATCGTAAGGGTGTTTGGGAAGTTCGTCCAGTACTTCCTGCGGTGCCCGACCAAACATATGCTCGCTCCATATTTTTACGGTTAAAAAAGTGGTGTCGCATATCAGGAGCCCATTGGCTTTGGGTAGCAAAGCGGTTTCCAGCGCCAGTTGCCCTTGAAACATGTTGATCTCATCCTGCCAGGTACAGGGCCCGGTAAGCGCCGCACAATACTCCCGTGAATACTCGGGTACGGCAATGGTATGATAATGCGCGGCCAGATAATCAGACATGGTTGATTTTCCCGTTGATTCAGGCCCGACAACCGCTATTTTGGGAATGTGTTTCATGTGGTATCAAATGAAAATAGAGACGCATGTAATGCGTCTCTACAATGATTAAACGTAGAGACACATCACATGTGTCTCCTGCTGTCCTATTATCTTTCCAGTTTCGGTACCCTTGTAGGCGTATCCTTACCCGAAACAATAGTGCGAGAACTTAAGGCTATGGCCCGGATGGTAGAGGTGATATTGTTTACATCCAGCGAGCTAAATTCGTCTTTTACGGTATGGTACAGTTTATCAATATCTATCTGATCGGTTGATATGGTATGAGCCGGTACACCTTTTTCTGCTAATGACGCGTTATCGCTGCGGTAAAACAGGTCCTGATCTGGATAAGGATCGGGGTGAAACTCAAATTTGGTTCCCTTGAGGTTATTCTGCAGGATGGTGCCAAAATTGGAACGCTCAAACCCGGTGATAAAAGCCGAATTTTCACCAAATTTAGAAGCCTTGCCGATCATCTCGATATTGAACATGGCTACCACTTTATCCGGATCAACCTGGGTAGCAAAATACTGTGAGCCGTATTCGCCTATCTCTTCGGCGGTAAAGGCCACAAAGATGAGCGTGCGGGCATTGTTATTTAACTTTTTGTAGTATTTGGCTAAAGATATCACAGCCGTAGTGCCCGAAGCATCATCATCGGCACCGTTGGCTATGCTATCACCCTCCATGGCCTTGATGATACCCAAATGATCATAATGGCCCGAGAAAACTACAAACTCATTAGGCTTGGTTTTACCGGGGATGATACCTGCTATGTTAAACAGCGGCAATTCTTCGCTTTTGTTTTCATAGCTGATATTAAAGGAACTGATATTATCAAACTTGCCTAATATAAATGAAATGGAAGAAGCCGTTTTGCCTTTAAAACTCACGTTGCCTCTTGACGAATAATCGCGGATGCGGTTAAACAGACTCTGGAATTTTGGATCGACGATCATCAGTGTTTTTTTGCCGCTTTTTTGTGCGCCCATATATTCCTGCCTGAAATTTTTGTCGGCGGTTACGTTTACCACCTGTACATCCTTGTCGCTGGCCCAGGTAAAGGGTGCGCTGCCAATGGTGAAAACGCTATCGGGTACAATAGCTTTGCCATTTATTACCGCGGTTGTTTTTATGGGCGTTGAGCGTATCATCGTAAAACTCTGGCGGTAACCTGTATTGCCTGTCAGTGGTTTTAAGCCCGCTTGGATATACTCGCCCTCAATAAATTTGGCTGCTTTTTCAATACCCGGAGTAAAAGTTGCCCGGCCCTGCATATCATCGGCACTCAGGGTTTTGATGATGCGGGTTACATCATCCTGGTCAATCAGCTTGTTTACATCTTGCCCAAAGCTGTAGGTTGATGCAGCTAAAAGAGCGGTTATTATGGCGAGTTTTTTCATGATTATTAGCTTTTTCCCTCATGTCATTTCGAACGAGGTACGAGGAGAAATCTTTTGCAAGCGATATACTAAACGTTTAAGATTTCTCCCTCCGGTCAAAATGACAAGTGGGGTGTTAATTTGAGTCTGCAAATTTTATTTAACTTTTGATTGTAACCAGTTATTACGGAAAGTTTCCTGTTCTTTTGAAAGCGTTTTGCCTGCTTTTTCATAAGTAACCACTTCAAAGTACGGGCTTTCTTCCAGCGCAATGGTAGTTTCATGAGCGCCGGTGCGGTTCTTATAGTTCACAGTTATTTTGTCGCCTGGTTTTTTGCCGGCCAGTACATCCGAGAATGATTTTGGATCGGTAATGGTTTGGCCATCGGCTTTCAGTATAATATCACCTGCATCTAAACCCGCTTTGTAAACCGGTGTACCTATAATGGTGCTCGACAGGATAGGTAATCCCTCGGCACCGGCAGCACGCTGCTGACCCGAACGGCCGCGACCTGCATTGGTAGCCAGTGAACCTGCCCATGCTTTGCCGGGCTGCATTTTACGCAGTACCAGTCCGGCTTTGTTCAATAGTTCCTCATAATTGTTTTTGTCGGTACCGTAAATGTAGCGTTTAAAGAAATCGGCGGCAAACTTGGGGTTGTTGGTCATCTTTGCCAAATCGGCCTGCAGATCGGGAATGGTATATGGTTTCATGACCTTGCCGCGGTTTAACCAAACCTGGCGCATATAATCGTCAAGCGTAAGGTTAAATTCGCCACGCAAGCGCATATCCAGCGCCAGCGCTATGGCGCCCCCATAGGTGTAATAGCTGGTAAAATCGTTGATATTGTTGTTTGGGTCGATAGATACCCCGGCATCGGCAAATACCGAGTAACGGCTCATTTGTGTTGCCGGATATTTGGCAGCACCCGGTGTATTCAGGATCTGGTTAACCAGGCCGGCCAGCGTGCGGGTATAATCATCAAGAGGCGTAAACCCCGAGCGGACAAGCAGCAGCTCGCCATAATACTGGGTAAAGCCCTCGGCAAACCAAAGCTCGCTGCTCATGTTGGCATGCTCGAAATTAAAGGGTTCTAACGATTTTGGACGGATGCGTTTTACATTCCAGCTGTGGAAATACTCGTGAGAGAATATGCCCAGCAGGTCGTTCTCATTACCGGCAACCTTATTCAAGGGATCAACAATACAGGTGGAGTTGCGGTGTTCCATACCATCGCCCGAGTCGGTTGGGTAAACATCTGTCAGGAAAGTATATTCGCCGTAATCATAAGCAGGCAGTTCGCCAAAAACGGCTTTCTCTTCCAGTACCAGCTTTTGAACCATTTTACCGAAATTATCCACCGTGGCCTGGTCGTCATCAGAATGGATGCTTACATTTATTTTTTCTTTTTTGCCGTCGGTATTGGTCACATCCCAGTTGGTTACCCTGGAATTGGCCAGCTCGGTAGGGCTATCCATCATGTATTGCAGGTTTGGCGCGCTGTACACGTTGGCGCCTTCGGGTTTTAATTGTGTGGATACCTTCCAGCCGTATTTATCCAGGTCATTAAATTCAAATTTGACAGGTCTTTTTTCCTGGCCCAGCACCCACATAAAAGCGGCAGGCATGTTTAAGTGGGCATGACTGGGATCAATACTGGCATAAGTGCCATCGGTCCAGTTGCCAAACAGGGTATAACTTATTTTGATATTGTCCGGATGGGTACCCACTTCATACAGGTCGCCCTCTATTTGCGTAAAAGGAATTTCTGTACCATCAATAGCGGTTACTTTAACATTATAGATGTTTTTACCAAACTCATGCGTGGCATAACGCCCTGCCGATGAGCGACTCATCCGGAAACGTAAACTCATAGGCGCCTGTGGAATGGTCATCACCACTTCTGCCTCATGATGAGCGGCATTGGGGAATGATATGGAATAATAAATGGGTTTTATTTTATCCTGCGCTATAGCGGCAGTGCTCAATAAAGCAGCAACGGTAAATAGAAATATTTTTTTCATGAAGATCAGTATTATACTGGGCTGAAATTACAAATTAATCGGTGAAAAATGGAGTGGTGGTTTGTTAGTTGATAGCCACATTGCAGACGACAGGATGAGTTGGCCGTTTGATGATTTTAAACCGCATCTGAACTATTATACGTATATTTAAACAAATACCGAACTCATGATCCTTTTTTCAAGAAGAAATTTACATTATACCGATTACAAATGGAGTGTTTATAATCAAAACGATCCGCGGGTAAACGGTAAACCGGACACTACGCCGTTTACTAAGGATGAGGGCAATGAGGTAGTTTACCTGATCAATAAATTAATGATACTTTGGGATTACCGCTTTGCCAATACCGGTAACAAAATGGAAAAACTGATACATGACCAGTTACCTCCCGAAATTACCATGCAGGAAGATGTACAGCAATGGCTTAAAGCTAATTTGAAGTTTTAACATCTTACAAAACTTTTAGCAATAAAAAGATATCCCAGAACAGGAATGGGATTTTGTGCCCAATTAGCCAGCTCCGAAGTTATTATTTAATGATAACAGCGGTTCTTCTATCTATCTGATTATTTCGTTATATTTGTATATAACAAAACGGCCCGGTTCTTTGTAAAAAAGAGAACCGGGCCGCTTTGTTTACGGAAATAAAAAGCCAAAAAACTAACTGTTTGATATATAGGTTATTTGACAATCAATTATTTAATACTTTTTAAAGTTTTCAAAACTGCTCAAAAACGAGTTGGAATTTGTTAAAAAGTGTTAAAACGAGGTTTTTTCAACGGTTTTTTACCTGTTTTAGCCTGTTTTCGCGTAGAAAAGTGTTAAAATTTAAGGTTTAAAAAGTTTTTTGAGAGGTGTTTGACGATTAGTTTTGGCGCCACTCAATACTCACAACTCGCTATTCCTTTTTAAAATCATAAGCGCCGCGTTCTACAAAGTCGGCTACCTTAACTTTTACGCCAGTAACCCTGCCATTTTGTACATTGAACGGAAAAATAGCCTTACCCATAACCGGGTCAGAAAAAGTTACAAAGAAACGGTTACCACCCAGCGGTTGCAATTTGGCAAACATGGTGGGATGATGTTCAAAACGCATTTCCAGGTCGCTGTTTTCGCCCTGGGTTACGGTCATGCTGCCATAAAAGCTGTTGGTATACTTGCCGAGGTAGGAAGCTGAGGGTAATGCTGGTTTCAAGGCAAGCGCCACAGTATCACGTAGTTTGCGCTCAGCTTGTTGTTCGGAAGTGGTGTGTGCCTTATAATTTTTCAGGTAAGCATCACTGTAATTATGATAGGGCCTGCCAAAAAAGGCATCCAGAATTTCCCAGCGCAGGGCCTCATAAAGCAGGTTTTGATCGGTATTGGTGAGTATCACAATACCCAGGTTGTCCTGCGGTGAAAGGGTAACTGATGATAAATAGCCGTTTACGCCACCCTCGTGCATAATCAGGCGGTGGTTTAAATAATCCTGTATAAACCAGCCCAGTCCGTATAACTCAAAATTGTTTTCGCCATTCAGGTGGTATTCGCTGCCTACTATATCCTGCGGTTCGCGGGTGGCCATAACGGCTGCTTGGGGTATAATTTGGCGGTTGCCTACTTTGCCATTGTTTAGTAAAGCCATTACCCACTTGCCCATGTCGCTGGCCGATGAACTGATGGCGCCGGCTGGGGCAAGTCCGTCCAACTGGCAATAAGGTATAGGGGCAAGCCTGCCGTCGGTTAGGGTATGTGGTACGGTACGGTTGAGCGATTTAGGCAGATCTTTAGTTAATGCCAGGGTATTAGTCATACCCAGGGGAGCAAAAATGGCCTCTTTGAGGTAAACCTCCCATGGTTTGGTAGTTACCCTGGGAATAATTTCGCCGGCTGTTAAAAAAGCGGCGTTGGTATAACCCCATTTGGTACGGAAAGGGTAGACAGCTTTAAGTTCGCCAAGCTTTTGGATCACCTGCTGGCGGGTAAGATTGGTGTTGTAAAAAGTGAAGTCGCCCTGAAAGGTCTGGAAACCAAGCCGGTGGCATAGCAGATCGCGCACGGTAGCTTCCTGGCCGGCAAATTTATTCTCCAGTTTAAACTCAGGAATATATTTGGTTACTTTTTCATCAAGGGATAATTTATTGTTAGCCTGAAGCATAGCCAAAGCGGTGGCTGTAAAGGCTTTGGTATTGCTGCCTATCATAAACAGGGTGTTGATATCAACGGTATTTGGCAGCCCCAGTTCTTTAATACCATAGCCCTTCACCAGTACTATTTTGTTATCCTTTATAATACAAACCGCAATTCCGGGTACACGCCAGTTGGTTAAAGCCCGGCTGATATACAGGTCAAGACTGTCCCTGATAAACTTGGAGCGGTCGGTATGCTGGGCCTGAGCGGTTGTAAAAAGAGAGAAACAAATAACAAAAGATAGCAATATTTTTTTCATTACACTGGATAATTTACGTGCTTGATTTGTGCTAATTTAATGCAAAATTTACAGCGGCTTTACTTAATTATAAAATAACGCCGCAATCTTCATTAAAACACGCAGTATATGAAATTTTTTCGTTTGGGATCATTATTCCTTACCGCTGTATTGCTCATTTTGGGCGGGTACACAGCAAAAGCGCAACGGCTGCCAACCCATTGGACAAAGGATGGTTACCAGTATTACAAAATTACCGGTGATGGTATCCGAATCCTGGATACCCGCGATACCGGCAAAAAAACCTTGTGGATAAGCAAGGATATGCTTACCCCGCAGGGGCAGGCTCCGTTGAGCGTAAAAAGGTTTTCGGTATCAGCCGATGGCCAAAAATTATTGATCAATACCAATACCAAAAAAGTGTGGCGTTATGATACTCGGGGCGACTATTGGGTGTATGATACCAATACCAAAAAATTATGGCAACTGGGTAAAAACCCGCCGGAATCGTCGCTAATGTTTGCCAAGTTTTCGCCCGATGGTAATAAGGCCGCCTATGTAAGCGGGCATAATATTTACGTAGAGGATCTGGCAGATGCCTCGGTTAAGCAATTAACTACAGATGGTAGTACCAGGTTAATCAACGGAACGTTCGACTGGGCTTATGAAGAAGAATTTGGCTGTCGCGATGGTTTCCGCTGGTCACCAGACAGCAAATCGATAGCCTATTGGCAAATAGATGCTACCAAAATAAAAAGCTACCTGATGCTGAATACTACCGACTCTATATACCCTTATGTGGTACCTGTAGAATACCCTGTTGCCGGCCAGGATCCCAGTTCATGCAAAGTAGGCGTTGTGGATATTACTACCGGTAAAACTAATTGGATAAATACCCCTGGTGATGCCGTACAGCATTATATACCACGTATGGAATGGACATTGAACTCCAACGAAATTATCCTGGAGCAACTGAACAGGGCACAAACCGAAAGCAGGGTATTTATCGGCAACGTATCAAATGGTACTGCCCGCCTGATCCGTGAAGAAAAAAGCAATGCCTGGATTGATGGCAAAGAACGCTGGAACAATGGTGACCCCATGGGTTGGGAATGGGTAAATAAAGGTAAAGAGTTTTTATGGGTTAGCGAAAAAGATGGCTGGAAACATATTTACCGCGTAACCCGCGAAGGTAAAGAAACACTGGTAACCAAAGGGGATTACGATGTGATCAGCATAAACCTGATTGATGAAACCTCCGGTTATATTTACTTTATGGCTTCGCCGGATAATGCTACGCAGAAATATCTGTATCGCATTAAAATTGCCGGTGCAGCAAAACCTGAGCGGGTTTCACCGGCCGATGAACTGGGTACGCACGGTTATGATATATCGCCAAACGGCAAGGTTGCCCTGCATAATTTCTCCAATAGTTATACACCACCTGTAAGCGAGGTAGTGAGCCTGCCCGAGCATAAGCATATCGGTGGCAGCACTATAACACTGGATAAAAATGCCAAAAACAAGACCGAATTTTTTAAGGTTAAAACGGTTGACGGTATTGAAATGGATGGCTGGATGAAAAAGCCCACCAATTTTGATCCGCATAAAAAATATCCGGTGGTATTTATGGTTTATGGCGAACCGGCTTCGCAAACGGTTACCGATACATGGGGCGCTGGCAATAATAGACTTTATGTAGGCAGTATGGCCGATGACGGGTACATCTATATGTCGGTTGAAGGGCGTGGTGCACCGGCTCCAAAAGGCACAGCCTGGCGCAAGGCTATCTATAAAAATATAGGTATCGTGAACATCCGCGACCAGGCAATGGCGGCAAAGGAGATCTTAAAATGGCCTTTTGTTGATTCAACCCGTATAGCTGTTCATGGCTGGAGCGGTGGTGGTTCATCAACCCTTAACCTGATGTTCCAGTACCCGGATATTTATAAAACGGGTATAGCTGTAGCTGCCGTCGGCGACCAGCTGACTTATGATAATATTTATCAGGAACGCTATATGGGCGTACCCGTTAATGATGAAGGCCGTGCAGCATTTATCAAAGGATCGCCGGTTACGTATGCCAAAAATCTACGCGGTAATCTGTTATATATTCATGGCACAGGCGACGATAACGTTCATTATAAAAATGCCGAAGAGCTGATCAATGAGTTGGTAAAGTATAACTGCCAGTTTGAATTGATGTCGTATCCCAATCGCACACACAGTATTTCTGAAGGTGAGGGTACGGGACAACATTTAAGAACACTGTTCACCAGGTATTTAAAAGAGCACTGCCCGCCGGGTGGCAGATAGGTAAATGTATCAGCAAAATTTTGAGTTTACTCTCTGCGCCTGTGACACGGTGCAGAGAGTTTTTTGTTATGACTGTATCATTATAGTTTAAGGGGGCGTAAAGGTTGTTATACTTATCAAAATCCTGTTTTATGAAAAAAATAGCCAATCTTAACGCAGCTTTTACCCCATTGATATTGGCGTTGTTGTTTATGTTCTCTGCTTGTAAAAAAGACGCAGCTAATAACGACAACCTGATAGGAAAATGGCAGACAATTATTCCCTTGTCAACGCAGAAATCCGCCTACGAATTCAAAAGCGATCAGTCTTATGAACATACATTGTATGGTATCGATACCGTCACCAAAAAAGATCTGGGTATACTTGCCCGGGAAACGGGTAAATACAAGCGTACCGGTGCCAAATTAGTGCTTTATGATATATTGAGTTATCTGAGTAAAGATGGTAACCCTGCTCCTATTGATGATCTTAAAGCTATTGAGGGCTTAAAAACTATAGATTACGATATAGCTGTTACCGGTGGCAATAAGCTTATTTTAAATCATCAATGTGGTATTAATGAACTTTGCACTGCCAATTATGTGCCACCATTTTATTATAGGCTACAGTGATGTAATCATACTATAAAAATGTCTGCTGGTAATTTCAGCGGGCATTTTGCAGGCAGTACAGATATCAATAGGATTGATCACCATTTGTTGGGTTATCCAGGTAATTGAGCTGATCTTCTGGTTTAAAGCTCGATCTGTTTTCACCTTCAAAATCACTTTTGCGGCCAAGCATAGTGAAGTTTTCGGCCACTACTTCGGTGGTGTATTTTCTAATACCCTCTTTATCTTCAAAGGAGCGGGTACGTAGTTTGCCTTCAATATAAACTAATTTACCTTTTTGTAAAAATTTGGCAGCCATATCGGCCAGGCCACGCCACATTACAATATTATGCCATTCGGTTTGTTCAACTTTGCGGCCGTCTTTGTTAAAGGTTTCAGAAGTAGCTAAAGGGAAACTGGTTACGGATACTCCGCCTTCTAAAATTCGTACTTCTGGATCTTTACCTAAATGACCTACAAGTATTACTTTATTAATTCCTGACATGCCATAAAATAACGAAAATTATTTTATAAATTAAAAATATATTTTATTAATATAACTATGGGTTTTGGAAGAGCTAAATTTGGCAGGTTTTCAACTGTAGCGTAAAACCAGTTGAGTTCTAATTTAGTGGGCTTTGATTGTACTTTGATGACTCTGATATTCAGCCGTTGGTGGGTAAGTATATGCTTTTGTATCGGTACGATATCTTCTGATATTTTGATGTCATTGCCAAAAAACTCTTTTACCGCGGGATGATCCATCAGTTCAGGGAACGGTAAAAGTGAAGCGGTTTCCACCATAGGAAGGTCGTATAAATTGGCCCAGATGTCTTTATCGGCCCTTTTGTTCATTAATATGGAGTTACCATCGGTTACTAAAAAGTAATTAAAAAAGCGTTCGCGCACTTTTACCGTTTTTAATTTAACAGGTAAGGCAGTGGTGGCGTTAGTTGTAAAAGCCACGCAACTCAAGTGTACAGGGCAAATACCGCAAGCCGGATTTTTTGGTTTGCATAACATGGCGCCAAACTCCATCATGGCCTGATTATGTAATCCTGGAGTTTTCTTATTAATTAAATTATTGGCAAGTTCCTGGAATGTTTTTTTACCTCCGGTTGAATTGATCGGTTCAGCAATGCCAAAATAACGGGCAAGTACCCGGTAAACATTGCCATCAACAACAGCTTTGGCTTCGTTTGCCGAAAATGAGGCAATAGCCGCAGCGGTGTACTCGCCTATACCTTTTAATTTAATGAGCTCATCATAACGCTGAGGGAATTTACCCTGGTATTGCTCTTGCACCAGTTTGGCCGTTTTAAGCATGTTACGGCCGCGTGAATAATAACCCAGGCCTTGCCATAGTTTTAATACCTCATCCTCATGAGCCGTGGCAAAACTACTTACGTTTGGAAATCTTTCTAAAAAACGATAAAAGTAAGGCATCCCTTGTTCCACCCGTGTTTGCTGCAGGATGATCTCCGAAAGCCAGATTACGTAAGCATCGGTAGTATTGCGCCAGGGGAGGTCGCGTTTATTTTGAAGATACCATTGTACCAATTCGTCAGTAAAATTCATGGCTGCAAAAGTAAGGACTTTTGTGAGGAGCAAAGAGTAAGGATTTTTGGAGTAAGGATTTTAGGATAAGGTATTTTTAGACCTTAGAGGAAGGTAAGAAATATGTCTTTGATCCTTGTTCTTTGCTCCCGAAATCCTTGCTTCCTCAATCCCTTATCCTTACTCTAAAAATCCTTGCTCCTTAACGATTTAGCTTGCAATTTGTAACGATATTGTCCGTTTTGCATACTTGCAAAAAAAAAACTGTTAAATATTTCGCTCTTAAAATATAAAGCGATACTTTTGCAACCCCAAAACAGTTAAGTATTTATATATTAAATAAAAGTAAATCAGATATGACTAAGGCAGAAATTATAACTGAAATCTCATCTAAGACAGGTATAGAGAAAGTAGACGTGCAGGAAACAGTTGAGGCATTTTTTAAAGTAGTGAAAAGCTCAATGGTTGGCGGCGAGAACGTTTATGTAAGAGGATTCGGAAGTTTTGTTGTAAAGAAAAGAGCGAAAAAAACAGCCCGCAATATTTCAAAAAATACTGCCATCATTATTCCAGAGCATTTTGTACCAAGCTTTAAACCAGCAAAAACTTTTGTTGAAAAAGTTAAAACAGGTAACAAAAACAGCAAATAATTTATAAGCATGAATAAGAAACAAATAGCCATTAGTGCAGCCGTAGTTGTGATTATGGGCTATTTGTACTATTTACCCGTTAAAGGTTTAATAAAACCCAAAGAGGCTAAACCAGATAAAACAAGTGTAATGACAGGGAACCGCAAAGCGGCTACTGCTGTAACAGTTGATATGGTATCTGCAACTGCTAAAACCGCAATTGGGGCGGCATTAACAGCAAAGATAAACGACCTTGAAGGGCAATTAAAAAACGCATCAGGCGCGGATGAGCAAAAATTGCAGCAGCAGTTAGCCAGTCAGTGGGATGATGTTAACCAGCCGGCCCCGGCAGCTTTCTATTATCAGGCTTTGGCCCGTAAGGAAAACAAGCTGGAGGATTGGTTAAATGCAGGTAATCGTTTTAACGATGCTTACAAACTTACACAAGACACTTTATTGCAACCTGCATTTGTTACAAATGCGGTAGAAGCATTTCAAAGTGCCCTTAAATTAAAACCAGAAAGCCTTGTGGGTAAAACAGGATTAGGTGTTGCCTATGTAAATGGCGGCGCCAGCCCTATGCAAGGTATAGCCTTATTGCTTGAAGTAGTAAAAAAGGATCCGAATAACTGGAATGCAAACCTGAATTTAGGAATGTTTGCCATGAAATCGGGCCAATACGAAAAAGCGGTAGGCAGGTTTAAAACATTAATTGCCCAAAAACAAGAGCTGGAGCCAACTTTTTACCTGGCCGAAAGCTACAAACAACTGGGCATGAAAAAGGAAGCTATTGACGCTTACCAAAAATGTAAAGAAATGATGCCCGATCCTGTATTCGGGCAGCGCATTGATGAATACATCAAGGAGTTAAAGAATTAATCACACATTAAAATTATTATTATGCCGAGCGGTAAAAAACGTAAAAGACACAAAATGGCTACCCACAAACGCAAAAAGCGTTTAAGAAAAAACAGACATAAAAAGAAATAAGCTGCTTTTTTTAAAGCAGCTTACCTGCTTTTTTATGAAGCAGATAACTTTAGTAGTGTTTTTTACCCACTTATTAACATGCGGTTTTTACCGTTTTAAGAAATGGAGTAGCAGTTGATAAAAGAATTAATTATCGATTCATCCCCAAATGGGGCTACCATTGCATTATTACAGGACAAACAACTCGTAGAACTCCATAAAGAGCAGATCAGCAACAATTATACTGTTGGTGATATTTACCTGGGGCGTATCAAAAAGATTATGCCCAGTTTAAATGCAGCCTTTGTAGACGTTGGCTACGAGAAGGATGCCTTTTTGCATTATCTTGATCTTGGTCCGCAGGTACAAAGCCTGCTTAAATTAACCAAACAAGTACGTAGCGGGGGATACCAATCGAAGCTTTTGGACGGCTTTAAGCTGGAAGGTGATATCAATAAAGGAGGAAAGATCTCGGAGATATTATCAAAAAACCAGCTTATACCGGTACAAATAGCTAAGGAACCTATATCAACCAAAGGACCACGTTTAAGTTCTGATCTTTCAATAGCCGGCCGTTATGTGGTATTAGTACCATTTTCGGAGGCTATCTCTATTTCCAAAAAAATAAAGAGCAATACAGAGCGAAATCGTTTACGGAAGGTTGTTGAAAGCATTAAGCCAAAACATTTTGGCGTTATTATCCGTACAGTATCTGAAGGCAAAGGGGTTGATGAATTACAAAAAGACCTGCTTGATCTGATATCTAAATGGGAATCATTCATCACCAAGCTGCCGTCTGTTGAACCATCAAAAAAGGTTTTAGGCGAAATTGGACGTACATCAACTATCCTCCGTGATATATTGAACCCCGATTTTCAGCATATTTATGTGAATGATAATGGTATGTTCGAAGAGATTCGGTCATATATCCATGAAATATCACCTGATATGGAAAGTATAGTCCGGATGCATAAGCATAAGGAACCTATATTTGAGCATTTTGGTGTTGATAAGCAGATCAAGGGCGCTTTTGGTAAAACAGTTAATCTGGCTGGTGGCGCTTACCTGGTAATTGAACATACAGAGGCATTGCACGTTATTGATGTTAACAGCGGTAACCGTACAGCCAATAAGGAAAACCAGGAAGAGAATGCCTACCAGGTAAATAAAGAAGCGGCTAAAGAAATTGCCCGTCAGTTGCGCCTGCGCGATATGGGCGGCATTGTGGTGATCGATTTTATTGATATGCACAAGCCGCAAAACCGCAAGGAGCTATTTGACTATTTGCGTGCCGAAATGCAGTATGACAGGGCCAAGCATACCATTTTACCACCAAGTAAATTTGGTTTGGTGCAAATTACCCGCCAGCGTGTAAGGCCCGAAATGAATATTGTTACCAGCGAAGTGTGCCCAACCTGTAACGGTACAGGTACCATAAGGCCAACCATTTTGCTAATGGATGATATCGAAAATAACTTCAATTATATATTGGATGAGCAAAACGAAAAGGGCATTACCCTATGTGTACATCCATATATTGAGGCCTACATTAAAAAGGGCATTTACAACCGCCAGATGAAGTGGTTTGTAAAATACGGTCAATGGATCAAGGTTAAAAGCAACCCTGCTTACCAGATTACAGAGTTTCGTTTCTTCTCGTCAAAAGACGAAGAAATAAAACTGTAAAGAGATTGATTTGCAGCTATGCAGATTTCAAGTATGCAGCTATTTTAAAATAGCTGCATATTTTGTTTATAGGGGGTGTGAAATCAATGTATCCTGAATAGTAAACCATACCCAACATAATCGGCTTCGGTGCCATGAACATAGCCTTTAGCCTGTAGTGCCAGGTAAGGAGTTATAAAGTATTTAAAACCGGCGGTCCAGTATGTTTTGGTTGGATAGTAACTGTTATAGTGCAAATAATAACCATAGCCGGTCATCAGACCCAGTTTACCCAACCACAGATCAGGGCCCAGGGCAATACCAACCCTCCAGCGGTCGTAAGATGTGGCATGAGACTGAAAAGTATTCAGGAAGCTTTGTTCTGTATTGGTTTTTTTATCATAAATGGTGTTATAGTAAACGGCATCAGTACCCAGTTTAATACTTAATACCGGGCTAAACTTATAATTATAACCCATGTAAAACCCTGCTTTATAAAGTCCCTTGTTATTACTTATAGCCCCCCGGCTGCCAACATTGGCGCCAATTTCAAAAAAGTGCTTATTCTCAGTTTGTTGTTCATTGTCATTTACCGGGCCACTTTGGTTTATTTTTTGTACAAGGCCCAGTGTATAGGCAAACGCATTTATACCATTGTTAGGCAACTTGGTTGCACCGTTAGAGTAATGAAAAACCTCAACACCTGCCTGTATACCGGTTGTATGGGTTATGGGGGTAAATATCTTGAGGCCGGCTTGAGTGGCTAAATTGATGTGACTGCCTATAATAACGTTTTGGCTGTTGGTTACATGGGTTTCAGTAGCATACAAAAAGCCAAAGCCGGGGGTAAACAATAATTCGGTACGATTTATTTTTAACAAACCGATCTCTAAACGGCCCAGCACAGCATAGGTATTGCCGATGATGCCTTTAGTTGCCTGATCATGGTTTAATATTACACGGCTCATGTTGCGATAAGAAAATACTGCATCGATACTCTTGATGTTTAGTATCCGGATGTAATCACTTTTATTATCTGCCATATTAAAGTGATAAGCCAGCTCTCCGCCAAGCAGGGGGCCTGATAGATAATTTTTATCAGGTGTGAATATTTTGATGCCCGAAGTACCACTTATTTCAATACTGTTCCCTGTATCCTGCGCCTTTGCTGCAAAGCTGAATAGCACAAATCCAATAATAACGGATAAAAATTTATTCATAAAGGTGAGTTACAATAGTTAAAAACGCGATCGCCAATTGTGTTTTGAACATCCTCCGCTCTGATCAAGTATGAAACACGACAGTGATACGGCTAAAGATAGGTTTATGTTTCCTGATAGTTGCTTTAAGGATAATTAATTAAGCTTTTGCAAAATTGCATTTAAGGTATAATATATAGCGTAATAAATGCTAATTTAATTAGTAATTATATCTAGAATTAACATATAAATCTGCATATTTGTGCATCTGTAATATGCAGATTTAGATATGGCCAAAACCAGGTTCGCGTACTTCTGTCAAAGCTGTGGCTTTGAATCGGCTAAGTGGCTGGGCAAATGTCCCTCATGCCAGCAGTGGAATACTTTTGTTGAAGAAATTATTGATAAAGGTACCACCACATCGGTACCTACCTGGAAAGTGACATCGAATACCCAACAGCGCGCCAATAAGCCGGTGCAGGTGGCAGATATTACTTTTAGCGAAGAACACCGTATGCAAACACCCGATAAGGAATTTAACCGGGTGTTAGGTGGAGGCATAGTAGCGGGTTCATTGGTGCTTATTGGTGGCGAGCCTGGAATAGGAAAATCAACCCTGATGCTGCAACTAGCGCTCAATATGCCCGATCTGAAAGTGCTTTATGTATCGGGTGAGGAAAGTGAGCGGCAGATCAAAATGCGGGCCGAGCGGTTAGCCCCCCTGCCTTCCCAGCCACCTCAAGGGGGAGCTAAAGAGAATGGTTCAATAGTAATAAATTCAGAAACTTCCACTGCAGGAGGCGGGAGGGCTTGTTATGTACTTTGTGAAACCTCTACCCAAAACATCTTTAAACAGATAGAAGCCCTGGAGCCCGATCTGGTAGTGATAGACTCTATACAGACGCTGCATTCCTCACATATTGAGTCAACTCCCGGCAGCGTGTCACAGGTGCGTGAGTGTACTGCCGAGATGCTGCGCTTTGCCAAGGAGACTTCAACCCCTGTATTCCTGATAGGACATATTACGAAAGATGGTATGATTGCCGGGCCAAAAATACTGGAACATATGGTTGATACCGTTTTGCAGTTTGAAGGCGACAGACACCATATTTACCGCATATTACGCACGGTAAAAAACAGGTTTGGTTCTGCCTCGGAATTGGGAATTTATGAAATGCTGGGTGAGGGTTTAAGGGAGGTTTCCAACCCCTCAGAAATATTATTATCACAACGCGATGAACCTTTAAGCGGTATCACCATATCAGCTACACTGGAGGGGATGCGTCCCATGCTGATAGAAACGCAGGCATTGGTAAGTACATCGGCTTATGGTACACCGCAACGTACGGCCACTGGTTTTGATACCAAACGAATGAGCATGTTGTTGGCCGTATTAGAAAAACGCTGTGGTTTCAGATTAGGCGCCAAGGATGTGTTTTTAAATATTACGGGGGGCATCAGGGTTGAAGACCCTGCCATTGACCTGGGTTTGGCCGCCGCCATTATATCTTCGCATGAGGATATGCCTATACCTTTTAAAACCTGCTTTGCGGGTGAGTTGGGTTTATCGGGCGAGATAAGGGCCGTAAACCGGGTAGAACAACGTATTGCCGAAGCGCAAAAACTGGGCTTTAATCAGATATTTATATCCAAATATAATCTTCCAGCGGCAGGGCAGGATAAAAAGCGGATGGATCTGTCGCGCTATGATATCGACATAAAGATAGTAAGTAGCATAGAAGAGGTATTTAGCCTGCTTTTTGGATAAATTAGGGATTTTTTGGACTATAGGACTTTTGGATAAAAGATAAAGGACGAATAGATAAAGGATTTTATACCATCCCTGTTCCTTCGTCCTTTATATATAAGGATAATGGATCCTTTGTCTTTCAGCCCTCTTTTCCAAAAGTCTCCAAATCCAATAGTCCTATAATCCCAAATTCTATATTCCTGACGGAGGGACAAGCTTACGGATACGGTTATTGTTGCTGTCGGCTATCCAGATATTACCGCTGGCATCAGCTGCGAGGCCTTGTGGGGCGTTAAATAAAGCACTTGTACCTTGTCCGTCTGCAAATCCTGCTGTAGCGCTTTTTCCGGCTAATGAAAGTAAAACCTTATTGGCTGTAAGCTCTAATACACGGCCATTTTGATCGCTTATAAACAAGTTCCCTTTAGCATCAAAAGTAAGCGCTCCTGGATTGCTAATCAGTGCGGATAATTTAAGACCGCCAACAACAGTGGTTACCACCCCCGCAGCTGTTATTTTACGAATGGCGTAATTTTGCAGATCCGCAACATAAATATTGCCCTGTGCGTCCAATGCAATGCCATTGGGCTGATTGAACTGTGCGGTGGTAGCTGTAGCATTGTCAACGTAACCGGCTGTCGTTTTACCTGCAATGGTAGTTACAACCCCTGCAGCCGTAACTTTACGGATAAGATTATTACCCTGATCGGCCACATATAAATTACCCTGAGCATCCAGCGCCAAACCGCGTGGACTGTTAAACGTAGCTTTATTCCCTGTGCCATCGGCATAGCCGGCATCACCGCTTCCGGCTAAGGTGCTTACTGTGCCGTTTGCTGATATTTTACGGATCATATTGTTGCCAAAATCAGCTATATAAATATTCCCTGAAGCATCGGCCACCAGGCTTTGCGGCGCATAAAACTTAGCGCCGGCAATTGGGCCGTCAATATAACCTATGCTTCCGTCGCCGGCCACAGTTGTTACCACACCAGATGGTGTAACTTTTCGAATGGCACTATTAAAGGAGTCAGCCACGTAAATATTACCGGCGGCATCAATAGTTAGGCCCTGCGGACTGTCAAATACCGCACTTGAACCGGTTCCATCGGCGAACCCCGTAGTCGCACTGCCGGCAACCGTGCTCACCGTACCCCCTAAGGCCGATACGTCTGCGCTGGTGGTAAACTGTATAGTATTACCATAGGAGGTTCCGGAGGCGCTAATGGCATATGCCCTTAAATAATACGTTGTTTTAGGAGTTAAGCCGGTTATCTTACTGGCATAGCTCTCTATGGTAACTGTGTCCGCGGTTTTAGAGTCGGCAGTAGTTGGGTTTTGATTACTGGCGCTCCAGCATACGCCAATTCCTGTCAGGGTTTCGGTTAAAGGGGTTGTAATTAATCCACCGCTATACGCGCCTGTTCCGGTAGCGGTAGTAGTTACATCCATTGTTACCAGAGTTGGTGGGGTGCCGGTTGTATTTGTGCTTTTATTACATCCGGTAACTGTGAAAAAAATTGCTAACAGATATGCAGCAAAAAAGAACGATTTAGTTGAAGTTTTGTTCATGTGTGTTAATAGATTAAGTAATAAGTATGTTTATTAAGCACTTTATTAACTCTATGCATAGCTGCATATTATTCAGCTGCAGGGGTTTTAACATATATTAACAAATGGCATTAAAATCCTTTTTTGTAGTCTAAAAATGGCCTTTGTGATGTCTAAATAGATATTTTAGAATGAGCATAGTATGAAGAAGATAATATTAACAGGGCGGATAACATTTTGCCTATATAATTGTTACAAATCAACAAACAATAGCCATGAAATCTCTCCTATTTCCAATTGCTCTTTTACTTTCAACTGTTGCTTTTGCACAGCAGCATGTTCCGCTGCCCCATGGTATGGTTTATGGCGATAAACCAAATACTCAGGCCATGATGAGTGCCGCAAAGCTGGAAACCTTTATGGGGAAAAAAACCAGGATCAGTACCACTATTGAAGGCCGGGTGATCAGAGTGATCCGCGGAAAAGGTGGTTGGTTTGAGCTGGATGCCGGCAGAGGGAAAGTGATAACCGCGCATTTTAAAAATTACAGTATAAACATCCCGGATAATTTAGCCGGGCGTACAGTGATTATTGAAGGTGTGGCCCAAAAGCAATTTATAGCCGACGATCTGCAACATCTGGCCGGCGATACTGTTATTGACAAAAAACAGCATAAGGTAAAAACGGATACTAAAAGGAAACTAACCTTTGAGGTAAAAGGATTACTGGTAGATAGGTAGGCCCCTGAGGAGAACTTAAGCGGAATAATATCGAATAATGAATTTTGAATTTCCAACAAGGCTGTCATGGAGCTCCGTCGAAGCATGGTGAGCAGGCCTCTGCCCTCTACCCTTCGACGGAGCTCAGGGTGGCACCCTTTTTTAGTATTATCTTTTAATGCTGATTAAAACTTAGCGTCGCGTGTTAATACTGATGGTTCCAGGTATAGGTCGGAAGTGAAGAGCTCTTTTACCTTTTGGGCTACTTCATTACGATTAACAGTTGAGGCATCACGACGGCATTTGATATAATGTTCGCGGGCCACTTTTTCGGCCAGGTCTCCTAATGTTTTTACTTTAAGCTCCTTGCCAAATTTACCTGCAAGCATTAAGCCGGTTATAGCAATCAGTGCACCAATAAAAGCCATTGCAGGCTGATAAAAGAAACCAACTGCCGATGCTGCAAGCACAAATATAAATGTGCCTACAATGCCCTGTTTCGGCTGCAAAAGATTGATCTTGAAACCCATTTCGCGTTCAATCTCAGTGATCACTTGTAAGCGGGTATCTCTGGGGAAAATATCAGCCAGTTTGGTTTGGGGTTTTATTAACTCCTTTGGGGGTGAAATGGTGGAGTTAATGGCATTGCGTATTTTATAAAATGCCTGCTGAGTGGTACAGCTGTCGTTATTGGTTTGTTTTACCTTCTCTACCACAATATCACAAAGCTTGCCGAAGGTTTTTACATCCTTGCAGGATGTGTCGTCTAAACGGATATTAAAGGATCTTTCAATTTTTACAAGAACATCACCTATCTCCTCAGGATCAACATTATTCAGGTTGAATGCCTGTGTATTATTCGAATTAGCTTTCAATATATACTAACTTAGTTCAACAATATATTACCTGCAGCCCTGGCTGCAGGTAAATGTTATCGGTAATTAAACTGCATGCGCAATCTAATGTTTTAATTATTTTATTTGCTCAGGTACATTGACTTTTCTTTGTACAAATGCCTGAAATAAGGATCTTGAAGGTTAGGTATAAAACGGATAGCCTCGCCGGTCGATTTCATTTCGGGGCCCAATTCTTTGTTCACTTCAGGGAATTTATCGAAAGAGAACACCGGTTCTTTGATGGCATAGCCCCAAAGTTTGCGTTCAATGGTGAAATCTTTAAGCTTGTTAACGCCAAGCATTATTTTGGCGGCAATATTGATGTAAGGTACGTCGTAAGCTTTGGCAATGAATGGTACGGTACGTGAGGCGCGTGGATTAGCTTCGATCACATATACCTGATCATTTTTTACCGCGAACTGGATATTCAATAAACCGCGTACGTTTAATGCCTTGGCTATTTTTATAGTATATTCTTCCATCTGGCTGATCACATTGTCTGACAGGTCAAACGGAGGTAATACGGAGAATGAATCGCCGGAATGGATACCAGCGGGCTCAATGTGCTCCATCATACCTATAATGTGTACATCGTCACCGTCACTAATCGAGTCAGTTTCAGCTTCGGCAGCACGGTCAAGGAAGTGGTCAATCAGTACACGATTTCCGGGCAGGTTTTTCAACAAGCTAACTACGGCTTTTTCCAAATCTTCATCATTGATCACAATGCTCATACCCTGGCCGCCTAAGACATAGCTTGGGCGTACCAATACCGGGTACCCAACCTGATGGGCTACTTCAAGTGCTTCTTCAGCGCTTTCTGCAACACCATATTTAGGATAAGGGATCTCAAGCTCTTTTAACAGATCCGAAAAGCGGCCGCGATCTTCGGCGATGTCCATATCATTAAATGATGTACCGATGATCCTGATGCCATGCTCGTGCATTTTTTCGGCCATCTTTAAGGCTGTTTGCCCGCCAAGCTGAACAATTACACCATAAGGTTTTTCCAGCTCGATGATCTCACGTACGTGTTCCCAGTATACCGGCTCAAAGTAAAGCTTATCGGCCATATTAAAATCGGTCGAAACAGTTTCGGGGTTACAGTTCACCATGATGGCTTCAAAACCCGATTCTTTGGCGGCAAGCAGGCCGTGTACACAGCTGTAATCAAATTCAATACCCTGGCCTATACGGTTAGGACCTGATCCTAATACAATTATTTTCTTTTTATCAGACGATACAGATTCGTTCTCGCCTTCATAAGTAGAGTAGTAGTAAGGTGTTTTGGCCGGGAATTCTGCAGCGCAGGTATCAACCATTTTGTAAACCCGGTTAATGCCCAAAGCTTTGCGGCGCTGGTAAACATCCTCTTCGGTTACATTCCCCAATATATACGCTATTTGAGTGTCTGAGAACCCTTTTTGTTTCAAAGTATACAGGAACTCCTCGGGGATGTTGGTTAATGAATATCTGCGCAGTTCGTTTTCCAGGTTTACTACATCCTGGATCTGGTTCAGGAACCAGCGATCAATTTTGGTAACTTTACGTACAGATTCAATCGGAACGCCGAGACTTAATGCGTCATATACGTGGAAAAGTCTGTCCCAGCTTGGATGCTCCAGGCTGTGCATGATCTCTTCCAAATTGCGGCTCTGACGGCCATCGGCACCTAAACCGGCACGACCGATCTCTAAACTCTGGCAGGCTTTCTGCAAGGCTTCAATAAAGCTGCGGCCAATGCCCATCACTTCGCCTACCGATTTCATTTGCAGACCCAACTCACGGTTGGCGCCCTTAAATTTATCAAAGTTCCAGCGAGGTATTTTAACGATCACATAATCCAGCGTTGGCTCAAAATAAGCTGAAGTGGTTTTGGTGATCTGATTTTCAATTTCGTCAAGGTTATAACCTATAGCCAGTTTGGCTGCAATTTTAGCGATTGGGTAACCGGTTGCTTTTGATGCCAGGGCTGATGAGCGTGAAACGCGTGGGTTAATTTCAATGGCGATGATAGATTCATCGGCAGGGTTAACCGAAAACTGTACGTTACAGCCGCCGGCAAAGTTACCAATAGCACGCATCATTTTGATAGCCTGGTTACGCATATCCTGGTAACAGCGATCGCTAAGGGTCATGGCCGGGGCCACGGTGATCGAGTCGCCGGTATGGATACCCATCGGATCAAAGTTCTCGATAGAGCAAATGATGATCACATTATCGTTATTGTCACGTAACAGCTCCAGTTCATACTCTTTCCAGCCTAAAACCGCCTGCTCCACCAAAACCTCGTGGGTTGGCGATGCCTGCAAGCCACGGCTTAAAGCAGCATCAAAATCTTCTTTTTTGTGCACGAAACCGGCGCCTTTGCCACCCAGCGTATAGCTTGGACGGATAACCAATGGAAAGCCGATCTCCTGGGCCGCTTCTTTACCTTCTAAAAACGAGTTGGCAATTTTTGATGTAGCAACACCAACACCAATATCAACCATCAGTTGGCGGAAAGCTTCGCGGTTTTCGGTTTTTTCAATAGCGGCCAGGTCAACACCAACAATTTTAACACCATATTTTTCCCAGATGCCGAGCTCGGCAACGCTAATACAAAGGTTAAGCGCGGTTTGGCCGCCCATGGTAGGCAGTACTGCGTCTATCTGCTGTTCCTGTAGTATTTTTTCAATGCTTTCAGGTTCAAGCGGCAGCAGGTACACGTGATCGGCAATAACCTTATCTGTCATGATGGTAGCAGGGTTACTGTTAATGATGGATACGGTAATACCTTCGTCTTTCAGGGAAAGGGCAGCTTGAGAGCCGGCGTAATCAAATTCGCAGGCCTGGCCGATAATAATAGGGCCGGAGCCAATAATGAGAACGGATTTGATGGAATTATCTTTGGGCATAGGGCTTTTTTTAAATAAAAGTTCTAAGTCAAAAGTTAAAGGCTTTTTGAGGGCCAGTAAACGATTTTTCCTATGCACTGAAGGCGAGAAATCCCGACCTCAGTGTCGGGGTGCAAAGATATGCTTTTGTTAAACTTTTTTGAGTATTTTTTTATAAAATTTCAGAAAGCTCTTCTGGTTCAATTTTGCATGGCTTTTCATGCACTAAAATGTGTTTTTAAATACAAAAAATGTATTTTTAAATATTGTTGCGATAAACCAGTTCAAAACCTGCACATATTGTGTTTTTATAGGAATTTAAGGTAAATTATACCGAACTTTAGGTCGAGCTCCGTATAAGAGAATCCCCGGACTTTTATCCGTAGCTTACCGGTCAACCATCTGAATTAAAATGATGAAGAAACTTACATTTATTTTGCTTGCTTCAATTTTATTTTTGGGGAGCTGCGCCATGATGCAACGTGTTGTAAAGGGGACGTTCCCATATACAGCCAATATGGTAATCCCGGCATCAGCAAGTATAAGTGAGCCTCATACGGCTATAAGTACCGCAAACAGCTTTGATCAGGATTTTACCAAGGATGGAAATAATGCGGGTAAAATAAGCGAGGTGCGCATCTCATCAGCCAAGTTGGAATCGAAAGATCCCGCTAACTATAACATTGGCAATATCGCGTCATTACGGGTATATATGGCCAAAGCTGATGGGAGTGATGAGGTCATGGTGGCTGTACGAAATGATATTAGTGCTACCGTGGGGAATAGTATTGTGCTGGATATTGATAATTCACATTTTCTTGACGAGTTGGTGCGGCAATCCAGTGTACGTATCCGAATGGTTTACAAATTACGTAAAGCTGGTGATGTGGATGTAAGCCTGAAGCTATCACTCGGTATAGGTGCTGATCCCCGGTAGTTAATTACCAAGTGTAAAACTAATAGGAACGCTGTATTGTACCCTTACGGGCATGCCAAACTGTGTGCCTGGTATCCATTTAGGTGATTCCTTAAGCACCCGTATGGCTTCGTCATCAATAAGCGGAATTACCGATTTGCTTACTTTTATATCAGAAAGCTCACCATTTTTTTCAACTACAAATGTGAGTATTACCCTGCCTTGTATACCTTTTTGGCGAGCCAGATCCGGGTATCTAATGTTTCTTGATAAATACCGCCCAAAGCTTTCAATTCCGCCTTTAAACTCTGGAGGCACTCCTCTTGTGCCCGAGTAGGTGCTGGTTTTGCCATCTTCAGTTTGCGCATTTCCGGTTAACAGTTTACCATTGTCGTAATTTTCGGTAAATGTAACATGGGTGTGTTTATATTCACCTTTCCATTTTCCATCCCTTTTGCCGTTTTTGATATTGCCCTCTTCCTCAATATAGGTAAACTTATCGTCGTAGCCTTTGTAATATCCGTTTCCATTGGTTACGGTGGCGTTTCCTAATGAGTCTCTATTGGTTTGTATCAAGTGATTATCCCAGAATTGCGAACCCTGAGTGTAATCACCACCGAGATGTATAGTTTCCAGGTAAATTTTACCGTTTGGATAAAATTCAAGATCACTCCCTGTTTTAACTCCTTTTTTATAATTGATCACAGATTGTTTATTACCGTTTGCATAATAAGTAACACATGGGCCTTCATACTTGGGTGGATCGATACTTATTGATTTTCCTACAAGCTTCTGGGTACCATTGAGGTAAAACTCAGCCACATTGTATAGTGTTGAAGCGGAATCAGGTTCTCTCACTATTCTGATGTAATCGGCGCTGTCACGAACATCTACATATTTACCATTGTTTTTCAGGAAGTAAACATTTTGCCTTTGTGCAAAGCATATGCTTGCAGCCAGGAGAAAGAGAGAGGTAAAAAATAATTTCATCGAAATAGTGATGGTTTAGTCCTCAAAGCTACAGCAATAATTATAATTATTTACTATAAGAAGTAATCTGTTCAATGTGTATTTTAAATTTAAACAGGAGATAATCGTGGGAAGCCTGCCTATAGGTAAACTTCCCCGATTGTTAGTATTATAGATTTTGTAGCTGCCCTTATTATCCGTTATGTTGATGACATAATAACCGGGGATAAGCCGTTCAGGTCCAGTTTGCAATGTGTGGGCCGAGATGGGTTGAGCCTATGTCAGATTTACAGTAATAGATTTTAATTAACAGGCCGATATTATTTACCGGATATGTTCTTTTTTAAGAAACTGTATGTTTAAGAAGGGAGAAAATATGCAATAATATACCTATCCTCCTTGGAGCAGGGGCTTAGAAGAGAGATGTTTTTGAAAATCAGGCTTATTTGATCAGCTTATTATCAGCGTCGGGGAATATCAATATAGGTTCATAGGAACGGGCCTCTTCGGCATCCATATAAGCGTATGACATAATGATCACGATGTCGCCAACCTGGGCCAGGCGGGCGGTGGCTCCATTAAGGCAAACGGTGCCGCTGCCGCGCTCGCCTTTTATTACATAAGTTTCAAAACGGGCGCCGTTATTATTATTTACAATCTGCACCTTTTCATTAGGTATTATATTGGCTGCCTCAATCAAATCTTCGTCAATTGTAATACTGCCCACGTAATTCAATTCGGCCTGTGTTACCTTAACCCGGTGAAGTTTGGACTTTAATACTTCAATAATCATAGCGCAAAGTTAGGAATAATTAGTTGATTAGAAGTTCATAGTTAATGGTTGATGGTTCATAGTTGAGAATTTACAAAAAGATGTAAATAGCATGCGATAAAACACGATTAAATATAAAGTTATACGAGTTTCTGCTATGATCTATGAACCATAACCAATTGCTATTAGCCAATCAACATGTTATCTATCAGTCTTGTTTTGCCGGCACGGGCAGCAACAAGCGCAACAATGTTTTTGGTATCGGCGGTTGCGGTATACAAAGTTTTTCCATCGACTATCTCCAAATATTCCAGTTCAATTCCTGGCTCATTGCTAATCATTGCTTCGGCCTGTTGTTTTATTGTGGGGATATCGCCTGCATCAAAATTGGTTTTAACCCAGTTGAGTGTTTTTGACAGAACAAGTGCGTGTTCGCGATCATAAGGAGTTAAATGGATGTTTCTTGAGCTCATGGCCAATCCGTCAGTTTCACGTTGAATAGGGCACATGACCAGTTGAACAGGCATATGTAACAGATCAACCATTTTGCTGATCACCAGGAACTGTTGGTAGTCTTTCTGACCAAAAAAAGCAAGATCGGGTTTTACAATATTAAACAGTTTATTAACCACCTGGGTAACCCCCTGGTAGTGCCCTGGTCTGAATTTACCTTCGAGTAAATGTTCCAGATCACCTATGTCTAAATGCCATTTCTCATTATCATCATACATTTCATTAACCACGGGATTAAACAGCACATCACATCCGGCTTGTTCCAGCATGGCAATGTCTGCTGCTATAGGCCGGGGATATTTTTCAAGATCTTTTGGATCGTTAAACTGGGTCGGGTTTACAAAAATACTGCAAATTACTTCATCGCTATTTTGCTGAGCCTGTTTAATTAATGATATATGGCCCTGGTGCAGAGCGCCCATAGTGGGAACAAAGCCCACTATTTTGCCTTGTTTAGAGGTGAAATGATGAGCTATTTCATTTTTGGTGGTAAATATTTTCAACGTAAAAGTTATTACAAATTTTGGTAAAGGTGTGCATTTGTATAAAAAATACCAAAAGTTACTTGCGTAATTCGTTGACAGTTTATATAATAATGCTTATATTTGCAGACTCAAATTTTTTGACTTCTTTACATATTAATACTGATTAAGTGATGGGTAAATCTAAGCTTTTGTTTATAACTCATGAAATGTCTCCCTTTCTCGAACTCACTAAAATTGCTGAAATAACACGCCAACTTCCGCAGGCTATGCAGGAGAAAGGTTACGAGATCCGTATCCTTATGCCGCGTTTTGGCAATATCAACGAGCGCAGGAACAGACTTCATGAAGTGATCCGTTTATCGGGAATGAACATCATTATCAACGATAATGATAACCCGCTGATCATTAAAGTGGCATCTATCCCGGCGGCGCGTATGCAGGTATATTTTTTAGATAATGAAGAATATTTTCAGCGTAAACATGTGTTTGGCGATAAAGACGGTAAGTTTTACGCTGATAACGATGAAAGAATGATCTTCTTTTGTAAAGGTGCATTGGAAACAGTAAAAAAATTAGGCTGGGCTCCTGATATTATTCACTGCCATGGCTGGTTAAGCGCATTGGTTCCTGCTTACCTGAAAACTACTTATAAAGACGATCCGACGTTTAAAAACTCCAAGATCATTTATTCTATCTACGAAAATGATTTTAAAGAGAAATTAGATGTTGATTTTGCACAAAAAGCGGTAATGAGCAACATGACCGAACAACACGTTGAGGCTTATAAAGATGGCTCCAACTCTGCATTGTATGCAGGGGCTATCCAGTACTCAGACGGAATTGTTTTGGGCAGTGAGAATATAGATGCAGATGTGTTAAATAATGTTAAAAACAGCAATAAATCGGTTTTAGAATTTGATTCTACCGCAGATTTCGAAAATTATTACAATTTTTACGACGAAATTACCAACGACGAATTGGTGCATGTTGCTTAATCTTTAATATTATATATGAAATTTTTAAGATTAGACTTATTGACCCTGTTAATAAGTCTTTTTATTTTTAATAGTTGTAAACGACAGGATGGAATTGGTTTAGGTATTGATCCAACCAATCAGATCAATGGTAGCCTGGTTGTGGATACCAATATCATTATCCGCACAGAAGTTGACTCTACTGCTGTAACATCTGCACTTGCAAAAACACCGCTGGGTAATTTTACTGATCCTGCACTTGGATCTGTTACTTCAAGTGTGGCTTTGGGGATTTCATTACCTAACGACGCGGCTTATACTGTACCTGCAGGTACGTTGACTATTGATTCCGCCGTACTTGTGCTAAGATATGCTGATGGCTTTTACGGCGACTCGGTTGCAACGCGTTATACTGCCAATATTTATCAGTTAAATGAAAAGGCAACAGCCCAAACCTATTACAATACTAAGCGCTGGCAGGTGAATACAGGACTTGTATTAGGAACAAGAACATTCACAGCACGCACACACGATAGTGTAACTATTGCCAGGATCAGAAAAGATACGGTTGATACCGTACAAAAGGTAGGTCCGCAATTGCGTATTCCCTTTAGTAAGACGTTTATATATAATAACCTGTTTAATGCCAACAGCTCACAATTGGCCTCTACGTTACTTTTTCAAAATGCGATAAAGGGTTTATATGTTAGCTTGAGTAAGGGACAGGCTACAGATGCCGGAGGCATTCTACAATTAGCTCTAAACTCTTCACAGTTAGATGTATTCTATAAAACGGTTAATGGTTCAACAATTGACACGGCTTCGGTGACGTTGCCAATTGTATCACATAGTGCGGCGATAGAATATGTTTATAATGAAACTATCAAGGCATCATTAGCAGATCAAACAAATTCACAGAACACGATTTATTTACAGGGATTGGCAGGATTACGGGCTAAAATAAGTTTTCCGGGCCTTGATAAATTTAATCCGGATTCTATTGTGTTGAACCGGGCCGAATTGGTCATTACGCCTCAACCTAATTCCGGAATACCTTATGCACCATTACCAAAGTTAACTATGTATCAGTTAGACATAGCCCATCAACGGACGTATATTCAGGATGCTTCACCTGCCGATGCGCGTAATCAAATATCGGCGTTTGGGGGTAGGTACGATAAAACTAAGAAGGAATATCATTTTTTGGTTACAGCCTATATTCAGGATCTGATACGTAAAAAAACAATAGATTACGGAACTTTTGTTGCCCCTATTGATACCACTGAGATCACTACCCAAAGCGGAAGCAGCCTCAGTACAACAAGTATTACCCCGAGTGTACAAACTGCTGCCCGTACCGTTGTAATAGGGAGCGATAAAGCTTCACCGTACAAGATTAAGCTAAACATTATTTACACCCGGATACGTAAGTAAGTAAAAGCATATATAATTAAAGAATCCCCGTTAAGGGGATTTTTTGTTTAAGCAACTTCTACTTTTTAAAATTTATTTTTAAGTAGGGAAAAACTCTTCCTGTTTGTGAAAAAATCAAAATAATAAGCCGCGATTTATGTTATATAGCTAATTATTTTTGCTCCATTTACATCTTATTAAATTTATTATGTGCGGAATTGTTGGTTATATAGGTTACCGGGATGCTTATCCCATTATTATAAAAGGGCTTCATCGTTTAGAGTATCGGGGCTATGATAGTGCCGGTATTGCTTTGATTGACGAAGAACTGAAAGTTTATAAAAAGGCCGGCAAGGTTGATGACCTTGAAAAGTTTGTAAAAAATATTGACCTGAAAGGATCAATTGGGATGGGACATACCCGTTGGGCTACACATGGAGAACCCAGCGACCGTAACTCTCATCCTCATTCATCAGGAAACCGTAAGTTGACCATTATTCATAATGGCATTATCGAAAACTACGGTGTTATAAAAGAAACTTTACTGGCCAAAGGTCATATCTTTAAAAGTGATACTGATACAGAGGTTTTAATTCACCTGATAGAAGATATACAATTACAAGGCAAACTTGAGCTGCGCGAAGCCGTTCGGGTTGCTTTAAACAAGGTAATAGGGGCCTACGCTATTGTGATCATGAGTGTTGATGAACCTGACCAGTTAATAGCAGCCCGTAAAGGAAGCCCTATGGTGATAGGTGTGGGCAAAGGCGAATACTTTATTGCTTCGGACGCTACTCCAATTGTCGAATATACCAAAAATGTGATCTATTTAAATGATAATGAAATAGCTTACATCAATCGGGAAAATCTGCTGATCAAAAATATTGATAACTCGGTTCAGACACCATACATACAGGAGCTGGATCTGAAGCTCGAGATGCTTGAAAAGGGAGGCTATGACCACTTTATGCTTAAAGAGATATATGAGCAGCCCCGCTCCATCCGGGATTGCCTGCGTGGGCGTATATACCCGCAACAGGGTAAAGTACAATTGGGAGGTATTAAGGAGTATGCTGAAAAGCTAAAAAATGTAGATCGCATCATTATTATAGCCTGTGGTACTTCCTGGCATGCTGGTTTGGTTGGTGAATATCTGATCGAAGAGTATGCCCGTGTACCCGTTGAGGTGGAATATGCATCGGAGTTCAGGTACCGGAATCCCATCATTACCGAAAAAGACCTGGTGATAGCCATTTCACAGTCTGGAGAAACTGCCGATACCATGGCTGCTATTGAACTGGCGAAAGAAAAAGGGGCTACCATATTTGGAGTTTGTAATGTGGTGGGCGCTTCTATTCCACGCATTACCCATGCAGGGGTTTACACCCATGCCGGGCCGGAAATTGGTGTGGCTTCTACAAAAGCCTTTACAGCCCAGGTGAGCGTATTAACGCTAATGGCATTTTACATTGCGCAACAAAGGGGTACTATAACCCAAAGCAAACTGATAGAATACCTGACAGAATTGAACGAGGTTCCGCAATTGGTAGAAACAGCGTTGAGATCAAATGAACGCGTACAAGAAATTGCCGCGAAATTCAAGGATTCAACTAATTGTCTGTTCCTGGGCAGAGGAAGCTCTTTTCCGGTAGCATTAGAGGGTGCTTTAAAGCTTAAGGAAATATCTTACATACATGCCGAAGGCTATCCTGCTGCCGAAATGAAACATGGTCCTATTGCCTTAATTGACAATGAAATGCCAGTGGTATTTATAGCCACACAGCATTCATCATATGAAAAAGTGATCAGTAACATTCAGGAGGTGAAAGCCCGTAAAGGCCACGTTATAGCCATTGTTACCGAAGGGGATACCGAGGTGAAAAATATGGCCGATTATGTGATCGAGATACCGCAAACCAACGAAGCGTTCGTGCCGTTAATCGCTACTATACCGCTACAACTATTAGCCTACCATATTGCCGTAATGCGGGGCTGTAATGTAGATCAGCCGCGTAACCTGGCTAAATCTGTTACGGTGGAGTAACAGAGATTTGAGATATTAGATGTGAGATATGAGAATTTTAAATCTTATGCTCACATCTGATTTTTACAAATATGATGGCGCTTGATTTGTTAATCTCATGTCTCACGTCTCATATCTCAAATCTAAAACTATACCGCTTATGGAATTTACGATATTGGTTATCAGGTCATGCTTTGCCTGTGCCCCATTAATCGATATAAATTGCCTGGCTTCATTATAATATTTCGATAGAAAAAATCAATATTTGTTATATATTTGAATAGGATTTATCTATATGACTATTACCCAACTGGAATATATTGTTGCTGTTGATACCTACCGGAGTTTCGTGATCGCGGCCGAAAAATGCTTTGTTACGCAGCCTACATTAAGTATGCAGGTTCAAAAACTGGAAGATACCCTGGGTGTGAAGCTGTTTGACCGGAGCAAGCAGCCTGTAACCCCTACCGAAATTGGCATCGAGATTATTACGCAGGCTCGTATTATGCTATCGGAAAGCGAAAAAATAAAAGAAATTATTACCGACAGGCAAAAAGAATTATCGGGTGAATTAAGAGTTGGCATTATACCCACGGTTTCACCTTATATATTACCCAAAATTATTCGCGGTTTTATTGAAAAATACCCTCATGTTAAGCTAATAGTTTGGGAGCAAACTACGGAAGAGATCATACAACAATTAAAATTAGGCATGATTGATTGCGGTATCATGTCGACCCCGCTCCATGAAAGTTCATTGACAGAGATTCCTGTATTTTACGAAAACTTTGTAGCCTATGTGTCTAAAAATAGTAAACTCTCCAAAAAGAGAAATATCAACCCCGAAGATATTGATATGGAAGAGATCTGGGTGCTTAACGAAGGGCATTGTATGCGCGAACAGGTTTTAAATATTTGTCAGCGGCGTAAATCAACCAAAGGGTTTCTGCACTTTGAATATAATACCGGCAGTGTTGAAACCCTAAAGCGCATGGTTGACCAAAACAATGGCGCTACTATATTGCCTGAGCTGGCTTTAGCTGAACTAACGGAGAAGCAACTGGACAAGGTGCGCTATTTTAAGTCGCCTGAACCTGCACGCGAAGTAAGTATAGTGATACAACGTAATTTTTTAAAGCGCAGAATGATCGAAGCCCTAAAAAATGAAATACTTGAATTTGTACCCAAACGAATGAAGAGTAAAAAGAAAAAAGAGGTAATGGATATCTAAATTTTAACTAAATAAGTTGGTTTCGCTAATTTCCTGGTGCTGAATTTATTATTTAGAATAATTATAAATAATTTGGATTGTTAGGATCCGTGTCTTATTTTTGACGCATTGTTTATAATTAGTCTAAATAAAATGACGCAATCCCAACTTAATTTTCACAAACTATTCCCCCTCTCACTTTTTGCAATTATACTGCTCTTCAATTCAGCTGCAATTGCTCAGCAATCTAAAGGAACTATCAAAGGCCATGTTGTCATTCAAAATGATGGCCCGGCCGAAAATGTTTCGGTTACCTTAAAAGGTACAAAATACGGAACCATCACCAATGAAGATGGTGATTTTACTTTAAGAGCACCGCAAGGTAAATACACCATGGTTATATCGCAGGTAGGTAGCAAGAGCCAGGAAACGCTTGTCGACCTGGCGGCAGGGCAATCTCTTACATTACCTCAATTTACCGTTAGCAAAGCCTCCAACAACTTGCAGGAAGTAAGTATCAGTGGAAGTAAGGTAAATAAGTTTAAAACTAAAAAGAGTGTTGATGTTGCTAAAATGCCCTTAAGTAATCTTGAAAATGCTCAGGTTTATACTACTATAACCAACCAGTTAATACAAGAACAGCAACTTTTTTCGGTAGATGATGCTTTGCGTAACGCACCTGGCATACAAAAAATGTGGGAAGCAACCGGTCGTGGTGGCGACGGTGGCAGTTATTACAACTCGCGTGGTTTTATTGTACAAGCCAAGTTGCGCAATGGTATAGCAGGTAACATAACCTCAGGTATTGATGCCGTTAACCTGGATAGAATAGAGGTGATCAAGGGCCCATCAGCAACTTTGTTCGGAAGCACCTTAACTTCTTACGGCGGTTTAATTAACCGGGTAACCAAATCACCTTATGATTCATTTGGTGGCGAAGTTTCATTTGCCGATGGTAATTATAACTTTCACCGCGTGGCACTTGATATAAACACTCCCTTGGATGTTCAAAAAAGGGTATTGTTCCGCTTAAATACGGCCTTTAATAACGAGGGGAGTTTCCAGAATAATGGCTTTAACCGTGCATGGGCTATTGCACCAAGTTTGCTTTATAAAGTTAACGACAGGCTAACAATATCAGCAGATGCAGAATTGTCTTATGGTAAAAACATCGGCAAATCGATCTTCTTTATGCCTTATGGACAATCAGTTGCTGCTTTGGGATACACCAGTGCCGATCAGTTAAAACTGGATTATAAACAATCCTACTATGGCGATGATCTGACACAAACGTCAAGAAGCACCAACTTTTTTGGACAGATAAAATATAAAATATCCGATCAGTGGACAACAAGTACCAACATCAGTTCAACCCATAGTTTTTCAAACGGCTTTGGCCCTTACTATTATTTACTTCCCGGTGATTCAGTTTCGCGCAATGATCAGTCAACCCGTAACAGTACGGATAACATGATCGAGATACAGCAAAACTTCAACGGCGATTTTAAAATAGGCAAGTTCAGGAACCGGGTAGTTGCCGGGCTGGATTTCTTTCGCGAAAATTCCAATCAGTTCTTTTTCGGCAGCACGCTTGATACCGTATCGGTAAAAGGTAGTCATAACTACTCCAATTTTAACCAGGCAGCTATGAATGCTTTGTATGCTACTGGCAAATATGGTTTTACTTACCCTTCAATCTATAAAACAAATACTTACAGCGCTTATGTTTCTGATGTGTTTAATATCACCGATCAGTTAATAGCCTCGGCCGCATTACGTGTCGATCGATTTGATAATAAAGGTAATTACGACCCAACAACCAATACTACATCCGGAGGTTATAAGCAAACCGCGTTTTCACCAAAGTTCGGTCTGATCTATCAGCCGGTTAAGGATCATGTGGCATTATTTGCCAACTATCAGAATGGGTTTACCAATAAAAACGGAATAAGTGAAAATAGTAAGCCGTTGAAGCCAGAGCAAGCTAACCAAATTGAAGGCGGGGTTAAAATTGATCTGTTTGATGGTAAACTAAGCAGTACTTTAAGCTATTATAATATTAAGGTAAAAGACATCGTTCGTCAATCAACTATTAATCAGGCTCTATCTGTGCAGGACGGTACACAGATAAGCAAGGGCTTTGAGGCTGAAATAATAGCTAACCCTGTAACAGGCTTAAATATTATTGCAGGATTTGCATACAATGATTCAAAACTGGAGAAAACCGCTGATCTTACGGTAGAAGGTTTGCGGCCAACCACAGCCGGATCTCCTTATAGTGCCAATTTTTGGGCCAGCTATCGTATTTCAAAAGGTCTTGTAAAAGGTTTGGGCTTTGGTTTTGGCGGTAACTATGCAAGCGATAACAAGATTATAAACAGTAAAACGCTTGGTGTATTTTCGTTACCCGCTTATACTGTGTTAAATGCATCAGCATTTTATGATGTGCGCCAATACAGGGTAGGATTTAAAATGGATAACCTCAGCAACCAGAAATACTGGATTGGCTATACCACCGTTAATCCGCAAAAATTAAGAAGTTACGCTCTTACATTCGCCTACAAATTTTAACACTGATGACGAAATTTAAAAAAGTCATATTATTTTGTCATCGCTGGCTCGGATTTATTTCCGGGCTGGTGGTGTTTATAGTAAGTGTTACCGGCTGTCTTTTCTGTTTTCAGGATGAGATACAGGATGCTTTTTACAGTTACCGCAAAGTTGAGGTGCAGCATAAACCCTATCTTAATCCGTCAATTTTAAAAGCTGAAGCGTTAAATGGTCATAAGGGAGCTACGGCTACTTATATGTATTATTATGGGATTGACCGCCCTGCTGGTATATTGGTTAACCTACCTAAGGATGGGATGTTGTATGTTTACCTTAACCCCTATACCGGCAAAATAACTTATACAGAAAATCCCGCGAAGAACTTTTTTATAGTAGTAGAGTTTATACACCTTTACCTGTTACTACCTCCCAAAATAGGCAGCCTGGTGGTGGGTATATCCGTTATTATATTTATGGTGATTATGATCACCGGGTTAATATTATGGTGGCCAAAACGTAAAAGCGACCGCAAGCGCAGTTTCAATATCAAATGGAATGGGCGTTGGCGCAGGGTAAACTATGATCTGCATAACGTATTGGGCTTTTATGCTACCGCTATAGCGCTTATATTATCCATAACCGGTTTATCTATGGTGTTTGAATTGGTTAGGGAGGGGATTTATACTACTGCTAACCTGGGCCGTTCTTATCCTTCAGAAAAAGAAGTACTCAAGTCCGATTCGCTTTTAAAGAACAAAGTAAACGGCAAGCCGGTTATTGATCAGGTATTTGCAATTGCACAGGCACATTCACCCAAAGCCGAAATGTTTTCCATTAGTGAGGATGCCTCGGCAGCCGGAACCATTGGTATAAATGCCTACGCCCAAACGCTGCATTATTACAAAAGCGATGAGTTTGTTTTTGAAAAATATACGGGCAAACTCCTAAAACAAACCCCGCATAATAAAAAAAGTCCAGGCAAGAGAATGAACGACATGAATTATGATTTGCACGTAGGGCAAATAGGGGGGCTAACCACCAAGATCATCGCGTTTTTAATCAGTTTGATCTGCGCCTCATTACCCATAACCGGTTTTATTATCTGGCTCGGGAAACGCAAAAAATCCAAATCAAAAAAAGTAAAAGAAGTGGTGCATCGCAGGGGACATAAACAGCATTTGGCTTGATTTATAAAGAGGACCTGTCATCCTGAGTTATAAAATCCGCTGGATTCTGAAGGTGAAATGACATAGCTTTGTATAGCGGTGCAGCGTGGCCGACTGAGTTATAGCGCTTATTGCCTGTTCCTGAGTAATAGAGTCTGTAGGTATGGTACGTTCTGTGGCTAAGCAGATCTGTCCGATGGGTAGCCTGTCTTTTCCTTATGCTCCTTCGGGCACGGCTTATTTAAGGTAAGTTATTATGGAGAAAATGCGGATTCATGCAGCCGGTATAGATATCGGTTCAAGGCAGGTTTTTGTGAGTATAGAAAACCAGCCGGTTAAAATCTTTGAGACGTTCACCAGTGACCTGGAGTCGCTTAGTACCTATCTTTTAAGTAATGAGATAACTACGGTAGCCATGGAAGCCACCGGAAGCTACTGGTATGTCCTTTATGATATCCTGGCAGATTCAGGATTGGGTGTATGGTTGGTTGATGGGAGACAAACCCGGCAGGTGCCGGGCAGGAAAACAGATATCAAAGATTGTCAGTGGATACAGCAGCTGCACAGCTATGGTTTGTTGAACCGTTGTTATGTACCGGATTTACTGATCAAGGAATTGCGCAGTTACGAACGGTTGCGTGAGGATCATATCCGGAGTGCAGGGATACATGTTCAGCATATGCAAAAAGCGCTGATCGAGATGAATATCCGTTTGCCTGAAGTATTAAGCCAGGTTCATGGTGCAAGTGGAACAGCTTTGATAACGGCTATACTGTCAGGGGAAAGGGACCGGCATAAATTGGTATCATTATGTCACAAAAGTGTGCGGGAAAAGAAAGGAGAAGAACTGCTGAAAGCTTTGGAGGGCCATTATACACCACAAGGGCTTTTTGCTTTGGATCAGGCTTATAAAGCCTACTTGTTTTACCAGGGACAAATACTTGAATGCGATAAACAAATACAACGCACACTGGAAAAAATAAACAAAGATAAAAACCTTCCAGCAGATACGTCAGCAGGCAGCCGCAAACCGATCCGCCATAATAAACCTAAAGTAGACGGTCTTGGAAATCATCTGTTAAAGATATTTGACGGCCGGGATGCAACCAAACTACCGGGTATAACGGATTATAACTGGTTACAGCTTTATTCAGAACTGGGTTCAGACCTTAATAAATGGCCCAGTGAAAAGCATTTCACCAGTTGGCTTGGCTTATCGCCAGGTCAAAACAATTCAGGAAAACGTAATAAAAGCAAGGGCAAGCCCTCTGTCGGGCAGATATTCAAAGAAATGGCGCATGGCTTATTAAACAGCAAGTATATCGGCCTGGGGGCATTTGCGAAAAGATTGAGAAGTAAGAAAGGACCTGCCATAGCTATTAAGGCAACAGCGCGAAAACTGGCCGTTCAATACTGGCGCTTGATGGTTAAAGGAAGCGAATATATTGAAAAAGGTGTAGAAAACTACAAAGCAATCCTTAAACAACAACGACACAGATTATTACAGAGGCTTTCCTTAGAATTGAACGTTGGTTTAGTCCCTCTCTAATTTACATGTCATGGGTAGCTTGTTGAAGACTCGTGCGCAGAGGCCTGCCCACCATACTTCAACGGGCTCAGCATGACACCCTGTAGGTAAGTTACTCCCCAAACGCTATCACCACATCATCACTTACCGGGTGACCGGTACAGGTGAGCACCCAACCTTCGGCTATATCGGCATCAGTGAGCACATCATTTTTTACCATTTCAATTCTGCCGCTGGTGCACCGGGCGGTACAGGTTGAGCATACGCCGTTCCGGCAGCTATAGGGTAGCTGTACATTGTTTTGCAAGGCCGCCTGTAATATGGACTGATTTTCGCCGACAGGCAGGTCATGTAGTTCATTTTTAAACCTGATCCTGATAGTTCTGGGCGGAAAATTCAATACCGTGCGGGCAACGGGCACGGTTTCCAATACAAAATTTTCCCGGCGGATCTGCTTAGGGTCGATCCCCATATATACCAATGCGAACCTGATCATGCGCATATAAGGGAAAGGGCCGCACAGATAAAATTCCGCTTTATCTATACCTTGTTGTACTATCTGACGGGTAAGGGCTTCCACCTTATCGTTATTTAGCCGGTTGGCTTCGCTGCTGAGCAGGTAAATAATTTTAAACCTGTCGGAATGTTGTGCTGCCAGTTGATCCAGATCTTCTTTAAATACAATAGAATCAGCATCCTGGTTACTGTAAATAAGGGTAAGCCTACTTTTTCCCGGACGTTTGAGTACATACTTAATTTGCGAAAATATCGGGGTAATACCCGTGCCTCCTGCAAACAACAAAATATCTTTTTCCTGTTCAAATTGACTGATGGTGAACCTGCCTGCCGGAGCCAGCGCGGTTAAAACGTCGCCTGGATGTTCTTTAGCCAGCATAAAACGGGATATTTCGCCATTGGCGATACGCTTTACAGTGATGGATAATAATTCTTCATCCGGTGATGAACCTAAAGAATACGATCGCCTGATCTCCTCATTACGATGGTTAAATATCAGGGTAACAAACTGCCCGGCCTTATATGGGATGGGTTTGCCCGAAACATTGCTCAAATAAAAGGTAGCTGTATCCTTTGTTTCCCACTTTATTCGTTCAATTTTTAGTTTTATTATATCCTCATTCATGAAAGCTATTCCTATTTAGCTGCAAGTCTTTTGCGTATCACGCTGTTCTTTTTACCATAGGTGAAATATATAGCTAAACCAATTGCCAACCAAATTATTAATCGTAACCAGGTATCGCCAGGTAAAAAGGTCATCATGGCAAAACAAACCAAAATGCCCAATATAGGTACTACCGGTACCCATGGTGTTTTAAATGGCCGGTGAATATTGGGCTGCTGTTTGCGTAAAATAAGTACACCCGCGCATACCATCACAAAGGCCAGCAAGGTACCTATGCTGGTCATTTCGCCTACCACACGGATAGGGACAAATGCGGCGAACAGCGCGATAAAGGCACAAAGTACGATATTCGATTTCCATGGTGTGCGGAATTTGGTGTGCACATCTGAAAATACTTTAGGTAATAATCCATCTTTCGACATAGAGAAAAATACCCGTGACTGCCCCAGCAGATCAACCAGGATCACCGAAGTATAACCTATCAATATAGCCAGTACAATGGCCTTGCTCAGCCACTGGTAATGCGTTTTCTCAATAGCGATGGCAACCGGCGCGCCCGAACCGATGAACTCTTTATAATTGGCCATACCTGTCATCACATGGGCAAAGATCACAAACAGGATAGTACAGACCACCAACGAACCGATAATGCCTATGGGCATATTGCGCTGTGGGTTTTTAGCTTCTTGAGCTGCGGTTGATACCGCATCAAAGCCGATGAATACAAAGAACACCAATCCGGCGCCTCTCAATATGCCCGACCATCCGTAGTCGCCCCATACGCCCGTATTTTGGGGTATATAAGGATGGTAGTTCTGCGGGTTGATGAACGACCAGCCCACAGCTATAAATACCAACACCACGCCCACTTTTAAACTCACAATAATGGCATTCACCAGCGCCGAGCCTTTGGTGCCCCTGATAATGATACTGGTAACTACAATAACGATGAGTGCCGCGGGCAGGTTAATGATGCCCCTTACAATATCGCCATTGGCCGCTTTGGAAGTTTCAAATGGCGACAAGATCAATTGCGGCGGCAGGTAAAGATCGAACCAGGACAAAAACTTGGTTAAATATTGCGACCAACTGATGGCCACAGTTGCCGCGCCTACTGAATACTCTAACACCAGGTCCCAGCCAATGATCCAGGCAAAAAGCTCGCCCATAGTGGCATAGGAATAGGTATAAGCGCTGCCGGCCACCGGGATCATGGCCGAAAATTCGGCATAACAAAGAGCCGCGAAGGCACAACCTACGGCAGCTATTAAAAATGATATGGTAACCGCCGGCCCAGAATGTTGCCCGGCCGCAATGCCAGTTAGGGAAAATAAGCCGGCTCCAATGATAATGCCTATCCCGATGAGGATAAGGTTAACCGGGCCTAAGGTGCGTTTTAAAGAGTGCTCGCCCTCTTCCGCAGATTCCTGCAGCAGCAGGTCGATGGGTTTTTTGATCATGCCTAAAATAAAGTCCACAAAATTAGTAGATTATTTGCAATCATTTTATTTAATGGCCGGCAAGCACGAAATAAGTGTATTTAATAAATTAAAACATTGATAATAAAGTTTTTACATATTAACACCATAAATTTTGTAGCACAATTTTACCAAACTGTGAGGATTTTTCCATTTTGTCGATAGCTTTTTGGGCGTTTTTGAAATCGTATACCTCATCAACTACCGGCACCAACTCGTGTTTGCTTACAAAAGCCAGCATTGCCGTAAAATCGTCAGGAGTACCCATCGTGGTACCCAATAACTGCAGCTGTTTCCAGAATATTTTACGCCCATCAAGCGGGGGAATGTTGCCTGCTGTTCCGCCGAACACGACGATGCGACCACCGGGGTTACAAAGATCGGGGAATTTGGCAAAACCCGCACCAAGGGCGCTATCAATAATAATGTCAAAGCCATGAGCCATCATTTTCAGCTGTTCGGCCCAGTCCTGCGCTTTGTAGTTTACACCAGCCGCCGCACCCAGTTTTTTGGCACGTTCAATTTTTTCGCCGCTGCCTGATGTTACGAAAACCTGACAGCCTGCGGCAACTGCCCATTGCAGGGCAAAAACACCTGTGCCGGCGCCCACGCCCGATATCAAAACCTTATCACCTTTTTTTGCCTTAGCCTTGGTAAACAGCGCACGATAGGCAGTTAAACCGGCCAACGGAATGGCCGCAGCCTGCTCCCAGGTAAGGTGATTGGGTTTGGGATGCAGGTATTCTACCCGGGTTTTTACATATTCGGCAAAAGTACCATCATCGGGCAGGCCCAGTATTTTAAAATCGGTACCCTGGTAATCGTCGCTTTTACCATAGTTATTGCTGGGGTTAATCACCACTTCTTTATTGAGCCAATGTTTGTCCTCCTCGCTGCCTGCTTCGGCTACCACGCCGGCACCGTCTGAGCCCAATATGCTCGGGTATTTGATGCCAGCATATTTACCTACGGTTATCCAGTAATCGCGACGGTTTAGGGCGGCGGCTTTGATATGGACTAAAACCTCGCCAGGGGCAAGCGTTGGTTTCTCAACTTCTTTACATACCAATGGTTTATCGGCGGCTTCTAAAACGATGGCTCTCATAGGTTAATTATTGAATTATTCGTTAATAATTTGTTTTAAATGGTACTCATGAGTACTACGTAGTTATTGATTTAGTGAATTAGTGATTTTTTTTGGAACCTCATCTGCATATTTGCACATCTGCATATCCGGACATCTGTTCTTAAGACTTTTTAAAGTTAGAATTTTAACAATTTTTAGTCGAAAACAGGGCAAAAAACACATTAAAAACTGCTCAAAATTCATTCAAAATCATCGATTTTAACACTTTTTAACAAATTTTTAGCACGTTTTGAAAGTTTAAAAAGTATTGATCTATTGATTGTCAAATAACAATATGTTAGATGGTCGGTTTTTGTTCTTAACCAAGCAGCCCGGTTTTCTGTTTTTTAGAAAACCGGGCTGCTATATAAATGTAAGAAATTTTTTAGTGAGATAAAAGTTATACCGAGCTTATCTCGGCATCTCATAAGCAAGGTGTACAAGATAATGGTTAGTCTGTTCTGTGGGATCCTGAAACAGTTCAGGATGACGACTTATTATATAAGCCAATCTATCAACCATGTTGTTGTTAAACTAAAAAAGCGGCAGAATCATCAGATCCTACCGCTTTAAATATATGGGTGCTTAAAAAATTAAGCGGTTGCTTTTGCGTAAAGCTCGGCAACGTGTTTCCAGTTGATCACGTTCCAGATAGCCGCCAGGTAATCCGGGCGACGGTTCTGATATTTCAGGTAGTACGCGTGTTCCCAAACGTCGATACCTAAAATTGGGGTGCCTTTTACTTCGGCGATATCCATTAATGGGTTGTCCTGGTTAGGGGTTGAAGTTATAGCCAGTTTTTTATCGGCAGTAACAATAAGCCATGCCCAGCCAGATCCGAAACGGGTTGCACCAGCTTCAGATACTTTGGTTTTGAAATCGGCAAATGAACCGAATGTGCTGTTAATCGCATCGGCCAAAGCGCCTGTAGGCTCGCCGCCTCCGCTTGGAGAAAGCAAGGTCCAGAATAAGGAGTGGTTATAATGACCGCCGCCATTGTTGCGTACAGCAGGCGGGAATTTAGAAATGTTTTTGATGATATCGTCGATATTGCTGTCGGCCTCTGGCTTGCCTTCTAAAGCTTTGTTTAAGTTAGTTACGTAAGCCTGGTGATGTTTGCCATGGTGAATTTCCATAGTCAGTTTATCAATATGCGGTTCCAATGCATCTGTAGCGTAGGATAACGCCGGTAGTGTAAATGCCATAATAGTTATTTTATTAAGTTTAAAAGTTTAATGTTGTGACGTAACAAATATAAGAGATGAACTGAGTTTTTGTTCTAAAAAAATTGTCAGGTATTTGTCGGAACTCGAATTCGTAGAATTAAAGAATTGACAGAATGAATTAGCCGTTGTAGGCAAATTCGAAAATTCATTAATTCGATAAATTCCAGTTCAGACTTATCTCCTTTTTCCCTTAAAAAAACTCTTCACCAACTCCGAACATTCGTTTTCGCGGATGCCGCCGGTGATCACGGTTTTAGGATGGGTTATTTTTTGGTTGAGCCTGCCGAAACCCAGTTTGGCATCATAGGCCCCAAATACTATCCGGCTTACCTGGAACCAATACGATGCCCCGGCGCACATGACACAGGGTTCCATAGTTACATAAAGGGTGCAGCCTTGCAGGTATTTGCCGCCCATGGAGTTGGCCGCCGCGGTAAGGGCCTGCATTTCGGCATGGGCCGATACATCGCTTAACCGCTCGGTAAGGTTATGGCCCCTGCCGATGATCTTACCTCCAGATACCACAATGGCGCCGATGGGTATTTCGTCTTCTTCCAGGGCATATTTGGCTTCTTTTAATGCTTCGCCCATAAAAAAATCATCCGGCGAGATCGTCGGCTCGTCCTCAAAATTGAAGTATCTCATTTTTGTTCCTTATCAAAGGTTTTTTCTAAATGGTTTTCTGTTGATACAATTAAAAACAAACATGGGATTGGTCCGGAAGCAATTAAAAATAATGCGGTTAGGCCTTCTTTGAGTCGTACCGGAATGCTTACCTCTTTTAATATAAAGGTGACCAGCAATCCTGCTACCACTAAAAATATCCCGGTTTTTACCATGTAAATGGCCCAATAACGATTAGCCTCATCCCAGGTTGCCTGGTTTTTTTGTGCCGATGGCATTCTATAACCGTACCATTTATTAATATGTTTAGGAGGGTAGTAATGAAAGATAGATCCCAGCAATAGTAAAATCACTCCAACTATTTGCGGTCCTATTATCCAGGGGGCTACATTCATTCTAAATTAATTTGCTGCCGTTGGGCACAGGTTTATCCACAGCGGCTAAAACAATATCCCCGTTTTCATCGGCAAAGCCGGTCACCAAAAACTCCGACATAAATTTGCCGATCTGCTTTTTGGGGAAGTTGATCACGCCGATGATCTGGCGCCCGGGTAGCTGGTCTAAAGTATAATGTTTAGTGATCTGTGCGCTTGACCATTTAATGCCAAATTCGCCAAAATCAACCCGCACTTTAAAGGCCGGTTTGCGTGCTTCGGGGAATGTTGTTGCTTCAAGGATGGTCCCAATCCGGAGCTCTACTTGCTCAAAATCGTGCCAGGTAATCGTATCCATATCGGCAAAGGTAAAAATAGATGTGCAGATTTTGGATGTGTTGATGTGCAGATAGGGAAATAATAAGATGTGCAAACTGAAAATAATAATAACGCGTCATTGCGAGGTATGAAGCAATCCCCTTTATACAGGGCGAATAATGCAAGTCGCAGAGCGCTCACGGGAAAAAGAATGTTTTTTAATCAGTAATTCACTAAATCACTAATTCAATTAATAAATATCAATTGCCTTTCGCGTTGTATTTTATCGCGTCGGCTTTTACGGTTTCTTTATCATCGTGACCGGTTGTTTGCAAAATAATGATGCCATCCGCTCCCAGTGATTTTGCTTTTTCCGATAATTTGCTTTTAATGCGATCAGAATTGTTGGTGAAGTCCATCGATAAATGGCCAATCACTTTATAATCCTGCTTAACGTCTTTAGCATCATAATAAACATCGGCTTTTGGTGTTGCCGAATAGGTGTCGCCTACATAGGTAATGGGCGAACAGGCTGCCAGAAAAAGGCTGAAAGCAATGATGAGATGGTGTGATTTTAAGGTTTTCATAATGCTCAATTATTTAGGTATAAGATACAGAAAAGGCGCATTAGTTTAAAGCGGGAAACGCGGGTTGTGGTAACAAATTTGTTGGAGAAGGAAATGCATTGGTGCCGAACACTTTTAACTTATTGTAATTATCGACGTTCACGGGCCGGCAGGTGCATATATTTATCAATATACCATTGCTGTAAGGAGGAACGACGAAGCAATCTCATAGCTATTCTTATTCGTGAGAATGTACGGAGATTGCCGCGCTATCGCTCGTATGACGCGTGGAGAGGCAAAAATGCTAAAAGACAAAGAATAAGATTTACGACACGGTGATCTCGCCCCTTAAATCAAACTCCATATAATATTTTACCATCGCCGGGTCATCAAACATACCCAGCAGATACATCATTTTAGTTACAGCCGATTCAAAGGTCATATCATATCCGTTGGCTACGCCAATATCTTTGAGGGCACGACTGGTTTCGTATCGGCCCAACTCAACCGTACCTACCTTACATTGTGAAATATCTACGATCACTTTGCCACTGTCAATAGCGTTTTTCAACAGATCAATAAACCATTGATCTGTAGTGGTATTACCCGCACCAAACGTTTCCATTACAATGCCCCGTACGTCGGAGTTCAGGATAGTTTCTACTACCTTAGTGCCAATGCCGGGATATAGCTTTAATACAGCAACATCACTTACCAGGTTGTTATGGATAATGAGCTCGGTACCCTCCTGTGGATGCCTGATATCGTTAGCGCTAAAACGGAGGTGAACACCCGACTCGGCCAGTATAGGGTAGTTAGGCGAGCGGAACGCCTCGAATTTGGAAGAATTATATTTAAACGCCCGGTTACCGCGGAATAGTTTATAATCAAAGTAGATACAAACTTCGGGTACGCGTGCACGGTCGCCTTTTTTTGATTTGGCAATTTCAATGGCCGTCATCAGGTTTTCCTTGGCATCGGTGCGTATAGCGCTTATGGGCAGTTGCGAGCCGGTAAATATGATAGGTTTGCCCAGGTTCTCAAGCATAAAGCTTAAAGCCGATGCAGTATAGGCCATGGTATCGGAGCCATGTAAGATCACAAAACCATCGTTATCATGATAATTTGACTTGATGAGCCCCGCCAGTTCGCTCCAGATAGCCGGGTTCATGTTTGATGAATCGATGATCTCGTCAAAGGAGTGGACTTTAATCCGGCAGTTTAGTTTTTCCAGTTCAGGAACATTGTCCATGATCTGTTCAAAATTGATAGGCTTAAGTACTTTGGTCACAGGATCGGTCATCATTCCAATTGTCCCTCCGGTATAGATGATCAGTATCTGGCTCATGAAATAGGTTGTATGCTGTATAAATTCAATAAATAAATGTTGTTAAATCCCAAACAGCTGTTTTGAATTTTCAGTGGTTATATCGGCCACCATATCCAAAGTTATTTGGTGCAGCTCCGCCACCTTTTGTGCAATGTAGATCAGGTATGAACTTTCATTAGGCTTGCCGCGGAACGGAACGGGCGTAAGGTACGGAGAATCTGTTTCTAAAACTATATGTTTCAGGTCAATTTCGGCTACAACTTTATCCAAACCCGAATTTTTGTAGGTTACCACCCCGCCTATACCCAGGTAAAAGCCCAGATCTGTTACTTTTTGCGCTTGCTCCAGCGTACCTGTAAAGCAGTGAAATACACCACGCAGGTCTGCATCCTGTTCTTGTTGCAGCACCTCGTATACCTCGTTAAAAGCATCACGACAGTGGATAACAATAGGGAGTTTAAGACTTTTTGCCCAGTTGATCTGCTGGCGAAAGGCTTTTATCTGCTCATTTAAGGTGGTTTTATCCCAGTACAAGTCGATACCGATCTCACCGATAGCTACAATTTGATGCTGATGGTGCGCCTCCCGGATCTCATGAAGCTCCTGCTGCCAGTTTTCCTTTACCGAGCAGGGATGTAAACCCAGCATCGGGAAACACTGACCGGGATACGTTTTTACCAGGTCAAACACCAACGGTACGGATTCTCTGTCGACATTGGGCAAAAACAGGCGGCTGATGTTGTTGCTGAGGCAACGTTCCATGAGTGCAGCGCGCTTATCGGCAATGGTTTCGTAATACAGATGGGTATGTGTGTCAGTTAGTACCATAGTGCAAATATAGGTAGTGAAATGGTGAGTGGTGAGTGGTGAATTGGTGAGTAGGGAGTGGTGAGTAGTAAGTGGTAATTTTTTGCCTGAATCAGAATTTATCTAACTTGTCTCCCATTTTTTTAAACTCACAACTCACAACTCACTACTCACCACTCACTACTCACCACTCCCTACTCACCAACTCACAACTCACAACTCACCGCTCACCATCCTAATTTGTCTTTTTTGTGAGGGGCTTTCTGTAAACCCGTTTTTTGGCAGGGTTTATCACACCGGTTTTGGCTGCCGGGGCATGTTTAGCGGGTTTTACCTGTACAAGTTCCACATCAAATATCAATGTGCTGAATGGTGGTATATCCTGTCCGGCACCTCTATCGCCATAAGCCAGGCTCGATGGGATGATCAGTTTTGCTTTTGATCCTTCATTCAGTAGCAGCAAGGCTTCATCCCAACCGGGTATTACCTGTTGCTGGCCAAGTATTACACTTATCGGCTTATATTCACGGCCTGGCTGGTCTAAACCAGCGCTTTTGGCATCGGCCGCAATGCTGGAGTCAAATACTTTGCCATTCAGTATACGACCGGTATAATTTACCAGTACAGTATCGCCAGATAAAGGCTTACGTTTTACCGATGGTTTGGTAACCACGTATCTTAACCCAGAGCCGGTTGAAATAGCGTTTATTTTATTGGCAGCCAAATAGCTGTTGGCCTCGGTTAACTCTTTATCTTTTCGCTTTTGTCCTTCGGCATTCTTTTCCACAATCGCTTCATTCAGCGATTGGATCTTTTCTATTTTAATAACAAAGGTTAAATAGCTGCCTTTTGGAAAAAACGGAGGGCGAGCCTCTTCATGTCCTTTAAAAACAGAATCGGTAGGTACTTTAACCAGGGCGCTGTCTTTGGCCGCCAGCAAAGGAAATATATCCATCAGATCCCCTACATTTTGCGAGGCTTGTATTTGCGCCTGTACCGGCTTACCCGTTTTATAAGTGCTGTACAATAATGAATCTTTATCAGTAGTTTGGATAAAGTTAAAAGTGATCACATCATCTTTCTTTGCTTTTGGGCCCGTATTATTGGTAAATATTTTATACAAGGCACCATTAGCTGTCTTTTTCAGGTCGGTGGTTTGCTGGGCACTTGCGCTCATGGTAAATAAGGCAAGTAATGGCAGCAGAAAATAAATTGGATGTTTCATAATAACAAAAAAAGCCTTTTTGCCCGAAAGCAAAAAGGCTGTGTTCAATTTCTTTTAATTATTTAGTTGGCGGCGGTGTTAATTGCGGTACAACCGGTTTTGGTGCATTAGGGTTTGGTTTAACCACGTTTACCATTTCCATTTCAAACACCAGTGGAGTGTATGGGCCAATTGGGCCAACTCCCTGATCTTTATAAGCCAAATCAGATGGGATGATGAATATCGCTTTAGCACCTTTGTTTAACAATTGTAAGCCTTCGTCCCAGCCTGGTATTACTTTAGCCTGGCCAACAGGGATGCGGATAGGCGCAAACTGGCGCATAGGATCAACAGGTATTTTGGCTTTGGTTGCCTCTTCTTTAATACTGGTATCAAATACTTTACCGCTAACCAATTTACCGGTATAGTTAACTACCGCGGTATCGCCAACAGCTGGTTTTTCGCCGGTGCCCGGATTAGTAATTACATATTGTAAGCCCGATGCGGTTTTGGTTAATGTAAGGTGATGATCAGCAATATATTTTTTAATCTTAGCCGGCTCTTGTGTTTTTACTGCCTCACCAGCCGATTTAAGAAAATCCATTACACGACCACGGAACACCTCCTCATTAAGGTTTCCTTTAGCTATTACTTTTTCAACCTTAACTACAAACACCAAGTATTTGCTTTTAAAATTTGGAGGGCGCTGCATTCCCTTTTTAAATATCGAGTCAGATGCTATTTTAAATGTTGCACTATCCCCTTCACCTAACATTCTTACTCCCGCAATAAGCAGATCGCCTTTTGCCTGTTCTTTGGTAGGCATTGGAGTTTTTATCGCCTGGCCACTTTCATAAGTACTGTTCAGCACAGAGTCGCCATCGGTTTTCTGTACCATGTTAAGGACTATGTAGTCACCATCTTTAATTTTGGCACCGCCTTTAGAAGTATGAATATTATAAAGCAAGCCGCCATCGCCCTGCTTAAATCCACCGTTGCAACTTGCTAAACCGATAGCCGCAAGAGACAATAACATCAATTTTCTTTTCATTTTTACTGTTTTACTGTATTAATAGTTTTTTATATTCTGGTAATATTAGTTTAAATTGTTGTACAACCTGTTCGAGGCTATCCTCAGAATGGCCGCCGGCCGCATTACGGTGACCGCCACCATTAAAGTATTTTTTAACGATCTCATTAGCCGGAAACTCTCCTTTGGAACGCAGCGAAAGTTTTACCTTGTCGCGTCGTTCTACAATAAATGCCGCCAGGCGTATACTGGCCATGGATAAAGCATAATTTACAACACCTTCCGTATCTCCGGTATCAACGTCATACTTTTCAAGATCGTCTTTACTTACCGCGATAATAGCGGTATTATATTCGGGTAATACTTCAAGGCAACTGTCAAGACAATGCCCCAGGAACCTGAGCCGGTTTTCAGAAGCGCTATTATAAACCAGCTCATGGATCCGCCAGTTAACCGCGCCCGCATCAATCAGGTCGGCTACTATACGGTGTACGGTTGAGGTGGTATTGGGTAGCCTGAATGATGCCGAATCGGTCATGATGCCGGTATACAGGCAGGTAGCTACATCCTTATTAATTAGTTCGGGATGCTGCAGCTCATTCACAATAAAATCATAAATAAGCTGGGCGGTAGCACATGCGTTGATATTCCAGTGCCTGTAATCGTCAAAATCCTCGGGTTCCAGGTGATGATCGATCATGATCTTGTAAGCGCTGCTTTGGCCCACCAACTCACCCATTTGATTAATCCTGCCTAAGGCGTTAAAATCAAGGCAAAACACCATATCCGCATCAGCAATAAGCTTTGCCGACTGTTCCTGATGTTCGGTATAAATAATAACATCCTCGTTGCCGGGCATCCAGCTCAAAAAATCGGGATAATCTGTAGGGGTGATCACCTTGGCATGATGGCCTTGCTGTATCAGATAATTATATAACCCTAACGACGAGCCCATCGCATCGCCATCAGGTTTATGATGGGTAGTGATCACTATTTTTTGAGGCTGTGCTAAAAGTTCTTTAAGCGAGGCTAAATCTAACATCAATTTTAAAAAAGAGTTGCAAAGCTAAATAAATAAATTAAATACAAACCATCTAATTTAATTCAAAACGCTTTATGTTACAGATGTAAAAACCTATTTTTGCGCCAATTTTAAAAAGTAAAAATGAAAACCAACAGAACTTTTACCATGATAAAGCCAGATGCGGTAGCAAACGGCCACATTGGTGCGATTATAGACAAGATCACGAAGAGCGGATTCAAGATCATCGCCCTTAAATATACCTCATTGAGCCCCGAAAAAGCCGGTCAGTTTTATGAAGTGCATAAAGAACGCCCTTTTTATAAAGACCTTGTTAGCTTTATGTCATCGGGGCCTATCGTAGCCGCCATTTTAGAGAAAGACAATGCTATTGAAGATTTCCGTAAACTGATCGGCGCTACCGATCCGGCTAAAGCGGAAGAGGGAACTATCCGTAATCTGTTTGCCAAATCAATTGATGCAAACGCCGTTCACGGATCTGATTCTGACGAGAATGCAGCGATAGAAGGTAATTTCTTCTTTTCGGCTTTCGAAAGATTTTAACTCTTAGATAATTTACCGGTGTAATTCAGTTAATTGCACCGGTAAATGTTATTTTTTTGTTCTGTTTTGGTATATGTTTTGTAGATTTACCTTACAGGGTTAATATTTTGGTTTTGTTTATTTCACCCTGAATTAATAACCCTGGTAATTTTTAAAGTTATACAGTATGAAACTATTTCTGAAATGTATCATATACCTGTTACTCGTTGTGTGCCTGGCAGCAGCTTCTATCCTGTTATATAAAGCCCACCCCGAGGTTCAGCTGGCTTTTATTATTCCGGGCATATTTATTTTTGCCTACTCCATGATTAGTGATGACATTGGCGTAAAGCACAAGCTTCGTTTTTCTAAAGGAAAATAATTTCCTCAACCAATACCCCGTTTGCTTTCTCGTTTATCTTGTCCATGATCTGGGCACGCATCATCATGAGTTCGTTTTTGATCACGGATGATTCTATACGCAGAAACAATTTTTTATCGCGGATAAATAGCTCTTTGGTTCTGTTAGCTACAGGCTTCCCCACCAGCTCGGGCCAGGCGGCCACTACGGCAGTTTCATCAAAGCGGCGTTTAATTTTATAAACGTTCAGCATTTGGTCAATAGCATCTTTTAACGATTTGTCATTTGCTTTACGCATCAATTACCCCTCCTGTTACTTTAAATAGTTTTACCTCTACGTCTATTCGCTGAAAAATGTCCTGTACGCGGTTTACGCTGGTATCAGTAATAAACACTTGTCCAAAATCATTATTGGATACCATTTTCATCAGCTTGGTAACACGCCCGTCATCCAACTTATCAAAAATATCATCCAGCAGCAGTAGGGGTTTAAATCCTTTTTGCTGATATAAAAATGTATACTGTGCCAGTTTAAGCGCAATTAAAAACGATTTTTGCTGCCCCTGCGAACCGAATTTTTTCATTGACATGCCATGGATGCCAAATTGCAGGTCGTCCTTATGTATGCCCACGGTGGTACGCTCCAGCGCCCGGTCGCGTTCCACATTCTTTTTTAACAAAGCCGCGAAATCGTCCTGTAGTAACTGCGACTCATAAACCAGCTCAACGCGCTCGGCCCCATCACTTAAAAAACCATAATGACTGTTAAAAATAGCGGTAAAGCTTTCCATAAAAGCTTTGCGTCTTTCAAATATACGGTTACCGGAATTCGCCAGCTGTTCGTCAAGCACCTCCAGCAAACTGGGGTCATAGCGACCGGTATCGGCAATTAATTTTAACAACGCGTTACGGTTGGCCAGTACCTTATTGTAGGTAATGAGCTCGTCCAGGTAATGGTTATCGGTTTGAGATATCACATTATCAATAAACTTGCGGCGCTCCTCACTGCCTTCGGTAATAATACTGGTATCGTACGGCGAGATCATCACCAGTGGCAACAACCCTATGTGATCAGCCAGGCGCTGATAATCTTTTTTATTCCGTTTAAACTGTTTTTTCTGATTCCGCTTAACAGAACAGGCCACCGCCTCGGTTTGCTCGTTTTTATTAAACACCCCGGTAATGATAAAAAAGTCCTCGTCCTGTTTTATCTGCTGGCTGTCAATCGGGTTAAAATAACTTTTACATAACGACAGGTAATGAATAGCATCCAACAGATTGGTTTTGCCAGCACCATTGTTACCGGTGAAGGCATTCACCCCCGCGCTAAAGGTAAGCTCGGCCTCCTGGTAATTTTTAAAATTGATGACTGACAGTTGCTGCAAATACATAACGGGGAGGCAAAGTTAGGGAATTAGTTCATTAGTTCACTTGTATCATTGGTTCATTAGTTTGTCCAAACAAGAATTTATTTGTAGTCCGCTAATACAAACCCAGGTCTTTTTTATCCATCAAAACCAATGAACTGATGAACAAATGAACTATAAAACCATCTCCATAAAGATTTAATACAAAAGCTATTGTCAGAAATTTTGAAAACCGTAACTTTGCACACTTAATTTTAGAACAACAATGTCAAAAACCCAGGCGAACACCAAAGCTGCAGCACCAGAAAGTAATTTTGGACAAAGCGGAAATTTCGTGCGCGAGAATCAAAAAAGCCTATTATTTATAGGTGGGGCCATCATTGCCCTTATTGCTATTTATCTTTTATATCTGAAATTATATTTAGGTCCGCGCGAAGTTCAGGCTGCCGATCAGATGCACGTTGCGCAGGATTTTTGGGCTAAAAAAGATTGGGACAAAGCTATAAAAGGCGATGCCAGCTATCCGGGTTTTGAAAAGATCATTGCCGAGTACAGCAATACCAAAGCCGCTAACCTGGCTTATTTTTACTTAGGTACCGCTTATTTAAACAAAGGCGAATACCGTAAAGCCCTTGATAACCTGAACAATTATCGCGGTGACGACAGCATGGTAGCTGCAGAAGCACTGGGCAGCGCGGGTGATGCTTATGTAGAGCTAAAAGATTATGATAAAGCGGCCTCATCATTTAACAAAGCTGTTGATAAAGCGAAAAATAAATTTTTATCGCCTCTTTACTTAAAGAAATTAGGCTTGGTTTACGAAGAGCAAAAAGACAATAAATCGGCTACTGAGGCTTACAAAAGGATAAAGACAGAATATCCTGAAAGCGCCGAAGCACAAAATATTGACGAGTATATAGCTCGCGCCGAAGCGAAACTTTAATTGTTTAAAGGTTGCAATGTTTAAAGGTTGTAATGTTATGAGAGCTGAATCTCCCATAATTTTACAACCTTTAAGCGTTTAAAAGGAGTACGTTCTTAACCTTAAAACATTTCAACTTTTTAACTTTACAACAAAATGGCTACACAGCTTAAAAACCTATCTGATTTTTCAAATACCGAGATCCCATCGGCAAAACCATACCGCTTTGGCATTGTGGTAGCCGAATGGAATGCCGAAATTACCAATGCGCTTTACCAGGGTGCCTATCAAAGTTTGGTAAATAATGGTGCCCTGCCCGAAAATATTGTAGTATACCCGGTACCCGGCAGCTTTGAGCTTACCTCGGGCGCCGATCTGTTGTTGAAAAAAGGCGGACTGGAAGCGGTGATATGCCTGGGCTGTGTGATACAGGGCGAAACCCGTCATTTTGATTTTATTTGTAATGCTGTAGCAAATGGCGTAAGTAATGTTGCTATAAAATATTCAAAACCTGTTATATTTGGTGTATTAACCACTGATAACCAGCAGCAGGCTATTGACCGTGCCGGTGGTAAACATGGTAACAAAGGCGATGAGGCTGCTATTACAGCTATAAAAATGGCACATCTTGCCGAAACATTAAACAACTGATCAACGTAAAAACCTGTATCAATTAATACGATGAAAAAAATTATTTACATAGCGTTTATAGCCCTGGCGGTTGGCTGCATCATCTCATCATGCTCCAATAAACTATGCCCGGCTTATGGTTCATATCCTAAAAGCCGTCGTTAACAGGCAATTGTCATTTTTTATTTTCATTTAAAGCTATAGGAAGTTTTTTGCGTTATTTTGTGTTTTAATAACACTTATAGCACTGTACACTATATCATTATCTTTATGAATTGGATTTCGTTGGAGTCGGTAGATCAATTGAATAGCATTAAACAGCACCAGGGCTACAGCCTGATATTTAAACATAGTACCCGTTGTTCCATCAGCATGATGGCAAAAAAACGTTTTGAGTTGGACTGGGATGATCTTCCGGAAGACATGCCCCTTTATTTCTTAGATCTGATCAGCTATCGTGATCTGTCAAAACAAGTAGCCGAAATTTTCCAGGTACACCATGAATCACCGCAGTTGCTGCTGATCAAAGACGGTGAATGCGTGCTTGATCAATCACATGGCCAGATCTCGGTTGACGAAGCCCTGTCGGTTTTAAATTAGGTCCCCTATCCCCCTGAAGGGGGTACTTTCTGAAGAGCAGGCAATTTCTTAATCAAGACTGATTTATTAATTTCATCTGCACATTTGCATATTTTAAATCTGCACATCTGTATTATAATTTATTCGTAAAACTTGCGCTGTAGCCCATAAAGGGTTATTTGGTTTTTAACTACATTTGCATCATGATTGAATTACCGGTAGTTCCTGCTGTGAGCCAACAACCGCAACGTAAGCCTGATTGGCTTAGGGTTAAGCTTCCCATTGGAAAAGAGTATACGCATGTACGTGGTTTGGTTGATGAGCATAAGCTGCATACCATCTGCGAAAGTGGTAATTGCCCTAACATGGGCGAGTGCTGGGGAGCCGGTACTGCTACCTTCATGATATTGGGTAATATTTGCACCCGTTCCTGCTCATTTTGTGCCGTAGCAACCGGCAGACCATTAGCCGTTGATGTAGACGAACCAAACCGTGTAGCTACTTCGGTAAAACTAATGCAGGTAAAACACTGTGTGATTACCTCTGTCGACCGTGACGATTTAAAAGACGGCGGATCCATAATCTGGGCCGAAACCATTAACGCTATACGTCGCGAAAGCCCTGATACTACATTAGAAACTTTACTGCCTGATTTTAGGGGTAATTGGGATAACCTGGCACGTGTGCTGGAAACCCGCCCCGAGGTAGTATCGCATAACCTGGAAACTGTACGCCGCCTTACTAAGGAGGTACGCATCCAGGCTAAGTACGATCGTAGCCTGGAAGCTTTAAAACATGTATCAGAAGCTGGTTTACGCACCAAATCGGGCATTATGCTGGGTTTGGGCGAAACCGAAGATGATATTTTAGAGGCCATGGACGATCTGTTGGCGGCCGGCGTACACATACTTACTTTAGGCCAGTACTTACAGCCTACCCGTAACCACCACCCCGTAATTGACTGGATACACCCTGATCAGTTTGCCCGCTTAAAACAATTTGGATTAGATAAAGGTTTCAAATACGTAGAGAGCGGCCCATTGGTACGTTCATCCTATCATGCAGAAAAGCATCTGTTTGATATGTGATAATTCCTTTATATATTCACACTGTTGAGTAAGAAACATAAAATATCGCTGACCGAAGAGCAGTTGGTTCTTTCATTGAGAAATCATGAAAAAATAGCTATTGAGGCTTTATATGATATGTATTCTGCTTCACTGTTCGGCGTAATTTCACGTATTGTTGTTGATACCGCCATTGCTGAAGATGTTTTACAGGAAACTTTTGTAAAGATCTGGCACTCCTTCTCCAGCTATAACACTGAAAAAGGCCGCTTATTTACCTGGATGGTAAATATCGCACGTAACCTGGCTATAGATAAGATCAGATCAAAGGATTTTAAAAACCAGCATAAAAACCAGGAGATTGAAAATACCGTAAATGCTATTGACGAACAAAACAGTACAGTTTACAAGCCTGAGTTGATGGGTATTAAAGATCTGGTTGAGACATTAAGGCCTGAACAAAAATCAATAATCGATCTGGTGTATTTTAAAGGTTACACGCATGTGGAAGCTGCTGATGAATTAGGCGTTCCGCTTGGTACTATAAAAACGCGGTTGCGCATGGGGATACAGCAACTCAGAAAAAATTTTAATTGAAGTAGTGGAAGATATAAGAGCATATATTGAATCGGGGATATTGGAACTTTACGTTCTGGGGGATGTAAGCCCCGACGAAAGGTTACAAGTAGAAGAGATGGCCCAAAAGCATCCTGCCGTGAAAGCGGAGCTGGATGAAATTGAGCGCTCCCTGGAATCATATGCTCTGGAAAATGCCGTTGAACCATCAGAAAATTTACGTAGCCGGGTAATGGGCAGTATCCTCACTAATTTTGGCGACGATAATAACTTCCCGGAAAAGCCACACTCAGTTAATCATAAAGTGGTTGAGCTAACCGCCCGTAAAGAAACCAATTTTTATAAATATGCCTTTGCGGCCAGTTTGGCCTTGTTAATAGCCAGTACCATTGCTTTGGTAAGCGTTTACTCGCGGTTGCAGCAATCCAACAACCAATTGGAGGCTATACAGGTGCAAAACCAGCATTTCAGCAATCGTGTAAACTTAATGGACAGGGAACTGGGCATTTTCCGCGACCCATCTTTTAAACTATTAAAACTACAGGGAACAGCCGAAACTCCAGCCTCGGTTGTAACAGTGGCATTTAGCGCGGCCAGGAAAAAAGTGATGATAGATATGGGGAATGTCAAACTGCCGGAGAATGATAAAGACCATCAATACCAGCTTTGGGCATTGGTAGGCGGAAAACCGGTTGACCTTGGTGTTTTTGACGCCAAAAACGATTCGACAGGTATGAAGGAGATGAAGTCGATTGCGCTTGCAGATGCTTTTGCCGTAACCCTTGAACCTAAAGGCGGCAGCATAAACCCTACCATGGATCAAATGGTGGTTCTGGGTAAATTCTGATCCTCGTTATTCTCCTGTTTTATTGCATTTGTCATATTATGGCTCCTATAGCCCCTTCCCAGTTTAACAAATTTTAACACATTTTTTAGCTCAATTTAAGCTGTTTCTGGTTACTTTTGTAAACAAACCAGCGCCTTATTATGTTATTTAACAATTATTTAACCAAAATCAACACAAAATATTTGTTTTTTTGTAACTATTAGGGTAGTTAGTGCGTCTTATGTATAGTTAGATCGAAAAACCTGACGAATATCATAAATCTAACACCATAAATTTGAGTATTTAGTTCTTTATAAGATCAGTTAATAGTTAATCAAAAACGGTTGTATCAATACTTGCAACCGTTTTTTTTATGCTATTAATTTGGCCATGGTTATTGGCAATTGCGCGGTGAGCTTACCTGGCAAAACCACATTCAACCTATTTGGCAAGGCCAATTCATCGCCGGCTTTGCCGTGTATATAGATACCGGTAAGGCAGGCTTGCAGAGGCGTATATTTTTGAGCCAGCAGAGCCGCAATGATCCCGGTTAACACATCACCCATCCCACCTGATGCCATAGCCGCATTACCTGATGAATTAAAGTAAGCCTGCCCTTCTGGCGAAAGGGTTATGGTATAATCATTCTTTAAAACAATATGAAGATTCAGCTTTTTAGCCTGCTCCATACCTGTTTGCAACCGCTGCCACCAGTTTTTATGCTCCCCGAACAAACGATCAAACTCTTTCATATGGGGTGTTAGCACACTCCCTTCCGGTAATTTTTTCAATAGCTCCGGATGTTCTGCCAACAAATTAAGGGCGTCGGCATCAACAACGATAGGCTTTTTATGGTTTTTGATTACGGCTGATAGTAATTCAAGTGCATCATCACCCTTACCCAAACCAGGTCCAATGGCTATCGAACTAAATTTATCCCATTCTATTTGGGGCAGGTTATTTTCATTACGCACGATGGCCATAATCTCCGGCAGATAACTGTTCAGGGCAGTAAGGCCGCTTTCGGGAACACAAGCTGTGGTGAGACCTGCGCCCGCATGTACCGCGGCAGAAGCGGATAGTAGTGCCGCCCCCATGGTTTTGGCCTGCCCGGCTATGATAAGGGCATGTCCGTAAGTACCTTTGTTGCTAAAATGCCGCCGTGGTTTCAGCCAGGTCTTCACATCCTTTTCCTCTATAAACTGGTAAGGTGAGTTTATGGATCGTACATACTTTTCGTCGATACCAATATTTACCGCTTCCCAGCAATGAATATACTGGGCTGACTCCGGCAGCAAAAAGTTGATCCTGGGTTGCTGAAAGGTTATCACCAGATCGGCTTCAATAGCTGTGGCGTCCGCTTGTATCTCTCCGTTGCAGAAAAGCCCTGTAGGTACATCAACAGCCACCACTGTTTTGTTTAGGGCATTGATATGTTTAACCAGGCGCTCATAATCGCCGGTAAGCGGTTTGTTCAGTCCGCTGCCTAAAAGGGCATCGATAATGATGGCGCTGCTTTCATCCGGCAACTCATCGCCTTTATTTATTTCGCTTATCGGGATATCGGTTTGCTTTAAGCGCCCGAGGTTAATGTCAAAATCGGCAGAGGTTTTATCGCTGAAACGCACAATTTTGACAGTCAGTTTTTTATACTGATGCTGATGGAGTATGCGTGCAATAGCCAACCCGTCGCCGCCATTGTTGCCCGTGCCACAGTAAAAACTGATCGATTGTTTTTTATCCGGAAAGTGATTGATAAACCAGCCCACAAATGCTTTAGAAGCCCGCTCCATCAGATCGACAGAGGAGATGGGCTCATGGGCTATGGTATAGGCATCAGCCTGGCGTATTTGGTCGGCAACTAATAAAGGCAGCATATAATTCTAAAGTAAGGAATTATATGTTTTGTTTTGTAAAGAATGATTTTCAAATCTGGGTATCAAAATGAATATCAAAAGCCAATTAAGGCTAAAGCCTTATAGGTTTCTATTTGTAATCCGTTGGCTAAAGCCAAACGGCAATGATAAATATAAGGGGCTTAAATATTTCCATTCATTGCCGTCCCTATTTATGGGACGGATGGAGGAGGTAAAAGGCGGCTTTAGCCAAACCCTCAAAAGATAACTTCTTTATAAGCAGAATCAAGCACAATTTTCATTAATGCTTTTTGGAGAGGCTACGAAAGTGTACTTTACTTAACTTGTAATAATTTTGCCCGGTAATATCCTCTTTGTTCTCCCAGTTCTCTAAAGTTTCGTCTAATTGCCTTGACAACAATTTTACGGCGAAACGTCTGATCTCTGCAAAACCAGCCTCAGGCAGGGGCTTTTTTAATAGCCTCAACATCAATGCCTGTTGTTCATTTAAAGCATCCGACGATAATTCCTCCGCTCCCATAATTCAAATATAACGAATTCATTAGTAATATTTTGCTTTACAAGTTTAATGCACAAAGCTAAACTTACCCATCAGCACAGCGGGGTTATTACCAATGGTCATAGGTTCGCCGCACAGGGCCTCGTTACCCAGCAGGGCAAATAGTATAGCCTCTTTGGCATCGGGATCAATCCCCAGACTGCCGGTATCGGCAATAAGGGTATCGGCTAATGCCTGTTTTAAATAATTAACCACAAAAGGGTTTCGGGCACCACCTCCGCTTATAAATACGTGCAGATCATGGGCCGTGATATTTGTCCGGATAAAATGCTCGATAGCTACCGCGGTAAACATGCTTAGTGTACTTACCAGGTCTTCATTTTTAATATGTTCCGTCCCTGTTCGTAACTGCGCCTGCTCCACATAAGTTAAACCAAATAATTCGGGTCCCGTGGTTTTGGGAGCTGCTTCCTCAAAAAAAGCATGATTGAGCAATGCCCGGAGCAGATCCTCGTTTACCTTCCCGCTATAGGCAATAGCCGAATCTTTATCATACGCCGTATTAAAAAATTTACGACATGCCGCATCGATCAATGTATTCCCGGGACCGATATCTGTACATAAGATTTGAGTAGCATCGCCGTCCGCAGGCAGATAGGTGAGATTGGCTATCCCCCCTATATTTAATAATATCCGGTTTTCACCGGGCTTACTGCCTAACAGCACATCGCCATATAAAGCCAAAGGCGCACCTTCGCCACCGGCGGCAATATGTTTCTGTCTGAAATCGCTGATGGTTAATATCCCGGTTTTTACCGCCAGGTGGTCGCCATCGCCAATTTGCAGGGTGGCGTTGGGATAATTGACCCGGTGATGCAGGCGTTGGGGGGCATGGTAAATGGTTTGCCCATGACTGGCTATAAAATCAACCGTGCCTGCATCTATGTTCCAGCCGGCCAGCGCTTCCAAAACCAATTCGCCATGATAATTACCTATAAAAGCGTTCAGTAAAGTTACCTGCTCCAGGTCGGCCGTTTTGCGGGCAAAAACCTGTTGCACTTCATCCTTAAAACTTTGCTGATAAGGTATGGTGATAAATTGCAGCAACTCGAACTGGGTTTGCAGGCCACTACCGGTAAAACTGCACAAAGCAATGTCCAATCCATCCAGCGAAGTGCCTGACATGAGACCAATACCCATTTTTTTATTTTTTTGGGCGATATGGAACAGCTGCTGCAGATTTTGATTGAACGGTAACATGGCTTTAAATTACAATTTGTTGCGGGGCTTTGCAAAAGTTAAATTAATAAGCGGCCGCATCTCAACCCTTCTGCATCCCGATAGCTATCGGGAGACGGACTTTACACAAACGTTTGCGAATCAAAGTAAGAGAAATTAATGCCCTCACTACATAAATATCTGATATATTTGTTTTGGAACAAGCATATAAACTTATTAATACTGATACATGGCCCGATTAAATTTATTGGAAGAGACCCGGTACGAGAAGCTGCCGGTAAGCGTTTATGGAACCCAGCAACAAGCCTCGGTAGCGGTGGCTGCCCGCATTGCAGCGCTCATCCGCGACAAACAATCGCGCGGTGAAAAAGCCGTGCTCGGTTTGGCTACCGGTGTTACCCCCATCGGTGTGTATAATGAACTGGTTCGGCTGCACAGGGAGGAGGGGCTGTCTTTCCGTGACGTGATCACTTTCAATCTCGATGAGTATTATCCCATGAAACCTGACGCGGCCCAAAGCTATGTCACTTTCATGTATGAAAACCTTTTCAGCCATGTAGATATCGATAAAGCTAATGTGCACATCCCTGATGGTACTTTAGATAAAGATGATGTGGTGGCTTTCTGTTTAAACTATGAGCGCCAGATCGAAGAACTGGGTGGCCTGGATCTCCAGATCCTGGGTATTGGCCGTACCGGTCACATCGGTTTTAATGAACCGGGCTCTGCACCTAACTCGGGTACCCGTTTGGTGACCCTGGATGACCTGACCCGCAGTGATGCCGCCCGTGATTTTGGCGGCAAGGCCAACGTGCCTACCAAAGCCATCACCATGGGTATCGGTACCATTTTTAAAGCCCGTGAAATTATCCTGATGGCCTGGAGCAAGAAAAAAGCACCGATCATCAAAAAAGCGGTGGAAGGCGAAATGTCTGGCGAAGTACCGGCTACTTACCTGCAATTGTCAGACCATGTAGAATTTGTACTGGATGAAGCCGCGGCTTCGGAACTCACCCGTTTTGATACCCCATGGCTGGTTAAAGATTGTTCATGGGAGGATAATATATTGAAGAAGAAAGCGGTGATCTGGCTGGCGGATACGATCGGTAAACCGGTATTGAAACTAACCGAGGAAGATTACAATAACCATGGCATGGCGCAGCTGGCCGTGGAACAGGGTCCGGTATACAACATCAACATTGATATTTTTAACCAGATCCAGCATACCATTACCGGCTGGCCGGGTGGCAAGCCGGATGCGGATGATTCACAGCGCCCGGAAAGAGCTTTGCCTGCCAAAAAGCGTTCGATCATTTTCTCACCCCACCCGGATGATGATGTGATCTCGATGGGGGGTACATTTATCCGTTTGGTAGATCAGGGGCATGATGTGCACGTGGCTTACCAAACCTCGGGTAATACCGCCGTTTGGGATGATGATGTGTTACGTTATATGGAGTTTGCCATTGATTTTACCAACAGTATCGGTGAAGATCCTGGTCACCTGAAAAAACTGTATGAAGAGATGCGGGCTTTCTTTCCGCAGAAACAGCCTAACCAGATCGATACCCAGGAGATCCGCAATGTAAAAGGCTTCATTCGCAAGACCGAAGCTATCTCGGGTGCCCGTTACGCGGGTTTGCCGGATGACCATATCCATTTTATGGCTTTGCCTTTTTACGAAACCGGCAAAACCAAGAAAAACGCCGTGGGTGAGGAAGATATCCTTTTAACCATTGAACTGTTACAAAAAGTAAAACCACAGCAGATCTTTGCTGCCGGTGATTTTGCCGATCCGAATGGCACGCACCTGGTTTGTTTCAACATTATCCTGGCTGCTTTGGCACGCCTGAAAGGTAAGGAAGCCTGGGTGGATGATTGCTGGCTGTGGATGTACCGTGGTGCATGGCATGAGTTTGAAACCTATGAAATTGAAATGGCCGTGCCGCTTTCGCCACAGGAGGTGATCCGTAAGCGCAATGCCATTTTTAAACATCAGTCGCAAAAAGATCGTCCCGTGTTCCCGGGTGATGATGCAAGGGAATTCTGGGTGAGGGCCGAGGACCGTACCCGTGACACTGCCCAGCGTTATGACCGCCTCGGACTCGCAGAGTATGAAGCCATGGAGGCGTTTAAGCGTTATATATTTTAGGTTATACGTTTGACGTGGTAGACAAACAACATGTCATTGCGAGCGGAGCGTGGCAATCTCTTCGCGTTTATATGCACCCATCGGCTGTGTCCTCACAGCCGATTTGTTTACCAATTGAAATAGTAGCCAGTGAGGACACAGGCAACGGGAATAAAAAAAAGCCTGGGTATGTGCGCTTAATGAAACCCCTCCCTGCCTTTGCGCGCAAGCCAACCGCACCCCTCCCGTGGGGAGGGAATTAAAAATAAAACGAAAACCTAATGACCGCCACGCAAAATAAAATCCAAAACTCAAGACTAATTTCTCTTGACGTGATGAGAGGAGCTACCATCGCCGCCATGATATTAGTAAATGATCCCGGCGATTGGGGACATATTTATGCGCCGTTGGAACATTCTAAATGGGATGGTTGTACACCTACCGATCTTGTGTTTCCCTTCTTTCTGTTTATGGTGGGGGTTTCTGTGGTGTATGCCATGGAAAGTAAAAAGGCTGCCATGCCGCATGGCAAACTGTTGCTAAGCGCCTTGCGCCGTACTGCTATCCTGATCGCTATTCCCTGGATCACGCAGTTGATCTTTCATCCGGATGGAGGATTGGCTCATTTACGCCTGCCTGGCGTTTTGCCGCGTATCGCGCTGGTTTATTTTATCTGTACCATCCTTTACCTCAAAACATCGCAAAAAACCCGCGACTGGATATTTGCCCTCGCACTCATCGGTTATTTTATCATCATGACCTGCATACCGGTTCCCGGCGTAGGTTATGCCAACCTGAAACCCGAAACCAATATGGGTGCCTGGATTGATCGCCTGGTGTTTGGCACCAACCACCTCTGGCGCGAATCGCATACCTGGGATCCCGAAGGTTTGCTTGGCACTATACCAGCCCTGGCTACAGGTTTGTTTGGCATACGGGTAGGCAGCTGGTTAAAACGTAAAGACCGCGACGATAATGTTAAGGTAAGCTGGATGTTTACTTATGGCGTAATTGCTGTGCTACTGGGGCTGATCTGGGACCTGTTTTTCCCCATCAATAAAGCATTGTGGACGAGCTCATTTGTGCTATACACCGGCGGACTGGCCACTATTGCCCTGGCCCTGTGTTATTGGCTCATTGATGTACAGGGTCGTAAACGGTTCACCTACTTTTTTGTGGTTTTTGGAGCTAATGCCATTACCGCTTATGTATTATCCGGTTATATCCCGCATTATATGGGGATGATCAAAATTGGCGGGGCATCCATTTATCAAACCTTATTTGTACCTTTCTTTTCGCCCATCAATGCTTCGCTGGCCAGCGCTATATTTACAGTAGCTATCCTGTGGCTGGTGATGTGGGTGTTCTATATCAAAAAGATCTTTATCAAAATATAAACATGAAATTAAAACTCAACCTTATCATCCTTACGGCAACTGTTTTTTTGTTTGCCACTCATTTAAAAGCGCAAACTACTTCTCCCGATTTTAAACCATCGCACCTGAAGGCTGCCGAGCAATATTTGATAGCTACAGGAGTGAGCGCTCAATTTGGCGATATATTAAATAAAATGGTAGATGCCTCAAGCGCACAGATACCCGAGGCAAACCGGGCATCATACGTAAAAGTAATGAACGCTTTTATGGCTAAGTACTTCACCTGGGATGCCCTGAAAGATCGACTTGACAAAACCTATGCGGCTGAATTTACCGAGGATGAGCTTAAACAATTAACTGCTTTTTATAGTACCCCGCTCGGAAAAAAAGTGAGTGTTAAAACCCCAATTCTGATACAAAAGGGGATGTTATTGGGGCAACAAGCAGTTGCCGATCATCGCCCGGAGCTGGAGCAAATGATGAAGGACGCGTTTCAGGCCGACGCAGCTCCGGCCCAAAAGAATAATTAACATTTAGTAATTTGTAACTAAGAATTTCGTTTTGCATCTTAGCATTAATATATTCCACTAAAACTATATGAATTTAAACCTAAAGCTTTCTGCAGTTGCCCTGGCAGTGATTATCAGCTCGGGAAGCGCCATAGCACAAGTAAAGAAAAAGCCGGCCGCATCGACAAAAAACAAACCAGCTGCAGCACAAGCCGCTGCTAAAGGTAACACCTTGCCCGTTGATGATCAGGTGATCATCGGTAAGTTGCCCAATGGTTTAACTTATTACATCCGTAAAAATGTGGAGCCTAAGAACAAGGCCGAACTATACCTGGTGAATAAAGCCGGATCGGTTTTGGAAACTGACGATCAGCAGGGTCTTGCCCACTTTACCGAGCATATGGCTTTTAACGGTACCCGCGATTTCCCAAAGAATGCCATGGTTGATTACCTGCAAAAATCGGGCGTAAAGTTTGGCGCCGACCTGAATGCCTATACATCCTTTAATGAAACCGTATACCAGCTGCCTATCCCTTCGGATACGGTTAAGATATTTGAGAACGGTTTTAAAATACTCGCCAACTGGGCCGGTTATGTAAGCTTTGACCCCGGCGAAATTGATAAAGAACGCGGCGTGGTATTGGAAGAAGAACGCCTGCGCGGTAAAAACGCGCAGGAGCGTTTACAGCTGCAAACTTTACCAGTGCTGCTGAATAATTCGCGCTATGCCCTGCGTTTGCCTATTGGGAAAGAGGATATTCTGAAAAATTTTAAACCGGAAACCATCAAAAGCTTTTATCACGACTGGTACCGCCCCGATCTGCAGGCGGTGATAGCCGTGGGCGATTTTGATCCTAAACGGGTAGAAGAGCTCATCAAACAAAATTTTTCACCTTTGCAAAATCCGACCGGTGAAAAACCACGCACCAAATATACCGTACCGCCAACACCTGGCACCGCGGTTAAAATAGCTACTGATAAAGAGTTTCCGTATACGCTTGCTCAGATCATTGTAAAACACCCCGGAGCGCCTACCAAAACCACTACCGATTATATGCAGCAAATACGCGAGCAACTGTTTAACCAGATGTTGAACGCGCGTTTGGGCGAGCTGTTGCAAAAGCCTAATCCGCCATTCCTGTATGGCCGCTCCAGCTATGGTGGCTTTATTGGCGAACAGGACGCGTTTACCTCTATAGCCGTATCTAAACCCGGCGAGCTGGAAGCCGCTGTTAAAGCTGTAGTTGCCGAAACCGAACGCGCGCGCAAATTTGGCTTTACCCTTACCGAACTTGAACGCGCCAAACAGGATGCCCTGGTAGGTATAGGCAACGCTTATAAAGAACGTGATAAAACCCGCTCGGTAAATTTTGTGAGGGAATACCAGCAAAATTTTTTAACCGGCGAAGCTATTCCCGGTATTGACTTTGAATACAATTTCTATATCAATAACATAGGCAAAATAACCCTTGCCGAAATGAATGCCCTTGCCGGCAAATTCATCAGCGACCAAAACCGGGTGGTGATTGTGGAAGGACCAGATAAGGATAAAGACAAACTGCCCGACGAAAAAACCATATTACAATGGATAGCGTCGGCCGGGCAAAATGTAACCGCTTATGTGGATAATGTATCGTCTGATCCACTGATCAGCAAGCTTCCTGATGGTACCAACGTGGTTAACGAAGTAAAGGATGAGGCCATCGGCACAACTACCCTTACCTTAGGCAACGGGGTGAAAGTGGTTTTAAAACCTACCGATTTCCGTAACGATCAGATCCTGATCAACGGCTACTCCTTTGGTGGTACATCATTGGCTAATGATGATGATTTTACTTCGGCCAATTTAGCTGCTCCAATAGTAAGCAGCAGTGGTATTGCCCAGTTTAACCAGGGCCAGCTGGATAAAAAGCTTGCCGGTAAAAATGTAAATATTTCGCCTTATATCAGCGAATATGCGCAGGGTATCAACGGTAATTCGTCGCCGGCAGATTTTGAAACGGCTATGCAGCTTATTTACCTGTATTTTACACAGCCACGTAAGGACAAGGATATCTGGCAATCGCAAATTGATCAAACCCGGTCGCTGCTGGCCAATCGCGGTCTCGACCCGGTAAATGTATTCCAGGATACCGTATCGGCTGTTTTGAGCAACCATAATTTCAGGTCGATGGTAACCACTATCGACAGGTTAAACAAGGCTACTCTGGATAAGGCTTATGCGTTTTACAAAAGCAGTTTTGCCGACGCCAGCGGATTCACCTTTACCCTGGTCGGCAATTTCAATGTCGAAACCATTAAACCATACCTAACCCATTACCTGGGCGGTTTGCCATCAACCAACAGCAATACCACTTATAAGGACCTGGGGATCCATCCGCCGGCAGGCATCATCAACACTACGGTAAATAAAGGCGTGGGCGAAAAAAGCAGTGTGCAGCTGGTTTTTAGTGGCGATTATGAGTATAACGATGCCAACAACCTGCAAATGGACGCGCTGGAAGAAGTATTAAATATTAAGTTGATAGAGCGCTTACGCGAGCAGGAAAGCGGTGTATACTCACCAGGGGTACGTGCCTCTTACCGTAAAATTCCGGGTGGCAGGTACAGCATCTCGGTTTACTTTGGTTGCGCTCCTGAAAATGTAGATAAGCTGATTAATGCCACCATCGAAGAAATTGGCAAGATTAAACAGAACGGCGCCCAGCCAACAGACATCCAGAAATTTGTGGCTAAAGAAGCCCGTTCAACACAAGAACAACTGAAAGAAAACTTTTTCTGGGCAAGCTATCTGGCCTCCTCGTTGCAAAACAAAGAGAACCCCGACCAGATCCTGAACCACGTAAGCAGCCTGGACCAGGTAACCGTTCAAAGCACCAAAGATGCCGCCAACAAATACCTGAGCGGTAAAAACTACATCAAACTGGTATTAATGCCCGAGAAAACTGAAAAGAAATAATTTCTATCAGGGATATAATTAAAAACGCCCCGCCGGTCAACCCGGCGGGGCGTTTTGGTTGTAGCTTCTTTATTTCTCATGCTCTTTACCATACATAAAAAGCATGTCATTTCGATAGAGCACGGGCCGGCATGAGCGTTGTGCGAAAGAGAAATCTTTTGCTGTGAAAAAAGTCCAAATTGCTTGTCGAAGAAGATTTCTCCTCGTACCCTCGTTCGAAATGACAAACATGCGAAAGAACTTTTTAAGAGAGGTTTATATGTCCGATAATATTGCTAAGTTCTCAATGCATATTTAAATAAGCAACGGACGTATCGTGTAGCTGATGTACCACCACGCCTACACACTTACCGGTGGCATCTATCTCAAAAGAGATACCCTTATCCAGGTCGGTATAAACCTGTACTTTGCCGGTTTTATTTTGATAATCGCTGGTTGGTTTCAGGTTATAGCTTTTTTTAATCTCGTCAAGGCTGCTGCCAACGCCCAGCCCCTCTGCTGTTTTATACTCCGGCGAATTAACCAGTACCTTCTGTATGCGGCTAATGATCTCATCCTTATCACCCATTTTACGGTGCGCAAATACGCTGGTACGATAACCACCGGCTTTGTGCCATACCATTAGCGAACTTCCCATGGCCGCATCCGAGCTATCGGGCCGGCCCAATAGCTGGCTCACATTGGCCACATCCCCGCTTAATACAATGTCACCAATGCTTCTGCCCGGAGTGATCAGTTTATTGGTTATAGCGGTTTTGGCTTTAGCTGTATCGGCAGTTTGCGCCGTAGTATCAGCGCTGTTTTGTTTTTGCGCCGGCTGTTTACAGGCAAATAAGGCGGCGCAGCATAATAATAGTATGGTATTCTTCATCATGTTTTTCATAACGGTATTATATTTATTTTGTTGGGTAGTTTGATATATGTATAAGAAAATTTCGTGGTAGCATGCCGTCAAACGACTCACCTCGTCTTCGCTTCGCTTGACGACCCTCTCTGCCGCAAGCGGCAAAGAGGGTGAAAAATTATTATTTTTATCTTTCATATTTTCAAATCCCCTCTTTCCGCTAAAGGCGAAAAGCGGGTGACCAAGCGTAGCGATGGTCGGGTCGACTATACGACAAATTATTTGATTCCTATTCTGATACCTAACCAAATTAACATTAATTTGTTGAACAAATAAATGACATCCAAAGGCCAACAGGTTATACAGCAATGGTACAGGCAAAAAAACTGGCAGCAATTTCCCTTTCAGCAGGAAATGGAGACAGCGTACCTTTCGGGTTACTCCGGTTTGCTCAACGCGCCTACCGGCAGCGGCAAAACCTTCGCGCTGTTCCTGCCCTTTCTGGCCGGGTTCATCAACCAGCATCCTGATACCTATACTACCCAGAAAAATAATGGCCTGCTTATGCTGTGGATAACACCCTTGCGCGCGCTCACCAACGATATCCGCAAGGCTATGCAGGAGGCCTGCGACGAAATTGGTCTGCCCTGGCACATCGCCACCCGCACCGGCGATACTCCCGCCGCCGAAAAACAGGCCCTCAAGAAAAAACTGCCAGAAGTACTGCTCACTACCCCCGAAAGCCTGCACTTAATGCTGGCACAAAAGGAGTATCCCAAAATATTTGCCGGCTTACAGGTTGTTGTGATCGACGAGTGGCACGAACTCCTGGGCACCAAACGCGGCGTACAGGTGGAGTTGGGATTGTCAAAGTTGAAAGTTTTGGGTGCGGGGAGCGGGGAGCGGGGTGCGGGAAATGAAAATAAAACTGCATGGAAAAACTCCGACTCAAACCTCGCGCCTCGTTCCCCGGGCCTCGAACCCGACTCCCCGAACCTCCGCACCCCGCTTCGCATCTGGGGTATCAGCGCTACCATTGGCAACCTGGAGCAGGCCGCCGAAGTTTTGTTAGGTAATGATTTCCCGCCGGGGCGTATCAAAATGGTGCGGGCCAACCTGGATAAAAAGCTGGATATCCGGTCTATTATCCCGGAAAATGTCGAGAACTATTCCTGGGCCGGACACATCGGGTTAAAGCTGCTGCCCGAAGTGATGGAGATTGTGGCGCGCAGCAAAACCACGCTCATATTTACCAATACCCGGTCACAATCCGAGATCTGGTACCATGCCATTTTGGATAATTACCCCGAGTATGCGGGTATCATGGCCATGCATCACGGCTCGCTGGATAACGAACTGCGCAACTGGGTAGAACAGGCCCTGCATGCCGAAGCTTTAAAACTGGTAGTATGTACCTCCAGTTTGGACCTTGGGGTCGATTTTCGCCCGGTTGATACCGTGGTTCAGGTAGGCAGCCCCAAAGGTGTAGCTCGTTTTATGCAGCGCGCCGGCCGGAGCGGTCACCATCCCGGTGCGGTATCAAGGGCCTATTTTGTACCTACCCATTCGCTGGAACTGCTGGAAGGCGCCGCCCTGAAAGAGGCCATCAGAAAAGGTATTTTTGAAAGCCGCGACCCCATGCTGCTCACTATGGATGTACTGATCCAATATATGGTTACCCTGGCAGTATCCGATGGATTCAGGGCAGAAGAATTGTTCGAAGAAATAAAAACCACCTACGCCTTTGCCGACCTTACCCGAAATGAGTTTGGCCAGTTGCTCGATTTTATCACCACCGGCGGCAAAACACTGGCCCAGTACGATGAGTTTTTAAAGGTGGAGGTAGAGAATGGCCTGTACAAAGTAAACAGCCGGCGCGTGGCCATGCGCCACCGCCTCAGTATCGGCACTATTACCAGCGATCTCAGCATACGTGTAAAATGGCTCAGCGGCGGTAGCCTTGGCACTATCGAAGAATCATTTATATCCCGATTGAAACCCGGTAACACGTTCTGGTTCGCAGGGCGCAGCCTGGAATTTATCCGGGTAAAAGAAATGACAGCCTATGTCAAAAAATCAAACTCCACTAAGGGCATTATCCCCAGCTGGAACGGTGGCCGCATGCCCTTATCATCGCAATTGGCGGCTGTATTTAGAGACAAGCTGGATGAGGTAGCGCACGGGGTAGAAAAGGACGAAGAAGTGATCGCCCTTAAACCACTTTTCGATCTGCAGCAGCAGCTTTCGCACCTGCCCCAGAGTCATGAGTTTTTGATCGAGTCGTTCAAATCGCGCGAAGGGCACCACCTGTTGTTTTATCCTTTTGAAGGGCGGTTGGTACATGAGGGTATGGCATCGCTGCTGGCCTTTCGCATCAGCAAAATAAAACCGGCCAGCTTCTCCATCGCCATGAACGATTATGGCTTTGAGCTGCTGACCGATGAAGATGTGCCGATTGAACAGGTGCTGGAAGATGCAGGCTTTTTTTCGATAGATAACCTACTGGATGATATCCAGCACAGCCTCAACGCCAACGAAATGGCCCGCCGGCGTTTCAGAGATATCGCCCATATCGGCGGACTGGTATTTACCGGTTATCCTGGCCAGCCCGTAAAAAACAGGCACCTGCAGGCATCCACATCGTTACTGTTTGAAGTGTTTTCTGAGTATGAGCCCAACAACCTGCTGGTACGACAAGCCTACAACGAAGCATTGGCCTTTCAGTTAGAAGAGTTTAGGCTAAGAGCAGCCCTGCAGCGCATCGCCACCCAAAATATCATCCTCAAAACTATCGAACGGCCAACACCATTCGCGTTCCCTATCATGGTTGATAGCCTGGGACGTGAACGGCTCACCACCGAAACACTCGAAGAACGTATTGCCAAAATGGCCCGCAACTACGGCGCTGAAGGTTTTGCAGAACCCGCTGAACGGAAAATCCGGAAGCCTGGAGTTACAAGGAAGAAGGGGTTTTAGAGGTTAAAAAAATACAGGTCATTATTATAAGCAATAGCCGGGCAATCTCATACCAAGTAAATGTATGCAAGGAGATTTTTTCGTTGTTCTTCTCCGCAATGTGATATTATCAGATGTTTAGATTCGTTCAGGATGGCAAATTATTTATGTCTGTACCCCTCAAAATATCCTTTGATTGATCACCGCCATAAAGCCATCCTTAAATTTTTCGCTTACGGGGATATGCTTATCGCCAATATAAATGTGGTTGTCCTGTATCTTGTTGAGTTGCTTGGTATTGACGATGTAAGAGTTATGTACCCGCACAAAAGGAACAGTAAGCTGCTCTTCAATATCTTTTAATCTGCGGTAGATCAACAGCTGATCGGTTTGGGTAACAACCCGCACATACTCTTTTTCGCCTTCAAAGTAAAGAATATGTTCCAGCAGGATCTTGCGCAGCACCTTGCCCGATTTTACAAAAAAATATTCCTGATCAGACTGTACAGGCATGGCAACTGCAGCCGGGGCCTTACCAAAGTAAAATTCTATTTTTTGCTGTGCCGCCAGGAAACGTTTCAGGGTAATAGGTTTCAGCAGGTAGTCGATGGTTTTAAAAGTATAGCTTTCGGCAGCAAACTCGGAATAAGCCGTAGTAAAGACAATTTTGGTGTCGGAGGGTAATAAGCCGGCAAGTTCCATCCCGCTCAGGTGGGGCATATTGATATCTAAAAATATAAAATCAACCTTGTTTTTGTTCTCCTTTAAAAAAGCGAGCGCTTCCAGCCCGTTATAGCATTTGGTTAAAAGCTGCCATTGCGTAGTTTGACCGATCAGCATTTCGAGCAGTTTTACCGCATTTGGTTCATCGTCAATAATAATGCAATTTAAATTCACGCTAATGGGATCTTTAAAAAAGCGGTAAATGATTGTTCGTTCTTATGGGTATCCAGTTCAAAATTATTTTGATAGAGCAAGGTAAGTCTTTTGCGTAAATTAGTGATGCCAAATCCATTGCTGCCGTTTTGCTTCGGTTTGTCGTAGATCCGGTTCACGGTTTCAAACATCAGGTAATTATCCTCCTGAACCAGTGAAATTTTGATGCAGTTATCCAGGCTTGATTTATCGATGCCATGCTTAAAAATATTCTCTACAAAAGTCATCAGCAGCATAGGCGGGATACGCAAGTCGGTATTAAATTGTTTTGTGAAGGTAAGCTGCACTTCATGACGGATGCGGATCTTTTCCAGCTCCAGGTAATTCTCCAGAAATTTAACCTCGGTGTTAATGGAAACCTCATCCAACGGGCTTTCATCTAAAAAATAACGCATAATGTCTGACAGGCGCTCAATCAGCGCTGCTGTTCGCGGAGCTTCGCGGTAAGCTTCATAATAAATATTGTTAAGTGTATTGAACAAAAAATGAGGCTGTACCTGCGATTTGAGCAGGTTGAGCTCGGCCTGGCTTTTTTGCACCATGATCTCTTCGGTTTGCTGCTTTAATTTAAAATAAGCGATGGCTATACGGAATATAAAGCTGAGCGCGAATATGAGGCCGCCACCCAAAACAAATTTCAATAAGGCGGGAAATGTTATCGGCTCGGCTTGTCCGGGTTTGGCAAAATAGGTGTTATAAAAGTAGGTGCTCAAATAACCCCTACCCATCCCTGCAACAAATAAAAGGAGCAGGGAAAGTAGTGCATACAAAACATACCTGCGGGTTTCATAAAAACGGGGATACAGAAAGCGGATATTGCCGTATATGATCAATACATAATAAACAATATACATGTTGGTGTAAAACACACTTTCCTTAATACCATCCATGGAGGTAAAGGAAAGGAAGAGTATAATATAAACGGAGATCCAGACCAGCCATTGGAGCTGGGTAATAGTGGCCTTACCCTTAAACACTTGCATCATGCTTAAAATTACAAAGGTTTTTTGGGGTTGTGGTCTTTTTTCAACGCTTACCCGGCTTTATTCAACTAATATGCTTTGACAATCAATTCCCTGGCCTGTAATGCCCTTGTTGAACATATGACCTTCCTGGTTAAAAATAGCCCCATGACAGTTGAAATGATTTTTGACAATAGTATATAAACAACAGCTTTGATCATACAATAATCTTTAACCATTAACTATCATGAGAACTGACTGCTCCATCTTTAAATTTATAATTACCACTTTAGCCCTGCTATGGGCATTAATGGGTAATTTGAAACCGGTATGGGCACAGACCGATACCATACGTCTGACTGATAAACGGCTCTTGACACAAGTACTGAAACCCGGCAACCGGCAGTATCTGGTGTATTTTCAGATGCTGAACAACAAAAAGAACTTACGTTTTTGGTATTGGATACGTAATACCGCTATTGAAAGCCGCAGCGGCGAAAAGGTATTTACCATAAACCAACATTGGTTTGGCAGCGATACGCTTGCCTACCGCTCGGTATACTCAGTTAACAGAATGGCTGATTTTGCACCGCTTTACCATACAGAAACTATTAACAATAAAACAAAGGCTTATAATTGGGGCGTGGATAAAATTACCGGGGCTGATAGTGTAAAAGGTAATACAGCTAAAAATTTTTCGCTGGTATTTAAGCAGCCCAATTTTAACTGGAACCTGGATATTGAAACTTTTGAAATGCTGCCCCTTGCAGCAGGTAAAACCTTTGTAATTAATTTTTACGATGCCGGGTTGGCACCACCTGAATATGTAACCTATAAGGTAACCGGCAGCGAGATGCTGAGCACGCTGAATAATGACAAAGTTGACTGCTGGAAACTGTTTACCGAGAGCGAATATCAGGGCAAGCACTATACCGAAACCTATTGGATAAGCAAAAAAGGCCACGAGTTTTTAAGGGAGGAGGATACTTTTGATGGCGGCTATCGCTATAAAATTAAACTGCCCCTGATGACACCTGATCTGATGAAAAGGTTTAAGCAATAAAAAGCATTTGTGTACAGAGGGTTAGTCGGAAGGCAAAAAGTCGAGCGCCTTTTTTATAGTCAGTAAACTTGTTCCAAAAGCCAGTTCGGCTGCCTGCTGCTGACTTTTAAGCAAGTACGAAATAAATATCACTACACAAAAGGCACTGAGTATGCTCAGTAAAAAGAACTTAATGGCCCTGGCGTCAGTGTAAGTTAATTCACGGGTGGTTTGATCATGATGCAGATGAGCAATACTGCTTTTTAGTAATACCAGTGAAAAAAGCAAAACCAGTGTCAGTATTTTGGGCAGTTCCTGCCAGATCAATAAACTGTAAATGACGATCAGTGTTCCTATCAGTAAAAAGATCATCAGTAAAGCAATAATTGTTTCGCGGACTCTTTCCATGTTTGTTGTTTAAGGCTGTGACACCAAACATGGGCGTTTACCCTTACGCCAGACATAGAAAGTTTTACTTCATGACCTTTAAACCGGAGTCCTGAAAACATGGTGCTCCAGAGGAACATCCTGTTTATAGAAAATAGATAAACAATCTTTTGGCTCCGGGGGAACCTCCTTCATTCGTCTTTTTTTACATGCTTTATCCCCGATAGCATACGTCATGATGATTACCCGCCAAAGAAAGCTGAAGACGAGCCTCACCTAAATCCTCTCTTTTGGAGAGGATTTAGGTGAGGCTCTTTAAATCCCGCAAATGTAAGCCGGTTGCCCGCCATTATTTTACCGGCTGTGTTTTGTAAATCAAAATATCACCATCGCGCAGATGGGCGGTGTTGCTGATAAAGCGCTGGATGTGCGGCTGGCTGTTATGCAAATCCAAACCGGCGGCATCACTCCATTCTTCGTGAAAAATGAAGGTGTTCTCATCATCGGCCTGATGCAGATCATACTGGAGGCAAGCGATTTCTTTGGTAGAATGGCTTACCAGTTCCAGTAAATGCGCTTTTAAAGTTTCGGCCTCGCCGGGGATGCTTTTAACTATTGCAGTTAAGTAAATGCTCATATTGTTGTGTTTTTGTATGGGTGATAAAATTTTCAGTAAGATGATTGATATAAACGGGCAAATCGCGTTCAATATTGGCATTTTTTTCTACATCGTGAAAATGCAGGCTTTTTAACGGTGTCATTCCGGTAAAGGCATTCATCCGGTGAAAACCGAACAGCACACCATCGTCCACACTGGTTTCATTAAAAAATTCATTGGGCAATGTAAAGGCTTCACGAGGGGCGTTCCATGATGAAGTTAACATATACTGCCTGCCATGCAGCATACCGCCGGTACCATAATTGATAGCCGGGTTGGCTGATGAACGGCCATCACTGTGATAAATACCTTTAGCGTGTCCTTCGGTAAACACCACGTCTATATATTGTTTCAGCGCGTGAGGCACCTGGAACCACCAGATAGGGATGTGATAGATCACTACGTCGGCCCAAACATATTTTTCAACCTCTTCGGCAGGATCATAATCGTCGTTAACATCGGTATATTTTACCTCATAACCAGGCTGGCTATTAAAAAATTCGACACTGACGTCGCTGATGGTTTTGTTGAACTTACCTCCGGAATGACCAAATTTTTGACCTCCGTTTATTACAAATATTTTTTTCATGTTTTATTTTAAATTTTGATAACACAAAATTATGCCAGATTTATCTACTATTAAAATAATTTAAATCATACATTTGTATCATAATTATAATAGTTAAGTTATGGTAAATTTAGAATGGTACCGTACTTTTAAAGCGATATATGAAACAGGAACCCTTACCGGTGCGGCCGAGGCACTGTACGTATCGCAACCCGGCGTGAGCCTGCACCTCAGTTCGTTAGAGGCTTATGTGGGCTATAAATTGTTCGACCGTACCTCACGTAAAATGGTTTCGACTGAGCGCGGCAAGATCCTGTATAACTATATCCAGGAAGCGCTGGAAAAACTGGAATCGGCCGAAAAGCATTTCCATCGCAGTACCGAAAAAGATACGCCCACCATCAGCATAGGCATGTGTTTTGAAACTTTCCAGATCACGCTGGAGCCCTACCTGGCAACATTACCTTTTAATGTGATCATTAAGTTTGGTGAATACCCGCAGATGCTGGCCGACCTGGACAATGGCATCCTCGACCTCATCATCACCCCCGAAAAGGGTAGTAACAAAAGCATCGAATACACCCCTTTTTCCAAAGAAACCATTGTGCTGGTGGCCGGTAAAAATATTGACTGTGCCGAATTTGACAAACTACTGGCACAGGATGATATAGCCGGTATAGAACAATGGCTTACCGCGCAGCGCTGGTATGGCACTACCGGCGATATGGAGCACTGGCTGCGTTTTTGGTATAACAACTTTAACCGGAGGCCCAACTTTAAGCCCAATTTTATTGTACCGAATTTAAATTCGATAGTACGCTGCCTGAGTAGCGGCACAGGTCTGGCGGTGATCCCTGATTTTTTATGCAAGCGGGAGATAGAAAACGGAGATGTAAAGCTGATATGGGAAGGCCGGAAGAAGGTAGAGAACACCCTGTATTTTTCCATGCGCAAGAAAACTACTTACGCTAAAGAAATTGAGCGCACCAAGGAAATTTTTATAAAGGAAATGGCATAGATAACTCCATTACGTCATACGAGGAGGAACGACGAAGTACAAATAATAAAGATTGTCATTCTGAGCATAGCGAAGAATCTATTATGCTATAGAAATGTCTGCGAACAGATCCTTCGTTCCTCAGGATGACAACTTGAATTATAGAGATTGCAACGCTGCGCTCGTGACATGGTTTAAAAGCCCCCTCTCGGAGAGGGTGCGGAAGGCTTTTACTTCTTCCACTCATTATCAACCATGCGCCAAATACCCAGCGGATTGGCATTCTGCAGAGCCAGCGGCAGTTGATTATCCGGCCAGTTTTGGTAACATACCGGGCGAACCCAGCGTTTTACGGCATTAATGCCAACAGCGGTAAAGCGGCTATCGGTTGTAGCAGGCGAAGGGCCCCCATGTACCATGCTGGCACAAACCTCCACCCCGGTAGGTACACCATTAAATAATATTCTACCGGCAAGTGATGGCAGCAGATCTATCAGCTCGGGATGATCGGTGAGGTCTTTTTCAGTACCCATTACCGTGGTAGTGAGCTGACCAGATACGGACTTTAAAACTGCTATCAGTTCCTGTTCATCACGACAGCTTACCATGAGCGAGTACGGGCCAAAAACTTCTTCGTGCAGCAGCGGGTTCTGCAAAAACGTTTCGCCGCTTACCTGGGCAATAATAGGCAATGCTTCTATATCATAGGCTGTTGCTTCGGCCTGTTCAACCAAGGCCACTCCATTTTGCTTAAGTGCGGCAGTGCTTTTTTTCTGATATGCGGTGTGGATACCGGCGTGCAGCATTTTGGCAGGTTGTACCGCTTTGATACCGGTGCTTAAATGTTCCAGGAAATCATGCAGGGCCGGACTTTCTATGGCAAGCATTAGTCCGGGATTGGTGCAAAACTGTCCCATGCCCAGTGTAATGGAGCCAGTGTATTGTGCGGCCAGGTCGGTTGTGTTTTTTTGCAAAGTATCCGGTAAAAAGATCACCGGGTTGATGCTGCCCATTTCGGAGAATACCGGTATGGGGTTTTCCCTTTGTGCCGAATAAGCAAACAGGGCCTTGCCACCTGCAGTTGAGCCGGTGAAACCTACGGCCGCCGTGTGCTCAGCTTGTACTAACGCCTTGCCGCTTTCGAAAGAAGTACCATGTACATGCTTAAAAACATCAGCGGGCATATTGCAGATGGCTATAGCTTTTTTAATAGCCTCATATACCATTTCTGAGGTTTCGGCATGGGCAGGATGGGCTTTTACTACTACCGGGCAACCCGCAGCCAGTGCACTTGCGGTATCGCCGCCAGCGGTAGAATAAGCGAAGGGAAAATTACTTGCCCCAAAAACCACCACAGGTCCCAGTGGAATCAGCATTTTGCGCAGATCAGGTTTGGGTAGCGGTGTGCGCTCTGGCTGTGCGGTATCAATGGTAGCCTCTACCCAGCTACCCTCACGCAGCATGGTGGCAAACATGCGCAGTTGTCCTGTAGTGCGGGCGCGTTCGCCGGTGAGGCGGGGAATTGGCAGGTTAGTTTCTTCGGATGCTTTTTGCAGCAGGGCATCACCCAGTGCCTCAATCTCCTGGGCTATAGTATCCAGAAACTTGCTCTTTTCTTCGATGCTTTTTTTTCTGTAGATCTCGAACGCCACGTATGAGCGCTGCATTACCTGGTTTATTTCGTCGACACTGGATTCTTTAAATGGGTTAGCCATGACAGATGTTTATAATAGATGATCATACAAGCGGCCTTAGCCGCAAATATTTTTAACAAAGATATTTAAACAAGGTTCAATAAAATTCACCGAAACTATCCTTTAATGTTATGATTTTGGCCTTTTCCCGAAAGAGATAAATGAAGCTAAATTTTATCGGTTGTTTAGTATGCTCCATTTAAGCATTTGGATCCCTTTTTTTATTTTATGCTTAAAGGTAAATGTGTTTTTTCGAAACAGGTAAAACATTAGGTTTTGCCAGGCAAATAAAGTGTCTGTTTTATTCATAGCTAAATACAAACAGCAATACACGGAATCGTCTAAGCACTTTTGATAGGCCAGGGTTTGTTTTACGGCATTATGTTTTAATAAAAACCTGTAGTGATAGCTGTAAAATTTATAATCATAGTTTTGTGAACTAAAACCACTTTCGCCATAGAGGCAGATGTCGATGTTTACATAATGTGTTTTGTATAAATTGCTGACAAATACTTTTAAAGTAAAATGATAGTCGGCTGCTATTTTAAATGAATTGCTGTAGCCGCCTAACTCTTCAAAAAGGGTTCTTTTATAGAAGGCGCTTTGGTGATGGAGTCCCTCTGTTAAAACTCTATCTCCTGTATCATAAGCATACTTTGTGTTTGATAACTGACCAATAACATTACCATATATCAGGTGGCATGAATTGTGGCTTAACTCCTGGTGTATAGCCGATAATACCTCTGTATCATACAATGTATCATCGCTCCCCATAAAGTATAACCAATCGCCGCAGGATAGTTTTATGCCCTTGTTCATGGCATCATAAATGCCTTTGTCTGGTTCTGATAAATATTGAAGAGGTAACTCTTTAGCATAACTATTGATTACAGACATGGTATTATCTGTAGATAAACCATCGATAACAATTACCTCATAGTTGGTAAATGTTTGGTTTAAAATACTATTTAAAGCATCTGATAGTGTGGCTGCACCATTGAAAACCGGTATGATAATGGAAAAGAAGGGCTTATCTGGCATAGATTTAATAGCGAACTAATGTATAAAATTATTACTTTAGTTCGCTATCGCCAGCCTGATTATGATTGATAAATTGCCTGTTTCTGCCATTATTGTAGGGTATAATGAAGCCCGGTTATTGAAACAAGCCTTAAAACCCTTGTCATTCTGTGATGAGATCTTATATTTTGACCTGGGCTCTGAAGATGATTCTAAAGAAATAGCTTTACGGTTTGGCGCTAAGGTAATTGATCATGCCCGGGTAGATAGCTGCGAGTGGATACACGCTAAATACTCCAGGTCAACAAAACATGAATGGGTGTTGATCACCGATCCGGATGAGGTGCTGAGTGAAGAGCTGGTTAATGAAATTCACCATATTTTTAAGGGTGGCGTACCGCTGGATAATGTTGGAGCCATTAGTTCGCCATGGATATTTTATTTTAAAGGAAAACGACTTTACGGCACTAACTGGGGTGGTATAAACAGGAGAATATTACTGGTGAATCATAATCGCTTTGAATTTCGGGAACTTATTCATCTGGGCCGAAAAGTAAAAGATGGTTACACTACCCATGATATTGTTTTTAAAGGGAAAAACTTTATTCATCATTACTGGATGATAAGTTACCGGAACCTTTTTGAGAAACATTCCCGGTATTTGCGTAACGAAGGAGAGGCTCGCTTTAAGAATGGGATCCGTAGCACACCACGTGAAATAGCTTTGCAGCCTTTCCGGTCGTTCCGTAACAGTTTTATATCTGCAAGGGGGTACAAAGACGGTTTTACCGGTTTTTTTCTCTCCTGTTTTTGGGCATGGTATGAAACCAATGCCAAAATCCGGAATTATATATATCAAAAGCAAACAGGCAATTAACCGAAGTCTCCAACTAAAGCATTGTGTTCCGGGTAAAACCCGGAGCGCATTTTGTTTTTATACTACTGGTTAAATTAAAACCGCTTATGCAATAAAATATGCTTACCTTTAAGCAATTCCTTCCATGCCATTAAATAAATTCTTAGGCATTGCCATTTTCCAATACGGTGATAATTAAGTTTTAGCTAATAAAACAATACCAACATCATCACCAAAATGAGCAAAACAATTGTTTGCCTTCTTGTTAAAAACAATGTTATTGTATCATGAATTGCCAGTGCTGTTGTAAACAAGTAAAACAAGTAAACCATGATAATAGACAAGCAAGCTATAGAAAAACAAACCCGTATGTATATGTTCGATTTATTAAATACTGCCAAAGAACATGGTTTTAAAGGAGAAGATAACTGGGAATTAAGTATGGCTACGGATATCGAACGAATAAAAATCCAGAAAGATTATTATCCAACAATTGCAGCCAGGATATTCCCGGAGATATTATTACAGGTCTTTCATACCATTAAATCAAGACTCAATCAGCCGAATTACCAGGAAAATCATAAAGAAGGAACGCGGAACGTTTTGAATGAAGAGCTAACCTATTTGGTAGCATTTAACCCTAAGCGGCCTCGTACGTAATATAAGATCTGGATATGACTGACCGCCTGAAAAATAAACAAAGTGATGTGATATGGAAATTTAATTTGATGAGTCAGGCATCAAATTAAATGATGTGGCAGGCCCTTAACGGGTGCTCTCTACGGTGTATACAAAGCTATCAGCTTTATAGTATCCCAAATTATATTCAATTGGCCTTTCACCTTGATCAAAAACAAATCTTTTTCTAAACAGTACCGGACTGCCAACAGCTACTCTCAATTTTTCGGCAATAAAGGTATTAGCTGATTTTGCACTGATCTCTTCTTTTGACAAGGTAGCTATAACAGAATGATCCTGCTCCAGCATTTCATATAATGGTCTTTTAAAATCCTCATCGCCCGTAAGGCCAACACGAGGATGGAAATAGGAAGCAAAGTAGACAAATGGCTCATCAGTACGACCTCTTACCCGTTCCATTTTCAATATTTTACGGTCTGTTTTTATTTCGAAAAACTTTGCCAGCGCCTCATCCGGAAATACCCAGGTAACGTGCAATTCAAAGTTCCTGATAGGGATTCCTCTTAAAGCCATTTCCTGCGAAAAGCTTAACCAGTTGTTTGATTTTGAGCTAACTGCAGCCTGCGCAACCTTGGTGCCGAATCTTTTTTTACGCACCAGTAATCCTTCAAAAACCAGTTTGTTGATGGCTTGTCTTAAAGTGGTACGTGATATAGCCAGCTTTTTGGCCAGATCTACCTCGTTTGGCAAAAGTTTACCTTCCTGGTACTCTTCTTCTGCTATCAACGTTCTTAAAAGGGCTTCGGCCTGTACGTGTAAAGGGATAGGACTTTTATGATCTATAGCGTATTTCATTTATTAGTGTAAATTACAATAATAGCCATTTTATTCAACAAGTTTATTTGTTGCTACATAAAGACGTACCTAAACCGTTTTTAGTATTTGGCAATTATTATTTTCAAGTACAAAAATAAGTTAATTGGAAATTACTTGTATGATAAATTTATTTATATGTTTGTACATAATATATCATAAGTCGACTATTTGCAAATGTTTTTTTGATGATGAGGCTCTTTTAAGATTCTTATACACTCAGATAAATATGTACGTACATTATTACAAATAAATGAATGTCAATCTAAACTATACAAATACATCCGGTTGGGGTAAATCTGCCAACGAAAAGCTCCGGAAAACTTCACAATTTTTAATGCCTGTAAGATTAACAAATAACAGCAGTATTGCACAGGATGAATATAATGTTTACCCGGTAAGTTCATTAGAAGGAGGAAAGATTTTTAACGGATATCATTCATTAGCCCGGTACATCATCGGGAAAAAAACTGTAATTATTGATGGATATGCAGGTGTTTTTTGGAATGCAATAAAGGAAGCCTTAAATGAACATTTTGCAGAAGAAGGATTAACGGTTAACTGGGTAGAAACTTCAGCATATTTAAGGTCACAGCAGGAAATTGAGAATTTAACTGAACCTTTTTTGGGAGCTTCCGATGCTGTTTGGGGAACCAAATGTACCCTAACCCTTCGTGATCTGTTTGAACTGGATAAATTAACGGAACAATTACCAGTTAACGCTGCGTATCTTAACATAATTATAGGTCCGGGAGCGGCATTAAGCAACTGGGATGCGCCTGTAATTTATATCGACCTGCCCAAAAATGAAGTGCAGTTCAGAATGCGGGCAGGCGCTATAACCAACATAGGCGCTCATGAAGCTAACGATCCGTTTTACATGTATAAACGCTTTTATTTTGTTGACTGGGTTTTACTGAACAATCATAAAAAACAAATACTTAATAAAATTGATGTTATAGCTGACGGGCAATGGCCAGATGATATTAACTGGATGTACAAAGCCGATTTCATGGATGGCCTGAATAATCTTAGCCGGTCGGTGATCAGGGTTAGGCCCTGGTTTGAACCTGGAGCCTGGGGTGGTCATTGGATACAGGAGCACATCAAAAACATCAATAAAGATGTAGTTAATTATGCCTGGTCGTTTGAATTGATTGTGCCGGAGAATGGATTGGTATTTGAAAGCGACGGTTATTTGCTTGAAGTATCTTTTGATTTCCTGATGTTTAATAACCAGCAAGAGGTACTGGGCCTGCATGCTCAAAAGTTTGGTGATGAGTTCCCTATCCGGTTTGACTTTTTGGATACCTATGGTGGAGGCAATTTATCTATCCAATGTCATCCTTCGCTAAAATATATACAGGAGAATTTTGGTGAGACTATAACCCAGGACGAGACTTACTATATATTGGATTGCAAGGATAAGGCCGAGGTTTATCTTGGTTTTCAGGAAAGTATTCAGCCCGAAGAATTTAGATCGGTATTGGAAACCAGTCAGCATAATAACAAGGAGGTGGCGATTACAAATTATGTTCAGGCACATGCAGCCAAAAAACACGACCTGTTCCTGATCCCAAACGGTACCGTACATAGTGCAGGAGCTGATAACCTGGTGCTGGAGATTAGCGCTACACCCTATATTTTTACCTTTAAGATGTACGATTGGCTAAGGCTCGATCTTGACGGTAACCCGCGCCCGATTAACATTGAACATGCTTTTAATAACCTCAATTTTGAGCGTAAAGGTGAAAAAGTAAAAACAGAGCTTATTTCCAAACAAGAGGTTATAAGGCAAGGCGAAGACTGGCAACTGGTACATTTGCCAACGCATCAGGAACATTTTTATGATGTACACCGAATAGAATTTGACAAAGAGTTCACCATTGAAACTCATAACCAATGCCATGTGATGATGTTGGTTGAAGGATCGACCATTACCATAAAAACAGCTAACGGAACCAAACAAACTTTTGCCTATGCCGAAACCTTTGTTGTGCCGGCAGCGGCACAATCATATACATTAACCAACTTGGGTAAAAGCCGCGCAAAGGTGATTAAAGCCTTTTTAAAATGAGTGAAGTGATTGATATTACGGCCGCAAAACCGGGCAAGATCTACCTTTATCTGGTATGTCTTGTGGCCGCCCTTGGTGGGTTTTTATTTGGTTTTGATACCGCTGTAATTTCAGGGACGGTAAGTTTGGTTAAGCATAACTTTAACTTAAACGCGGTTAGCGAGGGCTGGTTTGTAAGTTGTGCGCTGTTAGGTTGTATCATAGGCGTTAGCCTTTCTGGTAAATTAAGCGATAAGTATGGCCGCAAAATCGTACTGATTATTTCGGCCGTGCTTTTCCTGGCATCGGCTTTAGGTTGTATGCTATCAGGCTCATTTACCACTTTAATTATATTTAGATTAATTGGCGGTTTGGGCATTGGTGTAGCTTCTATGGTATCACCTTTGTATATTTCAGAATTCTCGCCATCACGTCTCCGTGGAATGATGGTATCGTTATATCAGCTCGCCTTAACCATTGGCATTGTACTGGCTTATTTTTCAAACGCTTATCTGGCAAATCATGCCACCGATGTGTTTAACAATGCTGATATCAGTAAAATATTTTCGGCCGAGGTTTGGCGCGGTATGTTAGGATTAGGAGCATTGCCCGCTGGTATATTTTTGATCTGTTTGTTTTTAGTGCCCGAATCGCCACGCTGGTTATTATTAAAAGGGCAGGAGCAAAAGGCAATAACAGTGCTCACAAAAATTGATGGAACCGAGATGGCGCAGAAGGAAATGGATGCTTTTAAAGCGTTGAACAAAAATAATGAAGGCGGCTCCATTAAAGAATTGTTTACGCCGGTTTATCGGAGGGCTTTATGGATAGGATTACTGCTGCCCTTTCTGTCGCAGGTATGTGGCATTAATGCGGTAATTTATTATGGCCCAAGGATTTTGGAGCAGGCGGGTTTCACGCTAAATAATGCGCTTGGCGGTCAGGTAACCATAGGTTTGGTTAACGTAATATTTACTTTTGTAGCCATTTTTACCATTGATATATGGGGACGCAGACCCTTATTGTTTACAGGTATTGGCGGCGCGGTTATTTCATTACTCATTATTGGAGCTTTGTTTGCATTAGGAATAACTACCGGGCCGTGGATATTGATCTTTATAATAACATTTATATCCTGTTTCGCATTCTCTTTTGGGCCGGTTTGCTGGGTAGTTGTAGGCGAAATATTTCCTAATGCCATCAGGGGAAAGGCGATGGCCTTGGCCACACTATCATTGTGGATAGGTAATTTTTTAGTAGGGCAGCTAACACCTATGTTATTAGAAGGTTTGGGCTCCTCATGGACATTTTGGCTATTCGCCCTTTGCTGTTCACCTGCATTATGGCTTACTTTTAAACTCATTCCCGAAACCAAAGGCCGTTCATTGGAAAATATCGAAGCTTACTGGAAACGGACTTATATCCAAGAAAGCAGATCAGATAAATCGTAATATTCGGTTTTAGGTATTTAATTAAAACAATGAGCCATAAAGGCCTATATTTAAGCTTTTTTAAACCAAATAGTAAAATGAACTTAAGTTAATGATTGTGATGTTGTTGCTCCCGCATTATTTTTATATCGCTTCTATCTTATCTGGAATTACGGTGTTCTTTCCGCTTTTAATGACCATTAGAATGTTAAAAATGCCTTTTACGCGGTAAACATCTTTAGCCTGAAAGTTAAGGAAAACTGTTAATCTATGTGAGAGTAGTTGTAAGTCGAAAGGCTCTTAAAATTAAAGCTTAATGAAATCAGATCGCCATGTTGATGGCTAGTAGGGCACATTGGCATTGGTAAGAAAGGGCGCCGCTACCGATGCAGGATTGGCTATACCGGTGGTTTCTATCACCAACTCATCAAACTCTTCGCGGCCTTCCCATAACACTTCCAGCAGCGAGTAGAAGTCTTCATTCAAAATGCAGCACAAGCAGCCATTGCTGAGTTCAAACAGCTTATCATCAGCGCAAATACCAGTTGACCATCTATCCCTTCCTGACCAAATTCATTTTCAATCACGGCGAGTTTTTCGGTATTTCGATAGGCTATTAGTCCGTTCAGGAAAGTGGTTTTACCGGCGCCGAGAAAACCAGTGATTATAGTAACGGGCTTTGCTGCTGTCACGCTCATTCTTCAGTCTGCTTAAATTTAAACAAATATAATTAATAAATGCAATTATGTTGCTTTTGATGTTGTTGGACGAGTAAATAATAATACAGTTGCAAGTCCGTTTTTATACAGCAAAGTGTTTTAATAACACTTTGTAAATTTTTAATAACTAAAATGTTACGGTGAAAAATAAAAAATCAACGAAACTATTACAATCCAGACTTGATAGGTTGTTGATTTTTTTTCAGTTTTGTCGATTGGTTAATATTTTAATTACATCCTATTAACCTGCTGTTACCTAAGTTATGATTGATTTCACAGAAGAACTGTCCGAAGAGGAACTGATACGGTTGCTGAAGCAAGACAGGCTTGGTGCGTTCCGTGAGATATACTCCCGGTACTGGAAAAAATTATTTGATGAAGCATACAAGAGGCTAAAGAACAGAGAATTGGCCGAAGAGGTTGTACAGGAACTTTTTACTAATCTTTGGACAAAAAGACAAGTACTGCAAATCAACACTACTATAGGCGCATACCTGCATTCGGCAATAGCTAACCAGGTTATTGACATCTATCGTAAGGAATTGGTGCGATCAAAGTATAAAGAGGCCTTTAAAGTTGTACATACGGAGGTTGATAACTCAACCGTAGATTCCATCATGTTAAAAGACCTGGTTTATACCATTGATGAGGAAATAAGCCACCTGCCCGACAAATGCCGCTCGGTATTTGAATTGAGCCGTAAAGAACACAAAAGCAATAAGGAAATAGCCACCTACCTGGGGATATCCGAGAAAACGGTAGAACAGCATCTCACCAAAGCCTTAAAACAAATAAGGCTTACCCTTACCCACTATCTTACCCTTATGCTGTTTTTATTACTAAAATAATTTTTTAATAAAAAGTTTCAAACCGACTAAGGGATGTGTCTTTCTCAAACGTCAATCATAGTATAAACCGAATTTTTTTTCTTTTCATGAAAGAACATCTATCTATTGAATTACTGGAAAGGTATATTAATGGCGAATGCACGGATGATGAAGCTACCCTGGTAAAACAATGGTACCAATCATTTGAACATGATACTAATTATACTTCGGCTCTGAACGCCTCTCAACAAAAAGAGTTGGAAGAAAAAATATATAACAGTATACTGAGCAATATAGATGCTGTAAATGATCAGGACGCGCCGATAATAAATAACAGAAGTAATACCTGGTTATGGGTAGGTGCAGTAGCTGCCATGCTATTGATAGCTATTATGATAGGTTTATTCCGTAAAACAAATACGGGTACCCAAGATACACTGGCCAGTAACCAGCAGGAAATGGTGTCTATTACCAATAACTCCCACCGTATTTATAAATCAAAACTTCCCGATGGCAGTACAGTTTGGTTAAACCCTAATGCCCAATTAAAATATCCCAAGAGGTTTGCGGCATCGGCGCGTATGGTTTTCATGTCGGGCGAATGCTTTTTTGAGGTCACTAAAAATCCAGAACGCCCTTTTATAATCAGTAGTCATTCTATTATTACCAAAGTTTGGGGAACAAGTTTCCGGGTTCGTGATAATGGGCAAAGCAGTGAGGCTGATGTGGCGGTAGTAACTGGTAAAGTATCTGTGAGTATTAAAACCAAACAGAGCGTAAACAACACCCGGTTAAATATAGAAAACGGGGATGTGATGCTGTATCCGCATCAGAAGGCGGTGTACTCTGTGCATGATCATACATTGAAGCCTATCACCAAATCTGATGAAACCACGCTTAAAATATGGAACCACGAGGATTTGTTATTTGATAATAAACTGATGAAGGATATTGTACCTGCACTAAACGCGAGGTATAAAACACACATTGTTGTAGCCAACGAAAAATTGAACCGCTATATGCTTAACGCAGATTTTACGGGCTTTAACCTGCCCGATGTTCTTGAGGCGCTTAATAAATCGTTAAGTATTGATTACGAAATAAAAAATAACACTATCGAACTTAAATAAACCAACTATTAACCAAACCCATGATTGAATGAAAGAGAGAACAAAAGCCTAAAAATCAGTTATAAGCCAGCAAGAAAACTGGTATAAATAAAAAAACTTAGAAGTGTTGCGACCACTCCTAAGTTCAGATTAGCCCAAATCAATTGACACCATTTTTAATGGTGGCGGGGCGTTAATTGTCTCATTTTTAAAAAGAAACATAACAAATATATGAAATTTCGTTTACGAACACCTATTCCCTGGTATCAAATCATGAGGATAACATTTATACAAATTCTGATATCAACCATGTTAACCGGTATGGCATACTCAAACACCTTGAGCGCCCAGGGTATACTTGATAAAAAGATAAGTATATCATTAAATAATACTACCCTGGTTGATGTATTAACTCATTTGCAAAAGAATGATAATATTAAGTTTATATACAGCAGCACAGCTATCAACGGCACTCAGAAGGTTTCTGTTAATATGGAAAACGAGTCGCTTAAAAATGTGCTTGACGAAGTATTAAAAAGTAAAGGTATAAGCTATGAAGTACTGCAGGGCAGGATTGTTTTAGGCAAAGCCAGCCCCGTTGATGAAACAGTTCCGGTTCCTGTAACCACTCCGGCAAATACAGAAACAGATATTGCTGCAACGCCAATAACTGGTAAGATTGTTGACCAAAGCGGTCAGCCTATTATTGGAGCCAGCATCCTTGAAAAAGGCACCACAAATGGCGTGTCAACAGATTTGAATGGTAACTTTAAACTGAACGTAGCTGGTCCGTCATCTGTATTGGTGGTAGCTTATATTGGTTATAATAACCAGGAGATAACTGTTGGCAACCAAACTAACATTACCATAACCCTTGTTGAAAACGTTAAAAACCTGAACGAGGTTGTTGTTGTAGGTTACGGCACACAAAAGAAAGCTACCGTTACAGGTGCTATCAGCAGTGTTAAAGCTGCCGATATACAAGATCAGCAGGTAACTCGTATTGATGATGCTTTAAGAGGCCGCGTTAGTGGGGTAAGCGTAGTACAAAGCTCCGGTCAGCCTGGTGCTGCTCCGCAAATACGTGTAAGGGGTGTTACATCAAGAATAAATAGCGATCCGTTATATGTTGTTGACGGAGTTGTTGTTGATGACATATCGTTATTGAACCCTAATGATGTTGAATCAACGGAGGTTTTGAAAGATGCGTCTGCAGCTATTTACGGTTCTCGTTCATCAAATGGTGTTATCCTCATCACTACCAAAAAAGGTAAAAAAGGTGATGCTGTAATTAGCTATAACGGCTATATAGGTTTTCAGGGGCCGGTAAGCAAGGTTAAATTGGCCAATGCATCACAGTATGCCACTTTAAGAAATGAAGCACAGGTTAATGATGGCAAAGCTCCTATATTCACCAATCCGGGATCATTAGGCGCGGGTACCAACTGGCAAAATGAGATTTTCAGTAACAATGCTCTGATTCAGAATCATAACCTGAATATCAGCGGCGCTACTGATAAAGTTACTTACTATACCTCATTTGGTTATCTTGATCAAAAAGGTATCGTAATGCCTGACATTTCTGATTACAAGAAATTCAACTTTACAACCAATACTACTTATAAAGTAAAAAAATGGTTCACTATTGGTGAAAATTTCACCTATTCTTATAACCGAAATAAGAGTGTAGGTAATACCAATAGTGTATTTGGTGGTCCACTTAGTTCTGCTTTAAACCTTGATCCGCTTACCCCGGTAACAGTAAGTGATATTGGTGCCCAACCAAACGCGTCTGTTTATACCGATCAGGCCAATTACATAGTAAGAAATGCACAGGGATTGCCGTATGGTATATCCAACTATGTATCGCAGGAGATCACCAACCCTTTTGCATACGCTCAAACCCGGGTAGGTAATTACAACTATGCGACCAATCTCCTGGGTAATGCTTTTGCTGAGATTGAACCGATTGAGGGTTTAAAGATCCGTACACAGATAGGTGCCAAACAATCATATTATGGGCAGGATGGATTTACTCCGCTTTATTATCTAAATTCAAGCACAAGTAACCTTTCAAGCACTTCACAGTATCAGGAAAACGACAGAAACCTGTCATGGAACTGGGATAATACAGCTACTTATACCCGTTCATTCGGTAAGCACAATTTATCTGCTTTAGTAGGTACCAGTGCACAGAAAATAACGTCATCGGGCTTAGGTGGCACATTCATTGGTGAGCCGGTAAATTCATTTGCCGACGCTTCAACCGGGTTCGCTTTACCGGCAGCTAACAGGATAGCTACTGGTATCATAGCTCAACCACACACACTGGCCTCGTACTTTGGCAGGGTGACTTATGATTATGATCAAAAATACCTGTTCACAGGTATCATCCGCCGGGATGGTTCGTCAAGGTTTGGTAGTAACAATGTTTACGGTACGTTCCCATCAGCCGAAGCTGGTTACGTAATCAGCCGAGAAGACTGGTTCCCGAAAAATACCTTTGTTGATTTTATTAAACTACGTGGTTCATACGGTATTGTAGGTAATGAGATGGCCGTTGGCGATTTTGCCTACGCTGCAACTATTGGTAGCGGTCGTAATTATGTATTTGGTAATGATAACCTGATTGTTGGTTACAGCCCTAATGCTCCGGCCAACCCGGATTTGAAATGGGAAGAAACCCGTACTGCTGATCTCGGTTTTGATGCTACCTTGTTCAATAACTTAAGCGTAACCTTTGATGTTTATAGAAAGCTGACCAAAGGTATGCTGCAAAATGTGCAGTTACCAACTTATGCCGGTTTTAGCGGTCAACCATTTGCCAATGTTGGTGATATGGAAAACAAGGGTGTGGAGTTAAGCCTGGGATATACCGGCAAAGTAGGTGATTTTAAATATAACGTAGGTGGTAACATATCTTATAATCACAACGAAGTAACCAGCCTGGGTAATCAGATAAACTACTTTACTGTAGGTAGTGTACAAAGCTCCACCTATGAAATTGGCCGTACTGCTGTTGGTCAGCCGGTGGGTGCGTTCTATGGCTTCCAGGAGCTGGGTGTATTCCACTCACAGGCAGAAATTAACGCTTATACTAAAAATGGCCAGTTAATACAGCCTAACGCTAAACCAGGTGATTTTAAATGGGCTGATGTAGATGGTGATGGTAAAATAACCGCGTCAGATCGTAAATTCCTGGGTAACCCGTTACCTACCTTCACTTACGGTGTAAACTTTAACGCCAGCTACAAAAACTTTGACATAAAAATATTTGGTCAGGGTGTTTGGGGTAATAAGATTTACCAGGCTTACCGCAGGTTAGATATCGCTTCGGCAAACTATCCTATCGCGGCTGTAAATGCATGGACGCCAGAAAATTCAGGCAGCAACTATCCTCGTTTAACTGATGCTGACCCAAACCAGAATTTTAAAAACCCATCAAATTTTTACCTGCAAAACGGCGCTTACTTCCGTATTAAAACCTTGCAGTTAGGATATAACCTGCCACAAAGCTGGTTAAAATCCGCAGATGTTAAAAAGGTAAGAGTATTTTTAAGTAGCAACAACCTGGTAACTATTACCGGTTACAAAGGTTATGACCCCGAAATAAGTGGTGGTATCGATATGGGCATTTACCCTCAGGCCCGCACATTTATGGCTGGTTTAGACATTACTTTATAATAACAAATAACAAGATTGATCATGAAATCAAAATATATTATATATACGGGAGCAATTTTGCTGGGTGTAAGTGCTTTAGCTTCCTGTAAAAAATCATTCCTGGAATTAACGCCGCAAGGGCAGTTTCTGCAGTCAAACTATTATGCCAACCCTGCGGAGGCGCTTACCGCTGTGGTGGCTGCCTATGACCCTTTGGTTACCGAAACAGGTGGTATTGATAATACCTATTCATCACCTCTGGGTGCATTGAACGCTGCATCGGATGATTGTTACGCAGGTGGTGGCAGTTCGTCAGACGTACCCGCATGGCAGGCTATTAATAATTATACCCTGTCGCCAACTGTTGGCCCTCAAAACCAATTCTGGGCTATTAATTTTCAGGGTGTAAACCGTGCCGACGTTTTGTTAGAGCAATTACCTAAAGTACCGGGCCTAAGTGCTGATCTGTTAAAAAGGTATACAGCCGAGGGCCAATTCCTGCGTGCGCACTATTACTTTGACCTGGTTAGGTTATTTAAAAACGTGCCCTTAATACTCACTACTTTAAATATCAGCAACGTGTATCAACAGCCTCAGGCTCCTACAGAAGCTGTATATGCGCAGATAGAAAAGGATCTTTTAGCAGCTATTGATGGCCTACCGGTAACTATTATTCCTTCAGAGAATGGTCGGGTATCTCAAGGTGCAGCAAAGGCCCTTTTGGGTAAAGTGTACCTGTATGAAAAAAAATGGTCAGATGCCGCACGCTTATTAAACGATGTAAATACCAATTACAGCTATAAACTGCTGCCTAATTATGGTGATATATTCAGCACCAAAAATAAGTTCAACAGTGAATCTATCTTTGAATTGGTACACTCTGGTACACAAAGCTATACCTGGAGCAACTGGGATCAGTTTAAATCAAATGTGTATGTACAAATGGTTGGCCCAAGAAGTTATACCGGTCCAATTTACTACAGCGGTGGTTATGGCTTTAGCCCGGTTACTACCCAGTTAGCCGATGCCATGAAAGGTGATCCGCGGTATGGTTATACTATTGTAAATATCGACAGCTTAACCAAAGCTACTAAAACAAGCTATGCGCCAAGCTATCAGAATACTGGTTACTTTATACAGAAATACGCACCTATCAACGCCAATAAAGTAACAACAGGTATTACCGAACTGAACTGGCCTAATGACTACATCGAGATCCGGTTGGCTGATACTTACCTGATGGAAGCTGAAGCTGATCTGAATGGTGGTGGCAGCACCGCGCGTGCTCAAACTTTGCTTGATGCTGTACGCAGCCGTGTGGGTTTACCATCTGTAGCGGCAACCCTGCAAAATGTGTATACCGAAAGGCGTTTAGAGCTGGCTACAGAAGGTCATCGTTGGTTTGACCTGGTACGCTGGGGACAAGCACCCACTGCTTTATCGTTTAAAGGCTTTAAAGCAGGTGTAAATGAAATTTTACCTATCCCATTGAATGAGACAACCAATGGCAGCCAGGTAAAACAAAACCCAGGCTACAATTAATACAACCGCTTATATAGAAGGGCTGCCGCGTTATGTGGCGGCCCTTTGTTTTTTATTTGTTTTATATAATTATTGAGGTAAATTGTTGTTGATTTTATCAGCTTACCCCAGTCGATAAAATCAAATTTAAACCACCGGTATCCAATTTGTGAATTAACGACATGCTTAAGAAAAAGACCTTCTTTTTTGTTTTAATTTCCCTTATCCCCTTAAGTTTTATTTTAACACAGTGTTATAACGCCGGTGCTCCGGAAGATGATCCGCGGGGGCAGTTATTTGCCGGTTCGGAGAGTTGTGTTAAATGCCATAGCGATGTTTATAATTCCTATACGCATACCGCCCACTTTCAAACTACACGCCCGGCTGCGGCCGGCAATATTAAAGGTAGCTTTGATAAAGGCTTTAACATTTTAGATTATGGTAGCGGGCTGCATGTAGCTATGGAAAAGCGTGGTGATAGCCTTTACCAGGTTGGATACATGAACAACAAACAAACCGAGGCTGAAAAGTTTGAAATAACTGTAGGCCTGGTAAATGCCCAAACCTATTTGTATTGGAAAGAGAACCAATTATTTGAGTTGCCGGTATCTTACTTTACGGCTTTGCATGGCTGGGCTAATAGTCCGGGATATGATCCAACCCGCGTAAACTTTCAACGCCCTATATTGCGTAAATGCCTGGAGTGCCATTCCTCCTACATCAGCGACTTGCCCCAGGCGAGTATGCAGGTAGGATTTGATAAAACCTCACTGATATATGGTATTGATTGTGAGCGATGCCATGGCCCGGCTGCCAATCACGTTAATTATCATACCGCTTATCCGGATGAGAAGAAGCCCAAATATATCACCACCTACGCATCTTTAACAAGGGGGCAAAAAATGGATGCCTGCGCAGTTTGTCACTCGGGTACCAACGGCGATTTTCAGCGTACGTCTTATGCCTTTCACATGGGTGATACTTTGTCTAAGTTTAAAGAGATGACCTTTTTGCCTGATGATCCTAAACATCCAAGCCCTGATGTGCATGGTAATCAGAGCGCGTTGTTACCTGCCAGCAAGTGCTTTATCATGAGTAAAATGGATTGCAATACCTGCCATGATCCGCATGTTAATCAGGAACGGAACCTGGCTATGTTTACCCAGAAGTGCCTGAGTTGCCATAGCGAGGCCAAACACAATTTTTGTAAAATGGCTCCACAAATAGGAGCGGTGATTAATAACTATTGTATTAACTGCCATATGCCGCAGCAATCATCGCATGTGATCATGGTAGGAGGAGGTTCCCAGGGTAAAATCAGCGCGCCTTATTTGCTACGCAATCATCACATAGCAGTTTACCCGCAGGAAACCCAAAAGGTGCTGGATTTTGTTAAGACCAAGAAGATATAAACAGGGCATAGAAAGGCGCATGTAATGTGTCTCTACGTGTAAATATTTTGTAGAGACGCATTACATGGGTCTTTTTAACAAGTTAATAGGTAAGCGTTAAGCCTCCCCCCCAACCCATGTCGCTATCATAATGACTGGAGAGTGAAAAATTGCGGGTAAAAATATACCTGAACCCTGCCGCGTATTCCTTATCCGTATTACCCATAAAGGTAAAACGCAGGCGGCTGGTAAGCGGTATATCATCCCTGCTAAGTTGAAATCTTAGCTTGCCATTACCATCAATACGGGCATCGGCTACTATCAGCATGGGCAGGGTATAAGCTAAACCGGCAACTACTGTTTTGCGGTTATTTTTATTGCTTACCTGACCGAACAGGTTCTTTTCAGGCCCTCCACTTTCTTTCTTGTAATGATAATCAAAACCACTATAAGCGTATAGCCATTGCATACGGCCAAAATACCGGCCGAGCATGGTTTCACTTTCATAGCCATCATGATCATGCAAGCCAAGATGCCACAGGGTCGAAAACTTCCAGCGGGTATTAGCCAGTGCAGCGGTACCATCGCTGCCATTGCTTTCCAACCCGACTTTTGCCGATGCATAAAAATGCTGATCATCCGCATAGATCTTTTTGATGGCTGCTGCCGGATCAGGGATCTCGGGATTGGGCGGTGAATTTTCATAACTGAATATACGTCCCATACCACTCATCATATGGTAAAGGATGTGGCAGTGGAAAAACCAGTCGCCGCTTTCGCTTGCCCTGAATTCAATGGTGTCCCTTTCCATCGGCATAATATCCAATGTATTTTTTAAGGGAGAATGATCGCCCTGGCCGTTCAATACCCTGAAGTAATGCCCATGCAGGTGCATAGGGTGCCGCATCATGGTATTGTTGTACAGGATGATGCGCACGTTTTCGCCCTTTTTAATCAGGATCTTGTCCGACTCAGAAACGGTTTTGTTATTGATCGTCCACACGTAACGGTTCATATTGCCAGTAAGATCAAACCGAAGTAGTTTGGTTGGCCCTTCGGGTAGTGTAGTTACCTTGGTTGATCGTAGCATACCATAGTTCAGAGTCACAATATCAGAGGAACTACCGCTCATGTCCATGCCATCTATATTCATGTTGCCCATGTCTTTGTCAGCTGATTTATTGCCACTCATGTCCATACCACCCATTTTGTTGGCTTTCTTCTTCTTTTGACCAGCAGATTTTTCCGCATCCCCGGTGATTTCTGGATATATCACCGTGTTCATATCCATCACCTGGTTGGTCATGGTCATGCCATCCATCTCTTTCATGTTGCCTTGCATATCCATCATCCCGTTCATCATTTTCATGCCCTCAAAATATTTCAGGCGCGATAGATGCTTGGCTTTATGCTGTGTACCCGAACCCAGCCAAAGCGAAGTATATTTGGTTCGATCTTCGGGAGTAGCTAAAAATTCATAGCTGCCATCTTTGGGGATGGTGACCACCACATCATAGGTTTCGGCGGTAGCGATGATCAGGCGGTCAACCTTTACAGGTTCCACATCTTCGCCATCATTGGCTACTACGGTGATCTTACCACCCGCATAATTAAGCCAGAAATAGGTTGATGAACTGCCGTTAACCACGTGCAGCCTTACCTGGTCGCCGGCTTTAAACTGCGGCGCAGTGCTCTCCGCTTTGCCATTGCTGAAAAAACGATCGTAGAATACATCGCTCACATCCATGGCTGTCATTCGCTTCCATTCGTTGGTAATTTTGGTTTTAAACTGACCTTCTTTAATAGCCTCAGCATAGTTCTGTGTGCTGCCTTTGCGTATGGCATACCAATCGGTAGCGTTATGCAGCAGGCGTTGCACTTGCTCGGGATTATCATCTGTCCAATCGCTCAGTAACAAGGTATAATCCTTAATGGATGATGATTGCTTTTCATGAATGATAAAAGCGCCATACATCCCGCTTTGCTGCTGGGTCATGGTGTGCGAGTGGTACCAGTAAGTGCCATGCTGTACCAGGGGAAATTTATAAAAGTGAGTTTCACCAGCCTTTACAGGTGATGTGGTGAGGTAAGAAACCCCATCATACCGGTTAGGCAGTATCAGCCCATGCCAGTGGATGGATGTTTCCATCATCATGTTATTATGCACATATATCTCGGCAGTATCACCCTCGGTAAAGGTAAGGGTAGGAGCCGGTATCGATCCGTTGATGGCCATTGCGGGCCTGGCCTTACCGGTGTAATTTACCGTGGTATCGCCTATATATAAATGGTAAATCTCCCTGTTGCCTATTTTGGTATAGAAAGGCTCCCGCTTAACGCCGGCACCCTGATCCATTTTCATAGATAGGTGATGCTGACCGAAAGCAGTAGCCGCCAGGAACAGATTTACCCATATTAAAAGGTAAGTCTTCATAAAAAAGCCTGTTTGTTATTTGGCAGCCGGAGTCAGCGTTTCTGTTGTTTTACCACAGGTTAGCATTTGCTTTCCGTAGTATGGATTTTTAATGATATTGTTTTCGCTCAGCCAGGTGGCCTTTTTCATAGGGCAGTATTGCTCATAAACCGTATTGGTGTTCAGTTTAAGGCCTTTAACTACGGCATACATGTTTTTAGATAAACTGGTGAAATGTTCGCGTTGGTGATCAATGGCATCGCTCTCGCTGATATGGCGACTGTCAAATTCCAGTTTCTCGGCATAGGTCATCCATAGTTTATACTGATCGGCAGTTAACTTATCCATGGGCATAGCGGCAATGGCGGTTAATAGGTCTTTGGCCTTAGCTTTGGTTTGCACATTATTATCGGCAGTAAGGGCATTCTTAACGTCCAGGTAAGCGCTTAATACATTATTTACAGCGGTATTGGCTGTTTTATCCTGGGCTTTTACGGTTGAATAAGTGATCAGTATGGTTAAAAGTATTATGAAGGATTTTAACGTTCTCATGATTTTTATGATTAAAGTAATTAATTTTTTGATGGTTATATCGTTGATTGACAGTTAGTAACCATATAGCTGTCAAATGACAGGGCATTATATTGCCCGGCTTAAAAACAGAATTACTTTATCAGATTTGGAGAGAACGTTGTTGTATGGCTATCGCTTTGCCCGATAAACCCGGTGGGGCCTTACCTAAACTTAGCTTAAATGTATTTAAAACAAGGTAATGTGTAGCAGCCGGGATTGGCTGAAATGGTCTGGTAACAATAGCTACCAATGACGCTTGAACATCAACCCCTGCTGGTTTTATATTTTCTTTGATCACATAATTGCCATGCTTTTTGCAGCAGTCGCAATCATCGTTTTTGGAATTGTGTTTATGATGATGAGCTGTTTTGTGATTCATGGCCTGCATAGCCATTTGGTTGCCGATTAAGCTTTGGCCGGTACAATGTACCAGGCATACGAACATCCCTGTGGTGAGTAACAGGTAAAATGTTGCTATGCTTAAAACGGCGGCTCTTTTCATCCAGCAATAAAGTTAAAGCATTATAACGGATATGTTTTATAAAATTTCATGTACCATTTATAAAATTTTGGTCAATAAAAAGCACTTAGCTAAGGGAACTAAAGGCAATAACCATTACTGAGGGCCATATTTCGCTTTGATATAGTCTATCGTAGAAGTGATCATTTGCCGGAGTACCCCCTCATTAATATCTTCCAGTTTTTTGATGTAGGTACAGCCTTTCCCGGTTTTGTGCCTGCCGAGTTTCGCGAGTAGCTTTTCTTTTTCCGCAGGCTCCTGCATCAGGTAGAGGCTGATTTCAGCCTTACGTGGAGAGAAAGCGACCAGCGGCATATCGCCCTCGCGACCGCTCTCATATCTGTAATGGCAGCTGCCAAAGCCTACAATAGCGGGTCCCCACATTTTGGCTTTCAGGCCAGTTTGTTCTTCCATGATCTGTGCCAGCCTGAAGCTATCCTTGCGCTTAGTTTCATCCGCTACCGCATTCAGAAATTCGGTTACACTGGCGGTGGTTTCTTTAGTTTTGTTTTCGGCCATGGTTTGACAGGTTGAAAGTGACAGGTTCCTGAGATGGATACAAGTTAATTAAAGATAATTATAAAATTCAAACAGCATATAGTGCGCGTGTGACTTTTTAAACCTTGATTTTAACACTTTTCTTATCAAAAACGGGGTGGAAATGAACCGAAAACTGCTCAAAACTCATTCATAACTATCTATTTTAACACTTTTTAACAAATTTTTGACACGATTTTTAGGATTTAAAAAGATTAATTTGATTGATAATCAAATAACCACATGTCAATCGGTGGAATTTTGAGACCTTTTTTCTCTTTAACCAAACAGCCCTGCTTACAATTTTCAAGTAAGCAGGGCTGGTGATTGAATATACTTAAAGATACAAAAAATGCTTGGAATTTGCAATAAGATGGGACGGGTGGGAGATAAATAAAAAACGCGTTATTGCGGTACGAAGCAATCTCTATGCTTTACAGGGCGAGTGACGTATCATCTTAATCTTCCTGTGTAGAGATTTGCTTCGTACCTCACAATGACGTGCTGAGAAAGAATGCTTTTCTTTCCACCGCAGGTGAAGAGAGGGCGATCCAGCGAAGCGTAGATGGGAGTGAGTCAAATCCGGTTTAAAACCTTTTTATCTTAATGAAGAATAATTATAAAACTGGAGCCGGCCGGTGCCGTTTACTTTGATTGTTTTTGTTTCGTCGGCGCCGTGGCTGTTTTTTAAGGTAAGACTGATCTGGTTTTCGCCTTTTTGCAGTGGAATGCGCGCGTATGAAATGTATGATGGCAGGGTTTGCCAATTGCGGGTATCGGCTTTTTCAGAGAGCAGGCTGTACAGCTGTATGCCATAACCTATGCCTTGCAATAAGGAGTTGGTATTGCCATTGTTATCTTTAGCGGCGGCACGTACCGAATATTCTGCTATCTTTTTTACAGCCAGCCTGGAAAGTACCTTGCCCATCTCGTTTAAGGTACGTTGCTGTAGGGTTTTAAAGGCCAGCTCATTGATATCCTCGGCTTTTTCAAGTGGGATCTGCTGCTGGTTATTGGTAATTACCGCACCCGAGTAATACGGGGTTTGGGCCACGTATTTTGGCCAGGCTACACGCAGGCTTTCTACCGATTTGGTGTTTACTTTGTTCCTGTCGCCGCTATAATTGAAAGGGATTACTAAACCACCGGCTGCATCGGTAAAGAAAAGGTCGCCGTTGTTGTTCCGGATCAGGCTGAAAAATAAATCGACCTGGGTTTTAACCGGTGCAAGGCCGTTTTCCCAAAAAAGGATCAGCTCGCCGCCTTCGCTGGGTTTGGGCAGTACATAATTGCTGATACCGAAGGTTGTTTCAAATTGATCTGCCTCTGTAGTAAAACCATTAAGCATGGCCGTGCGGATCACATCCTGCTGCAGGCCAAGCGGCATAGTAGTACCGTAATAGGTTTTATCGGGGTTTTTCAGGTACAGCTCGGCCGCGTTACGGTAAGATATAAATGCGTTATTAACATCGTTATTGCTTTCATACAACATGCCCTGCAGCATGAGCGAAAACGCGTCGTTTGAGTAACGGCTATCCTTATTGTTAAATTTATCGCCTTGTACCTGTGCCTGCAGACTAATGCGCCTGGCTTCTACAATGGCATCCTCCGTATTGTGCAGGTACATGTAATTGAGCGCCTTGTAATAATGGATCATGAATTTCTCAAAATCCTCACCTTTATAGCGTTGCGTCATGGGGTTTACCAATGCTCCAACAGCCTCATCTGCCGCACTGGTAAGGCCATGCTCCAGCATCGAGTCGGCCTCATTAAAATATTGGTTGCTGTTCTTATATTCTCCGTTCAGCTGACTTATCCTTCCTTTTTCCATCAGGTAAAGGAGCCGGTTACGGGGTTTTTGGATCAGGCTGTTTTTGTCCAGCTCAGTCTCGGCCGCTTTGTAATTCCCGGCCGAAACATTTTTATAATACGGAAGAATACGGTCATTATAAGATGCGCAGCCCGACAAAAAAAGCATCAATCCTATAACAGATGATGCCAGGAGAATATACTTGCGGAGGTTTATCATTATTTATAAGAGTTCAGGAGCAAGGATAGAAGGAGCAAAGAGCAAGGATCTTTTTATTCGAGTAAAGATTTATGGAATAAGGAGTAAGGATTTTCTTTGCTCTTTCTATCCTTGTTCCTTTTATCCTTAATCAAAAAGTCCTTGCTCCTTATTCCAAAAAGTCCTTGCTCCGTCTTATATTAGTTTTTTACGTATTTGGCTATTTTCTTTTCGCCTATCCAAACTACTTCGTTGGTTTGGATGTTGGTCAGTTCCAGGTTTACCTGGTAGTAAACTACTTTTTGGCGTTTGTGCGCATCAACAATGGAGTTGATAGAACCTTGCAGTATATAATCGGCACCATTTTCCAAACCGAATTTTTTCATGCTTGAAACGGTAGCGTTGGTTTGCTGATCTTCTTTTTCGGCACGCAGCTCTTCACGTTTCTTGCCGCCCTGTACCAAACGTACTTTTTGGGTTTGTATAAAGGCGCTTTCTACATCTTTTACAAAGGTTTCGGCATCAATATGCTCGTGGCTTTTGTTTTGAACAAAGCCCACAATAACTACCGGTCTTTTACCCTGATGCTCTTGCTGGTGTGTATTGATCCAGTTGGCATTTAATATTTTATCGGTAAGATCGGCTGCTACTAATCTCGAGTCGCTGTTGTTCCAGTTACCGCTGATATCGATAGTTTCGTCTGTACTAACACGTGTTACTTGTCTGGAGCATGAGGCTACTAACATTCCTGAAACTGCAAGGGCAGCAACTGCTATAATTTTGTTGAATTTCATGTGTATTGTTCGGGGTTTTATATAGTAAGATTGTATTTTATGTAAATTGTTACCAGCCAAATCCTATTCCAACGCTGGTACGTCCGCCCCAGCCGCCACCACGGTGGCCACCCCAACGGTTGCCCCAGCTACCGCCCCAGCCGCTATTCCAGCCCCAATTACTGTAGGGGTATGAGTAACCGCCATAAAGGCTCCATGATGGGCTATAATCATAACCATTCATCCGTTCTTCATGGCGCCATTCGCGGTTTTGCCTGCGGCGTTCCAGTCTGGCCTCGTACCAATCGTAAGCTTTATAAGTGTTTTGAACAGTAGTGCCGTGCAGGCTGTTCAAGCTGTCGGCGCCACGCATATATTTATACTGACTTTCCAGATATCTGGGATTTTGATCAGGTTCTAAAGCGGTTGTTTGTTGGGCGTGTACTACGCCGCTGTAAAAACAACCTATCAGTAAGCTGGCAATGATAATTAATTTCCTTTGCATGACTTTAAATTTGATGTAGCAAAAATAAGTAAAAACAAATCGCTTGTACCTACATAAAGTTGACGTACAGTCATTTATTTAACGTTTTTTAACTATAACGATCATATATAAACGAATAAAAAAGCGGCTCTGCCATTTTGATGGAGATATGCTTTTCCTATCAGACTTAAATTGTAGGGAATGGATTAATGGGGTTGCAAATAAATTTGGTTGAAACGCCCTGGTATCGACTCACCCCGACTTCGCTGCACTCGTCACCCCTCTCTCCGCTTCGCGCATAGAGGGGTTTCCTTTCTTTTTTCTTTACCCTCTTTGCGGCAAAGCCGCAGAGAGGGTGGTCCAGCGAAGCGTAGACCGGGTGAGTTGGCTATACTCCATACTATTTCATCAAAATTTGCTTACTACTATACTAAAGCATATTGCTATCCTTTAGTATAGTAGTATCCTTTACATAGTTATAGTAAATACCTTTGACCAAACAAAAAAATAAAGAAACAATGAAAAAGATATTGAATATCATTTCGAGTGTTAAAGGGAACGAATCCTACAGCAATAAACTATCTGGCGCTATATTGGAAAAACTGACCGCCACTTATCCCGGCAGTACTGTACAGACGCACGATCTGACCAGAAATCCATTCCCTCATCTGGAAGCATCAAAGTTCACCGCGTTTTATACACCAGAAGAAGCACGTACACCTGAGCACCGCGAGGCTGTTAAACACTCTGATGAAGCGATACGTGAGCTTAACAATGCTGATATCATTATAATTGGCGTGCCGATGTATAATTTTGGGATCCCGTCTACATTAAAATCATGGATAGACCATATTGTTAGAGCTGGTGTTACTTTTAACTATCAGGAAGGTGGTATGCCAGAAGGTCTTGTAAAAAACAAAAAAGTTTACCTGACTATCGCTTCGGGCGGGGTATTTTCTGACGGCCCCTTGAAAAGTTACGATTTTACAGAGCCATACCTGAGAACCGTTCTTGGTTTAATTGGTTTGACAAACATCACCACTTTCCGTGTGGAAGGACATTTCAGAGGCGAAACCAAAGAAACCGCTTTGCCTAAAGCATTGGGTGCTGTTGAGGAATATGCTTATTAACTATACTGGAGTAGACTCTTAGAGGTGGTGCGGTGATAACACCGACCACAAGCTCAACTACGTGAGTTTTTAAGAAAGAAAGAAATAAAAAGGTTGTCATTTCGAACGAGGTACGAGGAGAAATCTTCTGAGATTCGCAATTGAAACTTTGTATTACGCAGAAGATTTCTCTTTCGCGCAACGCTCATACCCTCCCATGCTCTATCGAAATGACAACCATTTTTTATAGGGGCTGTCATCCTGAGGAACGAAGGATCTTCTTCAATATGTCTTGACGAAGAAGATGCTTCACTCCGTTCAGCATGACAAATTTATTCTTTAATAAGGCAAGAGCTCGGGATATTGGCCCATTTAGTTATGATCAATCTGCGACGTAAGCGTTACCGGCGCATTTCCCCAGATATCGTTATAATATACTGAGTTGAGAACCTGTATATTTTGAGCTTTTTTTGTGCCTATAACCTTAGGGTTATCCTGCGCTCGTACCATTTTTATACCGCTGATGCTGGCACCGATCACGTCATCAAAAAACAGGACATAGCGGTTGTCGCGTTTTTCATAATTAAAGGTGCAATTATTGATGGAGATATCTTTCACATGCCTGGCCCAAAGTCCGTAGGAGGGCTGGATCTTCAAATCGGCTACATTATATTGCCCTACGCCCAGTTCAGCCGGAGCGCTGGCTGTATCGGCTAAAGGGTTGCCACCTTTTACCAGGAAATTGACATCATCAAAAACTACATTTTTAATATAGCCCGTATGCAAACCATTGGGAAGTTTAAAATCCAGCCCGCCGGTAACATCGGCATTATCGGGCAGCTTGTAGCCGGCAATGATCGGGGTGGCCTTGCGTTGGGAGCCATCGTAAGGCTTCTTTTTGCCACCGTATGAACTGCCACCATAAACTTCATACACATCCAGGCCTTTGAGGTTAATGTTTTCAACCAGGCCAATGTTTACGTTTTTAATCAGCAGCTCATCATGCTTTTTGCCGTTTTCGGTAAATACATATCTGCCGGCTTCGGCGCCGATAACCCGCCCGCGATTAGATATGGATATAAAAAATGGCGTGGTGGCCCGGTACATTTTGGAACGCTCACGAATAGGGCCGGTTCGGCCGCTGTTAAGGTAAATATCTTTTACATGTCCGCCATCGTTGGTGGATATGGAAAACCCGGCTTTATTGGCGCCCAGCACATAAATATTATCTACGTAAACCTGCGTAATGTCATCCGCAGTTTCGGAGCCTAACTGGATGAGGTTGCAATTGGTATCGCCAATAATGTTGCGTACCAGGTAATTACTGGCCGGACGGGTAAAGCCCAGCGAACAATCGGAGCCGGGTTTTACCACATCATCGGAGCTAACCCGAGAAAAAATGTTGGTCACCCTTACATTGTTACACTCCATAAAATCATACACATCGCGCACGTTGGTTTGATTGTTTTTGCAGATATAAGTATCGTGGATGTTGATGCCATCGGTACCGGTAGCCAATAAGGCAAAATGCCCCGAACGATCGAGCTTGAGCATGTTATCACTGTCGAATACTTTTGTGCCATTGCTGCCTATATAATAAGGTTCATCTTTAGTTTCATCATACCACAGATCTTCTGGGTGATAGATGCCGCCAATTTCAACATGGGTACATAGTTTGAGTGAAAATAGCTTATCGCAACGATTATCTGGCGCGTTTTTCATTACGCCGTCGCCGTTAACCAGGCTGCCGTTCCCGTTGATCTGGCCATTGCCAATAATTTTTACATTGTCGAGCCGTTCGCCAGAGAACATGGCGTTTTTAAAATAATGGTGACCCACATCCTGCTTGGTCATATAGTTTTCCGGGTCGGCATAAGGGCCGGCATCAGTAGGGGAAAGACCCGAGCGGTATTTACGGTCGCTAAACCAGGTTGATTCCGGTGCGTCACCGCCTTTCAGGGCTTTGATGATGGCGTCTTTTTCCAGGCACAGGAAAACATTGCTTAGCAGGTGAACGGTGCGTACCATGTAAGTACCCTGGCTAAATAACAGGGTGCCGCCGCCCAGCTGATTGATATAGGCGATGGCCTTGTTGATGTTTTCGGTATCATCGGCGCCGCTGCCGGTAACGCCAAAAGACTTGATATCCATTTTGCCCGAGTAAAACCAAACGGCGTTGGAATAACCTTTTTGTATACCATTTTTAACGCTCAGTTTAAAGGTGTACAATGTATTGGGAGCCAGGCCCCAAGCCGATGCGGTGGCTGCTTTAGTGTCGATTTTGGCTCTTGCCGTCGACCATGTTTTGCCTTTATCTGCAGATTGCATTAATTGCAGTCCGGATGCATTACCGCCTTTTCCCCATTTAAAATAAGCTGTTGTATACATCGTCGGTATTTCACGATAGCTCATGGTTGTATCAGGTAACCGTTCCAGATCAGAGATGGTGCGGGTGGCGGTCAATACTGCCGTTTCGGGACCGGTGCCCGGACTTGTTAATACTTCCGGTTTAGACGTACTGTACACCGCTTTGAACAGATATCTCCCGGCTTTTTTAAGATTCACACCGCTGATCCTGAGTTTAAGATCGGCGCCGTTTGCTGGCCTCAGGTCGAGATGGCTGAAGGTGATGACCGATCCACTGCCCGAAGATCCGGAAATAGTTACATCGCCAACTTTAGCGTAAGAGTACTTGGTACCCACCCTCCCGATGGATTGCGTTGCGAGGCCACTTAGCTTTACATCGCCCCGGCCTATAACGTTTACTGTTGTGTTGTCCATAGTAACGGTAATGCCGGCGGGGATATAAACTTTTATGGTTGCATCCGGGCTGCGTTGTCCCGCTGTGAAAGATAATACGATATCGCGGCGGGTATTGGCGGTTATGGATGGATTATCTAAACTTAACTGCCCGCTCAGCGCCATGGGTTTAACAGCAATATAATAAACTTTGGTTGGTATACCCCTTGATGTTACTACGAGCTTATCGCCGGTTTGTATATCGCCACTGGTTTTTGTTATGCCAGCTTTATCGATGATGGTATAGTGTTGAGCAGAGCCATCGGATGCTAATTGCCCTGGCAAATCATTTACGCTTACTTTGGTGGAGATGAGACCCTGATCTTCGGGCGTATCCACCGTAAACAGGTAAGTAGTACCGCTGATGAGCACCAGTGAATCGTTAGTTATCCGTGCGATGTTCCGGGCGTTTTTACCAAAAGCTATATGGGTGCCCGCCCGTTGTGTTTGACTTTTTACAACTATTGCCGACAGCACAAAATACAAAAGAAACGCGGATTTTATTGCAAATAACCTGATCATATTATCAATATCAAATAGTTTGGGGAAAGAGAGGCTGACCGGGGCGAAATCAGCTATACAAATAAATAGGAAATTGCAACAGTGCGCCTATCAATTATTGACTAACTATTCATCTATTTTGACATTCTCAATAGATCTAAACATAAATTTACCTGAACACCATAAAGTGCTTTATAATTGATGCCTGTAATTAGGTATATAACAGCAAAGTCTCATCAATTTGATGAGACTTTGCTGTTATTGAAAATGAGATCATACCTTAATTAGGCGCGCTCCATCCATCGCCCCAGCCACTACCTCCGGTATTTTTTGACTCTTTTATCAGCTTATCATACTTTACTGCTTGTTTAGCAGTTAAAACGGCTTTTATTTTGGTTATGGTAGCCGTGCGAAGAGGTTTTATAGCAGTTAACATTTTGTTATTATCGCCATGCGCATCTGTCTTGATCTTATCAAACTTTTTGGAAGACTCCTCGTATATTTTTTCAATCTTAGTGGTTTGCGCATTATTGAGCTTAAGCTGTTTTTGCAGCTCCTTAGCTTTTTCGGCCGGACTATTGGTTCCCGGGTGGTTTTGGGCATTGCTTGCCGTTGTTATTCCAACAAGGATGAAGCAGGCTAATAAAAAATTTCTCATGGCTTAAAATTAGAGTTGATGGTCAATTATTTATCTAAATGTAATCTATTTTAACAATATATAAAAGCTGTAATACCACTGGTTGTTTTTTAAAATAGGACCTTAATTCATTTTGGCGGTCATTGGCATACAAACCGGTGCTCCATGCTGTTTATCTATAAAGGTTAATTTACTCAACGGAATGGTTTGATAATAATCATCACCCTCAGTGATCTGTAGGAATTGATTGGGCATAACATTTTTAAAATGCTGCACAGTATTACTGCCTGCCCACTTAATTTCAACATCATCTATCAGTTTGGCCCGTCCTATACCCATTTCCTGCCGCAAAGGCGAAGAGCCAAAACTTCCGCCTGAATTTACATCTTTATAAACACTCCGTTTAGCTCCATTTTCGGTAAAAGTTAATTTAATGTGGCTGCCTATAGCTGCTTTATTTGCCTTAACGCCATTTAACTTTAAACTTATCCAATTATTATTGCTTACACCCGGATTCATATATAATGAGCTGGTATAGGAATCACCGATGTAGGCACCTCCCATTTCAATAAATATGTCCTGGTTGCCAGTATTCCTGAGGTCGGCAAAAGCTACGCCATGTCCTTTCTGAAGGTTACCTGTACGTGAAGATGTGGTAATATCAGCAAATCTTTTCCCCTCAATATTTCTGAAAAATTTATTGGGCACCAGTGATTTGAAATCGGGATTGCCTGTGCCAAAATACATATCAGGATATCCGTCATTATCAATATCGCCAAAATTTCCTCCCATGCTATAAACCACTTTATTTAGGCCGGCATCTTTAGTTACATCTGTAAACGTACCATCGTGATTATTTTTATACAGGAAAATATTACCGGCTCCGGGAACCGGCGAACCCAATGCCTCAGCGGCGCTATAGTATGCCAGGGCGCGATCAAACTGGTAGTCGGCCACCATAATGTCTTGCCAGCCGTCATTATTATAATCATAAAACCAGGTAGTAAATGTTCTTTCTTGATTTTTATCTATCCCGGCTTTCACGGTAACATCTTCAAAATCGACATTAGGGCCGGCTATTCCTTTATTTCGAAGTAAAAACTTTTTGCCATCCATAGTTGAAATGAATATATCGGGCCATCCGTCATTATCATAGTCGGCTGAAGTAACACCTTTTATAAACGCGCTGATATTACAATGGGCCGCTGCAGAAATATTGGTGAATGTTCCGTCGTGATTATTGATATACATGGCACAGGCGGATGCGTTTGGATCATAAGGATTGGTTGAACTTTCTGTGCCTACAAATACATCCAACCAGCCATCGTTATTAAAATCGGCCCAGGTGGCAGTTTGAGTTGGATGAAAAAAGAGGAGACCACTGGGTATGGTTACATCAGTAAAAGTACCATCGCCATTATTGCGCAACAAGGAGCTTGGCTGATTGCCAAAGCCTTTGGTAAGCCAGGCACCTCTCAAAACAAAAATGTCTGTATAGCCATCATTGTTATAATCCGTTTGCTGAATATTTAAGCCCCCGGTTATGCCTTTTAAACCGCTTTGTTCAGAACGATCACTAAAAGTGCCATCTTTGTTATTTTGAAAATAGTGCATAGGGTCGCTCAGGTCCCATCCCGATGTGATAATGTCGAGATAACCATCGTTGTTAAAATCATCAACAATAACGCCTCCGGCCCTGCCATTGATATTAAGCCCCAGGCTGCCGGCCATATCCCGAAATGGCTTTACCTGGTTACCGGTATCCGGATTTAAATTAGGTATCAGTAATTGTTTGGGTACTTTTTGCGGATATTGGCCCATGGTCATGTAGGCAATATTGATTAACCACCGGGATTCAAGATCATCCGGCTTATTTTTTAAAATGGTTTTATAAATTTCAATCGCTTTTTTAGAACCGGTTTGTATTTGATGAACACCTTCATCTTTAATGGGATAAATACAGGAAGACCCGTTGTGGTTAAGCATACAGTTATTGCGCTCCCCTAACCGCATATAGGCTATGCCTAAATCTGGCAACATGTTATCGCCCAGCATAAAATCCATATGGTACAACAAGTTTTCATAGATCTTTACTGATTGCTCTTCTTTACCGGCCTTGAGTAAAAGGGACGCTTTTGAAGCTAAAAGATATTGGTTTTGGCTATTGCCTGATTTTTTAAGCAAAGAATCACAAAAAGCGATTTTGGCCTCCTGATTAAAGGGGTGACCGGTATTGTTATTTTGTTTATTAATTTTTTGAAGTATCCGGATCATTTCATCATGTGGCGAATCCTGACGGAATGCTATGATTATAGTGCCAAGTAATAGGGCAACTAATCCACAGATCATTAATTTTTTCATCATGTTTATTGGTTTACCTGGAGGTATCTGTTAAGGCATACCTTATTACAGATATGTATTATTCATATTCGGTTAATGCACAGGGGCTTTGGCATTCCTCATTAAATAACTCCATGTTTCAATTTGCGTCATATGTATATCTGAGCGAAACGTATTAATGTCCCGGCAGATACAGCTTTAATTGATGTGACAAATGAGAATGGAATTAGATAAGGAAACGCACTGCATTCTTTTTAGGAGGTTGCTCCGGAATATCTTTCTGTTGATAGATCAATTGTTGAACAGGCTGTTCAATATTTTGAGGCAGGCTTTTTACAGGGCAATAGAAATCAAATTGTACAAAGCAAAAATTCAGGTTATCCTGTAAAACGGATTTACCGAATGGTACATGGCCTTTCTGGGGAATTGATTCTCCCTGTATGCCCTTCGCTTTGAGAATATTTTCGGACGATAAATGAGTGGTTTCATAGTTAGGAATGCACATTAAGTACATGACATTCTGTGTAAGCCTCATTTTTACATAGTTATAATTGGTGTTTTCGAACTGAATTTGTCCGCTTATATTTGCAAAACGGCTCCAATTTCTAATACCCGGTAAATTAACAGGAATAGCTACTTCTGTCAGATCTTCTACATTGTAAAGGCCTTTACGTATCTGTTCGTTGAATAATTTGTCAGTTTTATAAACTAAATATTGATGTAATGCCAATTGCCCACCAATATTAAAAAGGTGTATAAAAAGTATGAGTATGGCAATTTTCTTCTTCAAAGATCAACAGGCTCAATTGGTAAAATATAAAAATAAGTTTTTTTATTAAAGTTATTCCTAATAACCGGTATTTTATTGATAATTATGTGCTTATATAGGACCGCTATAAAGGAAATGATATATGGATCTGATTAAAATGCCGATTAAATTAAGTGATCAGATCCATATTTTAAAGTATATTTATATATTCATTACATGCCTGAATGAAACCTAAAATAACTTTATTGATCATATTTTATATCCCGATGGTGTTTCGGGTATACGGTCAGCGGCCCGGCCGCGAGATACAGATCAATATTGATACCCTGTTAAATGCCCGACCGGTAACTACGCTTACTCATGGCAAATTGGTAACCTGGAGCAAAGGCATCGACGGTGATGGACAAGGCGATGGTTATCTTACGATGGCGGCGGCCTTGTTTAATAAGGATAAAGTTGCAAACGCGCTGCCGGATAACTCAAGGATAGAAGCAACACCCGAACATCCGTCGATTGCGCTGCATTATAAAAATAACGATGGTACAGGTTACCAGACCCGTTTTGTTTCGGGCGAAGGTGGTTTTGGATTTAATGTACCGCCTAAAAAGTATATGGGCATGTATCTGAGCGTCACCAGTGCCGAAGGGGGATCGCAATTAGAAATAGAATTAACCTACCAGGACGGGACAGCCATAAAAAATTGCTGGCTGCCCGATTATTACAATGACATTATTGCCCGCGACACCTGTTTAAGTTATGTAGTGCATGACCTGGGCAAATGGGATAATAAAAATAACATGGCAGAGCCCAACCATCATAATATTGACGCCCTGAACATTTACCCCGATCCACGACGGATCTTACTGCATATCAGAGTCAAAAAGGGTGCTGCCGGATATCTTGTGTTTTGGGCTGCTACCGGCGTGCCCGTTAAGTAAAGTTTTATGGAGTATACGCCCGCTTAATTATAAAGGGGTTATAAAACAACCAATTATTACAATAAATTTGCAGCAAAATTAACGGGCTTTATATTTTGCTTTTTAAATGCGTTTAACTACCTGGTGTTTCCTGCTTTTATTATGGAGCTGTTCGGCTGTGTTTGCTCAACAGGACTCGGTAATTACGGGTAATAGCACGCGCAGACCAGCAATTACCCGCAGAACCGGTACCTCAGTGCTCGACTCTGTGGCAGCAGCCATGCATGCCCGAAAGATCTTTGTAGCCGATTCTATAGCCTTCCGATATATACACGCGCCCGATTCTGCAACTACAAGGGAGTTTACCGATAGTTTGCTGGCCCATGCTTCATACATATATAAAGGATATGGATTTTTAGATATGCCTTCCAAGTCAAAGGGTTTGGTGAGGGATGGGCACAACCGCCCGCTGCGCGATCCCTGGATAGTTATTGTTATTGTTGGCTTACTTTTATATACGGCCGCCCTTAACATCGGCTTAAATAAGGATGTGACCTATGTGCTGCAATCGTTTTATAGTAAACGCGTACTTTCACAGGCAGGTAAAGAAGAAGGTTTTGTGAGTTCATGGGCTTTTTTGGGCCTTTTTTTATTGTTTTGTTTAACCTGCGGTTTGTTCCTGTACCAGTTGGCGGCCTACAAAAGTGTTTATTATGTAGTGAGCGGTACGCGTTTATATGTGTCGTTAACGGTTATCATCATCGTTTTATTCGCCTTGAAGTTTTTGGCCCTTAAATTTTTAGGATTTGTTTTTGATATAAACCGCCTGGTAAGCGAATACCTGAATATATTGCATCTTACCTACTTTAATTTAGCGTTTATATTTTTACCGGTTGTAATTTGTTTTAGCCTATTAACCAGCCGGTATGTGCCGGCGTTGCTTGATGTAACATTGATAATAACAGTAGTCATATTTATATGGCAGTACCTCCGGAGCAGCGTAAATATAATTTCTACTTTTCGATTTCATAAGTTTTATTTATTTACGTATCTTTGTGCCCTCGAAATTTGCCCCGTTTTGATTTTGATAAAGGCATTGAATATTAGAATTTAGGTAGTTTAAACGAATTGACTTGGAAGACAGAAAGAAAAAGGTTAAAAGTATATTAGTTACTTTATCAAAACCCGAAAACGATAAGAATCCGTATGCAGAACTGGCTAAAAAGCTAAACCTGAAAATTGACTTCAGATCATTCATTCACGTTGAAGGCGTTCCTGCAAAAGATTTCAGAAAGGAAAAAATAAACCTGAGCGATTTTACCGCGGTTATTTTTACCAGCCGTAACTCGGCCGACCATTTTTTTCGTATTTGCGAAGAAATGCGCTTTGAGGTGCCGGTAGAAATGAAATATTTCTGTCTTTCTGAAACCATAGCGCTTTATCTGCAAAAATATATTCAATACCGCAAGCGTAAGATATTTTTTGGCAAACAAACTGCTGCCGACCTGGCAGAAGTGCTCAAGAAACATTCGGCCGAAAAATTCCTTTACCCATGCTCAGATGTGGCGGCAGAAGAAACACAACGCTTTTTGTTAGAGAACGGTTATAACTTTACGCCAGCCGTATTATTCCGTACCGTTTGCAGTGATCTTTCAGATCTGGCCGATGTATTCTACGATGTGATTGCGTTTTTTAGCCCGTCAAGCATCCAGTCGTTATATAAAAACTTTCCTGATTTTAAACAAAATAATACCCGTATAGCTGCTTTTGGTGCAACCACGCACAAAGCAGTGCTCGAAGCAGGTCTGATCCTGGATATTCCGGCACCAACCCCAGCTGCCCCATCCATGACCATGGCTATTGAGCAATATGTTAAGCTGGTAAACAAATAAATAATTTTAGAAATTTATTGACCCCTATTGCAACTTTTTGTGAAATGTTAGCGTATTAATGCCAACTAATTCACATTATTGTGATTAGATTTTTGCTCCTTTACAATGCAATAATTTGTCGTTAAAATAGCGCGGAGAACGTTTGTTGACTTTATTTTAGGTTAAAAAAATGTTTTTTGGGTTTGTTAGCGCAAATTTTTAATATATTCGGGGGGCTCATAATGTTATAGTTTATATAACTGAATTTGTTTAAAAATGAAGCATATCTACTTTTTAATAGTTGTTTTGGCGGGTGGGTTTTTGAGCGGTTGCAGCAAAGGAGGCGATAGAGGGGAGGTTACCGGTATCCCACAACGTTCATTCAGGTCCGAAGTGCCTTATGGTATGGTTTATATACCCGGCGGAACCTTCCTGATGGGACAAACCGATCAGGATGTAACCTTTGCGCAGATAGCGCAAACCAAGCAGGTTACCATTGCTCCTTTCTTCATGGATCAAACCGAAACCACCAACAGCCAGTACAAACAGTTTGTTTACTGGGTTCGCGATTCCATCGCCATTACCAATTACGCTAACGATAATAAATATTACATCCAGCCCAAAGGCGCAGGCGCCAATGCCAATAATAATAATGGCAAAAAATTCATTAACTGGGATTATGTAAAAAAGAATCCTGTTTGGAGTAATAAAAAAGGTCAGGCCGGTAATGCTTCAAAATTACAGGGCATGTATTATCAGGGCGACGACCGCGTGTTTGACCGCAATGAAATAGATGTACGTATATTAAAGTATAACTACTCTATTATGGTACTGCGTGATGCGGCCAATTATAAAAACGATAAAACCAAAAGACGTTCTGATTTCATTTTGCGCGATACCGTAGCCGTTTATCCGGATACCCTGGTATGGCTGAGCGATTTTTCATACGCGGCCAATGAGCCTATGGTTGAAGGTTATTTTTCGCACCCGGCTTTCCGCAATTATCCTGTAGTTGGCGTAACCTGGAGGCAGGCGCGGGCATACACCGTATGGCGTACCCGTTATAACGATGCTTATAAAGATTCACGCCGCTTACCGCACCGCTTACCATACAGTTTGCCTTCCGAGGCTCAATTTGAATATGCCGCGCGGGGCGGCAGGATAGGTACCGACTATCCATGGGGCGGCCCTTACATTAAAAATGCTAAAGGCTGTTTGCTGGCTAACTTTAAGCCTGGCCGTGGTAATTATACGGATGATGGCGGCGCTTATACGGTAAACGTTCGCTCGTATTTTCCTAATGATTATGGCCTGTATAACATGGCCGGTAACGTAGCCGAGTGGACATCGTCAACATATGATGAGTCGGCATCATCATTTGTGCACGACCTTGCGCCTACATTTAATTACGAAGCTAAATCAACAGATCCGGAAGTATTAAAACGTAAAGTTGTACGCGGCGGATCATGGAAAGATATCGGATATTTTCTTCAAAATGCGACCCGCACCTATGAATATCAGGACACCGCGAAATCATACATTGGTTTCCGTTGCGTAACTGATTATTTGGGCCGCGATATTAAAGACAAACGATAAACAAAAACTAATTAATAAACATCTACACAAATTATTTCTGAATTATTATGGCAGGGAAGAAAAAACCTTATGGAATAGGAAATGTGATATCATGGGGAGCTACAGTAGTGATCATCGGCTTGTTATTTAAAATACAACACTGGCCAATGGCATCTACTTTTATAACCGTAGGATTAGGTATGGAAGCTTTCCTATTCTTCTTATTAGGTTTCCAGAGAGAAGATAAGGATATTGACTGGGTACGTGTTTACCCTGAATTAAGCGAAGAATTTAGCGGGGAATTGCCAAAAGCAACCACCAGACCGGTGATAAGTAATTCATCTAATACTCAGGCTTTGGATAAAATGCTGGAGGATGCTAAGATCGGTCCGGATCTGGTACGCAGTCTGGGCGATGGTTTAAGAACTTTTGGCGATAAAGTTGCCGCTATATCAAGAGTAACTGATGCCGGTGAGGCTACTATTGCTTTTACCGATAAAGTAAAAACAGCATCTGCAAGTTATGATAAGCTGAGCAACGCTTTTGATAAAGCATCAGCCAATTTATCGGAATTGGCCAATTCCAATGTTGATTCAAAGGCATATCATGAGCAGGTAACCAAATTAGGACGTAACCTGTCTGAACTGAATGCTGTTTATGAATTGGAACTGCAGGATTCAAGCGCTCATTTAAAATCAATGAACAACTTTTATAAAAACCTGTCTTTAACCATGAACAACTTCAATGAATCTTTGGATGATTCGAAACAGTTTAAGGAAGAAGTGGGGCGTTTAGCAAAAAACCTGGCATCGTTAAATTCGGTGTATGGCAATATGCTTACTGCAATGAACCAGCCACGTGTTAGTTAATATAATTAATAGATTTTTTACAAGCTAATATTTATATAGATGGCCGGAGGTAAGGAAACCCCAAGACAGCGAATGATAGGCATACTATACCTGGTACTCTTAGGCTTAATAGCCCTGAATGTACCGGATAGCTTGTTAGACGCGTTTAAGAACATTACAAGTAGTTTAGACCAGTCGCGCAAAAATGTAACTACCAGTTTGCAGAGCACATATTCAGCATTTGAGGCAACCAAAGGAAAAGAACAGCCTGAGAAGGCCCGCCAGTTGGAAACCCAGGCTAAAGAGGCAAGCAAGGCGGCCGATGAATTAAATGGATATATTGAAGAGTTAAAAGCCGAATTAATAAAAAGGGGCGGAAATATCAATACAGAAACTGGCGACGTAGATGCAAGAGAAAGTCTTGATATATCGCCCGAAGTAATGATCAACGCTAAAAAAGCTGACGTACTAAAAGAAAAAATTGAAGCTACCAGGGCACGCCTGCTACAAATATTAGGTAAGGATGCTGCCGGGGTTAATTTTTCTTTGAACGCGATTGACCCGGGTAAAAAATCCTGGCAACAAGCTTATTTCGGCGATGGTATTCCCTTGGGAGCAGCTTTAACTACGTTGGCAAAGATCCAGGCTGATAACAAAAATGCGGAGAATGAAGTGGTGAAAAAGATATTAGGTAAAATTGATCAGGCGCAAGTAACTTTAAACCAGTTTAAGGCGGTTGCAGTAGCGCCAAGCAGTTATGTTTTGGCTGGTCAGCAATATAAGGCAGAGATTTACTTAACCGCGTATGATCAAAATTCAAACCCTGCCATTACGGTAGGTGGATCAGCCATACCTACAGCAAATGGTGTAGGTACTTATACTACTACTGCAAGTGGCGAAGGATTACATACCTGGACAGGTAGTTTGTCTGTGAAACAGGTAGAGGGTCCGCCCAAAGTATATCCTATTTCAGCTACTTATATGGTAGCCAAACCATCGGCAGTGGTATCGCCCGATAAAATGAACGTATTATATATAGGTGTATCCAACCCGCTTTCGGTATCGGCGCCGGGTGTACCTACATCAAGTATTAATATCAGCATTCCCGGAGCTTCTGTTAGCGGTAGCGGCGGTCATTATACAGCCAGAGTAAGCAGTGTAGGGGAAGTAAAAGCTACTGTTACCGGCGAAAAAGGTATGGTTTTAGGTACATCTGTATTTCGTGTAAAACGCATCCCTGATCCTAAACCACAATTTGCTGGCAAAAGCGGCGGTAATACCAGTGCTGCAAACTTAAGGGCGCAGGACAGGGTATTTGCCAAATTGGAGAATTTTGACTTTGATGCTAAATTTAACGTAACGCGTTTTACACTGCTTGTTGTAAAGCCCCGGCAAGATGCCATTATATATTCAAGTTCTGGCGGCGGCGAGTTAACAAGTGCTATGCGTGCGGCGATGAATACCGTTACACCGGGTACTACTGTTGTATTTAAGGATATTGTTGCAGTTGGCCCTGATGGAACACCGAGAGGACTTGACCCGATTGTAATATCCGCAAATTAAAGGCGTATGAAAAAGAAAATTTTGGTGGTTGTACTTTGCTTAGTGTGCGTGTCGGCAGCATTTGCCCAAAAACGCCCGGCTAAAAAACGTACCAGAAAACCTGCTACTACCACGCAACAACAACCCGTACAGCAACAGCCAACACAGCTGCAACCACAGCAATCCAGCCAGCAGGATAATGTGGTAAGCCAGCCACCGGTTGCCGATACTTCAAAACGTAAGGTATTTGATCCCAACAAGCCTTTTGAAAGACCGCTTGATGGTTATTATAAAAAGAACAACATCCTGAATGCCAAGGTTACGCCCCTGCCAAACCTGCGCGAAAACGATGTGGTTTTTGCTAAACGTATTTGGCGGGAAATTGATGTACGCGAAAAAATGAACCAGTACCTGGCCTCGCCAAAAAGCAGGTTGATTGATGTGCTGTTAAATGCTATTGCTGCAGGCGAGCTAACCGCTTATGATCCAACACCAACGAAGGATGATCCAGGAGGCGATGCTTTTACAGTTCCGCTTTCAGCGGGAGGCGCCAAATCCAAAATGGCAGATAGTTCGGTAGTTGATAAGTTTGATAAAGACGGTAATAAAATAGGATCGTCGTTACAAGCCGGTGAGTTTAACCCCGATAGTGTAGTTAAATTCCGGATTAAAGAAGACTGGGTTTTTGATAAACAACGCTCGGTATTTGAGCCCCGCATTATTGGCATAGCGCCATTGATCAAACCAAAAGCAGGCAACCTTGACCTGGATTATCAGCCCGCGTTTTGGGTATATTTCCCGGAAGCAAGACCTATTTTTGCCACCAAAGAAGTTGCCAGCCGTAACAGCGACGCGACAGGTTTAAGTTTCGATGATGTTTTTATGAAGCGGATCTTCACCAGTTACATTGTTAAAGAAAGTAACGATAAAGACGAACGCATAAAAGATTACGCACAGGGTATTGATAAGCTTTACGAGTCGGATCGGATCAAAAAAACACTGATGGACTGGGAACTTAACCTGTGGTCGTACTAACCAATTACCAACCTAAATTTTAAAGCTAAAATTCAGAGCCTGCGGGTATGAGTTTTGGCTTTTTTGTTTTCTATACAATCCTCTTTCAACCGTCATTGCTGAGGTACGAAGCAGAAGCCCCCTCTAAATCTCCCCCAAAGGAGGAGACTTCAAAAAAGTATTTTAAAGCCCTCTCCTTTGGAGAGGGTTGGTGAGGCTTTTCCTCTGTACCTCACAATGATGGGTTGGTTATATTGCTTTTTAATTTTGACCAGTTTCTGCATCTTTGCCAAAGTATCCTAAAATAGCCTTTGCCTGTTTCAGGTTCACTACTTCCAGCAACATTTCTTCACTGGCTTCACGGATCTTTTTTACCGATTTGAAATATTTTAACAACTTTTCGGCGGTGGTTTTGCCTATGCCATCTATCAGTTCCAGTTCGGTGGCGAGAGTGCCTTTGTCACGGATCTTCCGGTGAAAGGTGATGCCAAAACGATGTGCCTCATCGCGCAAGTGCTGGATCACTTTTAAGGTTTCTGATTTTTTATCCAGGTACATCGGATACTGGTCGTTAGGATAATACAGCTCTTCCAGGCGTTTGGCAATGCCTATAACGGTTACCTGTTTATCGATACCCAGTAGTTTAAGGCTGTGCATGGCCGATGATAACTGGCCCTTGCCACCATCAATAATGATGAGTTGAGGCAGTTCGGTACCTTCATCCAGCATACGGCGGTAGCGGCGGTGTACAGCCTCTTCCATGGTGGCAAAGTCATTCGGGCCTTCTACCGTTTTTACGTGGAAGTGCCGGTAGTCTTTCTTGGAGGGTTTGCCGTCTTTAAATACCACAATAGCCGATACCGGGTATTTACCCTGGAAATTGGAATTATCAAAACACTCAATGTGGCGGGGCAGCTGGTTCATGCGCAAATCCTTCATCATCTGCGTGAGCAAACGTTCGGTGCGGACCTCGGGATTCAGCTTTTCGTATTGATCTATCTTTTCTTTTTTGAAGAAGAGCACATTCTTTTGCGAAAGATCGAGCAGCTTTTTCTTTTCGCCCAGTTTGGGTACGGTGAACTTAATGCCGGGATGGTCTTCCAGGTCGATACCAAAAGGCACAATGATTTCTTTAGAATCGCTGTTATAACGACTCCTGAACTCGGATATGGCCAGGGTAAGTAGTTCCTCATCGCTCTCATCCAGGCGCTTTTTAAGCTCAATGGTTTGCGTTTGGATGATGGTGCCGTTCATTACTTTTAAAAAGTTAACAAAGGCTATTTTATCTTCCGACGCAATGCTGAAAACATCCACGTCTGTTATAGATGAATTTACAACGGTTGATTTGCTCTGGTAGTTTTCCAGCAATTCAAATTTGCGCTTTAGGCGGTGGGCAAGTTCGTAGTTATACTCCGCAACGGCTGTGTCCATCTCGGTTTTAAGCCGGCGTAATACAGCGCCTATCTTACCGTTAAGGATATCTTTGATCTCCTCGATGCTGTTGTTGTAATCATCTTCGGTCTGGTAGTTTTGGCAAGGGCCTTTGCAGTTGCCCAACTGATATTCCAGGCAAACTTTAAACTTGCCTTTATCAATGTTTTCGCGGGTAAGCTGCAGGTTGCAGGTACGCAGGGGGTAAGTTTCTTTAATCAACCCCAAAATATTATGCATCATGCTTACCGAAGCATACGGCCCCAGGTATTTGGAGCCATCTTTAATAATGCGCCGGGTCCAGAAAATGCGGGGGTAGTTCTCGTTCTTGATGATGATCCAGGGATAGGTTTTATCATCCTTAAGCATCACATTGTAACGTGGCTGATGCTTTTTGATCATGCTGTTCTCCAGCAGCCAGGCATCAACCTCGGTATCAACAATGGTAAAAGTGATATTGCGAATCTTGGATACCAAAACCCGGGTTTTGGCATTTACATGTACATCCTGGTTAAAGTACGACCCAACCCGGTTGCGCAGATCTTTGGCTTTGCCAATATATATCAGTTCCTGCTCACTATCCCAATATTGATAAACACCGGGTTTGTGAGGTATATTTTTTAATGCAACTTTATAATCAAATTTTTCACTCATAACTCATTTAATGAAAACAGATATCAGTGCGTCATTGCGATGGACGAAGCAATCCCCTATTTACAGAGTCGCTTTATGGATAAGCCCTGTATAGTTGGGGATTGCTTTGTTCCTCGCAATGACGTTTGGGGTTAATCTAAAATCCCAGCTTCTTATCAACTTCAGTAGTTCCCTGTTGTTGCTGATTGTATTGGTTGCAATCCATTACTATACTCACACCGTTTTTGGGTGCATCAAAATCAACATTCTTCTTGATGCCTAACGCGGCGTTGGCGTATACTTTTTTCATGTAGAACGCAAATATAGGCAATGCGCTGTTGGCACCTTCACCCAGCCGGGTCGACTGGAATGCAATGTCACGATCTTCGCAGCCTGTCCACAAACCGGTAACCAGTTGTGGGGTGATGCCAATAAACCAGCCATCGGAGTTGTTTTGGGTGGTGCCGGTTTTACCACCTATCGGGTTATTAAGTCCATATTTATATTGTAAGCGGGAGCCCGTACCATCCTGAATTACCCCTTTAAGCATGTAAGTCATTACGTAGGCGGTTTGCGGGTTCATGGCCTGTACTACTTTTGGTGTATGGGTATATAAAACGTTTCCGTTTTTATCCTCAATGCGTAATATATAGGTGGGCTCTGTCCACAAACCGTGGTTGGCGAATACCGAATAAGCGGCTGTCATTTCAAATACAGAAGCATCAAACGTACCCAGGCAAATAGAAGGATATGGGGGTACCGGACTGGTGATCCCCATTTTTTTGATTAACTCTACAACCGGCTCGGGTTTAACCTCGCCCATTACGTGGGCCGTTACCCAGTTTTGCGAATGGGCCAAGGCCTGGCGCAGGGTAATAAAGCCTGGTATAGTTTCTGATGGTGATGAACGCGGGCACCACGGACCGCTGCCATAACCTCTGATGGTGTCCGGCACATTATTGATCTTCATGCAAGGCGAGTAGCCATTATCAATAGCTACGGCGTAGGTGAACGGTTTGGCTGTTGAACCTACCTGGCGCGTACCATTTTTAACCTGATCATATTTAAAATGCTCAAAATTGGTGCCGCCCACCCAGGCTTTAACATAGCCGGTGGTTGGGTCCATACTCATCAAGGCATTACGGAGCAGCATTTTACAATATACAATTGAGTCGATCGGTTTCATCAGTGTATCAATGTCGCCGTGCCAGGTAAACAGATTGAGCTTGTCAGGAGTGTTAAAATTGGTAGTGATATCTTCATCGCTCATACCCTGGGCCTTCAGCTGCTTGTACCTGTCTGATTTAAACATGCCCTGCTGTATCAGTAGTTTATAATTATGGATGCTTTTAGCCAGGTTTTTTCCACGCCAATGATCATTAAACTGTACCTGCAGATCGCGCATATATTGCTGCTGAGCCTCCTCGGCATATTGCTGCATGGTAGCATCAATGGTGGTATATATTTTAAGGCCGTCACGATCAAGATCATAAGGTGAACCATCAGAACGGTTGATGTTTTGCTCCCTAAACAGTTTTTGCAACTCTTTTTTAAGTACCGATCTGAAATAAGGTGCCGGGCCGTCAAAGTGGTTGTTTGGATGAAAATCGAGCCCAAGTGGTTTTTGTTTGTACTCATCGGCCTGTGCCTGGTTCAGGTCACCCTTCTCTACCATGCGGTTGAGTACCAGATTACGGCGTTTCAACGCGTTTTCGGGGTGACGGATAGGCGAGTAGATGCCGGGCCCGTTCACCATACCAATTAGTAATGCTGCCTGGTCTGGTGTAAGCTTATCGGGAGTAGTATTAAAATAGGTACGTGCAGCCGACTTGATGCCATAGGTGTTATAGGCGCCAAAATCAACCGTGTTAAGGTACATGGTCAGGATCTCCTCTTTGGTATAATGGCGTTCCAGTTTAACAGCGGTTACCCATTCCTGCATTTTTTGGATTACACGTTTAAATGGATTGGCGGCCCTTTCTGAGAAAAGGTTGAGCGCCAGTTGCTGTGTGATAGTACTGCCACCTTGTTTCTGCCCGATGAGTAAATGCAGAAAAATGGTAAAGCTGCGGCCAAAATCAATCCCGGAGTGTTCAAAAAAGCGCTTGTCCTCGGTAGCCACCAACGCGTTAACTACGTTGGGCGATAGCCCTGCATAGGTTACGTTGGATCGGTTTTGTATATAATAGGTACCTAATACCTTTTTATCAGCAGATAATACTTCGGATGCCTGATTGCTTTTTGGATTTTCCAGATCGCGGAAGGAAGGCAGCTGACCAAATACATCAAAAATTGTTAGCGCTATCATCAATCCAACAAAAACGAAACCGCCTATTACGGTGCGCCATATGTACCAATTATATCGTCTTATATCCTGTTGCGTAAGCTTGGGCTTAGTAGTTCTCATTTCAATAATTTTTCTGGTAATAGTTAATATAACTATCCACCGTTTTTTGATCGGCTAATTTATCCAGATTTTCCTTGGTAATGATAAAAAAACTGTATTTATCCTTAGATACCTTCATAATATCGGGTAATACCGGGATAATGCTCTTGGCATATTTCCGGGCATCGCTCAGGCTGAAAAAGCGACCGATGTAAATGATCTGGTCGTCTTGTCCGGCATTAATCAACTCGTGTTTAAAGCCATAGCCAAAAAAGCGGATGCGGTTAAATTGTCCTATACCAAAACGCGAAGATGCCAGGTTAGTTGTACCCGAAGTTACATTTATAGCAAAATAGTAGTGGGTACTGTCGCGCTTTGAGAATATGGAGGCGATGTTTTCTGCTACAATAACGGGTGGAGCTACCGTTGTGTTAACGCTGTCCGGATTAGCCTGATTGGCTTGTTGTAATACGTATGCGGGCTGTTGAATGTGATTGTCGCTTAGTTTACCCTGCGGCGCGTTTAGCTGGGTATTGATCTTTGTTGTAGCCGAAGCCAGTCCGTTCAAAGGCGCGTTAACCAGGTGGCGGTATTCTGGCAGCTGCGGCGATGGTATATAGGTTTTTCGATATTCTGTTTGCTTTTGATAGGCTACAGGCGGGGTGAACGGAATTTCGTTAGGATCTTCGTTATTGAGTACTACCGGTCGCGCGGTTACTTCCTCCAGGTTGGCATGAATGTAAGCCAGGTGCTGCTGGGCCAGCGGAGTTATTAATACGTCATCCGGATATTTGGCAACTATCTCCTGCATATCAGTCAAAAATGGCGGCAGTTTTTCCTGGTGTCCCGCGGCTATGGCCTTTAAATAAAATAGTTGTGCTGAAAAGCGGTTGTCCGGGTATCTCTTTAACAGATCCTCCGCGGCGCTGATCACCTGGGCGTATTGTTTTTGCTCATACAGGTCATATACCTGGTTATAAAATACATTAAACCCGGCGTTGGCATCGTTTAGCTTTTTGCTGTACTCCGGATCAAGAATTATTTTGGCGAACGCGGTTTGCGGGTATTCTTTTAGGATAAGGTTTTTGTACATGTCGGATTTGGCCGCGTCGATATCCGTATACAAACGAAACAGATTATAATAGATAGCCGGCTTATCCGGGTTATTCGGAAAGCGGGCAAGCATTTTCTCAAAGGCGGCTATAGCCTCTTTTTTATCTTCCAGCACATCGCGGTATAAATTGCCAAGATCAAGGTAGGCATTGTAAATACGGATATTGGATTGACTAAGCTGATCGGGCGTGAGCGGCAGATCATGAATGAGCTGTTGTTTATACTCCACGTTTCTTACCGAATCTGCAGCCTTACCGCTAAGGCCCGCGAGCTTGTCGGTAGTGGTGTTTAGGCCTGTTGTAGGTCCGGCGTTGGTGGGCATACCTGCATTTGAGCGTTTACTGCGTCGCCAGTTGTCTTCCAGTTTGCGGTTTCCCCACTGGCGCTTAAAGGCAACATAACCCTGGCTTACCGCATTGGTATTATAAAAATAGAATGAGCTTACCACGTTTTGGCTATTTTGTCCGTTTTGCCCATACTGTCGGTTTAGGCCATTTTGTGGTGACTGTGCATCGGGATTATTTAAGGTAAAGCTGTTGCTGAACGGATCGCCGTTGTTATTGCTGGCTGCCGCCGCCGAAGCAGCTGCCTCGGCGGCGGCAGCTTTTTCCTGGGCCGCTTTACGGGCAACCATCGCATCAATATGAGTAAGCCGCGTTTTTTCGTCGAGCCCGGCCAGCATCTGCAGCGTATCCTCTCGGGCTATGGTTTGGAGCAGACCTGTCAGTATTTGCAGATTGTTACTCTTTTTAACAATAAGCTGATAGCCCGGGTAGCTGGGCGACAGGTAGGTAAGGGTACTATCGTAATACAATTTAGCGCCCTCATAATTGGCCTTATTTTTAAAATCAATGTCGGCAATGCGCAGATAGGATACGCCCCGCTGATTTTCGTTTTTAGTGCTGTGGCGTATGGATAGTTTGTAGTTCTTGATGGCGTTATCAATATCGCCGGTGGAGTAATATTGCTGTCCGATGTGATAGTATATCTGGTCGAAAAAATCAATATTGTCGTGATTCTTCAATAGTTTACGTAGCTGGTCTATCTTACTTATTAATTTAATACCATTGCGGTTATCCTGTATCCGGATGCGGTTTAAATTGGCATTAAAGGCCATCTCAAACGAGGCATTGCTTTGCACAATGCGGGTATAGCTATCGTAAGCGTCGGCTGGTTTTAGGTTGAGCTCCTGTAATTGGGCCAGAATAAAGATCCAGCGTAGTTTCAACCTGCTTACCGAACAAAATTGTATAGCTTGCTTGGCATCTTCCTCGGCCTCGGCATAGTTTTGCGTGTTGATGTTGTATTGCATGCGGGTTGCATATACATCGGCAGTGAAACTTTTACCCGGTTTTTTGGGATTGATGTTTTGTACAGCCGAATCTATAACTACCTTGGCTTGCGGCAGATTGTTCAGATATAAAAGAGAGCGCCCTTTCCAAACCATAGCTTCCTGGGCCAGCGGGAAATTATTCCCGAATGAACGTACCACATAGCTAAAATATTCCACCGCGTCAAAATAGCTGCCCTCCAAAAAGCGGGCTTTGCCCAAAACCAGGTAGGCATCACCAATGTAATGGCTTTGCTCTTTGATGTTGATAATGGTGTTGGCCTTGGTAATGGCCAGCTCCATATCCTTATCCGGCGAACCGCTCTGACTGGTAGTATCGGGATAAACATTCAATAATTCGGTATAAGCATCTGGGAACGATGCGGCATAACTTTCCTGTTTACGGCGCAGCAACTCGTTGGCATTAAACAGGATATTGTAATGCGCGGTAAGGTTTTGCATGGAGCGGTTAAGGCCGCTTTGCTTTTCGAGCGAGCACCCCGCAATGATAATGATAAGGGTAAACAGTAAAACTTTACCGTTTTTATACATAGAAGATATAGGTAGTTGCCTCAAAATAAGCTATTGGTTTTAAAAGCATCGCTAAAATACTAAACATTATACGATTTCGGATTTAGGATGTTCGATTTTAACCGTTGTTAGTTTTTGATGATGCCAATCATTTCGGATTTCGGATTTCGGATGTTCGATTTGGGATTTATTATTCTGTTAATTCTTTAATTCTGATAATTCTGGTTCAGACGTTTTAATTCCGATAATTCTGGTTCAGACCAACGCTTTTCATAAATTTGCACATGCCAAAAAAAGAACAGGACGACGAATCTGAAAATGTCAGAGAGGCAAATACTTATGCCAAATTTAGTGGTGTGGCTTTCCAGATGATAGCAGTGATAGGCGTATTTGCTTTTGCCGGTTATAAAATTGACGCGGCCATGGCGCATCAGGTAAAATGGGTGACAGCTGTGCTTTCGCTTATTGGCGTGTTTATTGCATTATATATTGTTATCAGATCTGTAAAAAGTTGAAACTGCTTCCTACTGTATTATCCTATTTATCGTTTATTATTATCATAGCTATACCTCCGGCCGTATTACCTTATATAGGATACGCCGGTTGGATTACCCCCAAATTCTGGCTGCTGTTTTTCTTTCTCTCGGGCCTTACATTTTTAACGGTAGTTTCTATACTGATGGTGGGCAAAATCAAGCAGGATATGTATGCTCAGGCGTTTTTGGCAGCAACTACGGTTAAACTGTTGGCCTGTATGTTTTTTGCATTGATTTTTCTTTTAAAAAACAGCGTAAACAGGTACGTTTTTGTGGCCGATTTTTTTTATATATATTTCTTAAATATGGGTTTTGAAATTTATGGTTTGTTACGTAACTTGCGCAACCAAAAAATAAGGTAAAAAACTTCATTTAGATGAATAATAGCTCGATTTTGAACTCAAAAATATTTAAACCCTTACTGATTTCCGCGCTTTTTTTGCTTTTCTGTGTTAAGCCAACATTATCTTTTTCGCAAGAAAAAGCTGCTGAAGGCAGTGAAAAGCCATTTGACCCTAAAGAGGTAGTATTTGAACATATTGGCGACTCACACTCGTGGCCGGTAGCAATACCATTTATGGGCGAGCATTTTGTTGGATTGCCGATCATTCTGTATACAGATAAAGGTTTGGAGATTTTTTCTTCAGAAAAATTAGGCTTTCATCACGGAGAAGGTCACGAAGCTCCTGTGTACAAAGGCGAGCATTACAGCTACAAGCTTGAAGGAAAAAAGGTAGTTGCTGTTAATGAGGCAGGTGAAATTAACAAGGATGCCAAAGTGTATGATTTTTCTATCACGCGTAACGTAATAAGCATGTGGCTGGGGATGATCGTATTATTGATTATATTTTTCAGCATCGCCTCTGCTTATAAAAAACGTGCCGGCAAAGCGCCAAAAGGTTTGCAGTCATTACTGGAGCCGGTTGTGCTTTTTGTACGCGACGATGTGGCTATCCCTAATATAGGTGTAAAGCATGCCAGATACATGCCTCTGTTGTTAACCATCTTCTTTTTTATCCTGATCAATAATCTATTGGGTTTGGTCCCTTTCTTTCCGGGAGGTTTTAACCTGACAGGTAACATTGCGGTAACATTGGTATTGTCTTTTATCGTGTTGCTTGTTATCAACTTTAGCGGCAATAAATACTACTGGAAACATATTTTTACACCAGATATCCCACTGTGGTTATATCCTATCATGGTTCCTGTTGAGATCATCGGTATAATATCAAAGCCATTTGCGTTAATGATCCGTTTATTCGCGAACATTACTGCCGGTCACATCATCGTACTAAGCTTAATATCTTTAATATTTATCTTTAAAACTGCGTGGATGTCAACAGTATCTGTACCATTCGTAGTGTTTATGGATTGTATCGAATTGCTTGTGGCATTTTTGCAGGCCTTTATTTTCACGATGCTTACCTCCCTGTTTATCGGGATGGCTGTTGAAGAGCATCACCATTAATCTGAATTAATTATAATTATATATACACGTTAAATTATCAAACAATGATTGGAATGATTGGAACAATTGCACAAGCCGCTGCTACAGGTGTTGTGAGCTTACAAAAACTTGGTGCAATTGGTGCAGGTTTAGCTGTTATTGGCGCTGGTATCGGTATTGGTCAAATCGGTGGTAAAGCCGTTGAAGGTATCGCCCGTCAGCCAGAAGCTGCCTCAAAAATTCAAACTAACATGATCATCGCTGCAGCCCTTGTTGAAGGTGTTGCTTTGTTTGCCGTGGTAGTTGCTCTTCTCTAATTATTAGAGAGAAAGAAAAAAAACAACCCGGGGCGATTGGCTCCGGGCTTGTTTAAAGAGGTTAAAAAAGAATAAACATATAAAGTAAATATCTATACATAATTATGGACTTAGTTACCCCCGATCTTGGTTTAGTTGTCTGGACAACGGTATCCTTTTTGATCCTGTTATTTTTATTAGGAAAATTTGCCTGGAAACCTATTTTAGGCGCTCTTAATGATCGTGAACGCTTTATTGAAGATTCATTGTCAAAAGCCGAAGCTGCTAAAGATGAAATGGCCCGTTTAACTAACGAGAATGAGTCGTTACTGAAACAAGCCCGTGCCGAGCGCGACCAGATCCTGTCTGAAGCCCGCAAAGTAAAAGAACAAATGATAGCTGATGCCAAAGAGCTTGCCCACAAAGAAGGTGCACGTATGATTGAGCTGGCCCGTGTGGAGATCAACAACCAGAAATCAATAGCTATGGCTGATGTTAAAAATCAGGTAGCTACCCTGTCGTTACAAATTGCCGAAAAAGTATTACGCAAGCAATTTGAAGATCATCAGAAACAAGACGAACTGGTGAGCCAACTATTAAAAGAAGTGAAATTGTAAATAGATATTAGATATTAGATTTGAGATTTGAGACAGAAAGTTGTCCTGGTCTCACATCTCACATCTCATGTCTCACATCTCAAAAATATATGTCAGAATTAACAGTAGGAACCAGGTACGCCAAATCACTAATTGACCTTGCGCAGGAACAAGATATTGTTGACGCCATCAAGGCCGATATGGATCTGTTTTTGCATACCCTTAAGGCAAATCCTGAACTTAAAGCTGTTTTAAGTAACCCGATCATCGCCCACATCAAAAAGATAAAAATACTGGATGAAGTGTTTGCTGGTAAGGTGAACAAGGTTACTATCGCATTTTTTAAATTGATGGTTAACAAAGGTCGTGGTGAGGTATTATACGCTACCGCGCTTGAATACATTAACCAGTATAACATCAAAAGGCATATCACCAAAGCAAAAGTTGCTTCGGCTACAGAGCTTTCTGCAGCTAACAAACAAACACTGGTTGCCGAATTACAACAGGCAATTGGTGGTACTGTTGAACTGGAAGCCAAGGTTGACCCATCATTAATTGGTGGTTTTGTATTAACGGTGGGCGACAGGCAGGTAGATACCAGTATTGCTGCCAGCCTGAAAAAATTAAAGAAAGAATTTGCCGAACAGGCAGTTTAATATTAACACTAAAACTCTAAATAAATTTTAAACAATGGTAGAGGTAAGACCAGACGAAGTATCGGCAATTTTGCGTCAGCAATTGGCAGGCTTCAAGTCAGAATCTGAATTAGAAGAAGTGGGTACTGTACTCCAGGTGGGTGACGGTATTGCACGCGTTTATGGATTGACAAAAGTACAATCAGGAGAGCTTGTAGAATTTGGCACAGGATTGCAAGGTATCGTACTTAACCTTGAAGAAGATAACGTAGGTGTGGTATTGTTAGGTAAATCTGACGATATTAAAGAAGGTGATACCGTAAAACGTACCAACCGTATCGCGTCTATCAACGTAGGTGAAGGTATGCTTGGTCGTGTTGTGGATACCCTGGGTAACCCAATTGACGGTAAAGGCCCTATCAGTGGTCAAACCTATGAAATGCCTTTGGAGCGTAAAGCGCCAGGTGTAATCTATCGTCAGCCGGTAACTGAGCCTCTACAAACCGGTATCAAAGCTATCGACGCGATGATCCCTATCGGCCGCGGACAACGTGAGCTGGTAATCGGTGACCGCCAGACCGGTAAAACTGCCGTTTGTATCGATACCATCATCAACCAAAAAGAATTTTATGATGCCGGTCAGCCGGTTATCTGTATATATGTAGCTTGCGGTCAAAAAGCAAGTACAGTAGCCAACATTGTACGTACACTGGAAGAAAATGGTGCTATGCCATATTCTATCATTGTAGCTGCAAACGCTTCAGATTCTGCAACCATGCAGTTCTTTGCTCCGTTTGCAGGTGCCGCTATCGGCGAGTACTTCCGTGATACCGGAAGGCCAGCTTTGATCATCTATGATGATTTGTCAAAACAAGCTGTTGCTTACCGTGAGGTATCATTGTTATTACGTCGTCCACCGGGCCGTGAGGCTTACCCGGGTGACGTGTTTTACCTGCACAGCCGTTTATTAGAGCGTGCCGCTAAGATCAACGCGAATGATTCTATCGCGCAGCAAATGAACGATCTTCCCGAGTCTATCAGGGGTATTGTGAAAGGCGGTGGTTCATTAACCGCTTTGCCTATCATCGAAACACAAGCAGGTGACGTATCTGCTTATATCCCAACCAACGTAATCTCTATTACCGATGGTCAGATATTCCTGGAATCCAATCTGTTTAACGCGGGTGTTCGTCCGGCCATTAACGTAGGTATCTCGGTATCACGTGTGGGTGGTAACGCGCAGATCAAATCCATGAAAAAAGTAGCTGGTACCTTGAAACTGGATCAGGCTCAATACCGCGAATTGGAAGCATTCTCCAAATTCGGTTCGGATCTGGACGCTTCAACCAAAACTGTATTGGACAAAGGTATCCGTAACGTAGAGATATTGAAGCAAGGTCAGTTTGCTCCGGTAACTGTTGAAAAACAAGTAGCTATTATATACTTAGGTACAAAAAACCTGATGCGTAATGTGCCTGTAAAAGATATCAGGAAGTTTGAAGTTGAATTTACCAGCCAGTTAGAAGCTCGTCACCCAGAAGTTTTAGCTGCCCTTAAAGCAGGTAAATTCGATGACCAGATCACCGGTGTATTAGAAACTGTAGCCAAAGAACTGGCAGCAAGATATTAATTTAGTTACGGGTAACGAGTTGCGAGTTGCGAGTGAAATATTGGTTCCCGCAACTCGTAACAGGCAACCCGAACCCCATAATAAAGAATGGCTAATTTAAAAGAAGTAAGAAACAGGATAACATCTGTATCATCAACCCAGCAGATCACCAAGGCCATGAAAATGGTTTCGGCGGCTAAGTTGAAACGTGCTACAAATGCTATTGTACAATTGCGCCCTTATGCCAATAAGCTAAAAGAGCTGCTGGCTAACTTATCTGCAAGTTTAGAGGATGGTTCATCACCTTATTTGCAGGAGCGCGAGCCCGTGCGTGTATTGGTGGTTGTAGTAACCTCAAACCGTGGTTTGGCCGGTGCTTTTAATGCCAACGCAATTAAAACAGCTAACAACCTTATTGCCGAAAAATATACCAAGCAATTACAGGCCGGTAATGTTTCGATAGTGGCTATCGGTAAAAAAAGCCAGGAGTATTACGAGCGACGGAAGTACAATGTAATTGGTAACAATAACGATCTGTACAATGAACTTAACTTTGAAAATACTTCCAAAATTACCGAAAGCATTATGGAAGGTTTTGTTAATGGTAAGTTTGACCGTGTGGAGCTGGTGTATAACCACTTCCGTAATGCAGCTGTACAATATTTAATTGCCGAACAATTATTACCAGTGCCAAAACCCGAAAAAACGGACGAGGTAAAGACAGCCAATGTTGATTACATCCTGGAGCCTTCGCAAGAAGAAATTGTGGAGCAGCTGATACCTAAAAATATCAAGATCCAGTTATACCGTGCTGTGCTGGATTCAAACGCGTCTGAACATGGGGCTCGTATGACAGCCATGGACAAGGCTACCGAAAACGCAGGCGAATTGTTAAAAGCCCTTAAGCTTTCATACAACCAGGCCCGTCAGGCAGCCATTACCACCGAGCTTACCGAAATTGTGAGCGGTGCCGCAGCTTTATCTGCACAATAACAATTTATAAAAGAGTTTATAGTAAAAAGGCCTTCTTATTTAAGAAGGCCTTTTTTGTGTTCGCTTTTTTTCTGACCGGTTTAGCTTTCGACAAACACACGATTACCTATGTCTGATCTTTTATGATAAAATATATAGGACCCCGCCAACAGTGAAACAGGCAGGATGATAAAGATCAAAGCCGGCAAAGGTCGACCAAGGACGATGTTGGAATACAAGGCGCCCAGTATGTCGAAAGCTATGCCGGCATAGGCCCATTCTTTCAATCGGGGATAGCCAGGCATAAGGATCACTGCGAAAGCCAGGAGTTTGGCAATACCCAGGAAAGGCACCAGGTAAGCAGGATATCCAAGCCCGGTAACTATCTTAACGGAATCGGGGTACGAAATCGCGTCGAATACGGAACCCACACCTACAACAGCGAGCAATATACCTGTACAGATCCAGTACAATATATTTATCCTTTTCATGATTATTTACTGTTTTGTTTCAGGTCATAATTGAGCATCCATTGTATGCCGAATTTATCGCGGCACATGCCGCAATAGGCACCCCAAAAAGTTTTATTAAGCGGCATTTCTATTTTACCGCCCGCGGCCAGGCCATTGAACAGTTTGTCGGTTTCGGCCTCGCTTTCGGTATTTACACAGATATAAAAATTGTTGCCGATGGTTAAGGTTTGCCCCATGGATTCCAAGGTGTCGGTAGCCATCAGATTGTTGTGTTTGCCCATGGGGAGCGATGAGTACATAACCTTTCCCTGATCCTGCTTTGGCATCCGCTCAAAACCCGGACTTTCGTTAAAACGCTGAAAACCTGCAAATTCTACACCGAATATGGATTGGTAAAAGTTCATGGCCTCTTCGGTATTACCCATAAAATTTAAATAAGGATTAATGCTGATCATGATGATTGTTGTTTTGTTAAAACAAAGGTAAACGCAATATCTTTTATGCGTGATGTGCTAATACGACAATGTTAGGTAGGGTATTGCGACAAAATGGTATATTTAGTTCATGATTAACATAGCCATTTTAACACTTAAAAATGCGGTGATGGCATCCATTGCCGATACTGCTTATGTATTTGCTACCGTTAACGAACTGCTGGAAAAATTGGGACAACCGCCTTTGTTTGAAGTGAAGCTGGTGGGGACAGATAAGGAAGTGCAATTAAGCAATGGCATTTTCTCTGTTAAGCCGGATGTGATCACGGATGATCTTCCGAAAACAGATCTCATCATTATCCCTTCCATGATGGGCGATGCCATTGCCGCCGCTTATGTAAACAAAGATTATGCCTCCTGGATAATTGATCAATATAAACAAGGCGCCGAAGTGGCCAGTTTGTGTACCGGCGCTTTTCTGCTGGCTTTTACCGGCTTGCTGCGCGACAGGCAATGTACAACACACTGGGCCTATGCCAACGAATTCAGATATTATTATCCGGATGTAACCCTGGTTGACGAAAAGGTGATCACCCATCAGCATGGTTTGTATTCAAGCGGAGGTAATAATGCCTATTGGAACTTGCTGTTGTACCTGGTCGAAAAATATACCAGCCGCGAAATAGCTATTCACACAGCTAAGTTTTTTGTGATCGATATCGACCGCAGGTACCAATCGCCCTTTATTATTTTTAACGGCCAAAAGAATCATGAGGATGACACCATCCTGAGATCGCAGGAATTTATTGAACAAAATTATAAAGGAAAGTTAACTGTCGACCAGATAGCGGATGTTCTTAATGTCAGTCGCCGCACGTTTGAGCGCCGGTTTAAAAAGGCCACCAGGAGCACTGTGGTTGAGTATATCCAGCGTGTCAAGATCGAAGCTACCAAGAAGCTGCTGGAAACCGGTAAGCGGTCGATCAATGAAGTGATGTATCATGTGGGATATTCAGACATGAAAACTTTCAGGGATATTTTTAAAAAGATCACCGGTATGACCCCAAACGACTACCGGATCAAGTATAACAAGGAAGCGGCTGTTTTATAAGCAAGGTTAAATGATGAAGATTAGATGTATTTTACTTAACCATGATTACTAACATTTTAAGGCTTATATCTTTTATCATACCTTTGCCAATTCAATTTTCAGGATATTAATGCAGCAAAGTAACTTAAATAACATGCAGGCCACGGTAAACTATAACCGCCCCGTTATTTATTTTTTGTTGCTTTGGACGGTATTGAATGTACTACAAGCTGGCACCCTGGAGATACACGCCGACGAGGCCTACTACTGGATGTATTCGCGGTTTTTGGATTGGGGTTATTATGACCACCCGCCCATGGTGGCCCTGTTCATCAAAGCCGGCTACAGTCTGATACATAATGAATTTGGCTTGCGGTTGTTTACTGTGCTCAGCAGTTCGGTGTCATTATACCTGATATGGCTGATGCTAAAAAAATACCAGGTAAACGCTAAAGCCTTTATCCTGGTGATACCGGGGATATTTGTTTTCCATATCTACGGTTTTACCACTACCCCCGATGCGCCGCTATTATTATTTACTACCTTATTTTTCTTTTTCTACCAACGGTATGCCGAAAGGGACAGCTGGCCGCTTGCGCTCATACTCGCCCTGGTTGTTGCGGGTTTGCTCTATAGCAAGTATCATGGTATTTTAGTTGTAGGATTTACGCTGCTCTCCAATCTGAAGTTATTAAAGCGCCCATCGTTTTGGGGTATTGTAGTGTTAGCTGTGGCTTTTTATACACCACATATTTTGTGGCAGATAAACCACGATTATCCGTCTATCAAATACCATCTTTCCGAACGTTCGGCCGAAACTTATGATTTTTCCTACTCCTACCTGTATCCCTTGGGCCAACTGGTTATGGCCGGGCCGCTAATAGGCTGGTTTTTGTTTTATAAAAGCTTTACTGTACGTATCAAGGATACTTTTATGCGCACATTGCTGGTAAATAGCATTGGCATATTGCTTTTCTTTTTCCTCACCTCATTTAAAGGCGAGGTGCAGTTGCACTGGACGCTTATTGTATATGTGCCTTTAGCTATGCTGGTACTTATTCACTTCGCGCAAAGCGGTTGGCCTGCATGGTTTAGTCGCCTGGCTATAGTCAATATAGTTTTGATCGTAACGCTTAGGTTGTTGATTGTATGGGGACCCTCATTTATGATGGAGGTTGGCGCCATCAGAAGCTTTTTCGGTTTTAAGGATTGGGCCAAAACAGTACATGATAAGGCGGGCGATAATTATGTGATATTTAGTGAGGGCTTTCAGAATCCATCAAAATATAATTTTTATAACAATACAGTTAAGGGGCTTAATTACGATACGCGTTATTACCGCCGTACCCAATATGATATATGGCCCATTGATGACAGTATACAGCATAAAAAAGCATACTTGGTAGCAGAAGGCCCTATACCTGGGATAACTACCGATACTATTAAAACACCGGTTGGTTATTGGTATAGCTGCTGGGTAAATAATGTGCGTACCTACCAGAAAATTGATTTCAAACCTTTGGCATACAAGGTAACTGCATCGCCAGGGCAAAAACTCACCTTTGACCTGTCGTTTAAAAACACCTATAGCTTTCCCATTAATTTTGGAAATACGCCCGATGAGTCGCCTGTTTATTTTGAGGCTTGCTTTTTTGAAAATTCATCAGATCTGGTAAATACGCAGAAGGCCGACGACAGCTTTTATCATATTGCTTTACAGCCAGGGCAAACCACACAATATAAATTTACACTTACAGCGCCCGCAAAAAAGGGACGCTATGATCTGCTGTTTTCGTTACGCACCGAGCCCTTTGCCGGAGGACGAAACAGCGGTATTATCAATTTTACAGTTAAATAATACATCACTCCATGCTTAAAAAATTATACTTACTTGCAATCATTACCTTCATAAGCAGTACTGCTGCTTTGGCACAAAATAGCCTCGATATCCATTTTAATGGAATGGGCTTTCTGGACAACCGGGAGTATAAACCTTTTACAGAAAGGTCACATACCTACTCCGGTGTGCGTACCGAACTTGACCTGGGTTTGAATATCGATAGTGTGCATCATTTTGTTGTAGGTGCCAATGCCTTGCATGATTTTGGAGCACAGCCTTATTTTGCAAAGGTTAATCCCGTGGCTTATTACAGCTATACCGGAAAAAGCTGGTTGTTTAACGCGGGCGCGTTTCCACGCGAAGGTTTACTGGACGATTACCCGCGTGCCTTGCTGAACGATACGCTGCGTTACTACCGCCCTAACGTTGAAGGTTTACTGGCCCGCTACCATAATGAGCACTTTACGGAAACCGGCTGGATTGACTGGGTAAGCCACCAAACCGATACCCAGCGCGAGGAGTTTTTGTTTGGTTTTTCGGGTAAGTACCGCCCTTCGCTTTTTGGCCCTTTTTATGTGTCGCATTACTTTTTGCTGTTGCATGATGCTGGGCCGGGTGTGCCTATTCCTAACGATCATATCCAGGACAACGGCGGTGGGCAGATCCGTTTAGGTCTCGACTTCAGTCATAAAACCTTTTTAGATTCGTTATCAGTAGAGGCAGGCGGCATGATGTCATTTGAACGCGTCCGTGGTGTTGATGGTTTTCAAAAACCGGCCGGCTTTATAGCAAACGCTTATTTTAGCTGGCACAAGTTTGCTTTATATGATGAATTTTATAAAGGTCAGGGCAGCCATATCATGTACGGCGATTCGTTCTATCAGTTTAAAACCTATAACCGTTTGGATCTTATTTATACGCCGTTTTTATTTAACAGGATAAAAGGGCAGTTTATTTTAAGCTTCCACCAGGTACCGGGATATCAGATGAGTAACCAGGAAGCCTTTAGAGTAACGTTTGACCTGGGCCGGAAAACCATACTCAAGTTCAAGGATTAAAAAAGAAAGAAATTAACCTTAATCGCGTATCAAGTTTTAGTATCAAGTATCAAGATTTTAATTTGGTCATAATACTTGATACTAAAACTCGATACTAATTTTTAAAACAAATCACATATACTATGCAATTAAAACACAAACTACTGGTTCTTTTTGTGTTCCTGTTTATAGCTCCTGCAAGGCTATTGGCACAAGAGAATCAATTTTCGGGTTGGGCGGCCTGGTTTCACAGCCAACGTCTGTCTGAACACTGGGGCTATTCGTTCGACGGGCAATTCCGCTCACATGATGACCTGAGTTATTTAAAACACATCCTGCTTCGTCCATCGGCAAATTATTACTTTGCCAATAACAAAATTGCGGCGCTGGGTTATGCCTATATCGCCACCAATGGCCGTAGTGCCAATGGCGACAAAACCTTTAGGCCTGAGCACCGGATATGGCAGCAGTATACTTACTCGCACAAGCTGGGTAAACACATTGCCATAGCACACCGTTTCCGTTTAGAGCAACGCTTTTTAGGGAAAACCGCCAATAATAAAAATGACGATTACTTTGCCCAGCGTTTCCGGTATTTTGTACGGGGTGTAATTCCATTTAAGAATGATTCGGCAGTATTTACCAAAGGCCCTTTCCTGGCCCTGCAAAATGAAGCCTTTGTTAATGTTCAAAACAAAAACCGGGTGAACAAACACTTCTTTGATCAAAACCGTGCCTATGTTGCGCTGGGTTACCGCGTGAGCAAAATGTTTGATGTAGAAGCCGGTTACCTTAACCAATACATTAACCTGGCCGAAAGCTATACGCTAAACCACGTAGCCCAGCTGGCTTTTTATACGAGGTTTTAATTGTGAGTAAGGATTTTTGGAACAAGGAGCAAAGATAAGTGAGGTGCTACCATCGTTATATAAAGCCGAATGAGGACTAAGTTATCTTGTCCTCATTCCAAAAATCCTTGCTCCTTGTTCCCTTTTGTTTACAGCCTGCTGATATCGCCGCTGCCTGCTTTGGAGCTGCTGATGTTTTTGGCGCCGCCGGTATAGTGAATATCGCCAGAGCCGCTTACTGATGCTTCTACTTTATTGCTGGCATTTACAGTGGCATCGCCACTACCTGCTACACGTACCGCGGTGTTTACGGTTACCAGGTCGCGGGCTTTAAAATCACCAGAGCCAACTACGCTTACACTTGAGTCATCGGCACGGCCCGATAGGCTCATATCGCCGGAACCGGAGATCCTGCTTTCCAGTTTTTTTACATTCACCTTGCCCTGCATATCGCCCGATCCGGTGACATTTAATCTTAAGGAGTTAGTGCTGATACCATCTTTAAAAAAGATATCGCCAGAACCGGTTACCGAAACACCATTCAGATCCTTCGCGGTCACGTAGATCACCATTTTCCTGTTCCCAAAGCCCCAGTTATTCCAATTGGAGTCTTTTTTACTGTGTATTTTTAATACGCCATCCTGTACTTCGGTAACAATACGGTCAATAACATTAGAAGGTGCTTCTACCTTTACCGATTCTGTTGACCCCTGGGTAATATAAACATCAAAAGAACCCGCCAGGTCAATAGCGTGGAAGCCTGATAAATGACGGTCCTGCGTGCTTTGTTGTATGGGTTTAACAGTAGTAACAGGAGCAGCGTAAGTATAGCCGGTAGTGCCTGTTGCTAAAGCTGCAAGTAGTAATAGTTTGGTTAGTGATTTCATGGTTAACGTTAATTATTTGTTTATAAGACGCAATACACGCCGATAGGTTGCACTGTTTTTGAAATAAAGTAAACCCCACCCACACCCTCCCCGGAAGGGAGGGCTTTTAAAACCAGTCTTGCGCTCGTTTGCACCCACCGGTGTTGGGAAGATCGTTATTTAGGCTAAAGCCAGGAAATACTACTATTATCCGCCCCATAAATGGGACGGCAATGAATAAAAAGCAGTTGATTTATCTTTCGTTGCCGTGGGTTTTAACCAACGAGTTACAAACAAACAGTTACTAGCTTTAGCCTAACTCCGTTTTGGGTCTTTGTTTTTTGTCTTCCCAACACCGGTGGTTTGCAACGAGTGCTTAACATGGGTTTGCGTTTAAAACGCAAGAGCGATGCAATCGCCTCTCCGCAATAAGCACTCGTTGCAAACGAGCACAAGTAGAATCAACTATTTTACTTAACTTAATCTAATACAACTTAATCACGTGCTACCCCTATATAATAATTAAAAGTATCTACTTCGATGTTATCTTCCGTAGCGCCATCCAGTTTTAATGGTGTAAAGCGGGTAGTTGGGGTGATGAATTGATAATCGCCGCCTTTTACTTTAACCCTTACCGGCATATTGAACTTTTTGCTGCTTACGTTTATCCAACGGCAACGTATTTTATCCTTATAGGTCAAAAACTCCAGGATCGGGATGGTTTTATAATGCAGGTACTGGTCGAATATAGGAGCCAGGTCCATGCCGCTTTGCTGAGAAATATAATCAACCACTTGATTGTAAGTAACGGTTTGGTGGTAGAAGGTTTTGTTGAGCCCACGCAGAATGTTACGCCATTTTTCATCATCATTAATAACGGTGCGGATCATGTTGAGCAGGTTACCGCCTTTATAATACATATCGCCCGATCCTTCGCGGTTTACGTCATAAGGACCAACAATAGGGCGATCATTCTGAATAGCCAAACGGGTGCCATGCACATACTCCTGCCCGGCTTGCTTGCCATAATAGGTTTCCACAAATAACGATTCGGAGTAATTGGTGAAGCTCTCATGGATCCACATATCAGCTACATCTTTGGAGGTGATATTATTGCCAAACCACTCGTGCCCACTCTCGTGCACTACAATAAAATCCCATTTTAAGCCCCAGCCCGTGCCCGAAAGGTCGCGACCCAGGTAGCCATTCTGGTAATGATTACCGTAGGCTGTGCCGCTTTGGTGTTCCATGCCCAGGTGTGGGGCCTCTACCAGCTTATAGCCATCTTCATAAAAAGGATAAGGGCCAAACCAGTACTCGAATGCTTTAAGCATTTTGGTAGCATTCTCGTTCCATTGTTTTTTAGCCTTGTTCAGGTTGTAGCTCAGCGGCCAGTAATCCATGGTCAATTTTCCCTTTTCGCCCTGGTAAACGCCATCATAGTGTACATAATCGCCAATGTTGGCCTCAATATCATAGTTGTTGATGGGATTGGCCACAAACCAATCAAAACGGGTATAGCCGTCTTTTAATTTGGTTACTTTACGTAAACGCCCGTTTGATACATCCTTTAAACCATTAGGTACGCTAATGCTGATGAGGGCGCTGTCAACCTCATCATACTGATGATCTTTGGTAGGCCACCAGATACTGGCGCCTATACCCTGACAAGCAGTAGCCACCCAGGGTTTGCCCAATGAGTCGGTAGTATATACGATACCGCCATCCCAGGGAGCGCGTTTGGCAATAGTAGGATTGCCGGAGTAAAACACCGTAAACTCATCGGCGCTGCCTTTGGTTATGGTTTGCGGAAAGGTGATGAATACGGCGTTAAATTCGCGGATGTATGGTAATTCCTGCCCTTTGTAAATCACCTTATCAACTTTGAGGTTAGCAAACAGGTCGAACTGTAGTTTGGTAAAATCCTGTGTGGCTGTAAATTTAAACTGGTTGCTGCCGCTGATATATTTTTGATCGATATCAAACTTCACATCCAGGTGATAGTAATTGATATCATAACAGGTGCGTAATGGTGTTAAACTACCGCGCAGGGTATCGGCGCGGGTAAAAGTTTCGCGGTTGGCGCCAAGTTGAGCTTTTACAGATAGGGTAGTAGCACTAATTATTAATGCTAATGCTATCCGACATAATTGTTTTATTTTCATGTTAATGGGTATTCTAATTTGAAACAGAGCAGATAGTCTATTTCCAGGTTTCTAATAAATTCTTTTTCCAGAGACCAATAGCGTATTGTCTGAACAATTCAGGCCCTTTTTTAAAGGCTTCGTCAAATGTGTATTCGCCACCAACATATTTTTTTTCAGATAATCGAACCTTGTTTTCACCCCTGATCGCATATTTTTTACTGCCCTCGTGCATAATGATCTTCATATAGCTTGGGCTTACATCTCCGTGGCATACAGTTTTATACATAAGCCACACCTCTGCTTTTCCATTATTGTCAAGATCAGTAATGGCAAAAGTATTTGGGATATAGCTGGCTTTAATATCAACCGGACATTCCTTAATAAAATCATAGGTTTGCCAACTGAGTTTGGGTTCTGTATTATTACCAATATTATAATGATAAGCATATAGAGCAGCATCCCTTTCATCTCCATTTTCACTTCCTTTGGAGGGTGTTTCCCCAGTTTCTGTAGTGATAACCATGTGTTCACCTTCTCTATCATTATAATGCACTGCATTGATAACATGCCCCGAATAATGTATGGTTTTAGGTATTGCCTTTACGGTTAATTGAGTAACCTTGATCTGAGCAAAACTACTTTGTATTTGTACAACAATCATCGTCAAAAACAGTCCTAATAATTTCATGTAACTTAGATAATAAATGTTTATTCTCGCGGCCCCCAAATATTCTTTCTCCAAAGCTCCTGGGCATATTTTCTGAACAGCTCCGGCCCGCTTTTAAAAGCATCGTCAAAAGTATATTTGCCGCCGTCGTACTCAGCCGGACCCACTTTAACTTTGTTTTGTCCTCTTATCGCGTATTTGTTACCACCCTCATGCATAATGATCTTCATTTCGCCCGGACTGATATCACCGGCGCATAATGTTTTATACATCAGCCATACTTCGGCTTTCCCATTCCTGTCCAGGTCGGTAACGGCAAAAGTGCCCGGAATGTATATCGCTTCCAGGTCTACCTGGCAGTCCTTAACAAAATCAACCATTTGCCAGTTTAACTGCATACTTCCATTGCTCTTTATGGTATACTGATAAGCATAAAGGGCCGCGTCGCGTCCATTACCATCTTCGCTATCGCCTCTGGTATCGGTTATCCCGGTTTCTGTTGTGATCAATAAGTGCTCACCTTCGCTGTCTGTAAAGCGTACGGAGTTAACAATATCTCCTTTATATTTAATGGATGCAGGTATTGCTCTTTTATTAATCCTGACCACACTGACCTGTGCCATAGTCATTTGCCCCGCGGATAAAAATATAAGCAGGCTCATGAATTTGATGTAATGCATGCTCATACTAATCTTTTAGTATACCGATATAGTAGTTAAATGTATCTACTTCAATATTATCAATAGTAGTACCATCAATAGCAACCGGGGTAAAACGGTTAGTAGGGGTAATAAATTGATACTCGCCCCCTTTAACCCTTACTAATACAGGCATAGCAAAACCATTGACATCGGCTATCCAGCGACTAAGCAGTTTGCCATCCCTGGTAGCAAACTCCAGCGTAGGCAGGTTTTTATAATGCAGGTACTGGTCAAATACAGGTAATAGTTTTTTGCCCGATTGTTCGGTGATATAGTTAACCACCTGGTCATAAGTAACGGTTTTATGATAAAATGTTTTATTGAGACCGCGCAGTATTTCGCGCCATTTTTCATCATCATTAATAATGGTGCGCACCATATTGAGCAGTACCGCGCCTTTGGGATACATATCGCCGGAGCCTTCTTTGTTTACATTGTAAACGCCCACAATAGGGCTTTCGTTCCCAATTCCTATTCTAAGTCCTTTGTTGTATTCCTGGCCTGCCTTTTTGCCCCAGTTATTTTCAATAAACAACGATTCGGAGTAACAGGTAAAGCCTTCATGGATCCACATATCGGCCAGATCCTTACAGGTGATGTTGTTGCCAAACCACTCATGGCCACTTTCGTGAACGATGATATAATCCCATTTAAGCCCCCAGCCCGTGCCCGACATATCATAACCAAGGTAGCCATTCAAATAATGATTACCGTAGGCTGTAGCGCTTTGGTGCTCCATACCTAAATGCGGTGTTTCTACCAGTTTGTAACCATCCTCATAAAACGGATAAGGGCCAAACCAGTGTTCAAAGGCTTTAAGCATAGGCTTTACATTTTCGGCAAATTGCTTTTTGGCTTTCTCCAGGCTGGTTGGCAATACCCAGAAATCAAGACTGAGCTTGCCTTTCTCGCCATCGTATGTATCGCCGAAGTGAGTATAATCGCCAATGTTGGCAACCACATCATAATTGTTAATAGGGTTGGCCACAAACCAATCAAAGCGCGTATAGCCATCTTTGAGTGGAGTAACTTTACGCAGCCTGCCGTTTGATACATCTTTTAATCCTTTAGGCACGCTGATGCTGATCATCATGCTGTCAACCTCATCGCTCAGGTGATCTTTATTGGGCCACCAGATACTGGCGCCCACGCCCTCGCAGGCGGTTGCTACCCAGGGTTTGCCCAGGGAATCTTTTTTAAATACAAAGCCGCCATCCCAGGGGGCGTTAACCGCTACCGTTGGTTTGCCCGAATAGTATACGGTAAACTCGTCTTTACTGCCTTTGGCAATGGTTTGTGGAAGTGTAACAAAAACAGCATTAGCATCGCGGGTATAAGGCAGGTTTTTACCTTTATACACCACTTTGTCTACATTCAGATTGGCAAATAAGTCAAATTGCAGTTTGGTGAAATCTTCGGTCGCGGTAAATTTAAATTGATTGCTGCCACTGATGGCTCGTTGGTCGATATTTACCTTCACATCAAGGTGATAGTAGTTAATATCGTAACAGGAACGTAAAGGCGAAAGGCTGCCACGCAGTGTATCTGCATGCGTGTATTTTTCTTTCTCTTGTAAAAGCTGGGCTTTGGCAATAACCGGGAGGCATAATAAAATAGCTCCCAATATAAACTGATAATTCAGTTTAGTAAGTGATGAGTTGTTCATTGTAACGGATCAGTCAATGTTTAATGAACCTAAATCTACAAATATCTTGTGATTAAGTTTATTTTTAAAGATAAGTTGCTTCTTAATTCACCCTAAAAGGGGGGCTTTTTAAGAAAAAAGCCCTTCTCTATTTAGAGAAAGGCCAGTATAACATCTATTTCAATACTTCCACATCAATAAAGCTGTCGTTATAAACCGTCTCGGTGGCTTTGATGTAGTCGCTTTCGTTGGCCTTGTATGGGTTCTCCACAAATTTTTGCGGATTACGCGCTATGATCGGGAACCAGGTGCTTTGTATCTGGATCATAATGCGGTGACCCTTTTTAAAGGTATGCAGCACATCCTGCAGGCGGAAGTTAACATCGGTTTTTTGGTTGGCTACCAAAGCTTCTGGTTTCTCGAAGCTGTTGCGGAAACGAGCCGGCATTACTTCCGAACGTACCATTTGCCAGTAATTGCTCAGGATGATGTTTTTGTTGGGCATATATGGGTTGTTAGGCTCATCGGCAGGGTAAACGTCAATCAGTTTTACCACAAAATCGGCATCGGTGCCGGTAGTCGCAATTTTTAGGTGTGCCATGATCTCGCCGCCAAGAGTTACATCATCATTTAATACGTCTGTCTGATAAACCAGCACATCCGGACGCCTACCGGCAAAACGCTGATCCTCGCTCATATAATTGTGCGGGGTAAAGCCCATGGTAGTGGTATTATCCTCAGTATAAGGAACCGGCTTAAGCGGATCACTTATATAGGATACTGAACCGGCTGTGGCAGGTTGCGCATCGGCCAGTTTACCATCGGCCCCTAAATACATTTTTTGATGAACCGCGTTTGGAGCCGGCCATTTATCAAAAGTAGCCCATTCCTTTTTACCGGTATTGTACATATAAGCGTTGGGCAAACCTGAGTTTTTGTCGCCATTGCCTTTCAGGAAATGGTTGAAGAATTTGGCTTCGATATTTTTTTGGTAAAAAGTAGCGATGCTGTCACCAAAATAAATATTACTGTGCATGGTGTGCCCGGTTTCGCGCGACCAGCGGCCATGCCCAAATGGACCCATCACAATAGTATTATAGGCATTAGGGTCGGTTTTGTTGATGGTTTTATAGATTGCCAGCGGACCGGTCAGGTCTTCGGCATCAAACCAGCCGCCTACCAGCATTACCGCTGGTTTTACTTTGCCATAGTGCTTTAGCAGACCACGTTTTTGCCAAAACTCATCATAGTTGGGATGATTGATGGTTTCCTGCCAGAAGAAATTGTTGTGGTAAAATTTGTCGGCATTTTTAAGCGGACCAAGATCTAACAGGTATTGATATCCATCTTTGCTGTTGGGTTTAAGCATGGTATACCAGGCTTTGCTGGTGGTATCGGTTTTTTGAACACCGAAAACCGGGAAGGTAAAAAAGTAACCTTCCAGAAATGCACCGTTGTGATGAAAATCGTCAAAAAAGAAATCGGATATAGGAGCTTGAGGTGATGAAGCCTTCAGAGCCGGGTGGTTTGACAGGATACCTGCCGCGGTGTAAAAGCCTGGGTAGGAGATGCCATACTGGCCAACTTTGCCATTATTGAAAGTTGCATTTTTAATCAGCCAGTCAATGGTATCATAAGTGTCAGAACCTTCATCAACATCGGTTTTGCTTTTTTTGTTATCGATAACGGGCGTCATGTTTGTCCAGGTTCCTTCACTTTTCCAGCGGCCGCGAACATCCTGGTACACAAAAATATAACCCTCTTTCATGATAATTTCCGACGGACCCAAGCGTGCGGGATATTTATCTTCGCCATACGGCGCTACGCTGTAACAGGTACGCTGCATCAGGATAGGATACTTGTTTTTAGCCGAAGCATCTTTAGGCGTGTAAATGGAAGTGAAAAGTTTTATACCATCGCGCATAGTGATGTACACGTCTTCTTTGGTAAAATGTTCCTTTACATAATCGCTTTGAGCAAAAGCGTTAATGCTGCACATTAATAATAGTGCAAAAAATGAGTAAATTTTTTTCATGAGATCAGTCAATTTAAAGCTCTAATTTAGCAAGTAAATCGTTAATTCAATTCTTTATTGCAACACTGTTACAATAAAGTTAAATAAAGACTATATACTATCTCTTTTTCTATAATTATCTGCCCTATTTATGACACCGTTTCCCGCTCAATATTCCACCTTATCAGCCCCTGCTTTAAAAGATTATATAGCGACAGCGTATGGTATAAACCTGATAAACTGCAAGTATTTGCTGCGAGGGGTGAGTGATACTTATGTTTTAGAAGCGGCAGATTCAAAGTATATTTTAAAAATTTACCGCGACCCGCACCGTTCGTTAAGCGAGATACAGGGTGAAGTGGAGTTGTTGAATATGTTAAAAGAATATGGTGCGAATGTTTCATACCCGCTGGTTGATATTTTTGGCGGACAGATACAAAAATTTGATGCAGCCGAAGGCTCCCGCTATGGTATTGTGCTTTCCTATGCCGGGGGCAAACCTGTGCTTGATCTGTCTGATGAGCAATTGAAAACTGTTGGCCGTGAAATGGCCACGGTTCATAACATCACCTCGGTAGTGAAACTGAACTATAAAAGAAAAGCCTATACTACGGATAGCACGCTCATTCAACCTTTAAAAACGCTGAAGCCCGCGTTTGCGGAGCTGCCAGGTGAATATATCTATTTAAAAGAGACCGTAATGCAGGTAATTCGAAAGCTCAACACGTTTGATACAGAAAAATTTAGCTATGGTTATTGTCAGTATGATTTTTTGCCCAAGAACTTTCACTTTGACGATAACGGCGGGATCACATTTTTTGATTTCGACTTTGCGGGTCAAGGCCATCTGGCAAATGACCTGATGTCGTTCTTTGTACATTTTTTCATGCATGTGTTTACAGGCAAGCTTACCGATGAAGAAGCCGACCGCATGTACCAGGTCTTTATAGCAGCCTACCGCGAAGTAAGACCTGTATCAGATCAGGAGATCAAGGCTATTCCTTATCTGGGTGTAGGGTTCTGGATATTTTACCTGGGCTTTCAATATGAAAACTTCGATGATTGGTCGAACCCGTTTTTTGGTCCGAAATTTATAAAGGACAGGGTGTCGCTGATAAAAGTGTGGGTAGATAAGTATTGCGAATTTTGACCATTAATCTATAAAATAATAGCCTAATAACCATTAACTTTGCCAACCACAAAATACACTACTATGCAATATGATGTTATCGTTATCGGTTCGGGCCCTGGTGGCTATGTAGCCGCTATACGTTGTGCCCAGCTTGGTTTAAAAACCGCGATTGTTGAAAAATATGCTACCCTTGGCGGTACCTGTCTAAATGTAGGCTGTATCCCATCCAAAGCTTTACTGGATTCGTCTGAACATTACCATAACGCTGCTCATGCCTTTAAAACGCATGGTATTAACCTGGATAATCTGAAAATCGATTTCGGCCAGATGATCAAACGGAAGCAGGAAGTGGTTGACGCCAATACCAGCGGTATTGTTTACCTGATGAAAAAAAATAAGATCGATACCCATTATGGTGTAGGATCTTTTAAAGATAAAAATACCATCATTGTTAAAAAGAACGATGGCACCGAAACGGAGATCACCAGCAAAAATGTGATCATTGCTACCGGTTCAAAACCATCAGCACTACCATTTTTAAAGATCGATAAAAAACGTATTATCACCTCAACTGAAGCTTTAACCCTGACCGAGATCCCTAAACACCTGGTGCTGATTGGCGGTGGTGTTATTGGTTTGGAGCTGGGTTCTGTTTACGCCCGCTTAGGCTCCAAAGTATCTGTAATTGAATTTATGGATGGCATTATCCCAACTATGGATAAAGGTTTGGGTAAAGAGCTGCAAAAAGTATTGCAAAAACTGGGTATGGAATTTTACCTGGGGCATAAAGTTACCGGCGCTACCGTAAAAGGGAAAGAAGTAACCGTGACTTTTGATACCCCGAAAGGTGAGAAACAGGAACTGAAAGGCGATTACTGCCTGGTTGCTGTTGGTCGTGTGGCCTATACCGATGGTTTAGGGCTGGATAAAATAGGTATTATGGTAGAAGAACGCGGTCGTAAGATCACGGTTAACGATCACCTGGAAACCAGTGTGAAAGGGGTATACGCTATTGGCGACGTTATTAAAGGCGCCATGCTGGCTCACAAAGCCGAGGACGAAGGTACTCTGGTGGCCGAGATTATTGCCGGCCAGAAACCACACATTGATTATAACCTGATACCGGGCGTTGTTTATACCTGGCCGGAAGTTGCCGCCGTTGGTCAGACAGAGGAGCAATTGAAAGCAGCCGGTGTAAAATATAAAACAGGATCGTTCCCATTCAAAGCCAGTGGCCGTGCGCGCGCCAGCGGTGATCTGGATGGTTTTGTGAAAGTACTGGCCGATGCCACTACCGACGAGATCCTGGGTGTTCACATGATAGGTCCGCGTGCTGCTGATATGATTGCCGAGGCTGTAGTAGCGATGGAGTACCGTGCCAGCGCCGAAGATATTTCGCGCATGAGCCACGCCCACCCAACTTACACCGAAGCCATGCGCGAAGCCTGCTTAGCAGCGACTGAGAACAGGCCGATACATATGTAAGTTATTTGTTGTAAGGTTGGAATGTTTTAATGTTGTAACGCTGCTTGAGTAAGTTTCAAAAGTTTGAAGATTTAGAGATTTGGAAAATAGCTGTTTCCATTGCTGTTCAAGTATATTCTTTATGTGATGCTGAGCCCATGAAATCTGATTGGGGGATGAAAGATCAGATAAGAAGAGCAGCCTGTTCAATGTCTGATAACATTGCTGAGGGATTTGAGTATAACAACAATCCTGATTTTATAAGATTTTTAAATTACTCAAAAGGGTCATCAGGAGAGTTTAGAAACAAGCTGGTGATTTTGCATAGGTCTGGTAAAATCAGCGACATGGTGTACAATGATTTGTATGCAAAAAGTATTGAATTTTCAAGTAAAACAAAGTCACTGATTGATTACTTAAAGAAATTCGAGGCAGAAAAGAAGAAAAAATAACATTTCAACTTTACAACATTCCAACCTTACAACAGTAAATGAATATACTGTTCAACATAAGTATTGTGCTATGCACCATTGCACTCATGGAATTGCTTTCTTGGGCTATGCATAAATACCTGTTTCATGGGCCGCTGTGGTTCATCCACAAAACACACCATCAGGAAAAACATAGCTGGTTCGAACTGAACGATCTGTTCAGTATAGGTTTTGCGGCCTTTGCTTTAGGACTGATGTGGATAGGGCACCTTAATCTGGACTATCACTTCTGGATAGGTACAGGTATCAGCACATATGGTATCATCTACTTTATTTTTCACGATTGGTTTATTCATAACCGCTTTAAAGCATTCAAAAGTAATAACCGTTACCTGGCAGGCATCCGCCGTGCGCATAAAATGCACCATAAATCCATGCAGAAAAATCCTTCGGAAGAGTTTGGGTTGTTGGTGGCGAACAGGAAGTGGTTTAGGAGGTAGTCTGAACTCGAATTAATGGAATTAAGGAATTTTAGAATTTCCTTAGTAGGTTTAATTCTGTTAATTCTAAAATTCTATAAATTCAAGTTCAGACAAATAGCCTTACACCGCTATCACATGTTTCCCTTTTTTGTAACCAATAGCTGCAAAATAAAGAATGAACAGGTATATAGGCAACAAGATCCAGTAGGAGGTTTGTGCTGCGGCTTCGGGACCTGCACTTGCTTTTGATTGATCAACCAGGAAACCGTAGACAGGAGGGAAAACCGCCGCGCCGGCTATCCCCATAACCAATAATGACGAACCGATCTTGGTAAACCTGCCCAGGCCCGATAAGGCCAATGGCCATATAGCCGGCCACATTAATGAATTGGCCAAACCCAGAAGAGCTATACAGCTTATTGAGGCATATTTAGGTACAAAAAGCGCTGCAGCCGTTAAGATCACGCCTAAAACAGCCGAATATACCAATGCCTTTTGTTGTGAAATATAACGGGGAATAAATAAAATGCCCGCGATATAACCGATAACCATACAAGCCAGCGTACCCGAGGCAAAATATTTAGCGGTAGATAGTGGGATATGATGTGCAACGCCATAGCTAATGATGGAATCGCCGGCTATAACTTCGGCACCTACGTACAGGAACAGGGCTATTACGCCCAGTATCAAATGGGGGAACTCGAATACACTGGTTTTGCCGGAATTGGCAGCAGCTACGGTTTCATCCTCATGATCGGTATCAATTTCTGGCAGGCCCGAAAAGTAGATCAGCACGGCCAATACTGCCAATACAATAACAATAAGCACGTAAGGCAAAATTACCCTGGAAGCAAGTTCATTGAGCTCGGCTATTTTTTGGGTAGCATCAAGCTTAGCGAGATTGGCAGTAAAGGCATCGATGTTTTTTAATACCACTGCGCCCAATGCGATAGGCGCCAGTACACCGGCAAATTTATTACAGATACCCATGATGCTGATCCGTTTGGCAGCGCTTTCGGGTGGGCCAACTATAGTGATATATGGATTGGAGGCTGATTGTAAAACGGCCAACCCTGAGCCTTGTACAAATAAACCGATCAGGAATATAGTATAAGTCCTGGTTAATGCCGCGGGTATAAATATGAGAGCGCCAACCGCCATAATAAGCAGACCCACCGCCATGCCATTTTTAAAGCCAAATAGTTTAAGCAACCAGGCCGATGGCTTTGCCATTAATAAATAGGCAATATAAAAAGCGCTGGCTACTAAAAATGATTCGATGTTATTAAGCTGACAGGCAATTTTTAAATAGGGTATCAATACAGAATTTAGCCAGGTTACAAACCCGAAAATGAAAAATAATGCACCTATAATAATAATAGGGTTAATACCCGAACTTTTTGCTGCCGGCTTTTCGGCTTTGATAACAGAATCCATTTCTTTTAGTTAAATTGTTAAGAACTTAATGAAGTTTCTAAAATAATTAAAAAAGTTGGTAGATTATATTGGTAATGTGAAAATTAGTAAAATTAAATGAGGATATATTCCTCTTATTTTGGTGATTTATATCATTCGTATGATTTTTCTGGATGATTTTTCTTTAAAAAACAGGTTGATAATGAGTTTTATTGATTTATCAAACGTTTGTGTGGCTGTTCTATGGGCAATACCTGTAAAAATCAAGATTTCGGAAAAAAATTAATTTATTGTGCGTTATTGGTTCTTCCGGCTATCAATATCAAAAATCTTCAATCCAAATTATAATTCCGAAATTCGGACGCTTACATTCATCGCCAGCATGAAAATACTAATAGTTAACAATACGTTGATACCGGCTGCCAAATATGGAGGCACCGAAAGAGTGATCTGGTGGTTGGGCAAGGAGCTTAACCGCCTGGGTCATGACATTGCCTATCTGGTGGGTGAAGGCTCTGCCTGTCCCTTTGCGAAAGTGCTGGTATATAATCCTGCTATCGACATGAACCTACAGGTTCCGGATGATGTAGACGTGGTACATTTTCATTTCCAGGTAAGCGGGTTTACCAAAAAACCATACCTTATTAATGTACACAATAACCCAGGTTACGGCCAAGTGCTGGATCAAAACTCCGTATTTGTATCTGCCAATCATGCTGCACGTCATGGATCAAGCGTGTTTATACATCATGGTCTTGATCCGGATGATTATCCCCGGCCCGATCTGCAACAGAAACGTACCCATACCCACTTTTTGGCCAAAGCCGCCTGGCGTGTTAAAAATGTAAAGGGCGCCATTGATATAGCCACCCAAACCGGCAATAAGCTTGTCGTATTAGGTGGTGCGCGTTTAAACCTGAAAATGGGACTGCGCTTTACTCCCAATTTAAATGTTCGGTTTAAGGGTATGGTTGATAACGCGCAAAAATCGGTAGTATTGAATGCTTCAAAGGCTTTATTGTTCCCGGTTTTATGGCATGAGCCTTTTGGTTTGGCTATTATTGAAAGCCTTTATTTTGGCTGCCCAGTGTTCGGTACGCCTTATGGCTCGTTGCCGGAGTTGGTACCGGCTGAGGTTGGCTTGTTGAGCAATAGCAAAACGACGTTAATAACAGCGCTTAAAAATGTAGACTCTTTTAGTAATCAGCACTGCCATGATTACGCCATGGAACATTTTACTGTTCAAAAAATGGCCAGACGCTATCTGGAATTATATGAAAAGATATTGAATGGCGAAACCTTGAACCCGGTTAGCCCGACACTGAAGGAAGCATCACCCAAGTACCTGCCCTGGAACGCATAAAATAATACTCATCCTCAATTCCCTCCCAACGGGAGGGGCGCGGCTGTGGTGTGTGTAAAGGCAGGGCGGGGTTTATACGCCGGGCATAAACTACATGATGCAGAAACCCCTTCCTCACCCTTCCCGAGGGAAGGAATCGCACCTGCCTCAGCTTTTGAAAAACTTGAAAAAGGTCAAAACTTTAAAGAATCTTAATCAGACAACAACGTAGTAATATTATAATGTGTTATTTTGTACCTAAATATCTCCGGTGAATAGTTCAGCAACCACTTTATCTCCCGCATATAAAAAGCCATACATTGTAGTGTTGGCCCTGGCTATATTGGTAAATATTGCCGGCATAGATATCAAATACTTTACCGACGATCCCAGTTTGTACAGTGTGCTGGCTCGCGGCATGGCGCAAAGCAATAATTTTACCGAACTCATTTATCACGGGAAGGACTGGCTGGATAAACCGCATTTTCCGTTCTGGATGGCTGCGCTGAGCTTCAAGGTTTTTGGTATCAATACCATCGCCTATAAATTACCGGCCCTGTTATTTTTCCTGCTATCGGTGGCGTACACTTATAAACTGGCCCGGAAATTTTACGATCTGGAAACCTCATTGATCGCCACACTGATCTTGCTTACCGCACAGCACGTGCTCATGTCAAACACCGATGTACGGGCCGAGCCTTATATCATGGGTTTGCTCATGGGAGCAGTATATCACTTTTATAAACTCAAAGAGCGTTTTGGTTGGGCCGATATTTTGCTCGGAGCTCTGTTTACTGCCTGCGCCGTTATGACCAAGGGTATTTACCTGCTCATTCCCATCGGCAGTGCCATTATAGGCGATTACCTGTTTAAAAAAGATCTTAAAAGCTTATTCCACTGGAAATGGCTGCTGGCATTTGTGTTGGTGTGCATATTTACCCTGCCCGAAATTTATACCTTATATATACAGTTTGATATACACCCCGAAAAAGTGGTGTTTGGTAAAACCGGTATATCAGGTATCCATTGGTTTTTGTGGGATAGTCAGTTCGGGCGTTTTAACAATAACAGCTTTATCCGCAACAGTCATGGCAGCGTGTTCTTTTTTCTTCATACCCTGTTATGGGCCTTTGCACCATGGATGCTGTTGTTTTATTACGCGCTCATCAGGCATATCGGTCAAATGATCAAAGGTGTAAAACTGCCCGAGTATGTTAGCATTAGTGGTTCAGTAGTAATGTTGCTGATATTTTCCGTATCTAAATTTCAGCTGCCGTTTTATACCAATATCCTGTTCCCCTTCTTCGCTATTATCACAGCCGGCTTTATTCGTGAAGTGATCCAACACAAAAGTAAATTCTTTACCATTGCTCAGTATACTATTGTTGCGTTATTGATCATCGCGGTAACGGTGCTCAACTTTGTTTTCGCCCCTGAGCGCTGGCAGGTGTTTATAGGGCTCTGTATCTTGCTCATTGGTGTCATCTTATATATTTATAAAAACAGCAGCAACCGGGAAAGGGCTTTGTTTTTATTAACAGCCGTAACGGGTTTATGGGTTAATACTTACCTCATGGGTGTGGTTTACCCCACACTGCTGAAATTTAAAGGCGATGTTCACGCTGCCGAATATATTAACCAGCATTATCCTAACGACGAAATCATAGCCGCTTTTAATGTCCCCAATGCTTTTGACTTTTATACCCATCAGCCGGTAACTTTTATGGAGATGGCCCAGGCCGTCACACACAACAATGCCCTTATCCTGATAGACGACGGCTTAAAAGCCGAACTGGAAAAGAACCACACCAATTTTCAAATAATACAGGCATTTTACAATTATCCCAACGAAAATATGCGACTACCGTTTATCATCAAAAGCAGCCGGCTGGGTAGCTTGGAGCGGTTTTATCTGGTGAGGGTGGATAAAGGTTTGTAGTGTTTTGGCGGTGGTGCGTTCCTCAGCATGATAAACGTGTTATATCGACCACATACTACTTTTGAGCTTAAAATGTAAGGTTTAAAAAGTTTTTCATCATAGCGGGATATAATAACCGCAGGGCAATAAAATAAAATTCCGAAATTCGCCCCCAATAAATCCGACATCGAACATCCGATACCCGACATCAAAAAAATATGCTGCAAATACAGGAAAACGTATCCCTCAAAAACTTCAACACCTTTGGCATCGACGCGTATGCCCGTTACTTTGTGGAGATAGCGCACGAGGATGAACTGGTAGAGTTGTTTGCCGATCTGCAATGGCAGCAAATTGACAGGCTGGTACTGGGCGGTGGCAGTAACCTGCTGCTGGTGAGTAATTTTGAAGGATTAGTGATCCGTATGAATATCCGCGGTATTGAACACCGCATCAGTCATAACGATGTTTTTGTGGAGGCCGGCGGCGGCGAAGTATGGAACGACCTGGTAAACTTCTGCGTTGCCCGCGGATATGCCGGTATCGAAAACCTGAGCCTGATCCCCGGTTCGGTAGGCGCATCGCCTATCCAAAACATCGGCGCTTACGGCGTGGAACTGAAGGATGCCTTTTTGAGTTGTCGTGCTTTTGAAACAGCAAGCGGTAATTTTAAAACATTTACCAAGGCCGATTGCAAATTTGGTTATCGCGAAAGTGTATTTAAAAATGAACTCAAAGGTTTGTACATTATTGTGTCGGTAAAATTCCAATTATCGCTTATTCCTGATATCAATACACAATATGGCGCTATTGGGCAGGAGTTAGCTAACCGGGGTATTACTACGCCTACAATCAAAGATGTGTCGGATGTTGTATCGCATATCCGGGTATCTAAACTGCCTGATCCATCAACCATAGGTAATGCAGGCAGTTTTTTTAAAAATCCCTTGATTAGCCAGGAAGAATTCAGCACGCTGCAGGCTAAATTTCCGGATGTGGTTAATTATCCAGGCGGCGACGGCCTTGTGAAACTGGCTGCAGGCTGGCTTATTGAGCAATGCGGCTGGAAGGGAAAAGTAGTAGGAAATACAGGTACCTGGAAAAATCAGGCGCTGGTTTTGGTGAACCACGGCGGTGCCACTGGCAAGGAAGTGTATGCTTTTTCGTCGCAAATCATAGACAGTGTGTACACTAAATTTGGCGTTATGCTACAACGCGAAGTAAATATTATTAGTTAAATAATTTTATTCTAATTAAACTTTTGGTTTCGTTTAGTGTCAATTGTATAACATTTTTGTTACGTAAGTTAATTTCATTGGTTTTTCATTTTGGTTAATTTTTGCCTTTAATGTTCTGCTTTTCAGTCCATTAATTGCCTGTATAGTGTAACTTTTACACTATTTATTTTTTCAGAAAAAATCTCTTTCGTCATTGTTCTGGTTAAAAGATCAATTTTTAAGTGGCATTATGGTTGCCTGAGTGTTGATACAAAACTTTAACAAAATGACAAAGATTGAGTTTAACACCCTAGTACTACGTCAGGCAAGTTCATTGAGGTCTTATGCACTTCATTTTACGCATGACGCAGATGATGCTAACGACCTTGTCCAGGACACAATGTTGAAGGCCATAACTTATTACAATAAGTTTAAAGAGGGTACTAATTTAAAAGGATGGTTATACACCATCATGAAAAATACATTCATCAACAACTATCGCCGTTTTGTTAAAATGAGCACTTTTGTTACCAAGTCAGATGAGATCTCTTCTCCAAACCTGGTGTACAGTTCAACAAAAAATCAAGGCGAAGCAAAATTTGTGATGGACGATATCAAAAGAGCGCTTGACCGCTTACCAGGAGATTATTATGTACCCTTCACTATGTACTTTGAAGGTCATAAATACCACGAAATTGCCGATCATCTGGATATCCCGATCGGTACTGTAAAAACTCGCATCCACGTAGCCCGCAAGTTACTGAAAAAGAACTTGAAAGCTTATGATAATGGCATTGCCAAACCCGTTTACGCAGAGAATTAATACGATTAAACTCAAAATATATATTATAGAAAAACCTGCTTTTTAGGCGGGTTTTTTATGCTTTTAATCCGGGACAGATCGTATATCTATACCACCAGACCCGTTTGAAGATCATAGGTATAGGATGTACCGTTGATTACTATTTTTACCCGGTGATTGCCCAGGAATTGAATAGTGCCCTTATAATCCCAGGTACCATCGGCGCCGCTGCCTTTGGTAGCAAAACTGGCCGAACCGCTGATAATATCCCCCTCTTTTGTTGGGTCGATGATGAGTGAGTTGAACGAGTAATTATAGCTGAAAATGCCTGTTTTTTCCGCAGTTGTTTTAGCCTGTAGATTAGTGTAAACATTCATGGAGCCGGTCATTGATAGCTGAGAATCCTTATTGCCCGGCGTTAATAGCTTCATATTGAGCGTTTCACCACTCTTGGTTAGTACAATATAATCATTGGATGTGATGGTAACGTATAAACTATCATACACACTGATACCCGAAAGCGAGCCGGCTGTACATTGTACGTTATATTTGATTTTGTTCCAGATGCTGAATTTGGCAGTGTCGCTCAGATCGAGTGCGAACTGGAAAGCGGTATCTATCTTAAAATCACAATCCGGTTGATGGGTTGATTGTACTTTCAGGCGTCCTTTATGGCTTTGATTCATATCATCGGGCATATTAGCGCCATCGGCAATATTGAATGAGCCATATTCGCCATACAGTATCTGTTTAAGGTTCATCACCACATTGCTGCTTACCACCTTGGTACTTACCGTGCTGGTATTGCCTTTGTTATTAATATTGGCCGATTTGATACAAGCCGAGTAACCAATAGCGATGCAGGCCAGTAATAAAAAGATGAGTCTGGGGTACTGTTTCATAAAAAAGGTTTGGTGTTCTGTTCAAATTTAACTTATTATCAATGAATTAAGACAAAAAGAAATCAAATTAATTTATGGGGATAAACAGACATGAATAGATCAATTTGATAATATTATCCGTGGAACATAACAAACAAAGCATCAATATACTACCAAACTAATAGGTATTTTCTTAATTTCGCAACCTCATACGTGTAAACAATAAAATGGACTATCAATTTAAAGATATAGAGCAAAAGTGGCAGCAGTTTTGGGCCCAGAACGGAACCTTTAAAGCTGAAGATAAAAGCGCCAAACCTAAGTATTATGTGCTGGATATGTTCCCCTACCCATCAGGCGCGGGGCTGCATGTGGGCCATCCGCTGGGTTATATTGCCTCTGATATTTTTGCACGTTACAAACGTTTAAAAGGTTTTAATGTGCTGCATCCTATGGGGTATGACAGCTTCGGTTTACCGGCCGAGCAGTATGCTATACAAACCGGGCAGCACCCCGCTATTACCACTGCAGATAATATTGCCACCTATCGCCGCCAGCTGGATCAAATCGGTTTTTCGTTTGACTGGAGCCGGGAAGTGCGTACCAGTTCGCCCGATTATTACAAATGGACGCAGTGGATCTTTATGCAGCTGTTCAACTCCTGGTATAATAAGGATGCAGACAAGGCCGAATCCATTACCAAACTGGCAGCACATTTTGAGCAAAAAGGCTCTGCCGGTATTAATGCCGTATGTGACGAAGAAGTTTTGACTTTTACCGCTGAAGAATGGAAAGCCTTAAGCAACCGCGAACAGCAAAATGAACTGTTAAAATACCGCCTGACCTATTTGCGCGAAAGCACCGTGAATTGGTGCGCCGCTTTAGGTACTGTTTTGGCCAATGATGAAGTGAAGGACGGTTTTAGCGAGCGTGGTGGTTATCCTGTAGAGCAAAAGAAAATGATGCAGTGGAGCATGCGTATTACCGCTTATGCCGAACGCCTGTTGCAAGGATTGGACACCATTGACTGGCCCGAACCACTGAAAGAAATGCAGCGCAACTGGATAGGCAAAAGCACCGGTGCAAGTGTCAAATTTCCGATTGAGAAAACTACTCACCACTCATCACTCACTACTCACGAATTCATTGAAGTTTTCACCACCCGGGTTGATACCATTTTTGGGGTTACCTTTTTGGTGATCGCGCCCGAGCATGAGTTGGTGGCTTCGTTAACTACGCCTGAGCAAAAGGTGGATATCGATGCCTACATCGCCCAAACCAAAAAGAAATCGGAGTTGGACAGGATGGCTGATGCCAAAACGGTATCGGGCGCCTTTACAGGTAGCTATGTGCTGAACCCACTGAATAATGAAAGGATCCCGATCTGGATAGCGGATTATGTATTGGCCGGATACGGTACAGGTGCTGTAATGGCTGTACCATCGGGAGATCAGCGTGATTATTTATTTGCCAAACATTTTAACCTGCCGATAGTACCTATTATCGACATACAAAATATTGAAACCGAAGCTGATCCCACCAAAGAGGGCAAGTATATCAACTCCGACTTTATGAACGGACTGGCTTACAAAGAAGCAACGGCCGCGGTGATTGCTAAGCTGGAAGCCATTGGTGCCGGCAAGGCTAAAGTAAACTTCAGGATGCGGGATGCCATATTTGGCCGTCAGCGTTACTGGGGCGAACCAGTACCGGTTTATTTTAAAGATGGCCTGCCTCATTTAATTGAAGAGAAGCATTTACCATTACTATTACCCGAGGTTGATAAATACCTGCCTACCGAAACCGGCGAACCGCCATTGGGTCGCGCCGAAGGTTGGAGCTATAAGAGTCAGGAATCAAGAGACAAGAATCAAGATGAGGCTGGCTACGCTTATGAACTAAGCACCATGCCGGGCTGGGCTGGTAGCAGCTGGTACTGGTACCGCTATATGGATGCGCATAATGACAAAGAGTTTGCATCCAAGGAAGCTATTGCTTATTGGAAAGATGTTGATTTGTATATTGGTGGCAGCGAACATGCTACGGGACACTTGTTATACAGCCGTTTCTGGAACAAATTTTTAAAAGATCTTGACCTGGTGATTGAGGAAGAGCCGTTTAAAAAGCTCATTAATCAAGGGATGATACAGGGGCGCAGTAACTTTGTTTATAGATTGATTGATGAGGAAGGTCGCGGAACTAATACTTTTGTATCTCACGGTTTGATTAAAGAGTACAAAACTTCGCCATTACATGTGGATGTGAATATTGTAGAGAATGAGGTACTGAACCTGAACAAGTTTAAAGAGTGGCGCCCCGAGTTTGCTGATGCTGAATTTATTCTGGAAAATGGCAAATACATTTGCGGGGTTGAAGTAGAAAAAATGTCAAAGCGTTATTATAACGTGGTAAACCCAGATGATATAGCCCAGCGTTATGGCGCCGACACTCTGCGTATGTACGAAATGTTCCTTGGTCCGTTGGAGCAGAGTAAACCATGGAATACCAACGGTATCGAAGGGGTGTTCAAATTCCTGCGTAAATTCTGGCGTTTGTTTCATAATGATGCCTGGGAATTTAGCGTAAGTGATGCAGAGCCGAGCAAAGCCGAGTTGAAATCGTTGCACAAGATCATCCGTAAGGTAGAAGAAGATGTGGAGCGTTTCTCATTCAATACCTCGGTTTCCAGCTTTATGATCGCGGTTAATGAACTAACCGATCTGAAATGTAACAACCGGGCCATCCTGCAGGATATGGTGATCGTGCTGTCATCTTATGCTCCGCATATTTGTGAAGAATTGTGGACCTTGTTAGGTAACCCCGCTGGTAGCTTGTCATACGCGCCGTATCCAAAATTCAATAGCGCTTACCTGGTTGAGGATGAGTTTGCTTACCCGATCTCTATCAACGGTAAAACAAAAATGAACTTGAATATATCACTAAGCCTGGAGCCAAAAGCTATTGAAGAGTTTGTTTTAGCCAATGCCGATGTACAACGGTACCTGGACGGAAAAGCTCCTAAAAAAGTGATCGTAGTAAAAGGCAGGATAGTGAATATGGTGGTTTAAGCCCCAGAAATCCCAACCTATTAATATCCAACACTGAATATCCAATGCCGAACATTGAAGTTTCGAATTTCGGTGTTGGATATTCGGAATTTGTCATTCGATATTATTTGTCCTCCTGTTTTTTCTTAGTATCAATAGGCTTTTATACCTTTCAGTAAAATATGATTGAACGGGATACCTCCAAAAAGCACATTCAACAAGTAGATTATATCCGGGCTATCGCTTCTTTGGCCGTAGCACTGTTCCATTTAGGGGGTAAAGCACTGCCGGTTTTAAAATATGGCTGGCTGGGGGTGCATATGTTTTTTCTGCTGTCGGGCTTTGTTATATGCTGGTCTATCCCTGCAGATTATACCTGGAAGATGGGCGGCCGTTTCATTGGCAAACGTATTACCCGTATCGAACCTCCTTACATCATTTCTATCGGACTGGTTATCATGATGAATTTTATTGTGCTGAGCCATTACAAGCCCGATTGGTTGAATATTATTTGCCATTTTGCCTATCTCAACTCGTTTTTAGAGAAACCCTATCTGAGCCCGGTATATTGGACGTTAGGCGTAGAATTTCAGTTTTATCTTTTTGTGGCCTTATGTTTTCCGTGGCTCAAGTCTAAATATGGCCCCTGGTTATTACTAATATTATGTATCGTTCCCATATTTGTAAAGATCCCGGGCAGTTTGCTGTTAGGTGTTTTCCCGGTATTTGGTTTAGGCATATTATATTACCTGTATCTGAAAAAGATTACCGACATTAATATAGCGTTGTTTCTGGGCGTTTTGATATTCCTCTGTTGTATTTATACGGTAGGCTGGTTACCGGCTGGTATGGCATCGGTTACTCTGTTACTATTGGCGGCGCCTTTAAAAAGCTATGCTATGGTCAGCTTTTTTTCAAAGATCTCCTTTTCATTATATCTTACCCATGATATTGTAGGCAGTCGCCTGGTGGTTTTTATGGGTACTAAACTTCCTAAAAACGTACTTTTTAAAGGCCTGGAGTTTTTAACAGGTATTGTGGTGAGTATCTTATTTGCATACCTGTTCTATTTAGTAATTGAAAAACCTTTCTTTAAATTATCAAAACGGATAAGCTATACTCCTATTAGTGAGGACTAACTTTCAGAATAAGTATTACAAAGAATAATGCTAAGGTTACACAATGTTAATATATCCTTAGTGTAACATATACATGACAATTGCTATTTTCCTAAAAAAATAAAAGTTTAGGGTGTAACATTTAATCTATTTTCGCCTCCAATTACGAAAATACTTAGAAATGAAACGTTTTTACATACTTATAGCACTTTTTTGTTTTGCACTTTCGGCGAAAGCCCAGTTTGGTGTAGGAGGGAGCGGGCCGACAACCACAGGCCGGATATCGGGTACGGTGATCGACTCAATTACCAAAAAACCAATGGATTACACTACCGTAGGTTTATACCGAAGTGGTGGTAAATCGCCGATTACCGGGGTGGTAACCGACGAAAAAGGTAACTTTAAACTGGATAATATTAAACCCGGTAGTTATAAATTGGTAATATCATTTATCGGTTACCCGGCAAAAACCATTGATCCGGTAGTTACTACTGCATCAAAGCCGGATAATAAAGTGGGCAGCGTGCTTTTGTCTCCAGGTTCTCATGCCCTTGCACAGGTTAACGTAGTTGGTCAGGCTCCGCTTATCGAAAACAAGATTGATAAAATTGTTTACAATGCCGAAAAAGATCTTACCTCAGCCGGTGGTAATGCTACAGATGTATTGCAGAAAGTACCTATGGTTGCGGTTGACATCAACGGTAACGTATCGGTACGTGGTGACCAAAATGTACGTGTATTAATCAACGGTAAACCATCGGGCGCTACATCGGCCAGTTTATCAGATGTGTTGAAAACCATCCCTGCCGATCAGATAAAAAGTATCGAGGTAGTAACCTCTCCGTCGGCTAAGTATGATGCCGAAGGTTCTGGCGGTATCATTAACATCATCACCAAACAAAAAAATGTATCGGGCATAAGTGGCTCCATAAGCGGAGGGGTGGGTACACGTCAGAATAACGGTAACATGAACCTCAACTATAATAAGAATCGCTTTAGCTTAGGTATCAATGCGGGCGGTAACTTAACCTGGCCGCAAACTTCTATCACTGACTTTGATCAAGTATTGAAAGATGATAACGGTAATCAACTGACACATAACTATAACAAGTCAACCAGCCGGATTAAAAGGCACGGGGCTATAGGTTCTGTTACAGCAGGCTATGAATTTAACGCGTTTAATAGTATTAACTCTACCTTCAGGCTTAATGACGGTGGTTTTAATATTGATGGTAGCGGTGTTAATAATATCGATAACGGTTCCATTCTACAATATACAAGCACAAGCATGTCACATAACCATTTTGGTGGTTTTGACTGGAGTTTGGATTATACACACAAGTTTAAAAAGGAAGGTGAGGAGTTAACTGTATCCGGACAGTGGAGCCATAGTAATATTACAACAGATTATACCAATTTATTTACTGCACAGAATCCGAGCCAAACCGGTGATAACAATGGTAAAAATAATGAGTATACCTTCCAGGCAGATTATACCCTACCGGTAAATAAGGTGTTGAAGATAGAAGCGGGTGGTAAAACTATTCAGCGTCGTATCAACAGTAACTATGATATATTCAATACTGATGATCAGGGAAATGGGGCGGTGCGCGACTCACTGAACTCAAATCTGTATGATTATACACAAAATGTATATGCCGGTTATACCGTGTTAACTTTTACACTACCTAAAAGCTGGTCGATACTGGCAGGTGGCCGTGTTGAAAATACCCGTATTAAAGGCGACCCGCGAAATCCTTTTCAGGATGCTAACAGCAATCTATTCCAGAATTTACAGCCGTTTAGCTCCAGCTATACCACTTATATCCCGAGCTTAACTATCCAAAAACAATTTGGCAACCAAACGCTTAAATTATCATACAGCAAACGTATACAAAGGCCAAGTCTGCAGTTCCTGAATCCGTTCATTAACCGCAGTAACATACAAAACCAAAGCGTAGGTAACCCTAATCTGGCACCAGAGGTATCGCAAACTATTGAGTTAGGATATAATACTTTTATCAAATCGTCTGTGCTGAACTTTTCGGTTTATTATAAAAGAACCAACAATCTGATAGAGGGCATTGCCGAAGGTTTGCCAGCTACTGAAGTGATCAGCGGTGATACCGTTAGAGGTACACGTACCACTTACCGTAACGTTGGGCGTAATAATTCATTTGGCGCCAGTTTCTTTGGATCGGTAAACCCGGTAAAAGCTTTAACAATAAGGGCAAGCATCAATGCCTATACTTATAGCCCAACTATATTTGATCAGTTTGCCGGCAGCGCTTCAAAAGTGGGTACTTATTTTCAATACACCGCATTTGCCAGCGCTTCTTACCAGTTTGAACATAACTTCCTGGTGGAGCTGTTCGGATTTAATAACTCGGCACGCAGAACTATACAGGGTACAAACCCTGCCTTTGGTATCTACGCGTTTGGTGTTAAAAAACAGTTCATGAATAAAAAACTGGCTGTTGGCTTTAATACTGTACAGCCATTTGCCCGCGATAAACATTTTGACCAAAATATCAGCAGCCCAACATTTACCCAAACCAGTTCAACGGCATTTCCATTCCGCTCTTTTGGTTTAACGTTTAGCTATAGCTTTGGTAAAACTACCTTCAGCAACCCTAATCAGAAAAAAGGTGTTAATAACGACGACCAGAAACAAGGTGACCAGACCGGTGGCCAGGGCGGTCCGGGCGGCAGATAAGTCGTTTCAGAATCAAGATGTAAGCGTCAAGAATCAAGACAAGAAAAAAAGCTCCCGGTCATATGACCGGGAGCTTTTTATTGACCTAAAAAACCACCGCCTATGGCGGTAGGTCATGGTCAAAGGCTAAGCCGGTTTTCGTAACTTAGCATAGTGACGAAGTATAAAAAATTATCACATAGCTTTTACTATTGTGTCTATCACATTGTTTGGACACCGAAATACCGTTTCCGGGTTTTGCGTGATATTGTAGCAGATGCCCTTGATGATAAGATACGTTCGCTCTGTGCATGGAAAGATGTAGAAATATTAGAGATGAATATCATGCCAGATCATGTGCATTTAGTGTGTAGTATAGCGCCGAAGATGAGTGTAAGCGAGTTTATGGGGATACTCAAAGGTAAGACGGCGATGATGATGTTCAAGAGTTATCCGACGTTACGAAAAAAACCTTACTGGGGGAATCATTTTTGGAGTAGGGGATATTTTGTGAGCACAGTAGGAGTTGACGAAGAACGGATCAAGCGCTATGTAAAATATCAGGAGGATGAAGATCGGAAAGAAGATGGCTCAACAGATCTGAAACTATTTTAATGAATGTCCCCTTCAGGGGTAAAGCAAAAGCCCCCACCTCAGGTGGGGGTTGTTTACTATATTATCTAATAATATATAATCCGTCCGTCATTGAGGTACGAAGCAAAAGCTTTACCCAATCCCCTCTAAAAAAGTTACCATGTGTACACAAGTTGCTATGCTCCGTTAGGAGCTACCTGTTTGTAGCAGATCAAATCAAAAAACAAGCTTGCTCCATAAGTAACCTCTAATTAGCAGATAATCGCATTTGCTATTGGGTAACCTCATGGAGCAATGTCATTATTTAAGGGATTTTGCAAACCCGATGGGGTTAAAGCTTTGTAGAAAAAAACGGTTCCCATTCAGTGCCGTAGGTACTGTACCCTGGTTGCATACCTACGGCATGCTTAATGCGTGTTTTTTATTTGCTACAAAGCTTTTACTCCTACGGAGTATCCTTAAATAATGACATTATTCTATGAGGCAAGAGTATAAATTTAAGGGCTACAAACAAGTAGCTTCTAACGGAGTATATTATCCTGTCGGTTGTTTTTGAGATGTGTCCATACAGCGGCCAAAGGAGGAGTTTTTGCTTAGTGCTTCGCAACAACATGTTTTTTATCAAAAGTCTTTGTTCCTTGTTCCAATAATCTTTAATCCCCTCAATGAGCTTCTACATTAATACCGATCTGTTTCAGTAGCAGCGAGGCGTTAAAGGTTTTGCATTCACCGTGTTTTATCTTATAATCAAACAGCATTTCGCCGTCTTTAACCTGTATGTCAAAATAAAAATTGCGTACGTAATCGGGATATTTGGTTTCCAGTTGGGCAATCTGCAGATCATGAGTGGCTACCATGCCTACCGCTTTTTTGGCTATCAGCTGTTCAATTACGGCTTTTGAGCCCAGGTATTTATCAACCGAGTTGGTGCCTCTAAGCATCTCATCTATCAGGAAAAATATCTTGGGCTCATTTTGTACCGCGGACAGCAACATTTGCAGGCGGTCAAGTTCGGCTTTAAAGGTGGATGTGCTTTCATTCAATGAATCTTTAATGCGCATATAGCTGATAATGGTAATGACCGATACCTGCATGCTTTTGGCACATACAGGCGCCCCGCAAAGAGCCAGTATGGTATTAATACCGATGGTACGCAAAAAGGTGCTCTTGCCCGCCATATTTGATCCGGTGATAATATCTATCTTAAGGGCATCATCTAGTTCATAATCGTTTTCAATACGCTTGGTGGCATCAATAAGCGGATGGGCCAATCCCTGTGCTGTCAGCGTATATCCTGATCTGTCATCAATTTCCGGGAAATTCCATTCCGGGTAATTAATAGCTAATCCCGCTAAACTGAGCAGCGCCTCAAACTCGGCTATTACTTCAAAAGCAGCTTCGAGGCTTTGATTATTCTGACGTTTCCAGTTCTCAATGGCTATTACCTGGCGTATATCCCACAAAAAAAACAGATTAAGCACAAAGGCGATGATCATATTCAGATGGTAATTTAGCTTATTGATCAATGAGGCCAGTTCTTTTATTTTGTTGGATGTTTGCCCGGTTTTGAGCTGTTGGGCCAGATCGGTATTATAAGCCGCCTGCCATTTCTCCTCTTCAATACGTTCAAAAACGTCGGCATAATTGGCCAGGGTATTACCTATTTTGCCCGCTATCAGATCGGCCTTTTGGATATACGCAGCTTTAGAAAAAACCAGGCTCATATTGACGAGGCCCACCAAAATAGGTACCAGTTTTATCACTGGGAAAAACCAGGCCAGTATCAACAATCCGGTGAACAGGTAAGGTGCTATCCTGGTGTAGCGATCGAGCCATTTTTCGCCCGGCATGTTCAGCGATAGGTACAGATATTTGAAAAGGTTGGGTAGTTGATTAGCGTCTTGCTTTAAAGCGAATAGTAGCCGGGTCTGGATATCCAGTTTCCAGTTGTTTTTTGCGGCGACCTCCTGTACTGCAGTTTGCCGCGAAAGGATAGCCTCCTTTGCAGATGGCTTATCAAACCACTGTTCCAGCTTATTGTTGCCGGTTGAAGTAGCCGTGCGGTTTACCAGTTGGTAAAGGGAGGCATTACCAAAAATATCAAGATCAGATGTATAATAATGCTTTTCGTTAGCAAACCGGGCCCCATCGTTATAAATATTGGCATGGGTTAGTATGTTGTCAATCTCGTTCAGGTTCACCTTTTGCAGGTCCTCAAAATATTGTTTCTGGCGCTCATATTTGCTTTGTCTTGATACCAGCCAGGCAAAAGCGAAAACAAGTACTACAAATGCACCGGCTACAATACTAAAATTATCAAACTGTACAGCAATATAAATAGCCACTACAATAAGCGCGAAGATACTGAGCCGGAGCAGAGAGTAGGTGTTGGCCAGTTTTTTGTATTTACCGGCTTCCTCGCCGGCTGCTGCCGCACGTTGCTGATAATCATTTATAATATCCTGTTGCATAATTGCTGTTAAAAAATTGTGGCTAAATAAACACATATATTTTAAATAAACGTTTATTTGGGAATTATTTAGCCTCCCCTAAACAGCAAGGCCAAAGGACTTTTGTGAACCCTCTCTTTTGGAGTGGGCAGGGTGAGGCTAAACGTTTATTTGTTCAATATATGAAGATCACTTTTTTAACCGTTGGTAAAACAGAAGATGCTTATTTAAAAGAGGGTATCGACAAATATGTAAAGCGCCTGAAGCATTACGCCAAACTGGAATTGGTTGAAATTAACGAACTGAAAAATACCAAAGCCCTGAGCGCCGAACAGCAGAAGGCTAAAGAAGCTGAACTGATACTCAAAAAAGTCACCCCGCTTGACCACCTAATATTGCTTGACGAAAAAGGCATTGAATATTCATCAACCCAGTTTGCTGCTTATATCAATAAAAAAGAGATCAGCTCGTCGGCCAATATGATATTTGTTATCGGCGGTCCTTACGGTTTTGATCAATCCGTTTATCAACGTGCGAATGATAAAGTATCCCTGTCACGCATGACCTTCTCGCACCAGATGGTCCGCCTGTTTTTTGTGGAACAGCTTTACCGGGCCTATACCATTATTAAAGGTGAGCCCTATCATCACGAGTAAATTTGTCTGAACCGTGATCATAGGATTTTGGGATTTAAAGATTATTAAAAAGTCTTGGTAATCCTTTAACCCTGTGAATCGTGGTTCAGACATCTGCACATCTTGTTTCAATTGTGAACTTCTGATTAAGACTACAATTTGCACATCTGGAATTTGCATATCTGCACATCAAAAAGCCTATCTTTGTTAAATGTCAGCAGGTCACGATCATTCACACGCAGGTCATCATCATGACCATGCCCCCAAGCTCGATCATTTGAATACCGCGTTTATTGTCGGTATACTATTAAATTCCATTTTTATAGTAGTTGAGGTAATAGCCGGTTTAACAACACATTCCTTATCGTTATTAACCGATGCTGGTCATAACCTGAGCGACGTAGCCTCATTGGCGCTGGCCCTGCTGGCCTTTAAGCTCACTAAAGTGAGTGCCAATAGTAAATATACTTATGGCTACAAGCGATCAACCATTATTGTATCATTTTTTAACGCGTTAATCCTGTTTGTAGCGGTAGGTTTTATCCTTTACGAAGCAGTGGTTCGCTTTATGAACCCCGAAGTAGTATCCGGCGGTACCATGGCCTGGGTGGCTTTTATCGGTATTGCTATTAATGGTTTTACTGCGTGGCTTTTTGTAAAGGATAAGGATAAAGATTTGAACGTAAAAGGCGCCTATCTGCACATGGCTGTTGATGCCATAGTTTCATTTGGTGTAGTGGTATCTGGTTTAATTATCTATTTTACAAAGATCTATTGGATCGATAGTGTAGTGAGCGTAATTATAGGTATTGTGATACTACGTGGTACCTGGAGCCTGCTTAAAGACAGCCTGCGCCTGGAAATGGATGGTGTACCTGCCGAAATGGACCTGGGAAAGATCAAAGCCGAACTGATGAAAAGCAAAGGTGTTGTTGACGTACACCACATGCACGTATGGGCCCTGAGCACCACCGAAAACGCGCTGACCGCCCACCTGGTGATCAAACCCGAGTCCATGGCCGATTTTGACAACATCAAACACGACTTGCGCCACCGCCTGGAACACCTCGATATTAACCACAGCACCTTTGAACCCGAGTTTGCCGACGAAAAGTGCAAACAGCCGGAATGTTTGTAAGGAATGAGTTATCCGGTCAACTATAAAAATATTACTGCTGATATAGATTTTTATCAGGAGCTCGATGTAATGCATAAGGAAGCCGAAAACTATCTGCTTGGTTTTAAATGGTGTCAGGAAATAAAGAACAGTTTTCTTTATACTAATCTGGGGGGAGTGCTCTGCATTTTTCTTTTCGAGATCATAAATACACAAAGTAGCGAGGACAACTTTTTATGGATGATGGTTGGGGATTTTCCACCCATGTACCTGGATGTTTATGGGCCAAAAACAACAAAACATGTAGTTGAGGATTATATTAATCTGGCCCAGGATTGGATTGATCAAGTTAAAAAAGGAATCCCGGTAGTTGATTGTTATCCATTTAATGCAGAACCTACATTGGAATTGGCTGAACGCTTGGAAAAAAGAGTTCTGTTTATGAAAAATAAATTATTGGATAATATGGACGATATCTCATGTCAGCTAAGTAAATAATTCTTATTAATTTAAGACCATTATTTAAACTACCATGAGCACATCAAACAGACGCAAATTTATAACCACCACGGCTGCTTTGGCAGCCGGAACCATAGCAGCATCAGCCATGCCATCATCAGATTATCAAAAAGACGAATTTCCGGTAGTTCACCATGTATTTTTCTGGCTTAAAAACCCAGGTTCAATAGAAGATCGTGATAAATTAGTAGCCGGTGTAAAAACCTTAGCCAAAATAGAAACCATCAAAAAACTCAAAGTAGGCGTTGTAGCCAGCACCGAAAAGCGCGACGTGGTGGATAACAGCTGGGCGGTATCCGAACTCATGTTCTTCAGCGACCTGGCCGGACAAGCCACTTACCAAAGTCATCCTATACATCTGGAGTTTATCAAAAACTGTAGTCACCTTTGGGAAAAGGTTATTGTGTATGATGCTGTGGATGCATAAACATAAAAAAATACGTCATTGCGAGGTACGAAGCAATCTCTTACTTACAGAGTCGCTCTCTATAGCTTAGAGATTACTTCATACCTCGCAATGACGTGATGGATATTGAAAGTATTGTGAATAAAAAAGCCGAAGTTATTCGGCTTTTTTAGTGGCTTTTTTAGCTTTTGCTTTAGGTGCCGCGCCAGATGCTGATTCGGCAACCTCTTCAACAGCAACCGGGGTTTTAACAACCGGAGCAGCAGCGTCTTCTGCTGGAGCAAGGGCTGGATCTGGCTCGTTAAAAAGTGGCAGATCTTTTAACAGTTGATACCATGATATTATTTTTTTCATGTCCGAAGCATAAACTTTCTCTTCGTCATGATCTGGGGCTACTTCAAAAAAGAACTCCCTTAATTTTTTACCGTCGGCTTTGGCGTCGGGGATGCTGGCAGCACTTTTCATCTGCTCAAATACATCAGTCAGCTTAATATCGTCATCAACCCCAAAAATGGTGATCTCACTCAGCGCCGCTAATTTAGCAGTCGACAGGTTGGCTACCAGTTTGGTTTTTAGCGCATCAAGGCTTTCCAGCACATAACCATTTTTGTTTTGCGCCAGGGCTTTCCATAAACCCGGTTTGCCGGATACGGCTACAATTCCTTGTAAATTCATATATTTTGGTTGATTAAGTGAGCAGTTGATTGAGTTAAGTAGTTGATCTGTTTTAGAAATTTAAAACCAGTCAACTTAATCAACCACTCACTATTCACTTAGTCTTCTATTACTTCGATGGTTAAAATTTTGTCGCCCTGACGGATAGCGTCAACTACTTCAACATTTTCAATCACTTTACCAAAAACGGTGTGGTTGCGGTCTAAGTGAGCCGTATTATCGCGGCTGTGGCAAATGAAAAACTGTGAACTGCCGGTATTACGACCAGCATGAGCCATTGAAAGCACGCCACGGTCATGATATTGGTTATCGCCTGTTAGTTCGCAATCAATTTTTTGATCAGAGCCACCTGCACCGGTACCGGTTGGGTCGCCGCCCTGAATTACAAAGTTTGGGATAACGCGGTGAAAGGTCACGTTGTCATAAAATTTTGATTTCGCTAATTTTTGAAAGTTAGCAACAGTATTTGGGGCATCTTTGTCGAAAAACTCAACAGTCATATCGCCCTTTTCGGTTTTGATAATCGCTTTGCTCATTTTATTTGTTTTTTGGAAAACAGTTGGCAAAGGTAATAATTTTGAGGTGAAAGGGAAAAGGCTTAAAGCGAAAAGCTTAAGGCTTAAAGCTTTTTATATCATCATTGATATACGGTAATACATTAAGCGTTTATTCGTTACATTTGAATACATCTACATACATAATTACAGATTAGTGACCCATAAAATTGATCAATATAACTCTCGCCTTTCCCTGGCAAAGCTTTTTGCTTTCTGCTTTCTGCTTTTGGCACCTATCTTTTCTAAAGCCGCATCAATCCTGCTCCCGATGGATGATGAGCAGAAAGATCACCTCAAATCGTACGGTATCGCTTTCTGGACTTTGAAGAATGGTGAGGAAGTGGATTGGCTGCTGAACTATCGCGGCGGCAGCTTTATGATGAAGTACGATCAGAAGATAGAAGAGGAATGTAAAGTACGCGGGGTAAGCTACCAGGTACTGGCCGATGCCAAGGTAAACGAGATATTGACCGAGGTAAGCGACCCGTCGGTTAATATGGATGTGATCAAGCTGGAAAAGGCGCCCAAAATGGCTGTGTATTCGCCTAAGAACAAACTCCCCTGGGATGATGCTGTTACCCTGGTGCTCAAATATGCAGAAATACCATATGATGTGGTTTATGATGAAGAAGTAATTCGCGGCGACTTGCCTAAGTACGATTGGCTGCACCTGCATCATGAGGATTTTACCGGGCAGTACAGTAAATTTTACGGAGCCTATAGATTTGCCCAATGGTATACCGACGATATAAAAGGCCAGGAGGAACTGGCCCATAAATTAGGGTTTAAAAAAGTATCCAAAATGAAACTGGCGGTTGCCAAAAACATCCGTGATTTTTGCGCTGGTGGCGGCTTCCTGTTCGCGATGTGCTCTGGTACCGATACTTTTGACATTGCCCTGGCTGCTGCGAATACTGATATCTGCGAAAGCATGTTTGATGGTGATCCGGCCGATCCGGATGCGCAGTCGAAACTTGATTTTACCCAAACTTTCGCTTTTCAGAACTTTACGCTGGATATGAATCCCGTATCGCACCAGTTTAGTAATATTGATGTAACCGGCAGCCGCCAGGTAGAGCGCACCCGTGATTTTTTTACGCTGTTTGATTTTTCAGCCAAATGGGATGTGGTACCCAGCATGCTCACACAGGATCATGACAAAGTGATTAAGGGTTTTATGGGATTGACCACAGCCTTTAACAAAAGCATGCTGAAGCCCGGAGTAACCATTATGGGCGAAATGAAAACGGCTAACGAAGCCCGTTACATACATGGCGAATACGGCAAGGGGCAATGGACATTTTACGGTGGTCATGATCCTGAGGATTATCAACATGCCGTAGGCGACCCGCCAACCGATCTGAAACTACACCCTAATTCGCCAGGTTACCGGCTTATACTCAACAACGTATTGTTTCCGGCAGCCAAAAAGAAGAAACAGAAAACGTGATGTATAGGGCCCTGTTTCGGGTTTCGGGGTTCGTGTATTCAGAAGAATATTATAATACAAGCCTCAATTCCTCCGGACCTCGCAACCCGCTCCCCGCATCTCAATTATAAAACGTCCAGCTTACGCCGAATTTGAGGAGGCGGTCCTGTTGCGGATATCGGTTCACGGTATAATATCCCTTGCTTGACAGACCCTGGTTGGCATAATCATACATCAGGAATAAATTAGTGCGCTGCAACGTAGCTTTGAAATATACCGATGCAATCGGGTAAGATGAAAAAGTAACATTTGGCCCGTTATAAAACTGACCCAAACCAACCGCGTACGAAGGTGCCACATATTCCGAATTATAACGCACATTTATCCCAAAAGCCGATTGCAATACATTGAAAAATGTTTTGGTGAGGTACAGGTTGCTGTAAGTATATACCTCGGGCGTACGAAGAGTTGACTGGTAGTCGGTTTTTTGATAAACTATATAGTTATCAAAATGCAGGCTGCGCCATTTTAAACTTTTACCAACGCTTACTTTCAATAAGTTGATATCGCTGCTTAATTGCGTTGGATGCGCATCGTTGCCGCCATCCTGCGCGGTAAAATACAGGTAGTTAGATATAAGGAAATATTCCACCTTTACATCAAACTTTAAAGGAGCATTGATATAGTTGAAAGATAAACTGGTAGTTTTTTGATTGCTGAAATCGTTATGAAAAATATAATGATTGGATATCCAGTTGGTATATACCAGCGGCGGCGAACTATTTTGAGTATAAGCCTCTAAAACTACTTTACCCACGCGGCCACCTCCGGCAAGATTAAGTTTGGCATCGTACAAATAATTACCAAAGTCGCGCCCCTGCACAATCTGTCTGAAATCGGCATCCAAGCCTATGCGGTCACTAAAACGGTAGCCCAGTTTCGCTTTAAGGGTAATATCCTGGAAAGTGGTATTTTGTACCTTGTCCTGGCGTATATATTTAGCACCATATTGGTTCAATGCGGTATCACTTACAAATTGGGCGTAATGCCAAAAATCGTGCACCAGCCCAAGGTCCAGCTTCAGCTCGTTTTTAACAAACTTGACTGATTTACTGCGCAGATAAAAACTGTATGAAAACTCATTCTGAATGTGTGTGTATACCGTAGAATCGCGCGACCGGTTATTGCTGTAATAATAATCGGGGAATACGTTATAGGTATCAACACCGCTCTCGATATAGTTATACCTGCCATTTTTGATGTTCAGCGTATGTGCCACGCGCTGTGTAGGTAAAACCTTGGAGTTTTCCTTACCCTTATTTAGGCTATCAATACGGCCCAGGTAGTAAAACTGCTTAATGTATATGCCCTTATCGTTCCAGTTTTCGTAACTGTTGGGTAAACGGACAGGAGCGTTTGCTTTAAAAAATACGGTGCCTTTAGCGCTGGTGAAAACAGAATCGGTCAATATTGATCCGGTTTCAGGGGCTTTCAGGTTGTTAAACGTGGCATTTGCCAGCAGGTTATAACGTTTGCTTTTCGACTCGTACCAGGTAAATATAGCCGCGTTTAAACCGCTTACGTTTTGCCCCAATACACTGCTGCTACTATAATAGCCTTTGGAGCCATTAAAATTTAAATTAAAACCAACGTTCCAGTTGGGCTTAATGTTTTGGGTATGGATCACCTTAAATAGCTGCTCTGCCGAACTGCCAAAACCATTGAAAAGCGACAGGTTGGAGTAGGCTACCCGCGTATTATAATAATTAATATCCTGTGGTTGAATGGTGTAAATGTCCAGAGCATGCAGGCCCATGTCAAAACCAATAGTTTTAACAGGCTCAAACAGCAGGCTTCTTTGCGAAACCCCGGTATAGCCCAGGTGTATGCGTGGATTGCGGGGATCAAGCAGCGGGCTGTAGTTTTCAAAACGGCTTATACCGGTATCAATAGCAAATGTTTGGGTACTGTCGTTAAGCAACTGCTCGTTGGTTACGCGGATGAATTTTGAATTGTAAATTACAGAATCGTGCTTATTCTCTTCCTTTTTACGCAGGCTGTCCAGTAATTCGTCATCACTCACCTGCCTGGTTTGTTTGAGTGTATCCCGGGTAGGTAAGGGACGTTGCCGGCCGGTTTGGTTATATTGCGCAAAAGCGCTATGTGCCGATATGAACAGCAGGAACAATAAAATATATTTAAATGGCTTACGTCGCTCAAGAGTCAGGATGTTAGAGTCAGGAGTCAAGATAAAAGCGCGCTCATTTAAACTATGGTGCTGTAATGGCTTGCCGAAATATTTTCTTTTACAGGATTTATTCACTTTGAAACTCTTTTCTTGACTCTAATATCTTGCCTCTTGGACCTGGTTTCTAACTACCAGCTATCAGCTCTTTAAGTATTAATGTTAGTTTAGGTTCTGCTTCTTCGGCAATTTTTATAATATCTTCAACAACTACCGGTTCAAGCACATCAGTAAAACCTTCGTCGGTTAATACCGATATCGCGAATACGGGCAAACCCATGTGGTTTGCCACTATAACTTCGGGCACGGTACTCATGCCAACGGCATCGCCACCAATAATTTGTAAATACTTGTATTCTGCCTTGGTTTCCAGATTTGGCCCGGTAACAGCTACATAAACTCCTTTATGGCAAATAATATTGTTTGCTTTGGCTATTGTTAATGCTTTATCAATCAATGTACGCTGATAAGGCTGACTCATATCCGGAAAACGTGGTCCCAGTTCATTATCATTACGCCCCACCAATGGGTTTTGCGGCTGCAGGTTAATATGATCGGCAATGATCATCAGTTCGCCTTTTTTAAATTTTGGATTAAGCGACCCGCTGGCATTGGATACAAACAACGATTTAATACCCAGGTACTTCATCACCCTTACCGGGAAAGTGATCTGCTGCATGCTATAGCCTTCGTAATAGTGCAAACGGCCCTGCATGGCCACAACCTTTTTACCGGCCAGTGTGCCAAAAATTAATTTTCCGGAGTGAAATTCCAGCGTGGAGATCGGAAAATCGGGGATGTTGGAGTACATCAATTGTTTTTCGACCTCTATTTCTTTTACCAAGCCGCCAAGACCAGTACCTAAAATAATACCTATTTCAGGTTCAAAATCGCCAATGCGGCTTTTAATGTATTGGGCTGTGCTTTGAATATTTTCTAACATAATCTGTTACTAATTTATCAAACTGTTTTTGTTGGTTATTTAAAAACTCAACACCAATGGGCAATACCAAAATATTAAGTTTTTTCACCACCTGCTGCAGATCCTGTTCCCCTAAACGCTGTGCGTCCTTTTCTGTTGTGATGATCAGTTTTTTTTGTGCAGTGCAGGCCACAAAATCATCGGCAAGTTTACTGATATTTTTTAAGCTAAACTGGTGATGATCGGGATATTTATGATGGATGATGTGCGGTGTTTGCTTTTTTAGATGCTCCAGTAAAGGATGGGCATTGGCTATTCCCGTAAGCAGGAATACTGTTGTAGCATCATCCGTCATGGTATTGGTAGCCTTCCCGGCCAGATCCTGCAAAGGTAAATAGCTTATCGATGTAAAAAATACGGCCTGATGTGGTAGTGGATTTATCCGCATGATAACAGCTGCCTGTTGTTCTGAATCCAGCGTTGCAGGGCATTTACTGATCACCAAAATATCGGCACGTTTGCGCCCTGTAAAAGGTTCGCGCAGGTTGCCGGCGGGTAATAGCAAGCGTGGTTCATTAACCCGGTTATAGTCAAAAAGTAAAATGCTGAATCCCGGTTTCACGGCCCGGTGCTGGTAGGCATCATCCAGAATAATGAGATCATGTGATGTCTGTAATTGTTCAATGCCTTCTACCCGTTTTTCGGCTACGGCCACGGTAACGTTAGGGAATTTGTTTTTGAATTGTGCCGGTTCATCGCCTATCATTACAGCATCTGCCGGACTATTTGCCAGTAGGAACCCTTTTGTTTTACGACCGTAGCCCCGGCTTAAGGTGGCCAGTTTATAATTCCCTTTCAGTAAACGGATCAAATATTCAGTCATCGGGCTTTTACCCGCGCCACCTACATCCAGGTTGCCTACCGCGATCACGGGAATGTTAAACACCCTGCTCTTAAATAACCCCGTATTATAAAACCAATTACGGACAACCACCACCAGGCCATACAGCAACGAGAAGGGAAATAAAAGCCAGCGGAGGTATATCATAGGTAGATAAATGTCGACGTGATTTGGGAACTTGAAAAAACGAGTGTCATGCTGAGCTTGTCGAAGCATGGCGGGCAGGCCTCTCCGCACGATCCTTCGACAAGCTCAGGATGACAGGCCTTTCCCTTGTACGCGGTGACATTTTTATTCATTTATCCCAATAGTATCAAAAAAACAAATCTAAATATTTTTGAGCCCATTTTTATAACTTAGTGTTCCAACCATTATTTCCAATGAAGTTCAAACTACTTATACTTTTACTCGCCATTAAATCCTCTGCCTTCGCCCAAACCGACCATAAGCTTACACAACAACTCACCGACGCGGTGAAGGGATTTCACGGCCAGGTAGGCATCTATGTACAAAGCCTTAAAACAGGCAAAACGGCGGCCATTAATGCCGATACCCTGTTCCCGACGGCCAGTATGATCAAGGTGAGTATTCAATGCGGTTTGATGGATAAAATTGAAAAAGGCGAGCTGCAATACAACCAGAAGTTAGTTTACCGCGATTCGCTCTTGTATAAGGGAGAAGATATCTTGGGTTCCTTTAAAGATAAGGATACTATACAGCTCAGCAAAGTAGCCCTGCTCATGATCACTATGAGCGATAATACGGCAAGTACCTGGTTGCAAAAGCTGATAGGCGGCGAGTATATCAATAATTGGCTGCAGCAAAACGGATTTAAGGTAATGCGTGTAAACTCCCGTGTGCCCGGCCGTGAAGCCATTCGTGGTATTTATGGCTGGGGTGTAAGCACACCGTTTGAAATGTGCCGTCTGTTCACCATGATCAGGCAGGGTAAGGCGGTTAGCGCTGCCGCCAGCGAGCGTATGAGCCGTAATATGGCACGTATTTATTGGGACGAAAAAGCCCTGTCGCAAATACCGCCTTATGTGCAAACCATATCTAAACAGGGGGCTGTTGATGCCGCTAAATCAGAAACCGTGCTGGTGAGCGCTCCTCACGGCGATTATGTATTTTCTATCATGACCAATCATAACACCGATCAGCGCTGGGTGCCCGACAATGAAGCCAGCGTGCTCATCAAAAAAGTATCGGCCCTGCTATGGCACTACTTTGAACCAGGCAGCGATTGGAAGCCCGCCGAAGGGATAGATAAGTATATGAAGAATGAATAATCGTTAAGCCGAAAGTCACGGTTGAAAATCTTAAGTCTCGCTTTCTCCAGGAGCGTCAGTCTTTACAAGAGATAACCCTTGATGAAATATATTGCGAAATTCGGCAGCAAAACCCAGATAGGGAGTGTAGCCCAATCCCGAAGCGACGTATTATCTGCTTGACCAAGAACTTGGTAGCAGGGTGATCGAGATTTGCGAGACACTGCTGCAATTACAAACCAATGATGCACATGCCATTTTTGGAGCCCTTGACGACTTGAAACTCCGTTCTTCTATGACGCTGTTCGAAGCCGTACCGGCAGCCTATCCTATTATTCGTCAGGGTGATTGATAAATTTTATAACCGCCAGCGGGACGCTCGCACGCTGGAATTATTGAAACAACAAGCATGAAAAGTAAAAGTTCGGAATAGTCCTGTCATTATGCGATTTGCAGGTAGTGAAAATACGTAGTTCGGGGTAAACTACCCGTTCTGAAAATACTGAAAACCGTAAGCACCTAACACCTTGTTATTCTTTTATATGATAACATCAGCCATGAAAATAAAAGAACAAGCCATCTTTTTGTTGCTGGCCGGTCTGCTGACCGCCTGCGGTACCACTACAATGATCACCGGTTCCTGGCGTAAGGACAACGCCACTGCCAACGGCTACCAAAATATTTTTGTAGCGGCGATGACAAGCAATATCCCGGTTAAGCAAGCGGTAGAGAACGGACTCGAGCAGCAACTCCGCGAAAAGGGTTTAACCATTGAAAAAAGCGTAGATGTATTTCCGCCAAGCTTTAGTACGCAAACTGGCGCCAAACGGGAACTCGTGTTGAGCAAGATACAGAAAACCGGCGCTGATGGTATTCTGACCATAGCCCTGTTGCGTAAGGAAACTGAAAGCCGCTATATACCGGGTGGGGCCTACTATAATCCGGGCTTGCGTTTTGGGTATTACCACCGTTTTTGGAACTATTACAGCAATTGGAGTCCATATATCTATGCTCCTGGTTATTATGACCAGCAAAAGGTTTATTATTTAGAAACAAACCTCTATGACGCGAAGACCGAAGAACTGATCTGGGCAGCCCAGTCAAAAACTTATGATCCCACAAACCTGGATAGCTTTCTGAAAGGCTATATCAAGGCCATTGAAACGCAAATGATTAAAGACGGCCTGATCAACGCTAACCAAAAAACTCAATAATGAACATCCAGGAAATAGAACCCACGCCCTTATGGCTGCTGCAGAATATAACGGGCCGTCGACTGTTAGTCGGTTTATTAAAACTGGAACCGGAGGCCTTGATGGGCACCCGGTTCCAATTCCTGCGCAACAATCCACTGATACGGAGTGAAATGGAGTGTCCTTCATTACCCCGAACTAAAGCTTTCGAGGGTTCAGACCGCAGTCGGTGCCAGCGGCAGGCCATATTGGAATTTTTAAAATATCTGTTGCATAAAAAAAGCCACCCTGAAAGGTGGTCAAAACAATAGAACAACTTTTTAAATCATACTAACCAACATCGCGCATCGATAGTCAATATTATTTGCTTGAATAAATGTTATAAATCGAATTGCCACTGATGATCACCGTCTTCATTCTGAAATAACAGTGAAATATCTTCAGGTCGGTTAGGAAAGGCTTCGTCAACAATAAGCGAAACCTGTTGGCGAATTTGAGTGAAGTGTTTTTTAAAATCATCATCATGAAGTGCGATCAACACATGGCCGTCACCGCCGGTCACGCTGGCCCTTCCATTAAGACTAACACTCAGCACAGCTGCTACTTTTTCTGCCAATGAATTTTCTCCAGTCATATTGAGGTTTCTCCGGGGATTTTTAAAAGACCCTGCAGCATAGCCACTTTAATCAATTCTAACCCGTTCCGGGTACCAGTCTTTTGTAGCAGGGACAGCCGGTGCCCTTCCACCGTCCGCTTACTGGTAAACAGGCGATTGGCGACCTCGACATTGGTCATTCCATCGGCCAAAAGGCGCAGAACCTCTGATTCCCGTTCGGAAAGTTCCACTGATGGCTGCTTAGCACTTTCATCATTTTGCCGGATCAGCCGTGCCTGCAATTGTCTTGCCAATCCGGTGCAAATGAAATATTTTCCTTGCAGTACCTTTCTGACCGCATGGACAAGTTCATCGCTATCCGCTTCTTTTAAAAGATAACCCTTGACACCAGCCTGGAATGCTTCTGAAATATAGTATTCGCTGGTTTCTACGGTCAGCATGATCACACCGGCTTCCGGCACCAGTTGCTGAAATTCGCGCACAACATCAATGCCGCACATATCTCCCAAGTGTAGATCGCACAGTACAACATCAGGTTTCAGGCCCTTCCTGACCAATTCCAGCGCCTCTTTTCCGTTCTTTGCCAACCCGGTAATTACCAGTCCCGCTTCTTGTTCCAGGATATGACTTATGCCGGCGCGGACCACGCCATGATCTTCGATTATCAGAACTTTCTCCATAATCCATTACTTCTTTGAGTTTTAACAAAATAACGTGAGGGCAAGTTTGTGAGATAACTACGCAATATGAATGCGTAAAATACGTATAAAGCCGAAATAACTACGTCTGCCGTAAACGAATCAATTCGCCAGTGCAGGCCAATAGCTCCCATACATCGAAAGGTTTACTGACCAGGACTTGACACAACTTGCTTTCCCAAGCCGATTTGGCTTTAGGCCAGGCCGATAACATTATGATCGGCAGCTCTGCAAAATGCGCGAGTCTCCTGATCTGACAGCACAAATCGCGACCGTTACAATCGTTTTTCAAATAATAATCCGTAATGATCAGATCTGGCCGGCTGCTTTCCAACAGCCCGGCCAGATCTCTTACTTCTGCTACAGCAGTTACATGATAGCCTTCCGTTTCGAAAACCTCGGTCAGCAGATCTAACAACGCCGCGTCATCATCGATCAGCAGCAAACGCATATTCATCGGTAATTAGTTTCTGGACAAAATTACCGGTCACAGCGTCTTTTTGCGCCAGTATCGATGTTAACTGTAGACAGCCGGCCATTTCCAGCAGGATAAATAGCGTTTTCATACCATTAGCGTTTAGTACTGTCTTTTCTGGTACTATCGCTTTGGTGGGCAGTGTCGGCAGCCATTCCTGAACCCGTACCGCCATTGGCGCTGTCGGCATTTCCGCTGCTCATGGACGAAGTACTATCCGTACTGCTGTTATTATTCGTTTTACTTTGACAAGCTGTCAAACCGACACTCAACAATGCCACCAAAACTAAAATGTGCGTGAAGTTTTTCATATTATTATTTTTAAGTAAACTAATGGTAGAATAACATACTGTTTATCTGGGCGGTTTGGTGTTTAATTACGCATTCATAGCGGGTGAACTACCCGTTTCGGCAGTTTGCCCCATGTATTTACCGCCACAATTATTATTCATTTTCTCAAAATCTTCACTTAATAATTCTAATAAGGATAATTATTTACTTTTAAATTAAAACCATCCATATTATTACTTGTTTATCAGATACATCTAAAATAAATCTATGAGCACCAGAGGAGCAAAAGTGGAAAGAAACTCTGTATCGGAGCAACCACATGAATTGAAATATGAAGCACGCAAAAAAGGAACAACGGCAAAGAATGTAGCAGCAGCCAAGAAAGCAACAGGCTCTAACCAGCGAAGCGTGGTAGAGAAGAAACTGAATAAGTAAATAAGCGCCTGTGGGAGCTTTAGGCTAAACCGTAAATACCATGAAGAAAAAAAGAATAACTGATGACTCGCTTCATCCGGTAGGTAGCTTTGACCTGCCCAATCCAAAAGACATACTAAGCCAGTCGGACGTAAATAAAGGAATCAATACTATAAATTCAACCGACAAGCCGCATGCCGCGCTCGAAACTCCCGAAGGGAAGAACAATGGCGCCGAACCAGCTATTTTCAAAAATCAGCGCAAGGCGCACACTTGAACTAATAGGCTTTGGCTAACAGATCATTTTTCTTTGCTGTTGGGTTAGATAAGCAGATATAAAATTTATAGAAGTAATCAAACCCCGCTTTAGTCAAATCCTATATATTAACCATATGGTTACCGGTGCTTTCATGTGAGGCCGGCAGCTCATTCAGCTAATGTAATATCGGTCCGGGCACCAGCCAAATAAGAGCTGTTGAAGATGCGAGAATAAATGCAGCGGAGCTACCGGCGGTCACAGAATGTAATATCCTGCTTTCAAGATAAAAGAATCTCAAATAATTAATTAATTAATAAGAAATATTTTTAATTAATCACAACCTTGAAAGGTCTTCTTTGTTAATTGATTAATAGTTCTGCAAATTGAACGTGATTGAATTTATGACGTTATACATCATGATTCTACTCGGCGACAAAGCCACTTCAATTTTGCAGGATTAAGCAATAATTTATTAAACTGAAAAAAATGGAAATTGATAGGGCACGCGGAGTTTACACATCATATATCTTAAACGGGAACAAATATTCCTCATACATATTGGGTAACAGTATTAAGCAAATAAAATATATTTCTAACTTAAGAAACATAGGCGAAAAAATTGAAACTAAATTGCAACACATAAATACAATTGAAGATTATAGCAGTTTAAGCGATAAAGCTTTTTTGGAGAATTTACCTGTTATAACTCACCTGGCTTGTTACCTTTCTTTTATTGCACTTAAATCTAAAACGATATCGATTGAAGAGGTTGTTGGTGATGAGGGAATAATTCATGAACTGGCTCATTTAATGACTGATTCCATTCAAAAAGACAAGGCAACTATCAAAAGAATAAAGATAAATCTGCGTAATTTACAAAAATGCGCAATCGGGATATTCCCCTCGCATTAATCGCTGCAATGGCAGTTCTCATATTGCTTTAAAAAATCCAGAAGTCTTATATTATTGGGTATTGCCGCTATATTGAGTGTTCATCAAGCACATTATCCTGTATCATTCAATCAATCCGATTACAAGCAATACTGTTAAATCGTTAAATATCAAACTTGATCCATACTTTAAAAGTGATGGGCTGATTATACTGCCACTATAAACGACGAAATAATTCTTTACTGTCTCAAAATTACCATCGAATTTGACACTTAAAATAACATAGGCAATTTAGCGTACTGAATTTTCCTTGACTTTCGGATTTTCATGCGCTATGCATATATTAAATTTGTGAATTTGCCTTAAACTCCTGTTAATGGCAAGTGTAATGAACTTAAATTACCTTAAAATGATTATTATCATAAAAAAGTATAAAATTTTAAACCATAAACCATTAAATTATTACGATTATCATAAAAATGATAAAAAATTCAATTTTTATAGTGCTTAAAAATTGAAATATTGAATTAATTAGTTAATATTGTTATCATAATGCTTTAAGGTCGCAACTATAACGCGTTATAAATACAGTTTTTGCTTTAACATTTAAAAAAATCGTTATGTTTCAACCAACCATCGTAGTTGTTGGCAATGGAATGGTGGGTTATAAGTTTTGTGAAAAACTATTAGCCCGGTCATCACATTTCAATATCATTGTTTTTGGCGAAGAATCCCGAATTGCTTATGACAGGGTTCACCTCAGCGAATATTTTAACGGAAAAACAGCAAGCGACCTATCGTTATCTACCGACACATGGTATGCTGATAATGGCATAAAGTTATATCTTAACGATCCTGTTCAGGAGATAAACCGGGCAGAAAAAACTATTCATTCCCTGAAAGGGCTTACCATTAAATATGATTACCTGGTGCTGGCCACCGGATCATCGGCTTTTGTACCCGATATTCCGGGCGTTGAAAAAGAAGGCGTATTTGTTTACCGCACCATTGATGATCTGGAACTGATCAAAACTTATGCCGTCAATGCTAAAGTTGGCGCTGTAATGGGTGGCGGTCTTTTAGGTCTTGAGGCTGCAAAAGCACTGATAGATCTGGGTATTGAAGAAACGCACGTTATAGAGTTTGCCCCCCGTTTAATGCCGCGGCAAATAGATTCTGCAGGCAGTGGCATGTTGCTATCTAAATTAAAAAGCCTCGGTTTAAATATTCATCTCAATAAAAATACTGCAGCCTTTGTTGGCGATCACAAAATTGAAGCGTTAAAGTTTAATGATGATACCAGTTTGCCTATCGATATGATGGTAATATCTGCCGGCATCCGCCCGCGCGATGAACTGGCAAAACTGGCGGGACTGCATACCGGCACCCGCGGCGGCATCGTTGTTAACGAAAAAATGCAAACCAGCGATGAGTGCATTTTTGCCATAGGCGAGTGCGCACTTTACGAAGGCATGATATACGGTCTGGTAGCTCCAGGCTATGAAATGGCTGATGTTGTTGCCAGCTATTTATCGGGCAACGAGAAAGGGTTTTACGGGTACGACATGAGCACTAAGCTTAAATTGATTGGTGTTGATGTAGCCAGCTTTGGTGATGCTTTTGTCACTGAGCCAGATTGCCGCACCATTGTATTTGAGGATACCCATAAAGGAATATACAAACGCATCAACATTAGTAATGATGGCAAGTACCTGCTTGGCGGCATTTTAATTGGAGACGCTGATGCCTATAACATGCTCCTGCAAACGGTTAATAACAAAATTGCACTGCCGCCAAACCCGGAGGATCTGATACTGGGCCTACGCGGCGGCGAAGCTAATGAAGGTGCAGGTGTAATGAGTTTGCCTGATGATGCATTAATCTGCTCATGCGAGGCGGTAAGCAAATCAGCTATATGCTCGGCGGTAAACAGCGGCGCCTGCAGTGTTGATGATATTAAAAAATGCACCAAAGCAGGCACTGGTTGTGGCGGTTGTGTACCATTGGTAAAAGACCTGGTTACAGGCACCATGAAAGCCAATGGCCAATATGTTAAAAATGTAATATGCGAGCATTTTGAATATTCGCGCCAGGAACTGTTTGACCTGGTAAAAATAAACCAGGTTAAAAATTACGATCTGGTATTGGATCATTTTGGAAAGGGCGATGGCTGCGAGGTTTGCAAGCCTGTGGTAGCCAGCATCCTATCGAGTCTGTGGAATGATGTGATTGTAAAACAAGATACCATTCAGGATAGCAACGACCGCTACCTGGCTAACATACAAAAAGGCGGTACTTACTCGGTTGTTCCACGCATTCCCGGCGGCGAGATCACTCCTGATAAATTGATCGTGATTGGACAGGTGGCTAAAAAATATGGTCTTTATACCAAAATAACGGGTGGGCAGCGTATAGATATGTTTGGCGCGCATATTAATGATCTGCCAGAGATCTGGGAGGAATTAATTGATGCCGGTTTTGAGAGCGGGCATGCTTATGGCAAAGCGTTGCGTACGGTTAAGAGTTGTGTAGGTAGTACATGGTGCCGGTTTGGATTGCATGATAGTGTATCCTTTGCTATTGAAGTTGAAGAAAGATATAAAGGCATCCGTGCGCCGCACAAAATAAAAGGAGGCGTTAGCGGCTGTATTCGTGAATGCGCAGAAGCTCAGTCAAAAGACTTTGGCATAATTGCCACCGAAAAAGGCTGGAATCTGTATGTGTGCGGCAATGGAGGCTCAAAACCGCAACATGCGCAATTGCTGGCTACGGATGTTGATAATGCAACCTGCATCAAATACATCGATAGGTTCCTGATGTTTTACATTAAAACCGCCGACCCGCTTACCCGTACTGCAACCTGGCTTAATAAAATGGATGGCGGTATGAGTTACCTGAAAAATGTAGTAATTAACGATAGCCTGGGTATTGCCGAAAAGCTGGACGAGGAAATGCAGCAGCTGGTGGATACCTATCATTGCGAATGGAAAGAGGTTGTAGAAAATCCCGCTCTGCGTAAACGTTTCGCTCATTTTATTAATGCTCCGGAGGAGAAGGATCCTTCAGTAAAATTTGAAGCCATGCGCGAACAGGTAAAAGCAAAATGGTAATTATCATAAACTAAAAACATAACTATGGAAACAGTAGTAGATATTGAATGGGTTTTAGCTTGTTACACAGATGACGTTCCGGAGAACGGAGGTGCCTGTGTAAAACATGGCGATGAACAAATAGCGTTGTATAATTTTTCGCGCCGTGGTGAATGGTATGCCACACAAAATCTTTGCCCGCACAAACAGCAGATGGCGCTTTCGCGTGGCATGATAGGCAGTACTGGCGATGATTGTACTCCAAAAGTAGCTTGCCCGTTTCATAAAAAAGCTTTTTCATTAATCAGCGGCGAATGTCTTACAGGTGAAGAATATCAAATAAAAACCTACCCTGTAAAAGTTATTGATGGTAAGGTTTATATAGGGATCACCTAATTGAGTTTACGAAAAACCATACATTTCGGTATTTTTGCAAATAAAAATCCTTCAAAAGCTAAAAATTTTGGAGGATTTTTTATTTTAATCAAATTTATCTGATGCGAATACTTAGTTAAATGATATCAATTAATAATTGACGTAAATTTTTCGCATTTATATTATAACGAGTGATAAATTTTTTGATATCTCTATTAATTTATCGGTAATTAAATAAAAAAACCAATAAATAATTCAATAAAAATTAAAATACAGGTAATCTAAATAAATCAAATGTAAAATTTTCATTATAAAAATGTTATTTACGCTGTTTTTAAGATGTTATAAATTGATAATTTGATAAAAAAATGAATTTTTATGATTTAAATCATAAAAATTAGAAAATAACATTGTAAAAATTGATACATAGCATCAATTTGGATATATTTATGACAATAAAAAACGTAAAATAAAGGAATCATAAAATTTAAATGCCTATGGATATAAACATTTAAATACAAAACATAAAAAAGCCCTGCCGGGAGGTCGCATTCCCAGACAGGGTTAAACAGTTTTCATTGCTTTAACAAATAAAAAACTATCTCAAATGTACAAAAATGTATTAAACCAATACACTATTCCGACTATTGCATTTATTATTGTTTGCTTATCCTCTTTAAATGCAAATGCACAGCTCTCTTTTTCGGGACAATTACGAACAAGGGGCGAATTGAGGGATGGTTATGGTACCCTGCAAACCATAGGGTACAAAGATGCAGCGTTCATTTCGCAGCGAACGCGTTTAACGCTTGATTATAAATCGAGCAAGCTTATTTTCCATACCTCGGTTCAGGATGTCAGGCTATGGGGGCAGGATGCATCGACCATAACTGCTGCTGACGGCAATAAACTGAGTCTGCATGAAGCCTGGGCCGAAATTATTTTATCAAACAAAAAAGATACTTCCTTTAAAGTTTCTCCTGTTGATTATTTTGCTATCAAAGTCGGTCGGCAGGAGTTGGTTTATGACGATGAACGCCTGCTGGGTAACCTGGATTGGACACAACAGGGACGACGCCACGATGCCATTGTGTTAAAATTATTACAAAATGGCTGGCAGCTTGATCTCGGCGCGGCATTTAACCAAAACTCCGACGCTATTAATTATAATGGCACCTTTTATACTCCCGCAAATATCCCCGCTACAGTAAAAGACAGTAAAGGCAACCTGGTAAATACCCCTGCAAACCTGATCCCGTTTGTCAACAGTGCCGGACTGAGTGCTAAAAATGGCAACCCCGCTTATTTAAACTCTCCAGGCAGTAATGCAGCCACTCAAAACTACAAAGCTTTGGAGTATTTGTATGTGGCCAAAAAGTTTAGTAAAACCAAGATATCAGGCTTGTTCCTGGCCGATCAGTTTAGTAAATACATACTGGATTCGGTTAAAAATACTTCGGGCACCGATGTGGGCTACGTATATGGCAAACGCTTTAACCAAACAGGTGTCAATACCCGTTATACTACCGGGTTGTTAATCAATCCGGCTTTTGGCGATAAAAATCAGCTGGCATTAACCGGCGGGTTTTACTACCAGGGTGGTCATGACCGTGATGGATTGGAATTAAGCGCCTATACTATTACAACATCAATCACCTATAAGCCAAATCAGCTAAGCTATACTGCCGGCTGGGATTACCTTTCGGGCAATGATGCTTTCTCTACCTCAAAAACCAATCACCGTTTTGACCCATTGTATGGCACGCCACATAAGTTTTGGGGATACATGGATTATTTTTATGCGGTAAGCGGTTCGCCAACAGGGGGCTTGAGTAACCCGTACTTAAAAATAAAGTATACCTCATCAAACAGCAGGTTTACAACGGAGCTGGCCAACCACTATTTTATGCTGGCTAAAGATCAGAAAGACGTTAATGGCCAGCCGGTAAGTAAATACCTCGGCACCGAATTCGACCTTACCACCGGCTATAAATTAAATAAGTTTACAGGTATTGATTTGGGCCTCTCCTACATGGCGGCTACTCGTAGCATGGAATACGCTAAAAATATAACGCCCGGGACCGCCAATTTGAAGCCGGTATGGGCCTACCTGCAGATTAACATTAAACCCGAATTTTTAAATAAATAAACCCTGCTATTAAATTCAAAAATTATGGAAAATCAACTGACTAAACTCAATATATTCTCGCTCAAAGGTGTGCAAATGCGCACATTCCACATTACCTGGCTGATGTTTTTTGTGTGCTTTTTTGGCTGGTTTGGCCTGGCTCCGCTAATGCCAACCATTCGTACCGAGCTGCATTTAACTAAGGGTCAGGTGGGTAATATCATCATCGCTTCGGTGTCGGCAACTATTATAGCACGCCTTATTATCGGTAAACTTTGCGATACCTGGGGACCGCGCAAAACAGCAATCCGGCTATTGTTAGTGGGTTCGCTCCCGGTATTTTTTGTGGGCCTGGCGCATGATTATACTACCTTTTTATTATTCAGACTATCTATCGGTATTATCGGTGCTTCGTTTGTGATCACACAGTTCCATACCTCTATGATGTTTGCACCGCAGTTAAAAGGAACGGCAAACGCGGTAACCGGCGGCTGGGGCAATCTGGGCGGTGGCGTAACCAATATGGTAATGCCTTTAATATTTGCGGCCATAGTTGGTTTTGGTCATACTAAGGCCGAGGCCTGGCGTTATGCCATGATCGTGCCAGGAGTAATGATGCTGATCATCGCTTATCTATATTATAAATACACTAAGGATACGCCCAACGGCAACTACGATGAAGTTGGTTACACACAAGGCAAATCATCCAAAACCGACTGGAGTGTACTGGCTGACTGGCGTATCTGGGCCCTGACTATGGCCTACGCCATGTGTTTTGGCATGGAGATCACTTTCGATAACGTGGCCTCCCTGCATTTTGTCGATTCATTTCATCTGTCGCAAAGTCAGGCTGGTTTTTGGGCGGGCATATTCGGTTTTATGAACTTGTTTGCCCGTGCATTGGGCGGTATCGTATCAGACAGGGTTGGTCGCAAGTTTGGTATGCGTGGCAAGGGTTTGCTATTGGCAGGTGTGCTATTATTTGAGGGCCTCGGGCTGATATTGTTCGCGCAATCAGGCACCTTGCTGGCGGCTATTGTTTCCATGTTATCATTCGCGCTTTTCCTAAAAATGGCTAATGGCGCTACTTATGGCATTGTGCCATTTGTAAACACCAAGAATGTGGGTTTAGTAAGCGGCATAGTTGGCGCAGGTGGAAATTTCGGCGGGATGTTGTTCGGCTTCCTGTTCAAGTCAAATTCCATTACTTATGTACAGGCATTTACCTATATCGGCTATACGGTTATTGCTGTGGCCTTAGTTGTTTTCATTACCCGTTTTTATAAACAAACAGTTCCCAGTACAGAAACTGACCCGGTAATAGCGGGCAGTATCGCATAAACATATGAGCTTAAAGGCATCATCATCAAAAAACAGGTTAACCGCCAATGCCGTAACCTCTACCTGCTGCTATTGCGGGGTGGGTTGCGGCGTTGTGCTGAATAAGGATAAAAACGGCAGTGTTACACTACAGGGCGATAAAGATCACCCGGTAAATAAAGGTATGCTGTGCAGCAAAGGCATGAACCTGCATTATACCGTGAATGATAAAAGCGACCGCCTGCTTTACCCGCAAATGCGCTACAACAAAAGTATGCCCATGCAGCAGGTGAGCTGGGATGAGGCACTTGACCGTACCGCCGCTGTTTTTAAAACTTTCATCGAAAAATACGGCCCCGATTCTGTGGCATTTTATGCTTCAGGTCAGTGTTTAACCGAGGAGTATTATGTAGTTAATAAACTGATGAAGGGTTTTATCGGCAGTAATAACCTGGATACTAATTCCCGTTTATGCATGAGCAGCGCAGTGGTTGCCTATAAAATTGCGTTAGGGGAGGATAGTGTGCCGCTTTGTTATGATGATATTGAACTGGCTGATTGCTTTTACATTATGGGAGGCAACCCGGCCTGGTGCCATCCTATTTTATGGCGTAGGGTAGAAGCCCACAAAGCCGCCAATCCCGACACAAAAATTATTGTGGTTGATCCGCGGGCTACGGATACCTGTGCCATTGCTGATCTGCATTTGCAGATAAATCCGGGTACTGATATTACGCTGAACCATGCTATCGGTCGCTTGCTGATCGAGAATGGCGATATCGATATCAACTTTATAAATAATCATGCCGAAGGCTTTGAACAATACAGCGCTATTGTTTTTGAAAAAACGCTGACTGAGGCATCTCAAATTTGCGGACTGAGTGAAAGTAGCATTCGCCTGGCTGCAAAATATATTGGGGAAGCCAAAGGCTTTATTACCATGTGGACAATGGGGCTTAACCAAAGCGCCATAGGAGTAAACAAAAATCTGAGCCTTATTAATCTCAACCTCATCACCGGGCATATTGGTAAACCCGGCTCTGGCCCTTTATCATTAACGGGACAGCCCAATGCTATGGGCGGCAGGGAAGTTGGTGGATTGTCCAACATGCTCCCGGCTCATCGCAACCTGGGTAATCCGCTGCACCGGGAAGAGGTGCAAAAATTCTGGGGTGGTACTACCATTCAATCCAAGCCCGGATTAACTGCTACAGAGATGTTTGAGGCCTTGAATGATGGCCGATTAAAAGCGATTTGGATCATATGCACCAATCCGCTTACCAGCCTTCCCAACGTTCGCCTGGCCGAAGAAGCTTTAAAGAAAGCGAAGTTTGTGGTAGTACAGGAGATCAGCAACAAGCCCGAAACTTTAGCTTATGCCGATGTGATACTTCCGGCAGCAGCCTGGGCCGAAAAGGAGGGCACCATGACCAATTCTGAACGGCGCATCAGTTATTTAAACAAACTGATTGACCCTCCCGGCGAGGCCCTGCCCGATGCCGAGATTATTTGCTGCTTTGCCCGCAAAATGGGCTATAAAGGTTTTAATTTTGAAAGCCCGGCAGACATTTATGCCGAACACGTAAAGCTTACCGCCAAAACCAATATCGATATCAGCGGCCTGAGTTATGCCGTTTTGAAAGAGCAAAAAACGGTGCAATGGCCCTATAAAAAGAAAAGCCCGGCCAAAGGCACACCGCGCTTATTTACAGACCATATTTTTTATACTCCATCAACAAAAGCGGTGATCAGTCCGGTTGCGGATACTTTAACCAGCGAGGCGCCGGATGATGATTACCCATTCATCCTCACTACGGGCCGCATCCGCGACCAATGGCATACCATGAGTAAAACGGGTAAGGTAAATAAGCTCAATCAGCATTATAAACAAGCCTTTTTAGAGATCCACCCAGATGATGCTGCCGCTTTAAAGCTCAATGAGGGTGATATTACCGTTATTACCTCACGCCGGGGCGAAGTGCGTGTGCAGGCTAAGCTAAGCACCCAAATAAAACAGGGCGTGGTGTTTTTGCCGATGCACTGGGGAAAAATTTTAAATAACGACCTGAACCGGGCCAATAATGTGACCAGCGACAGGGTGGATCCGATATCCAAAGAGCCCGATTTTAAGTTTTGTGCCGTAAATCTTAAAAAATATAAAAAACCTTTTCAGCGTATTGTGGTGGTGGGCGCAGGCGCGGGGGCCTATGGCTTTGTAAAATCATACCGGGAATTAAACCCCGATGATGAGATCACGATATTCAGCAAAGAGAACCATCCATTTTATAACCGCGTTATGCTACCCGACTATATCAGTGGCGAACAATCATGGGAGCAGCTAGTGAAGATGAAGGATTCGGAAGAGCCTGCCTACAACATCAAAATGCTGCGGGGCGTAAGTATCGAAAAGGTGGACCGTACTAACAAACAGGTTACGGATTCGCGTGGTATTAAAACCTCATATGATATACTATTGCTGGCTACAGGTAGCAGGGCATCGGTACCTAAAAATGTGCCATCGTTGCCGGGTATATTCACCATGCGCAGCCGTAACGATGCCGATGGTTTCATCAAACATGTGCCACAGGGTGGTCATGTGGTTATTGTAGGCGGGGGTTTGCTGGGGCTCGAAATGGCTGCGTCGCTAAGAGAAATTGGGATGCGCATCACCATTGTACAACGTGTTTCGCGCTTTTTAAATAGGCAACTGGATGTGCTGGGCAGTCAGCTTTTGGCTGAGGAAATGGCCGACCAGGGCTGCGATATTTATTATGACGATGAGGTGCAGCTGTTTTATGGCAGATCAAAATTAACCGGGGTGGGCTTAAAAAGTGGTAACAAAATAGACTGTGATGCCATGATCCTGGCTATAGGAACCACGCCCAACCTGGAAATAGCTAAAGACTGCGGTCTGGAATGTAAACGCGGCGTTATTGTGAATGAACGCATGCAAACCAGCGACCCCGACATTTATGCCATTGGCGAAATTGCCGAGTTTGAAGGCACCATGTACGGCATCACCGCCGCCGCCGAGCAACAGGCCGAAGTGATGGCCAAATATATGAATGGCGATATTGCCAGTTATTACAAAGGCACACTGTTCATGAATATCATTAAAATTCATGGGTTCGATCTGTGCAGCATTGGTTTGTCTGAATGCCCGGATAACCAGCATTATGAAGAGATCGTTTTTATCGACAAGGCCAAACGCTATTATAAAAAATGCATCATTCATCAGGATCGGCTGGTTGGCACCATACTTATTGGCGACAAAAGTGAGTTCCTGGAATTTAAAGAGCTGATAGCCAATAAAACTGAGTTAAGCGAAAAACGCATACAGCTTTTACGTAGCGGTAATAAAACCGAACCGGTGCTGGGCAAGCTGGTATGCAGCTGTAACAATGTAGGCAGCGAAAATATCCAGAACAAAATAGCATCAGGCTGCAATAACCTGAAAGATCTGTGCAGCGCTACGGGCGCGGGTACCGGTTGCGGATCATGTCGTCCGGAAGTAAAACGATTATTAGAAGAAATGCTTAAAGCTGAGGTAGTCATAAAATGAGGAAGTAAAGCAGTTAGAGTCAGGATTTTTGAAATCACTAATTCAGTAAATCACTAATTCAATAATTATTCCCTATGGATAAAAAAGAAACCTGTTGTATCAAAGTAAACCTGCCCGGTGGCGTTATATCCGCGGGTGACCTGTATGAGTTATTGCTCATTGCCGAAAATGCAGGGGCGCAGGTTATCCGTATCGGAAACCGGCAGCAATTATTTTTTTGCATCGATGCCGACCAATTAGAGGACATGGAAATGGATATGCTGCGGGCCGAGATCAGTTATGAAATAAATGAAGATGAATTTCCAAACATCATTAGCTCCTATGTTACAGATGCCATTTTTAACACAGAAAGCTGGATAAAGGAGGGTGTTTATAAAGACATATTTGATCTGTTTAATTTTAAGCCCAAGTTAAAGATCAACCTGGTTGATCAGCATCAAACCTTTGTGCCTTTTTTTAGCGGTAACTTCAATTTCATTACCTCTAACATTAGCAATTACTGGTATCTGTATGTCCGTTTTCCGAAAACAACCGATATTTATTGCTGGCCATCGATGGTTTACTCAGATGATATTCCTTTGCTAAGCCAAACGGCCGAAAAGATGATCATGGCCCATAAAGCCCAGTTTTATGACCGGCAAAAGATCAATCATCAAAAATTCCATGATCTGGTTATGGCCCAAAATGATTTTGTTACACAGCCCATAACAGAACCGTTAAAACTTCCCGATTTTCAACTCCCCTATTACGAAGGCATTAACCGGTATGTGAATAATAAATACTGGCTGGGTATTTACAGGCGAAATGAACTATTTCCACTTGAGTTTATGAAGGACATTTGCACCATATGCCTAAAAAACCGCATTGGTCAGCTATATACCACCCCCTGGAAATCATTGCTTATTAAAGGCATCAGCGAAGACGACCGCAAAGAATGGGGGAGCATCCTGAATAAGCACCTGATCAACGTAAGACATGCCTCCAATGAACTGAACTGGCAGCTGGAAAACCTGAACAGCGAAAGTCTGGAGTTAAAACAGCAGCTGGTACGGATATTTGAGGAATACGACCTGCGAACTTACCGGCTCTGCTTCGCCATAAAAATGCAGCCCAAAACGGGGCTGCCGGGCTCTATCATCATTAAAAAACAATTGCCAGATGTGTTTGATATTTTGCATACCAGCGATTTTAATCCAAACTCAAAAGATTATGTAACCTACCGGGAAAAAGTGCCAAAAGTTGATCTTGCCAGGTGTTTGATAGGGCTTTGTAATCACTTTTACAGCATTCTGATTGATGATAGTATATCCCCGTCTGTACTACCCAATGAAACAGATGAAAAAGAAACGCATTATATTTATCGATGCCAAAGCTGTTTCAGCATTTATGATCAAACTTTTGGCGATATAGTTAATGACATTATCCCCGGTATCGATTTTCAAATATTAGATGAATATACCTGCCCGATTTGTGATTCACCAAAGAGTAGTTTCATTCGTATTGAAAACAGTATGGATAATATTGGATGGAGAGGAAATTTGTAATATTTCTTTTTGTCCCTTTAAAAAAGAAGTGATGGAATTTTGGTCTTTCTCTGCAAATTTCCTGCAATAAAAAAACCCACTCGCCAGAGTGGGTTTTTTTATTGATTTTCAGGCTCCTGAGGCTGGGCTCGAACCAGCGACCCTCTGATTAACAGTCAGATGCTCTAACCGGCTGAGCTACTCAGGAGTATTTTCCGATTGGAGTGGTGCAAAAGTATGATTTCTGAGGTAATTTCACAATATTTGCGCAAAAAATTTTTAAAAATATTTTACATGAGCTTGTTAGTTATTGGTACTGTGGCATTTGACGCTATCGAAACCCCCTTCGGAAAGACGGATAAAATTGTCGGTGGGTCGGCAACCTTTGCCAGTTTAGGCGCATCTTACTTTTACAACCGTATAAAAATTGTTGCTGTTGTAGGCGACGATTTCCCACAGAATGAGATCGAAGATCTTCAAAAACATCATATAAACACCGAAGGCCTGCAGATAAAGCAAGGTGGAAAATCATTTTTTTGGAGCGGAAGATACCATAACGACATGAACAGCCGTGATACTTTGGCTACCGAGCTCAATGTTTTAGAGGCTTTTGATCCTATTATTCCCGATTCCTATCAGGATTGTGAATACCTGATGCTGGGTAATTTATCCCCACAGGTACAACAAACGGTTATTAAACGGTTAAATAAACGCCCCAAGCTCATTGTGATGGATACCATGAACTTTTGGATGGACATTGCTCTTGATGAATTATTGAATACCATTAAACTGGTAGACGTTATCACTATTAATGATGCCGAAGCTCGTCAACTATCAGGCGAGTTCTCCCTGGTGAAGGCAGCACGCAAGATATTAACCATGGGACCAAAATATGTAATCATTAAAAAAGGTGAGCATGGCGCATTGCTTTTCCATGAAGATAAAATATTTAGCGCCCCCGCTCTGCCATTGGCCGAAGTATTTGACCCTACCGGGGCAGGCGACACTTTTGCAGGTGGCTTTATTGGCTATTTGGCTAAAGTAGGTTCGGTAAATTTTGATTACATGAAAAATGCTATCATATACGGGTCGGCGCTGGCATCTTTCTGCGTTGAAAAATTCGGCTCAGAGCGATTGCGAAACCTATCTCAGGAAGAAATTACTACCCGCATACAAGAATTTGTTGGCTTGGCTAAATTTGAAATATAAACCCCTTTCAGATGTGCGGATATGCAAATGTGAAGATGTTAAATAGTGTGCATAATGCTAAACATTTGCTCATCTAAAATCTGCATATCCGACATCAGGAAGTCCCTTTAGTGGGCCGGTGGGCTTAACCGCCCTATCTTCTCAAACTTTTCAAATACGCTTTCGGTATGAGGCGCATCGGGCAGTTCATCAGTCAGATCCTGTCCGGCCCAATGTTCATAATGCTTGCCGTTTTTCCATAGCCGACTTTCGCTCACATCATAGATCACCCCTTTATAGGCTACCCATATCTGAGGCTTGTCCTGCCCGTTTCGCAGGGCCAGTTGTGATCTGGTATATTCCGGAAGCTGACTCAAGATAATTGATTTTTAGTTTTAAAGTACTCAAAAAATCCAACGTTCATCAACAGCAGAATGATTAAGTAAAAATGATCTTCTACCGGAATGGTACCTACGCGTTTTCCCATATTTTCATTGTTATTATAGATGACTACAGGTATAGATGTTAGTATGCCATTTACTATATAAAAAGGAATAAGCGCTACCAGATAAGCTAAATAAAACCGGTTAAGCCATTTTGCCTTAAACATGTATTGCAGCAAAGGCATCAACACCAACAACAGGCCAAAAGTCACGATAGTATACAATCGATCATGATAAAAAATGGTCCCTAATACACTCAATATGATGATCAAACTATTGATCATAAGTGTGAGCCTGTTATTCATCTGCCATTTGACATAATAATTTAAACAGGCATATATAAAGATACAGGCAAATGGCACGGTTATAAAAAACAATACCTCCTCCAACGGTAGGCCCCAGAGCGTTATCCCTATAATATAATGTGGATTAAAGGACCATACCCCCTTTACGGTAAAAAGCACATCCCAAAACAAAAAGAAAAGCGCGGTTATGGTCATCCCGGGCCCGATAAATTTCCAGCTTTTATAAAAATTCACCCTCTTATCAAACGATAATACCACCGGGAAAAACACGGTTAATACATTGATCAATAAGTAGGTATATTTCACTTTAAAGAGGCTAAGAGCTTGTTTAACTCATCAATTTGAGCTGGGGTACACCTGCGGGAATTCACCAAAAACTTAATGATCTCCACGGTAAGTTCTTTATCGGCTGTACCATAATTTTTTTTACCCAACTGGGTTATGATCTCTTTACTATCGGTTGCTATGTTTTTATTATAACCTAAAAAACCGGGTACACTATCCTCCACAGAAAACCGCATAAACCTGATCTCAATATTATGCGGATCGACCTCTATCGCTTTTTCAAATGTTTTTTCGCAATTTTTGATGTACTTTATCTTGGAGTATGGGTTCCAGGCGTGCTTGGCCTTCAGTGCCTGCACGCCAGCTATAAAGCCATCAATAATTCCTGTACGATTTTTTATACTGTTCAGACTTTTATAAAGAGAATCAGTGGTTTTACTATCATTAATGGCCTCCCTCAATTGCCTGCGTATATTTTTAAGGTTGGGCTCATCGGCCTTTACCCCTTGTATCATGAACAAAAACGAAAACATTCCGGCTATAAAAAAAATACTTCTCCTCATTCTCTTAAATCACATTCAGTTTTTGTTGTAAAACAGCTTTAACGTACAAACCCATCTTCCGTACATCAGAAATACGTATCCTTTTTTGCAGGATAACGTTTGCTGGCGTATAACTTATTTTTTTAAACAGTTTCAAATAATAGGTGTAAGCTATGTAAACCCCTAAACGTGTACCTGGCGGTAATTGTTTTACTCCCTCAAAGGCATTGTCAAAGTCATTTTTAATCTCAGCTTCAATACGATGCTTATCCTGCTCGGTAAAATTATTAAAGTCAATACCGGGGAAATAGGTACGGCCACGCTCCTGATAATCAGCCTGTATATCGCGCAAAAAATTTACTTTTTGAAAAGCAGCGCCCAGGCTGCGGGCCTGGGATAAAAGTGACTGATATTGTGCCTCATTATTATTTGTAAAAACACGCAGGCACATAAGCCCTACCGTCTCGGCCGAACCATAGATGTAGGTTTCATAACAAGCCGGGTCATACACTTTTTTATCCAGATCCATTTCCATAGAACGCAAAAAAGCGTCAATAAGCCTGGTTTCGATACCATACCGGTTTACCACCTGTTGAAATGAGTGTATAACCGGGTTTAAACTGATCTTTTCCTGGATGGCTTTAAACGTTTCCTTTCTGAAATCGTTAAGCAGCGTTAGCTTGTCATGCTCGTGAAAGGTATCCACTATTTCATCAGCATATCTTACAAAACCATAAATAGCGTAAATAGGGTAGCGGAGTTCCTTATCAAAAGCCTTTATTCCCAAGCTGAATGATGTGCTATACTTATTGGTTATTAATTTACTGCATTCAAAACTGGTCTCGTCGTACAGATTCATCATTTACACTTGGGCTGATTCCCAAATGTACAAATTCAAACCGTTATTGTTTTTTATGACCTCAAAACAATTTGTTTAACTTGGACCCCAACAGGTATATGAACAGCGGAAGGCATATTATCATCATCGGAGCAGGTTTCGCGGGCTTATCAGCAGCCTGTGTACTGGCCAAAGAGGGCTTTAAAGTCACCATATTGGAAAAGAACGATCAGCCCGGCGGCCGGGCACGGGTTTGGGAAAAAGATGGTTTTAAATTTGATATGGGGCCCAGTTGGTATTGGATGCCTGATGTGTTCGAGAACTTTTTTGCCTTGTTTGATAAAAAACCTGCTGACTACTATCAACTCGAACGCTTAGACCCCGGATACCGCATCTATTACGGCCCCAATGATATAATGGATATACCCGCCAGTATGACCGAACTGGAAGCTCTTTTTGAGCAAACAGAACCGGGTAGCAGCATTGGCTTAAAAGATTTTTTAAAACAGGCTGCCTACAAATATAAAGTTGGCATGGGCGAATATGTATTCCGTCCCTCCCATTCTATCACCGAATTTATTGACTTTAACCTCATCAAAAAAAGCCTGAACATACAGCTGCTAAGCAGTATGAGCAAGCATGTACGCCGGTATTTTAAAAATCCCCGGCTGATAAAACTATTGGAGTTTCCGGTTTTATTTTTGGGTGCAACACCGCAAAATACGCCTGCCATGTACAGCATGATGAACTATGCCGATCTGGCCCTGGGTACCTGGTACCCGCAAGGGGGAATGAACCAGATTGTAAAGGCCATGATGAATTTAGCCGAAGAGTTAGGCGTCGAACTTAAATTAAATACCGAAGTTGTTAACATCGAAATAAAGGATAATAGCGTCAATAATATAGATACCAGCCAAGGCACATTCCAGGCTGATTTTGTGATAGCCGGGGCTGATTATGAGCATGTTGACCAGCACCTGTTACCCAAATCGCATCGAAATTATACCGAAAAATACTGGAATAGCCGTACCATGTCGCCATCCAGCCTATTATTTTACATCGGCACAAACAAAAAGGTAGCAGGTATAAAACACCACAATTTATTTTTTGACGAAGACTTTGAACTACATGCCAGGGAGATATACACTTCGCCGCAATGGCCTACTAACCCGCTGTTTTATGTTTCCTGCACCTCTAAAACCGACCCTGGTGTAGCGCCCGAAGGCGGTGAAAACCTCTTTTTCCTGATGCCTATAGCACCTGGTTTACTCGATGATGAAAGTATCCGTGAAAAATATTTTGACCTGATGCTCAACCGGTTTAAGCACATTACCGGGCAGGATATCCGCGACGCCATCGTAGTAAAACGCAGCTATGCCTTGAATGATTTTAAAGCTGATTACCACTCTTTTAAAGGCAATGCCTACGGCTTAGCCAATACCCTGGCGCAAACCGCTTTTTTTAAACCAGCTATGCGGGCTAAACACATTACAAACATGTTGTATACCGGCCAGCTAACCGTCCCTGGACCAGGAGTGCCACCAGCCATCATATCCGGCCAGATAGCAGCTCAGGAAGCAATGATAAGCTTTAAGAAAGTATCAAGTAGTTAGTATCAAGTATCAAGATTTTTGGGGTAAACCGTAAGTAGCCTTCTCATTACCTATTCCCGAAGTAAGAAGTCTTGATACTAACTACTTGATACTAAAGTCTAACTATCATACATCAGCGAGTAGATCTCCTGCATATAAATGGCTTCGGCCATGGCAGCATGAAAATCTTCCCACTCTTCAGTAGTAAAAGTTAGTTGTACATCATTAACAGGGGTGCGCATCACCAGCCTTTCCTGTCCGTCGGGAAAGGGATGGGTGTGTTCGGCAAAATCAAGATCGACCGTAAAATCCCTGAACTGTATAAACTGTTCGGGCGAGAAGCTCAGGATCAGGTTGTTATTCCAAATAAATATACAGCGGCACTCTGAGTACCGGCTAATTACCGATGCTCCAACCTGGCTTATGACTTTTGAATCGCACATATACATTGTTAATTAAGTTGGTGCCTGCCCAGCCCGCAAAGCTATCGCATCGCAGCATTTGCTCAAGAGCAGGACTTTATATTTTAACTGTTTTTTACAGGCATGTCCTTTTTCAATAAAAACAAAGTAATACCTTATTTAGAATAAATCCAAATAAAAATAAAAAAGGCTTATTTACAATAACTTAGCAACAGGCAGTTATTTTATGGGGATGATTTTGGTTTTGGTTACGATCTCTTCCTTTTCAAATGCACTGTAGCGGATTACCACATAACCTTTTTTACCGGGAGCTTTTTCAATAGGTTTAACGTCGGCTTCCCATTGGTTGCAGTGCGTTGAGAACGAAGGCACAACCTCCTGCCAGTGCTTGTGGGCCAGTGTGTACACGTAATAAGGGCTCCAGCAACTGGTGAACCACTCGGGCAGGATGCCTATTTCATCAGTACCGTTATTGTTCAGATCGCCGAGATTAGTAATAGTTCCGCCAATTGCATTTGATATTACCAGGGCAGGTATTTCGGGATTAGACGATACAACCTTAATCGTACATCCGTTAACACAATTCTCGCCGCTATCGGCTATTTTGGGTCTAACTACCCAAACATATTCGGGTTTGCCGTCACCATCAAAGTCGCCCTTTATAGCGTCTTTAGGTATATCGTTATTTTTTTGCGCGAGACAAACATGAGTTATAAAAACTAAACTTGATAAGAGTACTGTTTTAAACGGTAGCATAGGAAAATAACGTATGATGAACTTACTGTAGTATTTCTGTTAAGGTGTTAAACCAGGCCTTATCATGGGTATATATGCCGTTATAATCAATAATAAGGTATAAGTATTGTGTTTCGGTGGCAGAGAAATAGTACTCTATTCTTAAAGGCTGCCAAAGCATTCCCAGGCTTTTTTCGGCTGTTACGGGGAACAAATCATCAAAACCCAGGTATACCTGTTTAATATTATCCAGTGGGATAATCAAATCTTCATCCCCCTCAATACCCTCAATGATCAATTCGGCAGTAGTTAATGCGATATAGCCATTATGGCTTAGCAGCACCGGTGTTGAGGTTACTAAACCTGCCAGTATCTTTTTGCTCCGGGATATGCCTGCCAGTTCATGATCATAGCTCCACTTAACATTGCCCTGCAGTAAGAATTTTTCGGCCATACCGATTTGTTTTTTTTAGAATTAGACGTTTACGAGTAAGTTAATATTGTTAAAAGTTGGGGGTTTTATCCAGCAAAAACTTTTTAAACTTATTATTTTAACACTTTTCTGCTCAAAAACGCATCAAAACAGGTCCAAAATCATTCGAAAAACATCGATTTTAACACTTTTTAACAAATTTCAACGCGCTTTTAATACGTTTTTGAAACTTTAAAAAGTATTAATTTATTAGTTGTCAAATAACTACACCAAACAGCCTATTTTTGGGCCTTTTTTTCCTTTACCTCAACGGCCCGACTTTCTGTAAGAAAGCCGGGCCGTTGGAGTAATATAAATATACGAATTTTTAGAGTAAGGAACAAGGGCTTTGCGTCGACTCACCCCGTCTACGCTTCGCTGGACGCCCCTCTCTCCCGCTTCGCGGCAAAGAGGGTAAAAACAGATTTGTCATGCTGAACGGTTGAAGCATCTATTGTACGTCAGGCATGCTGAAGAAGATCCTTCGCTATCGCTCAGGATGACAACGATAAAAAATGAGGTACCCCTCTTTGCGCCGCAGGCGGAGAGAGGGGTGTCGAGCGCAGCGATGACAGGGTGAGTCGTCTACGATAGCGCCTTAATAATTCCCCAAAACAAAAAAGCCTTCCAAGCTAAACTTGAAAGGCTTTTTATATCATCTGCACATCCGCACATCTGAAATCTGCACATCGTTAAGACATCAGTTTGATAAAATCATCAAACAAATACCTTGAATCGTGCGGGCCGGGAGATGATTCCGGGTGATATTGTACCGAGAATGCTTTTTTATCTTTTACACGGATCCCTTCGATAGATTGGTCGTTTAGGTTCACATGAGTGATCTCTACTTTGTCAGATGCACGCACAGCCTCGGGCACTACGCCAAAACCGTGATTTTGTGAAGTTACCTCGCAGTGGTTGATAATAATATTTTTTACCGGGTGATTTAAACCGCGGTGACCATTAAACATTTTTTTGGTTGGGATATCATTTGCCAAAGCCAGCAACTGGTGACCTAAACAGATCCCAAACATCGGTTTTTCGGAAGCCAGGATTGATTTTACTGTTTCAATAGCATAAGGCATCGCAGCCGGATCGCCGGGGCCGTTTGATATAAAGTATCCTGTTGGGGCAAAATCTTGCTCCATTTCGGCAAAGGTGGTTTTTGCAGGGAACACCTTGGCGTAAACATCACGGTCGTCAAAATTACGCAGGATGTTTTTCTTAACACCCAAGTCGAGCACGGCAACACGGTATTTCGCGCTCTCGTCACCAAAAGTATAGGTTTCTGTGGTAGATACTTTTGATGACAGCTCCAGCCCGTCCATAGAAGGTACTTCGGCAAGTTTGGCTTTTAGCTCATCAATATCCAGTATCTCCGAAGATATAATCGCGTTCATAGCGCCTTTGTCGCGGATATGACGCACCAGCTGGCGGGTATCTACATCAGATATGCCTACCAGGTTTTGCGACTGGAAGTAATCCTGTATCGATTCATCGGCCTGTTTACGGCTGTAAGCAATGTTATAGTTTTTACAAACCAAACCCGCTATCTGGATATTTCCAGATTCAACCTCCTCGTTGGTAATACCATAGTTACCAATATGCGCGTTGGTAGCCACCATGATCTGGCCAAAGTACGATGGATCTGTAAAAACTTCCTGGTAACCGGTCATTCCGGTATTAAAGCATATTTCGCCGGTAGTAGTACCGATCTTCCCTGCGGCTTTACCGTGAAAAACGGTTCCATCATCCAATAATAGTATAGCCGGTAATTTGGTGAAGTAGGTCATTTATCAAAAAAATTGAAAGGATTAATAAATCGGATCGCCTGGTTCAAAGCCCCGTGAAAACTGATAGAAATATTGAAGTAAGGAACTTCCTGATTCACGCCGCAAAAATACAGTTTTATTTCGGATTTCGGATGTGGCATTTGGGATTTTTTTTGATTTTGGATTGCCTATATTGGGAATTTCAGATTTTCGTTCCTTCAGGACTGCTGGAAGTAACCCTGAGTGTGCATAAGTGGCTAAAGCCTCAGGGGCCTCTGCGAGAGACCCTGAGGGGACAAAATCTGTTTAAATCGCGGTTCAGACAAAATCAAAACTTCCGAATTCTCCAAATCCGAAATCGAAATTCCGAATTCCGAAATTAATAGTAACCTTTGCATAGCGGAAACATAAATCCGATAGCGAATATCCGAAACCCGAAATAAAACATGTCAATACATAAAGAAGTTAAAAGGATCACTACACATATTGTGCAGGAAATGAAGAACCGTGGCGAGAAAATCGCGATGCTTACCGCGTATGATTACTCCATGGCAACTATTGTTGACGATGCAGGAATGGACATTATCCTGGTAGGCGATTCGGCCTCAAACGTGATGGCCGGTCATGAAACTACCCTGCCTATAACGCTCGATCAGATGATCTATCACGCCTCATCAGTAGTGCGTGCTGCCAAACGCGCGCTGGTGATTGTCGATCTTCCTTTTGGCTCCTACCAAGGTAACTCTAAAGAAGCCCTGAATTCGGCCATCCGTATCATGAAAGAATCAGGCGCCCATGGCGTTAAAATGGAAGGCGGCATTGAAATAGCCGAATCGGTAACCCGTATACTCACCGCCGGCATACCGGTGATGGGTCACCTGGGACTAACACCCCAATCTATTTATAAGTTTGGCACCTACACCGTACGCGCGAAGCAAGAGGCCGAAGCACAGAAATTACGCGAAGATGCCCGCACCTTACAGGAGCTTGGCTGCTTTGCCATTGTAGTTGAAAAGATACCTGCAAAACTGGCCAAAGAGGTAGCCGAAAGCGTACAAATACCTATTATAGGCATAGGGGCCGGGCAGCATTGCGATGGCCAGGTATTGGTGATACATGACATGCTGGGGATTAACAAAGGGTTTAAACCCCGTTTTTTACGCCAGTACGCCAATTTATACGAGCAAATGAACGGTGCCATCAAAAATTACGTAAGCGATATTAAATCAAAAGATTTCCCGAACGAACAGGAACAATATTAAGTTGATTTCGGATTTTGGATGTTCGATTTCGGATTTATGGAAATTTCGAATTTTTTGATGTTTGAATAAATATTTAAATCCGAAATCCCACATCCGAAATCCGAATTAATAATAAATCTCAAATAAAAAGATGCGTCCCGAATTTAATTATACCAGTTATGATATTACCGATAAGGACATCCTTTATGAGGACAATCACCTTATTGCCGTAAACAAACGCGCCGGTGATATTGTACAGGTTGATGAAACAGGCGATGAACCGCTGGATGAAAAGGTTAAAAAATACATCGCCCAAAAATATAACAAACCCAACGGCGCGTTTTTAGGTGTGGTGCACCGGCTGGACCGCCCCGTAAGCGGCGTTATCCTGTTTGCCAAAACCAGCAAAGCTTTGGACCGCATCAACAAGATGTTCAAGGCCCGCGACATGCACAAAACTTACTACGCCGTGGTACGCAAACGCCCGCAACCAGAAGCGGGTACCCTGGTGCATTGGCTGGTAAAAAACTCACAGAAAAATGTAACCAAAGCGCATGATAAAGAAGTGCAGGGCAGTTTACGATCCGAACTACATTACAAACTGGTTGCCGAACTTAACGGTTATTACCTGATTGAGGTTGACCCGATAACCGGCAGACCTCACCAGATCAGGGTGCAGCTATCTACCCTGGGCACACCTATCGTAGGCGATAATAAATATGGCTATCCCCGCGGCAGTCTGCGTAAAAGTATTTGCCTGCATGCCCGCAAGCTAACCTTCGTTCACCCCGTTAAAAATGAACCAGTGACTATCATAGCCCCAGTTCCGCACGATGGTTTCTGGGAAAAGTTTGAAGGAATGATGGTGGGGGCGTAGGGGATAGAGCAGGAAGTGGTGCGGTGATAACACCGACCACAGGCTAAAAATTATAACTGCTTGGCCAACTAAATAAAAATCGATGAATGCCATTTTAAATCAATATAAAGTGCAATTTTTCACTCTGGTAGGATTTGCCTTAGGGAACAATATCACTTCGATAAATGATTTGTTGTCTCAAATTATAGGAGATCATTACACAATTTACGATGCTAACTCTTTGCTAAATGGAATTGACCAAGTGTTAAATAATACAATTCCTATCATTGAATTTGATACACCAAGTTTGCAAGTAGCGGTCGTAAATAGCAATATAACAAAACTCTATGAAGACTTTTACAGTTATGAAAATGATAATACAATAGTACCTTACTATAGTTTACCAACTCAGGATTTTCAAATAATAGTACAAGCGTGGAGGAATTATTTGGTTCAATCCCCAATTAAAAATAAGGAATAAATATATTTTCGATACCTCAAGGTCCTCTACGAGAGACCCTGAGGTATCGGTGGTTTCCAGCTTGTGGTCGGTGTTATCACCGCACCACTATCACCGCATCATTACCCTGCATTTCCAGCCTATGGTCGGTGTTATCACCGCACCATCACCATGCACAGCTTAAATGTGATCCATATAGTGTGTCAGCAATTCATTATCTTCATTCAATAGGTAATATCGGGCCGATGAGTAAGTATAATCCTCAGGCAAGTCACAAAGCCCAGCCTTAACCGGGTTATCGTGTACATAATCCAATTTTTGCTCCAATACATTTCTGTTATATAACGTTGCTTTATGCGGCCTGCGTTCCCAAAATTGGTAATCCCTGTCATTTTGGGTGCTCTTGTAGTTTTTAAGATCCGCTGAATTATTTATTAAATTAAACTTAAGTTGTTGAGCAGTAAATTTACTAAAGTGTTGCTGCACATTCTTATTTAGCCATTCAGGTTGTTTACACCAGATGATGTGTACATGATTTGGCATTATTACATAACCATACAGCCATATCCTTTTATCTTTAACTAAAAAGTTAAGGCTATCTACTATAATTTGTTTGCGATCATGTGATTGCAGTAAAGGCTGCCAGTTAAGACACGTAGCCGTAAAAAATTCAATACCTTGATGCATGAACTAAGATAAAAAAAAAGTGGTGTAGTGATAACACCGACCACAGGCTGCAACTCAATTGGTGGTACGGTGATAACACCGACCACGGGCTGGATAAAAAAGTGGTGCGGTGATAACACTGACCACAGGCTGGAAAAATAACAAATTAAGTTATATAGTGGTACGGTGATAGCACCGACCACGGGCTGGGAAGCAGGGATATCTAAATACGACATAAAGCTTGTGGTCGGTGTTATCACCGCACCACAAATTTTTGATTTTTAACCCCGCCTACAGCCCCAGTACGGTGTTCCAGATTTTTTCATCCACCAAAACACCTTCTTTTAAATTCTGAGCGCGTGTTTTTAGGGTGTTTTCGCCGGGATATGATATGGTTGATCCGGCATGTTCCGGCCTGCTGGTTTTGGTATAAGCGATGACCTCTTCAATTAACGCGGTGGTTTGCTCATCACCTTTTGGCTTTATGCAGATAAACACCTGCGAAATACCTGCCTCTGTTTTCTCTTTGCTGATCCGTGCGGTAGAGTTGCCGCCGCTTAAAACGGTTGCAAGCAGATCAAGCACCAGCGAAAGCCCCGAGCCTTTCCAAAAACCAATAGGCAGCACCCGTTCTGATTGCAGGATAGCCGCGGCATCGGTACTTAAATGTCCTTCACTATCATAACCACCGGGCAGCGGCAGTTCCTCCCCACTTGCTTCGTACTGTTTTAATTTACCAACCGCATATTGCGATATGGCCATATCCAGCACCACATGCCCATTTTTACGGGGCACAGCTATAACTAACGGATTATTACCCAAACGCGGATCAAGGCCGCCCCAGGGTGGTAGGTTGGCAATAGTATTGGTAAAGCAAATGCCAATGTAGCCGGCTTCGGCAGCTTGCCAGCCATAAGTACCGCCACGCATCCAGTGATTAGTATTTTTAATGGCCACACAGCCTATACCGTTTTGGTTGGCCAGTTCCATGGCGCGGTTCATACATATGCCGGCGTTGAGCATTCCGGGGCCATAATTACCGCTCCATTGCTCAATAGCGCCCAGGTCGCCTTCCTTTACTGGTTCGGCGTTGGGCTTAACCCAGCCATCTTTTACAAATTGTACAAAAACCGGAAAACGGTTTAGGCCATGGGTATACACACCATCCCGGCTGTTTTCGGCAAAAATGGAGGCACATTTTTCGGCTTTTTCAATAGTAAAATCAAGGTTGAGTAATATCCGGTTAAACTCAGCTTTAAGTTTTTCAAAAGGTACACGCATGGTAGATATGTAAAAAGTCAAAAGTAAAAATAAAACAACGGGATCGGTTTTTGTTTTCCCGAGATAAAACACCTAAATAGCATATTAAAATAATTTCGGTGTAAAAGAGTTATAATTACATCCTGGTTGCCAACTAATAACCGGGAATATTTATTTTTGCCTGCATCATTTCTATGAAAAATAAAACCCCCTTAGTTTTTGTTTTAGGCTTAGTTATCATTAACCTGCTGAGTAACTCCTGTAAAAAAGATGCCGACAGCAATATACCACATTTGCTCACCGCAGGTACCTGGCTACTGGCTACCGTACAGGTTAACAATTATGTTGGTGATGCACAGATTGGCACCACGGACACTTTATATGTTGGCTGCGATTCGACCCAGACATTTACTTTCAATACCAATAATACTTGCACATTTGTGAATTTTGCCTGTTTGGCCCAAAAAACAACGGGCAACTGGTCGCTTACTCAGAATCGACTTTATTTAGTATCAGACATGACGTGCAAGGATACTACGGGCAACGCAGGAGCAGCTATAAAAGATACACAGCCTTTTACCAATGCGCAGATATCTACATTGGGGGTTTATTCCCTGGTATTGCAAACCGGCGATGTGCAGCCAAATTACTCAGCAACCTCCAGGCGAAGGATTGTGCGGTATGGATTTATCAAGCAAAAAGCGGTAACACAATAAGTAAACTTTTATATTTGGATTATGATACCAATGATTTGTTATAATAAAATTACCTGCAGCCTAAAACAAATCCCTATATATAAACATTTACAGGTAACATCATCACCTTTGAAAAGCCCCAAATTTTAATGAAGAAACGAATTGCCATTTTTGCTTCAGGTTCAGGGTCAAATGCCCAAAAGTTAATGGAGCATTTTAAACGCAATGCCGATGCCGAAGTAGTGCTGATACTCACCAACAATCCCCAGGCCTATGTATTGCAACGGGCCGATAATTTTGAGGTACCATCGCACATATTTACCAGACATGAATTTTTTGAAACCGACGATGTGATCAGGCTGCTTAAAAATCTGCAGGTTGATTTGATAGTACTGGCAGGCTTTTTATGGCTGGTGCCCGCATCGTTATTAAAAGCCTTCCCCAACAAGATCATTAATCTTCACCCTGCCTTGTTACCCAAATATGGTGGCAAAGGCATGTATGGCGACAATGTGCACAAAGCCATCCTGGAAGCCGGGGAAGAGGAAAGCGGTATTACCATACATTTTGTAAATGAGCAGTTTGATGAAGGCGAGATCATCCATCAATCCAAATTCAGGATTGAGTCTGGTGATAACCTGGAAATGATCAAATTTAAAGGTCAGCAACTGGAGCATCATCATTTTCCAAAAGTTGTAGAAGCTTTATTGAAGAAGATGAAGAGTTAAGCATGCCGAAGTGGCTGTAATTTTATACATTAGTCACTTATTAGTTGTATGCCTAACCATAAAAATGCCTTCGACCTGCTTCGTGTAATTTTTGCCATCATGGTATTGGTTTCGCATGGTTATATGATTACCGGTGCCGGTACCGAACCGCTACAATTATTTTCAAAAGGCCAGATCGTTCTGTCGGAAATTGGGGTGATGGGCTTTTTTTCGTTAAGCGGTTATTTAATAGCTGCCAGTTTTGACAGGTCGCCCAACATTGTAAGATTCATTAGGAACAGGTTCCTCAGATTGTTTCCCGGCTATTGGGTTTGCCTCATCGTTACCGCCTTTGTAATTGCCCCAGCTATTTTTTACATCAACAATAAAAACATTGCCGGTTTCAATTTCTGGAACGTAAACGGATCCTTTTCGTTTGTTTATCAAAATGCTTTTTTAACTATGCGGCAATGGAGTGTTGGTAACGTTTTGCAAAATTCATTATACAAAGATTCCCTTAACGGTAGCCTATGGAGTTTGTTTCCGGAAGCATTATGTTATGGACTTACCTTGTTTTTAGGATTGTTTGGCTTGTTAAATAAAAATAAGCAAGCGCTTCTTTTGCTGTTTATTTTAGTGTATGCCATCTACGTGGTTAATCTGTATCCCGGAGCACCATTTGGCCCAACATTTTTAACCCTGTCAAACGCCCGGAAATTATATACCTGTTATGTATGCGGCACCTGTTTATACGTTTTCAGAAACGAAATTTTTATTGATGCAAAAGGGCAGCTATTTATTTTTTTGGCATCCCTTGCCCTTATTAAATTTGGCGGTTTTTTAATGATAGCTCCAGTAAGCATTGCTATTTTAGGAGTTAAAGGGTTCTCGAACTTCCAGGTTTCGTTAAAGTACGATATTTCATACGGCCTGTATATTTACGCCTTCCCGATACAGCAGCTGTTGTTTAGGGTTTTCAATCCGGCAATACCTGTTATATGGTATTTGACCGCTTGTATTGCCTTAACGGGTATTGTCGCATTAATAAGTTTCATTTGGGTTGAACGCCCGTTTTTGCGACTCAAACAACCGCAAACCATTAAGCCGGAAGTCATAAAAACTGGTGCCTAACGATATACCGTAAGTACGTAGATTACCTAAGTGCGATGCGCCAAAGTCATAGGCATAATCAATATATTTTTTATTTGCGATATTGCTTTCCCAGAAAACAGACTGAAGTTTTTGGTCTTGTAAGGTTATATTCCTTTTATTTTTTTGTCGCTAATAACAAGCATAGCTTCGTTTGCATCCAGTTGATTCAATATGCGAAATTGCTTGCCGTCCTGTTCATTGTAATTCTTAAAAAATGCTTCCAACTGACTTATCATATTTTCCGGCAAGTCGCCTATATCGATAATATTAGCATATACTGATGATTTTTCAGCAACGCCGAGGTACCTGTCATTGCGTAAAGTTTTGCCATTCTTTTCAGTTTGTTCGCATTGCAGTACGCCAATAATACGACATTCCATTTCCAGGCCAGGGAAGCCGCTGATCTCTGAAAGGACAATGACGTCGAGCGGGTCGCCGTCCTCACCTTTAGTTCCGGGAATCATTCCGAAGTCATAAGGGAAGACCAATCCTGACGGTAAGACTCTGTTTAACTTAAAAGAGTGTTTTTCTTGGTCGTATTTGAGTTTATAGTTGATACCCTTTGGGCATTCAATCATAGCAGTTATAGTTTGCATAGCTGGTTGCTTATCCGGTTGATCTCTATTGTTTTCATCAGAGTTAATTCTGTCAGGCACCCTTTTTTGCAGTCAGGCTGCTCATCAATTGGTCATAAAGATCATTGCTTTTTGCAGCTTTCGGTTTCAGCTTTTTAATGGTTGGACGTTTGCCTTTGGCTTTCGCTTCAATCAATCTGAGCAATTCAGAATGGTATTCATCTTTGTATCCGGATAGATCCAGCGGCGCTGCATATTGGTTGATCAGCGCCAGTCCCATATCCAGCTCTTTTTTACTCACCGTCACCTTATCGTCCAGTTTGAGCTCGTCCTGATCACGGATCTGCTGTTCAAAACGGATGCGGGTCACTACAATGGATTTTTTAACAGGGTGGATAATGCACAAATTTTCTGTACTTCGTAAAACAAATCGCGCTAATCCTGCCTTACCGGATTTCTTCAGCGCTTCCAGCAGCAAGGCATAGGCTTTGTTATTCTTTGTTTCCGGTTCTGTATAGTACGAAGTTTCGTAAAGCATAGGATTCACCTCGTCCATATCCACAAAATTTTCGATCTCGATCACCCTGCTTTTTTCAGGTGCCGCTGCTTCAAAGTCGGATTCCTCCACAATGATATAGTCATCATCATATTTATATCCTTTTACAATCTTGTCATAAGGGACTTCCTTTTTGGTGTTTTCATTCACCCGCTGGAACTTGATATGCGCATGATCGCGGCTGTCCAGCATGTCCAGATCCAGTGACGAAGTTTGAACTGCCGAGTATAATTTGACCGGGATGCTGACAAGGCCAAATCCGATCGAACCTTTCCAGATACTTCTCATAGCTTTAATTTTCGAATATTATCATTGATTCCATGAGGATGGTGAGCCTCAATCTGATCTGCCAGCAGATGCAGAACATGCTCATCTACCCGACCAGGATTCTGGCATATATGCAGGAATTGATGATCATCAGGTTCAAAACTGGCCACATAAACCCCATTCTCAAATACGCGGAACTTACACTTTTCATCGTGATAATGAACATATTCACCTACTTCAAAATGATGTACTTTTTTGTTTGTACTGATGGTGATGGGATAATTTTCCATACGTTAAGGCTTTTTATTACAACTATTTCAGCAAGATTTTGTTTAGCTATTATATAAAACCAAAAGAAGAAAAGTAACAATAGATTTTGCTGTTTGCCAAAATCTATTGATAAACATTTGTTGACGACCTGGGGCAAATCGATGTATTTTTCCGCTCATGATCTTTGTCTTATAATGGATACAAGATTATTTCAAATCACTGTTCAGGGTGTTATCGCCGGAAGCCGCCAGGGTATACCGATAAATACGGCAATCCTACACCTACACCATCCATGGTAAATGCTGAAAGTTTAACACAGCCAGTTTATCATGAAGATCTGAGCTTAATTTCGAGGTTCATTATAAGCTGATATCTAAACGTACTACCATCGATGAAGGCGTTATTGCAACCCGCTATTAAAGTGCATGTTGTTTTATTAAATAATTAATTATTAATACAAAAACAATAGTTTAAGGAAAATGTACTTATTATATATCATCAACAAAACCTATTATGAAAATCAAGACCCAAATTATACTATTGGCACTTTCCAAAAGTTTGGCAGCGTGCAAGAGTGAAAAAAATAACTCAACGCAAGACAGTAGTTTCACAAGTATCGGAGTAAGGAGCGGGGGAGGTGCATCTGCTGTTACTGACTGTTACAACCAAACGCATACAGTCACTGATCACCAACTATAACTGATAATTTACTTTTAAACTTTTTCAATATGTTATTACCATTCGCATTTGTATTTATTGGCGTATTTATTATTGTCGCCATTTTTCTCATTATCAGGAGAACAAAGCGTAAAGATTAGTAAACAGGAGGGGCTAAGCATATTGTAATAATTGCTTAATGGACACTTCTATTTCGTTAACAAATTTAATTTCCCTAATATGAGCTTTATAAGAACACAAGTAATATTTGCGAAAAAAGCCATTTTGCTACTTCCTTTCATAACTTTGGTTGCAAGTTGTAAAAGCAATTCTTCGGATAAGAAAACAGGTGGAACTGATAGTTCCGCTTCTGTAAAACAGACTGCAAAGGCAAGAAACTCTGAAGCCGATACGAGTGCGATGAAAATAGGGACGGAGCCTACCGGGGGCGGAGCTGGCTCTAACATAGGTAAAGACCTGATCGCTAAAGCGGATTGTAATACCTGTCATAAGCTGGATACAAAGCTGATAGGACCCGCATTTCAGGATATAGCAGCTAAATATCCCGCCTCTGAAACAAACATTGAAATGCTTTCAAAAAAAATCATCACGGGCGGAAAAGGAAATTGGGGAGATATTGCAATGACACCGCATCCTTCTTTATCTGAAAGCGATGCTAAAGAAATGGCTAAATATGTTTTATCGTTGAAAAAATAAATTTACTTGTCTGCAAAGATACCGGTAAGTCCTCGGGCTATAAAAACTGAAATAAACCCGATGCTGGAAAGCATGGCTGGAGTAAAACAGGATGTTGGCTCTGAACAATGTGCTACAAATATTCGTCATCTTTCCTGCTCAAGCAGAAGAGACGTGTCTTAATATACCACTAAAGGAGTAATGACTCGCTTTGATTTAAATATCATTAATCCTGACCAACGAAGGCGACCAGGAAAATGTCGAAGCTAACAAAGCTAACGAGTTGCCTTAATTTGATGAAAAATCATCAACCATATTAAATGTGGGTACAAAAAACAGGCTCCCGGTTTTGGCTGTGCTGAAATCTAATATCCTGTCATAATTCCCTTCGGGCGAACCTATGAACATGTTACTCAGCATCTGCTGCACCGTGCTGAATGTGCTCGCATAAGCTATAAAATAGGTACCCATTTCATTGGTTGACATACTGCCAAAAGGCATATTATCCCGAACAATTTTAAGTTCGTCGCCAACATTGGCTAAAGCTATATGAGAATTGGATGGTTTTACGTCATCACCCATTTCTATGTCATTCGCTTTGTACCGTCCTATTACCTTCTCCTGTTGCTCTGTAGAAAGTCCTTTCCATGCAGTTAAATCATGGATATATTTTTGTGTGAAAAGATAGCTCCCGCCTTCATAAACAGGATCTTCATCAGCCACCATGCTAAAAAACTCCCTGTCTTGTCCATGTGGGTTTTCGGTACCATCAACAAAACCCAAAATAGAGCGGCTGTCCCAATACCTGAAACCATGAATTTCTTCTGTACTGATAGCCACAGGACTTAAAAGATCCGTAATGGCAGATGCCATATCATAACAAATACTGGTAGTATCGGCCCTGATATGAAAGTGCAGATCTCCTTTGGTAGAAACCGCTGTGTGTTTATCGCCTGCGATGGGCGCAAAATTCGTTAATTCTTTAGGTAATGGAAGAGGGAGCCCAAGCCTGAGCCAGGCATCGTGTCCAATGCCCATCACACAGCTTGCCCGGGAAACAGGGAAACGGATATTCGCAGAATTATTAAGGTTGATGATCAGCTTACAAAGTTGACTGAAAGTATTTTTAACCTCCAGGCCATCCTTAAAGCTCCAAACCATAAATATAGTGTTGTTATTGGTGTAGTCTGTTACATTCTGCGAATCCGGCTTCATAAGTTATACTATATATCTGTTGTGTGGTACGAAAATAAGTAAAATCGTCAACAGCATTAAATTATAAAAACCATTAATTCTGATCCTGAAAATCGGCGCCTATAGTAGTTGCTTTCCACGCTTCCAGTTCATTAGCCATAGCGGCCAGTTTTTCTGATGCACGATTATAGGCATCCTGACCGAGGTACAGATGTAATGGGGGGTGCTGATCTTCAGAGATCCGGATCAATATATCGGCAGCCTTATCCGGATCGCCTGGTTGTTTACCGTTGGCTGCCAGGTAACGCTCCTGTGTATCTTTAACCGCCTGGTAACCTTCAATTTTGCTTTCTGTATAAGCCAGTGAATTTTGAGTGAGAAAACCAGTGCGGAAGCTGGATGGTTCAACCACCGTTACCTTAATACTAAACTCCTTAACATCAAGCGCTAAAACTTCAGAAAAGGCTGTTACGGCGGCTTTGGTAGCCGAATATATTGACCACCCAGGTGCACCTGCAAAACCGGCAACAGAACTCATATTAATGATAAAGCCGGCTTTTTGCCTGCGCATAACGGGCAGTACGCTCCGGGTAACATTAATGGTAGCCAGAACATTCACATCAAAAATGTTTTTGATATCCTGCTCCACTATCTCTTCTGCGGTACCGGCCATGCCGTAGCCGGCATTATTAACCAGCACATCAATTTTCCCGAAAGCGGTGATGGTTTGCCTGATCGATTCTTCTATGCAATCCAGGTTATTCAAGTCCACCGCCAGCGGAAGAAAGCGATCTGTATCTATCACGCCAACAGCATCTTTAAGAGTCTGCGCATTGCGCGAGGTAGCGGCTACCCGGTGGCCATTGTGCAATAGCTTTTTTACCAGGTTAAGCCCCAACCCTTGTGAGGCCCCGGTTACGTACCATACTTTTGACGAGTTCATAGCTTGTTTGTTTTAAATCAGCATTGATTTTAGGCTACCATGATCTTTGATGTCTCCTCGATTAAAGATTGCATCAAAATCGCGGCCTTGGTATGTTTAAGAATAGGGGCGATTTGCCCGCCCCAGAACAGTACCATATCCCATTTTTGTTGCTCAAGCGCCGCTTTTCTTAACGATGACATGAAAGTAGTTTGCAAGGGGAAGGGCAAAAATTGTTTCTCTTTTCCCACTAAATCTTTAGCAACCCTGCTGGTAATACCACGACCAAGCCGACCTGTAAAGGCGCGTGATAGTGTGGTATATTTAGCCGCATCAGAAAATAACATTTGCCGGTGAATGGGTAAGGCTCCCGATTCATCACAGGCCAGGAATGCGGTACCAATTTGCGCGGCATCTGCGCCCAAAGTGAGGGCTGCCGCTATACCGCGACCGCTTGCGATACCACCCGCGGCTATGATAGGTGTTTTTACTTTCTCTTTGATCAATTGGATCAGTACAAAAGTTCCGGTGATTGATTGTTCGGCAGAGGCTAAAAATGAAGGACGGTGACCGCCGGATTCAAAACCCGAGGCGATGATCATATCTACACCTGCCGCTTCCAGTGCAATTGCTTCATCAAGCGTTGTGGCAGCGCCAACCGTTTTAATGCCCTGTTTACGGCATTGTTCCAGGATATCTGCAGAGGGTATGCCAAACATAAAACTGAATACTTTTGGACGGGTGCTCAGTATTACTTCAACCTGGTTTTCAAAGCGGGGTTTAAAAACTGCTGGCTTTTGGGGCAAGGGGATTCCGGCTTCATCAAAATAGGGTTTGAATAAAGCTTTAGCCTGCTCAAAATGCTCATCCGAAATAGTACCGTCCACCGCATCAGTATCAGAAACCCACAGGTTGATATTGTAGGGTTTGTTGGTGGCCGCCTTTATCTGTTTATCCTTTTCATAAATCTCTTGCGGACTCAAAGTATAAGCTCCAAATCCACCTAAACCACCCGCGTTGGATACCGTAGCTACCAGTTCAACCGATGATAGTCCGCCGCCGAATGGCCCCTGCATAATGGGATATTCAATGCCTAATATTTCCGTTGCTTTTGTGTTATACCACATGATTTTATAATTTTTTATTGCTTTATACTGTAATTATTTTGAAGGATTAGCTGCTTAACCCCGACAAATGGATTACCTCAATCTTATCGTTTTTTATCTTCCCTTTCACGTAATCAAAGAACGCAGCGGCATAGGCATAAGTTTTATGTAACTCAAAAGCTTCCTGGTTTTTATACACCTCATAATTGACCATCATTTGCGGTGAATCATCCCTGGTGTTCACCTGAAATAATTCGCAACCTGTTTCCTTGCGGGTTTCCGCAGCCATGGCAATCATTGCATGCTTTACCTCTGCCTCAAACCCTGGGAGTATATCTATGTTGGCGATCAACGTAATCTTGTTATCCATGACCAAAATATTTATTGTTTATTGAGCGATATCGCTGATCATTTTATTAACGATGAGCCATTTGCCCTCAATCTGGTGGAATGACAGGAACTCATGATAATTGAAATCATACATTTTTACCTTTACTTCGGCAACGGCTATGGAATTTACTACCCTGACATCAATAATTTCACCTTTAAACGGTTTGCCGGAGTCTTTAGGGCTTTGGCGGTTTGCCACACCATCCAGATATTGCGCCAGTGTTTTGGCATAAGGCTGGCCTTTTACATCACCAAATAATAAGGTGCCGTTATAATAAATTTTGCTTAATGAGTTAACATCCCCTTCGTATATTCCTTTGAAGTAAGTGTCTTCGAGTACCTCGGTAATGGCAGCTCTGCTATCCTGATTATTTTCCATTTTCTTAAAGTTTTGTACTTTAATGTTCTGTAAGGTACAGAACATTAAAGCGGTTAATAAAAGGGTTTTCATATCAATTTAAATTATGCCCGGCAGCCATACCACCATCTACATTGATGATAGCGCCGGTAATAAACTTACTTTTGGCAACGGTATAAACCATTTCGGCAATGTCTTCTACTTCGCCCACACGGTTCAGCAGATGCAATCCCGCGCTTTGATCGGCATTGTCACCATGCATAGGAGTGCGGATGGTGCCGGGCGCGATGGTATTCACCCGGATGTTATCCTTACCAAACTCGCTTGCCAGTTGTATAGTAAGCGCTTGTATGGCCCCCTTTGATGCCATTTGCGCCGTAATAGGCACCCCGGTAAGCGAGTGGTTAACCAAGGGTGTACCAATATTGATCACTACACCATCGTGCTGTTTCAACATTTGTGGTATAACCGCCTGGGTGGTAAAGTAAGTGCCCTTCAGATTTGTATTCAGAAAGCGGTCGAGGTAAGCTTCGTCTACTTCCAGGAAAGGCCTGGTTTCAAATATACCGGCATTGTTCACCAGCACATCTGCCGAACCAAATTTTTCAATAGCCTTGGCTACCAGCTGTTCGCCGGTTTGTTTATGGCTTACATTGCCTGCTACCATGGCCAGGTTATCTCCTGCACCAAGTTCCTGATAAACTTTTTCGAGTTTATGAGCAGTGGAGGAATTGATCACTACATTATCGCCCTTTTCTAAAAAATAACGGGCTATTTCTTTACCGATACCGGATGATGCTCCGGTAACGATGACGGTTTGTTTTTTCATGGTCTTTATTTTTTATCGGCTGTGATGCCTTTTTCTCTTAGTACAGATACTTGTTCGCCGGCATAGCCCCAATCGTCCAGGTCAACTTCCTGTATCACCACATGGGTTAAATGCGGGTCTTTATTTAAGGTGCTGGTCAGCAGGTCGGTTACACCTTTTATTAGGGTTTGTTTTTGTTCACGGGTGACTCCCTCACGGGTGAGCTCGATTTTTACAAATGGCATGGCTGTAGGTTTTTTAGGCTGCAGCTGTTTCGGCAACAGCGTTAGCGGTGATGGTTACATGTAGTTCAAACTCGTTGTAGATCAGGGTGTCGCCCAGATCTTTGAAGAAATTACCTGAACGGAATTTCATACCGTATTTGGTACGATCGATCACGATTTTACCAGATGCAGTAACTACATCACCAGCATGATCAATCTGCGCGTCAAACGCTACCGGATGGGTAAGGTCTTTAATGGTCAGGTCGCCATCAATATGATAAACGCCATTACCCTTAGGGGCAGATGCGGTGATCACGAACAATGCTTCGGGATATTGTTTGGAATTGAAGAAATCCTCAGAAGCCAGGTGACCGGCAAATTGGGCGTTGGTGGCAGGATCGGTTATATCCAGGATGTTGATCGATGTAGTATCGATAATAAAGCGGCCGCCTGTAAGCTGGCCATCGTTTAAAGTTAAGGAACCTTCTTTAACAGAGATAGTTCCGTTATGTGCGCCGGTTACTTTGCGCCCGGTCCAGTCGATGTTACTTTTAGCGCTTGCGATTTTAAAATTTTGTGTTTTCATGTTTGTATGTCTTTAATGACAATACAAATGTGGGGAGGAATGAAGAGGAACTTACGTGACCTACATCACATTTAAAGAAACGGGTAAATTACGTGATGTAGGTCACATTTTCAGTGCTGATAGAGCCTGCTCAGAGTTTCCCGCGAAACCCCCAAATAGGCGGCAATTAAGTGTTTGGGGACGATATTGTATAGGGCAGGATATAGGGCCAGCAGCTCCTCATAGCGATGTTTGGCATCATTATTCATAAATGATAGTAACCTTTTTTGAGATGCAACATAACCCCTGTTGGTACGCCAGCGAAAAAAATGCTCCACCTGATGGATCTCGTTACAGAGTTTTTCCCGGTCCTCGTTTGACAGGTAAAGCACTTCGGCGTCTGTAATACAATCCAAATTGATCGTAGCTTTCGCGTTGCTGTAAAGCGCGTTATAATCTGATGCCCACCAGGTGGGCATGGCAAATTGGAGGATGAACATTTTCAGGTCATCGTTTATATAAAATGATTTGAGGCAGCCATCCAGCACAAAATATTCATAATCTACCGTATCACCAGCGGCAATAATAACCTGCCCCTTCTTAAAAGACCGCTGTTTGAAATGCGAAAAGAGATAATCGAACTGTTTATCTGTTAACGATATAGTTTTAGCGATATGCGCCTGGAGTATTTCTTTTGCTTGCATCAAATCAAAAATACTTAATGCATTTAACATTTTAAAAATTCGAGTTTTAAAATGACCAGTTCGGGATGGGCTTTGTCTACTTGCCATATATAGTGATAGGGTTGGGATCAGGGTAAGGATACTTTTGAGGACACAATAACAAAAACTCAAAAAATTTAAATCATGAAAACGAATAAACACATCCTTATCAGTAAAGTTATTGCCGGTGCATTTGCCCTGTTTACAGCAACCACCAGCTTTGCTCAAACCAACACATCTGTCAGCACTCAGCAGCCTGATGCTATCCGCCCTTTTCAGGCTCACGTTTCAGATGAGGCACTTGCCAGCCTGCGTCAACGTGTGCAATCAACCCGCTGGGCCGAAAAAGAAACGGTTACTGATCGCTCACAAGGCGCTCAACTGGAAAAAATACAAGCCCTGGTAAAATATTGGGGAACAGGGTACGACTGGCGCAAAGCAGAAGACAAACTGAATGCCCTGCCACAGTTCATCACTAATATTGATGGGTTGGATATCCACTTTATTCATGTGCGTTCAAAAAATCCAAATGCCCTACCGGTGATCATCACCCACGGCTGGCCAGGTTCAGTTTTTGAATTGCTGAAAGTTGTTGGTCCGCTCACCGATCCCGAAGCTTACGGTGGTCGCAAAGAAGATTCATTTGATGTGATCATCCCTTCTATGCCAGGTTATGGTTTCTCTGGTAAACCTACCACAACCGGTTGGAACGCCGATCACATAGCCCGTGCCTGGGATATATTGATGAAGCGTTTAGGATATAAAAATTATGTATCGCAGGGCGGCGACTGGGGTTCGGTAGTTGCAGATAAGATGGCGGCTCAAAAACCGGATGGCTTATTAGGTATCCATGTTAATATGCCAGCTACTGTGCCTGCCGATATTGCCAAATTACTGGCCAGCAGCAGTCCTGCTCCAGACAACCTTTCTGCCAAAGAAAAAGCTGCTTATCAATCGTTGAATAATTTGTATACCAGGGGTGGCGGATATGCCGGTATCATGGTAACCCGCCCACAAACCATTGGTTACAGTTTGTCTGATTCACCAGTAGGTTTAGCCGCATGGTTTTATGATAAGTTTGCCGACTGGACCTACAGCGGTGGCGATCCTGAAAAATCATTAACCAAGGATGAGATGCTGGATGATATTACCTTATACTGGTTGACCAACACAGCTACATCTGGAGCACAACTATACTGGGAAAACAATGCCAATAACTTTAACGCGGTTAATATTTCGATCCCTGCCGCGATAACAGTTTTCCCGGGAGAGATCTATCAGGCACCAAAAAGCTGGGCCGAAAAAAGCTATCACAACCTTATTTATTTCCACGAGGTAAATAAGGGCGGTCACTTTGCTGCCTGGGAAGAGCCACAACTTTTTGCAGAAGAGCTTCGTGCAGCATTCAAATCATTACGTAAATAACTGATCGAGTATATAGTGTTACCGGCCGCAGGCCAATGTATTAAATTGACCTGCGGGCTCCCGGTAATTATCATTCAGCCCATACCATTAAATAAAAGGAGAAATTAAGATGTCAAACGAAATCCAAAACAGTCGCCGTCGTTTTTTAAGTACCGCGGCAATCACTATCGCAGCAACTCAACTCGGAATATTCAGCCCGGCAAAAGCACAATCTGAAAAAGCAAATTCAACAGGTAAAACCCTATTCAAGCCCAGTTCAAATAAGGTATTTGATAATGTTAAACAAATTAACGCCGGCGTATTGAATATGGGATATGTTGAGGTAGGGCCCGCTAATGGTAAAGTAGTTGTTTTGCTACATGGCTGGCCTTACGATATCAACAGCTTTGTTGATGTAGCTCCACTGTTGGTATCTGCAGGTTACCGGGTAATTATTCCGCATTTACGCGGTCATGGTACTACCCGTTTCCTTTCGGACAATACACCCAGAAACGGCCAGCAATCTGCTGTAGCGGTGGACATTATTGCATTGATAGACGCGCTTCAGATCAAAAAAGCCATATTTGCCGGTTATGATTGGGGAGGACGGACAGCCTGTATTATCGCAGCCCTGTGGCCAGAGCGTTGTGAAGCCTTGGTTTCGGTGAGCGGTTACCTGATGACCAACCTGGAGGCCAGCAAACATCCGCTGCCACCAAAAGCCGAGTTCAGCTGGTGGTACCAGTATTACTTTGCTACAGAACGCGGTCGCGAAGGTTATAACCAATACAGAAAAGAGTTTGCAAAATTGATCTGGGAAACTGCATCACCAAAATGGAATTTCGACGAAGCTACCTTTAACCGTACCGCCGCTTCTTTTGACAATCCGGACTATGTGAATATTGTGATCCATAACTACCGCTGGAGATTGGGCCTGGCCGAAGGCGAAGCGAAATATGATGATGTGGAGAAACAATTGGCCAAAAGCCCGGTGATCACTGTGCCAACCATAACTCTTGAAGGCGATGCCAATGGCGCGCCGCATGCGGAACCTGCATCTTATCGTAACAAATTCTCCGGTAAATATGCGCACCATACTATCACCGGTGGTGTAGGGCATAACCTGCCGCAGGAGGCTCCAAAGGCTTTTGCCGACGCGATCATCGAAGTAGATAGTTATACTAAATAAGCTATAAAATATTCAAACTTAAAAATGTCTGCTTCAGCATGCCCGTTGTCCGCTTGCTGTATTTAATGATAGGGCACCGCCCAATATGAGGGTATATTTGAGCAACAATAACAAATAACAATTTAAAAAAACAAAACAATGGAAACCAATAAAATAGATTCACCAGTGAATTCAATCAAAATCATCGAAAATATTACCGATAATAAAATCGAAAAAGTATTATACACCGCCAAAGTACGCACCACAGGTGCCCGTGAAGGTTTTTCCCGCAGCAATGATGGCCGTTTAGATATCAGGCATGCTACTCCTGGCACATCGGCTCCGGGTACTAATCCAGAGCAATTATTCGCTGCCGGCTGGTCGGCATGTTTTGAAGGAGCTATGGGTATTGCCGCTGCTAAAATGAGGGTAACCCTACCTGCCGAACTGGCTATTGATGCAGAAGTAGATCTGGGTATTACTTCCGGCGCTTACTTCCTGCAAGCCCGTCTTAATGTAAGTCTGCCAGGTTTAGATCGTGAAATAGCACAAGCTTTGATAGAAGCTGCTCACCAAACCTGTCCATATTCTAAACTAACCAAAGGTAATATCAACGTAGTGATCAATCTCGTTTAATACCCCTTTCTAAATAAAAAAAGCCTGCCCGAGATAATCGGGCAGGCTTTTTTTTTGGATAAATTTGAGGCTGATCAGATATCAATACTTTCACCTATCGCTGGCAGATGTAGCTCTATTCCTGCTGTTTTAAATTGCTTAATGGCACCGGCTTTATCGATCTTAATAAAGCCGAAGGTATCATAATGAACACCCAATACTTTATTGGTTTTAACAAATTGCGCGGCTTCAATCGCTTCTTCTATACCCATGGTTAAGGCGTCTCCAATTGGAAACACAGCGAAGTCGAGATCTGCCCATTTGGGGATTAGCGTCATATCCAAAGTAAGTCCGGTATCACCGCTGTAATAAAAATTACCCTCAGCGGTTTTTAAAACAAATCCGCAGGCTACACCGGCATAAGTTCCATCCGGCAGGCTGCTGGAATGCTGAGCTATAACTGATTTTGCCGTGCCAAAATCAAAAGCAACTTTGCCACCCGGATTTAATGGATGTACATTTTTTACTCCTTGTTTGCTAAAATAAGAGTAAAGCTCCCAGATGCTCACCACCATAGCTCCCGTGCGGTTGGCAATGGCTACCACATCAAGCATGTGGTCAAAATGTCCGTGTGATACAAAAATGTAATCAGCTGGTATGGTATCAATATCGATGTCCTTCGCTAATTCGTTTCCGGTAATAAAGGGGTCAAATAAAATGTGTTTGCTACCAGCAACTACCGAGAAGCAGGAGTGGCCGTAATATGTAATTTTCATAGCGTGTTTTTTATGTAATGATAATTAATTTAAAGTAATGATCCCGGCGCTTGCCTGTGGCAAAATCTTGCTGTAATCGTAAATAGTATAAGCGTGGTTGATAGCCGTTTCGTCTATCTGGAATAAATTATGTATCGTTTTTTGAAGAAGCAAATTGTTTTTTTGAGGAGATGAGGCTCCGGGTGTAAATGCTTTTTCGAAATTGGCCGGTAGGGGTGCTTCCGGGATAGCATTTTTGCTGATGTAAAGGTTTGAAGAGCTTAATTTAGGTGTTGGTTTATGCATATCCGCATAACCTATGTGAGGCGAGTATAGGTGCAAACCCGATCGTATGTTCGTGCTGAATGTCACCGCCTCTTCTGTGCACTTCAGTTCCAGTGCAGAGCCGTATTGCGTTTGCGCATAAGCACCGATACTCAGAAACGATGCCATTGCTATCAAGAATGATTTTTTCATGGATTAGATATTTTACTTTACCGCTGTATAAAAATACCAGCCCTCTTTGGAAAGGCTGGTATGGTTTATTTATAAATGCATCTGATCTTCATTGGTAGGATGTTTGCCCTTATGCTTCTTTTCGGCAACGCTGATCATGGCGCAATCTTGTGGATTGTTTTCAAAGGGCGCCCTTGTGAGCAATGACATAGAAAATAACGATATAATACCGAGTAATAATCTGCTTTGTCTATACTTTCCGGCATTGTTCATAATGCGTTACTTTTAAGGTTGCTATTGCTGTTCAGGTTGGCCCGGCTGGCAGATAAAACTTCGCCGGTAGTGGTATTCTGGATAAAGCCAACTACCTCCCATCCTTGAGGATTAAAACCATGAGGAGCTTTAATATAGCTTGTCCCTTTTTTATCTGAATTTAAATTAACGGTTTGCAGCTGTCGTACTATTTGTGCGTGTACTAAGGTACGGCCGCTGTTTTCGCCGGCTGCCACTTTACTAATGGCCGATTTTTGTACAAGGGCAATTAATAATCGGTCTGTTGCCGAGCCGCCGGTTACCTGGTAATTGACGGCCAGCTTATCATTATCCTGCTGAACCTGTAAAGCAATACCTGCCGATGCTGTGCCTGCCAATGCCCCGGAAATGGCATTACGAAGAGCCGGTTCATCTGATCCTACACACTCTGCTTTGCCATTGATCACTACCTGTGGGGTGTAAATTTGCGGATTGTTAAGCCATTGTCCGTAGGCAACCTGCCGTTTGGAAAATTCTTGATTACTGAACACATCTTTCCAGCCCAGGCGGTTCCAGTAATCAACATGATACGCCAGTACATAAACGGGTTTGTCTTTTGATTCTTTTTGAATTTTGGCCAAGAGGTCATCAGCTGCAGGGCAGCTTGAACAGCCTTCTGAGGTAAATAGTTCCAGTAATGCAAACCCTTTTCCTGTAGCCGGATGATTATCTTTTTTAGGAGAAGCCGTGGTAGGATCTATCAATGAGGTTGCTACCAATAAGGATGCTATCGCACCTGCGCAAAAAACTAAGATTTTAAGAGTTTTCATATCTTCTGATTTTTTTAATTACTCAAAAGTATTCTCCTAATAGGTGCTTATTTAGTCGAAAAAGGCTCAGTTAGTCATAATCCCCGGCTGACCGGACATTTATGAACTCCAAAATATTGACGTTACCTTTGTGTTTTATCTGTTCTCGAGCCAGTTTAAAAAAACAGGTGCTTTCTCTTTATTAATCAATAATTTTTCGGGCGTGGGGATAGTGAGTTTTACAAATAACTTGCGCATAAAATAATGTTCCACCTCTTTTATCGCGCTAAAATTTACGATATACTGCCTGTTTAACCTGAAGAATTGTACAGGAGATAGTAAGCTTATAAGCTGGTCAAGCGACTGGTTTAACGCATACTCCTGCTGATCAAAACACATGATGGATGTTGCCTCGTTCCGGATATAAAAGAAAGCAATACTATCGGTAGATACGGTGGTATATTTGTTATGTTTAAATACCAGGAAACTCTTCTTCCCGGCAGGTGGCGCAATTTGCGACAACAGGCTACCCAGATCGGGCATAATGCTTTGCTGAAAAAAGTTTTTGAGCTCATCGACCTTCTTAAAAGCGTCGGCGATATCGGTTTTTGAAAATGGCTTCAATACATAGTCTACACTATTGGCCTTAAATGCCTCCAGTGAATACTCATCAAACGCGGTACAAAAAATAATGGGGCAGGTAATTTTAACAGATTTAAAGATCTCAAAACATAAGCCATCAGAAAGCTGTATGTCCATGAATATGAGGTCGGGCTGTTTGTTCTCCGTCAGGTATTTTACTGAACTTTCGATGCTCTGCAGTTGAGCTATTACTTTTGCCTGGGGCCTAACTTCGGCTATCATGTTTTCGAGTGATCGGGCTGCTTTTAATTCGTCTTCAATGATGATAATGTTCATGTATTACCGGGAGTTTTATTTTGAATATTTTATTGTCATTAATGATCTCGATCTTTTTGTCTAACAAATGGCTATAGCGCAGGCTGATGTTTTTTAACCCCACGCCCAATGATGATTCCTCATTTCTTTTCGGTTGTACCTGATTTTCCATCACTAAGCTATCGTTTTCCTCATAAAACTTTATATGCAGTGGGCGCTCCAATGATACTACGTTATGTTTGATACAATTTTCTATCAGCAGTTGCAAGGTAAACGGCGGAATAAGCGTGCCAAGGCATTTTTCGCTGATGGTATTGGTAAAAGTAAAGCCATCCTCAAACCGGGCCTTTAGTAAAAAATTATAGGCTTCAACTATTTCCAATTCTTCTGATAGATGGATCAGATCCAGCTTGCGGCTTTCCAGTGTGAAACGATAAAAATTGGATAGTTTCAGAATAAAATCTACTGAATTTTTGTCGTTGGTTTCCACCATGGCCTTCAGTGTATTTAAGCTGTTGAATAGGAAATGGGGATTAATCTGTTGTTTCAGTAATTCATATTGCGCTTCCAGGTTGTCGGATTTGGTGCGCTCCAGCTCGATACTAACCTGCTGGTTTTTGTAGTTTTGATACATGAGGTGTATGAACATGTAAAAAACCAAATTAATGAGTATGCCCCGCACCTCAACCATCAACATTACCGGCCCGAAGTTGATGTGCGATAAGATGAGTTGCTGTATAGAAGCTAAAGCCAGCATAACCCCAATACCGATTAATAGACTGCTCATGAGCCGGTAATAAGAAAAGCTTCTGTTTGAACGGTTGGTAACCGGGTTTCCGCGCAGCGTGTATATATTATAATACCATACAAACAGGGCAAATAAGCCAGTGATCGCCGAGTTTACAGCGGCCTCTGCCGGGTTAAAATGCCGCTCCGCAATTTGAGGGACAGATGATAATAAACCCAGAAAGATTGAACTGACCCATATAATCCCCGGAGATATTTTAAAGTTTGTATTTTTCATTCAGCATAAATTGTTTTACGGGAATACAGATGGTCGTAAGGCAAAGATAAAGTAAATTATCGCCTTCATTATCCCGGTTATGTTGCTAAACTATAACCAAAAGCCAGGATCGCTTACCTGTTTAGGGTTCAATCAGACATTTTGCATCTTGAATCGGACTATTCATGCCGTGAATATCTACAAGCTTTTAAACTCACATAGTTTATATGGATCATTCGCCTGGCCATGTATACAACTGAGCCAACTTTGTAATGCTACCGCTTTGGAACATGGGCCGTAAGTGAAAATTCTGATGATTCTTTTTAAAGACTCTTTTTGCAATATTTCCAGCACAGTTTGTAGTATCTCTCCTTCAAAAGGAGTGTACAGGAAGAATACCGTACCCTGGGAATAGTCTGCCTGGCGGGCGTCTATATTGATGAATTCAACATGGGGTAAGTTGAGTTGCGACGCACAGGCTTTAGCGTAATGGAAGTAAGCCGGTTCATATTCAATTCCTTTTGTCGGAGCTTCGCTGATCAGATTCATCAGGATAGTCACCTGGCCCAGGCCCGAGCCCAGGTCGAAAAAGACATCGCCCGGCCTGAATGCTGCCAGCTCCGCTAACTCAAATATTATTCTGGCAGGTGTTTTTTGATAAAATACCATTTCGGGTTCCCGCTCCATGGTGGCTTCGGGAATGGCCGGGTCGGATAGGAGTCCGTTGATAAAATCATCCAGGTTGTCATAACCGATCTTATCTGGCTCATAAACATTATATCCACAATATTTATCGATCATTTCCCTGAAAGATGCCCCGGAGTAAACACCTGTTCTTATCTTTTCTTTGAGGTGAGTAAACAGGTTACTATCTATATTTTCAAGATCGGATTTTACTCTTTCTGCGCGTTGTTGCAGTATAGTTAATACTTCCTTGTGCTCAGAGTTTTGCAAGAGTCCTTCAATCCGGTCAATGATATGAAAATCAATAAAATCGATAGCATTTGTCCGGTGGTTAAAATTGATTTCCTGATAGATCGTCCGGTCTTCTTCTATTGCCTGTATGTCGGTTTGTATTTCTGCTAAAACCATGGTTCAACTACCTAAAAACTGGTATAAATAATTCCAAAAATACTGGTATTTCCATTGACATATTTATGAAATAGTTTTGTATAGTAATTATTATGTACGAGATATCCCTATAACCTCTATACATCTAAGAGAATAAAGTAAAGTTTCCATCATCTATCAAATAATCTATACAAGCATTAACCAAATCAATCCGTCATGAAAAATCTTATCGTTTTAATTTTGTTCTCCGTACTTACAGGGATATCTACGGTAAAAGCTCAAGGTATTATCGACAAAGCAAATAGCTTACTTAACAAGGCCGATAACGCGACAAATACCGCGGGTAGAGCCGGTTCCACAACCGACAAAGTTTTCGGGATCTTCAAAAAGAAAAAGAAAGTTGATGCAGCTGCACCCGCTCCTGCTAATGCTCTTTCGGGATATAAAACGGTTATCACCATTAAAGGCATCACTATGGAAAACCTTCGGAAACTGAATACCAATGTAAAAGCCTGCGCCGGGGTTGATAGCACCAAAATGAAATTTAGCGGTACTGGTTCTATTATTTTAGTGGCTCATGCCAAAGGTAGTACAGAAGAGCTATTAACTGCCCTGGAGAAAACTTCCAAAACCATATTTACTGACAAGAATATAGAAGGTATGGAAGATGGAAAGATAGATATTACCCTTGCTAAACCGTAAGTGATTGATTTTGTCGGGACGTAAATAATAGGGGTATTTTTATTTGTCGGTTTTTATAGAAAAGCTCTGCGTGTTGCAGAGCTTTTTGATTTGATGATACCGGTATATTCCTATTTTTTTGAGCCAGGTTTTAAAATATTTGGCCATTCCTGCTCCTGAGAACTTTTAATTCATTAAACGGTATTCACTGGGCGATTTACCCGTTTTTGTTTTAAATATTTTGGTAAAGTGGGATGGGTGCTCAAATCCAAGTCCGTAAGCAATTTCGCTGATGGACTGATTGGTACCCCACAGCATGGTTTTCGCTTTATCTATCAGTTCCAGGTGGATATGCTCCTGTGTGGTTTTGCCTGTAAATTTACCCAGCAGATCTGACAAATAATTGGGCGAAAGGTTGAGCCTGGAGGCAAAATAACCTACGCTGGGCAAGCCGGTTTCTATAAGGGTGCTTTGCGAAAAATAATCTTTTAGCAATTTTTCAAACTGCTGTACCACGTCTGAATTGACTTTGGCCCGGGTATAAAACTGGCGGTCATAAAATCTGTTGCAGTAATTTAATAACAATTCAATATTGCTCACAATAAGGCCCTGCGAATGCTTGTCGATATTTAGCGCGTACTCTTTTTCGATCTTCGCTACACAATCTTTGATGATCAGTTTTTCCTCCTCCGAGATATGCAGTGCCTCATTTATCTCGTAATTAAAAAATGAATACTGGTGTATCTTCCTGCCCAGATCGGTACCATGGATCAGATCGGGGTGGATGAACAGTGCCCAGCCTTCTTCTACTTGAACATCTGGTCCGGGACCTATAACCTGGTCGGGCGCTGTAAACATCAGAGAGCCTTCATTAAAATCATAATGTCCCTTACCGTATTTTAACAATCCGTCGAACTTTTTACATGAAATGATATAAAACCCAAACCGGTAAAATACCTCTGCTTTAGGCCGATAGTTTTTATAGAAATCGCAATGGTCAATCACACTCACCAGAGGATGCCTGGGTGAGGCGTATTGTACCATTTGGTGCAGTTGGCTGATTGATTTAATGTCAATGTATTTATCGGCCATGTTGTTATTGATAAGATAAAGTTACTATAAAAAAGGGAAGGCTGCCCAGGTTAGAGAGTAGGGATTTTTGGGAATAAGGAGCAAGGATATAAGGAGCAAAGACTAAGGAAAAAAGAAAAGTCCTTGCTCCTTATTCCCAAAATCATTGCTCCCTACTAAATCCCCATTTGGCCTATTATCATTTTTTTGAAATCCACATCATCCATTTGGTGTCTTGCCTCCAATATTGGCCCGGCATCATGGCCTACTGGGTAACGTAATTTTTCGGTACCATCGGTGGCTGCTTCATAAATGGCATTGGCCACTTCGCTAATGTTCTCAGACATCGGCCATTGCTCTACCGCGCTGATAAATTTATCAAATGGCGCCTGGTAATCGCCTGATCCGCCAACGCCGTAAATGGATATAGAACGACCTGCGAACTCGGTTTTATAACCACCCGGTTCAACTATTTTTAAGCGGATACCTAATGGGTTTAACTCATATTGGATAGATTCTGTTAAACCCTCCAACGCAAATTTGGTAGCATGGTAAAGAGATGAAAATGGGAAAGTAACCTTGCCTCCGATGGAAGAAACATTGATAATGATGCCTGATCTTTGCTGGCGCATCAGGGGTAACAAGGCTTTGGTCACATCAATCAGCCCAAAGAAATTAACATCGAATTGTTTTTTGATCTCTGCTTCACTGGCAGCTTCCAATGCACCAAATGCACCATAACCCGCATTGTTTACCAATACATCAATGTGACCAAACTTTTCAATACCGGCTTTCACTGCGTTTTGTATGCTGGCCTTGTCGGTTACATCCAATTTGGTTAATAAAACCTGATCAAGTGCCGGTAATTCTGTTTCTTTTTCTGGCGAACGCATGGTAGCTATAACGTTCCAGTTGTTTTTATGAAATAATTTAACGGCCTCTTTTCCAAATCCTGATGAAGCGCCGGTTATTAATACTGTCTTTTTCATTGCTTTTATATTTAAATGCTGAAGCAAAGGTGGGACGAAAGGCGCAGACAGATTTATACTTTTCAACTGATCACTTATACTTTTAGAGGATGATGATGAGCTCATCCTTACATTTATCATTTTGATAACTCTGCCCTTTCAAAATGATAGTCGGGATTTTCCCCTGTTTTTTAAAATACCACTATTTTATGGCCCTATCTCATTTTAAGCCGATTTATAGCAACAGGTATTTTATGGCATGTTATTGGTTTGTGTGTCCTGATTTATTAATAGTCAAATATTTTATGTTATGGCATCAATTTATATCGTATTAAAAATAGTGACTTTATTAGCGGTTATCATTATTCCGTTAGCCGGTCCCAAAAGGAAAAAACCGGCACACATATCCGGAACAGGCAAATTTGCGGTAAATGAAAATGGTTATCTGGAACATTACACCGGTAACCCTATACAAGCGTACAACCCTGCTCAATTACCATTCAGATACGGTTGAACTCAGTGAAAGTTAGATGATCCATTTTGTCCCGAAGTAACCTCGGAGAAATTTTACAGACCGGATAGTAATGATGCCGGTATCATTATAATTGATGTCATTAATAAATCATAATCAATAATTATGAAAATTTCTTAAACTTTTCATAAATCCAAATCGTTACTTGTTAACTGAGGGTTAATAAGTGTTTGTCATTAAAAATCAGGAATTATGAAGATTTTTGTAGCGAATATTCCATTTTACGTAAGCGGTGTAGGTATCAGGCAATTGTTTGAATTATTTGGTGCCGTTATAGCTGTTAAAATTATAATAGAACCTAAAACGGGTAAGAGCAAAGGTTTTGGCTTTGTGGAGATGCAGGATGACCAGCAAGGTTTACACGCGATCAAGGAATTGGATGGCAGTACCATAGGCGATCGGGACATTGTGGTTAAGCTTGCCGATCAGCAACCCGAAGAAGTCCATGTACATAAACGCCCGCGCATTTCAATAAGATAAACAAATGCGCTTTTTCTTATTTAATTAGGGTTATTTTAATGAACGAAATGATAACAATGGCAGAAATTGCTGCCAGAACGTTAACCGTTAACGTGATACATTTGCTAAAAAGCGAGATAGGGGAACAAGGGATAGTGGCCGCTTTGGGTAACCAGGTGTTGATTAGTATTAGCAAAGCTGATTTTGAACAAAAGCTCGGTAATCTCCTGCAAAAGATCTATTACACTATTGACAAACATTTTCCGGTACGCCAGGATCATCTATCAGTTGTTATACGAGATACGGATGCCCGATATGAAAATGTGTTCAAAATATGGAAGTCGGTCTGAGTTTTTAATTATTTAACTGAACCGTATTTATTGCTATAAATACAAGCATACAGTTAAAGAACTAAGCAATAGTAACGGTAACACCAGCACTTTCCAGCGTGTTTACTACATGATCTGATACCTGGTCATCGGTAATGATCTGGTCTATTTCATCAATATTACATATTTTACCAAAACCACGTTTCCCGAATTTGGTAGAATCAGCCAGTACAATGGTTTTGTTAGAGATGGCCATCATTTGTTTATTCAAATGGGCCTCCATAGCATTGGTTGTAGTGAGGCCATATTCAATATCAATACCATCCACACCCAAAAACAGCATGCTGCAGAAAAAATCTTTCAGGATGTTTTCGGCGTAGGCGCCCATTACTGATGAGGAACTTTTTCTGATCATTCCACCCAGTTGCAATACTTCAACCCCCGGGGTATGGATCAGCTCGATAGCTACATTTAACGATGAGGTGATAACCGTAAGAGCTTCCCTGGCTTGTATGCTTTTTGCAAAGGCCTGTATGGTTGTACCCGAAGCCAGAATAATAGAATCATTAACCCCGATGAGGCCGGCAGCAGCAGCCCCGATACGCATCTTTTCGGCCGAATTTATTTTTTCTTTTTCATTTACCGGCCTATCAGAAGTGTAAGGGTTACTTTGTGTAGCCCCGCCATGCGTACGGAAAAGCAAATGTTTTTCTTCCAGATATTTCAGATCCTTCCTGATGGTTACGGACGAGACTTTCAATTCTTTGCACAGGTCAACTACTTCAACATAGCCCTCCTTTTGCATTTTATTGATAATATACTGGTGTCGCTCTGTTAAATTGATCATAAAATCATCAATCAAATTTATAGGGCCAAATTACACATTATGAATATCAAATGTTTAATAAAGTACACGATTAACCACTATAAAAACAATTTTATATACGATGATCAGCAATCACTTGTAGCTGTTGCATATCATGCTAACTTTAACTTATTGTTAGGCTATTGTTTTTGATGTTTTTTTCTGGTAGTGTTAATGTAGTGGTAAACTAAATGGAAAAGTGAATGGCAATATCAAAAATTCCTATTTATATTTAGGTCCCAATTAATTATAAACGTAAATAGTAAAGTGCATAAAATTATTAACAGTGATCAAATTCAGCAATTGATTGCAGGTGAAGAGTCTGCATTTGATGCTATTTATGAAATGTACTGTGAAAAAGTTTACAGGCTGGCATTCAGATTTTTAAAAGACAGAGAACAGAGTGAAGAGATTGTTCAGGAATGTTTTATAAATCTTTGGATGAGCCGGGAAAAATTAAACCCCGAAGGAAATATGTGGCTTTACATTTATGTAATTGCCAAAAGATTATCACTAAATGCATTAAGGCAAATTTGCCAATCCAGAGAGTTTGCCGATAAATTGATCAATCGTATTGTAACCTCACACAACGATACAGAAGAAGATTTGCTGGTTAATGAATTGGAGAAGTTTACAGAAAACATCATTAATAAACTACCCAAACAGCAACAACTCATATTCAGATTAAGCCGCGTAGAGCACCTGTCGCACAAAGAAATAGCTGATCAATTGCAGATATCGCCAAATACGGTAAAAAACCATATGGTTGAGGCGCTCAAAACTTTAAGATCCCACTTGCAATATTCAGATCTCATCTATTTTGCAGTTTTATTTTTCTGGATTTAATTTTTTTTATTTCTGACTAGTCCTATCCTATAGTTGGTGTGTTCTCTACGTACCAAACCCATTCTGGGTATTATAAACCATCATATATGAATAAGGATAAACTCGAGCGTTTATTACAGCAGTATTTTAATAATACCATAACTGATACCGACTGTATTGAGTTGCTTGATTATCTGCGTAATAATGATTCCGACGAAATAGCTAAGACAATAGATGAGCGGTTATTGATGCTTGAAGAAGGGCCGGAGTTTAATCGTTTTCAGGCTAAAAAAGTTTTAGAGCGCATTAAATCTGATAGCAGATTTATTCGTGAAACTGAAGAACCTGAGGATAGTAAATCTGCAAGCAAATGGTACAGCAACTGGATAAGAGTTGCCGTTATCCTTGTTTTTTTTAGCGCTGTTAGCTTTTATTTTTTATTTAACAGGTATAATAAAGTAACCGATCAAAATGATTTAACAAAAGTTAAATCTTCTCAAATTTTACCGGGCAGCGCTAAAGCAAGCTTAACGCTGGCAAATGGTAAAGTTATTTTATTGGACAGCGTGGCTGATGGGATGCTAACAAAATCTGGCCGAACAGTGGTTAACAAGGCTCATAATGAAGGACTTGTTTATAATGCGCAGGCAGATAATAACAGAACAATTGCACATACCGATACTATATATAACACATTAAGCACCCCGCGTGGAGGCGAGTATAAAGTGAAGCTCCCAGATGGTACCAATGTATGGTTAAACTCATCATCATCATTAAGTTACCCCGTGGAGTTTGCAGGTAACGAAAGGCATGTAAAGCTTACCGGAGAAGCCTATTTTGAAGTCGCTAAAAATAGGAATAAGCCTTTTTATGTTCATGTTACTAACACCTATGTGAAAGTTTTGGGTACACATTTCAATATCGCGGCCTATAATGATGATGCGGAACTTACCACTACTTTATTAGAAGGCTCAGTTCAGATCAGTAAAAATAATAAGCAGTGTTTATTAAAGCCAGGCCAACAGGCTGTTATTAAAAACAACACCGATTTAATCAATGTTTCTGAAGCCAGCATTAACCAGGTTATGGCCTGGAAAAACGGGTATTTTGTATTTAACGATGACAACATCAACGCCATCATGAAAAAGTTATCGCGCTGGTATGATGTGGATGTTGAATATCAGGGCAGCTTTGAAAATCAGCGTTTTGGGGGCACATTTTACCGCTCCAAAGGAATTACAGAGTTATTGAATAATCTGGAAAAAATAGGAAAAGTACACTTTAAAATTACAGGAAGGAGGATTATAGTTATGCAATAAATCTACATTCCCATTTCTCACTTATTATTATCTGGAAGTAAACCAGGAGCGTTTCGGACCGCCCCTGGTGTCAGCCATGATCCGGCTATGACAGATAATGAAATTAATTGCAGCGAATACAACCACTTAATTAATAAACTGACATTCAAATGTATAAAAATTTTACTGCATTTACTTGCGGCAAACAACGTGGGCGCCTATATAAACCTGTGCTTATCATGAAACTAACCCTAATTTTGCTAACGGCCACCTTTTTACAGGTAACAGCAGCAACTTACGCACAGAAGGTTACATTGAAGGCCGAAAAAAGCAATCTGAAAGAAGTATTTGAGCAAATACAAAATCAAACAGGCTACGATTTTTTATATAACTCAGACGACCTGAAGTTTGCCAAACCGGTAAGCCTTGATCTTAAAAATGTCCCTTTAAAACAGGCACTGGATATGTGCTTTGCCAACCAGTTACTCACCTATGTAATTGAAAATAAAACCATATTAATTAGTAAAAAAACAGGCCAGAGTGACAATGCTAAGCCACCGAAAAAAATTACGGGAAAAGTTACTGACAATAAGGGCTTTCCCTTACCAGGGGTAACGATTAAAGAGAAGGGAACAAGAACTGGTGTAGTGACCGACAATAATGGAAATTATACCATTAATGTTAGTGATGATAACGCCATACTGGTTTTTAGCTTTGTTGGCTTTGTAACCCGCGAAATGCCGCTTAATGGTAAACCACAACTCAATATAACCCTCGAAGATAATCCAACTGACCTGAACGAAGTTGTAGTAGTAGGTTATGGTACGCAAAGGAAAGAATCGGTTACCGGGGCCATTACCTCTATTGGTACTAAAGACCTGGTACAATCGCCAACCGCGAATTTAAGTAATGCATTAGCCGGCCGTTTATCAGGTTTAACGGCTATCCAAACATCGGGTAAACCAGGCGATGATAACTCAACCCTATATGTGCGAGGTGTTGGAACCTATACCGGTGTAACCGCACCGCTGATCATGGTTGATGGTGTTGCACGCGATACCTATAATGACATCGATCCCAATGAAGTTGAAACGGTGAGCATATTAAAAGATGCTTCTGCTACAGCAGTATATGGTGTTCGTGGTGCCAACGGTGTTATTCTGATCACCACCAAGCGCGGTAAAGAAGGCGCTCCTAAAGTAAGTGGTACAGCCCAAACGGCTATATCACAATTCTCCAGTATGCCTAATTTTGTTAATTCATACCAATATGCTTCCTTATTAAATGAACAGAGTTATGAGAACTATTGGATACAGCATTCCCGTGATGCTGATGTAAAAACCTGGAGTGATTTTGCCCAGAAAAGAGATGCTAATTGGGTAAAAGAAGCCACGATCTATTACTCACCTGATGACCTGAAATATTACCAGAATGCACATACGCCCACTGTCAATGGAAAGCCAAATCCTTATTATGACCCTTACGGACATCCGGATCAGGATTGGAAAAAACAGATCTTTAATAAGTTCACACCGCAAACCCAGTACAACGTAAATATTACCGGTGGAACGCCGTCTGTAAAATATTTCGTATCCCTTGGTTATTTGAAACAAGGGGGCTTGTTTAATACAGATTATATGCCATTCGGTGACGACATGCAGTTCAAGAAAAAACGTTACAATTTGCGTTCAAACCTTGATTTTGATGTCAATAAAAACTTCCGCGTATCGGTTGATATTGCTACACAGTATGTAACTATAACAGGTATGGATAATGATGCCTATACCTGGGAAAAACGTATCCTATGGTCTTCGCCGCTTGGATCGCCTGGTATTATCAATGGTAAATTTGTGGTGCCATTTAGTAATCAGAACGAACAGCTCAATCCATTATATGCCATAGCCAACAGCAATAATTACAATATCAACACCAATAGTACCTTAAATTCTTCAATCAAATTAACGCATAAACTCGATTTTATTACCGAAGGTTTATCAATCAACGCAAGAGGTGCTTATGATAGTTATTTTCAGGACCGCTCTTACGGAAAGTATACACCATTGCTATATGGTGTACGACCTAATCCAAATGGCGATAAATTAAATCCCATCCTGGTGCAGTTGACTAATGATGTGGCGCCCATGAGATCAACTGATTACTACACCGAAAAATGGCGTAAGCTATATGGAGAGTTTTCGATAAACTACAACCATACTTTTGCAAAAAAGCATGTTGTTACAGGTCTGATATTAGCAAATGCCGAAAAACGGTATGACCCAACTTATGTCCCTGATCTGCCCCATGCATATGAAGGTGCCGCTGCAAGGGTAACTTACGCTTATGATAATAGATATCTGGCCGAGTATAACATGGGTTATAACGGATCAGAAAATTTTCCCGAAGGTAAAAGATTTGGTTTCCTGCCTGCTTATTCATTGGGTTGGATTGCCAGTAATGAGTCTTTCTTCCCCAAAACCGATTATGTAACCTACCTGAAAGTCAGGGGGAGTTTAGGTAAGGTAGGAAATGATGGGATTTATGTACCTGGGAGTAATCCCCCACAGTTAGCGCGTTACCTGTACCTACCTGATACCTGGAAATATGGCGATAGCTATACTTTCGGAACGCTCAATGATCGTAACAGTGTACAAGGAGCAATGGAGAATGTATTGGGTAATCCAAACGTTACCTGGGAGGTTGCCACCAAATCAAATATAGGTTTAGAGGCACATTTGTTTAACGAACGTGTTACGCTTACGTTTGATCACTTTAACGAACATCGTAAAAACATCCTTTCATACCGCGGAAGTGTTCCGGGTATAGTTCAGGCAACTTTACCTCCATACAATTTAGGTGAGGTGAAAAATTGGGGTAATGAGTTGGAGATCACCTATAACAGTGCCCCCGGAAAATTTACCTGGTGGGTAAAAGGAAATGCCTCAACCAACAAGAACAAGATTATTTTCCAAGACGAAGCTATTGCTCCCGGACAGGAATATAATGCCGCTACCGGTCGCCCTATCAATCAGGGATCATACCTGCAGGCAAACGGCTTGTATACTTCATGGTCACAGCTATATGCTATTGATGGTAACGGAAACCCCATATTGTCAAGCCCGGTAAGGGCCTTAGATAAAAGTGGGAAACCTTATGTAAACGCTGCAGGGAACCCGGTTTATCAGAAAGATCTGGGTTATGCGGGTGCTCCGCTGCAACCCGGAGAGGTGAGGTTGGTGGATGTTAATGGTGACGGTATCATCAACGAAAAGGATTATGTGCGAACCGGTAAAACAGATATACCGGAACTTAGCTACGGTTTTTCATTCGGTTTCAGCTATAAAGGTTTCGACTTTTCGGCACTCTTGCAGGGTGTTGGCGGAGTGGCCAAATATGCCATGCAGGAGCTTCATTTTAACAAGCAGCAATCACTTTTTGATGTGGATCTGAACCGCTATACGCAGGAGCGCTATGACAATGGCGACCGGATCGACTTTCCTATTGCTGCCTATAACCAGGCGGCCGCCTACAGCACTTTTTTCCTGAAAAGTACCTCATATCTGCGATTGAAAAACATGGAGATAGGGTATACGCTCAAGCCAAGTTTTTTGAAAAAAGTGGGTATCAAATCTGCCCGTTTTTATGTGAACGGTTTGAACCTGTACACATGGTCACCTAATAAAATATGGGGTGATCCCGAAAACTTAGGATACATCGGTTATCCGCTAACCCGAACTTATAACGCGGGTTTAAATGTTAATTTTTAATCAACTAATAGCTAAATAATGAAAAGAATAAATATACTCATATTGCTTTTTGTAGGTATTGTTGGTGGCTTGTCTACAACAAGCTGCAAAAAAAGCTTTCTGGAAAAACCCAAAGGTGGGTCGGTAACGGTTGATACTATTTTTGACAGCAAGAACCAGGCACAGTATGCGATAGCAGAGATGTATTATCTGTGCATAAGGGGTTATTTTCCGCAAACCTATGATGGTTGCCGTCCCGAAGCCATTACAGATCAGCTTTATATTATACACCCTGCTTATGATTGGGCTTCAAATACAATTGGTACCGGATCATATATAACCGGTAACATGAGTGCCGACGCCAACTGTGATTACGGTTTTGGCGCGGATAATGGCCCTGGTTATGGCTGGCATTACAAAGGCATAAGGCAGGCAAACCTGGTATTAAAAAATATCAATAAGGTTGCTGATGCCGATGCAAACTGGAAGACAGATGTAAAAGGGCAGGCCCTTTTTTGCAGGGCTATGCAGCATTTTGAGGCGTTTAGATATTATGGTGGTATCCCCATTGTAAATAAACCTTTGGACGGTGACTCCAAAATCGAGATACCGCGCAGCTCGGTACAATCTGTAGTTGATAGTGTAGTTAAATGGTGCGACCAGGCTGCAAGCATGCTGCCCGCTACACGTGCATCTGCCGATTTTGGAAAGGTTACCAAGCTGGCTGCTTTGGCTTTAAAAGCCAGGATATTATTATATGCTGCAAGTCCGCTTTATAATACACCAGCCAATTTAAAAGCCGAAGTATCAGGCGCTCGTTTTGGAGATGGTCGCGATACAGTATTGGCTTATGCGAGTTATGACCAGGAACGTTGGAACAAAGCGGCCAAGGCTGCTAAAGACGTAATAGATAACGCAGGAGGTGCAGGGGTATCTTTACTCAATACCGGGAAACCTTTAACAACTGGCGAAACCTATGCCACACTTGGTGATTATGAGTCGGTATGGAACGTATTTGCAAACCAGGAGCTGATTTTAGTGAACACGGCTAACCAGGCGGGCAGCGGTTTTGTGTGGGGACAGTATTTATCGTCGAAATTACGTTTGGCTCAATGGGGCGTAAAGAACAATGTGCCTGTTGAATTTATACAGCAGTATGAAAAAACGGACGGTACTAAGTGGACTTTACCTGCTACCGGTGCCGACTTGCCGGTTGATATTGCAGCTCTTAATCTTGATCCCAGGTTTTATCAAACCATTGCTTACGATGGTAAATATTACAGCAGTCAGCGTGGTGTTTTAGCCTATTATAAAAAGGGGGATTATGCAACCGATGGTAACCTGGCCAGTAGTGATGCCGGGGTTGATGGTTATGCTACAGAGGTGTATAAGTTTGTTGCCCGGGTTGATAACATGACGGATAATCACCTGGCCTGGCCGGTGTTTCGTTTAGCGGAATTTTATTTGAGCTACGCCGAAGCATTGAATGAATACCAGGGGCCGGGAGGCGATGCCACCAACTATCTTAACCTGATCAGAAAAAGAGCCGGTATGCCCGAAAAGCATCCTGCTGACGCCGGTTCATTCAGGGATGCTATTCAAAATGAACGTACTATTGAATTAGCCTATGAAGGTCATCGGTATAATGACCTTAACCGTTGGCTAAAGGCAAAATCGGTGTTAAATGGTACTTTGCACGGTATCCAAACCACCGCAAGGAAAGGTACAGACGGGCAATTAAAGCGAACCTGGCAGGTTGTGCCTTTTGTTACAAGAGTGTTTCCCGCAAAATACTATTACGTTCCGTTCCCCAGTAAAGAGATCAGTTTAAGATATCTGGGTAATAAGAGTTGGGATGGACAAAATCCGGGGTGGTAATCAGCTGTACACATTAACAATTAATGAGAAAAATGAAAAAAGAATATATAAGCCTTTTTGCATGGATTTTTACGTTCTGTAGCTTTTCTGCCGCCAATGCGCAAACTACAAATGTAAGTCAGGCAGATTCCATTAAAGCCAATAATACCGCTTCAAAAGCAATAATTGATGGTGGAATAAAAACTGAAAGATCCTGGAGAAATACAGGCGCGGTTTTTACCCTGCCGGGTGAAGACTTAACCCATATGACCGTAGGTAATTTATTAAATACACTTCAGGGGCGCATTCCGGGTTTAACTGTGGTAACCGGATCTGGTGAACCTGGGTATGATAATCCCACCCTTTATGTTAGGGGGCAAAGCAGCTGGAATATAGCCGGGAACCAGGTACTCATTTATCTGGACGGCTCACAGGTTGATATGGGAGCCATAAGTGGTTTATCAGCTTATGAAATAGAATCGGTAACGCTGTTAAAAGACGCTGCTGCATTAGCCGTATATGGGTTACAGGGCGGAGCTGGTGTGCTCAGTATCAAAACCAAACGAGGAGCGGTGATGCCTAAAACACAAATAACTGTTAACGGCAGGTATGGGATACTCAGCGCCATTGACCTGCCCACGGTGATGGATGCCTATGGCTATACCACAGGTTATAATCAGGCTTTAAAAAATGATGGCTTGCCTATTAAGTATCCAAATCCGGAATTGTATAAGGCTGCTAACGATCCGTTTCACCCAAATGTGAACTGGTATGATGAGTTGCTTAAAAAAACCTCAACTATTCAGGATTACAATTTTTCTTTCAGGGGAGGAAATGCCACAGCCAAATATTTTGTGCTGATGAATTACACCAACTTTGAAGGTTTATATAAAAATGCCAATATTATTGATAAGGATTTTGGTACAAACGCCAGGTATACCAAGTTAAACCTTCGGGCTAATGTGGAACTGCAGTTGAACAAAAATCTATCGGTAATGGCCAATATCAGTGGTATAACTGAAGATAGAAATACCCCATCAGGCTTTGCCGCGGGTGATGTATTCAACGCGCTCATGTATTTGCCCGCTTCTGCTTTCCCGGTGAAAAATCCAAATGGTTCCTGGGGAAATAGTTCTGTGTACAATTTTAACCCGGTTGAGCTTCTGCAACAAAACGGAGTGTATAGCTCTCACACCAGAACCCTGCAAACAACCTTTAGCTTTACCCAGAAACTGGATGCCATAACCAAAGGCCTGGATCTGCGGGGCTTGGTATCATTTAGCAACCAGTATGTTGGTGTTTATCAAAAACTGTTCTCGGTGCCGTCTTATGAGATTGTAAAAGATGCTAATGACCAGCCGGTAATGTCAAATGGCAGTGTTGTTTATAAAACGATAGGCACTATCAGTCAGTCAAGTAATGACAACGGCGGCCCATTCTGGAACCGGACTACTGTACAGGTGGGTTTTGATTATGATCGCAGTTTTGGCAAACATACTTTTACCGGTATGATCATGGCCCGAAGGCAAGGTTATAGCCACAACGGTTTAACTTATCAGGTACGTACACAAGGCTTGTCTGGCGATTTAACCTATGACTATGATAAAAAATACATTGTTGATTTTTCTGCCGCGTACAATGGATCGGCTGATTTTCAGCCAGGTAACCGATATGGTTTTTTTCCTGCGGTTGGTTTGGGCTGGATAGTATCTAAAGAAGATTTCTTGAAAGATAACGCTTCTGTTAATTTCCTGAAGTTAAGAGCTTCTTATGGTTCTACCGGTAGTATCAATGAAAATTACCGTTTCTTATATCAGCAATTTGCAGTAGGTGCCCCGGGATGGATTACCGGAACCGCTAACACCAACCATGGTGGTCTTGCAGAGGGCCCTTTCACCAATGCGAATGCTGCATGGGAAAAGAAAACCACACTAAACATTGGTGTTGATTGGGAGTTATGGAAAAACCTCTCGGGTACTGTAGATGTATTTACAGAAAAACGCACGGGTATCCTCGAGATCCCATCGGCTGGCGTACCCGATTACACCGGTTTTAACTTGCAATATGCCAATACAGGTGAGGTACATAATAAAGGAATTGAAGCCTCTCTTAAATTTGACCAAAAGCATCGTAATTTTGAATACTATGTAGGTGGATCGGTAGCTTTTGCCCGGAATAAAATAACCAAAAGATCCGAAGCTCCGCAGCCTTATAATTACCTCTACACACAAGGCTATCCGCTTAATCAAATGCGGGGGTTGGTTTTCAAGGGCTTCTATCAACAATCTGATTTTGATGCTAATGGTAATTTAAAGCAGGGTGTAGTTGCCTCTTCATATACCAATGTGAAGCCAGGTGATTTGAAATTTGCCGACCAGGATGGCAATGGTATCATTAATGATTATGACAAGGTACCCTTAAATTATACCAAATTACCCGAAATTACCATTGGCTTTAACCTTGGTTTTAAATATAAAGGATTTGATTTTGACGCCTATCTGCAGGGGGTTATGCATCGTACAGTTAGCTTGCTTGATGATGCCCCATACTATATTAAACCATTTGTAAACAATAACAACATTACCGCATTTTCGGCAAACAGCTGGACTCCTGAAAACGCCACTACGGCTACTTCGCCCCGCCTTTCTACCCTGAGCAATGCCAATAATACCCAGGCATCTGATTTTTGGATGCGCAACGGTAACTTTTTGAAACTACGCAGTGTTGAACTGGGCTATACTTTACCTCAAAAGGGCTTTTTAAAGAAGCTGGACGCCATAAGGGTATTTGTAAATGGAACCAACTTGTTTACATGGGATAAAATTGACGATCTGGAGGCCGAACGCCTTTCTATGGGATATCCTTTAATGAAAACTGTAAGTTTTGGAATGAAAGTGAAATTGTAGTAATAAACTATTTGTAATTACAAGGAAATGAAAAAAAATCGATATATAATAACATTGCTGGCAATAGGTACGCTGCTTTACTCCTGTAAACGTGATTACCTTGATGTGCAAACGCTGCAGGCGGGTGTTACTGTTGATAAACTTTACAGCAACTATAACTATGTACAGCAGCAGGTTTGGAATATTTACAGTTACCTGCCCGATGGTCTTGCCAATCTGGATATGGAAGCCGCTACCGATAATGCGGAAGCTACCAACGCCTTAGATACAGCGCAAACCTTTAATACCGGTACCTGGAACCAGTACAATAACCCTGCTGATGTTTGGGCCCGAAACTTTAAAGGTATAAGACAAGCTAATCTTTATCTGAAAAATAAGGGTGCAGTTGATATTTCCTATATCAAGGATAAGATCACCTCAACAGATTCAACCGCCTATTTTAACGCCCGCAATAACGTTAAGTTTATGGAAGGTGAAGCCCTTTTTTTGAAAGCGTTTTTTTACCTCGAATTAGTTAAGCGTTATGGAGGCGTGCCTATTTTGGAACAGCCGTTGGATTATGATGATGCTAACAGCTGGAAAAATGTACAGCGAAACTCTCTTGATGAGTGTCTGAAGTATATTGCTTCCTTGTGTGACAAATCAGCGGCTATTATACCGGCTAACCTTAGTCCTTACTCCTGGTATGAGGCGGGCCGTGTTACGCAAGGGGCAATAAAAGCGTTAAAAGCAAAAGCGCTGTTATATGGAGCGAGCCCGCTGTTTAAAGATAACGGTTCAACTGTAACCTGGGCACAAGCAGCAGCCGCGGCGCATGATGTAATGACCTTGAACGCTTATTCTCTTGATGCTAATTATACCAATTTATATGGTGCAAATAGCACAACATCAGCCGAGCTTATTTTTTATCGTCGTTATGGAGCTATAAATACGGTTGAGTATGCGAATTACCCAATCTCATTTCAAAATAGCAGGGGCGCCAGCATCGCACCAACTGAAAATTTTGTGGAAAGTTTTGAAGTGCTTCAAAAGGATGGATCGGGTAATATAACCGGTTCTGTACCCTTTAGCTGGAGCAATTCAATCCATGCGGCAAATCCATATCAAAACCGCGACCCCCGTTTCACTGCCACCGTTGTATATAATGGGGCTACTTTTAAATCCACAACTATCGAAACGTTTACCGGTGGTAATAGTGGCCTGCCAAAACAAAATGCTACTAAAACTGGCTATTACCTATCAAAGTGGGTTAATCAATCTATCGATCTGGTTAATAACACGAAGGCCAATCATGCCTGGATCTATTTCCGATATGGAGAACTCCTGCTGAATTATGCTGAAGCCATGTATAATGCTTACGGCGCCGATGCCGATCCTCAAGGATACGGGATGACCGCACTGCAGGCCATCAACAAGGTAAGGCAACGCGTAAAAATGCCGGTATTAACTGCTTTGAACCAGCAAGCCATTGAACATGAGCGTAATGTGGAGTTGGGTTATGAAGATCAACGTTTTTGGGATGTCCGCAGATGGAAAGAAGGATCATTATATTTCAAAGCTCCGGTAAGCCGTATTGAGATCACTAATTCTGGAGGTTCAAATAGCTATGCAGTTAAGCAATTAGAAGCGCGGGTGTTTGATGAAAAAATGAATTGGTTCCCGATTCCGCAAAGCGAGATCGCGAAAACCAATTGGAAACAAAACCCGGGTTGGTAATAATATCCGGATCATCATATGGGCAAAGTATGATGATCCCTCTTAAATATTAAGGATTTAAAAAATATTTTATGAAAATTCATGTATCATCAATGCTAAAATGGGCTACCTGTTTTGTATTGACCATAGCTTCCTGTAAACAGGAATACCTGGAAGGTGTAAAATCAAATCCAGCGGTAAAGGTTTATTTACCACAGGCAGAAAAACCAAACGGGCTTGTCGACGTCCTTGTTGACGGCAAACTGGTTGTTGACAGCGTAGCCGGCACAGCTAATTTTTCGGTACTAGTATATCGTGGCGGCGAATCAAACTTTGATGCTTTAACCGTAGATGTTGGTATTGATAATACCGCGATTGCAGGATTAATCACCTCAGGTGCATTACCTGCCAATACCGTTGTACTTGATCCCGCCGATTATAGCTTGCCCTCAAAAGATTCTGTAACACTTGATAATCATATCATGAAAGGCACTATCATACCTAAAGTAAAGATCGCTTCTATGACTAAATATGGTGGGAAAACGGTGGCTTTAGGGATTAAAATAGCCAATTCATCAAAACAGGAGATCAACACCGATATGAATAAGGTGATCATTTATTTTAATGTTGATCAGTTATTGGATGCCGTTACCCCTAAAACCAACATGGTAGATAAAACCAAATGGACAGTTTTAAAGATAGCATCTAATGATAATGTTACGTTTAAGATTAATGATGATGGAAGCATACTGGCATCAGGAGGTAGCGGCGGGCACCAGGGTGTTTATCAGCCTTTTGAAGTAAGAGCCAACAAACAGTATAAGATCGACTTTAATGTACAGGGACAAGGTGCTACCAATACCTGGTTTGAGGTTTATTTGAGTGCTTTGCAGCCAACCCAAGGTAAGGATTATAGCGACGGAGGCATCCGTATGGCGCTGAATACCTGGACAGGTTGCGGAAATACACCTTTTAACGGCTTATTATCAGCTGTTAAATGTGCCGGAAGCGGAAATGTAGTTTCATTCCCTAATGCTGGTACCGTTTGGCTGGTTATTAAATCGGGGGGTGACAATTTGGGTACTGGTGGTATTAAACTCACCAATATAGATTTTAGAAGGGTTAATTAACCCATAATATTAGCGAGCTCTTTTTGAGATATAGTTGATATAGTATATGGATACCATGAAGCGTCCCGGGATGAGATACGGGGCGCTTTTTTATTTATTACAAATTATCAAATAGTAGTACCTTCAAAAAATGTTAAATAAGAAGTTTATAGGCCTGATCAGTATATTGTTTGTCATGATTGTTTGGGGGAGCAGTTATCCTGTAACTAAAATGATCATTAATGACATACCGCCAATAGCACTTGCTTTTTGTCGTTGTTCTGTAGGGGCTATTACTTTGCTGCTGATATTTTTTATCAATAAGGATAAACCTTTCCGCGAATATTTGGTTGATGCACCCTGGTTTCTCATCATCTTTATGGGCCTCACAGGCGTTACCTGTTTTTATATTCTTTTTAATATTTCTGCCCAAATGACTTCTGCCTCGGTGGGCTCTTTGATACAGGGTTTTATCCCAATTTGCATAGCCTTATTTGCTGCGGTGTTCCTTAAAGAAAAACTATCTGCAGGGCAGATCACCGGGATAATTGCCTCTTTAATAGGCGTAATGCTGATCGGGTTTTTATCAGGCGATAATAACAGCGATACCCGGAATAGCATAACCGGGAACTTGCTAATGATAGTTGCAGTAATGTCATGGGGGGCATACACTATTATGTCTAAAAAGACAGCTCACTTTAACCCGCTGCTAATTACGAGTTTAAGCACGTGTATTGGTTCACTGTGTTTGCTACCTGCTGCAATATTTGAGAACCGGCACTCGGGCTGGCCGGTTATACACCTGGGCTCCTGGCTGGCTATCTTATACCTCGGGGCTGTATCTTCGGGTATTTGTTATTTGCTTTATAATAAATCACTCCGCTTATTATCGGCTTCACAGGTTGGAAATTTCACCAATCTCGATCCGGTAGTTGGATTGATCATTTCGCTCGTTTTTTTAAACGAGCATATCAATATTTTACAGATGGCCGGCGCTGTTTTAGTTTTGGGCGGAATTGTGCTGAGTATCAGGAAAAGCCGGTTGGCTGATTAAACCAGCTTATATATGAGTATCTATGAAAGTTAAAAGGATCGTAACTAATATCAGCACAACAGATGTTACTGAAGCTAAACGTTTTTACCAGGATGTATTAGGGCTTGACGTGATAATGGATTATGGGTGGATAGCAACATACGGCTCGTCAGATAACATGAGTATCCAGATCAGCTTTGCATCCGAAGGCGGCTCTGGTACACCGGTTCCCGATGTTTCTATAGAAGTAGATGATATCAATATCGCCATCGAACGGGTAATTAAAGCCGGTTTCAGGATTGAATATGGGCCGGTTGACGAACCCTGGGGCGTAAGGCGCTTTTATGTACGTGACCCATTTGGCAAGCTGATCAATATACTTGCGCACCTATAGCATATCAATCCCTTATCGGATAATAGCCACCCAACCCGCTAAAGGCTTGCTGCCATTCTTTAGATCGATGATATAATAATAAGTACCCGGTGGTACCTTATTGCCATGGTAAGTGCCATCCCATGGTGTACCATAGCCATTGGCATGAAATAAAGCCTGTCCATAACGGTTAAATATATTAACGGTACAATTCGGATAGTTAACCAGATCGTCAATTTTCCAATCATCGTTATACCCATCTCCGTTGGGCGTAAATGTATTGGGGATATGAATGGGGGTTATTACTGTAACCGTAACCGGAACCACAGATTGGCAATTGAGCGATGAGGTAGCCGTGAGGTAATAAGTGGTAGTAACTGCAGGGTTTGCTATCGGATATGATGTATTGGTACTGCTCAACCCCAATGCGGGCGACCAGCTTAAAGATACAATATCCCCGGATAGTTGTGGAACCAGCGTAATATTTTCGCCGAATTTTATGGTTGGATTTTGGGCAAAAACAATACCCGGTGCCGGGTTAATATGAGCCTGTACAGGCATACTGGTTTGTGGAACGGTGCAACTCGCGTTATTAGTTGTAATACATGTAACCACATCGCCGTTTTGCAGGGTATTGCTGCTAAAGGTTGGCTGGTTTGTTCCGGCATTAACGCCGTTTACCTGCCATTGGTAACTGTTTACTGTTGCTCCTGGAGGTATACTTGCTGTAAAGTCAATAACCTTGCCTGAGCATACGGTAGCATCAGCCGGCAAAGAGCTAATGGTAGAAACTATACCCCCTTGTGCAGAAGTAGAGTTGATAGAGCTTACCACAGTAATAGGAACATCGATGGAGGCTGTACCTCCTAACATTGCCGGCGTGTTAGTATTGCCATTATTATTGCCAACTATACCATTCCCAGCTATAGTAGTAAGCTGTCCTCCCGGGGTTATGCGTACAATACGCTCATTATCCCTGTCAACTACGATCAGGTTACCAAAAGGATCCAGTTTGATGCCGATAGGGTTATTTAGGGTTGCCTTATCACCAGGGTTGGTGGTGTACAGTGTAAGCGTGGTCACTTTACCCGATGGATCTATCTTACGGATGGCATTATTCTTTGAGTCAGTTACGTATAAATTCCCCTGGTTATCCCTGATAATACCTCTCGGCTGGTTAAAACTGGCCGCAGCTCCGATACCATCAGTAAATCCTGAACCGTCATGGCCTGCTATGATGGTTATAGTGCCATCAGGTGCTATTTTTTTAATAGCACTGCTATAATCGGTTATATATAAATTCCCGAGCGGATCTGTAGTAATGCCTACAGGATTGTTTAATTTCGAAACAGATGATGGGGCGGTAACGGTAGTAACCATACCCCCCGGCGTTACCTTACGGATGAGATAATCGCCTTGCGTTATATATAAATTGCCGATAGCATCTATAGTAATACCCTTTGGGTCCTGAAAGCTCGCAGCCGTGCCTTGTCCATCAACCGTTTTATTTTGACCGTTACCGGCTATGGTAGTAACGGTGCCATTAGGTGTTATCTTTCTCACGCGGTCATTCTCGTCAATTACATATAAATTCCCAGATGGGTCAATGGTTATACCATTAAGCACTTTAAACTTAGCGGCCGCGCCACTACCATCGGCATAATCACAGGAGCTGCCACCCGCCAAAGTGGTTACCGTACCATCGCTCGCAATTTTCCTGATACTGCAGCTATAGCCATCAGCCACATAAATATTGCCGGCTGCATCGGTTACCGCATCGGAAGGTACGCTAAAAGTAACAGCCTGGGGGTTGGGGCGCAAATTGCTGCTGGTAAGTGTAATAGTTTGATTTCCAATATTTGCGCAATTCAAATTTTGAGGACTTATGGTATTAGTTAACGTGCTGCCATCACATACAAACGGCGAGCCCAGATCCGATACCTGTACCTCATAACTTCCACTTTCACTCAATTGAAGTGTTATGGGGCCTGGTCTTGGAAAAATTACGGGAGTTGCATAAGAGGTAACTGTAAAAAAAATGGCTGTGATACCGCCAAACTGATCGCTGGCAGTTAGGGTTATTTGAGTGGGTTGATTTACGTTTAATGGGGTACCAGCAAGCGGATCTTGTTTGATGCTAAGTATTGCAGCAGTACTGCAAATATCATGAGGGGCAAACACTGCGGTATAATCCGGCAAAACGGTATTACAACTATTGTCTGCAGGAATGGTTATATCATGGTGATCTGGAAATACAGGAGTGCTGGTAACTATCACCGGTATGGATTGAGTTACCGTTGTGCCCGGTGTACCATTACTGGCTGTTACGGATATACTTCGGAGACCAAGTGATGAGCAATCGAGTGGGGGTGTATTAACTACTTTGGTTCCGCTTGCAGCAAGCCCGGTGACATCGGCAACATCTGTAAACAGAACAGTTCTGTGGCCGGTTTCGTCAAGCTGCAATCTTACGCCTGTTTTAGCTGTGATTTGCGGAGCTTGTGCTGAGGCTATGCCAAAGACAAAAATTAACAGGCAAAATACGTACAAGCCTTTTTTTAATGCTCCGGATACACCAGCAATTATCCTGTAATTTTTTAGATGATAGCGAGAGGCAAAAATAAAGGTTGAAAGCATCTTTTTCCTTGCATTACAGATAATGCATCGCATTATCCAGCAGTTAACACAAAGCCATTAGTTTAGCAAATTAAACGAAAAAGCAGTTCATTATGTTCAGTGTGCCTGTATCCATATTATTCATTATCCATAGATCCTTTCATAACCGATTGGCAAAAGATGACAATAGGTTAAGCTAAACTATAAGCTTTAAAACCTAAATTAGTGATCATGAAAATGGAGCGGTATCTTCCTGCTGAGATTTTAGGTCCTTTTGTTGAGCATTACCTTTTTATTGAAAGCGAACATGGGATGGAAAATCGCGTGCTGCCTGATACTGGTATGGTTATGGGATTTAGGTATAAAGGCACCATAAGCGATGAAATTGCGGGAATAAAAAATAATTTGCCAACTGCATTACTCACCGGATTACGAAAATCAGTCCGCCTGATCAATTACTTGGGGCAAGCTGCTTCGTTTCTTGTTATTTTTAAACCTGGAGGAGCGACGACATTTTTTAAAGAACCGCTCCATGAATTGTTTGGTGTAAGCTTAGCACTGGATACCCTGATCGGGCAGCAGAAATTGGTTGAAATAGAAGAACAACTGGCCGAAGCAAAGGATAATTTTCAACGGATTGCCATTATAGAGCGGTTTTTACTTTCCAGGTTATATCAGACCAAATCTGATTTGCTTATCCAATATGCTATTAAACAGATCCGCTTAAGTAAGCTACTGTGTGGACACATCTTTTCAATGCACTAATAGTTAAAAAAAGCTGCTCCGGAGGAGCAAAATGTCGGTAGCAATAATAAAAGTTAACCTCTTTAGTGCCATAGGTACTCCACTAATCGACTTAGGGTCTATTAATGCACTATTATTTGACCCACGAAGTTAAAAAGTGACGTACCTACGGCAAGTAAAAATTTCTTTTGATCCTTCTTCTACCGACATTCAGCCCCTACAGGGCATATTAAAAGATGTGTCCGCACAGTAGCTTAAGTAAGGGGAATTTACGAATAAAAGAACTCATAGGTACATTGCCCATTAGTCATGATTCCTTCGAAAAAAGGTTCCGAAAAATAACAGGCACATCGCCCAAGCAATTTTCGTCTATAGTGCGTTTACGAAACCTGATAGAGAATTATGATCCTACGGTCGATCTTACCGAGACTGCTTTGGCTGCCGGTTATTTTGACCAGGCCCATTTTATAAAAGATTTCAGAACGTTCGCCGGGCAAACCCCGCATGAGTTTTTCAAATCGACCATTTACTGGTAAATCAATGATTTTTTACAATTATTAGGTTTCTGCATTGCTGAATTTTGGATAAACAATAATTCAGAATATATCATGCAACAAATATTCATCGACAAATTTATAATCCCTCAAAACGGTAAACAAGAATTTACCGAGCGGATGAATTTTAACAGGGATTTTATTAAAAACTTACCGGGCTTTTTAGGTGATATAGCTTACGAGCGCGAAGACGAAAACGGGAATACCATTTGTATTACCGTTGCCACCTGGGAAAGCGAAGATGCCCTAAATCAGGCGAAAGCCGCAGTGCAAACGGAGTACCAGCGCATTGGCTTTAATCCGGCCGAATTGATCGCCCGCCTGAACATTACTATGGAACGGGATATTTACCAACCAGCAGGCAATTGATCAAAGTATCAGCAGGTATATTTTATTTGTATACCTGCTGATTCTTCAGGCCTTACGGGATCACTTTTTTACGGCGGAATTCATCAAACAAATCCTTGAACATCTGTTCAGTATCTACATATTCATGAAAACCAAAGCGGCGTGCTTTGGAACCATCGGCAAAAAAATCATAATCCCAGGAGAATACAAAATCGCCAAAACCCCAGTAAGAAACATCTTGATAATAGTGTTTTTCGAGACCATACTTTTCCTGTATCTTTTCCCATATCGGCGCTTTGTCCGCCATTACCGTTTGCAAAGGCATTTGGAGCGGAGGTGCAATTTCCATATCAAAATAGCGTGCAATTTTAGGCCACATTTCGTTCCACCTAAACAGATCACCGTTGTTGATATTAAAAGCCTGATTAGCACAGGTTGGGTTTGTTGCCGCCCACACCGTAGCTTTTGCTAACAGCCCGGCATCGGTCATTTCCATCAATTTATCATAGGCGCCCGGTTTACCCGGAAAGCGTAAAGGGATCCCCAGCTCTTTAGAGATAGTAGCATAAACAGCAATGAGGAGAGCCAGGTTCATTGGATTACCCAATGCAGTGCCGCCCACTACCGAAGGCCGGATGGCCGACCATGTCCAGCTTTTGCCTTGCTGTCGTTGCTCCAGAAAATTTTGCTGATCAACGTTAAACTCGGGCGGCATATGGCCGGCGTCACTTTCTTTAGCGGGCGTTTTAAAAGGGCCAAGGTGTGCACCATAAACTTTATATCCCTGCATCAGGCTGATGTGTTGCAAGTTCAAAGCGATAGGTTCGATGGCATCAACCACGTTAATCAGCATGGTTAAATTGGGCTCCACCAGTTCGGCCCAGGTAGGTTTATCCTGATAGGCGGCATAAAATATATGGGTAACCGCCGATAGTGAGTTGAGTTGTTTAACGGTATCCTCCTTATCAAGCAGGTTTACCGGGATGTAGGTAACGTTTGCCGTAGAAGTACCACCCCGTCGGGATAAGCCGATAATATTCCAGCCGCCAAGTAACAAAAGATGATTGATAAGATTAGTGCCGATAACGCCGTTAGCGCCAACTATCAGTGCCGTTTTAACAGGATTTGAAATTTGATTGTTCATGATATTGTTTGTTGCTGATATCAAAATTCAAGCTTTTGGATCCTTTAAACCCTGTAAAAAACAAGTATTAGTTATGTAAGATCATAGGTAAGATGAATAGAGAAAAAATATTTTTTAAAATACATTGTAATGCGATGCTATTTGTATAGCTTTGTATTATGGAAGCTAATGTAATAGCAAAATGGGAAACGCAAATGAAAAAGGGTACGCTTGATTTCATTATACTGCTGCTTTTAAAAAAGAAAGACCAATACGGGTACGAATTATTGGAGCACATTAAGTCGGCATCAGGATATGATATCAGCGAAGGAACCATCTACCCGCTTTTGAACCGCTTAAAAGATGATCATTTAATTGAATCAAAATGGGTAGAAATGGAAACCGGCATGCCCCGGAAATATTATAGTATCACCAGTAGCGGCCAGCTTTCATTGGAAAAAATGACAGCATTTTGGACTACGCTATCCGGCAATCTTAAAAACCTTATTTAAAAATATTAAATCATGAACAAAGACACACTACTAAATGATCAGCATTATAAAACCTATATGAAAAAGGTGCATAGCATGATCAGCAGGCTGCCTAAACATGATCAGGCAGATATTCAACGGGAGATCAGCAGTCATATTTATGAAAGCTTGAATAACTACCCCGAAACAACAGTAGAGCAAGCCCTGGAAAATCTGGGAGAGCCACAAACCTATCTATCAGAATGGGTGGTAACCAAAAAGTTGGAAACGGCTGCCGGTACGTTTAATCCTTTCCGGATAATATGGGGGCTGATCAGCGGGATTGTTAGGCATAGCGCATACGCGTTTAAGTATATTCTTTTTGGTTTACTATATTTATTTACGCTGGCCTTTGGCTCCCTTTGTATCGTTAAGATCATTGCCCCAGGTCATACCGGATTATTCCTCTATCAGCAAGGTTTTACTTTTGGCTTTAGCAGCGATATCGGCAACGGGCATGAAGTACTTGGAAATAAATTTATTCCTATTTGCTTATTCATTACCATTTTATCGTATATGGTGATCACCGTTTTGTTAAAGATGTCGTTATCAAAAGCTAAAGAACGACTTTTTTAAAGACGCTTTAACGAAACCTGCTGGTCTTATTCCAGCCCGTATTCTTTTAGTTTCCTATATAAGGTGGCTACACCGATGTTTAGCAACTGGGCAGCTTCGGCGCGGTTGCCATGGGTATGGTTCAGCACCCGCTGAATGTGCAGTTTTTCTACCGACGACAGATCAAACGCCGATATCGGGATGCCTGTTTTTACCTGTTGCTGCTGAATTTCGTAAGGCAGCAGGCTTTCATCCAAAACATGGGTATCGGTCAGGATCACCGCCCGCTCAATAACATTTTTGAGCTCACGGATATTGCCCGGCCATGGATAATCTTCCAATTTATGAACAAATTCATCGCTGAGTTCATTGATCTGCTTTTTAACCTTCAGGGCAAAATGCTGCATAAAGTACTCTGCCAGTAGTTTAATATCTTTTTTACGCTCGCGCAGGGCAGGCAATGTGATCTGGAAAACTGAAAGCCTGTAAAACAGATCCGACCGGAAGTGACCATCGGCAATTTCGTTTTGCAGGTTACGGTTTGTTGCCGCCAGAATACGTACGTTTACCTGGGTTGGTTTAATATCACCAATTTTTAAAAATTGTTGTGATTCCAGCACACGGAGCAATTTGGCCTGCAGATCGTGGTCGAGCTCACCTATCTCATCTAAGAAAATAGTGCCTCCGTTAGCTTCTTCAAAAAGGCCTTTTTTGTCTTTCAGCGCCCCGGTGAACGATCCGGCTTTATGACCAAACAGCTCACTTTCCAGTAATTCCTTAGTAAAAGCGCTGCAGTTTACGGCCACAAACGATTTTGTATTGCGGTTACTGGCCTGGTGAATAGCTTCGGCAAAAATTTCCTTGCCGGTGCCGGTTTCTCCCAGTAACAGAACGGTGGTATCGGTTAAAGCTACCTTTTGTGCCAGCTTGATCACATCGCTGATGGCGGTTGATCTGCCAATGAGCCTGTCGAACCCAAACTTATCATTCAGCTTGCTTTGTAGTTCTATAACCGTTTGCTGTAACAGGGCCTTGTCCATCGCCTTGCTTACCAGCGGGATAATTTTTTCGTTATCATCCCCTTTGGTGATATAATCAAAAGCGCCGGCTTTAATAGCTTTTACACCATCATTAATGGTACCGTAAGCCGTGAGTACAATAATTTCTGTTGAAGGGTAATTCTTCTTGATGGTTTCTGACAGGGTAATACCATCAGTATCGGGCAGCTTTACATCGCTGAGTACTACATGTATATATTCCTGCTGTAATTTACGCAAGCCTTCTTTACCATTGGCAGCGGTAAAAACTTCATGCCCTTCCAGTTGCAGGATACGGGCAAGCAGGTTGCGTAACCTTTCCTCGTCATCAATAATTAAGAGCTTACCTTTTTGCATGATGGCAAATATGGTAAATTTTGACCGTTGATTTTAATGATTACCCTGATTTCGTTGATGGTTTGTACGCGAGACTATGATTTTAATTACTTAACATCCGCACATCTGCATATCAGTAGTTTACCACGCCCTTGCCCGGCGGGTGGCACGCATTAGTTGGCGGTGCCTTTTAGCCTCATAATAATCGTTGGTTACCAGTATGGAATGTATTACACCCGGTATCCAAAAAAACAAGGTTAAAAATATATTCAATATAAATGCTCCAATACGGCCGGTGGTCAGAATGGCCAGCGGAGGCAGTAAAAAACATAAAAAATATCTCATGGCGCTAAAATTTAAATCAACTGATACACCGTATCATAACGTTTAGACCACAGAACTATTTTTTTGTTACTGCTGCTTTTAATCGCGCAGATTTAGCGGTAGCTGATCACCAAAAAACAGGGCTTTGAGTTCTGTAGCATCGTTAGGCTTCATTTTTCCGCCCAGTATCAAGCGTAATTGCCGGCGACGCAAGGCACCTTCAAAAAAGGTTATTTCTTCCTCGGTTTCGGGTATTAGTGCAGGTACTGTTGTTTTTTGTCCGTCGCTGTCAAGCGCTACAAAAGTGTAGTAGGCTTCGTTGCTTTTTACACGGGTACCGGAAGGGATATTTTGCGCCCATACGTCCATCCTTACTTCAACGGAAGTAGTGAACGCGCGGGTTACTTTAGCTTCAATACTGATCACATCACCCAGTTTTATTGGCGACTGGAACGATACATTATCAACCGAAGCCGTCACTACAATACGGTTGCAATGTTTTTGCGCGGATATGGCCGCGGCAATATCCATCCAATGCAGCAGGCGCCCTCCCATCAGGTTGTTTAACGTATTGGTATCATTGGGTAATACCAGTTCATTCATGATGGTATATGATTCTTTGGGCGATTTTCCGGTCATGTGCTAAATTTTATACAAAGATAAGCTTTTTTGGAACAAGGATTTTTGGAGCAAGGATTCTGGGAACAAGGAACAAAGATGTAAGGAGCAAAGAAAAAGTCCTTGGTCCTTGTTCCAAAAATCTTTACTCCCACAAACCTATTTCTTCACTGTATTCAATTCCCCAAAGCCAACCAACTCATCCCAGCGGGCCGTTGGGGCGCGATAGTAGATAAGCAACTGGTAATCATTTTCGGTTTCGAAATGGCTGCCTTCCAATGGGATATCACTGGCCCTTTTAGTGGTGTTATCATACCAAACATATTCGTAGTCATATACGCCCTGTTTCAGGAGCAGGTTGATATGATATTTGCCATCTTCGCCAAACGTGAGTTTGCTGCGTTCATCCAGTTTATAGTCGTTAAAGGCACCCACGATGTATGGACTGCCCTCTGAATGAGGCTTATAAGCAGCCAAACCAAAATAAATATGCGCGTAATCGGCATCTGTGCGCGGGTCGGTGCCATCCTGGTTCAGCACAAAAAATTTACCGTCATTATCATACAGCAACAAGTAATCCGGGCTATCACGGATAGGGTCAGTCAACAGCACTACATTGTTGGCTGTGTCTTTGATGATACGGGCAATGCGCTGGGAATTAAGCTTTAAGGTACGAGTATCAAAAAGCCTGAATTCATTGCGCCCCGGAAAATCGTTGATTGATACATCGTTATAAACCAATTGTGTACCACGTACATAGGTTGGCTGCGTATTTAAAATGCCGGTTTGCGTACGCGCGTTTTGCATCAGTAGGGCACGGATCTCGAACGAAGGATTTTGGACGGGTAAGCCGGCATAGTCAACCGTAAAGTTTACCTTTTGATTGGTTTTGCGGGTCTGCACTTCAGGCGAGGTGCCGATAGTGGCCGCTATGGATACCTTTTTGTTTACCACGTATAAACGGCGGGTAAGTACCAGTTTTGATTGATCGCCATCCTCGTAAACTTTCAGTATGTAATTGCCTGATATTTTGGGTGCTATATTGTTATTCGGCAGCTTGAGCTCATAGTGTGTATATTTTTGAATAGTACCGGTTGAGTAGGTATAGGTATACAAACGATCGTCGGTAAAGCTTTGCAGGTACTCGGTGGTAGACAGGTTTGAGGAGTTCCAGCGGGTATCGCAATGCTCAATGGTATAGTAGTAATTGCGACTTCCGCCACGCAGATCATCAAAGGCCAGCGTTACCTTTTCTGTTGATCCTAAGGCGATTATCGGGAATGAACCCTGTTTTTGCGTGTTGTAAAACTCCACGCTTTTGATGGCCGGGTCATATACATTATTATCATAAGGCGATTGTGCAAATCCCCGTAGGGTAGTGAATAAGAGAACCAGTAGGTAATAATGTTTTCTCATTGTGCTTAAGCTTATTTTATTGCCCCGATCCTTGACAGGATTGGCGTGGCGAAATTTAAGAATTCCGGAACAGAAATAACCCGATGTTGTGTATTTTAAAAAATTATCCTCTAATGAAACCTTTTTAAACCCTGAATTTTAACACTTTTCTGCCTGAAAACAAGGTAAAATCATTCAAAAGTGAACTCATAACCATCGATTTTAACACTTTTTAACAAATTTTAGCACGGTTTTAACGTGTTTTTAAAACTTTAAAAAGTTTTAAAAAATTGATCGTCAAATAACTATATAAAATGGTTGATTTTTGATCCTGTTTTGCTCTTAACTAAACAGCCCGGCTACCTGTTTAAGAGGCAGCCGGGCTGTTGTTGTATAAATATACGAAAAATTTGTCTGAACCCCAACCTCCGGTACTTTTTTGACCAATGGTGTTAATCCTTTGACCACTGAGTCGTGCTTTAATTTATAACAGTTTAAAATTGTAAACTTTTAATACACAGATAATTTAGTTTATAAATTAAAAAATAAAACATCATGAACCAAGGCCAAACATTAAAAAACATTAACCCTGGAAACGCCAGCAGGCAGTATTACCTCGACTGGTTAAGGGTAATCACCATTTGCCTGGTATTTCTTTTTCATTGCGGCCGCTTTTTTGATTTTGACGACTGGCATGTAAAAAACGCAGTTGTTTCACCAACAGCAAGCCTGTTCAGTTTTTTTATGGTACAATGGATGATGCCCCTGTTTTTCTTTATTTCGGGCGCAAGTACGTGGTTTGCGCTTCAGTCAAAAACCGGTGGTAAGTTTCTTAAAGACCGGATGCAAAGAGTTTTAATTCCTTTAATTCTTGGTATTTTCATCCTTTCTCCACACCAGGTTTATTTCGAAAGGCTTTCGCACCACCAGTTTACAGGTACGTTTTTTGAGTTTCTGCCGCATTATTTTTCGGGATTGTATGCCTTTGGCGGAAATTTTGCGTGGATGGGGTTGCATTTATGGTATTTGCTGCTACTCTTTATTTTCTCTGTTATTACCCTGCCCTTGTTATTGCTTTTAAAGCGAAAATCAGCAAGCCGTACAAAATCCGGATCATCTCTAACCTGGTTATTGGTATTCGTGATCCTGCTTGCACTGCCCGGCTGCTTGTTCTCGCCCGAGGGTATCATCGGAGCCAGAGTTTGGGGAGGGTGGAATATGGTAGAGCATTTAGTGTTGTTCATTTTAGGATATTTTGCATTTTCGATGGCTAATATTCCAAGCACCTGGCTAAAGTACCGCTACCCTTTACTGATAATAACAGTTTTATCAACAGCATTAAATATTTATTTTTTTTTAAATAACATAAGGTTTGAATTTGGCACATTCCCGTATTGCCTAAAAATAGCATTACGAAGTTTGATTTGTTTCAGCTGGATCTGTACGTTGCTGGGTTTCGCCAAAAGTAATTTAAACCATAGCAATAAATTCCTCAAATATGGCAATGAGGCGGTGTTACCATTTTATATTATTCATCAGCCTGTAATTGTGTTTATTGGCTATTTTGTTGTGCAATCACAGCTTTCTATCGGCCTTAAATATGTGGTTATAGTTGTTGTATCCCTAAGTATTGTTATGTTTTGTTATGAATTTTTAATAAGGAGATCTGAATGGGTAAGGTATCTTTTTGGGATAGGCCGATCAACGAAAAAATCGAACAAGCAAGTTTTCGTCCCTAAGATTCACCCTGGCATCGCTTCAGTCGCCACTCAGCGAAGTGTAGACAGGCTGAGGCATCTAACAATATAAAAGCAGGATCAGAATAACTACAGATTTGTTGACCGTTATGATGAATATATGTATAAATTACATTTAATAAATTTGATATATTTATTTATATCATTGATTATTTGCATGTTAAGATAACATAATAGATTGCTCATATCGGTTACTAATAGCTGTAATCAGTATTATAGTTTTATAACATTGAAAAATAAGCGGTAATATCTATACGTTGACTGCTTAAACCAATTAACCTGTAACCAACTAATTTTCCTGCAATGAAAAAAATTTACAACAATTCTCCCCGTGGCTATGCTTTGCTCCCAAAGGCTATTAATGTGGAATGGGCTATATCGTTAACACGATTAAGCCTGAGCAAAAAAGCTTAACCTCACTCATTTTTTTACAGCTGGCCGGTAGCTTTAACTGTCTATTAGTCGCCCAATCTGGTTAATCTGTAACTAATTAAATTTCCTGCTATGAAACAAGTTTTACCCCTGCCTTGTAATGGCCGCGCTTTGCCCAAAAAGATCATTGATGTTGTGCTCCGACTGCATTTAAGGGCGTACGGCTAAATGCTAAGGGCCCACAAACCTTATCCAATTCACAACCAGGTGAACAGTCATAACTGCCCGCCCGCTACTCTAATCAATTAATCTGTAAACCAATTAAATTTCCTGCAATGAAACAAATTTTTCCCCTGTCTTTCAGAGGCCCGGCTTTGGGCCTGAAGATCATGTATGTTGCATTGGCTGTATTGATGGCCATGACCATGCCACTCAACGCGAAGAGCCTGCGAACCTTCCATTATTCATCCCTATTGCCCATTGATGTAAAGGGCAAGGTTTTGGATGAGAATGGCCTTGGGGTACCCGGAGCAACTGTTAAAGTAAAGAATGTTGAAAAAGCCACTATAACCGATACGGAAGGAAACTTTAGTTTGAAGGGCATTCCTGATGACGCGACCCTGGTAGTATCATACGTGGGCTATATTACCCAGGAGGTGCAAGCGGGTCCCGGAAACATGTCGATCAAACTCGTGCCGCAATCAAAAAAATTAGATGAAGTTGTAGTTATCGGTTACGGATCGGTTAAAAAGTCAGACTTAACCGGATCGGTGGGAACAGTAAAAGCCGAAACACTGCAGGAACGTCCGTCTTCTTCTTTAAACCAGGGATTGTCTGGCCGGGTATCAGGGGTAAACGTATCTTCCAACTCCGGCAGGCCTGGCGCCCGGTCAAATATCCGCATCCGTGGTTCCAGTTCACTGAGCGTTTCCAATAATCCGCTATACGTAATAGATGGGGTGATCCTCAATCCAGTAGATCTGCGAAACGGTAGTACGCCGATAGATTATTTGAACCCTAATGATATAGCCTCCATCGAGGTACTAAAAGATGCTTCTTCTACCGCTATTTACGGAGCTCGCGGAGCCAATGGCGTGATACTGGTAACCACCAAACGCGGAACTTCTGGCGGTGGTAAAATTACTTATGATCCTGATTTCAGTATAGGTGTGTTGCCTAAAAAGCTGGCGGTGCTCAACTCCAAAGAGTTTTTAGCTGTGGAGGACCTGGCTTACGCCAACGCGCAAAAATATGACCCCATTGGCTGGGCCACGGGTACAAAATACACCAATCCCAAAACCAAGCGTACCAATCCTAAATTATTTGATGCCAACGGAAACCCGTTATATGATACCGACTGGCAGGAAGAAGCATTTCAAAAAGCCTTTACGCAAAACCATCAGTTGGGTATTACCGATGGCGACGAAAAAAGAAGTATAGGCGCTTTTTTAAACTATCGTAACCAGGAGGGCCTGGCAAAAGGTTCATGGCAAAAAAGGTTTGCCGGCCGTTTTGTGTTTGACAGCCAGGTAAAAAGCTGGATAAAAATTGGCGGTACCCTGAGTTATACCAATCAAGACGATAAGCAGGTAGATCAGCTTGACGGTGGCGGTATTACCATGATGCGCCAGGTGATAGAAGAACTGCCTATCATCCCGGTAAAATATCCGGATGGAACATGGGCAAGTAACAGGGACTATCCGGGAATGGAAGGTGGTGATAGCCCTTTAAGGATAGCCGCAGACAGGATCTCGCTTTTACATACCCAAACTTTGCTTGGCGATATGTCGGCCAATATTCACCTGGCGCCGGAATTGGATTTTAAATCGACCGTAGGTGTAAATATTATTAACCAGCGGGAGGATTATTCGGCGGTGAAAGGAATGCAATATATTTCGGATAATGGAGATGCCTCTGTAAATAATAACCGGTATAATTCGTGGCAGTTTGAAAACTACCTTACTTATAATAAACGGTTTGCTAAAATACACGCGGTAACTGCCATGGGAGGTGTATCCTGGCAGCATGTTGACCGGTTTGAGGACCAGGCGAGTACACAGGGTTTTACCGATCCCTATTTTCAGTTCAATAATTTGGGTGCGGGATCAAGCCCCCAGGCGCCTTATTCAAACGCGCAGGCGTATGGATTAAACTCTTATTTTGCCCGTGTCAACTACGGTTTTCGGGACAAGTATTTAGTCACTTTTACCGGCCGTTATGATGGCTCTTCAAAATTCGGGACCGATAATCAGTATGCTTTCTTTCCTTCGGCAGCCTTGGCCTGGCGGGTAATGGAGGAGGATTTTATGAAGAATATCCCTGCTATTTCCAATTTAAAACTGCGGGCCAGTTATGGCGCTACCGGCAACTCCGAAATTCCGGCCTACAGGGCTTTGGCCGGTTTGGGTAATTATAACGTTATTTTTAATGGCGAACGCAATATTGGCGTAGGCACCAACCGGGTAGCCAATTCAACCCTGCAATGGGAAAAAACAAAGCAACTGGACTTTGGTATGGAACTGGGCCTGTTCAACAACAGGCTGAACCTGGAGCTTGATCTGTACCGCCGCAAAGTAGATGGTATGTTGCTGGACGCCCCCTTACCATTCTCCAGTGGTTATGGCAGCGTTTACTCCAATGTAGGCAGTATGGAAAATAAAGGGATCGAGTTTACCCTTAACTCCACTAATATTAAAACCGGCGATTTTACCTGGAGCACCACTTTCAATATTTCAGTCAATAAAAATAAAGTGCTTGCATTGGCCAACGGCAATGCCGATATCTACTCGGGTAACGGTGTCATTAGGGTTGGTGAACCTGTTGGTTCTTTCTTTGGCCGGGTTAGTTTGGGAACCTGGGGCACCGCCGAGGCTGCCGAAGCTAAAAAATATGGTATGCTGCCGGGCGATATCAAGTATAAAGACCTGAATAATGATGGTACCATTAATGACCTGGACAGGACGATCATCGGAAAAGGTATACCCGATGGCTTTGGTACTTTCCTGAATACTTTCCAGTATAAAGCATGGTCGCTCACTGTAGATCTGCAATACATGTATGGTAATGATGTACTCGATCGGAGCATTCACTCGGCCGAAGACAGACAGGGCATCGCCAACAGTTATAAAACGGTATTGAACGCCTGGACAGAAACTAATCAGAATACACCTATAGCGCAGATCAGGCCTATTAACGCTTATTATACCACCAATAACGATAGCCACAAGGTAACCGACGGTTCGTTTATCCGCGGGCGCAATTTGCTGCTGGCGTATACTTTTCCGTCAAAAACTATTTCGAAATTAAAATTGAGCCGGTTAAGGATCTACGGTTCGGTTCAGAATTTTTTCGTGGCTACCAAATATAAAGGATATGATCCGGAGGTTTCCAACTCCAGCGCGCCTTTTGACCAGGGCTTAACACTGTATGATTATCCAAAGCCAAGGGTATTTATGCTCGGCCTTAACATCGGATTATAATTGAACGCAAACCTTTAAAGAAAAAATCATGAAAACTATCATAAAAAAATACGGATTACTGGCCTTAGCAGTTGGTACGTTAGGAGTTACCGGTTGTAAGAAATTTTTAAATGAAACCGACAAGAGTAATTTTACCGTTGATAATTATTTTACCAAGCCTGAGCATGCCCGGAGTTCGGTAAATGCTATTTATGCCAGCTTGCGCGATCCCATGAGCAGCGGCTTTGGCGGCGGCGCCTGGACAATGACAGAATTTGCAACCGGCCAGGCCGCTACCGACCTGGGGCAGGCTGTGGATAGCTACTTTGTAAAAGATCTGCGCAATACCGCCGATAATGCTTATGGCTTGAATTACTGGCAAAATTATTATAAAGGAATTGGTAATGCTAATTTGTCCATAGCCAAGATACCGGGCATAGCCATGGATGCAGCCGAATCAAAAAGGTTGTTGGGTGAAGCTCATTTTTTAAGGGCCTGGTATTATTTTACGCTGGTACAGTTGTTTGGCAATATCCCCCTGATTACGGAGCCCGTTGATTTGCAATCACCACAGTTGCGACCTAAACAGGCAGCCCCGGAAGATGTTTATAAAGTGATAGTCGACGATTTGAAAACAGCTGAGGCTGCCGGATTACCCTGGACTGATGCCAGCGGGAAGGTAAGTTTAGGAGCGGTAAAATCGTTACTGGCTAAAGTATACCTCACCATGGCCGGTTTTCCCCTGCAAAAGGGCGCGGAGTATTATGATCTGGCATCTAAAAAAGCGGAAGAGGTATTGGACTCCAAACAATTTAAATTATTTACCACTTACGGTGATCTGCATAACCCGGCGAAGAAGAATGTGGAAGAGAACATTTTTATGATCCAGTATAAAACACAGATCATACCCGGAAACTGGCAGGAGTTGATCATCCCTTATAACAAAAACATCTCGGCATATTCCAGCGAAACCGGGGGAATCTATGCTACAGGGGCCTTTGTACAATCGTATGACCCTGCAGATCTGCGCGCCAAAGAAGGACAGTTCTTTTTTACCAAATTCACCAACCAGGACGATAGGACTAAGGTGGTTGATCTGGGCGGATATTTTATTTATAAGATATTTGATGTGGTTGCACAAACAAGTACCGCCAATAGCGATTTGAACTGGTCGCTTATCCGTTATGCCGATGTGCTGCTGATTTACGCGGAGGCTTCCAATGAAGTTAACGGCCCGGGTGCAAAAGCGTATGACGCGGTTAATCAAATACGAACAAGAGCAACTTTACCCAACCTCACCGGCTTATCAAAAGAACAGTTCCGGGAAGCCATTTGGCGCGAACGCTGGTACGAGCTATGCTTTGAAAACATTACCTGGTTTGATATGGCACGCCTTCGCAAAGCATTTAATTTGGACACCAAAGGCTTTGATAATTATGTTGGTCATAAATTTTCATACGGCCCGGTTTTAACCGACAGAGAGCTTTTATTCCCGATACCAAGCCGGGAATTACGGAATAACCCCAACCTGGTACCCACAAAGGGATATTAATTAGTGAGTGGTGAGTAGTGAGTAGTGAGTAGTGAGTAGTGAGTGGTGAGTAGTGAAGTAAGCCTTCCGAAGTTTTTAAACTTTGGAAGGCTTTTAAAAATATAATCTGATGTTCTCAGCCTTGCGCTCGTTTGCAACGAGTGCTTACCATGGATTTGCGTTTAAAACGCAAGGGCGATGCAATCGCCTTTCCACAATAAGCACTCGTTGCAAACGAGCGCAAGTGGATGAGTGGTGAGTAGTGAATAGTGAGTGGTGAGTAATGAAGTAAGCCTTCCGAAGTTTTTAAAACTTTGGAAGGCTTTTAAAAATATAATCTGATGTTCCCCCTTCAGGGGGTTAGGGGGTTACGCTTCCAGCTCGAGGATCTGCTCGGCCAGTGCTTCCCATTTTTGCTGAACCTGTTTTAGTTCGGCTTGTTTTTGGGAATAGTTCGCGTTGGTATCTTTTAATTTGTTGCTATCGGTATAAATTTTATCGTCGGCCAGTTGGGCTTCCAGTTGCTTTACCGTTTTTTCCAGGTCGGCAATCTGTTCTTCCATTTTGGCCAGGTCCTGGTTTAGTTTTTTAAGCTGCTGATGTTTGTTTTCGCCTTGTGGTTGTTTAACCGGTTCAGGCTTTTTCTCTTCCTTTTTAGGCTGAGGCGCAGCCGGTATGGCTGTTTTAGGTTCCAGCTTGCGTTTAGCCGCCCACTCATCATACTCGGCATAAGTACCCGGGTAAATCTTAATCTTCTGATCTTCAATAAACCAGATCTTGTTGGCCACGTTATCCAGGAAATACCTGTCGTGCGATACCACAATGAACGTACCTTCATATTGCTCCAGCGCCTGGATCAGGATATTTACCGATTGCATATCCAGGTGGTTGGTAGGCTCATCCAGTACCAGGAAGTTGGCATCGGCAGTAAGCGCCTTGGCCAAAGCCACGCGTGATTTTTCACCACCCGATAATACCTTGATCTTTTTAAACACATCATCGCCGGTAAACAGGAACGAACCCAATATAGTACGCAGCTCTGTATCGGTATGTTTTGGGGCAAAAGCCTGTAACTCCTGCAATATCTGGTTTTCCAGGTGCAGGGATTCCAGCTGGTGCTGGGCAAAAAATGTAGTAGTTACATTATGCCCGGTAGTTACTTTACCTTGATAATCATGATCGGCAGAAGCAATAATGCGCAACAGTGTCGATTTACCTTTACCGTTGGCACCGATCAGGGCAATTTTATCGCCTTTTTCAATTACCGCCTCGCCGCCATTCAAAATATCAATGGCAGGGTATTTTTTAACGATATCCTCTAAAGTCACCACGTGACGGCCAGATTGCCTGGAGAAACGGAAGGCGAAGTTAACGGTTGGGTTATCATCATCCACATCATCCACACGTTCCATTTTATCCAGCATTTTGATACGCGACTGAGCCATTTTCGCTTTGGATGCTTTGGCGCGGAAACGCTCGATCAAACGCTCTTCCTGTTTTATTTTTGATTGCTGGTTTTTGAACTCCCCACGCTGAATTTCTTCGCGCTGGGCTTTCTCCTCCAGGTAAAAAGTATAGTTACCCGCGTAAACGGTCAGTTTGCCCTTGCGTGATTCTACCGTACGGTTGATCACTTTATCCAGGAACCACCTATCGTGCGATACGATGATGATAGCGCCGTTAAAAGCTTTCAGATAATCTTCCAGCCATTGGATAGATGGTAAGTCCAGGTGGTTGGTAGGCTCATCCAGTAGCAGGATGTCCGGGGCCTGCAATAATATTTTGGCCAGCATTACCCGCATGCGCCATCCACCCGAAAAGGTGTTGAGTTTGCGTTCGCAATCGCTGTCGCTAAAGCCCAAACCGGCTAAAATTTCACGGGCCTTATATTCAATGTTATAACCATCAAGCAGCTCAAACTCATGTTGCTTATCGCTCAGCTTGTGTAAAAGATCTTCGGTATAGTCGGTTTCCAGCTTTTTAAGCAGGTTTTCTATCTCGTCATGCAGTTGGTTCTGGCGCTCAAAAGCCTCCATCGCTACATGCACAATAGTTTTATCAGATGAGTATGACAGCAAATCCTGGTTCAGGTAACCCATGGTAAGGTCCTTAGCCATTGATATGGTGCCCGATGTAGGTTTATAGTCGCCTACAATAATTTTCAGAAGGGTAGTTTTCCCGGTTCCATTGGCACCTATTAAACCAATTTTTTCACCGGGTTTTATATGCCAGTTGGCTTCATCGTAAAGGGCCCGCGCACCAATCTCAAACGTAAGGTTATTTATAGCAATCATTTGCGCGCAAAGATACGATTTTTGAGCTTAAAGCCGAAGGCCGAAAGCTTAAGGCTGAAAGAGTAATATCGAATAATGAATTTCGGATGATGAATGACGAAATAATGTTTGTTTCTTACGTCAATATTCGAAACTCAGCATTCATTATTCGATATGGAATCCTTTGTCCTTGTTCCTTAATCCCAAAATCTTTTATCCCACAACCGCTTTAAGCCATGTTTGTGCCATGAGTGCTTCGCCGGGTACACTGGGATGGACACCGTCCATGCTCCAGTAAGGGGCAGGGGCTACTTCCAGTGCTTTATCAAACGCGGCCTGGTAGGGTACAAAAACGGTTCCGAACTCGGTAGCGATGTCACGCGCGGCTTTGCGGAATAAGTTAAATGTAGGGTACCATTTATCGTCCACCGCCCGTACACCTTTGGTGGCAAAAGGCTCGCAGATCACCAGTTTAATATCGGGCAGGGTTTGTTTGGTAAGGGTAAGCAGTTTTTTATAGTCGGTGATGTACGTATCAATAGTGCCGGTATAACCGCCCGTAAGCGTATGCCAAAAATCGTTTACACCGATGTGGATGCTCAGGATATTGGGTTTCAGGTCCAGGCAATCGCTGGTCCAGCGTTCGGCCAGTTGAAAAACCTTATTACCGCTGATGCCTTTATTGTATATCTGCAAATTTTTATCAGCATGATCAAGCAGTAGTTTTGATGCGGTTATTAAGGCATAGCCTGAGCCAAGTGCTTTTGTGTTATTAGGTTCTTTTACGTTACGATCGCGGCCCCAGTCGGTAATGGAATCACCCTGGAATAAGATCACGTCGCCGTTATTGAATTTTAATTTGGGCGCGTTTTTTTCGGTAGCCAATGCTGCCGATACAATTTGGGGGATGCCCACCGAAGCTATTGAACCTACGGCTGCGGTTTTCAAAAAATTACGACGGCCCTGCTTAAAAGTGTCTCTTAATCTTTCTCTGATCGTCATTTGGATTTGTTTTAGGAACTGAATTTCCGAAAATACAGATTTACCTTGTTTTTTGAAATAAAAAAATGCTGCCGCGAGTTTAGCGAAGCGTAAAACAACTCACCCCGGCAAACATCCTCCCGCGCGTCATTGCTGTAAGGCACGAAGCAATCTCTATGCTATACAGAGCAAACAGAATAACCTACGTTAATTGACCTGCCTGTGTAGAGATTGCTTCGTGCCTCGCAATGACGCGTGCAGAAAAGGGTTTACCCTCTTTCCACAGCAATGTCAGCAGCCTCCAAATCAAAAATCCTAAAATTCTGGTTTACACACATAAAGGAATGTGCTAACTTCGCGGCATGTATTTTTTATTAAAACCCATCCTATTCCAGTTCGATCCCGAAAAAGTACATTATTTTGTAACCCGCAACTTAAAACGGTTCAACCGTTTTCCGGGTGGAGCTACCTTGAGCAGGGCCATTTGGGATGTGAACAACCCGCGACTGGAAAGAGAGGTATTTGGCCTCCGGTTTAAAAACCCGGTAGGACTGGCAGCCGGTTTTGATAAGAATGCCGAACTCATGGGCGAAATGGCCAACATCGGTTTTGGTTTTGTAGAGATAGGCACCGTTACCCCGTTGCCACAGCCTGGTAACCCAAAAACACGGATGTTTCGCTTACCAGCAGATGGCGCGCTGATTAACCGCATGGGTTTTAACAACTTTGGTGTTGATGTGGCCGCTGAGCGGATAGCTACTTTCCGCAGAAGCGCGAAAGGAGCACAGAAAGATTTGATCATCGGCGGTAACATCGGCAAAAATAAGGTTACTCCTAACGAAGAAGCGGTTAATGATTATATCAAATGCTTTGATCGCCTGTTTGATGTGGTTGATTATTTTGTGGTAAACGTAAGTTCGCCCAATACACCAGGCCTGCGCGAACTGCAGGAAAAGGAGCCGCTGATGCATCTGCTCCATACGCTGCAACAACGCAACTCAAAAAACGGTATCAGCAGGCCAATTCTCCTGAAAATAGCTCCAGATCTCACCGATTCGCAGCTGGATGATATTGTTGATATAGTACAGCAAACCGGCATAGCGGGTATTATTGCTACCAATACAACTATTAGTCGCGAAAATTTAACTGCTGCCGAAGATTTAAAAAATGAAATGGGAGGCCTGAGTGGCAAACCATTAACCAAACGCTCAACCGAGGTGATCCGTTACCTGCATCAAAAATCTAAAGGCTCGTTCCCCATCATTGGTGTGGGTGGCATCCACTCTGCAGATGACGCGGTGGAGAAACTACAGGCCGGCGCATCGCTGGTGCAGCTGTATACCGGTTTTATTTATGAAGGGCCAGGATTAATAGGCAGGATCAATAAGAAGCTGCTAAACCGTTGATTTGTTTGATTGCGTTGATTTCGCTGATTTTTTTCTGAACCATGATTTTCACTAATTGATTATTTTTCAATGGTGTTCAAGAGGGGCTTCGCCGTTTTTAGGATTATTCGATTACCCCGATTTTCTTAAAAAATCAAAATAATCCCCAAATCCTAAAAATCATGGTTCTGACAAATAGCTGTTCTGACAAAAATCATCAGCGAAATCAACGTAATCATTTTCATCAATGGTCAAATTTCCACCCATAAAAAAATCCCACCGGTTTCTGAAACCAGCAGGATTTTATAAGATCTTTTTGAGCACAGCTAAGCGCCCAAATAGAAAAATTATTTTGCAGCAGCTGCAGCTTTTGCTAAAACTTCGTTGTTTTTAGCTATCTGGCTGTGTTTTGACTCAGCAGAACGGCTTCCGTACTCCAGGTTGGTAGCCAGTTTCAAAAACTGAACTTCTAAACGTGAAGTGGTTTTGTTTTTTCTATCTTTTCTTTTTAAACGAGTAACGCCCATGGTGTTGATATTTTAAATTTTTTTAAACCCTTGAGGTCGGGAGCGGATTCGAACCGCTGTAAAAGGTTTTGCAGACCTCTGCCTAGCCACTCGGCCACCCGACCATTTTTTAAGGACTGCAAAAATAGTAATTTATTTTTTGGAAAGCCAACATTTATTTCATTGAATTTCTTTTTATTTCAGAACAAAGTATGGCCGTTGCAATTGCCACGTTCAATGATTCGGCATTTCCGGCCTTGGGGATGGTTACGGCGCTGGTTATCAGTTGCTCAACAGCGGCGCTGATGCCGTTCCCTTCGTTGCCCATCACCAGCAGGCCTTCGGCGCCAAAATTGGTGTTATACATATTGTGCCCGTTGAGCATAGCGCCAAATATGGGAAGCTTGATCTGCGGCAGCACGCTTAAAAGATCAGCATAATGCACATTCACGCGCGCCAGCGAACCCATGGTAGCCTGTACTACTTTGGGATTATATACGTCGACCGTGTCTTCCGAGCAGATAATATCCTGTATACCAAACCAATCGGCTGTACGGATGATGGTGCCCATATTGCCCGGATCCTGCACGTTATCCAGCACCAGCGAGAATTTTTTTTCGAGTGCTTTGTAATTTAATATCGGCCATATTGGTATCTTGACCAAACCAATTACCTCCTGCGGTGTTTTCAGGGAGCTGATTTTTTGGAGTTCATTTAATGAAATTTCCTGAAAGTTTATTTTTCGGGATAAATTCAGCAATTTTGGAGCAATTGCAGGGGTATGGTATATGGTATCAACCTGGTAAGCAGAGTTTATAAATTCCGTAACCGATTTGTAGCCCTCAACCATAAATAAGCCATGTTCCCTGCGGAACTTTTTATGTTGTAAGGATGATAATAAACTGATTTGTGATTTTGAAAGCATATATAAACCCTGCTGTTTTCCGCCTTACAATATTAAGTATTTTGCTGCTCATTATCGGATCGGGCTGCAGCAGCACCCGTGGTTTAAAAAAAGACCAGATAATTGTGCGCAAAATTACCATTAAAGGTATTGATAAGGAATTTGCCGAAACTGCTGTAAATTATGTAGATAAAGAACAGCAGCCCAATAACTGGCTCAATCTGCAATTTTATTATACTTTCAATAAAAACGGCAAACGCAATTTTGGCGAAACACCTTCCATCCTGGATAGTAACCTGGTGGAGTTTTCACGTGGCCAGATAGAAAAATATATCCGGAACCGCGGGTATCTGAAAGCTACGGTAAAGGACAGCATTTTAGTTAAAAAACAAAAAGCCGAATTGGTTTTTACCGCCCAGGAGGGGCCTATGTTTCGTGTAAGGAAGGTATCAGATAGTATTGCCGATAAAAAAGTTAAAACTTTATTTGATGCCAACCGAAATAAGATCTCCCATATTTCGCCGGGGGCGCGTTTTGATACCGATAGCCTGGCTCATGACAGGGATGAGCTTTACGCGCTGATGAAACGGAATGGCTACTTTGATTTTTACCGGCAATATGTGAGCTTTGATTACGACTCTACCTTTAATAATAGTGTGGTTGATGTTAAAATGATCGTTGATAATCCGCCGGGAAAAAAGGAACATCCTCTTTACTGGATCAATAATACACTGGTTACCATTTCGCGGAGCAGCGGGCGTACAACAGGTAAAGTGGATACCATACAGGTTGATTCGCAGTTTAGGTTTGTTGATTTCTCTGGCCGTTTTAAGCCACGGGTGGTAAAAGATTATACCTTTCAGCACAAGAATGATCTTTACAATGCAGATAATCAAACCCTTACCACAGCCCGGCTTTCGGAATTAGGTGTGTTTCGTAATGTGCCCAACCCTACTTATGAAAAACTGCCCGACAGTAGTCACCGGCTTAATACCAAAATTGATATCGTACCGCTCAAAAAAATGTCGGACCGGGTAGAGGGTGAGGTCCTGTTTAGTGGCGGGCGTTTTGGTTATAACATAGGTAATACCTTTACCAACCGTAACCTGTTTAAACAGGCCGCTATTTTACAGGTAAAATTAAACTGGAGTATTTTATTTGATAACGGGCGCAGCATCCAAAACCAGGAACTAAGAGCTGGGGTTAACCTTATTTACCCCCGTATTTTAACCCCGTTTAATTTTCCGTTGTTAGGTAAATTCGGTGTGCCTCATACTACCTTCTCCAGCAACTATTCGCTGTTTTACCAAAAAGGCATTGTGCGGCGCGAAAGCTTTATTAACTCTGTGAGCTACGATTTTTTTGAAACCGGTCGTAAGCAACATACTATTACACCTATCAGTATTGAGTTTTCGCGGGGTATACTTGACCCGGTTGCCATGGATACCCTGATTAAACAAAACAGGCAATCCTATATAAAATTAATTGGCCGTACCACGTTTACAACAGGCAGCCAGTACACCTTTCAGTATAACGCCATTGAATTAAACTCTTATAAGAACTTTATGTATTTCCGTGGCAGTTTAGATATCGGGGGCAATTTTCTGAGCCTGGCAAGCAGCGTGTTTAATGCGCCGAGAGACGCGGATAATGAACGTAAAATTTTTGGTTATACTTTTTCGCAATATGCCAAAACCGAACTCGATCTGCGTATTTACAAAACACTGGGCGGAGAGCGGCAATTTATATTCCGCATTAACCCGGGTATCGGCATCCCTTACGGTAACAGTAACCAGTTGATATTTGAAAAAAACTTTTATACAGGCGGCGCTAACGATATCCGTGCCTGGTTACCCCGTACCCTGGGGCCCGGACAGTTTAACCGCGGAACTTATTATGGAACCGATACTACCAATCGTGCAGGTTTAAAATATCTTGATCAGTTTGGCGAAATAAAAATAATAGGCAATGCCGAGTACCGGTATACACTCGCTAATAACCTTTGGGGAGCCAAACTAAAAGGAGCCATATTTATGGATGCCGGTAACGTATGGCGCCTGGGTAAAAAGGCCGAAAACCCCGGCGGCGAATTCAGGTTTGATAACCTGTTACAATCAACAGCTATTGGTATTGGTACAGGCCTGCGGTTCGATCTCGGCTTCTTCATCTTCAGGCTCGATGCGGCATTTAAATTTAAAGATCCTCAGTTTAACGGCTCCGATCAATGGGTGCTGATCAAACACTTTGGCGAATTATTTAAATCGGGCGAATTTAAGGAAGCCTATTTAAAAGCCAACAAAACCAGCACCGACAGCAAGGGCAAAATACAGGGCGACAGCTACAACTTTATGCAGCTAAACTTTGGTGTCGGACTGCCGTTTTAATGAGTGAATTATTGAGTTAGTGAATTAGTGATTTAAGATAATTACTGAGTTATTGAATTAGTGATTTAAGCTAATTATTGGATTACTGATTTATTGAATTCTTTTTGTCTGAATCAGAATTTTGGAATTAACAGAATTTGCACATCTGCACATTCACATATCCGCACATCTACTAAAACATTCCCTTCAGTCCGTCAATAATACTCTCAAAAAAAGTAGGCATACTCAAGCCGTTGTGGTAGTTAAAATACAGGAATATGCAGAGTATGATCACCGCTATAATTATAAACCGCTTAAACATATAAGCCAGCAGCGCCAGTGCCAACGGAATGGCCACCAGGAAGATCCAGCTGATATGGAAGGGGCTTAATTTACTATCGTGCTTATAAATATAATAGAGTATGGCGTGTGTGCCGCTGTCATTCATGTGTTTGGCATATAAAAAGCTGGAGCGATCAAGCTTATGGCGATAAAAGGCGGTCCCTTTTTCAAATTTCAATTGTTCCTGAAAACCGTTCATTACAAAGGTGAATACCCCATTTACATCTTCCTGAATCACACCTGCGGTATCGGTAGCAACCACTGCAACCTCATCAACAGCAAAGGGGTTTTCTTTTACAACAAAGTGGTTAATGGCGATGGATTTTGCAAAGCCAAAGCCCTGGGCGGCCATAAAAAGGCACACTAAAAGGAATAGTTTCTTCATTTTTTTAATTAGCCGGTTATGTTTACCGTATAAAAATGTACGCAATAAAAATAGTGTTTTAAAGCGGTCGGTTCAAGAAATATATGCTTGCAATTAATACCCTTGCAAATTTTAATTAAATAATACAGGCACCGAAAACTACAATTTTATTTTGGGCGTTGATGTTAAGCAACAACGCTTATCAACATTTATATGAATTTCGATATAGACAGACAAACACTAAATGATCTGGCCATATTTCAAAATAACAATTCCCGCCAATCGGTATGTGGTCTTTTCGGCCAAACAAATACCATTGGTGGTAATGAAATGTTGCTGGATATGTTCAACAAACCGCTCGTTGATCCTGTTCACATCAAGGAAAGAGTAGCAGTGTTTTTGTATTTGGAGGAACATCATATTAAAATCAGCTTTAATAGAAACGATTATGATTTTGTTGAATTTTATTTAAGAAAGCATGATCAGGCCAACCTATTTTCAGGTATAACCGGGTTTCTGGAAAAAATCATATACGCGTTTAAGTTTAATAATAGTGATTATTATGTAATTAAAACCGGCATAGAAAGCGCACTGTTGATATTGGATAGCTTAATCAAATTTGCTGAGGCCTTACAGTCTGATCTGCCTAAACAACTACAGGAATTCCGCCGCACTATTTTAAGCACTTTCCAGCCGGCGGAATTTGCATGGCTAAAACAATTGATCAGGAAACCCAATCGCAACGTTGCGGATATGGCGAAGGCTGATCGCTTTTTCAGACAGATAGCGTATGAGCAAATGAAGACTTTGCTAAATGTTGCGTATCAGTTAGATGTTTATCAATCTGTGAGCCTGAGCGGTAAGGCCCTTGGTTTTACATTTCCGGTAATTAATGAAAATAGCGCAGGGGGATTAACTATTGAAGGTTTATTCCATCCATTTATTGCTAATCCAATAAGTAACGACATCGAATTTAATGCCGGCAAAAATGTTTGTTTTATTACCGGTACCAATATGGCCGGAAAATCATCCATGCTTAAAGCCATTGGAATTGCTATTTATTTATCTCAGATAGGCTTTCCTGTGCCTGCAAAACGTATGGTGACTTCCGCATTTAAAGGTTTAATTACCACCATAAACTTAGCCGACGATGTGGAACAAGGACATAGCCATTTTTATAAAGAAGTATTGCGGGTTAAGCACGTGGCCAAAAAATTAAATGAGTCAAAAGATATGTTCGTGATTTTTGACGAACTGTTCAGGGGGACAAATGTTAAAGATGCCTATGACGCTTCTTTGGCCATCATTGCTGCCTTTGCCGAAGTGAAAACCTGTTTTTTTGTAGTTTCTACGCATATTGTTGAGGTTGCTCATGAATTATCATCTATTAAAAATATTAATTTCAGATACATGGAAACTATTTTTGAAGATACCAACCCGGTAAACAGTTACAAATTAAAAGAGGGCATTACTGAAGAGCGATTAGGCATGTGGATAGTAAAAAACGAAGGGATCCTGGAAATCATAAAAAGCGCTTTAAAATCTTAGCATGTCTTAGGCTCACGATGCCTCAATAATTTACAATGCCATTATACCTGCTTCATCACTAAAATAGCAAAATGTATTAGCTTAGCAGCCATTGCAAACACCGCTCAATAAAATGATCAAAGCATATAAACTATATACCGGGACCGACGGTAATTCGCACATACAAACGGGCAGCGTGGCCGAAGCTCAGTTTAACGAGGCCTCGGCAGTCCGGTTCCAGGAATCGCCGCCACATTCATTCTTCGATTGGCATAATGCGCCAACCAACCAATACGTGATCACCCTGTTAGGTACATTGGAGTTTGAGACCCGCACAGGCGAAACTTTTATACTGAAACCCGGCGAAATACTGATAGCTACCGATACTACCGGCACCGCCCACAAATGGCGCCTGATCAACGACGAGCCCTGGCGCCGCGTTTACGTAACATTTGAGCAGGAAAATCAGGTGAATTTTATACCGGATGCTGTTTAAGTTCGAAGTTTTTTGGGGAAATAAAAAGCTGTCATTTCGAACGAGGTACGAGGAGAAATCTTCTTCGACACGCAATTGTCGCTTTGTAAACAGCAGAAGATTTCTCTTTCGCACAACGCTCGTGCCCGCCTATGCTCTATCGAAATGACAGCCTTTCTTTAAAGCTTTGAGACTATTTTATCCTCACGTAAGTATTATTGTATCCATCGCTTATGGATATATCGTAGAGGTATAGGGTGTCATTTCTGATCAGTAAGGATTGGTCAAACCTATTGCCTGTTTTGAATACGTCGATAGTTGTGCCGCCATATTTATAATTCCTGATGATAGAGAATTTGCCTTGCATAGCCACCGTATCTTTTCTGTAAAAACGAAAAGTGCTATCGTCATTAAATTGGTAGCGTTGAGTAAAACCGGCGCTTTGCGGTGTTATAGTAAAACCACCTATACCACCTGTTGATTTAACCCAGCGCCATTGCCCCATGACGGAAGTTGACGTAGGAAGTTTGTCTTTTTTGCAGGAGCTCGCGCCGCATAGTGTAAGCGCTATAAGCATTAATGAAAATTGTTTCATACTGTAAGGTTTATATACTAATTACGATATGCGCCGGTTAAACGATACACCGGGCTGATTTTAAACCATATAATTGTTTGTATAAATGATACCTGTTTGTAAATTACGCGCAAATTCTTTTTGTACCCTGATACTATGATTATTGTTATTCAATGTAAAGACCAGGTTGGTTTGGTAGGTTCCATAGCTACCATATTGGCTCAACATCAGCTCAATATCGTTTCCATGCGCGAACATGTGGATAAAGCCGAAAATATTTTTTTTGTACGCCTGGAGGTAGAGGATGGAAACACCGATGGATTGGAGGATACATTGAAAGATATATTACCAGCAGGAGCTATTATATCGGTAAACCCTACCCCACATAAAAAAATAGTGGTGATGGTAACCAAAGAGTACCATTGCCTGGCTGATATACTCATCCGTAATTATTTTAAAACCCTGGGTGCAGCGGTGCAATGTGTAATTGGTAACCATGCCACCTTGCAGGATATTTGCGAGCGCTTTGATATGCCCTTTTACCACCTGTCGCATGAGCAATATGGCCGGGAAGAGCTGGAGCAGCAAATGGCTGATGTGATACAGCAATATGCGCCGGATTACATTGTATTAGCCAAATTCATGCGTATCCTGTCGCCGGCGTTTGTAGCCCGGTTCCCAATGCGGATCATTAATATCCATCATTCGTTTTTGCCTGCATTTATTGGAGCCAACCCTTATAAGCAAGCCTTTGAACGTGGTGTGAAGTTGATAGGCGCTACAGCTCATTTTGTATCCAACGAACTTGACGAAGGGCCTATCATTGCCCAGCAGATCATCCCGGTAAATCATTCGTTTACGGCTGCTACCATGGTAAAAGCCGGTCAGGAAATTGAAACGGCTGTATTGGCCAATGCCCTTAAACTGGTTATTGAGGATCGTGTTTTTGTTTACGGGAACAAAACGGTTGTTTTTGGATAAGAAATTGATTGTTATACCGAACTGCAAAACGGGATGTCATGGTGAGCCGTCGAACCATGGTGGGCAGGCCTCTGCGCACGAGTCTTCGACAAACTCAGACGGACAGGCCTTTTTTATGTTTTACAGTTTTACAACCTGATTTGCCTGTGAGGTCCCGAAATAAATCCGGGATGACTTTGTGATTATTTATTTAGGTAATTAACGCCTGTTTAATAAGCAGACTGTATTTTTGCTATCTATAAACATCTGTTAAAACTATCATGAAAAAACTCCTGCTTCTTTTAATCCTGGCTATTGTTACCTGCACGGCCAGCTTTGCCCAGCAATTTACGGTGGCTTCCTACAATATGCGTAATGATAACCCCAGTAATGACGATTCGCTACGCGGTAATGGCTGGAAACAACGTCTGCCTGTAATTGTAAAACTCATCCGGTTTCATGACTTTGATATATTTGGCACCCAGGAATGCCTTATCCACCAGTTACAGGGCCTTAAAGCCAGCATGCCCAATTATGCCTATACCGGCATAGGCAGGGATGATGGCAAAACCGAAGGCGAGTTTTCGGCCATTTTTTATAAAACCACAAAGTTTAAACTGTTAGCTCACGGCGATTTTTGGCTGGCCCCCATTACTAATAAGCCAAATAAAGGCTGGGATGCCGCTTTGCCGCGCATTTGTTCATGGGGATCTTTTCAAGAGATCAAAACGGGTTATAAATTCTACTACTTTAACCTGCATATGGATCATATTGGTGTGGTTGCCCGCAGGGAGAGCGCTAAACTGGTTTTAACCAAGATCAAAGCCATTGCCGGTAAAGCCCCGGTTATATTTTCGGGCGATTTTAATGTCGATCAAACTTCTGATAGTTATGCGGTTATCAATAACTCAGGTACCTTAAAAGATGCTTATGAGCTATCGCCGATAAAATATGCGGAGAATGGTACATTCAATGATTTTAACGCCAATACCAAAACCGCCGCACGCATCGACCATATATTTTTAACTAAGGATTTTACCGTAAAAAGGTATGGGATACTGACCGACAGTTATAGGGGAAAAGCAAAGGGGAGTGATAAATACGAGGCCAAACTTCCGTCGGACCATTTCCCGGTAATGATAGTGGTGGATCATAAATGACCCACCACACCAGAGATATAGTTGATTAGTATAAGGCTTTTTATTCTACTATAAGCGTAGCGATGGAGTGCGGCAAGCTGGTTGTTTTAGCGGCTTTGCCTTTGATCCATAAATAGTATTCAATTTTTTCGTCGGTTTTATTCATTACCACTACGGCCAGTTTACCATCGGTATTGAGGTAGGCAGTGGTTAACAGTTTATCTCTGCTGGCTACCGCGCTTACACGTTTAGCACCTGGGCGGATAAATTTAGAGAAGTGACCCAGGTAATAGTATGAGCTGGTGTAGATCAGATTACCGGTTTGCGTATCGGCATGTACCGGCGCAAAGCAAAAGTTGCCAACGTGATTTGGTCCGCCTTTTTCATCAAGCAAAACGTTCCAGTCGGTCCAGGCTACGGTGCCGGCGTTAAAATCATTGATCATGGATAGGCCGTATCTCTCGCCCATGGCCCAGTCGTTAATTTTAGCAAAATCATACTTTTCAATACAGCCCTCTGTAAAGATCAGGTTTTTATCAGGGAATGATTCGTGCACACGGCGGGTGCTTTCGAATTGTTGACCGGCACCGGTCCAGGTCTCATACCAGTGGAAACCTACACCCCAGATGTATTTGGCAGCCTCAGGGTCCTCTAAAATGGTGCTGGCACGCTGATAAAGCAAATCGCGGTTATGATCCCAAACGATCAGTTTCTTTTCGGCTAAGCCTTGTTTGTGCAGGGTTGGGCCCAGGAAGTTCTTTACAAAATCGCGTTCTTCACCGGCAGTGAACATACATGACTCCCAGCTTTGTTTAGCCATAGGCTCGTTCTGTACCGAAAGGCCCCATACCGGGATGCCTTCTTTTTCGTAAGCTTTTATAAATTTCACAAAGAAATTGGCCCAGCTTTGGTCAAACTCTGGTTTTAGTTTACCGCCGTGCAGTACATCATTATTATCTTTCATGAAAGCCGGCGGGCTCCATGGCGAAACAAACAGGTTTAATTTGCCGCCAGCTGCCGCCATAGCGGCTTTGATAAAAGGTATACGGTAAGTTTTATCATGACTGATGTCGAATGTTTTCAGATCGGCATCGCCTTCTTTTACGTAACTATAGCTCGCGCTCGAGAAATCGCAGCTTTGAATATTGGTACGTGCCATGGTATAACCAATACCTTTGTCCTTATCGTAATAGGCGGTCAAAAACTCTTTTTGTTTATCTTTTGGTAGTTTAGCGAATACCTCGGCCGAGGCATCGGTTAAGGCGCCACCAATGCCCAGCATGGTTTGGAATGTTTTAGCCGGATCAACAAAAACAGATACCTCGGTTTCGCCGGGTTGTGGTTTATCCGTAAACTGAAGTGTTTCGGTTGGTGTAAGCTTATAACCTGCCTCTTTTTCAGATACAATTACCTTTACCGATTTGTTGCTGACAGAAAACGGAGCTGTACCCTGGGCATTTACAAAGCCAGCTTTTACAAGGCCGCCTGCTATAAGACAGGCAATTAAAAGTTTTTTCTTCATGGATTTATATAATAGAATACCGGTTTGAATAACGCTGAAAATGGACGTTTCCGGCAATCCAAATTTATTAAAGTTAATGAGAATAAAGCAAAAAGAACAATATAAATAATTGATTTATAATAACTTGATATGAAATTGATACGGTTTAATACCAGACTTGACTTATGGTGAAAAATCTCATAATCAGCCTGTTCTGATCAAGGTAAGCGTACCGGAATTAAATTTTGATGCGCTTAAATACAAAATTTTGATGGTGATTAAATAAGACACTTTTGATGGTTTAAATAGCCAATGGGGATGTCACCCAGAGCTCCGTCGAAGGGTCGAGTGCAAAGGCCTGCCCACCATGGTTCGATGGAGCTCCATGACACCCTCTTGTTTGGGTGAGTGTCTTTTGCTATTGTACTGTCTGTATTTGGATCAACTACTTTTGCACCTTGATCTCTTCCTCAATCCGAAGGCTTTCTTTGTGGATGGCATTCATCAGTTCGGTTACAAAAGTTTCTGATAAGCCCTCCTTTTTACCAGCCTCAATGCTTTTTTCAATCACCTGCTTAAAACGGTCGGCCTGCAATGCCGGGATATTGTTCTGAGCCTTGTAAACACCAATTTCCTTTACCACCCTTTCGCGCTCGCCCAGCAGGGCTATCAATGCCTTATCAAGCGAGTCGATCTTTTTGCGGCTTATCTGCAAGGTTTGGTCGTTGCCTTTTGGGGTTTTCATCGGGGCTGTTTGTGCGCTAACTAAACTATAACTAAACAGGGATACTAATAAAAAGCCAAATGCGCGGCTATACAATTTTATTTTCATGCTTTTTTAACCAATAAACCCATTAATTATTGTCAATGTTTTCAATTATGCATAAAAAAAGCAGGCTTAATTTAAACCTGCTTTCCATTTAGCTTTTATCCTTTACCGGCCATCGGCGTTGTGACCGTGTTTAATCATGTCTTTAACCGCCTGAGCCAAAAATTCCTTATCGGTTTCGTTAAGCATGGTTTTTTTGCCATCGTCATTTAGTTCATAAGTGATCTTTCCGTTGTGATCACTCTCGGCAATTAACTGTTTGTCATCCCTTGAGTATTTTACATAACCGTTTGGCGAAATACTTTGAATGCCGGTACCATCGGCGGTAAAATAGGTTTGGCCTACATACTCTATTTTTACGGTGCTGCCGTTGCCGTTTTCCATAATGGTGGTATGCCTTTTGCCAAACCTGCAGGCGGTTACGGATAGGAGGATACCAATAGCCGTGATTAATTGTAGTTTTTTCATGATATAAATTTTTAGTGATTTAAAAGTTGTTGATTTTCCTGTAACGAAACAAGCCTGATGAGCCCGATGCTAAGACCCGTGAACCATACCGACCAGCCCAAATGCGCGAACCTTTGAATAAGGCCCGGATAGGTATTTTCAATAGCGGGTACAAAGCGTAAAAATATCAGCAGCATAAGGGCCAGGCCCAGCAATGAAGATATTCTTACTGATACCAGTTCTTTTTTACCTCTCCATAAAATAGCAACCAATAATGCGCCCAGGAACAATATAAAAAATACAGGCCCTGTGGCCGAATGCAGGTGGTTGCCCAAATGAAACATGGCTGCCCAGCCCATCATAAAAGTAAACGCGGGCAAGGTAAATACCGGGATAATGTTAAGGCCTAATTGTTTGCAGGCGCCATACACTCCCATTATAAAAAACATACTCAAAATGGCGCCGAACATGGTTAGGGTAGCCATTAAAGGTTCAGATGGGGAGCCTATTGCCCCAAGCTCGCTCACCGTACCACTCAGATGGTTATAATGACCATGGATAAAACCACAAATGATGGTCGACCCCCAAAAAACTATGGGAATAAGGATGCCGGTATATAGTAATGTTTTGATATTCATGATGCCGCTAAGGTTAAAAATTAAAACAAATATATACAAAACATGGTACTATACAATACATAGTACTATATATTTAAAAATAATTTTTAGACTGTAACCTAAGCGCTTGAAAGCGGGTCAAATAACACCAGATGCCATACTATACTAAACGGATAGGATAAATGGCCCAAAATCGAACAACCTGTGCGAAAACGGACGATTTAATTGATGGTTATTGTAGTTAAAATTTTGTAAATGAGTTATTTAAAGTAATGGCATGCCTTTTAGTATAAATAAGCACTATCTATAAATTAAGTTGTTGCCAATATGAACACGGAAGACCGTATCTGGAACCTGGTAATAAAAAAGCTAACCCACGAAGCATCCGGGCAGGAGCTGCAGGAACTGAACGCGCTGCTCAAGGAAAATCCGGACTTTAATAATAGCGTGAGATTTATGCTGGAATGGTGGCAGCCCGGAACAGCGCAGGAGTCCGGGGATTACAGCTATTTCCTTTTTAAAAAGATATTAAAGCGCATTAAAGAAGCCGAAGCGAATGCCCAGGCAACTAACCCTTATAAAGAAATAAAGACCGGTAATTCAGAATCAGGCTTTAAAAAAAAAGTACTAAGCCATCCAATTGATCACTATGTAAGCTATATCACCATGATAAAAAATTATTTAAAAATTGCATTCAGGCAATTGCTCAAACAGAAAATGTACGCGGCTATCAAGGTGGGGGGATTTGCGCTGAGCATTGCCGCCTGTTTGCTTATCGCCTTATATATACGGGAGGAAATGAGCTTTGACAAAAGCTACCCGGATAGCGATCGTATTTACAGGATTGTTGGGCAATATAATATGGACAATATTCATGAAAAAGGAGTTGATTGGCCGGCAGTAATGGGTAAAACGCTCAAATCTGATTTTCCGGAAGTAGAAAAATTTGGCCGGCTGATGCCTAATTCACTTTTTTGGGGTGCCGGCAGCAATGAGTTGAAGCGGAGCGATGCGCCCGAAAATACCCATGAGGATGGTTTCGCTTATGCCGATCAGTCGCTGATTGATATATTAAAGCTGCCCATGGTTTATGGTGATGCCGCCCATGCGCTTAGCGAACCTTATACCATGTTGATATCAAAAAGCAAGGCCGATAAATACTTCCCAGGCCAAAACCCGGTTGGCAAGGTCATGTATCTTAACAATAATAAAAGCAGAGCTTATAAAATTGGCGCGGTGATGCAGGATCTCCCAACGACGTCGCACCTGCATCAATATAACTTTTTATTAACGCTTGCAGGCATTGAATTTTGGAAAGGCGAACAGACTACCTGGGGAGCAAGTAATTACCATGTTTACGTTACACTAAAACCGGGAACTGATGTTCCCCGCTTTAACAAAAAGGTAACCGATGGGTTAATTAACAATTATTATATCCCGGATATGGTAAAAAATGGAGATAAAAATGCTTCGAAAATTGCAGGTGCATTAAGCATGTATGCGCAGAATATCGCCGATATCAATCTCAGGTCATATGATATTCACGATGGCATGTCGCATGGCGATATCCGTTTTATTTGGTTATTTGGAGCTGTTGCGGGCTTTATATTGGTTATAGCCTGTATCAATTTTATCAATCTGTCTACCGCCAAATCGGCCAACCGGGCTAAGGAAGTTGGTTTGCGCAAAGTAGTGGGTTCACAACGCAGTGGTTTGATCCAGCAGTTCTTAACGGAGTCATTGCTGTACAGCTTCTTTTCTTTCGTGCTTGGTTTAATCTTGGCTATTATACTGTTGCCTTATTTTAATGTATTGGCATCAAAATCCTTAACTATACCCTGGCAGCAATGGTGGTTGTTACCAACAGTGCTGATATCGGCTGTTGTAGTTGGTGTGGTTGCGGGAATTTACCCGGCATTTTATCTTTCGGGCTTTAAACCTGCCGAAGTATTAAAAGGTAAGCTAAGTTCAGGCAGCAGAAGCTCAGGGCTGCGTAATGGATTGGTGGTTTTTCAGTTCACCACATCCATCATTTTAATCATCAGCACTTTTATTATCTATAACCAGATGCAATTCATTCTTAATAAAAAGGTTGGTTTTGAGAAAGACCAGGTAGTGATGATACAAGGCACCAATACCCTGGATAACGCGGTAAAGAACTTTAAGGATGAGCTGTTAAAATTGCCGGCAGTAAAAAGCGTATCGATCAGCGATTTTCTTCCGGTAGCCGGTACCAAGCGCAATGGAAACCCATTTTATAATGAAGGAAAAGTTAAAACAGAAGCTTCAGTTGGTGGTCAGTTTTGGGATGTTGATGCCGATTACATAAAAACTTTCGGAATGAAGCTGGTTGCCGGCCGGGATTTTAACCCAGCCATGAAAACCGATTCGCAGGCGGTTATCATTAATCAAACCCTGGCCAAAAGACTTAATCTTAAAAATGCAGTAGGTAAAAGGATCAGCAATGGCGGAAACCCGATGCTGGTGATAGGTGTAGTACAGGATTTTAATTTTGAATCGCTGCGCGACGGGATAGAGCCTTTGGTGATGCATTTAGAAAACAGCAATTCCATCGTATCAGTAAAAGTAAAAACCGGCGATATGAAAAATACATTGGCCGAGATCACCAGGACCTGGAAATCTTTTTCGCCCAACCAGCCTATACGGTATTCTTTTATGGATGAGCGTTTTGCCAACATGTATGCCGATGTGCAACGCATGGGTCGCATATTTACCAGTTTTGCCATCCTGGCTATTATTATAGCCTGCCTGGGCCTGTTTGCTCTTGCCGCCTATATGGCCGAGCAGCGGAGCAAGGAGATAGGTATCCGCAAGGTGCTGGGTGCAAGTATTGGCAACATCACTACACTGCTATCCCTTAATTTTATAAAGCTGGTATTTATTGCCATTATTATAGCATCGCCTATAGCCTGGTGGGCCATGACCAAATGGCTGCAGGATTTTACCTACCGCATTCCTATTGGCTGGGAGGTATTTGTATTTGCAGGGGTAGTTGCCATTGCAATAGCCCTGTTTACGGTGAGCTTTCAATCTATCAAAGCGGCCATTGCCAACCCTATCAAAAGTCTCAGAAGCGAATAACCCATCTTAACCTATCATAAAAAAAACAGCCCCGGTTTGTCCGGGGCTGTTCTGTTTTATATTAACCTGTATTAATTAAAAGCCTGGGTTATTAGGCAATAATTTTGGATTAACATCTGTTTCCTGTTTTGGTAAAGGGAATAATAATTGTTTTTCGGAATAAGTTGCGTTGAACACGGTTTTATGTCCCACAAAATTATCCCAGTTACCGGTAACATCATTGTGTATTTTACGGGTGCGGATCATATCAAACCACATTTTATTTTCAAAGCAAAGCTCAAAATAACGTTGCAGCCATACTTCCTTCTCAAATGCGTCTTGTGACAATGCACCAATCGGCGCCAGGTTAGCCCTTGCACGGATCTGGTTTACATAACTAATAGCATTGGCATTTGGTGAGCCATCGGCACGGTTTGATGCTTCGGCATACATTAACATAACATCGGCCAAACGATAAATGGTATAGTTCAGATCTGATTTAGTGGTGTTGGTAACCGCGTTTACATCAAACCATTTATAAATATAGTGATTTTTAAAGGTGATGGTTTGCCCGGTTTTAGCACTTACGTAGCTGGTGTAAAAGAATTGTTTTTCGGCAGCACGCTTATCACCCGGAGCGAATGAAGCAATAAACTGATCTGTAGGCCAAACTGATCCATACTCGTCTGAGTATTTTGATACACCAGAAAAGTTAGGGATGGTAAGCGGCGTAAGTGGATTGGTTACCGGAACCGCGGCCGAATACTGTACCTGTAAAATAAACTCTGTAGTGTTTTTATTACCCGGAACAATCATATCGGTATAATTCGGGAACAGCGTGTATCCGCCATTTTGAATTACATCCAGTGAACGTTTTGCCGATTCTGCATAGTTTGCAGCACCACCGTTTATAGCGGCACCGGCATAAGTTAAATAAACATCGGCCAGTAATGATTTTACAGCGGCCATGGTTACTTTACCCGATGGGTCTTTCCATGGCAGGGTTGATTTTTCGGCAGCAAGCAGATCTGGTATAATTACTTCATCATAAATTTGCTTGGCCGGTGTGCGCGGCAAATTCAGGTTCAGGTCCTTGGCTGGTTCGGTTACTTTAACCACGGCGCCATACATGCGTACCAGGTAAAAATAATACAGAGCGCGTAAAGTGCGCACTTCGGCCACCATATTTGCTTTATCTGCATCGGCTAAGCCGGCAGCATTAATAGTTGGTATTTTTTGAATAGCCAGGTTACATGCGCCAATACCCAGATACATTTGTTGCCACCAGGTATCAAAATAAAACGAGGTATTGCTGTAGGTAAGGGTCTGAAAGCTTACAAAGCCGGTTTGACCCAGGTCGCTGTTTGCCTTGCCTGTCATAAACTCCAATAAGTTCCAGGTGTTACCACCATATGAGCCCGATTGGCCATTGAGCAGTCCCGTAAGGTTCTGATAGCCAGCGTTGGCGAACGCCCTGGCCACTTTCGCGCTTGAAAGATCGGCTCCAGGAGTTAAAAAGTTGGTTGGCTTTTCTTCCAGGAACTTTTTGCATGAGCATGAAAGCAACATGCACGATACGATTAATATATTTTTTAATGTTTTCATTTTAATGCGATTTATTAGATGGTTTCTATTATACCCTTCACGGCTATTGTTCTTTCTGTTTTGATCATATCGCCAGTTTTTAGAATCCTACTTGTACACCAAGGTTCCAGATACGTGGACGTGGGTTAGCGAAGAAATCTATATTTTGTGAAAATGCTTGATTTGAACCATAGCTGCTGTTAAACGTATCAACCTCTGGGTCATAACCGGTGTATTTGGTGATCACAAACAGGTTCTGAACGCTTGTATAAATGCGTAAACGGCTCATGTGCACACGTTGCAACATAGCAGTTGGGAAGGTATAACCTAAAATGAAGTTTTGGCCGCGTATAAATGAACCATCCTCTACCCACCAGGTATCAAAGTGCGAATCCTGTGCGTATTTGTAATTACGCACTTGCGATATCATGGTATTTTGATTGTTTGGGGTCCAGCCGTTCAATACGGTTGCTAAACTGTTTGAAATGGTTTGCCTGTCTTCAGACGAGTGTTTGAAGTTAGCCGCGGTATTTACGCCTTCAACAAAGCGGATATCGAATGAGAAATCCCAATGCTTGTACCTGAAACTGCTGCTGAAAGTACCAGTCCATTTTGGATAAGCGCGACCAATGATGCTGTAATAGTTGCTGCCATCGGCATTGTAGATATATTTTCTGTCGCCGGCTTTTAAACCATGTTTGGCGGCTTCGGCAACATCAGCAGGCGAATCGCTGTAAGTACCCACACGGGTCATACCGTAAAAAGAACCTAATGGCTGGCCTACTCGGATCACATAGTTTTGACCCAGGAAGTTAGGGCCAGGGAATATATCTGCACCGTTATCATTCAATTTGGTTACTTTGTTTTTGTTGGATGCAAATATGAAATTGGTTGTCCATTCAAAATCTGAGCTTCTGATATTCACGGTGTTCAGGGCAAGCTCGATACCAGTGTTTCTAACCGAGCCTACGTTTTTGTAAACGTTAGCAGTGGTAAAGCCTGCAGACCATGGAATAGGTGTTTGTAATAACAGGTCGCTGGTATTTTTGATATAAAAATCAGCATTCAGGTTTACCCTGTCACCAAATAGTCCCAGTTCCACACCACCATCAACCATTTTGGTTCTTTCCCATTTCAAATCGGGGTTACCCAGGTAGCTTGGCAGCAATGATATTTGAGCCGCGTTACTTAAAACTGTCTGGCCGGTGCCGTATTGTGGCAGCGACCGGTAGTTACCGATCTCTTGATTACCAAGTATACCGTAGCTGGCCCTGATCTTTAAGTTAGAGATGGATTTACTGCTTTTCAGGAAATCTTCCTGAGATACACGCCATGCTGCACCAACTGAAGGGAAGAATGAGAATTGGTTTTTTGTAGCAACCCGTGATGTACCGTCATAACGACCGGTTGCGGTGAACAGGTATTTTTCATCAATGTTATAGCTGATACGACCGTAGAATGACTCCAGTGAGTTTTTCTCGTCCTGAGATTCATTTGCGCTTTTTACCGAACCAGCCTGCTGATAATGATACTGGAAAAAATCGTCAATGAAGTTTTGTGTTTCAGATCTTACCCTTTCATATCCGTTTCTGTTAAAAGATATCCCCGCTAAAGCAGTAAATCTTTGATGTTCATTGATCTTTTTGTTCCAGGTAAGGTAGTTTTCTGTTTGCCAAAAATAGTTCTGGTAGGCATTGATATTAGCCACACCACCCTGATCGGCAGATAAATGCTGCAGGGCTAATGACGAGTAGAAATTGTTTTTTTGTGAGCTCAGGTTATAACCAAAATCTGTTTTGAAATCCAATTCTGATGATATCTTGAATTGGAAATATACGTTACCCAACATTTGCATGTTGTTATTAAGCGTATAGCGTTCATTGGCAATTTGTATAGGGTTAGGCGCTCCTTCAAGCCCGGCTATATCAAAGTTACCTGCATAAGTTCCGTTTGGATATTTTATAGGAACAATCGGTACTTCCTCACTTACCGCGCGTGGTACGTTCAAACTACCGTTACCATCAGTAACCAAACGTTGGCGACTGCTGATCAGGTTAATGCTACCACCTATTCTTAACCAATCTTTAACATCGTTATCCATAGTCATTTTAATGGAGTAGCGTTTAAAGGCCGATGTTGGAGTTAAACCATGCTGGTTAAGGTACCCTAATGATAAACTGTAAACAGATTTTTCGCTACCACCCTGGATATTCAATTGGTGGCTTTGTGAAAAAGAAGGTTTGTAGGTTTCTTTTTCCCAGTTGGTATCATATTTAGGGCTGTTATCCGGATTAAATAGTAGCGGGAAATTTTGATAATTTAATGCCTTGGCAGGTGTTTGCACAACACCGTTAGGATCAAATTTTGACCCGTTTGCAAATGATTGGTTGTAAATGTCTATGAATTGTTTTGAGTTTAGGGTTGGTACATGTCTATAAAGATCGCTGATGTTTCCGTTAGCATCATAGCTAATGGTTGCAGGGCCTTTTTTACCACGTTTGGTGGTTACCATGATAATACCATTAGCACCACGCACACCATAAATGGCTGTTGATGATGCATCTTTTAAAACTTCGATAGAAGCGATGTCATTAGGGTTGATAGTATTGGGATCAACGCCCACAACACCATCTACAACGTAAACCGGGTCGATATTGGAATTGATGGAGCCGATACCCCTGATGCGCACTTTTGCACCTGCACCTGGTGCATTGCTGTTTACGCTAACATCAACACCGGCAACTTTACCTTGCAATGCCTGTGTTAAGTTAGGCACTGGTTTGTCCAATAGTTGCTCGGCTTTAACGGTAGTTACGGCACCGGTAAGATCTGATTTTTTTGCCGTACCATAACCAATAACCACCACTTCATTCAAGTTGCTGGCCACCTCTTTTAATTGAACATTCACCGTTGTTCTGCCTGCTACGCTTACTTCTTGTGTGGCAAAGCCGGTATAGGAAAATATTAATGCAGCATTAGCATTTGGTATGGTGATACTGTAGTTTCCATTACCATCAGACACGGTACCGGTTGATGTACCCTTTATTTTGATGCTTACAGCAGGTAAGGCCGAGTTGTCTTGCGCACTGCTAACCTTTCCGCTGATTTTAACCTGTGCCATTGCCTGCAGGGATAACAGGACGAACAGGATCGAGTAAATAATGTGTTTCTTCATAACGTTGTTAATAATTTAAGAATTGATTCTTTAGGAGAATATCGCGGGGGATACTAATGCGTATCACAGCGAATACTAAGGCGGTTTACTACTAAGGGGGCTGGCGGCATACGGGAAGAGTACCCTTAAAAAAGGGCAAAGCCATCCACGTTACCTTAATGGTATTATTTTTTTTCATGAAAATTTGATTTAGTACTGGTTTTCTAAAATTGTATGCTAATAAGTGTTTTATTTATTTTTAATAGCCCATTGTTTTAAAACTGTGATCGCATCAAATAAAACGCCGGCCTCGCCCCTGAAATCGCCCGAACCTTTGGGAGCGCCGGTTTGCACATCGTACCATTCATAAAAACCTTTGTGTGCAATGGCCCTTTCAATCATTGGTATTAATTCGTTATAAGCTTCTTTTGCCTGGCCATTAGCAAGCAGGGCCGCAATCATTCGCCCGCCAAACCATGTCCAGTCGCCGGCATTCTGATAAATGTAAGGATGCATATTGGGGAACTGCGCTGCCGGGTAAGCCGGATAAACCGTTTTACCAATGGTAGCATATTTATCTTTGGCCGCGGCGGCAAGTAACTGCCTGTTTATTTCTTTAATCTCGGCAGGGGTATTAAACCCGGCCAGTATAGCGCATATAGATCCGCCGCTGTACAGGATCTCGTTTTCATTAAAATTTTTGGAGAAGGGGCTGCCGTTCAGATAAAGATGAGGGCGGTATTTCTGTGCCCCGGGCATCCATAAATATTTGCGCACATTTTTTTTGATGGTACTGGCTATGGCAGTCCAGTTTTGTTTGGTTTGATAATTTGAGGGTTTCATAGCCATAAAATCATGGATAGCTATGACATACATGGCGTTATCGTAAATATCAATGGCCCATTTGGTTTTATCATTAATGGCTACACCCCACCCGGTTTCTGGCTGCACGTCGCCCCAGTCAATCGTAGTAGCCCCGGTTACCAGGCCGTATCTGGCCGACCATCTATTTTTTTGAATGTAGACAAAAGCATCTTCTACGCGTTGCAGAACCGTTTTAGCACCTATTACTTCAAAGAGTATGGATCTGTCGCCGGTTACGTCTATATATTTTTTTACAGCCTGAATAAGGGATGATTCCTGGTCGGTTTCAACGGTATTTTTGTGTGCCGCCCAACCAGGTAGTAATGCCGAGTAGCGATATTGATAGCCTACGCCCGCCTTTGCACTGTCAACCACACCATCAACAATATTACCGTCCTCGCCCTGAATTTTAAAAAACATCAGGAGCATTTCTTTCACCTTTTCTTTGGGGTGTACTTTTAAGGACCCTTTGATGAAAGTATTAAAATCCCTTATCCATACTTCGTTATAGGAGGTGCCTGCTGAGAAACCGGAAAGTAGTTTTAAGCCCCGTTCCTGTATCGTATCCAAACGGCTATCTGCCATTATGGAACCCGCTAAAGCTGCGTTATTTTTTACCTGCGCGTTAACGTTCAGATAAAATAGGCACAGGAATATAAGAACACCAGGTAAACGTATCTTCATGCAGGGATCGTTAAGGATGTAATATGGTTGAGTGTATTTTTAATAGGCAAAATACACTTGTGAAATTGGTTATTTTATATGTACAAACATACGTACATTAAATTCATTTCCAAATTTTTTGTATTATAAAATGGTTAACTTTTAGTCGTTTGGTAATTATAAATCTTAATCGGCGGTTAAAGGTAAACTATTTGTTACAAAAATTGCCATAAAGATTTAAACTTAATCGATTAAGAGGTGGGATTTAACCCGTAATACAAGCCGAGGGGTTATTCTATATGTATTTTCATAATTTTATATGAAAGTACATATTTAATTAACAAGAAGGGTGATTTATGAAGCAAACCAGAATTTGTGTGTAGAAATTTAGGAGAAGTGTTTTGTGCTGCTCCTGTATGCTGTCAAAAAATTTGGCCATAGTTTACTATCCTTAAGTTAATACTTCAGTATCCGCAGGTTGACGGCGACTGGCAATTATACGTTCCCGGTGCTGTTTTCCCCATTTTTGCAGCTCTTCTAAAACCGGCCCCAATGTTTGGCTGTAGGGGGTAGCTTCATAAGTTACGGTAACGGGGGTAGTTGAAAAAACATTCCGCTTTACAAATTCGTTCAGTTCCAGTTCCTTTAATTCTTTTGACAATATTTTGGGGGTGATCTCGCCCAAAGCTCTTTGAATATCATTAAAACGCAGCGGGCCGTCGGCAAGGGTGGCAATAAGCGGCAATTTCCATTTTCCGTTTAACACATAAAGTGCGTCCCTAACTGCACTTCCTGCGGCCTTGCAAGCTTCGGAACTGTGATCTCTTTTTTTGAATTGACCTTCCATATATAAAATAGCTATCCAAAAAGATACCACTATCCTTTGGTATAGTAGTATCTTTTTAATAGTAAAGGTAGCTAAGTTTGTGCAAAAAAAGAAATGAAAGCACTAAAGATCACTTACTGGATCACCACAAGCATAGTAGCATTAATGATGACCTTCTCGGCTTATACTTATTTAACACAGCCTACAATGTTACAGGCTTTTCAACATCTGGGTTATCCTGGCTATTTCAGGGTAGAGCTGGCCCTGGCTAAACTGGCCGGCGCTGTTTTGCTGTTGATCCCCCTAAAATCATTGATTAAGGAGTGGGTTTACGCGGGTTTTACTTTCACTTTTATCTCGGCATTTATAGCGCATAGCGCATCAGGCGATCCGGTAAACTATCGCGTAATGCCGGTTATTTTCCTGGTGTTCCTGGCCGTCTCTTACATTACCTATCATAAGGTAAAGCAAGCTACGACCAAAAGCCCTGCACTTTAATTTGCCCCGACGGATAACCCTGGTGTTTGAGCAGTTTACGCAGTTGCGCTACCATGGTATTATTACCGGCCAGGTAAAATACCGTGTTTTCCAAACTGTATTGCTGTTCAAGTACCCACTCAATGAGGCTGTGATGACCAAAAGTATCCTTACGTGCCACCGGCTGTAGGGGCGACCAAAAGTATTCATGAAAAAGCTTGCGGTGCTGCTCGTTACCGATCACCAAGCCGCCCGAAAAACGGGTATGCGGCAATACCATTTTTTGCAGGGCCAGTAAATGCCCCATGCTGCTTTCATCGCCCAGGGCAACAACTGCAGAGGTGGGCGTTGGGCTGTGATCCGTTGAACCTATTTTAAGATAGCTCACCACATCGTTCTTCTTTAGTTGATTTGCCCATCTGCTGCCAGGTCCGTTGTGTGCCGCATCAACATAAATGGTGCAGGTACTGGTTTCGGCATCCCAGCCCGATGGAGTGTAATCGCGAAAGGTAAAGTCGTCGACCCGGAATTTTATATAGGGTATCTCGTTCCATTGTGCTATATCGGCAGTGGGAAGGTGCAGGTCGACCTCAATTAAGGTTGATGGCTCCCAGTGCCGAACTTCAAGCACCCGGCCGGATTGTAACCTGTTTTCAAACAGTTTTCCGGCTTTTCTTTTGATTTTTTGAAAAGTGGATGTTTCCATGGTAGTTTTTTAATTATACAAAGAAACTGCCTATTTATCCCCAAATCAATGAATGGCTTACGGTAATGATTGGACTATTTACGGTAATGTGTGCGGAATAAAAGCGGGGTAGTGCCTTCGGCTTTTTTGAATAGTCTTGAAAAGTAAGTATGGTCTGTATATCCAAGCGTATGAGCAATTTCTTTTACATTCATTTCGCTGTAGTATAGTAAGCGTTTAGCTTCCAGCAGGACTTCCTGTTGGATCCAGTAGCTCACCGAAAGACCGGTCACTTTTTTCAAGGCCTCATTCAAATAGGTTTCCGAAATATTGAGCATAGAGGCGTAGACCGATGGGCTTTTAACCTGCCGGATATTACCGGCCAGTAGCTTTTTAAATTCCTGGGCCAACTGTACCGGTCGTGATAAAGCAAATTGCGAATTGCAAAATCCGCTAAAGCAACAAGCCGCTATTCCCACAAATGATTGTACCAGCGAGTGTACCACCTGCAAATAAAACGGACCGGGATTTTCTTCCCGGTATTTTTCCTGCATGAGGGCTAACAGATCGGTACATTGACGAAATTGTACCTCATTGAGCGTAAAGGGTTGTTGTAATACCAGCTGGCTTTCAAAAACATTCCGGTAATCGGGGGCTATCAACAGGGCGTCGATCGCTACAAACCAGCCATAACCTATCTCATTACGGATCCGGTGGTGTACTTGTCCCGGTAGTATATAATATAAAGAATAGGCGCCAAACTTTAACTCCTGAAAATCGATCATAAGTGATGCCGCACCTTCTTCAATAACAAAAAATATATAATGATCATCCCGGTGCGCACCCAGGGTATCGGTTTCATCGTGGGGCACATCATCCCCGGCAACAAAATGCCTGACCTCGAGACCCGTTGAGGCCCGCTCTCTTAGTTGATATACCGGAATATCTTTCATGCAGTTTGTTATCAAGGCCAATATATGGCTATTTGGGCAGAGGAAATCTTCTTGAAATGTCAAAATAATTCGAGACTTACTGTAGAGTTGACTCACCCCGCCACGCTTCGCGGGCGACCCTATCTGCCGCGAAGCGGCAAAGAGGGTGAAAAAAACGCCTTTCCCTCCGCGCGTCATTGCGAGAGGAACGAAGCAGGAGCCTCACCCAACCCTCTCCAAAGGAGAGGGCTTTAAAATATTTTTTTGAAGTCTCCCCCTTTGGGGGAGATTTAGAGGGGGCTTAGTACCTCGTAATGAGGCGTGGGGGTTTTTTTACCCTCTTTGCCGCTTCGCGGCAGAGAGGGTCGTCCAGCGAAGCGCAGACGGGGTGAGTCGTCTGCGATATGGCTAACGAACTAAAACAACTCCCACTTTGATATTCAGCCTATCAAAATGATAGGCTTACTTTGATTAAAAAGCCTACCGATAACTTTAATGAACTAAATAAATGGCTGTAATACAGTTATTTACCTGTATGTTTTTAATTATTGGCATTTGCTTGGTAAAGGACTCTGAAAATATTGAATACTATGGATGTTTTACAAGTTATTATTTACGTGGTGGTCTTTGCGGCCATCTTCTGGATCTTTTTTAAATCAGTTAATTACTTCGAAAAAATCTAATCACCATGATCGCATTATTCATTGTGGCCGTAGCCGTGTTTGTATACATGGTATATGTGCTGCTTAAACCCGAAAAATTTTAATTACTTAAATCATGAACACTGAAATTTCAGGTGTAATATTTACCTACCTGCTCACACTCGCGCTGGCAATACCTTTGGGCCGGTACATTGCCCGTGTTTTTAAAGGCGAGAAAACCTGGCTCGATTTTCTGGCCCCGTTAGAACGTTTCATTTTCCGTTTTAGCGGCATCGACGCCAAAAAAGAAATGAACTGGAAACAGCATTTATTTGCCCTGCTTACTATTAATAGCGTATGGCTCATTTATGCCTTTGTTTGTTTAATGGCGCAAGGTCACCTGCCGCTAAACCCGGATGCAAACCCCGGCCAGTCGGCAGATACGGCTTTCAATACCGCTATCAGCTTTTTGGTGAACTGTAACTTGCAGCACTACTCCGGCGAAAGCGGCGCTACCTATTTTACACAGCATTTTGTATTCATGTTCCTGCACTTTGTATCTGCAGCTACCGGCATTGCCGCGCTGGTTGTGTTATTCAGGGCCATGAAAGATAAAGTAACCGATAAGCTGGGTAACTTTTGGGATTACTTTGTAAAAACCATCACCCGCGTATTACTGCCTATATCATTCGTAATTGCTGTAATATTTGCTTTCAATGGCATGACTACCAGCTATGCCGGTAAGGATACTTTTATCAGCATGCAGGGCGATACTGTTCACGTATCCCGCGGACCGGTTGCTGCCTTAGTAGCTATTAAGCACTTAGGTACTAACGGTGGCGGCTGGTTCGGCGCCAACTCGGCCCATCCTATTGAAAACCCTAATTATTTAACTAATACAACCGAATTGGTTGCCCAGGTACTGATCCCTATAGCATTGGTATTTGCCCTTGGTTTTTATCTCAATAAAAAGAAGTTCGCTTACGTTGTGTTTGGCGTGATGACGATAGGCATGCTCCTGTTCCTGATTCCGACCATGAATGCCGAGCTGAATGGTAACCCGGCTATAGCCCATATGGGTGTCAGCCAGCCATCCGGCGCTATGGAAGGTAAGGAAGTTCGGTTTGGTCCGGCTAACTCGACCTACTGGAGCATCGTGACTACCATTATATCTACCGGTTCGGTCAACTCCATGCATGACAGCGCCATGCCTATGTCTGGTAACATGATGTTGCTGGGTATGATGGTGAACTGTTTTTATGGCGGTTGTGGCGTAGGGATCCTCAACTTTTACATCTTTATCATCATCGCGGTATTTATATCCGGACTGATGGTAGGACGAACACCAGAGTTTTTCGGCCGGAAGATAGAGGCCCGCGAAATGAAGATCGCTTCCTTGATCGCCTTATTGCACCCCTTTATTATCCTGGTTGGCCTGGCCATATCATCATACGTAGTGGTACATATGCCCGGCGCCGACTGGGCCGTTAAGCCATCCAGCTGGTTAAATAACCCGGGCAACCACGGTTTTTCCGAAATGCTGTATGAGTACACTTCAGCAGCGGCCAACAACGGTTCGGGTTTTGAGGGTTTGGGCGATGGTAATATTTTCTGGAACGTTACCACAGGTATCGTAATGATCCTGGGCCGGTTCCTGCCCATTATTGGTCCGCTGGCAATTGCCGGTTTATTAGCCAATAAAAAATTCATCCCTGAATCAGCCGGAACACTAAAAAGTGATACCACAACTTTCGGAATAATGATCTTCGCGGTGATCATGATCATTGCTGCCCTGTCATTTTTCCCTGCACTGGCATTAGGTCCAATTGCCGAACATTTTTCATTAAAATAAACAAGCCTCAGCTAAATCCTCTCCAAAGGAGAGGACTTGAAAACCCTCTCCTTTGGAGAGGGCAGGGTGAGGCCTAAAAATATAAATCATGAACTCAAATCAAAATACATTATTCCAGGGTGACCAGATGAAAGATGCTTTTAAGCAGTCATTCATCAAACTAAACCCACGCATCCTGTTCCGTAACCCGGTGATGTTCACTGTAGAGATCGGTACGTTTGTGATGCTCATTGTAAGCATTTACTCTTTTGCCAATAAAGGGCAGGGTAGCTTTGCCTATAACTTTACCGTATTCATTGTTTTATTTTTAACCGTACTGTTTGCCAATTTTGCCGAGGCCATTGCCGAAGCACGTGGTAAAGCACAAGCCGAAAGCCTGCGCAAAACCCGCGAAGAAACACCTGCCCGTTTGCTGGTTAACGGCAAGGAGCAAATGGTAATGTCATCCCAATTAAAAAAAGGCGATGTGTTTATCTGCGAAACAGGTGATAACATCCCAACAGATGGCGAGATCATAGAAGGTATCGCTACTATTGATGAGTCGGCCATTACCGGCGAATCTGCCCCAGTTATCCGCGAATCAGGTGGTGATAAATCATCTGTTACCGGTGGTACCAAAGTACTGTCAGACAAGATCAAAGTAATGGTAACTACCCAGCCTGGCGAAAGCTTCCTGGATAAGATGATTGCCCTGGTTGAAGGTGCATCGCGCCAGAAAACACCAAATGAAATAGCCTTAACTATTTTGCTGTCGGGTTTCACGCTTATCTTCGTGATCGTATGTGTTACCCTGAAACCATTTGGAGATTATGCCAATACCCCTATAACTATAGCTGCCTTTATCTCCCTGTTCGTGTGTTTAATTCCTACTACAATCGGCGGTCTGTTATCAGCCATCGGTATCGCAGGGATGGACAGGGCTTTAAGGGCCAACGTGATCACCAAATCGGGCAAAGCGGTAGAAACCGCCGGTGACCTTGACACTTTGCTGCTGGATAAAACCGGTACCATTACCATAGGTAACCGTAAAGCCACCAACTTTTATCCGGCTACGGGAGTTACAAATGAAAACTTTGTTGCCGCCTGTGTGCTGAGCTCCCTGGCTGATGAAACCCCCGAAGGTAAATCAATTGTTGAACTGGCCCATGAAGACAAAACCATGCCAAAAGTGGTTGCTCCTAAAGACGCGGTATTCATCAAATTTACTGCCGAAACCCGTTCAAGCGGTTTGGATACGCCTGATGGTTTGCGGATCCGTAAAGGCGCGTTTGATTCGATACGGAATATCGCTTTAAAGGCCGGTCACCCGTTCCCTACTGAGGTAGAAGATAATGTGAAAAAGATCTCCTCAAACGGTGGTACCCCATTGGTGGTATCGCAAAACGAAAAGATCATGGGTGTGATCGAGCTGCAGGATATCATTAAAACCGGTATTGCCGAACGTTTTGAACGCCTGCGCAAAATGGGTGTTAAAACCGTAATGGTAACCGGCGATAACCCGCTTACCGCCAAATTTATTGCCGAAAAGGCCGGTGTGGATGATTTTATTGCCGAGGCCAAGCCAGAAGATAAAATGAACTACATTAAAGCTGAACAACAAGGCGGTAAACTGGTAGCCATGATGGGCGATGGTACAAATGATGCCCCCGCCCTGGCACAAGCCGACGTGGGTGTGGCCATGAACAGTGGTACCCAGGCCGCCAAAGAAGCCGGTAACATGGTGGATCTGGATAATGACCCAACCAAGCTGATTGAGATTGTGGAGATAGGTAAACAGCTGCTCATGACCCGTGGTACATTAACCACTTTCAGTATAGCTAATGACGTGGCCAAGTATTTCGCCATTGTACCAGCCCTGTTCATGGTATCTATACCCTCATTAAAGGCCCTTAACATCATGGACCTGCACAGCCCGGAATCGGCCATATTATCAGCGGTAATATTTAACGCCATCATTATACCATTGCTTATACCACTGGCATTAAGAGGTGTGGAATACAAACCGATAGGTGCAAGCGCACTGTTGCGCCGCAACCTGCTGATATACGGTTTGGGCGGTGTAATAATTCCATTCATTGGTATTAAACTGATAGACCTGGCCGTAGGGATGTTCCTGTAGATGTGCAGATGTGCGAATATGCAGATTTGCAAATGCGTAGATATGCAAATGACGAATGGGCAATTCTGATTCAGACAACAGAATTCACTAATTCACTAATTCACTAAATCAATAATTCAATAATTAAAACGATGAAAACATATTTGTTGCCCTCATTAAAGTTAACGCTCATTTTGATCGTAATAACTGCAGGCATATATCCACTGGCTGTTGCTGGTGTAGGTAAATTAACTCCCGGTCGTGGTGATGGCGAAACATTAACCTATAAAGGTCGTGTAGTAGGCTACGCGCTGGAAGGTCAGAAATTCACTAAAGACGAATACTTCTGGGGCCGTCCATCGGCAGTTGATTATAATGCTGCCGGATCAGGCGGTTCAAACAAAGGTCCCTCAAATCCTGATTACCTGAAAGACGTTGAAAAACGGATTGAGGATTTCTTAAAACATAATCCAGGTGTAACCCGTGCCCAGATCCCTGCCGAACTGGTTACCGCATCGGGCAGTGGTTTGGATCCTGATATTTCACCGGCAGGTGCCCAGGTACAGGTAGCCCGTGTTGCTAAAGCTCGTGGACTATCTGCCAGTCAGTTAACCAAACTGGTTGATGAACACACCGAAAAACCAATGTTTGGCCTGTTTGGCCCAAGCAAAGTAAATGTGCTTAAACTAAATATAGCTTTAGAAGAGCTTAAAAAATAACCGGGACGGAGATTGAGGATCGAGGTTCGAGGATTGGGGGTTCGGGTTTTAATAGACCATTATTTCCCCGAGCCTCGCAACCCGAACCCCGATCCTTTCTCTTAGAGATTATACCATATAAAATGAAACCCTTACTAATTATATCAGCAATTATTTTAATAACCAGCCTGGCAGCAAAAGCCCAGGACAGCACTAAAACAGATCCGCCGTTAATTATATCCGGCTCTGTAGATACTTATTATAAATACGACTTCTCTGGACGAAAAAACAATATACCAACCAGCTTCGCTACCGATCAAAATTCTATATCCATTGGCATGATCGATCTGGGACTGAAGAAAAAAGTTGGGAAGGCGGCATTTGTGGGCGAGTTGTCATTTGGTCCGCGGGGGCAGGAGCAATCCATCCCTAATGCAGGTGCCAATAATAATTCGTTCCATATCCAAAACCTTTATATAGCCTATGATTTAACTGATAAACTGGTACTAACAGGTGGTTATATGGCTACCTTCATTGGTTATGAAGTGATCAGCCCTACAGGTAATTTTAACTATTCCACTTCGTACCTGTTCACCAACGGTCCTTTTCAGAATGCCGGCTTTAAGGCCACCTATGCATTTACTGATAAGGTAAGCCTGATGGCGGGTGTGTTTAACGATCAATGGAATGCCTATAAATCCGCCAATAGTGTAAACAATTTTGGCGCGCAGTTAACCATAGTGCCCGTAAAAGGCTGGACGGCCTACCTGAACGTGATCACCGGTAAAACTTCGGGAACGGAGTTCGACCTGACCACGGCTTACCAGATCACAAATGCCTTTAAACTGGGACTGAACGCTGCTGATTATAAAGCCAACAACGGCATAACCGGTGGATTTACAGGTGTGGCGCTATACCCACAATACGCGGTGACAAAAGCAGTGACCCTGGGTTTACGTGGAGAATATTTTAAAACAAAAAGCGGCGACCTAACCTTAGCTGGTCCGGTACCGGGAGAACATGTTACCGCGGTAACGTTTACCGCTAATATTAAGGCAGGCCCGTTATCGCTGATACCTGAGGTTAGGCTCGACGGCGGATCGGCGGAAGGATTTACAAACCGGTCGGGCGATCCGACCAAAACTGCCTCTCAATTTGTTTTGGCAGCGGTGTATGCGTTTTAGGAGCCTCACCCGTGTGATAGTCGAGTTGTAGAACTGACTCACCCAGTTTACGCTTCGCTGGACCACCCTCTCTGCGACAAGTCGCAAAGCGGGTAAAAAAGAAAGAAAAATCCCCTCTATGCGCGAAGCGGAGAGAGGGGTGACAAGCGTAGCGAAGTCGGGGTGAGTCGATGGAGATCAGGGTGACAGCCTTCTTAGGTGAGGCCGAAGATATGTATGATTGTTTTCTATAATTAATGTTTGGTTGTTAATTATAAGTTTGGTTGACGAACATTCATACTATAAAAGGGGATTTTTCGGAATCTCCTTTTATTAGTTTTATAAAAAAAATTATTAACGATGAAAATGCTAAGTTTAGATATAGGTAGGGCTGTGCGGTTAAATGCCGCACAATCGACTCACCCTGTCATCGCTTCGCTCGACATCCCTCTCTTCGCCTACGGCGTAAAGAGGGAATCGAAGGTTGAAAAAAAGAAGGTTGAAAAAAATAAAACTCTCTCCCTCTTTGCAGCGAAGCCGGAGAGGGCTTAGGGGAAATAAAATCCCCTCTATGCGCGAAGCGGAGAGAGGGGTGACAAGCGTAGCGACGTCGGGGTGAGTCGGCACCACTTGATAATAGAAACATAAATGAGCGAAGAAAATAAAGAGCAGTCTGTTGAGCATTTCCTGGAACTTATAAAACGTTCAAGGAGGGGTAAATTTAAGGTTTACATAGGCATGAGCGCCGGTGTGGGTAAAACCTACCGCATGCTGCTGGAGGCCCAGGCCCTGATGCGTAATGGCATCGATGTTAAAATAGGCTACATTGAAACTCACGGCCGTAAAGAAACCGTGGCTCAACTGGAAGGCTTGCCGGTAATACCACGCCGTAAGTTATTTTATAAAGGCAAAGAGCTGGAAGAGATGGACCTGAAAGCTATCATCAGCCTGCGCCCCGAAGTGGTGGTGGTTGATGAATTGGCTCATACCAATATTGAAGGCAGCAGCAACGAAAAACGCTGGCAGGATGTGATGGAGATCCTGAACGCGGGTATCAACGTGATCAGCGCGGTGAACATCCAGCATATGGAAAGCCTGAACGAGGAAGTGCAGCGCATTACCGGGGCAACCATAAGCGAGCGCATCCCCGATAAGGTTTTGCAAATGGCTGATGAGGTAGTGAATATCGACTTGACTGCCGATGAGTTGATCGATCGTTTAAAGGAGGGGAAGATATATGATGAAAAGAAAGTACCGCTGGCGCTCAGTAACTTTTTCCAGGCCGAGCGGATACTGCAGCTGCGGGAGCTGGCCCTGCGCGAGGTAGCTCACCAGGTTGAACGGAAAATTGATACCGAGATACCCAAAAACATTAAACTGCGGCCCGAACTTTTTTTGGCCTGCATTAGTACCAATGACGCGTCGGCAAAAATAATTATCCGCAAAACGGCCCGGTTGTCGTCATACTATCGTTCTAAATGGTATGTGCTATATGTACAAACCTCGCGCGAAAGCAGCGATAAAATAAACCTGGCATCGCAGCGCCACCTCATCAACAATATGAAACTGGCCACGCAGCTGGGCGGCGAAGTACTTAAAGTAAAAAACGATCACATAGCTAAAGCCATTTGGGAAACGGCCGAAAAATATGATATCACCACCATTTGTATTGGTAAACCGAGGTTTAAATTTTACCAGTTGATCATGAAAACGGCGGTGTTTACCCAATTGTTAAATAAAATGTCAAAAACTGATATTGACCTTGTAATACTATCATAACATGACCATTAAAAATAAACTGCGTACAGGCATAGGTTTTTTGTTTGTACTATCATTCATCTGCTGCGGGTTGTCGGTGTATTTCCTCAACCGTTTGTCGGCCGATGCTGGTGCTATTCTAAAAGATAACTATAAATCATTGCAGTACGGCCAGCAGATCCTGTCGGCTGTTGATGCAGATGGCGGACCGCTTAGCCCGTCGCAATTAAAAATAATTGAAACTAACCTGGTGCAGGAGGAGCACAACATTACCGAGACCGGCGAAGGCCAAACAGCTGCTTCTCTGCGTTCCGTTTTTGAGGAGATCAAACTGCAAAATCACGATGCCGCTAAGCTAACCGCATTACGCGTGCAGGCAAGGCAATTGGTTTATAAGTTTATGCAGCTAAACATGACGGCCATTTCCCATAAAAATGATATTGCCAAAGGTACAGCCAAGCGTGCCACCATACTGGTTGCTTTTTGCGGGGCGTTCTTATTCCTGGTGGCTTTTAGTTTCGCGGTTAATTTCCCGGGTTATATAGCTAACCCTTTGAAGGAGCTTACCGCCCGCATCAAAGAGGTATCCAATCGTAATTATCATCAGCAAATTCATTTTAAATCAGACGACGAGTTTGGCGAATTGGGGCAAGCCTTTAACAACATGACCCGTAAGCTGGATGAATTTGAGAACAGCAACCTGGCCAGTATCCTTTTTGAAAAGAAACGGATCGAAACCATCATCAATTCTATGCACGATGCCATTTTAGGTCTGGACGAAAAAATGATCATCATATTTGCCAATGAAGTAGCCTGCTCATTGATAGGCATGACCGCCGATCAGCTCAATGGCCGTTATGCACCTGACGTGGCTACCGAAAACGACCTGCTGCGTAATCTATTGGTAAATGATCAGGCCAGGCTAAAAATATTTGCCGATAACCGCGAGAGTTTTTATTCGCGCGAGTCGCTCTCAGTAAGCAGTAAAGACAGGGTGATAGGCAAGGTGATCATCCTGAAAAACATTACCGAATATCAGCAGTTGGATGAGGCTAAAACCAATTTCATCGCCACCATATCGCACGAATTAAAAACCCCGATCTCATCCATCAAAATGAGTCTCAAATTATTGGAGGATGTGCGTATTGGCGATGTAAATGCCGAGCAACGGCAACTATTGGAGAACATTGAGGAAGATGCCCGCCGCCTGCTGCAAATAACCGGCGAACTGCTGGATATGGCCCAGGTTGAAACGGGTAAGCTGCAACTTAACTTTGGCAAAACCCATCCCAGAAACATAGTGGATTACGCGGTAAAGGCCATCAAATTTATAGCCGATCAGAAACAGGTGACTATCAAGGTCGACTGTGATGAAAACCTGCCCGATGTTCACGCTGATCTGGATAAAACCACCTGGGTGCTTATTAATCTGCTGTCCAATGCCATCAAATACAGTCACGAAAAATCAACGGTAGAACTGGTGGTGAAAAAACGCCATGCCGACGAGATCGAGTTTTCTGTACAGGATCATGGCAAAGGGATAGAAGAGCAATACTTGTCGCGCCTTTTCGAACGCTATTTCAAAGTCCCCAATGCCACCGCCGATCAAACCGGCACAGGCCTGGGCCTGGCTATAGCCAAAGATTTTATCGAAGCACAATCAGGCAAGATCGCTGTAGACAGCGAACTGGGTGCAGGCAGCAGGTTTGCGTTTACGTTGAAGAGGGTAGCTTGATGCGCTAATACCCAAAGGGGCTGTCACGCTGAGTTCCATTGAAGAGTCGAGCGCAGATGCCTGCCCACCATGCTTCGAAATCAGCATGACAATCATCGCTGTCCGAAGTCTCTGACTTCGGATTAAATATGCTTGTAGTCTCTGACTACAGGCATAGGATAACAAGATTTAATTTTGCGCCGCGGTAGTTGAAAACTACCGCATAATCGTTCAAAGTCAGAGACTTCGAACAGCGGAGAGCTGCCACTCTGAGCTCCGTCGAAGAGTCGAGCGCAGATGTTCGCCCTCCATGTTTCGACAGGCAGCATAACAACCCCTTTTTACGTCTGTAGAGACGTATATTTGCGTCTCTCAATTGCATGGCAACCCGGATATATGCCATCTCATCTTGAAGGGAGACGCATATTTGCGTCTCTATAACAAGAAAATTAATCAACCTCAATGATCTTTACATCCCAGGGTGCAAGCTGTACAGCGGTATTTTTACTTACACTATTTCCGGATAACAGTTCCTTACCATTGTTATAAGGATACGTGAAACTGGTTTCCTTATTCGAATAATTGAAATAATAGTGAACCGTTTTTCCTTTTTGATTAACACCCGATTTGGTGATGACAGGGAAGGCGATCTGCTGATCCTCATTCCATAAGCCTGCTTTTTTAACCGCGTCGGCCAGGAGCTTATCGGTCACCGCGCTGGTGGTAAGGCAACCTATGTAAGTGGCTATCCCTTTGCCATAATTATTTTCGGTAATGGCTGCATACTTACCCCAAACCGGGTGGTCGTAATAGGCCAATACTTTGGCTGTGGTAGGGGTTATCAGTTCCATCCAGGTATTGAGCTTTTTATCAGCATCGCTTAAGCCCAGGTCGCCTTTGAGCGATACATTTTCGGGTACTGTGAACTGGCTGTAGTAAATACCGCAAGCCTCCTCAATAATGCCTGGCTGGTGCTTGGTACGAACCTTTACGTTTTCGTCAGAGAAGCCGCTTTTAAAAGTATAAATAATATGACCGCCGTTTTTTACAAAACGGTTTAAACGCTGCAGCAAACTATCGGGCGCGGCATACAGCAGAGGCACGATGAGCACTTTATAATTTTCGATACTTGAGCTGCTGGGGTCAACAAAATCACAGGGAATGTTCATGTGGTAAAGGCCATCGTAAAATTGCCGCAATACCTCATTATAACCGGTGCGTACACCCCATCCAAAACCAAAGGCTTTGAAACCGCTGAGTGCCTCATTGCTGAATAAGATAGCTACTTCACTTTTCTTTTTGAGGTTGATGAGTTGCGGGCTTAAGCGGGCAAAATCCCTCCCGATGGTTTTGGCTTCGTTATAAACCGGGTTGGGTTCAAAATCATGACTCAGCAAGCCTTTCCAGTAAGTTTCGGCCGAGTTGTGGATGGAGTGCCAGGGCCAATACTCCACCATGTTGGCGCCCGAGGCCAGGTGACTAAAAGCCTGCAACCGGAGCTGCCCGGGGTAAGGTGTCCATTGCGGAAAGCCTTGTGCTTCGGTTTCCATCACCAGGTAATTTTTAACACCCTTCATGGAACGCGCCACATCACCTCCGAATGAAATTTCGGCGCCGGTTAGCTTATCCTGGCTGGCATGATAAATATCAACACCGGCAATGTCCAGCGCTTTTGCAGCGGCAAAATGGTCAACCTCGGTTTGTATACCAAAGGAGTAACCCCGCCAATCAAAATCAAAATTATGGGTGATAAACTGATCAGGGCGTTTATATTCCCTGATAATAGCAGCCTGCCAGGCCATATAATCGGTAACCAGTTGCCGCTGAAACTTGGCAAACTCAGCAGCCAGACTGCCGTTGATGGTACCGTTCATCGATGGGAAATCGTCCCAGTTATTGATGCGGTTGCTCCAGTAATCCAGGCCGAATATCTTATTGATGTTATCCAGCGTTTTGTATTTGGCCTGCATGTATTTCACAAACAAAGCCTGCACATTTGGCCCGGATGTACCGTATGATTTGGTTTCGTTATCCACCTGGTAACCGATCACAGCCGGGTTATCCTTCACATGCTCCATGATCTTCCGGATCACCCGGTTGGCATAAAACTTAAAATCAACATTGCTGATGTCCATGTTTTGCCTTGCCCCGTACTGGCTTTGGCCCGATGGGGTAATAGCCAGTATTTCGGGGTGCTTTTTCACCATCCAGGTAGGTACGGCATAAGTAGGCGTACCAATAATTACACTGATACCGCCTTTGTGCATGGCGCTCAGCACCCTGTCGATGTGGGTGAAATCGAACACGCCATCCTGCGGTTCCACCGTGCTCCAGGTTGATTCGGCTATGCGTACCACATTAATACCGCAATCCTTCATCATCTGCACATCTTTGTCCAGCCTTTCATAGGGCATGTACTCATCATAATAAGCCACGCCGTATAAGAGTTTGGTCATTTTTGGGTATTGGGCAAACGTATGTCCGCAAAGACACAATTGCAGCAGCAAAAGCAGCAGGTATTTCTTCTTCATGAATAGCTTTCTTAGGGAAAAGGGTTTCAGGAGATGAATGTACAAATTAATTGTGTTTTTAACACACAATAATAAAAATGTTTTTTTTAGAGGCGCTGGGGATTTGAACGCTGGCATCAACTCACCGATCTGCACTTCGCTGGGTCACCCTCTCTCCGGCTACGCCGCAAAGAGGGGATACACCTTTTTTCTCGCACGTCCTTGCGGAGGAGGAACGACGTGGCAATCCCCGATATGCATAGCGTCTCTGTAAGTTGGGGATTGCCACGCTACGCTCGCAATGACGTTACTTTTTATTTCCTCCGTCAGCAGAACAGCTTCGGGCGAAATCAGGCAGAATAAGTTGGCCTGTGCGGTGGCAAGGGCATAGCGAACCTTACCTGAAGCGGGTGGTATGGGCGAACGAAGTAGAGGTAAGGTTTAGCAGCCCGTGGTTCTGCTTGATTTGCAGGGTAAAGGCCATGTGCGCAAAGAAGCATTTCTGCTGAAAGCCTTTTTGGGTACTTTTGTGGCGACAAAAGTACCTGGCCCTCCCGCGGCCAAGAGCGGGTATTCGTCAAGTGAAGCGGCTCTGTACAGTTTAGAGATTATTAATGTTGTGTTTGTTTTTTATGGGCATTAATGAGCTCCCTTCGGTCGGTTGTCTTCGTACCTCGCAATGACGTTGTTTTTAATATTTTCCCAACCCTCTTTCCAGCGAAGCTGAAGGGTGATGCAGCAAAGCGCAGATCAAAGGTGAGTCGCCCCATTGCACATCCCAAACATTTTTTGTATCTTTAAATATACCACAGGCCGGCCCTGCTTACTTTGAAAACTGTAAGCAGGGCTGTTTGGTTAAAGGGATAAAATAGCCCCCAAACCGACCGTTTGGTATGTGGCTATTTGACTATAAGTAAAGTATTACTTTTTAAAGTTTTTTAAACTGCCCAAAATCGAGTTAAAATTTGTTAAAAAGTGTTAAAATGGATGGTTTTGAATGAATTTTTGAATGTTTTTAGCCCGTTTTTGAACAGAAAAATGTTAAAATAGAAGGTTTAAGAAGTTTTGGCCTGTTTGAATTTTATAAGTTTATAAAACCATGAAAATTTGTACACGTATTTTACTCCTGATATTATGCTGCCACGGTCTGCTGCCGGCGCAGGCGCAAAATAAAAAATTAACCTACTGCAATCCCCTCAACCTTGACTATGGTTATACACCCTTTGCCGACTTCGCCGCCTGGGGCAAGCACCGCGCCACCGCCGATCCTACCGTCACCTTGTTCAAGGGGAAATACTACCTGTTCAGCACCAATCAGTTTGGCTACTGGTGGAGCGATGACATGCTGAACTGGAAATTTGTGTACCGCAAGTTCCTGAGGCCCTACAATCAGGTTCAGGGCGATGAGCTTTGTGCTCCCGCAACCCTGGTTCTGGGTGATACCCTGCTGGTTATAGGTTCAACTTATAATAAAGATTTTACACTGTGGATGAGTACCAACCCCACGCACGACGACTGGAAGGCCGCTAAAGACTACTTTAAAGTGGGCGCCTGGGACCCGGGCATGTTCGCCGACGATGATGGTCGGGTTTACATCTACCATGGCTCCAGCAACACGCTGCCGCTTTATGGGCAGGAGATAGACCGTAAGACCTTTGAACCCATCGGTCCTAAAAAAGAGCTGGTCAAACTAAACCCCGAAATACACGGCTGGGAACGTTTTGGCGAGCATAACGATAATGTTTTCCTGCTGCCTTTTATCGAAGGCTCCTGGATGAACAAGCATAATGGTAAATACTACCTGCAGTTCGGGGCACCTGGCACCGAGCAAAGCGGCTATGCCGACGGTGTTTTTATAGGCGATAAACCGCTGGGACCGTTTATCTATCAAAAGCATAACCCCTTCTCGTACAAGCCCGGTGGCTTTGCCAAAGGAGCTGGGCACGGGGCCACCTGGCAGGATAAGTATGGCAACTACTGGCATATCTCTACCATGGGCATCTCGGTAAAAAACAATTTTGAGCGCAGGATCGGTTTCTGGCCTGCTGGTTTTGACAAGGATGGCGTGTTGTATACCAATACAGCTTATGGCGATTACCCGCATTATTTACCGGCCAGTCCCGAAGATCACCTGAAAAGCAACTTTACCGGCTGGATGATTCTCAACTATAATAAACCCGTGGAAGTATCCTCAACCCTGGGCGGGTATGAGCCCAATTACGCAGTTGATGAGGATATCAAAACCTATTGGAGCGCCAAAACAGCTAACAAAGGCGAATGGTTTAAAACCGACCTGGGCCAAGTGAGCACAGTAAATGCCATACAGATCAATTATGCCGATCAGGATGCTACGTTTATGGGTAAATCGCTGGGTGTTTTTCACCAGTATATCGTTTATTCTTCATTGGACGGAAGAACCTGGAAACCGCTGATCGACAAAAGCAAAAACAAAACCGATGTACCGCATGACTATGTAGAACTGAAAACTCCGGCCAAAGCGCGTTACCTCAAAATGCTGAACCTGCACATGCCGACTGGAAAGTTCGCCCTATCAGGCTTCCGAGTATTTGGTAAAGGGGCGGGGGCAAAACCGGATACGGTTCAAAGTTTTATCGTACTACGGGGCGACAGCGAGCGTCGCAATTCCTGGTTAAAATGGAAACCGGTGGATAATGCCACAGGCTATACCATATACATGGGCATTGCGCCCGATAAACTGTATAACAACATGATGGTATACGGTAAAAACGAGTACTATTTTAACGGTATGGATAAAAACCTGCCTTATTATTTCCAGATCGAATCGTTTAATGAAAACGGTATTTCAAAGCGGTCAAAAGTGGTGAAAGTGGAGTGAAATTAACCATATTCATTTCGAACGAAGAGAGAAACAAAAAGCGGGGCTGTCACCCTGAGCTCCGTCGAAGGGTCGAGCGCAGAGGCCTACTCACCATGCTTCGACGGGGCTCAGCATGACACCCTTTTTAGAAGATTTTTCGCTGCCCTCAAAAGATAGTTTCTCCTCGTACCTCCTTCGAAATGACATGCGTTGGGTTTGTTTGTAAATACATTAACTTTTAGTTATTTTTTTTCGTTGGATGCCCTAATAGTTGAGGTTTTTTCGTAAAATGCCACATGCTAAGATCAATACTTCCACTTATTACCATTTTGTTCTTTTGTAGCGCGGTTCAGGCGCAGCAGGCGGATAGTACACTGAAAAAATCGCCGGTAAAAACATTGACCGATAAACAATATACCGCTTTGTTGAATGGTGAGGATGTGTATAATAACCTGGCATTGCCCGCTCAAATCAATCATTTTCCGATGCCCGACCAGGCGATCAAATTTAAAAAAGAGCTGGGACTGAGCCCAAATCAGGTAACCAAAATTACCGCGATTGCTACTGAACTGCACCGCAAAAGGGTGGAAATGGGTTCGTTCATTATTAAAAATGAGCAAACTTTAGATGAGCTTTTTCGTAAACAGCGCTTAAATAATGGCGATGTAATATTTTATGCCACGCGCTCCGGGTTGTACTATGGCGAGCTCAGAAACGCCATTTTACAGGCTTGCTTAAGCACCGGCGACCTGATGGCTCCCCAGCAAATTAAAAAGCTGGAAACTTTACAAAACCCTAATTGATAATATACCGTAGGATTTACTTAATTTAGCGGCCCAAATAAATAGTATGAAGATTACTTTTGATTTTGAAAAGCCACTGGCTGAGCTGATACAGCAGATTGAAAAGGTGAAGCAGGTGGAGGATAAAAACAAGCTCGACATGTCTGCAACCGTAGCCGAACTGGAAGCCAAGCTTGATGCCGCTAAAAAGGATATATATTCAAATCTTTCCGGCTGGCAAAAGGTGCAGATCTCCCGTCATCCCGAAAGGCCTTATACCCTTCAATATATTGAATTAATGTGCGATGATTTTATTGAATTGCACGGCGACAGAACAGTAGGCGACGATAAAGCCATCATTGGCGGCTTTGGAACGCTGAACGGTCAAACGGTGATGTTTATCGGTCACCAAAAGGGGCGTAATACCAAAGAGCGCCAATATCGCAACTTTGGCATGGCTAATCCCGAGGGTTACCGTAAAGCATTAAGGCTCATGAAAATGGCCGAAAAATTTAATAAGCCTGTTGTTACCCTGATAGATACCCCTGGAGCCTTCCCTGGTTTGGAAGCGGAAGAGCGCGGACAAGGAGAAGCCATTGCTCGCAATTTGCTTGAAATGGCGGTGTTAAAAGTGCCGGTGATCTGTGTGATCATAGGCGAAGGCGCATCCGGCGGAGCTTTGGGTATAGGTATTGGCGATAGAGTACTGATGCTTGATAACTCCTGGTATTCGGTAATATCTCCCGAAAACTGCTCAACCATCCTTTGGAAAACCTGGGAAAATAAAGAACGTGCCGCCGAAGTATTGAAATTGACTTCGACAGAGATGTATAAAAATAAATTGATCGACGGTGTGATCAAGGAGCCTCTTGGCGGTGCTCATCAGGATCCCGTGGCTATGGCTTCCATTCTGAAAAAGCAATTGCTTAAAGACCTGAAAACATTGGGCGAACGCGACATCAATGAACTGGTTACCGAACGTATTGACAAGTTCTGCAACATGGGTGTTGTAAACGAAGGATAATAAAGATATGATCTATATAAAAAAGCGACTTATGTCGCTTTTTTTGTTTTACGATAAAGGGCTGTCATACTGAGTTTGTCAAAGTATGGTGGGCAAGCCGCTACGCACGCCCTTCGACAAATTCAGGGTGACAGCCCTGCTTTTATTTATTAAGGTACTTTACTGTTTGGGTGTGATACCAAATTTCGTTTCAAAGCCTTTTAATTGTGCACTGAATTTGGTGTTTAGTTCCGTCTGTTTAAAATCTTTGGTAAAGCCTACCAGTCCGCTCAAAATTTGTATGGAGTATTGTACATCGCGATTATTATCCAAACTGATCTCGTTGCGCTGTAACAATGCATAGTTATAATTGAGCAGGTTATTTACATAATCGTCTACCTGGTTAGCCAGTTTGTTGGCCAATGGGATGTCACCCAAACGGTAGGAGCTTTCGATCATATAAAACTTACGTACAGCAACCTCGGTTGAGTTAATAATGCCTGGCATCACTTCGTCATATTTTTTCAGGGTGTTTTTAGCCAGGTCGGGATGTCCTTCTTTCATCAGGTTATCAGACAAATTAGAATAAAGTCTGGTAATCAGCGGGTAAAACATAGTCATGGATTCATGATCAAGGTAACGTGCTGTTTTCATATTACCCCACTTAAATTTAGTCATCATGTTATGGTACATCACCGGGGTATTGCTATTTTCGAGTGCGTTAGAAGCCGTGTCAGGTTTCAATGGCATTAAACGATAAGCGAATCCCTCATTGTACAAATATTTGTCGAGGCCTATCATGTTATCATTGGGTACGGTCACCGAAAAATAGATCGGTCGTTTCCAGTTATTGTGGGATAGGATGTCCATCATCGCCAAAACATCTTTGGTCACATACCGGCCGCTGAAGGTCCAGTCCATTTCGGATACTATCTTATCCTTTTCGGCAGCCGGAACGGTACCGGTTTGTACCACCTGGTTAGGGTCAATGGTCAATTTAAAGTTTTTGGTAGGCAGGTAATTGGCCATGTCACCATTATTATATTCTACCATGGTTGATTTATCGTCTGAAGTGATAAAGTCAAAAACCTCTTTCAATTCGGTAGAACCGGCAACTTTCTGATCATTAAAATAAATCACATCGCGCACGCCGGGTTTAAACTTGTCGTTCGGCATACTGATAGGCAATGGCTCCGACTCGTTCATCTTATTTTTCATGCCGCGTATGTACCAATCGGTACCCAGCAAGCTCAAGTTCACTATACGCACATCCGGACGCACATTTTCAACCTCCTGTATATACCAAAGCGGGTAAGTATCGTTATCGCCATAGGTAAATAAAATGGCGTTAGGAGCACAAGAGTTGAGGTAGTTATAAGCCATATCATGTGGCGTAAGCTTGGTAGAGCGGTCATGATCGTCCCATTCCTGGTTGGCCATTAATACAGGAGCTGCCAGTAAGCAGATTAGTGTGGCTATAATGGCGCTTGTTTTGGCATTGATCTTTTTGGACAGAAAATCGGCAATAGCCAGTACACCTAAACCTATCCAGATAGCAAAGGCATAAAAGGATCCCGCATAAGCATAATCTCGCTCACGTGGCTGCAAAGGATCCTGGTTTAAGTATAATACAATGGCCAAACCCGTAAAGAAGAAAAGTACCAATACCACACCCGCATTGCGCTGATCGCGCCAAAAGTGGAAGAACAAGCCGATCAGGCCGATAATAAGCGGTAAAAAGAATAAACGGTTATAGCTTTTACTTTCTGTAACTGCATAGGGTAGCGGCTTGCTGAAATCCCACCCGCTTAACCAGGAACCATCGATACCGCCTTTACCATCAATGGCTCCGGTTTGCCCATCAAGATCGTTGGCACGACCGGCAAAGTTCCACAGAAAATAACGGGTATACATTTGGTTTACCTGCCAGGTGCCAAAAAAGCCCAGGTTGGTAGCAAAAGTAGGATGCTCTGTTTGGCCTAATTTGCTCCATGCACGGTAAAAATCCGGATGACCAGCCTTATCGCTAAACATACGCGGGAAAGGCGTATTACGGTCATAAACAGTGGTCAGTTTTTTACCGGCCACTTCATATTTTGTTTCACCACGACGATAAAGTGTGGCCCCTTCGGTTTGTTCGATTGGCGTTGAATCAAAAAATTGTCCGTAAAGTAATGGCGTATCACCATACTGGTCGCGGTTCAAGTAGCCGTTAAGTGCGAAAGCGTTTTCAGGGTCGCTGTTATTCAGGTTAGGATTTGCTTTGGCTCTTACCACAATCATCACGAATGAGCTGTAACCAAACAGTATAAATAACAGGCAAATTAAAAAGGTATTTAAAGCGAAACGTTTTTCGCGGATCTTAACTACGTACTCCAGCAGTGCTAATACTGCTAAGCCAACAACCACGCCTATAATTCCGGCACTGATGCCCAATACCAGTATAAAACATACTACCGCTACAATAATGGCCGGTTTTTGCGGCTTAATGGTATAGTATATGCCTGCTACGATGGTGGCGATGAGTAAAACAAAAAACATGACTGCACCGCTGCCAAAGCCCATGCCTAAAGTATTCACAAAAAGCAGATCGGAAAAGGCCGCGCCTTTTACCGTATATTGAATAACACCCCAAAGTACAAAGGCCACAGCCACAATGCCGGCAAAAAACGCCCAGAAAGTACCTTTGGAGGTAATGTTTTTTGCCCTGCGGAAGTAGATCACCAGTGCAATAGCCGGTATTACCAGCAGGTTTAATAAGTGAATGCCTATGGATAGACCCATCACATAAGCAATAAACACGATCCATTTATCGGCATGGCGCTCATCAGCATAGGCATCCCATTTTAATATAGCCCAAAATACAACGGCTGTACATAAGGATGATTGGGCGTAAACTTCAGACTCTACGGCTGAAAACCAGAAAGTATCAGACCAGGCATATGCCAGGGCGCCAACCAGGCCCGCACCTATAATGAGTATCAGATTTGCGGTGCTGATGTCTTCGGCTTTTTTAACCAGCAGTTTTTTTGCCAGGGCGGTAACCGTCCAAAACAGGAACATGATAGTGGCGCCGCTGGATAAGGCAGATGCTATATTGGCCCAATAAGCCACTTTGGTATTATCGCCCATAGAAAGTAAGGTAAATACCTTTCCTATCATGGTAAAAAGCGGGGCACCAGGCTGGTGAGCCACTTGTAAACGGTAAATACAGGCAACAAACTCGCCGCAATCCCAAAAGCTGGAAGAGGGCTCTAAGGTTAAAATATAAGTTAGCGAAGCAATGATAAAGGCTACCCAGCCAAATATATTATTGATTTTTTTGTAGTCCATGTCTGAATTTTACAATGCGAAAAAAGGTTGAATGCAGCCCGAAATTAGTAAAAGTATTATGATGTTAAAACCAAAAATGCCGGATTAACACTTTTTAGGCTCGTTTTTCGCCTTAAAACGCAATCAAAAATACTTTTTTCAAATTCTTTTTGAGAGTTAAAAAATCGTCTTATATTTGCATTCCTTTTCGGGGAGTAAAACAAACCAAAGGAGATTGCCTGATAGTATAATGGTAGTACGACGGTTTTTGGTACCGTTTGTCTAGGTTCGAATCCTGGTCGGGCAACAAGAAAGATTTCGGATTTCTGATTTTCAATTTCGGATTTAGGTCTGATAGAAAATTGAAATCCGAATTGTTTTTTATACGGGCTGTATGTGTAAAGTGATTTAGATTAAGGATTAAGAAAAATCCGAAATCTAAAATCCCAAATCCAAAATAAGAAGATGCCATTACAATTTAATCCGGTTAAGTTATTTGCAGGATCAGGTTCTAAAGAGCTTGCGCAAAAAATTGCTGATGCTTATGGCCGCGAATTGGGTGACGTGGTGCTTTCACGCTTTAGTGACGGGGAGTTTCAACCACATTTTAACGAATCTGTAAGGGGATGCGATGTATTTCTGATCCAGAGTACCAACCAGCCTACGGATAACCTGATGGAATTGCTCATGATGATTGATGCCGCACGCCGTGCTTCATCACATTATGTAAGCGCCGTTATTCCGTATTTTGGATTGGCCCGTCAGGACAGGAAAGATAAGCCACGTGTAGCCATCAGCGCTAAGCTGGTAGCTAATTTGTTAGTTGCTGCAGGCATTAACCGTATCATGACCATGGATCTGCACGCTGCGCAGATACAGGGCTTTTTTGATATACCGGTTGACCACCTGGATGCTTCTATCATTTTTGTGCCTTATATCAAAAGCCTGGGTTTAGAAAACTTAACCATTGCATCGCCGGATATGGGCGGCTCATACCGGGCACGTAGTTTTGCCAAGTTCTTTAATGCAGAAGTGGTAATTTGCGATAAACGTCGTAAACGTGCTAATGAGATCGAGTCCATGACGCTTATTGGTGATGTGACCGATCAGGATATTGTGCTGATTGATGATATATGCGATACAGCCGGTACATTGGCTAAAGCGGCAGGATTAATTATGGAGCGTGGGGCACGCAGCGTACGCGCGGTTTGTACACACCCAGTATTATCGGGCAAGGCTTATGAAACTATCGAAAATTCGGCTTTAACCGAACTGATAGTTACGGATACTATACCGTTAAAACATACAAGCCCTAAAATAAAGGTATTATCTACTGCCGAACTGTTTGCAAAAGCTATCAGCAATGTGAACGAGCATGGCTCTATCAGCCAGTTGTTCAAGGTAGATTAAATAGAATGCTTATAGTTCATGGTTGATGGCTCGTCGTAGCCGGAAACATGGATTTTGATAGAATAAAAATATTTGTGCGGATTAGATACCATGAACAATGATCTATGAACCATGAACTTAACAAATAAATAAATACAAATAATGAAATCAATTGCTATTAGCGGTTCTCCAAGAGAGAACGTAGGGAAAAGAGACGCTAAAGAACTGCGTTATCAAGGCTTAGTGCCTGCAGTACTTTACGGTGGGCCAACACAATCCCACTTTGCAGTGTCCGCAGCTGATTTGAGAGCCGTTGTTTATACTCCGGTTGTTCATTTCATCGATCTTGAAATTGCTGGTGTTAAATCACAAGCTATTATTAAAGATATTCAGTTTCACCCTTTAACTGAACAAATTATCCACGTTGACTTTTTGTTGCTTGACGAGAAAAAGCCAATCACTATCGAGATCCCTGTTAAATTAACCGGAACTTCTCCAGGTGTTAAAGTGGGTGGTAAATTAGTTCAGAAATTAAGGAAACTGCGCATCAAAGCATTACCTAAAGATCATTTAGATGCTATTGAAGTAAGCATAGAAGCTCTGGAAGTTGGTAAATCAGTAAAAGTTGGTGAAATTAAATTGCCAAACCTTACAATCACCAATGCTCAGGAAGATACTATTGTATCTGTAACTACTTCACGTGCATTACGTCAGGCAGAGCAGGAAGCTGCTTCAGGTAAAAAGTAAGCTTTATCTGATTTGAAAAAAAGCGCCGGACTTGTGTCCGGCGCTTTTTTTTTGACAAAAGATGAAGGACGAAAAGACAAAGGACTTTTTTTAAACATTAGAGGATAAAAGATAAAGAATATCTTAGAGTGAAATAATTAAGATATGCTAAAACATAATTTCAGACAGCTTCGGATCTGGATTGATTCTGTGGAATTTTCAAAAGATGTTTATTTACTTACACAAAAGTTCTCTGCGGAACACCGGTTTGGAATATCAAATCAGCTTTATCGTGCCGCTCTTTCAATTCCTTCAAATATTGCTGAAGGCTCTTCAAGAAAGTCACAGAAGGATTTTAGTCATTTCTTATCAATGAGCCTCGGCTCAGCATTTGAACTGGAAACTCAATTAATCATTGCTGAACAATGTGAATTAGCTATAAATGTTGATTACCAGAGCTTGCTTACCAGAGTTCAAGCCTTACAAAAGCAGATAGCATCCTTTGAATATACAATTTCGCAATAGTTTTCTATATCAACGTTCTTTACCAAGGTCCCGTCCTTTGCTAAAAAATCCTTTGTCCCAAAGTCCTTTATCTTTTGTCCATAATCCTATCTTTGCTCCGCAAAATGAAATATCTTATAGTCGGTTTAGGAAATATAGGGCCCGAATATGCCGATACCCGGCATAATATAGGGTTTATGATACTGGATGAATTAGCCAAACAAGAGGGTGCAAAGTTTTATCACATGCGCCTGGCATATTACAGCGAAGTATCATTCAAGGGGCGTACATTGCATCTCATTAAGCCAACAACTTATATGAACCTCAGTGGCAAGGCGATGAATCACTGGATGAAGGAATTGAAAATACCTATCGAAAATGTATTGGTGCTTGTAGACGATATTGCACTTCCCTTGGGCACCCTCAGGTTAAAACCCAAAGGTAGCGCTGCTGGTCATAATGGCTTAAAACATATTGAAGCAACGCTTGGCAACAATAACTACGCCCGCCTCCGGTTTGGTGTAGGCGATAATTACCCCAAAGGCCGCCAGGTTGATTATGTTTTAAGTGGTTTTGACGATGATGAAAAGCCGGAACTTCCTGCGCTTATTGATCGCTCAATAGAAATGATCAAAAGCTTTGCTACAATCGGTACCGAATTAACTATGACCCGGTATAATAAATAATGCATCCCTCCGTTTCAATCGTAAACTAATCGCTTAGTTAAAATTTGTTAAATAATTTTTGCTGTATGCAACAGTTGTATAACTTACGGCGTCTTATCACTAAATCCTTATGAAACAATTTTTACTGACCCTGCTCTTCTGTTATCTTTCGGCGATTTGTTTTGCCCAGACTCAAAATTCGCCAACAAACATAACTGTTAAGGGTTCTGTAATTGACTCGACACTAAATAAACCCTTAGGTTATGTTACTGTAGCACTTCAGGATGCCACTACCCATACACCCGTAAAAAGTACGCTTGCCAAAGACGATGGAAGTTTTGAATTAAAGGCCCCGGATGGTAAAACTTACCAGCTGGTTGTTGCTTTTATTGGATATGCTACCAAGATTTTGCCCGTAAAACTAACCGGAAATGAATTTAATGCAGGTAAAATTTTATTGGCTCCCTCCAGTAAAGAATTAAAGGAAGTTACCGTAACAGCCGTACGACCAACCCTGAAGCAGGAAGTTGACCGCCTTACTTACGACGTAACCGCTGATCCTGAAAGCAAGGCTGTATCTGCATTGGATATGATGCGCAAAGTACCGCTTTTATCAGTTGATGGGGATGATAAGATCAGGCTCAAAGGGAGCGGTAATTATAAGATCCTGATCAACGGAAAAGAATCGGCATTGATGGCCAAAAGTCCATCTGATGTATTGAAATCAATGCCCGCCACCAATATCGAAAAGATAGAAGTGATCACTACGCCACCCGCCAAGTATGATGCGGAAGGTTTAACTGGTATCATCAACATTATCACCAAGAAAAACGCCGATCAAGGTTATAACGGCAGTGTCAATATGCGCTATAATTCTGTCTGGGGACCGGGGTATAACCTGAACGCTACCGTAAAACAAGGTAAATTTGGTCTTTCCGGTTATGCTGGTTTTGGTACACAGAAAGAAGTAACCGCCGCAACGCACAACACACAGACGCAATTTTTAAATAAATCAGTATCAAGCATATTAAATCAGGACGGTACCAATACCTTTAGCGGTAAATACAAATACGCCAATGCCGAATTAAGTTATGAAATTGATAGCCTTGACCTGCTCACTGGTTCATTTGAGATCTTCCAGGGGCATTTTGATCAAAATGGCTCCTTGCAATCAAACCGGGTAAACAATGTAGGGACACTTGATGAGGCTTACCGAAATGCCACTACCAGTAACAGTAAAGATAAGGGAGCCGATATCGCTATCAATTATCAGCGGAATTTTAAAAACCACAAAGATGAGCTGTTAACCTTGTCGTACAAATACAGCTACTCCCCAAGCGATCAAACAAGTTCAAACGCATTTACCGACAGGTTTAATTATGATGATGTGAACAATCCCGATTTCAGGCAGCGTAATAACGCGGGTAACCGGGAGCATACCATTCAGCTTGATTATGTATATCCGCTTAAAAAACTAAATATCGAAGCAGGGGCTAAAGCCATCCTGCGTAATAACTTTAGTGATTTTGGTCGCGAAGATCTTGATCCTGCTACAAATGAGTATGTGGTTAACACCGGGCAAACAAGTACGTTTGACTATCACCAGGATGTGACCAGTTTTTATAACTCCTATCAGTTAAAACTAAGTAAGTGGACGGCAAAAGCCGGTTTACGCATTGAACACACAAAAGTAAGTGCCGATTTTACGGGTACACCACTTGATAGGGGATATAACAACCTAATACCATCTATATCCCTACAGCGCAGTTTGAATAGCAGCAGTATTAATTTCGGTTTTACACAGCGTATACAACGCCCGGGTATATACCAACTTAACCCTTTTGTTGATAATTCAAATCCTAAATTTATCAGCACCGGTAATCCGGATTTGCGCCCGGAGCTTAACAACACCTTTGAACTTACCTATAGCAACTTTAAAAAGGCATCTGTTACAGTGGGTTTAAGCTACGCGTTCTCTAATAACTCTATCCAAACAATAAGCAGTTTACGTGATACGGTAACCTATACCACCTATCAAAACCTGGGTAGTAACCGCACACTGGGCTTCAATATCAATACCAATTTTTCCATCATCAAACCCTTGACTGTTAGTTTAAACGGGCAAATTTCACATATTTGGCTAAAAGGTATTTATAATAGCGATTTTTTCAAAAATGATGGCTACATCGGTAATGCATTTGCCAGCTTTACCTATAAACTAGGTGATACTTACAGATTTGGCTATAATGCCGGTTTCTTTAGTGGTGACGTAACCCTGCAAGGTAAATCAAGTAATTTTATTTATAATTCATACACTGTTGCCAAGGATCTTTTCAAGAAAAAATTTACGGTAACACTTGTAGCGAATAATCCTTACAGCAAATACAGGGCGTTTACCAATACCACCAATACACCAGATTTTTCTCAAACCATCAGCCGGGAAAATCCATACCGTCATTTTGCTATCAGGCTTAATTATAAATTTGGTAAGCTCAATAGCGATATTAAAAAGAATCAGCGCAGCATCAATAATGATGATACCAAAGGTGGTGGTAAAAGTAGCGGTGCCAGTCAGTAAGATTGCGTATTAGATTAAAAACACCTGACATATTTTCGGCGCAAAAAGGATAAATTAGCCCGATGAAAGTTTACGGAATAACTAACTGCAATACAGTTAAGAAAGCGCTTGACTGGTTAAAGGAAAATAAGATTGATTATAATTTCCAGGATTTTAAGAAATTAGGTGTAAGCAGCGAGAAATTACAGGAGTGGGATAGCAAAGCCGGGTACGAAAAGTTCCTGAATAAGCAAGGCCTTACCTGGAAACAACTTGATCCTGAGGTAAAAGAAAGTGTAAAAACCAACACTGATGCGCTTACACTATTGCAGCAAAAAACCAGCATGATTAAAAGGCCGGTTATTGAAGATGGCGACTTTTTGTTTTTTGGTTTTGATGAAAAAGTTTACCAATCGCACTTTTTAAACAAGTAAGGGCGGGATATCTTCATATTCTTTAATTAATGTCTGTAAATCTTGTATATCTACCTGATTTATAGGCTTTGTGTTTGTTTAATCAGTAATTCAATAATTCATTAAATCAATAATTAATATTCTGGTAACAATCGTTTTACCCGGACGTTCAAAAACGTTTTTTTGTAGTATACTTGCTGTATACATACAAAAAATATTGAAATGAATTTAAAACTGATGGCCGGTTTCAGCATGGCCTTTATGCTGGCGGTTAGTGTAAGTGATGCTCAGCAGACCGCTTCAACTAATGCGCCTGCTTCTGATTACAATTATCATGAAACTTTTGGGCCTGGCTTTTATACCAAAAATGGTACAGAATACCGTGCCGCAAGCGGCGAACCAGGACCTAAATACTGGCAAAACCGGGCCGATTATCAATTGGCTGCAAAATTGAATGATCAAACCAATGAGATTACCGGTTCTGAGGTTTTAACTTATACCAATAATAGTCCGCAGAACCTGGACTTTTTATGGATGCAGCTCGACCAAAACCTGTTTAAATTAGATTCACGCGGAACAGCTATCGTGCCGCCTGCCGGCAGCCGTAACTGGGGGCGTGGTGAGGTGTTTGATGCGGGCTACAAAATAAAATCTGTAAAATACGCTTTGGGTAAGGGTGAATTTGCCGAAGCGAAATTTTTGATCAGTGATACCCGCATGCAGGTTTTTTTGCCTAAGGAGGTAACAGCCAATGGCGGGCAAGTTAAACTTAAAATTGAGTACTCATTTATTCCGCCAAACTATGGATCGGATCGTATGGGTTACCAGGATACCAAAAATGGTAGGATTTATACTATTGCCCAATGGTATCCGCGTATGTGCGTATATGACGATGTAATGGGATGGAATACCCTGCCATACACAGGTCCGGGTGAATTTTACCTGGAATATGGTGATTTTGACCTGAGCATCACTGCTCCTGCAAATCACATCGTGGTAGCATCCGGCGAACTGCAAAATCCGCAGGAGGTTTATACACCTGAACAACAAAAACGCTGGGCCGAAGCTGCTCAAAGCGAAAAAACAGTAATGATCCGTACTGCCGATGAGGTTAAAGACCCTAAATCGCGCCCGGCAGGTAAAACAGAACTAACCTGGCATTTCAAAATAAAGAATGCACGTGATGCTTCATGGGCTTCATCGGCCGCGTTTATTATTGATGCCTCCAAAATGGATTTGCCAAGCGGTAAAAAATCAATAGCTATTTCGGCCTATCCGGTTGAAAGTGACGGCAATGATGCCTGGAGCCGCTCAACAGAATATGTAAAAAAATCAATTGAATATAACTCTGCCAAATGGTTTGAATATCCTTACCCTGCTGCAACAGCTGTTGCCGGTATTGTAGGGGGTATGGAGTATCCGGGTATTGTTTTCTGCGGATACAGGGCAAAGAAAAACGCGCTTTGGGGTGTAAATGATCATGAGTTTGGCCACACCTGGTTCCCGATGATAGTAGGTTCAAACGAGCGTATGTATGGCTGGATGGATGAAGGTTTTAACACTTTTATCAATACGCTTTCAACCGCCAATTTTAACAACGGTGAGTATAAAAATACCCACCAGATAGATATGCACCGCACCGGCGAATTTTTCACTAAACCAGAACTGGAAGCCATAATGAGCCAGCCGGCCAACCTGAAAGAAAGAAATACAGGTACATTACTGTATGCGAAACCGAGTGCCGGTTTGGTTTTATTACGTGAGCAGATATTAGGCCCCGAACGTTTTGATTTTGCTTTTAAAACCTACATTAACAGGTGGGCATTTAAGCACCCAACACCTGATGATTTTTTCCGCACTATCGAAAATGCATCAGGCGAGAGCTTGCAATGGTTTTGGAGAGGCTGGTTCCTGAACGACTGGCGCCTGGATGTAGCGGTTAGCGATGTGAAATATGTTGATGGTGATGCCTCAAAAGGAGCTATGATCACCATAGATAACTTGGGTAAAATGGCTATGCCGGTTATCCTGGAGGTAAAAACCAAAAGCGGTAAAACAGATCGTATTAAACTGCCGGTTGAAATTTGGGAGCGTTTTGCTTCATGGACATTCAAATATCCATCAACCGAAGAAATTGAGTCAGTTACTTATGATCCTGATAAAGTACTGCCCGATTATAATCCTGACAATAACGTTTGGAAGAAATAAAAGCAAAGGGTCCGGTTAGCCGGGCCCTTTGCTTTTATCCCCGTTATGTCATTGCGAGGCACGAAGCAATCTCCTCGCGTTCTCACTGATGAGAATAGCTACGCGATTGCTTCGTCGTTCCTCGCAATGACATGGTTTATGGATTTGTTTTAGACTTATAACAAATCCTTCAAATGTTTATAGTTTGATTTTACAGTATCCAGAACTTCATCCATATGGCCGTTAAGCATCAGTTTGGTCATCGAAACCGCCATGCCTTTCACTTGTTCAAACTCAATTTTAGGCGGCATTGCCAGCGCGTTCGGGTCGGTAAATACATTTACTAAGGCCGGGCCGTCAAAAGCCAGTGCTTCAGTAATTGCCTCCTGAACATCTTGCGGGTATTTGACAGTAATACCCTTAATGCCCATAGCCTGCGCTACTAAAGCGAAATCTGGATTGTACATATCCGTTTGCCAATCGGGTAGGCCGGCAACTTCCATTTCCAACTTCACCATACCCAGGGAACGGTTGTTAAAAACGATGATCTTAACAGGTAATTTATATTGGACAATGGTAGCCAGATCACCTAACAACATTGACAACCCACCATCGCCACAAAGTGCGATTACCTGCTGACCGGGACGAGCCAGAGCAGCGCCAATGGCCTGCGGCATGGCATTAGCCATTGAACCATGATTAAAAGAACCTATCATTTTGCGCTTGCCAGTAGCATTGATATAACGGGAACCCCATACGCATGACATACCGGTATCCACGGTAAATATAGCATCATCATCAGCTGTTTTATCCAGCACACTGGCTACAAATTCAGGATGTATCTTATCCTGCTCGCCACTGTCGTTTACATAGGTTTGCATCTTTTCTTTTACATCGGCGTATACTTTAAGCTGTGCCTTTAAAAAGCTATCATCCTGTTTTTGACCGATCAGCGGGAGTAGCGCTGTTAACGTATCTTTAACGTCGCCGCATAACCCCACATCCACTTTAGCGCGGCGACCAATACGTTCAGGTTTGATATCTATCTGTACAATTTTGCAATCCGTAGGCATAAATGGAGTGTACGGAAAATCGGTACCTAATAATATCAGCAGATCACTTTCATGCATGCTATGATAGGCCGATGGCAGGCCTAAAAGCCCCGTCATGCCCACTTCGTTAGGATTATCATACTGAATATCCATTTTAGCCCGGAAAGAGTAAGCTACCGTAGCATGAAGTTTTTGAGACAGGGCTACTACTTCCTTATGCGCTTCGCCTGCACCTATGCCGCAAAAAATAGTGATCTTTTGGTGATGATTGATCAAAGCGGATAATTTTTGCAAATCCGTATCTGAAGGCCTGATTACAGGAACAGTGTTAAAGTTTTGGGTTGATGTATTGATCTCCACAGCATCCATACTGGTAATATCGCCTGGCAACCCAATTACTGCCACTCCTTTCTGGTGTAATGCACTTTGTATGCCCGCCTGCAGCATGCGTGGCAACTGCCTTGGAGTAGCGGCTACCTGGTTATAATAGCTGCAATCATCAAACAGTTTTATGGTATTGGTTTCCTGGAAGTAATCGGTGCCAAATTCAAAAGTAGCTATGGTTGAAGCAATGGCTATAACCGGTGCGCCAGAACGGTGTGCATCATACAAACCATTAATGAGATGAACATGTCCCGGGCCGCTGCTGCCCGCACAACATGCAAGGCCGTTCAGCTGCGCTTCTGCTCCTGCAGCATAGGCGCCAACTTCCTCATGACGTACATGTACCCATTGTATATCACCTGCCCGCCTTACAGCGTCATTTACTTCGTTAAGGCTATCGCCGGTAACGGCATATATTCTTTTTACACCAGCGCTTGCCAGCATTTCTACCAGTTGATCTGCAACGTTTTTCGCCATGGTTAGGTTAATTTATGTTTTGATATTTATAAAGCTAACCACAGAATATGATGTGGGTTTTAAAAATTGTAAATTGCTGTAAAATATGACAATTATGGAGCGAATAGTTATTGTAGCTTATAAACCAAAACCGGGAAAAGCAGATGCCGAAGTTTGCGATTATGTAAACCTGAATAGCCTAAGCGAAACCGCAAATATGTTTGCTGAATTTATCCCGGCGAACTGATCCGGCTGTTAACGAATGGTAAAATAAAACAGGCAGACTTTAAAAAGAGTCTGCCTGTTTTTATGTGTCAATATATAGAGAAGCCTTAAACGGCTGTTGATTTCTTGTATTGATTAAGAATTAATGTTTCCTTAATCAATACGTTTTGATATATGATGGAATTTACAGCGATAAAAGATTATCTGTAAATGACGGTTAAAATTTGATAAGTTTCCCAGTAGAGCTGTAGCAGCCTGCCTTTTAGTAAGTTTAAGTTTTGTTTTTTCATGGCCTTTATTTCTTATTGACATAACAAAGGTACTGTGGATAGTGAGGCGTATCAATCTCAATAAATCGGTTTTAAGAACCAATTTTTCCGATAGAGATGTTTTACCGTCAGGCAAGGGTCATGAAAGGTGTTTTGGATCGAAAAAATCGAAAGGTTTTATTGAACCTGCTTAAACTCCGAAGGATTATACCCCGCAAAGCGTTTAAAAAAACGACTGAAATGTGAGCTGTTATCAAAGTTAAGCCGCTCGGCAATTTCTTTTATGCTAAGGCCCGATGATGATAGCAGGTATTGCGCCTCCAGGAACTGCCGGTTATGGATTACGTGCAGCGCATTTTGACCCGTTTCGTTCTTTACTATTTCGGTTAAATACTTGGCCGATATAAAGAGTTCGTCGGCATATTCCTGTACAGTTTTCATATCCAGGAATCTTTCCTCCACCAGCTTTTTGAATTTATATACCAGTTGATACTGTTTACTCAAATGACGGGTTGAATTCAATAAACAACTTTCGCAGGCACGGTTCATTTCATAGAGCAGATCGGTTAAAAGCAACCGCAGGATCTGTAAATGGAAAGCCCCTTGCTCCCTGCATTCGTCACTGATCTTTTCATACAAAGCCTTTAAGGATGCTACTCCTTCTTTGGGCAGGCCATAAATAGGGGGGTAGTCGGGGTTTACCTCCAGCAGGTTGTCCAGGATGTTTTCTTTCAGAAAGTTATGGGTTAAAAAGTCCTTTTTAAACAACACCTGGTATAATAATAGATCGTCCGAAGCATCCTCAAAAGAAGTAATATATGCCGGTGATACCAGGTGAATGGAGTTAGGGTAAACTTCAAAAACAAAATGACCAACTGTTTTTTTATAGCTGCCGCTGAGACATAAAATAACCGAATAGTAATCTGTTTTAACAGGTAAGCCATACCGTACCCCGTTTTCATTACTCAATACCGCAAAATCTTCCTGGCTCCAATTTTCATTTACAATGCCAAAATCGGGTTTGGCAATATTTGCCGATGTAATGTGGCGTTTAAGCGTTGAGGGGATATCAAAAACAGTTACTTTATTACTCATATGGGATGGTAACATCAAATATAAAGCAAAATTATGATCCGCAGATATTAGTCGATTTGTAAGCGCTCAGCTTTCAGCTTTTTTTGAACATCCTGCTTGTAATTACGGCCTATAGGTAATTCATGACCCGCTACTTCAATACTGTAAGAGTAAAAAGAGTCTATTTTAGTCAGGCCAACAATGAACGAACGGTGAATGCGCACAAATTTATTTTCAGGTAGCAGTTCTTCCAGTATGCTGATCTTTTGCCCAAAATACTTATCCATTCAATAATTCACTAACTCAGTAATTCGCTAATTAATTTTCCTGTTCTACCCAGTTACCATCTTCCTTGATAATACCGATGAGCTCATCAAGCGCGTTTGCCGAGCTGATGTTTTTCTTTACGGCTTCTTTGCCGCGATACAAAGTTACCTTATCGGTACCAGAGCCTACATAGCCATAATCGGCATCGGCCATTTCACCTGGGCCATTCACAATACAACCCATAATGCCAATTTTAAGGCCTTTGAGGTGGCTTGTACGGCTGCGGATCATCTGGGTGGCCACCATTAGATCAAACAGGGTGCGACCACAGCTCGGGCACGATATGTACTCTGTTTTGGAGATCCTGGAACGGGTTGCCTGTAAAATACCAAATGCAGTTGATGTAATAACGTTAGCCGGTAATTCCGGCGCATCTATCCATATCCCATCGCCAAAGCCGTCAACCAGCAAGGCGCCCAGGTCTGTAGCGGCATATAGTTGTAAGTTCTGAGTCTTAAATTCTAAGTCGTTAGTCGGAGAGTCATTTTGATTTTTGACTTTTGACTTTTGATTTTCAAATTCATAGCTCCTTTTTATGATCACGGGTATCTCCAAACCAAGCTCTTCCAGTTTAAAGAAGAAACTGCGCTGATCAGCCATGCCATGCAGCGCCGTTGTTTCCAGTACAAACACCAGCGAATTATCAAAAGGCAGGGAGCCAAACTCGTCCGACTCAATATCGGCAGGTACTATCCTGACCAGGTTTAATTTGGACGAACGGTCGGTACCCGGTGCAATGTATTCAGCTAAGGAAAACACCGGGTGGCAATTGGTTTTATCAGCCAGTTTTTGCCAGGTGTTATAGCTATATAATTGTTTTACATTGCTTGGAAATACAAACGATGGCAATTCATCGGCCAGGTAAACAAAATCAACAGATTGTTCGGCCATGTTGTATTTATCCAACAATGGCGAATACAGGTATCCCGCATCCTTCAAAACAGCCGGATCTTTCAGGTTTTTTGCCGACAGATCAACCACTACCCTTGGCACCATATGCCCGCCAATAAAAGCGTTGGCTTCATAAGTATGGCGTTTTTTGTACTCGTAGGGGGAGTGCTGTTGAGGCGAAAGGTGAAAGGTTAAAGGTGAAAGGTTTTTTTCGTCCGCATTATTATTGTCTTCTGCCTTTCGCCTTTCGCCTTTTGCCTTTTCCCTTAAAGCGTAGCGTTTCACCAGTTCAATGGCCACAGGAGCTTCCGCTTCTGGTTCTTCGGTAAGGGAAACACGTACGGTATCACCCAGGCCGTCTTCTAACAAAGTACCGATGCCTACTGCCGATTTGATACGACCATCCTCACCATCACCGGCTTCGGTTACACCCAGGTGCAGGGGGTAGTTCATACCTTCCGTCACCATGGTATCTACCAGTAAGCGGTAAGCCTGTACCATCACCTGCGGATTGCTCGATTTCATGGAGATCACCAGGTTATAGTAGTTCAGGGTTTCGCACATCCGTATAAATTCCATGGCTGATTCTACCATGCCCTGTGGGGTATCGCCATAACGGCTCATGATACGGTCGCTCAGGGAGCCGTGATTGGTGCCAATTCGCATGGCGGTACCATATTCTTTACAGATGTTAACCAAAGGAGCGAATTTTTTATAGATGCGTTCCAGTTCGCCCTGGTATTCCTGGTCGGTATAATCTATCTGGTCAAATTTCTTTTTATCGGCGTAATTACCGGGGTTTACCCTTACTTTTTCAACTATGCGTGCGGCTACTTCGGCAGCATTGGGGGTAAAATGTATATCGGCCACCAGCGGAACGTTATAACCACGCTGGCGAAGTTGTTTCTTGATCTCGGCCAGATTTTGGGCCTCTTTGATGCTGGGTGCAGTGATGCGTACGTACTCACAGCCGGCATCAACCATACGGATGGATTGTTCTACGGTGCCCATAGTATCCATGGTATCGGTAGTGGTCATGCTTTGGATCCGGATAGGATTATTGCCGCCCATGGGCACATCGCCAATGTTCACCTCGCGGGTAATAAAACGCGAATACTCGGTCAGTGAATTACAATAACGGCCTTGGAGCAATTTAACAGCATCAGTATTCATGCAGTGGATGAATTAATAAGATGCAAATTTAATGAATATAGTCGAATAGCTATTTAAATTTCTATGGGTAACTTATTCTGTGGGTCACTTTTAAAACAGCCTTTCCTTGATCACCAGGGTATTAGCCAGCATATCATGCAGGCATTGCTGTTTTTTATTGAAGAAGGCGATCATGTAACCTAAACAAAACGGCAATGCGGAAATCAGTTTGAGCAAATTACGACTAATAGCCGTGCCTGTACTGATACGGCCACCATTCATATCAACTACCTTGATCCTGAGCATTTGTTTGCCGTAGGTGGCCTGTTTAACCGAACTTTCCATTACTATATGATAGACCACTTTAGCCAGGGGGATAACGCCTAAAATGCTGAAGGATACAATGATCCGCATTTCTTTATCCTGTATAAACAGCAGTACCACGATAAAAGCGATGATCACAAACACCCCGAAAAGTATAAACCAATCCAGCGCCGAAGCCAGCAGGCGCTGATCAAAACTACCATAATACTGCATGAGCAGTGAGGGTTTGGCAAAGCCGAAAAGCGCGCGTAGTTCGGCAATTTCCTGTGCTTCTTTATAATCATCCATTTCGGGAGTTTTTATAAAGTCGGTAGGTTTTACTTTGAGGCTTTTTAGCTGGTCGATGCTAAAAGGGCCTTGCGGTTTGCCTTCAATTACCAGTATGTAGGTTTGAGCCATTAGTCGGGTTTTTTTGAGAAGCGTTTACTTATTTGATTATCGCAAACGCCCGAAGTTACTTTGTTGGATTGAAAAACTTTTTAAACTTCAAATTTTAACACTTTTTAGTCGAAAACAAGGTAAAAAGTCTTAGTTATTGTTCGTTTTAACCGGGCTTTAATGCCATTTTAACACTTTTTAACAAATTTTTAACTGGTTTTGAAAAGTTTAAAAAGTATTAATAAATTGATAGTTAAAATGGTAAATACCAATGATCGGTTTTTGGTCCCTTTTTCCTTTAACAAAACAGCCCGGTTTTCTGGTTAAAGAATCCCGGGCTGTTGCGTATATAAATATACAAAAAATTATGAAGAATTCATCATGTGCTTATGGGGAACTTATACTAAACGGCTGAAATATGTACCCCCTTTTACTATGATTTATCGACTATGAGCTGTATGACAAATACGGTTTCCACCAGTTGGAGGTATACTCACTTTTTACTTCAGTTGGTTCGCCGGGTTTGGGGACAAACAGGTTGATGTTTTTATCTTTTGCCAGATCGGTTAGCCATTCAATAGGTTCGTACCAGGCGTGCGGGGCCAGACTGAAAGTGCCGTAGTGTACGGGCATCATCAGCTTGCCTTTGAGGGCCAGGTGCGCGTTGGAGGCATGATCGGGCCCCATGTGTATGTCGGGCCAGTATTTGCCGTAAGCGCCGATCTCCAATATAGTCAGATCAAACGGACCAAAAGCTTCGCCGATCTCCGCAAAACTGGGCGACCAGCCCGAGTCGGCACCAAAATAAATATTGTGTTTGGGACCCCTGATCACGAAAGACGACCACAAGGTTTCATTACGCCCGGTAATACCCCGACCCGAAAAATGCCTGGCTGGCGTGGCTGTCACCACCAGATCGTTACCGATTACCACACTATTCCCCCAATCCATTTCGGTAATTTTATTTTCGGCAATGCCCCATTTACGCAGGTACTGTCCTACGCCTACGGAGCAATAGAAAGGAATGGCTGATCCCGCGAAAAATTTGATAGTATCCTTATCCAAATGGTCATAATGATCATGCGATATAATAATGGCATCCAGCGGGGGGAGTTCACCCAATGAAAGCGGGGGCTGAAAAAAGCGTTTAGGTCCGATATATTTTGAAAAGGAAACACGTTCGCTCCAAACCGGATCGGTGAGGATACGTTTGCCGTCAATTTCGATCAATATACTGGTATGGCCTATCCAGGTAACGCGCAAGCCCGTGGCCGGCTGATTTTGGTAAATGGTAATGTCGGTTTTAAAAGGACCTAATGTTTTCTTTGGAATATTCTCGGCCTTGTTGTTGAGGTATTGCCGCAGTATGGGGAGCATTTTATCAAAGCCGGCCTCATCGGTTGGTATAACGTTAAGGTATTTTTTTCCTTCTTTTCGTGATCCTTCTAAACTCATGTTAGTTAATAGTATTTCGGTTTAAGATAGGGTTAAGTGTATAAAGTTACGGTAAGTTTTTTCCTGGGGTGTTTATTGACGGTGGAATGACGCTTGGGGGATGGCGTATACCCGCTCTTGGCCGCGGGAGGGCCAGTCACTTTTGTCGCCACAAAAGTAACCAAAAAGGCTGTCAGCAGAAATGCTTCTTTGCAGCACATGGCCTTTACCCCGCAAAGCCGACAGAACCACGGGCTGCAATTATTTGCCCAACTTCGTTCACGCAAAGTCCCGTGCTTCTACAAAACTTGCTATGCCCCTGCAGCCGCACAGACCACCATTGTTCTGCCCACTTTCACCCGAAGCTGTTCTCCTGACGGGGAAAAAGAAGATATTTTGTATGAAAGAGGTTTGTCATTCTGAACGCAGTGAAGAACTATCTCTTGAACGTAGTGAAAAATCTATTATTGGTTATCGCTTCGCTTGACCACCTCTCTTCACCTGCGGCGGAAAGAGGGGAAACCTTTCTCTCCACGCGTCATTGCGAGGTACGAAGCAATCCCCGACTTACAGATCGGCCCTGTATAGCATAGAGATTGCTTCGTACCTCAATGACGTGTTGAGAGAAGAGCTCCTTGTCTTCCCCTCTTTGCGAAGCAGAGAGGGGTGCCGCGCGAAGCGCAGGCGGGGTGGGTCAACCCCGCAGAAATATTATCACCGCATCGCAAAATTCATGTAAAGCGGCAGGTAGCGTGTCTCCACTATAAGGATGCGATGCCCCCAAAACATGGTCGCCACCTTTGATGATCATCAATTGGGTGTTGGGTTGGGCGGTGTGCAGTTCCCGGGCATGCTCCAGTGGTACTGTTGGGTCAATATCACCGTGTACCAGCAACCAGGGTTGTTTTACTTCGGCGGCTTTGGCCTGGATATTCAGTCGTAGAGGATGTTTGTCGAGGTCATCCAGCAGGGTTGATTTGAGTGGCATTTGTTGCCCGGTGCGGGAGTTATGCATGTAAATGATACCCTGCAGGTACCATTGGGCTTCGCTTTGTTTTGTCCACAGGTTACGGAACCCGGATATGGAGGCCATGGTAATCAGTTTTTTGATGCGACTGTCTTCGGCTGATTTAATGATGCTGATGCCTCCACCCATGCTGTGGCCTATTAAAAATACGCCCTCGGCAGCTGCCATGCCCGCGCCGCTGCAGGCAAAATCAATAATGGTATCCAGGTCTTCCAGTTCGATGGAAAAGGTATTGTCGCTAAAGGCGATTAGATCGGCAAAGTCTGTGGGATGATCGGGCGTGGTGCCGTTATGCGAAAAGTTGAATTTGAGGTACCGGAAACCATTACGGGCGAAATGATCGGCCACCAGGTTATGCGTGCCCCAGTCCTTAAACCCTTTAAAGCCATGCGCGAAGATCACTACCGGCGCGTTTTTCAGCGCATCGTTATACGTTACATCAATCAGCATAGGGCGGCCCTTAGCGCCGGGCAGGGTATAATTATCTTTACGGATCATGGGTGGAAATTACGGTTTTTTGCTGGGATGTACACGGGGGATGTACGCGCAAGCATGGCTAATCTTATTTTGCCAGCAACTCTTTTAAAGTAGCTGCCGCTCAGCCTGTGGTCGGTGTTATCACGTACCTCTATTACATATACTTCATATAAGGCGTTATCAAGTTTAGCTATGAGTGGTGCGGTGACAACACCGACCACAGGCTAAAGATTGTCTTTTGGCTAAAGCCAGCAAACACTTTTTATTATCCGTCCCATAAATGGGACGGCAATGAATAGAAAACAGTTGATTGATCTCTCATTGCCGTTGGTTTTAACCAACGGAATACAATTAAATAGTTATGGGCTTTAGCCAAACCCCCGCCAGTTCAAGCGTCTTTCGCTTGAAATATAATGGTTGTAAGCGTCGACGCTTACTTTAAAATAGCATTCAAGCGTGGACGCTTGAATGGGCAAAGTAGCGTTTGCTTTATCATTTCAAAGCCTCATTAATAGTTTTTTTCATCCAGTAGGGTGAGTTTGCGGCAAAGCTTACTGTATGGAACGCTACTTTACCCTCCTTGTCCAATATCACACTGGTAGGGTAAAGATGTATTTTATAGATATCGGCAATAGAACGGCCATCATCGATAATATCAAAATTAAAAGGGATTGTTTTTATAAAAGTTCTGATATCCCAACGGGGATCTAAGGCAACGGCTATAAAAACAACGTTGGGATTGTCCTTATATAGTTCAACCAGTTTATTTAACTCAGGTATTTCTGCCCGGCAGGGCGGGCAGCCAATAAACCAGAAGTTCAGCATCACTACCTTCCCCCTCAGGTCTTTCAGCTTTACTTTTTTGCCATTCATATCAGTGGTACTGAATGTTTCTATTTGCTGGCCAATAGTGAAATTTTCCGATTCCATAGGTTTGGGATACGATGCCATACGTTGCTCTTCTGCTTCCCCGGGCGAAAGGTTTTTTTGACCGGCCGGCATTGTATTGCCTGTATTAACAGTAGCGCTGTATTTACGTAATAGAGCATCTTTTTTAACCAGCTTAAATGCCGTATTGGGGTTGCTCGTATCCTCGGGCATTAAAACATATTCACGTGTACGGGTTAATGCGGTCCATTCCTTATAAGTACATATCTTCCCGGTCGAATCCTTAACAATCGTATTCATGTCTATATTAAACCGCATAGGAACCGTTTTTTTAACTGTGTCCTGTGCCCGAACTATAAGACTTGCGCTTAACAGTAAAAGTATCAGATAAATATTTTTCATGGATGTGACAGACTTAGGTTTCATTATTTCAACAAGGTTTTTATTGATGTTGAATGTAAATATTATTTATATAAGTCGCATTTGATTTATTAAATATTTCGACAAACTATACTTTTTTACCGTTGAATGTAATATTATAAAGATCAGTTCGGCGGTCTTTCAGATTTTGTACGCTGCCGTATTCGTGCAATTCGTCCAGCAAGGAGAGATCCACATCTGCAATCACGATCATCTCGCTGTTGGGTGTAGCTTCCGATTGGATACCGTTGGTTGGGAAGCCAAAATCAGACGGGGTAAACACCGCCGATTGTGCGTAGCTGATCCCCATGTTGTTTACATTGGGCAAGTTACCCACACAGCCCGCAATGGCCACATAACATTCATTCTCCACGGCACGGGCCTGGGCGCAAAATTTCACCCGGTTGTAGCCGTTCTGCGTATCTGTAAGGAAAGGCACAAACAGGATCTGCATATCCTGCCCGGCCAGTATGCGCGACAGCTCGGGAAACTCTACGTCATAACAGATCAGGATGCCTATTTTACCGGCATCGGTTTCAAATACTTTTACCTCGTCGCCGCCGCGCATACCCCATGAGCTGATCTCGGCCGGGGTAGGGTGAATCTTATAAACCTCCTCCATACTACCGTTTCGCCTGAACAGGTAGGATACGTTATACAGCGAATCCTCAAAAATAACGGGCATGCTGCCTGCAATGATATTTACGTTGTAGGATACCGCCAGTTTGGAAAACTCCTCGATAATAGGCTGCGTGTACTTAGCCAGCTCGCGCATGGCCTTGGCCGAATCCATGTGGTTATAATCGGCCATCAGCGGGGTATTAAATAACTCGGGGAACAAAATAAAATCGGCCTGGTAATCGCTTACGGCGTCAATAAAGTACTCGGCATGTTTCAGCAGCTCGCTGATGTTATTGTAACTGCGCATTTGCCATTGTACCAGGCCTATGCGCACCACTGTTTTTTGGTTAATGGCTGTACTTATCTCTTCGTAATACACATTGTTCCACTCAATGAGCGTTGCAAAACCTTTGGAGCGGCTATCCTCGGGCAGATAATTGCGCAACACTTTGCGCACGTGAAAATCATTGGCTAACTGAAACGACAGTGTAGGATCATAGATCTCCTTATATTTTACCTTGTCGATATATTGCCGGGGTGTCAGATCGTTCTGGTATTTCTGATAATTAGGGATGCGGCCACCGGCGATGATGCTTTTCAAATTCAGCTTTTCGCAAAGGGCCTTGCGGGCCTCATACAATCGGCGGGCCAGGCGCAGGCCGCGATAATTGGGATGGATAAAAATATCAATACCATAAAGCACATCGCCTTTATCGGTATGGGTTTTAAAAGTACTGTCGCCGGTTATTTGTTTGTAGGTATGGTTATCGCCATACTTTTGATAGTCGACGATGATAGACAGCGCACAGCCTACCACCACTTCATTAACGGTGATACAGATCTGACCTTCGGGAAACAGTTTGATGAGCCGTTTGATGGAATTGGCATCCCAATAGTCCTCATCCATATCCATATAGGCCGATTTCATTGACTTTTTAAGCTCCTGGTAATCCTGTACTTCCAGGTTACGCATTTCAACACTTTGCAGATCCATAGGTTATTTTTATATTTTTTGTATCTAAAACGGTTTTATGAACATCCGTGACGATTCACCCCGCCGGTGCTTCGCTGGGCGACCCTCTCTTCGCCTGCGGCGGAAAGAGGGTGGAAACTCTTCTCTTCACGTGTCATTGCGAGGTACGAAGCAATCTCCGATATGCAGGTCGGCTCTGTAAGTAGGGGATTGCCACGCTACGCAATGACGGTTTTTTACATATTTGTTCCCCTCTTTGCGAAGCAGAGAGGGGTGACAAGCGCAGCAATATCGGTAGTCAACCCGCTTTGCAATATCTTTGTTCCTTACTCCAAATATCTTTGCTCCCAATGTCTTGCTCCTAAAAATCCTTGCTCCATTCTTTAGTATACCACCATGCCCAGGCTATCAGCACCGGCTGTAACGCCAATCGTATCCAGGCCAGTAATGGTGTTATAGTAAGTTTGCCCAATTTTAGCGGTGCATCGCTTATCATGCTGATGTGTACCGGTAAAAAAGCGATGAGCATGAGTATAATAGTATAAGCCGCCCATGGCCTGGTTTGGCTGGGTATCAGTAACAGGGCCAGCAATATTTCGGCAGCACCCGCAACCATATTAATAACTACCGGGTAAGGTAAATAATGCGGAATGATACGGTAATATGATGTTGGATTGATAAGATGATTGATACCTGCAAGCATATACCCAATTACCAGTATAATCAGGCTTATATTTTTGATAAGATGCATTATGTAATATACATTATTTTGTTAGATATTGTTTTAAGCAGTTTTAATGTTGTTTTACGGTCAGATTTCGTAATTTATAAACATTCTAAATAGCCCTGTATGACAAAGTATTGACACGGGATCTCATTTATAGTGATATTTTTGTTCGGTCAAATTTAAAACTGCTTTGAAGTATTTAAAGGTTATTGCTTTTACACACAAACAGATTGAACTGAAGGAATTAGGTAGATTGGTGGTTTGCCAGGATAATCTGACAGAAAAACTTCAACAGGTAAAAGCTCAATTTGGAATTCCGGAGATATTTTATCTGGCTACGTGCAATCGCGTTGAGTTTGTTATGACAACCCCTAATAAGGTTGATAAGGATTTTGCCCGTAAGTTTATCGAATCATTTAATACTGAATTGTGTGATCATTCGCTGAGTACCTTTATGGATAGTGCTTCTATCTATGAAGATCAGGAGGCTATGATACATCTTTTACGTACTTCATGCTCATTGGAAAGTTTGATAGTTGGAGAAAAGGAAATACTGGCCCAGCTACGTAAGGCTTATGAGCATTGCAAAGAAGCCGGTCTTACCGGCGACGGTTTACGCATGGTGATGAACTGTGTGGTAAAAACAGCCAAAGAGGTTTACACGCATACCAATATCTCTAAAAATCCCATCTCTGTAGTATCATTGGCTTACCGCAAACTGCGCGACCTTAACCTGTGTGCCACAGATGCCCGTGTACTGATCATCGGTGCCGGCGAAACCAACCGCAATATTTCCAAATATCTTAAAAAGCATAAATTCACCAATTTCGCGGTATTTAACCGTACCCTGTCAAAGGCCGCCGAACTGGCATCTGATTTGGGTGGTGAAGCGTTTGACCTGAAGGCTTTAAAAACATACAACAAAGGTTTTGATGTGATCATTACCTGCACATCGGCAGTGGAGCCTCTTATCACTACCGAAATATACCAATCACTGCTTAACGGCGAAACCGGTCGCAAAACAATTGTCGATCTGGCTATACCCAATGATACCGCTCCCGAAGTATTGGAGCAGTTCCCGGTTAACTTTATCGAAGTACATTCGCTTAACGAGGTTGCCAAACGTAACCTGCAGGAGCGCTACCAGGAACTGGTACACGCCGAAGCCATTATTGAGCAAAACATCGCCGAGTTTTTAACCCAGCTAAAACAACGCCGCATTGAAGTAGCCATGCGCCAGGTGCCCGAAAAAATTAAAGAGATCCGCAATACAGCCATCAACTCTGTTTTTGCCGATGAGGTACAGGGTTTGGATGAGCAATCGCGCGAGATCCTGGAAAAGGTGATGAATTACATGGAGAAAAAATATATCAGCGTGCCCATGATCATGGCCAAAGATATATTGATCAACGAAAATTAATCCTACTTTTTTTTAGGTATGTCATTGGAGCGTAGCGCGGCAATCTCCTCATTTGCTTGGCGTATACCCGCTCTTGGCCGCGGGAGGGCCAGTCACTTTTGTCGCCACAAAAGTAACCAAAAAGGCTGTCAGCAGAAATGCTTCTTTGCGCACAAGGCCTTTGCCCCGCAAAGCAAACAGAACCACGGGCTGCTAAACCTTACCTCTACTTTGTTCGCTCATTCCTCTGCTTCGGCAAGGTTTGCTAATGCCCCTACAGCCGCACAAGCCACCATTGTTCTGCCCGCTTTCGCCCGAAGCTTATCTGCTGACGGAAAAAAAGAATTACCTAACAGCATAAAATCACTAATTCGCTAAATCACTAATTCAATAATTAAAAAGCGTTAGGGATAGCAGCGGATACCGGCCATGAGCCTAAGGCCTGCAGGCGTATGAGCCCGTCCGCCGACTGGCGGAAACGCCCGGACAATGTTTAATATCTGCAAACTCCTATTCTTTAGTATCTTATTAGCCTATCTTTCAAAAAAAATCACTAATTCACTAACTCGCTAATTCAATAATTAACAATTATTAGTCAGCCTACTTTCATAACATGAATTAATGTTAAATTCATGCCTGTAAAAAATTAAATTTGCACCGTAAAAAATCATTCTTTTGGACAGAACACTGATAATAGGAACCCGCGGCAGTGAATTGGCGCTATGGCAGGCTAATTTTGTAAAAGATAGCCTTGCCGCCATTAACGTAAATGCCGAACTAAAGATCATAAAAACCCAGGGCGACCGTATATTAAACCTGAGCTTTGATAAATTAGAAGGAAAGGGATTTTTCACCAGGGAATTAGAAGAAGAATTATTGGCCGGTGCCATTGATATCGCGGTACATTCGCACAAGGACCTGCCAACTGAAAACCCTCCGGGACTCATCATCGCAGCAGTTTCAGAACGGGAGGACCCGGCTGAGCTGTTGTTGATCTTGAAGGATTGTGTGGATGTGCATCAAAAGCTATCGGTAAAATACGGCGCTATTGTGGGCACATCATCCAACAGGCGTAAGGCTCAACTGCTGGCACACCGCCCCGACCTGGAGATAGAGGATCTGCGTGGTAATGTGCCTACCCGTATAGGCAAGCTGCGCGACGAAAAGTATGATGCCATTATGATAGCCAAAGCAGGGGTAGTGCGTTTAGGTTTAGATCTGAGTGAGTTTCATGTAGAGGAAATTACTCCGGTAGAATTGATCCCAGCTCCTGCGCAAGGAGCGCTGGCTATCCAGATCCGCGAAAATAATCAGGAAGTTTTTGATATACTGCAAACGCTTCACCACCCTGATGTGGCTGAAGAGCTGGCTGTGGAACGCACTGTACTGAAAATGTTTGGCGGTGGCTGTCATTTACCTTTAGGTTGCTATTGCCGCCGGGATGAAGGCATGTTCCAGGTATTTACCTCGAAAGCCGATGAGGGAGATGAGTTTCCGGACAGATTGTTTTTAGAAGCACCAACCAGCGAAGGCCTGGCAGAAAAGGTAGTGGCTAAATTTGCTAAAGACCGCAAGTTTCCATTGAAAGTATTTATATCACGCGAACTGTCTGAGCAAAGCTACTTTAAAAAAGCGATGGAACATTTAGGTATCGAGGTAGAGGCGCGTTCGCTGATCCGTACGGTACCGGTGATCACCAAATTTGATTCCTATATATTAAAAAATATCGACTGGGTGTTTTTCTCCAGTAAAAACGCGGTGGATTATTTTTTCCAGCTGAACCCGCTGTTTCCTAAAAAGGTAAAGTTTGGTGTGATGGGCAGCGGCAGCGAAGAGATGCTGCGCCGCAAAGGTTATTTCACCGATTATGTAGGTGAAGGTACTGATACCGCAGAAGTGGCTGAAGAATTTGCCAAGCTGGCGAATGGCAAGATCGTGTTGTTCCCCGGTGCCGAAAGCCCGATGAGGAGCATACAGCAAGGATTATCTGCGGATACCAAAATTATTGACCTGCCGGTATATGAAACCGTGCTGGCCGAAGATGTAGAGCCAAGCGGTGCCGATGTAATGGTATTTACCAGTCCATCAAACGTTGAGGCTTATTTTGCCGATAACCTGTTGGATCCTTACCAGAAGGTGGTGGTCATAGGCAAATCAACCGGCAAAAAATTTGATGAAATGGGTGTAAAATATACCCTGCCTTACTCGCCCGACGAAGTTGGGCTGGCCGAGGCTGTGTTTGGATTATAGGTTAGTTCATTGGTTCATTTGTTCACTGGTTCATTGGTGGTTTGTTCAATATTTCCCACTATAAAAGACCAATGAACTAATGAACCAGTGAACAAATGAACTAAAAGATATGTTACAAAGACCACGTAGAAACCGGAAAAGTGAAGTGATACGCCAAATGGTGCAGGAAACACATGTTAGCGCGGCTAACCTGATATTCCCGCTGTTTATTGTGGATGGTACGTTTCAAAAAACAGAAGTGGCATCTATGCCCGGCATTTACCGCTATTCTGTTGATAATTTGCTGCGCGAGGTTGAAAGCTGCCTGAAACTGGGCCTGTATTCTTTTGATCTGTTCCCTAATATTGAGGACTCATTAAAAGATCCACTGGCTACCGAAAGCTATCGCGACGACAGTTTATATCTGCGAGCTATACGTGAGGTTAAAAAGAACTTTCCGGAGGCTTGTGTGGTTACCGATGTGGCGATGGACCCCTACAGCAGTGATGGTCACGATGGTATTGTGAAAGATGGCGTGATTCTGAACGATGAAACCTTAGAAGTATTGGGTAAAATGGCCCTGGCCCATGCCCAATGCGGTGCGGATATCATTGCCCCTTCTGATATGATGGATGGCCGTGTGGGATATATTCGTAATGTATTGGACGAAAACGGCTTTACAAACGTTTCTATCATGTCATACTCGGCTAAGTATGCCAGCGCTTTTTATGGCCCGTTCAGGGATGCCTTAAATTCGGCCCCCAAGTTTGGTGATAAAAAAACCTACCAGATGAACCCGGCCAATCAGCGCGAAGCATTGATAGAAGCTAACCTTGATGAACTGGAAGGCGCCGACTTTTTAATGGTAAAACCGGCATTGCCTTACCTGGATGTGATCAAACTGATAAAAGATAATACCGAATTGCCGGTAGCTGCATACAATGTAAGCGGCGAATATGCCATGATCAAAGCGGCTATACAAAAAGGCTGGTTGAATGAGCAGCGCGCCATTACCGAGGTGCTCACCAGCATCCGCAGGGCAGGTGCTACCGCGATACTAACCTATCACGCCAAAGAAGTGTTGGAGAATAAATGGTTGTAGGAAGCTAAAAGCCTAAGGCGTAAAGCCCAAAGCTTTTACAAAACGATAATAAACGAGCTTTAAGCTTTTTGCTTAAAGCTTTCAGCTAAAAAACATGTTAGATTCAATAAAGAAAATATTTTCGGGTGAGGCCAATGAGCCTTTGAATACTACAGGCAAGCCTGATATCAGCAGGGAAAAGTCTGCAGAGTTGTACGCGAAAGCGAAAACTTATTTTCCGGGCGGTGTAAATTCACCGGTAAGGGCGTTCAAATCTGTTTATGGTACGCCGCTGTTCATCCAAAAAGGTGATGGCAGCCATATCTGGGATGCCGATGGTAACGAGTTTGTGGATTTCTGCTGCTCCTGGGGGCCGCTTATTTTAGGCCATAACAATACCAAAGTACGCGAAAAAGTGACCGAGGTAATGCAAAATGGCATGTCGTTCGGTGCGCCGACGGCTTTGGAGAACGAGCTGGCCGAACTCATCCTGAAAAACAATAAACTGATTGAAAAACTGCGTTTCGTAAGCTCGGGTACAGAGGCTGTAATGTCGGCTATTCGCCTGGCCAGGGGTTATACCAAACGCGATAAGATATTAAAGTTCGAGGGCTGCTACCATGGTCACGTAGATGCCCTGCTGGTAAAAGCAGGCTCGGGCCTGGTAACCTTTGGCGAAACCTCATCAGCAGGTGTACCCAAAGCCTTTGCCGACGAAACCATCGTAGTATCACTAAACGATAAAGAAGCTTTAACCAAAGCTTTTGAAGATTTTAAAGACCAGATAGCCGCCATTATTATTGAGCCTATACCGGCCAACAATGGTTTGTTGCTGCAGGAAAAAGAGTATCTGCAATTCCTACGGGATATCTGTACTCAAAACGGAACGCTGTTGATATTTGACGAAGTAATATCGGGTTTCAGGATAGGTTTTGAAGGTGCATCTGGTCATTATGGTATCAAACCGGATATCATTACCTATGGTAAGATCATCGGCGGCGGTATGCCTGTTGGCGCTTACGGATCCTCGGCTGCTATTATGGGCAATATATCGCCCGAAGGCCCGGTTTACCAGGCAGGTACTTTATCAGGTAATCCGGTAGCTATGGCCGCAGGTATTGCGCAATTGAGCGAACTGCTGAAAATGGGTTTTTACCGCGACCTGAATAACAAAACCGAGGAGTTTCGTGAGGCGGTACAGCGCTTTGCCACAGCACGTAACTATAAGTTTAAGGTGTTTGGCATCGGCTCCATATTCTGGTTTGCTTTTACAGATAAAGAGTATATTCGTAAAGCCGAAGATATTGATGCTTCCAGTATGGAAAAATTCAAAAAGTTCCACCGCGAGCTGATCAACCGGGGTATTTACCTGGGTCCATCGGGCTATGAAGTGGGTTTTATATCATCGGCACATACAAAAATAGACCTGGAAAAGGCTAAACGTGCTATCTTTGATAGTCTTGACCTGGTATTTAACGGAAAATAGGTTCGAGTTGCGAGGTTCGTGTGGCAGGTAGTTTAATTGAATTACCGGTAACCCGAACCCCGTAACCCGAACCCAAAAACTAAAACAATGAAGAAGCCATTTATTATTTTCTATGCGCTCATCATATACGCCGTTTCCGAACTGGTTTGGTGGGGCTATATGCTGATAAAACTGCAGCCGCAACGCATTGGGATGATCCTGGGCGAGGGCTCTATGTTCATATTGATATTAATAGTAGGAGCCTATAGCCTGCACGCGTCGATCAACAAGGAGCGTAAGCTTCAGGAGCAAAAGAGGAATTTTCTGCTTTCGGTTACGCACGAGCTTAAATCGCCGCTGGCCTCTATTAAAATATTGCTGCAAACCATTCAGAAGCGGTCGTTAACCAAAGAGCAGCTGCTTGATTTTGTAAGCAAGTCATTACTGGATGTGGAACGATTGGATGATATGGTAGAGAATATGCTGCTTGCATCAAAAATTGATAACCAGTCGTATACCTTCCCCAAAAATACTTTTAACCTTTCGGTTTTGGTTGATAGCATTGTTAATCGCTTACAGATCACCAAGTGCGATTGCAACCAGCAGATCATCGATGCCGAAATTGAACCCAAGATAGAGATCACCGGCGATAAGTTTGCGCTTACATCGGTGGTAACTAACCTTATCGAAAACGCGGTTAAATACTCAAGCCCTTGCTCTGCAGTGGCTGTAAAACTGTTTTCAAAAGACGATAAGGTTTACCTGGAAGTAGCCGACCAGGGCATTGGTATAGCCGATAACGAAAAAACACGTATTTTCGATAAGTTTTACCGTGTAGGCAGCGAGGATACCCGTAATACCAAAGGTACCGGACTGGGGCTTTATATTGTAAAAGAAGTACTTGATAAACACCAGGCCAGCATCAAGGTGCGGGATAACCGTCCGTCGGGCAGTGTTTTTGAAGTAGTATTTGGATGAACCTAAATTTAAAAAAATAATATGCTTAATAAGAAAAGAATTTTATTGGCTGAAGACGAAGAACATTTGTTGGAAGCCATCAAACTTAACCTTGAGCTGGAAGGTTATAAAGTTTCTACAGCTAAAAATGGTAAAAAGGCTTTACAATTATTTAAAGAAGAGCGCTTTAACCTGGTGATATTAGACGTAATGATGCCCGAGATTGATGGCTTTGTAGTAGCCGAAACCATCAGGCTTGAAAATACCGAAGTGCCTATTATGTTTTTAACGGCTAAAAATACCAATGAGGACAAAATAGCGGGTCTTAAAAAAGGCGCAGATGATTATCTGACCAAACCATTTAACCTGGAAGAGCTGATTTTAAGGGTGAACAACCTGGTAAAACGCAGTCTGAAAGGCGAAGATCTGAAAGAGTTTAACAGCTATAAAATTGGTGATAAAACCATCCATTTTAACTCCTTTGAACTGGTAAATGCCGATGGGTCTATCACCGCGCTTACCAAAAAAGAAACCATGCTGCTTAAACTGCTTATCGAGCGCAGAAATGATGCCGTATCGCGCGAGCAGATCCTGGAAACGGTTTGGAACTATGACGTATATCCTTCAACCCGTACTATTGATAACTTTATCCTAACCTTCCGTAAGTATTTTGAACCAGATCCTAAAAACCCGGTTTATTTTCACTCTATCCGTGGTGTGGGTTATAAGTTTACCGATAATCAGCATTAATGTTCAGTAACAGGGTACGTTTATTTATAGCATTTATTTTCCTGTTATCATTGGGCCTGTTACTGTACCTGCGCATTTATGAACTGGCAGCAGTAGCGGTAATGATGATATTGCTGCTCATTTGGGATTACTTTAAACAAGGTACCCTGGTAGTAGCGGCAAAGTATTTTCATGCTAAGGACTATATAAAAACCGAAGCATCGTTAAAAGAGATCAGTAATCCGAAATGGCTGAGCAAAAAGCGCCGTGGGTTTTATGAGTACATCTATGGAGGCGTTTGTATCCAGCGGCAGGAGTTTGAGGCCGCTGAACAGCATTATGAGCTGGCCGCGCAATACCCGCTGCATACGCTGAATGATCACGTAGCCGCGCTGGTTACTGTAGCTAACCTTAACATCAGGTTTGGTAATTTTGAAAAAGCCAAAGCTTATTTAGGACTGGCCGAAAAACATACCGATAAAATGACAGCCAAAATGAAAGAGGTAATTAACCGCCTTCATCAGGAATTGAAAAAACATTGATAGAGAGTGGTGAGTAGTGAGTGATGAGTAGTGAGTTCTTTGGGCATATTAATATGAAACATATAACCTATTCACTACTCATCACTCACTACTCACCACTCACCACTAAAATATGAGAGATTCGTTATTAATAAAAGCAGCTTTTTCCGAGAAAACAGAACGCCCGCCGGTGTGGATGATGCGCCAGGCTGGTCGTTTCATGAAAGAATACTGGGATATCAAAAACAAGTATTCGTTCCTGGAAATGTGTAAAACCCCGGAGCTGGCTGCTGATGTTACCATGCTGCCGGTTGATTTGTTGGGTATTGATGGGGCCATCCTGTTTTCGGACATACTGGTTACTGGCGAAGCCATGGGCGGCGATCTGAGTTTTACTAATGGTGTTGGACCTAAGTTTGCCAACCCGGTACGTACACAAGCCGATGTGGATAACCTGCAGATCGATGTTTTGGATAAACTGCAATATGTTGCCGATGCGATAAAAGTAATTCAGCAGCGTTTAAACGGCCGTATACCGCTTATTGGTTTTGCCGGAGCGCCATTCACTGTAATGAGCTACCTGGTAGAAGGCGGATCGACCAAGGATTTTAAACTCACTAAACTGATGCTGCATAATGAGCCCGAACTGGCTCATCAGCTGTTATCAAAAATAGCTACCGTTACAGCCGATTATCTGAACATGCAGATAGCTGCGGGTGTAAATGCCGTACAGATATTTGACAGCTGGGCACAAGCGCTGGCCTGGGATGATTATAAAGAGTTTAGTCACCGTTATATTGCCGAGATCATCAGTAAGTTGAACCGTAAGGATATTCCGGTGATATCTTTCTGCAAAGGCAGTTCGGTATTTGCGCCGTTAATGGCCGAAGCCAAACCGGATGTGATCTCGATTGACTGGAACGTTGATCTGCTGGATATTAAAAAACGTTTACCAGAAGGTATTGCAGTACAAGGTAACCTTGACCCGCATATTTTGTATGCCGATAAAAAGGTGATCAAAGAACGTATTCACCGCCTGTTTGACAGGATGAAGGACGAAAAAGGTTTCATCTTTAACCTGGGGCATGGTATTATGCCCGATATCCCGTTTGACAACGTGAAGTACGCGGTAGAGGTGATCAAAGAATATGCCCCCTAACCCCCTAAAGGGGGAATAGCAGAGGGTGATTTATAAAAATTAAAAGGTTTGCTCCCCCTTTAGGGGGCTGGGGGGCGTTATGTACAATTACGTTAAAGCTATACACATCATTTTTGTGGTTTGTTGGATGGCCGGGCTATTTTATATAGTGCGCCTGTTTATATACCATACCGAGGCACAGGAAAAACCCGAACCCGATCGTAAGATATTATCAGATCAGTTTACCATTATGGAGCGTAAGCTGTGGAATATCATTACCATTCCTTCCATGATCCTTACCGTGGCCGCTGGTATTACCATGCTGGTAATGCAACCCGGCTGGCTTCATTTTGGCTGGATGCACCTGAAGCTTACATTTGTGGTAGTGTTGGCTGTATATCACCATATGTGCCAGAATAAGATCAAGCAAATGGCCAATGGGGTATTCAAGTGGTCGTCGACCCAATTACGTTTGTGGAATGAACTGGCTACGCTCTTACTATTTGCCATCGTTTTCCTGGTGGTGCTTAAAAGCGCCCTCAATTGGATATTTGGTGTAGTGGGCCTGGTTGCCTTAGCCATGATCCTGATGATAGCCGTGAAGATATACAAGCGTTACAGGATGAAGAGGCAATAAGCCGCCCAAAGGTCATGCTGAACTTGTTACACTGTTGTCCGGGGAAATAAAATCGTAAAACTTTTACCGGACAGCCGGTATCGAAATAGCTGCGATATTTCGGGCAAAAAACATTTTATAACACCGCTCCCGCGGGATTAGCGTAGCGTATCTCGTGGGTGGCATAATTAAAGCTTTTAGCTTTAATTTCAGCTGAAAGCTGAGGCCATGTTTGCCACGGGCTGGAAGCCCGCGGCAGCGGAAGCAGTATTAAGAATATATTGAAATATATTTTCAATACCATGCAACCAATTACTGAAGCATTACATCTTAATGCTATAAATGATGTTTTTGGAACCCAAATTTACCATTCAACAATTGATAGACCGTTGTAAAACGGGCGAACGTAAAGCACAGGAGTTGTTATATAAACAATTCGCTGCCAAAATGCTGGCGGTGTGCATGCGTTATGCTACCGACAGAATGGAGGCTGAGGATATGCTGCAGAACGGATTTATCAGGGTATTCCAAAAAGCAGCAGACTTTCGTGGTGATGGTTCATTTGAAGGCTGGGTAAGGCGCATTATGGTGCACAGTTCCATTGAATATTATCGTAAACATCATAAAATGCTGCAGGTGGTTAATACGGATGATGTAGGAAATGAGCCCTCGGTAAACCCATTGGCAACATCAAATTTAGATGCACAGGTATTGTTAAGCCTGATACAACAGCTGGCACCGGGTTACCGCATGGTTTTTAACCTGTATGCGCTGGAAGGCTATTCGCACAAAGAAATTGCGGAGATGATGGGTATCAGCGAAGGCGCTTCCAAATCACAACTATCAAGGGCGCGGACTATATTAAAAGAACAAATTGCAAAAATGGAGGGTAAAAGTTATGGATATGCAGGGTAATGAATTGGATGAACTGTTCCGCTCGTCACTTAATGAATTGGAAATACAGCCATCAGCCCATGTATGGACTGGCATAGCCAATCAATTGGATGCCGGCAAACGCAAAAGATCACTGGTGTCTTTTTTAAGTATCGCCGCAGGTATTGTATTGGCGCTTACTATAGGCCTGCTGTTTATACCAAAACAGATTAAAGTAAACAAGCAGAATCCATTGGTTAACAGGATAGATAAAAACACATCTCTGCTTACTAAAACAGTTCCGGTGGTACTAACCATCGAACAACAAAACAAAAAAACGGAAAAGGGAGTTATCACCCCAGCTAATCACTTGGCAGCTGTAAAGGTTGAAAAAACAAATAACAGGGAAAATGCAAATAGAACTAAAAAAGCAAAGGTACAGAATGAGGAGTTGGTGAAAGTGAATGCGGAACCACAGGGTGTTTTAACAAGTCGTGGAGATGATCTGGCCAGTGCGGTTATCCCCGATCATACCGATGACGAAATATCAGTAAAACCAGCGATACATGACCTAAGTTTGTTGGAGAGCAAACAGCAATTGACGGCCTTGCATGCAAAACCGATTACAGCCCCGGTTAAAAAACATCGTATCCGTAGTATGGGCGATGTGTTTAACGTAGTGATAGCGGCAGTTGATAAGCGGAAGGATAAGTTCATTGAATTTTCCAATACCGATGAGGATGACGCCACGATTACCGGTATTAACCTGGGCATCATTAAAGTGAAGAAAGAAAAATAATATATTTACCATTATATATGAAACGCTTAATTTTTACCATCATCATATGCGTTGTAGCAAGCATAAGCTTTGCGCAAACTACTTCCGATTCAACTCATACTACCGTTGATAGCGTTCATAGGAAACGTGTACGGGTGAAGTTAGGCGTGGGGGATGATGCGCCGATTGTTTCAGCAAATCAGCCGGATACGGCCTATCATGCGCATAAGGCGCCCGGCTTTTCGTTCGGTGTAACCTTTTCCCGTATCGACCTGGGTTTGGCTACACTGGTTGATCATGGTAGTTTTACCTTATCGCCCAATAACCAGTTTTTGAGCTACCGCCAATGGAAAACCAGCAATTTCGGATTCGATGTGGTTCAGTTTGGCTATCGTTTTAACAGTGCCTTTAAAATATATGTTTCGGGTGGTTTCGACTGGACATTGATCCGTTTGCGCAGGGACATCACCATACAACGGAATACACCGGTTTTAACCTATACCGAGGATGATATCCATTACAGTAAAAATCGTTTTTCATCAAGCTATTTGCGGATCCCATTGTCATTCTACTACCGTAGTCATGAAGACGACAGAGGTAATTACTTCCGGGTTGTTGCTGGGCCAGAGATTGGCGTATTGCTTAATGGGCGTGTAAAGCAAATAAGCGAAGAGAACGGCAAACAGAAATTTAACGACGATTATCATTTTACCAAACTGCGTAAAGGCGCCTTTGTACGTGTAGGCTATGGCCTGATGGGTATTTATGCCAGATACTATTTTAGCGACATGTTTGAGAACAGCCCTGCGCAAAACGGATTGAGGAATTTCTCTTTTGGGTTAACGCTGGGTTTCTAAAATTAAAGCACGAATTTCACGAATGGTTTCGAATTTCACAAAACAGATGGTACGATTTAAACCGGATCACTCATAAGAAGTTCGAATTTCAAGAAACCTATTTTTATTCGTGAAATTCGAAATAATTCGTGATAATTGGTGTCTATGTCAGATACTCCTTTTTTGCAGGCAATTGCGGTAAGTAAAATATATCCTGGTAAACAGCTCTCGGGTGTAAAGCCAACCAATATGGTGGTGCAGACCGGTAAAATAACGGCTATTATTGGTGAAAGCGGCAGCGGGAAAAGTACTTTACTGAAGCTGCTTTACGGTTTGCTCTCTCCCGATACAGGAGAGGTGCAGTTTAAAGGCGATCGTATCTGGGGGCCCGAAGAAAAACTGATCCCCGGTCATGATGCCATGAAAATGGTTACCCAGCATACTGACGATCTGAACCTGTTTGCCAAAGTGTGGGATAACGTAGCCGCCATGCTGCCCGCAACCGACCTGGCCGCCAAACAACAAAAAACAGAGCAGGTACTCCAGCAACTAAACATGTTGCACATGGCCGAAAGACGCGTGGCCGATCTGAGCGGCGGCGAAAAGCAACGCGTGGCTATAGCCCGGGCTATCATTACCCGTCCACAGGTTTTGTTGCTGGATGAACCCTTTAACCAGGTGGATACTTCGTTCAGGGAAGGCTTGCAAAGCGATATCAGGCAGATAGTAAAAGAAACCGGACTTACAGTGATCATGGTATCGCATGACCCGGCAGAAGTGCTCTCCATGGCCGATGAATTGATCGTGCTGCAAAACGGAGAAATCATAGAACATGGTCATCCTAAAATCTTGTATCAATCACCAAAGAACTTGTATACCGCGCAATTGCTCAGCAACTGTAATGTACTTACCGCAGTCGAATCCAAACTTTGCGGTGTGGATATTAGAAAGGAATACGCCGTAATATATCCGGAATGGATCAGACTCAAAGTCATCACCCCAAACAAAGCCTGGACTGTAAAGCAGGTACTTTTTAAAGGCTTTTATGAGGACTTGATACTGGAACAGAAAGGCGTGTTATTACGCATAGTAAACGAAGAACCAGGCAAATACACCGAGGGTGATAAGGTTGCGGTAAGGGTAGGGAAGTGGTTGGAGTATTAGAGAGAGTCCGGGGTATTAAAAAAAATGTCATTCTGAGGAACGAAGAATCTATTCGGCAATTAGATTCTTCACTACGTTCAGAATGACAAAAATTATTTTACGGTGTTTTTTTTATACCAGATACTCAAACAAAGTACGGTCTTTATTCAATTCGATCACGTTAAAGCGATGGGCTAACATGCGTTTTAACAATGCCGGATAATCATCGGCTGATTGAAGCTCGATGCCCACCAGAGCAGGGCCGTTCTCTTTGTCGTTTTTCTTGATGAACTCAAACCGGGTAATATCATCATGCGGACCTAATACATTGGTCACAAACAATTTTAAAGCACCCGGGCGTTGCGGAAAGCGAACGATGAAGTAATGTTTAAGACCTTCATACAGTAAAGATTTCTCTTTGATCTCCTGCATGCGGGCAATATCATTGTTACCACCGCTTACTACACAAACTACCTTTTTGCCTTTTATTTTGTCTTTGCAGGCGTCAAGCACCGCTACAGAAAGGGCGCCTGCAGGTTCAGCCACAATGGCATCCTCATTGTATAGCTTGAGTATAGTGGTACAAACTTTTCCTTCGGGTACCAACAACATTTCATCCAATAACTCGCGGCAAATCTCATAAGTTAAAGTACCTACACGTTTTACCGCTGCACCGTCAACAAAGCGATCTATCTCTGGCAATGTGATCGGCTCACCATGTTCAAAAGCTTTCAGCATAGATGGCGCGCCTTCGGGCTCAACCCCTATCAGGTAAACTCCCGGTACGTGTTGTCTTAAGTAACTGCTGGTACCTGCCGCCATACCGCCACCACCGATAGGCATAATTACGACTTCAACATCCGGCAGATCTTCTAATATTTCTAGACCCACAGTTCCCTGACCTTCAATAATACGATAGTTATCAAAAGGAGGAATAAAGGTCATCTGATGGGCCTCAGTATAGATCAATGCTTCGCGCAGGCAATCATCAAAAGTATCGCCGGTTAAAACGATTTCGACGTTACCATGCCCATGCATTTCTGTTTGGGTAATTTTTTGTTTTGGCGTAATCTCGGGCATAAAAATTACACCCTTAGTACCTAAAGCATTGCAGCTGAATGCCACGCCCTGCGCATGGTTACCCGCACTGGCGCAAACTACACCACGACTCAACTCTTCGGCACTTAGCTGACTGATCATGTTGTACGCGCCGCGTAATTTATAGGAGCGTACAACCTGTAAGTCTTCACGTTTGAGGTATACCTCACATTCGTATTTTGCCGAAAGGCCGGCATTATATTCCAGCGGAGTGCGCTTAACAACGCCTTTCAGGCGTTGATGGGCAGCTTCAAAATCCAGCTGGTTCTTAGTATCAGTTTCCATTATTAGTTTTTTACCAGCTTGTGCGCTACCAGGCTCAACAGGTCGTTATCGTTGATGTCTAATTTAGCATCAGCAAGGGTTAAAAAGTTGTTATAAGCTTCGGCCAGTTCTTCTTTACTCAGGTTAATGCCCAGGCGCTCCAGATGGAACTTAAGCGCGTGCCTGCCGCTGCGGGCAGTTAATACAATGCTTGCACTTGGGAAACCTACATCTTCCGGACGAATGATCTCATAGTTTTCGCGCATTTTCAAGAAGCCATCCTGATGTATACCAGAGCTGTGTGCAAAGGCGTTAGCGCCTACAATAGCTTTATTTGGCTGTACCGGCATGCGCATTTGTGTACGGATCATTTGGCTAAGCTCATAAAATCTTTTAGAGTCTATCTGTGTATGTAAACCCAGCACCTGGTGTGTTTTCAGGATCATGACGACCTCTTCAATAGAGGTATTGCCTGCACGCTCTCCAATACCATTAATAGTACCCTCTATCTGGCGTGCGCCATTCTGCAAACCGGCAATGGAGTTGGCTGTAGCTAAACCCAGGTCGTTATGACAATGTACCGAAATGATAGCTTTGTCGATGTTTTTAACATTCTCTTTCAGGAATTTGATCTTACTGCCGTACTGATCGGGCAGGCAATAGCCGTTAGTATCCGGAATATTAACTACGGTAGCACCAGCGGCAATTACAGCCTCCACCATTTTAGCCAGGTATTCTACATCGGCACGGCCGGCGTCTTCGGCGTAAAATTCAATATCTTCTACACCACGTTTGGCATATTTTACGGCTTCAACAGCACGCTCCAGGATTTCTTCGCGTGTGCTGTTAAATTTATGCTTGATGTGCATATCAGACGAACCGATACCCGTATGGATACGCGGCCGTTTGGCATATTTTAACGACTCGATAGCAGCGTCAATATCGCCTTTGTTGGCACGTGTTAAGGCGCAAACAGTAGGTTCTTTTACAGCTTTTGAAATTTCAACAACGCTGTTGAAATCACCCGGACTTGAAACCGGGAAACCTGCTTCAATAATATCCACGCCCAGCAGCTCCAGTTCTTTTGCTATCTCAATTTTTTCGGGGGTTGTTAACTGGCAACCCGGTACCTGCTCGCCATCGCGAAGCGTAGTATCAAAAACATAAACGCGGTTGGGATCGTGTAACATATCTTTTTTTAGATTTGAGATGTTAGATATGAGATTTGAAACCTCCTATCTTTCATCGGTTAATTTTCTTATCTGTTTATTAATAATTTAATGTAATTTGAAAAATGAATATCTCATATCTCACGTCTCATATCTGATTTGGTGTAATTTGAAAAATGAAAAGTCTCATATCTCATATCTCAAATCTCACGTCTCATATCTATTCTTTTATCGCCACAAACCGTAACCTTTTATAGTCGGCATACCATTGGCCGCCTTCGTTGTAGTAAGGCTCCAGTTTGTGTGTAATTTCTTTTAATATTTCCGTTTTCTCCTCTTCAGGGATATTCTCCAGGTATTGGGCGCCAAACATGGTTACCCATTTAGCCACACCATCATCGCCATCCTGCAGGGGTGTTTTACGATCGTAATCCACTACATAGGTTACCCTGAAGCCATGCTCTTCCAGCAGGGTAGCGTATTCGCCTACGGAAGGGAAATACCAGATCCTGGTATCGGCCTGTACATGATAGCCATGGTTTTGTAGTACCAGTTGAGTTGCCTCAATTAAGCGGGCCACATTACCTTTGCCGCCCATTTCGGCCACAAAACGACCGCCATGTTTCAGGCTGTTGTATATACTGCGAGCAGCGCCGTTGGCATCAAGCACCCAGTGCAGGGCCGCGTTTGAAAATACGGCGTCATATTTTTCGTCGGTAAAAAAATCGGCAGCGTTCTCCACCGCGAAATCAACTTCCGGGTATTTTGCCCTGGCCTGCTCAATCATTTCCGGCGAAAAGTCGGTGCCTTTTACGCGTGCGCCTTTATCTTTTATTTGTTGTGTTAAATGGCCCGTTCCACAACCCAGATCCAGGATATATTCGCCGGGTTTAACATCCAGTAACTCCAGCACATCCTCGCCGTATTGAAATACAAAGGCATGCTTTTGGTCGTACAAGTCAGCGTTCCATTTCATATTAACCCCCTCTAAATCTCCCCCGAGGAGGGAGACTTTTTATTTTAAAAGTTATAACTCCACTACTATTTAAAGCCCTCTCCTTTGGGGAGGGTTGTGTGGGGTCTACAAGTATTCCAACACTTTTTGGCCCATGGCCTTAGTGCCTAAAATTTTGCTTTTGTCGGTATTCGCATCAGCGATATCGCCAGTCCGGTAACCATCTTTTAACGCTTTATCAACTGCTGATGTTACCAGTTTGGCTTCTTCTTTTAATCCGAAGCTGATCTCCAACATTAAGGCCACGGATAGGATAGAAGCCAGCGGATTGGCTTTATCCTGCCCGGCAATATCATGTGCCGAACCATGGATAGGCTCAAAGAAACCTGTTCCATCACCAATAGATGCCGATGCCAGCATACCCATAGAACCTGCTATCTGCGATGCCTCATCAGTTAAAATATCACCAAAAAGGTTGGCAGTTAACACCACATCAAACTTTTTAGGGTTTTTAACCAGTTGCATGGCTGCATTGTCAATAAACATATGCTCGGTTTCCACATCAGGGTATTGTTTAGCTATCTCCTGAACCACCTCGCGCCACAGGCGTGATGCTTCCAATACGTTAGCCTTATCTACAGAGCATAATCTTTTGCCACGAACACGGGCTGCTTCATACGCTTTTATAGCGATACGTTCTACCTCGTACCGTGAGTAGATCATCAGATCTGACGCGGTATTACGGTCTTCACTGCGTTTCTTTTCACCGAAGTAAACATCACCGGTCAATTCCCGGAAGAAAAGGATGTCCGTCCCTTTCAATATTTCAGGTTTCAGGCTTGATGCATCCAGCAGCTCATCAAATAACATGATGGGGCGCAGGTTGGCATATAACCCAAGTTCTTTACGTATTTTTAATAGCCCTTGTTCCGGACGCACTTTGGCCGATGGATCATTATCGTATTTAATGTGACCAATGGCGCCAAATAAAATGGCATCGCTGGCTTTTGCTTTAGCTAAAGTTTCGTCGGGTAGCGGATTGCCGGTTGCTTCGATACCTGCGTGACCCATGAGGGCTTCGTCAAAGGTAAATTCATGACCAAATTTTTGACCAATTGCTTCCAGTACGGCCTTACCCCAGGTTGTTACTTCGGTACCGATGCCATCACCCGGTATTACTAATATATGTTTTTTAAGTGCCATTCTTATTATTCAACCGTCATTGCGAGGTACGAAGCAATCCCCGATTTACAGAGTCTCTCTGTATAGTTTAGAGATTGCTTCGTACCTCGCAATGACGCGTGGTTAGTTATTTAGATTCTTCAAACTCCTTTATCAGTTCCTTCTTGCTCAGAATGTAGTCAATATCATCATAGCCGTTGGTCATGCAGGCTTTTTTGTAGGGGTTAACCTCAAATGTTTCCTGTTCGCCGGTAGCTACAATTTTAATGAACTGATCAACCAGGTCAATTTCCACTACAGCATGTTCATCGGCATAAACGGCTTCAAAGATCTTCTTTAAAAAATCGTCGCTTACCTGTACCGGGAGCAGACCATTGTTTAAGGCGTTGCCCTTAAATATATCGGCAAAAAAGCTGCTTACCACGGCGTCAAAGCCATAATCGGCAATGGCCCAGGCCGCATGCTCGCGACTACTGCCACAGCCAAAGTTTTTGCCTGCAACCAGTATTTTACCACTGAAGTTTGGATTGTTGAGTACAAAATCCGGTTTCGGATTGTCATTCTCGTCAAAACGCCAGTCGCGGAATAAGTTGTTACCAAAGCCTTCGCGGGTGGTAGCTTTCAAAAACCTGGCGGGAATGATCTGGTCCGTATCGATATTCTCGATAGGCAGAGGCACTACGCTGGTTTGTATATGTTTAAATATTTTGGTACTCATTGTCTGAACTCGAATTTATTGAATTTAAGAATGGCCAGAATTTTTGGCGTTCTTCTTAAATAAATTGTGGTTTGTATTTTCTATTTAATAATCGTTTAAATTGCAAGCTATTACTTCCAAAGTTGATCAGTAGCCCAGTCTTCATATTATAAGCCTCAAGGTAATTTATGCCTTGAGCCAGCTGTGTGTCACCTAAATCAATGATTGCTTTTAATTCAACCATAATCTCACTTTCAACAAAGAAATCTACCCGTCTTGTTCCGATGTGCTCATCTTTATAATAGATAGGCATTTCCATTTCCCGCTGATAGGCTAATCCCTCATCCCTTAATTCTATTTCAAGGGCGCGCTGATATATCACTTCCTGGAATCCATTACCAAGCGCTGAATGGACCCGCATAGCACAGCCTATAATTTTACTGGTGCAGTCATTAAACTCTTCGGCCGTACGCTTATAGTTTTCCATTTTTAAATTCTGGTAATTTTACAATTCCAAAAATTCGGGTTCAGACAGCTAATTCTTCTTCTTTCAAAAATTCCCGTATATCCGTTACCCTACCGGTAATAGCCGATGCAGCCGCGGTTAGCGGGCTGGCCAGGAAGGTGCGGGAATTTGGCCCTTGCCTGCCTTCGAAATTACGGTTGGAGGTAGATACACAATATTTGCCTGCCGGTATTTTATCTTCGTTCATACCCAGGCATGCGCTGCATCCCGGTTCGCGAAGCGGGAAACCTGCCGCGTCAAATATTTTATCCAGTCCCTCGCGGATGGCTTGTTCCTGTACCTGTTTTGATCCGGGAACCACCCATACGGTAACATTATCTGCCTTGTGTTTGCCTTTTACAAATTCGGCTACCTGGCGCAGATCTTCGATGCGTGAATTGGTGCAACTGCCGATGAACACATAGTCGATGGGTTTACCCAATAACTGCTCATCATCATGCAGACCCATATATTCCAGGGCTTTTTTGTATGATCCCTGCTCTTTAGCTTCAAAGGAAGCGGTTTCAGGAACGTGTTGTGTAACGCCAATGCCCATACCGGGGTTTGTTCCGTAGGTGATCATTGGCTCAATGTCTTCGGCTTTAAAGGATAATACTTCATCAAAAGATGCATCAGCATCAGAGTATAAAGTTTTCCAGTAAGCTACTGCTTTATCCCACTCTTCGCCTTTAGGGGCAAATTCGCGGCCTTTTACGTATTCAATAGTTGTTTCGTCAGGAGCAATTAGTCCGCAACGTGCACCCATTTCGATGCTCATGTTGCAGATGGTCATGCGGCCTTCCATGCTTAATGAGCGGATGGTGTCACCGGCATATTCCACAGCATAACCCGTACCGCCTGCAGCAGATATCTGTGCAATGATGTACAGGATGATGTCTTTAGCGCCGACACCTTTGTGCAATTTACCGTTCACCTCAATCTTCATCCTTTTTGGGCGCGACTGCAGCAAACACTGGGTTGCCATTACCTGTTCCACCTGTGATGTACCTATACCGAACGCTATGGCACCAAATGCGCCATGTGTTGAAGTATGACTATCGCCGCAAACGTAAGTGCCGCCCGGACGTGTAATACCCAGCTCGGGCCCTATTACGTGCACGATGCCCTGGAAAGGATGTCCTAAGCCGTACAGCTCAATACCAAATTCTTTGCAGTTTTTGGTAAGCATATCAACCTGGTAGCGGGAAAGTTCTTCTTTAATGGGAAGGTGCTGATCAATGGTAGGAACGTTATGATCGGCGGTGGCCACGGTTTGTTTTGGCCTGAAAACCGGTAACCCTCTGGTACGCAAACCATCAAATGCCTGCGGACTGGTTACTTCGTGTATGAAATGTGTATCGATGTATAAAATATCAGGAAAACCCTCGTTGCTACTGACGACGTGTGCATCCCAAATTTTATCAAATAATGTTTGTCCCATGTTTTTTAGTCTTTAGTCTAAAGTCCGAAGTAGTAAGTCATAAGCCGTAAGTACAAAGTCATTGACTTATAACTTCATACTTATGACTTACGACTCAAGACTTATAATTACGCTTCTACAACCTGGTTTTCAGGGCGTAAGCTGCGTACAGTTTTACCTGCTTGCCATATTTCGCTTTCGCGTAATTCTTTTAATTCCGCGTCTAATTTTTCGCGGTAATCAGGTTGGCTGTTCAGATCAATTGAACGTTGTGATTCTTTGCCAGTTGCAACGCTTTTGTATAATTCTTCAAATACTGGTTTAGTAGCATCACGGAATTTTTTCCACCAATCCAAAGCGCCACGTTGTGCTGTAGTTGAGCAATTGGCATACATCCAATCCATACCGTTTTCTGCAACTAATGGCATTAATGATTGAGTTAACTCTTCAACAGTTTCGTTAAAGGCTTCAGATGGTGAGTGACCATTGGCGCGCAATACATCGTACTGTGCAGCAAAGATACCCTGGATACAACCCATCAGCGTACCACGCTCGCCGGTTAAATCGCTGTATACTTCTTTTTTGAAGTTGGTTTCAAACAGGTAACCGCTACCTACAGCAATACCTAATGAAATAACACGCTCAAATGCTTTACCGGTAGCATCCTGGAAAATAGCGTAGCTTGAGTTTAAGCCACGGCCTTGCAGGAACATACGGCGCAATGAAGTACCAGATCCTTTAGGAGCAACCAAAAATACATCAACATCAGCAGGAGGAACGATGCCGGTTTGCTCGTTAAAAGTGATACCAAAACCATGAGAAAAGTATAATGCTTTACCTGGGGTTAAGTGTTTTTTAACAGTTGGCCAAAGAGCTATCTGAGCTGCATCACTTAATAAATAGCAAATTACAGTTCCTCTTTCCAGAGCTTCTTCAATTTCAAAAAGTGTTTCGCCGGGTACAAAGCCATCGCTTACTGCTTTATCCCATGTTTTAGTGCCTTTACGCTGACCAACAATTACATTAATGCCATTGTCTTTTTGGTTTAATGCCTGACCAGGACCTTGAACGCCATAGCCAATTACTGCTACAACTTCGTCTTTTAATACTTCCTGCGCTTTTGATAAAGGAAACTCTTCGCGGGTTACTACGTTTTCTTCAGTACCGCCGAAATTTAATTTTGCCATTGTTTTGTTTTTATTTAATGATTTTGATGATTGCACCGATTGTAGAGTGATTTCACCGATTATTCTATTTTAAGTTTATTTATTTTGATTTCACCGATTTTTACGAAAATCAGTCATTTTAGTTGTTAGCTTTCAGCTTTAACCTTTCGGCTTTCAGCTTACATAGTAAATACTTTTTCGCCTTGGTTAAGGTATTCGTTTTCTATCACTTCTTCGCCTGGTTCCAGTCTTTCAAATTCGCGTAGCTTACGGTTAAAACCTTCACTGTCTTTAATAATGGCTACACGTGCGCTGCGTACAAACTCAATCAAGCCAAAAGGCTGCAATATACTGATCAAATTGTCAGTTTCCTCACGGTGACCGGTGGTCTCAAATACGGTATAATCTTTACGCAGTACAACCACACGCGCACCATTTTCGCGCAGCAGGCGTTCAACGCTCACTTTCTCGGCAATTACATCGGTTGATACTTTATATAACGCTAATTCCTGCCAGATCACATCGGCATTGGTATGATAGTATGCTTTCAGCACTTCCACCTGTTTTTCTATCTGACGAACAAGCTTACGTACTACTTCTTCCGATTCGGTGATCACAATGTTAAAGCGGTGAATTTTATCTATCTCAGATGGAGATGTGTTCAGGCTTTCGATATTGATCTTACGGCGCGAGAATATGATGGCTATGCGTGTTAGCAGGCCTATCTGGTTTTCGGTGTAAACCGTGATGTTAAATTCTTGTTTCTCTATATCTTGATTACTCATGATTGCTATTTTAAAGGTTATAGGCTGTAATTATTTCAACCTGATCTCGGCTACACTGCATCCTTGCGGTACCATCGGGAATACGTTGTTCTCTTTAGTTACCATTACTTCTAAAAGGAATGATCCTTTGGTGCTCAGCATCTCATTTAATACTGCTGGAAGTTCTGCCCGGTCGTCAATTCGTTTACCGGGGATTTTATATGCCGATGCCAGTGTTACAAAATCAGGGCTCTGGATATCTACAAACGAATAACGACGCTCATTAAATAACTCCTGCCATTGCCTAACCATACCCAGGAAACGGTTGTTCAGAATGATGATCTTTACATCGATACCGGTTTGCATAATAGTGCCCAATTCCTGCAAGGTCATCTGGAACCCGCCATCACCAATAATAGCTACAACGGTGCGGTCCTGAGCGCCAAATTTAGCACCGATAGCAGCGGGTAGTGCAAAGCCCATAGTACCTAAACCACCACTGGTAACGTTGCTGCGTGTTTTATTGAATTTAGCATAACGGCAGGCCACCATCTGGTGCTGACCTACGTCGGTTACAATAATAGCCTCACCTTTTGTAATTTCATTGAGTTGTTTGATCACCTCACCCATGGTCATTTCCGGGCTGGTGGGATTCAATTCGTCATGAATTACCGCTTCAACTTCTTTTTGGGTGTATTCATTGAAAGTATTCAGCCATTCGGTATGCTTCTTTTCTTCAATCAATTTGGTCAGCATAGGGAGGGTCTCTTTACAGTCGCCCCATACCGGTACGGTTGATTTTACGTTTTTGTCGATCTCGGCCGGGTCAATATCCAAATGAACCACCTTTGCCTGTTTAGCGTATTTATCTAAACGGCCGGTTACGCGATCGTCAAAGCGCATGCCGATAGCAATCAGTACATCGCATTCGTTAGTTAATACGTTAGGGCCATAGTTGCCGTGCATGCCCAACATGCCTACGTTTAAAGGATGCTCAGTTGGGATAGCGCCTGCACCTAAAACAGTCCATGCAGCAGGGATACCTGATTTTTCGATAAATGCTTTAAACTCTTGTTCGGCGCTGCCCAAAATAACACCTTGTCCCCAAATTACAAATGGTTTTTTGGCCTGGTTTATCAGTTCGGCAGCCTCTTGGATATATTCAGAACGTACAATGGGTTTTGGTCTGTAGCTACGGATATGGTTACATTGCGTATAACCCTGGTAGTTGAATTTTTGTATCTGTGCGTTTTTAGTGATATCGATCAATACCGGGCCTGGGCGACCGCTTTTGGCAATGTAAAAAGCCTTGGCAATAACCTCGGGGATCTCGTTGGCATCAGTTACCTGGTAATTCCATTTGGTTACCGGTGTGGTGATGTTGATCACGTCGGTTTCCTGGAAGGCATCGGTGCCTAACAAATGAGCAAACACCTGCCCGGTGATACATACCACAGGAGTACTATCAATCTGCGCATCGGCTAAGCCGGTTACCAGGTTGGTTGCACCGGGACCGCTGGTTGCAAATACAACACCCACTTTACCAGAGGTACGTGCATAGCCTTGACCGGCGTGGATACCGCCCTGTTCATGACGGACCAGGATGTGGTTCAGTTTATCATTATAATCAAACAGAGCATCATAGATGGGCATGATAGCGCCACCCGGGTAGCCAAAGATGGTATCAACACCTTCAACAATTAATGCCTCCAATAATGCTACTGATCCTGAAACTTCTACCGCTGTTGTTGGTGCGGGTGTAGTTAGTGTTTCCTGTGCAACTTCCATAGTTTTACCCCCCAGCCCCCTAAAGGGGGAGCTTTTTAAGTGTATATTTTATTTTTATTAGTTCGTTTGTATTCGTATCCCTTATCATTCCCCCTTCAGGGGGTTAGGGGGCTACGGCATTTCGTCAGTAACACAACCTTCGGCTGCGGTACTTACTGTTTTAGCATATCTGTATAATAAGCCCTTGCTTACCTTTAAAGCAGGTTGTTTCCAGGCTGCTTTGCGGGCGGCAAATTCTTCGTCGCTGATGATTACGTTGATGGTGCGGTTAACGGCATCAATAAATATCCGGTCTTCGTCTTTCACAAAAGCGATACCGCCACCATCATAGGCCTCAGGAGTAATGTGACCAACTACAAAGCCGTGTGTTCCACCTGAAAAACGGCCATCAGTAATTAATGCTACGGAACTACCCAATCCGGCGCCAAATATGGCGGAAGTAGGCTTTAGCATTTCCGGCATGCCTGGAGCGCCTTTAGGACCTACGTTGCGGATAACCACCACATCGCCGGCTTTAACACGGCCGCTTTGTATACCGTGTATTAACTCAAATTCACCATCAAATACACGGGCAGGCCCTTCAAAGCTGGTACCCTCTTTACCGGTGATCTTGGCAACGCTGCCACCTTCGGCCAAGTTTCCGTACAATATCTGTAAGTGACCGGTCGCTTTAATTGGTTTTTCGGCCGGGCGGATTATAGTTTGTGTTTCGAAATTGATCTCCGGAACATCTGCTAAATTCTCAGCAATGGTTTTACCGGTAACAGTAAGGCAATCTCCATTCAACCATCCCTGGCTAAGGCAATATTTCATTACTGCAGGTACACCGCCAACCTTGTGCAGATCTTCCATCATATATTTACCACTTGGCTTCATATCGGCCAATACAGGTATGCGGTTACTTACCGTCTGGAAATCGTCTTGAGTTACTTTAACACCAACGCTTTTGGCCATTGCAATAAGGTGCAACACGGCGTTGGTTGAACCACCCAGTACCATGATCACAACCATGGCATTTTCAAATGCCTCGCGGGTCATGATGTCTGATGGCTTGATATCTTTTTCCAACAATATCTTGATCGCTTTACCCGCAGCAAGGCATTCTGCTTTTTTATCTTCGCTCAATGCCGGATTCGATGATGAGTAGGGCAAGCTCATACCCAAGGACTCAATAGCGGCGGCCATTGTATTAGCCGTGTAGATACCACCACAGGCACCCGCGCTTGGACAAGCGTTTTTAATTACGCCCATAAAATCAACATCATCTATCTGACCTGCAATTTTTTTGCCTAAAGCCTCAAATGCCGATACAATGTTCAGGTCTTCGCCTTTCCAGTGACCGGGTTTAATAGTGCCACCGTATACCATGATAGACGGACGGTTTAAACGGCCCATAGCCATGATAGAGCCTGGCATGTTTTTATCGCAGCCTGGCAAGGTAATTAAGCCATCATAATACTGTGCTCCCGTAACGGCTTCAATAGAATCGGCAATAATATCGCGGCTCATTAATGAGTAGCGCATACCTTCGGTACCGTTGCTCATGCCATCGCTTACGCCAATGGTATGGAATATCAGGCCTACCATATCCTCATCCCAGATACCTTGTTTAACCAGCTTAGCCAGATCGTTCAGGTGCATATTGCAGGTATTACCATCGTAACCCATGCTTGCCACCCCAACCTGTGCTTTTTCCATGTCGTCGTCGGTTAAACCTATGCCGTATAACATGGCCTTGGCAGCCGGTTGTGTTTCGTCCTGTGTAAAAGTTTTGCTGTACTTATTCAATTCTATAGCCGCTGTAGTATCTGATGAACTCATTTTTATTTGGTATGATAGACTAATTTGTAAATAATTTTGCCTGTTGATCCTGGTTTATTCGTACAGTACGAATCTGTATTTGTAAGGTAGATATAGGAATAAAGAATAGCAATAGCTGCGATTTTTTTTTGAAAAAAGTATTTTATGCCGTTTTTATTATAAAAATGAAATTTAATTCTGTTTAAAATAAAAATATAGCAATAATATATGTCGTGGAATATACCAAAGTTCAAAACGGTATTCGGTACATTTTTTATGCATGCATAGTAAGTTGTCGATTTTCTTCCTGAAATGGGCAAAGCCGCTGCAGAAGTTGTAAAAATCGGATTGCTTTGCATGATGTAATTACCGCTTAAGGATGTTGCTTTATCTTTATATAATTTGCCTCAGAATTTAGCCCTGTTAATTTAAACAACTTTTAAGCAGGAGCCGATAAAAAAAGGGTTCAGTTTGTTCAGTAACGGTTAGTCTTGTTTGATAAAAGATCAGCCGGAAAAAATGTCAAAAAAAAACGTCCGGGGTATCATACCCGGACGTTTTTTTTGAATGTAGGTATAAGGACTATTTGTGCTGAATGCCTTCAGCAAGAATAATGACCTTATTGTTTAATACTTCAACTACGCCGCCTTTAATAAAAAAAACTTCTTCTTTAGCAGCGCTGCCGCCACGTACGGTTAGCTTACCATCCTGTAAAGTAGAGATGATAGGCGCGTGATGGTTTAATATTTCAAATAATCCCAAAGTACCTGGAACGGTTACCGATGTGGCTTCGCCCTCGTATACTTTTTTATCGGGAGTAAGAATTTCTAATGTCATAGCTTAATGTGCGTATGTGCAGATATGCAAATGTGCAGATGATGTTTTAATTTGCACATCCGCACACTTGCACATTTGCATATTTAAGAATTAGCTTCTGCTAATAGTTTTTTACCTTTTTCAATGGCGTCTTCGATGCTGCCTACTAAGTTGAAAGCTGCTTCAGGATATTCATCCACTTCACCGTCCATGATCATGTTGAAACCTTTGATGGTTTCTTTGATATCAACCAATACACCTTTTAAGCCGGTAAATTGCTCGGCCACGTGGAATGGCTGTGACAGGAAACGCTGAACACGACGCGCACGTGATACAACCAGTTTATCTTCTTCAGATAACTCGTCCATACCCAGGATCGCGATAATATCCTGTAACTCTTTGTAACGTTGTAAAGTTTCTTTAACACGTTGAGCAGTGTTGTAGTGCTCATCGCCTAAAACAGCAGGGCTAAGGATACGTGATGTAGAATCCAATGGATCCACAGCTGGGTAGATACCTAACTCGGCAATTTTACGTGAAAGTACAGTAGTAGCATCTAAGTGAGCGAAGGTTGTTGCCGGCGCAGGGTCGGTTAAGTCATCCGCAGGTACGTAAACGGCTTGTACTGAGGTAATTGAACCTCTTTTTGTTGAGGTGATACGCTCTTGCATGGTACCCATTTCGGTAGCCAGTGTTGGCTGGTAACCTACCGCTGATGGCATACGGCCTAACAGCGCCGATACTTCAGAACCTGCTTGTGTAAAGCGGAAAATGTTATCGATAAAGAACAGGATATCACGGCCTTTGCCATCTTCTTCACCATCACGGAAATACTCGGCAATGGTTAAGCCTGATAAAGCCACACGTGCACGCGCACCTGGAGGTTCGTTCATTTGTCCGAAAACGAATGTTGCTTTTGACTCTTTTAAAGCTTCGGTATCAACTTTAGATAAGTCCCAACCGCCTTCTTCCATAGAGTGCATAAAGCCATCGCCATATTTAATAATGCCCGATTCAAGCATCTCACGTAAAAGGTCATTACCTTCACGGGTACGCTCACCTACACCGGCAAATACTGATAAACCAGAATAAGCCTTGGCAATATTGTTGATCAATTCCTGAATTAATACGGTTTTACCTACACCTGCACCACCAAACAATCCAATTTTACCACCTTTAGCGTAAGGCTCTAACAGGTCAATAACTTTAATACCTGTGAACAATACTTCGGTTTCGGTAGATAGATCTTCGAAACGTGGGGGGATATTGTGGATAGGGCGGCCATTAGATTTATCTAAGTTTGCGATACCGTCAATGGCATCACCAACTACGTTGAACACGCGACCTTTAATGTTTTCGCCAACCGGCATTTTGATAGCGGCTTCGGTATCCAACACTTTCATGCCACGTAGCAATCCGTCTGTCGAATCCATCGCGATCGCACGTACACGATCTTCACCTAAATGCTGTTGAACTTCTAAAATTACTTTTTGGCCATTATCTTTCGTGATCTCTAACGCATCATAAATCTTGGGAAGATGAGCATCATCAGCGAAACTTACGTCAACTACCGGACCAATGATCCGTGATATTTTTCCAATGTTTGGCATATATAACCTGGTGTTTTAAAGAATTTTTCTGCGAAATAGTTGTTACTGTTAAAATATAAGATGCTATTTCAGAGGCGCAAAGTTAAGATTTCTATCCAAATATTTAAATAGCAACGCCAACATTTTTGCATATATTTTCTGCACACCCATTTTCAGGTTTTTAATGCGCAAAACTCAGCACAATTTTTCCTGTGTGGGCGCTGCTTTCCATCAGCTCATGGGCCTGAGCGGCCTCTTCGGCTTTGAAAACTTTGTAGATAACCGGCTTTATCTGCCCGGATGCCAGCAATGGCCAGATGTTATTTCGTAGATTTTGGGCGATGGCGGCTTTAAACGCTATATCCCTGGCTCGTAATGTTGAACCTGTGATCACCAGCCTTTTCATCATCACCTGCGCCAGGTCAATCTGGGCATCCTTACCTTTCATGGTGTTGATCATCACCAGTCGTCCCTCAACAGACAGCGACTGGATATTGCCCGGCGTATAATCGCCGCCTATCATGTCCAATATCACATCAACTCCTTTGCCGTTAGTTAATTGTTTAATAGCATCGGTAAAATTTTCTGTTTTGTAGTTGATAGCTTTGGTAGCACCTAATTGCTCGCAAAAGCGGCATTTTTCATCCGAGCCGGCAGTTACATAAACCGGGTGACCCAGCGCTTTCGCCATTTGTATAGCCGCAACTCCAATACCGCTTGATCCGCCGTGCACCAGCAAAGTTTCATCGCCTTTGAGGTTGGCGCGATCAAATACATTGCTCCAAACGGTAAAAAACGTTTCGGGTAAGGAGGCTGCCTCTTCAAATGAAAACCCATCCGGAACCGGCAGGCATTGACCCTCCGGGGCGTTGCAATACTCAGCATAACCACCACCAGCTACGAGGGCGCAAACTTTATCGCCAATTTTCCATTGGGTTACCGCCGTGCCAGTTTCAACTATGATGCCGGCTATTTCCAAACCGGGGATATCCTGTACCACACCAGCAGGCGGCGGATATTTACCTTCGCGCTGTTTTATATCCGGACGGTTAACCCCGGCAGCTATCACTTTCACCAACACCTCATCAGCTCCACAACCGGGTTTTGATCTCTCGGCGATCTGCAAAACGGAAGGGGTACCAGGCCGGGTGACAACAACTGCGTTCATAATTAATTATTGAATTACTGATTTATTGAATTAGTGATTTCAGTTCTCAAAAACTTTTTAAACCTTAAATTTTAACACTTTTTTGATCAAAAACGATTGAAAATCGATCGAAAACTTCTTAAAACTCATTCAAAACCATCGATTTTAACACTTTTTAACAAACTTTTGATGGGTTTTGAAAACTTTAAAAAGTTTTAATTATTTGATCGCCAAATAACTATGTTAAAATCGGTCGGTTTTAGGACTCTTTTTTCCTTAACCAAACAGCCCGTTTCTCTTTTGGTTGAAGAGAAACGGGCTGTTGTATATACAAATATACTGAATTTTTGGAAGGGATAAAAGTTTAACCCTATCTTTTCACTATCCGAAATAAGTTCCTGTTTCCATATCGGTAAGAAGTTCAATATGTTTCGGCTGCCAGCCCAGTTGTTCACAGGTTTGGGCGCTGGACGATAGGTTATCCATGCCCGCGAAATGCCCGAACCAGCCAAAATGATCTGGTGCTTCTTCGGGTGTTTTGCTTACAACCGGTACATTCAGATGCAGGCCTATCACACCCGCAATATCGCGGAAGAGTACACCTTCTTCGGCAACGCCATGATATCGGGCCCCTGCGGAGCCTTTCTCCAGCGCGAGCCTGTACAAACGGGCGGCATCCAGGCGGTGCACGGCCGGCCAACGATTTAGTCCTTCGCCTACATAAGCCGAAACTCCTTTCTCCCGGGCCATGCCAATGAGTGCCGGAACAAAGCCATGGTCGCCATTGCCATGTACCGTTGGGGGCAGGCGCACCACTGCTGTGCGTACTCCTTGTGCCGCGATGGCCATCGCCGCCTCTTCCGAGGCTACACGAGGCACTGGCGACGAGCTGAAATCGGGCACCGTATCTTCGGTGGCCAGGCCCCTCCCGGCCAGCAGCCCTGTACCCGAGGTGATAACCAGCGGGCGATCGGAGCCGGTGAGCACGGAGCCCATTGCGTGTATCACTTGCCGGTCTGTTTCGCAGTTGGCTTTAAATTTGGTAAAATCGTGGTTAAAGGCGGTGTGGATAACGCCGTCACACATAGCCGCTCCCACCCGCAGGCTTTCGAGATCTTCCAGGTTACCACGGTGCACTTCGGCACCGGCGACGATAAGGGCTTTTGCACCCGCATCTGAACGCGCGAGACCAAGTACCTGGTGCCCCGCGCCTATTAATTCCTGAACAATGGCTGAGCCTACAAAGCCCGTAGCGCCTGTTACAAATACACGCATGTTTTTTTTTGAATTAGATAAATAAAATTTTAAATCGTTTTTAACGATTCAAAATTGGCCAATACCGCTTCGGGAAAAGAGGACATTTGACGCTGTTTTCATTTAGGTAATTTGCTTTTTTAATGCTTACTCCCTGGCAGCGTATCTCGTGGGAGCGAAGTAATAACTTATAAAAAGACATTAGGTGGAAATCGGGCGTATATCGACTCACCCCGACATCGCTGCGCTTGTCACCCCTCTCTCCGCTTCGCGCATAGAGGGGTTTTCTTTCTTTTTTCTTCACCCTCTTTCCGCCGCAGGCGAAGAGAGGTGGTCCAGCGAAGCGTAGACCGGTGAGTCGACTCTGCGATTTACTTATAACCTCGCAAGTTTGAGTTGTTATCTATCGTTTGAGCTGGGCATGCCGCACACGGCTAAGGGTCTTGAGCGAAAGCCCGAGGTACGAAGCGATCATGTGCAGGGGCACACGTGCAAATACGGTGGGGTAGGTTTGTATAAATTCATCGTATTTTTCTTCGGGTGTTGAACTGATGGCGCTAAAGATGCGATCGCGGCCTAATGTGACATTGCGGGAGATGAGCCGCTCCGTAAAGTATTTTAAGCGGGGGATCTGCGCAAACAGGGTGTCAAAATCACTTTTGGTCCAGAAGATAAGGTCACTGTCTTCTACAGCATCGATATAATAACGGGAAGGGGTATGATTATGTAAGCTTTCGGGCTCGGTAACCCACAAATTTTCTGGCGAAAACTGCACAATATGTTCGGTGCCGTCTTCCCGGGTGCGGTAGGTACGTAATATACCTTTGCAAACAAATATCTTGAAGCGGCATATTTCGCCTTCCTGCAGCAACACCTGTTTTCTGTGCACTTTTTTTTCGACAGCAAAGGAGTGGATCAGTCTGAGTTCATCATCAGACAGCTGCATGTGCTCCCGGAGGTAAGTTTCAAATTCAGCGTACATATAATGATCAAAAATAAGGAAAATACAGAGTCGGGAGTATCCTGTCAATGTAATTAAATTGCAGATTACTCCGCAGGAGTAAAGCTTTGTAGCAAATAAAGGCGACGTGATGGCATGCCGTAGGTATGCAACGGGAGTGCAGTACCTACGGCACTGAATAAGGATGACTTTTTCTACAAAGCTTTAACCCTGACGGGGTTTTCAATATCCTAAGTTGGCAGGTACCAGCCTGGATGTTAAAAAAGGTTAAGGTTTGTTTGAACTTTTCTTTTTGGATTATCTTAGAGGGCTGATTGATAATTCTAACATGAATAGCATGATTTACCTTATCCGGAAATTTACTAAGCCTTTTACCTGCATCGCATTTGTGCTGTTTGGTAAAAACGTGAACGCTCAGATTGTCTCAGTTCAACAAATTATTGGCAAACTGGAAAATCATAAAAACTTTAGCTACCAGTCTGTCAATAGAATGAGGGAGATATTTGCCAAAGACACGGTAACTACGCAAACTCATACCGTTTTGGAAAAAGCGCCTGAAGATAGAAGCTTTGGTTATCTGTTTAACATGGAAACCAAAAATGGAAATGATCAATTTACCAATATTGATTTATACAACGGGCAGGATCTGATACATATTACACCCAAAGACAGTACATATCGAAAGGATAAGCTGGAGTACATTGTTCAGCGCACATTGCCAGGTTATTTAAGATGGATGCAGGGCCGCATCGCAAAAGGACTATCCAAAGTTGTAAAAACCAGCGATACTACGATCAATGCGGTTGATAACTATCATTTAATTGTTAATATACGGGACACGCTCATTAATAAAGAACATGACTATAGCTATGTGCATTTGTATATTGACAAATTATCAGGTATGCCCAATTATATAGTTGCCCGATCAAGAGATATGAGTTTTGGTGATGGGGCTACAATCTATTATTCCGAAACCCGTTACTTCGATTATCAGTTTGATCAGAATAATATTGATATAGCTTCCATGACAATCCCTAAGGATTTTCATCCACCCAAAGATCAGCCCGCTTTACTTAAAGAGCAAACTGATTTGTTAGCATTGGGAAGTGCTGCACCAGGTTGGACCTTGTATACTGCCGATGGTAAAAAAATGTCCTTAACGCAATTGAAAGGGAAAGTTGTATTGATGGATTTTTATTTTATTGGTTGTGCTGGCTGTATGCTTTCTTTAAAGCCATTGAATAATCTTTTTGAAAAATACAAAGGGAAAAACTTTGTAATAGCAAGCATAACCGAGCGGGATAGTAAGCAATCCGTTTTAGACTTTGAAAAAAATTATCATTTAAGATATCCAAGCTACGTTAATGCGGCTGACGTAGTCAAATCATACCATGTAAACAGTTTTCCTACTTTTTATTACATTGACAAAGAAGGGAAAATAGCCAACGTGCACGTAGGTTATGGTGATGATTTTGTAGAGAAGGCAAGTGTGATAATTGATGATTTGTTAAACAAATAACCTCGATCATCCACTGGTACTGTGTGTTGCGCGATCCTCTTATAAAATTTATAAATCTGATTATTCGTTCCTTAAACTATCCCTCCTTAGCGCAAGTCTTGTGCGGTTGCTGGGGGGTGAGGACTTGTGCTTATGTCACAAGTCAGCCATTTTTCACAGGCCTACAACGCAAGACTTGCGCCAAAAGGGGTATGCTCGTGATTTATAAATCTGATTATTCGCTTCGTAAACTGTCAACAGGATTGCTATGCGCGGCTCTGAATGATTGCGAACTAATGGTGACAAAGGCGATAACAAGCGCGCCAACTGCCGCCGAAAGCAGCATCCACCATTGAATGTTTTGCCGGTAAGCAAAGCCCTGCAGCCATTTGTTCATGGTTAACCAAGCCAATGGCGTAGCGATAAGGATGGAGATGAAAACCAGCTTGATGAAATCTTTAGAGAGCATAGCTATTATGGTAGAAACACCAGCCCCTAATATTTTGCGTATACCTATTTCCTTGTTACGCTGCTCTGCCGCGTAGGCAGCCAGGCTAAAAAGGCCCAGACAAGCAATGATCACGGCCAGTGTGGTAAAGGATAAGAATAATTTTCCGGTGCGTTGTTCTGAACGATAGGCAGCATCAAAATCTTCGTCCATAAATGAATATTCAAAGTGTTCGTTAGGGCTCATGTTTTTCCATAATTGTTTTACCTGGGCCACAAAAGCCTGATAATTATGAGTATTTACCCTGATGCTCAACGCGCCGTTATCCTGGGACAAAAACATCACTACCGGTGTAATATTTTCGCGGAGGGAGTTGAAATTAAAATCTTTTACAATACCTAATACGCGATATTCTTGTGGTCCCTTTGGTGTGGAGCGGTAGATCCTTTTGCTTAGCGGGTCATTATAATAACCGAGCATTTTTGCCGCGGCCTCATTAATGAGTACGCCCGACGAATCGGTAGTAAAGGTTTTTGAAAAATTACGTCCCTTGAGTATCTTCATGCCCATTGTGCTTAAATAATCTTCATCAATATTCCATGTTTCGGTGAACAGGGCGCTCTTAGCGTCAACCGCCCTGCTGGAGAATACCGCGTCTGGGGCCCGGTTGCTTTTGGTAGGTAAAAAGCCACAGAGCGAGGCGTTTACCACGCCGGGTAACTGCCTAACCTGTTGCTGCAAAATTTTAGCCTGCTGATTTAAAACTTGCGCGTTTTTAACTATCAATACCTGGTTACGGTTAAAACCCATATCCCGGCTTTGTATGTAATGCAGCTGATTATAGATAACCACTGTGCCAATGATCAGGAAAATGGATATGGAAAACTGAAAAACGACCAAGAAATTACGTAATCTACCACCTTTAAAACCCGCGGACAATTTGCCTTTTAACACATCGGCTGGCTGAAAAGCTGATAGGAAAAATGCAGGATAAAAACCGGCGAGCGTACCTACCACTAAAACTATAAGGATCAGCGCGGGCAGTAGCCACATGATTATTTGCGGGGTAACAACCAGGTTTTTATTGGCTACCTGGTTAAAAAGAGGGAGCAAAGCCCAGGCCGCGAGTACCGCTACGACAGTTGCGCCGAGTGTTACCAGTATCGACTCAGTCAGAAATTGGACGATAAGACTTTTACGTGATGAGCCCAATACCTTGCGTACACCAACTTCGCGTGCCCGGTTTGCCGAACGGGCGGTAGATATATTCATGAAGTTGACACAGGCCAACAGCAATATAAATATGGCTACAACACTAAAAATATACACATATTGGATACTGCTGTTGGTGCCAAGTTCATACTGCTTATTACTATATAGATGGATATCGGTAAGTGGTGTTAAATTCATCCGTATATAATTACCCTGTTTTTCCATTGCATCCAAATTGCCATCGTTGTCGCGCATGCGGTTAAAGGTTCTTTTAACCATGGCGGGCAAACGAGCTGCTAAGGTTTGGGGATTGGCATGGGGTTTTAGTAATACATAGGTGCTCACCACATAGTTTAACCAGTTTTGACTTTTATCTTCCGGCTTAGAAGCCATGGATAAAAAGAAGTCGAAATTAAAGTGCGAGTTGCCTGGTATGTCCTTCATTACACCGGTTATTTTATAGTTGGTGCTACTGTTTACTACCAGGGTTTTGCCGGTGACATGTATATCGTTAAAATATCTTTTCGCGGTTGTTTCGGTGATCACGGCGGTGTTCGGTTCTTTAAGTGCCGTTCTGGGGTCACCTTCTATCATTGGTAAGGTAAATATGGTAAATATGGTCGGGTCGCTGTAAGCTACCTTGTCTTCCTGTACGTTCTCATTGTTTTTCCTAATGCGTACGCCCATATCATGCAGCAGCCTGGCCGATTTTTCAACTTCCGGAAAATCATTGATGAGCGTGGCTGCAAGGGGTGGTGGGGTAATGGCGTAAGATGAGGCATTGCCGCCAAATTTAAGATCGGTATTAACCCGGTATATGCGATCGACATTGGTATTGTACTTGTCGTAGCTTAACTCATCCACTACATAAAACACAATGAGCAGGCAGGTAGCCAGCCCCATGGCCAGGCCTAAAATATTAATGAATGCAACGCCTTTGTTTTTTAAAAGACTTTTGAACGCGATACGGAGATAGTTTTTGATCATGGCAGGAATGGGTTTTTAACAGGTTAAACCAATTGACCATAAAATTAAAAAGTAATTGAATATCAATTTGTTAAATAAAGTTAAATCAACCAACTTCAATCTTTGGTGCGGATCAATGTTTGCAGGTTTTGAGCACTCATTCCTATTTCTGCTTCGCTATGTCAATAGTATGTTTCAGCATCAGGGTATCACCCTGCCAGCCCTGGTGACCGGGAATGAGGTATTTGATATCCCGAAAACGGGTTTTTACCCGGTTTACGCTCAAAGGCCATGCGGCAATATTGCCATCGGCGGTATACCCCTTTTCGTCGGTATCCATGCTTTTGATCAGGCAGCCGCCAAACAATACTTTAGTTTGGGGCAGCCATATCACAATGTTATCCTTGGTATGGCCCTCGCCCGGGAAATAGGTTTGCACTTTTACTCCGCCAACGTTAAAAACGGTGTCTTTAGTAAAAGTAAACTCAGGTTGTTTGTCGTTGTGTTGTTTGGCCAGCTGTTTGGTTAATACGCTGGTATAGGTTTTGGTGCCGTTCTTTTTTAATACGTCGAGCCCCGCGGTACGGTCGGTGTGGAAATGGGTTGATATACAAAGCGCTATTTTTTGATGATAACGTTGTTTGATGGTATCTATCAGCTGCCGGGTCTGATCTTCGTCCCAGGGGGTATCAATTAATACAATGCCGGCCGGTGTTACTATATAAAGGCCATTGGCCGGGAATGGCGTTTTATCATCAGGTAAACCATAAGAAATATATACATATACATTACCTGTTAAATGTTTTGTACTGATGCGGAACGGCCTGGTTTGCGCTTTGGCGAAAAGGGATGAAAGCAGGAATAAAGTAAACAATAGGTGTTTCATGGCTTAAAATTATATTAAACGAATTAATTACCCAGCGATTACCAATAAGGCCGGTAATTTTTATTTATTTGTAATCAAAAAATTAACTATGACATTACAAGCAGGCCAGGCGGCACCTCAATTCTCTTTATTATCAACCGATATCAAGTCGGTATCATTAGCCGATTTTAAAGGCAAAAAAGTAGTTGTACATTTCTTCCCATTAGCTTTTACCGGTGTTTGTACCACGCAGTTGTGTACCATGCGCGATAGCTTTGGTTATTATGACGGGTTGAATGCAGTGATATTAGGTATATCTGTCGATTCGCCTTTTACACTGGCTAAATTCAAGGCTGAGAATAATTATCAGTTCGACCTGCTGTCGGATTTTAACAAAGAAGTATCGTCTGCTTACGGCGCCTTGTATGAAGAATTTGTCCTGGGCCTGAAAGGTGTTTCTAAGCGTTCGGCCTTTGTAATTGACGAAGAGCAGAATATTATATACGCCGAAGTGCTGGAAGATGCCGGCCAGCTGCCCGATTTTGCAGCGATAGCCGAGATAGTAAAGTAATTTTGAGCCGATGCATGGCAGCCGGTTCAAAAAGAGAAACGGTTTAGTAAGCATCAGATCAGCTATTTGGCTATCCGGAAAAAATAATTCAGAAAGTTATTTTAAAAAAGTTTGCAACGGACGGTGAAAAATTCTATTTTTGCATTCCGTTTCAAAAAGCACTTGTAGCTCAATTGGATAGAGCACCTGACTACGGATCAGGAGGTTAGGGGTTCGACTCCCTTCAAGTGCACCATAACGTTAAGCCTTTCTGTGTAGTACCGAAAGGCTTTTAATTTGTATAGAGCATGCTAAATCTGGTATTGTTTGGCCCTCCCGGAGCAGGGAAAGGGACTCAGTCGCAAAAGCTTATTGAAAAACACGGTTTAATACACCTTTCAACAGGCGACCTTTTACGCGGCGAAATTGCACAAGGAACAAAGCTTGGTTTAGAGGCGAAAAAACTGATGGATGAGGGGATGCTGGTTCCGGATGAGGTAGTTATAGGCATGATCAGTAATAAGCTGGATGCCAATAAAGATGCCGAAGGGTTTATATTTGATGGCTTTCCGCGTACTGTGGCACAAGCCGAAGCATTAGACCAGCTGTTGAAATCAAAAGAATCGGCCATATCAGGCATGATAGCGCTTGAAGTAAATGACGATGAACTGGAACACCGCCTTTTATTGCGCGGTAAAGAATCAGGTCGTGCTGATGATGCCAACCCGGAAGTTATCCGCAAACGTATTAAAGAGTATAATGATAAAACGGCGCCGGTTGCTAATTTTTATAAAAACCAGCATAAGTTTACCAGCATAAATGGTATAGGCTCAATTGACCAGATATATAAGGCAATTGATACGGTTATCGAAAATTATTAAGTAAAAAGACAGTCCGCAAGTCGGGTAAGTCAGTAAAGTCCGGAAGTTGAGACATTCAAAATTCTTAGCCTTCCGGACTTTACTGACTTTCGGACTTTCCGGACTAAAAAGGGAAAAGAAATGTCGCAGAGTTCCAATTTTGTTGATTATGTGAAGATCTGTTGCCGCTCGGGCCACGGAGGGGCGGGCTCTGCTCATTTACACCGTGATATATTAACCTCCAAAGGTGGTCCGGATGGTGGCGATGGCGGCCGCGGTGGTCATGTGATCGTTAAAGGCAATGCCCAGCTCTGGACAATGCTTCACCTCAAATACCGTAAACACGTAATTGCCGGCGACGGTGATTCGGGAGGCAGCTCTTTAAGAAGCGGAAAAACCGGGCGCGACGAGATATTGGAAGTACCCCTGGGTACAACCGTTAAAAATGCCGAAACAGGCGAGATCATCTTCGAGATAACCCAGGATGGGGAAACAAAAATATTAACACCCGGCGGTCGCGGTGGCTTAGGCAACTGGCACTTTAAAACCGCTACCCAGCAAACACCCCGCTTTGCGCAACCCGGTGAAGATGGCAGGGAAGACTGGAATATACTGGAGCTGAAAATACTGGCCGATGTAGGTTTGGTAGGTTTCCCCAACGCGGGCAAATCAACCCTGCTTTCGGTAGTATCTGCTGCCAAGCCCGAGATTGCCGACTATGCTTTTACTACCCTCGTGCCCAACCTGGGTATTGTATCCTACCGGAATAATCGCTCATTTGTAATGGCCGATATTCCGGGAATCATCGAGGGGGCATCACAGGGTAAAGGTTTAGGTTTCAGGTTCCTGAGGCATATCGAACGTAACTCGGTGCTGTTGTTCATGGTACCGGCCGATACCAACCGCACCATAAAAGAAGAATACGAAATTTTACTGAACGAGCTGCAGCAATACAATGCAGAGCTTATGCACAAGCCCCGCGTTTTGGCAGTTACCAAAATGGATATGCTTGATGACGAGCTGCAGGCCGAAATGAAAAAAGAACTCCCCGGGGGCGTTCCTTCTTTATTCATATCCTCCGTAGCGCAAAAGAACCTTACGGAACTGAAAGACCTTCTTTGGACCGAGATCAATAAAAGATAAAGTCCGAAAGTCAGTAAAGTCCATAAGTCGGAAAGATAAAGTCCGAAAGTTTAGAGTGTTGTAACGCGCTGTCCGAAGTTTCTGACTTCGGACTATTATGTTAGTAGTCTTTAGACTACATGAAGCAGTGTAGTTGCAAACTACAGGCATAGTCATTCGAAGTCAGAGACTTCGAACAGCGCAAGCAGTAAAGTCTGCAAGTCGAAAAATAAAAGATAAAGTCCGAAAGTTTGGAGTGTTGTAATTTCCAAACTTTCGGACTTTATCTTTTACTCCTATTTTATCTTCCGGGCTTTACTGACTTCCGGACTTCCCGACTCACTTAGCCGAGTACAACACATAATCATTACTCAGCATATCCATTTTAAAGCCTTTGTAACCTGGGAAACACTTGCGTATGATGTTTGACTTTGGCCCCATGTAACTTGCCGGTAACAGAATAAATATTGGCCCTGCGTGGCCACGGTGTACGTAGCTGTCATAATCAATTTTAATATCCGAGTCTATGGGATCTAAAGTAATAAAACGGTTGTGGTTGATCTCCAACCCCAGATCTGGACTGATAAATACAAAAAGGGCGTTATTGTTCTTTTTGTCGAGATCCATAATATAGTTCAATGATGGCTGATCAATAAACATTTGGGCCAGGCCAGACGTACCTCTGGCATTTACATTTTTGTTTTGCAGATAACCAGGTATAAAATAACGAAAACTAAAAAAGGCGATCACCATACAAATAAATCCGAACGCCGCTTTGTAAAATACCCCGCTCTGGCTTATTAAATAAACCACCCCGGGTATAATTAACAACCCGATTAAGCGCAGGTGCCTGGCTTCGTAAGAGATATATGCCTGTTTCAAAAAGTTGTATCCAAAAAACAATATCGCCACAGAATAAAAAACGATGAGCAGCCGTGTATACTTTTTATCGGGGACTTTACGCACTATACGGCTCACCAGTAATATACTCAATACAGCCGCTATTACCACAATAAACACCGCCCAAAAATGGTTTAACATGGCCGAATCATCATGATATATCAGGCCGCCCATTATATCATCAACCGAAAAACCGGCCAATATAGGTGAAGCCATCGGGAAGCTAAAAGTTTCCCAGGCCAGTTTTATACCGCCGGCTCCTGAGGCCGGTGTAATGCCTTTGGAAAGGTAAAATTTGTATATCACGGCTAATGACAGTACAGCGGGTATGCCTATCCAGAAGCCTTTTTTTATCCATCCCCATATACTCGTTTGGCCGGATGACAATGTGATCCATAAGTAAATACAGCCAGCTCCGTATATCCATAAAAATGACGATTTGCAGCAAAAGCCTATCCAGCCCGAAATAATCAGAAAAACTACAATCTTCCATCCTGGTTTATCTATAGCCGCACAGCCATACAGGAACCATCCGGCGAAGCCGAAAAGTAAAACCTCGCCACCATTGTAAAAAACATAAGGAACAATAAATGCCTGCTGACAGGCAATAACCAACACACTGATAGCGGCTACCAAAGGTGTAAAACCTACCTTTTTGAAAAACAGGTAAAAGGCAGCTAAACCCGATAAAGTAAACAAGGTAACCGTAACTGCCGCTGCTTTGCCAGTGTTTATACCCAAAAGGAGTTTGAAAACATAAGGGAACAGGTATTGCCCCGGTGACCACCAGGTTAAAAACTCAGCCGAGTTTTTAGCGACATCGGCAGGATCTGGTTTGATGGCCATATTAAAGCCGCCACCCATTTGCATGGCACGCAGTACCTGGAAACCCCAGCAGGAATCAGGAAAAATGGAAGTAGGATACAGGTATATCATGGTACCCAAAATAAGTACGAGGATACCCAGGGCCGCTAAAATAATCTGGTGGATGTGAGACTTTTGTGTTGACATAAGTTGTTTAGGCTTGATAGGTAGATAGATCCGTTTTATAAGGAGAAGCAAGAATTAAGAGTCTGGAATTAAGAAAAAAATAGCCTGCTTTTGTTCGTATTTTCAATAAAGAAATAAATTTTTTATAAATCATTTGTTTTTGCCTTTATCTTGATTCCTGACTCTTATATCTTGCCTTTTTATCGTCTCTTTTAACCCAAAAGTAAAGACTGATCATAATCAAGATGTAGATAACGATATTAAAAATAGTATGATGATCAATTATCCCATTTGTTTTTTTATTCCAAAACAAGGCTAACAGTACAAACCGGATAATGTTTAAAAATTGAATACCTAATAAGCCAGATACCAGAAATAAGATTTTTGACCTGAATTGTTTGGGATAAGCGATCACAAATGCCGAGAAAAAGCTCATGACCCCAAGTCCCAGGCAATCATAGGCTAACCGGATAGCGCCTTTGCCCGCTACCAGCAGATCAATATGATTGTAAATTACATCAAAACCGAGTATGTTAAGTATGAAGGCGCTGACTGATAATAAAAGGGTTCGTAAACCCTGTATATAGTTTAAATAAGTAGCTAAAAAAGCATTGTAATGATTACCGGGACTGGTTAAGCCCAGGAACAGGATATTGAAGTAATAGAATAACAGGAACAGGACTATGAATTTAAAGGCGAATTTTAAGGGAGAGGGTTGGTTACCAGCAACCCGCTTTGGGGTGGAGTTGAGTATTTCATCAATTTTTACATCGACAATAAGCCTGAACCAAAATCCCTGTAAAAAGTGGAATATGATACCGGTGCGGCCATCCAATATTCCTAACTGAAAGATCATACGGTGGCCGAAGTATAGCAAAGGTCTTATGTAACGTGGCAGCTGCCACCATAAGCGTTTAAGCCAGGCAGTACGTTCATCGGGCGAACCTAACAAGCTTGGTTTCAGTGTTTGGTGCCGGAGGTTTTGCATCCGTTCCACCTCTTCCCGTGCCACCAGGTCGCTGTAACGGTTGTGCTTATCTATCCAAAAACTGATGTTGTTCTCTTTTAAATTCTCCTCTAAAATATGTCCCTGCTTCCAAACAATGGTTTTACCCGGAACAATAAACCGGTGATCCATACCTTCATTCAGATCAGAATATCCGGCCTTATAGCGGAACATTTTGAGCAGATAGATGGGGTAATATCCCCCGTGTTTGATCCAGCGGCCTTTAAAAAAGTTTTTGCGGTTAAAATAAATGCCGTTAATATTCTGGTTGTCCTCGTCCTTAAAATTAAACAGCAGCTCTTTTAATTCGGGGGTAACTATCTGGTCGGCATCAAAGCAAATTACCCAGGGAGTTTGTATATCAAAAATCTTCAAGGCATGATCCCATTGTTTGGGATGATTTTCAAACGGATGCTGTTGCACAACTGCTCCTGCTTGCTGTGCTATTTGGATGGTTTGATCGGTACTGCCCGAATCCAGTATAAAAACAGGCGCGTTTAACGCCGCTATCGACTCCAGCAAGCGGGGCAAATGCTGCTCTTCGTTATAAGTAAGTATGATGACTGAATAAGGAACCATCAATTCAATTTAGCTTTTATCAACATTGATTTCCATAAATAAGGCCAGCGCCCGTTACCTTTAAACGAAGTAACTGTAAAACCGGCATTTGACAATGCCTGGCTCAGTGTTTTTTTTGACCATAATTTAATATGCCCGCCAAGCCAGAGCGGGTTCATGTGGCTGTCCCATTTGTTAAAAATGCTGAGCACCAGGTTTTTTATATATCCATGATAAGGGGTTGATACCATTAATTCGCCGCCTTGTTTAAGCTGTTTTTTGCAGAATAGGATAAACGCCTCGGGGTTGTACAAATGTTCGATAACCTCGGTAGTGATGATGATATCAAAGACTATATTTTGTAATTGTTGGGGTAAATTATCAGACGATAGGTCCTGAACAAAAAAACGATCGGGATTTTTTTGCCGGGCTATGCTGATACCTTCTTCAGAGGCGTCAGTTCCATAAGCGTTGTAACCCAGCTCAATCAAATAATTAACGAGATAACCATTACCACATCCCAGATCCAGTATATGGTGATGCCGCGACTGATCAATCATGCCAAGCAGGTCATGGAGCTGGTAGCTTAAATTGTGTGTTGGCTTATCATTATGATAACCATAGTTGTTATAATCAGCCATGGGTAATGATGTTTGTATACATATTCATGTACTGGTTGATCAGGTTGCTTTTGTCAAAGCCGGCTTCAATTATCGAAGGAGCGATTGCCCGGATACGGGTTAACTCATCTTGTTGACCACTTATTAAATTCAACTGGCTGGCTAATGAACGGCTTTCCAGTTCGCATTGCCAGCCCAGGCTTTTTTGAACCACATAAGCCGACAAGCCTACAAATTCGCTTAACAATACCGCTGTTCCCTGGCTTAAGCTTTCAATAACTACGTTCCCGAAATTTTCATCGTAGGATGGCAGCACCAGCAGATCATGCTCTTTTAAGAGCTCAAATTTATTTTCGTTTTGAAAACCCATCCAATTTACACTTTGTTCTTGGCCCTTGTTTTTTACCAGTTCCTTCAATCCCTCTACATAATTACTGTCGCCATCGCCGGCTATGGTCAATGTAAAGGGGAATGTTAGATCAGGTAGCGCATTGAGCAGTATATCCAACCCTTTTTTTTCTTCTATCCGGGAAAGGAAAATTAATTTAAATATGGCATCCCGCTTGCCATCTGCCATGTGATTTAATGAAGGCAGTTTAACCAGGTTGGCGATATTGAAAATGCTTTTAGGATGAACCAGGCTAAGCATAGCTTCTTTCTCCCTGTCGGTAGTTACATGGCAGTACGACCGTTTGAATAGAGGTTTGGTGAGCAGATGATGGATGATCTTTTTAATGTCCTTGTTTTTGTTTTGAAAAGAATAAGGACTCAATGTACCCCTGGCCGAAATTACAACAGGTACCTTGCGCCATACGGCTATGAGGCACGATAAAACCGAAACCGTATTCCACCAGGCCTGGATGTGTACCACATCATAATTTTTAACGTTTCGCCAAACCGATTTTAATAACGTCGGTGAAAAGTGGGTATGATCTTTAGTAATTCGTTTAAAGTAGATAACAGTAACCCCATCAATATTTACAGCTTCATTCGGAGCTATCGAAAGTTCGTTTAACCCGTTAGCGGTTGTAGTATACACCATGATCTCGCAACCTGCATTAGCCAATTGTTCGCACAGCATGGCTACCGACATGGTGGGCCCGCCATAGATAAACGCAGGTTTGTAAGAAGCCGAGATCTGTAAAACTTTCAAGCCTTTTGAAGGATATGGGTTGCCGTAAGTATTTTATGAATAACGAGCATGGTAATATAACTCCAGAATACACTGTTAATTAAAAACTCGAAACTTAACCCGCGCCACAGGATTTGAAATAAACCACTAAAAATAAGCGCTGTACCCAGGATATAACCTCCAAAAAGTTTCTCGGCCTGCAGAGCGATCAGCTGGGCAATAGCGCCATAGGCAAATAAACACAAAAGTACACCCAAGGCCCCTCCCGAAAGATACGCATCAACAACAAACGCGGGCTTAGCAGACACATTGGAAAAACGGTTAATAACCCCGGCATTGTAAACCCGTTCCATAACCATTTCTTCGGTAATGGGTTTGGACGGCCAGAATATACGGGGGATAATGGCTGTTCCGGATTGCTTAAACAGCGTAAAACCATAATAATCTACCTGTTTTGGGGTTGATTGCACAAAGTGCGTAAACATATCTATTTCGCTTAAACGGTTCACCAAAAACGACCAATTGGAATCATCATCCTCTGCATCATTATTTAAGGTAGCATCCAATGCCAGCTGACTGGCCTCGGTGGCGTTACTGTTACCAGACCATGCATTTTGCCTGAAAACACGATTGTAGGTAGGTAAAAAAACAAATAACAATAGCATCAAGGGAACAAAGGTAAAGGTCACCGCTTTTTTATAATTGGGATATAGAAATATACCCAAAACCAGTACGCTTACAATAATGGGCTCTTTAAACCCCGAGATGAGCGATTGATAAAAATTAAAACAGTAAAAACCAATACATATCAGCGTGTTGCCTACTTTTTTGAGTGGTATAGCAAAGGCCAGAGCCAATGTACCTGCAATAAAACTAAGCGAGTTTAATTGATTATAGAATTGGGATAGGCCCGGGATTTTTAAAAACAAAATAGATACAGGAAAACTAACCATCGCAAATAACATTAGCAGGCGGGTGAGTTTTTGCGTATCTACATGGTAAATCTTTTCGGTAGAATAGTTCATAAATATCAGTATGCCTAAAACAAGCGAGGCATGCCCCAGGCAATAATAACGCTGACATTGCGCGGTGAGCAGCAGCTTTTCATGGTCAACCAAAATATAGCCTTGTTTCACAAAATTCTCATAGCCCATTACATCCATGAAATAAAAAATGGATGTACAGGCCATGTACCCGGCAAAAATTATCTGGACTAAAAAAATGGGGCGCATTAACTGGCCTGCAATGCTCCTGTCGGCAGGGAGGGGTTTTATCCACCCGCTTAGCGAAAGCCAGAATATTAAAAACGAACCAAGCCAGGCAATAAAATAAGAGAGCACCGGATCGCCTTTTAATAAAAAGGAGAGTCCCCAGGGTAAAAATAGTACGATAAACCGCTCCAACGGAGCCTGATTAGTTCGCATGGTTATGCTTTAGTGTATTTAAAATGGCAGCCACTTGTTTGTCAAAGCTCCAGTCGGCTATTTTACGTTGGGTATTGGTACCTAAAGTTTTTAGCCTTGATCTGTCTTTTAAAAGTTCGCCGAGCTTTTGGGTAATATCTGATAAATTTTCCGAATCAAAAATATCACCCGTTAAACCGGGTATCACCAGATCGGCTGCACAACCCACTTTGTTGGATACCAGCACCGGTACTCCGGCAGCCATGGCCTCATTGACCGCAAGCCCCCAGGTTTCGCCGGGACCTTTGGATGGCAGGCAAAAAAGATCAGCGGCCTGGTATACCACCGGCATCAATAATTGATTTTGAAAGTCCATAAAATGGATACGCTTATTGATGCTTGCCTTTGTTTTTAAAGGTATCTCAAAAATACCGCTCCCCACGAGTAATAAGTACGCGCCTGGTTTATTTAGCGCTAAAAAAGCATCGATGAGTAATTGGGGTGACTTTTTATGTTCAAATTTACCTGCGAAAAGTATCAAGGTATCCTCCTCCGCAATACCAAGGGTTTGCCTTAATTTTAAAGCCTCTAAGTTTCTGTCGGCGCTAAATCTTGCGTTATCTATAGCGTGCGGGGCAAAGGTTAGTTGTTTGTCTGTTAATCCGTATTTTTTAAAATAAGTTTTGTTATTAATGCCTACATAAAAAGCGTGATCGACATGCCGGTAAACCCATTTTAAGAAAACGGATCTTAGAAATGCGCGGATGCCGGGTTTTATATCCAGAAGAGTAGAATCACCCCTGAAATAGACAGGTAGTTTATGGTGATAATAACGGATAACTTTTAAGTGACTATGATAGGCCCAGCCAAATACCAGTAATGCGTTGGGCTGCCATTGATTGATCTGGTCGATCAAACCAGGGTTAATGATCCCGTTACGGTGATGCGAGCCCGGATCTGATGCCGTGTTGGTTACCCACTCAAAATCGTATCCCTGCAACAAGGGAATGTCCCAGTCGATTTTTTGTCCGAAACCGGGATCAAATTTTTCCATGGCTTTTTCGCCCCAGGTATAAAACACCCTGATCTCCATGTCCGGGCTTTCGGCCAGCAGTTTAAAAACCGGGGCGTAATATTGTACCGGATGGGTGGCTATAATGGCTAAACGCATAGTTTGCTGAGAAGCAAGATATTAGAGTCAAGAGTCAAGAAAACTTCTATAATTAATCAATATTTACTGTCTTTATTCTTGACTTTCAACTCTCTGTTTAAAACCTGGTTAAAAAACAGGCACTGATTTACTGTCATTTGTTGTGCCGAATATTTCTTGATCGCTTCCTGGTTATATAAAGGCGATTCAGAGTTATTGGTATTTAGCTCTGAAAAGAAGTCGTTAATATTTATTCCCGTAACGCTTTCATAATCATAAACGTGTTTTACACCATACTCCCGAAGTATCGGTATCGCCGAACTTTTTTTGTTGAAAACAGCCAGCAAAGGTTTTTGAGTAAGCAGGTACGGATAAATTTTTGACGCCGTATATTGCGGATTATCCGAGCCCGGGATAAAAAGCCCATTGGCCTGCTGCAGGGTGAGCAGGGTATGATAATAACTGATTCGATCGGTTATCTCAACAACATGATCTGCTATCCCATATTGTTGGGCAAGGGGTAATATACTTGGCTTACCCTCACCGGCCGGGGCATAACTGGTACCGATAAAATAAAACTTCAGTCGGCTGTAAAATGTGTTTTCCCGATCAGAGAGCCCTTTTTTAAGCGCTTCAAATACGGGAATTATGGCTTGGTGCATGTCAGCCCCACCGCGACCGGTATAAACAATATTGATAAACCGAGCATCTAACAGGCTCACAAATCTCGTTTGGTTTTCACGGGCAATGGACAGATCAGGTTCAAAAGCCCCGAAAGTGATTACTGCTGAGGGAATGTTTTTTATAACCGAATATCGGTTTTTCAAATCATCGATATAACCTTCGGAAACACTGATTAACCCATCGGCATTTTTTATGGCGATGGGTTCCAGGTATTTATTTAAGCGGTACGAGAACCAGTATTTTGACGGCTGCTGTGTCCGTGGTTTATCCTGGTAATAGTCAGAATGCCAGGGGTCCTGCATGTCAATAACGTAAGGGATCCCAAACTTTTTTTTCCAATAGGCGCCTAAAATACAAACCGGGAATTGTGTGGTTGAAAAATAGATCAAATCAAATTTCCCATCTTTTAAAAGCCGGTTAACTTTATGCCAATAAAACCAAAGCGACCGTAAAGCAATACTCCCCAGCCCCAGTTTGGATGTCCAGCGTTTATTCAGGGCTTTAACTTTGTGGATCTTGATATCACTGGAGATACTTTGAAGCAACAAGGGATCGATCTGGATATCCGTATATTGCTCATCCACCATCACCACTTCCACATTCCAGCCATTGCTGGCAAAATAAGGCAAGCTCATACGTACCCGTTGCATGTCGGCCGCGTTTACCGGCGGAAAGTAGGGGGATATGATGAGGAGGTTTTTCAATTTAGTATCAAGTAGTTAGTATCAAGTATCAAGATATTTTGTAGGTCGTAAATGCTATTTTTAAAAGTCACGATACTTGATACTAACTGCTTGTTACTGATTCTACAACATGCTGAAATATCATGCTTTCATTTTCCCAATTCAATTCTGTTTGTCCCAATTGATAGTTCATTTGCTTTGTTTGAATTAAGCTTTCGGGGTTTTCGGCATATTCCAATAGGCAATTGGCCAGGGAGGTAATATCGTCTTTTTGATACAGGCAGCCCGTGGTTGGATGTTGCTCCATAAAAAGGCGTTGTGCCTGGGTATCGCTGGCAATAATGGCGAGACCGGCCTGTATGTAAGTGAAAATTTTATTGGTGAGGCAAATATCCCTGTTCAGGTTTGGTGCCGTTTCTGTGGCCATGCCAATATCAAACTGTGCGGCGAATTTGAAAAGTTCATCCGGCGCAATGGGTTTGTGAAAATGAATTTGACCGGGTGCAAGACGATTGTATTTTGCCAGCTCCATAATGGCCAGTTCATCCCCGGCAGAGCAATTTCCCAGCAGGTGTAACTCTGTTGGTTTGTCGATAAGCGCCATCGCCTCAATAATGTTTTCGATCCCCCGCTCAGCTCCGATGGTTTGCGAAAACCAAAAGAGTTTCAAAGGTGATGCTGTATCGATGTTTGGTCTGATAGGAAGATCAGTTTTGGGGAAAACATTATTGATCACTACCGGATTTAAATAAGGATAAATCTGTTTATAGTTTTGCGCAATAAGCGGACTCGCGGCCGTAAAATAATCTGTCTGAGGGAAGTATTTTTCTTCGATAAATTTATTCAGCAGGTAACCTTTTTCAGTTTTGGTTTTAAACTGGCCCGAATGCATGTCCTCGGCATCATATCCTACTTTGGCCTGGTTAAATTTTGCCGCCAGAACCGCTACCGGTAATGCTCCGAGATTATGTGCGATATACAGGTCGGTTTTGATGGACCTGGCGATATACAGCGCCTCAGCATGTGTACGGGATATGGCATTTTCGGGAATGCCGAAAGCTTTGGTATAGTTAAAAAGACGCAAGCTTGTTTTTTGCCGCAAACGTGTTTTGTAATAGCTTAGTTTTTCATGTACAGGATCGCCGCCGCAATAAATGTATACGCCTTGGTTCCTGTTGATGATCTCCAGATCAAATTCCCGCGCCCATCCTTGATAAAAGCAACAGATCACCTTAACCTGATAACCCAGCTTAATTAAGGTTTCGGCTTCCTTAACCAGTCTTGGATTGGTGCTCGGCTGCCCGGTGGTGATGAAGGTGATGTGTTTCACGGTATCAGGTAGTTAGTATCAAGTATCAAGATTCTTGAAATCCTCATAAAACAATTGCAGCAGTCATGATACTTGATACTCACTACTTGATACTAAATTTATACAATTGCTCATATTGCCTGGCCATTACATTCGAACTGAATTTTTCTTCAGCTACCTTGCGGCAGTTTGATCTGCTTATCGTCGATATACTATTCACCGCTTCAATCATTTCGTTTGCATTGCTGCATACAAAACCGGTTGATCCGTTGGTAACCACTTCGGGTACTGCTCCCCTGTTAAACCCAATTACGGGTGTACCGCAGGCCAGCGCCTCAGCCATTACAATGCCAAAAGGCTCGTCCCAGGTTACGGGCATCAACAGGGCGGCAGCATTACCTAATAGCTCGTTTTTTTGAATATTATTAACCGGCCCGATGTATTTGATCTGGTCCTGATCGATAAAGGGCCTTACCTGTTCATTAAAGTATTGCTGGTGAACTTGTTCAGCCGGGATATTGCCCGCAATGATTAGTTTTTTATTTGTTTTAAGCGCTATTTCGATGGCTATGGCCGTTCCTTTTTCTTGCTGGATCCTTCCTAAAAACACCAATGGCGCGTCTGCATCAACTTCGGCGTTAAAATGATAATCATCCATATCCACGCTGTTGTAAATGGTGGTTACATTACCGATGTGGCTGATTTGCTGTGCGATGAAATTGCTGCAGGCTGTAAAATAAAGCGAATTTTTGGCCGCGATTTTTACCGCTTTTTTTACCTGCGATAGCGTAGGCGGCAACTGGTACGAAACTATTTTAGGCTGTTTAAAAGGCATAAGCGATGCTATATTACTCATGCGGCCGAAAGTGTGTACCACATCGAAATTTTTAAAAAGCAGGGAAGAGGTTAGCAGGTTGATCTTTACAAGATCTTTTAACCCATAATTTTCAGACTCCCGGTAACCGGTGAGTTCGCAGCCCGGTTTCGAATCTGGATTAGCATACAGGGTTATCTCATGCCCCATTTTGAGCAACTCCCTGATCAGTACATAAACCACACGTTCTATACCGCCATATTGTTCGGGTGGCACCGGTATTAGAGGGTTTACAATAAGGGCTATCTTCAATGTACGTTGTGTTTTGACTCCTGGAACCGCAAGCGCGTTTGTTTTAGTAAAAAGCTGTAGGTTTCTTTTTGCGATGCCATGAAGGTTTTCATATAGTTTAGTTTATGCCCGTTTCTGATGAGCCATTTAATAATAACTATCCAATCTGACAAGCTGAAGTATTGATAGAGCAACCTGTTTTTTAACAAAAAGAAATTAGATAAAAAGAAATTGGCAATAGGGCTTGGTTTTAGCCCGCGATGATAGGCCAATGTTTCCCGGATGATCGCAACATTATGGTCGGATGCTTCTATATAACTGGCCAGCAGCATAGCCTGCGAAGCGATCCATGGATACGGATCATTTGAACGGCTTGTGCTTATCGTGATGGCGAAATTGGCCAGGGGTTTATGATTTAAAATTATAGGGTGTTCAAAACTCCGCTCCCTTACCAGTTCCATCACATCAAAGATGGTTTCGGCGGGTATGATATAATGATGGGCGTATTTGCCACGGTACAGCATGGCGCCGTTGGAGCTTATGGCACCTAAGATCTGTTTTTCTGCCGGCCATGAAAAAGTGGTAGTGCACTCATCCACAGGCCAAATGGTTTTACCCGTATTTTGCCATTCGTTGCCGGCTTTCTCCTGCCATAGGTTCATGTTGCTCCAGGACATATTAACTGTTGGATTATTCTCCATCAGGGCGATCATTTCTTCCAGGAAGGTTGCTTCCCACCAGTTGTCATCTTCCAGAATACTGGCGAAATCTTCTGCACAGCCCGCAAAAGCAAGATTAAAGCTGGCAGTTGCCCCCATATTAACCGCATGATCTTTTATAATGAAGCGGGGATCATTTAGCGACTGGATGTAAGTGGCAGGATAGGGATCGTCCGGGCAATCATTATGCAGTTCGCAAACCCAGTTCTGAAAAGTTTGGTTGATAAGGCTTTCTACGGCCCTTGATAGCAGATGATTTCTTTTATAAGTAAATAAATACACCCTGCAGCTAAGCACGTTTTTTGAATATAAATTTGAGATACTGGGTAGTTTTCCATCCCAATATAGATGCGAGTATTTTGGTGTAACCGCCTGCAGGGAAAGTAATTGACGAGCCGCCAAGTTCCTTTACCTTTAGTTCTGATAGGTTAACGATGGTTTTATGCTGAGGGTAAAAATTATAAACCAAGCGCTGAAAACAATCGGCAGCTATCCTGTTTACCCTGTCGCTGGCTTCCTGTTTTAAAAGATACTGTGTGCCCAGGTTTATCGAATGGTATGCCGATTCCGCGCCGCTTGCTGAGGTGGTGGCTGATAAGGATTGGGCAAGCCCGCTGCGGTAATATAAAATGGCATCATTGGTAAACCGTAGCTCATGGGCACATAACAACACCCGGATGAAAAATTCAAAATCATTGATGAGTGAAAGTGTTTCATTCCATAAACCCGAAACCTCTAATATCTTACGCGGAATAAGCCATAGTGCACATTGCAGCATCACCTGTTTGCCGGTCATAGAGGCGATAAGCCAATCGATAGGTTTCATGGAGACTTTTAAAAAGTCATCATCCAGCTGAAAGGTCGCTAATGAATTATTATAAAACCTTCCCCAGGCTGCAAAAGCAATTGCGTTATCATCGCCATTAATTGCCAATACCTGGTTTTGAATATAGTTGGGTGATAACAGGTCATCGGCATCCATAAACTTGATCAGCTCCCCACTTGAAAATTGGAACGCTTGATTGGCAGCCGCACATTGCCCTTTATTTTCCTGGTTGTATACTTTGATCCGGGGATCTGTTAACTGGTTCAGGATATCAGCGGTATCATCTGTCGACCCATCATTCACCACAATGAGCTCCCAGGTGGTATACGATTGGGCAGTAATTGATTTTATTGTATCAGCAATGTATTCGCCGGCATTATAAGCCGGCATGCAAACAGAAACTAAGGGAGTATTTTTTTCCATTCGGTATTAAAGTACGGCAGCTTGGCTTTAAAAATATAATGGCGTACTATTTGTGAATCTTCCACCTCAATTTTACTATCATAAAATATAGGATACCGTTGTTTATCGAGTGGTGTGGCGCCTTGTTTAAATAATACATAACTCATTAAGGTTTGCTCTACCTGGGCAGGGCCTGCATTGGGGTAATGTTTTAGTAAAGTCTTTGCTTTTTCTTCCAGATCGGTGTAATCTATATCGCCGTTATAGGCAATGATACCTCCGTTTACATGGCTTATGCAATTGATATCATATTTGTCTTTCAGCGTTTTTTCGTCATCAACAAAATAAGAACTGCTCAGATGTTCCTGCATGTAAATAGCGGTTTTATTTTGGTACGCATCTATGATCTGTTGGGGCCGGTCAAAAAAAAGCATATCACTATCCAGGTGTATGGCCCATAATGGGGCTGAATGAATATCTATAAGCCGCCTGAAAAAGGGGTGCCATTTTCTCAGATAATGCAAGGTGGGAAATTGAGCGATCGGAAGGAATTTGTCAAGATGCTCATTAACAGTCTTTTCTGCAACAATGCTGACACCGGGAATGGCTCGTGCAATAAAAGCTTCATGTGTTTGACCTAATGTTCCGTCGGAGTAAATGTTTATTTTAACTCTTCCCTGCAAAATCCTGGCAAGCGATTGTGCGCAAAAAATAGTTTGGTGCCAGTATTTAGCGCCGGTTAAATAATTAACCTCCAGTAAATGATCTTTTGCTAATGGAACGGGAGGAATATCCGAGGCCGCCTTTTTCATTTGCTGTTCGCCCTGGTATAATTTGTACCATCCTGTTAAACCAAAATGACGGATATAATACCTGATTTGTAAAGTTGGTTTAAAAAATATCTTGTAAATCAATCGCCCGATGCTCATTTAGCTGATCACTTTTTTCCAGGCCTGTGTGTAATAATATTTTTTGGAGAGATCTACATAATGATGCAGAACAGGAGGTTTAGTATCGCCCAGGGAAGGATTCACTTTATATTTATCCTGATCCAAAATAGTTGATTGTTGCTCACCGATGAGCATAGCGGTTAAAGCCTGCTCCAGGTAATAGCTCGAGCCCTCTTTTTCTTCCAATTCATATACCCAATTATCCAGGGCGGACCAGTTGATCGCGGTACTGTTTAATCCGATAGCCCCCACATTAAGTAAAGGAGGGATAGCGTGACCGCTCAGTTGCTTCATAAGCTGTTTAGAATAACCATAGCTTTCTGCACAGTCTACCATGTGTATAGGCCGATCCGGTTTTTTTAGCCACTGAATGATCTCGTGAGGGGTATCCCAAAATAGCATGTCGGAATCCAATACCAGTTTCCAGTCAGCACCGGGAAGGGTATGGATATCTGTTAATTTTTTTAAATGCGGATATACTTTCCTTTTTTGATGCAAATGAGGGTAGTGCCGTTGAGGTAAACGTTGCTGTAGGTTTTTATCTACTTCATCCTGCATAACAATGGTACAACCAGGAAGCTGTTTTTGAATTTGCGCAACAAGAGTGCTGTCAAAACTGCCGTCATCAACCAGTATAAACTGAAATTCTTGGTTACGGAACTTTACTAATGACCGGATGCAAAATAAAGTTTGATAGAGATAGTTTTTACCGGTCAAAAAATAAACTGGCAAGCCATGTGCATGGCATTGAACAGGAGGTAGCTGCAAAGATGCTTTCATCATTTGCCGGCTGCCACGCATCATGGCCTGATAACTAAAATATCCACCGAAACGCCTGTACCTTTTCAGCCGGGATAAGGGATGGCGGTAGAGTGCATTAATAATTTGCTGTAACATTATAGTTTTATCCGTCCTTCCAGCATGCCGCAGGCTCCCTGCCATTTTATAAAATTAACCTCGTTTTTCCAGGCCTTATAAGTCAGATACGCTTTTATTTTTCTGAGTAACAGTGTTTGTTTATTAATCTTTTTCCATGGGTTGATGTGGTGTTTTTCCAGCAATTGAACCCATGATCTGTTGGTATCCCGGAGCAGTCTGGCCAGGTACGCAGCCTGCATTCTTTCTTTTGATATAATGTGATGAAGCACCAGCTCCGGGAAATATCCCAATTCCCAGCCCGATTTTAAAAGCTGGATGTTGATCTCATTATCTCCGCCCGATGTTAAGGAAGTATCGGTGCGGTCGGTTATGATACTTTTATCAGTAGTCACGGCATCGATGTAAGATTGTAGGGCAATTTTTCTGACGGCCATACCCGCGCCTATAGGGGCAGCATCAGGATAAGTGTTTTTCCATTGGGTAATGATGGTATCATCGCCCAGATCCCGTAAGGCCAGGTTGCCATAAAACTCCGTTAACCAGACAGGGACTTCGCATTCAAATTCCGGCAGCGATTTACCCCCTGCAGCACCTATTTGAGGATGATCTTTAAATATATTTAAAGTTGTTTCCAGATAATCGCTTTGGAGTATATTGTCATCGTCGACCATTATAATGATCACTCCTTTGGCTTCATCAAAACCTTTAAGCCTGGCATATGTAAGGCCTTGCTCCTCCTCTTTGACGATCCTGGTATTTGGAAAGAAACTAAGATCAACGTAAGCATCAAATCCGTTGGAGGAATTATTATCTATTATAATAAGTTCCCACAACAAGGGATCCAGCGATTGTTTTTGTAATGCCGAAAGTGTTTGATGAAGCCTTTTTAAATTAGGATTATAAGTACAGATGATAACCGAGATATCCATCAGGTTAATTTGTTGATCGCCTCCTGGTAATATGTGATTGAGTTGGATGCAAGCTGTTCGTCTGAGAATTTATCTTCAACTGTTTTGTGTGCATTTGTACCTAATTCTTTTCGCAGAGCGGCATCTTCTATGAGTATGGAGAGTTGATGAACAAGGCTTGATACATCCTCCGGTTCGGCTAATAAGCCATTGTAGTGATCTTTGATGATGTCTAATGCTCCACCTGCTTTAAGCCCTATAACAGGTTTTGCATAACTCATGGCTTCAATATATATCAGCCCGAACGACTCGTATCGTGAGGGAGCTATAAAAATATCGCAGCCAGCATAGGCCCTGCTCGCACTCTCTTGATCAACTGAACCGCAAAACATTACTTTGTCCGTAATATCAACCGGATGCTTATCGCGAAAAGTGTTTTCGTAAAAATTATCCTTATCGGTACCAATCAGTTTAAAAACCACCTTTTTATATTTTTCCAATACATAAGGAATTGCGGCTAATAATAGATCGATACCCTTTCTGTATTCAAAACGGCCTACAAATAATATTTCGATCTGATTATTATTGGAGATTTGAACTGGCGACAAAACGGGTAGAGGTATACCATGCGGAATGATATAGAATTTGCCGGCGCTAATACCATACAGGTGTTCCATTTCGGCAGCGTGATGATGGGTATGCGTAATCAGATAATCACTTTTTCTAAGCATCGCAATCTCCATGCGTCCCAACCTTTTTTGAAGCCGTGACTTAAACGGGTAGTACTCCTCCATGATCTGTAAAAACGTGGTGCTCACCCTCACCACAATAGGTATTGGCGGTTTCCTTGTTAAAAGGTTAAAATAGCACAGCGAGTAATAATTGGTTGTTTCTATCACATCAAGCTGATGCTCTTTGATGATCCTGTCCAGGTTTTTAAAAGTAGTCAGCATGCATCGTAGCTTGATCAGAAAATCAAGCACGGCCCATTTGTTTTTAAAAAGCTTATTGAAATAATCCGGTAAAGTTATGGGATAGGTTAATACTGTTATTAAAGAGGTAATTTGTTGGCTCCGGATGTTATCGTTATTTCCATAAGAAGGCCGTATATGCAAAACCACCACCCGGTGACCCTGCTTTGCCAGTGCATTGGCTAAAATGGAGAAATGATTAGCTATACCACTATTAAAAGTTTGTTTATCCGGGTAATAGGGCGTAACTAAACCAATGGTCATCCGGGGTAATTAGTGAATTATTGATTTACTGAATTATTGATTTTTTTAGAGGCACTTTTTAAAGTTTTATTTACCTGCGCTACCCAGGTATCAAAACCCATGGGGTTCCAATGGGCATCACTTAAAAAGTATAGATTATGACTATCTGATTTATAAGTTTTATAGATACTGATGATAGGCAGGTTAGTTTGCCGCTCTACTCGTTCCAGCAGATGGTTATAGGGCATCCGGTTTTCATCATATATAGATACCGGGTTTGGTATAATGCTTAGAAACACTTTTTTAAAACCAATGGCTTCGTAGTAGTTTTTGGCCACTTTAAGGTTTGCTGTTATGCTGTCAATTTGCTGGATGGATTTATACCTGAAAGCCGAATGGATATCGCTGGTATCAACCGTGATGTTTAATAATAATCTTTTTTTGTCGGTACTCACGGCAACTTCTTTGGCTACCCGGCCAAATAAATTATAGTTGAGCGAGGCTTTCAGTTCTTTTATCGGTGTGAATAATTTATCGTCAAATAATAAAAGCTCGAGGTTGCGGCTTAGGTCTTTATTGAAAATGATTTTTCCCAATCTGTTTATTAAAGAGGGGCGTGCTGCGCGGTTCGGGGAGCGAGGAGTTAAAAGCGCCCCCGAACCGCGTAACACAGATCTCGAACCAATGGTCTTGATATCATTTTCCGTCCATCGTATTTCATCTGTTTTGTTGATGTTATAGCCGTTGAGGTTACGCTCTGCAAACTCCATGATCAGGAAGTTTTGTTTAGTACTGTCTACCAGGATAGGGCCGAACGGAAACCGCCTGTCTAAGAACACAACATTATCAAAACCATCAAATGCGCTGGTGAGCGTTTTATCAGCCAGGAAGCTATCGCCTATGATGTAGAGGATACGATTTTGGAGATTACCTCTGTTTATAGAATTGTATTTTTTAAAAGGCTCCAGCTTAAACCTGTACTGGGGTAAATAGCATAAACCGTAAAGGTCGCCGTATGCCCAGCGGTCCGATCTTACAAAAACACGTTGGTATAATGATCTGGGCGTATCGTCGGTATTTAAATGATCAAAATATCTATCCTGTTTGATGCGGTTAATGAACGACTGATTCATGACCATTAGTAGTACGATTGTACTAAAAACTAAAACCAATATGCCGATGATCTTTTTCATCAAAACTGAAAATAAATAAACTGGGCCTCATTAAATATACCCAGGAAATAACAGGCAATAAATAAGATGACCGTTGTAAGCAGCATACCCCGCTTTGACCACTGTGCTTTCCGCTGCAGGTACCACTCGCCGGCTAACAGGGCCAGGATAATGAATATGCAATAGAAGACCTCGTTCCGGGGCATAATAGAAGCTGCCGTATAATAGAAGGGGGCTAAAGTAAAGATCTTGTTCAGAATGAAAAAGCCATCGGTAACTGTATTGGCCCTGAAAAATATCCACGCCAGGCAAACCAAGTTAAAGGTGAGCATCCATTTAAGATAACTAAACCCTTTGACATTAATTTTGAGTTTTTTCAATAGCTGATAACCGATCAATAACAAGCCGTGTACCAAACCCCATACCAGGTATTTCCAGTTGGCGCCATGCCACAAACCACTGATGATGAATACAATGAGTATGTTAATACAGGTAACCATAGAATTTACCCTGCTGCCGCCAAGCGGGATGTAAACATAATCACGAAACCAGGTAGATAAGGAGATATGCCAGCGCTGCCAAAACTCCGCGATGTTTTTGGAGAGGTAGGGCATGTTAAAATTCCGCATGAGTTCGATGCCTAAGGTTAATGCTGCACCTACGGCTATGTCTGAGTACCCGCTAAAATCACAATAGATCTGGAACGCGAAAAAGTAAACCGCTACCAAAAGATCAAATGCCGAATGGCCGTGGGGGTTATTAAATACCGGGTCAACAAACAGCCCCAAGCGGTCGGCGATTACCATTTTTTTAAACAGACCGATCATGATTAAAAATATACCGGTAATAAAGCCTGTAGTATTGAACTTGTTGATACGGTGCAGCTGCGGCAAAATATGCTGAGGCCTTTCAATGGGTCCGGCAACCATTTGCGGATAAAAAAGAACGTATAGCGCGTAAATACCAAAATGCTTTTCGGCCTTTTGATTGCCGCGGTAAACCTCAATAGTATAACTCATGGCCTGAAAGGTGTGAAACGATAAACCAATGGGTAATAAAATATGCAGTAAGGGCATCTGCGGACCGTTAAAGCCATGGCTCAGGAAATTGAAGTTACCTGCGAAAAAATCGAAATATTTAAATATAGCCAGTATGCCTACATTAGCTATTATACTTGCCAGTAAAAAAAACTTTTTATTGCTGCCCTGCGCCTTTTCAATTAATAAACCCGCTATGTAATCAACTACAATGGTGAACAGTATAATTAAAATATATACCGGTTTAAAATACATGTAAAAGTAGCAGCTGGCTAATAAAAGCCATACCCAGCGTAATTTTGGCGCGAGCAAATAGTACGCGCTGGTTACCACCAGGAAAAAGATCAGGAACAGGAGAGAGTTAAATAACATTTGATGTTAGTATCAAGTAGTTAGTATCAAGTATCAAGACACCCTTTTGTTATATATAAGACAAAATCTTCAAAGTCGTGATACTTGATACTAACTACTTGATACTCCAAATTAGATGATCTTTAATAATTTATATAATTTCAGCCTGATGCGGTTCATGAAAACTATTCGTTTCCATTCCGGTACTGGTCCATGTCCTTCGGCCGACCACATTTTTAGGTGATCTTCCTGCCATTTAATTTTTATAGCGGCATCGTGGGTCTTGGCATCATCATGAACATTGACAATGGCCAGTGGCTGCCTGATCCGCTTGCGTTTATGGCCTTTCACCAGTCTTAACCAAAGTTCATAATCAAGCGCGCAATGCATCTCTTCCCAAACCGGCTCATTGATACCCATGCTCCAAAAGCAAGCGGGTTGTGATAAAGATGGTATTTTGATAAAGTAATCGTAAAGGGGCGGAACAGTCACTAATTCTAACTCATCGTTCTTCTTATTAAAGGCATATCCGTAAATAAAATCCGTGGAGCTTTTTAAAAATGTATAGACAACCAAATGGAAGGTATTTTTCAGGTAATAATCATCACTGTTTATCCAGGCGTAGTAGCTGCCGCTTGCCAGACTGAAACCTAGGTTTATGGCATTTGATTGTCCCTCGTCTTTTTTGCTTTGCCAATAACTAATCCAGGGCGAATATTTTTCCAGTATTTCAAGGCTGCCATCTGTGCTGCCACCGTCAATTACGATGTACTCCAGGTTGGGGTAATTTTGCAAGAGAACTGCCCTGATGGTTTCTTCCAGAAAATGCCCCTGGTTAAAAGATGGTGTAACAATGCTGAGCTTTGGCCATGCAGTCTTTTCATCATACTGAGCTGGTGGGGCTTCCTCCGTCCAGGGCCAACCTGTTTTATGGGTCTCTGGTTGAGGTAAAGTTTTCAATAAGCCTTGTTTGGTAAACGGCACCGTTTGCAATGGATATTGGACTCCGCTTTTTTCTAATTTGGCACGATAATGAAGCAGGTTAGGCAGCAGCATTTATGGTTTTATTTTTGACGCTGATAAACGTATTCTATATACTTTTTCAAACTAACCCTATCTATTAGTTTTATTAAAGTTGGATGAAAAGTTTTCAAGAGCCGGTACTCTAAAAGTTTGAATGGTTGCTTTGCGCTGATGTTATAGATTTGGTTGATACCGTTCAGATGATTGTTAAGGTAATGGTCAATAAACTCAAATTTGGATGGGTTCAATTCCCTTTCAATCAATAGGAGTTCCTTAAACCGGTCAACATTATTATCGTTTGATTTTTGATCGTTGTGCAGCCGGTAAACCGAAAAGTATTTTTCCGAAGGAATAAAATTTACACCGCTGGCCTGTGCGCGGGCAAACCACTCCCAGTCGAAACCAAAGTGCAGATCTTCCCGGAGCTTCCCGGCTTGTTCAAAAGCCTTCCTGGTCCAAAAGCTACTGGGTTGTACAATATAATCACCATGTTTAATATCCCAGTTTTTTAAAGGATCGAAAGAACTGCCGTGGACCAAATGGGTAGCTTCATTTAGATGGATACAATTGCCGAACAATAATTCGGCCCGCTCATTGGATAATGCCCGGTTTACTTCCAGCAACGCGCCCGGCAAATAATAATCGTCAGAATTTAGCCAGCATAAAATATCACCCGTAGCTTGCGCAAATCCTTTATTGATAGCGTTACTTTGGCCCGTATCCTTTTCGCTAACCCAGTAAGTGATATGCTTTTCATATTTCCTGATCATATCCAGGGTCTCGTCGCTGCTTCCTCCATCAATAATGATATATTCAAGATTAGTGTATTGCTGCCCGATAACCGAAAGGATAGTTTGTTCAATAAACCTGCCCTGGTTATAAGATGGGGTAATAACAGATATTTTGGCCTGTGTCAAATCTGATACTTGATAAAAGGATTCCACTGTTCATCATCAGGCTCCCTGTATCTTAATATTTTGGCCGGGTTACCGGCCACCACCGCAAAATCAGGGATATTTTTATTGACCACCGAACATGCGCCTATCACAACTCCTTTGCCGATGGTAACACCTCCAAGAATGGTTACCCGTGCCCCGATCCAACAACCAGCCCCGATCACCACCTGTTGGTTGTTTTTGGGAGATAAGGAATTTACCTCATGCGATCCGGATATGATCAGCAAATCTTTTGCGGTTTGGGTATAGTCGCCAATGTTTACGGTATCAAAGGCCCAGATATGATTATCGTGCCCTAAAGAAACATATCTGCCCAAAACAATATTTGTAGGATTGATACACTTAAAGCCTTTATCAATAAAAACAGGATGCGCTGCTTTAATACCAGCTAATTTCCAGGCCCTGTGACCCACCCGCAACCAAAAACCTGATCGGTGACTCCGCGGCATTAGTTGGGCAATAGCTAATATAAATGTCCGTGTTTTTCCGGTTAGAAAATGTTTGGCAGATCTTAATTTATTCAAGTTTAAATGCTTTATCGATAAAATGACCGGAAAAAGGAAGAGAGTCTTTTTTTTATTCTAAAGATCAGTTTTTTTTGGAGATAAAACTCTTTTATAGCCTGCCGGTCATTGTTGTATGGCTGTTCGTTGATGCCGATCCGCTCTCCGATAAATTCAAAGCCTTTTCTTTTAATGGGGAAAGGTTTTTTTTCAAAGAACTCATCGTGTACAGTACAGGAGTTTTTGAACCTGGAATAAATCTCATTTAAAAAAAACTGATCGCTCCCATAAACCAAATTGTTTTTTTCTGCAAAATTGCTGATCATTGATCGCATTTGAACTACGCCGCCCTTAATTCCCCACAAGCCTCCTAAAATATGAAAAGCATTGTGTTCATCTATGGAGCGGTGGTGCGGATGATCGCGCATAATATGGATCATGTTGTTACTGTTAACCCATTCATCAACTGCCAGCTTTTCCCGCATGGTTAAACGCGAATCGCAATCCCTGAAAATAATATGGGTACAACCATCCATATCAGCCGCGTAAAAACGCCAGAACATGCCGTAAATATCTCCTGTTCTGTTTATGGTAATGGCCCCTTTTTCTTTAATAGTATGGATGATCTCCGGAGGAACCGTATCATCAAAATATACAACGATTTGCCAGTCGGGGTATAGTACGGCGGCTTGTTCCATATTTCTGATCATGCCGGTGGTATACAGTGTATTATCACCCCATAAGGAATATGATATATATTTTGTCTTCAAGTTCAGGAAACCCCTGTGCAGGTAATTAATGAGGTGGAAGGAAGATCAATCCGGCCCCCTTTTCATATTCGAAAACATGACCGCTGGTCATGCTGTATCCGGCATATTCAATGCTTAAAGCCTTTTCACAGAACGCGTAGATCTCTACACCTGGATAGGTCAGATACAAGTTCATATCCAGATCTACCTTATTCAAATTATTGGGGAAAGTTATTTTATAGGATAGCGATACTTCTCCCTTGTTTTGAATCTTAACTCCGTCATGATGACCGGGACTATAAAAAGCAAGGGGGGTTAAATCCCGGTCTACAAAGCGGCATTCAATATCCATCGGCATATCGGTTTGTAACGACAGCTCAATTCTTATTTCAAATGAAAAGTTATTTTCCGGGTTTAAAACAATGCTGTTGACAGAGCTATTGTTAAAAAGTATATTGTTTATTTTAACCTTATCAGAAGAATAATTTATCCTGTTCAGAAAATCCGTATCCGTTTTAATACCGTTTTGGCCGTAGTTATAAATGGCGTCTTTACAGGATCCGTTAAATGTAATTTGTCCGTTGTTGAGTAAAATTCCCTTATTGCATAGTTTTTGAACCGCTCCCAAATTGTGCGAAACAAACAAAACGGTTCGGCCTTCGCCTCTGCTTACGGCATCCATTTTACCCAGGCATTTTTTCTGGAATTCGGCATCGCCTACAGCTAATACTTCATCAACAATCATGATCTCCGACTCGAGGTGTGCCGCCACCGCGAAGGCCAGGCGTACATACATGCCCGATGAATACCGTTTTACCGGTGTGTCTATATAGCGCTCCACACCCGAAAAATCAACGATCTCATCAAACTTTCGCTTGATCTCGGCCTTGCGCATCCCCAGGATAGCGCCGTTTAAAAAAATATTTTCCTTTCCGGTTAATTCCGGATGAAAGCCGGTACCTACTTCAAGCAAGCTTGCTATGCGCCCTTTTACTTTTACAGAGCCGGTAGTAGGCGAAGTAACCCGGCTTAGTATTTTCAGCAAGGTGCTTTTACCCGCCCCGTTACGACCGATAATGCCTACGGCATCGCCTTGTTCAATATCAAAATTAATATCGCGTAAGCTCCACACCACATCGCTTTCGCCTTTGGTTGTGCGGTCATTGGTTTCGCCAACTTTTAAAAAAGGATCTTCTTTACCGCGTATCCTGGCCCAATAGCGTTCCAGGTCGCGGGAGATGGTGCCGGTACCAAAATCGCCCAGCTGGTAGGCTTTTGATAAATTTTCAACTTTAATTACGCTGCTCATTATACAGTATCCACAAACGTTTTTTCAACCCTGTTAAATATAACAGTTCCCAGCAGCAGAATAATAATGGTGGTTACAAGGCTGTAACCTATCATTTCCCAACTAAAACTTCCGCGACCCATAAAGCCATACCTGAAAGTTTCTATGATAGCCGTTATCGGATTAAATTTTACCAGCCAGCTATAAGCCGGGTATTTGGCTTGGGCTACGGATAGCGGGAAAATTACTGTGGTGGTGTACATGAACAAGGGTACTCCGAATGATACGATAAAAGCCAGGTCGCGGTATTTGGTTGTTACTGCCGATATGATCATCCCGAAGCCTAAACCCAAAGCCGCTATCATGATGATGAGTAAAGGCAGCAGCAATAAAAAAGCATTCGGGACAATGACTGTGCCTTTAAAAAGATAGACAACATAAAGCATCAGGAAAAGCAAAAACTGTACGCCAAACCTGATAAGGTTTGATAATACAATGCTCAGCGGCATAATTAACCGGGGAAAATAAACTTTACCCAGCAGGGCTGAGTTATCCCTGAAAACGGTGGATGTTTTAGTAAGGCATTCAGAAAAATAATTCCATATAATGATCCCCGCCAGGTAAAACAGGGGCTTTGGCAGGCCATCAACAGGTATACCGGCAAGGTTACCAAAAACCAGGGTGTAAAACAGAATAGTAATAGCCGGCTGTATAAAAAACCAAATAGGACCCAGGATGGTCTGTTTATAAAAGGAAACAAAATCGCGCCGTACCAGTAACAAGAGCAGGTCGCGGTAGTGCCATACATCTTTAAACTTTAAGTCGAAAATGTTGTTTTGCGCGGTTATTTGAATGTCCCAGTCTTCGTTTTCCGACATACTTATTCGGTTAATAATTCCTGTAGTTTACGGGCATAATCGGGTTGATTAAAGTGGTGTAAACTGCGTTTTTGCAATTGCTCCCGGTCGGTACTTGTTAGCGGTTGTGCTAACGATTCGTTCATGCAATTGTATAACTCGGCAGCATCATCTGTGTTAACCGATTTGCCCAGCTCTCCGTTACGTATAGCATCAATACTTCCATCGGCATTACCGCAAATAACAGGAAGGCCGCAAGCCAAAGCTTCAATAAACACAATGCCGAAGCCTTCTTTTTTACTGGGTAAAACAAACAGATCGGCCAGTAAAAAATGATCTGTGAGCTCGGTTTCATCAATAAAGCCTGTTAATATGATCTGATCGCTTACATCGTGATCGCTTATTAATTTATGAATTCTCACATCCTCCAGCTCATCATATTTTCCAGACAGTATATATTTGATGCCGGGATATTTATTTTTCAATTTTCCAATGGCTTCAATCACCAGTTCATGGCCCTTGTATTTTTCTGTAGAGCTTAGGCGGGTTAAGGTAAATATGATAGGATGGCTATTGTTAAGCTGATAACGATCAAGCAAACTCGCGGGCTTTGAAAAGGTGACCGGTAATGGCATCAAAGGGTCAATAGCATTGTTCAGTACTATACAAATGTTCTTGTCAATATGGTGACGGTCAAGTATTTGCTGCCGGGTATAATTGCTTACGCAGATCACTTTGTCGCAATTTTTCAGGAAAAGTTTTTTGATGAATGAAAGAGGCCGCCATACCTCAATACCATGAGCCACTAACCATACCTTGCATTTGGGGTTCACCGCCTTGATAAGCAAACCAATGGCAGCCAGATTAATATGACTCAGTATGATAATATCCTTTAGCGTAAACTTTTTACTAATAACCTTTAAGGCAAAGTTTAGTTTGTTAATGCCAAATCCCTTGAAATTTGAAGAAGGCAAGTATTCCGGCATCAGATCCTGGGCACGGTCATAGGCCGACCATAATTCAAAGTTCCAGTTATTGGCAAGGGCTATCTGGTTTAAGGTATAGCCTAAGGTACGGGTCATTTTTTGGATACCACCGGTGGTACTAAATATTTGTAAAGTAAGTAGCAGTACCTTTTTAGACATGCGCCTGTATCTGATAAAGTGCAAATGCTTTTGACCAGTGTACCCCCTTGTTCTTAAACTTTTGAATCATCGCCTGAGCAGCCTTCCCTTTATATGCCGCACTGTTACTTATTTCAGGATGAGCCGCCATCCATTGTTGCAGCGGGAAGGAAAAGCCCATTTTGGGCCGGTCCCATATCTGGGTTGGCAGCATATCTCCAAAGCTATCAATCAGTAGTTTTTTGGGTTGATTGTTGTCAAACCGGATGGATGGATCAATGCGGCTTACCATATTTGTAAAGTCCTCGTCTAAAAAAGGAACCCTAACTTCCAGCCCGTGACTCATGCTCATCACATCGGTATCCCTGAGTAACTGATTTTGCATGTACAAATTGGTTTCGAGCCAGGCCGCGTGTTCTTGATTGTAATTGTTCAGACTTGAGGCATGATTAGTATCAAAGAGTATATTCCTGACCTGCTTACTATCGGCATCCAAAAATTTAGCGATTTCGGTGGGAGAGAAGAATCCTCTTAGCAAGAGATAATCAGCTAAATAATGGTCATTAGCTAAAAAGGTGAGTTTTTTATACTGATTGGGTAAAAAGGCGGTAATAGCCGAAAACAATGATGGACTGACTTTTCGGAGATATTTTAGATATTTTATCCGTCCAAAGGATGGGTAACCGCCAAAAAGTTCATCAGCGCCAATGCCCGATAGTACTGCCTTTAAACCATCTTCATGAGCGTATTTACTAATAAACCAGCTGTTAATACCATCGGTAGTTGGCATATCCATGGCATCAAGAATTTGAGGCAGAAAGGTGTCAAAGTCATGCTGTTGCACCAGGTGCGAAAAGCTTTGACCTTGTAACTTATCTAAAATTATACGCTGATGGCTTTGCTCGTTATAATTTTGCTCATTAAAAAAGATGGATACCGTTTTAAGCTGCTGTTCTTTTTTAAGATTTGACAGCAGGGTGAGCAAACTGGAATCAATACCTCCGCTTAAAAATACACCAATGGCGGCGTCGGCTATTAATTGCCGGTTTACGCTTTTTATCAGCGTTTCTTTGATCAGTAAGCGGGCCTCGTTTACATCAGTGATCTGTTCCTGTGCCGGGGTTTCATGATACGGATTGATGGTATAGGCAGATGACGTAATATCCCAGCGTAAAAAATGCCCCTTTGGTAAACTGAATACATTTTTTAGGGTAGTATATGGCTCCTGGATATGACCAAAGGCTAAAAACCTTACCGGCCAGTTGGGATCTTTTTCTGTAGCGATATTTGCCTCGGTAAAAGCCCTTATTTCTGATGCAAAGCTTAAAACTCCATGTTGGGCGTAATAATACATGGGTTTTATACCAGCGCTATCACGTACCAAATAAACGAGATTGTTAACCTGATCATACAGCGCGAAAGCAAACATGCCACGAAATTTGGCAAAGGCAGCAGTTCCCCATTGCAGGTATGATAGTAAGATCACCTCGGTATCGGTCGCCGATTTGAATTGTGCGCCCAGCGTTAACAGCTCTGTTTTTAGCTCCAGGTAATTATAAAGCTCGCCGTTAAAAGTTATCCAGGTTTTTTGCCCGGCATCGGCCATGGGCTGGTGCCCGTTGCTGCTCAGGTCAATGATCGATAAACGGCGATGCCCAAACCCCAGGTGATTTCTGTCGTCAAAAAACAGGCCCTCATCATCAGGGCCACCATGCTGTAATACCTGGCACATGGCTTTTACCTTTTGATGGATATCTCCAGGCTGTAATCTTTTATCAATTATTCCCGCTATCCTGCACATGGTTGGTATATATTCACAGCTTCGCCCCGTAAGTCACAGTTTTGTTTTGTAACTTATTATTTTATAGTTATTTGTGAAAATCAAGAGCCCAGAGTCAAGAAGCAAGAAAATATCTAAATATGGAATAATACCCCATCAAAAAAGAAATATTCGGATACCGCTTTTCACTGTTCTTTCTTGACTCTTATTTCTTGACTCTTGATTTGTCGTATTTTCTTTATTGTTAAAAATAATAATTCTGATTAAAAGCGCTCAATATATGAAGCTGCAACATGCACAATAATGGAGCATCCGATGCTTTCAAGCCTTAATATCAATTGCTTTTGCGACCGGTATATTACCACCTCGCCGGTCATTCCTTTTAAGGGTCCCGCCTTTATAATAATTTTTTCCCCGGGCTGCAGGTCCTCTTCAGTAATTTCCAGATCGATTGAACTTGTCATCAATAACTTTAATTCGTTGATCTGGCGGTCGGGCATGGTGGCCGGTTTGCCCGAAAAATATAGAAAACGGGATATCCCCCTGGTCATTAATACATCTGCCTGTGCGCGTTCGGCGATGTTAACAAATATATATGATTTGATAAAGGGTTCCTCGACCCACTTTTTGCGGTCGCTCCATTGCCTAAGCTGCCGATGCAGGGGTAAATAGGCCAAAATTCCTTTACTGGTTAATGCTTCGTATGCTTTTTTTTCGGCCTTTGCATGTGTATAAACCGGATACCATTTATTTTTTACCTCACTTGTTAACAGCCCCATATTTATTAAAAAGCTTAATATTTAAACCATCTTCTCACATTCCACCATTTGGTTTTGTTATCATCCAAATAGTACCCCGAATCTTCATAACCGTTGTAATCGGCATAATAATAGTAGTGCACGCCAGAATTATCACCTGTAAATTTGGTGGTATAATACCTGGAGTGCAGGGGCTCTTCCTCATATGCGTTGAGCACTATTACGGTATTATCAAGCTGATACTCCTGCGCTACACGCTGGGGCACGGTAGCCGCGTAAAATTTTGACCTTCCAGATCGTATCACAAAAACATTGATATCACTCATCCGGATAAGCGGGATAGCATCAGACACCAGACCTATTGGCGCGGTATCTATCATTACAATATCATACCTGGCTTTTAACTGGGCAATTAAAGTGCTCATCCGTTCGCTATGCAACAGTTCGGAGGGATTGGGTGGAACAGGCCCGGAGATTATAAAATCAAGGTTTTCCTGTTCGGAATGAAAAATGATATCATCAAGCTCGTTTTGGTGGGCCAGATAATTGCTCAGCCCGATGTCGTTAGCCACATTAAATATCTTATGTATTTTGGAACGGCGAAGGTCGGCCCCAATAAGGATAACTTTTTTGTCGATCAATGAAAGCGTGCTTGACAGGTTAACAGCCACAAATGATTTTCCTTCGCCTGCTACTTCCGAAGTAATACAAATCACCTTATTTTTTTTCTCGGATGCCAGGAAACTTAAGTTAGTACGTACCGAACGTACCGACTCTGCAAATATGGATTTTGGGCGTACAAGCGCTAAAATTTGCCTGTTATTTTCATCAATAGGCTCCGGGAATTTTCGGATGATACCCAATATAGGTATCGAGGTAAGGCTTTCGATGGTTTCTTTATCGTAGATGTAAGGATTCATGATCCTGACAACAACAATAAGACTCAAACCAATAACCAAGCCCAGGATAATGGCCGAGCGGTGTATATTATGCTCGTCGGGCGATACCGGGTTAAAATTGGGCTGAGCCGGTTCAATAATGGTTGCTCCAGGCAGTATACCGGCCCTGCTTATTTGTGCCTCCAGTTTTTTTTCTGATAAAAATGAATACACTTTATCGTTGATCTCAAAATCCCGTTGCAGGCTCACCAGGTCGCGCTGAGCAGCGGGCAATGTCATGATGGTTTGATTAACCTGCGAAAGCTGACTATCCAAAAAAGCGATGTTTTTTTCAACTCCCGAACGCAAAGCTTTGATATTATTCAACGCATTCAGTTTTATTTGTAATATCTGCTGGTTGATGTCGCGGATGGGTTGCGAATCGGTATTGTAAGTTTTTAACAGCGCGTTTCTTTCCTGTATCAAAGCATCCAGCTTTTCGACCATGGCCTGTAACAGGTGATTGTCTGCCCCTGCCGTGGTGAAATTTAAATTAACATTATCCTTTTCCCTGGTGATCTGGTCTTTGAGCTGATCAAGGGCCATCAGCTGTATTTTTAATAAGGATTTGTTCGACTCAAGATCGGCCGCTTTGGAGACCGAAGTTGTTGAAGCCGAGCTTACATCCAGGATCTTTGATTTTTGCTTGTATTTTTCAATCGAGTTTTCTGAACCTTTAACCTCGGTTGACAGAAAAGCCAGCTGGCTGTCGATAAAATCAATCATTTGTGAAGCCGACTGAGTTTTTTGATTACGATCAAAAGCCACATATTCGTTCATGATACTATTGATAATATCGGCGGCAAACTGAGGATTGGAGTCAACTTCCTGAAGGCCGATAATATTGGAGTTTTTTGAGGTTTCACCAGTGGACAAGCCCCCCCTTACCCGGTCAACATAGTCTTCCGGAATATTGAATTTAAACAGGTAAACCGTATTCTTGCTCAGCGCCCCCGGATATCTGATGCTGAAGCTGGTATGCCCTATATTTACGGGTGTATCATAATTAAAGGTGTTTTGAATTTCCTTACCCGCCATTTTGTACGACAACTCAAACGATTTCGTGTTTAGGGGTTTAAAACCTATCTGATCGTGGTAAAAATTTAAACTATCAAACCTGATGAGCTCAATGTTCAACGGTTTTGAAGGATAGATCTCAGAGGTACGCACCCGGCCCATAACATAAAAACTTATCCTGTAATCCAGATTTTTTATGGCACTTAAGATAAGGTTGCGGCTTTGTATCACCGATGTAATACTTTGTATTTTTGATGGTCCGCGTTCGGGAACGGTTATTACGCTTACCAGGTCGGAGATCTCCGATTTTTTTTCTTCAATTTTTAAGGTGCCCGATGATGAATAGGTTTTAGGCGTATACCACAGATAAGTATATGATATAAGCACCGCTATGCCCACAGAAGCGGCTATCCAATACCAGCGGCTCAGCAATATTTTGCCTATCTTAAAATAGTCAATCTCCTGACTGGGCAGTTTTCGCTGAATTTTTTCTGTTTCTTCCATTAGCGATGGGCAAGCGTGAAAATAATTAAGGCCGTGTTGAGCAAAAGCAAAACCGGCTGACTGATCACCGATACGTTTTGCAGATTCTCGTTCCTGACCGCGCGTTTGTTTTGGGCAATATAAATAATATCTCCATTTTGAAGAATAGCACGCGGATCATTGATGGCCTGGATATTCCGGAGGTTGATGGTCGTTACCTGCGGATTCGCCTGGTCGCCCCTTATAATTTGAATATTGGTTTCGTTGGCTTTCTCTGTAAGACCGCCGGCTGCGCCAATCATCTCCACCAGGGTAGTCCTGTCTTTGGTTAGCGGATAATTTCCCTGTCCTTTAATTTCGCCTAACAGCGTAACCTTCAGGTTTACAATTTTTAGTTCGATGATAGGGTCCTTGAGCAGGCTTTTACGGTACAGACCTTCGATAAGCTTTGCCGCTTCTGGCCGGGTAAGGCCCCCTACCGCCACATGACCAATAACCGGCAGGGCTACGGTGCCGTCATCATCAACCTGGAAAGTTTGCCCGGTGCTTGTGCCCGTGCCAGTGCTGGAAGTGGTAGTGCTTACCGGTGCCTCGTCAACAATATACTTTACGTTTTGCAGATTCCTGATCTGCAGTATATCCTGTGGTTGTATGCGATAGGCAGCCATGGCTACAGCGGGTCTTTGCGCAGAGCTGCTATCTGCAACAGTGGTTTTTTGTTCAAAAAGCGATTGGTATTGTTTACTGGAACAAGATGTTAAAACAAAAATTATCCCGAGAAAGAACAGAGTAAAAGTAAAAAAACGCATACAGACGAGTAGAAACTAAATAAGTATATAATTAGGGATTGATTTCAAAAATACATAATTTGCGGGTATATATATTGGTAATTCTTTTCCCACTTTGTACGTTTTGAAACTCTCCCTGGTTACAGTAGTTTATAATGCCCAGGATACCATCAGGCAGTGTATCCAATCTGTTATCAACCAAAACTATCCCAACCTGGAGTATATTATTATCGACGGCGGTTCAACAGACCAAACACTTTCAATTATACGTGAATATCATGAATATATCCATATTTTAGTTTCAGAACCGGATAATGGGATATACGATGCCATGAATAAAGGTATAAGCCGGGCTACCGGCGACGTAGTGGGCATATTAAATGCCGATGATCATTTTGCCGATGCGGATGTTTTACGATCGGTGGCCGCGATATTTGCACAACATGATATAGAAACATTGTACGGCGATTTGGATATAATTGATCAACACCAGCAAGTTATCCGTAAGTGGCGCTCTGGTAAATGCAACCGCAATTCCTTTAAGCTGGGGTTTATGCCCGCGCATCCTACTTTTTACTGCAGGCGTAATTTATTTAACCAATTTGGCTTTTACAATCCTGGTCATGGTTCGGCAGCCGATTATGAGTTGATGCTTCGGTTAATGTACCTGCATCAGGTTAAAAGTTTTTATCTGAAAAAGGTAATGGTTAACATGCGCGCCGGGGGCATAAGCAGCAAAAATTTAAGGAACAGAATAAAGGCATGGCAATTTGACCTGCTGGCCATGCGTCAAAATAAACTCCCCTTTCCCTTACTTACCCTGGTTTTAAAGCCCCTCCGAAAAATAGTTCAATTTCTTTAATTTCAACTTAAACTTAAATTTTTTAAACCCGTATAAAGAGTAAATCACATACTCGATTTTTATAAGATAGGCCCCGCTAACATTGTAAAAGCAATTACATGACTGAACTTTTGCATCCTAACAACTTTGGATTTCAGGTTTTGATACTTGTAATGTCAACGCTTATAACCTGGTTAGTTATACCATCCATTTTACATGTGGCGCGTGCCCGCCATTTATATGATGATGTGGGCCATTTCCGCAAACAGCATGACCATGGCATCCCACGTTTGGGCGGTGTAGCCATATTTGTGAGTTTTATTATCACTACCCTGCTATTCAGTGTTATAGGCAAATACCTGCCCGTCAGTTATCTGCTGATAGCCTGTATCATTTTATTTGCCATGGGTTTAAAGGATGATCTTTCGGGCGTAAACTCGAGCACTAAATTTTTCATCCAGTTTATTGTGGCTGCCATCCTGGTATTGCTGGGCGATATCCGCATCACCAGCATGTACGGCATTTTCGGTATTTTTAATTTGCCTTATGTGCCCAGCGCCATCTTCTCTATCCTGTTGATCATGCTGATCGTGAATTCCTTTAACCTGATTGATGGGATAGACGGCCTTGCCGCCACCACAGGATTGATTGTTAATGGCACGCTGGCGCTGATGTTCCTGTCAATAAAACAATATGAGCTGGCCGCTATTTGCCTGGCCATGGTAGGAGCGGTAGCCGGTTTTTTACGCTACAATATTACCCCGGCCAAGATATTTATGGGTGATACAGGGGCATTACTGATCGGTTTGGTATCGGCGGTAATGGCTATTAAATATACCGAGATCAGTAAGATCAGCGTGGCAGGTGTGCCGCAACTGTTTACCGCACCGGCGCTTACAGTAGCCATATTGATAGGTCCTGTTTTTGATACCCTCCGGGTATTTACATTAAGAATATTAAAAGGGGGATCGCCCTTTAATGCCGACCGGAACCATATGCACCACCGGATGCTAAAATTAGGATTGAATCATTTACAGGCCACGCTTTGCCTGGCAGGCATTAACCTGGGGGCCATTGGTCTTGTGTTAACTTTCAGCGACCTGAGCAACACTTTCCTGATCTCGGTGATTTTGCTGATCCCGATGATCTTTAACTGGATAGTTACATTCTGCATCCGCTCCAAAGAGCGTGAGCAGGTGGCCTTACGTAACTTATTTGTTTAAAATTCAATAAGACGCTAAGTTATTTACTTTGTAGTTATTGGGGGTATTATGTAATTTAAATGACCTGATGACTCAATGTACCAATGACTTAATTACTAACTTTGACCTGTTTTTAAAACAGAGAGAATGAAGATCGCTATAAATGGATTTGGCCGGATAGGCCGCATTTTTCTAAGAAATATTTTAGCTAAACCAGGTATCGAGGTGGTAGCTATAAATGACCTCACAGATACGCAAACCCTTGCTCATTTATTTAAATATGATTCGGTTCACCGCGGGTTTAAAGGCACGGTTGAGCATGATGCCAGCAACCTTTATATCAATGGCCGCCAGATAAAAGTATTCGCCGAGCGTGATCCGCAGGCATTACCCTGGGGAGCACTGGATATCGACCTGGTGATTGAATCAACCGGAAAGTTTACTTCCAGGCAGGGCGCTGAGCTGCATTTAGCCGCCGGCGCCAAACAGGTGATCATCTCGGCCCCATCAACTGATAAAAATGTACCAACCGTTGTATTGGCTGTAAATGATGGCCTGGTTGACCTGCATTCACCCGTATTATCCAACGCATCCTGTACCACCAATAATGTGGCGGCTATGGTGAAAATACTGGATGAGAACTGGGGAATTATTGATGGCTACATTACCACCGTTCACTCCATGACCGGCGACCAAAGCCTGCATGATGCCCCGCATAAAGATCTGCGCAGGGCAAGGGCAGCTTCGGCTTCTATTATACCTACTACAACCGGTGCGGCAAAAGCTATTACCGCCATATTTCCGCATCTGGAAGGCCGCCTGGGGGGGGCAGGTATCCGGGTTCCGGTGCTCAATGGCTCACTGACAGATTTTACCTGCAGTCTTAAAAAACAACCCACCATTGCCGAAATTAACGCAGCCTTTAAACAGGCAGCCGATGGCCCTATGAAAAATGTACTGGAATACACCGAAGATCCCATCGTATCCACCGATATACTGGATAACCCGCACAGCTGTATTTTCGACGCGCAACTAACCTCCATTGTTGGGGGACTGGTGAAAGTGGTTGGCTGGTACGATAACGAAATGGGCTACAGCAGTCGTTTGGCTGATTTGGTAGAGGAAATAGCTGGTTTGGGGGGCAAAGATTAGTGGAGCAAGGAATAAGGATTTTTGGAACAAGGAATGAAGGAGCAAAGACTTTAAGAGCAAGGATTGGGAGCAAAGAACAAGGAGAATAATGACGAACGTGCAACGCATACTTATTTTTCGGTCCTTGTTCTAAAAATCCTTATTCCTTACTCCCCAAGTCCTGACTTTAATAAAAAATTATGATCAAATTTATAACCGTAGAAGAGCTATTGCCTATCCGTAATGAAGTGCTGCGTGAAGGTAAGCTCACTTTAGAAGAGTGTATTTTCCCGACGGATAAAATAGAAGGTGCATTTCATTTAGGCTATTTTCAGAATGATTGGCTGGCTTGCATAGCGTCGTTCCATCCACAAAATTATGAAGGTTTTGCGGGCAAGGCCTACCAGCTAAGGGGCATGGCCACTACCGAAAAATACAGGGGCAAGGGACTGGGCAATCAACTGGTTAATTTTGCCCTGGTTTATCTGCGCGGACAAAAGGCCAACTACGTTTGGTGCAACGCGCGCAAAAAGGCGGTTCCGTTTTATCACAATGCCGGTTTCGAGATCATTTCTCCGGAGTTTGAAGTGCCCGGAATTGGGCCGCATTATGTGATGTATGTTAAAATAGCATGAAGTTTGGGCCGTTTTCAAACACCTTTTTTACTTTTTCGTTAAGAATTAAGAATAAAATGCTGAATTTGCGCGCCTTACAGTAAATGACCTATATAATTAATATGAAAACAGTAGATCAAATAAGTTTTGCAGGCAAAAGAGCCCTGATCAGGGTTGATTTTAATGTGCCCCTGGATAAGGATTACAATATTACTGATGATAACCGGATGACGGCTGCTTTGCCAACTATAAAAAAGATTTTAAAAGATGGCGGTAAGGTTATCCTGATGTCGCACCTGGGCCGACCAAAAGATGGTCCAAATGAAAAAGATTCTCTAAAACACGTTGTTGCGCATTTATCTGATCTGCTGGGTCAGCAGGTACAATTTGCTGATGACTGCATTGGCGCCGATGCCCTTGAAAAATCACAAAAATTAGGAAAAGGCGAGGTGCTTTTATTAGAGAACCTACGTTTTTATAAAGAAGAGGAAAAAGGCGATGTGGCTTTTGCCGAAAAGCTTTCCAAATTAGGCGATATCTACGTGAACGATGCCTTTGGTACCGCTCACCGTGCACATGCTTCTACAGCGGTTATCGCGCAATTTTTCCCGGATGCCAAATATTTTGGCTACCTGATGGCTGCCGAATTGAACAATGCCGAAAAGATCCTGAACGGCGCTGCTAAGCCTTTCACCGCTATTATGGGTGGTTCCAAAGTTTCGGATAAAATTGAGCTGATCGAAAAACTGCTGGATAAAGTTGATAACCTGATCATCGGCGGTGGTATGGCTTATACCTTTGCTAAAGCAGATGGCGGTAATATCGGTACTTCACTGGTTGAGGCCGATAAACTTGACCTGGCCATCAGCCTGAAACAAAAAGCAAAAGATAAAGGCGTGAAACTTTATTTACCGGTTGATAACGTTATTGCCGATGCTTTTGCTAACGATGCCAAAACCGGCGTTGCCAAAACCGGCGAAATTCCCGACAACTGGATGGGCCTGGATATCGGTCCGGAAACCGTTGCTATATTCAGCAAAGTGGTTGAAGAATCAAAAACTATTTTATGGAATGGCCCAATGGGTGTTTTTGAAATGGAAACATTTTTAGTAGGTACCAAAGCTATTGCCGAAGCGGTAGTTAAAGCAACTGAAAACGGTGCTTTCTCCCTGATAGGTGGTGGCGATTCAGCAGCAGCTGTCGCTAAATTTAACCTGACCCAGGAGGTTAGTTATGTATCAACCGGCGGCGGTGCTTTGCTGGAATATATGGAAGGTAAAGAGTTACCGGGCGTAAAAGCGATTAACGAATAAATAAAATTTATTATTACGAATAAATAAAAAGTTCAGCTGGATAGGCTGAACTTTTTATTTTTATATCGCTTTTCAAAAATATACAACAAAAATGATTAAAACGCTGGCTTTAACTGAAGATGATTACCTGACTTACTATTTATATACGGCATCCAGGAGTAAAAAAATACAATCAAATCGCCGCAAATCGTGGTTGATAATTTCAATTTGTTTTTTGGTCTTAGGAATGCTTTTTATTAATAATAATAAGTTTTATGCCTATTACTTTTTTGCTTTCGGGATTATATGCTTCATTTTTTACCCTTCTTATCAGAGTTATGAATATAAAAAGCGTTACAAAAAGCATGTATCAGATAATTATCAATATAAGGTTGGTGTAGCGTGTGAAATTAACTTTCAACCAGACTTTATCGAAACCAAAGATGCAACTAGTGAAAGTAAATTTAGTACTAATGAAGTTGTAGAGATTAATGAAATATCCTCTCACTATTTTATAAAAACCCGGTCCGGATCATCAATAATTTTATCTAAAGCTGCTATTAATAGCCCATCTTTTATTACTGATCTTATCGCGATCTTTAATAACCCGAATATCGTAATCAATAAGCAACTGGAGTGGAGGTGGAAATAGATTTAATGTCCCCTCAAGGTCTCCTGCAAGTTTAAGTTAGTGAATTTGTGGGTTAACTTAAACCTGCAAGGGACCCTGAGGTTAGTCTTGCTGCAATTCAAAACGCAGTGTTCTCTCTGAGAGACCCTGCGGTGACATTAAGAATACTTACTTAAATAGAAAAAGCCTCCAGATATTATCGGGAGGCTTTTTGGGATAAATCACACAAAACGCGTCAGTGCGAGGTACGAAGCAAGAGCCTCACCCAACCCTCTCCAAAGGAGAGGGCTTTAAAGCATTTTTTTTGAAGTCTCCCCCTTATGGGGGAGATTTAGAGGGGGTTATTGAATTTTAACCGACGACACCACATCATTGGCACTTGGCGACAGCGCGCCAAACCAACTGTTATTGGCTGTCAACGTCCAGGATGTACCGCTAAAGTTATCGTTGGAATACATGATCACCGTCCAGCCGGAAGGGATTTGTGCCGAAGATGCCCAGTCGTTCACAAAGCCTTTGGCTTGTAATTGCGCTAAGGTGTAATTGCCCTTGGCTATTTTTTGAGCGGCTGTGCCGCCATAGCTGGAGTTTTGATAAAAAACTACGCCTGTTGCAGTGCCGCCACCACCGCCGGTTGGGTTCATGATCTTGATCAGATCCTTAGTTACCTTGTAATCCGGAATGCGGTTGGTATTGTCATGCATAGAAGTAAGCGGCGCGTCGCGGTCAATAGCATAGCCAAATACGCCGCCTTTTTTGCCTGTTGTTGGCTCCCACCCGGCATAATCATAAGTACGACCGGTTCCGTTTTCCGGGTAAGTAACATCATCCCAGTAATTGCTTGGATAACCGTTTTCTTCATAAAAAGAAAACCCGGGTACAAATTTATCCGAAGTAATGTAGGCGGAGAACGTGTTCCATGTACTCTGAAATCCGGACGTTCCTCTGCCATAAGCCTGCAGCCACACATAATCTATCATCGTATAAACATTTCTGAAAAGACTATTGGTGCCGGTTTGGTTGGTATCAAAAGTAAGCAGTTTGCCGGTTCCGGATTTTGGGCCCAGATAAGCCGAAAGCGCGGTATAAACCCCGGTCATATCGGTGAGTGTAGTGCCCGAAGGATTGCTTTCCACATCAATGTCAAATCCGTCAAAACCATATTTATTAACCAGGCTATCCATGATCAGTTTAGCGGTTGTCTGGTATCCCGCTGTGGTGTGCGGTACACCCGAAGGAATATCCAGATTGCCGGTAAGTATCACCCTGGTGCCTTTGGTATGTAATGCTGGTATAACAGTATTTTTCATTTGTGTTTTTTCGGTGGCAGACGAACCATTGCTAAATCCGAAAGCAATGGCAATGTCCAGACTATCAGGTAAATTGGCCATTCCCGAAATATCGGTACCGCCGCCGGTTGGCGAGCCATATGACCTGTAAAAGCCCGCGGTAATTTCGTGCTTTGTTTTTTTGTAGGCAACCAAAGCGCTGTCTGAAGCTGCCGACAGGGTGGTCAGGCTGTTTTTAGACGCGCCTGCTGTTTGTAGTTTTGAAGCCGCGCTTCCGTTATCCTTTTTACAGGCTTGCATAGCGAATAAAGCTGAAAGACCGATCAACAAGATGCCGGCTTTAAAAGAGAAGATGTTTTTTTTCATAATGAGGGCTTTTTAATGGTTTATAATTTATGGATTTGGTTTTTTAAAAAAATGGCAATAGGTTACCCAGGAACCCTCCCAAAAGAGTAATAACCCATGAAAAGACATAAGGCGAAAATTTGGCACCTATAGACTCACCCCGACATCGCTGCGCTCGTCACCCCTCTCTCCGCTGCGCGCATAGAGGGGTTTACCCTCTTTGCGGCAAAGCCGTAGAGAGGGTGGTCCAGCGCAGCGTAGACCGGGTGAGTCGGCTCTGCGGCTTGTTTTTAACCTTGTAGGTTTCAACGCTGCCTTTTCATGGGCTATTACTCCCAAAAGAGGGTTTTGAAGCAGATTAACTGATCATACCCGGCATAAGAAACCGGGTATGGGTTTTACTATTTACTGAATTTTAACAGAGGTTATTTTATCATTGGCATTTGGCGATAAGGTGGTAAAATCGGGCGTGTTGGCCGTGCGTGTCCATGAGGTACCGCCAAAATTATCGTTGGTATACATGATCACCGTCCAGCCCGATGGTACTTTTACCGACGATGCCCAGTTATCTACAAAGCCTTTGGCCTGTAATTGTGTCAGGGTATAAGTGCCTTTAGGGATAAGACTGGTAGCTGTACCGCCGTAGTTGGTATTCTGATAAAAAGTGACACCGGTTGTAGTACCTCCACCGCCGGTACCATTCATCAGTTGGATAGCGTTCCTTGAAACGATGAACGGAGGAGTGTGGTTATAATCGCGACTCATACGATATGCTCCAACACCGGCAACCTTGTTGGTTTTGGCCCAATTAGTGGCATAACTGTACATATCTGATGTTGCTTTAGCATCGCCGCCTGATTGGTCTTCAGTACCATCAGCATGTTTAAAGCTATCGCCGTTAACCAGTAAAATAGTTTTATCCGATCCATAAGTAGAAGCTACAGAGGATAGTGGGAAGGAACTGCTGCTCCAGAAATGGCTTCCGGTAGTATAGGACTGGAATAATATATAGTCATAATTGCTTTTGGTGCCGGTTAAACTATTATTATCCAGGGAGCCGTCGGTATCATAAAAAAACACGGGTTTTTTGCCCATACTTAGTGTAACTGCCGACGTAGAGTTCGGTCCGAACCATTTGGCTACCGATTTTAATAAATTGGGATAACTGCTGCTGGTTACATTTTTATTGTCGATGGTACCTGATTCAATATCCAGATCTATACCATCCAAAGAATCGGCTACAATATGCTGGTTATACATCGCCTGCGACCAATGGTCATAAGTGCTTGTTGAAGTGGCAACGGTAGCGGTTGAAGTTGGTGTAGCCGGATCCTTGGATGAACCATCAAAATAGGCATCACCCAAAAAATGACATACCACGATCCGGGTTCCCTTGGCCTGGGCTGCACGCCAGTGTGACCTTGTGGCATCATTGCCGGCAAAAAACTCCAGGAAATCGGTACTGTCCGGTGCATTGGCCGGGTTGAAACTGGCAGCAGGATCGGCGCCATCGCCAACCAAAAAGCCTACAAATATTTTATGTACGCTGTTTTTGTAAGCGATCAGGTCGGCATTGGAAGTTGTCGACAGGGTGGTTAATCCGTTTTTAGATGCACCTTCCGCTTGTAATTTTTCAGCGGCGTTTCCATTATCCTTTTTGCAGGATTGCGTAGCGGCAAGGGTAAACAGGCAGAGTATAGGCAATCCTACGCTCATTAAAAAAGTATTTTTTTTCATAATAGGTTTTTTTTATAGAGTCAAGAATTAAGAGTCAAGAATCAGGAAGGGAGCGCAATTGATCGATGATCATTTTTTTACTCTTGATTCTTGACTCTTAACTCTTGATTCCTTTTTAATTATTGAATTTTAACAGAACTTACCACATCGTTCGCGTTGGGCGAAAGGGTGGTGAAATTGGTGGTGTTGGAGGTTAGCGTCCAGGAAGTACCGGCAAAATTATCGTTGCTGTACATAGTCACCGTCCATCCCGTAGGAATTTTTACCGACGATGCCCAGTCGTTCACAAAACCCAGGGCCTGCAACTGCGATAAGGTGTAGTTACCTTTGGCTATGGTGCTGGTAGCAGTGCCGGTATAATTGATATCCTGGTAAAAAGTAACACCCGTAGCTGGCGTAGTACCGCTGCCGTAAACCGTTGCTTTACCATATAAGGCGTTGGAAACACTGCTCAGGTAAGTGTGTACATCGGTATTTGGTAAATTGTAATACAGATAGATGCCATAACTGTTATTAACGGTCTGTGTAGCTAAGGACGCGGCGGTTGATGCGCTGGTACTTTGGATATCGATAGCAGCAGGCCCAAGGTTGCTGGCTGCTAATCCAGGTACATTTGGTACAGAATAGCTGCCGTAAATGGCATTCCAGCTATAATCAACTTTTGAGCCTACGGTTACCCCGTTAAAGCTCAAGCGGGAAGCTGCCGGGCCATAAAAATAAAAGGAAATGATCTTGGTAGGCATCAGCTGGCGCAAGGCGGTTACCAGATACACAAATGAGCTTGAATTTGGCTGACCGGTTCCGTTGGTGCCATAATCAGCATATTCATCGTCAAAGTCAATGCCGTCAAGTCCATAAGTGGTTACGGCATTGGCCAATAACTGCGCAAAATCCTGGGCGGCCTGCTGGCTCGGAAAATTAGTTATACCCGCACCCTGATGATTACCCAGTATAGAGAGTAGCACCTTGATCCCTTTGGCCTGTAATGGCTGGATCTTGGTGGCCGCGTTATTTAATACAGTGGTTACCTGCGGATTAAAAAACAGTTCGGCTTTTTGGGTAGTGGTATTGTAATTGATATTAGCCGCGAATATAATGCCGATATCAAAAAGCTGCTCCCCGGTTGAAAGCTTATAATTACCAACGTTAAGGATATCGTTATTATTCACTTCCACATAACAAACGCCTTTGGGGCCGCTAACGCCAATGGCGCTGGTACTTAATTTTGATGAAGCGTTATTGGCTTGGGGTGTGGGTGACAGATCTTTTTTACAGGCTGCTGTAAACAGCAGCGAAAAGCCTAATAAAGCAATAGATGCTTTGGTAATTGAATTGGACGTTTTTCTCATTGTCGGTTTTTAAATTGGTTTATAAATTTTTGATAGGTTGTAAGCTCAAAGGCAGTGTTTTATCCATAGGCATCTGATGTTTTTTTATAGGTATCGGCAAAAAGATTAATGAGCATAAATTAATAGGGGAGGGGTAAGTATTAAACGATTTAGTAGCATAGTATGCATAGTTATATAACCTGTAAATATTATATAATTTACAAGTTTTAATAATGTATGTGCATATATTATAGGTTTTATATGCGCGGTGATTTAATTGGTTTACAGTGATATAGACAAGTAATAATCAGGGATTGCCTACAAGGATTTAAAATTTTTATTCTACAAGTTAATATTTTTATTTTGATATATTTTCTATAATATACCTGGTAATGATATATCCACATAAATGAACAAGAAAAAGCTACATTTGCCATGGCTTTAGGGGTATTCTGTACAGAATTGAGATAAACCCTTTGAACCTGACCCGGCTGATACCGGCGTAGGGAAAAGTCGGGACATACCTGTCTGTAGCGCTCAGTCCTGCGCCCCGAAGCCATGTTTTTATGAAATTGTAAACCATGAATAAAAAAACCTTTAGCTATCCATCCGTTTTGACGATTGCGGGCTTCGATGGCAGCGGTGGGGCCGGTATACAAGGCGATATTAAAACCATCTCGGCGCTGGGATGCTACGCCACTTCGGTGCTCACCGCGCTCCCGGTGCAAAATACTTGTGGGGTGAGGTCCATTCACGCGATCCCGGTCGAAGTGGTAGGAGCGCAACTACAGGCTATATTGGATGATATTTTTCCGGATGCCATTAAAATAGGTATGATACATACAACTGATGTGCTTGAAGCCATTGTAAATACCCTGCTGCAGTACCCGGAGGTTCCGGTGGTATTTGATCCGGTGATGGTATCAACCAGCGGTCATCAACTTCTGGAGGATAGTACAGTGGAGGCAATCGTTAAAAAAATGTTTCCGCTGGCCGCGGTTATTACCCCCAACCTGGATGAAACCACTGTTTTAACCGGGATGCCTGTACATACCCTTGATGATATGCGGATTGCCGGTAAAAAACTCATGGGGATGGGAGCACGCTCAGTATTATTAAAAGGCGGTCACCTGGATGCTACGCAATTAACCTCCTTATATTTTACAAACGACGGTAAAGTGCAAGAATACAGCTTTGAAAAAATAGACACCCAAAATACCCGGGGCACCGGATGTGCCCTGTCATCGGCTATGGCCTGTTACATAGCCCAGAAGAAATCATTAGCCGATGCAGTAGTACTGGCGCAGGAGTACGTACACCAGGCCATACTTGCTGGAAAGGATGCGCGAACGGGCAAAGGAAATGGCCCTTTAAATCATTTCTTTAATCCGCAAAAACTCTTCATAAACCCGTAGGAAAGTTAATAGCTATGAAAAGTTATAAATCGGGCATTGAAGAATAATAACATAGTGCATAGTCTACTCACCCAGTCTACCCTTCGCTGGACCACCCTCTCTGTGGCTTTGCCGTAAAGAGGGTAAAGAAAAAAAGAAAGCAACCCTCTCTATGCGCGCAGCGGAGAGAGGGGTGACAAGCGCAGCGATGTCGGGGTAGTCGATACCGCGCGTTCGATTCTTATCATTTGCGTAACCCTGGCTATCACCTGTAGAAAAAGGCAAATAAAGCCCCATTTAAACCTCAAAACCTCAATGGATTTTACGCTTGCCATATCGCGTAAAATCGCGATAGAGGAATCTGTTAAACCTCTCAGTATTATTCCCCCAGGTCCTTAGCTATGCTAAGGGTTTTTTGGTTTATAGGGTTCGCTGTAATTCTTTTAAACTCAAAACTCCCTACTCAAAACTTACGACTTAACACACCAGTTGCCTCTTTTATTTTATTCAGGTACATTTAGGGCTTGATTAACTAACTAAATGAAAAAAACTTTATTTATCTGTTTGTGGCTGGTCGTAACAGCTATCAGCGTTTACGCGCAAACCTCACCGCCTGATGCTGAATACATTAAGGCCAATTATCAAAAATACGAATACCAGATACCTATGCGCGATGGTAAAAAGCTGTTTACTTCGGTATACGTACCCAAAGACCAATCCAAAAAATATCCCATCATGATGGATCGCACGCCATACAGCGTTGCGCCCTATGGAACTGACTTGTATAAAGGCAGCCTGGGCCCATCGTCGGTATTTGCGCATGATGGATTTATTTTTGTTTACCAGGATGTTCGTGGTCGTTGGATGAGCGAAGGTATTTATGAGGAAATGACCCCTGAAAAAGAAGTGCACAAGACCAAGAATGATGTTGATGAAGGCACCGATACATATGATACCATTAACTGGCTGCTTAAAAAAATACCCAACAATAATGGTAAAGTAGGCGTGTGGGGAATATCATATCCCGGTTTTTACACCACTACTGCATTGCTGAGCCGTCACCCGGCCCTGGTAGCTGCATCGCCGCAGGCCCCTATTGCCGATCTGTACCGCGATGACGCTTTTCATAACGGCGCCTTTATGCTGGTGGCCAATTTTGGTTTCTATTCATTTTTTACCAACCGCCAGGATGATAAACCCACCCAGCGCAGGGCTCCCGGGCTTAATGTGGGAACTGAGGACGGCTATGATTTTTTCCTGAAAATGGGTTCGGTAAAAAACACCAACGATAAATTTTATAAAGATACCATCCGCCTGTGGAACGAGATGCTGGATCATCCCAACTATGACCAGCACTGGAAAGACCGCAACGTATTGACCCACCTGCACAATATTAAAACCGCTGTACTGGTTACCGGTGGCTGGTACGATGCCGAGGATCTGTACGGCGCCATCAATACCTATAAAACGCTGGTAAAGGAAAATCCTAAAACACCGGTTTACTTTGCTATGGGCCCCTGGGTGCATGGCGGCTGGTCCCGGGGTGATGGCGACCATTTAGGCGATGTTGACTTTGGCGCGCCGACCGGTCCTTTTTATCGAGAAAAGATAGAGTTCGCCTTTTTTAGTCATTACCTCAAAGGGACCGACCTGAACCTCGCGCCGGTATCTGTATTTGAAACCGGCACCAATCAATGGAAAAACTACAACACCTGGCCGGCAAAAGAGGCTGCCGAAAAGAACTTATATCTGCTGCCGGGAGGTAAACTGTCCTTCGATTCAGTACCGGAAGGCGGTTTTGACGAGTTTGTATCCGACCCTAACAAACCGGTGCCTTTTACCAATGATATTACCATGGATATGAAACGGGAATATATGACCGGCGATCAGCGTTTTGCCGCGCGGAGACCGGATGTACTGACTTATCAAACCGATGTGCTGGATAAAGACATCACCATTGCCGGTAATATATGGGCCAATTTAAAGGTGTCAACTACAGGTACCGATGCCGATTGGGTGGTTAAGGTTATTGATGTATATCCCGATTCGGCCAAAAACAATAAGTGGACAGGTAAAGAGGTTTACTTATCTGGCTATCAGCAAATGGTACGGAGCGAGGCTATGCGAGGCAAGTTCCGCAATGGCTTTGATAAACCTGAGCCATTTGTACCCGGACAGGTTAGCCCCGTGAACTTTGAACTACAGGATATACTGCATACGTTTAAAAAAGGTCACCGTTTAATGGTGCAGGTACAAAGCACCTGGTTCCCGCTTACCGACAGGAACACCCAACAATTTCAGGATATTATGAAAGCAAAAGATACCGACTTTAAAAAAGCGACCAACAGGGTTTATACCGGCAGCAGTTTTTTAAAGGTAAGGGTAATAGAATAGGGTTTGAATGTTGAACACCGGATGCTGAATGTTGAACATCGAAATGTTCTATCATTCGGCACCTGGTATAGTGAGGAAATAAAAGCAAGGAATAGTGCGATTCCTTCCATAGGAAGGGATTACGTCCTTAAGTTGAGGATGTTTGTAAACCCCATAGGTCAATGTCATTAAGTTAAGGAATTTTGCAAACCCCAAAGGGGTTAAAGCTTTGTAGAAAAAAGGCAATCCAATTCAGTGCCGTAGGTACTGCACTCAGGTTGTATACTAATAAGTGTTCGAAATACTAAAAATAACGAATTGATTGTTTTTTAGGCTAAAGCCAATGGCTGATCATTTAAAATCCGTTGATTAAAACCAACGGCAATGAAAGATAAATTAATATGTCCTCTATTCATTGCCGTCCCATTTATGGGACGGATAATGGAAACAGTTCCTGGCTTTAGCGAAACAACAATCTTTCGAACGCTTATATAGTTGCATATCTACGGCATGCTTTATAGTTGCCTTTTTCTTTTTCTACAAAGCTTTTACTCCTCGGAGTATCTTTCTCCTGTGATCGTTGTATCACCATAGCACTCAAAACTATGTATGGATGAAAACGATAAGCCGCTTTCTTAAACTATTTTGCTCCCTGGATTGTTTTTCCTGTACTCCTGATGAGCTATGGCCAACACAGCCAGGAGAAAAATATGTCCACAACCCCTGAAGTATGATACAACAACCAAGCTATTATGAAACCTTTACAACCAACAGTTATCGATACCAAAGTGATCTCGGCAGAGCACCCGGAGGATTATTTCAATACTATCCTGAGCAGTGTGAATGATCATATCGTGCGGATCGGGATCATGACCGAACCTTATTTCTGGCATCTGCACCCCAACTCCGACGAAACCTTCCTGATACTGGAAGGCACGCTGTTGATCGACCTGGAGACCGGCACTATCGAACTGCAACCCGGGCAATTGTTAACCGTGCCCAAAAATATGCGTCACCGCACCCGCCCCGGCGGCGAAAGATCAGTAAACCTCACCATCGAGCATAAGCAAACAGAAACCATAATGGGATAGGGATACATGGACGATCAAATGAATTTGTATAACCCGCATAAAAAATAACAGTTGTGGTATAATGCAGGATTTGTACTAAACTATAGATTTGGGGTTAAAACCTGGAGATCCGAACTTTATCAGTGAATTGCATGAAAAATCTACTGTTTATTTTGTCGCTGTTTGTTATAACCGGTGCCTATGGTCAGCAAACCAAGGTTGAAAATAATGTGTTGTATAAATCCGTACCGTTACCAAAAGATGATGCCCGGTTTCTGGCTTTAAAACGTACTGCTCAAAAATATTTGCCCCAGTTTATAGATAGCCTGCAAAAGCACGGAAGCGACAAAGAGGGATACCGGTTTGTAGTAAAATCCGACTTTGTAGAAGGCAATAACCATGAGCATATGTGGTCTGAAGTAGTTGGTTATAGCAATGGCGTTTTTAAGGCGATATTTATTGATTCGCCTTTTACACTTAAAAGTATTAAGCTTGGTGATAAGATCAGCATTAATCAAACCGATGTGGAAGATTGGGCTGTTCATAATTTGCGAACCAAAAAAATAACGGGTGAGTTTTCAGAGAAATATCTGAACAGCAAGCAGTAGCGTTTGTAGCATTTATAACTTTTCTGTCGTAATGAGTATAAAACCCTGATTATGATAAAGAAAGTATCTTTCCTGCTATTAGTTATTGCAGGCTTTACAGCCTGCAAAGGAAACAAACAAAAAAATGGCTGCGGTGTACAAACCTGTACCCTGGAATACGCTTACCTGGGAATTGTTATTACTGATAAACAAAATACCTACCCGGCTATCACCAATTTTTCGGCTATTAACCTGCGTACCAATAAGCCATTGTCGCCGGTAAAGTATCCTCCTAATATCGATTTTGTGGCAGGCTTTAAATTGTTAGCCACAGACGATAATATCAAGGATTTTTCGACTGAAGGAGATGATATAAAAATAATGGCTACTAATGCCGCTACTCATCAAACGCTGAGTGCAATTATCACCATAGCCGGAGGCTGCAATTGCCACATAAAAAAGGTATCAGGACCGGAAAAGATAGTGTTTGACTGATCAAACTCCTGCCAAGGTTACCGGTGAGGTATTTGGATAGGCCTGGTACAATACATAAGAACCATTGCTATCTGTAGCTACTTTAAGCGATTGTTTTTTAGTGCCTTGTACAGCGTTTACAGTTTTCCAACCAGCGGGTACATAAGTTTTAAGTGTAAGCGGGATATTATAAAAAACTTTGCTGAGCGGGTGGCTGATACTGACGGTTACCTTATTGCCTTTTAAACTGCTTTGTACTTTGGCACTTTGCCTTTCGCGCATGTACTTGGTTGCATCGCCAAAAGTGGCTACCCAAAGTTTATCCTGGTGATTTTTAATATAGGTAAAATATTCGTCAAGCTCCTGATGGGGCAGGGCTTCCCAGCCTATACCGTCAACGCCGTGATGGGTGAGTACCAGCCAGGTATCTTTCCTGTTCATGGTGGTATCTACCCAGGCCTTCATCATGGGCAATGGTGTTTTGGTTGTTGCACCGCGCTGGTATTGTACATATTCCTTATTGGTATTGCCGGGAGTATCCTTATTACCACGGCTTATTTCTTTGAGCCAGGGTTCGGGCATACGGTTGCGAAGGGCAGGATAAACCTTGGCCAGGTAAGCTACGGCGCGTTCATTCTCGGTGCCAAACGGCCCTTCGGCACTAAAGGTGTACGCGAGGCCTAAATGATTTAAAACATCCAGCCGGCTTTTTTCGGCTTCGTACATTAAATTGGTTTCATCAAGGGCGGCCAGGCGGGGGTGGGTTACCATATGGCTGGCAAATTCGTGGCCTTGCGCCGCATAAGCTTTAATTTGTGCCCAGGTAGTGCCATGCGCATCTTTGTATTCGTCGTTGTGCTGTACGCCAGGTTTAAATTCGCCGTTACGCACTTTGGCATAGCATTCATCAATAGCTTTATAGGCGGCTTCGGTTTTACCGGCATCTACCAATGATCCGGCTTTATAATGATAATCAAGCGGACCCACCAGCCCCAGATAGCCTGCTGCCGAGGCCCGCTCAAAAAAATTATCCTTATTGGTTGGTATGGTAGCCGTTTCCTTGATAATATCTTTTACCGGGCGGCCAATGAATTTACCATGATATTGCGAACCAGGTATTTGCCCGGTGATGATAAAAAACGTGGCGGGTAACTGCAGCCTGTTGAGTATAGGTAATGCGACTTTAAACTGGTTAATGGAGCCATCATCCCAGGTAATGGATACCGCACCATTACGGCCATATTGCCACTTAGTTATTTGAGTTTTACCCGGCTGGGCCTTTACTAATGTACCTGAAAGCAAGATGGCAATAACCGGCAAAAACAGTTTTTTCATTATAAAAGGTTTATGTAGCTAATATAACATACTTATACAATGATGCTTTGTAATAATGCTTTTGTAACAAAATAGTTAATGATGCGACGATCATCTTCTTATTAATTTAAACTAATTCTAAATAATGTTTGCAAATTAGGATTGCGTTGTTATTTTTGCGCTTAATTAGACTTAATCTAAATTAAATGGCAAAACACTTACACAATACCCTGCAAAAAGTTTCTATTCTTCTATTAGTTTTATTGGTAACTGTTTTAACAGCAAAAGCTGACGATGAGGGCATTAACGGGAAGATATCCGGATTTGTAAAAACAAGCGATGGGTTACCGGCAGCATTTGTTAATGTGGCTATTAAAGGTTTAAACAAAAGCGTTATGACAGTTGGAGATGGCTCATTTGTTTTTAACAATATAAAACCGGGTACTTATTTATTAATAACCTCATATGTAGGCGCTAAAAGTGAAGAGAAAACAGTAGAGGTGGTTGCCAGGCAAACTACTACTGTTAATTTTATACTGAGTGAAAGTTCGGCACAGCTTGATGAGGTTGTGGTATCTTCAACAAAAACCATCAACAGTAAAAAGCTGAGCGTGGGTAAAATGAATGTATCACCTATGGACCTGCCGCAAAGTGTTACTGTTATAGGGCGCGATGTGCTCGATCAGCAACAATCATTACGGTTAAGCGACGTTACAAAAAACATCAATGGTGTTTATTTATACAGCGCCCGTGGCAATACCCAGGAAACCTTTGGAGCGCGTGGATACAATTTTTCAAGCACCAATATGTTTAAAAACGGCTTTCGTATCAATTCAGGTGTAATGCCCGAGATCAGCTCTCTTGAACGGGTAGAGGTTCTAAAAGGAAGCGCTGCTTTACTTTATGGTAACGTTGCGCCGGGTGGTATCTTAAATCTGGTTACCAAAAAACCAAAGTTTGAACAGGGAGGCCAGGTATCCATGACCTATGGCAGCTATGACCTGTATAAGCCAGCGTTTGATGTTTATGGCCCAATATCATCTAAATTGGCATATCGTGTAAACGGAACCTATGAAAACGCTAAAAGCTTTCGCGATAACGTAAAATCAGAACGGGAATACATCAACCCTTCGTTTCTGTATAAGATCAGCGATAAAACCAACATCATTGTTGAAGGCGATTACCTGAATTATGATTTTACACCTGATTTCGGAACCGGGCAAATTAATAATGTAATTGCCAAAGTACCACGTAACCGTTATCTGGGCGCATTGTGGTCAACCGGCAACACCAAGCAAACAACAGCCACGGCTACTATTAATCATCAGATCAATAGTTTATGGCAGCTGAGCGGTGGATTCTCTTACCAACATTTTGATCGTCAGTATCAAACCACAGAACGTGTACTGCCTGATACGCTTACCGGCGACTGGGCGCGTACCTTAAATCGTGCTAAAACACTGGAAGATTATTATACCGCCCAGTTTAATATAACCGGCCAGTTCAATACAGGCGCTATCAAACATAATATTTTAGTAGGGGTTGACGCCGACTGGTACAGAAATACCAACTATACCTATGTGGCCAGTGTAAATAAGGTATCAAGTTATCTCGATCAGAATAATGTACTTCAAAACGCGGTTTATGATAAGATCAACATTCTTGATCCTTCCAAATACACCCAGCGTACAGATAAGCCAACCATGAACCCTTTTTATAATGTTTTAACCCTTACAAACCGTTTTGGCGCTTATTTTAATGATTTGATCAGCTTGTCAGAAAAAGTAAAGGTATTGGCAGGTTTACGTTGGTCATATCAATATATATCGCCTACAACGGTTAGCACTTATTATAACACAAGCCCAGCTTTAGCACAACCCGCAGCCGGTAAAGAGGATAAAGCATTTTCGCCAAGGGTTGGCATAGTTTATAAACCATTAACCAATACTGCTTTATTTGCCAGCTATTCCAATTCGTTTGTTGTAAATACCGGTACAGATGTTAACAACAACCCGCTTGATCCTTCGCTGCTTGATCAATATGAATTCGGTGTTAAAAACGATTTCCTGAACGGTAACCTATCGGTAAATGTAACGGCTTACCGGATACTGAATAATAACCTGGCGCAAACGGCAGTTTTTCAGGCTGATGGCGTTACACCTAATACCAATACCAATATCAAAACATTAACAGGGCAAACCAAAAGTGATGGGGTTGAACTGGATATTGCGGGCCATCCGATAAAGGGGCTTGATATATTAGCAGGTTATAGCTACACCAATGCCAGGTATACCAAAACACCAACAGCGGTAGGCAGCAATATAGCCGGTCAACCACTGGTGAATGTACCTAAGCATACCGCAAATACCAGCTTATTCTATACTTTTTATAATGGCGATCTGAAAGGCTTTAAAGTGGGTGCTTCTGTTTATTACCTGGGCGATCGAACTGCCGGTAATGCCAATACAGTTGGACAAACACCAACCTCAACACAACCCAGATCAAGACTGGTCAATGTTTCCGGATTTACTACGGTTGATGCCTCAGTTGGATACACGTATAAAAAATTATCCATCATTGGTAAAATATCAAACATAGGTAATGTGCTTAATTACAATGTACATGAAAACTATAGCATAAATCCTATACCACCGCGACAGTTTTTAACCACATTGGCTTATAAGTTTTAAAATTTTTAAACCACAATAAAAACACAAAAACCGGCTATGCTTTTGCATACCGGTTTTTGCAGATACAGCAGCTATGAAGGTTTTTTTTCGCACAATACATCTTTACCTGAGCCTGGCGGCTGGTATTATCATTTTTTGCTCGTGCTTTACCGGTACTATGCTGGTTTTTGAAAAGGAGATACAGCATACGCTTAATCCGCAGCGTTATTATGTAAAACCAGCAGGAACAAGGATGGCTTTGACGTATCTGATACCAGGAGCTTTAAAACAAGTGCCTAAGGCGAAGCTTTCATCGGTTATGGTTTATAATAACCCGGAGCGCGCTATAGAAATAGCAGTAATAGTTCCGGAAAAGAAGAACAAAAAAAGCGATGGGGCACCTGTGCCGGAAACCGACAAGGAGAAAAAAGCAGAGAGCCATGATCCTAAGAAACCAAAGGCAGATGAGCGATCTAACCTCACGCTTTTTGTAAATCCCTACACCGGGCAGGTGATCGGGCAATATAATCGTCGCCAAACCTTTATGTATAAGGTCGAGATGTTTCACCGGTATTTGCTGGGTGCTAAAAATAGCATTGGTGATTGGATAGTATCTTTATCTACGCTTTTTTTCCTGTTTATATTAATTACCGGGGTAGTGTTGTGGTGGCCCAAAACAAAGAAGATCATGAAGCATCGCCTCAAAATTAAATGGGATGGCAGTGCCAAAAGATTAACACATGACCTGCATATAGTCACCGGATTTTATACCTCTGTGTTTTTAATTGTGGTGGTGCTAACCGGCCTGGTTATGACCTTTAAATGGGCTAATGTCACCTTGTTCGCGTTAACCGGTTCAAAAGTAGTGGGTAAGGAGCTGCCTAAACAACCCCTGTCTGTATATAAAGCCGGTGCCATTGCCTTATCTGCCGACGCAGTTTTAACTGGTATGGGTAAAACAATAGCCACTGCAGATTATTACAGTGTTCGTCTGCCACGCGATTCTTCCGGCACATACTCCGTTACCGTTTGGCCAAATGAACTGGTCGAAACAGTGTCAGATATTTATTATGTCGATCAATACAGCGGCCGCCTGGCTGGCTCTCTTACATTCGCTTCAAAAAGTTTGGGACAGCGTGTTAGAGCATTTGTGAAACCGGTGCATACCGGGGCAGTGTATGGTTTGCCAACTCAAATAATCAGTTTCGTTGTTTGTGCATTATCGCTCATATTCCCGGTAACCGGCGTAATGATGTGGCTAAACCGTACCAGAAAAAAGAAACCCCACGCAAAGACCCTGGTCGTAGCTTAATCGGCTATGCATTTATTTGCCTGATCTGATTTTTACAATAGCGAACGATTAGTAATTCCTTTATAAAAGAATACTCTTTGGATGAGCAGCAGCATTCTGCGTTTGTTGCTAAATATAAGCGCGCCTGTTTCCCAGACAGGTTGAACCCTGCATTATTAAATAAGCAAACTCCGGTATTTGACCAATATTTTAGGTTTAGTTATTGTATCATATTATTTAAGAATAAATAGTAAGATATCTTTTTTATTATATTTTTTTTAATGAACTTTCCATATATGTTTTCAGACCAATTGTTTGATGAAATATAAGCTGGAAAATACTTGTTTTAAAGTAAAGCACGGAGATGGTTATTGGGTTGAAAGTATAAAAAATTGATATTTCTCTGTTATAGAGGCGCTTTTTAATAATTAACATAAATGAAATAAGGTTCTATAATTTCCTATTCTAAGCAGTTGGATATATAAATGTTTATTAACTAATCAAGCCTAAAACCATTAACATACGCTCATTATGCTTTCTATTTTTGAATCTAAAACCAATGGTCCGGAAGCTGCAAAACGCTTGCTCGACCTGTTGCATGTTAAAGTCACCACAACAACGCTAACCCGGGAAATAGAAGAACATCCGGATTATCCGAGCCTGTTGAGCATAAGTGATGTTTTAAACAGTCATGGTGTTGAAAATATGGGGATAAGGGTTGACCCTCAGAAATTAGAAGAGCTCCCCTGTCCCTTTATTACCCAGGTAAAGGGGGTGAAGGGAGGAGCCGAATTTTTTACTGTTGTAAGAGAGGTAAGCAAAAATACCATCCACTTCTTTGAACAGGAAAAAAATCAATGGACCTCACTTGCTAAAGAAGACTTTTTAAAGAGGTGGTCGGGAGTGGCATTATTGGCCGAGGCTAAAGATGATGCAGGTGAGAAGGATTACAACAAAAAGATAAAAGAAGAAAACAGAAAAAATATCATCCAATATCTGAGTGCGTTTTGCATCCCTGTTATAGCAATTATTGCCGGGTTAATGGCCTTAGGGCAATCAGGAACAAATGCCTTGCTTCCCTTTGCTTTTTCTTTGTTAACCCTGGCGGGAGCTATTACGGGGGCGTTATTACTTTGGTATGAACTGGATCAGCATAATCCAGTATTACAGCAGATTTGCAGTGCAGGTAAAAAGGTAAACTGTGGAGCTATATTACAATCTAAAGCTGCAAAAATTGCAGGCATAAGCTGGAGCGCAATAGGTTTTAGTTATTTCATGGGCATATTATTGTTGTCGCTGTTTTCGGGCGTCACCAATCCGGCTGTTTTGTTTGTAGCATCCTGGTTAAATGTAATAGCTGTACCTTATGTAGTATTCTCTATTTATTATCAATGGCGTATAGCCAAACAATGGTGTGTGTTATGCTTATGTGTGCAAGGGCTATTGGTTTTGCAACTGGCAACTACACTTACAGGTGGTTGGCATACTTTGTTATCGCTTAGTGCCATTGAACCTGGATTGATCATCTCAACAGTAACTGCGCTTGTTATTCCATTTATAGTTGTCACTTTGTTAATACCGGCTTTTCAAAAAGCTAAAGAGAGTAAACGAACCAGTAACGAATTACAAAAGCTAAAACATAACCAGGAAATATTTGAAGCATTACTTCAAAAGCAAAAGATGCTGACTAATGTCCCTGGTGATCTTGGGATAACTTTGGGTAACCCTAACGGTGCTTATAAACTGATTAAAGTTTGTAACCCTTATTGCGGCCCTTGTGCTAAAGCACATCAGCCCATGGAAGACCTGCTGGAGAATAATCCGGATGTACGGATACAGATCTTATTTACAGCCACAAATAGCGACGGGGACATGAAGGCTCCGCCTGTAAAACATTTGTTAGCTATCGCTGAAAAAAATGAAGAATCTATTGTAAAACGAGCTTTGGATGACTGGTACCTGGCCGAAAAGAAAGACTATGAGGTGTTTGCCGCTAAATACCCGATGAATGGAGAATTGAAACAACAAAATGCTAAAGTAGAGGCCATGAAAAACTGGTGTGATACCACAGGAATAGAATTTACACCTACTTTTTTTGTTTCTATGCCAAGTGAGAGCAATGAAACAGTATATTATCAATTACCTTCTATATATAGCGTGGTTGATTTAAAATATTTTTTTGCGGTGTAAGATGAATATTCAATGATGATTTTGAATGCCCAGATGTTGTAGAGATCAGCAATAAAAATAACTAATTTTTAGAATCCGGCGTCCGCCGGATTTTTTTGTTTTTATAGGTATAGCGAAATATCCTCCAAAAATGTTGAAAACTTTTTGGTGGTAGAAAGTGGTAGAAAGTGGTAAAAGTACCTTACTTTTACTCATTGAATCATGCCATAGTCTCAAAATGTCCTATTTAACCGGTGAATTTGAATGTAAGCTGGATCCTAAATCAAGGATGATGATACCTGCTGGGCTCAAAAAAAAGCTTCCTGAAGCTGAAACTGAAGGCCTGGTGATCAATCGCGGATTCAAAAACTACCTGGTTATTTATACTAAAACAGAGTGGGACAAACGGCTTGATGAACTGAGCAAACTTAACGAATACGAGGAAGATAACATAGAGTTTATCAGATATTTCACCCGTGGCGCTACCGAGCTTACCCTTGATGCTGCCGGCAGGGTGTTGTTGCCAAAGTTTTTGCTGGATTATGCAGGTATAAAAAATGATGTAGTACTGGCCTGTCAGTTAAATAAAATTGAGGTTTGGGATGCCGGGGCACATAAAGCCGCGTTCTCCCATGAGCCGCAAAACTTTAGCGCGCTGGCGCAACGGGTTATGGGTAATAAAGCAAGGAGGGGTGATGAGTGAGTATCATGTACCGGTTATGCTCAATGAATGTATTGAGGGGCTTGCCATTAAAAAGGACGGCACTTATGTGGATGTTACTTTTGGTGGTGGTGGTCACTCGCGTGAAATATTAAAGCACCTGGGGCCCAAAGGTACTTTGCTGGCTTTTGATCAGGATGCCGATGCGCAGCAGAATTTAATTGATGATAAGCGTTTTGTGTTTGTTGATCAAAACTTTCGTTATCTCAAAAACTTTTGCCGTTTACATGGCGCTATCCCGGTTGATGGGATACTGGCCGATCTGGGTGTTTCGTCCTATCAGTTTGATCAGGCTGAACGGGGTTTCTCGATCAGGTTTGATGCTGAGCTGGATATGCGCATGAATCAATTGGGTGAGCTCACTGCTAAGGATGTAGTTAATAATTACACCGTTGCCGAGCTGCACCGCATTTTTGGTATTTACGGCGAAATACAAAACGCGAAATCGCTGGCCGAAACCATCGCGACAGCCCGTTTAAATGCGCCGATAGTAACCATTGCCGATTTAAAAAACGCGATCAGTAACCGGATCCCCCGGGGTAAGGAAAATAAATACCTGGCGCAGGTGTTCCAGGCGTTGCGGATTGAGGTTAACCAGGAACTGGAAGCATTGAAGGAGTTTTTGGTTCAATCGGCAGAAGTATTAGCTGTTGGCGGCAGATTGGTGGTAATGTCATACCATTCGCTGGAAGACAGGCTGGTGAAAAACTTCATCGCCAAAGGCAAATTCAGCGGCGAGGTGGAGAAGGATTTTTATGGTAATAATAATAAACCATTAGATGCGATAAGCCGTGGGGCTATAACAGCATCAGATGAGGAAATAAAGAATAATAACAGGGCAAGGAGCGCTAAATTAAGGATAGCTGTAAAAAAATGACTAATCGTTTACGTACAGAAATTCAGGAAGAGGAATTGGAACAGGATATTATCGTGGAGGAAAAACCTGCACGGGAAATTCCTGATAATTTTTTTACCCAATTTTTTACCAAAGGCTTTATCTCAAAAGAAAAAGCCACCGGTGCCTTGCCGTTTGTGATGTATATAGCCTTTTTAGGCATGATGTACATTGGCAATATGCACCTTGCCGAAAAAACCATACGTGACATTGATGATATCAGCAAAGAGGTAAAAGAACGTAGCTGGGATTATAAAACGGCCAAAGCCGATATGGCCTTTAAAAGTACATTAACAGAAGTGGCTAAACGTGCCGATACCCTGGGGGTAAGGCAGTCTGTGGAGCCGCCGCAAAAAATAACAGTAAAGGAGGAGGATCAGGATGGGAATTAGAACCAACATTCTGTTGCGGGTATATATCGCTTTCGGGCTGATATTGCTTTTTGCTTTTGCTGTAGTAGTGCAGTTATGCCGCGTGCAATTTGTACAGGGCAAAAAATGGAAAGATATGGCGGCCAGTCTTTCGGCGCAATATCAAACCGTTGAGGCTGCCCGTGGGAATATTTTTTCTGTAGATGGTAGTCTTTTAGCTACCTCTGTTCCGGAGTATGAGCTGCATATGGATATGCTGGCCGGCGGTATTGCCGAGGACAGTGTGTTTAATGATAATATTGATCAGCTGGCTGTGAACCTGTCAAAAATGTATAACGACAGACCGGCCCGCGAATATTCCAGGATATTTCGTGATGCTCGCAAGGAAGGTTCGCGTTACCAGCTGCTAAGGCGAAGGGTGAGTTATCAGGAGCTGAAAAAGATCAAAGAGTTCCCGATCTTCAAAAAAAGGAAGACCAGAAACTGTTTGATTGTGCTGCAGCAGAACAAGCGTATACGACCGTTTCACTCGCTGGCTGCTCGTACTATTGGATATAAAAATGAGAATGTTAAAAATGCTGTAGGCCTGGAGGGGGCCTATTCGTCTTATATCAATGGCGAGAATGGCCGCAGGTTAATGCAGCGCATTCCCGGTGGAACATGGATGCCTGTTGATGATGATGATGAGATAGCCGCTAAAGATGGCGCCGATATCATATCAACCATCAATGTGAATTTTCAGGATGTGGCGCAGGATGCTTTAATGAAACAGTTGATCAAAAGCGAGGCCGACCATGGTTGTGTGGTATTAATGGAAGTAGCCACAGGCGAGGTGCGGGCTATAGCCAACTTTACCCGTACCAAAAATGGTGATTACGAAGAACGGATGAACTATGCTATCAGTAACGCTATTGACCCGGGTTCAACCTTTAAGCTGGCATCATACATGACCTTGCTTGATCAGCATAAGATAGATACCAGCACTATTGTTAATGCGGAAGGCGGTAAGTATAAATTCCCGAAGGGGCCAACCATCACCGATACCGAGCATGATAATTATGAAATGAGTGTTAAACGGGCGTTTGAAGAATCATCAAACGTAGCGGCAGCTAAACTGGTTACCAGGTACTATAGTGGTAATCCATGGGAGTATATCAATAAGCTGTACAGCTATCACTTAAATGAAAAGCTACAGCTGCAAATACCTGGCGAAGGTAGGCCGGTGATCAAAAATCCGTCAAACCGCAGCTGGAACAAAAATTACACCCTGCCCGAAATGGCCTATGGTTACGAAATGAATTTAACGCCATTGCAGATGCTGGCATTTTATAACTCGGTACCTAATAACGGTAAGCTGATAGCGCCCATTTTTGTACGCGAAATACGCCGCCTGGGTAATCCTATTGAGCAATTCCAGGCACGGGTTATTAATGAGCAGGTATGCTCAGATGTTACCATAGGTAAATTGAAGGGTATGTTAGAGGGTGTAGTACTTAATGGTACGGGTAAAAATGTAATTAAAAACAAGCTTTACAGCGTTGCTGGTAAAACCGGTACGGCGCAAATAGCTGACGGCCGGAAAGGTTATACTGCTCATAAAACATACCAGGCTTCATTTTGCGGTTATTTCCCGGCCGATCATCCTAAATATTCGATGATTGTGGTGATCAATAACCCAACAAAAGGTAATTACCTGGCAGCCCTGGTGGCAGGTCCGGTTTTCAGGGAAGTGGCCGATAGGGTTTATGCCAATGATATGGAAATAAACCAAAGCCCGGCAACACATTTGGTGGGTAATACCAGTTTGCCAAAAGTAAAACAGGGTAATTTAAAAGCATTAAAAAAGGTGTATACCAAATTGGGTGTAAAGCCACTGTATGCTTCGGCAAATGCCGATGCAAATGGTGTTGATACCAGCAATGGGATCCCTTTTGAGGAAGTAAAATATAAAAATGGCACTGTACCGGCTGTAACAGGTATGGGTCTGAGCGATGCCCTGTATGTATTGGGTAACGCGGGTTATAAAGTAACGGTACGCGGCAGCGGAGTGGTAACCACACAATCGGTTACCGGCGGCAGCCTCATACCCAAAGGATCACGAATAACAATTGAATTACAATGAGGTATTTAAGTGATATATTGGAAGGATTGGCTTTTACTGAATTGCAGGGAAGCGCTGATGTGGAAATTACGTCTGTAACCTTTGATTCGCGCAAAGTTGAGCCCGGTTCATTGTTTGTTGCTGTAAAAGGCACGCTGGTTGATGGCCATGACTATATTGATCAGGCTATTAAAAGCGGCGCCATAGCTGTTATTTGTGAAGATCTGCCCGCACGTACTGTTGCAGAGGTTGACTTTTTGATGGTAGCCGATTCTGGCAAAGCTTTAAGTATTGTTGCAGCCAATTTTTATGGCCGTCCGTCTGAACAGCTTAAGCTGGTGGGAGTAACCGGTACCAACGGCAAAACTACGGTAGCTACTTTGTTATACCAGTTGTTTCGCGATCTGGGTTATAAATGCGGATTACTGTCAACCGTCGAAAATCAGATCAATGATACCGTGATCCCATCAACTCATACCACTCCAGATCCTATTGAGCTGAATAGCCTGCTGGCCGAGATGGTAGAGCAGGGGTGTGATTACTGTTTTATGGAAGTAAGTTCGCACGCTATAGCGCAGCACCGTATTGCCAATCTGGTGTTTTCGGGTGGGATATTCACCAATCTGACGCATGATCATTTAGATTATCATAAAACGTTCGACAGTTATCTGAAAGCTAAAAAAGCATTTTTTGATGGCTTGCCGAAAGCGGCCTTCGCGTTGACCAACAGTGATGATAAAAATGGGAACGTGATGCTGCAAAACACCCAGGCCCACAAAAAAAGTTACGGATTAAAATCAATGGCCGATTATAAGGCCCGTATCCTGGAAAATCAATTTGATGGCTTACTACTGCATATTGATAACGAAGAGGTTTGGTTTAAAATGGTAGGCACGTTTAACGCTTACAACCTGCTGGCTGTTTATGCCACAGCCATGCTGCTTGATCAGGACAAGGCCAAAGTATTAACAAGTTTAAGCAAACTGACCGGCGCCGAAGGCCGATTTGAATATATAGTAGCACCCAATAAGGTGATAGGTATTGTTGATTATGCCCACACACCTGATGCCGTGCAAAATGTGTTAAGCACTATTCACGATATCCGCAAGGGTAACGAAAAAGTGATCACCGTAATTGGCTGTGGCGGCGACAGGGACAAAACCAAACGCCCTATCATGGCCCGTGTAGCCAGCGAATGGAGTGATAAGGTAATAATGACTGCTGATAATCCGCGGTCGGAAGATCCTGGACAGATCATCAAAGATATGGAGGAGGGGGTCGACCCGGCTTTCAAAAGACACACGGTAAGCATAGTTGACCGGCGGGAAGCCATTAAAACTGCATGTATGCTGGCCAATCCTGGCGATATTATACTGGTTGCTGGCAAAGGACACGAAAAATACCAGGAAATAAAAGGAGTGAAAAATCACTTCGATGACATGGAAGAGTTGGAAGAGCAGTTTAAATTAATGTCATAGATGTGCAGATTTCAGATGTGCAAATGTGCAGATGAGAATGAAAAATGAATGGATTGAATAATGAAAAAATAAGGAAGATAATTTCATCAACCAATTAATATAAATAAACAAGTAAAAGTAATCAAGCAATAAAACCGCAAGTATGCATATCTAAAATCTGCAAATACATCATTTGCACATTCGAGATCTGCACATCTGCATATTGAAAAAAGGATGTTATATTATTTATTTACATATCTAAGTAAAAACTACAGTATTCCGGGGGCAGGGGTATTTCAGTATATCACTTTCCGTACGGCTATGGCTGTAATAACATCGTTGCTGATCACCACGGTTTATGGTCGTAGGCTGATTGATTATCTACGTTTTAAACAAGTGGGCGAAACAGTGCGGAACCTGGGTTTGGAAGGGCAAATGCAAAAATCAGGTACGCCTACCATGGGTGGTATCATTATTTTATTAGGCATCCTGATCCCAACGTTACTGTTTGCCAAATTGGGTAACGTATATATTGTCCTGATGCTGATCACCACGGTGTGGCTGGGAGCTATCGGTTTTCTGGATGATTATATTAAAGTTTTCAGAAAAAATAAAGAGGGCCTGGCAGGCAGGTTTAAGATCATCGGGCAGGTAGGGCTTTCGCTCATCATCGGCTGGACAATGTATTTCAATACCGACATTGTGATCAGGCAGGAAGTGAAGCTACCCGTAAAGGTTGATGCCCCAGTTGAGTTCCATATGAAAAGGGATGTACCAGTTTATACGCAGGATGTGCGGTCGACAAAAACCACCATGCCTTTTTATAAGAACAACGAGTTTGACTATGCCAAAGTACTGAAATTCCTGGGACCCGGTTATGAGCAATACGGGTTGGTGGTGTTCCTGTTCTTTGTCATATTGATCATCACTTTTATATCAAACGGAGCAAATATTACCGATGGTATCGATGGCTTGGCAACAGGTACCTCGGCTATTATAGGCATTACGCTGGCTATACTGGCATATGTATCGGGTAACATTGCCATGGCCGATTACCTCAATATTATGTTTTTACCCAACTCGGGCGAGCTGGTAATATTTGCCGGTGCTTTTGTGGGGGCTTGCGTGGGCTTTTTATGGTACAACTCCTATCCGGCGCAAGTGTTTATGGGCGATACGGGTAGTTTGGCCATCGGTGGCATCATAGCTGTTTTTGCTATTGTGATACGCAAGGAACTATTACTCCCGGTGCTGTGCGGTGTATTCCTGATTGAGAATATATCAGTTATTATGCAGGTTGGCTGGTTCAAATACACCAAGAAAAGATCGGGCGAGGGCAGGCGGATATTTTTAATGGCGCCGCTGCATCACCATTACCAGAAAAAAGGGTTCCATGAAGCCAAGATCGTAACCCGCTTCTGGATCATTGGGATCCTGCTGGCTATTATTACGATCATAACATTGAAGCTGAGATAACCCCCTAACCCCCTGAAGGGGGAACAATAGTAGAGATCGAAGAAATAAAGTAAAGAAAGAGAAGAATAAGACAAGAAATGAACGATAACAAAAACATAGCCAATCAAAAGCACCCCCTTCAGGGGGCGGGGGGGGTTGTTGTGCTCGGCGCAGGCGAAAGCGGTGTGGGGGCGGCATACCTTGCCCAACAGCAGGGTTATGATGTTTTTGTTTCGGATTTTGGGGCTATTGCCGATAATTATAAGAAGCAGCTGCAGGACTGGAAGATCCGCTTTGAAGAGAACCAGCATACCGAGGCAGAAATATTAGCTGCAGTTGAAGTGATTAAAAGTCCGGGGATACCGGAGAAAGCGCCTATTGTTAAAAAGTTACGTGAAAAAGGCATCCCTGTTATTTCAGAGATAGAATTTGCAGGCAGGTATTGCGATGCAAAGATTATCGGCATCACAGGCTCAAACGGGAAAACCACTACCACCAGCTTAACTTACCACATCCTTAAAAACGCGGGATTAAATGTGGGTTTGGCGGGCAATATTGGTAAAAGTTTTGCTTACCAGGTGGCTACGGAGAAATTTGAATATTATGTGTTGGAGCTAAGCAGCTTTATGCTGGATGATATGTACAGGTTTAAGGTTGACATTGCTGTTTTGCTCAATATTACGCCTGATCATTTAGACAGGTATGATTACAAGCTGGAAAACTACGCGGCATCAAAATTCCGTGTTACGCAAAATCAAACCTCGGCCGATTATTTTATTTATTGTGCCGATGATCCGGAAACCATCAAAGGAATGGCCGGGCGTACGTTTGAAGCGCAGCAGTTACCCTTTTCAATTGAAACTACGATTAAACCGGGAGCATATCTCGAAAACGACAATATTGTCATCAACACACAACAAGAACATTTTCAAATGTCAATTAAAGAATTAGCCCTGCAGGGTAAGCACAACATTTACAACTCCATGGCATCAGGTATTGTTGCAAAAGTGCTCGAATTGCGCAATGAATCGATGAGGGAGAGTATGGGCAGCTTTAAAAATATCGAGCACAGACTGGAGTCGGTTGGTAAAATATCCGGTATCAGCTTTATTAATGACTCTAAAGCTACCAACGTAAATTCAACCTGGTATGCATTGGAAAGCATGACAACTGATGTAGTGTTGATCCTTGGTGGTGTTGACAAGGGCAATGACTATAGTATGTTGAAACAACTGGTAAAGCAGAAGGTAAAAGCTATTGTGTGTTTAGGCAAGGATAACAAACGTATCCATGATGCTTTTGAAGATGATGTGGAAGTGATCGTGAACACAGGCTCGGCACAAGAGGCCGCGCAGGTGGCGTTTCACCTGGCCGAAAAAGGCGATACCGTATTGTTATCACCGGCATGCGCCAGTTTTGATCTGTTTAAAAATTATGAAGATCGAGGCAATCAATTTAAAGCCGCGGTAAGGGAATTATAATCTCAGATGTGCAGATGTGCGAATATGCAGATGTGCAAATGAAAAAAATGAGTATTAATGAATGAAAAGCCGAATTTGATTGTTGATTTAACCTTCAATTTTTCTTTAAAGATTATAGCATTTACAGAAGTGCTTGAATCACAAAAAAGATTTAATCTGGCTAATCAACTGTTTAGAAGTGGTACATCAATAGGAGCTAATATCAAGGAAGCACAAGGAGCAGAAAGTAAAACTGATTTTAGGCACAAATGTAAAATAGCATACAAAGAAGCACAGGAAACAGAATATTGGTTAATGCTATGCAAGAATGCAGAAAATTATCCATTTGAAGAGGAACTGTACGATTATATAAAATCAATAATAAAAGTATTAGGAAAAATAATTTCATCAACACATTAAAAAAATATCTGCACATCTGCACATTCGCATATCTGCACATACATGAATCATATGCACAGGATACTCAGTAATACAAAAGGCGACCGCTGGATATGGCTTATAGTCATATTGCTTTCTGTTATATCCCTGTTGGCGGTATACAGTTCAACCGGTACGCTGGCTTATAAACGTGGCGTTGGGGTGGAGTCGATCCTGATGAAACACCTGGCTATGGTGGTGGGTGGTATCGCGCTGATGTATATCTCGCACAAGCTCGACTATCGTTACTATGCCGGTATCTCCAAGATCATGATGATCGTAACTATCCCGTTATTACTATATACTCTGGTATTTGGTAGCCACATCAATAACGCCAGCCGTTGGATCAATATCCCGGTGATAGGCCTCAGCTTTCAGACATCCGATTTGGCTAAGCTGGCTTTGATCACCTACCTGGCGCGTACACTATCGCGCAAGCAGGAAAATATTAAGGATGTTAAAGAATCCTTCCTGCCTATTATGGGTTCTGTTTGCCTGGTATTTATACTCATAGCGCTGGCCAACCTTTCAACAGCGTTGATGCTGTTTGGGGTAAGTATTTTACTGTTGATCATCGGTCGTATCAGCATTAAACAAATAGCGGTGGTTTGTGCGGCTGGGTTTATATTATTAATGGGTGTTTTGTTTTTGGGGCCACGCCGGCACATGTATGCTACCCGTGTAAGTACATTCCTGCATCCCGAACAGGCTAAGCCCGATAAGTCGTTCCAATCAGATCATGCCAAGATAGCTATCGCGAGCGGCGGAATATTTGGCAAAGGCCCGGGTAACAGTACTGAAAGAAATTATCTGCCAGAGTCCTACTCCGACGAAATATACGCCATTATTATTGAGGAGTATGGACTTGTAGGCGGGTTTGCCTTAATAGGCATTTACTTGTTTTTACTATACAGATGCATAAAAATCGTGACGAAGGCTCCAAAGGCATTTGGAGCGTTATTGGCCTGCGGCTTAAGTTTTAGCTTAACTATACAGGCATTTGCAAATATGGCGGTGGCTGTAGGTTTGGGTCCTGTAACCGGGGTGCCTTTACCATTTGTGAGTATGGGTGGTACATCGATATTATTTACCAGTGTGGCGTTTGGTATCATATTATCCGTTAGCCGTGATATTGAGGAACCCAAAAAAGTAGTGGTAGGAGAGATCAGGACGGCATAAGGTTAATTAGTGAATTATTGATTTAGTGAATTAGTGAGTTACGGTTTTAGAGTTTAGAATTTACTATTTAGAATTTAGTTTTTAGAGTTTAGAATTTACTATTTAGAATTAGTTTTTAGAGTTTAAAAAAATGGCAAAGAGAATAATCATAAGCGGTGGCGGAACAGGAGGACATATCTTCCCGGCTATTGCTATTGCCAATGCTTTAAAAAATATTGATCCGGCTATCGAGATATTGTTTGTGGGCGCTAACGGGCGCATGGAGATGGAAAAAGTTCCGGCAGCTGGTTATAAGATCATTGGTCTGGATATTCAGGGTATACAACGTAAATCACTTTGGAAAAACGTGATGTTCCCCATCAAACTAATGAACAGTGTGCGCCGGGCGCTTAAAATTATTAAGGATTTTAAACCCGACGCGGCGGTTGGTGTTGGAGGTTATGCTTCGGGGCCGTTATTGTATGCTGCTTCGCTGAAAAATATACCCTACCTCATACAGGAGCAAAACTCCTATGCAGGTATCACCAATAAGTGGCTGGGTAAAAACGCTCAGAAAATATGTGTGGCCTTTGATGGCATGGATAAGTTTTTTCCTGCCGAAAAAATTATTAAAACAGGTAACCCCATCCGTCGTGATTCGGTGAACGTGGCTGGTAAGCATATGCAGGCGCTGGAGCTGTTTAAGCTTTCGGCATTTAAAAAAACAGTATTAATAACCGGTGGAAGCCTTGGTGCACGTACGCTAAATAACAGCATAGCCCTTGGTTTAGATAAATTGATTGCTGCCGATGTGCAGGTAATATGGCAAACCGGCAAGTTCTATTATAAACAGATCATTGAAAAATTAGGTGAAGACCATCACCCTGATGTGAAGATCAGGGAGTTTTTAACCCGTATGGATCTGGCTTATGCCGCTGCCGATATCATTATATCACGCGCCGGCGCAGGTACCATTGCCGAGTTGTGCATGGTTAAAAAGCCGGTGATCCTGGTGCCTTCGCCTAATGTGGCCGAAGATCATCAGACTAAAAACGCACTGGCACTGGTAGAGGAAGATGCGGCAATTTTTCTGGCCGACAGGGATGCCGAAGAAAAGCTGGTTGATAAAGCAATTGAATTATTAAACGACAGAAATTTACAAAAGAAACTGGGTACTAATATTGGCAAAATGGCTATGCCTGATGCTGACGAGGTTATAGCACACGAATTATTAAAAATAACAATAAACAACAACAATTAAAATTATGGTCCTCCTTCTCCCCAAAAAGAGGAGGGCCTTTTTTAAAATTAAAACAATGGAACTGCATAACATCAAAAGAGTTTACCTTATAGGTATAGGCGGCATCGGGATGAGCGGCCTGGCTCGTTATTTCCATCATTTAGGGTGTGTTGTTTGTGGTTATGATAAAACGTCGACTGACCTGACCAACGATTTGCATAATGAAGGTATACGGATCATTTTTGATGACCGGGCCGATTGGATCCCGATGAGTTTTCAGCAACTCAGCAATGATACCTTGATTATTTATACGCCGGCCGTTCCTAAGGATTCGATTATATTAAACTATTTTAAAAATAAGGGATTTGAGTTGTTCAAACGCTCACAGGTTTTGGGTTTGATCAGTAAAAGCTCCTTTACCATAGCGGTAGCCGGCACGCACGGTAAAACTACCACATCAACCATGGTAGCGCATATCCTGAAAGATTCTGGTAACGATTGCTCGGCATTTTTGGGTGGTATATCATCCAATTACCAAAGCAATGTGCTGTATGGTAAAAACAATGTGATGGTGGTAGAGGCTGATGAATACGACCGTTCGTTCCTTACTCTGTTTCCGGATGTGGCTATCATCACATCGATGGATGCCGATCACCTGGATATTTATGGCGATCATGCTCATTTAACCGAATCGTTCCAACTGTTTGCCTCGCAGATCAAAAGCGGCGGCACACTGGTGCATAAAAAGGGATTGCCTTTGGATACCGGTTATACCTACGCGCTTAGTGATGCTGCTGCCGATGCACATGCGGCTAACGTACGTATCGAGAACGGCGATTTTTATTTCGATTTCATCAATGCTGATGTTACTATCCCAAACATCAGGATGGGTATAGCCGGCACGCATAATGTGGAGAACGCGGTTGCAGCTATTGAGGCTGTTTTGCGGTTGGATGTCGATACAGAGGCTATAAAAAGTGCGCTTGGATCATTCAGGGGTGTTAAACGCCGGTTTGAATATATTGTAAAAACACCACAGCATATTTATATTGATGATTATGCGCATCACCCTGAGGAATTAAGGGCATGCATATCCTCAGTAAAAAAACTGTATCCTGAAAAAAAATTGACCACCATTTTTCAGCCCCATTTATATACCCGCACACGTGATTTTGCCGAAGGCTTTGCCGAGGTGCTGGATATGGTTGACGAATTGATCATGCTGGATATTTATCCGGCACGTGAATTGCCTATTGAGGGCGTTAATTCAGAAATGCTGCTGAACAGGATGGAGCTGCAAAATAAACGGAAACTGAGCAGACAGGAAGCGCTGAATGCGGTAGCCCATGAAAAGCCCGAATTATTACTGACCGTAGGCGCCGGTGATATTGATACTTTGGTAAACGCTTTAAAAGAAATATTGAGCAATGAATAGAAAACTCATTTGGAAGCGTGTGTTGATCATTTCTGCCTGGGTGGTTTGCCTGGGTGGCCTCATCGCGCTCATGAGTTTTATTGAAATAAAAAAGGCCGGTGTTATTTGCACGGCCGTAAAAGTGAATATCCCCGGCAGTCAGTATTTTATTGATAAGCAGGAGGTAGACCAGATCTTGCAAACCAGCAGTCATACACTAATAGGGCGCAAACTGGAAGGAATAGATATACAGGACCTGGAAAATAAGCTCAGAGCGAATCCATTTATTGAATTTGCCAAGGTTTATACGGAGATGGATGGTGTCCTACGTGTCGAAGTAAGTCAGCGCCAGCCAATACTGCGTATCATGAACCATTATGATATGGATTTTTATGTTGATCAGCATGGTTTAAAGATCCCATTGTCGCCAAACTTTACCGCCAGGGTACTGGTGGCCAATGGTTTTATAGACGAGCTGTTTACCAACCATGTGGACTCTTTGCATACCAAATTGGCCAAGGACTTGTTCCTGGCCGCCGATTATATCCGCAAGGACTCCTTATGGGACGCGCAGATAGCACAGCTGTATGTTAATAAAGACCATGAAATTGAACTGATCCCGCGTGTAGGGAGCCAAAGAATATTGATCGGTAATGCCGATTCGCTGCAGGTGAAATTTGCAAACCTGATAGCGTTTTATAAACAGGTATTGCCAAAGGTGGGCTGGGATAAATACAGCACTATAAATATAAAATACTCCGGCCAGGTGGTTGGTATTAAAAATGAAAATATGAAAGCAGATTCGATCAAAGCAAGTAAGGCCAAAAGCCTGAAGCCCGATTCTGCAAAAATGGAAAAGGATACATCTCAAATAAATTAGGAATATGGACAAAAGCTCAACTCAAGACAAAAGTTCGCCAATTGTAGTAGGATTGGATATCGGGACGACTAAAATATGCGCCATTGTTGGGCGCAGGAGCAAGAACGGGAAGATTGAGGTATTAGGAATTGGCAAGGCCGAATCTGCGGGTGTTACCCGTGGTATGGTATCAAATATTGATAAAACAGTACAAGGGATCTCTCAGGCCGTTGATGTGGCCGGGGCGCAATCCAATGTAGATATCAAAGTGGTATTTGTGGGTATTGCAGGTCAGCATATCAAAAGCCTGCAGCACCGGGGATTGATAACCCGTCGTGACTTGCAATCAGAAATTGGCCGTAAGGATATCGATAAACTCATTGAGGATATGTACAACCTGGTGATGCCTCCGGGCGAGGAGATCATCCACGTGTTGCCGCAGGAGTTTACGGTAGATAACGAGCCGGGTATCAAAGACCCGATCGGTATGGCAGGTGTGCGTCTGGAAGCAAATTTCCACATCATATCCGGCCAGGTTACGGCTATTAAAAACATTGTGAAATGTGTTAATAAGGCCAGCCTGGATAGCCAGGACCTGATCCTGGAGCCATTAGCTTCTTCCGAATCGGTATTGAGCGAAGAGGAAAAAGAAGCAGGTGTGGTGCTGGTAGATATTGGTGGTGGTACTACCGACGTGGCCATATTCCACGAAGGTATTATCCGTCATACCGCGGTGATCCCATTTGGTGGTAACAGCGTAACTGAAGATATCCGCGAGGGTTGTTCGGTAATGCGTAACATAGCCGAGCAGTTAAAAGTAAGGTTTGGATCGGCCCTGGCTGATGAAAATAAAGAGAACGAAATAGTTTGTGTACCCGGTTTACGTGGTCGCGAGCCAAAAGAGATCTCTGTAAAAAACCTGGCTTACGTGATACAGGCCCGTATGGAAGAAATTGTAGAGCATGTATACTACGAGATCAAATCATCAGGTTACGAGAAAAAACTGATAGCAGGTATCGTTATAACCGGTGGCGGCGCGCAATTGAAACACTTACGTCAACTGGTAGAGTTTGTTACCGGGCTTGATTGCCGTGTAGGTTACCCAACCGAGCACCTGGCCAAAAACGAAGTGCTGCCAAAAAATATTTATGAGGAGCTGCAGAGCCCGACCTTTGCAACAGGCATTGGTTTGCTGATAAAAGGTATCCAGAAAACGGAGTACATGACCGCGGCGCCTGCAACAGATACAAGAACAGAAAAACCAAAATACGAGCCCAAAAAAGAAGGTGGTTTGTTTGACAGATTGCTGAAAAAAAGCATCACGTTTATAAAGGATGATATAAATGATGAGGACTTTTTGAAATAGATGAATAGTGAATGGAGAGTAGTGAGTAGTTAGTAGTGCCATGCTACTCACCATTCACTGCTCACCACTCACAAAATTATTCACATAACGCAACTTTTCCACATTATTGACAATTGTGGAAAACCTTTGTGGAAAAAGTACTATTATTACGATGGTAAAATCTAAATATTGGTTGAATCACATATAGCTGAAAACGAAGATTATGCAGTTTGAGATGTTAAAAGAAAAATCGTCAATCATCAAAGTAATTGGTGTTGGCGGTGGCGGCGGTAACGCGGTGAACCATATGTACAGGCAGGGAATTACCGGTGTTGACTTTATAATTTGCAACACTGATGCCCAGGCGCTGGAGTTAAGTCCTATACCTAACAAGGTACAGTTGGGCGCAAGTCTTACTGAAGGGATGGGTGCCGGTTCAATACCCGAGGTGGGCAAAAACTCAGCTATTGAGAATATCGACGATATTAAGCAGATGCTGGGTGTTAATACCAAAATGTTGTTTATTACAGCAGGTATGGGCGGTGGTACCGGTACAGGCGCAAGCCCTATCATTGCCAAAGCGGCCCGCGAAATGGATATATTAACGGTAGGTATTATTACCACTCCGTTTTCATTTGAAGGTAAACGCCGTAAAATGCAGGCCGACGCCGGTTTGGAAGAGCTGAAAAAATACGTCGATTCATTCCTGGTGATATCAAACGACAGGTTACGCCAGATCTTCGGCAACTTAACCATGAGCTCTGCTTTTGCACAAGCCGATAATATATTAACAACTGCCGCTAAAGGCATAGCCGAGATCATAACCTTACCGGGTTATATCAACGTTGACTTTAAGGATGTGCGCACCGTAATGAAAGATAGCGGTGTATCCATCATGGGCAGCTGCTCTGCCGAAGGCGAGAACCGTGCTTTAAAAGCGGTTGAAGGTGCGCTGGCATCACCGTTGTTAAAAGATAATGAGATTGAAGGTGCACGATATATATTGCTCAACATCAGCTCTGGTATACATGAAGTAACCATGGACGAGGTGAGCATCATTACCGATTACATACAGGAAGAAGCCGGCTTAGCTGCCGACCTGATATGGGGTAATTGCGTGGATGATAACCTGGGCGACCAACTATCGGTTACCATCATAGCTACCGGTTTCCAAACCAAGGATGAGCGCGAAAAAGAGAACAGTAACAAAAAGATCATTTCTATGCTGGAGCCTGAGGCTAAACCTTTGGTAAAACCGGTAAATGAATTTATCAACCCGGTTAATAAAGCCACTGCTACAGCCGAGCCTTATATTAAACCAAAGGACGAGCCAAAACAAACAGGCTTGTTTGATATGTTTGCCGCGGGCCGTTCTGAAGAAAAAGAAGAAGTGGTGATGAGGTATAATCTGGATGAAGAGGAAGCTGAGGAAGATAACGAACAGGATACCGCGGGCTTTACCTTTAAAATGAGTGAACCGGAATCATACGCGCCTGTTAAAGAAGAAAGAATGCCCGAGCCACCGGCTCCCGCTCCAGAACCGGAGCCTGTGGTAGGTGCCGATGATCATAAAACAAATGAATCTATCGAGGAGCAGCTGAAAAAATCGCGCGAGCGTATCATGAGGTTGAAGGACCTGAGCATGAAACTGCGCAGCGGTAACATACAGGAACTGGAAAATGTACCGGCCTACAAACGCAAGGAAATAGCGCTGCAGGAAACCCCGCAGTCTGACGAAAGCCAGATCTCCAGGTTTAGCCTGATGCCGGATAACGAGGGTAATACCGAGATCCGCAAGAACAACTCTTTCCTGCATGATAATGCTGATTAAGGAGCAAGGATAAAGAGATAAAGGAACAAGGACTGAAAACCACAACAATAAAGACAGGAAAGTTATCACAAGAAAAATCTTCAGATAACTTTCCTGTTCTTGTTTAAAACAAATTCGATTCTTGTCCTTATTCCTTGTTCCAATAATCCTCGCTCCTTCCACTCAGTTATAACCTATTCTAAAAAGTTATAACTATTGCTGCGAACTGAATAAACGGCTATATTTGTATTTTAAAATACTATCTACAAAAGCATACTATTTTGGATTTATTTGATAAAATAACAAAAAACTCTGGCGGCCCCATCGGTCAGCACCAAAAATGGTCGCACAGTTATTTTACATTCCCTAAGTTGGAAGGAGAGATCGGCCCGCACATGCAGTTCAATGGCAAAGAGCATTTGATCTGGAGCCTGAACAATTACCTGGGTTTGGCCAATCACCCCGAAGTAAGGGAAGCCGACGCAAAAGCCGCTGCCGATTATGGTATGGCTTACCCTATGGGAGCGCGTATGATGTCTGGTAATTCCATCCATCACGAAGAGCTGGAAAACAACCTGGCATCTTTTGTAGGTAAAGAAGCTGCCTTTTTATTGAACTATGGTTACCAGGGTATGGTATCCATTATAGATGCGCTGGTTGACAGGAACGATGTTATTGTTTATGATGCCGAATCACACGCTTGTATCATTGACGGTGTGCGCCTGCATATGGGCAAACGTTTTGTTTATCAGCATAACGATGTAGAAAGCTGTGAAAAGCAACTGGAACGTGCTACCCGTCTGGCCGAGCAAACCGGCGGTGGTATCCTGCTGATCACCGAAGGTGTTTTTGGGATGTCGGGCGTTCAGGGCAAGCTGAAAGAAATTATAGAACTTAAAAAGAAATACGATTTTCGTTTATTGGTTGATGACGCGCATGGTTTTGGAACCATGGGTAAAACCGGTGCCGGTACGCACGAAGAGCAAGGCTGCATTGATGGTGTTGATGTGTACTTCGCCACTTTTGCTAAATCCATGGCTGGCATTGGCGCTTTTGTAGCTGCCGATGAGCAGATAGTTCATTTCCTGCGTTATAATATGCGGTCACAAACTTTTGCCAAGGCATTGCCAATGCCAATGGTAATAGGCTTAAAAAAGCGCTTTGAACTATTAAAATCAAAACCTGAGTTACGCGAAAAGCTATGGCTCATTGCCTCAACCCTCCAAAAGGGTTTAAAAGAGCGTGGTTTTGACCTAGGCGCCAGCAATACTATGGTTACCCCTGTGTTTTTAAAAGGCGACCTGTTTGAAGCTACCAGTCTTACCCGCGATCTGCGCGAAAACTACGGTATCTTTTGTTCCATTGTGATCTATCCGGTTATCCCTAAAGGATTGATCGTACTGCGTATCATACCAACCGCCGCCCATTCTTTAGAGGATGTACAACGCACGTTAGACGCCTATAGCGAAATGGCTGAAAAACTAAAGTCAGGTTACTACAAAGAGAACAAACTGGAAATAGCTTGATATATATTTATTAATAAAACAGAAAAGGTCACAAGAAATTGTGACCTTTTCTGCTACTAAAATATTGTCATTGCGAGGAGGAGGAACGACGAAGACAACCGACCGCAGGGAGCTCATTAATACCGTAAAAAACGAACACAACATTAATAATCTCTTTGCTATACAGAGAAATCATGCAGGACTGAAATTGGGCTCTGTAGAGATCGCGTTATTGATTAGGGTTTTTCAAAATGCTCGATTGCCTGATAGCCAAATTCGTTTTTAATATTTCTTTTATATATCCGCTGCCAGGATCAGTAGCCTGTTTTAAGAAAATATCAGCTGCGGCCACGCCAATTTCAAATGCTGGTTGTGCAACAGTTGTTAGGGGAGGATCAATAACCGTAGCAGTAGGGTCATCATTAAAACCAACAACCGCGATGTCATGCGGTATGTTTATCCCCTTTTGCTTTAAGGTAAGCATCACACCGATAGCCACCGGATCGCAAACCGCAAATATGGCATCGACGGAAACCTGATCACTGAGCATTTTTTCCGTCGTGGCTACTCCCTGGGTTCTTTCAAAACCACATTCATAGATCAACTCGTTATTTATGGGGATATGATGCTTTTTCAAAGCGTCTTTGTATCCCTGCAATCGGTTTTGTGCCAGTGCAATATTTAATGGCCCGGCAAAGTGGGCTATCCTTTTGCAGCCCTGCTCAATCAAATGCTCTACTATTTTAAAGGCACCTTCATAGTCATCAACCGATACGCTGTTGCTTTGAATACCGGCGGGCAATCGATCGAAGAAAATCAGGGGAATATTCTTGTTCAAAAACGACTGAAAATGATCCATGTTGACGGTTTCTTTTGAAACGGACACGATCAGTCCATCTACCTTGGCCGATAATAATGTTTTGGATACGATCACCTCTCTTTCGTACAACTCGTGCGATTGGCAAATGATCACTTTATAACCTGCTTTATAGGCCACATCCTCAATCCCGGCTATTACCGTCGAAAAAAAGTAATGCGATAAGATAGGGACGATGACCCCTATGGTTTTGGTTGATTTTTTAAACAAGCTGGCAGCAATGGCATTGGGCTGGTAATTATATTTTTCGGCCAGTTCCTGTACAGCTTTCTTGGTAGCCGCACCAATGGAGTGATGGTTCTGCAGCGCCCGTGATACCGTACTTTTAGAAACGTTTAATTCGTTTGCTATGTCAATTAAAGTAATTTCCTTATTTAATTTATAACGATCCTCTATGCTCATGCTTACCTTGTATGTGTATTCTGGAAAATCATCTAATTTATCATTATTCCCGCTATAAATAATCTTTCTGACACACAATAAATTGCAATAAAAATTCTTTTGTGAATTAATTTTATATATTTACACAACCGGTTGCGTAACATATTATAAACCATCTATAAACTAAAGAAGAATGAGAAAAATTCAACTAATGGCAACTGCCTTGGGGGCAGGTTGCGTGCTACTGCTATCTCAATGCACCAAAGATGTAAAAACCAATTCCACAGGTAATGGAGATGTTGCTGCACAAACCAATGGAAAATTGTCCACCATGTCGCTGTTATTTAACGGTGATGCATCTCTCGGCTCAGGCAATGTATGGAAGGACGTGAATATTGAGGGCTCAGGTGCCATGACAACCGTGAATGATGAAACCAACACCCTGTGCTGGCAATTTACCAAACCGGCAGGCAGTCATCGTACCGAAGGTCATGGTGCCAAAAACTACCAGGCACAAATTGGCTCAGAGTTTTACATCGGCTGGACAGACAAACTGTATATGCCTGCCTCGTTAAAAACGGATGCGGTATTCCAGTGGAAATCATATCCTACCAGTACTACAGCTAATCATCCTTTAATGCTGCGCACCAATAATGGGAATCTGGAGCTGCAATACTTTGATATTAATCACGTGGCCAGCGTTCCCTGGTCAATCCCGCTTGCTGTAAGTACCTGGCAATCCTTTGTCTTACGCATAAAGTTATCAGATAGCGCCACCGATGGCTATATTGAATTATGGTATAACGGGGTAAAACAAACGTTTACTAATAGTAGTCAGCGTTACTACTGCCGTACTTTCGACAGCGACTACTGCGATCCAAAATGGGGCGTATATGGCGGCGATGCTTCACAGGCAACCCATATTGTTAAAAAGATACGTATTGGCACAAGCTACGCAGATGTAGCTCAATAACCACAAAAAGAAGCCCTGGTTTACGAGGGCACTGAAAAAGTAATACAATAATAAAGATCACTAAAGGCGATCAAGAGAAAGGCAACTTTTACTTGGTCGCTTTTTTTGTTTTGATTATTTTGCGGAGGTAATTCATTGAGGCTGATATGGGCCAATTTTGGTGCTGGAGGATGGCTAATCATCTCTGTTCAAGGGTTTTAAGCTATCAGTTTGATGATCCTTTTCAGATTGACTGTGAAGATAGCCAATGCACCCTGCATCTGCATATTTTCAATGCCATAGGCTATCGCCCGGTCGTAACCATGAACGTTTTTTAGCTCACTGTTCTTGGCTTCGATCTTATATCTGTGTTTGATGCCCGCTTTATATTCTTCCGTTTCCTGGAAAGCCATTTGCCCAAGGTGTGTGTCTGATTTGATACTGACCGAATAAGTCTTCGTTTTTGCCCCGGGTTTATAACAGTTTTCTCTCAATGGGCAGACTTTGCATTTTTCAACATCAAAGTAATAGGTATGTACTTGATTCGTACCGGTGTGTTTTTTGCCTCCGCGCGATTTCCTAATGGATAGGTGCCCTGCCGGGCAGACGAACATATCAGCATCTTTGTTGAAATCGAACTTGTCTTCTTCTTTTCTGCCCCCCTGAGTGATGGATGGGTTTAGTTTAGCCACCATCTTGATATCTTGTTCGCCTGTCATTTCAAGATTTTCTTTTCCCGAATAAGCCGAATCGCCGATGATCGTTTCTACTTCAATGCCATTTTGCTGGCTGATCTTCAAAAGTTTGGAAAGTTCCGGGCCGTCTCCCTTTTCACCAGATGTGACCACCGCAGCGGTAATAATGCGTTCTTCGGTCATCGCCAAATGGGTCTTGTAACCAAAGAAAGAGCTATCAGCCGATTTGTGGCCTGTTTTGGCATCCTTGTCTTTGGATAACGTATAGTGCTCCTGCGTATCTGCCACCGTCTCCTTCAACAGGTTCAGCTTTTCTTTTACCGCAGGTATCTGGCTTAACGGCCCATCGGCTTCAATATACTTTTCCAATGCACTACAATAGGCCAGTTCTTTTTCCAATTCGCCCGTGGTGTTCTTTTCCGGCATACCGGCCTTCATATCTTCATCTATGGCATACACCGCTTTGCGGAGCAGCTTTGAACGCTCCCGTAATACCTCCAATGCTGAATAGGGATTTGACCTTGACAGGGAATGCGTGGCATCGACGATAATGGACTTGGAACGGATGATCCCTTTTTCAATGGCTATTGCGACTGTTTTATTGATGAGCAGGTTTAACAGATCATTATCCTTTAGTCGCAGCTTTCTAAACTTGGTCAATGAACTGGGATCGATAACCCCTTCCTCGGGCGACATATCCAGGAAATATTTGAAGGACATATCATACTGCGAACGTTCCACCACATCAACATCTGAAACGGTGTAGACCGTTTTCAATAGCAGATATTTGAACATCCGTACAGGACTTTCTGCTGTCCTGCCATTATTAATGCAATACTTACTAACCAGTTCATCATAGATAAAGGTAAAATCGACCAGGTCATTGATCTTCCGCAAAAGATTGTCTTTCGGAACGATCAGATCGTATAACCCTGAATATGCACTGAACTGGATCTGCTGTTGTTGAATAAGCATCTTGGTATCTTTCTTTCGACACTTTAAGATACAAAAAATGGGGCAGAAAAACTAAATTTTCTACCCCTATAGCCTAAATGGACTTTTTCAGTGCCCTCCTGGTTTACCGGGGCTTTTCTTTTGTCTCCCCATCACGCGCGTCATTGCGAGCGAAGCGTGGCAATCCCCTACTTACAGAGCGGCTCTGCCTATCGGGGATTGCCACGCTTCGCTCGCAATGACGTTATAAAATATTTTATTGTTCAATTGCACGCACACATTTTATTACCATATTTGTTATCAAACTGATTTTAACAAATTATCCATTAATAAAGGTACACATGCAAGAATTAGACCCCTCCGTACTACAAAAAGTAAATACATGGCTTCAAGGCAGCTACGATGCTGATGTTAAACAACAGATACAAAAATTACTGGATGATAAGGCATATACAGAATTAACCGATTCATTTTATAAAGACCTTGAATTCGGAACAGGTGGTCTTCGCGGTATTATGGGCCCCGGCTCAAACCGTGTTAATAAGTACACCATCGGTACCGCTACCCAGGGTTTAGCCAACTATCTTAAAAAAACTTACCCCGGCGAAAAAATTAAAGTAGCCATAGCGCATGATAGTCGTAACAACGCCGATCTTTTGGCTTCTACCACGGCCGAAGTTTTTTCGGCAAATGGTATCCATGTGTATTATTTTGAAGCCTTACGCCCAACACCCGAGCTTTCCTTCGCGGTACGCCACCTGGGTTGCAAAAGCGGGGTAATGCTTACCGCATCGCACAATCCAAAAGAATACAACGGTTATAAAGCTTATGGTGATGACGGCGGTCAGTTAGTTGCCCCGCATGATAAAGCTGTAATGGACGAAGTAGCAGCTATAAAAAGCATTGATGAGGTAAAATTTAACCGCGTTGAAGAAAATATAGAAACCATAGGTAAGGACATTGATGATCTGTACCTGGCCGAAATTGTGAAGCTTTCAGTATCGCCAGAAGCCATTAAAAGACAAAAGGATCTTAAAATTGTATACTCGCCAATCCATGGTACAGGTATCACTCTAACACCAAAGGCCCTGCAGCTTTTTGGCTTTGAAAATGTGATACTGGTTGATGAACAAACCACGCCAGATGGTAATTTCCCAACCGTAATATATCCAAATCCTGAAGAAAAGGAAGCATTAACACTGGCGCTGAAAAAGGCCCAGGAAACCGATGCCGACCTGGTGCTGGCAACCGATCCGGATGCCGACCGTGTAGGTATCGCCGTTAAAAATGACCAGAACGAATTTATATTACTTAACGGTAACCAAACCGGCAGCTTGCTCATCAATTACTTGTTAACCGCATGGCAGGATAAAGGTAAACTTACCGGCAAGGAATACATTGTTAAAACCATTGTAACCTCCAACCTCATTGAGGCGATTGCCAAAGCCAAAAATGTGACCTATTATAATACACTTACAGGTTTTAAATATATTGGCGAGCTGATGACCAAATTACAAGGCAAGGAAACCTTTATTGGTGGCGGCGAAGAAAGCTATGGCTACCTCATAGGGGAGTTGGTACGTGATAAGGATGCCATTGTATCCAGCGCGTTTATTGCCGAAATGACCGCCTTTTATAAAGATCAGGGAAGCAGCTTGTTTGAAGCTCTTATTGATACCTATATCCAGTATGGTTTCTATAAAGAAAAACTGATCTCGATCACCAAAAAAGGTAAAACCGGTGCCGAAGAAATTGTGGCGATGATGGATAAATTCAGGAACAATCCGCCTGCTACATTGGGCGGATCAAAGGTGATCACCCTGAAAGATTATGAAAAAGGCATAGAAACTGATTTGAACAGCAATACCACCAAAGCGCTGGAATTGCCAAAATCAGATGTATTGCAATTCATCACTGAAGACGGAAGCATTATATCTGCCCGTCCATCGGGTACCGAACCTAAGATTAAGTTCTATTGCAGCGTAAATGGAAAGCTGGCCAGCAAAGCTGCTTACCATGAAACCGACCAGCAACTGGAAGCAAAAATCGATACCATTATGAAGGATCTGGGAGTTTAATTACTTTTAAAAAAAAAATATATCAAACACAAAAGGCGCCTTAAGCGCCTTTTGTGTTTTTATCCAACGCGTCATTGCGAGCGTAGCGTGGCAATCCCTAACTATACAGAGCGGCTCTGCTTATCGGGGATTGCCACGCTATCGCTCGCAAATGATGTAGAGGGGGATGTTGCTAAAACCTTTTAAAATAAAATCCCAATATCTTTCGGATAACCAAAGGCTTTTATATTTTTACGGCTACCATTAAAAAATCTTTATGCTCACCAGAAGACATTTTATCAAACTGAACGGCGTAGCCGCCGCGGGTATTACCCTGGGTGTTACACCTTCATTATTTGCCAGCACTTTGCCAGCGTTTGAAAGTAAACGCCCTAAACTGGCCGATCGTAAATTTACCAGTAAGGCGGTTGAGGCCCTTATTCAAAAGGTGAAAAAAGATATTAAAGATCCCGAACTGGCCTGGCTGTTTGAAAACTGCTATCCCAATACCCTGGATACTACCGTAAACTATTCCGAAGCCGGTGGTAAGCCCGATACCTTTGTAATTACCGGCGATATTAACGCCATGTGGATGCGCGATTCATCCGCACAGGTTTGGCCATATTTGCCACTGATCAAGACCGACACGGCGCTTAAAAAGCTGATACAGGGCGTATTGAGCCGCCAGGCTAAGTGTGTGCAGATAGATCCCTATGCCAATGCCTTTAACCAGGGGCCAACCGGCAGCGAGTGGGATACCGACAATACCGATATGAAGCCGGAACTGCACGAGCGCAAATGGGAGATCGACTCACTTTGTTACCCGGTACGACTGGCTTATAATTACTGGAAGATCAGCGGCGACAGCAGCTTTTTTGATGAAAGCTGGCAAAAAGCCGGTAAGATCATCCTGAAAACCTTTAAGGAGCAGCAGCGTAAGGAAGGCAAAGGCCCTTATCATTTCCAACGGAAAACCGAAGTTGCCAGCGATACCGCGCCTAACAGGGGTTATGGTAACCCGGTTAAACCTGTAGGGTTGATCTGTTCTATCTTCCGCCCATCTGATGATGCCACCATTTATCCATTCCTGATCCCGTCAAACTATTTCGCTGTTACCAGCTTAAACCAGATGGCCGAAATGTATGCCACCATCGGTAACGATAGCGGAACATCTGCCGCCTGCCGTGCCCTTGCAGCCGAAGTTGATGCCGCACTTAAAAAATACGCTGTAGCCCAGCATCCGGAGTATGGTAAAATACTGGCCTTTGAGGTTGATGGTTACGGTAATCAGTTATTTATGGACGATTCCAACGTACCCAGTTTGCTGGCATTGCCTTACCTGGATTCTTTGCCGGTTACCGACCTGCTGTACCAAAATACCCGTAAGTTTGTGTTAAGCCAAAACAATCCTTACTTCTTTAAAGGCAAAGTAGCAGAAGGCATTGGCGGTCCGCACGTTGGGATAGGTTATATATGGCCTATGGCTATTATTATGCGTGGCTTAACCTCTACCCATAAAGATGAGATCACCGAATGTTTGCGGTTATTAAAGACAACACATGCAGGCACGGGCTTTATGCATGAGTCGTTCAATAAGGATAATGCCGATGATTTTACCCGTAAATGGTTTGCCTGGGCTAACACTTTATTTGGAGAATTGATCATCAAAACACACCAGCATTATCCGGATATATTGCAGGAAATCATTTAATACGATTTTTAATATATGATTTGTATTTAAATACGAATTTTTTCAACTAAAATCATATAAAATATTATTATATAAAATAATTTTTTGTATTAAATATTTATATTGAATTTATTATTAAAAATATTTTATTATTTTTTGTTTTTAATATAATAAATGTTCACTTAAATATCCATTAATCCTTTAAAATGTGGAAAAAAACCACTTTTAAGGCAGTATTTTTTTGCTTTAAAAGTTTTTAATTAAAAAAAAACATTATAGATTAGCTTTAGTTAAAACAATAAACCTCAATAATTTTAAAAGGAGTAATTAAATGAAAAAATTTACTGAAGTAAAAGAGCTTGTAGCTTCATTGGAGGCCGACGCCGACAAATTCTACAACAAAGGAAACAGCGCTGCCGGAACACGTGTTCGTAAAGGCATGCAAGATCTTAAAAACCTGGCACAGGCTATCCGTCTGGAAGTACAGGAAGCTAAAAATAAAGAAGCTTAGTAGGATTTTTCTTATTCCAATAAAAAACCCGGTTATATGATAACCGGGTTTTTTTGTTGAAGATTATTTGCTTATGAAAGCTTGTCTGTTTCCAGTTTAATGGCGTCGGCTATCTTACTGCTTACCGGTACCAATGGCAGGCGCAAATGCTCGTCACAAACACCCAGATGTTTCAGGGCGTTTTTGGCACCTGCGGGATTACCTTCCACAAACATTAATCGGGTAAACTCAACCAGGCTGGCGTTTATTTTTTGCGCGGCTTTGTAATCGTTATTAAGCAATAAGCTGATCATGGCCGACAGTGGTTTAGGCAAAGCATTGCCGATAACCGATATCACACCTACAGCTCCCATGGCCATCATAGGCAGCGTAACCGGATCGTCGCCGGATATCACTAAAAACGCCTCCGGCTTATCGCGCATCAGGTGGTTAAACAGGTCGAAATTGCCTGAAGCCTCTTTGATGCCAATAATATTTTTAAAATCACGGGCCAGACGTACGGTTGTTTCGGCTGCAATAGTGCTGCCGGTACGGCTGGGTACATTATATAAAATTACCGGGAGTGGCGCAACCTGTGCTATCGCTTTGTAGTGCTGATAGATACCCTCCTGGGTAGGTTTGTTATAGTGCGGACTTGATGATAATATGGCATCGTAACCGGTAACATCAAATTCTTTGACTTGCTCAACTACCTCATGAGTATTATTACCGCCTATACCGGCAACCAGATTTACGCGCTTCTTGACAACCTCCGCGGTAAATGCCCAAACCTGCTTTCGCTCGTCGGCATTCAATGTGGCGCTTTCGCCGGTTGTACCTAATGATACCAGGTATTGCACCCCGCCATCAATCAAATGTTCAATAAGGTTTCTCAAACCCTCGTAGTCAACTTGACCATCCGCCTGAAAAGGGGTCACCATGGCTACCCCTGTTCCGTAAAATATATTCATGAGTAAAATTAAAGGACGCTAATATAGTGATTCGTGGTGAATAGTGAGGGGTGAATGGTGAATGGTTGGTAATGAATAATAAATGTACTGAGATCTTTTTGGCTAATAAAAGCCGAATGAACCAACTACTCACCGCTCACTATTAACTATTCACCAATCACAAACTCACCCCCAGCCTGATAGCCGAATTGGTGTTGCTGCCGCTGTTGAATGATTTGCCATACATCAGCCTGATATTTAGATATTGCAGACCGAAACCAAGCTCGGTATAATTTTTAAGCGTAGGGGTGTACAGGTAGTTTACATTCACAATTTCCTGCAGCTTCAGTTTGCGGATGAGCGGGATCTTGTTAGTGATAAAGCCCATGAAATTGTGCTCCAGGTGACCTTCGGCGTATTTATCGGGCGTGCTGAAGTTGTAATAATCCAATAGCAGGAACCGGTTAATGCCGGGGGTATAGGCCAATAGCTGGTTGCCGTCGAAGTGTTTATAATCGGGAAAGTACAGTTTGTTGGCATTCAGGAATTTACCTGCGCCTATAAAAAAGGAAGTTTTGCCATAAAAGCCCATATCGATGTTTGATTTGGATATATCGGCGCTTAGCAGGTCATAATCTACATCAGATCCCAGTACATTTTTTATGCCTTTGGTGTAATTTATACCGATGGTAGGGTATTTTGATGGCAGGTACTTTCGCCCCGATGGATAGGTTTCATACTGATCGCTAAAATTGTAGCTGGTGCGTAATGCTATTTTGAACGATTGGTTTTCCGGGAACAGCGGAATATCCAGCGCCGGATTCAAAGGATTGTTGGAGGTGAACTCGTGATTTTGCGGACTAAAGAAACTATACGTAGTACTGTTGGCCAGTGATTTGCGATTGGCCCACTCTGCCGTGGCGCTCGCCAGCCATCCGCCCACAACGCGACCGGATAGCGAAGCCGATACAAATTGTTTTTGATACAGCTTCTGATAGTTTTGCCGCTCAAACAAAGTATACAGCGAATTAACAAGGGTAGATACCGGCTGCTGATTGTTCAGGTCGGTGATGTCTGAGCCTCCGCGGATACCAAGTGTGAACCGCTGGCCTACAGGTATGGCTGCTCCCACAGTGCCATTGAGCAGATGATTCGAAAAACCGTAACGGATATGACCATCCAATAGCAGCGAACGGTTATTAAGTGTGTCGATTACTTTGGTATATGATACGCCGTAGTTGATAGCGAGACCTTCTACCGTATTATAAAGCGCCGAACCTAATAGGCCATCATAATGGAAAGTTTCCTTTTTATACCGGTTGCGGACATCCACGCCGGTGAGCAACATCCCCAGGGGTTTTACCTCATTATTGGCCTTATCCAACGAATCGAGGTATTGTTTCGACTCGCGTTTGTGGGCCAGTTTATCCTTATTGATATAGTCGGTCTTTTCTTCGTTGGTGAGGGGGATAGGGCGTTGCTGGTTCCAATAGGTCGAATCTTTGTTGGTGCCTTTGTCTATCCGCAAAACTTCGGCAAAATTGGTTTTGGCAAAGCTGGGCTCCAGGTCGTAATTTTTATATATCGAAATATAATAACCGCCAACTTTAAAGCCCAGTAAACCTCCTGTAAATTCAAATTTAATACTGGCTGGCATCCAGGCGGTATTATTGTTCACAGGGTAAAATTGCTGGTTTACTTTAAGGGTATCAACCAGGTTGATGTTGGCCTTTTTGGTAATGAACAATTGCAGGGCCGATAAGCGCCAGCTATCATCCAGTATATAAATGTAGCCCTCAAAGCAAGGGTCATGCGCGCGTTTGGGCGTTACCTGAATCTTGTTGATGGTTTCGCCGTTCTCAACAGAAATACCCATCCATTTGTAGTTGTAATAGAACAAGGCATTATCAGCAATAGGCGATACCAGCGGACGATTGCTCAAGCCATCCCATGTTTCAAAATTCTCATAAAAATTAACCGCCATATCCGATGCACGGTTAAAGCTGAACGCCCGGTTTTGTCCCGATACTTTGGAGGATACCTGCACTTCATGTACTTTGTTGGGCCGTACAAAACTATATTTTGATTCTGACTCTGACAGATAAACAATGCCTGTACGGTTGGAGTCGAGACCAGCCTCGTTAGTAGCTTTCTGTACATCAAAACCCAGGAACTTTTTGGGTGCGGCCAATAGCTTTTGCAAACCTTTAATGTAAATATCGCAGGTGTAAGCATTAACTTCGGTCAAATAAGTTTTACGTTTTTTGATGGCCTTGCGGATGATGGTATAGGCAGGGTCTTCGCCGCCAGCGTGTATAGAGATAGCTTTAAGCTGATAGGTTTCGGTTTGGAGCGAGATATTGATCACCTGGTTACCACTAAGACCCACCTGCCGGCTTTGCTGACCATAGCCTACTGCTTTGTATTGCAGCTCGTAATTACCGGCGCTTAATTGCAGCTGGTACACCCCTTCGCTATTGGCCGAAGTGCCCTTGGATGTATTTTTAACATAGATGGATGCGAAGGGAACGGGTTTGTTTTGCTCGTCGGTTATTTTGCCGCTGATGGTAAATTGCTGGGCAAATAGAGGTGCGCCCCATGATAAAAACAGGGCAAATAGTAAGGCATGTTTCATTTAGCAGGTAGTTTGTACTAAGATGAAACTTAATTACTAAATGTTACAACACAGTTTTGTTAAATAATGTGAAATAGACTAAAAATAGAAATGCCGGTATTTTAACCGGCAATCTCAAATCTCATATCTAACCAATCATCGCCAGTAACTCCTCGTCACTGATAATGGGGATATTTAATTTTTGCGCTTTCTCCAGCTTTGCGGGGCCCATATTATCACCGGCAACTACGTAACTGAGCTTGGCCGATATACTGCTCAGTATTTTACCGCCATTTTGCTCTATCAGATCCTTCAACTCATCGCGCGAGTATTTCTCGAACACGCCGGATATGATAAAGCTTTGTCCGCTTAATTTTTCACTGGCCAGTTTTACTTCTTTAATGTCGGCAACAAACTGCAGGCCCAGGGCTTTTAATTTTTCAATTTCTTCCCGGTGTTTTTCATCCGCGAAATAATCAATCAGGCTTTGGGCTATGCGCTCGCCAATTTCATCGGCGGTAACCAGTTCTTCCTGGTTGGCGGCCATCAGTCCGTCTATCGATTTAAAATGGATGGCCAGTTTTTTGGCAACGGTTTCGCCAATGTAGCGGATGCCCAGGCCAAACAGCACTTTTTCAAAAGGCATTTGTTTCGACTTCTCGATACCTTCCAGCATGTTGGTGATGGATTTATCGCCAAAGCGGTCCATCTGTTTTAATTCATCTGCATGCTCATGCAGCTTATAAATATCACTGATATGACTGATAAACCCCCGCGAATACAGGGTTTCGATGGTCTCATCACCCAGTCCGTCAATATCCATAGCCTTGCGACCGATAAAGTGCTGCATTTTACCCACAATTTGCGGAGGGCAGCCTTCATCATTGGGGCAGTAAAAAGCAGCTTCGCCTTCCTTGCGTTCCAGCGGGGTATTGCAGGCCGGGCAGGTAGTGCGGTATACTACGGGCACAGCATTCTGCGCCCTTTTTTCTGGATTTACACTGATGATCTTCGGGATGATCTCGCCGCCTTTCTCCACAAAAACGGTATCACCTTCGTGCAGGTCCAAACGGATGATCTCGTTGGCGTTGTGCAGTGTAGCGCGTTTAACCGTGGTGCCGGCCAGCAATACCGGCTTTAAATTGGCTACCGGTGTAACAGCGCCCGTACGGCCAACCTGGTAACTTACGCTCAGCAGTTCGGTTTCCACCCGTTCGGCTTTAAATTTATAGGCTATGGCCCAGCGCGGCGATTTGGCCGTAAAGCCCAACTCCTGCTGCTGCGAATAATTATTTACCTTGATCACTATACCGTCGGTATCATAGCTCAGGCCAAACCGGTCCTTATCCCATTTGGCTATAAATTCAAATACTTCGTCAATATTACTACAAAGGCGGCTATGTTCGTTGGTATGGAAGCCCCAGCTTTTAACAGCCTGCAGGCTTTCCCAGTGAGTTTTAAACACGGGTTTTTCGGTATACAAAAAATACAGGAAACAATCCAGCGGGCGTTTAGCTACCTCGGCCGAATCCTGCATTTTAACGGTGCCCGAGGCAAAGTTGCGGGGATTAGCATATGCAACCTCTCCGTTCTCTAAGCGTTCGTTATTGAGGCGTTCAAAGGCTTTGCGGTGCATAAAAACCTCGCCGCGTATATCAAAGTAGCTGGGATATCCGGCACCTTCGTGCAGACGTTTGGGTATGGTGTTAATGGTGCGTATGTTGGCAGTTACTTCATCGCCCTGCACGCCGTCGCCTCGGGTAACGGCACGTACCAGCTTGCCGTCTTCATAAGTTAAACTCATAGACAGGCCATCAAATTTCAGCTCGCATACGTACTCAAAGTTATCGCCAATAGCTTTGCGTATGCGCTGATCAAAATCAAGCAATTCCTGTTCATTGTAGGTATTGCCTAATGACAGCATGGGCCAGCGGTGCCTGTAAGTCACAAACTCCTTGGTAATATCGCCGCCAACTTTTTGCGTCGGCGAATCCGGATCGGCAAACTCCGGAAATTCTTTTTCCAGCTTATTGAGCTGTTCTAATTTCTTATCAAAATCAAAATCGGCAATGGTAGGCATGGCGAGCACATAGTAGTTGTAATTGTGCTGTTTTAACTCGGTTGTTAAGGCCTTGATCTGGTTTTTGGCTTCCGCTGGTGACATAGATGCGAAGTTAAGAAATTACTTTATTCATAGTTTACAAACTATAAAACTGGATGTAATTCAAATTGTCGGCCGGCGGTCGACTCACCCTGTCATCGCTGCGCTCGACATCCTTCTCTTCGCCTGCGGCGGAAAAGCCTCACCCAACCCTCTCCAAAGGAGAGGGCTTTAAAATATTCTTTTTTGAAGTCTCCCCTTTGGGGGAGATTTAGAGGGGAGTTGCGCCGTAGAGAGGGTCGTCCAGCGTAGCGCAGACGGGGTGAGTCCACCGCGCGACAATATTCTTACAAACTATAAACGCTGTTTTGGCCAAATATAAAAATGAATAAAAAGTTCAATTGTTGCTTAATAATAAATATTTAGTTTCGTTTTGTGTAATATTTATTAAATATTTAATTATTAGTCAACTTAAACCAAAACAAAAATGAAACAAATTAGACTACTGCTGCTCGCAGTTTTGCTGATGCCTTTCTGTGCACAGGCACAGGTATCCAAAAAACATCACCCGCATCATGCTAAAGGTCACCAAAACAATGGCCTGGTAAGGGGCATTGCCTATGCCGACTTTGTAAAATCGGTATCGGACTTTGCTGATAGTACCAAGAAACCTTTGGCCGATACTGCCTGGAGACTCTGGAAACAAGAAAAATGGGCCCAACTGGAACAGTTTTTTACCGCTAACAACCTGAACGGCGGCTGGCCGCCAAACCGTGGTGCAGTCGATCTGAAAATAGTAACCTTGCCCGCTGGTATAGAAATTGACCGTTATGGCGGTTATTTTGATGCCGACAGCGTATTCCAGGACCGTGGTACATTTGTATCCAAAACCGGTGTGCCTTTTCCGCAGCGCGCTTTACCCGATAAAACACTAAATTCGCCTTACCGTGTTTATAAGATCCTGAAACCTATACCCAATGTAAGGCGGGGCACCATTATTCCCTGGTTTGGTAAACCCGGTTTAGGTATCCAGTACGAAACGCCGTACATTATTAATGACCTTAAAAAAGAAGGTTATATAGCAGAGGAGAAAAAAACTAAATAACATCAACCATGATCACAAAACAGGAGAAGATAGGATCACTGATCTTTGACGGAGCTGAGCAGGACGTTATATCCCGCTCCTTTAGACCGGACATTAAAACAGACTTTGAAGGCGCTATTGCATTTGATGAAGCTGTTAAACATGATTTTGAGGATCTGCGGGGCGTTATTGGCGAAGATGATTTTGAATCCATCGTAAAAACCGGAGGGTTTACAACCGATGGCGGCTTTTTGCATCAATATCGCGGCAGCGCTAATCTGAAACTATATTTTTACAAAACAGGTAAAACGATAGTTGTTTTTGCCTACGGCGAATTTCAGCCAACACGATATAAGCTGTATCTGGAAGGCGTGTGGGTGGTTAAATAGATATCTCGTGACTCAAGAAAAACAGACGGTCATCCTGAGCTTGTCGAAGGATCGTGCGTAGAGGCCTGCCCACCATGCTTCGAAATCAGCATGACAGCCTCCGCTGCTGCGGGCTTCCAGTCCGTGGTATGCACGCTTCAGCTTTCAGCTGAACTAAAGCCGGAGGCTTTAAACATGTTGCCCACGAGATACGCTACGCTAATCTCGCGGGAGCAAGAGAATCGACTCACCCTGTCATCGCTTCGCTCGACATCCCTCTCTCCGGCTTCGCCGCATAGAGGGAGATTGAAGGGCTTAGTACTTGTTTGTCATACTGAGTTACCCTCTTTGCCGCAAAGCGGCAGAGAGGGTCGTCCAGCGAAGCGCAGACGGGGTGAGTCTTAGCCCGCGTTTTAATTCACCATGCATTGGTCGCCTAGACCCACTATGTTTCGACTAGATCAGCATGACATCCATTTATAAAGAAAAGCTTATTACTTATCCGTAGTTACCGATTCATTCACCACACTCATCGGGAAACTAACACCCCCGGGCACTTTTGGATTATCTTTAATATCCACCGTACCGCTGATCACCTGTTTGCTTTTGGATTCGCTGATCCAGCCGGTAACTTTATCAGCCTTAATGTCGGCGGTCATGGTGCCGGTCATGTTATATTTCATGGGCATATTGCTCACCTGCTTAAAGTCGGCAGCGGCGTCGGTGGCCAGTGTACCTTCGCCATGGATCACATAGCTGGTGGGGCTGATATCGGTTAACTGGTAAACGGTACTTGTTTTTGCCGACATGGCGCTTTCCAGACTGGTGTTGATTGTCCACTTGTCGTTTTTGGACACCGGTGTTTCCGGGAAAACCGCCGTAGCCAGTTCAATGCTCCCTTTGATGGCTTTGGCGCCGAACGACTGCAGAAACTGGTTTTTGATCTGATCTTTCTGTGGCCCTTGTACCTGCGGGAAGCTATCCAGTACCGACGAGATCATGTTCTCTACATTCTCCACCGATTTTACCCTGCCGCTTTTGGTAAATGTAGCTGTAAAGGGTTTGTTCACCAGGCCGGCCAGGATACCCGACATAAAATCGTTCGGGTCCTTCTTTTGCGAATCATAGCTTACCGGGCCGTTGGGGAGCTGCATTTTTAAGCCCAGGATCTTATAATTAACCTCCATATAGTACAGGGAATCATTGCCATTTAATACCTTAAACGAGGTGCTGCCTGTAATGGTGATCTCAATATTATTCTCCTGCCCGTTAATGGTTTGCTTGATGGCCGATGTGGTATGGGTAACCATATTATAGGTATTACCCTTAACCAGGTGCAGGGCAAGTTTTAATTTTTGCGCTTGTGACGACAGGCTAATGCCGACGATGAAAAGCAGATTAAAAAGAAATTTCATAGCGTATTTATTACAGGTTAAAGTTATTACAAAAATCTGCATCAAAAAATGCAGCAAAACATAACAATTATTTAAAAGTAATTTCGTTAACTTTATAGTAATCAATGCTCTTTATATTTCATTAGTATATTTTAACAACGGAAAGGGGGTTTTTATGTTACAGCAAATAGCATTTATACCACAGCACCAGTTTCATGTGTTGATCAATTTTAAGGATGATGAACGCATTGTAGCCGTTTTACCAAATGAAGCAGGACGATTCCGCGTGGTTGATCAAGGTAAAGTTATTGCAGAAGTTAATCTGGACAATAGCAAGCACAATGTGGTTTGCTGCCAGGGTAAACTGGAAGATAATGTATTAGCCCAACTGGAGTATCAGATTATACATCATTACGAAAATCATTACGCATAGTAAAGCATAAAAGAATTTGATAGTTCATGGGTGATGGCTTATGGTTCATAGTCCATGAGTTTTTATTATTCATGGGCTATCTCTTTTTTAGTTTAAAGTTGCAAGGTTAGAAGGTTGTAATGTTGAAATGTTTTTAGCAACAATTTTCATCTTGCAGACTTTTCAACTTTACAACCTTCTAACATTACAACCTTCCAACTCCATCCTAATTCTTACTCGCCGCTGGTTTGGCCAGCATGGCCTCTTTGATAAACTTGATAGGCGCGCCGCCGTAACTTAAAAGTTTCTCGTTAAAGTCTTTTAGTTTATATTTATCTCCCATTTTTATCTTGTAGGCATCGCGCAGGTCAATGATCTCCTTGTAGCCGGTATAGTAGCTGGTTAGCTGCACACTACTCACACTTACCCTTTTCCATTTGCCTTCAGCTTCGGCCTGTTGCTGAAATGCTTCTACGGTTAATAGTTTGATGGCCTGATCTCTGGTCATGTCGCCGCTATGCACACTGTAATCCAGTATGGTGTTACAAACCGAGCGCAGGTTCCATTTATACCACATCAGCCTCATTTCCGGTTCGTTGTTGCCATAGCCGTTATCCAGCATCATCTCTTCGGAGTATACCGCCCAACCTTCATTTAAAGGACCATTGCTAAATACCGATTTGATGATGCTGGGTGCTTTATTGGCATAAACGCCCTGTACATAATGCCCCGGCACAGCCTCATGGATGCATAATATCTGGAGGATATACTGGTTATACTCTCGGAGGTAGCTTTCGGCTTTTTCGGGGCTCCAGCCAGCCAGGCTGCCTACATTAAAATAAGAATTGCCATTTTTATCATACGGGCCTGGGCCACTCATGGAAGCGCCTGCTACGCCGGCCATATAGCCCGGCTCTTTACGGATAATAAGCGGTTTAGTAGGATCGAGCGTTACAAGATCTTTGGTTTTTACAAAATCTTTTAACTTAGGGATCAGCTGTACAATGGCCGACTGAAATTCATCCGGCTTCACATGTTTGGCCGATAAGGTATCAATCATAACCCTAATGAGCGTTAGCGTATCGCCCGGCATGGCTTTGCTGCCAAAATATTTAGGCCATAGGTCGCGGCTTATTTTAGCCATTTGGCCGTGTACGTATTTTTTGCGCTGTATAGCCGCGTTAAAGGTTTGCTGCGCATTGCTGGCCGATACATTTTCGTACTTAAATTTATCTTCATACAGATCTTTTCCCAAACGGAAATTGCGCGGGTGATCATTTTTCAAAGCCTTGAGCCAATCGGCATAACCTTTAATAGCCTGTACAGCAAGCGCGGCTCTATCGGTCATTTGTTTCTTTTCGGCCTTGGGAATGTCGGTCTTTTTGAGCGAATCGTCAAAATCCTTTTCGATCACGCTTAGTCCGCCCAGGTTTTGGTCAATGGCCAGCGTGGTAAGCTCGGTAACCGGGTTTTTAATTTGTTTCTGGGCTTCTTTGTAATAGGCGGGTACATTAGCCAGGCGCTGATAAAAGTTGCGCAAACGTTTGGTAAGAGGTGCATAATGCTCATTAAGCATATAAGCAAAGGTACCTATAACATTATAAGTAGCCGGATTCCACTCGTGTGATTTCAGGCGTTCAATTTGCCATTGGGTGTAATCCAGTTGGTTTTGCATTATTTTATAATCAATCCGGTTGCTTTCATTAAGCGTGTTCACCTCAAAACGACTCAAAGAATCTATCTGGAACTTAACAAACTCCAGCATTTTGCTCCGGCTTTGCTCACTGGGAATGTACAATAAGCTATCGTACTTATGATAGCCTACAGAAGTTGCCCAGTCGGGGTTCAGTTTCCATAAATGCTCCAGGAAGGAGTTTTCATAAGTAATAAAAGCCGCGTCGTCCTTACCTAATAGCGCGCCGCTGCCACCGCCGCCCATATCTTTTTTACAGCCGGTAAAGGCAACAAGGAAAACAATAACGGCCAGGGCCAGCCTTACGAATATATTTTTGATGATCACGGGATAAAATGATTTATTAATGCAGGATAAACTTAAAACATTTAAGGCATATAAATCAAACCATAGATTAATTTGTTACTTTTCCTGGAACAAAGATTTTTGGAACAAGGAGCAAAGACTTTTGGACTTTTGGAACAAGGACAGAAAGAGCAAAGAACAAAGACTACAGGAATAAAGAAATCCTTGCTCCTTGTTCCAAAAATCCTTGCTCTAAAAAGAAATTCTTGTTCCCCCAATCACTAATTCACTAATTCAATAATTCAGTAATTATAATGAACGCAACAGATAAAGAACACCAGATATTAATTGATGAACTGCTGCACCTGCTGAACGGGGGCAATGCCCATGCCGACCTGAAACGTGCGCTGAAAGATTTACCTGCCGATTTGAGAGGAGCCAAACCCGATAAACTGCCTTATAGTATTTGGCAACTGGTGGAGCATATCCGTATTGCGCAATGGGATATGCTGGAGTTTAGTAAGGATGGCAGCCATGAGTCGCCCAACTGGCCCGATGATTACTGGCCCAAAGAAACAGCGCCGCAAAGTGATGAAGCCTGGAACCAATCGGTAAAACAGATAGAGCTTGACCGGGAGGAACTGGCCAGTCTAATAAAAAACGGCGATCTGTATAGTAAAATACCACATGGCGATGGGCAAACCATCCTGCGGGAGGCTTTACAGGTTGCCGATCATAACGCTTATCATGTGGCCGAAATTATTGTGATCAGAAGGCTGCTTGGCGCGTGGTGAACCCCCTAACCCCCCTGAAGGGGGAACTGGAATATCGAATTATGAATGTTGAATATCGAATAATGAAGTAGGAAAGGTGAAAATGGATCTTCGATGTTGGGCATTCGAAATTCATTATTGGATATTATTGAGATTTATGCTTCTTCTCAAATTTATAAACAAACAGCCCGGCTCTCTTTTATTGGAGAACCGGGCTGTTTGTTTAAGAGCAAAAACCGGATCAAAAACGGGCGGTTTTGTAATTAGTTATTTAATACTTTTTAAAGTTTTTAAAACACATCAAAACCGTGCAGAAATTTGTTAAAAAGTGTTAAAATTGATGTTTTGGATCAATTTTCAAGCGTTTTTTTGCCTGTTTTTGTTTCGAAATTGTTAAAATTTAAGCTTTAAAAAGTTTTGGTGCCGGCTACTTTAACATTTTACTTCTGCTTATTTAAAAAGCTGATGAGGGCTGTTACAAATTCGGGTTTCAGGGGCAGTTCTGGCTCGTTGTAAGTAGCTGTGTTTTTTTCCTTATCGGCCGGGGCATCTTTCAGTACGTGGTTCATTCCCGGGATAATGTCCAGTACAGCGTCTGATTTGGCTTTTTTTAGTTTTTCGGCATCGGCCACGGTTACCTGTAAATCGGTTGTGCCCTGAACAATGAGGATAGGTATTTTTATCTTTTTGATCTCACGGATAGGGTTATACCTAAACCACGACATCAAGTATTTCTGTATGCTTGGCCGGGCATAAGGATAAAGGGATGGGTCGATATTGTCAGTCGTTTTGCCTCTTTTCAAACTATCCAGCATGCGATTAAAACCATCGGATATCAGGGCGCCTTTTGATTTCATCTGCTCGGTCATGATCTTATCGGCCGAATCGCCTGCTCCGGCTACAGAAATAAACGCTTTGACAGGCTGGCCGTTAGCTGCCATCATGCCTACTAATGATCCTTCGCTATGACCCAGGATAATGATCTTTGAAAAACGCTGATCGTCGTTGAGCATATTGATCAAGCCTACAGCATCATCAATATAGTCCTCAAAGCGTAGCTCATTCTCTTTGGTTGAGCTTACACTTTGGCCAACCAGGCGCTTGTCATAACGCAGGGAGGCAAAACCGTTCTTACCCAGTTCATTTGCAATCATTTTATAGGCGTTACAAGTTAAACCCAGCTTTGGACTATTGCCATCGCGGTCTGTTGGGCCCGAGCCGGCTATAATCAACACAACCGGTATTTTATCGGCAGCGTTTTTTGGCATAGCCAATGTGCCTGAAATAGAGCCCGAAAAAGTTTTTAGCGTTACCGGGGATTCTGTTACAGATGGGTCGGTAGGTAAAGTTGGGGTTGATGTTACCTTAGCGGTTTCAGTTGCAGGGGCCTGATAGGGCTTTAAAAGCAAACCGGTAAACTGGGTTTGTGAATTTACGGAAAGGTTCAACAAAAAGGTGCCTTTCTGAAAAGTAGCTTTATAATAGGCCAGTGGCGCTTCATACTTAACAAAATCGGCATCGGTAAGGTTGCCAAGCTGTGATTTTAACTGCAGGGTAGTAGCCTTGAACTGCTCTGCAGGCAAAGCTGTCTTCATTTCGGAGCTAAACATACTAAATATGCTATCAGGCTGACCGGCGTTGTACAACCGTTTAAACTTGCTTAAGGCAATGGCATAATTAGCGGGTGCCGGCTGGGCCGCCGCTATAGTACCGATCGTAAAAAAACAAATGATCAGGGTAAAAAAGCTTACTTTCTTCATGTTTATGGTAATCAAAACAGTATGGTGGTCTGGTGGGTCGAAATTAAATAAAAATTGATTGTTTTTAACTTATTAGGTACAGATGTTCACCTAAAAAAGATATTGCTTGCAGGTTTGTTACTAAATTATAAAAATTAAGATATCAGCAACATTTATTATTTAAGTATCGTAAAATCGCCAATAAGTAATTTATATGATTTAATATATTTTACTATATTGCAGTACAATATCAGGTCTCGGTTATAGGAAATTTCTACACTACTTATTAATGAAGGTTTTATTTGGAGGCTTGTTCTCGATATTTTTGATCGGGATATGTTTTTTTTCTTTCGCGCAAACAAAACCTTCGGCAATACAGGGCAAAGTTCTGATGGAAAACAAGGACGCCGCCGAGGCTGCTACCGTTGTTTTATTGAAAGCTGCCGATTCATCAGTGGTACGGTCCGCCCTGGCGGATGCAGCAGGTAAGTTTGGATTCGCTAATATCTCCCCGGATACCTATCTGCTTTTAGCCACCAGCATAGGTTGTAGTAAAGTTTATTCCAGCTCATACAAAGTATTAGAAGGGCAAAATATTGTAGCCGAAAATATAGTTCTGAAGCGGATAAGCAATCAGCTGCAAGAGGTTAAAGTGGTTGCTAAAAAACCTTATATCGAAGTAAAACCTGGTAAGATAGTTCTGAACGTTCAGAATAGCCTCACCGCCGAAGGAAACTCGGCCTATGATATCCTCCGGCAGTCGCCTGGCGTACATGTAAACAGTACGAATGAAACCCTGATGATCAGCGGCAGACAAGCCGCTTTGATAACTATTGATGGCAAACCGACCAACTTAACCGGCGATGACCTGGTAAACCTGCTGCGCAGCATGCAAAGCAGTACTATTGACCAAATAGAGATGATTACCAGCACATCTGCAAAATATGATGCATCAGGAGGTGGTGTTATCAATATCATTTCCAAAAAAGGAACCAATATTGGCACCAACGGCACTATTAACCTGGGTGGCGGATACGGCAAATATTACAAAAGCCGGGCAGGCATCACCTTTAACAACCGCAGTGCCAAGCTTAATGTTTTTGGCAATTATACCTTTGATGATAATAAAACCAGCAGGTACCTTAACACTAACCGGAATATTATTTATAAAGATGTTTTAAGTAATTATAACGTTGATTATAATAATATCCAAAAAACTCAAAATCATAATTTTAGATTTGGGGCTGATTATGCGATATCACCCAAACAAACCATAGGCGTGCTGGTGGGCGGGATTGTACGGAAAGATCATTTTTTGAAGAATAATGATTTAAAAATATCTAACCAAAAGCAGCTCGACTCGGTGATCATTGCGCAATCGGCACTTGACAGGGGGAATAGTTTTATAAATTACAATATCAATTATAATAATACGCTGGATAAGAGTGGAAAAAAACTGTCGGCTGATGTTAATTATTCAACTTATCATCGTCATTCAAACGAGTATATAACCAATAATTTTTATACCCCGGCTGGTATAAAATATCGTGATTCGCTGCAACTGGAAAATCTTTCTCCTTCTGATATCCATATATGGACAGCAAAGATGGATTATGTGAACCCGATTTCAAAAACCTCCAGATTGGAGGCTGGTGTAAAATATAATCATGTTCAAAGTGATAATAATTTAATATTTGGCCCGCTGATAAATAATGCCTATCAAGCCGATCCAAATTATACCAACCGTTTTATCTATACCGAAATTGTAAGCGCGGCGTATTTAAATTATGTGGGTAAAATAGGAAAGTTTGATATAACCGCCGGCTTAAGGGCCGAAAAAACAAACACCACAGGTACTTCGATACCAATGGATCAAACCAATAGAGTGACCAATAAAAATGACTATTTTAACCTGTTTCCGCAAATGCAGGTTAGTTATGACCTGGATAAGAAAAATGCGCTGAACCTGAGCTATAACCGGGGCATCGAACGGCCTGATTATCAGTCTATCAATCCGTTTTTATCCTATACCGACCTGTACGATTATAATTCAGGTAATCCTAAACTAAAGCCGGATTATACTAATTCCATACAATTAGCACATACCTATAACGATAAATTTATAACCACTTTGTATTATAATATAACCAATGATGCGTACGACTTCCCGATATATGAGCAAAACGATTCGTCAAAAGTTAATATAACCACAAAGCGGAATTTTGGCCGGATATTCGTTTACGGTCTAACATTTTATGCCCCTGTTCAATTTAATAACTGGTGGAGTGGTAGTTTTAACTTAGAAGCCATGTATCAGCGTTATAAAGCCTATGCCATATATGGTAATTTCAACCGGGGAATGCAAGATATTATTTTTAATACTTCACAGGAATTTAAGATGAGCAGTACTATCACGGCAGAACTGTCGGGCATGTATGAAACGCCGACACTTTATGGCATAAATGAGCTTAAGCAACAATATAGGGTAAATGCGGGCATAGGGAAACAGGTATTAAACAAACGTGGTAATTTGAAGCTAAGCGTTATTGATATTTTTAACAGCGACAAATTTCGATATAAGGTACAGTATCAAAATGTTGATTTTACCGCTATCGATAAAAGAGAAACCCGCAGGGTGATGATTAACTTTACTTATCGTTTCGGTAAAACCTCTGTTAAATCGGCCAGTAAGCATAATACCGGCAGCGATGATGAACAACGCCGTACGGGTAATGGCAACTAACCGCTATCTGACACGTAATTCTGGATATTTACCTTTAATTTTAGTGACGAAGTAATTGCCCAGGGAGTCAGCATTGATGAATTTTTGATAGGCGGTCATCGGAAATCCGAAATACTGCCATACACCACCGCTGTCCCTAAACTCTACTTCTAAAATTTTAGCTGAGGGATCATAGCCAAGGCTATTTAATGCTGTTGATTCAACTACATGCCGTTGCATATATATAATAATATATGCAGGCGGAAAAAGTTTTAATTAATTGTTGTTTGTACAATATTAACCGGCATGGCCGCTAAGCATGCTGGCCAAAATAATGAGCAGAACCAATAAGGTAATACCTGTATACAGGTGGTCTTTTTCGAGCACAAAACCTATGGCCGAAAATATTACCCTGATAATAGGAGTAGCAATAAGTAAAATAATACCGGCCTGTATAATAGCCCGGCCCCTAAAGGTAATGATGCCGTTAAGTATACCCCGGGTGTTATGTACAAAATCGGGCACCCCTTTAAATGTACGGTAATCCGCAGGAATTTGGCCATGCCTGTAAAGATATATGATACCCCCGATGAAAATAATACTCATAGATAGGAGCACACCTACGCGTAATATCCAGCCGATGACGGCCTGCATGTCGGTATCTCTAAACTTGCTCATTTGTTCATTTGTGTCATTAGTTCATCGGTATCACTTGTTCATTGGTTCATTAGTATCATTGGTAATTCATGGTATTTTACTTATCAGGTTATTAAAGACCAATGAACCAATAAACTAAACTATATTTTCCCCATTAGCCCGTTATATATCATCTGCACGGCCAAAAAGGTTACCACTACTGCAAACACCCAGCGTAACCAGCCCGATGAGTTGGTATGCACCAATATTTTTGACCCGCTTAAAGCACCCAGCAATACGCCAATAGCTACAGGCATTGACAGACCCGGATCAATGTACCCGCGCTGTAAATAAACAACGGCACTTGCGGCGGCTGTAACGCCTATCATAAAATTACTGGTAGTTGTTGATACTTTAAAGGGTATGCGCATGATAGTATCCATAGCCAATACTTTTAATGCACCGGAGCCTATGCCCAGTAAACCAGATATTATCCCGGCAAAACCCATCATAAAAAAACCGCCGCCTACATTTTTTACGGTATAGTTTACGGGGCCATTAGCTGTAGGAAAGCTACTGTTGAGCTTCAGCTTTTCTGCCAGCAGGTTCTTTTCCTGATTTATCAATTCGGCTTTTTTGCGTAAGGACATAATGGCCGATGTGATCAGAATAATACCGAACAGGATAGCGATGAAATTTGTGGGGATATAAACGGCAATCAATGCGCCAACCATAGCCCCGGCTGTTGTAGCAATTTCCAGGAACATGCCCAGCCTGATGTTGGTGATACCCTCTTTAACATAAGCCGCGGCCGAACCGGACGAAGTGGCGATTACCGATACCAGTGAAGCGCCAATAGCGTAATGTATATCAACATGAAGCACCAGGGTAAGCAGCGGAATAATAACAAAGCCGCCACCCAAGCCGGTTAATGAACCTAATAAACCCGCGAAATACGCGCCGATAAAAAGGATAAGCGTTAATACAATTACCGACATCATTTGCAGCCAACTTGAATTGCGAAAGTAGCAAAAAAATGTTCATTGGTGGGTTAGTTCATGGGTTCATTAGTGTTATTGTTCATTGGTATCAAGTTTGATGAGGCTTCTTGGTCTATAAAAAACCAATGGACTAATGAGCCAATGAACTAATGAACCAGGTGGACGAATAAATCAATTATTGCTACTTTCGTAGCATGGGTTACAAAAGTTTACAGGCCTGTATTGCCGATCTGGAGAAAAATGGTCACCTGGTACGTATTAAGGAGGAAGTTGATCCGTATTTGCAAATGGCAGCTATCCATTTGCGGGTATTCGAAAATCAGGGGCCGGCTATACTGTTTGAAAAAGTAAAAGGCAGTAAGTTCCCGGCAGTATCCAATTTATTCGGCACGCTTGAACGCTCTAAGTTTATATTCCGGGATACGCTGGAGAAGATCAAAACCCTGGTCGAGCTCAAGAACGACCCATTAAAAGCCATCAAACACCCTTTTCAATATACTAATGTAGCGCTCACGGCTTTGTCGGCCCTGCCTATGAAAAAACGGGGCGGAGCACCTGTTAATTTTGGCCGCTGTAAAATAGGTGACATCCCCCAGATCGTAAACTGGCCTATGGATGGCGGCCCTTTTGTAACCATGCCGCAGGTATATACCGAAGATCCCGATAAACCAGGCATCATGAATGCCAACCTGGGTATGTACCGCATACAACTGGCCGGTAACGATTATATCCTGAATGAGGAGATCGGGTTACATTATCAGATCCATCGGGGTATAGGTGTGCATCAAACCAAAGCTAACGCAAAAGGACAACCGCTAAAAGTAAGTATATTTATAGGTGGCCCGCCATCTCATCCTGTAGCTGCGGTGATGCCTCTGCCCGAAGGATTATCAGAAATGACTTTTGCGGGTGCCTTGGGCAACCGCCGGTTTCGCTATTTTTATGATGATGAAGGTTTCTGTATCTCATCAGATGCCGATTTCGTGATCACCGGAACGGTAATGCCCCATGACAACAAACCTGAAGGTCCTTTTGGCGACCATCTGGGTTATTACAGCCTGGTACATCCATTCCCATTGCTCAAGGTTCACAATGTATATCATCGTAAGGATGCGATATGGTCATTCACAGTTGTAGGGCGCCCTCCGCAGGAGGATACCAGTTTTGGGGCATTGATCCATGAGATCAGCGGGGCTGCTATCCCAAAAGAAATACCCGGTCTGCACGCGGTGAATGCCGTTGATGCTGCTGGTGTGCACCCACTATTATTTGCTATCGGCAGTGAGCGTTATACGCCCTATATTAAGGAGCGCAAGCCACAGGAAATATTAACCATTGCCAATCATATCCTGGGTAAAAGTCAGTTAAGCCTGGCCAAATACCTGCTGATTGCTGCAAAGGAGGATGATCCCACATTGGATGTCAATAATATCAATGCGTTTTTAAACCATATACTGCAGCGTATAGATCTAAGCCGCGACCTGCATTTTTATACCCGTACTACTATAGATACCCTGGATTATAGTGGCAGCGGATTAAACTCGGGCAGTAAAGTAGCCATCACCGTAGCCGGGGATATCAAACGCGAACTGTGGACAGAGCTGCCATCCTGGTTTGATTTGCCAAGGCCCGTTAACAATTACAAAATGGCCATACCTGGCGTGTTGATGGTAGAAGTCCCCAAACATGTAAACCATAAAGATATCGATAACATAGTAAGCATCATCGAATACAGGTTAAAAGAGGAGGAAGAAGAGCTTAGTGGCCTCCCGCTGATCGTTCTTTGTGATGATGCCGCTTTTGCAGCCGAAAATATAAACAATTTTGTGTGGGTAACCTTTACCCGCAGCAATCCCTCGCATGATATCTATGGCATAGGCAGTTTCACCGAGCACAAACATTGGGGTTGCACAGGTCCGCTCATTATTGATGCCCGCATCAAACCACATCATGCCCCTGTACTGGAAAAAGATCCTGAAATAGAAAAGCTGATTGATAAAATGGGCGAAAAAGGCGGAGCGCTTTATGAAATCATTTAAAGGGATAAAGGATTTTTGGAGCAAGGAGCAATGACTAAAGAAAAAAAACAGCAGTTGATAATCATGAAATCCCTTAATCCTAAAGTCATGGTTCAGAAAAAAATCAGCGGAATCAACGCAATCACAAAAATCAACGGTTAACTTTGCCCCTTATGAAAAACACCCTGCTTTGTTTAATAATCGCGCTGGCGGCTTTTGGTTGTAAAAAAAGAGATGTACCGCATTACACCATATCAAGAGTAGTTAAAAGCGATACCGCCAGTAAGCTTACCATTAATATTGGCACACGTTTAAGTCAGGCAGATCTGCTCAATATTGCCGCTAAAATTAAAGCAGACAGCTCAACGTTGAATAATTTGCAACTTTGCTACATGTTGCCTGGGCATAATGATAAAAATACCGGCCCCGATAACTTTTACGCTGTCGCCAAGTATCCCAATGCTTCTGCAGCTACTATGCAGGATACCCTGAAAGACCTCGATGGTGCGATAGTGCGCTTAAATATCAAAGGTTTATCTGCGCAGGAAGCCACGCATTTACTGAAGCTTAACCCCAAAGAGATACTGGGAAAAAATATCCTGGGAAAGTTTATCGATGATAATAATCAAACATTGATAGTTCCTTTTACCGAGGTCAACGATCCCAAAAAAGAAGTCTACATTATTGAATTTGATCGTACCGGGAAGGTGGTTTCCGCAACAGTGCCCATGCGTGAAAATAAGGATGGCAAAGAAAAACTCATCGTGACCCACCGGGGCGACTATATCACTTTAAAAGACAGCATACTCACCCAATATTCCATTGACGATCTGGGCCTGCCCTACAACAGTATCAAGTCGGGTATTTAATATTTTCTGCTTAAAGCTGTTTAACTGGGGAATATATATGCGAAAGTCACTTTAAGATTAAGGCACAGTTAAAAGCACGGTTAAATATTGATAATCTTTACTTTTTGTAGATTTTACTGAATATATTTATAGGTATAAAATACATATAGTATATGACCCGAAACTTTACCAAAATTTTAGCACTCATTGTTGCTGGGGTTTTTAGCGTTTGCTGCGCGATTGCGCAACCCCGATTGCCGGAAGGTTATTTCTGGAAAAAACTTCCAAACGGCCTGGAAGTAGTAGTTATTGAAAACAGTAAGGTGCCGCTGGCTACCATTGAAATTGCTGTAAAAAACGGAGCCTATACCGAAGGTCCGGAATTTAGCGGCTTATCGCACCTTTTTGAGCACATGTTTTTTAAGGCCAACAAGGATTATCCAAACCAGGAGGCCTTTTTAAAACGTACGCAGCAACTGGGCGCCATTTGGAATGGAACTACGGATGTAGAGCGGGTTAATTACTTCTTTACGTTTGACAGGGATAGCCTTAAAGCCGGTTTAAAATTTATGAACGCAGCTATCCGCTTCCCGATATACCGCGAGGAGGATATGAAAAAGGAACGTCCCGTTGTTGACGGCGAGTTTCAGCGTGCCGAGAGCGATCCGGGTTTCCAGCTATGGTATGGTATCCAGCAAAAACTTTGGGGCGACCTGATCACCCGTAAAAACCCTATCGGGATCCACGAAGTGATCAATACCGCCACACCAGAGAAGATGATGGTGATCAAAGACAAATATTATTTCCCGAATAACAGTTTGGTAACCATTTGCGGTGATGTAAAGCATGAAGCCGCGTTTGCCCTGGCCGAAAGCATATTTGGCGATTGGGCCAGCAGTGGCTTTAATCCGCATGAAAAATATCCCATACCACCATTTAAGCCCTTAACCAAAAGCGAGTATTTTATCAAAGAAAGTACTATAGCGCAAACACCTTATATGCAGCTTTCATGGCAGGGGCCGTCTTACCTAACCGATTCTGCTTCAACAATTGCTGCCGATGTGTTTTCGACCATCATAGGTTTAAACTCTTCTAAATTTCAACAATCACTGATCGATAAAGGACTGGCCAGCTCTGCTTCCTTGGGATATACTACCAGTCGGTTTGTGGGCCCTATTGATATTTTTGTGGTGCCCAATCCCGGTAAATTAAAAGAGTGCTATGATGAATTGCTTAACCAGGTTAACCAGTGGGTAAAATCAGATTATTTTACCGATGAGCAGTTAAATGATGCCAAAGCTATTTTATTGAGAAACAGCATTCACCGGAAAGAAAAACCATCTACGCTGGCAAGCCAGATGAGTTACCAGTGGTGCAGCACCTCGCTCGATTATTATACCGACCTGGATAATAATTATCAGAAAGTAACCCGTGCCGATATTCAAAAATATGTGAGCACTTATATAGCAGGTAAACCATATGCAGCGGGTATTATTATAGCACCAGAGTTAAGTAAACAACAAAATGTAGCTTCATTTTTTGTAGCTAAGTAAATTAAAATCTTATCATGATGAAGAAATATGTATTCACCCTGCTGATTGCAGCGGCGATAGGAAATATAAAAACAGCACAGGCGCAAAATAAAGCTTACGAAACCACGGTTGATGATGTAAAGGTAATTGTGCAGCCAAGCGGCAATGATATTGTAGAGATCCAAACTATTATAAAAGGTGGCGTGCAAAACTACAAAGCCGATAAAATGGGTATTGAAGCCATGGCCATGTCCGCGCTTACAGAATGCGGAACTATTAAACATGATAAAAACGCTTTTAAAGATCAGTTGGATAAAGTGAGCGCTACTGTTGATGGCAGCAGTAACAAAAACTACTCTATCATGCGGATGAACTGTATTAAAAGCGATTTCGACATCGTTTGGCCTTTGTATGTGGAGGCATTAACACAACCTCGTTTTGATGCTAAGGAGTTTGCCCGCATTAAGCAGGACGCGATCAATAACATTAAACAAGCTGACTCTCAGCCGGATAACGCGATTGATAAATTAGCCAATAAAACGGCATTTGCTAATCGTGATTATGCGAAAGACCCGGCCGGTACGGTAGATATCGTATCTAAGTTAACTCCCGAAGAAACCAAGGCTTATTATCAGTCCATATTGACACGCTCGCGCCTGGTTATTGTGGTTGTGGCCGACCTGGATAAGGCAGTTATTGAATCAAAAGTAAAAGCGATGTTGGCTGGTATAAAACAAGGTCCTCCGTTTGAGTTTAAGAAATCATTTTTCCGTGTGTACAAAAACTCATTCAACGCCGAATCACGCGATCTGGCAACCAACTATGTAGAAGGTATTACCAGCGGCCCGCAGCCCGGTGCTCCTGATTTTGACGCGTTTAATGTGGCTATGCGGATATTTGCCAATCGCCATTTTTTAGATGTGCGTACCAATAATGGTTTATCATACGCGCCACAGGCCTGGTTTAGTGTTGGACAAACATCTACAGCCAGGTTTTCGGTATCAACCACCCAGCCTGATAAATATATAGCCGTGTTTGACAAATTGGTTGATAAGATAAAAACAGAAGGTTTTAAACCCGATGAAGTTGCCAATATGAAAATTACTTATCTTACAAGTTTTTATTATAAAAACGAAACCAATAGCGCACAGGCATTTTCTATGGCCTCTAACGAAGTGTTGTTTAACAACTGGAGAAGATCGTTAACCTTGGTTGATGATGTTAAAAAGCTGACACCAGAAGAGGTGAGTGATGCTTTCCGTAAGTATATCAACAACATTGTTTGGGTTTATCAGGGCGATCCTAAAAAGGTGAACCAGGTATTATATATCAATGGTACACTGAATAAAGGCGATAACCCAGTAAGTCATTAAGAATAAGTTTGGTGAATGGTGAGTAGTGAATGGTGAGTGGCGAATAGTGAGTAATGAAGAATACAAGATGTACAATATACAACTATTCACCACTCACTATTCACCACTCACCATTTTATTTCACGTCCCTTTTTACTTTGTTTAGGGTGCTTTGGCCTGGCAGGTAGATCTGGAAACCAAAATCTAAAGTCAGTTTGTTCTGGTAGCCTAAGCTGCCAAAACCAGCTGTGCCGTTGTATTTCAGTAAGGTTTCTAAACCGATACTTGGCGTAATGAAATAGGCAAAGCCCGGGCCAAAGCTAAAGTCAAGGCCATTGGTTGAACCACCCGGGCCACTTGGATTGAAACCGCCAAGCCCAACAGTAGCTTCACCAAAAAAACGACCGTGTTTTAATACCTCAACATCAGATCCGGTGTAGTAACGGCCTAATGCACCTACTCCGTATCCAACATCCGTACCGGCTCCTTTAGCTGTAGCAAGATTTAATTTAGCATAGGCACCCAGGGCAACATTGTCTTTAATAAACCATGCAGCTTTGGGTGTAATATCCATGGTGAAATTTTTAGAGCCGTTTAAGCCCAGGGAAAAGTTGCCGATATCGCCACCCATCAAAACATTTCCTTGCTGTATTTGCGCGCTTGCTGTGAAGGCGAATCCAATAAATGCCAATACGGCTAATAATGTAAACTTTTTCATAGTGCTGTTTTTTAAGTTTTTTAACTTCAGGTTGATTTTAATAAGAAATTATTAACAATAGCTGTGCCATTGGAAATATTTATACATAAAAACGCACCATGTTTGCTCGAAATATATTGATAATAAAGTGGTTATGTGATAGTTTAACCCTTTAATAGTGGGGCGGATTTACATTAATATGTATATTAATATAAATTGCAATGTCTGCTAATAGATATACAGTATTAAATAATAAATGATGTATAATACTGTAGTTTGCGTTTTGGAAAATAAATAAATAATGCAGTTTAATAAACACGAAAGCCCGCTCATGGGCGGGCTTTCGTGTTATCTTAATAAATTAATAATATCTTATTTCAATAAATTTCTCCAGCTAACCAGGTCGCCGATGATCTTGTCAAGCTGGTCGGCAGGTACGCGTTCCTGCGCCATGCTGTCGCGGTGGCGGATGGTAACCGTGTTATCTTCCAGGGTCTGATGATCTACCGTGATACAGAAAGGTGTACCAATAGCATCCTGGCGGCGGTAGCGTTTGCCAATAGCATCTTTTTCCTCGTACTGTATGTTGAAGTCGATCTTCAGTTTATCCATGATCTCACGGGCTTTCTCCGGCAGACCGTCTTTCTTGGTCAATGGGAAAATGGCGGCTTTAACCGGTGCCAGGCAAGGGTGCAGGTGCAATACGGTACGGCTATCCTGTTTCTCTTCAGTGCTCAGATCCTCTTCCTCGTAAGCGTTGATCATCGTAAGCAGGAACATTCTGTCTAAACCGATGGAGGTTTCAATTACATAAGGCACGTAATTGCCATACGGTTTACCGGTTTCCGGATCAACTTCCGGATCAAAATACTGCATTTTTTTGCCCGAGAATTTCTCATGCTGGCTCAGGTCAAAATCAGTTCGGCTATGGATGCCTTCCACCTCTTTAAAGCCGAAGGGAAATTCGAACTCGATATCATAAGCGGCATCGGCATAATGAGCAAGCTTGGTATGCTCATGGTAACGGTATTTGGCGACATCGGTGCCCAGGGCCAGGTGCCATTTCAGGCGTGTTTCTTTCCACTGGTTAAACCACTCCTTTTGTGTGCCAGGACGTACAAAATATTGCATTTCCATTTGCTCAAACTCACGCATGCGGATAATAAACTGGCGGGCGATCACCTCGTTACGGAAAGCTTTACCAATTTGAGCAATACCAAAGGGGATTTTCATCCTGCCTGATTTTTGTACGTTAAGGTAGTTTACAAATATACCCTGAGCGGTTTCCGGGCGCAGGTAAACCACATCAGCATCATCGGCAACAGCGCCCATCTGGGTACTGAACATCAGGTTAAACTGACGAACATCCGTCCAGTTGCGGGTACCACTTACCGGGCAGGCAATTTCATGCTCTATGATCAGCTCTTTCAAACGTGGCAGGTCCTCATTTTTAAGGGCCTCATCCATATCATGCTGTAACTGTTCAGCTTTGTCGGTTTTGCCATCCTTATCATAACGATCTATCTTATCTTCCAGCAACTGGTCGGCACGATAACGTTTTTTTGAATCTTTATTGTCGATCATCGGGTCGCTGAAACCATCAACGTGCCCGCTGGCTTTCCATATTTTAGGGTGCATAAATATGGCCGAATCAATACCCACAATGTTATCATTCATTTGCACCATGGCTTTCCACCAGTAGGTTTTGATGTTGTTTTTCAATTCGGCGCCGAACTGGCCGTAATCGTAAACAGCGCTCAAGCCATCATAAATCTCGCTTGAAGGGAAAACAAAGCCATATTCTTTGGCGTGCGATATAACATTTTTAAAAAGTTCGTCGGTTGATTTGCTCATAATAGCTGCAAAGATACAATTTAGGGAGAAAGCTGAAAGCGAAAGGTAAAAACCTTAAAATGATACATATCAATTTGCTAAATTACTTGAATTAAAAACCAAAGCATCACTTATTTCATTATACTATTACCAATTAATTGACCATAGCTATGGAACAAATTGTTAGAATATTGGATATTCATAACGTTACCCACAACGTGAAACAGTTTATTGTAGAAAAGCCCGATGGTTTTACATTTACACCCGGGCAGGCAACAGAACTATCCATCAATCAACCGGCCTGGGAGAATCAGAAAAACCCGTTCACATTTACCTGCCTTACCGGTGAGCATTTCCTGGAATTCACCATTAAAATATACAGCGATCATCCCGGCGTTACTAATCATCTGGGCGAACTGGAAGTGGGCGACGAACTGATATTGCGCGAGGCCTGGGGCGCTATTGAATATAAAGGTCCGGGATATTTTATTGCCGGTGGCGCTGGTATTACGCCATTTATAGCCATATTGAGAAACCTTCATCAACAAGGCGCCATAGGCGATAACAAATTGTTCTTCTCAAACAAAACTGATCAGGATATTATCCTGGCCGATGAACTGAAAAGCATGCTGGGCGAAAACGCATTGTTTACCATAACCAATCAAAAAGATAGCGCTCACGATCAGCGCCGCATTAACGAAGATTTTTTGAAAGCAGAGATCAAAGATTTCAGCAAACACTTTTATGTTTGCGGCCCCGACCCAATGGTACAGGAAATAACCGGTATATTAGAAAAGTTAGGGGCCAAAGCCGATACTGTTGTGTTTGAGAAATAGGGGAAGAGATTTCTTTCGAAGCGTCATTGACGCGTTTTTTGTTTAATCCCATATCTCAAATCTCACATCTAAAATCTATTTTTACGGCATGAGTATCCGGGTTGAGTCCTTGTTAAAAGTTTACGGAACGCAAAAAGCGGTTGATAATATCAGTTTTAGTGCCGGGCCGGGTGTGCTGGGCTTTTTGGGGCCTAATGGTGCGGGAAAGTCCACCACTATGAAGATCCTTACCTGCTTTATCCCGCAAACATCAGGCATGGCATCGGTTTGTGGCTTTGATGTCATCGCTCAGCCGCTGGAAGTACGTAAGCGTATCGGTTATCTGCCCGAAAGCAATCCGCTGTATCTGGATATGTACGTAAAGGAGTCATTAGGTTTTATAGCCGGTATTCATAAGGTACACGAGCCCGAAAAACGAATAGCCGCTATTATTGAACAAACAGGCCTGGGCCCCGAGCAGCATAAAAAAATAGGTCAGCTTTCAAAAGGGTACCGCCAAAGGGTGGGACTGGCACAAGCCATACTCCACAATCCTGATGTACTGATACTGGACGAGCCCACCTCCGGACTTGATCCTAACCAACTGATCGGTATCCGGCAGTTGATTCTGGAGCTGGGAAAAACCAAAACCATCATCCTCTCCACCCACATTATGCAGGAGGTAGAAGCCGTATGTAATAAAGTAATTATTATTAATAAAGGTAAAATTGTGGCCAATGATACCTTACAGGCCCTCCGTCAAAAAAATAAGGATAATACACTGGAGCAAATATTTATATCACTTACCGGCGATAATTAATATTTTTTATTTTGAAATAAACTTTTATTTTTGTGCCGCCTAATTACTTTATTAACGAATAAAATTGATACTAACTCCCTGCTGCCCAAGGTGAGTACCTATATTATTCTATTGATTATTACATTATTTTACTAATTAAGCCGATACAAGAGCACCGCCGCCCTGGGTGTGTATTCCATATTATTCTATTGATTAATATGCTAAAATCACGTATTTAATAAAATATTTAAAAGAGTTTGTAACGTTTGCTCAAGAGCTGCGTCTATATTCTCAATAAAAAACTGCGTTATAGGAAAATCCTATTAACGTTGTGTTAACAAACAAACATCAATCTAATAAATTATGAAAAAAGTTCTATTAGCCTTAGCTATTATTGCTGGCACAGCATTCACAACCTTCGCACAAACCAAATCTGGCGACAGCGGCAAATTCAGTATCGGCGTTGACGCCGGTCTTCCACTTGGTAGTACGAAAGATATATCTTCTTTCGCTATAGGTGGGTCTCTTAAATATGAACTTCCTATTGCGACAGGTACACTTTTTACAATTTCAGGAGGTTATACCCGCTTTTTATATAAAAGCGAATTTAAAGATGCCTTAAAAGCATTAGGTGTTAATAAATCCGGTGAAGGTTTTATTCCGGTAAAAGCTGGTATTAAGTATTATATCGAAAATGGCTTTTTTGCTGAAGGCCAATTAGGTGCTGTATTTTCTACAGAAAGCGGCGGTGGTACTGCATTTGCATACTCTCCAGGTGTTGGTTATACCTTTGATGGAGGTTTTGAGGCAGGTGTTCGTTATGAAGGTTGGTCACACAATGGTACAATTAGCCAGGTTGCTTTGCGCTTAGCTTACTGTTTCTAATCCATTAAAATTGATGTAAGGCCCGGGGATATTATCTCCGGGCTTTTCTATTGAAAAGATTTTTAAGCGTATTAAACGTTGAGCAGTTGTGTGCGTCAAACAAACCAACAGCGGTAAAAAAACAAGTCCGCATTAATCTTATTACAAAATTATTTTATGAAAAAAATCCTATTAGCCTTAGCAATTGTTGCCGGCACGGCATGTACAGCCTTCGCGCAAACTCATTCTGTCGGTGGCGGTAAATTCAGTATTGGTTTGGAAGGTGGACTACCTGTTGGCGATGTTCACAACTATGCTGATTATATTATCGGTGGTTCGCTCAAATATGAGTATCCTGTAGCCGATAATTTATTTATTACAGCATCGGCCGGTTATAGCAGCCTGCACGTTAAGAGTTTCGACTACTCCTATAACGATCCGAATTTCAGTTACCAATTTCATAGTGACGGCGGCACTGCCGGTATAATACCTGTAAAAGTAGGCGCCAAATACTATTTTGACGGGCACTTTTTTGGTGAAGCACAGGTGGGTGCGGCCTTTGGTACCAACAGTGGCAGTAGTACCTTATTCGTTTATTCGCCAGGCATTGGTTATACTTTTGCCGGTGGTTTTGAAGCAGGTGTTCGTTATGAGGCCTGGTCAAACAACGGCACAATCGGCCAACTTGGTTTGCGTTTGGCATACCGTTTCTAATCCAAAAAATAACAATTAAAATTTAAGGAGAGCCCGGAAATATTATTTCCGGGCTTTTTTATGCATTGGCGCTAGAGAATATAGGCTTTATTTGGAGTATTATGGCGGGTAAGCGCTGCAACTATTTAACATGGGGCAAACAATATGTTTACATGACTGTATTGATAGAAATCACACAAACTAAAAAATCATGAAAAAAATTCTATTAGCCTTATTCATTATTGGAGTTACAGCCATGCAAAGCTTTGCGCAATCCAGAGGCAGAAGCAACGGAATATTCAGTATCGGTTTTGAAGCCGGTTTACCTACAGGCGATGCCCATCACTTTTTTGGTTCGGTATTAGGCGCCTCGCTTAAATATGAACTTCCGATTGAGCGAAGTACCTGGTTTACCATATCAGGTGGTTATAACTCTTTCCAGCCAAAAGGAGCATACAGCGATTTCGGTGGCCCTGCCATCAATGCCATTCCTTTAAAAGTAGGTATTAAATATTACTTTGACAGGAACTTTTTTGCTGAAGGCCAAATAGGCGCTGCGTTTTATACAGGAGCGGCCGACGGCACCGCCTTTGCTTATTCGCCGGGTATTGGCTATAGCTTTAGAGAAGGTTTTGAGCTTGGCCTCCGTTACGAAGGCTGGGCAAAAGATGGTACGCTTGGTCAGGCGGGTTTGCGTTTGGCTTATCGTTTCCGGTAAGAGCATGATCATACAAAAAGTCCTGAAATAGCTAAGATTTCAGGACTTTTTGTTTTGTTTTAGAAAAACATCTGCACGCTGATTGCGTGTACTAATGATGGTTTATATATAAACCCACTTTAAGAAAATTCCCCATTGGTTTTGTTGAAGTAAATAAGTCAATAAAGGGTACAGGAACAGTATATCAATTGTCGTAAAACACCCTGATAATGTCAGTTTGAGCCCCTCCGCCCGCTTTGTATAAGGGCTAACTTTGTTATGAACAAAATCAAATGATCATGACAACTAAAGAAATTGTGCTACAGGTTATCGATGCTTTCGATAATAATGACGTAGATAAAATATTAAGCCTTTTTGCCGATGACGTAATATGGACAATGAAAGGTTCAAGCATCACGGTTAGCAACGGGAAAGATGAAGTAGGAAAATTTTTAGGCGCGATGGAAGATATCAAGATCGTTTCATCAACCCGCGATCATATCATTGTTGATGTAATAAAGCCGCCGTTGATGGCTTTATACAATGCAAAGGCAAAAGCGGCGAAGAAATAAATATGTACTATGCCGATTTTTACGAGCTGGAAAATGATCAGGTGAAAATAGTGACATCCTATATAGTTGATAAAAAAGAATAAGGAAAAACTGTCTGAATCAGAATTTACAGAATTAAAGGATTAGCAAAATAAAATTCATTAATCCCGGTTCAGAACAAACAATGTTTATCCTGTGAATTCTTTAATTCTGTAAATTCTGATTCAGACATATTACGCAACTGCCCCTTTGCTTTAGCCCAATAATATTGTAATTTCGGCGCTCAACACCCGATCAAGAAAGTGCTTAGTATCCTTAAAAAAGAAATCGTTTCTTACCTCAGCTCATTGGTGGCCTATGTTACCATTGGTGTATTTTTATTGGTGCTGGGTTTGTTTTTATGGGTGTTTCCAGATTCGAGCATTTTAGATTACGGCTATGCCGGGCTCGAAAGCCTGTTCAGTACCGCGCCATACCTGTTCATGTTCCTGATACCGGCCATCACCATGCGATCATTGGCCGAGGAACGCAAGGAAGGTACTTTTGAGCTGCTCTTCACCCGCCCGCTTACCGACTGGCAAATTGTATTGGGAAAATACCTGGCCAGTGTACTGCTGGTGCTTTTCGCTTTGCTGCCTACGCTGGTTTATTATTTTTCGGTAAGTACACTGGGTACGCCACAGGGCAATATTGATACCGGGGCGGTTATTGGCTCTTATATAGGTTTATTTTTATTGGGTGCGGCGTTCGCTGCTATCGGGCTGTTCGCGTCATCTATTACCAAAAACCAGATCATCGCTTTCACTGTGGCGGTTTTCCTGTGTTTCTTTTTTTACAGTGGATTTGATTCGTTGAGTCAGCTATTGTCGTTACAAGATCTTGGTTTGCAAAACCTGGGTATTACCGAGCATTATCAGTCCGTAAGCCGAGGCGTGCTGGATACACGCGATCTGGCTTATTTTATCGTAGTAACAGGTATATTTATCTGGCTTACGCTGTTTGTGATCATCCGTCAGCGTAAAAAGAAACTGCTTTCGGCTACCATGATTGGATACCTCGCCGCCTTATTGGTTGTGGCTGTTCTTGGAAACATTACTTTTACCCGTTTTGATTTTACTACCGAAAAACGTTATACGCTTTCGCCCATCAGCAGGCAGATTATGGATGGGTTGCAGGAGCCGGTAAAGGTTACGGTGTATTTACAGGGTGGCAATTTGCCGGGCGGTTTTAAAAGGTTGCAGGGAGCTACGCGCGATATGCTGAACGATCTGCAGGCCTACAGTCACCTCAAGTTGCAGTTTGAGTTTGTTGACCCCCTGAAAAACCTTTCCAGCGATCAGCAAAATGAGGCTATCCAAAACCTGGAAGCCAAAGGCATCGAACCCACCAATCTGAGTGTAAAGACTGACGACGGCGTATCGCAAAAGCTGATCTTCCCGGGCGCGCTGGTATCGGTCAACGGGAAAGAAATCGCCGTGAAATTATTACTGAGCCGCATAGGGCTTTCGCCAGATGAGGTGCTGAACAACTCCATCCAAAATCTGGAATACGCCTTTTCATCGGCCATTAAAAAAGCAACCAGCGGGGGGAAACCCAAAATAGGCTTTACCGAAGGACATCATGAACTAAGCGATCTGCAACTGAATGATGCCATGAAATCGCTTTCGGACGGGTACCAGGTTGGCCGGGTTAATTTAAATACGATCAGTACCGCCGGTTTGCAAAAAATAAAACTGCTGGTGATACCCAAGCCCGATAAAAAGTTTACCGAACTGGAAAAATTTAAGCTCGACCAATACATTATGCATGGCGGCCGTGTGCTGTGGACGATAGACCAGGTAAGCGCCGAACTGGATAGCCTGCGCGGGCATGGCGGCGAACAACTGGCTTTTGCCAAGCAACTTAATCTTGACGATCAGCTTTTCCGTTACGGTGTGCGGATCAATTACGACCTGATTGCTGATATGAACTGCTCGCAGATACCAGTGAGTACGGGTAGCGTGGGCGGGCAGGCACAGATACAAATGCTGCCCTGGTTGTTTTATCCCATATTTATTCCGCTGTCTAAACATCCAATAGTGAAAAACCTGGATGGCATCAGCAGTGAGTTTGCCAGTACTATTGATCTGCTGGATACCAAAGACGTTAAAAAAACAATCCTGCTTACTTCGTCGCCTTATAACAAAAAGATGAGCGTACCGCACATGCTGTCGTTACAGGCTTTGGAGCAGGAACCGAATCCTAAAGATTTTCAGAGCCCGCAAAAAACGGTAGGGGTGTTGCTTGAAGGTAAATTTGTATCCGACTGGCGCAACCGGCCACTACCCGAAGGGCTTGCCGAAAAGGTGGCCATAAAATCCGAAAGCGAGCCTACTAAGATGATCGTGATCAGCGATGGCGATATTTTGAAAAACCAGGTAGGCAGCGATGGCTCGCCATATCCATTAGGCTATGATCATTATACCCAGCAAACCTATGGCAATAAAAACCTGCTGCTGAATATTGCCGATTATATGACCGATGATTCGGGCCTGATAGCGCTGCGTACCAAAGAGATCCAGATACGCCTGCTTAACCGCGCCCGTATCCGTAATGAAAAAATGTACTGGCAGCTGGTAAATACGGTTGGGCCATTGCTTTTAGTGTTAATATGTGCTATTTTTCAACATTACATCCGTAAACGGAAGTATGCGCATTAAATTTTATATTTTTGGTAACACTTTTAGCCTCACCCTGCCCTCTCCAAAGGAGAGGGTGAAAAAGAGAGAAGTTAATGTCCTCTCCTTTGGAGAGGATTTAGGTGAGGCATAAATTTTATATTTTTGATTGATTAAATACACCCATATGAGATTTATTGTTTCTACATCAACATTACTCAAACAACTGCAGGCTGTAAGCGGGGCTTTAAGCAATAGCACTGTTTTGCCTATACTGGAAAACTTTTTGTTCGAGATAAAGGATGGAAACTTAACCATTTCTGCAACCGATCTGCAAACCAGCATGACCACGTCATTAGCTGTTGAGGCTAAAGAAAATGGCCGCATTGCCATACCATCGCGTATATTATTAGAGACCCTAAAGTCGTTACCGGAGCAACCGGTAGCTTTTTCTGTAGATGATACCACGTTTGCCATAGAAATAAACGCGGGCGACGGAAAGTACAAACTGAGCGGCGAAAATGGCGAGGATTTCCCGAAGATACCAGTGGTAGAGAACGCATCGTCGGTAAATTTACCGGCCTCTGTTTTAGCCGAAGCTATCAACAAAACCATCTTCGCGGTAAGTAATGACGAGTTGCGGCCTGCCATGACCGGTGTATACTGTCAGTTAAGCACTCAGTACCTTACCTTTGTAGCTACCGATGCGCATAAATTGGTGCGTTACCGTCGTAAGGATGCCAAAGCAGCAAGTACTACTTCCTTTATATTGCCGAAAAAAGCATTAACGTTGTTAAAATCGTCGTTACCAACAGATGATGTGAATGTATCGGTAGAGTATAATTCCACCAGTGCGTTCTTTAAGTTTGGCAATATTAACCTGGTATGCCGTTTAATTGACGAGCGCTACCCTGATTATGAGGCGGTTATACCACAGGTAAATCCAAATAAGTTAAGTATCGACAGGCTTACCTTCCTGGGTTCATTGAACCGTGTGGCTATTTATGCCAATAAAACCACTCACCAGGTAAGGCTTAAAATAAGCGGCAGCGAGCTTAATATATCATCAGAAGATATTGACTTTGCCAACGAAGCACATGAGCGTTTAAGCTGTCAGTACGAGGGCGAGGACATAGAAATTGGCTTCAACGCACGTTTTTTAATAGAAATGTTGAAGAATTTAAGTTGCGAAGAAGTATCTTTGGAAATGTCGACACCAAACCGTGCCGGATTATTGTTACCACAAGGTGGTGATGAGAATGAAGATGTGCTGATGCTGGTGATGCCGGTGATGCTTAATAGTTATGCTTAAGTGTAAACTTAAATTATAAATCCAAAACTAAGTCCGGCTTTAAAAACCGGACTTTTTTGTTCGCCATGGATAACAAAAATGGCGGGATGCAGTTATATAATTTCGGATTCCGGATGTGTGATTTCGGATTTAGAGAATTTTGTATACATAGGATATGAGAATCACTAATTCATTAATTCAATAATTCAATAATTATCCCGAATGAATATCAGGGTCAAAGCTTTTACTTTTATTATAGCCTCGGCGACATGCTGGGCGTCCTGTAAAAAAAATAATGACAGGCCTACGTATCTGCCTACTACCAGTGTTAATGTGATCAACGCGTCAAATAATATAATTAATTTTTACCAGAATGGTACTCGGATCAATAATACTTCAAGCTACTTCCCCGGTGGTACGCTGGGTAATTTAACGGTAAAAGCAGGCCTGCAAAACTATCAGATTAAGTTAGCAAGTCCTTCAACACCTAATCCATTATTTACTTTACCGCTTACGCTTGATTCAGGAAAAGTATATTCATTATATGTAAGCGGGCAAACACCGGAGAGTATTTTTTTTACTAACGATACAGAAGTTGCCGATAGCAAAGTTGCCAAGCTCAGGTTTGTAAATGCTTCGCCGGATGCCGGGCCTCTCGTGCTTGCTTTTGTAACCCCTGTTACCCAGGTAAGTACCCCACAGTTTAGTAATATAGCTTATAAAACAACAACTGATTTTTTGAATGTTACGCCAAGTACAACAGGCTCGCTTATTTTAAGTGTTTACCAGGCCGGGTCTGACATAAGCACCGCCAGAAAGGACACGGTGACAGTTAGTACCGGCAGAATTTATACAGTAGTTGGCTATGGTACTATAGGTTCCGGAGGCAACCAGGCAATTAGCACCAGTTTAATAGTTAATCAGTAAATTAAAAATTAATGACTAAACCCAATAAGAGCAGCTTCCTGGTTTCCTTGCTTTTGATCACCGCTGGTACTTTGCTGCTGCCATTCATATCATCATGTGGCAAAGGCGCCAATGCTAATCCTACCGGCTTGAATACGCAGTTACAGATTATTAATTTAAGTCCGGACATACAACCGGTAAATTTATATCTCAATTTTATCAAGGAGAGTACCACAACCTATACCTACCCAACCGGTTCGGGTTATTTTTTTATATCAACACTAACGCCGCCGTTGCAGTTGCGTTCGGCAACACTGGCCCCGGTAAATCTGATTACTATTAATAGTACGCTGAAAGCTAATTCAAAATACACTTTGTTTATTACGGGTTTTAAAAGCGATAGTTCTATAAAAAAATCCATCTTGCTATTGGATACGGCAACTGTTCCTCCATTGGGCCGGGGCATAGTACGGTTTGTACACTGCTCGCCGACATCAGCCCCGCTTGATTTGAAAGCTAATGGCACCAGTGCAAAGCTGTGGACAAACATCGCCTTTGATTCGGTATCAAAATATGTTCAATTGCCGGTGGGTAATTATAACTTTACTATTAACCTAAATGCCTCACAGGATAATGTTCAATTCCAGTTGCCCAACGTTACCATACAGGATGGCCGTGCGTATACTATCTATACACAGGGAATAGTAGGCCGTACAGACTCTGTTGCATTTGGAGCGGCTGTACTTACTAATAATTTACTGCTTAAGACTAATCGTTAAGGGTAAAGTATCAAGTAGTTAGTATCAAGTATCAAGATTTTTTGCAAATGCGAACTATTGTGTTTAAGAAGTCGTGATACCTGATACTAACTACTTGATACCTGATTCTGATTTATATTCCTATTTTAGCCAAAATTTAAAATACCGTGGAAGTAATAAAAAGCATTATCGACTTTATACTGCATATTGATGTGCATCTGAGCCAGATCACCAGTGATTACCGGGGCTGGACCTATCTTATACTGTTCGCGATCATTTTTGCCGAAACCGGTTTTGTGGTTACTCCCTTTTTACCCGGCGACTCGCTGCTGTTTGCAGCAGGTGCGCTTATTGCAGGTGGAAAATCCGGACTTGAAATATACCTTTTAGCCATCATATTAATAATTGCTGCTTTTTTAGGGAATACGGTTAATTATTTGTTAGGTAACTATTTAGGACCGAAGGTTTTTAAGGAAAACAATAAGATACTTAAGTTAGACTATTATTTAAAAACTAAAGCCTTTTTTGATAAGCATGGTGCAAAGGCTGTGATCTTTAGTAGGTTTATGCCAATCATTCGTACCATTGCACCTTTTGTTGCAGGTGTAGGTCGTATGCCTTTCCTAAAATATAGTTTGTATAACATCCTTGGAGGAGCATCCTGGATAATCCTTTTTCTTTTTGCAGGCTTATGGTTGGGTAAGGTGGAATTCTTTGCGAAACATTTTTCATTAGTTGGTGTCGCTATTATCCTAATATCTATAATTCCGCCGATTTATGCGGCTATAAAAAGCAGGAGAAGCAAAAAAGTCTTGGTATAACGCCTGAATAAGTTTCGAGCTGCGCTGTTCGAAGTCTCTGACTTCGAACCACTATGCCGGTAGTTTGTAACTACCGGATCGTTTTCTGTAGTCTGAAGACTACGAGCATAATCATTCGAAGTCAGAGACTTCGAATAGCGGACAAGTATTGTGACTTATTGAGGTGCTTGATAAACACATTTCCCAGCTTTGTACATCGCCTCTTCGTGCTGTAGATTAATACGGTCTTCCGGGCTTAGCGGCTGTGCTATCAGTTTGTTCAGATCGGGCTGCCCGGCATCTACCCAGGCCGAATACCAGAAACTTCCAACAGAAAGTATCGATGCCCGCATTTGTCGCTCTACCATGCCTTTCAGCATTTTCTGATAAGCTTGGCTGTAGGCAACAGAGTAATCATTAAGCTTTCTTTTACCTCGCATCACCAGGCTGTACTTTTTATCCGGTGGGAAATTTTTGTTGATTATCCGTTCAAACCGCAATACCGAATCGACGCTTTTGAAGGATACCTGGCAAATTTTAAATGCCTCGGTAAGCGGGTTATCAATATAACGGGTCCGACCAGCAAATAGATGATATTGTTTGATAAACAACTCCGGCAGGCGGGTTTCCCACAAGCCATGTATGCCAATCTGATCGGTCAATTGCCCATCATAATTTAAGGTAAGGTGAAGCGGCACATGGGCATCGGCAACGTAGTGACCTAAGTTGGCTGATGTGTTGAGTATGGCCGTGGTGTCATGGGCCTTAAATGCCCTTACCAGTTTATAATATTGGTATTGAATGGTCCAGGGAACAGTGCCATATTTGTCCAACGTATCGGCCGAATATTTGGCGGCAGCATCGGCCCATCGTCGGGGCATTGCAGTAAAAGGCTTTTTGCCATAATGGTCGGCATCAAAAAAATGATGAGGGATCTCGGTAGAGTCTACATAGCGGCGTTTGTCGGCACTTACGGCATGTTCTGTAATGTAACCGATGTTGGCCTTATAAAAACCAGCCATGCCTTTAGGTAGCGTAAAAACGGCTAGCCTGTTAATGCGGTAATGCGCAAAGAAACCCCATGACGAACATAGCAGCACTAAACCAGTGCCCGATAAACCTAAAATAATGCGCCGCTTCATGAAGGCATAAATATGGTGTTTAGTTTTGAAGTTTTGAATAGTAAGTTTTGAGTTTTATTAGCTATTACAATCTGCTCCCGTAAACCTTGGTGTCATAATGAATAGTGATCTTCCCATCCTGTTGATAACTGTTAAAAAGCGTTTGCAAACATTAATCATAGGCTCATATCCAGCATCATCTTTGGTTGGCATGGATGGCGAGGAAAGCAGGCGGCGTTTTAATCCCTCAAAATTAAAATACCGGCATGTTTTAAAATACTTTGCGCTCAAAAGGTTCATCGCGGGGCTTAATTAAATTCAGTCAGCACTATGGGTTAAATAAAGCTTTAAAACTTTAATAAAAAAGCACTTGCATATTTAAATTTATCAGCATATATTTGCAGTCCTTAAAATAAATAGAAAAAAGAATAACAAAGCTATACAATGGCAAATCATAAATCGTCTTTAAAAAGAATCAGGGCAAACGCTGCGAAGCGTCTGCGTAACAGGTACCAGGCTAAAACAACCAGGAACGCTATTAAGAAATTAAGAAACACTACTACTAAAGCTGATGCAAGCGCACTGTTAGGTAAAGTGATCTCTATGTTAGACCGTTTAGCTAAAAAGAATGTTATTCACAAAAACAAAGCTTCGAACAATAAATCAAAGCTTACTAAATTTGTTAATGGCTTAAGCTAATCGCTTAACTAAAAATATATAAAAAGGGTTGTACTGAATAGTACGACCCTTTTTTGTTTGGTTTGAAAATCATTATTACACGCGTCATTGCGAGGTACGAAGCAATCTCTATGCTATACAGAGCGAACTTACCTGTTTGACTTGCCTATGTAGAGATTGCTTCGTACCTCGCAATGACGCGTGGAGAAAAAGACGCTCACACCACATCGACGTCGGATATCACACCACAATTTTTTTTGTTTGATAGTTTTCTCCATATTTGAATACCGTGGAAAACTACAACGAAAAGATCAGCATTAAATCATGGGCCGAGGAAGATCGTCCGCGCGAAAAACTGAGCACCCAGGGTCGCCGTGCGCTGACCGATGCCGAGCTGATCGCCATCCTGATCGGATCTGGCAGCCGTACCGAAACTGCCGTTGAACTAAGCAAGCGCATCCTGCACCATTATGAAAACGACCTGAACAAGCTGGGTAAAGCTTCTATCAGCGAACTCTCAAAATTCAAAGGGATAGGAGAGGCCAAAGCTATCTCCATTATTGCCGCGCTGGAGATCGGTCGCCGCCGCAACGATACCGAAACCAAAGCCATTGAATATATCAACAGCAGCCGCGATGCCTATAATATTATGCGCCGCCACCTAATGGATCTGAACCACGAAGAATTCTGGATCCTGCTGGTTGGCCGCTCGCAAAAAGTGCTGGCTAAAGAGTTAGTGAGCAAAGGCGGATTATCGGCCACGGTAGCCGATCCCAAGATCATTTTTTACATGGCCTTACAACAACAGGCCAGTGGTATCATATTAGTTCATAATCATCCATCGGGCAATCTGAAACCCAGTCACCAGGATATCGATCTCACTAAAAAAATAAGTGCTGCCGGTCGCCTGCTGGATATCAATGTGCTTGATCACCTGATTATAACCGACAATGGATATTACAGCTTTGGCGATGAAGGAGTGATTTAGATGTGCGAATGAGCAGATATGCAGATGATTTTTTGAATTTGCTGATTGATCCGTTTATCGATCTTATCTATCACTCACGCATTTATTATTTGCATATCTGCATATCTGCACATTTGTAATCTGCACATCTTTCACCTTTCAGCCTAAATCGTATCTTTGCCGATTATCATTGCTGAATAATGAAAATCTCATATAACTGGCTTAAAGAATTTATTAATACAGATAAAACTCCACAGGAAATCTCTATTATCCTTACCGGTACCGGTTTGGAGGTTGAGAGCCTGGAAAAAGTACAAGCTATCCCCGGCGGACTGGAAGGCCTGGTGATAGGTTATGTAAAGGAATGTATAGATCATGCCAACTCCGACCACCTGCACGTAACTAAAGTTGATGTAGGCGGCCCGGAAGACCTGCAAATTGTTTGCGGCGCTGCTAATGTTGCGGCCGGGCAAAAAGTGGTAGTAGCTGTGGTTGGTACTACCGTATACCCGGTAACCGGTGAGCCATTCGCTATAAAAAAATCAAAAATACGCGGCGAAGTATCCGAAGGGATGATCTGTGCCGAGGACGAAATAGGATTAGGCACCAGTCATGATGGTATCATGGTGCTTGATGCCGATGCCCCGGTTGGTACTTTGGCTAAAGACTATTTTAAGGTGAACGACGATTATATGTACGAGATAGGTTTAACACCTAACCGTGCAGATGCCGCCTCGCACCTGGGTACAGCCCGTGACATTGCCGCTTTTTTAAAGCTCACTATTACCCGGCCGGATGTAAGCGCGTTTAAAATTGACAATACCAGCAGAACGGTTGAGGTTGTGGTAGAGAACGAACAGGCAAGTCCGCGTTACTCTGGCTTAACCATGACCGGCCTTACGGTAAAGGAATCACCGAAATGGCTAAAGGAACGGTTGGCAGTTATCGGCATTCGCTCTATCAATAATGTTGTGGATGTAACCAATTACGTGCTGCATGAACTGGGGCAGCCGCTGCACGCTTTTGATGCCGACGAAATAAAAGGCAACAAAGTGCTGGTGAAAAACTACCCGGAAGGAACTGTTTTTAAAACCCTGGATGAGGTGGAGCGTAAGCTATCAGAAAACGACCTGATGATAGGCAACGCCGAAGACCCTATGTGTATTGCCGGTGTATTTGGCGGTATTAATTCAGGCGTTAAGGCATCTACTACCAGCATTTTTTTGGAGAGCGCTTATTTCAATTCGGTATCGGTACGTAAAACGGCTAAAAGACATGGCCTAAAAACCGATGCCTCGTTTCGGTTTGAGCGTGGTACTGATCCGGATATGACCGTTTTTGCCTTGAAACGCGCCTCCTTGCTGATACAGGAAGTTGCGGGTGGTGAGGTATCGTCAGAGATTTTTGATCATTACCCTGCACCTGTTGCACCGTTTGCTTTTGATGTAAGCTATAAAAACATCCACAGGCTGATAGGTAAGGCTATTCCGCACGCCGAGATCAAGGCCATTATTGAGGCATTGGATATTAAAGTGGTTAATGAAACGGAAGAAACGCTTTCGTTGCAGGTACCGCCATACCGTGTAGATGTTATCCGCGAGGTGGATGTGGTGGAGGAGATACTGCGCATTTACGGATACAACAATATCGAAATCCCAACCCAGATCAGGGCATCGTTAAATAATTCGCAACGGGCCGAGAAGGATACGGTGCAAAACCAACTGTCGGACTTGCTTACTGCCAATGGTTTTAACGAGATACTATCAAACTCCCTAACCAAATCGGCTTATTCAGATAATCTGGATACTGCCGTAAAAATATTGAACCCGCTAAGCAGCGATCTGGATGTAATGCGCCAAACCATGCTGTATTCGGGTCTGGAAGCTATTGCTTATAACCAGAACCGCCGTGCTGCTGATCTGAAGTTTTACGAGTTTGGCAAGGTTTACAGTGTGAAGGATGATAAATATAACGAGGTACAACGTTTCTCGGTATTTTTAACCGGTGCAACTACTGCCGAGCAATGGAACCAAAAACCAAAGCCGGTATCGTTCTACAATCTGAAAGCTATTGTTGATGGCATTTTGGAGCGCTTGAATATAACCGGCTATGCGGTAGAAGATGCTACCTGCAAAAAAATGGCTTACGGGCTGCAATACATGCTGAATAGTAAACAACTGGTTAAGTTTGGTGCTGTTGCCAGTGAAGCTTTGAAAAAGGTTGATGTAGATAAGCAAGTATTTTATGCTGACTTTAATTTCGATCTGATTCTATCTGCCGTGCGCAAAAACAAGATCGTTTACCAGGAGGTTTCTAAATTCCCGGCGGTAAGGCGCGACCTGTCGATGCTGATAGATAAAGCCGTTACTTTTGGTCAGTTAAAACAAATTGCCCTGAGAACCGAACGCAAGCTGTTAAAAGAAGTTAGTGTATTTGACGTTTACGAAGGAGATAAACTGCCAGCCGGTAAAAAATCATACGCATTAAGTTTCATCATTCAGGACATCGAAAAGACCCTTACCGACAAAGCGATTGATGCCATTATGCAAAAATTAATTTATAACTTAGGTAAAGAAGCCGGAGCGGAGATCAGAAAATAAAGAAACCTCTAAATCCTAATTTCTAAACTCTAAAATAAAAAGCATAAACGTGAATCTCACTTTTAGAATTAGAGTTTCGGATTTAGAAATTGGGTTTTAGAAATTAGAGTTTAGAAATTAGGATTTAGAGTTTAACATATACATGGCCTCAGTAGCAGAACAGTTAAATAAGATTGTAGATAAAACCGAACGGTTAATTGAGCTTTGTGCTGCTTTACAGGAGGAAAACGATCTGTTAAAACTGGAAAGCGAGGCTTTAACAGTGGCCCTTGATGCCAGCAAAAACAAGACAAAGGAGCTGGAAGAAAAGCTTCGTGTATTGAAGCTTGCAAAATCATTTTCAGAAACAAATGAAAAAAGTCTTGATATAAAGCAAAAAATTAACGACTTTGTGCAGGAAATAGATAAGTGTATTGTGTTATTGAAAAAATAACACAAAAAGTGAAAAGCTCAATGGGAGAAATCTCAATAAAAATAAATATTGCTGACAGAGTTTACCCTTTAAAGGTAAACATGGAGGAAGAAGAAATAATACGCAGGGCGGCTAAACTGATCAATGACCGGATAAAGGAATATCAGGAAAACTACGCGGTACGGGATAAGCAGGATCTGCTTTCGATGGCGGTGTTGCATTATGCTACATCATCATTAAAAGCCGAAAAGAAGGTCACCGTTGAAGATACCGATATTGCCGAAAAGGTTTACCAGTTGGATCATTTGCTGACTGAATTTTTCTCAAAGTAATTAACGTTCTTACATACATACAGAGCACAATTAAGATTTAACCGCAGTTAAATTTTAGGTTTCACTATTAAAAACTTAACGCTTCAATATTAAGCGGGTCAAAGAGGCATGCGTTACTCGAATAGTATTAACGTAACCATGATCCCCAATATCCGAAATGAAGTTTTTAAATACATGATACTTGAAAATTAGTTGCGGTTTTTTTATTTATATAACCTTACACCCTAAAAGAAGATGGACATATTACTATACGGAATAATCGGACTATTGCTTGGCGTTGGCCTGGGCATAGTTATCGGTCGCTTCCTGCTACGGAAGCTATTTAAAGACCAGGAGGCATCGGCCCAAAATAAAGTGAAAAAGATCCTGAAGGATGCCGAAAACAATGCCGAGATATTGAAGAAGAATAAACTGCTGGAAGCCAAAGAGAAGTTTTTACAAATGAAGGCTGAGCATGAGCAGGAAGTAACTAACAAGAACAACGCCATAAACCAGCGCGAAAACGGTGTGAAACAAAAAGAACAGTCGCTAAACCAGCGCCTGGAAAACATGAACCGCAAGGAAAGTGAGCTTGACAACATCCGTAAAAACCTGGAAAAACAAACAGAAATTGTTGTTAAAAAACAGGAAGAAGTTGAAATACTGAAAAACGCTCACGTACAGCAACTGGAAACCATTGCCGGTTTATCAGCCGATGATGCACGTAACCAATTGGTAGATACCCTGCGCGAAGAAGCCCGTACCAAAGCGATGATCCAGATCAAAGACATTGTTGACGAGGCTAAACTAACCGCAACCAAAGAAGCTAAAAAGATAGTTATTCAAACCATACAGCGTACCGCTACCGAAAGCGCTATTGAAAATACGGTATCGATATTTAACATTGAGAACGATGAGATCAAGGGCCGCATCATTGGTCGCGAAGGCAGGAACATCCGCGCGCTGGAAGCAGCAACCGGTATCGAGATTATTGTTGATGATACGCCGGAAGCCATTATTCTTTCGGGTTTTGACCCGGTAAGGCGTGAAATTGCCCGTTTGGCTATGCACCGCCTGGTAACTGATGGTCGTATACACCCGGCGCGTATTGAAGAGGTGGTTGCTAAAACTAAAAAACAAATTGAAGAAGAAATAGTAGAAATAGGCGAGCGCACCGTAATAGACCTGGGTATCCATGGTTTACACCCGGAACTGATCCGGATGGTGGGGCGGATGCGTTACCGCTCATCATATGGGCAAAACCTGTTACAGCACTCACGTGAGGTGGCTAACTTCTGTGCCACTATGGCTGCCGAACTTGGCCTGAATGTGAAAATGGCTAAACGTGCAGGTTTGTTACATGATATAGGTAAAGTACCTGATGATAACCCGGAGCTGCCACACGCTATTTTGGGTATGCAACTGGCCGAAAAGTATAAAGAGCACCCCGAGGTTTGCAACGCTATAGGCGCTCACCACGATGAAATTGAGATGACTTCAATGTTATCACCTATCATCCAGGCGTGTGATGCGATATCCGGGGCACGTCCGGGTGCACGCCGCGAAGTGGTTGAAAGCTATATCAAACGTTTGAAAGAGCTGGAAGAATTAGCTCTTTCATACCCAGGTGTCGAAAAAACATTCGCTATACAGGCCGGTCGTGAGCTGCGTGTGGTGGTTGAAAGCGAAAAGATAACTGATGCACAGTCTGAAGTACTGGCAGCGGATATCTCAAACCGTATCCAAACCGAAATGACCTACCCAGGCCAGATCAAAGTTACCGTGATCAGGGAAACCCGCTCGGTAGCATTTGCTAAGTAGGGGAAGAGATCAAGGATTTTTGGAGCAAGGAACAAGGATCTTTTAATCGGAGAGACAAGAACAAGGAGTAAGGGAATAAGAATCCTTACTCCTTGTTGCTTTTATCTCGGTCCTTGTTCCCAAAATCTTTGTTCTTTGTTCCAATTGTTCTTGTTCCTAAAATCTTTGTTCCTTGCTCCAAAAATCCTTGCTCCAATCTTGACTCTTGACTCTTTTCCCCGTATATTAGATTAAATTATGGCCTCCAGTAATATATCAAATACTTCACAACATGGTGCCGGCGATGCTAACCCCATCCGCCCGGTTGATATTTATTTTGCCAAATACGCCGAAAGTCATCATAATAAAACCAATGAGGCTATCCATTTTATCTGTATCCCACTTATCGTGTTCAGCTTACTGGGGTTGGTATGGTCAATCCCGTTCCCTTACCTTAAAATCCTGGGCACTTATAATGGCGTATTTAATTGGGCATCCTTTTTAATTGCCTTTAGTATTTACTATTATCTGAAACTATCACCGGTACTGTCCTACATTATGCTGTTGATTTTATTTGGCTTTAGTTATGGCATTATACAACTGGAACATTGGCACCAGGCCGGTGGCCCAGCCTTATGGCTGGTTTCGCTCATTATCTTCTTTATATCCTGGATAGGGCAGTTTATCGGACATAAAATTGAAGGTAAAAAGCCCTCATTTTTAGATGATATTAAATTCCTGCTTATCGGTCCCATTTACCTGCTCCATCTGGTACTTAAAAAGTTATCTGTTAAGTATTGATAAACAACTTTTACTTAATGTTAACAAAAAGGATTAAATATAATCCTGTGTTAACATGCTGTTAATATTGTAGCTGAACCTTTGTGTTTTAAAAACACACAAATGAAAAAGCTTTACTTTATCCTTTTATCAGTGCTGATTATTGGGGTTGCTAATGTTGCCAAGGCGCAAATTACAACCTCGGTAGTAAGCGGAAAAGTTACCGACCAAAAAGGCGTTACCCTGCCTGGCGTAACTGTAACTGTGCTGAGTACCAGTACTGGAACACGTTATGGCGCCCAAACTAACTCCGATGGTCGTTTCACTATCACCAACATTAATCCGGGCGGTCCTTATACCATTTCGGCCTCTTTTGTTGGGTTTAAAAAAGACGAAAGAACAAATATTACCCTGAGCTTGGGTAGTACTACCCTGAACTTCGCCCTTGCCGATGAAACAACTACCTTAAAGGAAGTAAAGGTTACAGGTTCAGCAGGTGGCACCAAAACAGGTGCAGGCACCCGCATCAACCAAAACCAGATCCGTACGCAACCTTCTATTAACCGCAGCTTGCAGGATCTGACAAGGAACACGCCTCAAAGTAATAACAACTCATTCCAGGGTACCAACTACCGTTACAATAACGTAACGCTGGATGGTGCTATCAATAATGACGCGATTGGTTTCAGCCCATCATTAGGTGGTCAGAACAACGCTTCGGGGCAAGTAGGTAGCAGTACCCGTACCAGCCCGGTATCATTAGATGCGATACAGGATATCCAGGTATTGGTTGCTCCTTATGATATTAAAATTGGTAACGTATTGGGTGGTAGTATCAACGCCGTAACCCGCAGCGGTACTAACGATTTTACCGGCTCGGTTTACGGTTTTGGCCGTGGCTCATTTATGGTAGGCGCCAACAATGCTGCTGCTGCTGCAGGCGGTGATGGTTCAAAATTATCTGATTTTCATGATTACCAAACAGGTATCCGTTTAGGTTTCCCGATCATCAAAAACAAATTATTCTTCTTCACTAATGAAGAGATTGCCCGCAGACAAGATCCTGTGATCAGAGGTCTTGATCACAATGGCTCGCCTAATATATTAAGTCAGGCGGATGGTGATAAGCTTGTCGCTGCATTTAAAGCATATACAGGTGGAATTGATCCTGGTACATATAACAATACCACTATTTTCTCAAACTCCAACAAGTTCTTTAACCGTTTGGACTGGAACATTGATGATCATAACCAGTTAACCATTCGTAACAATACCATTATTTCAAAAGCGACTAACTTGGAGCGCGATCAGCAAAACTTCCGTTTTAGCGGTATCGACTATACCTCACATAATAACTCCACTTCAACCGTAGCGGAATTAAAATCAAGGTTCTCTAACAGCGTGAGCAATAGCTTGGTATTGGGTTACTCAAACGTACATGATTACCGTGATCCTAACTCAGATCCGTCATTACCACAGATCGAGATCACTGGTCGTAAACCTGGTACCACCATATTTATGGGTACCGACCGCGAGGCCGCTATTTTTGATATGCACCAGAAAACTGCTGAGTTTACCGATAACTTAACCTGGACAAAAGGTAAGCACACTTTTACCTTTGGTACACATAATGAGTTTTATAACATTACCTATAACTTTGTAAACTCATGGAATGGCCGTGTAGCTTATAACAGCATAGAGGATTTTATTAATAACAATCCTGCACGTGTACGTACAAACTTTAATTACACTAATAATACCCGTGATTATATTTTGGCTAATCCATCGGCCAAGTTTAATGTTAACCTGCTGAGCTTATACGGACAGGATGAAATTCAGTTGACAGATAACTTTAAACTGACCTTGGCCTTACGTGCTGATTATGCAGATGTGCCGAATAAACAACCCTTGAGCGATAAAACAATAAATGCTCCGGTTGATCCTAACTACGGTACTACTTATACCTATACCAAACCAAAAGACATCAAACAAAATTACCTTGGTAATATAGAGTGGAATCCGCGTGTGGCATTTAACTATGATGTGCTTGGCGATCAAAGCGTTATTTTACGTGGTGGTAGCGGCTTCTTTACAGGTCGTGTTCCGTTTGCATGGTTTGGTTACGCCTTTTACAATAATGGTAAAACTTACGGAGCATATGACGTAAAAGCGCCAAGCTCTGGTATATCAGGCCAAACAGCAGGTACAAATCCGGTACAGACTGCTCCAAATGGCGAATTAAATTACGTTAACAAGCAAGTGCCTGCTGTTAATACTTCTGCGTCTGGTGCAACCCAGGTGGATATGATTGATAATAACTTTAAAATGCCACAGGTTTGGAGAAGTAGTTTAGCTGTTGATTATACTACCGATGATCAGTGGAAATTTACCGGTGAAGGTATTTATACCAAAGTTATTCATGATTTGAAATTTCAACAGGTAAACACGCTTGATCAGGTAACTTATTATCCTTACGATACCCAGCACCTGCAGCCTATATTTAATAACACTGCCACCGCTACTAATAAGGGTAAAATAAATCCATTATATACTAACGCTTACCTGTTATCAAATACCAGTGAGGGCTATCGTTATAGCTTAACAGCACAGGTAGCTAAATTCACTCAGTTTGATCCAAAGAATGCTTTAAATGTTTCTGTTGCTTATACCTATGGCCATTCAAAAGATGTTACCAACGGTATCCGTAACTCGATGGAATCAAACTGGCAGTTAAACCAGGCCTTAAATCCTAACAGCCCGGGTTTAGCTAATTCAAACTTTGATATCCGTCACCGTATCGTTTCAAATTTGAATTTCAAACATGATTGGGATGCTAACCATAATTACCCGGCTAATTTTACCTTTTTCTTTAGCGCACAAAGCGGTAACCCGTATACTTTTGATACTTACCCAAATGCTATTGACGGAACAGGCCAGCAGTTAAGCTTAGCTTACATCCCGAAAAGAGGTGAAACAGTTAATTTCTTCAATGATATAGTAGGTGGCCAAACTGCAGCGCAACAAGCTGCCGCATTTGATGCCTTTATTGATAAGAACAAATATTTAAGCTCACGCCGTGGTCAGTTTACTGAACGTAACGCTGCGTTTACTCCATGGAATAATCAGCTTGACTTCCGTTTTACACAGGACTTTAAATTTGGTGGTAAGCACAAACAGATGATCACATTTACTTATGATATCATCAACCTGACCAACTTACTGAGTAAAAAATGGGGCCAGTATTACTTCTCAGCTAATACATTCAACTCTTCAGCAAGCGTTGGTTTAACACCGGCAAAAGGTGGAACCCCATCGTTTGAAAATGCTGGGAAAACTTATCCGAAATATACATTTGCTGATCCAGGATTACCATACTCTGTTGATTTGTTTGCATCGCGCTGGCAAATGCAGTTTGGTATCCGTTACAGCTGGTAACACCGAACAAAACTCAACTAAAACAATAAATAAGCACCCTGCCGGTAAAATGGCAGGGTGTTTTGTTTTTGTCTGAATCAGAATTGGCAGAATTAAAGGATTTTCAGAATTCATGGAGGCCATGGGCTATTATTTTACAAATTCTGTCCTTAGCGCAAGTCTTGTGCGCTGCCAGCGGGGTGAGGACTTGTGCTTATTAAATGTCACAAGTAAGCCATTGCCCATAAGCTATAGCACAGGCTTGGGCCAGGAGGGTTGTTATTTTGCAAATTAGTTAATTCTCAAAACTCCAATTCAGGCAAATATTTCGTATCTTTATATCAGTAAACAGCCCGGCCTCCAAATAAAGGAGAGCCGGGCTGTTTGGTTAAAGAACAAAAGCGGCCAAAAACCGACCGTTTGGGATATAGTTATTTGAATGGCAATAAACTAATACTTTTTAAAGCTTTCAAAACCCATCAAAAATTTGTTAAAAAGTGTTAAAATGGCGTTAAAGCTTTGTTGAAATGATCAAAGAGCAAACGTTTTTATCCTGTTTTTGCTCAAAAAGTGTTAAAATTTAAGGTTTAAAAAGTTTTGGCCCATCGTTAACTACAGATTTTTGCCCAGTTTTTCCAGAATATCCTGGGGGACCTTTTCCAGGTCGAGCACCAGGAAACCATCCAGGCAATCGGCAAATTTGGGATCGATATTAAAACTGATGATCTTGGCGTTTAGCGCGATGTACTGGCGCAGCAGTACCGGAACTTTCATATTGCGGGTTTCCACTTCCGATATCAGGTTGTCGAGTCCTTTGAAGGTATCTTCGCCGGCCATCAGCAGGTCGGTATCTATTTTGGCAAAATCAACCTTGAATTTCTTGCGAGGTTTTACATACTGCGCCATTTCATGGTCAAAATGGTTACGGTTGATGTAATCAACAATAAGCGATTTGGAGAACTTAGAGAACGAGTTGCTGATACTTACCGGTCCGATAAGGTAACGGTATCTTGGATTATCGATCAGGAATTTTAGAATACCTTTCCACAGTAAAAACAGCGGAAGAGGCTTTGTCTGATACTCCTTACGGATCCATGAACGGCCCAGTTCAAGGCTCTTGCGCAATACCGGGGTAAACTGGGTTTTAAGTTTGAACAGTTCAGTGATATAAAAGCCGTTTTTGCCTACGCTGTAGAATATTTCATCGCCCAAACCTATGCGGTAGGCGCCTACGATCATTTTAGCTTCAAAATCCCAGATAAACAGATGGTTATAGTAGATATCATATTCGTCAAGGTCAATGGCTTTGTTGGTACCTTCACCAACTTCTCTAAAGGTGACCTCGCGGAGGCGGCCTATCTCTCGTATAACATTTGGGATGGTTGAAGTTGGTACAATAAATACCTCATAGTTCTTTTCGATCCATATCCTATAGTTTTCGCGCAATGGGGCTATTTCTTTCTCCAATATGGTCGAATCTATTTCGGGGGCTACAGCTTCTGGCAGGCGTTTTATTTTGAATAAGTTACGTGGGCTGAATAACTTTTTCTCTTCCTCCAATCCAGTGCCGAGGGCATAGGTACGGGCACGTAAAAAGTTAAGCAGTTTGGCGCTGTTGTTATGATCTGGTATATCTTCTACGTTAATAGGTTTGCCTATACGTAGTTTAATGGTGTGGCCGTGCTTGTTAAACAACTCCGATGGTAATTTGGCCGTACGCAAAGCCGGATGTATCAAACTAAGTAAATTGAATAGTAAGCCATTGTTACCATGAAAATAAATCGGAACTACCGGCACTTTAGCCTTGGCTATTATTTTGCCCACAACCGGGTGCCAAAGACGATCGGTAACCTGCTTTTGTTCAACTTTAAAGGTGGATACTTCACCTGCCGGGAAAATACCGATAGGGGTACCATTATTTAAAAGCTCCAGCGTATTTTTTAAGCCACTGATGCTGGAAGAGTGTTCTACGTTTTCAAAGGGATTAACAGCAATAAAATAATCACTCAGGTTTGGGATTTTCTTGAGCAGGAAGTTGGCCATCAATTTAGCATCGGGCCTTACCATACATAATATTTTTAAAAGAACCATGCCCTCAATACCACCATAAGGGTGATTGGCAATGGCGACAAAAGCTCCAGTCTTAGGTATATTTCGTAGCTCGCGTTCGTCAAATTCAATATCAATTCCGCAACCCTCTAAAATGGCATCAACAAACTCCGGGCCCTCCTTAGGTTGCGCCTGTGCAAAAAGCTCGTTAACCTGGTTAATTTTCATGAGTTCCATCAATAAAGCGGCCAGGCCCGGCATTTTCAACTTATCCAGTTTGGTGGCTTTGGCAAACTCTTCGGTGGTTATTACTTTCATTTTTTATAAAAAGGGGTGTTTTAATTAACTTATAAATATCCTGAAAATTTATTTATTTTAACAATCGATAAACGCTGTAAATGAAGGCCTATTTTAAAAACTACCTGTCTGTAACCAAAAAAGAATGGAACGGAATGGTAGTGCTTATTGTTTTAATGGCATTGGTTTTAGCAACGCCTTATGTTTATCAAATGTTCCGCAAAGATAATATAATAAATTTTAATGAGTTTGATAAGGGCGTTGCCCTGCTAACCAAGGGAAAAAAGGTAAGTTCGACAGGTAACTCCTGGGCCAATGAATCGAAAATAGCGAATGCCAAATTATTTACATTCAATCCGAATGAATTATCCGATGCCGGCTGGCAAAAATTGGGACTTAGCGACCGGCAGATCAAAGTGATCAAGAATTATGAAGAAAAAGGCGGGCGGTTTTATACTAAGGCTGATGTGAAAAAGATCTATTCCATTACCGATGCCGACTACCAGCGACTGGAACCCTATATCAATATCCCGGATACCTACCATCATGCCGAAAAAGCCGCGCCAGGCGAAGTCATCGAAATAAACAGCGCCGACTCAGCAAAACTAACCCGCATCAGAGGAATAGGACCTGCGTTTGCTATGCGCGTTATCAGGTATCGGGAACGTGTGGGCGGTTTTTACAATAAAGAGCAATTGAAAGAGGTGTTTGGTATTGATGAAGCTAAATACACCGAAATACAAGGCGGCATCACCGTAGATAACAAACATATTACCAAAATGAACGTGAACGCGGCTTCTTTGAATGAACTCAGGCGGTTCCCGTATCTGAGCTTTAAACAAGCCAATGCTATATTGGAATATCACAATCAGCATGGTGATTATACATCAATTGAGGATATGAAAAATATTGCCATACTTGATGATGGAATTTTGCGTAAAATTGAGCCATATTTAACTTTCAAATGATAACCCAGCAAATAAAGTCTGCCATTCGTGATATTCCTGATTTTCCCAAGCCGGGGATTGTTTTTAAAGATATAACCCCGATATTAAAGGATCCTGCTTTATGCAATAATATTGTTAACGCCTTTGTTGAACAATTAAAAGACAAACGGATAGATGTGGTGGCTGGGATTGAGAGCCGTGGGTTTTTATTCGGACTTACGCTGGCCACTAAATTGGGTGTACCCTTTGTACCGATACGCAAAGCAGGCAAGCTGCCATTTACCATTAAACAGAAAGCGTATAAGCTGGAATATGGGACAGCCATTATTGAATGCCATACCGATGCCTTTGAACCCGGGCAGCACGTGCTGATCCACGATGATTTGCTGGCAACCGGCGGTACGGTAACTGCCGCAAGCGAACTGATCAAAGAAATGGGCTGCGAAATAGCTGGTTTCTCTTTTGTGGTTGAACTTGGCTTTTTGGAGGGCCGCAAACGGATAACGCCCATCAGCGATACGCTGGTGGTGCTGGCTGAGTATTAAACCTGTTATATGAGCATAAAAGTAAATATTAAAACAACCCGTTTTTTTATCGGGATTAGCCTGTTTTGCCTGATGGTTGGCCTGGCTTACTTTATGCTCCAGGTTAATACGGTGCAAGTGAATTCGTCTATACTTTATGCGTTTTACTTTTTTTCGTTTATTGCTGTAATTACCACCTATTTTTATCTGATCTGTGTTTTAAGAGATGTTCATGAAAGCAGCTCCATAATAACTGCATTTATTGTAGCATTAATATATAGTATCATCAAGTTTGTTTTACCCTTTTTATTGGGTAAACAATCCAATTCTATGATCGAACTGTATTTTAATTACCTGTTTGTTGTTATCATCAGAACTTATGTATTGATTAATATTTTTAGGATCAGGAACCAGGTGTTAGCCCCTCCTTTTAAGTTATTTGGAATAATAGGATTATCGGTAATTGTGTTAAAGATATTATCTCCTTTTTTGCATTTGCCCGGAAAGTTTTTAAGGGAAGCTTTTAACTTATTGGAATTACTTCCATTGGTAGCAGTCATTTTTATTTTATTTAAGGTGATCACATTTTTAAACTCCGAAAAGAAACCTTTAGGTTTATTTACGATTGATAAGTCATTATAAATTAATTGCGAGGCAAGGCAGTCGCTTCTGCGTTAAGGATTGAAACGGATACCGGCCTGTGCCTTATAAGTGTAAAGCCTGGCCGCAGGCAATGCCCCAATATATTTTAATTGTAGTAATGAACATGACTCATGTTGTTACAATTGGGTTTACATGGTTTACACTTTTTATGGTTTACGCGGAATTAATTTGCTTATAATCAATTATTTTATTTTTTTTTATCAAAAAAACGAGTTACAGTGTAAACCATGATTTTGCCTGAATTTAAGCCCTCCGGGGCCTCTGCAGTGAACTCCGTGGGGATTTTGATTTCGGCGTCGGAAATTCAAAACTCATCATTTGCTATTAGTTCCCGTATTTTGCCAGGAGCAGTATTAGCAAACGCAATAATTTGTCAAATTCTGAAAAATAATTTCAGCCTTTCTTTTCATTTCAAAAATAACCCTATTCAAACTAAACCTATCATTTATACCAGATACCAATTTGTACTTCTTTTTGGTCCGGATATAGGTCAAACTATCTTGATAATTAATCCGTTACTTTGCTAATAACCAATTATAAAAACATGGATTCTTTATTAACAGACAGCCCGGTAGGGTTTGATTTTTCTATTAGCGATAACCAGCGGATGGTGGGTGAGATGGCCAGGGATTTTGCCGAAAAAAATATCAGGCCATATGTGATGGAATGGGATGAGGCACAACATTTTCCGCTTGAATTATTTAAGCAAATGGGCGAACTGGGTATGATGGGTGTAGTTGTACCCGAACAGTACGGCGGCTCGGGCTTCGGATATGCCGAATACGTAACCGTGATATCGGAGATTGCCAGGGTATGCGGTTCAATAGGTTTGTCGCTGGCTGCGCATAACTCTTTATGCACCGGCCATATATTGGCTTTTGGTAACGAAGAGCAAAAACTCAAATGGCTGCCTAAACTGGCTACAGCCGAGTGGCTGGGTGCCTGGGGGCTTACCGAGGCAAACACCGGATCTGACGCGATGGGTATGGCCACTACAGCCACATTGGATGGGGATCATTATATCGTAAACGGTTCAAAAAACTTTATTACCCATGGTAAATCGGGCAATGTGGCTGTAGTAATGGTGCGGACAGGGGAAAAGGGTGATTCGAAAGGTATATCAGCCTTGGTTATTGAAAAGGGTACACCTGGTTTTACCCATGGCAAAAAGGAAAACAAAATGGGTATGCGTGCTTCGGAAACTACTGAACTGATATTTGATAATTGCCGTGTGCCTAAAGAAAACTTGCTGGGTAAAGAAGGCGAAGGTTTTAAACAGGCTATGACCATATTGGATGGTGGACGTATTTCCATAGCTGCTTTATCATTAGGTATTGCAAAAGGCGCGTTTGATGCTGCGGTGGCTTATTCCAAAGAGCGTAAACAATTTGGCCAGTCTATCAGCAATTTCCAGGGTATATCTTTTAAACTGGCCGATATGGCCACGGAGATTGAAGCTGCCGAACTTTTGGTGATGCAGGCTGCCGATCTGAAAACCAGGCACCTACCGGTAACCAAGCAATCGGCTATGGCTAAGTATTATGCATCTGAGGTGGCTGTCCGTACGGCTAACGAGGCTGTGCAAATATTTGGCGGATATGGTTATATCAAAGATTTTCCGGTAGAAAAATACTATCGCGACGCTAAGCTGTGTACCATCGGGGAGGGAACCTCAGAGATACAGAAGATCGTGATCAGCAGGGAAGTATTGAAAGGATAGAAGTTATTTATTAGATATTTTAGCGCCTGTTTGTCAGTAAGTTGTAACTTGTCATGCTTGCTGACAAATTGACAATTTTTACCTTCCAGTGACTAAGTAAAGGGAATTTTCTCAACTTCCGGATTTATTTTGACAAAAAAGTGAAAAATTAAGAATTGCTTCACTACTGATTTTATTAAATTGTAAAACCATTTTTTAACTTTTTGATTTTAAGGTTTTTTTGGATTTTGTCAGGTTTATCAGGCACAGATACTTATATTTTTTAATGGATTCAGGATTTATCGCTTTAAAAAACCAATTTTTACTGCTTTTTGTCGAAAGTTGATCTTATAATTTAATAACCGGTCTTTTTTCTGATTGATTTTTAAATTTTAATGAAATCAAAAAAAACTCAATTTTCTGATCAAAACAACTTTTAAGCTATGGCATGTTTTTAGCCGCAACCGGTGTAGAAAAGAATTAAATATTAATCAAAAAATTAAAGTTATGTTAGTTGTATTAGAAGTTGTTGCCTTTTTAGCTGTTATTATATTACCATTGATCCCAGCAAAAAAAGTGGCCAAATAATTAACGGAATTACTCCGATAAACAAGAAAAGGATGGGTTTACCCATCCTTTTCTTGTTTTAATTTTCTTGTTTTAATTAATGATACTGAGCCATTGGTTTTCGAGACTTAGATCTGTATTAGTGATAGTTATAAAAAAATAAAGGGAGAAAATACCTCGCGTATTTTCTCCCTTTTAATTAACTAAATTAACTGTCTTATTATTAACTGAATGAATCAGTAATTGATGTATAACGAACAAAAAAATAATTTGTTTTATTGAATTAGAAAAAAAAGAATGTTTTGGTTAAAAATATGTTTGTAAAAGAAATGTTACATACTTTGTTTGCTTTTCTCTTATAGCCATCTGTAGATTTACCCGCTTAACTATTAACTAATTTTTTTCTATGGAAAAAAGACTACTACTCGTTTTGTGCGGTATTTTATTGGCTGTAACACAGCTGTTTGCGCAAAGTCAAACCATTACTGGTACAGTAACGGCTAAAGAAGATGGGTTACCCTTGCCCGGTGTAACCGTAAAAGTAAAAGGAACATCAACCGGTACCCAAACCGGTGTCAACGGTAAATTCTCCTTAAATGTTCCCCCTAATGCAATTTTATCATTTAGTTTTATTGGTTATACAACCCAGGATGTTCCTGTAGGTGGAAAAAGCCAACTAAATGTTGTTTTGGTATCATCGAGCAAAGGCTTAAATGAAGTAATTGTAACCGCCCTGGGCATTTCGCGCCAGCAAAAATCACTGGGTTATGCTGCTCAAGCGGTTAAGGGCGATGATTTAACCGTAACCAAGCAGTCTGATTTGAATACTGCGCTGGCGGGTAAAATTGCAGGTGTACAGGTACTGGGTGGATCGGGTGCTAAATTCGGAACTTCAACCATTCGTATCCGTGGTGTTAACTCGTTATCAGGCGGTAACCCTATTTATGTAGTGAATGGGGTGGTTACAGATCCAAATGCCGTTAATAATGATGATATTGAATCGTTAACAGTTTTGAAAGGGCCTGCTGCTACTGCATTGTATGGTCAGCGTGCATCAGAAGGTGCTGTGGTTATTACACTTAAAAAAGGTGTGGATAAAGGTATTGGTGTTTCATTTAATCAATCAACCACTTTTGAAAAGGTATATCAATTACCCGCTTATCAGAATGAATACGGTGGTGGAACAAGCTTAAATTGGAATACATACACTTATCAGCCCGGAGTTTCGCCAGCTTCAAATGCCAATTTTAATGGGGTTAAATACTATAACTATGGTGTTGACGAAAGCTGGGGCCCAAAATTAGACGGTACACTGTATGCTCCCTGGTATTTCTGGGATCCAACAAACCCGGGTTACGGAAAACTAAAGCCTTTTGTGGCCCAGCCTAATAACGTACGCGATTTTTATAACACGGGTGTTACTTATAATACCAACGCTGCATTTTCCAAGGCAGCAGATAATTATAATTTCCGCGTATCTTATACCAATATTGACCGTACTGGTATAACACCTAATAGTAATCAAAAGCGTAATAACGTTGGTTTAAACGGTGAATTGAAATTAACTAAAAAGCTTACTGTAAGCGCTAACTTTAATTTTTCACAAATCAATTCAAACAATATCCCACAGGAAGGTTACGGAACGCAAACTGCCGGTTCGTTCAGCCAATGGTTTCATAGAGATCTTGAAATTGATCAGCTAAAAAAATATCAAAGAGCCGATGGAACTTATACTTCGTGGAATATAATCAGTCCGGATGATCTTTCTCCGCACTATTGGGATAATCCATATACAGAAGCTTATGTCAATACTTCCAAATCTAATAGTAACCGGGTGTATGGAAACATTACCGCGTCCTATCAGTTCACTAAGGATTTATCATTATCTGTAATTGCAAGGGAAGACCTTTTGAATAGGGACGATAACTCACGTGTTGGCTCGGGTACAATAAACGTCGACTCTTATTCGCAAAGTCAGTATACCTACAAAGAGAATAATTACGTAGCGAATTTAGCATATAACCATATTTTTGGTGATTTGTCATTAAAAGCCGGTTTGTATGCCGAAACCCGCCAGGACCGTTACCTGTATACAAGTGGTAATACTAACGGTGGTTTAGCTGTTCCGGAGTTATATACACTTGGCAATTCACTTGATGCTCCAACTGCCTTAAGTTATAATGCTTTAAGCCGGGTAAATAGTTATTATGGGTTTACATCATTTGGTTATAAGGATTATTTGTACCTGGATCTGAATATACGTAATGACATTTCTTCTACACTGCCTGTAAACAATAATTCATATTGGTATGGTGGTGTTTCCGGATCATTTGTTTTTTCAGAACTAATGCCCAAAAATGATGTGTTTACCTTTGGTAAGTTAAGGCTGTCTGCAGCTAAAACAGGTTCTGATGCTCAGCCATATCAGGTTTACCGTACTTTTGATTTGAGTACAACTCCTCATGGCACTGACCCGATACAGACTGTACCTAACACACTGACAAATCCAAATTTGAAACCAACCCTTTCAACCGCTTATGAAATAGGTACAGAGCTGCATTTTATAAAGGATAGAATTAAGTTTGATTTCAACTACTATACTCGTAATACTAAAGATCAGATATTGCCATTGCCGGTTAACGGTACTTCAGGATACTCTGTAGCTGTGGTTAATGCGGGTGAAATTAAAAATCATGGTATTGAGATAAGTCTTGGCGGTACTCCGGTTAAGTCAAAAGATTTTATTTGGAATGCCGATTTTAACATTGCGTTTAACCGTAACAAGGTTGTATCAATTTATCCAGGTGTAAATAGTTTACAGGTTACACCTGATGGTTTAGGTGGATATGGAATATCTGGCGGTAATCAGGCAGCAGGCGCAAAAAGCTTTGGGTTTGTTGGGTCACCAAGCTTTGGTGTAAATGGTGTAGTTGGCAGTTCTTATGGCCAAATAATCGGTTCTGGTTTTACCCGCGATAAAAACGGGAATATCATAGTTGACGATACAGGAATGCCAATTGTAAATAACAATGTTAATTTAGGTAGTATGCTGCCAAGCTATACAGGTGGTTTCACAAACTCTTTTAACTACAAAGGCTTTACACTTGCTTTTTCTCTTGATTTTCAGAAGGGCGGTAAATTTGTATCAGTTACCGAACAAAACTTAAATGGTTCGGGCCTGGGGGCAGAAACGGTAGGTAATAATGCCAAAGGCAACCCCGTACGTAACGATGTGGCGTCTGGTGGCGGTACACTGGTTCAGGGAGTACATGAAGATGGTACACCCAATACTACTTACGTTAGTACCCGGTCTTTGTATGAGCAGGTTTATAGCCAGATATGGGAAAAATGGACTTATGATGCTTCCTACGTTAAACTAAGGGAGGTAAGCATCGGTTACTCTTTCCCTAAAAAGATGCTGGGCAGATTACCTTTCCAAACAGCTTATTTTGGTATAACCACCCAAAACCCATGGATGATCTATTCTAAAGTTAAAGGCGTTGATCCTTCCCAGTTACAAACGTCCTTTTATGAAGGTGGTCAATTGCCAAACACAAGAAACTTAGGGTTTAACATTAAGCTAACATTCTAATAAGCTCAGAAAATCATGAAAAAAATATCTATAAGTAAATATATTATCGGGGCCGGTGTAATTATCCTGGCTTCATGTAAAGTGGGGGGCGATGTTAATGTTAACCCCAACCAGTCGCCAAACGCGCAAGGTGGCTATTTGTTAAATAGCGCGATACAATTTTTAGGCGGTGTAAATGGTGCTGGTGCTACAACTAACATCAATTCATTTGCTGGCGAATTATATTCCCAGTATATGTCTGAAACGTTTTATACCAATGAATCATTGTTTGCATTAAAGCAATATGATTACCAAACGTATTATACCGGGCCGTTGAAGGATCTGCAATCGGTTATTGATGTTAACACCAACGTGACAACTAAAGATCAGGCAACAACACTAAGATATGGTTCAAACAATAATCAGATAGCGGCTGCAAGGATACTTAAAGCATTTATCTTCTTGACAATAACCGACAGGTGGGGTGATATCCCTTATACGCAGGCATTAAAAGCAGATGCAAATTTCTCCCCGGCTTTTGATGCTCAGAAAGATGTATATGCAGCTTTAATGAAAGAATTGGATGATGCCCAAAATCAATTTGATGATAAAGGCACATTGACAAATGATATCTTATTTAGCGGAGATAATACCAAGTGGAAACATTGGGCAAACTCTTTACACGCTATTATGGCATTAAGGTTATCAAAAGTTGATCCAACAACGGGCCGCACCGAATTTGCAAAAGCGGTGGCAGCTGGTTTAATGGCATCAAATGCCGATAATGCATCATATACTTATCTGGCCGCTCAAACAAACGAAAATCCATATTTTGCTAATTACCGAAATCGGTATGATTATGCCGTTAGTAGTTTGGTGGTTAATACACTTACTACGCTTAACGATCCCCGATTAACTGTTTATGTAGCACCAACATCAGCCAATACCTATGTAGGTTTACCTTATGGTACCTTTGGTGATGCCCTGGACAATTATAACGCCGGTACAAGAGATAATCCAGGTAACGTGTCATTAATAGGTTTGGCGGTGTCAAACCAGAGCTCACCAACCGTATGGACGTCATATGCACAGGTGTTATTTACTGAGGCCGAAGCGGCTCATTTAGGATGGATACCTGGCGGTGATGTAGCCGCGGGTAACTTTTATGACCAGGGTGTAACAGCATCCTTAACGCAGAATGGTGTAAGCGACGCTGACGCTCAGACTTATTTGGGTCAAGCCTCCGTAAAGTTTTCTGCTGGTACTGCAATGGAGCAAATACATACGCAAAAATGGATTGCTGGATTTTTAGGAGACGGGTGGGAGTCATGGGCTGAATATCGCAGAACAGGCTTACCTAAGCTGCTTGATCCGGTACCAGGATCATTAAGCCCAGGCCAGAATATTCCGCGCAGACAACAGTATCCTCAAACAGAGATTGATCTGAATAGGACTAACTACAACGCTGTAGTTGCCCGTCAGGGTCCGGATGCGCTTAATACCAGGGTGTACTGGGATAAACAATAACTATATACTATAAACAACAATGGCTGCCTTAGCAGCCATTGTTGTTTATAGTAATAAAAATATGCATCTTATTTGATTTTCAAATATTTGTGCTTACCTTTGACCCTCCTTGAAAGGAGGTATTTTAGGAATTATGATCATTATCAACGTAAAAGAAGGCGAATCATTGGATAAAGCATTGAAACGCTTCAAGAAAAAATTTGAGAAAACAGGTGTGTTGAGAGAGCTTCGCAGTCGTCAGGCATTCGAGAAAAAATCTGTTACTCGTCGTCATGTTGTTAAACATGCAATCTACAAGCAAAATATGAATCAGGAAACTGTTTAATTCTTGTAAAAGAATTTTTCAAATTTCTTAACACTATATTAAAACTATTTGTACATTCAATCTCTGGATGTTCAAATGGTTTTTATGTTTTTAGAGCGGTTTATCCAATACATTAAGTTCGAAAAGCGATACTCTCCCCATACCGTATCCGCTTATAGATCAGACCTGGATCAGTTCATGCGCTTTTTGAACCCGGGAGAAACGAATAGCGTTCCCAAATCAACTATTACCCATCCTAATCAGATAAGTTATCATGACATCCGCAACTGGATGGTGGAGCTTATGGAGCAAAAAATTATAGCCCGTTCTGTAAACCGCAAAATGGCCACGCTGCGTAAGTATTTTAAATTTTTATTGCAGGAAGGCATTATTACGGATAATCCAACATCCAAAATACGGTCGCAAAAAATACCCAAGAATCTTCCGGTTGTTGTTGAGGACACTCGTTTGGCCCAGATGCTGGATGATAACGAAATATTTACAGATGATTTTATAGGTCAGCGCGACAAGCTGGTTGTTGAAATGTTATTTGGTACCGGTATGCGTTTGGCCGAGCTCTTGAGTCTTAAGGATCAGGATATTAACGAATATGAGGGCACACTAAAGGTTTTAGGTAAACGGAACAAAGAGCGCATCATTCCTGTAAATACAGAGCTGCGAACTTTGCTGGCTAAGTACCAAGAGTTAAAGAAAAATCAAAATTTTGATAACAATTCACTAACATTAATCGTTACAAATAAAGGAGCTGCTGCTTATCCGAAACTAATATATTTAATAGTGCATAAATACCTCTCCAACATATCAACCCAAGATAAAAAGAGCCCTCACGTACTCCGGCATACGTTTGCAACCAGCTTGCTCAATAACGGAGCCGATTTAAATTCAATAAAAGAACTTTTGGGTCATGCCAATTTAAGCGCGACTCAAATTTATACACACAATTCAGTTGAAAGATTAAAGTCTATTTACAAACAAGCCCATCCAAAGGCGTAATTCAAGGAGGAAACATGAAAATTACAGTGCAATCCATTCATTTTACCGCAGACAAGAAATTATTAGATTTTATTCAGAAAAAGGCTGATAAGCTGGATACGTTTTATGATCAGATAATTAGCGGGGAAGTTTATTTAAAACTGGAAAATGTAGAAGATGAGGCAAATAAAATAACGGAGATAAAATTGTTGCTTCCGGGTAACCAGATTTTTGCAAAAGAGAAATGCAAAAGTTTTGAAGAAGCTACCGATCTGGCCATTGAAAGTCTCCGCAAGCAGATAGAAAAGCACAAACAGAAGAAAACCATTGCCGACACCGCAGCCAAAAAGGCTATCTTGATGGCGGCCGAGGACGATTTATAGTATAAAAAAGCCCTTTTTTAGGCAAAAATCGACGAGTTTTTCACTCGTCGATTTTTTTTGATAAAAAATTTTGTACGGGTTTAATTTTTTGTAGATTTGCAATCCCTTTCAGAGAGGTGCTAAGCACTGAAAAAAAAGTTAGGATTGTTCTTTAAAATATAAAAAAGCTTATTAGTTTTGCCGCTCTCAATTTTGAAACCTCTTTAAGGTTATAAAATAAGAAAAGCTAAATAAATATAAGCCTCCTTAGCTCAGCTGGTAGAGCGACTGACTTGTAATCAGTAGGTCATTGGTTCGATCCCGATAGGAGGCTCAGTTTTTTTCGGATTGAAGTGTTTAGCTTCAACTTTGGACATTTTAAATCCGGAATTAACTAATGGGGGGATACCAGAGCGGTCAAATGGGACGGACTGTAAATCCGTTGCTTCGGCTACGAAGGTTCGAATCCTTCTCCCCCCACTGGAAATTCCAGAACAAGCTAAATTCTAAATTCTAAATCAATTAGAGTTTAGAGTTTAGTTTTTGGAGTTTAAAAAAGCGGAAGTAGCTCAGTTGGTAGAGCGATAGCCTTCCAAGCTATAGGTCGCGAGTTCGAACCTCGTCTTCCGCTCGGGAATTAATTAATGAGTTATTGAATTGCTGAATTAGTGATTAGTAGGAGTTTAAAATTCAATAATTCACTAAATCATTAATTCAATAATTAAAATAAGCCGACGTAGCTCAGGGGTAGAGCACTTCCTTGGTAAGGAAGAGGTCATGGGTTCAAATCCCATTGTTGGCTCAATAAAATAAAGAGTAAAACAAGAATACATTTTTAAGTATAAATTAACCTACAAAATAATTATAAATCATGGCAAAAGAAAAGTTTGACCGCAGTAAACCGCACTTAAACATCGGTACAATCGGTCACGTTGACCACGGCAAAACAACCCTTACTGCAGCTATCACTAAAGTATTAGCTGATGCAGGTTTATCAGAAGCTCGTTCATTTGATTCAATTGACTCAGCTCCTGAAGAAAAAGAGCGTGGTATCACCATCAATACAGCACACGTTGAGTATTCAACAGCTAACCGTCACTATGCACACGTTGACTGTCCAGGTCACGCGGATTATGTGAAAAACATGGTTACTGGTGCTGCTCAAATGGATGGTGCAATCATTGTTGTTGCTGCTACTGACGGTCCAATGCCACAAACCCGCGAACACATCCTGTTAGCACGTCAGGTAGGTGTACCTGCACTTGTTGTATTTATGAACAAGGTTGACATGGTTGATGATCCGGAATTATTAGAATTAGTAGAAATGGAAATTCGTGAATTATTATCATTCTACGAATATCCAGGTGATGATATCCCAGTTATCCAGGGTTCTGCATTAGGTGGTCTTAACGGCGATCCTACCTGGGTTGGCAAAATCATGGAGTTGATGGATGCTGTAGATAACTACATCCCTATCCCTCCACGTTTAACTGAGCTTCCTTTCCTGATGCCAGTTGAAGACGTATTCTCAATCACTGGTCGTGGTACTGTTGCTACCGGTCGTATTGAGCGTGGTGTAATCAACTCAGGTGAAGCAGTTGATATCTTAGGTATGGGTGCTGAGAACTTGAAATCAACCGTAACTGGTGTTGAGATGTTCCGCAAGATCCTTGACCGTGGTGAAGCTGGTGACAACGTAGGTTTATTGTTACGTGGTATTGAAAAAACTGATATCCGTCGTGGTATGGTTATTTGCAAACCAGGTTCAGTAACTCCACACACCGACTTTAAAGCAGAAGTTTACGTATTATCAAAAGCAGAAGGTGGCCGTCACACTCCATTCTTCAACAAATACCGCCCGCAATTCTATTTCCGTACAACTGACGTAACTGGTGAGATTTCACTGGCCGAAGGTGTAGAAATGGTTATGCCAGGTGATAACGTTACCATCACTGTAAAATTGATCAACGCTATCGCTATGGAAAAAGGCTTACGTTTCGCTATCCGTGAAGGTGGCAGAACAGTAGGTGCTGGCCAGGTAACTGAAATCTTAAAATAAGAATTTCAAAAAAGGTTAATTGGAAACATAAGTTTGACTGTAAAAAGCAAACTTATGTTTTCTTATTATAAAATATACACGGGAATAGTTCAACGGTAGAATAGAGGTCTCCAAAACCTTTGATCAGGGTTCGAATCCTTGTTCCCGTGCATAAGCAAACAATAAAAAATGGCAGGCGTAGCTGAATATATTAAAGAATCATACATCGAGTTAACTCAAAAAGTAACTTGGCCAACCTGGCGCGAACTGCAAAGCAGTGCTATATTAGTACTTGTGGCAGCAATTATTATAGCGTTAGTTATTGTGGGTATGGACCAGATCATTAATTATTTGCTTGGTATATTTTATCATTCGCTAACATAACATCAAGGAGACAACGATGAGTGATCAATTGAAATGGTATGTAGTTAGGGCCATCAGTGGTAAAGAAAAGAAGGTTAAGCAATACATAGATGCCGAAATTAGTCGTTTGGGCATTACGCATTTGGTACCGCAGGTATTAATACCTACCGAAAAGTACTATCAAATGCGCGACGGAAAAAAGATAGCTAAAGAGCGTAATTATTTTCCGGGTTATGTATTGATGGAAGCTGTGCTTGACGGTGAAACCGAACACATCATCAAAAATATAAACAGTGTGATAGGTTTTTTGGGTGATAAAGCCGGAAACGCTATTCCACTTCGCCAGGCAGAAGTTAACCGTATTTTAGGTAAGGTTGATGAAATGAGCGCGCAAGGCGAAACAATGAACGTACCTTATTACATCGGCGAAAACGTGAAAGTTATGGACGGACCGTTCAATGGCTTTAGCGGCGTTATTGAAGAGGTTAATGAAGAAAAAAAGAAACTGAAAGTAATGGTAAAGATATTCGGGCGCCGTACGCCGCTTGAATTGAATTACATGCAGGTAGAGAAAGAATAAGTTTGGTGAGCAGTGAATAGTTGATTAGAGAATGGTTGACTATAAACGATACACAATAATAAAATACAAATAAGCGTGTTTGATATTAGCGGAGTGATAACTACTCACCACTCACTAACCAACCACTCACAAAATCTTAAATGTTACTTAGCTTCCACTTACTAACATTGAGTTATAATTAAAGTAAATTAAAATGGCAAAAGAAATCGGTGCGATGGTAAAGCTGCAGGTAAAAGGCGGCGCTGCAAACCCATCACCTCCAATTGGACCTGCTTTAGGTGCAAAAGGGGTGAATATCATGGAGTTTTGCAAGCAGTTTAATGCACGTACCCAGGATAAGCCTGGTAAAGTGTTGCCTGTTTTGATTACTGTTTACGTTGATAAGTCTTTCGATTTTATCATTAAAACCCCTCCGGTTGCAATCCAATTATTGGAAGTAACAGGATTAAAAAGTGGTTCAGCAGAGCCCAACCGTAAAAAAGTTGCCAATGTAAATTGGGAACAGGTTGAAACTATTGCTAAAGATAAAATGGTGGATCTAAACGCATTCACAGTTGAATCAGCCATGAAAATGGTGGCAGGTACTGCCCGTAGTATGGGAATAACCGTATCAGGTACGGCTCCCTGGAATTAATTAATTTATATTAAAATCAGTTTAAGACAGTGGCTAGATTAACAAAAAATCAGAAAGTGGCACTCTCCAAAATTGAGGCTAACAAATCGTATTCATTACAGGATGCGTCATCTTTAGTAAAGGAATTAACCTTGACCAAATTTGATTCATCAGTTGATATAGACGTTCGTTTAGGTGTTGACCCGCGTAAAGCCAATCAAATGGTGCGTGGTATTGCAACATTACCTCATGGAACCGGTAAAACTGTACGTGTACTGGTGCTTTGTACTCCTGACAAGGAACAAGAAGCAAAAGACGCAGGTGCAGATTACGTAGGTTTGGATGATTATATTGCCAAGATTGAAGGTGGATGGACTGATGTTGATATTATCATCACTATGCCAAGTGTTATGGCTAAAGTAGGTCGTTTGGGTCGTATATTAGGCCCGCGTAACCTTATGCCTAACCCTAAATCAGGAACAGTAACTCCAGAAGTTGGAAAAGCGGTAACTGACGTAAAAGGTGGTAAAATCGACTTCAAAGTTGATAAAACAGGTATCATCCATGCCTCAATAGGAAAAGCATCTTTCTCTGCGGATAAAATTTATGAGAATGCATTAGAAGTATTGCAAACTATCTCAAAATTAAAACCATCTGCAGCTAAAGGAACATATTTCAAGAGTATCCATATCTCTTCAACTATGTCGCCAGGAATTGCAATTGAAACCAAAACAGTAGCGGGGATTTAATCATGAATAAAGAAGAAAAATACGATCTTGTTCTTGCCCTTACTGAGCAAATGAAAGAGTACGGTAATTTTTATATTACCGATACCTCTGATTTGACGGTTGCAAAGATCAATGACATTCGTCGCAAATGTTTCGACAGCGACATCAAAATGCAGGTAGCAAAAAATAGCTTGATCAAAAAAGCTATGGAAGCTGCAGGCGGCGACTTTAGCCCGATATATGATGTATTAAAAGGTTCATCATCAATCCTTTTCTCTAAATCAGCAACTGCTCCGGCAAAGCTGATCAAACAATTGAGAAAAGCAGGTGACAAACCAGTTTTAAAAGCAGCATATATTGACTCAGCAGTGTTTATTGGCGACAACCAGATCGATACATTGATCAAGTTGAAATCAAAAGAACAACTGATTGGCGAGATAATAGGATTACTACAATCACCTGCCAAAAACGTTATTTCTGCATTACAATCAGGCGGAAATACAATTGCAGGCCTTGTAAAAACATTACAGGAAAGAGGTTAACGAACGCCTTATTAAAGTTCGATATTAACAAACAAAAAGCATTAAAAGTAAAATTTAAATAAAATGGCGGATTTAAAAGCGTTTGCTGAACAGTTGGTAAACTTAACAGTAAAAGAAGTAAACGAATTAGCTCAGATCTTAAAAGATGAGTATGGTATTGAGCCTGCTGCTGCAGCTGTAGCTGTTGCTGCTGCTCCTGCTGGTGGCGATGATGCCCCTGCTGCTGCTGCAGAACAAACTGCATTTGACGTTATCCTGAAAGAAGCAGGTGGTTCAAAATTAGCAGTTGTTAAATTAGTAAAAGATTTAACCGGCTTAGGTTTGAAGGAAGCTAAAGATCTTGTTGACGGCGCACCAAAAGAATTAAAAACTGGTGTAACTAAAGAAGAAGCTCAATCTTTGAAAACTCAATTAGAAGAAGCTGGAGCAGTAGTTGAGGTTAAATAAGTTAACCCAATAAAAATATAGCATCAGACTCCGACCTATTTTGGTCGGGGTCTATTGCTGTTTATATACAATAGACTTGAGATATTAGATTTGGGATTTGAGATCTTTTGCGGGATATAGCCTGCGAAATTTTTTAGTCTCAATACTTACGTCTCATATCTCACTTCTAAATACAGGTTTATTAATAAACTAAAATTATAATACCTTGGCAAACAACAATAATCAAAGAGTAAACTTTGCAACCAGCAGAAAGGTACTTGATTACCCTGATTTCCTGGATGTGCAGTTACAATCTTTCCAGGAATTTTTTCAATTGGAAACCACCTCAGACAACCGTTATAAAGAAGGTTTGTTTAAAGTGTTTGCTGAAAATTTTCCGATATCGGATTCAAGAAACATCTTTGTTTTAGAGTTTCTTGATTACTTTATTGATCCGCCACGTTACGATATACAAGAGTGTATAGAGCGCGGATTAACTTACAGTGTGCCTTTAAAAGCCAAGCTTCGCCTTTCATGTAATGATGAGGAGCACGAAGATTTTGAAACTATTGTACAGGACGTGTACCTGGGAACTATCCCATACATGACCCCTAAAGGTACATTTGTTATAAATGGTGCCGAGCGTGTAATTGTTTCACAGTTACACCGTTCGCCAGGTGTGTTCTTTGGCCAAAGCCGCCATACCAACGGTACAAAATTATACTCTGCCCGTGTTATTCCTTTCAAAGGTTCATGGATTGAGTTTGCTACAGACGTCAACAACGTGATGTATGCTTACATTGACCGTAAAAAGAAATTCCCGGTTACTACACTGCTTCGCGCCATTGGTTATGACTCTGATAAAGATATATTAGAGCTGTTTGAACTGGCCGACGAAGTAAAAGTAAGCAAATCTGGTCTGAAGAAATTCATTGGCCGTAAGCTTGCTGCAAGGGTGCTTAAAAAATGGGTTGAAGACTTCGTGGATGAGGATACTGGTGAAGTGGTTTCTATCGACCGTAATGAGATCATCCTTGAGCGTGAAACCGTATTGGAAGACGATCATATTGATATGATCATTGATGCCGGTGTTAAAACCATCATTCTGAACAAGGAAGATGCTGCCACCAGCGGTGATTATACTATTATATACAATACCTTACAGAAAGATACTTCGAACTCGGAGAAAGAAGCGGTTGAGCACATCTACCGTCAGTTACGTAACGCTGAACCACCTGATGAAGAAACAGCTCGTGGTATCATCGATCGTTTATTCTTCTCTGATAAAAGATATGATTTGGGCGATGTGGGCCGCTACCGCATCAACCGTAAGTTGAAACTGAATACCTCTGATGAAACAAAGGTATTAACCAAGCAGGATATTATTGCCATAGTGAAGTATTTGATCAAACTGATCAACTCTAAAGCTGAGGTGGATGATATTGACCACTTGTCAAACCGTCGTGTTCGTACAGTGGGTGAGCAGTTATATGCTCAGTTTGGTGTTGGTTTGGCACGTATGGCACGTACTATTCGTGAGCGTATGAACATCCGTGATAACGAGGTGTTTACGCCAACCGACCTGATCAACGCACGTACATTATCATCAGTGATCAACTCGTTCTTCGGAACAAACCAGTTATCACAGTTCATGGACCAAACCAATCCACTGGCAGAGATCACGCACAAGCGTCGTCTGTCAGCCCTTGGGCCCGGTGGTCTGTCACGTGAGCGTGCTGGTTTCGAGGTTCGTGACGTACACTACACCCACTACGGTAGGTTGTGTACCATTGAAACTCCGGAAGGACCGAACATTGGTTTGATTTCATCACTTTGCGTACACGCCAAGATCAACAACTTAGGCTTTATCGAAACACCATACAAACGTGTGGTTGAAGGTAAAGTACAGGTTGACGAACCGGTTATCTATTTATCTGCAGAAGATGAAGACGGTAAAACCATTGGCCAGGCTAATGCTCATTATGATGATAAAGGGGTGTTTGCATTGCCAAAAGTAAAAGCACGTTTTGAAGGTGACTTCCCGATCATTGACCCGGAGAAACTTGATTTAATGGATATCGCTCCAAACCAGATCACTTCTATCGCGGCTTCATTGATTCCGTTCCTGGAACATGATGATGCTAACCGTGCGTTGATGGGATCGAACATGCAACGCCAGGCCGTACCATTGTTACGTCCTGAAGCGCCAATTGTTGGAACCGGACTGGAAGGACGTGTGGCAAAAGATTCACGTACACTGATCAACGCCGAAGGCGATGGTGTAGTGGAGTATGTTGATGCCAACGAGATCCGTATTAAATATGACCGTGATGAGCTTGACCGTTTGGTTTCATTTGATGGCGATTCAAAAAGCTATCGTTTAACCAAATTCAAGAAAACCAACCAAAGCACCACCATGAACCTGAAGCCGATTGTTAAAAAAGGCCAAAGAGTATCAAAAGGTGAAGTTCTTTGCGAAGGTTATGCTACTCAGAATGGTGAGCTTGCATTAGGCCGTAACTTAAAAGTGGCGTTCATGCCTTGGCAGGGATATAACTTTGAGGATGCGATCGTAATATCTGAGCGTGTGGTTTCACAGGATATTTTCACTTCACTTCACGTTGAAGAGTTTGAACTGGAAGTACGTGATACCAAACGTGGTGAAGAGGAATTGACACCGGATATCCCTAACGTATCAGAAGAAGCTACCAAAGACCTTGACGAAGACGGTATCATCCGTGTAGGTGCCGAGGTTAAAGAAGGCGACATCCTGATTGGTAAGATCACTCCAAAAGGTGAATCGGACCCATCACCGGAAGAAAAACTGTTACGTGCCATATTTGGTGATAAAGCAGGTGACGTTAAAGATGCGTCATTGAAAACTCCGCCATCTATTGCAGGTGTGGTTATTGATACCAAATTGTTCAGCCGTGCTAAAAAGACCTCTAAGGCCGAAGAAAAAGCACAGTTGGAGAAACTGGATACTAAACATGAAAGAGCTGTAAAAGAACTTAAAAATACTTTGATCGAAAAGTTATTTGAGATCGTGAATGGTAAAACATCACAAGGTGTTTACAACATTTACAAAGAGCTTTTAGTGCCAAAAGGTGTAAAATTCACCCAGAAAATTTTAGTTGAGCTTAGTTACGAAAACATTAACCCAACTAAATGGACAACTGATGATGATAAAAACGATCAGATCAAGCTTTTGCTTCATAACTACAACATCAAAGTTAATGAGGAATTAGGCGCTTATCGTCGTGATAAATTTGCTATCAGTGTAGGTGATGAACTTCCATCAGGTATCGTACAAATGGCTAAAGTTTACATCGCTAAAAAGCGTAAGCTTAAAGTAGGTGATAAAATGGCCGGCCGTCACGGTAACAAGGGTATCGTTGCACGTATTGTACGTGATGAGGATATGCCTTTCCTTGAGGATGGAACACCAGTTGATATTGTGTTGAACCCACTGGGTGTACCTTCACGTATGAACTTGGGTCAGATCTACGAAACCGTATTAGGCTGGGCCGGTAAAGAGCTTGGTATTAAATTCGCTACCCCAATTTTTGATGGTGCAAGCCATGAAGAAGTGGAAGAGTGGGTTAAAAAGGCAAACTTACCAGAATCAGGGCGTACCTATTTATACAATGGCTTAACAGGCGACCGTTTTGATCAGCAAACTACAGTAGGTATTATATACATGCTGAAATTAGGTCACATGGTTGATGACAAGATGCACGCACGTTCAATCGGGCCATACTCATTAATTACACAACAACCATTGGGTGGTAAAGCTCAGTTTGGTGGTCAGCGTTTTGGTGAGATGGAGGTTTGGGCATTGGAAGCATTCGGTGCATCAAACATACTGCAGGAAATATTGACCGTTAAATCGGATGATGTTATCGGTCGTGCCAAAACTTACGAGGCTATTGTTAAAGGTGAAAACCTGCCAACTCCATCTGTTCCTGAATCATTCAACGTATTGGTTCATGAGTTAAGAGGTTTAGGTTTAGATATCACGTTAGAATAATTATTGAATTATTGAGGGATTGAATTATTGATTAATTCATTCCTTCAATAATTTTCGAATTCGATAATTCAATAATTCATTCCTTCAATAATTAAAAACAAAGGAGACTATGTCTTACAAAAAGGATAATAAAATCAAAAGTAATTTCACCACAATTACGATCAGCTTGGCCTCTCCTGAGTCCATCCTTGAGCGTTCAAGCGGTGAGGTTTTAAAACCAGAAACCATCAACTACAGGACCTATAAACCTGAGCGCGATGGTTTATTCTGCGAACGTATTTTTGGTCCGGTTAAAGATTATGAGTGCCATTGCGGTAAATATAAACGTATCCGTTACAAAGGTATCGTGTGCGACCGTTGCGGTGTTGAAGTAACCGAAAAGAAAGTACGCCGCGAGCGCATGGGCCACATTAACCTTGTAGTTCCTGTTGCTCATATCTGGTACTTCCGTTCATTACCAAACAAAATTGGTTACCTTTTAGGCTTGCCAACAAAAAGGCTTGACCTGATCATATACTACGAGCGTTATGTAGTTATCCAACCAGGTATCAAAGAAGCTGATGGTATCAATAAAATGGATTTCCTGACAGAAGAGGAATATCTTGACGTATTAGACACCCTTCCAAAAGAAAATCAGTATCTTGATGACAAAGATCCACAGAAATTTGTGGCCAAAATGGGCGCTGAGGCTCTTGAAGAGTTATTAAAGCGCCTTGACTTGGATGAGTTATCATTCAGCCTTCGTCACCAGGCAGCAAACGAAACTTCACAACAACGTAAAAACGAAGCTTTAAAACGTTTACAGGTTGTTGAGGCTTTCCGTGATGCTAAAACCCGTATCGAGAATAACCCTGAGTGGATGATCGTAAAGATCGTTCCGGTTATCCCGCCTGAGTTGCGTCCGTTGGTACCACTGGAAGGTGGCCGTTTCGCTACTTCGGATCTGAATGACCTTTACCGTCGTGTAATTATCCGTAACAACCGTTTAAAACGTTTGATCGAGATCAAAGCACCGGAAGTTATATTACGTAACGAAAAACGTATGTTACAGGAAGCTGTTGACTCGTTATTCGATAACTCACGTAAAGTAAACGCGGTAAAAACAGAAGGTAACCGTGCCCTGAAATCACTTTCAGACATCCTGAAAGGTAAACAAGGCCGTTTCCGTCAAAACTTATTAGGTAAACGTGTGGATTACTCTGCCCGTTCGGTAATTGTTGTAGGTCCAAACCTTAAATTACACGAGTGCGGTTTACCAAAAGATATGGCTGCCGAGTTGTTTAAACCATTTATCATTCGCAAAATGATTGAGCGTGGTGTGGTTAAAACAGTAAAATCTGCCAAAAAAATAGTTGACCGTAAAGACCCATTAGTTTGGGACATTTTGGAAAACGTATTAAAAGGACACCCTGTATTACTAAACCGTGCGCCTACGCTGCACAGGTTAGGTATTCAGTCGTTCCAGCCAAAACTGGTTGAAGGTAAAGCGATCCAATTGCACCCATTAACTTGTACAGCCTTCAACGCGGATTTTGACGGTGACCAGATGGCCGTTCACGTACCCCTTGGTAACGCGGCAATTTTGGAAGCCCAAATTTTGATGCTTGCATCACACAACATTCTTAACCCTGCCAACGGTACACCTATTACTGTACCATCACAGGACATGGTGCTTGGTTTGTATTACATAACCAAAGGCCGTAAAACAGATGCAACCCGTGTGGTAAAAGGCGAAGGTTTAACCTTCTACTCTGCAGAGGAAGTTATTATCGCTTATAACGAGAAAAAACTTGACCTGCATGCCTTTATTAAAGTTAAAGGTTTAGTAAAAGAAAAAGATGGCAGCATAGTAAGCAAAATCATTGATACTACCGTAGGCCGCGTGTTGTTTAATCAGCATGTACCGGTTGAAGTAGGTTACATCAACGAATTGCTGACTAAAAAATCACTGCGTGATATTATTGGTGAGGTAGTGAAAATTACCGGTATGGCCCGTGCAGCTCAATTCCTTGATGATATTAAGGAGTTAGGTTTCAAAATGGCATTCCAGGGTGGTTTATCATTTAACCTGAAGGATATCAATATCCCTGCAGAAAAAGTTACACTGATCGAAACAGCTTCTAAACAAGTTGAAGAGGTAATGGGTAACTACAACATGGGTTTCATTACCAACAACGAGCGTTATAACCAAATTATCGATATCTGGACACGTATCAACAACCGCTTAACCGCGAATGTAATGGACATCCTGAGTAACGATAACCAGGGCTTTAATTCGGTATACATGATGCTTGATTCTGGTGCCCGTGGTTCCAAAGAGCAGATCCGTCAGCTTGCCGGTATGCGTGGTTTGATGGCTAAACCTCAAAAATCAGGTTCAGGTGGAGAGATCATTGAAAACCCGATCCTTTCAAACTTTAAAGAAGGTTTGTCGGTATTGGAGTATTTCATCTCTACTCACGGTGCCCGTAAAGGTTTGGCGGATACGGCGTTAAAAACAGCAGATGCTGGTTACTTAACCCGTAGGTTGCATGACGTTGCCCAGGATATGATCGTAGGTGAAGTTGATTGCGGTACTTTAAGAGGTATCTACACAACTGCACTAAAAGATAACGAAGATATTGTTGAGCCACTATATGACCGTATCTTAGGCCGTACTACCTTGCATGATGTACATGACCCTATCACCAACGAATTGTTGGCGTCTGCAGGTCAGGATATCACAGAAGAGGTAGGTAAAAAAATCGAAAATTCTCCATTAGAAGGTATCGAAATACGTTCAGTATTAACCTGCGAAAGCAAACGCGGTGTTTGTGCACTTTGCTATGGCCGTAACCTGGCCAGTGGTAAACGTGTGCAAAAAGGTGAGGCTGTGGGTGTAATTGCTGCACAGTCTATCGGTGAGCCGGGTACACAGTTAACACTACGTACCTTCCACGTGGGTGGTACTGCATCAAACATTGCTGCAGAATCACAGATCAATGCTAAGTTTGATGGTATCATTGAATTTGAAAACGTACGTACGGTTGAATATACTACTGCCGAAGAAGGTAAAGTAGATGTGGTATTAGGTCGTTCAGGTGAATTCCGTATCATTGAAGAAGGCAGCAATAAGGTAATTGTTACCAATAACATCCCATACGGTTCATACCTGTATGTAAAAGATGGCAGCAAAATAACCAGAGGCGACCGTATTTGTTCATGGGATCCGTATAACGCGGTGATCATATCTGAATTTGCAGGTTTAACCCAGTTTGAGGCTGTATTGGATGGTATCACTTTCCGCGAAGAATCAGATGAACAAACTGGTCACCGCGAAAAAGTAATTATCGATACCAGGGATAAAACTAAAAACCCTGTTATTCAAATTACTGATACAAAAGGTAACATCATCAAAGGATATAACATTCCGGTAGGGGCACACATCGCTGTTGAAGAAGGCGAAAAACTACAAACAGGACAGGTTATTGCTAAGATCCCTCGTTCAACTGGTAAAACCCGTGACATCACTGGTGGTTTGCCACGTGTAACCGAGTTATTTGAGGCTCGTAACCCATCAAACCCTGCTGTAGTAACAGAGATTGACGGTGTGGTAACCCTGGGTGGCGTTAAACGTGGTAATCGCGAGATCACTATCGAATCAAAAGACGGTCAGGTTAAAAAATACCTTGTTCCATTGTCAAAACACATCCTTGTACAGGACAACGACTTTGTGAAGGCTGGTATGCCATTGTCAGATGGTTCTATATCACCTGCTGATATCCTGGCTATTAAAGGCCCGGCTGCAGTACAGGAATACCTGGTAAATGGTATACAAGAGGTTTACCGTTTACAGGGTGTGAAGATCAACGATAAGCATTTTGAAGTTATCGTTCACCAGATGATGCAGAAAGTACAGATCGAAGACGCCGGTGATACCCGCTTCCTGGAACGTGAAGCTGTTGACAGCTGGGATTTCATGACCGAGAACGATGAAATATTTGACAAAAAGGTTGTTGTTGAGCCAGGTGATTCAACTACATTAAAAGCCGGTCAGATAGTTTCATTAAGAAGGCTGCGTGATGAAAACTCTGTTCTGAAACGTAGGGATCTGCGGTTGGTGGAGGTTCGTGATGCTATTCCTGCAACTTCAAGTCCGATACTGCAAGGTATTACCAGGGCTTCGTTAGGTACCAAATCATTTATCTCAGCTGCATCATTCCAGGAAACTACCAAGGTTCTGAATGAAGCCGCTATAGCAGGTAAAAAAGATCTGATGCTTGGCTTGAAAGAGAACGTTATTGTTGGTCACCTGATTCCTTCTGGTACAGGCTTACGTGAATATGAAAATATCCGTGTAGGTTCACAGGAAGAATTTGATCGCTTAATGGCTTCAAAAGCCGAAGAAATAGAAGCTTAATTATCCCTCGATATTAGTAAAGCCTCCCGTAAACCGGGAGGCTTTTTTGTTTTGTAGCCCTCAAAATGACAATTAATAGAATTTTTAAAAAAAAATAAAACAAAAGATAAACAAGGTGGTTTTAGAGTTTCATTGTTTACAATGAAGCATTCATACGAGAAGGCTGAACAATATTTGTTATTATTGGAAAGTTTTTGACAAATGAATAGCTTATTTTAGTAATATGGAAGAACAAAATGAAAATCAACTGAATATTGAACTTTCTGAAGAAATAGCAGAAGGGATTTATTCAAACCTGGCAATAATTACTCACTCGAGTTCAGAATTTGTACTTGATTTTATTAGAGTAATGCCCGGAATACCTAAGGCAAAAGTAAAGTCACGGATTATTTTAACACCGGAACATGCTAAACGTTTGTTAACCGCATTGGAAGACAATCTGGAGAAATTTGAATCGATTAATGGACGTATTAAAGTTCAGCAAGAGCCTTCCGGATTTCCAATGAATTTTGGCGGAACAATGGGGCAGGCTTGATTTTGATATTTGTATTAAAATGCCGTTAGAATTGATAATTGGCAATGAAAATGGGCATTTATTTGATAATATTTTTATTTTTTGTTTATTTATAGAAAAAGTGTGTAGATTGCGATGGATTTGTATGCGTATATTTTGCATCACTGCTATGATATGAGTGTAGTGATGATTGTACAAATTGAATACTAAAAATATTGTTTTCAGAGATTTATTCATCATTTTGTTTTTAATGTATAACGTAATAATCTTCTATAATTGAATGAATGTTAAAGTTAACCCAAAGAGAATTTTCGCATGATATTGAAACAACCATTTTTATTCTTACCCCTATTAATCCTTCTCATCTTATGATACTTAAAAAAAACTCTCTTTCAGTAGTTCAAAACTGAATACATAATTTAAAATATAGCTTAAAATATGATCAATTTCGACAGAATTAAAACCCCTATACTCTTTTTGACCATCATATTGTTATTTTCTTCGTGTTTTGATGCAAAGAAAATAGCATATTTTCAGAAGGCACCTAATCAATCAGATACGATATCGACCTCGCGTTTATATGTTCCGCATATTCAAACTGGTGACATTTTATCAATATATATAAACTCATTAAGTCCGGAAGCCAGTAGCTTTTTTAACCCTTACACTCAGGCAACCGGAGCAGTAGCTGCAAGCAGCGCCAATACCCAATCTTCAACACAGGGTATTTCTACGGCACCAGCACTTACCCAGTCTTCATCACCTGGTTTTTTAGTTGATGCATCCGGAAATATTGAATTACCGCTTATTGGCGTAATAAAAGTAAGTGGCCTTACTACAGTTGACGCAAGAGACACTATTAAAAGGCATTTATTGACATATTTGAAAGAACCAACCGTAACTGTACGTATTTCAAATTATAAGATTTCTGTATTAGGAGAGGTAGCCAAACCTTCTGTTTATGTTATCCCAAATGAACAGATCACACTTCCCGAAGCATTAAGTATGGCAGGTGATCTTACCATTTTTGCTAAAAGAAACAATATTCAGATAATTAGAGATGTAAATGGGAAAAAGGAGTTCGGCACCATTAATTTGAATAGCCGCGATGTGTTTAACTCTCCTTATTATTATTTACATGCAAACGATGTGGTGTATGTTGAACCGGGTAAAAGTAAGGCTCAGGTTAACGATAGAACATACATTCTGGTACCATCAGTGGTTAGTTTAATTACTGCTATAATTCTTCTTACAAAAAACTAATTTACAAGTATAACAATACATGAGCATCAACGATCTATCTAGCCAATTAGTAAAGGATACCATTGAGAATGAGGTTAGTTTTTGGGAGGTTAGTTATAAATATATAAGAAACTGGAAGTGGTTTGCTATATCTATAATTATTTTTATGGGCCTGGCCTATATATTCGCTGCTTACCAAATTCCACAATATAAAGTTGAAACCGACGTGTTAATCAAAGATGATAAAAACTCGGTAGGTGGCAATGAGAAGGATATCCTAAAGCAGCTTGACCTTAATTCATCAAATAAAATTATTGATAATGAAGTCCAAATTTTAAAGTCCAATACCTTAATGGAAAAAGTGGTGGATTCTTTGCACCTCCAAACGAATTATTACGTACGTAACCATATTTCAAAAAAAATTTTATACAAAAACAAACCTTTTAAAATTGACTTATTTAAAAGTAATTCGGAAAGTTATAATACAACCTGGAAAGTTCAGATCATAAATGATAATGAAGCTTTACTTAATGGTAAAAAAGTTCTGCTTAATCACCCGGTTGAAACAGACGCGGGTTTAATACAGATTACACCGCAAAATCCCAAAGGATCATTATATCATTATATTGTTTATGTGGATTTTATGACTGTTGCAGAAGTTGCACAGCAATATATTGATAAACTAAATATTGACCCGGCCAGCAAAGATGCAACTGTACTAATTATAACATTGGAAGATGCTGTTCCACAGCGGGGGCAGGATGTACTGAATAAACTGGTTGAGGTTTATAACAATGCAGCAATTGAAGATAAAAATAAAATTACTTCGGCTCAGCTAGTGTTTATTAAAGAAAGACTGGATGGCTTAGCCCAGGAATTAAATTTGGTCGAAAAAAATGTTTCCAATTATAAATCCAGCAATAGTATAACAGATGTTTCAGCTCAATCACAATTGTTTTTGCAAAACGTAGCAACGAATGATGTTGAGCTGAATAAACTAAATCTTGCGGAAGGTAGTATTAAAAACTTAGAGCAATATTTAAGTAGCTCTGATGATGATAAGGTAAATCTACCCTCTGTACTGGGGATTGATGATCCAACAATATTGGGTTTAGTTCAGCAATTAGCAGAGGCTAAGATAAAAAAAGAAAGTTTACTCCGCACCATACCTGAAACCAACCCTGTTGTTAGTTCTATTAATGATCAGATAAAATCGTTAAAGCAATCACTTTTAGAAACTGTACAGAACGTTAAACAGGGGATGGAAATAACCCGCAGCCAATTAAATAACCAAAGCAAAAAGTTTGAAAATATTATCAAAAGCGTTCCGTCAAAAGAGCGAGGTTTGATAGATGTAATGCGTGAACAGGAAATTAAAAACAATCTGTTTACATACCTTTTACAAAAACGCGAGGAAACAGCGCTGTCATTAGCTTCATCGGTAGCCGATAGCCGTACAATTGATGTGGCTAAGTTTGTTGATAAACCCATTAAACCGGTAAAAAAAGTTATCTATATTTTATTCTTTTTAGGTGGCATTTTAGTACCCTTCCTGATAATTTATTTGAGAGAATTATTAAATATTAAGGTAAGACGGCGGTCTGACATTGAGAAGTTTACCAAAACGCCAATTCTTAGTGAAATTGCGCACCTGGATGAAGTAGCTCCATTGGTAGTGGTTACAAGACCAAGGTCAAAAATATCAGAACAGATTAGGGTTTTAAGAACAAACTTACAATTTGTTAGCCCCGAAAAGGAACGTAAAGTTTTGTTATTTACATCAAATATAAGCGGTGAAGGTAAATCTTTTGTTTCCTTGAACTTGGGGGCAAGTTTAGCTACCACTGATAAAAAGGTGATAATATTAGAGCTCGATCTTCGCAAACCTAAATTACACTCGACTCTCGGAATAGAAAATACGACGGGTTTATCAAATTATCTTATAGGGAAAGTAAATTACAAAGACATTATAAGAAAAATACCTCAGTTGGATAACTATTTTATTATTACCAGTGGAGCTGTACCACATAATCCTGCTGAGCTGCTGGTTAATGGAAAGATTGAAATATTAATTAACGAACTCATTAAGGAATTTGATTATGTTTTACTTGATGCGCCACCTGTAGGATTAGTGACCGATGCGCAAATATTAAGCAAGTGGGCTGATGCCACTATGTTTATAGTAAGGCATAACTATACTGTTAAAGCCCATTTAAGAGCAATTGACGAATTATATCAGCGTAAAGTATTTAAGAATATGAATATCATATTCAATTCTGTTGATGCTGATCAGGCGTACGGCTATGGTTATGGCTATGGCTATGGTTATGGTTATTATGATGAAGCTAAGCCAGCGAAAGGACTATCCAAGCTTTTACGTCGAAATAAATAACTCATATATAGGGTGAAGCTACATTATGCAAATTCAAATGTATAAGTGTAGTTCATCAAATCTCGGATTCATAAATCTTAAATTTTGTTATAAAGATATATGAAGTTAACATGGTTCATAATTACAGCTGTTCATGAAAAATATACTGATAACCGGAGGGGCTGGCTTTATAGGTAGTAACCTTATAAAGAAGCTATTATCAACCAATAAATATAATGTAGTTTGCATTGATAATTTTGATGATTTTTATTCATTAAAGCAAAAGGACTTAAATATCAGTTCTTTTAAATATCATGAAAATTTCTCGCTTATCAGAGGCGACATTCGTAACCTGCAAGATTTAGAAAAAGCTGAAAAAATTGATGTAATAGTTCATCTGGCTGCTAAAGCTGGGGTACGACCGAGCATTTTAGATCCTATATTATACCAGGATGTAAATGTAAGTGGAACACAAAATTTACTTGAATTTGCCAGGAAAAATGATATCAAGCAGTTTGTGTTTGCCTCGTCAAGTAGTGTGTATGGTGTGAATGAAAATGTGCCTTGGCATGAAAATGAGCGATTGTTGCCCATCAGCCCTTATGCTTCAACAAAGCTTTCAGGTGAAATGCTGGGACATGTATATAGCCATTTATATGGCATAAGGTTTATAGCTTTAAGATTTTTTACTGTTTACGGCCCCGGTCAGCGCCCAGATCTTGCTATTCATAAGTTTTTTAAATCTATCCTCAATAATACTCCTATACCTGTTTTTGGGGATGGTTCAACAAGCAGAGATTACACTTTTGTTACTGATACCATTCAGGGTATCGAAGCCGCAATAGAGTATAGCGGATCTGAATTTGAAATCATTAATCTTGGAAATCATCAAACGGTAACATTAAAGGGGCTTATTGAAGCAATAGAAAACATCTGCGAAAAGAAAGCGATCATAAACAGATTGCCAAATCAGCCGGGTGATGTATCACAAACCTACGCTGATATTGCAAAAGCCGAAAAACTATTAGGCTATAAACCCCAGGTAAAGTTAGAAGAAGGCTTATCTTCTTTTTTGGAATGGTATAAGAAAGAATCGGAAAATATTTAGTAGTCGATTTCTTTGGACCAGTAGGATCAGGTATGGTTATCAAAATAATTAATTTAAAGATTTGGACCAAAGGATAAAGAAATTTCTTTCTGGATTATTAACGCAAGGCTTATTCCAGATTACATTTATGGTGCTGCAAATAACGATAGCCCCACTGTTGATAAAAAACGGTGGTTCAGCATCGTTAGGCGGGTATGCCTCTATCATGCAAATTGTGGGTTACCTTACCCTGCTTGATCTTGGCTTTACAAGCATGTTATCGCGCTATCTCTCCCAATCTTTTAACGATCCGGTTGACGGGAAAAAGAAATTTATAAATATTTTTAATATTGGCCGTTGGTACCTGTTTGTAGCTTGTGCCATCATGGGACTTATCATTGCTTTGTTAAGTTTCATTTTGCCTTCGTCACTGGGATTAAAAGATTCCTTACAAACGGATGCACGAAATGCAATGATCATATTAGCCATATGGTATTGTATCCGTTATTATTTTACCATGTTCAACATTGTTTTGTATGCAACACAAAACATGAAAGTTGCAAATATATGCCTCACTATAGGTATTTGTTTGCGATTTATTTTAACCTTAATTTTTATTAAGCTTCACTATGGTATTACAGGCATTGTTTTAGCCAATGTTATAGGAGATTTTCTGGCTGCATTTTCCCAGATGATATATTTCAAAGTGAAGAATCCGGATATAAAATTCTCCTGGAAGGTATACGACAAATCTGTATTTAAACAACTTTTTTCTTTCGGAATAGACTCATTTTTGATAAACATAGCAACCAGAGCATTTCAAAGTAGCACTGTTTTTATTGCCGGTATAATGGTAGGGGCTGTTTCTGCAGGGCATTATTATTCAATGGTTACCCCGCCCATGATGATGTTTACTTATATAAATTTAATCATGTATAACTTATTACCAGGAATGAACGAAATGGTAATAAAAGAGGAATGGGAAACCTTACGAAATCTATACCTGCAAACGTTGAAGTCAAAAATAACTATTTTGATAGCGGCATTTTGGGGGCTGATTTTATTTCACAAATACATAGTTTTGGTTTGGGTAGGACCAAGTCAGTATGAAGGATTTTACTTTACTATACTGCTTGCTTTTTACATGGCAGTAGTTACCCTTGCCAGTTTAAATGAAAATGTTCTAATTGTACTAGGCACCATCAGGTGGTATGCAAGGTTACAGGTTTGTATCACTATTGCAGGTTTATTGTTAACCGTTTTGGGTGGTTACTTTTTTGGTTTAAAAGGTATAGTGTTAGGAAACCTGATTGTACTTACCCCTTCGTCCTGTTATGTGTTTTATCGGTTAGCAAAACAACTTGAAATCCTAAATAGATTAAAGGAGGCATTACCATCGTTAAAATATACATTTATTATTAGTGCAGTATCGGTTTTGATTTTAATGGCAGATGAACGGGTTTCCGGTAAAATACATCTGGTTTTATTAATATTCACCGCTATAACTTATCTATTAATTTTATGGTTTACCGGTTTTAATGCAGAACAAAGAAAACAAACCTTAAACATAGTGAAAAAACGAAGATGAAGCTATTAGTAATGGGTAATAACGGACATCTTGGTGGCCTGAGTGTTCACTATACTACTTTGGTGAAGTACTTACAGAAGGCTGATTTCCAGATTATGTGCATTAATATAAATGATACAAATGATAAGATTTTCAATAATAAAAGTATTGAGGAAATTAGTATTCCGTACAAACCGACTACAATAATTGATAAGGTAAAAAAGGTTTTGAAACTTGCCGGTGCCGGGCGCAGGGCAAAAGCATTTGCTCCTGATGTATTTATTGCAACAGGCTTAGGCTATGGTTATGCACTGATAGCCTCTAAATTGCCAAAATCTACCTTTAAAATATTTGAGGAAGTGCATTTTGAAGCTACAGCCGATAAACTGAGGTTAAAAATGGTAAATGATTTTGATGCGGTTGCGGTACAAACAAAGGGGATGATCAAGCCATTTACATTAAATGTATCAACGAGTAAGCCTGTTGATTTTCTTCCCTGTTTTTCAAAAGAGTACGAGGCAGATAGTTATAAAGCTATACCAGCTTTAGATGAGGGTATCCGTATTGCTTATTTTGGACGCTTAGCCTGGAATAAAGGACTAAAGGATTTTATAAAGGCAACGGCTGCGGTTTTTAAAACTAATCAACATATAACACTGAATATTTACGGAGGCGGACCTGAAGCGAAAAGTATCCAGCAGGAAATCGATGACCAGGGTTTGAACAATCAGATCTTTTTGAAAGGGTTTTATAGTGATGCAGAATTTCCTGATCTTATCAGTAATCATCATGGCGTGATCATTCCTTCAATAGCTACAGAAGGTTTACCCTTGGCTTTAATTGAATCTATGCGATTTGGAAGGCCTGTTTTTGCAACCACAATTGGCGCAATGCCCGAAGTAGGCGAAACAAATAAGGAGGGCTTATTTATTTCAGAGATTGATAAAGATAGCCTGCATTCAAATTTTAGTAGCTTTATTGATATGATAAACGGGAACAAGTTTAGCGCCCAGTATATAAATAATATTTACGAAGAGAATTATAGCAATCTTGCATTTAACAGGACCTGGTTAAAAATGCTTAGTGATCCTAAAGGTTACTTCTCTGCTAGTAAAAGTACAGTATCATGAAAAAATTTAGCAATAAAAAAGTCTTAATCACAGGAGCTTCAGGTTTTTTAGGTACGTATTTGGCCGATTTATGTAGTCAGGAAGATGCAATGTTATATGGCATTGATATCCGGGAACCTTTTAAAAAAGAAATATGGAGCGGATTTTCAACAGCGGGATTATTAGATAATGAAACAGAATTGTTATTTAAAAATAACAGTTTCGACTATATATACCATTTGGCAGGTGGTGCGTCTATACAATTATCGGTAGAAAACCCCTCCGAAGATTTTAATAACCTGGTACCCCCAACATTAGCATTCCTGCAGTGGATAAAACAATATTGTTCTGCTGCACATTTTGTGCTTTTTTCAAGTGCCGCTGTTTACGGTAATCCAGATTCGTTGCCTATAAAGGAAACCGCTGTTTTAAAGCCTATTTCTCCTTATGGTATTCATAAATTACTGGCCGAAAATCTGGTTCAGCATTACAGCAATTATTATAACATAAGAAGCAGTGTTTTACGAATATTCTCTGCCTATGGAGAGGGCCTGCGTAAACAGCTTTTCTGGGATGTGCTTAACAGGTATAAGACATCACTGGATAAACTTCAGAACAATGAAGTGGTTGAATTAAGTTTATTTGGCACAGGTCAAGAATCAAGAGACTTTATTCATGCTAAGGATGTGGCACAGGCAGCTGTTTTAATTGCAACCTGCGATGCGAGTGAAGAAACACGGTTTAATGTATATAATGTTGCTAACGGTAAAGAAACTAGTATAGGGGAGGCTGCGAATTGTTTATTTAAAGAAGCTGTAAGTTTGCCTAATATTAAATTTGACGGAGTGGCTCGCACCGGTGATCCTGAAAAGTGGAGAGCGGATATAAGTAAATTACAACGTATAGGGTTTAAAGAAACCGTAAGTATTGATAGTGGCTTAAACTCGTTATATGAATGGTTTATGAATTTGAGTAACTGATAAGTTTAAATGCAAATAGTGTGCAATGTTGAAGTGGTAAAATAATGAGAGAGTTTTCGTTTATACTTTTATTGATTTCTACTATTATTCCTGTAATACAGGCATATAAGGATAGGGATAAAATATACCAGCTTCCATTTCTATATAGTATGGCAGTAATGGTGTGGATATTGCCTACTTTATTAGGAGTTATTGATAATAAAAAACTAGTAACAGATTCAGAGTATATCAGATATTGTTTGTTTTCAGTATTATGCTATTGGGCTGCAATAGTAGGATATATAACTTATGGCAATAAACGAAAACCTAAAGTTGAAGTTATTAATGCCTATGATCCCGATAAAATGAGCCGGTTTCTATATGTGATCATGGTTATATCTTTCGGTGCCCTCATTGTTATGGGGGGATATGATGCTGAATCCCGTAATGGGGGTACTTACGCGGTATTATTGTATCCTGCCCGCTGTTTACGCCCTGCTACAATTATGCTTTTAACGCTTTATTTAGTAAAACCGTCTAAAGACAAGATGTTTTTTTTGATTATATCTGTTTTATTTTCCCTTAAAATAATTATTATCGATGGACGGAGGAGTGAAGTGTTTAACCTCATGATCACAATTGTCTTTCCATTATTTTTTATAAAAAACATTAGGGTTAAAAGAAGTTTGATTCTGCCGGCGGTTTTTGTTGGGGTTTTTGTAATCACAGTTTTGCCAGCATATAGGAATTATTCACTAAAAGGAAACTTTAGTTCATTGGCCGATATTTCTCCAACAGCTGTAATGGCATCCTATGTAGTTGGGGACAATAGAAATGAGGTAGTTGATGCAGCCAGAAATGTCGAAGTAGCAGATCTAAGTGGTGATTATAACTGGGGAATAACCTTGTATAATGCATTTATTTATCAATATGCAAGTAGTAATATCTTTGGCGCCAAGTTTAAAGAAGAATTAATGATTCCTTATAATCTTGACCTTGTAAAATTAAGAGACCAGCATGCTAAATACGATGGAGATGAATACAGATATTACTTATCGCCAACCGGGTTTGCTGCGGTGTTTTTTGAATTTGGATATTTAGGTTTCATCTTGTTCTTTTTGTTCGCTATCATTACTAAAAGGTATTATTTAAAAGCTATCAGAAGGGATAATATATCAGCCATAATGTTTTATTGTTTTTTCTCCACATTTATCCTTTTTTCCATTTATGATTCTATGCTATTTATACCTACTAATATAATTATGTATCTGTTAGTATTTGTCGGGGCCAGAAAGTTTTCCCGAATTCATAAAAAGTTTTATATAATGGAAAAGGTTTAAAGATGACAAAATTTATAGTTGGGCAATTGGGTGTTCCAAGACATTCTGCTGCTGCCAAAGCACTTTACGAAAGAGGGTTACTGGATCAGTTTGTTACTGATACTTATTTTTCTACAAAAGGAAGTTTGGCTAATCTTCCATTAATTGGCCCAAAACTAACCGCAAAATATAAAAAATATGATCCGGGTTTCACCAATGATGTGGTGTCTGGTGATTGGCTAGGTGCACTGTCATTTCGTTTCAGGCTAAAGTATTCCGACCGGATAACTGCTTTTAAAGCTGCAAATAAACGTTTAGGCGATAGATTGATAGCTTATGCAAAGGATAAGCAGCCTGGTAAATATTTTGGCTTTGATACTATTAGTATCGATTTTTTGGAATGGGGGCATGATAAAGGATGGAAAGCATATCTGGAACAATGCGTAGCTCCCCGAAGTAGTCAAATTGAAATGTGGCAGCTTTTTCAAGAAAAATATGGGATTGATTACTCTTCACATATTGATTATTGCCGCTTTCAACAGGATATTGAACGTAAGGAATGGGGTTACTCAAGTAATATCATTGTCCCATCTGAGTATGTGAAAAATGAACTGATTAAAGATGGATCAGTTGATATAAACAAAGTTTCCGTAGTGAACTATGGGTATACACCCAATGTGAGCCGGGAAACCATTCTTAATCAAATAGAACAGAAATTTGCGAAAAAGCAGAATTCATTTAATATTTTATTTGCTGGCAACTCAGGATACAGGAAAGGCATAAAAGATATTTTAACTATAGCCGAGGCATTTAAAAATGAGCCGGTACAATTTCTTTTGGCGGGTCTTTTAGAAAATGACGCTCAGGACCTGGTACAAAAGTATCCCAATAAAAATTTAATTTACTTAGGAAAGCTATCAAATGAGGAGTTGGCTAAACAATATTTAAATGCCGATCTGTTTTTCTTTCCGTCTTACCTGGAAGGTTCAGCCTTAGTTTTAATTGAAGCCATGAGCTGGGGATTGCCTATTGTAACAACCTATCAAAGCGGAAGTGTTATTGAAGATGGCCTAAACGGTTTTTTAAATAATTCCGGAGATGTAGAGGGGTTGAAAAGCAGTATCACTAAATTGTTAGCTCAACCCGAATTGAGATTTAACATGGCTATTAGTTCGTTGGAAAAATCGGCTCTTTATTCAGTCAAAGAATATGGAATAAAACTGACTGATGTTTTAATAAATAAATAATCCCCTAAAATTAATTATTAAAAAGGATAAGATAAGATGCACGAAAAAGAATTTGCAAGACCTGCAACTGGCAGCACCCTTCAAAAAATACGTGCTTTCGGCCCTCGGTTACCTTTTGCATTAGTATGGTATTTTGGCAGGTGGATAAGACAAAAGTTTAACCTAATCTGGATGCTCACCGCTGGCCGGTATGGCTTTAGGCACATCGGAAAAAATGTAGCTATTGATGGCATGCCGGAATTTATCTGGCCTTGTGCCGATATACGATTAATGGATAACGTACGCATCGGAAAACGGTGTGTTTTCCAGGGGGCACCGCAATCAAAAATAGTTATCGGCAATAAGGTGTCCATAAACGATGGTTGCTATATTACCTCACTCTTCTCTATAACCATAGGTGAAAGTACATCCATAGGTGAGTATACCAGTATAAGAGACTATAACCACAAGTTTGACGATGTACACGTCACTATAAAAAATCAAGACTATTACGGCGCCCCCATTGAAATTGGTAAAGATTGTTGGATAGGCCGGGGCTGTATCATTTTACCTGGTGTTATAATAGGTGATGGAGCAGTAATTGGAGCAAATTCAGTTGTAAGTAAGGATGTGCCTGCATACTCGGTGGTGGCAGGAGTACCCGCCAAAGTAATTAAAATGCGAAACAATGGAGAATGATTTAAAAGGCTTTTTTGTTGATAAATCATCAGATGTAAGAAAGCGTCAGAAACTATCGTTAGGGCAATCTATTTGCTTGACTTTTTATTATTGCATTGCCAAACATTTACCTGATACCCCGTTGCCTTTAAGCGGGTTGAGCATGCGGATAAGAAAAATGCTGGCCAGAAAGATATTTAGAAAAGCCGCTAAAAATTTCAAAGTACACGCAGATGTGGATTTTGGAACTGGCGTAAATGTAGAGATTGGTGAAAATTCATCATTAAATAAAGGCGCCTGGATAGGCAATGATACGGTGATTGGTAATGAAGTGATGATGGGGCCCAATGTTTCCATTCTGTCGGCCAGCCATCATTTTAGTGATGTTACTATACCTATGACACACCAGGGAGCCACTCCTCGTAAACCTGTAATTATAGGTGATGATGTTTGGATTGGTACCCGTACCATAATACTCCCGGGAGTACATGTAGGCAGCCATTCTATAGTAGGGGCGGGCAGTGTTGTGACAAAGGATGTACCTGAATGGGCTATTGTTGGTGGCAATCCGGCTAAAATAATTCGTTACAGAAAATAAATATATGCTATGAAAGTACTTTTATTGAGTGCCTCTAACTCTCGTAATGCAGGAGGCTTGTACAACAGTGTCAGAAACCTGGGGCAGTCCCTTTTTAAATTAGATGACATAGATCCTGTTGTATTAGCTTTCAGGGATGAGTACAGCGACCTGGATATAAAAGCATACGAACCGCTTAAATTGGAGGAATATCATATAGTCGGCACCCCTAAGTTAGCTTACTCCCGCGATCTTAAGAGTAAGGTATATCAGATAATGCCTGATATTACACATACTCAGGGAATTTATTTATATTCATCCTATGTGAATTTAAAATACTCACAAAAAAACCACAAGCCTTACTTAATAGCCCCGCGAGGTATGTTAGATAAATGGATACTAAACGTACGGGGTTGGAAGAAAAAGATCGGCTTAACTTTATACGAAAGCGAGCACCTGAAAAACGCAAGTTGTATACATGCCCTTGGCGAGCCTGAATATGAGGCAATCAGAAGTTTTGGTTGTAAAAATCCGATAGCTATTGTTCCTAATGGTGTTTTTTTACCTGCTAAAACACCTCCGGCTGATGGTGTAATACCAGATTGGAAGGTTAATGACAATCGTAAAACCCTATTGTTTTTGAGTAGGCTGCACCCTAAAAAAGGTATTGAAAACTTAATGCATGCCTGGGCTAAAATAGGTAGTGATAAAAAGAACTGGAAAATTGCCATTGCCGGCGAAAGCAATGGTAAAGAGTATTTAAATACCTTGTTACAGTTACAAGCTAAACTGGGTCTGCAAAAGGATGTTATTTTTATAGGACCGCAGTTTCATAAAGAGAAGGATATGTGTTTTCGGTCGGTGGACGCATTTATTCTGCCATCGTTTAGCGAGGGTATGCCAATGGCAGTGCTTGAAGCCTGGTCATATAATTTACCCGTTGTAATTACGCCGGCCTGTAACCTTCCGGAAGGCTTTACGGCCAATGCGGCATTGAAAATTGAGCCCGATGCCGATGATATTGCAAGGGGATTAAACGAGTTTTTTGCTATGTCTGATCAGGAACTTACTATCATGGGTAATAACGGATATGAACTGGTAAAGCAAAAATTTACATGGGAGTCAATAGCGGTACAAATGAAAGATGTGTATAGCTGGGCAATTAATAATACACCCCCACCTGCAACGATAAAATTTGATTAGGAATAACAACTAATACACCTCTTTCTTTTAAGAGGATAAAAAATGATTTTAAAAAAGATGGTTAACTCGTTAAAAAAAATCAGTACAAGTCTCTTTTCAGAGATAACGGAAATCCCCGAAATATTAAAGCAGTCTCATTATCCTTCACTTGATGGCTTTAGGGGTGTTTCTATAATCTTTGTTATTATTTTCCACATCAACGAAGGAAAAAACTTTTTAATTTTTAACGGCGGCCTTGGGGTAGCTATCTTTTTTGTAATCAGCGGTTTCCTGATAACAACGTTGCTTATTAAGGAAAAAGTTAAAACCAAAACGATATCTCTTAAACGGTTTTATATAAGACGTTTGCTAAGGATATTTCCGGTTGCGTATCTGTATATATTTGTAGTTCTGTTACTGAATTACTTCTTTAAATTACATATAAGTTTTGTAACCTTTGTTGCTGCCGGGCTTTATATAATGAACTTCTCTTATTTTCTTAAACACTATAATTCCATAATTACACAGCATTTTTGGTCATTATCGGTTGAAGAGCAGTTTTATATGTTTTTCCCTTACCTGCTAAAAAAGAACTTTAAGGTTTACTTGTGGATAATCATTTTTATAGTGTTTTTATTACCCGTTATTTTGTTATTAGCTGACTATGTTCACCAGTTAAATACAGGTATTGTGTATGCTGGTACCCATTATCTAATTAAATTTCAAAGCATTGCTGTAGGTTGCTTATTTTCTGTATTGATGTTTAAAAACTATTTTAATTTTACGTTTATCTCAAAATATAAAGTAGTTATTAACCTACTTATTATAGCCTCATTTTTCTTTATTCAGTATGATCAGAACTATAGTGTGAAAATTGTATTCACAAATCTCCTGATCTCATTTTTGGCGGCGTATCTAATAATTTCAAACCTGGTGCATAGCAGCGATTTTATTTTTAAATTTTTAAATTCAAAAATAATGGGATTTATAGGGGTGCTCTCATACAGTCTTTACATATGGCAGCAACTATTTACTACCACAACAAAAAACCTGCCTCCTTTTATGAGCAAGCTGCCATTTAATATTTGCTTATTGGTTATTGTGGCTTGTATATCTTACTATTTTTACGAAAAGAAATTTTTAAAGCTAAAGGATCGGTTTGAACCCAAAACAAAATAATTTTTCAGCATGTTCTGATAAGCGTTTTTGCTTAGTTCTTCCACCTGTTTTTTACAAAGGTTGCGGGGTTGCCCTTATATATCCTATTGGCGGGTAAACTAGATACAACAATTGTACCTGCGGTTACAATTGTATCTACACCCACTGTAACGTTAGGCCCAATAAAACAGCTTGCACCGACCCATGCACCATCTTCAATGGTGATAGGGCCATTGCGGTATGGCATTGTTGGATCAAGGTAATTATGATTACCACCACACAGAAATGCTCTTTGGGAGATACATGCATTATTGCCGATTACAGCTTTATCAAAGTTTAATATAAACACCTCTTCTCCTATCCATACATCATCGCCAATTTCAAGGTTCCATGGCATATGAATATTTACACGAGGTTTAATAACCACGCCGGTGCCAACTTTGGCTCCGAATAATTTTAAAAGAAACTTTTTAAGCGCGTTAGGGAAGGGGAAAGCGGTCAGAAAAAACACCATTTTAAACAAATACCAGCTTACTACTTTTAACTTGGATGCCTTACGGTCAAAATTTGTTGCAGGGTTAAAATCCTTAAGCCTGACTTTTGATTGAATGTTTTCCGGAATCATTAATAATTGTTATCGGGTTGTTGATGTAATGTACTATTATTGTATATCTGCAGTATAAATTAAGAGAGAGAATTTATTTATAAAAAAAGAAAACACAAAGAGGCTCTTTTTGTTTATTGCTCAAATCGAATAAATTAATTGTTGCACAAATATGTAAATCTATTTGATTGTTGTAAAACGATTAATGATTTATCACAGCTAAATTAACCTTAAAATACAATAAGTACGTTAATACTTTAGTTATCACATAACTCCTGCAATAAATTAGTAAATAAATTTCTAATGAAAAAAGCAATTTTTATTTTCTTAGTTGTAGTTCAAATTTGTAAGGCGCATGCTCAAAGTACTACACTAAGCCTGGAGTTGTATGGGGCAAAAGCCGATGGCGTTGTCTTGTCAGACGGTAATATTAATGCCGGGAGTTCAGTATTAACCAGCCCAAGCGGAGCATTTAAAAAAAGCGACGTTGGTAAACAAATTTATATCACAGGGGCCGGTACGGGGGGCAATACTTTAATAGCCCAGATATCGTCTGTGAACTCGGGCTCATCAGCTAGCTTGAGTACCAATGCTATGACTTCTGTAAGCAGTGCGGGTATTACTTATGGCACTGATTGTACCAACGCGTTTATTACGTTTAATAAAAAGGCCCGGACATTAAATGGCAAAAAAGTCATTTTGAAAATGCAGTCGGGAACTTATCTAACTTCCTTTAATAACTGGATAAGTGGCATTAAAAACCTTACCGTTAACGGGAATGGTTGTAATGTGATTTGTACGCATGGGGCTATTGATCCATTAGGATCTCCGCATGCCAACGCTGGTCTTTATTCTCCTTCCTGTTTTGACAATGTGGATAATAATTATTACACTAATAAAAACATATCCGACGTTAGCTATGGCTATAAAATAAATAGCGCTCAGGCTAAAACAAATCTTATAAAAACCATAAGTCCACAGGATGCCGGCAATTTTAACGTGGGCGATTGGGTGCTGCTTTATGGTCTGCATCATGAAGATTTTGGTGGATTTCCGCCCGACCCAAGATATTTTGAGTATGCTAAAGTTAAAACGATAGATGCAACTTCGGGAACCATTTATCTGGATAGAAAGCTGGTTAATAGTTATGATTCCGGATGGCCCGATGGCTTGTTAAAAGGAGGAGTAGGGGCACCAAGAATTATAAGTTTGGACAGAGATAATTTTACCACAATGGAAAATTTAGTGATGAACGATATCACCTTTCTTCCATTTAATGGTTGGACAGGAAAATATGCAGTAAGTATCCGAAATGGAAGATTTGAACTTTATGGGTTTATTAGAGCTACCATTTCAAATTTAAATGCACCTGCTGCCTATTTAGGCCAAGGTAAGAAATTAATAATCAACCGAACTACATTTAAATATTACTGTGAACCCGATAAAGTACTGGATTCAACAATAATCAGGAGCTCCAACATTACCTCTATGACAAATGCGGGTGGTTTAAATGTATTACAATTATTGAATAGCACATTTAATGGACCGCTTAATGCCAGTCCACGGGTAATCTATATGGATGGTAATACCTTTAATACTACAGGTACTACCTCACAATCATTATTAAGCATAGCTTTTAATAAAGGTACAGATTCAATCAAAATAGGATCTAATATCTGGAATTGTACAAACAGAGCACGCACCGCGTTGTTTTCTCCAGCCAATTCAATAAAAATGACTGTTGGGAGTGTGGTTGATAATAATACCGTAACAGTTCCATATACTGCGTTTGTTCGTGATAAAAATTCCAGGCAGGTAACTCCTAATGCTATTGGTTATACAGCTAATAAGAGTAATAAATTTGTAGTAAAACGGGTATTCAGATACGATGCTGATAATATTGGGGTTATGGGTACTTTTACCCAGACACCTAACCCCGGCGATGTATTTGTATTCTCTTTAGCCCCTAACATACAGGTTTTGGGTAAGCAAACTAAAAACGGATCATTTGCCGGCCAGTACAAGCTTTTTCAGAATGTAGATACTAAAACAAACTTGATGTATAAGGCGAATTCTTATAAATAACTCAAATTTTAAACGCATTAAAGTTAATTATTATACCTGTTGTTAATGGGATAACATCTTTAAAAAGATTGACTGTTGGTAGACGCAATGATTATGGTGGAAAAGTTTATACAATAAAAATTAATAAAATTCACGGTTATTTGATCGAATAAATTTACTTTTGGTATTATAAAATTGAAAAATTTATAATATAAAAAGTAGTTATTGGTATTCTAATTTAAAGATGAGTAAAAAAAAAATTCTTCTCATCAGCCACAATTTCTCTCCAGAACCAACCGGCATCGGTAAGTATAACGGCGAAATGATTGATTGGTTGGCAAAGAACGGATACGATTGCACCGTTGTTACTACATACCCTTATTATCCATATTGGAAAGTACAGCCGCCTTATAAAAATCGCTGGTATAAAAAGGAGGTAATCAAGTACCCCCAAAATGGTAATTTGTTAACAGTATTCCGCTGTCCGTCATACGTACCCGCAGATCCGACCGGGAAAAAAAGAATGATTCAGGACTTCTCGTTTTGGTCATCCATGTTCTGGAAAATCCTTCAATTGGTAATTACGCGTAAAAAGTATGACCTGATCATTACTGTGGCGCCTCCTTTTCATTTAGCTTATTTAGGTTTAATGCTTAGAAAATTAAATGGGGGTAAATTACTTTACCATATTCAAGATCTTCAGATTGAAGCGGCACAGGATTTGAACATGCTATCGAGCAAAAAGCTGTTTGACTATATATTTAAAATCGAAAAGGATATATTGACGAAAGCTGATCATGTAAGTAGCATCTCTGAAGGAATGATCGGTAAAATAAAGGCTAAGGTAGATAAGGACATTTTGTTTTTTCCGAATTGGGTTGATACTACTCTTTTCTTTCCGCTTCCATCGCGTCATTTATTAAAAAATAAGTGGGGATATCAAACAAATGATATAGTTTGTTTGTACTCTGGGGCAATAGGTGAGAAGCAAGGGCTTGATAACATACTAAAGGTTGCCGAGATTTTGCTTGATGTAAAAAATATTAAATTTATAATTTGTGGTTCTGGCCCGTATAAAGACAAGCTTATTAAAACAGCCAATGAGCGCGGGCTCGAAAATGTGCAGTTTTTACCGGTGCAGGAAAAAGAAGTGTTTAATGAGTTTTTAAATATGGCCGATCTTCACCTTATTTTGCAGAAAGCAGGTGCAAGTGACCTGGTGATGCCATCTAAGTTAACAACTATTTTGGCTGTAGGTGGAGTTTGCATGGTTACTTCTTCTGAAGACACATCATTGTATAATGTTGTAAGCAAGTATAATGTGGGTTACATTGTTGAACCTGAAAATGAAGAACTGCTTGCAAAAGCCATTGGTGAAGTTGAAACGAATTCGGATATTGAACTAAAAAGAAATAATGCGAGGGATTACGCTTTAAGATTTCTCAGTATAGATAATGTTATGGGAGATTTTATGGATAACATTATTTAACAATGTTCTTGTTTTTTTATGAAAATATTAATTAAATAGCATATTTAATGATATATTGCAGGGTTTTTATTGTTAATTATGTAAATAGTCAAAAAAAACGGAACTTTGTGGTGTTGATGTTTAAATATTTTAAGTCACTACTATATAAACTATGAAAAAAATTGCCCTCATTACAGGTATAACCGGACAGGACGGTGCTTACTTAACAGAGTTGTTATTAGCTAAAGGATACGAAGTGCATGGCGTTAAACGCCGTAGTTCTTTATTTAATACCGATAGGATTGATCATTTGTATCAGGATCCTCATGATGATGACCAAAGGTTGATACTGCATTATGGTGACTTAAGTGATAGCACCAATTTAATACGTATCATTCAGCAGGTTCAACCCGATGAGATCTATAACCTGGGTGCAATGTCTCATGTAAAGGTAAGTTTTGATACGCCGGAATATACAGCTAATGCTGATGGTATCGGAACATTACGTTTATTAGAGGCTATCCGTATTTTAGGATTAGAGAAAAAAACAAAAATTTATCAGGCTTCTACGTCTGAGTTATATGGTTTGGTTCAGGCTGTTCCACAGTCAGAAACTACCCCTTTTTATCCTCGTTCCCCATATGCGGTGGCCAAAATGTATGCTTACTGGATAACCGTGAACTACAGGGAAGCTTACGGCATTTATGCTTGTAATGGTATCTTATTTAACCATGAGAGCCCTTTGCGCGGCGAAACATTTGTAACCCGTAAAATAACAAGAGCAACAGCTAAAATAGCGATGGGTTTACAGGATAAATTATTTTTAGGTAACCTTGATGCACAACGAGATTGGGGACATGCTAAAGATTATGTTGAAGCGATGTATCTGATCCTGCAACAAGAAACACCTGAAGATTATGTTATTGCTACTGGTGTAACCACAAGAGTGCGCGAGTTTGTTCGACTGGCTTTTGCAGAGGTTGGAATAGTTGTTGAATTTAAAGGTGAAGGTGCAAAAGAAAAGGGTTATGTAGTAAGTTGTGCAAACCCTGATTTCCAAATTGAAATTGGTAAAGAAGTAGTTGCCGTTGATGAAAAATATTTCCGTCCAACCGAAGTGGATCTCTTAATAGGCGATCCTACAAAATCAAAAACAAAGCTAGGATGGGAGCCTAAATATGATCTGCAGCGCCTTGTAAAAGAAATGGTTGCATCTGATGTGGATCTTTTCAGAAGAGAGAAATTGTTAAAGGATTCAGGCTACGCTATTAGAAACCAGTTCGAATAAACGATATAATGGATAAAAATTCCAGGATATATATAGCAGGCCATAAGGGCATGGTTGGGTCTGCTATATATCGAAAATTACATAAAGAGGGGTTTGATAATATCATAACCCGTAATTCATCCGAGTTAGATCTTCGTGATCAGCGAGCAGTTACGGAGTTTTTTGATGCTGAAAAACCTGACTACGTATTTTTGGCTGCAGCTAAAGTAGGCGGCATTATCGCTAATAATACATACCGGGCAGATTTTCTGTATGAAAATTTGCAGATCCAGAACAACGTTATTCATTCATCTTATGTTAATAAGGTAAAAAAACTAATGTTTCTGGGTTCAAGTTGTATTTACCCCAAATTGGCTCCGCAACCCTTGAAAGAAGAGTATCTACTAACGGGATTGCTTGAACATACCAACGAACCTTATGCCATAGCCAAAATTGCAGGTATAAAAATGTGCGATGCTTATCGTGACCAGTACGGGTGTGATTTTATTTCGGTAATGCCTACCAATTTGTACGGTTATAATGATAATTATCACCCGCAAAATTCGCATGTATTGCCGGCGCTTATCCGTCGTTTTCATGAAGCGAAAGTGCAGCAATCGTCTGATGTTACTATCTGGGGTACAGGTTCACCAATGCGCGAATTTTTATTTGCTGATGACCTGGCTGAAGCTTGTTATTACCTAATGCAGAATTATGACGAGGCCGGTTTGGTAAATATTGGTACAGGTGAAGATCTGTCGATCAAGAATCTGGCCCTGCTCATCAAAAAAATAGTTGGTTATGAAGGTGAAATTAAATTTGATACCTCGAAACCAGATGGAACTCCAAGAAAATTAATGGACGTCTCTAAACTGCATAGCAAAGGCTGGAAACATACTATTGAGTTAGAAGATGGTATAAAGTTAGCTTATCAGGATTTTCTTTCTAAAATATAAATAAGTCAGAGGAACAATAAAATATGTCAACTCGTAAACGGATATTAATAACCGGAGCAGCCGGCTTTCTGGGTTCGCACCTGTGCGACAGGTTCATCAAAGAAGACTACCATATAATTGGCATGGATAACCTGATCACCGGCGATCTGCGTAATATTGAACACTTGTTTAAACTGGAGAATTTTGAGTTTTATAACCATGATGTATCCAAATTTGTACATGTTCCCGGCGAGCTGCATTACATACTGCACTTTGCTTCACCGGCAAGTCCTATTGATTATTTAAAGATCCCGATCCAAACCTTAAAAGTAGGTTCATTGGGTACACATAACCTGCTGGGGCTGGCCCGGGCCAAAGGTTCCCGGATGCTGATCGCTTCAACCTCTGAAGTTTATGGCGACCCGAACGTAAACCCCCAGCCCGAAGAATATTGGGGTAATGTAAACCCGGTAGGTCCAAGAGGTGTTTATGACGAAGCCAAACGTTTCCAGGAAGCCATTACCATGGCTTATCATACTTTTCATGGCCTGGAGACCCGCATTGTGCGGATCTTTAATACCTATGGCCCCAGGATGCGCTTAAATGACGGGCGTGTATTACCCGCCTTTATTGGCCAGGCGCTAAGAGGCGAATCATTAACCATGTTTGGCGATGGTTCACAAACCCGATCATTTTGTTATGTAGACGACCTGGTTGAAGGCATTTACCGCCTGCTGCACAGTGATTACGCGCAACCGGTAAACATCGGTAACCCGGATGAGATCACCATTAAACAATTTGGTGAAGAGATCATCAAGCTAACCGGTACCGATCAAAAGCTCATCAGCCTGCCCTTACCGGTTGATGATCCTAAACAGCGCCGGCCGGATATTACCAAGGCCAAAGCTATTTTAGGATGGGAGCCCAAGGTATCCCGGAGCGAGGGCTTAAAGATCACCCTGGATTATTTTAAATCCCTGCCCGAAAAAGAAATAAACCACAAGGATTTTGCATACTATAATAAATAACATACACTACCATACTATATAAGAAGCATAAAACAATCGTAATATAGCGGATGAAGGTGGATATGATCCGGGTGTATTACATTTAACATTAACAATTAAACTACATGAAAAATATTACGAAGATTTGCTGTATTGGAGCAGGGTACGTAGGTGGCCCAACCATGGCAGTAATTGCTAAAAAATGCCCACATATTCAAGTTACCGTAGTGGATTTGAATGTGGCACGCATTGCAGCCTGGAATGATGAGGATACAAAAAATATCCCCGTTTATGAACCTGGTTTAAGCGAAGTAGTAGCTGAGGCGCGCGGGCGTAATTTGTTTTTTTCTACCGAAGTAGACAAGGCCATAGACGAAGCCCAAATGATATTTATATCTGTTAATACACCAACCAAAACCTATGGCGCCGGTAAAGGGCAAGCTGCTGATTTGAAGTGGATTGAGCTTTGCGCAAGACAGATTGCGAGCGTTGCCAAGGATAATAAAATTATTGTTGAAAAATCCACCTTACCTGTCAGAACAGCAAGCGCCATAAAGGATATCCTTACCCATACAGGTAACAATGTTCAGTTTCAGATACTATCAAATCCGGAATTTTTAGCCGAGGGAACAGCTATAGAGGATTTGGATGCCCCTGATCGTGTATTAATAGGCGGCGACAGCACCCCGGAAGGTAAAATAGCTGTACAGGCTCTGGTTGATGTGTATGCTAACTGGATCCCAAGAGAGCGTATATTAACCACTAATGTTTGGTCGTCAGAGTTGTCAAAGCTAACAGCTAACGCATTTTTGGCACAACGTGTATCATCCATTAACTCACTTACCGAAATTTGCGAACAAACAGAAGCAGATATTAATGAAGTTGCAAGAGCAATTGGAACAGACAGCAGAATTGGCCCTAAGTTTTTAAAAGCTTCAGTAGGTTTTGGTGGTTCTTGTTTCCAAAAAGATATTTTAAACCTGGTGTATATAGCCCGTAGTTATGGTTTGCAGGAAGTAGCTGATTATTGGGAACAGGTAATTATTATGAATGATCACCAGAAAAGGCGGTTTGCAAATCAGATCATCAAGAACCTGTATAACACAGTTAACGGGAAGAAAATAACATTTTTAGGTTGGGCGTTTAAAAAGGATACAAACGATACCCGTGAATCAGCAGCTATTTATGTAGCCGATCATTTATTACATGAACAGGCTGATATTGCCGTTTATGATCCAAAGGTGCCGGAAGTGCAAGTGTATGCCGATCTGGACTACCTGCGCACCCGGGAGCAAGAAGAGAATAAAAAAGGGGTTAACGTTTTCAAAGATCCTTATGAAGCCTGCAAAGGCTCGCATGCTATTGCTGTTTTAACAGAGTGGGATGAATTTAAAGGTTACGACTGGCAAAGGATCTATGACAATATGTTAAAACCAGCTAAAATATTTGACGGAAGGAATTTACTTGATGCTGATAAATTAAGGGCCATTGGATTCCAGGTACGGTCAATAGGTACTAATGTTTTGGAAAAGTGATCTATTGTGCCTAAAGAAGTTTAAGTTTAGAGGCAGTTGCGAAATTCGTAACTGCTTTTTTATTCTGTATTTTTAACCCTGATATTTGTATTCAACATATATTACATGTTATTAATCCCCCTTTTTACCATATGAATAAAAACAATTATGCGATCATCATGGCAGGCGGCATCGGAAGCCGTTTTTGGCCAATAAGCCGGTCATCGCATCCCAAACAATTTATAGATATCCTGGGCACAGGCAAAACGCTGATCCAAAACACGTACGAACGTTTTCTGAAAGTATGCCCTAAAGAAAACATTTATGTAGTGACCAATGAGAGCTACACCAAACTTGTAAAACAGCAGTTGCCGGATATGGCCGATGGCCAAATCCTGACCGAGCCGGTGATGCGCAATACAGCACCCTGTGTAGCTTACGGCTGTTTTAAGATCGAAAGCCTGAACCCGGAAGCGGTTATCGTAGTGGCCCCCTCAGATCAGCAGATCCTGGACGAGGACGCCTTTGTGACAGCTATTGAAAAATCACTGCAGGCGGCAGTTTCAACCGACAGTCTGATCACCCTGGGTATCAAACCATCGCGCCCGGATACAGGTTATGGTTATATCCAGTATACCGACCAGGCCATTAACCAGGATTTTCATAAAGTAAAAACATTTACTGAGAAACCTACACTGGAGATAGCGAAAACCTTTATCCAGAGCGGTGACTTTTTATGGAACGCAGGCATCTTTGTATGGTCGGCTAAGGCAATCGTAAAAGCTTTCGGGCGTCACCTGCCCGAGATGCATGAGATCTTTGCAGAAGCCCGGCCGGTGTATAATACCGAAGAGGAAAAGAGTTATGTGCATAAAGCCTATCAGCAATGTATCAACATCTCGATCGATTACGGGATCATGGAAAAGGCCGACAATGTGTATGTACTGCCATCGGCTTTTGGCTGGAGCGACCTGGGTACCTGGGCCTCGATCTATGACCTGGCCGAGAAGGACTATGTAGGCAACGTGGTGATCCCCTCAGAAAAAGTGATCATGTATGATTCATCCAACTGTATGGTGAATGTACCGGGCGAAAAGCTGGTGATACTGCAAGGGCTGCATAATTTTATCGTAGTAGAATCCAACAACACACTGCTGATCTGTCCGCGAGACCAGGAACAGAATGTAAAACAGGTGGTGGCTGATGTGAAAGCCAAGTTTGGTACTAAGTTTATTTAACATCCAGTTTTGTTCATTTTTGAATAATAGCTCACAACTTTAATAATATGTAATAGCTTTGCATATCCGGTTTTGATCGACGAGAAACATTAATAATATATGACTATTACTCCAACCCCGATTGAGGGGCTTATTGTTTTAACCCCGCGTATTTTTAACGATGACAGAGGGTATTTTTTCGAATCATTTAATGAAAGAACTTTCTGGGATGCCGTAGGGGTTAAAATTCAATTTGTACAGGATAATGAATCATTCTCAACAAAAGGAGTATTACGTGGCCTTCATCTGCAAAAAGGAGAGCATGCGCAAGCAAAATTAGTAAGAGTAATACAAGGAGAAGTATTGGATGTAGCTGTTGATTTGCGTAAAAATTCACCAACTTATGGTCAGCACTACAGTGTGGTATTAACGGCAGATAACCATCAGCAGTTTCTTATCCCCAAAGGCTTTGCGCACGGGTTTGTGGTATTAAGCGATACTGCCATTTTTCAATATAAATGTGATAATTATTATAATAAACAGGCCGAAGGTGGTTTACACTATGCCGATCCTGCTTTAAATATTAACTGGCGATTAGGTGCGGATGAGTTGATCGTTGCAGATAAAGATAAAGAATTGCCCTTTTTAAAGGATGTTACCGATCTCGGGTTTTAATAATAAACATCAATTTTTAGACAAGTATAGCTATGCAAAACATTGTGGTTTTTGGGGCTTCCGGACAACTGGGGCAATGCCTTAAAAAAGTTTCGGCCGAAAAGGACATAAATTCCATCATTTTCCCCCCTGAAGCAGAAGCCAATATCCTGGATACTGATGCCATATCAAATGTATTTGAACAATACAGACCGGCTTACGTCATTAACTGTGCTGCCTATACTGCTGTTGATAAAGCGGAAGATGACGTGGATATGGCCCGTAAAATAAACAAAACTGGGGCAGCCAACCTTGCGCAGGCCTGTAAGCAATATGGTGCTATATTGGTTCATACGTCAACAGACTTTGTTTTTAAGGGTGATAAACCTTATCCGCTTGTTGAAACGGATCTAGCAGATCCTATAAGCATATATGGTCTTACTAAGTTGGAAGGTGAACAGGATGTTATGGGTATATTACCACAGCACTTCATTATACGTACCAGCTGGTTGTACTCTGAATACGGTAATAATTTTGTGAAAACCATGCTCAAATTAGGTGCCGAACGCGATGAGCTCAAAATTATAGCCGACCAGGTAGGAACGCCTACTTATGCCATTGACCTGGCTGCTGTCATATTAGCTATCATTACATCGGGCAGCGAAAGTTTTGGAATTTATCATTACAGCAATGAAGGGGTAACCTCTTGGTATGATTTTGCAAAGGGGATATTTGACCTGTCAGGAACCCAGGTGAAAACGTATCCGATACGCACCAACGAATATCCAACAAGGGCCACCCGGCCCGCATTTTCTGTGATGGACAAAGCAAAGATCAAAACTACTTTTAATATCCAGATACCTTACTGGCGGGATAGCCTGATAACCTGTTTAGAAAGACTTAGTCCACCAGCCCCCTGAAGGGGGAGTTTGCCGATGTGCAAATGACAAATTTTAGATGTGCAGATAAAAATGCCATCAAAAACAAGGCCCTGTTTCTTTTGAGAAACAGGGCCTTGTTTTTTAAATCCTAAATAGGTACCCCATTTTGTTAAAAAAGTGGGTTTGCATGATTTTACACTTTTTATGGTTAATATTGATTTATATAATTGATAATCAATTAATTATGTTTTTTAGAAAAAATTATGTAAACCCCAGTTTATAACAAATTAGTCCGCTTGTTAAGGGATTATGCTTACCCCTATCTTTTAAATACAAAGCCATTTACTAAACCATCTGCATATCCAAAATTTGCACATCTGCACATCAAGAAGCTCAGGGAGTTACGCCAGTATTGTTCCGGCGGCTACGGTTTCGTTAGTGGCCTCGTCAACCAATATCAATGAGCCGGTGATACGATTTTTACGATACTCATCAAATACAACGGGCTGGGTAGTACGCAGGCGTACGCGGGCCATCTCATTCATTTTGATATCACCTGCATTTTCCAGTTTTTCCATCGTATTAATGTCCAGTTTGTAGCTTACCTCTTTAATAATAGCCATTACCTCACGGGTAGTGGTTTTTAAGTGGTATTTAGCACCGGGGCGTGGCCCTTTAGTGCCCATCCAGCAAAGCATAACTTCCAGGTCCTGGCTTACTTGGGGTTCGCTATCGTCTTTTACGATCATATCACCGCGGCTGATATCAATATCGTCTTCCAGCGTAATAGATACAGACATAGGCGCAAACGCTTCTTCAACCGGTCCGGAATAGGTATCTATAGATCTGATTGATGATGTTAAACCAGATGGCAGAACGGTAATTTTGTCGCCCGGCTTAAATATGCCTCCGGCAATCCGGCCAGCATAACCACGGTAGTCGTGATATTCGGCCGCGTGCGGGCGTATTACTGTTTGTATCGGGAAGCGGGCATCTGAGTGGTTCTCATCACTGCCTATATGGATAGTTTCCAGGGTATGCAGCAGGCTCTCGCCTTTATACCATGGCATGTTTACAGAATCGTTTACTACGTTATCGCCTTCCAGCGCGCTGATGGGTACATAACGAATGTCGGTAACATCAATCTTGGCTGCAAAATCTTCGTATTGTTCAACTACCTTGTTAAATGCCTCTTCGGAATAGTCGACCAGATCCATTTTATTGATACATACAATAATATGAGGAATCTTTAATAGCGAGGCGATGAAAGAGTGTCTGCAGGTTTGCTCTACAACACCTTTGCGGGCATCTATCAGCACCAAAGCTAAATTAGCCGTAGAAGCGCCGGTAACCATGTTGCGGGTATATTGGATATGCCCCGGGGTATCGGCAATGATGAATTTACGTTTAGGGGTGGCAAAATAACGGTAGGCAACATCAATGGTAATACCTTGTTCTCTTTCTGACCGTAAACCATCAGTAAGTAAAGAGAGATCAATATGCTGTAAGCCCTTTCTTTCGCTCGACTGTTTTACGGCCGCCATCTGATCCTCAAATATCGATTTGGAATCATATAATAACCGGCCAATAAGCGTGCTTTTTCCATCATCTACACTGCCGGCTGTTGTAAAACGTAATAGTTCCATTTTAAATACTAAACTCTAAATACTAAACTCTAAATCCATGAACTTGGAGTCGGACAAAATTCCAAAATCGAAAATTCGAAGTCCGAAATCAAAAATAACCTTGTTTTTTTCTGTCTTCCATTGATGTATCAGAGCGCTTATCATCGCTTCTGTTACCACGTTCGGTGCTGCGGGTGGCTGATACTTCTGCTACAATTTTTTCCAATGTATCCGCGTCTGATTCAATGCCACCGGTTATGGTGATATCGCCCAGTGTGCGGAAACGCATCAGCTTGTTCTCCACTTTTTCGCCATCACGCAGTACTAAAAACTCTGATGCCGGAAGCCAGGTACCATCACGGTAAACGGCTTCGCGGTTATGAGCAAAGTAAAGGGAAGGGATAGCAATGTTTTCCTGCAGGATGTAATTCCAGATATCCATTTCGGTCCAGTTACTAATCGGGAACACCCTGAAATGCTCACCCATGCGTTTACGGCCATTGAAAATATTCCAAAGCTCTGGTCGCTGGTTCTTTGGGTCCCACTGGCCAAACTCATCGCGATGCGAGAAGAAACGCTCTTTTGAACGTGCTTTTTCCTCGTCACGCCTTGCGCCTCCGATAGCCGCGTCGATCTTGTGACTTTCGATCGTATCCAATAAGGAAACTATCTGGAGTTCGTTACGGCTGGCGTTTATGCCGCTTTCTTCAACAGCGCGGCCTTTATCAATAGCTTCCTGTACGGATCCAACAATGAGCTGTACCCCCAGGTCTGCCACCAGGCTATCTCGGAATGCCATAGTTTCTGGAAAGTTATGCCCGGTATCAATATGAATAAGGGGCATAGGTATTTTGGCGGGCCAAAAAGCTTTACGAGCCAGGTGAGTTACCACAATGGAGTCTTTTCCGCCGGAGAACAATATGGCAGGGCGATCAAACTGGGCTACAACTTCGCGTATAACGTATATAGCCTCTGATTCTAATTCCTGCAGATGAGTAAGATAATATTTATGCATTTTAAAACGAAAATCCGCTAAATCCACCTAAATAGTAGTATTTGGCAATCAAACTGCAATATTAGCAAATTATGCGTATTTTATCGCTATCTAATCTATTTTAAACCTGAAAATTAACGCCATTTTCATGAAACCTGAAAAGAGAGGTAAAACCCAAATAAATTCTTAAATATACCTGAAATATGACGGATATGTTATTAGTATATTAAACTAAATGAAGTTAAACAGCAATAATAATATTCTACCGTTAAAATATGTTATATATGGCAACCTACGCATAGGTTATGCGTAAAAAATAACTACTTTTAAAAATCTATAATACAAATCAATCTAATGAAAGGAATTATTTTAGCGGGAGGATCAGGCACCAGACTTTATCCAATTACCAGGGCAATAAGTAAACAGCTGATGCCGATTTATGATAAGCCCATGATCTATTATCCCTTGTCGGTTTTAATGCAAGCCGATATCAGGGAGATATTGATCATCACCACCCCCGAAGATAACGAAGGATTTAAACGCCTGTTGGGCGATGGAGCCGAACTGGGCTGTAAATTTGAATATGCTATACAGGAAAAACCAAACGGACTGGCGCAAGCATTTGTAATTGGCGAAAAGTTTATTGGCAATGATAAGGTTGCGCTAATACTGGGCGACAACATATTTTATGGGACGGGCTTTAGCGAATTGATACGCAGCTTTAATGATGTTGATGGCGCAGCTATTTTTGCCTACCATGTGGCCGACCCGGAAAGATATGGTGTTGTGGAGTTTGACGCGGATTTTAAAGCCGTATCTATTGAAGAGAAACCAGCTGCGCCAAAATCCAGATTTGCGGTACCGGGATTGTATTTTTATGACAATAGTGTTATCCAGATAGCCAAGGATCTTAAGCCTTCGCCGCGTGGTGAATATGAAATTACCGATGTAAATAAATATTACCTGGAGCAGGGAAATTTACACGTAGGGGTAATGGATAAAGGTACAGCCTGGCTGGATACCGGAACTTTTGACTCGTTAAGCGATGCTACCGAATATGTACGCGTGATTGAAAAACGCCAGTCGACTAAAATTGGTTGTATTGAAGAGGTTGCTTACCGTCGTGGGTTTATTGATGATACACAGTTAAAAGTGTTGGTAGCTAAATATATTAAGAGCGGCTACGGTGTTTACTTGCAAAGCCTGCTATCATAAAACTGTATCAATAGTACCGGTCATTTGATCGAGTATATTTGCATCGCTGGCCTGGAACCAGTGAAAGGTATTGTCTTTACGGAACCAGGTGAGTTGTCTTTTGGCAAATCGCCTGGTATTTTGTTTGATCATTTCAATAGCTTTTTCAAGACTGGTTTTACCATCAAAATAATCAAACAATTCGGTATAGCCTACGGTGTTGAGGGCATTAAACTGACGGAAAGGGAGCAATGCCTCTGCTTCGGTTAATAATCCTTGTTGTACCATCAGATCAACCCGGTGGTTAATACGGTTGTATAATACCTCACGGGGCAAGTTAAGTGCCAGTTTAATGATATTAAATGGACGTTTGTTTATGGTAGCCTGCCGGTATGAGGAGAAGGGTTTGCCCGAACTTTCAAAAACCTCCAAAGCCCTGATGATACGTTGAGGGTTACCCAGATCTACCTCGTTATAATAAACCGGATCGACCGATTGTAATTGCTGTTGAAGATAGCCGATCCCTTTTTCTTCCAGTTCCTGGTTTAGTCTTTCCCTGATAGCAGGATCGGCTGTTGGCAGATCATCAAAACCCTCGCATATCGCCTTAATATATAAACCAGAACCTCCGGCCAAAACCACTTTATTGTGTGTCTTAAATAGCTTATCCAACAAAACAAGCCCCAGTTTTTCAAAATCGCCAACAGAAAATGGTTCGGTTATAGAATGTGAGTCAATGAAATAATGTTTTACAGCTGCTAACTCCTGTGTATTGGGTTTAGCGGTACCTATACTCATTTCCCTAAAAAACTGCCTGGAATCGGCAGATACCACTACCGTATTGTAATGTCTGGCCAATTCAATAGCCGCTGCCGTTTTACCCACAGCTGTTGGGCCTGCAACTACGATGAGGGTTTTGTTTTTGGGGATCATAGCTTATGGTTCATAGATCATAGCCGATTTTCTCAAGGCTATAAAAAAATGTATTACCTGACAATGAACCATTAACTATGATCCATGAACTGCGAAGCAACTAATTAATAATCATCGCCACCACCACGGTGCGGACGATCTTCTTCATCAAAGCCTTCGTCGTCGGCAAATTCGTTGCCAAACTCATCTTCTTCCTCTTCTTCGGCTTCGTGTTTTTCTTCGGGCAGATCATCAACTTCAGTATCGGTTACTTCAGAAAAATCTTCTGCATCCTCGGGTGTAAAAGCCATTTCATTCAGGAAGTCGAAATCCTCGTTTGTAGGCGGCAATACGGTTGGGTTAAATACGTTACCGAATTGTTTTGGAGCTTCACCAACAGATTTTATAACGGCAGGATAAGTTGTACCCGGTGTTTCGTCAAGAATGATCTTCATCAGTTCGACATGAAAATCAAAAGGGCGGTCGAAATTAAAAGTATAGTAAAATTTTTGATGCGGATCATCAATAAAACTCAGCAGTTTTACATTGCTCATTAATGATACGCCACGGTCAATCCTTTTTTGATTAGGCAAATAAGTAATTTCTTCACCCTTTGTCCATTGATCATTACTGATATAAAAAGAAGATGAAAACTCGGGATTGTAGCCGGTTGATTGGTGTATTGCGCGGTGGAGATCTTCGAAGGTTTGATTTGATTTAACATCAATCTCTCTCATTACGTCATCATAATCTTCGAAAGTTACCCTGAACCTGTATAGTGCCATTGTTTTTGTGAATTTTGGGAACAAAAATAATCTTTTAATTCAATTTTGTGTCTGCTACAACTTTTAAGCCAATTTCTAAACCTTTACTTATTGTGAAATTTAAAGCTGCTTCTCGGGTGTTTGGAATTTCGCCTTCCAGTATGGCTTCACGTATCTGATTTTTGATAATTCCTACCTCACGACCTTCTTTAAGGCCAAAAAGCTGCATAATGTCATTACCTGTAACAGGTGGCTGCCAGTTTCTGATGCTGTCGCGCTCTTCAACATCTTTTAATTTTTGTTGAACCAGCTCAAAATTGTTACGATACTTTTTTACTTTATATTCGTTTTTGGTGGTAATGTCTGCTTTACACAACAACATCAGGCCTTCAATATCATCTCCCGCCTCAAAAAGTAATCGGCGAACCGCCGAATCTGTAACAATAGACTGTGATAATACAATGGGTCGTAAATGGAGCTGCACCAGCTTTTGTACCTGCTTCATTTTTTCGTTAAGCGGTAATTTTAACTGGGCAAATATTTTGGGTACCATGCGTGCTCCGCGATCCTCATGACCATGAAACGTCCAGCCGTGACCAGGTTCAAAGCGTTTGGTGGCCGGTTTGGCAATGTCATGTAATATGGCGGCCCAGCGCAGCCAAAGATCTGTCGTGGTTTCGCAAATATTATCCAGTACCTGCAGGGTATGATAAAAATTGTCTTTATGACCCTTACCGTCGATATAATCAACCCCATATAGGTTGGCCATCTGCGGGAATATTTTATGCAGCAGGCTGGTATCAAATAAATAATTAAATCCGATAGATGGCACCGGCGACAAAATGATTTTATTCAGTTCGTCGGTAATACGTTCTTGTGATATGATGCTGATGCGGTCGGCGTTGTTCCTGATCGCTTCTACGGCTATTTCATCTATCCGAAAATTAAGCTGTGTAGCAAACCTGATGGCCCGCATCATGCGCAGCGGATCATCAGAAAAGGTTTCATTGGGATTAAGCGGCGTACGGATCAGTTTCTGTTCCAGATCAGCTATACCGTTAAACGGATCAAGCAGATCGCCAAAAGTATCGGGATGAAGAGAAATGGCCAGCGCGTTGATGGTGAAATCGCGGCGTTTTTGATCGTCCTCTAATGTGCCGTCTTCTACTATAGGTTTCCTGGAATCGCGGCGATATGATTCTTTACGAGCGCCCACAAATTCCACTTCCAGGTCCTGGTATTTAAGTGATGCTGTGCCAAAGTTTTTATACACGGCTACCTTTACTTTGAGCCTGGCCGCTACAGCTTCGGCAAAAGCGATACCATTACCTATTATAACAATATCGATATCTTTTGAAGGGCGATTAAGAAAAATATCGCGTACAAAGCCACCAATAGCATAAACCTGCAGATTATGCTGTGCCGCAAGTTTTGATATGATTGAAAATACAGGATGCTGAAGGTGGGCTTTCATGTAGCTTAATAAAATTCTGAGTTCTAAAACCTAAATTCTAAAACGAAGGTCAAAGGTAATGGTAATTTTTAAACTCTAAATTCTAAAACCTAAATTCTAAATCAGAAAAAAAGAATCAAGAGTCAAGAGCCAAGAGTCAAGAGTCAAGACACAAAAAGGCGTAGTTATTTTTCTTGATTCCTGGCTCTTACCTCTTGACTCTCTCTTCTACCTGCGTATAAACTCAAACCGGCCATCGGGAGCCAGTTTCATAATGGTTGATGGATTTTTGATCTCTTTGCTATGCTGATCAATATCAACTACATAATCAACACCATCAATGATCTCCTGATCGATCTGTGAAAAATATTGCGGGGATGGCTTACCGCTGATATTGGCTGAGGTTGACACCAAAGGTTTGCGCAATCGCTGTATCAACTGCTGGCAAAACTGGTGACTGGTAACGCGGATACCTATACTGCCATCGGGCGCTATTAAAGCCGGTGAAATATTTTTGGCACCCGGCATAACCAGGGTCAAGGGGCTTTCGGCGTATTCGATCAGGTCATAAGCCAGGGCATTAACCTCCTGTACATAGCTTTCCAGCTTGTTTTCGGTATCCAGCAAAATGATCATGCTTTTGGCTTCATCGCGCTGTTTCAGGCGATAGATCTTTTGCACGGCTTCGGTATTGGTGGCATCGCAGCCAATACCCCAGATAGTATCGGTAGGGTACAGGATAATGCCGCCTTCCTGTACTATTTTAAGTGCTTTGGCAACTTCGTCTTTAAGCATGGTTGGTATATTTTTATTAGAATCAAGAACCAAGAGTCAAGAAAATAGTTAAATATTTTTTCTTCTTGATGCTAATATCTTGACTCTTGATTTAACGCGTTTATAATTTGCAATTCATCCAGCAGTTCCATACAACGCGGAACGCCATAAAGCTTGCAGGTATTGCGCACACAAGGTTCGCAAGTTAGTTTACCATAACGCAGTACGGTTAAATTTTGTTTGTTATATGGAGCCGTGTTATGCTCATTGCCGGCACCAAACAATACAATAACGGGTGTGCCTACACTGTTGGCCAAATGAGCCGGACCTGAATCGGTGGTTAATATGGCTGCGCTTTGCGCCATCAGGCTGCATAAACCTGGCAAGTCAGTTTTGCCGGCATAGTTTTCCAGTCTTTCCTGGTTGTCAGAACCCGCAATAAGCTGACGTACAAAGTCTGCCTCCTTGGGCGAGCCGATCAATCCAAAAGTAACGCCCGGAAAAACGGCGGTTAATTGATTCAGCAGCGCTTGTCCTTTATCCAGCGGCATCCTGCGTGAGGATGCTTCGGAATTAAAATTGATCAGCACGCGGTTATTTTGCTTGGGTGATGTTATGGGAACATTTAATTTTACCTGTTTATCGGTTATTGTTTTACCGGTAAATTGCTCCAATAAGGATACATATTCGTCAACCCGGTGCAGGTTAGCAGGTTTTTTGAGAGAACTGGTCAATAAAAAAAAGCCGCCTTCCTTGCCAAAACCTACCCGTTTTTTTGCTCTGGTAGCCCAGGCCATCACTAATGATGAAAGGGATTGGGGCAAACTAAAAAAGAGGTCGTATTTTTCGGATTTTAGATTTTTACCAAAACGATAAACACCGTTGAGGCCACTGAACTCCTGCTTTGAAAAGGGATAGATGCGGGTTAAGCCTGGTATAAGCGGGGCAATATTACTGAGCTCTTTTTTAATGATTACGTCGATCTGAGCATCAGGATAAAGCTGACCAACCGCGTTAACAAATGCGGTGCTCATCACCACATCGCCAAGCCAGTTGGGCAGCCTTATCAGTATCTTCATTTTTTGAGATATGGGATATAACATCTCCCATCTAAATTAAACCGCTACGTTATTTTCCCTTAACGCGTCGTTCAATGATGTTTTTTTGTCAGTTGATTCCTTGCGGGTACCGATGATCAAGGCACAAGGTACCTGGAAATCGCCTGCAGGGAACTTTTTGGTATATGAACCAGGAATAACTACCGAACGCGCCGGTACGCGGCCTTTATATTCTACCGGGGTTGAGCCGGTTACATCAATAATTTTGGTCGACGCGGTTAAAACTACGTTGGCACCTAATACGGCCTCATGTTCTACATGTACGCCTTCAACCACAATAGCGCGTGATCCAAGGAAACAGTTATCTTCAATAATAACCGGGGCAGCCTGTAATGGCTCCAATACACCGCCAATACCTACACCACCGCTTAAGTGTACATGCTTGCCTATCTGTGCGCATGAACCTACGGTAGCCCAGGTATCAACCATAGTACCTTCATCAACATAAGCGCCAATGTTTACGTACGATGGCATCATGATAACACCTTTTGCCAGGTATGCGCCATAACGGGCAATACCATGAGGAACCACGCGTACACCGGCAGCTTTATAATTGGTCTTCAGTTTCATTTTGTCATGAAAAACAAAAGGGCCAACTTTAATTTCTTCCATCTGACGGGTAGGGAAATACAGCACTACTGCTTTTTTGATCCACTCGTTCACATGCCAGCGTGAACCAATCGGTTCGGCCACACGGATCTCGCCTTTGTCTAACCGTTCAATAACGGTTTCTATGGCAGTGGTATATTCATTATAATTCAGCAGATTCCTGTCTTCCCAGGCATCTTCAATCAGTTTTTTAAGATCTTGCATTGGTAAAATTAAACTTTTGGCAAATTAAAGGAATTTTAGGGAGAATTGCTTGAAATTAGGCGATTAGTCGCTAACCTTTTAAAACGCGGTTTAATTAGGCTGAAGCTACAGAAGTTAAGACTAAGCAGGAAAAAATACTCAACAAGCTTGATAAGATTAGAAACGTCATTCGCAATCAATGATACCGGTATAATTTTTTAATTTTATAGCTATTAGTTATGAAATATAAAATTATAGCACCGATAGAAAATTTACAATTAGAACCTAATACCTCAATTGAGTTGATAAAGTTTGTCTTTACAAATCATAATTCCGATTTCGAAGCAATAACTGAGGGTGAAGGTTTTGATACATATATTGGTGAAAGTGGATTGTCCGAATTTTTCAATGGTACTTTTCTGTATTATATGGGTGACTTTGATGAAGCAGAATCTAATTCAAAATTTAAAACCATTCCAGAGTTTCTAAATCAGTTTCATAGCAAACTGAATTTCTTATTTAATTTGTTATGGTTTGTTAAGGATAATTCAATAGTTATAAATAATTTTTACTGTAAAGATTTGGAAAATAACACTTCTATACTTTAGCCAGTAGGAATTCTGTATACGATTCATCAGGTTTCCCTTCCAAAACTACATTTACGGTAGAGGAAGCAAAGAAAGCTTGGGATTTGAATATTTCAGTAGGCAAACACTTTTTAAAAGTGGTTGATGAGATTCCTCAAATTCCAGAAGATATTCAGTCTCGGTTTTCTAATATTAACCCGATAAGGTTTTTTCCTTACAATGAGTTAAGCCGATTGAACAGAGCTTATATGTTTCTAAGCGAGGCGAGAGGAACCCACGCCATTCAATCCAAGGTGTCAAATTATATAATGTGTCTGGAATGTATGTTTAGTACCGATGCAATTGAAATCACTCATAAAGTTTGTGAAAGGGTGGCTTTTTTTATTAATGATGAGAATCACACTAAAAAGGCAATATTTGAATTAATAAAAAGTGCTTATGATGTTAGGTCAAAATACGTTCACGGTCAGAAGCTGCCATCGAAAACTTCAACTTTTAATCAATTGAAAGAGCTTTCCGAGAAGATGGACGACTTAATTCGTAGGGTATTCTTGAAAATTATCAAAACAGATACAGATGTGTTTTCTTTTGGTGATACACCATTAAACGAATACTACAAAGACTTGATCTTAGAATAACTTATTTACATAAGTAACCTATTTCCTAAGGAAAAATAGGCTAATGGATATTACTGCTAAAGCATCAGGCTTTACCTGCTTAATATTTTCTTGGTCACAAATTCATCAAAAAAGTAAGTGCGGTAAGCATTGCCAATGGATATTTCATACTTGCGTATGTTCACCGTGTTATTATCAAAAGCGGTTATTTGATTAATGTTGATGATATAAGATTTGCTGATACGGGCAAAAAGGTTTTGGGGCAGTTGTTCATGAATGGTTTTAATATTCATGGCCGTTATGATCTTTTGATCATCGGTTTGCATCACTACATAATCTTTAAGGCCCTCTATAAACAGAATGTCTTTAAAATAGATCTTAATATATTTCCGGTCGGCTTTAACAAAAAAGTAGTCCTCCGCTACATTCTCAATTTTGTTGTTCGAATGATCGGCTTTTAAAATATCCTGGTAAAACTGTGCCCTATTCACCGCTTTCAAAAAGCGTTCATACCGTATGGGTTTAATCAGGTAATCAATAGCTTCAACCTCAAAACCTTCTAAGGCATATTCTGCATAAGCGGTGGTGAAGACAAGTAAGGTTTTTGCTGGTATCATTTTAGCAAACTCCATTCCGCCGATGCCTGGCATTTGAATATCCAGAAAAATCAGATCGACCGCGGTCTCATTAATAAATTTTGCCGCAGCATTGGCGCTTCCAAAACTATTAAGTAATTGTAGATTAGGGGTTTTGTTGATAAATAACTGAATGGCCTCCCGTGCTAAGGGTTCATCATCTACAATGATACAATTCATAAGATAATCTTTAAGTCTACACGAAATTTATCTTTATCATCCTGGATCCTGAAAAAATGCTTTTCGTGATAAAGCAATTCCAATCTCCGCTTTACATTTCCCAGCCCCAAGCCACCATTACCATTATTGCGGATCATTTCCAGCCGGGGTTTTGAATTGATACAAATAAAATTGATCTCGTTATGATTTACTTTAAAAAATACATGAATATAGGATGTGTTTTCGGCATCCATGTTGTGTTTCACCGCATTTTCAACAAAGGTAATAAAAAGCGAGGGGGATACCTGTACACCACTGATGTCTCCCTCACGTGACATGATAAACTCAAAATTGTCACGCCGTATTTTTTCCAGGTTCAAAAAATCTTCCAGAAAACGGATCTCCGCGGTGAGCAAAACTTTGTTTCGGGTACTGTCATAAAGCTGGTAACGAAGCAGGTCGCTTAATTTCATCACCACCTGCGAGGCCTTTTCGGGATTGGTTTGTGTTAACACATTAACATTATTCAGCATGTTAAATAAAAAATGCGGATTGATCTGGTTTTTTAATTGTTCCAGTTCGGCCTGTATGGTAACAGTTTCCAGATCATTGATCCGCTGGTTAACTACAATGGAGTGCTGAAATAATTTAATAGCGGCAGAGGCAGCTATCAGGATCAGGAATATCAGCGTAATAAAAGTAAAGAGCAGCACACTGGGGCTTTCGTTGCTGGCCTTATAATGAAATTTAAAATAAGGATTGATCAGGTATCTTCCGGATACAAAAAATAACAAAGCCACAACAAATAGTACAATTACCCAAATAAAGTATTTTACGTAACTGGCATTGTATACATAACGGGGGATCAATATATACATGTTGATATAAAACAACAACATCAGGATAAGAAAGAAGGTAATTTTTAAATAGGTGTTAACCGGTTCAATAAAGGTATCCCTGGTGCTTGAAAAGATAACTCCGAGAAATAAGATCAGTGCGATATGCCTGTAAACTCTATATTTTGCGCTGCTTAAAAATTGAATCAGCATATCATTATTTAATTCCTTTGTGTCGGTTTCAGGTTTCATTGGATGTCTGATCTTTTAAAAATAAACATTTTAAACGGGGTGTAAATTTTGTTTATACCAAATGTGTAAATTATTATACCAAATGTTACTTTAATAATTTTATTAATGCCCATCTAAATTTTCTTTACACTCCATTTTTTTAGTATAAGCGATAGTGTACTTGCTATAATTTGTACTGGCTTTCGTATAAATTAAAATAGTTTAGTGATGGATCCGGATAACTTAGCGCTATATGCAAATGGCCAGATCTATCTTTACTATTTTCATAACACTGACCGCCATTGCCGCCTACGCTCAAAAGAAGGCTACCATTAACGGAACCGTTAAAGATGCTGTTACAGGTGAAACCTTAATAGGTGCCTCAGTTACCATTCAGGAATTACCGGCGGTTGGAACGGCTACTAACAATTATGGCTTTTATTCGCTGGCTGTTATTGAGGGAGAATATACCTTATTATTTACCAGTGTTGGTTATAAAAAGATAGCTCAAAAAGTGTCACTTCATAAAAATGAGGTTATTAATATATCCTTATCCCCCAAAAATGATTTGCAGGAAGTTATTGTGAAGGGCAAGCGATTTAGTAATGATAATGTGGTATCGCCTCAAATGGGTGTTGAGAAATTGAACATGACGCAAATAAATCAGGTACCAGTTTTATTAGGGGAAAGGGATATTCTAAAAACTATCACCTTAATGCCAGGTATTAAATCGGCTGGTGAGGGTAATACCGGCTTTTATGTGCGTGGAGGAGGATCAGACCAAAACCTGATCTTGCTGGATGGGGCCCCGATATATAACGCGTCGCACCTGTTAGGTTTCTTCTCAACCTTCAATTCTGATGCTATTAAGGATGTAAGTATCTATAAAGGAGGTATGCCGGCAGAATATGGCGGTCGCCTGTCTTCAGTTCTGGACGTTAAGATGAACGATGGGAATGATAAAGATTTTACGGTGCAGGGCGGTATCGGCCTTATTGCTTCGAGAATTAAAGTTGAAGGCCCGATTGTAAAAGATAAAGGATCATTCATGGTGAGCGCCCGCAGAACATATATCGATCTTTTTTTAAAAGCGGTACCGGACTCAAGCATCAACGGAAGCTCCATATATTTTTATGATATCAATGCCAAGGCTAACTATCAGTTTGATGATAAAAATGCCATTTATATATCCGGGTATTTAGGCAAAGATGTTTTGGGCTTAAAAGACGTTTTTGGAACAAATTGGGGAAACTCGGCAGGAACTATCAGGTTTACCCATTTGTTTGGCAGCAGATTGTTTTCCAATACTTCATTAATCTACAGTAATTATAATTACATGGTAGAAAGTTTTCAGAATAATGATGGCTTTAAAGCCACCTCAAAAATAACTGATGCTAACCTGAAAGAAGATCTGCAATACTCCATAGCCAATAATCACATCCTAAAATTTGGATTTAACATTTTGCATCATGACATCGCCCCTGGAGATATAACAACCACTAAGGCATCGGCTTATAATAACAGGCATGTAGAACAACGCTATGGATATGAAACCGCCGCTTACCTAAGTGATGAGTGGAAAGTGGGTAATCATGTAACGCTATTATATGGAGTAAGGTTTAGTTATATGTTTTTATTAGGCCCCGGAACATTTAAAACCTTTGATAGTAATGGTGCCACTACATCTTCTATAACTTATAAGGCGGGATCGGTGGTGCGGCGGTATTTGAACCCGGAGCCCCGCTTTTCGGCCAGTTATTTAATTAATGACGAAAACTCGCTTAAAGCCTCTTATAGCCGAAATACACAAAATATACATCTGCTCAGTAATTCTACCAGCAGCACCCCTGTTGATCTGTATGTGATGAGCAGTAAAAATATTAAACCCGAGATAGCCGATCAGGTATCTACCGGTTACTTTAAAAAGTTTAACAACAATGCCTATGAGTTTTCGGCCGAAGTTTATTATAAATGGATGCAAAATCAAATTGACTACAAAGACGGTGCCCAGCTTTTAGTTAATCAGGATGTAGAATCACAGTTAACCTATGGTACAGGAAGGGCATACGGCATTGAATTATTTTTAAAGAAAAAATATGGTCGGTTCACAGGCTGGGTAGGATATACGCTATCCAGAACTGAAAGGAAATTTGATGTCATCAACAACGGAAGCTATTATCCTGCACGGCAGGACCGAACACATGATGGTTCTGTGGTGGGTATTTATCAGTTTAGTAAACGTTGGACTTTCTCAGGAACTTTTCTGTATGGTACCGGGAATGCGGTTACCTATCCCACAGGGAAATATAATATAGGCGGTATAACCACTTTTTCTTATTCTAAACGGAATAACTACCGCTTGCCTTCATCAAACAGATTGGATATAGGTGCTACGCTTGAAGGAAAAGAACATAAGCGGTATCACTCCAGCTGGACATTTAGTATTTATAACGTATATGCACACAGAGATCCTTATAGCGTAACCTTCAGGGATAGCAAAACTGATCCAAACATGACGGAGGCTGTTGAAACCAGCATTTTCGCTACACTGATTCCTTCTGTCACCTGGGATTTTAAATTTTAACTTAAATATAATCATATGAAAACTCCCCTATTTTATTTGATGTTATCCCTTATCCTGCTGACCGTTTCATCCTGTGATAAAGTGATTGATGTACGGTTAGACAATGATTCAGACAAACTGGTGATTGAAGGGAATATTACTAATGTTTCAGGTACTCAAACCATAAAGCTGAATACCAATGTTGCCTTTTCAAATACAAATACCTATCCTTCGGTAACGGGGGCGCAGGTGAAGGTGAATGATCAGTATGGTAATGTTTACGCGTTTCAGGAAGGCTCACCCGGTATTTACACTATACCCAAAATGGCAGGAATTACAGGAGGTGTTTATAAATTAAGTGTAACAACTAAAGGTAAAACCTATGAGGCCAGTTCCAAAATACCTGTGCAGGTGGCTTTAGATAATGTGAGGGCTTTTAAAGATAATTTTAGCACTGATGAAAACAAGAAAAAGATAACGGTTTATTATACCGACCCCAAAGGCTTGGGCAATCAATACAATTTCTTACTGTATGTTAATGATGTACAGGTTAAACGCGTTTTCGCTAATAATGATGACTTTACAGATGGCAATAAAGTAGCTTTTGATTTAGCGCAGGACGATATAAGTATATATGCCGGAGATAAAGTAACCGTTGAAATGCAGAGTGTTGATAAAACTATGTATACCTACTGGTATACTTTAATGCAACAAGGTTTTAAAGGCCCGATTGGGGGGGTAACGCCATCAAACCCACCTAACAATATTACCCCGGAAGTATTAGGGTATTTTAGCGCCCATACCATCCAAACTAAAACTATTACGGTGAAGTAAAATAAGAGATCTTTACAAGGATAATCCCGTATACTTCTACTTTTCGTGCATGAAAGTAAAAGTATACGGGATTACTGTTAATTAGGCCGTTGGCCTCTCTTTATATTCCTCACTTATGTTTACCCGCAGGCGTTTCATGGGGGCCAGCTCAGATTCGTAAACCTTCTTCTCACCATCACCCAAAGCGGTTTCTATATCGCGGATATCACGTACAAGGCGTTGCAAGCCTTGTGGCTCAACAGAAGCAGCATGATCAGATCCCCACATTGCACGATCGAGCGTGAAATGACGTTCTACAAAGGTGGCGCCCAGCGTAACGGCTGCTACGGTCGTGGCCAGCCCGGTTTCGTGGCCGGAATAACCAACCGGGATACCTGGATATTTGGCTTCCAGTGTTTGTATCATTTTCAGGTTAAGTTCCTGCAACGGACATGGATAAGCCGAGGTAGAGTGCGCGATGAACAACGGATAATTTTCATCAAATGCCATAATATAATTCATGGTAGCCTCTATCTCTTTGATGGTTGACATACCGGTCGACAGCATTAGCGGTTTACCGGTTTCCAGGATGCGCTGTATCAGTGCGAAATCAGTTAATGATGCCGAGGCCAGTTTATACATAACGGTATCAAACTGTTCCATAAAATCAACTGATGGCACATCCCAGGCAGATACGAACCAATCGATACCCAGTTTTTTGCAATATTGATCTATCGTGGCGTATTCGGCGATGCCAAACTCTGTTTTACGCTTATAATCAATGTAAGTGATACGGCCCCATGGAGTATCGCGCATAATTTCCCACTGATCTTTAGGTACACAGATCTCTGGCGTACGTTTCTGAAATTTAACGGCATCGGCTTTAGCGGCCACAGCTTCGTCAATCAGTTTTTTGGCTGTTTCCAACGATCCGTTGTGGTTAATACCAATTTCTGCAATGATATAGCTTGGCTGGCCTTTGCCTATCACCCGGCCATTATTTAAGGTAATGGTACCGTTAAGGCTACTGGCCGAAAACGTATTGCTTTTAATATCGATGATCAGTTCGGCAAATTCGCGGAAGCAGCCTTCACCGCCGTTTAGTGTGCAAATAACATCCGCCTGATTTTTGATGCGGGGTAAGGCATCTGCAGGGCATGCGGTTAAGCCAGCCAGCCTCATTACTTCCAGATCATTATGATCATCGCCTATGTAGGCTATTTCTTCGGGCTTTAAGGCCAAGCGGTCGCATATCTCTTTAAAAACAATCACTTTGTCTTTTATACCTAAATGCAGCTCTGTTATTTGTAGTTTTTCGGCTCTTTTAGCTATTGATGGTGATAATTCACCGGTGATGATACTGGTTTGTACACCCGCATATTTGCGTAAACGTTCAACACCCATGCCATCGCGCATGTTAAATTTTTTCAGATCCTCACCATTGCTGCCGTAATAAACTCCGGCATCTGTTAATACGCCATCGCAATCGGTTATCAGTAATTTGATACCGGCCGCTTTTTGTTTTAAAATTTCATTCATCGGGTTTGTGAATTAAATTGCCAATCGGCATAAGCCTTTCGCAAAATCCATTTTTTAGGTTGTGACCTTCAGGGGTCTTTTATTTTATATAAGTAATATTTTCCTTTACAAACCGGACAAACCGGATTTATTATAATTGATTAAATGTAAGGCGGCAGCTTTTACATAATGCGAAGTTTAGATTATGAAATTATTAAGTAATGGCCTGTAAATTAACCCTGTATTTACAAGGTAGGTTTTAGAGGAAGGATATACGGAATAAGGATATAAAGAATAAGGCTTTTTCTTTACTTCCTCAGTCCTTGTTCTTTGCTCCTTATGTCTTTGCTCCAAATAATTGAATGGTATTTCTTAATTTTGGAGTTCGACTTTTTACCCATGCCCGAAAAAGAAAAACTGAGGATAGATAAATACCTGTGGGCCATCAGGCTTTTTAAAACACGTACCCTGGCATCTGATGCCTGCAAGGCAGGGCGCGTAAAACTGGATGGCAAAAACATCAAGCCATCCTATGAAGTAAAAATTGGCGATACTTACCAGGTAGCTAAAGGAATTGAACGTAAAGTAGTACGGGTAACAGGCTTGCTCGAAAACCGCGTAGATGCCAAAACCGCGGTGAATTTTTATGAAGATATAACTCCTGTGGAACAAACCCAGGCCTTCAAATCCATGTTTCACGCCCCAATATTAAAACGGGACAGGGGTACGGGGCGCCCTACCAAACGCGACCGCCGCGAAATTGACGATCTGAAGGATGATTATTTTGACAAGAAGGAAAAAGGGAGCGAATAGGGTGGCATTTCTAAAGAATAAAACAGGGTGTCATGGTGAGCCTGTCGAACCATGGTAGGCAGGCCTCTGCGCGCGAGTCTTCGACGGAGCTCAGACTGACAAGCCCTTCTGATATATTCTTTCCTGAGCGTAGCAAAGGATGACAAGCTTGTTTGTTTTTTAATAGTCTGTTTTATTTTCGGTTGTTTCCCAAAGCTTAAAGGCTGTCATGGCCTCATCGCGAAGTAATTGTACAAAAGGTAATTTACGTTCAGCCATCGGGGTTTCCAGTTCATTATAAATAAAATGATCGTCAAAGCCAATAGCTGCAGCATCGGCCTTGGTATTAGCATAATAAACTTTATCAATACGCGCCCAGTAAATAGCGCCCAGGCACATAGGGCAGGGCTCGCAGCTGGTATATATTTCACAACCCGACAGATCATAAGTTTCCAACTCCTGGCAGGCCAGGCGTATCACCGAAACTTCGGCGTGAGCAGTTGGGTCATTGGTAGGTACCACACGGTTGGCGCTGCGGGCCACAATCATTCCATCCTTTACTATAACGGCGCCAAAAGGGCCGCCGGTGCCCTGCTTTACATTATATTCAGATAGTTCAATAGCTATCTGCATAAACTTTTCGTGAACCGTATTTTGCATATACTTCTAAATTAAAAAAACCTCAGCCGAAGTTGAGGTTTTTAAAGTTAATATTTTATGATTTTTTTGAAGGTTGATCTCATCTGCATATTTGCACATCCGAGATCTGCACATCCGAAAACTTACTTCTTGTCTTTAGCGTAAGCTTCGTTCAGGCGTTTTACCACATCGGCAGTAACATCTAATGATGGATCGCCATATAGTACGGTAGGGTTAGCCTTTGAATAGGTTAACACCAGTTTGTAGCCTTTTTCTTTAGCGTAAGTTTTTGTAAAATCAGCTATCTTATCATATAGCTTGGCGTTTTCAGTGGCCTGCGCATTCTGAAACTCTGCATTGGCATTTTGCTGATAACCTTGTAATTCCTGTTGCTTACGTTGCAGACGCTGTTCTGTAGCCTGGCGCTGATCGGCGGGAAGAGTAGCTGCATTTTTTTGATACTCTGCAACCTCACGCTGAAAAGCCTGACCTTTAGCCTGCAGGTCACCTTGTGAAGATTTGCCTTTATCTTCCAGGCGTTTTGACATATCTTTAAAATAGTCGTATTTGTTAAGCAAGCTATCTGAATTTACATATACGATAGATTCTTTAACCTCTGCTGGTGCGGTTGTAGCAGGTTTGTCGGCAGTTTTATTTTGATTGCAGGCGGCTATGCTCCCGGCAATTAATATCCCTAATGTGAACTTTGTTAATGTTGAAGCCGTAGTTTTCATTTAATTAATTGATTTTTTCGTGTTTTATTTAGCTGGCGGTCGTTAAAATTTGCGCCTTTATTTATTCTTATCAAACTCCTTTGTGCAATTATAACGTTTTGTGCAGCTGCACACGAAGGTTTATCTTTTTTAAGTAAAAATTTTGACAAAGATAATCTTTCATTACAAGTATCCTAATTTCATTGTCTGAATCAGAATTTAGGAATTGTAGAATTTTCAGAATTTTGACGGATCAATTTTGTTAATTCTTTAATTCTGTAAATTCTGATTCAGACAGTATTCCACACAGCGTTTTTTATCAACAACTAATCGTTAATCTCGTGTTAATTTCGTACTTTTGAAGGTTGTTGTACTAAATAAATATGAGCGAAGAAAATCAGGACAAATCCAATTATTCAGCAGATAATATACAGGTATTAGAAGGTTTAGAGGCGGTGCGTAAACGTCCCTCTATGTATATTGGTGATACAGGCGTTAAAGGTTTGCACCATTTAGTATATGAAGTTGTCGATAACTCCATTGACGAGGCCCTTGCCGGTTACTGCGATACTATAAATGTTACTATACATAAAGGAAATTCCATTACCGTTGTTGATAATGGCCGGGGGATACCTACCGGCATCAATACTAAAGAAGGTAAATCGGCACTGGAAATAGTAATGACGGTTTTACACGCCGGTGGTAAATTTGACAAGGATACCTATAAAGTATCCGGCGGTTTGCACGGTGTGGGTGTAAGTTGCGTAAACGCGCTTTCCATCCACATGAAAACACTGGTTTACCGTGAAGGCAAAATATTTACCCAGGAGTATGAAAAAGGTAAACCGCTTTTTGAGGTTAAAGAAATTGGTGTATCTGACCATACAGGTACTACCCAAACTTTTCAGCCCGATCCGGAAATATTCCAGTTCACTACCGAATACAAATACGAAACGCTTGCCGGCCGCTTACGCGAACTGGCATTCTTAAATAAAGGTATCCGCCTTACTTTAACTGATGAACGTTTCCCTAACGAAGATGGTTCTTTCCCTTCGGAAGAATTTTATTCAGAAGGTGGCTTGCGCGAGTTTGTTAAGTTTTTAGACACAACACGGGTATCTATTATCCCTGATCCTATTTACCTGGATGGTATAAAAAATGGCATCCCGGTTGAACTGGCTTTTCAGTATAATGATACCTACTCCGAGAATGTATTCTCCTATGTAAATAACATTAACACTATTGAGGGTGGTACCCACGTTGCCGGTTTCCGCCGCGGACTAACCCGTACGCTGAAAGCTTATGCCGATAAATCGGGCTTGTTGAAAAACATGAAGATCGAAATTACCGGCGATGACTTCCGGGAGGGCCTAACCGCGGTAGTATCGGTAAAAGTGCAGGAGCCACAGTTTGAAGGACAAACCAAGACTAAGTTGGGTAACAACGAGGTAATGGGTGCCGTGGATATGGCAGTGGGCGAAATTTTAGGTAACTTCCTGGAAGAAAATCCGAAAGAAGCCCGGTTAATTGTTAATAAAGTGATACTGGCCGCTACTGCCCGTGCAGCTGCCCGCAAGGCCCGCGAACTGGTACAACGCAAGAGCGTGATGACCGGATCTGGTTTGCCAGGTAAACTATCTGATTGTGCTAATAACGACCCTTCACTTTGCGAATTATACCTGGTGGAAGGTGACTCGGCGGGTGGTACCGCCAAACAGGGCCGCGACCGCGAATACCAGGCTATTTTACCTTTACGTGGTAAGATCCTAAACGTGGAAAAAGCCATGGAGCACAAGATATATGAGAACGAGGAGATCAAGAATATGTTTACCGGTCTTGGTGTAAGCCGCGGTACACCTGAAGATGATAAGGCGCTTAACATGTCTAAACTACGTTACCATAAGATCATTATCATGACAGATGCCGACGTGGATGGTTCACACATTACTACGTTGATCCTTACCTTCTTTTTCCGTTATATGAAAGAGCTGGTTGAAGCCGGTTATGTTTACATCGCTTCGCCGCCATTATACCAGGTTAAAAAAGGCAAAGAAGCAGAGTATTGCTGGAACGATGCGCAACGCGATGCCGCTATACAGCGCCTTAAAGGTGCCGGTAAAGAGGAGAGTGTACAAGTACAGCGCTATAAAGGTTTGGGTGAAATGAACGATATCCAACTTTGGGATACCACCATGAATCCGGCAACCCGCACACTGAAACGCGCTACAATTGAAAATGCCGCCGAATGCGATCATACCTTCAGTATGCTGATGGGTGATGAGGTAGCACCACGCCGCGAGTTTATTGAGCGCAATGCCAAATACGCCAAAATAGATACATAGACTATTAAATCCCCTGATGATATACAGATTAAGCCCTGCTTTAGCAAAGCGGGGCTTTTTGTGTTTTTTAAGTTTGTATGTAATAAATACTAAGCTGTTACTGCTTGATGCCGGTGATCATATATTTAATTTTCGTTTACCCTTGCTACACCTTCAGATGTCATTATTATTCGTTTTATAGTGTCATCGGCGTTGTAGTATAAGTAGTCGATACAAACAGAGCGCCTGTGGCTTCCACCACCTGGCAGTGCGCCGTTATGGTAAAAGAAATAAGTTTTTCCTTTAAAATCAATAATGGCAGGTCGGTTTGTTTCACAATTGCCAGCTATTTCGCTCAGTATCCCTTTAAATTCCCAGGGGCCGTTGATATTTCGGCTCCTCGCATAAGCAACTTTTTCTGGTGAGCCATAACCATAAGAAAAGTAATACCATTGATTTTTTTTGTGCAAATGCGCTCCTTCCATAAATTTTGGCAGTAAGAAAGTTTGGATGGGGCCATCAAGCTCAATCATGTTTTTCTTCAATTTTACATAATAACAAGTTATGCTACCCCAAAACAGGTAAGCCTGGCCGTCGTCGTCAATTAAAACAGTGGGGTCCATGTTGGCTTTATTATTATCTGTCGGTGGGATCATATTCTGTGTGATCAGAGCATTTCCAAGTGCATCGTAGAATGGCCCCGAAGGATGATCGGCAACTGCTACACCAATTGCTTTTCCCTCAATAGTGGCGTGGGTAACGGCTGCATACCAATAAAATTTACCATTCCGGCTGATCACTTTAGAGGCGTAGGCATCACCGCTTGCCCAGGCAAAGTCTTTAGCTTTTAAAGGAACCGGGTGTTCCTGCCAGTTTACCATATCTGCTGATGAAAAACATAACCAGTCATTCATTACGTAATCATCGATACCTTCAGGAGGTTCGTCATGTCCGGTATATAAATAAACGATATCATTATGCACTAAAACTGTTGGATCAGCAGTGAATTTATGCTTGATAATTGGGTTTGTGTGGGTTGATTGGACGTCTTTCATACCATTATCAAGCATATTTCATACCGAATAAGTGAAAAACGACATGTTTTTGTCGTGAAATTGCTTAAACTATCTGGTTTTCAGCTTTAGCACCTGCTTTCCATAATCAATCACGGCTTTATATTTCATCAATATATCACCACCCAAAACGCCTAATACCTGCGGGTGACCCATCTGGCTGTAAGCTATGTTAATGGTAGAAAGATCAAGCACCGCAACTTCAAAATCAGCGATGGGCATATCGCCTATCCGCATACCGCTGATGACTGCTGTGAATGATTCCATGGTATTGGTGCCTAAACCGGTGGAGAGCCTGTCGCTGGTCAACACGGCCATAGTTTCATTCGCTTCGAAAAGTGCTGTGCGGTCAAATGCTGTTTTAGAAGCCCCGGTATCCAATACTACAGTAAAAGCTTTGCCAAATAAATTAACCTCCAACAGTGGATGAAAGCCGTCATCATGCAGGTCAATGATCTGTAGAGGGATAGATATCATTTATTTATAATTAGTGAATTAGTGAGTTAGTGAATTAGTGATTCTCAAAGCTCAACTGTAAAACGAACAAAAATGAACATTTCATTCAATAATTCACTAACTCACTAATTCAATAATTAAATTAAAATGGGTAACCAATAGCCAGGTTAAATACACTGTAGCGGAAATTCATGTCCCATTCTTTTTTTCCTGGTCGTGAGTAGGGGTATCTAAGCGGTACGCCCAAATCAGTACGTAATACCAATACAGAAAGGTCAAAACGTAAACCAAAGCCCGCGTCTACAGCCATATCATTTAAAAAGTTTTTGGTGAAAACTGCTCCGGGTTGTAAACCATTGGAGTTTTTTAGCCATATATTACCGGCATCCATAAACAAGGCCCCATATACTATGCTAAACAGCTTGGGCCGGTATTCGATGTTAGCTTCAATTTTGATATCACCCGACTGATCAGGGAAAAAGTTACCAGCCGCCACCTTAACAGCATAGGAACCCGGACCAATAGTGCGTGCCTGAAAACCACGCAGACTGTTAGGTCCGCCTATGAAAAATTGCTGGCTGTATGGAAGCTGCGTTGAGTTGCCATAAGGCAGGCCAACACCCACCAATAACCTGCTGGCAAACTTGCTGTTGGGACCTGTTTTATGAAAAAACCTGATCTCGTTCTCTATTTTAACGTACTGGTTAAAGTTGGCGCCGAAAATTTGTTTCGCTTTGCCGTGCACGCTATCAGCTCCGGAAATGATACCATATAAATTGTTCGATAAACTTATTTTGCCATTATAGTAAAAAGTGTTGGTGCGATTGTCCTCGGTGGTATTGGTATAGGTATAACCATAGCTCGGGCCGAAAATAAATTGTTTATCAATAACATGTTTTAAAGCTGGATTGGTATTTTTTGGATTATTAATACTATCCACGTACAACTGTGATATATGTTGAGGATTAACAAAATTGAAATTGAAAATATTCAATTCATGTGAGCGATGAACCGACTCTTTCCACTGATATCCAAATGAGGCATTAAAGGAATTTAGCCGGTACAGCTTTTGACGATCAACCAATGTGTATCCCAACGTTAAATTAGTATGGGGAATGTAGGCATTATCGGCCTTAGGATAAAAAGGACTTATAAAACGGGGCCACGACAGGGTTGTTTGAATACCCGCCTGGTACACATTAAAACCGTTGTTATTACCGCCAAATTGCACGTCGGTGCTACCAAACAGGGTTACCTTTAGTGCCTCGCCACTTTTAAACGCGTTTCGGTTAAGCCAGTTAATATTTACCTGTGTACCGGTATAATTGGCCGATGTAGTACGCCCCAATAATTCGAGTTGTAATGATTTCTTTTTATAGGGTGTTAAAAAATAGTACACATCCAGCTTGGGTGAATCGGTTACATCTTCAAACCGGTTTTTTACAAACTTGTACGGCCCGAGATTAACAAAACGGTTTAAGGAATTATTATGATTGGTACGGTTATATACTTCGCCAGGACGCAATAAAACGGTATTGGCAAAAATATAGCTGTTCACTGTTTTTCTTTTTTCAACAATGTTGTACCAGCGATATTTTTGTGCTTTATCCAGATTTAAGGAAGTATCACGCAGGGAGTAGCTTGGGTATACATATATGTTATTAATCGTATAAATTTCTTGCGCTCTCTCTGAAATATCGCGTTTAATGGCTACAAAAATATCAACCTGGTGACCAGTTATGGTACTATCAACCCGCATGATCAGGTTTTCGGGGGCGAAGAAATAAAAACCCTCTTCCTTTAGTTTGGCATCAATGCGTATACGTTCATTTTTAATAATATCCAGATTATAGTTGTTCCCCGGTTTCAAGAGCGTTTGCGCGGCTGTTCCGGCCACGGCTGTATCAATACTTTCACTACCTGTTGGGAAGATTACCTTTCGTATTTTGTAAGCAGAACCGGTTAGCACGCTGTATACAGCTTTAGCCGTTTTTTTCTTGCCAACGGTATCTCCGTTAACCTGGGCCTGAAAATAACTCTCATTCTGCAGCCTGTTTTGTAATATATCGCTATTATTCTCCAGGTTAACAGAACTTACCAGAACTGGAGGTTCGCCAAATTTGGTATTGAGCCAATGAGCAAGGCCCTTGGTCTTTTTTGTACGGGTTTTATTATATATCCAAAGTTTAACCCTTAAACCCAATATAGCACTATTGGGTTTGGGCCGCAGTAGGGTCTGCAGCTCTTCGGTTAATGCTTTGGCATCACTTTTTTTAATATCCTTATCCTGAATTTTTACTTCGCCGCCGGTATACAATTTCTGACCCGAAGCCAGGTATTTGGTATTGCTGCAGGCGTTCAACAAAACAGTAAATATGAGTATATATCTAAAGTGCTTGATCATAAGCTTAATTTGAGGTAGTTGTTTGTTTTTTCTTTTCCTGCTCTTTTTGTTCCTCAGCTTTTGCCGCGTCATTAGCTTTATTAGTGGCCTCGTCCTGTGCTTTTTTCTTATCTTTTTCCTGCTGCAAATATTTGCGGCGCATTTCGCGTTCCTGTGCCGTACGCTTGCGGAATATTTCTCTGAAACGATTATAATCCACGGTGAGCGTGAACCCTAAACCTGTTTCAATGATTTGTCCTTGAAATACAATAAACTCATCGCGACGGTAGGCACGCAGCGTATAGCGCCCATCCTTACTCAGCTTATAATTCGCGGATACGTCGCCCGCAATATTGGTTGCTTTTTGGCCTTCCTGATTACCTTCCAGGTTAAAGTTATTACCAACGGTTACCGTAAGTCTGTCGTTCAGGAACCGTTTGGACAATCCAACATTCAGATCCGTTCGGTTAGTGGCAGTTCCTGTAGAATAGTCTTCACCCGATGTTAAGCCGAAGTTCAGATCTACACCTTCAATAAGATCACCCGCCAGTCTGTTTAGCTGATCGCTTAGCAGGCTGCTTACACTATTACGCACCAGACCTTCGGCCGAAAAACCTGCCCCCTGGCTTTGCAATGGATTATCACCTATAAAATGTCCTAACACCAATACACCAAGTACTTGCTTGTTCATCTCATTAGGGTCTTGCCGTACCTGGGCCAAACGCGTATTAATGTTGGCAATTACATCACTTTGTACGTTATAGGAGCTATCAGGCAGTACAATATCAAAGCTGATATCAGGGGTAAGCAGTTGGTTTTTAAGGCTCAGGTTTACATTAAAGGGTAGTTTTTGCTTGTATAGACCTGTGCTCTCAGTACTTTGCTTTTCAACCAGATCAATAGGAGGAACATTGGCCACATAAATCGCCGTCAGGTTGATATTGGCGCTGGTTGGGTCGCCGGTCCAAACAATAGTACTGCCTTTTTTAAAGTTAAACTTACGTTTTACAGTAGCATAGGATAATTCATAAGAACCCGAATTTACTTCATAGGTTCCTGTGAGATTGATCTTACCGCTCGGATCTATAGCTGCATTTAAGCTTGCTTCGCCTTTCAAGTGCACCACATCACCATTGTTTTCATCTATAACAACGGTAAAGGCAGCATTTTTATTTACATTGATGGTTGCCGATACATCCAGACCCTTTACATTTGATTTTTTCAATGAATCAAGCTGCCTGGCCAGTAATATGGAATCTAATTTAGGTGCGTTCTGATCAATAAATTCTACCACACCTTTCCGGTCCTCCACACTCGGATCAGTAGTGGGCAGCACTATTGTCATATCTGTTTTTTCGTTTACTGTCAGGTTGGCGTCCACAACAGGTTTGTCCATATTTCCCCTCACTTTAATACGGGTATCCAGGAACAATTTTCCATAATACAATTTGTTATCATCCTGGGTAGAGTTCATTGCCCTGAAATTGCGGGCGTTGATATCTAAGCCAAAAGCAAAATCGGTATACGTTTTGGTGAAAATGCTACCGCTGATAACGGCTTTGTTGTTGGTAGAATCAACTAAGGTGAAATTATTAAAACGGATGCCTTCGTCGTTAAAAGTGATGCTTTCCTGCGGCATGCGGAAGTACGAATTGAGCATGACCACATTAAAGCCAACTTTATTAAAGTTAATATCTCCACGCACTGCCGGTGCTGTGGTGGTGCCGGCTATTTTGAGCTGACCGGTTATGTTACCCGATGAATTGCGCAGGCTGCCAAAGCTAAAGCCCTCAATGCTTTTCATATTGAGGTTTACAATATTCAGGTTCATATCAAAGCGGCTTTCGGGGTTGGTATAGTAAGTGCCGTTCAGATCAACCTGGTTACCTTTACCCGTAATGCTCATGCTGGCGGCATAAGCGTTCTCGGTTTGATTATTCACTTTAAGGGCTATATTACCCACAGTGTCACCCTTGAAATTAAAGTCTTTAACATCAATAGCCGCTGTAAACAAGGGTGATTTCTGGAAATTACTGATCTCGGCCTTACCATCAATTACGCCGCCAACCAGCAAGGAATCCTGCTTGGCTATTTTGGTCAAAGCTTCGATTCTGAAATTATTAAAATTAACGGTAACAGGCGCATTAAACTCTTGCGGATTGCTGTTTACGCTGAGTATTTGATTGGTGTTTGAAATAGTAAAATTATGTGCCAATATTCCTTTAGGGCCATATTGCAGGTAATTGTCGGGATTAACAGCCCAAGGCATATAATCAAGCAACAGACCGTCTTGCACAAAACTAAACTGGTATTGATTGGTTAAGATGCTGAACACGCCGGCAAGCCTGTAACGATCCTTTTTGGCCGCATCGCGTACTTCCAGGCTTACGTTAAGCTTATTATCCTGTGCCTTGCCCGATATACTGGTATATAACAGGTCTAAGGATGAGCCTACTTTTATTTCGTCAGCAGCTAAATTGTAGTTTAGGGCGTTGTTGTTGGTATTAATATCCAGTTTGACGTTGTTAACCGTATTGGTGCCATAAATAACCTTTGGTATAGAACCTTTAACCACTAATTCGCCCGACTCACTGTTAAAACTGCCATTCAGCAGGACAGGATCAAGCTGTTTCAGATCGGGCGCAAATTGGGTAAGCAGCGGCGTTTTAACCAGGCGCGCGTCAAATACAAACTGTTGCGGCGAGGAGTGAGTGGTAAGTGGTGAGTGTTGAGTAGCTGGTTGTGGGTTGCGGGTTATGTGTTCAGTTTTTCCACCTTTCACCTTTACCCTTTCACCTTTGGCCTTTTCACTTGCCAAGGTTGTATTGAAATATTTATTGATCACATCCTGCAGGGCATCAGCTATCTGGGTTAGCTTGTATTTTCCAGCCATGTGAGCTGTCATAATGGGGGTTTTTAAACGCAGGGTGCTGCTATCGGCATTAGCGGTGGATTTAAGGCTTACCGTATCCAGCTTTATCCGCTGTCCTTTATTTACCACCAGCAGATCAGTGGCCAATATATCGGCGTTCAGGTAATCCGGATCGGCGGTAGGTACGTTGGCCACCATTTTACCATGAAAACGCATATCGTCCTTTATAAAATTTAATTTTTGCAGGTTAATGCTATCAACCAATAAAGTTCCGTTAACCGATGGGTATTTGCGGTTCAAATAAGCTTTGGCATCCAGATTGAAATTAATGTTAGGATCCTTCATGCGGGCAATGGCCGTGTAATTGCCATTTTCAGAGCTGCCTTTCAACACCAGGTTTTGATAGGTATAACCCTTTACATAAGCTTTAGTAAGGTTGCCGTTAAACTGTATGCTGGCCTTTTTAGGGTCGAGGCTTACGCCCTTTAGGCTGGCATCCATCGTTATTTTACCAACCATTTGCGGCTGTTTGGTTAAAGCGCCAACATTCAGATCATTGGCCTTGATATGAGCCGTATAGATTTCCTTACCTTTATGCTCACCATTTTTCATGGCCGCGACCAGGTCAACCGCGCCATCGCTGGAGCGCAGGCCCATTTTAGTATCAAAGTTGGTCATGCCGCCTTTAAATGTACCTTTCAGGTTCATTTTTTCGGGGATGCTTACATTAGGAGGGATGCTGCCTGCGGGAGCCAGTTTGGCAATATCTGCGCTGCTGGTGGTAAAATCGACTATGTTAACATCAAAATAAGCTTTATTCACATCGGGTAAACCTTTTATTTTGGCTGATGCCTTAATATGGGTACTGCCTAATCCGCTTACCTCCATGCTGGGGATATCCAGATTATTCACCTGGCCTTTAACTTTACCGTTTATTTTGAAAACCGTGCCTGGCGAACTTTTAAAAGGTTCCATGGTAGCCATGGTTGGCATCAGGAGTAACACATCCTTTAAGCCTAAACGGCTTCCATCTAAATTAGCATTAATACCCAGCGCGCCAATATTTTTGGTAATGGCATCAATAGAAGGGTAACGCACCTGTACTGATTTTTGAAGAATGGTTTGGGGAGTCTCCAGCAGCAGATCATTCATGTAGGCATTGGTTGGCCCATAAAAGAAAGTGGTATGGAACTTATTGATCTTTAACCCGCTTTTTTCACTAAAAGTAAAGGAATTGATCTCGCCAGAGATGGTATCTGGGTTATAAGAGATATTCTCCGCCTCGGCGTTGAGATTCCGGATATCCATGTGTCCAAAATCAAGCCCTTTAGGGATGGCCTTTTGCGCTTCGTTATCAAACTTAATATTATCATTGCTGAAGTTCACCTTGCCCAAAGTAACGGCCCACCTGGATGTTTGTGGTGACGATACCAGGGTATCGAGTTTTTTAGCGGCTTTTATAATGACCTTTTGTACCATTTTGGGTTTAGCAAGGCTCAGGGCCGCCTGGGCATTATTGAGCTCGATACTTTTAATACCCACCTTTTGTTTTTTTAGGTCGATCTTATCCATATTCACCAAAAGCTTGTTCAGATCAACGTTGGCATTCATTTCACTGCTTTGGTAATCCACTTTTATTTTCGATATATCGATAACGCCCAAATTCAAATCCATATTTAATGGCGTGGTGGCCGTATCAACAGGAGGAGGGCCGGTTGGCGTTTGGATAATGCGCGCGTTAATATCTGATAGTGTGATCTTTGGTATGGTAAATTTCATTTTATCCATATCAAAATCCTTAATGCGGGTATCAAAATGTCCAAGTAGGAATTTAACGTCGTTGCCGGTGATCTTATCTTTGTATTTGATATTAATGCGGTCAAGATTGATCTTATCCAATGAGAACTTCATTGTTGAGGTGGTGTCTTCTGGTTTCACCTCCTTTTTTTGTTCACCCATAAAAGCCTTAATAATGTAATCGAAATTGAAAACGCTATCGGCCCCACGGCTTACATTGGCGGTAATGCCCTGCAGATTGATCTCATTGATCTCTACCTTATTATGAAGTAACTTAAACAGACTGATATCGACCTTTAATTTTTCGCCGGCAATCAGGGTGTCCTTTTTCTGATCTTCAAAATAAACATTTTCTAATACCAGTAGTTTAGGCAGGCCCAGGCTAATGTGGCCTATTTGTACTTTGGTATGAATTTTCCCCTGCAGAAAATTCACCGCTTTATCCTTGGCAAAATTCTGCACAACAGGAACCTGTATCAGAATAACAACAAGCAGCACCAGAAAAATGATACTTGCAATTATCCAGAGTATGGTTTTTAGGGCTATTCGTCCAAACTTTTTCAATTGTATATATTTTTCAAGGGTGGAGATCGTTCACTGTAAAAATAATCAAATAGTCATACTACTAAATGGTTATTTGATTAGTCCGGTTTAAGTTACAGCTTCATTGGCATAATAACCAAACACCACAACCCATAGATAAAAAAATTATTCGGGCTTAGTTTTTCAACACATGATGCGGCAAAGTTGTTTTATTGATAACTTTGTATTTCTACAGGATTTTGCTGAAAAGGATTCATTATGCCAGATTTTTCTCATTTACACGTACATACCCAATTTTCATTACTTGATGGTGCCGCCGATATAGGAAAACTATATAAAAAAGCAGCAGCTGATGGTATGAAAGCGTTAGCTATAACCGATCATGGTAATATGTTCGGGGTGTTTAAGTTTGTTGCCGAAGCAGGCAAACACAACGTAAAACCTATAGTTGGCTGTGAGTTTTATGTGGTTGAAGACAGACATAAGAAGCAATTTACCAAGGAGAAAAAAGACGTACGCCGCCATCAGCTGATGCTGGCTAAAAACCCCGAGGGCTACAAAAACCTGGTGAAGCTATGCTCATTAGGCTATATGGAAGGCCTGTACAGTAAATGGCCGCGTATTGACAAAGAACTGATAGTAAAATACCATAAAGGCCTCATCGCTACCACCTGCTGTATTGGTGCATCGGTACCCCAGGCTATATTACGGGAAACACCCGAAAAGGCTGAAGAAGAATTTAGATGGTGGCTTGACCTGTTTGGTGAGGATTTTTATATCGAGCTGCAACGCCATGAAATTCCAGAGCAAACTACTATTAATAATGTGCTGCTTACTTATGCCAAGAAGTATAATGTAAAGGTGATATGCTCCAATGATTCGCACTATGTGGATCAGCAGGATTCCAACGCTCACGATATTTTGCTGTGTGTAAATACCGGCGATATGCAAAGTACGCCAATTGCTACTGACGAGGAAGGTGGTAAGGGTTACCGTTTCGGTTTTCCGAATGATCAGTTTTACTTTAAAACGCAGGCAGAAATGGGTAGCCTGTTCTCTGACGTCCCTGAATCACTGGATAATACCAATGAAATAGTTGATAAGGTAGAGGTGTTGAAGTTAAAACGGGATATCCTGTTGCCAAACTTCGTGATCCCTGATGAATTTAAGATCCATAACACGCCCGATGCCGATACGCTTAACCAATGGGAGTACTTAAAGCATTTAACATTTACGGGTGCTAAAGAACGTTATAAAGATATTTCGCCCGAAACGGAGGAACGCATCAACTTTGAGTTATTTACGATACGTACCATGGGTTTTGCCGGTTACTTCTTAATCGTAGCCGACTTTATTAGGCATGGCCGCGATATCGGCGTATTTATTGGGCCGGGCCGTGGTTCAGCGGCAGGCTCGGTGGTGGCTTATTGTACCGGGATCACCAATATCGACCCGATGAAATATAACCTCCTGTTCGAAAGGTTCCTGAATCCGGATCGTAAGTCGATGCCCGATATTGATACCGACTTTGATGATGCAGGCCGCCAAAAAGTGATCGATTATGTGGTCGATAAATATGGTAAAAATCAAGTAGCCCAAATTATTACCTATGGTTCTATGGCTGCCCGCACCAGTATACAGGATGTGGGTCGTGTATTGGACATGCCGCTGCCCGAAATGGCTGCGCTGAAAAAGCTGGTTCCTGATACATTAGGCATTACGCTTAAAGAAGCTATTGAACAGGTACCCGAGCTGAAAGAAATTGTAAAAGGGAACGATTTGCGTGGGCAGGTACTGCGCGAGGCCGAAAAATTGGAGGGCTCGGTACGGAATACAGGTGTACACGCCGCGGGTATTATCATTGCGCCTTATGACTTAACTGATATTGTCCCGGTAGCTACGGCCAAAGACTCTGATCTGTTGGTGACCCAGTATGACGGTCGTGTAATTGAGGATGCCGGCGTTATCAAGATGGACTTTCTGGGCCTGAAAACCCTGACTATTATTAAGGATGCGCTGCGGATGATCAAGCAAAATCATGGCCGGGAGATAGATATTGATTATATACCGCTTGACGATGTTAAAACATACGAGCTTTATCAGCGTGGTGATACCAACGGTACGTTCCAGTTTGAAAGCGACGGTATGCAAATGTACCTGCGCGATCTGAAGCCGGATAAATTTGAAGACTTGATCGCGATGAACGCCCTTTACCGCCCGGGGCCGATAGAGTATATCCCTAACTTTATTAAGCGTAAGCACGGACAGGAGCCTATCGTATTTGACCTTCCGGATATGGAGGAGTATCTGGGCGAAACTTATGGTATTACTGTATATCAGGAACAGGTGATGCTTTTGTCGCAAAAGTTAGCGGGCTTTAGTAAAGGCGATGCCGATGTTTTGCGTAAGGCCATGGGTAAAAAGCAAATTGAGGTTTTGAACAAAATGGAGGCCCAGTTTATGGATGGAGCCATGGCCAAAGGTCACCCCAAAGATAAGCTCACCAAAATATGGACTGATTGGAAGGCTTTTGCACAATACGCGTTCAATAAATCGCACTCCACCTGTTACGCTTTTGTGGCCTATCAAACTGCTTATTTAAAGGCGCATTACCCATCTGAATATATGGCCGCGGTTTTAAATAACCAGAACAATATAGAGAAGATCACTTTTTTTATGGAGGAGTGCCGCCGGATGAATCTTGAGGTTTTGGGGCCGGACATCAATGAATCGGACATGTCATTCGCTGTAAATAAAAAGGGGCATATCCGTTTCGGGTTAACCGGAGTTAAAGGCGTTGGTGATAAAGCGGTTGAAAGTATCATTGAAGAACGCGAGGCTAATGGCCCGTATGAAACTTTATATGATTTTGCACGCAGGTCAAATACCAGGAGTGTAAACCGTAAATCATACGAAAACTTGGTTTATGGCGGGGCTTTTGATGGCTTTGGTGTAAACAGGTCCCAGTTTTTTGCAAAAACAGATGTGGGTGTTTTAACCGGTGTAGAACGGTTGATCAAATACGCCAATGATTATCAGAATGTACAAAGCAGTTCACAATCATCATTATTTGGTGGTTCGGTAGCATCATACGTGCCTGAACCTGCTATGCCCGAAGCCGAAGAATGGCCGCTGATAGAGAAACTGAAATACGAAAAGATGGTGATCGGGATATATTTAACCGGGCACCCGCTTGATAATTATAAAGTTGAGCTGGAGCGGTTTTGCAACAGCACCATAAGCGATCTGAAACTGGTGCAAAAGGCTCGTACAGGCGAAGGCGGCGAAGAGATCATGAGTGCATTTAACGAGCTGCGAAAACGGGGCGAGATACGCATTGGTGGCCTGGTTGGTAATGTGCAGCATAAGATGACTAAAACCGGTAAGCCTTTCGGCACATTTGTTCTGGAAGATTATAACGAATCGTACGAATTTGCCCTGTTTGGCGAGGATTATGTAAAATTCCGTAACCTGATGATGGATGGGTACTTTTTGCATATCAAGGGTAACATCGAAGAAAAATTCAGGCAAAAAGATAACTGGGACCTGCGTATACAGGTAATGAGCCTGCTATCAGAAATGCGCGATAAAATGACCAAATCATTAACCGTATGCCTGGATGTGCATAGCCTGAACAGTAAGCTGCTGGATGATATTCAGCAAGCCATTATGGTAAATAACGAAAAATACCCCGTGCAAAACTGTAAGCTGCGCTTTTTGATCAAAGACAGGGAAGAAGCGCTACAGGTTGAGCTGGCCTCCAAATTATTCAAGGTAAATCCCAGCGATGATCTGATGGCTGATATTTTTAATTTAACCAATATACAACCAGTGCTGAATTAAATCGTCTTAAAACCAACTTGTCATCCTGAGTTATAAAATCCGCTGGATTCTGAAGGTGAAATGACGGATCCGGGGCTGATGCCAGACTTACGAAGTTTTTGAAACTTCGTAAGTCTTTACTCAATTTACTAAACACGTCATGGGTAACGCTGTGAAGGATCTGTTTAGCCCGTTGTTTGGTCCTCACCATAGGTGTTCGGAAGAATAAATTGTGACATCACATTTTATAAAGTATCTGAAACAAGCTTGCTCCGTTAGGAGCTACCTGTTTATAGCACCGAATCGCCCTTTTTTATGCCTCGTAGAGGCTACCCTTATACGATTTACCTGCTCATTTAGGGTTGCACCTACGGAGCAAAAAGATATTTTGTCTTGTATTTCTACAAACAGGTAGCTCCTTACGGAGCATATCGACAATAAAATGCAATAGGTCTATTTACCCTTTAATCTTCCGAACACCTATGGTGTTATCACCGACCACAGGCTAAGATCAGCATGATATGGTTATTGTAGTTGAGGTTTATGCTGGTTGTAATATCGTATATAACTTATAATTGCAATAAGTGGTGTAATTATAACTATGTTAAATATTCCCAAAGATATAAAGACGGTGCAGCCGGTTGCGCACTTTATACCTGGTGATAACCCGTATAAGGATATCCAAAATGCGGCTGCCGATAGCAACACATCAAGTAAAAGACTGAGTAAAGTAATTGCCCAAAGTGGTAGATTGATTTGGTCATTTATCCTGCGTGATGAGAACTTCCATTGCAATATGGGGGATGTAAGTATCAGAATTAAGGGAATGATAAAAACTAACATCGTAATTGATTTACATTCATTAATGCCAATAGTTATAAAAAGTAACCCTGCTTAGTAAGCCACTTTTCCTCTGAATTATTTGATTTTTATAATTTCTGACTAAATAATTCAAACAGTCAATTATTAAACAAAATGTTGATAACTTGGCTTAGTTAATGATCGGTAATACTTTGCATTTGCCATCATAAAGTGGGTTTACACTTATTAGCTTGAAATTTTATTAATTAGTTGATTTTCAGTAAAGTAAGTGAATTTTAACCATGAAATGTGTAAACCATGTAAACCCACTTTTGGGGCTTTAGCCGAACTCATTTTTAAAACTTTACGAAGGGATAATTGTGGTGGATGTTTAAATTTATATTAATATAATTGTCACATTGTCAGGTTGTAGTTGTGGCAAGCTATTTGAATAGTATATATTTGTAATACAAAAATTTAAAAAATAGAAATCATGGCTTTAGAAATAACTGATGCGAACTTTGACGAACTTGTGCTGAAATCAGACAAACCCGTACTTATTGACTTTTGGGCAGAATGGTGTGGCCCTTGTAGAATGGTAGGTCCGGTTGTTGAAGATATTGCAAAAGAATACGCTGGCAAAGCCGTTGTTGGTAAAGTTGATGTGGACAACAATCCAGGTATATCAATGAAATACGGAATCCGTAATATCCCTGCCTTATTATTCTTTAAAAATGGCGAAATCGTTGATAAACAAATTGGCGCTGTTCCAAAATCAGTTTTAACCGACAAATTGGTTAAGCAATTAGCATAATAACAAAAGGCAAAAATTAAGTTTATTGATAGCTTAATTCACCATATTTATTACCTTAAAAAAGCGTTACCTATTTGGTGACGCTTTTTTTATACCATATATTAGCCCTATGTCCCGGTTAAATGATGATCAGCAAATAAGGCAAATGGCCAATCTGGAGCTGCTGGCCCGCCAGGTGGTGGAAGGGTTTATAACCGGCCTGCACCAGAGTCCTTTTCATGGGTTTTCTGTAGAGTTTGCCGAACATCGCTTGTACAATAATGGTGAATCGGTAAAAAATATCGACTGGAAGCTGCTGGCCCGCACCGAAAAATTGTTTGTAAAGCAGTTTGAGGAAGAAACCAACCTTCGTTGTTATTTATTGCTGGACACCTCATCGTCCATGAATTTCCCCGAAAAAGGGTTGAATAAGCTGCAGTTTTCGGTTTATGCAGTAGCCTCATTAATGTATCTGTTTAAAAAACAGCGCGATGCTTTTGGCTTGTGCCTGTTTTCGGATAAGATAGATTGGCTGAGTGCCGCCAAATCAACCAGTACTCATTTATTCTATTTGTATGCTGAGCTCGAAAAAATGTATAACACTCCCCGGGTAAATACGGTTACCGATATTACCGGCGTACTGCACCATATTGCGCAGGAGATACACCAGCGTTCTATGGTGGTTATCTTTAGCGATATGCTGGAGAATAGTCTCAATACCGAAAAGTTACAAGCATTATTTGCGGCCATACAACACTTAAAGTTTAATAAGCACGAAGTGGTTATATTCAATGTCCACGATAAGCAAAAAGAACTCGATTTTGATTTTGATAACCGGCCTCATCATTTTATTGATATGGAAAGTGGCGCCGAAATAAAAGTACATCCCGGTAAGATACGCGATGCTTATCAAAAAGCTTTAGCAGCGTACCGGCATGAGCTGGAGCTTAAATGTGCGCAATATCATATCGACCTGATTGATGCCGATATACAGGAAGGTTATCAGAACATACTGAAAACTTACCTGGTGAAACGGAATAAGATGATATAAAAAAAGGCTATTCTTAAATAAAAATAGCCTCTCTCAATAGGGGTAACACTTACTAAAACTGTTCAAAGTAATAAAGTTTGAATGAAGATTTAGTGAAGTTAAGTCAGGTGGTCAAATATCAGCTTTACAGCAGTTCCCTTGTTTTTTACGGAGTTTATTTTAATCTTAATGTTATGGAACGCGGTAATACTTTTTACTATAGCGAGACCCAAACCATAGCTTTCCTTTTCGTCAGTATCAAATTTCTCAAAACGATTAAAAGCATTATCAATTTGTTTTTGCTCCATACCCGCGCCCGTGTCGGCAATGGTGATAGCGTAAATATCATCAGTAAGGTCATCACTAATGGTTATGCTGCCTTTAAGATTGTTGTATTTTATAGAATTGTTGATGATGTTGAACAGTAACGTATGCATAAGCGGGCGGTTACCTTGTATCGAATAAATGTATTTGAGGTGATTGGTAAATGTTAAGTGTTTTTCCTCTATACGATCTTCTAACTCTTCGTGTATTTCTTTAATCACTTCGGCTATCATCACCATATCGCCTTTGTCAAACTGATTGTTTTCTACCTTTGATATAAGCAATAGGCTGTTGATAATTGATTTTAGGCGGTTGAGTGTTTTCAGTGAAGCATGCATCTTATTTTCACTGCCTTCGCTTAAATTATCATGCAGTAATATATTCTCAAGCCTCGAACTGATGATGGAAATAGGAGTAAGTAATTCGTGCGACACGTTGGCTATGAATTGCTTTTCCAGTATAAAAAGATTGGAGATCTTTTTCATTAATGAACTTATACTGTCATCAAGTAATTCAAAATCCTGAGTGGTGGTTTTAATTTTTTCGTAATCAAAATTCATAGGATCGTTCACCTTGATCAGCTTTCGGTCAATGATCTTATAAAATGGAGCAAGTAAAAATTTGGTGAATACCAGGTCGCTAATGAGGGTAAGTACCAAGGCAATAAACAATACCAGCAAGGTAAACTTTTTGATGATGGATTTTAATTCCTCAACAGATTCAATCGTTTCGCCTATTTGCAGCAGATAAGTATATCCGTTAAAATTAAACCGGTTAGATAATATACGATAGGTTTCCATATTTTTATCAACCTTCTTCGCCTCGGTAGTAAATATTACTTTGGTGTTAGTATTTGGTTGATATTTGACAGGGGTTATCGTAATAAACTCCTCCTTTAATATATTATAGTCGGTATATACTTTTTGTGCGGCTAAAAAACTGTTGATCTCCTTGGAAGAAAGGCTTCTTAATGTTGCTTCCTTCTTTTCCTCTAAACGTACCTCAATATGATTGTAGGATATTTTTTCTATTGATAGCAGGATAAGCAGGCCCGTAAATAAAATGATGGATACTTTGGTTAACGTATTGTATAGTGCCAGCTTTACCTGAAGTTTCATTTGGCGGGATATTTAAATTAAATATTAATGCGGTAACCAATGCTTCTTACGGTTTCAAACCAGTCGATAGAGATGTATTGCGATAGTTTTTTACGGAGATTTTTAACATGCACGTCTACAAAGTTGGAATCGGAATTGATCTCCAGTACATCGCCCCAAACATGCTCTGTAAGGTTAGTGCGCGATATTACCCGGTTTTTATTCAGCACCAGATAATTAAATATCTCAAACTCTTTTTTAGTCAGGTTAATTCGCTCTTCATTATACATCACCGTACGGTTCTGAATATTAACGCGTAATCCCTTGATATTAATATCATTACTCTCCAGGCGGTGTTTGCGACGCGTTATAGCGTGCATACGAGCCAAGAGTTCGCTCAGGGAGAATGGCTTTGCCAGGTAGTCGTCGGCGCCTTGTTCCAGGCCCATTACCCGGTCGTCAACAGCTCCGCGCGCGGTGAGTATAATAACGGCATCCTCGCGCTTTTCAAGTCCCTTTAGCATTTTTAGCAAGCCAAAGCCATCTCCATCGGGTAAACCAAGATCAAGTAATATAAAATCATAGTTGTTTACAAATATCTTTTCCTCTGCCGATTTCTTGGTGCGTGCATGTTCAACCGTAAAGCCTTCATGACTTAAAAACTCATCTACTTCAAGGGCCAAACCCTTTTCGTCTTCAACAATTAATACATTCATACGCCTGCAATTTACAAAAGATATAAGAATCAAGGTGAATTTCGGATTTCGGATGTTCAATTTCGGATTTTTATTTTAAAAACTGATTTCTCACATTCTGTCCCTCTTTTTGTTTGCGAATCCGAAATTTCAAATCCGAATTTCGAAATGAATGTAAATTATCGAAATCAAATTCAGTTTAATGCTGTTAAAGAATAAATACTACCTTCTATATATGAGACTTTCCATCGAACGAAAACCCATAAGAGTTAATCCCGATCCCAAACGCGTTATAGCCAGATTTTTTTTCAATGGGAACGATCGTGCCAAAGAAGTGATAAAACGGGTTATGGATATCAGCGAGGAAGAAGCATTTGGCATCATTTCGCCATTGTTGCAGGAGTATTCCAAGCGGCACCGCAACATTACCAGGGTACTAAACCGGCATTGCAATAAGCTAAAGCCATTATTTAGTGAACTGAATATTGATTTTGATACGCTCACCGTTTACCGTAAACTGCTGATCGGATCCTACTTTACGCATGAGTATTCTATCGAATCGGCAGCGTTCTTTAACCCATCAATCGTAGAAGATCCTGACCAAACCGAACTGGAAGATGGCCAAAAACGGGTGATCATCAGTTTTAGGGCAGTGGGCGAAGGCCATATCTCCTCCATCACTTTCAGAAGAGCCCTGATCGATAAACATAACGACATTTCCATTCAGCCCTCAGGCAGTTATATTGATGAGGCTGAGATAATCAGAAACGCGGTTTATAACAAAAAACTCTTTTTTGAAAAAGCCGCCATTACCCAGATCAATATCGACGTGATCAACGAGCTTGAATCAAAGCTCGACCATCATTTTGAATATGCCAACCTGCGCCGTATCATCCTCGACTCGCAGAAACTGCAGGAAAGTGATATAAAGCGGCTGGAGTATGATAAGGTACTCTGGCTGGCGGATTCCTACTATGAGATCGTATTTTCGCTGGATACTGATATATCCGACAGGGTCATATTCCCGATATCTGAGTATGAACGCAAAGGCATTGAGGATGCCCGCTTTGTAAAATTTATTAATGACGATGGTACCTATGTATACTATGCCACCTATACGGCTTATGATGGTTCGCTGATTATGCCCAAACTGTTACAAACTACTGATTTTTATAATTTCAAGATTATGCCCCTTTATGGTGCAGGCGCCCAGAACAAGAATCTGGCACTTTTTCCGCGCAAGGTGAATGGCAAGTTTGTGATGATATCGCGTATTGATGGTTGCAATAACTATATCATGTACTCAGACAAGATCAATATTTGGGAAAAGCCCATATTACTGCAGCAACCTAAATTTACCTGGGAGTTTATCCAGATAGGTAACTGCGGATCGCCGATTGAAACTCAGGAGGGCTGGATCGTGATTACTCATGGTGTAGGGCCGATGCGGCGTTATGTGCTGGGAGCCAGTCTCTTAAAGCTGGATGATCCAACTATTGAAATAGGCCGTCTGCGCGAACCCCTCCTAATCCCGAACAGCGACGAGCGTGAAGGATATGTACCCAATGTACTGTACTCCTGCGGAACCATTGTGCATAACGACAAGCTCATTATTCCGTATGGTGTGTCGGACTCATCAACTGCCTTTGCCGAAGTTTGTTTGGACGAATTGCTCAAGAAATTAAAGGAAGGCGCGGTGGAACACGAGGCTAAAACCAATAAGCATAAAACCTGATTCAAAAACTTTTTAAACCCTTTATTTTAACACTTTTCAGATCAAAACAGGATGAAAATCATTCAAAAGTTGCTTTGAAAACCCTCATTTTAACACTTTTTAACAAATTTTAACGCGATTTTGAGTGGTTTTAGAAACTTTAAAAAGTATTGAATAATTGTCAAATAACTAAATGCCAAATGGTCAGTTTCCGAAGCCCATACCAGTTGCCTGCAGGGTACAGGCAATAATAAAAAGCCTTAACTTTACCTTCACCAATTAGTAAAACATATGGGTAGCAAAGAACGCGTTGAACGTTTAAAAGCAGAGGTCCATCAGCTTATTATTGATGCGGCAATGGGTATCGTTAAAAATGAAGGATGCCAGGCCGTAAGCATCAGGAAAATTGCCGATACTATAGAATACAGTCCCACTATTGTATATTCCTATTTTCTGAATAAAGAAGCCGTTTTGATCGAACTGTCCAAACGTGGTTTTACCATGCTGATCAATTGCATCCAACAGCGGTTGGTGTCCGTGACCGACCCGAAAGAAAGAATGGATGCTATACTCAAAGCCGTTTTGTATTTTGCCACCAACGAAAACGAGCTTTACCAATTGATGTATACGGTAGGTACCAGTGTTGAGGATGTGGGAAAAGCCTTCCCGGCGCTGTCGACCTTTATCAACCTGTTCCGGGAAGAAATGAAACCCCTGGTAAAAGGAAACAAGCTTACAGAAAAAACTTTCTGGTGTAATTATCTTATCTGTATGTCTTTTGTGCACGGCCTGGTAGCCCTAAACCGCTATTATAAGGACATAGACCCCGCTATGAACAATATGGTATTAAAGAAAGCCATCGGTGGAATCATTAACACGATTGAGCTTTCATGATGTAAAATTCCCTTTAAGGCTCAGGGGGCTAATATCCGTTGATACAAACCTAAGTAATCAGCCACCATTTTATCCTTCGAAAACCGCGAGGCGGCCCAGGTATGGCAAGCCACCCGGTCGATGGTATTGATCTGATTTACAGCTTCCACGGCCTCATCAACGGTATCAATCAAAAAGCCGGTTTCGGTATCCCTGATCAGTTCGGGCATCGAACCACGGTTAAAAGCTATCACCGGGGTACCGCTAAGCATGGCCTCGGCCACACTCATGCCAAAAGGTTCGTTAAAACTAATGGGATGCAGCAGGGCATAGGCATTACCCAAAAGCTGTTTCCGCTTTTCCGGTCCGGCATGGCCTATGTAACTGATATCGCCAGATAAATGAGGTTCCACTTTTTCGCGATAATAATTTTCATCCTGAATGATGCCCGCTATCAGCAATCTGCGCTTACTTTTTTGGGCAATGGCAATAGCTTCGGCTGTGCCTTTATCCGTGTGGATGCGACCAAAGTACAGCAGGTATTCATCAGGCTTCTCGTAAAACTCAAAATCGGCGGTATCAAGCCCATTATAAACCGTAGCCAGATATTCCAGTTCCGCACTGCGATCGGCATTGCTGATACTCACATAATGATTATTGTGGTTGTATTTTTTATACACCGGGATAATGCGGGGCGATGAAAAACCATGTATGGTAGTGATCATGGGTGTTTTGATGAGGCCCGAGTAGGTAAGCGGCAAAAAATCAAAATTGTTATGGATGATATCAAACCGCCCGGCCTGCTCCATCAGGTTGCTGATGTGCAGGCATTCCAGCACTTTGGCATCCTGGCCGCGGTCTTCTTCATAACCTACGGCGCAAACCGATTCCAACTTGCCCGAGGTTATGGAATCGCCGGTAGCAAAAAGGGTAACATCGATGCCCAGCTTTACCAAGCCTTCGGCAATGTTTGATGCTATTTGTTCCCAGGGACCATAATGCCTGGGCGGTGTGCGCCAGGCAACGGGCGCTAATACGGCAACCTTCATCTTTTTAATTAGTGAATTATTGAGTTAGCGAATTAGTGAATTAGTGAGTAGTGAAAGGTGAATTGATATTGTTTACCAGCGCTATTCGAAGTCTCTGACTTCGGATGACTATGTTGGTAGTTTGCAGCTACCTATAGGCTCGTTTGTTTATTTTTATCTCTGTAGTCTAAAGACTACAGGCATAATTGTCCGAAGTCGGAGACTTCGGACAGCGCGAGTGAATAGCGAGAGGTGAATGGTGAATTGATATTGCCTACCCTCCATTCACTACTCACCATTCACCACTCACTAACAGATCTCCATTTTCTGATTACCATACCTGTTGTATTCGTATTCCAGCTCAAAGGCTTTCAGCACGGTTAGGTGCGATATCAGGTAGGCCAGTGTGCTTTCGGCGCCCTGGTTGCGGTTGATGCCGGTTGGCAGCAGTCCATCGCAGCAGCCCTTGGTTTCGTGGTCGTACAAGGGTGCCCGCAGCGTGTTTTCGCCCAGGAACCATTTATAACTCAGGAACATTTTCTCTACATATTGTGGTACCCTGAATATCTGGTATGCCTGAAAATGCATCAGCACCATGGCCATGGTTTCAATAGCCTGCTGATCAAATGTTGGGAAACTGCCACCGCGGTAATACCAGCCATCGTTACCTACGGGACTTAAATAACCGTTCGACAGGGTAAGCTTATCCAGGAAGGCCATCGTTGCCAGGGCTATCCGTTTGGCATCCTCGTTGCCGGTTATTTCGCAGGAGTGCAACAGGGCCAGTGGCAGTATGGCATTATCGTAGGTCATTTTTTCTTCGAACCATTGCCAATCGTGCGATTGAGTATTTTCATACGCATCGATCAAGGGCTGGGTAAGCCGGTTCAGTATTTTTATCATACCCTCATCGGTTGGGTACACATGCAGGTACAAACTGATACCGATAATGGTATTGGCCATGCCCCTTAAGTGCTGCAGTTTTTCAAAGTGCGGCACCGATTTATGGAATATTTCCAGTGCAAATTCCCGGTACGAATTGCTGGCCGCGCAGCCAATCAGATGACCCAGCGCCCAAATAGTACGACCGAAGGAATCCTCAGAGCCTACCTCGTCCAGATAGCGGCGGTCGAAACTCAGGAAATTGCGGAAATTGCCATCATCTGTTTGCATATAGTGAATGTAGCTGAGGTAGATGGGCAGCAGTTCGAAAGCTTCGCGGCTTTTGTTTCGCTGGTAAGCCATCAGGGCCATAATAAGGGCACGGGCGTTATCATCCAAACAATAGCCTTCTTTTAAATTAGGTATGCCGTATTTAGCATGTTGTACTATGCCGGTATCATCGGTTAATCTAAGGACATGCGCCAAACTAAATTTGGGCAATATCTCTGGGTCAACAATGCTGTTTTTGAGTATCTTGTCGCTAAAATCGAACTTCACACTGGCTTCCTGGGCCACTTTAATAAATTCGGCACCTACAACCGGCCAGCGTAAATGCAGGCCATACTGGTAGGCCTTTTCTTTTAATTCTTTCAGCACGCGGTCCTGGTCAAGCAGCTCAATAATGATATCGGCCAGGGCATCGGAGTTTTTAAAATCAAACAACCTGCCGCGCTTATCGGCCAGCAGTTCGGTTGCATGCCAGTATGGGGTTGATACTATAGCAGCACCGGCACCAACGGCATAGGAAAGCGTACCGCTGGTGATCTGTGCCTCATTCAGATAAGGTGTAACATAAATTTCGCAGGCGGTGAGATAGTTCACCAGCTCTTCCTCCGAAACAAATTTATTAATGAAAGCCAGGTTAGCCGATACGCCAAGCTGTGCGGCGAGGGTCTTGAGATGATCGCGGTATTCCTCGCCCGAGCTTTTGATGACGCCAGGGTGGGTATTGCCTAATACCACATACATTACGTCGGGGTGTTTGGCTACAATTCGGGGCAGGGCTTTTACCACCGTTTCCAGGCCTTTGTTGCGGCTCAGCAAACCGAAGGTTAACAATACCCGGTGGTTTTTGAATGATGAGAGGTTTTTAACCGGGTTATTGGCCGGTGCCTCCACATCCGGTACGCCGTGTTCAATGATCAGGATCTTTTCGGCCGGAATATCATAAATGGAGGTTAAAAACTCCAGAGCCCGCTGGCTCATCACTATTAATTTTGATGATTGTTCGGCTATTTCGCGAATGATGATGCGCTGCACATAGCTTGGATCTTTTAATACGGTATGCAGTATGGAGATCAGCGGTTTTTCGAGCCGATTGATCAGTGGTAAAATATAAATGCCGCTTTCGCCCCCGTATATGCCAAATTCATGCTCCATGATACATACATCAGCGTTGCTGGTGTTGATATAGTTGGCTGCACGGATATAATCTTTCTGATGGTCCTGGCGAATAACATATTTCACCTCCTCCGGGTACTCATAATGTTGCAGATTTTCAGAATCATTTAGCGCAACCACAAAACCGCCTTGTGCCAGTGATTGCCTTTCGGGGAAGTTAGCGTTAATAGCGCGCATGAGGTTTTGGTTGAAGGTAGCCAAACCACATTCGCGGGGAGGGTAGGTTGATATATATGCTATTTTCATATTAGGTATAAATGTTAAGACCGTAGGGTTATAGATTAAACAATTCTTTTTAATTAATTGTTTAAACTGTGACTATAAAAAAGTGCACTATATGCTTTATTTTAGCTCAAAACACATTTTTTCTGCCGCTTTTATATAGCGTATACCATAAATGCATAAACCATACCAATTTAATTCAAACTATAAAAAATAATATATTATTCAATAAAATAACTTGAAAGTTACTCTGGAGAGGAGGGCGCATTTTTCTCCACGCGTCATTGCGAGGTACGAAGCAATCCCCGATTTACAGAGACGCTCTGTACAGCATAGAGATTGCTTCGTACCTCGCAATGACGCGTTTGTTTATTATATAAGTCTTAATCGTTAACCTGCCGTATAATACTCAATAGCCTCCAATATCACACTACAGGCGTGTTCAATTTGGGCGGAAGTAATAATAAGGGGAGGGGCAATGCGCATGGAGTTGCTGCAATGCAGAAACCAATCAGTAATAATACCGTGTTCAATACAGCGGTCGATTATTTTTTTGTTCAAGTCGAAGCTGTCCAGTTCAACGGCCAGCATCAGTCCCTTGCCACGCACTTGTTTAATAGCTGGATGTACCAATAGTTTGCGGAACAGGGCTTCTTTTTCGGCCACGCCGGATACCAGGTTTTCGTCCAATAATACTTCGAGCGCTGCCAATCCGGCGGCACAACATACAGGATGCCCGCCGAAGGTGGTGATATGACCCAGGATGGGATTTTCCTTGAGCGCGCCCATAATAGTGTTGGAGGAGATAAAAGCGCCCACAGGCATGCCGCCGCCCAGCGCTTTGGCCAGCAGCAAAATATCGGGCACAATACCAAAATGTTCAAAAGCGAAAAGTTTACCGGTGCGACCAAAAGCAGCCTGTATTTCGTCCAGTATTAACAGGGTACCGGTTTCATCGCAGCGTTTGCGCAGTGCTTGCATATATGCGGCATCAGGTACACGGATACCGGCTTCACCCTGTATGGTTTCGATTATGACGCAGGCGGTTTGATCGGTGATCAGTTGCAGATCGTCTGCCTCATTAAAACGGATAAAGCTTATACCGGGTAATAAGGGGCGATAAGCCTGTTTAAATTCTTCGTTACCCATTACGCTTAGCGCGCCCTGGGTACTGCCATGATAGGAGTTATGACAAGCGATGATCTGCTGGCGACCAGTATAGCGCTTGGCTAATTTTAAAGCTCCCTCAACAGCCTCGGCGCCGGAATTGGTAAAATATACCGACTCCAGATTTTGAGGCAGCACAGATACCAGCTTTTCGGCAAAGCGCACTTGAGGGGTTTGCACATATTCGCCATAAACCATCAGGTGCATGTATTGATCAGCCTGGTGTTTAATGGCTGCTATCACTTTTGGATTGCCATGGCCCAGGCTGCTTACGCCAATGCCCGATATGAGGTCTGTATGGGCTTTGCCCGCCGTATCATACATATACACTCCCTCGGCCCGTTCAAACTCCAGTAATAGCGGAAAATTAGTGGTTTGCGCGTTATTGGCTAAAAAGAGCTGACGAAGAGTAGGCATGGGGAGGACAATTATTGAATTATTGAATTATTGAATTAGTGAATTAGTGAATCGAGAATGCAAAAATCAACATTCTGATCAACACTTTATATAATTATAAAATCAATAATTCAGTAATTCGATAATTCAACAATTGAAAACAATCACTAATTCAATAAATCAATAATTCAATAATTAATTAGTTTCCTGCTCTTTCGCTGCGTTCGCTGAGTTGTTTGATAAGTTCGTCGCGGAATTCGCGTTCGCTTTTGTAAAGTTCGCTCACTTTTTCGGGAGGGAGTATTTTCAAGAATGCGTCTTTATAACGCTTGCGTATGGCTACCTGCTGGCTTTCGTAATAAATTTCTTTATCTATTTGTTCGGTACCGTTGGCGGCCGCACTGGAATTGTTTAAGCGCTTAAGTACATTAACGGCAGTAAGCTCCTGCTGATATTGACGGTATACGGGCCAAAATTTGGCCGCTTCTTCATCTGTAAGGTTAAGCTGTTTGGTAATAAACCTGTCATGAGCTGCATCAAGCTTTTGGCGTGTATTTTTTTTATCACGTAATGGGGCAGGGGTTATCTTTTGCTTTTGCACCAGGTTGTTGTTTACCTGTGCAAAGGATTGGTAACCCGCTGCTATTACAAAAAATAAAATAAGAATATGCCTGATCAGTATGCGCATTAAAAAGTTTTGTTAATTAGTAGAATCCAAATAGTCCGACAAATCTTCATCCAAATTTGCAGTATTAATTTGCTGTCCGCCTTCCATCAGGGTACGGGTATCATTTGCATCTGCATGTAACTGCAGGTAGCTTTTAATTTCATCAACCGGCACTGTTGATAGCTGCTCATGTAAAAAAGAATGATCATGATTTACAGGCGAATCGCTGTTTCTGACCACCACACCAATACCCAGTATCAGGGCAAAGCAGGCGGCCGTAGCATACCTAAAGGTAGGCGACATGAACATTCTGCGTACGATGCCTTTCTTTTTAACGGCAGCGGGCAAGGTAACCACTTTAGCAGTAACCACCTCATCCTTGTTAATGGTTTTATTTAAAATATTCTGGCTTAACAGCTCAAAATAGTTCTCAGGTACGGTAAAACCTTCGGCTTCGCTGTTGATATGCTGCTCAACAGTTATCCGGCTTTGAATATTGCTGCTCAGTGTTTCAAAGTAATTTTCAGGCAGGGTAAAACTTTCGGCTTCATTGTTTACCAATTCGTCGATAGCTATCCTGCTTTGGATGTTACTGCTCAGTTCATCAAAATAATTTTCGGGCACACTAAAGCCCTGGTGCTCCGGGTTTAATGCCTCCTCAACAGTTATCCTGCTTTGAATGTTGCTGCCAAGTTCGTCAAAATAATTTTCAGGTACGGTAAAACCGGAGTCCTGTGTGTTCACAGCGTCCTCAACACGTATGCGGCTTTGTATGTTACTGCTTAATTGATCAAAGTAGTTTTCAGGCACAGAAAACCCTGTAGATGAGTTTTTTAACTCTTCCAGCCTTATGCGTGATGTTATATGCTGCGCTAATTCATCGAAATAGCCAGCTGGAACCACAAACGGATTCCTGGCATCAATCCGCTTTAGTGATTCATAATCATCCAGCCACTCTCTATTGTCCATATCGCTTTTCATACAGTACTATAGATGAATTTATTGCTAAAAGGTTTAACGTAATTCTGTATTAATTTTGAATTTAATCTCTCGACAGTAAAAAAGCCTCTATCTTCTTGACAGCCAGGTGAAAAGATGCCTTTAAAGCACCCACACTCGTGCCCAGAACGTCTGATATTTCTTCATACTTCATATCATCATAATATTTCATGTTGAAAACCAGTCGTTGCTTTTCGGGCAGGGTCAGTAATGCTTCCTGCAATTTACGCTGTGCCTGGTCGCCGTTAAAGTAACTTGAATCGGCCAGCGAATCGGCCAGTTCATAAGCTACATCATCCAACGGGATATTATTTTTTTGCTTTTTCTTATTCAAAAAAGTAATACACTCGTTGGATGCTATCCTGTACATCCAGGTGTATAGCTGGGCGTCGTTTCTAAAACCCAGCAGGTTTTTCCAAACCTTTATAAAAACATCCTGCACCAGATCATCCGCATCATCATGGTCAACAACCATACGCCTGATGTGCCAGTAAATTTTTTGCTGGTATTTTTTCAATAACAGGTTAAACGCTTCGTTACGTGTTTTTTCGTCCTGGAACTTACTTAAAATCTCTGAATCTTCAACCTGCAACGACATTTTTTAAATTTTATAGTTAAATGCTAATTACCGCATTTTGTTTTCTTTTCATTACCTTTTTTGCTGCCAGTATAATATGCTCAGCATCAAGGCCATACTTGGTCATCAGCTGTTCTGGTGTACCGCTTTCGCCAAAGCTGTCATTAACGGCCACATATTCCTGCGGTGTTGGGTTATGTACAGCCAGCACCTGTGCAATGCTGTCGCCCAAACCACCCAGGCGGTTATGCTCTTCGGCAGTAACCACACAACCTGTTTTGGCTACCGACTTTAATACGGCTTCGGCATCCAAAGGTTTTATGGTGTGTATGTTAATGATCTCGGCATCAATACCTTCCTCTGCCAGTATTTCGCCGGCTAATATTGCCTGCCATACCAGGTGACCGGTGGCAAATATACTTACATCTGCGCCTTCATTCACCATCCAGGCCTTGCCAATCTCAAATTTTTGGTCAGGATCGGTAAAAATAGGCACCACCGGCCTACCAAAACGCAGGTAAACCGGACCCTCATATTCGGCAATAGCCAGGGTAGCGGCTTTGGTTTGGTTATAATCGCAAGTGTTGATCACCGTCATACCCGGCAACATTTTCATGAGGCCGATATCTTCCAGGATCTGATGGGTAGCGCCATCTTCGCCCAGGGTTAAACCCGCGTGTGAGGCACAAATTTTTACGTTTTTGTTGGAGTATGCTATCGACTGGCGGATCTGGTCATAAACCCTGCCGGTTGAAAAGTTGGCGAAAGTGCCTGTGAACGGAATTTTACCACCAATGGTCATGCCGGCAGCAATGCCCATCATGTTAGCTTCGGCAATACCAACCTGTACAAAGCGTTCAGGAAATTCCTTGATGAAATCATTCATTTTTAACGATCCGATCAGGTCGGCGCAAAGGGCCACTACCTGGTCGTTTTTTCTGCCGGCTTCCAGCAGCCCGGCGCCAAAGCCCGAGCGGGTATCTTTTTTATCTGTGTAAGTATATTTTTTCATGAGCCTCACCCCAACCCCTCTCCAAAGGAGAGGGGCTTTTGGGAAATATTTTTATTGTATTATTTTCAATTTAAGTTGATTTGTAATGCTCCCCCTTCAGGGGGCCGGGGGGCTAATAATCGCCCAGTGTTTCTTCCAGTTGACCGAGAGCCAGTTGCAGCTGCTCGTCGTTTGGCGCTACACCATGCCATTTGTGGCTGCCCACCATAAAATCAACTCCGTAACCCATTTCGGTATGCATCAGTATCATAATAGGTTTACCCTGACCTGTGCGGCTTTTGGCCAGCTCCAGTGTTTTTACCACATCCGCCATATCATTGCCTTTCATTTCCAGAACATCCCAGCCAAAGGCTTCCCATTTGGCATGCAGATCGCCCAGCGACAGTACCAGGTTGGTTGGTCCATCAATTTGCTGACCATTTACGTCGATGGTTGATATCAGATTATCCACCTTGTTGTGCGGCGCAAACATGGCGGCTTCCCATATTTGTCCCTCTTGTAATTCACCATCACCATGCAACGTGAACACTAATGATTTATCACCGTTTAGTTTTTTAGTAAGAGCGGCGCCAATAGCTACCGATAAGCCCTGACCCAATGAACCCGAAGCGATGCGTATCCCAGGTAAATGTTCATGTGTTGTAGGGTGACCTTGTAAACGAGTGTTCAGTTTACGGAAGGTGGCTAATTCTGCCTTGTCAAAATAACCGGCATGGGCCAGTGTGCTGTAAAACACAGGCGAAATGTGCCCGTTTGATAAAAAGAAAATATCCTCGCCCACGGCATCCATGTTAAACTTCGGATCGTGGTTCATTACCGAAAAGTAAAGGGCGGTGAAATATTCTGTACAACCTAATGAACCACCTGGGTGACCGGATTGGCAGGCGTGTACCATACGTACAATGTCGCGGCGGATCTGCGACGCGGTTTTTTCTAATTCTTGAATAGTAGGTTTCATCAATAAAGTTCGGGAAGAGCTAAAATAGCTTTGATATGGTTTTTAAGTTTATGCTATCAGGTCGAGTATTTGCTGTGAAGCGTTTTGCGTATCAACCTTGTGAATTATTTTACTGATGATACCATCGGCACCGATGAGGAAAGTAGTGCGCGCGGTACCCATATATTGTTTGCCGTACATGTTTTTCTCTACCCAAACGCCGTAAGCCTCTACAATCTGTTTTTCGTTATCGGCTATCAGCGTAAAAGGCAGGCTGTATTTAGTCTCGAATTTTTTGTGCGATTTTTCATCGTCGGTGCTTACGCCAATTACTTCGAAGCCAATTTTTGATAAATACTGATAGTTATCCCTAAAGTTGCATGACTCGGCGGTACAGCCCGGGGTGTCATCTTTTGGATAAAAATAAAGGATCACATTTTTTCCTTTGTAATCAGCAAGCGAAATGGTTTTACCATTCTGGTCCTTTGCCGTAAAATCAGGGGCTTTATCGCCTTCTTTTAATGTTGCCATAGGTTTTGTTTTTGTTGCGAGGGTCGTGTTGCCTGGTTCGGGGCTAAGTCGTTTTTAAAACACGATCCTCGCTTCCCGAACCACGATCCCGCCCCCTTATTTATAAAAATCGGCTGTAAATTCCGAAAAATTATTCTTATTGTCGCCAACGGTGAGCTTAAATACGTGCTTACCGGGAGCAATTTCGCCGCTAAAGGTATAACTTAGTATTTTACTTTTATAATCCCACTCCATTAAAACCCATTTATTATCGATAGTGCCTGCATAGCTTTTAATACCCGACAGGTTATCGCTCATTCTGAAGTTGATACTTTTGGCCGCCGCCATGTTTTTACCGTTGATAATATTGAGCGGGCGTATAATCGGTGGAATAGTGTCTATTTTAATAAAATAATCGCCAAAGGCAGTCACTTTTGATTTTATATAGCCATCCTGAAAATACCCTCCCTGGCAACCATTGATTGTACTTACAATCACCGCTTTATCGGCGTATTTACCCAGGTCGGCATCTGGTTTTATCCAAAGGTCATAACTGTCATGGATAGGCGTGAGGCGATTATGGATATGGTGTACCTGCGAAAAGCCGGAGGCTGGTTTGGGTGATACGGAATAAATAAAATCCAGATCGTCATATAAATTGCCCGGCATAATACTCACTTTCACCTTGTCGGTACTAAACTCGCTTTTTTCATCAAAATGGAATAAGGTGCCGGCTACTTTATAAACAGGAGGTGTGAATTTTTCGGACTGTACTTTTAATTTTAAGGTGGATGTATTGCCTGCCACATCTTTTACCACATACTCTACATCATGCAGGGCGTTGTCATCAAAAGTGATGATACCCCGGTTAATGGATTGCGGGTACAAGGATATGTGGCTGCCCGGTAATATAAAGCACTTCTGCATCCAGCGGCGCGATGATTCAAAAGCCGGATAATCAATATAAGCATTGATGGCATGGGTTTGGTCAAAGGCAAAGCGTTCTACCGTAAAAGTGTAAACTGTTTGGCCGTCGAGTTTTAGCTCCAGTGAGTAAATGCCATTATGATTGGCCGAGGTACTGTTCATATCGGTGGTATTGATACCGAAACCAACATACCCGCTCAGGTGCAATACCTGCGGTTTTAATAAATGATAGTTGCCGGCAGCGCCGGTTACCGCTAAGAATTCTTTGGGCGTTTTTTCGCTGAATGGATTACCATTGAGGTGATAGATGCCTATAGAAGTAATGGAAGGCGGAACGCGATCCGGAATAGTTAAACCAAACAATTGCGGGTTAATAGTTTGCTCGGTTTGGGTGTCCCTGATCTCGAAATGCACGTGCGGTCCGGCTGATGCCCCGGCATTACCAGACATAGCAAACACATCACCTTTTTGAAGCGGTACATGTTTAGGATCGAGATTAAAATCGGCCTCATAAGTTTGATGATCGTACTGATAGGCTTTTACGATGGCTGCTATAGCGGGCGAAAAAGCTTCGAGGTGACCATAAACGGTAGTATAACCATTTGGATGGGTGATGTAAACCGCGCGGCCAAAACCACCAAATTGTACTCTCACCCGTGAAACATAGCCATCGGCCGCGGCATGTACCGGATAGCCGGTCCGCTGGTTGGTTTTAAAATCGAGCCCCGAATGAAAGTGGGCTGGCCGTAGCTCGCCGAATGATCCGGCCGTTGTTGGAGGCAGATCAAGCGGGTAACGGAAATAATTTTGCGGGTATTGCCTGCTTTGTATAGGTGTTTGTGCCTGTATGCCCGAATAAAAAATAAGGCATAGCACGGTAATAATCAGCTGTTTTTTGATCATGTTTTATTTAACGTAAAAGTCAAGCAATTTTTCGTCCTCTAAATATCCTTCCAGCCTGTCGCCAACTTTTACTTTTGATACGCCCTGTGGGGTACCAGTAAATATAAGGTCGCCTTTTTTAAGGGTAATGTATCGTGAAACAAAAGCGATAATGTTTTCAAACGGGAACAGCAGATCGCGGGTATTACCCTGCTGCCGGGTTTCGCCGTTTACATCCAGTTTAAAATTTAGCTCATAGATCTGGGCGAATTTGCTTTTAGGTACAAAAGCGCTGATGGGCGCCGAACCGTCAAATGCCTTGGCCAGTTCCCAGGGCAGGCCCTTTTCTTTATGCTTGCTCTGGATATCGCGGGCGGTAAAATCAACGCCGAGAGCAATCTCCTCATAATAATTGGCTGCGAACTTCTCGCTGATATGCTTGCCTTCCTTGCTTACTTTTAAAACGATCTCGATCTCATGATGCACATCGTCAGAAAAATCGGGGTGGTAAAAAGGTTTGTTATCCTTGATAATGGCAGTTTCGGGTTTCATAAAAATAACCGGAACGGCGGGTACCGGGTTATTTAATTCTTTGGCATGTTCGGCATAGTTGCGGCCAATGGCAATTATCTTCATTTATTTTATTTCGGATTTCGGATGTTCGATTTCGGATTTTGTTAATTAATTATAGATACAGATGATATAAATCTGAAAGCCAAAAATTCTAAAATAAATCCGGAATAAAAATTAAATCTGAAACGGCGAAGCCCTCTTGAACACCATTGAATACAAAAAAAGTGAAAAATCGAACATCCGAAATCCGAATTTATTACAATACCGAGATCCGTTTGATAACCGATTCGGTACCGGCTACAACGCGTACAAAGTAAAAGCCGCGGGAAAGTTTGTTGGCTATGGGATAGTTGATGTTATGATCGCCGGAATCAACCCTTGACGAAAACATAGTGGTAATATCGTTACCCAAAACATCCATTATTTTAATGGTGATAATAGTATTGCGGGATAGGGTATATTTTAAATTGATTTGATCGGTAACCGGATTAGGATATACCTGTACATCATTCAATAATTTCTCGTAAGGCCGCGAAACGCTTACTTTTACACTTGATGTTATTGCCGGCTTTGTTGGGGGTAATACCAGGTGCAGGCCATTTTTAAAATAGGATAGTTTGCCTGCCTTCTCTTTTGAAACACGCAGATAAGTAGTATCTTTTTTGGCATGGGCAGGCCGGGCATCGGAGACAAAAGCCATGTTCATAAAAACTGCCATCGCAATTAGTATGAACCTGGTATAGGTATAAATAAAAGTATAAGTTATTTTTCGCCTCATTTTAAGTCTTCGCTTACAAAAGTATAAATAAAGCCTTCATCAATTAAAAAAATGATGCTTTTATAAAATTTTTTAACAATTTTTAACAAAATATGTCCGTTTTACAGTTTAGACTCCTCTTTCATTTATACGTTTAATGTTTATTTAAGTTTAACCGAAAAAATTAATATTTTTGCAGCTTTAAAATATAATAGTGTCGAACCATAAAGATCTGCAAAAACTGACGGCCGCGGGCCTGCTCATCAGTTTAGGAATAATTTACGGTGATATTGGTACCTCCCCATTATACGTATTTAAGGCTATAGTTGGTCAGCAACAAATTTCCGAAACGTTAATACTCGGAGGTGTATCCCTCATCTTCTGGACGCTTACCCTGCAAACTACACTAAAATATGTAGTGATTACCCTACGAGCCGATAACAAGGGCGAAGGTGGCATTTTCTCACTGTTTTCGCTGGTTCGCCGTAAAGCCAAATGGCTTATTGTGCCTGCCGTAGTAGGTGGCTGCGCCCTGCTTGCCGACGGTATCATTACGCCCCCTATTACCATATCATCGGCCATTGAGGGTTTGCAAACCTATTATCCAAATTTGCCGACGGTTGAAATAGTAATGGCTATCATCACGGTGCTTTTTATAATACAGCAATTCGGTACATCATTGGTGGGTAAAGCTTTTGGGCCTATCATGTTTATTTGGTTTACCATGATGGGGGTATTAGGTATAACTTATATTGTGCATGATCCTATCATCATAAGGGCTTTAAACCCGTACTACGCTTATAAATTACTAAGTTCAAGCACCAGCGGCAACGCGTTTATTGTATTGGGCGCGGTGTTTTTATGTACTACCGGAGCCGAGGCTTTATACTCCGACCTTGGGCACTGCGGTAAAGCCAATATCCGTATCAGCTGGATATATGTTAAAACCTGTTTGATATTAAATTACCTTGGGCAGGCAGTTTGGCTGTTGCAGCGCAATGGTACTACGATGGATCTTAATATTAATAATCCATTTTATAAGATAATGCCGGTGTGGTTTCTGCTATACGGTATAGGTATAGCTACTGTGGCGGCTATTATTGCCAGTCAGGCGCTTATATCAGGTTCATTTACGCTCATTGCGGAGGCAGTACGACTTAATTTGTGGCCTAAGGTGCGTATCAATTATCCCTCAGAACAAAAGGGCCAGCTGTATGTGCCCAGCGTAAACTGGATACTTTGGGCAGGCTGTTTGGGAGTGGTACTTATATTCCGCCATTCGGACAGGATGGAAGCTGCCTATGGTTTAAGTATAACCGTGGCCATGCTCATGACCACTATATTGGTGTCTAAATTCCTGAAGCGCAAAAAGGTACCCAACTATATTATTACCATATTTTTGGTCGTTTATGTGTCTATCGAAGGTACTTTCCTGGCGGGTAACTTGCACAAGTTTCTGGATGGTGGTTGGTTTACCTTATCCATAGGTTTTGTGTTGTTCACCGTAATGTGGACTTGGCATACCGCCCGTAAGATCAGGAACCGGTATGTGAAATTTGTGAGCATCGATGATTACTTTGATATTCTTAAAGAACTGAGCGCGGATGAAACCGTGCCTAAATACGCGTCGCAATTGGTGTATTTAACAAGCGCCAATTTCAACTCCGAAATTGAATCGAAAATAGTTTACTCCATTTTACAAAAGCAGCCCAAACGGGCCGATGTTTATTGGCTGGTGCACGTTGATGTAGTTGATGAGCCATACAAACGCGAATATGAAGTAGAGTTCCTGGTGCCCAATAAACTAATCAGGATCGACTTTAAACTGGGTTTCCGGGTAGAGCAGCAAATAAACCTGCTGTTCCGCAAAGTGGTGGAAGACCTGGTTAAAAAAGGTGAAGTGGATATTACCAGCCATTATAAATCATTAAACAAACATAAGATCGTTGGTGATTTCAGGTTTGTGGTGATCGAGAAAGTATTGTCGCGCTCACACAGCTTGTCGTTCTACGAACGGTTTATCATGGATTTTTATGTGCAGCTTAAAAAGGTGAGTTTGTCTGAAGAGCGGGGCTTTGGTCTCGACCTGAGTTTTGTTACGGTAGAGAAGGTGCCATTGATGCTGTCGATACCTGAAGCGATAGAGATACACCGGGTAAATTAAACGGAAAGACATATTAAGTTTGATATCCTAAACGGGGTGAAGTGTTTGTTAGGCATAGGCCAGCAGATACTTCATCCCGTTTTATGTTTTACCGACTGGTAACCAATACGGCTGTGTTGTGTTAAATTTACGTAACCCCTTATATTAAAGCGAAATAAAATTTTTTTATAAAGAAATTATTTTAATATTTGTTATCTAAACCCAAGTTAATGAAAAAAGAATTACTTTATGCGGTAATAGCCATGATCTTGCTTGGCTCCTGCAAAAAAGATCATTCGTCAGGTAATACCCCCCCGCCAGATGGAAAAAAATATACGGTAACTTTTACAGTAGGTAATATAGTTAAATTGACTGCTGCCGTAAAAAAACTTAAGGTAAACGCTACCAATGATACTTTAAAAAAATATGTAAGCAAGCTAACCTACCTGGTTTATAATAGTTCAGGCAGCTTGATAAATCAGGCAGTGCAGGATACCACTACCGTTGGTTTTGGAATTATATCCAATAGTTTTGCTCCTGGTACTTACACCGTAGTTTTTGTAGCTAACACCAACGTTAACCTTGTTGGTTCGGGAACATTGAGTACTGATAACTTTCCGGTAAATCCAAATATCGAGGTTTTTTATAGTAAAGTTATCATTACTGTAACATCAGGCGGGATAACTCAAACGGTAATATTAAACAGGCTTTTAACGCAGCTCAGGCTTTTGTCAACCAATAATGTTCCGGCTAATATTGACAGCCTGCGGGTAACAATACCTGATAATAACTCTTTTTTGTGCTCAACCGGCGCACCAGCTGCAAACAGCTCATACATGCGGACAATCACACACAAATTTTTACCGGCCGAGAAAGGGCAGGCTAATTTTCTGTTACCTATACTTAACTATAGCATTATTACACCATTTACGGTTAAAGTACAGCAGTATAGTTCAGGTGCTTTCAGCCCTTTGATCACTATTAACAATGTAACTTGTTTGTCCAATCAAATAACCGTGTTGAGAGGAAATGTGTTTGCTTCAGGTATTCCTAATCAACCTACAGATTTCCAATTAACATTTGATCCAAACTGGAATGTAACAAACGGTACCTTTTAATTTAAAGCGATGAAAAGATATATATACTTTATGCCGGTGTTGATGATAATGATGCTGCTTTCATGTAAAAAGGAGCACTCCAATACACAACCCTTGCCAACGGATAAACATAAATACGCGGTAACATTTAATGTAAATACTTTTACACAGCAAATGGTTAGCAGCAATGGTAAATTAACCACTAATAAGCTTTCTGTAAACACTACGCCAAACTGGGCTGTATTTGATAGCGTTTATTACACTGTATTTGATTCAACTAAAAAAATTATTAAGCATAAAAGCTTCAGTGGAAGTACATTCAATTCGGGTTCTATTGCTGATTCATTAATAAAAGGCAACTACACTATAGCTATATACGCTGGAGGAGTAGGCTTTATACCGAATATAAATACGGGAATAGTAGGGTTTACCGGTGCCTATTATGGACGCCCTGAATATTCGGGTGATGATATTAATCCAGCGAATTTCTGGAAAGATACTTTTGGTAAAACATTTAATTTAGCAGTTACAGGCCCTGTGGCCAATCAAAGCGTAACGCTTGAACGAATAGTTGGCCGGGTAGATATAAAGTTTACAGATAATATGCCGAATAATGCGACAAGCATCGGGATTACATATCTTAACCGGGAACCTGCCATGTACAATATGAATACAGGAGCAGTTGATGCCTTTTTTAGTATATTTGATTATTTACCAACCACTTACATCATACCTGATTCTGTAAAAAATAAACCAAATTATGTTTTTAGTTTGATTACACCGAATACTGTGAGCCCTTTTTCTTTTACAATTTCATGCGCAGGTTCAAGCCATACTTTTACAAATATCAGTGTACAGAAAAACCAGGATTTAGTTCTTAGCGGTGCGTTTTTTGGAAGCGTATCTAATGCCTGGCAGATACAGGTAAACCCAGTTTGGGGGAATACCACTATCGTTCCGTTTTGACCATTGAATTATCGAAAATAGGGTTCTGGTTCTAAGTTTGTAAAATGTCGATATATTATCCTGATTATATGTTAGGATAATATTATTCCAATATTACTACAGAATGTTTTTTCACATTTACAGCGTTTGAGTAAAATCCTGTAAGTGAAAAAGAAAATATATTTAACGTGTTGGGCATTGTTTTTTGCCACCAGTTTATTTGCGCAGGGGCTTGATCTTAACCTGTTAAAAGATATGAATGGCCCGGTTAGCGGTGTCGATAAACCTGGAGATTTGTTACCAAAAAAGCTATTTATGTTGATGCCGCTGTACCAGTTGGTTTGTTGGTAGCTGGTTTTGTAAACCATGACGATGATCTTAAAATTACTGGTTTACAAGCTGGTGCCTCACTGGTAATTGCCGGTGGCTCCACTTATGTATTAAAGAAAATATTTAATCGTACACGGCCGTATATAGTACACCCGATCTGATAACGCTGAAAGAATCGCCAGGTCCTACAGACCCTTCGTTTCCTTCCGGGCATACCGCATTTGCTTTTTCGGCGGCTACTTCTTTAAGTTTGGCTATACCCAAATGGTATGTAATAGCACCTTCGTTTTTATATGCCGGTGCTGTAGGATATTCGCGGATGTATTTAGGAATGCATTACCCGAGCGATGTTATAGGTGGAGCCCTTGTAGGGGCAGGATCAGCTTACCTGAGCTTTAAAGCCCAGCAATGGATACTGGGTAAGAAGAAACATAAGACCTATCCGGAGTAGATAGTTTTGAGTATCCAAGCTATATCCCTTTTTCGTGTGCCATTTTCATGTATTTTCTGACCTCATCGTTCAAGTCTTCTTTATAATACATCCGGAAATAATGGTTATGGTCATTGGTACCTGGTACCGTTTTTATTTTGGTAAAGCACAGATTATCCTCATACATTTCCTTAAAAGAAAACACCACATCAATAAAATTTTTACCTAATTGCGTAACATAAGCAAAATTTACACGGGTGCCTATAGCGATCATGCTTTTGGTAGGATAAACTTTGATGGGCGCTATCTGCAGGTATTCGGTAATGAAATGATCAAAAAGCCCCACCGTGTACTCCGACTTACCCTGCAAAAAATCGCTCAGGTTGCGCTCACGACAAGAATGTACCTGGTGGGTAGCAGAAAATTCGCGGTTACATATGGGGCATATCCAGGTCATTAGAGTTATGAGTCTTAAGTTTTGAGTTCGAAGTACTAAAATAAGTAACTGGAATAAAGATAAAGTTTTATCTTTTATACTCAGAACTCAAGACTTCAACTTAAGACTTAGAACTTACCTCCCTGCCCAGTACGCTGTTTTTATAGCTGTAGGTAAAGTAAATAACCAGACCTATCACCAGCCATATTAAAAAGCGCAGCCAGTTGGTATAGCCAAGTTCCGTCATTAAATAAAAACAACTCATGAGGCCCAGCACCGGTATCAGCGAAAAGTTTTTGATAAAGCTATAAATACTGATAATGATGATGAGTATAAAAAACAGGTAATTCGGGAAGTTATAAAGGAAACCATCTAAACCCAGGTAATATTTTTTAGCATCGCTGATATGGGTTACTCTTAGCGCGGTGTTAAATTTATCTTCCTCAATATCTTTAAAATATTTTGTGGCATTAGCGGGAGTTATATGCTGATCACCATACAGCGTGTTGAAACTGATAAGCAGTGCAGCATTATCTGTAGCGTCTAGATTGTCAATAATAGCTGACCGGTCTTTTAGCTTTTTAAACTGCATCATCTCTACCTGGGGAGCAGGTTTAAAATAAATACAGGAGCCTAAAATAACCAATGTTATCAGCGGTATAATGAGTTTACCGTTAACATACGGCAAATGGAATTTACCTGCTTGTGCCGCTTCACGTGGTAGTAAGAGTACACCACCGCACACCAGTACAAAAGCAAACAGGGTACCGATGCTGGTCAGGTCGGTAACTTCGGTCAGGTTCATGAACAGGGCCGGTATAGCCACTACAAAGCCGGTAACTATTGTTGCAAATGCCGGTGTATGAAACTTAGGGTGGATACGCGAGAAAGCTTTTGGCAGCAAACCATCGCGGCTCATACTCATCCATATACGAGGCTGCCCCAGCTGAAATATCAATAGCACACTGGCTGTAGCAATAACCGCGCTGATAGATATGGCATAACTGATATTGTGCAGACCAACCTTGGCAAATACAAATGCCAGCGGGTCGCCAACTTGTAGTTCCTTGTAACTCACCATGCCGGTGAGTACCAAGGCAATTAGTATATACAATACAGTACAAATAATGAGCGAATAGATCATGCCCCGGGGCAGATCGCGCTGTGGTTTTTCGCATTCTTCGGCGGTGGTAGATATGGCGTCAAAACCAATGTAAGCGAAGAAAACGCCGGATACGCCTTTCATTACACCGCTAAAGCCATTGGGCATAAAAGGGTGCCAGTTGGCCGGGGTAACATAAAAAAAACCGATAACGATAACGGCTATAACAATTACTATTTTTAAGATAACCATGGCATTGGTTGCCTTTTTTGTTTCGCGGATGCCCACATAAACCAGGTAAGTAATAACTATTACAATACCTAAAGCAGGTAGGTTGGCTATCAGTTTAAAATTGCCGATGCCAGGCGCGGTGTTCCAGGCCAGGGCGGCTATTTTTACCCTATCGCCAATATCAGCCAGGTGGCTCCCGGCAGCCTGCACTTGTTCATGCGCCCGCAGGGCTGATACATAATCCATGGTTAGATACTTGGGCAGGTGGATGTTAAAGCCTTCGAGCAGATTTACAAAATACTCGCTCCAGGATATGGCCACCGCGATATTACCAATGGCATATTCCATTAAAAGGTCCCAGCCTATGATCCAGGCAATAAGTTCACCAAAGGAAGCGTAAGCATAAGTGTAAGCGCTGCCGGCAACCGGTATGCGCGAGGCAAACTCGGCATAACAAAGGGCCGAAAAACCGCAGGTAATTGCCGTAACTACAAATAAGATGGAAACTGCTGGTCCGCCGTGAAAGGAAGCCTCGCCTATGGTTGAAAAGATACCCGCACCCACAACAGCGGCTATACCCATGAGGGTGAGGTCTTTTACATTAAGTTCTTTTTTGAGTTGCGATGTTGGTGTCCCGGGATGCTCGCTATCACTAAATCCACACTCCACATCATGTAATATTTTTTCTACAGATTTCTTACGAAATATACTTTTCGACATTTAATTCAGCTAATTAGTTCAACTCAAATTCAAACATAATCATTTTTTTGCATTGAATAAGTATATGCTTATTTTGCGCCATGAAGATAGGGATAAAAGATGTTTTGTACCGGATAAGGCCGTTTTTTATCCCATACCTGTTATTGCTGTGCGCCTGTTTAATTATCAAATTAACTTATAGCCGCGAAATCATATATTTTACCGTAAATGGTTTAAACTGGCCCTGGGCAGATACATTGGCCCCCTATGTAACCGATATTGGCGAAGGGCTCACGGCGGTGATACTTTCCCTGATTGTTGGCTTATTCAGTTATCGAAAAGGACTATTATTGGCTACAAGCTATGCCGTTACCAGCTTGGTTGCCCAAATTTTAAAATACATTTTCGATGCCCCCCGTCCCAGGATATATTTTGAAAGCCAGCTCGGTCGTATTCACTTTGTAAAGGATATATATATATTGGCCACACATAGCTTTCCTTCGGGGCATACGGTTTCCATATTTTCGGCTACCGTAGTGATCACTTATTTGTGCAAAAACAAATTATGGGGGATACCTGCTTTTTTGGTAGCTGTTTCGGTGGGCTACTCCAGGATGTACCTGAGCCAGCATTTTTTTGAGGATGTGATGATGGGATCAGTTATCGGTGTAATAGTAACCGTAATTTGGCTGAGCTGGTTGGATAGTAAGACTTTTATCCATACGGATAAATGGAATAAGGGGTTAATACATACACTTCGCAAATAAAAAAAAGCCCGGTTTCAAAACCGGGCTTTTGACTTTAGTTCAATAGTTTAAAATTAGGCTATCATTCTTCGGTTCCTGCGCACTACCATCAACACAATGATCAATACTATAGGTATACCGCCGTATATAGCCACTTTGGCCCCAAAGGATATTCCCTTGGCGTTTGATATATATTGATCATGACGCTGCAGCTCCGGAGCTATTTTTATTGAGCTGGTAAATGTTTTTAACTCTGCTTTAGCTATCTCCTGGCGTTGTTCGGGGATCAGATACTCAATGGTATAAGCGGCATCCCGGGTATATATCAGGATAAAGTTCCTTAACTGCGGCGATTCGCCGGTAGTATTACTGTTGTCCACGCGCAGTGTAAACACTTTAGCTTTTAATGAACCCACCGTAGTATCGCGCAGGTTCATGATATGACCGGTACGTGATTGTTTCTGGATATCATTCACGGTGTTTTTAAGTACCTCATTCAAATCGCGTTCTTTATCCAATGGTTTGGTATTGGCTGGGTTTTTAGCCTTGATCACTACCATATAACCCGAAGCCCCATTGGCAGAATAGATCTGCTGGCCCAGTGTGTCTTTTTTTACAAAATTAGCAGGTAACGATATCGAAACCAGGCTATCTATCTGTACTGGTTTTAAAGCCTGGCTAAAACCCAGTGTTGCAAACAAGCATATGATTGTTATACTTAAAATTATCTTTTTCATACTTAATTTAACCTCCAAAGGAGCGGTTAGTTTAAAATAATAGTTAATAATGAACTTGTTATGACAATTATCTAATTGATTGTCAAATAGATATAAATTCTTTTTGTCTGTATAGTTAATGCAAGAGTTATGCCAGCGATAGTTGATAGCGGCTTTTAAAGCAGGTATGATCAGGAAATAGATGGTGGATAACGCTGTTACAGAGTTGGATAGGTGCAAACAGCTTTCACCACACCTGGAAAAATAGTATAATGACTTTTTTGTATTAAAAACAATACACTTTGGGTTGTTTGTAAATAAAAAAAGCCCATTCGTTTGGAAGGGGCTTTGGTGTAACCCAATTTCAGGGCATCCAAATATGTGTTAGGTATTTAACAAAGTATTGTTTTTATCGTTAAATCTACTGTGGAGGTTAAAATGCTTCGCTGATCCTGAGATTAATAATATATCTTTAGCAACATAAACTTTATCAACTACAACAACAAGCATGCGAACTATTAAATTATTTATTGTATTAACCGTAGCTTTCGGGACATTAACCTTTTCTTCTTGCGTAAAGAGCAAAAAAGAGGATACTAACGTTTCTTATTACGTTACTGCTGATATTGACGGAAAGGCAACCTCTTTTAATACCAATGCAACAGCTACTGTCGCCAGTGTTGAGGGTCACCCCTTCACTATCATTACTGGCACAGCAAAGGACGGAACAAACTTATCTATCACCTTATCAGGTACCGCAATTGTGGGAAAAACTTATAGTGATGCGGCAGTGAAGGACGAGGATAAACCTTTAATTTTATTCACACCTCCAGGAAATGATGCCGACAGTTTTCTGAACAATGATGATGATGCAGCCAACCTGCCCAGTGTTACTATAACCTCGATAAGCTCCGGTAAAATTACCGGCACATTTAAAGGACGGATAGAGGGAGGTATTGCGTTGGGCGGAAGTGATGACCTTCCTAAAAAACTAATAACGAATGGGAGATTCAGCTTAAGTTATTCCAAATAAAAATATTTACCATCAGGTTAGTAAAAAGGCTGTATCTAAATCAGATACAGCCTTTTGCTTGCATTCGCTTGGAAGGGTATCAAGCTTCCACATTCATCATAATCTTTCCATTTCGGCTTTTACAAATTCGGCCAGTTCTTTTACGTAAGCCGCGCTGAAATCAAATTTGATCCCCGCGGTTTCGTAGATCTCTTTAATGGTTTTAGTATAACCGAGTTTCAGCGCATCCAAATATTGTTGTAAGCCTTTTTCAGGGTTTTCTTTATAGTTTTTCCATACAGCTATAGCGCCTAATTGGGCCATGCCATATTCAATGTAGTAAAACGGCACTTCAAAAATATGCAGCTGTTTTTGCCACAGGTTGGCTTCGGCATCAGGATGTTCGCTCCAATCTACAAAGCCGGCGCCAAATGACTCATATATTTTGATCCAGGCTTCGGTGCGCTCCGCATCAGTATGATTGGGGTTGGTGTAGATCCAGTGTTGAAACTGGTCGATCACAGCTACCCATGGTAATGTCTTCAATACATCAACAAGCTGGTCGCGTTTGGCACGTTTCAGATCTTCTTCATTATCAAAAAATACATTCCAGTTATCCATGGAGATCAACTCCATCGACATGGAAGCCAATTCGGCCACTTCTGATGGGCAATGTTTAAAATCATTCAGCTCCAGGTCGGCAGTTAAAAAAGTATGTACCGCGTGCCCGCCTTCGTGTACCATAGTAGTGAGATCACGGAAGGTATTGGCCGAGTTCATGAAAATGAAAGGCGCGCCGGTTTCGGCCAGCGGATAATTGTAACCACCCGGGGCTTTGCCTTTACGGCTTTCAACATCAAACAGGTTATTATCCTTCATGATCTCCAGGCGCTCACCCAGGTAGCGATTAATATTGGTAAAACACTGGATCGATTTTTCGATTAGCTCATTGCCGTTACTAAAAGGCTTTAAAGCAGGTTTGCCCGATATATCCACATCCATATCCCAGGGCTTTAATTCCGGGAGGTCAAGGGCGGCTTTACGTTTCGCGGCCTGTTCGCGCAGGATAGGTACAATTTCAGTTTCAATGGCCGCATGGAAGGCATAACAGTCCTGCGGGGTATAATCAAAACGTCCCAGCGCCTGGAACATATAATCTCTGAAATTTTCAAAGCCTGCATTGGTAGCTACGGTATGCCTTAATTTACGCAGGTGATCAAACAGTTCATTTAGTTGTTCTTTATCCTGCAGGCGGCGTTTGGTTATCTTTTCCCAAACCTCATGACGCTTAACACGGTCGGTTCCTTTCAGAAATACCGAGGCTTGCTCTAAAGTAAATTCTTTATCATCGATATGAACCGACATGGCCCCGGTGGTCGACTGGTATTTTTGCTGTTCAACCTGTATTTCGGTTTGTATCGGGATATTCTCTTCCCTGAATAGCTCCAGGGCTTTTTTCACGGCACGTAAAAAAATGAAATATTTTTCGCCATCGAGCTTGTCAACATATTCACTGGCAACCAGCTTTTTATTGAGCTCGTTGCTGTAAGGCGCAACTTTTGGTTCAATTTCGGTAGCAAAGTATTGAAAGGCCTGTAACAGTTCTTCGCTGGCAGTATCACAGGTCATGCGGATGTAGCGCCAGGCAAAATCTTCTTCCAGGGCCGCTTCCAGCTCGCTTTTGTCATGCAGCCATTTTTCCAGTTCCTGAACGGAATTGATAGGGCGGTCGAGCAGTTCTTTATAAATAGGTTCCAGATTCTCCCACTTCATTTCGAGTGTAGCCGGAATATATGTTCTTGTTTTTTTGTGGATCATTTTTTAGATGTGCAAATTATAGATGTGCAAATATGCAGATTAGTCGGGAAGTCCGAAAGTCCGAAAAGTCGGGAAGTCAGGAAAGTCCGGAAGACTGAAACCCTTAGAGTTTTGTGCTATCCTATCTTTCGGACTTTCGGACTTTCCTGACTTCCTGACTTTTCCAATTTTAAACAGGAATTGAAAACAAAGGAATATTTAAACCCGAGGCCATGATCCTTGTCTTACTGCGGTGTACCATCGAACCCCAGAATCCATGTTTTTCGGGAACCATGATTAAAAGATCGGCCCCCATTTTTTTGATCTCGTTAGCTATACCGTCAATAATAGAGTCGGATTTAACGTTTTTATAATAATAATCAATACCCTCCAGGCCATCATCAATGCGATTTAATGCGGCTGCATCTGCACCCGCTGCCTGCAATTCTTCTACGGTTTGATTGATCAAAAGCACTTCTATTTCTGCCTGCGTAACCAAAGCAACCTCTTTAATCTGAGCAAGGATTTCTTCAGAAACGCCATTCAATACATCGCAAGCAAAAAGTACTTTTTTTGGAACACTGAATTTTGCTTTCGCAGGAACTGCCAACACAGGAACGTGCAGTTTTTTGATAATGGAAGTGGTTGTGTTTCCTAAAAGTTCTTGCTCCAGTGACTTTTCTTCCATTCCCATCACAATAAACTCCGGCTGATATTCGGCAACTACCTCCTTAATGGCATTATTTATAAAAGAGAACGTAGCTCTGGCTACAGTTTCAATGCCGTATTCGTCGGCCAGTAATAATGCTTTTGACTCGAGGAGCAGCCGATTGGCTTCTATCATTTCTTCCACGTGCGTGGCCGAAAGACGGGCGTTCTCCACGTGTACAGAAATCGTAAAATCATTCAGCAGAATTAATTTATGATGGTTTAAACGGGCAATGCCAGCGGCCCAGCTAACAGCGTTTTCTGCCAGATCGGTATAATTGGTTGCAGCTAATATGGTTTTCATAATAAGGATGAAATTTATAAAGGTTGAAATTAGCTGCAATTATTACATCAATTGTTATCAGAAGGTAAATATTGCGGAATGTAATACATCTTTAAGCGGATGCCTTATACAACGTTTCAGACATGTGCTTTATACCATCCTCATAACTGGTGGTTTTAAAATCAAAAGCTTTTTCAAACTTGCTTGAATCAAAAACATAGTCGTGATCATATTGGTAATACATTTCTACTGTGCCCTTTACAGTTTTGTTGAAGAGACCATATGCCCACAATAAAAATTTATTAACCGCGAAGAATTTTGGTTTCACTTTGTAAATGCTGGCGGCAAGCTCAATAAATTGCCGCCCGGTTATGGCTGGTGCGGTAGGCATGTGCCATATCTGGTTATCACTTTCGGGGTGTTGACCCAACAGGAACATAGCTTTACCGGCATCAGGGATATAGGTGAAACTGTGCAGGGTTTGGGCCTTGCCTATCCATTGTGCGCTCAGTTTTTTTGAAAAGCGCTCCAACACCATCATATCAAAAAAGGCATTCATGGAGTTGGTGCCATAAAAATCGGCTCCGCGGGCAATACTGGCCCTGATGTTACCCGCTTTAACTTCGGCCATTAAGGTGTTGGCAACACCGGCACGAATTTCACCTTTAACACTGCTGGGGTGATAAGGGGTGTCTTCGGTCATGGCGCCATTAACCAGGCCATAGCTGTAAACATTATCAAAAAATATCAAACGTGCATTTGTTGCTTTGGCTACATTCATCACATTTTGAATAATTACAGGCCATTGCTGCCTCCATATCTCTTTGTCGTAAACTAAACCTGCGCACAGGTAGATGACTGTTGAACCTAAAGAGGCTTGTAATATTTCGTCGTAATTTAACAGGTCGGCTTTTTGCCAGGTTACATTAGGCGCTTCTATTTGTACGGGTTTACGACTTACCAAACGTACAGTATCATTGTTGTTGATTAATTCCTGGGTGAGGGCGTTGGCTACCGGGCCGCCGGCTCCTAATATAGTGTGCATATGTTTTCTTGTTTTGTGTATAACAAAGGTAGTGGCCCTTTGTAAATCAAAACGTTAACTTAAGATAAGAATTTGAGAGGAATTCGGAATTGGGATGTTATTTTGATTTCGGAATTGGGAATTTCGATTTCGGATTTAGAAAGGGGCTTTCGGCTTTAGACTTTTGGCTTTCAGCTTAATCAAGCGCTTATCTTCATGATCCTTCTGCGGATTCGGGAAAGCGAAACGGGGGTTATACCTAAAAAGTTGGCGATATAATGCTGCGGGATGCGTTGTAAAACCTCGCCGCCGGTTTCCAGCAGTTTATGATAACGTTCTTCGGGTGTCTGAGTAACGAAGGATGCCACACGGTCTTCATAACAGATCAGGTAATGTTCGGCTACTAAACGGCCAAAACGTTCCATTTTCTTCCCGATCTGCTCATGATCATAAATTTGCTGTATGGCATTATAGCTCAGGGTTACTATCTGTGTATCCTCTAAAGTTTGTATATAGCTGAGGGCGGGTTGGCGGGTTAAAAAACTTTTGTAGGAACTGACGAATTCATTTTCAAAGCTGAAGTAGCCGGTAATTTCCTCGCCATCTTTAACATGAAAAAAACGAACCGACCCTTTTACAACCAGGCCAATATGGTTGCACACTTTACCGGGCTCGGCAAAGTTTTTCTTTTTCTTAAGCGTGCTTACCTCCAGGTAGGGCAATAAGGTTTGCCATTCCGTTTCATTTAAAGGAACGAACACACTGATATGCTCCCTGAATTGGTTAAGCGCGGTTAATGAATCCATACCCTGTCTAACAAAAACAATGCGGCAAATACCACGCTGGCAATGCCATTGGTGGTCATAAATGCAAAATTTACCCGGCTCAAATCGTTTGGCTTTACCAGCAGGTGCTGATAAATAAGCATAGCACAAAAGAATGCGATACCTATATAATACAGAAAACCTACATGCGTAAAAAATACCGGCATAATAATAAAAGTGGCCGAAAGCACGTGTAAAAAGGTAGATAACCTTAATGCGTTTACTTTACCCAGATAAGCCGGGATGGAATGCAGTTTGAGATTACGGTCGAAATCTTCATCCTGCAGGGCATAAATAATATCAAAGCCGCTTACCCAGCATAAAACCGAAAGCGAGAAAAATAAAGGTGTTAAAGCGAAAGCCCCTGTCACTACCAGGTAAGCGCCGATAGGGGCCAGGGATAAACCTAAACCCAATACTAAATGACAAAGCGCGGTAAAACGTTTGGTGGCGCTGTAACCCATCACCACAAACAAAGCCACGGGTGATAGATAAAAGCACAAGGGGTTAATGAACCAGGTAGCCGCGATGAATAAGGCGCAGTTAACTAACGTAAAAGTTAAGGCCGCGGAAGCACTGATACGCCCCGCAGGAATATCGCGCTGTTTGGTGCGTGGGTTTTGCGCGTCGATATCCCTGTCAAGGTAGCGGTTAAAGGCCATAGCCGAGTTACGGGCAAATATCATACAGAGTACCATTAAAACCAGTTTACGCCAATCAAACTGATGTTGTGTGGTTGTAACTGCCAAAAAAAAGCCGATAAAGGCAAACGGCATAGCAAAAATGGTATGTGCAAATGTTACTAATGATAAGTACTTTTTCATGCTTTATTTAATGCTCCTCCTCTTGAGAGGGGTAAGGAATGTGTTCTACAATATGTTTTTACTTAATGCTCCCTTCTCAAGAGGGGAGCCACTTCTTACTCTCGATCTTGTGGGAGTTGGTAATGCGGTATTACAAAATCCTTATTAATAGTATCTATAAAAGCCAAAATTTCTTCGCGGCCCAAATGGGTTTCTGATGAGGTTACAAAATAATGTGGCGCTTCTTCAAAAGTAGCTAACACGGCTTTTTTAAATTTGGCGATGTTCTGATCAGTTTTGATGCTTGATTGTTTATCAGCCTTGGTAAATACCAATACGAATGATAATCCTTTCTCGCCAAGCCAGTTGCAAAATTCCAGGTCGATCTTTTGCGGCTCCAGGCGACTGTCGATCAGCACCATTACGCATTGCAGGCTTTCGCGTTTATCCAAATAGGTATGAATAAACTTGCTCCAGTTAGCTTTATTGGTTTTGGAAGCCCTTGCATAGCCGTAACCCGGCAGATCCACGATATACCAGCTCTCGTTGATATAAAAATGGTTAATAAGCTGGGTTTTACCGGGTGTTTGCGATGTTTTAGCCAGTCCCTTTTTTGCGGTAAGCATATTGATCAGTGACGACTTACCCACGTTTGAGCGCCCGATAAAAGCATACTCGGGCTTTACCGGTGGCGGTAGTTTGGAGATCTGGGTATTGCTGCAAATAAATTCGGCCGATTTAACAATCATGCTGCAAAGGTAGGACTTTTTGTTTTGTTTAAATGTTGTTGTAATGTTGGAAGGTTATAAAGTTGTAACATCTGTGAAGCTGTACTTATAACCTTTGGCAATAATACAAAAGTTTAACAGGTAAGTTAGATGTTTAAACATCTTTTACATCAATTCAACATTACCAACATTAAAACATTGTAACTTTACAACATATAGCAAAAAAATGAACGATTATAAAATCCCTGCCCAAACACGTATAGGCCATGTGCATTTAAAGGTAAGCGACCTGCAGCGTTCGCTTGATTTTTATTGCGGTTTGCTGGGTTTTGAAAAAATGGCTGTCTATGGCGATCAAGCTGCTTTTATCTCTGCCGGCGGGTATCATCACCATATCGGCCTGAATACCTGGCAAAGCAAAGGCGCGCCGCCTGCACCCGAATATGCACCCGGATTATATCATACCGCTATTTTGTACCCGGAACGGAAAGACCTGGCCATAGCACTACAACGGTTGATAGATGCCAAATATCAGATCACCGGCGCATCAGACCATGGCGTATCAGAAGCTATTTATTTAGATGATCCCGATAAAAATGGTGTTGAACTGTATTGGGACAGACCAAAAGAACAATGGCCCATGGACGAGAACGGTAATTTGGGCATGTATACCCGCAGGCTGGATATTGAAGGGTTACTGAACACGATTAAAGGATGATTAGAGATTTACAGGATTTTAGCCGTGTCAGAATTTATTGATATAAAAAAAGAGACTGGTCCAAATAGGAACAGTCTCTTCATAATTGGGATCGTGTAAATCCTGCTTAATTCTTTAATCGTGTTATAGTTCCCTTATCTTAATATCCTTAAAATAAGCTTTGTGGCCATGGTCTTGCAAAGCTATCAGGCCGGTTTTAGCATTGCCATAATCGGGATGGTCTTTCCATTTGCCTTCGGTTTTTTTCTTTTGCCAGTCGGCATCCCAGGCGGTGAATTCTAAAATTTTAGCCCCGTTGAGCCAATGTTCTACATGCCCTTTATTAAAAACAATTTTGCTGGTATTCCATTCCCCAACCGGCATGATCTTCTTTTTATCGTTGGGCAGGTGCATGGCGTAGTCGCAACCTGTTTTTTGCCAGTCTTCCAGTTTTTCGGGCCAGCCGTTATCGTCAATGATCTGGTACTCGGGGCCGGTTTCGTAGGTGGCAGGGTATTTGGGATCTTCTACCACATGGTATAATACACCGCTGTTACTTCCTTTATCAATTTTCCATTGCCAGGAGAGTTCAAAGTTAGCGTAGCTTTTATCGGTAACAATATCGCCGCCTGTATCACCCTGGGCAGCACCCAGGCAAACCAGCGAACCATCTACGATTGTCCAGTTTTTTACCGGGCCTTTTTTGTTAAAGCCATGCCAGCCTTTGAGGCTTTTGCCGTCGAACAAACTTACCCAGCCACCTTTAGGTACAACCTTTTTTACGGGTGCAGGGCCATTTACCGGGATACCCGAAGTTTGCACACAAACCAGGCCAGCCGCGGCCAGTATCAATCCGAATTTTTTTAGTCGTTGTTTCATGTTTAGTTGATTGAGTGAGTGGTTGATTGGGTGAGTGGTTGATGAAAAAACTCAATCAACTACTCACTCAATCAACCGCTCACTTACTTTTTAATCAATTGCATTTTTTCGGGATCCCAGAACATAGGGCTGTTGTTGTAATAACTATCGTTGCACAACAGGGCTGGAGCCGCCGCGCGGTAACCAAAAATGGCATCTTCAGTTACTTTGCCGTTATTACGGATCGCATTGAAAAAATTATTCATATGATCATACGGGCCACCCTTGTACCCTTTTTCGGCATCATAAACTATCTCTTCGGGTGGTACCATTTTTTTACGTTCGGCGTAACCGCTGCCTGCTTTTTTAAGCTTATCCAGGTAAAAGGGATCATCGGAGCCAAAGGTCTTGTTCCTTTTTAGGGTTACTTTATCCCAGGTAATATCCATGGAACCTTCGCTGCCTACCAGTTTCAGGTAGGTGGTGCCGCTGGTACCATCCACAAAGTTGCAGCGTAAGGATAGATTAAAGGCCGGGTGGGCTGCTGATTTACCATAATCAAAGGTACCTAACAGTACATCAGGAACTTCGCGGCCGTCGTTCCAGAAACGGAGCCCGCCTGCTGCATAGATCTTATTAGGGCCAACAGAATCGGTTATAAAATGAAGACTGGAGAACAGGTGTACAAACAGATCACCGGCCATACCTGTGCCATAGTCGGTATAATTGCGCCAGCGGAAAAAGCGCTTGGAATCATAATCGCGTTTCTTGGTATTGCTGATGTAAGTTTCCCAATCAACCGTTTGTGCAGAGGCATCATCCGGTATTGGGTATTGCCAAACTTCCAGCGGCTCACGGCGGGCCCAGAAACCTTCGGCGTAGTTTAGCTCGCCAATGGCCCCGCTTTTTAATAGTTCGTGTGCTTTCTCGTTACCTAATGATGATACGCCCTGGCTGCCCACCTGGAAAATTTTACCGGTTTCCTTTTGAGCTTTAATTACAGCAGGGCCTTCGCTTATGCCATGTACCATAGGTTTTTCGCAATACACGTGTTTGCCAGCGTGCATGGCATCAACAGATATTTGCTGGTGCCAATGATCGGGCGTACCAATAATTACCGCGTCAATATCCTTGCGGTTCAGTATCTCTTTATACACTTTTGTGGTGAAAATATCGGCGCCCCAGCGGGTTTTGGCATCTTTAAGCCGACCATCATACAGGTCGCAAACGGCCACCAACTTTACACCCGGAATTTGCAGCGCCACAATAGCATCTTGTGTACCCATACCGCCGGCGCCAATCAACGCGATGTTGATCTGGTCGTTTAAACTGTGCCCTAATGGCCTTTTTAGTATGGAAAAAGGTTTTAGCGGATGGTCAGCAGCAAACACGCTGGTACCCGCGGCAACGGCAGCTGTGGTAGTGGCTAACTTTTTAATAAAGCTGCGGCGCGACGATTCTTGTTTTTCTTTCATAGATCAGGAAATGAATTTTATAACAATAATTAATTTAAAGAGCACTAATGAACACCGGTTATCTTTTAAGGAGAATACACCTGTTCACTTATTTTGGTAATAATTGGTTTTTAAAATTAATGAATTGAGTTAACATTTACACAACTTTAATTGGTTCATTAGTTCATTAGTTCATTTGCCAATTGGTTAATTGGTCTTAGCATAAAGTCTTATCAGGCGTTGGAAGCCACTAATGAACTAATGAACAAATGAGCCAATGAACCAACAACAATCATTATCTTTGCCCTCATTATACAAATGAGCAAAACTATAACTCCCTACCACGATCAGCAGGCCACCAAAAAAGAACAGGTGGCCGATATGTTCAACAATATATCCAAAACTTATGATTTCCTTAATCATTTCATGTCATTGGGGATCGATATCATCTGGCGTAAAAAGGCTATCAACGAATTAAAAAAGGATAAACCCAAACTGATACTGGATGTAGCCACCGGTACCGGTGATTTCGCTTTTGAGGCTTTAAAAGCGCTTAATCCCGAAAAAATAATTGGTGTTGATATTTCGCGCGGAATGCTGGATATTGCCGAGCAGAAGATACAGAAACGTAACCTTGGCGACAAATTTGAAGTAAAACTGGGTGATTCGGAAAAGCTGCCTTTTGAGGCCGATGAATTTGACGCGGTTACGGTAGCTTATGGTGTGCGTAATTTTGAAAACCTGGAAAAAGGCCTGGCCGATATACAAAGGGTGTTAAGACCCGGAGGTAAAGCAGTGGTGCTGGAATTTTCAAAACCCCGCGTGTTCCCGGTAAAACAGTTGTATAATTTTTATTTCAACTATATTACGCCTGGAATTGGTAAGCTGTTCAGTAAGGATGCAAGGGCTTATTCCTACCTGCCGGAATCGGTAGCGGCTTTTCCGGATGGAAAAAGTTTTGTTGGTTTAATGGATAAAGTTGGTTTTAAAAATACTAAACACCGGCCATTGCTGTTTGGTATATGTTCTATATATACAGGCATTAAATAAAAATGAGTTTAAAACGGTACCTGATTGTATTTATACTGATGCTTGGCAGCAATTTATTGTTTGCGCAAGATAGGGTACCTGCATGGGGTGGTGGTGCCGATCTGCAGGATTTTAGCTTTGGTTTTAGTTTTACTTATGTAAGCAGCGATTTCAAGATCGTTAAAAAACCAAACTGGCGTACTCCGTTTATCAACCCTGATAATGGCCAATATTTAACCAGTCCTTTAAACAGTATCAGCTCCAAAAGTACGCCCGGTTTTGCGGTTGGCTTTGTTACCCGTTATAGCTTAACCGACCACCTGGAAGTGCGTTTTACACCATCACTGGTTTTTGCCGACCGGGATCTGACTTATACCTATCAGGACCCCACCCAAAACCCGGATGTTACCAAGAAGGTTCAAACAACCACGGTTGATGCGCCTTTGTCGTTTAAGCTAAAATCAGACAGGTTAGGTAATTTCAGAGCCTATATGCTGGGAGGGGTTAAATACTCCCACTCCATCGCAGCAAAAAAGAATGACGCTAACTTTGACCTGATGGATAAGCTGGTTAAAAATGTGAGTGGTTATGGTTCATACGAAGCCGGTTTAGGCTGCGATATCTATTTTGAGTTTTTTAAACTTTCGCCAGAGATCAAGATATCCAATTCCTTTGGTAATGTGCTGCTCCCCGAAAATCAGCCATTCTCGGCACCTATCAGCAAATTATCCCTGCATACCATTATGTTCAGCCTATTTTTTGAATAGTTAGCCCACACACGCTTTGTATAAAAATCATGTCATTGCGAGCGAAGCATGGACAACCGACCGTAGGGAGCTCATTAATACCTAAAAAACAATTAACAACATTAATAATCTCCTCGGATTCTTATCGAGAAGAATAGCTACGAGATTGCTTCGTCGTCCCTCCTCGCAATGACATAAAGGAAAGTTAGCGATTTCCCAACCCAACATCATTACCCCTGCCCGACAATAGTTTAAAGTAAAAAACATAATTTCGCCGCAATAGTTATTTACGTACCATGACTAAAATTGCTTTGATTACAGGAGCTACCGCCGGTATTGGCGAGGCTTGCGCACATGTATTTGCCCGCGAAGGCTATAATTTGATATTGACCGGTCGCCGGCTTGACCGCCTGGAAAAGGTTGCCCATCATTTAAATGATAAATATAATGTGGAGGTTGCGGTATCGTCATTTGATGTGCGCAACCGGGAACAGGTAGTGGAAAACCTGGAAGGCTTACCTGTCGAATGGAAAAAGGTGAATGTATTGATCAACAACGCCGGATTGAGCCAGGGACTTGATCCTATACAAAATGGTAGTTATGATGATTGGGACACCATGATTGATACCAATGTGAAAGGTTTGCTTTATGTAAGTCGTGTAGTATCCAACTGGATGATCGGTAACGGCTATGGCCATATCATTAACCTGGGTTCTATAGCTGGTAAAGAAGTGTATGCCAATGGTAATGTATATTGTGCAACCAAACACGCGGTTGATGCTTTAAATAAAGGGATGCGTATTGACCTGTTGCCGCATGGTATAAAGGTTACAGCGGTACATCCGGGAGCGGTGGAAACCGAGTTTTCAGAGGTCCGTTTCAAAGGAGATAAAGACAGGGCTAAAAAAGTATACGAAGGTTTCCAACCGCTTGCAGCAGATGATATTGCCGAAACTATATGGTTTGTAGCCTCGCGCCCGGCACATGTGAACATTAACGATATGGTGATTATGCCAACCGCGCAGGCCACGGCGGGCAATATATTCAGAAAATAAGAGGTAGGGAAAGTCCGGAAGTCGAAAAGTCGGGAAGAAATAATGTACCCGATGCTTCAAAATAAATTTTAAAGTGAAACAAAACTTCCGGACATTCGGTCTTTCCGACTTCCGGACTCAAAATAAACTAATTATAAAATGTCATTAATAAATCAAATAGACCAGGATATTAAGCTGGCTATGCTGGCCAAACAGGCCGATCGTTTAAGGGGGCTTCGCGCAATAAAATCGGCTTTGCTGTTAGCTAAAACCGAAAAAGGGGCGGCTGAAGAACTTACTGCCGAAGCAGAGATCAAAGTACTTCAAAGGCTGATCAAACAACGTAAAGAATCGGCGGATATCTACAAAACTCAAAACCGCGAAGATCTTTACGAGATTGAGATGGAAGAAATGAAGGTGATTGAACCTTATTTGCCGCAACAGATGACCCGTTTTGAAATTGAAGGCTATCTGCAGGAACTGATCAGCCGGTTGGGTGCAACATCAACCAGCGATATGGGCAAAGTAATGGGAGCTGCCAATAAAGAACTTGCCGGTAAAGCCGATGGCAAAACCATATCAGAAGTAGTAAGGCAGTTGTTAGGTTAGTTTTAGTTCTGAGTGTTGAGTTTTAAGTCGCTAACATGCTTTTAAGCTCAGAACTTCAGACGCAGAACTCAAGACTCAAAACTTGTGACTCAAGACTTAGAAATTTATTGCTATAATTGTTGTAACTCATCCGTAATAAACTAATTTTATGCCGGAATAATAGAATTTATACTGAATTTGATTTCGGTATAGAAAATTTAAAAAATTAATATCAGAACATTATATGGATTTCGTGCTTAAAGAGGAACACGGGTTTAGTTATATAGATGAGGGCGAAGGTGAGGTATTGTTGTTGTTACATGGTTTAATGGGGGCGCTGAGCAATTGGGAAGATGTTGTTAAAGAGTTCAAGTCAGAATATCGTGTTATTATACCTATACTGCCAATTTATGATATGCCTCTTATAACCACGGGTGTAAAGAGTCTTTCAAAATTTGTACATAAATTTATAAAGTTTAAACAGTTAAGCAACATAACGGTACTTGGTAATTCGCTGGGCGGGCACGTGGCTTTGATTTATGTTTTAGCTCACCCTGAAAATATTAAGGCCATGGTATTAACCGGTAGTTCTGGTTTATACGAAAACGCGTTTGGGGGCTCGTTCCCAAGGCGCGAGAGCATTGATTTTGTAAGGGAAAAAGTGCAATATACTTTTTATGACCCTGTTGTGGCAACCGATGAGCTGGTTAATGACGTATATAAGTTAATTAACGACAGGCACAGTGTGGTAAGGTTGCTGGCTATGGCAAAATCGGCTATCCGTCATAACATGAAAAAGGATCTGCATAAAATGGATCTTCCGGTATGTTTGATATGGGGTAAGGATGATAAAATAACGCCGCCCGAAGTGGCTTTAGAGTTTAATGAGTTTTTGCCTAATGCCGAATTACATTGGATAGATAAATGCGGACACGCGCCAATGATGGAGCGCCCGCAGGAGTTTAACAGGTTGTTAACTGGATTTTTGGAAAAACTAAAAGTTTAATATCATGATAGCAATTGAACTGATGGCAGACACGATTCCGCCGGTACACACTTCTGATACGATACAGAAAGTACTTGACCGCATGGTAGAGTTCCGCATCAGGCATTTGCCTATTGTGAATGAAGAGCAGTTTTTGGGCCTGGTAGCCGAGGACGACCTGGTAGGGGAAAGCGATTACCAAACTGCTGTTGGCGCACTGGCCTTATCGCAGGTAAACCCGTATGTGCTCGAAGATCAGCATATATACGATGTAATACGCATGTTTTATGAGCGCCAGCTTACTGTTATACCGGTGCTTGATGCTAAGCGTAACTATCTTGGGCTGATATCCATTAATGCTATTACCGAATATTTTGCAAAGATCACAGCGGTGGCTGAGCCAGGCGGTATCATTGTATTGGAGATTGGTAATAAAAATAATTCATTGGCTCACATGGCACAAATTGTAGAGTCGGACAATGCCCAGATACTCAGTTCATACGTGCAAACTTTCCCCGATTCCACCAAGATGGAAGTGACCCTAAAAGTAAACAAACAGGATATTTCGGCTATAATAGCCACCTTTTTGCGTTACGAGTACGATGTAAAAGCTACTTTTAACAATACCGATAACAACGATAACGCGAAAGACCGGTACGACTCACTCATGAATTACCTTAATTTGTAATTAGTTCATTGATCATCGTTCATAGTTGATAATAAAAAGAATAATTTTCAACCCGTAGCTACCATGAACGATGAACCATCAACCATGAACAAACCCAAACAATCATAAATGAAGATAGCAGTTTACGGCAGACCGTTTAATGATCCGTCTGTAATACCATATATTCAGCAGGTATTTGATAACCTGGCACAGCATAATGTCGACATATATGTCCATCACCAGTTGCATGAATATCTGCAGGATAAAATAAGCAGTGTAAAATATAATGTGCTCGAAAATACCAATTCCATAAAAGGGTTTATTGATCTTTTTTTAACCCTTGGCGGAGATGGTACCCTGCTGGATATGGTAACGGTTATCCGCGATTCTGGTATTCCGGTGATCGGCATCAATTTTGGCAGGCTCGGTTTTCTGGCCAGTATCAATAAAAATGATATCACCGCGGCTATACACGCGGTGGTAAACAAAGAATTTTCTCTGGATTGCCGCGAGTTGCTGACCATTGATTCAACTATGAAAATTTTTGGCGACGATAATTTCGCGCTCAACGATGTAACTATCCATAAGCGCGATGATGCCGCTATGATCATTACCCACGTGTTTTTGAATGACGAATTTTTAAACTCCTATTGGGGCGATGGTATTATTATATCAACATCAACCGGGTCAACCGCTTATTCATTAAGTTGCGGCGGACCTATTATCTTTCCGCAATCAAACAGTATTGTGTTAACACCGGTATCGCCCCATAACCTGAATGTAAGGCCTATCATTATACCCGATAGCAGTAAATTATGTTTTGAGGTGGAGAGCCGCAGTACAAATTACCTGGTATCATGCGATTCGCGCGTGGCTGCATTGGATCAAACTGTTAAATTCCACGTTCAAAAAGCTGATTTTCAGCTGAATTTGGTACGTTTAAATAATGAAAGTTACTTAACCACGTTAAGAAACAAATTATTATGGGGCTTAGACGCCCGTAATTACTAAATTTGCTTAATGCCCAAATTTTTAACACTTCTATTTTTTTTATTGATATCCTATCAATTACAGGCTCAAACCTGGGAAGTTGGCGGTACTCTCGGCGGTGCAGGGTATATCGGCGATCTTAACCCAAACAACCCGGTTAAAATAAGCGGTATCTCAGGCGGCTTATTTGTAGCACGCAATTTCGATGGTTATTTTTCGGCAAAACTGAATTTTACCTACGGTAAGATCAGTGCCGATGACAGCAAATCAAGCAGTCAGCAGTTCCGTGACCGTAATTTGAGTTTCAATGATCCTTTAAAAGAGCTTAGTCTTGTTGGCGAGTTTAATTTTATGAATTACATCCCCGATGCAGGTCCGCATAAATACACACCCTATATATACACGGGTGTTGGTATAACCTCTTATGCCCCACGTGCTAATTATAACGGACAATCATACGGGTTAAGACAATTAAGAACAGAAAATGAACCCACATACGGTAAAAACACTATTGTAATTCCGTATGGTGTGGGTATAAAATATAATTTTAATACTAAATGGACGGTTGCCGGCGATTTGGGTTACCGCTACACTTTTACCGATTATCTGGATGATGTAAGCGGTAAGTACGCCAATCCAGGACAATTGCCAAATGATTACTCCAGAGCCCTGGCCGATCGTTCGGGTGAAGTAGGCAAGCCTCAAAACGCGATAGGCGTCCAGCGTGGAGATTTTAAGCCCCGTGATACTTATTTCTTTTTAGGCTTTACCATCTCCTATACCTTTGTTACGCAGCGCTGCTACTATTAACTTGTATGGTTTATTACATATAAAACAAAATTTAATTTTGTTTTATATGTAATATTGGAATTAAATTTTACGTTTAATCTATAAATACTAATTATAGTTGGTATTTATGTTTAACCTTAAACTTTAAGATCATGGCCGAGTTAAATCCTTCAACACCAAAAGCAGGCGGGGCACACAAACGAAAAAAAATGAACCTTCGGGTTGACCTTACCGCTATGGTTGATCTGGCGTTTCTGCTGATCACCTTTTTTATCATGACCACCACCCTGGCAAAGCCCAAAGCGATGGATTTGGCCATGCCCGTGGGCTCAGGTGATCCAGTGCCGGCAAGCCGCAGCCTTACGGTATGCCTGGGAAAAAACAACCAGTTGATGTACTACCTGGGCGAATTGAAAAGTCCGCTCATTGCGCCAACTGTTACGGGCTTTAATAAAGAGGGTATCCGTAAAGTACTGCTCGAGACCGGTAAATCAGTATATGACAAAACAGGTAAAGGTATGATCGTACTGGTAAAACCATCCGATCATGCAGTATATAATAACCTGGTTAATGTTTTAGATGAGCTTACTATAACCAATGTGTCTACCTATGCTATTGTGGATATTGATCCGCACGACACCGACATGCTCAAACAAAAAGGAATTTATTAGCACCATCCGTTTTACGACCTAAAATAAGCAGATTTAAAGGCCGGGCATCATGATCATCCGATGATTTTTGATGCCCGGCTTTTAAATTTGAGGTTTAAATAAGTGTAATAAATCCCCACTTAACCTGTTATTTGTGTGCTTTTTGTATCATTTTAGTACATTATTGATAATAACATTTTCTTTTCCTGCTGCATACTAAAAAAATACAAAGTAAGTTTTACCTTTGTACCCTGAAAAAACCGGCAATTTGAATTTTTACAATTGTGTGGTCAGGTGCTATTTTTGAGTATTTGCGTTAAACAACTATTTAGTTAGTCACAGTATTGATAAAATTGAAACATCAGTATGTCTTTTGCAGACATTCACAGAGTAGCTTTTGATAATGAACAGTATGGGATATTTGGATCAGATTGATTTGTTAAGGCTACCAAAGCATGTTGCCATTATTATGGATGGTAATGGTCGTTGGGCAAAAGAAAAAGGCAAATTAAGAGTATTTGGCCATCATAATGGTGTAACATCTGTTAGGGATGTTGTTGAAGGCGCTGATAAATTAGGTATAAAATACATTACGCTCTATACATTTTCATCCGAAAACTGGAACCGGCCCAAGCTGGAGGTTATGGCCATTATGGAATTAATGGTAAGTACTATTCATAAAGAAATAGCCGGGTTCATGAAAAATAACATTAAACTAAATGCCATAGGTGATCTGGATATGTTACCCGAAAAATGCATTAGGGAACTTAACAGTGCAATGGAAAAAACGGCGGGAAATACAGGCGTAGTGCTTACGCTGGCACTAAGCTATAGTTCGCGCCGCGAAATTGTACGTGCAGCCAAAAATATAGCCGTAAAGGTGCAAAACGGCGAATTGGAGATTGCTGATATCAATGAAGATGTTTTTGAGGATAACCTCTTTACCGGTGACATGCCCGATCCTGAATTATTGATCAGGACAAGCGGCGAATACCGCATAAGTAATTATTTATTATGGCAAATTGCCTACGCTGAGCTGTATTTTACACCTAAGTTTTGGCCCGACTTTAGAAAGGAAGATTTGTATGAAGCTATACTTGATTATCAGAAACGGGAGCGCCGTTTTGGGAAGACAAGTGAGCAAGTTAACTAAATTTTTTCTTTTAACACTTTTTAACAACTGTATAAATTAATTTTAGCCCACTAAAATATTCGAATGTATAAATTTCTTTTTGCTATTCTTTTCTCTGTTTTTGTTACCTCCGCGTTTGCCCAGGTTTCCAATCCTCAGAGAGCACCATTGACAAAATCGATACCGGCTGATAGTTTAAGTTATCTTAATCCCCGGGATTATATTATTGGAGGTATTTCTGTGAGTGGGGCAAAATATCTGGATAAGGATATTTTGATACAGCTTTCAAAATTAACCAAAGGCGATCGTATCAACCTGCCGGGCGAACGTAATGCCGAAGTTATAAAAACATTATACTCCCAGGGCTTATTTGATGATGTGCAGTTAAACATTACCAAAATTAACATGGATACCATTTACCTGGAGATAGCTGTTTCTGAGCGGCCGCGTTTATCGCGCCTGCATATTACAGGTATACGTAAAGGTGAAATTGAAGATGTACAGAAAAAGCTGAATGATCGTACCGGGAAAATCGTTAACGAAAATTTAATAAATACAACAACCGCCATCATTAAAAAACATTTTGGCGAAAAAGGTTTCCTGAACACAACTGTAAAACTTACCCAGCGTAAGGATCCGGGAGATGCCAATAGCGTAATATTGGATGTGGCTATTGATAAGAAAACCAAAGTGAAAATAAATCAGGTTGTTTTTGAAGGCAACAAGGCATTTTCATCAAAAAAGCTGAAGGGTTTTCTGAAAAAAACACGGGAGCGCAAATGGTATAATCTGTTTGGTTCTAAAAAATTCAAGCAGGATAAATACGAAGAAGACAAGCAAAGCCTGGTGGAATCAATGCAGGGCAAGGGTTACCGCGACGCGGAGATCGTGAGCGATTCTGTATGGAGCCATGATGCAACCACAGTTAACGTAAAAATTAAGGTTTACGAAGGTCCTAAATATTACTTTGGTAATGTAAAATGGTCTGGTAATGCCAAATACTCTACCGACTTATTAAACAGGATACTACACGTTAAAAAAGGTGATGTATTTAGCGAAGATGAGCTGAACAAAAGATTGGTAGGCCCAACCCCAAGCAACGATGATGTTTCATCATTATATCTTAATGATGGCTACTTAACCTACACTGCCGATCCGGTGCAGGTTAAAGTTTATAATGATACGGTTGATCTGGACATTCGGGTTTATGAAGGCCCGCAATACACCATTAACCGTGTAAGCTTAAAAGGTAACGATGTAACCAATGATAAAGTGGTTATGCGCGAAATTCAAACCAAGCCAGGTCAAAAATTCAACAAGGAATTATTGATCCGCAGCTCACGCGAAATCGGTCAGCTGGGTAACTTTGATGAGCAAAAAACAGAACCGAAACCGGTTAACATCAATCCGCAGGATGGTACGGTTGATTTGGTTTACAATGTAGTTGAAAAACCATCAGATCAGATCGAGTTATCGGGCGGTTTCGGTGGCGGCCAGCTGGTAGGTACGCTGGGTTTAACTTTCAATAACTTCTCGTTAAGAAACATCTTCAACCTCAAAGCATACAAGCCACTGCCAAAAGGCGATGGTCAAAAGCTGAGCTTACGTGGGCAGTCAAGCGGTCGTACCTATCAAAACTTCTCGTTCACCTTCTCTGAGCCTTGGTTAGGTGGTAAAAAGCCTATTTATTTTGCCTTATCAGCTTATACACAAGGTAGCTCAACCGGGCAATATTATGCTAAAACAGATCCAAGGTATAACAACCTGCGTATTAACGGTATTGGTGTAACATTGGGTAAACGTTTAAAATGGCCCGATAACTACTTCCAGTTAAACTACTCGTTAAATGTTGACCATTACAACCTGGATAACTATACCGGCTATTTATTTACCAATGGTACCTCATACAATATTAAATTAACCCAGGAATTAAGCCGCAATTCTATTGATGTGCCTATTTTTCCAACACAGGGTTCAAATATGAAGCTTACCATACAGGCAACACCGCCATACTCATTGTTTAATAATATCAACTACAAAATAGCAACTCCCGAAGAGCGCTATCATTTTGTGGAATATTATAAATTTAAGTATGATGCGCAATGGTTCTCCAAACTGGTTGGTAAATTCGTACTGATGTCGCAGGTAAGGTTTGGCTTCCTGGGCATGTATAATAAAGATGTAGGCCCTTCGCCGTTTGAGCGCTTTAAATTAGGTGGTGATGGTATGCAAAGCTACCAGTTTTTACAGGGTAGCGAGATCATCGGCTTAAGAGGTTATCAAAACTTCTCGATTGTACCGGAAGGTTCAACTGAAAATGACAACACTAACACAGGTAGTACCATCTACAATAAATACACAATGGAGTTGCGTCACCCGGTAATTGCCAGCCAGTCGGCCACAATATTCTTACTGGCTTTTGCCGAAGGTGGTAACGTTTGGAATAACTTTAGTCAGTTCAATCCGTTTAACGTAAGGCGTTCAGTGGGTGTTGGAGCAAGGATATTTTTACCTATATTTGGCTTGCTTGGATTAGATTATGGCTACGGATTTGATAAAATACCAGGGCAGCCTGACGCAAACAGGGGCCAATTCCATTTTACAATTTCTCAAAGTTTATCCGGCGGATTTAATTAATTTGCACAGCGATATATGAAGAAGATAATTTTAATAGCGTTTTTAACGTTAACAGCAATTACGGGAGCTTATGCGCAACGTTTTGCTTACGTTGATTCGGAGTATATATTAAAACATATGCCCGAATACGCCTCATCACAAAAACAGCTGGCAGCATTATCTGATCAATGGCAAAAAGAAGTTGACAGCCGTTTTCAGGAAATTGACCGTCTGTACAAAGCCTACCAGGCCGATCAGGTTTTAATGACGGCGGATATGAAAAAGCGCCGTGAGGCCGAAATTGTTGATAAAGAAAAAGCCGCTAAGGATTTTCAACGTCAAAAATTCGGACCCGATGGGGAACTTTCACAAAAGAGTAACGCTTTGATTAAACCAATCCAGGATCGGGTGTCTAAAGCTGTACAAGCAATTGCCGAAGGCGATAACCTGGATATGATATTTGATAAAAACAGCGAAGTAATTATGCTGTACGCTAACCCTCGCTACAACAGGAGCGATGATGTAATAACCAAATTGGGGCTTAAACCCGGAGTATTTGCTAAATAAATTTTTGATTAAATAAACAGACTATTATTAAACACAGGACAAGAAAAATGAAAAAACTATTTAAAGTTGCTTTAGTTGCAGTAGGTATGTTATTTGCGGGCAACTTTGCCAATGCGCAGACTAAGATCGGGCATATTAATTTTAATAAATTAATTGATATGATGCCTGAAACTAAAACTATACAAACCACAATGGAGGCTTATCAAAAAACTTTTATTGATCAGTTAACCACCATGAACAATGAATTGACTACAAAAGGCAATGATTTCCAAAAAAATCAAGCTACTATGACAGATGCGGTGCGTAGCGCAAAAGGAACTGAAATACAGGATATACAAAAACGTATGCAGGATTATCAAAATGATGCCCGTCAGAAAGTTGAGCAAAAACAACAGGAACTGACTAAACCATTAATTGATAAAGCCACTACTGCTATTACTGCTGTTGCCAAAGAAAAAGGATACGCTTACGTATTGGATTCTTCACAAGTAAGTTTATTAGTATCTCCGGATGCTGACGACCTGCTGGCCGCTGTAAAATTGAAATTAGGATTAAAATAAATATCAATTATTAGTCATTTAAAAAAAGCGTCGCGTATTTACGTGGCGCTTTTTTTATTTTTGTGTATGTCTGAATCAGAATTTTAGAATTTTAAAATAATTCTGATCATTTTAAAATGCTGCAAATTCGATTCAGATAAATAAATCACTAATTGGATGCGTCAACCTATAGGTATTTTCGATTCGGGCTTTGGCGGCCTTACTGTTTTTAAATCAATTATTGAACAGCTTCCGGAGTATGACTATATATACCTGGGCGATAATGCCCGGGCTCCGTATGGTAACCGCTCGTTTACCACTATTCACCAGTATACCTGGGAATGTGTACAATGGCTTTTTGAACAGGGCTGCCCACTCATCATCGTAGCATGTAATACCGCTTCGGCTAAGGCCCTGCGCACTATACAGCAGCAAGACCTTAAAACTGTTGATCCTTCCAAAAGAATACTGGGTGTGATACGCCCAACTGCCGAGGTTATAGGCAATTACAGCAGCACTAAAGAAATTGGCGTACTGGGCACTAAAGGCACTGTGCAATCTGGCTCTTATCTTTTGGAGATCCAACACTTTTTTCCGGATATTAAAGTTCATCAGCAGGTCTGCCCGCTTTGGGTTCCGCTGATCGAGAACGGGGAGTATGATCAGCCCGGAGCCGATTATTTTGTGAAATTGTACCTGGATCAGATCATGGCACAATCACCTCAAATTGATACCATTTTACTGGCCTGTACCCATTACCCCCTTATCCAACAAAAAATAGAGGCTAACCTGCCCGCTCATGTTAAAGTGGTGGCCCAGGGCGATATCGTTGCTAAAAGTCTGGTTGATTATCTACAGCGCCATCCTGAAATGGAAAGTAAGTTAACACGGAACAAAAACCAGGCGTTTTTTACCACTACAGATGATACCGCCGATTTTGATCATCATGCCTCCGTATTTTTCTCGGCCCCGGTAAAATCAACTTTTATATCAGCCAATGACCTGGTGAAATGCTAGTAGTTGACTTTGTCTGAACCGGAATTAAACGAATTTAAGGATTACTATTTTCTGGTTTTAAATCAAATCGTGAAAATCCTTTATCCCATAAATCCCGGTTCAATCAATCATTCCCCACTGGCGGAAGTATATCGGGTATGAATCGTTTAATAAACTAAATTATGACAATTAAGTATTTGATTCAACTAAATAATTATCCATCTATAATAGGTTTCGCAATTACTAAAACTTTGGAACCGATTTCAATGGAAGAAATCATCAGTCTAGAGAATAGCTATAATAATAGACATCCATTTCCTATAGCACTACGGGAATTACTTTTTCTGGCTGGTAAATACTGTTATGTTCTGGACTATGGCTTAACTGAATCGCAGCAGGAAATGCAGGAGTGGGCCAGGAGAGGGCTTACAAAATATAACCGAAACCTTAGTATAAGTCGCCCGTTTTTTGTAATTGATATTTATAACGCCAATGATCAGTTTGTTTTTGTTTACTTAGATGATGGAGAAAATCCTATGGTTTATGAGGCTTTACTTTTTGAGCTTAAACCGGATGAAGGCCCATGGATTCATAGCTTAGGTAAGAGGCTATCTGAGTATATTGACTCTGGAATAGCAAAGCTATTAAAAGGTATTAACCCATTTTAAACATTATTGTAAATAAAAGTACTTCAGAATCGCATTAGCCCAATATAAAGATCATATACCAAATTGTACCCCGAAGATACTATCTGTGCTGGCGCAAGTATGTAGCAAGAGGGGGTGCAGCGAATACTTGTGACAACAAATACTTACTGCTTTTAAGAAAAGGTTTAGTGTCACCCAACTTAGCCTATCAACTTAATATAACTTACCGGCCTAAAATATTATAACATTTAGTAAGTTTGCGGTTTAAGCAAAACAGGCCTCTTGAATACTTATCTCATATATTTTATTGTAGCTATTGGGTTGTTTAGTTTTTCGGCCTTTTTTGCGCTGTTTGGTGTTTACGCCGAGCGTAAAATTTCGGCATTTATACAAGACAGGCTGGGGCCAACGGAAACCGGTAAATTTGGCTCGCTCCAAACGCTGGCCGATATATTAAAAATGATCCAGAAGGAGCTCATCATTCCGGCTGCTGCCGATAAGTGGTTGTTTATGCTGGCGCCGGCAGTGATTTTTATTGCTGTTTATATGGGTTTTGCCGCCCTGCCCTGGGCTCCGGGTCTTATCCCCTCCAAAATAAATCTGGGTATATATTACATTTTTGCCATTATCTCTGTGGAAACATTGGGCATCCTGATGGCGGGTTGGGGATCAAACAACAAATATTCTATTTTGGGCGCTATGCGCTCTGCCGCGCAGATCATCTCGTATGAAATACCTGCAGGCTTTGCCATTATATCGGTGGTAATGATAGCGCAAACGCTCAACCTGCAGGATGTAGCCATGCAGCAAGGCATCCTGGCGGGCGAAAAAATAAAGTTCGCGGGCTTTTGGGATGTTTCGAAAATAGGTGGTTTGTTTAGCTGGAACATATTTCGTGCCCCGCACCTGATCATCGCTTTTGTGATCTATTTTATAGCCTCACTGGCCGAAAGTAACCGTGCCCCCTTTGATATTCCCGAAGCAGAATCGGAATTGGTGGCAGGTTTCCATACCGAATTTACTGGCATCAGGTTTGCCCTGGTGTTTTTGGCCGAATATTCGATGATGTTCCTGGTATCTATGATCGGGGTTATCCTATTCCTGGGGGCCTGGAATACACCATTACCTAACATAGGGCCAGCACATCTGGCCACGTGGACAACAGGCATGGCCTGGGGAATATTCTGGGTAAGCCTGAAAACGCTTGGCCTGGTAGCCGTACAAATGTGGATCAGGTGGACACTGCCCCGTTTCCGGGTAGACCAACTGATGAACCTCTGCTGGAAGGTGCTTACACCACTGGCATTTGCCTGTATGCTAATATCGGGCGTGTGGCGTTTGTGGCTAATGTGATTATGAGAGTAAGTATTTTTGGAGCAAGGAATAAAGACTTTTGGAACAAGGACAGAAAATAAAGAACAAATAAAAAGAAAGAATCAAGATAATCCCTGAATCCAATAAACGGCGAAGCCCTCTTGAACACCAATAAAAATAAATAATAGTTCAAAATCAAGGTTCAGACAAAATCAAGATTCAAAAAAATCAGCGAAATCAACGTAATCATACAAATCAACGGTCGATGTTTAAAAGATTAATTAACGGTTTTACTACGGCATGGAAAGGTTTAAGCCTTACCGTGAAGCATCTTTTTGCCTCCAATGCGGCCAGAAAGATCACGACCGTAAGTGACGATAATTACTTTAAACAATTGGAAGGCACCAACACTATTCAATATCCCAAGCAACAATTGCCCGTTCCCGAAGTAGGGCGTTATCAGTTGGATGTGGAGATGGATGATTGTATCGTTTGCGATCTGTGCGCCAAAGTATGCCCGGTGAACTGTATCGACATCGAATCGATCAAAGCCACGGAAGCCATCGGGCAAACATCTGATGGTACCACCAAACGCTTGTATGCCGCCAAGTTTGATATCGATATGGCCAAATGCATGTATTGCGGCCTGTGTACTATTGTGTGCCCTACCGAGTGCATCGTGATGACCAACCAGTATGATAAAACGGTATTTCAGCTGAGCGATCTCACCTATCAGTTCTCGGACATGCCGCCGGAAGTTGCTGCCGAAAAACGAGCCTTGTTTGATCAGCAGCAAGCCGAAAAGCAGGCAGCTAAACTGGCCGCCATGCAAAAAAAGGAGGGCGAAGCATGACCCTGGTACGTGTACTTTTTTATTTTCTGAGTTTTATAGCTATAGTTTCTGCACTGTACGCGGCTTCCAGCAAAAATCTGGTGCGCAGCATATTTGTATTTTTTGTTACCCTGTTTTCGCTGGCCGGTTTATATGTGCTGGCCCTGGCCGATTTTGTGGCCGTAACCCAGGTGGTGATCTATGTAGGAGGCATACTGGTGCTTATTTTGTTTGCCTTTATGCTTTCTGGAAAAGAAACCCTGAACGTATTGCAAAAACAGGAAGGGAAGTTTTTTAGTATGAAGAAATTGCCCGCGGTACTTTTGGCAGCTGCATTTTTTATTGTATTGATTAATGTGCTGTTTAAAGCTGATGCGAATAATCTGCCATGGGTTAGGGATGCGATCAGCCTTAAAAACGAGATTACTCCTAAAGATATCATGATCGATAATATCGGGGTGAATTTAATGACCCGGTACCTGTTGCCTTTTGAGGCCATATCCATCCTATTGTTGGTAGCTTTGGTAGGGGCGGCCCATTTATCACGTAAGGAGGGCAAAGCATGATCACACTAACGGATTTTTTGGTAGTAAGCGCAGCCCTGTTTTGCATAGGCTTGTACATGACCGTTTCTAAACGCAATGCCATACAAATATTGATAGGTATTGAACTGATCCTGAACGCTGCTATTTTAAATCTGGTTGCCTTTGGTAAATATGATAAAGTAAATAACAGCGGACAAATATTTGCCCTGTTTGCCATTGTGCTTGCAGCAGCTACAACAGCAGTTGCACTGGCTATTATCCTGAACGTATACCGCCGGTACAAAACCATCGATCCAAATGATATTAATAAATTGAGGGACTGAGTTTGATATCGAGTAGTTAGTATCAAGTATCAAGACAGAAAATGCATGGTTTTAAAGAATTAAAGATTTGGAAAGCAGTAGTTTAAGTATTTAAAAAGATATATGATTTAAAAAATATAAAAACATGAACAAAAGATTGACAGATAAAGTCGTGATACTTGATACTAACTACTTATACTAATATAAATTGGACAACTTTTTACACGCCATACAAAGTTTAAACTATACGGTTGCAGCCGTAGCATTGCCGCTGCTTGCTGCTTTGATAAACTTTTGTATGCCCGTAAAAAGCAAAGCGGCGGGTTGGATCTCAACCATAGCCATTTTATTAAGCTGTGTATTATCGGCCAGGGTATTTGCAACGGTATGGAATAATCCGCAGGTACATGCACAGCGCATCTGGTTCACCATTGGTGAAACCCAGGTTTATGCTGGTATCCTGCTTAATAATCTTTCGGTATTGATGTTGTTGCTGGTGTCGGTTATCGCTTTGCCGGTACATATTTATTCAACGGCCTACATGAAGCATGATGAGCGATATAGTCGTTATTTTACCTACCTGAGTTTCTTTTGTTTCAGTATGCTGGCCTTGGTGGTGGTGGATAGTTTGATACTGTTCTACGCCTTTTGGGAACTGGTGGGCTTTTCGTCATATCTGCTTATCGGTTTTTGGTTTACGAAGGATAAGGCCGTGCAAGCCAATAAAAAAGCGTTCATCATGAACCGGATAGGTGATATCGGCTTGCTGAGCGCCATCATTATCCTGTTTGCTCAATTCCATACTTTTGATATTGATACCATATTTGGCCAAAACGGATTGGCGCATCTCATGGGTGTACAGGATGGAAAATGGACTTTGGCTCCAAATCACTTGCCTGATTCAGTAGGCTCTGTTTGGGGACATGCAACAATGACCGCATTACCAGCCCTTTGGCAATATGTGGCCTGCGCCGGTATCTTCTTAGCTGTAGCAGCCAAATCGGCTCAGTTTCCGCTGCATACCTGGCTGCCCGATGCGATGGAAGGCCCCACCTCGGTATCAGCCCTCATCCATGCGGCAACCATGGTGGCCGCCGGTGTATTTTTGCTGGGCCGGGTGTACCCCATGTTCACCGGAACCGAGCTCACCATACTAGCCTGTATCGGTTGCTTCACAGCGTTTATGGCGGCAACCATCGCGCTTACACAAAACGATCTCAAACGAATCCTGGCTTACTCTACCATATCGCAGTTAGGCTTTATGATATTGGCCATGGGGGTAGGGGCTTATGCTTCATCGCTATTCCACCTGGCTACACACGCGTTTTTTAAATGCTTGCTGTTTTTGGTAGCCGGTATTGTGATCCACCAGATGCAGCACATTAAGGATGATAACAACCTGGATATCGATCCACAGGATATCTCTAACATGGGTGGCTTGCGTAAAAAACTACCGATTACTTTTGTAGCAGCTGTTATAGGAGCATTGGCCCTGGTGGGTTTGCCGCTTACTTCTGGCTATCTGTCAAAAGATGGTATCCTGATCCAGGCCTTTGAATGGAGCGACGGCCATAATGCCTGGTTTAAGATTATCCCGCTGATGGCCCTGTTGACCAGTTGGCTTACCGCATTCTATGTAGCCCGGCTCATATTTAAAGTTTTCTTTGGCGAGTTCCGTCTGCTTAAAAATAATCCGGATGTTAAACTTCACCTGAGCGATGGCAACTGGCCGTATACTTTGCCTTTGGTATTACTGGCTATTTGCTGTTTATTTCCGCTGTTTTCCTTTAATCCATTCTCCTATGAGCATGCCTGGTTGTTTGAGGGTTTAAAAACATCAACCCGTACCGCCGGTGAGAGTATATACCATAGCCTGATACCTATTAGTGTTAACCTGATCAGCTTGCTGGTATTGTTTGCAGCTTATCGTATATATGCAGGGGACGGTGGTTTCGCCTTCTCCCAAAGAGGATATTTCTACCGCTTATCTTACAATCAATGGTATATAGATGATTTATATAAACGCGCTATTGTAAACCCGGTATTGCATTTGGGAAGCGTTTGCTTCTGGATCGACCGTACAGTTGTGGATGGTTTTTTACATCTGCTGGCGCGCATCAGCGGCGCTGTAGCCAAATTAACCGCCTGGACGGATGAGTATATCGTCGACGGATTTTTGCATTTATTAGCCGCTATAGTGCAAAGTATTGGCAATTTTGCACGTAAGTTTCAAAGCGGTAAAGTACAGTATTACCTGTTTAGCATGCTGGTAATTGTACTGCTATTGTTTATTTTAAAAATACTGATATGATGAAAGAAGAGAGAGAATCAAGAGATAAGAGTCAAGAGATAAGAGTCAAGAATCAAGAGCCGGGAGGCTGGTTAAAATTGGAATATAATTACCAACTATTATTTTCTTGATTCTTGACTCTTATCTCTTGATTCTTAATTCTTGACTCTGATATTTAATTCGCATGAATATATTAACCTTACTATTACTGGTACCTGTACTGTTCGGCCTTATCATTATGGTGCTGCCGTCGTCTGTGCGGGGCAGCTTTAAGTACCTCGCGCTAACGGCCACGCTTATACAATTAGGCATCAGTATATGGATGTATCTGCATTTTAAAACGGGCGCGGCTTACGGTGGTATTAATCACGAAGATCAGTTTCAGTTTGTACAAAAACTCCCCTGGATCTCCCTTAATCTGGGCAGCATGGGCAAAATGCAGATCGATTATTTTGTAGGTATCGATGGTATGTCCATCAGTCTGCTGGTGATGACCTCACTGGTATTGGTTATCGCTACGCTGTCGTCATGGGAGATCAAGAGTAACCTCAAAGGGTTTTTCCTGTTGTTTTTACTGCTGGACATGGCCGTAATCGGTGTGTTCTGCGCGCTCGATTTCTTCCTGTTTTACCTGTTTTATGAGCTGATGCTGTTACCGCTGTACTTCCTCATCGGGATGTGGGGCGGCGCGCGCAGGGAATACGCGGCTATCAAGTTTTTCCTGTATACCTTATTCGGTTCGGTATTTATGCTGCTGGTGATGGTGGGCTTGTACCTTTCGGTTACCGATCCTGCAACAGGTAATCATACGTTTAACATCATTCAAATGATGAACCCGGCTAATTACAGCGGACAATCTATATTCTCTATAGCCGGTCATCAAACCATATTGGGCATGCCGGCTCGCACGGTTGGTTTTGTGGTCTTGTTTATCGCCTTTGCCATTAAAGTGCCGGTTGTGCCCCTGCATACCTGGCTACCCGACGCGCACGTAGAAGCGCCAACCCCGGTATCTATCATACTGGCAGGCATCCTGCTCAAAATAGGAGGGTATGGTATCATCCGTATCTGTTTAGGCATCTTCCCGGAAGTAGCCACTACCGGCGCGTTCTGGCTGGGACTGCTCGGTGTGATCTCCATTTTATATGGAGCCTTCAATGCTCTGGCCCAGAAAGATCTGAAACGGATGATCGCTTATTCATCCGTATCGCACATGGGTTTTGTACTGTTAGGTATCGCCTCCCAAACCGCCGAAGGTGTGAGCGGGGCTGTAATGCAAATGGTGAGCCACGGGTTTTTATCAACCATGCTGTTCTTTTTAGTGGGCGTATTGTACAACCGGGTGCACGACCGTGGCATCAACCATTTCCGGGGACTGGGCACGCTGATGCCGCAATACACTGCTTTTGTGATGATCGCGTTTTTCGCGTCCTTGGGCTTACCGGGCTTTTCGGCATTTGTGGCCGAGGCGTTTTCTTTAACCGGAGCCTTTAAATCGCCATCGGTAAATGGTTTGTTGCCTTACTGGATGGCCGTTTGCGGCTCAGTAGGTATATTGCTGAGTGCAGCCTATTTCTTATGGACGTTACAGCGCATGTTTTTCGGTACCGAATCATTAAAAGGGGGCCACGTTTGGAAGATAGCTCTGACCGACCTGAACCTGCGCGAGAAATTAACACTGGCCCCACTGGCGCTGATAGCCCTGGCTTTAGGTATTATGCCCTCGCTGGTTTTTGATAAGATCAATGATTCGGTGCTGGCCTTCGTTCAGTTTTTACAGCTTAAATAAATAATGGTGAATAAGCATCAATGCTTTTATGGAAAAATGCATAGCCATGCATCTTTAGTTTACCCCGCCGGTTTAATACAGGGCGCGGGCCAATTAACAGATGATATGTATTTAACCGAAAACATGATGTTCAAAAAATTATCTACCGCCGCAATCCTTCTTTTTATGGCGCTGGCATCCCAAGCCGATGAAGGACAAAAAATAGCGTCTAAAGTTCAAAAGGTTACCGTTTTCTTAAATGGCGCGCAAATAACGCGCACAGCCCTGGTCAGTGTGAGCTCGGGTACTTCTACATTGGTGTTCGGTAATATGTCGCCTGGTATGGATGTACAGAGTTTGCAGGTGAGTGCCGGTGGAGAGTTTACCATCCTTTCTGTTAAGCAGGAGCTCGATAACGCCAACGATGAGCTTAAACAAAAGGAGATCCACGACCTGGAAGCCCAGTCAAAAGCCATCAATTATAAAATTGCCTTAAAAAATAGTCTGATCCCGGTTTACGAAGAAGAGAAAAATATGCTGGGCAAAAACCAGGTGGGCGGCGGCGAAAAGAACGGCCTGGATGTTATCAAGTTAAAGCAGGCGCTTGATTTTCAAACAGCACGCTTAACCGAAATAAAACAAAAAGAACAGGATATCAATGATCAGGTTACTGCATTAACCGAGGAACTGAACAAGATCAATCAGCGAATAGCAGGTATCATTAACGGTCGCAGCAAAATAACCAGCAACGTTTTGGTAACGATATCGGCTAAAAGTGCTTTGCAATCAACCTTTACCCTGAACTACGTGGTGCAAAATGCCAGCTGGTACCCAACCTATGATATCCGGGCAAAAGACGTAAACAGCCCTATCAGTATCACCTATAAAGCCAATGTATCGCAACAAAGCGGCGAAGACTGGAAAAATATTAAAGTAACGCTATCTACCGGCAATCCAACCATCAGTGGCAACAAACCCGAGCTTACACCCAATTATTTGAGCCTGGGTATGTATTCCACCGACAAAAGCGGACCTATTACCAAAGTAACCGGTAAGGTATTTGAAGCCGGTACAAGTAATGGCTTGCCCGGTGTGAGTATCAGGATTAAAGGAACATCCATCGGTACAGTTAGCGACGCCCAGGGGTTTTATAGCCTGCAGGTACCGCCAAACAGCCCGGATCTTGCTTTTAACTACATTGGGTACGAAGCAGTGGAAAGACCGGCCAATATGCCGCTCATCAATGTTACGATGTCGCCTTCGGCCAATAATTTGAGTGAGGTAGTAGTAGGAGGCTATGCAACCGAATATAAACGTAGTTTAACCGGAGCCGTAGCCAGCATTGCGCCGGGCGTTCGTATACGCGGCGTAGCCAGTGTACAATCTATCCCGGTAGAAGTTAAACCGGTTGAAAACCAAACCAATGTGGAGTTTAATATCGCCAATCCATATTCTGTACCGAGCGATGGTAAACAATATGCTGTAGAGATTGGTCAGTTTGACCTGAATGCCAGCTACCTGTATTTTGTAGCCCCCAAGGTAAGCACCGATGTGTTTTTAACCGCGCAGCTCACCAACTGGAATAAGTATAATTTCCTTTCGGGCGAGGCCAACCTGTTTTTTGAGGGGACGTTTATCGGTAAATCGCTGATCAATACGCAGGCTACGGCAGATACGCTAAACCTGTCCTTAGGTGCCGATAAAAACATTGTGGTGACCCGTACCTTGCAAAAAGATCTTACCGAGCGCCAATCATTCGGCTCCAATAAAAAAGAAACGCGCAACTGGCTCATCGAGGTGAAGAATCGCAAAACGCAACCGGTGAGTTTATTGGTAGAAGACCAGGTACCGGTTTCGCAAAATTCAGCCATCGAGGTTGATCAGCAGGAGATCTCCGGTGCAAAATTGGATGCCCTTACAGGCAAGCTTTCCTGGAATTTCATGCTAAATTCGCAGGACAATAAAAAAATACAATTAAAATACCAGGTTAAGTACCCTAAAAATCAATCAGTAATAGTTCAATAAAAATAAAAAGATAACAATTTATGCGGGAAGGAATAGTGGGAATCCCGTCTTGAGAGGGTAATAGCCCATGAGTAGACATAACGGACAAATAATATTAAAAAGGGGCTGTCACCCTGAGCTTGTCGAAAGGGCGTGCGCAGAGGCCTGCCCACCATGCTTCGACGAGCTCAGCATGACACCCTTTTTTGAACAAATGTCTAATGATGGGCTATTACTCTTGAGAGGGGCGGAGGGGTGTGTTTATGGAAGCCGAATAATAGATAACGAGCTTTTAGAATAACACACCCCTGCCATTGCTTAACCCAATGCACCCCCTCTCAAGAGGGGATACAAAAAAATAATAATAAACTAAATGCACGATCTGCTACCCCATATATCCGCGTCTCTATCATCTGTTTTTGGCAGCATAGCCTTTTTTATGCCCGAGGTTTACCTGGCAGCGCTGTTTATTGTGGTGATGATAACCGACCTGATATTTGGTAAGCACTCCCTGAAACTATGCCGGATAGTAGCCTGCGCAGGTTTAGTACTGGTGATGTACCTTGACCTGAAACAGTTTGCACTGGTGGTTGACGGCGGGCATTTGATATTCAGTAATATGCTGCTGCTTATTCGCAGCGGCATATTCTTTAAACTGATCATTGATCTGCTGTCGTTTATCCTGTTGTTATATTTTACCTTGGACAATAAGCTCAACGGTCATCAAAAGGGTCTGTCTGATCTGTATTCTATAGCCATAGCATCCATATTCGGATTACATTTAATGGTGATGGCGGTAAATCTGTTATCTATTTACCTGGCTATCGAGATGGTTTCTATAGCCTCGTACCTCATGGTGGCTTATCGTACAGAAAATGCTTTCAGTACCGAGGCCGGTTTAAAATATGTATTGTTCGGGGCGGCGTCATCAGCTATGATGCTGTATGGTATCTCGTTATTATATGGCTTTAGCGGTTCTTTGGATATTATATTCCATCATACCATTGAGCAGCTGTCGGGTGTTAATCCCATTAGTACCTCCTTTGCTATGATCCTGATTTTAATAGGCATTGGGTTTAAATTATCCTTTGTGCCTATCCATTTTTGGGTGCCCGATGTGTACCAGGGAGCAAGTACTCCGGTTACAGCCTATCTGTCAACCGTGCCTAAAATAGCTGCCTTTGCCTTGCTCATCAATTTCCTTTCGCCCTTTATGTTTACCGGGCTTTGGATAGGCTTTAATCTAAGCATGGCGCTTTCTGTTATCGGTATTATTACCATGATTGCCGGTAATTTCGCAGCGGTGCTGCAAACCAATATTAAAAGGATGCTGGCCTACTCCAGCATTGGCCATACGGGTTTCGCGCTGATGGCGGTTGTTGTTCTATCATTACAAAGTGTATCGGTATTAACATATTATTTACTGGTGTACGCGCTGGCGAATATTGGCGCCTTGGCGCTGGCTACTTATTTTTCCAATGAAACCGGTGCCGAAGATGTGGAAGACTATCGCGGGCTGGGTCTTAAATACCCAATAGCATCCGTTTGCTTTGTGATCATCCTCATTTCATTAACCGGTTTACCGGTAACCGCCGGTTTTACCGGGAAGCTGTTTGTGTTTTCGGCAGTATATGGTGTTTATCAGCAAACCCATAACATTTGGTTAATGTTGCTGATGGTTGCCGGGGCCTTAACTACGGTTGTTTCGCTGTTTTACTACATCAAGATCCCTTTGAATTTATTTTTGAAAAGAAAGGAAATGGCCGAAATAAGCAACAAAAAATCTGTGAATTTGCTTGTTTTATCAATATTCATAAGTTTTATCCTGATTTTGCTTGGTATTTTTCCTCATTGGGTGCTTCAATTCCTCTAATTTTTCAATTTTCGTAATTTTTTAACAAAAACTTAATATTCTTCGTTTTTTTATAATTAAAATCATACTTTCAGGCCGTTTTACAAAGCAATTCTAATATTTCCATGAAGCGGTATTTTCCTTTCTTAGTAATTCTTGTCATTTTAGTACTCACTTTTCTTTTTCCTTCTGTAGAATTCAAAAAATCCGGAGATCCTCATTTTAATACCGGCGATATTGCCTGGATGTTGATGTCGACGGCCCTGGTTTTGATCATGACGCCGGGTCTTGCTTTCTTTTACGGGGGGATGGTTAATAAAAAGAATGTGATATCAACCATGTTGCAGAGCATCGTTTGTATGGTGATCATTACGGTATTGTGGGGCATATTTGGTTTTAGTTTGGCCTTTGGCGATAGCATTTATGGTATCATCGGTAACCCCTCCACCTATTTTATGATGAAGGGTATGCTGGGTAACGCCACCTGGAAAGCCGCGCCAACCATACCGCTGCTGTTGTTTGCTATGTATCAGCTGAAGTTCGCTATCATCACTCCAGCGTTGATCACCGGTGCTTTTGCTGAGCGGATCCGTTTCAACTCCTACATCATTTTCCTTTGCTTGTTCTCGATATTTATATTTTCGCCATTGGCACACTGTACATGGCACCCTGATGGCATCCTGGCCAAATTTGGTGTGCTGGACTTTGCCGGCGGTACCGTAGTACACATGTCGGCCGGATGGGCGGCATTAGCTTCGGCCATCTATTTAAAACGCCGTAACGAGGCTAACCACTCACCTGCACGTATTACCTATGTGATGATCGGTACGGGACTGTTATGGTTTGGCTGGTTTGGCTTTAACGCAGGCTCAGCATTTGGCGCCAACGCTTTAGCCGTTACCGCTTTAGCAACCAGTACAACAGCATCTGCCGCGGGCGGTATTACCTGGATATTTTTTGATATGCTGCGCGGACGCAAACCTTCAGCTATGGGTACCTGTATTGGTGCTGTAGTGGGCCTGGTAGCCATTACACCAGCCGCCGGGTTTGTTACCGTGCCGCATTCACTTGCCATTGGTATTATATCGGCTGTAGTAAGTAATTTGGTGGTGGAATGGCGCACCCGTACTTCTATTGATGATACGCTGGATGTATTCCCTTGCCATGGCGTTGGCGGTATGGTAGGTATGTTGCTTACCGGCGTTTTTGCCAACCAGCATGTAAACGCGGGCAATACAACCGGTAATGGCCTGTTTTTTGGTGAAACACATTTGTTTATAGTGCAGTTGGTGGCTTTGATTTGTGTTTCCATATTCTCGTTCTTTGGCTCTTTACTGTTGCTTAAAATTACCGATATGATATCGCCATTAAGGGTTTCGGCCGAAGACGAAGTTTTAGGTCTGGATATCAGCCAGCATGGCGAAAAGCTATAATTATTGAATTTCAAACCAATTACATAAATATGAGAGGTCCGGCTGCAAAGCCGGATTTTTTTTGGGGTAAGGATTTTTGGAATAAGGATTTGGGGAGCAAAGAAAAAACACGCTGTTCGAAGTCTCTGACTTCGGACGACTATGTTCGTAGTCTTTAGACTACATGAAGCAATATCGGTAGTTGCAAACTACCAGCATAATTGTTCGAAGTCAGGAGACTTCGAACAGCGCTGGAAAAAAATAACAAGTATGTGTATCATATTAAACTGTGATCCATATTCCTTGTCTAAATTTGTAGATGTGGAACTCATGGAGCCTTGTCTTGTTTCTTGGCTCTTGATTCTTGCCTCTATTTAAAAAATGATCGCCGATAATCAATTGAATATATTTAGCCCTGCCCGTCATAACCTTTTGCCGTTTGATGGGGAGGTATTCTTATATCCCAATTTTTACCAGGAGGACGGTGTTTACAATGTGTTTGATGAGTTGAAACATACCATTCTTTGGAAACAGGATAAGATGAAGATCTATGGGAAATCGGTCAATTTTCCGCGACTTACTTCCTGGTATTCCGATAGTGGCAAAGTTTATACTTACTCCGGCGTAGTGAATACACCCCTGCCGTTTACCCCCTTATTGCTCCAGATCAAAGAAGCCGCCGAACAGCAATGCAATAAGCAGTTTAACTCAGCCCTGCTTAACTTTTACCGTAATGGCGAAGATAGCATGGGCTGGCACAGCGATAATGAAAAAGAACTGGCCGGTAACCCGGTTATAGCGTCGGCATCGTTTGGGGCTACACGCGCTTTTCAGTTTAAACACAAGCAACAGAAAAACGCCAAAGTATCCATAGCGCTCAGTAACGGCAGCCTGTTAATTATGCAGGGCGAAACGCAGCACCACTGGCTGCACCAGGTCCCTAAAACTACCAGCGAGGCGGGCCCTCGTATCAATATTACTTTCAGGGATATTATATATTAACAGGGCTTTTAAGACGGTTGGATTTAAGCGTTAATTTTCGTATCTTTATGTCAATACCAGCCCGGTTTTTTCTGAAAAAGAGAAAACCGGGCTGTTTTGTTAAGGGAAAAGAGATGCAAAAATGAATTTTTTTGTATTTAGTTATTTGACAATCAAATATTTTAATGCTTTTTAAAGTTTTTAAAACGCATCAAAATCGTGTTGAAATTTGTTAAAAAGTGTTAAAATCGATGGTTTTAAATGAATTTTTAACTGTTTTTACGCTGTTTTCGACCGGAAATTTGTTAAAATTTAAGGTTTAAAAAGTTTTGCGACGTCAGTACTCTCCGGATTTTCTTGATGTCGTACGCTCCGCAAATTCGCCAGTATAAAAGTTATTTTTTAGTTATCTTTAAATTTCGTCGTACATTTATTATACCTGTTACTATACCTTTCCATCTATGAAAAAGCCTATCCTGTTTATTATTATTTCCCTGTTTTTTGTACATGCACAGGCCCAAACTAATATTCCCGCGGATAGCGGCACTTTCTTTTTGCACAAGTTTGCGCAGAAAATAGGTAAAGAAACCTATGTGGTGCATAAATATAAAGATGCCATCCAATATAGCATCGACTTTAAATTTGTTGACCGGGGTTCGCCGGTGCCTTTAACGGCAGAGTTAAAAGTAAACCCCGTCAATGATCCACTGGAACTTACTATAAAAGGCAGTACTTCCAGGTTCTCCAAGGTAGATGATAAGATTACCATACATGGCAGCGAAGCCTCTATCCGGGTTAATGACTCATCCTATACGCAAAAGGTATTACCCTCCAGCTTTACTGTAGCCGGATATTCGCCCGGAACAGTACAGCAGGTGCTGCTTCAGTACTGGAAAAAACAACATGAACCCGAAATTATCCACACTCTACCATTTGGTTCGGTTCAAATAAAAAATGAAGGAACGGATGAACTCAGCTTTAATGGTAGTTCATTAACCCTCGACCGGTTCACCATCAGCGGCTTGGTTTGGGGTAATGAATTGCTTTGGGCTGATAGTAAAGGCAACCTGATCTGCCTGATCACTAATGACGCGGAAGGTGATAAGCTGGAAATGATGCGTGCCCAGTATGAAGCATTACTGCCTCAGCTGATCAGCAAGGCGGCTACTTACGGCATGCAGTTGTTTGCAAAAGCCACCGGGAAAGCCGGCACAGCCGATGAAACAATAGCTGTAACGGGCGGCAACTTATACGATGTGGTAACTGGTACAATTATTCCGGACGCGGTTATAATCATTAGTAAAGGCATTATTGTACGAACCGGAAAAGCCGGATCGGTAACCATTCCGGCTGGTGCAAAAGTGATTGATGCTAAGGGCAAAACTATTTTACCGGGCTTATGGGATATGCACTCCCATTTTGAACAGGCTGAGTGGGGGCCGGCTTACCTGGCCGCCGGAGTTACAACCGTTAGGGATTGCGGTAATGAGTTTGAATATATCAACGCGATTAAGGATGCCATTGATAACGAGAAAGGTATTGGCCCTAACATATTAAAAGCCGGTATTATTGACGGTAAAGGTCCAATGGCTTTGGGAATTATACAGGCCGATACCAAAGAAGAAGCCATAAAGGCAGTCGACCGCTATAAAGAGAATGGTTTTGTCCAGATAAAAATATACAGTTCGGTAAAACCGGAAATAGTGAAGGTAATTTGTGATGAGGCCCACCGTCTTGGATTGACGGTAACCGGGCACATACCCAATGGGATGACCCTGCAGCAGGGCGTTGATTCGGGGATGAACATGGTGAATCACATTCAGTATGTTTATTCGATTATGAAACGAAATGCAGATCGCTCTGTTGATTTTGATGACCCTAAGAGCATAGCCGTTATTGACTTTATCAAACAGCACCATGTGGTTATCGACCCCACAGTAGGCGTTTATGAGCTTTTCTTCCGTAACTTAAAAGATGATATAACTCAATTGGAGCCTGCATTTTATAATTTGCCTTTACCGTTGCAGTCGTTATTTAAAAACATGGGTGAGGAGCCGGAGCAGGCCATTAAAGCCAAGCCATTAATGGCAAGTATGAAACAGGCGGTAAAGAAACTGTATGATGCAGGTGTACCCATTGTAGCCGGTACGGATATGGGTTTTCCAGGTTATAGTCTTGATAGGGAGTTAGAGCTTTATGTGGAAGCCGGACTTACACCAGCGCAGGCTATAAAAACGGCTACTATTGTGCCGGCCACCGTGATGAAGATGGATAAGCAAACCGGATCTGTTGAAGCAGGCAAACAAGCCGATCTGATCATTATTGATGGCGACCCGGTAAAAAATATCAGGGATATACGTAATGTTTCGGTTGTTATAAAAGGCGGTCGGGTTTATGATCCGGTAAAATTGCACCAGATGGTCGGCTTTGCAAAATAGGATAGTTTACTTAAATTAGTAAGGTGCAAGCAAACGAAATAATAACGTTATACCGACCGGTTGGACCTAAGGAACTTAAATTGATAGAAGAGTTTGATTGGAAAAGATTCCCGAAGAGATTAGCTGAGCAACCAATCTTTTACCCTGTGATGAATGAGGATTATGCTATACAGATAGCAAAGGATTGGAATGTCCCAGCATCAGGATCGGGTTTTGTTACCAAATTTAGTTTGCCTGCAGATTTCTTAAAAAAATACGAAGTACAGAATGTTGGCGGCCGTATTCACAATGAATTATGGGTTCCGGCCGAAGAGTTGGAGGATTTTAATGATCACATTATTGGAAAAATAGAAATTACACAATCTTTCTATCCCCGGAGGGGTAAATGATGTGTACAAAAAATTAACGTTGCGGTAACTTATCCACAAACTACCCTTTAATGACAATTGATATGGGGATAGTTCATTATAAAATGATACCTTTGCAGCCTCATTCCAAATCATGAGCGATCAGATTAAACATGAATGCGGTGTGGCATTTATCCGCCTCTTAAAGCCACTGTCTTATTATCAGAAAAAGTACGGAACAGCTCTGTACGGCCTGAACAAGCTTTACCTTTTAATGGAGAAACAACATAACCGCGGCCAGGATGGTGCGGGAGTTGCTACCATTAAACTGGATATTGAGCCTGGCAAGCGGTACATCAGCAGGCACCGGTCAATGGCATCAAATGCTGTTGCTGATATTTTTGAATACATCCAGAAGAAATTCGCGGATATTCAGAAAGAAAGCCCTGAAAAACTGGCTGATACCGAATGGTTGAAGGAAAATGTAAGCTTTACCGGTGAAGTTTTGCTTGGGCACCTGCGTTATGGTACCCATGGTAAAAACAGCATCGAAAGCTGTCACCCGTTTTTAAGGCAAAACAACTGGATGACCCGTAACCTGGTGATTGCCGGTAACTTTAACATGACCAATGTTGATGAGTTATTGCAGCAATTATATGCCTTGGGGCAGCATCCTAAGGAAAGAGCTGATACTATAACCGTTTTGGAAAAAATAGGTCACTTCCTGGATACAGAGAATCAAGGCTTATTTGATCAGTACAAACGTGAAGGCTTGGATGATAATATGGAGATCAGTAAGCTAATAGCCAATGATATGGATGTAGCCAAGATCCTTCGCAAATCAGCCAAAAACTGGGATGGTGGTTATACTATTGCCGGTATTATTGGGCATGGTGATGCCTTCGTTATGCGCGATCCGGTGGGTATCCGTCCTGCATATTATTACTATAATGATGAGATAGTTGTTGCCGCTTCAGAGCGCCCGGCTATCCAAACCGCCTTCAACATACCTGTTGAAGATATCAAAGAGATCCGTCCTGGTCATGCACTTATCGTTAAAAAGAATGGTAAAATAACCGAGGATATGTTCAGCGAACCGCTGGAAAAGAAGGCCTGCTCCTTTGAGCGAATCTATTTTTCACGCGGCAGCGATTCATCCATCTACCGCGAGCGTAAACAATTAGGCAGGTTGCTTTGTCCGCAGATCTTGAACGCGGTTAATAACGACATTAAAAATACCGTATTCTCTTATATCCCCAACACTGCAGAGGTTGCCTTTTATGGTATGGTTGAGGGGATACATAAATACGTTAAAAAGTACCAGCGCGATAAACTGCTTAACCGCGAGGATAAGATAAGTGAAGAAGAGTTGACAGAGGTATTGCAGATGGCACCGCGGGTGGAGAAAATTGCCATTAAAGACGTGAAGCTGCGTACCTTTATTACCCAGGATGCTGATCGCAGCGAGATGGTAGCCCACGTATATGATACCACTTATGGTTTAATCAAAAAGAATACCGACACATTGGTAGTACTGGATGATTCGATTGTACGCGGTACTACACTGAAACAAAGTATCCTGAAAATATTGGACAGATTAGGTCCCAAAAAAGTAGTGGTAGTTTCATCTGCTCCGCAGATCCGTTACCCTGATTGTTATGGTATCGACATGTCGCGTATGGGCGAGTTCGTAGCTTTTGAAGCAGCCATCAGTCTGTTGAAAGAGATGGATCGCGAAGATATTATTCTGGATGTTTACCAGAAATGTAAGGATAGCGCCAAATTGCCAAAAGAAGATGTTGAGAATTACGTAAAAGAGATCTACTCTTTATTTACCGATCAGCAGATCTCCGATCGTATAGCACAGATCATCACGCCAAAAGATATTAAATGTAAGGTTGAGGTTTTATACCAAACCTTAGATAACCTGCACATAGCCTGTCCGGATCATACCGGCGACTGGTATTTCAGCGGTGATTATCCAACCCCAGGCGGTAACAAAGTAGTTAATCGTGCCTTTGTAAACTGGATGGAAGGTAAAAACCAAAGGGCTTATATGTAACCCATAGCCCTCTGAAGGGGAATACGATATTCAAGGCGGTGAGTTGAAAAACTTATCGCCTTTTTTGTTTATACCCGATTTCAGCTGAAACTTAACTGCTAACTGAGAAGAAAAATAACAAACTCAATAATTCACTAAATCACTAATTCAATAATTAAAGAAGGGGGCTAACTCCCCGCTGGAGCAGAAAATACAAAGTGGGTTACAAGTTTATCCACCAATATTAATGAAGCTATGATCAGTGCTATACCTGCTACTTCATTAAGGCGATGAACCAGTTTAACGGAGATCTTGTCGCGCAGTTTATTGGCATAAAAAGCTTTGGTAACATCCATCCCGAACTGTACGATGAGTACGGTAGCAAACATTACCGCGATTTTAAAGGAGCGATGTGCTACACCTTCATGAAAAACAGTACTCGCGGTACCGATCACGGTGATCCAATGAAATAGGAGAGTGGGGTTAAAAATGCACATCAAAAACCCTTTCAAAAAGTAGCCTGCACGATTAATACCCGAGGGAACTTTGTTTTCATAATTCACCTCGCCTTTTTTAAACAGGTAGCGTATACCCACACTAAATAATATAATGCTGCCTACCACACCCGCTACGGTTTTGGTATGGTTAGATATATCAAAATATTGAGAGCCAAATAAAATTGCTCCCACGAAAACCACATCACTGCTAACTACGCCGAGTGCTAATGCCACACCGGCATGAAAACCTTTTTCGATGCTGGTTTTAATAAGAGCAAAAAAGACCGGGCCAGTCAAAAACGTTAACACTAATCCTATCCCCAATCCCGAAATAACAGCTTCTATCATTATTTAGGCTTATGTTCCAAAATTTTGAACCATGCGAATATGCAATTTTATCTCTTAAACAACGAAACTTAAAATTGTGATTTATTTAATTTGAAAAAGAATAATAACATTTACAAAAATTGAATTATGTTTAGCGATTCAAAATACATTCTGTATAACTAAACTTAAAAATGGAACAAAAAGACAATAAAAATTACAGTTCGGCATTATATACGCTGATTACTGTGTTTTTCTTCTGGGGCTTTTTAGCCGCATCTAACGGTATCTTTATACCATTTTGTAAAACGCATTTTCATCTCACTCAATTCGAATCACAGTTGATCGATTTTACCTTTTATGGAGGATACTTTATAGGCTCATTGATACTTTATTTTGCTTCGCAAGCCAGTAAGGTTGATATCATGAATAAGTTGGGTTATAAAAATGGTATTATCTTAGGTTTAGTTATATCGGCTGTAGGTGCATTAGGTATGATACCCGCTGTTGCCAGCGGTGCTTTTGGGTTTATATTAGCCGTATTTTTTATCATTGCTGTTGGTTTCTCCTTGCAGCAAACTGCCGCGAACCCTTTTGTGGTAGCCTTAGGCCCTGCCGAAACAGGCTCCAATCGTTTGAATTTTGCCGGTAGTATCAATAATATAGGCGCCTTATTAGGCCCGATTGTAGTGAGCGTTGTTTTGTTTGGTACTGCAAATTCTGAGGTTAAGCCAGAGGTTAAAATATCGTCTATTAATAACCTTTACTATATGCTGGCGGCCTTATTTATAGCCGTAGCTGTATTCTTCTGGTTTTCAAATCTGCCAAAGGTTACCAGCGACGAGAAAATTGAATCAAGTAAAAAAGCGAATACTCCGCTTTTCGTAATGTTTTTGGCGTTTTTATTGATACTTGCGGCCGATCCGTTAAGTGCTGCTATTAATAAACTATTGTCATCTAATCCAGAACACGTAGTCGACATAATTAAAAGCCAGTATTTTGTTTACGCTTCATTAGCTATTATCGTATTTACCCTTGTAGGGACTATTTTTGCCGCTAAACAAAGTAAAGAAGGCTGGGGCGCTATGCAATATCCGCAATTGATTTTGGGTATGCTGGCTATTTTTACCTATGTAGGTACCGAGGTTACTATTCAAAGTAACATGGGGTCCTTACTAAAAACACCTGAGTTTGGATCGTTCAATGAGTCGGACATTGCGCCATATATATCTTTATACTGGGGTAGCTTAATGATTGGTCGTTTTGCAGGTTCAATTGGGGCGTTCAATCTTTCAACATCAACCAAATACGTTTTATACGTTCTTGTTCCGTTTGTAGCGTTTGGCCTGGTATTACTGGTAAATGCGGTTACCGGTGTAAACGTAAGTAACTTGTATGTTTACGCGGTTTGTGTGGCCGTACTTATTGTGGCTTTCTTTATTGGCCGGCAAAAGCCTACACGTACCTTATCTGTATTGGGTATACTGGGCGTTATATTTATGCTGATAGGTTTGTTCACTACCGGCAGGGTAGCCACTTTCGCTTTCATTAGCGGTGGTTTATGCTGCTCTATCATGTGGCCATCCATATTCTCGCTGGCCATTACCGGTTTGGGTAAGTACACCAGTCAGGGTTCGGCATTTTTAATCATGATGATCCTGGGTGGTTCGATCATTCCGCCACTGCAAGGTAAAATTGCCGATGGTGCAGGTAACGTTGTACCAGGCATGAGCGGTATCCATTTCTCCTATATTGTACCGGTAATAGGTTTTGCTTACCTTGCGTATTTTGCCTGGAAGGTGAGCCGTGAACTTCGCAGCCAGGGTATCGACCTTGACCATGTGGAAGTTTCGGGCGGACATTAATATTTAGTTCATTAGTTCAATGGTTCATTAGTTTATTGGTGCCAAATTTGCCAATCCTAATGAACCAATGAACGAGTGAACCAATAAACTACATGAAACCAAGTTTCGATCATATTTTTATGAACCTGGCCACTGATCTGGCCAAGCGTTCACACTGCGTTAAAGCCCAGGTAGGCGCTGTTTTAACCCGTGATACCCGTATTATATCCATTGGCTATAACGGGCCGCCTGCACATACCCATAATTGCGACGAGGAATGGCCCGGCGAGGGCTGCCCCCGTGATTCAAAAGGGAGCTGTTCTCTGGCACTGCACGCCGAAGAAAACGCTATATTATATGCTGTAAAAAATGGCGCTAAACTTGAAGGAGCTACATTGTATACCACCTTGTCGCCCTGTCTGCCATGTGCCCGCCTTATATTTTCGGCCGGTATTAAGCACGTATATTTTGATAAATCATACGCCGAATACAAAGGTTTAGCCAGCGATGAAGGGGTTGATTTTTTAAACCACTTTGGCGTTAAGGCAGAAAAGTTTGCAGGCTAAATCGCTCAATTCTCAAACATGTACAATATACCTTTTCAAACTATTGATTGGTCATCAGTAGAGAAAACAGAACATCGGGGCGAAACCGGCACCGCATTCTGGCAAACATTACTGCTTGATGGTCTTAGGCTGCGCTTGGTGGAATATTCTGCTGGTTACCTGGCCGATCATTGGTGTCAGAAGGGCCATATCGTACATTGTTTGGAAGGTGAGTTCGTCAGTGAATTACAGAACGGCGAAGCCTTTACCTTAGCCAAAGGCATGACCTATATCGTATCGGACGATCTGAGCTCGCACCGGTCGGTATCCACCGATGGTGTAAAGCTGTTAATTATAGATGGAGACTTTTTAAAACCCTGAACAGACCTGACTCGAAAACCTAAACAATAAGTGGTTTTACCCTTTCCAAAGCAAAGTCCAGCTGTTGTTGTGGAGTGAGGTTGGTATTATCCAATATAATGGCATCATCGGCCCTTACAAGCGGACTTTCCTCGCGGGTGGTGTCCTGGTAATCACGATGAGCTATATTCTCAAATACTTCTTCTAAGGTAATTTCGGGATTCTTATCCTTGATTTCCTTGTAGCGTCTTTCGGCACGCACTTTAGGGTCTGCCGTCATAAAGATCTTTATATCGGCATCCGGGAAAACGGTAGTACCTATGTCGCGCCCGTCCATCACAATATTTTTAGAATGTCCCATGCGCTGTTGCTGCTTAACCATCTCTTTACGTACTTCGCGAATGGCCGATACTTCACTTACTTTATCAGATACAGGCATCAGGCGGATCTCGTCAGATACCTCTTCTCCGTTTAGGGTAATATGTGTCTGATAATCGCGCGAGTGAAAATTAAGATGGATGTTTTTTAAGGCCTCGTCAATTTGATTGTGATTGGTCAGGTCGATATTGTTGCGTAAAAAATACAAGGCAACAGCGCGGTACATTGCGCCGCTATCCACATAAATAAAATGAAGTTTTTTAGCTAAAGCTTTGGCCAGTGTGCTTTTACCGCATGACGAATAGCCGTCAATGGCCACTACGATGTTTTTACTCATAAGCGTAGCTAAAGTACAAAATATGTTCATTAGTTCATTGGTTCAATTGTGCATTAGTTCACTGGTTTATTGGTATCGGATGTTTATCTCGCTAATTGATTTGTACATTGTTTACAAATAAACTAATGAACAATTGAACTAATGAACCAATCAATTACCTTTGCCCAATGAACCTTACTAAATCAGCACTGCAAAAAGAAATTACTTATAAAACCTCGCGTAGTGGGGGTAAGGGCGGCCAGAATGTAAATAAAGTATCGAGCAAGGTGGAGCTTTTATTTAATGTAGACAGCTCTGAACTGTTTACCGAAGAGGAGAAACTATTGCTGAACGATAAATTGCAAAACCGCTTTAATAAAGATGGTTTGGTACAGGTGATCTGTGATGAAGAGCGCAGTCAGTACCTCAACAAAGAGAAGGCTATTGAACGATTGATATTATTACTAACCCGGGCATTGCAGAAACCTAAAGCGCGGAAGCCCACCAAAGTAAGTAAGGCAGCAAAAGCCGCCCGCCTGGATGACAAAAAGAAACACTCCGCCAAAAAGGAAAACCGGAAGATTGATTTTGATTAGTTTGTCTGAATCAGAATTCTCAGAATTCAAGAATTAACAGAATGAAAATTAATTCTGAAAATTTATAAATTATGAGAATTCTGATTCAGACAAATTATTTAAACCGGTAAGCTCCAGTAATACTGGCCCATTGATGCGACCTTAGCATCTGCTCCACATCTTTAGTGTGGAAAATGGCTGCTATATCAAAAGTGAAACGACTGGTTGTAAATGCTACTCCCACCTGGTTGCTGAATATAAAAGGCTTTTTGTTTAAGGTAACCTCCAGGCTGTTAGGATCATTGTTTTTGTTAAACAGGGGGCCTTGTATAGTGGCGTCGTAAAGTACACCATTTATCTGCGGTTTATAGTAAAAAAAGATCTCGTGGGCATGTAATAAGCCGCTTTGATCGGCAGCGGATACGGTACTTTGCGTACTAACCGAATTGAAAAGCTGGTTAAAATTACCCAGACGGATCAAAGGCCCTGCACCGGCACCAGTGAAGCCATTACCCAGATTGGCGTACGAGGTCAAACTTACATCTATCCATGAAGCCCTTGCCAAAAGTTTATTATACTCGGCGCCTAAATTAAGTTCTACATTGTTTTTTATCTGGTATTGCCAGCCATTTAAAGAATAAAACCCGAAAGTGTTATGAATAAATTTCTGTATGGGTTCGCCTTGTGCGGCCGGGCCTACTATGCCTAACTGTGCGCTCAGCTTAATGTTGCTTTCGTTTTTATATAAAAAGTTGAGTGTTGAACCAATGTAGGAGTAGGCTGCAAAAGGCCTGTCGATGTACGAGGCATTAGGTACGTAGCCCGATTGCGGATTGTACATTTTCTGGCCAAACTCAAAACCTAAAACCTTATTCTGGAGATCACCGTCGGCTTTTAAAGCTTTACGGTAATAAAAGAAGATGCCATTGGTGTAATACCTGTCTGAGCCTTGGCCCAGGTACCCATCATTATCAGTTTGTATAGCAATTTCGTGACCGCGGGTTTGTGCAAATAGATTGATAGAACCAAAAAGGCACAACAGTGTGAGGAATAGTTTATTAAGCATTAGGTTGTAAAATATATCAGCGCCTAATATAGAAAAATTGAGCTGATTTATATGCACAAAAAAAGGGGAGTGTATCAGTTTGAGATTATTTTTTCATGAAATAATCTCTCTATAAAAATATCATTTTTTGGAAATTGGATGTCCTCCAAAAGGCACAAAAATGGTGGTTACTATAAATGGAGAAAGAATACAAACCGCAACTACAATAATTGAAATTGTAACACTATTATCTTTGTTTGGAAACCTATCAAACATTGGAGTAATTAACCCATATCTATTCTTTTTTATATAAATATAATCATACAACCACATTATACCTAACCCTAACAATAGAAACAGAAGCTTCGGAAAATGAAAGTCAGTATTATTTGATTTAGTGATTTCAATTATTTGTGTTATCGAATAAATCAAAGCAATTGTTCCTAAACCAAGTGCATATGAAGATCTTTGCAATGGGGTACTCCAACTAAGTTTATCTTTATTATTATCGAACCAGTATGTCAAGTAGTAAAACAAAAAATCCAGTATTATCATTAAATGGTTTAAATTAAAAATCCACTTGTTAGGTGGCTAAAATATACGAATAAGTTGGCTTTTTAATCCCCTAATCTTACTATTTTCTCATTTGTCATTACGTCTTTATATAACCCTGATTCCATTGCAGGCGCAACCCTTAGTATTTTATGAATTTTAGCGAAGTTGTAATAAAAAGAGGGGTTAAAAATCATTTTTAACCCCTCTTTTTTAATTTGCTATCGCTTTCTCGTCCTCTTTAACGGTAAGATCAATCGGGTTACTTACCTTTTCATTCAAAAGAGCAAGTGCGATAACCTCGCGCATATCCGCCACATAATGGAACTTCAGATCCTTGATATAATCTTCTTTGATCTCCAGAATATCCTTCTGGTTGGATTTACATAAGATGATCTCTTTGATGTTGGCACGTTTGGCAGCCAGTATTTTTTCTTTGATACCACCTACAGCTAAAACGCGACCACGCAGGGTAATCTCGCCGGTCATGGCCAGGTTAGGTTTTACCTTGCGCTGTGTAAATGCCGAAACAAGGGCAGTAAGCATGGTTATACCAGCCGATGGGCCATCCTTTGGGGTAGCGCCTGCGGGTACATGCACATGCACATCCCATTGATCAAACAATTTGGGGTTGATGTTAAAGTAATTGGCATGTGCCCGCAGATAGGCCAATGCGATAGTTACTGATTCCTTCATCACATCACCCAGACTGCCGGTTAGGGTTAAACGCCCTTTACCCGGACTTAAACTGGCCTCAATAAACAAGATATCGCCACCAACCGATGTCCATGCCAGGCCTGTAACTACGCCGGCAACATCGTTACCTTCATAAAGGTCTTTATCATAAATAGGTGCGCCCAGTATTTTTTCGATATCTTTTTTATTCACCACAGGATTGTATTCCTCTTCCATGGCAATATTTTTGGCTACCCCACGCACTACCGAGCCTATTTTTTTCTCCAGTGCGCGTACGCCCGATTCACGGGTGTAATCAACGATGAGCTTCTCCAATACGTCGGTTTTAAGACTTACATCTTTTAATTTTAAACCATGGGCTTCGCGCTGCTTGGGCAACAGGTGTTGTTTGGCTATCTCTATCTTTTCTTCAATGGTATAACCATTCACTTCTATGATCTCCATCCTGTCTAAAAGAGCAGGTTGAATAGTACTTAGTGAATTGGCTGTTGCTATGAACATCACGTTTGACAGATCAAAATCCATTTCTACATAATGGTCATAAAAAGTACTGTTCTGTTCAGGGTCGAGTACTTCCAATAAAGCCGATGACGGATCTCCCCGGAAATCGTTACCCACTTTATCAATTTCATCTAAGATGAAAACAGGATTGGCCGCACCGGCTTTTTTAACCGATTGTATGATACGACCCGGCATGGCGCCAATATAGGTTTTACGGTGCCCCCTTATTTCGGCTTCATCGCGGATCCCACCCAGAGCCATACGTACATATTTACGGCCAAGTGCTTTAGCAATTGATTTCCCTAAGGATGTTTTACCAACCCCCGGAGGGCCCACCAGGCAAAGGATGGGGGCTTTCATATCGTGCTTTAATTTAAGTACGGCCAGGTATTCGATAATGCGCTGTTTTACTTTATCCAGGCCAAAATGGTCTTTATCCAGAACTTTTTGAGCCCGTTTCAGATCAAAATTATCTTTGGTGAACTCGTTCCAGGGCAGATCAAGCAATAATTCAAGATAATTGATCTGTACCGAGTAATCAGCTGCTGCCGGGTTGGTTCTGGCCAGCTTTTCAAGCTCTTTGGCAAAATGATCTTTTACTTCTTTGGCCCATTTCTTTTTAAGAGCACGTTGACGCAGGTCGTCGATCTCCAGGTCGGGTGAGTTACCACCTAATTCTTCCTGTATGGTTTTTAGCTGCTGATTTAAAAAATAATCGCGCTGCTGCTTATCCAGATCAACACGTACCTTGGTTTGGATCTGGTTTTTAAGCTCCAGCATCTGCAGATCAAGCGTCAGGTGTTCTAATACCATGTTGGCCCTTTCGCGCAGGTTAGCAACCTCCAGCAGGCGTTGTTTAGCCGCCATATCAGCATTCATATTTGATGATATAAAATTGATCAAAAACGAAGTGCTTTCAATATTACGGATAGCTATACCGGCCTCACTCGGAATATTGGGCGATAATTGGATAATGTTCATGGCCATGTCTTTAATAGACGATACCATGGCTTTAAATTCTTTATCCTCTTTAGCCTTTATTTCTTTGAAAGGTTCAACAGTAGCTTTTATATAGGGCTCGCTTTGTACCTCATCTTTTAAAACAAAACGCTTTTTACCCTGAATAATAACGGTGGTGTTGCCATCGGGCATTTGCAGCATTTTTATGATAAGAGCAATGGTGCCAATTTTGTTCAACTGGTTAAAATTAGGGTCTTCTATCCCCACATCCTGTTGCGCAACTACCCCAATCATACGATTGCCCTTGTTGGCATCGCGTATCAGTTTAATTGATTTGTCTCTGCCAACCGTTATCGGTATTACCACACCCGGAAATAGAACGGTGTTACGCAAAGGCAATATGGATAATACCTCTGGCATTTCTTCATTGTTCATTTCTTCCTCGTCTTCGGTAGACATTAAGGGAAAAAACTCTGAGTCTTCGTTTATAACCGGTAGTGTATTTTTAAAATCGAATGGATCAAAAGTCATTAATTATATTTTATATATAGATAAAACCGTCATGTTGTCAGCCTGCATAGTCTCCAGGCCTTTAATTACAGGTAAAACCGCGGTTGTTACTTGTTGCAACCTATGTTTCAAGAGCTGTGCCAAGTTATGGTTATAATGCTTAACAAGCAATATGGCAGTACAATGGTTTGGTTATTTGTTTATTACAAGCCACTTATAAGCTTAACAATTAAATAAGAATTAATTGATAAATATGAAAAAAAGTCATACTATAGCCTTTTGGAATTTTTTTGAAAACAATATCTTTTTGAAGAAAAGTGCCGTTTGGCATAATAATTCGATATAATGGTAGTTATTATAATACCGTTTCTGTTTCACTATTAATCACTAATGAAGTTATCGGTCATTGTATCTTTTCTGATTATGTCCTCGCTTGAATCGGCTGTGGCACAAAGCGCCTATGTAAAAATGGGGCAGCAGGCCTTGATGGATGGCGATTTCAGATCGGCGGTATCACACCTGGAGAAGGCTTGTATCACAGATTCAACCAATGCCAACGCGCTGTGGATGCTGGGCTACTCTTATTACCATAGTGATAATTATAAAAAATCAATAGCTGCCTATACCCGTGTTATCGCCATAAAACCGGCAGATGCCTCGGCCTATTATTACCGGGCGAGGGCAAAAAGCTACCTGGGGAAGGATAACCAGACATCACCCTCGGATAAAGAATTGTACCTGTTAGGCGCGATTGTCGACTTGACCAAGGCCATATCTATCAACAGTGATCCTAACGACAGTAAATTTTACCAGAACAGGGGGATTGCTTACCGCGATTACGGCTTGTTTAAACTACAGAACAACTCACACTTTTATGATCGTGCAAGGGGTATCAATTCTCTGAAAGCATCTATAACCGATCTTGAAAAGGTACTGAACGATAATCCCGGAAGAATGGATATTGCTAATCTGATCGATCAGTCAAAAGATAAACTCACACAGGCTATCGGCCCTGCAGTAGCCCGTCACTGATTTAGTATCAAGTAGTTAGTATCAAGACTAAAGCACCTTGATGATTCCGTGTTTTTTGATGTAACCCGATTCCTTGACTCTTTATTTTTTGATTCTTATTAATATGCAGTTTAAGGGCCTGCATTTGAACTTTACTTTAGGTAAGCGTCGACGCTTAAATATGTGATGTTGATTAGTCGTGATACTTGATACTAACTACTTGATACCCTTAACCAAAACCCCTTCGATCCTGTAATTGTTTTGACCCATTAACCTAACGTGCTGCCATTTCTCGATAAGATAAGCCGAATCCGGGAAGTAACTTAGCTTCTCCCTGGTTTCATACAGCAGGTTTTTGGTGTGGTTAAAAATGAGCACCCATTTTATTTGAGTACCATTCTTTTTGATCACGATGCGGGTAGTGCGCAGGTCCGGATATTTGGACTGGTATACTATTAAGCTGTCGGTAGTTTGAACCCTGTAGCTGTTTTTCCAGGCTGGGCGGTTAATATCTGATTGTATGAACAGATTTAGTTCCTGCCCCCAGTTGGTGATATGTAAGGTTTTATTTTCTGTTACACCGTTATGGGTTACGGTTTTATTAACCAACGGATTGAGTTTGGTGAGTTTTGCAGTATCTGTCTTGAAGAAGCCGCTGATATCGGCATATTTAAGTACAGCGCCGCTTTGCTTGATATCCGGCCTGCATGATGGCAAGCCGGATATGAGCATGATGCCGCCTAAAAAAGCGGTTATGGGTAATAATTTCAATTTATACCAATACATTCCCGGTCATTTCCGCAGGGATAGCTACGCCCAGTATACTTAAAATGGTAGGCGCTATGTCGCCCAGTTTACCATCCTTTACCTGTTTTACATCTTTATCAATAATAATACAAGGCACCAGGTTGGTGGTATGCGCTGTATTAGGCGAACCGTCTTCGTTGATCATATAATCGGCATTGCCGTGGTCTGCCAGGATGATGAAGGAATAGCCATTGGCCAAACCAGCTTCAACCACCGCTTTGGTACAGGCATCGGCAGTTTCAGCAGCCTTAACCACCGCGCTAAAAACACCTGTATGGCCCACCATATCAGTATTGGCAAAGTTAAGACAAACAAAATCGGGCCAGCCGCTTTCCAGTTCCGGAATGATAGCGTCACGGATGCCTGCCGCGTTCATTTCGGGTTGCAAGTCATAAGTAGCTACTTTGGGCGATGGCGCCAATAAGCGTTTCTCATTATCAAACTCTTTTTCGCGGCCACCCGAAAAGAAGAAGGTTACATGTGGGTATTTCTCGGTTTCGGCTATTCTGATCTGTGTTTTGCCCGCATTCTGTAAAATCTCGCCCAATGTTTTGGTCAGGTCCTCTTTGTTAAACACCACCTGTACGTTTTTAAATGTTTCGTCGTATGGGGTCATGGTGATATAACGGATAGCCAGCGGATGCAAATTATATTCAGGGAATGATTTCTGTGTTAAAGCTATACTGATCTCGCGGCCCCTGTCTGTACGGAAATTGAAGCAGATCACCACATCACCCTCTTTAATAACAGCTAATGGTTTGCCATCAGCATCAACGCTCACAATTGGTTTTATGAATTCGTCGGTTACACCTTCGTCATATGATTTTTTAATCGCATTTGTAATGTGTTGGGTTGCTTCTCCCTCGCCGTTAACCAAAAGGTCGTAAGCCAGTTTTACACGCTCCCAACGATTATCACGATCCATGGCATAATACCTGCCAATAGCCGATGCGATTTTTGCATCAGATCCTTCGATATATTGCTCCAGATCGGTAACAAAACCCAATCCCGATTTAGGATCGGTGTCGCGTCCGTCTAAAAAAGCATGGATGTATACATTTTTAACCTCCAATTGCTTTGCAGCATCGCACAAACCTTTTACATGCCTGATGTGGGAGTGAACCCCGCCATCAGATACCAGGCCGATGAAATGTACATCGCGGTTATTTTGTTTGGCATATTCAAAAGCATCTTTCAACACCGGGATGGTTGGCAGTTCATTATCGTCAACAGCTTTATGAATGCGCCCCAGTTCCTGGTAAACTATACGGCCTGCGCCCAGGTTCATGTGCCCAACTTCTGAGTTGCCCATTTGTCCGGCAGGTAAACCTACCGCGGTTCCGGATGCTTCGAGTTTGGAATTTGGATATTGTTGCAGCAAACTATCAACAAAGGGTGTATTTGCAGCAAGTATAGCGTTCGACTGGTCGTTACGGCCATAACCCCAGCCATCAAGAATAATTAATGCGAGTTTTTTTTGATTTTCCACATCGCAAATATAACGGCAACGCTGTACTTTATATGATTATTTTTTTAATTTCGATTTGCGGAATATACTATATCATGATTTGATAATAATTGCGGATAAAAACAGTTATATCTTATTCGAAGATCAATAGCCCCGTTGATTTTATTAATAATCCGTGTTATTAAAATTCTGTTTATTAAATAAATATATGAAACTGGTGTGTCTGTCGTCTTTTATTATGCTATTTCTTTTGCCAGGTTTTACACCCGCCGATCCGATAGATGATGCAGCCAATCTCATCAAACAGGGCAATACCAAGGAATTGGCTAAATCATTTGCCTCCAGTGTTGAGATCACGTTGATGAATGAGGAAAATATTTACTCCCGGGCACAGGCTACATTAATACTGGATAAATTTTTCTCAAAGAATAAGCCCAAAAGCATCAAATTATTACATAAGGTAAACTCCAGCGCCAATTACCGCTTTGGTGTATTTATTTTAACTACCGACACCGGATTATACCGGGTTGCCCTTACCCTGAAGGACGCCGGTGGTAAAATGTCAGTTATTGAACTCCGGATTGAAAACGAGAAAGTGAAATAATAGATGTGCGAATGAACATTGATGTGCAAATATGCAGATTTCAAATGTGCAAATGAGAAACTGCTTTCCAAGCTTTATCGATACCCATCGTTAAAGAATTTTCATTTACATATCTGCACATTTGAAATCTGCACATCAATTTTCATCTGCACATCTTTTTTTCATTACTTTTGAGGTTTAAATTGAATACTCTTGGATAAGGAATTAATACACCATTTTATAATTGAGGCTTTAAAGGAAGATGTTGGTGATGGCGACCATACTTCTTTATCAACTATTCCTGCCGATAGCACCGGTAAAGCAAAACTATTGGTAAAAGACGAAGGCATATTGGCCGGAGTTGAGCTGTCATTGGAGATTTTTAAAATTGTTGATGCCAACCTGAAGGTAAATGTGTTTTTAACCGATGGCGCTGTTATAAAACCTAAAGACGTGGCCTTTGAGGTAGAGGGCAATTCGCAAAGTATTTTAAAAGCCGAACGTTTGGTATTGAATTGTATGCAGCGCATGTCGGGCATTGCTACTAAAACAAGGCAGATAGTTGATCTGTTAAAGGATACTCATACGAAAGTTCTGGACACCCGTAAAACCACTCCGGGTTTACGATATCTTGAAAAATGGGCAGTAAGGATCGGAGGTGGTGTTAACCATCGTTTTGGTTTGTATGATATGATCCTGATCAAAGATAATCATGTTGATTACGCGGGGGGGATAAGACAAGCCATTGGAAGAGCCAATCAATACCTTATTGATAACAACAAAAAACTGGCTATTGAAATAGAAGTGCGTAACCTGGATGAGCTTGATCAGGTTTTGCAAACCGGCCATGTGAACCGTATATTGTTGGATAATTTTAACTTTGCCGACCTAAAGCAGGCTGTTGATATTATTCAGGGCCGCTTTATTACCGAGGCATCGGGAGGGATAACCATTGATAATATACGCGGTTATGCCGAGTGCGGGGTTGATTATATTTCGGTAGGTGCATTAACTCACTCTGTTAAAAGTCTTGACCTGAGTCTTAAAGCTATCTGATTTCGGAACTGAGATTAACTTCGTTGAGAGCTTCGCTGTTTTCGATTTCGGATTTAGAGTTTAAAGTTTCGGATTTAGAGTTTATAATTTAACCCTTAGTACCATATCAATTTCGTAATATTGCAGGGAAATGATAACCGTTTATTCAGTTTCAGCGCTCATTCTGGCTTATCTCTGCGGGTCTATACCTACGGCCGTTTGGATAGGGCTGGCTTTTTATGATATTGATGTTCGTGAGTACGGCAGCGGAAATGCAGGCGCAACCAATACTTTCAGGGTGTTGGGTAAAAAGGCCGGTATCCCAGTAATGCTGTTGGATATTTTAAAAGGATGGACAGCCACCAATCTGGCTTATTTTATTGGTGTATCAACCACAGGGCCGTCTAATTCTATAGCTTATACTAATTACGCGCTTGCTTTGGGTATTGCCGCGGTAATGGGTCACCTGTTTCCAATTTTTGCGGGTTTTCGGGGAGGGAAAGGTGTAGCTACCTTATTTGGAATGATTTTGGCTATTCATTTACATGCCGCTTTATTATGTGTCCTGGTATTTGTAATAGTGCTCTTAACTACGCGTTATGTATCGCTTAGCTCTATAGCCGCAGCTTTTACATATCCTATCGGAGTTTCGTTTATTTTTCCAACGTCTATCCGGTCGGTAGTTATTTATGGTATGTGCATCTGTTTGCTCATATTGGTAACGCACCAAAAAAATATCGAACGCTTACTAAAAGGCACGGAGTCAAAAGTTAATTTTTTAAAGAAGAAAACTACCTGATCATCATGAAAAAATTCAGACCTGCCCTTGCTCTGATCTTTATCATTGCATTGTATTCCTGTTCAACAGTACCGTTAACAGGTCGTCGTCAATTAAGCCTGGTAGGCGATGCCGAAGTAAACCAATCGGCAGCTGCCAGCTACAAACAATTATTGACAGACCCTAAAACCAAAGTTGTTAGCAATGGAACCGACGCGCAACGGGTTAAGAGGATAGGCAGTAAACTGGCTGCAGCCATTGAGCAATATCTGCAACAGAATGGTTATGCCAATCAATATAATTTTCAATGGGAATTTAACCTGATACAAAGCAGCGAGGTAAATGCCTGGTGTATGCCGGGAGGAAAAGTGGCTGTATATAGCGGCCTGTTACCAGTTGCTAATACCGACGCCTATCTGGCCGTTGTAATGGGGCATGAGATTGGTCATGCTATAGCCAGACACTCTGCCGAGCGTATATCTCAGCAAACATTAGCGCAATTTGGAGGATCACTGGCCGGTATTGCTGTATCCAAGCAATCGCAGGTAATGCAGGGGCTTTTTAGCCAGGCATACGGCGTGGGCACGCAAGTAGTTTTACTAAAATACTCCCGTGACCAGGAATCGGAAGCTGACCGCTTAGGGCTTACTTTTATGGCCATGGCAGGTTATGATCCGCATGAGGCTGTAGGTTTTTGGCAGCGTATGGCAGCTCAAAATAAAGGCGGCGCTCCGCCTGAGCTGCTCAGCACCCACCCTTCTGATGCCACCCGTATCGCGAATATCCAGCGCCTTATACCCGAGGCTATGAAATATTACAAGAAATAAAGTAGTGAATAGTGAGTAGTGAGTTTTTTTTAGCGTGGACAAATCCGCTTAGGAAATAGGCTAATATTCATTTTTACTCATAACTCACTATTCCCCATTCACCCTTCACTACTCCCCACCTCATCATGGCTAAGCGTCAATTTTTACGGGCACAGTGGAAAAACCTGGTGATGCAGAATTACGAGGTTGATCCGCAAATACTGGATGCTTATTTGCCGCCCGGAACGGTACTTGACTTATGGCAAGGAAAAGCTCTGGTAAGCATGGTTGGTTTTGTATTTGCCAATACCCGTATGCTGGGCATCAAATGGCCCGGGCATGTAAACTTTGAGGAAGTAAACCTGCGCTTTTATGTAAAATATTTTGAAGGTAAGGAATGGAAACGCGGTGCTGTTTTTGTAAGTGAGATAGTGCCCAAAAGCATGATAGCACTTATCGCCAACAACCTATATAAAGAACATTACAGCGCAATGCCTATGCGCAGTTCAGTTACTTTGACCGGAGACGGGCATACCCAATTTTTATATGAATGGAAATTCAAAGGCAAATGGAACAAATTGGGCGCCACGGCGAATAACCAATTAATGAATATTGAACCTGGCAGTGCCGAGGAATTTATCCTTGAACATTACTGGGGCTATAATAAGCTATCTCATTTTAGTACGATGGAGTATCAGGTTGAGCATATTTCCTGGCAAACGGGTACGGTTAAAGATTATGTTTTTGAAGCTAACGTAGCCGGGCTTTACGGCGAAGCTTTTGAACCTTATCTGAAAAAAGAGCCAGTATCGGTATTTTTTGCTGCCGGATCTGATATTAAGGTGAGGATGGGGGATAAGATAGTGGTGAAAAGTAAGTCCGAAGTCTAAAGTCTTTAGTTCTAAGTAAAGAAAATAATGACGTGAGACTGTCGACTTACGACTTACGACTGCCAATTTTCCCCAGAACTTCCATAACCGCTTGTGCTTTGAGCAGGCATTCTTCATACTCTTTTTCCGGATCAGCATGGTATGTGATCGCGCTCCCTGCGTGGAACGAGAGGTATTGTTTTGATGAGTTGTACAGGAGGGTACGGATAACCACATTCAGATCAAAATCATTATCCGGACTTAAATAGCCGATAGCACCAGAATATACCCCCCGCTTACTGCGCTCATATTGCTCCATCAATTGCATAGCGCTGATCTTAGGTGCACCTGTCATGCTGCCCATAGGGAAGGTGTTTTTGATGGCCTGTATGGCCGACAAGCCTTCCTGAAGCTCGCATACCACCGTTGATATCATTTGGTGTACATACTGGAAACTGTGTATGCCAAATAGCTCTTCGGTTTTAACAGTGCCTTGCTTGGCGGAGCGAGTCAGGTCATTTCGTACCAGGTCAACTATCATTACGTTTTCCTGGAGTTCTTTGGGGTGGTTACGGAGTTGTTGTTTGATCAACTCATCAGTCTGTTCATCTGTACCCCTTTTAGCAGTCCCTTTTATGGGCTGGGATATCAGCTTAGTGCCACGTTTGGCCAGGAAACGTTCAGGCGATGCTCCCAGTATATAGTTGTTCTTCCATTTAAAAAAAGTGCTGAAAGGATTTGGTGAGACTGCATTTAACTGTGTAAATATGGCCAGCGGATCTATCGCGGCTTGCTCCGCAAAAAACTCCTGGCAAAAATTGGTCACGTAAATATCGCCGCGGTTGATGTGCTCCTGGATACCTTTTGCGGCATCAATATATTCTTTCCGGCTAAAGCGGGATTTTAACGCGATAGCTGGCTGTTCCTTGCGGATAATTAGTTCCTGTTGAGCAATCAGATCGAAAACATGTTCAGGCTCATCGCTGATGATCTCCACTTTACCATCCTTAATGATAATTAAGTGCAGAGGTGCGAAAAAATAAAGATCTGGGAATTGTAAGCCATCCGGATTGACAGATGATAGCTGTTCTGTTTCATTCTTCAGATCGTATCCTAAAAAACCAGTTATCCATCCTTGATTATTTTGACGGAAAGCTTCCAGTTGATCAAAAGCGCTCCCAACCTGTGCCGTTACCTCATCTTTTATCCCAATAGCTATCAGCGTATCAAATTTACCATAGGGGTCATTAAACCCGTTAGAGTCAAGGTAACATACCGTATCAAATGATGAAGCCCATTGTAAGGCTTTTTGTTTAAACAGGGGAGAATCTTGAACGGGAATAATCACCCGGCAAAAATAAGCAAGTAAAGTAAAAAGGCTGCATGAAGTGTCTTTTTGTTATTCTATATTGGGTGAATAAATGCGAAGCTTATTCAATGCAATTACTGGTGTATCATTTTAAAGAAGGGCTAATCTCGGGTAGGATCAAATTTTACTATGTTTTTTTGGCTTGTTTGATTTTATCTTTTCTGAATAGCCTTTTCTTTGCCTTTATTGCAGACCATTATTTTCCGGAGTCTGACTTGCTCAATAACCCTATCGATAAAGAGTCAGTTCCAGAACAGTTGTTGGTAGCCTGCATTTTTGCGCCACTATTGGAAACCTGGTTGTTTATCAGTTTGCCCAATCAATTGATGAATAAATTCGGGATAAAAAATTTATATCTGCTGATCATTATCCCCGCATTATTATTTGGAGCAAACCATTATTATAATCCGCTTTACATGATCGCTATGTTTTTTAGCGGAGTGATCATGAGTTTTCTTTACATTTAGTACAAGCGGGTAAAGAACGGCCATCAGGCATTTTTATATGTTGTGTTGTTGCACGCCTTATATAACCTTTATGCTGTTTTAGCCAGATACCTTTAACCATAAATAACAAAAAAAGCCCTGCATCTATAGATACAGGGCTTTTGAATAGCCGATGCAATTAGTGCATTACCAGCGTTTGTTTCCTGTCTGGCCCTACGGATAGGTATTTAACAGGAACGCCTAATTCTGCCTCTAAATAATCAATATATGATTGTAGTTTGGCCGGTATCTGGTTTAATTTAGTAATTCCGGTCAGATCTTCGTTCCAGCCGTCAATTTCTTTCAAAATTGGCTCAGGGCTTACCGAACAAATATCGTAAGGCATGTAATCGATCTTTTCGCCCAGATAGTTGTAGTGGGTACAGGCATATATTTTATCAAAGCCGCTTAATACATCGGCTTTGGTCATTACCAGTTGGGTAACACCATTAAGCATTATAGCGTATTTTAAAGCCGGCAGGTCGATCCATCCTGTACGGCGTGGCCTTCCGGTGGTCGCGCCAAATTCATGGCCTGTTTGGCGTAATTCTTCGCCTGTTTCGTTCTCGAGTTCGGTTGGGAATGGTCCGCCGCCAACACGGGTACAATAAGCCTTAAAAATACCTATCACCTCACCAATTTGTTGTGGTGCTATACCCAAACCTGTGCAGGCTCCGGCTGCGGTTGTATTTGAGGAAGTAACAAAAGGGTATGAGCCAAAATCAATATCCAGCATAGCGCCTTGTGCGCCTTCTGCCAGTACTTTTTTACCTTGTTTTATATAATTGTTAACTAAATGCTCAGAGTCAACCAATGGAAACTGGCGCAGTAGATCAAGCGCTTCAAAAAATGCGGTTTCGCGCTCAGAAAAATCAGCTACTTCGCCGTATAATGATTGCAGCATAGATACATGCTTGTCAACCAGTTTCTGGTAGCGTTCCTTAAAATCGGGCAGGGTAATATCACCTATACGCAAACCATTACGACCAGTTTTGTCCATATAAGTTGGACCGATACCTTTTAAGGTTGAACCAATTTTGCCATCGCCCATCTTTTTTTCATTAGCGGCATCAAGTAACTGGTGCGTTGGTAATATGAGGTGGGCTTTTTTAGCTATCAGCAAATTCTTTTTCGCCAATAGATCATGCCCGGCATCTTTTAGTTTTTCTAATTCTTTTTTCAGTGTGATCGGATCGATCACTACACCATTACCGATCAGGTTCATGGTGTTCTCAAAAAATATACCTGAAGGAATGGTATTTAAAACGAATTTTTTACCGTCAAATTCCAAAGTATGCCCGGCATTGGGGCCGCCCTGGAAACGTGCTATCAGGTCATAACCTGCACTAAGCACATCAACAATTTTTCCTTTACCTTCATCGCCCCATTGGAGGCCTAATAATACGTCAACAGCCATTTATGTAAATTCAGAGTATAATATTAAGGGGGGCAAAGTTATGCTTTTCTGTCACAATTACCGTCTCTTAATTTGGTGCAATTGCCATAAAGATTAAGGGAGTGGTGTTTGATATCAAATTTCAGGATGTCGCCCATCATGCTTTGTATCTGCTGTATGCGCGGGTCGCAAAACTCAACCACTTTGCCGCAGTCAATGCAAATAATATGATCATGCTGCTTATAGCCGTATGATTTTTCAAATTGTGCCATGTTTTTACCAAACTGATGTTTGGTAACCAGGTCACATGATACCAGTAATTCCAGGGTATTATAAACGGTGGCGCGGCTTACACGGTATTTTTTATTTTTCATGTGGATGTATAATGACTCCACATCAAAGTGATCGGTACGCGAATAAATTTCTTCAAGTATAGCAAAACGCTCGGGCGTTTTACGCAGGTTTTTGTTTTCGAGGTAAGCCTCGAAAATTTTTTTAACCAACACTATTGTATCCTGCTGAGGCATAATTATCTATTAAAGAGTCAAAGTTATTAATAAAAGATAGAATCAGGAAATAAGAATCAAGAGGATAAGAATCAAGAAGTGAGGGTCAAGAATCAAGAAAGAAGATGCATCCGGTTTTTCTTGATTCTTGTCTCTTGATTCCTGGCTCTTTTATGATGCTTTTTCAATTGCCGAATCGAAACGGTTTACAGCGGTGATACCCTTAACCATTTTCAGGTTTTTGATCAGGTTATCCAGATGCTCAGTATCATTTACATATACCATGAGCGAACCTTCAAAAATGCCATTGTCGCTATCAACCGTAATAGAGCGGATATTTACCTTAAAATCCTGTGATATTACCGTAGTCAGTTTATTGATCAATCCCACGTCGTCAATACCGGTAATGCGCAAGCCGGTTAAAAATGCCAATTCCTGTTGGTTTGTCCAGCGGGCCTTTACAATCCGGTAGCCATAGTTGGCCATCAGTTTGGCCGCATTAGGGCAGTTGGTACGGTGTATCTTGATGCCATCGCTTACGGTAACAAAACCAAACACATCATCACCAGGGATAGGGTTGCAGCAATTGGCCAGTTTATAGTCAATCTTTTGCATATCCTCGCCAATGAGCAATATGTCGCTATCTTTAGCTTTGATGTTGCGCAGCAGGCTATGTACCTGCTCCTGCTCAATTTTATCCTGTGGTTTATTTTCAATTACTTTTTCTGAGGCCTGGTACTCCTTCAGATCTTTCATGTCAATGATGCCTTTGGCAATATTGTAAAACAGGTCCTGGGTTGTTTGCAGTTTAAAAAAGTAACTCAGCTTATGTATGTTTTCAGAGTTGTAAGTGATCTTGAGCGATTTTAACTTGCGCTCCAGTATCTCCTTGCCATCTTCGGCAATTTTCCGTTTTTCTTCTTTTAACGCCGATTTTATTTTGGCTTTTGCCTTAGCGGTAACCACAAAGTTCAGCCAGTCTTCCTTAGGCGTTTGTTTGCCCGAAGTAATGATCTCTACCTGGTCGCCATTCTGCAGTTTATAGCTCAGCGGTACCAGTTTGTGATTTACTTTAGCGCCAATACAACTGGCGCCCACATCGGTATGTATCTCGAAGGCAAAATCGAGCGCTGTAGCGTTTAAAGGCAATTGGATCAAGGCGCCTTTAGGTGTAAAAATGAAGATCTCATCGCTGAAAAGGTTCATTTTAAAATCATCCAGAAAATCGAGTGCGTTGGAGTCGGGATTTTTAAGCATATCCCTCACCTTTTGTACCCATTGATCAAGGCCGCTGTCGGTAGTCGATTCTTTGTACTTCCAGTGCGCGGCAAAGCCCTTTTCGGCTATCTCATTCATCCGTTTGGTACGAATTTGCACTTCAACCCATTGACCGCGGGGACCCATTACAGTGGTATGCAATGATTCGTACCCGTTAGCTTTGGGCGACGAGATCCAATCACGCAGCCTGTCGGGATTAGGACGGTAGAGATCGGTAACTATCGAATAGGCTTTCCAGCAATCAGCTTTTTCATTTTCAGGCGTACTATCCAATATCACCCTGATGGCAAAAAGATCATATACCTCTTCAAAAGGTATCGATTTTTTCTTCATCTTATTCCAGATGGAGTGGATGGATTTAGGGCGGCCAAAAATATCGGCCTCCAGGCCCTGGCCCAGCAACACCTTTTTTACCGGCTCAATAAAATCGCGGATAAACTTTTCACGTTCGGTCTTTTTCTCGTTGAGCTTAACTTTTAAAAACTGATAGGTTTCCCGCTCCATGTATTTCATAGAAAGGTCTTCCAGCTCAGATTTTATGGTGTATAAACCCAGCCTGTGTGCCAGCGGGGCATATAAATAAACGGTTTCTGACGATAGTTTAAGCTGCTTATCGCGCGGCATAAACTCCATAGTCCGCATGTTATGCAGGCGATCAGCCAGTTTGATCAAAATCACCCGCACATCATCGGCCAGGGTAAGCAGCATCTTGCGAAAATTCTCGGCCTGTAATGAGCTGTTGGTGTCAAATACGCCCGATATTTTGGTAAGCCCATCAATGATTTTGGCTACCTTTTTGCCAAACTCCATTTCAATATCGTCCAGCGTCATGTTGGTATCTTCAACCACATCATGCAGCAGGGCACACACGATGGAGGTGGTACCCAGGCCTATTTCTTCGGCCGCTATTTGTGCTACGGCAATAGGATGGTATATATAGGGTTCGCCGCTTTTACGGCGCATGTCTTTATGGCTTTCCAGGGCCATATCAAATGCTTTACGGATCATGCGCTTATCGCCCTTTTGCAGGGTCGACTTACAGGCGCGCAGCAAAGCCCGATATCTTTTTAATATCTCATTTTTTTCCGCTTCCAGGTCAATCACTAACTCTTTCATATGCTGATATTAATGGTATTACTTGATAAACTTGTAATTATAAATTATTATTACAGATTAATTGAAATACCACAAAAAATTGCTTTAATTTTGTTTTAAGTAAAATTATGAAATTTATTGGTTTTCTGTTCTTGTTTTGTTTCGGCATCGTGGGCGCGCTAAAGGCCCAGACAGATAAACCAGCACCTGTAACTTTAGGCAAAAATGATACCATCAAAACGGCCATGACCGATCTTGACGGAGAACTCGTACCCTGGATAGTTACGCCCGAAGTAAAAATTGTTGATACACGTATATTTGCCAGTGAAGCCGACCGGATGGCTTATAACAGGTTACGGTACAATGTGTTCAAAGTGTTGCCTTACGCGCGTTTTGCGGGGCAGCGTTACCGCCAGTTGCAACGCGACCTGGCACTTACAGGCGATAAGCACAAACAGAAAGAGTTGGTAGCCGCCTGTGAAACCGAAATAAAAACATTGTTTAACAAGGAAATAAAAAATCTGACAATTAGTCAGGGTGAGGTATTGATCAAGCTGATTGACCGTGAAACCGGAACCACCAGCTATACGATGGTTAAAGAGCTTAAGGGTGGTTTTAAGGCCTTTATGTTTCAATCTGTAGCCAGCATATTCGGCCATAACCTAAAGGAAACCTACGACCCTGAGGAGCAGAAAGATATCGAGGCTATATTGAAGCAAGCCGGATATAATTCCACTAACAATTAATAATGGATAACAATAGTATCTACAAGTTTAATGTGCAAACATTAAACGGGGAAGAGATTAGCCTGTCGGCTTATAAAAATAAAGTTCTTTTAGTAGTTAACACCGCCTCTCAATGTGGTTTTACCCCTCAGCTTAAGGACCTGGCCAACCTAAAGGACCAGTTTAAGAATACGGATTTCGAAATACTTGCTTTCCCCTCAAACGACTTTGGCGGACAAGAACCATTGGAAGGCGAGGCGATAGCCACTTTTTGCGAAAATGCAGGAGCCAATTATCCCGTATTTGAAAAGATAAGAGTACGGGGCCCCTACGCTCATCCTCTATACCAGTTTTTTGCTAATAAAAAAGATAACGGTAACCTGAAATCTGTTCCGCGGTGGAACTTTCATAAATTTTTGGTAGATCGTACCGGGCATGTAACCGACTTTTTTTATCCTTTTACCAAGCCCACATCTTCAAAGATCAGGAAAAAGATCGAACGCCTTTTACAGGCCTCTTTATAATTCAACCCATATTTATGCTTAAATTAGATATATTAGTTTTATCGGTTCATCCCGACGATGCCGAACTTGGATGTTCCGGTACTATTTTAAAACACATTGCCCTGGGTAAAAAGGTAGGTATTGTTGACCTTACCCGTGGCGAATTAGGTACCCGTGGTTCGGCCGAGATCCGAGACCAGGAAGCAGCAGCATCGGCAAAAATATTAGGTTTAGCTGTAAGAGAAAACCTGGGTTTACCCGATGGATTTTTTGAAAACACAAAGGAATACCAGTTACAGGTAATAGCCGCTATACGTAAATATCAGCCTTCTATAGTAATAACCAATGCTTATCATGACCGTCACCCTGATCATAAGCGCGCTGGTGAACTGGTAGAAACAGCCGCTTTTTTATCGGGCTTACGAAAGATTGAAACTAAAGCAGATGGAGTTTTGCAGGAAGCCTGGAGACCTGAGCTTGTTTTGCATTTTATACAGGACAATTATATAAAACCCGATATTTTGATCGATGTAACCGATTACTGGGATAAAAAGATTGAAAGTATCCATGCGTTCGGATCGCAATTCTTTAACCCGGAATGGGAAGGTGAACCCCAAACCTACATATCATCGCCTGAGTTTATTAACGTTGTGGCGGCCCGTGCTATGGAATTTGGCAAAAGCATCTCTGTTAAATATGCTGAAGGCTTTACCAGTAGAAAAATTTTAGGTGTAGATAATTTATTTTCGTTGAAATAATATCTTTATTAATCTATAATAAATAAGCCGCGGGTTATATAACACCGCGGCTTACTAATAATATGTAAGTAGTTTAATTATTAGGCTTTTATGTATTCAAAGCGATTGTTCTCATGGCTTCTTTCTCTTCTTAGCTTGTTTTCATTAGCCAGTTTTAACAAGATGCCCGAAAGTTCGGATGTTTTAAAATCAGAGTCAAACTGTTCTTTGCAGTAGCTCGCGATAGCTGATATAGAACGCGAAACATCAAAAAAGTCAGTACCCAATAACTGGTTGAGTATTTTGGTGGCTCCTGGCTTTTTACGGCCTGGTATACCAAAATTTTCATCATCTGAACGTATTCTGCGCCCTTTTTTAAGGAATAGTTCAGCTCCGTCCGTATCCACTCTGTCAGATTCAATCATTACATCTAATAACCGATCGATAATCCGAACCTGTACAGATTCTGATTGGAATGAATTAACAACTTCCGCTACTTCAACAAGTTGTTTTTTTAATTTCTCTATGTGTTTGCTCATGACGTAAAAAGGATTGATCTGTACTCTTTTAATAGGGGGATATTACAAAAGTAACGGAAATAATAATTAAAAATATAGCGTATTTTGTCTAAAAAATAGTATATATTAATATATCACTCTTCTTTGCCCTCCAAAAGTATCATTTCACCCTCTCTGGTGCATGGTTGACCACATATTAAATACAAAAAGCCTTTATTCTATAGAATAACTAATTTGCCTGTAACGATATTATTGGAGTATTATAAGGTACGCGATATTTTTTCGAGCATATCCAATCCAAGGTCAATGTGTTCTTTTTCAATGATCAGCGCCGGCCTGAAACGTATACTTTTTTCACCGCATCCCAGGTACATGATATTATTTTGCAGTCCTTGCTGTATAAAAGTATCCCGCTTGTTTTTATCCGGAAAATCAAAAGCGGTTAATAAGCCTTTGCCTCGTACGTTACTGATAATTGAAGTACGGGAGGCGATATCACCCAACTGCTCCTGTAAATACTCACCCATTTTGGTGGCATTATCGCAAAGGTTATCTTCTTCCATGATCTCCATGATCTTTGATGACCGTACCATATCAACCAAGCTGCCGCCCCAGGTGGAGTTGATGCGGGACGATACCCGGAAAACATTATTTTCTACCTCATCAACCCGGTTACTGGCCAATATGCCGCATACCTGCATCTTTTTGCCAAAGGCTAAAATATCCGGACGCGCCTTTTCGCCAAAATGCTCATGACACCAGAATTTGCCGGTAAGGCCAACACCTGTTTGCACTTCGTCATATATCAGCATGGCTTCGTATTCATCAGCCAGTTCCCTTAGTTTTTCCAGAAACTCCCTGCGCACATGATTATCGCCGCCTTCTGATTGTATGGGCTCAATAATAATGGCGCATATATCATCCTTATTCTCGGCAAAGGCAGTCCGGATCTGGGAAATGGAGAATTGCTCTCTTTGTACCAGGTCATCATGATTGGCATCACTGTACGGAAAGTTTATTTGGGGTACTGATACCCGCGGCCAATCGAATTTGGCAAACCATTTTGTTTTGTTGGGTTGGGTATTGGTTAAACTTAAAGTATAGCCGGAGCGACCGTGAAAGGCCTGCTCAAAATGCAGTATTTTGTGCCCTTTTTCTTTCGTATAGCCCTTAGCGAAGTTTTTCTGTACTTTCCAGTCCATGGCAACCTTAAGCGCGTTCTCGATAGCCAGTGAGCCTCCTGCAATAAAAAATGCGTGCGGCAGGTAATCAGGTATGCCTACCCGCGAAAATGTTTCAACAAACTGCGCGTACTGCGTGGTATAGATATCGGAGTTTGAGGGGTTGGTTAACGCGGCCAGCATCAGGTTTTTTTTAAACTCTTCGTCGTTGATCATTTTAGGGTGGTTATAGCCCAAAGGAACGGAAGCGAAGCAGGTAAAAAAATCAAGCAGTGTCCGGTTATATTTAGCATCGTAAATATAAACACCCTTACTTTTTTCCATATCAAACGTAAGATCAAAGCCATCGGCAAGCACATGCTTCTGTAGGGAAGCCTGCACATTTTCGGGAGAAACAAGTAGGTTGTACATATAAATTTGGTTTAAACAAATTTACTAAAATGTGCCTAAAAATAAAAATTAGGCGGTTTTTGAACCGATTGGCAAAAAAGTAACTTTAAACAATTTAAAGTTACTTTTTGTACCAAAGCTAAAAGTAGTATACCGGAATCACCGGCAAATTTTGTTATCCGCACCTCCGAATTATTCCTAAAACCGACGTATTTGGGGAGGTAAGCGCAAAATAATTTATGACAAAATGAACAATATGATAAGCCTTGATCACGCCCTGTCTTATTCATTATCCGCTCCCAAAAACTTTTTAAACCTTAAATTTTAACACTTTTCGTTCCGAACCGAGGAAAAAACGCGTGAAAAATGTTCAAAAAAGTCTCGTTTTAACACTTTTTAACAAATTTTAACCCGGTTTTAAACAGTTTTTAAAACTTTAAAAAGTATTAGGTAATTGACTATCACATAGCAACATATCGAACGGTCGGTTCTTGGAATTTAATTCTCCTTAACCAAACAGCCCGGCTATCTTTTTAAAAGATAGCCGGGCCGCTTACCTTACAATGTACGAAAATTTATTGGGACAATCAAATGAGCTCTTGCAGTTAACAGGGAAAATCGCTTTAAACGACTGATAGGAGGCATCCCCCGGAGCCTTTGAACTAATGTGTTCTGCCTATAAATATGTTATTCCTCCGGAGTTGTGTTTGTGGTGAAAGTTAAGTTATGCTTATTTTGCCAGCCAGATCATCTTTGTAATACAATCGCACGCAACTGTCCGCTTATGAACGGCCAGCGAAACAATAAAGTTAGTAAGATATTGCTAATCAATTAATTGTAAAAATGGCATGATTTTATACTATGATCAATTCAATAACATACTGTTGCCATGCTTAAAAACTACTTTAAAACCGCCTGGCGAAATTTATTTCGCAACAAATTCTATTCATTTATCAATATTGCCGGACTCACTGCCGGGCTGGCCATTGGTATATTGATTTTGCTTTGGGTACAGGATGAGTTAAGTTTTGATAGCTTCCATAAAAACGGCGATAACATTTACCGCGTAGAACTTTTTGGCGGCACAGGCGCCAGCAGGCAGATCTGGGGAACTACGGTAGCCCCAATAGGTCCGCTGGCTAAGCAGGAGCTCCCTGAGGTGCAGGACCAGGTACGCATAACTGGCAACTGGTATTTCTCGTTATATAAATACAAGGAAAAAGTTTTTGGCGAACAAAACGTAGCCTTTGCCGATCCTTCCCTTTTCAAGATCTTTGATTTTCCCCTGGTGGAAGGTAATACTGCAAAGCCTTTTACAAATGATAACTCTGTTGTTATCACCAAAAAAACGGCGCGAAAATATTTTGGCACCGATGATGCCATTGGTAAAGTGCTTGTAGCCGACGGTAAGGAAAACTTTACGGTAAGCGGGGTTATCAATGATTTTCCGCTTAACTCCAGCATCAACTTTGATATGATCATGCCCATGAGTTACCAGGTTAAATCAATGCTGGTAAATAGCAAGGTGGATGCGAATGCTGATTTCGGTAGCTACAATTATCAAACCTATTTTAAAGTAAAACCGGGCACATCGTTAAAAAAGCTCTCGGCCGATTTGTTTAAGATCCACATTAAGCACAAAGCCGAAGACACCGATGCCGATTACCTGCTGCTGCCCATCCATAAAATGCACCTGTACAATGCGGATGGTACCGATCGCGGTATCCAAACGGTGCGCATTTTTATCATTATAGCCCTGGTTATTTTATTAATAGCCTGTATCAATTATGTAAACCTTTCAACAGCACGCGCGTTGCTGCGCGCCAAAGAGATCAGCATGCGTAAAATTATAGGGGCGGCCAAAATGCAGCTGTTTATGCAGTTCCTGGTGGAGACAGCCTTACTGTTTTTTTTCGCCACGATATTGGCATTATTCGCCATTTACCTGCTGATGCCGGTATTTAACCAACTGGCAGGCAAGCAACTGGTGTTTAGCCTGCTTAATCCGCACATCTGGCTCATTATAGCCACCACGGTAACAGCTACACTGGCTTTATCCAGCATTTATCCGGCCATGCTGCTATCGTCCTTCGAGCCTTTAAAAGCGCTGAAGGGTAAAATAAACAGCAGCATTGGCGATGCCCTTTTCCGTAAAATACTGGTGGTGGTACAGTTTACCTTTTCGGTAGTGCTTATTGTGAGCACTTTGGTTATTACCCAGCAACTCAAATATATCCAATCAAAAAATTTAGGGTACGATAAAAGTCGTGTTTTCGGTGTCTGGATGCGCGATGCCGCAAAACATTACGATGCCGTAAGGGCCGAGCTTTTAAAGCAACCCGGTGTAGAGGGCGTAACCCGGGCAACCGGCAACATCATTAGCAGCGGCATGATCTCGGGCGATAATTCATGGGATGGCAAAGCGCCGGGCCAAACCTTTATCCTGCATCCGATGGGGATAGATAAGGATTTCATCCGTTTTTTTAAACTCAAAATGCAGCAAGGTAACGGCTTTAGCGGCGCCGTAGCCGATTCGACCCATTTTATACTTAACGAAGCCGCCGTAAGGGAAATCGGGATGAAAAATCCTATTGGTAAGCATTTCCGTTTCCAAAAAACAAATGGCACCATCATAGGCGTGGTTAAAGACTTTCATTATAACAGCATGCGCGAAAAAATTGCACCTGCTATTTACTTTTATCGCCCGGCTGTTTACCAAACTTTATATATAAAAACCAGTACTAATAATGCCGCAGCTGCCATAGCCGCGGCGGGTAGGCAGTTTAAACAATACAACGGCGAGTTTCCTTTTTCTTATAACTTCCTGGACGAGATATTCAACAACCTTTACCAGGGCGAACAGCGCGAAAGTACCTTGTTTAATTATTTTGCAGGCATGGCCATACTCATCTCATGCCTGGGACTGTTAGGGCTGGCAACCTATACCGCACAAGTACGCACCCGCGAAATTGGCGTGCGCAAGGTATTGGGAGCATCGGTTACAGGCGTTATTGGTCTGTTGGCTAAGGATTTTATTAAGCTGGTACTCATGGGCATTATTGTAGCCACCCCTATAGCGTGGTACGCCATGACCAGCTGGTTGGGTGCCTTTGCTTATCGCATATCCATCCACTGGACGGTTTTTGTACTGGCCGCGGGTATAGCTATCGTTATCGCATTTGTTACCATCAGCTTCCAATCTATCAAAGCAGCGCTGGCCAACCCGGTGAAAAGTTTGAGGAGCGAATAGGAACGCGTTAAGCGTGTGAGCAAGTAGATTATTGGACGTGCATTTGCGCCTGATGAAATAGCGGTCGTACATCCACTTTTGTCCACGCAGGGTCTCTCGTAGAGGACCCTGCGTTATATTATTGACTCCTGGCAACCTCAGGGTCTCCTGAGAGGACGAAACGACACATGATGTGTTTTTGGATGATAAGATATATCGTAAATTAGCGTAAACGCTATGGTATGAAAATTGAATACCAATTTTGTCCACGCAGGGTCTCTCGTAGAGGACCCTGCGTTATATTATTGAGTCCAGGCAACCTCAGGATCTCCTGGAAGGGGCCCTGAGGGGACGAAATAATAGTAATGGAAAGATAGCGTTTATTACCTGGGTTCGACGGCTCATAAGCCTGATTTATACACCGAATGCCGGTGAAAGACCCGAAGGGGCATATCCTGGAGATAGGCCATAATGCCAATTGCGATTAAAAAATACGCTATGCTGCAAAACCGTGTAGACCCGCAAGGAAATATCATTAAAACAAGTGCCCGTGGCGCCTGGCTGGGTAACCGCGGACAGCTGCATGGTGATACCCAAACCATATTGCGTCCCTTTAAACTGAAAGCCTGGTTAATTTGTGTGCTGCAATTTAAAGACAGGCACAGGCAAGTGATGGCGCCCAATTTATATACCGAATTATTTTTTTATGATGAAGCCACCGCGTTTTCGGCAGGGCACCGGCCCTGTTTTGAATGCCGCCGGGACGATGCCAACCGTTTTAAAGCAGCCTGGCTTAAAGGCAACCCCGAATATGGCTTTGACCATAAAGTACTCATCGGAAAAATAGATGAGATCATACACGAGGAACGGATAGATAAAAATGGCCATAAAGTAATGTTTGACGCTGCTATTGAAGATCTGCCGGATGGTGTATTTATACAGGTGAGTGGTGAGCCCTATCTTTTAGCCAACAATATGATCAGGCATTGGACACCCTTTGGTTACGAGCGGGGCGCTCCACTTTTGGCATTGGCAAAGATTACGGTGTTAACGCCAAAATCGGTTGTTAACGCTTTCCGTTCTGGTTATCGGCCGCAGATGGGAATTGATGGTTTGGAATGAAGACCTGGTTATCATTTGACAGATAGGGGTTCATTCGTGATACCTGTCGTATAAACCCCTCCCTGCTTTTGCGCACAGCCGGTCGCACCCCTCCCGTGGAGAGAGAATTGAAATTTAATTGATCTTGAACCAAATTTAAAAAGCCAGGGACAGTGTAATTCCTTCCCTCGGGAAGGGCCAATGTCATTAAGTTAAGGAATTTTGCAAACCCCAGGGGGGTAAAGCTTTGTAGAAAAAAGGCAATTTCCAATTCAGTGCCGTAGGTACTGCACTCAGGTTGCATACCTACGGCATGCTGAATACTTATTTTTGCTTTCTACAAAGCTTTTACTCCTACGGAGTATCCTTATTTAAGTAAACGCCGTAGGTGTTAAAGGTCGGTAGCAGAAAAATAAACCAAAAATTCGTGCCATCAGGTACGAAACTTGTCGAATTGCGTACCTGACGGCACGCTATAATTCTTGTACCTATCTTTTCTACCGACATTTTGCACCTACTGCGCATCCGTTATCGATTAAATAATAACATTGCGGGAAGGAGAGGAGAGGATTTCTTCTCATACCTCCTTAGAAAGGACAGCTTAGTTTTTTTAGAGTTTAGAATTTAGTTTTTAAAGTTTAAATAACCTACTGCGCTTTGCGGGTTGCTTGTTCGATACTATCCCACATTTGATCGGGAACCATTTCCAGGCCGCTGAATTGGCCTGCGCCCTGCAGCCATTCGCCGCCGTCTATGGTAATCACTTCGCCATTGATATAACCCGAAAAATCAGATACGAGGAACGCGGCCAGGTTAGCCAGTTCCTGGTGTTCGCCTACCCGTTTCAGGGGCACTCGGTTTTTGAAATCAAACTTTTGCGCCATGTCGCCTGGGAGCAAACGTTCCCAAGCTCCTTTGGTGGGGAAGGGGCCCGGGGCTATGGCATTGGTACGGATACCGTGACGCCCCCATTCCACCGCCAACGAGCGGGTCATGGCCAGTACGCCGCCTTTGGCACAAGCCGACGGTACCACGTAGGCCGAGCCGGTAAAGGCATAAGTGGTAATAATATTGAGGATGCTGCCGGGCATTTTTTCGGCTATCCAGTATTTGCCCAGGGCGAGCGAACAGTTGACCGAGCCTTTCAGCACAATATCAATAACCGCCGAAAACGCGTTTGCCGAGAGCCGCTCTGTTGGCGAAATGAAATTGCCCGCCGCGTTGTTCAGCAGGGCATCAACCCGACCGAAAGTGGCAATGGATTGCTCCAGCATCTTTTGCACATCATCATAATTGCGTACATCGCAGGAAATGGCTAAAACTTTGCCGCCGGTTTCGGTTTCCATTTCGGCCGCTGTTTTTTGCAGCACCTCCAACTTACGACTGGTGATCACCAAATTGGCGCCCAGTTTTAAAAAGTAGGTACCCATGGCTTTCCCCAAACCTGTACCGCCACCGGTTACAATAATAGTTTTTCCTTTCAGGGCATCATCCCTTAACATACCTGTGGTTACTGCTGTGCTATTGCTCATGATGTTTTTTTTAAGAGAGTATTATTTAAAATGGGTTTTGGCCACTTAAGAGTCGTAATAATTGGTTATCTATAAATTCGGATAATTGTACATTATTATTCAAGCAGTGAATCCATCCTGTTGTTTTATCATACAAAACCGCTTCATACACTAAGGGATCATCTCCTTCATCCAGATAAACAAAAAGAAACTGGTTACTTCCATTATAAACATCTATTACAAAAAATGGTCTGTTAATAGTTTTATTATGCTTTACTAACCATTTTCTACCATCTTCCTGCATTTCTTCTTGGGAATCGCTTAGTCCATAGTCTAATACGTAACAATCATTACCAGCCAAATACAACAGCTCCCGTAACGCGGCAGGGAAGGTTTTTTCATCATTGTATCTGACTTCCAGACTAACAATTTCTGCTTCGGTTAAAGGTTTAAGCTTGTTTACATAATCAGTGCTCTTTTCTTTTATTGTGGGATGGTTCTTTAATTGTATCAAATACTTGATATCCATAACTTGTTTAGCGATTGAATTTTATTTGTAAGATAAAGCATTCTTCTATTTTTTAAATCCCCTCTTGAGAGGGGGCGCGTCTGGCTGAGTAGCGGCAGGGGTGTGTTATTACGCTTAATAAACACACCCCTCAGCCCCTCTCAAGAGGGGAATCGCACAATCCAGCCACCACATCGACTACTTTTTTCTTATGTCAGTTTAAGCGTCTACACTTAAATATGCGATTAATTATTCTCTTGATTCTTGACTCTTATCTCTTGATTCTTTTTAAGCGGCTGTTGTTTTTGATTTTAAATTCTGGATAAGCATTTGCAGCCCTTTGCGTACTTCGGGTGCCCACCATTGTGCCAACATGTGGTTTAGGGCGGTGCTTTGGTCGGCGCTGAGCTTGGTTATAAGTTCATGGCGCAGGTTTAGTTTGCTTTGGCTCCAGGTTACCTGGTTTAGCTGCATATAGGTCCTGATCTTTCTTTCGGCGGTGGTAAGCAAGCTTTCGGGCGCGCTGGCCTCGTCTATCAAACCAACCTCCAGCGCTTCATTAACTTTCAGGAGCTTACCTTCCATGAGGTATTGGTAAGCCCTGCGTTGCCCCAGCCAAAAGGAATAAAGCGTAGCCACGCTATCGGGCACAATGATACCTACAGGAATCTCATTTAAACCGATAATAAAGGAGCCTTCGGCCATGACACGATAGTCGGCACAAATGGCCAGTACGCAGCCCCCTGCCGGACTATGGCCACTAATGGCCGCTACCATCGGTTTCTTAAAAGCTACCAAGGATCGCTGCAGCGACAGGAAATCGGTCCACAAGCCGCGACTTTGTTCCTCGTTATATTCATAAGCCTCAATCAGGTCGATGCCTGATGAAAAGAAGCCCGGTTTGCCGGTGATGATAAGGCCGCCTACGCTCGTGTCATTTTCCAGCGTTTGTACGGCCATGATCAGTTCCTTGACCATCTGGTGGTTAATAGCATTTGACCGGCCACGATCCAGTGTTAAAATAGCCAGACCGTTGTTTATGGTTAATTGGAAGGTTGTCATGCTGTGAGTGGTGAGTGGTGAATAGTGAGTGGTGAATGGGGAACTGTGAGCAGTGAGTTTCCGTTATTTTTTCAAAAGCTCACCACTCACAGCTGACAACTCACCACCATGTTCTTCGCCTGAATAGATCTTATCAATTTCGGTTTTATATTTTTCCATGATCACTTTGCGTTTCATTTTGCCGGTAGGAGTAAGTTCGCCGCTGTCTATCGACCATTCTTCGGGCAGGAGGGTTAGCTTTTTTACCTGCTCCACATGGTTAAACTCGGGGTTAAAGCCATCAATGATGGATTGGTAAAGTTCAATAACCCGGGGATTGCTGATTACATCCCGATGTGAGGTAAAGGGGATATCGTTTTTTTCGCACCATGGTTTTAAGTTGGTGTATGACGGAACGATAAGGGCCGCGGTGAATTTCCGTTCGGGGCCAACTACCATCATCTGCTCAATAAAATGATTTTCCTTCATCTTATTTTCAATAGGCATGGGGGCCACATACTTTCCACCTGATGTTTTGAAGATCTCCTTTTTACGGTCGGTTATTTTCAGGAAACCATCCTTATCCAGTTCACCTATATCACCGGTGTAAAACCAGCCGTCTTTGATCACTTCGGCAGTCATTTCGGGGTTTTTATAATAGCCCACGGTAATGTTTGGTCCTTTGCAAAGGATCTCGCCATCCTCGGCAATTTTAACCTGTACACCACTGATCAGCTTACCTACGGTGCCAAATTTACGGCCGGTATTATAACAGTTAACCGCAATTACCGGTGATGTTTCTGTAAGGCCATAACCTTCCATCACCGTCATGCCGGCGGCAGTAAATATTTTTTCGAGCTTGATGGGGCAGGCGGAGCTGCCAATAACGATGGCCTTTACATTACCGCCCACAGCTTCACGCCATTTGCTGTAAACCAGTTTATCGGCAATTGCCCGTTTTATTTTATACCACAGACTTTGATTTTCGATCTCGAACTCTTCGGCCACCTTGATAGACCAGGTAAAAATTTTCTTTTTAATGCCGGTGAGTTGCTGCCCTGCCGCCATGATCTTTTCGAACACTTTTTCCAGCAGGCGCGGCACAGCGGTAAAAATGTAAGGTTTGGCCTCTTTCATATTGGCGCCTATAGTATCCATGCTTTCGGCATAGGAAATGGAGAAACCATAGAAGAGATAAATATAAGTACACATTTTTTCGAAAATGTGATTAAGCGGCAAAAAGCTCAGGGCCCGTTTTTGTTCAATAGGGATCTGCCCGAGCACTTCGCCGGAGGCAACGACATTGCTCACGATATTTTTGTGGGTGAGCATTACGCCTTTAGGTCTGCCGGTGGTGCCCGATGTGTAAATAATGGTGGTTACATCATCCTCGTTAATGGTTTTGCTAATGGCTGATAGCCTGTCGCGATAGCCATCTGGCAGGGGTTTTAACAATACCGACCAGTGGGGGCAGTTGTCCAGGTGGTCAAAAGTATAAATAGCTTTTAATGTTGGTATATTAGCATATACGGCATTTACCTTATCATACAAGTCCTGACTGCTTACAAACAGGTATTTTACTTCGGCCTCGTTCAATATCTGTTCCAGTTCCTTCGGGTTGCTGTTGGGATACAGGGGTACCAGGATAGCGCCGGTTTGCTGTACAGCCAGATCGGTAATAAGCCATTCGGGCCGGCCATTGCTGATGAGCCCTATTTTGTCGCGGCCCTCGGTTGTGCCATCGCCGCCAGAAACACCCAGATCCAACAGGGCCATGGCTAACTGGTAGATGAGAGTATGCGTTTCCTGCGTGCTATATGCCCGCCATACACCATTCTCCTTGGCATTTAACAGATCGGCCCTGGGCTCGCGGGCCTGAATCTCCATGCAATCAAACAATCTTGCCACTTTTTCCATGTTCTTTTTGGTTAGTGGTGAGTAGTGAGTAGTGAGTGATGAGTGGTTGTCAAATAATTAAATAAAATTTGATATTCACCACTCACTACTCACCATTCACCGCTCACCGTCCTTATAATAATTCAAAAATGCCAGCGGCGCCTTGTCCGGTACCTACGCACATGGTGACCATACCGTATTTTTTATCCCTGCGTTTCAACTCGTTAAACAACTGTACAGATAGCTTAGCACCGGTACAACCCAGTGGGTGACCCAATGCTATGGCGCCGCCATTAACGTTGATACGATCGATATCCAGATCCAAACCTTTGATAACCGCCAGCGATTGCGATGCAAAGGCTTCGTTGAGTTCAATCAGATCAATGTCCTGCTGTTTCATCCCAGCCTGTTTTAAAGCTTTAGGAATAGCCACCAGCGGACCGATACCCATAATACGTGGCGGTACACCAGCAACGGCATAGTTTACCAGGCGGGCAATTGGCTTCAGGTTATTGGCTTTTAAAAAGCGCTCACTTACTACCATCACAAAGGCCGCACCATCGCTTGTTTGGGAGGAATTACCGGCAGTTACTACACCCCTGGCATCAAATACGGGTTTCAGTTTGGCTAAAGCCTCTAACGAGGTATCCGCGCGCGGGCCTTCGTCGGTATCTACTTTAAAGTCGCGGTTTTTCTTTTTGCCGGTTTCGTCAACGTAGGTTTCGGTAACATTTACGGCCACTATCTCGTCTTTAAACTTGCCCTCTTTGATAGCGTTGATGGCTTTCTGATGTGAGTTATAGGCAAACTGGTCCTGCTCTTCGCGGCCAACTTTATATTCTTTGGCTACGGCTTCGGCGGTTAAACCCATGCCCCAGTAATAATCTGGGTGGGCCAGGGCTATATCGGCATTGGGCACCACTCGCCAGCCACCCATAGGCAGTAGGCTCATGCTTTCAACACCGCCGGCAATAATACAATCGGCAATGCCGCTGTGTACTTTTGCCGATGCAATGGCGATGGTTTCCAAGCCCGAGGCACAATAACGGTTCACGGTCATGCCGGGTACTTTATCGGTATCCAGGGCCATGAGCGATATCAGTCTGCCCACGTTTAAGCCTTGCTCAGCTTCTGGGGTAGCGTTGCCTACAATTACATCCTCTATCTGATCCTTATCCACATTGGGTACCGATGCCATGAGATGTTTGATCACATCTGCGGCAAGGGTATCCGGCCGGGTAAACCTGAAGCCTCCCCGGGTAGCTTTTCCAACTGCGCTGCGGCTTGCAGCCACTATGTATGCGTTCATTTCTTTTCTGTTTAGTTTGTTATGGTTCGGGTTTCGAGGGTCGGGTTTCGGGTATTTTAATCTCTCGTACCCGGAGCCACGCAACGCGAACCCCACCACACATTTAATTCCTTAACACTTTACCACCTGTTATGATCGACTGGATGCGTTCCAGCGTTTTGCGTTCGGTGCAGAGGGAAACAAAGGCCTCCCGTTCTAAGCCCAGCAAATATTCTTCACTTACGAGTGAGGGCAGCGACAGATCGCCACCAGCCAGTACGTAGGCCAGTTTTTGCGAAATTTTCACATCGTGCTCGCTTATATAATTGCCGCTGTACATGGTGTTGGCGCCTACATAACCCAAACCCAAAGCCTGTTTGCCCAGTACCCGTATATCGGTACGCTGTACGGGTTGTACATAGCCTTCATTAGCCAATTGTAGGCAATGCTGTTTGGCTTCGGCCAGCAGGCGGTTTTGTGATACTACTACTACGTCGCGACCTTTTTTCAGGTAGCCAAACTCAAAGGCTTCATATGCCGAAGTGGAAACTTTAGCCTGACCAATGGTCAGGAACCTGTCACGGAAATTGTTGAGTTCGATGTCGCCATCCTGTAATTCATCCGATAGGCGAAGGGCAAATTCTTTAGTACCGCCGCCGCCGGGGATCAGGCCAACGCCAAATTCCACCAGGCCCATATATAATTCGGCATGGGCAACTACTTTATCGGCATGCAGGCAAAGCTCACAGCCGCCGCCCAATGCCATCTGGTGAGGTGCAGCTACAACCGGAATGGATGAATAGCGAATCCGCATCATAGCGGTTTGGAAGGCTTTGATCACCATATTCAGTTCGTCAAACTCCTGCTCAACGGCCATCATAAATATCATACCTACGTTGGCACCCGCGCTGAAATTGGCGCCTTCATTAGAGATCACCAGACCTTTGTAGCTTTTTTCGGCCAGGGTAATGGCTTTATTGATACCTTCTATCACGTCGCCGCCAATGGTATTCATTTTAGTATGGAACTCCAGGTTGATGATGCCATCGCCAATATCGGTAATGGTAGTACCGGTGTTTTTCCAGATGGTATTGGCTTCGCGGATATTGCTCAGCAGTATAAAATTCTCGGTACCCGGAATTACCTTATAAGTTTTGGAGGCGATATCATAATACTGACGTTTCCCGTCGGCTATTTTGTAAAAGCTATCGGCACCGGAGGCCAGCATGTCATATACCCATTGGGCAGGTTTGCTGCCCGCGGCTTCCATGTCTTTCACGGTGTCTGCAACGCCAAGGGCATCCCATTTTTCAAAGGGACCTATTTCCCAACCGAAGCCGGCGGTAACGGCCGCATCTATTTTGTAAAACTCATCGGCAATTTCGGGAATGCGGTTGCTGGCATAGGCAAAAAGCTGATAAAAAGTGGAGCGATAAAAATCGCCAGCCTTATCTTTTGCCGCAATCAGGACCTTTAAACGTTCTTTTAGGCTATCTATATTTTTGGTAATATCTAAAACCGGGAATTTTACTTTTTGCGATGGTTTGTATTCCAGGGTCTTGAGATCGAGCGCGAAGAACTGATTGGCTCCATCTACCTTTTCCTTTTTATAAAATCCCTGCCCGGTTTTGCTGCCCAGCCAGTTGTTTTTGAGCATACTGTTCACAAACTCTGGAATAGCGAATAATTCCTTCGCTTCATCATCGGGGGCGTTTTTGCTGAGGCCATTGGCTACATGCACCATGGTATCCAAACCTACCACATCGTTGGTACGGAAGGTAGCTGACTTGGGGTGACCGATCACCGGGCCCGTCAGCTTGTCGATCTCTTCTACCGTCATGCCGGTTTTTTCTACATAATGCAGTATACTCATGATGGCGAACACGCCAATACGGTTGCCGATGAAAGCTGGCGTGTCTTTAGCCAGTACGGTTGTTTTACCCAGAAATTTTTCCCCGTATTCCATCAGGAAATCGACCACTTCTGGTGAAGTATCTTTTGTGGGGATGATCTCCAATAATTTTAAATACCTCGGCGGATTAAAAAAGTGAGTACCGCAGAAATGCTTCTTGAAATCATCGCTTCGGCCTTCAGTCATCAAATGGATAGGAATACCCGAGGTGTTGGAGGTAATGAGCGTACCTGGTTTGCGGTGTTTTTCGACCGTTTCAAATACCTGTTGTTTGATATCCAGTCGCTCTACTACCACTTCGATCACCCAGTCGTACTCAGCAATTTTGGCCATGTCATCCTCAAAATTCCCGGTACTGATGCGCCGGGCAAATGATTTGAGGTAGATAGGCGAGGGGTTTGACTTTAAAGCGAAATCAAGCGCGTCGTTAACAATTTTATTGCGGGCTTTTTTATCGCCTGCAGGGGCATCTTTTGGTACAATATCCAATAGCAGCACCTGTACCCCGATATTGGCGAAATGACAAGCAATACGGCTGCCCATTACACCCGAGCCCAGAACGGCTACTTTTTTTATAGTTCGTTTCATCATGTTAGATAGTTAGTGGTGAGTTGTGAGTGGTGAGTAATTAGTTGGAATTGATCGTTCTTAAAACTTTTATTCAACTCACTACTCCCCATTCACTACTCCCCAATTTATTCCGTCCGTTCCCAAACGGTTGTGCGGCCAAACAGCGATACGCCGATGTAGCCGCGGATTGATAATGTTTTGCCTTTGTAAGTGATATTGCAGGAGTAGGTTTTTCCGTTTTTAGGATCATAGATCTTGCCATCGGTATATTTGTTGTCACCATCGGGTACAAAGCCTTCCAATATGTGCAAGCCTATAATAGGCCTGGTACGCAGCTTTTCGTCCTTGTTTTCTTCGTCTACTTTAGGCTTGCCATTTTTAAGCGGCTCCTTAAGCCATACTATTTTACCGTTAAATTTGCCGTCGGTACCTTTACTGATCTGTATTTTGGCGCTTTTGATATCATTGTACCAAAGTCCCTCAATTTTATCGGTCTGGGCTTTGGCCGCGATATTCACGGATACTACAGTAAGCAGGATAAGTACAAAACGGGCGAAATACTTTTTAGGTGATGACATGGCTTTTTTTGATGCTATTGCCGACTAATTAAATATGTCTTTTTAAAGCTGCCAAATCACGATGTATACAACGGCGAATCAGCATCTCTTTTGCAGGAGACAAACAGAATTAAGCGACAGGGTTAAAAAATAATTTAGTATTGGTTTATTTAAAGAATCAAGATATTAGAATCAAGGATTAAGACAAACAGTAACTGCTGTTATATCTTGCTCTTGATTCCTGGCTCTTAATTCCCGGCTCTCATTTATAGTAAACAAATATCCTTTTTAGCGAAGCATAACAAAGGGCCAAATGGCGGAAACATTTGTCAAAATTTCGGAATTCTATTTATATTACTATAAAATGGTCTATTTAAAGATAAGTGTTTTTTGCGATTATATAGTAACCCTTTACTTTCCTGACAATTCCCTTACCAGATCGATATATTGCTGGCGCGCATCATTGGCCACAACACCTTTTAAGTTTAACCAGGCATCATATTTAGCCTTGGCCACAAAATCAAACATTCCTGGAGGATTATCCGTGTTGATATCGCCTTCGGTGGCTTGTTTGTATAGGCTGTATAAACGCAGCAGCGTTTCATTATCGGGTTTGGTGGGCAAAGTTTTACTATCCGCTACTGCTTTTTCAAAAACTTCTTTTTGATCCATATTTATTTGCTTTGATTTTGTGATTTTGGAAGCTCTTCTACATAATCGTCGCTTTTGGGCGCTTTGATGAACAGTTTGCTTAATTCGGCAGGTAATGGGGTTAGTTTGCGTTTTACGGTATCGATCCAGGCACCCTGTACAATGATCACAGCGGCTTTAACACCGTCACCACGATACACTTCCTGTCTGAACGTCCAGCGCGAACTATCAGCCCGGGAACTGATCACTTCGCAGGTTACTTTGATATGATCGTTAATAGTGATCTCGCGCAGGTAATTAAGCTCTTCCTTAAACAGTACCGGGCCTATTTTAAGTTCAAAAAGTTTGGCGGGCATCGATCCGAGGCTTTCCAGCAAATTTAACCTGGCTTGCGCGGCAACATCAGCATAAGCCGAATGTCGCATGTGTTGGTTGGCGTCCAACTGCGCCCATATCACCTGACCTTCGTAATAAACATTCATCGTTTTTTAGCTTAAGGCTTAAAGCACAAAGCTTAAAGCGTTTTACCTACTATATTGAGGCTAAAAGCAAAATGCGAAAAGCTTAAAGCCAACTATCTATATGTCAAATTTATTTTATTAATAAACTCTACATAAACGTCTGGTAGCTCTCGGCTTTCAGCTTTTAGCTTTTAGCTTTTTCACCGCTTCGGTAAGGCGTGGTAAAATTTCCAGCGCATCGCCTACTACGCCATAGTTAGCCGCCTTAAAAAATGGCGCTTCGGGATCTTTGTTAATCACCACAATGGTTTTGGAACCGTTTACTCCCGCCAGATGCTGTATCGCGCCAGAAATACCTACGGCTATATACAGATTGGGCCTTACGGTGCCACCGGTTTGACCCACGTGCTCATGGTGCGGGCGCCAGTGCGCATCGGCCACGGGGCGAGAGCAAGCGGTACCCGCGCCTAATTCTTTGGCCAGGTTTTCGATCAGTCCCCAGTTTTCAGGACCTTTCATACCACGACCACCAGATACTACCAGCTGTGCATCAGCCAGCGGGATCTCACCTTTGATCAGGTTAACTTCCTTAACTTTTATCCCAAAATCTTTATCACCAAAGCTTACTTCCAGTTTTTCGATAGTGGCTTTGCCTTCACCTTTGTTTAACTGAAAGGTATTAGGCATCAGCGTGATCACTTTTAAATCGCTGGTGATATTCACAAAGGCAAACGCCTTACCCGAAAATACTGCCTTCTTGATCACAAAACCTTTGTCCAGATCGGGATAGGAGAGTGCGCCTGCTACCAAACCTGCCTTTAATTTGGCAGATAGGCGTGGTGCAACCGCACGGCCATTAATATCATGCAAAGCGATGATGATCTTGCTACCTTCTTTTTGCGCGGCGGCCAGCAGGGCGGTAGTATAGGCCCGGGCGTGGAGTTCATCCAAACGGGTATCTGCAACGTGTAATACTTTTTGCGCGCCATATTGACCCAGGCTTTCCATTTCGCTATCGGCAAGTGTGCCTAATACCACTGCGCTTACGGTTGTCCCGGTTTTTTGGGCGATGCCGGCAGCATACTGCACAGCCTCCAGACTCTTCTTTTTTATATTTCCTTCGGTATGTTCTACCAATACGATTACAGACATTTTTATAGGTTTTAAGCCTCACCCTGCCCTCTCCAAAGGAGAGGGTTCTATGAAATTTGTTTTTAAAGTCCTCTCCTTTGGAGAGGATTATTACATGAAGACTTCGTCGTTTAGGTGAGGCGATTAATAATTAATTAAATAACCTTGGCTTCGGTATGAAGCAGCTCCACGAGTTCATCCATATTATCCGGACTAACCATTTTTATACCGGCTTTCGCTGGTGGCAGTTCGTAGGATGAAATTTCGGTTACAGAATCAACAGCCGCTGGTGCAACCACTTTAAGCGGACGGGTACGGGCGGCCATAATACCACGCATATTGGGTATCCGGGCTTCTGCAACACCTTTCTGACAGGCAATCACTACCGGCAGGCTGCAGGTATCTGTTTCTTCGCCGCCTTCTATCTCACGTTTAACAGTAGCGGTATTTCCATCTACCTGAATATCGGTAGCAAAGCCGATGTAATCGGTATCCAGCAGTTCAGCCAGCATGGCGCCAACGGCTCCGTTGTTATAATCTATAGATTCCTTGCCGCAGAGGATCAGGTCGTATCCCACGGTTTTGGCATATTCGGCTATGTAATTGGCGGTTTCGTAAGGGTCATGGCTGTCGGCATCTATCCGGATAGCTTCATCTCCACCCAATGCCAGCGCTTTGCGGATCACCGGCTCAGTATCTGCCTTGCCCACGGTTATCAGGTGTATATCGCTGGCAATTCCTGCTTCTTTCAGTTCCAAAGCACGTACCAGGGCGTACCATTCGTCGTAAGGATTTATTACATAAGTAACACCCTGGTTATTGATAGCTGTGTTGTTATCTTTCAGTACAATTTTGGTGCTGGTATCCGGCACCTGGCTTATACACACTAATATCTTCATGTTTTTATTTTAGGTTACGTAAGTAAGATGAGAATCAAGAGACAAGAGTCAAGAATCAGGAAAAAATTTCTATAATATGTTTGCGGAAGCTGTCTTGATTCTTAAATCTTGACTCTCATGTCTAATCGAAGCCCCTGCGAGTCTCCCCACCGGCCTGGTGGAGGAGACTCCTGAATCCTCTTGTCGGGAAGCGTCGAGTGCAGAGCACTCCCTTTCCTCTGGAGAGGTCGGGGTTTTCGTTAATAGCAATATTTATTTTCTTCGATCAGTTTGGCCGCTATGTTTCTGCGGGCCTGGGTGGTATTGATATCTTCGGTTTTGGTGAAGCGTTTAAGTCCCATCAGCATCATGCGGCGTTCGTCGCCATCGGCAAATGAATTGATAGCTTCGCGGCCCGCTTTGGCTATGTTACCGGCTGCATCGTTGATGTAAACCCGCATAATGTCCAGTTGCTCTTTAACCGCATCTTCACCTTTCAGGTTTACCAGTTTTTCAACACGCAGCTGTAATGATTCGCTAACGTAAAGTTCAATCAGCATATCGGCCAGATACATCAGCACTTCCTGCTCCTTACCCAGTTGGGTCATTAGTTTTTGTACTGCCGCGCCGGCAACCATTAAAATAGCTTTTTTGAAATTGGCAATATATTTTTTCTCGCGGGTGAACAAACCGTCATCATCAGATCCGCCAAAATCGGGTACGCTCACCAGTTCGCCGGCTACTTTCTGGGCTGGGCCCATCAGGTCGAGCTCACCTTTCATAGCGCGTTTCAGCATCATATCTACGGTAAGCATCCGGTTAATTTCGTTGGTGCCTTCAAATATGCGGTTGATGCGCGAATCGCGGTACGCGCGGTCCATCGGCGCTTCGGCGCTGTAACCCATGCCGCCGTAGATCTGTACACCTTCGTCAACCACATAATCCAGTGTTTCCGAAGCATGTACTTTGATAATGGCCGCTTCAATAGCGAATTGCTCGGTACCTTTAAGTTTAGCCTGGATGGCATCCATGCCCGATGCTTCGTACATTTCGGTAGCCTCTTCCATATTCTGACTGGCACGGTATATAGCCGATTCAGAAGCATAAGTGCGGATGGCCTGTTGTGCCAGTTTATAACGAATAGCGCCATATTTAGAGATCGGCCGGCCAAATTGCTCACGCTCATTGGCATAACGGATAGCCGAGGTAATTACTTCTTTACTGGCCCCCACAGTGGCGCCGCCCAGTTTAATACGACCGAGGTTGAGGATGTTAACCGCTATTTTAAAGCCATTCTGCCTTTCTGATAACAGATTTTCAACCGGTACTTTGCAGTCGTTAAAAAACACCTGGCGGGTTGAGCTGCCCTTGATACCCATTTTATGTTCTTCGGTATTCAGGGATAGTCCTTCAAAACCTTTCTCTACTATAAAAGCGCTCAGGTTTTCGTCATTATCGATCTTGGCGAACACGGTAAAAATATCGGCAAAACCAGCGTTGGTGATCCACATTTTTTGACCGGTGAGCAGATAATATTTGCCATCGGCCGAAAGTTTTGCACGTGCCTTGCCCGAGTTGGCATCGGAGCCTGCACCGGGTTCGGTAAGGCAATAGGCGCCTTTCCACTCGCCGCTGGCCAGTTTGGGGATGTATTTTTCTTTCTGGGCATCGGTGCCATAATATAAAATGGGCAGGGTACCAATGCCGGTATGGGCCGAAAATGCTACGGAAAATGAATTGCCCGCGCCCAGTTTTTCGGTAACCAGCATAGATGTTTTAAAGTCTTTACCAAAGCCGCCATATTCTTCGGGAATGGAAATGCTCAGCAAACCTAAAGCGCCGGCTTCTTCCATCAGATGGGGCATCAAACCTTCTTCCTGATCGTCAATACGAGTTAAATTGGGTGCTACGTTTTGGGCCAGAAAATTGGTGCAGGTTTCCGCGATCATCAATTGCTCTTCGTTCCATTCTTCCGGAATAAAAACACTATCAGCCTGTGTTTCCCTGATCAGGAATTCACCTCCTTTTAAGGCTTTTATTGATTCGGTCTCACTCATAGTTATGAAGTTTTACAGTGTTGGTATCAAGTAGTGAGTATCAAGTATCAAGACTGCTGCATTTGTTTATGCTGCTTTTAAAAATCGTGATACTTGATACTCGCTACTTGATACTATAATAGATACTCGTTTTTATTGGTTTTATAATCAGGAGTAAAATTAGAAGCGTTATTGGTCGAAAAAAAGGGCAGCAATGCGGAGGTATTGGTCAAAAAGTCGGAAAGGCGCGGGGATCGGGGTTCGGGATAGGTGACGGGTGTGAGAGCCGGTGTCAGATCTTTGGAATTGGGCTACCTTTATTGGCGCAAGTCTTGTGTGATAGGTTGAGGGTAAAGGCTGACTTGTGATCTCGACGCATTGTACACAAGCACAAGTCATCAACCCACCAGCAGCCGCACAAGACTTGCGCTAAAAGCGGTGTATTGGACGAGGTTCGGGATAGGTGACGGGTGTGAGAGCCGGTGTCAGATCTTTGGAATTGGGCTACACACTCCCGCCCTCACACTCCACACTCGCTCTTAATTAAATCAATGTCCTGTAACCACCCTATAATCAGATGGCGACATCCCGGTGTGCTTTTTAAAATATTTACCAAAGGATGATTGATCGGGGAAATGGATGTCTTCGGCTACACGGGCAATGCTGATATCGTGATTGCGGAGCAGTACTTTGGCTTCGAGTACTACGGCATCATCTATCCATTCGCCGGCCGTACGACCGGTTACTTCCTTGATAGTTTCCGTAAGATGCTTGGGCGATACATACAGCGAATCGGCATAGTATTGTACGTTGCGGTGTTCTTTATAATGATGAAAAACCAGGTCCTGAAACAGCATGTTTAGTTCCTGCTTGCGGGTTTGCTTTCCCTTGATCATCACGTGCTGTTTTTCGTAGATCGACTCCACCTCATACAGCATAGTGGTAAGCATGCTCCGGGATATTTCCATCCGGTAAGGATGATGCTCACGTTCCAGCTTTTGCTGCATAAGCAGGTAAATATCCAGCAGCATTTTAGCGTCTTCATGATCCGGATAGATCACCGGGAGCGAGGCGCTTTTAAAATAACTGAACGACTCCAGGAAATGGCTGCTCACATTGTTTTCGGTTAAAAAAGCTTTGGAGAAAACAATGAACCGGCATAAAAAATCGTCGCTGCTGTTATAGATCCTTAAGATATGAAAAGGGGTGGCCAATAGCATGGCATCAGGTTTGGCCTCATAAACTTGTAAATTGGCCTCAACAAGGGCATGGCCGCGGGTACAGATGCCTATAATATAACCGTCGGAACGGTAGGGGTATTCACTTAAACTGAGTAACTGCTTTTCGTCGGCAATAAAAAATTCAGGGCTTACCAGTTTATCTGCATAGAGGTCGGCAAATTTGGAAAGGCTAAGCTGAGCGATCTTCTTGCTCACGTATCTGGCATTCTTATTCATGTACGGAAAGATATAATTTTATTGTCTAATAATTGATGAAAACTGTTAATTAAACGGTAATAATATTTAATAGTATCGGTATTAATTATACTATCAATTAAGCTTTCTCCGACTTTTTGACCAATACCTCCGCATTATAGCCCTTTTTTTCCTTTCAAAGCCTCCTAATTTTATTTTTTAAATAAATACTGTCTTCTTGCTCTCTCAAAGCAGCTGGCATATTATAAACCAATTATATTTTACTCATGAGAAAACTTATACTATTGCTACTTGCAATAATGCCCGCTATTGCATTTGGCCAGGGTTTCCAGGTTAATCTTCACGGACAGAAACAGATCGGTATGGGCCATACCGGAACCGGCTTGCTGCAGGATGGTGCCTCCGTATTATTTAACCCTGGCGCTGTTGCTATGCTGCCGCAAAATTATGTACAGGCCGGCATGAGTCCGCTGTTGTTTAAGTCGGACTTTAACCCAAGTGGCTCCACAGATCAGTATCGTACCAAAAACAAAATAGCTACGCCATTTACGGCTTATGGTGTTTGGGGGCCAAAAGGCGCCCGATGGAAGATTGGTTTAGGCGTTTATACCCCGTACGGTGGTTTAACCGACTGGGGACAAGACTGGGCAGGAAAATATACACTGGAAAGCCTTAATCTGAAAGCCATTTATTTTCAGCCCACATTGAGCTATAGAGTAACCGATTTCCTGAGCCTGGGTGCTGGTTTTGTTTACAACCATGGTACAGTCGATCTGACAAGGGCCATTCCGGTGACGAATGCATCTGGTCAGGATGGGCAGGCTCAATTGAAGGGCAACGGTCACGGATTTGGCTGGAATGCGGGTGCTTTTATAAAAACAAATGTAGGTTTAACCATTGGGCTTGATTACCGCTCGCAGGTAAATACTACCGTGAAAAATGGCGATGCTATTTTTAAAGTGGCAAGCTCTATACAACCTAATTTTCCGCAACCCAATACCTTTACCACTACGCTTCCTTTGCCTTCCACATCATCTATTGGTTTAGGCTACAAGCCATCAAACAAATGGACAGTAGCTGTAGATGTGAACTTTACCAAGTGGGATGTGTACAAAACGCTTGGGTTTGATTATGCCAAAAACACCCCGACATTACAGGATACCTATTCGCCGCGTAATTATAAGAACGGGTGGAGCTACCGTGCAGGTGCCGAATATAAAGCCACGGATAAAATATTTGTGCGTGGTGGTGGTGGCTACGTAACTACCGCGGTTAGGGATGGCTATGTTACCCCGGAAGCACCGGATGCTAATCGTTATTATTTAACAGCCGGTTTAGGTTATAAAGTGACCAAAAATCTGGACCTGGATGTTTCATTTGAGTACGAACATCTTGATGCGCGCACGCAAACAAATATCGAGTCGCAGTTATCGGGAACGTTTAAAACTAATGTTTATATCCCCGGTTTATCGCTTGCTTATCACTGGTAATATTTAAAATTCTAATCAAATGAAAACTTACAGATCATATTTACATATATTTTTAGTAACGGGTTTATTGGGCTTTGGCGCCTGTAAAACCAGTATCAATACACCAGCGCCTTCGCGCGGAACGGCCGATTTTACCAGGTACATTGCAGTAGGTAATTCACTTACCGCAGGTTATGCCGATGGCGGCTTATACCGGGAAGGTCAATTAAATTCCTATCCAAGCATTATAGCGGCCCAAATGCAAAAAGTGGGTGGCGGTACATTTACCCAACCCTTGTTCAGCACCGATCAGGCTAATGGATCAGGTTATTTAAAACTAACAGCCCTCACCAATGGTGTGCCCACTACCGAAATGCAGCCTGCTACAGGTAAGCGCGGCGAAGCTACAGTGCCAGGTTTTGGTACCGTAACGTTATATACCAAATACAAAGGCGACATCAATAACTATGGTGTACCGTTGATTAAGCTACAGCAGATAACTTTTGGGCAACTGGGAAACTTGAATGGATATTTTGAAAGAATGCTGCCTACTGATTTTCCGACAAATGTAAATTCAACCTACCTTGATTTTGTTACGGCCAAGCCCTACACGTTTTTTACCGACTGGTTGGGTAATAATGATGCCCTGCTGTATGCCATTACTGGCGGCGCTGATCCCAACCTTAGACTGACTGATAAAGCACAATTTTCGCAACTGTACAACCTGTCTATTACCCAACTGACCAAAAGTGGTCAAAAAGGTGCGGTAGCTACCATTCCGGATGTTGTCGCAGTGCCTTATTTTAACACCGTAACGGTTGGCGCTATTTTGGCCGGAGTACAAAAGGTAAACCCGGCAGCAAAGGCTTTGTATGTTAACGCGCTTAATGCGGATGGTTCTCATTCGGCAAGGATAGCTACGGCGGCAGATCTTATCATTCTTAGTTTTCCAACCAGTATGATGGGGCAGCCAGTTGCCGCGGCCGGGAACCTGCCTTATGGCTTAACGCCACTTACCCCTATTGAGGATAAATATGTGCTTGACCAGGGCGAAGTAGCAATGACCCAGGATTATGTGAATGCTTACAATGCAACCATTAAGTCTGTGGCCTCATCAAAAGGCCTGGCCATTTTTGATGCCTATGCCTTTTTGAACGATGTAAAAGCCCATGGCCTGGTAGTTGACGGCGTGAATCTGAGCTCAGCCTTTATCAGTGGCGGTATATTTTCATTGGACGGGATACACCTCACTCCACGTGGTTATGCTGTTGTGGCCAATGAATTTATTAAAGCTATTAATAAGCAATATAACGCGTCGATACCGCTGGCTAATGTTTCCAGTTATAGAGGAGTTAAATTTCCGTAAAAAATATTCAAATAACTATTACTGATCTTACTTGCAGGCCGCTCTCTGAAAAGGGGGCGGCTTTTTTGTTGTTATGGATTTAGCCGAACCAATTCGTCTCCTGAACGAAAAGGCTTTTCATGTGGCATAGAATACCCTGACGTCTCCGTCAGCTGGCGGATTGTCACCCCTCTCGCCGCTTCGCGCATAGAGGGGACTTTGCACATCATAAAAATGCGTCATTGCGAGGCACGAAGCAATCTCTATGCTGTACAGAGCAACCATAAAAGCTCGATCTGCCTGTGTAGAGATTGCTTCGTGCCTCGCAATGACGTTTGAAGAAAAGGGATGTCGGGTGAATCAACTACCTATCCAAGTTTTTGTCTATGTCTTTTTGATAGGCTATTACTCTTAGAAGCCATTGCCTTCCCAATATCCATGTACTTAACTAAAAAGTAACTGTGAGCTAAGCGTATCAGGAAAAATATTTTTCATTAATATTCATAATATACTTATCATAATGATACCCTACAAAAGCACTACAATACTTGTTATTAAAGCGTATTGTGCTGTTTTTAAGCTATTTATAACAAAATATTACATTAGCTTTACTTTTATAAAACATACCCTGAATTTCTTATTACTATAACTATTGATATCATTATTTGATATTATAAGCATGCAAAACGGCCTGTTAACGGGATGCTTTTTTGTTGAAATAGCTTAACAAATCAATCATAAATACATATTAACCAATTAACATTTAACTTATGAAATTAAATTTTAACTCTTTTCTCCTTTTCGTGGTGTGCTCGGTATTATTTGCCTTATCATCTTGTAAAAAAGATAACCGGGCCGATTTTGCTCCCATAAATGATAATAATGCTGCGGTAAATAATAAGCAAAACACAAACGCGGTAACTGCTGCCACATTTAAGGTAGTAGCCTATTTACCCAGCTGGGAGGGCGATGTAAATGCTGTTCAGTACACCAAATTAACCCATATTATTTATGCCTTCATTTCGCCTACAACAAGCGGAGGCTTAACCTCTATCGATAACCCAGGCAAGTTGGCCAGTATGGTTACGCTGGCGCATAATAACGGTATAAAGGCGCTTATCGCTGTTGGCGGTGGTGGCGGCGGCGATGCTTTTCATACCATCGTAGCAAGCTCCAGCTTACGCACCGCCTTTGTGAATACCATGGTTAACTATGTAAATCAGAATAATTTGGATGGTGTGGATATCGACTGGGAGTTCCCTTCTGCCGGTACCGAAGCCAATAACTTTGCTTTGATGATGCAGTCGCTGGCTAATGCCATGCACGGCATCGGAAAATTATGCAGTGCCGCTGTTATTTCAACCGGGGCAACTTATGTAACCAGTACCACTATGACTTCTGTCGACTGGCTGAATATTATGGATTATGATGATAATAACTTTCAGCATTCTACCTATCAATCTGCAGTTGATTGCCTGAACTATTGGAGCGGCAGAGGTTTAGCGCTTGAAAAAACTGTTTTGGGTGTGCCTTTTTACGCACGCGACAACAGGGGCGATTACATCACCAAAAACTATAATGATGTATTGGCCCTTGGCGGCAGTCCAAATTCAGATACTTTTCAAAACTATGGTTATAACGGTATCCCAACAATTACCAATAAAACCAACCTGTCATTTGACCGTGGTATAGCCGGTATGATGATATGGGAGCTGGCCGGTGATGCAACAGGGTCAAACTCCCTGCTGTCAACCATTCATAATGTGATTGTGGCTCATGGTGGTACTACCCCGCCAACCGGCAGCAATCCGCCCATAGGTTCCGTAATATCCCTCAAAGGGTTTAACAACGCGTTTGTAAGCGGTGAGAATGGCACACAAGCCATGACCTGCACCCGCACCACAGCCGGCGACTGGGAGCACTTTACCGTGATTGACGCCGGTGGAGGCAAAATCTATTTGCGCAGCATGGGTAAATATGTATCGTCAGAGAATGGAACTATGGCCATTACCTGTAACCGTACCACCGCCAGCGATTGGGAAAAGTTTGACTGGATTACCACGTCTGATGGCAAAGTAACCCTGCGGGGCAATAACGGTTTATTCATCAGCAGCGAAAACGGTACCAAGGCCATGACCTGTACCCGCGCCACCGCTTCGGGATGGGAAGCCTTTACCGTAGGTAATTAATCAAACTACTCATAATGAATACCGGCGACTCGCCGCCGGTATTCATTAACTATATCTAACTAACCACTAATCTATTCATTTATGAAAACAAAGTTTAACTCGTTCCTGCTGCTTTGTGTGGCGGTGGTGCTTCTGGCACTTTCTTCTTGTCGAAAAGACAACAACCTATCACCTTCTGCTCCAACACCCTCACCTGATGTGCCCAACAGGCCAATGGGCACTTCGGCCATTCCTGCTGGCTTTAAAGTAGTGGGTTATTTGCCCAGCTGGGCCGGGGCTGTTAACCAGGTTCAATATTCCAAGCTTACCCACATTAATTACGCGTTTGTGATACCAACCGCTTCGGGTGGTCTGGGCGCCATTGATAATGTTTCAAAACTACAAAGCCTGGTAAGCACCGCTCATGCCAACGGCGTTAAAGTATCGATCTCAATAGGTGGATGGAATAATGGCGACGACAGCGCTTTTGAATCGTTGGCTGCTAACTCAGGTTCCCGTACCGCTTTTGTGAATAACCTGGTTAATATGGTTAATCAGTATAACCTGGATGGAGCGGATATTGACTGGGAATATCCTAACGACGGCGCTTCGGCCAATAATTATTCAGCCCTGATGCTGGCGCTTAGCAATGCTTTGCATGCCCAGGGAAAATTGTTAACCGCGGCTGTAATTTCAAGCGATGGTTCATCCATCAACGCTAATGTTTTTGGTTATGTTGACTTCCTGAACCTGATGGCTTATGATGGCGACGGACCTAATCACTCTCCATATTCGTTGGCTCAAACCTCTTTGAACTATTGGATTGGCCGTGGCTTGCCCAAAGCAAAAGCCATATTAGGTGTGCCTTTTTATGGCAGGGAGCCGTACACCTCTTATGCCGATATCCTGGCAGGCGGCGGTAGTCCCAATTCAGATACCTGGAATGGTATAGGCTACAACGGTATCCCTACTATTAAAAGCAAAACTTCATTGGCCCTTAGCCAGGGTGGCGGTATCATGATGTGGGAGCTATCGCAGGATGCTACCGGGGCCAATTCGTTGCTTTCGGCTATTTATACCCAGCTTTCGGGCGGTACTACGCCTCCAACCGGCAGCAATCCGCCAATAGGCTCGGTGATATCGCTTAAAGGGTTTAATAATGCTTATGTAAGTGGCGAAAACGGTGTCCAGGCCATGACCTGTACCCGCACCACTGCCGGTGACTGGGAGCATTTTACAGTGATTGATGCGGGTGGGGGCAAAATATCATTACGCAGCATGGGCAAATATGTATCGTCAGAAAACGGAACCCAGGCTATTACCTGTAACCGTGCAACTGCCAGCGACTGGGAAAAATTCGACTGGATAGTTGCAGCCGATGGTAAAGTAACCCTGCGCGGCAATAACGGCAAATTTATCAGCAGCGAAAACGGAACCCAGGCCATGACCTGTAACCGTGCTACAGCCTCGGGATGGGAAGCCTTTACAGCAGGCAACTAAACCATCCCATATTAATTCTAAATTGAATGCCTGGTTTCGGAGCCAGGCATTTTTTTGTGATTAGAATTTATCTTTCATGCCCAGCAAGCCCCAGATACCCCCGCTATGAACAACCAGGATCTTGCTGCCCGGTTCAAAATGACCTTTGCTTATGAGGTCATAAAGCGCGTACATCATTTTACCGGTATATACGGGTTCGATCACGATGCCGGTAGCAGCTACAAACTCTTTTATAAAACCAATCAGTTCGGCATCGGCTTTGCCATAACCACCAAAGTGATAATCAGTATGCAGATCATAATCTACAGGAGTTATCAGGAAACGGTTAATCTCATCCCGGATGAAAGAGCCATTTTTAAATACCGGAACTGCGTGGAAGTGGGTTTTAAGTTGATTTTTGCTCAATCCATTGATAATCCCCGCAGCCGTAGTACCCGTACCACAGGCACAAAAAACGTGATCATAAGTTTCGGTAAGCTCACCAACCAGTTCGGCGCAACCCAGAGCGGCTTCTGTTGATGCGCCCCCTTCGTCAATAAAAAAGGCGTCGTTATCGTCTCCAAAATATTGCGCGAACAAGGTTGGTTTATCGCGATAGCTATCCCTGTCGGTAAATATTAATTGCATGTCATGCAGTTTGCATAAAAACAGGGTATCGTTATTCACCTCTTCGCCCCGTACAATGCCGGTAGCTTTAAATCCGAATTTTGCAGCGGCGGCTGCAGTAGCCAGTAAGTGATTGGAGTAAGCCCCGCCAAAAGTTACCAGGTGGTTTTTGCCCTGGCTCTGCGCGGTTTTAAGCAGGTATTTTAATTTACGCCATTTGTTACCTGATATCATAGGGTGTATCAGGTCGTCGCGCTTGAGAAAAACTTTTACGCCGTGCGCATCAAACAGCGGGTTGCTGATAGCTTGAACCGGACTAAAAATTTCGAGATTGATATTCATTGTTTAATATCTTTTTAGTATCAAGTAGTTAGTATCAAGTATCAAGATATTTTCTTTGCCAGTTTAAGTGTCTGAGCCAGTTCAAGGGTCTACACTTGAACTTTATTTTTAGGTGAGCGTCGACGCTCACCTGTTTGGTATTTAAGCGTGGACGCTTAAATATGCGATATTAAAAGTCGTGATACTTGATACTCGCTACTTAATACTGATTAATTATCAAATATGAGAATTTTCTGATAAGGACACTCAAGCCGCTAATAATCGTGATACTTGATACTAACTACTTGATACTCCCTATTACTATTAACGTAAAAACGATTACTTTTGCCCTCAAATGGCAGACGATACCGAGTTTATAGAGCAGGAAGAACAGGACTTATATGAGCATTTACGCGTTGTGGTTGACAAAGGACAATCCCTGCTGCGTATTGATAAATTTTTGATGCACCGCGTGGAAAACGCATCACGCAATCGCATCCAGAACGCTATTGAGCTGGAAAATGTGTTGGTGAATGATAAGCCTGTAAAATCGAGCTACCGGGTAAAGCCACTTGACGTGATATCGGTAGTATTGCCGCACCCGCCGCGTGATACCGAGGTTTATCCGGAAAATATCCCCATTAATATTGTTTACGAAGATGACGATGTGCTGGTGGTTGATAAAGCCGCAGGCATGGTGGTGCATCCGGGTTATAATAATTATACTGGTACACTGGTTAATGCGCTGGTTTATCACTTTCAGCAATTGCCTACATTGCCGGGCAACGACGGTCGTCCGGGCCTGGTTCACCGGATTGATAAGGATACTTCGGGCTTATTGCTTATCAGCAAGAACGAACGCTCCATGAACTGGCTGGCCAAGCAGTTTTTTGATCATACCATTACCCGTAAATATGTGGCCCTGGCCTGGGGTGACCTGCCCGAAGATGGCACCGTGACAGGCTATATTGGTCGCAGTGTGAACGACCGCCGGGTAATGTCGATATATGATGATCCGGAAAAAGGGAAATGGTCGGTAACGCATTATAAGGTGTTGGAGCGCATGGGCTATGTTACGCTGATCGAATGTCAGCTGGAAACCGGGCGTACCCACCAGATCAGGGCGCATATGAAACATATCGGGCACCCGCTGTTCAGTGATGCCACCTATGGCGGCGATAAGATATTGAAGGGTACGGTATTCAGCAAATACAAGCAGTTTGTTGAAAATTGCTTTGAATTGATGCCCCGGCAGGCCCTGCACGCGCAAACATTGGGTTTTTTACATCCGACACTAAAAAAACAGATCGCCTTTGAATCACCTTTACCTGCCGATTTTGAAAGCGTATTGCAAAAATGGCGGAAATATACTGCTATTGCTAATCAAACAAATACAGATTCCGAAGAGTTATAGATAACTTAACGTGTACACTAAGCATGATTTTTGCACCAGATGCCATGCTATGATTTTACACGAGTATCACACATGAATTACGCTATAAGTATTTCCGCATCTAAAAAATCCGCACATTTGCACATCTGATATCTGCACATCTACATGACACCCGTTTTAATCAATTTTAATGGAAATATAATTCCGGCAAACAGCCAGCTGCTTACCATAGCCAACCGCGGTTTTAAATATGGCGACGGCTTGTTTGAAAGTATGCGCTTAATGAAGGGACAACTTAAATTTGCCGACCAGCACGCCGACCGTCTGCAGCGGGGAATGAAAGCGCTTAAAATTGACGGCTATTCGCAAATGGATGCCTGGTTTTTAAAGGATATTTCAGAAGAGCTGGCCAAAAGGAATAAGGTAAAACATGGTCGCCTGCGTCTTACCGTTTATCGCGATGCCGAAGGTTTGTACACCCCATCGCAAAATAAAATGGCTTATTGCCTGGAACTTACCGCGTCTGAAGAACCGCGCTACTTTTTGAACGAAAAGGGACTTATTATGGATGTATTCAGTGAGCTACCCAAACCGTTAAACTACCTGTCGAACATAAAAACCTGCAACTCGCTTATTTATGTAATGGCGGGTATCTATAAAACCCAAAACAAGCTGGACGATGTATTTTTGCTCAACCAGAACGGTTTTTTGTGCGAAGCCAGTAGCTCCAATATATTCGTCTATTATCAGAATCATTTATATACCCCTGCTTTAAGCGAAGGCTGTGTGGAGGGGGTGATGCGCCAGATAGTGATCAAGCTGGCACAGGATAACCATATTGACATTACCGAAGCACAGATAAATCCCGACATTTTATACGAGGCCGATGAGGTGTTTTTAACCAATGCCACCCGGGGCATCCAAACCGTAATGGGCTTTGGGGTACGGCGGTATTTTAACCGCATCAGCAAGGTATTGATGGATGAGCTGAATAAGCTGTAGGTTAAATAAACAGTAAAAACAGGAGTGGGAAATTTAAACTTATAACTCCGAAGACACCGGTGCTTTAATCGCGGCCAAAATACCATCCCAAAGGGCAATTCTGGTTTGCAAAGCTTCTTTTACAGCTTCGGTGGCTTCCTGCCATTTACTGTCGTCGTCGCCGCAAAGTTCGGCGGTCATTTGGTAGGCTAATTGGGAGTGATGATCTCCATCAACCTCAATATGGCGCTCCAGGTAGTAAAGCAAAATATCAACCTTGCCGGGCAATTGCCGGCTCAGCTCTTTTACAATACTCACAAACATTTCAGGGATCAGATCCTCGCGGCCAAATGTAAATACCGCGGCCTGCACATGATTTTTAGGACTTTCGATCACCTCAAAGGTATGCTGTACAAAGTTGCGTGCCGCTACCGGGATATCGGCAATGATGAGTGCCTCGTCAATATGTTTACCAAAGTTAAGCTCATTAAACAAGTCATTGATAGCAACAGCCTGACTGCCGGCCTGATGCATGGCACGCAGGTACAGCTCAAAATGACTGGTACGGTTACCCGCTTCGTCCACATCGCTTTCTTCGCCGGTAACAATCTCATTGATCAGATAGCGCGTGTTAGAGTTACCTGTAGGCATCCATGGCGTAACCGTACAGGTTAATTTTTGTTGCAGCGATTTTAACAGCGACATAAAATCCCACACCGCAAATACATGATGATCCATAAAAACGGTAAGCTCCTCTAAGGAGTTGATATTTTTATAAAGCTCGTGCTGTATCAGTTGCTTACGCAAAGGCTGGATCTCGGATTTAAGCAGGGTGATTCTGTCGCTGTAATTGGCCATGGATAGTAAAATTTGTGGCTGCAAAAATAGCAAACATGGTGATTGTTAACGAAGTGTTTGTTTTATTTTGACTTTGGGTTGATGGGAGCGATTTTGAATTTTAAAAAAATAGGAGATGGGTTGAGCACCTACGGAGCTCATTCGTTTATATTGTATTTTCTACAAAGCTTTTGTTCCTCCGGAACAGGATGGTGCAGTGTGCATTCCTTTTAGAAGGTAAGCTTTGTTGGAAAGTAGCTTTTGTTCCTCTGGAACAGGATGGTGCAGTGTGCATTCCCCGTAGGGGAATAAGCTTTGTAGAAAAATTGTCTAATTGATTTTTGCTCCATAGGAGCAAAACTTAGCCGTTATTCGGGTAACTTGAAAATGTACTGTTCTTCAAACGCAATACCAAAACTTTTCAAGAGTTGCTGGTATTCATCTATAAATGTTTTCTTTTGGTGATGTTCCTCCTGGGTTAATATGTAATTTACCACTTTATCAACTTGCGATCAACTGTGGCTAAAAGCGCCGTATCCTTCCTGCCATTGAAATTTGCCATGGGTTAATTTTTCTTTATTGATCCATTCTGAAGAGTCACTTTTTATTATGCGTATCAGATCGGAAATTGCTTGTTTGGGATTTAAGCCAACGAATAGATGTAAATGATCGGGCATGTTATTAATAGCGATAACTTTATGCCCATGATTTTGAGTAATCGCTGTAATATACAACCGTAACCGGTCATCCCAATCTTTGTTAAGTAAGGATGCCCGATATTTAACCGCGAATACAAAATGGATATATAATTGTGTATAGGTGTTAGGCATAAAAAGGTTGTGCACCTATGGCGCACAATCAAATTTAATATTATTTTCTACAAAGCTTTTGTTCCTACGGAACAAATATAGTTTACTAACAGGAAAGCTCTCTGTATCTGGATTTTAATACCGATAAAGAAATCAGATCAGATTCATCTTCACTTTCTTCATAAGCAGTTAAAACGTCTTGTTGTTGTTTCGGGGTTAAACCTTGCCAAACAGAGTTTTTAGGTTGCAAGGATTGAGTTATCACATCATAAAATTGCGAAAGCATTTCAAGATCATCTATTTGATCTATGAGGTTTTGAAATTCTGATTTTAACTCTGCAAGTTTCATATTATAAATTTATGATTATTATTAAAGATTTGCAATCTGATCAATCTGCTTACTAAGAAATAATAAGCTACGCAACAACCACATTAAATCTCAATATCTTTTTCCATTGACCGTTGACCAATCTGAAAATATATAAAGCACTTGCGTCGCTGCCGCCCAGCCTGATTAAAACATATTGATGATCTTTTGAAAAAATAGGTTTTGAGAACTTGAAGCTTTGTTTCTCTTCGATGGGTCGGCTTTCGTATTTGAGGTTGGCTTTGTCCTGGGTTTGATTGATCTGTTTTTGAGTCATACCCTTTTTTATTGGAACAGGTACCACACCTTCGTCGTTCAATTTTTTGAGTTCGGCCTGGCTGGTGTTGTAAGGCACCAGTTTAAAGATTCTTATCTGATCGGTATATTTAGGCAAATGAGCTTTATTTACAACGCGTGCATGTAGTAAGTGATAGTCGCGCCAGTTAATTTCTCCAGTATCGCTTTTAATACCCTCAATAAAGTCTTTTAGTGGAACATCTTTTAAAACATCATTCCTACTAACCAGTTCATATTTGATGTCATCCTCATCAAAAATGGGAACGCGGCCAAATTCCTGCAGATAGTAATACTTTGCAGCAGTATCTACAACTTCCAGGTAAACAGCATTGATCAGTTTGGTAGTGAGGGTATCGGTTGCCCCGGCCCGAAAGCATATCAGGATAAATAGAAGCGTATAAAAAATGAATTTCATAGAGGCTGTTTTAATTAATCTTCCCTTACAACCTCATTCCCCTCAAAAAATCTTCAATACCCATGCGTTTTTTACCTTCCAACTGAATATCGGTAACACTGATAAAACCATCTTTGGCGGCAAATTTCAGGTAGGTTTTGTTATCAGTGAGGAAACCGCCGGGCTGTATAGCCGGTTCAGTTAGTTCCAGCTCCGAACCATATATTTTAAGCACCTTACCATTTAGTTCTGCATATGCCGTTGGGATAGGACTAAGCCCGCGGATTTTGTTATAAATGTTTTGTGCCGGTTGTGTCCAGTCTATAAGGCAATCTTCTTTAAAAATTTTAGGCGCATGTTTCAGTTCTTCGCCGGTTAACAAGGCTGTTTGCGGGTGCTCATGGTAGCGGCCGCTTTCCACCGCTTTTACGGTTTTAACCAGCAGACCGGCACCTTTGTTCATGAGCCAGTCATGCAGCATGCCAGCTGTTTCATGGCCATTCAGCGTTACCTTTTCGGTAAACAGCACATCGCCGGTGTCTATCTCGTGTTTCAGAAAGAAGGTGGTAGCGCCGGTTTCTTTTTCGCCGTTGATGAGCACCCAGTTAATGGGCGCCGCGCCGCGGTATTGCGGCAAAAGCGAAGCATGTAAATTGATGGTACCCCTTGGCGGCATGGCCCAAACTACCTCGGGCAGCATCCGGAATGCTACCACCACCTGCAGATCGGCATGTAGGGCTTTCAACTCGGCCAAAAAATCCTGGTTTTTTAACTTTTCGGGCTGCAGTACTTTCAGTCCGTTGGCTACCGCGTATTGTTTTACCGCCGATTCACTTACCTTTTGACCACGGCCCGCTGGTTTATCAGGAGCCGTAACCACGCCTACAATATTGCTGCCTGCTTTAATCAATGCATCTAATGATGCAACCGCAAATTCGGGCGTACCCATAAATACAATTCTCATGCTATTTCTTTAAGTAGTGAGTTGTGAGTGGAGAGTAGTGAGTAACTGGATTTGATTAATGATTTTATTCATTGTTTTTAAAAATCTTAAAAATCAAATACTACCTACTCACAACTCACCGCTAACTAAACTATTCGTATAATAAATATTTGCGCCTTATCGTTTTAAACTTATTTAAACCAGGTTCCCAGCTTTTGCGTATTTCTTCTTCGCTTTTACCCGCTTCAATTTGTTTCCTTAATTCGGGGGTGCCTGCCAGTTTGGTAAAATAGGCGTTGAAAAAATGCGCTTTATCAGGAAAAGCTTTGTATAGTTCCATCAGCAACGACAGATCAAGCCGACCTTTCTTGCGGATCATATCAGTACTCCGTTCTTTTAAATCCACCCCGAAACATTCCTTGTCTTTCTGCGGCGGATCCTCGCTCATGCCTTTGATACTTACGGGAGTGAACGAAAATGTATATTTCCCTTTTAACAAGGGATGACCCACCTCCAGGAAAGGAAAAAATGTGCCACGCCCCAGGCTAAACGTGGTGCCTTCAAACAAACACACGCTTGGGTAAAGGATGATGGATTGATCGGTGTTTAAATTGGGCGACGGATTTACGGGCAATCTGTAAGGTAAGGCGTGTTTGTAATTAGCCACCTTAATGATTTTTAATTTACACTTCAGGCCACCCCTTAACCAGCCTTCGCCATTGATCATCTGGGCATATTCGGCAATGGTCATGCCATGGCTGATGGGGATAGGGTGCATAGCTACAAAGGCACGGGGCACATTGGCCGTATCCAGTATGGGCCCATCAATCAGGTAGCCGTTAGGATTGGGCCTGTCCAGTATCATAAGTTCGATATTATTTTCGGCACAAGCCTCCATTACATAGTGCAGGGTTGATATGTAAGTATAAAAGCGAACCCCAACATCCTGAAGATCAAATATCATCAAGTCGAGGCCCTTCAGGTCTTCAGGTGTAGGTTTATAGTGTTTATTGCCATACAGGGATATTACAGGCAAGCCCGTTTTGGTATCTACAGCATCATTTACGCTGGCGCCGTTGCTGGCATTCCCCCTAAAACCATGTTCAGGACCGAATACTTTTTTTATAGTAATACCGGCATGCAGTAAACTATCCACGCTTGACTTTAAATTTTTGCCAATAACAGAAGTTTGATTTACCACCATCCCAATATTTTTTCCCTTAAGATAGTTAATATACAGCGGAATTTGATCGGCACCGGTAATTATTCCGGGGATTATTTTTTCGACTGAATTGATTTTTGATGAGTCGCAATTGGTGCAAACAGCCGGGCTACCGCAAGCCGTACTTGTCCATAAAACCGTTATAAAAGCACATTGCAAAAAAATACGTGTTCTTAGCATAAAATATTATGGTTAAACAATTTTTAAAGTAGCAGGTTTAGCAGCAAAACCGCATATTTGCGAAGGTACAAAAAATCATTCTGCATTGAGTTTCGCCTCTTTTATATCAGCCCGGATAACATTTAAGTCAAAACGCACCTTTTCAAAACTGATTGTGCGCATTGCCATTATTGGTATTATGCTGGGTTTGGGGGTGATGATACTTTCGCTGGCCATTGTGAAAGGCTTTAAGCGCGAGATCCGCGAAAAGATCCGTGGTTTTGCCGGCGATATCCGGGTGGTGAAATTTGATCTGAACAGTTCCTACGAAAGCTCACCTTTCATGGCCGACCCTAAATTTGAAGGCCGGGCGATGAAAAGTCCGCTGATTACCCGGGTAATGCCCTTTGCTACCAAACCGGGAATTATTAAAGCCAATAATGAAATAGAAGGCGTGGTGCTGAAGGGCGTTGATAAAAACTACGACTGGGACTATTTTAAAAAAACTATGGTAGCCGGCGATGTGATCAACTTTACCGATTCTGTCGAGGCGCAAAAAGAGATCATGCTATCGCAAACCACGGCAAACCGCCTCAAATTAAAGGTAGGCGATAAGCTGCTGATGTATTTTGTTCAGGAGCCATTGCGTAAACGGCAGTTTAAAATTAAGGGCATTTTCAGTATCGGGGTAGAAGAGGTGGATAAAACCTTCGTGATTGGCTCGCTATCACTGATCAATAGGCTTAACGACTGGAAGCCCGGCGAAATTGGCGAGTATGAACTACATGTGTCTGATTTTAACCAGGTAGATTATGCCGCCAACAAGCTAGATGAGATACTGCCGGTGAAATTACGTTCCTATACCGTTGGTGAAGACTATCCGGCCATATTTGAATGGCTTAACCTGCTGGATGTAAATTCGGTGGTGATGTTGGTGCTGATGGTAATTGTAGCGGTGATCAATATGATATCGGCATTGCTCATCATGATCCTGGAGCGCACCTCCATGATAGGTATGTTCAAAGCCATGGGCGCCACCAACTGGAATATACAAAAAGTGTTTTTATTTAACGCAACTTACCTTATCGGCTTAGGATTGCTGTTGGGTAACGCCTTAGGTTTGGGCCTGGGTTTCTTTCAGCAGCAAACCCATTTTTTTAAGCTCGACCAGGCATCCTATTATATGACCTTTGTTCCCGTAGAGTTTAGTTTTTCCGATATTTTCCTGCTGAATTTAGGCACGCTGGTTATTTGCCTGCTGGTGCTTATTATCCCCTCTATGCTGGTGAGTAAAATATCGCCGGTAAAAGCAATCAGGTTTAAGTAGAGGCTAAAGTTCCTCTAAAAAAGTGTAATGATAACCATTATGCGCAAATACGTAGTTATCCCAAAAAGCCTCGTCGTCCATAGTGCATGATGAGTCAAGAAAACCGATATCATCCCAATGGGATATTTGTTTAAGATCTTCAATGATAAGCTGTCCGTAAAAGAAACTAAAATCGAAACTGATAGGAGTAAAGTAGGTCCATTTGTAAAACTTTCGTATCCGGTTGTCAAAAAGAAAGTAATAAAGAGCATAATTCTTATCTGCATCTTTAACCAGGCTGCAAAACAGGGTGTAGCTTTTATGTTCTGGAAATATCGTTGTATATCCAACACGTAGGGCCTCAAATTCTTGATATCGTTGCGAATAATTAATCCTTAGCCGTTCAAAAAATGGGATAATAAACTCAGCTTCAATGTAATTATTATAAAGGCGATTTATCTTTTCTTTTTTCTCTTGTTTTAAAAGAGCAACCAGACTCGGGTTATCTTTAAACTCTTCCATCTCAACGCGGCGTATGGTAATTGTTTCACCATCGCGGTTAATGGTGAGTGGTTCCTGTGGTCTGAAAATTGATTGCTCCCAAAAATCTTCATATTCAGATTTTTTTATTATGCTTTCTTTTATGGCCTGTTCTGATTTTAAATCACCATAAAAACATAATTCTTTTATAATGAACCACTGCTGTTCAAAATAGATGCCTGTAAATATTATGGAAAAATACCGGTAAATGCCTTCTTCGATACATTCCTCAACTGACTTGTTGTGCCATGAATTATTTGAAATGTAATTCCTGGTTAATTCAGGATCAAAGTTTGTAATGGAGCGCCCATTTACTTGTTCATGTAAATAAGCGAAATCGTCATAATCAATAGTGCTTATATCAACCAGTGTGGCTGCATAAAATTTATCATTTTTTTGGCTGAAAGCGCCGCCTAAATAACCGACTAAAAGATTTGCATTTACTCTTGATAATAAAATCGCTTCTAAGTCGCTATTGTAATTAAACATAATAGATGATTATGCTTAAAGATAACTGCTTATGCCGGAAATAAAGGCGGTAATGTCTATTTTTTCTGGGTCGTAAAATTAAATTTCAAATTCAAACCTGCCGAACCGAATTGGATCTGTTGTGAACCCAGGCCATCAATAGGGTATTTTAAGAATGGCTCGATGATCAAACGGTTGCCTTTACCCACAGGGGTACCTATACCGAAAGACACATTGAGGGTTTTGGCAAAATAGAAACTGTTGAAGCTTTTACGGCTTACATCTTCTGTTGTTTGTGTAGAAGCCCCGGCCGAATAACCATAAACGGAGGTATAGGCCTCGTTGATAAATGTACCTGAACTTAGGCCGGCCGAAACATAAGCATCGGTTTTTTGCGGGTTAAATTCATATTTGATATTTATAGGAATATCCAAACCAACTAAGCTGGCATTGTAATTTTTAAGCACCGGGAACGACGAGTTTGCAGAAAACAAGGTCTGCTTGTCAAAAGGGGCAAAAGCCTGGGGGGCTTTGGCTAAAGCGTCAAGGCTGGAGGTTGGAGGGGCACTCCCATTATAACTCAATGTATTTTGGGCCAGCATTACACCGGTTGATAATTTTAAGTTTTTAGTCAGTTTGATATCTGAGGTAACACCCGCGCCGGCATTTACCTGATTACGGCTGCCTTTGGCGTAGTTAAAAAACGTAGCTGCGTACACGCCGAAACGTACTTTTTTATCCGCTGTATAATCCTGTTTGTTTTTCTCTGGTTGTTGGGCTTGTTCCTTTGCAAACAATGCCTCCATACCCTTTTTAGGTGTTTGTACCTGCTGCTGATTTAACATGATCGACCCTTTGGTGGCTGCAGGAGCCGTAACAGGGGGTTGCTGCGTATTAATTTTCGCTATAACAGTTTTAGCGCTATCAACGGGTTGGGTTTTTTTAGCAGGCTGAGTGACAGCTGTATTGGTATTGGAATTCTTTGTAACCGCTATATACTGCTGCGCATTTGTTTTGGCTGCCACATTTTTAGTGCTGTCAACAGTCTGTTGGGTTTTAAACGCAGATGCAGCCGGCGTATTACCAGGGATCTGTGAAGGCTGGTTTACGCCGGTTCTGGCATAAACAGGTGCCTGTGCCTGTGATATTGCTGCACCCGGCACAGGGGGTACCACGTTAGGCTTATAAGGTGCTGCTTTCCGGATAACGAGTCTTTTTGTACCGGCTAAAGGGGCTGCACCAGTATCAAGAGCATTGTTTTTATTAGCCGGAGTTTTTGTTGTAGTCAGTAATGCAGCGCTATCGGCAGTTATAGTTTGTTCTGTATGCTTTTTTATCGGTTTTAAGGCCAGTGTATCAATGGGTTGTTTTTTAAACGTCATCCAAAGGCCAATGCTTAAAAATAACAGTATAGCGGCGGCCGCGCTTGCCCACCATAGCCAGGCAACCGGACGTTTCTTTTCCGTTTCAGGAAATTTTTCCCTGAGCAATAACCAGCCTTCATCAGCAGAAGGAAATGAGGTGTCGTCAAAATTATCAAACACCTCCCTGATGCGGTTGCTTAAGTCGTTATCCAACTGCTCATCCATGGTTTTGTGTCTCTTTTCTTAACATTTTTCTTAATCTTTCTTTTGCCCGGCTCAGGTAAACCCTTGATGAGCTTACCGGAATAGCGAGCATGTTTGCAATTTCGTCGTGATTATATCCGTCTATTTCGTATAAATTAAAGATGGTAAGCTGAATTGCAGGCAGCTCATTCATCAGTTTTAAAATATCCTGCACATTTAAATTATCAACTGTGCCCACATTGCTGCTAAGAGGGGCAGCATTATCCAGATCAACATTAAGCTGAAATTTAAGATCCTTACGCCTGCGGTCAATGGCGGTATTAACCACTATGGTGCGTAACCAAGCTTTAAAAGGTTTATCAATGTTATAATTATGTATAGCATTAAAAACCTTTATAAAGGCGTCATTTACAGCTTCTAAGGCATCATCCCGGTTTAAACTATAACGCAGACTTATACCCATGGCATAGCCATAGAATAGCTTATACAGCATTTCCTGGTACTTTAAGCTGCCTGTTTTGCATTGGCTGATGATCTCTTCTTCAGTAATGCGAGGGGGTGAATGCATTAAATATATTTAATTCCGCCTATAAACGTTGTTGTTGATCTATAGTACCTTACGTGATAAGGAACTTTATTGATACACCTAAAAATAATAAATTTTCAGCTGACCAGTTTTTTGACCCGGTATTTAACGATTAAAAGACCAGCAGTACTTGTTACCACTGGTCTTTACCGTTAAGATAGGTAGATGGTTAATGTAAAAAGCTGCCACCCCTAAAAGCGACAGCAGTTAAATTAAAACAATAATTAATTTGAAGTTTTTTTAAGGTCGTAGAAAAATATAGTGTCCTGTGTTGTGCTGTTATTTGGACGTATAAACTGAAGCTGTGTGGTATTCATCCGGTATTGATAATCACCTGCTAAATGATAACTGGTTTGAGGTCCCGGTACATAAGTGCTGTCAATAAAACGTATAATCTGTCCATAGGGATCATATTGAAAAAGCCCCCTGCTAAGCGCGTGTATGCTCGGAGTAGAGCTGGTTACAACATATTTGCTTGGCGCGGTTATGGTCACAGCGAAAAGAGGATCGTTTTTTACGGTATCGTAACCTGAGCCTGTTGTTTTTTTGACAAGCAGCTTGAATTTTCCACTATAAGAGCCAGTCGGTGCTGCCGGTACAGGAACGGGATCACTTTTAGTTGAGCAGGCTTCACTTAATACAACTAATGCTAACAATGGTAATACTAAAAATAAATTTCGCTTCATAATCTTCATCTTTTTAAACATTACGTGTGCATTTACTGAAACGATACATCAGGTAAAAATTTTTACAGTTTTTTTGCCTCGTCCCAAAATATATCCATCTCAGCCAGGCTCATGTCCTGTAGTTGTTTTCCGTTCTCTTTGGCTTTAAGTTCCAGGTACTGAAAACGTTTGATGAATTTTTTGTTTGTTTTTTCCAAGGCGTTCTCGGGGTTGATATTGATAAAACGGGCATAGTTGATGAGCGAGAATAACAGATCGCCAAACTCGCCTTCGGCTTTTTCATGGTCGATGGTGCTTTCATCCTCAGCATTAAACTCGTTCCTGAATTCCTGCATCTCTTCTTCAACCTTAGCCCATACCTGGCTTTTTTCTTCCCAGTCGAAACCCACACCGCGTGCTTTTTCCTGTATGCGTGATGCTTTTACCAATGCCGGTAAGGAAGCCGGCACGCCACCCAGTACCGATTTGTTGCCTTCTTTCAGTTTGATCTGTTCCCAGTTGCGTTTCACATCCTCCTCGTTTTGTACCTCTACATCGCCATAAATATGCGGGTGCCGGTTGATGAGTTTTTCGCATACGCTGTTGAGCACATCTGTAATGGTGAAATCATTAGTTTCCGAAGCTATTTTGGCGTAAAACACCAGGTGCAGCATAATATCGCCCAGTTCCTTTTTTATTTCGGGCATGTCGGCGCCTAAAATAGCGTCACTCAGCTCATAGGTTTCTTCTATAGTAAGGTGCCGCAGGCTTTCCAGTGTTTGTTTTTTATCCCATGGACAGTTGGCCCTTAGATCATCCATAATATGGAGCAGGCGTTCAAATCCGGTGGCAGGGGTATTGGCGGTAGCTGGTGCTTGTAGCGGCATATGTTTTTGTTTTTATGCTGCAAAGATAGGGGTTTTGGGATGCAAGAGGTAAGAATCAGAAATCAAGATAGAAAAGGAAATTAATGCGTAGTTCGAAGTCAGAGACTTCGAACTACTATGCCTGTAGTTTATAACTACAGTAATGATGGTTTGTATTGATTATGCCTGTAGTCTGAAGACTACAAGCATAATCGTCCAAAGTCGGAGACTTCGGACAGCGCACGGTTTGAGCAGTGAAAAAAATGCATAATAAGTTAAGCAAATTCTGAAAATTTTAAAATTCTGTTAATTCTGATTCAGACAATACTCACTGCTTCCTTCACTCCGCGCAGCATTTCGCGTTTGCCGGGAGCGCCGGGTATTTTTTGTATGCTAAAGCCTAAGCTTTTCAGCATCCGTTTCAAATTACCGGTTATGGCGTAGGTAACAAATACGCCGCCGGGTTTTAAAAATTGGGTAACATGGCTTATAGCAGGCAGTTCCCACATTTCGGGCTGATGTATGGCGGCAAAGGCGTCGAAATAAATAATATCGTACTGATGGGTTGTGGTAAAGTCCATCAGTTTGCAGTGTGCTATTTGCAATTGGGTATCAGCATCGATACTTACCTCATTTTTTAAAGCATCCGGATAATGTTGCAGATAGGCATCCCATAGTGTGGCAGGGATATACTGCTCGTAGCCTGTTTGAGCCATCATATCCGTTGTAAGCGGATAGGCTTCGATCCCGGTGTATTGCAGATTTATTTGTCGATCGATACAGTAAGCTGCGCTCAACAGAAAGTTAAGTCCGGTACCGAAACCAACTTCCAGTATGCTGGCTTCGTGAACATTGTTTTGAGCTAAAAAATAATCCAGACCGGCATTTACAAATACATGTAAACTCTCCTGCAAAGCACCATGCCGCGAGTGGTAATGCTCGCCCACAGCGGCATTATAAATGGTTTTGGAGCCATCGGCTGTGGTTACTATTTTTAGTTCATGGTTCATGGGTAATAGATCATGGTTCATAGTGTTTTTAGGCACCGGAAATTATTAATTTTTAGTGCCAAATTAGCTAATAGGTTGATGTTCAAAAACCATGATCTATGAACCATGAACTATCAACTTCTTTACGCAAACTCCACAATCACCTCGCCCAGGTCATAAACAGGTACCTGTTTTATTTTGGCGGCTACTATGCTGGCTGCTGCTGCCGAGCGATAACCCGCGGCACAATGTATCACTACGGGTTTATCGGTTGGTATTTCGTTGATTCGTTCGCGCAATTCGGGCAGGGGTATGGTGATGGAATCTTTAAATACCTTGCCATCGTTTACCTCACCCCGGTTGCGTACATCAACAATATGATAGTTGTTGGGGTTGGTCCTGAAATCGTCCAGGTCAAGCGTGGCAGATATTTCGGAAGCATTAACTGGTGCCAATAACGCTGCCTTGATATTTTTTTCGTAGCCTATTTTAGCTGCTTTTTTGATGAGGGTGTTTAAACTGTCCTCGTTTTCAGCTATCAGGTAAAAAGTTTCATCCGGACCTAATATTGAACCCAGCCAGGTTTCAAATTTTTCGCCATCCTGCAGGTTAATTGCGCCTTTAAGATGACCGTTTCTGAATTGTTGTTTTGGACGTGCGTCGATCAACAGTATATCTTTTTCAAGCCTTGTTTCAGGACTTATCCTGGGGATAGTATCTATACTTTGCTGCAATAGCGGCGCGCCACTTTTATTCAAATCAACATCATAACCAAAATATTTGGGCATGAAAGGCTGATCGGTAGTGAGGGTTTTAACAAAGGTCATTTCGTCCATCAATTGCAGGGCGTAGTTTTCGCGCAGCTCGCGACCGATGGTGCTCTCCAGGTCCGGACTCATGTTTTTACCGCACAATGAACCAGGCCCATGTGCCGGGTAAACCACCACGCTTTTAGGCAGGGTCATCAATTTATGACGGGTGCTCTGGTACATTTGTTTGGCCAGTTCTTCTTTTTTAGCGGTAATGTTGCCCACATTCTCGCGCAGGTCGGGTCGGCCTACATCACCTACAAACAAGGTATCGCCGGTAAAAATCGCGGCGTCCTTGCTCTGTTCGTCTTCCAGTAAAATGCAAATGGAATCGGGTGAGTGACCGGGGGTATTGATGGCTTTCAGTTTGATATCGTTCAGCTGTATCACATCGCCATCGTCAAATGTTTCGTGCGGATAGGTAGCACCTGTTAACTTACTGCAATAAATTACGGCATTGGTAGCCTGGTGAATTTCCAGGTGCGAGCTTACAAAATCGGCATGGGGGTGCGTTTCAATAACGCCTACAATATCGGCATCGTGCTGACGTGCAAAGTCATAATAAGGCTGGGGATTACGTGCCGGATCAATAACGATCATTTTACCTGTACGGATCACGGCGTACGATGCATGCGCCAATCCTTTATCGTAGAACTGTTGAATTATCATATTATAAGCACAAAGATAAAGGTTTTGGCGGGTTGTTTTACGGCTGAAATGTTTACGCGCTGTAAATATTAATACGATTAATACGATGGAATATGCAGTAATTCAGATGTTTTTGAAGGAAGAATGGAGCTAGTCTTCATTTTTTTTTGTCATCCTGAGCGGAGCGAAGGATCTTCTTCAGTAGATACATTGCAAAACAGATGCTTCACTCGTTCCTCGACAAAACCTTGTTACGTTCAGTAATCTTTCACTATTTTCTCAAAATCTTTTCCATCGCTTTTCCCTTCGCCAGTTCATCAACTAACTTATCCAAATAGCGAACCTTCTGCATTAGTTTATCTTCGATCTCTTCCACACGATACCCGCAAATCACCCCCGTGATCTTGGAAATATTCGGGTTAATTTGTGGTGCCCGGGCGAAAAAAGTTTCAAAATCAGTTTTATTGTCGATGAGTTGTTGCAAGGTTTGTTGATCATATCCTGTCAGCCAGAATATAATTTCATCTACCTCTTCTTTAGTGCGGTCTTTCCTTTCGACTTTTTTGATATAGAGCGGATAAACACTTGCAAAAGACATTCTGTAAACTCTTGTATTATCCATGGTATTGGTTATTAATAGGTATGTAAAGTTACAAAATCGGTGAACATTGACCATAGGCTGAAAGCGCTGGACTGGTGCGATTCCCCCCTGGAGGGTAATAGCCCATGAGTAGACATAACGGAAAAATAATATTAAAAAGGGAGCTGTCACCCTGAGCTCCGTCGAAGGGTCGCGCGCAGAGGCCTGCCCACCATGCTTCGACGAGCTCAGCATGACACCCTTTTTTGAACAAATGTCTAATGATGGGCAATTACTCTCGGGAGGGGGTAGGGGGTATTCGTGATGCATGTCGTATACCCGCTCTTGGCCGCGGGAGGGTGGGGAATATGTAAAAAATAACGTCATTTGCGAGCGCAGCGTGGCAATCTCCTACTTACAGAGCGGACCTGCCTTTCGGGGATTGCTTCGTACCTCAATGACGGGTGGAGAGAGGGTTGGGTGAGGCATAAAACAAACAAAGCCCGGCTTTCACCAGGCTTTGTTTTATACTTAGTACTCAAGACTAACAACTTAAGATTCAAACCCAGCACTACCAAACCTTGATCCGGTCTTCGGGTTTTTTGTACATTTTGTCGCCGGCTTGCACGTTAAAAGCCTTGTACCAGGCATCGATATTGGTGAGCGGCGCGTTGGTGCGGAACTGTTCGGGCGAGTGCGGATCGGTCAGGATGCGTTGCGCTGCCGACTCGGGGCGTTGCCTGCTGCGCCATACTTGTGCCCATGATAAAAAGAAACGCTGATCGGCAGTAAAACCGTCAATTTTTTTATTTTCCTGACCCTGTTTGGTTTTTTTGTAGGCTTCGTAAGCTATGTTTAAGCCGCCCAAATCGGCCAGGTTTTCGCCAAGGGTTAGTTTGCCGTTCACATGCAAGGTATCTATCACGGTAAAGGCATTGTATTGGTCAACTACCTGGTTGGCACGCACTTTAAATTTATCGGCATCGGTTTTTGTCCACCAGTCGCGCAGGGTGCCATCGGCATCATATTGGCGGCCCTGATCATCAAAACCGTGAGTCATTTCATGACCTATTACCGCGCCTATGCCACCATAGTTTACCGCGTCATCAGCCTTAAAATCAAAGAAAGGGAACTGCAGGATACCAGCCGGGAAAACGATCTCGTTGTTGGTTGGATTGTAATATGCGTTCACGGTTGGCGGTGTCATACCCCAGCGGGTTTTATCAACCGGTTTGCCCAGGCGGCTCAGGTTAAAATTATAGCGCCATATAGATAAGGCTTTCAGGTTACCGGCATAATCGTTACGGTCAATCACCAAACCTTCATAAAGTTCCCATTTATCTGGATAGCCTATTTTTACAGTAAACGCGGCCAGTTTTTTAAGCGCGCGGTCTTTGGTCTCGGGGCTCATCCACTCCAGGCGTTTAATACGGTCGCCCAGGGTGCCTTTCAGGTTATTCACCAGGTTGATCATGTATTGTTTGGCGGCCGGTGTAAAGTATTTTTCTACAAAAAGCTGACCTAACAATTCGCCAATGCTGCCATCAACCAGGCCGCTCATGCGTTCGTTACGCGGCGTTTGTACTTTTTGGCCAGTTAATACCTTGCTGAAATCAAAAGTAGCGTTTACAAACGGCGAGCTTAGTGATGATGAAGCTCCTTTCAGGATGCTCCATTTGAGGTAAACTTTCCAGCTATCAACAGGGGCGGCTACCAGCAGCGAATCGGCCGCTTTAAAAAAACCGGGCTGGCCAACCAAAACCGTATCCTGTCCGCTGGCTTTTAGCTGCGGTAATAAAGTGTTCCAGTTTAAATGCGGGGTGATCTTGCTGAAACCATCAACCGAAAATTTGTTGTAGGTAACGTTAGGATCGCGCATGGCCACACGGCTCAGTTGTGCTTTGGCCAGGCTGGTTTCCATGCTAAAAATAACATCGGCATTTTTAACAGCTTCTTCGTTACTCGTACCGGTTAAGGTAAACAGCGCAACGATATATTTTTTGTAAGCATCCTGGATGCCTTTGGTGCGGCTATCAGCTTTCAGATAATAGTCGCGATCGGGCAAACTGGTACCGCCCTGGTTAAAACCCACCACGTATTTGTTTACGTTTTTCTCGTCCTGCCCAACACCGAACCGGAAAAGCGGGCTGCCTTCGCCATTAACACGCTGATAGGTCATCTCGCCGATCACGCCGTCGAGGTTATTGATTTGGTCGATACGTTGCAGATCGGGTTTTATAGGATCATAACCACGTTTTTCGATAGCCAGGCTATCCATGCCGCTGGCATACAGGTCGCCAACACGCTGTCTTAAGCTGCCCTTAGGCTGTGAGGCCGATGTTTTGCTCACTTCATTAAGCAATCCTAATAATTTATCGGTATTTTCCTGCCGCAGGATGTTAAAGCTTCCCCAGCGGGTTTCTTTGGCAGGTATGGCGTTTTGTTTGATCCAGTTGCCATTGGCGTAATCAAAAAAATCATCGCCAGGTTTTACACTGAGGTCCATATTGGCCGGATCAATGAATTTTTTAGGGACTGCAGGTTTGTGTTTTGGTTTGGGAGATGTGCCGCCACCGGCAGCGAAACTGTTGGCCGACAAGGCTAATGCGCCCGCCAACATTACATAGGACAACTTTAATTTCATGTTAATTGTTAAAAATTAAAGTTAATAAATTATGCCAGACATACGCAAACCGGCTAATGAAATGCTTAGCGATTAAACCAGTTGATGAAAAAGGAAAGCTTTGATTTTTTCAGAATATCAAGCCAAAAGCGATGCAAGTCCATTGATTTCATGGCCATTTACGGTTGTTCTTATACTAAACGCCTCTATTGTAAAATTATTGTGATGAAGCGGAGTAAGGATAGAAGGAGCAAAGACAGAAGTAGTCAACTCACCCCGCCTACGCTTCGCTGGGTGACCCTCTCTTCCGCTTTGCGGTAAAGAGGGTTAGAAAATTCTTTTTTATAGTCCCTCTTTGCGCCGAAGGCGGAGAGAGGGATGTCGAGCGAAGTGATGACAGAGTCGACTCCGCGCTTGACAATTAGAATTGCAGGCATCAAATAATTTCTGTATATTTCAGTAAGCCGACGCGGCATTCTGCCCTGTTTGAAAAACATAATTTTATCCCTCAACTAAAGAATAAAAAAACCGACCGTTAAGTAGGTTAGCTATTTTAATAGCTGTTATTCGATACTTTTTAAAGTTTTAAAAACCGCCGAAAATTTGTTAAAAAGTGTTAAAATAGATGGTTTTAATCAAATTTCAAGCAGTTTTTGATCGGTTTTTACCCTATTTTTGAGCCGAAAAGTGTTAAAATTGAGACTTTAATAAGTTTTTGCTATTTGAATTTTATAATTTTCTGTCTGATATGAAGAGCCGGTCATGGCAAAAAAACGTGGGAGTATATCGATACTAAAAATGGTTATATAATCCCTGAACTATCGGCTATGAACTAAGCGGGCAAATCCCTATTTTTGCGCGTTATGAGTATTGCTAAAACATATTTGCCCAAAGAAACCGAAGAGAAGTGGTATAGTTACTGGTTAAAGCACGATTTTTTTAAATCGGTGCCCGATGAGCGTGAGCCTTATACCATAGTCATTCCGCCGCCCAATGTTACTGGCGTTCTGCACATGGGCCATATGTTGAATAATACCATACAGGATGTATTGGTTCGTCGCGCCCGCATGAAGGGCAAAAATGCCTGCTGGGTTCCCGGCACCGATCATGCCAGTATAGCTACCGAAGCAAAAGTAGTAGCCATGCTCAAAGAACGCGGCATCAGCAAAGCTGATTTGACCCGGCCCGAGTTTTTGGCTTATGCCTGGGAGTGGAAAGAGAAATACGGTGGCATTATCCTGGAGCAGCTTAAAAAATTAGGCGCATCCTGCGATTGGGACCGCACCAAATTCACAATGGATGAGGACCTGTCCGAAGCGGTAATAGATACCTTTATCCACCTGTACAAAAAAGGCTTGATCTATCGCGGTATCCGCATGGTGAACTGGGATCCGCAGAGTAAAACGGCTGTATCCGACGAGGAAGTTATCCGTAAGGAAGTTAATCAGAAACTGTATTATATACGGTATGTAGTTGCGGGTAGCGAGTTGCCGGGTTCGGGTGAAGCTGCAGGAACCACGCAACACGCTACAGGCAACTATCTTACCATCGCTACCACCCGTCCGGAAACTATTATGGCCGACGCGGCTATCTGTATCAATCCGAATGATGAGCGCTATGTGCATCTGCATGGTAAAAGTGTTTATATTCCCTTAATCCACCGTACTATCCCGGTTATCCTGGACGAATACGTGACCATGGATTTTGGTACCGGTTGTTTGAAAGTAACTCCGGCGCATGATTTAAATGACTACGAACTGGGTCAAAAACATAAGCTGCCCGTTATTGATATTTTAAATGACGACGGTACCCTGAACGATAAAGCCCAGATCCTGATCGGGGTTGACCGTTTTGCAGCCCGTAAAAAGATAGCGGTGTTGCTGGAAGAAGCCGGCGCGCTGGAAAAAGTAGAGGACTATAAATCGCAGATCGGTTTCTCGGAACGTACGGATGCGGTTATCGAGCCAAAACTATCTATGCAATGGTTCTGCAAGATGGGTGAAATGGCCAAACCCGCGCTTGACTATGTGCTGAACGGCGACATTAAATTGATACCTGATAAGTTTATCAATACCTACCGCCATTGGATGGAGAATGTAAGGGACTGGAATATCAGTCGCCAGTTATGGTGGGGGCAGCAGATCCCGGCCTGGTATTTACCAAACGGTGAGTTTGTTATCGCCAAAAATGCCGAAGAAGCATTGGTTGAAGCTAAGCTCAAGAATCCTGCATTCACTGCTCAGGATCTCACACAAGATCCTGACGTTGTTGATACCTGGTTTTCGTCATGGTTATGGCCTATATCAGTATTCGGCGGATTTAAAGATCCCAACAATGCCGATATCAATTATTATTACCCAACCAACGACCTGGTGACAGCACCTGAGATCCTGTTTTTCTGGGTAGCCAGGATGATCATGGCCGGGCATGAGTTCAGGGGCGAAGCGCCATTCCGGAATGTATATCTTACCGGTATTGTGAGGGATAAACTGGGCCGTAAAATGTCAAAACAATTGGGCAATTCCCCCGATCCGCTCGACCTGATAGCTCAGTACGGTGCCGATGGTGTACGTGTGGGTATGCTGCTTTGCTCGCCTGCAGGTAACGATCTGATGTTCGATGAAAGCTACTGCAAACAAGGCAGCGGCTTCGCCAACAAAATATGGAACGCGTTTAAGCTGGTAAAAGGCTGGGAGGTTGATGATACCCTTGCCAATCCCAATACCATAGCGATAGATTGGTTTGCCAGTCGCTTTGACCAGGCATTGGGCCAGATAGAAGATAACTTTGCACAGTATCGTTTGTCGGAAGCCTTAATGGATACCTACAAACTGGTATGGGACGATTTCTGTGCCTGGTACCTGGAAATGATCAAACCGGTTTATCAACACCCTATCGACCGGGCTACTTATACCGCTACGATACAATTCTTTGAAAATATACTGAAGGTTTTGCATCCTTTTATGCCTTTCCTGACCGAAGAATTATGGCATGATGAGCTGTTTGGTGAACGTGCCGAAAAAGAGTGCTGTATTGTTGCACAATTGCCAGTTATTGGGGAAATTAATGCACGGCTACTAAGCGAAGTAGAAACGGTGAAAGAAGTTATTGGAGCAGTAAGGAATACTCGGCAAACAAAACATATTGCTGATAAAGAACCGCTTGAGCTTTTAGTAAAAACAAACTCTGGTATAAATTATCTGCATTATCAGGCTATTATAGCCCGGCTTGGAAATATAAGCCGGTTTTCGGAAGTTACTGATAAAGTAGAAGGGGCTATTAGCTTTTTAGCTTCAACGGATGAGTTTTATATCCCTTATAAAGAAGAAATTGATCCGGTAGCAGAGCGCGCCCGTCTTGAAAAGGAGAAGGAATACCTTTTAGGTTTTTTAAAATCGGTAAATGCAAAGCTCACTAACGAACGCTTTATGAGCAATGCCAAACCTGAAATTATTGAAATTGAACAGCGTAAAAAAGCTGATGCCGAAGCCAAATTACAGATCATTCAAAAGGCACTTGACGATTTGGCTGGTTAATTGCATGTAAAAGTTCGCTGCAAACAGCGGTAAGCTAAAACGATACTACCCGGTTAGCTTACCGCATTAGTAAAATGTTTGCTGCCCTGATATGTGCCCAAAAGCGAGTTTTTTTAACTTCTCCATCTACAAAATCATTTCAAAGGAGCAATCCTTTCTTGATCAGGCACGTATACGCTTGTTATATTATGGTTTCTTCCTGGTGTTTGTGGCTTCGGCTGCATTACTAACCAGTGTTTATTTCCAGGGACAGATGATGCTGGCCTACACCTGTGTATTTTTAATGCTTAGCATCGTTGTGCTGTTTAAAGCCTTAACGTATAAGCCCAACTGGCTTGCCATATCACATGCCTTGCTCATTGTAGGTACATTGGTCAATGTGAGTATTGTATATTTATCCTTGCAAAGCATCAATATAGTTACAGTGCAGGTGGTTATCATTGTAATTGTATTTAGTTATTATATGCTGGGCCAAAAATGGGGCTTGATATACTCCTTGCTAAATACGGTACCCATATTGCTTTTTTTGTTTATTGAGCGCAATTACAATTATGCCATACGCATAAAGCCCGATAAGATAGACCAGTCAACCATCGTGATCAGTCTGTTTGCCAATTTTATCATACTCATTTTTATCCACAGCCACCTATATAACGCGTTTGTAAAAAATCTGCGGCAGCTAAGAGAAAGCGCTCATGAACAAAAGACCCTCAATCAAAAATTAAAAAAGGCCATTGAGAAGGCTGAAAAATCGGCACATGCTCAATCGGAGTTTTTATCAACCATGTCGCACGAGATCCGTACACCCTTAAACGCAGTGATCGGAATGAGCAATCTGCTGATGATGGGTAATCCAAGACCAGAACAAAAAGAGAACCTGGAGATATTAAAATTTTCGGCAAATAACCTGCTGGCTGTAGTAAATGACGTGCTCGACTTTAACAAAATTGAATCAGGAAAGCTGGTATTTGAAAACGTTCGCTTTGACCTGGTTGAGCTGATGTATAATATTTGCGGAGGGCAGATGTTAAAGGCACATGAAAAAGGTTTGCAGTTTACGCTTACTGTTGACAATGCCTTAAAAAGCAAAGTTTTTTTTGGCGATCCTACCCGTATCACCCAGGTGATTTTTAACCTGGTTAATAATGCTATAAAATTTACACCCAAAGGGAATGTATGGGTCAATGTTACCTGCCTGGAGGATAGACATAATAACCTGATCGTTAGATTTTCGGTAAAGGATACCGGTATAGGTATTAAAGAAAGTGGCCTGAAGAATATATTTGAACCTTTTACCCAGGAGTCGTTAAACACCACACGGGAGTATGGAGGTACCGGTTTAGGTTTGGCCATTGTAAAACGCCTGCTCGAATTGCAGGGCACCCATATTGAGGCGATCAGTAAAATTGGTGAAGGGTCTGAGTTTTTATTTAATATGGAGCTTTCCGTGTCAACAGAGGTGATTGCCGAAGGGATGACCAAGCACCCGGAAATAGGCGAAGAAGAGAGTTTGGAATGCTTAAAAGTACTTATTGCCGAGGACAACATGGTGAACGTTATGCTGATGAAGAAGCTGTTATCAAAATGGAAAATAGTACCCACTATTGCCGAAAATGGCGAACGTGCTGTTGAATTTATGCAATACGGTAACTTTGATATTATACTGATGGACCTGCAGATGCCGGTAATGAACGGATTTGACGCGGCCCGGGAGATCAGAAAAATGGCCGACCCTAAAAAGGCAAAGGTTCCCATCATCGCGCTTACCGCCTCGGCGTTGGTTGATATCAAGGACCGGGTATTTAGGGTAGGGATGAATGATTATGTATCAAAACCATTTAAACCTGACGAGTTACTGGAGAAGATCCAAAACCTGATAACCCTGATTTAAATAGTTCCGGGGTAAACAGGCATATCCTCTAAAAACAGATATTTTTTGTTGATGTGGTCAATACGGCAATAGTAATGCTGCAAACCATTGCTAACTGCCAATAGCGAAACCTGGTGGACCATATTGTACCGGGCTATCTGGTCAAATGTTTTCTGATCAATGGCTATTGATGGGGCCTTGCATTCCACAATCAATATTCTTTTGCCTTCGGCATTAAATACAACAATATCTGTGCGTTTTTGCAGGCCGTTAAGCTTCATACCCCCCTCCAGCTTAATTAATGCGCGCGGATAGTTTTTATGTTTAATCAAATATTGTACAAAATGCTGGCGTACCCATTCTTCGGGGGTTATAATAATATTTTTCTTCCTGATTTCGTCAAACAAACTGAGCTGCCCGTTTTGATCGGTAATTTTAAAAGCATAAGGCGGAAGATTAAGCGGCTGCAGCAGATCCATTCTTTAAATTCAAAATTCAAAAGTAAAAATTCAAAAGGATAAGCAGGCTGTCTCGTAGTGTTTATTTTCGTTTTGTAGTTCAAGAGTGCCCGGCAATTTTTACTTTTGAAGCCTAAATTGAAAAGTATTTTTGACTTTTTAATTTTTAATTTTGACTTACCAACATGTCCGCAGCAGAGTTATTAAAAGATATTAAGAACCGTAAGTACAAACCCCTGTATCTGTTGCATGGTGAGGAGCCTTATTTTATTGACCTGGTAAGCAATTATATTGAACACAGCCTGTTGTCCAATGCCGAGAAAGGGTTTAATCAAACTGTAGTATATGGTAAGGACACCGATATGATGACAGTGCTCAACGCCGCCAAACGTTACCCCATGATGGCCGATTACCAGGTTGTACTGGTAAAAGAGGCCCAGGAGATGAAATGGGGTAAGGATGATGACGGAAAAAAAGGTATAGATCCGGTGTTAAGCTATCTTGAAAACCCATTGCCAAGTACTATACTGGTGTTCTGCTACAAATATGGCAAGTTTGATAAGCGGAAAAAAACATATAAGGCCATCGAAAAAAATGGGATCGTTTTTGAATCGGCTCCTTTGTATGATAATAAAATACCGGCCTGGATAGAGGGCTATATCAGCGAAAAGGGCTACAAGATCAACGCGCAGGCATCGGCCATGCTTTCGGAATACCTGGGCAATGATCTTTCAAAAATTGCCAATGAGCTCGAAAAACTGATGCTCAATGTAACTGCCGGTCAAGAAATTACCCTTAAACATATCCAGGATAATATAGGCATCAGCAAGGAGTATAACGTATTTGAACTGCAGGCGGCCCTGAGTAAAAAGGATGCCTATAAAGTTAACCAGATCATCAATTACTTTGAAGCTAACCCCAAGGCCAATCCCATTGTACTGGTGCTGGGCAACCTGAATAATTATTTTAGCAAGGTGCTGGCCTATCATTATGTGAAAGATAAATCGCAGCAAAACCTGGCCCGGGAGCTGGGGGTGAACCCGTTTTTTGTAAAAGATTATGAACAGGCCGGTCGTAGCTATAATTATCAAAAAACTATGCGGATCATCAGCTATCTGCGCGAGTATGATTTGAAAAGCAAAGGTGTGGAATCAAACGCCCCGCATGGCGAATTGATGAAAGAATTGATGTTTAAAATTCTTCATTAAGCAACCCTTATTGTTTACAGCCTGGTAAATGCACGTAACATTTCTGTTAGGTGTATCAATCTGCCATTGTTGTTCGTAGTGATCAGGGTTGCATAAAAACCGCCTTTAAAGCACTTCTGTACAATTTTAAGTATCCTGAAATTACCTCCAACGAAAGTATTGTACCTGATTGTAAATAATCTTTTACAATCACACGCCTCCTAACAGGTAAGATATTTTATAAGTTCACGTTCAGAAAGTGTCCTGCAAAACTTTCGCAAGATGATGTTTATTAACTTAATTAACGGGTATGATACTTTTATTTTGCGGTCTGTCAGGAGCCGGCAAAACAACATTAGCCAAAAATGTTGCTGCCGAATTAACAGAACTTGGCATAAAGATCGAGATTATTGATGGTGATGAATATCGGCAGGAAATCTGTAGAGATCTTGGATTTTCAAGGGAACACAGGAGCGAAAACATCAGAAGGCTGGGATTTGTGGCCAGTCGTTTCTCAAACCAGGGTATAGTTACCATTATCAGTGCCATAAATCCATACGAGGATGTTAGGCGGGAATTGGTTAACCGGTATGACGATGTAAGTATAGTACACATTGATTGCCCGGTTAACAAACTAATTAGCCGCGATACCAAAGGCCTTTACCAGCGGGCACTTTTACCAGAAGGCCATCCCAGTAAACTTTTAAACTTAACGGGTATCAATGATCGGTTTGATGTACCGTATGATGCCGATCTTTATATTAACACCAGCGAAAATTCTATACAGCAAAGCACCTCTTTATTGGTTTATTTTATACTAAATAATCTTTACGCTACCGAAAAAGCTTCTAATAAAATGACAGATAATTTTTAAGCTGACTACCTGCTTAAGCATTTTAAAACGATCGTCCTTTTATAAAACTATGCAAAAAAGAACCCTTATCATTGCCGGAATGCACCGGTCCGGTACCTCACTTATCTCTAATTGGCTTACCAAATGCGGTTTGCAACTTGGCGAACAAATGGTTGGTCCGGGTTGGGGAAATGAAGATGGCCATTTTGAGGATGTTGAATTTTTAAAAATTCACGAAGAGGTTTTGACCAACAATAACCTGCCATCCTCGGGTTTAACGGATGTACAAATTGATCACTTTTCTATATATGAAAAAGAAAAGTTGAAAAGCATCATCAAAATTAAACAGCAGTTGTATGATCAATGGGGATGGAAGGATCCGCGTACATGTTTGTTTTTAGATGTTTACCAGGAATTGCTGCCGGATGCCTTTTACCTGATCATCCTGCGCGATTATCAATCTGTAGTAAGTTCACTACTCCGGCGGGAATTTAAAGATGTAGAGCAAAAATACATGAGCCGTACTTATGTATCCAGACTGATATGGCAGAAATTCAGGAGATCACGTAAGCTTAAAAAATTTTACGCTGATTCCGCATCAAAGTTTTTAAAGGTTTGGATAGCCTATAATCAGGATATTTTAAACTGTGTTAAAAAGCTTAACAGTAATTCATTTATTGTAGTTAACTATTCCTTGTTGAATAAAGCTGACACCCAACTTTTCTCGTTTCTTGAAAATAATTGGAACTTTACATTAAAGTATTTCAAATTTAAAGATGTGTTTAAAGAAAGTCACATTGGTAAAGATATTGACATTGACCTGCATATTGCTGACAAGGAGCTTATTGAAACTGCAAAACAATTGCAGGATGAATTAAAGAAATATATACAGTTTTCGTGATAATGTTTAATCTTTAAAAAACACAATACGATTTACCGACCATTTCCAGGTTTGTAATATTTCATCGTTGGTTAACCGGCATACATCCTTTAAAACGGTTATAGATTCGATGCCAAAAAATATACTCAATGAATTAACCATGTGATTAAAAACAGCCGGAGTTAATGTTGATTGTAATGGTTTAAGAGCCTCCCTGATCAGCAGGACGCGCCGGCCAGCTCTTGATGGTGCCTCCTTCCTGATAACTGATTCACCAATGATCGAGCTCAAAAAAAGACGAAACTCGATCTCATTGTTAATAAATAAATTAAAATGATAGTCAATTAACCGGTCCAGTCTTCCGTTCAGGTCGGTAGTACTTAAATCTGCAAAAAGGTCATCGTTTGTTTTGGCCTTTAGCTGCAGCGATGCTTCGCGCTTTAAAGCCTCCGAACTGGAGAAGTACCTGTAGGCTGTAGCTTTTGAAACACCGGCTTCGCGGGCTACCATATCAACACTGATCTCGGTGCGTTGCTTTAATAATTCATTTGCTTTTAAAAGAAGAACCTCGCGGGTTTTCATTTTTTGGTTAATTCTTCCCTTGTCTAAAGATAATTTTCCCATTGTGATACTTTTTTCTCATAAGATTCTCTGATAAGATTAAAATTAATATTTTTGTGAGATATTAGTATCATAAACGTAACATAAAGTAATGGCAAGCAGATTAAGGATTCGGGGCATTAACCTGGTGTATGAAGATCGGGGTGTAGGCGACGTTGTTGTATTTATACATGGACAGCCCTTTAACCGGAGCATGTGGAATTATCAGTCGCTGGTATTTAGTAAAACAAACCGGCTCATTGTTCCTGATCTGCGGGGATATGGTGAAAGCGTCACTACAGAATCCATAGTGCTTTTAGATGAGCTCGCATTGGATATTATATATCTGCTTAATGAATTATCCATTGATAAAGCCGTATTGGTAGGCTTGTCCATGGGCGGACAGATAGCGCTTGAAATATACAGGCTTGCCCCCCACTTAGTGAAAGGCCTGGTACTGGCCGATACTGATGCCAGAGCCGAAACTGCTGTCAGTTATTTAAACCGGAAGGCGCTTGCAAAAAGGCTGTTAGCGGATGGGATGGAAAGTTATACTGCCGAAAATATAGCGCATTATCTTTGTAAAAACACTTTTGATACTAAACAAGAGGTAGTTGATCATCTTAGTAAGATGATGGCAGGTACAGATGCGGCTGGAGCTGTGGCTGTTCAGTTAGGCCGGGCCGAAAGGAGGGATCATTCTGGTATTCTTTCAAATATTGATTTCCCGGTGCTGATCATCGTTGGAGACCAGGACGCATTTACTCCTGTTGCTACCGCTGAATATATACAAGCGCGCATAAACGGAGCAGAGCTTGCCGTTATAAAAGATGCAGGTCATATGCCTAATATGGAGCAGCCAGAACAGTTTAATCAATTATTAAAGGATTATCTGGATAAGGTTTAGCAGAAAAAGGATAAGGATTAAGAAAAGCTATTGTTCATTTATCCATGCTTCGGCTGTTATTACATCAGTAAAAAATCTGATGGCTATTTTGTTTGGAAGGGTGTTCACACTTTTACGGGCCGATAGCTGGCTGAATACACTTGGGGAGTTAACCCATGCAAAATATTTTAAACCGGCTTTGTACATGGCCGGGAACCATTCTTCGGCAACCCATTCAACAGCTTCAGACCAGTTGCCCAATACATGAATGTTATTATTAAGTACTTTGTGAACATGATTTTTTACCATCATGTTTAACAAACGGTGACAGCCCTGCTGCACCGATTCCAGGTTTTGAAAACCAGTCCAGTCGGCATCAATACGAGAATGGACGTTATTATAGCTGAGGGTAATGGCGCTGTCATGATAATACAGGTCGCCTTGTATAATAGCCGCCTGTTTTTGGATCTGATGCGTTAGTAACCTAAAAAAGAAAGTAGATCCTTTGCCAGGCACACTCTCTATCCAAAAACTACCATTGTGGCGTTTTAAGATCTCGGCCGAAATAAATAATCCCAAACCCAGGCCTTCAAATCGCATTGCCGTGTTATCTACCCGATAATACCGCTCAAACAAACGGCTCAGGTTTTTTTCTTCGATACCAATACCAAAATCCTGTACAGATACGATCAAACTGTTATCCTCATGTATTGCACAGGTAACTATCACCTTATTAGCTTCGGGCGAATATTTGATGGCATTTGTTAGTAAATTGTTTACTACCTGCTCAAGCCTGAAACGGTCGCCGGTATAGGTTATATTTTCCGCGCTTTTCAGAATGATCTGATGAGATGCTGTGGTATGCTGTACACTATCAATAGTATCTTTGAGCATTTCATAAAAATTGAAACTCTCCATGTTATAATCCATTTTCCCGGCGTTGATGCGTGAAACATCCAGCAGATTGCTGATCAGTTTTTCTAACCGTAATACATGCGCGGCCGACTTTTGGATAAGATCATTTAGTTTTTGTGGCTCATTAATACGCATCATAAGCTGGTTAAAAGCCTTAATGCTGGTAAGTGGTGTTTTTAATTCATGACTGGCAATAGAAAGGAATTCGTCCTTTTTTTGTTCATTGTTTTTTTGAATATCAATATTGGTATTGGTGCCTAACCATAGTTTGATCTCGCCATTTTCAATCAAGGGTACTGCCCGGGCAAGGTGCCAGCGGTATTGCCCATCCTGAAACTTTAAGCGAAACTCCACCAGGTACTCATGGCCTGTTCTTAAAGCATTAAGCCATTTTTTCAAGCAACTTTGCTGATCATCAGGGTGTATGAAAGCCTGCCAACCCTGGCCAATGATATCTTCAGCACTTCGTCCAAAGTCTTCACAGATCACTTCATTTACATAGTCGAGCTTACCACTGGGGCGGGCGGTCCATACCTGCTGTGGCATAGCATTCAGTAAAAAACGAAAACGCTCTTCATTTTCCTTTTCTTTTTGCCTTACCAGCACAGCCTCGGTAACTTCAAAAGCAAAAACCATTATACCATCTACTTTATCGTTAGCATCATATCTGGCCTGGTAAACAAAGGTAAAATAACGGTCTTCTAATGGGCCGTTTGCCTCACGTGCCATGGGCATCAGTAACTCTTTGCCTTCAAAAGTGTTGCCGGTTTTATATACATTTTTTAAAATATCATATATCAGCTGGTCTTTAAGTTCTGGTAATGCTTCCAGTAACGGCTTCCCGGTAAGTTTACGTCCGGGAAAGAGCTTTTGATAAGATGGGTTAACCAATTCAAATACAAAATCGGGCCCATCAAGTATACAAATACCGGCAGGGGCCTGCATAAAAAATCTTTTCAGCCGCTCGGTTTGGCCAGAAGCATCCGCTTTCGCGGTTAACAGTTCAAGCGTACGCTGCTCAACCCGGCTTTCTAATTCGTTATTTAATTTAAGCAAGTTTTGCTGCGCCTGAAACAATTCTTCATTGGTGGTACTTAACTCTTCATTAGCCGATTGTATTTCCTCGCTGGTAACCTGTATTTCTTCGTTGGCATGAGCCAGACCTTCATTAAGTGCTAACAATTCTTTACTGGTTTGCTCCAGACGTTTTCTGGCCAAAACCAACTCGGTTATATCATATTTAAAACTTAAAACGCCGGTGATGTTATCTTTTTCATCTCGGATAGCCTGGTAAATAAAATTAAAATAATGATCATCAGGCGGGCCGCCAATTTCGCTGACCAATGGTACACAGATCTCATTGCCAACATAGGTTTTACCTGTTTTATAAACTTGTTGAAGTGCATCCCAAACAGGCAGAGCCGCGATTTCTGGCATAGCCATAAGTAAAGGCTTGCCCAGTATTTTACGTGCCGGGAAAAATTCTTTTTCGTACAGTGGATTTATAAATTCATATACCAGGTCGGGGCCCATAAAAATGGCAATTTGGGCGGGTATCTCGTCAAACAAATTCTCCATTTGCCTGCTTAACTGACCCGCTCGGGCCGCTGCTGCCTTTTCTTTTTCTACGCTGGCAATCAGGTTCCGTTCTGCGATAACTTTTTCGGTAACATCCTGGGTATGGTGTATGATGTAACAGATATCTCCATCAGGGTCAAGTACCGGTGTATGCGCAGTATCCCAATAACGTTCCTGCAATTTACCTTCATGATCAGGAATATCAAAGCGTGTTATTGGTAACTGATGGGGTTTATTGGTTTCTAATACCTGTTCTAATGAAAAAGCTATGCCTCCTTCGTTTGTTGCCCAATCCGGTTTTTTGGGGAAAACATCAAACAGATGCTTTTCAAGCAGTTCGGCCCGCATTTTGCCCGTTAATTGCAAATAAGCATTGCTGGCAGTAAGTATATACAGTTCCTTCGAAAGAATAAGATAAGGGTGAGGTAAGGTCTCAAAAACCCTTAACATTTCTGGTGGTAAAGCGGAACTGTGTTTAATGGGCATGGGGATACAAAATGAACAAAAGCAAGATTACTAAACCTTTGGTAATTATTACAATATTATCTTATAGGAAAATGTTTTGAATGAAAATAAATTAAATGCTGCATCTGTCATTATTTAAGCATGCACCGGTTTACTATCAGGGAACAAAAAAATGGCCCAACGGGCTTAAAATATTTACTTTTATTTATAATGCCTGATTACCTGGAAAGCGTTAAAATAATTTACCAGAAGCATTTACCGATGAATTTCGGAGGATAAAGATAAACCGTTACTTTGGTTTTTTGACCACATAGGTTTTGGCCCGTTGGTCATGCCAGCATTGTTTCATCGGGCTCCATAGCATTGCAAAATAACCAATACAAAAGAAAAAGCTGGATAGAATTTTAAATAGATTACGCGATAATGAGGTGCCAAAACTTAATCTTTCACCATTAGCGTTAACTACTACCAGCCTGCAAATAAACTTACCAATACTCCCCTGCATTTTAGTGGCCTCGAAAGCTGAGTTATACGAAATTAAAATCAGCAGGAAAATGAGCCTGAACAAAAAATCACCTTCGGCAGATGAAGTAGATGATAAAGAATCGTCGCTTATGGTACTGGATGCCAACCGCCCGGTAGCAACAAATATACCAGCTATTACCCCTAAGCCAATGGTTATGATGACATAGTCGATAACAAAAGCCAGTAACCGCCATCCAAAATTAGCTACGTTCTGTTGGGTGGGTACATATATCCCAATCGATTTAAAATATTCATCCAATTCTGGCAATTCAGCGGCCTCCTGCCAATCGGTAGCTAATGGTGATAATACCAGCTCAGTAGCATTTACTTCCATATCCATTAACTCGGTATGACTGTAAGGGCCGTGTTTTTCGTTGTCTCTTAAAATGTAGTACTCGTTGATCATGATATGCAGGTTTGAGGTATTGAAAAATAAAGAAAATATCTGTTTTGAGCAACAGTAAAATGAATAAAAGCAAGATTGCTAAATCCAAAGTAATTATTAAGATATTATCTTATAGGGAAATTTTTGGGTGCAATAAGAATACTTATTTTGGCTAATGCCAGAGCAAGTGTGGTGCGTATAATTTGTAACAATGCCTGTATCGTTAAATCTAAAACATCATATAAGATAGTAAATGAAATATAATACCCTTTATAGCGTAATTCTGTTTATGGCCTTAATAGTTCCTGGTTATACAACCTGTGCGCAACAGATAAGGCTTAAAATGGGAGAGCAAATCATTGTAACATCTGATGGTATTAAACTGGCGATTAAAGTAGCGGGAAAAGGACCGGTATGTATATATATACATGGCGGCCCCGGGCAGGATTACCTGTCGTTTGAAAAAATGGGTGGCTCCAATCTTGAAAAAAAACTAACCATGGTTTACCTTGACCAGCGGGGCTCTGGCCATTCTCAAAACGCGAAAGATTATAGTTTGAACCGGCTGGTTAATGATATTGAAGAAACCCGGAAACAATTGGGTGCTGGTAAAATTTATCTGCTCAGCCATTCATTTGGTGGAGTATTGGTGGTTAATTATGCTCAAAAATATCAGGAACATGTGTCTGGATTAATATTAGCCAATTCAACACTCCACTTTTTTAATAACAGTTCATTAAGAGAACAGATCATGTATTCTTATCGCCTGTTGCATAAAGATACTATCATTACCAGCGATAATACCCAGGTGCTGTTGCGGCAAAATTCCATCGTAAGGAAAAAGTTAAACAAGGTACATCTGGGGTATAAATTATTGGCGGATAGCGTAAACACTATCGAAAAAATGGATAGCATAGAATCAAGTTATAAACGCACCTCTGATTTTGGTTATGCCGTTATAGCCCATCTGATAGATACGACCAAACAAAACCGCTATCCGGAATACTGGAAAGATTATGCTACGATCAGCAGTCAGATCCATGTGCCTGTACTGGTTATTACCGGTACCCGCGATTATGCTATCGGAACGGCACATTATAAAACTTTCAGGTTCCCTGATCAGCACGTAATGAAGCTGGATGGATCACACATGCTTTATTATGAAAAGAATGCTGCCTTTACAGCCGCTGTATTTAGATTCATTTGTAAACAGAGCGAATAATTTAAGCCTGATGTACAGATTTCTTTCCATGAACAAAAAAGTCTTACAACAATTGTTATAAGACTTTATGATAAAGGTTTAGGGTGGGAAAATCTTTAAAAATTATAACCCCGTTGTTTCACGCGTTCATGTATCAAGGGTGTAGCTGTACTACCGATGCAGTATGTGGGTAGTTATGGGGCCTAAAATGGCTTGTTCAATAAAATCCGGACTTTATGGGTACCCTTAGCTATCAATATCTGCAGATATGCATAATATTTTTCATACCGCGAGTTAGGCCACCCCATACAGTATGTTCCGGCACTTGTGTTTCGCGATGTCGAAAGCGGTTCCTAACACGCCGCCGGTAATAATATCGGGAGTGGAAGAAGCGGGGATGGCAAACTTTATATACAAGGTATATCGCTCTGCTCTTTGTAACTAATTTGATATAATATCCGAGTATGGATATCCGTAGTGGTGATGTAGTGTTATTAAAATAGCACTTGGGAAAACTAATATCGAGCTTTGTTCAGATATGATAGCACTGATAAACAGATCAGTGTAATCAAAGTACCGGAACGTTCAACATCCATTGCTTTTAGTAGGGATGGGAAAACGTTGTATGTTACAGGGCATAATGCTTTGTATGCGGTGGTTGTTAATTAAAAAAGACATTGTGCGCTGTCCGAAGTCAGAGACTTCGGACAGCGCGATTGTTTTTATAAATTTATATAACGTATTAATACCCTGATCTATGAATAAAACGAAACTGAAGTTTTTGATCCCGATGGTTCTGCTACCCATAATAACCTTTGCCCAGCAAGTTAAAGTGGTAACCAACCAGGTAGGTTACGAAGATACGAAAGCTAAAAAGGCCATCGTAGTGACGGATAAAGCTTACCCCATTACAACATTTCAATTACTTGATGCGGATGGTAAAGTGGTATTCTCTGATAAACCTGTATATAACGGTAACGTAAAAGGATGGAAAAACCGGGAGTTTTATACGCTTGACTTTAGTGGTTTTACTACTACTGGTACATATCAGGTACAGGTAAGTTTATCAGGTAAAAAAATAAATTCCTATCCGTTTAAAATAGGGAAGAACGTGCTGGAGCAGGCTACGCTATCAGATGTAGTGTATTACTTTAAAGGGCAGCGCGCAGCCGGCGAAATTGATAAGGCCGATCGTCATTTACTGTTGGCTGGCAGAACCCAGGATACGATTGATGCCCACGGTGGCTGGTATGATGCTACGGGCGATTACGGCAAACATTTTTCGCACCTGTCGTTCTCCAATTATTTCAATCCGCAACAGATACCGCTGGTGGTATGGAGCCTGTTAAAAACTAAAGAGATCCTCGACAAAAAAACAACCACAGATTTCAGGCAGATCAACCGCCGTATTTTGGATGAGGCTACTTATGGCGCCGATTACCTGGTACGGATGCAGTCCAAAAACGGTTCCTTTTACCGTTCGGTATCGGCGCCCGGCCCGGGCAAGCTGGCAAAGGATAGGGTGATCCGCGCCGAGGATGCGTCTTATCGCATCAAGCAAACCAAAGATCAACCTTTTAGTAATAGCTCTGCAAATAAGGATTGGCACCGCTACCAAACAAGCTACCGCTCAGGTGGCGGCATAGCCATTGCCGCATTGGCCATGGCATCAACCATCAAAGTAAATGGCGATTTTACCAGCGAACAGTATTTGAAGGCTGCCGAAAGCGCTTTCCAATTCCTGGAAGCTAATAACAAGCTTATGACCTTTGACGGCCGCGAGAATATCCTCGATGATTATTGCGCCTTAAGCGCTGCCACCGAATTATACAAGGCCACAAAAAAAGCAGAATATTTAGCGGTAGCAACCAAAAGGGCTACCAACCTCATTGGTCGGCTATCAACCTGGAAAAACTATCAGAACTACTGGAAAGCCGATAGCACCGACAGGCCATTCTTCCATCCATCAGATGCGGGCTTGCCGGTTACCAGCCTGATCTATTTTTATCCCTATGCCGATCAGGCTATGCAGGCATCTATCAAAATGGCCATTAAAGTTTCGTTTGATTTTGAGCTGAGGGTTACGCATGAAGTTAATAACCCATTTGGCTATAGTCGCCAATTGGTGCAGGATACCTTGGGCAACAGGCGTACATCGTTCTTCTTCCCGCAGGGTAGCGATGCTTCGCCGTGGTGGCAAGGTGAAAATGCCCGATTATCTTCTATGGCTACAGCGGCTCGATTGGCAGCTGGTTTGTTTGCTGATGATAAAGCTTACCATGATCAGCTGGAAGATTTCGCGGTTGATCAGCTCAATTGGATACTGGGCCTGAACCCTTTTGATGCCTGTATGTTGCAGGGTACGGGGCATAATAACCCGGCCTACGGGTTCTTTGGTACGTTTGAGTATACCAATGCGCCCGGCGGTATTGTAAACGGTGTAACCGGCGGACTGAACGACGAAAATGACATCGACTTTAATTTATCCTATGCCCAGATCCATAAAGATTACGACTGGCGCTGGGCCGAGCAATGGCTGCCGCACACCGCCTGGTACTTATTGGCAGTGGCCGTACATGAATAATTAGCTGAAGAAGCATATGAAAAAGTTTTGTTTAATAACCCTGGCCGCTTTACTAACCCTGCCGGGGTTTACTTTTGCGCAGGTTACGCATACCACCTTAGCTACAGGCGCACAGGCACCTGATTTTAGATTGCCTGGTATCGATGGGAAAATATATACACTGCAATCATTCAAAGATGCAAAAGTGCTGGCTGTAGTGTTTATTTGCAATCATTGCCCAACGTCGCAGGCTTATGAGGATAGGTTGGTTAAGCTTACCAGCGATTATGCTCCTAAAGGTGTAAGGGTAGTGGCCATTAATCCCAATAACCCTGCTTCGCTGCGTTTGGATGAATTGGGTTATAGCGATGTGGGTGATTCGTTTGAGGATATGAAAGTGCGTGCCAAAGATCGTCATTTTAATTTCCCTTATTTGTATGACGGCGAAACGGAGATAACCAGTAATAAATATGGTCCGGTAGCTACGCCGCACATTTTTATATTTGATAAAGACAGGAAACTGCGTTACAACGGCCGTATTGATGATATGGAGAACCCCGCCAAAACACCACAGTCTTTAGATGCCCGCAACGCGATTGATGCTGTATTAGCCGGCAAGGAAGTAGCCGTACCGGTAACCAAAACTTTTGGCTGTTCCATCAAATGGGCCGAAAAACAGGACTGGATCCAGAAGGCGGCTGTAACCTGGGCCAATGAGCCGGTAAAAATTGATACTATCGATGCCGCTGGCGTAGCCAACCTGGTAAAAAATAAAAGCGATAAACTAAGATTGATCAATTTGTGGGCCACCTGGTGCGGCCCTTGTGTGGCAGAGTTTCCGGAACTGGTAACCATCATGCACCTGTATCGTGATCGTGGGCTTGAACTGGTGACCATCAGCGCCGACGATCCATCCCGCAAAGATAAAGCGCTGAGCTTTTTAAAAGGTAAACAGGCATCTGGTCCTAACTATATTTATACCGGCGATGATAAATACAAAATGATCGAAGCGGTTGACCCAAAATGGGATGGCGCGCTCCCATACACCATGCTGGTTGATCCGGATGGCAAAGTGATTTACAGCAAACAAGGTATCATCAATCCCGAGGAACTCAAAAAGATTATTTGGGATGACCCTACTATGGGGAGGATTTATAAGTAGAGCCCCTGATTATCTGCTAAAAATAACCACCACGTCATTGCGAGGCACGAAGCAATCTCTTTAAGTAAGTTCTCCACCATACAAGTGTGATTTGCATGAGGAGATTGCTTCGTGCCTCGCAATGACGCATTTTTTTATTAAGGTTAATGAAAAAAATCTCTAAAGATTATTTTCTTATTTTGCATTATTATGGTAGCACAAAGAGGTGGATGTGTTTACATTATGATCAATAAGATCAATTCGGTTTTATACACAGGCGTTACTTCGGATTTGGTAAGTCGGATTTGGGAGCATAAAAATAAAGTGTACCCAGAAAGTTTCACTGCTAAATACAACTGTGAAAAATTGGTTTATTACTTTTTCTATCATCATATAGAAGAGGCTATTGCAGCAGAAAAAGTAATCAAAGGGAGTAGCCGTAAAAGCAAAATTGATTTAATTGAGAGCATTAATAAACCGTGGGCGGATTTGTACGATTCTTTAATAGACTAAATTTCTACTTCGTTATATCGATCAAAAAATCATACAAATTAACCTCCGTGGCTAAGCCCAGTTTTTTGCGTACCCGGTACCGGCTGATCTCAACGCCTTTGAGTGAGATATTCATGAGCTGCGCTATTTCTTTAGAAGTAAGGTTAAGCCGCAGATAAGCACACAATTTCAGATCGGTAGGACTGAGGCCCGGGAAACGGGTTTTCATGATAGAAAGGAAATTGTTGTGCACCTGGTCAAAGTAAATGGCGAAATGGTTCCAGTCGTCGTCCTTTTTTTCGGTATCGGTTACCAGTTTAAATACATTCCGGAATTCATGGGTCAGATCGGGCATGTTCACTTTTTTGATGGCTGCTACCAACTCCTCGCGGATGTTGAGGAGGATCCGGCCGCGCTCCACCAGGTGCATGGTGATGGTAGCCAGTTCCTTATTCTTATAGTTTAGTTCCGATTCCAGGTTATTATTTTTCAGGGCGATGATCTCTTTTTCGTTCCGGTCGAGCTCCAGGTTGTGCAGATAACTCAGGCGGCGCTGTTCTTCCTCATGTTTCTGCTGGTGCAGATCAAAGCGTTTTTGCTGTTCTTTCATCGCTAAGTAAATGGCGCAAATCACCAGCAAAAGATAGAAAAGGTAAGCCCATATAGTTTGATACCAGGCGGGATCTACCACAAAGGTATAACTAACGGGTGCTGAAGCATTACCCAGGTTGTTGCGTACCCTTACCGAAAAAGTGTATTGCCCATAAGGTAAATTAGTATAATCCTTTTCTGTCCTTACAGACCATTTCGACCATTCATTATCAAAGCCTTCCAGCTTGTAGGAAAACTCTTCGTTACTTTTTTGCGCAAACAGGGTTGAAGAGTATTCAAAATGAAAGGAATTCCAATGGTTGGATAAGGTAACAATCTGCTTTTTACCCTGAACACCGGCCACATCATTATCCTTCATAAAATAACCGCCAAAAATCAGGCTGTCCTTTTCGGCAATAGCTTTTACCGTAGTCAGGAGTACGTTCAGTTTAGTTTCCGATTGTACGTATTGCCTGTAATTTAAATGAAACACACCATTGTTGGAGCCTATGAAGATGTTTTCCTTATTATAGGGATAAATGTAACCGGCGCCCTTTACGGTTTGCCCGGCAAGCTCCGGGAAATAGATCACGGTATAAGGTTTACCTCCCGATGGTTTGCTAAAATCTACGACCCCAACCCGCTGATCACTGATGAACCAGATATTGCCCGTGGAATCGGCAGTCAAATACTCTACATAGCTATTATCAAAAACAGGTTTATAAAACGGCGATGGCTCAAATCTGTTTTGATGGACATTATATTCATAAACACCTTTTTCGGTAGCTGCCAGGATTTTACCCCTGATAAAGTAGACATGGTTATTCAATACCGAAGGTAGTCCGTTACGATCGGTATACTGTGTATAACGGATGATCTTTCTCCTGTCGGCGGATAGCTGGATCTTATAAACACCCCGATAGGAGTGTGAAGCCCATATCACATGATCATCATTGTCTTTCGCCAACGTGGGTAACGACTCGTACAGGGCGTCCATTTTAACATCTGCCTTAAAATCATTATTATTATTTTTGATCAGTTGTAAACCTGTATAGGTGCCGGCTATAATATCTGGCGATGATGGTATAGGTACAAACCTCCAGGCACCTTCGCGGTTGGTGATCTGTTTTACACGGTTGTTATCAACCACTAAAGCGCCGTCCTCATGCCCAACTAACAAGTTATGATTTATTTCGCGCAGGCTCCATACCTGGCCCTTGGTATTTTCTACCTCGGTAAATACTCCTTTAGTATTGCTGATATCCGTTTGCCGGGCATCAAGCGGAACGCTGTATAGCCCGTTGGAAGTACCAATGAACAGCTTGTTGTTAAACACGCTTACCGCATTGCTTTTTAGCTGATTATCTTTGTTAGCATAAATACGCTTAACCGAAGTGTTATAATTAATGAAATCAATGCCACTTTCCAGCCCGAGCCAGAGGTTCTTATCACGATCCAGCAAGAGCCCGAGCACGTTGTTATTTTGCAGGCCCTCGTTGTTGGAGAATCGTTCTACCACGTTGCCCTTGCCATCAATAATGATCAGGCCACGGGCTTTTGTGCCGATAGCATAACGGTCGTCGCCTATTTTTTTGGCGCAGTTTACCAGGTCGTTCTGTAAAATAGGGTCAATGGCGGTAGGTTTTTTGATCAGGGTTGATCCGGTGAATAAAAACAAACCTTGTTTCAGGGTAGTCAACAGCACCGTATCGCGATTGTAATCCATCACCCCGGTAATGTGCAAACTGGCTGTTGGCAATTGAGTATGGCAAAGCTGCCATTGATGATCTTTAAAAAACACGAGCCCCTCGTCCTTATCCTCGGCAAACAATTGTGATCCCGCATTTGATAACAGTCGCCAACCACCTGGCGCGTCAAATGTTTTGATCTCGTTGTTATTATATTCAAAAACACACTCAATGGTACGAAAGAACACCTCGTTTTTGAACAGTACAATGCTCCATATATCAGCAAACTGCCTGGCCTTCTGTGGCATGAGCTGTTTAATGGAATGATATTTCAAGATGCCGTTCGCATCCGGGAAAAAGTAGCCTATCTCATCCTGTCCGCCAACAAATATCTTTCCCTCTGGATCAATAGCCAAAGCCTTGATGGTGCCCTTGTTGGGTAAGGGGTATATTTTCCAGTAACTGCCGTCAAACGTTAAAAGTCCGTCGTTATTGGCAAAATAAAGTATGCCGTTACGGTCTTGTTTTACATCCCATACTTCGGTACTGGCGTTATAATCTGTATGGGTGTAATTTTTGATAGCCGGTACACCGATGGTGGTTTGTGCTGTGGCCGTAAAAACCAAGGCACGGCAAATAATAATCAATAGAATGATTTTCTTCATCAACAAAGCTTTCCCCGCAGGGTATTTTTAAAATGTTTTATAAAACCGGCAGTATCAGGCGGGCACGGTAATTGGATTAAAAAGGTAATTTAAAAAACATTTTAATATAAAGGGTAAATGTTTTGTTTGTAGTGGGAGAGATAAATTGATTATGGGCAGTATTTAAGTTGTTTGAAGGTTTCTGTAGTGTTAATGTAGAGGTAGCACATATTGGTATTGGTATTGGTAAGGGATGCTATTTTGTGGGCTGGGTCTAAATGGATTTAGTGGCATATACCCACGCGTCATTGCGAGGAACGAAGCAATCTCTAAACTATATAGAGTGTCTCTACAAGGCGTATACCCGCTCTTGGCCGCGGGAGGGCCAGTTACTTTGTAGCCACAAAGTAACCAAAAGGCTGTCAGCAGAAATGCTTCTTTGCCGCACATGGCCTTTGCCCTGCAAACCGGGCAGAACCAGGGCTGCAATTATTTTGCTCCACGTTGTTCGCACAGTCCCTCGCTTCAGCAAAAACTTGCTATGCCCCACATCCGCACCGCCCACCATCGTTCTGCCCGTTTTCGTCCGAAGCTTATCTGCTGACGGAAAAGAAGGATTCACTAATTCACTAAATCATTAATTCAAAATCATGGTAATCCCTTAACGGTGGAGCCCTCTTAGATACCAATGAAAATAAACGATAAGTGAAAAATTAAGGTTCAGACAAAATTATCGTGAACTATTATGCTCTTTTGGGAAGTAATAAATTATGGTTTACACTGTAAATCGTTTTTTTATGACAAATAAATAGCAGTTAATTGATTATCAGTTAATTGAAAAAATGTAACCATAAAAAGTGTAAACCATGTAAACCACTTTTGTAACCTATCAAGCAGTTCTGTTCAGGTTATACCCAAAGCTTATCTGTTGAAAAAAAAGAAAAAAATTGTTCCCAATCACTAATTCACTAAATCAATAATTCACTAATTAAGTTTCGCCACCCAAAATATCGTATTCCTCACTAATGTAGTAAAATTGCTGTCCTGGAAAAGCTCGGGGAAGTGCCCCATGGCAATGTATATGTTTTTGGCTTTGATATGCTCGTTGGTCCATATTACGGGGTGATCGCCCATTTTAATGGGCTTATCAGGGACGTAGGTACTTTCGTCAATACTGGCCAACACGTGCACATTGGGGCGCGGACTTTTATTGTAAGTATACCATTCGTCTTTGGTAGTGAATGATGCCGGTAATCCGGCCATAATGAGGTGGTTTTTATCCTCAACGGTAAGCAGCGCGGTTGTGCCGCCGTGTATGGTATCCTTAAACTCAATGCCGCCCATAAACTGGCAGTACCATTGCCACATTGGGTAGCCATCAAACACACCCAGCAGGGTAGGATGGTGAAAACCCATCCAGCCACCTTTGCCTTGCTCCAGATATTCGGTAAAAGCTGCCTGTGCTTCTGGTCCCCATGGATAGGGCGGGTAATCCAGTTGGATAAACAATTGGTATTGTTTCAGAAAGTCTTTAGTTATGGGTTGGGTATCGGTAATATAGTCAATCGTGAAATTACTATCGATGGCCAGCTTATCCAGCCATATTTTGGCCGCGGCATCAAACAGGGCATGGCCCCCGCCAACTTCGGCAATGGCAATAGCTTTGAAACGCGGATGCTTATTTTGTGCAAGACTGATCATGGTATTGCCAACCATGATCAACATAATAATAGAAATAATTTTAAATGTTTTCATAGCACGACCTTCGGTTTAGGCCGGGCAATTATAGGGGAAACTTTTTGTTCAGAAATGGCAATCGGCTTATCGTAGTGGTAAAGTAGGGCAGCTATAAAGGCTTTATATAGGTTCAAATTAAGATATTTGGTTGTTGTAGTGCTGCTGACGTACTGCGCTCTATTTACCGCTTACATGAAAAGAAACCCTCTTGTGATCCTCTGCTTTATGGTATGCTGCTTAGTGCTGCCCGCCGTTGCATTTGCGCAAACAGATACTGCTAAAATTGCTATCCCCATGAAAAAAGGGAAAGTAAATTATGAAAGCATCTCAAAAAATATAGCAGGCAAAGCCGAACTGTTTAAGCGGGCAAATAAGTGGTTCAGCACGGTGTTTCCGGATCAGTCGGAAGGCAAAGCGGTTGTTGATCAGCAGGCAGGAACTATCAACGGTTTTGGACTGTTTAAAGTGGTCACCAGCGACTCAGGCAACTACTACTGGTTAAAATTCAATGTAAGCATTACGGTGACCGACACCGGGTATATCTACCGTACCTATAATTACTATGAAAAACCGATAGAGAAAGGCATCACCAACGAATACTCCAAAATTGAATATCGTTGGTGGGATTATCGCCAGGGCCACCCATGGTCGGCAGAGGATAAGCGATTGTTTACCGGCTTAAATAACAACTCACGCACGCTGCTAACCTCGTTTAAAACCATTATGGACAAATAAGATCTTACTCAAAAACATATGAAAAAAATACTGCTGTTCATTTGCCTTGGCCTATTTATCTGCTTTAACCTCAACGCGCAAACCAAAGATTTTAAAGTACTGGCCCTGTATGAGAATGGCGGGCACCATATTGAGTTTTCCAAACGCGCCAAAGTATGGCTGGATAAGCTGGCCGCGGAAAAAGGGTTTACTATCGATTATATACAAAACACCGATAAAATTGACGATGCCTTTTTAAGCCGGTACCAATTGTTTTTGCAGCTGGATTACGTTCCTTATGCCTGGACTGATAAGGCTATGACTGCTTTTCAAAAATATATTGATGAGGGTAAGGGTGGCTGGGTAGGTTTTCATCATGCTACACTTTTAGGCGAATTTGATGGGTATCACGAGTGGCAATGGTTCTCGAACTTTATGGGCGGTATCACCTACAAAAATTACATTGCCACCTTCGCTAAGGGCAAGGTGAACGTAGAAGATAAAAAACACCCGGTAATGAAAGGGATTCCGGCATCATTCCTGATACAACAAGAGGAGTGGTATACCTATGATAAAAGCCCGCGCCCTAATGTGCATGTATTGGCCAGTGTTGACGAATCAACCTACGATCCGCAAGGCGATATCAAAATGGGTGATCACCCGGTAGTTTGGACAAACGAGCATAAAAAAGCCCGTAATGTTTATATTTTCATGGGCCATTCGTCAAATCTGCTGGATAACCCGGCCTGGGTAAAACTGGTAACTAACGCCATTTTTTGGGCTGCGGGTAAATAATATCGATATTAAATAACCATATGATGTTTAAAAAACTGTTTTGTCTACTGATAGCCATTGTTTTCTGTACCTCGGTGTTTGCCCAGAGCTCTAAATTTAAAATGCTGGCGCTTTATACTACCACGGTTGAATCAGACCATGTTGACTTTGCTAATGATGCCATTAAATACTTTACCGATCTGGCAGCTAAAGATGGTTTTGCTTTTGAGGCTACCACCAATTGGAAAGATCTAAATGATGATAACCTAAAAAACTACCAGCTTATCATCTGGCTGAACGATTTCCCGCAGAATGAAGAACAGCGTGCCGCTTTTGTAAAATACATGGATAATGGCGGCGCCTGGATCGGTTTTCACGTGGCAGGGTATAACGATAAGTATACTAAATGGCCCTGGTTTGTGAGTTTTTTGGGCAGCGCAGTTTTTTATAATAACAGCTGGCCGCCACTACCCGCAAAGTTGGTGGTTGATGATAGTAAACATGCGGTGACTAAGGGTGTCCCGGCTCATTTTGTATCGCCTATTAATGAGTGGTATGGATGGAAACCAAGTCCGCGGTTAAATAGGGATATTAAAGTTTTGGTAACGCTTGACCCGGCAAATTACCCTCTGGGCAAAAAGGATATCATCCGCGAAGGTGACATCCCCGTAGTGTGGACAAATACCAAATACAAGATGTTGTACATTAACATGGGCCACGGTGATCAGATATTTACCTCGGATACCCAAAACAAACTGTTTGAGAACGCAGTGCTGTGGTTGGTCGGGAAGTAGATGTGCAGATGTGCGGATTTCAGATGTGCAGATGAGCGTAATTAACTAACTACAAAAAGTGCGTCATTGCGAGGTACGAAGCAATCTCTAAACTATACAGGGCGACTCTGCAAATCGGGGATTGCTTCGTACCTCGCAATGACGTGTTTGAATAGTAGAAGGTCAATTACCTCGTTATCAACCTTGCATCAATCTCATTTAGCAGGTATTCCTTTTTGTCGTCAGCATACTCCCAAAACATCACCCCGGCCATTTTATGTTTGATGAGATAATGACATTTGGCTTTTATCGACCATTCGTCATCGTATGATATAAATTGCTTGGTAGCTGCATTAAATAGGTAAGGAGCCTCGGCATTGCGGTCGCGGTAATATTTAAAACCGTTGCGGTTCAGCAGGCTGTCTTTGATCAGCGTGTAACCACCCACATGTACGTATTCGCCACGTTTCATTCCCAGTCCGTTTTGGGCAATATCCAGCACTTTTGATGAACGACCATAGAAAGCCACACCTAATACCAATTTACTGGCAGGCACACCGGCAGCCATAAAATCGGATGCGGCCTTATCGGCATAATTTTCTGTTTGGTATTGTTTGGAGGCATACAGGTTGGTATGATGAACAGCAATACCTGATCCATCCTGGAAGTAATCATACGTCATGAGGTTGATGTAATCCAGATACTGTTGCACTTTGTCCATTTCGGTGTGATCTAAAAAACGCTTAAAACCTCCAACAGCCGTAGTAAGCAGCAACTTTTTGCCGCTCTGTTTTTCCAATATATCCAGGTGATGTCGCAGAGCCTTAAACATCAGGGTATAATTTACTTTATCTTCAGGGCGATAGATGTTGCCAGTGTTGCCCGCGATACCGGGGTACTCCCAGTCGATATCAATGCCGTCAAGATCAAATTTTTTAATAATGGCTACAGCGCTTGCCGAAAAAGCTTCGCGGGCGGTATCGGTTAAAACAGCGTCAGAAAAGTTGCCGCTCCAGGTCCACCCACCTATGGATATAAGTACCTTAAGGGCCGGATTACGCTTTTTAAGCTGTACCAGGTTCCTGAAATTAATGGTATCGGTTCTTTCGTGACTTAAAAAGGCCCGGTTGTTTTTTACGTTTACAAAAGCGTAGTTAATGTGGGTAAGTTTTTCTGGATTTACCATTTCCATATTGGCTACACCCTTGTAACCGCCTACATATCCAATAATTACATATTTGGGTTTTTTAGCTGCTTTTTGTGCCTGGAGTGTAACCGCTGATGATAAAAAGGGTAATAAACAAAGCATGGCTTTGGCCGCTGCTTGTTTATGAAGTTTTAGGTTGATCATTTTATAATAAGGTTTAAGTATGGTATAATTAGGTATTAAATTTTAAGCCTGATCCGCTTTTTTTCCATGAGTCCAACCAGTGCGATCAATATAAACGCGGTAGCCATAGAACGGGCCAGACCAATGATGCCTGAGTTAAAAACATCGGGATAGTTAATGTGGAAAAGCATCAGCAGGAAAACCTGGAAATAAGGCATCAGGTAACAGGTAAGCGTGCTGGTGCCTGCCGGCCAGATCCATTTGAACCAGTCTTTCTTGCCTTTTACATCAACCAGGTAAATCATCAACTCAAATACCAGGATGGTGATACCGCTGCAAATAAATATCCATGCAGGTGTAGAGCGGATCTTGGAGATGCCTTGCGTATAAGGCCGTATTGCCAGTCCCAATACAATCAACAATACCCCTATAAGTCCGAAAATAAACCACATACGCTGCGTTTTGCCCAACGAAACCAGGCGCGCGTATAACTCTGATATCACTATGCCACCCATGGTTAAACACAGGGAGGATGCATCGCCGATGAGGAATAATCTTTTATGGATAACGCCGGTATGCCGTGCTATATTGATGGCTACAAATAACAGGAGTACCGGAAAAAGGATATTCAATTTTCCTTTGGCCAGCAGGTAAACAATAGCGCATATGAGGTAAGCCCAGCCAATGATGCCCAGTATTCCCCACCACTCGGGGCGCATACCTGTAATTTCGCCGTCATCATTTCCTTTATATACAATAGCCATGGCAATCAGTATGGCTATGCCCAAACCCTGTAAAGTGTATCTTTTAGCTTTGGTCGCGGTTTCGGGATAATCCAGCCATATCAGGAAAAAAGCCAGGGAGATGAGTATAGCCCATAAAGCTTTAGATAACAGCGAGGTATTGCTGTAACTTTCCAGGTTCACATGATAAAACCCCATGATCAAAAGCGCCGCGCTCCGGGTAAGTATATAAACTAAAATAGAGGTAAAAGAATCACCTTTATTAAGCCTGTTTTTGATAGCAAAGGGTAAGGACAAGCCTACGATAAATAAAAATGCCGGAAATATGGTATCGGCAAAGCCCATGGCATCAGCCTTACCAGGCGCATGATCTATCCATTCGGGGATATTTTTTACACCACTGGCGTCATTAACAAATATCATCAATAGCATGGTGATGGCTCGCAGCACATCGATGGATAAAAGGCGCTTGGGCAGCTGTTGCATTTAAAAGGGTTTAACTGTGAAATATGAATAAGGTATGGTACCTCTCTGAATTTCCAGCAATGCAGGCTTGCTTTCGGCAGATAAATACACGAGTTTAAGTTAAGCAAATTTGTTTTATTGCCTGTAAGCAAAACTAAAAGGGAAACCGGCCGGATTATATTAATGAGGCACTACTTTACCACTACGATAGATAAAAACAAGCGGAATGCGAGAAATAAACAGGTTTAATCGTTGGTATCCGGAAATAAATAGTTTGATGATGACCTAAGATTGAAATTGTGCAAAAAAAATAAGCAAGACACTTTGGGGTCTTGCTTATTTTTTTGCATAAGTATGCTATATATACAACTTATGCCTTAGGCGTTGTTACCTTTTTAGCTGCTGGTTTGGCTGGAGCTGACTTTGCAGGAGCTGGTGTTACTGCTGGCTTTGTAGCTGCGGCAACTTTCGGTGCGGCTGCTTTAGCCGCTGCTGCGGCAGGTGCTTCTTTAACAGCAAGTGCAGTTGTGTTTTTTGCTTTCACGGCTTTCACGGCAGGAGCCGGGCTCTCTGCACCTATTTTTGCGGCTAATGTTTTGGCCAGGTTTTTAGCCGCTTTTTCAATGGCCTTGTTCACTTTTTTCTGATCGGATTCAAATTCGGCTACCACAGCTTTGATCTGGGCAAACAGTTTATCGTTCAATTGTTTTTTAAGAGCCTTACGGGCTTCCTTAGCGGCGGTTTTATTTTTATCGTTTTTCATATTATTGGACAAGGGAATTCTGAATTATTTTTCGGCACAAAGCTAAGTTAATAAACAGTGATTTTAATATTATGTTTATGTTAATAAAGATAATCAATGTTAACTAAGCATTAACAAAATAATTGAACTATTCCGTTCATTCTTAGGGCTCTAATATTAATTTTTAATATTAATTGTGTATTATCAATACGATTATTTAGGTCTGGTGCCGATTAAATGGGTGAATATGTATGGCAGTGTTTTTAAAAATACAGTAACCATCTACGTTTTAAACACAATCATTTTTTGAAAGCTTTTGGGTTAATTGATAACTTAGCAGCGCTTATATTGCTTTAATATCATGATCAAAGATTTAAACTCGTTAAACCAGGTAGCCGAATTTCATACCACCTTTAAACATCCTATAGTTGCCCAACCGGCTATCCCGTCAAAAGAACGCAGTCAATTACGTATTGAATTACTGGCCGAAGAATTAAAAGAGCTTCAGCAAGCGGTTAATGACAATAACCTGGTAGAGATAGCCGATGCTCTTTGCGATCTGCAATACGTACTATCTGGCGCGGTACTGGAATTTGGACTGGGCGAAAAGTTTAAAGAGTTGTTTGATGAGGTACACCGCTCCAACATGAGCAAGGCCTGTAAAACTATTGAGGAAGCTAACCAAACCATTGAGCATTACCGCAATACAGCTGGTACCGAATCGCACTATAAAGAGATCGACGGATTATTTTTAGTTTACCGCACCACGGATAATAAAACCCTGAAATCAATAAACTATTCACCTGCCGATTTGGGCAGCATTGTAGGATAATTCATCAATAAATAAGAACTTGCCAGAATCAGCCCCAAACCAGCCCGAAGCGAAAGAAACCATGCATCCGCGTAACCAGCACCGCCTGGGATACGATTTTAAAGCACTGATGAGGGCCACGCCAGCTTTACGGCCTTTTGTTACGGTGAATAAATATGATAACCAAACTATCAATTTTGCCAATCCTGATGCGGTAAAAATGCTTAATAAGGCATTGTTAAAGCATCACTACCAAGTTGTTAGTTGGGATATTCCTGAGGGCTATTTGTGCCCACCTATACCGGGTCGGGCCGATTATATCCATTATGTGGCCGATCTTTTGGCGACATCAAACGGAGGCGTTATTAGAAAAGGTAAAAAAGTGCGGGTGCTGGATATTGGTGTAGGCGCCAATTGTGTTTATCCTATTATTGGCGTACAGGAATATGGCTGGAGTTTTGTTGGGGTAGATATTGATGAAGCCGCTATTGAATCGGCACAAAAGATCATTGATAATAATGATCAGTTAAAAAATGCGGTTGAATTGCGCCTGCAAAAGCATCGTGCCGATATTTTTACATTTGCCATAAAGCCGGGTGAGGTTTTTGATTTGACCATTTGCAATCCACCGTTTCATGCCTCTATCAAAGAGGCCGCCGAAGGATCGCGCCGTAAATGGAATAACCTGGGCTTACAGAAAGCAAAAGGTAAAGAGGAGCCTTTATTGAATTTTGGCGGCCAAAATACCGAACTATGGTACCCTGGTGGCGAGGCCTCATTTTTAAAGGTGATGGCTACGCAAAGTACCCGCTTTGCCAAACAATGTTTATGGTTCACCTCACTGGTATCAAAAAAAGAAAATCTTCGTGTTTTATACAACGCCCTGCAAAAGGCCGGAGCAAAAGAAGTGCAAACCATAAACATGTCGCAGGGCCAAAAAGTAAGCCGAATCATGGCCTGGACATTTTTTACCCCCGAAGAGCAGCAGCAGTGGCTTAACCGTTGATTATTTTTTGATGACGTTGATTTCGCTGATATCTTTGCTTCAACCGAGCTTAAATTCCTGATCAGGTATAATCCTATAAATCAGGTTTCAGACAATCAACGAAATCAACGTCATCAAAAAATAATCAACGGTCACACCCGCAAGAATGTCTTTTTCTGATACAGATAGTAAAGGAAGATCCATTTCACCAGAACAAAACAAACAGCCATCACCACAATATTATACGGGTCGCCAACCAGCTGACCTACCCATCCAAAAAAGCCGTTGGTGGTATATTGCCATTTAATGAATTTTCCGGAGATATAGATCAGGATGGAGTTCATGCCAATAACCTTAAAAAAGAAGGCCCACTTTTTATAACCCAGCACATCAATAATATAATAAAACAGGGCCATCAATAATAAACTGATGCCGCCTACATGCATCACAAATGAGCTTGTCCACAGGTTTTTATTGATCGGGAAATCAAGGTTCCAGATCTGGGCTATGATCAGGAATATGACCCCGGTAACCGCCATAATAACTACTTTTCGGGTTTGGGCAATACCCGTTTTTTTCAGAAGCTGACCAGTTAATATACCCAGCAAGCCGGTGCTGATGGCCGGTATGGTGGAGAATAAACCTTCGGGGTCATGGATGCCCAAATACAACCTGCCTGGTAATATCAAACGGTCCATATAGGATGCAAAATTGCCTTGCATGGTCAAATCGCCATGTGGAAAACCTGGTGCCGAGGTAAATTTGAGCAGCAGCCAATAGCCGATTATGAATACCCAGAACCATACCATTTGCATGCGTTCCCTGCTGTACAGATAAATGATGTTGGCAAACATATAAGCGATACCAATACGGCCAAGCACGCTGGCAAAGCGAATTTGCGATATGGGCATAATGTTTAACCCATTGTTAACCACCAGGCCCAGCAATACCAGTATAGCCGCTCTTTTGATAACACGCCAGGTTAATTGGCCGCGACTTTTACCTTTTTCCAGTTCGCGGCCTACCGAAAACGGGGTGGATACACCGGCCATGAACAGGAACAGCGGAAATATCAGGTCGTACAGGTGAAAGCCGTTCCAATCGGGGTGGGTAAATTGTAAGGCTATGGCCTCCCAAAATGGCGATTTGGTGCTTTTGGCCAGCGTATGGAAAATCTCTTCGCCGCCCATTATCCAAAACATATCAAACCCGCGCAGGGCATCTAATGAAAATAGGCGGGTTGATGCTTTATTGATATCATCAGCAGGAGCACCCTCTGCGGTTGCGGTAGTGGCCATATTGCAAAAAGATTTTAGTTTGGTACTAAAGATATAAAAAGCGCACTATTTAAAATATTTTTTTTAGTTAACCATACTTTATAAAATGAAATTGTTACATAGGGTTGTACCTTCGCGTTTTGAATAAGTGCTGCATGTTAGAGATCATATACCGCGATGAACACCTTATCGCCATTAATAAACCACACGGATTGTTGGTACACCGGTCGCCCATAGCTGCCGATGCATCGGAATTTGCCCTGCAGTTACTACGCGACCAGATAGGTCAAAAGGTAAACCCTGCTCACCGCATCGACCGTAAAACCGGTGGGATACTGCTGTTCGCACTGGATAAACCCACTGAAATAGCCATGCAGCAACAATTTATGGAAAACCGGGTGCACAAAAAATACCTGGCCATTGTTCGCGGCCATACACCTGATCAGGAAGATATTGATTATCCGTTACGCAAAGAGAATGGCACCTTGCAGGATGCTTTTACCCAATATGCTACTTTAAAACGGGCTGAACTGGATATACCATTAGGCAAGCATCCCACGTCCCGCTATTCGCTGGTAGAGGCGGTACCGACTACCGGCCGCATGCACCAGTTACGCAAGCATTTTAGTCATATTTTTCATCCCATTATAGGCGACCGTACCCACGGCTGCAATAAGCAGAACAAATTGTTTAAAGAAACCTGGGATATGGAAACCATGCTGCTGCATGCTTCGCACCTGGAATTTACCCACCCGGTTACCGGCGAAACCATACAAATTGATGCAGGCCTGCAGCCCGAATTTAACCGGGTAATGCAAATTATGGGCTGGTAAAAGCTTCATTTTTAGGTTGATAAAATAAACAAAATCGTATTATGATTGTCTTCTTGTACGTAAATACATAAAGAGATGATCAAACCGGCAGAATATAAGTTATACACCGCAGATGGCGAACGCGTTGTCACCATAAAATCTGTAAATCAAACAATACCGGGCGGGACAGTATATATAACCGGTGTATTTAAACTGAGTGAGGGTGAAGTAGGCTTGGGCGACATTGTTTTTGACGATGATCTGCGCGAATGGGAATACACCGGCTTTGGCGACCTAACCCATGAACAAGCGGCGGAAATAGCCGAATATATTCAAGACAAAACCCGACAGGAACTGGAAGAAGAGAAGATGGGGTAAACAAAATTGGCCTGTCTGATATAGACCACGCACTCCGTTGGCGCGCTTCGCTGAACGTTTGAAGTCATTAACACAGGCGTCATTGAGGATAGCGTGGCAATCCCTAAAATACAGAGCGGCTCTACAAATCGGGGATTGCCACGTCGTTCCTCCTCCTATGACGCGGTTTTTATTAGTCGTAAATAGAGTCACCTTCACTCCGTTCAGCATGACAAAATTTAAAGCCCCGCTTATTTAGCTTATCTTTGCGCATACTCCAGCACCAATAATGATCAAGCAAGCCCTTCTGAATCTTAAGATAAACGCCCTTAACCCCATGCAGGAGGCCGCCATCAGCGCCGCCAAAAAAAGCGATGTAATATTATTGTCGCCTACAGGCTCGGGCAAAACGCTGGGTTTTTTGTTGCCATTGTTGAGTTTGCTGGATGCTAAGATCCCAACTGTGCAGGCGCTTATCATGGTGCCATCGCGCGAGCTGGCTTTGCAGATTGAGCAGGTTTTTAAGGCTATAGGCAGTGGTTTTAAAGTGAACTGTTGCTATGGAGGTCACGCCGTAAAAATTGAGCGCAACAACCTGTCCCAACCACCAGCGGTATTGATCGGTACGCCTGGCCGTATCGCGCATCACCTGCGCCGGGAAAGCTTTAGTACAGATACCATCCACACCCTGATATTGGACGAATTTGATAAAGCCCTGGAATTTGGTTTCCAGGAGGATATGACCTACATCATTAAACAGATGCCGGCCATAAAAAAGCGCATCCTGACATCGGCCACCAAAATGGATGAGATCCCGGCTTTTACAGGAATGATAAGGCCCACGACGCTGGATTATCTCACTAACGCTACCTCGGTGCCTGATATCAAACAAAAAGCTGTTATAGCCGAAGCCGCGGATAAGCTGGATGCCTTGTTTGCCCTTATTTGTAAAATAGGCGATAATGCCACGCTGGTTTTCTGCAATCATCGTGATGCCGTTGAACGCATCAGCGATCTGCTGTTTGACCGTGGTCTGCCGCATGATATATTTCATGGTGGTATGGAACAGGAAGACCGTGAACGGGCGCTGTTAAAATTCAGGAATGGCAGTCACCGTCTGCTGATCACTACCGACCTGGCATCACGCGGGCTGGATATCCCCGAGATTGACCATGTGATCCATTATCAACTACCGCATAATGAAGAAGCCTATACGCATCGTAATGGTCGTACCGCACGTATGCATGCCAAAGGAACATCATACCTGATCCTGGCGCCAGATGAAAGACCATCTTATTTAAAGGAAATGCCCGAGATAGAAGAATTGCCGGAAAATCCGGTGATACCGCCACTATCGCCATGGGCCACGCTCTATATAGCCGCGGGTAAAAAAGATAAGGTGAACAAGATTGATATCGTAGGCTTGCTGCTCAAAAAAGGTGGATTGGATAAGGAGGATGTAGGCCTGATTGAAGTACATGATTACGCATCATACGCGGCGGTAAAACGCAATCGCATTGAGCGCGCAGTACAAGCTGTAAAGGGCGAGAAGATCAAAAACAAAAAAGTTAAAATAGATATTTCAAGATAATAAAGAGAGAAGAGCATGAGCAATAATGATATCATGAAAAAGCTACGCGTAGCAATGAAATTTACCGATGATGATATTATAAAAGTTTTGGAACTGGTTAACTTCCGTATCACCAAAACGGAACTGGGTGCCATTTTCCGCGCAGATGACCATCCTAATTTTAAGCCCTGTGGAGACCAGATCCTGCGCAATTTTTTGAATGGGCTAATCATTCATCAACGAGGTCCCATGCCCGATAAAAGGGCGCCGAAGGAGGAAGGGAAGTAGGTTTTACATTTTACGTGATACGTTTTTTATAATACGATTCCGCCGTCACTCGACTGGAGCCAAGCGACTGCATTGAGTTTTCTTTAATCTAATTGTAATTCAATTTCTTTCTTGTCTAAGTCAAGCTTAACCCAATTTAATGATCGATCATCTGGCAGGCAATCATTTAGACTTAGTCCTTGACGGCATTTCTCTGTTGAGCATTGGCCGAATTTAATAGTCATTGTATATATGTCCTGTCCACTGGTGCCTATCCAGGCTTCTGTTACAAGTTTTTGTTTTTCAATTATATGTTGTTTTAGAAGCTGATCTTCCATAAAAGGAACCTTAATCCCATCACACCAAAGCCATTTGAACTCTTTATTTAATGAGTTTGTAAATGCTCTTGACAAGTGATATTCCAATTGAGTGCAAAAATCTTCGTTAAATGATTTTTTTATATTGTTTTGATCTTCCGGCATAATTAAAAATAAGATAAAAGTATTGAATGTAAAGAGCTCCCTCCCGTTGGCTGTGTCCCCACAGACAACTACCTGCATCAATGCAAATCGCCTGTGTCCTCACAGGCGATAGGAGAAACTATAAAAGAAAAAGAGGCTGTCTCCTAAGTATGAGAACAGCCTCTTTTTCTTTAATTTATTCGGGTAGGTGGTGGAGAACGTTTTCATATAGACAATTCTCAGAGCCTCCATTTTACTTATGAGACAGCCTCTTCTTATTTTATATCAAACGTCCAACATAATTTTATCGCAGGTCAACCAGTTCCACACCGGGGTGGCCTTTTGCGTCCCATGCAAATGTGGCATCGGCAACCGGAGCATTAGGTGTAAAGCTGCGTACGGTGTAGGTGTACTTATTGCCGTTTTTGTCAAACAGTTGCGCACTGTAGATCTGTTTTTTTACCTTGTCTATCAGCAGGCGAACCTTGAAAATATTTTGTTTTTCGTTCTCCGGTGTCAGATCAATGGCCTGGTATACTTTGCCGGCTATTTTTTGTTCGCCGGTGTACAGGTATTTGTAGCCATGCTCATAAATGGTAAAAATTTGCGATGGGTTGTTGATACCGTCGGCACCTTTAGGCGCGTCGCTTACCTGTACCTCTTTATCTTTTTTGAGGTAGGTCCACTGGGTTTTGCCATCGTTAATGATCTCTTTGTCTACATCTTTACCAGCGGCAGAAGTGTAAAGCGTTACCCGGTATTTGCCCGATTTGGCTCTTGAAATTAAAGTACCGCTCTGGGTTTCTTTAACGCCGGCTTGTGGATTATCCAAAGTAAAAGAAAAATCGGTTTTGATCACATCGTACGATTTGTACTTCTGACTTACCTGGTTTAATATAGCTTTAGCTTGCGTATCTTTTTGGGCGAAAGCGGTGCTGCAAGTGCTTATTGCTAAAATGGAATATAAAAATAATTTCTTCATTGTGTTTTTTACGTCAACAACTATCAGGGGGAATAGTTACTGGTTTAGAGCAAATAAATTTGAATAGGTTTAATCTTTTGGTTTTTGAAGGGTTTCCAGGTAGCGCTCCAGACTGTACTCATCAGGGTAAAGTACATCACGGGCTTTGCTGCCTTCAAAGGCGCCAACAATGCCTGCGGCCTCCAGTTGATCAATGATCCTGCCGGCACGGTTATAGCCCAGTTTCATTTTACGCTGAATGAGCGAGGTTGAGCCCTGCTGGTGCATCACGATAAGACGGGCAGCGTCTTCAAACATCGGGTCGCGATCATCCGGGTCATATTCTTTAGCGCTGCTGGCTTCGCCTTCACCCACATATTCGGGCAGGAACATGGCGGTTGGATAACCTTTTTGGTTGCCTATAAAGTCTGAAATGGCTTCAACCTCCGGTGTATCCACAAAGGCACATTGCAGGCGGATCAGGTCGCTACCGGTTGAGAACAACATATCCCCGCGACCGATTAATTGATCAGCGCCACCTGCATCCAGGATGGTGCGTGAATCGATCTTGGACAATACCCTGAATGCCAGTCTTGATGGGAAGTTGGCTTTGATGGTACCCGTAATGATATTAACCGATGGCCTCTGCGTGGCGATAACCAGGTGTATACCCACCGCACGGGCCAGCTGAGCGATACGGGCAATCGGCATTTCTACCTCTTTACCGGCGGTCATCATCAAATCGGCAAACTCGTCAATTACCAGTACAATGAATGGCAGGTAACGGTGTTTTTCAGGATCGCTGATCTTACGGTTTACAAATTTGGCATTGTACTCTTTCAGGTTACGTACCTGCGCGTCTTTCAGCAGGTCATAACGCTGATCCATCTCGATACAAAGCGAATTGAGGGTATTTACTACCTTTTTAGTATCGGTAATAATGGCATCACCTTCATCGGGAAGTTTAGCCAGGAAATGCCTTTCAATTTTGCGGAAAAGCGTTAGCTCCACCTTTTTAGGGTCTACCAGTACAAACTTTAATTCGGACGGGTGTTTTTTGTACAGCAGCGAAACCAATATGGCGTTGATACCAACTGATTTACCCTGACCAGTAGCACCAGCTACCAGTAAGTGAGGCATCTTGGCCAGATCGGCAATGAATACCTCGTTGGAGATGGTTTTACCCAGGGCGATGGGTAGGTCCATTGTAGTATTCTGGAATTTCTCGGTCGATAGTATAGAGCGCATCGATACCATCTCGGGGTTCTGGTTGGGTACCTCGATACCGATAGTTCCCTTGCCCGGCATTGGCGCTATGATACGGATACCTAAGGCTGCCAGACTCAGGGCGATGTCATCCTCCAGGTTCTTGATCTTGGAGATACGCACACCCGGCGCCGGGATGATCTCGTATAACGTAACCGTTGGTCCGATGGTAGCCTTGATCTTATCTATCTCGATATTATAATGGTTCAGCGTTTCAACAATTTTGTTCTTGTTGGCTTCCAGTTCTTCGGCGTTAACCGATATTTTGTTCGATCCATGATTCTCCAGCAATTCCAGGTGAGGCATTTTATAGGTTGCCAGATCGAGCTTATGGTCATAGATACCAAACTGGCTTACCAGGTCTTTGGCCTTGTCGTCGTCGGTCTTTTCCACATTCAGCTCAGGCATCGGACGGTTGGTATCAATCGTGAGCGGTATCTCCGTTTCCTCCTCGGGTTCATGTGATGGCTTAAGCACCACAGGTTCATGATAAATGGGCGTTTGTTCCAAAGGCTGTTGCTGCTGCCTGGGCTCCGGCATAATTGCGTTCACATGCGTTTCTTTAATGCGGTTATTGCCCCGCGGCCATTCGAGTGGGATAGATGGCTCTTCCTCTGTCATTTCAACCGGCTCGGGCGATACCTCGTCAACGGCTATTTGTGCTGCCGGTCTGTTTTTACGCTGCGGCAGTTTAAAATCAATATTATAGGCAATTACCAGTACGGTAAGCGCGGCAAACACCAGGAAGCCACCTGTACCTGCCGGACCGATCTGTGCATCCAGCAAACGATTGGTCCAGTAACCAAAGCCACCTTCCAGGTAATGCGGATAATCGATAATAAAAGCGTGAAAATAGGCTATGGTGGTTGATATAAACACAATACCAAACAAGGTATAGCCTAATGTTTTGATCATGGAGAACAACCTTACCTTGAACAGCAGGCGGTAACCGATCACAAAAAATATGAACACAAACAGGAACGAGGCCACGCCAAACCATTCATAAATAAATTGGTTGCTGAGCAGTGCGCCAAATTTACCCAGCCAGTTCTGCGCTATTTGCGGGTTGCCGGTATCGGCAATTTCCTGTACGGTTTTGCCGGTGGCCAGGTTGTGCCAGCCGCCGTTGGTGGTTGATATATAACTCTGGTCTTCCTGCCAGGTGAACAGGTAAGAAGTGAAGGCTATCAGGAAAAAGATAGACATTAAAAGCGACAGCAAACCTGCTATCTTAACTGCCTTGCCATTCTCCATATCCAATCGCGGCATGCTGGGCATCCTGCGCTTCGTCACACGTTCCTTTTCAGCTTTTCCCGTTTGGCGGGGCTGATTATCGTCCTTAAAACTATTTGATTTAAATTGATTTCCTTTTACCGGCATCGCTGATGTAACATCCTTTAAGTGCAAACTTACATAAAATTTCACGGGATTTGGACTTGGAATTTCGGATGTCGGATGTTCGATTCGGGATTTAAGTGAATGTAAAAAGGGTGCTCAACATCTTCAAACCTGATAAATCCGAAATCGAACATCCGACGTCCCAAATCAAAGTAAATCCGAAATCGAACATCCGATATCCGAAATCCTTTCCCATAAAGTTAGTAGATTAAACAATTAATTAATCGTATTTTTATTTTTTAGTATTATTGAAAACCATCTGGTACCATCCTCGTAAAAGAACCTTATTAAAAGCATAGCCTGCGTAATTGCGGCTTGCGCCTTGTAACCTATGAGTATAGAAAAGCTGGAACAATACATCACTACCGCCGATCTGGGTAAGCTGGAAGCTTTACTGATGCAAAGCCCCGCGCTTGCTACCACCATAACCAGTCACCATGTTTCGCCCCTAATGTTATCGTGTTATTATAAAAAGCCGGAAGTTACCGACGTATTGTTAAAATATGTTAACCAGATTACGCTGTTTGAAGCTGCGGCTGCCGGGAAGTTGGAAGTAGTAAGTCATTTTGTGGAAACTGCTCCCGATACCATTAACGATCATGCCAGTGATGGTTTTACACCGCTGGGTTTGGCCTGTTATTTTGGTCACGAAGCAGTTGCCCGTTACCTGGTAAGCAATGGCGCCGATGTAAACCAGCCGTCAAACAATGGTTTCCAGGTTTATCCCATACACTCGGCCTGTGCCGGAAATTACACTGCTATTGCCCGCTTGCTGGTCGAAAACGGTGCCGGGGTAAATGTAAAACAACAGGCGGGCGCCACGCCGCTGCATACTGCTGCTCAAAATGGTAATATCGATTTATTGGTATTACTGCTGGAGCATGGCGCCCTTACTAATGTGCGCATGGAAGGCGGCAAGCTTCCCGCCGATTTGGCACGTGAAAAGGGCTTTGAGGAGATTGCGGAAATTTTAGGCTGATTTCTTTAAACGCGTCATTGCGAAGTACGAAGACAACCGACCGAAGGGAGCTCATTAATACCGATAAAAAACAATTCAAATATTAATAATCCCCTTTATACAGAGCGAATAAGGCATATCGTAGAGCGCTCAATTTCCACTGTGGCTGTCACTTTTGTCGCCACAAAAGTAACCAAAAAGGCTGTCAGCAGAAATGCTTCTTTGCGCTCCTGGCCTTTGCCCTGCAAATCCGGCAGAACCACGGGCTGCTAAACCTTACCTCCACTTCGTTCGCTTTATCCCAGACTTCGGCAAGGTTTGCTAATGCCCCTCCGGTAGCACAATGCCAACATATTCTGCTTGATTTCGCCCGAAGCTGTTCTGCTGACGGGGAAAAGAAAGATTATAAATACAAAAAAGTTTATCATTCTGAGCGGAGCGAAGAATCTGTTAATTGATTGCTAAGTTCACGAATAGATTCTTCGCTCCGCTCAGAATGACAATCCTTTACTTCACAAAATGTACCTGCATGGCGGTTACCTGTTTAATACAACGGGCGGGTTTCTTTTCGTCCTGTACAATAATGCGGTAGGGGCCATCGGCAGTGGCAAGAGGGGCTCCGTCCACCTTATCTGCCAGGATAATGGTTCTGTCTGTAAAACTTTTATCCAGCTCTGCCAAGGCGAAGATCACCTGGTAACCGTCGCTGGCTTCTACCAGCAGATATTTGGTGAGGTTTTCACCTTTTAATTCCGGCCCCAAGGTAACGCCGGCAGCTTTCAATATCTCCGATAGGATAACCCCGCTGTAGGTATGATCTTTCCTGTCCTTGTCTTTACGCGTTACGGTGGTTTGGGTGAATTTTTGCAGATAAGCGGCATCAATAGTTAAGGGTGTGCTTACCTCGCCGCTTATTTTAATGGTTTGCGCCTGCGATATAAAGCAGATGCTTGTAAAGCTTAATAAGGCCATACAGGCTATCAGGAGTTGTTTTTTCATGTATATAAATTTAATATTTTTTGTTGTTGGTACTGATTAAATGCGGATTCGAAAATGCGGGATTAGTGATAAATGCTGAATCTGTAAGCATGTTCAGAAAGGCGATCAACTGTTTTTTCTCCACCGGCAGTAGCTTTAGGCTTTTACCCCCAGCTTCGTTGGATTCGCCCCGCAGAAAGGAACTTAATGCGGCTGACTGCCGGAGATGTTCGCTGTAATGATCAACTATCTCTTCCAATGTTTTAAAACGGCCGTCGTGCATATATGGGGCTGTAAGGGCTATGTTGCGTAGGGTGGGGACTTTAAAACGGCCCCGATCGGCTGGTAAACCGCTCAGTTTTTCCATGCCGGAGTCTTTGGGCAGGCTGTCCAGTCCGTTATTATGAAACAGTTCCATATAAGTTTTGGGCCCGCCATGGCAATGACTGCAATTGGCCCCGCGGATGCCTTTTTCTGGCTGTGGACCTGTATTAAACAACTCCATGCCTTTCAATTCATCTGGTGTAGGCTGATAAGCACCACGCAGGTACTGGTCATACCTCGAATTGGCTGATATCAGCGTACGCTCAAATTGCGATATGGCCTTTACTATCCTGTCGCCGGTAATCCGCTCATCGCTATAAACCAATTTAAACAGGGTAGGGTAATTGGTTGTTTGCGTGAGTTTTTGTGCTGATGTAGTTAACGATTGACCCATTTCATGCGGACTGGTAAGGGGGGTAACAGCCTGTTCTTCCAAACCATTGGCCCGGCCATCCCAAAAGAATTTACGCCCCCAAAGCAAGTTGACCAGCGACATAGAATTGCGCGGCGTCAATACACCATCCACTCCCGGACTAAACGCCCGTCCATCAGTAAAAGCTTTATCCTGCTGATGGCAACTGCTGCAGGCAAGCTTGTTATTAGCCGAGAGCTTAGTCTCATAAAAAAGCATCCGCCCCAGGTAAACACCCTGTTTGGTGGTAGGGTTATCGGCCGGAATATTAATACGACTGCCAAAGTTGGCCGGATAAACCAGGTTGTACGGGCCGGTTTCAATGGTATCGCCATCTACGTAACACCAGCCCGATAGGATCGTGAAAATCAACAGCAAAAACATAACCCTGGCTTTTTTAAGCTGGTTTAAAAGCGGATTATGTTTGTGATGGTTCATATACAAATTTAATAAATAATGGCCTTGCGTGGTTCCCCTCTTGAGAGGGGTGGAGGGGTGTGTTCTGTTAATAGGATAACACACTCTTGCTATCGCACTATATTTTCGCACCCCTTCCCAAGAGTAAATAGCCCATGAAGAGGAAGCGTTGAAACCTACAAGGTTAAAAACAAGTCGCATAGCCGACTCACCCGGTCTACGCTTCGCTGGACCACCCTCTCTGCGGCTTTGCCGCAAAGAGGGTAAAGAAAAAAAGAATTAAAAATCCCCTCTATGCGCGAAGCGGAGAGAGGGGTGACGAGCGCAGCGATGTCGGGGTGAGTCGATAGGTGCCTAATTTTCGCCTTATGTCTTTTCATGGGCTATTACTCTCTAAAGAGGATCTGAAAATATATCAATAACTAAATATCACATTAGCAAAATAGTTACGCCCGGCTTCCGGGAAACCTTCAACCAGGGTATAGTTCTTATCAAACAGGTTGTTTACGCCGCCCTCGATCGAAAATCCTTTAACCAGTGTTAAATGTGCTTTTACATTGGTAAGGGCAAATTCGCCGGATACCGTGCCATAGCTGGTACTGTACCTTTTGGAATTATACTCTTCCGATGCCATCACGTACAGCTTTTTGATCGGCGTATACTGTATCGAACCAAATACCTTGTTTTGAGGTACATCGGTTAGGTAAATGGATGGGCTCGAGAGGTTCTTGCGTTTAAGGTAAGTGTAATTGGCGTCTATCCGCAGCTCGTCGGCAATAGGATAACCAATGGCCAGTTCGGCGCCATAATATTCCGCGCGACCCACGTTTTGTACTTGCGACAAATTAGTGCCTGTTTTGGGATCAACCTGCACATTGTTTACCGTTTGTATCAGGTTGCCGATTTTGCTGTAAAACAATGATGCCTGTACCGATAATTTACCCATAAGTAGGGTATGATAGCTCAGATCATAATTTAAAGCGTTCTCGGCTTTCAGATCAGGGTTCGGGATAAACGTGCCGAATTTGTAAGAGTACCTGTCTTTAATGGTAGCGAAACGGGTTTTGCGCGCTACCGAAAGCATAATGGCGTTGGTACTGTCGATATCATACTGTAACAAACCTTGCAGGTTCCAGGCGCTGTTGCTGTTGGCTGGCAGCTGGCTTACCACGTTGTTGGTGTATTGCTGTGCATCGATGCTGTGCCTGTTCATATAGCTTACACCGGCATTGGCTTTTAAGGCCGATGTTAAATGATAAGTATCCTCGGCACCAACGGTGAAGTTATTATCCGCATCGCGACGAACGGGTTCACCTATATTGTGTTCGCGGTGCACATCCTGTTTAAAATGACCAGCTACGCTAAAGCTGTTATTTTTCAAGTCGGTGTTTTCAAACATGATGCTGCTGCCCAGGGTATAGTCATTATAAATGCTGGTGAAGGCATAGGGTTTGGTCATGCTGTTATAGGAAGCGTTGTCAAAACTTTGCAGGTTGTTTTTAAACTGATCATAGTACCAGCGGGTTTTAATTACGTTGGTGCTATTGATGCGGTTATTGCTGATGAGATAAAGGCTTTGTGTATCCCAGTTGGGCCATTTCCAAAACCGCGGACTTTTAAACAAGGCATTTGCAGCATCGTTGCCGGCGTAAACAGGTGTGCCTTTGCTACCATGCTGATAGCTGTAACCTACGGCATATTCTTGGTTAGCGGTTGGGGTAAAGCCAACTTTGCCGCTTACGGCTATGTCATTATTATAGGAATTATCGCGGTGTCCGCCATCCTCGTTCTTGGTAGGCGCAAAATCATGCGACAGCGGGTACCAGTTGCGTTTTAACTGTGAAGCCGAAATTTCATAATAAACCTTGCCCAGGTTAGAGCCTATATTGGTATTTAACCGGTAGCCGCCGCTTAACCAGCCGGAAATGGCACTCAGCTCAAATGGTTTTACCGGTTTACGGCTGATAAGATTAATAGCGCCGCCCTCGGCATTTGGACCGTATAAAACGGAAGAGTAGCCCTTGGCAACCTGTATTTCTGATAAGTTAAAGGTATTGAAACGTGCCAGATCTACATAACCATCATAAGGCACATACAAAGGCACGCCATCCAGGTAAATGGGAACCGAACGTACATCGAACCCACGAATGCTCACCGCCGATTCATTCCGGGGACCTACAGCGGTAAGTGTTACCCCGGGCAATAGGTTTAAGGCGCTTGATACAGTTAAGCGATTATACCGGTTGATGGTACCCGAGCTCAACTTATCAGATCGTAAACTATCTTTTGTACCGATGATATTAACTTGCCCCAGCTGGAAAACATGTTTGGATGTGTCCTTATCCTGGGCATTTACGGTAAAATGAAACGAAGTAATGGAGATTAGAACGGTGATAAAGAAAGGTAGAAGTTTTTTCATGTGTATTTTGCGTTATATAAAATAAAATATAACGCAAAATGACAATTTAAGCTGATTTTTGAAAGTGAAATCAAAGATTTTATTATCTGTGTAAGAATTTCGAACAGTTAAAGTATAAGGTCTGTTGAATTTTCTTTCAAAAACTCCTGTAGCTTTTGGTGCAGTAAATGAAACTGGGTGATAACCCTTATACCATACTCCGTTACCACCGCTTTGCCGCCGCCCTTACCACCGCGATGCGATACCACCAGCGGTTGACCAAAGTGCTCATTCATGTGGTTTACCAGATCCCAGGCTTGTTTGTATGACATTTTCATTTGCAGGGCCGCCTGCCTGATGGAACCGGAGGCCTGGATGCGTCCCAGCAGTTCCACACGCCCGTGACCGAGGATTTTTTCGTCCCCGGTCTCTATCCAAACCCTGCCATTCAATTTAAAAATAGGATCACTCATTATTAATAATGAAAGTAAGGCTATTTTAATAAAAAGGCAAACGAGGAGCAAATTACCGGTGGTATTTTGCTGATTGTCATATGCCCTCAGTTTGGCTAAAGCCCTGGTTTTATATTATTTGTTACCCGTTGGCTAAAGCCAACGGCAATGAATAAACAGGACATGTAAATTCATTGCCATCCCATTTATGGGGCGGGTGAATAATAGCGGATTAGGGCTTTAGCCCAAGTTGGATGCTGAAAATATTTCGATTTGCATTCTGGCAAGCCTATTTATGACAACACAGGTTCGTTGCTTTGGGTACCCGCCTTATCTGTATCATTTACAGGGTTGGCTTGTTGTTGCTGCTGGAGCTCTTCAAAGTATTTCTTTTTTACAACGGTAGTCATTTTATGGTCGCCGGTATGGCTCCATCCCGGAGGCATTACTATATACAGAAATTTGTTCTTGATGCCCGGCGCTTTGTAAACATCCTTGGCAAGAGCCACTATTTCACCAAAATAAGCGTCCAGAAAGCTGTTTTTGATCATCGGGCGACTGATCCCGTATTCGATAGGTATATTACGGTCTTCCACCTGATAAGTACCAAAAACCTTATCCCAGATGTTGAGCAGGTTGCAAAAATTGGTATCCATATAAAGTGGATTGCGGGCGTGGTGTACCCGGTGGTGCGAAGGGGTAAGGATGATATTGTTCAAAAATCCCAGGCGGCCATCATGTACCAGGTTTTCGCCAATGTGGATCATACCACCCCAAAAACCATCAATAAACATGATCACAAACAGCATGGCTGGCGGAACGCCCAGTAAGATACAGGTAGTGGTACGGATGAAATCGGCATAGGGGCCTTCTAAAAAGAAGTGGGCGTAACTTACCGAAAGGTTCATGCTTTCGGGCGCGTGGTGGGTGGAGTGCAGGCACCAGAACAGCCTTACTTTGTGCCCAAAATAATGATATAAAAAATGGCCGAATTCCCACACAATATAACCATAAATAAACCAGTACCAGGTAAATGATAGTTTAAAAATAGCGTACTTTTCAAACAGGCCAATACAAATACCTACCATGGCAATGGATATTACCCGGCCAATAAAGGCGTTGAACACATACGAGAAAAAAGTTAGCTTATAACTGATCACCTTAAAACGCTTGTAAAACGCCGCGCGGATAATTTCGATCACCAGTAAAAAAGGCATAACAGGAACCAGCAAAGCGGTAAAACCCTCGTAAGTAAGCAGTTTGTCATAATCACCCGATTTAAGGATCTGCAGTAAATGATTAAAGCCAAAGAAGCCGGTGAATTGATGCCATACAGCGTTTAAGAAGTCCATCCGTTAAGTTTTTATGCTTGGTTTATAAATGTAAAACGTAATTAATATGTAATTATGTATGTACATAGAAATTTTTTATAAAAGTCCGCAAAATAAATTTACCCTGCAAGTTAAAATCTAAATTTCATGGGCCGACTTTTAAAGATCGAAAAGTAATCGTCATCCCGAACGTGGCACGAGGAGAGGTATTTTGAGAGGGGAATGGTAATTGCTATAGAACTATGCCAGCAGACATTATTGTAATTTTTCGTATATTTATATCAACCAACAGCCCGGTTCCTTTTTTAGGAAAACCGGGCTGTTTTGTTAATACCAAAGCAAGGCCAAAAACTGGTCGCTTGGTATGTAGTTTATTTGACAATCAGAAAATTAATACTTTTTAAAGTTTTAAAAACAGCTCAAAAACCGTGTTTAAATTTGTTAAAAAGTGTTAAAACGAGAGTTTTTCAAACGTTTTTCATTTGTTTTTGCCCTCTTTTTGGCCAGGAAAATGTTAAATTTATAGTTTAAAAAGTTTTTTGATCAGGGTTTCCAGATGTTATCTTTCTTATCAGTATCCGGATCATAAGTTGTGCCTAACACCAATTGCTTCACCGGTTTTTTGGCCACGAAGGTAACATTGGTAGTTTTGTTGCCTTTGGCCCAGCAGGCAATACTTTGATGCAGCAATTGCGAGCTGCCATCTTTGTAATATACGGTGAGGTTTATGGGTACAGGCTTGTTGCCAATACTGTTGATGGTCACACTATATTTTTGCAACTGATGGCTTACCTTGCCAATAGCCAGGTTGGGCTGCCCGTTATCAAAAAACCAGCTCTTCCAAAACCAATTGAGGTTGATGCCCGAGCCGGTATTGATACAGTTGAAAAAGTCATAAGGCATAGGGTGTTTACCATGCCATTGGCTAATGTAGTAGTGTAATGCCTTGGTAAACAGCTCATCGCCCAGCATGTCTTTTACGTATAAATAGCCCAGGGCAGGTTTAGGGTAGGTGTCAATAAATTTAGCCACGCCAATAAGCTGCGGGGTAAGGGTCATGATAGGTACATCCTGCTCGATGCCGGCGGCGTTCTCGGTTGTAGATACGCCATAAGGGTCCACAATACTGGGATCTATAACCGGACTGATGAGCCATTCGCCAATGGTGGCCCAGCCTTCATCCATCCAGCCGTACTTAGTTTCGTTAACGCCCATGTAGAAAGGGAACATGGTATGAAATATTTCGTGGTCGGTAAGTTCAATGGCATCAGTTGTATTTTCGAGCGGGTTATCGTTCACCATCATGGGGTATTCCATCTGGTCGAGCCCGTCAAATACGGTTTCATGTGGGTAAGGATACGGCCATTTAGGGAATTGGTAGCTCATGGTTTCTACCGTTTTACGAGCATAATTGATTACCTCCAGATAGTCCTTATGCGCGGGATTAAAAACGGCATCAACGCACGTACGGCGATTGGTTTTGGGATCGACCACTAAACTTGATGCCTTCCAGATGTAATGGTTGCTGGTGGCAAAAACAAGATCGGTAACGCTGTCAGCCTCAAATTTCCAGGTATTGGTAGGGTTGTTCCTGGTGATATCGGCGGCCTCAATATCGGCTTTGGTAATAATATCGGTTACCTTATCGCTGATGCCGGCTTGGTTGATCAGTTTTACGTATTTGGGGTTATAAACCTGTTCTGGGTTCTTTAAGTTCCCCGTGGCCCAAACCTGGTAATTGCCAGGCACGGTGATCTCTGCGTTGAAATGGCAAAAATCATTGTAGAATTCCTGCGAACCGAGATAAGGAAGTTCGTTCCAACCGTCAATATCATCATAAACGGCTATCCTCGGGAAAAAATAAGCTATAAAGAAAGCACCAGTGTCGATTTGTCCGGTACGTATGTGCGATGTTTGATTGAGCGTATAAGCGTATTCGATATCAAAATGAGCTTTTTGCCCGGGTGATAAAGGAACAGCCAATGTCATGTTAGTACCTTCTATATGGTGTTTGGCACTGTCCTGTAATTGATTATTAACACTGATTGATCTGATGTGTACGCCATCGGTCAGGTCATTAGCAGATACAGGCATATCACGAATGGCGCCTTTTTTATATAAATTAGGGTAAAGCTTAAATAATATCGTGTTAAGCGTATCCGGACTGTTGTTGGTATAGTCAATGGTTACTGTACCCGCAAGATTGCGATTTTGAGGATTAAAACTTATTTTAATGTGATAGTCGGCGGTATTTTGCCAGTAATTTTTACCGGGGGCGCCCGCTTTAGTACGCGTACCTTTGGTATATGTATTTTGCAGATTTGCAGCCATAGGCAGGTTAACCTGCGCATAAGAGATTGTACTGGCGGATAGTAGTGCTATCGTGAGTAATTTTTTGAGGTTAAGCATTAAGCGAAATTATATCAGTTATATTTGAAGGTAAATATAATAAACTCAACAGGCAGCAATATACATCAGGCAAATAAGTGATTTTAGCATGTTTAGGATTAACAACTCAATACCACCCTTATATTCTATATAAACAAACCAATGACCGCAGAAAAAATGATTATGATAACAGGTAAGCAATACCTGGAACTAAAGCAAAAGCTGGAAAGTGGCGAAGGCCTTACCTATAATATAGGCACGGACAAACATCCGGAGGAGGTGAAAATTATTAATATGTATATGGATACCGATCCTGATTTTACGCGTAACCCACGCCAGTTTGCCAAAATGCACGAAGATTTAAATATACAGGTAAAAATGGAGTATATAATTGAGTCTTAAGTCCCAAGTCGGAGTTCAAGGCCTCAAGTGTTTTTTTGACTTAAAATTTAGAAGCTTAAGGCTTCACCTTAAAACTACCATCCGCCTTTAAAGCCTTCGGTTAAGGCATTTTGGTATTTCTCCAGATCAAAAGAATACAGGTATGGAGCTTTATGGGCTCCTCCTTTGCGGGGTTGCTCGGCCCGGTTCAGAATGCCAAAACCTAATATACGGCGCTGAAAGTTACGTCGGTCCAACTTTTTGTCCAGTATGGTTTCATATAGTTTTTGCAATTCGGGCATCGTAAACTCTCCAGGCATTAGGTTATAACCTATAGGCTGGTAATTTAGCTGAAGTCGTAGTGTATCCAGGGCGGTTTTAAATATAAGTTCGTGATCAAGCAGAAGTGCAGGCATATCGTCCAGATCACGCCAGGTACAAAGTTCAGAAAACTCATCGGCTTGTGGCACCACACCAAAAAAATCAACCAGGGCATAATAACCAATCGATAAAAAACGGTTGGCAAACCAGTTTTGCTCATCGGGTAGGGTATCTCTGTACAGGTCGTGATGGAATTTTGCGCGATCAGGATCGCCAAAAACGTGAAACTGTTGCAAAAATATTTTATCAAGACCGGTACGTTCTTTCAATATACGATTTGCGGCCATTTCAATAGGTTCTTGTTTTTGCACAAAACCACCAGGCAATAACCACTTAGTTTCATCATGGGGTTGCAGCAGTAATACCTTCATTTGCCCTTCATGAAAACCAAAAACAACGCAATCGATAGAAATATTACCGAGATAATTTTTACGCGCGTCTTCGCTATATTCAAAAAGTTGTTCTTTAGTTAACATTTGTGCTATTGTACAAATAAAGTTTGATTATTTAATTATAATAATTACAATTGTGTACTTTATACACCATTGTTTTTGTTTTATTGCAACCAATTTTTATCTGTAACTTTTTATTGAAATAAGCAATTAGTATTCAGTTACAATGGCTTTTATTTTGTTGATATTTGTTTATCAATTCTCTTATATCTAAATTAAAAAAATGAAAAAGTGTTTTTCAGCCCGAATCACCAATAAGGTTATTCCGCTTTGTTTTGTGGCATTGATCGCCTTTTATAAAGCATCTGCCCAAACCAAAACCGAAGATGCCAAAATGAATACTTATGTTACCGGTTTGATGAGTAAGATGACCCTTGATGAAAAAATTGGGCAGCTTAATCTGGTAACTATAGGCGCGGCAACTACAGGTTCGGTAGTAAATAAAGGTGTTGAAGAAAAGATAAAAAATGGCGCAATTGGCGGGGTGTTTGGTATATGGGGCGCCGATCAGGTAAAACAGATCCAGGACCTGGCGGTAAAAAGCACCAGGCTTCATATCCCGCTTATTTTTGGATTGGATGTGATTCACGGGCACCGTACCATTTTCCCTATTCCATTAGGGCTTTCGGCTACCTGGGATATGGGCTTGATTAAGCGTTCGGCGCAAATAGCAGCTAAGGAGGCTACTGCCGAAGGTTTAAATTGGGTATATTCACCCATGGTTGATATCGCGCGTGATCCGCGCTGGGGCCGTATCTCAGAGGGCTCGGGTGAGGATCCGTGGTATGGTTCGCAGGTGGCTAAGGCTATGGTACAGGGCTACCAGGGTAGCAGCATGAAAAATGCTGATGCGGTGATGGCCTGTGTAAAACACTTTGCCTTATACGGCGGCGCCGAAGCTGGTCGTGAATACAATACTGTTGATATGAGCCGTATAAAAATGTACCAGGATTACCTGCCGCCCTATAAGGCCGCAGTTGATGCAGGCGCAGGTAGTTTTATGAGCTCATTTAATACCGTTGATGGAGTGCCGGCTACCGGTAACCAATGGTTGTTAACCGATGTATTGCGTAAACAATGGGGGTTTAAAGGTTTTGTGGTATCTGATTATACCGCTGTTAATGAAATGACCGCGCATGGATTGGGCGACCTGCAAACCGTATCGGCACTGGCTCTTAAGGCCGGCCTGGATATGGATATGGTAGGCGAAGGCTTTTTAACCACGCTGAAAAAGTCACTAACCGCTGGTAAAGTAACACAGCAGGAAATTGACCTGGCCTGCCGCCGTGTGCTGGAAGCCAAATACAAATTAGGATTATTTGACAATCCTTATAAATCAATTGATGCAAGCCGAGAAACCAAAGATGTGCTGACAACAGAAAACCGTACGGAAGCACGCAATATCACCAGGCGTTCATTTGTACTGTTAAAAAATAGTAATCAAACTCTGCCCCTTAAAAAAACAGGTTCAATTGCCTTAGTTGGCCCGCTGGCCAATAACCAGCGAGATATGTTGGGTACCTGGGTAGTTGCCGGCGACTGGCAAAAATCAATCAGTGTGATGCAGGGTATTAAAAATGTAGTAGGTGATGGCGTTACAATTAACTATGCTAAAGGAGCCAACATTACAGAAGATAGCTTATTTATTCAGCGACTGAATTTTTTTGGCCAGCAAATGGTAACGGTTGATCCTAAGCCTGCCGATGAATTGCTGAAAGAAGCAATTGAAGCCGCTAAAAAATCAGATGTGATTGTGGCTGTGGTTGGTGAATCACAAAGTATGTCGGGCGAATCATCAAGCCGCTCAGATATCGATATTCCCGAAAGTCAAAAAAATATGCTGAAAGAACTGGCTAAGCTGGGTAAGCCGTTGGTTATTGTATTATTTAATGGCCGTCCTCTTACTTTAACCTGGGAGGATAAACACGCCAGTGCCATACTTGATGTTTGGGCTCCGGGAACCGAGGCGGGCAATGCGGTAGCCGATGTATTGTTCGGTGATTATAACCCTGCCGGGAAAATCACAGCTACCTTTCCGCGCAGCGTAGGTCAGATACCTATTTATTATAACCACAAAAACACGGGCAGACCATACACCGGCGGCCCGTCAAAATTCAAATCAAATTATCTTGACATTTCAAACGACCCGCTTTATCCTTTTGGTTATGGTTTAAGCTACACCACTTTTGGATACAGTGATGTTAAACTTAGCAAAACAATACTAAAGGGTAATGAGAGCCTCACAGCAACCGTTACCGTTACTAATACAGGTAAATATGCAGGCGAAGAAGTAGTTCAGCTTTATATCAGCGACCCTGTAGCCAGCATTAGCCGGTCGGTAAAAGAATTGAAAGATTTTAAAAAGATAAGCCTGCAGCCAGGAGAACAAAAAGAAGTGTCATTTACGGTTACTCCAGATGAGCTTAAGTTTTATAACAGCCAGCTTAAATATGATTGGGAAGCGGGTAAATTCGTTATCCAGATAGGTACAAATTCCAGTGATACACACAATGCTTCAGTACAATGGAATAAGTAATGAATTAAGCATTTTTAATGAACTACAAAGAGCGGAGATATTATAATATCTCCGCTCTTTGTAGTTTTATGGAATAAGGATTTTAAATGCTGATAATTGTTTTATTGACAATTATATAAAATTGTAAAAAGTTGTAAATGTTTGTATAACAGTTATATATAATTTTTTATAAATGTAATAATGACATTATTAGCGATTTTAAGGATATTTTTAACACTTAAAAATGAAATCGATTGCGTGAAAAACCAGATGGCTCAGCGCCGAAAAAAATATAGTTTTTATACTCGTCTATTAATAATTATTGTTCTTCATCAATTTTTGGAGGTATAGAATCGTTAGTAGCAACAATTTTACATTGTTATATTTTTATAGAAATAAGTATTTTATTGATGATTTGTTAATAAAGGTATCTCAAATCATCATGTTTTACTGCTATAATGATTTACTAATAATTAATTTGCAAATCTGTATTTTTCACTTGTGTAAACAATACACTCTCATTACATTAGATGAATAGCCAATATAAATTTCTGAGGCATCAGAAATCACACTGAATCTAATATTATTATAACATTTTAGTCTTAAATAACTCAACCCAAAAGGGCGAGCAAAAGTGGATGATAGCGGGGAATAAGTTTAAAATTTATTACGGGAAGATCATATGATAAAACTTTTACACTCATTATTTTTCGAATCTTTAAAATTTAGTTGTCGCTATTTTAAAAGCCACATTACTAAGTTTTCTGTTTCCGGCCAGCAATTCATCCCAGAATATTTTATAGTCCCATTATTAACTTAAAACTTCATTTATCGACTTACAATCTTAAATCAAATATATTAATCAACTAAATCTCAATCTCATGTTTAAAAGTTTACTCCTAAAAGGAAGATTCCTTGGTGTGCTGTTATGCTGCCTGGTTTCTTCGTTGGTAGTTACAGCACAAACAAAGTACAAGGGTAAGGTTATCGGCAGCGACGATAAACTACCCGTAGTAGGTGCGTCGGTACGCATCAAAGGTACTACTACAGGTTCTGTAACAGACGTTAACGGCGAATTTACGCTAAGCCTAAGCCCGGGCAATACGCTGGTAATTTCATACATCGGTTATCAAACAACCGAAGTAAAAGTGGGTACTGATGCTAATATCAGGATCACGCTGCAAGCGGGCAGCAATTCACTGAACGAAGTTGTGGTTACCGGTTACGGCTCTCAACGTAAAAAAGACATCACCGGTTCGGTAGCTATTGTTAACGTGGCCACCATGAAATCGGTACCTGCAGGTAATACATCTTCTTTATTGCAAGGACAGGCATCAGGCGTAACGGTTACCAACTCTGGTCAGCCGGGCGCTGCAACCTCGGTAAATATTCGTGGTGTGGGCTCAATTTTTAGCACAGCACCATTAGTTATTATTGACGGTACGCCTGGTAAATTAGATGATATCAACGTAAACGATATCGAATCTTTACAAGTGTTAAAAGATGCAGGTTCGGCATCTATCTATGGTGTACGTGGTTCAAATGGTGTAATTGTTGTTACAACAAAAAAAGGTAAATCAGGTAAGGCTACCATTACTTATGACGGTTTTTATGGTACCACAAGACCACTAAAAGATGGTTTTAAACTGGCGGATACCAAAACCTACATGGAGGCCGAGTTTGAGTCGTACAGAAATGATGGAAAAATAGGTGGTGGGCCGAAAGGCAATCCGAGCGCCCAATTTGATCCACAGGGAACAGGTACATGGACTATTCCTGACTTTATTTCTCCTGCAGGTGCCAAAATAGGTGATCCAGGTACTACGGCGGCAGATTATACCTTAAACCCTTTAACCGGCGTAGGTAACCAGGTAACTATGGCTAATAAACAAGGCACCGACTGGTTTCATGAAGTATTTAAACCTGCTCCAACCACTATACATAATATTACAGCCAGTGGAGGTAATGATAAATCAACCTATTTAATGTCTGTTGGTTATTTAAACCAACAGGGTACATTGATTGGTACATACGAAAAACGTTACTCTACAAGGATCAATACCAACTTTAACCTTGGAGATCGCGTACGTGTAGGCGAAAATGCTTATTTGTTTAACAAGAACAACCCTACAATGGGTACTGCTAACCAGAATGAAGGTAACCTGGTTTCTTATATTTATCGTGAACCACCTATAATCCCGGTTTATGATATTAAAGGTAATTATGCAGGGTCAAGATCAACCGGGTTAAGTAACTCTTCAAATCCTGTTGCTATTGCTCAGCGTAGCCTGGCCAATAGCAAGTTGAGAGGTAATAACCAAGACTGGCAAATACAGGGTAATCTTTTTGCAGAGGTAGACATAGCTAAGCATTTTACTGCCCGTACACAATTTGGCGGTACTGTTGATAACTATTATAATCGTTATTTTAACCCAACACCGTATGAAAATGCTGAAGGTAATACAGGAGCAAATTCATACCAGGAAATTTCAGGGTACCGTAGCAGCTACACCTGGACTAATACTTTAAATTATAACCAACAATTTGGCAAACATAGCTTAAAGGTATTATTAGGAGAGGAGTCGATCAATAACTATGGCCGTCAGGTACAGGCTGGCCGGGGTAATTACAATATAATCGATCCGGATTATATACAATTAAATACAGGTTCGCCTTCCGGGCAAACAAATACCAATAATTTCCTGGATTATAACGTGTTTTTCTCCAATACTATCCAATCATATTTTGCAAGGTTAGATTATGCATTTGATGATAAGTATTTGTTAAGTAGCACAATAAGACGAGATGGTTCGTCTTATTTCGCTCCGGGTTACAGATACGGAACTTTCCCTTCAGTAACTTTAGGCTGGAGAATTTCAAAAGAAGATTTCCTGAAAGGTGTTAGTTGGATAAATGATCTGAAATTACGCGGTGGTTATGGTTCATTAGGGTCACTGAGCGGAGTGGCAACGCAGCCTTATAATGCATACGATCTATATACAGCAGGGCCGGGTACACAATATTATGATATTAATGGTACAGGTAACATCGCAAATTTAGGATACTCACTTACACAAAAAGGTAATAAACAAACTACCTGGGAAACTGATAAAGAGTTAAATATTGGTATTGATGGAACAATCCTGAATAATGCGATTGATTTTTCATTTGAGTATTATAAAAAAACAACTTCAGGGTTATTATTTAGATCACAAAAACCTGCCCCTGCCGGTATTCCAAATCCTCCTTATATCAATGCTGGAAATTTAGTAAACAAAGGTTTTGATGCCAGTGTAAATTATCATGGTAATATTGACCAGCTCAAATTTACGGTTGGGCTTAATTTTAGCCATTACAGTAATTTAGTGAAGTCGCTAAATTCAGGTGTGCCTTATCTTGATGTTAATAGTGCAGGCTCAACCCGTTTGCAAAATTTTGTACGCTTGCAGCCAGGTCAACCGGTTGGGGAATTTTTTGGCTATCAGGTATTAGGATTATATCAAAGTCAGGCCGATGTTGATAATTCTCCTGGATATAGCGGTGCTAAACCTGGTTTATTCAAATTAAAAGATGTTAATGGCGATGGAAAAGTAAACCAGGATGATCGTACATTTATTGGAAATCCAAACCCTAAATTTACAGGAGGCTTAAACTTAGGCGCCAGCTATAAAGGGTTTGATTTTAGCGCCTTCTTCTACGGTGTTTACGGTAATAAAGTAGCTAACTATGTTAAATACTGGACCAGCTTCCCGGCCGTATTTGATGGTAACGTAAGTGCCAACATCTTGACTGATTCATGGCATGCGGGTGCTGATAACAGTAAAGCCACTATCCCGGTTCTAACCAGGGCCGCTAATATTGGTAACACTGGTGCGTTTAACTCATTTTATATTGAAAATGGTTCGTTCCTTAGGTTAAAATCATTACAAATTGGCTACACCCTATCTCCTGAAGCATTAAGAAAAATTGGTTTATCCAAGGTACGGGTGTTCGTATTAGGAAATAATCTTTTTACAATTACCAAGTATACTGGTTTGGATCCTGAATTACAGAATTCAGCTCTTAACAACAGTACTGCAGGTGATAACACCAGTTTTGGTATCGACTTCGGAAATTATCCGGCAAACGAAAAGAGATACAGTATAGGTGTACAGGCGACGTTTTAATGTTTAATGTTTTTAGCGAAAAGAAATTATGAAAAAAATACATTTAAAAGTCATAGTACCTCTGGTTTTAGTGGCGCTATGCTTAGCATATAGTTGTAAAAAGAATCTATTAAGTCAAACACCACAGGGGCAATTACTACCGGCCCAAATTTCAAATGCTGCGGGTGTAAACGGTATTTTAATTGGGGCTTACTCCTTATTAGATGGTGTAGGTGGTATAGGAGGTGGTTCAAACGCTTCCGGCTCAAACTGGATGTTCGGTAGTATAGCTGCAGGAGACGCCTATAAAGGTTCACAACCATCAGATGGTGGTCAGGATGCATTACCTGTAGGTAATTTTACAGCAAATACCTCCAATGTTTATGTAAGAGACAGATATACTTTACTGTTTGACGGTGTTGCCAGATCAAATGACGTGTTGCGCACTATTCCTCTGGCTAAGGATTTGGCTGCTTCTGATGCTAAAACTATAGCAGCAGAAGCTAAGTTCCTCCGTGGTTTTTATTATCTGGAATTGAGAAAAATGTATGGTCAGGTACCTTATGCGGATGAAACAACAACCGATTACAATTTGCCCAATACTGCCGAAATCTGGCCAAAAATAGAAGCCGATTTTAAAGCAGCAATAGCGGATCTGCCTGCTACTCAACCGCAAAAAGGCCGTGCGAACAGTTGGGCTGCCATGGCATATTTAGCAAAAACCTACATGTTTGAGCATAAATATGACGATGCGTTACCATTGTTTCACCAGTTGATTTCAAGCGGTGTGACAGCACGTGGCCAAAAATATGCGTTAAACCCAATTTTTCAGACAAACTTTAGTCCGGAAGGCTCGCAAAAAAACAGTGCAGAGTCAGTATTTGCTGCTCAAAACTCTGTAAATGATGGCTCAAACGGTCAAAATGGTAATGCAGGTGATGACCTGAACTTTCCATACGGTGGCCCGGGCGGTTGCTGCGGTTGGTTTAACCCTTCACAATCATTAGGTAATTCATTTAAAACCGATGTCAATGGTTTACCTTTATTTGACACCTTTGATACAGTGGGCCAGGATGTAAGTAATGGTGCCACTCCCTGGACCGGGAATGTTGACCCTCGTTTAGATATCACTGTTGGCCGTCCTGGTATTCCTTTCCTTGATTGGGGCAACCCAGCTCCGGGATGGATCCGTGACCCTACAGATGGTGTGTTTAATCCGCGTAAGAATGTTTATTCACAATCTGAAAAAGGATCTAACTCAGATAATACTCCGGGTGTATGGAACAACGTACAGTTAACATCAAATAATATTAACCTGATGCGTTATTCAGACATCCTTTTAATGGCAGCCGAAGCTGAAATTGAAGCTACTACAGGCGGAAACCCAGCCACTGCATTAGATGATGTTAACCAGGTTAGAACAAGAGCTGCCAACCCAGCCGGTTGGGTTTATAAAAATTCAACTTATGCACCAGGGACATCAACCTATACGGTGAATGGTACGCCTGCTGATAAGTATAAAGTTAGCCCATATCCGGCAGGTGCTTTTGCTGATAAAGCTTATGCCCGTAAAGCTATCCGTTTTGAAAGAAAAATTGAACTGGCTATGGAAGGCATGCGTTTCTTTGATTTACAACGCTGGGATGGCACTTCTGTTGCCCTGCCTAACGGTGCAGCTACGGGCGACGGTAGCATGGCTGCCGAGATCAATGCATTTTTTACTTATGACGTGAGAATTAACTCACAATTACAGGGAGCTAAATTTACCAAAGGGGTAAATGAATACTATTTTATCCCTCAGTCGCAGATTGACTTGTCAAAATCGTTAGCCGGCGGTAAAGGTGTATTGGTTCAAAATAAAGGTTATTAACTTAAACCTGTTATAAATTTATAATTGTAATTTTAGGTGGAGATATTTATCTCCACCTTTTTTATAGCCTGATCGTAAAATTTCATGAAGTACAGCGCCCCATTTTTATGTCTTTTCCTTTGTGCGTTTATGGCCTGTAAAAAGCCAACTCTATTTGAAAAAATACCCTCATCATATTCAGGGATCACCTTTAGTAATACCATAGTTGAAAACGAGAAAATAAACCCGCTCACCATGCTTAATATTTATAATGGCGGCGGTGTAGGCATAGGCGATTTTAACAACGATGGTCTCCCGGATATTTATTTTATAGGTAATGCCGTGCCTAACCGTTTATACCTCAATAAAGATAATATGAAATTTGAGGATGTTACTGTAAAAGCAGGGGTAGGCGGCAAAGGCGGCTGGGGGCGTGGTGTTGCTGTTGTGGATATAAACAATGATGGGCTGCCCGATATCTATGTATGCAATACTTTATTGGATGACTCTGTTAAAAGAACCAACCTTTTATATGTAAACCAGGGAGTTGGTACCGATGGTATACCCCGGTTTAAAGAGATGGCCAAAGAGTACGGCCTGGATATTAATATACACTCCACCATGGCCTCATTTTTTGATTATGATAATGATGGCGACCTGGATATGTATCTTACCGTTAATGAAGCCGTAGCCAGTGATAACCAGAGCACTTTCAGGCCAATTATAACAGATGGTAGTCATCGCAGTACCGGCAGGCTTTATCGAAACGACTGGAACCCGGTATTAAAGCACGGTGTATTTACCAATGTATCTAAACAGGCGGGTATCACAATTGAAGGCTATGGACATGCCGCAAGCATAGCCGATATTAATAACGATGGCTGGAAAGACATTTACGTAACCAATGACTTTTTACCCAATAACATATTATACATCAATAATCACGATGGTACCTTTACCGATAAAACGAAGGAATATTTTAAACATACTTCTTTCAGTTCGATGGGTCAGGATATTGAAGATGTAAATAATGATGGGCTGCCCGATGTGTTTGAGGTTGACATGAATCCCGAAGATAATTACCGGAAAAAGATGTTCATGCCGCCAAATAATTACCAGATATTTCAAAACTTCGACCGGTATAAATACCAGTATCAATATACACGCAATACCTTACAAATCAATCAGGGATCACGGTTAGGACAAAATGACTCTATTGGTGATCCTGTTTTTAGTGAAACGGCCTTTCTTAGCGGTGTAGGACAAACAGACTGGAGCTGGGGACCCATGCTTACAGATTTTGATAACGATGGCTATCGTGATTTGGTGATAACAAATGGTTATCCACGTGATGTAACCGATCATGATTTTATTGTATTCAGGCAGCAGGCCTATTCCGTAGCATCAACCAAACAAGTACTTGATCAAATACCCATTGTTAAAATACCTAATTACGCATTTAAAAATACTAATGGCTTACAGTTTGAAGATGTAACCAAAAGCTGGGGTTTGGATCTACCGTCATTTTCAAACGGAGCGGCCTATGCCGATCTTGATAATGACGGCACCATGGATATGATCATCAATAACATTGACGATGAGGCATTCATCTATAAAAACACCGCACGTGAAAAAGATAAAAGCAATAATCACTATTTACACATACAGTTTCATGGCGGCAGTCAAAACCTGGGTGGTATAGGAGCCAAAGCCAATATTTATTATGATCATGGTAAACAGCAGGTGTATGAAAATATACCTTACCGGGGTTATTTGTCAACCATACAAAATATCGCTCATTTTGGTTTGGGTAAGATAACCCGGCTCGATTCGGTTGTGATCAGATGGGATAATGGCAAAAAGCAGGTATTGTTAAATGTAAAAGCCGATCAAACATTGAAGGTAAACATTGCCGATGCTAAAGAGAACTATAATTATAACCATCCGGTCATCAATAAATCATCTTTGTTTAAAGAGGTAACTACATCCGCGGGTATCACCTACAAGCATCAGGATAAGGACTATGTAGATTTTAACGTCCAGAAGCTGATACCTCATAAGTTATCAGAATACACACCCGCAGTGGCAGTTGGCGATGTAGATGGCAATGGTTTTGACGATATGGTGATTGGAGGCACAACCCAATATCCGGCCCAGGTATTATTGCAGCAGGCCAATGGCAAATTTATACAGCGTGATCTGCTGCCGCGAACAATGGATGTGCCGTTAACTGTCAATTCAATCTCGGCTCATAACGACTTTTTATCGCAAAAGGTTAGGGTTAGGGATGAAGGGATCCTGCTTTTTGACGCCGATGGAGATGGTCACCCCGATTTATATATTGCCAGCGGAGGTTTTGAAAGTGAACCCGGGTCGGCAAATTATCAGGACAGGGTGTATCTGAACGATGGTAAAGGAAATTTCAAACTGCAGCCAGATGCGCTGCCAAAAAACTTCACCAGCAAATTATGTGTTAAAGCTGCTGATTTTAACAGGGATGGCAAACTTGATCTTTTTGTATCCGGTCGTGTTGATCCCTGGAACTATCCCAAACCTGTTTCAAGTTTTGTTTTACGTAACGACAGTAAAAAAGGCGCTATAAAATTTACAGATGTATCGGCAACAGTTGCCCAGGCATTAAAAAACGTTGGTTTGGTATGCGATGCCACCTTTACCGACTTTAATAATGATGGCTGGCCCGATCTGATGCTTACCGGGGAATGGATGCCTGTCACTTTCCTGAAAAACGATCATGGCACTTTCAAAAATGTAACCAATAATACCGGGGTTGAAAATAAACTGGGTTGGTGGAACACCATTGCTGCCGGCGATTTTGATCATGATGGTGATATTGATTATATAGTAGGTAATACAGGCTTAAATACTTTTTATAAGGCTACCGATCAGTATCCAATATTTATTACCGCGAAAGACTTTGATAATAACGGCAGTTACGATGCTTTTCCATCCGTTTTTCTGAAAGATCAGCAGGGAGAAATGAAAGAATTTCCGGTTAATGGGCGCGATGATATTGTAAAACAAATGATCAGTATGCGTATCCGGTATCAGAATTACAGATCTTTAGCAGTAGCGACAATGGATTCGGTGATAACCCCCGAAATGCGGAAGGGCGCTATAAGGGTAAAAGCAAATTACCTGCAGTCATGCTACTTGCGTAATGATGGTAATGGTAAGTTTACTCTTATACCGTTACCACTGGAAGCCCAAATGTCTGAACTATGTGGTATTACGGTTGATGATTTTGATGGTGATAGTAACCTGGATGTGGCCATCAGCGGTAATGATTTTGGCACAGAGGTTACCACCGGCCGTTATGATGCCTTTAATGGTTTGATACTCAAAGGTGATGGCAAAGGCGGCTTTAAACCGCTTACATTACAGCAAAGCGGTCTTTACATACCAGGTAATGGCAAAGCATTGGTAAAGCTAAAAGGGGCAAGGGGTAATTATTTGCTGGCCGCCACCCAAAACCGTGATGTGATGAAACTATTTGAATTAAAACGACCGGTTAAAACGGTTACCCTGCAGCCATTGGATATGTATGCGGTTATTAAATACAAAAATGGCAAAATGAGCAGGCTGGAGTTTTACAACGGTAGTTCTTTCTTGTCGCAGTCTGGCAGATTTTTTAATATTGAGAACAATATGGCATCGGTGACTATAACTGATAGCAATGGTCACCAAAGAAACATACAGCTTAATTAACCATACATGAAGTGCTTTAAAATAGTAACAGTCTTAGCCGGTATTTTTTTACTTTTTAGTTGCAGCGATAAAAAGAAAGCCGCGTTAATGAAAGATGCCGATGTAATACATCAAAACGTTGACCAGTTAACGCAAATAATCATATATGATGTATTTACCCCACCGGTAGCCAGTCGTATTTATGGTTATACTACGCTTGCAGCTTATGAAGCTGTACGTTATGAAAACCCCGATTATAACTCAATTACCGCGCAGCTTAGAGGTTTTGGTGAACCACCTAAGCCGCAAAAGAATAAAAAGTACAATTTTACCCTGGCCGCTACAAAGGCATTTTTTACGGTAGCACATAAGGTTACCTTTTCTGTTGATACACTGAAAAAGTATGAGAATAAGGTATTTACCAGTTACAAAGACAACCTTGACGATTCCACTTATGCGCGTTCTATAGCATTTGGCGAGCAAATTGGTAAATACATATTAAAGCGGGCCTCTGTTGACAATTACCCCCAAACACGCGGCAAACCACGTTTTTTAGGCAACGATAACCCTGGCCAATGGCACCCAACTCCTCCAGACTACCTGGATGGGGTAGAGTTTTGCTGGGGCACCATGCACACTTTTGCGGTGGATACCTCAACCAATTTCCCGCTGCCGCCTCCTCCGCCATTTAGCGAGGATAAAAACAGCGCCTATTTTAAACAGAATGTAGAGGTATATCAGCAAAGTAAAAATCTGACTAAAGAACAGATCGATATAGCCAAGTTTTGGGATGATAATCCCTTCGTAATTCAGCATAGCGGGCATGTGATGTTTGCCAATAAAAAAATTACACCCGGGGGGCACTGGATAGGCATTACCGCCATTGCCTGTAAACAAACACATGCCGATGTGGTGAAAACAGCACAAGCCTATGCTTTAACATCCATAGCGCTTTTTGACGCGTTTATATGTGGCTGGCAGGTGAAATATGATCTTAACTATATCAGACCGGTAACTGTTATTAACGATAAAATCGATCCTAATTGGTTACCCATGCTGCAAACGCCTCCGTTCCCTGAATTCCCAAGTGGGCATAGCGATATCAGTGGTGCATCGGCAGTGATATTAACCCACATTTTTGGCGATAACTTCGCTTACCAGGATACCAGCGACTTGCGATATATTGGTATGCAGCGCCATTTTGATTCGTTTTTAAAAGCTTCTGACGAAACTTCAATCAGCCGTTTTTATGGAGGCATACACTATCGTTACAGTGTTGACCAGGGCGCGGTGCAAGGCCGTCAGGTTGGTGAATACATCTGGAAAAAACTAAAACTTAAAAAATAGCTGGCAGACAATTCTATGAGAAAAAGCTATTATGTAACATTTTATATGGTGTTGTTTATTGCAGTGTTGTCTGGTATAACTTTAATGAACAGCTGCAAAAATAAAACCAAACAGCCTTATCAATTAACGGGTAATGTACTGGTAGATGGGCAAAACCTGGCCCAGGCAAAATGTACAAGATGTCATGCTTTAGTACCCGCCAATGCCTTGAGTAAAGATGTTTGGGAAAGGCATGTGTTGCCTTATATGGCAAGTTTTATGCATATTTCTATTTATGGGTCAACCTATTTTAAACAGAATATGACCGATACTTCTGGTGCATCCTTACAGGAATGGCTTGCTTTGGTTGCCTATTATAAAAAAGCCGCACCTGATACGGTTGTTTCTGCACCAAAGCCCACTCCATTGATCAGTGATTGGGCAGGGTTTACGCTAAAAAAACCAGAGCCTGTAAATTATAACAGCTTTACCACCATGGTAGCGGTAAATCCTTACACGCATAAACTGTACAGCGCCGATTTTACTAACAATAAACTACTTAGCTGGGATAATAGTTTAAAACCAGATTCGCTGGGTACATTACCGTCACCTGCGGTCAGTGTGAATTTTACAAAAGATACGGCGGGTAACAATGCCGGTTATTTTACTTGTGTTGGCCGGTTGGAGCCAGCCGATTTCCCCAACGGTAAAATTGTAAAAGTAAATCTGGATGCCAAAGAACTAAACAGCGATCAAACCTTTGTAGCGTCGGACTTACCCCGGCCCCAGCAAACCGCGTTTGCCGATTTTAATAAGGATGGGCTTACCGATATGGTAATTTGTGGGGCAGGCAAGCTGAAAGGTGGTGTATTCCTGTTGAAACAGAATGCAGATCACACTTATGATCAGGAGACAATTTATGATAAACCTGGGGCTGTTCAGGCCATTACAGGCGATTTTAATAAAGATGGCTGGCCCGATGTTATGATACTCATCGGTAGCGGTGATGAAGGCCTATGGCAGTTTTTAAACGATCATAACGGGGGCTTTACTAAAAGAAACCTGCTGCGTTTTCCGCCTGTATATGGATCCTCCGGCTTTCAGCTGGCTGATATGGATCATGATGGCAATCCAGACCTGATCTATACCTGTGGCTATAACTATCGCGACTCCCGGCGGATAAAACCCTTTCATGGCCTGTATATCTATACTAATACCGGCGACTGGAATTTTAAACAGCGCTGGTTTTATCCTATCAATGGTTGTACTAAAGCCATAGCTACGGATTTTGATGGTGACGGCGACCTGGACATTGCCACCATAGCCTTCTTCGCCGATATGAAGAATATCCCTGCCGAAGAATTTATATATTTTGAACAGGTTAAACCTTTTGATTTTAAACCACATGCCATTCCGGTAAGCCAGTACGGTCATTGGATGTGTATGGAAGTAGCCGATCAGAATAACGACGGAAAGCCTGACATTATATTGGGCAATTATTCGAGCGGATTTTTATTTATACCAGGATTTAAACCCACATGGGATAAAAAGTTACCTTTGATAGTGCTCGAAAATCACATCAAAAAATAAGTATAAAAGCTGCACCCTGCTTGTGTTTGCCAAATGGAAATGTGTACATGACTAAAAACTACAGGATGCCGGTAAACAGGTTGTGTTTACTGCCAACTATAATGCTATGCCTAACGCTGCTAACCAACGGCTGTTCGAACAATAACAATACCACCACCCAAAGTAATAACAAATACTTAGCCGAAGGGAAAAAGCTGGCCGCAACGCATTGCGCAAGTTGCCACCAGCTTCCGGATCCCTCACTATTAGACAGTGCAACCTGGGAAACAGGCGTTATGCCCGCCATGGCCCCAAAATTTGGTTTCAAAAGCTTTATGGGTAACTACCTGGTATCGGCAAACACCAGCATATCCAAGGAAGATTGGTATAAGATACTGGCTTATTATAAAAACACCTCTCCCAAAAAACTGGTCATACCCAAGCCTAATGCAGTAAAGGATTGGGCTTTATTTAGTCTCAGGCAACCACAGAACGCAGATCGCAAAGGATTGCAGGCTATGACAACCATGGTTGCTTACAATCCCAATGATGATTTCATTTACACAGGCGGTGCAGGCAATAACCTGTACAAATGGAACAGCAACCTACAACCTACTTTGGTCAAAAAGTTTCAATCGCCGGTTACGGATATCAATTTTTTTAAATCAAAGAACGAACCCAACGGGGCTGTTATTACCTGCATTGGTATACTGCCGCCTAATGATGCCCTGAAAGGAAAGCTGATCAATATCAACCTTGACAAGCCTGCCAAAAACGACTCAACCCTAATTACCGATAGTTTACCCAGACCTGTAAAAAGTGCTTATGCTGATTTTAACCGGGATGGACTTACCGACTACGTATCCTGCGGTTTCGGGCGCGATCGTGGCGGTTTGTATGTGATGCAACAACAGGCCGGGGGCAAATTCAGCAAGAAAATATTACGGGCATTACCCGGCGCTACACAGGTTTTTACCGGTGATTTTAACCATGATGGCTGGCCCGATATTGCCTGCCTGTTTGCCCAGGCCGACGAAGGGATCTGGATGTTCCTGAATGATAAAAAAGGTGGTTTTACCAGTCAGAATTTATTGCGTTTTCCCTCAGTATATGGCTCCAGTAGTTTTCAACTCATTGATATAAATCATGATGGCCTGCTGGATATTGTATATACCTGCGGCGATAACAACGATTTTTCGCCGGTATTTAAACCTTACCATGGCGTGTATATTTTTACCAACCAGGGTAACTGGAAATTTAAGCAAACCTATTTTTACCATATCAATGGCTGCTCAAAAGCCATTGCCGCCGATTTTGACCATGATGGCGACCTCGACATCGCGGTGATCGCTTTTTTTCCTGATTTTAAGTATCATCCCGAAGAAGGTTTTACCTATCATGAGCAAATCGCTTCAGGGAAGTTTAAGGTTCATGCTATACCGATTAACCAATACGGCCGCTGGATAGCTATGGATGTAAATGATATAGACCATGATGGTTACCCGGATATCATCCTGGGGAATTTTTCATTTGGAACGAAGGGACTGATGGTACAAAAAGATGTGGAACCCAGTTGGGACCTTTACCAGCCTTTTATCGTGCTGCACAATAATGCCGGAAGCAGTATGATGCCAAAGTATAAGTAAAAAACTTTTTAAACCTTTAATTTTAACAATTTTCTGTCCAAAACCGGGCTAAAAATGCTTGAAAATTGATCCAAAACCATCGGTTTTAACACTTTTTAACAAATTTTGATCCCGTTTTGGAGCGTTTTTAAAACTTTAAAAAGTATTAACTTATTGATTGTCAAATAAAGCGTGAAAATGGCCGGTTTTGGCCTTGTTTTCTCTTAGCACAACGGCCCGGTTTGCTCATAAAAAAGAGCAAACCGGGCCGTTGTATTGATATAAAAGTACGAAAATTTATGGTCAAAAGCAAATAGAGTAGTACCCAAACCGACGTATTGCCATCACCAATACAAAGCCTAACTTTGCCTGTAAAATAATTGAATGAACACTGCTGATATACTGATCATAGGCGCCGGCGCCGCAGGTCTGATGGCTGCCCGCGAACTGGCCATCACCGGTAAAAAAATAATCGTACTGGAAGCAGATAACCGTATAGGAGGTAGGATCTATACAAAACATGATGCTATTACAGGAAAATATATGGAGCTGGGGGCTGAGTTTGTACATGGCGACCTGCCGGTTACCCTCGGTTTATTAAATGAAGCCGGTATTAAATACCGTTCCGCTTCAGCAGAAATGGTGCAGTATGCCAATGGCGCATTTTTGGAAGATGAATCATTTATAGAACATTGGGACCTGCTCATCGACAGATTGAACAGTTTGCAGCAGGATATCAGTATCGAGGAATTTATGCAGAAGGGGTTTCCCGGAGATAAGTATGCCCGGATGCGGACCTCGGTACGGCAATTTGTATCGGGTTATGATACCGGTGATCCGCAGAAGGCCAGTTGCTTTGCCCTGCGCAAGGAGTGGCAACATGAGGATGACAGCGCCCAGCACCGTGTGGAAGGAGGGTATGTAAGCCTGATGAATTACCTTGCTGCCGAATGCAAAGCTCATGATGGCGAAATATTGTTGCATAGCATTGCAAAAGACATTTACTGGGAACCCGGGAAGGTGAGCGTAATCACGGTTGACGGTACAGCCTACCACGCCCAACAGATGATACTGGCTGTACCGCTTGGCGTTTTAAAAGCAAGCGAAGGGCAAACCGGCGCGATAACTTTTCATCCGCCGCTTAAAGCGCACGCAGAGGCTATACAGCGGATGGGTTTTGGCGCGGTGATCAAAATATTATTGGAGTTTGACGAGCCTTTCTGGTATAGTGAACAAACCAAAGAACGTATTGGCCGGAGTCTTGACAATATAGGCTATCTGCTTTCGCAGGAAGAGATACCCACCTGGTGGACACAGTTTCCTGAACGCTCCAGCGTATTTACCGGTTGGATAGGCGGCCCAGATGCCGAAGCCAAAAAGGACATGACCGATGAGGACATATTGCAGCAAAGCCTACAATCGCTGGCCAATATTTTTAAGTTGGGGGTAGACGAATTGCAGCAACGACTTAAAACCTGGCAGGTAATGAACTGGACAGCCAAACCATTTACGCGGGGCTCATACGCTTATGATACGGTTAATGCATCTGCCTGTCGCCATACGCTGAATGCCCCGGTTGATAATACCCTGTTCTTCGCCGGCGAATACCTTTACGAAGGCACAGCCATGGGGACGGTGGAGGCAGCGCTAACAAGTGGAAAGGGCGTAGCGGGGGTAATATCACAAGTGCACTGAAGGATACCAGCAGAGGCCTCACCCAACCCTCTCCAAAGAGTAATAGCCAAACCGACGCGTTAAATCCGAAATCAAACATCCGATATCCAAAATCAGGATGCTTTCCAATAATTGCCCGATACGATGATCATGTTCAGCATTTTAATACTGTTATCATAATAGTCGTAGTCCTTCAATTTAAAGGACACCAGATAATCCCACAGTTTATTGAGCCATTGTTGGTTGCTTTTATCAACCGTGGCAGATACGGCAAAGGGCGCTATAAAGCTCAGCGCTTCAAAATAGCGCCCTTTAATATCATTACCAGCCAGCGTGTATCCCGCCGAAATATTATCGGGATTGCCTTGGGTGGTTGCGCGGATCCAGTGGTTTATTTTATCGGCGAAAGTCTTGGCCCTTTTATCGCCGTAAAGAAGATAGTCACTGGCTACGCGCCAGGGTACACGGCAGGCATTGTAATTATAAGAGCCATCATACGGTGATTCGAGGTAATTGCGCTGTGCTGGGTGAGGGGTTTTATTGATGCTGCGGATAAAGTCGGGCACCAGGCCTGCATCGGGACTGTATTGGGCTTGCATAGCCGCAAAGAGGCGATAAGTATTGTCGGTTACTGATTTCCATTTGCCAGTATGCAAAGTGGCCTCAAAGGCTTTAAAATGGCTCGGCATAAAGTCGGATGAGCGCATGTCAAAGTAATCGGCACTATCGTATTCAATGGCATCGCTCAGCAAAACAGAATAGGTTTTCTGGTTGATCTCATGCTGCATGATGGCCGCTATGATGCGCTGGGCTTCGTGCAGGTAATTGATTATTCCGGTATTGCCCCATTGCCTGGCGGCCAGCAGCAGGGAATAAGCAATGTCCATATCGCCGTCGGTGGCGGTGCTGCGGTCCAGATCCTTGCAGCCTTTTACCTGCGCCCAGGCCATGATGTAAGGCGATGTTTTGGCGGGATGAGCTTTGTAATAGTGGTAAAGACCATTGAATGTATTCTGAGCGGTTTTGTCGTAACCGGCCATCAGTACCGTGATGATCATACCATAACCCTGGCCTTCAGATACACATTCCTTACCCTTTCTTTCAAACCAGATGTAATACTGACCAGGGGTACAGCCGGGTTTTACATAGCGCTTTTTCCATTGGTTATAAAATACTTCCACCTGTTTGTCCAGTTGCTGCCGGGACAGGTGGTTAGGCCTGATGGTTCCTTTGGTGTAGGAATAATGCTGGGGGAAGGGTCGACTCACCCGACCATCGCTGCGCTCGGTCACTCTCTCTTCGCCTGCTGCGGAAAGAGGGGATTTGAGAATGATCGTAGAAAAAAGGAAAAACAGACAAATTCCCAACCCGCTATGCCGCGAAGCGGGAGAGAGGGGAAACATGGTGGGTCGACTCACCCGACCATCGCTGCACTCGGTCACCCTCTCTTCGCCTGCGGCGGAAAGAGGGTGTTGGAAAATAGAAAAAAATAAGAGCAGACCAGTTTTACACCCTCTATGCCGCGAAGCGGGAGAGAGGGTCGTCCAGCGAAGCGCAGACGGGGTGAGTCGTCTGCGTGTTGTATTAAACCACCTGTTCCAGTAATTCTTCAAAATGTTCGTCTTCCATGCACATTTGGTTCTCGGCAAAATACACTTTTAAGCAAGTCAGGAAGTTCTGTATCACCGGGTTATCCTTGCAGGTTGCGGCATACCAGGTTCTTTTGGCTACGCTGTGGTGAAGGGGTTTAGCTACTACATTTCTGTTGGCCAGGTAAGGTTTCACAATCCAATCGGCCATTACACTGATGCCTAAACCGGCGTTTACCATTTCGATGGTGGCATCGGTGTAGTGGATGCGGTTGAGCGTTTTGGGTTTTACATGCTGTTCCTGGATCAGTGTTTCAATCAACGGGGTATCCTGGTAACTGGGATCGTAAAGGGCCAGGATCAGGTCCTGATCCTGAAAATCGCAGATATTGATCACGTCCTTTTTAGCAAGGGGATGATCTGCCGGTAAAATGGCATTCAGGCGGTCCTCAAAAATGGGTTCATAGGTTATTTTGGTGTTCACCATTTGGGTACGTACGATGCCCAGATCCAAGTCACCACGCATTAAATATTCCAGCGGGCGGCGGGTAGCGTCTGATACGATATTGATATGGATATCGGGCCATTGGCTTTTAAAATCCTTAATAACACCAGGCAGCCAATGGTAGGCCGTATAACACTGCATGCTGATATTAAGCTTGCCGGTTTTGCCATTTTTATAGTTGCGGATATCCTCTTCCATCGAACGTATTTCGGCAATGATCTTTTCAGAACTGCGCAAAAAACGGTAGCCAATTTCAGACAAATGTAATTTTTTGCCTTCGCGATGAAAAACTTCAATATCCAGCTCTTTTTCCAGCTCCTTTAACTGGTGGCTCAGCGCCGATTGTGTGAGGTGCAGCGTTTCGGCCGCTTTAGTTAAAGTACCCTCTTTTGATATGGTATCAACTAAGCGGAAGTGGTGGAGTGCTATATTCATTATGAATTTTACTAATGATTATGACAAAATTAATTCATTTTTTTCATACATCCTATAGGCCTACCTTTGCCGTGTATAAAATACACGTTATGTATAAGCTACCTTCAAAACAATTACTTCTGTTTTTAGGTGTTTTATTTGTCTTCCAGGCTCAGGCTCAGCAAAAAGTTTTAAATATTAAAGATGCTGAACAAATGGCACTCGCTAACTACGGTACCATCAAATCCAAAGCTAACCAGTTAAACGCTGCTAAGGCATTTCTAAAAGAAACACGCACAGAATATTTACCAGATGTAAGCATCTCGGCACAACAGGATTACGGAACGGCCAACGGTCAAAACGGGCCTTTGTATGGTTACCGCGGTTTATCTGTGGCCTCATCCGGCCCGGCCCAGGCCAAACAAAACTGGAACGCGGCATTCGGTTCCTTGTATCTAAGTAACGTAAGCTGGGATTTTTTCAGCTTTGGCAAATCACATGAGCGCATCAAAGTACAAAAGAACATCGTTAACCGTGAAGAGACCGACCTGACACAGGAGCAATTTCAGCACGAAGTTCGCGTGGCCAGCACGTATCTGAATTTACTGGCAGCCCAGCAACTGGCAAAAGCCCAGCAGGATAACCTGAACCGGGCTATGGAGCTGCAAAAGGTGGTAGTTGCCCGTGTAAAGAACGGTCTGAACCCGGGAGTCGACTCGGCTTTGGCCAACGCGGAAGTATCCAACGCGAAAATTTCGCTGACCAATACGCAGCAAACTGTTCAGGATCAGAGTAATCAGCTTTCTGTATATTTAGGCATCCCTGCGCAGGATTTTTTGCTGGATAGCGCCTTTGTTACCAAGCTGCCTGCAACGCTTGATGCCGCGAGCTCGGTACAACTGGCAGATCACCCGCAATTACGCTATCTGCAAAATCGCATCGGCGTAAGCGACGAACAGGCCAAATATTTAAAAACCTTCAGCTACCCTACATTTACCTTGTTTGGTGTGTACCAGGGCAGGGGCTCGGGCTTTAACTATGACTACACCACCAACCCTAACAGCATTAACAGCAGTTACGGCGCCGGTGCCAACCCAACGCGGTACAATTACCTGTTTGGTGTGGCTATGGTTTGGAACATTACCAGCCCGTTCAGGGTGCATTACCAGGTACAATCGCAAAAGTATACTTCGGAACAGTTTAAAAATGATTATGACCTGGTGGAGCAGCAACTGACAGCACAGCTGGCATTGGCTCAAACCCGTATCGGTAACTCGTTAAAAAACTACCGCGAGGTACCGGTTGAGGTTTCTGCCGCGAGCGATGCTTATAAGCAGAAATATACCTTGTATAAAAATGGACTGGCCAATATTGTAGATTTTACTCAGGCCCTTTATACCCTGAACCGTGCCGAGGTTGACCGCTACATTGCCTTAAACAATGTATGGCAGGCGCTGCTGTTTAAATCGGCTGCAACCGGCGATTTTGGCATATTCATTAATAATTTTTAATAACAGTAATACACATTTATAATGGGAATGATCAAAGGGGCGCTACAAAAACCAATTACCATATTGGTTATAGTTGCCGGACTGTTTTTTTTCGGGATCAATGCGGTACGTACCATCAAGATAGATATCTTTCCTGATTTGAACCTGCCGGTTATCTATATATCCCACCCTTACGGAGGTTTTACCCCCGACCAAATGGAGGCTTATTTTGGTAAGCAGTATGTGAACCTGCTGCTTTTTGTTTCGGGTGTTAAAACTATCGAAACCAAAAACGTACAGGGTTTAACACTGATAAAAGTTACTTTTTACGAAGGTACTAATATGGCACAGGCCGCGGCGGAGGTCACGGCGTTCACCAACAGAGCCCAGTCGGCATTCCCGCAGGGCTCGCAGCCTCCGTTTATTTTGAGGTTTGATGCCTCCACGTTACCCGTTGGTCAGCTGGTACTCAGTAGTCCCACCCGATCGAACAACGAATTGCTTGATTTCGCGTTGGTTTACATCAGGTCGGCATTTACATCGGTTCCCGGACTGGTAGCGCCTGCCCCTTTTGGCGGTAATCAGCGTACCGTGGTGATCAAGGTTGATCCAGGACTGTTACGTTCGCACAACTTAACGCCCGACCAGATCGTGGCTGCTTTGCGCGAAAACAACCAGAACACTCCCGCAGGTAACGTGCGTATAGGCGACTATAACTACCTGGCACCATCAAACACTACCATTAAAAAGATCCCCGATTTTGGTAATATCCCATTATACAAAAATGGTGTACAAACCGTTTTTTTACATGATGTAGCTACCGTGGAAGACGGCGCGGATATCACCAATGGTTACGCGCTCATTAACGGCAAACGTTCGGTTTATCTGCCTATCACCAAATCGGCCACGGCTTCGACCTGGGATGTGGTTCAGAATTTAAAAAAGGCGCTTCCCCGTTTCCAGGCTCTCGTTCCGGATGACGTGAAATTGTCGTTCGTGTTTGACCAATCGGTTTATGTAATTAACGCGGTGAAGAGCTTGGCAGAAGAGGGTGCCATAGGCGCGGTACTCACCGGCTTAATGGTATTGCTGTTCCTGGGTGATAAACGCGGGGCGCTCATTGTAATATTAACTATTCCAACCTGTATTATATCGGCAATATTTTTCCTTTCGCTTTTTGGGCAGACGATCAATATCATGACGCTGAGCGGTTTGTCGCTGGCTATTGGTATCCTGGTGGATGAGTCGACAGTGACGATTGAGAATATACACCAGCATTTTGATATGGGTAAACCCAAAGCCCTGGCTATATGGGATGCCTGTAAGGAGATCGCTTTCCCTAAATTGCTGATCCTTTTTTGTATCCTGGCAGTATTTGCACCAGCTTTTACCATGAAGGGTATCCCGGGAGCGTTGTTCCTGCCGCTGGCGCTGGCCATTGGTTTCTCCATGATCGTATCTTACTTCCTGGCGCAAACCTTTGTACCTATTATGGCCAACTGGATCATGGTGAACAAACACGAAGACCACAGCCATGCCGACGGTTTTGCTTTGGAGGATGAAGGCGAACCATGGGAGCAAAAAGAAAAAGCCATGAAAAGAGCTCTGGAGCATACCGGTGCGGAAGTAACCCGTTTTGACAGGTTCAGGGATAGCTTTATGCGCCTGATGGACAGGATGCTGCCCAATCGGAAGATCCTGGTAACGGTTTATGTAATTGTTGCCTGCGGTTTAGCTTTTATACTCCTGAACATTATTGGCCGCGACGTATTGCCGAAAGTAAACTCCGGAACTTTTCAGGTTCGTTTACGTGCACCGGATGGTACCCGTTTGGAACGTACCGAAATAGAGGTGGTAAAAGCACAGCGTATATTAGGTAACATTGTGGGTAAAAACCACATTGCTATTACCTCAACCATGGTAGGCACGCACCCTTCGTCGTTCTCTACCAACCCAATATATATGTTCATGGCTGGTCCGCAGGAAGCGGTGATGCAGGTGAGCTTAACAGAAGATTATAAAGTGAACCTGGACGATCTGAAAGAAAAATTCAGGGATTCCATCGCTCAAAAAATGCCCGGCATCCGGATCTCATTTGAGCCGATAGAATTGACCGATAAGATCCTGAGCCAGGGATCGCCTACACCGATTGAGATCGCATTAACCGGCAAAAACAAAAAACAAAACCAGGAGTATGCTTTTAAGGTGCTGGATAAATTAAAACAGATCAAATATTTACGCGACGCACAAATAGGCCAGTCATTCAATTATCCGTCCTTAGATATTACTATCGACAGGCAACGTGCCGCACAACTGGGTGTGGGTTTAAACGATATTTCCCGCTCGTTGATCGCCTCCACTTCATCATCAAGGTTTACCGAAAAAAATAACTGGATAGATGAACGTGCCGGTTTAAGCTACCTGGTACAGGTGCAGGTGCCCGAATACCAAATGGCCAGCCTGAACGATGTAAAGGAGATCCCGGTATTAGCTAATCAGGCACGCCCAACATTGGGCGATGTGGCCGATGTAAAAACCGGCGTAACCAATGGCGAAAATGATAACATCGGCGCTATACCCACCTTATCGGTAACGGCGAACATCAACAAAAAGGATCTGGGTACGGCTACACATGACGTGCAGAAAGCTATTGAATCCATTGGTAAGTTACCGCATGGATTAACGATAGAAATGCGCGGCCTGAGTCAAACACTAACCGATACACTGGACAGTTTGCAGTCGGGTTTGATAGTAGCTATTATCGTAATATTCCTGATGCTGGCAGCCAACTTCCAGTCGTTCAAAATGTCGTTTGTGGTATTATCAACGGTGCCGGCGGTATTGTTCGGATCGTTGTTTTTAGTGAAAATAACCGGGGCAACGCTTAACCTGCAATCCTACATGGGTATGATCATGTCGGTAGGTGTATCCATATCCAACGCGGTATTGCTGATTACCAACGCCGAAGAGTTACGTAAACATAACGGCGACGCGTTAAAAGCTGCCCGTGAAGCTGTAGCCTTGCGTTTGCGCCCCATATTAATGACCAGTTTAGCGATGGTTGTAGGTATGATCCCGATGGCATCAGGCCTGGGTGAAGGTGGCGACCAAACATCGCCACTTGGCCGCGCGGTTATTGGCGGGCTTATTGCTTCAACATTTGCAGCCCTGTTAATATTACCATTGGTTTTTGCCTGGGTACAAGGCAATGCCAGCACACAATCCGTATCATTAGACCCAGAAGATAAAGAAAGTAAATTTTATGTCCCTTTGCATCATCATGAAAAAGCTTAAAAATAGATCCACTATTATGCTTGCCGTATTAGCGGTAGCCATAAGTTTCCTGAGTGCTTGCCATTCAGAGGAAAAAGAAAAAGAAAGCGCCGAAGAGCAACAGCAGGAAGCGGTAGAAACACCGTCGGTTGATCTGGTTGCGGTAAAAAAAGGAAAATTAAGCGGCTCGGTTACTATTCCCGGCGAACTTATCCCTTATCAACAGGTTGACCTGTATGCCAAGGTGAACAGTTATGTGAAAAAACTATTGGTTGATATCGGTTCCGAAGTTCACCAGGGACAGTTACTGGTTGTTTTAGAAGCACCGGAAATCAACTCCCAATTGGCAGGGGCGCAATCCAGAATAAAACAGCAGGAGGCCATCTATTATGCCAGCAAAGCTACTTACGACAGATTGCTGAGCACCAGCAAAACTCCCGGCACCGTATCACAAAATGACCTGGAGCAGGCCGAAGCCAAAAAGAATTCTGATCTGGCTAATGTTGAAGCTGCAAAATCTTCCTATAAAGAAGTTGCCGCTAACCTGGCTTATTTGGAAATACGCGCTCCGTTTGATGGGGTAATTACCAGTCGTAATGTAAACCTGGGTGCTTATGTAGGTCCAGGCGGTAAAAGCGCCGATCCGCTGTTCACCTTGCAGGATCAGAAAAGACTGCGTTTGGTAGTATCGATACCAGAAAGCTCTACCGGCTCATTAAGTAATAAAAGCGAAGTGGATTTTACAGTGAAAGCATTACCTAACCAGAAATTTACCGCGCAGGTGAAACGTTTAGCCGGCGCTTTGGATGAAAAACTAAGATCTGAGCGTTTGGAAATGGATGTTTACAATAAAGATAAAAAGCTTTTGCCCCACATGTTTGCCGAAGTAAATGTACCACTGCCAGGAGGCGATAGCGCTTATGTAGTGCCCAAAACCGCTGTTTACACTTCAACCGAAAAGGTGTTTGTAATTAAGGTGGTAAACCATAAAGCCATATGGGTTGATGCTAAAAAAGGCTTAACATCGGGCGATATGATGGAAGTTTACGGAGACATTAAGCCTGATGATAAACTGGTGAAAGTAGCTTCGGACGAGATCAGGAACGGATCAACAGTAAAAGATAAATAATTAGTTGATAGGATAAAGATTGAGTTAATTCAGTTGACTGATTACTTTTGTTTGCATCCCGCTTTGCTATAGCAAGGTGGGATGTTTTTTTAAGCTATAGTCTGAACGATGCCATTTCGAACGAACAGCAGTGGCAAAAAGAGCGGAGCGAGGAGAAATCTTTGCCCGCCATCTGTAATATATGGCGCAAAAGATTTCTCCTCACCCCAAAGCTTGATCCCGCCCTTGTTCGTTCGAAATGACATCGTTTTTTGGCGCAAGTCTTGTGTTGTGGGTTTGTGAGCAATGGCTGACTTGTGACATTTAAACAAGCACAAGTCTTCAACGCGCTAACAGCCGCACAAGACTTGCGCTAAAGGCGCAATGGGAGTGGGCGAGGAGAATTTTTTTGTTTTTGCTGCCGCGGGCTTCCAGCCCGTGGTTCCCATGGCTTCAGCTTTTAGCTGAACAAAAGCTGAAAGCTTTAACCATGCCACCCACGAGATACGCTGCGCTAATCTCGCGGGAGTGATGTTTAAAAGCGAGGGTGTCAGCCTGAGCTTGTCGAAGGACAAGCGCAGAGGCCCGCCCACCATGCTTTGACGGGCATAACACCCCTTTGAAACAAGTTAGACATAAAGTATTTAACCGTTTTTTGGCGCAAGTCTTGTGTTGTGGGTTTGTGAGCAATGGCTGACTTGTGACATTTAAACAAGCACAAGTCTTCAATGCGCTAACAGTCGCACAAGACTTGCGCTAAAGGCGCAATGGGAGTGGGCGAGGAGAAATTTTGTCCCCTCAAATTTTGTCCCCTCAGGGTCTCTCGCAGAGGACCCTGAGGTTTGATCCTGTCATGTACATACGGGATGTAAGCAGCCTCAGGGTCCCTTTCAGGAGACCCTGAGGGGACGAAATGTTTAAAAGCGATGTGTCACCCTGAGCTTGTCGAAGGGCCGAGCGCAGAGGCCCGCCTACCATGCTTCGACGGGCATAACACCCCTTTAAAACAAGTTAGACATAAAGTATTTAACCTAATCTTATTTCTGCAAGGCTTGCAGCATTTTAACACCAATGGCATCTGTATTTTCGGCCGCGTTGGATAATATCACTACCGCCAGGCCTTTTTGAGCGTTAAAAGCCAGGAAACTGCTGCTGCCATAGGTGCCCCCGTTATGAAAGTAATATTCCACGCCATCAATAACAATAATATGCCAGGCCAGGCCCATTTTGGCATCTTTGCTGAAGGTGATCTGGTGGGTTAGCTCAAAGGCTTTTCCGAGCTTGTCAGGAGCCGGAGCCATATTGGCCTTTGCATATACCAACAGATCATTTACAGAGGAACGTAGGGCTCCGCAAGGGGCTAAAACGTCAAAATCCCAGGCGGGGGTTTCGTTGCCGGTAGCGTTATAAACTGTTGCAAAGTTGTTTAGCCTTGCCGGACTTAGTTGCTGGGTAGTACTCGACATTACCAAAGGACGGCAGATGATCTCGAGTACCATTTGCTCAAATGTTTTACCGCTTACTTTTGACAGGATGGTACCAAGCAGCCCAACGCCTAAATTGGAATAATCATATCTTTCGCCTGTTGGGTTGTTAAGCTTACAGGTCTTCAGGTAGGCAAACAGCTGTTGTTTGGTATAATCTTTATAGGGATTAAGCTCATACGTGGCGCTGGCCTCCAGGTTGTCGGGGATACGGGCCAAACCCGAGGTATGATTGCTTAATGACTGAAGCGTGATCAGCTTTAATTCAGGGTTTTTGGCGACAGAATCCGGCAGATATTTGGTAACGGGATCGCTCAGTTTTACTTTACCCTCGTTTACATAATAAGCCAGTAATGTGGCAGTAAACGTTTTAGTGATAGAACCTATTTCATAAATGGTATGGAGTGTAGGTAGTTGCTTGTTGCCTTTGGTAGTTTCGCCATAGTTGTAAGTGCTTATTTTACCATCTTTTAAAACGCCTACACTTAAGCCTACGGTATTGGCTTTTTGGATGTAGGGGCGTACAGCAGATTCGATCACTTTGTCCATGGAGGTTAATAGCTTATTGGTTGAGGCAACCTGACTCAATTTATCAGCGGTTACCTGGGTAAATGGTTGAAACAGGAAAAGATCCAATTTATTGTCCTGATCAAGACTCATTTGCAGTTGTAAAGTAACTGCCCCAAATATCAGTTTATAGGTACTTACTTTGTTATTCACGAAACTAACCAGCGATGAGCCTTTAATATCGCCCAATGGAAAAAGCTGCTGGGTGGCCACCGACCGGAAGCCTTCGGGCGTTAAGGTTCTTTTGAATAATTCGCCGCCAAGGGAATAAAGAGAATCGGCTTTTTGAGCATTAAAATATTTTTGAACCAATGCGAACACCGAATCCGTTTTTACCTGCTGGCGGCTTTGGGCCCGGACTGATGAAAATGCCATAATAAGAATGGCACCGGTGAAAAGAAAATGATTAAACTTCATGAATGATTTATCAGGAGAGGATCGGTTAAACGTATAAACTTACGCTGGTTATACGGCCATAAAACTCTGTTTATTATAACGCCGATAATAGCTCCTGCTATATAATTATAGCCAATAAAACCGAACATGTTACCCGGATCATCAACCAGGGTTTGAAGTTTAATTATCGATGTGGCAATAAGCAGTATACTGATAATTAACCACAAATATGCCCCAAGAATTATTCCACCATCATTAATGCAATAGCGCCAGATCCCTTTTTCACGGATTTCTTGCCATTTTTTTACAAAACGGATATTGTGTATATCTTCTTCGGTAAGGCCTTTGTTTTTTAACTGATATTGCTTAATCGTCCAGGTTTTTCTTCGTTCTGTAAGAGCTGCAAGAAAAAGAAGTGTACCAATACTCCTGGTTATTTCTATACTCATGGAAAAAAATACATTTAACAGAAATGCAATCACACCACAGCTTACAAGTATGGAAAGTAGATTGCCTTTTATAAACTTGATAGCCCTGTCCATGATAAACAAAGTTAAGGTGTTTGCCCCGCCAGCAAGTACAGCACCGCCATACGTACAGCCACGCCATTTTCTACCTGGTCAAGGATGATGGATTGTTTGCTGTCGGCCACATCGCTGGTGATCTCCACACCGCGGTTGATAGGCCCGGGGTGCATTACGGTGATCTCTTTATCCAGGGAATCCAGAATGGTTTTATTGAGACCGAAGAGCATGGTATACTCCCGTAGGGAAGGGAAATATTTAATGTCCTGGCGTTCCAGCTGTATGCGCAGCATATTGGCTACATCGCACCAGTTAAGGGCTTTAATGAGGTTATGCTCAACTTTTACACCTAAGGAGCCGATGTATTTCGGGATCAGCGTAGTAGGGCCGCAAACCATTACTTCGGCGCCCAGTTGTTTGAGACAAAGTATGTTGGAAAGCGCTACCCGCGAATGCAGTATATCACCCACGATCACCACTTTTTTACCGGCCACATCGCCATATTTTTCACGGATAGAGAAAGCATCCAGCAGGGCTTGCGTTGGGTGCTCATGTGCACCGTCTCCGGCATTCACAATCTGGGCCTTTACATGTTTTGACAGGAAGATGCCCGCGCCTGCATAGGGATGGCGCATCACCACCATATCCACCTTCATGGCCAGGATGTTGTTCACCGTATCTATCAGTGTTTCGCCTTTGCTTACCGATGAGGATGATGCCGCAAAGTTCACCACATCCGCCGAAAGGCGTTTTTCGGCCAGTTCAAACGACAGACGTGTACGGGTGGAGTTTTCAAAGAATATATTGGCAATAGTTACATCACGCAACGAAGGCACTTTCTTGATCGGCCGGTTCAAAACCGATTTAAAAGTATCGGCAGTTTCAAATATCAGTTCAATATCTGCCCGGTTCAAATCTTTTATGCCTAATAAATGCCTTGTGCTTAGTCCTGCCATGATTTTTTAATAATATCGAACACTGAATTTTGAATGTCGAATAATGAAGTAAGTAAGAAGTGCTTTACTATTCGATATCTCTTTGTTTCGTTATTGTGGTTTTAAATTGTTCTTCTTAGCTGTTTCTATACTTTTTACAAAAATTGCTATCAGCTGATTGCATTCGTTTATTGCTGCTTCAGTATTATCCAAGTTATGTATATCCCGCCTTTTAATAATTTTGAGGGAAACCATTGACTCTCGTAATTCTTTCAATATGATTTTCATTTTATGAATGAAATCGTTCCTTGATTCAGCAGATTGAGCTTCACCATAATTCAAGGCAGGTGAGCATCCTGATCGTACTAATTGTCCGGCAATGTAATTACCAAGTCGTGTATTAGGTAAAGCTTCAATAATATCAGCAATAGTAACAGCAAAATCAATGAGCCTTTCCTCTAAATCATACTTGCTGTTGTTCATCCACTCCTTATTTAAACTTCAATATTCGACATTCAACATTCAGTGTTCGATATTATCAAACCCTTATTCCGCTGCTTCCGATACCAGCACAATTTTATCTTCGCCGTCGGTATCTTTCCAGCTTACTACTACTTTTTGCGATGCGATGGAATCCACTTCTATACCTACATAATCTGCCGATACCGGTATATGGCGCGAATAACGGCGATCAACCAGGGCCAGTAATTCTACCTTCTCCGGCCTGCCAAAAGCCTGCATAGCATCCATAGCGGCACGAATGGTTCTGCCGGTCCAGAGCACATCATCCATCATGATCACTTTTTTGCCTTCAATAATAAAATCTATCTTGGTTTGATTCGGTACCAGCTGCGATTCGCGCCTGCGAAAATCGTCGCGGTAAAAGGTAATGTCCAGATCGCCCTGTAAAATGGTTTTGCCGGATAATATTTTTCTGAGTTCCTCGGCTACACGTTTGGCCAGATATATGCCTCGGGGCTGAATACCAATCAACACCGATCCTGAAAAATCATCGTGATTTTCAATCAACTGGCGACATAAACGTTGTATGGTGATCTGAAACTTTTGTCCGTCGAGCAGTGTAAGATTTTGCATCGTATGGGTGGATTTGGGCAAAAATAGTAAATAGTTTTGAGTTTTCGGTGATGAGTTTTAAAAGCGGTTAATGGAAGTATGGTAAGTAAAGCAGTAGTCGTCCCGAATTTATTTCGGAATCTCATCAGAAAAGCAGCCAATATACTTTTATAAACCTTGCAAATTAGATGCTGAAACAAGTTCAGCATGACTCATCATGTTTAAATTGATAACTTTTTAAGCGCGTCCATGGCCCTGTCTGCATCCGCTTTCGCCACAAAAATATGATCATGATAATAGGCGGCAACCACATTACAGCTGACCCCTTCGTGTGCCAGCGCTGTAGCAAATGCAGCGGTTAACCCAGTAGCCGCTAATGAGGAATGTATAGTAAGTGTGATCCAGGCGGCAATATAACTATACTCCAGTTGAAGCTGATCGGCGATCTCTTTTTTAAGAATAACGGTAAACCCTTCCGCTTCTTTAAAAAGACCTAAAATATCATCAGGATCGATGGATTGGAGGGATGATACAGTACAATAAACATAATCGCCTTCGTTTAATACGGGTGTCATGTTTTTGAGTAAGGTAGTGAGGTTGGTTTCGCCGGTCATGGTGTAAATATAAAAATTAAAGAATGCTTGCTTTGGAGATTAATGATCTATGGGGATAACTGCAGTCCCCAAAAGGGTGTCACCCTGAGCTCCGTCGAAGGGTAGAGCGTAAAGGCCGGCCCACCATACTTCGACGATGCTCAGCATAACAACCTGTTTTAAAGAGGCAACAAAAAAGCCCTTCCGAATAAACGGAAGGGCTTTGTGAGAATATGTTTCAGTTAAAGCTTATGCTTCTTCTTCAGATCCTTCAGCTTTTTTAGCGGCTGGTGCAGCCTTGCGGGCTTTGTTTTCAGCACCTTCCATTTGCTCTTTTAACTGAGCTAATACGCTAAGATCGCCTAAGGTTGATTTTTCAACTGATTCTTTCACTTTTTTCACCGCGTTACTTGCAGATTTTGCTTCTTTTTTGCGGTTTTCAAATTCCTGTACACGAGCGTCAGCGCGAGCTTCTTCCCAGATACGTGAGTGTGAAATAACGATACGTTTGTTCTCTTTGTTAAATTCAATGATCTTGAATTCAGCGGTTTCTTCAGCTTTTACTGATTTACCATCTTCTTTAACCAGGTGTTTGGTTGGCGCGAAGCCTTCAACACCGTAAGGTAAAGCTACGATAGCACCTTTGTCTGTTACTTTCAATACAGTACCTTCATGAATTGAATCAATGGTAAATACAGTTTCGAAAGTATCCCAAGGGTTTTCTTCCAGCTGTTTGTGACCTAAGCTTAATTTACGGTTCTCGATATCAAGTTCTAAAACAACCACGTCTAATTTCTCACCAACTTTAGTGAATTCGTTAGGGTGATTTACTTTTTTAGACCAAGAAAGATCAGAGATGTGGATTAAGCCGTCGATGCCATCTTCCAGTTCAACAAACACACCAAAGTTGGTCATGTTTTTAACTGTAGCGATGTGCTGAGTGCCGATAGCGTATTTTTCGCCAGCATTTTGCCATGGATCAGGAGTTAATTGCTTAACACCTAATGACATTTTGCGTTCTTCGCGGTCAAGTGTTAACACTTGTGCTTCGATCTCATCACCAACTTTCAGGAATTCCTGAGGGTTGCGCAGGTTTTGTGACCATGACATTTCTGATACGTGGATCAAACCTTCAACACCAGGGATGATTTCAAGGAATGCGCCGTAATCAGCGACGGTAACAATTTTACCTTTAACCTTTGAACCAACCTGAATATCTTCAGAAAGGCTTTGCCAAGGGTGAGGAGTTAATTGTTTTAAGCCCAGAGCAATACGTTTTTTCTCGTCATCAAAGTCAAGCACAACAACGTTGATTTTTTGATCCAATGCCAGAATTTCGCGTGGATGCTCGATACGGCCCCAAGATATATCAGTAATGTGCAGTAAGCCGTCAACACCACCAAGGTCAATAAATACACCAAAGTCGGTAATGTTTTTAACGGTACCTTCCAATACCTGTCCTTTTTCAAGGCGTGCAACAATTTCTGTTTTTTGGTTTTCCAAATCGTCTTCGATCAGCACTTTGTGTGATACCACTACGTTTTTAAACTCATGGTTGATCTTAACAACTTTGAATTCCATTGTTTTACCTACGTACACATCGTAATCACGGATAGGTTTGATATCGATTTGTGAGCCAGGTAAGAAGGCTTCAACACCCATGATGTCAACAATTAAACCACCTTTAGTTCTGCTCTTCACAAAACCAGTGATGATCTCATCATTGTCAAGGGCTGAATTAATGCGCTCCCATGATTTTTGAGTTTTTGCACGTTTACGTGAAAGTACTAACTGACCGTTAGCATCTTCCTGTGACTCTACAAATACGTCAACTTTGTCACCGATCTTCAGATCAGGTGTATCACGGAATTCTGATACTGAAACTAAACCGTCTGATTTAAACCCTACGTTCAATACCACATCTTTGTTGTTAACATTAACAACAGTACCGGTGATGATTTCGCCTTTGGTGATAGAGCTGAAAGTTCCATCATACATTTTCTCGAATTTCTCACGGTCGCTATCGGTATAGTTACCAAATTTTTTGTCATCTGCATCCCAGTCGAAATCCGCACTTGGAGTAGCTGCAATTTTTGATTTGATCTCTTCGATAGATATTGAATCAGCTTCTGATTCAATGGTTTCTTTTTCGCCAGATGCGGTAACTGTGTCCAGTTCAGCTTCTTTCGCTTTTAATTCTTTTTCTGCTTCTTGTTTTTTTGCCATTAAATAATTTTTCTCCTTTTCCCAATTTGTTAATTGGGACTGCAAAGGTAGGTATATAATTTTATTAAATAAAAGAATTTTTAAATGTTAATTGCTGATATTTAAGCCTTTTTGATATAAACAGGGCCTTTGTCATGGGGTTTTTACCATTTGAACTCTGAAAAAGACTTGGGTAGATGGGTTTTAACGATAGATCAAATAATAACCCAGCTGTTAAATAGCTATGAGTTTATTGGCTATCTCTTCAAATATCGACATGAAATCGGGGAGCAGATAGTCGCGGTAATCGTTCAATACCTCGTTCATTTGAGCCTCATGCTCCGGGGTAAATGGGTTTTGCCATATGCGCATGCAAATGCGTTTTAAGGCGTAGGCTATCTGGTGTGTTTCGGCGTAGGTATGCAGGTACTGACTGCTTTTAAAATCGTCAAAAAAATTTAAGAAAACAGTGCTGTCCGGTAATCCAGAAAAGGTTAAAAACTCGTCGATCACCGATGTTTTACAGCCAGCCAGGTGTGCATAAAAATCATCAACCTGTATTTTGCCGGTGGTGAGCAGCAAGTTATCAATGATCAGTTCTAACGCTACATGCCCCAGGAAAAACGGCTTTACCGGCGAACCTTCAATGGCAGGCAATAATAGTTTTTTTAACCGGTGCGAATGGATGGTGAAAAAATCGGAGGAGTGAAAATAACGGTCGACCGCGAGGTGTTTATTCCAGCCTGCAATGATGGAATTGATGTTTTTATCGGTATGGTGCAGTTTTTCTGGATGAAGAATGATGTTTTTATCGGCATTTTTTAAAAGATCGGGTAAAACGATACCTAATATATGGTAACAGTTGTTTATATCACGATCAAAGTAATAATGCGATAAAAAATTCATAGGCGCTGCTGTGCAAAATAGTGGCTTTTGCTCAAGGTACAAAAAATAAGTAATTATTTGAAATGGATTTTACCTTTAGTTAACCCTGCTTTGGCATAATATAGCTATTCGGCTCAGCCAATTATTCTCTTATATTTGCAGCCTTTGAAATATTGAATATGAACTTTGTTGAAGAATTACGCTGGCGCGGTATGCTGCATACCGAAATGCCGGGTACCGAAGAAAAGCTGAATAAAGGCATGACTTCGGGATATATAGGATTTGATCCAACCGCCGATTCCTTGCATGTGGGCCACTTAACCCAGATCATGACACTGATCCATTTTCAGCGCGCTGGTCATAAACCTTATGCTTTGGTGGGGGGCGCTACCGGTATGGTTGGCGATCCGTCGGGTAAATCGCAGGAGCGTAATTTATTGTCGGAAGATGTTTTGCAACATAACCTGGAGTCGGTTAAAAAGCAATTGACCCGTTTTCTGGATTTTAACAGCGGTGTCAATAGCGCCGAAATGGTGAATAACTACGACTGGTTCAAGAACTTTACTTTCCTTGATTTCATCCGTGATGTAGGTAAGCATATCACCGTTAATTATATGATGGCCAAAGACTCGGTAAAAAAACGGCTGGAAGGTGATACCGGGATGTCATTCACCGAATTTACCTATCAGTTGGTGCAGGGATACGATTTTTATTACCTGTGGAAACATCATAACTGTAGTATCCAGATGGGAGGCAGCGACCAGTGGGGTAATATTGTTACCGGTACCGAGCTCATCCGTCGTAAAGATAGCGGCGAGGCATTTGCCTTAACCACCAACCTGATCAAAAAGGCCGATGGTACCAAATTTGGAAAAACTGAAAGCGGCGCGGTTTGGCTGGATGCCGAGCGCACATCGCCATATCAGTTTTACCAGTTCTGGTTAAACACCACCGATGTTGATGCGAAGGCATATATCCGCATATTCACCCTGTTTGAACGTGATGTAATTGAAGCTTTGGAAGTGGAGCACGATGCAGCGCCGCATACACGGATATTACAAAAAGCACTGGCAAAGGATATCAGCATACGCGTACACGGCGAAGCTGAGTATGAAAAAGCCATTAAATCGTCTGAATTTTTATTTGGTAACGTAGGCATTGAGTTTTTAAATGAGTTGAATGATACCGAAGTACTGGACTTATTTGCGGGTGTGCCTAATTTTACAGTGGCTTTAACGGAGTTACAACAAGGTATCAATGTTAGCGATCTGCTGGCTGTTAAAACAGCTATATTCTCATCAAAGGGTGAAGCTAAAAAAATGATACAGGGTGGAGGTTCGGCAATTAATAAAGTTAAAATAGGTACCGCCGATGATGTTTATACCATTGATTCACTGATCAATAACAAATTCCTGGTGGTACAAAAAGGCAAAAAGAACTATTTTTTAATTATTGCTGAATAAGAAGGCATTAAATTAATAATCTGGAAGCGATGTGTTTTACACTCATCGCTTTTTTTGTTGTTATAAATTTTGAAATACGACAAATGGTAATTATATTTGTATATATGTCGTACAAAACAAAAGTTGATAGCAAAAAAAATGAGGTAAATGAGCCCATGGCAGCGTACGTTGTTCAGGCTCCGGTTCCTTCATTTTACCATTTACTGGAGGGGGCAAAGTCTGTCAAATTCTCTACAGATTTTGATATCATTAATCTGGCACGTAAAGGTTTCCCAAAAAGCGTTTTACTTTCATTAGCCAAAAAAATATCCCTCAATATACAGGAGCTGGCCAATATATTACATATCTCGGAGCGCACCTTACAGCGTTATGATGATAACGCCATCATTAAAACAGAGTACGCCGAAAAGGCCGTTGAGCTTGCCCGTCTGTATACCCGCGGCGAGGAAGTTTTTGGTTCCATGGATAAATTTAAAATTTGGGTAAAAACGCCGGGTTATGTGTTTAAAGGCGAGGCACCAGTAACTATCCTGGATACTTCCGCCGGTTTTGATATGGTTTTCAGGGAGTTGGGGCGTATTGAACACGGTATTTTTGCCTGATGGTTTTATATCGTATTGCAAAATGCCATTATGCCGATGACCTGAGCGGAACGGGTGCCCGTTTGTATGGCGGCCGCTGGAACAGTGAGGGCAAGCCAATGCTTTACCTGGCATCATCGAGGTCACTGGCGATTTTGGAAGTACTGGTGCATTTGGATCCCCTGATTGTCCCGGCCAATTTTTGCATTGCGCAAATTGATGTGCCAGATTATAGTTTCACACAATTAAACCACGCTTTGCTGCCTGATAACTGGCAGGATGTTTCGGGTCCGGTAGCATTAAGAAAACTGGGCGACGAGTTTCTGAAAAAACAAGAATACCTGGCTATGCGGGTACCATCGGCTATTGTACCGGCAGAGTTTAATTACATCCTTAACCCTTTGCACCCCGAAGCCAGGAATATCAAAATAGTGAATAAAGAATCTTTTAGTTTTGACGACCGGCTTTTAAATTGAGAATAGCTCAAATTATTTATAACAGAAAAGGCGATGGATTTTAATCCATCGCCTTTTCTGTTATGCTTTAATGATAATTACAAATCGCTCAACAGGTCGAGTTTTTTGTGATTGTACTCTTCCTGGGATATCAGGCCGTTATCAAACAATGTTTTTAATTTTTTTAGTTTTTCGGTAAGTTCATCTGGCTTTGGCGCTTCGTGCATAACAGGGGCCGGTGCTGGCGCTGGCGGCGCAACGGGAGCTGGTTGTTGCGTTACTACTGGAGCTGGTGCAGTATAAGTTTGTTGTGCTGTAGCAGCATGCGCAGCAGCAGCAGGATTATCAAACTGGATAGAACCAGATTCGGCACGTTTTTGTTCCAGATCGCGTTGGCGACGGGCCTCACGTTCAATTTCCTTACGTTCCTGTGCGTATTGATATAATTTACGACCCTGGATCTTTGGCAGGTAATCAACAGCCATTTCGGCGCCGTTGGTTGTTTTTACACTGAATACAGCACCAATGATCTCTTCCTTGGTATGTACATCAACAATATCTTTCCAAACAAAATCAACAAACTTGATGGATAAACCCAGGTTTGCCGGGGTAAAAAACAATACCCGTTTGTTGGTAATGGCAATACAATCCGGAAATAAGTTTACCAATGGCTTTTTTTGAACCGCTATATAAATGATCTCTTCGCCAGAAGATAGCAGATCCACCAGGCGGGAATATACTTTTTCAACTGCTTTAGGATCTTGTTCCTCGTTTAAAAATTTCTCAATCATGTTTTTAGCATTTATGATGCGTGCAAAAATAATAATAATACCTGTCAAAAGACAAGATTTTAGTATTGAGTATCAAGTATCAAGATTTTTTGAAAACCGATCTGGTCACAAGGGAAAGTCGTGATACTCGATACTAATTACTTGATACTAAAATGGACTAAGCAATCAGCAAATTACATCCGCGAATGTCTGACTGGTCAAACCTGCCCAATACTTCAAATGCGCCATCGCTGTTGATCTTGCCCAGATCCTGCGTAGCAATAAATGAGCAGGAGTTGATATTAGCCAGATCGATCACATTGATGCCGCCTGTTTTGCCCTTTGCTAACGTACTGATGGGATCATTAGTATCGCGAATGATAATTTTCATCCAGGGAGGGCATTCAAAAATACCATCACCTTTGGAATAGGCCTGTGATAGCAGTTCGGTCATGCCATATTCTGAATGGATATGGCTTACACCGAAGCCTTTACATAAAGTATTATGCAGTTCCTCGCGAATCATCTCTTTACGCCGGCCTTTCATGCCGCCGGTTTCCATCACAATCAATTCCGGGAAATTAATCTGATAGGTTTCGATAAAATCAAGCAGGCCAAAGGTAACACCTATTAAAAGGATAGGTCTGTTAGCTGCCTGTTGTTTTTGTAGTTGCTGGTATAGTTCGTTGTGGTTATATAAAAAAAAACCACTGTCGGGGTTTTCGGATTGTTTGATCAGATCATCAACCATGTAAATAAGCGATGAACCTTCGCGCTCCAGGTAAGATGGTAGCAGGGCCAGCACGGTATAATCCCTGATATCGCCATAAAACAATTGGAATGCATCGCGGAAACTATTCTCATACCAGGTTTTATCGCTTACCAAATGGCTGCTGGTAACCATGCCTGTGGTGCCAGAGCTGGTAAAGATTAATTGAACCGGGGCTCCGGTACTCAGTATCTGGTGCGATTTAAAAAATTCTATGGGTAGAAATGGAATCTGCTCCACCGAAGTGATTTTATCTGCATTTAACCTTAGTCCCGAAATAAATTGCCGGTAAACGTTGCAATTTTTAGCCTGGTGGCGAAAGATCTGCAGGGCTGTTTGATCAAAATCGTCGGTGCTGTTAATAGAAAATACCTGCTGTTTAGTCGGTGTGCTCATTGTTAGCAAAGATAGTTTATTAGATGTGCGGATTTCAAATTTCAGATGTGCAGATTATCCAAATCTTCATTGTTAAAGAATTCTGAAATTCGCTAATTCTGTTAATTCTGATTCACACAAAAAACAAATGACCATGCGCTTGCACAATTATGTAAACAAGTATGCGTTTTGGGGGTTAGTAATTAATATAACATTGTACAAATTGTAATTTTACCCCCATGAAAACATTAAAATTTTTGAGGTTCCCACTAATCCTGAGCTTGTTTTTTGTCCTGATATCGGCCAAAGCAGGCGATAAGGAAACGGAACGCGTACATAATGCAGCAAACGTATTAAAAGAGTTCAGCAAAATGAGTGAAACCATTCCGCATCAGTTGATGGAGCAGTCGGAAGGAATTGTTGTTATCCCTAAAATGATCAATGCCGGTTTTGGCATTGGCGGTAAACGGGGCAGAGGCGTTGCCATGGTAAAACTGGCAAGCGGCAAATGGAGCGACCCGGTGTTTGTAACTTTAACTGGTGGTAGTTTTGGTTTGCAGATTGGTGTGCAATCTGTCGATCTGATCCTGGTATTTCATCACAAGGGTGTATTGACTAAGGTTGAAAATGGCGACTTTACCATTGGTGGCGACATTTCGGCGGCGGCAGGCCCGGTTGGCCGAAGCTCATCTGCCAGTACCGATTATAAGCTGGAGGCCGAAGTTTACTCGTATTCACGCAGCCGCGGTTTATTTGCCGGTATAACTATTAATGGTTCAAACCTGGCTATTGATAAAAATGCCATCGCTAATTTTTATGGCGATAAATCAACTTCGCAGGAAATCTTTGCTTCATCAAAAAGTGATAAAGATGGAGTTGCTGTGTTGAAAGAGGCTGTAAGCGCATTCTAAGATTATGCACGAATTCCATGATGTAACACTAATTTCACGAATTTTTTCGAATTTCACGAATTATACTTTTCAATTCGTGTTAATTGATTCGAAGTAATTCGTGTAATTGGTGTTCATTCTTTTCCGAAGGCTTTTTGTAGCAGCACGCCCGAGAGCGCTGCGAAGCCACTCACCAACCCGCCGATTATCCCGGTGATCACCAGCAAATAACCCCAGCCCGGTAAATGTAATAATACAGCCACTTTTTTAGCCAGCATATGATCATTAGGGATGCTTTTAAATAGTGCCAATACTATCCACACAGTAAACACCGCTAAAAAACCCGACCAAAACGCCTGGCCTGATGTTTTGCCAATAAAAAATGCTGCCGAAAATGCCGCTATAGCCACTACCCACCAAGGCAAAAAGAAACCGCTTGCAAATGATAGTATGAGTATGATGAGGAATAACATAATCTTTTATTTTTAGTTTTGGGTATCAAGTAGTTAGTATCAAGTATCAAGATACTTGTATTTGTTGATAGTTTTTCAAAAGTCGTGATACTTGATACTAACTACTTGATACTTTTTTTATTTACTGCCTATTGTTAGTGTTGTTTTGATACGGTTTGACATTTCATCGGGCGACTGCAGGAACAATAGTTCTTTTAGTTGGCCTTTTTGCCAGGTTTTTAGCATATCGTCATAAAAAAAGCTGCCTGGATTGCCCGATTCGCCGCCGGGTAAAATGCCATAGCCTTTTACTGTTGGCCCCATTTGTACCACCATGCGCCAAGATGGGCCGTGCCCGTTGTTCAACGCGTTAATGGTTGAGCCTGTACCGCCTGTAGCAAAATTGCCAGAGCTGAATGCTTCCTGGCGGGTGAGGTGCTTGATCTCCATTTTTTTGACCGAACCCCACTGCCATTTTTCGCCCGGTTTACCGTATTCATGAGTTAGATCATTTATAGCGGTTTTAAAGGCCAGGGTTACTATATCGGTACGGGTTTCTTTTGTTGGGGTACGGATATCATCAAACCATTTGGAATTGGGCTCTTTTAGTAAAAGTTGCTCAGTACGGTCAACCGATGGATAGTTTTCCTGCAGGTCTTTAGCCGCAAAATCATCGCTCCAGATCATTTTGTACATTTTAATCCACCAGGCATTAAATATAGAGGCCCCGGTTGAATTGATGCTAAAATCTTTGTTCCAGCTTTTGATCATACTGAGAGCTTCAGACTGGGTTTGATCAAGTTTGGAGGCGTCGACATATTTTAGCATAGCAGGTAAAATATCCTGCGCCCGGATGCTGTAAGTATCGGTTTGCAGGATCCGCATACTATCAACGGTAGCTTTTTGCATTATGGTAAGCCGGTCATTAATGCGCTTGCCACGCTCATACTGAGCAAACGACCAGTTGATATAATATGGATAGGTTGAATCTGTTGAGGATTGATTGGCCGAGCTTACAAAACCACGTGGCGGGTTTTTGACGGTAGGATCCTGTTCAAAGGGAATCCAGCCATGCCAGTCATCGGCCGGGTCGGTACCATCTAATATAAATTTACCCTGATCACGATATTTCAAAGGGTATTTACCGTTAGGGGTGATGGCGATGTCGTTATCCTTACTGGCAAATACAAAGTTGGATGCAGGAGCGTTAAAATATGTAAGCGCCTTACGGTAATCGGCATAATTTTTTCCCTTGTTTAAAATATACATGGTCATTAGCTCGTCCGATTCATCATGCGCAATCCATCTTAGCGCGGCGCCTACAGGTGCAAAATCATATGAGTCTGAAGTTTTTTTGGTTTTATCTTCATAAACCACCGGGCCGTGATGAGTGTATATAACCGTGTCATATAAAGGTTGTTGCCCGCGGATGTTGATCACTTCCACCCGTCTGTTGGTTTTGTTCCATTGGTTATTGTACCAATATTCTTCCTTTTTATTATCTCTGAACTTTACCTGGTACCAATCCAACACATCGGCATCTACATTGGTAATGCCCCAGCTAATATTATTGTTAAAACCTAATATAACGGCGGGCGAGCCCGGTAACGAAACCCCATAAACATTTACAGATGGCGCCGAAAGCTGTATTTGGTACCATATGGATGGGAAAGTAAGATTTAAGTGTGGGTCGTTGGCTAAAATAGGATAACCATTGGCTGTTTTACTGCCAGATACCGCCCAGTTATTACTACCAATGCCTTCTTCCTTTATCACGCTTTTAACACTATCATTCATCAAAGCCATAAAATTTGCCGACGGTTTGGGAATGGGCAGCGGTTTAAAATCCCATTTGGTACCCACCGGAATGATCGGATCCTCGTGCATGGGGTAATCCGGAAACAGATCATTAGTAGTTTTAGCCCCAAAGCGTTTTAAAATATTGGTCATGGCAAACTCGTTGGAGCCACCGGCCAGGGTTTCGCTCATGAGTTTGAGCAAAAAGGCACAGTTGATCGGTTTCCAGTCTTCTGGTGCATAATCCAGCAGTTTAAATTCAATGGGATACTGGCGTGGGTGCAGGCGATGGATGTAAGCGTTAATACCGTCGGTATAAGCCAGTATCATCTGGCGTACGGCCGGTTCGCTCATCATGGCTTTTAAAGTTTTTTCGGCGCCATAAACCATACCCATACGGCGGTGATAACGGTCGACCTCCAGTAATTGCGGGCCAAGTACCTCTGCCAGTCTGCCTGCGGCCTGTCTGGTTTGTATATCCATTTGCCAAAGGCGTTCTGTAGCAGTTATATAGCCCTGTGCATAATACAGGTCGTGCTCGTTATCGGCAAAAATGTGCGGGATACGGTTCTCATCGTACTTAATGGTTACCTTATCCGTAAGGCCCGGAAGCATTAAATGGGTGGTTGATAAAATATTTTTGCTTTCGGCATTTTGCCAAAATCCATCCGCCGGACTTAAAAAATCGCCGAATGGTGGTACCGGGCCAAATTTATGTTGCAATGCCCAAATCAATACAAGGGTAAAGGCGATGGATAAAAACGCTTTTGTAAACTTCATGTGGTTTCAGTATCAAGTAGTTGGGCAGTGAGCGGGGACTGGTGAATAATGAGTAGAAAATTATGACTATTAATAATCATGATGTTAACTACTCACCACTCACTACTCACCACTTAACCAAAGTTAATGTTTTAATATACATCCTCAAGTTTTGGTTTATGCTTATAGTGTTTTTTGTAGGGATTATTATCATAACCGGATGAGCGACCTTCTTTACGATACTCCCAGGGTGGGGTAGGATTGGCATCCTGCCATAGGCCCAGCTTATTTTCGCGGGCATTTTGCTCCAGGCTGGCTAATTCGGCGCTTTGGGAATAGGCTTTGTATTGCCACGCGAAACCATTTTTTACCAGCTGATAATTTACATTGGTGCCATCGGTCAAAATAACCATAGCAACGGTGCGGCCATAACGGTCTTTAGTGTTGCCTATCAGGGTAACATCCTTGCCAAAGCAAAGATCGGAAGTGAATTTTTTGGCCGCTTTACCAAAGGCTTGCGATTTTTCGGGGCAATCTATTTCGGCCAGGCGAACGGTAATTTGCTGGTTCTCGTTACTGAGCAGGCCCAGCGTATCACCATCTTTTATTTTAACTACTTTATACTGATTCGCAGGCTTGGGGTTACAGCCCCATAGTATGAACAGACAGATGAGAAGGCAGGTGTGATACTTTTTGAACATTTTTCAAATGTGCAGATTTTTTGTCTGAATCAGAATTAACTTCGTTGAGGGCTTCGCTGTTTACATGATTGTCAAAATTCTGATTCAGATACTCTTTATTCCGCATGCAGGCTCATCACATTACCATCCGGGTCTTTTACGGCCAAAAACTTCCCCCATGGGGTCTCATCAATTGTACCCAGTTCAATGCCTTTGGCGGTGAGATCTTTAATATCGGCATCCAGGTTATCGGTTTTAATCACAAAGCCACGGATGCAGCCGGGTATCATTTCAGGGAACCATGTAACCAGCGTAATAGAAACCGGCGAACCGGGGAAACCCAACTGCACCCATTGCTGACCCGGAGCAAAAGGGGCATCGACTAAGATTTCGAAACCCAGTTTTTGATAAAACTCCTTGGCCCTGGTTTGGTCGGTAACCGGGATAGAGATAACTTCAATTGCTTTCATTTGAGTTGGTTTTATGTTGGTGTTTAAAAGCTAATGTCTAAGCTCCTGGCATTTCATTTAATATTTGAATCATTCTGCGGGTAATACCTTTTTTCCATCCGGATTCCATAAATATACTGGAGAACATATTTTTAAGCCCTTTGAAGCCACTATGTTCCAATACCAGACGGGTGCCATCGCCATCGGGGGTTAACGTCCAGGTAAGTAAAGTATCCAAACCTATAACACCAGGCCGGGGACCGCCTTTCCAGGTATATACAAGCCTTTGATTAAGTATCACTTCCAGTACCTCGCAATAAACAATACCATCCCAACCCATTTTGGGCAGTGGTTTGCTATGAAACTGAAACTGATGACCAACTACAGGCTTAAAATCATTTTTCATGAGCCACTGGCTAACCAGATCGGGGTTGGTGAGGCATTCCCAAACCTTTTCAGGAGCATGGGGAAAATGCCACTTGATAACAAGATCTCTTTTCATTTATGTGTAACCTTTGGGTTACGTAAATATATAAGTAACTTTTGGGTTACGCAAATAAAATTTATTTTATTTGAAAAGTTAAATTGTAACTATATCTTTAGTTATATATTATCTTATGAAAATATTATTGATGAAAACATTCCTTATCATAGCGCTTCTTTCAGGATACTTCGCTATAGCTCCTTCAGCACAGATTGTTAAAAAGGATACCGCCTTAATAAAACAGATCGACTCCATGTTTAAAACCGATCAGTTTTGGCGTAAAGAATTTGCGAAAACGCAGCGAAAGGAAAAATCGGTCTATAGTGATGAAACTATCCAAAGCAAATGGGAAGAAGCGGATCGTATCAACGAGTTAAAAGCCAAGGCTATTATCAAAAAGTACGGCTATCCGGGTTATGACCTGGTTGGCGGTTCAAGCGATAGCTTTTGGGCCATTGTACAACATTGCGATGATGATATCCCCTTCCAGGAACAGGTGCTTATTTTGATGAAGAAGGAGGTAGATAAGAATAACGCCGACAAAGAAAATTATGCTTTACTGACCGATAGGGTACTTGTTGGTAAACATCAAAAGCAAATTTACGGTACCCAGGTAAATGTTGATCCGAAAACACATAAAGCCACACCCTTCCCTCTGAAATACCCCAAATCTGTTGATAAGCTTCGTAAGGAGGTTGGTCTTGAGCCACTTGCTGCCTATCTTAAAAGTTTTGAATAACCCGTAGATTATTCAAGTGGAACTTTATTAGCTTATCTTTGTTGCTTTAATGTTAACCATAAATTAAGTATCCTGATGGGGAAATTTACCATACCAGACAAAGTACTGTATGTATGCGTTGGTAGCAAATGCGGCAAGAGGGGTGGCAAGGATATGTTTAAGCTGGCTAAATCATATGCCAAACATCATCACGGTCCCGAAGAGATAGAAGTGATAGAAACAGAATGTACCGACAGGTGTAAATATGCCCCTGTTTGTAGTATCCAGCCGGGTAATACCTGGTTGAAAGAATATCACCCTAAGGACGTATTGAAGCTGATGGATCTGATATAGGCTCTATCCAATCCTTCCCGCAAGTTAAGGATACTCCGGAGGAGTAAAAGCTTTATAGGAAACAAACAACAATCATGTAGCATGCCGAAGGTATGCAACCGGGTACAGTACCGATGGCACTGAATGGTAACCGAATTTTTCTACAGTTTTAACCCCCATGGAGTTTGTAAAATTACTTACTGAATGACATTGAACCCTCCCCTGAAGAGTAATAGCCCATGAAGGCGGGGTTTAAACCTGCAAGATTAAAAACAAAGTCGCATAGCCGACTCACCCGGTCTACGCTTCGCTGGACCACCCTCTCTGCGGCTTTGCCGCAAAGAGGGTAAAGAAGAAAATCCCCTCTATGCGCGCAGCGTAGAGAGGGGTGACGAGCGCAGCGATGTCGGGGTGAGTCGATAGATGCTTAATTTGCGCCTTATGCTTTTCATGGGCTATTACTCCCCTGAAGGGGAAGGGTTTAATAATTAGAAAGCCCCTCGCTAAATGGAGGGCACTGAAAAAGTGGCTATTTATCAAAAGAGGTCGTTTTCAAAATTGAAAACAACCTCTTTTTCGTTGGCGTATTCGGGTAGGTGGTGGAGAATGATTTCGTACAGGCGATTCTCAGCGCCTCCATTTTATCTGTAAAACTACCTCTTTAATTTTAAAGGACTTTTTCAGTGCCCTCGCTAAATGCAAGGGGCTTTCTAATTTTCAATTTTGCTTATCAAAAGTCTCACCCTTTAGGGGCAGATTATTCACAATATTATTTGTTTTGGCGTTCATGAGGACTACGCCATTTAGAGAGCGCTTTTTACGCTTCGCTGTCATATTTGATCTGACCAACGTGTTTGTCGATCTGCCATCTGCCGGTACCTTCTTCGCCAATAACTTCAAACAGTTCAAGGGCACGACGGGCTTTGTATTCTTCTTCACGTTGTTCTTTCAGGAACCAGTTCAGGAACTCCATAGTCACAAAATCCTGCTCTTTCATGCAACGGGCATAAATGTTTTTGATAGATTGTGTAACGCTGATCTCCTGGTCCAAAGCTTCTTCAAACACTTCGCGAAAAGAGTTATATTCCTGTTTGATGCCGGTAACTTCCGGAGATATAGCGTTGCCGCCCATATCCAGAATGTATTTATAAAATTTTAACTGGTGAACCCTTTCCTCTTCAGCCTGTTTAAAAAAATAGTCGGACGAAAAATCATAACCATTACGGTTACACCAGGAAGCCATGGATAAATATATAGATGAAGACAAAGCTTCTTTTCTAACCTGTTGATTTAAAAGCGCTTCAATTTCTGTTGAAATAAGGCTTTTTATGCGGAGCAGATCTTTCATAGTTTTAAATTAATAACTTGTTGCAGGTATTATGATGCAATAATAGTGCTATATGTTAATATAACTATAATTTAAAGATAATATGAATTTAGTATTAGTCTAAATAGTTAACTAACTATGTTACAGAGACGTTCGTGCAGAATATGATTTAACTCCAGCATCACAAAAGTGCCTTCCAATAATTCTTTCAGGGCTATGATTTGTATGAGTGATAATACATAGCAATGATCGCAGGCGCAGATAAAGATGATCTCTACATCGGGATCTTTAGTAGTATTGAGCAGGGCTTGCTCAATATCGATATGATAAACCGACTTGCGCAGCTTTAACAGGCAACGATAATCGAATTTGGCCACCTTACCCGCAAAATCAACATACCAGCAACGCTCGGCGTCGCATTGGTAAATGGCCCCTGCCGATGTTTTAAAAACATCTGTCCATGGAGTGCTTGTTGTAATGGTGCTGATCATATCTGGGCACAAAGATTATTATTATTTATAATTAATCCAAATAAAGTACTCGATTTTTTATTAACATGGCTCGGGGTGGTATGGAAAGCTGATGCCGGATGCTGGACTTTAGGATTTTTGGAGCAGGGAACAATAAAAGAATCTTTGTTCCTTGCTCCAAAAATCCTTATTCCAAAAAAGTTTTTAATACTTTAGGGTCCACATACTCAGTATAAAATGAACAACATTAAAGCCTGTATTTTTGACCTCGACGGTGTAATTGTTGATACAGCCATATACCATTATAAAGCCTGGCGTCGCCTGGCCAATTCCCTGGGTTTTGATTTTAGCGAACAGCAGAACGAACAATTGAAAGGTGTAAGCCGGGTGCGGTCGTTAGAGATTGTGCTGCAAGCGGGAGGGATAACAAAAACTGATGCCGAAAAGGATCAATTAGCCGCGCAAAAGAATGCCTGGTATGTTGAAATGATCAATCAGATGACCACTGACGAAATATTGCCCGGCGCACGCGAGTTTGTGCAAAGCTGCCGTGATGCGGGCATCAAAACTGCCCTGGGTTCGGCCAGTAAAAATTCCATGACCATTTTGGAGAAACTACAGATAGTAAACCTGTTTGATGCTATTATCGACGGCAACAAAGTGACCAAGGCCAAACCCGATCCGGAGGTTTTTTTAAAAGGAGCGGAAGCGCTGGGCATCGAACCGCAATATTGCGTGGTATTTGAGGATGCTATTGCCGGTGTGGAGGCCGCCAAAGCAGGCGAGATGAAAGCCATCGGCATAGGCGACCCTAAGGTACTATATGAGGCGGATCTGGTGGTGAGCGGGCTTAACGAGATGACTTTAGACAAATTATAATAAAACGCGTCATTGCGTAGCAAGAGCCCCACTAAATCTCCCCCAAAGGAGGAGACTTTAAAAAAACGCTTTAAGCCCTCTCCTTTGGAGAGGGTTGGGTGAGGCTCCAGCCTCGCAATGACGGTCGTGAAAATTGCATCAAATGAAAAACTACATAAAACCTGCTGAGTGGAGCATTATTGAAGAAGGCTTCGACCCACAGCATCATCAAATATCGGAGAGTATATTTAGTCTGGGCAATGGCCGCATGGGTCAGCGGGCTAATTTTGAAGAAGCTTACAGCGGACAATCGTTGCTGGGCAACTATGTAGCGGGGGTTTATTATCCCGATAAAACCCGTGTAGGCTGGTGGAAGAATGGCTATCCCGAATACTTTGCCAAAGTGCTCAACGCCGCAAACTGGACGATCATCGACGTAAGCATCGACGGCGAACAGCTTGACCTGGCTAAGTGCGAAGTAAGCAACTTTCGCCGGGAACTGAATATGAAGGAGGGATACCTGAAAAGAAACTTCAGCGCTAAAACAGTCGGTGGCAAAGCGGTAAAGGTAGAAGCCATTCGCTTTTGCAGTATGGTTGACGATGAGGCAGCGGCTATAAAATATACCATCACCCCGGTAAACTTCAGCGGAACCATTACGCTGACACCCGCTATCGACGGCGATGTGGTAAACAAAGACTCCAACTACGACGAAAAATTTTGGGACGAGGTAAGCAAAGCCAACCAACCCGATGGTGGCTACGTGGTGATGCGTACCAAGAAAACAGGCTTTGAGGTTGCCACAGGCATGAAGTTCAGTCTTTTGCAGAATGAGCAGCCTGTGCTGGCCCATGCAGAAGCCATCACTAAAGAAAAATATGTGGCTTCGGCTATAACTGTACAAGTGCAGCAGGGCCAAAGCATCAGCCTGATAAAATATGTGGCTAACTTATCCTCCCAAAATCACAAATCCGGGGAATTGGTAGCCCATTTGAACGATACCCTTAACCGGGTAGCCTCTAAAGGCTTTAACACCCTGCTGGCCGAACAAGCCGCTGCCTGGGCCAAAAAATGGGAACATAATGATATCATTATCGAAGGCGATGTATCGGCGCAACAAGCCATCCGCTTTAACATATTCCAGCTCAACCAAACCTATACGGGTGAGGACGACCGGCTCAACATCGGCCCTAAAGGTTTTACCGGCGAAAAATATGGCGGCTCTACCTATTGGGATACCGAAGCCTATTGTGTGCCATTTTACCTCGCCACTGCCGATCAAAAAGTAACCCGTAACCTGCTCCTGTACCGCTATAAACAATTGGGTAAAGCTATTGAGAATGCCACCCTGCTGGGTTTTAAGGATGGCGCGGCTTTGTACCCCATGGTCACCATGGATGGCACCGAATGCCATAATGAGTGGGAGATCACATTTGAAGAGATCCACCGCAATGGAGCCATCGCCTATGCCATTTTTAATTATGTGCGTTACACTGCTGATGAAGCCTACCTGGCCGATTATGGCCTGGAAGTATTGATAGCCATTGCCCGTTTCTGGTCGCAGAGGGTGAGCTGGTCGCAGGCAAAGCAGCAATATGTAATGCTGGGTGTAACCGGGCCAAACGAGTATGAAAATAACATCAATAACAATTGGTATACCAGCACGCTGGCTACCTGGTGCATGGGCTATGCTATAGAAGTTATTGAAAAAGTAAAAGCTGCTGATAAAGCCAAATATGACGCCTTAGCTGCCAGGATCAATTTTGACGAAGCTACCGAAACATCCAGGTACAAACATATCATCGAAAAAATGTACTATGGTTACGACGAAAAGCTGCAGGTGTTTTTACAGCAGGACGGTTATCTTGACAAAGAACAGATCCTGGTAAAAGATCTGCCCGCGGCCGACCGTCCGCTCAACCAGAAATGGAGTTGGGACAGGATCCTGCGATCGTGCTATATTAAACAGGCTGATGTGCTGCAAGGCATTTACTTTTTTGAGGACAGGTATGATCTGGAGACCATCCGCCGCAATTTTGATTTTTATGAACCACGTACTGTGCATGAGTCATCATTATCGCCCTGTGTGCACGCCATATTAGCCGCCAAATTGGGCGATGAGGCCCGTGCCTATGAGTTTTACCTGCGCACGGCCCGCCTGGATCTGGACGATTATAATAATGATACCGAGGATGGCTGCCACATCACCTCGATGGCCGGCACCTGGATGTCGGTAGTAGAAGGTTTTGGGGGGATGCGTGTTCGTGATGGTAAGCTGTCGTTCCAGCCTTTTATCCCCGCAAAGTGGTCGTCGTTCTCGTTCCATATCGGTTTCCGTGGGGCATTGCTGAATATTAAAGTGAGTAAGGATGGCATACAGATCAAAAATGCATCGGATAAGGAAACAAGTGTGGTGGTTTATGGGAAGGAGCAAGTGGTAGAAGCTGGTAGTGAGGTGTTGATTGAAAAGTAGATTGATTACTGTAGTCTGAAGACTACAGGTATAGTCGTTCGAAGTCAGAGACTTCGAACAGCAACCTTTTGATATTAGATAATAAATTATGGGCTGTCCAAACAAATTCAGCGCTGTCCGAAGTCTCTGACTTCGGACGACTATGCCTGTAGTTTGCAACTACAGTAATGCTTTGATATATTTAAACAAAGCTTATAACTATATGACGCGAAAAGGCTATATCATTCACGATCAACAAGCCATTTATTATATGACATTTACGGTAGTTGGTTGGATAGATGTCTTTTCCAGGCAGCAATACCGAGATATAATAATTGAATCGCTAAAATACTGTCAAACGCACAAAGGGTTGCATTTACATGCTTACGTAATCATGTCGAATCATATGCACCTTGTAGTTTCTGTAGATGAGAAATTTACCATAAGTGATTTTGTGAGAGATTGCAAAAAGTTTACGGCCAAACGTATCCTGGATGATATAGAAGTAAATGATGACGAGAGTCGTCGTGAATGGATGTTGCACCAGTTTAAATATTATGCCTCAAGACATAGCCGTAATGAACGGTATCAGCTATGGGAGCATGATAATCATTTTATTGAACTGAGTTCACCGGCTTTTATGCAGCAAAAGATTGATTACATTCACCAGAATCCGGTTAAAGCAGGCCTGGTTTATCGGGCTGAAGATTATGTTTATTCAAGTGCCTCAAATTATGCTGAAGTTGACAAGATCATAGACGTAGATTGTTTGTATTTGAATATACTATAGTCTGAAGACTACGGGCATAGTGGTTCGAAGTCAGAGACTTCGAACAGCGCTATTAAACAATATAAACAAAAAAGCGCTTGCGCTATTCGAAGTCTCTGTAGTCTGAAGACTACAGGCATAGTAGTTCGAAGTCAGATACTTCGAACGGCGCCTGACTTTTAATGATATAAGCTAAGAAAATAATTATACATGCGCTGTCCGTAGTCTCTGACTTCGGACGACTATGTCCGTAGTTTGCAACTACAGTAAACGCCGAACAACAAAACAATCATTTTAAACAAAATCCCGGAAAAAAGTCTTGATACCTGATACTAACTACCTGATGCTAAAAGAAAAATGAACAAACTCATCATATATCAACTATTGCCCCGCCTGTTTGGCAATACCCAAACGCGCAATAAAGTCAATGGTTCTATCGAAGAAAACGGCGTAGGCAAACTGAACGATATCAACGACAAAGCCCTGCAGGAAATTAAGGCCATGGGTTTTACCCATGTATGGTATACCGGCGTTATTGAGCACGCCACCATGACAGATTATACTGCCCATGACATCGCCAATGATGATCCGGATATTGTAAAGGGCAGGGCAGGATCACCTTACGCCATTAAGGATTATTATGACATCGCACCCGATCTGGCTGTTGAGGTGAACAACCGAATGGCCGAATATGAGGCTTTGATACAACGAACCCATAATAATGGATTAAAGGTGATCATGGACCTGGTGCCCAACCATGTGGCCCGTACCTACGCTTCGGATGTAAAACCACCCGATGTTCGCGATTTTGGGCAGGATGACAACAAGGGCAAAGCTTTCGATCCACGGAACGATTTTTACTATATCCCCGGTCAGCCTTTTGTAGTGCCGGCTGGTTATAACCCAGGCGGGGATGAATTCCACAGTCCCTTGAAAGATGGCCGTTTTGACGAGAATCCCGCAAAAGCTACAGGTAATGATGTATTCAGCGCCACGCCATCTATAAACGATTGGTTCGAGACCATGAAACTGAATTACGGGGTCGACTATATGAACGGCCGCTATGGTCATTTCGACCCTATACCTCCGTTGTGGAACAAGATCTATGATATCCTGATCTACTGGAGCCGGAAAGGCGTTGATGGTTACCGCTGCGATATGGTAGAGATGGTGCCCACCGAGTTTTGGGCCTGGGTTATTCCTAAGTTAAAAGCGGCTTATCCCGGCACTATATTCATCGGCGAAGCCTATGATAAAAACAAATACGGCGACTATATTTCCAGAGGCGGATTTGATTACCTGTATGATAAGGTTGGTTTGTACGATGCCATACGGCGCTTAACCCGTAACGACTATGGCGCCAGCACCTGGGAGATCAACAATGTATGGAATACCCACTGTCATGGTATCGACCAGCACATGCTGCGCTTTATGGAAAATCACGATGAGCAGCGCATTGCCTCCCGCTATTTTGCCGGTGATGCCTGGCTGGCCGTGCCCGGCATGATTGTAACCGCTACCATGAACACCGGTCCGGTCATGATCTATTCGGGTCAGGAAGTGGGCGAACCGGCCCTGGGTAATCAGGGTTTCAGCGGTGATGACGGTCGTACTTCCATCTTTGATTATTGCAGTATACCCTATCATCAAAAATGGCTCAATAATGGGGCATTTGATGGCGCAAACCTTTCCGAAAGCCAAAATAACCTGCGTGGTTTCTATCAAAAATTATTGGTCACTGTAAGCAATAACGAAGCTTTAAGCAACGGACTTTTTTATGAACTGATGATGGCCAATGAGCATCAGCCCGGCTTTGACCAATTATTATATATCTATCTGCGCTACACCGACCAACAACGTGTACTGGTCATCACCAACTTTAACCGTGCCGAACGTAGGCTGGTTGTTAAACTACCCGATGACCTGCTTGGTAAACTAAACGTAAACGGTAAAACAGCATTTACCGATCTGCTTAGCGAAGCAAAGTTCAATACCGATGATATCAGAAATGGCGTCGATGTAAAAATACAGGCCTCAGGTGGCCTGTTGCTGGCGTTTTAGTGGTACGATACTCCCCAAATCCCCTTTATGTCATTGCGAGGTACGACGAAGCAATCTCGTAGCTATTCTTGCCGATGAGAACGCGAGGGGATTGCCGCGCTACGCTCGCAATGACATATTTTTTATTTTGTTTCAGCCCCCTCTTTCAGCCTTGTGCTCGTTTGCAACGAGTGCTTATTGTGGAGAGGCGATTGCATCGCCCTTGCGTTTTAAACGCGAACCCATGTTAAGCACTCGTTGCAAACGAGCGCAAGTAACCTCCCACCAATAAAAAATCGATATGAAAATTTAATTAAATTTATGAGAAATCACGTTGAATGGCACGGTTAATGATTTTTCATTAATTCAATAGTCGTATATTGCGTAGTAAGTACACTTTATACATATTTGTAGCAGACCCCTAATAGATTTGAATGGAAAGTAATATACCAAATGAGGAGCTGATACCTCGCAAATTAGTTGAAGCCGAGCACATACTTGAAGAAGAAGACGAAGAGTTTCACCATCTCAATAACCCGGCTGATGCTATAAAACCCATCATCAAGAAGTACCTCGGTACGCCTAATCATGCCGATCAGCTGGGGAATAAATTCTACTTTACCGATGGCGACGCGAAAGTGGAGGTGGTAGTAGTAACGGACGAGATCATCCGGATCAGGGTTGCTCCACACGGCGTTTTCCTCGAAGATTTTTCCTACGCGGTTCCAAAACTGGAACATAAAGCCGCGGAATTTACGCTGTTTGAAGATGAGCTGGAATTTCGCGTAGCCACTAAATCGATAAACTGTCATATCCGTAAAAAGGATTTCTTTATATCATTTTCTGATAGCAATAACCACGTAACCAGTACCGATGCTGTACCTATGCACTGGGAAGAGAATGTCAAGTTTGGCGGTTATTATGTTTTTTGTACGAAAACCTGCCATCCCGAGGAAAGCTTTTTTGGACTTGGAGATAAGCCAACCGAGTTTAACCTGCGGGGCAAACGCCTGAAAAACTGGAATACTGATGCTTATTCTTTTCAGTGGAACCAGGACCCGCTTTACCGTAGTATCCCCTTTTACATCAGTGTAAATGAAGGTATTGCGCATGGTATTTTCTTTGATAATACCTTTAAGGCGCAGTTTGATTTTGGAGGCGAGGATACCACCAAAACAAGTTTCTGGGCCGATGGAGGCGAACTGCAATACTACTACATCCACGGTCCGCATATGATGGACGTGGTAAAAAGTTATCATATTTTAACCGGAACCCATCCTATGCCGCCGCTTTGGGCACTGGGCTATCACCAATGCCGCTGGAGCTATTATCCCGAGGCTAAGGTGAAAAAGATCACTCGTGGTTTCCGTGATAATAAAATTCCCTGCGATGGTATCTACCTGGATATTGATTACATGGATGGCTATCGCTGTTTCACCTGGAACCGCAAATATTTTCCTGATCCTAAAAAAATGATCAGCGAACTGGCGGCCGATGGTTTTAAAACCGTGGTGATCATTGATCCGGGGATCCGGGTTGACGATAATTATGCGGTGTTTAAGGAAGGTAAGGAGAAAAGATATTTCTGCCGCCGCAGCGACGATTACTTTATGGAGGGCCACGTTTGGCCGGGCCGTTGCCAGTTCCCCGATTTTACCAACCCCGAGGTACGTACCTGGTGGGGTGGTTTGTTTGACGAACTGGTACAGATGGGCGTAGCCGGTGTTTGGAACGATATGAATGAGCCTGCCGTGTTTGGCGCCGGTACTTTCCCCGATGATGTACGCCACCAGTACGATGGTTTCCGCGGATCGCACCGTAAGGCACATAATATATATGGTATGCAAATGGTACGCTCAACCTATGAGGGTTTACGTAGCATCATGAAAAATAAGCGTCCTTTCACCATTACCAGGGCAGGCTACTCGGGCGTGCAGCGTTTCTCATCCGTTTGGACGGGCGATAACGTAGCCTCCTGGGAGCATCTTAAATTGGGTAATATCCAATGCCAGCGCCTCTCTGTATCGGGTATACCTTTTTGCGGTACCGATATCGGCGGCTTTAGCGGTGAGCCCGATGGCGAACTGTTTACCCGCTGGATCCAGATGGGAACATTTTCACCTTTCATGCGTGCACATTCGGCAGGTGATACCAAGGAGCGGGAGCCCTGGAGCTTTGGCGAACCATTTACAGCCATCAACCGTAAGTTTATCGAGCTGCGCTATAAGCTGATGCCATACTTTTACTCTACCTTTTGGGAGCATCATCGTTATGGCTTCCCGATATTAAGGCCCATAGTAATGCATGAGCAGGATGTGAAACTCAACCATTTCCGCCAGGATGAGTTTACTTATGGCGATAAGATTTTGGTTTGCCCCGTAATGGAGCCAGGCCAAACCAACCGCAACGTGTATTTGCCAAAAGGCAAATGGTTTAACTTTTGGACCCACGAAGTTGTAGAGGGAGGCAAAGAAGTAAACGTAGCCACGCCGCTGGAAACTATACCCTTGTTTGTAAAAGCCGGTTCGGTAATACCCGAATACCCGGTAATGCAATACGTTGGTGAGCACGAAATAGAAGAGGTTAAACAGAACATCTATTATTCAGACTATGAAGTAAACTCCTTCCTGTTTGAAGACTACGGCGAAACCTTTGCTTACGAGCAGGATATTTACCTCGAGAAAAAGTTTGTGGTCAATGGCAATTCCCGCCAGATGACTATTCACCAGAGCATGGAAGGTCTGTATACCCCGCGTTATGAAGGCTATCACCTCAACATTATCGGCTTGCCATTTAAACCCGGCAAAATACTGGCCGATGGCAAAGTGGTAAGCGATTTCATCATCAATACCGATGGAACGGTAGAGTTTAAGTTCAGCAAGAATTTCAAGCACATCGAAATTTTAAAATAAAGCAAAAGGCCCCAAACGGGGCCTTTTGCTTTACATGGCTTTTCTCTCCCCTTTTCGATACGTCATTGCGAGGTACGAAGCAATCTCTTTACTGTACAGAACCCTCTGCTAATCGGGGATTGCTTCGTACCTCGCAATGACGCGTGAAGAAAAATACTCGGCGCTGTCCGAATGTCTCCGACTTCGGACTACTATGCTGGTAGTCTTCAGACTACATAAAAGGCAGCCATTTAAACTTCCAACTTCCAACTAAATTTCGTATCTTTATACAAACACCAGCCCGGTTTCCTCAAAAAGAGAAAACCGGGCTGGTTTGTTAAGACCAAAACAAGGCCAAAAACCGATCGTGTTGTATGTAGTTCTTTGATAGTCAGAAAATTAATACTTTTTAAAGTTTTTAAAATCACTCAAAACCGGATTGAAATTTGTTAAAAAGTGTTAAAATCGATGGTTTTGAATGAATTTTCGAACGTTTTTACGCTGTTTTTGAGCAGAAAAGTGTTAAAATTTAAGGTTTAAAAAGTTTTTCAGGTCATCGGATGGTGAGGGGTGGTGGATTAAAATCATGGATCAAAGTATAATCTTTTAAATCCAATCAAAATCTTGTAAATCCTGTTATATTTGATAGTATATAAACCAAACATTCCCGTACATTGGGTTATTCTAACATGCCTTAACAGGTTATTATATCATGGCTAAACAAACAAAGAAAACCGAAACCCCGTTACCGGAAACAAAACCTGTAAAAGAGAAGAAAGTCGTAAAAGCGGCTGATAAAAAGGTAGTTACACTGGCAGAAAAACCTGCAACGGCTAAAAAAACTGCTCCAAAACCAAAAGCTGCAACCACCGAAACGGCGAAGCCAGTTGCAAAAGCAAAGCCATCCACGCCTAAAACTCATATAATGCTGAATGCGGTAGAACCCTACAGCCGTTTTACTGATTTTGATATCAGTTTGTTTAAATCGGGCAAGCATTATAAGCTGTATGAAAAATTTGGCTCGCACGTGCTGGAGCATAATGGAGTTATCGGTACCTATTTTTCTGTTTGGGCGCCAAATGCGCAGTATGTATCAGTTATAGCCAACTTTAACGGCTGGAACCGGGGTTCGCACAGCTTAAATGCCCGCTGGGATTCGTCGGGTATCTGGGAAGGGTTTATCCCGAATGTGGGCGTGGGCGAAACCTATAAATATTATATCAAGGCATCAACAGGGGAGGACCTGGAAAAGGCCGATCCCTTTGCGCTTCGCTGGGAAGTGCCCCCAAGCACGGCTTCTATTGTGGCCGATACTTTTTACGAATGGAAAGATGCCGATTGGATGGCCACCCGGCAGGAACATAATGGCCTGGATAGGCCATACAGCGTTTATGAGGTGCATCCGGGTTCATGGGCACGCAGCCTGGAGAGCCCAGATGAGTTTTTAACCTATACCCAACTGGCCGATAAGCTGGTACCTTACGTTAAAGAAATGGGCTTTACCCATGTGGAGCTTATGCCGATCATGGAATCGCCGTTTTACCCAAGCTGGGGCTACCAGATCAGCGGGTATTTTGCGGCCGCATCACGTTATGGCGATCCAAAAGGGCTAATGTACCTGATTGAAGAATTTCATAAGGCAGGCATTGGCGTAATACTGGACTGGGTTCCTTCACATTTCCCGGGCGACGCCCATGCCTTGTACAAGTTTGATGGTACACACCTGTATGAACATGCCGACGACCGCAAAGGCTTTCATCCGGATTGGAAATCGTACATATTCAATTATGGTCGTAACGAAGTAAGGGCATTCCTGATCAGCAACGCGCTGTTCTGGCTCGATCGTTATCATGCCGATGGTTTGCGTGTGGATGCGGTAGCCTCCATGCTGTACCTGGATTACTCCCGTAAACATGGGGAGTGGGAACCTAATATTTACGGTGGAAATGAGAACCTGGAAGCTGTTTCATTCCTGAAAGAGTTTAATGAGGCCGTTTACAGTCATTTCCCATCGGTACAAACTATTGCCGAAGAATCTACCTCATTCACTGGGGTTAGTCGCCCGGTTTATTTGGGCGGATTAGGCTTTGGTATGAAATGGATGATGGGCTGGATGCACGATACCATCGGCTACTTTAAGGAAGATCCGATCAACCGTAAATACCATCACAACGAAATTACTTTTAGTACCATATATGCCTTTACCGAAAACTTTATGCTGCCTTTTTCGCATGACGAGGTGGTATATGGCAAGGGATCTATGCTGCGTAAAATGCCTGGCGACGAGTGGCAGCAGTTTGCCAACCTGCGTTTAATGTACAGCTATATGTTTACACACCCAGGTACCAAGTTACTGTTTATGGGCGCCGAATTTGGCCAGGGCGACGAGTGGAACTTTGCGCAATCCTTACAATGGCATGTACTGGAATATGCCAACCACCAGGGCATGAGCGAAACGGTAAAAGCGCTGAATCATTTGTATCGTGATGAACCGGCCCTATATCAAAAAGCTTTTGATTTTAGCGGCTTTGAATGGATAGACGGCGGTAATGCCAACGATTCTGTATTGGTTTACAGACGTATGGGCCATAATGAAAAAGATGATCTGGTTATCATTTTAAATATGACACCCGTGCCTCGTCATAATTATCGCATAGGTGTACCCGCAGGTGGCCAATGGAAAGAGATATTTAACTCCGATGCCGAAAAATTCTGGGGCAGTGGCTTAACCAACGCGCCCGAGGTAACAGCCGAAACCGTAAAATGGCATGGCAAGGATAATTCAATTATTATTACGCTGCCGCCGCTTGGCGCTACCGTGTTTAAGATAGCTAAGGACGCGCCGGCCAAATATGAGCTGAAACGGTAACAGATTAAATTTCGATCAACAATGTAACCATTAACCGGAAATACCCGTTTAGCTTGGTTACATTGTTAATTGAATACCTTATGAATCCTAAATTCCGTTACCTGTACATCGCTATTGGCAGTTTGCTGTTCATATCATTAATAGTGCAGGTGATCATAACTTATCCCGAGGTCAGTGCTCAAAATGTATTGCTGAACGCTATACCGTCCTTATTGTTTTTTTACCTCGCTTACAAAACCTATCACGAAAAAAAGGACAGCGAGCTGATGTGAATAAGCTTTAAGTGATTGATATCGAGTGATATGTAACTTTGTTTCCCTGTTCAATACTGAACAATAATTGTAACGAATTCGAACAGTTATTAAAACGGAGTTTATTATAAATTATTGAATTTCAGTAAATTATAATCAGGGTATACTTTTGGCTGTAATTGCGACATAAAACCTGATTGATTATGTTGAAAAACTACCTGCTTGTAGCTTTTAGAAATCTCTCTAAAAACAAGGCCTTCTCATTTATTAATATTGTTGGTTTGGCAATAGGTATGACAGCCTGTTTCCTGATCTATATCAATATAAAGTTCGAGCTGAGCTATGATAGTTTTAACAAAAAATTTGATCAGATCTATCGTGTTTCAACTGATATAAAACATACAACATTCGCTATTAAAACACCGTCATCATTTTTGCAAATGGGGCCGTCGCTGCAGCAGGATTATCCGGAAGTAAAAGCTAACACACGGATAAGTAACGGACATTTTTTAGTGCAGTATGGTGAAGTAAAATTCCAGGAAGACAACGGGATATTTGCTGACCCATCCCTGTTTACCGTATTTACCTTACCGGTTGTAAAAGGTGATGTTAAAAAGGGATTTAAAGCGCCATTTACAGTGGTAATAACCGAAACCACGGCCAAAAAGTATTTTGGCCGTACCAACCCTATTGGTAAATCTTTATTGCTTAATGATAAATACGCCGTTTTGGTTGCCGCAGTGGTAAAAGATATGCCGCCCAACTCTCATTTTAAATTCGATATGGCAATTTCCTTCGCCACACGCGAAAAGCTATATCCCAACAGTGCAGATGTTTGGGCGGATATAGGTTGCGTTACCTATATCGAACTGCCAAAAGGATATGACTATCGCAAATTGCAAAGCCTGCTACCTGCTTTCGCAAGCAAGCATTATACCCAGACTGATAAAAAGGAAGGTACTGAGTATAGTTTTCTTTTGCAACCTTTAAAGGATGTTTACATGGATGCTGAAAGAGGAGGGGCAGGTGACTTGCATAACATCCGTATCTTTTCAATTATAGCCTTATTTATTCTGCTGATAGCATGTATCAACTTTATCAATTTAACCACGGCAAGGGCTACAGAAAGAGCTAAAGAGGTAGGTATTCGTAAGGTGATCGGTGCAGCAAGAAAGCAGCTGATCGTCCAGTTTTTAAGTGAGTCTGTAATTATTTGTTTGATCGCTTTTCTGTTTTCAACGCTGTTTAGCTACTTATTGTTGCCATTGTTCAACCAATTATCGGGCAAAGTAATCAGTATCAGCATTTTTTCGCATAGTTATGTGTTCCGGTTTTTTATACTATCCTGTGGCATAGGTGTTATTGCCGGTTTATATCCGGCATTGGTGCTTTCGGGCTTTAAACCCATAACTACCCTAAGAGGGAGGTTTAGTAAATCGAGCGTTGGTGTTTTACTTCGTAAAGGGCTGGTGATAACACAGTTTACAATATCTATAGTGCTTATTATTGGTACTATAATAGTTTATTATCAGCTACATTACATGCGCAGCCAGGCGCTTGGTTTTCAGAAGAATCAAATGCTCGTTATTGATTTTCACATGAACAAAGCAATACAAAATAGCGCAGAACTAATAAAGAACGAACTAAAAAAGGTGCCTAATGTGGTATCTGCTACGGCATCCATGGGGATTCCGGGCTTCGGTTATAACAATCGCGATTGCAAGATAGAGAATAGCGCAGGTACTATGCAGCAGATGCTTATTAATTTGTACGAGGTGGATTATGATTTTATTCCGCAGTTTGAAATGAAGCTGATGGCCGGGCGCATATTTTCAAAATCATTTGGTACCGATACTGCACAGGCCATAGTAATTAACGAGACAGCCTCTAAAATACTTGGCTACCGTACCCCAGCCGAAGCCATAGGTCAAAATTTTTCGCAGGATGAACGAACAGGTAAAATAATTGGGGTATTGAAAGACTTTCACTATGAATCATTGAAAACAACAGTACAACCTTTATGTATGCGCATTAATCCAGCACGAACCGTTGCGTTTACTATTAAAATTAAGTCAAAAAATATACCCGAAACTATAGCTGGCATCCAAAGCAAGTGGAAGGCCCTGGCGCCTGAACGTCCTTTTAACTATGCGTTTGTTGATGAAACATTTAACAAGCAATATGCAGCACAGGAAACTTTCGGTAATCTGTTTCTTTATTTTGCTGTGCTTGCTATACTTATTTCATGCATGGGCTTGTTTGGTTTAGCATCATACAGCACCATTCAACGTAGCCGCGAAATCGGCATTCGCAAAGTCTTCGGAGCTTCTGTAACCGGTATCGTAAATATGCTGTCTGTTGAATTTTTACGATTGGTGATCATATCATCACTAATAGCATTCCCGTTAGCATGGTTTGCAATGAGCAAATGGCTGCAGGATTTTGCCTACCGCATAACTATAGACTGGTGGGTTTTTGCATTGGCAGGAGTAATGGCACTTATTATAGCCTTTACTACGGTGAGCTTTCAGGCGATTAAAGCTGCGCTTGCTAATCCCGTTGATAGTTTAAGAAGCGAATAGTTGATGTATAAGATAAATATCAGTAAATGGTATTGTTATACTGAATGTAGTAAAGCCTTCCATGCTGCAAAGTATGCCTGTTTACGGATAGAGCCTTTGTACCTTAGGATGACCGATTTTTATTGGTAATTCCGTTATTTTGCGGTATGTCAGTTTTAACTACGCCCGAGAAACCAGCAATACCAACCTATTCACTGCTACAAAACAGCTCCATTGGCAGCAGCATGATCGAAGTACGTGAGGCCAGCGAAAATTGTGGTGTGTTTAAGCTTGATCCGGCTTTCCTGTTACCTCACCGAAAGGATTATTACCTGTTTGTTTTAGTAAAGAAAGGGGATAACCGCCATTGGGTAGATTTTACGCCTTACACCATTAAGCCAGATACTTTTTACTTTACCGTGCCCCAACAGGTGCATCTTAAGGAACATGCAGGACAAATGGAAGGCTTTATGGCCAGCTTTACCGATGAGTTTTTGCAGTTAGAAGAGAATCGTACCTTAAAGCAGCTTCCTATTATCCAAAACCCTGCCGGGGCCCATGAACTGCTGCTGACCACCGCCGATGTAGACTTTATTGAGGATGTAATGCGCAAAATGGTGGCAGAATTTAATGCTGATGGCACCTGGCGCAACCAGATGCTTACCTCATGGCTTAGGGTATTGGTGATATATCTGAGCAGGCTATACGCAGAACAATTCAGCGAAAGCTGCCTCACCCTGAGCTATTGCCTGTTGAAAAGCTTCCAGGAGTTTATTGGCAAGCACTATGATACCCTGCATGAGGTTGCCGATTACGCAAATTTGTTAAACCTTACACCAGGCTATCTGAACGATGTAATAAAGCAGCAAAGCGGTAAAACAGCTATTACGCACATCCATGAACGCCTTATTGTTGAGGCCAAGCGCCGTTTATTGCATACCGAACTTTCGGTAAAGCAAATAGCCGATGAGCTTGGGTTTGATGACGCGGCCTATTTTAATCGTTTCTTTAAACGTATTGCAGGTACGCCGCCAGCAGGCTACCGGGAGCAAATCCGGGAAATGTACAGTTAATGCCCGGCAATGTGCAGCAGCTATTTAAACCGGCCTCAATAGCTTTGCTTTATGAATAAACAAACAGTTTTAATAACCGGCGCCAATAAAGGAATTGGTCTGGAAACCGCACGCCAGCTGGCCAAAGCGGGCTATCATATATTTTTAGGCAGCAGGGATAAAGACAACGGCGACAGGGCCGTGGAGCAGCTAAAAACCGAAGGTTTTAACGATGTTGAATTGTTGCTGATAGATGTTACAAGCGAATCTTCTGTTCAGCAGGCTCATGATGATCTGATCAAACGCGTTGACAAATTAGATGTGCTGATCAATAACGCCGGCATTCCGGGGGCTTTCCCGCAAACACCTTCAAATGCCGATGATGAAACGCTGCACAACGTTTTTGAGGTGAATTTTTTCGGTCCGATCCGTACGGTAAGGATTTTTATTGATCTGCTGAAGAGGGCCGAAAACCCAAGGATAGTGAATGTGACATCCGATCTGGGCTCGCTTACCTTGCATAACGATCCTAACTGGGAGCATTACCATTTTAAATCAGCCGCTTATGGTCCGTCAAAAACAGCTCTGAATGCTTACACCGTTGCTTTAGCCGCTGAGTTGAAGGACTCTTTTAAAGTAAACGCGATAAACCCCGGCTATACCAATACCGAATTTAACCACAATCAGGGTCCTAAACCGGTAGAAGACGGCGCCGCACCAATTGTAGCCTACGCCATGCTGGATAAGGACGGCCCTACAGGCAAATACATCAGCGACTATGGAGAGACGCCCTGGTAGGTTTTGGGGAGTAAGGATTTTAGGAGTAAGGAGCAAGGATAAAAATAGGGGGATTGTCAGTCTGAGCTTATCGAAGACTCGTGTGTAGAGGCCTGCCCACCATGCTTCGACGGTGCTCAGCATAACAGTCTTTTATAGGCTACAAAACAACAAAGCCCGCGGTAAACCGCAGGCTTTGTTATATAAATTAAAATTGATGAGTCAGGATTAGAACTTACCCAATTCCTGTACCAGGTCGATCAGTTTGTTTGAATAACCCCATTCGTTATCGTACCAAGATACTACTTTAACAAAGTTATCATTCAGACCGATACCTGCTTTTGCATCAAAAATTGAAGTGCGTGCATCACCTTTGAAATCTTCAGACACAACTTCATCTTCGGTATAACCTAAAATGCCTTTTAATTCGCCTTCAGATGCAGCTTTCATAGCAGCTTTGATAGCCTCGTACGAAGCACCTTTTTTCAAACGTACAGTTAAGTCAACTACAGATACGTCGGCAACTGGTACGCGTAAAGACATACCTGTTAATTTACCTTTTAACTGAGGTAAAACTAAGCCAACCGCTTTAGCAGCACCGGTTGATGAAGGGATGATGTTTTGGTAAGCACCGCGGCCACCTCTCCAGTCTTTAGCCGATGGGCCGTCAACTGTTTTTTGAGTAGCTGTAACAGCATGTACGGTGGTCATCAAACCTTCTTCGATACCAAAGTTATCATCCAATACTTTAGCGATAGGTGCTAAACAGTTAGTAGTACATGAAGCGTTTGATACGATAGTTTGATCGGCTTTCAGTTCTTTATGGTTAACACCCATTACAAAGGTAGGGGTGTCATCTTTTGCTGGCGCGCTCATTACAACTTTTTTAGCACCGGCATCGATATGTTTTTGTGCGGTTTCCTGAGTTAAGAAAAGGCCGGTTGATTCGATAACCACCTCGGCACCTACTTCGCTCCATTTAAGGTTGGCAGGATCTTTTTCAGCAGTAACACGGATGGTTTTACCGTTTACAACCAAATGTCCGCCTTCAACAGCAATAGTGCCTTTGAATTGGCCGTGAGTTGAATCGTATTTCAACATGTAAGCCATATAATCAGGCTCAACAAGGTCATTAATACCAACAACTTCAATGTCGGGTCTTTCAATTGCGGCTCTGAATGCCAGGCGTCCAATACGGCCGAAACCGTTAATTCCTATTTTCATGATTTTTTTAATTTTTATTAGAATAGTAGGTTAATAAATTATTTATAGGTTCTTTAATGATATTTGCTATTTGAAGGTGTGCCTCAGATGCAGCTTCATGTAAATACTCCTGAAAGTTGGCAGCTACCGTGCCTGCAAAATGAATAGAGGCACCCGGATGTTGCTTTGATAAAGGTAGTAAATATGTTGAAATTAGCTTGCTAAAACCTTTTTTTATGACGTTTTGCAGATAGTGGTCGTGCAGGTTATCCTGGTAAAATTCGGTGAACGAACTTAAAAACAAAGCGGGTTGTTTTTGCCGGTAAACTTTCTCTAACAAGGTTTTTCTGTCTACATCATACTTGCTTACAAACTTCTTTTTGAGGTTAGGCGGCAGGGTTTCGTTCATATAGCCTTTGATGAGCTGTCGCCCCAGCCAGTTACCAGAACCTTCATCGGCCAGGATATAACCCAGGCCATAATTGTTGTCCAATACCTTTTTGCCATCGTACCAGGCCGCGTTGGAGCCACTGCCGCAAATGCTGATAATGCCTGGCGAGTTTTTACAACAGGCAATTGCTGCTGCCGTAATATCATGCTCCACTACTACTTTGCCAAATTTAAAAAAGGCCGATAGCGCGTTATATACAATTTGCCTGCGCTCGTTGGAGGAGGCGCCGGCGCCAAAAAAATAAATGCGTTTTATTTCTTCGGCATGGTGTATCAGGTTAATGTTTTTGTTGAGCAGCTGCAGGATATACTTTTCGTCGTTAAAATAGGGATTGATGCCATTGGTTTTAAAGGAAGCAATAGTTCGGCCTTTATCGGCAAGCCGCCAATGTGCAAAGTACGATCCGCTATATACAACTGCAATCATTAATTATATCGATAATATATCTGCCATTTCCAAAAGATCGGCCTCCAGCTTAAATTCATGTTGGTTAAGGGCTTCTTCTAAACTGGTAAGCAGAATATGGTTGGCCTGCAAACCTACCATTTTTTGTGTTTCGCCCGCAATTAACGCATTTACAGCGGCATAGCCAAGCCGGCTACCCAAAATACGGTCAAAACTTGATGGACTGCCACCTCTTTGCAAGTGGCCTAATATAGTTACTTTAATATCGTAATCTTTAACTTCTTTTTGCACAGCCTTGGCCACATCATACACCCCTCCATTTTTATCGCCCTCGGCCACAATAACAATGCTTGATGATTTTTTGTTAGATGAACCATCCTTCAGATTCTTGATCAGGTCTTCAATAGCGGTTTGTTTTTCAGGAAGCAGGATAGCCTCTGCACCGCAGGATATACCCGCGCGTAAGGCTATAGCGCCAGAATCGCGACCCATTACTTCAATAAAAAATAAGCGGTCATGTGCGTCGGCTGTATCACGTATCTTATCAATGGCTTCAATAACCGTGTTGGTAGCCGTGTCAAAACCCAGGGTATAGGTGGAGCCGCACAAATCGTTATCAATGGTGCCCGGTACGCCCATAACAGCAATGTCCGGATATTTTTTTGAGAAACGCAGCGCACCGGTAAATGTACCATCGCCTCCAATAACCACCAGGGCATCAATGCCGTGTTCTTTCAGGTGTTTATAGGCGGTGGCCATGCCTTCGTCCTCCTTAAAAGGTAAACAACGGGCTGTTTTTAAAATAGTACCCCCCAAATTAAGTATGTTACTTACCGAACGTTTGTCCATATCGTACATATCGTTCTCAATAAGTCCTTTGTAACCCTGCCTGATACCAACAACCTCAAGGCCATTGTATAGTGCTGTTCTAACAACCGCCCTGATACAGGGATTCATTCCGGGAGCATCACCGCCAGAAGTTAAAACCGCAATTTTTGAAATTTTCTGCATTTTTACATTACTTAGATTTGCGCTACGAAGATAGTGTGTGTAAATTACACCATTAAATTTTATTTGTTTTTTTTTGGATTAGGAATTAAGGTCATATATTTAACAATTAAACTTAAATCCCAGTACCGTTTTGGAAGTAATGCTACCCAAGTTTGATTCCGTATTCTCTATTGACTGCGTAATTTTTGGTTTTGAAGCCGGTGAGCTTAAAATCTTGCTTATTGAGCGTAACGAAGAGCCCTATAAAGATGAACTCGCGTTGCCTGGTTATATTGTGGAACAAGACGAAAGTATTGACGATGCTGCCGAGCGTATTTTGTATGAGCTTACCGGCTTGCGCGATCTGCACATGCAGCAGTTTCATACTTTTGGCGAAGTGAACAGGCATCCCCAGGGCCGGGTTATCACCGTGGCTTATTATGCGCTGATCCGTATAAATGGGCAAAAAGAACTACGACCGGTTACCCAGTATGCAAAAAAGGCTTTCTGGCACCCTGTTAACGAGCTGCCAAAGCTCGCGTTTGACCACAGCGAGATATTTAATACCGGTTTTAACAAGATCCGCAGGAGGCTACACTATCAGCCGATCGCGTTTGAGTTATTACCCGAAAAATTCACATTAACCCAATTACAATCCCTTTACGAGGCAGTGCTGAGTAAAAAGCTGGATAAACGCAATTTTAGAAAGAAAATGCTGAGCTATGGATTTTTAAAGGAGCTTGATGAAAAACAAAAAGGAGTATCCTACCGCGCCGCTAAATTATATAAGTTCGACAAGCGTAAATACGGCAAAATATTCCAGGGCGAAATGAATATTGGATAAGGGGGCATGGAGCAAGGATTTTTGGAACAAGGAGCAATGATAAAGAGCTGATAAATCATTCTAATCTCTGAATTTTACTAATCAAAGGTCCGAGATTTAAAAGTAAAATATAAAGGGCCGGAAAAAATTTCCGGCCCTTCTTTTTGTCCTTTATCCTTGTTCCAAAAATCTTTATTCCTACAAAGAGCTCGGAGCCAGTTCCAGGTGGTATTTTACCAGGTTATCTATGGGCGAGCGGATAATGCTGCCTACTACCATGCCATTTTCTGTAGCTACTTCTTCCAGAACGTTTCTGAAATTGTAACCTACTGAACCAATACAGTTAAAGGTGTATTTTTGATAATCGGGATAATGCGTTACCAGGTTGCGGAAAAAATCTTCAAATGAGGTACGTACCAGGTTGCGCGAGTATTCGATATGTACGTTGTTATCATAAACAAACTTGCTGAAGCTGGCGCAAAAACGATTGGCACGCGGCTGTGTATAAACCTGTTCGTTTATATCATCAGGTGTAAGTTTAAATGTTTCCCAGAAAAGGTTACGTACCGGCTCGGGCATATAACCGCGCAGATAGTCAACTAAAAGCTTTTTGCCTATGTAGCAACCACTGCCTTCATCGCCTAAAATGTAAGCGCCAGAGTCGATATTGTTGATCACTTCTTTACCATCGTAAATACAGGTATTGGTACCGGTGCCTAAAATAGCGGCGAAGCCTTCTTTGTTACCTAACAGGGCACGGGCAGCAGCAAGCAGGTCATGACCAATGTTCACCTTTGCTTTGGTAAAAACCACTTTCATGGCTTCCTCAACAATTTTACGCATCTCGGGTGTCGAACAGCCGGCGCCGTAATAATTTACTTCGGTTATTTCATCCTTCTCCAGGTCGGTTGGCAAACTTTCATTTAAAGATTGTATGATATATTCCGTACTTGAAAAATAAGGGTTATAACCCTCAGTGTTAAAATACACTTTTTTACCTTCTTCGGTAACCAGACACCAATTTGTTTTAGTTGAGCCACCGTCAGCAATTATGATCATAAATTAAGTTTTATTAAAAAAATTGGGTTAAAAGTATGATTAACTTATTGTAAAAAAAACACTTTCCATTTTAAAAAACAAAAATTGCGATTTTCAAGTCAATCAGGCTTTGTTTTTACATAAATTATCGCTTAAAAACACATTAAATATTAATGTTGATACATGTTTAATCAAAAAGACCATTAATTATAACAAGTGTATGATTAACATGTAATTAGCACACCGGTAATTAAAGTACTTAATTTGCAATTGTACGTAATGTTAAATTATTTAGCAACAAATAATGTTTACTTCTGCTTTATTATTCATTGTGCCTAACAACTACAAAAATGAAAGAGAATTGTTGGATAATAAGTGTGTTATTTTCATACCAGGTAACTTTTCTTTTAACCAGTTTGCCATAAATTCAGAACCGGGCTCTTCGCTGGCAATATGTCCCAGTACGATGAGCGATAGTTTTTGGCCTTTAGCTTGCGCATCACGAACATATTCGGCAGTTTCCCATTCCTGTATCTCGCCGCATATCAACACATCTGGTTTTTCTTTGCCCATGGCTTGTATTTGCCTTGTGCCGCCTGCAGCGCCGGGCATCAGCAATATTTTTTGACAGTTTTGCTTCAGATCGCCAATATATCTCACCTTATCAATAAATAATTTCTGCTTTAAATGATCAATTAACGAGCTTAAAGAGGTTGTTGGAAGCATCAACACATTAGTGGCGACCGGATTATAATAGCTCTGCCAGCCCAATTGTTTCAATAGCCCCATCCTAACGCCATCGGGATTAATACTGTGTATATAGTCATGATTACGCCATACGGCTATGTTATGTTGTTGAAGCAGGTCTGCTTTATAACGATAAACCTCGTCATTAGCCAGCCAGGCTGTTTGGTCCTGATGATTGTAAAAAGTAGGTTCATGGGCAATAATAAAATTGGCTCCCAAAGCAATACTTTTCCTGATCACTTCAATGGTAGCAAACATGGTGGTAACAATACCGGTAACCTGAATGTCGCGGTTGCCAGCTTTCAGTGTATCAACGGTACTGTTGAAAGGAGCGCCGGGTACCTGATTGATGAACATATCCATAACTTCCCCAACAGTTACGGGGGCAGGTGGAACAAAAAAACTATCAGCATGGCTTATTACAGGAGAGGTTAATAGAGTGGCAACGCCGGCTGCTTTAGTAAAATTATAAATGAATTTGCGCCTGGACTGATCCTGACCCAGCTGGAATGGATAATTGTTTGTGCTCATGATATTTGGTTGTGGTAATAGTCAAATATAAAGAATAGACAAAGGGTTTATGCGTAATATTTTGCCCGATGTTTTCCCCATAGTCCATTGTTTTACTCATGTCAGGAGTAACTTCAGCATTTAGTAAACCGGCACATCATTGCTTTACGGTTAAATTGACTTTTTTGTTTGGTTAACCGGTAAACGGCATTTCAATTGCTTGCTTCGCGATAAATCCACAAATATCAAATCGTAACATATTAAGAAAAATCTACACCTTACCTTATCATGAAACTAAAGTTCAAAAGCCTTCTTATTGTATTAGCGGGTGCCGCGCTATTTTATACTGCCTGCAAGAAAGAAGTGAAACTAAATCCAAACAATAAACCACCGGTATCTACTACAGACACGGCAAGCCTTGCTACCAACCAGATCATCAAAAATATAACACAAACCCTGTCTGGTGCTTATGGAGGTGTGGACATTAATAAGGGGCTGATCCTACCCGATCTTACTACCATTAAACAATCAAAACCACTCATAATAGGCCTTGTCAACCTCTGTTCTTTCTTTCCGGATACGGTGGTGAATTATAAAACAGTTATAGGTGATACCACTACCTCGCAAACCACCGGATTGTTCAAATTTTATTTTAGCTGTGATACTGTAAGACTTCCGGGAAAAAAATACCCTGATTTTACAGGTTTAAACGGATACGTAGCTTATGACTCTCTGGCAACAATGGGCCAAACCCCCAGCGGACTTTTTATTCATAATATAAAAGCTTTTTATCAGGCAAAGGCTTTTGATAGTAATGTGCCTCTGGCTATTAATGGCAGCAGTAGCAAACTTATTTCTTTTAATGGAAGCATTAAATCATTTGTTGATACCGCGTCGACTAAGAAAACGCTGATCCCATCATCTGTACATGCTTATTATACGTTGAAGGATGTAAGTATTGATCTGTCAAAAAATAATGATATCACAAGAGGCACCATAACTTTTGCAGCTGTAGGCGAGGCCAATAGTATCAAGTGGTATTATGAAGGTCTTGTTACTTTTTTAGGTGACCACAAAGCAAGTGTAGTTATTAAAAATAAAACCTATAATGTTGATTTGCGTACGGGCAAAATAACCAAAGCGTAGATATTCAAAATACCGGAACGTTTTATAAAAGGAAAGGAATAAGCAGTATTCCGACCCAAATGGTAACTGAATTCAAAAATTTGATTGATATTTTCGTATAATTTTGCATCTTTGCACCGCGAAAAACTCGCGATGGTCCCATAGCTCAGCTGGATAGAGCAACTGATTTCTAATCAGTAGGTCTCAGGTTCGAATCCTGATGGGATCACTTTTAAGTCAGAAGCCTCAAGTCGAAAGTCTTGAGGCTTTTTATTTTTATACACCATCTGATTTTTTTATTTTAGATCGAAGACTGTCAAAGAAATTAATGCCCTATGAAAACTTTAAACGAATTTAAAGAATCATTAACTTTAGAACAACCCGTGAGCGGGCTTTCGGTGCAGTTGAAAAGCCTTTGGTATGATGGCAAAGGCGATTGGCACCAGGCGCATGCCCAGGTTGATCAGCTCAATGATCAGGCATCGGCCTGGGTCCATGCCTACCTGCACCGTAAGGAAGGCGATATTTGGAATGCCGATTACTGGTACGGCAAAGCAAGACAAATTCGCCCAGGTCTGCCTTTGGAGGAGGAGTGGGAGCAGTTGGTATTACAATTTCTTTGATTGTGTACCTGCCCTTTGGGTTTTAAAACAATAGACTGAGACTAATTTATATCAAGATCTTTAATTTCGGGTGGTAAAGCTCATTTGAAACGATCTATAAAGCATCCTTGATCTTCAGTACCAGGAGCTCAGCTGGAACTTCCCCCGGCTTCAAGCCAGAGAGATCAATGATGCAATCATTACCGGCATTTTTTATCACCAATGACTTTTTACTTCCTAAAATAGTAACTGCCGCCTTTGCCGGAACATGGATATTTTGCAAACGTATTTGTGGTACATAGGCGGGAAGTATACAAAACAGATCTTTTCCTTTTTTTGTAAAAAAGGCTGCTATAGATGCCGTATCTTTTTTAGGTACAACCAACTCCGCGATGCTGTAGCCGGCCATGTAACTTTCTTTCTTTTTTTGTGGTTTTGGTCCTGCACTCCATTGATACGGATATTGGTACGCGGTAGTGCCATATATCGCTTCTCCGTTAATTTTTAACCAATTGCCTATATCGGTCAATCGCTGCTGCATAATTACCGGGATACGCCCGTCGGCAGTAGGCCCGATATCGAGCAGTAAATTACCGCCTCTGGAAACAATATCAATCAGCATTAAGATAAGGTCGTGACTGCTTTTATAGTCTTCCAGCTTCTCATTCCGGTTGTATCCGTAGGAATGACCGATGCCCTGGCTTTCTTCCCAGATAACACTGGCATCCATACCACTGCCATATTCGGAAGTGGTATAAGTGGCCCCGTTGTTTTTTCCGCGGGTATTGCTGCCCCAGCGATCATCGACAACTACCTCCTTGGCTACCGGCGACTCATTGAACAACCAGGCCAGTAATTCGGGGCTATGCCAGGCGGTATCGGGCAATTCCCATTCGCCGTCAGAAAAAATAATAGAGGGTTTATATTTTGTTATCAGGTCCTTAAACTGTGGGAACATGTGTTCCGAAACAAAGCGTTTCTTGTCTTTCAGCCACAGGGGATTGAACCATTCGTACAAAGAATAATAGTATCCCATTTTTAGTCCTTCAGCCCTTACGGCATTGGTAAGGTCGCCTAACAGATCACGTTTTGGTGTGCCTGTTACCGCGTTCCATGGACGCCCCCAGTCACGGTCGGCTTCAGCGCTGTTCCATAAACAATATCCTTCATGATGCTTTGAGGTAAGCACCACATAGCGTGCGCCTGATTTTTTTAAAACATTGGCCCATTGTTGGGGATCAAACATCTCTGCTTTAAACATTGGCTCAAACTGCGGATACAAAAAATCGGTGCCATAATTTTTATCGTGAAATGCTACATAATCTTTTTGTTTATCCTGCTGTACGCGGTACCAGTACCATTCGGCATAGCTGTCGCCGCTGTTGGGTATTACCGGCGCGTAGGAGGGTACCGCATACAGCCCCCAATGAATAAAAATTCCAAACTTATCGTTATGAAACCATTCAGGCATTTTTCGTTTATTGAGCGATTCCCAATTGGGCTCAAACTTTTGTGCGGCGGCCATATTAATATTGAAAAGGAGAAGGAGCAAAAACAATAAATTTTTCATAAAAGCATTTTTAAGCAGGAGTGATAACAAATTTAATGATTGGAATGGTGTCTTTATCTTACTACGGGAAAGAATTATATCTGCATAAAAAAAGCACCTGCCAGATAGCGTTGATAGGTGCTGATAATTAAAGAAGATAGTTTTGCCGGTTTAAATTAAATTTAGTTAGGTATCTTAATATAAAAATGATCGCCCCGGTTATCACCAAAGTTCGAGAAATTCTCAGGACCCAGGGATGACCTGAAGGCCTCTGAAACATAAAAATCGTTCTGATAAGTAATAAGCTTTTGCACATTGTTATTAAGGGTGTACAAAGTTAAATAGCTTTTGAAAAACAAGGGACTATTCTCCTTTTCAAACCTGGCTATTTTTACTTTGAGATCGCTGCCGCCATAACCCGATGGCACTTTTGATTTAGTAAAAAGCGTATCGGCAATATATTGGAATTCCCGGCTATCAACATTGGTAATGGTTTTACTAACCTGGGAATGCGGAGGAATAAAAGCTACATTTTGCGGCAGGGTTACCTGTGCGCTGATATTTTCATCAGAATAACGGATCCCCCGCCCTATGGATGTTGAGGACACTGTACCATTTACCTGTAAAACACCATCGGCATAACTGGTGCTTTTTTTGTCCATAACAAAGGCCGAGCGTTCCCAATCCGCATAAATAGGCTCGTTGAGCTTGTTATAAATGCTTACGTGGATAGGCACATTTTCACCTGCAAAAGAGTAGGTGATCTTTACAGAATCGTTTTCCAGTTTAAACTCACCGGTTTGCTCGTTATGAGCAGTGTTGGTACTGCTGAGGGTGTTCATTTGGTAGGTACTGCATGACGATAATAAAGCAATAGCCATGCTAATGATAAGTAATGTTTTCATAGGTTGAAGTTTTGTACGCGTTTGACTTAAAAGTCGCTATGGGGTTTAATCAAAACCGGAATTTTTATGGGGCAGAAGACGAATACATTTCAAAACCAAAAGCCCCTGCAATACATTGCAGGGGCTTTTGGTTTTGAAAAACGATACTTAATAATCAATAATAATATGCGTTGGTTTGTACGTTGGCGCTCAATTTCTTTTGATCGGTGGCAGCAGCCAATCCCTGCAACCATATGGTATACACCGATCCACTGTTTAGTTTTAAGTCTGCCAAGGTAACCAAAACCGTGGTAGTTCCTTTTTTGCGGACTTCCAGTGTATACGTGCTGTTACCCTGTACCGGTACAAAAGCCGAGGCTCCTTTATAAGCCTGGTTACCGGCCAGTAAGGCACCGGCTTTTATCCCCAGGTCAACCGCGCCGGCATCCGGACTAACATTCACCAGGCGAATAGTAGCTTTTCCTGCATCCGGTCGACTGATAGAGTCGGTGGTTAATATCATATCCGGAGTAGCGGTTACATTGGATAAGTACATAGAATAAAATTTTTGGGCAGTAAGGTTTATGGTATCTGCTTTAAGCTTTTGCTGCGTACCCGCTACATAAAAGCTGGCTACCCGTTTACCAGGGAATGCCCTGATATAATCAATCCCATGCCCATAATTGATGGGGAAATCATTGGCACGGTTCTGATCCAAAAAGAAATTTACGGGTTGTGAGTCAGGCGAAGCATTGATCACCGAAAGATATGCTACCGGTGGTTCAACATAGTCATTATCGTGATTTTTTAAGCAGGATGTAAGCAGCCCAGCCAGCAAACACATCATCCCGACAATGCCTGCCCGCCTTTTTAAATTTTGTTGAACGTATTTCATAAAATTAGTTATTGTAGAGATCATCATATACTTAACCTTACGTATACCGCTGGTAAGAATGCTACAGATACCCCAAATTTTATCTGTAAATTAAATGTTACGTTCATAGTGTGGTTGTTTTTCAAAGTATCATGCTAATGTCTGTTTATATTGAATTATTCGCCATGTTAAATAGGTGACCCAAAAAAGATTGATATTAGATGATATGAAAGCATTAACATTTTCCACATTCGGAGACCCCGGAGTTCTTCAATATCAAGAGATCGCTCCGCCTGTATTAAAGGCCGGGGATATACTGGTAGAAATGAAAGCCATCGGTCTTAATTTTTCTGATACGGAGCGGCGTAAAGGGAATTACCACCTGCTGGGAAAACCTCCTTATATTGCTGGCTATGAGGGCGCTGGGATAGTAGCCGATAATAATGGTCATCCTGATTTTAAGCCAGGTGACAGGGTGAGTTTTGGCGATGTACCCTTTGCCAATGCCGAGCTGGTTGCCGTACCGGTAACACACGCTATCCCATTACCTGCCGAAATAAGCTTTGAAACCGCTGCCGCTATACTTTTACAAGGCATGACGGCGCATTATCTGGCAACAGACAGCCATTTGGTTAAACCCTGCGAAACGGTGCTATTGCATGCAGTGGCTGGAGGCGTTGGTCAGTTGCTTACACAAATATGCAAGTTGCTGGGTGCAAAAGTTATAGGCCTTACCTCTTCTGAAGCTAAAAGAACTGCCGCGGTCGCTGCCGGAGCCGACGTGGTTTTTTTATACCAGGACAATTGGAAAAAACAGGTATTAGATTATACAGGAGGTAAAGGTGCAGATGTAACCTACGATAGCGTAGCAAGCACCTTGAATGACAGTCTTGCGGTAACCAGGATATTAGGCACGGTAGTATTATATGGTAAAGCTGGTGGATTACCTGAGCCGCCACCATCTTTAGAGCTCCTGATGGATCGTTCGCAAACCATTACCGGCGGCGACCTTTGGAGTTATCTGGATTCAAAAGAAGAACGGATCAAACGAGCGGGCGTATTGTTTAACTGGATAACCTCGAGACAGCTGGTGTTACAAGCTCCAAAATCTTTTAAGCTTTCCGACGGCAAATTGGCCCATGAGTACATGGAAAGCAAACAAAGTACCGGGAAGATCATTTTAATTCCCTGATCAAGGGCTGTTATTTTCGGGCTTTTACCCTGGGCTAAAATGTAAAATAGTTTGTTATAAAAATATCCCTGCCCCCGGGCCCTTTAGAGGGGCCCGTAATGGGGACAAGGAACTTATAGTACCGACATTATACATTACGCCGCTACCCGTGTATTTGATACACCCCATTAATAATATTTCTGCATTTAATCATCAGTTAAAACATTTTACCAACAAAGCTTAATAATAATTTTACCCGCGGCATTTGGCTTTTATCCTTATCTTCATTGCGCCCTATCTGCAATTATTTTTATGCCGATGCCGATTAAAAAAATCATATTTAAAACACTTAAAATAAGTGGTATAACACTGGTAAGCTTACTGGCGCTGATGTTTCTGTTGCCGTATCTTTTTCCGCAAACTATAACCAACAAGATCAAACAGTGGGCGGGAGGCAGTATCAACGGTAAACTCAATTTTACAAGTACGCGCTTATCATTCTTTAAAAGGTTCCCGGCGCTTACCCTTACGTTAAATGATTTTTTGTTGAATGGCAGTGCACCTTTCCAGAATGATACGCTGGTAGCTGCTAAGGAAGTTTCATTGGCTATAGATCTTTCGTCGGTGTTTAAAAGCAAGATCAATATCAATAAAATATACCTGAGCCAGGCGCTTATCAATATTAAGGTTGATAGCAGTGGCAAGGCCAATTACAACGTATATAAATCAAAAGACAGCAAACCTGCGAACGCGGCTGACACCAGCAGCGCATCTTTAGGTATTGAACAGATACTGGTTGAAAAAAGCCGGTTGGTGTATGATGATAAGTCGGTACCAACGCAAATCAGTGCCAGCGATTTTAACTATAAAGGAAGCGGCGATTTGAGCAAGGATATTTTTGATCTGTCGAGCCATATCGCGGCAGCCTCTGTCGATTTTATTTATGCCGGCAAAAGCTATGTTCATCATAAAAAAGTAAATGCCGACCTGGTCACCAGCATCAATACCAAATCCCTGGCTTTTGCCTTTCAGAAAAACGACCTGCTCATTAATAAACTCCCGGTTAAGTTTAAGGGCAGGTTTGAGTTCCTGAAAGATGGCTATGATATGGATTTCCGGATCACTTCTGATCAGAACGACCTGGGTGATATTTTTACCGCCCTGCCCGCCGAGTATGAGAAATATGTTGATGATACCGATATCAGCGGCAACGGTAATATCCAGATTGCGCTTACCGGCAAATACATTGCCTCCAAAAACATTATGCCCGATCTTACTTTCAATATGAAGGTACGCGATGGTTCCGTAGTAAATAAAAATACACCAGAACCGGTGAAAAACCTGTTTATCAATATGGATGCTAAACTGCCGGGCCTTAACCCGGATAGTTTAAATCTTAATATCGATTCGATCTATTTTAACATTGGTAAAGATTATTTTGGCTCGGTGATCAAAGTAAAAGGGATCAAAGAACCGCAGATCTTCGCCAAGATCAATACCGAGATCGACCTGCAGAAATGGAACCGCGCCTTTGGCGTTAAAGCAGTTGATCTGAAAGGGCGCTATTCGCTGCACCTGCTGGCCGAGGGCAAATATGCCAAAGGACTGAAAAGAACCGGCGGGTTAAGACCAAAGACAGAAACGGTGATCACCAGCATCCCTAAATTTACGCTGCATTCCTCTTTTACCAATGGGTATATCAAATACGCCAATCTGCCGGAAGCGTTAAAAAATATCAGCTTTAACCTGAATGCTGCCTGTCCAGATCACGATATAGCTCATGCCACCCTGCAGGTAGATAACCTGAACGCCATTGCCCTTAATAACTATATAAAAGGGTATTTGAAACTAAGCAACACGGCCGGCGCGATGATCGACGCGGGTCTTCAAACCAAATTTCACCTGAGTGACGTGAAACAGTTTTTGCCAGCTGACAGCGGTATGGATGTGCGCGGCGATCTGGATGCGAATTTGCAGATCAAAGGCCGGTATATCCCCCAACGCGGGATCTTCCCGGTTACCGATGCCAAACTGGAGCTGAAGAACGGTTATGTGCAAACCAAATACTACCCGCACCCGGTGCAGGATATACAGGTGAGCGCGGATATCACCAACAATACCAGCTCATTAAAAGGACTGAAAGTAAACATTAAACCGGTGTCCTTTAATTTTGAAGGGCAACCTTTTATGCTGAAAGCCGATCTGCATAATTTTGATGATCTCAACTATCGCATAGCCTCACGCGGCCAATTGGATATTGGTAAGATATATAAAGTATTTGCGATGAAAGGGTATGATGTAAAGGGCTTTATCAGTACCAATTTTTCATTAAAAGGTAAACAAAGCGATGCCCTTGCCGGGCGGTATAATCTATTGGCTAATTCTGGCACCATGAAAGTAAGGGATATTACGCTTCGGTCGGAGTTATTTCCCAAACCATTTCTGATCAAGACAGGTCTGTTTAGCTTTAACCAGGATAAAATGAAGTTCGATCAGTTTACGGCCAACTATGGTAAATCGGTGATCGTTTTGAATGGTGCGTTATCAAACGCGATCGATTATGCCGTCAAACCAAATTCGACATTGAAAGGGCAGTTTAATCTGCAAAGCGACCTCATCATTGCCGATGACTTTATGGCCTTTGCAGGAACTCCGGCATCGGCTAAACCTACCCCTACCAAATCAAACGGGGTTATCCTGGTACCCGCCAACCTCGATCTTGATTTTACCGCCGATGTAAAAAAGGTAAAATACATGGGACTCGACATTAGCGATGCCAAGGGGCAAATGAGCATCAGCAAGGGGCAGATCATACTGAAACAAACCGGCTTTACCCTGATAGGCGCGCCTGTAGTTATGGATGCAACTTATGGCAGCACCACACCGCAAAAAGCTTATTTTGATTACCACATCAACGCCAAAGAGTTTGATATACAGCGCGCTTATAAAGAAGTAAAAATGTTTCATGACATGGCTTCGTCAGCGGCGCATGTGCAGGGTATTGTATCATTGGATTATAAATTGAATGGTAAACTCAACGGTGATATGAGGCCCATTTATCCTTCCATAAAAGGAGGCGGCGTGCTTTCGGTTAAGAAGGTAAAACTGTATGGTTTTAAACTGTTCAGCGCCGTAGGTAAACAAACCGGGCACGACAGTCTGGCCAAAGGCGATGTATCCAAAGTGGATATCAAAAGCACCATTGCCAATAATATTATGACCATTGAACGTACTAAAATGCGTATGGCGGGTTTCAGGCCGAGGTTTGAAGGCCAGGTAAGTTTGGATGGTAAGCTGAATCTGCAATTCAGGCTGGGACTACCACCATTTGGTATATTCGGCATCCCAATGACCATTACCGGCACACAGGAAAACCCAAAAATAAAAATGGGCAAGGCCAAGAAAGAAGACGAGCTGAAGGAAACGGCGGAGGATGATAAGTAATAAAAAGGGGCGCTTAAAATCAGGAGCGCCCCTTTTTATTACACCTAATTATGCGATCTTCCTGCTGAAATGCCCTGCTAAAAATAAAGACGCGCCCAGGATGCTGATATCTTTAACAAGGAAGGAGCCAACGCCTGATGGTACTACCAAACCATCCACATGTTCAACTACACCGGGTGTGCTTAATAAAAACGTGCTGGTTACAAAAAAGATAAGCACACACAACAAACTGCCCCATAAACCTGCTTTTGGTAAAAAGTTGCCCAGCAATATACCCAGGGCCGCGGCAATTTCCAATATACCAATGATGGCTGATGTTGTTCTGATACTGAAAATGGAATACATCCAGCTCATGAGCGGACTATTTTTTACCAGTCCGGCAATGCCGTTGCTTTCTGTTGGGGTAAATTTAAAGGCGCCTATCCATAGGAGTATCAAAGCGATACCGAAACTTGATACAATAAATGCGATGTTGTTGTCATTGAGCCATTTGGCAAATTTTAATACTTTCATTTTGATTATTTTAATGATGATTTGGTTAACGAACTGCCTGATGACATTTGCCTGGGCAATTCAAAAGGCTTAGTCGCAAGGGAGAAAACATCCTTACAATGTTTTGTGGTAATTTTTGGGGTGAGTGTTGAAGCCGAAGATGGATTTGCGACAATTTTATCTAACCTTGGTTAAAGGCAAACAGATTGGTGTAAAATGGCTTGGATAATATCCGGTTAACTATAGCTGCGTTATTCTGCTTCCCAGGTGAAATTTATAGGCATGGTATAAATCATTTCAACAGGCTTCCCTTTAATATATGCTGGTATCCATTTGGGCATCAGCTTGATGACCCTTAAGGCTTCTGCATCAACAGACTCATATAGTTTCCTGATAATGCGGGACTGCTTTATTTCGCCGGTTTTAGTCACTGTAAATTGTATTATCACCTTACCTCGTACATCTATCTCCCGCTCAGGGTAACGTAAATTCCTTGCTAGGAATGAAGCTAAACTATCCTGGCCGCCTGGAAATTGAGGAGGGGAGTTTTCTTTTTTAGAGCTCATCTGTGCTACACTTGTCAGTGTGGTGAGCAGGCTACTGATCAAGAGTACGATAGTAATGGGCTTTGGTACTTTCATACTTAACGTATGTAAAAGTAATATAAAATTAGCATTTAAAAAATAAAATTCTGTTAAAATTGATTTAACGAAATAAAATTTCAAACTAAATATTAATGCGTTGTTGGGAAATATGTTACTTTAGATTTTAATCTTATCACGATGAGCATACTGATTAGTATTTTAGTTTTTGTATTGGTTATTTTCTTAATATCGAAATTTAAAGGCATTAAGTTTGGTGCTGAACCTTCAGATAACACCTCGAGGCCGGATGCGGGTGCAAAGCCAACTACGGAGAAAGATAATGATAAGCTTATTGTTGTAAGTAATGTAAATCGGGATGATATAGAGCTTGCCTTAACCAGGTTTTGTAATACCTATAATAAGGCAGATTATGCAGCTTTGCCAAGATTGTCGAATGTTTCGCCAGATACATTTGCTATAACTTTCCCTTACGATATTGACTTTGTTACTTTTTGCTTTGCCATAAACTTTATAAAATATCCAACGGATATTAAATGGAATGCAAAAGTAACGGCCTGGACAACGGCTAATAGTGGAGAGGCTTGGATAGCCGATTCCAGTGTAGGGAAAAGGATAATGCTGTTTATACCAGACGATGATAAAGAGTATGATAATGTGTTTTTTACCACGGCTGATAATACTGGATATAAGCTTGATTTTGCTGCCAGAAAAGCCAAACCACCGCTTAATATACCCAAAATGCAATTTGCAGAATCATCGGTTGATTTGGATAGCCTGAAACAGCTTCAATTTAAAGATATTGAGTGATCTCTTTTTTTAATTATAAATCGGCGTCCCGTTCAGCTCAATACAATAATCGGTTATCCAGGCTCCGGCCACGTCAACATATAAAATATTGGGTTTATTGCTTTTGTTGATGGTACCTGTGCTTATCCATTCATTCAATTTTGCTGGAAGATATTTATTGCCAAACATGGCCAGGTCTGTTATGCTTTGGTTTTTTTTGATCACATTGGTGAGCAGCATCATGCCGTTAATTACAGGGTTTACCTTTTCATCCTGAAAATCATTACACACCAGCGCTGCCTCGTCGCTGCTTTGGGTAAGCTGCCAGTCGAGCCGTACCAGGTCGTTACCATTTATACCGTTCTTCATCGAATTGAAAAATAGCTCCTCCGTACTCAACAATCTGTTGATCTGGTTGGTAGCGGCATAGGCCCTGCGGATATTAAGAAAAGTTTTCCCTTTGTCAGCCATGGAGTTGGAGTCGATGAGTTTATCGGGATTGGCGTATTGCTCAAAAGTTACGATCACCTTGCCCGCCAGTTCGTTCAGTTTAATACGGTCAATGCTTTTCGATTGGTTATTATAGATGCGCTCCTTACCCAGGACCTGAAAAATAGAGTCGGCAACTTTACTTGCCGACGCCTCTTTTGGGCAGAAATGACTGAATGTTAAAATAATGAACTCCTTTTTATTACGATTGAGGAAGGTTTTAATGGAATCAAGGATATCCTTAAAACGCTCGCCATATCCGCCACCCATGGCATCGGCCATGCAATCGGAAGAGCTGTGCTTGGTGTAAATGCTGTTTTTAAATGACCCCACCCGCAGATCGAACATCCGGATACCAGCATTGAGCTGCTTGCCAATATTTTGTTTCTGGGTAAGCGTATTGCAGGGGTTGATGGAGCTTGCGTGCTGCCCTCCTGTACCGTTTAACGCCGACATACCAGCATCATGCGAGCCAGGTATCACGATATCTTTAAGGGTAAGGTTTCCTTTGGCCGGAAACAGTGTATCCTCCATCCACCGGGCAGGATTGTAATTGGAAAAGTAGCTTAGATAAAGTTTTTGATCTTCGCTAATAAAGGCCATGATGAATTTTTTGGTATCTACATTACAAACAGACACGGGATAAGGTGTTTTAAAATAGTCGGGTAAAGTATGCCCGGCAGCCGATCTGGTTTGTTCATCACCGGTAACATAGTAAATACGGTTATCCTTTTTATTGCCCTTCCAGATATAAAACAGGCGGGTAGTATTAAACAGGTGATAAACGGCCGGAGAGGCTTTGGTTTTTGAGCCGGATACAGGAAATTGATCTGTCCATATCCCGGTATCCGTATTAAGATCAGTATAATAAATACCCTGATCGTTATAATAGCATAATCTTACCGTATTATTGGAAAGCGTGACTATAAAAGGATAGTCCGGGCTCTTTTTATTGGGTACTGTTTGCAGCGTAGCCGGTTTAAGTACCCCACTGTCATCTGCATCGATCAGGGCTACTACCATATCATTCTTATTATCGGCATGTGAGGCAATCATCATCCGGTTGTTTATAACCGTGGCTGTAATGCCCGATCTTAGTTTAGGTGAATTTTCGAAGTTTACTGTACTTATAGCTTGCGTATTAAAAGTAGTATCGCTGTTATTAATAATATATTTTAATGATCCATCCGTGCCCAGCCATAAAACGTATATATGGTTGTTAACCACTCTTAATACCGGTGCAAAGGCGCTTTTCTCGGTGCCTGCTGTGGTCTCGTTTTGCGAAAACCGGGTATCATGCTGTTTACCCAGATAACATACATGGATATTGCCGATTGGGCCGGTATCTTTCCAGGTAACAAAATAGCCACCTTTAAAATTAGTAATGTCAATTGCCTTATCGGTACGGGCAGCTGGCAAAAAATTAATAGGCTGGCTAAAGCTCAGGTTTTGTGCCTGTGTTTTTTTTGACACGGAGAGGATCAAAAATAAAATGAGTGCTGTGTTAAGAAACAGAGACTTCATAATAGCAGGTTTAGAGGGGTTAGTAGGGGCATATTTAATAATTTCAATATTATAAATTTTCAGCTAATATTTTTCTTTACAGTGAATTTATAATATTTTTATTTGAAAAAACTAACCTATGCTAAAAACACTTATCATTTTTTTAGGTGTGATTTTATTCCTGCAGGAAGTAAAAGCACAAGACGCCAACTATTGGTCGTCGAGTTATAACCCAGCCGGCTACCTAACCCCCGGGGCAGTGATCGCTTTCAACCGTGACAGCGGAGTGATGTTTTTGAACCCGGCTTTACTGGCTTACAACAGTAAAAGTTCGGCTTCCATCAGCGGGTCAATTTACCAGTACGGTACTATCAAAATAAAGAATGGGGTTGGCACCGGGCTCGATCTTAAATCAACATCGGCCAGTATCATCCCGCAAATGATATCGGCAACAATATCTTTAAAGGGTAAACACCCCTTTACGGTTGGTTATGCGCTTACCCATAACCCGGTTATGAGCTACCAGGCTACACAGCAGCGCGATGGTAAGTTCAATGTGCTTGATGATTCTTATAGTCCTGGTAATGAAACATTTCTGGGGCAATTTAAAAGACTGAACAGTATCAATGAAACTACGGGCATTATAAGCGGTGGTTTTAAAGTATCAGATCATTTTGCATTGGGTATATCGGCAGAGGCACAGCTGCGTAAGCAAAGTTTCAATTCCGATTTCAGTTCAAGGGCTTTGTATAATACCAGTAGCCTTACAAGTCTGCCACCAGTTGCAAATGCCGAAGAGTCATACCTGGCATCGTATTTTCATGCGGGAATAAGGTTTAAGATGGGGTTGGCTTATGATGCGGATAAGAGCCACCTGGGGCTTACGGTATCGTCACCGCTGTTACATGTAACCGGCAGCGCAAGCATACTAAGTGATAATGTGGCCAGTAATATAAGACTTGCCGGCGATACACTTAATATTTTAGCTAATACGAGGCAGGATAAGCTTAAGGCAACCTACAAAATGCCGTTGAGTATAGGTTTTGGCTATGCCTATGATTTAAAAAACGGGCAAATTTATTTTGCTGCCGAGTATTTTAACAAACTGAATGAATATAACCTGATAACCCCGCGTGATGTAAGCTTTGTAAGAGGAGACATACCTGATATTGCAACTTCGTCATTACTTAAACTTAAAGATGTAAGGAAATCAGTGTTCAATTTTGGGATAGGGCTAAGCTATTTGCTGCAACCAGATGTAACCGGCTTTGTATCATTACATACCGACTTTAACTATGCCGATAATGCTTTGTATAAAAACGATGATGGCCATACTGCTAATACGGCCTATTACAATATTTACCATTGCCAGTTAGGCGCCAACCTAAAGAAACGGAAATTCAACTTCCGTACCGGGTTATTGCTATCCTATGGTACAACCAATAAATACATGCAGTATATTAATTTTGATAATCCAAGCGAAAGTAATGTATTGGCTGGCCAGCCAATAAACACCAGTGCTTCTCATTTTTCAGTAGGTGTAATGCTGTCATATATTCATAATTTGTAAAACCGGAGCCAATACAGGTAAGTTTACAATAGAGGTTTGCCAAACATTTCGAGGATTTTAGGGTTTAAATTTTGATTTAACTAATCACAACGGGTTTATTAGTAATTGAAAATTAAATATTTATCATCCTGGAAACGAAATATATAACCAAGCGAAAATTTTATTTAGCATTTAATATTTTATTATTGGCGCTATGTGCAGGCTTAGCCAATAATGCCTACGGTCAGGCAGTTGGCGCCGATTCTTTAAAAAAAGATTCTGTACAAAAACATGCCCTGAAACTGCAACGCAAGGAAGCGGTTGCGCTATCCAAACAATATGATGTGGGCGATCTGGCAAATGCTATTTTTCATCCGCATAAAAGGCCAGATTCTGTTCTGAAAAAATCATCAGGTATTACCGTTATCCCCAATGTGGCGGCAAACCCTACTATCGGTTCGCAGATCGGGATCAAGGCTGTGGCCGGCCGTAAATTAGGGAACGACCCGAACACGCTGTTATCAGTAGCCGCTACGTCGGCTTCCATTACCACCAAGGGCATTATTTATTTTTATGTAAATCATAACGTGTATACGCCGGGCAATAAATGGAACTTTCAGGGAAGTTTGGTTGCTGCTAAAACCGTTACGCCCGATTTTGGCCTGGGTATCGGCCGTCAAAATGTGGAAGGCAGCGAAGCGGATAAAATACTGGCCGATCCGCAGCGCAAAGTGTATACGCTTAAATCGTTGTATTTCAATTTCAGGGAGAAGGCTTATAAGGAGATTCAGAAAGGCCTTTTTGTTGGGGCTGGAGTATCGTTTGATATCAGGCGAAATATTGAAGCTAAGGACACCACCAATAAATTAACCCCATCGCGTATCTATAACGAACAGCATGGGCTTCCGCAGGACCGGTATTCGGCCAACGGACTACTTTTTAATGTGCAGTACACTACCCGCGATAACCAGAACCGCGCTTACAAGGGTATTTATGCCGATGCCGGTTTCCGTATCAATCAAACCTGGATGGGCAGTACCAAAAGCGCGGTACAATTCACCACCGATTTCAGGAAATATTTTAGTCTTTCCGAAAGTCATCCCGAGCATGTGATCGCATTCTGGAACTGGGGCTCGTATTTGCTCGGTGGCACATTGCCTTACCTGGAGATCCCGGGAACAGGCCGCGATGGCAGCTTCCGCAGCGGCAGGGGGTATACGTCTACCTATTTTAAAGGTACCCAATATAATTACTCCGAAGTGGAATACCGTTTCCCGATACTGAACAATAAGTTTGTAAGCGGGGTGACTTTTTTTAACCTGCAAACAGCCAATGATGGGTTGGGCACCAAATTATTCCGGGTATGGCAGCCGGGTGGCGGTGGCGGCTTACGGGTGCTGTTTAACAAGGCCACGCGAACCAACCTGTGTCTGGATTATGCCTGGGGTAAATATGGCTCCAAAGGTTTCTTTTTGGGTTTGAATGAGGCGTTTTAAAGGCGGGATAAGGTATAATCAAATTCATGCTTTAAAAATTGGATTTTCTTAACTTAATATCATTGATGATACCACAGACGGTATAAAACAGTGAATTCATTTTATAAAAGATTTAATTTGACCTGATATAGGCTATAAGTATTTTAAAATCTTATTTTTAGCGCCTCAAATACCGGTGCCTGTTTAACGCCGGTATGCAATGGAAAATACAGCTAAAAAATGAAAGTTTTAAAATTTGGCGGAACATCGGTGGGTAGCCCCGCACGCATGAAAAATCTGCTCGACATCATCAATCCCTCCGAACGGCAGATCGTTGTGCTTTCGGCAGTATCAGGCACCACCAATAGCCTGGTTGAAATTGGACAAGCTTATCTCACCGGCGATAAGCAAAAGGCCATAACCCTTATTAAGCTGCTGAAGGACAAGTACGAACTGTTTATTAAGGAATTGTTTACCGATGACGAATTTTTAAAACAAGGCAAAGAAGTTATCGATTACCATTTTTCGGTACTCAGCAACCTGGCTAATGACCTGTTTACGACTATTGAAGACAAGGTCATCCTGGCGCAGGGCGAATTACTGTCGACCACGCTATACCATGTTTACCTGAAACAGATCGGCGTGCCATCGGTACTGTTACCCGCGCTCGATTTTATGAAGATAGATGAGGATAACGAGCCTGTTGTTGATCATATCACTGAAAAGTTAACTCCTTTGCTTGATAAGCATCCCGAAGTAAACCTGTTTATTACTCAGGGCTTTATTTGCCGCAATTCCTTTGGCGAGGTAGATAACCTGCGCCGCGGCGGCAGTGACTATACCGCGTCATTAATAGGCGCAGGTATCCGCAGCGAAGAGGTACAGATCTGGACAGACATCGATGGCATGCACAACAATGATCCGCGCATTGTAAAAGGTACGCAACCCATTGCACAGCTGTCATTTGATGAGGCTGCCGAGCTGGCTTACTTCGGCGCTAAAATATTGCACCCGCAGAGCGTATTCCCGGCACAAAAATATAAGATCCCGGTTCGTTTGCTCAATACTATGGATCCCAAAGCGCAAGGTACGCTCATCACCAACACCAGCGAAAAGGACAAGATCAAATCCATTGCCGCTAAGGATGGTATCACGGCTATCAAGATCCAATCAAGCCGGATGTTATTGGCACATGGTTTTTTACGTAAGGTGTTCGAGGTATTTGAGCGTTACAAAACATCTATCGATATGATCACCACCTCGGAAGTGGCCGTGTCCTTAACCATTGACGATACCACTTACCTGGGCGAGATCACTACGGAGCTTAACGCCTTTGGTTCGGTAGAGCTGGATGTGAACCACACCATCATTTGTGTGGTAGGCGATTTTGGTGCCGAAAAACATGGTTACGCGGCCAGGGTGCTGGAAGCCGTAAAACATATTCCGTTGAGGATGATATCATACGGCGGCAGCGATCATAACCTGTCGTTATTGGTAAAAACCGAGGATAAGATAGAAACATTGAGGAGCCTGCATAACAGGTTGTTTTAAGATTTCGGATGCCGGAGTTTCGATTTCGGATTTGAAAACGGGATTTACCTCGATAAAAAGTAAATACCAATAATAGCAAATACAGCCGCTATACCGGTATTTAGGAGTAAAAGTTTTAAAGTAAGTTTTCTGTCGTGGTATAATTTATAGCTGGATAAAAGGCCAAAAAGTACAGAAACGGATAAACACAATATAACAGACAGATTATTGATCATTGCTATGTTTAGTAAAGCTAATATAAATAAATTTCAAGATTTAGATACACCGTTCTACTACTACGATCTGGAGGTGTTGCGTCAAACGCTTACTGCCGCCAGCGATGCTTCGGCTAAGCATGGTTTTCATGTGCATTATGCCATGAAGGCCAATTTTAACCCACGGGTGCTGGATATGATCCAGTCATTTGGGTTTGGTGCCGATTGTGTGAGTGGTAACGAGGTAAAAGCAGCTATTGACCGTGGTTTTGACAAAGGCAAGATCGTATTTGCCGGCGTAGGCAAATCAGACAGGGAAATAAACCTGGGTCTTGATACCGATATTTTTTGCTTTAATGTGGAGTCGGTACAGGAACTGAATATTATTGACGGCCTGGCTGCTGCTAAAGGAAAAAAAGCCAAGGTGGCTATCCGCATTAACCCTAATGTTGATGCCCATACCCACCATTTTATTACCACCGGTCTCGACGAAAATAAATTCGGTATCAATATATGGCAACTGCCCGATGTGGCCACTGCTTTGCGCCAGTGCAAAAACCTGGAGTTTTTAGGCATCCATTTCCACATCGGTTCCCAGATTACCGATCTGGAAGTATACAAAAATCTGTGCACCCGTATTAACGAGATGCAGGATTGGTTTGAAGATCACGGTTTCCTGGTTAAGGTACTTAACACTGGCGGCGGCCTGGGTGTGGATTATTATAACCCCGATGGCAATATTGCCGATTTTGAGAACTATTTCCAGGTGTTCAAGAATTTCCTAAATGTAAAACCTGGTCAGGAAGTCCATTTTGAATTAGGGCGTGCCCTGGTGGCCCAAAGCGCGTCGCTCATATCAAGAGTGTTGTACGTGAAAAATGGTTTGAAGAAAAACTTCCTGGTACTGGATGCGGGCATGACAGAACTTATGCGCCCCATGCTTTATCAGGCTTATCATCAGATAGAAAACTTGAGCCGGGAGTCCGAAAGTCCGAAAGTCCAAAAGTCCGCAACTCCCAACTTAAAATACGACGTAGTTGGTCCTATCTGCGAAAGTACCGATTGTTTCCAGAAGGATGTGGCGTTTCCCGAATCATTCCGTGGAGATCTGATCGCCATACGTACAGCCGGTGCTTATGGCGAAGTAATGGCATCGGGCTATAACCTGCGCGATAGGGTAGGGAGTATATATTCGGAATAACACCCCTCCCAAACCTCCCCAAAGGAGAGGGCTTTGATAAAATTTACCAAGCTGCCTGTGTCCTCACAGGCGGCTTTTGTCCTTTTATCTTTATTCCTTGCTCCGATCCTTACCCCAACAGCTCCTTAAAATACCCATCTGTAAAATCTGCCGCGAAATGCAGTACATTGGATAGCTTTTCAAATTCATGTTGTTCATGGGTGGTAGTGATCACCACGGCATTCATCCCGGCGTTCGCAGCCGCTTCGACACCTTTAGGTACGTCTTCAAATACGATACAGTCGTTAGGGTTGGTATCAAGCTGGGCTGCTGCCTTTAAAAAGGTTTCGGGATGTGGTTTGCTTAACAATACATCGTCGGCGCTTACAATGGCCTTAAAATAGTGCCTGATGTTCAGGTTATCTAACACAAAGTCGATGTTAAAAGGAATAGCCGCCGAGCCAATCGCCATTGGGATACCCCGCTGATAAGCCGCTTCTAAAAATTCAGATAAACCGGGCAAAAGGGCCAGGTGCGGTAAGAATTCCTGCTGATATTTTTCCTCTTTCTGGTACGATAGCTTGTTCATTTCGTCTAAAGTGAACTTGTCGGGGCCAAACATCCGTACCAGTACTTCGGGGTTTTTGCCATACATCTGCTGCTTTACTTCGTTCCAGGTAAAACTGCCCCCCAATTGGTCATTCAGTAAGGTTTGCCAGGCTTTGGTATGGTAAGGCATATCATTGATCATGGTTCCGTTAAGGTCGAATATAAAGGCTTTCATGCACGTGAATTTTTTTGGCAAACATAGCCATTTTAGAAAATAACCCGGATAAAGGATGGCTCATGGCCCGGTAATTTTTTTTAGACAATATTGCGATCTGTAAATGAGGTGGTTAGCTATCTATAGCAATGATGCATTGGCTCCCCAGACTTGGGTTTATAAAATATTGTTGTACCTTGCGGCCTTTAATAAATAAAATAATGCAAAAAGAAGGAACAGTAAAATTTTTCAATGAAACAAAAGGTTTTGGTTTTATTACACCAGCAGGTGGTGGTCAAGACATCTTTGTTCATTCAACAGGCCTGATCGATGAAATCCGTGAAAATGATAAAGTAGAGTTTGAAGTAGAGAACGGAAGAAAAGGCTTAAATGCGGTAAATGTAAAAGTTATTTAATTATAATATAACCATTAAGCATACAGGCATCCACTTAGTGGATGCCTTTTTTTGTGAGTTGAAAATGGATGTGGGGCCTCCTTATCTCCATTATGTCATTGCGGAGGAACTACGAAGCAATCTCCTCGATGGTTTCAATGCGATGAGATTGCCACGCTACGTTCAATGACATAACTTTATTTTTTGTTAAAGATTTTCAAACCCCCTCTTTCCGCCGCAGGCGAAGAGAGGGATGTCGAGCGAAGCGATGACAGGGTGAGTCGATTCGCGCAAGACCCGGACCCAAATCTTTGTTCCTTGCTCCCCTAATCCTTCTATCTCCAGAAAACTGGCATTGTTGTTGTTTATATCATTCAGATTAAATCATCTAACTAAAAAATTGAACATGAAAGATCAAGCAAAAATTATAGCAGCACTTTTAGTAGGCGCGGCAGCAGGTGCTGCATTAGGCTTATTACTGGCTCCTGAAAAAGGCGGAGACCTGAGAGAAGACATTGCCGATTATATCAATGACCTGGTTGGTACCGCAAAAAATAAAGCGCAAACAACCGCTCATGATCTTAAAGAATATGGCAATAATGCCGTCGATAAGGCAAAATCAAGGTTTAGCGGTACTGTTAATGATTTGCGCGAGAGAGGCGAACATGCGGTTGACGCTGTGCGCTCAAAGGTGAATGATGTAGCGGGTAAAGCAAAAGAAGCTGGTGATGACGCTGTAAATGAGGCTAAATCAAAAGTAAAAAATACTGCCGACAACTGGAACGATTCTGTACAGGGCGCATAATTTTTAGGACTATATTATAGAAGTTGAAAGGTAAAAGGCGAAAGGCAAAAGGTTGGAAAATACCTTTTTTACCTTTCGCCTTATTTTTTTAATACTATAGAAGGTTAAAGGCGATGGGCGAAAGATGGAAAGGCACCTTTCATCTCTTCACCTTTAACCTTTCGCCTTTTCCTTTCGACTTTGACCTTTTGACCCTGTTTTAATAATTAAAGGCGAAAGGCAAGGGCTAAAAAAAGCCTTTAACCTTTCGCCTTTCACTTTTTACCTTATTTTAAAGATGTGAACTGAAAAAAGCCTTTCACCCTTCGCCTTTCACCTTTTACCCTACTTCTTCACTAAAAATTTATTGTTGCTTACATCGGCATCCATAAATATGCCGCCGTCTAATTCGGCCGATTGTATAGCCTTGGTAGTTTTGATATTTACACTTACCTGTTTTTGATTTTTTTCCCAAATACCTGGTGTTTGGTGTATGCTTTCGGTTGTGCCATCGGCATAAGTAACCTTCACATCAAACGGAACGGCAAAACCGCCAATGTTTTTGATAGATGCGGTATAACCACCATTGGCTTTGCTGATGTTTAACAGGGCCAGGTCGATATAATAATTGGTAAAAAACCAGTTATTAAAAAACCAGTTGAGGTTGCGGCCAGATACACTGCTCATGGAATTGAAATAGTCCCATGGAATTGGGTGTTTGCCATGCCAGCGATCCATGTAACCATGCAAGGCTTTTTTAAACAGGGCATCGCCCAGCATATCTTTTAACGCGAAATAGCTTAAGGATGGTTTACCGTAAGAATTATTACCATAACCGCCCCGTAACTCGCTCGATGGGGTTATTACCGGCAGATCTTCGGCTGTGGAAGCGTCATTGATCCATCTTTCAACCCTGAAGTTTTTATACAGGGCGTCGGCTTTTTCCTGGCCAACTTCGGCAGCGCCTATCAAACGCTCAAAAGTAGTAGCCCAACCTTCGTCCATAAAGGCGTAACGGCTCTCGTTGATACCCATGTAAAAAGGGAAATAGGTATGTGCTATTTCATGATCCTGTACAAATTGCGAAAACTGGTTGTCGGCATTATGACTGTCGTTCACCATCATTGGGTACTCCATATCGGCAAAACCCTGAAAAGAGGTCATTTTAGGGAAAGGATAAGGCACGCCCGGCCAGTTACGCGATAACCAGCTTAGGGAGTTCCGGCCATTTTGAACCGCATGATGAAAATCGTCGGCATTATCCAAAAAAGCCGCCTGCATACTGGCCCTGCGATGGGTAGCATCATCAACAATAGCGCTGGCAGCATCCCAAACATAATGATCGCTGATACCTACAGCCATATCACTAATGTCATTGGCTTTCCATATCCAGGTATTTACATCGTTTTGAGCCGTGATGTTTTTACCGGCCAGGTCGGCAGCGGTAGCTACGTGGATTGTGGAGTCGCTGGTCATGGATGCCTGCAAACGCTTGGCATACTCGGACTGCAGTACCTGGTTTGGGTTTTGCAGGGTTCCGGTAGCCCAAACAATGTAGTTTTTAGGCGCTTTTACCTGCAGGGTATAATCGTTAAAGTCGTTATAAAATTCCTGAGCATCTATAAACGGAAGCCTGTCCCAGCCATTATAATCATCATAAACAGATACCCGTGGATAAAAATAAGCCAGATAATAGGTGGTAGAATCGATCATCCCTTCACGACCGCTCTCTTTGGAGATCTCAAAATGCCAGGCAATTTGAAGCTTAACCGAATCATGAGGCATCAATGGTTTTAGTAAACCAACCATTTGGTTTGTGGAGGCTGTGGCGTTGTTTACCTTTTTTACCTTGCCGTTAATCAGGAAGGTATCAATTTGTAGGCCCGGGGTTAAATAATCGGGCTGGGCATTGCCCATACGGGCGGCACCGGGTTTGTGAATGTTTAATATGAGCTTCATATTAAGCGACTTCAAGGTATCCGGACTGTTATTAATGTAAGTGATTTGCTCGGTGCCCCTAATTTCCCTGCTGGGTGGCAGGGCGGTAATGGTGATGTTATACCGGCCATAGTTTTGCCAGTAATTTTTTCCGGGTTTGCCATCGGCAGAGCGGGTTCCTTTTTTATAGGCTTGCTGTATATCGCGCGGCATATACAAACTTTGCGCCTGTACCTGTGCCAGCATCAGGCAGGCAAAAGCTGATAGTAGTATGGATTTGATCATGTTGTTAGTTAATTCAAATGCAAATTAATGTAAATCAATTGATAATTAATAAGCGATTATCATGAATTTAAAATGCGGATATACACGATCCGGAAATGCCGGCTAAACCCAGTATTTATGATTTCGTAACAAATTTGTAACAAAGGTTAATTTCACACTAAATCGGTTGCACAGGTAGGGTATATTTTTTTACCTTTGTTTAAGTTATTTTAATAGGGGTATTAAATAACTAATATTTAAGCCATCTGCTTTAGTGCGGATGGCTTTTTTTATATGATCAAGCTCATATAAACTCATGAGCTACTAAAATTCTAATGAAGCTTTATCGACGCTGACAAACGTTAAAAAATAGCGCCATTGCGAGCGCAGCGTGGCAATCCCCGATTTACAGAACGGCTCTGCCTATTAGGGATTGCCACGTCGTTCCTCCACAATGACGCGTGTAATAATTTTATTTTCCCGCTTTCTCCCATCAGTTTTCTGTCAAGTATTCCTTAGATATCAGCATAAAAAGCTGGTCGTTATCAATGGATTCGTCAAAGCATTCGGTCAATAATTGCCGGGCATCGTCATATTTTAACAGTTTGGCTACCATCATGAGCATACGGCAGGAGGTGATGTTGATATGCTCCAGCAATTGCAGGTACATGATAAGGTCCATATCACTAAGAATAGACATGCTTTGCTTTTCATCCAGACAAAACTCATCCTTCACGATTGATTTGATAGGGTTACAGTTTTTGTCGGACGGGGTTTCGTTAATCAACTTGTATACCTCCTCCATCCGGGCTATGTGTTTTTTTACATCGTCCCAAAATTCCTGTATGGCTTGTTCCAAAGCAGTAAATGATGCCAGTTTTATCAGATGGGCCAGGCTTTTGTCCAGATAGCGTTTGCCAAAATATATCCGGTTAAGGTTGTGTACAAATACCTGTTTTAATAATTGCGGTTCTAAAGGTTTAGTGCTCGAGTTATCCATGATATGAATGAGTTTTAATTGTTGCGGTAATCAACCTAAAAAAGGCCAAATTGTTTAGGGTAAAGCGATATTAACTCACATTGTTTTATTTATATATCCGTTTGGAGATATACAGTAACTTTGCAGCCAGATACATACTGCTATGAAATATAAATTGGGCGACTTTGTACGCTTTGTTGACGAAAAAATGGAGGGTTTTGTAACCCGGATAATTGACGACCAGATGATAGGGGTTACCGGCGAGGATGAGTTTGAGATACCCGTGCTGGCCAGCAAAGTTACCTCGGTACATGGTTATGAACCTGCCGGCGCAAAAAAAGCCGCTATTGATAATGAAACACCGGTACCTGCCGGCGAATTTGAAAAGAAAGGGATTTACCTGGGTGTGATTGCCGATGCCAAAGCCAACTCGGTAGTACATTTACATTTGGTGAATACTACCTCGTTCCAATTGCTGGCAGCGCTTACCACCGAAAAACAACAGGTGTTTAAAGGTGAATTTGCAGAAGCAATAGCGCCGGGATCGGCCATAAAGATCTACTCGGCTCAATTGGCCGATCTGCAGTTGTGGCCCACTTTTATTTTTAATGTGATTTACAGCACCAAACAAAATATAGAACCGCCCGCGCCATTGGTGCTGCGCGAAAAGTTTAAGGCTAAAGATTTTTCGACCGCCAAAAAGCAGATCCCTTTACTAAAAGATGCCGGTTGGCTTATTCGCCTGGATGAGCCTGATCTGGTGATCGACGCGCAAAAACTGAAGGAAAGCTTTTTTAAATCGCCCGAGGAAAAAGTGGTATTGGACAAGCCATCCAATGAGGTGGATCTGCATATTGAAAAGCTGCGTGATGACTACCAGTTTTTACAAAACAGCGAAATGCTGAACATACAACTGGCGCACTTTCATAAAACCCTCGACGCGGCCATTGTACACCAATTGCCCGATATGGTATTTATCCACGGAGCCGGGAACGGTGTATTGCGCAGCGAACTGCATAAAGCCCTGGGCAAACACCCCAAAGTACAAACCTTTATGGATGCCCGTAAAGAAAAGTTTGGCTACGGCGCTACTAAGGTGATATTTAAGTAGATTTTGAGTCTTGAGTTTGAAGTTCTGAGTCGGCAAAAATAAAACTTCGCAGTCGCTCGGCTCCAGCCCACAGGTGTTGGGGAGACTGTTTTTGGGCTAAAGCCAGGAAATACAGCTATTATCCGTCCCATAAATGGGACGGCAATGAATAAAAAAACAGTTAATTATCTTTCATTTGCCGTTGGTTTTAACCAACGGACTGCAAGGATACAGTTATTGGCTTTAGCCTAACCTTGTATCCTGCTCTTATTTTATCTCTTCCCAACACTTGTGGGCTCCAGCCGAGTGATCGATATTACCCGGCCTCCGGCCGATCTGTTGTACCGTTTATTTCGCAGGCCAGAGGCCTGGAGATAGTCGTCACTCGGCTCCAGCCCACAGGTGTTGGGAAGAGTTACCAGAAAGGGGTATGATGGCCGTTCGGAGGCGGTTTGTCAGGGTCTCCACCATAAAGTCTTACAATAAACTTCATGAGTTCGGCCTCCATTTCCAGGGCAAACTGTTGTTTGGCAGACTTGCTGCTTTTGATCTGATTTAACTTTTGATAAGTTATGATCAACAGCGATAATATCATCCTGACATATAATACAGACTTGATACCATTGATACTTCTGGATAGTAAATGAGAAAAGTTAAGTTCCTGTTTAATGAACTTGAAAAACACTTCGATATCCCACCGTTTTTTATACAGTCCAGCAATCTCATGAGCTTGAAGATCAAAGATATTACTCAGGAAAGCAAGGGTTGTATTATCAGGTTTGACCGCCTCGATATAGCGATAAGCATTCTTTGTCTTTTTGCCGTTCCTGTTATATAAGTAAACCTTACGGTCTGCTATCAATTGTAATCCGTTGGCTTGTGGATTGGCTTCGGGTAAGCTGTTTTCTTCGATAACTACACTTCTCGGGTTAGGATTGACCCGGGTAATGAAACTGATACCCTGGTCGAAAAGCTGGTCATAAGCATCCCTTGACTGTAAGCCGGCATCGACAACAACAATACATTTATCCGATATAGGACAGTTCAGAATAGCCGGTTTCAAAGCCACGTTTTCGCTGTTAAACGTAGCTTCGTGATGAAAGGACACATATTCAGGTAGTTCTGAAAAACCGACGGTGAATTTGAGCTGCTTTACATGTTCCTGACTGCCTCCTGAACGGAATCCGATCTTGATCAGCTTAGAAGAAAGCGATATCAGGGTTGAATCAAAACGCAATAATTGATGTCGCTTATTACCTTTTGGAGGTAATTGTGCTGAAAAACGTTCGAGACAATCCGTGTATAAAGCTTCGAAAAAGCTCGCATCTGCGCGGCTTAGGCGTTCACTTATAGAACTATAGTGTATCTTTTGCGTTGTCGGTTTGTCAGATAGATGACTGAATGCATAAGAGTTAAAAATATTCTCCATTACTCTCAGACTGTTCTGTTTTACCTCGAACTGACTGTAAAGCAATAATTTAAAAAGTAAAGAAGCCGGCAGCTTCTTTACTTTGTGGTCGGTTTTATGATGGTCAACCAAAAAAGAAAGACGTTCCTCCGGAATCAACTTCAACAAGTCGGGTACTCGCATATACCCCTAAAGTTAAGGTTATCCATTCGTCTTCCCAACACCTGTGGGCTCCAGCCAAGTGACTGCGTATAGTGTTATTGTTAAGCATGTCAAAATTGGGCTGTCACCCTGAGCTCCGTCGAAGGGTGGAGCGCAGAGGCCCACCCACCATGCTTTGACGGGTCTTAGTATGACAGACTTAAGACTCAAAACTCCGAACTTAAAACTTACTTATTCAGCTTATCAACCCGGTCAAAAAACTCGTTTTGTAATTGCAGGGTAGCCGTATCAGCTTTGATCATTTTTAGGGCTTTTACAAAGGTTGCTATCTCATGCTCGGCTATAAACTTGCCAAATTCTGGTGTGGCCTTAGCGCCTTCGCCGGCGTAATGATTGGAGAAACCCGCATACCACCAGATAGGGGTATATACATTTTGTAAATTCAGGCGGTGTTGGTTAGCTCCTGATTCAGACGCGGCGCGATCCATCCGCATCAGATCGGGTCGGTAGTATAAAAGGGTAGAGGTTTCGTCCTCGCCGGCATGCATATCATTGCGAGGGTCCGATTTATGCATTTTAGCATATTGTTTTTCAAATTCCTCATCGTTGCGGGGCGTATAAAAATATACGGCGTAGTTATGCCTTTTATTCAGCAGCGATTGCATAAAAAACTGGATAAACTCCGGGTTGCCACCATGGCCGTTCAAGATCACTATTTTTTCGAAGCCGTTGCGGGCTATTTCATCGCAGGTAGCCTCCAGCAGGTCCCAGATGAGTTTGCTGGGCAGGGCGAAGGTGCCGGGCTGGTGACGTGCCTCATTGATCTGCCCATAAAAATAATCTGGGAATACCACGGCATATTCCGATTTAACCGCATGGGCTGCCCATTCCCTAACGTGTATCAGGTCGGTACCGATGGGTGAGTGAGGGCCATGTTTTTCGAGGATGCCAAAAGGCAGGATGCAGGTTTTAGCGGATTTTTGAAGTGCCTGCGGAAAATCAGATGCTACCAGTTCGTCCCAGCGGGCCGGCAACTGCTGCTGGGCGCGTGCAAAAGCTGTTAATAATATTAAGCAAAATAAAAGCAAATAAGGTTTCATCGCTGTACAAATTATAGGTTAATGGAAGGGTGTTTATTGATGCTGAAATTTACACATTTATATAGCAGCATAAAGCGTTATTTGCCAGTAAGTAATAAGGATTTTACATGCGAAAATTATAAACGTAAATAATATATTATTTTATTATCGTTAATATTGATATTATAAAACCAATTTATAAACCGAATATTTAGCTTGTATGAAAAAAATGCAAATGAATGCCTTGAATATTGGCAGAGCTCTATCAAGAGAACAAATGAGAAAAGTGGCAGGTGGTGGATTTCTGCCATGCAAAAGCCAATGTGTTACAGATGTTGATTGTGTGCAAAGTGGGGGCGGTAGCCAATGTGTGGTAGCACCTGACCAAAATTGTCATAACAGGGACGGTTCAATTCAGTCTGTCGGATCCTGCGTGTAGTTGTAATTTCGTAGGTATCATATTTCATACCCCTTGAAAAGAGGTTTTGAAACTTTTATCCCACTAAAAAAATCGGTATATTTGTATACACAACGGCCCGGTTTTCCTGTAAAAAAGGAGAACCGGGCCGTTGTGTTAAGGATAAAACAATCCAAAAATCGGTCGTTTTCCATGCAGTTATTTGACAATCAAAAAAATAATACTTTTTAAAGTTTTTAAAACTGCTCAAAATTGTACTGAAATTTGTTAAAAAGTGTTAAAATCGATGGTTTTGAATCAATTTTAAAGCGTTTTTAACCCGTTGTTGCCCCGAAAAGTGTTAAAATTTAAGGTTTAAAAAGTTTTTGGTGAGCTATTTTAAGCTGGGGAGGGAGTAGCAAAACGCGGCGCCTTTTTGGTTGCCATTTTCTACCCAGATGCGACCGCTCATTTTTTCGATAAAATCTTTGCAGATCATCAGGGCTACACCGGCACCTTTTTCTTTTTCGTTGCTGTAATGCATAGTGGCTTTGAAATTGAATATCGATGTCATTTTTTCCGGAGAGATGCCCTTGCCTTCATCCAGGATGCAAAGCGTAGTTTCGCCTGAATGCGTCGACGCCGAAATAGAGATAGTGGAATAGCGCGGCGAAAACTTGATGGCGTTGTGTATAAAGTTGCGATGGATAAATTGTACCAGTTCTTTATCGGCATGTATTACAATGTCGCTATCTATATTGTTCTGAAACTTAAGCTGGTATTCCTCCCCGATGACATTAAAAGGCTGGAGGGCTTCATCAATCAGTTCTTTTAATTTTAAAGGTTTGGGCTCATAGTTAAAGCCCGAAAGCTGTTGTTTTATCCACTGCAAAATATTCTCGAATATTTCGAGCGAGATAGTGGAGGAATGTTCCATGGTATCAACCAGTTCCATGAGCTCCTCGCGGGTTAACGCGTCGGTATCTTTTAAAACCGCGGCCAAAGTTTTAAGGGTGCCTATCGGTTGCCTGAAATCATGCGCCAGGATAGATACCAGGCGGTTGTTAAACTCATGGTCTATCTCCAGCTTTTCGTTACGCAATAATACCGACCGGTTGAGCGCTTCGAGTGTGCCCGCATGTTTCTTTTTCAGACGGTATAAGCGGTAAATGAAAAGCACGGTTACTACAGTGAGTAAAAAAAGTACGCCCAATATAATAGCCACTATCTGCCGGTTTTTACTCCTGATGGTTATGGCTTCCAACTGTTGGTCTTTTAAGGCATAATCAATATAGTCAAAACCCGAGGTATTGTTGAATTGCTCTTCATCTTCATACAGCTTAAGCAGTTTTTCGCCATATCGATGAACTTCTGGGAGGTTGTTACGGGCTATGTATATATCGTACAGGTGCTTGCCAAATATCTTTTGATACATATGATAGCCCCTTGCATCGGCAATATCAAGCCCTCGTTTGTAATGGGCGATAGCCTTAGCAGTATCCGTATTGTTGTACAGTTCGCCGAGGGACTGGATAATGTCGAGGCTCAGATAATTCAGGTCCATGGCTATGCCCTCAGCGGCAGTTTTTTCCAGCAAACTGATGCCCTTTTCGCGCTGCTTGTTCTTTAAATAGAGTTGTGCCTGTATTTGGTCGGTAACCAGCAACGACCGGTGGTCATTATATTTGGAAGCTATTTGCCGGGCTTTGGCTAAGTAAATTGGAATAGAATCTTTTGGGATACGATTTGGATATAGCAGCAAATAATCACAAAGCACAAGCGACATGATCGAATCTTTTTTTAGCGTGTTGCCTAAATTTAAAGCTCTTCTAAATATCTCGATGGATTTTTTTTCTTCATTATTTTCGCTGAAAACAAGCCCTATATTCATCAGGGTTTGCACCACATTTGATGAATCATGTATGGCCATGTAATGGTTACGGGCGTCATTATAGTATCGCAGTGATAGTTGAAGGTTACCCCTCAGGTCATAAACTATACCCAATGTGTTCAAGGCATCGGCAATGCCCTGTTTATATTTTAACCGCTCAGAGATGGACCTGGCATGTTTGGCGTAATAAAAAGTGCTGTCGAGGTTGCTTTCATACATTAATATGGCTAACCGGTTAAGGGCATCGGCATACTTAACACTATCCGTAATATGAGGGAGCGCCTTTTTAATTTTAGCAATATCACTTACCTGGCTATAACTACAAATAGCGGCAAGCAATAGGAGTATAAAAAAAAATGTGCGTTTTTGCATTAAGCCGATATTATATTACTAACCACTTTTGGTGATGTTGAGACCTATAATCTAATCTATAAATATAATGTATACGAAATAAACTACGCAGAGTTGAAAATATATTAAATAAAAATAAAGAGGATGAATTGAATGGCCTATATCTATAAAACAAAGGGTTATTCGCCCCAGGCGGTGATGATCAGGTTACGCTGGCCGCCGTAATTGCGATGTTCGCACAGATAAATGCCCTGCCACATACCCAGGGCAAGTCTGCCGTTACGGATGGGGATCATGACCGAACTGCCCAGTAAAGCAGCTTTTAAATGCGCGGGCATATCGTCAGGGCCTTCATCATCATGATGGTAGTCCGGATCATTTTCGGGTACGGTTTTGCTGAAGTACATTTCAAAATCACGCCTGACGGTGGGGTCGGCATTTTCATTGATCGTTAAAGAGGCCGAAGTATGCTGAATAAAAACCTGCATGATACCGGTTTTAATCAGGGCCAGTTGCGGCAGGGCATGTACTACTTCGGCAGTGATCAAATGGAAGCCCCTTTTCCGTTCTTTGAGCAGAAGCATTTGCTGGTGTATTTGCATGGGATATAATGGGGGGGTATATCGGAATTGTTATTAAAGATGCTTAATATAGTATATTTTTTAATGAGCCCCAGTTTTACTTTACAAATGCCCTCTACTAATACCGATTATATTTCCAATAAAACGGTTGCAGATAAAAAAGGCCGCCTATCTGGATTGAGCACCGTGAAAAAATTAAGAAAGAACAATAGTTTAATTCTTTTCATCCTCTAAACCCAATCGCATGGTGAGCATGTGTGGTGTAAACCCTACCTTTTCGTAGGCTTTTAACGCAGCAGTGTTAACGGCATAAACCTCCAGCCGTATTTCGGTAATACTCTGTTGTTGCGACCATTTTTTAAGCGCGTTTATGATTAATTTGTTTACACCTTTACCCCTATGTTCAGGCATTACATACATAAAACCCAGGTTAGCATGCTGTTGATGTTTTAAATAAGGTTTGGAATCAACAATGCGGGCGTAACCACAGCCGATTACGTTTGAAGCGGTTTCAGCTACTACTACGCGTGCATCAGCTGCTTCAATTAACTCGGGAATGTTATAATAGTAAAGCGGCCCTGGTTTTAAGGTTGGGTCAAAAGGGCGTTCAGATTCTACTAAGGCCTGTTTAAATTCAAACAACACATCCAGATCTTTTAATTCCGCTTTCCTGATATTTATTTGCTCCATTTTATGGTCTCGATATCTGGTAAAATTATAAGTTTGTTTTGAAATTCGGGATCACTCCATGATTTTCCATTGTCCTGAAAATATTTTAACCAACTTGTCCAGTTTTGAAAATGATGTTCGTCATCTGTTTTTAAAACTTTAAAACTTAATAAAAATGAAAGATTTCCTATTTGTATTCAGAAACGATTTTGTTGGCGCGCCACAAGGTTCACCAGAAGAAATGCAGGCCGTTACTCAAAGATGGATGGATTGGGTTGGTGGTATAGCTGCCCAAAACAAACTGGCTGATCGCGGAAACCGTCTGTTCGGAGATGGTAAAGTAGTAAGAGGCAATAATATTGTTACGGATGGCCCTTACACCGAAATTAAAGAATTGATTGGTGGTTACACCATGGTTAAAGCCGATTCATTAGAAGAGGCTGCCGAATTGGCCAAAGGTTGCCCCATTTTAGATTTTGGCGGCAATGTAGAAGTAAGAGAAGTTAACCCTTTATAAGTATATAACTGGGTTAAAACTAAAAGCCTTTATAAAAGTGAAGGCTTTTAGTTTTTAGTAGTCGCCTGCCCAATATCCAGGCGGCTGATCTTTCCTTCAGGGTTAATGATAAACCTGAAGTACGTTTTAAAATCGCTCTATTGATCCACAGTATTAACCATAAGTGCCCACACTTGGGATAGGTTCAAACCTGTGCCCAATGCCATTGGCCAGATAGGCCAGTCGGATAGTTTCATATGCAAAATAGATTGGTAGGTGAATACACTTTTAAGCGTAATAAAAAAAGCGGATAAGAATGTTCTTACCCGCTTTTTTATCAGGAAATTAAATTAATTAGGTGCAACGGCTGAAGTAGCGTTAACATAAGGCCATATACCCGGAGTTGGGACAGATACACCTTTATTATTACCACGCTGGTTGTTATCGGCACCGAAGTAATATAAGGGCCAGCCTTTATAAACCAGTTGTGTTTTTCCGAATACTGTTATGGTTTGAAACTGGGTTTTATCCAAAACAGAAGGGACATTCAATACTGCTTTAACCGCCGTATCGATAGGCCATACTTTGTTATTGCTGAAAGTAGAGTTAGTAAAATTGTTAATTTTAAACTTATCATGGCTGAATGAATATAAGGTTTGACCACGATCATCAACAATGTACTGGGTTACGCCATCACCGGCTTTAAGATCACTGTTATATTTAACGCCATCATTGCCAATTAACTGGCTGTTGCTTACCATAACAGTATAATCGGGTTTGGCAACAAACCAGGTGTTGCCTACTTTATCACCATTGATATCACCGGCATTGGCATCATTTTGATAGTAATAGAGCGGCCAGCCTTTATAAGTGGTTTGTTTGGATCCATCGGTACGGGTTATAGTACCAAAATCCTTACTGTCCAAACCTTTATCTAAAGTGAGATCTGCCTGGTAAAAAGTAGGCCAAGCAACCGAACATCCGCCGCTGCAACCTGAGCTGCCGTTGGCATCAATGGCAAAAAAGTAAAGGGCTTTTCCTTTGGAATCAGTTAGTACATTGCCAAATTTTGCATTGGCTGATAACCTAACGGCATTAGCCGGAGCAGGCTGGTTTGGGGTGTTGTTACTGTTATTTTTGGAGCATGACCAGCTGGCAAACATAACCGCAATGCCTGTAATTGCGAGGGGCAGATTTTTAAGTAAATTCATTGTACTGGTTAAAAATGATTAATAATAATTCTTTATAACTCCAATACGTTGTGAAAATGGCATTTGGTTGCCTGCAATAAAAAATAATATCGCTAAAAAAATAAATGTTAATTTATTGTAAATAGTAAGGTCAAATTTGGGTTTCTCTGTTATCAGCCAGGGCGAAGTAAACCACCCCGATAATTTAATGCCTTATCGTTAATTTGTTAATAGCCAGGTGTTAATATTTACATCCTTTTATCTTTTGTGACAGATTAGTGTAATTTTGTTCCCATCATGTCGTTTAATCGGCAAATACTTTAAACTTTATAGCTGCATTTATACTAATAGAGCAATGGTTTTTATCAGAAAAAAATGGCTTTGTTATATTTAGATGATTTACTATGTCCTTATCAATAATTATGAAGAAAATTTTACTATTACCCATTGCCTTGCTGTGTTTAAGTATAAAAACTTTTTCACAAACTATACCAGTAGGGAGTTATACAGAAGATGTTGCCAGGAGAAACCAACTATTAGGCAAAAGTGATAATACATCATCTTTTACTGTAAGGCCGGTAAATGGCGATTGGACTGATACCGACTCATCTTTTAAACAATTGGTAGCCAGCAAACCATACGCCAGTTTTCAGTTTATGGGAAAACCATCTGGTATTCAAATATTACCTTTTAACTGGCTAAATGATTATAATGTTAAAAGACCTTATGGATATAATAACTCTTCATTGTACCCGGCCGCAGGATACCAGACCAGGGTTAGCGGAGGTTTTTTATTAAAAGCCAGTATATTTAGGGTGCAGATAAAACCAGAGTTTGTATATGCACAAAACAAAAGCTTTAACACGTTTGCCGACATACAGTCCAATAGTACCAATATACAACTATTAAGGGCTTATTATACCAACATCAACGGTATCGATGCTCCGGAAAGATTCGGTAATAAATCATTACAGCATTTGTATCCGGGACAATCAAAAATAACGGTCAACTTTAAAAATATGGAAGCAGGTGTTTCAACAGAAAATATGTGGTGGGGCCCGAGTGTTCAAAACTCCATTATGATGAGTAACTCGGCACCTGGTTTTTTGCATTGGACATTTAATTCAGTTAAACCTATTAAAACTATAATAGGGTCATTTGAATGGCAGATAATAGGGGGGAATTTAAAACAGTCGGGCTATCTTCCAATTGATACTAACAGAATAGTGAATGGAAAAGGTTTATTTAAACCCAAGCCGGAAATTACCCGCTATATATCAGCTTATACGGTTAACTGGCAGCCCAAGTGGTTAAAAGGTTTGTATCTGGGAGTTACAGGATACGATTATTTGGATAAAGACTCACTTTATCATAACAAGAATATTTTCCGGAAATTATTTCCGGTAATTACCGGTTCATCCATTAAGGCTAACGATGCTTCTAATAGTACTGGTGGAGATAGGCAAGATTTTGCCTTTGCACTTAATGTACGACAATTATTACCTCTATATAACGCCGAACTTTACTTTGAATGGGCAAGGAATGATCGAACCGGTAGTATTAACGACTTCTTGCAGGAGCCCGGTCATTCGGTTGCTATCACTTTAGGTGGCCGTAAATTATTCGAATTATCTAAAGATAGATACATACAAATAAAAGCCGAGTTAACCCAATTACAATGGTCACCTACTTTTTTACTAAGAGATGAACCTACCTGGTATACGCATATCATAAGCCCGAGGGATGGGTATACTAATGAAGGAAGATATATTGGTGCCGGTATTGGACCGGGGGGCAACAGCTTTATGTTTGATATCAGTTATCTAAAGGGGATGAATTCCTATGGCTTAACATTGGAACGGCAACTTCATAATAATGATCTGTATTATAGCGCCTTTAGCGGTACAGGTAATTTTAATTCGCATTGGGTAGATATTAACAGCACTTTTTACACTAATATCAAATTGAAAAAATACCTGATCTCGGGCGAATTAACTCCTGTTTACTCTTTAAACTACCAGTATAATCACGGTAATAGTTTTAATTTACATGCAAGGCTCAATCTTACCTATTACTTTGAATAATTGACCAGAGTAAATTTATTGAAAATAATATGTTATGTTTTGTTTTTACGTTACGTAGTGTAACTAACATGTTTTTAAAAATCAGATGAATGACTGCCGAAATATTATTAGCTCAAAAAAATAGCCTTAAAAAATTATCTTTGCGAAATTTTTACCAACTTTTAATAATACTACATTATTAAAACAAACTGTTAATAAATGGTTATTAATAGTTAACGGTCTGCGAATTTTAAATAAATGATAAACAAGATATATTCTATACAATCGTCTACCCATAAACCAAATATACTCGTTATCGGTGATCTGATGATTGATCATTATATTACCGGCAGCGCATCCCGATTATCGCCAGAAGCACCTGTGCCTATTGTAAATGTGAAAAATGAGTCGGTTACCCTGGGAGGTGCGGGTAACGTTGTACAAAACCTGGTAGCTTTAGGTGCGCAAGTGGCTGTTGCCGGCGTAATAGGTAATGACACTGCGGGTGCTCAGTTAATAGAGATACTTAGCAGCGAAGGGGTACAAACACATACTATAATTAAAGATGAATTTCGGCCTACTACCGTTAAAACCCGGGTGCTTGCGGGCAGCCATCAACTGGTTCGGATAGATCGTGAAATTACCGATGCAGTATCTGAGGCTATTGCTGATAAGCTGCTTAATGAATTGGTTAGTCACTTTGAAGAAGCTGATATTGTAGTCCTGTCAGACTATAATAAGGGTTTGTTTTCCCCGTCTCTTACCCAAAAACTAATCCAGGAAGCTACACGTTATGGTAAAAGAGTGATCATTGATCCCAAGGGATTAAATTACGACAAATACAAAGGTGCATATATCATCAAACCCAATCGTAAGGAACTGGCTGAAGCGGCCCAGCTTGAAAAGGTTGATTCCCTGGAAAGCCTGCAACACGCGGCAAAAATTATTTTAAAACAAACAGGAGCTGCTTATTTGGTTGTAACACTCTCAGAAGAAGGCATGCTGATATTAAGTGAATCAGGATATAAGTTATTACCGGTAAAAGCCACAGAAGTATTTGATGTTACAGGTGCCGGCGATACAGTGCTGGCTACGATGGCTTATTTTATTGCAGCGGGTTTAAGTATTGAGGAAGCTGGCGAACTGGCTAACCATGCCGCTGCTATAGTAATACGCCAGGTAGGGAGCGCCACAACAACCATTGATGAGATCATTCTTGATATGAAAAGGGAAAGCTAAGCTTTATACTAAAACAAATAATAAAGGAAAGGACAATAAGTTGTATAAGTACAACATATTGCAACTAACATAAACAATAATGATTTTAGAAGCATTAAAGGATCATCAGCATACAACGCAAAAAGTAATAGATACACTTACTGGAGATATTGAGCAAGCTTGTAAAATGATATCGGATACCATAAAAAGTGGCAATAAGGTTTTACTGGCCGGTAATGGTGGCAGCGCTGCAGATGCCCAGCATATTGCTGCCGAGTTAAGCGGAAGATTTGTTAAAGAACGAAGAGCTTTGCCAGGTATAGCTTTAACGGTTGATACATCGGCGCTTACGGCCATAGCTAATGATTACGGCTACAATCATGTATTTTCGCGCCAGGTAGAGGCTTTTGCACAGAAGGGTGATTTGTTTATAGGTATATCAACCAGCGGCAATAGCCAGGGCATACTTAACGCCTTTGAAACCGCCGCAAAATTTAATTGCAAAACATTAGGATTATCTGGGCGCGACGGCGGAAAAATGAACGGTATATGCGATCTGAATATCGTTATACCATCAAATGTAACCGCACGGATACAAGAAATGCATATACTGATAGGGCATATTCTTTGTCAATCAGTTGATGCCTTGTTTGAATAGTATATTTTCAGCATAATCATAAATTGAATCGTATAGAGACAATAAAAACAAACAGATGAGGATCAACCTTGAAAAGACATTAGTAGACAAAATAACTACCATTCCTTTGCTTAAAGCACAAGTACAAAGCTGGCAAAGTATGGGTCAAAAAGTTGTTTTTACCAATGGCGTATTTGATCTGCTGCATATTGGTCATATCACTTATCTGGCTAAAGCAGCAGAACTTGGCGAAAAGCTCATCATTGGTCTTAATGCAGATAGTTCAGTTAGGCGTATCAAAGGCGAAAGCCGGCCGGTTAATGATCAAAATAGCCGGGCCGCTATATTGGCCGCCATGTTTTTTGTTGATGCCATTGTAGTTTTTGAAGAAGATACGCCGCTTAACCTCATCAGTACTTTATTGCCTAATATCCTGGTAAAAGGTGCCGATTATTCTGTTGAGAATATTGTGGGAAGCAAGGAAGTACTGGCCAATGGCGGTGAGGTAAAAACCATCGATTTTGTGAAAGGCTATTCGTCAACTTCAATTATTGAAAAAATCAAGCATCAAATTCCAGGTAAGGGATAGAGAATAAAAATACTGGTTCCCTTTTATCGAGGATATGGTTGGTTTAAATGCGTGATTAATAAAACGATAAGGATATATTAAATAATATAAAATTTTACGGCTGTCTTCAATAGCAAATTGATTTACCTTTGCAAAAAACCTAAATTAATTTATTGCAGGATTTTAGGCTCCGATATTTTTCAAATATGATTAAAACTAACTTTCTTATATTTCTGTTTATTGTTGCGTTTTGTTGCGGGGTAATTAACCATGCGGCTGCTCAAACCAGTATTAATCCCCAAAACCTCTCTACTATCAACGTTGATGCTTTAAGTGATCAGCAGATAAAGCAGTTAATGCAGCAAGCCCAAAGTTCCGGATTGAGTGATGATGATTTGATTCAACAAGCTCGCGGACGGGGTATGCCTGATGCTCAGATCCAGAAATTGCAGGCCCGTGTTGATCTGATCAGAAAAAGTGGGGGCGTGGGGCTGACCAATAGCGCTGATAGTAGTGTATCTGGCAAACGAAGCTTAAATTATAGGGTCGACTCGCTTGAGAACGCAAAACCAATTCTGAACGTTAATTATCCTGGCCCCAAAATATTTGGTTTGGATATATTCCAAAACAAAAGTTTAAAGTTTGAACCCAATTTAAAAATAGCCACACCTTTGAACTATATTGTTGGTCCTGAAGACCAGCTTGTTATTAATGTGTACGGAAACTCTCAGGTAAACTGGAAACTGGACGTCTCGCCCGATGGTAATATTAATATTCCGGGAGTAGGGATAGTTAACGTTGGCGGTAAAACTATTGAGCAAGCATCAGCCACTATAAAGGGCAGGCTGCAAGCCAGTAATTATGCTATAGGGCGAGGTACAAATGTACAGATTACGTTAGGTAACATTCGTAGTATTAAAGTGATCATGGTAGGGCAAGTGACCAAACCGGGTACATATACTTTATCATCATTGTCTACTGTTTTTAATGCACTTTATGCCGCGGGCGGCCCAAACCGTATAGGCAGTTTAAGGCAGATAGAAATCATCAGGAACAATCGTATGATCAGGCATCTGGATGTTTATGATTTTTTGGTTAAGGGAAGTCAAAAAGATAATATAACCTTGCAGGATCAGGATATTGTGAGGGTACCTACCTACAGAACACGCGTTGAAATGGCCGGACAGATTAAAATACCTGCACTGTTTGAGGTTCTGCCAGGTGAGAACCTGCAAAATGTAATTGATTTTGCCGGTGGTTTTACGGATAGTGCCTATACAGCACGTATTAAGGTAATGCAGGTGAGCGATCAGCAACATCGTTTAACTGATGTTTTGGAAGCGGATTATAAAAATTACATACCATTAAGGGGCGACAAGTATACAGTAGAATCGGTTTTAAGCCGCTTTGAAAACCGGGTGGTTATTAATGGAGCGGTTTTCAGGCCCGGAGAGTATGAACTGCAGAATGGGTTAACACTGGCACAGCTGATTGAGAAAGCGTCTGGATTAAAAGAAGACGCTTTTATGGAACGTGGAAATATTATCAGGTTAAAACCCGATAATACAACGGAGCTTATTTCATTTAACGTAAAGGATATCATTAGTAAAAAGTCTTCTATTGCTTTACAGCGTGAGGATATCATAACTATATCGTCAATTTTTGATTTGCGCGATATATACCAGGTTACTATTAATGGCTCGGTGCGGAAACCGGGTGTATTTGCTTATGCAGAGCATCAAACAGTAGCCGATCTGATTCAAAAGGCGGGTGGTTTTGCCGAAGGCGCCAGCACTAACAGGATTGAAGTGGCCAGGAGAATAAACAACGGCGATCCATCATCAAGAAATAGTGCGGTTGCACAAGTATATAGCGTTAATATAGATGGCCCTTTAAGCGCAATCGATACTGGTTTTGTGTTAAAACCTTATGATATTGTATCGGTTTATAATTTACCAGGGTTTGAGAAACAGAAGATCGTGCACGTAGAGGGCGAAGTTCTATATCCGGGGTCTTATACTATTAAAAATAAAAATGAAAAAATATCTGACCTGGTTGCGAGAGCCGGCGGCTTAACCGCCTCAGCAGATGCAGACGGCGGATCATTAAAAAGGAATTACATAGCCATCTTAGGTATCGACAAAAATAAATCAGATACGGCTGCTATAGCCCGTGAACGAAGCGAGCAATTGAACAGGCTTAAAAGAACCTATAGTGACTCTACCGGTGTTAATAATGACGCACAACAGCGGAATAATTATGTGGGGATAGATCTTACCAATATTTTAAAATCTCCGGGTTCAAAAAGTGATCTTTTGCTGGAAGATGGTGATGTGCTGCGTGTGCCTAAACAGCAACAGGTGGTACGTGTTAACGGCGAGGTATTATACCCAAGCGCCGTGGTTTACAATAATTCAAAATCTTTTAATGATTATATTTACAATGCGGGTGGTTATTCGCCGCGGTCATTAAGAAGAGGTGCATACGTTGTTTACCCTAACGGTACGGTAAAAGGAACACGTAAATTCCTGTTCTTTAACAATCACCCCGTTGTAAAACCCGGATCTGAAATATATGTACCTAAAAAGCCTGAACCAAAAGGCGGCGGAATACAGAATTTTATTGGATTAGCAACAGGATTGGCCTCCTTAGGTGCAATTATTTTTGGAATAGTTAGTTTGAACAAATAAGCTGTTGTTTATTGAATTTTCACCACTTTATCGGATACTAAATGGATAAACCTGAAACAACTGAGCCTGATGAATTATCTTTAAAGGATGTTCTGTTGAAATACAAGTTAGTTGTCAAATATCTTAAAACCAAGATATTAATTATTGCTGTCTTTGGTGTTTTAGGCGGAGCCTTGGGGCTTACCTATGCCTTTATAAAGAAACCTGTTTATACGGCCACATGCACATTTGTTTTAGATGAAGGTAAGGCTGGAGGGGGCCTAAGTCAGGTTGCTGGGCTTGCTTCGCTGGCAGGTATAGATCTGGGTGGAGCTACAGGTGGGGGTGGCGTTTTTCAGGGCGATAATATTATGGAGCTTTACAAGTCCAGAAATATGATCGAGAAAGTGCTTCTAAGCGAAATAACAGTTAACAATAATAAACAGTTATTAATTGACAGGTATATCAAGGTATTAGGGCTTAGAAGGAAGTGGAAACAAGATGATATAGATACTATCAATTTCCAAGGGGCATCAGGTAGCTTTAGCCGAAAGCAGGATAGTATTATAACTGATATAGCCAAAACCATTAATAAAAAGGTATTAAAAATAAGTAAGCCAGATAAAAAACTAACTATTATAGAAGTTGATATTTCGTTTGTTGATGAAATCTTTGCGAAAGAGTTTAACGATAAACTAGTTACAACAGTAAATGACTTTTATATTAAAACTAAAACAAAAAAAACATTAACTAATGTAAATATCCTTCAGCGCCAGGCCGATAGTGTAAAAAATGTTTTAAATAACAGTTTAGGTGGCGTAGCTTCATCTATTGATGCTATTCCTAATGCCAATCCATTGCAAACTATTCTTAAAGTACCATCTCAGCGAAAGCAGATAGATGTGCAGGCAAGCTCAGCTATTTATGCAGAAATAGTTAAGAACTTAGAATTGTCTAAAATCACACTTAGGCAGGAGGCTCCTTTAATACAAGTAATAGATAATCCTGTATTACCACTTGTTGTAACTAAAATAGGTAAAATAGCAGCAGCTATTATTGGTTTGTTTTTGGGCGCTTTCTTGACTTCGTTAGTATTAGCCACTAAAAAGCTATTTGGGAATTAATTACAACTTCAACAGAATAGCAAATTATTGTTATTCCTTCTTTAATTAAAGAAACCCACCAATCAACTGGCATTTAATACAACTTGGAAAATCAAAAAATGAATAAATCAAACATTATTATTGCTTATGCAGGGGGCCAACTTCAAACTGATAGCGGCGGGCCATATAAATTTAAATCAGAAGTAAGTTAGGTTCTCAATAAAAAGCAATGGTTAAAGAAAAGAGCAGTTATACATTTTACCTTTATAAGATAAAACAATTTCTTAATTTAGATTCTACCGTATACTTGTCAATAGGTTCAAAGGCTTGGAGTGTAATCAAAACACCTTTATCGGTTATATTTATTACCAGATATCTGAGCCCAGAATATCAAGGCTATTGGTATACGTTCTTAAGTATGGCTGCTCTTACTGTATTTGCCGAGTTAGGATTTACTTCTATAGTCATTCAGTACGTTAGCCATGAATTTGCTCATTTACAGTTGAATGAAGATAATACAGTATCTGGAGATAGTTTAAAACTTGAAAAGTTTATTGGTTTAATAAAATTTTGCATAAACAGATATCTAATAATCATACCTATAGGTGTGCTCATCGTTTTATTAGTAGGTTTTATATTTTTTAAAAATGCATTGTATAACACTCACTTAATTACAGTTTGGATCATTTATGCTGTTTCAGGAGGACTTACCCTTTTCACCTCTTTGCTTTCGTCCATTATACAAGGGATCAATAAGGTTAAACATGTACTTCAAATTAATTTGTACGCTAATATTGTAAGTACAATAACTATATGGGTAGTATTAATTAGTGGAGGCGGTATTTGGGCGCTAACTATTAGTAGTTTAATGCTTTGTGCAGTTTCATTTTCGTTTTTCTTTAGTAAATACTATCATTTTTTTTCCCAGGTTTATTCGTACCCCATAATCAATAAATTCAACTGGGGTAAAGAGGTTTATAGTTTACAGATGCGTTATTCTATTAGTTGGATAGCCGGATACTTTGTTTTTAATTTCGTAACACCTGTAACCCTATATTTCTTAGGACCGGTTATGGCTGGAAAGGTAGGGATTACCTTTACCTCAACCTCCGCAATTTTGCAAATGTCGTATTCCTGGGTATCGAATAAGATACCAGAACTTAATATGAACATTTCGTTAGGCAAAAAAAATGAAGCTAAAAATCTTTTTAGATCCCTGAATAAAAGCAGCTTGTTTTTCTTCCTTCTATGTTCAGCTATAGTATTGATAGTTTTACAAGTTAATTTATTTAATTTAAGCATTAAATTTTTACCGGTATGGGTTACAGCTATTGTTCTGATATCAGAGTTTGCAAAGTTGTTATTTGGCAATTGGGCAGTTTATTTAAGGGCATATAAATCAGAACCCTATTTATTTTTATCGGTTGCTAATGGCTTGTTAACACTGGTAACTTTCCTTGTATGTTTAAAATTTTATCATTCTTTCAACGCTGCGATTATTATTTTTACTATCCTTCAGCTCGTTACATTGCTTGTTGGGAGAAAAAAGTATGTTCAAAAATAAATTGATATCATTAAAAATAAAAGATGAGTATTTGCCTTTCTATATGTATTCCCACTAAGGGTAGGTTAGAAATTTTGAAAAATACATTAGACAGTATTTATTCGGATTACGAGGGTAATTACGATGAATTTGAAGTCGTGATTTCGGATAATTCAACCGACGAATTATTACCCCAAATGTTGAATGCATATAAACGGCATCCTAATATTGTTTATGAAAAAACCAATGTGGAAGGTTTTTTAAATTCAATAAATGCTTTAAAAATGGGAAAGGGACTATTTCTAAAGCTTCACAATGATTATACAATATTAAAAAAAGGAGCTTTAGCCGAAATTATATCATTTGTCAAGACTGAAGCAGAAAAAAAACCTTTAATCTTTTTTTCTAACTACGAGCGAAGGCGAAATGATATAGCCAGATATGATTCATTTGATTCATTTATTTACGATTTGTCTTTTTTGAATACCTGGAGTACCGGTTTTGCTATTTGGAAAGAAGATTTTAATGTTTATTCAAAAATGGATCTAAATGAAGTATTCCCACATACATCATTATTCTTATTTCAACATGAAAAAAGGTCATTCGTCATCAATGATATATTATTATTCAACAACTACGAGGTTAATAAAAAAGGGGGATATAATCTATTCAATGCCTTTGCTGTTCAATATTTAAGTATGGTTGAAGATTGCCTAAAGAAAAATCAAATTACCCAGCATACTTTCAATCATATTAAACAAGATCTGTTCAAGAATTTCCTTGTGGTATGGTACTATAACACCAAAGTGGCAATCAACCAATACACATTTGATTTATCAGGTATCAAGGCCTCAATAAAAGTATATTATTCCGAACTCTGTTATTATCAGATGATTATATTGGCATATAAAAGAGCTTTTCTTAAAAATGCAAAAAAACGTTTTTTTGCATTATTGAAATGAAACTAAAATAATATGTTAAAAAAAGCAGTTATAAACATAGCTTCTTCCGTTGGGTACATAGCTTCATTTCTTTTAACAAAGAAACTATTTTGGTTTTTTGACTTAGTTAAAAATGCTATTTATTCTGGTTGGATCAAATCATCATTAAAAAAAGTAGGTGAAAATTTTTCTGTACAATATCCCATGAACCATGTTGGATTGAAATTTATTTCTATTGATAATAATTTTAGTTGTTTTTCTCGTTTAAGGCTTGAGGCTTTTGATAAGCATTTGGATAATTCTTATACACCGATTGTTAATATTGGGGCTAACGTTAGTATCAATTTTGATTGTCATATCGCGTGTATAAATAATATCGAAATTGGCAATAACGTATTGATAGCAAGTAAGGTTTTTATCACTGACCACTCCCACGGTGAAATTAACACTTTGGCGCTTGAAACTCCGCCTTCCGCAAGAAAGGTTGTATCAAAAGGACCTGTAATAATTGAAGATAATGTATGGATTGGAGAAGGAGTTGCCATATTGTCTAATGTTACAATAGGGAAAAATTCTATTATTGGTGCCAATGCTGTAGTTACCAAAAGCTTCCCTGAAAACTCATTGATCGGTGGGAACCCAGCTAAACTCATAAAAACTATTGAATGAAAAATGCAATATTTACAATTTGCGCTAAAAATTACATGGCTCATGCAAAAACACTGGCCGATTCTGCAAAGAAATTCCATCCTGAATGTGATTTTTTTATTTTACTATCTGACGAATTGGATGGAAACGATTTAAATTGTGATTATAAAGTTATCGAATCAAAAGATATCGGAATAGTGGGATTTGAAAAAATGGCTTTTCAATACGACGTTATTGAGTTTAGCACATCTATCAAGCCTTATTTCATTAGTAAGCTTTTTAACGAGGGGTATGATAAAGTACTTTACATAGATCCAGACATGGTTGTTTACAGCAGCCTTAATTTTATATTTGATCATTTGAATGATTATGATGCTGTTTTAACACCACATTTATTAAAGCCCTATATAAAGTATACCGGAGCTACATCAGAAGAGGAGTTATTATTTGTTGGCATATACAACCTCGGCTTTTTTGCTATAAAAAACTCAGTGACAGGTAATCATATAACTAATTGGTGGATTGAGAAGTTAAGTAACCAGTGTTACGCCGACAAGGAAGATGCATTACATGTTGACCAAAGATGGATGGATTTTCTGCCATCGTTATATACTCGCGAAGTATTAATATTAAGACATCCTGGGATTAACCTTGCATTTTGGAATTTTCATGAGAGAAAACTTAGCAAAGTAAATAACGACTATTTTGTGGATGAAGATTACCCCTTAGTGATCCTGCATTTTTCGGGCTTAGAGGCACACAATGTTGAAGCTGTGTGTAAAAAACAAACAAAGTATACCCTGTCAATTATTCCTGAATATAGGGCCTTGTTTGAAGCTTATGTTGAATGTCTGAAAAATAATGATTTGAACAGGCTAAGTCAATTAAGTTACAAATACAATGAATTTGATAACGGAAATAGCATTTTAAAATATCATAGACGATTATTTAGAGGATTAGTAGAAGAAGGTCACATTTTCCATGATCTTTTTTCAACAACTAATGAAAATTCGTATTACCAATTATTGGTAAGAAATAAAGCAATGCTATTTGATAAAGAAGGCAAATTCAAAACTCTAAAGAAAACATATGGCAGTCAGCCTCCAATATTCAATAAAGTTTTTAAACTACTCCGTATTTTCAAGTTTTTATTTGGCATAGAAAAGTATTACCTGATGATGCGTTTCTTTTCAATATATAACAGGTTTGAAAAGCAAACATTTATTTTAAAAAACAAATAGATTATATTTTAGTAACTGTGATGATTGGTTTAACAATCATAATAGTTTGCATGATGGTGTGAAGTATGAGAATAGCAGTGGATGGGGTCCGTTTATCCAGAAAACCGTCGGGAGTAACATTTATTGTAATCTCGATTATTAAACAATTGGCAATTCAATGTCCATCATGGAATATTTATGTTTTGCTACGCGCCGAAATTCACCCCCTGTTGAAAGGTGTTTTAGTTGAAGATAATATCAAATTTATTATTAGTCGCCCGTCTCTTCTTAATAGTAAGAGCTTATTTTGGTCACTGTTTCAGCTTAATAGAATGATAAACAATCTAAACCCCGATTATTTTATCGCTCCTAATACGCTACTTTATCCATTCTTCGCAAATAAAAAGGTAAAAAAAATAATTTTTGTACATGATTTAGTTTTCAAAACCTGGCCGGCAACAATGTCTTTTTTGAATAAAATCCAATTGATTATCTTATTCAAATATTCGATAAAGAAGGCCGCCATAATATGGTGTAACTCGAATTACACCAAACGAGAGTTATTGAATTACTATCATTCTCAAACCGATACAAAGCCAATCTTCGTAGGCGCAGGCTTAAATATTGATTTTAAATTAGCGTTGGCTAAATATAACACTACAAATGCAGCAGCAGTAAAAAACAGTGTGAAGCCCTATATTATATTTGTTGGGACCATTGAACCAAGAAAAAACATACCATTTCTGCTTACGGTTTTTAAAAAACTATCAAATCAATTTGATTTAATAATTTTAGGCGGTAAAGGATGGGGCAATGCAGAAAATAAAATATCGAGTATTCTTAATGCCGAGGACTATCCGAAAAACAATGTAAGGGTTATTAGCAATATTGATACTGATCATTTAATAGCGTTATATAAAAATGCTGCACTTTATTTAACAACTTCATTTAATGAAGGCCTGGGACTACCATTGCTTGAAGCAATGGCTTGTGGCTGTCCCGTTGTTTGCTCGCATAACTCCGCAATGATTGAAGTTGTACAAGGTGTGGGAATAACTGTAAATTCATGGGATGTTAATGATTGGCTAAATGCTATATCAGAAGTTAAATCAAATAGGGAATATTATGTTGACCGTGGTTATAAAAGAGTAGATAATTTTAATTGGGAAAAAGTTATAACATCATTTGTGAAATTGTTAAATAGTTAGATGAACAAAGAATGTTTACAGAATTTGCCATAGGTATTAGCCTTAGTGTTTTCCTGGTAGGAACATATCTAATATGGTTCAGCAAAAAAAACATTTTCAATCATTCTGTATTGGGGTTGTGTTTTGTTGCTTACCTGGTTCCAGCTTTTGTAATTAAATATGATGATTATTCAACACCTGATGTAATACGCCTATATGTAATAATTAACCTTTTGGGGTGTTTCACCTATCTTAGCGGTATGCTATTAGGGTATCGAATAAAAACGCTCATAGCTGTTAATACCTTACTACAATTTCGCTTTTTAAGCACGGTACATGATAATGAACACGGTATACAAAAGATTAGAAAGGTATCATCTATTATATACGTTGCGGCCCTTGGTGGTATTATCATAAGTTATATTTTGATGGGTTTTGTTCCGTTGTTTGCAGCCAATCCTTTTATGGCCAAATTTTTTAAGGGCGAATATCAAGCCCCCTATGAAAGGGTTGCATTTTTATACAGAACGGCAAGACAATTACTTGAATTCTTAATGCCTTTACGAATATTGGAACTTTTTATAAACTTTAATCTCAAGAGCGTTATTTTGGTTTTATCGGGCATTCTACTAATTGCCGTAAGTTTAAATAGAGGGCCAATTTTATCGGGATTTTTGGTAGCTATTTCCATATTTGTCGCTTTGAAAAAGAACAATGGACCGTTTTGGATATATTTGATAATAGTGTTCTCATCCTATATATTGGGAAGTGGCGTATACTATTTACTCGGGTTGGCCTTTCCTGACAGTTTTTTTGGCGATGCCGCAAATGTCGGGTTTTTTGAAGCCGTAGCTATGGGAGCACCAGATATAACTGATCAATTATCATTTTTAAGTGCATTTTTAGATTCTGGCAGCCACTACTCATACGGTTTAACTTTTTTTGGGGGGCTTATACCCTTTAACTTTCCCTGGAACCCCTCTGTATATACATTAACCATTTTAAATAGCAGTAATGATATTTCCGAAGTAGCGTCAGGCGGCTTAAGATTACCTGTTTCACTTTGGGGCTACGTAAGCTTTGGATGGATTGGAGTAGCCTTGGTTCCATTTTTTTCCGGCGTCTTTACGGGCTATATTGTAAAAAAAGTCAAAAGAATCATTAATACCCTACGTGCAAATGAGAGCGGCTATGTCTCATTCTTTTTAATTCAGTTTGTGTTTAGCAATATTGCCGTTGTATTTACGAATTTTTATTTCCTTTCTATTTATTCTCTTCCAGCCTTTGTGTTGTTCTATACAATTATAATGGCAGGTAAAACAAAAAACAAGGAATTAACTGGCAGTAGTATTGTAACGTATCATAATAAACAATAATTTATGTAAAAATTAATCTTCAATATTGAAAGCCGATAATATTATTTGTAATCTTAAAAGTATGGAAGCGCTGTTAATGAGTATTCTATAAAAAACCAGTTTAAACAGAGTTAAAAAAAGTGGTTTCAAAGGTTAAAAATTGTTTCGGTATGAAGAGTGTCTTTGAATACAATTATGCCCTACATCATTATTGAAATCGTGATCCTTACTCAGTCCAGGTATTAAAGTCCGATTACAGTCAATATAAAATTTAATATGCAAGTTATTTTGTATTAAATATAAAGGACAGATTGTAAGGCATCAATGTTTATAATTTAGTTAATGAATACATTTTATTTACCCATACGATCATTTGGCGATTTTATAATTACAGCATCAGTTGTAAAACATAACTTTGTTAATAAAATTCCTATCATATTGCCTGATTACTTTAAAGAAATATTCAGTGCCATCAATGCAGAAAGCCTTTTTGAGATACGGAGTACAAATAATTATAAAAATCAGCCAGCCTTTTTTGAATTATACAAGGTAAAAGATTTTAAAAACTTTACAAGGCTTATTAATGACATAAAGATACTTATTTCTACTGTTAATCATAATGATAGGTACCTTGTTGACTATAGTAGTAAAAGGCTTGCATTTACGAGAGCTAATTTAGTTTGGCCCAAAAAAAAACTAAATGCTTATGAAGGAAGGTTGAAATTATTTTCGGATTTAAATCTGATTCGTGATAATTCGTCAGCAGACCTGATAAATACGGTTGACCCTGATAAATTAACGAGAATACTTATCTTGCCTGATAGCAGGATAGAAATAAAAAGCATAAGCCCTGATCTGGTACAATTGATCAGAAACGAATTTAAAAGCATTGTTACCAACGTAGCACATTTTTCTACAAATAATAATAGAGTTAATAATGACTGTTTATACTACTCAAGTTTTAATGAACTGATAACACTAATTTCATCATATGATTTAATTATAAGTGCCGAAAGCTTACCCTATCATTTGGCTAGCCATTTAAAAAAGGCACATTTTGTTATTTATAACCAATCACGCCATTTCGATGCCAAATTCATGACGCCTTTTATGGTTGCGAATAATTATTATTCATTGTTTACTGGTTCCAATGCCAAATCAATTATAGGTGATTTAAGTAAAATCTTACTTGGAAATGCTTGATTCAATAAACAAATTGCATTTAAATGCATCTGCTAAGCAAACGACTTCGATGGGTATCCTTTGCTATAATTTTAAGCTTTATTTATAGCATTCAAAATTTACAAAAAGTACGTATAAATCCTATGCTATAAGCAAATCATTAACAAGAACTATCAACCATATGTGTATTTCATTTCTAACCAACAAACAATTCGGCCAAATAAATTATGAATTATAAAGTTGCCATCTTAATTCCTACATTAAATGCAGACCAGCACTGGCTTAACACGCTTGAAAGTATTAGCAACCAAACATATAACTTAATTGATAAAGTTATTATTGATTCTGGCTCAACAGATAATACGATACCGTTGGCACATAGGTTTGGATTTAAGATAGTTGAAATTAATAAAAGTGATTTTAATCATGGTAAAACCCGGCAACAGCTTATTGATCTTTCAGATGAACCTGATATATGCATTTTTTTAACACAAGATGCGATTTTAGCTTCGCAGGACAGTATATCAAATCTTGTTAAGGTCTTTAATGATTCGGAAATAGGTATGGCCTATGGCAGACAATTACCACATAAAAATGCTAAAACACTGGAAAGCCATGCCCGTTTATATAATTATCCGGATCAAAGTAATGTACGCTCTTATAATGATAAAGACCGACTTGGTTTTAAGGTTTTTTTCTGTTCAAATTCGTTTGCTGCATACAGGCATAGTGCATTGATGGCTGTAGGGGGCTTCCCATCTGATTCAATTATGGGGGAAGATGCTATCGTGGCCGCAAAGATGTTAAAAGCAGGCTTTAAAAAAGCATATGTAGCCAATGCTACGGTTTATCATTCACATAGTTATAAACTAAAAGAAGAATTTGAACGATATTTTGATACCCGAGTTTTTCATGAACAAAATAAATGGTTGATTGAAACCTATGGGAAACCTATTGGAGAAGGTATTAAATTTATGAAATCGGAATTAAAGTATGTATTTAAAAATGATTTAAAGGCTGTTTTTAAATCCACATTTTCATTGGGTGCCAAATGGTTAGGATATAAAGCTGGAGGCCTCTATAAAAAAATGCCATTATGGCTCCTCAGAAAATTTTCAATGCATAAGTTTTATTGGAAATAAAGTCTTATGTTTTATTCAATTTTTCATACAAAAGAATCTGATTTTAGACTATTAATATCATGGTGTGATATTAATTTATTGTTATTTAATTATAAATATTAAAAGAGATCGGATCCTAATCATTCTTTGGGAATAGTTTTTAAAAGAAGATTTTTTTAAAAAAAATAACGGATTGCAAAACAAAAAGCAGGTTTAAAGCCTTTACTATAGTAAGTAAATGTGGAAAAAATAATTTATGGTGTAGCGTTTTTTATTTAATCATCGTATTGGTATTAAAACGCAATGTTTATCGTTATGTAAATAATATAACAGATAAAGTGCTATATTTGCAAAACTATACCTATGGCAATACGATACTCCAAATTTCTACCGCCCGTTACTTTTATAAGTGATTTAATAGTATTAAATATTGCTTTACAGTGTGCACATACGCTGGTATTTACATACTACTCATCCCAGATACAATCTGTAAATTTTACGCTACTTGTTAATTTGGTTTGGGTATCGGTTTCAACCATTACCAAAAATTATATTATCTCCAGACCGTTGGTATTAAAGGATAACCTGAACCGGTTTTTATCGTCCTTGCTTTATCATCTGCTTGTGGTTCTCGGGGTTATCTACTTTTTCAAGCTGTACGAGGTTAGCCGCTGGGAAATGTTTTTCACTTATTCCCTGTTCTTCTTTTTCATTATTATACAGCGATCAGTTATATTCTTTATCCTGGATTATATCCGGAAAAAGGGATACAACAGAAGGCATGTACTGGTTATAGGAGATCAGGACATTGCCAATCGTCTCATCAGGTCATTCTCCAAACATCCGGAATACGGTTACTACTTTACCGATTTTATTTCGGAGGATATGATAAAGGACTTTCCTGAACAGGTTTTGATGGAGAAATTGATTGACAAAAGCCCGGATGAGATATTTGTATGTTATAAATACCTTCACCCATTATTACTGCAAAAGCTGGTTGATTTTGGTGAACAGAACGCGGTTAAAATTAAATTGGTGTCAGATCTGATATTAAATAATAACTATGCCAGTATAGTTAATTATGAAAACCTTCCGGTTATTCAGCTGTCTGCCAATCCTGAGCTTAGCTTTAAAGTAATATTTTTTAAGCGGAGTTTTGATATCATATTTTCGTTATGTGTAATGATTGTTGGCTTCCCGGTATTCCTTTTATTGATGTTAATTACAAAACTCACATCAAAAGGCCCGGTTTTTTATAAGCAGGAAAGAATAGGCCGGAATCATCGACCATTTACCATATACAAGTTCAGAAGTATGTATGTAAATGCCGAAAAGGCTGGTCCGCAGCTATCAAGCGAGTGGGATCCGCGCATAACTGGATGGGGTAGGATATTAAGAAAATCGAGGCTGGATGAGCTGCCCCAATTCTGGAACGTGCTTAAAGGCGAAATGTCTGTAGTAGGTCCGAGACCAGAGCGGCAGCATTTTATTGAACAGCTTATCGAAAAATCGCCCAGTTATAAAAAATTGTTACGTATTAAACCCGGTCTTACCTCTATTGGCCAGGTATCTTACGGCTATGCCGAAAATCTGGATCAAATGCACAGCCGCATCCGTTATGACCTCATCTATCTCAACAATATCAATTTCAACAGTGATATGGGGATAATTTTAAAAACCATCAGGGTAATGGTACAGCTAAAAGGCAAATAACCCCGTACGTTATCTGTACTTGTTATTTTGGCAATGTTGTTTTAAAATAAAGTATCGAAATACTTAACAAGGTACTCTCCTGTATACAATATAATCAGATGATTTCTTGTAAACTTGCATACTTGCTATGTAACGAATACAGGAATTGATCGTCATAGTTTATATATGGAGCGCTACCAACCAGAAACAGCAACAGATAGCCGGTTATTGGAATTGATCCGCAAGGATGACCGTGTAGCCTTTACAGAACTCTATAATCGTTATTGGGATAAACTGTTCACCGTAGCCATACATCGCTTAAATGATGAACAGGAGGCCGAAGAAGTAGTACAGGAAATTTTTTTGAGCCTTTGGCAGCGGCGCGCAACTATCCAACTTACCCATAGTTTAAATACCTATTTATCGGTTGCTGTTAAATACCGCATCATTAATCATCTGGATAAGCAGTTTCGTAAAAAGCAGCATATTGACCACCTGACTATTCACGAGCCGCGTGAGGCGGATAGTACCAGCCAATGGTTATCTGAAAAGGAACTTCGTATACAGCTTGAACAAAGCATCAGCCGCTTACCCGAAAAGTGCAGGATAGTATTTTTACTAAGCCGTGAACAAAACAAAACAAACGCCGAAATTGCCGCCGAACTCAACATTGCCGAAAAAACGGTAGAGGCACATATGACCAAAGCATTAAGCACGCTTAGGCAAACATTAAACATCACCATTCCGCTGCTGCTTTACCTGCTCGAAAAATAATTTATTTTTTTTCATCTACCACTAAGGGTAAACCGCACTATAGCTGACTATATGTGTAAACATACCAGATAAACCATGGATAGTAATAGCTTTAACCCTGAAGAGCTGGCCCATAAATGGCTGACAGGAACACTTACGCCCGACGAAAAGTCGCGGTTTGAGCAGTGGTATGCCGATTTTAATGATGAAGAACTATTGCTTTCAAATGGTCGGTATACATCAACCGAACAGATCAGGGAAACTATATTAAACCGGATTAACGCCGGTATAAATGAACAGCCGGCACCTCCAGTGAAAATATATAAGCTATGGCGCAATTTGGCCGCCGCGGCAGCCGTTGTTGTTGCCATAGGCATAGCGGTATTATACAGGGCGCCCATACTCAACCTGGTTGATCCGGTAAAACAATTAAAAATGACTACCAACCCGGGAGAATACAAACAGATATTCCTGGCCGATGGTACCCATATCTGGCTTAGTCCTGCAACTACGCTTAGTTATCCCGAAAAATTCAGAGGCAAATTGCGTGATGTAAGTATCGATGGCGAAGCTTATTTTGAGGTTAAGCACGATACCGGTCATCCCTTTGTGATACAATCCGGAGCTGTAAAAACGGTGGTACTGGGTACCAGTTTTGATATTCAGGCTTATGCACACGCTAAATCTATCGATGTAACGGTAGTGAGCGGTAAGGTAGGGGTATCTGCAAAAGCAAGTGCTAACACAGCCATGGTAACCGCCAATCAAAGAACGATATACCAAAAGGCTACAGCCAGGCTGGTAAAGGAAAACTATCCAAACGCTGCCAAATTTCTTGACAGGCGCAAAGGGATCTTTGATTTTAGCGGCGCCTCATTGGCCGAAGTTGTTCGTGATCTCGAAATTCAATATGGCATTCCCATCAATTTGGGCCCCGGTTTAACCTCAAAAACTTTTTATGGCCGTTTACAAACTACCGAGCCAATTAACCGTACGCTTGAAAAATTAAGTACAGTTATGGAGATACGCTGGGAAAAACAAAACGGAACTTACCTGCTTCACCCTTAGTATAAATATGATTTATTTACCCCTATTACCCCACAAAACTGCAACCATGATGTCTTAATTTCGCCCCTGCACACGTACCTATGAAAAAAAGCCCGGCTCAGGGAAACAGAACCGGGCTTGTATTTAAAACCTTTGATCAGTCATGGCCTTTGAAACTAACGACTGATTATTTTAAACCTGTTAAATTTATGAAAAAAAAAGAACCTCTGTGGTTCCCTAACCCGATTTATCCATTAAAGAGATTATACCAAGTTTTACGTGTATTTTTTTACATAAACCTTATCATTGCGTTTGGCAGCTTACAAACTTTCGCCCAATCGCCGCTTGATAAAACCGTTACCATCAATTTAAATAACGTACCATTAAGGCAGGCCCTGGACATGATCACCTCGGCTACCGGCGTACGCTTTACCTATAACGAAGCTGTAGCTGCCAGCAATATCAAATTAACCATTAAAGCAAAGTTGCAAAGCCTGAAGCAGGTACTTGATGCAGTCCTGGCCAATTATCCATATAGTTATTCCCAGCTTGATCAGGATATACTGATCCGCTATGACGCTGCGAAGCTAAAAAAGCCGGTCGCCGAACCGGCGGCAAAACCGGCAGCAGGAAAGTTCACCATCAGCGGAACAGTGACATCAAAACAGTCTGGGGAGACGATAATAGGAGCCAGTATACGACTGGTAGATGGGGCTCAGGGCACTTCAACCAATGGTTATGGCTTCTACTCGATAACACTGCCGGCCGGTGACCATCAGTTGCTCATCAGCGCTATCGGGCAGAAAAGCCTGATTGTACCGGTTGCGCTGACAAGCGATCAGCGGTTGAATATTACTATGGACGATAATGCGCAGGAGCTGCAAACGGTAATTATAACCGCCACGCAAAAAGGCGCCCGCGATTTAAAAAGCCCGCAAATGGGTGTCGAAAAATTAAACATCCGTGAAATAAATGATGTGCCCGTATTATTGGGCGAACATGATGTGATGAAAACCATACAGCTGTTCCCTGGTATTAAATCGGCAGGGGAGGGCAGTGGCGGTTTTTATGTACGCGGCGGCGCTACCGATCAAAACCTACTGATGCTGGATGAAGCTACCGTATATAATGCCTATCACCTGTTAGGTTTCTTTTCCACGTTTAATTCCGATGCGATTAAAAACGTAAGCATTTACAAAGGCGATATGCCCGCGCAGTACGGCGGCAGGCTATCATCGGTAATTGATGTGAAGATGAACGATGGTAACAACCAAAAGTTTGGCGTGAGCGGCGGTGTGGGCATGATAGCAGCCCGTTTAAATGTAGAAGGTCCTATCCAGAAGGGTAAATCATCCTTCCTGATTTCGGCCCGGCGTACTTATGCCGATGCTTTCCTGAAACTGTCAAAAGATACTGTGGTTAAAAACAGCCGGCTTTATTTTTACGATATTAACGCCAAGGCCAATTTGGTTTTGGGTGATAAAGACCGGGTTTATATTTCGGGATATTTGGGCAAGGATGTGCTTTCGGCAAATAATGTGAACGGCATCAATTGGGGCAATACCACGGCAACCCTGCGCTGGAACCACATTTTTAACAATCGTTTTTTCTCAAACACCTCTTTCATCTATAGTAATTACGACTATGAGATCAAAGTAAAGCAGGATGTAAATACCTATAATATTACATCGCGCATTAAAGACTGGAATTTTAAGGAAGATATGCAATATGATATCGGTGCGGATCATTCCCTGAGTTTTGGTGTCAACAGTGTTTATCATACCATTAAACCCGGTGAGATATCGGCCACGGGCAACTCAGGTTTTATATCCCAAAAGCTCGAAACCCGGTATGCCTGGGATAATGCCGCCTATGTAAGTGATACCTGGAAAGTTACAGACCGCTTTAGTTTGACCTATGGTACACGGCTTTCTGCCTTTTCGGTAATAGGACCCGGTTCATATTATGACGTGAATGCCGATGGCGATATAACCGGCTCAAAACATTATAACTCTGGCCAGATAGTTAAAAACTATGTAAACCTGGAACCCCGTGTAGCTGCTGCTTTTCAACTCAATGATATCAGCTCGGTAAAGGCTTCTTATGCCCGCAACGCGCAAAATCTGCACCTCATCAGCAACTCCACACCGGGTTCGCCAACTGATAAATGGGTAGCCAGTACCAATTTGATCAAGCCGGAACTAGCCGATCAGTTTTCTGTTGGATACTATCGCGACTTGGCCGGGCATAAATATGAGTTCACGTTTGAAACCTACTATAAAAAACTGCAAAATCAGTTAGATTATCGTAACGATGCCAATATTTTCACCAATCAGCCAATTGAAACGCAGTTGTTGTATGGTAAGGGGCGTGCTTATGGCGCCGAGTTTTTGCTGCGGAAAAAGACAGGCCGTTTAACCGGCTGGATCAGTTATACGCTATCCAAATCAGAACGGCTGATTGATGGTATCAATAATAATCAATGGTATAATGCACGCCAGGACCGTACCCATGACTTGGCCGTAGTAGGTGTTTATAAGCTGAACGACAAATGGACGTTATCCGCCAATTTTGTATTCTACACCGGCGACGCGGTTACTTACCCAAGCGGTAAATACCAGATAGATGGGGCTACCTATTATTATTATACCAATCGTAATGCCTCAAGGCTGCCTGCCTACCACCGGCTCGACCTGGGCGCTACCAAGCAGCTTAAGAAAACCAAAAAATACAGCTCGGAGCTTAACTTTAGCTTGTATAACGCTTATGGTAACCGCAACGCTTACCGTATATATTTCAGAGATAACAAAACAGATCCTAACAAAACAGAGGCCGTGCGTACCACTTTATTTACCTATGTGCCTTCTATTACTTATAACTTTAAATTTTAACAGATGCATACCATACGTTTTTCGGCCATATTGATGATCCTGCTGGGGCTGCTGAGCTCCTGCGAAAAGGTTATCGACCTGAAATTGAATAACAGCGCCCCTCAAACGGTGATAGAGGGTACGGTGAGTAATGAAGCTGGCGGCGCCAAAGTATCTATAAGCTTGTCTAAAAAATTTACCGACGACAGTTCCTTTGACGGTATTGGCGGCGCGCTGGTAAGCGTGGAGGCTGATGGTACGGTTTATAATTTTGATCCTACCGCTACAGGTGTTTACCAAAACAGCATCCTTGTGGGTATACCGGGGCATACTTATCATTTAACCGTTAAGCTGAATGATAAAACTTATACCTCAACCAGTACTATGCCCCAGATTACTAAGCTGGATAGTATTTATGTTGTTGACGATGAGTTGGGTACCAATAAAGACAAAACCAAACTGCGGGTGGCTGCGGTAAAGTATCAGGATCCTGCGAATGAAAAAAACTATTACCGCTTTATTCAATATATTGACGGTAGAAAGGAAAAGAGTTTAATGATAGATGATGATGAGTTTACCAATGGTCAAACCGTAAACAGCCGCATTAATTTCAATAATGATAATGATGATCCCGCTCGCGAGATCAGGACCGGCAAACAGCTCATGGTAGAGATGGAATGTATTGATGCCGCGGTTTACAAATACTTTTTTAGCTTAAATTCCGGCTCAACAGGTAATGGCAACAACGCTGCGCCATCCAACCCCACCAGTAATATTACCGGCGGGGTGCTGGGTTATTTCAGCGCCTATCCCATCACACGTAAAACCATAACGGTACCGGCTAATTAAAGCTGACTGCAAAAAGCCTCCTTCAATTGAAGGAGGCTTTTTGTTTGAGGGTATACAGCCAGGGTGACGAGTCTACTCACCCGGTCTACGCTTCGCTGGACCACCCTCTCTGCGGCTTTGCCGCAAAGAGGGTTAGAGGAGAATAAAGAAAGAAATAAAAATTCCCTCTATGCGCGAAGCGGAGAGAGGGGTGACGAGCGTAGCGATGTCGGGGTGAGTGGAAAAACCGTGATATTTTATGCTGAGCTAACATTGAGTTAAAGGTGTAAATATAAGTTTGCGCCATGATGCGTGGCAGGTTTATTTCGGATACTGATTTACTGGCCCGGCTTCAGGACGATGACGAACAGGCCCTGCTGGCGCTGATGCAGCGGTACGATAAAGCCCTTTTTCGATATATACTCTCCAAAACCAACTCGCTCGAAACTGCGGAAGAAGCCGTTCAGGATATTTTTATTTCCCTTTGGCATAACCGCTACGCCGTGGCTATAAACGACACGCTTTCGCCCTATCTATTTAAGGCCGCCAAAAATAAAACCATTGATTTTTACCTGGCAGGTAATAAAAAATTAGCTCATTTTGAAACGCTGCTGCCTGATTATGAGCACCTGGTATCCCCATCGCCAGAAAATGAAGTTATTGAAGCCGAACTGGAAGACTGGCTAAGCTCCGAAGTAGATAAAATGCCCGACAATATGCGGGATGTATTTAAACTAAGCCGGTTAGAGCAATTGCCGGTTAAGGAAATCGCCGGTCGGTTGGCCTTGTCTGAGCAAACCGTAAAAAATAATCTCACCATAGCACTCAAGCGTCTCCAGCTAAGGTTGAAACGGATGGAAAGTTTTCCATTGTTTTTAATTGTGGTAAAGATCATGCTTCATCTCAAGTGATCGATTTTAGATTATGGGATTTTAAGACTATAAGACTTGGGGATTATGGAACTGTCTTTGCTCAATCTCCAAAAAATATAGCTCCTTGTTCTCTCAATCACATAGTCCAAAAATCTCATAATCTAAAATTTGGGTAACATTGATTTAATAAACACTTGATGATTATTTAACGGTACCATTTTCGGTAAGCACCGATTATATGGGCAGATGAACACAAAAGAATCTGCAGAGATCAAAGCATTATTACAAAAGTACCAGAAGGACGAATGTACACCCGACGAACGGGCACGGGTAGAAGCCTGGCTCAATAAATTAAACAATCCATCACAAACCGGTATTACGTCATCGGCAGAAGACCGCATCTTAAACCGGATCAGGAAACGCGTGCTCAAAGGCATACCATCACGATCGGCCGGGCGAAAGGTATATGTACTCCAATATCTTAAAGTAGCAGCGCTGTTGTTACTGGCACCCGGCGGCTTTTTACTGTATTCTAAATTGAAACAGCCAGTTCCGCAGGCTTTGCAGCAATATTCCACAGCACGAGGTGAGCGTAAAGTGCTAACCCTGCCCGATAGTACGGTAGTAACCCTGAATTCCTCATCTGTTTTAACCCTCAGTGCCGATTTTGGCGAAAAGAAGAGAATAGTGAAACTCACCGGCGAAGGCTTTTTTCATGTAAAGCACGATGCTGCCAAACCCTTCATCGTGACCACCGGGGACATACAAACCCAGGTACTGGGAACCCAGTTTAATGTGCACGCCTATAATAACGAAAGCGAATATAAGATAGCCGTAGTAAGCGGTATGGTAAGCGTTGGCGAAAAGAAGGCATCCGATAAAGTGGTAACCATCGGCAAAGTGCTTACACGCAACTTAATGCTGGTTTACAACCGCCAGGCACATCAGCATTATACTAAAACTGCCGATGCCGACAAGTTAAGCGCCTGGCAAAACGGCGGGCTTTATTTTGACGAGGCCACCATACCCGAAATAAGCTCAACACTATCCAGAATGTATAATATAGATGTTCAGCTGCAGGATAAACCCGGTCGCAACTGTAAATATACCATTGGTTTTAACAGCCAGCCTTTAGATAAAGTGCTCCGGGTGTTAAGTCAGCTTACAGGCATTACCTATCAGTACACCAACCATAAAATTTTTATCCAATCACAAAATTGCCGTTAAGCTATGTAACCGTTCCCCCCAAACAAAAAACAGGCAGATGCGCGAACACCTGCCTGCTATATGGCTGCTGTAGCAGCAGACCATGTCATTTTTAACGATTCTTTTTATCACATAAAATAACATTATAAAAATGAGAAATCTATTACACATATTATCATTAAAAAATCACCTCAAATGGCTGGCAACCTACTGCATTGTTCTGGTTATTATTGGAGCCTGCTCAACCCCGTCATTTTCGGCGGCGGCACAAACCATGAATACTGTACGTATCAGTCTTACAGCTAAAAATCTAAGCATCAAAAGTGTTTTTAGACTGATAGAACAAAAAACGTCTTTTAAAATAGGTTACAACTCTACCAGCTTTGACGCTGATAAAGAAATTTCCATATCAGCCAATAATGAGTTGCTGATTGATGTGCTAAAAGAACTGATTAAAGGCTACAAAGGTAACATCAGGCAGGTTGATGAGGAGCACATTTTATTACAGGTTGAAAAACAACAACCGGTAGTAAAAACCAAAGAAAAAGAGCTGGTGGTAAAGGCCATCACCGTTACGGGAAAAGTAACCGACGAAAGCGGTGAAGCCCTGATCGGCGTGAGCGTTGCCGTAAAAGGAACAAGCACCGGTACCATGACCAATACCGAAGGCAAGTATTCCCTGAGTACCGATGAAACTTCGATCCTGGTTTTTAAATACATTGGTTATGACAGCCAGGAGGTAGCGGTAAAGGGCCAGCAGAATATTGATGTGGTGCTGAAGGCCAACAGCCAATCGTTAAAAGAGGTGGTAGTTGTAGGTTACGGTACACAAACCCGTTCAACCTTATCTGGAGCGGTATCAACCGTTGGTTTGGATAAAGTATCATCACGTTCATTCAATAATCTGCAGGAAGCTTTACAAGGTAAAGCCGCCGGTGTAGTAGTTAATAACAATGGCGGCGACCCTACCAATGCACCGCAGGTAAACATCCGCGGCCTGGGTGGTATCAACGGCGAACAACCGCTGTATGTTATTGATGGTTCGGTTTTTTATCCGGGTACACCTGTAGTTAACCCGAATGATATAGAAGCTATTTCGGTATTGAAAGATGCTTCGGCTGCTATTTATGGCGCCCGTGCATCTGGCGGTGTTATCCTCATCACTACTAAAAAGGGTACCAAAGGCAAAATGAACATCTCTTTTGATGCCAAGCAAGGTTTTGCCAATGCCTGGAGAAAACTGGAAGCATTGGATGCCAAGGAATATGCCGATGTATATAACACAGCTGCGGATAACGCCGGCAAGCCACGCCTCCCGGCTTTTGATGCTACCAAATATCCCGACGGACAAATAACCCGCACCAATTGGGTAGACGCGGTGTTCAGAACAGGGCATACCCAGGATTATAGTGTGAACCTGAACGGAGGCAACGATAAATCCAGCTACTTCATGAGTTTCAACTACCGCAAAGGAACCGGTATATTATTGAATACCTATTCTGAGCGTTATGCTTACCGTATCAACTCCACCCATCAGTTAAATAGCTGGTTAAAAGTTGGTGAAAATTTATCATATACCTACTCAGATGGGCGCGGTACCAACACATTCAGCGGTTATACCGGCGCTATCCAGGCTGCCATATTTTATCCGCCAAGTATTACGGTACGTACCCCATCTGGCGCTTATTCAGGTTTGCCTTTAAATTATGCAGGTTCATACGGCGATGTAGTTAACCCCGTTGCCAACCTGGAGCGTATTGATACCAGCAACCCGGTAAACACCATTATTGCCAATCCTTATTTTGAGGCCAGCATTATTCCCGGTCTTAAATTCAGATCGAACTATTCGGTTACCAAAAGCTTCTATTATTTTAAAGGTTTTTCACCTATCGTACCCGAGGTTGGTAAACCCAGCTTAACCAATACCCTTAACGAGTCATCATCGCAGGATTCAAGGTTTCTGACCGAGCAAACCTTAAATTATAAAAAATCATTAGGTAAAAACAACCTGGATGTGCTGGCTGGTTACACTTATCAGAAAAACAGCAGCATGGGTTTGTCGGCTTCCCTTTCTGGTTTTAGCAATGAAGATCCCTTGTTTCGCTATTTTGTAAACGGTACCGGTACCCCGGTTCCAAAACCTGGCGATTATAGGACCGATGAGGCTCTGATCTCCTACCTCGCCCGTGTTAATTATGATTACGATGGCAAGTATCTGTTATCATTTACCGGTCGTAGAGATGGTACATCACTGGTGGCCCCCAAAAACAGGTTCCAGAACTTTGGCTCGGTATCTGCTGGATGGGTAGTAAGCCGCGAGAATTTTATGCAAAACCTAACCTGGCTGAGCAATTTAAAGATCAGGGGCAGCTATGGTGTATTGGGTAACTTATCATCTGTTAGTACAACAGCTGTGAGTCCTAACCTGAGTGTAGGTAGTGTTTATCTGGGTTCAGACCCGGCACAACTAAACGGTTATTACAGCTATGACAGGGCCAGCCCGAACCTGACCTGGGCCCGTTCAAAACAAACTGATATTGGTTTAGACCTGGGTTTCCTAAATGAACGTATCACCTTAACCGCCGACTATTTTGTTAAAAAAACCGAGAACATGCTGATGAACATACCTGCAGGTATTGGCCTGGGTAATGTATGGGTTAACGGTGGCGAGGCACGTGATAATGGTATTGAAGTAAGTCTGGGTTATAATAGCGATCCTAAAAAAGCATTCCGTTATGGTATCAATGCCAATGTGAGCACACTCACCAATAAATTACTGTCATTACCTAATGGCAATACCACCATCCCGGGGGTAAGCCCAAGCGTACGTGGCTTGCTGGCACCGGCCTGGGTGCAGGTTGGTCAGCCGCTTTATTCGTACTACGCTATCAAAACCAATGGTTTGTTCCAGAACCAGGCAGAGGTGGATGCTTACAAAGGCCCGAACGGTACACCTATCCAGCCAAATGCCAAACCAGGTGATATCCGTTTTGTGGATGCCAACGGCGATGGCAAAATTAATGATAGCGACCGTCAGTTCCTGGGTAGCGCGTATCCTAAATTCACCTATGGCCTAAGCCTGAACGCCAGCTACAAAGGTTTCGATCTGAACATTTTTCTGCAAGGCGTGCAGGGTAACAAGCTGTACAATGCTTTAAAATATACCAGCTTAAATGCAGGTGGTTTGGGTCAAAACTATAACCTGTTGAAAGATGTGCTGAACGCCTGGACACCACAGCATACCAACGCCACTATTCCGCGTGTAACCGCCAGCGATGCCAATGGCAACTTTGGTACTAACTCCGATTTTTATATCGAGAATGGCTCATACCTGCGGTTTAAGAACGTAACCCTGGGTTATACCTTTTCGCCCGCGTTGTTAACCCGTGCCGGTATCAGCAGTCTGCGTATATACACCACATCAAACAACCTGTTCACCATTACCAAATACAAAGGTTTTGATCCGGAGGTTGGTTTTGATAACTACGGTATCGACGTAGGTAGGTACCCGCAATCGCGCTCATTTATTTTCGGTATCAATTTAAATCTGTAAGTAAAGCAATCATGAAAAAGATCAGCAATATTATATTAGCAATATCGGCAAGCATGCTTTTGGGTGCCTGCTCCAAAAATCTGGATATCAAGCCACAAGGCGCGGTGTCTGAAATTAATTTCTGGCAAACCGGTGACGATGCCCTGTTGGGAGTAAACGCCATGTATGAGCCTTTTGACGGCGAAGAGTTTTACGGTCGTGGTTATATGTGGTTCATTAACGCCAGCGACGATATGGTGACCGGCCGTATCAATACCAATGCCGATGCTATCAAAAATTTCAGTCCTACTTATTACTCAGGGGGGTACACGGTTGATCAATGGAATATGCGTTACTCCGTGATCAGGCGCGCTAACGACGTGATTAACAAGGTGCCTGCTATTAGCATGGATGCCTCTTTGAAAAACCGTTACCTGGGCGAGGCTTATTTTTTAAGCGGATTGATGTACTTTCAAATGGCTTATAACTATGGCGACGATCGCGCCGGGTTACCCATCATTACCCGTGCCAACAATAACGACCCCAACCCTACACCAAGGGCGGCCAACGTTGGCGAAAACTATACCTACATTGAAGGCGAACTGAAGAAAGCGGCTAACTTATTGCCATATTTTGATCAACTGAGCCCAGCAGATCAGGGCAGGCCACACAAGGTGGCCGCCTGGGCTTATCTTTCAAAAATGTACCTGTTTAAAAAGGATTATGCCAATGCTCAAAAATATGCCGACTCGGTGATTAATCAGGGCAAACGTGCTTTGTTGCCAAACTTTGCTGACGTTTTTAAAGCGGCCAATAACTTCAGCTCAGAATATATCTGGTCGGCAGTGAGCACAGCGAAAGGTGCAAGTGGCTGGGGCAGTATCCTGCCGGGCGTAATGCTCGAGAACAAAGGCTGGGGATTTTATAACGGCTGGGGCTACTATCAGCCAACCAAAGAACTGTATGATGCCTTTGAAGCCGGCGACAAACGCCGTGAAGCCACTATTCTGAAACCGGGAGATGTGTTTCAGTTTTTCGGCACCTCAAGAACTTATTCTTCGGTAAACAGTCTTTCGGGTTACCAGTTCAATAAATACATGGAGCCATTTTCGTATGCGAGTCCGGTAGGGGCTTCTATCAGTCCAAATGGTGATCATCCTACAACCAATCTGAATGTACCATTAATGCGTTATGCCGAGGTTATCCTGATCAAGGCGGAGGCCGAACTGATGCAGGGCAAAAATGCCGATGCGGAGATCAACATGATCCGTCAGCGTGCCGGCTTGAAAGTTATTCAGGGCGCTACCATGGCCGATCTGAAAAACCAGCGCCGTTGTGAACTGGCCGGCGAATGGTCCGACCGTCACCGCGACCTGGTACGCTGGGGCGATGCCGCCGCAACCTATGCCAAACCATTGCATGGTTACAGTGGCTCGGTAATATGGCCTGCACGTAACTTTAACCCGGCTGTAAACGGTGTTTGGGCTGTGCCTCAAAAAGAAATTGACCGCAGCAACGGCGTTATTAAACAAAATGCTGGCTGGTAATAAATAAAAAAGGAGGGGTTGTGTGTGGATCCCCTCTGGAGAGGGGGCAGGGGTGTGTTATTATGCTTACATAAATACACCCCGCCACCGCTCAAGCTCACGCGCCTCTCTCAAGAGGGGAATTGAAACATAACAAGAAAGGCCACCGGTTATCCGGCGGCCTTTCTTGTTTAATAGCCGGCTGTCATGCTGAGCCGGTCGAAGCATGGCGGGTTAGCCTCTGCACGCGTCCTTCGACAAGCTCAAGGATGACAGGCCTTCACCTTCGGCGGAAAGAGGAGATTTGAACTTTTTATCCCACACGTCATTGCGAGCGCAGCGTGGCAATCCCCTACTTACAGAGACGCTCTGCCTATCGGGGATTGCCACGTCGTTCCTCCTCGGCAATGACGCGCGAAGAAAAGCTACCCTCTTTACGCTTGCGTAAAGAGGGTCAACAAGCGCAGCGATGCCGGGATGAGTCTACTCCTCCTCGAAAGAAAAATGCTGGCGCAGCTTCTCCTGTTCCAGGTCGAGCAGGGCGAGTTGCTGCTTGATGATATCGTCGTTGATGTTTTCTTTCTTATTCAGTGTTTTCAGCAGATTACGTTGTTCCTGCATCATATCTTCCAGTATCATAATATAATCGCGGTAAAACTCTTCAGCACGTCCTTTGCCATCGGCTTTGTCCCAATCGGCCAGCAGTTCCATATCGGCATCAATTTTTATCTTGATGGCCTTTACCATATCATTTTCTTTGAGGTGTTTGGGGTATTTATTTTGGAGCAGATCCAATGTTACCATCGAAAGTTTTTTACGTACCAGCTGCCTTTGCTGTTCGAAAGAAACAGTATAATCCGGGTCGGGCATATTAACCCATTTGATGAGCAGGGGCAGGGTAAGTCCCTGTAATATCAGTGTAACCAGGATAACCGAAAAGGTAATGAACAAAATAAGGCTCCGGTTAGGGAAAGGTGCTCCTGATTGAAGCGTTACCGGAATACTGAGCGCCGCCGCCAGAGATACCACACCGCGCATACCCGCCCAGCCCAATAACAAAGGACCCCTCCAGCCGGGGCGGTTATCGGCAGTGGTAATATACCGGCTGATGAATACCGTAAATACCCCTGCGCCAAAGGTACTGGCCAAACGGGTAACGATCAAAACCCCCGAAATAATAGCGCTGTAACGGATGGCAGGCTCTAAACCATTTGGTCCAAGGTCTTTGATCACCACCGGGAATTCCAGCCCGATGAGTATAAATACAAAACCGTTCAGCACAAAAGCCACGGCTTCCCAAACATTAATACCCTGCAGCCGGCTGCTGTAGGTTAAAAAGCTATCGCGCCTGATAGAAAGGAACAATCCCCCGCTTACCACCGCCAGTACGCCCGAAAAATTAAAGGCCTCTGCCGCCATATACATAGCATAGGGTGTAATAAACGTAAGGATGATATCAATATTGGTAGTAGTTGGCAGCCAGCGGTGAATGACGTAGAATACTATGGCCACGGCCAGGCCTATGAATATGCCCATTACAATCACCAGCACAAAACTCAGGGCAGCCTGGCCAAAGGCAAAGGAGCCCGTAACTATGGCGGCGGCGGCAAACCTGAAAATCACCAAACTGGCCGCATCGTTCAGCAAGCTTTCGCCTTCCAGTATAGTGGTCAGTCTTTTGGGTACTTTTACATTTTTGAGGATTGCAGTGGCCGATACCGCGTCGGGCGGTGATATAATGCCGCCCAGCAAAAAGCCCGCGGCCAGTGTAAAACCCGGAATAACATTACTGGATACCAAAGCCACCACACCTGCGGTCAAAATAACGATAACGAACGCGAAACTGCTGATCACCCGCCGCCATTTCCAGAAATCTTTCCAGGAAGTTGTCCATGCCGCCTCGTATAACAGCGGCGGCAAAAAGATCACAAATATCATGTCGGGCTCTATCTCAATGCCCCTTAAGCCGGGTACAAAACCCAGGCCCAATCCGGCTATCACCAGTAATATGGGATAAGCAATCTTGATTTTCTGGGCCAGCATCACTATGGCTATAATGATGGCCAGCAAGCAGGTATATTGAATAACGAGATGATGCATGCCAGTTTAGATGAATTACTAAAATACAATAATATCTTAAAGGTACACCTGTATAGGCTGATGAAATAAAACCCATGTGGTATCGAGGGTAAAGTAAAAGGCAAAAAAAACACGTCATTGAGGAACGAAGCAATCTCTACATAGGCAGATCGACAATGCTTGTTTGCTCTGTACAGCATAGGGATTGCTTCGTACCTCGCAATGACGCGCGTAGATGATTAGTTCGCGCTGTCCGAATGTCTCCGACTTAAGACTACTATGCCGGTAATCTTAAGACTGTATAAGAAGCAGCCACTTAAAACTAAAGACTTCCGAATCCTGACTATTTTTCGTATCTTTATACAATCACCAGCCCGGTTATCCCATAAAAAGGATAACCGGGCTGTTTTGTTAAAGCCCAAACAAGGTCAAAAAACAACCGTTTGGTATGTAGTTATTTGACAGTTAATAAATTAATACTTTTTAAAGTTTTTAAAACCGCTTAAAACCGCGTTAAAATTTGTTAAAAAGTGTTAAAATGAGGTTTTTCCAATAGATTTTCACCCGTTTTTACCTCGTTTTTGAGCCGAAAAGTGTTAAAATTCATGGTTTAAAAAGTTTTTTGGCCCTAAATGTTAATGATCTGAGGATGGGATAACCAGGGGTTTCTTCTTATCGCGTTTAGCCACAAAAAGCAACAGCGGCAGCACGATCGCGAAAAAGGACCCGATCAGGAAAAAGCTATCGAGGTAGCTGGAAAAAGATGATTGCTGCACTACTACTTTTTCTACCAGCAACATGGCTTTCTGTTTGGCATCCAATAAACCGAATCCTTTTTGCATAAAGGCTGTGGCATAGCCGTTTATACGATTAATAAAGGCAGGATTATCGGGCGTAATATGGGTGATAAGATCCATCCGGTGCGAGGCAATGCGCCGGGCCACATAAGTATTGATGATCGAGATTCCGAACGAGCCGCCCAGTTGCCGCATCATATTGTTGAGGGCCGTTCCCTGGGGCATATCTTTAAGCTCCAGGGATGATACAGCCAGCGTACCCAAAGGCACGGTTAACAAAGCCATGCCTATTGCCCTGAAAATGAGGTTCAAAGTAAGATCAATAGCCGACGATTCCAGGTTGATCCTTGACATCGACCAGTTGAAATAGATAAAGCACAGAAAGCCCAAAAACACGATCAGCGCCGCCGGAACGCCCTTTTGCAATAGCTTACCGGTGATCACCAAAGCCAATACCGCCACAATGGAACCGGGTAAAAGCAAGAGCCCGGATTGGGTAGGGGTAAAATTAAGCAGACGCTGTGCTACCACGGGGGTAAGATAAATGGAGGTATACATACCCATGCCGGTGATAAAAGTAAGCACAGCCGCTATGCTTAACGATCTGAACCGAAGGATGCGCAGGTTCACCACGGGATTTTCGGTATACAGCTCCCAGATGATAAAAGCAGTAAGGGCAAGGGTAGCCACCACGGTTAAAAAAACAATATAGCCGGCTGCAAACCAATCGTCCGTTTGGCCGCGTTCCAGTACTACTTGTAAGGAGCCTATGCCGATGATGAGCAGGATGATACCCGCCCAGTCTACGTGTTTGATCTTTTGCCTGATGGCGGGTTCGTGCAGCAGGAAATAGCAGGAAATGGCAGCTGCCACGCCAATGGGAATGTTGATATAAAAGATCCAGGGCCAGGAGAAGTTCTCAGTGATATAGCCACCCAGTGTAGGGCCTATAGTTGGCCCGATGAATACACCAATACCAAACAGGGCGCTCGCAGTAGCTTGTTTCTCCTTCGGAAAAAGCTCATAAACCACGGTTGCAGAAACAGAAAGCAAGGCACCGCCACCCAAACCCTGCAAAAACCGGAAGCTCACCAGCTCCCATATATTGGTAGCGTTACCGCACATAAAAGAGCAAAAGGTAAACAGGATGATAGAGCCGATATAATAATTCCTGCGCCCCAGGTTGTTCACCAAAAAGCTAGTCATGGGAATGATGATCACATTGGCAATGGCATAGGAGGTGATCACCCAGGAAATATCTTCGAGGGTGGCGCCCAGGTTGCCGCTCATATAGTTGAGGGCTACATTTACAATGGAGGTATCAATCAGTTCCATAATAGCGGCGGCTATTACCGTGATCAGGAGGATTTGTCGTTTGATGGGGTTCATAATATATTATACCAATCGGTATATTTTATGGTAAATTTTTTTATGTTTGAATTATACAAATAGATGGAGCATATGACCAGATCTCATTCATGAAGCAAATATATACCAATCGGTATATTTTAATGCACTTCATCGGGTTAAATAACAATTTACTGACAAAAAGCGGGTGACGGAAAATGAACGGCTTAAATATGCCAGGGAATTATATATTTGTAAAGCAGCGAATTTAGTGTTGCTAAATCGAGTTTATAAACCAATTATCCCGGCTTGGGACTTTACTGTTAACCGATCTGCTTTATGAAAAGTTATACCATTTTAATTTCCATCGTAGCTGCCTTAGGCGGACTATTGTTTGGTTTCGATACCGCCGTAATTGCGGGCTCCTTACAATACCTGAAACCCGTTTTTCATTTGAATGATGCCGAAATAGGTTTGGTAGTAGCGGCTGCCTCGATAGGCTGTATCCCCGGAGCCCTGTTTGCCGGTGGACTGGCCGATAAGTTCGGGCGTAAAAACCTTATGATCGTGACTTCGATATTGTATATTATAGCGGCTTTGGGAAGTGGTGTCGCGGGCAGCTATGTTCAGTTGGTGGTATATCGCTTTATAGGCGGAGTTGCTATAGGCATGGCATCAACCCTGGCACCTATTTATATATCAGAAGTAGCTCCGCCAAAATTTCGGGGCAGGCTGGGGATGCTGCAGCAGCTGGCTATTGTAACCGGTATTTTGCTATCGTTCATATCTAATTATATTATAGCCAAAGCACCTTTTGCGTTTTTAAACGATGGCAATATCTGGCGTTATATGCTGGCCGCGGCGGTTGTGCCTTCGGTTGTTTTCTTCATCCTGCTGCTGCTGGTACCCGAAAGTCCGCGTTGGCTCATTGCTAAAAACAAGATCAAAGATGCCCAAAGGGTATTTGATCATATCTATTCAAAAACAGAAAGTATAGAACAGGTTGACCTCGTTACAAAGGACATCGCGTCGGAAGAGAGCCCCGCGCTGAGGGAAGTATTTACGCCGCGCTACCGTAAAGTAGTGATCATCGGCCTGGTATTTGCCTCCATAGCCCAGCTTACGGGTATCAATATTGTGTTTTACTACGCCCCATTGATATTTGAGAAAGTGCATGTGGGCGGCAGCGTTTTGTTTCAAACCATGCTTACCGGGGTGGTTAACCTAATATTCACCATCCTGGCTTTCCCGCTGATCGATAGGTTGGGCCGTAAAAAGCTGCTGCTCATCGGTTCGGTAATCATGGGGCTTTGCATGTTTGTGCTGGCTGCCCTGTTTCACTTTAACCTGCTGCAAAACTACTTTGTGCTGGTCACTATATTTGTTTACATAGGCGGTTTTGCCTGTACATGGGGCGTGGTATTGTGGGTTTACGTGGCCGAGATATTCCCTAACAGGGTTCGCGGCACGGCCACATCTATAGCGGTGTTTGGCAATTGGGTGGCCAATTCTATCGTTTCACTGACGTTCCCGGTAATGCTTGCGCAACTGGGGCCGGTGTATACGTTTGGAGTTTATGGTATTATCAATATCAGCATGATCCTGTTTGTGAGCCGTTATGTGTTTGAAACTAAAGGCGTTCCGCTTGAAAAAATAGAGGAGTTGTATGCTAAGGTTTAATAGTCTTAGCCTTCTCTTCACGCGTCATTGCGAACGTAGTGTGGCAATCCCCAAGTAGTAGAGCCGCTCTGTAAGTAGAGGATTGCCACGTCGTTCCCTCCTCGCAATGACGCATGGAGAAAATAAAAGCCCCTCTATGCGCGAAGCGGAGAGAGGGGTGACGAGCGCAGCGATGTCGGGGTGAGTCGAAACCTTGAGACAATTTAAAATACACCCAAGTAACTCCGTGATCATTCTTTTTTCTGTAACTTTAAATTATTCACATTTATATGTTCCGGCGTTTACAGAATTGGGTCAACCGTCATTTTTCGTCTGTTTTTTCACTATTGCTGATGGCCTTATTGGTTATCGGCAGTATGACGCTGAAGGATAATTACCTTATTGTAACCAAGTATACCCCTTCGGGCATCATCAATTGGGAGATCAATGCCAGCAATGCCCGCAGGGATTCCATCTTAAAAGAATGGCAGGCCGGATTTAAGAAAAACCAGATCTATACCCGCGAAACCACTTATCCAGAAACCGTCACCGGTATCGAAACCGCGGTTTTCCGGAACAATGCCGACTATACTTTCATCGGGATTTATGTAGGTATCCTGCTCATTCTCATCTTCCGGATAGGGAGCCAAAAGGCCAATCGTCGCCGCCGGGTGATATCACAACGCTCAGTTGCCATATTAAGCGCATTAGTGCTCTTTGCGGCACTGCTGGATGTGTTTGAGAATATCATGACCAACCGGGCTCTGCAGCATTTTAAACTGAAACTGCCTTTGCCCGATGCCTGGCTTATCGGCCTGCCGGCTTGTATTAAATATCTGCTGCTGGCGTTTGTATTTGGAAAACTGCTGTATGAGGGTTTTAAATTGGGTAAACCCCGGTTTTGGCTCGACTATACAACGGCCTGGATAGGGCGCCTGCTAACCTATTCCTGGCGTTTTCGTATTGTATTGATCACGCTGTTAATTTTTTTCCTGGGACTTTTTATCAGCGCGCAGATCCAGGATATGCTGCTCTCTATCAATACCTCCCGCTGGGCCAGTTTTTACTTCCTGGTGGCCATAACTTTGCTGGCGCTCATGTGCTGGCATTTGCCCAAGGCTATTGATAATTCCCTCAGAATAAGTTATAAGTGCTTTTTTATAGGCCCGATTGATTTTGACACCAGTCGTTTGCCCGCTGGTTCCAGACCATCGCTCAAGGTAGATACGGCCAGGCTATTCGGGGCTGCCGCTTTCCTGATACCGGCCACAGGCATCCTGCAAACCATGAATGCCTACCAGATTGATTATATGCTGAAAGATGTGCCCCCGCTGATACTATTGCTGGCTTCCATTATTTTTTATAAGATCATTTTGCGCTATAAATGGATAGATAAGCTATTTAAATCGGATGGTAAAGTAGTTGTATGGCGTTTTTGGCTAAGCATGGCAGCTTTAATATTGCCTATGATCATCTGGGGTAGTATTTATGGAAAGCGTAACCGCGAACCACATTTTTTGGCCTATTTATCGCTCGACCTGTTCTTTTTATCGGCCATGTTTGTGATCACTGCGGCTTTGCGTACAGGCATCCCGGGCATACGCAAATGGCACGTGGCACCCTGGATAACCTTTTGTGGAATGGTAGCTATGCTGTTTTTTATTCTATGCAACTTTCCGCCATTTTTAAATGAACTAACCAGCGGCAACCGCTACTATACGATGCCTATTGTATTATGCGCGGCCGCGGGCTATCTGTTGTTCTTTTCGTTTTTATTATTCGCCGGTAAAAAAACAGGTTTTAGTTTGATCACCTTTTTGCTGGTGTTTACGCTGTACCGGTCCATAAGTACAATAACAGCTTATCATGAGGCCTATATCCAGAAACAAGACAACTATCACAAATCGCTGGACTCTTTAGACCACTATACCGAAAACTGGCTCAAAAGCCGTAAACAGGAAATTAAAGCCTTTGTTGCCCGGAATCCAGGTACACCTTACCCGGTGTTTTTTGTAAACGCTTATGGCGGAGGACTAAGGGCAACGGTTTGGACAACCATGGTGATGGGAACGCTGGATAGCCTGGTAAAGGAACGTTATGATAATGGGCCAAACACCCACGACTTTCAGCATTATGTTTTTTCCTATTCCGGAGCATCAGGAGGTACTATTGGGCTATCGCTGCTTTGCAATGCCCGGTATCAGCATCAACAAAATATGGCAGGCGATACCGTGTTTTACCCGGCTAACTCACTGGCCATCTATCGTAATGATTATCTTACCTCAAACATTGTGGCTTTATTAGGCAGGGATATGCTGGCCTCGTCATTAGGGATTGCTCCCTGGGCCGATAGGGCACGATTGATGGAGGAAGATTGGGAAAGGCATACCCACGCACATCACCTCAATATGAAAGTTACTATGGGAAGGATGTGGAAAGGCGGACATTATGAAATACCCTTACTTTTTGCCAATACCTTTGATGTAGATAGTGGTAAAAAGGGTATATCAGCCCCGGTATTACTGGATAGCCTTGATTTTCCTTCAACCATATTTTTAGAGCAGGAAATTGAAGATCCCGGCGATCTGCGCCTGAGTACAGCTACTTTTTTGAGTGCCCGGTTCCCATATGTAAGTCCTACAGCTAAACTTAATGGAAAACATCATTTTACGGATGGGGGTACCTGGGATAATTCGGGCGCTGAAACCTCGTTGGGCGTACTTACGGTGTTTGAACGGGTGCGTAATAAACTGATCAGGGAAGATACTATATTTAGCCATATTCAGCCGCAATTCCTATCGCTGCCCAACTCGGTTAAGCAGACAGAAGATGCGGGTAAACCCGGTAATTTATTTGAACCATTGGCGCCGCCCGTAGGAATATTGAATAGCCGCGTGGGGTACATGAAAAAATCAGAAGATTGGAATTACTCCATTTCGAGAATAAAGCATTATGGATTTTACCTGTTCCGCCCAACTGCCGAAAGGGTGCCAAATACGCGGATCTGGCCTGTGTTGCCTCTCGGCTGGCAAATATCAGACTATGCTATGACCCGGATGAGGCTAAGCGTATTGCGCGACAGTGTTACCATTAACAAAGTATTGGACCGCTTTGGTACTGCAAAAAAATAAAGCGGGGGAGCCTGTCATCCTGAGCTTGTCGAAGGGCCTTGCATAGGCCAACCCACCATGCTTCGACGGAGCTCAGCATGACAGACTTTTTGAACAAAGTCTTTTAATGGGCAATTACGCTATATCCTAGGCCGCTTTTTAGCCACAAAATCTTTTTCCGGCCTGGGACTGGCATAGCCTCCTTGTTGCGGGCGAAAACTACGCTGCGGCATTGGAGGTTTGGCGGCAGGTTTATCAGCAGCTTGTTTTACACTGAGTACGCGGTCGCCCATTGGGGTACCATCAAGTCCTTCAATGGCGCGGTCGGCCCCGGCTTGGTCGGTCATTTCCAGGAAGGCGTATCCTTTGCATTTACGGGTTTTTTTATCCCGCACTATCTTGATGGTATTAACCGTGCCATAGGAATTGAATATTTTAACTAATTCAATCTCTGCTATATCAAGAGGAAAGCCGCCGACAAATAATTTCATGGTAAATTTTGATGTTTGGAATTAACAAATATAGGTTATCCGGACTAAAAAGTATGATAAGCTACAAATTGTTTGCCCCAAAGTTAATTTATAGTCAAAAAAACTTATTAATTAAGTAAAGAAAATGCCAAAATATTCGACAAAAGTCGGTATGTCGGCGACCGACTTACCCCGCCTGCGCTTCGCTGGGCCACCCCCTCTGCGGCTACGCCGTAAGAGGGTAAAAAGCTTTCTCAGACCCACTTTATCGCTTGCGGAAGAGAGGATGGTAGAGCGAAGCAACGACAGGTGAGTTACTATACAAGTACAAGCGATGGGTTGCGAAATTTATTTTGAAAACTTCCCATTAAGAACAAAATTATAAAGGGCTGTTCAAATTTTTATAAATTAGGTTTATGAAAACAACTGATCTTAATCTACTCACTAATTGTTGGCGTAAAGCCGTTCCGCTTATGGTAAGCGCTTTGCTTTGCTGCGGTATGAGCCAGGCACAATCCAGCAAAGCGGTCATTGACGGCATGATGCAGGAAGAAACCAATAATTCGCAACTTGAAAAACTGGCTCATGAGCTTTTTGATGGCATTGGCCCCCGTTTGGTTGGCACACCCCAAATGAAACAGGCCAATGACTGGGCGGTTGCCAAGTATAAAAGCTGGAATATAGATGCCCATAACGAAAAATGGGGCGAATGGCGCGGGTGGGAGCGGGGTATATCACACATTGATATGGTATCGCCACGGGTAAAATCATTGGAGGGTACGCAATTGGCATGGAGTCCGGGTATGGGTAAAAAGACGGTAAGTGCCGAGGTGATCATCATTCCCGATCTGGCCGATTCTGTAGCTTTTCAGCAATGGCTGCCTAATGTAAAAGGTAAATTTGTAATGATATCCATGTGCCAGCCAACCGGCCGGCCGGATTATAACTGGCAGGAATTTGCCCTCAAAGAGTCATTTGAAAAGATGAAAGCCGAGCGTATAGCAGCAACCGATGCCTGGCGTAAACGCATCAGCAAAACGGGATATACAACGCGTACGCTTCCTGTAGCGCTCGAAAAAGCGGGGGCAGCTGGTATCCTGACCAACAACTGGTCGGCGGGTTTTGGGGTTGATAAAATATTTGGCGCTTATACCAAAATAATCCCTACGGTTGATATCGCGCTGGAAGATTATGGGATGTTGTACAGATTGAGTGAATCTGGCGGTAAGCCGGTAATCAGCATGCATACTGAATCGAAGGAGCTGGGTGTGGTGCCTACATTTAATACTATTGCCGAAATAAAAGGCAGCGAAAAACCAAATGAATATGTGATGCTATCCGCCCACTTTGATTCCTGGGATGGCGGTACCGGTGCTACAGATAATGGTACCGGAACGTTGACAATGATGGAAGCCATGCGTTTACTGAAAAAATATTACCCTCACCCAAAACGTACCATATTGGTTGGTCACTGGGGCAGTGAAGAAGAAGGCCTGAATGGCTCGCGTGCTTTTGTGGAGGATCATCCTGAAATTGTACAGAATCTGCAAGCCCTGTTTAACCAGGACAATGGTACCGGCAGGGTTGTAAACCTATCGGGACAGGGTTTTGTGGAGGCTAAGGATTATTTAACTCGTTGGTTAGCAGCCGTGCCCGATACTATTAAAAACCGCATCAAAACAAACTTCCCCGGTCAGCCCGGAGGCGGTGGATCTGATTTTGCTTCATTTGTAGCTGTTGGGGCGCCTGGCTTTTCGTTAAGTTCACTGAATTGGTCGTACGGCTCTTATACCTGGCATACCAACCGCGATACCTATGACAAAGTAGTTTTTGACGATCTGAAGAATAACGCCATACTGGCCGCCGTTATGGCCTACATGGCCAGCGAAGACCCGGCTAAAACAACCAATACAAAAACAGAAGGCATTAAATGGCCTGTCCAGGTTAAGGCGACCCGCCGTGGTGGACTGGATAAATAAACCTGAAAGAATAATCATTGGTTGGCATCCTGAATAGAAGGATGTCAACCAGTTTTGCTAAGCTCAATTACCACAATAAGCAAATAATTGTCAAATACTTACGCTATGAAAAAACATCTTTATTTATTCCTGCTATTCATCTCATCAGCAGGTTTCGCCCAAACAAATAATATCACATTTATAAACCCCTCATCGGTAAGCACACCTAAAGGATATTCGCAAGCGGTTACCGTTGATCTGGGAAAAAGTACTATGCTCATTCTTTCCGGGCAGGTGGCTTTAGATAAAAGTGGCCAACTTGTAGGTAAGGATGATATCACGGCTCAAATTCAGCAGGTATTTACCAATATCAAAAATATAGTTGAAGCTGCGGGAGGATCTATGAGTGATGTAGTAAAGCTTAATTATTATATGACCGATGTTTCGCAGGTACAAGTGCTACGTGGTATCAGGGATAAATTTGTGAATACCACTCACCCGCCTGCCAGTACCTTGGTGCAGGTTAGCAAACTATTCAGGGATGATATTCTGATCGAGATAGAGGCTACCGCTGTTATCCCAAAGAAATAACATCGTCTATGTTCTTTATTTGTTTGTCTACATAGTTTCCTGTTTAGTCTATTCTATGTCTGTGTAAATTTTTATGCGGGTAGCTTTACATCATAACAAGCTATCTATTGTATGAAAAAGCCAGCACCACCCCTCGTTTATTATATGGCATCATTGCTTTTCTATCGCTCATTGGAATTGCTATTGTAGTGCGCCGAATGCTGACCTTAATACCTGTGCTGATCAATGACTATCATCCATCATCATACGGATATTGTTTATTACCTGTATGATATTTATTATCGGTTATGTTTTTGGTGAGTTTTCAAAAAAGCCTGCTTTAACCATCATTACAAAGGTGGCCGCTATTTTGGTTATTGTACTCTTTATTGCTGCTAATATGCCGTTTATGATAAACAGATTTGAGTATTTAGGAGGTAAAGATCGCAGGCAGCGGTGCGATACTGTTTACAGGCAGGGGAAACATCCTTAACAAACCTAACTTCTTCATAACAAGTTAATATTGGGTATGTTAATGTTTAGGCATTAACATACCCTTTTTGTTTTTTATGAAACATTAAGGGTGTTTTATTTATTGTTATATAATAATGATTTGTCTGAATAATAATATGGAAAAAGATACAGTAGAATTAACCAGGAATGCTAAAGAAGTGGTACTGGCTTTTATAGATGCAATGAATAAAGAGGATTTTGCCACTGCCCGCAAATATTTAGCAACAGATATGACCTTTAAAGGCGTACTGGGGTCACGTGATGGGGCCGAGGCGTATATGAACGATATGGAGAAGATGAAGTTTAAATACGACCTGAAAAAGGTCATTGCTGATGGAGATGATGTATGCTTGTTTTATGATATTGATATGGGGCGTGTTGCCATATTCAGTTGTGGGTGGTACCAGGTTAAAGACGATAAAATAAGCTCTTTTAGAGTGATATTTGATCCTCGTCCTGTTTTGGAGCAATCCAACAAAAACTAAAATAATTTATCGAACCTATACCTTATCAATTATTTATAAGAAAAGCTTAACAGATGAAGAACGTATTAGTAACGGGAGGTACCGGCCTGCTGGGAAAAGAAGTTGTAGATCAGTTACTATCCATTAATTATGGAGTTACTGTATTAAGCTCAAAAAAAAATGCTATTGTCCCCACCGGTGTGCAGTTGGTAAAAGGTGACCTGGCTTCGAACAGAGGTCTGGAAGAAGCCACAAGGGATGCTGATATTATTATCCACTGCGCAAGTAATCCTAAAGACACTCAAAGCGTGGATATCAAAGGCACACAAAACTTGTTGGACGCAATAGACCGGGATAGAACCCTGCATTTTATTTATATCTCCATTATTAATGTCGATAAAAGTAATTATGCTTATTATCAAACTAAAATAAGGGTTGAACAAATGATTGCCGCCAGCGGCATACCATTTTCTGTTTTACGCACTACCCAGTTTCACAATTATGTACTCTCTATTTTAAAATCATTTGATAAAAAAAATGGCACCCTGGCTATTCCCGATGGTATGCATTTTCAATCTATAGAAGTAAAAGAAGCCGCAACATTGCTGGTTGATTTAGCGCAAAGAGAACCTGTAGGATTGGTTCGTGGAGTAGGGGGGCCTGAACTGCTTAAATTTGAGGAAATGGTAAAAACATATCTCCATGTACTTAGCCGTACGGATGAACTAAAAGTACGGCCACTTCAGAGCGAAGAATACGACCGGTATCGTTCTGAAAATAATATCTGGCCAACCAATAGTTACGGGCGGATAACCTGGGAAGCTTTTTTACGGCACGATCTGGCGAGTTAATATGATTTGGAGGCGCTGATAACTAAATTTTGGCCAATGCCTGCTGAAGATCCTGAATCAGGTATGCAGTATCTTCTAAGCCAACATACATCCTGATCAATTGAAGGCGCTCATCTGTTGCAGTATACTCCTGCTCTGAAATAGCGGCGATTGATGGTAGCATTAAACTCTCGTGCCCACCCCAGGAAACGGCCAGTAATATATGTTGGAGACTATTGCAAAATGTCTCTATTTTTTTAAATGAAGAATTTTTCAAACAGAAGCTGAATAACCCGCCACAACCCTGCATTTGCTCATGTGCCAGTTGTGTTTGTTTAAAGTCCGTGCTGAAAGGCCATATCACCTGGTGAACGTGTTCATGTTCTTGTAGCCATTTGGTAATAACCCCGGTACTTTCAGAGCTGCGTTGTAAACGCAAGGGCAAAGTTCTTAATCCTCTGAGCAGTAACCATGCAGAATGTGGCGAAATGGCAGGACCCAGGTTCATGAATTCATGATCAAATATCTGTCTGATCAGCTCTTTGCTACCTGTAAGCACACCCGCTACTACATCAGAGTGCCCTCCGATATACTTGGTGGCCGATTGGGCTACCAGGTCGATACCCATACTGATAGGTTGCTGATATATAGGACTACAGTAGCTGTTATCGATCATGGTTACAATACCATGCGATCTGGCAAATTTGGCGATCCTTTTAATATCCTGTAGCTCGTAACTAAAAGTATTAGGACTTTCTAAAAATATCAACCGTGTTTGGGAGGTAACGGCAGTTTCAAAATTGTCATAAATGGTGCCGTCAATAAAAGTGGTGTTAATGCCAAATTTGGGAAAAAATTCTTTGAAAAGTTTTATGGTCCAGCTATAAGGATTCTCTACAGCCACAATATGATCGCCGGATTTAAGCAGGGAAAGTAAAGGAACACTTATGGCTCCAATACCGCTGCTAAATACCAAAGCATCGTCGGCACCATCAAGCGCGGCCAGTTTTTTTCGTAAGATGCTTAGTGTTGGATTTTGCCCCCTGGAGTACAGATTGGTATCAAATTCATCGGCCATAGCCTGCCTGAGCCCGGTTACGGTATTAAAAGTGAAATTACTTGATTGTATGATGGGAGGCGAAACCGCGTTAAAGTAATTTTCTCTTTCTTCTCCCAATTCATTTAATATAAATGAAAGCTCCATAGTTAAGGTATTATAATGGTGTTCTGGCTGTTTTTAGTAATAAAATATATAATGAGGCCGGTAACAAAAGCGCAAAGACAGATCAATGCAGCCATTGGATTTTCGATAAATATGCTTATAGTAACAAACCAATAAGCGGCAATAAAAATAATAGGGATGGCAGGGTACCATTTCATGGTGTAAATACCCGTTCTGTCAAGATGTCTGGTTTTTCTTCTTAAAATGAAAATGGTGACTGCTGCTGTAGAAAGTCCTATGGTATCAAAAAACATCACGTAGCTGAGTATCTTTTGAAATGAACTTATAAAAAACAATATAAGGAGTATCGCAGTTACAAAAAAGCTTAGGCCAAACTCTTGTACCTGTGTTTTTTGGTTAACACGCTTAAAACGATGTGGTAAAATTCCATCTTCGGCCATGGCATAGTAAACTCTGGGATTGGCCATAATGTTAACATTGATGAAGGCGAGCACAGAAACAAACATCAGCAATGAGATGATCTTATAGCCAACGGCGCCAAAAATAGCACCCGCCAGAGTAGCTGCCAGTGCGGTTTTATGTTGCAAGCCCTTGATGCCTAATACGGAATAATAAGCAAAGTTAATAAGCAGGTATAGAAGTATAACGGTTATCATCCCTGTAAAAATTGCTTTAGGGATGTTGGTCTTGGCGTTAATGATGTCTCCTCCAAAATTAATGGTTTGTTGATAACCGCCATACGTGAAGAATACAGCCACTAAACTTATCCCGAACGCGCTCAAATCATAATTATTATTATCAGGTGGTACAATAACTCTGTAAGCACCGGGTGTTATATGACTTTTGAATACGGCGGTACAAAGAATAAGGATCATGCTTATTTTAAATATGGTAAGTGCATTTTGAGTTCGTGCACTCATTTTAATGCCTAATAAATTTATGATATATAAGATAAGTACCGACGTGATAGTCGTGATCTTAATACCCATGCCATTTTGCAGACTGGCAGGCATAATTACAGGGTTTATATACTCGGCACCTATGAGTGCCACAGCAGCTACCGAGGCGGCATTGCTGATCACCAATATCCAGTTGATCATAAAAGCGAATGCCGGGTGAAAGCAATAGGAGAAAACCTTGTAAAACCCCCCGGTAGTGGGATAGCGTGCCCCTATTTCTGCAAAAGTAAGGGCCCCGCATAAGCTAATAGCCCCCCCAAAAAACCAGGCGCCAAAATATAGGAAAGGATTACTTGAATTAATAGCTACTTCTCCGGGTGTTGCAAAAATACCCATTCCAATCACCAGACTGATAACGATCATCGAGAGATCAAAACGGGTAAGTTTGGGCGTAATGCTCATAGCAATTTTTGTCTGTCAGTGTTTAATTATTAAAGGGACGTCAATTTAAAATGGTAAATTAAGCATATTTATTAACTATATCCGTATCACTAAAAGGATTTAGTAAACAGCAACAAGTATATTATTTATAGAAAAAAACGTTTATCAATAACGCCTATAATCATAAGTAATAGATGTAGCAACATTGTTGTAAATTTATATTTTTGATAAACTGGGTATTTACCTAAATTGTTGCGGATTATACAATAAGCCTAAAATCACGAGAGACTACAAATAATGATAAATAAAAAAATATCCATAAAGGATATCGCAAAACTAACCAATACCTCTATTACAACGGTATCATTTGTTTTAAACGGCAAAGGCCGTATTAGTAAAGAAATAACCAAAAAAATCCTGGATGTAGCCGCCAAAAATGGATATGAGCCTAACAGGATGGCAGTGGGTCTTCGTACAGGTGTTTCAAAAGTAATAGGCTTGGTAGTTGAAACCATTGGAGGTCCATTTTTTGGGGCTATGGCCAAAGTAATAGAAGAAGAAGCTGAAAAAGAGGGCTATAGAATTATTTATTGCAGCACTAACAATAATGTTCAGAAGGGAAAAGATGTGATCAGAATGCTTTCGCAGCAATTGGTTGATGGTTATATCATTACCCCCATGAAAGGATTAGAAAAAGATATACAAAATCTTATCGCCAATGAAAAACCAGTAGTATTAATTGACGGTTATTTCCCTGGGCTGGATATTCCACATGTGCTGGTTGATAATCATGAAGGCGCTTTTAGTGCGGTTAGTCATCTTTTAAAGGCAGGGTATAAAAAGATCGGCCTGGTAACGGCTGATCTTGACCTTATTCAATTACAGGATCGTACGAGGGGATATAAAGATGCTTTAAAGATGAATAACATAAAGGAGGATAAAAAACTACTATTCAAATTGCCTTTTGATACTGATAAGGATAAAGCCATAGAAGCTATAAAGGCTTTTATAAAACAGCAAAAGCAAATGGATGCTATATTTTTTACCACCAACTATTTAGGTACAATGGGTCTGGAAGGTATTAAACAGCTCGGGCTAAATATTCCTAAAGACCTGGCTATGGTAAGTTTTGATGATAATGAAATATTTAGTTTGTATCCGCCAGGAATCACAACCATACAACAACCTACTTATGAAATAGCAAAGTCGGCTATTGACCTTCTGTTGGCAGGAATAGGAGGAGACAAGAAGAGTAATTCAAAAATCCAATATCAAATACCATCCAAACTTATAGAAAGAGGATCGACACCTCTAAAAAATAATGCCATTATTGAAGTAAATTAAATTCATTAAATCAAATAAAAGTGAGTTTTAAGGTAATTTGACGCAACATGTGCTTAATTGTATGTGGTTTTATCGATTTTTTAACTCTTTAATAATTAGTACTCAAAGCGTTTATCGAATAAGCGATGAACGCTTATTAAAATCATAATTGTTACAATCAAAAAAGATAAATAATACTATATATATTGGTAAAACGTTTTACTTTTGGAAAAACATCTAAATAATCATTATCGCAACATTAACCAAAGCATCCATGAAAAGAATCTTACTTCTAAATTTCCTGATCATTTTAGGGCTTTCAAGCAACAGCAATGCACAGCCAACCGAAGTGTTTAACAAAAAAGGTTACCAATTAACCTTTGAAAACCAGGATGCCAATTTCAGTCCCGAGCTTAAGAATAAATTGGTTGAAACGTTTTACACCGTTTATCCTAAACTGGCAAAAGCATACAATAAAAAAACCTTAAAAAGCGTAATTTTTGTTATTGATACCGCTTATAATGGTGTTGCTGCCACAGATAACGGCCGTGTTGTTTTTAGTTCAAAATACATGACCAAGCACCCGCATGACATTGATGTGGTTACGCATGAAGTAATGCATATTGTGCAGGATTATGGTAGCAATAACAACGGACCCGGCTGGTTAACCGAAGGCATTGCCGATTATGCCCGCTATAAATTTGGAGTCGATAACGAAGGCGCCAAATGGGCATTACCTGCGTTTAAAGCAACCCAAAGCTATGAAAACAGCTATCGTATTACCGCCCGTTTCCTGGTGTGGATAGAGAAAAACATTAAACCGGGGCTGGTAAAAAATTTGGATGCCCAACTACGCAACCATACCTTTACTAATGATAGCTGGAAAAAAGAAACCGGCAAAACATTAGATGAACTTTGGGCAGCCTATGCGGCCAATCCGGTTATTGCAGCGTAACCTATTCACACCATCATATATATGAAATTAAGTAATAGTACAAAAGCAATTTGCCTGGGATTGTTATGCAGCCCTGCAGTTTCATCACAACTAAATTATAACTAATGAAAGCACTTTTTAGCGCCATTTTGGTTTCACTTTGCCTGAGTACCTATGCACAACAAACTGGAAAGATCAGCAGTCCTGTTGATTATATTAATCCCTTGATGGGCACTGATTCTAAACCCGATCTGTCAAACGGAAATACTTATCCGGCTATAGCATTGCCCTGGGGGATGAATACCTGGACACCGCAAACCGGCAAAATGGGCGATGGCTGGCAATACACTTATGCGGCCGATAAAATACGAGGCTTTAAACAAACCCACCAACCAAGTCCCTGGATGAATGATTACGGGCAATTTGTAATTATGCCGGTAACCGGCAAACTGCGTTTTGACCAGGACGAGCGTGCCAGTTGGTTTTCGCATAAATCAGAAACGGCCAAACCTTATTACTATAGTGTTTATCTGGCCGATGCTGATGTGACTACAGAGATAACCCCGACAGAACGAGCCGCCCAATTTAGGTTCACTTTCCCTAAATCTGATAGCTCATTCATTGTAGTTGATGCTTTTAACCGGGCGTCATACATCAAAATATTGCCTAAGGAGCAAAAGATCATCGGTTATAGTACCCGCTATGCACGCGGTAAAATGACCAATTTTAAAAACTACTTTGTTATTTATATAGATAAACCTTTTACATTGGCCAAAGCATGGCATGATAAAACACTTGCTCATGATTCATTAGAGATCAACAGTGCTCATTCCGGAGCAGTTATTGGTTTTAAAACAACCAAAGGTGAAAAGGTACATCTGAAAGTAGCCTCCTCATTTGTAAGCTTTGAACAGGCTGAACTGAACCTGAAACGCGAACTGGCAAACGATAATTTTGATGCTACCTGCCAAAAAGCTAAAGCGGTATGGAATAAAACCCTGAGCCGTATTAATATAGAAGGCGGCAGCATTGACCAAACCCGCACTTTTTATAGCTGCATGTACCGCATGCTGTTTTTTCCGAACAAGCTGTATGAGCTGGATGCGCAGAATAAGATAGTGCATTACAGTCCCTATAATGGAAAGGTAATGCCAGGCTATTTGTTTGGCGGTACCGGCTTTTGGGATACTTTCAGGGCGCTTTACCCATTCCTGAACCTGGTTTATCCGTCCATCAACAAAGAGATGCAGGAAGGTTTGATCAACGACTATAAAGAAGGTGGCTGGCTACCAGAGTGGTCGAGTCCGGGTTATGCTGATATCATGGTGGGCAATAACTCAGCCTCGGTTGTTGCCGAAGCTTATCTGAAAGGCTTGCGCGGGTATGATATTAATACTTTATATGATGCCCTGGTACACGGCGCTAATAACGAAGGCCCGATATCTGCCACAGGCCGTTACGGCGTAAAATATTATAACGAATTGGGTTATGTTCCTTATGATGTAAAGATCAATGAAAACGCAGCCCGCACATTGGAATATGCTTATGATGATTTTGCCATTTACCAATTGGGCAAAGCCCTGGGCAAACCAGAATCTGAAATTGGCATCTACAAAAAACGCAGCCAAAATTACCGTAATCTGTTTGATCCATCAACCGGTTTAATGCGTGGCAAAAACAAGGATGGATCTTTCGAAACACCTTTTAACCCTTTCAAATGGGGCGATGCTTTTACCGAGGGTAACAGCTGGCATTACAGCTGGAGCGTTTTTCATGATATTCAGGGACTCATTAACCTGATGGGCGGCAAACAAAAATTTGTGACCAAGCTTGATTCGGTATTTACCATACCGCCGGTATTTGACGATAGTTATTATGGTGGAGTGATCCACGAGATTCGTGAAATGCAGATAGCTAATATGGGTCAATACGCTCATGGCAACCAGCCTATCCAGCATATGATATATCTGTATAACTATGCTGGTGAACCCTGGAAAACGCAGTACTGGGCTCGTGAAACCATGAACCGGATGTACAAGGCTACACCAGATGGTTATTGCGGTGATGAAGATAATGGTCAAACATCGGCCTGGTATGTGTTCTCGGCTATGGGTTTTTACCCGGTTTGCCCTGCCAGCGACCAATATGTGCTGGGCGCACCATTGTTTAAAAAACTAACCCTTACATTAGAGAACGGCAAGCAGGTAGTGATTAACGCCCCTGCCAACAGTGCGCAAAACCGCTATGTTCAAACTTTTAATGTTAACGGTAAAACATATACTCCAAACTGGTTGAGTCACGAAGCGCTGATGCAGGGTGCGGTGATCAATGTTGGTATGGGAGCGACACCAAACAAAAGCAGAGGTACGCAAGACAAGGATTTTCCATTTTCTCTGTCAGAGAAAAACTAATTATATCATATGAAACATTTATTCACTGTTTTTTTATTGGGCACCGCTTTTATAGCAGGTGCACAAACACATCCGGCAGAAAAACTGGTACAGTACGTTAATCCCATTATAGGTACCCAACGTATGGGGCACACTTATCCTGGAGCTACCGTGCCTTTTGGTATGGTGCAGTTAAGTCCCGAAACAGATACGGCCAGCTATGAACTCAACGGTCATTATAATCCTGATGTATATAAATACTGTGCGGGTTATCAGTATGATGATAAAACCATTGTTGGTTTTAGCCATACCCATTTCAGCGGAACAGGGCACTCCGATTTGGGCGATTTCCTGATCATGCCTACCGTTGGCGCTTTAAAACTGAATCCGGGTACTGCAGACAAACCCGGTAGCGGTTACCGTTCTGCGTTTTCACACCAAAATGAGGTTACCGAGGCCAACTACTACAAAGTGAAGCTGGATGCCAGTAACATCATTGCCGAAATGACCACCACCACGCGCGTGGGTTTTCACCAATACACTTTCCCGAAGTCGGATCAATCACACATTATTTTGGACCTGATGGCGGGCATCTATAACTATCCCGACAAAAACGTGTGGACTTACCTGCGAGTATTGAATGACTCCACCGTGATAGGCTATCGCCAAACTAATGGTTGGGCACGTACCCGCTCACTGTACTTTGCTATGAGCTTTTCAAAACCGTTCTATCAGCATGGTTACAAAAAATACGATAAACGTGAAGTTTACGGAGGTTTCTGGGGTAAGTTCAATCAAACCAAAAACTTTCCTGAAATAGCGGGTCGCCAAATTAGAAGTTACTTTGATTTTAAAACCGAAGAAGGCGAAAAAATCAAGATCAAATTTGCCATATCGCCGGTAAGCATGGATGGCGCACTCAACAATATGCGTACCGAGCTACCAGGCTGGGATTTTGAGAAGGTGAAAAACGACGGGCAACAACAATGGGAGCAGGAACTGCACAAAATTGTGATACAAGGCAATAAAGAAACTAAAGAGAACTTTTATACCTCGATGTACCACGCCATGATCAACCCAACCATTTATATGGATGTGGATGGCCAATACAAGGGCCTTGATCAGAACGTTCATAAAGCCGATGGTTTTACCAATTATACCACCTTCTCTATGTGGGATACTTACCGTGCCTTGCACCCGCTTTTCAATATCATTGACCCTAAGCGGAATGCGGATATGATACAATCCATGATGGTGCACTTTGATCAAAGTCCGGAGAAGATGCTGCCCATATGGTCAAACTCTGGGAACGAAAACTGGTGTATGAGTGGTTACCACAGCGTAACGGTATTGGCCGATGCGGTTGTAAAAGGTAATGCTCCATTTGATGCCAACAAAGCGCTGGATGCCTGCATTGCAACTGCCCGCCATCGCGATTATGAAGGTATAGGTGAATACATAGATAGGGGATATATTCCGGATGAAAAAAGTGGTGTATCGGTATCATCAACCCTGGAATATGCTTTTGACGACTGGGCTATTGCACAGATGGCTAAAAAGTTGAACCGCAACGATATTTACGAAGAGTTTATCAAACGCTCTCAAAACTACAAGAATGTATACGATGCCAAAGCAGGCTTTATGCGCCCCAAACTGGCTGATGGTACCTTCCGTCAAAAATTTGATCCATTGAGTACCATTAACGAAGGATTTATTGAAGGTAATTCCTGGAACTACACCCTGTTTGCCCCACAAGACCCGGAAGGACTGATCAAGCTGATGGGCGGTAATAAACGCTTTGTAGGTTACCTGGATTCCTTATTCACTATGAACCTGCCTGATAAGTACTTTGCCGAAACCGAGGATATTACCCGCGATGGGATCATCGGCAATTATGTACATGGTAACGAGCCATCACACCACGTGGCTTATTTGTACAACTGGACAGATAAACCATGGAAAACACAGGAACGCATCCGGATGATATTACCGCGCATGTACAAACCAACACCAGATGGTTTAGGCGGTAACGACGATACCGGCCAGATGAGTGCCTGGTACATTTTCAGCTCATTGGGTTTTTATCCGGTAGCGCCTGGGTCTGACCAATATTCAACCGGCAGCCCGGCGGTGAATGGCGCGATGATCAACTTGGATAATGGCAAAACGTTTACCATCAATGTTAAAAACCAAAGCCCTAAAAATGTATATGTACAAAAAATGGAACTGAATGGTAAGGTACTTAACGGTCTTTTCATAAGCCATGCCGATATCATGAACGGTGGCGAGATCACTTTTTATATGGGATCAAAACATCAATAAAACCATAGATCGTGATATAAAAAAGAGGCTGTATCATACATCATGATCAGCCTCTTTTTCTTGATCCATCCGGATACTCAATTAACAAAAAAAGTGGGTTGGTCAATGTCATTATTTAAGGATCGACCCCAGTGGGGCAAATGTCGGTAGAAAAATAGCATGTAAAATACCGTGCCATCGGTACGCAACTTGGCGAGTTGCGTACCGATGGCACGCTAAAATGTTAAAAAACTTCGCTGTTCGAAGTCTCCGACTTCGGACGACTATGCCTGTAGTTTAAAACTACAGAAAGCCGGTTGGTTCTATGTTCTCCTGTAGTCTTAAGACTACAAGCATAATGGTTCGAAGTCAGAGACTTCAAACAGCGCGAGCAACTTGAAGATAATTATTTATCTATCCGAATACTCAATACTCCTTTGGCTGGAATAGTAAAATGATTCCCTAACTCCTTTAGCCTGTCTTCCATCAAATTACTTTCCCAAACTTTAATAATGGATACTGTATTTAGAGTGATGCCCGCTTGACTATCGGTATCGCTACTATTCACTAATTGAGCTATCACGCCTTGTCCGTCGTCAGTTGGTTTGATAGCTTCTACATAAATGTTATCACCAGTGATCTTAAAGAATAAGCCTTTTCCCGGCGCGCCTGTGGCTGCGGATACGACCAGTGGTTGATGATTATTCAGGCCGGTTTGGTCAGCTTTAAAGCTGTTAAAACCGCTTTCATGAACCTGCATAAAGTAGTGGAAAGTAGCTTTACCTTCCTGATCTGCGCGGAAATTGGTATGCCACAGGTTGTTCATCACCCAGGAATACAAAACTGATGACTGTGGAGTGAAGGAAAGCCATTGCGGCGCATGATGCAAACCACCCAACAGATTGCCGGTAGTAATGTTACCTATCTCAAATAAAGGCGCGTCCGGGCTCGACCAGGTAATGCCATAGTTACTGTTAGATACATCAACCCAGCGCTGCATGGTAAACCAGTTGTGATTGGCGTAGGGTAACTGATCGGCTTCCACACGGGCGCTGCCCCAGGGAATACTGTAACGCACTTGTGCACCCGGTACATTAAACGGAAATGCAAAATGTACGCTCTCTTTACGCCTGATAGCTGTTTTATCGATCGTGTTGATGAGTTCCACCTGATCCAGTCCGCTTACCAGTCTAACCTCACGGATAAGACCTTTAGTGCCAGGAGCATCCGAAGTAATGAGCATACTTACTACCAGCGGCCCATTTTCTTTGATGCTGATATGGGTATTGGAAGTACTCACGAGTTTCTTTAATGAATCACCCGGCATATACATATATTGGTTTAGCCCGACAGAATCCGCAGCAACATAATTACGACCAGATGTTCCCTTGGTAAGCTTTACAATATTGCCGCTTTTGGTATCCACAGCGAGGGTATAAATACCATTGCTTAAGCTATTCCCTGTGATTTTAGCCTGACCATTGCTGAAGGCTTTGCCTGCATAAATGGTATAGGTTTTTTTACCCAGGGCTGGTACGGCATCCGCCACAAAAGCCAGCTCGCCGCTGCTTAAACGTTGTGAGGGGATCTTTTTACCCGTAGCATCCTTAACCAGGTCGCCGGTTTTGCTGAGATTGGCAGGTATATAAACTACGTCTGTACGGGGCCAGTTGGTGGTGTTGTAGATATCAATGTCATTGGCTTGCGTTGCAGTTGGTTTTAAGGCCTCGGTCATTAAAGAATCCACCTGTTTTTCGGCGCGCAGTACATAGCCCTGCTTTACATTCCATTCGCTTTTTACCTTTTCGTTATCGGGTTCGCCTACGCTGTTATAGGCCCCCCAGGTATGTTCGTTATAAAGCAGTAGGTTTTTCCAGGTATCATCGAAAGCAATAGCGGGGTAGGCTGGCGTATTACGGATGGCCCAGATAGCTCCTGCTTGTTTCAACCTGTCGGATGTAACCCGGCTCAAAGCGGTTTCCCGTGCGGCAGACGATACCCCGTCTGTCCAGTACTCGGTATAATCGCCGGTAAAAGATGGGATCTCATTTTTGTATTGCTTTTCCAGGTCATTAAAAAACTGTTTTACCGAGGTGATGATCAGTTTGGGTGAAGTATAATGCTCGTTCCAGGCTTTTACCGCATCGGGTAGTTCCGGGTCGATAGGTGCGTTATCGCTCATGGCCCAGGTAAGTATGGTCATGTTGTATGGGAAATTGTTTTGTTCCAGATCGCCCAGGTATTGGAAAAGGTATGGGTTCAGGAAGTTTTCTTCGGGATGACCGGTATAATAAGGTTTGGGATCATCAATGGTAAAAAAGTTGGGTATTTTGCTGCCTTTAAGCCGATAACCGATGGAATAAGGCTGGCATTGCCAGAACAGCAATTTCTGCTTACCGGATGGGGATAACCAGTAAAAAGGTTTATCCTGCCATTTGGCCAGGTTACCGATCCGGTCAGACGCGTTAGGGCCTGATAAAAAGTAACGGATGCGCGTTTGCTCAGCCTGGGCCGCCAATCCCCAGGAAGCCCCCGGCACATCGCCCTGGAACATGGTATGGATCCCGATACCCTGCTCACGCGCCAGTTTTTGCGATTTGGCAAACATCTGCATCAGCTGCCGGGAATCGGTCATGCTGGTATTGATATTACCGTAAGCGCCATCCAGATTTATCCAACCTTTTTTGACGGCGTTCCAGAAGCGGGCTTTCTTTTCGGCATTGGCTTGTTTCAGATAATTATCTACTACCCATATGGCTTCGGTTGTCCATTTAAAACGGGCCTCAGTAGGGTAGTTCTGTGTTTTTTCGGCCAGGTCAATAGATTCGTCAATATTATCTATATGCAGTTTAAGCACCTTGACTTGTGTATTGGTATAGCCAATATCAACATGCGAGTGGGGCAACACATACACACTCCAATTATCGCGGGCTGGTTCCATAATGCAGCGGGCCGTATAAGTTTGCCCCTTATATGCTAAAGTAACAGTAGCCTGGGTAGCTATTTTAATAGCAGGGCCAGGCAGGGGCACTTCAAAAACTTCCAAGCCAGCAGTACTGGCGGGAATGACGATATTGTCTGTATGGTTATTAAATGAAACCGACAAGGTACCGGCATTATAACTTTTGCCATTCCTGAACAGTAACCTGGCTATTCGCCTGTTTTCGCCATGATATTTTACATAAGCCACCGTAGGCTGCAAGGTTATGGAGGTAAAAGCAGGTTGCGCTTTTTGACCATAAGCGCCTGTAACCACGGTGCTCAGTAAAAACAGAATAGTGATAAGGCAGAAGCTTTTTATACCGAATTGTCGTCTTTTCATTATAATGAGGATGATTAAAATCTAACGGGATAACTCAATATGTTATAATGTACAAACATATAATATAAAATGAATAAATCAAGATACTTAGCCATAAAATTATAGGCTAAGAACAAAGCCCTTACCGGGGGCTTTGTGATTGCCATCGCCCATTCAGGCGTCCACGCTTGAATGTAAGACGAGTGAGCGTCCACGCTCGCGAAACCCACTATTTATTCAGTAACGGCTTCATATGATCTTCTATTTGAAAAACGATTTCCCTGACGTTTTGGGTAGCTGTGAGCGTAGACGCTCACAGTTTTGTTAGTTCAAGCGTGGACGCTTGAACTGGCGTTTTTCTAATCACTTTTTATAATGGGTAACCGTATCAATTAAACAGCATACCCGGCATAATTTCCTTTTTGCCTGCCGAACCCGGCGGCGCTATAAAAACGCGTAACGGGGTTTGCCTTATCCGGTATGATCCGGGAACGGGTACTGGAGCATTGTAAATATATTTTACCTTGATAGTATGGAAGCCCTTAGCCAATGGAAGAGCGGGTTCGCTTTCGGTTATTTTTTCGCCATCAATAAATACCTGGGTATCTGTGTAAGATGCCGTACTGAAATTGTAAGCCCCATCTGCGGGGATGTTGATATAACCGCTGTACACTATACCAAAGCTGGGGTTATCCTTTTTAAAGGTTTCGGCATTTAACCTATCGGTAATGGCCGAATCCGGCGCGCTGGTATAATCCAGTTGCTCGGGCACGGTGAATTTGCTTTTGATGAGTTTATAGCTTAAGCCGGGTTTATTGGCGGTATAATTTACCCCTGGCATCAAGGCACGATTGTACATCAATATGCGGGTAGCTATACTGCGCCGACCTGTTGGCGTGATCACACGTGTTTTAAACTCGCGCTTTTCATTAGGCGGTACTACAATAGTTACGGGTGACGTATATTCCCAATCGGTATCCAACGGGTCGCGGCCGTTATAGGTAATAAAGATCCGGGCACCCGGTACTACAGATTTGGGCGTAAAGGTAAATTTATCGCCAAAAACCATCGTGTCAATAACCGGCAGTGCGGTAGGTACACGGTAGTTATAGTGCATAGCCTCTAAACGTGCAAAATGTTTGGCCAGTCGTACCTCGGCAAAATTGGTATAGTCTTTATTTTTAGGCTGACTCCAGGCTACTTCTGACAGCGCAAATAAACGTGGCAATATCTGGTATTGTAATTTGGCCACGGTGGGTACATATTCTGTCCACAGGTTACCCTGGGTACCTATCACATATTTTTGTTCATCAGGTGTTAATTCCTTGGATACGGGATCGTAATTATAAGTTTCATCCAACGCCGCATAACGACCAAACGAAACCGGCTCCTGCGGTGATCCGCTTTGATAATGGTCAAAGTAGTTGCCGGTGGTTTGCGGCGTCATGATCACGTTATGTTTTTGATGCGCGGCGGCAATGCCACCGGCTTCGCCCGTCCAGCTCATCACGGTGGCGTTAGGGGCCAGTCCGCCTTCCAATATCTCATCCCAGCCAATAATACTGCGGCCCTTGGAGTTCAGGAATTTTTCAATGCGTTGTATAAAATAGCTTTGAAGTTCGTGCTCGTCCTTTAACCCCTTTTCCTTGATCAGCGCCTGGCAAAAGGCCGACTCTTTCCAGGGTTGTTTGCCAGCCTCGTCTCCGCCTATATGAATATATTTGCTCGGAAAAAGTTCCATTACCTCGGTCAGTACATTCTCCAGGAAAGTAAAAGTTTCTTCGGTAGGGCAATAGATATTGTTGATGTCACGCGCGGGGATCTTGGTATCGGCGGGTGGCTCGCATTTGAGTTCGGGATAGGCCCGCAAGGCAGCTTCGGAGTGTGCGGGCATTTCAATTTCAGGGATCACATTGATATAGCGCTGGGCTGCAAATTTAACCACATCGCGAATATCATCCTGGGTATAAAAACCGCCATAAGATAATGAATCGGGCCAATCGCGGTTAGTACCAAAGGAAGTTTGCATCCTGTAGGCGCCAACTTGGGTTAGCTTAGGATATTTCTTGATCTCGATGCGCCAACCCTGACCGTCAACCAAATGCCAGTGGAAGTTGTTCAGTTTATAGGCCGCCATCAGCTCAATAACCTTTTTAACCTGGGGTACGGTAAAAAAATGACGCGATACATCCAGCATCATACCCCGGTAGCCAAATCTGGGACTGTCTTCAATGGTTATGCAACTAAATTTTTCGGTTCCCGAAGTCTCCACCGGGAATAATTGCATGAGGGTTTGAATGCCATAAAACATGCCGGCATCCTTACCAATAATAGTAATGCGGTGCGGGGTGATGGTTAACTTATAACCTTCTTTAGGCAAGGTGGCAGCTCCTTTAGCGGTTAATATGAGGGTAGTTCCTTTGGTAGATTTTACTTTAGAATTGTATTTAGACAGTTTGTTATTAAAATGCCGGCTGTTCAACAGAAAATCTTTCAAAAAAGCAACGTTCCTGTCTTTGATATTGTCCGCTTTGATCTGGGTTAGCTGGCTGAATATAAATGTACCCTGGACTTTTGTTATGGAAGCCGGCGCCGGGATGATCCCCAAATGTGGGTCATCAACGGGTGTTTGTGCCCTTGCCTGGAATGTTAACATCAGGAAGCTTAAAAAGGTTAACAGGAAGTTTAGTCGTGCGGTATAATTTTGATTCATGACAAAGGTAAAATGATGAATAAACCGGGTTGTTCCCCGCTAAAATAGTTCATATTAATTTAATCATCAGTATAATGCCGGATGTAACAGATTATTGACAATTAAAACCAGATGTATCTGCGGATGAAACGTGTCGCATAAAATTGAGCAAAAGGTAATCTAAATTTAAAATACCTGCTCTGCATAATGAACAGATTATTAATAACTTTAACATAACGAACCACCAATTAAAATCATTCAATTATGAACACACAAGAAGTAGCTAACGCATTAGTACAGTTTTGCCGTGAGGGTAAAAACTTTGACGCCATGAATGAACTGTATGCCGATAATATAGTAAGTCAGGAACCAAAAGGGGCCTATGAGGAATTTACAAATGGCAAAGAAGCTGTGATAGAGAAATCAAAACAGTGGTTTGAATCGGTAGAAGAGATCCACGGTGGCACTGTTTCCGATCCAATTGTAAGCGCAAACTTTTTTGCAATCACCATGGATACGGATGTCACCTTTAAAGGAATGGGGAGAGTAAATATGCAGGAGATCTGCGTATATGAAGTTAAAGACGGTAAAATTGTTTTTGAAAGATTTTTTTACAGTATACCTGAGCAATAAACGAATCAGACCAATTATAAAGCTAAAACCCCGCAACATCTGTCGCGGGGTTTTTTGTTGGAATTTTGTATTTTAAGGACTTGCCTTTTACCTGTAGATAATTTCTCTTTTGAAAAGCTTGTTAAGTTGCCTTTCCTTTTTACCATTTGATTTTAGGGTAATTATATATGTTTTTTGTTCAATCCAATTACCGGTTTTATCATATCGGTATTCGCATTCATAAAGATTTACCGAACCATTTAAATTTTTTGTGGAATAACTAATAGCATCATTATATTGATTATAGTTGCTTTTATCCTCTTCGCTTATAGTAGCAGGAGTAAAACGAATCTTTGCTGTGTCGGAACTAAGCTTTGTTCCATCATTTTTAAATACAGAGGTCACCACTGTGTTTTTATCATAGTTATATTCAGCTGTCTCTTTTCCGAATGGATTATTATTGGCATCAAAAAGAACCAGTTCAATAGGATCACCTTTGCCGTTATTAACTATTTTCACCACATCAATGATCTTTCCATGCGCAGTACTATCAATGGTTCCTATCAGAAAGCCGTGTTCATCATATTGATTAGTAGCGATTTCTTTGCCGCGGCCGTATTTTAACCACCTTTCAAAGATCCTGGAGAGCTTAAGGTGCCTGGTCGTATCATTGACATAGGTGAGTTTAGCAGTTAATATCCCATCCGGAGTGTACCGTTCTTCTGTCAATAACATCCCGGCGGCATCAAATACTTTTATATTTTTAGCTGTCTCCGTATGGCTTGACGAATAAAAGGTGTTTTCCTCAATGATCTGCTTCGGCCTCCCAAACTTATATTCTTTACCATCATTCATATGCAAAGCCGTATAAAGACTTTGGGAGTAACAAATTGTTGAAACAGAGAGTAAGAATAGTAATACTATAGATTTTGTCATGTATCAAATTTAAACAATAATTTATCTAATGTATGATACCATTCAAATTCTTGTCCCTCCATGTTTTTTACAAAATGCTGTTTTAGTTTATCGGTGTATTTTAACATCTTTACGGTTACAAAATATATAATTCAGAAACATTTATGCAGCACTGGTTAGTCAAATCGGAACCCGTAAAATACAGTTGGGAAAAGTTTAACAAGGATGGACGTACTTTTTGGGACGGCGTGCGTAATTATCAAGCCCGGAATAATTTACGATTGATGAAGGAAGGTGACCTGGTGCTGTTTTATCATAGTAACGATGGTAAAGCCGTGGTAGGCATTGCTAAAGTAGTAAAAGAGGCCTATCAGGATCCAACAACTTCAGACCCTAACTGGGTAGTGGTTGATCTGTCGCCGGTTGAGACCCTAAAGAAACCAGTGACCCTGGAAACCATTAAAGCTGATGAACAATTAAAAGATGTAGGTTTGGTTAGGCAAGGCCGCCTGTCGGTAATGGGTTTAAAACGCGAGGAGTTTGACCGTATATTAGAACTGGGCAGTTAATGAAAATCTATATCGTTACTTCCAATTTATTAAAAAGCCGTCGTAAAATGATGGCTTTTACTGTTTTTGTGATTTTAATGCCCTGGCAGCTCAAGGCCCAGGATGTTTTTAAAGGCTTTGAAAACCTGTTTACCGTTCCCGAAAGTTATGTGGTAAAACATACCAGTAAGGCTCCCGCAATTGATGGGGATATTGACGAACAAATATGGCAACAGGCCAAATGGACGAAGGATTTTGTAGATATTGAAGGCAGCCTGAAACCGAACCCTCCATTGCAAACCAATGTGAAAATGCTTTGGGACGATAGCTGTTTGTATATCGCCGCCAGGATATACGATCCGCATGTGTGGGCTAACTTAAAAAAACATGATGAGGTTGTATACCGGGAGAATGATTTTGAATTGTTTGTTGATCCCATGAATACCGGGCATCAATACTATGAAATAGAAGTTAATGCTCTGAACACCATTTTCGATTTATTTTTGACAAAGCCCTATCGTAACCAGGGCGCCGCCATCTCTGGTTGGGATGCTCCTGGTTTGCGTACCGCTGTAAAAGTACAGGGCACGCTCAATAATGCTGCCGATACAGACAAGGGCTGGACAGTTGAAATGGCTATTCCATATAAAGCTATTAATCCCGGTTTCCGGAGAACGGTGCCGCAGAATGGAACTGTATGGCGGATCAATTTTTCGCGGGTTGAATATGATACAAACATTCAGAATGGTCAATACATTAAAGTAAAAGATGCAGCCACGGGTCGTGATCTGCTGGAACATAACTGGGTATGGTCGGCCCAGGGCTTGATCAACATGCATTATCCGGAGCGTTGGGGTTATCTGTTGTTCAGCGATCATCAGGCTGATGATGTGGTGTTTGAAATGCCTTACGCCGAACTGCAGAAAAGATATTTATGGCTCGTTTATTTCAAGCAAAAGGAATGGCAAAGGCAAAACCATAGTTACGCGCAATCATTAAAAGAATTGGGATTGGAAAGTAGTTATAACATTTTAAAAAAATTTAATAACTTACAGCTCGAAGCTACTAAACATCAGTTTATGGCTTTAATTAACGATGAGGAAAATAAAATAACATATACCATTAACCAGGATGGATTTGTTGAACCCTTAACCACCAATCACTAAACGCCATGAATAAGCGCGAATTTTTAAAAGCTGGTTTAGTAGCCACCGTTGCCGCTCAATTACCTGTAAAAGGGCAGGCAAAACCTATTGCTGTAAATAAGAAAAAAGCCATGAAAAACTGGATCTGGATCAATCCTAACCTAAAGGATACGGATGAGGATCTGAAAACCAGTTACACGGCTTACAAAGCAGCCGGTATTACCGGGATATTTTTCGAGAATGATAGCGAAAGACACTTCCGCGCCGCGAAAGCTGCTGGTATTGAGGCTCACCGCTGGATCTGGACTTTTAACCGTGCCGAAAAAGTAGCTGATCATCCGGAATGGTACAGCAAAAGCCGCAATGGTGATTCCTGTGCCGATAAACCACCTTATGTTCAATATTACCGCTGGCTTTGCCCATCGCGCCCGGAAGTTCAGGATTATCTGACCAGTACCGTTAATGATATATTGACCAAGGACTATGTGGATGGCATCCACCTGGATTACGTGCGTTATTGCGATGTGATACTTCCTGTAAACCTGTGGGATAAATACAAAATTGAACAAACTAAAGAACTACCCGAATATGATTTTTGCTATTGCGAAGTTTGCCAGGCTAAGTTTAAAGAACAATACGGTAAGGATATTAAGGCCATCCAATACCCGGATGCCAGTCTTTCCTGGCGCTTGTTCAGGTATGGTAATATCATCAGGGTGGTGAATGCGATATCGGCAGTAGCCCATCAGCATAAAAAACCGATCACCGCAGCCGTTTTCCCAACGCCTGAGGTGGCACGCCGTAATGTACGCCAGGACTGGACAAACTTTAAATTGGATGGCGTTTGCCCTATGATATATCACGGCTTCTACAAAGAAAGCGTAAGCTGGATAGGCGATGCCGTTGCCGAAGGGATTCACGTGCTTGATGGTAAATTCCCGTTGTACGCAGGCCTTTATCTTTCTGATTTTAATAATGATGAAGAAGTGCGTTCGGGTATTCAGTATGCCTTAAAAAACGGAGCATCCGGAGTATCCTTCTTTGGCCGGGTTACACCATCGGTATTGGATATTTTGAAACAGGAGAGCGCGGCATTTAAAGCATAAGTCAAAGAATATTTCGATCATACTATCTGCAAAGCCGTTTTGTTTATCCGAACGGCTTTGTACTTTTACAGCATAGCAAACTACACGATGAACTACAGGGATTTTAAAGGCACAGCCATTGCCGAAGTTGGATTAGGTACCTGGCAACTGGGCAGCGCAGACTGGGGCAATGTAAACGAATATGAAGCCATCAATATTTTAAAAGCTTATACCGATGCTGGCGGCAACTTTTTGGATACTGCCGATGTATATGGTATGGGGGTTAGCGAAACCGTGATCGGCAAGTTTTTAAAAATTGTTGATCATAAAGTATATGTTGCCACCAAGCTGGGTCGTCGTGGTGATGACCCAAATGGCTGGCCCCAGAATTTTACTTATGATGCCATGAAACGTCAGGTAGAAGATTCGCTTCGCCACCTGGATATCCCCCGTATATTCCTGGAGCAGCTTCATTGTATACCTACCGAAGAAATGCGCTCGGGGAAAGTGTTTGATCATCTGCGCCAGTTACAGGAACAAGGTCTCATTACTCATTTCGGCGCCAGTGTGGAAACATCCGAGGAAGCACTGATCTGCCTGGACCAGGAGGGTTTGGCTTCGTTACAGATCATCTTTAACCTGTTTAGGCAGCATGTAGCCGATGAGGTGTTTGCCAAAGCCGCTGAAAAAGGCGTGGCTATCATTGCGCGCGTACCATTGGCCAGTGGTTTATTATCCGGTAAGTTCACGACACAAACCCAGTTTAGCCAGAACGATCATCGTCATTATAATGCCAATGGCGAAGCGTTTAACGCCGGTGAAACATTCTCGGGCATTGAATTTAGCGAAGGTGTAAAATTAGCAGGTAAAATAAAAAGCATGTTTCCTGATGACAGAATGCCGCAATGGGCCATTCGTTGGATCTTGGATCATCCGGAGGTTACTACTGTAATACCCGGGGCATCCAAAGTAACGCAGGTTAACAGCAATGTAGAGGCGGTAAAACTGCCTCATTTATCAACAGAGGTTCATCAGCAATTAAGATCATTGTATGATGCTGAGATAGTTGATAAAATAAGAGGGCATTTTTAAAATATAACGATCAACTATTAGTACTTGTCATTCTGAGCGGAGCGAAGAATCTGTTTTAAAGTATGCAAAGTTCGCGAATAGATCCTTCGCTTCGCTCAGGATGACAAATAAAGTTTTTGAAGTTTCCCCTTCAGGGGGAGATTATTACATGAGGGCTTCGCCGTTTAGAGGGGGCTTACCCTCTCAGCTTATCCAGCAGGTCGCTGAGTATAGCGGCTTCCTCTTCGGTCATATGATCTTTCAGCATATCTTTGGTTTTAAACTCCTTATCCATTTTTTCCAGAATTTGTAAACCCAGCTCGCTGATGCGGATATCAACCGCGCGCCTGTCTTTATTATTGGTACAACGCGAAACCAGTTCCTTTTGGATCAATCGGTCAACAATACGCGATGCATCCGACATTTTATCAACCATGCGTTCTTTCAGCAGATTGATAGTTGCTGGTTTAGGATACTGTCCTCTTAATATCCGCAGGATATTAAATTGTTGTTGGGTGATATTATATTTATCAAAGCTGCATTTGAAAGCGTTGGTTAACCAACTTGCTGTATACGCAATGTTAATTACCGCTTTATGATAGTTATCTTCAAAGTTTGAACTTTGTATTTCGTCGTCAATGCGCATAATTGGTAACAATCAATAAGAATGTAAATATGTTTAATTATTTTTAATTTGAGCTAAGTCTATACGTATGCCGGGGACTATTCATTACAGCTCGTTTTTATTTAATTCATTTTGAGTATCAGTAATATCTGTTTTTCCATAATTCCAGGGGCAGTGCAGGCATTTATTTTTACAACAATAGCCCCGTTTTAAATGATACTCTTTTGTGAAAACAAAATTGCCATCCTCATTGATGTAATAATCTATCCCTTCCTGTAACATTTATTTAAGCTGTTTAGCATAGCTCTTTAACAAGCCATGCCATTTTTAACACTTGCTGCCGCGATAAAACTTTTTAAACCTTAAATTTTAACATTTTTCGGTTCAAAAACGGGGTAAAAATAGTTTAAAAACGCTCAAAAGGCGCCAATTTTAACAATTTTCAACACGGTTTTGACGTGTTTTGGATAGTTTAAAAAGTTGCTAATTGGTTGATAGTTTATATAAATATTACCCTTCTTTTTGATCGTATTTATGCTTAGTTCAACAATCAGCCTCCTCTGAAAAAGAGCGTTAGGGCTATCGTTTATACAAATTTACTAAAAAAATTGGTAATCGTAAACGTTTTGCTTTAAAGCAGTTTTACAAAAATATCATTGTTAAAATGCGCTTTTAAATGCCGGCCATCGCCATGGAGGGTCCATATTTGTTTGGGCTGAGTGCGGGCTATGGTTTCCAGGATATCGTTCCAATCCACGTGGTCTGATATAAATAAGGTGTCGCGCTGGTTAACCTGCAGGTTTTTCCAGCCTGAGGCAAAAAGTCGGGTTACACCTGTAGCCCTGATATAGCTATCAAACGTAAACGGCGGAACGATATAAACAAACTCATCTTGCACCTTCATCAGCTTGCGGCCATAAATTTGATGCGGTCCCAGTACAATACCCATTTTTTGATAAATAGCGTTGATAGGCATAATGCGGTGATGCACTAGTATCTTTTTTTGAGGTGCATGGGTACTGATGAGGTTGATAAGCCGCTGACTTTTCCCCAGGCCATAAGCACCCAGCAGGATATTGGTTTTGATGGAATTGATCTTCTGTATTTCGGCAACCGGGTCGGGGTGTATCACTTCAGGATCGGCAAAAGTGCTTTCGGTGATCAGTACATCGGTGGTTACCCATTCAATAGGTTCGCAGGTATCATCAGGCTGTAGTTTATAGTCGCCGGTGTACAGGTATCGGGTGCCTTCATATTCCATCAATACCTGGGCCGAACCCAGCATGTGACCAGCCGGTATCAGGGTTATAGTTACCTTACCAATAGTAAAGGGTTCATTAAAGCCTACTATATTAAAAACCTTAGCCGCGGTACGGTCATAACGCAGCTGCATAACGCTGGCCGTTGCACGGGTACAATAAACATCATAGTTCCCGCTTACCGCATGATCGGCATGGCCATGGGTTATCACCGCTGTTTTGGCGGGTAGTTTTGGGTCCAGATAAAAATCACCGTATTTACAATACAATCCCTTTTCATCTATTTGTACAAAATCATCAAGTATCATTGGAGCAAGGAGCAAAGATTTATGGAGCAAGGATTTACAGAGTAAGGAGCAAGGATTTTTTGTTGTGCATTCATTTTTACTCTTTGTTCTAAAAATCCTTGTTCTTTGTTCCAAAAATCTTGGTTCCTGATTCTTGACCTGCGGCGAGGGCTAAATATTGCTGGTGTAGAGTCAGTATTTGCGGAATCACCAGCTGTCGGCCGTCATTAACGATCACATCATTGGCCAGTTGTTTCTTTTTTTCTTCGGTAAGCTGGCGTGCTTCGCGGCTTTCCACTTCCGTACGTGAAATATGGTCACGCTGTATAACACGTGCTATGCGGTTCTCTAAAGGGGCTGATACAAGCAAGCTGCGGTCGCACATTTTATAGGAGGCACTTTCAAACAACAAAGCGGCTTCTTTGATCACATAAGGCGCCGCATGGATGCTGGCTATCCAGTTATCAAAAGCCCTGAAAGTTGCCGGATGTACCAGCGCGTTTAGCTTTTTAAGTTCGGCTTCGTTATTAAAAACTATACCGGCAATATATTTACGGTTCAGGCTGCCATCATCAAAATAAGATGCGGCTCCAAAGGTTTGTTTTAAGGCATCAATTAATATGGCATCGGTCACCATTACTTTTTTTGCCTCATCGTCGGCATAAAAAACGGGTATACCCAAAAGCTCAAAAACTTTGGCTACCGTAGTTTTACCGCTACCTATATTACCTGTTAAACCTATTTTAAGCATTTTTTTGTTTTGGGAGCAAGGATTTTTGGAGCAAAGATAAAGGATTTTTCTTTGGAGCAAGGACAAGGGGAGCAAGGAGCAAAGACTTTTATTTAGGGCAAAGGTAGGGGATTTTTGGAGCCGGGAGCAATGATTCTTGGGATGGTTTGGTAAAAGGAGTATCTTGAGATAAATTTATAGGATAAGTTTATGCATAATTTCAGACAACTAAGAATTTGGATAGATTCTGTTGAATTGGCAAAAGATATTTATTCGCTTACCCAGAAATTTTCGAATGAGCATAAGTTTGGAATTGCAAGTCAGTTATACAGGGCGGCTGTTTCTATTCCTTCAAACATTGCCGAAGGATCAGCAAGAAAATCTGAAAAGGATTTCCGCCATTTTTTATCAATGAGTTTAGGCTCCACATTTGAATTAGAAACACAATTGATTATTGCTGAACAATGTAATTTAGCTGCGCATAATGATTTTGAGAATTTACTTGCCAGAATCCAATCCCTACAAAAGCAAATAAAAGCATTTTCAAATACGATATCGCCATAATTACTGGTCCCAAAATCTTTTCCCCAAATCCACACTCCAAAGAAAGTCCTTACTCCTTGCTCCAAAAGTCCTTATTCCCAAAATCACTTTTTAATAATAAAATCAATATTAGTTGGACTCACCTTTACAATTTTACAAAACGGGGGTACCCGGGTCAACTTTACCGGGAGGGTAGTATAGCCATGGTCACGCCACAGGTCAAGATCGGCTGTAGCTTCAAACAGGTCCTCGTTCATATCCGGATACCTGCTCAGCGAGGTGGTAAAAGTAACCTTAACCCGTTGCGGAAACACTTTTACATTATCGTAATTATGATTGTTGATGAGCTTAACCGGCAGATCCAATGTTTTTTCGGTAAATTCATCAACCGGTATGATCACCTGTACCGTTTTGGGATAAACATTTAAATTTCCTTCTTTAACCGCTTGCAGGTTTACACGGGTATTCACGGTTTCGCCCACATCATTTCTCAGCAGCGAATCTGTTTTCCATACGTTTATTTGTTTTAAACGTTCGGTAGGGCCACTTACGGTTACGTATGCAGGTTTAATGATCAAATTGCCAGATATAGCGAACTGCTTGCGATATTTGATGCCCAGCATCAGCTGTACCGGCACCTTTTTTACCAAACGGTTCGAAAAATCAAAATACAGTGTATCCGGGTCGATAGATATGATCTGCTGCGTAATATCCTTGTTAAGATTGATCTGTTTGAGCTGAGAATTAAGCACCACGTAATTACGGTTTTCCAGCGTCGAAAGATCAATGGTAATGGGCTTGCTTTCTTTATTCATGCTCGAAAAAAGCATTTGCCAGCCGGTACCCTGTACGGTAGCGTTCACCGTATCTGGCTGCAGGGAGTGAAAAGCGCGTTTTTGAGGCGCGTTTTTATAAGTAAGTACTTCCTGAATAGTATAGGGTTGTGGAGTAGAGAGCGTAGTAAACAACCAGGCCAAAACAGCCAGCACCAGGCAGGTGAAAAATGCCGATAACCGCCTGCGTTCCGTAGCCGATAATTTTACTATTGCCATTCTTTTAGATTAAGGAGCAAAGATAAAAAGACAAAAGATTATTCAGAATGAAAAGATAAAGGCGAAAGAATAAAGGTAAATACCAGTTATCTTTCGCCCTTTTATCTTTTTTATAGCAGTAAAGAACTTTCGGTCCTTTGTCTTTGTTCCATTTGTCTTTTATCAACAAAAAGTTTTAGCTTTTTGTTACAGCCGGAGGTGTGTTTAGTGCTTTTGAGGCATCTAAAGAAACGGCTGATTTGTCAAAACGGATTTTGCCGTTCTCTACTTCCACTAAAAAAGTAGTCTCGTTCAAATCAATGATACGGCCATGTATACCGGCAGTGGTAACTACCTTATCGCCTTTTTTTAGTTCCTCAACATATTTCTTTTGATCTTTTTGCTTTTTAACCTGCGGACGGATCATGAAAAAGTAAAACACCACGATGATCAATACCATTGGTATCAACATCCCGAACTGACTTGAACCACCTGCTGGTGCCTGTAATAAAATAGTAGCTATCATTTTTTTAATTAATTGTTATTTTGTTAATACCTCGCCAATCAAATGTACCATAGTTTGGGCGGGTACGGTATTGGCGGTAATGGTTATTTGTTTATCCTGCAAACCTGTTTTACCGGCGCTGTTAAATACCACCTTAATTAAACCGCTTTCGCCTGGTTTAATTGGGGTTTTAGGCCACTCGGGAGTGGTACAGCCGCAGCTGGCAACCGCGTCGGTGATAATCAATGGCGATTTGCCTTCATTCGTGAACTTAAAATCATAACCAACTTTATCGCCCTGTTTGATCTTGCCAAAATCATGGCTTTCTTTTTCAAACTTCATAACAGGGGCAGTAGCGGCGTTTGCCGTAGTAGCAGCTGTTTTGGTTGCAGAACTGTCGGCTGTGGTTGCTGCCGCGCTATTGGCGGGTGTTTGGTTACAGGCCGATAATACGCCTGCGGTTAATAAGCTTAAAAATAATCGTTTCATCGGTTAAAATATTATTCTATTAATCCTCGTCCTATTTTTTTGATTTTTTGCTCGGCTTTCAGGTCAATTAAAATCTTGTCTAAGATACCGTTTATAAATGAATTACTTTTAGGAGTGCTAAACTCTTTGGAGATCTCCAGGTACTCATTAATAGTTACTTTAACCGGGATGGAGGTGAAGTTAATAAACTCGGTAATAGCCATTTTCATGAGCAGGGTATCCATCATAGCAATACGCTCAGGCTCCCAGTTTTGGGTTTTGGCGGCTATAAGTTCCTGGTAAGGCTTATCAAACCTGATGCTTTGATCAAAAAGGGTTACCACAAAATCGCGGTCCTCTATCCAGTTGCCGGTAATTTCGGCCAGGTGGTTCTGCTTGGCATCTTCTGATGCAAAGTTTTTGAATGTTTTAGCGATCAAAGCCTGCAATACATCGCGGTCAACCGGCCAAAAAATAAATTTATCTTCAAAAACCTGTTCGGCTAATGACGATTTCAGGATCACTTTTTTGAAAATGAATTTGATGATGTCTTTATCTGTATGGATAGTGTCGTCGGTTTTAGCCAGGTATTCGGCGTATTCCGGAGAATTTTTAAGCGTGATGAACAGCGTTTTAGCCAGCTCGGGCTCAAAGTGCCATTCTACTTTGTATTTTTTTAAAGCGATGAGGTAATCGCGGTTATCATTAAGGGTAACGATAAACCTGTTGCTCAATATTTTACGATTAGCATTCAGGTCTTCGGCGGTTGGCAAATGTTTATTGGCGCGTTCTTCGGCATCATTAGCCGCGTAATTCGCCACTTCTGAAATTAAGGATAGCATCCAGATATACATTTCAAATACCTGGTCAATGCCATGCAGCATGTTTTTTTCGTGTAGCCTTACGTCTTTAGTATCTGACTGATGATACGCGTAGAGTGCCTGTAATACCTTTACCCGGAGGTGCCTTCTGTTTAACATGTGTAAGAACGATTTGATCCGTCAGCTGGCGGATGGTTAAGTATGATTTTAATAAGACGATTTTACTTTTTTAATATCCGCTATCCGTTTTTCTGCTATTTTATTGGCAGCATTTACGGTAGAAATGTTTTCTGATTTAGAAAGTTTTAAAATATTACGTGTTACCTCGTAAATGTTCTCGGTAAGCTGCATGGTGCGTTTTTTGCTAAAACTCATCAGCTCCGAATAGCAATTGATAATACCTCCCGCGTTAATCACATAATCGGGCGCAAACAATATTCCTTTTTCCAAAAGCATGGCGCCATGTTCGGCTTCATCAAGCAGCTGGTTATTGGCCGAGCCTGCTATAATGCTGCATTTGAGCTTATTGATGGTTTGTGTATTGATAGTACCACCCAAAGCGCATGGCGCGTAAATATCGGCATCGATATCAAATATACTATTATTTGATACAGCTTCGGCACCGTATCTTTTGGCTATCTGGCCAATGCGCTCTTCCTGGATATCGCTCACGTAAACTTTTACATTTTCATCCCGAAGCAAACGTACCAGGTGTTCACCAACATGGCCAACGCCCTGCACAATAACCGATTTGCCGGTAAGGCTATCGCTGCCGAATTGTTCTTTTACACAAGCTTTGATGCCCTGAAAAACACCTTGCGCAGCCACAGGCGATGGATCGCCGCTGCCACCCAGGCTTTCTGGTATACCGGTAACGTGTTCGGTTTCCATGCGGATGTATTCCATATCGCGCGGGCTGGTACCTACATCTTCGGAAGTGATAAACTCGCCATTCAGGTTTTTGATGAAACGGCCAAACTTGCGCATGAGCGCTTCTGATTTGTCCTTGCGCGAATCGCCTATAATTACAGAGTAACCGCCGCCCATGTTCAAACCGGCGATGGCACATTTATAGGTCATGCTTTTTGAAAGGCGCAATACATCGTTTAACGCATCAGCCTCGGTTCTGTAACTCCACATACGGGTACTGCCAAATGCAGGGCCCAGCGTAGTATCATGAATAGCTATAATGGCTTTTAAACCCGTGTCCGGATCGCTGCAGAATACAACTTTTTTGTGGCCAAAGGCGTCGAGCTGATTGAATATGGATTCCGGTTGTTGTTGAACGGGCATTAGTTATACGATAGTAAATGTTTTAAGGCGTGGACAAAAGTAGAGGTTTTTTTTATTCTGACAAAGTTTATTAGCGGGGAAGTGGGCAAAGTAATAAGCCCGGCAGGTTTTGGGCTGCGATTTTATCACTTTAAGACTTTTAACTGACTTTCTGGTTAATCCACTCTGCCAACTTTTTAATACTTTTGATTGAAAGATATCTGGCAACGATATCCTCCGGATTTTTGGGGTTCCCGGCTATCCGGACAACATAAATATGAAAGACCTTGCTTACCTTAATAAATTCTTTTACAAATATCGCTGGCGGCTGATACCCGGTGTGCTGTTTGTGATCATCTCTAACATTTTCGCGGTGCTGCCGGCACAGGTGATCAGGGTGGCGTTTGACCTGGTGACCGAAAACATTGGAGCCTACCAGCTTTTTGCCGGTTTTAACAGGCAAAACATGATCTATGATATTTTTGGCAGCAGCCTGATGCTTTTTGGTGTGCTGGTATTGGTGCTGGCGCTTTTACGCGGTTTGTTCCTGTTTTTTATGCGGCAAACTATTATCCTGATGTCGCGGCATATCGAGTATGATCTGAAGAACGAGATCTATCATCATTACCAAAAACTTTCCCTGGCTTTTTACCGCCGCCACAATACCGGCGATCTGATGAACCGCGTTACCGAAGATGTGAGCCGGGTGCGTATGTACCTGGGGCCAGGCATTATGTACACCGTTAATACGGTGGTGCTGTTTGTATTGGTGATATATGCCATGCTTACCGTGAATGTAAGGCTGGCCATTCTTTCCGTATTACCTTTACCCATACTGGCGGGCGTTATATATTATGTAAATAATGTGATCAATCAGCGCAGCGAGCAAATCCAGGAGCGGCTATCGGCCTTGTCGAGTTTTGTGCAGGAGAATTTTTCGGGTATCCGGGTTATCAAATCGTACGTGCGGGAGGGCTTTGTACGTAAGAATTTTGCCGCTGAGAGCGAAAACTACAAGACACACTCTATGGACCTGGTTAAGGTACAGGCTATGTTTTATCCAGCTATGCTGTTGCTGGTGGGTTTAAGTACCGTGATCACCATTTATGTTGGAGGGGTTGAGGTGATGAAAGGAAATATTACTTCTGGCAACATAGCGGAGTTTATTGTATACCTGAACATGCTTTCTATGCCGGTGATATCACTGGGTTGGGTAACATCATTAATTCAACGTGCTGCGGCCTCACAAAAGCGTATCAACGAGTTTTTGCATGAAAAGCCTGAGATCATATCTCCCGATGTGCCGGTGCGTACGGTTGAAGGGGGCATCGCGTTTAGTAATGTATCATTTACCTACCCCGATACGGGCATAGAAGCTTTAAAAGATGTGTCGTTTACGGTGGAGCCGGGGCAAATGGTGGCTATTATCGGTCGTACGGGGTCCGGGAAATCAACTATCGCCAATTTGGTAATGCGCATGTATGATACTACGGCCGGAGAAATTACTATCGATGGTGCCCCGGTAAAACAACTGAACCTGGAAAGTTATCGTTCGCAGGTTGGCTTTGTGCCGCAGGAGGTTTTCCTGTTTTCGGATACCATTGCCAATAACATCGCGTTTAGCGCCGATGTGCTTAATCTGCCATTGGTAGAACAGGCGGCTAAAGATGCCGCGGTATATGATAATATCGTAGAACTGGAGCAGGGTTTTGAAACCCTGATAGGGGAGCGCGGTGTAACTTTATCAGGCGGGCAAAAGCAGCGTGTATCCATAGCCCGTGCAATTTTTAAGCACCCGCAGATATTGATCTTTGACGATTGCCTCTCGGCAGTAGATACCCGTACCGAGGAGGAGATATTAAACAACCTGGGTAGGGTAATGCAAAACAAAACCAGTATTATTATAGCTCACCGCATATCAACCATTAAAAATGCCGACAAAATTCTGGTAATGGATAATGGCCGGATTATTGAACACGGCAACCACGACCACCTGATGCAATTGAAAGGCACCTACTTTGAGTTGTACGAAAAACAATTGCTGGAAGAAGAACAAGACGCCTGATTTTTTTGCGTAAACACAATAAAATGACGAAAATGTTTCAAAAAGTTCAATAAAATTGAATAAAATACTTGCACTTTCAAATTTTGATTTATATTTATGCCAACCAAAACTAATTACAGGTATATTCATTATGGGAGATTTTGACAATAGAGAGCGAGAAGAGGTTTTTTCAAAGAAGGTGAGAGCCGGGAAGAGGACTTATTTTTTTGATGTGAAAGCAACCCGTTCAAACGATTATTATGTTACAATAACTGAAAGCAAAAAACGTTTGGAGGATGGTGTTTTTATTAAACACAAAATATTTTTATACAAAGAAGACTTCGAAAAATTTGCCGAAGGTTTAAAAGAAACCGTTGAGTATATCAAAGCGAATCAGGAAGTAGTTGAAAAACGCTACGAATACAGCGAAGGCTCTGAAGTGGCCAAAACTGCCGGCGCCGATGATGACTTCTCATTCGAGATATAGAATAGAACAAAACTAAATTAATACCATAAAGAAAAACCTGCTTTTTACCAGAAGCAGGTTTTCTTGTTTTATTCTATTAGGAACAGGAAATAAAAAAAGCGATAGGTAAACCCATCGCTTTTTTTATGTTAAATGTCAGCTTTAATTACAAAGCCAATACTTCTTTTACTCTTTCGGCAGCTTCTTTTAACAGGATAGCTGAGTATACTTTCAAACCTGAATTATCGATCAGTGCTTTGGCTTCGGCAGCGTTGGTGCCTTGCAAACGAACGATGATAGGTACAGGGATGTTGCCAATTTCTTTATAAGCATCAATAACACCTTGTGCCACACGGTCGCAACGTACTATACCGCCAAAAATATTGATCAGGATAGCTTTTACGTTCGGGTCGCTCAGGATGATGTTAAAACCAGCTTTAACAGTTTGCGCGTTTGCGGTACCGCCTACGTCCAAAAAGTTAGCAGGCTCACCACCGGCCAGTTTAATGATGTCCATAGTAGCCATAGCTAAACCGGCACCATTAACCATACAACCTACGTTGCCATCAAGTTTTACATAGTTAAGGTTTGATTTACCGGCTTCTACTTCTGTTGGATCTTCCTCATCGGTATCACGCATAGCGGCGTAATCCGGGTGACGGTATAATGCGTTATCATCCAGGTTCACCTTAGCATCAACCGCTAAAATTTTATTGTCAGATGTTTTTAATACCGGGTTAATTTCAAATTGTGAAGAATCGGTAGCATCATAAGCTTTGTATAAAGCGGTGATGAATTTTACCATATCCTTAAAAGCATCGCCGCTTACACCCAGGTTAAACGCGATTTTGCGCGCCTGGAATGGCTGCAGACCAACTTTAGGATCAATTTCTTCTTTAAATATTAATTCGGGGGTTGAGTGCGCAACTTCTTCAATGTCCATACCACCTTCGGTGCTGTACATGATAATGTTACGGCCTTTAGCGCGATCAAGCAATACGCTCATGTAAAACTCTTTTGTTTCACTTTCGCCCGGGTAGTAAACATCCTGTGCTACTAAAACCTTTTTTACTTTTTTACCTTCTGGTCCGGTTTGCGGAGTAACCAGTTGCATACCTATAATATTACCGGCGATCTCTTTAACCTGATCGTGGTTTTTGGCCACTTTTACGCCGCCGCCTTTTCCACGGCCACCGGCATGTATTTGTGCTTTTATAACTACCCAGTCAGACCCAAAGTCTTCCTTCATTTTTTGCGCAGCCGCAACAGCCTCTTCAGGATTGTCGGCAACAATGCCTTCCTGAACTCTAACGCCAAAGCTCTTTAATATAGCTTTACCCTGATATTCGTGAATATTCATGTTTTTTGAAGAATTTGCGGTAAAGCTACAATTTTGTTTGAAAGGTTAATACCCTAAATGGAGTTTATTTACCCTTAATACTTTTATTAACATTGTCTTTACAATAGGGGGAAGTATCAAGTAGTTAGTATCAAGTATCCCGACCGTTTTTCTATATATCAGTTGTTAGATTTGAATTCCTTTGTAAAAAATCTTGATACTTGATACTAACTACTTGATACTAATTCTACATTTGTAAAATGCTTAAAGCTACATCTATCCATAAATCATACGGGCAGCTGCAAATATTAAAAGGGGTTGACCTGGATGTACAGCAAGGCGAAATTGTAACCATTGTTGGCGCATCCGGCGCGGGTAAAAGTTCATTGCTTAATATTTTAGGTACGCTTGACAGGCCCGATTCCGGTCAGTTGTTTATCAATAATATTGAACTAAGTAAGCTAAGCAACCGGCAGTTGAGCGATTTTCGGAACCGTAAAATCGGCTTTATATTCCAGTTTCATCATTTACTGGCCGAGTTTACGGCTGTAGAAAATGTGTGTATTCCCGCGTTTATAGCCGGCTTTTCGCGTCCCGACGCCGAAAAAAAGGCCACGGAGTTGCTGGAACGCCTGGGTTTGGCTGATAGGGTGAACCATAAACCCAATGAACTATCAGGCGGCGAACAGCAAAGGGTAGCCGTAGCACGCGCGCTTATCAATAACCCGGCCTTGATATTTGCCGATGAGCCATCGGGCAACCTCGACTCGGTAAACGCGCTTGAACTGCATGAATTGTTCATCAAACTACGGAAAGATTTTAATCAAACCTTTGTGATCGTAACGCATAACGAGGATCTGGCTAATCTGTCCGACCGTACAATTTTAATGAAAGATGGTTTAATTGCCGAACAACCTTAGCTTAAACGTGAGTATACTGATAACCGCGGCCAACTCCGCACCCGCTTATAAATTAAAAAACCTGCTGAACGGCGATAATGTGGTCATGGGTGATCATATGGACCTGCCCGATTTTATGCTGAAACCGGGTAAGTTTATTCGCCTACCCGATCCAAAATCAGTAAGTTATACGCATGAAATGCTTACCTTATGCCTGGATATGGGGGTTGAAGCGGTTTATCTGTTTCGCCAGGCAGAAATTGACCTGTTAATAAAGGTCGAGACATTATTTAATGAGTACAATATAAAGATCGTGGTGGAGAAGTAATGCGCGAATGTGCAGATATGCGGATGTGCAAGATTATCCGCATCCTGACCAATGAACTAATGAACCAATGAACTATAAGGACATCGACGGGCGCAAGAGCGCTTTTATTTTTGAACTGGATAATGTACTTTATCCTGAAAAAGATTATTTATATCAGGTTTATTACCTGTTTGCCAATTTACTGGAATATACCGAATTAGTTGACGCGAAACAGACAACCGATATCATGGTTGATACGTATACATCCGTAGGAAAAGATTCGGTTTTTAATAAAGTGGCCGAAGCTTTCCCGATTGCTGAAAAGTACAGGGACAAATTTGAAAATCTGCTGGTTACGGCCAAGCTGCCTTTGAAGCTGTTGTTGTATCAGAATATATTGACGCTGATGCAGGAAATCGTTGTTGATCGTAAAAAACTGTTTATCGTAACCAACGGACACATTTCGCAGCAGATAAATAAAATTAAACAAACAGAATGGCATGGGTTGGAAAAGTACCTGGCCTGCTATTTTGCCGAAGAAACTGCCTTAAAACCTGAACCGGACGTTTTGCACCTGCTTATGCAAGACCATAATTTACAGAGAAGGGATATTGTGATGATCGAAAACTCCGAAGTTGACCGGATGTGTGCCGAAGTAGTAGGAATAGATTCTATCAATATCGATAAATTTTTATAAAACCAATGTAACATAGTTGGTTATATGGCGTTAAGCATTTAAATAAACTGATCCTATATGAAAAAATTATTTTACCCAATACTTTTTTCCTGCATAATGGTTGTTGTTTCGGCATGTAAAAAAAGCAGTCCCGATAATAATAAACCTACCGATAATACCAAGTTTCAACTTACCCAGGACTCCATTTATATGATAGCCCAGGAAGATTATTACTGGAATAGTTCTTTGCCTTCCTATAATGATTTTAATCCAAGGAAATATACCAAGCAGAGCACGGATCTGCTTAATTTTGGCGACGAAATTGATCATTATACCCAGTTATCGGCAAACGCTGCAGATCATAACCTGCCTTATGAATACGATCCTTTTAATCCGGGCAGCTCCAAATATTCATTTATTGATGATGGTACTATTAACGGCGAGTTAAATGCTGTAAAAGGTGATTTTGGTTTCAATTACTTTTATACATACGCTAATGTGATCAGGGTAAGCCTGGTTTATCCGGGTTCGCCGGCGGCTGTGGCCGGATTGCAACGTAGCGATCAGATCACTGGCATTAATGGCCAAACAGGTAATAGTATCTACATTACTAATCTTAAAGACCCGGCAAATGATGCGGGCTACAAATTTGTAAGTAACGCGGTTAATAATGGCAGCACCATAACGCTTCAGATCCGTAAGGCAAACGGTACCGAGAAAACGGTTACTATAAATGCCAAAAGTTATACGGTTAACCCAATTGTTTATACCAATACCTATGCGCTTAGTGGTGGTAAAACAGCCGGCTATATGGTGTTTAACAGTTTTGTAACTTTGGAAAAAAATCCAGATGTACAGGCCAGACTTGATTCTGTTTTTAATGCTTTTAAGAATAAAAATGTGACCGACCTGATCATCGACCTACGCTATAACGGCGGGGGTGATGTAGATATGAGCGTTTACCTAACCAACCTTATAGCACCGGCAAGCGTAACCGGTAGTGTAATGAATACTACTTATTGGACAGCCAATATGCAGAATGATAAATACCCCATTATCCAAAAAAAATTAGGCCCGTTTTCTGCCGGATATTTTAAGCCGACTAATGCGGCACAGATAGAAAAATTTGATAAAAAAGGGCCTTTAAACGTAAATCGCGTTTTCTTTTTAGTAACAGGTAATACGGCATCGGCCAGTGAGCTTACCATCAATAATCTGAGGCCTAAAATGAATGTTCAGTTAGTGGGTGATACCACTTTTGGTAAACCAGTAGGCTTTCTGTCAGATCTTAAGGTGAACGGATATTATTTTTATACACCAGAGTTTGAAACAAAAAATTCAAATGGCGAAGGCGGTTATTATACCGGTATGCCGCCTGTAGGCAGTTTATCAGGCGGTGGAACATTCCAGGGTAAAAGGATCTTAGAAAATATTCAGAATGATTTTGGTGATACCAATGAAACTTTATTGGCCAACGCCCTGGGTTATATTGAAAATGGAATTTATCCGTCAAGTACCACATTAAAGGTTCAAAGCCTGGCTACCAATGCCATAACGATGAGCGATTATCAGCGGAGAGTACTTTCGGTAAACAAACAGTCGTCCCGTAAGAACTCGATGTTCCTGACGTTAAAAGGAAGGAAATAAAAGAGCTGTGGTATACAGAGAAGGAGCAACCAATAAATCGGTTGCTCCTTCTTATATTTAAACATTTTTAAATTTTCGAGGCAATAAATTGGGTTACTTCCGCCAGCCTGTTGCTAAATCCCCATTCATTGTCGTACCATGAGGCGATGGAGAGCAGATCTCCCTGTTTGATTGTCAATGGAAGGTCCATTATAGCGGAGTGGGTGTCTCCAACTACTCTTGCTGATGACCATTCATCTTCGAGCACATCCAGCACTCCATGCAGTTCTCCTTCGGCTGATGCTTTGCGAAACGCATCATTTACCTCTTCCACGGTACAGGGCTTCGTTGTGATCAGATTCAATTCGGCAATACTTCCTGTTCTTGTCGGAACGCGGTAGGCTTTGCCGGTCACCTTCAGATCATTCCAAATGAATTGGAGGGCTTTCGCCGCACCTGAAGAAGAGGGTATAATGTTTTCCGCAGCTGCCCAGGAGTCGCGACGATCCTTCATGGGCTGATCGGTTAACGATTGAGAATTTGTATAAGAGTGAACAGTTGAGAACAAGCCATATTCTATACCGAATGCCTCGCGTATAACCTTGATTGGTGCAGCCAGTGCATTGGTGGTGCAACTCCCCATGCTAACGATATGATGTTTTTCTGCATCGAAATGATCCAGGTTAATGCCTTTCAAAAGAACAGCATCGCAGTCGGCCAGCGATTTGCTGGGTGCGCTAACCAGGACATATTTTGCGCCTTTATCCAAATGGGCCTGCGCGCCTTCCCTTTTAGTTGCGCGACCTGAGCAATCCACCACCAAGTCGACGTTTAAAGATTCCCAGTCAGGTACACCCGCCGCGGAATCCACATAAGCTATTTCGTGGTCATTCAATACAAAACCATTATTATTTGAAGCTGCCTTGCCTTTCCAGTGTCCATAATTTGTATCGACGCTGAATAAGGCGGTAAGTGTTTTCAGATCTTTCACATCGGCAACCGCAGACGGAACAAAAAGATTCCGGTCGAGTCCAATCCGTAACAATTGGCGGCCAATCCGTCCAAAGCCATAAATTGCAATTTTTTTCATAAACAGAAATTTAAGTTATCGTTCTATAAAGTTAAAGCCGAGGTATCTGGAAATGTTTCCATCATTTCAGGATAATTACTAAGAAATGTTAAATCGATGACAGATTTGTTCGGTATCAATAGCCTATTAAAGACAATAGTCTTGGTTGGAGTATGGGAATTTCAGATGTTGTGCGGTAAAAGCTTCTTGTGGTCTGAAGACTACAGACATATTCGTTCGAAGTCAGAGAATACGAACAGCGCATACCTTCTAAAAGTAAGTTAAAAACCTAATCGGCCAATTCCCGGAGGTCAACAGGAACCACGCGTGAGATACCTTGTTCAACCATAGTCACCCCGTAAATTACATCGGTGCTGGCTATGGTTCTTTTGTTATGGGATACGATGATGAACTGTGAATCTTTGGAGAAAGTGCGGATGATATTATTGAATTTATCAATATTGGTATCGTCCAACGGCGCGTCAACCTCATCAAAAATACAGAAAGGGGCAGGCTTCAGCAGGTAAAGCGAAAACAGGATAGCCGTTGCGGTCAGTGTTTTTTCGCCACCAGATAGCTGGTTGATAGACAGCGGACGTTTACCTTTTGGCTTGGCAATAATATCGATGTCAGATTCCAGCGGATGATCTGGGTCGGTAAGCACCAGATCGCAGGAATCCTCTTCGTTAAACAACGAGCGGAATACCTTAATAAAGTTTTCACGAACCATAATAAAGGCCGTCATGAACTTTTCTTTGGCGGTATCATCAATCTCCTGTATGGTGGCCAGTAAAGATGCCTTAGCTTCGCTCAGATCCTTTTTTTGCGCCTGGATGAACGTATAACGTTCATTCATTTCGTTATAAGCTTCTACCGCCATGGGGTTGATGGCGCCAAAATCATCCAGCTGGCGTTTCAGCTTTTCGGCTCTTTCGCGTAGATCGTGCTCGCTTTCGTCAGCCGGGGTCTCGGTTTCGGGAAGGTCCTCAATATCGATGTTAAACTCTACCGAAAGTCGCTCTTTCAGGGCGTTCAGTTCCAGTTTCAGGTTGTTGCGCTCTTCCCGCAGCTCGTTCTCAATAACCTCGCTGTTATCTTTTTTACGACGCAGGGCAGTTATTTCATTCTCGTTCTCGGTAATAACGCCGCGCCATTGGTAATATTCCTGTTCGGCCTGTTGGGTGGCTTTTTCCAGGGCTTCTTTTTGCTCATACATTTCCAGCAGGCCTTCATCGGAATTGTCGGCCTGTTTCAGGTTTTCCTGTATGGCTATTTTTACGTTTTCAAATTCGGCGCTGTTCTGCCTGATGCGTGCTTCCAGGCTTTCCTGCTGAGTATCGCGATAATCAAGATCTTTTACTAAACCGGATACCTTATTTTGCTGCTGATGAAAGCGGATATTCTCCTGGTTGTAAGCATTTGATTGTACCGATACATACTCATTCAGTTCATTAAAAGCGGCTTGCTTTTCGACTAACAGATCGTTCTGGATCTGTTTTTGTGTTTTAAGTTCGGCCAGCAGGGGGTGTAGGTTCTGCATCTCCTCGGTAATAGTGGCTATTTTACGGGCGATATCCTCCTTGCGGTTCAGACTGTTTTCAATAAAGGTCTGGTATTGCTCCTGCCGGGTTTTAACCGTAATAAGCTCCGTATTTAAGCGATTGATGATCAATTGCTGCTCATTCAACTCCGCTGTTTTGGTAGATGCTTTGAGGGCGGCCAGTTTGCTCTGCAGATCATCAACGCGGGTTTTTAAGCCATTCACCTGGTTCTCGATCCCTTTGATCTCCTTGGCCAGGTTCTCGAGATTTTTAGCCCGGCCTATTCTTTTACCCTCAAACAAACCTACCGAGCCACCGGCCATGGTATATTTTGATTTGTTGAACTTGCCGCTTTTACCAATCAATACCACGCCCTCGGGCAGCTGTGCATTATTGATCTGCTGGTCTTTATCGTCATCAACCAGGTACACATTTTTAAGCAGATGGTTACACAGGTTGGTGTAGCGTTTATCTACCTCGATCACCTTGAGAGCAGATACCGCGCCGGCATTTTCAAACGCGGGCTCGGTTGGTGTGGTTTCGCTGTAATTTTCGAGGATAAAAAAATGCGCCCTTCCCCTTGACGCGGTGCTGAGTAAATTGATGGCCTTTATAGCCTCGTCATAACTTTCAACCACATAATGGTTCATCAGTGGTTCCAGATAGTTTTCGATGGCTACACGGAACTCCTCGCGGCAAAACAGTACATCGCTAAACAGCGGCGCGTTTTTGGCCCAGTCGGTATTTTTTTTCAAAAAGCGGATCGACTCCGGGAAACCTTCCAGGTTATCGACCATACTTTTGGTGAGGTTATATTCGTTTTGCTTGGCGTCCAGCTTGCGGCTTTCCTTAATAATGGTATCCTTTATCTCGGTAAGTTCGGTTTCCGTTACCGTGATCTGCTCCTTTAACTTATTTTCAGCCTCCAACGATGACTGGTATTCATCATCAAGCGTTTCCTTGCGGGTTTGCAGCTCAGCAACCACCTGGTTAAAATGCGAAAGTTCAACCTCCTTATTGGTGGTATCCTCCATATTGCGCTGGCTTTCCTGCTCCAGGGCCTGCTGCTGGATCTGTAAAATATCAATATCCTTTTCGGCTTTGTACGCCTGATTTTGTAACCGGGTATTTATATTGGTGAGCTCATTGAGCTCGTTACGGGCCTCGGTTTGTTGCTGCCGCAGCTCATCAACCGCCTCTTTGAGGTCGGTTACCTTGCTTTGGATGGCCTGCAGGTTCTCGTCCTCGATAGCCTTCTCTTCGCTCAGGCGCTTGATGTTGTATAGTACGTGGTTCAGTTGGTTCTTATCGCGTTCCAGTTCTTCACTTAAACGAGCTTCTTTATCTTGCTGAAATTTAAGCTGCTCGTTCTTGATCTTTTTCTCGCTCTCATAAGCGCGGATCTTGGATACAAACTCATTAGTAGTTTTTTGCTGAACCGACAGGTTTTTTTCTTTGGTGATACTATCCAGCTTTTGTTGTTGCAGGGCAGCCTCCAAAGTATCTATCTGGGCAACAATACCGCCTTTTTCGGCTTTTTGCTGTTGCTCCTGGTCTTCAATTTTCTTTAACGATTCGCTGAACGATACAATGCGGAACGAGGCCAGCATAATGCTGAGCGTTTTATACTGCTCCTTAATGCGGTAATAGCGCTCGGTTTTTTTTGCCTGGTTCTCCAGCGATTTCAGGTTCTTTTCGATCTCGAACAGCAGGTCTTCCACGCGTTCCAGGTCGGCCTCGGTGTCTTTAAGCTTACTAAAAGTTTGCTTTTTGCGGAGCTTGTATTTAGATATGCCTGATGCTTCTTCAAACAGGTTTCGGCGCGAGCCTTCCTTGTTGGTAATGATCTCGTCGATCATCCGCAGCTCGATAATGGAGTAGGAGTCGGATCCGATACCGGTATCCAGGAACAGATCGGTAATATCTTTCAAGCGGCACTGTACATCATTCAGGCGGTACTCGCTTTCGCCGGTGCGGTAAAGCTTGCGGGTTAGGGTAACCTGCGAGTAATCGGTAGGCAGTACATTCTTTGTATTATCAAAGGTGAGGGAAACCTCGGCCAGGTTGGCCGACTTCCGGCTCTTGGTTCCGTTAAAAATAACGTTGTCCATCTTTTCGGAACGGAGCATCCGGGTGCTCTGTTCGCCCAAAACCCAGCGTATGGAGTCGACCACATTTGATTTTCCACAGCCATTTGGCCCCACAATAGCAGTTACACCCTCATTAAAATTAATGGTGATCTTATCTCCAAAACTTTTAAAGCCCTTGATTTCTAAGCGGGTAAGCTGCATTTATATTATTGTGTCCGTATAAAAGATCGAACCTTCAAAGTAATCATAAAAAAATGATTTTATTAAACTTTTTTTGAGGATGTAGACCGAAAGTTGGGAAGACCGGAAGTCGCGAACCGACGGGTTAGTTTATCTTGCGTCATTGCGAGGTACGAAGCAATCTCTAAGCTATACAGGGTGAATAAGTATATCGTAGAGCGCTCAATTGCCGCTGGGGCTGTTACTTTGTCTTGATACAAAGTAACCAAAGATCAAGTCAGCAGAAATGCTTCTTTGCCGCTCATGGCCTTTACCCAGCAAACCGGACAGAACCACGAACTGCAATTATTTTGCCCTACTTCGTTCGCGCGTTTTCCTACGCTTCAGCAAAAACTTGCTATGTCCCTGCAACCGCACAGGCCAGCATTGTTCTGCCCGCTTTCACCCGAAGCTGTTCTGCTGACGGGGAAGGAAAAAACTAAAACTTTTCAGCGTTACTCAGTTTTCCTAATGAACTAATGAACTAATGAACAATCCTGATCTCGCCTTTTAGATAAGTAACCGCTTTGCCGCTCATTTGAACGCGGTCGCCTTTGAGTTCGCACCAGAGTTCGCCTCTGCGGGCCGAGATCTGGTAGGCGTGCAGGCTGTTCTTGCCCAATATTTTCGCCCAGTAGGGTATCAGGTTGCAATGTGCCGATCCTGTTACCGGATCTTCTGGTATACCTGCGCCGGGTGCGAAGAACCGCGATACAAAATCGGCATTATCACCGCGGGCGGTTACAATAACGCCAACGGTGTCCATTTTTGATAGGGCAAAAAAATCAGGAGTAATATCTTTGATATCCTGCTCGCTTTCATAAACCAGGAAATAATCCCTCGACCTTAAAAAGGCTACAGGTTGCTTATCACCAAGGGCTTCGGCCAATCCCATCGGTTGTTCAATGGGTATAGGCGGCCTGGACGGGAAATCCATGGTGTATTTATCGCCGTCTTTTTTTACGGTTAATGTGCCCGCTTTTACGGTTTCAAATTGCAGGGTATCGCCCGCAAAGCCCAGTTCAGTAAACAGTATATGTGCCGATGCCAGGGTGGCATGGCCGCAAAGATCAATTTCATATTCGGGGGTAAACCAGCGCAGTTTGTAACCGGTAGCGGTTTTCACGAAAAAGGCGGTTTCAGCCAGGTTATTTTCGATGGCTATTTTTTGCATAACCTCATCGGGTAGCCACTCGGTAAGCGGACAAATAGCCGCGGGATTGCCGCCAAATAATTTATCGGTAAACGCGTCGGCCTGGTATATGGGAATGGTCATAATTGATATTCTAATGAAGCTAAATTACTTTTTTATTATGTGAATATTAAATCATGGGAATGTAAATCAAATTGTCGCGCTGTGCCGACTCACCCTGTCATCGCTCGCTCGACATCCCTCTCTTCACCTTCGGTGTAAAGAGGGACTTGAAAAAGAATTTCCCAGCCCTCTTTGCCGCAAAGCGGGAGAGAGGGCCGCCCAGCGAAGCGTAGGCGGGGTGAGTCGACACCGTGCGGCAATTGAATTATTCTAAGAACGCTAATCTAAATGACTCACGTAACCCCAGGTGATCAGATCATCTTTGCTTTTAACGTGTTTGGTGCTGCCATCTCTGATGAGGATGATCCGGTCACTTACATCAATAATATTGCGGTATTGGTGGTCGGTAATAATAAAACCTTTGTGTTGGGCGCATCTTTTGATGATAGGTTTGAACTGTGCGGCCTGTATGGGCGAAATGTGTGTGAAAGGTTCGTCAAGCAGGATAAAATCGGCTTTGTTGTAAATGATCATCAGGGTTTCCAACTGCCGCAGTTCACCACCAGATAATTGCCCGACGGTTTTGTTGAAATGATCCTTGTATATATCCAAACTGCTAAACTCATCCCAGAAAAAGGGATCGATAAAATTTTTGGCCAGTTTTTTTATCGAAATGCCGTGGGGCAGATAATTGTGCTGGGGCAGATAAGCTATCCAGGTATGGTGATAGCCTTTAGCTATGTACTGATCATTGATACTTACATACTTAAAGCCAGGTGTCAAAATGCCAAATATGATACGCAACAGGGATGATTTTCCGCAACCATTACGGCCCAACAGACCAACGATCTCACCCTGCTTACAGTCGAGGTAAACATCCTGCAGGATCATCCTGCCATTAAATTCCAGCTGAACGCTGTCAACCTTTAAGGTGGAGGGCTGCATATAATATGATTTTGAATAAGATGATCAATAATACACAGACAGAAAGATCAATGACAAAAGCACTGATGAACATACGCTTCATACCATAGCCGGCATTGCGGAAATAGAAATAGTTTTCTTTAGCCGAAAAATAATGAAGGACTAATGCACACATGAACCCTATAATTTTGGCAGGTATTAATAAAAGTACAGTTGCTCCGGGGTTAATAGTTCCCGCATTGAAAATTAAAAGAAACAGCGCCAGTACGGTGAACGCTATATTATACAGCAGGAGCAACCAGTAAAACTGAAAGGTAATAGTGCCTAAACGTTTCAATGCGATAATAGATAGGTAACAGCTAATCAAACAGATTAATCTGCCGATTATTGTTGTCGCCATCATCAATTCGTATTTTATTTACCAGCAGGTGTGCCTGGCGTGTAGGTTCGGGGATGCGATAACCCCGGATGCAGGTTTTGATGATATCCACGCTTTGCTCCATGCTCACCCGATGCCCGGGCGAAATATAGATGGGATTACAGTTGGCTTTGCTGCGCAGGGCAATGCCAATCACTTCGCCTTTATCATACATGAAACTTTGGTCAAATGGATGGTTACCGGGCTCGTCATAGCGCCCCGTAAGGCGGCTTTTGGCACTGCCTATGGATGGTGTATTGGTAATAAGGCCGAAATGTGTAGCAATGCCGGTTCGGCGTTCATGAGCGATGCCCTGACCGTCCAAAACCATCAGATCGGGTTTTATTTCCAGTTTGTTCCAGGCTTCCAGCAGGGCGGGCACTTCGCGAAAGGCGAGCAGGCCTGATATATAAGGGAATTTGGTTTTACTGATGGCTGTTGCTGTACCGATAACTTTCAACTCCGGATAATTGAACAGGACGATACCTGCGTAAACCACCTCTGAGTATTTGTTGAATGAAATATCAGCACCGCCAATAATTTTAATGGATTTATCCAGTGGTGTAAGATCGATCTGCCTGCACAATTCATGCTGATAGGCGATGGCCTGTGCCGCTGTAAGGTTTTCATACTGGGAGGATTGCATGGTTTAAGAACGCAGGTAGATGTTGGTTTGTTTGTATGAGGCCATGTATGTTCTCTACTGTTAATGAGTCTCCAATTGCTCAAAATTCCTACTGTCATTTCAATTGAACTTTTTAACCTGCTCATTAATTATAGCAGGCGTTAATGAGTGGAAATAAGAAATAAGTTGTGGAACATAGCTCTCAAAAGTAGGGTACTGCTTACGATTAAGTTCATAACCCCTGATCTGAGTTTCAAGCAGCGGAATTAACACGCATTTTTCACTGTAAATATGCAGCTTGCGTAAGCGTTCTGCTTCCTTCAAATCTTTCATAGATACTGCCGTGCGGATTTCGCCTAACCGTACCAGGTGTTCTATCACGCATACATACCAGTTATTAATATAATGAGGGGCGAGTATTTGTTTAAGCTCGGGGGTAAATAAGGCCGAGTCTTTTTGAAGCTGGGCTGAATACTTTTCAATGACAGGATTGACAAAAGAGTGGCCAATTTCATGTTTAGTTAAAAAATGGGTGACCGCGGGGTTATCAAAGCCGAAATGTTTATAAGATGCCAAGCCAGGTTCTGGTAGCAACATTTGGTCAGAACTCATGATCATAGCAGGAATAGTGCCCTCGGAAGAGAGGATGTTTGGGCCAAATCCACGGTAATTGTCTTCGCCTTTGGTAATTGGCATTGCAGGTGTTAAATAGATGCAATATTGCGGGAACCTTTTACCATACCATTTTTCCAAAGCCGGAAAAGAAGGAACATCTATGTCTTTCTCCACTTCTTTTAATGCACCTTGATAAAATGGAGCATTCTCTTTAAGGAACTCACCTACTTTGGCTAAATGATAAAAACTGTTCAAGCTATCGGTAAGTTCAGCAAATAAAACTGACGTTTCGGGATGATTTGGGTTGTTTGGAAGACCTTTAAACAAATGTCCTCTGGAGGGGAATTCTTTTTCATTTAGCAAATAGTTCATAATAGAGCCATTATCATGATAAGTGTCCTTTATTTGTTTAAGCAGATCTGCGATTCTTAATATAACCGGAGTATTTACGTAGCGATTAAAATGCAGAAAGCCATAATGAACAATTGGTTGATGTGCGTAATCGCCTCCTTTTTGATCAAACACATAATCGTTGATGTGTTCAACAGCAAGCTTTTCGGCAAAAAAATAGGTTTCGAGATTGGTATTGATGATGACAGAGACTTTTGGTGATAACTGGTCTTTATATTGAGCAAAAGAACATGGAGCATAAAAAAAGAAGATGAGTAAAAGGAGGTTTTTCAAGCCATGTATTTTGTATTGTGAAGCCATAAGAATCTGATTAAAGGTAAATAAGTTTGAGTATTATCGATGACGCATTTAAACCTATAATTGTTGCACTAATCATGTAACCATAATGATTATACGCGTTCGCGCTTGATTGGTCAAAGGATAGTTATGGTAGGTAAATAACAAAAAAAGCCACCAGGATCACCGGTGGCTTTTCAATAGGATTGGGGTTTATAGATTAACCCAGGTATGATTTTAATATTTTGCTTCTGGAGGTATGACGTAAACGTTGTAATGCTTTGTCCTTAATTTGACGTACACGTTCACGGGTAAGATTAAATTTTTCACCGATCTCTTCTAATGAAAGTGGGTGGTTGGTTCCTAAACCGAAGAATAACACGATGATCTCGCGTTCACGTTCTGTTAAGGTTGAGAGCGACCGTTTGATCTCTTCAGATAACGATTCGTTGATCAGGATGGAGTCGGTATTGGGCTCTTGATTTTCCAGTACGTCAAGCAGGGTGTTTTCTTCGCCTTGTACAAATGGCGCATCCATAGATACGTGACGACCGGAGTTGCTCAACGTGTCAGAGATCTTATCGACAGTAGTTTCCAGAATATCGGCCAACTCTTCTGGTGAAGGTTCACGCTCATATTCCTGCTCCAGTTTGGAGAATGCTTTACTGATCTTGCTCAATGAGCCCACCTGGTTCAGTGGTAAACGCACAATACGTGATTGCTCGGCAATAGCCTGCAGGATCGACTGACGGATCCACCATACCGCGTAGGAGATGAATTTAAAACCTTTGGTTTCGTCAAAACGTTTAGCGGCCTTGATCAAACCAAGGTTGCCCTCGTTAATCAAATCGCCGAGCGTTAAACCCTGATTTTGATATTGTTTAGCAACAGACACCACAAAGCGTAAGTTAGTTTTGGTCAATCGTTCCAAAGCTGCCTGGTCGCCCTCGCGTATTTTTTGAGCTAATATTACTTCTTCTTCGGCAGTTATCAGATCAACTTTACCAATCTCGTGAAGATATTTGTCCAGCGATTGTGACTCGCGATTGGTAATGGATTGCGTTATTTTGAGTTGTCTCATTTATTTAATAAACCTTCGGTACTTTCTATTTAGTACAGAACGTGCAAAGTTATAAAATTGTTCTAAAAAAATATAATTGCAAATTGTATTTCGAAAAAAAGCACGTCATAAATTGCATTTATAAGTGGTTGATTATGAGTTATTAACTATTTTAATGTTAACAAATTGTTCGTTTTTGCATTATTAATTGTTTAAACCTGCAAGCGGTATGATTTTTGTGGCATTCCTGAAATACCTATTAAATATCACTTAATTTAAACGCCTCTTTTAGCCTTGGTCCCCTTTCTGTTTGCTGCAATGTACAGCATTCATTAACAGGATCGTGTTCAAAATACAAAATATAATTCTGTTCTACGGCTTCGTTCAAAAATAGTTTCTTTTCGCCCAAAGTTTTAAGCGGAAACATGTCATAAGCCATCACATAAGGGAGCGGCAGGTGCCCCACAGATGGCAGCAGGTCTGCCATATATAGTATCTTTTTGTCTTTATAACCAATCAATGGCAGCATCATGGCATCGGTATGGCCATAAACAAAACGTATATGAAAGTTTTCTGTGAATTGTACGCCGTCCGTACTATCCACAAATTGTAATTGGCCGCTTTGCTGTATGGGCAGTATATTTTCTTTCAGGAATGATGCTTTTTCGCGTTCATTGGGGTTTACTGCCCACTCCCAGTGTTGGGGGTTGCTCCAGTAAACAGCATTTTTAAAGGCCGGGGTCAGGTTATCACCATCGCGTATCACCGCGCCGCCAACATGGTCAAAATGTAAATGGGTTAAAAATACATCGGTAATATCGTCACGGTGAAAGCCAAGGGCCGCCAGCGAACTGTCTAAAGTGGCAGTGCCATGCAGATAATAATGGCTGAAGAATTTTTCGTCCTGTTTATTGCCGATGCCGGTGTCGATCAGTATCAGCCGTTTGCCATCCTCTACCAGCAGGCAGCGCATGGCCCAGGTACACAAATTATTATCATCGGCAGGATTGGTTTTGATCCAGATGGTTTTAGGCACTACGCCAAACATAGCGCCGCCATCTAATTTAAAAAAACCGGTATCTATTGTGTGGAGTTTCATGTTTTAGTTCATGGTTGATGGTTCATAGATCATGGTAGTCGGTAGGGAAGCCATATCATCAAAAGCTAAAATAACACAATCTTTTTAAGTTGGTGTGTGGATAGTTCAAGTTTTATGATCAGATAAAAAGAAAATCGCCATAAATTAAATGTTATGCATTCATTTTATGACGATTAAGAATAATAACAGATCTGATTTCAGCTATGAACCATTAACCATGATCTATGAGCTAAAAATTACAAGTGTATACACTCACCGTAAGCTTCGGCAGCAGCTTCCATTACGGCTTCGCTCATTGTTGGGTGCGGGTGTACCGATTTAATGATCTCGTGACCGGTAGCTTCCAGTTTGCGGGCGGTAACTACTTCGGCAATCATTTCGGTAACGTTATAGCCCAGCATGTGCGCGCCCAGGAACTCGCCGTATTTGGCATCAAATATCAGTTTTACAAAACCATCTTTGGCTCCGGCAGCGCTTGCCTTACCCGATGCCGAGAATGGAAATTTACCAACCTTAATTTCGTATCCGGCTTCTTTAGCCGCTTTTTCGGTATAACCTACAGAGGCTATTTCCGGTGAACAATAAGTACAACCCGGGATGTTGTTATAATTTAACGGCTCAGGGCTATGACCTGCAATTTTCTCTACGCAAATGATGCCCTCGGCCGATGCTACGTGTGCCAGTGCCTGACCTTTTACGATATCGCCAATGGCATAAACACCTTCCACATTGGTACGGTAAAAATCATCAACCAGCACCTTGCCTTTATCGGTTTTTACTCCGGTTTCTTCCAGGCCAATACCCTCAATGTTAGTGGAGATACCAACGGCTGACAATACAACCTCGGCCTCCAGTACTTCAATCCCCGATGCAGTTTTAACGTTTACTTTGCAAAGTTCACCGCTGCTGTCAACAGATTCCACATTGGCGCTGGTCATAATGGTGATGCCTTGTTTTTTCAGGATACGGTTCAATCCTTTTGAAACTTCTTCATCCTCTAAGGGAACAATGTTATCAAGGTACTCCACCACGGTAACTTTAGTACCTATGGAGTTGTAGAAATAGGCAAATTCGATACCAATAGCGCCGGAACCTACAACCACTATTGATTTTGGCTGTTTGGGTAATGACATGGCCTCGCGGTAACCAATTACTTTTTTGCCGTCCTGTTTCAGGTTTGGCAATTCGCGTGAACGACCGCCTGTGGCCACAATAATATGTTTAGCGGTGATCTGTTTAGTTGAGCCATCAGCGGCTTTTACTTCAACAACACCTTTTGATTTTAATTTACCAAAACCAAGTACTACATCGATCTTGTTTTTCTTCATTAAAAACTGAACGCCTTTGCTCATGCCATCGGCAACACCACGGCTGCGTTTGATAACCGATTCAAAATTTACCTCGCCGTTGCCGTTTACGTTAATGCCATAATCGGCAGCATGATTGATATACTCAAACACCTGCGCGCTTTTTAATAAGGCTTTAGTAGGAATACAGCCCCAGTTAAGACATATACCGCCTAATGATTCTTTTTCAATGATGGCCGTTTTTAAACCAAGTTGGGAAGCGCGGATTGCTGCTACGTAACCACCCGGGCCTGATCCTATAACAATTAAATCGTAGTCCATATTTTTAATGATGTATAATTTAAATTTTCGCTTTGTACGGATTAAAGCTAAACCGTGTTGTTAGCACCGGCCTTAATTTTAATTGGCCCAAAGCTAAGTAAAAGGGCTGAAAAGCAAAAATGGAATAAGGCACCCCGTAGGCATCGTGTTATTATTTACAATTAAATGCCATTTACCGGATTAAGTGTACGGATTATTATAAATATTATATAATATCTATCAATTTACTTGTAATTAATGTTATGTATGAATGAAAGTGTTGAAAAATATATAATAATTGTTAACATAAAATTAACATTGACAATCAGGCTATTACTTATCTTTGCGGCTAATCAACAGAAAGTATAATTAAAAAAGCAATTTATGAGGAAGCCTTTACTTCTTTTATTATTATTGGCCGGTTTTATGTTCCTTAACAGGAATGCCTTTGCACAGGGTGTAACAACAGCCAGTGTAAACGGTATTGTTACCGATGCCAAGGGTGCCATTCCGGGTGCTACCGTAACCATTACCCACGTGCCAACGGGTACTGTATACTCTACAGTAAGCCGTGCAGATGGCCGTTATAACATCCCAAACTTAAGAGTAGGTGGTCCATACACCTTTAAAGTAAGCTTTGTTGGCTACAAAAACTTTGTTCAGGAAGGTATCACCCTTTCCATCGGTCAGGATCAAAAGATCAATACCAAACTGGAGGATAATCTGACTGCATTAAAAGAGGTAGTAATTACCGGTTCGCAAGGTAAAGTGATCAACTCATCACGTACCGGCGCGCGCGAAACTATCAGCCGCCAGCAAATTGAAAACCTGCCTACTGTGGCCCGTTCATTACAGGATTTTACCAAATTAACTCCTTCTGCAAACGGTTTAGCCTTTGGTGGTCGTAGCAGTAACTTTAATAACGTTACTGTTGACGGTGCATTGTTCAACAACTCTTTTGGTTTATCAGGTACTTTAGGCGGACAAGCCAGTTCACAGCCTATATCATTAGACGCGATCGATCAGATCCAGGTTGATATTGCCCCTTATGACGTACGTCAGGGTAACTTTACCGGTGCAGGTGTTAATACCGTAGTAAAATCAGGTACTAACCAGGTAAAAGGTACAGCTTACTATTATGGCCGTGGTGTAAGATTAACCGGCTACCATGCGGGTACAACTAATCTTCCTATCACCCCATTTGATTACCATACTGATGGTGTTGCCGTTGGTGGCCCGATCATCAAAAATAAATTATTCTTATTCGTATCAGGTGAGCAGGAAAGAGTTAGCGCGCCACCAGCAACCGCTTATGTTGCCGGTCGTCCGGGTTTAAGTGGTGCAAACGTTTCAAACGTTCAGGCAAGTACTTTGGATGCCCTTAAAACTAAATTGGCAAGCTATGGTTATGATCCGGGAGCTTATGAAAACTATGTTTACAGAACTTCAAGTAACAAATTAACCGCTAAATTAGACTGGAACATAGACAAGAATAATACCTTGAGCGCCAAATATTTCTACTTAAAGTCATATAAAGATCAGCCTGCAAGTAACTCTGGTATTACCAATGCTGGTGTAGGTTACGGTACAACCCGTACTCCTGGTCAAAATACTTTACCTTTCTACGGTTCGGGTTATACCATTAACAATAACTTTAATATTGGTATAGTAGAGTTGAATACTCGTATCAGTAACTCTATGTCCAATAAACTTACAGTGGGTTATTCAGCACTGAGAGATTATCGCGCGTTTTTAGGAAATGGTTCATTACCAATGGTTGATATTGGAAATGGCTCTAATATCTATAATGAGGCTGGTGTACTTACAGGCTCAACTACAGCTTCAGCTACTGCCACCAGTTTTGGTTCTGAGCTTTACACTGCCGGTAACTTGTTAAATACTAACATCTGGCAGTTTGCTGATGACTTTACCATTTATTCAGGCAAACATGAGTTTACTTTCGGTACCAGCAACCAGATCCAGAGTTACACTAACGGTTTTGCTCCTGATTATAACGGTTTATATACTTATAACTCGGCCGATGACTTTATTAAGGGCTTGCCTGCACAGGCTTATACCTTACGCTATTCGGCCGTAGGCAGCGGGTTTCCATTCGCTAAGATCAAAGCATCTATCTACAGCGTATATGTACAAGATAAATACCATGTTACTGATAACTTCAGGTTAACTTATGGTTTAAGGGCCGATTATAACGTATTCCCAACTTCATTGGCACCTAACGCTAATGCAGCAGCGCTTACTTTCCAGGGAGGTACACATGTGGATGTATCTAAACTGCCAAAAAACAGGGTACAACTTTCACCTCGTGTAGGTTTTAACTGGGATGTAAATGGCGATCAGTCTACCCAGGTACGTGGTGGTTCTGGTTTATTTACCGGTCCGGTACCATTTGTGTGGATATCTAACCAGGCTTCAAACAACGGGTTGTTATTTGGCGCAAATACTATTGTAAATGGTGTTAAAACAAATACTCCTGAACAAAACCAGCAGTTAATATTTAACCCTAATGTTAATGCCAACCGCCCTGCTGCCGGAGCTGCCAGTACATCTTATGAATTAGATGTTGCTGATCCGAACCTGAAATATCCAAAGATATGGAGAACCAACTTAGCTGTTGACCAGAAATTACCTGGTGGTATTATCGGTACCATCGAAGGTGCTTATACCAAAGATATTCGTGCCATTTATCACCAGAACCTTGTATTGTCTGACGGCTTTAGCACACTTCCAGGTGTTGAAGGTCAAATTCAGTACGACTCTAAAAACACTACGCCGGCAGCTGCTAACTCGACTGCTCAAAACCCATCAATTACCGGTTTATATTATATGAAAAACACCAACAAAGGTTTCTCATACTTTGTTACCGGTCAGTTACAAAAAAGCTTTACTAATGGCTTTGCCGCCAGTGTAGCTTATACTTACACCAAATCAAAAGATGTTAATGATGGCGGTTCAACTGCTGCAACCATCTGGAACACCCGTTATGTTGCCGGTAACCCCAATGCAGATAACCTGTCAAACAGTACATATGTGCAGCCAAACCGTATCATCGCAACCGTATCATACCGTAAAGAGTATGCTAAAAACTTAGCTACCACTATCGGTTTAGTATTTGAAGCATCAAACAACGGTGCTCAATCATATATTACGGCCAATGACCCCAATAATGACGGTGCCACCAACGATTTGATGTACATTCCTAAAACTCAAAATGATCTTATCCTGGTTGCAGCCCCTAAGGCACAAAACGGAACTTTAGATACACGTACACCTGCTCAGATCTGGACTCAGTTAAACAACTTTATTAACCAGGATTCATACCTGAGCCAACACAGAGGTCAGTATGCTCAAAGGAATGGTGCTATATTGCCTACTTATAAAAGACTTGACTTACACTTTGCACAAGACTTTTATGTAAAAGCAGGCAAAACCAAAAACACCATTGAAGTTACTTTTGATGTAATTAACTTTACTAACCTGTTGAACCGTAACTGGGGTAATTACCAGGTATCAGCAATTAGTGGTAATAACTTTGGAGCAGCAACTGTGTTAAGGTATATGGGTAAAGATGCTACTACAGGTAAAGCTACTTATTCATTCCCTTATCTTGATGCCAATAACCAGATACCTGTTACCAACTCATATAAAACAGATATCAGTCAGTTCTCTCGTTTCCAAGCTCAGATCGGTGTTAGATATATATTTAACTAATCCGTTTCTTTCCTGAAACAGGGATATAAAAGAAAAAGACCGGCCAATTTGGCCGGTCTTTTTCTTTTTATCTGGAAATCCTTGCTCCTTGTTCTCCAAATCCTTACTCCCAAAATCATCCTTTATAAGTTCCAAAAATCTTATCCCAAATGTTGGTATAAAAGCCGTAATTGTGATGAATATCCGAATGATGCCGGTGATGAAAGGAAGAGGTGCCTAAATATTTAAAAGGCACCGTATTTCTGATACCTGCCGGAATAGGCTCTATCCCTAAATGCCCCATGATGCCAAAAAATACATTAACGACGAGGTAAATAAAGACAGCATATAAGTTAAAGTTGAATAATACGATGATCATGATCCATAAAGTGCCAAAGCCTACTGTTTCGAGCGGATGCAATACAAACAGGTCAATAGGGATAGGATCTGCATAGTGATGATGGAATTGGTGAATGGCTTTATACAATACAGAACGGTGTATGGCGTAATGAAACAGGAACATGGCCAGGTCCATCAACATAAAAAGCGCTAAAAAATCAAAAATTATGCGCCAGGATACGGAATAACTAAACCGGATATAGCCATGTTGCCATAGCCAGAAGCCTGCGTAGGTTATAACCGTATTAATTACGTTGGTTAAAATACAAATGAATACTTCCTGACGGGAAGCGGCTTTAATAGGCTTGTGGTTTAATTTGAGTACCAACCAGCCAAATAGCAAAGCCAGTAAGGTAACCAGCAGATTCTCAGCCAAAAATATCACCCAAAGGTTAAAGGATGATTGTGCCAACAGGAACCTGAGCATAAGCGGGGGAATATGTATGTTGTTTAGGAGTCAAGATATAAGAGGCAAGATGCAAGAAAAATAACAGTAGTTGGTAGTTTTTAAAACGCAACCTTTGAAACATGGTGTTATGTGCAGATAATTTTCCTGTCCTGATTCTTGACTCTTGATTCTTATTAGTATTCAAATACCCCGAATTCTGATGTTACGGTTACTTTTTTGGTATCAGCTTTTTCAACGCGACCGATGATCTGAGCAGCTACACCAAAGCTTTGGGATATAGCTATCAGCTCGGCGGCTATTTCCTGGGGTACATAAAGCTCCATGCGGTGACCCATATTGAAAACTTTGTACATTTCCTGCCAGCTGGTTTTTGATTCTTCCTGGATGAGCTTAAACAACGGAGGAACCGGAAAAAGGTTATCCTTAATGATATGCAGATTATCAATAAAATGCAGCACTTTGGTTTGCGCGCCGCCGCTGCAATGTACCATGCCATGCATCTGGCTGCGGTAAGCATCGAGCATTTTTTTAATGATGGGGGCGTAGGTACGGGTAGCGCTCAATACCAGTTTACCTGCGGTAATACTTTGTCCATTGCCAATATCAACCAGATCAGTCAGGTTTTTACTGCCGCTGAAGATCAGTTCATAAGGAATGGCCGCATCATAGCTTTCCGGATATTTATCGGCTATGGTTTTGTTAAATACATCATGACGGGCAGATGTAAGGCCGTTAGAGCCCATGCCGCCGTTATATTCTTTTTCGTAATTGGCCTGTCCGTAGCTGGCTAAACCAACTATCACATCGCCAGGTTGAATGCGGTGATTGGATATCACATCCTCCCGTTTCATCCGACAGGTAACGGTGGAATCGACAATGATGGTACGCACCAGGTCGCCCACATCAGCGGTTTCGCCGCCGGTGGAGTATATGCCAATGCCTGCATCACGTAATTCGCTCAATATTTCTTCGGTACCATTAATAATGGCGGCAATCACCTCGCCGGGTATCAGGTTTTTGTTGCGGCCAATGGTTGATGACAGCAGGATATTATCAATAGCGCCTACACAAAGCAGGTCGTCCAGGTTCATGATAATGGCATCCTGCGCGATGCCGCGCCATACAGATATGTCGCCGGTTTCTTTCCAGTAAGTATAAGCTAAGGATGATTTGGTACCCGCGCCATCAGCATGCATAATATTACAGTACGCGTCGTCGCCGGTTAATATATCAGGTACAATTTTACAGAAGGCTTGGGGGAAAATACCTTTGTCGATATTTTTTATTGCATTGTGTACATCATCCTTGGAGGCAGATACGCCACGTTGATCATAACGTTGTGAAGAAACCATGGCGCAAAACTAATTATTTTAACACGAATTGCACGAATTTTAGCGAATTACACGAATTGTGCGCGCGCTGTCGACTCACCCCGCCCACGCTTCGCTGGGCGACCCTCTCTCCCGCTTTGCTGCAAAGAGGGTAGGGAACTTTTTTCAAATTCCCTCTTTACGCCAAAGGCGGAGAGAGGGATGTCGAGCATACCGATGACAGAGTGAGTCGACACCGCGTGCTGATCCGAATAATTTTAAACGAAAAGGAGTCAGCCATGGCCGACTCCTTCAAAAATTAGTGGAATTCGTACTAATCAGTGTAATCCGTACTTATTTTATAAATAACAGCTCCCTGAATTTTGGCAGCGGCCAAAGGGTGTCATCAACCAGTTGTTCCAGTTTATCTACATGGTAGCGGATAGGCTGGAAGAATGTTTTTACCTTTTCGTCATAATCAATGGCGCGTTGGCGTAAGTCTTCGATCACGTTGGCTTTTTTGCGCTCATTAACCATTTGTTCTACATTGGTTTTAATAAAGTTCACGTGCTCGGATATCTTGTTAATAATATCCAGTTGTGCAGCGTAAGTGGTATCGGCCAAACCAAGGTCTTTAAGCCCTTTTACATTCTCGATCAGTTTAGATTGATAGGCAATAGCCGATGGGATGATCACATTGAGTACCAGTTCGCCAATAACGCGGGCTTCTATCTGTAGTTTCTTATAAAAGGCATCCAGCAAAATTTCATGGCGGGCATGTGCTTCGCGTGGAGTAAATATGCCGGTTTCTGCAAAAAGGATATCTGTTTTTTCAGAAAGCATAGCATCCAATGCCTTTGGCGTGGTTTTTTCGTTTGCTAAACCTCTTGCCTCTGCCTCTTTTTCCCAAGCCTCGCTATAGCCGTTGCCCTCGAAGCGGATATTTTTCGACTCTTTGATGTATTTTTTGATCACCATTAATAAGGCCACATCTTTTTTCTCGCCTTTTTTGATCAGCTTATCTACATCATACTTGAATTTTTTAAGCTGATCAGCCACAATCAGGTTTAATACTGTCATCGGGCTGGCAGAGTTTGCTGATGAACCAACGGCACGCAGCTCAAACTTGTTACCGGTAAAGGCAAAAGGCGAGGTACGGTTGCGGTCGGTATTATCAGGCAATATTTGCGGTATTTTAGGAATACCTTGCCATAACAGGTTATCTTCTTTGATCTTTTTACTGATCCTCGATGTTTCTATCTCATCCAGTACATCATTCAGCTGGCTGCCCAGGAAAATAGAGATAATAGCAGGAGGGGCCTCATTAGCACCTAAGCGGTGATCGTTATTTACCGAAGCGATAGATGCACGTAACAGATCGGCATGTTCATAAACCGCTTTGATGGTATTTACAAAGAAAGTGAGGAACATCAGGTTGTTCTTAGGCGTTTTGCCTGGCGACAACAGGTTTTTACCCGTGTTAGTTATTAACGACCAGTTATTGTGCTTACCCGAGCCATTGATGCCGGCATAAGGTTTCTCATGCAATAATACCTTAAAGTTATGTCGGCGGGCAACACGGTCCATCAGGTCCATTAACAATTGGTTGTGGTCAATGGCCAGGTTTATTTCTTCATAAATAGGAGCACACTCAAATTGCGAAGGTGCAACCTCATTATGGCGTGTTTTTAAAGGTATCCCTAATAATAATGCTTCAGCTTCCATATCCTGCATGTAAGCATATACCCGTTCAGGTATGGATCCAAAATAATGATCTTCCAGTTGCTGGTTTTTGGCAGATATGTGGCCAAACAAAGTACGACCGGTTAAATACAGATCGGGACGGGCATTAAATAAAGCGATATCAACCAGGAAATACTCTTGTTCGATACCTAATGATGCGTTTACTTTTTCAATGCCTTTATCAAAATAATGACAAACATCTACAGCGGCCTTATCTAAAACGCTTAATGCTTTTAATAAAGGTACCTTATAATCCAGGGCCTCGCCGGTGTAAGATACAAATACGGTTGGTATACATAAGGTACGTGCCATCAAAAATGCAGGTGACGATGGGTCCCAGGCAGTATAACCACGGGCCTCAAAAGTATTGCGGATGCCGCCGCTCGGAAAGCTTGAAGCATCAGGCTCCTGTTGTGCCAGGGCATCGCCCGAAAAACGTTCGATAGCGCCCCCGTCGGCGGTGGGTTCAAAAAAAGCGTCATGTTTTTCGGCGGTAGTGCCGGTAAGCGGCTGAAACCAGTGCGTATAGTGCGTTGCCCCTTTACCCAATGCCCATGATTTCATGGCAGCGGCAATTTGCTCGGCCAGGTCGCGTGGAATTGGTTCACCTTTTTCAATAGAGTTAATAATTCCCTGGTAAGCCTCGGTAGAAAGGTACTCCTTCATTTTCTTTTTATCGAAAACATTGGCGCCAAAGTAATCTGAAATTTTTGAAGAAGGTGGTTTCACTTCCGGGATGGTCCTGCCCAGGACGTCCTGTAGTGCTTTAAATCGGATGTTAGACATAAGATATGCGGTTTAAATAAAGGTCAACTTTCAAAAATAGAACTATCATTTAAAATATACACAAAAATTAAAGGAAATATGATATAAGTAGCAAATAATGCAAGTAAAACGCCTTTTTTTCAAAGAAAAACGCGTAACGCCGAATTTATTTCGGCACCCGACAGGATATTTACACTTGTCGGGTCAGGAATTTGCCTGTTATGGAACGTATTTGCAAGTGAGATGCCAAAATATCCGGCATAATCTCCGCCATTTAGCTTTCGTCCCCTTTTCAGCCAATAAAAAACACAATGGGCTTTAAAAAGCAATTGCCCCCCAATCAATAAAAAGTTAGTTGCTGAATATTTCAAGAAAAGTATGGTTTTAATGTGCTGAGCTTAGCTAAAATTGAATTTTTATAGGCTTTTTAGTTGATTTTTGCTCTTAAATACCTAAAAATTGACTTTTTTTCTAAAAAATGCCTCTAATTTTTATGTTGATAGAATTTATTTGGATTTACAAAGAAATAAAATTTCAAAATCATCAATAAATGGTACAAAATTTAGTTTTGATTTACAATTTTCGTAAATATTTCATTTTTTAACGTTATTTTTTTGTTAAAAATTTGTTATTGTTAAAATAACTACATAATTTCAGAAAATAATTTACAGAAACATCATAATTATTGTATTTTTTATAAAAATGTCAATAATTAAAAGACTAAAAGAGGGGATTTGTGAGTGAATGTGGTGTTTTTGTTAAATTTTAAACCTGCAATCAAGCTTAATTAAATAAACAATCAAACTAAATTAAACTTTTAAAAACAATCAAACTAAATTAAAGACAAATGAAAGTAAGTTCAACAAAACACAACCTCCTGAGTGCAGTCCGACAACTGTCACGTGAAAAATGGGCGCTGGGAGCCACCATTTTAACAGGAAAGATGATTGGTTTAGGGTTGGTGCTCGTGGCTATGTTCACTTTACCTGGTCTATTAGGTACATCTGCACACGCTGCCGACACTTATACCGCTCATGAAACAGCACTCATCAATACCGTTAATACGGTATGGACCTTGGTTGCTGCCTTTTTGGTTTTCGGTATGCAGGCTGGTTTTGTGATGCTTGAAGCTGGCTTTGCCCGTAAAAGAGAAACGGTTAACGTTTTAATGGAGTGTATTTTTGATACATGCCTATGCGGGTTATTGTTTTATGCAATAGGTTATGCCTTTATGTTTGGTAACGGTAATGGCTTTATTGGCTGGGGCGGCTTAGGCGCCGATGGCAAAACCATTACTAACTGGTTCTTTTTACAAAATACCCCTGCTACTTATGGCGCAACGGGTATCCCGATCCTGGCACACTGGATATTCCAGTACGCGTTTGCCGATACCTGCTCAACCATTGTATCTGGTGCTATGATCGGTCGTACCAGTTTCCGTGGCGATATATTGTACAGTATAGGTATTACAGGTTTTATTTATCCAATAATTGGTCACTGGGCTTGGGGGCCTGATGGTTTCCTGGCTACCATGGGTACTTCAGGAGTTTTCGCTCACTTAACCGCTCAGCCTTTCCGTGACTTTGCCGGTTCAACCGTGGTGCATACCATAGGTGGTGTGGCTTCATTGGCTGGTGCCATGGTGTTAGGGCCACGGTTAGGCCGGATCTTCGCCCGAGATGATAAAGAAAAAGGCGGATTACCTGCTGGTCATAACTTATTGGTAGCTGCTGTAGGTGGTTTTATATTATGGTTTGGCTGGTATGGTTTCAACCCGGGATCAACCCTGTCTGCAATGGATATGCAGGGAATTGGCCGTGTTGCCGCTAATACTACCCTTGCTGCCTGTGCCGGTGGTTTTGCCGCTATGCTTGCCGCCCTTTGGTGGGGCCCAACAAAAGGCAAGTTCGATCTGGCCTTTACTATCAATGGCTTTTTAGGTGGTTTGGTTGCAATTACCTGTCCATGTTACTGGGTAAGCCCGCTTGGCGCTATTTTGCTTGGCGCGGTTGCCGGCTTCGTGATTTTTGCAGGTGTTTATATTATTGAGTGGTTCCGTATCGACGATCCGGTTGGCGCGGTTTCTGTTCACGGCCTTTGCGGTATCTGGGGCACTTTATCATTAGGTTTATTTGCATCTGGTCAGTTTGGCGCTACAAGCCCAACAGGTGCCGATAATTCGGCCCCGGTTGCCGGTTTATTCTACGGTGGTGGTTTTGGCGTGTTGAAGGCCCAATTCATTGGCAGCTTTGCTATTACAGCTTCGGTTTTTGTGGTAACCTTTATTATGATGTATGTGCTTAACAAATTGCCAAATCCATGGAGACTGCGTGTTGAAGAACATGGAGAAGCTGGTTTAGGTGGTCTTGACGTGTTTGATCACGGTATTGAGGTTTACCCAGCCCAGGAAGAAGAGATCAGCTTAAGCGGTCTTTTTGACAAAGGGGTTAAGTCGACTTCTGAAGTTTAAGACGAATAAATAATAATAAAAAGATCCCTCATGGGGATCGGTAATACCTTGTGTGGTTGGTGTGTGGCTTTAATGTAATGGCATCGCCAACTGCACAGGGATTTTTTATGCCGACAATAAAAGATCCTATAAGGTAATAACTATTTGTATATCAGTATTTTAAATCAAAAAAATTAACAAACCCAATTTTATTAACAATTAAATCGTTATCATGAAAAAAACAGCTTTACTATTATGTTTCTTTTCTATCGCGGCTTTTACAGTGAAAGCACAGGACACCACAAAAACAGCAGCGCCAGATCCGCCGCTAACTATTACCGGATCTGTTGACGCTTATTATAAGTATGATTTTTCTAAACGTGCCAACATACCAACCAGCTTCGCCACAGATCAAAATTCGGTTTCGATAGGTATGATCGATCTTGGTTTGAAGAAAAAGGTAGGGAAAGCATCGTTTGTAGGTGAATTGTCTTTTGGTCCGCGAAATGATCAGTCCATCCCCAACCCAAATTACCACATTCAAAATCTGTATGTGTCTTACGATGTTACCAGTCAGTTTAATTTAACAGCTGGTTATATGGCTACATTTGTGGGTTATGAGGTAATAGCGCCAACAGGCAACTATAACTATTCAACCTCGTACCTGTTTACTAATGGGCCGTTCCAGAACGCGGGTTTCAAAGCCACTTATGCTTTTTCTGATAAAGTGAGCTTAATGGCCGGTATCTTTAATAACTACTGGAATACTTATTCCTCTTTCAGAACAGTAGGCGAGGGCGCCACAACCTCGGGTGATGTGTCAACCTTTGGCGCGCAATTAATGGTTGCTCCGGTTAAAGGCTGGACAGCTTATCTGAACGTATTAACCGGCTCATACTCCGGAACAGAATTTGACCTTACAACTGCCTATCAGATAACCGATGCCTTTAAATTAGGTTTAAATGGCGCTACCTTCTCTGCTCCTAATGATGGCGGCGGCTTTGAAGGCGTCGCGCTTTATCCACAGTATGCGGTATCAAAAGCGGTTAGCTTTGGTTTAAGAGGTGAGTATTTTAAAGTTAAAAAGGATGGTGGCGATGTAAAAGCGATCACTATAACTTCAAATATCAAGGCGGGTCCGCTAACACTGATACCTGAGCTTAGGTTTGATAATAAGAGCGATAAATTCTATGCGCCATTTGTTAACAGCAGCGGTGTATCAACCAATAAAGCTTCGCAGTTTGTGTTAGCTGCGGTTTACGCGTTCTAAAGAAAAAAATAAATTCCAAATCTTTTTATGAAAGCCGTTCCTATTACCGGAACGGCTTTTATCTTTGTTTTCAGGGAGCAAGGATTTTGGGAGTAATGAACAAGGACTTTTGATTAAAGATAAAAGGAATAAAGAGCAAGGACTTTGTCTACTCGGATTTGATTTTTTTTATCCTTGCTCCTTGTTCTCAAAATCCTTGCTCTCAAACAAAAATCCTTGCTCATTTAATTTAATAAAGTATAAAAATGAAAAATATATTGATAGCGCTTGTTTGTGTGTTGTTTGTGAAAAGCGCTTCGGCTCAGACAGATTCGCTGGCTTTTGATGAAAATGACAAGTATATCTACTATCAAACGGTAGCCCAGGAAGGTCTGAGCGCCGATACTTTGTATAGCCGCGGACTTTATTTTTTTAAGTCGGCATACCCCAAAGGCAAACTAAAGCTGTCAACCGCCGATAAGGCCCAGGGTGTGCTGGTGGGTACCAGCGGTTTCTTGGTATCCAAAAAGTCGTTTGTTACCACCCATGAAGATGGGGAGATAACCTACACCCTGCGGGTTGAAGTAAAGGATAATAAATATCGCTACTGGTTTACCGATTTTGTGTATGTGCCGTATCAGCGCAATCGGTATAATGTGTATGAGGCTGTACCGGGTGTTACTATCCCCATGGAAAAAGCCAAAGATAAACTGGATAAGCGCGACGTAACCGAGTTTTTGAACCGCATGCTATTGAATAGCCGTAAAGTAGGAGCTGTACTGAGATCATACATGCTCAAAATATCTGCCCTGCCCAAAGAGCAGAAAAAGATCAATAAGATATCGACGAAGGAGTGGTGAGTGGTGAGTGGTGAGTAGTGAGTAGTGAGTTGTGAGTGGTGAGTGGTGAGTGGTGAGTGGTGAGTGGTGAGTGGTGAGTGGTGAGTGGTGAGTGGTGAGTGGTGAGTGGTGAGTGGTGAGTGGTGAGTGGTGAGTGGTGAGTGGTGAGTGGTGAGTGGTGAGTGGTGAGTGGTGAGTGGTGAGTGGTGAGTGGTGAGTGGTTTGAAAAAATGACGTGCAATTTAATCAAATTCTGAAGATTTTTGAATTATGAAAACGCTTAGCCCTCAAATGGAGTTAATTCTTATTCGGACAAAAAAATTCCGAAAATTCTTTAATTCTATAAATTCGGGTTCAGACAAATAATCCTGCAAATCAAGGTTCAGACAAGCAAATCACTAATTCACTAATTCACTAAATCAATAATTCAATAATTAAAAAAAGCTGCATCTTTAAAAATGCAGCTTTAGTTTTTTCTTGTTGTTTGGTTTGATAGATAGTGTAATGCCGGATTAAAGACCTTCGTCGTGCTGACTTACATCAAGACCGGCGAGTTCTTCCTCTGGACTAACACGTAAAGTGCTGATCATATCTGTGATCTTTAGTAATAATAGTGAGCCAAAAAAAGCAAAGGCCGAAACACCTACCAGCGTAATAAGGTGGATGAAAAATAAATGGGTTTCGCCATAATATAAGCCATTGCCGGTAGTATTACCCGCGTTTACATTTTGATGCGCGAATACACCGGTTAATAACATGCCCACCATGCCGCCTACGCCATGGCAAGGAAATACATCAAGGGTATCATCAATGCTGGTTGATGTTCTCCAGATCACGACAAGGTTACTTACTACAGCGGCCACAATACCGATGATCAAAGAGTGGGGTATGGTTACAAAACCCGCTGCCGGTGTAATAGCTACCAGGCCTACTACCGCGCCAATACAAGCACCCATAACGCCTGGTTTTTTGCCGCGTAATATGTCAAAAAACATCCAGGCCATAGCTGCAGCTGCAGATGCGGTGGTTGTTGTAGCCAAAGCTGTGGCGGCTAATGTACCCGAGCCTAAAGCCGAACCCGCGTTAAAACCGAACCAGCCGAACCACAATAAACCTGTACCTAATAATACATAGCTGATACGTGCCGGTGAATGTGCTTGATCGTTACGTTGTTTTAAATATAATGCCGAAGCTAACGCAGCCCAACCTGCCGACATGTGTACTACCGTGCCACCGGCAAAATCCAATACGCCTTTGCCAAACAGGAAACCATCCGGGTGCCAGGTAGAGTGTGCCAGCGGAGCGTATATAAATATCATGAACAGGCAAAGGAAAATCACATAGGAGTTGAAACGGATACGCTCGGCAAAAGCGCCGGTGATCAAGGCGGGTGTAATTACCGCGAATTTTAACTGGAACATAGCGAATAATACCAATGGTATAGTTGGCGCCAGTTTCCAGGTGGCATTACCCAGTGTACCTTTCATCATAAAAAAGGTACGCGGATCGCCAATAAAACCGCCAATAGAATCGCCAAAAGCCAGGCTAAAGCCAAATATCACCCATATAACGGTAATTACGCCCATACAAACAAAGCTTTGCAGCATGGTTGATAGTACATTTTTTTTGCTCACCATGCCGCCATAAAAGAATGCCAGTCCGGGAGTCATGATTAGTACAAGGGCGGTACTTACTAATAGCCAGGCGGTATCGCCGGTATCAATTTTACTGTCTTTTATAGTAGTGAGGGTAACCGAGGGGTATACAAGCGCAAGTATAATTACCAGGATAAGTACGCCAAAGGGTATGAATTTTTTCATGTTTCGGGTTTAAGGGAGTTTTAATAAAGTTGATAAGTACTGCCTGGTACCCAATCAAAATACCAGGCAGTATGAAGAGTCAAGATTTTAGAATCAAGAGCTAAGAAAACAGCAATAGCTTAATGTTATCCCTGATTTGAAGAATGAACATTCAAACGAAGGATTTTAAAATCAACTATTTTTTTGTCTTGACTCCTGATTCTTGGCTCATGATTCAAATAATCTCCCGGCACCCAATCAAAATGCCGGGGTATTAAACTAAATTTTTAAAAACAATAAAATACCGCTTGCCTAATCAGGGCAGCGGGATAGCATTGTTTTTTCTACTACCAAAAAGCGTGAAACGGAAAAAGGATGAGTTTGCGGAAACGCGACAGCTGACTTGTGCCGCGGCCGCAAGTAAAGGTGATGTATTTGATCCCTATCGAGAAAAAATTGGGACTGTGATCAAAGCCTTGTAATGAATGCGCCCCGCGGTGTTGTTGAATATTGATAACCGGCAGGGGTACATTATTAAGACTGTATTCGTAATTGGATGGGCGATGATTAGGGCTTGCGGTTTTAAAAGAAGCTTTTTTTTCGTTCTGATGATTAATATGGTATGATCCTCCCCGTCCGGATGCTACAAATCCGGAAAAAAGGAAAAAAATTAAGGCAGTAAATTGATAAATCCTGCTAACCATGTTTAAAAGTAGTAAAAAATTAAAATAAACACACTTTTTTTATAAATATTTTAACTTTTTGTTTGTTTATGTAGTAAATATATAAGTAAAGTGTTTTTTAAATTATGCTTTTAATTGAAAATGCAAGAAAAAGTATTCGTATTGATGTTTATATAGAATGTTTGCTCGGTATTTTGAAAAATATCATAATTCCTGGCCGCGGTTAGCGCGAGAAATAAAAGATTTCTCTTAGTTCCTCGTCGAAATGACATTGTTTTTGGGTTAACAATGATTGTTTTCAATTGCTAAATACTTTCAGCAAAAAAGCTCTTATTTGAAAATTTAAATTTTACCGGGTTTGGCGCAGCGTAATACGAATGAAAATTATTTTTAAAATAATTCTTGTTTTGTAAAATATTATATATGTATATTCGTTTAATTAGAAATTTAATTCTGAAAATTATGAGTATTGCCAAATTTGATTTGTACAACGCCGAGTGGCTCGACCTTGTATTTGACCATCGTAACAAAGAGTACGGTGCTTATGATCTGAGAAAGAATTATGGCCGCACCATGGGCAAAGCCATAGGATTTGCCCTTACAGGCGTGGCTATTTTGGTTGTGGCAAGCATTATATTCAAACCCAAAATTGATCATACCAGAATAATCGCAGATATTCCAATAATTGACATGAAGACAATTAAGACGGAAAAAATCATAGAAAAGCCCAAACAGGCTGAACCTGCAAAGCCTGCGGCTCCTGTAAAACCTGCTGCACCTATACAAACAACAGCATTTACAACTCCGCATATTGTTCCAACAGATCCACCGGTTGATCCTCCTGTGATTAAAAATATTACTGGGGCAATAGGTCCCGAAACAGTTAAAGGGCCTGTGGGTGGTGATAATGCTACCGCTAAAACTGAAACGGGATCTGGTGGTAACGGTACTGCGGCTGCAAATCCAGGTATAATTGATGCCAACGAGGGTACACTCGAAGTAATGCCCGAACCGATTGGCGGAGCGGCAGCCTGGGGGAAATTTCTGCAAAAAAACCTTCGCTTTCCGGCTGTTGCGCAGGAACAGGGGGTATCAGGAAGAGTGATCATGAGTTTTATTATTGAGAAAGATGGTTCTTTGTCCAATATCAAAGTTGAGCGTGGCGCAGGGTATGGGTTTGATGAAGAGGCCCTGCGCGTGCTTAAGCTGGCCAAAGCCTGGAAACCCGGTATCCAGAACGGTCAGCCGGTACGGGTACGGTATAATATCCCTATCAATTTTCAGCTAAGTGAGTAATAGGCACTCAAGATAAAGTGGTTGTATAGCGTCTCCGGGGGGACAGAAATCGTTAGATGACCACCGTGGGCAAGCGAATATTTTTCGTTTGCCCTTTTTTTGTTTGTATAAAGTTGTTGTAACTCTTTTTGCGGATGATAGCCCATAGGTAGACATGTATCTCAAATTCTGACGAGCAATAGGATGAAGCATAGCAGACTCACCCGGTCTGCGCTTTCGCTGGACCACCCTCTCTGCGGCTTCGCCGCAAAGAGGGTAAAGAAAAAAAGATTAAAAATCCCCTCTTTGCCCAAAGGGCAGAGAGGGGTGACAAGCGCAGCGACGTCGGGGTGAGTCAATAACGCGCGTTTGATCCTTGCATCCTGCCTACTCACGGACTATTACTCTCAAGAGGGATTAGTAAGCGACCTTTTATCATCGTTTTGTTACAATTACCCCAAAAGCTAAAAAAACCGCCCTACAACCCGTAGCTTAGTGTGAATAAATTGTAAAGATGATACAAATTCCTAAGGATCTGGTTGGTTATCACGCGCATGTGAAGCTGCGCATGTGCGAAATGTATGGTTTTGTTATTGACAAAAAACGGCCTTTCGGCTGTGACGATACCCTGCAAACCATGCATTGCCTCGAAGTGGTTTTAACCGGATGTATCGATGTTTGGTATGGCGGTTATGTGCAACATTTAAAGGCCGGTGATATTCAGTTCAGGAGGCGGGGCAATTACCAGATATTCCCGTCTGATGATTACACCAGCATGCTCATTTTTATGGAAAACGAGTTTGTGGATTACTTTCTGGAAAGTCATGTACCTGAGTTTAGACAGGAAAAACTGAGCGACGATCTGCTACCTTTTATTTTTAAAACATCCGAATTTATAAACGCCAACATAGCACAGGCCATTCACCATATTTTACATCCGCAGGATTACTCGCGTTGCATTGTGAAATTTATAACGCACCAGGTATTGCTTCAAATTTTATCGAACGACAGTTCGAAAACCTTTGTTTCGTTTTTAAAACATATGGTAAGCGAAAATAAGATAGACCTGGCCTATTTTATGGAGCAAAACTTTAACCGGCAGCTTTCATTACAGGATATGGCTAAACTGACCGGTAGAAGCGTGAGTGCTTTTAAAAAGGAATTTACCGAGCGCTTTAATACCACGCCTGTAAAATGGCAGATTAACCGCCGGCTGGAGTATGCCGCCTACCAGCTCAAAAACTCCAACGACTCCGTTTCGAGGATAGCATACAGTAGTGGGTTTGAAAATATCTCGCATTTTTCAAAAGTGTATAAGCAAAAGTTTGGCGCGCCACCCAGCAGCGAGCGTAACGAACCGGTGTTATCATAACAAACAAATAAAGCCTCACAGCAAAAACCGGGTGCCGGTAAAGCTGCAATTTTGAGGTATGAAAACATTAACAAATACCAACCCGGCGCTGATACTGATTGATATACAGCAGGGTTTTGACGATATTCCTTACTGGGGCGGCGAACGCAACAACCCGGATGCCGAAGCAAATGCCCGTAAACTGCTTGATCACTGGCGGGCAAACAACCTGCCGCTTTTTCACATTCAGCATTGCTCCACCAACCCCAACTCCCTGCTGGTAGAAGGTAACCCAGGCAATATCCATAAAGAAATTGTAAAACCTTTGCCCGGCGAGCCGGTGATCAAAAAATCGGTGAACAGCTCTTTTATCGGTACCGATCTGCAACAGCGACTGGATGCTGCCGGTATTGATACCCTGGTTATCGTGGGCCTCACCACCGAACATTGTGTATCAACCACCGCAAGAATGGCAGGCAATTTTGGGTACAACACCTTTGTAGTAGCCGATGCCACAGCTGCCTTTGCCAAAACAGGCATCAAGGGGGAACATTACGATGCGGAAACCATCCACTTAACTGCCCTGGCACAGATAAACGAGGAATTTGCCACTGTATTAAATACCGATGAGGTGATCAATGCTTTAAAAAAAAACGATGATTTTCTTTAGCAAGTTTGTCAGGAAACTTTTAGCACCCTATTTGCCGGTTGCGCAGGTGCTTGCGGTAATGAAGTAAGTTAGAGAGTCAAGAGGTTAGAATCAAGAATCAGGATAAAAGAATTAAAAAGGTGTCATTTCTTCTCGTTCGAAATGACACCTTTTTATTGAGCTTCTGCGCACGAGTCTTCGACAGGGCTCAGACTGACAGGCCTTTTATATCCTTTAGCTTATGATGCATTCACCAACGGCATCACTTTCTTTCCGATCAGTTCAATGGAACTCATTAACTGGGTATGGGTTAAACCTGCGTTATCCATCTGAAAAGTAAAACGATCCACACCGCCCAATGCTTCGCTATGGCGCAATAGTTTTTCGGCTACCTGTTCTGGCCCGCCTACTACCAATACACCTTTTGGTGCTACCAGACTGTCGAATTGTGCTTTGGTTACCGGCGGCCAGCCACGTTCCCGGCCTAATTTTGTCCAGAGTTCGGCATAGCCTGGATAATAATCGGCAACAGCCTGTTCATTGGTCGTGGCAACATAGCCCGGCGAATGCAGCCCAACTTTTAACTGATCGGGTGTAAAACCTGCTCTTTTTCCGGCTTCGCGATACAGATCTATCAGTGGTCGGAAGCGATGTGTTTCGCCGCCTATCACGGCTACCATTAAGGGTAAGCCCAATGTTCCGGCACGGGCGAATGATTCAGGCGTGCCGCCAACACCCAGCCAAATGGGCAGTTTTTGCTGTAAGGCCCTTGGGTATACAGGCCTGTTATTTAAAGGCGCGCGGAATTTACCAGACCAGGTTACAAATTCATTATCGCGTACTTTGAGCAATAAGTCCAGCTTTTCTTTGAACAGCGCGTCGTAATCGTCCAGGTTAAAACCAAACAGGGGATAGGCTTCAATAGATGATCCCCGGCCAACAACCATTTCGGCGCGACCTTTAGATATGAGGTCTAAGGTGGCAAAACTCTGGTATACACGTACCGGATCGGCAGCGCTGAGTACCGTTACCGCGCTGGTTAATTTAATATTTTTGGTTCGTGCCGCGGCAGCAGCCAGGATCACAGCTGTTGCCGAATCCAGGAACTCCTTTTTATGGTGTTCACCGATACCGAAAACATCCAGCCCAACCTCATCGGCAAAGGCAATGCGGTCAAGCAATTGTTCCATGGCATCCACGCTGCTCAATTCCTTACTGCCGTACATCGCCGAGGCGAAACTATCTATTCCTATTTCCATCTTGTTATTTCCAAATAAATGTTTAAACATCTAATTCAAAGATCGGAACAAACTTTCGCCTAAACAAATATACACCGTCATAGATGTGTTATTTCCTATAGTGCGTTTTATTATCAAAATATAGATGTCAGGATGGCTTTAAAGTCGGGGATATGTGCGACTCCTTCCTTGGAGAAGAGGCAATGGCATTAAGTAAGGTACTCCGTAGGAGTAAAAGCTTTGTAGCAAACAAAAAACACGCATTAAGCATGCCGTAGGTATGCAACCTGAGTATAGTACCTACGGCACTGATTGGATAATCTGCATTTTTCTACAAAGCTTTGACCCCGATGGGGTTTGCAAAATTCCTTAATTTAATGACATTGGAGAAAGAAGGGGTTTCGACGGCTTAGGAGTCTAATACTGACTCATTCAGGCGGAGGACTCCTAAACTGATAGCGATTATGTGTATATTTAAATGAACCTTTTAGCCATGAAAACTCTTTATCTGATCCTGATCATATGTAGTTTAACCCTTGCCAAAGCAGCTGCCCAGGATGCAGTGGGGGCGAACAGCCAGGAGAAGAAAGTATTAAAACTGATCAATTCCTTACCTGAAATTATTTCATCAAACCAGCAGAGACCGAAGGAAAGACAAGTAAGTGCCTATGTAGAAAGTACACCAACGCCAACGCATAAATATTACGCCGTATTTGTATGTGATTCTTCCGCCAATAGGTTATTTACCTATTATAGGTTTAGGGTATATCTGCCTAACTATACTATTTACTATGATGATTTTGATACCGGGAAATTAGTGTCCTTAAAAAAATGGCAAAAGCATCCTTATGGGATTTACAGTAAATTATAATTAATAACAATCCGTCTTTAACCGCATAATAGGTGTTCGGAAAGCTTTTAAAAGTGGAGGAATGTGAGATCCTTCCTTTGGGGAATGGCGTAGGGAAGTGGCCTCTGCAGCTCACATACTTTTTAAAGTTTTAAAACCCATCAAAAATTTGTTAAAAAGTGTTAAAATTGATGGTTTTGATCAAGTTTTGAGCGTTTTTTAACTCGTTTTTTACCCAATTTTGAATAGAAAAGTGTTAAAATTCAAGATTTAAGAAGTTCTTATTGGGTGAATTATATAAGCTGAATTTTTAGGCGATGAAAGTTAGTGAAGCATTCCGGCACTGGGACACGCAACCCGTAACCCGAACCCAATACAAGTCAAAACCTTTCGCCTTTTACCTTTCAGCTTTCAGCCTTTTTTCCTACTTTTGCGCATCCTTTCAAATAAAACAATAGTACATTGGAGCACCAGGAATTAACCACCGTTGAAACCGCCAAAGATTTAGGCTTATTACCCGAAGAATTTGAACGTATAAAAGAAATATTGGGCCGCGTACCCAATTTTACCGAGCTCTCTATATTCTCGGTCATGTGGAGCGAGCACTGTTCCTATAAAAATTCCATCACCTGGTTAAAAACTTTGCCAAAGGATAGTCCGCGGATGCTGGCTAAGGCGGGTGAAGAAAATGCCGGTCTGGTTGACCTGGGCGATGGCATCGGCTGCGCTTTCAAGATCGAGTCGCACAACCACCCATCGGCGTTAGAACCTTACCAGGGCGCTGCAACCGGTGTAGGTGGTATTAACCGTGATATTTTCACCATGGGTGCACGTCCTATCGCGCAACTCAATTCTTTGCGTTTCGGCGATCTGAGCCTGGATAAAACCAAATGGCTGGTAAAAGGTGTGGTAAAAGGTATCAGTCACTACGGTAATGCCTTTGGCATTCCAACTGTAGGCGGCGAGCTGTTTTTTGACGATTGTTATAATGTAAACCCGCTGGTCAACGCCATGTCGGCAGGTATTGTAAAAGCGGGCGAAACCGTTTCGGCAACCTCCTATGGCGTAGGTAACCCGGTATATATAGTAGGTTCTGCAACCGGTAAAGACGGTATCCACGGCGCGGCTTTCGCATCCAAAGATATCACTGCCGATTCTGTGAACGATCTTCCTGCTGTTCAGGTAGGCGACCCTTTCCAGGAAAAACTGTTGCTGGAAGCTACCTTAGAAGTAATTAAAACCGGCGCCGTGGTAGGTATGCAGGATATGGGCGCTGCCGGTATCATCTGCTCCAACTCCGAAATGAGCGCTAAAGGCGAGCATGGTATGCGTATCCACCTGGATAAAGTGCCGACCCGCCAGGATCATATGAAACCTTACGAAATTTTGCTGTCTGAATCACAGGAGCGTATGCTGATTGTGGTTCATAAAGGTCGCGAAAAAGACGTAGAGGCAGTTTTTGACAAATGGGATCTTAACTGCGCTGTTATTGGTGAGGTGACCGATACCAAACGCCTGGAATATTTTGTGAACGGCGAATTGGTTGCCGATGTACCTGCAGATGACCTTGTTTTAGGCGGCGGCGCACCGGTTTACCAGCGCGAATACCGCGAGCCTGCTTACTTTGCCGAAAATCAAAAGTTCAACATCGATGATGTAAAAGAGCCTGAAAACCTTGTTGAAGTGGCCGAGCATCTGGCTGCACACCCTAACCTGGCTTCTAAACGTTGGGTAACCGACCAATACGATAGCATGGTAGGTGTACAAACCATGACCGCCAACCTGGCCTGCGATGCAGCTGTTGTGGCGGTTAAGAATACAGATAAAGCTATTGTATTAACAACAGATTGCAATTCGCGCTACGTATATGCCGATCCTTATAAAGGTACCGCAATAGCTGTTGCCGAAGCTGCACGTAATATTACCTGTGCCGGCGGCGAGCCAGTGGCTATCACCAACTGCTTAAATTTTGGTAACCCTTATAATCCAGAGGTTTACTGGCAGTTTGTAAGCGCTATAAAGGGTATGGGCGACGCCTGCCGCAAGTTTGAAACCCCGGTTACGGGTGGTAATGTGAGCTTTTACAACCAATCGGCAGATGGTGGTTCGGTATTCCCGACGCCGACTATCGGTATGCTGGGCGTAATGGACGATGTAGAAAACATCATGACCGCTGATTTTAAACAACCCGGCGACCTGATCTACCTGATTGGTGAATCGGTTAATGATATCGCTTCGTCACAGTACCTGGCTTCATGGCACAAAATACTAAAAGCACCTGCTCCGCATTTTGATATCGACCAGGAATACGAGGTACAGCAAGCTATCAAAGGCCTGATCAAACACCGGGTGATCGAGTCGGCACATGATGTGGCCGATGGCGGTTTATATATCGCGCTGCTGGAGTCATCTATGCCGAATGGACTTGGTTTTGACATTGAAACAGATGACGATATCCGTAAAGATGCCTTCCTTTTTGGTGAAGCGCAAGGCAGGGTAGTGGTAACCGTGGCTCCAGAAGAGCAGGAGCGCTTTATTGAATTTATGGCTACCAGCGATGTTGAATTCAGCTTACTGGGTACCGTAAATAATGGTTTCCTGAATGTTGACGAAGTGCCATTTGGCCACGTTACCGACTTGAAAATGGTTCATAGCAACGTATTACACTCTATTTTAGGCGAATAATGCTGAAGCTGAACCGGGTACATCATATCGCTATTATTTGTTCCGATTACCAAAAGTCGAAGCATTTTTATAGCGAGATACTGGGTTTCAAAATATTATTGGAAGTATACCGCGAAGAGCGGCAATCCTATAAACTCGATCTGGAAGTGGGTAACCAGTACCAGATCGAGCTTTTCTCTTTCCCGGAGCCGCCTACCCGTTTATCCCGGCCCGAAGCTGCCGGTTTACGCCATCTGGCTTTTGAGGTTGACGATATTGATGAGGCGGTCTATAGTTTGCAAGCTAATAGCGTAATTACAGAACCTATCCGCATTGATGAATTTACCGGCAAACGCTTTACCTTTTTTGCAGATCCGGATGGTTTACCGCTGGAGCTTTACGAAAAGTAGTCATGGCGAATATGTTTCGCTTTAAACAATTCAGCGTCGACCAAACCGGTTGTGCCATGAAAATCAATACCGATGGTGTTTTGCTGGGTGCTTTGGCCGATGCTGATAAACCATTATCCATATTAGACATAGGCACCGGTACCGGCGTAATTGCCCTCATGCTGGCCCAGCGCTTTACAGATGCCCAGATTGACGCGGCGGAGATTGATGAAAGCGCGGCTAAAACTGCCGGGAGCAATTTTAAGAATTCGCCTTTTGCTGATCGACTTACGCTGTTTCCGGTTGGGTTTGAGGATTTTTTCGCCGGCCATCCCGATAAAAAATATGACCGGATCGTATCCAATCCGCCCTTCTACATTAATTCCCTGCAATCGCCGGGCGTGAAGAAGAACTTGGCTAAACATGCCGGGGAAGGATTTTTTGAAGAATTGATAAAAACGGTTTCCAATCATTTAACAGAGAATGGAACTTGCTGGTTGGTGTTACCAATTGATACCGCCGAGGTCGTGAAAGCTTTCGCTGTGCAGCATCAGCTTCATTTACAGAAAGTAATAAAGGTGTACTCTTTTAAGAATGATGAACCACATCGGGAAATATTGGCACTGGGTTTTTATGCCATCGAATCGGACGAAGAGAGATTGGTTATCTATGATGAACCTAAAGTTTACAGCAGGCAGTACCAGGAAGTATTAAAGGGCTTTTTGACGATATTTTAATCTCAGTAGTTTGTCATCCTGACAAGATTTATACTGATTCCTAAGACTCTAATATCAGTAGGCCATTTGTTGGCGCTCGATATGAGATTGTATGATTCTGAACGTAAGAGAATTAGTCCCGACTTATTAAGTTATATTTAGACCATGAAAATAGCATTTGTCTTTTTATTATGCCTTCTTTCGTTGAATTGTTATGCAACATGCATAATTATTGCAATAACGAAAGATGGTATTTATGTTGCGGCAGATGGTAGAAGAAACCTTCATCAATATAATTCTCAAGGAATATTGACCACTCTTCCTCAGACTGTATGCAAAATACACAACGTTGGCAAAGATTATTTTGTTGTGGCAGGAGTAGATGATTCACAACTTGCCAGAGAAATAACTCATGAGCTAGATACAAAGCGGAGTTGGGATGACATAACGAATTCGTTCCAATTACAAATGAAGTTACATTATAACAAGTTGTTTATTGATGACCGTAAAGATTTCAAAAAAATCCTACTTGAAAGTAAGGGTAAGTTAGCTGAAGTTGCTTTTTTTTGCTATTTCGGTAATCAACCGTCAGTTAGGAAGATTACTATTTCTGGCAAATTAAACTCTATAGGGCAACTGATTATTTCCAGTAAATTGGTTGAGCCTAAAGGTCAAATAATCTTAATCGGTATATACGGTAATCTTCTTTTTAAAACCCCACCGAGTTATTTTGCTCACGTTAATCAGAATGACATACCCGCATTAATAGAGGCCATGGTAAACTATGAAGCTAAATTTCACCCTAATGATATAGCAGGGCCAGTAGATGTCCTGTTGTTGACACAGAATGGTTCTCACTGGATTAAGAAAAATAACAACATAGTATCATATTAATTTAACTATATTCAATCTTCAGTTAAATGTATCATCAGTTGCGTAATCCCCCTCCCGTCGCAAGTCTTGTTTTATCAGTTTTTTGCGCAATGGCCGACTTACGATATTTGACCAAAAACAAGCCCAAAGTCGGTTAACATAAAATAAGGCTTGTAAGCATTTAAACTATTGATTATCAATTAAATAAATCAATGTTAACCATGAAAAGTGTAAACCATGTAAACCCACTTTTTTAACTTTACTCAGGTGTTTTTGTGGGCAATGACAGATTTATTACCTCCCTATTCTTGACTCTTACCTCTTGTATCTATATTTGCTCCGATGACCCGCATAGGCTTAATATCCGACACCCACAGTTACCTTGACGACGCTGTTTTTAAGCATTTTGAAAATTGCGACGAGATCTGGCATGCCGGCGATTTCGGCACCCTGGAATTGGCCGATAAACTGGCCGCTTTTAAGCCATTAAAAGGCGTATACGGCAACATCGATGGTAAGGACGTACGATTGGTATACCCGGAAAATATGCGTTTTAACTGCGAAGGCGTTGATGTATGGATGACGCACATTGGAGGCTATCCAGGTAAATATAGTCCGGCGGTAAAAAAGGAGATTTACTTAAATCCGCCTAAGCTGTTTATCTCGGGGCATTCGCACATACTGAAAGTAATGCCCGATAAAACGATAGGCTGCCTGCATCTTAACCCTGGTGCGGCAGGGCAGCAGGGCTGGCATAAAGTACGCACCCTGATGCGGTTTAATATCGATGAAGATAAAATTCAGGATCTGCAGATTATAGAACTGGCGGGGAGGTTTTAATTATTGAGTTATTGATTTATTGAATTACTGAATAAGCCCAGCCAATTTAAAATTTAGCTTTTAGAATTTAGAGATTAACCCCCTTCGCATTCTCCACTTCAAAAACAGAATCTATCAACAGGGGTTTCTGCTTGCCGGCTGCTACAGCCAGTTCATCGCAACGCTCATTTTCGGGGTGACCGTTGTGGCCCCGTACCCAGGTGAATTTGATCTGGTGGTGTTTGCTGACATCGAGATAACGCAGCCACAGATCCTTGTTCTTTTTACCGGCGAAGCCTTTTTGCAGCCAGCCATTTACCCAGCGTTTCTCGATGGCATCGATCACATATTTAGAGTCGGAAAAGATCATGACCTGCTGATTGGGGGTCTTCAGCGCTTCCAACCCCTTTATTACAGCCAATAGTTCCATGCGGTTATTAGTGGTTTTGCGAAAGCCCTCGGAAAGCTCTTTATAATGTTTGCCCGAACGCAGAATTACCCCGTAACCTCCCGGACCCGGATTTCCGCTTGATGCACCGTCTGTGTAAATTTCGATCATAAGCCCCCTAACCCCCTAAAGGGGGAACAAAAGTAGCATAAGTTACATTAATTGCCGATAAGATTTTCAAAAATTCCCCCTTCAGGGAGGTAGGGGGATATATTTAATAGAACTAAATGGATTTTAATTGTGGTTTTACTTTGGCGTAGAAGTCCTTATAACTCTGATGTTGCCGGAAAGCAGAGTCGCCAGGAAAGCCACAGTTTTCCATACATATCCTCAGATAGTCAATAAAGGTTGTTTCGTTGGGCTCGTTTAAAAATAAACTGTCTATGCTCTCATTGCGAGTGATCTGCAAGGAATAAGCCGGACCTCCACTAATATTGTCTTTATGTAAGTAATCAGCTGCCAATTCTAAAGTAGGTACTTCATCTTCGTTATATTCAAGGGATTCCCTTATGTATTCTTTCCAGTCATCAGTAGTCACATAAACTACAAGATCATCGAGACTATCAATTTGTATCGGGTCTGCGCCTTCCCATAGCAAATCAGGTTGGCTTTCGTAATCCCATGCAAAGTTACATGTGCCCACAATTTTATAAAATAACTTTAACGAAAGTGGGATTTTTCCGAAATCGGCAACTGCATTTTCAAGATCTGAAATTAAATTATCAGAGTTGGGTAAAGGAGCTACTAACGGTTTGTCGGAATTATTTGTAAAAGTAGTTTTGAATACATAATTGATTTTATTCAATTCGTGATAAATTACCTGAAGATTAAAAGCTACTCTGTTAAAGGTCTCAATAAGTACTGCCTGTACATCATCAAAATGTTCAATGCCAAAGGCTTTTTTCCCTAAACCATAAATGTCATCATATACAGCAGTACTATCTTCGCCGCCTAAATAACGCTCAATAAATTTCATAATAGCCGAATATCAATATAGGGCTATATTAACGAAAAAAATGAAATCGTTACCGTCACATTTATCAAAAGCTCTCCCTTCGGGGGCTGGGGGTTAATCAACCTTTTTAATTTTCAACCTCAGTGAGTTCCCAATTACTATAACATCAGAAAAGGCCATAGTAAATGCGCCGATCATCGGGTTTAGAAAGCCTAAAGCAGCAAGGGGAATGGCGATGATATTGTAGGCAAATGCCCAGAACAGGTTTTGTTTAATGGTGAGCAGGGTATGCTTACTAATCTGTAAAAACTTAATAACCGAGTGCAGATCGGTATTCAACAGTACCACGCTGGCTGATTGTATGGCTACCTGGCTGGCATCGTTCATGGATACGCCTACATCGGCTTTGGTTAATGCGGGTGCATCATTTATACCGTCGCCTATCATGATAGTTTTACCCTTCTGCTTGTACCTATCAATTACGTTGAGCTTTTCGTCGGGCAGTTTTTCGGCATGTACCTCTTTAATACCAATGGTGGCTGCTACTTTTAAACACCGGTCTTTTTTATCGCCACTCAGCAATATAGGTTTAATGCCCATTTTTTTGAGTTGGGTTATTAAGGCAGCGGTTTCGGGTTTTATTTCATCGTCAATGGCTACTTGTGCCAGCAACTGCTGATTTTTATAGAGCGAGAGATTAAAATGATCGTCCTTATTTAGTTTAGCCGTACCGAGAAAATAGTTGTTGCCTTCCACGTCTTCTGCGCGCATACCCAGGCCTTTTTCTTCCTTGGCTACTTTAAGTATCACCTTTTGCCGGGGTAGATTTTTTAGTCCACTTACTAACGATCGGGCTATCGGATGATTTGAGCGCTCTTCAATGGCGATAATGATGCCGCGAATCAATTCTATATCGATGCCGGATTCAGCCTTGATCTCATTGATGTTGAATTTGCCGGTGGTTAAGGTGCCTGTTTTGTCGAATACTACATATTTGGTATGAGCTACGGCTTCAATGGTATCACCTCCTTTGATGAGGATGCCGTTCTTAGCCGCACGGCCCAGTCCTACCATCACAGCGGTAGGGGTAGCCAAACCCATGGCACAAGGGCACGATATCACCAGTACGGCAATAGCATTCAGCAAGGAGTGCTGTAAGCCTGCCTGGCCTACGTAAAAAGTAAGTGCAAAAGTAAGCAGAGAGATACCCAGCACTGTCGGTACAAATATAGAAGCAACCTTATCACCCAGTTTTTGAATAGGAGGCTTTGCAGCCTGGGCTTTCTTCATCAGTTCGATGATCTGCGATAGTATAGTATTGGAACCAACCTTGGTAGCCAGCATATGTACATTGCCGTTTACTAATATAGTGCCGCCTATCACTCTATCGTATTTTTTCTTTTCAACTGGTAAACTTTCGCCGGTAAGCATGGCCTCATCAACGGAGGCGCTGCCGGATAGAATCTCGCCATCAACGGGTATTTTATCGCCCTGGTTTACTAATAAGGTATCACCCGGACGTACTTCTTTGGCGCTGATCACTTCTACGCCGCCGTTAACAACACGGTTGGCGTTTACCTGCTGAAACCTGATCAGATCTTTTACTGCGGATGTAGTTTGGGTTACGGAACGTTTTTCGAACACATTGCCCAATAGTACCAGGGTTATAATAGTAGCACAGGTTTCGTAAAACTGATATTTGGGACCTAAGTGCTGCAGCGTACCTGTGAGGCTATATACAAATGCCGATGTTGAACCGATAAATATGAGCACATCCATATTGGGTACACCTCCTTTTACCGAACTCCAGGCACTTTTACTAAAATGCAGGCAGCCCACAATAAATACTGGCAAGCATAATAATAGTTGTACAATAGGTTGATGTAATACATGCCACAGCAACCACATGCCGAGCAAAAGAGGTACGGTAAACAGTGCACAAAAGATAAATTTGTTCTCTACTTTATCATAAAATGAAGGCTGATGTTGTGAAATATCGTCAATCACTCTAAAACCTAAGCTTTCTATTCCTTTTTTTATTTCGGGGAGTTTGGTTGTGTCGCTGGTTGAAAATTTTACCTCTTCGCTGGCAAAGTCGACCAGTATGTTGTGTAAGCCCCTTTTTTCAAGTAGTTTATGTACAGATAAAGCGCAATTATTACAATGCATCCCTGTCACATTCAATTCAATTAATTGCTCAGTCATAAATACAAATCTAATAATTAATTAAAATCGTTCTAAATTAAACAGGTAAGCCAAATGTAATTTTAAAAAGAGTTTGCAAATAGCCGTAAGATTTCTATTTTTGCACTCTCCAAACGGTAGATGTAGCTCAGTTGGTTAGAGCATCGGTTTGTGGTACCGAGGGTCGTGGGTTCGAGCCCCATCATTTACCCGGATGTAGCTGGCTATAAAGTAGCCAGCTACATTTTACATAACCCTTAAGTCATTCGCATCACTCAAAAATTTCCTAGTATTTTTAATACAACAGCTTTATAACTTTCGCCTATTGGTATTTCAGTCGTACCGATCATAATGTCATTCGCATTAAAAGCGGCAATATTTTTAAGGTTGACGATAAAAGAGCGATGTGTCCGCAAGAAGCCCTTGCCGGATAGTTCGGTTTCGATGTCGCTGATCTTGTACTTTGCAGTGATCTCCTTTTGCCGGGTATGCAACCTGATATAATCCTTTACGCTTTCAATGTACAATATATCAGCAAGTTCAATTTTTACCTGGTTATAACCCGATTTGATAAAAATAAAGCCAGTTTCCGTATTTGGAGGTACAGGGGTTGTATTTGGACTGCTACTGCGCAGATAACGCTCAATGGCCTTAAAGAACCGGTCAAAAGTTATGGGTTTTAACAGGTAATCTATGATGTCCAGGTCATAACCATCCAATGCAAATTCCCGGTAGGCGGTCGTAATAATGGTTTTTGGAGCATTCCTAAAGGTTTTTAAAAAATCGATTCCGGTAATGTCAGGCATTTGAATATCCAGGAAAAGCAGGTCAATCTCCTGCTGTCTTAAGGCATTCATAGCTTTCGTTGCGTCGGGACAGGTCGCCGATACTTCCAGGAAGTCCAGTTTGCCGATATGGTTTTCCAGCAAGCTGATAGCCAGCGGTTCATCATCTACCAGTAAGCAACGGATGTTTTTCATATTTGCCTTTGATTTGCCTTTAGCGCAATTTGTAAAAATACGGCAAATTGTTTTTCTGTTTGCTCAATTTCCAGCCGGTAGTTGCTCCCGTAAATTAACCCGAGCTGCTGCCGGAGATTATTCAGGCCGATCTTTTCCTGCTTTTCACCAGCCTCTTGCGGGCGGCGGGTAGCCGAATTGACCACCCGGAAATTCAAAAACAATTGATCCGCCGTCAGGTCAATCCTGATAAACGGATTGCCGGAATCCCTGGCGGCACCGTGCTTGAAAGCATTTTCCACGATGTTCAGCATGATCAGCGGCGCAATTTCGATGTTTTGGTCAGCTTCTACATTAAAAGTTACCTTCAGCCGTTCATCATACCTTAACTTTTCCAGTCCGATGTAATTATTCAATAACGCGATCTCCGAGCATAAGGGTACAAATTCTGTATTACAGCGGTACAGGATATGATCCAGTATTTCTGCCAGCCTTGCAATAGATGGCGAGGTCGCGGGCGATGCCGTTATGGACAGGGAATAAATATTATTAAGGGTGTTGAACAGGAAATGAGGGTTCAGTTGGGTCTTCAGCAATTTGAGTTCTGCCTCCGCCTTTTGCTTTTCCAGGGTCAATGTGCGTTTCTGGATGTCCAGTTGGTCTTTGAGCAGCTTGATGAACATGAAGACAAAAGCCAGGGAAAAAATATTGAAGAAGTACCTGTAAAATAGCTTGGAAAGGTCGGTCAGGATCTCCCGGTTGGTTTCAAAGGCTGCGGGTGGCATCCCGGCAAGCGGCTCTGCCACTCTTACCATTAAAAAACGGGCTAATACGCAGGTGAGATAACTGCCCGCAAAAAAACTGCCCAGGGCCAGCACGTATTTTTTACGGAAAAAAAATTGCGGAATAACCCAATAGGTCAAAAGATATGAGGCTACGATCTGCGGAACCAGGTACAAGGCATTACCTGTGAAAGCAAAGCCATAACTAAATTCTTTTCCGTCCTCATATTTGCTAAGGTTGACACTGATCAGCAGCACTGCAAGCCAGAACAACACATGGCTCAGCACCCGGTTCGTCTTTTGATAATAGAATATCTTTTCAAAAAAGCGCGTCATAAAACAATATTAACCATTTTAAATATCCTTTTCCGCAACTGTCGATGAACAGGCCAAACTGCCCCCTGAATATCGTTGAAGTCCCGCCCGGCAGGGTCTGACAGGCAGTTTAGCCTGTTTGCCGATGAGGCTAGCCTTTCCGGCGACGATCCAAATTTCGTGTCCGTTCCTGCCTGATTATTGGGTAAAACAAAGAAATCATGAGCAAATATATTACCCGTACAGGGATGATCATTGCGGGGCTGCTGCTTTCCGCCAGCCTGATAAAAGCCCAGGCTCCGGCGAACCGGGTGATCAAAGGCCGCATTGTAGACGAAAAGAAAGCCGCGCTGCCTTTTGCAACGCTCGTCTTAAAAAACGAGCAGGATACCACCCTGGTAAAAGCTGCCTTAAGTAGTGATAAAGGCTTCTTTTCTTTTAATAATATAAAGCCGGGGACTTACCGGATGGCAATCAGCATGGTCGGTTTCCAGACCCTGAACAAAGTGAATATCGTTGTGGATTCCGGCGGCAAGCCCGTTGACCTGGGGGCTTTGGTATTAACCGCGTCGGCAAAGATGCTGAACAGTGTCACCATCAGGGGAAAAACGCCGCTGGTGGAAAGGCTGATCGACAAAACGGTGGTCAATGTTAACCAGAACATCACCAATGCAGGTTTAAGCGTTTTAGAAGTGATAAAGAAATTGCCGGGCGTTCAAATCACCGATGACGGCCAGGTGTTTCTAAACGGGAAGGCTGGCATCAATGTGCTGGTAGACGGCAAGCCGACGTATTTGTCCGCGCAGGACCTGGCTTCGCTTTTGAGAGGGATGCCTTCCTCCAATGTTCAGAAAATAGAGATCATGACCAATCCTTCGGCCAAATATGATGCTTCCGGTAACGCCGGAATAATCAATATCGTCAAAAAGCGAAATCACCGGGAAGGTTTTACGGGCAGTGTAAATGGGAACCTCGCGCAAGGATACTATGGCAGTTATGACGGCGGGATCAACCTGGGTTACAAAACAGAAGCCTATAATCTCACCCTCTCCAACAGTTATACTTTTAACAAGGACTTTTTCAATCGCTCGGTGACAACCGATGCGCTTGGTAACAATAACGCGCTGTCGACCGAAAAAGCCTCCAATAATAATAATATCAGCAGCAACCGGACTTATTCGCCATCGCTGGGACTTGACCTGTATTTATCCAGGCAAACCACTTTGTCCCTTACGGGTAATGCGAGTGTCCAGTCAGGCAGCGACCTGACCATTTCGAATATGAACATTCTCAATGGGAACCGCGCGCTGACGAATACAGAGCAATTCTCGGCCCTAAATAAAGATAAGCCCTTTAATTATACGACCGGCTTGTCGCTGGTTCATAAGCTAGATACGCTTGGAAGGGAGTTTTCGATTGACCTGGATTATTCCAATTACCGGAATAACCCGCGACAATTCAATTATACCATGCTAAATGATGCCTCCGGGAGTTTTTTGAGCCAATCAAACGTATTCCTTGATCAAAGCAGGCGACTGCATATTTATGCAATTAAAGCCGATTATACGCAGCCTTTAAGCGGCAAAGGCCGCCTGGAAGCAGGGTTAAAGTCCAGTTACGTCAAAGCCAATAATAACAATACTTATTATAAGCAGTTAAATGGCCAGAACCTCGTTGATTCCACGCAAAGCGATTATTCCATCAATTCCGAAAATATCAATGCCGCATATATTAATGTCACCAAACCTTATAAAAAGTTGACGGTAGAGGCTGGCCTGCGTGCCGAGCAAACCGTTACCAAAGGACAACAAAAGCTGACGGGGCAATCGGTCGATCAGAATTTCCTGTCATTATTTCCGACCACCTTTTTTGATTACAAACTGAACGATAACTATGGGTTTACGTTTCGTTTCGGCAGAAGAATAGAACGGGCCAATTACCATGAACTGGTTCCGTTCCGCCGCCCGCTGACACCCACGCTTTATTTTGAAGGCAACCCCAATTTAAAACCTCAACTTACCTGGCATTCTGAATTAACCTGGTCATGGCACCAGGAACTATCCGTTACCTTCGGCTATGACATCGATCGTAATTATGTAAAGACCCTGCCCTATCTCGACAGCAATAAAGTGACCGTTACCAGGATACCCACCAATATCCAGCACTCCGGTTCCTGGAACATCGACTTTAACTATTCAAAAAAACTGGTCAAATGGTGGTCTACTGACAATATCGTTTCGTTCTATCGGAATCATTTCAGCGGGCAGGCGGGAAACTTCAGCCTGAACAACCCGGGGATCGTTTCCGTTTATTTCACATCCAACAATAGTTTCCCTTTAACGGATAATTTATCTGCCGAAGCCGATTTTGAATATGATTCGAGGCGTCAACTGATCACTTCCTCTTTTGGTGCTTACTCTGTGGCAAGTGTCGGCGTCAGGCAGCAACTGTTTGGTGGACGGGGTTCCATCTCTCTTAACGCCCGCAACATCTTCCAAAGTGAAAATCACAATGTGATTGACCGGTATGAGAGCTTATACCAGTATTCCTATTTCAACTTTTATACACGCGCTGTCAGGTTGAATTTCAGCTACCGCTTCGGGAGCGGAAAGACGGCTAAATCGCGCACTGAATCAGGCTCAGCGGATGAACAAAAGCGGGCAGGCAGTTGAAACATACAATATCTTACTTTTATTTTAATAGCATACCAATACAAGTAGAATGGAAATTACACGAAGATTATAACTTTGGAAAAGCCGCGAACACCAGCTACACCATTTTCAAGCCTGAAAAAATTGTTACCTTTTAGCAAGTTGGTCAAAGTGCATTGGTCATTTATGATTTATGGAATAAAAATAACGCTGATCGGGGGTAAACGTGTATTTATAAACCGTTACGAAATACCTATGGCAAAAATAGAGGATTAATTTTTTAAACCGACTGAGGATAACCAAATAAGTCAACAAAGAGCTAGCATTGGTATTTGAATAAATATTTTGTAATCGGTTCGAGTTTGCCCCATGACTGTACTCATATTCGAGCAATTTTTTGTAAATCAGCTATAAACTGGTTCGAAATTTGACCCATGATCGACCCATTTCTAAAAAGCCTTTTTACAGCAGTAAAAGGGCTTTTTTTATGCCATTAAGGCAGTTTTTCGATAAAAAATGAAGTTCGTCGGTTGAAAACTGATGCGTTGTGTTTAACACGAAAAACTGCCCAACTTGACGAAAATGTTTTCCAAATGTTTTACAACGGATTTCGTCAGGATGGCTACAATCAAGGAAGTGGTTCTCAAACACCACAAAAAAGAAGACGGTACTTACAACATTAAGTTTCGATTGACTCACAATCGAAAGGTTACTTACATTAACACAAACCATTTCGCCGGTGAAAAGCAACTTAAAAAAGATTTTACTGTAAAAGACAGGTTTTTGCTCTCAGTGATTTCAACCGAAATCGCAAAATACCGAATGAGGTTGCTGGAGTTGGACCGTATGCTGATGCATTTGGACATAAAGCGATAATATCAATTACGGCGTTTTCATCGGGTTGAACTAAACGATTTGCCAATTGCTTTATTAAAGAAATGGAGATAAGCATTAACGTGGATATTGTTAGTAGCTGGACATGCCATTGTCGATTTTGTTATTCATTATATACTGTTGCAATGTTTAAAGTTAATATACTGAAGAGGATCATCCGTCTCTGCTTCTTACGATTACATATCTATTGCATTGAATAACTTCTGGCATTTTACCATAGTATATCCCTTTGTCCGAAGTATCCTAATAAATAGACAATCCATGCATTTTCATAGGTTTGATATCACTTCTTTATGAGGCAGGTACTATGCATAGTTTGATATCTTAACCAATCGCTTAATATCTTTGATCCATATTTTCCGGCCATCCGTTTCCAAAATATCATCTTCTTTAAATTCTTTTAACAGGCGGATCACATTTTCCTGTGCGATCCCGGCCAGACTGGCCAAATCCATCCTGGATATATTTAAAATAATCTCTTGTTCACCAGATCCTTCATCCTTAAACTTTTCCCTCAATACGATCAGCGCAATGGCAAGCCGTTCTGTCGCGGTTCTTTGCGAAATTACAGAAATACCATTGGCCAATACACTAAACTCATGGCTCAATGTTTTCAATAAGCGCCGGGCAAAAAGCGGCGATTTATCCAGAATAGTTAAGAAATCCTCTTTCGGAATAAAACTAATCAGGCTATCTTCCAATGTAGCAGCAGAATCAGGGCAACGTTCTTCGGCTAATATCGCATGGTACCCGATCAGTTCACCTTTATTGGCTACATAGATAATCTGCTCTCTGCCACTCTTGTCAACTTTATACTTTTTTATCTTCCCATGGTGAATAAAATAAATACCGGATGGCACAACACCTTCCTTGAAAATAATTTCCCCTTTTTGATATTTCTGCGCTCCTTGCCGGGAGATCAAAAAATGGTAATCTTCTTCTGAGAGGGTATTAAGAACAGACTGCGTTGTGAATTCCCATTTGTCAATCGGAAAAATTCCAGATAGGCTCATATTACAAAGATACGAATTTATTAAGGCCTATCTTATAAGCTCCTGCACACTGCATGAGCCAAAAGTGAGACTCGCCGGGAAGATATAAAGCTCCTGTTTATTGGCAAAAACTGATAAATATCAGCCCGTATGCTGATGTCATACCATGACATTGCAGCTGCTATGGCCTAAATTTGTATACGATGAAATATGATCCATTTTCGCCCGCACCATTCCGCCTACAGGATCAGATCAAGCCAGAAATAACCAGATCGCCGGAAAACATCCCGGTCAATAAACACGACAGTTTAGGACAGGAGATCCCACCGGATCATTAGCTGACAAGTGCCTCCTATAATACTTTGCTAAAAATGTGTATAAGGGAATGAAATCCAAATGAATGTGTTCAAATTTTTAACCGCTCCCTTCAGGAGTCTTGAAACAGATAAAAAAAACGGCAGCATGCTTCATGATACTTTAAGTCAGTCCCTTTTCCGTAAAGACCATGTTTTTGATGAGCTGTACCCCGAGCATATCCAGGCTTTGTCAGCCATGCACTGGACCTCGGTTGACATCGCCAAAAGAGCGGGTGAGTTCCTGGCCATTCCCAACGCCAAAGTCCTGGACCTCGGGAGCGGAGTCGGAAAGTTTTGCCTGGTAGCCGGCTTTTTTCATCCGGAAACAACATTTTACGGTATTGAACAGCGAAGCGAGCTATTTACTATTGCAGAAACGGCCAGGGAAGAGATTGATTTACCCAATGTGAATTTCATTCATGGCAATCTGACCGAGCTGGATTTCGATGATTATGATCATTTTTATTTTTATAATCCTTTTTATGAAAACATCGAACCCGACAGCCGGATCGATTATGCAGTAAAAACATCCTTTGAGCTTTATGATCGTTATAGCCGGTTTGTATATGAAATGCTGGACAAAAAGCCTCCGGAAACAAGGCTGGTGACATTCCATGGGGCTGATAGCCAGGTTCCATCGGGTTACCAGTTGGTCAGTAATTCTTATAGCAGGTTTCTGAAAATGTGGATCAAGGAATGAGTTACTGATCAGCATCGAAATTCAAGGATTTAAAAGAACACCGTATTGATAAAATAAATCATGGTAAAAACACAAAAATCATGGGCCATGTTGCACGCCAAATGCCCGCGCTGCCGCAGGGGGAATATGTTTGAGGGGGCAACATACAGCCTGGTCTCCAACAGGATCAATCTGAATTGCCCGCATTGCCAGATGGTCTTTGAGATTGAACCAGGTTATTTCTATGCGGCGATGTATGTGAGCTATGCCATGAATGTAGCTGAGGGTGGATTTTTATGGGTGGCTACCTTTCTGATCACCCACAATAACGACTCACCCTGGTTATATCTCGCCACCATCCTGGGCGGGCTGTTCATCCTTTCACCCATAAATTTCCGGTACTCCCGGGTTATATTGCTTTACTGGCTGTCACCCAAGGTGCATTATCATCCCGAACTGGATACGGATATGCCGGTTGACGGTAATAAATATAAATGGTTTAAATAATGAGCAGTATGACAAATTTGTTCAGACCAAAGCTGATTGATACACTGAAAAATTACACCCTGGCGCAATTTTATAAAGATATTGTTGCCGGTATAATTGTAGGTATCGTGGCCTTACCTTTAGCTATTGCTTTTGCCATAGCCTCTGGTGTATCCCCTGAAAAAGGGATTTTTACCGCTATTATTGCCGGGCTGGTCATATCGGCTTTAGGTGGCAGCCGGGTGCAGATCGGCGGACCCACGGGGGCTTTTATCGTCATCGTTTACGGCATCGTTCAGCAGTTTGGCGTCAGCGGTTTGGTTATCGCCACCTTTATGGCCGGAATCCTCCTGGTCATTATGGGCGTTGTCAAATTGGGCAATACCATCAAATACATTCCTTATCCCCTGATCATTGGTTTTACCACCGGGATAGCTGTGATCATTTTCTCCTCTGAGATCAAAGACTTTTTAGGTTTGAAAATGGGAAGCGTTCCTGCTGATTTTATCAGCAAATGGATAACATATAGTCAGCACCTGGCCTCGGTGAACCTATATGCCTTGTTCATTGGGGTTTTTACCGTACTGGTTGTTTTGCTGTGGCCTAAAATAACACACAAAGTCCCAGGATCGTTATTAGCCATTATCATGACCACTTTTGCCGTTAATTTTTTCCACATTCCCATAGAAACCATTGGCAGCCGCTTTGGGGCGATCCCATCGTCTTTACCATACCCGGTTATTCCAGGCGTCAGCCTGGCAACCGTCCAGCAATTGATTCGGCCAGCTTTTACCATCGCATTGCTGGGTAGTATTGAGTCTTTATTATCAGCAGTTGTCGCAGATGGCATGATCAGTGGAAACCACCGGTCTAACACAGAACTGATCGCTCAGGGACTGGCGAATATATGTTCTTCACTTTTTGGAGGCATCCCAGCAACCGGCGCGATTGCCAGAACGGCCACAAATGTTAAAAACGGTGGTCGAACACCCATTGCCGGGATCATCCATGCCCTCACCCTGCTCCTGATCATGCTTTTTGTAGGCAAATGGGCGGCGCTGATCCCGATGGCAACACTTGCCGGGATATTGATCGTGGTCGCCTGGAACATGAGCGAACTGGGAAACTTTATAGCCGTCTTAAAAGGATCCAAAAGTGATGCCGCTGTTTTACTGACCACTTTTGGACTGACCGTGCTGGTGGACCTGACCGTAGCTATTGAAATTGGAATGATCCTGGCTGCCTTTCTGTTTATGCGCAAAATAATGCAAACAAGTTCTGTACAGCAGACTGTTTTTTCCGCAGACCAGTTCCCTGACCAAGAACTTACCCCGGAAATTATCCCTGCAGGAGTTGATGTCTTTGAGATTAATGGTCCCTTGTTTTTTGGTGCCGCCTATAAATTTAAGGACGCGATGAAAGTGCTGGAGAAGCCGGCCAGAATATTGATCATCCGGATGCGGAACGTACCGGTTATTGACGCGACCGGTATCCGCGTATTAAGGGATGTTCAGCAGGAAATAAAAAGAAAAGGAACTAAACTCATCCTTTCTGAGGTGAATAGTGAACAGGTAATCGGGGAGTTAAAAAAAGCTCGTTTGTTATTCCAAATAGGGAAAGGTAATATTACTAATACGTTTGAAAAAGCTTTAAAAAGGGCGAACGATGTTTTATCAGAAGCGATCATTTATCAGATACATAAATAGCACAAGCATAATTTATTCTCAACATTCTTCTTGTACAACAGACCATAAATGGGTTAGTTAGGGCGGAATTTGGTTAAAAAAAGTCATGCAGGGCCAGTACCATGGTTCCCGAAATTAAATAGGATAGCGCAAGGTTACAGCCCGGCTAATGGCCAGGATCAATCCGGGTTCGAGCGATCTGTTTTCTTCGGGCTCTTTTTCGATCCACAATTTATGCTCATCCAGGATAAGAGTGTAGTTTTTTGAATCTAAAAGAATTTCAATGATCTTGTTCTTTTTACTCGGTGCAGAAATAATGTAATAGACATAGTCCTGCTGATTATAATTTAAGCGCAAAGGAAATCCGATCATAGGCAAATAGGAATAATATTAAATCTGTAATTACGTAAAGTAAGCAAGTGGATAGAACAATTCTGATTGCAATCTTTATCAGGAAAAGCTGTTGATATGATTTCGGTGATGACAGGCATAATCAATGATTAAAAGATTCGTCAAATAATTCATTAAACAGGTGACTTCCTCTACGGGTTACTTTCCCTGCTATAGCCCTTTTTTTATCGAGAGACAAGACCACAATAAAATCGTCCCCGTTAACCGATGGTAAAAGTTTAAGTAGCTCAGCTATGATGTCGTCTTTATGGATATTAACCCCCGCTCGGGAAGTAGACACTTTTACAAAATCAGCTGCAACGTCACACAATAAGCCCAGATTAAAATTACAGGTTATATGAGGCGGCTCAAAAATAAATCCGGCTTTATGCAAATCATACCCCATAAAGAAATGATCCTTGATGTCACCGTCTTTTAATAAACTCATTAGTTTTTTTATATCCGGTTCTCCTTATTACCTTCAATGGCTTCAGTTTCCCGTAGTCAAAAGTACTTCAAACACCACCCGCTATAGGAATAAAATATCAGCGTCAATACTGATATTTATCAGTATATGTTATCTGTTAAGCACTTGAATCACCATCATAAATAAGCCCGGTCAGTTTTGACCGGGCTTATTTTCCCAAAACAATTTTTAAACTATTATTGATTGTTTTTCTTTTCTGTTACTTCTTTACGAATGTCCGTTGCAATAACTTTTAATTGTTGCATGGCATTTCTAACCCTTGTCCCGGCCGCTTTATTGCCTTTTTCGTAAAAGCTGACCACGTCGCTTTCTATAGATGCTACCAGATCTTTTAATGATTTGAATTTTTCCATATGTTTTTTATTAAGTAAATAAATAATGTTTGTTTTTCATTCCTTTCTGAAAACAAACGCACAAAACTAAGATTTTTCGATATAAATAGCTTTTCTGACAGTCATTGACCGCTTTTGCGATCGTTGGGCCTAATTCTTATCAGCAAGTTACTGGGTTGAATGGATGTTATTTTATTTGACTTCGCAAAGGATATCTTGCGGATGCAAGCGCTCAGCAACTGGCCCCAAGTATCTATCCGTGCCGCTGTTCTTCGTGCCGCGGCGTCCCGGAAACATAGTCCGCCTTTACTCCTTGACCCACATTTTCAAAACACTATTGTAGGAATTGTCCATTAATTGATAACTGGCCGGAACTTGATTATCCGGAGCATGAAAAGTTACCAGTTTGGTCCCGGCCGGTCTTTTGTTCAGCATCCCGTAAATGAATAAGGTATAGCGACGATATAATTCAGACGAGGTCCAGACCGTATGATCGATCCGGCTTCTTGGTTCTATATTTTCATAAAAAGGATTGTAAAAGTAAAAATGATCATACAAGTCATAATCCAGATCCATGAGGTTACCATAGATAAACTGGACGTTAGAAACGCCAATCTGTTCTTTAGCTATTTGGGCATGATGGAACAGTTCCTCCCTTTGTTCAACGCCATAAAAAGTAGCTTCCGGATGATATACACCAGCAGAGATACAAAATTTACCTACGCCGCTGCCGATATCCAGGATCCGGGCCCCAGGTGTCGCCAAAAAGTTGCTGGCTTCCAGGGAAACATCCAGAGTGGTCCAGTGCATTTCTGACAATTCACGTATATGCTGAGGATATAGGGTATCGAAGGCTGCGTCTTTGCGGAAATAGGAAATATTTAAGGTATCGCTGTACATTTAAAGAAGGTGTGTTAGATTTTGTTGATGTTAATTATTCCTTGATCCATAACCGCAACAAGGAATCATATGACAAATCAATGAGTTTATAATCTGAAGGGATAACTTCTCCAAGACTTTGGTAGGTTACCACCCGGGTGCCTGGCGGCTTTTCATTTAATCCCGACATTAAATATTGCGAATAATAAGCATAAAGGCTGTAGGAGGTTGCAATGGTGTCGTCAATGGCGTTCTTATGGTCTATATTCTCGTAAAAGGAATTATAGAAATAGAAATGATCAAATTCGCGAAAGTTGACCTGGGTCATGTTGGCATGCAGAAAGTTGGCGTTATCAATGCCCAGGTATTTTTTGACGGTCCTGGCGTAATATACCAGTTCATGCCGCTGCTCAACCCCGAAATAAAAAGAATCGGGATTAAAATGTGCGGCGGTCAGGCAGAATTTTCCGATGCCACTACCTACATCCAGGATTTTTGCCCCTTTTACAGCTAAATATTCAGCAGCTTTTCTGGCAATGGCAACAGGTGTCCACTGCTTGAGCGACATCAATTGAAAATGCTCCGGATAAAGCCAGTCAAATTCCGCATCATTACGAAAAAAACAATCGTTGGGATTCTTTTTTTGGAAAGGTAAGACGATACCATGCTGCCGCTCTTCCGGCTCAGGGGGAAATGATGAAAACGGATATGGAGTAAGCACATACAAATATATGCGCCCATATGAGGGTTTTTACCCGCAAGAAATCAATAGGAGAGGTGATATTTATCAGTTTTTACCCAGTTATAACCGCATAATGTGCTTGATTTAGCGCCGTAATAATTGATTCGTACCTGGGTATGGCCAGTAACAGGCATCATATACCACAAAGTTAGCAAACCACTAAATCGCAGGGAATCCTTTCCGACTGTCCGTATACCTTAGGTGCTTTTAAGCGGCCTAATGGTGATGATTATAAGATAATGAGATTAGGGGCTGTTCTATAAAAATGTTTATTATAATTCAGCGATATTTTTTCAATAAGACCAGCGCCCACCAGTTTTTTCAACCTGGTATTAAATGAACTGATGCTCATGTTACTCCCTTGATCCTTCATTCCAAACCAAAGTGTTTCCGCATCTTTTGCCTCGTTAATACTCTTTATATATTCGAGTATTTGGGTATTTATACGATTCCAGTTTTCTTGCTGGTTGGTAATTCGAGATTTAGAAGACCTGTATTGGGGGATAATCTTCATCATTTTAAACTGTTTGTCTACGATTACTTGCTCAAAATGGCATAAGCTCACAAATTTAGCAAGCAAATTTGAAGGAAATCTGAAGTTGTGTCCAGCTAATATTTTTCATTTTTCAATTCCAAATCGACTGGAAATAATTCTTTACCTGGTTTTGGCTGATTAGTCTTTTTTATAATCTAAACGACGGATGAATCTTGTTAAAATCTGTTAAACGAAGGCAATTTCATGTCAACTACAGAATCTCCTGATATTATTGTTCCTATAGTGATATACAGGCTCCCGCGCATCAAACTATTTTAACGGGAACACCGCTGATGGGCCTCTCTTAAAACTGATAAAAATGAAACTATTAACCATTTTTCTTTTCTTATTGACCAGCAATCTCCCTATATGGCTTGGCGATTTTAACAAAGCTCAAACTGAAGCAGCAGCAGCACATAAACTAATCCTGGTGAATTTCTCCGGATCCGATTGGTGCGGACCATGCATAAGGCTGAGGAAGGAGATCCTGGAATCGGAAAAATTCAATGAGTTTGCCACAGATCACCTGGTGTTGGTTCGTGCCGATTTCCCCCGGCAAAAGAAAAATCAACTGAGCAAAGAGCAGGTAAAACTAAATGAAGCTCTCGCCGAAAAATATAATCCTGATGGTAAGTTTCCATTTACCCTGCTAGTTGATGACCATGGCAAAGTATTAAAAGAATGGGACGGATACCCTGACGAAACGCCTGACCAGTTTATTAATCAAATCAAACCTTTTGCAAATGCCGGTCATTGAAACAATAGAAAAAATCGCAACTGTTCATAAGCGGATACTGAAGCTGATGGGCAATCGCTTCGAGATCAGCGTAGTGAGCGATAATATTGATTGGGCAAATAGCCGTATTGATATGGCTGTTGCCGAGATAAGCCGGATTGAGAAATTGCTGACTACTTTCAGCGATGATAGCCAAACCAACCAGATCAATGCAGCCGCAGGTATTCGCCCGGTAAAAGTTGATCAGGAAGTTTACCAGTTGATAGAACGTTCGCTGAAAATATCTGAGCTTACTCAGGGGGCATTCGATATCACGTACGGTTCGATAGATAAAAGCCTCTGGAACTTCGATGTTAACATGAAAAGCTTACCAGATGCAGAAACAGCTCGTGAAGCAGTACGCCTGATCAATTACAAAAATGTAATCATGGATGCAGTGAATACCGCCGTTATGCTCAAGGAAAAAGGTATGCGGATAGGTTTTGGAGGAATAGGGAAGGGTTATGCGGCTGATCGTGCTAAAGCTATACTGCAGCAAGACGGCGTTAACAGCGGGATTGTAAATGCAGCCGGCGACCTGATCACCTGGGGAACACAGCCTAATGGCAACCCCTGGACGATAGCTATTGCCGACCCCGATAAGCAAATGACGCCGTTTTCTACACTTAATATCAGCAATATGGCCATTGCTACATCCGGAAACTATGAGAAGTATGCCATGATCAACGGTAAAAAATATTCCCATACCATTGATCCTAAGACCGGCCTACCGGTAAGCGGCATTAAAAGCGTAAGTATCATTTGCCCCAGCGCCGAGTTTGCTGATGCCATGGCCACACCTGTAATGGTAATGGGTATCTGCGTGGGGTTGGATCTGGTAAACCAACTACAACAACTCGGCTGCGTCATTATTGATGAGGATAACCGCCTTTACACGTCCAGAAATATAAACGTTAAAAATTAACACATGAAAAAGTTTCCCCTGATTAAATTATTGCTGGTCGGCAGTATACCGGCTCTTGGATTGAGTTCTTGCTCATCAGTAAAAGCGTATCAAAAGAACAGGTTAAACGACGCGGAAATGGAGCTTTCGGCCCGTAAGTCACAGAAGTTTGAACAAAGTTTTCAATTGTATCGCGAAGGCGGTTCGGGAGCTAATGGTGGAAAAAGCGGCGGCGGCTGTGGATGTAACTAAAAGCGTGTTACTTATATGAGGAAAATATACCTGTGTGTTGCCGCCCTATATTTAGGGATAGTTGCTTCACATGCGCAAACCAAAGCATTACCGGTTAAGGATACCAGTAACTATGAAGCCCGCAAACTTAAAATTGAAGAGATCAACATCATCTCGGCTTACTATCACCAGGATGGGAATAACTCTGCAGTTACCGGCGGTATAGGTACTGAAAAGCTGACTGATTTTGCCAATACCTTTGATCTGCAATTATCAAAATATGGCGCCAGTGGTAAGAAACACACCTTTACCTTTGAACTGGGTGTGGATCATTATACTTCAGCATCGTCAGATAAAATTGACCCGAACAGTATCTCCTCAGCTTCCAGGCAGGATACCCGTGTATACCCATCTTTGAACTGGACGGTTTCAAACGATAAAACCGGTAATGCTTTCGGACTAACAGGATCTTATTCGCACGAGTTCGATTACCAGTCTTTCGGCGGTGGAATAAATCTTACACGGGTATCTAAAGATAAAAATACGCAGTTTGATTTTAAGGGCATGGTTTTCCTGGATACCTGGAAAGTGATATTACCGGTTGAACTGCGACCGCCGGGCTACGGTTCGGGATCTGATCGGGAAGGTAAAGGACCGGTTGACCACAGTCCGCGGAATTCATTCAGTACTTCGTTCTCCCTGTCGCAGGTGCTGACCTCACGGCTGCAGGCCTTACTGATCATCGAGCCTTCTTATCAGCATGGTTTGCTGGCCACCAAATACCAGCGTGATTATTTTACCGATGGATCTGAACGGGTAGAAAATCTGCCAGGTAGCCGGTATAAGCTTCCTATAGCTGTACGGTTTAATTACTTCCTGGATGACCATTTTGTGATCAGGACATTTTACCGGTATTATATGGATAACTGGGGTATACGCGCCCATACGGCGGAAGTGGAAATACCTGTTAAGCTGACTTCATTTGTATCAGTGAGCCCTTATTACCGGTATAATAACCAACAAGGTACACGCTATTTCGCTCCATACGGACAGCACAATCCTACGGATACCTATTACACCAGCGATTATGATCTGTCTACGCTACACAGCAATTTTGTTGGGGCTAATATCAGATTGTCTCCACCAACGGGTGTGTTTGGCTGGCAGCATTTCAATTCGCTGGAGATCAGGGCCGGCCACTATATGCGTTCTACAGGGTTGAATTCGAATATTGTAACCCTGGCCATGAAGTTCAAATAGGGATTGGTATTCAAATACAAGATTAATTGCACGACACTCTGGCAACCCATTTAAAACCATCAGGAATATTGTAATTAATATGTCTGATGGTTTTTCCGTTTTAATTGGTTGCTGTAAAATGATTACGGATGACTTCCTCCGCCATTGATCATATCAGAAACAATACCTTTATTGTCCCCGCGTTCGGCTAAAAAGACACCAGCCAGATGAACAAAGATAAAAGCAAGGATCAGGTACATGCAAAAGCCATGAACTTCTTTAACGCTGTGCCTGATAGATTTGAAAGATGCTAAAAGGTCTTCAAATGCCAAAAATAGTCCGGTTACAGCCATGATGATGAGCAAAATATAAAACGCGGCGTAAATAGCTTTTACAGTAAGCTCATGTTTGGCCAGTTCTCTTTCTTTTTTGATAGATTGGAATTGCCGGTAAGCGCTTTTCATCTTACGGATGAATTTTTGATCGGCGAGCTGAAAAGACTCAAGCCCTAAACGAAATAAAAGTAAACCAATTAATACATATCCAAAATAGATGTGTATGCTCCAGACGCTATCGCCAAGCGCGTGTGCAACTGAACCAGCCTGCTCATCGCTAACTGCGGCACCAGCATTCTTTAATTCGGTTTTGACCAAGGCTGATATTGGCCTTTCATCCGTTATAGTTGAATTGATCAGTACTGTAAGCAGTGAGCCGCTGATAACGATGGTATTGGCCCAATGCCATAGACGTAGGGAAGCTGAATATTTTTTAATACGCCCATGGTGCTGGACATCTTTACGAACAGGTGTTATAATTGCCATAGCGAGTTTAATAAGTACAGGCGTCCAATATTGTTTTGAGGTTAATCAGATTTGATAAGTTAGTCATGATCAATTGTTTGTAAATTACGGAATAAATATGAAGTAAATCTGTAGTTGCATCATGGTTACCCATTAATAAATTAACAGAATGCATTTACTTCAAGTTCTCTTCAATTTTGAGTTTTATATTTGAATAAAAGCAGATTTGAAAATCCTGGTAATAGAAGACGAGCAAAGTTTACGTGAAAACATCACAAACTATTTGAATGTAGATGGTAACATCTGCGAGAGCTGTGGCGCACTAAATCCGGCCCTGCAGAAATTATCAGACTATGACTATGATTGTGTTTTGCTGGATATCGGACTGCCTGACGGAGAAGGGCTCGACGTACTGGAATACCTTCGGACCAGCCAGAAGAACGAAGGGGTATTGATCATCTCTGCCCGGAACTCCCTGGAAGATAAATTAAAGGGACTGGATGTTGGAGCCGACGACTACCTGACCAAACCCTTTCATTTAGCAGAACTCAAAGCCCGTCTGATGGCAGTTTATCGCCGAAAGGCCTTAAATACCAATAATAAGTTAATATTTAACGAGATTGCCATCGATGTACAGGGCCGGACGGTTGAAGTTAATGGAATCGCTATTATCCTCACCAGGAAGGAATATGACATGTTATTGTATTTTATTGCCAATAAGGGAAAGGTTATTTCAAAAAATGCTATTGCTGAGCACTTATGGGGCGATGAGATGGATATGCATGATAACTTTGATTTTATTTATACGCATGTCAAAAATCTGCGTAGGAAGTTATTGGATGCAGGTGGTAAGGACTATTTAACTTCCATTTATGGGATTGGTTATAAATTTATAGGTTAATGAAATTATCGGCACATTATACCAGGACAAGTATTTATATAACCTTGTCTGTCTTATTAGCGGGTGCCGCCATTTATTATTTTGCTATTAATTACATTGCCCAGCAACAACTGGATCAGGGACTTCAGCAGCAGTTGATAGAAGCAGAAGAGTATGTGAGGAGCAGTAACCGGGGCCCGCAACAGTATGATCTTGACCGGGATCATGCCGTATTTACCAGAACCAATAAACAGGAACTGAAGAAGCGTTTTTTTGATACCACTTATTTCAACCCGAAAGAGCAGCGGAAAGAAGCAGGACGTGCCGTTGAAGACCTGGTCAAATTAAAGGACACGAATTACAAAGTCGTTATCACCATTTCCAGAGCAGGGCAAAAATATCTCATAGAAGTTATTACCATCATTACATTGGTGTTGCTTGCTGGCCTGTTATTGGTGCTATTTATCATCAATAAGTATATGCTGAACGGCCTTTGGAAACCATTTCAACTTACATTAAAAGAGATCAAGCAATTCAATATAGCGGATGTTGACCAGTTTAAAGGAAAACCAAGTAAGGTGGATGAATTCACTGAACTCAACGAAGCTATTAGAGAAATGTCGTTAAGGGTAACCTATGATTACCTGAACCTGAAGCAATTTACCGAGAATGCCTCTCACGAAATGATGACCCCTTTGGCTGTAGTGACCACCAAGCTGGATACCCTGATCCAGGATGAAACATTAAGTGCCGGGCAATTGGAGCAGATCGCGGACATTTACGGCTCGATCAATAAATCCACCCGACTTAACCAATCGTTATTATTGCTGGCTAAACTGGAAAATAAATTGATTACCGATAACGAGTCAATTAATCTGGAGGTTTTGCTGCCCGAAAAAATGCTGCAGTTTCAGGAACTGATGCAAACTAAAGCCCTTTCGTTTGAGCATAACTTACAACCCAAACAGATGCTGGTAAGTAAATATCTGATCGATATCTTATTAAATAATCTCTTTAGTAATGCGATAAGGCATAATAACCCTGGCGGCCTAATTATTATTGAATTGAACGAAGAGCAATTACTCATTAAAAATACCGGAACGAATCAGTCATTAAATGAGCAGTTGATTTTCGAGCGTTTTCAAAAAGGGAAGGAATCGCAGGGGACTGGCCTTGGGTTAACGCTGGTTAAAAATATCTGCCAACATTATGGTTACGGTATTCACTATGCGTATGATTCAGGGTGGCACACTTTTATCCTCAAGTTCTGAGGAACCTTAGATAATCCAAGATTAAAAGTCCCTGTTTTGTCAATTTTTTAATACAATTAAGATCTGCCATCCAACTACAATTTTGCTTCAGATTGCGGGAATAGTTTTAAGGCGAATGTGATTTTACATGCGTTTTAAAGCTGAATACTAATGAAATATCTATGCTTGCTAATCCTTATGTTTCCTATCCTGAAACTTAAAGCACAGGACAATTACGAAATCCAGGTTTATGGTTCTGAAACAGTTGAAAAGGGTAGAACAATGTTGGAGCTGCACAGTAATTTTACCCTGAATGGAAGTAAAAATATCACCAATGACGAGCTTCCAACAAACCATGTAGAACATGAAACGATTGAGATAACCCATGGCTGGACTACCTGGTTCGAAACAGGTTTCTATTTCTTTAATTCTGTGGGAGATGCCGGACGCACGGCCTATGTTGGCTCACATATCAGACCAAGAGTCGCCGCACCGCAGCGTTGGAACTGGCCGGTAGGGGTTAGTATTTCAACCGAATTTGGCTTTCAGAAAAGTGCATTTTCGGCAAATACCAGCACGTTAGAAATAAGACCTATAGTAGATAAAAAATGGAATAAATTATATATTTCTGTTAACCCAACACTGGAGAAAAGCTTCAAAGGCCCTGATGAGCGTAGAGGATTTACTTTTTCGCCAAATGTTAAAGGTAGTTATGACGTAACCAAAATTGTTGCCCTTGGATTGGAATATTATGGGAGTACGGGCCCTTTCTTTCACTATGATGCCTTTAAACAACAGGATCATCAGTTATTCATAGCAACAGATTTGAATTTTGACCCTAAATGGGAGTTTAATGGTGGGGTAGGTTATGGTTTTACACAAAATGCGGATAAGGCCATCGTTAAAATTATCGTGGGTAGGCGGTTTGAGTGACGGCATACTATTATATGATAATTGTCACCATTTGATGAACACTTATACTTTATTTTTACAGAAAACTAATAAAGCGGAATGAACCTAAAGCCGATCATCAAACGACCTAAAAATAAACTGATCCGGTTTCTAAGGATTTTAGGACCTGGTTTGACAACGGGTGCAGCCGATGACGATCCTTCTGGTATAGCTACCTATTCTCAAACTGGTGCGCAGTTTGGCTATGGGCAATTGTGGACCGCCCTGTATATGCTCCCATTTATGATTGCGGTTCAGGAGGCCTGCGCGCGCATCGGGATGGTAACAGGCAGAGGCATTGCCTCTGTTGTTAAATTACATTATAATAAAACGGTGTTATACGGGGTTGTGACTTTGGTACTTGTTGCCAATGTGATCAATATCGGCGCCGATATTGGTGCGATGGCATCGGCCGCACGGCTGTTAGTGCCGCTCCCTTTTGTGGTACTGACCTTGTTTTTTACGATCATTATTCTTTTATTAGAGATTTTTACCAATTACCATACGTATTCGAGGATATTGAAATGGCTTGCGCTGGCTTTACTGGCTTATCCTATAACTCTGTTCATTGTACACCAGCCCTGGGCTACGGTTATGAAAGCGACGTTTATTCCTCATTTTGAATTTACATTTAGTTTTCTCTTCATCATTACCGGAGTTTTAGGGACAACGATATCACCCTATATGTTCTTTTGGGAGGCGTCGCAAGAAGTGGAGGAGGAAAAGGAACACAACAAACTGGTCGATGGAAAGCCGCTGATCAGTAATGCTGCTATCCGGAATATGCGCATTGATAACGGTTCAGGGATGTTGTTTTCTGAGTTTGCTACCTGGAGCATTATTGTTGTTGGTGCAACAGTCCTGCATCAAAGCGGTATCACGGATGTAAAGACGGCTGCCGATGCCGCTAAGGCGTTGGAGCCACTGGTGCATAGCTTCCCCCATGCCGGATTCCTGGCTAAACTGATTTTTTCTGTCGGGATCATTGGTTTGGGTCTGTTGGCGGTACCTGTTTTGTCGGGCTCCGCGGCATATGCTGTCTGTGAGGCTTTTGCCTGGAAATCTGGTCTGAATCTTAAATGGAACCGTGCCAAAGCATTTTACCTGGTCATTTGTATAGCTACGCTCATCGGCATGCTGATCAATTTTATTGGGATTGACCCAGTGAAGGCATTGGTTTATGCTGCCGTATTAAACGGAGTTGCCGCTGTGCCTTTATTATTTTTAGTTGTCAGAATTTCAAGCAATAAAACGATCATGGGTAACTATACAAACGGCCATCTATCCAATACACTGCTTTGGTTTACCTTTTTCGCTATGGGCGCGGCAGCAATCGCGATGTTTTATACCATATTTAGATAACCGGGAATCCTGCGTGCCAAAAATTGCTTCTTCGTGCGCCTCTTCTTTGGAGAAAACTTAGTTTTTCCACGCTTATGCAGCGGGTGCCGGGGTTACCGATTTTATTGTTGTCGAGATCCCAGCCCTGAATTATTCATGCCAAAAGTGCCGTAAATCAGTTTTCAGGGTGATACCAGTCATGGACTGTGGATAGACGATTGATCATTTTTGTTATAGGTACCTCAGCTATGAGGAAAAACACAAATTTAACGTTTAATACATTTTGATCATGAAAAAGATTCTGGTGCTAACCGACCATACGGATAACGCGGATCATGCCGCTGCCGTAGCTGTTCCGCTGTGCGCTAAATTGAATGCAAATATTTTATTGTTCAATACTTTTATCAGTCAGCCCGTTCTGTCCGAGTTTGGCGGGGCACCTTATGCCGTGGAGCGGATGATCTGGGTGGACGAAAGCAAGAGGAAAATTATTTATCTGAAGGAGAACCTGGAGAAACTTTGTGCGGAAGTCCCGCATGGAGCACACCGGCCAAGCATTAGTTGCCAGCGGGAGGAGGGAAGCCTGCAGTATCAACTGGAGTTCTTGCTGGAAAGAAGAGATATCGAACTTATTGTTATGGGAGCCCGGTCTGGAACAACCATGGAACATTTATTGATCGGCAGTGATACCAACATGGTAATCAATGAGACAAACAGGCCGATTTTGATTGTTCCTGAAAGTGCGGATCTAAGGGAGATAAAGAAGGTCACCATTGCCTGTGACTTTGACGAAGGCGACCTGCATGCTGTACATTATCTCACCAAACTCGGCCGCCTTTTTAATTTTCACCTGGAAATTCTTCATGTATCCCTTTGGGGCCATGATGACACCCGCGAAATAGAAATGAGAAATAAGTTTTCCAACCGGGTGAAAAGATACCGGTATCCTGATATATCGTATCAGAACATCTCAGGCAAGGAATTGCCCGCCCGCCTGAACCGACATTGTGAAGAGAATAGGTCAGACCTGCTTGTCCTGGTACATGACCAACATAGTTTTTTAAACCGCGTATTTAAAGGCAGTCATACCAGTGAGCAGTTAAAACACCAGCAGATACCGATGATGGTGATCCCTGCTGGTATGAAAGACAGGTAAACTATCAAAATATCTTGGAAGGCCGTGGACAACTTAGCTTCTGCGGCTTTTTTATGGATCATGATTTAATCTGTCATACTCCGTCTTGATCTTCATCATTTAATTATTGATTTGCCTTTGAAGCAAGAACAGCTCTTTTGCCAAGTTTCAATAGCTCAACCCAGATTACCGATAGTATGCCCACTCCAGAACTAAGCGACAGCCGGGCAAGGCTTAAGGGTTCAAATCCAAAAAAAGTTGACAAAGGATGGATATAGAACAATGATCCGGAAACTATGATCGTGATGCCGAGCACAACGGGCACGAGGTTATTCCTGTACTTAATGGTAGTTAACAGTGAATAATAAAAAGAACGGTTTACCAAAGTCAGCAGAATATTGGCGACGATCATGGTACTGAATACCATAGTACGCGTAGTGGTTTCATTGAAATGCCGGGATACGGCAAACAGGTAAATACTTAAGGTACCCGCCGTGATAACCAGTCCCTGAATGACACTTGTCAGGAGTTCCTTTCCGTTAAAAAAGGTTTGGGTAAATGCCCTGGGTTGCTGCATCATGGTATTCTTTTCCATAGGCTCATTTTCATAAACGATGGAACAGGTGGGCCCCATGATCAGCTCGAGAAAAATGATATGTACTGGTGAAAAGATATTGGGATATATCCAGCCGAGGAACAATGGAATAAATACAGTAAGGATAATAGGGATATGGATGGAAATAATATACTGGATGGCCTTTTTAAGATTAGCGTATATCCTTCTGCCCATGGCTATCGCATTTGTCATTTTTGACAGGTCATCATCGGCAAGGACCAGGGAGGCGGCTTGTTTGGCAATCTCTGTTCCTTTTTTGCCCATTGCAATGCCAATATGTGCCGCTTTTAATGCGGGCCCGTCATTTACGCCATCTCCGGTCATGGCCACAATCTGGTTGTTAGTTTTCAAAGCCTGAACGACCCTCAGTTTCGCCTCTGGGAACATTCGCGTAAATATGTTGGTGTTGAGAGCGGTTTTCTGTATTTCTTCATCGCTCTGTATCATTAGGGCCGCACCATCGATACATTTATCATATCCCTTGAATCCGATCTTTCCGGCGATGGATGCAGTTGTCGCCGCATTGTCACCGGTAATGATTTTAACCGCTAAACCCGCTTGATAGAATGCTTTTAGCACATCTGTAATATTTGCTTTTGGGGGATCGTAAAAAGCAACGATCCCTTTAAATGTAAATCTGAATTCCTGCTGGTTGGTTGGGTACTCCTCTTTTCCGAAGATGGCCTCTGCAACGCCTAAAACCCGGTATCCGTCATTAGCAAACGTGGCAATGGCAGCCAGGGTACGCTGGTGCTCCTCTTCGCTCAACACGCTTACATGGATGATGGCTTCCGGCGCTCCTTTGGCGGCAATGATCCGGCGCCCCGAACCATCAGCGAAAATATGAGTCATCATAGGAGGTTTGCCGCCCAGCGGATATTCATGGATCATGTGGTAAAATGGCCTTTCATCAGTCGCAAATAGTTGCGTATAAGCATGATGCAGGGCAATCTCCATCGGGTCAAAGGGCATAGGCTCACTGGCCCACATGGCCATTCTGATCAAATCCTGTTCATTTGGATCAAACAAAGCTACATCCTTAGCAACCCGATTTGATCGCAAGGCGAAGACACCGGCCAGGCTCATCCTGTTCTCGGTGATCGTTCCCGTTTTGTCTGTACAGATCACCGTTGCGCTGCCGAGGGTCTCCACCGTTTTCATTTGTTTGACCACCACCCCCATCTTCATCAGACGCCAGGCGCCGATGGCCATAAAGGTGGTAAATGCCACTGGTATTTCTTCCGGTAAAATACTCATTGCCAGCGTAAGCCCTTTCAACAGGCTATCCAAAATGAGAGCCGAACGGTAATAATTGATCGCCCAGACAATCAGGAATATGATGGCGCCGGCGATCACCATCTTCCTGACAAAGCTACCGATCTGCAGCTCGAGCGGCGTCTGCTCCTCGGGTATGGTTTCCAGACTTTTACCAATTTTTCCCAGCCTTGTTTCATGGGCAATAGCTGTTACCGTAGCAATCGCAAGTCCGCTGGCGACCGTTGTTCCCTGGTAAATAAAGTGGTCACTTTGTTCCGGATCTTTATAAACGGGTAGCGATTCCCCGGTGAGAATGGATTCATTCACCGAGAAATCATTGGCTTGAACAATTACAGCATCGGCCATAATAGCCGCCCCCTCTTCGATAACCAGGCTGTCACCTACGACCAGTTCCTCGGACCTTATACGTACTGTTTTACTATTCCGGATAACATCGCAGCCGGTTTGTGTGTAGTGCCTGAGTTGTTCCATGGCATTGCGACTCCGGGAGTCCTGATACAGGGAAATAGCAGAAACTAATATAATCGCAAAAGCGAGGAAAAAACCATCCCCGGTATTGCCAGTGACAAAATAAATTCCTGAGGTGGCCAGCAGCAACATGACCATAGGCTCTTTGAACAGGCTTTTGACCGCATCAAAAAAGCGATTCTCCTTTTTATGAACCAACTGGTTAAGACCGAATTGTTTTCGGGCTTCGATTACCTGTGCATCATTCAATCCCTTTATGCCGACTATTTTTGCAGTTGGAGATTCGAGACGGAGAGTAATTGGAGTAGCTTCCATCATTTATTTTTAAGTATTGATGTGACTTGTTTGCTATGCACATGTTTTAAATAGGCGTGCAGCAATCGGGCGGGAATACCAGTAATGGAATGGTAATATGTTTAGCCAGCCGCTGCGTATGACTGCCGCCGATCAGTTTCGAAAGGAAGTGACGAGGACGATGGACCATAGCCAACATATCAATCTGGCTGTGTTCATAAAGCCAGTTCAGGCCGAGATCCACATCGATACTCTTGACATGGCGGTAATAGATTTTTGGATAATTGACCTTATCCGACACTTCAGCCAGGAAATCGTCGATCTCACGTTGTTCCGCATGTTTTTCATATTTTTCGTCAGTAATATGATTAACGAGAATCTCCGCGTTAAAATAGCGCGCCATGCCGGCCAGGGAATGAATCACTTCAATATCCCCCTTGCTCAAATCGGTGGCAAAGGCGATCTTTTTTATAGGTTGGTAAATAAAATCTCCCGGAATAAGCAAAATTGGGAACGTGGCTTTTTCAATCATGTCACGGCTATTACTGCCCAGAAAAAAACGACTGAAGCCGCCTGCTCCCGACATACCCATTACAACCAGCGACATTTTCTGTTCATCCATTGTATTTCTGATCACCTCGGTTACCGAGCCAACTTCACTGCTGTAACCAATGGCAGGTTGATAACCTGGAGACAGACCCTCCACTTGTTCTTCCAGTTTTTGCTCGAGCTTTTCGACAGACAGTTCCAATTGCTCTGTTACAAAACTTTTTATAGAGGTGTAATCTTCCAGCGGCCATGCAACCTGTGGTGCCATCGGGGCCTCTGCAGGCACTGTAATCGCGCTGCATAACCGGATGCCGGTTTTCATGCTTTTAGCCAGATGCAGGGCGTAGCATGCGGCATTGCTTGCAGGCGCGGAAAAATCGGTGGGAACTAATATCGTTTTCATATAGGGTGGTTTTAAAGTTTTATCCTGTACAAAGTTTGCTTTTTCCTCCTTACCCATACGTGCCCCTGGTCACCTGAATAAATGATATCGGACACAAACCTTTGATGCCGGTTTGGCCTATTATTCACGCTGTTTCAATCAGCATCAGACAATGAGCTGAGCATATGATTTTTTAAGATCACAGGAGACTGCAATTTTGGTGGACCGATCAAAAAATCAATTGAGTTACGGAAACAGATAAAGAAATCCCAAAACTTAGTTTCACATCCCTGCAGTAGTTGCCCGATAATAAAAATCATGGGTGAGGCTGATGATATCCTCTTTAAGTTTCTGTTGTTGCTTATTCATAACATTTACGGTGGTATCTGTTGTATGATCTCCTGACAGACGAGTTGGGGACAATAAGTAATCGTGCCAGTTGCCGATTGCTTCCTGTAGCTGTTTCAGGTAATCTTCATTCAGTGTTATGCCAAGCGTTGCTTGAACAAGTTGATAATTGTAGAGCAGAACTTTAATCCGTTTCCGGCACTCATGTAATTTTTCGTTGAACTGAAGCGGCGCTAATGCACCTGCAATTTGTTGAAGCTGGTCTTCGTAAAATTGATGGACAGACGAGTTTTTGATGGATTTTATATTCTTTTTAAGTACTCCATGTACACTTTGGGTCTTTTTTAAATATTTGAGGACTTTCAACCTGAATTTTCTGCTTGCCTTTGCTATCGGCAAATCCGGAGATGTTCTTGTATTGGGCTCTGGTCTGTCAGCTAATTTATGTTTGATATAGGTGTTTCGCAACTTGCCGGCTTCTTTAAAGATTTTCTTTACCAGCTTGAACTTTTTGTTCATATTGGAATGAGGAGACAGGGTATCGGATAAGGTGAAGAAAGCCCTTAGCTTTTTTACCTGTACCCGGAACCGATGCAAATCTTCCTGTTGCCCTTTCTTTAAGTAGGATTTAAGATATGCCTTCATCCTCTTCCATTCCTCTTTGAAATATTTAATACCGTTCTTCTTTTTCATGTGGCGAGACCAAATTTCTATAAGATTATTTTATAAAACTAACGAACGGGTAAGGGTCCTCCTATGACTATGATCATCCTGGTCTCCCGCTCAGGTCACCTATTGAAGTGATGATTATCATTTTATGGCGAGGCTTCTTTCATAATCTTTGTAATGAGCGTTTACGGGATACTAAAGAACCACCGGATGAACCATATAGTAAAAATAAGAAAGAAGGGGACAGGAAGGATAAATCCTTATGTACTATTTCTGTTGGTCGAATTACTGCTGCTCATTCTTTTGGTGATCTTCCACTTTTTTAACCCGTCAGGCTTTTAACTATAATCATTAATAGGCAAAAAATGTTAGGTAAATTGACAACAAAGGAAACAGAGGACTTGTTAAGGCAACAGGTCACCGGTCGTATCGCCTGTTACGCGGATAGTCGTCTTTATATCGTCCCGATTAACTACGTGTACGACGGTGTACATATATACGGCCATGCCGCCCAGGGAAAGAAAATTGACATGATGCGCAAGAATCCTGAAGTGTGCTTTGAGGTTGATGATATCCAAAGTATATTCCGCTGGAAAAGTGTGATCGCCTGGGGACGGTTTAAAGAAATAACTGATATAGATGAAAAGCAGCAGGCGATGCAGTCCATTATCCACCGGATCATGCCGCTGGCTGAAAATGCACCTGATCACCCGTCTCATGGTATCACAGAGAAGGAAAGTGATGTGGGTATAAAGGTGGAACTAATTGTTTATAAAATAACCTTGACAGAAAAGAGCGGGCGATATGAGTATTGAATCTTATATTTAGTTAACGGGGCCGGTCTGCTTATTGCATTTGCCGCTCTGTACTAACAAATGCGGGGGCAAAGCCGAATGTTTCGGAATTTATTTACCGCGCTTATCCTTACTTCGGGATATTGTTTTTCAATACGGCAAAAACGCAGCGAACGGCTGCTTTTCATGATGAGCCTGGTTTTTAATAAAGACCCTAATATCAGCATCACCACTTTTCTGATGTAGGATCACCATAATATATGACCATTGTCAGTTTTTTACTGCGTGCTATTGGCCAGCTTTACATCACAAATTAGAAGTGTAAAGTCATGAGAGCAATAGTAATTACCACTGATTTTTCGGACGGTTCAAAACAGGTAGCCCGCTTTGGGTTTGAGCTTGCCAAACAACTAAGAACCGATGTGACGCTATGCAATGCCATGATCATTCCGGCAGAGATCCCTCAGGCAGGGATTGTAGCCTGGCCAGTGGATGTTTATGATGATTTAATGGAAGACAGTACAAAGGAATTAAGTCATCTCAAAGAGACCTTGCTTTCTGGTAATCAACCAAAAGATGCATTTAAACCGACAATTACCTGTTTCATTGAGTCGGGTACTGTATGTGATGTTGTTAACCATGCTGTTGATCTTCAGTCCCCTGGTTTAACGGTTGTCGGTTCTCATCAGCATGAGGGTTTAGGTCAATGGATGATCGGTAATCATGTCCGGGGGGTAATTGACACCAGTAAAATTCCCTTGTTGCTGGTTCCGGCTGGAACTCATTTTAAAAAAGTCAAAAAAATAGCGTTTGCCACTGATTTTAGTGATATGCGGCAGGATTTGAATTGCATTCGTAAACTGGTTACGATAGCCGAACGGTTGAATGCCGGCATTTTGTTGATACATGTGAATAATGAAGATCAAAACACGCCTCAGCATTACCTTACTCAAATATTAAAGGAACTGACAGAGAAAGCAAGTTACCCGAAAATCGATTATCAGCTGATTAAGGATAGCCGTGTGGTAGCAGGTCTGGATTGGCTGATCGAACACGGCGATATTGAAATGCTGGCAATGGTACATCATACACACGGCTTTTTTACCGGCTTGTTAAAAGGCAGCCATACTCAGAAAATGGCTGGACATATACAGATCCCCTTGCTGATTTTTCCCGATACTCTATTTGTTTAAATTCAACACTTATTAAATATTATTATGAACACAGCACCAACCGATAGCCAACTGGAGTATGAACTACAGGAGCTGTATATTCTAAGCGAGCACTGGCTGCAAGACATTTCTTTTTTGGAGGATGAATTGCGGTTTTTTAACCATATTCTAAGCGAATACCGGGAGCCTGGAATGTCATCAACAGTGGTGGACTTTACAACAAAAGTTCAGGAGCAGGAAAAGCATGTGAATTTCCTTAAGATAAAGATTCCGGAGTTTCTTCATTTTCTAAAGCCGTTTATCAGCGACCAGAAAAAAGGTATGGATCTTGGTTTTCTTGAAAAATACAATAAACTGGAAACTGAATTACGGCTTTTATTTGCTGCGGTTAAAGCGACTAAGAAAGAGCTGTTCAGACACACGGAAGCGATCATGACCACGGACAAAACATTACAAACGAGGTAAACTTCCATCCATTGATATGAATACGATCGCTGTACTGACTGATTTTTCAGAAAGATCTGTCCACGCCACACGTTTTACTTTGCATATGGCAAAAAAAATGAAGGCAAAAGTATTATTGTTCAGCATGAATACTGTTCCTGCAAACCGGCGGCTGGTAACAGCCGATGGACCGCCATATTTAATCAACTCCTGCAATGAGCTGGCAGATTTTACCCGGTGTATGGAACTTGACCTGCAAAACAAGTCATTTCCGGGTGCTTATTTACCCGGATTGACGTTCCAGGATGTAGGCCCTGAACTGGTGGACATCATGACCGCCATCATGAAAAATGAAGAGGTAAATATGATCGTTACTTTCCCACCCGGAGCGGACGACCTGGCAACTTACATACTCAGCGATGTCTGTACCCGGATCATCGATTGGGCCGCTGTTCCGGTGCTTGTCATACCTGAAAACGCGGTAATCAAAAATTTTGAAAAGATTGCTTTTGCGTCGCAACTCCACGAGGAGGATATTCATTCTGTTGCCGAATTGGGTGAACTGATAGAAGGTTTCGCTGCGGAACTCATGATTGCCCACCTGAATGAGGATCCTTCGGACGTTTGGGTGCAAAAGGATGAAGAGCAACTTAACCGTGATTTATATCAAAAACTGAATTGCGGCGGGTTTTATTTTCGCAGTATTCCCGATATGGGAGTGCAAAAAGATTGGGGCTGGTTGAATGCCAATAAGAAAACGGATCTGCTCGCTGTTGTCCAGCAACCGGGAGAACAAATGACCAGGTTTTTTAAAAGAGGGCAGCATAGCCAGGTGACCTATCATATTGCGATCCCGGTGATCATTCTTCCTAAGCGACCCTGAAACACAAAAAGATATATCAAAGGGGCTTTACCTGAAGTACCGCCCCTTCGTCTTTTAGCTCATATCGCTATCCCGCTTAATTTCGCTTCTGAATGGGTTAGCTCCCTGATCCAATCCAGGAAAAAGAGGTTCGTTTGGCTGGCGGACTCAGTGAAAAGCGTTTTATAATAGTCGATACCATCCTGTAACTGCAGCTTGAACTTGGTCAGTTGTTTCTTCTTCTTATCGCTCAACTCCTTTAATTGAGATTGGAGGTCACGCTGCAGGTAGTCGATATACAGGTTCAACTCCTTGATAAACATATGAGGCCTCCTGACCTTATCCAACAGGTCCACTGTACCATAAATATGCCTGATCATTTCTTCCAGCGTATAAGTTCTGGAGAAATAGGCCAGGTTAGGGCCGGGGCAGATGGCAACCGCGTTGTTTTCCCTGGGTTTCAGCATATCATACTTGATATACGCGGAAGCACAAAGTCCTTCGCAAAGGCATATTTTTTCAACTACGGATTGGTATTGTTGTTCATACTCCGGCTTTGGAAGATCCTGGGTACGTAGTTGTGCTATTTTTAGCTGCTGATATTTCCGGGAAGCAGTGCAGATGGGCTTTTCAGTGAATTCTGTGTTTGTGCATAAATATTTTTTGGTACATGGGCTGCCTGGCCGATTATTGTCAAGGCGCTTTTGGCGGAGTATTTCAGACGTACTCTTTCCAAAATTATTGAACAAAATGCCAAGAGGAGACGCGCCACTTAGATAATAATCTTCTTCCTCCGCCTGTTCCAGTTGCTCCAGGGTTTCTTTGTCCACATTCGTGACTTCCGGGACCAGTAAAAAAGGGCTGCCCCAGCCGGTCGCGTCCAATTCGTAATGGTCAAGCAGAAAATCGTTTTCTAAAGCTGTGCCGATCCCGCCCTGAACACTCAGCCGTTGTATAGGGGCTTCAGCACAGGTAATCCCTTTTTCCAACAGTGCGTTTTGGTAACTCTTAAAAAGCTCTTCTGCCATTTCCTGTCGCTTCTGCCTGAATTCTTCCAGGATAGGTCCAAGCAGGTATCCTTCCGTCGCAAATGCATGGCCGCCGCAATTAAGCCCGGATTCCACCCGGAACTCGGATATCCAAATCCCTTTTTTAGCCAAAAATCTGGCCTGGATAAATGCGGAACGAAAATCACTCACCTTCAAGATAACCTTTTTATGGAGTAGTCCGTTTTCGTCAGGATAAAAATCCGCAAAAGTTTCCAGGTAACTGTATAACCGCGGGTTCATGCCTGCGGACAGGATCACTGAAGATTGCAGGTTGCTGATGGCAAAGCCGCGAAGGGCAGCTAATGCATCTGTATTCAGGTCACCACTGGAATCTCCGTTTGCAGCATAATTCATTTTGTCGACTTTAGACATGATATTGACATCAATGGCGCCCGGTTTCATTTCCTGTTTGAGTAATCCCTGAAGGTGTTTTTTTTGCCAATTATCCTGGAGTTCCAACATCAGATCATAACCCTGTCTTAAACGCGAATATTCGGGAAGCAACTCAAAATAACGACATAGATCGTTCCCTGTTTCAAATGGTAAAGCTTTCAATTCTTCGAACTGTCTGTTAATCAGACGGTCAACCAGGTTCAGGTAAGCTGTGATTCTCCTGGCTCTTGCATCATCCTCTTTTTTTAAAATAGGGGTAAATGTTTCACCGGCGAGCCGGGTATGATATTGGCGCATTCTTTCGATCAGTTCATCGTCGACAATAGACAAGGTAGAGGATATGCCGTAACGGGCAATTTTTAAAGGTGTATCAATAGAATAACCTAATCCTAAAACAGGGATATGAAACGTATGGCTCATGGTGATATAAATTAACTTGCTTTTATTAAATTTTAAATATTCGGTTTATTAATAAATCATTTGTTTTCCCCACAACAGATCCTCCATTTCCTGGGCTTTCGGAAACAGGATATTATTTTTCAGGTGGAAATGAAGAACAGCATCAGCTTCATACTCAGCCAGCAACTTGTACAATATCGGGCAGGTACTGGACGTATAGGCAGGGGCAATATAACCGTTGGTTAACAACCTTATTTGCTTTAGATTTTCTGCCACTTTTGCGCTGTCAGCCTGTAGCGGGTATAACAAGCTGGCTATTGGCCCAAAATCAGCAGCGCTTATTTTTACCTCGGTTTTACAAGCTGTATTTAACTGGATTATATAAGGAAACAGCATGGCTTGTTCATGGGCACTTTTCAACTCGAGTAGTCTGCCGGTGCTGGAAAATAGATCTGCGATCTGCTTAATTTCGGGATGGCGCACCCGGTCAGATTCAGCGACTTTATGCGCCAGCTCGGTAATGAACCTGGTTTGTGTATTGATAAAACGATGATGAAACTCGATGATATAATTGATCAGAAAAGCAATGTCCCAGCTGATGTAGTTTGTTTCTTTTTCAGGTACAATGGCGTTTATTTTGGCCAATTGCGAAAAAACCTTTTCATAGGGTAGTCCATTTTCTCCACAGGCTTGTCGGAGCGTTTTATATCCAGCGAAACTAAAATCGATATTCAAGCTTCTGAGCACATGAGCTTTACGGTAATCTTCTGAAATGATCTTTCCTAACGTTTCTTCCTGGTAGCTTATCTCATTTTTTATAATTTCTACGCTCCAGATGGCCGGGCCATTTTCAAGCATCTTCCATTGAAAAGCCGCCGCGCCGTGCCTGGCCAGTAGCGGGGGATAAAGCTGCGATGGTTCATGATCATCGGTAACAATCATGGCATTTTTCGGTCTTAGGACATCAAACTTTTTGAAGATGACCTGGTATTTTAAACCGGGGGTAATGTTAGCTATATCTATTATCTCGGGTGTGTCCATCAAAAGAATTTGACTGCAAAGCTATTCCGTGACGGTTGTTCAATAAATGATCAAGGTCATATATCACTGAAAGTGATGGGAATCACTTTTTTAACTAATTCCAATCATTCCAGGGGGATTGGATATCCTTCATTTTTGGGCAAGAAAATGAAGGAAAAATGCCGGAAATTATAACCCACGTCAAAGCCAGCTGCTATCATTGCGGTGACGAATGCCTGACCACCTCCTATAAAATAGAAGAAAAACAATTCTGCTGTCAGGGTTGCCAGAGCGTCTATGAAATATTGTCCGGCGCCGGGCTTTGCAGCTATTATAATTATAATGCCCACCCTGGTACCACGCGTATAAGATCGGATAAAAGGTTTGATTACCTGAGTGATCCGGTGATCCTGGCGGAGCTGCTGGATTACACGGATGAACATTTATCGATTATTACGCTGTATATTCCGCAGATCCATTGCAGTTCCTGTCTTTGGTTATTGGAACAATTGAACCGTTTTAATCCGGCCATCTATTATTCAAGGGTGGATTTTCTAAAGAAGCAGCTGATTGTACGGTTCGATCCCAGGGAGTTCAGCCTGCAGCAACTGGTGGAACTCCTGTATGACGTAGGTTATGAACCCCTGATCAGTCTGCAGGATATTATCCAAAAGCAAAACAAAGCAGAAAAAGGCGACCTTGTACAAAAGATCGCTGTGGCGGGTTTTTGTTTTGGTAATGTCATGCTGCTCAGCTTTCCGGAATATTTCGGACTTTCAGGCTATGAACAGACATTCAGGCATTTTTTTGGTTACCTGAACATCCTGTTTACCTTGCCGGCCGTATTTTTTAGTGGTCGCGGTTACTTTATTTCTGCCTGGCATAACTTAAAAAATGGGATACTGAATATCGATTTTCCGCTGGCGCTGGGTATTGCCGTACTGTTTCTGCGAACTGCCATAGAAATTATTACCTATACGGGGGCGGGCTTTGCGGATACTTTGTGCGGGTTGGTGTTTTTCCTGCTGGTCGGAAGATTTGTCCAGCAGAAAACCTATCATCATATTTCCTTTGAAAGGGACTACCGTTCCTTCTTTCCGGTAGCGGTTCAAATCGTCAAAGAGGGGGGAGAGAAACCTGTACCGCTTTCCGGCCTGACAACCGGGCATCGCATGGTGATCCGCCACAATGAGATCATTCCTGCTGATGCGATCCTGCTGAAGGGACAGGGCCTGATCGATTTCAGCTTCGTAACCGGGGAATCGGTACCTGTCAATAAAACATTAGGTGAGATCATTTACGCAGGGGGGCGACAGACCGGCGAGGCTATTGAACTGGAAGTGGTCAAGCCTGTATCTCAAAGCTACCTGACCCAACTGTGGAATAATGAGGCGTTTACCCGCAGACAGGATAACCGCATGAAAACCTTTAATGAAACCGTCAGTAAATATTTTACGATCGTTTTGATCACTATTGCGGTTGGCTCTCTGCTGGCCTGGTTGCCGTTTAACTACAGGCGCGGGATTGACGCTTTTACCGCTGTGCTCATTGTGGCTTGCCCCTGTGCGTTGGCATTAAGTACCCCATTCACCATGTCGGCTGCGCTAAGCATTTTTGACCGCAACCTTTTTTACCTCAAAAATACCACGGTGGTGGAACAAATGGCCCTTATCGACACGCTGGTTATGGATAAAACGGGCACGATCACTACCGGCCGCGGCAAGCGTATCGATTTATCCGGAGCGTTGACGACGGATCAGCAACAATTGATCTACAGCGCCTGTGTTAATTCGATCCATCCCCTGAGCCGTATGATCTGCAAATACTTCGGCGCTTTGGAAAAACTTCCCGTGACGTATTATCAGGAATTACCAGGGAAAGGGATTACGGCCATCATCAACGGACATCTGCTGCGCATTGGCAGCGGTAAGTTTGTCTTCGGCTGTTTTGAAGAAACCAAACTGATGACCCGGGTTCATTTAATGATGGATGGGAGCTATCTGGGCTATTTTACCTTTTTACAGGAATATCGTGAGGGTATGGAACGGATAGGGCAGTTAAAGTCTGCCTATTCCCTTTATCTGCTGTCCGGCGATCAGGACCATGAACACGACCAACTGCTCCGGTTCTTTCCTGATGAGGGACACCTGTACTTCAGCCAAACCCCACAACAGAAACTCGACCGGATTGAAGGGCTCCAGCGGCAGGGTCACAAAGTCATGATGCTGGGTGACGGTTTGAATGACTCCGGGGCTTTGAAACAAAGCGACCTGGGTGTAGCAGTCACGGATGATGTAAATAATTTTTCGCCAGGTAGTGACGCGATTCTTGACGGTCGTTCTTTTCACAAATTGCCTGCATTTCTGCGTTTTTCAAAAGACACCGTTCACATCATCCATACCTCTTTCCTGATCTCACTTATGTATAACCTGGTCGGTCTGAGTTACGCGGTCACCGGCCGCCTGTCACCTCTGGTGGCAGCGGTACTGATGCCGCTAAGCACCGTGACCATCATCTCATTTACCACGCTCGCCACTCATTTTGCCGCGAAAAGGAGAAAACTCCTATGAACATCATCTATTTCCTGATCAGCTGCAGCGTCTTGCTTGCCTTGATCTTCCTCTGCGCATTTTTCTGGGCCCAGCGCAGTGGACAAAATGATGACCTCTATACACCATCGATGCGGATCCTGCTGGATGATGACGAGCCGAAAGCCGACGAAAAATGATTTCAATCATTTTTTAAACCCACCGCCGTCATGCGGTCACCCAATAAGCCTTAATAATTTTACCACCATAAACAGAGAACAATTTATGCAACCCGAAAATTTTTACTATGACAACAAAATCGTCCGGAATTTTGGTATTGCTACCGTAGTTTGGGGGATCATCGGTATGACTGTCGGCCTCGTCGCGGCCATCCAGCTATTCCACCCAGGGGCCAATATGCACAACCAGTACACCACTTTTGGGCGCATACGGCCACTGCACACCAACGCGGTAATTTTTGCTTTTGTGGGCAACGCTATTTTTATGGGCGTGTATTATTCCCTGCAGCGATTGTTGAAGGCAAGAATGTTTAGTGATGTGCTTAGCCAGATCCATTTCTGGGGTTGGCAGCTGATCATCGTTTCCGCCGTCATTACCCTGCCGCTCGGTTTTACCACTTCACATGAATACGCGGAACTGGAATGGCCCATAGATATCGCCATTACCATCATTTGGGTGGTGTTTGGCTGGAATATGTTCGGCACCATTTTTAAACGCCGCGAAAGACATCTTTACGTAGCGATCTGGTTTTACATCGCCACGTTTGTTACCATTGCAGTGCTGCACATCGTCAACTCTTTTGAGTTGCCGGTGTCTCCCCTTAAAAGTTATATGGTGTACGCTGGTGTGCAGGACGCGCTGGTACAATGGTGGTACGGCCATAATGCCGTTGCATTTTTCCTGACTACACCTTATTTGGGTATGATGTATTATTTCCTGCCGAAAATGGCTAATCGTCCGATCTATTCTTATAAACTAAGCATCCTGCATTTCTGGGCGCTGATTTTTATTTATATATGGGCCGGCCCTCACCACTTGCTGTATACCACACTGCCAGGCTGGGCCCAATCATTGGGTGTCGCCTTTTCCATCATGCTGATCGCTCCAAGTTGGGGCGGTATGATCAATGGTTTATTGACCCTTCGCGGAGCCTGGGATAAGGTAAGAGATGACGTGATCTTGAAATTTATGGTTGTCGGGCTGACAGCCTATGGTATGGCCACCTTCGAAGGGCCGATGCTTTCCCTAAAGCAGGTGAACGGTATCGCGCATTTCAGCGACTGGATCATTGCCCACGTGCACGTCGGTGCCCTGGGTTGGAATGGTTTCCTAACTTTTGCTATCCTGTACTGGCTCATACCCCGTATTTATAAAACAGAATTGTTCTCCAAAAAGATGGCTTCCTTCCATTTCTGGATCGGGACGCTTGGCATCCTTTTCTACGCCATCCCGATGTACTGGGCAGGTTTTACGCAAAGCCTGATGCTGAAGGAGTTTACCCCCGAAGGTATGTTAAAATATCCCAACTTTTTAGAAACGACCCTCCAGATCCTGCCCATGCATATGATGCGCGCTGCCGGGGGAGCCATGTACCTGTTGGGTGTTATCGTAATGGGATATAACCTTACACGTACCGCCTTACAGGGTAAACTGGTGGCTAATGAAGCAGCGCAAGCCATGCCGCTGGTACCTGCTCACGAGATCGTCCCGGAAAGCAGCTGGCACCGCAGGCTGGAGCGCAGACCCGTCCAGATGCTGATCGCGGCACTACTCGTTATCCTTGTCGGAACCTTTGTGGAGCTGATGCCCACCTTAACGATTTCTTCTAATATTCCGACTATCGCAGCGGTTAAACCTTATACACCACTGGAATTGCAGGGTAGGGACCTCTATATCCGGGAAGGCTGTTCTAACTGTCACTCGCAAACAGTCAGGCCGTTCCGCTCAGAAACAGAACGCTACGGAGAATACAGTAAGGCGGGCGAGTTTGTTTATGATCACCCGTTTTTATGGGGGTCCAAACGTACAGGACCTGATTTGGCCAGGGAAGGACAGAAATATGGTAATGCCTGGCACTATAATCACCTGATGGACCCGCGCCTGATGTCTCCAGGTAGTGTTATGCCGCAATATGACTGGCTGATCTCGCAGAAACTAGATACGACCACGACACGGTCCAAAATACATGCCATGCGCATGTTAGGCGTCCCTTATCCTTTAGGTTATGAAAATACGGCTAACCGGGATCTGGATAAACAGGCAAAACAGATCAGTGAGAACCTGTATCTGGACAAAATCAAGGTTAAAAACAACCGGGAGATCATAGCGCTTATTGCCTATCTACAAAGATTAGGAACAGATATCAAAGCCAATAAAACAGCCGATAACGCTAAATAAGAAAGACCATGTTTAAGCAATTTACCGAAAATATCAACGCCAACCAAGCCTACCTGCTTTTCTCCTTAGGGATATTCTTTGTGTTCTTTATTGTTGTAACGGTCATGCTGATCCGCATCCGGAAACAACATGTGGATCACATGCGTGATCTTCCCCTGCACGATAGTTTAACGGATTCAACACAACCTTTACAATCATGAAATACCACCGGATACTCTTATTTGCCGTTTTGTTGCTGTTTGCTATGCAGCCGGCCATGGCCAACGATGACAGCCTGATACCCGGGAATGTTATGAACTATATCGGATTTGGTGCCATTGTAACCATGTTGCTGCTCTTCGTTATCGTCATGCTGGTGTTGCTAAAAACCTTTAAGATACTGACCCGGGTCGTATTAAAGCAGCAGGGTTTGACAGCGGCAGAAATAGACGCCGAAATGAACCCGGTAAGACCTAAAAAGGAAAAGAAACCAGGGACGGAGGTATGGCAAAAGCTTTTATCCCTCAAGCCATTGACCGAAGAGCAGGAACTGCTGATCGCTCATGATTATGATGGCATCCAGGAGCTCGATAACCCGATCCCGGCGTGGTTTATGTACCTGTTTTACGGCACGATCATTTTCGCTGCAGGCTACCTGTTGAACTATCATGTAGTTAAAACCGGGCAGCTGCAATATGCAGAATACCGGACGGAAATGGCGCAGGCAGACATTGAAAAGAAAGCCTTTTTAAGTAAAGCGGCGAACCGGGTGGATGAAAATACAGTGAAGCTGGTGCACGATCCGGCGGTGATCGCTTCAGGGCGGGCTATTTTCAAAAATACTTGTGCCCCCTGCCATGGTGACCACGCCCAGGGAAACGTGGGGCCTAACCTGACCGACGATTACTGGTTGCATGGCGGAAAGATCAATGACCTCTTTAAAACCATTAAGTACGGGGTTTTATCTAAAGGTATGCCAACCTGGGAAAAGCAACTATCACCCAAACAAATTTCGGATGTAGCCAATTACATCGAATCGCTGCATGATTCTAAGCCCGCAGGGGCCAAGGCACCTCAGGGAATCAAAGAAGCAGATAAAGATCAAAAACTCGTTGCCAATAAATAAATCATGGACGGACTACTGGTAGCAAAAGAAACCCAAAAACGTCAATGGCTTTATCCGCTTATCCGGAAAGGCAAGCTGTATCATTGGCGTTCCCGGATCAGCTATGTTTATCTGGCCTTGTTTTTTGCCGGCCCGTTTTTGCGCATCAACGGGCAGCCGTTTTTGTTGCTGGACTTTATAGACCGCCGGTTTGTTATTCTTGGACAGGTTTTCTGGCCTCAGGATATTTTCCTGTTTGTACTCGCGTCTCTTGTCTTTTTTGTATGCATTGTCTTATTTACCATCGCGTTCGGCCGGATATTTTGTGGCTGGATCTGCCCGCAAACCATTTTTATGGAGCTGGTATTCCGGAAAATTGAGGTCTGGATCGAGGGCAGTCCAGCGAAAGCTAAAAAACTGGATGTCGGCCCCTGGACAAAGGAGAAAGTTTTTAAAAAAGGTTCAAAGCATATCCTGTTTATTTTTATTTCTTTTTTGATCTCCAATACTTTCCTCGCCTATATCATTGGCAGCGGGAGTTTGATCCGGATCATTATTGAACCAATAAACGTCCATTGGGTAGGGTTTATGAGCATCTGGGTGTTTACGCTGGTCTTTTATTTGATTTACAGCCGGGTACGCGAACAGGTATGTACGCTGTTCTGTCCCTATGGACGTTTACAGGGCGTCATGATCGATCAGCATACGCTGGTTGTTGCTTATGATGAGGGCAGGGGCGAACCCCGTGGGAAATTAAGCAAAAAGAACCAGCCCCTACGTCAGCAAAAAGGGGATTGTGTGGATTGCGGCCTATGTGTGGATGTTTGCCCGACGGGTATCGACATCCGGAAGGGCACCCAGCTGGAATGTATCAATTGCACGGCCTGTATTGATGTTTGTAATGAGGTGATGATCAAAATAAACAGGCACCCAAACCTGATTGGCTTCTACTCTGAAAATATGATCCGGGAAAAGGAAAAACCATCCTTTACCGGGAGAATGATGGGATATGGAGGGGTTATCGTCGTGATGATGGCGGTATTGTGTTATTTTATTTTCAGCCGGGGCGACATGGACCTGACTATTTTACGCAGTGCGGGGATGCTTTACCAGGAGCAACCTGGTCATTATATCAGTAATATCTACAATGCAGAAATTATCAATAAATCCAATAGTAGGAGGAGGGTTTCCATTGTTCCGGCTGACCCGGCGATTAAAGTGAAGTATATCCAGGCACCAGGAGAGGTTAACGCAGGTGCCTCAGCAAAAACGGTCTTTTTCCTGATTATTCAGGACAAGAATATTAAGGCCGAAAAAACGAATGTGAAAATTAACCTGGTCTTCAATAAGAGAATTATACAAACGGTCAGTACCACCTTTGTAGGACCATCAAACGATTAAAGAAATGAACTGGGGAAAAGGAATTATGTTGGGCATGGCCCTGTTTATGCTGTTCATCATCGGTATGTGTATACACATGTTTAGGATGCCTGCCGATGAATATGATCATCACTATTATGAAAAGGGCCTGAATTTCGATCAGGATTATAATAAAGAAAGGCAGGTCGTCATGGATAAGGCCTGGCCACAAATCAGGATGAACGGGAATTCTGTCCGCATTGACTTTAAGAAATCCGCAGAGGGAAACATCCGGTTTATCAGGCCTTCGAGTGAGGGGCTTGACAAAGTATTTCCCCTGAATACCACTGCCGGGAAAACAGCGACGTTTTCTGTCGCCGCGCTCGTTAAAGGACGCTGGCAGCTGGTTTTGCAATGGAAGAGCGGCCAAAAGAACTATTTATATGAAGAGGAGGTGGATCTTCGGTGAGCAGCAATCAGATCGCTTTTTTTATTGGCCTGTTTGGCAGCGTGCATTGCATCGGTATGTGCGGACCGCTGGCTTTCGCGATACCTTCGTTTGATATACGCTGGTGGCGGATCATCATCGACAAAGTGATTTATAACGCCGGGCGGGTGCTTACATACTCTTTTTTGGGTTTGCTGATCGGTTTGCTGGGGCACCAGCTTTGGCTGGCCGGATTGCAACAAGGTGTCAGCATGATCAGTGGCCTGCTGATTATGGGCGCCGGCTTTTCCAGGCTGATCAAAATCAGATTTTCCAAAAGCCGGCTGGTGTCTGGATTTCTGGCACCGGTTAACCGGCTGATCAGTTATGCATTAAAACATAAAGCAGGGCACTTCGCTGTAGGTGTGCTGAACGGATTCCTGCCCTGCGGTTTTGTTTATCTGGCATTGATCGGCGCGGTCAATACTTCCTCGCCTTATTCATCAGCTTCATATATGTTCTGGTTCGGAGCAGGTACCTTTCCCCTGATGCTGCTGGCTACGGCCGGTTCAGGATTTATCGGCCCGCGGGTCCGCCGGCGGATCAATGGCGCCATGCCTTACCTGATGGTTTGCCTGGGCTGCTGGTTTGTACTGCGCGGCCTGGGCATGGATATCCCTTACCTGAGCCCGGCAAAGCAAGCGTCCGGTATCACCAGCTGTCACTAACGTTATCCGGCAGCTGAAAATGACAATGCCTGAAGTTTTTAAATTAATATGATCCCCTATGAAAATCCCAGGTAAAGAAGAATCCAAATTTAACAAGGAATGGCACCAGGCAAACCTGATGCCTAAAAATGCAACATTTGCACAAAGGGTGAACTGGCACCTGGAACATCTGAAAAATTGTTCATGCAGGCCTATACCGGAAAAACTGCTTGGGGAAATGAAGCAAAAGGGTATGAGCTTCTAATTGCTGCGTGGTTTTTAAAACGATTATCCCTGCAGAGACCGGTGATAGATCCTAATGGCCTTTTCCTTGGCGGATTTTAAAAACGACCTCTTTTATACGCCTCCACCAGGCGGTCCTGTTCGTCATTGAAACGCCATACCAACAGCTTACCAGTAGATCGGATGAAAGGTGATCCATATCATATTTATACAGGACCTTCATCAGGGAATGGTCCTGAGCCGCAACTGATATTTGTACTATTAAAAATATCAGTTATGGCAACCTTAACAGCATCTGCCCAATGGAATACCAAAGCGGCAGTAAAATCTAACTCCAATAACCTCTACAGTAAATGGACCGCTTTTATGGAAAGTCAGTCCGGAAATAAAACGCTATGGTTCCTGGTATCCCTGGTTGTTCAGGGTATCTTTTTCCTCCCGGTTCCGGCGGTACTCATTTACTATTATGACGCTTCCATACTGGTGCTGACAGTTACACTGACGCTCTTTTTTGCGAATATTATTGCAGGAATGGGCGGAGCCGGAATCAAGACATTGCTCCGGTTGTTTGCAGGCAGTATCATCATTCATATCCTGATGGTGCTGATCTGTATCTTATAAATCATAAATTTTCTAATAACTCCCGTATGATACCTCAGAAAATGAAAGCGGCAGTGATCCATCAGTTTGGTGCGCCCTTACAAATAGAAGAAGTGGAAGTTAAAACACCACATAGTAATCAGCTATTGGTAAAAGTAATCGCCTGTGGCGTTTGCCATACTGATCTGCACGCCTGTAATGGCGACTGGCCTGTAAAACCCAAACTTCCGCTGATACCTGGACATGAAGCCATCGGTTATGTTGTCGCGATGGGCGCTGATGTAAAAGACATTAAAGAAGGTGACATCGTTGGTGTCCCCTGGCTTTACAGCGCCTGCGGTTGCTGTGAATTTTGTATCACCGGCTGGGAAACGCTGTGCGGGACTCAGCAGAACGGCGGTTATAGTGTTGACGGCGGTTTCGCGGAATATGTCCTGGCTGATCCCAGGTATGTAGCACGCTTTCCGGAAGGGATCAATTTTACAGAAATGGCGCCGATCATCTGTGCCGGCGTAACGGTTTATAAGGGACTGAAGGAAACAGAGGTTAAGCCGGGAGAATGGGTCGCCATCTCCGGCGTTGGGGGGCTGGGGCATCTGGCCGTTCAATATGCGAAAGCGATGGGCATGCATGTTGCTGCCATAGATATCACCGATGATAAGCTGAACCTGGCCAAAAAATTGGGCGCCGATCTCATCGTAAATGCGGGAGAAGAAGATCCCGGAGCTTTTCTTCAAAAAGAAACAGGAGGGATGCACGGGGTGTTGGTTACCGCAGTTTCCCCGATAGCCTTTCAGCAGGGTATTTCGGCGCTGCGCAGAAAAGGCACTATCGCCCTGAACGGATTGCCCAAAGGAAATTTCGATCTTTCGATATTTGACACGGTATTGAACCGCTATACGGTCCGCGGATCCATTGTCGGAACCCGTAAGGATATGCAGGAAGCTATTGCCTTTGCCGTAGAGGGCAAGGTGAAAGCAACGGTGCATACCGCAAAACTGGAGGATATCAATATGGTATTCGATGATATGAAAAAAGGTCTGATCGACGGACGTGTGGTGCTGGAAATCGCCAAACCCTGAACCGGTACACATATGCGAAAAGGAATTTTACTGGTCAATTTAGGTACGCCAGATAGTCCGGCAGTCGGTGATGTACGGAAATACCTGGCCGAGTTTTTAATGGATAAAAGGGTGATCGATATTCACCCTTTTTTTCGCTTTTTACTGGTGCGGGGGATCATTGTACCCTTTCGCGCACCCAAATCTGCCGCGCTCTACCAGCAGATCTGGGATAACCGGAACGGTTCACCCTTACTCCACTTTAGTAAACTCCAGCAACAGATGCTCAAACTGGCGCTGGGTGACGATTACGTCGTCGAACTGGGCATGAGGTATCAATACCCGTCTATTGAACTGGCATTGAATAAACTGAAAGCCGCTGCTGTTCATAGTATCCTGGTCATTCCGCTTTTTCCACAATATGCTTCGGCTACCACGGGCTCAGTAGTTTCCGAAGTGATGCGGGTGATGCGCAGGTGGCCGAATATTTTACCGCTTGTTGTTAAGGGAACATTCTATAATCGTCCGCTATTCATTAATGCTTTCAAAGAAAAGGTGCAACGTTACAGCCGAAGTTCTTATGATCATTTACTCTTCAGTTTTCATGGCTTGCCGGAAAGGCAGTTGAAAGCCTGTGATGCCTCAAAAATGTATTGTCTGACGAAGAAAAATTGCTGTGAACTATTAACAGAAACAAACGAGAACTGCTATGCGGCTCAATGCTATGAAACAGCCAGGCTGATCGCGGCGGAACTGAACCTGTCGCGGGCGGATTATAGCGTGTGCTTTCAATCGCGGCTCGGAAAACGCGAATGGATAAAACCGTACACTTCTTCGACTATTCAACAAATAGCGAAAGCGGGTAAAAGAAGATTACTGGTGGTGTGCCCGGCCTTTGTTTCCGATTGCCTGGAAACCCTCCAGGAGATCGCCGTGGAATACCGGCAAGAATTTACTGCAGCCGGCGGTAATGAACTGTTATTGGTGGAAAGCCTGAACGATTCGCCGTTATTGATCAAGGCGTTGCAGGAAATAGCAACGTAAAAGCCGGTCTGACCGCTCGTTTAAATAGCCATACTAAATAACCGGGAGGATGGTTTATCCGCCCACAGCCTGGTATCAAAGCACATACAGATATTGCGCAGAAATCGTTTACCCAATGGCGTTACCGTTAGCCCCCAAAAATCCAGGATCACCAGGCCATCCTTTGCCAGTGGGTGCAGCCGGAGCAATATCTTTGAGAATTCGTCGTCAGCTCCATGAAATTGTTTCCAGGTGGTATATCCCTTGCACATCATATTTAAAATCTGCCGGCGGATAGCCAGGTCCGTTTCATTAAGCAGGTGCCCTTTAACAACCGGGAGGTCATCCTTGAGGATCGTCTCTGTATATTCTTCTACTGTCTTTGCATTTTGCGCAAACCCATACCAGGAATCACTGATAGCGGAAACTCCCAGGCCGATGAGCAATTGAGTATGCTGTGGGGTATATCCCATAAAGTTCCGGTGCAACGTTCCCTGCTTCTCGGCATGGAATAATTCATCTTCCGGCAGTGCAAAGTGATCCATACCGATCTCCTGGTAGCCATAGCCAGTGAGCAGATCCCTGCCGGTCTCCTGCAGCTTGCTTTTCATTTCCGGGTCAGGAAGGTCGTCTTCCGTAAATTTACGTTGCCCGGGTTTGATCCAGGGAACATGTGCATAGCTGTAAAAGGCGATCCTGTCTGGTTTTAGCTCAGCGGTTATGCTCATAGTTTTGCGCAGCCCGTCCATGGTTTGTAGCGGCAGGCCATAGATAAGGTCATAATTGATGGACGTATAGCCGATTCTCCGCGCTTGCAGGGTAACCGTCTGCACCTGTTCAAAAGTCTGTCGCCGATTGATCATCAATTGTACCTGAGGGTCGAAATCCTGAATGCCGAGACTAAGCCTGCGAAAACCCAGGTCGAATAAAGTTTGGAGATGGTCCACTGTCGTGTTCGCTGGATGTGCTTCAAAACTAAAATCCGCTTTTTCGTGAATATGGACGTCCTTCAGCAAACCGTTGATCAGCTTATGCAGGTTGTGTACGCTAAAAAATGTCGGCGTGCCGCCGCCCAGATGTATTTCCCGGATAAGGGGTGTTTTTTTGAAAATGTCGCGGTATAACTGCCATTCCTTTAATACCGCGGCGATATAAGGTTCTTCGACCCGGTGATTTTTGGTGATTCGCGTATTGCAACCACAATAGGTACATAAATTTTCGCAGAAAGGGAGATGAATATATAAACTGATGCCGGAAGCTTCATTGCTTTCATCAAATGAACACTTAACGGATTCTTTCCAGGATGCAGTGTTAAAAGTATGACTGTCCCAATAGGGCATCGTCGGATAACTGGTATAGCGCGGCACCGCGACATTATATTTATCGCTGAGTTTTTTTAATCGGTTTTCCATAATTCAGGAATGAACGGAATCTTCGGATTTGGTTGTTTTATCGCAATCATGGGCACAGGCGCAGGCCTTTCCCACACATTTGTTTTGTTGCCAGAGGTCCAGGCTTTTGATGGTTTGATCAGCGATCTCCTGCAAAGCTTCTTTGGTTAAATAGGCCTGGTGTGGGGTGATCAATACATTCGGGAAACTCATCAGGTTCTTTAGTAAAGGATCTTTAACCATGTCTTTCTGATGGTCCCCGAAAAACAGGCCGTGTTCAAATTCATAAACGTCCAGTCCGAGGTAACCCAGCTTTCCGCTGTTCAGGGCCGAAAGTATATCTGTTGTATTTAACAGCTCTCCCCTGGCAGTGTTGATCAACATCACTCCATCTTTCATCTGGTTAAGTGTCTTCTCCTGAATCAGGTGCTTGCTTGAAGGAGTAAGCGGTATATGGAGGGAAATAATATCAGAACTGTTTAACAGGGTTTCCAGGGCAACAGGTTTTATAAAACGGTTATGATGAACATTGTTGACATCGTAACCAATGACATGGCAACCCATGCCATGATAGATCGTTGCCGCTGCCTGACCGGTCTGCCCCATGCCGATGATACCAACGGTTTTGCCTGAGAAGTTGAAACCGATCAGGCCATCATTAGAGAAGTTAAATTCATGACCACGCAGATCGGCCTTGATCAAATGGCGGCTGAGTGCAAGGGCCAGTGCTACAGAGTGCTCTGCAATCGCTTGTGGAGAATATGCAGGTACACTGGCTATTTTGATGCCATATCCGGCGGCTGCCTCTTTGTCGATATGATCCGTCCCGGCAGAACGGGTAATGATATATTTAACGCCCAGCATTGCGAGTATATCGATAACAGGACGGGAAACATCATCATTAATAAACACGATCACCGCATCCTTTCCCTCCGCGTAAGTGGCCGTATCCTGACTTAACGGGTTTGAAATGAGCGTAATGTCGTGTTTTTTCTGGTTGGCTTTCGCCAGATATTCCTTTTCAAATGGCTTGATACTATAGGCTACTGCTTTCATCAGTTATCGTTTATGAAAACAAAATTACCGCAAAGCCTGGCAGCCTGGTATGAGCGGCGTCAGCAATAATAATGATCTGTGTCAGTTTTTCATTTTTGCCAGTTTATCCGGATTAAGAACCTGGATCAGGCTGCCTTTCTTCTCGATGAGTCCTTCCTCTTTAAAATCGGACAGGGTTCGGCTTACTGTTTCGGTCGCCATTCCTGCCATGGCGGCGAGGTCTTCCCTGGTTATTTTAAAACCGTCATTTTCATTGCTCTGCTGCCGGTATAAGCGGGATAAAGCCTCTGCCATCCGTTTCCGGACAGAATGGTACGCCAGTTGCATCAGCTGATCTTCCTTATCGCGGATATCATTGGCCAGCAGTTTAATAAATTCACGTGCTACTTCCGGATACAAATGCAATAATTGCTCTAACTGGTCTTTGGGGATCAGGCAAAGGGTGCTGTCTTCCAAAGCTGTAGCGGTGTCGGTATAAACTTCGTTGGCTAACAGCGCATTGACACCCAGGTATTCATCTGTACCGTAAATTCCGGTCATGAGTTCACGGCCGTCTTCGGCCAGTTTAATCGTTTTGATCTTTCCGCCGGTAACGAGATAAAGGCCGTTGCCCTTATCGCCATCATAGTATATCACCTGGTTCTTTTTGAACGGCCTCACCTTACGATCCTGAATGATCTTTTTAAGTTCCGCCAATCCATCGTTTTTCCCGATCAGGTTGTTTAAACGGTCCAGGGATTTACTGTAGAAATTCTTTTGTACCTCCTGTTTCTTCAGCCGGCTTTCGATCGCGTTCAATAAGTCCATGTCATCAAATGGTTTGGTCAGGTAATCATCCGCGCCCATTTCCATGCCTTTTCGCAAATCCACCCGTTCGGCCTTGGCTGTCAGAAATATGAAAGGTATGGCGCTGATTTCAGGATTCTTATTCAGCATATATAAAACACCATAGCCATCCAATTCCGGCATCATGATATCGCATAAAATAATATCGGGTGGATTTTTAAGTGCGAGTTCCACTCCTGTTTTACCATTGTTGGCCCCGGCTACTTCGTAACCGGCCAGTTCCAGTATTTCAATCACGTTTTCACGGATGTCATTGTTGTCTTCAATGATCAATACTTTTTTGCTCATGATAAGGGAAATTTAATGGTGAATATGGTGCCTTTGTTAATGTCACTTTTAAATTCGATCTGGCCGTTCATCAGATTGCTATACCGGGCTACGATATTCAGACCCAATCCTGTTCCCGGGATATTGCCGGTGTTATGTGCACGGAAAAATGCTTCAAACATGTGTTTCTGATCGCTTTCCGGGATGCCTATGCCATTATCTTTGACCGCAATCAGGCAAAATTGCTCATTGATCTCCGTGTTGAATTCTATGAACGTATTTTCCCCAGAGTATTTAATGGCATTGCCAATGAGATTGATCACACAGTTCCTGATAAGGTTCTGGTCGAGTATGGCCAGGCTGCTGATGCCGGTATGCTGGTAAATAATATTTTGATTCTGCTTGGCTACCATTTGCATTTCCTCGGTAATTTCTTCCGAAAGCTTCACCAGGTCGAAGGCCTCGAACGAGGGGGTAACTTTTCCTGCTTCCAGTTTTTCCAATGATAAAAAATCATTCAGGATAGCCGTAAGGTTGCCGATCGCGGTTTTGATCTTACCCACATGCTTGCTTATATTCGGATTATCAAAAGGCTGAGCGTATTTTTCTATTAAGGAGGATGACAACTGTATGGTGCTCAGCGGTGTGCGGAACTCATGGGATGCCATGGATACAAACCGGCTTTTTAACTGACCCAATTCCTTTTCTTTTTCAAGGGAAAGGCTGACTTCCTCTTTGGCCTCCTGTAAGGCCGCTACCGTTTTCTTCAGGGACAGGGTCCGTTCCTCAACCAGGTCTTCCAGATGGGCGGCATATTCCTTTAACTGTTCTTCCGCCTCCATTTCGCGGCTAAGATCATGGATAAAACCGGCATAAATCTTTCTGCCGGAAAACGGGACATCGCTCACGCCCAGCTTGAACGGGAACGTAGTGCCGTCTTTGCGCAGGCCGGTCACTACCCGGCCGATGCCGATGATATGCTGTTCGCCAGTTCGCTGGTACCTGTTGATATACTCATCGTGCTGCTCCTTGTATGGTGGCGGCATCAATGTCGAGATATTTTGGCCGATCACTTCTTCCTGTGTACAAAGAAATAGTTTGCAGGCTGCAGGGTTAATGCTCTCTACAATGCCTTTTCCGTCGATCGTAATAATACCATCGATGGCGTTTTCAATGATTGCTTTTAACAGGGCGGTGTTTTCCATATGCTGGTTTTATCAAATACTGATTGTGATCACAAATATTGGTAATCAGAACCGGATAAAATATAATTCTTTTCACGCAGAAAAGTGACGATGGTCATTTTTTACCCATGGCAGTTCATAAGAGCCATCATGATCACAAACGTGACCAGGATCAGCTTTGCAGTGAACGGTAGGCATTTACCAGGCGACGGCTTGACCGTAGCTTAGTCCTGGCTTAAAGCGTGTTTAATCAGTGTAAATTATGACAACATGGGTAATGGCTTCTTTTATTGCTGGATGTTACTGATCATTGTTTGCTATATGTTCAGCGCTGAGCTGGCTAAATATTGGTTTTACCATGGAACTCAGTGCCTTTTGAAAAAGCGGCGCTTTAATCTATTTTAATTTTTTTGTCATGAATCAAACTGAAATCCGTTTCCTGGAAGGACCGCATTCGCGCCTGCAGGAGTTGAAGTTCACCTTACAAACCATGATCGACCTGATCCATGGTTTGCGGGCGCTGCATTTTATTGGCCCTTGTATTACCATATTTGGTTCCGCAAGGTTCAAAGAAGATCACCCGTATTATGAGCTGACGAGGCGTGCGGGTGCGGCATTTGCCGGTTTGGGTTTTACCATTTTAACCGGAGGAGGCCCCGGTTTAATGGAGGCCGCCAACAGGGGTGCAAAGGATGTGGGAGGCCGCTCCGTTGGCTGTAATATACAGCTACCGGTGGAACAGTTGCCTAATGTGTACCTCGACAAGTGGGTATATATGAAGCATTTTTTCCTGCGTAAGGTATTGCTGGTTAAGTATTCCTTTGCTTTTGTGGTGATGCCCGGAGGATATGGAACGCTGGATGAGTTTTTTGAAGCCCTGACGCTGATACAGACCCACAAGATCCATAATTTTCCGGTCATCATATTTGGGAAGGAATATCATCGGGAGTTGCTTAATCACATTGCGGTGATGAAAAAGGATGCGACGATAGGCAATCTGGACGCACTCCTTTATCTGGTTACCGATGATATCGAAGAAGCGGTAAATCTGATCAGGGAAAAAAGCATCCGGCAGTACGGATTGAAACCCAAACGCCTGGCAAAACCAAGGAAATGGTTGTTTGAGGTTGATTGATGTCCGGTTGGATTGTCGTCCTCTGCGGGCGCCAACGTGACTAAGGTCAATTGGAACAGGTCTGCGTCAATTTTGATACGCATCCAGGAGCTCATTTGAAAAGACTGATCTGACATCCCGGATAAGAAATCGCTCCCTGAACACTATTTTATTAAAGATGACCATGAAAGAAAGTAATCAGCCTTTGGACAGCAATGCATAGGCACTGCAAGAGGTACAAGAAGAGTTTATTTCCTATGCCATTAAATATTCTCCGGAAAAAGAACAGTCCCGGTTGTTTGAAACTTTTTTCCGGGCGGATAACGTGAAGGATATACAGGGGACAGGGTTGGGCCTGGACATTGTGAAACGTTATGTGGAACTCATGAACGGTACTGTCTGCTTCAGCAGCATGGAAAATGCGGGAAGGGAATTTATGTTGAGGTTTCCGAGACTGTCGGATGATTTGAATCAGTCCAGAAAGTGATATATATCATTATTGAGGCGCTTACTTGATTTGATATTAGCATATGCATTTGCTAACCAGGAAGAACACAAAATCAAACTTGATACTGTATAACAGCTCGACAAAGTTGATTATAAGCTCATTAAACCGGTAAAAATAAACCCCATGGACCCTCGCAGTAAACAATTGCAGTTATTAAAATTAGTGGAAGAAATTGAGGGATATGCCATCTTAGCTTTGGACACCAAAGGAAATATTGAAAGCTGGAACAAGGGGGCGGAAAAAATCAAAGGCTACCAGGCTGAGGAGATCATCGGTCAGCATATCAGCGTCTTTTACACCGAGCTTGACCTCATAATCGGTCTGCCGGAAAAGCTGCTGGCGGAAGCAAGCCTGAAGGGAACGGCTTATAATGAAAGCTGGCGGGTAAGAAAAGATAAAACCATGTTCTGGGGTTCCGTAACCATTACAGCACTGCATGACGATGACGGTAATATCACCGGCTATGCCAAAGTAACGCGCGACCTTACTGAGAGAATGCTCGCCGAGACGACCATCAGGCGACATGCGGAGGACCTGGAAATCAAAAATAAGGAGATCGAGCAATTCGTTTATATCGCCTCTCATGATCTTCAGGAACCTTTATTCACCGTTAATAGTTTTGTCGAATTCTTTCAGACCGAATACCATCATTTGTTTGATGAAAATGCTAAAACCTATTTGAATTTTATTGTCCAGGCAACTGACCGGATGAAAAACCTCATCAAAAACCTCCTGGACTATTCCCATTTAGGCTCGGAAAAAACGGTGGCGAACATAGATTGTAACCAGCTTTTAAATACCCTGACAGCCGATCTGGCAAACCAGATCAAAAAATCAGGAGCGAAGGTTTTATATAACGATCTGCCAGTCATCAAAGGTTATCCGACAGAATTAAGCCAGTTATTCCAGAACCTGATCAGCAATGCTATCAAATTCAGGGACAAAAGAGAGCTTCCGGAAATTGAGATTTCGGCGATAAAAGAATCGGCATGCTGGCGTTTTAAAATAAAGGATAATGGAATAGGTATAGACCCCAGGTTCCGGGAAAAGATCTTTTTGATCTTTCAACGGTTACATGGCCGCAGCGAGTACGAAGGTAACGGCATAGGCCTGGCTCACTGTAAAAAAATAGTGGAGCTGCACGGGGGCAGAATTTCCGTGGAGCCGAACGATGGCCAAGGATGTTCCTTTGTCTTTACCATACCTTTTAAACTTAATCTAGTTACCGCATGAAAAGATACGAAGGCCTTGAAGGTATCCTGCTCATTGATGATGATCTTCCCACCAATTTTATACATAAAAAAATAATTGAAAGGGTTTCGGTGGATGCAGCGGTAAAGTCGATCACTAACGTACAGGAGGCTTTGGACTTTATTACCTATTCCGGTATTTATGAGGACACCCCTGAAATCCCAAGGCCCGGGCTGATTTTCCTGGACATCAATATGCCCGGTTTAAACGGATGGGATTTTATGGACACCTATAACAGGCTGGACAAACATTTTAAAGCAAGGCTGATCATCATCATGCTGTCGACTTCACCCGATCCCGAAGATAAGGAAATGGCACTCGTTGACAACGAGGTGGTGGCCTTCCTGAGTAAACCCCTGAGACCCGAAATGGTGACCTCGTTATTAGATCGGTATTTTAAGGAAGTAGGGTAAAGAGACGATAGTTCAGGATGAATTGGGAATGGGTGACAGGAAAGCGGCGGTAATTACCGCCGCTTTCCTGTTTAAAGGCTTAGATATTGGCAGATGTGCCGACGATCAAAAATTCAGATGAGTCCCGTCATTATTTAAGAGGCCGCCTTCATCGACCTTTAGATCATAATTCAATGTTATGAAAACCAGATCCCTCCAATATTTATTATCCTTTGGGGTAGTGATATTAAGTGTATGCAATTTACAAAACTGTAATGCCCAAACAAGGTTTGTGCAAAAGACCGGCGCCCTTGCACCTGATACCGGGTTGAGCCCGGAGATCAGAAAGCAGGTCGGGGGTGGGCGCCTGGATGTACAGCTATATTATCCAAAATCTGTACAGCGCTTTTACCAGCAAAACAGGTTTAAACCGGCCTGGATCAAACCGCAAAGTGGGACCGGGCCGGCCTGGCAAACCATGCTGATGCTGGATTGTGTATTACAGTTTGGGTTGTCACATGCGGATTATCATCCGCAGGAACTGCAGTACAGCCGCTTGCATGATATATTGGATATCCCGGGAAAGGTAAAACCGGATCTTCAGGCTCGTTTTGATATCATGCTTACGGACGCGGCGATCACTTTCATGAACTATCTGCATTACGGAAAACTGAACCCTGAGTTCTCCGCAAGCCGGATCGATAAGGGGATTGACATGGAATTTGAAGCAGTTTCCTATTTAAGCACGGTCCTCAAAGGAAAAGATGTCATGGCCGCTATGGCCAATGTCCAGCCCAAAGCAAAAGAATATAAAGCCATGCAATACCAGATGCATCTGATGGAAGGACTTTACCAGGGCGATTGTTACGAAATACCACAGGAGAAAGTAAGAAAGGTCGCCATCAATATGGAACGTTTACGCTGGGCCAATACAGGGGATAGTGTTTATGTGCAGATCAATATACCATCATGCAGCTTAAAATTAAGTTTTCCCGATTCTACATACCAGTTTAAAGTTATCGTAGGCAAGCCGGAAAATCCGACACCAACCTTATTAAGCAAAATTACTTACTTTACCACCGCGCCAGAATGGAAGATCCCTGCCAGAATATTCAAATACGAAGTGCTGCCTAAAGCACTTGCCGATAATGTATATCTTGAAAATAGTCACTTCGCGATCTATGACCAAAAGGGGAACTATGTAGAACCGCTTAAAGCCAACCTGGCAAATGTCAAACGCAACCCGGATTCGTATTATGCCAGACAGTCTGCCGGATGTGATAATGCGCTGGGTTTGCTCGTTTTTCGGTTCCCTAATATTTATGACATCTATCTCCACGATACTCCCGAACAATCACTTTTTAAAAAGGCGGAACGGGCGCTTAGTCATGGCTGCATCAGGGTTGAACAGGCAGAGCGACTGGCCACTCTTTTATTGAAACATGATGGCTCAGCAGCAAAGATCACTGCCTTGCATAACGGCATGACCAAATACATCAGACAGGATATCTATTTGAAAAAACCGGTGGCCATTAAAATTACCTACCTGACCTGCGAGATAAAAGAAGGGGAGTATATCACTTACAATGATATTTATAACCTTGATCAAAGCCTGGAAATGGCTTTGTATGGCGTGGATCAGCCCTTGAGCATGCGATAGCGCGGTTTATCAAATCTGGGCGTTTTATTTTCAGATAGTTACACTTACTTTAAACAACGTTCTTTTTAACCCTTTAGTTATAATGATCTTTATTGTACATCAATAGTAAAGCTAGATATGTTATCTCTCCTATAACGGCGTACCACGGTAACAATACTATCGCCCTGTACTGTTGTTTGGTTTGTATATCCAATGGCCTTTATCTAATATCTTCCCGGTGTCAGGTTACTGAAAGCAGCAACTCCACCGCCGCTTGCAGTGAGGATGCCATCATACTGGTTCCGTATTATTTATGTAAGGAGGAATTGAATATTTGGGCGATATGTAACACTTTAGACATTCGGCCGGAAATACGACATCGTTTTTAAAATATAGTTTACTTTAATACCAAAACATTTATGGGCAGCTCAGCTATAAGAATATGCGTTATAAGCCCCCTTGTTAAACGTCAACCATTCGATGTATTCTACATCGGGAATGCTTCGCATCATCGAATTGATCCATGGACTGCGTCCTGGCATGATGCTGCTGCCACTTCTATGTGGAATTGTCTCCAGGCTATCCCGGATAATACTGTCTATAAAGCCCATGATGCAATTGTAGATGTCAATCAACGGAACACTGCATGGAATAAGGAAGCTAAACAATCGGCATTATTTAACTTTGCCAAGCAGATGCGGTTCCGGACTGACTGCTAAATGAAGTTATCTGAAAAGTGATAAAAGGATCACAAAGCCGAATGCCTGAACCACGAAAGAGTGTCTATAAAGTTATCCTCAATTAAAGAGGATGATGATTAAGTTTGATTTTCTATTCTGTTAACATTTTGATCAAGAATTTTTGAAAAGCCGCCTATTTCAATCAATTCGTCAATAAAATGGTGCGGATTCTGCACCGTTATCCACCCGAAAGCCTCTCATGAAAATGAGAGGCTTTTTTATGTAAATAGTAGTTTTAGCTAAGCTGATAAAAAGCAATGACAAGGTATCATAACAATCCTTGTCATTTAATTTGCTAAGATTACCATTATTTCAGGCAATGTAATTTTATTGTATTTCTGTTAAGAATGGATAATCGGTATATCCTTTTTCTCCTCCACCATACATAGTTGCTCCGTCCGGTACATTCAACTCAGCATTTAATTCAAACCGTTTAGGCAAATCTGGATTGGCCAAAAATAATGAACCGTAAGAAACCATTTTGGCGATCCCCTTTTTCAATTCGGCTTCCCCGCTTTCTTTATTGAACCCGGCATTGGCCATGACCAGGTGTTTACTTATGCTGCCAAATGTTTCAATTGCATTTTTAGGATAGCTTGGGTAATTATCCAAAGGTAAAGTTCCATTCATCAGGTGGATAAAGGCCAATGGCATATCGTTCAATGCTTCGATCAGAGGTATGAATTGTGCCACCGGATCTCTGTTTTCGATATTGTTGTAATAGATAGTTGGCGATAGTTTAATGCCGACCTTATCGTTGCCTAAGGCATTAACCAGTTCCTGCATTACTTCTAACACAAAGCGGTTCCTATTTTCAATGCTGCCGCCATATTCGTCAGTTCGGAGGTTTGCACTTTCTGATAAAAATTGGTTTGGCAAATACCCAAATGCCGCATGTAGTTCAACGCCATCAAAACCGGCCTCTATAGCATTGCTTGCAGCCTGGCCGTAATCCTTTACTATTTGTTTGATCTCTTGGGTAGTTAATTCCTGGGGTGTTTCGTAATCTTTCAATCCCTGGGAGGTATAATGCTGCTGCCCTTTTATCCCAATTGCCGATGGCGCTACAGGGACATTTTCTTTTCTATCTACCGAATGCCCAACGCGGCCGGTATGCCAAAGCTGGGCATAAATCACACCTCCCTTATCATGAACGGACCTGGTTACTTTCTTCCAGGCATCAATTTGCTCCCTGCTGTATAGGCCTGGTGTATAGGGGCTACCCAGCGCCTGCTCAGAAATGTTTATGGCCTCGGTAATGATCAGCCCTGCACTTGCACGCTGTGTATAGTATAATACGGTCAGGTCGGTTACCACACCTTCGCCGTTAGCTCTGCTACGTGTCATTGGCGCCATCGCAATGGCATTCTTCAATGTTTCTTTTCCTAATATTATATTTTCTAATAATTTCATGATGTTTTTATTGTTTTTTGGGTAGTTGTAAACTGTATTGTTTGATTTCTTTAAATGAGCTGCTAATCGATTCTGTTATTGAGCGACCACAAGAACAACTTTACCGTTAGCTCCACCAGCCGACAAAAAGTCTTGAGCTTGCGCGGCTTCCTCTAATGGGAAAGTTTTTGCAACAATGGGGCGTAGTTTTCCTTCATTGACCAAAGCCAAGCCAGTGGTCAAACTATCCGCTGATATATTGGAACGGATAAATCGTGCATCAACTTTATGTTTTTCTGCCAATTCTGTAGACGGTGAGGCTGCTATGCTGAATAATTTACCTCCGGCCTTTACTACTTCAAAAAGCTTATTTTGAGATTCACCGCCGGCGCAATCCGCCACCAGGTCAACATCTTTAACCAGCGCCGTAACATCATGCAGTTTATAATCTATTACTTCATCTGCACCGAGGCTTTTTACCAGGGCTATTCCTTGACCGGATGCTGTACCTATAACATAGGCTCTGGCACTTTTTGCCATTTGTACCATGGTGGCCCCTGTTGCGCCAGCCGCTCCCTGAATTAAAACTTTCTGGCCTCTCTCTAATTTTCCTTCATTGAATAATACAGACTGGGCAGTTCCGATATTGACAACCAATGAGGTTGCTTCTTCGAATGAGGTATTGACGGGTTTTATGGCAGCATTGCTCTCATTTACCAACGCATACTCTGCATAACCGCCTGCTGAAGTCACACCGATCACCTGATCGCCCGCTTTAAATTGGGTTACCTTTTCTCCGGTGGCAACAACAATCCCCGATACATCTGCACCTGGTATAAAAGGCAGAATGACAGGACGGATCTGTTGCATAATACCGCTGCGTAATTTGATATCCAAAGGATTTACGCTGGCTGCCTTAACTTGAATTAAAATCTGGTTTTCATTGCTGATTTCAGGCTGAATGGTTTCTGTCACCTCTATCACATCGGAATTACCAAATGCCTTATATTGTATTGCTTTCATTATTTTTTATTTTGTCATATTTAATTATATGACAAATGTAGAGGTTGATAAATGGGTAAAATAGCCGAAAAAGACACAAGAATAGCTCTATCCGGCAATTGGCATTTAATATGAAAGAAAAGAGGTTTTATGAAGTGTAAGAGAACTTCTTTGGGGTAATGCCATACTGCTTGGCGAATAATCTGCTGAAGTGGCTGAGGTTTGAAAATCCTAACTCATAACCAACCGCAGAAACGGAATGTTTGGCCTGTTTTAACAGAAAAGCGGCCTCTTCCATTCTTACCTTCTGATAATAATTATAGATGGTATCTCCAAACGTTTGCTTAAACAGTTGCTTAAGTTTCGTCTCGCTCATGGAAGCGATAATAGCTAGTTCGCTTAAAACCGGCGGAGTACTCAGATCATTCAATATTTCGTTGCGAATGACCAAAAGTTTTTCCGCATCGTTACTATTTATATTCTTAAAAGTGATATGCTCCCTGAGCGACAGCTTACTAAAAAGCAGGTACATCAATTCCTGTACCTTAATTTGTACATAGAAATTATTCAAGGAGTTATTCATATCAACGGATACAATATTTTTAAGCAGCAATTGCATTTCCGCATCCAAACTCTCGAAAAATAGAAAGGAAGTGTTTTCTGCTGTAATGGTTTTTAAGTTACCGTTAGGCTTTTCAATAGATAGGACTGAGCGCAATCGGTTAGCGGTAATCCCAACTACTACATATTGAATATTGCTGCCGGCAGGGAAACGGATCTCCGTGCGCAAATCATTTGATGACAGGAGTATAGAAGAATCATTTTTTTGTGAGCCTGGTATGTTTGCTTCATTATGATATTTAACTTCAAGATCTTCCCTGTCGTTATAAAAGAAAATGGTACGGACATCATTAGCTATCGCAGCCGGATTGCGTTTAACAATCAGGTCTTCTTTCAATCTATAACGGTGGATCGTCAATTTGAAATCATCTCCAAACCCAATTTTACGTACATAACCTTCTCCAAGTGTCTTGGGTATTTCCAATACATTATCCCTTACTGGCGCATTGATCTGCTTTGAAAACAGTGTTATAAAGTCAAAACCAGGGGCTGTGGTAAATTCAAAAATCATTGCAGGAAATAAATGGTTAACATGTCTAAGATTAAGTAAATCTTTTAAATTTCAATTCAGTATTTACATAATATCTTGCTTTACATCGCAGGAGAGACATAAGGTATAAAACCTCCATGTTAGGAGATATTAAAACGCTCTATTATAGATATCAATTTTTGTGATTTAATGATGTTCCAAATTATGTAAAAAATCTGAATTATTGCCTATTGGGAGTTCGTCATATTCCTTGATTTTTTATGAAAATCAGTCAGCCGCTTTACACGAACAATTGCCCAACTTGATGGAGAAGCTATCAGTTTTGACATATAGATCTTTGTAAATTTTTCTAACATCATCAGCCGGCTGATATAATTCGGAATAGTTGGGCTTACGCAATTTCATGTCCCAATTGTTAAAAAATGTTAAAGGCATTTGAAAATTTCATTTTGCTTTTTTTATTTGAACCATCAATTTTTAAACATTAAACAATTATCGAAAAAGCATTTTTTGAAAGCTATCATTAATTATTTTAGTTATTAGATCATGTTACCCCAATTCACTATCACCCGCTTCAGCGCAGCGCGCAGCTTTACAGTTCTTTTATTATTTCTGACATTCGCATCACAGGCACAGCAGCAGCCAGTCACCTGGCCGGTTGGTAAATCAGGCTTTACCGCTAAACTGATGAACATCGAAGCTGCCACCAATGAAACCTTCCGTTACAGTACAACGCTGCATAACGGTTCGGCCAGTGCCAGGATATACGAACTCAAAGCCGATCTTCCGGTTGGCTGGATGATCGCTTATAAAGTGGACGGCAGCCAGGTTACTTCGATCAGCGTAGATGCAGGAAAAATGCAGGACATTGCCATCGAGATCAATGCCACAGCCATGGCCTCTCCAAAAAAATACACGATCCCGGTCAAAGCCATAGCTGGTTCTGATACCTTGTCGCTAAACCTTGAGGCTGTAGTCAAAGGTTCTTATGGTCTGACGCTGAGTACACCAACCGGAAGAGTGAGCGACGAGGTAACCTCCGGCAGTCAAAAAGAACTGCAATTGACTGTCAGGAACAGTGGTGCCCTGCCATTGAACGACCTGCAAGTCACCGCTCAGCTGCCTACCGGCTGGGAATCTACTTTTGAACCGGCCAGCATTAAACAACTGGAAGCAGGGAAATCGATGGATATTAAAGTAACTGTAAAAGTACCTGACAAGACCATCTCCGGTGATTATGCCGCCAATTTTACGGCAACAAACAGCAACACCAATTCACAAATCGCCTTCCGGTTGCTGGTAAAAACATCTCTGCTCTCGGGTTGGGTAGGTTTTTTAGTCATTCTGGTGGCTATTGGTGTGGTATATTACCTCATTCGTAAATATGGCAGAAGGTAACATATTCATTCCAGTTATTACAAATGAAAGATCCTATCATACAATTAAATGGTTTAACCAAAAACTATGGTTCCCGTAAAGCAGTTGATGATCTGACCCTTGATGTTTATAAAGGCGAGATCTTTGGATTGCTGGGACCTAACGGCGCAGGCAAAACTACCACTATATTAATGATGCTGGGGCTTACTGACCCAACAAGCGGAACAGCTTTTGTTTGCGGGTATAACGCTACCAGCAGCCCTATTAAGGTTAAGAAAAGAGTAGGCTATATGCCCGACAGCGTTGGTTTTTATGATAATATGACAGCGTTAGAAAACCTGGTATACATTGGCAGGTTAAATAGAATGCCTGAAAATGAGCTTAAAACACGATCGGCAAAGGTACTGGAAATAGTAGGGCTTACCGCAGACAGCCACAAAAAAACGGCTGCCTTTTCCCGGGGAATGAAACAGCGGTTGGGCCTGGCCGATGTGTTGATCAAGAACCCCGATGTTATTATCCTTGATGAGCCGACACTGGGCATCGACCCCACAGGAGTTAGAGAATTTTTAGCGCTGATCAGGCAGTTAAGCAGGCAACAAGGACTTACTGTTTTACTTTCATCGCATCATTTGCACCACGTGCAGCAAGTGTGCGACCGGGTAGGGATTTTTGTTAACGGAAAATTGCTGGCACAGGGAAATGTCGGCGCGCTGTCCAGTCAGGTATTCGGCACCGATAGTTATGTCACTACTATCAGGGTAGCACAACCCATACAGAGGCCTTGGTTACTCGAACCTACACTTCAGGCATGGGAAGCGATCAACCAAATCACCATCAATAAAAATGAGCTGGAATTTACCTGCAGCCATGATGTGACGGCCTCCCTGGTTCGATTTCTGGTTGAAAAAGGCTATGACGTTATCGGCGTAAATCAAAAAAATTATGGACTGGATGATATCTATCAAAAATATTTTGAATCCAACAGCACTGAAAATACAAGCTATGAAAAGTAAATCTGTTGCAACGGGGCCTTTTGGTGTCATCGTTCACAAAGAAATAACGGATCACATACGCAGCTGGCGCTTTGCAATATTGATTGCGCTCATCGTTCTTACTTTTATTGCTGCCATGTATGTATCGTTGACGAACATCAAATCAGCTATTGGCAATACAAAAGATCCAGACCATCTGTTTTTATACTTGAAGCTACTAACAACAACAGACAATTCTATTCCGCCGTTTCATGTATTTCTGAGTTTTCTGGCTCCTTTGCTGGGCATCAGTTTAGGATTTGACGCGATCAATTCAGAACAAAATAGCGGCACATTAACCCGCCTGATGGCACAACCGATCTACCGGGACAATTTGTTGCTGGCTAAATTTGTAAGCGCCCTGGTTATGGTGAGCAGCTTGTTTTTAGCATTGGCTTTGTTGATGATAGGAAGCGGACTGATCCTGACAGGGGTGCGCATGGAACCTCAGGAATTGCTCCGGATATTGGGATTCATTGTGATCACGATCGCTTATGTGGCTTTTTGGTTAAGCTTATCCATCATGCTGTCCATTTTGTTTAAGCAAGCGGCAACTTCCGCGCTTACGGCAATCGGGATTTGGCTGTTCTTTACGATATTTTATCAGATCATAATAAACCTCGTTATTAAATCTTTCTTACCTGATCCGGCTTATCTAACCCCAGCCGAAATTATCAGTTATAACGATCTGATTTTGAATCTGCAACGTATAGCGCCAAACCAGCTTTACTCAGACACAGTCACCACCCTGCTGATGCCTTCCATCCGCAGCCTTGGCCCTGTAACCATGGAACAAATGGCGGGTGCAATACCAGCTCCATTGCCTTTTAAAGAGAGTGTAATGCTCGTTTGGCCGCAGGTAAGTGGTTTGATGGCATCAACGGTAGGATGTTTTGCTCTTGCTTATTATTTTTTTATGCGCCGTGAAATACGTAGCTGATAAAAACATAATGCGCTAAGTAGGTTAGATATCGTATTCAAGGAACTTGCAGATCAAGTTAATATGATATCACTTTGAGTTTATAAGTCATCCTACTTACCCGTCATTCATTAGTAAGGAGACTGAAAGCAGCCGGCTTTAAACCTGATAAATGTAAGGATTCGTAATCTATTTTTTGGGTGAATTTCCGGATGTATGTCCAGAAGGATCGACGTTTCCTTTGCTCATCGAGTCGCTCGCCGGCCGGTTAGTCGAATCGCGGCGGTCTTTGTTGATGGTTGCAGTATCCTGAATAGAAGGGCCACCCCCTTTGTTTACACTGCTGGTATCCTGACTATTGCCGACCTTTTTATGACTATCGGTTGGGTTACAGGCCGCAAGCATTACTATGAACGCCATTGAAAAGCCGAGGTAAGAGATGCTCATTTGATTTTTCATAGGTTTATCATCATAAACAGCCGGCTTTTAACCGGCTGTTCCGGTTTATAAAATTTAAAATTTCCGACTTGATTTTTGCCTTTCAGGAATCAATACAATATATGAATTTGATAATTAATTTCTTAAAAGTAAATATCATTGTATTTAATAACTTGAAATAACGAGTGATGTTTTAAATATGGTTAAAAAATAGATTTTTAGTTTCATAAAACTATAATTTATTTCCTCTGTTGAAACTAAGAAAAAACTATAACAACGGGCAGTTAAATCAAAAGAGGATGATCTACACATTAGGCATAAATGCAGCTTTTCACGACTCGGCTGCATGTATATTAAAAGATGGTAAGCTGTTAGCAGCTACTGAAGAGGAGCGTTTCACTCATTTCAAGCACGGTAAACGTCCGGTTCCTTTCTCTACCTGGGAACTGCCTTTCCATGCTATTGATTACTGTTTAAAAGTGGCTGGTATCCATTTAAGGGATGTAAATCATGTTGCGTATTCATTTGATCCGTATTTACTTTTGGGTGATGAGCACGCAGGCATGTCAACCATAGCCATACCTTTAGAGGATACTGGTGATCAATTGTCAAAGAAATGGGATAATCCATGGGATCCATTATTTTTAAGTTCTATTGTGAATGCGCCTCGCCAGCTGGTTGATGGTTATCCACATCACTTGCAGCAACGGTTTATAGGCGCCTCGGTCAACGACTTTGAATGGCATTTTGTTGAACATCACATTGCTCATGCTGCAAGCGCCTTCCATTGTTCGCCTTATAACAGCGCAGCGGTGATGACCATGGATGGCAGGGGAGAAAAAGCAACTACATCTTATTTTACGGGAAATGGTAAAGACTTAACCTTGATAGATCAGGTATATCTGCCTAATTCGTTGGGGCTGCTTTATGAGCAGGTAACAACCCACCTTGGATTTCTGCATTCTTCGGATGAATATAAAGTGATGGCGCTGGCTTCATACGGTAAACCTGAATTTGTGAATGACTTCCGGGAGATGATCAGGTTAGATAAAAACGGTCATTACACCATAACAGATCAAAACCTGGAACAGCGCTTTGGGCCAAAGCGGTTACGGCACGAGGAATTCACCAGTCATCATTTTAATATTGCCCATTCTCTGCAAGTAGTACTTGAGGAAACGGTTCTGAAAATAACAGATTGGCTATACCATAAAACGGGTGAAAAAAACTTATGCATGGCCGGCGGCGTGGCCCTTAACTGTGTGTTGAATGCCCGCATTCGCGATCAGGGGCTATTTGAAAATATCTGGGTTCAGCCTGCCTCTGGTGATGATGGTACCGCGCTGGGCGCCGCCATATGGGTTGATGCACAGCAGAGGCAAAACTACAATAAAGACTTTGTTATGGATCATGCCTATTGGGGCCCTGAATATAGTGATGAAGAAATTGAGAAATTTATGATTTGGGCTAAAGTGCCTTATAAAAAACTGAATAATATTGCCGAAGAAACCGCGGAGATCCTGGCGCAGGACAAGATCATTGGGTGGTATCAGGGACGGATGGAATTTGGTCCGCGTGCTTTAGGAAGCAGGTCAATTTTGGCTTCGCCTATCAACCCAGCCATGCAGGCACGGTTAAACGAAGTAAAAGACAGGGAAGATTTCAGGCCGGTGGCCCCGGTAGTACTGGAGGAAGAAGCCGCTAACTGGTTTGAAAATGCAGGCTATTCACCTTTTATGTTATTTATTTATAATGTAAGACCGGAAAAGGCAGACCAGATACCGGCTGTAAGGCACACAGATGGCACTGCACGGATACAAACCATTAATGAACACCAGCATAAAAATTATTACGAATTGTTAAAAGCCTTTCAACGTAAAACTGGGGTACCCGTACTGGTGAACACTTCCTTTAACACTTTAAGCAAGCCTATCGTTTGCTCACCGCGTGATGCGATCGAGTGTTTCTGGACTTCGCCATTTGATGCTTTAGTGATCGGATCTTTTTTAATTGAAAAAAATGGAGATAAAACTGTCAGTCGTGATTCCTACCTACAGGCGTCCGAAATTACTGCTTAATTGTTTAAATGCTTTAACCGCACAGAATTTTGATCCTGGTGCTTTTGAGGTCATTGTAGTTAGCGATGGGCCCGATAAGCTTACAGAAACAATGTTGACTAATTGGAGTAAGTTGAATTACCCACTGGTAAGATATTTTCATACCGATGAAAAGAAAGGGCCTGCAGCTGCCCGTAATTACGGTTGGTTAAATGCCAGAGCTAAATTGGTTGCTTTTACCGATGATGACTGCTTACCGGATGAAAACTGGCTGCAGGCTTTTTATAGCCACTATCAACAGGAGCATATAGCAGCTTTTAGCGGGAAAACCATAGTGCCGTTACCCGAAAAACCTACCGATTACGAATTGAATACCGCCGGTTTACAAAGCGCCGATTTTATAACAGCCAACTGCTGTTGTACAAAAAAAGCTCTTGCACTTGCAGGCGGTTTTGATGAACAATTTACTATGGCTTGGCGGGAAGACAGCGATCTGGAATTTAAGCTGATCCAGGCCAATATACCCATAATTAAGGTTAACGGCGCAATAGTTACCCATCCGGTAAGGGAAGCCCCCTGGGGCATTAGTATTAAAGAACAGCGGAAAACATTATATAATGCATTATTGTATAAAAAATATCCCGCACTCTATCGGCAAAAAATTCAGCCAGTTCCACCAGTTCACTATTATACAGTTGTAGTTTCTTTTCTGATCATGATTATTGGATTGGCTTTTCGTCAGAATACTATGCTGTATGGAGGATTGCTTTTCTGGGCAGTTTTATCATTGTGGTTCGTCTTTCAACGGCTTCGGGCTACTACGTTGCAGCCCCGGCACGTGTTGGAAATGATGGTGACATCATTGTTTATTCCTTTTTTATCGCTCTACTGGCAATGGTATGGCGCCATCAAATACCGCGTTTTTTTGCTATGAAATTACCAACAGATATCAAAAAGATCATTGTGTTTCGGGCTTTGCAACTTGGCGATATGCTTTGTCATGTGCCGGCGATGCGTGCCTTGCGTCATGCTTATCCCAATGCCAGTATTACCCTGGCAGGTTTGCCCTGGGCTAAATCATTCACAGAACGTTTTAATAATTATTTCGACGATTTTATTTGGTTTCCAGGATATCCGGGTTTACCAGAGCAGCCTGTTGACCCGGTGCTCTTTGCTTCCTTTTTGAATAAAGTGCAAAACCGGCATTTTGATTTGGCTTTGCAGATGCAGGGTAATGGCACTATTGTGAACGCCATGATAGCGCTTTTTGAAGCGCATTATACTGCAGGATTTTTTCTTCCGGATGATTACGCGCCTAATCTGGAATATTTTTTGGCTTATCCTGACTATGGATCAGAGATTGAAAGACATTTGCTGTTAATGGACTACCTGGGTATTCCATCACAGGGAACCCAACTCGAATTTCCAATAACTCCCCAGGATCAACACGATTATGAGACATTACAATTAGCGCTTGCACCCAAACAGTATGTATGCATCCATCCCGGATCTCGTGGTGCCTGGCGGCAATGGCCCATAGCACATTTTGCCGCCCTGGCTGATTATGCCGTAGAATGCGGTTTTAAAGCGGCTATTACCGGTACCAGGGAGGAGGCTGATATTGTAGCGGCAGTTATCGGTCAAATGCGTGAACCAGCCATTAACCTCGCCGGCCTTACCAATTTAGGTGCTATGGGTATCCTGATAAAAAATGCTTATGCACTCATCTCCAATTGTACAGGTGTATCTCATATGGCGGCTGCATTTCAAACCCCCAGCATTGTGATCAGTATGGATGGCGAACCGCAAAGGTGGGGACCGCTGAATAAGAAGCTCCATCGCACTATAAACTGGCTCGAAAATGATGATTTTGATGCGGTCAAGAAACAAGCTATCGACCTGCTATCGGTAAGCCAGGTTAGTTTGTAAAAGCGTTTTCACCGCCTTCAGGACCTGCTCGCTGTCGGGAATAGGTACAAAGTCCTTATATAACTGTTCGTGAACAAACCTGATCACCTCGTTGCTGCTTTGCAAATTCTGTGGAACGCTAAAAGGTAATACGCAGTTTGGTACTTTCCAGGGGGTATGCTGGGGATTAGTTTGAGCATAAAGGACCACGCAAGGTGTTCCGGATGCAGCAGCAATATGAACAGTGCCCGTATTAACAGAGACCACCGCGACGGCCATTTCTATTAAAGCAATGAACTCTTCTAAAGTAAATAAGCCGCCCGTTGCATAGCTGCCTTTGCCGATTGCTTTTTGCAAATCTTCAGTGAGTTGCTTTTCACCTGTTGAGCCGGTAATAAGAAGTTGGTATCCCAGTTCATTCACCAGGCTGTGTCCCGTATCTACCCAGTTTTTTTTAGGGTACTGACGTTTAACTTCACTAACGCCGGGATGCAAGATAAGCCAGGGCTTATCGGTGTTGATAGCCTTTTGTTGGAGTTTACTTATAACTCTTTCTTTTGCATCCGTCGCAATTTTTAAGTTTAAGCTTTCATCCTCTGTGCTGGCACCAACACTCCCGACAAGATCAAGATCCCGCCTCACCTGGTGCTTAATTATTGAATAGGGCTCTTTATCCGGCACCCATTCGGTTAACAGTAGGTATGGATTTTCACGGCAATAAGCCAAACGCCTGGGAATACCGGCCAGGTAAGCCAGCATAACGGTTGGCAAAGGGTTTTGACTGTAAACGGTAAAGATAACCGCGGCATCAAATTGTTTTTGTTTAAGCAATGCAACAGTTTGTTCAAATATCGATATGTCAACTGGCGATTCAGTTTTAACCCAGGGAAGATCACAGGTGATAACTTCATCAATTTCAGGCATAAAACGAGCAATGCCGGCCGCCATAGAGGAAGTTAATACAGTGATCTTTGCTCCAAAAGATGTTTTTAACGCACGTAATGCCGGGCCGGTCATGAGTAGGTCGCCCATATTATCCGGGCGGATGCATAAAATATGTTTACAATCCTGCCAGTTGTTGAACATGGGTGAGTATATGCGCTGCCGCTTCGTTGATGTTGTTGACCTTTATTTCCGGTTCACGTATTTCGTTCAGGTGCCATTCTGTTTCATTGCCATTATCGATCAGGATACTTTTACAACCCGCCCGGTTACCGGCTTCAATGTCATTCAGAATGTCGCCAATCATCCAGGAGGAATTTAAATCGATAGCTAATTCCGCTGCCGCGCGATGCAGCAAACCCGGCGCTGGCTTGCGACAGTCGCAGTCAACAGCCCATGTTTTAACGATCCCCTCAGGATGATGAGGACAATAATAAAAACCACTTAACTGGATGTTTGCCTGGGCCAGCATCGACCTGAGTGTATTTTCGACCACCATGAGTGCTTTTTCATTGAAGTAGCCACGGGCCACGCCGGCCTGGTTGGATATAACAACCAATAAATAGCCTTCGGCTTGTAAGCGATGCAAGCCGGTCAGACAATGGTCGCTCAATACAATCAGCCCTGGGTTTACATTGTAGGGGATATCAACAATCAAAGTACCATCCTTATCCAGAAATACCGCTTTATTCTTGTTCATTCTTATCGCGATTAGCCAGCTTTCCTTAGTTTTTTTTCGGTTGCTGTTTCTATGATCTTCTGATAAAGACTACTTACCCTGCGGGCTACGCTGGCCCATGTAAAATAAGCATTGACCCGGTTTATAGCGTTTAAACTTAACTCAGCTATCTTGGTTTGATCAAAAATTAATTCGTCTACCTTTTGCGCCAGTTCAGCAGGGTTATCCGGCGATACCAGTGCTCCGGTTTGACCATCCAGTACAGAATATTTAATTCCACCTACATTAGCTCCTATCACAGGCGTACCACAGGCCATGGCTTCTAACGGAGTTATCCCAAAAGGTTCATACCATGGGGTGGTTACAAAAATATCAGCGGCGGCATAATAATATTTAAGCGCTTCCCGTTGTTTACGGCCGGCAAAATGGATCTGCTCAGCTACATCACTCTCGCAAGCAATCTGGTAAAGCCTGTTGAGTTCCGGACATTGTTTAAGATCAGCACGTTCATTTTCCCCGCCAACAACCAGCAGACGAACCTTTTTGCCTTTTTTCTTTAATTGTCCCAAGGCTTTAACAACATTATCCACACCCTTACGCGGCACCATGCGCCCTAATTGCAGTAATATGGGCTCATTTGGATGCAGCTGCAATTTTTTACGGGCTTCTTTCTTTTTAATCGGGTAAAATTCGTCCTGACTAAAACCGCAGGGAATTATAGTGATCTTATTCGCAGGCACCTCATAGTAATTGATCAGATCCTCCTTGTCCTGCGGACATTCAGCGATCACCCAATCGGCTGACTCTGCTACATGTTTTTCGATCCTTAAACGTTCCGGCGGAAATTTGTCGTTATTACCCTGATGCAATTGGCGGATGTAACCTAATGCATGAAAAGTTATAGTGTAAGGGATACCCAATATAGATTTAACTTCCGCTGCTACCCAGCCCGACATGAAAAAGTTGGCATGAATCAGTTGGTAGTCGATTCCTTGTTCAGCAATAAATGCTAACATATTATCCCTGAACTCTGGCATAAAGGGTAATATTTCTTCTTTGGGTAAAACCCGTGCAGGACCGGCTTTGACATGGATCACCCGGATCCCTGGCAGCCAGTTTACGATTTGTTGCTGCCCTGCGTCTTCCAGCCTGGTGTAAATATCGATCTGATAATTTTCATTGGCCAGGCATTTAGCCAGTTGTGCCACATAAACATTTTGTCCGCCGGTATCTACGCCTCCCAGATCAGCTAACGGAGAGGCATGTTCGCTAATGAAAGCAACGTGATGCATGGATTTATTCATAATGGTTTATTTTTCAGTAATTAATAAAGATTGTTGTTTATTGATTACGGCTAAAAAGAGTTGTTCCCATTGCTGGGTGAATCGGCTGATATTGAATTTTTGGCTGGCTATTTCCCTGCCTTTTTCGCCCAGTTGCCTGGCATGTTCTACATCCCTAAGCAGTAACTTCATTTGAGCGATCAGATAATTGATATCGGTATGAATATATCCGGAGTGACCGTTTTCGATAACGGTAGCCAGCTCTGTGGTAGCCAGACCTACTACCGGAATTCCCATCATCATGGCCTCACATACGGCCAGCCCTAAACTGGTGTAGCGGATAGGATTAAAGAAAAATCGGTACTGACTGATAAATTCCGGTAGTTGAGGATGCAAAACTTCGCCAAGGCCAAGCTCTCCGGTTCCCATACCTACCAGATCAAGCGGGATATGTTTGCGCACTTCAAGAAAAACATCAAGGCCAAGCAAACGGCCGCGTGAGGGCAGGTTATTGATCACCACAATACCTTTATCCAGTTTTCCGGTATAGGTAGTTTCAGGTTGTATAACACCGTGTTCAATAACTGTAGCAGATACTTCGTTATTATCCCACATTAGCTTATTGAAATGAGTTACATGAACCAGGGTAATCGTTGGATCTTGCACAATATGCCTGGTATCCGTTGGATGCCCGCGCGGCGGGTCGTGTTCCAGATAGATCTTTGGTAAATTTCTTTGTTCCTCCGATAGAATTTCGAACTGGTCAACCAGATAATTCTGATTGGTTTGAAAAAGAATACAGTCAAATTGTTGATATTTTACCAATTCTGCAGGAACTTCGATAACGTTTGGACCGAAAGGGAACGTTTCCCCACGGCCATAGTACCCCTCCGTTTTTTCTTTGTTGGTAGGAATATAAATATCATAATTACCCTGTGATAAATAAAAAAGATAACTGCCGTGAATGTGCCACGCAAATATTTTAGGCCTTTGTTTCATAAATAGATGTTTATGACCCAAACGTTTCAAAAATAAAACCAAAATGTCAGAAGCGTTTTAATCTTTTGAAACACTGCTGACAACATTGCAGGAGTGTTTACATACCTCTACAAGGTGTATAGTAAAATGCACTTTTATGATAATTTATTTCTTTAAAAGAAATTAAGTTAGATTTTTGTCTGGTAAAACAGGAAAAGCGGAGTACCGTTTTTGTTTGAGTAGTTTTTTACTTCTACGTCTGGCAATAATAGCTGGTAGGTATACATGGTCGGCCACCTGGCGGCCAAAACGGTTTCGCAATGTTTTTCTGAAATCGGCCCGCAGATGGATGATTGCTCGCATCTTATCAACTTCTCCGTGTTCTTTAACCAGCTTAAGCAATCTTAGCGAAAGCAAGGCCAACAGCCCGCCGAAAATAAAAAAGTAGTTCCATCCCCGGAGATTAACCAAGGTGAAATTTGTAACGGAGGTGGTACTGATAAACTGCATATTCCAATTAAATTGATGGCTGGAAAAAAAGTCGGCCAGCAAACCGCCAACAAGCGGTGCTATAGTTGAAAAAAAAGCCGCAAACATATTTTTTACAGACAAGTAGGCAATAGCCTCATTCTTTGAGGCCAATTTCAATCCGATATTACTTAAAGCGAGATTTATCCCTGCGACAGACCAACCGCTTACCAGGTAGATGAACACCAATAAACCGAGCCGGCCTAACCAGGTAGTTGGCATGGCCGTAAAAGCGAAAAACAGGATACAAAAGGCATATAAAGGGGCACATATGCTGAGGATGGTCTTATTACTAAAACGGTCGGTATATTGTCCCCATAATTTAAAGGACAGGATGCCGCTGAGTTGACTCAAAATACCCAGAGATATCACATATGACAACGGCATCCCGAGGGTTTTGAGCAGGTAAACCGAAAAAAATGGCGTAGCTAAATTTAAAGCAAATGCCCAAACTGAGTTAAATGCCAATAGGTTTTTAAAATTCCGGTTTCTTAAAGGCAATGTAAATAAGGTGAGCAGTTTGCGGTTTATTTTTTTTGCCCGTGGTTCCGGGGTACGTAATAAAAAACCTACGCTTAATAAACCAAGCCCGCCGCCAATCAGAAATAAAATATTATAGGTGATGATCTCCTGGGAAGGATAATGTGCTTTGATATAGTCTATACCAAAAGCGGTTGCCAGGCTTAGGGTAACGTTCAGGGTTTGGGCCATCCGGCTTCGCCGGGAAAAAAATACGCCCAGCTGTTTTTCGGGCACCAGGTCTTTGACCCACGAATTCCAGCTGGCTCCGGCAATATCTCCAAAAATATGCTGAAAGAACAGCAATAGAAGTAATACCTGTACGCTGGTACCGCCGGTAAACAAAAAAGGCATCAGGCCAATGGATATAATGGGCAGCCGGGCCAGCAGATTAAATATGGATGTGATAACCCTGCGGTTGTTGAAACGTTGAACCAGCCAGATGGCCACCAGCTGAAAAATGGTGGTAAAAGTAGGCAATGCGGCAAAAAGACCTAACTGGAAATTTGTTGCGCCTAAACTGATAGCCATGGCCGTAAGAAAAGTACCGCTGGTAAAAACCACCATAGCTTCGGCAGTCATACCGTCAGCGATCACCAATTTCAGTCCGGATTCGGTTTGATCTTTGGTTAACGATTTTGACGGCTGTAATTTCATCATATCGATCGGCTACTTTAACAAAACCCTATTAAACTCAAAAAGTTTATATTATTACTCATCCAATTTTATTCCACTTAAATAGCCGCAGCAGTTTCGGGTTAATTTAATAAAGACAAATTATGCACTACCATGTACTGACAACGGATTATGACAGAACGCTCACCAGAGCTTTTATGCAAAAGCTAAGGGAGCAAAATACACAGCCGCCTGGCCGTACGCACTGTGCAAATTGAGGATAAAGAAAAAAATGCGTAAAACATTTTGCAACTCATCAGGAAGCTTTATACAGCGCTGGCTTAGTTAAAATAGGGATGTTGTTAACGCGGTTAACATTATTATATTTACATACCGTTTAATAACGGCAACAGGGAGACCAGCCCTTGCTTTATTATATAAGCCGATACATCAAAGTTCTTCCGGGGCGAACCATGCGTTCGCCCTTTTTAATATTTTAATTGCTCTTTCCCATTTATAACTATTTTTGAAAATCTACCCGTTATTTTTATTTGATCTGTCATGCCAGAAAAACCTGTTAAGCCTTTAAAAAAAACTAAGCCAGCTGTTATTGCCGTTGATGATAACGCCGTTAAAAATAAAGGCAGATCATTTCCTGTAGTCGCGATTGGAGGTTCTGCCGGAGCATTCGCCTCCTTTAAGCTTTTCTTCACCCACATGTCTGCCGAAAGCGGGATGGCATTTGTCATCATCATTCATCTCGATCCTAACCATAAGGGCCACGTTGCCGATTTAATAAAAACTTTTACCGTTATGCCTGTCATTGAAGCAGCTGATGGTATGCAGTTGGAAGAAAACAAGGTTTATGTGATACCTGCTAATAAGGACATGGGACTGCACAACCGCCGGCTGCTGCTGCTTAACCCAACAATGCCCAACGGTTACCGGCAGCCTATAGATTATTTTTTGCAAAGTCTTGCCGATGATCAGTGGAACAGAGCGGTAGGCATCATATTCTCGGGAATGGGATCAGACGGTGAGACGGGTGTACGCATGATCAAAGAAAAGCTGGGAATGGTGATGGTGCAGGATCCGCAAACCGCTCAGTATAACAGCATGCCGCTAGCGGCGATCAGCACCAACCTTGTAGATTACGTATTATCGCCCGAAGAAATGCCGGTTAAGCTGATCCAGTATATGAACCACCCGGTTTTAGCAGAAGAAGCCTCTGAACATGTTCGGCAGGCCATCCAAAATTCCAATGCTATTCAAAAGATCCTGATGCTGCTGCGTTCGCATACCGGGCATGATTTTTCCCTTTATAAAAAAAGTACCATCACCCGCAGGATCGACCGCAGGATCGCTTATCACCAGATTGCTGATTACGCAACGTACGTGACGTTTTTAAGAGAAAACCCCCAGGAAACGGACGTATTATTCAACGAATTACTAATAGGCGTTACCAAATTTTTTCGCGACTCGGCAGCCTTTGATTCCCTTAAAAAACGGTTGAACCTGCTGATGAAGGATAAAAAGAGCAATGAGCCTGTAAGGATCTGGGTGGCGGGATGTTCTACCGGTGAAGAGGCTTATTCTATCGCCATGCTCCTGATGGAAAGTCTTGACGAAATTGAAAAAAATGATTGGCCAAAACTGCAGCTCTTTGCCACCGATCTTGACGCGGAAGCTATTGACCATGCCCGCGCAGGTTATTATTATGATAATATCGCGGCTGATGTTTCACCGGAACGCCTTGGGAAATACTTTATTAAAAATGAACACACTTACCAGGTAAGAAAAGAACTGCGGGAAATGATCGTATTCGCGCAGCATAACCTCATTAAGGATGCACCCTTTACCCGTCTTGATCTGCTTTGCTGCCGCAATGTGATGATCTACCTGACTACCGAACTTCAACGAAAAATCATCCCGGTATTTCATTATGCTATTAACCCCAAAGGCCTGATGTTCATGGGGCCGGCCGAAACCATTGGCGGCTTTACAGATATGTTTACCTCGGTTGATCCCAAATGGAAAATTTACGAGCGGAAGGGTAGTAATGTTTCACCGGGAAAAATGATCGATTTCCCGTTTAACGTAGCCAGGCAGCTGCCTGCCCAGGCTGTAAAAGCAGATGACATGGATAAAATAATAATCAAAAGATCTGTAGCAGATACTTTTAATAAGATCCTTTTGGAACATCACACGCCTGCGGCCGTTTTGGTGAATGACCGGGGGGATATCTTATACAGCAACGGTAAAACAGGGAGATTCCTGGAATTGCCGCATGGTGAAGCAATAATGAACATACACCGTATGGCGCGCGAGGAGCTGCGTTATGTTATTGGTAACGTAATACACCGGGCGCGGGGCCAAAAAGAGCCTGTTGTTGTTGATGATGTCAAATTGAAAGAAGAAAGACAGATCAGGCTGGTATCCTTGAAAGCAAGTGTGCTGGAAGATACCGGGCTGCAAGGGTTGGTGTTGCTTGTTTTTGATGATAAAGGCTTGCTAAAAAGAAAGAAGAAAGCCCGTGCAGGTGGCGAGCAAAAAGATGTGGCGGTAGAGGAGCTGGAGAAAGAACTGGTATATACCAAACAACAGCTTAACAGTACCATTGAGCAAATGGAAACCTCCGTTGAAGAACTGAAATCAACCAACGAGGAATTACAAAGCACTAACGAAGAGCTACAGAGTACCAATGAAGAATCATTGACTACCAAGGAAGAAATGCAATCGCTGAATGAGGAGCTGATGACCATCAATATGCAGTATCAGGCCAAAACAGATGAACTGACAAGGATCAACAATGACATGAAAAACCTGTTGGATTCTACAGAGATCGGCACCATATTCCTGGATAATAACCTCGATATCCTGCGTTATACACCCCAGGTCCGGAAGCTATTTAACCTGATTCCTACAGATATTGGCCGGCCGATATTGCATGTGGTATCCAATTTTGATAACTCCAATATTGAAGACGACATTAATGAAGTAATTGAAAAGTTAGTAGTTAAGGAGCTGGAGGTAAAAACAAAAAACGATGAATGGTACCGTGTACGTATTATGCCGTACCGCACACTTGATAACTTTATATCGGGGGCCGTTATTACCTTCACACTGATTACCCAATACAAGGAATTAGAACAAAACCTTCAGTTACTCCGGAAATATGCGGACAATTTCGTAGATATTTTGGAAGTTCCAATTGCTGTTACAGATCAAATGTTAAAGATAACGCATGCAAATGCCGCGTTTTTACAGCTTACTAAGCTGCGCGCCGAAGAAGCTATACAAAAACCGGTTATAGGATTGTTAAATAATTATTTCAAAAACGAAAAACAGATTGGGTTGTTCAACTCTATAGTAGGAACAGATGACCAGGAAATTGTAGAGTTGGAATTTGACAATGGGCTTTATCGGCTTACTGTGAGTCAATTGAAAGGTCCTGACAGAAGTGATTCAAAACAATTTGTGGTCACCTTAATAAAATCCAGTTAATACAGATGAAAGATGAAGTTTCATTCAGCAATTTGCGTAACCAGGCAGAAAAAGTACTGCAAAAGGTAGGCGATGGGGCAACCGCATTGAATGAAACGGATATGCAGGTCCTTTTTCAGGAGCTGCAGGTGCACCAGATTGAGCTGGAAATGCAAAACGATGAATTGAATCTTGCAAATGAAGAGCTTGAGCGCCATCAAGCCCGTTTCGCTGATATTTATGACCTGGCTCCGCTCGGTTACTTTATACTCACACATGCCTGTGTTATTGAGGAAGTCAATTATGCAGGTACTGTATTGCTGGAAGCAGGACGGTTTAGTCTGATCGGAAAGCCCTTTAATATTTTTATAAGTGCCGACCAACAGGAAATTTTCCGGAATTTTTATAAAGCTATGCAATCCGGCGAACGCCAGCGCTGCCAGTTAAAAATGATCACCAAAACGGCTTCGCCGTTTTATGCGCAACTGGAAGGCATCCTTACTAAGAGATACGCAGAGCATTCCCAACAATATTATATTGCGGTAATAGATATCACTGAACGAATCAAGACTGAAAAGGACCTGGCGGAAGTTAAGGAAAGACTGGAGCTTTCGTTGGAGGCTTCTTCCGCTGGCACATGGGAGCTTGATCTGGAAACCATGAAGTTTTACCTTGATGAATTCAATTACCGCATTTGCGCGATACCCGGTGGTAAATTTGACGGCCAGTACCAAACCTTCATCAACCTGATCCATCCGGATGACAGGGAAATGGCCGATCAGCAATTTCGCAACTCTATTAACCAGGAAAAAGAAATAGACCTGGTATGCAGGATGATCAACAGCAAAGGGGAAACCTGTTATGCGGCTATAAGGGGGCATGTAATTGATGAGCCTGGCCCCCAAAAACGTTTGGTTGGTATCATGATGGATATCACGGAGAAAAAAAGGCTGGAAGACGCTGCTTCAAAGTTGGAGCAAAATCAGCAAAGAGCCATCACACTGGCCACCTTAGCCGCCGGAGAAAGTGAGCGCCGGCGTATCAGCGACGCGTTACATGACAGCGTTAGCCAGTTACTTTATGGGATTAAAATTAAATTGGGTATGCTTGATCAAAGCGCTGCTATGAAACCAATTCATGAGATTAATGAATTGCTTGCTATGGCCATCCGCGAAACGCGAAATATATCCTTTGAGCTTGCACCGTCCATTTTAATTGATTTCGGCCTTCCGGCTACGATAGATGAATTGGCCAAGCGGCTTTCAGGGAAAAACATGGTTATTAAAGCCAAAGCATCCGGTTTTAATGAACGCATGGACCTGCTTTTGGAAACAAGTATTTTCCGGATCATACAGGAGCTCATCAATAATTGTATGAAACATGCCGAAGCGAGTTTGGTAAAACTGGAAATAAAAAAAGGCAAAGATATATACATAGAAGTAAGGGATAATGGCAAAGGTTTTGATGTTGCTGAACAGGAACGTTCTCCGGCAGGTGCTGGTTTAAGCAGCATAAGGAACAGGTTAAGCCTTTACAATGGTCAAATGAAGATGTTATCTGAACCCGGAATGGGAACAGCAGTTATGATTAGCTTACAATACAATACAATACAATACAATACAATACGTAGGTAGGTGAAGGTAGAAAAGCGGTAAATATGGAATTAAAACAGATCATTGTTATTGGATCATCGGCAGGAGGTATCAAAGCGGTAGACCAACTGATCGGCAAACTATCACCGGATCTGCCAGTAGCCATATTTATCGTCATTCACATGTCCATAAAATCACAGGCCGAAGTTTTGTGCAGGCAATTTCAACGGAAAACATCGTATGAATGCCTTATTGCGGCAGATGGCCAACCAATAACAGTTGGTAAAGTTTACCTTGCACCGGCCGACAGGCATTTGTTCATAAAGCGGGACATCGTCCGCTTAACCCACGGCCCCCACGAAAACCGCTGGCGGCCTTCTATTGATGTTTTATTCAGATCGGCAGCGGCAGCATATGATTCAAAAGTAATAGGGATTATACTAAGTGGTCTGCTGGATGATGGAACCTCTGGTATGTCGGCCATAAAAAGGAGCGGTGGTGTGTGTATTGTGCAGGAACCTGATGAAGCCGAGTTTGATGATATGCCAAGAAGTGTGCTCAATAATGTAGATGTAGATTACCGGGTATTGATTGACGATATGGGTTATATTATCAACGAGATAATTTCCAAACCTCCAACCGGGATGTTACCAATACCGGAGGATGTGAAAATTGAAGCCGAAATCACCGAGAGAATGATTAGCAGTATTCAGGAGATGGAAAAAATAGGCACCCACAGCAACTTCACCTGCCCTGATTGTGGTGGTGGGCTTTGGAAAATAAAAAATGAGGATCTGGCAAGGTACCGTTGTCACACCGGGCATGTATATACCGAAAATGCATTGGTTGAAAAACAGAATGAAGCACTGGAAGAATCATTATGGGTATCTGTGCGAATATTGGAAGAGCGTCGAAACCTGTTTCTGAATATTGGCGGCCGGGAGAAGGGACTGCATGAAGGTGAGCTCTCATCTACCTATCGGCAAAAAGCAAAACAATTATCAGTGCATATCGAACGTTTAAAAGCTTTACTGGTGGCTATCAGCAAAACCGGGCCATTAGATGAAGGCTATCTTTAATAGTCTAAAGTATTCGTTTTAAGGTCAAATGAATAAGACATAGATAACAGCAACATGATTCAGATTATCCTGGCAGAAGACCACAATATCGTAAGGAATGGCATCCGGTCTCTTTTAGAGAAAGAGAATGACTTTGAGGTAACCGGCGAGGCCGTTAATGGGAGGGAGGTTTTAGAATTACTTGAAAAGGGAATCCCTGCCGACATTGTATTGGCTGATATGAATATGCCTGAACTGTCTGGCATAGAGCTAATTTCAAGGCTGAAAGATCAAGGGGCTTTTTGCAAGGTTATTGTTTTAAGTGCACTTGATCATGAAAAATATGTAGTACAGGCCTTTCATACCGGCACAAGCGGTTACCTGCTGAAAAGCGCAAGTCCAGACGAGTTAATTTTTGCCATCAGACATATATATGCCGGTTCACAATACATTTGTTCAGAACTTACCTCACGTTTTTTAAACCGGTTATTATCCATTCCAGATGTGGCGCTTACCGAATTTTCTGAGGGGATAGAGTTTTCAAGCCGGGAAATAGAAATATTGGGCCTCGTAGCAGAAGGTTACACCAACCAGGAAATTGCAGATAAAATATTTACCAGTAAACGAACCGTGGAAGGGCACCGCCAGGCGCTTATTGATAAAACCGGTGCCCGTAATACGGCCGCATTGATCCGCTTTGCGTTGGTAAACGGCATTATCAATTAATATTTATCATATCGTTTATATTTTTTCGGAAAAATAGTACTTATTCCTCTCTATTATAAGTATTAATACTTAGTGGTTAAAAATACCGCTCGCTATTTTTGAATAATCAGAGTTGCCCGCATGAAATAATTTACTGTTTTTAAAGGGTACCTGCGAAAATTCAACAATAAGTTATGGAAGAACTGAAAAAAGTAATGATTATTGATAATGATCTTGATGTACTTGATATAATGCAGGAAGCGCTTGTTTATGAGGGTTTTACTGTAACCGCTTACGAGCATACCAATAATATACTTTCTATAGTTGAACAGGAGAAGCCTGATGTGATTCTGATAGACTATTTATTGGAAGGAATCAATGGCGGCGAGATATGCCATCAAATGAAAGTTAATCCCACTACGAGTGACTTGCCCGTGATTATAATCTCTGCCTATCCTAAAGTGATCCTGTCACTTGGAACCTATGGTTGTGATAAATTTATCGCCAAACCTTTTGACCTCGATGAGTTGGTATCCAGTATAAAAGATCTTCTTGTACCATTCCGGAATTAAAGTTTGCATTTTGATAAGTATGGGAATCAATAAGGTAATTTTAGTAGGATATGTTCATGACAGGGCACAATCAGGGTATCAAAATGATAATAGTAAACTTTTCCGGTTTCAATTTAAAACGCTTGAAAAAATATCAAAAAAATCAGGGGATGAATCCCATGAGGAATATCATATAATTCAAATCCCAACGCATCTGTTATTTGATGAAAAGGGCCTTTTCGGAGAAGATCAACTGATATGGATCGAGGGCAAACTTCAAACGAAAAGAAATGTTGGAATAGACGGGGTTAAAAGATATAGTACCGAAATAATGGTAACCCGTTATAACCTCATTGGTTAAACAAACTAAATGTACATCCAGTTCTAAAACCGTATAGACGGTAACTATTCAATAGCCGCCTACCTTTTGTTCATTTTTTTGCTGATGCTTTCTATAGCCTGCAGATGTTTTTTAAGCATAGGGAGCGATTTATCAATGAATGCCGTCATTTCTGGATATTTTACCTTTCCACGCGCCTCCTCAAAAGCAGCTATATCTTTCTGATGATCCTTAACCATAGCATCCACATAAGCCTTATCAAAATCGGATCCTGATTTGGCTAACAATTGTGTTTTAAGCTTCTGCTCTTCGGAGTTGATAGAATCGGGCAGGGTTATCCTTTTACTTGAAGCTAATTCTTTCATTTCCATGTTAGCCATTGAATGATCTTTGACCATCATAGCCCCAAAGCTTTTAACCTGGGGATCAAGCGCTTTCTCCTGTGCCAGTTTACCGAGTTCAACTTCGGTCATGCCGCCGTTGGCCGCTTCTACAGCAAACTTTGCGTCAGCCCCACTGAGTTCCTTGTCGCCGGTCCCGCCATTTTTATTATTCAATGAATCAAATTTATTATTTACACTATCCGCTTTTTCGGTGCTATCTTTATTTGCGCCATGGCAAGCTGAAAGCAATGCAATAGCAGCCACCCAGATGATTTGTTTATATCTATTCATAACTACAATTTTTTATATCAAATACTGTATATAATCACAACTATAATAAGAACACTGTTGATTTAAAGTGGTTTTTAAAATATTAAATTATTTAATTTATAATTAAATTACGTTGCTCCTTTTTTAATTTTTTCAACCTTCGATAATAAGGTTCAAGATCATTTAGCATTTCAGCACCATTGCGATTTTTACGTATTTACCACGCTGCCACGTGGTATTAATACTTTGAGGGGATTTATCACAAAATATACTTTTGTAATGCACCAATGTCTTATCTTATGAAAGTAAAAGGAGTGCGAAACGCCACTTTGAAATGCGATGGCGAATGGTATAAGATTGTTATCAGAGAAGTTGATTTTATAAATGGTTATAAACTTGTCAAACTGCTGGTTAACAATCGCAGATACTGGGCGATAAAGAGTAGTAACAGCTGGAGGTTGATGTCTGATTACCCTGTTTCAAATACGCTTAGGGAAGCCTTATTGAAAAAAGTGGGTTCAAAAGATACCCCTGCATTGCGAATTGTATATAAATCCTCAAATTTAATATAGCCGGAACCCTTCTGGGGCATTAGCACTTTGTTAATGAAACAGCATACCGATTTATCTTTCAGCTCCAATTGGAAAAGTGGCTATTTGTAATGCATTGCGGTTACGCCGTTATAGGTCCCCCCTGCTTGTGGTAGGGTGCAGAGCTTGATAAACCATGTGCTGATTAAAGCTTAAAATTGGGTTTACATGGTTTATACTTTTTATGGTTTATATTTATATATTTAATTGTTAATCAAATAGTTAATTTTTATTTGTGTCATTTTGTGGGTTTACACTGTAAACCATCTTTGGGGGCATCTGAGCTTGATTCTGGCTCAACTTTATAAATGTCTTATTGAATAAATCGTAATGTCATAGTTTTGAGGGGCATGGGTTTGAGGCTCATCATTTACACAAAAACCTCTCATGAAAATGGGAGGTTTTTGTGGCTGGTGCGGTGATAACACCGACCAAAGGCTGAATGTATCATTAGGATACAAGGGCCACGTGTTATTTTTCTGATTTTGCAACTTCCTGGGCTTTATAGTATTGTTCAATAACAGCCTGGAAATTAGGCACCATTTCTGCCAGAAGTTTGGCAAAATCTCCTGCTTCTTTCCTTCTCCAATCTTTCATCAATTCAGGAAGCACGGCGCCGCAGGTTACAGGGATAGCGCCTGCCTGGGTAAGGCGGAGCATAGCCAGGTTATGAGCTTCAGGCGTGATATCTCCGCTGGCATCAGCAACTGCATAAACAGTATAACCTTCTCCAAGGGCAGACAAGGCAGGATACACCACACATACGCTGGTCCACATGCCGGAGATAATGAGGGTCTTCTTACCTGTAGCTTTAACTGCATTAACGAATTCTTTGCTATCCCAGGCGTTAATTTCTCCTTGTCGGATAATATACTTTGCATTTGGTGCATTGTCTTTTACCTCAGGAAGTGTAGGACCGTTTGGTCCTGTCGGAACGGATGCAGTATAAATGGCAGGGATATGCAACAATTGGGACGCTTTCGCAAGAGTGGCAAGATTTTTCCTTAATTCTCCAACCGGCATACTGTGAATGGTTTGAACTAAACCACTTTGATGATCGACAAATAAAAAAACAGCATCATCCGGATTGATCAGCGTAGTTTTTTTCTGCTGTGCGTTAGTTACTGTAAAACACACGCTTAAAACGATTATGATAGATAGCGCTTTTAGAACTGATGATTTGATTAATTTTTTCATAAATTTATTTTAAAAAGTTATAGTTATTTACTGGCTCAAAATTAGACCTTCGCATGCGTCACTGAAATAATGTACCTTATTGAATTGACTTAATCTACATTAAGAAATGACTAAACTTACCCTGACGACTGGTTCAAAAATTGACACCGCTTCACTCGAAAACCATGTTAAAACCTATGTGAGTTTGAGCGAGAATGAAATCCTGGCGCTAAATTCCCTGGCTCAGTATAAAAAGGTAAAAAAGAATCAATACCTCATCCATGAGGGTGGAATAGCAGCTATCAGTTGCTATGTATTGAGCGGGTGCCTTAGGACTTACCTATTAGACAATAAAGGGATAGAGCACATTCTTGGATTTGCGACACCTGGCTGGTGGACAGGAAGTTTGCAAAACTTCTACAATGACAAACCGAGCCAGCTGAACATCCAGGCCACAGTTGATACGGAAATCTTATTCTTTACAAAGGAGACTAAAGAAAAGTTATTGTTATCAGGTTCAGTTTTCGAACGATACTTCCGGATTTTGACTGAACGTTCATTAATTGATTTTCAGGCACGCACGATGGAAATTCTCAGCCTCAGTGCAGAAGAGCGATATTGGAATTTCTATCACAAATATCCTGACCTGATGATTAAATTGCCACAAAAGTACATCGCCGGTTATATAGGTGTCACACCTGAATTCTTAAGCAAGATGAAAAGCAATGGCTTACGCGCCCAGTCAACAATTTAAAGATCAAAATATACCAATTAAAAAAAGCTGCTCATTTTCTAACTCAAAATAACATTTAGGTGCATGACAACGAAGCCAGTATTGTTTTAGATTTCTTTATCCTGTTGCTAAATTTAGTAAAAAGCTGACGATAGAATGCCTATTGATCTCCACTACCGCAAGCGTCCCGCCATAAGTGTTCGAAACCTTAGAATAACTAATAACTGGCTTTTTGGGCTAAAGCCAATAGCTGATCATTTAAAATTCGTTGGTTAAAACCAATGAAAGGTAAATGAATTCGTCGTCTATTCATTGCCGTCCCATTTATGGGACGGATAATGGAAAGATTTGCTGGCTTCAGCCGAAAAAACAAGGTTTCGAACACTTATGGCGTCCCGCTTGTGGTAAATGTGCAAGGGTTTCACTTACTTGGTATGAGAACCGCGAGCGGGACGCTTGCGGTAACGGCGAGCTTCAAAATGTTAACTTTATTTAAAATGCCTCGGTTTTATATTAACTTAGATATAGCTATTGCTTATATATGCGCTACAGAGAATTTAGTCCGAATAGCTTTTTAAAGGATTATGTACAATGTTACTTTGTATGTGAAACAGATACTGCTGTACTTACCCAGGATAAAGTTTTCGCGACAGGTTTCATCGAGATCATGTTTAATTTGGGAACGGATAGTCCGCAACAACTCATTAACGGTGATCTAATAACTCAGCCCGATGTCCAGCTGTGGGGGCAAACTATCCAGCCATTTACTTTTACCTCTTTCGGAAAGCATACTATGTTTGGCGTTCGGTTCTTTCCACATACTGCGGCTTGCTTTTTTAATGAACCGATAGAAGAGTTTAATGATCAGGTAATTGATTTTAAAGACATAGCAGGGAAGGAGGCCGTTTGGCTGCATTCGAAATTATGGGAAGCTAAGTCTATAGATCGGAGAATTGAATTAATAGAAAAGTTTTTACTGCAAAAGCTTTCGCTTTCCCGGAATAAATATACCAGATTAGCGCTGGTTAACAGTATTATGCATGATTTAAACCAAGATAACTTTTTTGAAAATATGAATTCAGTGGCGTCCAGATATGGTATCTCATCGCGTTACCTGCAAAAAATATTTTTAAATTATTCTGGTCTTACCCCAAATCTGTTTAGTAAGATAGCCCGGTTTCAGAAAAGTATTCATCTGGTTGCCGGCAAAGATTCATCGCTTACAGCAATCGCGCATCAATGTGGCTATTTCGATCAGTCGCATTTTATAAAGGACTTTAAGTTTTTTACGGGTTCAACACCCTCTCAGTTTTCTCCTGAAAGCTCAAGCGATTTTTTTGTAACTCTCCATAATTGACTGTTCCGTTTTTTACAATTTATATTCTTTTTGTGGTGGTAGTTTTGTTTTAATTATTTAATCAATTAATTGAAAGATCATGAAACAAAACAACCTGGTATTAGCTATTGCATGTATTGTCCTTTTTTTCGTTTATGACAATTGCCGGGCTCAGATCGCCGCAAGCCCAGGTTTAGTTGCAGTTAAAAAGGCCATTGAAAACACCAACACGCTTTATTTTAACCTGTTTGAAAAAAACGACAAATCCATCGTGAACCTTTATACCGAAGACGCAAGTTTGTTAGCCCCAAACACGCCTCCTATAGCTGGTAGAAAAGCGCTTGAAAAAGATTTTGAAGACACGTTTGCAGCAGGAAAGGTTAAAGGTGTAAAGTTTCAAACCAGTAATGTTTATGGCGACAGCAAGGAATATGTGACCGAGGAAGGTACCTGGCAGGTTTTTGATCTGCAGGGAAAACTTCTGGACGATGGTAAATACTTAAAACTGTGGAGAAGAACCAAGGTGGGCTGGAAGATATTCAGAGATTTGTTTAACAGTAACCACAAGGCGCAGTAAATTTCTGTAGTCGAGTACATTCTGAATCAGAAAGAGTTGAGGATCCCCTAAATTCAGGGAAGCCAACGCTGTCCTCTCAGAAAAGCGATCAGCTGTTTATTGTCCGCAGTTAAAACCGGCATCCAATCGCCAATGCGTTCCCGGGTCCAGTATTGCCCCTGTGGATTGCCATTCCCTGCAAACCGGTAACGGTACAATACTGCGCGGATGTAGCGGGGCGGCTTTTCTGGAAAAGGATTGTTGGCAAATAAATCAACCGCCTCCGGGTCATTGTGCAGCAGCTTCCATACCAGGTTATAGGTCCAGGGATACTGTTCAGCTGTGGACATCGAAGCAAACCACATTTGCCAGTCCAATCGTAATTGGTAAGGTGCAATCTGGGGCGGCCGCTTATTCAGCAATACCGGCAGACCCTTATAAATATAGGATTTCCAGTGTGCTTTATTATTAAGAGTATCATCCATCGTTCCTTCAAATACCACGTTCAGTCGTTCCTGTCCTACGCTGCCAAACGCGCCATAGGTATTTACCAGATCAAGCGGGTCAAACGATGTGTTCATGACCTGGTTTGGTGATAACATGTTGAGTGCCGGCTGTAGGCTGAGCAGCACTACCAAACTGGTAACAATCCAGACAGTGACCTGCATGGGTTTGGATTCTTCGGCCTTGCTCGCGGCAGCCTCGCTTTTACGGACGAGCTTGCCTGGCAGAAGTTTCGACCAAAAGCTATCATCAAAACAAGCTAAAGCCGGTATAATCGTTAGCCAGTTTAAAAACGAAAGATTACCGCTTAGAATAATAGCGAACTGAAACAATACAATTATTGATCCGGCAATATGTCGCGATAGCCGTGGCCACCAGATAAACCAGGGGGCCACCAGCTCGGCCAGCCAGTTAAACCAGACGCCGATTCTCAATAACGCATGAGGTAAAAAATGGAACCACCGGGTCAGCGGACCGGGAATGGGTTGTGTTTCAAAATAGTAATAAAGCGCGGTTGCATTACGCCAGGTCGCATCACCACGAAACTTGATCAGCCCGGCACCAAACATGATGCGGAAGATAAGCCACCGGAATAAAATAATAATGAGTACAGGAGGCGGCCGGTTAGGGAATGGCCGCAAATCCCATAGCGGGGAAAGAAAGATTGCCAGAAAACCGGTCTCCGTTAGCTGGATTTCCCAGCCATAGCCATACCAGTCTTGCCCTATGTGAACGATGCTCAGGTAAATGAACCACAAAATACCCAGCAAAGGCGCATTGGCATAGCCTGCCACCACAATAAGCGAGAGAATAAAACCCGTCCAGGCCGCCATTAGAAGGGCCGTATCTGAATGCCAGAACCAAAACAAGGAGGGCAAGCGTATAAAACCAGCGCCTATTGAACCGAGCGCTGTACTTACTTGCTTCAGATAGAGATCTGCTGGAAGCAAGCCCTTAGACCCTATTAACGGAACGAGTTGATTAATGGCGATCAGAAACGCTACTGCATAAACCAGCCCCAGTAAGCGGAGTATCATAAAACGGGTAAGCCAGTAGGAGGGTGCTCGGTTTTCCATGCCTTGAGCAGTTAGCCATTTTAATATAATACAAAAAAATGAGCTGATTGTTATTTCTTCACTGCATAACCCTTGTATGAATATTCATATCGTTGTTCTCAACTAAAAGAAAATTTTCACCAAACTCAGCAGAGCTGGGTCAATTTATTTCTGTTGGAAGTATAGGCATTAGGTAATGCCATTTAAATGCTATGAATAAGGGTGGTTTTATATTTTAATGATCTGCCATTTCGCTTGGTGAATACGGCTTTGATTTCTGCGATAATGGATAGCGCGATCTCTTCGGCAGTTTCAGATCCTATATCCAGACCTACAGGGCCGTGGATAGTTTCCAGGTTGCGTTCTGTTATGACAGATCCATTCTCCTCCAGTTCATCCAGCATGCGTTCCAGTTTTTTCCTGGGACCCAAAATTCCAATATAGGAAGGGTTTACAGGTAAAAGGTCTTTCATAAACGCAATCTCATAGTTATAGTTGTGAGTCATCAGTACAAAAGCCGTCCACTCGTTTACTTCCAGGTTCTCCAAAACTTTTTCCGGTTTGGCAATCACCAGTTTTTGGGCTGATGGGAAGCGTTCAACGGATGCATAATTAGGTCTGCCGTCAACAACTGTGATATTCCAGCCCAATATGGCGGCCATCCGGGTTAAGGGAATAGCATCATTCCCGGCTCCAAGTATTACCAACGAGATCAAGGGTTTAACACACTCTACAAATGCGGTATAACCTTGGTAAGCCCTAATAACAGAACGCCGGCTGTTCAATGCGTTTTTGGCGTCTTCCAGTAATTCATTTTTATAGGGCAAAATCGCTAAGCCATTTGGCAGAATTTGATCATTTGTGAGGTATAAACAGGAGCCCGGCTGTGGTGCTTTTCGGTCTTCAAGAGAAAATAAAGTAACCAGAACGGCGTTATCCCTCGCGGTTATTGCGGCTTTTAACAGGATGATCGGGTTTATCTTATGATCATTAACAGGCTCGATGAGGATATGTATAATGCCATTACAGCCCAGGCCAACACCCAGTTTGGCGTCATCATCGTCCATTGTATCATAAGTAACCAACAAAGGCTCCTGCTGCATGATCACCATTCTGGCTTTGCGCAAAGCATCGCCTTCCAGGCATCCACCGCTAATAGCACCTGTTAATTGTCCGTCTTCTGTGATCAGCATCCTGGCCCCGGCTCTGCGATAGGCAGATCCTTCCACAAGCACAACAGTGGCTAACGCGGTTTTTTTTCCCTCTTTTACAGCGATTTCATAAGCCGCTACAATGTCTATAATTTCTTTCATTCTTAAACCGGCCGACCTATCGATTAATTTAAACAGCGTTTAAATTAAATGGCAGCTTCCTTATTCTTTTGCCCGTCAAATCATAAATGGCATCTGTAAGTGCTGGTGCAAATGGCGGCAGGCCTGGTTCGCCTACACCCCCGGCATCCGCAGTATTATCCATAATGTGTACCTCCACAAGCGGCATGTCACTCATGCGTGGCATCAGGTAGTCGTAAAAATTATTTTGCTCAACTAAACCGTTTTTAAAAGTGATTTCATGTATGGTTGCTGCGCCAAGAGCCATCACGATGGAACCTTCTACCTGTGCTTTGATGATATCCGGATTAACGTACCAACCGCAATCCATCACCGCCCAAACTTTGTCGATCTTAATTTTTCCTTCCGGATTTCTTGATACCTTTACCACATGCCCAACGGTAGTTTCAAAACATTCGGTAATCGCTACGCCGTATCCCTGGTTCTTTTGCCTTGATTTCCAGCCCGAAACTTCCTCTATTCTGTCAATAAGTTGTTGGCAACGCTCATCTTTCAGATATTTTCTGCGAAAATCAAGCTGATCCTGTCCTGCTAAAACCGCCATCTCATTCATGAAACTTTCATAAGCAAAGCCATTGGTTGATGCATAAACCGAACGCCACCACATATTGGGTAGGGGCATTTCATAAGGTACATCGGCAAAACTGATATTTTTAATGCTATCATAATAAGGCTTTAAAAAGCCTTCCGATGTACTTCCATTCGCTTTACCTCTTGCAGGCCCATTCCAATGATCGATATTTTGCCCTGCCATTTTAAATTTTAAGGCAGTGATGTCGCCATTTTCAATGGCTCCCTGGCTCCTGTAGGAGATACCTGCACGATAAGGGCCTTGTTTTATATCATCTTCCCTGCTCCAGACAACCTGAACGGGTGCGCCAATTTCTTTTGATATCAAGACAGCCTCGTAGGGATAATCCAGGAAAGCTTTTCGTCCAAATCCACCGCCCAAAAAAGTCATATTAACGATCACTTTTTCCTTTGGCATATTGAATTTGCTGGTAATATTACCCAATACCCAATCGGGGGCCTGTATTGGTCCCCATATCTCAATTTTATCGGGTTGGTAATGGGCCACGCAATTTAATGGTTCCATAGCGGCATGCGACTGATATGGGGTTTGATAGATCACATCTATCTTTTTTGTAGCCTGCGTTAAGATACTATCCGGATCGCCCTGCTTTTTTAAAAAAAGCCCCTCTTCTTTTTTAAGCAATTCCTCGTGGGCTTTATAAATATCACTGGTATTTACATGCTCAAAGCCGGTGTCGTCCCATTCAACATGTAATGCTTTTCTGCCCTGCATAGCTGCCCATGTTGAATCGGCAATTACCACCACGCCATCACGGGTAGTATTAAAAACCATCATTTGTATTTTAAATACCCGTTTAACGCCCGGAACTTTTAACGCAGCTGAATCATCAAAGCTTTTTACCTTTCCGCGCAGCCTGGGATTGCGTTCAACCGATGCATATAACATTCCGGGTAGTTTTTTATCTAAGCCGAAGATAGCGCCGCCATTGGTTTTCATAGGGGTATCGAGCCTCTGAAGCGGTTTGCGGATCAGTTTATATTCCGAAATATTTTTGAGTTTCACCTCTTTTGGCGGTGAAAGCTTTGATGCATCAGTTACCAGTTCGCCATAATTGAATTTTTTGCCCGAAGGCTTATGGATCACGTGCCCTGATTCGGCATAGCACTCACTCGCAGGAACATTCCATTTATTTGCTGCTGCAGTGATGAGCATTTCACGAGCGGTTGCACTTAGTTTTAATAGCTTTTTATAAGAACCTCTGATAGTAGAACTGCCGCCGGTGATCTGACTTCCATATTTAGTAGGATCGCCTATGGCAAATATAACATCGATATCTTTAAGGTCAACTTCCAGTTCTTCTGCAATAATTTGCGGCACAGACTGATAGGAACCTTGTCCCATTTCTGCACGATGGTCCGTCAGGGTAACCTTACCATTCGTGTCGATACGCATCCAGGCATTGAATTCAAACGCTGACTGGTCTGCTGCCGATATTAACTGTTCCTTTTTCGCATTCGCTGGAAAATAAAAACCTAAGCAAAGCGCGGTTCCGGCAAAACCGGATACTCTTAGGAAATTTCTTCTTGATATTGCCTTAGTTTCCATAATGGCTACTGTGTTTTGTTTGAATCCTTTTATTTTGCTTTAGCCGGTGGGGCATAAGCGCCCTTAGCTATCCATAAACGTACCTGCGCGGCAAAAGCCGGCCTGCTCATTGGCGGTAGAGTACGGCCATCGCCCGGATGCCAGGCCCAACCAACCAGATCATCATTGGCCATATGGTCAATTAGCTGTGTTTTGCTGCGTCCGCCATTCTGTTTGGGGTCAAGAAGCTGTAATGCTAACTGACGCGGTGTACGCCCCTGGAATACCATACGCATATTAGCAGGCGGCAGCCCCCATTTAGGATTTCCAGGAGGCATGTGCAGCCCTGCCGTATTTTCTGCCTGGTGGCAATTGCTGCAACGTACTGAATAAAGACCTTTTCCATCAACCCCCCGCTTAACATTCATTGTATGGATGTGGCTATCGTCACCTTGTAAAGGTGCATCACCGGCCGGGTGACAATTCATACAGCGCGCACTTTTCAAAACTCTATAAACAGACATAAACGCTTTTACCGAGCCAATACTGTCTTTGGGTAAAGCGGGATATGTGTTAGTTTTTACCGCTTCTGTTTTGAATGATAACTCCGCAATAGCTGCAATAGCCAGTACCATACCTAAAAAGATGAGTTTTTTCATAACCGGGCTCCTTCTGTTTGCATTGCGGCAGCTTTATGTATAGCAGCACGGATACGCTGATAAGTTCCGCAACGGCAGATATTTCCCGACATGGCATCATCAATATCCTGATCGGTAGGGTCGGGTTTTTCGCGTAGCAACACCGCTGCTGACATGATTTGCCCGGATTGGCAATATCCGCACTGCGGAACGTTCATCTCATTCCAGGCCAGTTGTAATGGATGATTATTATTCGCTGAAAGCCCCTCAATAGTTACAATGTTTTGCCCTGCTGCCCGGTTTACTTTGGTTACGCAGGAGCGTACAGCTTCCCCGTTCAAGTGTACCGTGCAGGCTCCACATTGTGCGGCCCCGCATCCATATTTTGTACCGGTTAAACCAAGAATATCCCGAATTACCCAAAGGAGCGGCATGTTTGGGTCAGCATCTACATCGTGGTGTTGACCATTAACTGTAATATTGATCATAAGCAAATGGTTAGTTAAGTAAAATTAACCTAAAAATTCCAATATAAATATCGATTGATTTATGTTTTTCTGATAATGATATTCAAATAAAAAATTAAGCTTTTCAAAGAGCTTTTAGCTCAACCTTAAAAGCGTCGCCGGATTGCGCATATACTTGCGCATGTCCAATAAACAGGAGGACATTTATTAAGGATAGAAGCAGGGCTTTTTGTGGAATTTTAAATCTGCTGTTAAATATTCATGGTGGATATTTTAAACCACGACACATTTAACAGCAGATAATTTTGACTATGATCTGGAAAATACTTCAGTGCTTGTTTTTTGTCAGGTTTTGCATTATCGCCTCAGCTACTTCGAAAAAAGTATCCAGTTTTTCTTCGCTGATGCCGGTATTAGCTAATTCATTTACCTGTTTTATTTTTGTTTCGATAAAAGGAATTGAAACTAAGGCATGAGGGGACAAAGAAATATAGTGCTGACGCCTGTCGGCCGGATTAGTTTTTACGATCAGCATTTTTCTTTGCTCCAATGAAAAAACAATATTGACTACTCTTGATTTATCTACATGCAGCAGTTCTGCCAGTTTATTTTGTGTGATAGGTCCCTTCTGTTTAGCCAGGATCAATAATACCTCAAAGTGATGATTTACTTTAATAGGTGATAACTCTTTAGCAAGGTTCTTGTTATATAAATTATTGATCAGTCTTAAATTTTCTGATATCAGCTGGGTGTTTTTCATGGGTTGCTACACTAATGGTTGTTTTCCTTTCCTGTTTGTTTGTCTGCATTATGTTTGGCGTTAGCTTCGGCTATATCGTATTCCAATTCGGGATCGATGTTCTGAGCCTCTACTTTCCGGGCTTTTTCCATTAATTCTTCATGATGCTCCTGCAAATACGCCAGTTGTTTTTTTCCGTAAGAGAAACGGGTAAATAACACAAAGAGCACCGGTACAATAAATATAGAAATGGTCGACGATGCGATCATACCTCCCAAAACGGTTACCCCTATGGTATTCCTTGATTCGGCGCCGGCGCCTGTTGCCAAAACGAGTGGTAACACCCCTAAAATAAACGCTAAAGAGGTCATGATGATGGGCCGCAGGCGTAAGCGTACGGCTTCAAGTGTCGATTTGATCAGTTCCTCTCCGCGGTCGACCCGTATTTTGGCAAATTCAACAATCAGGATCGCGTTTTTTGCCGAAAGACCAATTAAGGTGATCAATCCAATCTGTGCATATACGTTATTGGTGATCGTAGGCACTATGGTAAGCGCCAGGATAGCGCCAAAGGCACTGATAGGCACCGCAAGCATCACCGAAAAAGGAACCGACCAGCTTTCGTACAACGCAGCCAGGAATAAGAACACAAAAACGATGGAAAAGAGGAAGATATACACCGTAGTTGAACCCGCTTTGATCTCCTCATAACTTAAGCCCGAAAATTCATAGGTGTAACCACGCGGTAACGTTTTTGCAGCTAATTCTTTTAACGCCTCAATAGCCTGCCCGCTGCTGTAGCCTGTAGGTATAGAACCATCAACCTCGGCCGAACGGAAGATATTAAAGTGCGTTATCAACGGTGCCGCTACGATGGGTTTGTAACTGATCACGGTACTTAAAGGCAACATTTGTCCGGCAGAGTTATGTACATAGTACTTATTCATATTGGATATAAGCGCGCGGTAAGCCGTATCGGCCTGTACAACTACGTGGTAGGTACGGTTATATAAGGTAAAGTTATTGACGAATAAACTACCCATATAAGCCTGCATGGTTGAAAAAACATCCGAAATATTGATACCCAGCTTTTCGCACTTTTCACGATCGACATTCAACTCGTAACTTGGCGTATGTGCCGAAAAATAGCTATAAGCGCCTGCAGTGGCCGGATTGGTCTTTGCCGCTGCTACAAACTTTTTAACCACTTTTTCAAAAGCATAAATATCGTCGGTGGTATTTCCCTGCTCAATCTGCATACTAAAGCCGGCTGCCTGACCAATACCCCTGATGGGCGGAGGCTGAGCCACCACTACGTTGGCGTTCTTGATACCCGCTTTAGCGATCTTTTGTTTGATCACATTCATGAGTCCGGGCACCCGGGTATTCGGGGTGGTACGATCATCCCATGGGGTAAGCATACAGAACATGGATCCGTTGTTGGAGTTGGCCCCACCATTCAATATGTTAAAACCAGATATGGCTGTATAATGCAATATACCAGGCGTTGAAGCTACTATTTTCATCAACTTCTCCATCACATTAACGGATTGAATAGTTGATGATGCCTCGGGCAGTTGATAGGTCACATATAAACGTCCGCCATCCTCTGCGGGTACAAACCCTGATGGTTTAAGTCTGAACATGATATAAGTGCCCGCGCAAATACACACCAGTATGATCACAATATACCTTGCCCCTTTAATGCTACGGTGAACACCGTTGGTATACTTGAGCGTTGCTTTTTCAAATACATGGTTAAAGCGATCAAAGAACTTTGTGAGCCAGTTTGATTTGTCCGTTACCGGAGGAGTTGGCCTTAAGAGCAAGGTACAAAGCGCCGGTGTTAATGATAATGCAACAAAAGCCGAAAGAATAACAGATATTGCGATAGTGATGGCGAATTGCTGGTACAAACGACCCACAATACCCGGAATAAAGCCTACCGGTACAAATACCGATGCCAGGATCAATGCTATCGCAATTACGGGCGCCGCGATCTCCTTCATAGCCTGATAGGTAGCTTCCTTTGGCGACAAGCCCTTTTCGTCTATATAATGCTGTACCGCCTCCACCACAATAATGGCATCATCTACCACAATACCAATGGCCAGTACAAAGCCAAACATGGTTAATGTGTTGATAGTGAACCCCAGCGGTATAAAAAATATAAAGGTTGCCAGGATTGATACCGGAATGGCCAGTATAGGTATCAGCGTTGAACGCCAGTTTTGAAGAAATAAGAATACCACAATAGCCACCAAAGCCAATGCTTTAACCAGGGTGCCTATTACTTCCTGCATCGATACCTTAATAATGGTTATCGATTCGAAAGGCACCACATAATCCACATCTTTTGGGAAGGATTTTTTTAGTTTGGCAAGCGCCGCGTAAACATTCTCGGCGGTTTGCAGTGCATTACTTCCTGGCGATTGATATACCTGTATAGTTGATGCCCGGTTTCCATCCACAAACGCGTTGCTGGAAAAAGTGAACTTGCCCAGTTCAACCCTGGCCACATCTTTGAGGTAAACTAACTGACCGGTTCCAGGTATGCTTTTTACCACAATTTTTTCATAGTCCGAAACTTTATTCAGCATTCCGTTAACCAAAATGCCTGTTTCAAAAGTTTGCGACGATTGTTGTGGCGGAGCGCCGACTGAACCTGCGGCAACATAAACATTCTGGGCGTTCAGCGCTGCTGTAACATCGGCAGGAGTTAAACTGTAAGATGCCATTTTATCCGGATTCATCCAGATCCGCATACTGAAATTATCAGTACGTGCACTAACATCGCCCACACCAGGAACACGGAGTATAGCATCCTGAATAAACGTATTGGTATAATTATCCAGGAAGGTAATGTTGTGGGTACGTTTTGGTGAGTAAATCGCCACCAACATTAATTGATCGGGATTACTTGCACGTACGGTAAGGCCCAGCTTACTTACTACCGAAGGTAATAAAGGAGCGGCTATGCCAACCCTGTTTTGAACGTTAAGGGCCGCGATATGTACGTTGGTGCCTATTTTAAAGGTAACCCTTATACCCATGCTGCCACTGTTGGTATTGGTACTGGTCATGTATTCCATACCGGGCGTACCGTTTACCTGCTCTTCGATAGGCGTAGCTAAATTTTGTTCAACTGTTTGAGCATCGGCACCAGTATACGATCCGTTTACCGATACGCTTGGCGGCGATATATTGGGATATTGATCAACCGCGAGGTTGAACAGGCAGATCAATCCCGCTATCATTAAAACTAATGAAATAACAATTGCGGTTACCGGCCTTTTTATAAATGTATTTGAAACCATCCTTGTTAGCTTTTATGTAATTCACGGGATTTTTCAATCTCATATTCCAGTTCCGGATCAATGTTTTGAGCTTCAACTTTTCTTGCTTTTTCCCGCAGGTTTTCTTTATGCGTTTGCAGGTATTCGAGCTTTTCTTTACCGTAAGAAAAACGGGTTATCAATACAAAAAGAACAGGGACGATAAATATAGCCAGCGTTGAAGCTGCGATCATACCGCCTAAAACGGTAAAACCAATGGTTCTTCGCGCTACCGCGCCTGCACCTGTAGCCAATACCAAAGGCAATACACCCAAAACAAAGGCAAGCGAGGTCATGATGATCGGGCGTAAACGAAGGCTCACGGCTTCCAGCGTTGATTTGATCAGCTCTTCGCCCATATCTACCCTTACTTTGGCAAACTCCACAATCAGGATCGCGTTTTTGGCCGCGAGACCGATCAACGTGATGAGACCAATTTGAGCGTATACGTTATTGGTTAAACTCGGCACCAGTATCAAGGCAAGAATTGCTCCCATAGCACCCACAGGTACGGCCAGCAGTACGGAAAAAGGAACCGACCAGCTTTCATACAATGCCGCCAGGAAGAGGAATACGAAAGTGATAGAAAAGAGGAATATATAAATGGTGGTTGAACCCGCCTTGATCTCCTCATAACTCAGACCCGAAAACTCGTACTCGTAACCTTGCGGTAAAACTCTTTTAGCCAGTTCCTGCATGGCTGCAATGGCTTCGCCGCTGCTATGACCAGGTGCTGCTGAGCCATCAACCTCCGCGGTACGGAAGATATTAAAATGCGATATCAGCGGTGGCGCGTCAACAGGTTTATAACTGATGAGCGTTCCCAGCGGAACCATATCGCCGGCCTGGTTACGTACATAGTATTTGTCCATATTGCCAACCACTTTTCTAAAGGCGGTATCAGCCTGTACCACCACGTGAAATGTGCGGTTGTAGGTAGTGAAGTCATTGATATAGAGGCTACCCATATACGCCTGGATAGTAGTAAACACATCAGCTACATTTACACCCAGCTTTTCACATTTTTCCCGGTCAACGGTTAAACTATAATTAGGGGTATGGGCAGTGTAAAAGCTGAAAGCTTTGCTGATGACCGGATTTTTATTGGCCTCGGCAACAAAGTTTTTCACCACTTTTTCAAAATCCTGCAGGTTATCCGAGGTGTTACGCTGTTCTATCTGCAAACTAAAGCCTACAGTTGTACCAATACCCGGAAGGGGAGATGGTTGGATAACCTCTACGTTTGCATCTCTTATACCGGCATCGGCAATACGTTTTTGCAACTCGCCGATAATTCCGGGCACTTGTTCGGTGGATTTGCTACGCTCGTCCCAGGGGGCAAGCTGGCAATAAATGGTGCCGTTGTTGGAGTTACTGGCGTTGGTTACCACGTTGAGGCCTGATAGCGCTGCGTAATGGGCTACACCGGGCGTCGATCCGATCACTTTCATGAGTTTCGACATCACATCAACGGATGCAGCTGTAGAAGATGCCGGCGGTAGTTGGAAGGTCACATACAAATTGCCATCATCTTCAGACGGAATAAAGCCTGATGGTTTATGCTGAAACATAAAATAAGTCCCAATACAAATACACACCAAAATGATCACCACAAAGCGCGATGCTTTGATGCTCTTTCGCACACCCTCGGTATAACTGGCCGTTACCCGGTCAAACCAACTGTTAAATTTAAAGAACCATTTATTGATACCTTTTGCTTCTTTGTCAATATGTGATGGTTTCAGTAACAGGGTACACAGTGCCGGCGTTAATGACAATGCGATAAATGCCGATATGATCACCGATATGGCGATGGTAATAGCGAATTGCTGGTACAAACGGCCCACAATGCCTGGGATAAACCCAACCGGGACAAACACCGCCGCCAATATCAGCGCGATGGCAATTACCGGTGCCGAGATATCCTTCATGGCCTGGTAGGTAGCTTCTTTAGCTGACATGCCATCATGATCGATGTAGTGTTGCACAGCTTCCACCACAATAATGGCGTCATCTACCACAATACCAATCGCCAGTACAAACCCAAACATAGTTAAGGTATTGATCGTGAATCCTAAGGGGATGAAGAAACAGAATGTGCCAAAAATAGATACCGGGATAGCCAATACCGGGATTAGTGTCGATCGCCAGTTTTGCAGGAAAAGGAATACCACAACAGCAACCAATGCCAGGGTTTTTAATAGTGTGCCCACTACGTCTTCCATAGATACCTTAACCACGGTAACCGATTCAAATGGAACTTTGTATTCTACATCCGAAGGGAAATTGGTTTTTAATTTGGCCAGGGCGGCGTACACACCATTGGCGGTTTCCAACGCATTGCTGCCCGGTGCCTGGTAAATCTGCAGATAGGATGCTTTATGCCCATCGACAAATGAGTTACTTGAAAAAGTAAATTTGCCCAGCTCAACCCGGGCAACATCTTTCAGGTAAACCAATTGGCCTGTTGCCGGTACCGTTTTTACAATAACTTTTTCAAACTCCGATACTTTACTTAAGCGACCGTTAACCAGGATACCCAACTCATAGGTCTGGCTTGATGCTTGGGGTGGCACACCTGCCGTACCCGCTGCTACCTGCACGTTTTGGGCGTTAAGCGCATTAATCACGTCTTGCGGGGTTAAGCTGTAAGCCGCCATTTTATCCGGATTCATCCAGATCCGCATACTGAAATCATCAGTAAACCGGTTGATACTGCCTACGCCTGGTACGCGCAATAAAGCATCCTGTATAAATATATTAGTGTAGTTATCCAGAAAGGTGATGTTATGTGTTCCTTTCGGGGCATAAATGGCTACCATCATCAGCATACTGGGATTAACTGCCCGTACAGTAAGTCCGAGCCGACTTACTACGGCCGGTAGCAAGGGAGTAGCGATACTTACCCTGTTTTGAACATCAAGCGCGGCAACGTCAATGTCCGTTCCCATTTTAAAGGTTACATTCATGCTCATTTGCCCGTTATTGGTGTTATTACTTTGCATATATTCCATGCCTGGAGTTCCGTTTACCTGTTCTTCAATAGGGGTGGCCACGGTTTGTTCAACGGTTTGCGCATCGGCACCGGTAAACTGACCGTTCACCTGTACAATAGGCGGCGTAATATCCGGATATTGATCTATCGGTAAAAGCAGTATACTTACTGTACCGGTAATGATCAGTACAATAGATATAACTATAGCAGTTACAGGTCTTTTAATGAAGGTATTAGCAATCATACAATACTTTGTCTAAAAAATTTCAGATTGTGTTTTTTGGCGATGCGATTAGCGTCCGCCCTTACCACCTGCTGATGGTGCAATCTTATTAGCAGTTGTGATCCGCGAGCCGTCATGTAACAGCTGCACACCGTCAACCACGATCCGTTCTCCACTGTTAATGCCGCTTTTAATGATCATGTTAGGTCCAATAGTTTGACCAACCTGAACCTTTTTCTGTACGGCTATCAGTTTCTTTATTTTCCTTTTAGCTGAATCGGCACCGGCTTTTGGGTTATTCATCAGGCTGTCTTTCGCGGTATATACAAAGTACTCGCCCATTTGCTCAACCACAGCTTTGCCGGGAACCAGCAACTGAGGCCCTTTCTCCTGGTTATGAACCCGCACCACGCAGCTCATACCAACCCTAAGCATCCCTTTAGGATTTGGAAATACCAACCTGATAGTAATAGAGCCCGTTTGCGAATTAACCGCACGATCTATCACCGAAATTTTTCCGTTGATTGGGTAAAGTGAATTATCGGCTAACAGAATAGTGAAAAGCGAATCGGTAGTTTGATGTTTGTTTTGCTGTAACAGCTCAAAGCGGGGCAGTTGCTTTTCGTTGATCACAAAATCAACGGCCATCGGGTCATCTGTGGATATCGTGTTCAGCACAGTAGATCCGCTTGTAACCACATTGCCCAGTTTTACCTGACTAAAACCTATGGTGCCATCAAAAGGGGCGTATACGGTTGCATAGTTTAAATTTGTTTTGGCCGTTTTTACCGCCTGATCTGCCGATTTAACCTGGCTCTGCGCGTTTTGCAGCGTAATTACCGCATGGTCGTAAAGTTGTTTGGCAACAGCATTATACTTATTTAAGTACTCATAACGGTCGGCATCCTGTTGCGACTGTATCAAAGTTCCTTCGGTTACCTTACGGTTGGCTACCGCGGCATCATAGCTGTCCTGGTATATGCGCCTGTCTATTTCATACAGTTTCTGTCCTTTTTTAACGTGACTACCTTCTGTGAAAAATATACCTGTTACAGCACCCTGTACCTGCGGAAGCAGCGTAACCTGACTAAGTGCAGCCGTGGTTGAAGGGTATTGATCGTAATACAACACATGTTTTTCCTTAACCTTAAATAAGTTAACAGGAACTTCAGAATTAACAGGTGGTTGTTTTTTATTGCACGCTGCCAGAATAATAAGGCTTATAAAAATGGCATTTAAAAATACTCTTTTCATGGAGTTGGTTTTTTATATTAATAAGTGATATCTCCCATTGCTTTTTCCAGGTCAATTTTGCTCGATAGCAGCTGGAACAGCGCGTTGGTATAATTTATTTCGGCGGTAATTAAGTTCGATTCGGCGGTGATTACATTCAGGTAAGCCACAATGCCCTGCTTGTATTGAAGATCGACCACAAAGTATACCCGTTTGGCCATAGCCACATTTTTCTGCTGAACATTAAAGTTGTAAAGGTTGCTCCGGTAATCGGCTAATCCTGTGGCGTACTCTTTATGTAATTGCAGCTTCAGATCAGCTTCATCCCAACCGATCAGCTGTTCTTGCAAATGCGATTTGTGCAGATTATGCAAACGGGCAAAACCGGTAAATATGGGTATGCTAACTGACAGTCCCACCAACGAACTTGGATAAGCTTTGGATAAAAGACTCGGAAAATTATTGTTAGCGAACTGCGCACTGTAATTAAAGAATCCAGATACTGTAGGTAAAAACTGATATTTGTAATAGCTGCTTAATTTGGTTTGCAGATCTTTCCGGGTTTCTATCTGCTGATACTCTATCCGTTTTTCATATTGTAATTGCTTTGTGGTATCAATCTGTATATCGCTCATCATTTGCGCCGTATCAATACTTACATTGAAATCCTTATCAGGCTCATAGCCCATCAGCTGTTTTAAGGCAGCATACTGAGGCACTACATTTTCATTGGCCTGCTTAAGCTGAGCCCTGGAGTTGTTGAGAGTAATGGTAGCTTGCAGGTAATCTGTTTCGTCAACAATGCCACCTTTATATTGGTGGTAAGTATCGCGAAGGTTTTTACCCAGGCGGGTGGTATCTTCCTTTAAAACATTGATCTGCTGCAGCGTAAGTAATACATTATAAAACGACTTGCTTACTGCCGATACCAGAAATATTTTCGTGCTATCGGTTACTTGCTGGGCTTGTTTAACCAACAGAGGGGCAGTTTTAGCGGCATATAATAAATTAGGGCTCACTATGGCTTGTGTAACCGCCAACTCGGGAATAAATGTATTGGAATAGCTTGAACGCACATTAGTGGTTGAGCCGGTACCCGTACCGGTACTGCCGGTAGTGGTACCACCAGTACCTACGCCTGTTGATATATTGGCGTTGGATTGCTGTATATAATGGATCAGGTTACCATTGGCATTGGCCTGGGGCAACCATGCCGATAAATTAATAGCGTTGGTTGTTTTGGCAATATCGACATTGATCAGCGATTTGTTTAAAGCCGGTTGATGGATCATAGCATAGTCGATGCACTGTTTGAGTGTCAGATACTGATCAGTGCTGTTGCCTGGATTTGTGGCATTCGGTATAACAGGAAAGCCAACTTTATTGGTGTCCGGGATATTATCCGGAACGGGGTACGATTTGGGTTTAGGTTTACCGTTTTGCGCATGAACGCTCAACGATAAAAATAACATACCCGCGAGTACAACGAAAGGGTTGCGGTTTATATTAAACTGTATTTTATTCATTTCAAAACATGTTGTTTGTGTTTTTCAACACATCCGTATTTAGTTTTATCAGGAAGAGGGTTCGATCGATAATTTTTCCTGTTTGTTTGGAGTAACAAATTTTTGAACTATATGAACGAACCGGATATGCCGCATTGCTCTGCGAAAAGTGAGAAAACAGACATATCATGGACCGGAACTTCTATCAATTTAGAAGCTTCAATCAATATAGCAGGAAATAGCAGGAGATGGTCAGATTCTAAGCGTGCACAATCTCAGATATGAACTCTGTAATAGAATGCCCGGCTGACTTAAATGAGTGTTACGCTTTTTAATTATAGCCAACGAGATAAGGCTAACTAAAAAGAATGAAAAAATAAGGGAAAAAGCCTTATTCGGAGGAGTTATTAAAGCTCTGCGGTGGTTTTCGATGCCTCGCTGAAAAGGTGTCCTTACATTACCCGCGCTGTGATTTTTATGAAGAAGATCTATACTTGAAGACAATTGGGATTTGTTGATCGGGGTATAGAACTTAGGCATAGACGCGATGTGGATCAAAGATACAGCCTGTAATATCACTAAGAGTGATAAAACAATACATTGCCTTATGATTTGTTTCCGCGTTTTCACAACATAACTTTAACTGCTGTAAAAATACAGTTTTAACTATCAACTGTTTTGTAATTATTTAGATACAGAAAATAATAACTAAAATAAAGCTAAGGCCCCTTCGGCCAGTTGTTCCCATTTGCTGATGGTTGTATCCATTCCCAGCATATTCGCTATCATAGTATAAATTTCAGTTGGGGTTTTACCGTTTTGGCGTAGGTAACGTACCGAAGTTGCTCCTGCCGACTTGGACAGTTTTTGGTTCAGCTCATCTGTAAGTAATGGATGATGGTAAAAAGTAATGTTCTGAAATTCTTTTTTGCCAAGAGCCAGTGCCAGTTCATGTTGAGCCAGGGTTGATGGCCAAAGATCCTGCCCGCGAATGATCAGATCGACCCCATAATGCATGTCATCTACTACCGAAGTAAGCTGATAGGCAGGATACCCATCCTTTTTCCTGATCACAAAATTTTGCATATCTGCCGGTAAAATGGTGTTAACGGTTTGGTTGTTATAACCCTGAATGGTTAGTCCGCGGGTGTTATGGGTATGCAGGCGCCATGCAGTATCTTTTGTATCCATGGAAATTTTACGGTCAAAACAGGTACAGGTTTCCTTTTCGAGCTGTTTGCGCGAACAGGTGCAGGCAAATAGCGATCCATTATTTCTTAGTTGCTTAATAACCTCCGAGTAAAGTTCCAGCCGGTGTATTTGCGAGTAAACGTTCTTAAATTCTTCGGCGTTACGGGGGCCTTCGTCCCAAGGTATCTCTAAAAAGTTCAGCGTGTCAAAAATGTCCTGTATATACGCTTGTTCTGCACGGGCCTGGTCCATATCATCAATCCTTAAAAATACTTTAGCTCCATGCAGCTTCGCCAGTGCAGCTGTAAGGGTAAACGACAGTACATTACCCAAATGTAAAAAACCACTTGGAGTAGGGGCTATGCGGGTTTTGTGAAAACGAACAAGCTGATCAGGCATTTAAAATATGAACTTTATATATTAACTTCATCCAAAATAATACAAATAAACCCGTTCCGGAAAGAAAATACTTATCCCTTATTATTTGTTGCAACTATTTACCAAGATATAGCGTCTCCTAAAAAACAATCGAATTATGAAAAGAAAAATCTTTATCCTGTTTGTGTCAGCTATATTCATGCTGACCTTAAATACCTTCGCCCAAAGTGGGCAAACCAGGTCTGTTTCTGGCTTTAACAGTATTGAATCAGGAGGCCCCTTTAATGTACACGTTAAAATTACCGGCACCGAAAGTGTTCGTCTGGACATTGATGATGATGTGGTAAATGATGTTAAAACCGAGGTTGAAGGCGGTGTTTTAAAAATAGGTTTCCGCCATAATTTTTCGTTACGCAACCATAACATCAAACGTGGCGACATTTATGTTACCGCCAAGTCACTCAGTGCCCTGGCCAACAGTGGTTCAGGAAATCTCGACCTTGATGGAGTTTTAACAGGCCAAAATGTATCAGTTATCTTAAGCGGATCGGGCAATATGCGTGCCGCCGTAAAAGCATCTACACTGGAATCGCGCATTAGTGGTTCAGGTGGTATTGACCTTAAAGGTAGCACTGATGCTGCGAAATTTCGTATCAGTGGTTCGGGCGAGATCAATGGTAAAGGTTTAACTACCGAAACGCTTACTGCTACCATTAGCGGTTCAGGCGGTATATCAGTGGTAGCTAATAAAACCCTATCCGCACGTATTACCGGCTCTGGAGGAGTAACTTACTCCGGCAACGCTACCATTGCCGAAACCAGGTACACCGGCTCGGGGAGGGTCAATAAAGTGAACTAATCTCCCTTAATTTATAGCAACAGAAAACCGTTGGCAATGTGCCAGCGGTTTTTCTGTTTTGATGCCTGTCAAATTAATTACTTTATCAGTGATGGGCAATTGTTCTTACCTCAACGGTATTTCCTTCTCCCTGTAATACTGGGCAGCCTTTTGCAAATTCGACGGCCTCATCAACATCATCTGCTTTTACAATAATGTAGCCACCTAAGGTTTCTTTAATTTCACCAAATGGGCCATTGGTAACCGTTTTGTCAGCGTGCACAACCCGTGCATCATTAAAGGGCAGGCCGGTGCCGCTTACAAATTTATTTTTGGCGGCAATGGTGGCTATCCAGTCCATGGTTTGTTTCATCCAGATTTGTATTTGCTCTGGTGAGGCCACTTTTTGGCCGTCTTCATGTCTGAAAATTAATGCGTACTCTTTCATTTTCTTAATTTTTAAAGGTTGATTGATCAATGAATTATACAACGATATCAAACGGACTTTCATTAATTGGACATCTTTTCAAAAAAATAAAAAAAATAAATTATGCCGATGCAATACCGAGAATTACAGCGCGGTTCTGAGATACAATTTATTTGACCCTACCCATTGGGAATTTTATGGCGCGTTGCTTCCCTTTGTATGTCCCCGAAATTTCGGCCATCAGGCTGTCTTTGCCGATGAGGTTATAGCTGATCTTTTGCGGAAAATCATGTTCCGGGTTCTCGAAAACAAAGCCCTCTGCCGATGCCGTGGTCATGGTAAAAATTACCGGTTTTCCCTCATTCTGATTTTTGACGGTAGGAATATAAAGCAGGTTATCATGACGCTCTTCCAGCCGAATGTGTTCGGCAGATACCGTATCCGTGCCTCTTAATACATAGCTTTTACCCAGGAAGGTGGAATCGTTCAGCTTTTTCCAGCTTTCGGTGCTTATGCCCCTTGCTGTTTTGTTTTGCCAGTCACCCAATAGCCAGACAGCCTTTTTAATGTGCTGCTGCTTTTTGTGGCCATTGGTACCTGGCTGCGCCAACGCTATATTGGCTGTAATAACTCCTAAGCCGAGTAGCGAAAGAGCAAATTTTAAAAAAATGTTCATGATTGCAGATATTTAGAGGGTTGTGATAATTTAATTGTACTATAAAGATAATATCCTCACCAGGTAATATATCGGTGATGGACACTTTTATATTGAATTATAGTTGATTAGTTTAGGTTTATTAGGATTTAAGATGTTATATATTAGTATATTAGATGGACAATTGTCAGCTCAATAAACCTAACAACCTATTCACTATGTACAACAATTACTACCTGCATAAAATTATTTTAGTAACCGGTGGGGGCTCGGGTATGGGCCGGGCGCTATGTGAAAAGCTTGCCAAAGTTGGGGCTACAGTGATTTGTACCGACATCAATACCCAAAACGCCGATGAAACCGTAAGCTTGATAACACAAAGTGGGAAAAACGCTGTCGCCCGCAAACTGGATGTTGCTCAATTATCCGATTTTGAAGCGATAATAGCCGATGTTGTAAAAGAACATGGCCGCGTGGATATGATATTTAACAACGCGGGAATAGCCATAACCGGCGAATTGCGCGATATCAGTATCGACCAATGGAAAAAGGTGCTTGATATCAATTTTTATGGTGTGCTCTATGGCTCACAAACAGCTTATCAATACATGATAAAGCAGGGTAGCGGCCATATTGTTAATACATCCTCCCTGGCTGGTGTGGTGGGGTATATCCCTTTGATTACGCCTTATAGCGTATCCAAACACGCTGTTGTAAACTATACCCGTTGCCTGCGGCAGGAAGCAAAGCTGTTTAATATTAAAGCAAGCATCGTTTGCCCCGGACTGATCGACACGCCCATCATCGGCAGCTTGCCTGCAGTTAACGCCGATCCAAGCTGGAACCGCGACTCGATAAAACAATTTGAACCCGGAATGCCTGCAGAAGAGGCGGCTCATCATATTTTAAAGGGTGTAGCTCAAAATAAAGAGATTATACTGTTTCCGCAGATGGCCCGTACCATTTTTCTTTTTGCCCGCTACTTAAAACCGGGCTACCTGAAAATGGCATTAAAAGAATTGAAAAGATTTAGGGAGAATTACCGTTTTAATGGTCATAACTGATTATCCGTGTAATTTTCCATTCATTGTTTTTGTATTGCCATACATGTAAAAATTTCATCAGGCCCACTACTTCTTTACCATTTTCCATATGGGTGAATCTGTGCATGCCTACCTCAATAGCGCCATAATCTTTAATGGGATAAACTTCCAGGCTGCCTTTTACCAGCTCTCTTTTTAAGCCCGAATTGTTATTGTTGGCAAAGTTTTTTTCAAAAGCCTGTATATTTTGCTCATAATTGGTTAGGCCTCCCAGGTCATGGTAAAACTCTAAGCTTGGGGAAAATACCTTTTTTAGCGTTTCCAGATCCCGGGTATTATAAGCGTCGAAACAAACGCTGTCCATATGCAAAATGGTATTATACAGTTTTTGGTCTATATGTTTTTGGGTGGCTTGAGCTTGTACATTATTGCCCAAAAATGTGCAGGATAGCAAAAAAGTGATGGCTATCAGGAAACGGTATATCCGTATTTTCATGTTTTTTATTTTATTGACGTTTGTAACTGTTTACCCGTTACAAAAAATCATGGATTGATAAGCAGTTTCCGGAAAGCCGTACTATCGCCCCTGAATATATTAAAATCAACTTTTTGATTGATGCCGTTAATGCGCGCTTTATCAGAGTGTTGCCAAAATTGCCAGTTGGTTTTGTTGCTGATATTTAACACAGGCTGGTAATAATGTGCTATCCAAAGTGTGTAATCATCAAAATAGCCCTGCAGGTAATCCTGGTAAAAGCTGATGTTGGTATAAATAATGGGTTTTACACCCGTTTTATTTTCAATCTGATTTACAAACGACATCAGCTGCTCGCGCATTTTAGCCGGCGGGGTTCTGTAAAGCTGCTCTACATCAACCACCATAGGCAGATCGCCTTTTTCCATCTTTACGGTTTGCAGAAAGAACCTGGCCTGCCATATGCCGCTTTTCTGCGGCAGAAAGTAATGATACGCCCCGCATATGATCCCCGCTTTAGGCGCTTCGCGCCAGTTACGCTGAAAGTAGGGATCTACACTTAAAACCCCCTCTGTGGCCTTTATAAAGGCAAAAGTGATATGCACATCGTCATCATTCATGGCTTTTACCTTTTGCCAGTTTATTTTGCCCTGGTACGATGACACATCGATGCCGTGAACGGTAAAACCTGCCGGGATACGTACGTTGAAGTTTTTGTAGGTACGATAACGGGTATCCTGCCCTATATCCAATACCCAGCGCCAGGTAGCGCTAAAACTCCGTAAAACATAGCCATAATAAAAAGGTGAAAGCAGGATGAGTAACAGTCCGACTATAGCTATTCGCCAGTATATGGTGGTTTTTTGATCCTTTTTCTTTTGGGCCACGGTTTTTCTTTTAGCAGGAGCTTTCTTTTTCACCGGGACAAAGGGGTTGGGAATTTCGGTAACTTTTTTTTCGGTAGGTGGCACGGCACAAATTTACAAAAATGCCGGTATGCCATAGTCAATTCGCTATAATATATTGCGTGGGTTGTTTTTAATGTGCGCTATTTTAAGCTGGAACATCTGGGCCATTTTACCTGCCCGCCATTTGGCCTCATCCGCTTTTTCGCCCTGGAACAAGCTATCTACCGTGGCCGAGAATAAGTTAAGCCAGGCTTCAAAATGCTGCTCATCTACCGGTAAACGGGCATGGGGCGGAAAAGGCGCGCCGTTATAGGTATATTGCTCCAGCAGTACGGTTTGCCAAAAGGTATACATTTTTTCGAGATGGGGTAGCCAGTGCCCGCCCAAACGTTCGGTAAATATAGGGGCGAGTAAAGGATCAGCAGCTACGTGGGTATAAAAAGTATCTACCAGTAGTTTGATATCATCCAATGTGGCTATGTCGTGTTTGGGTTCCATAATTACTCGATACAAAAGTGGTGTTTTGAGGCGACAAATATTTAATGACGAAGTAATTTTTGACGCCTCGGTTTTTTTATGATAATGCTGTCCAAAAACTTTTTAAACCTTAAATTTTAACACTTTTCCGCTCAAAAGCGGACTAAAAACGCTTAAAAATTGATCCAAAACCATCGATTTTAACACTTTTTAACAAATTTTAATGCGGTTATGATCGGTTTTGAAAACTTTAAAAAGTGGTAACCTTATTTTTTATCAAACGATCGATTTTTGGTCTTGTTTTATCCTTAACAAACAGCCTGGTGCCCTTGATAAATGAGCACCGGGCCGCGGTTTTATACGATATACGAAAATTGAGGTGGAGTAGCAAATGGCGGATCTATTACCACTAATTGATACTGTAAAAGAAGCTTCTTAATTCATCAGCAAAAACATCCGGTACTTCCAGGGCGGCAAAATGCCCTCCTTCGTTCATTTTTTTAAAGCTGGTCACATGCACAAAACGTTCTGCCCATTCTTTGGGAAATTGTGCTTCCCTCGGGAATACCGATACACCCGCGGGTACATTGCTTTTTTGCAGAGGTTTTGCACTACCCCATTGTGCTATTGCATCCACCTTGTACATTTTAACGGAGGTAGCTATGGTTTGTGTAGTCCAGTAGATCATGATATTGGTTAGCAATTCATCCCTGCCGCCAAATGCTTTTTCCAGGATCTCTGGAGAGGCCCCCGAGTTACCGAAACTGAGTATCCAGGCAGCAAGTGCTGCGGGCGAGTCATTCAGGCCGTAAGCCAGCGATTGTGGTTTTGTGCCTTGCACCATGGCATATGCGCCTTCGCTGTACCACCACTGCTGCACAATCTGTGCAAATTGCTTTTCGGCTTCGGTCATGGTGTTGGGGTCTTCCTGGCCCATGGGGTAACCAATATCTGTAAAATGCACGCCCCCCACCGCATCAGGATATTTTGATGCAAGGGCCTTGGTAACGCCCATGCCTACATCGCCACCAGCCGCGTAAAATTGGCTATAGCCCAGGTTTTCGGTCATCAGTACCTTCCACAGATCGGCAACTGCTTCGCTGGTGATAGCCGTTTTTTCGGAGAAGCCGAAGCCCGGGATAGATGGAATAACCAGATCGAAACTTTGATCGCCCTGGGTTAATAAAGGGATGATCTTGTGGAAACGATAATAGCTATCCGGCCAGCCATGGGTTAACAAAAGCGGCCTGGAGTTTTTGCCCTCGCCCTTAATGTATTGAAAATGAATTTTTACACCATTTACATCAGTTGTGTATTGCGGATACTTGTTCAACTCTGCTTCTTGTTTGCGCCAATCGTAATGATTGATCCAGTAATTTACCAGCTCTTTCAGATAAGTTTCGCTGGTACCGAAGTTCCAGCCGGAGCCCTCTGCTTCACCGGGCCAACGGGTGTTTTTTAAACGGTTTTCCAGATCATCTAACACGGATTGAGGTACAGATACCTTAAATGTTGTTGTGTTTTTCATTGTTGATATTTTAGGAGTTTGTGAATGGCAGATTGTTGCGCCGCATAATAGCGACGCGAAAAAGAGTTTGAAATTTGCTCATAGCAGTTTATGTTTTGTTTGAACAAAATATATTCAATGAATGTCACTCCACCCCGAGCCTGTACCACTTTCTCAAATACGTATAATGCTCCCTAAATGTAACAAACGCGATACAAATAATTTAAAGAATAAGCTTTTTGGGCAAAGTAGGGGAGAGAGTCAAGATATAAGAGTCAAGAGTCAAGAGTCGAGAATCAAGACAAAACACACGCGTTATTGCGAGGTATAAAGCAATCTCTAAGCTATACAGGACGTTTTGCATGGCGTATATCCGCTCTTGGCCGTGGGAGGGCAAAGTGGGCAGAACCACGGGCTGCAATTATTTTGCTCCATTTCGTTAACACAATCCCGGGCTGCAGCAAAAACTTGCAATGCCCCTGCAACCGCACATGACCACCATTGTTCTGCCCGCTTTCGCCCGAAGCTGTTCTGCTGACTGGGAAGGAAAAAATGGTTGTTCTTAATCAATAATTCACTAAATCACTAATTCAATAATTAAGATACTTATCCAGGTAACCGCTTTTTTTCAGAAAATCTGGATAGTCTTTAATATTCAGGATTTCATAGATGGCCTGTTTTTTATCTTTTGCCTTTGCATAATAGTGGGCGCAGATCTGGTAGCCCATCCAATAGCCCAGGTCGTTCGGACGATCATCTTTTTTAGAAGTTCCGTAAAGCCAGTCGTTACGCTCGGTGCCGTTCATGATGGAAACAAACTCTTTGCAAAGCCGGGCGGTATTCGCATTACCATAGTTGTTCGCGGCATCGTCGCCACGGGTTCCGGATATCAGTTCACCTATAAAGTCGGCACTGCCCTCTATTATGCTTTGTTGTAGTAAGGTCGGGTTTTCGCTGGTTAGGTTCTGTTGAAAATGGATGAGTTCATGCGCTACAATGCCCGGTAAGCCATCAATATTGTTTTGCATTTCGGCACCAATAAATAATCCTTGATCGCCGGAAGTCCCGCCTGAATTATACGCACCGATCACAAAGTAAACCGGTGGGAATTTGGCCTGCGGATATAAATATTTTAAAGCATAAAAAGTGCTCCGGCATTGTTTTTCCTTTTCTTTTATGCGTAAAGTGTTTGCCCTTACTTTTTCATAATCAGCCTGCCGCTTCTTTACCATTTTGTATAAGTTATCGGCACTGCGGATGCGGTAAGGGGTAAAGCCTTTTACGCCCTCGCTGCCAATGTCGATGTATTCTTTGCCAAATGTGTTTTGAGAAGTATCCTTTTTAAAATGGTCAAAAGCTTTCCAGAAATTATCAATATCGCCGGTCACAAAGCGCGCGCTGTCGGGCAAATTGGAAAAACCGTTTTGCGCGAAGCCATGGATGTAAAAATTGAGCAGTAAGGCTGTAAGGATGATGGATTTCAGGTGTTGACGCATGTTGAGATAATAGTTTTGTATGCAAGACGCAAAAGGAATAAAAAAGGTTGCATTTTTTTGATTGAATTATTTTAGGCTTCTTTTTTCTTAACACGTCATTGCGAGGAACGACGTGGCAATCCCTCAATTACAGAGCGAACCTGCATATCGGGGATTGCCACGCTGCGCTCGCAATGACGGGTGTATTAATAGTATGAGTTGGATAAGCCAGCCCTTCTTTTCTTTATGACTTTCTGTAGATAAAACAATTCTTAACTTTGTAAGGTAAACTTACAAGTTTACTTGATGAATTATGACAGAGCAAAAAGATATCCTGCTGGCTTCTGAGCTGCGTACCGTGGTAACACGGCTGATCAAAAAACTGCGTAAACAATCATCCACAGCCGATAAACTATCGCTCACTGAGCGGTCGATCATCGCGCTTTTGGATAAACATGTGGAACTGCTGCCCAATGAACTGGCCGCGATGGAGAAGATCACCACGCAAAGCATGTCGCAAATACTGAGCAAGCTGCAGCAGATGGATTTGATCAAAAGGCGTATTTCTGAAACGGATAAACGCAAGGCCATCATCTCCTTATCCGATCTTGGTCGTACCCTGCTTTACCAGGTACGGAGCGAGCGCAACGAATGGCTTAACAAAGCCTTAGATGCCACCTGCACAGCAGAGGAAAAAGCATTGCTGAAACAAGCCATTGGCCCCCTAACCAAATTAGTTGATTTTGATTGATGAAAGATCAAAGCTGAAAAAAATCACTAATTCAATAATTCACTAATTCAATCATTGCAAAGGATGAACATAAGCACATTTAATGCCTTTAAGAGCCGCAACTACCGGTTGTATTTTGCCGGGCAGTCCATATCGTTAGTTGGTACCTGGATGCAGAAAACCGCGGTAAGCTGGGTTATCTACTCGCTTACCCACTCGGAGTTTATGCTGGGGCTCACCCTGTTTGCCAGTTTGTTCCCCTCGTTTTTATTCTCGTTCCTGGGCGGCGTAGTGGCCGACCGTTATAACCGTTACCGTTTGCTGCTGCTCACACAGGCGGCATCCATGATACAGGCGCTGCTGCTTACCGCGCTGATATTCTGGGGGTATTATGTGGTGTGGGAGATCATCGCGCTGAGTGCAGTGCTGGGTTTTATCAACGCGTTCGACGTGCCAGCCCGGCAATCATTGGTGTATGAGATGGTGGATAACAAAGCTGATCTGCCTAATGCCCTCGCCCTCAATTCATCCATGGTTAACCTTTCCAGACTTATCGGCCCCGGTATAGCCGGACTTGTGCTGGAGAAATTTGGCGATACCGTATGTTTTGGCGCAAATGCCTTCAGCTTTATAGCTGTAATCGGTTCCTTACTGATGATGCGCTTACCCAAAATGGAGACCAAGAAACACGATAAAAATATTTTCTCCGAACTGAAGGAAGGTTTTGTTTATATCAGCAATACGCCGTCTATCAAATCCATACTCATTATGCTGGCGGCTATCAGCTTACTGGTACTGCCCTTTAGTACGCTAATACCGGTGTATGCCAAGGATATTTTTAAAGGCACTGCATCCACCTTTGGTGTTTTGGATAGTTTGATAGGTTTGGGCGCGTTTTCGGGAGCTATTTACCTGGCCTCGCTTAAACCCGGCCATAACCTCAAAAAGATCCTGGCTGTTAACACGCTGATATTTGGCGGCGGACTGGTAGTATTTTCGCACATGCCCAATTATCCGTTGGCTCTGCTGTTCGCGGCGGTTACCGGTTTCGGGATGATGTCGCAGATCACCATCAGCAACACGCTGATCCAAACTACGGTGGCGCCGGATATGCGCGGCCGGGTGATCAGCTTTTACGCCATGGCATTTTTTGGCATGCAACCACTGGGTGGTTTGCTGGTAGGGGCGGTGTCGCAATGGATAGGTACGGCCGATACCGTGATGCTGGAAGGTATAGTAGCCCTCATCATTGGTATACTGCATTTTCGTTTCCTGCGCAAAACACAACTCCACAAAGATACCGTGCATACGCTGGAACAGCAGCCTATTAATACGCTTGCATAGTTTAGCAGTTTAGTATCAAGTAGCGAGTATCAAGTATCACGACTGAATGATGATTTGCGCTGTCCGATTGACTTACCTCTGATTGACTATGTTTGTTTTTTCTGCGACTACAGTAAAGTGACAACAGCGTTTGCTGCAGGTACCGGTAGTTGAAAACTACCGGCATAATCGTCCGAAGTCAGAGACTTCGGACAGCGGGGTTCTCTGACTTTGGATTAACTATGTTTGTTTCTGAGACTTCAGTAAAACGGCAACAAAGTTTGCTTCAGGTACCGGTAGTTGAAAACTACCGGCATAATCGTCAGAAGTCAGAGAATCGGATAGCGGGCTCATGACAGGGTACTTGCGGAAGTAAACACCCTGTTAGTAGTTTAAATTACCCTTTAAACTATTTCAAATCTGTAACATTTTTTAATGGAAATGAAATTGATTTGCTTTTAGTGAAAGCCCGAATTATTTCTTCAACTTTAATTGATTTAAATATGTAAAGTGCTTGTAATCTGATGAGTATATGTTATATTTATATAACTAAACTCTTATCAAATGAAAAAAATATTAATACTGATCGCGTTGATCCAGGCATCAACCATCGTATGCGCTCAAGACTCTCCAACTGTAGGTGCGTTATACAAGTTTATATCCCCGATGACGCTTGCCAAATGTGATGAAAATGGTAAAGCAGTAGCCGACACCTCGCATCATTCAGTTGCAATTGGCTGGCAGTTTATCGTACAAAAAGTTGTTCCAAAAGGTATCATTATTTCATTTGCCCAATGGCGTGTATCTGATGTTTCGGCAAAAGGTGGCGAAACTGCGAGAGACAAATCTAATAAAAGCCTTAATGATAAGTATTTTGGTTCAACTGATGTTCCTATTTACTTTCTGATTTCAGCTGCCGATTTAAAAAGCGCCGTAAGATTACAACATGCAGGTACTGTTTCGTTGGTTACCGGCGCCAGCTTTATAAAATTCAGACCGGGAAGCGGCAAACCCATATCTAAGGATGGAAAGGATTATTACAAAAACACGGATATAAGTAATGATTTTACGCTTTCATTACTCGCTTCGGTTAAACTGAGTAAGGCAGGAGCAAATACAGATTTCTTTGGCTTGTTTGGTGTTAATTTCAGTTCTATAAAAGTTACTCCGGCCACCTCTCAGGGTTTTTTAGCTTCTGAAACCAATGTGGGCTCAATAGCGCCAACAATAGGGTTTGAATACCAGATAGACAGGGTTCAATTTGGCTTGTTATCTGGTATTGATGTATTGACCGGAGACGTAAACCGATATTTTGTTTACAGAGGCCGGCCATGGATATCTTTAGGTATTGGATTTTCCATTTTAAAGGGATATGGCACTTCTGCCGATAACAAGAATTAATTATACTGTATCCTAAATATTTTTGCCTGCCATTCAGGTAGTTACTTTGAATCAACCGGAGAATCTTTTGCGGTGTACCAATCTCAGCGGTATACGGCAGAAGATTTTTTGCTATAGAGTAATTCACTATAATTCACTTAAGAACCGGTATAAATAAATACCAAAATGTAGGTATAGATACATAGTTGGAAGCTATATACTTTTGAACTCCCCTGAAAGTACATTAATATCATAACTCATTTACCTATGAAAAATTTATTAGTTCTGTTGTATTTACTATCTGCTGTGATGATAGTTTCCTGTTCAAAAAGTGATAAAGTAAACCCAAGCCCACAAGATATTTTAAATAAGAAAATCTCTGACATCCTACCTCAGCAATACATTGATACCCTGGCAAAATTGGGCCTGACGGTAAATCAGGGTACAACGCCGCCCAATGTGGAGGGCGCTTTTAGTATCGCGCCATTAATATTGAAAAACAGTAATATCAAAACCGATTATCCTGGTAAAAGCTTTCATGATGCCAGCGTAAAATTCTTTGAACAAAGCACCAAGGACTTTGGAATAAAATTAGTCGGAAAGTTTTTCCTTAATGCTGCGGATACCAGTATCACTACAGCTATCTCCGGTAGCGGCAATAATTTTACTGTTTATGGAAAGGTAAAGTCTGTTTCTGCTGATAAAAGTAAATTTGCTTATTTCGGGATACTACTGTCCGGAACAAAAGATGGTACAGATTTAAAAAACGTTACTTACGGTATCATCAATATCGACAACAAAAACGGAACTGGCGTATTCATCAACGAAGGGCAGGGCAGGGTTGCTTATGATAAGGACCTGGTTTCGGGATCCATAAACTTTGATGCTGTTTCGTCGCTTAAAAACCGAGAAAGGGTGTTTCTTGCAGCGCCATCCAAACCGTAGTTGTTTACCCTGCTGCAACAAGTGTCCTGCATCATAATCACAGGGCACTTGCGTTGGCGCAGTCTTTTTATTGAAGTTTATTTATAGATTTAGCTTCCGTTTATACCGGAACGGGTTCTATCGAAGAATAAGCATGCAGTCATTAAATCAACTTTTTACTCATTTTGAAAATTATCTTCCGCTTGATGATGTAGAAAAAAAGGAATTGAGCCATCGTGCAGTGGAACGAAACATTAAGCGCCGGCAATTTATTTTGCAGGAAGGGGATGTTTGCAAGTATTTCACCTTTGTAATTTCCGGCTGTTTTAAGATGTATGGGGTTGATAAAAACGGGACCGATCATATTATTCAATTCGCCTCAGAAAATGAATGGATAGCGGAGATAGGCAGCTTTTATTCCAATAAACCCAGTCGGCTTTATATTGAGGCTATGGAGCCTTCGGTGATTTTGCAGATAGAAAGATTGAATTTGTTTCATCTGTACAGCAACTTCCCCAAGTTCGACCGTAACTTCCGGGTGATCATGGAGAATAAGGTGATTGATCTGGAGAACAGGATATTGCAAAACATCAGTTCCACAGCAGAAGAAAGATATCAAAGCTTTTTAGAACAATACCCCCGGCTTGCAAACCGGATCCCCAATACACAAATTGCCTCCTATCTGGGTATAACGCCCGAATTTTTAAGCAAGATCCGTAATAACATCGCCAAAAAGTAACACCCTTAAACTACATTAAGGGTATTTCTTAAACTTGTTTGTAGGTGACTCCTTTCTTATTGCATCATTTTTGCACTGTTATTAAACAATAAGCAGTTGAAAATAATCAGCACCATGAAAGCAGCAGTAACCCCTAAAGCGGGTAACCCCGACGTAATAGAAATACAGGAGAAACCAAAACCCGAAGTGAAACCAGGCTGGATCCTGATCAGGATAAAAGCGTTTGGCATCAACCGGTCGGAGATATTTACGAGACAGGGACATTCGCCAAATGTAAAGTTCCCCAGGATACAGGGCATCGAATGTGTAGGCGAAGTGGAAGAAGATGCTTCCGGAACCTATAAAAAAGGACAGAAAGTAGCCGCGTTGATGGGCGGTATGGGTCGTGATTTTGACGGAGGCTATGCCGAATATGCCGCGGTTCCTTTGGAAATTACTTTTCCTTTTGAAAGCGATCTGCCCTGGAATGTATTGGGGGCTATACCTGAGATGTTCCAGACGGTATCCGGATCGCTTACCCAGGCTTTGGAAGTTCAAAAAGGCGAAACACTATTAATTCGTGGCGGAACGTCATCTATCGGGATGCTGGCCTGCCAGTTAGCCAAACACTATGGATTAACAGTGATTGCCACCACCCGAAACCCTGATAAAGAACAGCATCTGAAAGCAAATGGCGCCGACTATGTTTTAATTGACAACGGTGGGATTAACGGCAAACTAAAAAGCTTGTTTCCGCAGGGTGTTGATAAGGTGCTCGAGCTCATTGGTACGGTAACACTCAAAGATTCACTGAAATGTATCCGGGAAAAAGGTACGGTTTGTATGACCGGGATATTAGGTAACGAGTGGACGATGAAGGAGTTTACACCAATGGGGGATATTCCTTCTTTAGGCCGGTTAACGATTTATGGTGGCGATGCGGGCAATTTAAATCAGGATCTGCTGCAGGATTTTATCAATACAGTGGCCAAAGGCGAGATCAATTTAAACATTGATAAAGTATTTAAACTAAATGAGATCGTAGCGGCGCATACTTATATGGAAAGTAACCAGGCTAAGGGGAAAATAGTAGTAGAAATATAAGCACTTGCGGGAGCTATAAGGAGAGATGGCTCAGCCAATTAATTTTTTATATTTATCATTAAAAGCTTAACCCCTTAAAAATGGCAAACGGTAAAAAAAATTGGTATCAAAGGCATACAGAATCGCTTGCCTTCGGGCAACGCCTGGCTGATTCTGTGGCAAGCGGCATGGGGTCATGGCGATTTATCATCATTCAAACCATCATTGTGGCCGTGTGGATGTTGCTAAACGTTGTGGCTCTTGTCGGTCACTGGGATCCATATCCTTATATTTTATTAAACCTGTTGTTTTCTACCCAGGCAGCCTATGCCGCGCCGATCATTATGATGGCCCAAAACCGTCAGAATGAACGCGACCGCGCCCAGGCCAATGAGGATTTCCGTACCAATGTGGAGGCCAAAAAGGAAATTGAGGAATTACAGCTGCGCCTGAATGCCATAGAAGCAGATAAGCTCGACAAGATTCTGGCCCTGTTGGAAAAATTGGATAAAAATAGTTGAGTAATTGGCGCGAGTACGAACTTACGGCCTAACCGCCCAGGCCAGGCCATCGGCTCCGCGTATATCAATATGTCCGGTTACGGTTAAGGTTTTGAGATCTATTACCGCTACGTAGTTATCGCCGGTGCAGCCAATAAAGGCACGTGACCCGTCGTCGTCTATCAGGATACCCGCGGCGCCATGGCCGGTGTTGATGCGCTTTAACTCTTTATGCGATGCGGCATCATAAACGAACAGATCGCCGGTTCTGAGGCTGCTCACCAGCACCCGCTTGCCATCGGGCGTAAACTGGAGCCGGTTTGCGCCTACAGCCTTCGCGTCGATTGTGCCGGTTAACTTTTTGGTAGTCAAGTCGATGATAGAAATAGCTCCGTCGGCGGCACCAGCGGTCCATAGTTCACGGCCATTGGGCGATACATCAAAGCCCTCAGAGCCTTTGGCCACCGGGATAACGGTTTGTACCCATTCATGATAGGCCGGGCCTGTAGCGTTGTCCTCCAAAATGCTCACCGTTGCCGCGTTAACGTTGGTGGTATAAGCCTTTTTCCCATCGCGGGTTACATAGATCATGTGCGTTCTGTCCTGACCGGTTCCCATGGCCCAATCGAATTTGGCGCTTGCCGGATCATAACTTCCAACCGCTTTGGAGCCCTCTGCCGAGAACCATACCTTACCATTGGCAAAAGCTAAGCCATGCGGCCCCATGAGCGGCCTGGTATCCAGGGAGGGCAGGGGCTTTTGCGCCATCAGATCGATCACACTGAGCTCATGAAGGCTCCCGCCGCCATAGATGGAAATATAAGCTGTTTTTCCATCCGCCGAAGCGATAACCTCATGCGGATCAGATCCCACCGGGATGCGTGCGAGCACTTTGAGGCTAACCGGATCAATTATGGCCAGAATATGATCGCTTTTGGAAAGTGCCAGCAGGGAACGAGCCGGGGTAGATTGCGCGGCACATCCTGTCGCAGCAAAAACTAAAGGTAGGCATAAAAAGCTTACCATAAATAATTTGATCAGGCTCAATTTTACGGTTTTAGAGATCGGGTTGTGCGCTGCTTTTTTCATTAGCTTACAGATTGAAGGAACAGATGATCATTCGTTTATTTATATGTAGACCAATTTAGGCAATATTATGTTTTAAGTTGAGGCGATTATCCCGCTAAATTCGGCCATAAGCACAAAATCCCTGTTCCTGTAGGTTTGAAGCCTAAAGGAGCAGAGGAGACTAAAAGCATGTTCTTAGTTAACCGGCACCACAAGCGGCTTTCCTTTTTCAACCACATAGGTGGCCAATTCTTTCGCGTTACCGGTGCCCACGTTTTTGGCTGAATGGGCCGTACCGGCAGGGATAAACAATACATCGCCGGCCTTGAGGGTTACGGGTGGTTTATCAGCTACATGGTATTCCAGTAAACCTTCCAGTACATAAATGATCTCTTCGCCGGGGTGTTTGTGTTTAACGGCCAGGGCTCCCGGTTCAAAGTCGATGCGTGCCTGTACGGTCTCGTGTCCCGGAATACTGAGATCATGGCGCTGCAGATCGTTACGCTTAACCCCCTGCTGCTGTGCCGGGGCGGAGGTTGAGATAGTTAATAAAGCCAGTGCAACTATAATAATGATACCGGCAAAGATGTCTTTTTTCGTTTCCATGGTTTGAATTTTTGTTTATTGATACAAAGGTGTGCTTAGTACAGTCTCCATTCAACCATTAAATAGGGCAAATGGACAATGAGAAAGCCGGATTAGTCATTCTCCGGTTTGAACGGGCTTGTAGTAACTAAGTTGCTTTTTTAAAATAATTGCAAAATATTGCACATTAAATGCAATTATTTGCTTTTAATTGCATAATATTGCAGTGTTAAATCAATCACCTTTAAAAATTTGAATGATGAGCAATCTTAGAAAAGCCAGAATAGCCAATTCGTTAATGTTTTTAGTTTGCGGCTTAGGTGTAGCCAGCTGGGCGCCGCTGGTACCATTAGCTAAAACCAGACTCGGGCTGGATAATGGCAGCCTGGGGCTTTTACTCTTGTTTTTTGGCGTAGGCGCTATGATCACCATGCCGCTTACTGGCAAACTGGTTACCCTCTTTGGGAGTAAACGGGTTATCGTGGTTTCGGGTACTTTGATCGCGGCCATATTGCCTTTGTTGTTGATCCTGGATCATACCTATCAAATGAGTATATGCCTGCTCATCTTCGGGGCATCAACCGGGGGTATTAATGTGGCCATGAACGCGCAAGCCATCAAAGTGCAGCAATCATACGGAAAACATATCATGTCGTCATTTCATGGTTTATATAGTATAGGTGGTTTGGTTGGCTCGCTGGGTTTTGGCTTACTGCTTAAAGCGGGCCTGGATGCCATGACTACCATCATCTTTATATCTATTTTACTGGTGCTCATTACTTATTCGCAGTTCTCCAGCTTAATGAGTGATGATCCGGCAAAAACACCGGAGAAAGCCCGCAAAGGTTTTACGCTGCCATCGGCCGCATTGCTGATCCTGGGTGCTATCTGCTTTATATCGGCCCTGGCCGAAGGAGCCATGTTGGATTGGAGCGCTGTTTTTTTAACCGCAAACCGGCATTTAAGTATCGAATTTGCGGGCGTAGGTTATGCCATGTTCTCGGTAGCCATGGCTATAATGCGTTTGACAGGCGACAGCGTTATCGCCGCCGTGGGGAGACTGAAGGTGGTGATATGGGGCAGCATCATCGCTTCGGTGGGATTGATCCTTGCTGTTTGTTTTCCGTATGTGAGTTTGGCCCTGGTGGGTTTTCTGATGGTAGGTCTGGGTTGCGCCAATATCATCCCCATTTTGTTTTCAACGGCTGGTAATATGCCAGGGCTTGCGCCGGCTTACGCGCTCCCGGTGGTTACTTCTATGGCTTATGCGGGTATACTGGCCGGCCCGGCGCTTATCGGCTTTATAGCGCAACTGCTTACCCTGCCGGTGGCATTGGGTATCATAGGGGTATGTATTTTATTTGCCGGCCTGATCTTTAAAATAAACGACGGCAGGATTAAGACCAACCAGTCGCCAAAGGAGGTTGAGGAAGTATTCTTTGAATAACTAAAACCGTATATTTATATATCATAAATAAACCAAATGGATACGCAAGCCATAGCGCTGGATTGGATAGATGCCTGGAATAAACGGGACATTGATCGGATCATGACGCACTACACCAATGATATTGTATTTTATTCACTCACCGTTACCAAACGCTGGGGCATTGCTGATGGAAAGATTAGCGGGAAAGAAAATCTAAAGGCACATTTTTTAAAAGGCCTGGAACTGGCCCCAAACCTGTATTTTGAGTTTATTGAGGTATTGAGCGGAACGGATGGCATCACCATTATTTACAAACGGGAAACAGGAGCTATGGTAGCCGATGTAGCCGTTTTGGACAGCTATGGTAAAGCTACGCTGGTAAAAGCTTATTATGGGCAGGTGAAATAAGCGCCGATCTGTAAAATACAAGATGCTTTCATTATGGATTCGGAAGATGGTGGTTTGGCTAAAGCCTGTAATTGTTTAATTATAGCTCGTTGGTTAAAACCAGCGGCAATGAAGGACGAATCAACTTTTTTATATTCATTGCCGTCCATTTATGGGACGGATAATAAAAATACTTGGAGGCTTTAGCCAAACCCCATATATAGTTTTTATTTTGATTATTCTGAACACCTTTGGTGCTTACACTACTTTCTCATAAAAATTCTCCACCTGCCGCATGGATTGCTTTTGATATTGCAGGGGCGAACAGCCGGCAAATTCTTTAAATGAGCGTATAAAGTGCGATTGATCGGCATAGTCGTTTTCATAGGCCAGATCGGTAAGGCGGTTGTGCTGGCCAAGGCGGATCTGGTTGAGCACAGCCTGGAACCGGGAGATCCGGGAATACAATTTAGGTGAGATACCTACATATTGCTTAAACCTGCGTTCAAAACTCCGTTCCGAAAGCTGCAGATAATCTTGCAACTCTTTGAGGGAGATATTTCCTTTTGATTGTACAATACGTGTTATGGCAAATTGCATGGCCTCATCTTCATACCGGGTATTTCTTTGCAGCTTAAAAAACAGATAGGCGCACAATACTTCTATACGATCGGCCAGCGAATCAGTCTCCAGTAGCTGTTCCGATAGTAAAACGCCGTCAGAGCGGGCTATCAGGTCAAGGCAGGTACAATCGTCGGTGAGTTCATTGGCATCAAACCCGAATATGGCTTTGAGCGCGTTGGGAAAAAAACAAACGCCAATGGTACTGAAAACGGTGCCAAACTGGATGTCGGCGTGGCGGGTTGATTGCCCGTAGATGAAAATATGGGGCAGCTTTTTATCAAACTGGTACATAGGTCCTTTATCCGGCGACTGAAAGATCAGGCCCGGACAGCCTTCGGCCATGGTTCTGAAGGAACGTGTAAACACAGCCGAATCATCGCTTTCCAGTGTCCAGAAAAAGCGGATGTGATTTTTTAGATAGTCAGGCGGTGATAACTGACGGTAGTTCATTATGGTTTCAAGCAGGTGATATGCAAATATAAATATATTCTTTATCAGATGTTTATGCGAAAATCTTCTTTTTTGAAGATAGTGGAAACGATCGGATTTGTCATCCTGAGGGGAGCGAAGGATCTATTCTTCAGTAGGCATGGCGCATACCCGCTCTTGGCCGCGGGAGGGCCAGTTACTTTGTAGCCACAAAGTAACCAAAGGGCTTGTCACCAGAAATGCTTCTTTGCCACACAAGGCCTTTACCCTGCAAACCGGACAGAACCACGGGCTGCAATTATTTGCCCTGCTTCGCACCCTCAATTCCGCCTCTTCTGCAAAACTTGCTATGCCCTTCCCTGCCGCACCACCCATCATCGTTCTGCCCGCTTTCACCTGAAGCTTATCTGCTGACGGAGAAGAAGAACGTATTGTTTAATCACTAATTCACTAAATCAGTAATTCACTAAAACAAAAAGCGCCCCTGGAAAACCAGAAAGGCGCTTTTTGTTTTAGTTTAGTTATAGTTAATCAATTACAGTGTTACCATATGTTTTAATCAATGAATCAATAATTAAAATGTTTACCTGCCGACGTTGAAAGAAATTCAATAATTCACTAAATCAATAATTCACTAATTACAAGGTTGCTATATCAATCACAAAGCGGTAACGTACGTCGCCTTTTAGCATGCGCTCGTATGACGCGGTGATGTCTTTGATATCGATCAGTTCAATGTCAGAAACGATATTATGTTCGGCGCAGAAATCAAGCATTTCCTGAGTTTCGGGGATACCGCCGATACCGGAACCTGCCATGCTTTTACGACCAGCCAGTAATGAGAATGGGTGAATGGAGTAAGGTTGCGATGGTACACCTACGCCAATCAATGTGCCGTTTGTTCTTAATAACGACAGGTACAGGTTCATATCATGCTCTGCCGAAACGGTATCCAGGATAAAATCAAAAGATCCTTTTACTGCTTTTAATTGCTCAGGATTAGAAGTAACCACAAAATGGTGTGCGCCCAATGCTTTAGCTTCTGCTTCTTTTGATGGTGATGTGCTCAGTACAGTTACTTCGGCACCAAAAGCCGCGCCAAATTTAACGCCCATGTGGCCAAGGCCGCCTAAACCTAAAACGGCTAATTTATGGCCTTTGCCCACTTTCCAGTGGCGTAATGGCGAGTAGGTAGTAATACCGGCGCAAAGTAGTGGAGCAGTTGCCGCCAGCGGTAATTTATCAGAAATGTGCAGTACAAATTCTTCCCGAACCACAATGGTGTTGGAGTAACCGCCATAGGTAGGTATTCCGCTGCGGTCTTTGTTGTTATAGGTTTGGGTATTGCCTTCTAAACAATATTGTTCCAAACCATCTTTACAGTTTTCGCAAACCTGACAGGAGTCAACCAAACAGCCAACACCGGCAAGATCATCTACTTTGAATTTTTTAACGTGATCGCCTACTTTAACCACTTTGCCCACAATTTCGTGGCCCGGCACCATTGGGAATATCCCCGGAAACCAATCGTTTTTGATCTGGTGCAGATCGGAGTGACATACACCGCAATATTGTATTTCTATCTGTACATCATGCGGCCCTACTTCACGGCGTTCAAAATCCCATGGCGCCAGGTCAGTTTCCGGCGTTTGAGCGGCATACGCTTTTGCTTGTATCATAATATGTTGCTTTTATGTTTTCGTTAAACAAAGTTAAAACGGAAGCCCTGAACGCCTGTTAAAGGTTTCAAAGTAATAATTATACTTTTCAAAGAGTTTTGCGCAAAGCCATAGGCGTGAGTCCGGTATGTTTTTTAAAAAAATTATTAAAATAAGATGCGTAATCAAATCCCAGGCTGCGCGCGATGTCGGCAACGCTCCAGTCGGTATGCGTTAATAATGATTTGGCCTCGTTCAAAATCCTGTCGTTAATATGCGCGGTGGTCGACCGGCCGGTTATTTCCCGTACTGCTGCATTTAAATGGTTTACATGTACAGATAGCTTATCGGCATAGTCCCCTGCTTTTTTTAACGCCAGCATATACCTGGGCGACTCCACCGGGAATTGTTTTTCGAGCAAACCTAAAAACAGGTTGGCTATGCGCGACGCGGCGTTTTGTGGTGTAAAATAGGCTATGGCCGGCTGCATTTTAATCGCTTCGTGGATGATGAGGTTGAGGTGATTGCGCAGCAGCTCATACCGGTAAGTATACTCACTGTCAAATTCCTGCAGCATGCGTTGAAAGATACTTTGGAGGTACTGTACCTGGGTTTCATCAAGGAAATATACCGGGTCGCCACCGGGTTTAAACAGGGTTGATTCTTCCAGGCTTTCTGTGCGGTTACCGGTTTGTAAAAACTCATCCGTAAAAAGACAGAAATATCCGGTACTGTGTGCATGGTCGCAGTCCCAGGCATAAGGTACCAGCGGATTGGTAAACACCAGGACGGGTTTATTGATGACGATAGCTCTGTTGGCATAGTTCAATTGACTGCTGCCGCCCAGCCACAGGGTAATCTTGTAAAAATCGCGGCGGTTATAGGCGCTCAGATCGCAGCTGGATTGGCAAATTTCTGCAACCCTAAACTGAACAGCTTCGCTGGTGATGGTGTCGTGATTATAAAAATTGTTTTGGGTTAACTCAGACGTTGGCATATCCAAAGTTAAACATTTCAAAGAAAAGAAATGGGGCAACGCTCAATGGCGGGTAATGCCCCATGAAAGGTCATGTCGACTCACCCCGACATCGCTGCGCTCGTCACCCCTCTCTCCGCTTCGCGCATAGAGGGGGTTTTAATTCTTTTTTTCTTTACCCTCTTTGCGGCAAAGCCGCAGAGGGGGTGGTCCAGCGAAGCGCAGATCGGTGAGTCGGCTCTGTGGCATGACTTTACGTTACGATTGATTTTGCAATTCGCGCACTTCGGCGTAGCCGCCAAACTCATAAATAGGGCAGGAGGCAGCTATCTGTGTAGCCTCATCTATATTGTCTGCTTTGAGCAGAAGGTAGCCTCCTATTATTTCGGTACCCACGCGGTGAATATCTGTTACAATACTGCCATTTTCTTTAATGATGCGGCCTTCCAGGGTTAACCCGCTGCCGCCGGCCAGTTTGCCCGCCGCACCCCATTGCTTGAACCAGGCAGCCCAGTTTTCCTGGTGTTGTTTAATGGCTTCGGCCGGATGTTCATCAACACGGCCATCCGGTTCTCTGAACAATACGATGTAATTTTTCATGATAGCTTATAATTTTACAATTATAAAATGAAACCTGTATAAATACAACGAATAGCGGTAGTAATGATCGACAATAATGACATTAAACAGACTGGTAAATGACATTTAGCTGACTTTTTATCCCATCGGGTTAAAAGATTATTTTTCAAAACACTTGCATCTATTGTATTATACCCGTTACATTTATGAAAATTATAAACCCAAATGCCGAAACACATCCTGATCGTTTATCTTCTGGTTACCTGTAGTGTGGCAGGTATCCTGTTCACGTCCTTTATTAAAAGCAGATATTTTAAAAAGGGCTAATTTAAAACCTGCCCATGTGTATGCGTAATAGCATGTACATGGGCACAAAGTTTTCCTCTGATTCTTACTGTTGCTCTTTCTGCTGCATCTTATACCTACAGACCTCTATTTATAACAAAGGCACCGCCCACAACTTTATTCAGTTGTAAGCGATGCCCATAAAGCCATCTGTAAAGATAATCAGACCAGATTAAAACCTGTCCAGATTCATTACTTTATTCCAGGCAGCTACAAAGTCATTTATAAATTTGTCCTGAGCGTCGGAGCTGGCATATAGCTCGGCAACGGCTCTCAGTTCTGAGTTGGAGCCAAATACCAGGTCGGCACGGGTGGCAGTCCATTTTACTTCGCCGGTAGTGCGGTTGCTGCCTTCATAAATTTCCTTATCTGCAGATGCGGCCTTCCATGCGGTGCCCATATCCAGCAGGTTTACAAAGAAATCATTGGTAAGCTGCCCTGCACGTGAGGTGAAAACGCCATGTTTAGAGCCATCAAAGTTAATATTCAATACACGCAAGCCACCTAATAATACGGTTAGCTCGGGTGCGGTAAGCGTAAGCAGGTGCGCTTTATCTATCAGTAATTCTTCGGTAGATACCGCGGCTTTGGTTTTACGATAATTGCGGAAACCATCGGCAGCAGGCTCCAGGTAACCGAACGATTCTACATCGGTTTGTTCCTGCGAAGCATCCATACGGCCCGGTTTAAAAGGAACGGTGATGGTATGACCACCATCTTTAGCTGCTTTCTCAATCCCTGCATTACCGGCCAGTACGATTAAGTCGGCCAGCGAAACTTTTTTACCACCCGCGTTAAATTCCTTTTGAATACCCTCCAGCACGCCTAATACATTTTGCAATTGCGCCGGGTTGTTCACCTGCCAGTATTTTTGCGGAGCCAGGCGAATACGGGCACCATTGGCACCACCGCGCTTATCAGAACCACGGAAAGTAGAGGCTGAGGCCCATGCTGTAGAAACCAGTTCGGATATGCTTAAGCCCGATGCCAGTATTTTCGCTTTCAAAGCGGCAACATCACTATCAGTTACCAATGGGTGATCAACCGCTGGGATAGGATCCTGCCAAAGCAGTTCTTCCTGTGGTACATCCGGACCCAGGTAACGTTCGCGGGGACCCATATCGCGATGTGTTAACTTGTACCATGCACGCGCGAAAGCATCGGCAAATTGATCCGGATTTTCCAGAAAGCGCCTTGATATTTTTTCGTAAGCGGGATCAAACCTTAAGGCAAGATCGGTGGTCAACATGGCAGGCTTATGTTTTTTAGAGCTATCATAAGCATCAGGAATAATATCTTCTGCGTCTTTAGCTACCCATTGGTGTGCGCCGGCTGGGCTTTTTGTTAGTTGCCATTCAAAGCCAAACAGGTTCTCAAAAAAGTCATTGCTCCATTTGGTTGGCGTTTTGGTCCATATTACTTCCAGTCCGCTGGTAATGGTATCGGCGCCTTTACCAGAGCCATAGCTGTTGCTCCAGCCAAAGCCCTGCTGTTCGATGCCTGCGGCTTCCGGTTCTTTGCCTACATTGTCGGCAGAGGCAGCGCCATGGGTTTTGCCAAAGCTGTGGCCACCGGCTATCAGCGCAACCGTTTCCTCATCATTCATGGCCATGCGACCAAAGGTATCGCGGATGTCTTTGGCGGCAGCAACGGGGTCGGGATTACCATCGGGGCCTTCTGGATTTACATAGATCAATCCCATCTGTACGGCTGCAAGCGGCTTTTCGAGGTTGCGGGAGTGGACATCGCCATCGGCATCCTCGTCTGTCACCAACACGCCATGACCTTCCTGTACGCCAGGAGAACCATGTGCATAGCGCAGGTCGCCGCCCAGCCAGGTAGTTTCGGCACCCCAGTATACTGATTCATCTGCCTCCCATGCGTCTTCACGACCACCGGCAAAGCCAAAAGTTTTAAAGCCCATTGATTCCAGCGCTATATTGCCAGTCAGGATCAACAGATCGGCCCATGAAATTTTGCGGCCATATTTTTGTTTGATAGGCCAAAGCAACCTGCGGGCTTTATCCAGGCTCACATTATCGGGCCAGCTGTTCAATGGTGCAAAACGCTGCAGACCAGCGCCAGCGCCTCCACGCCCGTCGCCTACGCGATAGGTTCCGGCACTGTGCCATGCCATACGGATAAACAAACCACCGTAATGACCAAAATCTGCCGGCCACCAATCCTGAGAGTCGGTCATCAGGGCATGAAGGTCTTTTTTCACTGCTTCCAGGTCGAGGCTTTTAAAGGCTTCGGCATAATTAAAGTCTTCACCCATGGGGTTTGATAACGAAGAGTGCTGACGGAGGATATTCAGTTTTAACTGATTGGGCCACCAATTATGGTTCCTGGTGCCGCCGCCACCAACATTATTCTTCATGCTGCCATTATGAAAGGGGCATTTACTGATGTCATTTGATTCGTTTTCCATTTTTATAAGTTTATGGTATCGGATTTAATTTCAAGAGGTATTCCTGACGATGATAAAATTAGGATATTGAAGTCAACAATCACAATCGATTAATTCTATAATCAATAGGTAAAATCTATGAGGACAGTACCTTGCTAAACACCTACTTACCTATGATCGTTCATAAGGTAACAACCAATTCCCAACCTTTTGAGAACCGTTCCCGGTATTGTAACAAACGGGCATGTACTTGTTTCAGCGCGTTAACCATGTTTGCCGGTAATTTATTATTACGGCAGGCCATAAATTCGTCTGTTCGGGTTATGCGGATGTTGGTTTCTTAGTATAATTATTATTGTACCTCATCTAATTCCTGAAGCTTTTCTTTTACGAATGCTGAGTGCTCTGTTCCCCATTTATCAATTTGGGATAAAATGGGGAGGATGCTTTTACCAAGATCGGTAAGCCGGTATTCGGTTTTCTTTGGATACACATCTTCGGAATATTTATCAACAACATCAAAGGACAGCAATTTTAAGCGAACGGCGTAAGAATTATCCCGATGAGACACGTAGAAAGAAAGGCACGCCAGGATGGCTTGCTTTTTTGTTTTCTTATACTCAGGACGACAAACTTCTTTATAGCTTAGATAAATTCTTTAAAACACACCTGCTATGGTAACAAGGGCGTTGGCCAGTTCATCATTAACGCTTACGGCGCAGGCCAGTACGTTTTTAACGCCATGATGATAGCCGTTGCTGATCTGCACCAGGCAGGTGCCGCAGCTGCCCATGCCACAGCATAAACCAAAACCAGGGATGGCCAGCTGATCGGAGATCAGTGTCATCAAGCTATAGTACTGGTTAGGGTAGGTCTGTACCTCGGTAATGTGACCCTGGTAGGCTACTTTGAATCGGATAGTGTTTTCTGTTACCGGCATCTTTGGGAAAATGACTATTCAAAAGAAAAACTATTTTGTGATTTAACCTAATTGATGCAAATTTTACTCCCATCCAAAACTTATCCTATGGCAATTTCCTATTGCATCTTAACAAGCTGTTGCATTAAAGCCTATATTTGTTGTAATAAAGTTCTTTACTTTTTTTCAGCAGTGTGGTTTCCTGCCTTTACCGGGCAGGGATTAATAAGGAACCGTGTGCAAATCACGGGCTGTCGCGCAACTGTAAGTAACTATAAAAAATTGATGCCCTTTACCAGGTCCATTGACCGCCAGCCGGCGGTTGAGAAGGATGGCAGCAATGTTACAAGCCAGGATACTTGCCCCACTGTATAAAAGACAATGCTTTCGCGTTTTGAAGCAGTAGTCAAAGAAAAAGAATAGCACTATGGGCAATCATCGCCTGTGGGCTGTGCTTTTGCCTTTTATTACCATTTCCCGAAAGCATACCGAAAACCGTAAGGAGCATTAATTCCATTTAATGTTTAACCAAAAAAGTTTTATGCGTATGCTCAAAAACAATCTCGGGTATCCTCGTGTAGGTGCCCTCCGTGAACTCAAAAAGGCCAGTGAAGTATACTGGGCCGGTCAATCCACCCGTGATGAGCTGTTTGCCGTTGCCCGTAAACTACGTATTAGTCATTGGCAAACCCAGGTTGATGCCGGTATCGACCTTATTCCCTGTAACGATTTTAGCTTTTATGACCAGGTATTGGATACTTCGCTCATGCTGGGTGTTATCCCAGAGCGTTATACCCCGGTTTTAACCCAGAACAAGGCCAATGCCGAGATCGACCTGTATTTTGCCATGGCCCGCGGTTATCAAAAAGACGGCCTGGATGTAACCGCCATGGAAATGACCAAATGGTTTGATACCAATTACCACTACATTGTACCCGAGTTTGTACAGAACCAGCAGTTCAGGTTGTTTTCTGAAAAGGTATTTGATGAATTTACGCTTGCCAAACAACATACCGGTACCACACCCAAGCCGGTGCTGATCGGTCCGGTAAGTTACCTGTTACTGGGTAAAGAGAAACAGGCGGGTTTTAACAAGATCGACCTGATCAAAAAACTGGTACCGGTTTATATCGAAGTATTGAAACGCCTGAAAGAATACGGCGCGGTTTGGGTACAGCTGGATGAGCCTTTCCTTGCCCTTGATTTGACTCAGCAGGAAAAAGAAGCTTTTGCGTATGCCTACGCCGAGATCAGCAAAAATACTCCGGGTATTAAAATATTGCTTACTACTTATTTTGAAAGCCTGAAAGATAATACCCAGCTGGCGGTAAACCTGCCGGTAAGTGCGTTGCATATCGACCTGGTGCGCGCCCCGCAGCAACTGGACGAAGTACTTACCCTGCTTCCCGAAAAACTGAGCCTGTCATTAGGTGTGATTGACGGCCGCAATATCTGGAAAAACGATTACATCAAATCCATATCGCACATTAAAAAAGCTATTACGGTATTGGGTAAAGACAGGGTGATGGTAGCGCCAAGCTGCTCCCTGCTGCATACCCCGTTTGACCTCGACCTGGAAACCACCATCAACACCGAAATCAAAAATTGGATGGCCTTTGCCAAACAGAAGCTGAACGAGGTGAACGAGCTGGCTCAGATCATCGAAGGTAATAACGATATGCTGCAGGCCAATATTCAGGCTATCAGCAGTCGTAACCTGTCAAAACTGATCCATAAGCAGGAGGTTAAACAACGCACAGCCGCTATCACTGATGCCGACGCACGCCGGGACAGTCCGTTCAGTGATCGCCAAAAAATACAACAGCAGCGTTTTAAGCTACCCCTGTACCCTACAACTACCATAGGCTCGTTTCCGCAAACTAACGATATCCGCACGCTGCGTGCACGCCTCAAAAAAGGCGAGCTAACCGAAGCCGAGTACGACGAGCAAATAGAAAAGGCCACCATAGAAGCCATTCGCTGGCAGGAAGAGATTGATCTTGATGTATTGGTGCATGGTGAATTTGAACGTAACGACATGGTAGAATACTTTGGTGAGCGTTTGGAGGGGTTCCTGTTCACCAAAAACGGTTGGGTGCAAAGCTACGGCAGCCGCTGTGTTAAACCGCCGGTTATTTATGGCGATGTAAGCCGCCCGGCAGATATGACGGTGCGCTGGAGCAGCTTTGCACAGGCCAATACCGACAGGCTGATGAAGGGTATGCTTACCGGTCCGGTTACCATACTGCAATGGTCGTTTGTGCGTGATGATCAACCCCGTTCCGAAACCACTTACCAGATAGCTCTGGCCATTCGCGATGAAGTGGTCGCCCTGGAGCAAGCCGGCATTAAAGTGATCCAGATAGATGAACCCGCCATACGCGAAGGTTTGCCGCTGCGCAAAAAAGATTGGGAAAACTACCTGAACTGGGCGGTACAGGCATTCCGTATATCGGCCAGCGGCGTAAAGGACGAAACACAGATCCATACCCACATGTGTTATAGCGAGTTTAATGACATTATTGGAAACATCGCCGATATGGACGCCGATGTGATCACTATAGAGACTTCACGTTCGCAAATGGAACTGCTTAACGCCTTTGCCGATTTTAAATATCCCAACGAAATTGGTCCCGGTGTTTATGATATTCATTCACCACGCGTACCCACGGTTGATGAGATGGCGGCGCTGCTCGAAAAAGCCTCGGCATTGTTACCAGCGGGCAATTTATGGGTTAACCCCGACTGTGGTTTAAAGACCCGTAAATGGCCCGAAACACAAACCGCGCTGGTGAATATGGTACAGGCTGCAAAACAACTTCGTCAGTTAGTTGTAGAAACAACAGTTTCCTGACGTCAAAAACAGGCAATTTCCGTATAATTGCCTGTTTTTTGAAGAATTTTAGTATTTATGAAGTTAAAGAGCAGCGCAGTTATAACGGGTATTGGTGGTTATGTTCCAGATAGTATCCTGAGTAACAGCGATTTAGAAAAAATGGTTGATACTAACAGCGAATGGATAGTATCAAGAACCGGGATAAAGGAACGCAGAATTTTAACCGATAAAACGCTCGCTACTTCTGATATGGCCACCTGGGCCATAAAAAATTTACTTGATAGTACTAAAGTTTCTCCAGAGGAAATTGACTGTGTGATCATCGCTACATCAACTCCCGATCATTTGCTGCTATCAACCGCAAGCATTGTTTGTGATAAGGTGGGCATGCCCAACGCCTGGGCAACGGATGTTAACGCGGCATGTAGTGGGTTTCTGTACGCTTACACCTTAGGATCCAGTTTGGTTGAAGGAGGTCGTTATAAAAAAGTGATCGTAGTGGGCGCCGACCAGAACAGCGCTATTATTAATTATAAAGACAGGAACACCTGTATACTTTTTGGTGATGGGGCAGGAGCGGTTTTAATTGAACCTGCTACAGATGGTACCGGCTTAATTGACAGTGTTTTTAAAACCGAGGGCAAAGGCCGGGAGCATTTACTGGTACCGGGCGGGGGCTCAAAAGTTCCGGCAACGGCCGAAAGTGTTGCTGCCAACAAACATTTTATACACCAGGATGGCCGGGTTGTTTTTAAAGCCGCCATTAACGGTATGACAGATACCTGTAAAGCTGTGCTGGAACGTAACGATATGACCATTGATGATATCAACTGGCTGATACCGCACCAGGCCAATTACCGGATAATACATGCCGTTGGCGATCATTTAGGTTTACCTGCCGAGCGTGTAAAAGTAAATATCGAACGATACGGAAATACAACCGCTGCCACCATACCACTTTGTCTTTGGGATTTTAAAGACGATTTTAAATATAACGACAACATGATACTAACCGCCTTCGGAGCCGGTTTTTCATGGGGCGCCACTCTGCTAAAATGGGGTAAGCTGAGATAAGCTTAGCACATTAATTAATCTTGTAGACTTCAAAAAACGTCTTAAGGCCCTCTCCTTTAGAGAGGGTTAGGGTGAGGCTTTTGCTTCGTTCCTCAATGACGCGTTTTTATGTGTGCAAAGTACTTCAACAACAAAAAATCATGACAACAGACGAAAGGATCAAAGCATCCGAAACACGCATATTTAAAGCTGTATTTCCAAATACAACCAATCATTACGATACCCTTTTTGGCGGTACTGCCATGCACATGATGGATGAGGTAGCCTTTATTACCGCCACCCGTTTTACCCGTAAAAGAATGGTAACCGTATCATCAGACCGGATAGATTTTAGCCGACCCATACCTGCCGGTACTATCATTGAGCTGATCGGCACGGTTTCACATATCGGCAATACCAGTCTGAAGGTACAGGTAGAGATCTACATTGAAGAAATGTACTCTTTTGAACGCGAAAAGGCCATAACCGGTACATTTACCTTTGTAGCCATCGACGAACATAAACACAAAATAAGCGTTCTTTAGGCAGGAGTTTTCCGCTTTTAATGCAGTCCTTTTCGTTTAAGCAGACCGCCGGTAGTATCATCAATACTTTGCTGTACAATAAAAGCTTTGGGATCGATACCCAGGATGGTTTGTTTAAGCGATGGGATCTCGAGGCGGGTGGCCACGGTAAAAACAATATCCCGGGGATCGTTGATATGCCCATCCTTGCCATAACCGCTTTTACCCTGGTAAATGGTAACACCACGACCAAGCGTTTCGGTAATGGCTTTGCGGATGGCCTCGCTATGGGTTGATATCACGGTAATACCTGAGTATTGCTCAATACCATTCAAAATAAAGTCGATCATTTTGGCGGCAGCCATGTAGGTGAGTATGGAGTACATAGCGGGTTCCACACCTAATAAAAATGCGGCCAGACTAAATATGAGTACGTTGAGCAGCAAAATAAAGTCACTTACTTTGAGTAGTTGTGTTTTTTTGCTCACCAGCACGGCGGCAATCTCGGTACCATCAAGCACCGCTCCGCCCCGCATAGCCAGGCCACTGCCTGTACCTATAAACACACCACCAAATACGGCGGTAAGCAACTTATCATGCGTAACATCCGGGAATTGAACAGTAGCCAGGACTATAGCAAGCAAACCAATGGCAAGTGTGCTTTTAATAGCAAATTGTAGTCCCAGTTTTTTATAACCCAGCCAAAGAAACGGTACATTGATAATAAAAATAAGGATAGAAATGGGCGCGTGAGTAATATCAGATATCAACATGGCTATACCGGTAGCTCCTCCATCAATAAAATGGCTCGATAATAAAAAGCCCTTTAACCCAAATCCGGCAGATAATATCCCAAGCCCTATAGTTATTGCATCCTTTACTGTCTTCATAGCGTCCATGCCCAAATATAGCCGTTTGAGGCTAAAAGGAGGCATATTTGTGTTGTTTGTTTGCTATTAAAAAGCTAAAAGCGTCATTGCGAGGCACGAAGCAATCTCTATGCTATACAGAGTAAACAAGCATAGTTGCCCTGCTTTTGTAGAGATTGCTTCGTGCCTCGCAATGACGCTTTTGTGGATTTTAACTATTTCACTACCACCTGAGCCGTATTTCTGCTCACCTGCTCCAGCAATACGGTTTTACCCTCGATGAGCTCCTTCAGTGCACCCTCGGCATGGTGCCTGATGGTGATGAGCGTTAGGCCGGTATTATATTTTACCTTGAAATCCTGCTTCAAACTGTTGAGTAGCTTGTCAAAACGCTCTTCGTAAAAGTCAAAACAAACAGAAAAACTCAGGGCTGATGTTTGCATTACATTTACTTTTACCTGGTTCTGCGCAAACAAACCGAAAATATCACTCAGGTGATCTTCTGTAATAAAAGAGTAGTCTTTGGACGATATCGAAAGCAATACCTGGTTTTGTTTCAGAATAATAACCGGCTTTATAAAGGTGTTTATACCATCTTCTTTAATGACAGTACCCGAAGCTGCAGGATCGGTAAACGGTTTAACCAGCAAAGGGATATGCGCGTTTTGCAGTGGTTTAATAGTTTTTGGGTGGATAACACTTGCTCCGTAATAGGTCATTTCGATGGCTTCGGAATAGGAAAGCTCATCAAATTTTACGGTATCCTTAAAAAATTTAGGGTCGGCGTTCAAAATGCCTGGTACATCTTTCCAGGTAGTTACCGATTGAGCATTGAGACAGGCCGCGAAAATAGATGCCGTGTAGTCGGATCCCTCACGCCCCAGCGTTGTGGTAAAATTCTCTGATGTGCCGCCCAAAAAGCCCTGGGTTACTACAATGCCCTTATCCAGTAAAGCTGGGATATCCCTGGTAATACTTTCGCGGGTTTTATCCCATTGCACAATGCCTTCGCGGTAAGTGTTATCGGTATGGATATAGCCGCGTACATCCAGCCATTGGTTTTTCAGGCCTTCCTTGTTCAGATAGGCGCTGATGATTCGGGTTGATACCAGTTCACCGATGGATACGATCTGGTCGTAAATAAAATCATAGTCGTCCTGTGGTTCGTCTTCGATCATCCAGTCAATTTCCACAAAAGTGTTGGCTATTTCATCAAACACGGGATGTTTGGGCTCAAATAGTTCATGCAGGATATCAAAATGGTATTGTTTGATGCCCTCGTATATGAGGTGCATATTGTCCGATTGATCTACATAAGCCCGGGTGAGGCTTTCCAGCGCGTTGGTGGTTTTGCCCATGGCCGATACCACAATGAGTAATTGATCCCCCGTATATTTTTTAACAACGCTGGCCAGGTTAATAATGCCACCGGCATCCTTAACAGATGCACCTCCGAATTTAAAAACAAGCATTTATTTGATGTATTTGGTCACAACCGTATTTGGCCGTAGTAATGATTTTATTTGTGAATAGGGGATAACCAGTGTGGTAGTGCCAGCTGCGTAAGGCTTGATCTCGTACTGGTTATAAAAGAATTTAAGACCAAAAGGAGTGATCAGAAAATTATCATTAAGGGCGAATTTATCATCCTTGAAAAAATAATTGTTGGCCAGTGAGGCGGTATCGCTCAGCTTTTCGTCTTTCCTGAAAATAGCCTCGCCTATTTTTTTCAGCTTGTCCTGATAGTCGGCATTAAAAATATCACCCAGTACCAGGTTCTTATTAGCTTTGGTATCCCAGTTGATGAAATAGGTGGCCGAACCGCCATGAGCGCCGCCCTGGTAAGTATAACCGCCAACTTCAATGGCCGTAAAGCTGGAATCTTGCAGCAATACTTTGGCGTAGCTGTTCAACTCAAAAAACATCTCCGTACGCGGATCCGTTTTTTTGAAATCGGCATAAGCTTTCAAAAAGTTTTTGGTCATCAGGGCAATGCTGCTATCCGGTTTACCATCCATTGCAAACAGACTGGTGAGCTTCCGGATCACCGAATCGTTCAGCTTTTTTTTCCCTGCGAAAACCGGATATTTAACTTTTACCACTGTACACGCGCTGTCTGGCTTGGCGCCGCAATCAGCCGCCCGCTCATGTATGTTTTTGTAAGTGTAAGAAAGCGTGTCTACACTGGTATCCTTTTGCTTTGATGGAACACCCCACTGGCACGACGCGAAAGCGAAACTAATAAAGATGAATAAAAGATAAAAAGACAAAGGACTTTTGGGCTTCTCGTTTTCCAGACAAAAGAAACTTTTCCACCCGCTTTGCCGTAAAGCGGAAGAGAAGGTTGCCCCGTGAAGGGGGGACGCGGTAAGTCGTCCGCGATGTGTTGTTACAGCATTGGGATCAACCTTTGAAGAATTTGATTTGTAGCTGGTTTTCATAGCTTAATAGTTTAAAAGCTGTTCTTTTGACAAGGAGGCGTTAAGCCATCCGGCTTCAATATTAGCCTCATATTTTTTATAAAAATTAATGGCGGGCTCATTCCAATCGAGCACCTGCCATACCATGCCGCTAAAGTCTAATTCTTTGGCTTCGGCAATCAGTACGTTGAACAACAATTTACCAACACCTTTGCCGCGGTATTGTTCGGTAATGATGAGATCTTCCAGGTACAGGCGACAGCCTTTCCAGGTGGAGTAACGTATATAATAAACCGCGAAGCCAATGATTTGCCCTTCTGCTTCGGCAACAAATGCCTTCCATACGGGTTTGGGGCCAAAGCCTGCATCTTCAAACTCCTGTAGGCTCACGGTTACTTCCTCCGGAGCTTTTTCAAAAAGAGCAAGCTCATGTACCAGTTCCATTAAACGCGGGCAGTCTTCTTTTTTAGCAATTCTTATATTTATGTTCATTAGTTCAGTTGTTCATTAGTTCATTGGACCATGCAAGCCATGTAGGGAGTTATCATCTGGGCATTCTTTGTATCTACTCAAAGCAACCACTCACTTAATCAACCCAATCTAACCACTCACTTAATTATTTTTCCAGTGCTTAATAACCCGGCTGCCAAAAATGGTGCTGCCTACGCGTACCATATTGCTGCCCTGCTCAATGGCCAGTTTATAGTCGGATGACATACCCATCGACAGGGTATCAAAAGTATCTATCTTGCGGAAATAGCTTTGCTTAATGCCGTCAAAAAATGTCTTCAGCTCGTAATATTCTTCTTTGATCTGCTTTTCGTTATCGGTATTGGTGGCAATACCCATCAGTCCGCGGATGTGTACGTTATTGAAAGTTACAAACTCATCAGACCGTAACAGTTCAATAGCTTCGTCAAAACCTAAGCCGTATTTGGTTTCTTCATCAGCAATATATATCTGTAGCAGGCAATCTATAATGCGGCCTGCCTTTTCAGCATGTTTGTTGATTTCATGCAGCAGTTTCAGGCTATCGACGGACTGAATCATGCTCACAAAAGGCGCGATATATTTAACCTTGTTGGTTTGTAAATGCCCTATCAGGTGCCATTGAATGTCTTTAGGCAGTTGTTCATATTTCTCCACCATTTCCTGCACGGTGTTTTCGCCAAACAGGCGTTGGCCTGCATCATAGGCCTCCTGCAGGTCGGCAGCAGGTTTAGTTTTCGACACCGCCAATAAAGTTACCCCCGGGCCCGTTTCTTTTTTTAAGCTTTTGATATTATCTGCAATGCTCATTTATCCGTAAATTTGTTTTTTTTAATTTGAAAATTTGGTAATTTGAAGATTTGAAAATGCTCGGATCATTTAGGCATTTTCAAATTAACGCATCTTCAAATTTTCAAATCAAATTAATTAGCCGCTAAATTACAGAATGCATAAATATTTAACCTTGTTTTTTTCAGTATCACTATTTTTATGTGCCTGTAAAAACGATAGTCCGCCAAAAGGCTTAATAAAACCTGATGCCATGGCCGGCTTATTAACCGAAATCCACCTTATTGATGGGCGTTTATATACCGGTTTGCAAACCCCGGATACCTTGTACAAATATGGTATGGGTAATTACCTGGCTGCTTTTGAGCGGTTCCATACCGATTCGGGAACTTTTAAAAAAAGCCTGAATTATTATGCCACATATCCGGATAAACTTATGGCGATATATGATAAGGTTGATGAGCGGATCAAAGCCCTGTCTGATTCGGTTAACAAGATAGCGGCCCAAAAACGCCAGGCCGATTTAAAAGCCGATTCCATTAAAATGGCCCACAAAGCCGATTCTATCAAAAAAGCCGCGCAAAAGCCCGTGAAGGCTGTGAGCAAGGCCGATTCTCTAAAAAAATTAAAACAAAAACATCCTGATGCTTTACCCAAAAAATAGTGTTGATAAGCTGGGGTTTACCGAGGTAAAAGAATTAATAAAAGCACATTGCCTGAGCGAAATGGGTCAACAAATGGTTGACAAGATACAGGTAATGAGCAATTACGATCTGATATATAAGTTCCTGAACCAGGCCAACGAGTTTAAAAATATCCTGGTTAATGATGCTGCCTTACCCATTCATCACTTTTTCGATATAAAAACCTTAGCCAATAAAGCCCGTATCGAGGGCGTATTTTTGTCGGAGGAAGAATTTTACCAGGTGCAAACCTCCCTGCAAACCGTGTTCGCGGTGATCGCTTATTTCAGCGAGCGGGAGGGGCTATATCCCAATCTCGAGGCTTTATTTGAGCACCTGCCCATTGAAAAGGCCATCCTTAAAAAGATAGATGCCGTAATTGATGCCAAAGGTAAGATACGGCCCAACGCCTCGCGCGAACTGAATGAAATTACCCTGGGCATTGCCAAAGCCGAACAAGAGGCCCGTAAAAAGATAGACCAGATATTTAAAGCAGCATCCGGCAGTGGCTGGACGGCTGATGGCTCCCTTACTGTGCGCGATGGTCGTTTGTGTATCCCGCTGCTGGCCGAAAATAAGCGGAAGCTTAAAGGTTTTATCCATGATGAATCCGCATCGGGCCAAACCGTTTATATGGAGCCCGAAGAAGTATTTACGCTGAACAACCGTGTACGCGATCTGGAGTTTGAGCGCCGCCGCGAGATAGTTAAAATACTAACCGCTTTAACAGATGAACTACGGCCTTATACACCGCTTTTACTATCCTACCATGGCCTGTTAACCAAGCTTGATTTTGTGCGCGCCAAGGCTTTGTTTGCTATTGATATAGAGGCAGAAATGCCGCAGGTAGTTAACGAAGCCCGATTGAAACTATACAATGCGCGCCACCCGCTGTTGTTCCTGAATTTTAAGGCCGAACAAAAAACGGTGGTTCCGCTCAATGTGCATATTGACGAAGGTACCCGCATCATTGTGGTATCGGGGCCGAACGCCGGTGGTAAGTCGGTTTGTATGAAAACCGTCGGCCTGCTGCAAATGATGGTACAGGCCGGTTTGCTGATCCCCGCTGCCGAAGCCAGTGTGGTTGGCGTGTTTAAGCAGCTGTTTGTTGATATTGGCGATGATCAATCGATCGAGAGCGATCTGAGTACGTATAGCGCCCACCTGAGCAAAATGAAAACCTTTGTGGAGGATGCCAACAGCAAAACATTGATCCTGATAGATGAGTTTGGTACCGGTACCGATCCGCAGTTTGGCGGCCCTATTGCCGAGGCTGTGCTGGAATCATTGAACCAGAAAAAGGTAAGGGGGATGGTAACCACCCACTACTCCAACCTCAAAATATTCGCCAGCAATACGGAGGGTATCGAAAATGCTTCCATGTTGTTCAATAACGTGGAGATGAAACCGCTTTATCAGCTGGAAATTGGGAAGCCCGGCAGTTCATACGCGTTTGAGATAGCTCAAAAAATAGGCTTGCCCGCCAACGTGCTTAATCTCGCTAAAAACAAGATAAGCGAAGGCCAGAAAAAGGTAGATACTTTACTGGTTGACCTGGAACGCGAGAAACGCGAGATATTTGAAACCAAACAAAAACTGGATAAACAGCAGCGCCGGGTAAACGAACTGCAAACCGAAAATGAAAAACTGAAAAGCTACCTGGATGAAAATAAAAAGGTGCTGATCAAAGAGGCTAAGGATCAGGCGAAAAACATTATCCTGAATGCGAATAAGCTGGTTGAGAATACCATATCTGAAATAAAAAGCAGCAATGCCGATAAGGAAGTGACCCGTGCCCTGCGCGAGAACCTGAATACCGAGCTTAAAAAAAATACCGTTAAAGTTGAACCCGTAAAACCCAATCCGGCTACTGACGAGGAATTAAAACCGGGCGATTGGGTAAAATTAACCGACTCGGAAACGACCGGACAAATAATTGAACTGATTAAGGATAATGTGGTGATTGCCATTGGCGATCTGCGCACGGTGGCCAAAAGGAAACGGGTTGTCAAGGTTTCGAAATCCTCAGTGCCAAAGGATATCCGCAGGAATTTTAATTCGCATACCAATGATTTGGCCAGTTTTAGTCCGGAGATAGATGTGCGTGGTATGCGTACCGAAGATGCTCTGCATGCTATTGAAAAACTGTTCGACCGTGCCCTGATGATGGGTTTTAACAACCTCAAGATCATTCATGGCAAAGGCGATGGGATCCTGCGAAAAATGATCAGGCAATACCTTAAAAAGTACGACCAGGTTGACCGTTTGGAAGATGAACACGCCGACCGCGGTGGAGATGGTATAACATATGCATATTTAAAGTAAATTAGCTTTTTATAAGAGCAAGGATTTAGGGAGTAAGGAACAAGGATTTTAGGATTAAAGAATAAAATGACAGTAAATGTCCTTGTTCTTTGTTCCCAAAATCTTTACTTTCCCCGTCCTTGTTCCTTGTTCCAAAAATCCTTGTTCCGAAAAGATGGCATTAAAAAGTATCACTCCTATGTTGTATACGCTTCGTGTTAAGGAAAGCGTTGATTTTTATGTTAGTAATCTGGGTTTCACCTGTATTGGTTTTGATGAAGACTGGGGCTGGGCAACCGTAAGCAGGGATGATATCGAAATTATGCTGGCGCTCCCCAACGAGCACGAAACATTTACGGTGCCCAAGTTCACGGGTTCATTTTATATCCGCACCAATAATGTGGATGAGATCTGGAATGAAATGAAAGAGAAAGCCGTGATCTGCTATCCCATTGAAGATTTTAATTATGGCATGCGGGAGTTCGCGGTTTTTGATAATAATGCCTATATATTACAATTTGGTATGCCGTTAGACTAACGTCGTATCAATGTGTAAACCATGTAAACCCATCTTTTAATCACAACTATTAACAATGCGCAAAATCTGCTCTGTAGTTCTGTTCCTCATTTTTGCTGCCGGCTTAGGCTGCTCCAATGCTCAAATCGCGGTACTTAAAAGTAAAGACTCGCATATTCGCTATACCGGCCGTATCAACATGACGGATGAAGCCGCCGAGCTTTACTGGACGGGTTCGTCAGCGAAAATTAACTTTAACGGTACCGGAGCCTCGACCATGTTGCAGGATGAGCGCGGTGAAAACTATTTTACTGTAATTGTTGACGGTAAGGTGACGGGCACCATCCACCTGGATAATACCAAAAAAGTTTATACCCTTGCCGAAGGGTTACCCGCTGGTGTGCACAGTCTGGAGTTATTTAAGCGTACAGAATGGGATAAGGGTAAAACTATTTTTTACCAGTTTATACTGGCCAGGGATGCCACGGCTTTACCCGCGCCACCCGCTAAAAAGCACCGCATAGAGTTTTTTGGTAATTCTATCACCTGCGGATACGCTGTGGAAGATACCACCGGGCAGGACAGAGGTACCGCTCCTTATGAAAATGGCTATATCAGCTATGCCGCCATTACCGCCCGCCATTTTGATGCCGATTATGTATGTACATCAAAAAGCGGCATCGGTGTGCTGGTAAGCTGGTTCCCGCTCATTATGCCCGAAATGTATAACCGGCTTGATCCTACGGATCCGACAAGCCTGTGGGATTTTTCGAAGTACACGCCTGAGTTGGTGGTCATCAACCTGTTTCAAAACGACTCCTGGATAGTTCAGCAACCCAACAATGAGCAGTTTAAAGAGCGGTTTGGTGCCAAAGCTCCCGAGCCTGACCAGATTATTAAAGCCTACCGGGAGTTTGTAAAAAACATCCGCAAAAAATACCCCAAAGCACAGATCATTTGCGCGCTGGGCAGTATGGATGCCACCAAAGAAGGTTCGCCATGGCCCGGTTATATTGAAAAGGCAGTAGCCAGCCTCAACGATAAAACTATTTATACTCACTTTTTCCCTTTCAAAAATACCCCCGGGCATCCCAGCGCCAAAGAGCAGCAGGCTATGGCCGATGATCTGATCAGCTTTATTGATAAGCGGGTGAAGTGGTAAAATACCAGTAGAGTCAAGATATAAGAGTCAGGAATCAAGAAGGAAAAAGCTTTATTGCATGCTATTTCTTATGTCTTGATTCTTGACTCTTGATTCTTATATCTAAATTTGAGCAACCAATTATAGAACATGAATAAAGTAGTTAGTGGTGCCGATGAGGCCATCCGCGATATTCAGGATGGCATGACTTTAATGCTGGGTGGCTTTGGCCTTTGCGGGCTGCCCGAAAATTGTATAGCCGCGTTAGTGAAACAAGGGCGCAAGCAATTAACCTGTATCTCCAACAATGCCGGGGTTGACGATTTTGGTATCGGCCTGATGCTGAAACAACGCCAGGTGAAAAAAATGATCTCCTCGTACGTTGGCGAAAACGCCGAATTTGAACGCCAGTTGCTCAGCGGTGAGCTGGAAGTAGAGCTGCTGCCCCAGGGAACGCTGGCTACCCGCTGTATGGCCGCCGGTTATGGTATGCCTGCCATTTTTACTCCCGCCGGTGTAGGTACCGAAGTAGCCGAAGGCAAAGAAACACGCAATTTTAATGGTAAGGATTACCTGATGGAAATGGCCTTTGATGCAGATTTTGCCATTGTAAAAGCCTGGAAGGGCGATACCATGGGTAACCTCGTATACCGGTCGACCGCGCGTAATTTTAACCCGGTAATGGCCATGGCCGGTAAAATAACCATAGCCGAGGTAGAAGAACTGGTACAACCCGGAGAACTTGATCCTGACCATATCCATACCCCCGGTATTTATGTACACCGTATTTTCCAGGGAAAAGATTATGAGAAAAGGATAGAGCAGAGGACAGTGAGGGTAAAGGAATAGGGATAGAAGGAGCAAGGATAGAGGGAGTAAGGACGAAGGAGCAAGAATAAGAATATAAGAACCTGAATTAAAACCGCGCGTCATTGCGAGGCACGAAGCAATCCCAAACTGTACAGAACGGCTCTGTAAATCGGGGATTGCCACGTCGTTCCTCCTCCTATGACGCGTGGGGGAAATAAATAAGAAAACATGCTTGATAAAACAGGAATAGCAAAGCGAATAGCTAAAGAAATAAAAGACGGTTACTACGTTAACCTGGGTATCGGTATCCCGACATTAGTAGCCAATTACATACCCGAAACGATGGATGTGGTATTGCAATCAGAAAATGGATTGCTGGGGATGGGGCCCTTTCCGTTCGAGGGCGAGGAAGATCCGGATGTGATCAATGCGGGGAAACAAACCATTACCATGCTGCCCGGCTCGGCTATATTTGATTCGGCCATGAGTTTTGGGATGATCCGCGCTAAAAAGGTGAACCTTACCATACTGGGTGCCATGGAAGTATCCGAAAACGGCGATATAGCCAACTGGAAGATCCCCGGTAAAATGGTAAAAGGCATGGGCGGCGCGATGGACCTGGTGGCATCTGCCGAAAATATCATTGTAGCCATGCAGCATGTAAACAAAGCCGGCGAATCAAAACTATTGCCTAAATGTACACTGCCGCTCACCGGTGTGCACTGCGTTAAAAAAATAGTGACCGAACTGGGTGTATTTGATGTATTACCCGAAGGCGGCTTTAAACTATTGGAGCGTGCGCCGGGTGTAAGTGTAGAGGATATTAAAAATGCTACAGCCGGTAAGTTGATTGTTGAAGGCGAGATACCTGAAATTTTAATTTGAAAATTTGAAGATGAGTTAATTTGAAAATGCCTGCCTAATGAAAGGCATTTTCAAATTTTCAAATCATCAAATTTTCAAATCTTTTAAAAAAGCTTCTTCCTTAAATCCGCCGATATTTCTTCGGTTACCTTGATTATATCATCGGCAACATGACTGTTGTTGGTGATCACCCGGTCACATTCGTCTTTATAAGGCAATAAAAACTCTTTATAAGCCGGTACCACATGGTTTACCCATTTGTACATGGCATCATCGTTCGAATAACCGCGCTCTATCAGGTCGCGCTTCAGACGACGGTTCATGGCAACTTCTTCATCGGCTTCAATAAAAATTTTCATGTCGAGCATATTGGCAATATCCCTGAAATGCAGGATAAACAAACCCTCCACAATTAAAATAGGCGCCGGTTTTATTTCCAGCATCTTAGGTACCGCATTAGGGTTGTTAAAGGTATATTCAGGCTTAATAACGGTTTCATTATTAAAAAGCCTGCTGATATCCTGCTGAAAATGCTCATGGTCAATGGTGGATGGCAGATCAAAATTATACACCTTATTTTCTTCAGGCGTCATCTTATGAGCCACGCGAAAATAATAGTCATCCTGCGATACCAGGCATACCTCGTCGGCAGTGAAATGTTCCAGAAAACTTTTCAGGAAAAAGGTTTTGCCTGATCCACTACCACCGGCAATTCCAATAATATAAGGTTTATTCATTCGGGTTCGGACTGCCGTAGCTGATGTTTACGTGAATGCGTTTATCTAAAGCACCTAATGCGTCGGCAGTGTTCTTGGTCATTACAATAAGCACGTCCTTAGTAGCCTCGCTGTCGGTAAATCTGCCTACAACTTTAGCATAGGTGGTATGGTTGTTCATAGGATTAGTGATCTTTATCACGGTACCGATGGGGGCGGTACGGTGCAATACCAATTCCTTTTTCGGGTCAAGGCTGGTATCATCTATCCAGGTAGCTACACCTGTCTCATTTTTTTCGTACAGACCAAAACGGTTAGCTTTTAGTTTATTGCCCGCGCTGTCAATAGCGGCAACGGTTGAATCCTGGGTTAGCACTGCATCCTGTTTAGCAACCGGCCTTTCGGCGGGCGGCATACCTGAGCGTACTTTGATGACCTGGTTTGGAGTAAGCGTGTCGGATGTTAAGCCGTTGAGCTTGGTGATATCCTCAACAGAAGTACCAAAGCGTTTGGCTATAGAGTAAAGTGTTTCGCCTGCAGATACTTTGTACTGCTGCACGTTATCCATATTAACCGGTTTGGCGGGTGTGGTATCGGCTGGGGGCGGCGTTGTTGTAGCTACTGTTGCGGCCGGAGCTTGCTGCTGAACTACCGGTTGCTGTGTTTGCGGTTTTGGTTGTTGTGCTACAGGCTGCTGTGCTTGTGGCTTTGGCTGTTGAACCGGCTGCTGCGCTTGTGGCTTAGTTTGCTGAACAGGGGCGGGGGCTGCAGCTGTAGTTTGTGTAAACGATTGTTCGGTAGGTACTTTAATAATACCGCCAATTTTAAGCGGCGCATTATTATTGAATTGCATAATAGCCTTTGGGCTTACATTATAACGGCGACCGATGGAGTAGTAATTATCTTTAGGATCAAGTTTGTGTAGTACAACTTTTTTTCCGTTCTGGTTTTCAACTCCAACAGAGTCAACAACCGGGTTTGCAAAAATGGATATGGACAGGGTAAGCAGGGGAGCGATGACTAATAAAATCTTTACTTTCATAATGAATTAAAATACTTAGCTTATAAGTTTAAAACTATTAATGCTGACCGTTCTTTTATATAGATCAGGTTATTCTTATGTACTACAAACGCCTCGGGCTGCAATTTTTGTATGTTGCTGTTTAACAAATCATGGTAAACAATTACACCTTCGCTGTTAATAATATATAAATGCTGTTTTAATTTTTCCTGAAAAAACGTGTGCAAAGATACAATTCTGTAGCTATTGTGCTCCAAATAATGCAGGGTATTTGCATAAGGTTCGGCAGGCAAGGTCAATTCTTTTAAAAGATCTGCAGGGAGCATCTGCGGCACAACAATATGGTTATTCAAAGGGATGTCAATTACCGGTTGATAGGCCTGTAAAAGACCGCCTGTTTTAATATCGGCCAAAAATAATTTTGGAGGTTGCACCTGGGCGTTATAAACTGTGGGGCCGTTTATACACAAATGATCAAAGGCCAAAGTATAATTGCTCCACAGGGTTTGTCCGCTTGTGCCATCTATCGCTATCAGGCCTTTATGTACAGGCCCTTTCTCTGATTGGTAATTGTGCACGAGGAGCGTACCATCATAAGCCGCTTCAATGCCCGTGAGCCATCGTTCGGGCGTGGTTATATCCTTAAAATAAACCTGGCCATTGAGCAGGCTTATCGCACCAAAAGCTACTTTTTTATCTTCGCTGTTACGTAATTCAACAAACAAAGTAGCGCTCATATCATCAATTTCCATGCGCCAGATGGGCCAGTTAAATTGCTCGTTGATAAAAGGTAGCATCTGTGTCATAAAGTGTGTAAATATGGGTAATAAATTCAAATCTGCTTATATTTACCAAACATTGCTGCCAAGCAAATGTTAAACATAAAAATCACTATTTATATATGAACGCTAAAGAAATTAGTCTGGAAGAAGGTAAAGTAAAACCCGTTGTTGACCACTTAAATGACCTTTTGGCCAACTATCATATCTACTACCAAAAAGTACGTGGCTGCCACTGGAACATCAAAGGGCAAAACTTTTTTACCCTGCATTTAAAATTCGAGGAACTGTATACAGCCGCGTTAACCACTATTGATGAACTTGCCGAAAGGATACTGACCCTGGGCAAATCGCCATACAGCACATTTAATGATTACATCGAAAAATCGGCTATTAAAGAGATCCAAACCATTGGCTTAAAAGATACCAAAATGGTAAAGGCTGTTATTGATGACCTGGCAGTTTTAATTGCCAAGGAAAGAGAGATCCTTGACATTACCGCCGAAGCCGGTGATGATGGCTCCAACGATATGGTAAACCGCTTTATGCAGTTTAACGAAAAAAATACCTGGATGCTGCGTTCGTTTGTGAACGAAGACTAACGAACACCGGTCAAGTATCATTTTATAAAGCCGCTGATATTTTATGTCAGTGGCTTTTTTTGTTGCGTTTACGTTAATAAGGCCTCTCAGCGCAAACGTTTGAGTAGAATAAACCGGCGAATACTTTTGATTTAAAAAAGATACGTTGTAGAATTGCCTTACCAAAACATAAAGCCTTGAAAGTAATACATAGCGTACACCCCGAAGATTTTAAAAGTTATCAAACCGCACAAATAAGAGAACGTTTTTTAATTGACCAATTGGTACAGGCCGATAAGCTGAACTGTACTTATACCCATTATGACCGTATGATAATAGGGGCGGCGCACCCGGTGACTAAACCGGTAGAGCTGGAGAACTACCCTGATCTGCGGGCTGATTATTTTTTGGAGCGACGCGAAATAGGCATCATCAACGTGGCCGGCGACGGGGAAGTTACCGCTGATGGCCAAACTTTTAAGGTCAACAAACTGGATTGCCTTTATATAGGCAAAGGTGTTAAAAGTGTAAAGTTTGCCAGTAAAAACAGTGCGCAACCCGCGGTATTCTATCTGCTTTCGGCCCCGGCACACGCGGTATATCCAACTACGTTAATGACTAATGAGGATGCAGCCAAAGTGCACACCGGCTCTATCGAAACGGCCAACAAACGTACCATTAATAAATACATTCACCTGGAGGGTATTAAAAGCTGCCAACTGGTGATGGGCCTTACCATATTGCATGGCGGTAGCGTGTGGAACACCATGCCTGCACATGTGCATGATCGCCGGATGGAGGCTTACTTTTATTTTGACGTACCCGCGGGACAAAGAGTATTCCATTATATGGGCGAGGGACAGGAAACCCGTCATATCCTGATGGATAATTATGATGCCGTAGTTTCACCTCCGTGGAGTATCCACTCGGGCAGCGGTACGGCCAGCTATAGTTTTATATGGGGCATGGCCGGCGAAAACCTCGACTATACCGATATGGACGCTATAGCCATACCTGATATCAGATAAAGATCAATTGATTAACAAAATATAAAAGACATTGGAAAATTCATTTTCATTAGCCGGTAAAGTTATTGTAGTAACCGGCGGTACCGGAATATTGGGCGACGCCTTTGTAAACGCTATTGTGGAAGCCGGAGGCGCGGTAGGTATCCTCGGCCGTAAAAAAGAAGTGGCCGAAGAGCGTGCCGAAGCCATCAATAAAAATGGCGGTAAAGCCATAGCATTGGTGGCCGATGTGTTGAACGAAGAAGAGCTTATAGCCGCCAAAGATAAAATTGTAGCCGCTTTTGGCCGGGTGGATGGCCTGGTGAACGGCGCCGGTGGTAACATGCCCGAAGGTGTTTTAGCCCCCGAAGAAGATATTTTTAAAATGAACATTGCCGGTATGAAAAAGGTAATGGACCTGAATACCTGGGGAACTATCATCCCTACACAGATATTCGGCGAAGCCATTGCTACCACTGTTGGTAAAGGCAGTATCGTGAATATATCGTCCATGAACTCCAAGCGTGCTATCACCAAGGTATTGGGTTACAATATTGGCAAGGCCGCGGTTGATTGCTATAACCAATGGTTCGCGGTAGAGCTGGCCAACCGTTACGGCGATAAGATCAGGATGAACGCTTTGGCACCTGGCTTTTTCCTGACCGAACAAAACCGTAACCTGCTGACCAGGCCCGAAGGTGGTTATACCCAACGCGGTGAGTTGGTGATCAAGCAAACGCCGTTTAAGCGTTTCGGTCATGCCGATGAACTGAAAGGCGCGCTGACCTGGTTACTGAGTGATGCTTCGGCATTTGTAACCGGATCCATGATTTGCGTTGATGGCGGGTTCTCAATATTTGGCGGGGTTTAAAAAATAAGACGTGATGTGCGATTCCCCTCTTGAGAGGGGTGGAGAGGTGTGTTGTCTGCTTATAGTATAACACACCCCGCTACTACACAAACATACGCGCCCCCTCTTGAGAGGGGAATAGCCCATGAAAAGACAGCATCTATACTAATTCAAGAGGTGTAGCCCCTAATGGGGCAAAAAACCTTTTGGTTCTATTTCTACAAATATGTAATCCCTATGGGACATGAAATACAGCCACATTTGCAGCTTAAATTGTTGCTCTATGTCCCGTAGGGATTACATATTTGTAGAAAATAATTGTAAAAATTTGGTGTGCCCCGTAGCGGGCTACCCCTCCTGTCATTTGATGGGCTATTACTCTCCCAAGGGGGGAACTGTAAAACTAAATTGTATTCAAATTGTACACTTATTAAAGTACTCATGATGAAAGCCAAAATAGCCATTACTGCCTTGTTAATGGGTGCCAGCGCAGCCGCCAGCGCGCAAACTGTTACGCTCGATTATTATTTTAACCACGAAGTGCATAAAAATAAGGCCGGGCAGCAGGAGCGTTTTCATTACCTGTGGGGCGAAAAGCAGAATTCTGGCTTTTCAATTTTAGGTGCCACTTTTGCAACCGCCGGTGCCAGGTTGGATTCTCTTGATCAGGCACCTACAGCAGATAATCTCAAAAATACGGCTATCTATATTATTGTTGATCCGGATACCAAAAAGGAAAGTCCGAACCCCAACTATATCCAGCCAAAAGATGTGGAGGAAATTGCCAAATGGGTAAAAAAAGGCGGTGTACTTTTAATGATGGCCAATGATAGCGCTAATGTAGAGTTGCCTCATTTTAACACCCTGGCTGCCAAATTTGGGGTGCATTTTAATGATGATCTGCAAAATCACGTAATTGATGACGCTCATTTTGAAGATGGCGCTGTAAAAACCACGGGTAACCCGGTGTTTCCTTCTGCCAACAAAATATTCATGAAGGATGTATGCTCCATTGGTCTTAATGGCCCGGCAAAATCGGTTTTGAAGAATAGTAATGGCGCTACCATTATAGCCAGCGCCAAATATGGCAAGGGAACAGTGGTTGCCGTTGGCGATCCCTGGTTATATAACGAATACATAAATGGCCGGCTCCCGGCCGGTTTTGAGAATGACAAAGCCGCCAACGACCTGGTGCAATGGTTAGTGCAACTGGCTATCGCAAATAAATAGCCTATTGTTCTGGCTTGCCGAATAACTTGCGCAGCTTATTCTTGGCTTTTTCAAGAGGTGCTTTTTGCTTTTTACTTAAGTTTTTACCCGCCCGGTTCTCATAAAAATTCAGCATCGACATGGCGCTTTGAAATGGCGAGGCCTTGCGGCGGTGACTTTCTTCGGCCGATTTTTTCAATGACTCAGCTATTTTTTCAGGGTCCTTTAATTTGAATACGCCGTTCTTCAGGTCGAGCGCATTGCTGGTATTGGTTACTCTGGCCGACCATTTTCTTCGTTTCGCTGTTTTTGTTTTCATGATCAATTAATGATGTTACTTACTTCTTACTACTGTCTGGCTTTGCCAATTGGGCGCTGTCTTTTGCTATCCGGGTGCCGCCCGATGCGCTGTTATCCAAATTGCTGGCATCGCCCGTAGTTGTGGTGGTTTTGGAGGTATCGATGTTAGAGGGAACGCTGTCATGTGTGTTTTTAGCAGTATCCCGAACAGTCCTGTCGGAGTGATCGCCGTTGCATGCAAAAAATGTAGCAACAGTGCAAGCCAACAGCATAACCGAAATTTTCTTTTTCATAGTGTATCTTTTAAAGGTTTTCGCCTTTAGGGCCTTTATCTACATTGGAGCTGTCTTTTTGAACATTGGGGCTATCTTTTTGAGCAGGCGCGCCCGGGTTGCCACTATCATTATCGGGGGTTACTGTTTTTACGCGTGGTTCATCGGGTTTCTTTTGTACGTTGGGTAATTTACCCTTTTGGGTATCCTTTGTGTTTGCTGGTGTAGTTTCCATGGTTTAATATTTTATATGATTTGTATAGAAATAAAATAAACTAATAGTAAAAATTGTTTTGTTTTATTTGATATTGAAGAAAGGAGAGTTATAAGAGTAATAGCCCATTAAAAGGCATAAGGCGAAAATTAGGCACCTATCGACTCACCCCGACATCGCTGCGCTCGTCACCCCTCTCTCCGCTTCGCGCATAGAGGGGGCTTTCTTTACCCTCTTTGCGGCAAAAGCCGTAGAGAGGGTGGTCCAGCGTAGCGTAGACCGATGAGTCGGCTCTGCGGTTTATTTTTAACCTTGTCGGTTTCAACGCAGTCTTTTCATGGGCTATTACTCTTATAAGAAGGCAGGGCAACCTTAAGAACCGAAACCCGTTCCAGGTATCGGAAAGCACTTCATTTATTGCGGTCAGCGATCTATATAATGGAGGTGAAGTAATGAATAAACTTATAAACTGAAGTACTTTTTGACTAATGAATGGCAAGTAATATATTGGTATTATATTTTCCGGTTGTGTAATGGTGGCATTTCTGATTCCGGTTCAGACGATCGTGGTTCGAGCCTATGCAAGAAAACTTAAAAATAATTTGCCGGTTCGACTCCGGCGCTGAGTACTATTTATGACAAGTAGCCAATTTTATTGGCTACTTTTTTTATGGGGTAAATTTTAGCTCTTATTAAAAATAGCTATATTTATAAATATGCAATTGTTCAATCTCTTTAAAAAGAAAAGTGAGGATCTATCTCAATTAAGCGTGGAAGAACAGTTGAGCTATTTAATTGATTATATACCTGACTTCTATAAAGATCACAGACAATATTTAAATGCTACCGACTATCTTAAACACGATGAATGGGGCTTGTCACTTGAAAGCCTGATTGAATTAGCAGTAGAAACAGGCCATTATTTTTCTGAAGAATATTGGCAAAGACTTGCTGATATCGCTAACTCAATGAGCATGTCTGAGTTGTCCAATTATTGTTTGAAACAAATTGAGCACAATCAAAAGGACTTGAAATCAATAACATCGTTTGGGTGGACTACTATAAAGTTTGACGACAATCATTTTCAGCATTATATTTCAGAGAAAATCAAAGAAAATTGGGTTGCGGAAAGGCACGAAAGAGATAACGTTAATTCACTTTTAAAAAATGAGAACGGGGTTTATTTAAAAATGAACGGTAGATCAGGTACTATATATGTGATCGACCAAGATAGATTAGCAGAAGTAGACCTTGAAATAGGTATGTCTGGTTTACTTTTATATTTCAACAATACTACACATTGGATATTGCCTTTAAAGCAGGTATTGACAATTGAAGAAAAGCAGATCATTAGGACGTCAATTATTTCTTGGGCATCTAAGACAAAAAACAGTGTCGAATTTGACGACTAATAAAAAAGGACATTGAAGGGGAAAGATATTTAACCTTTAGCCTTGGTTATTCCTGCAATTTTTTACCTGACGTCGGTTCAATCAAAAACGGGTTAGATATTTCAAATCGCCCTCAATCATCAAACAGAGTGGCTAAACGTTTCAGGGCATCTAAAAATTGGTTCGTGGGGACGTCGGGTTGGGGTACACAAAATAGGGGCTAACAATTTAATTGTTAGCCCCTATTTTGTAAAAACCACATGTTCTGTAAAGTCCTAACGGTGCTTGCAGTATTTCGTTACAGGCTATAAATGAGTTTTTTCCCTTTTTTAAGCTGATATCCATCTTTATCAGTCAGCTTCAAATCGCCTTTCTTCCAAACGTAGTTTCCTTTTTTACCGGCTCTGGTTAGGATCTGGCTCTCTTTGTAATCAGACAGAAATATCTCTGCTTTTTTGTTATCGTCACTAAAAATAACGGCTGCAATAGTGGAAAAGCTTCTCTTTGGATCGACTTCCTTTAGCTTAATTTTTTGCGCGAAGGTTTGTATGCAATCTTTTTTTATAATGGAATAGGTATACCCGGCGGATCCAATGCAGCCATGTTTGTCGCGGTCGCCACCGGTTGCTTTTTGGGCGTAACTGATTGTTACAAAAAGCATAAAAACCGTACTGAGAATTAGTGATCTTTTCTTCATTTTTAAAGGTTTTAGGTTAATCCTTACTCTAAAGGCTTTTCAGGAATCGCCAGTAATTATTCATACTGCATAAATATAATAAAAAAAGAAGTTTTATGATACCCGTATTAAGCTGAAGAGTTAATCAATATCCGGCCTGTCTTTTTTTAATATGATTTTCAGTCCCCTCATGGTTTCCTGAAAGTTTAAGTTAACCCATAAAATTCCCCAATCTAAAATTTCAACAGGAGGCGCCTACGGAGCCAAAAAGCGTGCTGTTTTAGGGCTATAAACACGTGGCCCCGTCGGGGCTGGCTGTGCGATTATACTATAATGGTGTACCCTGACTGCCATTCGGCCTCAGAGAGGCCTCCTGTTTATAGAAAGTTTAAAGAAATTGGACTCCTGCGGAGTCTCCTGATCGTGAACATGCCTTCCATGTACTCTTTAGCTCTCATTTAGATTTTATGGGTTAACTTAAACCTGAAAGGGACTCTGAGGGTGTTTATTTCTCACTTTATACCTGATGGTCCTATTGGGTTGGCAAAACCCCTTAACTTAATGACATTGCCCTAAGGGATTGCAAATTTTATTTTTATTAATTAATATAACCGTAATAATCAAATTGCAGTTTTGCGGTTATTGCCAACCTCTGCAGAAGATGCCGGAAGAAAAATTGGTTAATGAAAGAGTATATATGACAAGTTCTGGAAGGAGCCTTACTATTGCCTTGCTTGCCCTGTTGTTTACGCAAACACAGCTGGGACTGGCTGATTGCTCATGGGGCAACCATCATACAAACAGGCCGCCCAAAAGAGCTTTTGAATTATCTGCGTAAAAGATTATTGCACCGGTAAAACATCAAACCCAGGCAGTTTTATGAGGTTTTAAAACTATCGGTCTTAAGTGCTTAAGCCAGCAACCTCACCTATAATAATGATTGCCGGGTGAGTTAACTGGTGCGAGTCTGTCATTTGGCGCAGATCCTTAACCAGGCCCCGGGCTACTTTTTGTTGTGGTAATGATGCATGCTGTATAATGGCCGCGGGTGTATCACCTCTGCCTTCGGATATATAGGTTTGGGCAATAGCATCAATTTGTTTCATGCCCATATAAATGGCCACGGTGGCATTGCTTTGCATAGCCAGTTTCAGGTCGGCAGATAAAGATCCATCTTTTTTAGTGCCGGTAATGATCCATACCCCTTCACTCATAGCCCGGTGAGTTAACGGTATATCTAAAAAGCCGGAAGCCTGTATGCTGGTAATACCCGGAATGTAATGCGTTTTGATGCCTTGTTCCCGGGCATACGCTATCTCTTCAAATCCACGGCCAAATATAAATGGGTCGCCGCCTTTTAATCTCACAACGCTTCCCTTGGTAAAAGCATAGTGTTTGATCATCTCCAGGATGGTTTCCTGTGGGGTGTAGCTGCCATAAGGGTGTTTGCCTACATAAATTTTTTCACAACCGGGTTTGGCTATATCTAATAATGCTTTGTTGGCCAGGTTGTCATATAATATCACATTGGCCTGTTGTAAAATTTTATATCCCTTAACGGTGATCAGCTCCGGATCGCCGGGACCGGCGCCCAGTACAAATAACTCGGGAATTGGGGTGTTGTGTGACATGCGCTGATGTAGAAATTCATCAATTATATCTATTTTAATTCATAATTGATAGATGACATATAATAATGTGAAATTTTATATGGTTAACGGGAACTTAAATAAAAACAATATCCTGCGCCAGCTTCAATAGCTCCTGATGATTAGTAAGGCGGATGCTTTTGCCCGATAGGCTGATGAGCTTTTCATTTACCAATTCGTTCATCATCCGGAACACGGTTTCGTAGGTGGCTCCCGCATACGAGGCCAGGTCCTGCCGGCTCAGGTCGATATTGATAAAACCCTCAGCGGTGGTGCCAAACTGGTTTTGCAGAGAGATTAATGCCTCAGCCACACGGCCTTTAACGGACATGTGCGCCAGGTTGCGCATTTTTCTTTCAGACTGCTTTAATTCCTCTGTCAAAAACATCAATAATTGATAAGTAAAGCTGGGGTTTACTTTCATGGTTGCTTCAAAAAAGGCTATATCCACATAACAAACAACCGTTGGCTGTAGCGCTGCCGCAGATATGGGATAAAAACCGCCTTTACCTAAACCTCTGTGGCCAAAAAGGGAACCTTCCCGTGCAAATCGAACGATCAGTTCTTTATCCTTGTCCCATTTTTTATAAACCTTTACACTTCCCGAGTTAACAAAATAAATACCTGTTACCGGATCACCCTCTTTAAAAATAACTTCACCTTTTTTTACTTTGTAGGTTGTTTTGTGTGCCGATATTGCCGGTCGCCACTCAGTTAAGCTATTTTTACATAAAAAACAGCTCTCTACATCGCAAATATTTTGAATTTTTTTCATTTACACCTTTTTATTTTTATATAAACCGCATTATTTGCAAGTCTAATTAATAATTTCCATAAACTATGCTTGTTTATGGTATGATAAATATCATGTTTTATAACATTTTTATAAAATTTAATAAAATAAAATGAAATCAATTGAATTATTGGGCATTAATTCAATTGATAGTGATAAAACTCGCTGGTATTGTGTTTTTTATGCGTTGCACAGAGAATGTGTCTCTGGATGACATATCTGAAAAGCCTGCGAATTGTAAATTTTCGAATAGCGATCCCTTGTCACCCGTACATTTTTTTGCACCATAAAATCGTAGCTGATATATTTGTATCAATATTTTCCTATGGTGTAATGGTAACACGTCAGATTCTGGCTCTGAAGATTGAGGTTCGAGCCCTTGTAGGAAAACTTAAAATGGACAAACCCGTATAAATTCCGGAGCTTGTCCATTTTTATTTTACCCGTATTTTACCCGGTTAGGCAGTAGGTGTTTACACGGGTTGGGCGCCGGCCTGTTTTTTTCTGAAAAAGTGTCTTGAAATAATTTAAAGCAACTATAACGCTAATTTTTAGTAGTTATTATACGGGGTGCAATTTTTACTATTTCTTAATTTTAAGGATAATAATGGTCTTTTTATTTATCAAATAAAAAATAAATGTCGTTGTATTTTAATATATTTATAATCGTAAACAAACAGCTGGCCGGCTATCACAATGATTGTTTATAATTATTTTTTAACTATTAACAAAATTAGAGTACCGACAAATGAAAAAACAACTCTTGTTTAAGATGGGGGTATGCCTTGCATGTGCATCTTCCTTACTAACTGCTTGTACCAAAAACAACCAGGGCGCCGACACCAAGGCCAATCCTAAAACCACCATCTCTGCCGATGTAGCCCAAAAAATTAAAAACCTGGGTTTTAGTGCAGATAATGTACGTAAAATGGGTGGCAATTACATCGTAGAAGGCGATATCATGTTAACCCCGGCCAATTTAAATGAGGCCAGCACTGCCAGTCCTGTTCTTAGGATAGCCGAAACAGAACAGTACCAGACGCACAACCTGGTGAAAAACCTGCCCAGAACCATTACCGTATCGGTTTCAAATTTACCCACAGTTTATGCCACAGCTACAGCTAACGCGGTAGCACGTTACAACGCGTTAAACCTTACACTTAAATTTCAGGTAGTAAGCAGCGGTGGTAATATGGTTATTACCGGTTTTAATGAAGGCGTTGATTCTGATGGTTTTATTACTTTAGGATACTCGGGTTTTCCAACCGCGGCCGGTAACCCTTATAACGCCATCGGGATGAACACCAATGCTGATGCATACGGCAGCAACCCTGATGTAGGATACCTTACGTCTGTTATCCAGCATGAAATGGGTCATTGTATAGGCATGCGCCATACCGACTATTTTAACCGGAACCTGAGCTGCGGTACAGGCGGCGGCGGTAATGAAGGCAGCACTTACAGCAGCAGCGATCCGCAGGATTATCCTGGTGCTATCCACATCCCGGGCACACCTACCACTACATTTGATGCCGGCTCATGGATGCTGGCCTGCTCAAGCGGTACCGACCGTACCTTTAACGCGAATGATAAAATAGCATTGAACTACCTGTACTAAAACTATATTGTATTACTCCTTATTGATCAATGAAGTAATTGTTACTGATAATAGGCAGGAGGCTTAGTTCTCCTGCATATTATTTGAGTCTTAACTAAACTATTAAAAAAATTAGAGTACCGACAAAATGAAAAAACAACTCTTGCTAAAAATGGGATTATGCATCGTATGTGCATCTGCCTTATTAACTGCTTGTACTAAAAACAATCAAGGCGCCGACAAAAAGGCCGATCAAACTCCACAAATTTCTGCGGATGTTAGCAGTAAGATCACCGCCCTGGGTTTCAGCACCGATAATATGCGTAAGATAGGTGATAATTACCTGGTAGAAGGTGATATCCTGTTAACCCCGGCTAACCTTTCTGAAAGCAGCACCAGTCCAACCCTGAGAATTGCTGAGGTTGAGCAATACCGGACAACCAACCTGGTAAAAAACTTACCAAGAACCATTACCGTATCGGTTTCAAATTTGCCAACCGTTTACGCTACTGCTACAGCTCAAGCCGTGGCACGTTATAACGCGTTAAACCTTACCCTTAAATTCCAGGTGGTAAGCAGCGGTGGTGCTATCCAGATCATTGGTTTTAACGAAGGTCCAAGCGGTGGTTTTATCACCTTAGGTTCTTCAGGTTTCCCAACATCATCAGGTAACCCTTACAACCAGATCCAGATGAACACCAATCCTGCCGCTTACGGAACTAATCCTGATCTGGGATATCTGACTTCCGTTATCCAGCACGAAATGGGCCACTGTATAGGTATGCGTCATACCGACTACTTTAACCGTAACCTGAGCTGCGGAACAGGTGGTGGCGGTAACGAAGGTTCTTCAGGTGTTGGAGCAATCCACATTCCGGGTACACCAACCAAAACATTTGATGCCGGCTCATGGATGTTAGCCTGCTCAAGTGGTACCGACCGTACTTTTAACGCTAATGATAAAATAGCGTTGAACTATTTGTACTAAAAAACCTTATCGTATTGCTTCCTATTGATCAATCAAGTAGTTTTACAAATAAAGGGGAGCATAACTCCCCTTTATTTTTTTAATACACAGTATGGTTAAAAAATTACTCTGTTTTATACTGATATTTTTATGTTTTAAATGCTCCTGGGCGCAAAAACCAGCGAACGATAAAAGCATGGCCGCGCTTTATAAGGCAGCGCCCGCTGCTGCCCGGCCTTTGCTGGGAAATAACACGGTTAAATATTACCTGGTTAAATTTAAAGAACCGGATAAGGCCGATATTAAAAAACTTCGCCCGGTAAAACGGGTATCTTATAATTTTTATGTGGTGGCTACCACAACTGATATAGCAACCGATGCCAATATACAGGAGGCTACACCCGCAAATTCCTTATGGAAAGCCACAGATAATTTAATACAACTTTTGCAAAAACATCCATCTGCAAAACAATCGATCGATCTGTCAGTCACTTCTCAGAGCGATTCGGTGATCAGCGATATCAAAAAATACGGTGAAATAACCGCTCAAACTCAAAACACCATCACCCTGAATATTTCATTGCAGCGCCTTACCGATCTGTTGCAGCAACCTTACATTGCTTTTGCCAATGTTACCCGGAAAGCCCACGCCGAACTGGTGATCAATGATATTGACCTGGGCATCAATCAGATCTCGGCCATCGCCGATAATTTTCCGGGTATTGATGGCAGCGGCATCAATGTAGCTATAAAAGAAGAACGTTATGATGATGACATCGATCTGTTGGGCCGCAGCTTTACCTCGTTCCCGGCCGCAGCTATCACCTCGGGGCACGCTACTATTATGGCCACTTTGATAGGGGGTAATGGCAATTCATTTATCAGGGGATTGGGCTCCGCGCCTAAGGTAAGGTTCACCTCGTCTGATTTTGCCCGTTTGCTGCCCGATAGTACCGCGCTTTTTAAAACCTTTGATATAGGTGTTGAGAATCATTCCTACGGTACCGGCGTCGAAAATTATTACGGGGTTGAGGCGGTTGCCTATGATCAGCAGGTGATGGCGAATGATTCCATCATCCATGTGTTTTCTTCGGGTAATATCGGTACAACGGCGCCAACCACAGGCTTATATAACGGCATCCCGAATGTAGCTAACCTTTCGGGAACTTTTAAACAGGCCAAAAATGTATTGGTTATTGGCGGTACCGATCAAACCGGTGTGCCGGCAGATCTGAGTTCGGCCGGTCCGGCTTATGACGGACGGATAAAGCCCGAGCTGGTATCCAACGGCGAAGATGGTACATCCGGCGCTGCGGCCCTGGTTTCGGGAACGGTGGCCCTGTTACAGCAAGCCTATAAAAAGCAATTTACCCGGTTACCATCGGCCGCGCTTATCAAAAGCGTGCTCATCAATTCGGCGGATGATATTGGTTTGCCCAATGTAGATCATAAAACAGGTTACGGCCAGCTTAACGCCCTGGAAGCTTTACGAACCCTTACCGATAACCGCTTTAAAAAAGGAGCCGTAAGTAATCAGCAACAGGTAGACTATACCATCAACGTTCCGGCGGGCAGCAGCCTGTTTAAAGTATCATTAGCCTGGAACGACCCACCGGCGGCGCTGAATGCCCCCAAGGCCCTTATTAATGACCTTGACCTGTCTGTTACCACACCCGATGGTCAAACCTTGCTGCCATGGAGCCTGAGTACTTATCCCTCCACAGATTCCTTAACCAAACCGGCCGTTCGCCGCAGGGATACACTGAATAATACCGAGCAGGTTAGCCTGCAAAATCCTGTTGCCGGTAACTATATTATCCATGTAAAAGGCAGCAAAATAGCTTCCGGCGTACAAACTTTTTATATAGCGCATGGAGCTACGGCCGCCAATCGTTTTGAGTGGACCTATCCCTCGGGGAATAACCATCTTTTCGCGGCCGGCGAAAATTACCTGCGCTGGCAAAGTTCGTTCAGCGCCGCAACCGGCCAGCTGAGCGTAAGTTATGACCATGGTACTACCTGGAAAGCCATCAGCAACGTTACCCTCAAAAACAGATATTACGACTGGACAGCTCCCGATGTTTTTACCACCGCCATGCTTAAAATGGACATTAGCGGCCAGTCGTTCATCAGTAAAGAATTTGTACTTTCCCAACCCCTTAACCTGGAAGTGGGCTATAACTGTACCGATGGTACTCTTTTGCACTGGAAGGCGCAGCCAGGCAGCAAAGGCTATGTTATTTATACCATTAAAGATAATTTACTGCAAAAGTTAACTGCTGTTACCGATACCACCATTTTGATACCCACCCAGCAGCAAACATCATCCTACTTTGCGGTAAGCGCGCAGGGCGATGGCTTTGAAGGCCTAAAAAGTTTGACCATTGATGCCAAGAACCAGGGGGTAGGCTGTTATGTGAAAACCCTGCTGGCCAATGTTGTTGATAATACTATTGTGCTTAACCTGCAAATAGGTAGTGTGGTTAATCTCAAATCCATCACTTGGCAAAAACAAACCGGTGCAAATGCTTATACCAACCAGGGCACAACTACGGTGAGCTCTGCTTTAGGGTATCAGTTTACGGATGCTAATCCTAAAAAAGGGATTCAATATTACCGGGTAGAACTGCATACTAACGACGGCAAGGTCACCTATTCCGATCTCGCTAATGCCACGTTTTTACAAGCCAGCCAGTTTACGCTTTATCCCAACCCGGTAAGCACACAGCTCAATATCCTGAGCGGTGATATCAACAATACGTATGATTTTAAACTATATGATGCCGTTGGACATATAAGCCTGGAAAGGAGCATTACCCAATTGCAAAATACTTTTCAAATCAACCTCAATCCGGGGGTTTATATTTACGTGATCATGCTCAAAGGGAAGATCATTACACGGGGTAAGTTGATTAAGGTATAGTGAAGCTCATCACCCTTCATGCAGTCGCTCGGCTTCAGCCCACCGGTGTTGGGAAGATCGTTATTTAGGCTAAAGCCAGGAAATACTACTATTATCCGCCCCATAAATGGGACGGCAATGAATAAAAAGCAGTTGATTTATCTTTCATTGCCGTGGGTTTTAACCAACGGTTTACAAACAAACAGTTACTGGCTTTAGCCTAAATCCGTTTTGGGTCTTTGTTTTTTGTCTTCCCAACACCTGTAGGCTGGAGCCGAGTGGCTGTTTGAGTAGCCATTCTTGTTTTTTCAGTTCCCTCCCCACGGGCTACTGTGTGGACACATCTTTTAATGTGCCCTGTAGGGGCTGAATGTCGGTAGAAGAAGGATCAAAAGAAATTTTTACGTGCCGTAGGTACGTCACTTTTTAACTTCGTGGGGGAAATAATAGTGCATTAATAGACCCTAAGTCGGTTAGTGTAGTACCTATGGCACTAAAAGAGGTTAACTTTTATTATTGCTACCGACATTTTGCTCCTCCGGAGCAGCTTTTTTTAACTATTAGTGCATTGAAAAGATGTGTCCACACAGTAGCCCCACGGGAGGGGTGCGGTTGGGTGGTGTTGTGGTAGGGAGGGGTTTATTCATGCGGCATAAACCGGTATGATGTATGAACCCCTTCCTTCACCTTCCCGAGGGAAGGAATCGCACGTGGCCCGGGCTTTTAATGGGATGTTATGTTTCGATATTCAGGGTGACAGCCCCTTTATCAAACAAAAAAGCATTACCCTATTAAAGGTAATGCTTGTGTTGAGGCCGGTCAGGACCATTTAACTAAGCATATCACCAACAATATACTTAATTTTGTTTGCACTTTCTCAGGGTGCTTTTCATAGGTGGTATTCTTAATATACCCCTCTCAGGAGGTATGATATATTTGTAAACAACGCGATGACTGATCTCAGGTGTGGTATCAATCCCAAATGGAGATGTAAACTACTCACCATACCGTTCACCATCTGATAGCTTGGGCGTTGTACTATAATTGCCATCAGTAGGATAAAAAAAATAAGTGCCTTATCAGTTAACCTTAGCTTCATTATCAGCGGTTTTAGTAAAACGCCTTGATACAAATGTAAGTAGAGTAATAAGTCGCCGCAATCCGTGAAAACACCGTATTTTTAAGAGTAAAATTACGGTGTTTTAGCCATTCCGAACTTCGGGATGGCCTTGAAAGTACAATTGTTATCTTAACTTTTGACTCTAACCTCTTACAATTTGATCTTAACAAAGTAAATGCTGTTATGGTCAACCGTGTTGGTAGCCGGCAGTATCTTGGCCGCGAAGCCACCTTTGCCATTATCCAGCACGCCAAAGTCATCATCGTTAGATATGGCCAGGATATTACCCGGCAACAGGGCCAAACCTTCGGCTTTATCATGCGGATAAACGGTTGGCAGGTCTTTCAACAGATCAAGCACCAGGGTTTTGGATACCGGGGTAATGCCTGCGCCTTGCAAACCGGCCTGGTCGTTCAGCTCTTCTACGGTTTTGCCGCCATAAAGCTTGCCATTAGCGCCGTTTGCCTCATCGGAGATATCCGTAGCGCCGGTAAGGCTGATTTTAAATACTTTTTTAAAGGTAGCCGGTTTTTTTGGATCACCGCCGTATAAACCATCGCGCTCAATGGTTAAAAAGGTAGTGGCGTTCACCGCTACAATATCACTCACGCCGGTAAGCGATACATTGTCCATTACATAAGCGTATTGTTTGGTTGCACCCGAGGCGATATCGAAAGTTAAGATGCGCAGTATAGTTGAAGCGGCACCCGCTGCTTTGGTTGGGTTAAGCATTGGCGATTGCATTATGCCCACCAGCGTTTTGCCGTCGGGGGTAATGGTAAGGCCTTCCATGCCACGGTTGGGTTTGCGTTTGGCAAATACCAAGGGGATTTTACGACCACCCGTGCCGGTTCCAAACGGATTGATGCGCTCAATAGTACGACCGGTGGCATCAAAATGAACAATATGCGGACCGTATTCGTCGCTGATCCAGAAAGAGCCGTCGGAGGCTAAAACCATGCCTTCGGAGTCGATACCATCGGCGCTTGGCGCTACCTGGTTGCCGTTCAGGTCAAAAGCGATCTCTCCGGTACCGCCCTCATTGATAGGGTTAGGTAAGCCGTTTAGGGGTTGCCCCGCAGCATTTTTAAGCTGGATGGTTTGCTCCAATACCAGTTTACCATCTTTTAGCCTGAACTTGCCTATTTCGGGTGTAAAATCGGCTTTACCGAATATGATGGCATTGGCAGTGGAACCAGCAGCGTTTGGTCCGCGATCGGTAAGCAGGTAAAATACATTAGCATCCTTAGGATCGGGCGCTATGGCCGAACCAAAGCCGCCGTTGTATACTTTTACCCCATCGGCAGTGGTCATCAAAACGGCAGGATCAGCCGCTTCGGCCATATCCGGGTATGATGGAGCTATATTTACTTTGTGATCCTTTTTACAGGCGCTAAATGCTATAGCACTAAAAGCGAAGAGGGTTAATAAAGTTTTTTTCATGAGTTATAGGATTTTATAATAAAGTTGTCACAAAGTAAGCCCCGGCCTGTAAAGGAATTGTTAACTTAAAAATAATTGATTGGGGGCTGAGGCACTGCGGAGGACTCAGCCGACCATTGTTTCGGCTTGGTCGCTGGAGAGAGAAGTTTGGAAAAATATTTGTTATACGGAGTGAGGTATCTATTGTCCGCCAGGCATGGCTGCAGAAGTCCTTCGTTATCGCTCAGGATAACAAACAGGGATTAGGAGAATCAAAACCGCGATAAAATTTGTTAAAAAGTGTTAAAGCCGATGGTTTTGAATCAATTTTTAAGCGTTTTTACACTGTTTTAGAATCGAAAATTGTTAAAATTTAAGGTTTAAAAAGTTTTTGTTACCGATATTTATCATCCATATGAATACAAAACTTACACTGTTATTATCCGCCGGATTATTGATCGCCTCTGCCGGCTACGCGCAGCAAAGTGCCCCCGATACCGGCAAAAATAAACCGGCCGCTGTCGTAAAAGAAGATCTCCGTGACGATTGGGCCGCGTTATCGCACTATGCCCTGGAAAATAAGCAGATAGGCGACCCTAAACCGGGCGAAAATAGGGTGGTTTTTTTGGGAAGCTCTATTTTTGAAAGATGGAAAACTACTGTGCCTGAGTTTTTTAAGGGTAAACCTTACCTGGACCGGGGCATCAGCGGTCAAATTTCAGGGCAGCTACTGATCCGCTTTCGTCAGGATGTGATCAACCTGAAACCCAAAGCCGTGATCATATTGGCAGGTAGTAACGATATCGCATCCAACTACGGCCACTTGACCAACGAGTACATCATGAACAACATCCGCTCGATGGTTGAGCTGGCTAAACTGCACCATATCAAGGTGATATTGTGCGCGTATTTACCTGTATTTGATTATCCATGGCGTAAAGGCATTGAGCCTGCAGGCAAGATCATAGCGCTCAACAAGCTCATCAAAACATACGCAGCCGAAAATAACCTGACTCTGCTGGATTATTTTACACCTTTTGTTGATGAACGCAACGGCCAAAAGCCCGAGCTCACTACCGATGGGGTACACCCTAACACGGCTGGTTACCGGGTTATGGCTACGGTTACAGAACAGGCTATTGCCAAAGCTTTAAAATAGAGTAATTAAGAAAACCTTTAGCTGCAGGTAGTTTGAATAGTAAATTTACTATAATTATTTACCGACCGGAAACGAACAGCCCCATGTATCAAAACAGTACATGTTAAAATATGTAGTGGTTATAATTTGCTGATAATCAAATAACTATAACGATGGCACTCGCTTTGTTAATAATATTGCAGCCAGGTAGATTATTATGAAACAGCGTAGATATTTGGAGCGACGTACGTTTAACCAGGATCGTTTTGATATTTTGATAAAACGACAGCAAAGGGGGGTAGCTACCTTTAATGAGCTTACAGAACTGGATGCTATTGTGAACCGTGATCCTGATATACGCGAAAGTGTCCTGGAAGAAATGCAGGCGATAAATGACCCTCCGGATGAGCCAAATCCAGAGGGAATAGCCCAAACTCCTGCTGTAAAAACGCAAACCTGGCTGGATAAGATCGCTTCCTTTTTTAAACGGTTATTTACACATACAGATGTACCAGCCTCTGCCTTAATAGCCTGAAATAGTAGTTTATAGCGCCGATTTGATCTTTTTGCGGTATTCATTAGGCGAACTTCCCATGAGTTTGGTAAACATTCTGGAAAAATAATACTGATCTTCAATTCCCAGGCTAATAGCTATATTTTTGATAGACATGGCTGTAAAGGAAATATACTGACACGCTTTCTGTACTTTAAGCTGATTGAAGTATTCGATAGGGGCATAACCCGTTTTAGCCCTGAAAAGCGCCGAAAAATGCGAGGTTGATAAATTAGCAAAGGCCGAAAGATCATCAAGCCGGAGGATCTTATTGATGTTATCCTGCATAAAGCCAATGGTTTTCTCCACTACATTATTATCCGTATTTTCTTCCAGGTGATTGAATTTATCTTCATAGATGAGCGAGGACAAGAAATGTGAAAATATCATGTTTACATAGCGTAGCGTATCGCTGCTATAGCCCTTCTCCAGGTTATAGCAAATATCCTCAAATAGCTTTATACGGTCTTCATTATAAGATAAATATGGCTTATAGTTTTCTGAGTTTTGGAGGATAAGGTCGATGATGAAAGCCGATATTTCCCCTTTAAAGTGGATCCAGTAAATGGTCCAGGGTTTATCCATATTAGCGGCATACTTATGCGGCGTATTCGCCGGAATAGCTATAAATTGTGACGGTGAAACTTCTACTTTCTTTTTATTGATCTCCAGCCAGCCATAACCCTCTGTACAATAGATAATAATATGCTGATTGATGCCATTAGGGCGTTCGGCATAATGATGACTGGCTTTGGGGTAATACCCTATATCAGTTATATAGATCTGTTTGGTAACAGGGTCTTTACTTAAAAAGTTGGCGATGATCTTTTTGGGCAGAACAATAAGTTTCTGCCCTTCAAAACCTTCACGCCGTCTTAACGCTGTGCTTTTTGTCATTTTTTCAAGAGGATAGGGATACGCTGACCGGTTTATAATATGGGTGCACAACGTTAATCAAAAAAACAAAATCATCATAAAATATTTCATTTTATGATGATTGGGATCTTCAACTTTAACTTCGCCGAATATTCTACCCGCCCTCTTTATATATCCTGAGGTGCAAAATAGCTAAACCAAAGGTTAAATCTTCACTTAATATCAATTGTGCTTGTTGTCATAAAAAAGTCCATCATTATCGTAACATTAACTATTTTTTAATCTGTTTTAATCCGGGAGCTTTACATCGAACCAATTGAACATATTATCCATATTTAAGAGTGCCTGCCTCGCCGCTATGTAAATAACGGTATGCCTGTTAATAACAGATAATATGATTTGCCGGTATAAGCCATGATAAAAATATTACTTTGCCCATTTGCTGTTATTGTTTTGTTAATATATGGTCAGTGTGCATTCGCGCAGAAGATCATTACCACAGTGGATAAGTTAGAAATGATCACCAGTTACGTTACTATTAAACTGGATGCTCATACCGGTATGGTAAACTACACGTTTTCCAATGGCATCCGGATCGAAAATACGGTGGCCTACATCAACGACATTAAATCGGGAATTACCACAACCGCCGATTTTGCCAACCATGAATTTGTTACTGCCGAAGTTCATGACAGCATAGGTACCGGTAGGCAAATAATTATTACACATAGCGATCAAAAGCACCCGTTTATACTGGAACAGCGTTTTACCAATTACAAGGGGCACCCATATACGCTGATTAGTTTGACAGCGAAAAATAAAGACGCGAAAGCCGCCCTTTTAGAAACCCGCGATATCAGTCCGATAGCGGTATTGCCCCAATATAAAGGCCGGTTGTTTATTCCCGGTACCGAACCCCGCATACTGGATGTGCCCTTTGATAATGACGACTGGACACCTACAGTAGAAAGGAGCTGGCCTAAAACAGGCTCGCCAAAAACTACGGGAATCACCTATGAGTTCGCGGCCATTTATGATATGCTGAAAAACTCTGGACTGGTTATTGGCAGTGTAAAGCACAATTTCTGGAAAACCGGCTTGGCTTATCAAACCTCAACAGAGTTGGGTTATGTGGATTCGCTCCGGGTTTTTGGCGGTGCCTCTACGCCCGATGACTCTAAACTACCACCGGCTTACGGCGGTAACGATGGCACGCACGACCTGGTGGCGCATGGTACCACGGTAGGGCAGTCAGTAAGTTCGCCTCCCATATTTTTATGCGCGATGGACGATCTACATAAGGCTTTTACACAATACGGCGAGGCAAATTCGACCATTAATGGTAAATGCACCTGGATTGGTAATGCCCCGGTGTATTGGAACAGCTTTGGCGTGGAAGGCGTGTTGGGTTACGAAGGGGTAATGATGCCGCCGGCTGTTGAAAAGATCTCTGATTTTTTGCATACCCTAACTAATTTCAGCGGCTATTCTAAACCGGTCATGAGTATCGACTCCTATGATCAGGGTATTTACTCGACTGAAGTTTTGGCCAACCTGGGTAAATATTTCGCTAAGAATAATCAGCAAATGGGCTTTTACTTTATCCCCTTTGCGATGTGGAACTGGAAGGATGATATCGAGGGGAAAAAGGTAGCAGGCTCAAATTATGCTTTAAAAGATGTATTGCTGCATGATAATGAGGGAAAACCTATTATGTATAAAGATGGTAAATGGGGGGCTTACGCGATGGACCCCACGCATCCGGCTGTTCGTCTGTATATCATCCAGCAATTGAAAAAGGCCAAAGCCATTAACGCTAAATTCCTGAAGATCGACTTCCTGACAGGTGGTGCATTAGAGAGTACCACCCGCTATAATAAAAACATTCGTACAGGGATGCAGGCTTATGATTATGGCATGAAAACGCTGCGTCACCTGGTTGATTCTATCCTGGGTAAAGATATTTTTATTACCCAGGCCATATCGCCTATGTTCCCGCACCAGTATGCACACACCCGTTTTATATCAACCGATGTGTATTCGCACCTGCGTGATGACCAGCCCGGCTTTCCGCATTATGGCAGTACGGAGGCTTCATTGGCTATGGGCTCGCACATGGGCTGGGTTCAGGGCACCTTGTTCCCATACACCAACCTGGATGTAAGCATCATGAAAAGCTTTCAGAAAAATCCCGATCTGAATGAGCAGGAGATCAAGGTAAGATTATATGCCATGATGGTAATGGGTAGCATCCTTGGCGATGGATCAGATTTCAGGCACCCGCTGGCTGCAAGCCGGGCGCAGAAGTTTTTAAACAATAAGCGGATAGCAGCGTTTTTTAGTCATCCCCAAGCCTTTATTCCACTGAAAGCAGCCGATGGCGAAACGCTTGATCAGCAAATGGCATTTTACCTGCCGGGTGAAAATACCTTGCTGGCCTTGTTCAATTTCGACAGGCAAAAGAATTTTGAGCAGGTTTTAACCCGCCCGGTCCTGCACCTGGAGGCCGGGAAAGCTTATCAGTTTAAAGATCTGCTGACCGATACTGTCGTGGGCGAATTAAAAAAGGACGACACTGAATTTAAGTTGAGCGCCGCGCCTGCCAATGCAGTAATGATAAAATTAGTTCCCGTAAAAGAATAACCCTGCCAAATACCGATATTATGCTTAAATCAATAAACATATCCTAAAAAATGAGTAGTTCAAAAACATTTAACAGCCGGTATATTATCGGGATCTCCTTTATTTCGGCCCTGGGCGGATACCTTTTTGGGTTCGACTTTGCCGTGATCTCGGGCGCTTTACCATTTCTACGTACCCAGTTCGCGCTCGATCCGGTGTGGGAAGGCTTTTTGACCGGCTCCTTAGCTTTAGGTTGTATTGTAGGCTGCCTTCTCGCCGGTAACCTGGCTGATAAATATGGCCGCAAACCCGGATTGATGGTAGCTGCGCTCATCTTCGCGGTATCATCCATAGGCATCGCCTTTGCGCAAACCCTTACCTATTTTATCATACTGCGTTTTGCCGCGGGTATTGGCGTGGGCATGGCTTCTATGCTTTGCCCCATGTATATAGCCGAAGTTTCGCCGGCCGAGGTACGCGGCCGTAATGTAGCTATAAACCAGCTCACGGTGGTGATAGGTATATTGATAACCAACCTGGTCAATTACTTTTTAGCTGATGCAGGTCATGATGCCTGGCGCTGGATGTTTGGTTTAGGCGCTGTACCTTCAGCGGTGTTCCTGATCGGTGTTACCTGGTTGCCAGAGAGCCCGAGATGGCTCATGAAATCGGGCCAGGTGGATAAAGCGCAACAGGTGCTCAACAAAATTGGATCGGTTAATTTTGCTGATACCACCATGAAAGCCATTGAAAAATCATTGGCAGGAAGTACAGCCAAACAATCGTACAAAATGGTATTTGAAAAAGCCGTGCGCCCGGCGGTTGTGGTGGGTATCACGTTGGCCGTTTTTCAGCAGTTTTGCGGTATCAATGTGGTGTTTAACTATACCTCCACCATATTTGAATCGGTAGGGGCCAACTTGAACCGTCAGCTTTTAGAAACAGTTTCTATTGGCGTAGTGAACCTCGTATTTACCTTACTGGCCATGTGGCAGGTGGATAAGTTGGGCCGTCGGCCGCTGATGCTGGTGGGTTCGCTGGGTTTGTCCATCATGTATATTGTGCTGGCTATTGCCTTACAAAACCACTTCCCAGCAGGGTTGGTATCCATATTTGTGCTGCTGGCTATCAGTACTTATGCCATTTCGCTGGCCCCGGTTACCTGGGTGCTTATTTCAGAGATTTTTCCTAATAAGATCAGGGGGGTGGCCTCGTCGGTTGCTATTGTTTCGTTATGGGGCGCTTACTTTATATTAGTCTTTACGTTCCCTATCCTAGCCAAAAAGTTAGGTACCTACGGACCGTTTTACCTGTATGCGGGTATCTGTTTCCTGGGCTTCCTGTTTGTAAAGGCGCGTGTTAAAGAAACCAAAGGCCAAACCCTCGAAGAACTGGAAGGAAATTTAATCAGACATTAATCCATTAAGAAGAATATATGATGCATCATTCTAATGTATCCGTTTGGGAAGAAAAAGTAGTGATCCCTACCTATGGTGTAGGCAAGCCCGATAAAAACCCGATGTTTTTTGAAAAACGCATTTACCAGGGCAGCAGTGGCGTAGTATATCCCAACCCGGTGATCGAAAAAATTGCCGACGAGAAGGAAGATAAAGAATACACCGGCCTGTTCCTGGAGAACAAGTACCTCAAAATAATGATCCTGCCAGAGCTGGGCGGCCGTATCCAGATGGCGTTTGACAAGATCAAACAGCGTCATTTTATCTATTATAACCAGGTGATCAAACCGGCGCTGGTAGGCTTAACAGGTCCTTGGATCTCGGGTGGTATCGAGTTTAACTGGCCGCAACATCATCGTCCAAGTACTTTTGATCCCATTGATTACACTTTGGAAGAGCATGCCGATGGCAGCAAAACCGTTTGGGTAAACGAGGTGGAGCGCATGTTTCATACCAAGGGCATGGCCGGTTTTACGCTTCGCCCGGATACGGCTTATATCGAGATCAAAGCCAAATTGTTTAACCGTTCCTCCTTGCCGCAAACTTTCCTGTGGTGGGCAAATCCGGCAGTAAAGGTAAACGACTATTACCAATCGGTATTCCCGCCTGATGTGAACGCTGTGTTTGATCATGGCAAGCGCGATGTGTCTGATTTTCCTATCGCTACCGGCACCTATTACAAGGTTGATTATTCGCCGGGTACCGATATTTCGATGTATAAGAATATCCCCGTACCAACCTCGTACATGGCTATTAATTCCGACTATGATTTTGTTGGTGGTTATGAGCATGACTCGCAGGGTGGTTTGCTGCATGTGGCTAATCATCATGTATCGCCGGGTAAAAAACAGTGGACCTGGGGCCACAGCGATTTCGGCCAGGCCTGGGACAGAAACCTTACTGATGAGGACGGCCCTTATATAGAACTGATGACCGGCGTATTCACCGATAATCAGCCCGATTTTAGCTGGCTGATGCCTTACGAAGAAAAAACTTTTACGCAGTATTTTTTACCCTACCGCGAATTGGGTATGGTGAAAAATGCTACTAAAGATATCCTGCTGGCGTTAAGCAAAGAAGGCGGCAGAGTAATCATCAAAGTACAGGTAACTTCGGCGCAAAATGGGTTGAATATCAGTCTGAGTTATAAAGGAGAAATATTATTTGCGCAGACAACCGATATTAGCCCTGAACAGGTGTTTATACAGGAAGTAGCCGTTAACGCAGGCGTGAACGAAAACGAATTATTGCTGATCATCACCAACAGCAGCAAACAGGAAGCACTGCGTTACGAACCGGCAAAAAACAAAAAGAACGAGATGCCTTTGCCTGCGAAACCCGCACTGGCCCCGGCCGATGTGGAAAGCGTGGAGCAGTTATTTTTAACCGCGCAGCACCTGGAGCAATATCGCCATGCTACCTATAGTCCTATCCCGTACTATGAGGAAGCGCTGCGTCGTGAACCTACAGAGATTCGCAATAATAATGCGCTGGGTAAATGGTATATCCGTAAAGGACAGTTTGCCAAGGCGGAGCCCTATTTGCGCCAGGCGGTAGAAACCAGCATCCAACGTAACCCTAATCCTTATGATAGTGAGCCTTATTACAACCTCGGTCTTTGCCTCAAATATTTAGGCAGGGCCGATGAGGCTTACACCGCGTTCTACAAAGCCACCTGGAGCAATGCGTGGAAGGATACCGGCTTTTTCTGCGTAGCGATGATAGATATGGTCCGCGGTCATTACGAACTGGCCTTGGATCATATTAATCAGTCGTTGGACAGAAATGCCGCCAACAGTAAATCATATGTGATCAAAGCAGCTGCTTATCGCAAGCTTAACCAGTTAGATAAAGCGCTGGCTACAATTGACACCGCTTTGGAACGTGATGGTTTTAACCTGGGCGCGTTGTTTGAAAAGATATTGGCTTACAGGATAAGCAATGATGCGGATAAGACAGAGGAAAGCCTGAACCAATTACTAACACTTTCTCGTCGTGACGACCAGAATTTTATAGAGTATGCCCTGGATTATGCCGCTGCCGGTTTATATGACGAAGCATCGCAATTGCTGCAATTGGTGGTAAAACCTGCAGAATCAAACCCGATAGTTTATTATACCCTGGGTTGGTTGAGCCATCAAAGTGGCCGTAAAGTCGAGGCTGCGGAATGGCTGGCTAAAGCTGCCAAAGCCGATTCGTACCTGTGTTTCCCTAACCGTTTGGACGAGATCACTATCCTGAAACTGGCTATTGAGCTTAACCCGGCTGATGCCAAAGCGCCTTACTACCTGGGTAATTTGTTTTATGATAAACGCCAGTATGACGATGCGGTGAGTCACTGGGAACGCTCGGCCAAATTGGACGATCAATTCCCGACCGTTTTCCGTAATCTGGCTATCGCTTATTTCAACAAACAAAACAACGAGCAAAAAGCGCTGGAATATTTTGAGAAAGCTTTTGCTTTAGACAAAACAGATGCACGTGTACTTATGGAGCTCGATCAGTTATATAAGAGACTGAACAGATCGCCGGAGGAACGTTTGAAATTCCTGGAAGATAACCTGGCTGTAGCGGATCAGCGCGATGATGTTTACCTGGAAAGGGTAACGCTCTATAATCTTTTAGGTGATCATGAAACTGCTTTGAACCTGTTGAACGCACGCCAATTCCATCCATGGGAGGGTGGCGAAGGCAAGGCATCGGGCCAGTATATATTTAGCCTGATTGAGCTGGCTAAAAAATATATGGAAGAAGGTTTGTACGAAAAAGCCATTACTTACCTCAACAATGCCAAAACCTACCCGCATAACCTGGGCGAAGGTAAATTATACGGCGCCCAGGAAAACGATATCGATTACTGGTTAGGTTGCGCCTGTGAAGCCGCCGGCAAACCAGAGCAGGCTAAAAAATACTTTGAGCAGGCTACCATTGGTTTAGATGAGCCATCAGCAGCGGTGTTTTATAACGATCAGCAGCCTGATAAGATCTTTTACCAGGGATTGGCCTGGAAAAAACTGGGTAATACAGAACGGGCCAATAGCATATTTAAAAAGTTAAGCGATTATGGTGCACTACATGCGAATGATGAAGTGAAGATCGATTACTTCGCTGTGTCATTACCCAACCTGCTCATATTTGATGACGACCTGAACCTGCGTAATCGCATCCACACCAGCTTTTTACAGGGCTTGGGCGCATTGGGCTTGAACGATCTGGATGTCGCGCAAAAAATGTTAAATGACGTGCTGGAACTCGACGCTGCTCATGCCGGAAGCAAGATCCATCTGAATATGGCAATACATGCTTTAAATATCCAGGAGTGAACAGTACTACCATAATAACCTGTCGGGAATGGGGGGATCATGCCGGCGAGCCCGTGTGTCTCTTTAAAATGGAGAATACTCACGGTGCTTATGTAGAATTAACCAATTACGGGGCTACCCTGGTTTCGGTGGTAGTACCCGATAGGCATGGTGTTTATAGTAACGTGGTTTTGGGATTTCCGTCATTGCACGCCTATTTGGATGATGACTGTTATATTGGTTCTACCATCGGCCGTTATGCCAACAGGATAGGAGGGGCCAGTTTTCAGTTGGATGGCATCACCTGGTACCTGGAAAATAATGACGGTGAAAATACCAATCATGGAGGTAGTAAGGGTTTTAATACCCGGGTTTTTAAATATGTGGTTACAGCCGAAGGGCTATATTTTACAATACAGAGCACTGATGGAGAAGGTGGGTATCCGGGTAATCTGGAACTTACCGTACATTATGTGTGGACGGATCTGAATGAGTTGCTCATCAGTTATTGCGCGTCGACAGATAAAAAAACGATTGCCAATTTTACCAATCATGCCTACTTTAACTTGTCAAATGATGGGGCTAAAATATTCGACCACAGGCTTACCATTCATGCGGGTAGTCTGTTGCAAAATGATGGAAATTATATCCCTACAGGTATTATTGAACCGGTTGGTAACAGGCGGCTTTCGGATACTGTCATCAAAAATAAAATGATGGTGAATGAAACCCATATTACGGGTTTAAATGACTGTTATATATTGGATGAGCAACCCGGTACCTATCATAAACTGGCCGCTGAGCTAACCGAAAAAAGGTCGGGCCGTAAGCTGGAGATATTTACCACTTACCCTGCCCTGATGGTTTATACCGGAGATTATTTACAAAGTGAATATTTAGGGCATCACCAAAATCCATACAGCCCCTTTGATGGTATATGCCTGGAATGCCAGCATTATCCGGATAGCCCCAATCATTCCAACTTTCCCACAACAGTTTTAAACCCCGGCGATACTTATCATGAAAGTATCATTTACAAGTTTGGTATTATAACGCTTTAAGGGCCTCCCCGCAATTTTTTATAGCTGGTTTATAGTAAGGAATAAATAATGGACAAAACCACACTTGAGTTATAAATTCATAAAATTGTCCATCTTTTTTGAAAGTTTATCCATTTTTAAATGCGATGCTTCCACTTACATTTACAATACCAATTGTAAACTAAACCAAATATGTATGTAAAAAAATCGACTACCACATTAGCGGGAAAGCGAGCGCCGGTTTATCCTTAATTCAGGTGATCTGTTAATTCTATATGCTTAATTATTAGGAGATTATTGTTAAAAGTCTTGAGCCTAAAAAAAGACTTAACAGGATTTTTATGGCCTGTTCGGTTCATATTTTAACCGATAATGATCTACCTAAAGCTTTGGATTTTCTCAGGTTACAAACCTGGCTTTTGAACCTGGAAAATTCCGGTTAAATAATAAACACGCTTCGCGAATATCCCCGTGCTATCCGGTGAATAATACAAATCTGATTGGATTAAATCCTGATTAATTAAAATAATTTTTATGACCCAATTTTATGAAGCAATCTTACATTTTTAGTAAAACACTTTTTAAAAAGTATGAGAAGCCCGGACGGTTTTTGATAAGATGCTGCTTACTGTTTTTAACATTAACCTTATTTTATGGTACGGCCCATGCGCAAACCAAAATTACGGTTACCGGTACTGTATCTGATACGGCGCATGTTAAATTGCCCGGTGTAACTATCTCTGTGGTGGGCAATTCCCGCTTAGGTACTGTAACAGATGGCAACGGAAGGTTTATTCTGGATGTTGAAGACGGTTCGGTATTGCGGATATCCTTTGTAGGCTTCAAGGCACAAACCTTTACGGTATCGGCACAAAACAAGATCTTTAATGTAGCCCTTAAAGAGGATAAGCTGCTTGCCGATGAGGTAGTAGTTACCGCTTATGGTAAAAAGGAGCGCAAGGAGGCCCTTGTTGGCTCGGTTACCAGTATTAAACCCAGCGAATTGAAAATTCCGGCGAGTAACCTCACCGCGGCGCTTGCCGGGCAGGCTGCTGGTATTATTGCCTATCAGCGCAGTGGCCAGCCGGGGCAGGATAATGCCTCGTTCTTTGTGCGTGGGGTAACCACCTTTGGTTATAAGCAAGATCCGCTAATACTGATAGATAACGTAGAATTAACCACCACCGATCTGGCACGCTTACAAGTTGATGATATTGCCAGCTTTGTGATATTAAAAGATGCCAGCGCCACCGCGCTTTATGGTGCAAGGGGAGCCAACGGCGTTATCCTGGTGAGCACCAAAGAAGGTAAAGAAGGGCCTGCCAAGATCAACTTTCGCTCGGAGTATTCCTTATCGCAATCAACAAGGACGCTTGATCTGGTTGACCCCATTGAGTACATGAACCTGTATAATGAGGCCACCCTTACCCGCGACCCTACATTGCCGTTACCCTTTACACAAACCAGAATTAACAATACCCAAAACACCCTTAACGGTGGCCCGGGCAGTAACCCTTATGTGTATCCAGCTGTGGATTGGTTAAAGATGTTGTTTAAAAAGAACGCTACCACTATGCGTAACAACATGAGCGTTAGTGGTGGTTCGGGTTTGGCGAAGTATTATATCACCGGTACTTACAACGTGGATAACGGTGTGCTGAATACCGATATCCGTAATAATAATGATAACAATGTAAAGTTCAGGAATTACCAGTTACGGTCAAACGTAAACATCAACCTCACCAAAACAACCGAAGTTATTGTAAGGTTATGGGGTAACTTTAATGAGTATAACGGCCCCATTACCTCAGATGGTTCTTTTGCGTCTGACCTGTACAATGTGGCCATACATACCAGCCCCGTATTGTTCCCGGCCTACTATCAGCCCGATGCTGCTAATGCCAACGCACAGCACATCTTATTTGGTAACGTAGGCGGGGTTGATGGCACCAGCAGTAACAGTATTTTATACAACAATCCATATGCTGCCCTATTACGCGGCCACAAAAATTCGTCGGAATCAAGGATGCAGGCTCAACTGGAATTGAACCAGAACCTGGGTTTTGTAACTGACGGCTTAAAATTCAGAAGTATATTCAGCACCAACAGGCACTCTTATTTTGATTCACAGTTGGCTTATAACCCATTTTATTATAATATAGGTTCTTATGATAAGAAAACCAATAATTATACCCTAAACTGGCTCAACCCGCAGCCTACGGGTAATAACGTAGCGCAGGAATACCTCTCATACTCGCGCAGTACGCCAAATGCCGATACCTTCTTCTATCTGCAAACCTCGCTTGATTATAATAAACAATTAGGTAGCCACAACATTAACGCCACCCTGATCGGTACGGCTCAGCAAACTGTTTATTCAAATGCTGTCGATCCCAAAACCAACCAGATATCCTTACAATACTCGTTACCCTACCGTAACCTGGGTTTAGCTGGTCGTGCTACCTATGGTTACAAAAGCAAGTATTTTGCCGAGTTTAACTTTGGGTATAATGGTTCTGAGCGATTCTCAGCCAATCATCGTTATGGTTTTTTCCCAACTATCGGCGCTTCATGGGTAATATCCAACGAGTCGTTCTGGAACCCTTCATTTATTGATCGGTTAAAGATCCGCGGAAGTTACGGTTTGGTGGGTAATGATGCTATTGGCGCGCAGCGTTTCTATTACCTGTCTGATGTGCATTTTAATGAAGGTTACAACTATGCTCAGTTTGGTTTCAACAACTCCTATGAGCGTAAAGGCTTAACCATTGTAAGCTATGACAATAATAACATAACCTGGGAAACCTCAAGGCAAACCAACGTTGCGGTGGAGATGACCGTGTTAAAAAACCTGAACATTATTGCCGAGTTTTATAAAAACCACCGCTACAATATTCTGAGGGATAGGTTGGTGCCGGCTACCGAAGGTTTTGAAACTTCTATCGCAACCAACTTAGGTCAGGTTGATTCAAAAGGTATCGACTTATCTGCCGATTATAAGCAAAGCTTTAGCAATGGCTTGTGGGCATCGTTCAGAGGTAACTTTACTTATTCAACCAATAAATATACTTACATAGAAGAGCCTAACTATGCCGAGCCGTGGCGCCACTTTATTGGCCAGCCAATCAGCCGCGGTTATGGTTATGTGGCCGAAAGGCTATTTGTTGACGATCAGGAAGCCCGTAACTCGCCAACGCAGAATTTTTCTTCCGCACCACCAAAAGGGGGCGACATCAAATACCGTGATTTGAATGGTGATGGTAAAATTGATAATCTGGATCTTACCTTCCTGGGTTATCCGCAAACACCCGAAATTGTTTACGGATTTGGCTTCTCAACAGGTTTTAGAGGATTTGACCTTTCTGCATTTTTCCAGGGGCAGGCCAGGGTTTCTTTCTTTGTTGATCCAAACAGGGTAAGCCCTTTTATCCCGAGTCCTGACCAGTACATTTATGGTAATACACAGGTTCTGAAAGCATTTGCCAATGATCACTGGTCTGAAGAGAACCAGAATTTGTACGCTTTGTACCCAAGATTAGGCACCAACCAAACAGTAATAGCCAACAACCTGCAACCCAGCACCTGGTGGTTACGCGATGCCAGTTTCCTGCGATTGAAATCATTAGAGATCGGCTATACCCTGCCAGCGCGTATAGCAAAGGCCATGAAACTGACCAATTGCCGCATTTATTTTAACGGATTGAACCTGTTTACCTGGAGTCCCTTCAAACTATGGGATCCGGAGCAGGGAGGCAACGGGTTTGCTTACCCCATCCAAAAGGTGTTTAACGTTGGTCTGAATGTGAATTTATAATTACAAACCGATTTAAAAAGAGAACGATATGAGATCATATTATAAATTATTACTGGCAATAACGCTTTGTACAACAGGGGTATCCTGTAAAAAATACCTGGATGTTACCCCCAGTAACGTAGGTACGTTGGAGTATGCCTTCAGAAACCGTAATGAAGCCGAAAATTATCTGTTTGCCTGTTATTCAACCATGCAGCAAACCTCAAACGTAATTTATAACGCGGGTTTTACCACTTCTGCCGAAATTGTGTACCCTAACAATTTAACGACCAACTTTTTTGACCAACGGGGCTTTGACCTCATCCGGGGGACGCAAAACACCGGCAGCCCCTCACTAAATTACTGGGGAAACAGCAATGGCGGCGCTCCGCTTTTTCAGGCTATCAGGCGGTGTAACATCATGCTCGAAAATATTGATAAACCCATAGACCTTGGGGCCGATGAAAAAAAGCGTTGGATAGCTGAAGTGAAATTCCTGAAAGCCTATTATCATTATTACCTCATCAGGATGTACGGTCCAATTGTGCTGATAAAGGATAGCTACCCGATTGATGCCCCGCCTGATACCTTAAAGCGCAAAAGGGCGTCTGTTGATGAATCATTTGCTTACGTAATATCCCTGCTGGATCAGGCCATACCCGATTTGCCGCCAAATATTCAAAATCAGGCGCAGGAATTTGGACGTATCACCAAGTTTATAGCCATGAGTGTAAAAGCCGAAATTTTAACCACGGCTGCAAGTCCGCTGTTTAATGGCAATCCGGATTACCAGGGATTTAAAGATAAGGCGGGTAAAAGCTTGTTTTCTACTTCGTATGATGCGTCTAAATGGCAAAAAGCCGCCGATGCCTGCAAGGCTGCCATTACCGAATGTGAAGCGCAAGGCATTAAATTGTACACTTTACCACCAACCGGTAATATCAATGTATCTGACGAACTGAAAAAGATATTAACGCTGCAGCTTACCATCACCGATAAGTGGGAGCAAAACCCGGAGCTGATATGGGCGCTTAATTATACCTTTGGTTACCAGGGTTATGTTATTCCCAAATTAACCAGTGCGGCAGTAGGTATGGCCAATACATACCCTTCAAACTGGGCTGTGCCATTGGCCGAGTCGGAGTTGTTTTATACCAACAACGGCGTACCGTTGGTTGAGGACAAGAATTTTGACTATACCAATCGTTTTATACCCCAGGTTGGTGATGATGCTAACAAAGATTATATAGAACAGGGATATGAAACCGCCCGCGAGCATTTTAACCGCGAAAGAAGATTTTATGCCTCGATTGGTTTTGATGGCGGTATTTGGTTTGGTAACGGGGTAACAGACCAAAGCAAAGCTTATTATGTGCAGGCCCGCGGTATTTTTGGTTTGGCTGGCCCAAAAAGCTTTAACTCAACCAATATAACCGGTATATGGCCAAAAAAACTGGGTAACTATCAAACCGTAATGGATCAATCTTTTACCACGGTTGATTTTCACCTGCCGCTTATTCGCTTATCAGGTTTGTACCTTTTATATGCCGAAGCTTTAAATGAGGTACAGGGCCCAACAGCCGAAGTGTATTCCTACATCGATCAGGTGCGTGCACGTGCCGGACTAAAAGGCGTAGTGGAGTCATGGAACAGTTTTTCGAAGAATCCATCCAAGCCGGGTTCAAAAGATGGTCTGCGCCAGATCATACACCAGGAACGAAGGATCGAACTGGCTTTTGAAGGTCAGATAGGCTGGGATCTGCGCCGTTGGAAAGAATTACAGGATGTATTAAGTCGCCCTGTACAAGGCTGGAATATTAATCAGGCTGCATCGGCAAATTATTATCGCCCAACCAACGTGATCACGCCGCTTTTTGGTTTGCGGGATTATTTATGGCCTATCAGCTCAACAGACCTGGTGGTTAACGAAAATCTTACCCAAAATCCATACTGGTAGTAGTTGAGACTAAGGCATTATTGATAAATAATTATATAAAATATAAATTATGAAAAAGATTAATAACGGCAGATCCATAGTATCGATGCTTTATATATCGGCACTACTCGTCGTGTTTTTGATTTCCTGTAAAAAAGGTCAGTCAAATATCGAGATCGTATCCAACGACAAAACCAAGCCGGGTGTAGTTACCAACATAAAGGTCGAGAACCTGAATGGTTCGGCACGTATAACCTACACACTGCCCGATTCAAAGAACCTGTTATACGTTCTGGCAACGTATAACATCAATGATAAGGTGGTAAGGCAAACCAAAGCCAGCTATTATACCGATACAGTAATGGTTGATGGTTTTGCCAAAGCTAAAGAGTATACGGTGACACTGAACGCGGTAAGCCGTGCCAACATCATGTCAGACGCGGTAACGGTAAAGGTTAATCCTAAAATACCAAATTACCTGCTTATTAATGATAACCTGGCCATTACACCTGATTTTGGCGGAGCCAACTTTTATGGTTTCAACCCCAATAAAACTCCGGTGGCCATACATATTTTATCATATAACGACGCTACCAAAGGCTATGATGAGCAGGATCCGCAGTACCTGAGTAACGATACGGTGAATATATCGGTACGCGGTTTCTCGGTAAAGAATACCAAATTCGCGGTTTTTACTACGGATAGGTTTGGGAATGTTTCTGATACAGTGACCAAAGAATTAACACCCCTGTTTGAAACACAACTGGACAAGAGCAAGTTCTTCACTTTTCACCTCACCACAGATAGCCCGATAGGCTATGGCTGGGAACTCAAATACCTTTTTGATAATAACCTGGGCGACCCGGGATGGCACACCACCAGCGCTCCTTTAAAAATATGCAGCTTTGGTATAGGTCCATTAGCCAAAATAAGCCGTGTGGTATTGTTCAACAGGCTGCCTGATATATGGGGTTACCAAAATAGCCGTCAGTTTACCATCTGGGGTTCAACCAAGGATAATCCGGGCGATTACCCATCGTGGCCTGCTACCGTTACCGCGGTAGGTACCGTATTGGGCGATTGGATTAATCTGGGCAACTTTGTGGTGCCGTTGCCACCATCAGGCGCACCGCCAAACCAGGCTACCGATGCCGATAAAGCTACAGCGGGCGCAAATGGCTTTAGCTTCAATATGCCGAATGTAAGCCAGATGCCAGCGGTAAAATATATCCGTTTTCAGTGTACGCAAACCTGGGCCGGACTTGATTATGTGAATGCCAAAGAGCTTACCCTGTTTGGTGCACCTGTACAGTAAACCGTTAATTAAAAATTAAAGAAATGAAAATAGCATTCAACGTTACTGTTTTCTTGCTCATGTGTTTGGCAATTGCAGGTTGCAAAAAATATGATACGGATTATAAGTCGTTTTTAGATAATCATGAAGTAACCTATCCCGGATTAGCTGCCGGATTGAATTACCATTCCGGTAACCTGCGTGCCGTGCTGGTTTGGCACCCAAGTCCCGATCCAAGTATCAGGAGATACGTGATCAAGTGGAATAATGGTCTTGACTCCCTGTTGCTTAGCGCCGCCAGCCATGATCCGGGCGATTCCGTTGTAGTAAGTATCCCCAACCTGCAGGAGTATGTATACAGCTTTCATATTATTGCGTATGATAAGGATAATCATCCATCCATCGGTCAGGATATCAATAACGTAAGGGTATATGGCCCCACGTATCAGTCGACGCTTTTAAACAGGGCTTATAATGCCGCCAACCCCTATGTTACGCATAGTGATGGTTCCGTTACCCTCAACTTTAACAAGGCCGATACCGGGAATGTGGCTACCACTATAAGGTATACCAATAAGTTAGGAACCACTACAGAGCGTTCTTTTGTGGCCGATAGCAACTCGATAACTCTGACCGATTATAAGTATGGCACAGATGTAACATACCGATCGTCATATAAACCGGTAAAGGATGCTGTAGATACATTTAATGCCTTGAGCTATGATAAATTCCCAACGATTATCGGGACAATCGAAATGGATAAGAGCCTGTTTAAAGCGGTGTATTTACCAACCGATGTTGGCTCGGCCTATGGTTGGGAGCTTCCATTTTTATGGGATAAAAGCACCAATGAGCCGGGCTTCCATACCCCGGGTACCGACTTTCCGATCTGGTTCACCATCGATCTGGGGCAATCGGCCAGCCTGACACAATTAAAGCTTTGGCAACGGATGTCGGCCCTGTATGATGTGGGTAATGCTAAACGCTTTGAAATATGGGGAACCAACAGCACGCCTGATCCATCGGGCAGCTTTAACGGCTGGACCCAGCTTGCCAGCTTCACTTCCTATAAACCTTCGGGCTTACCTCGCGGGCAAAATTCAGACGAAGATAAAGCATTTGCCGCTGCCGGCGAACCTTTCAACTTCCCGGCAAATGGTCCAACGGTAAGGTATATCAGGTTTAAGATCCTGGAAACATGGGGCGGAACCAATTATTTTCACGCCATTGAAATATCAGTTACTAAACAATTGAAATAATCAGAGAGATATCAAAAAGAGAGCAGTTGTTATCAGCTGCTCTCTTTTTGATTTGAGGGCACGTCTAAAGCCCGGTCTGGGTGTAGAACCGACTCACTCAGTCTATTTCCGCAAGCTGGCAGGTGGACCACCTCTGCGGCTTCGCCGCAAAGAGGGTGGCGGAAAATCCCCTCTATGCGCGAAGCGGAGAGAGGGGTGACGAGCGCAGCGATGTCGGGGTGAGTCGATATAACGGCTGATTCGACGCACTTTTACTTTTTTATTAAGTATACACATTAAAAGAGCCACTCAATAGCTACTTTTGGCTTAACATAAATTAATGCAAGAAGTATTTTCAAGATCTGGCGAGTATCTGATTGGGTTAAAAAACGCCGATACGGATCTGTTGAGTTCACCGGCCCAGTTCTCTGAATATACCATATTGTTTATCCCCGAAGGGGAAGGCGTTTATCATGCTGACTTTGGTACATTCAATTACTCGGGACCTATTTTGTTATTCTCCACGCCCTTGCAGGTTATTTACCTGGAGCATAACAAACCCGCCAGGTTAACCATGCTGCAATTTCACTCCGATTTTTATTGTATTGAATATCACCGGGAAGAAGTGGCCTGCAATGGCCTGTTGTTTAACAATATTTATATACAACCCTGTGTTAAGTTAACCCATACCGATGCGCGGGTTTTTGAGCAGCTATTAACCGATGTTGACCAGGAGTTTGGGCAGGATTCACCTTCGGAGATTGTGCTGCGGGCATATCTGCAATTGTTCCTGGCTAAATCAAGCTCCATCAAAATAAAACTGATAAAAAACCATCAGGATCGTAAAGAAAAAGATGAGCAGATGGAACAGTTCAGCAAATTGTTGGATCAGCATTATCTTACCCTGCACAAACCCAACGATTATGCGCAGCTACTGGCCATAACGCCCAATAATTTCAGTAAGCGCTGTATGCGGTATTTTAAAAAAACGCCTTCGCAACTGATCCAGGAACGCCTGATATTGGAGGCCAAAAAACGGCTGCACCTAACCCGGCAAAGCATCAAGGAAATAGCCTACGCGCTTCAGTTTCAGGATGAATTTTATTTTAGCCGTGTTTTTAAAAAAGTAACCAAGGTATCGCCCCAAACCTTTCGCGATAAAACCGGGATCTCCATCGTGGCAGATTTGTCCAAGCAATAGCCACATTCGTCCATGTTGGGGCGTTGAAAACTGATGTAGCTTTGATCAAACAAAAATTAATATCATGAAAACAATACAAGTTCCTTCCCGGGATCAGGTAAGTGCCGGATCGCAGGTTATATTTGATCAGTATCAAAAACGTATGGGTAAAGTTCCCAACCTGTATGCCACCATGGGTTATTCCGAAAATGCCTTAAAAGGCTTCGTGGATTTTGAAGGCGCTTTGAATCATGGTGCGTTCCGTCCCAAAGAAAGGGAGGCCATTGCCCTGGTAGTGTCAGAAATAAATGGTTGTGCCTACTGTTTGGCAGGGCATACTTTAGCCGCCATAAAAAATGGCTTTACTAAAGAAGAAACCCTCGACCTAAGAAGAGGCAAGATTAACGACGATAAGCTGGATGCCATATTACAATTGGCCAAATCCATAACCGTAAATAAAGGCCATGCCGATCAGAAAGCCCTGGACGATTTTTATGCCGCCGGTTTTAATGAAGCCGCCTTAATAGATTTGATAGGTCTGGTTACCGTGCGGGTATTTACCAATTATGTTTTTGCTGCAACAGAAATTCCGGTTGATTTTCCTTTAGCAGAACCATTAAACTAAGCAGCAATGAAAAATACCGATCTGCCATCTGATGATGACAAACTACAGCTGGCCAACACCTTTATTACTTCACTAAAAAATAATGATTGGGAAACCATGCACTCCATATTAGCCGCTGATGCCAGTTGGACGTTGCCTGGCACAAGCTTACTATCCGGTCCGGCAAATGGGGCCGGGGCCATTATCAAGCGGGCACAGGGCCTTAAACATTTCAGGGTTAATTTCGATCTGAAACATATCCTGATCGGTCTTAATGGTTTCACTTTGTCTTTACATAACACCGCAAGTCGCGGCGATCTGATCCTGGACGAGCAGGTAGCCATTGTTTTTGAAGTGAACGGTGGGAAGATAGTCGATATGGCTACCTATCTTTCTGATGTGGCGGGCATCAATGCTTTTTTTATTGCGGGGATATAAAGTATCTTGCCGTAAAATTAAAGCACATGGCTGATCATAAACTGGAGGCTGCCAAAGCCGCTTTTAAATTTATAAAAACCGGGCAAACCGTTGGTTTGGGTGCCGGCACAACGGTTTTGCACCTCGCCGGGATGATAGCGCAGGATACGGAGTTGGCCCGGTCGGTTGTTTTGGTGTCATCATCATTCAAAACCAATAGCTACCTGCAGGAGCAGGGCTTAAACGTAAAGCCGGCATCCGCAGTAAAACACCTGGATATCTATTTTGATGGCTGCGATCAGTTCGATCAACAGCTTAATGCCCTCAAAAGCGGCGGCGGGATCCACACTACCGAAAAGATCCTCGCTTCGATGGCTTCTGAGTTTATTTTAATGGGTGATGATACCAAGTTTGTACCGCAATTGAATACCACCTATCCATTGGTGATCGAGATTTTGCCGCAGGCTTTACAGATCGTATTGGCTAAACTCCGGTCGGCCTATCCCGATGCCGATATCAAATTACGCATGGGCGATCAGAAAGACGGGGCTGTTATTTCTGATAATGGTAACCTGCTGGCCAACATTCGCTTTAGCACGCTGCCGCAATGGCAACAGGTCAACACCCAGGTAAAAATGATCCCCGGTATCGTGGAGCATTCCCTGTTTTATGGCATGGCTACCAAAGCGATTATTGCCGGTGAAGACGGGATACAGATTATTACGCCTCAATAATAAATTGCTTATACATGCAGGAGATACTAAGGAAACATATTGAAAAAATAGTGCCGCTTACCGATGAGGAGTTTGCGTTTGTATGGAGCCATTTTACTGCCAAAAAGTATAAGAAACATCAATTCCTGATACAGGAAGGCGAAGCGGTAAAGCATCATTACTTTGTGCTCTCCGGACTTTTAAAACTGGTTTATACCGATGATGATGGAAAGGAACACATTGTTTCTTTTGCTATGGAAGACTGGTGGGAAAGTGATTTTTATGCATTTTACACCCAAACCAAAGCAACCCTTTCTTTGGAATGCCTGGAAGACACCGAAGTGCTTTGCCTTTCGCTCGATAATTACAAAAAGCTATGCGATGGTCTCCAAAAAATGGTGCGTTTTTTTCTGGAGAAGGCCAATTTTGGTTTTATCGGATCACAGCGCCGCATTATATCCTGGCTCACCTTAAGCTCCAAAGAGCGTTATGAACAGCTGCTTAAACAATACCCCTCTCTCATTCAGCGGGTGCCCAAAAGTCTGCTGGCTGCCTATCTGGGAGTCTCGCGCGAAACCCTGAGCCGGTTATCTTCTTAGTTTTTAGTGTGACATTTCTCACATCATAATCGTGAGGTTTGTCAACCCTTCATTCCGGGTGTTATACGCAGTTTTGCCTTATGGATTTTTAACAGAGATCATGAAAAAAACAGCAAAACTTTTAGCATTACTATTAATAACTACGGTGCCTGTTTGGGCACAAACTCAAAATACCAATAAGATGGAAAAAAGAATCATTAATCCCTGGCAATGGCAGGATAAACGCAGCTATGTACAGGCTGTTGAAGTAAAACACGTGGAAAGCACCCTTTATATTTCGGGACAGACAGCCATTAGCGACGATGGCGTATCCAGTAACGACGATATGAAAACCCAATTAGTTAAAGCCCTGCAGAACCTGGAAAAGGTGATTAGCGAGGCCGGATACAAACCCGAAGGTATTGTCAGGCTAAATATTTACACAACCTCTACCGAGGAGTTTTGGCCCAATTTCCAAATTTTTCAGGATTGGGTGGCTAAACACGGCATCAAACAATCGCTCACGCTGTTAGAAGTGAAAAGCCTTTTTGAAACACTAAAAGTTGAATTGGAAGCTACGGTGGTGAAGTGATCAATTTTGGGCAAAATATTTTATCTTTAAAGCCGCTTGCTGCCGCGGGCTTTCTGCCCGTGGTGTGCATGTTTCACCTTTCAGCTGAATAAAGCCGGAGGCTTTAGCCATGCAACCCACGAGATACGCTACGCTAATCTCGCGGGAGCGGGAAGCTACAGTAGTGAAGTGATCAATTTTGGGCAAAATATTTTATCTTTAAAGCCTAACCTAAAAACGCATAAAATGATCTTCCCGCTAAAATCCAAACGTGCCTGCTCGTTACTGTTGGTACTGTTATTCCTGATACAGGGTGTAAAAGCCTATGCCACAGGGCCGGTTGTTAAACAGGATTCGCTGCTGCAGAAAGCATATATACTCAATATTATGCGCCGGGTGGCCGATTGGCAGATCAACGATTGGAATACCAACGGTTTTAAACACGCCAAGGTCGATTGGACAAACGCTGCCTGTTATACCGGAATTTATGCGCTGGGATCTATGAAACGCAATGAGAAATACCTAACGGGATCCATTAAAGGCAACGAGAAATACTTAACCACCCTGGTGAAAATTGGCAATGATCTGGGCTGGAATACCGGGCGCGACCGTTTTATGGCCGATGATTATTGTATAGGCCAAACCTATTCTTTATTGTATGCAAAATACAAGGACAAAAAAATGATAGCGCCCTTTACTTTGCTGGCCGATAGTATTGTAAATAAGCCGCATGACGAATCGCTGGAGTGGAAAAACCACATAGCTTCCAGGGAATGGGCCTGGTGCGACGCGCTGTTTATGGGGCCAACGGCTTTAAGCTATTTGAGCACTGCTACCGGTAACCCACAATATTTAAATACAGCAACTAAACTTTGGTGGAAAACAACCGATTACCTGTATGATCCTGCCGAACACCTGTATTTTAGGGATGGCAGTTACCTGGATAAAAAAGAAAAAAACGGTAAGAAGATCTTTTGGGCGAGGGGTAACGGATGGGTGCTGGCCGGCCTGGTAAGGGTAATGGAAAACATGCCTGCCAATTATCCGGACAAAGTTAAATTCGAAAAACTATACCGCGATATGGCTGTTAAGATAGCTTCGTTACAACAACCCGATGGCAGCTGGCATGCCTCCCTGCTCGATCCGGAAAGTTACCCGGTTAAAGAAACAAGTGGTACCGGCTTTTATTGTTATGCCCTGCTCTGGGGGCTTAATCATGGTTTGCTGGATAACAAAACCTACTGGCCTGTAGTGAAAAAGGCCTGGGCGGCGCTGGCAACGTCGGTTCATGCCGATGGGATGCTGGGCTATGTACAGCGTATAGGCGCCAGCCCGGATGCCGTTACCGAAAACAGTACCGAGGTGTATGGCGTAGGCGCTTTTCTGCTTACCGGAGCCCAGTTGTACCAATACCTGAATGCACATCCCGCAGCTGCAAAAAATTAAGTATTTAACAATACCGAATAATAAATTTCGAATTTCCAACACCGGACTCTTCTATTCATTATTTGATATTGGATGTTCAGTGTTCGATATAAATAGAAGCAGAGCGTTTGGCTTTCCGCTTTCTGCATTAGGCTTTCAGCTTTCGCATGCGTAAAACTACGTATCAGATACAGTAAATCCCGAAGGTTATTTCAGTAGTAACCCTGCCTATATTTGGTAGCGATCAAAATATCTTTGACTATACAAAAAGCCAAAGAATATTTATGAAAAAACAATGCTACTTAAATCTATTACGCTACAGCTCATTAATGTTAACCGTTATGAATAAGTTTATGAACCTGCAATAGCAGGAGCAAGATAATAAGTTATAAATTAGGGATAATAACTTAGGAGCAGCCGCTTACAGTAATGTAACGGCTGTTGTTTGTTTATAGCGGGTTTTTAGCTCCCCTCTTGAGAGGGGGAGCGACGGATGGTGTAATGGCGGGTGTGTTTAAACGCGGCATAACACACTCCGCTGTCCGAAGTCTCTGACTTCGGATTGGCTATGTTTGTAGTCTCTGACTACAGGAGAACGAGTAACAATACTTAGCTTGGTTTAATGTATCGGTAGTTGAAAACTACCGGCATAATCGTTCGAAGTCGGAGACTTCGGACAGCGGGGTTGAACAAAAAGAGTTGCCTGTCATGCTTCGACGGTGCTCGGCATGACACTCTTTTTATTCTTCTCAATAACAATAATTTAACAAAAAAATGGCATAGGCGTTGCATGATGATTACTAAAAATATTAGTAATTTAGCATTGTATTTATAGCAATCAACATGACAACCCCGGCCGACCGTCGTTTTATATCACATCTGGATCTGGATACTTTTTTTGTGAGCGTGGCCCGGCTGGATAACAGCAAGCTGATAGGCAGGCCCGTTATTGTTGGCGGTTTGAGCGACAGGGGCATTGTAGCTTCCTGCAGTTATGAAACCCGGGCCTTTGGCGTACATACCGCTATGCCCATGAAAATAGCCCGGCGTCTTTGCCCGGCTGCCGAAATTGTGAACGGCGATTTTGATCGTTATAGCCAGCTTTCCCGCGATGTTACCGAGATCATCCGCGAGCAGGTGCCTTTGTATGAGAAAACCGGTATTGATGAGTTTTATGCCGACCTTACCGGGATGGACCGCTACTTTGGCTGCAGCCTGTTCATGAGCGAGTTGAAACAGCGCATCGCCAAACAGACAGGCTTGCCTATATCCTATGCACTGGCTTCCAACAAACTGATCTCCAAAGTAGCCACTAACGAAAACAAGCCCAATGGTCACAAAGAAGTGCCTTTTGGTACCGAGCGGGCATACCTGGCCCCACTGGTGGTGCAAAAACTGCCGGGCGTGGGTGAAAAAACATCGTCGCTGCTGAGGCAAATGGGGGTAACTACCATTAAAATTTTGAGCGAGATACCACAACCCATGATGCAGAGCCGTTTCGGTAAGCAAGGTGTCGAAATGCATCGCCGATCGCATGGTATCGATGAAAGTCCGGTAATACCGTATTCCGAACAAAAAAGTATCGGCACCGAAGAGATCTTTGAGAATGATACCATCGATATCCAGTTTTTACACCGCGAACTGGTACGGATGACCGAGAAGGTAAGCTTTCAGCTCCGGCAGCAAAAAAAGCTCTGCGGCTGCGTCACCATTAAGCTGCGGTATTCTGATTTTAATACCGAAACCAAACAGGCCGTGATCAGCTATACCTCGTCTGATGACATGCTGCTGCAAACCGCTAAAGAGCTTTTTAAAAAAGTGTATGACCGCCGGCAATTGGTTCGCTTGCTGGGTGTGCGGTTAAGCCACCTGGTGCAGGGGCAATACCAGATCAACCTGTTTAATGATACGGTCGAGAACATCCGGCTTTACCAGGCTATGGATCATATCCGCAAACGTTTTGGCGAGGATGCTGTACACCGTTCCATAGCCCAGCAACTCAATGCCATAGAAAAGGAGCGTTATGTACGTTAATTGCAAAACATGGTTCAGCTACCGGTATGGTACGTATGAAACCAAAGCATTGATAGCGCAGGCAAAGGCAATGGGCATTGGCTCGCTGGCCCTCACCAATATTAACGGCAACCCCGATGCCTGGGACTTTGTACATTATTGCCGCGAAGCCGGTATTAAACCCATTTTAGGCTGCGAAATTCATAACGATAAACGCTTTTGTTACCTGCTGATAGCCCGTAACGATCAGGGATTAATGCAGATCAACCGTTTTGTGTCCCGCTATAAAATGGCCGATCAGCCCTTTCCGGCACGGCCTGTTTTTGATGAGGATGTTTTTATTATTTATGCCCTGGGTACATTACAGCCCCGGGAGTTACAGGATAATGAATTGATAGGCGTACGGCCAAGCGAGGTAAACAAGCTGTTTAGCGTACCCGTAAAAGGTCATCCCGAAAAATTCATCATTCGCCAGCCGGTAACTTTTCAGGATAAAAAAAAATTTAACCTGCACCGGCTTTTAAGGGCCATCGACGGGAATACGCTGCTATCAAAATTATCGCCTGAGGATGTCGCATCGCCAGATGAAATGTTCATGACCGAAGAGGAACTGATGGAGAAATTCAGCCAGTACCCGCCCATCATCAGCCGCACGCGGGAAGTAATAGATGCTTGCGGCACAGCAATGGTCATCGACCCAAAATCGGACAAAAACAAACAAACCTATACCGATTCGTTAGAGGAAGACCGCCTGTTGCTGGAGCATTTGGCTTTAACCGGGATGAAGGAACGCTATCCCGATGACCCGGTGATTGAAGCCAGGGTACAAAAAGAATTAAAAGTAGTTAACGACCTGCGGTTCAACTCTTACTTTTTGATTGTGTGGGATGTAGTGAACTTTGCCCGCGACAGAGGTTTTTACTATGTAGGTCGGGGCAGCGGCGCCAATTCCATCATCGCCTATAATTTAAAAATAACCGATGTCGACCCCATCAAACTGGACCTGTACTTTGAGCGTTTTCTCAATAAATTTCGCACTTCTCCGCCCGATTTTGATATGGATTTTAGCCATAAGGACAGGAACGAGATCATCCGGTATATTTTTAACAAGTATGGCGAAAATCATGTGGCCCTGCTGGGCATGCACGGTACTTTTCAGCGCAGGGCCGCCATCCGCGAATTGGGTAAGGTATTAGGACTACCCAAAGAAGAAATAGACATCCTGGTTAAAAACAAGAATGCCACTTTTAAGGAAGACAGCATACAAAAGGTTATCCTGAAATATGCCAGGCTGATGCAGGATTTCCCAAACCACCTAAGCATACATGCCGGCGGGATGTTGATATCCGAAGAACCTATTCACCAGTATACCGCGCTGGAAATGCCCCCGAAAGGCTTTGCCACCTCGCAGGTAGATATGTTCGGGGCCGAGCGGGTGGGATTGATTAAGCTGGATATCCTGAGTCAGCGGGGATTGGGGCATATTAAGGATACCATACAACTGGTTAAGCAAAACAAAGGCATCGATATAGATATTACCCGGGTTGATGATTTTATGAAAGACCCCCTGGTGGCCGACAGGATTCGCCGGGCCGATACCATCGGCTGCTTTTATATCGAAAGCCCCGCTATGCGCCAACTGCTCATGAAGCTGGAGTGCGATGATTACCTCACCCTGGTGGCGGCAAGTTCCGTCATCAGGCCGGGCGTGGCGCAATCGGGTATGATGAAGGCCTATATTTATAATTATCACAACCAGGACAAGGTACAATACCTGCACCCCAAAATGGAGGAGCTGCTGAAGGAAACCTTTGGGATTATGGTTTATCAGGAGGATGTAATCAAGATAGCGCATCACTTTGGCGGCCTGGATATGGCCGAGGCGGATATCCTGCGCAGGGCCATGTCGGGCAAGTACCGGGGTAACGAGGAAATGATCAGGATCGAGGGCAAATTCTTCAGTAATTGTAAACAAAAAGGTTATCCATCTCATATCAGCAGGGAGGTTTGGCGGCAGATAGCCAGTTTTAGCGGTTATTCGTTCAGCAAGGCACATTCGGCCAGTTTCGCGGTAGAAAGCTACCAGAGTCTTTACCTTAAAACCTATTACCCGATGGAGTTTATGGTAGGGGTGATCAATAATTTTGGCGGCTTTTATCGCACCCCCTTTTATTTTCACGAGCTAAAAAGGGCCGGCGCACGCCTGCATGCACCCTGCGTAAACCAAAGTGATACCTATACCAATATTAAAGGCATCGATGTATATGTGGGCCTGGTACATATTGAAAGACTCACCGCCGGCTTGCTGGAGGCTATTATTACCGAACGGCAGCGCAATGGCCCCTACCTTAGCATGGAAGATTTTATGGAACGCACCCAACCCGGTATGGAGCAGCTGAATATCCTGATCAGGATTGGGGCGCTGCGCTTTACCGGTACCAGCAAACAGGAGTTGCTGTGGCGGGCTAACTTTTTTCAGAAACAGCAGGAAGAACAGCCTGTTACCGCGGCTTTGTTTCATGAACCGGTTGCTGATTTTAAATTACCCGCGCTGAGCAGTCGCCCGCTGCAGGATGCTTTTGACGAGATCGAGATCCTGGGCTTTGCGCTTACAGATACCTTCCCGATGGTTGATGACGATCAGCAGGGGATCACTTATGTAAAAGAGCTGCCCGGTAAACTGGGGAAAACGGTGAAGATATTGGGCCAGCTGGTGGCCATCAAAGAATCAAACACCATTAAACACGAGATCATGAACTTCGGCACCTTCCTTGACCCCCACGGCGACTGGCTCGACACCGTACACTGGCCCGAATCATTAAAACGCTACACTTTCCAGGGCGACGGTTTTTACCGGATGACCGGCAAAGTGGTAGAAGAGTTTGGCGTGTACGCCGTTGAAGTATGGGAGATGCACAAAATAGGCTTCAAACTGGAAATGCTGCAATGGAGGTAGAGAGAGGCAAGAGGTTAGAGTCAAGAGGTAAGAGTCAGGAATCCAGAAAAAGGTAGCCGTCATGGGCTCCTAAATTCTTTCTGTGGGATTACCGTGTATACACAAGTTGCCATGCTCCGTTAGGAGCTACCTGTTTGTAGCAGATCAAATCAAAAAGCAAGATTGCTCCGTAGGTGCAACCCCCAATTAGCTGATAATCGCATTTGCTATTATGAGGTAGCCTCTACGAGGCAAAGGGTATAAATTTTAAGTGCTACAAACAGGTAGCTCCTAACGGAGCATATTATCCTGTCGGTTGTTTTCGAGATGTGTCCACACAGTAATCCCACGGGAGGGAATCGCACGACCCCAGGCTTCTCGCGCTGTTCGAAGTCAGAAAATCAAACAACGAAGGATTTCTCCTTGCAGTCGCTCAGATCCAGCCGAGTGACGTTATTATCCGGCCTCCGGCCGCTGTAGAAATCGATCATTTTGCTCGCGCTGTTCGAAGCCTCTGACTTCGAACTATTATGCCTGTAGTCTTCAGACTACAGGAAAACATTGAATCTGTCAACTGCTGTAGTTTTAAACTACAGACATAGTCGTCCGAAGTCAGAGGCTTCGAACAGCGAAGAATTTCTCTTTGCAGTCGCTCAGCTCCAGCCGGGTGGCGGGTATTACCCGGCCTACGGCCGCTGTACAGTAAGAAATTATCTGCCCATTCAATATTCAGCATTTTAGGGAGCTAAGGAAATTTAGCCTGTGGTCGTGTTATCACCGCACCACTAATACATTTGCTGCTTTTCAATTACCATATAAATTTTATGGTGCGGTGATAACACCGACCATAAGCTAATGTGAAATTAAATTCAGCTTATTTTTTAATTTTTCGCAATCGATTGTTAAAAATAATTACCTTGGCATCACCAGTGTAAGTCGGGTATTATTATTATCCGATAACCAATAAATCATATTATATTAAAAATCGATGGATTGCTTTAATCAATTTCCTAAACTATTTGGGCGGAAAAAGTTTTGGATAGTGTGTTTTTGCCTGTTGGGTTGCCAGCAACTCAGGGCGCAAAACGTGGTATCTCTTCATGACCTTTCTTTTTTCGATAACCCTTCAGCAAACTGGAAAATTGCAGCCGGTGCACAGGCTGACCTTATGCAGGATGAAATTTTAACCGTTAAAGATGGTACCGGAATTTTGGTAAACCTGCCCGGTAAAAAAGGCGCGAAAGACCTGTTTACCAAAACTGTTTATGGTGATGCCGATCTGGAGCTTGATTATATGATGGCCAGAGGATCAAATTCCGGCATCTATTTGCAGGGCCGTTATGAAATTCAGCTTTTGGATAGCTGGGGAACAGTAAACCCCAAATCGGGCGATAACGGTGGTATTTACGAGCGCTGGGATGACAGCAAACCAGATGGGCAGCAGGGTTATGATGGCCATGCGCCAAGGCAAAATGCCAGCCGCGCGCCAGGTTTGTGGCAGCATATAAAAATCTCGTTCCAGGCGCCGCGCTTTGATGGCAAGGGACAAAAGATCTCCAATGCCAAAGTGCTTTACGTTTGGTTAAATGGTGTTTTGATCCAGGACAATGTAGAGTTGAGCGGTCCAACCAGGGGGGCGTTTGATAAGGGAGAGACCGCAACCGGTCCGCTGCGTTTGCAGGGTGATCATGGCGCGGTAGCTTTCCGCAATATCAGCATAATTAGTTATGATAAGCCGCAGCCCACGCTTTCAAACCTGAAATATTGGGTTTACAAAGGTGGGGATATTACTGTGGATGGATATAAAAAGTTAAAGCCCGAGTCGGAAGGGACTTCGCCTGTGTTGTCATCAAATCAAAGTAAACTGAATAATGATTTTTTAATGCGGTATACCGGTAATATCCAGGTTAAGGAAACCGGCGAGTATGCTTTTAACCTAAGTGTGCCGGGTGGAAAAGGTATATTTCGTATCGATGGAACCGACGTTGTGGCATTGACCGGGAACGGGGGCAAGGGCAAAATACAACTGCAGGCCGGCGACCATCCGTTTGAATTATTCTATTCAAAAACCGTTGATTGGGCAAAGCCAGCCCTGGGGCTTACTGTAGCCGGTCCAGGAGTACGCGAGTACCTGCTAAGTGATGCCAACGTAAGTAACAATGACCCGGTTGATCCTATTTTGATCAATGCTGCTTCAAGTCCTATTGTTCGCAGTTTTTCTGATTTGCCGGGAGGTATCAGGGTTACCCATGGCGTAAATGTAGGCAGTACCGGGTTGTTGAATTATACTTATGATCTGGATAAAGGGATGATAGTGGCGATATGGCGTGGCAGCTTTTTGGATGCTACACCGATGTGGCATGACAGGGGCGATGGCTCATCCCGTCCGGCAGGTTCTGTTCAATATTTGGGTAAGCCGGTACCGGCTATCGAAAAGCTCCATGATGCCAATACCGCCTGGGTTTTGGATACCGCAGGCACCGGTTATAAACCTAAAGGCTATGTATTAAATGCCGACGATGTGCCTGCCTTTAAATATATTATTTATGGTGTGCCGGTAAACGATGCGAGTACTTTGATGGATAAAGGGCAGGGTATCCACCGTGAAATAACGCTTGCCAATGCTGTGGATGGCCTGTTTTATCACCTGGCTTCAGGTAATATCGAAACGCTTGGAAACGGATTATACGCTATTGACGACCAATCGTACTATATCCGTATTGATGACGCTGGTGGGGCCAAAGCCCTTGTCCGTGATGCGGGAGGGAAGCAAGAGCTCATCATCCCTATTCAAAAGAAATTAACCTATTCTATCATTCTTTAAGCTGCCTTGATCATGAATAATACTTTAAAACAAATGATAAAAAGGAGCGCGTTTTTATGTACGCTTGTCATTATCGCGCTGTTAAGCGATACCAAAAATACCTTGGCCCAGGCCGAATCGCCTAAAGAGGATGATTTTTTTAAGATCATGAAAGTACCCGCGCCTGAAGGTACCATATTGGAGGTTGGCGGTTTGTGTACCCTGCCTAATGGTACTTTGGCTGTAACTACCCGTCGGGGGGATATTTTTATGGTCGAAAACCCTACCGGCCAGCATCCTTTCTTCCGCAAGTTTGCTTTCGGTTTGCATGAGGTGCTGGGTGCCGCCTGGAAAGATGGCGCTTTATATGTTGTTCAGCGCGGTGAATTGACTAAACTGGTGGATACCAATATGGATGGCAAGGCCGATGTTTTTGAAACCATTTATGCCTGGCCCTTATCTGGCAACTATCATGAATACAGTTTCGGACCTAAAATTGCTCCTGATGGTTCATTTTTTGTAACCCTGAACCTGGGTTTCCCGCCCGATTGGTGGCACCCTAAAAGTTTTGTACCATGGCGTGGCTGGGCCTTAAATATTAAGGAGGATGGTACGGTTACACCTTGGGCGGCCGGATTCCGTTCGCCTTGTGGTATCAGTATGATTGATGGTGAACTTTGGTATGCCGATAACCAGGGCGATTGGGTTGGATCGGGTAGTATTATGCCCATCAAAAAAGGGGCTTTCATGGGGCATCCTTCCAGCCTGGTTTGGACAGGCTTGCCTAACTCACCACTAAAGTTGACGTCTGAGCAGTTCTTCGCTAAAAATAATCCACGAATTGAGTTTGATAAAAACGGACAACCTGTAAAACCGCAGGATATAGTAAATGAAAAGTTCAAAACCGAGTTTGAGGCTAAAAAGGAATTTCCGGAATTACAATTACCTGCGGTTTGGTTACCTCATGGCATCTTAGGGATTTCCAACTCCGAAATTGTGAAGATCCCCGAAGGTGCATTTGGACCATTTTCGGGACAACTGCTGATCTGCGATCAGGGGCAAAGTATGGTCGACCGGATATTTTTGGAAAAAGTTAACGGCGAATACCAGGGCGCGGCCTGGGCTTTCAGAAGCGGTTTTCAGTCGGGCATCGTGAGGCTGGCCTGGCTACCCGACGGTTCATTGGCTGCCGGCGAAACTAACCGTGGCTGGGGATCGGCGGGGGAGGCTACCATGGGCTTGCAGCGTTTGGTATGGAATAACAGAGTTCCGTTTGAAATGCGTGCCATCAGGGCCATGCCCGATGGTTTTGAAATAGAATTTACCAAACCGGTTGATAAAAAGGTAGCGGCCGATATTGCATCCTACTCCATAGAAAGCTTTATCTATAAATATCATGGCGTATATGGAAGTCCGCCGGTGAATACCGAAAAATGCCCGATAGCAGGCGTTAAGGTATCTGAGGATGGCTTAAAGGCAAGACTTATCGTTAATAATTTACGCAGGTACTATATCCATACCATTACGCTTGCTGCCATCCGCGATAAGGAGAGTTATTTTAACCTGGTGCATCCTACCGCATATTACACCTTGAACAATATCCCCGAAGGTCAAAAATTGTCCATGAATGAGGTAAGTACCGTAAACTCGTCTAAAGCAGCGGTTTCGGCAGGTGTGAAAAAAGAAGGGGGCGCTAAAAAAGGCGTGGCAGTAAAATCCGGAACGTTGGTAAACGCTGTTCCTACCTATGCCGAAGTGCAGCCTCTTTTGCTGAAAAATACTTGTCTTTCGTGCCATAATGCTACAAAAAGGCAGGTTGGCCCGGCATACACAGATGTGGCCAAACGGAAATACAGCGTAGCCGAACTGATACAGCTGATCCATAGCCCAAAGCCCGAGCACTGGCCGGATTATTCGACACCAATGCCGCCGATGCCGCAGGTGCCTAAAGAAGAAGCGCGTAAGATAGCCCTGTGGATCAAATCGCTGGCTAAATAAATTAAAGTTTGACTCTGCATTCCGCGTTTAAACTGCGGACTAAAATGCGTATATTTGTATATACCAACAGCCCGGTTTTTCTGATTAAAAAGGATAACCGGGCTGTTTGGTTAAGGGAGAAAATAGCCCGAAAATCGACTGATTTTTTATAGTTATTTGACAGTCAAAAAATTAATACTTTTTAAAGTTTTAAAAACACCCTAAAACCGCGTTGGAATTTGTTAAAAAGTGTTAAAATCGATGTTTTTAAAGTGTTTTTTAATCGTTTTTAGTCCCTTTTTGAGCAGAAAAGTGTTAAAATTTAAGGTTTAAAAAGTTTTTTTGGGAGGATAGTCCCGGCAATTGTTTAGATCTTATATCTTGACTCTAACTTCTTGATTCTCCCTCCCGCCCCTACATCACCTCTCATGCCAGGTTTTTGGGTGCGTGGTTTATAAAAATCGTTTAGTTTTATGGCTCTAACCCAAAACCATATTTTAAACTATGATCAGCCGTACAGGTCTCCGGAAAATTGCAGCACTGGCTATTGCCATTTGCACCCTGTGTTTTAGTTTGTATAGTGCTAAGGCACAAGGTACTAAACCAAAGTTTAAGGTAATAGCCTTTTATACAGGTCGTAACGATAAGGCGCATATCAGCTTTATGCATGAGGCTAACCGGTGGTTTCCGGCCATGGCCAAAAAGTACAATTTCGCCTACGACTCCACCAATAACTGGAGTAATATGAACCCGGAGTTTCTGGCCAAATACCAGGTAGTAATATTTTTAGATACCCGCGCCGATGACCCTGCACAACGGGCTGCTTTTGAGCAATATATGAAAAATGGTGGCGCCTGGATGGGTTTCCACTTCGCGGCCTTCGCGCTCACACCATCAGATTATCCACAAAACTGGGACTGGTACCATAACGAATTTCTGGGATCGGGACAGTATAAAAGTAATACCTGGCACCCTACCTCGGCTATTTTGCGGGTTGAGGATTGTAAACACCCGGTTATCAAAGGTTTGCCGGTTACTTTTAAAGCATCGCCTAATGAGTGGTACCGTTGGGAAAAGGATCTGCGTACCAACCCGGATATTAAAATATTGCTGTCTATTGATTCAACCAGTTTTCCGCTGGGCACGGGGCCAAAACCTTACGAAATATGGCATAGCGGCTACTACCCGGTAGTGTGGACAAACAAAAATTATCGCATGGTTTACTTTAACATGGGGCATAATGCTATTGATTATGATGGCGGTACCAACAAGGAGCAATCACAAACTTTTGATAACGATATTCAAAACAAGCTGATCCTCAATACACTTCTGTGGCTGGGGAATGGTGAAAAGTAAAGATCTTGATTCTTCGTAATGGTGTCATTTTTTTAGGAAGTCATCCTGTAAAGGGTGGCTTTTTGCAGCCGGTTTATACCTTTGGGGATACCAATCTCCATCTATGAAGAAAATAAAAGAGATTTTTACCCAGGTAAAAGAGCTGCAACATAGTGATAACGAGGATATAACCGACCTGCTTTGGCAGCTGATCTGCTATTCACCTAAATTCCCGCTGAGGCTACAGCAGCAACAGTTACTGGACGAAGCTACACCATTTACACTGGAGGTTGATGATCCGCATTTTAGTCATTCCATACTAAAATTTAATGGTTTTATATGGGGTAATGGGAGTCGTAAAGTGCTGATTACCCACGGCTGGAGTTCAAAAGGAGCTGATTTTATTGATCTGATCACCGCGCTCCGAACTATAGACGACTTACAGATCATCGCGTTTGACGCGCCGGGTAATGGCAGCTCGGAAGGGGAGCTCTCCAACCTGCTGTTGTTTGCGGAGGCAGTTAAGGCCGTCATCCGCACTTATGGTGCGCCTGATATTATGATCTGTCACTCATTGGGTGTAATGGCTAATACCGTGGCTATAAAAGAAACCGGTATTAAACCTTCGTTATTAATCAATATAACGCCTATGGTGAATTTAAAGGAAAACTTTATAGCAACCATGAACAGCGCAGACGTGCCAAAAGCTGCTCAGGATAAGTTTTTTGAGCGCTTTAATCAAATATTTGATGTGCCTACTTCTTATTTTAACCTTGCCGATATATACCAGGAAGACATCGCGGTAAAACACTGGCTTTCCTATGACCGGGATGATAAGATGACGCCTTTTTTCTATATGCAGGAGCTTTTAAACAGGCACCCGGTTATTACATCTAAAGAATATCCAAATGCCACGCATGAAAGGATCATTAAGGATCCGAGGTTGATAGAAGATGTTTTGGAGTTGGTGAGGCAGGCGTTATAATAAAACAATATAAAATCAAAGCGTCATTGCGAGGCACGAAGCAATCCCCAATAAGCAGAGCCGCTCTGTATAATATAGAGATTGCTTCGTACCTCGCAATGACGTGGTTTTTTGCTTAGAGGTCTGGTCTCCTGGTTCTCTCCTTAAACTACTTCACTTTGTCCCGAATAATACTTCAACTCAATAAGGTCATGAGGCAGTGGTTTAGTATTCCAGGCTTGATGGATGGCCAGCGCGGTGCCTACAGCGGTAGCCTGTGCCATGGATGCGGCGTATACTTCCAGATGGGGAAAGGCGAAAGCGAGCAGGTGCATAAATACGGCGTTCTTACTGAATCCACCATCTACAAAGATTCGTTGCACTTTACAACCCTCTAACACATACCCTGTTGAAACGGCTTGCTGTTGTACAATGTCTATCATCAATTGATGATAGGCTTCTGTATCTGTTTTAAAATCATGCAGATCGCGCAGTTCAAAAACTGATTTTTGCAGTTCCCGTTCTTTGGGTTTATCCTGTACTGCCTGTTGATTTTGTAACTGGGTTACGATAGCTGGTTCAAAAGTCATTGTCCGGTATTTGATCGCATCCTGGTTAAAATGGGCGGCTATGCGCTTTACCTGCTCCTCGTAATCGTAACCGGAAAATAATCGAGAGGCTTTAACGGGACTGCCTTTGTATTGCAAATAGTTAAGACAATCATGTTTCAGTTCATCTTCGGTAAGCGGTGTTTGGTTAAAAGGGTTAAGGCTGATAGACCAGGTGCCCGTTGATATCAATACAAAAGGCATATTAAAGCTCACCAGGTAGGGGATAAGCGCCGCCGAACTATCATGCAGCCCGATCCCCACACGGTAAGTACTCCCCGGAAATATAGCTGGAAGCACCGTGTCGGCAGGTTTAAGCGGGGCCATTTTGGGTAAAATGCTCTCCTGGTCAACCCAGTGGTGATAGTTGTTCTTGCCGAAATTCCAAAGGGCGGTATGACAGCCGATACTGGTTAAGTCGGTTACCATCTGACCGCTAAGCAGGTAGCTCATGTATTGCGGCAAATGCAGGGCATATTTTATTTTTTTAAATATCTCTGGTTGTTGGTATTTAAGCCTGTATAGCTGTAAGCCTGAGTTCAGGTTGCCTAAAACGGGCGAGGCAGTTTCACGGGCAAACTGGGCTTCATCACCATAGGTTTCATAAAACTGCCTGCCTAATTCGGGTGGATATGACTTAAGGTAATTATACAAAGGCGTAAGCGGGTTGCCACTGTCATCAACATACACAAAACTGGCTCCATAGGTTGAAAAATTGACTGCTTTAAGGTCAAACTCTTTGTGTTTGAATATCTCGCGCAGCGAATCAAATACCGATAACCGCAGGCTGTCCAGGTTTTCGCAGGCGTCGCCATCCTCGTCATGGGTTTCGGTAAAGCGGGCCGTTCTTTCAAAAACTATTTTATAGTTCTCGTCAAAAAGAAACAGCTTTTTATTGGTTTTACCCACATCAAAAACGGCTATAACGGGTATCGGCTCCATATTATAGACCTGTAGATACGGCTAATGCGCCGCGTTCGCTGATCAGTTGTTTGCGTACTGCCTGTTGTCGGTATACTTCCAATGGTTGTAACGCCCCACCTGCTCTTAAGCGCGATTCGGCAAGCAGCGGACGTACATCAGTGCGGTAGGCATGTTGTAGAATTTCCTGGGCAAGTACCACATCATTTTGCTGTTGCGCCTGCTTCAGTGCCTGCTGATCAACCAATAATGCCTGCGTATAGGCTATTTTGATGGCTTCTACCGACTGCAACAGATCTTCAACAGGGTCTTTGATATTGTGCGATGCGTCGATCATCCAGCCAATACCGGTAGCGTGGTTCATACCCCGGGCATCCATACCTTCAACCAGTTCATTAAATATCAGGAACAATTGGTATGGGTTTATGCTGCCCACAGTAAGGTCGTCATCACCATATTTAGAATCATTGAAATGGAAACCTGCCAGTTTGCCTTCCATCAATAAAAGTGATACAATTTGCTCAATATTGGCACCTTGTAAATGGTGACCGAGATCGACCAGTGTTTGCGCCTGATTGCCTAATTTGGATGCCAGGAGGTATGATTGCCCCCAATCTCCGATGGTGGTGGAGTAAAAATTAGGCTCGTAGGGCTTATATTCTATCCAGAGCTTCCAGTCGGCAGGCAGGGCAGCATAAATTTCCTGAAGGCTCTCGAGTGTACGTTCAAAGGCGCCGCGCATATTAAGTTGCCCCGGAAAGTTTGACCCGTCTGACAGCCAAAGTGATAGAGCTTTAGAATTTAGTTCGACACCATAATCGATTACCTCGATATTATGTTCGATAGCCTGCTTGCGCACTGCTTTATCTACATGGTGCAAGGAGCCGTATTTATAGCTATGCTGCTGTGATGGCTGATCCTGGAAGGTGTTGGAATTTACCGCATCAAAATGTAAGCCATGCTGACTGGCCAGTGCTTTAATCGAAGCTGCATTGTCTGGAATATCCCAGGGAATATGCAGGGAAATGGAGTTACTGCTTTTGTTCAGGGCGTGTATCAAGCCTACGTCTTCTACTTTTTCTTCCAGGCTGCGGGGTTCGCCACCACCCGAGAAACGACCAAAGCGTGTACCCCCGGTACCTAATGCCCAACTGGGTATAGCTACCTGGAAATCGCCCAGTTTTTTAAGAACGGTATCCAGCCCCTTTATATCAGCGGCCACAAAATCAAACTTACGCTGGTGCGTGGTTTGTTGTTTGTGGTTGGCTTCATCAATAATACTCTTCTCTAATTGCATGATTATTGGTTTATAATATGTATTACTAAAACCATGTCATTGCGAGGAGGAACGACGAAGCAATCGCGAATTGTGCAGATTTGCCCTGTATAGTTCGCGATTGCCGCGCTTCGCTCGCAATGACATGGCTGGTTTTATCTTTTGTCATTTATCTCCGAATCTTTGCTCGCAAAAATTACCTCACAAAAGCCATCGCCACACCGCCATCCACATTCAATACATTACCGGTTGATTTGCTGAGCAGGCCGCCGGTAAAGGCAAAGCAGGCATCGGCAATATCGGCAGGCAGAATGATCTGGTTGAGCAGGGTACGTTTGGCATAGTAGGCCGGCAGTTCTTCAACAGTAATACCATAAGCTTTAGCACGACCTTCGGCCCATCCGCCGGCCCAAATATTACTGTCGCTGATCACCGCATCCGGATTCACCACATTTACCCGGATCCCGTCTGCACCCAGTTCTGCAGCGTTCAGTCTGCTCAGGTGCAATTGTGCTGCCTTAGCCGAGCCGTAACCCGCGTTGTTAGGCCCGCTTACCAGTGCATTCTTACTTACTATATTGATAACATCGCCACCAATATCTTGTTTTTTCATCACCGCTACAGCGGCCTGGGTAATAAAGAACTGACCTTTTACCAGCACGTCATATAGCAGGTCCCAATCTTGCTCGGTATGATCCGCAATGGATTTGGATATAGATAGGCCCGCGTTGTTCACCACGATATCCACCCCGCCAAAAGCTAAGGCTGCGGTTTCCAAAGCGGCATCTATCTGCCTGGCATTGGTCACATCCAGCACTGCTGTACTGTAGGAGTCTTTGCCGTATTGTTTTCTGAATTCTTCGCCGGCGCTGTCCAGGCGTTCGGTGTTCATATCATTGAGGATCACTACCGCGCCCTCGTCCACAAATTTCCTGGCGATGGCCTTGCCTATACCACCGGCACTGCCCGTGATCAGGGCTATTTTGCCCGATAACGCTTTGGGTTTTGGCATCCGCTGTAGTTTGGCTTCTTCCAGTAACCAGTACTCGATATCAAAAGCTTCCTGACGGGGTAAGGAGGTGTATTCAGAAATAGCTTCGGCGCCTTTCATTACGTTGATGGCGTTGGTATAAAACTCAGCAGCAACACGTGCGGTTTGCTTGTCTTTGGAGAACGAAAACAGACCAACACCCGGATACAGGATGATCACCGGGTTGGTATCCCTGATAGCCGGACTGTTATCGTGCTTGCAGGTATTGTAATAGTCGGTATACATCTGGCGATAAGCTGCAAATGCCGGTGCCAGGCGTTCCTGTAATGCTTTTGCATTGCTTAGATCCTCATTGGGTTGGAGCTCCAATACCAGCGGACTAATTTTAGTACGCAAAAAATGATCGGGACAGCTGGTTCCCAAAGGCGCCAAACGACCAAGATCATTGGAATTAATAAATTCCAGCACCCGGGTATCATCCGTAAAATGACCGATCATATGCCTTTCGCTGGAGCAAAAACCACGCAGGATAGGGGCAATAGCGGCAGCCTGCTTTTTACGACCGGCTTCATCCAGACTTTGGATTTTTTGACCACCAAACACAGGACCATTTTTGCCATAGTTTTCTTCCAGGTATTCGGCACAGCGCTCTATCACCTCCAGCGTATTGATATAGCTTTCATAAGCGGTATCGCCCCAGGTAAACAACCCGTGTGAACCCAACATGATGCCCCGGATACCCGGATTTTCATCCAGGCATTGCTTGAGTTGCAGACCCAATTCAAAACCTGGTTTTTTCCACTCCACCCAGCCGATGGTACCGTTAAACAGCTCCTGGGTTATTTTTTTACCATCCTTAGCTGCTGCTATGGCAATGGCAGCGTCGGGATGCAGGTGGTCGATATGTTTAAATGGTAAAAAACCATGCAGGGGGGTATCAATTGATGGCGCTTTAGAGGCCAGATCGTATATGCAATGGTTAAAAAGCTCTACCATTTCATCCTCATAGGCTACACCCCGGTAAACGTTTTTAAGGCTGCGCAGGCGGTCAACGTACAATGCTGCCAGTCCACTTTTTTTGAGCGTGCCAATATCACCACCCGAGCCTTTGATCCACATAACCTCTACCTCGCTGCCGGTGAGCGGGTCTTTTGACAATACCTTGCACGAGGTATTGCCCCCGCCGTAATTAGTTAGTCGCAGATCGGCTCCTAACAGGTTCGAGCGGTATATTAACAGGGCAACTTCATCCCCTTCCAACCTGGCGGCTTCGGCATCATCCCATAGATAGCTTACGTGTTTGAATGGTGTTGTTCTGACAGACATATATTTTAATTATTGAATTATTGAGTTAGTGATTTAAAGAATTGCTCAGTTTTGAATTAATGATTTGGGTTACTGAATGTTTTAATTATCTGTTTACTTGATCGAATTGCCATAACCAACTACCAGTACCGATAAAATGATAACCGCTATGCCGGTTATTACGGTAGCAAAGGCTCTTTTACTCACGCCCTTCCATTCTTTTAATATCAATCCCCACATATTGGCTATCAGGATAATAAAGGCCATGTGCAGTATCCAGGAGCTGGCGCCATTACCCATTTTGCTTTCGCCCATGCCATAAAAAAAGAACTGCAAAAACCAGGTAGTCCCTGCCAGTGCCGCAAACAGGTAGTTTTTAAGCAATGGTGTTTTTTGATCGGTATAATTGCCAAAAGTTTTGTTGCGGGCATTTAAAACCATGCACCATATAAAGTTGGTGGTTAGGCCGCCCCATAGGATAATAATATAGGTAACGTTGTTCTGGAACAGGAAATTACCCTGTGCCGGATGAGCAGCCTGCCAAAGCTGATTTGCAGTATCGGCCATGCTTTTACCTGCCTCTATGCCAAAATTAAAACAAGCGCTTAATACCCCGGATACAATGGCCACCAGTATACCCAGGCCAAAGCGGTAATCCTTATTTTCCTGGGCTATAGTCCCATTGGCTGATAGTTCTTTTTCCTTCATCATACCGGCTTTGCCGCATATCACAATGCCAGCTACACAAAGCAGAATGCCCAGCAATACCATTTGCCCCCAGTTAGAGTGCAGCATCATGCTAAAAGTATCCTTACCCGCTTTTGGGAAGATATCATAATAAACCGATGGTATCAGGGCGCCAAAAACGGAGCAAAGGCCCAATATAATGGTGCTGCCTAATGATACGCCTAAGTATCGCACACCCAAGCCATAAGTGAGTCCCCCGATGCCCCAGAGCAAGCCCATGAGGTACGTCCATCCGATAACTGAGCCTTCGGTATGGCCGATAATATCTGCAAAACCCGGAATAGTTAACCATGCGGCCAGTGGAGGTACTATGAACCAGGAAAAAATACCGCCCACTATCCAGTAGCTTTCCCAGGCCCAGCCCTTAACTTTTTTATAAGGGATGTAAAAGCTCCCCGAGGCAAAGCCGCCGATAAAATGGAAGAAAACTCCAAAGATTATTTGCATATACGAACAGGTTTATATTGGTAAAGCTAATTTAGGGAATAATTAGGCTGAAACTGTCATGGACTGTCATGGGAACCTCACCCCGGCCTTCTCCAAAGAGTAATAGCCCATGAAAAGGCATAAAGCGGAAATTAAGCATATATCGACTCATCCCGACGTCGCTGCGCTTGTCACCCCTCTCTACGCTTCGCGCATAAAGGGGATTTTTTCTTTCTTTTTCTCAACCCTCTTTGCGGCGAAGCCGCAGAGAGGGTGGTCCAGCGAAGCGTAGACCGGGTGAGTAGGCTATGCCACTTGTTTTTAACCTTGTAAGTTTAAACGCTGCCTTTTCACGGGCTATTACTTTCCAAAGGAGAGAGATTTGTCTATTTGCGTTTGTTTGTAACCTCATGTATAGGGAAGACAAAAAGGAGCGAGAGATGGTGCGATTCCCTTCTCAAGAGTAATAGCCCATGATTAGACATAACAAACGAATAACATCCAAAAAGGGGCTGTCACCCTGAGCTCCGTCGAAGGGTCGAGCGCAGAGGCTTGCCCACCATGCTTCGACGGAGCTCAAATAGGAACGTGTTTGTTTTTTATCCTTTCGTCCATTGTCTTTTTATTCTAATTTAGGACTTGATATGCAATCATACATTTTAGGTATAGATATAGGCACGGGCAGCACCAAAGCGGTGGCTATAGCGTTAACCGGGAAGGCTTTGGGCGTGGTACAAAACCATTACCCTATTAATAGTCCTGAGCCGGGCTACAGTGAGCAGGATCCGCTATTGATATGGCAGGCTTTTGTAAAATGTATGCGGGATATAACCACTAAGATAGGTTATGCACCTATTGCCGTAAGTTTTAGCAGTGCTATGCATAGCATCATCCCGGTTGATGAAATAGGAACGCCGCTATCACCTATGATCACCTGGGCCGACTCGCGGAGTGAGCATATTGCACAGGAACTGAGGGCTTCGGCGCAAGGTCCTGAAATATACCGGATCACCGGTACACCTATACATGCCATGTCGCCGTTGTGTAAGCTGATCTGGTTGCGTACTAATAAACCGGAAGTGTTTATACCAACACGCAAATTTATATCGATCAAGGAGTTTATCTGGCTTAAGCTGTTTGGTAGTTTTGAAGTCGATTACTCCATTGCTTCGGCTACGGGTTTGTTTGATATACTAAAGCTGGATTGGAGTTCGGAAGCCTGTGCGCTTGCAGGTGTTTCAGCCAATAAATTGTCAACTCCCAGGAATACCACTTACCATCGTGATGATCTGAATCCGAACACAGCTGCTCTGTTGAATATAACCTCCAAAACCAGCTTTGTTATTGGTGCGAGCGATGGCTGTTGTGCCAATTTAGGTAGCCATACCACCGGACCGGGCATCGCCGCGCTAACCATCGGTACCAGCGGGGCTGTACGCATTACCAGCCCAAGTCCGGTATACAATTTTGAGGGGATGACCTTTAACTATCTGCTTAACCAGGATACTTTTGTATGCGGCGGTGCGGTAAATAATGGTGGCATAGCCATTAACTGGTTGCTGCAAAACTTTCTGCAAAAAGAAAAACTATCCCCGGCAGATTACGACGAGTTGTTCGCTACGATAGATATCATACCTGCAGCAAGCAATGGATTGATCTTTTTACCCTATTTATATGGCGAACGTGCCCCGCTTTGGGATACCCAGACCAGCGGCGCGTTTTTTAATATCAAACCAACTCATACCCGGGCTCATTTTTTAAGGGCAGCGCTGGAAGGCGTTTGCTTTGCCTTGTATGATGTGTTGAAAACGGTGGAGGATGCCTCGGTGAATATTACCCAGGTGAACATTAGCGGGGGCTTTGTCAGTTCGGCTACCTGGACGCAGGTCCTGGCCGATATTACCGGTAAAAAACTGGTGGTATTACAGCCCGAAGATGCATCGGCAGTGGGCGCTATTTACCTGGCTATGCAGGTGCTGCACCCTGAAAGTTATGATCAGCTTACACACATAGATAATCAAATAGTTATCGAACCGAATGCCCAAAACCACGAGTGGTACAGCAAATTATTTCCGACATTTAAGAAGCTGTACCGTGATCTCATGGATTCTATGCACCGACTGCATGAATTAGATATTTAAAAAGGGGATTTATTGGTTAAATGGATCGGGGAAGACTTTTCCGGCTAAAAGGTCCAGAAATTCAGCATCGGTGATCAGGCAGTTGTTTAGCTCTTGTGTTAGTTTTTCCTTATTTAAATGCTCGCCGATAAAAACCAGTTCATTGTGGCGGTCGCCAAATTCTTTCGACCAGTTTTTTTCAATCAGTTCCCGGTTCTCTACAAAGTCATGAAATTTGATGCGCTTTTGATAAGGCATGCTGGCCCACCAAACGCCGGCGTTCTCCAGGCGTGAAGAACCACCAGCCTGCGAAAAATTCAAGGCATCATCGGGTGCCGAAGCTATCCAGAACAAGCCTTTGGAGCGGATAATATTTTGAGGGAAATCATGATGCAGGTAATGATAAAATCTCTCAGGATGAAACGGTTTTTTTGACCGGAATACGGTGGAGCTGATGCCATACTCCTCGGTTTCGGGTGTATGTTCACTGTTCAATTCTTTGATCCATCCAGCCGACCGCGATGCTTTGTCAAAATCAAACAACCCGGTATTCAATATCTCGGCAGGATCGATTTTGCCAAATTGGGTATGCAATATTTTAGCGCCTGAGTTTAATTTGGAGATCACGGCTTCCAATACCTTTACCTCTTTGGGTGAAACCAGGTCGGTTTTGTTAAGCAGGATCACATCGGCAAATTCAATTTGGTCGGTAAGCAGGTTAACAATGGTACGGCGGTCATTGGGATCATCCACCAGATCGCGGTTTAATAATAACTCAGAGCTGCCAAAATCCTTATAAAAGTTAAAGCAATCTACCACGGTAACCATAGTGTCCAATCGTGAAAAACGACTCAGGTCGATACCTGCTTCTTCATCCGCGAAGTTAAACGTCTGGGCAATAGGGATAGGCTCAGAAATACCCGTACTCTCAATCAGCAAATAATCAAAACGGCCTTCTTTGGCCAGTTTTTCTACCTCAATCATCAGATCCTCGCGCAGGGTACAACAAATGCAGCCATTGCTCATTTCTACCAGTTTTTCTTCGGTACGTGATAACGTTTTTTGATTGGCTACCAATTGCGCATCAATGTTTACCTCGCTCATATCGTTAACTATAACGGCAACTTTCAGGTTCTGCTTGTTATGCAGTATATGATTAAGCAGGGTTGTTTTGCCACTGCCTAAAAAACCGCTGAGCACAGTTACCGGTAATTTCTTTTCCATCGCTTATTATTTGAGACAAATATAATCGATTTTAAATTAAATGCAATTATGTTGCATTTAAAAATTAAAACAAAGAAGGTCTAAAAGGCATATGATCTCTACTAATTACAGGTCAAAAGCCCGGGCAAAACGATAGCAGCAATAAACTATTACAGGAGCGGCTAACACGTCCATAGTGTAATGGATATGTTGTATAAGCAGTAATGCCATTACAATAAGGGCGGCAATAAGCGCGATAGCCTTATCGCGTTTTTTCTCCAGATGAAGGAAAATAAGCACCATGGTTGAAGTATGCCCCGAAAAGAAGAGATCTTTGGTGATGGCAGCATGTCCATAAAAATAACTGGTGAGCGGATCAACTAAAGGAACCAGACCCGGAGGAGGATCAAGCTTTACCAACGTGAGGGATATAAAGCGGGCGATACAAACAAATATCAGCGTCCAGATGTAGGTAGTGCAAATAGCAGGCTTATAAAAAGCCCTTACAGCCATCAGGATACCCATACCCCATATCAGTGCAAAAATAGGTATGGAAACATCGTAGGCTGGCAAATGAGTCAATACCCAGTCATTAAGTATCATGCCATTCCGGCTTTCGATTCCTCTGAAAAAGCCGGGCATAATGTTAATAATGGCTGTTATGAGGATACTGCCAATGAGTAGCTTAACGCGTTTTAAACTGGTATCATAAGCAGTTAGCCAGTTTTGTTTTAATCTATATAGAGCAGTATTGGGCACAGTTTATATCTGGATAATGTGTTCAAAAATAACGTATTGACGTCAATATTAATTAGTTGTTACCAAAAAGTTAAAATAAATATTGTAAAAATATGAAATTAAATTGATGCAATTATGTTGCGTTATGCTTTATATTTGCATATGAATATTCCAAAAAACACGTCCTGGCTTGATCATATCGGAATAACTGCATCAACTTTGTGCGCCATACATTGCGCTATAGTACCGGTGCTGTTTACCAGTTTGCCGCTGTTGGGGTTGGGCTTTTTGGCTAATGTTTGGATAGAATGGGGGATGATTGTGCTGGCATTGGCCATCGGAATATATTCTATAGGTTTGTCTTATATCCGGATACACAAACGCTTGCTGCCTCTATGTTTACTGCTGGCAGGTTTTGCAGTTATTTTGCTGGGACATGCGTTTGTAAGCGGCTGGCCCGAAGTAATCATCGTACCAACCGGCGGATTGCTGATTGCGGCCGCGCATTTTGTAAACTATAAATATACAGGCAGCTGCAGATATTTAATAAAAGAGAATGATCAAATGCCGGTATACTGAATGATAGGCGACAATCTTAAACTTTCACCAATCAGCCAAACCTTATTTTAAACCATTAGTTATTCTTGCTAAATTTGCAGGCTTATATTATAACCTAATTAAATGGCACAAACCCGCAATAATTTTCATTTTGAAGATTTGCTGAACAAGCATCATTTAAAAAAAACTGCGCCAAGGCTCAGGGTTTTATCCATGATGTCATCAAGGAGTGCAGCTACTTCCCAGCCCGATCTGGAGAGCGTAATGAGCGACATTGACCGGGTTACGCTTTATCGCATCCTGAATGCCTTTGAAGAAAAGGGCATTATCCATAAGGTATTTGATTTAAATGGTACAGCCAATTATGCGCTGTGCAGCTCCAATTGCGATGAAGGCCATCATCATGACGAGCATTTGCATTTTAATTGTACCAACTGTAAAAACGTTTATTGCCTTGATGATCTGCATTTGCCGGCAATAACCCTTCCCCCTGGATTTGAACCCACTGGTTTTACCTTGTATGCTACCGGCTTATGTCCAAAGTGCAGTAAAAAAGCGCCTAAAAAATGATCTTTACTAAAAAGCTTTTTTACTTGATTACCGTAAATTGCGGACTATTATTTTTATTCCTTAGTCTTTGTTCATTTACTCCGCAGAGAGATACTATTCCAACTACATCTACTTTTAAGTTTAAGACTATTATTATTGATGCCGGTCATGGTGGTAAAGACCCAGGAGCCCGCGGATCATACTCCAACGAAAAAACGGTGACATTAGCCATTGCTCAAAGGTTAAAGGCCGCTATTGATTCGCAGATCACCAGCGTTAAAACCATTATGACGCGTAATGATGATACCTTTATTCCGCTTAATCAACGATCGGTAATTGCCAATCAGAATCATGGTAACCTGTTTATCTCCATACATTGTAACTCATCACCGGAGGGTAACGCGGCTATCGCGCATAAACGTAAGGGTGTACTGCTGCTGGTTTATGGTTTCCACCGCTTAAAAGAACAGGAAGAAGCCGTGCGCGAAAACTCCTCTATATTTATTGAAAAAGATTACAAGCAAAATTATGAGAGCTATGACGAAAGTGATCCCTCCAACCTCATCATCCTCAATGCCTACATCCAAAAATACCGCAAGCAAAGCATCCTTTTTGGTGATCTGCTCAACACCGAGTTTGTAGATACCAATGGCCGCGAGAGTAACGGCGTAAAGGAACAGGGCGTATTGGTACTGGCCCACAGCGCCATGCCCGCCGTACTCATTGAAACAGGCTTTATCAATAATCCAGAAGAGGAAGATTATCTGAACTCACCCGAAGGACAAAACGAGATCGTTCAGTCAATCATCCGGGCTATCAATAATTATCGAAAAGCTATCGGAGCGCTGTAATTTGAAAATGCTTTAAGTGGAGGAAGCGCGATTCCCCTCTTGAGAGGGGTGGAGGGGTGTGTTCTTTTCTCGCATCATAACACACCCCTGCCATTACACAACCTATCTCACCCCCTCTCAAGAGCTACTGTGTGGACACATCTTTTCAATGCACTATAGTTAAAAAAAGTTGCTCCAGAGGAGCAAAATGTCGGTAGCAATAATAAAAAGTTAACCTCTTTTAGTGCCATAGGTACTACACTAACCGACTTAGGGTCTATTAACGCACTATTATTTGCCCCACGAAGTTAAAAAGTGACGTACCTACGGCACGTAAAAATTTCTTTTGATCCTTCTTCTACCGACATTCAGCCCCTACAGGGCACATTAAAAGATGTGTTCACACAGTAGCTCTCAAGAGGAATTTTAACAGCACATTTTCACCATAAACAGCTATATTCGGCTTTAACAACTCCATGCCGATGATCAATACCTGTACCGTCGTTTTAAAATATATCCGTTATACATTATGCTTTTGTTTATTGATGAATGTGGTACATGCCCAGGTCAAAGAGCAGGGTATTATACCACAGCCTTATAGCATTCAAAAAAACGGTGAGGTATTCCGGTTCTCGCCTGCTGTGGCTATAAATATCCGTGATGGTATCAGTACAGATAATCTGATTTTTTTTAACCAATATTTTCATCAACTGGCGGGATATAACTTATCAGTCAAAAAAACTATTGCTCCTTCCATTCAATTAAGTATAAATTCTAATAAGATTACAGAGCCCGAGGGCTATCAATTATCTATAGCATCTAAACAAATTAATATTATCGGGCATGATCAGGCCGGCGTGTTTTATGGCTTGCAGTCATTGGTTCAACTACTGCATAAATCAAACGGGAAAATAACTGTACAGGGATGTACTATCGAGGATCATCCGCGATTTGCTTACCGGGGGATGCATTTGGATGTAAGCCGTCATTTTTTCAAAGTGAATGCTATAAAAAAGTGGATCGATCTTCTGGCCCTCTACAAGATCAATACTTTTCACTGGCACCTCACTGATGATCAGGGCTGGCGCATCGAGATCAAAAAATATCCGCTGCTGCAAAGCATTTCCGCTTATCGCGATGAAACCATTATTGGTCATAAAAAGGATAGTCCCCACCGCTTTGATGGCAAACGTTATGGCGGTTATTATACGCAGGAGGAAGTAAAAGCTGTAGTGAAATATGCTATGGAAAGGCATATCAGCATTATCCCGGAAATTGAAATGCCGGGTCATGCGCTGGCAGCACTGGCGGCTTATCCAGAACTGGGATGTACCGGCGGTCCTTATAAAACAGCCACTTACTGGGGAATATTTGACGATGTGTATTGTGCCGGCAACGAGCAGACTTTTACCTTTTTGAAAAATGTACTGGATGAAGTGCTGCCGCTTTTCCCCTCCAAATATATCCATATCGGCGGTGACGAATGCCCGAAAACCAAATGGAAAACCTGTCCAAAATGCCAACGACGCATTAAAGATGAGCATTTGAAAGATGAGCACGAGTTGCAGAGTTATTTTATTGGCCGGATGGAAAAATACCTGAACAGCAAAGGGCGGCAGATCATTGGCTGGGACGAGATCCTCGAAGGCGGATTGGCGCCTGGCGCCACCGTTATGAGCTGGACAGGCGAGGAGGGTGGCATTGCCGCAGCCAAGCTGCATCACAACGCTATCATGACACCCGAAAAATACGTTTACCTGGATTATTATCAATCCCTGTATCCCAGCGAACCTTTAGCCGGCGGCGGGTATACACCTTTGAGTAAAGTTTATAATTACGAGCCGATAACCAAAGAATTAAGCGGTGATGAGGCTAAATATATAAAAGGTGTACAAGCCAATGCCTGGAGCGAATACCTGGCCAGCATGGCACAAGCTGAGCATCAGATATTTCCAAGGATTCTGGCTTTGGCCGAAATTGGGTGGACAGACAAGGAGAATAAAAGCTATCCCAACTTTTTGAAACGCCTGCGCTACGAACAGCCGCTGCTTAAACAGCTCAATATCAACCTTGCTGATACTTTTGATGAAATTACCGATAGTGTTATGGAATCGGCAGACCGTCAGATACAACTTGCCCTGAGCAGCACTTTGCCTGGCAGTCAGATCTATTATACCACCGATGGCACTACACCAGGATTAAAAAGTAAGAAGTATGACAAACCGTTCTTGATCAGCACATCGGGTAAAATAAAGGCAGCTGTATTTAGCGGAACAAAGCAATATGGGCGCGTATATGAAAAAGATTTTCATCTCCATAAAGCTATCGGTAAAACGGTAACCCTTACCAATCAGCCTCAAGGTGGATATAATCCCGGCAATACATTTGGCATGGTGAACGGAGTTTTTGGCAGTAAACTGTATAACGACGGGCAATGGTACGGTTTCAATGGTGATGATCTGGAAGCGGTGGTTGATTTGGGGAAAGCTCAGCCGGTATCACAACTGGGCATCAATATTTTAAAATACCATTGGCAAAAAATGTGGGAACCTACGCTGCTCACCTTTGAAATATCGACAGATGGAAAAAACTATACCGAGGTGTACCGTCAAACTACCTTTAACGATAATGGGATCAACGCGGTAAGAGCGAATATAAAAACCACGCAAGCCCGGTACATCCGCGTAAAAGGAACCAACAAAGGCATCATTCCACCCGGCGAATACATTGCCGGGGCAAAGGCATGGTTAATGGTGGATGAAATTGTAGTAAAGTAGGTTGTGCAGATGTGAAAGTAGATGTGCGGATGTGCAAATATGCAGATGTGCAAATGATTTTATTTGACAATCTATTTTTCATCTGCACATCTGCATATTTGCACATTTGCACATCAATAATGCCTTCCATATTTTTTTTCCTAATTTTATACCAAACACTAATGCGTGCGTTATGTTGAAATAATATAATTTTTATTATGAAGTTATTTTACACTGAAAGCACCGCGAGGACAATTACTCCATGAGCAAAGTATTTACAATAACCGAGGGTTTGGAGAATATGGGCGCTTTACGAACGGGCGGCCAGGGCTCAGTTTACAAAGGCAGACGCTACGGCCCCATCATTACCGCGGTAAAGCTGTTACCAACCCCCATCCATACCGAAAGCACCGACGATAAGAATTTTCGTAATTTTCAAAATGAAGTTGAAAAGTTAAAAAAGGTAAACGAAGAACCTAACCCCAACGTAGTTAAGATCCTGAATTCGGGCATTACGGAAAGCGGTTCATTCCCATTTATCGAAATGGAATTTATTGATGGCCCCGATCTGGAGGACCTGCTAAAGCCACCGCACGAACCCATCTTTACCATCAAAGAGATCATCAAACTGGCTGATCAGCTGGCTAATGCGCTTTCTCACTGCCATAAAGTTTCCGTAAAGCATGGCGATATCAAAAGCAATAACGTTAAGTTCAATATCCACACGGGCAATTATGTACTGTTGGATTTTGGTCTTTCGGCTATGTCTGATGATCAGCGCCGTACCAGTATCCGGCACGCGGGAGCTATTGAATTTATGGCGCCTGAGCAAAACGAAGGACTGATGTATTTTCAGACCGATGTGTACAGCTATGGCGTTATTTTGTATGAGCTGATAGCAGGCCAGGTACCATTCCCGCTGCGCGATAATGGTGAAACCGCGCGTAATGCCGTGATGCTGGCCCACATGGAATCTCCGGTGCCCGATGTGATGGAACTGCGCAAAAACAATCTGCCGGAAAGCTGGCCAGATAAGAAGAAAGAACACGAAATGCTGGTACCGGGCTGGCTGCTGCAGATAGTGGCCAAATGCCTTAAAAAAGATCCGGAGGATAGGTTTGCTAATGGTATTGAGCTGCAGGAAACCCTGATGCACAGCAGTATATCGGCAGTGAGTAATAATCAGGTAGATGACAGTTGGAACTCATCGGTATTGCTTAAAGAGAACGAGCGTTTGCAGGGCTTACTTTTATATTACCAGGAAGCCGAAAATAGTAAAATGGTTCAGCCTGTAATCACCGGAGAGGTTGAAAAACCTGTAGACGATGGAAAACAGGTGCGCATGTCGAAACCAATTTTTGTGTTTTTTATGATCATGCTTTGCGGTTTTACTGTGTTTTCGGCAGCGGTATTAAGCAAATATGGCGACAGGATATATCATGGTGTTTATAACCGGCTTTTTAAGTCGAAAAAGCCGGTGGATTCCGCTAAGAACGTTATACTTCCGCAACAAAAAAAGGAACCTGAGAAACAACAGCAGGACACTACCCCAACTAATGATGAGTCGGGTATACCGCCAGAAGTTGATTCGCAAACCGATTCTATACTCAAGGGTATGAAATATAAAAAAACAAATACACAGGAACCCCAGTTTTATCGCGACAGCGCCAAAACCAAGGATACCTCTAATTTGAATTTTTAGCTTTGAATGGATCAAGGATTAAGGGATTAAAGATCAAGGATTATAATTTGGGTTTTAGAGTTTAGTATTTAGAACTTAGAGTTTAGAACTTAGTATTTAGAATTTAATAAAGAATGGAATCAAAATCAACATTCTGGCAAAAAATAGGGCTGCAGGATTGGTTTTTGCCGAACGGGAAACCAGCCAATGCCGAGGCCGCTACTATAAAAGCGCTTACCCCCGATGATGTTTATTTATACATCATCGAAAAATTTAAGGAATCTATAGGTCAGCTTTCATTTGCCGATAGGGTGGTGTTTTACCACGAATTTATCATCAGCTTTAACGAAGAAGACTACCAGGAATTTATCAATAACCGCTCCGGCCTTTTTGGTATCATCGTTAATGAATCGGTAAAGAAGTTTTATGAGGTACTACGTGAATACCAGGAAGTTGGCAAAAAGGTAGAGCCTTCCAGTTCCAAATGGGTATTCCGATTGGTTTCGCACCCAGATTATGCCAAAGGTGATAAAGGTTTTATTGGCAAGCTGTTGCCTGGCAGTGATAAAAAGGAAGAGAACTTACGGGTAACTTTTATCCCCAGGCATACAGGTGTGGCCCAAACGCTGGATATCAGCAACGACATACTCAAAGGCTTTACCTATTACAGTGAGGGCTATTACGAACTGCCTTATGCCTATGATCTGAACCATAAAGAAAAAGAAATTGACCGGCCTGGCGATAAAGTATTAGCCCGCCTGGATACCATTATGCCCGACAAACAGTTTGTGGGACGAAAGGTGGAGTATCTGGTAATGGACGATGATATTGTAGTATCGGGTAATGAAGAAAGCCGTGAGGAACGTGCCATATTTAAAGTACCAAGCGATTGGGTGAATACCCCGCACCTGCGTATACGCCTAAATAAGGCCGATGGTAAATTTTACCTGGCCTCGTTTGGCGAGCTTACACTGATCAACGAACAGGAAGTACTCCGCAGCGATGTAAACGCGCCGCAATGGGTGGATCTGCCTTTCAACTCCAAAATATTACTGAATGGCATTATCGGCATCAACCTATTTAAACCCGAAGCATAATGTCACAAATATTATCATTCGGGCTGTTGGCAATAGGCGTTTTATTATTAATGGCCCATTTTATCGACATCAAAAATTCCAGTAAAAACCATGGCAAATAATTTTTTCGGAATAACAGATATTGGCCGGCAGCGGGATAATAATGAGGATACCTTTATTGCCCAGAGATCCGGTGATGGCAATTTTATTATTGCCTGCGTAATTGATGGCGTAGGGGGTTATGTAGGTGGTGAAGTGGCTGCTGATATAGCACGAGATTGTATCCTGGAGCAGCTCTCCTACATTGCGGGCGATGTGGTGCCGCTGCTGGTAAATACCATAGTTATAGCCAACCAAAAAATATACGACAAAAAGCGAACAGATAAGCAACTGGAAAGCATGGCTTGTGTACTTACGCTGGCCGTGATTGACATTCAGAATAACCAGTTTTATTATGCCCATGTGGGCGATACCCGTCTGTATCTGCTGCGCGATCACACGCTTATTAAGATCTCCAAAGATCATTCGTTCGTGGGCTTTCTGGAAGATTCCGGGCGGTTGACCGAAGAGGCAGCCATGGATCACCCTAAACGTAACGAGATCAACAAGGCACTTGGTTTTAACCCCGAAATATCAAAAGATCCGGATTTTGTGGAGACCGGGCATTCGCCTTTTCTACCCGGCGATACCTTGCTGGTTTGCAGCGATGGTTTAACCGATTTGGTTGATAAAAGCTTGATTACCGGTATCCTGACCAGTGATAGCACTATTGAAGAGAAAGGTAAAAAGCTCATAGATGCCGCCAATAGTAAAGGAGGAAAGGATAATGTTACCGTAGCGCTGGTTCAAAATGATAAAGCTCCGAGGCAGCACAGTGCTACCCGCCCGGCAGCGAAGGTCACAGATGAGATAGTTGACCCACTGGCGCAACCCAAACTGCCCGATGGCCCGGTAACCATACCGGTCAGGAAAAAAAGTAACCGGGGCAGTATGATCATGCTTTTTATATTGCTGGCGCTGGCAGTAGCGGGTTTTTTATGGCAATATTGGCTCAATTATCAACTCAAACAAAAGCCTGTTAAAGTACTTGTTGCACCTGTAAAAGTAAAGAATGCCCAAGAAATTAAACTGCAGGATACTATCAATAAATTAAAAGGAAAAACGCTGGTACTATCCGCTGCTGATTATCCCCAACCCATTATTTTAACTGACAGCCTGCATATTGATGGCGACAGTTTGTACATCAAAGCAAAAGGAAGCATCCTGTTTAAGCGCGACTCCTTATATAACGGCCCCGCGCTCACACTGGCCGCAACCTGTAAATTTATCGTACTGGACAGCGTAGCTTTTGAGGGGTTTAAAACAGCAATCACTACGCATAATGATGCCCTGGTATTAAAGCACGTGGTGTTTAATAATTGTGTTACGCCGGTGCAAACATCCTATAGTTTTCCAGCAAATAAACAGGTTTCGGGCAGGTTGTTTGGCGGAATGTTTCGCATAGACAGTTTGGGAGGAGTTAAGAGTCAAGAACCAGGAATCAAGAAAAAATAATGTGAGATGAAGAATTTTTTTAGTTGTAAAAATATAAACCAAAAATCAAGAAACGTCAGTCAGAAACCTGGATTAAGAATATCGAATAAACTCTTGATTCTTGATTCCTGGTTCTTGACTCTATCTTCTTCGCATAATGGATAAGTCGCCGGGCAGGGGAATGGAGCGGCTATTTTTATTGCTGACGGGCGTTATATTAGTAGCGCTTTTTGGCAAGCTTTATTTTGTACTGCAACAAAAGTTTGTTGATGTAGATAAGCGGCTTCAGGATGGTACCATCGTTAACCTCAATACGCCTAATACCGCCCGTAATGTGGCTGCCTTGCTACATAAAGGTTATTATTTTGATGACCCCAAAGATGTTGACTATATCAAGTCGACCATCGCTTCAAAAGTAAATATTGGTGAGGAGATTGATAATGCAGGCGAGTTGAACAAACGCCGTTACTATGTAAATGCCGATGATGCCTTTGCCAATGGCGGGGAATCATTCAAAAAAAGGGTGCTGGTATCCCGTTCGTTACTGGGTTATACCGGTGATGATTCCATCCGGTTTACACAGGAACGCGTTCATCCGCCGCAATTACCGGCACAAACCGATCTGGGTTTAGGCGAATACAGTATATCCGGAACCATCCATCATAAAGAACAACCCATAGCAGGAGTACTGGTTCGATTAAACATGATACTGCCGCAGGATAGTATCTATAGCGATGAAGAAACCACTTCAAGAGGAGCCACCACGCAAGCATCAGCTGCTTACAAAAAGGCTTATGTGGTCAATACGGATAAAAAGCGCCAGCTACAATCATTAACCGCCTTTGCCCGTACCGATGCTGAAGGGCATTACGCGTTTAAAAACTTGCCCACAGGCAAAGCTTTTGAGGTACTGCCACTGCAGCCGGGTTTTGAATTTGGCCGCTCGCAGGGTGTAGTAGAGTTGAATAAAGATAAAACACTCAATTTCATACAGGCACCGCATACGATAAAACTATTATCCACCCGCGATTTTAATATCCTGAAAAAAGAAGGTGCATTCATCGTTCGTACCCATGAGGAATTTAATGAATGGTACTGGATCATTGTAGGAAGTTTTCTTGCCGGGTTCCTGATCGTACATTTGTTACTCAGCAGTCGTTACCCGCAAGCCGATCAGTTGATATTGCCGCTGGTCATGCTGCTTACAGGTATTTCTATACTCACGCTTTTGAGTTTACAAGACCCTTTACGTGACCGCTTTTTAGCTAAAGATACTTTAATGTATTTAGGTATCGGTGTGGGTGGTATCTGCATTATGCAGTTCTTCAACCTGCGCCGTTTTAATGCCGATTCTACTTTATATAGATTACTGTTTTTTAAAGGCGCCCGCAGCGCGGCCAACGGCTGGCCCTGGGCTTTGGTGGCTATGGCCTTATTATTCGGTACTATTTTATTTGGTACCGGGCCCGAAGGCAGCGGGGTAAAAGTGAACTTATTGGGAGTACAACCCAGCGAGATCGTAAAATACCTGATCATGATATTCCTTGCAGGCTTTTTTGCTGCTAATGAGAAGTTTATCAGTCAGTACGCCAGTTGGGGTAAGCGCTGGTCGTTTTTCTCCTTCGCGCTCATCGCCACAGTGATTACCTTGCTGTTGTTTTTGGTGCTGGGCGATTTAGGTCCGGCAATGGTGATCTGTTTTACCTTTATTATCCTGTTCTCTTTTTCGCGCGGCGATTTTATGCACATGGCCGCTTATGTGATATTGTTTGTACTGGCCACCTGGTTTTTTGATAATGTTTGGATCAGCGCAGCCATTACCTTTGGCGTATGGGGTATTGTAGCATTCCTGAAGCCCCGTCTGCTCAGCGAATCGGCCTTTATGGCTTTGATCGTGATCACCGCGTTTTTAACTATCGATAAAATCCCTGGTTTGGATAAGATCATCCCCGGCCCGGTAGAACGTTTGGTTGAACGTAAAGCCATCTGGCAGGATCCCTGGAACAATGAAGTGTATGGCGGCGACCAGGTAGCTAACGGACTTTGGGCCATGGCCAGCGGTGGCTTAAGCGGTACAGGCGTGGGGCAGGGTTTTGCTAAAACCATCCCCGAGGCGCATACCGATATGATTTTGCCATCCATCGGCGAGGAATTTGGTTGGGCGGGCATGGCAGCCATATTCATCTTGTTTTTGCTTTATCTGCATCGCTCCATCATTATAGGCCGACAAACAGGTACGCCGCTGTTGTTTTATCTCAGCGCGGGTATCGGTGTTTGTAGCTTTGTGCAGTTTATACTCATTGCAGGTGGGTCCATCGGGGCGTTGCCCTTATCCGGCGTATCATTGCCGTTCGAAAGTTATGGTGGTTCGTCATTGGTGATCAATATGGTGGCGGCAGGTTTTCTGTTATCCGTATCTTCTGTAAAAGGGACGCAGGTACAAATGAGTTTTATTACCAAGCAGCAGGACAAAAACCTGGTGCCTGCATTGGCTGCCGCATTGGCCGCTGTAGTATTGCTTACTGTAAATGTATCGCGCTATAGCGCCGATAATAAACATTGGGTGGTAAAACCGGCACTGGTTGCCGATAAAAGTGGTTTGCGGATGTTTAGCTATAATCCGCGTATCGCTATATTGATGAATAAGCTGCAGGCAGGTTCATTGCTCGATCGTAACGGGCTGATCCTGGCTACCAGCAAACCGGAACTCATAGAGAAGCAAAAAGAAAAACTGGCTGCTACCGGCATCATGCATTATGACCTGGATTCGGCTATGCATAAGCGTTTGGAGCGGTATTATCCATTTGAAGAGAACATGTTTTTCTGGACGGGCGACGAAAATACCGGCGTATTTAACGGCAGCACCAACGGCTACTTTGCCGAGTATGAACACGCAGCCGAATTGCGTGGGTTTAAAATGCCGATAACCAGTTATAATGTAAAAGCATCCCGTTATCAGGAGGACCGCTTTTTACCCCGTGGCATGAAAGAGATGACGGTGAGCAAACGTGATTACAGCGCATTAGCGCCATTGCTGTTAGCCGACATTAACGGCCCGGAGATAGCCGCCTTTAAGAATAAAAACCGTGATGTACAATTGACGGTAGATGCCGAATTACAAACCGGTATACAACAAGCCATAGCGGCCGATACATCCTTACAAGACAATCGCGTATCCGTAGTAATTATGGAGGCCAATACTGGCGATGTGCTGACTTCTGCGGTGTATCCATTACCTCCCGTGCATAATTGGGATCAGCTCACCATGCCACAGGCCGATCAGAATAAACTGGCTACCTGGATGACCACTACCGACCTGGGCTTTACCTATGCTTCGCAGCCTGGATCAACAGCAAAGGTGCTCACGGCCATGTCTGCATTTAATAAGCTGGGTATTGGCGCTGCCGATGTGGTGTACCACGTGAGTACCGAAGAACGCATCCGTACCAAAGGCATCGAACCCGATGAAACCGGGATGATCACCATGGCAAGGGCCATTGCAAAATCAAACAACGTGTATTTTATCAAACTGGCCAATCAGCAGCATCTGGAAGAGTACATGGGTAACTTGTATTTAAAAACGGGTATGTTTTTGCATGGTGTAGGCGGCTACTATTATAACAAACCGCCAGAAAATGCCGATCAGGAAGAAAAATGGCGTAACCTGTGGCGTAAAACCGAGTTTAATACCAAACCACGGTACGATCCTAACAATATCCATAAAACCAGGGCAAAAGGTATCTCGGGTATGGCCTGGGGACAAGGTGAACTGATCGCGACCCCGGCTGCTGTAGCCAGACTTATATCCGGCGTAGCTAATGAGGGGATGCTGCATCCTAATCGCTTTGTACTCAAGATCAACGATACGGCAATTGCGGTAAAGCCAGCCTTTAAACTGGCTGAAAAACCGGAATATGCGGCTTTGCTGAAACAATACATGATAGCGCAAAGTGCACCAAAAGTACCTATATTGCATATAGCGGTGGCTGGTAAAAGCGGTACGCCCGAGCGGATTGTAAAAAACAAAAGTGTGAACGATGGCTGGTATGTATTTTTCGCCCCCGAAGCCAAAGGCACCGGGAACATGGTGGTTTGTATTCGCATCGAATCCACCCGTGGCTCGTCAGACGCGGTGCGGCTGGCCGGAAATCACATCATCCCGCTGTTATTGAAAAAGGGTTATATGAAAAGCTTCGATCCCGAAAAAGTGGTAGTTCATGAAAAAGCAGAAGCTCCCGAGGAAATAAATTTTCCTACGGATACCACGCAATAGAGATTTTTGGAACAAGGATTTATAGAGCAAGGATTTTTTTAGAACAAAGAACAAGGATTTTTGGAATAAGGATTTTAGAGTGAGGGAATAGAGATAATATCAAGTTAATTTTGAAATATTGTTTTTAATCCCCAAATCCTTGCTCCAAAAATCCTTGTTCCAAAAATAAAACACATGTCATTTAAATTATTCAGAAATAAGGGCGAGAAGCCAGACTGGGATGTAAAAAGCCTGCGCGATGCCCTTTTGCGCTTTATTAAAGAAGCATTACAAAAGATAGAAGGCGGTGAAGGTGGTCATATTAAGGAATTGCTGCTTTATATAGCTGCCAATCCCGAAGATAAACATCTGTATGAAGGTGCGGTTTATGTACACGATAAAGAAAAGTTTAGGAACGAGGTACAAAAAATAGCAGATGACTACGCGCTTGACTTACCATCCGACTGGACAATGGAGGTAGAATTTGTTGATGAGCTACCACCTGAAGCAAGCCCAATCCCTGACCTGGATGCAGCATTCCTGATGCACACCCGCAGACAAGTATTGCACAATGCCTCATCAGCTGTAGCCTATATCCGGATATTGAATGGGGAAGCCGAGCAGGAGGAGTATATCATAAAAGCTACCGACGATAAAATAAACATTGGCCGCGATAAAAAAGCGGTTACTGACAACGGATCGTTCCGTTTAAATAAATTGGTTTTTCCGGCTGATAGCAAAGATGAAAGTAATAAATTCATCAGCCGCCAACATGCGCATATTGAGTGGAATAAAGACGCAGAGTGCTTTATGATATTTGCTGATGAAGGTGGCGTACCACCACGCAACAAAACCAAGATCCATATTGCTGCCGATGGCAAGATGATCAAGCTGAACTCCACGCAGATCGGTCACCCCATGAGCGAAGGCGACCAGGTGATCCTGGGTGAATCGGCGGTATTTTTGTTTAGTACTAAGGCGGAAGGGTAAAATATGCCCAGGAACGCGGTGTAGACTCACCCGGTCATCACTTCGTTCGACCACCTCTCTTCGGCTTCACCGGAAAGAGGGTAAAGAAAAAAGAAAGAAACCCCCTCTATACGCGAAGCGCAGCGATGTCGGGGTGAGTCCTCTTTTATCTTTATTCCTTGTTCCCCAAAATCCTTACTCTCAAATCCTCCTCACATTTCTTATCCTACATCAAGTGTAAACCGTGTTTTGCGGGGTAACTTTGAATCATCAATTAAAACAATTACTAATATTTGATCACGAAAGGACAACAATGGAAAATACAATAAACGGCATCCACCACATTACTGCTATTGCAGGTAACGCCAAAAAGAACTACGATTTTTATACCCGTGTTTTGGGTTTAAGGCTGGTTAAAAAAACGGTGAATTTTGATGACCCGCAAACCTACCACCTCTATTATGGCGATAAATTGGGTACCCCCGGCACTATCCTTACCTTTTTTCCCTGGGAAGGTATTACCGCCGGCAGAAGAGGCGCACGCCAGGCTACCGAAGTTGGCTACAGCGTACCCGAAGGCAGTTTGGATTTTTGGTTAAAGAGGTTGGAGGCTAATAATGTACTGTATAACAAACCAGCCGAAAAATTTGGCGAGCAATACCTTACCTTATTGGATCCCGACGGCTTAAAGCTGGAACTGATTGTGCCTAAAACAGCTGATAACAGGCTACCCTGGGAAACGACAGAGGTGAAAGCCGAAAATGCTACCCGTGGTTTCCACAACATTACTATTACAACCAATAAAATGGATGCTACCGCTAAAATATTAACCGATGTTTTTGGTTACAAATTGTTGGAGCAGCATGTAAACCGCTTTAGGTTTGTGACCGATGCGGTAGATAACGCCGCCATAGTTGACCTGGTTGAAGTAGCCGGAGAGGTAGCAGGCCATGTAGCAGGTGGCTCCGTACACCACGTAGCGTTTCGGGTTAAAAACGAGGAGATATTGATGCAATACCGCGAAAAGATAGCGGCGCTGGGGTTACACATCACTGATAAGATTGACAGGAACTACTTTTACTCGCTGTATTTCCGCGAACCGGGTGGTGTATTGTTTGAACTGGCTACTGATAATCCAGGTTTTTCTGTCGATGAACCGGTTGATCAATTAGGCAGTGGTTTAAAACTACCTGCACAGTACGAGAATATACGCGAAGATCTGGAAAAATCCTTACCTTCATTAATATAAAATCATGTACACGCATCATAAACAGATAGTTATAGCGGGGACGCCTGCTGATCAGGCTAAAAAAGCCATGATTATGCTGCACGGGCGCGGGGCATCGGCAGTAAGTATCCTTACCTTGAAAGATCACCTGCAACTGGATGGTTATGCCATTGTTGCACCGCAGGCTACCGAGCACAGCTGGTACCCTTATAGCTTTATGGCGCCGGTGAGTAATAATCAACCAGCTTTGGATTCAGCGCTGGAAGTGATCGGTAGTTTGGTGGAGGATATCAAGCAGCAGGGTATAGCCCAGGAGAACATTTATTTCCTTGGTTTTTCGCAGGGGGCATGTTTAACGCTGGAGTATGTAACCCGCAATGCCGGTAGATATGGCGGTGTGATAGCTTTTACAGGAGGATTGATAGGTGAAAAGCTGATGAGTGAAAATTATAAAGGTGATTTTGACCAGACCCCTTTATTAATTACCACTGGCGATCCTGATCCGCATGTACCTGTAAGCCGGGTGAATGAAACCGTGAGCCTGCTCAAAAAGCTTAACGCTAATGTTACCCTGAAAATATATAAGGGCCGCCAGCATACAGTCACCACCGAAGAACTGGCTTTAGCTAATGGTATATTATCATAACTATATCTCCAATAAGTAACATAAAAAGGGCAGCTGAAAAGTGGCCCTTTTTATTTGGGATATTTATTTAACTAAATTTTAAATTTAGTTTTTAACACAATCTATCCGAATGAAATCATCTTACCAGAGCATTAAGGTATCTGCGCATTTACATTGCAAGCATTTTGCTGTTATATCTTTTAAAGTACTTAGCAGATCAGGTTTTCCGTAGTTTCAATTGGTTCATTTTTTTCCATTAAGCAGGCACCCTGCACGGTTGCTCCAATAACTACACCTGCCGATAACAGTACCAGGTTTTTGATGATGTACTGGCCTAACAAAGTAGGGACAAAGATATTGACGGTCCAGGTGTCATGCGGAAAAAAGAATAAAGGCAACATGGTTCCCGCCATTTGAAAATAAAGCAATAATAGCGTAAAGCTAAGCCATCGTTTACAAATGAGTCCTAAGCCTATAGTACACTCCCAACAAGCAAGTACAGGTAAAGCCACAATGGGCTTAACCAAACCAAAGGTTAATTTATAAATAGTTTTCCCCGCAATTACTTCGGCGGCACTTAATCCGTGGAAAAATTTGATGGCCCCAAACCAGATAAAAACAATCCCTAAAGAAACCCGCAATATGTTAAGTCCGTTTTTTACCTTCCATTTAACCATCGTACTCTCTGTGGTTATTGCAAAATTAATGAACCTGCGTATCATAAAAGGAAGTTTAGATAGATATGTATTCAGATGTATACCCCAGATACGGAAAAAACACCCACACAGGTTTTCGATTTCAGGAAATAACCTACACCTGTGTTGTTTATAGATATACGGTTTTAATTGAGTATATCTTTTAGTGAAATCAATCTACATGAGCCTGTTTATTTCGCTAATAAATTTGCTTCCTCTGCAATGTGAATTAAGTTAAACTTAAATTTATTTCAATTTAATACAACCAATTCCCTGATATTTTGTTGGACCTATAACTGTTTGTTATACAGGTTATTTAAAGACTGACCAGTCGAATCGATCTTATTATAAAGTATTTGCCGGTTATCATTTAATATGATAAGCTATCAGAACCGGCATTATATATCACCATAAACCAAACCGAAGTATAAACTATGAACAAACACTAACAAAACCTATAGCGCAGTAATGAAGCGCTTATCCTCAAAAAGCGGAGTAAGCAGCACTCCCGAACAGAAAATCAACCTGCTGAGTTCATTAACCGATACATTAACCAAACACAACCAAGGTATGCAATTAAACTTTACGAGTAGGGTATTACATGCGCCCCGGACATCAGCCTCAAAACTATTTTTAATTTTAAAATTAACAGGTTTATTACTCATGGCCGGCTGTTTACAGCTTAGGGCTAAAAATTTCCCAGAAACTCACGCTGAACCCATAACCATAACAGGCCAGGTAAAGGATGCTCAGGGACAGCCCTTGCCGGGTGTTAATGTAAAAATAAAGGGGACAAACATAGGAGCCACCACCGGCGTCGACGGTAAATTTAGTTTACAGGCCGATGATAACGCGGTACTGGTGTTTACGTTTGTGGGCTTTAAATCTAAAGAAGAGCCGGTAAATAAACGCACCACCATTAACATTGTACTGGACGATGATAAAACCCAGTTGAACGAAGTGGTGGTAGTAGGTTACGGTAACCAGGAGCGAAAAGATGTAACAGGTGCCGTAGGAACGGTTAAAATGTCCAACATCAAGGAGATCAAGGCGGCGAGTGTTGATCTGAAACTGGCCGGGCAATTGGCTGGTGTAACTGTAAACCAGGTAACGGGCACCCCGGGTGGTGGGGTTTCTGTTAACATCCGTGGCGCAGGCTCGGTAGGGGCCGGTGACGATCCGCTGTATGTGATCGACGGTTTTCCGATCTCTCCGGGGTTTGACCAGTATTCCAATCCGCTCAGTACCATTAACCCAGATGATATTGAGAACATAAGCGTTCTAAAAGACGCGGCTTCTACAGCCATATATGGTTCACGTGGTGCAAATGGTGTGATACTGATTACCACCAAAAGAGCTAAAAAGGGTGAATCGACGGTTACCGTGAATACATCTACCGGTATTCAAACCATATTGCCAAAAACCAAGCTTAAAATGATGACGGCTTCTCAATTCGCGCAATGGCGTACGGAGGCTATACAGGATGCCAATAAAGTTAATGGTACTGATAACCCTATACCCGATGAGTACAAGAACCCGGCATCACTGGGTAAAGGTACCGATTGGTTTGATGCTGTTACCCGTGTGGCTCCTATGCAAAATTATGATGTTACCGTTGCTAATGGCACAGATAAAGTAAGGTCATTATTTTCATTGGGTTATTTTGATCAGCAGGGTACGGTACTCAATACAGCTTTTAAGAGATATTCTTTAAAGGGTGTTATAGATGCCGAAGTGGCCAAAAACGTAACTGTTGGCCTGAGTATCGCACCCACTTATAGTCTTCGGAATTTACAGGAAACTGATGGTCATTTCCTTTCGGCCGTATTAAGTCAGGCTTACCTGGAAAGCCCTCTGGTACCCGTAAAACAACCCGACGGCTCTTATACCAATGTGGTAGGTTCGCCCGGTACCTTCCAAAATGCCAACCCGGTAAGCGAGTTAATGAACATCAACAATAACCGCAATGAGTTTCGTGCATTGGCTAATACTTATGCGGAATGGCGGATCATACCTGGTTTAACCTTAAGGTCGACATTTGGGGTTGATTATCAAACCAAATCACAGGATTATTTCCGGCCATCATTCCTCGGGGGATTTAATGCGCCAAACCGTGATGGCACGCAGGTAAAGGCAATAGGTTCTGCTACTTCGGTAAATTCGCTTAACTGGCTTAATGAAAACTCAATTAATTATAAAAAAACATGGGGTAACCATACTTTAACCGTACTGGGCGATTATTCCATTCAACAGGAAACAAGTCACAATCGTTTTACTTTCGGAACAGGTTATCCAGATGATGTTGTCCGATCAATTGGGGCTGCAACCATCGTAACCGCACCGGCAGATAACAATGGTGATGAGCAGTGGCGCCTACTTTCGTTAATAGGCAGGGTAAATTATGCTTATAAGGACAAGTACCTATTAAGCGCCTCCATTCGCCGGGATGGTTCATCGCGGTTTGCCGTGGGCCATCAATGGGGTACGTTCCCTTCGGTATCTGGCGGATGGCGCATCTCTGATGAATCATTTTTTCCAAAAACGTCCTTTATTGATCAGGTAAAATTTACGGCCAGTTATGGTCTTGCCGGGAATAATAATGTTGGTAATTACGAATCTATTCCTGCGGTTGACCAAACCAATTATTCATTTGGCGGTGCACTGGTACCTGGAAAGTCTTTAACCGTTTTGGGAAATCAGCTGCTTGGATGGGAAACCACCAAGCAAACAGATATTGGCTTGGATATTTCGCTCATCAAGGGTCGCATTTATTTAATTGCCGAATATTATAACCGCTATACACAACGCATGTTGCAGGGTATCTCTTTACCTATTGCTTCGGGATATGATTACTCCTTAACCAATGTAGGCAATGTACGTAACCGGGGATGGGAGTTTACTTTAACCACCAAAAATATTGTAGGCAGCGGGTTTAACTGGAGTACGGATATGAATATATCTTTTAACCGCAACAAGGTGCTCGATCTGGGTACAACCCAACAAATATATGATGCTCCTGCCAACGATAACCCAACCAATATTACCAAGGTTGGTTTGCCATTGGGGCAGTTTTATGGTTACATATTCCAGGGTATCTTTCAAAACCAGGCAGAGTTGGACAAATATCCACATTTTGATGGACAAGCTGTAGGCACGATCCGATATAAGGATGTAAATGGTGATGGCGTGATTGATGGTGGCGACCAGGTACCTATTGGTAACCCCTGGCCAAAGTTTACTTTCGGCTTTAACAATCATCTGTCATACAAAAATTTTGATATGAACATTATCTCAGCCGGTTCAGTGGGTGGTCATGTGTTTGACATGTACAAGCAATTTACTACTAATCTGGATGGCGTATTTAATGTAGAGCAATCCGTAATGCAGCGTTGGCGTTCTGCCAGCCAACCGGGAGCCGGGCTTTTGCCAACAACGGTATCCAATACCAATTTAGCTCGCGATTATTACCCATCTTACTGGGTTGAAAGCAACTCTTACCTTATGGTCAAGAACATAGATTTGGGATATAATTTCAAAACCAAGTTCAGCAAAAATTTCAGGGTTTATTTCAGCGCGCAGAATGCTATTCTCATTACCGGTTACAAAGGGGGAAACCCCGAAGTGGGCATCGATGGGCAGGATGGTAACAGGTCGCTTTCACCAAATGTGAATTTTACAGGTTACCCTGTTTCTGCTGTATATACAGTGGGTTGTAATGTAACCTTTTAGTTTTTTGGGAGCAAGCATCTTTAGATCTAAGAACACAAAGACCTTAGCCAACGAACTAATGAACCAATAAGCAAATAAACTAACAACCGAAGACATGAAAAAATACATATATCTTTTTTTGATCCTTACCATAGCCAGTGTAATTGGCTGTAAAAAGGATTATCTCGCCCTTCAGCCTACTGATACCGAGAATAAAGCAAATTTTTATAAAACGCCCGCTCAGTTTGCACAGGCTGTTAATGGCGCTTACGCCCCTTTGCTGGGACTATATACAGGTTCATTCTGGGCCATGGGCGAAATGCGGTCAGACAATACATCATATGAGTTTAACCCTAATGATCGTTCCGGTACCAATAAGGAGGAGATAGACGAATTCAGGGAGCTGAACAATAACGATATGGTTGGCTCCTTTTTTAAAGCCAGCTTTACTGCTATTGGCCGGTGCAATATTATTTTAGCACGCTTACCCGCAGCTAAATTACCCGCCGCCGTAGCCGATACCATTGGCGGCCAGGCCAGTTTTTTGCGAGCCTTTAATTATTTTAATTTGGTACGTATGTTTGGCGATGTACCATTGGTGTTAACCGAAGTGCAATCGGTAAATGAAGCATTTAAAGTAGCTACCAAGGCCCATGTTGCCGATATTTATACACAAATAATTGCCGATGCTAATGATGCCATTGCCAAATTACCGCTCAGTTATTCAGGAGATGGGGATAAAGGCAGGGTAACTAAAGGAACTGCCGAAACTTTGTTGGCCGAAGTATATATGACTCAGAAAAAGTTCGATCTGGCCGTACCTTTACTGCATAACATCATTTCCTCTAACGTTTACCAACTGAATGACAACTATGCTGATAACTTTAACCTTGCCAAAGAAAATGGCCCCGAATCGATATTTGAGATCCAGTACATTGAAGGGCCTAATGGCTTAGGCAGTGATTTTATAGATACGTTTGTGCCCTGGGATGTATATGATGATTCTGTAACCGGTTATGAAATAGCCAATGGCGCCCAAAACGGCTGGAATATACCAACCCAGGACCTGCTGGATGCTTATGAGTCTGGTGATAACAGAAAGGCCGCCTCAATTGATACAACTTTTACATCCGATCAGTATGGTATTACCATGCCTTTTATCAAAAAGTACCAGAGTAAAGGTGCAGTTCAGGGTATCACGGGTAATAATTTCCCAGTGTACCGCTATGCTGATGTTTACCTGATGCTGGCCGAATGCCTCAATGAACAAGGCTTTTCAGGAGGTGGTGATGCCTTTAGATATTTAAACCTGGTGAGGGAACGCGCGGGTTTGCCAGATAAAAGTGCAGGTAATACCAAACCCGAACTAAACGTAGCCAGCCAGGAAGATTTTCGCGCGGCGGTAGCCCATGAAAGGCAAATTGAACTGTGTTTTGAAAATCATCGCTGGTTTGATCTATTGCGCACCGGAAAAGCCGTAGCCGTAATGACAGCCCACGGTGCCAGGGAAAAAGAAATTAAAAAGCCGTATTGGAACGTGAATTCAGCTGCGTATACCAACATTCGCCTATTGTTCCAATATCCTTTGAATCAAGCACAATTGGAGCATTAAAAAAGAGTCAAGATATAGAGTCAAGAATCAGGAAGATAAATTGGAGTCAAAATATTTGATACAAGAATCAAGAAAGCACAAATAACAAGTAGGTTTTTGTCTTGATTCTTGTATCTTGATTCCTGACTCTCATACTTGTAACATCATATTTACTTTTGAGATTAAAAAATATGATATATATACAAACAAAAACCGTTCTTAAGCTATATTTAGTAGCATGAATTACATAGCCCAAACAGGTATGCTTAAAAAGGCATATCTGAGTATCGTAATATTATTTTTTATTTGCCGCCAGGGTTTTGCACAGGTTCAAAATGTGCCTGTTAATTTTAAGGTTGATAATTTGATATGTGAATATAAAGTTAACCCTATAGCAGTCGACGCGGCCAACCCGCGCCTGAGCTGGAAACTGATAACCCAGGATCGTAACATACAGCAAACTTATTATGAGATACGGGTAGGTACAAACGCGGTATCGCTAACCAAAGGTCAAAACCTGATCTGGACTTCGGGTAAGGTCCCGTCAGATGAGTCGGCGCATGTATATTATGGTGGGCCGATGCTTACCTCGCGCGAAAAGTGTTACTGGCAGGTACGGGTATGGAACAATAAAAACCAGGTAAGCCCCTGGAGCATGGTCAACTTTTGGAAGATGGGTTTGCTGAAACAGGAAGACTGGTCGGCCAAATGGATCCAGGATAATTACGTGTCTGATACCACCGGCGGTCCCAGCCCCATGTTCCGCAAAGCATTTAAACTTGATCATAAAATACGCGCGGCCCATTTATATATCACTGCCCATGGCGTATTTGAGGCCCAGATCAATGGCAAAAGGGTAGGGAACGATTACTTCGCACCCGGCTGGACAAGCTATAACAAACGCCTGCAATACCAGGTGTATGATGTTACTTCGCTGCTTAAAAGGGGCGATAACGCCACCGGCGTAACCATTGGCGATGGCTGGTACAGGGGCTATACTTATAATCGTAAAAAGAATGTCTACGGTAAAAAACTGGCCCTGCTATATCAGCTGGAGATAGTTTATACCAATGGCAAACGCGAGGTGATGACCTCAGACAAAAGCTGGAAGGTAGCCTATGGGCCCATCCGCTCGTCTTCATTTTTTGATGGTGAGGTGTATGATGCCCGTAAGGAAAAGAACGGATGGACGGATCCTCTGTATAAGGATGCCACCTGGGATACCGTAAAAACAGACGAAAGCATCAAAAGCAATTTGATCACTACTATTGGTCCAACGGTAAAAAAACATGAGAAGTTTTTACCGCTAAAAGTATTCACCACCCCGGCCGGCGAACGGGTGATCGACTTTGGACAAAACCTGGTAGGTTGGGTACAATTTAAGCTGAAAGCCAAAACAGGCGATACCATCCACCTTTTCCACGCTGAAGTGCTTGATCAGAAAGGTAATTTTTATACCAAAAATCTGCGTACCGCCAAACAAGAGATCACCTACATATTTAAAAGCGATAGCGCAGAAAGCTATGAGCCCCATTTTACCTTTCAGGGCTTCCGTTATATGAAAGTAGTGGGCTATGCCGGGCCGCTTGATTCAACCAACATTGCCGCATACGCGGTATATTCTGATATGGCGCAAACGGGTAAATTCTCTACCTCCAACCCCCTCATTAATCAGCTACAGCATAATATACAGTGGGGGCAAAAAGGTAATTTTGTTGATGTGCCTACCGATTGCCCGCAACGGGATGAGCGTATGGGCTGGACGGGCGATGCGCAGGCTTTTTGCCGTACCGCTACTTTTAATATGGATGTGGCCGGTTTTTTTACCAAGTGGTTAAAAGATCTTTCGGCCGATCAGCATAAAGATGGCGCGGTACCCTATGTGATCCCAAACGTGCTGGATAGTGTTTCATCAGCCGCCTCAGGCTGGAGCGATGTAGCCACCATTGCACCCTGGACTATTTACCTGGCCTATGGCGATAAACAGGTATTGCAACAGCAATATGAAAGCATGAAGGCATGGGTGGGATATATTCAACTCCACAGCCGTAATTATCTTTGGGATACTGGTAACCACTTTGGCGACTGGCTCTTTTATGCCGGAACCAATTACGAGGATGGCGCCGCCCTGACCGATAAAAATTTGATAGCACAGGCATTTTACGCTTACTCTACCCAGTTGCTCATCAATGCGGCCAAAATTTTGCACCGGGGCGATGATGTGCAGAAATACACCCAACTGTTGTACAATATCAAAAAAGCCTTCCAGAGCGAGTACGTGACGCCCAATGGCCGCATGATATCGGGTACGCAAACCTCCTATGTATTAGCCTTGAACTTTGACTTGCTGCCCGAAAATTTACGTGAATCAGCGGCAAAAAGGTTAGTGAACAATATCCAGGATTATGACGAGCATATCACCACCGGCTTTTTGGGTACACCCTATATTTGCCATGTACTGAGCCGTTTTGGGCATACCGATATTGCTTATGACCTGCTGATGAAAGAGTCGTACCCATCGTGGCTGTACCCGGTAAAGCATGGGGCTACCACCATTTGGGAACGTTGGGACGGCATCAAGCCCGATGGCAGTTTTGAAGACCCCGAAATGAACTCCTTCAACCATTACGCTTACGGCGCCATTGGCGATTGGATGTATCGCGTGATAACAGGTATAAATACCGACGAAAACTCGCCGGGCTTTCATAGGATAATTATTTCGCCGCATCCGGGTGGCAAACTGACCAGCGCCCAGGCCGAACTGGAAACTTTGTATGGTAAAGTAAAATCGGCATGGAGTATTGATAATGGTATATTTACATTGGATGTTATTGTGCCGCCCAACACAACCGCCGAGATCGTACTGCCATCAGTAACCGACCAGATTACCGAAAATGGCCTCGATATCAACACTGAAAAGGAAATAACCGGTATCCAGAAAATAAGTAATGATGAGCATTTGAATATTGGCTCGGGTACATACCATTTTGTGTATACGCTAAAAACGTTTGGCAAACACGTTAATTAAGAAGAAGTAAACTGGGTTTATATGGGTCCACTTGGAGTGTCATTAAATAAGGGTTTGTGGTTAAAAAAATGATGAAAAACAGAATTTAAGGCAAGGACTGTGCGATTCTCCTTTGGAGAGTAATAGCCCATGAAAAGGCGGAGTTTAAACTTACAAGGTTAAAAACAAGTCGCATAGCCGACTCACCGGTCGTTGCTTCGCTGGACCACCCTCTCTGCGGCTTTGCCGCAAAGAGGGTAAAGAAAAAAAGAATTAAAAATCCCCTCTATGCGCGAAGCGGAGAGAGGGGTGACAAGCGCAGCGATGTCGGGGTGAGTCGATAGGTGCCTAATTTTCGCCTTATGCCTCTTCATGGACTATTACTCTCTCAAGAGGGAAGTTGCATAACGATAACATTTCAAGAAGATAATAGTTGTCTGTTTTAAACAGATGTTAAGGTTTTTTGATCAACAGAGGATAAAACTATGGCAAACACCATCGTTGGCGATAAAGCCACCAGTATCAGTCGCCCGCGCTTGCTTTCGCTCGATTTTTTTCGGGGATTTACCGTGGCTGCTATGATACTGGTGAATGATCCCGGCGACTGGGGCCATATTTACTGGCCGCTGGAACATTCTAAATGGAACGGCTGCACACCGACCGACCTGGTTTTTCCCTTCTTTTTGTTTATGGTGGGCGTATCCATAGTTTACGCCATGCAGGCCAAAAAACTGGATGCCGCTGGTCATCCCAGGCTGATGTTATCCATCCTTCGCCGTACCCTTATTATTGTATTGCTGGGGATCTGTTTACCGCTTATCGGCGATTTTCAGTTCAGCCATTTGCGTTTCCCCGGTGTATTGCAGCGCATTGGTATTGTTTTTGGTATTACGGCTGTGCTGTACATTAAAACCAATACCCGCACACAGATATCCATTGCCCCGGCTTGCTTAATTGGCTATTACCTGCTCATGGCTTTGGTTCCTGTACCCGGCTTTGGTCATGCCAACCTCAATCCTGAAACTAACCTGGGCGCCTGGATCGACAGGTTGGTGTTTACGCCGAACCACCTCTGGGGTGCATCCAAAACCTGGGATCCGGAAGGTTTGCTGGGCACTATCCCCGCTATCGGCACCTGCCTCATCGGAGTACTTACCGGTACCTGGCTCAAAAGCGACAGGCTGAAAACCGGCAGCCAGATACTCCGACTAACGAATGTAGGAGCTTTGCTGGCTGTAGCCGGATTGATCTGGAATACGTTTTTTCCCATCAATAAATCCTTATGGACAAGCTCCTTTGTATTATTCACCGCCGGATTGGCTATCATCATACTGGCCATATCTTATTGGCTGATCGATGTAAAGGGTTATAAAAAATTGCTGCCACCCTTCCTGGCTTTTGGGCGTAATGCTATAGCGGCTTATGTACTGGCCGATGTTATCCCGGCTGTGATAGCCATTATCCCGGTTACGGATAACGGGCACAAGACCAATATCTGGTCGTACATGTATTTTCATTTGCTCACGCCAAACTTTTCGTCCGAGAATGCCTCGCTCATATCGGCTATCTTTACCGTCATTATCATCTTTATACCGGTTTGGATATTGTATAAGAAAAACATCACGGTAAAAATTTAAACCTCTATTCCTTTTATGATTCGTTTCAGCAAAATATACCTGCTTTTAATAATAACCTGTTTGGGCTTAGGTGTAAAAAAGTCGGTCGCGCAGATGCACATTATTCCGCAGCCACTTCACTTAACCACACAAAAAGGCAATTTTATATTGAACAGTAAAGCCGTTATCGGGGTTGATAAAGAAAGTGCCGCGGTGGGAAAATACTTGCAAGGCTACCTCGCTCAATATTATAAACTGCAATTAACCCTGAAAGTTTATACCCAGATTCCTCCCTCAACAGCAATCAGATTGATCAGCAGCAACCTAAAGGGTACGGATGGCGCTTATGCCCTGAGTATTACCACCGGCAAAATAACCATATCCGGTAAAGGGGCCGGCATATTTTACGGAGTGCAATCACTTATACAATTGTTGCCCGGAGTTGCTGCTAAGCCCCTGCAAATACCTGTTTGTGCCATTAGCGACGAACCCCGCTTTCAATGGCGTGGACTGAGCCTGGATGTATGCCGCCACTTTTTTATGGTGGATGAGGTAAAGAAATACATAGATGTAATGGCGCATTATAAGCTGAATGTATTGCACTGGCATTTAACCGACGATGAGGGCTGGCGCATCCAGATAGATAAATATCCAAAGCTGACCGAAGTTGGTTCGAAAATAGCTTACTACGCCAAAGAAGGGAAGTTCCGGAAGCTGGATAACCTGGTAGATGGAGGTAACGATGGCTTTTATACCAAAGCCGAGATTCGCGACGTGATCAAATATGCACAGGACCGGTTTGTGACCATTTTGCCCGAAATTGAAATGCCTGGCCACAGTGAAGCAGCCATATTCGCCTATCCCGAATTAGGCTGTAAGGATTCTACAGGTGCCAAACACCGGGTACGCATGCTCGACCCGAGCGAGTATACCTTTAAGTTTATGGAAGACGTGCTGACCGAGGTGATCGCCTTATTCCCTAATCAGTACGTACACATTGGTGGGGATGAAGCGGAAATGGCCGACTGGCTCAAAAGCCCAACAGCTGTTGCCCTGATGCGAAAAGAAGGCCTGAAGAACGAAAAGGAAGTACAAAGCTATTTTATTAAACGCATCGAGAAATTCCTGATCTCCAAAAATAAAAAGCTGGTGGGCTGGGATGAGATCTTACAGGGCGGCTTGGCAGAGTCGGCAACAGTGATGAGCTGGCGGGGCGAAGAAGGGGGAATCGAAGCCGCACGCATGCACCATCATGTAGTGATGACACCGTTGCCTTATATGTACTTTGATGCGCCGCAGGCCAATGAGCAATTGGAACCCATAGGCTGGAATCCGCCGGTTACCTGGCAGATGGTGTATAACTACGAACCGCAATCGGGTCAGTTAACACCTGCCGAGGCTGCCTATATTTTAGGTGCGCAAGGCAACATCTGGACAGAAAAAATACCCAATGCCCCGCATCTGGAGTATATGGTTTTTCCACGTGCGCTGGCGGTGGCAGAACTGGCCTGGAGCAGTAAAGAAAATAAGAACATCGACCGTTTTGAATACAAAATGAAACAACAGTATCCTTATTTTAAACGCTGGAACCTCAACGCTCGCCTGCCCGATATTGTAGGTATTGACCATATCACCACCAATGCAGAGCGGTTTAAGCAAACCTTACAATACCCTTTATTGGGTGCGCAGGTACGGTATTCGCTTAACGGCAAAATGCCCGATAGTACAGCCAAAGCAGTAGCGTTTCCCGTGAATATTGACGTTCCACTAAAGGATAGTCTGGAGCTGAAAACCTATACCACCTGGAACCTGAACGCGCAGCACATATTGCAAAGTGCTACCATAAAACATGTAAAAATTAAACCACGGGTAGTTTATACAGCCGAACTGAAACCAGGTTTAGGCTATAAAATTTTCAAAGCCAAGGAAATCAACTATGCCAAACTGGAGGCTGTACCCCCGGTGAGCATGACCGTGATCTCAACTGCCACCCCGGCAATATTACCTGTAACTGATGGAGATTTGACCTGGGTTAAGTTTAACGGTCTGATTAAAATAGATACAGAGGGTGATTACGAATTGACATCGGGATTTGAGGTGAGCCCGACTTTAAATTTGGATAATGGATTGCTTATCAGAGGCGAAAAAAACAGGTATGTAGAACCGCAAAAGGCCTTACTGTATCTTAAAAAAGGCTTTTACGAGTTTAGCGGCTATTACACTGCCACCGAAGCCAATAGCAAACAAACATTGTTTGTGCTAAAGGATGCTGCCGGTAAATTGCTTGATCCGCAGAAATACCTGTTTCATTTATAGATCATATCAATATGATGCGAAAAAAATGGAGTTTAACAATAGCGGCATTTTTGATCATATCCGCCGCCAGTGCCCAGGTTTATAAAGACCCGAAAGCCCCTGTGCCTGCCCGGGTCAAAGATCTGCTGGGCCGCATGACGCTGGAAGAAAAAGTGGGCCAAATGAGCATGAATTCCTTAAAAGGCTCATTGAGCAATCCCATTGCTTATGGCGTGTGCGAAAGTCCCTTTGTTACCATCAATGAAATAGCATCCTTATCCATCAAAGCCAAAAAATACGCCCGCGAAAAAACACGACTGGGCATTCCACCCATACAAATAGGCGAGTGCCTGCACGGGCAGCTGGCTGCAGGGGCTACTATATTTCCGCAGGCCATAGCGCAAGGCAGCAGCTGGAACCCGGCGCTCATTAAACAAATGGGTTCGGTTATTGCCTACGAAGCATCTTCATCAGGCGTTGATCAGGCGTTGTCGCCCTTGTTTGATCTGATCCGTGACCCCCGTTTTGGCCGGGTGGAGGAGTGTTATGCCGAAGACCCTTACCTGGTGAGTCAATTGGGAATGGCCTTTGTAACCGGTATGCAGGGCGATGCTGCACAAAGCCTGATAGGCATCGACAAAGATAAGGTGATGTGTACTGCCAAACATTTTGCTGCCTACAGTATCCCGGTGGCGGGTATTAATTTGGGGCCTGCCTCCATTGGTGAGCGCGAACTCCGGTCGATATTCCTGCCACCATTCCGTGATGTGGTGCAAAAGGCCAACATCTATTCGGTGATGCCATCCTATAACGAAATGGACGGCATACCAGCCCATGCCAACCGGTTTTTATTGGAGCAGGTATTGCGCAGGGAATGGGGCTTTAAGGGTTATGTATTCTCTGATTATGAGGGCTTGAAAATGTTATACGGCTTTCAGCGCACGGCCAAAGACGCGAAAGCTGCCGCCCGCATGGCCCTCAACGCCGGTGTCGACCTGGAAGCGCCCAGTCCGGATGCATATAGTAAACTCATAGATCTGGTAAAAGCAGGTAAGGTAAAGGAATCACAGATAGATACCGCCGTAGCCCGTATCCTTACTGCCAAATTTAAGGCCGGTTTGTTTGAGAAGCCATTAGTAGATACCTTGCAGCTTAAAAAGCGCGTGCATACCCCAGCGCATGTGGCCCTGTCACAGCAAATAGCCGAGGAATCTATCATCCTGCTTAAAAATGACCAGCAATTGTTGCCCCTGAATATCAATAAATTGAAGTCGCTGGCGGTGGTTGGCCCCAACGCCAACCAGGTACAATACGGCGATTATAGTTCCACCCGTGATAACCGATCCGGTACTACCGTATTAGATGGTATTAAACAATTAGCAGGCAATAAAATAAAGATCAATTATGCCAAAGGCGGTACCCTGTCCGGTCGGGATACCAGTGGTTTTGCGGAGGCTGTTACCGCTGCTAAAAACAGCGATGCTGTAGTTGTAGTGTTGGGTACCACCAGTGTAGTATTCTCGGGTGTTGGCTGGAACGGTCACACCCCCGAAAGCGAGCCCAAAGATCCCTTTACCTGCGGCGAAGGTTATGATGTGACCGATATTAATCCTGATGGTGTTCAACGCCAGTTATTGCAGGCCATTTATAAAACCGGTAAGCCCGTGATACTGGTGCTGGTACACGGCCGTCCATGGAGCATCAGTTGGGAAAAAGAACATATCCCGGCCATACTCGAAGCCTGGTATCCTGGCGAAAAGGGCGGCGCGGCGGTGGCCAATATCCTGTTTGGCAAGGTGAACCCGTCGGGCAGGTTAAACGTGTCCATACCGCAATCCACAGGGCATATACCGGTATTTTATAATCATGTGAGTTCGGGCAGGGGATTTTATCATAATCCCGGCTCGCCGGATAAGCCGGGGCAGGACTATGTTTTTTCATCCAGCGATCCGCTCTTTCCTTTTGGTTTTGGCTTGAGTTATACCTCTTTTAAATACAGCAATATGCAGGTATCGGCAAGCTCGCTTGGCAAAGCCGGGCAAGTGCAGGTTGCTGTCGATGTAACCAACAGTGGTAATGTAACAGGTAAAGAAGTGGTGCAAATGTACCTGGGTAATAAAGTTAATTCGGTAACCACCCCGGTAATGGCGCTGAAAGGTTTTGATAAGATAGCCCTGAAACCCGGCGAAACCAAAACGGTAAAATTTACCATAACACCCGAAGACATTGCCATATGGAACATGGATATGAAACGGGTGACCGAACCCGGTACCTTTGATGTGATGATTGCCCGCTCGGCAACGGATGTAGTGTTTAGCAAAACATTGGAATATAAAGAATAAGCCATGCGGAAAAGCCTGTTAATAGGAATGCTTTTTTTATGCGGATGCTTTGTCGCTTATGCGCAGAGTTACAGCAAATACGTCGATCCCTTTATTGGCACTTCCGCTACAGGGCATACTTTTCCAGGTGCTACGGTACCCTTTGGTATGGTGCAGCTTAGCCCGGAAACCGGTAACTTTGGCTGGCATTATTCCTCGGGTTACCGTTATGAGGATAGCACTATAACCGGCTTTGCGCATACCCATTTAAGCGGCACAGGCGGTGTCGACCTGGGCGATGTGCTGTTTTTTCCTTTCCAGGGTAAAGATCCGCAGCAATTTGTGAGCAGGTTTTCGCATCGTAAGGAAAAAGCTTCTCCGGGTTATTACGAGGTGGTGTTGGATGATCATGACATCAAAGTACAGCTCACCGCATCCGCGCATACCGGCTTGCACCGCTATACCTTTAACAAAGCCGGGCAATCGCACCTGCTTATTGATATGCAAAGCGGACTGGTAGAGAATGCAAACGAATTGAAAGAGCACGTATCCGAAGGCAGCATTACTATCAATTCAAAAACGGCTATCAGCGGTTATGCCTTCAGCAGCCAATGGGTAGAGAAAAAGGTTTACTTCACCGCACGGTTCAGCAAGGCTTTTACCGGCTCTCATTTTATCGACGAGGATCATCGCCGCCTGATAGTCGACTTTGATACCAAACACGGCGAAACTATCGAAGCCAAAGTAGCCATATCTGGCGTAAGTATTGATGGCGCCCGCAAAAACCTGGCTGCCGAAACCGCTACCAAAACATTTGACCAGGTTAAAGCGGATGCTGCCAAAATATGGGAAAATTATTTCGGCAGGATGAAGGCCGAAGGAACTACCGCACAAAAGACAGCCTTTTATACCAGCATTTACCACGCCCTGATCCAACCTAACAATATTGCCGATGTGGATGGTCAATACCGTGGCGCCGACGGTGAAGTTCATCAATCTGCAGACAAGGTGTATTACTCCACCCTGTCGTTATGGGATACCTATCGCGCAGCACAGCCATTTTATACGCTGATCTGTCCGGATAAAGATGGGCAGATCATTGAAACCATGCTGCAGCATTTTAACACCACCAAACTGCTGCCCATATGGACTTTATGGGGTAAGGAGAGCTATGCTATGATCGGTAATCATGCAGTACCCACTATAGTGGATGCAGCGTTAAAAGGCATCAAAGGTTTTGACCGGCAACAGGCATTTGCTGCTGTTAAAGCCTCGCTCACCAATAATAAAAACCCCAAGTACAACTGGGATACCTATATGCGTTATGGATACTTACCGTCCGACTCGGTAAAACGCGAGGCTGTTTCCCGCACACTGGAAGCTGCTTATGATGATTGGTGTGCCGCGCAACTCGCCAAATCCCTGCATAAAACAGCCGACTATAACTATTTCAGTAAGCGGTCCAAATACTATGTAAACCTGTTCGATAGATCAACCAATCTGATGTGGGGCCGTTTAGCCAATGGCGATTGGGTACGTCCCTTTGCCAACCTGGATAGCGGGCAGCTGGCCATTGGCGGCGATTATACCGAGGGCAATGCCTGGCAATATGTATGGTCGGTACAGCAGGATATTCCCGGTTTGATTAAACTCATGGGCGGGAAGAAGCCTTTTGCCGCCAAACTCGATTCCTTATTTAGCATGAGCTCTAAAGTGTTTGGCAAAGGTTCTACACTGGATGTTACCGGGTTGATAGGCCAGTATGCACACGGCAACGAACCCAATCATCATGTGGCTTATTTGTATACACTTGCCGGTCAACCCTACAAAACCCAGCGCCTGGTACGCCAAATAGCCGATCAGTTTTATCAGAACAAACCAGATGGCCTATCGGGCAATGATGACTGCGGACAAATGTCGGCCTGGTATATTTTCACAGCCATGGGTTTTTACCCCGTTAATCCAGGCGATGGTCGTTACGTTTTTGGCGCGCCGCAGCTGAGCAAGGTAAGCATTGCCGTAACTGGTAGTAAAAGGTTTGTGATCGAGGCCAAAGGTTTATCTGAGGCCAATAAATATGTGCAAAGTATCAGCCTGAATGGCAAGCCTTATCTGAAAAATTACATCAGCCATAGGGATATTTTAAAAGGCGGACGGTTGGTTTTTGTGATGGGTAATAAGCCGAAGATGTGATTGCCTTTGTAGAGACGCATCACATGCTGCGCTGTTCGAAGTCTCTGACTTCGGACGACTATGTCTGTAGTTTAAAACTACAGACACCTGGCCGGTTCAATGTTTTTCTGTAGTCTGAAGACTACAAGCGTAATAGTTCGAAGTCAGAGACTTCGAACAGCGCGCGCTGAATTATTAGCCAATCTTTACCTTATACCGATACCCTAAAATCGCCTCTACATTCACACTCCTCACAACCTTCCATTCCTTCAATTCATCAAGAAATTCCGGGGCTTCCAACCCCGATCTGATGCTTGCCACCGTATAAAACGCCGAACGGCTTGGGTGATCAGGAGAGCAGCCATTAAACAAATAACCAAATGCCTGCCGGGTAAGGATGGCCATGCTCAAACCAATACAATCATCCAAATGAATAAGGTTAACCGGGGCATTGCCATTGGCGATGTCCTTTTTTCCGGCAAAGAACCTGCTCGGATCACGGTCCGGACCGATCAGCCCCGCGAAGCGGATAATCGTAGTTTTGAAGGTGCTTTCCGCTCTGAACAGGTCTTCTGCTTCCAATAGTATCCGTCCTGCCTCGGTATTAGGTTGCGGATCGCTTAATTCATCAACCTCCGCGTTTACATCGGCATAAACACCTGTGGAACTGATAAAGACCACATTTTTTACACCATGTTTTTTGATGGCTTTGATGATGCCTTGTATCTTGTAAATAAACTCGGGTCCTTCACCGCCCCGGCTTTTGGGCGGGATACAGATAAAAAGCACATCGCAGGTAAAAAACGCATCGTCATACTGCTCGTTACCCTGCAAAAAACTTACCAGGTAGGGATCTATACCATCGGCAGCCAATGCCTCCAGTTTTTGTGGTGATGTGGTGGAGCCTTTTACCGTATGACCGGCAGTGATCAGTGCCTTTGCCAATGCCTGGCCGTACCAGCCGCAACCTAAAATACTGATGTTCATTTTCTGTGGCATTACCTGTTTTTAAGCTTATTTTAATGAATTGGCGCAAAGGTAATTAAATATTTAAGGCAGATAAATGCGCAGAATGTGCATTTATCTGCTAAACTTTTTGCCTGTTATAATCGTTGTTGTTGTATGAAAAAGGAGATTTTAGCAACATCTGTCGTTTTAGGATTAACCGCCCTGGCCCTGCAAGCCAGGTGTAAACCCTTAGAAACTGTTAAATACGTAGAACTAAAAAAATATTTAGGTACCTGGTTTGAGATAGCATCCATTCCACAAATTTTTGAAAAGGGTTGCAGCTGCACATCGGCAACTTACGGGTTAGCCGAGGACGGCTCGCTGATCGTCAAGAACCGCTGTATTAAAGACGGCAGCTTAAAAGTAAAGGAAGGTCGTGCTTTTGTAACCGATCATACCAACGCGAAACTCGATGTTGAATTCTTTTGGCCGTTCAAGGGTAAGTATTGGATCATCGATCTGGCTAAAGATTATAGCTATTCGGTAGTTGGTCACCCTGACCGTAACCATTTATGGATCCTGAGCCGCCGCCCTACACTGGACGAGCAAACTTATAATGAGCTGGTAGTACGTGCCGCTGACAAAGGTTTTGATGTACGCAAGCTGGTAAAAACCGAGCAGATAGCTGATGTATCGGGGATATAAATACAGAGCGAAGAATCAAGTTTATTAGGATAAAGAATATGTCTTCCCCGCTGGCTGTGTCCTCACAGCCAGCTTACAATCGACAACATAAAAAAGCCGCCTGTGAGGACACAGACGGCGGAATAGTATATTTGTAGAGACGCATCACATGCGTCTTTTTTATGAGCGAATAATATTAAAACCGGTAACCCAAAGTCAAAAAGGTATCACATTTGTCTTTTCAGCTTATGGTCGGTGTTATCACTACAAGTGTTCGGAAGAATAAATTGCGACATTACATTTTATAAAGTATCTGAAACAAGCTTGCTCCGTTAGGAGCTACCTGTTTATAGCACCGCATCCCCCTCTTTTATGCCTCGTAGAGGCTACTCTTATACAACTTACCTGCTCATTTAGGGTTGCACCTAGGGAGCAAAAAGATATTTTGTCTTGTATCTCTACAAACAGGGAGCTCCTAACGGAGCATATCGACAATAAAATGCAATAGGTCTATTTACCCTTTAATCTTCCGAACACCTGTGGTGTTATCACCGCACCATTGATAAATATCACTTATTTTTCTTTTTTGAGCCAAAGGTTAAACCTAAGCCAACTATCAGTGTAGGCAACCAACAAAAGAAAGAATATTTCCCCATTTCATTTACAATAGGGTTTAGTGGTGGACCTTGATATGCAAACAGGGAAACTCCAAGAAAAAACATCCCTATTCCTATAACGATCAACACTATGCCGATTATTCTATATGTGGTCATTGCCGATATTTATTTAAAACCGATATCCTAAAGTCAAAAAGGCGTTATCGTTTGTCTTTTTGAAATTAGCTGTCGGGTTGCCGTTGTTGATCAAGTAAGGCGAGAACGATTCGGAGCCGGTAACATGCGCATAGGTAGCATCTACATAATACTGACCAAATCTTAAACCTATACCTCCGCTAACCGTTTTGATATCACTGCTTACATCTGTAGCGCCTGTGTTATTTTTAAACGGACTGCCTTGCTGGCTGTATCCGCCGCGTAAGTAAAACATATTGGTTACACGGGCTTCGGCACCCACATGTAGGTTGATAGCCGATTTGTAATTGGCTTTAATGGCATCAATATCGCTGGAATTATCATAACTATCATTACTGCTGATGTGGGTTGTGGAATAGTCGATATATTCCACATCACCACTGATAAAACCATATTTGCCAATAAAAAAAGCGGCCCCGCCTGTTAATTTAAGCGGTGTACGCATATTGTAGTTTAGTTCATAATTACCTGAATTATAAGGCTGGTTTGGTCTTCCATTAATGGAAGTGGCCAATCCTTCGGTAGTTACATCGTTGATACTGTAAAAGGTAGGAGAGGTGAAGGTGAAACCTAAACGTACGGCTTCAACGGGTTTGTAAATAATCCCCAGCTTAATGTTAGCACCCGAACCCGTGGTTGACTGATTTTGTATGTAGTTAGACCTGAAAGGGGTTGTAACACCATTAACGCCCCCATTGGGTATTATAGATGCGGTGCCATCCTCAATAAACTGACGGGAATAATCATATCTGAGGTCGGTTATAGCCACGCTCACACCCAGGTATAATTTATTGCTGTAATTGGCCCCCATAGCTAAATTAAACTCCGATTGACCGCCTACCCGCGAAATGGTGCCTGTTTGGTTTACGGGGACATTAATGGTACTGCCGAAATCAAAGCCTTGAGGGGTGGCAAACTTATCGATTAAACGATCACTATAGGCCGCTTGCGCGAGTGGGTCATCCGGATGGTTATTGGCCGTACCTGCATAATAATCAGATATGGAGTTGCTTGCATTTTTGCCGTTATAAACTATATTCTCATAAAAGTTATTGGTACGGCTGTAACCCGCGCCATAATTAATGCTGAGCCATCCCTTGCTTTTATCACTCCCTTTTGGGCGGTTAAGTTGCTGATAATACACAATGGATGCATTGCTTAAATTGCCGCTGCTTTTGCTGGCATTATTGGCTTGCCCATAATAGCTTGATTTTACTTTCGATCCATTGAATTCCGGTGTTATGCTGAATTCTGAATGGGTGAAAAAGCCCAAACCCGCTGGGTTGCCGCTGAGAGAGCTCAGATCGCCGCCTATAGCCGTACCCGCATTGCCAATTGCTTTAATACGCGATGTAGAGCCGTTTTGAAAGGTCGAAAAGCGGACTACGTCCTGTGAATATTGCGCAAAACTATTTTTGGTAATAGCTACTATAGCGATTACACTAAGTAAGTATTTTATCTTCATGGGATTTCAGGGATGATAAAGTTTATGGCCTTGATGGTCTGCCGCCTCCGCCACCACCGCCGCCGCCCGAACTTCTGGAACCACTGCCCGACGAATTATTGGAAGGTGCTGAAGATGTACGGTCAACCTGGGGCTGTTGATATTGTGGTCGTTGTTGTGTAACCGGTCGTGAGTTATCCGCATTGGTTTGTTGTGAACCCGGGCGCGACGGACGGCCATCTGTACGGACCGGTCGCGAATAATTGTTGTTGGTGCCCCGGCCACCTGGTATATAGCCTATACCGCCACCGGCAGGTACACGTGAACCATAGCCTGGTCTGCCACCGGTACCCTGGTTACTACCACCGCCGCCGCCAAACGGAATGCCTGGTCCCCGGTTTGGACGAGGCCTGCCAGAGGTAAAGTAATTGCTGCCCCAATATCCTCCGGGATAACCGCCGCCATAGTAGCCGCCACCCCAATATCCACCGCCATATCCGCCCCAGCCATATCCTAAGCCCCGGCCACCGTAGCCATAACCCAATCCCCAGCCGCCATACCCGTAGCCGTAAGGAGAGTAGCCATAGCCCCAGGGGCCATAATTAAAGCCTAAGCTAAAGCCGTTGTTGTAATAAGGGTCGCTGTAGCCATAATACAAATTGTCATAAAAGCTAAAAGGCGAGAAATAATTGAAACGGTTGATGCGCGATGTATAATCATCATAGTAAAAATAATCATCGTCATCATCAACATAAGTCTGACCTTGTGTAGCGTTGGGGTTATAATTGTCGGCCGCGGCGTAAGTAGGCTCGTCGCCGGCCGTTGCTTTTGAAAAGTAAACGTCATCGCTGGTATCTGTATTGGCAAGCTTGGTTGTGGAGCAGGAACTCAACGCCATGGCGCCGATCAGAAAAATTCCTGTAGCAATGTTCCGTTTCATATGCAGGTATGTGAAAAGTTCGAGTTCAAATAACTTTTTAATTTATAAATTTGGCGCAATATACAATATTCGCACAAGTCAAATTATATATTCCAATCAATATGAGTAAAGGTGTTATTAGTAAAGACGAAGATTATTCGCAATGGTTTAATGACCTGGTAATAAAATCCGACATGGCCGAATATTCGCCGGTTAGAGGTTGCATGATCATTAAGCCATACGGATATTCGATATGGGAAAAAATACAAGCCGTACTGGATCAGATGTTTAAAGATACCGGGCATAGTAATGCCTATTTCCCGCTGCTGATACCCAAATCTTTCTTTAGCAAAGAGGCCAGCCACGTGGATGGTTTTGCTAAGGAATGTGCTGTGGTTACTCATTATCGCCTTAAAAACGATGGCGATGGCAATATCATAGTTGATGAAGAAGCAAAACTGGAAGAAGAACTCATTATCCGCCCCACATCCGAAACCATTATCTGGAACACGTATAAGGGCTGGATCCAATCATACCGCGACCTGCCTATTCTGGTAAACCAATGGGCCAACGTAATGCGCTGGGAAATGCGCACCCGCTTGTTTCTGCGTACCAGCGAGTTTTTATGGCAGGAAGGCCATACGGCCCACGCTACATCCGAAGAAGCCGTTGCTGAAACCGAGCAAATGCTGAATGTCTACGCCGATTTTGCCGAAAACTGGATGGCGCTGCCGGTGGTAAAAGGCCGTAAAACAGCCAACGAACGTTTCGCGGGAGCTTTAGATACCTATTGTATTGAGGCCCTGATGCAGGACGGTAAAGCGCTGCAAGCTGGTACCTCGCACTTCCTGGGGCAGAACTTTGCCAAGGCTTTCGATGTGAAATTCACGAATAAAGAGAACGTACAGGATTTTGTTTGGGCAACCTCATGGGGTGTTTCAACCCGTTTGATCGGCGCGCTGATCATGGCTCATAGTGATGACGCCGGACTGGTATTGCCGCCAAAATTGGCCCCTATACAAGTGGTAATTGTGCCTATTTACAAGCACGACGAAGAGCTGGATAATATTGCCGCTTACGTAGCAGGCTTAACCAAGGAGTTGAAAGCAAAAGGGATCTCTGTAAAATTTGATAAACGCGATACCCACCGCCCTGGAGCTAAGTTTGCCGAGTACGAGCTGAAAGGCGTGCCATTGCGCGTAGCCATCGGTAGTCGCGACATGACAAACGGTACCGTGGAACTGGCCCGTAGGGACACTAAAACCAAGGAAACCACTACCCAGGAAGGTTTGGCGCAGAAAATAGAAAGCCTGCTGGAAGAGATCCAGAACAACATCTACAAAAAAGCCTTCGATTTCCGTGCCGAAAACACTACCGAGGTGGATACCTGGGACGAGTTTAAGCGCATGCTGGATGAAGAGCCAGGTTTCCTGAGCGCCCATTGGGATGGTACGCCAGAAACCGAACAAAAGATAAAAGAGGAAACTAAGGCGACAATCCGTTGTATACCTTTGGATAACAAACAGGAAGAAGGCAAATGTATTTTGACAGGAGCCCCTTCGAAACAAAGAGTTCTGTTTGCAAGGGCGTATTAGAGCCAGCCTATAGTTCATGGTTAATAGTTCATAGTCAAAACTATTAAACCATGAACTATGATCCATTAACTATGAACTACCAATTATGAAATTCGCAACTAAAGCTATACACGCAGGGCAGGAGCCCGATCCAACAACCGGCGCTATCATGACGCCGATATACCAAACATCAACCTACTGGCAAAAATCGCCTGGTGATAATAAGGGCTACGAGTACTCGCGCGGTACCAACCCAACCCGCAAGGCGCTGGAAGATTGTTTGGCGGCATTGGAGAATGCCAAATTCGGACTGGCATTTTCAAGCGGCATGGGCGCTACCGACGCGGTAATGAAACTGCTGGCTCCCGGCGACGAAGTGATCACAGGGAACGATCTGTACGGCGGCTCTTACCGCATCTTTACCAAGATCTACGCCAACTATGGCATCAAATTCCATTTCCTGGATCTGTCGAACCCAGAGATCATCCGCGAGTATACCAACGATAAAACCAAGCTCATCTGGATAGAAACGCCTACCAATCCTACCATGCAAATTGTGGATATAGAGGCGATAGGCAAAATAGCCAAAGAGAAAAGTCTGCTTTTTGTGGTAGATAATACCTTTGCTTCGCCATACCTGCAAAACCCTATTGATCTGGGTGCCGATGTGGTGATGCACTCGGTAACCAAATACATCGGCGGTCACTCAGACGTAGTGATGGGCGCCTTGATGCTGAACGATGAGGACTTGTACAAAAGACTGTGGTTCATCTATAACGCCTGCGGCGCTACACCCGGCCCGATGGACAGCTTCCTGGTGCTGCGCGGTATCAAAACCCTGCACCTGCGCATGAAAGCCCATTGTGAGAATGGCAGGCAAATAGCAGAGTTCCTGAAAACGCACCCCAAAGTAGAGAAGATCTACTGGCCGGGCTTTACCGATCATCCAAATCACCAGATCGCTAAAAAGCAAATGCTTGATTTTGGTGGTATGATCAGTATCGTGTTAAAAGGTGCCGATTTGCAGGAGACATTCCGCATAGCGTCATCATTCAAAATATTTTCACTCGCGGAGTCGTTGGGCGGTGTAGAATCGCTGATCAACCACCCCGTAAGCATGACCCACGGATCGATCCCCAAAGCCGAGCGCGAAAAGGCCGGCGTGGTTGACAACCTGCTGCGCCTGAGTGTAGGGGTGGAGGATATTGAGGACTTGCTGGAGGATCTGAAACAAGCACTTTCTTAGTACGCATCTCCACGCGTCATTGCGAGGTACGAAGCAATCTCTAAACTATACAGAGCCTCTCTGCTAATCGGGGATTGCTTCGTGCCTCGCAATGACGCCTTTTTTATAAATTCTGATGATCGAAAACGTAAAAGCCTTCCTCGACACCAAAGTAGCCCAATACAACCAGCCCGGTTTTATTGAGAACGACCCGATATCCATTCCGCATATGTTCAGCCGTAAGCAGGATATCGAGATCATGGGTTTTTGGGCGGCTACTTTATCCTGGGGACAACGCGTTACCATTATCAAAAAATGTAAGGAGCTTATCACGCTTATGGATGGCGTGCCCTATGATTTTATCATGAATCATGAGGAAGTCGACCTTAAAAAGCTGCTCAGTTTTAAACACCGCACCTTTAACGATATTGATACCCTGTATTTCATCGCCTTTTTCAGACACCATTACGAAAGATTTGAATCATTGGAGGACGCGTTTTTGCCTGCAATTATAAAAGAGTTTGTCATCCTGAGCGATAGCGAAGGATCTAATCGCCGACAGATTCTTCGCTCCGCTCAGAATGACAAAAGGGTTGATGCCGAAACAGCGCTGAACCACTTCCGTTCATACTTCTTTTCCCTGCCCGATTTTCCGCACCGTACCAAAAAGCATGTGTCATCGCCATCGCAAAAGTCTACCTGCAAGCGCTTGAATATGTTTTTACGTTGGATGGTGCGCCAGGACAATTGCGGGGTTGATTTTGGTATCTGGAACCGCATAAAACCTACTGATCTCATCTGTCCGCTTGACCTGCATGTGGATAGGGTGGCGCGTAAGCTGCTGCTCATCACCCGCAAACAAACCGACTGGCAAACCGCCGAAGAACTCACCGCCCGCCTGCGCGAATTTGATCCCACAGATCCCGTAAAATACGATTTCGCCCTGTTTGGATTAGGTATCGAAGAGCGTTGGGGCGTGCAGTTTTAGCCGATCTTTTACATCATTTTCAGGCATCTCGAATTAACTTCCGCTCGTCATTGCGAGCGTAGCGTGGCAATCCCTAACTGTACAGAGCCGCTCTGCTAATCGGGGATTGCCACGTCGTTCCTCCGCAATGACGCGTAGAGAAAAGAACTTCCTCTTTCCGCCGGAGGCGAAGAGAGGGAGGTCCAGCGCAGCGATGCCAAAGGTGAGTTGACTCGATTTTAAAGGAAATACCACTATTTCAATAACCCTATCAAAATGATAAAACCTATCAAAATGATAGGTTTTTAAGTCACCATAAAATGATTCTTATTTAGTTATATATCTGTAATATAAAGTTTTATCAAAACAAAACACCTTCCGGCATACATTTTGGCTGTAGCGAATCATCAATCAAATTAATGTATGATGGTACTGTTTTCTGAAGCTGCCGGCCAAAAAATAAAACAAATGGCAAAAATCTCCCGGGCAGCCTTTTTTCCATCATGTCAACCCCTATTTTTTTATTTCATTAAATGAATTCGCACGTTAAGCAACTCTCTTTCGCGGGTCTTATAGTTACCCTTGGTATTATTTTTGGCGATATCGGTACATCGCCCCTGTATGTTTTCCAAACCTTACTGGTAGAGGGCGGCAAGGTGAACACGGCGCTGGTATTAGGCTCCATATCCTGTATCTTCTGGACACTCACCCTGCAAACCACATTTAAATATATCGTGATCACCCTGCAGGCCGATAATAAAGGCGAGGGTGGTATATTTTCCCTGTATGCCCTGGTAAGGCGCTATGGCAAATGGCTGGCTATCCCGGCTATTGTAGGCGCTGGTACTTTACTGGCTGATGGTATTATTACCCCACCCATATCCGTAACATCAGCCATTGAAGGGCTTAACCTGGTACCCGCGTTTTCCAGCGTTATTGTGCCGGGCAACAATCTTATCCTCATCATCGTGATCAGCATTATTATCCTGCTGTTCTTTTTTCAGCAGTTTGGTACCAAGGTGGTGGGTTCGGCGTTTGGGCCTATCATGCTGCTGTGGTTTGTGATGCTTGGCATATTGGGTACCATGCAGGTAATTCATCATCCATCCATATTTAAAGCTTTAAATCCATATTACGGCGCACGTTTGCTGATGGATCACCCCAAAGGTTTCTGGTTGCTGGGCGCGGTATTTTTGTGTACCACGGGCGCCGAAGCGCTATACTCAGATCTGGGTCATTGCGGGCGTAAAAACATACAGGTAAGCTGGATATTTGTAAAAACTACCCTGGTTTTAAACTACCTGGGGCAAGGTGCCTGGGTTTTGGCACAAGCGCCGAGTAAAGATTTTACCGGTGTTAACCCATTCTTCGAGATTGTGCCGCACCAATTTTTGATTCCCAGCGTAGCGCTAGCCACAATGGCGACCATTATTGCCAGTCAGGCCCTCATCAGCGGATCATTCACACTCATCAGCGAAGCGGTGAGCATGAATTTCTGGCCGCGCATCACTATCAAATATCCATCTAACATACGCGGACAGATCTATATCCCCAGCATCAACTGGATCCTTTGCGTTGGTTGTATCCTGGTATCGCTTTACTTTAAAACATCTGCCGCCATGACGGCTGCCTATGGTTTCAGTATCACCATAGCCATGCTCAGTACCACCATTTTAATGTATTACTTTATGCGTTATGTAAAGCATTGGCCGGTATGGATGGTGACTGTGATCTTATGCGTGTTTTTAACGGTGGAATTCTCGTTTTTTGTGGCCAATGCGGTGAAAATTATACACAGGTTGTTTTTTGTAGGCTTTGAAATTGGTTTGATATTTACCATGTACGTTTGGTTTAAGGCCCGCAAGATCAATAACCGCTTCCTCAACTTTATCGATATCAAGGAAAGATTACCACTGCTCAACGCACTGAGCGCCGATACAACGGTAAACAAATATGCCACACATCTTATCTATTTAACCAAGGCCAACAACGGCAAACAGATAGAAGAAAAGATCATGTACTCCATTATGAGCCGCCGCCCTAAACGTGCCGATACCTATTGGTTTGTGCACATTGAACGTACCGACGAACCCTACACCATGGAGTACAGCGTTGACCAGATAGAACCCGGCAAAGTGATCCGTATCGAGTTCCGCTTAGGTTTCCGGATACAGCCAAGGGTAAACGTATTGTTCAGGAATGTGGTAGAGGATATGGTGAAACGCAAGGAAATTGATATCACCAGCCAGTACGAATCATTAAATAAATACAAAATAGCCGCCGATTTCAGATTTGTGATCATGGAGAAATTCCTGTCGTACAATAACCTGTTCAGTACGTCGGAAGCGTTTATCCTCAATAGTTATTTCGCTATCAAGAAACTGGCCCAGTCAGAAGCCAAAGCCTTTGGCCTGGATACCAGCGAAACGCGGATAGAAAAAATTCCACTGGTTGTAAAACCCGTAAGTAACGTTCACCTTAAAAGGGTAGAGGCGGTTAGTTATAGCAATGGTGTTTTGGAAGTGAACTGATAGTAACTGTAAGTTAATAATGATAGGCCTTATCCTGTTTTCAGTACAGGGTAAGGCCTATTTTTAGTTGGCGCTGTTCGAAGTCTCTGACTTCGAACTAATATGCCTGTAGTTTATAACTACAGATAGTTTGTTTAGTAACTCCGTGTAGTCTAAAGACTACGACCATAGTCGTCCGAAGTCGGAGACTTCGGACAGCGGGAGTTCGGCATGACTCCAACTAAAAAAGACTTACGAAGTTTTTAAAACTCGTAAGTCTTATATGATCCCACTGCATAATTTATCTTGCTGTCTGAAGTCTCTGACTTCAGACGATTATGTAGGTAGTCTTTAGACTACCGAAGAGCCTATAGTTGAAAACTACAGGCATAGTAATTCGAAGTCGGAGACTTCGAACAGCGAGGGATCAAAAGCCAGGGCCAGTGCGGTTCCTTCCTCGGGGGCCATTGCGTGGACACATCAAACAATCAACAGGATAATATGCTCCGTTAGGAGCTACCTATTTGTAGCACTTAAAATTTATACCCTTTGCCTCGTAGAGGCTACCCCATAATCACAAATGCGATTATCTGCTAATTAGAGGTTGCACCTACGGAGCAATCTTGTTTTTTGATTTAATCTGCTACAAACAGGTAGCTCCTAACGGAGCATAGCAACTCGTGTACACACGGTAACCCTTGGGAAGGGGAGAAGGGGTTTCTGCGGCTGATGCTTCATCGTTTTTATAACACCGGGTGCATAAACCCCTTCCTGCTATTACGCAAACCAATCGCATCCATCTGCCAGCGAAAGAGTTTCATCGATGAGTATTGCACCACAATCTTGCAAACGAGCGCAAGTAAAAATCACTAATTCATTAAATCAATAATTCACTAATTAAAAACTACGCTTCTTCCTTAAAGTAAACTTTATAGTAGTTCATAGCTCTGCCATCGTCAAAGCCTTTTTCAATGAGCTCTTTGTCGCCGTGAATGTAGATGTGGAAGTTTTTATCCAGCTTGAGTACGCTTTTATAAACACGCGCCTGCTTTTTTACGGCATTATCTGATATTACAAAGTTATCGGCAATGGGGCTGTCGAACTCCTGCTCGTACTGGTTTTTAAAGTTCTTGAACGATTCGATGGCCTCCGGATTGCCGATTACCTCGTTAGAGAATTCGTCCATATTAAATTCATCCTTCTCCTTAAAGTACTTCATGGAGCGGTTTAGCAGATCGATCTTGTCGGCCTTGCTCATTTCAAACTGGTCGTCAAGTTTTTCGGTAACAAAGTTTTTGTAAATACCCAGGGTATTATTGGTTTGGTTAAAGCTGTCGTTACGGATACGGAGTTGCAGAAAATCGTCTTTCCAGTACACTGCAGCATCTTGTCCGCCATTGGTTTTATCAACTACCACCACTTTGTAGCCGTTCTCTTTTTCGATATTAAAAATGAGTACGCCTTTGTCCAGTTTGTTGATGTTGATGGCATCCTGTTCATAATCAACCTGAAAACCGCCTTTATCGGGGTAAACTTTTAAATAAGTCTCCTTATTTTCCGATTTAAAAATGCCAATGGCATCCAGTGGGTTGCCTTCAATTTGTACATCGTTAAAATAAACCACGTACAGTTCGCCGCCTTTAATATTGGGGTGCGTGGTAGTTTTGTATAGGTGTTTGGCTATCTGCTCCGATGCTTCGTGAAACTTTTCCTTGTCCTCAAAAGCCTGTGTGGCAAAGTGATGGATCTCATTGAGCGCCAGGTTGCCGCTGCTGTGCATGAGGTGATATACCTCATTGGCTTTTTCAAAGGGCTTTAAAAAATACTGCATCAGTAGGTTGGGAATAATATCGTCCTTCAGTTCCAGGGGCTGGTTTGACAGAGCATACATCTCTTCCTGCGACTGGTTGCCGACATGATGAACCGAAATAGTATCGAGCGAGGCTTCAAAAAAAGTTACCATAATTGACGCGAAGGTAGGGCTTTTGTGGCGTAGTACATAGTTCATGGTTGATAGATCATAGTGAGAATTACAGGAGATTTATTGACTATCGATCATGGTCAATGGTCTATTGACTTCTTTTCATTTGCCACTGTCCCGGTAATTTCATATCTTTATATCAAGCGAACAGCCCGGCTCTCAAAATGAGAGAGCCGGGCTGTTTTGTTAAGGAAAAAAACAGGACAATAAAAACAGCTGTTTTTATTTAGTTATTTGATAATGAAAAATTTGATACTTTTTAAAGTTTTAAAAACGCATCAGAATCGCGTTGAAATTTGTTAAAAAGTGTTAAAATGAGGGGTTTTGAATAAATTTTGAGCTGTTTTTACCCCGTTTTTGAGCAGAAAAGTGTTAAAATTTGAGGTTTAAAAAGTTTTAACGCCATCCAAAAGTAAAAGCTTGACTGGGCGGTGACCCCTGGCAGTCCGGTGCAATTTATTTGTGCTAAATTTGTGCTTTGGTCCATGGACTCACAATGACTATGGACCATCGACTATTGACCATGGACAATTCACAACTCACAACTCACCACTCGCAACAGGAAACCATAGTAGCCCTGGCCACACCAAACGGGATAGGGGCAATTGCGGTGATCCGCCTTTCGGGCCTGGATGCTATCCATATAGCCAACAGCGTATGGAAAGGCAAGGATTTGACCAAACAGGCCTCGCATACCATCCATTTCGGCCATATTATGGATGGCGACCTGATGCTGGACGAGGTGCTGGCATCGCTGTTTGTGGCACCCAGATCTTATACCCGCGAAAACGTGGTGGAAATAAGCTGCCATGCTTCGGGCTATATCATTGAGAGTATCATTAAGCTGTTTATCAAAAAGGGTGCGAGAAGTGCCAAACCCGGCGAATTTACGCTGAGGGCGTTTCTAAACGGTCAATTGGATCTATCACAGGCTGAGGCTGTAGCCGATCTGATCGCCTCCAACTCCAAAGCTTCACAGCAAGTAGCCTTACAGCAATTGCGGGGTGGATTTAGTAACCAACTGCAAGGTCTGCGTGAACAACTGGTGAACTTTGCTTCACTCATTGAACTGGAACTTGACTTTGCCGAAGAGGATGTAGAATTTGCCAACCGCGATCAGCTTAAACAACTCATCGTGGATATTACCCGCATTATTGGGAGATTGATACAGTCGTTTGAACTGGGAAATGCCATAAAACAAGGCGTTAACACGGTAATAGCCGGCCGGCCCAATGCGGGTAAATCAACCCTCCTTAATGCCCTGCTGAACGAAGAAAGGGCTATTGTGAGCCATATCCCAGGTACAACCCGAGATACGATTGAAGAAGTATTAAATATACAGGGCATCAATTTCAGGTTGATTGATACCGCAGGGATACGCGAGGCTACCGATGCCATTGAGCAGATAGGGGTACAGCGTACTATGGAGAAGATTAGTCAAAGCGCGCTGCTCATCTATGTTTTTGATGTGGAACAGATAACGCTGGAAGAGCTAAAAAGCGATCTGGAGAGCTTGCAGAACCCCGGTATAGCTATATTGCTGGTAGCCAATAAAATGGATCTGTTACAACAAGATAAAAAGCGGGAAAGCATCCATGAGTTTTTCCATGCCTCCGGACTTCCGGATCTGCAGACCATCTTTATCTCGGCCAAAGAAAAACTACATATAGACGACCTGAAAAATAAGATCTATGGCACCGCCATCAAGGATCAGCTCAGCGGTGATGAAACGCTGGTAACCAATATCCGCCACCTGGAGGCGTTGCAAAAAACAGAAGAAGCGCTGATCAGGGTATTAGGCGGTATTGACGGTAGCATCACCTCCGATTTCCTGTCGATGGATATTAAACAAGCTCTGCACTACCTCGGCGAAATAACCGGAACAGTTACTACTGACGATCTGCTGGATAATATATTCAGTAAGTTCTGTATCGGCAAGTAGCTATTATTGGGGTGATTTTAGGAGGATGACAAAAATAAATTGCATATGGTTTTAATAATTATTGTATTTTAAACAATTAATAGTAGCTTTAATTCCCAATTATAATATTTTGTTAACCTGGAATTATTTTGATAGCAAAAAAGTACCCCCTTTGTTTTTTTCTTTTGGTGATCGTTTCCCTGAGCTACGCCCAATCTCCAATAAAGAATAAGATTCTGAACTATTCTTTAAAAAATGGTCTTTCTTTTGGCATTGTAAACAGTATCACCCAGGATAATAAGGGCTTTATGTGGTTTGCTACCAATGATGGACTGAATCGTTTTGACGGAACAACTTTTAAAGTGTTTAAATCACGACAGGGTGACCCGGGAAGTCTGGCCAGTAATTATGTTCAGAAGGTTTTTTGTGATGTGCATGGAAACATCTGGGTGTCGTCACGAAACGGACTCAGCAAGTTGGATACGCGTACCGAGAAATTCATCCACTATAAATTATCCTCAAATCGTGCAGCTAAAAATGATATAAGCAATATAATCCAAAGCCATGATGGTAATTTATGGGTAACATCCTACGGGTTTGGTTTTTCTTACTTTAATATCAAATCGGCAAAGTTTACCAATTATACCCAGGCCAATTTGCCCCAGCTATCCAGTAACCGGGTTATCAGTTTGTTTGAAGATTCTAAAGGATTGTTATGGGTAGGTACACAGGAAACGGGTATCAACGTATTTGAGCATACAAAAGGCACCATAACTAATAAAAAGAACCTGGTATCACCAATCCTAAACCTCCTGACAGCGCGGCTCAATGACATTTTTGAAGATCATTTTCACAACATCTGGATAGCTACAGGGAATGGACTTTTATACTTTAACAGGCAATCAAATAAATTCACTTTACTTCAAACCAGCCAGCCCGGTATTAAAAGTAAAAGATACATTTCGGTTATGGAGGATAGTGATAAGCAATTGCTTGTTGGCCTGCAGGATGGCGGATTGTACAAAGTTGATCTGGGAACAAACGCTGATTATGATACCAAAAACTTTTTACTACAGCCAGTAACCGGCGACGATGGTTATTACCTTACACAACGCTCGGTTCAGGCGCTTTTTATTGATAAAGACAGGAATACCTGGGTGGGTACTTATGGAGATGGTATTTACATGATCAGTAATATCAAGGATAAGTTTTCAAAGATCACCAGGAAACGGATTGAACCCAGTGGCGAAAGCTTGATCAGGTTTTATGGAATGTGCCAGGATCAGGATGGATTTTTATGGTTCGGTACCGACGGCGAGGGCATATTTAAAACGAACCCTAATGGCGGCCTGATTAAACAATATAGGGCCGATGGCAAACCCGGAAGTATTACAGATAACGCCATTTTATATGGTTATAGCGATAAAAGCGGCAATACCTGGTTTGGTACCTATGCCAAAGGACTTTTTCTGTATCATAAAAAAACAGATTCATTTACTAATTATGCTCACAATTCTGTAGATGGTAAAAGTCTGGGCGCTAATGATGTAAGAGTCATCTTTCAGGATAGCCATCAAAATTTATGGGTAGGCACCAATGGCGGCGGCCTAAGCTTGTTTAATGCTGTTGCCAAAACATTTACCAATTATACGCCGGCTAATAGTGGTCTTACTTCTTACGACGTACGCTCCATTGCCGAAGACGAAAATGGGAACTTGTGGATAGGCACTTATGGGGGCGGGCTTGATTTTTATGACTTTAAACAAAATAAATTTAGCCGCTATTTTAAAACAGCTGATGAAAAGAATAATTTGCCGAGTCAGGTAATTTTTTCAATTTACCCGGATAAACAACATCGCTTATGGTTAGGAACGGAAGGTGATGGCCTGATCTCCTACGATCTTAAAAAGCGGCTTTTCAAGAAATTTAACGAAACAAATGGCCTGGCAAACAATACCGTATCGGCCATCAAAGCTTCGGGCAATAGCTCCTTATGGTTAAGCACTAATAAGGGGATATCAAACATTAATATCCTTACAGACAAAATACTGAACTACGACCAGTCTGATGGTTTGCAGGCCGGTCAATTTAATGCCGGCTCGGTCTTGCACGACTCCAGTAACGGGCTCCTGTATTTTGGAGGCACAGAAGGCCTCAATTTTTTTGATCCTGAAAAAGTAACGCAAAGCAATTATCAGCCCAAGGTTATGATAACGGGGCTGCAAATTTTTGGCAAGCAGGTTGAAGTTGGTGCTTTGGATGGAAATAGGACCGTATTACCTGAAGCAATAAGCGAAACCCGGCAGATTACGCTGCAGCCAGATCAGTCTGTATTTTCTATCCAATATGCCTCGTTAAATTATACCTACCCGCAAAAAGGCAGTTTTGCCTATAAACTGGAAGGCCTTGATAAATCATGGAACTATGTTGCTAATCAACGACTGGCGACCTACCGTTATCTTGAACCAGGCGATTATACATTTAAGGTAAAAGCCGCTAACCAGGATGGCGTATGGTTTAAAAATTGTGCTACTATTCAAATAAAAATTTTGCCACCCTGGTATAAAACATGGTGGGCTTATTTGATCTATATCGCCGTAGCAGCACTGGTCATTTATTATTATTTACTATACAAAGCCAATCAAACCAAGCTTAAATATGAGATAAAAGTTGCCCAGTTATCTGCCGAAAAAGATAAAGAGCTTAATGAACGCAAGCTTTCTTTTTTTACTAATATTTCACATGAGTTTCGTACACCTTTAACGCTGATTATTAACCCGGTTAAGGATATGCTGTTTGGTAAGGGCGGGGAGGGTAGTGACCCTGGTAATTTGCATATTGTTTACCGTAACGCACGCCGCCTGTTGAGCCTGGTTGATCAGCTGTTGCTTTTTAGAAAAGCCGAAAGTGATACGGATAAGCTTAAAATAGTACGGCTCAATATAGTGACGCTTTGCCACGAAGTGTTCTTATGTTTTAATCACCAGGCCCGCACCAAACATATCCGGTTTGATTTTTTGAGCGAAAAGGAAGCTATCGAAATATTTGCCGACCGGGAAAAAATAGAGATTGCCCTGTTTAACCTGATATCAAACGCTTTAAAATTTACCCCCGAGCATGGCTTGGTAAGCTGCATTATAACCGATGATGATGCTCAGGTTAATATCGAAATAAAGGATAGCGGCTGTGGTATAGCCGAAGGCGTCGGCGATCAATTGTTCAATAAATTTTACCAGTTACAAAATACAACACCATTGGCCGGTGGCTTTGGTATAGGGCTTTACCTGGTTAAGGTATTTATTGAAAGTCATAAAGGTAGCATCAGCTATACAAGCCAGCCGAGGCAGGGTACCTTGTTCCATGTTTTGTTATTAAAAGGAAGAGCGCATTTTGGCGAACAGTTTGTTTTTGAGGATGTAGCCGAAACCTCCGTGTTTTTAGACGAACTGATAGAGAATAAAGGCGAATTGGTCAAAAATGAAACCACAACTATCGCTAAAAGTCAGGAAGCTTTAAGTTCAGATACCAAAACGATGCTGCTTATAGATGACAATGAGCAGATCCGCGTTTACCTTAAACAGATATTTGCTGGTGAATTTGAGATTTTTGAGGCCGATAATGGCACCGCTGGACTTGAGCTTGCTTACCAGCTGGTGCCGGATATAGTGGTAAGTGATGTCATGATGCAGGGGCTGAGTGGCATTGAGCTATGCAGCCGTATCAAGGAAGATCCGTTGTTAAATCATATACCGGTGATATTGCTAACCGCCAGTTCATCGCCCGAAATTAAGCTCAAAGGCATTGAAGGGGGAGCCGACGATTATATCAGCAAACCTTTTGAAAAGGAAATATTGATAGCCCGTGTTAACGGCATCCTGAAAAGCAGGAACAATCTGCAAAAGTATTTCTATAACGAGATCACGCTCAATAAATCAAACGATTTAAAGATCTCCCCCGAGTATAAGGAGTTTCTGGAAAAGTGTCTCAAAATTGTAGAGCATCATTTAACCGATCCTGAGTTTAGTATAAAAACACTGGCTTCGGAGATCGGGATGAGCCATTCCAATTTATATAAGCGTATCAAATCCATTTCGGGCCAATCGGCCAACGGATTTATCCGTTTTATCAGGCTGAGAAAGGCTGCAGAGATCCTGTTAACTACCGATAGCACAGTATATGAAACTGCCTCTATGGTTGGTATAAACGATCTTAAATATTTCAGAGAGCAGTTCAATAAACTTTTCGGTATCAACCCTTCAGATTACGTAAAAAAATATCGCAAATCCTTTCACAATAACTATAATGTTAATCGTGATATGGTTAAGGAAAATTGATGATATTATTTTCCTCCCTGGGTTAAAAAAGCTGTCATGCTGAACCTCGTTTAAATATAGTATACAGGTCTCTGCGCCCAACTCTTCGACGGAGCTCAGGTGACAGGCCTTTTTTGCGACATTATTTGTTCGTTCGCAACCCCACAGTGCCCGCTTTCAATAAGGCCCTGGGTGGGTTACATATATAAATGTTAACCATAAAAAGTGTAAACCATGTAAACCCACCTTTTAATGGAACAGCTCACCTGTTTAAGGGATTATGTTTAGAAGAGGATTAGCCACAAATTTCTTAAATGCCCTTTTTTCCTGGGAGGGTTTGGGTGGGGTATCCGTTTTGAAAACTTTACTAAGTATAAAGACCATATGAGTTTACCCCCCTAAGCAAAGAGGCTTAAAAAGGCGTTCTATAGCCTTTTTTTATGATTCTATCCCGTTTTAAATCCGAATTTGCCCCTCACTTGCTTTTGCAATTTAGCCTCATTTTAGCCTTACCAATAACCAAGGTATAAACCAACCTTTTGTATCTGGCACTTATCTGACACGGATAGTCGGGAAGGCAATTAACCGCTTTAACCGTTTGTCTGTAATTGTGTCGTTTACGAAACAAGGTTTAAACCAAATTAAACCCCAATTCAAAAATATATGAAATTAATTTTACATGTAAAAGATTCCCCTCATTGGAATAAAGCACCCCGGTTTTTCCTATTAATGGCAGGTATGGCAATTACCTGCTTAATCATCTGCCAGGTACCTTCAGTGGCTTTTGCCAGCGGTAGTAAAATGGTCAACGTGCAGGATGAAAAAATAAGCGGTAAAGTTACCGATGAAAAAGGTGAAACATTGCCCGGTGTTAGTGTTACATTAAAAGGAACTACTACAGGTGTTTTAACAGACGTTAATGGTAAGTTCTCGCTTAATGTACCTAATGCGTCATCAGGCACGCTGGTATTCACTTACATTGGTTATGTATCACAGGAAGTGGCATTACACGGGCAGACAAGTATCAATGTGCAATTACAGCCCGAATCAAAATCATTGAATGAGGTAGTGGTTGTGGGTTATGGTACGCAGAAAAAAGCTACCCTCACTGGTTCTATCTCGGTAGTAAAGGGTGGTGATTTAGCTAAAAGCCCTCAGCCTAACGTTTCAAGTTCATTCGCAGGCCGGGTGTCTGGTGTTATCGCCAGCAACGGATCTGGTGAACCGGGTTACGATGGCTCAAATATTTCAATCAGGGGACTGGCAACAACTGGTAGTAATTCGGTACTGGTGGTGGTTGATGGTATCCCGGGTCAGATCGGTGGCCTGGAACGTCTTGATCCCAATGATATTGAGAGCGTTTCGGTATTAAAAGATGCATCCGCGGCTGTTTATGGTAACCGCGCGGCAAACGGTGTTATTTTAGTAACTACCAAACATGGTAAAACAGGTAAGGCTGCTATTTCTTATAACTTTAATGAAGGCTTCAGCTCGCCAACACGTTTGCCTAAATTGGCCGATGCGCCAACCTACGCGCAAATATTAAATGATATCAGTTACTATGATAATCCGACGGGTGGCTTCAACCAGGCTTACAGCGCCGATCAGATCCAGAAATTCAGGGACGGTTCTGACCCGATTAATTATCCGAACACCAACTGGGAAAAACTAATCTTAAAGAATTACGCGTTGCAGAACCAACAGAACGTAACAGTTGCAGGCGGTTCGGAGGATGTTAAATATTACACTTCAGTTGGTATTACCTCTCAGGATGGTCTTTTTAAAAATGGTGCTACAAAATACAATCAGTATAACTTCCGGTCGAATATTGATGCTATTGTTGCTAAAGGGTTTAAAGTAGGACTTTCGTTACAGGGCCGGGAGGAAGACCGGAAATTCCCAACCACTTCGGCCGCAAATAATTTTCGTGGTATTTACAGAGGATATCCAACTACTGCCGCTTTTTATCCAAACGGTTTGCCTACTGTCGGGTTCGATAATACCAACCCTGCTATTACGCCAACAAGTGCCGGGGGGATCAACAATAATCCCACGCAAACTTTTAACGGTATACTCCGGGCGAGTTATGATATCCCGGGCATAAGCGGCCTTTCGCTTGATGGTTTCTTTTCGGCAGATAAAACTAGCGTATTTTCCAAAACATTTAATACGCCTTACACCGTTTATTCCTATAACAGTACTACCAATATTTATACGCCGAGCACTCAGGGAGGCATAAGCGGACGTCCTTATTTGAATGAATCGCAACTTAACCAGTCGCTCATTACATCTAATATTAAACTGAACTTTGTAAGGCAGTTAGGTAAACATAATATCAATGCTTTTGTAGCTTATGAACAAAGCAAAAATACCTATAATTACTTCTGGGCCCAGCGAAACAATTTTCCGACAGTTACTACGCCAGAGCTTTCACAGGGAGGCAGCGCCCCCAGCGATGCTACCAATGGCGGCAGCAGCAGCGATAACAATGGCAACTACAATTATAACCGCCGAAGCGTGATCAGCAGGCTTGCTTATAATTATGATGAAAAGTATTTATTAGAGGCCCAGTTTCGTGCAGATGGCTCATCTCTTTTTGCTCCCGGCCATCAGTGGGGGTATTTCCCTTCCATATCTGCGGGTTACCGCATATCCAAAGAGAACTGGTTTCAGAGCAAATTTAAATTTATTGACGACCTGAAGATCAGGGCTTCTTACGGTGTCCTGGGAGATGATATTATCGCTCCTTACCAGTACTTTGATAATTACACTTTTAATAATGCTGTGGTCCTGGATAATGGTAACGGTGCTTCACCTCAGGCAGGTATCGATCAAATTAAGCTTGCAAACCCCAATATTACCTGGGAAACGGCCAAAAAGACGGATATTGGTATTAATGCCGTATTCTTAAAGAACTTTACATTAGAAGCCATTTATTTCCGCCAGGTGCGGTCAAATATCCTGGCGTACCGTAACGGCTCTCTCCCCGGTACTTCCGGAATAGTGAACCCAATTGATGGTAGTCCGTTGGTACCTGCAGAAAATATTGGCAAGGTTAACAGTGGCGGTTTCGAAGCAACATTGGGTTATAACCATCCCGGTACATTCTCCTGGGGTGTATCAGGCAATTTTACCTATGCCAAAAGCAAGATCATTTATATTGACGAGGCTGTTCCCGCTGATTTATCCTACCAGCGTCAAACAGGTGGGCCTTTAAATACCTATTTGTTATATCAGTCTACCGGTATTTTCCGGAACCAGGCGCAATTGGATAATACACCACATGTGCCTGGTGCACTGGTTGGGGACCTTATCTACGCTGATGTTAATCATGACGGACAAATAACCGCAGCCGACCAGGAACGCTCAAAATATGGCAATATTCCGCAAATTACATATGGGTTAAGCCTTAATGCCGGATACAAAAACTTCGACTTGTCGGTTTTATTTGCCGGCCAGGCCGAGGTAAGCCAGTATGTATTGCCCGAGGCTGGAGTTATCGGTAATTTTTACAGTTCATGGGCAAATAATGCCACGAGCCCAAGCAATCCAAATGGTTCATATCCAAGAGTATCAGACAGGGCATCAAGCGCGGTAAGCGGTGGGTTATATAACAGTACCTTCTGGCTTAACGATGCTTCATTTTTGAGATTGAAAAATGTTCAGCTGGGTTATTCGCTATCGTCGCAAACGTTATCAAAGCTTCATATCAAGGGAGTTAGGGTTTTTGTAAGTGGCTTTAACCTGTTAACGTTTACCAAAGTGAAGGATTACGATCCTGAGGGAACCGACGGTAGTGGTAAATTCGGCAATGTTCAGTATGGCAGTGGTCAGTTCTATCCGCAACAAAAAATAATTAATCTGGGCGCAAACATTAAATTTTAATACGCTACATTATGAAAACTATAAAATATATAATAGGTTGCCTGGTACTTTGCGTTATATTCATGACATCCTGTAAAAAGGATTTCCTGTCCACACCACCTACCGACAAAATAAGCAACGCCTCTATTTTATCCGATACAGCCCTTTTTGAAGCTTATGTTATCAACAGATATATCGGTGTTAAATTACAAGATAAAGAAGATGATAACACCGGTTTTGGCAGAGGGTTTCAATGGGCATTATGGAGCTCATTGACAGATGAATCTATATACAACAACAATGATAACACCTGGGTGATCCAGCAAGGGCAGTTAGCCCCTAACAATCTCGGCGATGCGGGAACTCTTTGGGCGCGCAGTTATCGTAGTATCCGTGAGTGTAATTATGCTTTAAGTGTAATAAACGGCTTGCCATTAAGCGCCGGGCATAAAAACAAATTAATTGGGGAACTTGAATTTATCAGGGCGTTCAGGTACCAGGATCTTATTCGTAACTATGGCCCTGTAGTGTTAATTGGCGATAAGGTAACCGAGCTAACCGATAATCTGCAGGACCCAAGCCTTTTCAATCGTGCTTCTATTACGGAATCAATTACTTATGCCAGTTCTCAGTTGGATGATGCTGCCTCAAAGCTCCCGCTGGATAACGGCTCATCATGGGCACTGGGCCGGGCAACAAAGGGTGCCGCGCTGGCATTAAAATCAAGATTATTGCTATATGCTGCCAGCCCATTGTATAACGCAGGGACCTGGCCGGCAGCTGCCGCAGCTGCCAAGGCAGTTATGGATCTGGGTAAATACAGTTTATTCCAGGGTGGTTATGGTCAGTTATTCTTAACACCCAATAGTAACGAAATTATATTTGAAAGGTTATTTTACCCGGTTACAGCTGCCCACCTCCCTATAGAGCTGGATAACGGGCCTAACAGCTATGGCGGTTATGGTGGTAATGTACCCCTGCAAAATATGGTGGATGCTTATCCAATGAGTAATGGTAAACCCATTACCGATCCCGCATCGGGCTACGATTCACAAAACCCATACGTTAACCGTGATCCCCGGTTTTATGCAACTATTCTTTATAATGGGGCGCCATACAGAGACAATGTTGTCCAGGTATTTTTGCCTGGTGGTAAAGACAGTAACCAGGGACCTAATCCTCAAAACGCGAGTAAAACAGGTTATTATCTGAGAAAATTTGCGAATGATGCTTATTCCATCACCAATTCAAGTGAAGCGGGTGCACAGCCATGGATCTATTTCAGGTATGCAGAAATTCTGCTTAACTATGCCGAAGCACAAAATGAAGCCGTAGGGCCGGATGCGAGTGTTTACCAGGCCATTAACACGATAAGGCAACGTTCATCTGTCAACATGCCTGCCCTGTCGGGCTTGTCGCAAGATGATATGCGTACCGCCATTAGAAATGAAAGAAGGATTGAGCTTGCTTTTGAAGAACACCGCTTTTACGATGTGCGCAGATGGAAAATTGCTGAACAAACTGAAAATGTTCCGGCTTACGGTGTTGCAGTAAGTGTAAATGCTGCCAATCCTTCCGGCTACAGTTATGCACAAAAAATAGCGCTAACAGGCCGGGCTTTTCATTCGCAACACTATTGGCTGCCAATACCTTTAGCCGAGATACAGGCATCAAACGGACAGTTAAAGCAAAATCCGGGCTATACAAATTAGCAATCCCAATACCATATTAATAGAGGGGGCTCCTCCCTGTGGAGCCTCATTTTAAACCGCATTTTAAACCAATTAAAAACCATACAATTATGAAAACAAAAATGTTCGTTCTCTTTCTGTGTTTTTCTTCGTTTTTCTTTTCTCAGTCTATGACAATTGAAAAGCATGCCGCTGGCCGTCCATTCACTATTGGTGTCAATTACTATAATACAACGTCCTATACTTGTACTATAGAGTTGAGCGGCCCTACCACCCATACCATTACTGTTGCGCCTGGGACTTCTGGCAGTTATGGCCCTATAACTCCAGGCCAATATACCGTAGGTATTTACACTACCGGTCCGGGTACTTACAATTATCATTTAGATGGTGGCGGCAGCACGCCAACATTCATCAACAATGCTAATGGCCACGGGGCTGTCTACACAATAAACGCGCAGAACAACCTTACAGTAGGTATTACTAATTAATAGTAAGCCTTGTGCTTTCGTTGGTTATTTACAACGAAACACGACTGTTGATTGTAATGCTATAAGGGGAAGGAACATGTTTGCTTCCCCTTTTTTTTAACCAATTCTAACCTATACCAAATTATGAAAAACCTAAGCATTTTATTATTAGCGGGATGTTGTTTGATGGCAGGGTGTAAAAAGGATGTTATCGCAACCAAGCAATCAGGAGCCCCCGATGAAGTAAAAACAAAAAGTATCAAAGTGGACTCTACACCGGCAAGTGCACTCAAAGGCGTTAACTGGGCCGCCGATGGTGACAATTTCAGCGATAGTATACTGGTGTTGAGTGGTTTAAACTCCACTGATAGCTATACCACTGTATCAGCCAAGGCTGATGCCGTATTAAGTGGCATCCAAACCAATACAGGGGCAAATACTGTTCGCTTGCCCGTAAATTACTCCACCGTTTCACAAGCCTGGTGGAACTCTTATACCGGCGTTATTGATAAGGCGCTAAGCAAAGGAATGAATGTGATACTGGGTTACTGGGAAGGCAAATCATCCGAAGATGGCAAGATTGATAACACCACAGAGTTTTGGTCTATGTGGCAAACTATTGTTACCAAATATGGCAGCAACTCACATGTATACTTCGAGATATTTAACGAACCGCATGGCTATTCTCTGTCTGACTGGACTACCATTTGCGCACAATGGTTAAGTAATTATCCGTCGGTACCACAAGGGCAAATACTTATCGATGGGACATCATATGCACAGGATCTCACAGGTGTAGGTGCCGACAGCCGCTTTACTAACTGCCTCTTATCTATCCACGATTACACCTTTTTTAGCAGCGGGGGGCTTACAACAGCGGCACAATGGGAAAATAGGGTGAAAGGCAATATTGGGAGCTATGCAAATCGTGCTGTATTTACGGAGTTTGGCAATACCATGAACAGCGGCATAAATTATACCGGCGCCATTGGCGGTAGTGCAGATATAGCTTACATACAAGGGTTAACTAACGTGATGAGAGCATTAGGTTTGGGCGCTGTTTACTGGCCAGGAATACGAACCGGAGATGGTTATGCAATACAACAATTGAGTGGCAACTCCGCCAGTCCAACCGTTACTACCACCAATGCATCAGGTCTAAGCCGGTTAAAATACGCGTGGGGTGTTGGTGCCGGTGGTACCGATACTTTTTATAGCGGAGCCTACTATAGGCTCCTGAACCTCAACAGCGGACAGGCACTTGATGTTAACGGCGGTTCAACGGCAAATGGCGCCGGCATTATACAATGGCCACAAAATGGCGGTAACAATCAGCAATGGCAAATTGCTGATAACGGCGGTGGATATTACAAAATAACTAACCGCAACAGCGGTCAGGCACTCGACGTGAATATGAGTTCAACAGCTAATGGCGCCGGTATTATACAATGGCCCTGGAATGGTGGTAATAACCAACAATGGCAGCTTACCGCAACCAGCGATGGTATATACAAAGCCATCAACCGTAATAGTGGTTTAGCGCTTGATGTTAATGGTGCGTCAACCGCTAATGGCGCGGGCATTATCCAATGGTCATGGGGCGGGGGTAACAACCAGCAATGGCAAATCGTACAACAATAAATTACAATAAAGCAGGACCGTCCGGTCCTGCTTTATTGTTGATCTGAACAATAATGATACTGATATCTACAACAAAAAAGATTTTCCTGGCAGGTATTGCCTTAGCGTTTAATATCTCTTTAGCCATTGGTCAAAGTAAGGAAGCGACTATCGATATTGATTTTTCGAAAACATACCAAACCATCAGCAATTTTGGCGCGTCTGATGCATGGTCATGCCAGTTTGTGGGCAACTGGCCCGATGATAAGCGAAACAAAATTGCCGATCTGCTTTTTAGCGCTGATACTTATACCGATGGTTCGCCCAAAGGAATAGGTTTATCATTATGGCGGTTTAATATAGGGGCTGGCAGCGCTCAACAAGCAGACCAAAGTGGTATTAAAGACGAATGGCGCCGTGCCGAATCATTTTTAAACACAGATGGTACTTACAATTGGCAAAATCAGGCCGGGCAGGTTTGGTTTTTAAAAGCGGCAAAAAAACGTGGCGTAAAACAGTTTTTAGGTTTTACTAATAGTCCGCCGGTGCAGTTTACTATAAACAAAAAGGCATACGCCAGCGGTGGTAAAGTAAATATCGCGGCCGATAAATATGACGCCTTTGCCACATACCTGGCAAAAGTTGTAAAAGGCGTGGAGCAGGTGAGCAAAGTTAAATGTGATTATATAAGTCCTATCAACGAACCACAATGGGATTGGAGTGATGACGGGCAGGAGGGATGCCCTTATAATAATACGGAAATTGCAGGTGTAATAAGATCCATTAGTAAGGAGTTTGTGGCTAAAAAGGTCGGTTCAAAAATTCTCGTAGGCGAAGCCGGGAGTATCAATTACTTATTTACCCCGGGTGATAAGCCGGGAAAGGGTAATCAAATAAATGATTTTTTTAAACCCGGATCAGCAAATTATATTGGCGATTTGCCAGAGGTAAGTAAAGTTATAGCGGCGCATAGTTATTTTACCACCTCGCCCATGACGGCAGCTGTAAAAGCACGTGTGGCACTGGCTAATAATGTAGCGGCCATTAAAGACCTTAACTACTGGCAATCCGAGTATTGCATTTTGGGCGATAACGCGGGAGAGATGGATGGTAACAAACGCGACCTCGGCATAGATGCGGCCCTGTATTTAGCTTCGGTGATCCATACCGATCTTACCGTAGCAAATGCTTCGGCATGGCAATGGTGGACAGCCATTTCGGCCTATGATTATAAGGATGGCCTTATTTACATTGATAAAAACAAAACCGACGGCAACTTTTATACCAGCAAAATGCTTTGGGCCATGGGTAACTATAGCAGGTTCATTCGGCAAGGTGCGGTAAGAGTTAACACAACAGTTTCATCCACCGCGAGTAAACCTCTGCTTGTTTCGGCTTTTAAAGATGGAAAAAATACAGTCCTGGTCATCATCAATCCTAATACCAACAATGTGGTTGCCAGGTTCAATACTGGTAAAGCTAAAGTTCAGTTTGCCAATTCTTATTTAACCTCGCAAACGAACGAACTTAAGGCGGGGAAAATAGATGGTTCAAAAATAACTATCCCGTCGCGTTCAGTTATTACGCTTACGGGGTTTATCAAATAAGCTACTTAGTCTACTTCTATAAACAACAAAACCATGTACCTGCTATTGGTACAGGGTTTTGTTGTTAGTTAAATAACTATTTAATAATCGAAATGTCTTTTTCGTTGTGCGTTTTGTCCGGTTCACTTTAAACCTGCTCTGTTATTCAGTATGTAAAGCCCATTTTTGAAGCAACAAAAGAATTAAAAACAACAAATCATGACACCAAAAACAACAAAAACAATCTATTGGACAGGAACCGCGCTTACCTCTTTATGGTTTGGTGCAAGCGGATTTTGCGAAATTACCGTAAACAAATTTGTTTGGGATATAACTTTGAAATTGGGTTACCCGCCGCATTTTATTTATGTGCTGGGTGTTGCCAAGCTATTGGGCATAGCGGTTCTTTTAATGCCCGGTAAACTACTCCGCTTAAAAGAGTGGGTGTTCGCGGGTGTTTACTTTGATATCATCTTCGCCTTTGCCTCTAAGGTAAGTGTGCTGGGGCTGGCAAGTACCGTTGATGCCATTATCGCGTTTATTATGGTAACGGTAACTTATACCATGTTCCGGAAGGTATATCCTGCCACATACTTTAAACCGGCTAACTACGCCATGAATTAATAAAGGTGCTCAATGCAAATGTTACTTTTAAACAAAAATGCCTGAGTTGGTGCTCAGGCATTTTTTTTGTTGTTAAATACTTTATTTAGCAGGTGTGATCACAATGTTTCTATAATCGATAGGTCCGTGGTCTCCCTGAATCAAAATAGGTCCAGGTTCGCCTTCTTTACTGTTGAAAGCCCCGCCTGTAATTCCAGGTATCTCCTGTCGGCATATCACCATAGTGCCATTGGCTACTATAGTAACCAAACGGCCTACCAGTGTAATATCGTATGATTGCCACTGTCCTGCATCCTTCGCCATCATTTTGTTGGGAGGCAGAAAGCCATAAATAGCGCTAAACTGGTTATTGATGGGTTCCGGTTCACCGCTTTTAACATCCATGATCTGCACTTCGTATCTGCCTCTCAGGTAAATCCCGCTGTTGCTTCCTTTTTGATATCTGAATTCAATATGTAATTTAAAATCGGTAAAAGTTTTATCGGTGATCAGGTTAGCCCCAGAATGCAGGCTCCTCAAAATACCCGACTCTACAGTCCACTGATTTTTGCCATCAGCATGCCAGCCTTTAGTATCTTTTCCGTTGAATAATTTAACAGGGGTGCCCCAAACAGGATCTTTGGCTCTTATCAGTGATGGTGCCCGTACCCCGGTGAAATGATAGGTTACCCCATCAGTATATACCATGGTGCCCACTAATTCTTCACCTTTAAGCTCAAACTCAAAGTCCATATTCCGGTTGCCCTCTTCCCATTGGGGAGGAATAGAAAAGCTGTATTTACCATCATGTGGTTTAATTTCCGAAATAGGCCTTGCGCTTCCAAAAGCATACGTAAAACGACCAATGAGGATATGGGTGCCCGATTTTTGTACCTCCAACCATGACGGCAGGCTTTTTCCTGCCTTGTCTATCGTGATGTCCCATCGCCCGATAACTGCCGGATCAGCAGCTTTTTCAAAGGAAAGTGCCGACACCCTGATTACTGAAAAAAGAAGCAATGACAAAATAATTTGTACCCGGATAAAACGGGAAATGCCCTTGTAGCTTATAACTGGTGAGTTTTTCATAATCCTAAATTACGAACTAACCATCAATACTTGTTTAATTTATTAAAAATATCAATCGCTATAGATCGGTGAATCAAATGTGCATCTCCCTCAAAATGAATGAAAAATCTTGTTTAGAACGGGTTTAAACAATGTTGTTTGAGAGCAATTTAAACGATACTTTTGCGACATATCAAAACACCAACTATGATAAAAAAAATTACTTATTGCTTACTTCTGTTCCTGCTACCTTCCATCCCCTTATTAGCACAAACAGCAACCATCGCCGGCTCTGTAAAAACAGCCGACGGAAAACCCGCCGGTCTGGTGAGTATTGCCATCAAAGGCACTAACAAGGCCACTTTAACCGATGAAAACGGGCATTACCAGCTTAAACGGGTAACACCCGGACCGCACACGCTGGTAGCGTCTTTTATCGGACTCGAAAAAAGGGAACAAACCATGGAGACACGGTCAGGTGAATCTCTGGTTGTTAACTTTATACTTAAAGAAAATTCTACCCAATTACAAGAGGTTGTAATCTCGACAAAAAAATCAAATAAGGTAAACTCAATTGTAGCAAAAATGCCCTTGAAAAACCTGGAGAACCCACAGGTTTATAATTCAGTTTCGTCAGAAATTATCAAACAACAAGGAATTACAGCATATGATGATGCGCTGCGTAACATACCCGGAGTTACAAAAACATGGTCATCAACCGGCAGGGGCGGAGATGGGGGTACTTATTTCGCGATACGCGGTTTTGAAGCCCAGCCATTACTTGTTAACGGGTTACCTGGTTTAGCCACCGGCACTGTTGACCTGGCCGATGTGGAAGAAATACAGGTGCTCAAAGGCCCATCTGGTACTTTGTTTGGTGGGGCTTACCTAAGTTATGGCGGTATGATCAATACCATCACTAAGAAACCCTATTTTAAAACAGGCGGAGAGATAACCTATAACGTAGGAAGTTTTGGCTTAAACCGGGTTACGGCTGATGTAAATACGCCCCTAAGCAAAACCGAAAAAGTAGCATTGCGGGTAAACGCCGCATACACCGATCAGAACAGCTTTCAGAACGCAGGCTTTCAGAAATCTTTTTTTATAGCGCCTGCTTTAACTTATGAGGTGAATGATAAGCTTTCGTTTCACATCTTAACAGAGATAATGCAGGAAGAAAGAGCGGTGGCTCCATTGTTCTATCCATCGGACAGATATAATCCCCTGCCCTTTAAAACTGTGAAGGATCTGAACCTGAATTACAATGAATCATTCATAAGCAATGATCTGACCATGAAGAACCCCCGGTTTAATTTACAGGCGCAAATGCTGTATAAAATATCCAGTCAATGGACATCACAAACGGTACTTTCGCGCTCAACGGTAAAATCGAACGGTTACTATAGTTATATTTATGAGGATGGAGTCCCAACTGATCAGTATTTTGGGCAAACGATTCACAGAGACCAGCAAACAACCAGTACAACCGATGTGCAGCAAAATTTTAACGGCGATTTCAAGATTGGGAATATGCGAAACCGTTTATTGATCGGCTTAGATTATTTTAGCCGTAATGCCATTAATAACGGGACTGGGTATGCTGTTATAAGGCACGTAACTCCACAAAGCGGTGAAGTTGCATACCCGGTTCCGGGAACTCACGATACTATACCGCCGGTATACTTGTCTCAAGCTTTAGTTGATAATGTTTTGGCAACTAAAAGAGGGAATAGAAATAACGTTACCAATAGCGCCTATAGCGCCTATATTTCTGATGTAATTAACTTTACGCCGGCCCTGGCTGCTATGGCGAGTTTAAGGGTTGATCATTATGTATCCAATAGCGCTGGCGGAGATAAGACTACTAACTATAACCAAACATTCTTTTCGCCAAAATTTGGATTGGTTTACCAGCCGGTTATGGACAAGGTTTCGATATTCACCAACTATATGAACGCTTTTATTAATGTAGATCCGCGTTCTGTTTATAATAAAGACGGGAATATCCCTGGCATAGAATCATTTAAGCCAGAGCATGCTAACCAATGGGAAGCTGGTGTGAAAACTAATTTGCTTTCAGATAAGTTAAATATTACCGCGTCATACTACAATATCAGGGTCTCTGATAGGGTATACATCAACCCGGATAATCAGAATGCTTACCTGCAGGGCGGTACGGTAAGAAGTACAGGTTTTGAGTTAGATATGAACGCCAACCCGGCACCCGGTTTAAACCTTCTGGCTGGTTACAGCCATAATTCCATCAAAATATTAAAAGGCGATGCTGATGATTTTTATAACGAACCGGGAAGAACCCCTGGTGGACAGGGTGCACCAGACCTGGCAAATTTATGGGCAACCTACAAGTTTACCAGTGGCAATTTAAAGAATTTTGGTTTTGGGCTTGGCGGTAATTATGCGAGTAAACAAAAATCAATAGATAATAGTGTAACGGGTACACTTTACCTGCCTGGCTATGTATTGATTAACTCCAGCCTGTTTTATGTAGCTGATAATTACAGGATCACGTTTAACCTCAATAACCTAACTAATAAACAGTATTATATAGGCTATTGGTCAATAAGCCCGCAAGCGCAAAGAAGTTTTGCTTTGAGCTTTGCTTATAAGTATTAAAGAAAAACTAAGTACTAAAAAAAGCGCGACCTGTTATGGCCGCGCTTTTTTTATTTTATGGGTGATCAATTAATAACCGGGGTTTTGTGTCAGAGCTGAATTAAGCGCCCTTTGTTGTTGTGGTATAGGGAACAATTCTTTATTTGCATTGCTGGGCTGATGATCCCACCAGCTGGCACTGCTAAACTTACCAAAACGGATCAGGTCATCCCGGCGGAAACCTTCAAAAATAAACTCCCGGCCTCTTTCGGCCAGTAGTTCGTTCAGGGTCAAGGTTGCAGGTGTATAAGCAACAGCTGCCCAGTCGGCATCGCTATAAGCCCTTTTTTTACAATCATTAATGAGCTGTACCGCCTCGGCTGTGGCTGTGCCGCCATTTTTACGCATAATGGCTTCGGCTTTGGCAAAATATATCCAGGTTAGCCGGTAAATGTTCCAGTCGGTATTATTATAGTTAGGATCAGGCGCTATGCCGCCAAAACCAGCCACCTGGTTACCCAGCTTATATTTGTTAAAACGTACACCGCTGTTTTCCTCGCCTTCGCTCATGGTAGAAGGCAGAGCATTAGGGTCAGTACCGTTTTGCGCGGCAACTTTGTTTTTGCGGATATTATCAACAAATACTAATTGCTGCCCATCATATTCGTTACCGCCTGTGGCTATTACCGGTTGATGATTGTCAAATCGGATCATGGGGCCTTGTAGTAACCAGCCTGTTTTCCGAAGGTCCTTATCATCAAATGTGGTATATACACCTGGTATCAAAACCACCCCATCGTTACCGTTGCGGCTGCCACCGTAGATAAACTGTTGCTGGAAATGATAGAACTCACCTGTCCATGAAGGTTGAAAGTTTGCTTTCTGAAACTCATAGCTAATGGAGAATATCACCTCTTTTGACAGATCGTTAGTAGGTTTAAACTGATCATTGATATTCGGATCAAGCGCCATGGCCCCGTTCTGTCCACCGGCTTCGCCATTGATCAATTTGTTGGCTGCAGCTATACAATCATCCCACCTGGGAGTACCCGACCATTTTTCGGCATTGAGGTATAACTCCACCAGCATAGCATACCCGCCAGCCTGTGTCATCCTGCCAAGCATATCACGAGAGAGTTTAGGGGCTTTATCAACATTATCTTTGATCTCTTTTTCTATAAAGGCAAAAACATCTTTACGCGCCACAGTAGGGGGCTTTGCAGGTATCCCTACCTGTGTTACAATAGGTATGTTGCCAAACAGGTCCATCAGTTTTAAGTAATGGAAGGCCCGCAACAGTTTCAACTCAGCAATATAAGCGTCCTTTTCTGTTTGGGTGATCCCCATACGGTTCAAATCAAGCTTATTGATGTTTTCGATAGGGTCATTACATAAACCCATGCCCCAATACATGAGTGACCAGGCATTGTTGATGCCGCCTTCATCATTGGTCCAGGTATGATAATGCAGCCTTTTCCATTTGCCGCCATCTTCGCCGTGGCGGCCTTTGGTAGGCCAGGCCAGCTGATCGGCCGAAAGTTCGCTTGGTCGCCACCAGCCATCCTGCCCGGATGGTGTAACCCAGGCGTTGGCATGTGTATACGGGCGCAAAACAGCCGAAAGAACTTCGTTCTTATTATTGTAAAAATTGTTTGTGAGCAGAGTGTCATAAGCTTTTTCGTCAAGCTTGGTACAAGCATTCCCACATATCAATACAGTTATTAACAAGCTGTATTTTATCAGATGATTTAATTTTTTCATGTTATACAGATTAGAAACCAACATTTAATCCAAGTAAAAAAGTGCGGGTGCTTGGGTACGGACCGCGGCCGTCGATACCTGGGCCTAAGCCTGTATCGGCAACAAAATCAGGGTCGTTACCGGTGTATTTGGTCATAGTGGCCAGATTTTGCCCGGATACATAAACCCTCAGATTACGTATATAATTGGTTTTTAACTTAAAAGTATAACCAAACGTTACCTCATCAAGCTTTACAAATGATCCACTTTCCAGGTAGTAATCAGAGTACATATAGGTATCGTTGATCTGCGAATATTTGGTAAAGGCAGTTCTTAACAGGTTGGTTTTACTTACTTTGTTACCATATGATATGGCAGTAGTATTCAGGATATCATAATCAAACTTGCCACGTAAAAATACCCGCAGGTCAAAACCTTTGTAATTAAAAGTGTTGGTCCATGACGCGTAATATTTAGGTATTGCGTTACCAATAGGTGCATAATCGGTAACATTACGATCAAAAGAGTTATTAATCTGGTCGTTATGTACTTTTGATCCGTCGCGTTTGTAAAACAACCATTTACCATCAGCATCAAAGCCCGCGAAACGTTTACCCCAGAATTCGCCCAGCTTACCACCTTCATAAGTACGGATAGCATCACCAAGGGCGCCGAAGCCCCCAATACCCCCAAAGGTTTTATATTCCTGTTTGTAAATGGAATTGGAATAGGAATCCAGCGTATTTTTGGTAGTGCTGGCGGCTAAGTCCATATTCCATTTAAAGTTTCTGTTTTTGATGGCGGCAAAACTTAATGATAACTCAATACCTTTTGCTGATATGGTACCCACATTAGCATAGATGCTGGAGCGGATGAACGGCGGCTGCGGTGTAACATAGGTATCCAGAAGATCCTGGGTTTTACGATTATACACATCAATAGCGCCTGTTATGCGATTGTTGAAAATGGTAAAATCAGCACCTATGTTCAGCTCTTTCTTCTTCTCATAGCGAAGATCGGGGTTAGGGTTACGGTCGGGACCGTATGTTTGACGGTATTCGCCATCCGGGAAACGGTAGATACCACCTGTACCAAGTGTAACCAGCGAGGCGTAATTACTAAAGCCCGAATTACCTGTAATACCGTAGCCTACTCTTAATTTAAGGTAATTAATGAAGTTTACATTCTTCATGAAATCCTCGCGGGTAACTGCCCAGCCCGCTGAAGCCGCCGGAAAGTAGCCCCATTTATGGTTGGCCCCAAACCTGGATGAACCTTCCTTGCGCAATATAAACTGGGCCAGGTATTTGTCATCAAAAGAGTAATTCACCCTGCCAAAAAAAGCGATCAGTTTATTATCGTTCTTATAGCTGCCCATGCCTGCTTTACCGGCAGACAACTGATTACCGGCGCCAAGGTTGTTTTCTTCAAAAATATCGTTCACAAAGCCATAGTTATTAGCGCTAAATCCTTCGTAAACATTGTAGCGGTAGCTATAACCGAATATGGCGGTAACGGTATGCTTTTGTGCAAACGTACGGTTATACTGGATGGTTGGCTCAACGGCAAAATTCTGACTTAAAGCAGTTGATCTTTCCGCGTAACCTCCGTTTTTATAAACATCGTTTTCAATGGAAAACTCGCTTTTCAGATCGCGGTAAATGCCATCAATGTAACTGTCGCGCTGTACCGAGCCAAAAATTGACGCTTTTAGGCCCTCAATAATTTGCAGATCCATCTTGGCATCGGCCGCTGTAGTTTGCTGTTTACGTTTATTGGTTTCCTGCATTAAGCGGGCAAGCTGGTTGGTACTGGTGTTTTCAAAATAAAAGCTGCCATCGGGGTTGTAGTTAGATAGTGTAGGGTTTTTGCTGAGCTGATCTTCCCAACCGCCGCCGCCTAATAAATTGGCATTGTTAAAGTTGGTAACCAGGTTTATTTGCGTGGTTAAACGATCTTTTAAGCCTTTTTGATTAACGTTTAGACGAAGGGTATACTCACGACGGTCGTTTTGCTTGGCAAAGCCCTCCAGGTTACGATAATTGATACTGGCACGGTAGCTGGTTTTGTCGGTTCCGCCCATTAATGAAAAGTTATGGTTTTGCGACAGGTTGTCTTTATGCACCAAGTCGTTAAAAAAGTCGGAAGTATGACCATAGTCAGTAGCATCCAACTGGCCCGATTTGATCTTATCCCTGAACTCGGCCGCGGTTAAAAAGTCGGGCCGTTTAGAGAGGTACTCTCTTCGGAAATAGTTTGAATAAGCGTACTGCGGCGGCCCGGCCTTACCTTTTTTAGTAGTTACTAAAATTACGCCGGCGTTGGCGCTGGTACCGTAAATGGCTGCGCCCGATCCATCTTTCAAAACGTCAATAGATTCTATATCATCCTGTTGCAAAAGATCAAGGTTGCCGCCAGGTATCCCGTCAATTACGATCAGCGGACCCGAATCGCCGGTTACCGTTACTACCCCCCGCAGCTGTATGGCAACACCTGAGTTAGGGTTTGAGCCACCTGTACGGGTGATCTGTAAGCCTGCAACCTTACCCTGTATCAGGTCGAGCGCATTGCGTGAGCCGCTTTGTCTGAAATCGGCACTATCGGCATGGCCGGTGGCCGATGTGATCTCACCTTTCTTTTGCGAGCCATAACCAACTACTACTATCTCATTTAGATTATTGGCCGCAGGTTGTAACGATATGTTGAGCTGGCGGTTTTTATTGACTTGGACTTCCGAGGTTTGATAGCCAATGTACGATACGATCAATATACCATTATCGGGCACTAAAATGCTGTAAGAGCCACTGACATCGGTTACTACACCTAAATTACTGCCTTTTACACGGATAGATACGCCAATCAATGGTTCGCCGGTGGTTTTATCGGTCACTTTTCCTCTTACCGTAATATCATCGGCCACTACCGGAGCCTTAGCTCCTGGTAGTTTGTTGACCGGTGCCGGTTTAGGTACCAATAAGATATAGTTATTCCATTGTTTGTACATCAGGCAGGTACGGCTAAGTAATAGCAAAAGCGTTTCTTCTACCGTACGCGTGGCTTTGGGTAGTATGATGTGCTTATAGTCCTTCATTTCGCTGCGCTTAAAGGCAAACCGAAAATCCGTTTGTTTTTCAATTTGCTTTACCGCATACTCCAGGTTGTTATTGTTAACACCCAGGCTAATGTTAACATCTCTGATGGTTTGTCCTTTTATTTCGCCGGCCAGCAGTGTGCTGCAGCAAAAAGTCAAAACGGTTAAGGTTACGGTGGTATACCTCATGACACTTAAGAGAATTGAAATTGATAAAGAATCCCTTTGGGGAGGAGAAAAAAATTTTAACAGTAAAAATTTCATAATTTTACTTTGATTTAAGCGGTTCACAAACTTGTTTAAACTCAATCAGATAAGCAGAGATATCAGCTCTGCTATCAACTAAAAGCCGTTGTGGTTGGCGCCACAGCGGTTTTTTTAAATAAAGATGTGCCATCGATGGAAGATGACTTGATGGGAGTTAGGTTTTTTTCATGCTTTTCTGCTATTTAGGTTAATGGGTATTATTTAATTATTGATCATTGTTGCTTTTGGATAATAAAATTTTTGCCCCGTTGCTTATAGCTAAAATGCGCTATTTCACTTAGTACATTGAGTACCTGGCCAATATGTTCGTGCTTTAAGAATGAGGCACTGAACCTGCGCGACCGGATCTGCGGATCGGTCAGTGTTATTTTAATGTCATACCATCTTTCCAGGGTTTCTGCTGCGTCTGCCATCTTCATATTGTCAAAAATGAGATCGCCATACATCCATCTTAATTTGGCAAGCGTTACCGGGTATCTTTTTGATAGCTTGCTGATGCTGTTATAACTCAAGCCCTGCTCGGCTGTGAGTATGCCCAATTGCTGATCTATAAGCCCAACGCTTACTTTACCACGGGCCACCGTTACATCAAATTCATTTGATCCATAAGCTTTAATGTTAAACGCGGTCCCCAGTACTTGTGTGGCCACTTTACCTGTATGAATAATAAAGGGCCTTGAAGCGTCATGAGCTACATCAAAATAGGCTTCGCCTTGCAGGTACAGTTCTCTTTTTGTCCCGGTAAATTTTTCCGGAAACTTTAACTTACTGCCTGAGTTGATCCAAACAACGGTACCATCAGTCAGTTGCATCTGTATCTTTTGACCAAAGGGCACTATTTTTTCTTCGTAAGCGATCTCTGGTTGCGGGGCGGGTGTTTTTAAATACTGATAGGCGATAAAACCCATCCCTAAAAAAAGCAATAAACCGGCAGCAACAGAGATAAACCGCCTGAACGGGAAAACAGATTTAGAGCCCGCAGTTTCGCTGCCGCCAAATCTTGGGTCAGTTATTATTTTTTGATAGAGCAGCTCGTTTTGCAGATGGTCAAATGGATAACTATTTGCATCCAATTCCCATTGCTCTTTCATTAAACGGGAAAGCTCCTCATCGGCCGAAGCCTGAGAAATATAATGCATCAGCCGCTCCAGGTCACTTTTAGTGATGGTGTTATTGAGGTATTGTTTAAGCAGATTATTAATGCTTTCCGTGTTCATGGTATTGGCTAATGTCTGAGAGTAATATATGGTGTAATACAACCTGAATTTGTTTTAGGGCTAGTGCAGTTTCAAAAAAATATTTTTTTATTTATGGTGGCTATACCTAAATTCATAGCGTAAAGGAAAAACGTTTTACATTAGGTAAAAAAGGCATTTTTATTATATATTGTTTATTGCTAATATTTTTTAGATTTGATTTATCGTTGACCCATCAACCCGATTTTGTGAAGCTATTAGAGACCCCTGCCGCGAACTATGTAAGCCGTCTGAAGAACTCAGATCAGGCAGCTTTTCGCGAATTGTATGATATCTATGGTAAACGGCTTTATAATTTTACTTACCGGTTTTTAAAGAATAAGGAACAGAGTGAAGAGATGGTACAGGAGTCGTTTTTAAATCTTTGGATCAATCGCGAAAAACTAAAAGAAGAATACCCGATAGGACCCTATCTGTTCACCATTGGCAGGCGGTTAACGCTTAATTCCATGAAAAAAACAGCTGCTTCCAAAGAAGGGCTGGAACGTTTGTGGGCATCCATAACCGAGTTACATAATGAAGCTGAGGAACAGATCATTTTAAACAGTTTACAGGAATTTGCGGCATCGGCATTAAATAATCTGCCTCCGCAGCAGCAATTGGTTTTCAGGATGAGCAGGGAAGAGGGACTTTCCTATGAACAGATTGCAGAACGCCTGCAGCTATCCCGGAATACGGTAAAAAACCACCTGGTTGCCGCCCTTAAAAATCTGAAAGGGCAGTTTGCACAATCGGATGTGGGTTATTTTATGCTCTTGTGCCTGTCGATATATTATATGAATTAGGCGTCAATAACAGCGCGTTTAGACGCTAAATGAGCGGATAAGTCGAGTTTATATAGATTTGCTATATTTTTTTTATTGTATGCAAACCATGTAAACCCAATTTTATCAAGTATGGTTTAATTACTGAATTTGGTGATCTTCGTAAGCATGCCGAAGATCACCTGACAGTATGATAAGGATGTTGTAATTTAAAAAAGACTATCAAAGCTGCCTTCTTCAATCATTTGATCAATTGTGGTTCCCATTTTTTGATATATCGCTTTGTTTAAAAAAGGTCCTATGCTGATTCTTTTTATACCAGCATCTTGTAACTCCTTAAATTTGGGTAAGCCGGGCACGCACATTACATTGATAGGAAGTTTTGAGCTTTGGGTAAGCTTTTGCATATCGGGTATCTGGCTTACGCAAGGGAAGAATAAGCCATGTACGCCCGTATTTTGATATAGGTTTATCCGGGTAAGCGCGTCTTCCAAAGCATTGGGTAAACCCAACAGAAATGAATCGGAGCGCACATTGATAAATATCTTTATACTTTCTGCATCTAAGAGTTGACATATACGCCTGAGTTTTTCTGCAAAGATCCCGGCGTTTTCAATACTTCTTTGTCCATTAGCTACAACTGAATCCTCTATGTTGATACCTGATACACCCAGATTGTATAACCGGATAATGTTACCGGCTATCTGTTCATGTGTATCACCATAACCGCCTTCAAGATCGATAGAAAACGGTATGGATACCGAAGCGGCTATACGTTTAACTACAAACAGGTAGTCCTCCAGATTCATATCCTGTCCGTCCTCATAACCCAAGGTTTCCGCTACCGAAAGGCTGGATGTGGCTATAGCTTTAAAACTTTTCTGCTCGAATACTTTGGCGCTTTGCACATTCCAGGCATTGCCTATTAATAATGGTTCTGCTTGCTGGTGTAAGGCAAAAAACTCTTCAAATTTATTGTTCATGATCTTATTTATTATTGTTGATACAAAACTAGGGTAGTTAGCTATCCGGAAATTGTACAAAACGGAAGTGTTAGCTTATTAAAACAGAAGGGCCGGCAGATTTGCCGGCCCTTTCTGTTGTTTTCCTGGTATTAGGCGACAAGATTTGTTTCTGCGCCAAAAGCGTGGTCGAACAAAACTTTCCAGCTGCCATCAGCCTGTTGTTTCATTACCTCAATTCCTTTGGCGCTTATTTTAACCTCGCCATTATCCGTAATGCTCCATTCAGACCGGCCCAAAGCCATATCACCGGTTTGAATGCAGTAAACGGTTTTAATATCCATTTTACCCTTGATGGATAATATGCCTTTGATGGCTTCTTCAAAGTTTTCTTTTCCGGAAACAGGTTTACCGGGTTCCGGAACAATAATGCCGGTAACATCATACATGCTCAATACGGTGTTTACATCTCCGGTGTTAAAGGCGTTTGCTAATGTGGCGTGTACCTCTTCTGGTGTTTTTGCTGATTTCATTTTCGTTGATTTTATTTGTTGGTACAAAATTATACCGCCTGGATCTCGGAAAATTGTACAAATCGGCAGTGATTGATTGATTTTTTAGAATAATACTTGAAGAGGCAGCTATCCAAAAAGGGGGCTCAGGGTGACAGCCCACGTCATCGGATAGAATGTTACTCAAGGAAAGTTGAGGAGGAGGTTTACACACTTGTTTACTTTCACACCCATATCAATAGCTTTCTCCTGTTGGGTGGGAAGCTCGACTGTCAAATAGCAAAGGAATATTAATTACCAGCCAGTACCTGGTTAATGGGAGATGCCTGAGCAGTAAAAGAATTGGGTGTTATCCCGGTAAATGACTTAAACTCCCTGATAAAGTGCGATTGGTCAAAATAACCAGATTCATAGGCAATGTTGGTTAGGTTTTGCCCGTTGGTATTTACCAGGTTCAGGCTGTGCTGAAAGCGGTTTATTTTACAAAACAATTTGGGAGGGAGCCCGGTATATTGCGAAAACAACATATTGAGATAGCGTGTCGATATATTGTTACGAACCGAGATAGCTTCTACTTTTTCGTTGCCTGAGTTGTTACTATACAGGCTATGCACAATCTGGCCAATGAAGTTGATCTTGCGGTGGTTCTTTTCAAACAATACCAACCTGCTCCATAAATATTCTTCAATCAGGGCTATTCTTTTATCCAGGTCATTGGTATCCAACAGACGGGCATACAGGGTTTTTAACGATGCGCCCATCAGGTCGCTGGCATCAACAACCTCGTTGTTAAATTCGGCCACGCTTTCATTAAAAAAATATGCTGCCGAATGTGGGTAGAACCGTACGCCCATCATCGTATTTTCGCCTATTGATTTGATGGATAGCGGTTTGGTGATCTGTCCCCAAAGTTCAATAGGAGGGGTGGTATAAAAAGCGCCATCCTTTTTAGCCTGCCAATGGCCTTGCCCCAGGTTAAAAATTATTTCCGTATTACCGCTGGGGAATACAATGTCATCATAGTTTACAGCCGAGCCCGACTCGTAAAAATACAAGCATTTGATATAGGGCTTAAGCCGCTCACCCGGTGCAAATTCTTTAAATATCATCTATTGTTCTATTAAAACATATCCCCAAGGATAATTTATCTGTTTCAAACAATCTATTTATAAAGTTAAGGAAAATAACTGTTTGACTGTTAAATGCATGTCTTATTACATTCAGTTAACTTAAAATAGACAGCACAAATAAATAAAGAATAAAGCTTTCGGAATTGTACAAAACGGAAGTGTTTTAGATTTTTTATGCCGGGGTATCGGCTAATTCTACCTTCTGGCCAAAATCCTCACGGGTTAGTTTCCCTTTGCGTAATTGATTGATGTATTTGAGCACGCTCACACGGTCGAGCTCATTTTGATACAATGTGCGGTCTTCATCGGTTTTGGGACTGTCCTGCAACCTCATCCGGATAGAGGCACGGGATAGCTCTTCCTCTAACTGATCAAGCGGACAGGTATAAAAATGCTGAAACATTTTTTTAGGAAAAGAGATGCGCATCTTTTTGTTTTAATAATAGCATTATACTGCAAACTCATGTTTAAGCCATCATGAATTATGTGTTAATAACAAAGCCCATAAATGTTTCCAATTACGGGCCTTTGCTTTTCACGGGTAGGTATATATATGTTAGATTAAGGGCTTAGGTTGTTGCGCAGGTGCCCAAAATACTGGCCGGTGCGCCTAACAGATACAGATAGGTGGTTAGATAATGGTAACATCCAATGGATTGTTTTATGTTTGGATCAAGCAGGGAATTAAGCTCGAAACCCACAGGTACTGCACTATATCCCAGCCACAACAAAATTTTAGGCACCACATCGGGTTCGTTATATATGCGGTAGCTTTCAGAAATAATAGTATTGTAATAATTAACAAAGTCTTGATTCCCGGTACATGGTGAAGCGTAGGTATAAATAACAACCGACCGTTTGCTATTAGCGGCTGCCATGTGTAAGCCATATAAGGTTGCCAGGCTTGCACCCAAACTATGCCCGGCTACGGTTACCTGGGTATAATTATCCAGGTTAAATACACTTCTCAAACCCGGAACCACGGTTTCGCTCAAGGCAATGGCCTTGTCTGATGATGAAGCGCCGGGCACCAGAACCTGCAAGCTGTTATACAGATCTAAAAATCCTGCCACAACATTACCTGAGTTAGGCGCGAACGGGCATGGCACAGGATAAGCATGCAGGTTGTCCCACCATTCCATCCAGCCTACGGTCCCGCGGATAGCAATAACGATGCTGGAAGGATTTGATAGATCTATAGCTGCAAATCCGAAATAAACCGGTTTTAAGATCGGCCCGAAGAAATTGCTCATCTGGATGTTGAATAGCAAACGGTAACCGCTTGGAAACTCCGGGTACTGATCTTGTGTCGGGCTCAGTACATCGGGTAACACATTGTAAACGTCGTAAGCTGCTTTTACAAAATACCCATAATCCAGTGCGGATGGGGGCATAACACCAAATTTTTGATTTTTCATGGTTAAAAGTGTTTTGATAGGTTTTTTAGATGGTGGTTTTAGTTTAAAAATTTGTTTTTGACTTGTATCGATGGTATCATGCAGGTTTCTGATTGGCCGAACAATACATACCGTTTATTGGCAAAAGCGGTGTAGACCCTGTTCCTGATAAAAGGCGGTACCAGGTGGGCTAAATAAGCCATTGGCAGCCAGATAGTAGACAGATTTTTTATGATATGAATTACCGCGGCCGAATGAGTGTATACTACATCGCCATGGATAACCACCACGCTGTTCAGCGTTTTAAAATCTGTCTGAAACCTGGCTGCCATGCGTGTAGCTGTACGGCTTTGCAGCGGGGCAAATGCAAACTTATTTGCCTTATCATGGGCTATTACATAATTGATGTAACTATTGCAGAAATTGCATACACCATCAAACAGGATAATATCTTTGCTGTGGTCTAAAACAGGTGCCATGGCATTTGATGGTTGATGAAATAAAGCGCAGGATAGGTAGCCATAAACGCCCAGAAAAAGGAATTCAGGCCCATGATAAGGGCGGTAAAAAAATGAAATGTAAAACCCCAGATCAGGAAGACCATGGCATAAGGCCAGGGTAAAAATAAGCACAATGGGAACAGGGTTTCCATGATCATCACATTCCAGCACAGGAAACCATTGGCTGCAGGATATTTTTGAAGAAATAGGGTAGCCTTTCTTGATCCGTATGTTTTTGTAGAAAATACATCTTTAATAGCAGTAGCCCCGCGCCACTCAGACGATACCAGTTTTGCAATACCTGCTACGGTATATGACAGACAAGCTTGCAGGCCAATAAACCACAGTCCGATCTCGGTTAGCCTGGGGCTGGATAAGCCCGGCAGATTACATATCACCAGGGTGATGATAATGAGCATGGTCATCTGATCAGATCCGTCGCTGCCGTAATAGGTAACCAGCGAACTGGTTAGCAGGCTCAAACCTAATAAGCTTAACAATACCCAGCCCAGGGTTGATTGCATTGGGAAAAACAATAGCGAAATGAGAAGGCAGCAACGGATAAGAAATAAGGTGGCCAGTCCGCGCTCATTAAATAATTTAGATAGCGGTTTTAATAATGGTTTTTGATCGTGTTTGTTCCACCTGAGCTGCATCACGTTCCAGGATAACAGGCCGTTGGATGAAAAAACCTCGATCTTTTTGATATACTCCATGGCCGATATAAAAACGCCGACGCTCAGGATAAGGAGTATAAGCTGTGTGGTATTGTTAAATGATATCATGGCTGTTTATATTTGATGAAAGGTGGATAGTAATACTAATGAAGGATCGGTTTCTTTTCGATAACCTGATGTTTCGGCCAGCATAAATTGGCGGTAAACATCTTCTGATTGTTTTTTGCGTTGGCTAACCGCATGCAGTACAATAATGTATGGCATCGAGAACATGAGCAGGTTGAGGCTTAATTCCTCCTTGCGGTAAGCAGGTATCATAGTTACCAGGCTCTGCACTACATCTGATAATATCTTTTTGTCGCGCTTTTCGGGGTTCCATAACCACGACCAGAAGGTGCGCTCCTCAGTAATATCCATCTCCTGCCATTCGCTGTAATCGTCTTCGGTTATTTTATCGCGGTACAAAAGGTGATAATCTCTTTTACCGGGATGAGGCGCAAAAAATGTCCACAATGGGATAAGGCCAAACACATCAACCTTATGTTTAAAAAAGTTTGATAAAGTGTTATTTCTAAACTGGCAAATGATGGTTATCAAAAACCAAAAGGCCAGGAAAACTGTTACTATGATCTCATAAACAACAGTCGCATCTAATTTTGCCATCATAATTTTAATTTTTTGGTTATTAAAGCAAGGAGAGCATTGGCCGATGCTCTCCCTGATAGGTTTTTAATTAATTGAATTTTTTACGAAGCTCGATCAGCTGCTCCAGCGACACGCCTTCTTTTGCATGTGTGCGAAGTGCTTTGCTGGTTTCGTCATGGGCTTCTTTGCCTAAAAGAGCGGCGGCAGCTACTTCAGTAACATCAGCAACAACCGGGGTTGCTTTAATAGCTACTTTAGTAACCGCAATAGCTGTTTTAGCTATAGCAGCGATAAATAAAGCCGAACCAACTTCTGCTTCTACAGTTTTGTTATCGCCTTTTAATTCAGCGATCAGCGCGTCTAATGCAGCTAATTCTGCATGGGTTAAACTTAACTTTGCCATTTTCTTGTTTTTTTAAATTAGATGTAAATAAATTTGATTTATGTGCCTTGTTTGAAGCTTCATTGCACAACATAAAGTACGGGAGAGCCGATACGTTTTGCCACAGTATAAATACTTAATCGTGATATGGGGTATTTTCACGCAGTATCAGGAATTGTACGCAATGACTTGTTTTGCAGGTAGTTGCAAAATTTGAATTTATGAGCTTATTTTAAATGAGAATAGGCCTTAAATACTATAGAATTACTGGGATAACAAGCAGATAATGTGACAAAAAGAGCAGATAAATTAAAGCGGCTAAAGGGACATAGCCACCTAAATGTATTTTACGATGAAAATTATGGAATAATAAGAGGTGTTTATATCACTCCGTTTTTAACCGCGAACATTACCAAACCGGCGGTGTTACGTACGCCAACCTTTTCAATAATGCGCTGCCTGATGCCCTCAACAGAACGGGGACTTAAAAACAACTCGGAGCCTATTTCGGAGGCGGTTTTTTCGTTACATATCATTTTCAAAACATCCAGCTCCCGTTCAGAAAATTCAACGTCCTGATTAAATGATGGTTTAACATTGCCCTTAATAACCAGCTTTTTGAGCAGGGCTTTATTTACAATATCATTAAAGTAATAGCCATCCTCATGAACCGAGTAAATGGCCTTGCGGATCTCTTTGGGATCGGCATTTTTAAGCAGATAGCCATTAGCTCCATTCTCCATTAAGTGTATAATGAATTTAGCTTCATCATACATGGTCACTATCAATATTTTAATGTTATCATATTTTTTGCGGATGTTTTTGGTAGCTTCCATTCCATCCATAATGGGCATTTTCAGGTCCATTAAAATAACATCAGGTTGTATGAGTTCAATCTGCTGCAATAATTCCTCGCCATTATCTGCTTCAAGCACCACCTCCAGGTTTTTATCCCGGTTAAGCCCTACTTTTAGCCCATCTCTGAATATGGCATAATCATCGGCTATGGCTACTTTTATTTTTTGCATTTATTATTTTAGGTTGAAACCATAAAAATAATTAAAGTTTCATGAAAAAAATAATAAATATTCCCAAAAGCTATATATGCTATGTATATACTATAGTTTAGGCTATTTAATTAAAAAATGAATAGCATGAATGCTTTTTTATACGGTGATTAAAAAAAAATACTAATTATCGTAAAGTTTATTTCCTAATTAATCGGTACAGAGATATCGATGGCGTATCCGCCGGCATGGTGCGAAAATTTAAGATCGGCTTTGAGTAAAATTATCCGGTTTTGTATGTTCTTTAAACCCAGACCGTCTTTTTTAAACCTCAGTTCCTCAAAATGGGGCTGGGTAAGACCCTTACCATTATGCGTAATGGTTATCATTAATGTTTTATTCAAATAAATAGACCGTACAAATATTTTTGTAGCCTTGGCATGTTTGGTTATATTATGAATAAACTCCTGCACAATACGATAAATACTGATGTCGTTTTGCCCTACCTGGGTAGGGTAGCTGTTATCCAATGTTACGCTGATCTCGATGATAGATTCGTGCGATATTTTGCTGCAAAAGTGGCTGATGGCCTCATTTAAGCCAAACTCCTGTAATATACTGGAGTGCAGGCTGTGCGATAAGCCCCTGATTTTGTTGATCCCCTCATCAAGCAGATCTTTGCCTTTTTGATAGAGGCTTTGATTACTTTCATCGGGTTCTTCTATCCTGACACTGTTAAAATGCAGGCTTGATGCGCCCAGTATTGCACCAACCTCATCATGCAGCTCTTCGGCAATGCGGTGGCGTTCAATTTCCTCGCTCCGTACTGCGGCTTCTATCAGCTGGTTTTTCTGTGCGTTTTGCATGGCTTGCAGCTCATTTTGATACTGCAGCTTTTTGCGTTGCGTAAATATAAAAATTAGTAAAAGGCTTATAAAAAGCATTAACATGGCGGCAATCCCAACTACCAGTAACAAACGAATATCATTGCTTCCTTGATTCATAAAAACCCTTGGCTATAAACAAGTTAAATATAATGTAAGAGATGTTGTGCGCATTCCACAAAGTAATTGCAAAATGTTGCATACGTATAGTTAACTCATTGTATAAAAGAAATATAAAGAAATTAATGGTAACATAAATACCCAAACCGGTTACTATCCAAAAGTCGGAGTTAAAAATGTTAACACCTACATGGTCGTTTATTTTAAATAAATAATATTGTAGTGTGTAAAACAACAGCAGAATGGCCTCAACTGATAATAAGCGGCTGCTCAACTTCCAGTAATCAAAAAAATTTTCGTAGAAGGTGAAATTGATGATCACAAAGACCAAAAAGCAAACCGGGATAACTTTTTTTACGGTTGTTAAAAATGCTTGATTCAGTTTTATAAAAAACAAGCAGAATAAAAAAAAACGTATGATCGAATGCAGATTGTACAGATAGTTATTGGAGTTGTACTCAGCAGGTAAAATAGTCCGGATCTTCCAGGTCAGATCTATAGCCAGGTTAATAAAAAGCGCTATCCAAACGTAAAAAACAACCGGCTTAAGTACAGCCGGCTGTTTCTTCAATAGTAATAAGGATATAGGTATTAATAACGCCCAAACTTCTGACCAATCAATAACGAGCTGAAATACTTTAAACATTCGGGAATATGGTCAGATGGTTTAATTAATGGTTGCTGGTGGTGATGGGTTAGTATTGATCGGGGCAGTGGGATCCGGCTGGTGTACATCACCCGTGCCGGTCCTTTTGTAGCGATCAACATTGTAATAAACGTGGCGGCTATCATTGGTATCTGGCTTAAATACCAGATAGTCAGGCTTGTCTCCATCAGGATCAGGGGTGTTGATGAGCAATAACATATCAGCAAGTGATATCACATTATTGCTCATGATTAGCGGACCGGCCAAATCCAGTGCGCTATAGTCATAAATTGCTAAAGTATCGTAATAGCTGCTGTATTGGTTAGCCGGTGATATGTGTGCGTATGATATCAATTGCAATGGTGTGCTTTCGTCGGTAGTGTTGGCAAAAAAGTATGAAAATACAAAACAGTCGATGCCAGGCGAGTTGTTGATTAAAGTCTGGATAGCGCTGATCTCGTATTTTAACCAGTAAAATTTTAGGGTTTGGATGTCTTCCATGGTAGTGTTTAGTTTTATATAGCAAATGTATAGGATGGCAATGGAGTAGCTAAGCGTATAAGTACCTGAAATTTTTATACCGTATTTCTACGCAGCTTGCCATACGGTTGTTTTCTTTATGGGTAAAACAATTTATAAACCAGCGGCTATTTTTTTAATGACTGCAATATAAAAGTTGATCCCACACCCAGCGCAGCACCTGCGGCAACGTCGGTAGGGTAGTGTACACCCAGGTACATGCGCGAATAACTTACCGAGCCTGCCCACAAAAACGCAGGCGCTATCACATACCATTTAGGATATGCCCTGGATAAGGCGGTAGCGGTAGCAAAACTGCTGGAAGTATGACCCGATGGGAAAGAGGTACTACCAGCCCGGTAAACCGGCACAATATTAATATTTTGTATAAATGGGCGCGGGCGCTTAACTATATGTTTGATCAAAAATGTAAGCCCGCTTGATAGCAGCGTACTGCTGGCCACGTATAAGGAATTTTGCCGCATTTGTTTGTCATTACTGATCACGCCTGCTGCCAGCAAACCTACCGGAACACCAATATCGCCATATAAATGTGTACGCGACAGAAACATAAACACGCCTGTTTGTTCTGGTGTGCGGTGATTTTGCAGATCGATCATGATACGATCGTCCAGTTGCTGAAGGCCCGATTGTGCCCGTGAGGGGATGCTAAATAACAGGATGAATAATAAAAGAAGGCAAAAAAAATACGTTTTTAGGACCGGCGTCATAGGTATTGCAGGTTTAGTATAACAGTAAATATATAAGATGCTTATTTCAAATGTAGGTGCTTTAAGCCATTATTAAGCCTTGGTTTGTTGTTAAAATAACTTAAAACTTAATATTGAGATAATACGGGTAAAATGGGTATAAGATACCTTTGAAACACTGTTTAAAAACGAAAGTCCCCAAAGCGCTCGCCGCCGGGGACTTTCAACCTAAACCTTATCACAATAAGTAAGCAGGATGCTTACCTTATAGATGGCGCAAGTATATAAAAAAATTTTATAGTACAATAGGCCATAATTATCTTTTTAATAAAAAAATTACTAACTATAACGGTTTAGTAGGGTCGAAAGTCCCTGAATTTTTATTCATTCTTCAAACTATTTACCGGATTGGCTAACGCGGCTTTTATGGCTGTATACCCTACAGTTAACCAGGCGATACATACTGATGCCAGAATAGTAGCGGCGAAAAACCATATACCGATCATGATGTGGTAAGTATATGCCTGCAGCCATTGGTGCATAAAGTACCAGGCAAGGGGTGCAGCAATTAAAAATGCAATGATCACCAGGAGGGTAAACTCTTTGGATAACAGGATCACGATATCCCTTACCGGGGCGCCAAGTACCTTGCGGATACCTATTTCTTTTTTACGCTGGATAGCCATAAACGATATCAACCCGTACAATCCCAGGCAGGAAATGAAAATAGCAATACCCGAAAATATAGTATAAAGCTGTGAAAGCTGATTTTCCTGTTTGTAAAAATTAGCAATGGTTTGATCCATAAATTTGTACTCGAGCGTAAACTCCGGAAAGTTCTTGTTCCATAAACTTTCCATTGCAGCGGTGATCGATTTTGTTTTGCTCAGATCAATCCGCAGGTTGGCCAGTCCATACCCGTTTTTAAGGCTGCTCATCACTATCGGATCAATAGGGTCGCGGAGCGAGTTAGCATGAAAATCCTTCACTACACCCACTATTGGTAAAGTTTTTCCATTTACGTTGATAGGCATGCCAATAGCATCCTTGGGATTCTGGATACCTAATTTTCTGACTACGGTTTCATTTACCACAAACTCGCGCATGGTATCCGCTGCGAAGTATATCCGGCCCGCAACAAGTTGTAAATTATACACGCCGAAGAAACCGGGATCGGCCATTTTCATGTTCACAATTAAATCCGGATTAACACCTTTATGGCCTTCTTTATTGAGGTCGGTAGCCCAGCCGCCTCCGTCAGATACCGGCGAAAACATGCTGAATCCAACTTTTTCAACACCGGGTATCCTGGCTAACTGATCGCGAAGATAATCGACCTTGGTGCGGCTGAGACTATCGCCTGGGAAGCTCGCATAAATAACAGCATCTTTTCTGAAGCCCATGTTTGCCGTGCGGAAATAATCCATTTGCGAAGCCACCACCAACGTACCAATGATGAGGGTTTGCGCAATCGCAAACTGAAAAACAACCAGCCCCCGCCTGAACATAACGCCCTGTTTTTGATCGGCACCCGAGGCGCCTTTTAAAACACTTGCCGGTTTAAAGCCCGAAAGCACCAGCGCCGGATAAAAGCCGGAAAGAAATGACACCAATAATAAAGCCCCAAACAGGAATACGACCAGGTGAGGACTATATAAGGTTGATGCGCTAAGATTGATTTCGAGCAGATTATTAACAGCAGGGATAGTGACAACAGCAATAATGAGCGAAATGAGCATGGCCAGTAGGCTGGTGATACAAGTTTCGCCTAAAAATTGTGATATCAATTGCGTACGGCTGCCGCCCAAAACTTTTCTTACGCCCACTTCGCGTGCACGGTTAACAGCTTGGGCCACGGTAAGGTTTATAAAGTTTACGCAGGCTACAATAAGCAGGAATAAGCCAATAAGGCTGAGCGCCAGTATCAGGTCCTTGCTAAAAGTGCGGCCGGTAAAATTTCCATACCGTTCATCATAATGCAGCTCATTCAGCGCCTGGGGCGAAAGATTGTAGCCCATGTTTATGGGTTTGATATGCCTATCGGTAAAACCACTAAGCGCCCGGCTAAGCTGGTTTACAGTGTGGTTTTTAGCAAGTTCCACAAAGCAATAATTACCATCATTAATACCTCCCCAGTTTTTATTGTCGGCTTTAAACAAGGTAATATAGGATAATACGCCTTTAATAGGGAAATCGGTATTGGCAGGCGGATTCTCGAGAACGCCTGTCACTTTTACAAATTCGCCGTCCATTTTCAGGGTTTTGCCTATAATTCCCTGCCAGTTGCCAAAGTACTTTAAAGCGCTGGCCTTGGTAAGGAGTATTGTATTGGGTTCTGCAAGCGCCGTTTTTATATCACCTTCGGCTAAGGGGAAATCAAATATTTGGAAAAACTGGGGCTCAGCGAAAAAGAACCCGCTTGCTTCTTTGAATTTTTTCAGTGCAGATCCATCCCTGGGTGTTACAATCACCTGCAGACCGCCGGTGTTAACAATGGCGGCTGCGTTAGCAACCTCCGGTAACTCTGTACGTATAGTTGAGGTTACCGGTACAGGTACACCTGTGCGGTACTCGGGGTTAACAGAAGCTCTTCCTGTCCGCACTACCCGGTAGATCCTGTCTTTTTTAGTATGAAAACTGTCGAAACTCTGTTCGTACTGAACCACCAGGAATATTAATAAAAAAGCGGCAAAGCCAACGGTAAGGCCTGCAATGTTGATGATCGCGTTGCTTTTATGTCTGGCAAGGTTCCGGAGGGCTGTTTTAATGTAGTTTTTTAGCATAGCTTAATGAATTAAGATAGCACCATAGTATTGTCGGTTTTTGATAGCCAAATAAATACCATGTTTTTAAATAATTGATAATGTGGATATTGTGATTTTGATACCTGACAAAAACGTTCGCTTCTGATACAGTGAACGTCCGGTTTTAAGATGATGGTTTGGGGGTTTTAATTGATACTGACCTTGGGTATCAATGGTTTGCCATCATACTTTTCTAATAAAAACAGAACCTCATCTGTATAAATATTGTAATGCGGCGGATTAGGCGTGTTTTTCAACTGGTTGTTAAAATGTATTCTGTACTTATCTGTTAATGTCGCGTCGGTGCCATAATGTTTTAAAAAAAACGTGTTACTTAATGATAAGGCATCGGAATAAGCAATGCCTAAAAAGCCGAACAACGTAAAAATGAAAGCATACCAGTATTTGACATGTACCGATTTAAGCAAGGTGCCGAAGTAATAAAATACGGAGTAAATTAGTAAGGGTACCAACGGGGTTAAGAAACGCGCGTCATAAAAAGGCCAAATAAAAATCATCAGCAAGTAAATTGTAAATACCCAAAATGCCGGGGTATTCACCAATTGCCGCTTTATAACTACTTTGTAAAGAATAAAACACATGAGCAAGCCTGTCGCTATCAATAAATAGTTACTCATAGCAGGGTTAATCACCGTTGATAGCTTACTGTACGGTATGTTGATCATGATTTCGCCAAGCTCTTTAAAATGTATGGCTAAGCGTTCAAATATTGATGCCGGATGATGCACCATCATCCCCAGGTTTAGCTGATTGATATAAGCTACTCTTTTTTCAATCAGCGGAAGTTGAGATACAAAAGCCGCGAAGGCGATGATAAAGCAGCCCAGCCATACCAACAGTAATTTTTTTCGCCCGAATAGTCTGTTCTTGCTTAAATAAACCCAATACAATAATATCCCTATAACCAATGCTATGCCTGCCGTGCGTACATATAAACTAACCAGGGTTGCCGCCAAAGCGGGAACGATATAGAACCAGTGCTTTTTGAAAAAACTTGTCCACAGATAAATGCTGGTTAAAAAGAGGAGTGTAAAAAGTTCATCGGCTATAGGTAGTGTAAATTGTTTTACATTGATGGCCGAGATCATGATTAGCGCGATAAAAACCAGGCTGTTTTCTATTTTTAAAAGTATTGCCAGAAGGTATGAAGCAAGCAATATCGATACTATATTGATAAAAGTAATAGATAAGGGACTTAATAGATGAAGCCTGTTGAGTGCCAATAAAAACCAGGGATAGCCATGCGGAAAAAAATCATGTGCAGCGTCGCTGTTTTGATTGAGGTTGCCGATAAGATATTCCATGATTTTGAGGTACCGGATGCCATCGGTATTTAACCTTAAGGGAGTAAAAAGATTGGGCAAAAGCAAAAGGATAACTATAGTAAAAAAGGTAATACTTACCAGGCTTTTATTTTTGAACAGGCCATTAACGGTAATTGGTTTAGTTGCTCCCATTTTTGATTATTAAATAACCTGCATTTGCTTTAAACAAATAAAATCAAAATTATGGGTAATACCTTTGCCATTTCATGAACTATTACTGAAAGTCTTCCATAGTTAAAAACGTTTTATTTACTTTCCAACTGCTTTAAAATCTCTTTCCCACCAGTGTTGCCGGGGTTTAGCTCAATTGATCTTTTATAGTTTTTGATGGCTAATGCTTTGTTCCCGTTTTTCATATAGGCTTCGCCCAAACTATCATAAGCATTTGATGAGGTAGGGTGTCTTTGTACGTTTTCTTTAAATATCCCGATAGCCTCCTCCATATTTTTTAAATTCAATTGCTGATAACCGCAATTGTTCAAAAGATTTTCGCTTGGGCTAATCGTATATCCAAACTCATCGGATAGATTGCCGAAGTGAGTGTTTATATCCGTAATTGACATTTTAACCTGACTGTAATAGTCAATAAACCAATGGCTATAAATAAATCGCAAGCCGTCATAAACGCTTTTATAGGTAACGGAGAAATGATTCTCTTCCGGGTATTGTTCAAATTTCCAGGTAAAGAGCGGGTTTGCCCTGCTCTTTAAAACCAGTGTTAGCGAGTCGACCTTTTGCGTGTTCTCATTTCCTATCGAAATAAAGTTTTTCCCTCTCAATTGTGGATGGTTTTGCAGGAACGGTGCAAAGTCAGTCAGGATTTTTGTATAGTCGCCGTAAATTGCCGGGCTCATCATAATATTGGCCTGAAACAAATCGGGAGCAGTTTCCTTGGCATAAAGCGCGAATAAGCCGCCCAACGAGTGTGACAAAAGAACGCGATACGGTTCAACACGGTAATTTTTGTCGACATAGGGTACCAGTTCATTTTTAATAAACTGTAAGAATTTAGCACCGCCGCCTGTTTTTCCCATTCTTGTGGTATCCACTTTTCCATCAAAAATGAGGGAGTGGATAGGCGTAAAATCACGGGTGCGGTCTACATTTAAAATAGCCACCACAATCATTTGCGGCATCCTGTTCCGGTCGTAATCCGATAAATATTCAACTGCCTCCGAAACATATTTAAAATGACTGTCACCATCCAATAGATACAGTACCGGGTAAGTAGTGGAGGTAGTGTTATAATCGACTGGCAGATGTATCCAGATGGTTCGTTTTTCTCCTAATGCTTTAGAGGTTAATACCAGGGTTTTATCGTTATTCACCGTAACACTGTCGGTTTGACCGAACACGGTTTTGCTGCCGGTTAGCAGCAAAAGCAGTATAACAGCAATGCGGATGGGTTTATAATCGTGCATCATAAGGCTTGCTTTATCTACATTATTTTTAAACAAATAAAATCAAAATTACGGGTAAATTAAATATCATCTCCGGGTCATAAACAATAGAAAGACTATATTTTTTCTATAAAATAAACTTTTTAGTATATTTTTGTATCGTTAATTTAAAGAACATGCTTACTAAAGCCGAACGAACAAAACAATTTATCCTGGAAACAGCAGCCCCTATTTTTAATCAGAAAGGGTTATCCGGCGCCAACATAGACGACGTACTTGCCGCCGCTAAACTGACTAAAGGATGTCTGTACGGACATTTTGAAAACAGGGAGGATTTGGCCTTGCAGGTTGTTGATTTCATGTTGAACACTAACGGTGAAAAAATGCTGCTCACCATTAGCAAGGGTAAAACCGCAAAGGCCAAGGTGTTCGCTTTTCTCGATTTTTATAAAGATCCTTTAAATACTTACCTTAAAGGCGGATGCCCCATATTTAATATCGCAGTAGAGTCGGATGATAACTTTCCGGCCATTAAAGAAAAGATTGCGGGAGTCATTCGTCAGGGCCAGGAATTATTTGTCAATATTTTAAATCAAGGAATTCAGAGCGGTGAGTTTTCTGATCAACTGGATCCGGCTGTTTATGCATTTAAAGCCGTTGCCGCTGTTGAAGGGGCGGTTGTGATGTGCAGAGCAATGAATACAGCAAAGCCAATGGCGGCTTTGCTCAAAAGCCTTAAAGCGGAATTGGAAAGCTACTCAATATAATTTTTTTAATATAAAATATACTAAAAAGTCTATTATATATTAAATGGAAATAAAACTAAATCATTGTTTTTTATAAAAGTAAAGTAAAATATACAGCAATAGGATTATAGTAAAATATACTAAAAAGTATAAAATAGAACCAAATAGAATTAATAAAAGAAATTAAAATCATGCAATTAAAAAGAAAAACGGTATTAGTCACAGGTGCCTCATCGGGTATCGGACTGCTTGTTGCCGGCAAGCTCCACGAAAACGGCTACCAGGTAATCGGCACAAGCCGCAATCCGGAAAAACACCAGGCAAAATTACCATTTAAGGTACTGCCATTGGATCTGAATGATGACCATTCCATAGCATCGTTTGGCAAACTGCTGTTCAGTGAGATCAATACTTTAGATGTGCTGATCAACAATGCGGGTTCCTTAGTAAACGGACTTGCCGAGGAAACCCCTATTGCATTAGGCAAGCAGCAATTTGAAACCAACTTTTGGGGAACCATCAAATTAACTAACGAATTACTGCCTTATTTCAGAAAACAGAAACATGGGAAAATAATCACATTGGGTTCCCTGCTGGGTTTAGTGGGCCTTCCTTATGTATCCTATTACGCGGCTTCCAAACATGCGCTCGAAGGTTATTTTAAGTCGCTTCGGTTTGAATTGAACCAGTTTAACATCAAGGTGGTTATGGTTGAGCCGATGAGTTTTAAAACCAGTATCGGCGAAAGCGGAACCGTAGCGACAGGAACCATCACAGATTATGACCAGTTCAGGCAAAAGGTCACCGCGTATACCAAAACTACATTTGACCAGGCACCCGAACCTACTCCGGTTATCACAGCTTTACTGCAAACAGTGAAGGAAAAAAATCCAAAGTTTAGTTACCCTGTCGGAAAAGGATCATCGATCATACTCTTGCTCCAACATTTCGCATATAAGATTTTCGAGAAATCCATTCTGAAATCAGTTTATGCTTCAAAATAGAATTAACATCAAGAAATAAAACAATGCAATTAAAAGGAAAAACGGTATTGATCACAGGTGGTGCATCAGGTATCGGGCTGGAATCAGCAAAACAATTTTTAACCAATGGCGCCAATGTGATCATCACCGGCAGAAACCAGGGAAAATTAGATGAAGCAAAGAAACTATATCCGGCAATTACAGCCATTAAAAGTGATGTATCAGATGCAGATGACGCGCAAAAGCTTTTCAACCAGGTACAGCAACTGGGCGGTATAGATATTTTATACAATAACGCAGGAGTGCTGACTGATCCGATTAACCTCGGAACGGCAAACGGTCGGCATTTTGATGACGCGGCGTACGAAATGAACGTCAACTACCTGGGTGTGATCCGGCTTAACAACCTGTTTATCGAAATGCTGAAATCAAGAAAAGAAAGCGCGATCATCAACACCACTTCGTTACTCAGTTACGTTCCGTCGTTGCTGGAAGCTACTTACGCGGCATCCAAAGTAGCGTTGCAGTTTTACACCAAAGCGCTTAGAAAGCACCTGCAAATTTTGAACAGCAGCGTAAAGGTTTTTGAACTTTTACCTCCGCTTGTTGCCACAGAAATGACAACTGAGATGAACGGCAAAAAAATGACCACGGCAGATATGGTGAAAGCGTTTATTGCCGGCCTTCAAAAAGATCAGCTTACTATCCGTATAGGTGATACCAAAACAGCTTATATCCTCAACCGGATTTTTCCGAAATTGATTTTTAATTTGGCTAACCCTAAGAAAAGTTACCAGATAATAGCCTCTTAAAAAACACTATAACCATAAAAAATGAAAGCATTTATTATAGATAAATATAAAAGTAAGGATGGCGGTAAGATAGGGCAAATACCCGTTCCCGAATTAAAAGCAGATGAAGTATTGGTGGAAGTACATGCTGCCGGTATCAACCTGCTGGATTCCAAAATCAGAAACGGAGAGTTCAAACTTATTTTGCCGTATAAAACACCATTTGTTCTGGGGCATGACGTAGCCGGTGTAGTAACTAAGGTTGGGGCACGGGTGCAACAATTTAAAGTTGGAGACGAGGTTTATGCGCGACCGGCAGATCATCGGATCGGAACATTTGCGGATTTTATTGCTGTTAAGGAAACCGATGTAGCGCTTAAGCCAAAAAAGTTATGTATGGAAGAAGCTGCATCCATCCCGCTGGTAGGCCTTACCGCCTGGCAGGCATTGATTGAAAAAGGACAGCTTAAGAAGGGACAGAAAGTATTTATCCAGGCCGGTTCTGGCGGTGTTGGCACATTTGCCATTCAGTTAGCAAAGCATTTGGGTGCTATAGTGGCTACAACTACAAGCGCAGCTAACGCCGAATTAGTAAAAAGCCTGGGTGCCGACGTGGTTATCGATTACAAAAAAGATGACTTTGAGAAAGTTCTGCATGGCTATGACCTGGTTCTGAATAGCCAGGACGGAAAAACGCTCGAAAAATCGTTGCGCGTGTTAAAACCAGGTGGAAAACTCATCTCAATCTCGGGCCCGCCCGATCCGGATTTTGCAGCAGAAATAGGAGCCCCCTGGTACATTAAATTAATTCTGCGCTTGCTGAGCTCGGGAGTAAGGAAGAAAGCAAAACAGCTTAAAGTGGGCTTTTCCTTTTTATTTATGAAAGCAAACGGGCAGCAGTTAAAGGAAATTACAGACCTTATAAATTCTGGTACTATAATACCGGTTATGGATAAAGTTTTTCCGTTTGAATCGATCAAAGAAGCAATGGCTTATGTTGAAAGCGGCAGGGCTAAAGGAAAGGTTGTTGTAAAAATGAAGTAAGATGGCCTTACCTCGTTCAGGATGACAACGATGGACGTTTGGACAATTTTTAAAGCCAGGGTGTGCGCGATTTCTTCCGTCGGGAAGGGGCAATGTCTTTAAATTAAGAGATCCGAATGCGCCGTAGGTGCATAATGTCGGTAGAAAATTCATTTTTCAACATTTTAGCGTGCCATCGGTACGCAACTCGCCAAATACCGTACCGATGGCACGGTATTTTTACATGCTATTTTCTACCGACATTTGCCCCCCTGTTGTCAATCCTTAACTTAATGACATTGCGGGAAGGGGAGGACGGGGTTTCATCCCCAGACAATTCAGTCGCTTGTATAAACCCCTCCCTGCTACCTCACTGACAACCGCACCCCTCCCGTGGAGAGTGAACTTTTAGTATCCGGAAGGACAAAGAATTTTAAAATATAAGAACGTTTTGTTCTTTTTTAATTATTAAATTTAAGCATAATCTCCCAACCGTGACCTTCACAAACAGAATTGCTGCCGTCTTATTAGTATTAATTTTTTATGCGGGTAATAATACTGCTTACGCACAACTTTGGCGCTATTTGAATGATAGCCCGGGGGCAGAAAAGGCCGCGGATATGGCGTTGAAAAAAGAAGCCTTTTCGGTAATCACCAAAAGGATAATAGCCTATGGGGATACATTTTCATATGATGTTATGACCTACGCTATTCGATCATTTGATGGCCGCCCCGCTAAAATTAGTTTATGGGAGAAACCATTTAGTGATCGTATATTTCATATCGATCTTCCTGATGACAACTTGATTATCCCGGATTTTTATTGTTTGACGAGGGTTCGTCATCTGAGTAATGATATTTTAGAGATTGTGTATAGCCCGCGTGGCGGTTCTGACCAAGGATTTGATAATGTATTATTGCTCGGGGTTAATAAAGGTAAATTCAGTGTGGTAATGGAAATATTATCCATTAACGAATATGATGGACCTGGAGAGTATGGCTTATATAACCTGCATTTAAAGCTATCCGGCAAAAATGTGAATGATTATCAGCTGGCTTTACATGTCAGAGATCTGCTCAAGTCTGATAACCCCAAAAAAAGTTTCGACAGAAGTGGCAATTACATGCTAAAGTTTGATAAAAGCCTGCACATTTTTTATAATGAGATGAGATCGATGAATGCGGTTGTTGAACTGTATGATACTAAAACCAGTAAAACTAAACTCAGGCAAATAAAGGGAAGCTATCCGGTAATAAAGCTTGGTGAGTATGAGTACATTTTTTTAAATGGTTTATGGTATGAAGTCACTAAAGATCACGCTACCGGAAAATACTTTTTTAGTCCTAACAGCATAAGGCCGGGTCATAAAAAGTAAAAAAAATCACTACAGCCATCGCTCGGCTGGAGCCCACAGGTGTTGGGAAGACCCTAAAAAAGCAGCGAGTTGTGCGGTTCTCCTCCCGAGAGTAATAGCCCATCAAATGACAGGAGGGGTAGCCCGCTACGGGCACACCAAATTTTTACAATTATTTTCTACAAACATGTAGTCCCTACGGGACATAGAGCAACAATTTAAGCTGTAAATGTGGCTGTATTTCATGTCCCGTAGGGACTACATATTTGTAGAAATAGAACCAAAAGGTTTTTTGCCTCATTAGGGGCTACACCACTTGAATTAGTATAGATGCTGTCTTTTCATGGGCTATTCCCCTTGAGAGGGGGGATTTTGATAAAAAATCAAAAAGGCCTGTCACCCTGAGCCTGTCGAAGGGCGCGTGCAGAGGCCTGCCCACCATGCTTCGACGCAGCTCAGCATGTCACCCTTTTTAGATTCAAAATGATGAAGGTAATTTCCCTACGCACTCTCCTTTGGAGCGGGCTGGGCTACTGCTGCCTCCTTACGTTGAGCCATCAGGCTTTTGCCGGCTTGCAGTAGTTCCTGGGTAATGTTGCGGGTATAGGTTTTGATCTCCTGCTGAAAATCATCAACCGAAGCACCCGAGCGGATCTCTTCGAGGCGTTTTTCCCAGTTGCCGGTCAGTTCAGCCTGTGCTATTTTTTGGTCTTTTACTACATTATATACGCTTAGCCCGGTAGCGGTTGGTACCAGGTTCTTTTTTTCGCGGATGATATAATCCCGTTTAATCAACGTTTCAATGATGGATGCACGGGTGGCCGGTGTACCCAGTCCGCTATCCTTCATGGCGTAGCGCAGCTCTTCATCTTCAATTTCCTTGCCCGCGGTTTCCAGCGCTTTTAACAGCGAAGCTTCGTTGTATAGCGGTTTTGGCTTGGTTTGTTTTTCGAGCAGGGCTTTTTCGGGGACAGGCAGGCGCTCGTCTTGCAGAACTTTAGGCAGACTCGCGTTTTCTTCATCCTTCTTTTCCTCGTCGGGGTCGTTTAACACCGAACGCCAGCCCGCCGAACTGATCACCGTTCCGCTGGCCGTAAATAACGAACCCGATTGTACAGTGATCTTGGTGATCTCCTTAATACATTCCTGGTGAAAAGCTTCCAGCATGCGCGCGGCTACCAGGTCGTAAATAGCCTGCAGATCGCCCGAAAGCTGATATGGTTTTTCGCCGGTAGGTAGTATGGCGTGGTGATCCGTTACTTTTTTGGCGTTCACACTGCGCTTATTGAGTTTTATGGTAGCCAAAAAAGCGGCTTGTTTGCCAAATTCGCGGTGCTCGTTAAATTTCTCAATTAATCCAGGCACCGTAGCAAATACATCGTCGCCAATATAGCGGCTGCCGGTACGCGGATAGGTAACCAGTTTGCCTTCATACAGCGTTTGCAGCAGGCCAAGGGTTTGGTCGGCCGTAAAGCCTTTGCGCTTATTAGCTTCCTGCTGCAAGCTGCTCAAATCATGCAGCAGCGGAGGTGGCTCCTTGCGGGGTTTGGCTTCTACACTCAGGATATGCGCACCGTTAGGAAAGCCCGAAGGCACATCCTCTACCTTATCTACTATGGCTTGTGCCTCTTCGGTGGTTTTAAAGCTTTCGGTGGAGATAGCCCGGAAAACCTGGCCATCCTTATCTACCTGAATGCTCACCTGGTAGTACAGCTGCGGCACAAAGTTCTTGTTTTCGAGGTAGCGCGAACAGATCATGGCCAGAGTAGGGGTTTGCACCCTGCCCAGCGAAAGCACCGACCGGGTTCCTGCCGAAATGCTGAGGGCCTGTGTGGCATTCATGCCCACCAGCCAATCCGACTGGGAGCGGCAATGCGCCGAATTGAAAAGCGTATCATAATCGGTGCCCGGTTTCAGGTTGCGGAAACCTTCTTTGATCGCCTCATCCGTTTGCGACGAGATCCAGAGTCTTTTAAAGGGCTTTTTGCATTTGAGGTAATAATAAATATAGCGGAAGATGAGCTCACCCTCGCGCCCGGCATCCGTAGCTACAATGATCTCGGTAGCTTCGTCAAACAGCGCCTTAATGGTATCCAGTTGTTTTTTTACCGAGGGATCATCCACCATACCATCCTTGGTTTTTACCTTGCGGATGCTGAGTTTGAACTTGGGCGGCAGCATAGGCAGGTTTTGAACGCTCCAGCCATAAAAGCCATACTCCTGCGGAGGTGCCAATTGTAAAAGGTGACCGAAGGCCCAGGTAAACGTATAGCCTTTGCCTTCCATATAACCATCCTTTTTGGTGGTAGTGCCAAATACTTTGGCAATTTCGCGGGCTACGGATGGTTTTTCGGCAATTATAACTTTCATGTACAGGATGGTACTCAAAATTAATTTGAGGGGCGAAAGTTAGATAAACCGGGCGGTTGCTACAATGAATGTGGAAAAAAGGGGGAGGAAGGGTCGACTCACCCGGTCATCGCTTCGCTCGACCACCCTCTCTTCGCCTTCGGCGGAAAGAGGGAATTTTTTAAAAAAAAACGTCATTGCGAGGCACGAAGCAATCTCTATGCTGTACAGAGTCACTTTGCATGGCGTATACCCGCTCTTGGCCGCGGGAAGGCCGGTTACTTTGTAGCCACAAAGTAATCAAAAGGCTTGTCAGCAGAAATGCTTCTTGCCACACATGGCCTTTGCCCCGCAAATCAGACAGAACCACGGGCTGCAATTATTTGCCCTGCTTCGCAACCACAATTCCACCTCTTCTGCAAAACTTGCAATGCCCTTACAGCTGCACAGCCCATCATTGTTCTGCCTGCTTTCGCCCGAAGCTGTTCTGCTGACGGGGAAAAGAATATCAAATCACGTCAATTGCAAGGAGGAACGACGTGGCAATCCCCTACTTACAGAGCGGACCTGCCTATCGGGGATTATTAATCTTTTGATTGTTTTCTGTCGGTATTAATGAGCTCCGGTCGGTTGTCTTCGTACCTCAATGACGTGTGGAGAGAAGAGTCAGGCAGAAACCCCTTGTTATTCTCCTCAACTTTCGGTATCTTTATATACATTCACAGCCCGGTTTTTTCTCCTCAAAAAAGAGAAAACCGGGCTGTTTGGTTAAGGGAAAAATAACCCAAAAAACCAACTGTTTTGTCTGCAGTTATTTGATAATCGGTAAATTAAAACTTTTTAAAGTTTTAAAAACCACTCAAAATCGCGTCGAAATTTGTTAAAAAGTGTTAAAATCGATGGTTTTGAATAAATTTTGACCCGTTTTTACCCCGTTTTTCGTCCGAAAAGTGTTAAAATTTAAGGTTTAAAAAGTTTTACGATAAAAAAATGCCCGCGAAAAATCGCGGGCATAGGGTGATAAGATTGGAATATAATGATAGCCATTTATTGGCTGCTTTCGTTCTTGATGCCTTTGAGTAAAGCGTAAATAGCCATAGCATGGCCGTGACCGAGCTCAAAATCGGTTTTAAGCCAGTTTACAATATCTCCGGCTTTTGCGGTGAGTTCGCCGTTTTGGGTATAACCCTTTTCTTCAGCCAGTTTTCTGAAATCGGCTGCGTCTTTACCGGTTTTGGCTTTGATGGTGGTAAGGTATGCTTGGAATGACATGCTTTTATAATTTTATAATGCTGATTACTAATTGATTGGGCTTGCCAGGAAATCCTCCACAATCAGGCTGAAACTTTCAACTTTCCTGCTGCTGGCATTCGGGAAAAAGGCCTCGCCAAAATATTCGCCATGGGCGCCAGGCAGTATAGCCAGTTGACCGTGGGGCAATAAACGGGACATTTCGGCAGCATGTTCCGGAGGAGTCAGGTCATGATCACCAATCACTACCAGGGCGGGAGCTTGTATAGAAGCGATCTGTTCTTTGGTCCAACCTTTAAATACGCTCATGCGCTGAACGTCTTTATTAAACATGTTCGTAAGCCCTGCCTGTGTACCTATTTTTAGATACTCGTCTTTGTAAATCTGCGGCATATCGCTGTATTTGGGATTTTTGAAACCCTCCCAGAAACCTACGGGTACAGCATCGCGGCTATAAAATGCCGATGCTATGATAAGCCTGTCGACCAGTTTGGGATGCCTCAGGGCTATTTCGAGGGTAGTTTGGCCGCCGTTGCTAAAACCCAGTACGTCGGTTTTAGTGATGTTAAGCTGGCGTAACAGTTCGGCTACATCATCTGCATCCTGGATAAAAGTTTCAGGAGCATCACGGTCGCTGGTATGGCCGTGGGCTTGTAGTTCAACGGCAATTATCTGGTGCGTTTTAGATAGGATAGGTATGATAAGGCCGAAAGAAGTGCTAAGGGTTGAGCCGCCGCCATGGATCAATACCAGGGGTTTGCCAGTACCATGTACCTCATAGTACATTTTTATACCGTTTACGTTGGCATATTTGCCTTGTTCTGTTGTTTGGGCTTGGGCCTGTGTCGCGCTGCCGGCTGTCATCATAGCCATAATCATTAATGGGATGTGGGTGAACTTATTATTGATAGCGTTTTTCATGGTTGTAAATTTTATATTCAAATGTACAGCCGTCAGCTAAATTGCCAAATGGCCGTATCCGACAATTAAAGGGGCGCTTTGCGACAAAGCAGTGTACTAATCTGAATAATACTATAATTGGATAAATCAAATTGCAGAATTGCTGCAATGAAAACAAGATGGTTTACACGGCAGGAGCTGTTGCAACAGGATTGATGGTGATTTTTTCCTTTTGGTAGTCATGCAACTCCCTGATGATCTTTGAAGGGCTTTTCCATTCAAAAACATGAATAAGCCAAAGGGTAATACGCATCAGGCCGGTGGCATGGGCAAGTCCGCCGGCCAGTTGGGCAATGGTTTTATCACGGGTGCTGATGCAATTGGTATAGGCAGAATCTTGCTTGGTCAATAGGTCTTCTGCAAAACACCATGCGCCATCGCGGGCATTGCCAATACTAAACTGGATGATAATAGAGTAATTGGAAGAGTGCAGTCCCAGTAGGGAAAGCAGCGGCGATATCCGGTTGATCTCACTGATCACTTCATAAGTTAATGCCGAAATGATGGTGTTAATGGCATCAAAGTCTTTTTGTACGCCATCCATATTTCCATTGGATACTTCAACTGCAGCAATACCCAGATCGAGATTGATATGAGCATTCATCCCTAATAGTAATTGTTGTAATACCAATGGTGATGATCTTTCGGCGGTTTCAAAGGCGACGCGCCAGGAGTCGCTCAGGGCTTGCTTGTTTTTCCAGGCGGTTAATGCATCCAGGTACCGGTTGGCAAAAATAACATCGAACTTTTCCATCCGGGGGCCATTTTCAAACTGGCCTTTAACAATACCATCGCGAACGGAGGCGGTAACTTTATAATACAGGGCAGCAAAATACCCTATACGGTTGTTGGTGGCAATGCTTTCGGTAATAATGGTTTGCAGGGCATCAATGACCTCATTAATAGTGGTGGCGGGCATAGGTGTTCAGGTTTAAGTGGTGCTGCCCTAAAGTTAAATAAAATAATAATACGGATTAAACCACTATGCCGCACCGTGAATATCAGGAGGTCATCTCCCTAAAGATTTCATCAAATGACTTGTTTTTTTGTTTCTGGAACATGCCGTTAAAACGATCGTTAACCGGGGTAAGCAATTGGATGCACATTTGTTTATCTTCATCAGGTAAGCCGTATGACATCATTTTGGCCACTTTCTGTACCTTGTCTTTGGCTATCATCAATGCTTCCCTGCCTTTGGAGGTTACCTGTAGCCTTTTTACACGTTTATCTTCAGTATCGGCATATTCGCTTACCAATCCTCTTTTTTTGAGCCGGTTAAGCATATTGGTACCACTTGAGAGCTCGATAATGTTGTTATAAATGGCTTCGGATTTGATGGGGTTTACTTCGTTGAAAATAGTGACCAGCAAGCCAAATTCTTCTATCTGGTCAAACCCCGTGCCCTCCAGGGCCTTGTTGGAGTAAGTGATATGGTATTTGGCAATCCGTCGTAACAGGATCATCAGGCGGCCATTGATGTCCGGTATCAGTTTTTCCTGCTGATCGGTTTTTTGAGGTGTTTTTGAAATCAGGGATAGTTGATATCTGAAAAAATTATCCAACGTAGCATCGGGGTTTTGCTCCTCGTAGGCACCCCATAGCTTAACCAGTTCTACCGTTTTGTTCAATGTAATTACTTCCTTTTGGTAGCAAATTTACATAAAAATGGCATAATATATGACCTTTATTATAACCAAAAGGTATATATTTGATTATATAATATAACCATATGGTTATGTTATGATTGACATTCTATTTAACTGATCGCATTTGTTTGTTAACTGAATTATTAAAGCTTAACTCATTTTTATGAACTTACAAACCCTTCTTCAAACTTTGCTTGTTCTGCATCTTTCCGGGCTGGTGATCATGGCCGGTACTACCGTTGTTGATTATACCGTATTTAAAACCTTTTGGAAATACATTGACCGCGGCGAACCAAATCCCGCCGGGCTAATGGAAGCCACCTCAAACTCGGCGCGGCTTATTGGTATAGGGGCGGCTTTGCTTGTACTAACCGGTATAGGGATGATGGCTATAACTCGTGGTGTTTTTGGCGAGCAACTTTGGTTCAGGATAAAATTTGGCCTGGTGGTTGTTTTGATACTCAACGGAATATTGAGTGGCAGACGGCAGGGTACCAAACTCAGAAATGTTGTGGCCAATTCAGGAGCCATACTGCTTGCCGAGGCTTTTGTTTTGCGGGGACGGCTCAATCGCTTTTTTCTGCTGCAGTTATGCCTTTTTTTGCTCATCGTGTTCCTGAGCGTATTTAAATTCAACTGATCATTAAAACAACAACCCATAATCCGAATGGAAAATCAATCCTATAAATTATTGATCATAGGGGCTAATGGCGGCATTGGCAGGCAGTGTGTTGAGCTTGCCCTGGATGCCGGACATAGGGTTACAGCCCTGGTTCGCAATCCGGCTAATCTGCCATTAATGCACCAAAACCTGGAGGTAGTTCAGGGTGATTTGCTGATACCCAGCACATTTGAAAAATACTTAGCCGGCAACGATGCTATTATATCGGCGATTGGCGTTAAGGGTGGTATGTTTGGCGATAAACCGACTACTTTGTACTCGGATGGCAATGCGAACCTTTTACGGGCCATGGAAAATGCAGGGGTTAAACGGTGCTTCTTTATATCGGCCTCGGCTATTGAAATAAGTCCGGTGATACCTTTTTTTGTCAGATTGATAGCAAAATATGTTATCCAGAAGCTTTTAAAATACATGTACGCCGATTTGCGCAAGATGGAGCTCATCATCAAACAAAGCGATGCCCGGTGGACGATTATCAGGCCGCCTCAACTCACCGATCAGCCAGTAACCGGGCATTACCGTATAGCCATTAATGATTGGCTGAAGGATTGTCTCAAAATATCCCGCGCAGATGTAGCACATTTTATCATCCACAATGTCAATAACCCGGCTGTTATCAAAACCACAGTTGAAATAGGTTATTAATAGTTTTTGCTTAGCCGATGTTTTGACTGATGAGCCCGGCCAAACTCCGTATCTCGGTAAAATCATCCGCTATATATTGGGTATTGACATGCGAGTCGGTGCAGATGAGCTTTCTGATCAATCCGGAGTTCTTTAATTTATTAATGCCATCGTTTACAAAAAGTCCGTGTGTGGTGATCACATAGATATCGCCAGCACCGGCATTTTTATAGGTTTGCGCGGCGTTAATAATACTACCTCCAGAGCGGATCATATCGTCGTAAATAATTACTGTTTTGCCGGCTACATCGGCGTTAATGGCGCTTACTTCGGTATGATCGCCTTTAAGACGGCGTTTGAGAATAAAGGCCGCGTTTACGCCCATGTCATTAGCGAGCGATTCTACCCATTTGGCCCTGCCTGCATCAGTGCTGGCCATTACAAAATTATTGCCCCCGTATTCACGGGCGGCGGCTATAACGATGTCTTTGCAATAAACATGCACGGGGTATAGGCCGTGTTCAAAATAGTATTGTATGCCTTCGGAGTGAAGGTCGAACAGTAAAACCTTGTTGCCGCGATTGGAACGGGGAATACAGGATAAAAGTCTTGCCCTTGTTTTGGCCGTCACAATTTCACCGCTTAACACAGCGCGTTCCATAGTGGAGTAGCCAAAATAAGGTATAACCAACGTGAGTGAGTTAGCACCATAGCTCACCAGCGATGAAGCCAGATCATACAATTCCAATGTGGCCTGGTCGGAAACAGTACCGCCGAGCAGTACCACATCACGATCTTCTACATTACAGATAATGCGCTGATAGCGTTCGCCATCCGTAAAATGGCTTACTTCCAGTTCGCCTTTTTCAAACAGGCCGGAGGCTAATACTCTTTCGGCCAGGTACTCATAGTCGGTTATATTAAATAGTAACTTTTTCATGTTGATATTATTTGGCGTTTGCCTTTACCTGTTCAAAACTGATAGTATTTACCAGCTCTCCATTCTCAAACACGGTTTGTAAATAATCGCTTAATTCGCGATGCTCTTGTTCTTTGACAGTTTTAAAGATGCCGTTTATTTTTACCAGTTTCAAACGACCGCCTTTGCTTTTTTTGAAACTTTCGGTAATGTGGCCTTGGGCATCCATTTCGGTTGGGCTTTTTTCAACGGCCACTTCTTTGCCATTGATCACGGCGCTGCTGCATTTAAGCGCAAATTTTTGAGTATCGCGATCAACTTTTTGGAGTAAAGCTCCTCCCATGCCCAGTACCAGGTTTTCGGCGCTGATGCCGTTTTCTTTTAGTTTTTTGTAGATGTTTTTGATCTCGGTATAATTAACACCATCGCCCTGTATCACCCTTAGTTGTGGCGGTAACACTTTGTATCCTTTGGCGTTAATGGTGTACCCAAATTTGCTGAAAAGGATCTCAAATATCTCCAGTAGGGTCCTGATGGGGTCGCCGCTGTCCGGGCGGATAACCAATGTACCCTCGCGGTTCAGGATCTCGTCCCGTAGTTCGGTGCCCCAATACTCTTCGCATGCCCTGAAGATATTGTAGCTGTCAGACACGCAGGCAATGGTGCCGGTAGGGAAGCTTTTTAATACGTGCCTGAAAACTTCCAGCTCGCCCTCTTTGCCCAGCAGGGTGCAAATGCTGTGCTCTGTTGCCGGAATACTTAGGCCATAAACTTTCTGAGCATCGTAATAATTAATAGCCATGCTGCTGCCGGCCAGGTTATCGCTGCCGCTGAAGTTAATAAGGTGAGCGGCTCCGCCCAGTTTGGCGCTTTCCACGCTGCTTACACCACGGAAACCAAAATCGTTCAGTACAAAATCAATCCCAGCCTCAGCACCGTCAGTAGCGGTTTCCCGGTAGTATTTGGTGATAACCTTCCTGATCTGGTTACTGAGGGTAGCCACGGTACATGGGTACCATACTTGCATCAGCAGGGTTTCTAAAAAGTTGGTAAGCCAGTAACACTCCGGATCGGTGTTTTCAATGGTCATCAGCACGTTGCCTGTGGGCACAGCGGTACCTTCGGCAACCGCCTTTATTTTAATGGGCAAATGGCCGTTATATTTATCCAGGATATATTGGAATTTTGCACGGTTAAATACATCATCCCTGCCAAATACCTGTTGCAAAAAGCCTTCGGCTTCGTTAATGTCTTGTTGTGTAAATGCTTGTCCTTGAATGTATTCCTTTAAAAAGTATTGTAACCCAAAAAATATGGTTTCGTCAAACCAGCCGCCACGGCTTTCCAGGTAGCTGTATATTTGAGTAGTGCCGGGATAGTAAAATTTATGGTGGGCGTATTTATATGCGTCAGCCAACAGAATCAGATTTTCGCGTTTCATGGCTTTATTTTTTTAGGTATTTATTAATGATAAATCAAATAACTCATGGTGTTCATCGCTGATGAAACCGTCGGTTAACATCTGTGGCAGATCTGATAATTTAAACCAGTTAAGATCGATAATATCATCTTTTGCTGCCGGAGAGCCGGCTGTCCAAATACAACCGCGTCAACGGCTACTTTAATGTTTTGAGAGGTTGACATGCTACAAAGTTATTAATATGCACACAGCAATCAAGTTCGGTTGTTGATGGTTGTTATGTAATTGATTTCTTTTGAAAAAAGGTTATAATTAATGTTAATAACTAAAAAAGGTTATATAGTACAAATATAACTTAATATGGTTATTTTATTTTGATATAAATAAAATTAGTTATAATTTAGCATGTGTAAATGCGGATGTTATGAAAATATATGGAGTTGTTACGGGGGATATTAAAAATTTTACCAGGCTATCAGATCAAAAGCGTGGTAAGTTAGTAAGCGATACTGAACACTTATTAAGATCGATGGTCCGGCAACCTATGGATGCTGCCATATTTAGAGGTGATAGCTATCAGTTTATAACCGATAACATAAGTGATATTTTAAATAAATGTATACGGTTGATATGCTGGTTTAAAATGAATTCTGATAAACATAGTGTTACCCGTTTGGGTACCCGGCTTTCAATCGGAATTGGTGAAATAGCGTATCTTGGTAAAAATGTTTTAGATTCAGATGGAGAAGCGTTCCATTTTTCGGGAAGAAATTTTGATAAAATGGATAAAGAGGAGATCATCAGGCTCACTATCTTTGATGAGGCTAAAACTAATACCTACCAGGTAATACTGATGTATATTAATATGATTATAAAAGGATGGACGATAAATCAGGCAGAAACCATTTATCAGCTATTAAGTATAGAGGATAGTACGCAGGAAAAAATAGCAAAGGAGCTGAAAATGAGTCAGCCGGCTGTAGCCAAAAGCTTAAGAGCCGCAAAGTGGAAAGAGGTTGAAAAAGGTATTAGTTATATAAACGCGGATCTGAATAAACAATATTTTGCATAATGGAATTGGGTATTTTATTAAGGTTATTAATGGCGCATCTGCTGGGTGATTTTCTGCTACAGCCCCTGAGTTGGGTAAAGGCTAAGGAAAGAAAAAAGGAGAAAGCACCTCAAATGTATTACCACGTATTAGTGGTAACCGTATTAACCTACGTGTTTTTGTGGGACTGGGATAAATGGTATTTCCCGATGATTGTACTAGTGAGTCATTTGGCAATAGATATCTGGAAAAGCCATCGTCCCAATAACTTCCTCTATTTTTTGTTTGATCAGTTATTACATCTTACTGTTATTTTCCTGATTTGGGTAGTGGTTTATTTTGACTGCCATTGGATAACAGCATGGGCGGTTAAATACTTAAACTCTCCTCATTTCTGGACATTGATATTGTCTTATTATTTGGTAATTGGTCCCTTAGGGATAGCTATTGGCAAAGCAACAGAAAAGTGGCAAAAAGAGGCGGCCATGGATACCGGGGGCTTAAGTAAAGCCGGCATGTGGATTGGACGATGCGAACGTGTTTTGATATTAACATTTATTATCAGCAATCAATATACAGCTTTAGGTTTTTTAATGGCAGCTAAATCCATACTCCGCTTTGGCGATAAGGATGATCGGGAGCAAAAGAAAACGGAATATATTTTGGTAGGTACTTTAATCAGTTTTTCATCAGCCGCAATTGTTGGGGTAATAGCGAACTGCATTTTAAAAACCTAATCAGGATAGTTGAGTAAAGCACATTTATAAATCTTAGTTATTTGCACAAATATACGCATATTGAACATTTGGGTAACTCCCCAGATCATTTCAAGAACACTGCTTAATTATATCTGTAGAATTTTGTGTTGAATTAGCTTAACCAGAGCGAATTTTACATAAATTTAAAACGGAATTAACAGAAGCAAAAGTTGGCCATAAAACCCCTACCCAATGAAAGTGAGTTGATAAAACAGGTAGCCTGTGGCAACGAGCGTGCTTTTACAAAACTTTTTGATGCTTATTACAGGCAGCTGGGTGATTATGTGGTAAGACTAACAGAATCTGTAGAATTGGCCGAAGAAATTGTACAAGATGTTTTTATAAAGATCTGGACTAAAAGAGAATGTCTGACCGAAATAGATAATTTTAGTTATTACCTGTTCATTATCAGTAGGAACCAGACCTATAATTTTCTTCGGAAAAAAGCAAGTGAACGGGTGCGTCAATTAGCTTGGGAAAAACAATTTGAGGAGGAGATCTATGAATTAGATCAGGTAAGTATAGAGGAGGCTTGTCGTATCCAGATTGACAAAGCCGTGAGTAAATTACCTCCGCAGCAGCAAAAGGTTTATCTCCTGAGCCGAAACGAAAGGTTAAAATATGAAGAGATAGCTGCGGTTTTAAATATCTCTGCCGAAACCGTAAAAAAACATATGAAATTGGCGTTGCGTTCTATCAAAAACAGCATCAGCCTGGAAAATAATAATGTGATCATCCTGATCTTATTGACCCCGTTGTTATTTAAATAAAAAATATTTTTTCGGGCATTACCCCTTTTTTATTGCTTTTGGGTCTTTAGGGTTATAAGACTGAAAAGCATGTCTGAGAGATTAACCTATTTATTTCGTCGATATTTTGATAAAACAGCAACCGGGCAGGAACGGGATGAGCTTATGCGTCTCATTAACGATCCCGATTCTGAGGCGATAGTTACTTCGCTGATGGAGGAAATGTATTTATCTGGTAACCAGACAACGCATGATCCATTTGCCGAAGGAACACGCGAAAAAATATTGGGTGCCGTTTTAAGTGAAAATTTAGCAGATAATTTTAGCGATAACGTGGTGCCAATAACCCCGAAGAGGTTTTTATGGATGAGATATGCTGCTGCCATTGCTCTGTTTTTAGGTGTATCCCTTGGTTTATATGTGTATATTGATCATAATTTTCAGGAAAAGCTTACTGCAACCAAATCCCGGAATGATGTAAAGCCTGGTGGAAATAAAGCCATCCTGACGCTTTCAAACGGAGCGAAGATCGTATTGAATGATGCAAAGGACGGAACGCTGGCACAGCAAGGGAATGCCTCTGTTGTAAAGCTGGCTAACGGTGAACTGGCCTATAAACAAGCCGGCTCTACTAACGAAGCACCTGTTTACAACACGATGTCGACGCCGCGCGGCGGGCAATATAGGCTGCAGTTGCCTGATGGTACTCTGGTGATGCTTAATGCAGAATCATCTATTACTTACCCTATAGCATTTACAGGTAATGAACGTGTCGTTACGATATCAGGCGAAGTTTATTTTGAAGTTACCAAGAATAAAAAAATGCCTTTCCGTGTACATTTCAGTGATCAAACGGTTGAGGTATTAGGTACCCATTTCAATATTTGCGCTTATAAAGATCAGCCTGCCTTTAAAACAACGCTTATAAAAGGCTCGGTAAAAATTTCAAAAGCTGGCGAAAATCAATTATTAGTACCAGGTCAACAAGCCATTTATGAGCCCGACAGCCATAAGTTTAACGTGAAAACGGTGGATACAGATGATATTCTAGCCTGGAAAAATGGTTTGTTCCTGTTTGACAATACCGAGATCGATAATGTAATGCTTCAATTAGCCAGGTGGTACAACATAGAGGTAATTTACAAAGGACCTAAGCCAACCCTGAATTTTACGGGAGAGATCAGAAAAGATAGTAATTTATCCAGGGTATTTAAGATCCTGGAATCAACCGGCGGCGCAAAGTTTGCGATTAACGGAAACATGGTAACGGTTGAAAAAAAATAAATACAGAAGAATATTAGCCAATTAATTAAAAACCAATAAACTCCTATAAAATGAGAAAACGAAAGACATAACCTCCCCAAAAAGGGTTTCCCAAAGCAAAGCCCCCCCGGATTCCGGCCAGGGAGGCTAAATGATTGGATCAACCCAAATTACAATTGTAACCCATTGATTTAAACTTAACCCAAACATTCAAATGTATGAAACTACTTCTACATTCTAAAGCTCCTATGCCTTATGGCGAGGGGTTTAAAAACACAAACCTACGCGGTAGCTATTTTAAACAGGTATTACGGATAATGAAACTAACGGGCGTCCTTTTATTTGTACTGACCATGCACCTGAGCGCATCAACCATGGCGCAAAAAGTTAACCTTTCTAAGGAAAACGGTGACCTGAGATCGGTTTTAAAAGAGTTGCGAAAGCAAACAGGGTACTTGTTTATGTATAATAATCAGGTTATCAAAAAAGCCCGGCCTGTGTCTATACACGTAACTAATACGGAGCTTAGCGAAGTGCTGATAAAAATATTTAAAGATCAGCCATTAACCTATGAGCTTGATGACAATACCATCATCATCAAAGAGCCAACCCAGCCATCGGGTAATGATCAAAATGAAAAGCGGGTACCCATCCGCATTACCGGTAAGGTAGTCGATAAAATGGGCGTATCCATCCCTGGGGTAACCGTACAGGTCAAAGGGACTTCCATAGTTACTTCAACTTCAGCCGATGGAACATTTACCATCAATGCCGAAAAAGGAAGTGTTATTCAATTTCGCTTTATTGGTTTTGAAATGAAGGAGGTGGTGATCGAAAATCAAACAACACTTGCCGTTACATTAAATGAGGATCAAAAAGGGTTGAATGAAGTAGTGGTAGTTGGTTATGGTACCAGCACTAAAAGGCAGCTAACCAGCGCCATCTCTACCGTTAAGGCTGAGCAATTTAATGCCGGTGTGGTATCAACACCAGCCGATCTGTTAGAGGGTAAAGTAGCCGGGTTAAACATTACCAATGATGGTAACCCTAACGGAGCTGCAACAGTTACCCTCCGTGGCCCCTCAACCGTACGCCCCGAAGGTTCATCAGCATTTTATGTAATTGATGGTGTGCCTGATGCCGATTTTAAATTAGTTGCACCAACAGATATTGCCTCAATTGATGTGTTGAAGGATGCCTCAGCCGCTGCTATTTATGGTACCAGGGCCACTAATGGGGTAATTATTGTTACCACCAAAAAAGCCAAGCCAGGGCAGTTAAGGATGTCATATGACGCTTATGCATCAATGGATAAGATATCCAACTCGTTTAAAGTAGCCAGCGCCGATCAGTTAAGGGCTTATGTTAAAGCCAATGGACAAAGCTTTACACCGGCTAATGATAATGGCGGTAATACCGACTGGCAAAAAGCGGTGGAACGCAGCAGCGGTTTTTCTCAGAATCATAATCTTTCATTCGGCGGCGGTACAGATAAAACAGTTTATGGCGGAAGTTTAAATTACCTGGATAACCAGGGTATTGTGAAAACCAGTAATTTAAAGCGTGTTATCGGCAGGCTTAACGTATCCCAAAAAACATTGAATGATAAATTGAAACTCGACTTTTCTGTCAGTAATTCAGTAACTAATTCAGGTTTGCTGGTGAACGATATTCCGTTATATACAGCAAATGGTCAAAGTCCGGGCTTGTTTAAATCAATAGTGCAATATTTGCCAACCCGTACCATTTATAATGCTGATGGTACATTGTATAATGATCCCACTTTAAAATTGGGTTATAACCCGGTAGGCCTGATCACCAATGATACCTATCAACAAAAAATCAATCTTTTATTGGCTAATACCAAGGCCGAGCTGCAATTGCCATTTGGGTTATTGTATAATTTAAACTTAGCCTATCAGAGCAGGACCACCAATAATAACACCTATTATGATTCGGCTTCGGAATTGGCGCCAAACCTGGGTGGAAAAGCTACACGCTCAACCTATGAGGATACTAAAAAGGTATTCGAAAACTATTTATCCTATGCCCATAACTGGGGCGATAAGCATGATTTTAAGGCTTTGTTTGGTTACTCGTATGATGAAACTACGGTAGGCAATGGCTTTCAGTCAGTAGCTCAGGGCTTTCCGTCTGATGCAACCAGTTATTATAATTTGGGTTTAGGTAGCCAGACAGGTCTCAACTCAGATCTTGGAAACACAACTTTATCATTTAATACCTTACGTTTAATATCGTTTTATTCGCGCTTAAACTACAGTTATTTAGGCAAATATATTTTACAGGCCTCTATACGCCGCGATGGTTCAAACGCGTTCGGTACCAATAACCGCTGGGGTTATTTTCCCGCAGTTTCGGCAGCATGGCGGGTTATTGATGAATCATTTATGAAATCACAAACTTTGTTTGATGATCTGAAAGTTCGTATCGGTTATGGGCAAACAGGTAATGCATTAGGATTCAACCCATATACACCGCAAACCTTATACGGCACAACTGGCTACTTTTATTATAACGGGGTTTATACCAGCGCCGTTGGTATAACTCAAAATCCCAACCCAGATTTAAAGTGGGAAAACACAGCTACCTTAAACGGTGGTATTGATTTCTCCTTATTTAAAGGGCGATTGAGTGGATCAGTTGATGTTTACAATAAAAAAACAACCAACATGATCTTTAATATTCCTGTTGCGCTGATCAATAACTTTGTGGGTACCACTACCGCCAACGTAGGCAGTATGAGCAATAAAGGAGTTGAGGTATCTTTAAACGGAACCCCTGTAAAATCAAAGGATTTTACCTGGAGCAGTTATGGAAATATAGCCTTTAATAAAAACAAGATCACCTCGATGGGTGCCAACCTTTCAAAAATTTATGTAGGCGATCCGGAAGGGCCAGGACAAAGTGGTATTAAAACATCTATTATTGAATCAGGATACCCGCTTGGCGAGTTTTATACGCTGAAATATATTGGCCGTACTAATGGCGTATCAACCTATCTGGGTGCCAATGGCCAACCTACAACTACGCCAACAAGTGCCGATCAAACTTATGCCGGCAATGCGCAGCCAACCTATACATTTGGCTGGGGTAACGATTTTACTTATAAAAAATTCACTCTGAATTTCTTTTTCCGGGGTCAGGGCGGTAATAAAATCATGAATGCATCACTGGCAAGCTTTAATCAGCCTACACAAGCCTCGGCACATGGCGTACCTGTGCTAACATTGAGCGAACCGGCTAATGATGTAAATGCGAATTTATACTCAACCCGTTACCTTGAAAGCGGCACTTTTGTGCGGTTAAGTAACGCAACCTTGTCATACAAAACCAAGATCCAGGGTAACTACATACATGGGTTACGTTTTTATGTTACCGGTACCAACCTGTTTATCATAACAAAGTATAAGGGTGTTGACCCAGAGTTGAACCTGAGCCTGAATAATCAGGCCAGCGGCCAGTTTATAGGAGTAGATAGTAATAACTTTTATCCTAAAACACGGAGCTTCCTGGCTGGTGTACAAGTAGATTTATAATACCTAAAACTTAATTGACATGAACCACATGAATAATATATATAAGAAACTCAGCATCGTAGCTTTGCTTGCTGGAGCAGCAGTTTACCTGTCGAGCTGTACAAAATTGGATGTCGCAGCGAAGTCTGCACTTACACCAAGCAATTTCCCAACAACAGCTGCACAATTTGTGGCAGCAACAGGTCCTATTTATACTTCATTCCGCACCTCACCTGGCCGCGAGTACTGGCTGTTACAAAATCTTAGTACAGACGAAAGCGTATTGGTAGCCCGCGGCGGTAACTGGTTAGACGGCGGCACATACTCCACTGTAAATTTACATACCGTAACACCGGATAACGGCATGATAGAATCATGCTGGTCATGGGGGTACACAACCATCAGTAACTGTAATAAGGTATTGTCGTTATTTACTTCAGCACCCGAAAGTGCAGCCAAACAACAAACCATTGCCGAAGTAAAAACCATGCGGGCCATGTCATACTTTTATATGATGGATTTGTTTGGTAATGTGCCTATATCTAAAACTTTTGGCGATACCACCAATTTAGGCACACAACCAAGGGCACAGGTTTTTGCTTTTATTGAAAGTGAGTTACTGGCGCAAATCCCAAATTTGAGTGCAACCGTAGGTGTCTCCACTTATGGCAGGCCTACAAAATATTTGGCGTACGCCATTTTGGCTAAAATGTATCTGAATGCAGAATACTACATCGGAACGCCAAGATACCAGGATGCGGTTACCATGTGCGATAACATTATACAGGGAGGTCAATATAGTTTAGATAGTGATTATTTAGGCATGTTTAAACCAAGTAACGGCCCGGCGGTAAAAGATTTTATTTTTGCCATACCCTATGACGCTTTACTGGCACAAGGCATGTATTACGCAAGGTGGACAATTAACCCCAATTTAGCTGCTAAGTATAAATTGCCGTACACTCCCGATGGGCCTGTATATACCTATAAACAATATTACGCCTTGTTCAACGATGCTAATGACATCCGCAAAAAACAATATCTTGTAGGCAAACAGTACAATAACGACGGAACACCTATTAACATTACCACAACTAATATAGGTCTTGATGCCAGTTACAGCGGCCCTAACCCTACTGGAGTTGTTGTACATCAATTGGAATTTACCCCGGACATTGTATGGAAAAACAACGCGACTTTTGATATTGGCAATGATGAGCTTGCTAATGAAGAAGGCTACAGAAATAATAAATTTTATCCGGATAGCCTGAGTACCACCCGTAACCAAAGCAACGATGTGCCTATGTTTAGGTATGCCGATGTTTTATTGGAAAAAGCCGAAGCCATATTAAGGGGAGCACCTGCTACCAACGGCCAAACTGCATTATCATTGGTTAACCAGGTGCGTACACGCGCCAAAGCTACCGGCCTTGCTTCTGTAGCATTGCAGGATATATTGGACGAACGGGGAAGAGAGTTGGCTATGGAGTGTTGGAGAAGAAACGACATGATCAGGTTTGGGCAATTTGAAAAACCATGGGGTATAAAAACTGATGCTAATCCCAATAAACGCATTTTCCCTATTCCAAGGCCAGAAATGCAGTTGAACCCTAAATTAACCCAAAATCCGGGTTATTGATAGTTCTTATTTAAATCCCCGGCCATTTATGACCGGGGATTTATTTCTATCTTTCTTCAATAAAACCGATTATCATAATTTTGATCATAAGCAGATAGATGAAAACCAAACAATGGTTTTAAATCATTTAAAATAGTATGAGATCAACCCTATTATTTATATTTTCAGTAGTCCTTATTAACACAGCATTTGCACAGCAAAAGGTATATAATATCAAGACCCTTGGAGCCATAGCTGATGGTAAAACCGATAATACCCGCATTATCCAAAAGGCCATTGACGAGGCCTTTGAAGCAGGGGGGGGCACAGTTTGGTTTCCGGCTGGTAAATTTGTGACCAGCGTAATTCATTTACGATCAAATGTGGAATTACACCTCACCTCAGGCTCTGAGTTATGTGCATCTATAAAGCGTATTACCTATGGTTCTGGAAAAGCATCCCCGTTGATCAGGGCGGAAGGACAGCAAAATATTTCCATCACCGGAAAGGGTACTATCAATGGGCAGGGTGAAGCTTTGTTAAAAGATATTTACCGGATGCTAAACGATGGGACGCTAAAAGATACGGAATGGAAAACCTATAACGACTGGCACCAATTACGCCCCGAAGAAGATAACAGGCCTAAGCTTATTGTTTTTGAGAAATGCGATCAGGTTAAGCTTAAAAATATTACCATTAAAAATGGGTTATGCTGGATACAGGATTACAGAAACTGTACCAACATGGTTATTGACAGCATCAAAGTGACCAGCAATACATTTTTAAACAATGACGGGATAGATCTGGTCGACTGTAAAAATGTGAAGCTGACCAATAGCTTTTTTAATGTGGCCGATGATGGTATCTGCCTTAAATCATCTGATCCGCAAGGTGCCTGCGAAAATATATATGTCGCTAACTGCCGGGTGCGTTCAAGCGCCAGTGCCTTTAAAATGGGAACGGCTTCCCATGGCGGGTTTAAAAAAATAACAGTTCGTAATATTTATGTGTACGATACTTATCGTTCAGCTATCGCCATTGAATCGGTAGATGGCGCCGTGATAAGCGACATTGATATTAGGGATGTGGTTGCAAAAAATACCGGAAATGCCATCTTTATCCGCTTAGGGAAACGAAATAAAAAGAGCTCGCCGGGATCAATTAATAACGTTTACATCGGTAATGTTAAATGTGAGGTACCAGCCGGCAAACCAGATGCGGGTTATCACATGGAGGGGCCACCCGAACAGTTTGCTCATAATGTTTTCCCATCATCTATTACAGGTATACCGGGTTTTGCACCCAATAACATTACGCTTGAAAATATCGCTATCAATTATCATGGTATCGCCAAAAAACAGGTTGCTTATTTTAACACAGATTCTTTAACCAAAGTCCCTGAAAAAATAGCTAACTATCCTGAGTTCTCCATGTTTGGCGAATTACCTGCCTCCGGATTTTACGTAAGGCATGCTGCTGGTATAAAAATGAAAAATATTAGTATCACTTATGCAGGCAAGGACTTTCGCACGCCCTTTATTTTTGATGATGTAGATAAGCTGACTCTTGAAAAGGTAAACGCAAGTCACAACGATGTGTTACCCATCATGATCCTGAACGGTGTCAAAGATCCCTTATTGCAAGATATACAACTAAAGGGAAATGATAAGAAATTTATTAAAATACAATAACTTAATGAATTGGGAGCAAAGAGTTATTAAAAGAACTAAAAAATGATGACAGGTAATAAAGGCCGCCTCAAATATTTATTGATCTGCCTTATTTGTAGTGTTTTTACCAATGCCCGTGCGCAATTAAACTTGCCGGCTTCATATGCGCTCATCAAAAGAGTAATACCAGATTATGCGCAGAAATTTAAAGTCCAGGCACTACAAAGCAATACGGCAAAAGATGTTTTTGAGGTTGATGGTGCCAATGAGATGATCATTTTGCGGGGAAACAACGGCATCGCGGTGGCTTCGGCATTGTATTATTATTTAACACAGTACGCGCATTGCCAAATAACCTGGAATGGCACGAATTTGAATTTGCCCGCTAAATTACCTATACCAACTAAAAAGGTTAGGAAAGATACACCTTATGATTACCGCTACTATTTAAACTATTGTACTTATAGCTATAGCATGAGCTGGTGGGACTGGAAACGCTGGGAAAAGGAGATTGATTGGATGGCCTTGCATGGTATTAATATACCACTGGCAATTACGGGGCAGGAATATGTATGGAACAAGGTATACACCAATATGGGATTTAGTAAAACCGATATGCAGGACTTTTTTACCGGTCCGGCTTACTTTGGATGGTTTTATATGGGTAACATGGATAAATGGGACGGCCCTTTACCCGAGAGCTGGATAAATAACCATAAAGATCTGCAATTAAAAATACTAAAAAGAGAAAGAGAATTGGGTTTAAAACCCGTACTGCCAGCCTTTACAGGACATGTTCCTGCTTCGTTTAAAACACATTTTCCAAAGGCTAAACTTAAGCAAACCAATTGGAAAAACGGTTTTGCCGATACTTATATACTGGATTCTGAAGACCCTTTGTTTGCGGAGATCGGCAGGAAATTTATTCAGGAACAAACCAGGATCTACGGAACAGATCACCTGTATTCGGCCGATACCTTTAATGAAAACGAGCCGCCGTCAAATGATCCGCAATTTTTGGCTGAATTGAGCGCCCGTGTATATGATGGTATGAAGGGCGCTGATCCAAAAGCGATTTGGGTTATGCAGGGCTGGTTGTTTTACAGCGACCGCGAGTTTTGGCACGATCAGCAAATCAAAGCTTTATTAAATGCTGTGCCTAATGAACACATGATCGTTTTAGATCTGAATACAGATTTTGAACCCATCTGGAAACGCACCAACGCGTTTTACGGAAAGCCCTGGATTTGGAATATGCTGCATAATTACGGTGGCAATATCAGTTTATTTGGCAGGATGGATGCTGTGGCAAAAGAACCCGCCGCCGCTCTTCATGACCCCGCTTCAGGCCGGATGGTGGGTATTGGCTTAACTATGGAGGCTATTGAACAAACGCCCGTTTTGTATGAACTGATGACGCAAAATACCTGGCAAAAAGAGCCTATTGACCTGGATAAGTGGTTGCCCGAGTATCTACTGAACCGATATGGGGTAAAAAATACAGCTGCATTGGAGGCCTGGCAAACACTGCGGAGTACTGTCTTCAACGGAAAAGACATTCGTGATGGTGCCGAATCGATCATTACCGGCAGACCTACGCTTGATTCTGCAGCTGTGTGGACACGCACCAGACTGAACTATAAACGTAAAGACTTTTTACCCGCGTGGGATAAAATGATAGAAGCCATTCCGGCTTGCCAGAAAAGCGAAGGGTTCAACTATGACCTGGTTGACGTTTCACGTCAGGCCCTGGCCAATTATGCCAGGCCGCTGCAGTTAAAATGGCTGAAAGCATATCAAGATAAGGACCGCCAGGCATTTGATCAATACACCTCCGAATACCTGGAGCTTATTGCGGATATGGATAAGTTGCTGGCTACCCGGAAAGATTTTTTACTGGGTCCCTGGATATCAGATGCCCGTAACTGGGGAGATAACGAAGAAGAAAAAAACCTGTATGAGCGTAATGCCCGTAATCTGATCACTCTTTGGGGCGACCAAAACAGTCCGCTGCACGAATACTCCTGCCGGCAATGGAGCGGTTTATTGAATGATTTTTATAAAGTACGCTGGCAGCAGTTTTTTGACCTGCTGGGCGAATCGTTGAAGGCTGATAAGATGCCTGATCTTAAAGCTTTTGATAAATCGATAAGCGCATGGGAATGGCAATGGGTTAATACCCGCAAAAACTACCCAGTATCGCCTTCGGGAAACAGTGTGACGGTTGCCAAACAGTTGTATATAAAATACAGGAAAGCAATGGGAGAAGATTTAAAATAAGATGGAAACAAACGCCACCTCAAATTCTGTAAAGCCTGCCCGACTGCTATCGCTTGATGCCCTGCGTGGTTTTGATATGTTCTGGATCATGAGCGGAGAAGGGGTTATCCACGCGCTGGCTAAAGCCACAGGCTGGCCTTTATTTTTATGGATGTCGGGCCAGCTACACCATACCAACTGGAATGGTATCACATTTTATGACATGATCTTCCCGCTGTTTTTATTTATTGCCGGGGTTTCCGTGCCTTATTCCATGAGTAATAAGGTAGGTAAATATGGGGTTGCCTATCCTAATTTATTGCCCGCTAACGCAAAAAAGGAAATCTACAGATCAATGGTTAGGAGAACGCTGATCCTGATCTTTTTAGGTATGGTGGTTAATGGGCTGTTTAAATTTAATGGTTATGAAAATACCCGTTTTGCGAGTGTGTTGGGACGTATTGGCCTGGCCTGGTTTTTTGCAGGCCTCATCTATCTGAATTTTGGTTTACGGGGACAGGTGTGGTGGTTGGGTATATTATTGCTGGGTTATTGGGCTGCTATGGAGCTGATCCCGGTTCCGGGTTATGGAGCCGGCGTTTTAACAATGAACGGCAGTCTTGAATCGTATATAGATCGTCTATTGCTTCCTGGCAGGTTACATGACAAAGTACATGACCCCGAAGGGATATTATCCACTATCCCGGCAATTGGTACGGCTATGCTGGGCATATTTACCGGTCAGTTTTTGAAATACGAATCAGCAAAATGGCCGATGTGGAAAAAGGGGCTGGGGCTTTTTATCGGAGGTCTGGTATTAATATCCCTGGGATTGTTATGGAACATGGCTTTCCCGATCAACAAACGTTTATGGACAAGCTCTTTTGTTTTGTTTGTTGGTGGGTGGAGTTTAATATTTCTTTCGGTTTTTTACTTAGTTATTGATGTTGCGGGTTACCGTAAATGGGCATTTCCATTTGTACTTATTGGTGTAAATTCTATTGTTATATATTTAGCAGCCGAGGGGATGGTTGACTTTCAACATACCGCTAATTTCTTATTTGGAGGGCTTATTGCTCACCTGGCCCAGAATTGGCAAACCTTCTGGGCTGCGGTTTCGATAGTTATTGTACAACTCACCTTTCTGTATATTTTATACCGGAATAAAATTTTTCTAAAGATCTGAATCGTTAATTAAAATTGGATACCGCAGCTTACTTATGAAGTTTAATATTTCAGGCAAAAGGAAAGCGGTTTTTTCTTTCCTTTTGGTTATCATTAGTTGCCTTTCCTTGTTTACCATAAGCCGCTATACTTCGATCATTGCTTTTATTACACCATTTGCCGGGTCGAGCCAGTTTTTGAACTCGCCTGTGACTCTGTCAAATTGTACACGGTGGGTAATGTAATTAGCCGGTTGCACCAAGCCTTTTTTCATGGAGGCAATAACATGCTCAAAATCTTTACGGGTAGCATTGCGGCTGCTCATTAATGTAGCCTCACGCTTATGAAACTCGGGGTGGCTAACATTAATGTCACCCTTCTGCAAACCGACAAGTACATATCTTGCTCCATGGGCCATATAGTTAAAGCCATTATTAATTGCTTTCAAGCTGCCTGTGGCATCTATCACTACTGTAGGCATGTCTCCTTTTGTTATTGAGGCCAATCGTTCCAGCACATCTTCGGTCAATACGTTAATAATGTGGTCAACCTTCAGTCTGTCCCTGCAAAATTCAAGTCTTTTTGTGTTGAGATCCATTGCAATTACTTTGGCCCCTGCAATGCGGGCAAACTCCATTATTCCAAGGCCTATGGGGCCTGCCCCTATAACCAATACATATTCACCGGGTTTTACATCCGCCCGCCTGATTCCATGCGCACCTATCGCCAGGGGTTCTACCAAAGCCAGTTCATCATAGCTTAAGCCATCACCATGTACCAGCGAATAGATTGGTACATTCAGGTATTCGGTCATTCCTCCATCCACATGAACGCCACAAACATTAATTTTAGCACAGCAGTTAGGCTTTCCAGATCTGCAGGCAATACAAACACCACAATTAAAGTAGGGAATGAATGTAACGATCTCTCCCTTTTTAAAACCTGGCGCACCATTCGGCTCCACCAACTCCCCTGAAAGTTCATGTCCCAGGATGCGTGGATAATTAAAATAGGGCTGTGTACCTTCAAAGGCATGCAGGTCCGTACCGCATACACCTATTCTCCTGATCCTGATTTGGGCATGTCCCTCTTTTATATCAGGTCTTTCTTTTTCTTTAAAAACCAATCTGCCTGGTTCTTCACAAATAATGGTTTGCATATGATTGATGGTTAAAGCTGAAAAATCTGATCCATGATTACCCATTTTTCCCCTTCTTTTGCCCAGGGTAGGGGCTGTTGAAATATCCACATTAACTGTTCCCATTCTTGCACTCTTGGATTAAGTGCATCCATCGCTGCTTTTTTTTGGGGCTCATAATGATCGCTGGTTTCCATGATCATAAACAAGCGGTTGCCTGTACGGTAGATCTGCATATCCCAGATTTCGGCCTCCACTATACTTTTGCGTATTTCAGGCCAGCTGTTTTCTGCTTTGTGCCAACGCTCATATTCTGCTATCAGGTGTGGATCATCCTTTAAGTCAAGGGCCAAACAGTATCTTTTCATAGTATATTAAATTTTATAAATAAGCGGCAGCATATGCTGTTTCAATTAAGCCGTATTTTTTCATGTCTTTCCAGAACTCGGCCGGGATTTTTAAAGAGGTCAACGCCACATTTTGCGCCACTCTTTTTGCATTGGTGGTACTCAAGGCAATGCTTTTAACACCTGGAGCGTTTAGCCCGAATGCAACACAGGCATCTGCGGGTTGTAATTTATGTTGGTTACACAGCTGATAAAATAATTCCCGCCAATGATATAGGCCTTTGTCCCTTATCGGGTCAGTTAACCGATAATTATAATAAGCTGATCCCGTTAAAAAACCGCCATTAAAGACAGCGGAATTGATGATCAGGGTTCCCTGTTTTTCAAGCTCCTGCATAAATTCCACTAATTCCCGTGGATGGCTGTGAATCGTCAAGCTGTTGGCTATCATTACCCAATCCAGCGTTACGTCATCAGTTATTTTTTTGATGATCCGCCAATCTTTCGAACCCACACCAATACCCTTTACTTTACCATGCCTCTTTAATTCATTCAGCGCGCAGTAAGCATCCAATATATCCCGGTACCGTCTCGTCCGGTCCTGCTCGTCCTTCGCTGCCGCAAGATACTCGTCGGGGTCATGCACAGATACCAGTTCTGCCCGATAAGCGCCCAGCAACTCATTTCCCTGTTCATAACATTCCAGGATACCTTCGTAACTTATCCGCTGAACGGCATCATATTTTAGATCGCGCCATACTCCGGGTTCGAAAGTTGGCTCAGCTGTTGTTAATTCAGTACGCAGCCAACCCAGCTTATTGCTGATCAGCACATCTGAAGGGGGGACGTTCAGTTGTGTTAAGGAGCTTCCCAGCGATTCCAGGGCGAGTCCGGCGCCATATTTACCGGCTGAATCAAATACAACTGGTTTAGGGGAACACCTGATGCTTTCTGCAACAATAGCCCGCTTTGCCTCATCAGAAAGTGCTACGTATAAATTTCCTAAACTACTGGTTCCGAAAATTATTTGTGGTAAACTGACTTCTTTCATGTGAATGAATTATTGTTAAAGGATAGCGGAAACCGGTAAACTTTCCGGCTCTACTTTTACACGGTAGCCTTTTAATCCAAAAAATGCCACTACTACAAAACAAAGCAATGGTACTACATATCCGTATTGGATATTACCTGTCGCATCGCTGATGTAGCCAAACGCCCTCGGTAAAACGGCACCACCAACAATAGACATAATGATCAGACTGCTGCCGAATTCCGTATCACCCTTTAATTCTTTTATACCCAGTGCGAAAATAGTTGGGAACATGATGGACATAAAAAAGCAGATGCCGATGATGGTATAAATAGTTATCATGCCGTGGCCCCAAATAGCGACTGTACAAAGTAAAATATTGATACCTGCGTAGATGGCCAGTAAATGGGTAGAACTGTAATAACGCATCAGGAAAGTGCCGATGAATCTGCCGATCAGGAATGCCAGGCCGCACAAACCTACATAGTCGGCTGCCTTTACTTCCGATAAACCGGCTGCCTTTGTAGCATACAGGATAAACAGGCTGAAAACACAAACCTGCGCCCCCACATAAAAAAATTGCGCGGCAACTCCCCAGGCCAAATGACGGTGCTTCAGGGCGTGGAAAATGTTTTTACTGGCTGCATGCCCCTCATGCCGTTGGATCCGGGGCAGGCGGGTAAAGGCAAACAGGATGGCAATGATGACAAGTATGCTACCCAGTACAAAGTAGGGTGCTTTCACGGAAGAGGCCTCGGCCGCCAGCGCCAGTTTGCGACCCTGCTCTGTCATTAAGCTTAGTTGTGATGGGGTATAACCTTTTGTAAGTATAATACGCCCCCCAATTATAGGCGCCAGCGTTGTAGCCAACCCGTTAAACGATTGCGCAAAGTTAAGCCTTTGAGTAGAGGTTGCCGGGTCGCCTAACGAAGAAGCATATGGATTGGCGGCTGTTTCTAAAATGGTTAATCCGCAGGCAATGATAAACAAGGCTACCAGGAAAAACGTGTACTGCTGGGTATTGGCTGCTGGTATAAACAAGTAGGAGCCAAATGCAAAAATAAGCAGGCCGGTTATAATGCCTGTTTTATAGCCGTATTTTTTCATAATAAAGCCCGCTGGCAAAGCCATCAAAAAATAAGCTATAAACACCGCCGAATCCACCAGTGTAGCCTGAACGGTTGTAAGTGTAAATGATTTCTTGAGGTGCGGTATCAATATGGGATCCAGATTATGAGCAAAGCCCCACAAAAAGAACAAACTGGTAATTAATATAAATGCGAAAAGATCTTTATTTTTTGTCATAGCCGGATATTGTATTTTTATATTTTCTCTCGCAGATGCTTAATTAGTGGCAGAAATCTTCGCTACCCATCCGCCTGCGTTATCCAAATGGATATTGATCACTGAAGTCGCCGAAACTGCTCTTTTAGATCTGGTTAAACTTTGTGGAGACGATAACACATCGGTCCAGGACGACAGGGTATATTTACCTGGTGATAAAAAATCCGTTTTCAATTGCAATGTCCTTTCAGCGTCGTTGGTCATCGCGCCAACATACCAGTCCTTCCCACATCTTTTAGCAATAATGATGTATTCGCCGGGGTATCCACCCAACACCCTGGTGTCATCCCAAACGGTAGGCATATTGTTTAAAAAATCAGCGCCTGGCTTACCTAAAATATGCTCAGGCGCATCACAGTAAACCGTAAAAGGACTTTCATAAATCACAAATTTTGCCAATTCCGCACAGCGGCTGTTCATGACCTGGGTAGGGCTGCCTTGTCTGAACTCAGATTTCTTCATATTTAAAAATCCACCAGGAGTGTAATCCATCGGTCCGGCCAGCATACGGGTGAATGGCAGAGTGGTATTGTGCCCGGCAGTTATCCGGGTTGAAAATTTGGAATATTCTTCGCCTAAAACCCCTTCCCGTGTAATCATATTAGGATAGGTACGCATAATACCGTCCGGTTTAAAAGCCCCATGAAAATCAACCATCAAATGGTACTTTGCGGCGGTTTTAATAATACGGCGGTACCAGTTTACCATTTGCTGATCGTCCCGGTCCATAAAATCAATTTTAATCCCTGCAATTCCCCATTGCTCATATATTGGAAAAGCTTTTTCAAAATTATCATTCCGGTTTACATCCGAACTGTATAACCAAAGCCAGCATTTAACCTTTTTGGATTTAGCGTATGCTAATATCTCCGGCATATTCAATTGTGGTGCTGGTTTAGTTATGTCAGCCTCCGGTTTGTTGAACGGTCCGTACCATTGCCAGTCGATGAGCATATAGGGCCAGCGTTGTGCCGATGCCAGGTCTATGTATTTTTTGATCGTTGGCATATCCATCTTCACCTCCCCACTCCACCAGTTATCCCAGGCGCTCATGCCTGGTTTAATCCAACTGGCATTTTTTAATGCACATGGTGGATTCAGATTTTGTATTAACTCCGATTCAATTAATTTACCCGGAGAATTGGCCAGCATGACCACCCGCCAGGGTGTAAGCAGATCATTTGTAAACCGAGCCTTAACCCCGCTCTCATTTTCGCCGGGCAAGGGCGATAGCTTGGTAACCAGGCCGACTTTACCAGTCGCACCGGTATCCGTTTTTAACGACCCTATGTAAAATCCGGGATAATTATCAATATTTGCTTCTGTAATAGCTGCATAATGATGCTGATCCAACTCTACCAGTAGGGGTAAACCGGCAATCGTTTTTTCCGTGATGTGGTTCAGTGTCCGCGGCCAGAACTCCGTCTCTTGAGAAGAAGTATAACTGCCGTAATCGGCCACCCAGCTCTTTGCAAGTGCCGGTAAATTAAAGCTCGTAAGTTCCCTGATAATCTGCCTGTCGCCAATTTTATCCGCTCCGAATAATTGATAGCGAAAAGCGACGCCATCATCATAAGCCCTGAAAAATATATTCATTCGGCGCATTTGTCCGAATTTTTCCACCAGCGACAACACTAATTCGTTATAACGATCGGTGATAGTCCCGTGCTTTGATTTCACTACCGGTACCCAGACTTGGCTAATGGAATGCTCTACATGATCGGTTACGGTCATATCGGTGCCAATAGCCGGCTCATTTTTAAATTCAAAACCAAGAGATGAAGGATGTATGATTGTTAAACCATTATTGGAAACAGTGTACTGCAGTTTCGTGCTATTACTTATTTCCACAATAGTTTTTTTATCCGGCGATGCCAGCTTAAAAGTTTGCGCGAACGAGGTAACTGCCAATGAAACAATAATGATCAGGACATAATAAAATTTCAGATTCATGATATGGTTTAAATAGCTCCCTCAATTTTTAAAACGAATGCATCTTTACCAGGGGCCTGTTCCGGCAATTTTACTTTCAAACCTTCGGCCGTTTGCTGATAACTCAGTTTATCATTGCCAAGCAGGCTTACTTGGCTTACTTTACCAATCTGATCATTTGTTGCTAACTTTTTAATCAGGGCTTCCTTCTCCGCCGGCCAGCCGAGCATAGTGGCGTAAAGCGTTTTGCCTTTTGTGGTAAACCGGATATCTTCGGCTCCAAATGGCTTACCCTTGCCTTCGTTAAAACCCTGCGCATTGATAGGCGCGGCTGATTCTATGGCCGGACCTTCACCAAATACTTTCCAGGGGCGGGTGCCGTAAATTGCCTCACCGTTCACCTGCATCCAAGCCCCAATGTTTTCAACTACGGCGCGTTCTTCACTGTCAATAGTGCCATCACCACGTACCGGGATATTCAACAACAGGTTGCCATTTTTACTTACGATATCAACCAGGGTATGCACGACTGTTCTGGCGCTTTTGTAGCCTTTACCATCAAATATACGGCGATTATAATGCCAGTCGCCAATACAGGTATCCGTTTGCCATGGTAAAGGTTCTATTTGATTGCTTTGCCCGCGTTCAATATCCCATATCATACATTTGCGCTGTTGTTGATCCAATATTTTACCAAACAGTGCCGCTTGCAGCTTACCATGTTTTTTAATACTGGTATTGTACATATGTGCTGCTATTTTTAAACCGGCATCACTTACAGGCCAAAGAGGTAATGCGGTATCGTCAAAATAAATCAGTTCGGGGCCGTACTTATCTATCAGCTCTATAGTGCGGTTCAAAAACTTATCACAATAAGCTTTATTGGGCACACTGGCACCATTGCCCCAGGCCCATTGAGCGCCTATGCTATCGTCGTTAAGACTATTTTTACTTAATTCGTGATTTTGCGCATATAATTCCTGTGGATCATAGCCATTCCACCATTTGCCCGCGCCATCAGCTTTAGTAAGTTTGCCATCATAGGGGATGCCTGCATAGGGACCGGTTTTATCTGCGCGTTGGGCAACCTCATACCAGGTCCAGGGGTGCGATGCGTGTACTGTTACGCCAAAAGGCAGACCGTGTTGTTTGGCAGCTTTTGCCCAACCGCCAATCAGGTCTTTTTTGGGGCCCAGTTTGGTAGAGTTCCAGCTTTGATATTTGCTGTCATAAAGATCGAAGTTATCATGATGATTGGCCAGGGCCATAAAATATTTAGCACCGGCACGTTTATATAAGCCCAACAATTCATTGGGATCCCAGTTCTCCGCTTTCCATTCATTAATCACGTCCTTGAATCCGAATTTTGAAGGATGTCCATACTTTTGAACGTGATATTTATAATGGTCGCTGCCTTCCTGGTACATACCGCGGGCATACCAGTCACCGTGTTCTGGCTGACATTGTGGCCCCCAGTGTGCCCACATACCAAATTTGGCATCACGAAACCAGTCCGGCACCTGATATTGACTCAATGAATCCCATGTCGGCCTAAATGGACCGGAAGCAATATCCGCGTTGGAATCGAGCGTTAGCAAACTGTTTCCATAAAGTTTCGACAGGTATAAGGAGGATAATCCCGTGGCCAAACCTTTGATGAGTGTTCTTCTTTTCATAATTGGGTTTTGTGATTCGTAATAAATAGCTATGCCGACCTGTTATCCGAAATTTTATTAAGGTTCGATAAGTCTCTTTAGCTCTAATTGGTTGATCCGCAATTGATGCATTCCCATCAATAGTTGATAAATCAAATTTCTTTGAAATAATATCTAAATAATTGACTTAATAGGACTTTTTTTTATACAAAACCGACTTTTTGTTTATATTGAAGCGACGAGGACAATAAAGCCGGACCCGGTTATAGGAGGGTACGCCTCCAAACGAATATTTAATTAACCTGTCTTATACATTGTGCATTATGATCAAACGAGCGCTAAAGCATACATTTTCATTAGTGAATGTGGATCATGTAAATCTTATAAAAAAAACAACTTGATCTGGTTAATTTCAAAATCAACCTAAATGATCAAATCAGCTTAATCAATTCATTGGGAGTTTATACGATTTTGTCCGGATGAACTCCCAATGATTGAAAAAATCTGATTCAACTGTTATTTATTTTTCAGCCTTATGATCTTAAATGAATAGGGTTCAACCGCCAGTTTCAGGGTATTACCTGAAATAGAAATAGTACCTTGAACAGGGCTAACCGCGGTTGGTGCTGTTAATGAGTTTTCCGCATCTTTGTTATCAGCTTTCAGCGTAATTACGGAAGCCTGCTTTTGGTAGCCTTTTGAACCGGTAATTTTAAAGCTTACATTTTGTGCCGAGGTGCCTGTGTTTACAAATTTGATCACGAGTTCGTTGGTGTTCTTATCTAAACAGGCGGTTGCATAGCTGTCATTTTGCCCGGCTACGGCTTCGTTATTTAGAGTAAGCGGTACTACATCTGTCCCTTTATTGAGCGAGAATAATTGTTGCACATAATAATTTGGCGTGGCATAGCTTTTCAGGTTATCAAACCAGATGAGGTTTGGTGTCCATTGCCAACCCTCTACATGGGCAAACAAGGGAGCATAGGATGCCATGTTCACTACATCGGCATTCCGTTCCAAACCAGTCATGAAGGCTGCTTCAGAAAGCGCACATTCCCAATTATTCTTATTTTGCGGGTTTACCGTAGCTGCGCTTTGCGCAGCGTATTCGCCCGCGAAGATCTTAGGACCCTTACGGTCATAGTGATCATAGCGGCGGGCATTATCCCTAAACCATTTTGGAGGGGCGTAATAATGCTCGTCCAGAATATCTGCCCCTAAACTCCGGAATGTTGTATTTAACAGGTCAAACTCCTTGCCTTCAGGCGCCGGCCCCAAAGCCGATATGATCTTTACATCAGGGTATTTGCTTTTGATGGCTTTAGTGAAAATTTTCCAGCGGTCGATATATTGAAGTCCCCACTGCTCGTTACCTACACCTATCATTTTTAAATTAAACGGTGCCGGGTGACCAAGATCCGTACGCAGTTTACCCCATTTGGTGCCCGCATCGCCATTGGCAAACTCGATCAGGTCAAGCGCGTCCTGCACATATGGATCAAGTTTATCCAGGGGTACCAATTCGCCGGTATTAAATTCACAGGCCATACCGCAATTTAATATCGGCAATGGTGAGGCACCGATATCTTCGGCGGTCATGAAATACTCCATAAAGCCCAAACCAAACGTCTGATAATAATCAGGTGTCGGGCGATGTTTAAATTCGGTATTCCAGCGGTTAATAATATTCTCGCGGTGATCAACCGCGCCTATGGTTTTTTTCCATTGATAGCGGTTATTGAGGTCGCGGCCTTCCACAATACAGCCACCAGGGAAACGTAAAAAACCGGGCTTAAGATCGGCCAGTTTTTGGACCAGGTCGGCCCGTAAGCCACCCGGCCGGTTTTTCCAGGTATGCTCGGGGAACAGGGAGATCATATCCAGATCAATAATACCTTTACCGCTCATCCAAACATATAATTGCCCTTTTTGCGCTGTAGCGCTTGATTTAAATTTTATGCTGTAACGGTTCCATTCTTTATCCGTGGGTGTCAGTTCGGCTTTACCTATAATGGCGTCATTATCGCCGTGTAACTCAATGTTCAGTTTTACGTTGGCATCACCTTCCTGCTTAGCTATTACCGAAAAACTGTATTCCTCACCTTCCTTAATCCCCATTCCGCGAAAGCCCTCGTTCGAAAAACCATAGAAACCGGCATCCGTGGTAATATAGCTTTTTATGAAATGTGCATTCTCCGGTCGCTCAATAGCACGGTTAATTACTTCCGTACGACCATCGCCGCCATCTTTTTTTTGTTCTTTCCAGGCCATTAAAGGCATGTTGAACTCGAACGATCGGTTTTTTACCAGTTCGGCATATACACCGCCGTCGGCAGCAAGGTTAATATCCTCAAAAAATATCCCATACATGGTCGGCTGGATATGCGCCTTCACCTGATCGGCCGCTATAGTATATTGTGTTTGCGCATGTACTGTACTAAAAGTACCGGCGGCGCACAGCATTAAAAAAGCCTTTTTTAGCATAGCTTATTTATTTGGAGAATTTGTAAATGGTAACCGTATGGTAGGTTTGCCCTGGCTTTAGCACAGTTGAAGCAAATGACGGCTGATTGGGTGCATCCGGAAAATGTTGGGTTTCCAAACAAAATGCGGAACGGTATGGATATGCTTTGCCGCCTTTACCATCTTTGGTTTGGCCTGTTAAGAAATTGCCTGAGTAAAATTGCAAACCTGGCTCATCCGTGAATACTTCCATAGTAATACCTGTTTTGGTGCTTTTAACGATAGCAACCGGTGCAGTGAGCGTATGCTTATTTAACACAAAATTATGGTCGTAGCCCTTGCCGTTTTTCAATTGCTCATCGGCAGTGCCGATATCTTTCCCAATAGTTTTTGGTGCGGTAAAATCAAACGGGGTACCTTTAACCGGCTGCAGCTTGCCTGTCGGAATAAGTGTAGTATCAACCGGCAAAAACGCGTCGGCATTTATTTGTATGCTGTTGTCGGTAATAGTGGGGCTGCCCGCACCGTTCAGGTTAAAGTATGCGTGGTTAGTTAAGTTAACGATCGTAGTTTTATCGGTAGTGGCTTTGTATTCTATTTTAAGTGAGTTATCATCACCCAAAGTATAAACTACCGTTGCTGTTAAATTACCGGGATAACCGCCTTCACCATCTTTTGATACATAAGTAAGTTCCAGTTGCGAAGCGCTTAGTTGCTTAGCCGAAAAGACTTTACCATAAAAGCCATTAAAGCCGCCGTGCAGCGTATTTACACCATCATTAATATCCAATTGATAGGCTTTACCGTCAAGCATAAACTTACCTTTAGCTATACGGTTACCGTAACGGCCGATGATTGCTCCGAAATAAGGCTCTTTTGGTTTTTGGTAACTTTTAAGGGAATCGTAACCTAAAATAACATCGGTGGCTTTACCGTCTTTATCAGGTACCAGCAAGCTTACCAGTCTGCCGCCGTAATTAGTAATAGCTACGGTAGCACCGCCGGTATTTTTCAGGGTGAAGAGTTTTACTTTTTGTCCCTGTACATCGGCTTCAAAATTAGCCGAATCGGGTATCGATTGAGTAGTTACCGAGGTCGAATCTTTCGTGGTTGAATCAGTTGTTTTTGGATTACCGTTGCAAGCCGCAAAAAGCGCTGCCGAACAGCTTAACATCATTAATAAATTCTTGTTATTTTTCATAATTTAAGGTGGTTAGCTTGCCTTTTTAAAGCATTGCTGTTTAACTATTATAATTTCCAGACAAATAATTGGTTTAGCTGATGGTTAGGAATCAGCGAGACCAATGTATAAAAATTAATTTATAATTGTTAAAAAAACACTTAAAATTTTTGAATAAAAAAGCCCGCCTCGCGCGGGACTTTCTTATTCAAAAATCAAATATTTCAACTATTTACCAAAACTTAGCATAAAGCATGGTAAGGAGTATCAGTGTAACCACGATCAGAGCCATGGTTGATTTTTCAACCTTGAACATGCTGCTCGGGATTTCAAATGCTTTAGCATTAACTTTCGGGCCAGCTAAGCTGATGGCTACCATTACAATAATGGTGAACATGAACGATAAGCCCATACAGATCAGGAACGGAATTTCATAACCACCCTTGCCATTAGGGAAAGCCGAGTAAAGGAATGTTTCGTGCCCGAATAGGGCAGGGGCATAATTATTAAACAATACCGACATCAGGAAGCCTGTTAAAATACCGGCGATAGCTGCCGCACCTGTTGTACGTTTCCAAAAGAAACCTAAAATAAAAATGGCAAAGATGCCCGGACTGATAAAGCCGGTATATTTTTGGATAAAAGTAAAGCCACCCTCGCCGCCGATGCCTAAAAGATCTTTCCAGGTTAGCATGATGGAGAATATAAGGGCGGCTAAGATGGTAAGCCTGCCCACAACAACCATGTTCTTTTCGCTGGCTTCTTTGCGGATATGCTTTTTGTAGATATCAAGTGTAAAAATGGTTGAGATGCTGTTGGCTTTACCGGCAAGTGAAGCGACAATAGCCGCCGTTAAAGCCGCTACCGAAAGCCCTTTTAAGCCTGTTGGCAAAAAGCCCAGTATAGCCGAGTAGGCATTATCCGAATTAAAATGACCACCCGATGCCATTTCCTGTTGCAATGCACCGTTCTTGTATAATACGTAAGCGGCAATACCCGGTAAAACCACAATAACCGGCATGGCCAGTTTCATTAAACCAGCAAAAAGGATCCCGGTACGGGCGGTTTTTAAGTTAGCGCCTAAAGCTCTTTGAGTAATGTACTGATTACAGCCCCAGTAGTTCAGATTCACGATCCACTGGCCTGCAAAATACATGGCAATACCGGGAAGCGCCAGGTATTTGTTGATCTCTTCCTGCGGCGCACCCGGCTTTGGTTTAGCCATCATCATTTTGAAGTGATCTGGCGCGTCACTCATCATTTTATTCAAACCCGCCATGGCGTCTTTGCCCAGGCCAAAATGGTCACTCACCAAAGTAAGCGCTATATAGGTGGTAGCCAAACCGCCAATAACCAGTACCAATACCTGTATCACATCGGTAAAGCCGATCACTTTCATACCACCCAGCGTAATAAACAGGGCAAAAATGGATAACGCGATGATGATCTCATGCAGGTATCCGCCGCCCATTAAATTGTTAATAGCTAAAGCACCAAGATAAAGTATGGAAGTAAGGTTAACCAATACATACAACAGCAGCCAGAAAATGGCCATAATAAAGCTCACAGTTTCGTTGTATCGCGTGTGCAAAAATTGCGGCATCGTGAAAATCTTATTTTTCAGGTACACCGGTATAAACCAAACAGCCACAATAATGAGCGCAATAGCTGCTACCCATTCATAAGCCGCAACGGCCAAACCTACGGCAAAACCCTGCCCGCTGGTGCCTATGAATTGTTCTGCCGATATGTTAGACGCAATCAGTGAGGCGCCAATGGCCCACCAGGTGAGTGAACCCTCGGCCAGAAAAAAGTCGTGACTGTCTGATACGCCTTTGACTTTTTTACGGCTGTATACCCAGTACCCATAACTCGTAACAATAATAAAATAGATTACGAAGATCACGTAATCGATAGTGGAAAATTTGTTCATTATTTGGTTTAATTAGTTTGATTGGCTTGTGGCTTAGTTAGCCTGATTAATTAGGTAAAAGAATACGTTTTTTAAGTGTGTTTTTTACAATTATAATTTAAGCTAAAACTATATTTTTTATTTTTAAAACGCAATGGCCATTTTGTGTTTTTTATTCCACCGAAATTCATCACCTCTTACGGTAGGTTAGGATCAGCTCTCCTCTCCTGTAAATACGAGGTAACCCCTCATCTTTTATTTTCCGGTGACCGTGTGGTATAAATTATTCTCTTCTGTTTATAGTTTAATCTATAAAAATCTTCTTATCAAATTGTGATCTTCTCACTGATTAGTAAGAAATAAGAGATAGTGTTGTCGGTTGTTTTCAAACACTTAGGTCCTAAACGTGTTTATTACAAGTTGATAAATCGTTTGTCTATGCAACAGAAAACTGATCCCCAGGACTTCGAAAAGAGATTTTTGGAATGCGACGATAAATTTAATACCATATTTAAGCTTACCAGTGCAGCCAGCAAGATAATTGCCCCTGACCTGACCATCTTAAAGGTCAATGACGCGCTGACGGAATTAATGGGGTACAGCGCAAGTGAAATTGAAGGAACCAAGATCCTGGAGCATGCCTGCGACGCGTATCGCCAGCATTGGCATGAACTGCAAATGGAACTATGGTCGAACAAGCTGCCTTTTTTTAAGCTTCAGGCCTGTCTTCATAAAAAAGACAAATCCCTGGTATGGGTAAACGTAACCACTATCCTTTTTAAGGACCAGGGTGAAACTTATGGGTTCACGGTTCTGGATGATATTACCGGACTGAAAGATTTCGAAGAAAGTCAGAAACGGTTGAATATGGCTTTGAAGTATTCAAGAATGGCAGTTTGGCAAATGTCAATAAAAAATAATGCGGTTCACCGTTCCGAAGGGCATGATGAGCTATTTGGCTATGACAAGTTGCAGCCAAAATGGACAATCGAAAGTTATCTGCCACTGATATGGGAAGAAGACCGCCCTAAGTTTTTGTCGGCAATCCAATCATTACCCGACCATAAATCGGTGGATCTTCAATTACGGCTTATAACAAAGGATGGATCGCTTAAATGGGTAAATTTTCAGGGCAAAATAGAAGATGATCCTTCTGGTAATGCCGACAAAGTATTGGGAACAATAGCAGATATCACAAGAGATAAGCTGGCCGAGAGGCACAAAGACGATTTTATAAGTATTGCCAGCCATGAGCTCAAGACGCCGATTACCAGCTTGAAAACATCCCTTCAGCTTTTGGCCAAGATGCAAGAGGGTTTACCGGATAGGTTAAAAGCACTGGTTGCCCAGTCCAATCGAAGTGTGGATAAAATTGTTGTCTTGGTTGATGATCTGTTAAATGCCAGTAAGACGTATCAGGATCAACTTGACTTGAAAAAGACGACATTTAATCTGCACACGGTTGTCGAAGAATCCAGTGGGCATTTGCGTTTGGAGGGTTCACACGATGTGGATATTAGCGGCCCTTCAGACTTAATGGTTACTGCTGATGCCGAACGCATTGAAAGAGTGATTATTAATTTCCTGAGCAATGCCATTAAATATGCTCCGAACGCCAGAAAAGTTAATATCAATATCGAAGAGACGGGGACAGCAGCAAAAGTGTCGGTTACAGATTATGGACCGGGTATACCGGAAGATAAGCTTTCTCTTCTGTTTAACCGCCATTATCAGGCGGGTAAGTTGGATACCCAATATAGCGGGCTCGGCCTTGGGCTATTTATCAGTTCTGAGATTATCAAGAAGCATGGCGGAGCAATAGGGGTGGATAGCAAAGTCGGTTCCGGGAGTACCTTTTGGTTTACCATCCCGCTTTAGATATCTGATATCCATTTTTGTACGGGATGAAGGTTATGGGATTTCGCCAGCGGACCAGAAGCATCTTTTTGAAAAATTTTACTGTAGACTTTATATCCATGGTTCAGGGTTACGAAGCCATCATATACTCATCAACCTTCGCCTTGAATTGATTGATATCAAAAGGCTTGCTAATAAATCCATCGCTATGGGTATTTTTCAGGATTTCCTTCTTGCTTCGGTGTGCTGACATTAGCAGCACCGGAATATGTGCGGTAGCCGCATTCTCTTTCAGTTGTCGGCAGATTTCGACTCCATCGCCGTCCGGCAGCATAATATCGAGAACAATTAAGGCCGGTAATTCCAGGGAAAGACCTTTTTTAAGCGTGTTTACATCTGGAAACAGTTGTACCTGGTACAGGTCATCCTTTAAGATATAATCAATGAGCAATCTGATGTCCTCATCGTCTTCAACAACAAACACTTTTTTTGTGGACATAAAATATCAGTTATACATAATATACGTGTATAAGGCCGTTTTAGTTTGTAAAAGCTGGTAAAGCAAATGTAAATGTCGCTCCATGGCCCTGGGTGCTTTCCACCCAAATCCTGCCGCCATGCCGGTCGATAATGTCTTTGGATATATAAAGTCCCAGGCCGAGCCCGGAGGTGTTTCGCTCGTGTTCTTTAACGCGGTAAAACTGGCTAAAGATCTGCTGCTGGTTTTCAATCGAAATACCCGGGCCCTGGTCTTTCACAGAGATATGAATCTCACTTCCGATCCTGATAGCAGTGATGGTTATCTCGTTTGCTTCCGGGGCGTACTTAACAGCATTACCCAGTAAATTGGTGAGCACCTGTTCCAGCCGCATTTTATCGCCCGACACCAAAAGTTCTCCGTCTGCCGACATTTTTAAATGATAGGCGGTATGAGCCTGCTCAAACGTATCAGCGACCTCGTTCAAAAGATTCGAAAGATCAAAAGGTTCAAAGTTCAATTGTAGTTTGCCTGCCTGAATTTTAGATATATCAAACAGGTCATTGACCAACTCGTTGAGTTTGGCCAACTGGTTCAGCGCCTTTTCTGCGAAAATTTTAGCAGTGCCATCCGGAACCGCTCTTTGTAATACCTGCAAAAAACCGCTCATTGAAGTCAGTGGCGTTTTAAGCTCATGGGAGGCCAGGGCGATAAATTCATCTTTTTTATCGCTCAGATTCTTTACTTCCTCAAAGAGCCTGGAATTATCTATGGCAACGGCAGCCTGTGATGCTACAGTAACAACCAGATCCTCATGCTCTTTTTTAAAAATGCCAGCCTCTTGATGACCAAAAAAAAGGCCACCGATGACCACGCCCGAATGAGTAATAACCGGAACCGCCAGATAACTTACAACCTGCAAATACTCTTCGGGCATACCAAAATATGGTGAATTTTTTCCATAACGCGGATCTTTAGTAATGTCATCAATCCGCACAACGCCCTCACCGCTAAAAGTCTGCTGGAAAACAGCTGTGTTGCGAGGTATGGGAAAGTTCTCAAAAGTCGCCTTCGACGCACCGGAAATGGTATAAAGCCAAGAGGATTCGCCAGCCTGATCTACCTGGTTATAAATGAAGGCTCCGAAGTCCGCGCCGATAAGCCTCGTGGTAGCATCGGTCACTTTTTGTAAGATGTGTTGTAGATCAAGGTCCTCGTTAATACTCTTACTAATCGAATTAAGAATTTCCATACGCTCCATGCTTTTAGCGATGGACCGTTCCGCTTCTTTCTGCGCTGTAATATTCCGGGCTATTTTGGAAGCCCCAATAATTTCGCCGGTTTTATTGAGGATGGGAGACACAGTTAGTGATATATGCAACTGTTGTCCCCCTTTGGTTCTGCGGATAGTCTGAAAATGATCTACTTTTTTTCCGGCACGAATGTTTTCGATAATAACGTCTTCTTCATCCAAACGATCCGGCGGTATTAGTAATGAAATATGTTGACCGATAGCCTCCTGCTCCGTATAGCCAAACATATTTTCTGCGCCGATATTCCAGCTGGTGATGATACCCTGTAGGCTTTTACCGACGATGGCATCGTCAGAACTAGCGACAATGGCTGCCAGTCTGGCCTGCTTCTCTTCGGCAGCATTTTCTTCGATGATACTGCGGGCAATTTGTGACGACCCTATAACTTGTCCTTCCGGGTCTCTGATTGGCGAAATGGTTATAGATACAGGTATTTCGAGACCCGCCATGGTTCTGCGAATCGTTTTGAATTGCCCGATCCGCTTCCCCGCTATAATATCACGCATGATGTCGCTTTTTTCCTGTTGCCGGTTCTCTGGGATCAGGAGGTAAACAGATTCATCGATTATTTCCTCATGGCTATAGCCGAATAGTTGTTCAGCTGCCGGATTCCAATGGGTAATCCGCATATCAAGGTCATGGCAAAATATCGCGTCGTCAATGCCTTCAAATATGGATTGCAGGGTTAATAGTTCTTGTGAATGCTGAAGTCTGGTCATTAGTATTCGGGCGGCCAGAAAACGGCATTATCTGTTCAGTGGCTCTCATTGTTTAATTTAATGTATTAATAACCGCAAAAACGCGGAAAGGTTTTAAGTCTGCTTTAAAAGCCAGAAGCCATCATCGTATTTATAACCTATGATCAAAGACCATCAAAAGGATATTAAAGAATTTGAAGATGTCAGGTCAATGATGTTTTACCATGATACAAGACGTCAAATACAAATTCCGTGATCTAATCTTGGAAGAAAGTGTAGGTCACTGAATTAGATTGAACTAACTTGCACTAAAGGTTTTAAAAAAGAGGGGGATCGATTTTGAAAAAAGTTGGTTTTTGACCTAAAAATCGCGTTTAAACAAAAAAGAGCCTCTTTTTCAAGAAGCTCTTTTTTCAAAACGTTCGACCTGTTGGGTGGTCTTTGTGATCCCGCTGGGACTCGAACCCAGGACCCCAACATTAAAAGTGTTATGCTCTACCAGCTGAGCTACGGAATCTTTCTTTCAACTTTTTCGATTGTGTTACCGTTTCCGTTTAAAGTGGTGCAAATATAGAAGTATTTGATATATGGCGCAAGTCTTTTTTTGAATTAATTTGTAAGTATTTTTTAAGGCATTCATTGCCAATAAGCTATAATTTAAAAATCGCGATTTTGCCTCCATTTCCAGCCAATAAAATCATTTTTCCATGCCTGGCTTTAATGCAAACATTAAAACTGACGCTGTCTATCTGCCTCCAGGTGCGGCCGCCATCCATCGTTATATTACTTCCGGAAGTTCCTGTGGAAAGAAATATGTTGTCTTTAATGTATTCTACACATGACTGAAAACCTAAAGTCCCTTGGGTTGGGCTGTTGAAAATAGGCGGATGAACTGTGAAAATAGTGGCAACAGAATCTGTTCTTTTATCGTTTTCATAATCGCCGCCAACTATTATGATCTTGTTTTTTCCGATGGCTAAAGAGAATGCCCCCTGGCTGACTTTGGAATGAATAAGGGGGAGATTGGTATAATTATATTCAGGTTTGCTATCCATGCGGGTAATTATTCTGCTGCTTTTACCTCCGGATACAATAAATAATTTCCTGTTATATATTCTGAAACAGGTACCGCTGGCCGCAAAGGCTGCTTCGTTTGGTAGGGCAGTAGGAGGATTGGATACATTAGTCCATGTTTCGCCGCCATCTTTAGTTTCCATTAATAAAAACTTGTTTTGAATAGGATCACCAAGGATATACCCATGCTGCTTGTCGGCAAAATCCATGGCATCAAAAAAATAGGTAGTATCGGTTTTTCGATATTTTTCCTGCCAGGTTTTACCACCATCAATGGTTTTTAACACTAATGATGGTGTACCAGAGCTCATAACCACTGCTTCTTTGTTCGAAAATGCTTCAATATCCCTGAATTCAGATTTTTCATAACCTTTTATCTGTTGCCAATCCCAGGTTTTTCCTCCATCGTTGGTAATCGCAATGTATCCTTTACTACCACTGATCCACGCTGTTTTATCATTTACAACAGATAGCCCCCGAATACTTGTAGGTTTATCTTGTTGTAATAGTATCACGCTTTGCGATCTTGCGATTGGCGATAGAAATAGAAGTGGAAATAAAATGCTGGTAATGAGGTAGTATTTTGTTTTCATTGAATTGGATAAAGAATACAGTTTTATCCGAAATTAATTTAAAAGAGTGCAAATGACAATATTTATCAATTTTTATATTATTTAGATTGCAATTTGATTGAAACGATTATATTTGCACGCTTGTTAATTAATCGATACCAAAAATCACTTTATGGTGAGCTTGAAGTATCAAAACGATAAGCCCGGATGGCGAAATTGGTAAACGTTGCGGTCTCAGAAGCCGTTGAGAATTGTCTCTTGAGAGTTCGAGTCTCTCTTCGGGCACGCCTGATTTGATTGAGTAGCCTTAAGTAATTATTTAAGGCTACTATCTTTTAGTAAAGAGCCCAGGTGGCGAAATTGGTAGACGCACCATCTTGAGGGGGTGGCATTCGTAAGGATGTGGCGGTTCGAATCCGCTCCTGGGCACACCTCAAAACATTAATCGTATTTTTATTCCTCAACTGTTTTGAACTTATGTTCATAATACCATTGTGATAAAAGTACGCCATCACTCCAGCTTAACTTTCCATCCGCTGCAACTTGTGCCATGAGTATAGAAAGCTGGTGAAGAATTCCCGGTTTAATGTTTTTGTCCATAGTTTGTATAACTGCGATTGCAGCTTTTACGATGAGATCGGGCTGGGTTAGGCTTAAAGAACTTTCTACCAGTTTCAATTCGGTTAAAAGAACAGGTAAAGATGCCCGCAGTTTATCTTTGATCACATCATCAATATTTCCTGGTATAATGAAAGTCAAGATATCTACAGTAGGGGAGTCGACAAAGTTTTTAATATTTTCCGTTATCGTAATCCCAATCTGCAGTGCTGCCTTTATTTCTGAGGGAAGTCCACCAAAAAGGACTTCGATCTGATTCCAGATCTTTTTTAAAAATGTGTTTAAGCTCATGGTTTTTTATTTTCTTTAAGTTTGTTTACATCTTGTTGTAATATGGCGATGGGCAGTGCCTCCGTTACCCGCATCTTTTTAATCTCGTTACAAAATTCCTCAGCCAGGTATTCGTTGTATTTTTGCCCGGTAGCCCGGCAAAAAAAATAGTGGGCCAGTACCTGACAACAGGCACTTAATGAGGGATTAAAACGCTCCTGCCAGTCCTCCTCGCCATGCTGTTTAATGTGGTTATTGATCTCTTCGGCTATAATGTCCCTGGCTGCCATAAATGCCCCGGCCGGCTCAACTGAAAGGTCACGGCTTACTTTTACACTTTTCTGCACCTGCTTTTCCTGGGCATCATGTAAAATAAAAACAACCTCTTTAGGTATTACCTCGCTATTGTACAAGTGTTTGATCTGGTGTGAAAGGGCTAATACCGTTTCTGTAAATACCTGGAAATCGACAATATTCTTTACGTTATATAATTCATCAACGGCAATACCCGAAAGTATACTGATGGCTTCTATATCATTCAGATCCGGCTTTTGCTGCATGGCCATTATTTGCCCAAGTGTTATCTCGTTTAATTCCGTGGGGATTTTTACCGATAGTTTACCGGTGGTAGTTTTAAGTGTTTTTTGGATCATGGTTTGTTTGGGAGTAAGGATTTTGGGAGCAAGGAGTAAGGACTTTTGGGTGTTCGATTTTATTCTGTGTATTCTTAAATTCTGTGAATTCTGATTCAGACATCATGTATTTCAATGAATACCAATCATCTGTTCAAAAATCCCGACAGCTGAATGAAGTCTGGGGGCAAAGGGTAAACGTGATTTTAGTTTACCTTCACTGCTGATCTTCAGCTTGTTTAAGGCTACGTAACGTAACGGATCTATCAGGTGGTTCCATTTATCTACCGGTTCGTTAATGGTTTTGCCTGATTGGTCTACACGCCATTTATAACGATTAAGTTCATTGCGCAGATTAACGCTATTACGGGTTACATTTATTCTGTAACGTTTGAGTATGTCGATAGAGTTTTTAATGCTATCCGCACCCTTTTTGGCGCCTGTAACATACCAGCCCATGCGTTTGAGGTCTTCTATTGATTTTGGTTCCGCGCTATCGGCAATGATCTCCGTTCTCTTGCTTACACCGCATGTTTTAAGCTTGTCGGCTATATCGGTATTGGTTAAACCGGTTTCATAGAACAATTCATCAACCCAGAGCTCGCCATTTTGCCGGTACACCAGCAAACAGCCGGTTTGATCATTAGTGAACCCAAAATCGAGACCTGCAGCTATCAGGCGGGCATCTTGGGGTATCTGGCTGCATAAATACCAGTTATTAAATATAAGGCCGGTTATTTTACCGGTAATGCCTCGGGCGTATACTTTCCATAGTTCAATATCATCTTTCTTCAACGACTCAATCTTATCACGCACGGATTGATCCAGATAGGGGTTATGCCGGTGATCTGAAATGATCAACTGTACATCTGGTTGTCCTATTAGTTTTTCGTGTACCCAAAAGCTGGTATTAGGATTATAATCAATAAAGATACGTTGTTTGGTGCGCAGCGCCAGCTCCTGATAGATATTCCAGGTTATGCCATTGGCTTCATTAACAAATAGATAATCGCGTTTTCCAGACTTGGCATCCTGGGCATTATCGTAGCTTTTAAACTCGATAATTGAGCCATTATTAAACTCAAACACCCTGTCGGTTTTATTAAAACTTTTGACCACGCTTTGTAAAGCTACCGACTCCTGGTAGATGTTTAAAGCATCGCGCAAGGCCCCGGCTTTAAGATTGGGTATATCCTGGGCCACTACGGTTATCACTAACTTAGCGGTTTGGCAAGCCAGGCAGAATAAAACCTGTTCAATGGCGTAGGTTTTGCCCGAACTGGTGCCACCTTGGTTCACGATCACCTGTGCATTGGAGAAATAGTTTTGCCCAAAAAGGACCGATCCTCCCAAACCGTTAAATGGGGGCGCATTAATATCATTCAGCATGATGTATTTAAGTTAAGAATTTGGTATGGAAACCCTTTGCCTGAGTGGTAATGAGATTTATGTTTAAAGTGCCATTTGGCATAAATGAATTCAAATATACTAAGAAAATTAGTTAAATCAAAATATATTTGATTTTGGAGCAAGGATTTTTAGAACAAGGAGTAAAGACATTTGATATATGGATTGGGATTTCGAATTAAGGATAAAGAATGGAATGCTTCAATACTTTCTTTAGTATCCTGCTCTTCATTTTGCTTTATTCTTACTTTTCCTGTCCTTGCTCTTTGCTCCAAAAATCCTTGCTCTACTCAAAGCATTACTTCCTTTTCGCTACCAGCGGGTAAGGGGCCTGTATTTAAGATCTCCACTTTGAGGGTATTACCGGTTTTTGAAACTGGTTTTTGTACCTCCGGTTTGTCATTCCATCCCAGTGTTTTAAGCGCGAATATAACTCCGGTTGGTGTTTGATATAAACGCGATTCATAGGCAGCTTCTAACCGCAGGCGTCCGCGTTTTAATACACGGGCATGCTTGCCGCTATCCTCATAAGCTTCAAACTCCTGCTTGCTGCTAAAGCCCAGGAACAACGCCATACCCGCTATGGTGGCGGCTTCCGGTTCGCGGTTCAACACTTTTTGTGCTTTTGTAGTAGTATTTTTCCCGCAGACTGTTTTTTGTTCGATAGGGGATGATCCTTCAATGTGATTAAAGTACTGATCAATACGGTTGGCTAATACTGCCGCTGATTTTGAATAATAGGCATGAATTTTCATAGATTAATGTTTGAATTGTTGAACAAAGGATTTTGAAATAAAGAGCAAGGATTTTTAGAGCAAAGATTTTGAAACAAAGAGCTAAGATTCCCGAATCGTGCAAATATGTTTGTTATTTAGTCTTTGCTCATTCCTTCAAAAATCTTCGATCCCAAAAAATATGAAACTAATGACGATTGGAATAATCACTAACAAATATCGGAAATAAAAATATAAAATGCTAATTTTTTTGGTAATTTATCGCAATGGTTTGATTGGCAGGTTGTTAATTTTTGAAAGTGGTTTATCTACTCCATGTTTTGCAAAACACAAAACTTCAGTACAAAATTTAGCTATAAACTTGTTTGATGCCCGTCAAATTAGTTTATAAAAACAACCTTTTGGCTTATTATTTTTATTATTGCACCCGATAACCATTTATATACCCGGGTACTATCATAATGCGCATACAAAAAATACCTGTTCTTATTTTTACTTTGGCAGTTTTCTTTTTCGGTAACGAAAAAGTATGTGCGCAGGATAAGCGGTATATTCCCCTGGGGCATCCCAAATATAAAGATACCTTAATAGTTGTTCACCCTGACACCACTTTTGAAAAGGATATTTTTGACGTTATCAAATCCATATTTGATAAAAACTATAAGGATAGCAAGGCCGATTCAGTGACTACCAAACCGGTGTTCTCCATTGTACCGGCCATAGGGTATACCTTACAAACAAATCTGGCTGGTACCTTATCTGGTAATGTAGTTTTCCGCACGGCTCCCAATACCCGCATCTCTACCATTACCATCAATCCTGCCTATACTCAAAAAAAACAGATACTGATACCCCTGTTATCCAGTATCTGGACAAAGAACAATAAGTACAATTTCGTTGGCGATTTCAGATTTTATAAATATCCGCAAAGTACCTATGGTTTAGGAACCAATTCTGATCTGGCTAATGAAAATCCACTTGATTACTCCTTTTTTAGGTTTTCAGAAACAGTGCTGAAACAAATTTCAGGCAATTTTTATGCAGGCCTGGGGTATATTTTCGATAACCGATGGAATATGTCTGAGCGGGGACAAATCAATGGCGGTGTTTCCGATTATGAACGATACGGACCCATTGCCCGTTCCATTTCCACAGGCATAACTTTTAACGCGCTGTTTGATAGTCGCGATAACTCCATCAACGCCTCACGCGGCTTTTACGCTTCTTTGCAATATCGCGATAATTATTCCTTTTTAGGCAGTACCAACCCATGGCGTTCGCTCATTATCGATGTACGGAGATACTATAAATTTCCGCAGGGATCTGATAACGTGTTGGCTTTCTGGTCATACGATTGGCTGGTCCTGAATGGCCGCCCGGCTTATCTTGATCTTCCCGCCACCGGTTACGACGCCGGCAACACAACCGGCCGTGGATATATCCAGGGAAGGTTCAGAGGAGCGCAAATGATTTATCTGGAGAGTGAGTATCGTTTTAAGATTACGCGCAATGGGTTATTAGGCGGTGTGGCCTTCGTCAATGCGCAATCTTTCTCAGCTACTCCAGGCTCAGGATTACAAAGTATACAGCCCGGCTTTGGCCCTGGTTTACGGATCAAACTCAATAAAGTGTCCAAAACGAACATTGCTATTGATTATGGTTTCGGCCGGGAAGGTTCCAAGGGCTTGTTCATTAATGTGGGCGAGGTATTTTAGAGATATTATTTGTAATTGTCTTTTTTATAGACGCACAAATACCATATTTTTTATGAGGTTAATAATAATGGTGATTAATTGTAAAAAAATGTTAAATTTTTGCTTAAGGCTATCAAACTGATGAAATTTAAACTATTTATTATTAATTTTAAGCATCTATTAGCCTATGAACAGTATTCGGTTTACTAAATGGTTATTTTCTATACTTTTGCTCATCTCGGTGACTGTTTCGTCATGCCAGAAAGATGAGAATGTAAAGAGTATGGATGCCAATAAGTCAATCGCAGCTGCCGATAGCGCATCCACCATGAGTGTAACCAACGGCCCTGGTAACTTTTTGGCCGGTAAAGGAACATTAAAGATCACTATTGAAGATTCTACTTATACGTTTGATGCCGCCACAGACTCTGTTGCTTTTATTAGTGTGCACAGCGGTGATAGCAAATATTTCGGTATTACAGCTATCAACAAAGCTCATACTATGAGTTTTGGCATCAGCTCCGTTGGCTTTGCAGAAGCCAATACAATCAGCAAAGTAGCAGGGAGTCAGTTTCTTTTCAAACTGGATGAAAAAAATCCCGTATTGCAGTATACCTTAACCAAGTACGGTGGCAAGGATGATTCCGGAAAAATTAGTATTGAAAGGTATAATAACGATAATCTTATAGCAAAAGGATCTTTCTTTACCTTTTTAGCCAAGGATGACAAGGTTAATTCGCCTTTTTACAGGGTTGAAGGCAGTTTTGAACTTCAGTTTAAATAATTTAACTCTCCGTAATTTACAGCCCGATTTTTCCATAATCCTTAAATAATTTTTGTTGCGTAATTTAAAGGTAAAAAAGACTAACATATCTCCTATGCTTTATATTTCTGACCAAAATATGCCCTATTTTTAGTACCTTTACAGAAATTTTAAGGAGATTAATGAAAGTATTTATAGCAGGGCTTCCTTTAGAAGTAGATGAGGCCGAATTAACAGCAGTTTTTGGTGATTTTGGGCCGGTTAAATCGCTCAGGATCATTAAGGATCGCGAAACAAAAGAGAGTAGGGGTTTTGGCTTTGTAGAAATGGTTAACGATAATGAGGCGAAAGAGGCTATAAGATGCATGAATGGTGCAAGTTATTATGGTCGCCGGATTACGGTTAACATTGCGGAAGACAAAGGTCCAGGCTTTAACGCCGGGGGCAATAGCACGGGTAAAGGCAGCTTTAAACGTAATTAAGTAACAAGCTAAAAGATATTCTTTTTTGATATAAGCCGGATTTTCCGGCTTTTTTTATGCGTCGTGATTTTATTGTACGGGCTTCGAAACTAATAGGCCTGAACCATAGATGAACTATTGATATTAAGTGTGTCCAATAAATAATCAAGCCTTAAGTTTAATTCGTTAAGCGGTATTTCGCCACTTTCAAGTGCGGTGGTAAGTAAATCTAATTCTGCGGTAATATTGGGGGGAGCTGTGTTCAGGTCAACAGTAGTGTTATTTAACTGTTGCCGATTCTCTAAAACGTTAATTTTAAATTCAGCAGCGGTAAGCAGGTAGATTTGTTGTACATCATTAGTATACAGGTGATTAGTTATCTTACTTTCCTGTTGGTTATTGAATACAACTAAAACTATAGCAGCAATAATAGCGGCAATTACAAACATCATTACAGGTTCCATCTTCGTCAGTTTTATAATTTAGGTGACCGGAGCAGGGGCTCTCAGTAGTTTATTAAAATAAATATATGAGTATTATATGTTACTTATTACCGCGATGTTGATAAATCGAACAAATGTTGAAAAGTATTTAATTTTTGCCTCCTGATTAATAAAAAAGAAGCGGGTTGTGTTTTTTATAGGGCTTACAAGTCGAATAAACTTGTTTTCTGAGTGAGAAATACCAGGTTTATGTAGCATAAGAAATTTAAAGTCGTTTTTATAACAGTAAAACCTTAACCCAGTTCTGCTAAAGTCCAGGTCAGCCTCATGGGGTGCCATACCCGCAATTTGCCTCTCCACTTGGGCTATCTAAAGAAGATATAAATTGGGCTGAGTTTTGTTTATTTGTAATGTTTGCGTTGCTTGGTTTTTAGCTGCACAATAATAACCCATATCATAAACAGTAATATTGTGTAAAATGCAATATTCTGTAGTTTACTGCCAACGCTAAATGAGCAATCAATGAAATGTAGGGCTTTAGCGAGCATGTCAATTGTGATAGTTTAAACTAATGGGTTCTTATGGTTTGTTTTACAGCTACTTATAGTTCAAAAATAACAATTTTGTATTTTAATGTACAGAGTTTTATAGCGGGCTCAACATAATACAATAAATCCCTAACAGTTGAATGCATGATAGTTTTCTCTTTGTTTATATATTTACTATCAAACGGCGAATAATCTTTTAAAATATATAGCATATGACCCTTGTTGAATTTTTAAAATGGCTTAAACGAGAGTCGGAGAATGTTGAGCAATTAACCAAACGTAATTATTACACCCATTTAGAAGTGTTATTTAAAACAATTGCGTATGATGGTGCGCGTTTGGATAAGAAGCATAACCTTATGATCACTACGTACCTGCAATATATCGCTAATACTAAACGCGATGAATTTAGGAATGATCTGTCTAAAACTGATTTAGGAGAGATTCTTGAAAGTATAAAAGCTGATATGGATTGCATGATCTTTCGGATTGAGCAGGGAAACAAGCCGCTTGCTTAATTGCATTACATAAAATACCATAAGCCCTTGTGGGCCGGGCTTATGGTATCAAATATTAATGATTGTGCTTTTTATGAATGTCTTTTACAAGACACAGTTTTTTAATATCTGCTATTTTAATGATAAAAGGGCCGTATTTGAGCCGGTTTCCTATCATTTCTGTGGTATTATCAGAATGCGCAACTACTTCTTCCGGATTATCGCCGGCCAGCAGCCTTTTATACATACGATATTCGCCCCATTCAATGTAGTATACCTCGCCTGGGAGTATCTTTTTGTCATGTATTACTTTTAGGGCTACCCAGCAACCATTTTCAAGATAAGGATACATCGAGTGGCCCCAAACCGGCAGCGCAAAGTCGCAATCCTCAATTCCTGGAAAATTCATCCGGCCAACCGGCATGGAATCATTGATGTCATTATAAACCTCAACCCCCGAGGCGGTAGCCGAGATCTCATACATGGGAATACCTTCTTCTGTTTTTTTCTCTGTGTTTTTTTCTTGAACAAGACCTGTTTTTGCACCTGTAATAAATTCGCTATAGGTTTCTTTAAAAATTCTGAGTTTTTCTGGATCTATATTCTGCCTGCTCTTTATTATTTCGGTAATGGAGCTGGGTGAATTAAAGCCAAGGGTTTCGGATAACTGAGCGTTTCCCATAAATGCTTTTCCTTTAAGCTGATTATAAAGTATAATAAACTCCAAGGTTTCCGGGCGAATAGTTTTGATCTTGCTGACTTTTGGGGTATCGTCCATGTTGATAACTTTTTAAAGATTATTCTTTAATTTAATAAAGATTATTCTGTATGTTTGTTGTGTTGATTTTACTAAAGTACTACATTTTTTTTCAATTGCAAATATATTTAATACAGAAATTAAAGAATGTATGTTACAGAAAACTGTAATAATAAAAATCAACTCAAAGAATGCTCAAAACGTAAATAAATTTTTAAACATGTATATAGCCTATTCCGCCTTTCAAAAGCAAGGTGACCACAATCAGCAAAATGCCAATCCTATTTCCAACCATGAACAGTTAATACGATACCGCGCTTATATAGAAACCTGTTCAAAGTATAGTAAAGAAATAGCTGCTATACAGAAATACCTACCAGGGTGGATCCCAACTTTCAGATAATACGCCATCTAACAAAAAACACACTTATTCAATAAATTAAAAAACAATACTATGATAAAAATTGCGCAAAAACTAAAAGACCAACTATGGTGGCTTATCATTTCTGTAGATTATGATTATAGCCGGATTGCCATAGCAGATCACGATCTGAATGATGAAACTCTTACGCTTTGGCTGGAGGACAAACAGGATTATAAAAACTCGCTCGATGAATGCCTGCAGGTTGATATTAAGGCACGCGAGTTTGCCAAAATTATAAAAGGCGAGGGGTTGAACAGTTATGAGGGTAGTAAAATGCACCCAACTAAAAACTTTGTTTACAAAGCACGCATTGAAATAAATGCCCCATTGAAATGGTACCAAAACGATGCTGCCACTATTGAACAGCAGTGGGCTCGCGAGTCGGTTTTAAAAACTATACTAACCCAGCTGGTTGAAACAGAGGCCGCCAAGATCTATGATTAAAGTTTTTTTGTATTTTATTATGCCAAATGGAATTTTATTCATATTTAATAAAGGCGTCGAAAGTAGCTATTATGGCTGCCTTTGGCGCTTTTAACTTTAACAAGATGTGTGAATTGTATTTAACAGATGTTGTAAAGAGTAATCTGTTATTTAACCCTGACCTGCTGTTTTTCGGCTTGTTCCGCTTCTACCAATTCATCAACCTCGCTTAGCGCCTCGGCGGGTTGGCTGGCATAATTCAGTTTGCGGAAACGCCATTGAGCGAAAGCAGGCTCCTGAAAACGATTGATCAGCTTAAAGAATTTTGGAAAATTGTGAACCTCCTCCAATAATACGCCTGTTACTATGCCATTATTATCTAATATTTCGCGAATGGTATATTCTTTATCTTTGGTTATCCAGATCTCAAAATCCCTTCTTATTTCTTCGCTTTTTTCAGGATCGATCCTGTCATTTATGCAAATTACCTTATCTCCTGGTTTCATGATCGTATACGTTGTTTGAGCTGTGTTATATTTTATTCGCAACTATTATACACTACAAAGTACCGCTTTTTAAATCGGAAAATAAAAACATGCTCATAATTATTCCGAGTAATAGTAACCCATTCATTAAAAATGTCGTATTAATACGTGATATATCAATGTAGGGGGTGAAATGAATTTCTTTTATCTTTTTCTGGTCATCGGTTCGGTAGTGGTTTATCTGATTTTAAGATTTGATAAACTGCAGCGCCGGAAACAAAGAATGCTTTTAAAGCAAGCCAACAATGTGCAGCCGCTATTGCTGATGCAGAGTTTGCAACAAAAACTTAGCAGGCTAAATAAAGCAATGGTTCATAATTCAACCCAAAGCAAAATAGGTAATCAATTTAAGGAAATATCTGCCGACTATAACCGCGGCCAAATCAATATGCAGGTATATTGTAATCAGCTTAATGAATTACTGCAAAGAATAGGGGAGTGATAATTGACACCTCTGTTGCGTATAAATAGGTACTGATGGCAAAAAAGTAAATAAATATTTGCCAAATAAACAAATTGTTTATTATTGCAGTTGCATATGTCTGACGAAGCAATAATAAAACGGTTAAAAGTAATTGTGAAGGAGCACGGAGGGCAGCTGGGGCTTGCGGGTGCTATTGGGGTTGATCAGGGTTTTATCAGTAAAGTGATCAATCAAAAACAGGATATCAGTTATTATTTGATCCGTAAGCTTTGCTTTCAATTGAAATACTCACCAGAGTGGCTTATTTTAGGAACCGGTGAAAAGAAAATTGATAAACCAGAATCGGCCAAACTGATCACCGAGATCCAGATGATGCGGACGGAAGTAGATATTTTACATGCCCGTATGCGTGCCTATGAAATGGAGATCAAAGAATTGCGTGATCAATTACATCTGGATAAAAAAGCAGGATAATTTAACATTTTAAAAAATTTGAAATAAAAAGGCCATCTTGTTCCAGGATGGCTTTTCTGTGTTTTCTTAAATTTTTATCGACAATAACGGCTGGCTATTACCGCGGCCTTTTTTAAACCCAGTTCAACAGCTTTGTTGAAATTGGCACAGGCATCTGGTTTTTGATTAAGCGCGATTTTGGTAAGTCCCATTTGCAAATAGGCCCCTGCATATTTGGCATTTAGGGTGATGGCCGTAATGCAATCAGCAAGGGCGCCCTGTGCATCATTAAGGTTCAGTTTCAGCTCGGCCAAATCGGTGTAAACATAAGCGCCATCGCCAAATTTTAAGGCGTTATCAAAGTCATCAGTCGAGCCCTGTTCATCACCTAATTTGCTTTTGGCTATGCTGCTATGTGCATAAGCTTTGGCATTCCTGTTATTAATATAGGTAGCGTTATGAAAATCGTCGGCAGCCCCTGCATAGTCTTTCATGGCTAATTTAACATCACCCCTGAATAGGAACGTTTCGTCGTTTGAATAAATAGCTACCGCTTTATCCAGATCGGCCAGGGCGGCCTTATAGTTTTTTAACCTGGCCTGGATATGCCCGCGGTTTTGATATACCACTGCTGATGAATCAGAAGTCGAATCAATTTTTATGGCGGTGCTAAAGTCGGCCAATGCACCGGTATTATCCTGGAAGTCGGCACGGTTAAGGCCACGTTTTAACAGAATGGCAATGTTTTTAGGGTTTTTAACAATACCGGCATCATAATCGGCCATGGCGCCTTGTATATCACCGGCGGCGGCCTTTGCTTCGCCCCTGAAAAGATAAAAGTTGGAGTTTGCCGGGTTTAAGCTAATAGCTGTTGTGAAAAGTGATACACCTTTTGTGGTGTATTTAAAAAAATCGGTTACTCTGCCCAGGCGCATATAAACATCCTGGCGCTGCGGTGAAAGGGTTAAAAGTTTTTCAAAGTCCTTTACCGCTCCGGCCGGGTCATTTGTTTTGTCCTTTTCGATACCACGGTTTAAATAGGCGTAAGTATAATTAGGGTTTACCTGTATGGCTGTAGTATAATCGTGAATAGCGGCTTGCCTGTTGCCCAGGTTACGGTAAGCATCGCCGCGCACTAAATAGGCCTCGTCGCTTTTATTATTGATATTGATGGCCTGAGTAAGGTCGGCTATTACACCAGCTGTATCTTTTAAAGCCATTTTTGCCTTGCTGCGACTTATATAAGCCTTTAAACTTTTGGGGTTTAATATAATCGCACTGTCTGCATCCGATTTGGCTCCCTCACCATCATTGAGTTCAAGTTTAACAGCCGAACGATTTTGGTAAGCATCAGGATTTTTAGGGTCAAGCGCTATGGAATGATTCAGATCATTTATAGCACTTTTATAATCTTTCAAATTGCTTTTTACCAATCCGCGGTATAAATACACATCGGCCCTATTGGGGTACTGGCTAATAGCTTTGTTAAAATAATCAAGTGCCCCTTTACTATCGCCCATGTTATTTTCGGCATTAGCCAGGTAGAAGAACAAATTTTTAAGATTAGGGTTTAGGGCAGCAGCTTTTTTATAATCATCAACCGCGCCTTTATAATCACCCAGATTTCCTTTGGTATTTGCCCGGTAAAAATACGCTTCGGCATTTTGAGGGTTAAAAGTTAACGCTGTGGTATAGTCGGTTACAGCTCCGTTATAATCGTTAATGCTTGCTTTTGTATCGGCCCGGTATCGGTATAAGTCGCCTTTTTGAGGGTTTAACTTTATAGCTGAGTTATAATCGTCAATGGCGCCGGTAAAATCCCCCTTATTATTTTTAGCCAGGCCCCTGTATTCATATAACTCAGCATTATTTGGACTAAGTTTTAAGGCAAAGGAGAAATCCGCAATGGCTCCCGTATAATCCTGAATGTTTGATTTTGCACTGCCGCGGTATTGGTACATTTTGGCATTCTGGGGCTCAAGGGCAATAGCTTTGTTAAAATCATCAATGGCATTGTGGTAAACGCCAATACTGCTTTCAGCGTTAGCTTTATAATAATATGCCGTGGCAAAATTTAACTTGAGACTTATAGTTTTGGCGTAGTCGGCAATTGCAGCTTCATAATTTTTAAGGTTGCCATAAGCGTTTGCCCGATAAAAATAAGCATCGCTGTTATTTTCGCTGAGCTGTATGGCTTTGGTAAATTCCTGAATGGCGGCATTGTAATCTTTTGAATTAGCCCGGGCATTTCCATTTTGTATATAAGTACTTGCTGTTTGGGCAAACGTGCTTAAAGGAAGCAGGATAAAAAGTAAGAATTTTTTCATTTATGAATACTGGGTGATATTTTCAGCAACCAATAGAGGTATAACAAAGGCCATACCGAAAATAAAAGCACTCTAATTTTCGCAAAATGATAGTTTTATGGAACCAGGGAGTAAAATTCGGGGCATAAAAACCCCATAATCTATTTTTTAGCAATATAATCCGGGTAGATATTAACCTTATAAGTACCGAGTATTCAGTTTTAGGAATATGATGCCTCGTTTGTTTTATCGGTATGGTTTTGATCTCGTCTTTTATTATAAAAAATAATCGCGCTGCAAATCAGGATGCAAAAAATGGAGAATGTTTCAATAATAAAATGGATCAGGGGGATGTGACTTGAGCCATTGGAGATTAAAATACCCGCATCTGGCAGAAGTATTCCGAATAGTGGAAAACAAAAGAACATTCTTAATATTATTAATTTTTCCATAATTATTAACATTTAGTATGATAATGCTAAAGTAGGCATTATTTTGTTACTATTTGAATAAAAAACAAACTAATTCGTACTACAATTTAGAGGAAGAAATGTTTTTGTTTTTTTAAATAAATTTTTCATTGATCTGTAAGTGCATAGCTGGTCAATGAGATATTTTTTGAAGAGAAAGAAATTATCAATGAACAGCATACTTGTATTAGGGAGCGCATTAGCTATTACGAAAACCTTAAAAATATGGGCAAGGTGTTGCTAAGCGGTAACTTTTGGAATCAGGCTCTTAATTTTATTATAGTATACGTATCTTCAGATACGGAGCTGGAGCAAATTATAGATAACGATCCGGCGGTGCGTAATAATTTGTTTGAATTAGTAAGAGCCATGCCTTTTTAATCTGATTTGCAGTATCATTTTCTTTATAATACTTCTTAATTAAGAAATTTATATTCAAAATAATGTGTGTTATTACTCAATAACAATAAACATCAGGTGTTTAGATAAGTTTTATGCGTAAATATTTAAAATATTTCGAAAGAATTTATTAAAATTAACCTTGTTGAAATATTATTTTACTTTTTAAGAAAAATAACTTGCATTGTATTCCTAAAAGGTGTAAATTAGGGATATCAAATTATTAGTTATGGAGGAAATAGCGATTTTTAGAATATTCTCGAGTTTCCCGCTGCTGGGACTCTTAATTCCAGATCTTTCATCACTGTTTATTTTTCCATTGAGGCAGATCTCTGTTACACATTTATATGTTGAAGGCTTTTTATCATTAACCGTTATCATTTGTACTATTGGCATTTGGTACCACCAAAAGCAAGGACGGAGTAATAATATGCAGGTTACAACGGGCAGCTAAATGCTGTTTGGGCCGAAGCGGCTTTAAACAGGTGTTGAAATTATGATATAAACCAATTATAAGCCTATCTTATTTATTTAATACCCCTATGCCCGGTATATTTAAGCCGGGCTTTAATTTTTATTGCCATGGTTAAGTGAGCTAATATTTGCATTTATAGTAATGAATTAAGGTTTTTTCATATTTTTACTGTAATGAACCTTAATCAACTTAACCCTTGCACCTTCGGCGTTATGCACCTTAGCACATATTGGTTTAAAGCCCCTCGCTGTTTAAAAACGGTTTTAATTTTAATGTTTACATGCTTTGTTGGTACGGTTATGGGCCAACACAGGTCGCATGAGGCGCTAACCTGGGGTGGAGGTGGCAGCGGAGGTGGCGGCAATTTTGAATCGGGATATGCGGTTACATTTGGTGTCGGTATTGACGCCCCGCAGAATTATTTTAAAGATATTTACAAGCCGGCCGCCGCATTCAATTTAGGAATTGCCCGTTTTATAGATAAGCTCACTATAAGCCTTAATGTAGGTTATCATAATTATCAGCCCAAGGACGCTTTTAACCCGGATAAAATAACGATAGATATTGGAAATGGTGTAGATGATGGTACCCAGGATCAAACTCCAATTACTCTTTTTACAAGCTACAGGGTGTTTTCTGGTTATGCAAGCATTGTTTACAATATTAATGTAGCAGATGGGGCAAGGCTTTATGGCGGAGCTAACCTGGGTGGTTATTATACAGATTATTCCTACCTGGTTTTTGATCCTAATAGTGATCAGGGTGGCACCGTAGTTACGCCCGGGCGCAAAAACTTTTATATGGCTCCGCGCTTAGGGTTGATCTTCGTGCTTAGTGATCACATCGGCGTAAGCATAGAATCAACTTATAACTTTTATGCGCCACTAAAAAAATCAAACAATAGCGGAGGAACATTTTATACCTCAGTAACCGGTTTGGCGGCTGTTACCTACAAATTTTAATCAAAGGGTTACCGTTTTTTAAACGGAGTTGAAAAAAATTCATCAACCTTTGCGTTGAATTCGTCCTTGTGCTCAATCAGTGTGCCGTGGCCCGAATTGGGCACTATCCATAAATAAGCGTTAGGGATGTTTTGTGCAATAAGCACCGTATGTTGCGTAGGGATTAGGTCATGGTCGCCGCCGATGATCAATGATGGGCATTTGATGGCTTTTAAGGCCGAAAGCTTGATATTAGGCTGAAACCAATCGAGCAGAAATATCTTCCAGTCGTTTTTTTCTTTTGCTGTTTTAAATTCGGTATTCTTTTTGGCTTCGTATTCTTTTTGTTCCTGTTTCCAGTAAGAGGGTATAAGCCCTGTTGAATCAGGCCATAAATTGGCGCCAGTGGATGCCAGCTTAATCACTTTACCTGGATGGCGTATAGCGAGTTCCAGCGCGTTGATGCCTCCATCGCTCCAACCAATAACGTATGCCGAATCGATATGCATAGCGTCAAGTAAACCAGCAAAATCATCAGCCATCATTTCAAAACTCAAAGAATCGCGATCATCTCTTGATTTACCATGTGCCCGGCTGTCAACAGCAATAACTTTATACTTCTTCGCAAAGTAGGGGATAGTATTAGCAAAATTGCCCATACTGCCTCCGTTGCCATGTATCAAAAGTAATGGTTTGCCGGCGCCATAAACTTCGGTGTACAGCTTTATGCCCCTTACATTGTAGTATTTACCCACAGTCGAATTGTTGCCGTAGGGCGTTTTTATTTGAGCATTACCTACGGAAACTATCCATAACAAGACTGCTATTAATACATACAATGATTTTTGAATTTTCATGGGATTAATTATAAAGATATAACCGTCAAATAAATTACGAGCCGGGACATAAATGTATGATTACTTTAATATATTATTAACTGAAAATGTAAAAAACTGTGCTAACACGTTAAGTAATATTACCTTTGCCATATTAACTTGAAATACTTTTAAACTATACGCGTAAAACAATATCCTACTAAATGAAATTAGATAGAAATGTTTTACCACCTATACCAATATATTTTCCATGCCTGCCATTTACCTAAAAAGTAATTATATAGTTTTTCTTCTTTTTTTTATACCTGGCTTGCTTAGCATTAGCACCTCTTTTGCGCAGCAGGATGTTATCGGCAGGAGCACTTTTAAGTTTAAAACTGTAATTGTTGATGCCGGACATGGTGGTAAGGATCCCGGAGCGCATGGCGCTTACTCTAAAGAAAAAAGCGTAGCCCTTAGTATTGCCAAGAAATTACGCGATCTTATTAACGATGAAATGAGCGGGGTTAAGGTAATTATGACCCGCAGCACCGATGTTTTTGTAGAGCTGCATAAACGCGCGGATATAGCTAATGATAACCACGGCAACCTGTTTATATCTATTCATTGTAATTCATCGCCTCAAAGACATAGTACAGAACGGGGAACATTGTTGCTGGTTTATGGTTTTCACCGGAGCCAGGAACAACGTGAAGCCCTGCGCGAGAATGCCTCTATTTACATTGAGAAGGATTATAAGGATAAGTATAACGGTTACGGGAGCGACGCGGTTGTAAACACCATTGTACTGAATGCTTTTCAGCAAAAATATCGTAAACAGAGTATTCAATTTGGCGATCTGGTTGATCGTGAGTTTAAAAAAACAGATGGCCGGCGCAGTCATGGGGTAAAGGAGCAAGGGGTATTGGTATTGGCGCAAAGCGGCATGCCCGCGGTATTAGTTGAAACCGGTTTTATTAATAATGCGGCCGATGAGGAATATCTTAACTCAAATGAAGGCCAAAATGCCATAGCCCGATCCATTTTAAGAGCGCTAAAAAAATATCGCGATAACCTGGAAGGGAGATAAGCTGAGGAATTTTTAGTAGCAAAAAAACCGGCACAATTCAATTGGCCGGTTTTTTTGTTGAATAAGTTTAAAAACGGTTTATGGCTGTTTTACGTACTTCATTGCGGTGCCATCGGTAACCGTAAGGGTATCCTGAGCAACGCTTATTTTGTAAGGTAGTTTATTAAAGATAACCTGGTTTACCGGAGTTCCTGAGCCATTGGCATCCAGTGAATTCTGTTTTTGATTCAAGATAAGGAATATCTGTGAACCATTGGTATTGTAGGTTGCTCTGTACAAAGTGCTGGTTGGTGTACTTGCCGGCGTAGCCGAAACATTAGTTTGGAAAGTGGAGAAATCACCTTCATAAAAAGTGATAATCTGTGTGCTATCTCCTAAGGGGAGGCGATGTATTACCCTTTTCCATACCCCTGTCAGTTTGGTGTCTTCACCTTGAAGATCGGGTTTTTTGGTGCAGGATTGAATGGCAATAATAAAACCTAATGAAATAACCAGCATTATTGCTTTTGTATAATAATTCTTAATGTTCATAGTAACTTTTTAAGTTTACAAATTAGTTTTTTTAGGGTGTTTTTTGAGTTAATAATGCAAACTTAACATTGTTGTGCCAAAAAAGTTTTTATGAGAATAACTTTTATTACGTTTTTTTTAGTACCCAAGTAATTGTAAGATTGTGACCGCTGTTTAGTTGGAGCGCATGCCCGATTATAATTGATTCGCGCTATTTTTGGGTCGATTTTTTGAAAAGTGTTAACTTAGCAAAAGCCATAAATAAATCACTATGGAACCTTTTATAGTTACCATCAATAATGTAGATTACCAGGTCAGCCTTCATTCGGCATTTCCCCGGTTATTTGATGTTTATAATAAGAACATTAATTATACTATAGGAAAAACAGATGCCGGTAATTGGGTATATATAAAGCATGAACCATCGTCGGCTGTTATCCCCCTGGAGCAAATTGGGATGGTTATTGATGAGCATTTACCCGAAGAGCAGTAGGTTTCTCTTTTAAATTCCTCATTGCCGATATGTATTGACATAAAGTCCACTAAAATGGTAGAGATTTGTCATGAAACTTTAATAAAAAGATGTTTAAACATTTATTTTAAAAAAGATCAATTCAAATATATACTTTTGGTGCATAAACAAAAGAAATTTAAAAAAATTAACACAATGAAAAAAATCTTTATCCTTTTGGCCTCAGCGTTTTTATATACGGCTGCATCGGCACAAACTACCTGGAATGCCGACAAAAATCACTCGAACGTTAAGTTTACTGTAACTCACTTATTGGTAAATGACGTTGATGGAACTTTTAAAAATGTTGATGCAACTATAATTGCAGCAAAACCTGATTTTAGCGATGCTAAAGTTTCTTTTACTGTTCAAACAGCTTCTTTAAGTACCGATAACGATAATCGTGACAAACACCTTTCAAGTGCCGATTTTTTTGACGTTGCCAATAAACCAACCATTACTTTCACCAGCACAGGTATCACTAAAACATCTGATAAGCATTATGCGCTTAAGGGTAATCTTACTTTAGTAGGTGTTACTAAACCGGTAACCTTTGATTTATGGTACCGTGGTACTATTACCAACCCAATGAGCAAAGCTGATGATGCAGGTTTCCAGTTAACCGGTGTTATCAAACGTTCTGATTTTAATTTTGGCAGTAAATTTGGCGCTGCTATGTTAAGCGACGAAGTAACTATTAAAGCTAACGGCGAATTTGCTAAAGCTAAATAACTTTTAGGATTTTAGAGTAAGGATTTTGGAACAAGGAGCAAAGACTGACTTACGGAGGTGTTTTGTATTGTTTCAAGGATAGATTAAGGACTTTTGGAGCAATGAGCCAGACATTTTATATTGTTTAGCATTGTTCAAAAGTCCTTATTCTTTTACTCCAAATATCTTTGTTCCAAGAAAGAGTCCTTATTCTTTACTCCAAATATTTTTTCCAAGAAAGAATCCGTGCTCTTTACTTCCAATATATTTGGTCCCAACTACATATCCTCGTCGGCCAACAGTTGTTTCAGGGTATCAAACCAAAGCTGGTTTTTGGTGCCGAAAAAGCTATTATCAATCATGAGGTATATGGTATTGTGCCCATCGGCAACTTTGTAACGAAGCCGTAGTGGCTGCCAAAACGTGCCGTTGTTTTTAATAAGCGAACGTTTGTACACATCATCAAAGCCCAGGTAAACCTGTTCCAGCTGATTTAAGGGGATATCTAAATAGTTGTACCCATCAATAACCAGGGTACCGGTAGTCAATATAATTTCGCCTTCGCGATGGTGTGGGGGCGGAGTGAGCGCAAAAAGCCCTCCAGCCGCGTCAATTAATGTGCATGCTGCAATTTCATGATCATAGCTCCACATTGCCTTACCTATTTGTAAAATTTGCATTGCTTAAATTTCGACATTATAATTGATAACTGCAACCATGGCATTTTATGTATAAGTTACTCAAAATTTCAGCCAAAAATTGCCTGGTGTTGACAACTCACCCCGACATCGCTGCGCTCGTCACCCCTCTCTCCGCTTCGGGCATAGAGGGTTTTTTACTTCGTTTTTCTCCACCCTCTTTCCGCCAAAAGGCGAAGAAAGGGTGGGTCCAGCGAAACGTAGACCGGGTGAGTTGGCTCTGCATCGTGATATTTCTCAACAAAGCCTGTTCTGTCTACCCATGGGCTATTACTTAAAAAAGACTTTCGGAAACCTAACCAAGAATCCTTACTCTTTGTTCCAAAATCCTTGTTCCAAAAATCATTATCTTTGATCTGAAGAACTATTTTTCGCAGTATTTATTATATGGCTACAGAAGTTAAGTGCCCCAGTTGTGGTTTTGGTTTCCCAATAGAGGAAGTGATGGCAGAGGAGTATAAGAAAGAGCTTCGGCTTAAAATGCAGGACTATACCCGCCAAAAAGAAGAGGAGTACCGTAAAAAAGATGAGGAATTTTTAACCAAAGAACGCCTGCAAAAGGAGGCCTTTGAACAACGGCTTGCCGACGAAAAAAAGCAGTTACAATTGGCTATGGAGCAAAACCTGCGTAAATCCATCAGCCAGGATTATGAGAACCAGATGACGATGCTCAAAACATCGGCACAGGAAACCGAAGACAAGTTAAAACTATCGCGGCAAAAAGAATTGGAGTTTTTGCAGCGCGAAAAGCAATTGCAGCAAAAGGAAGAAGAAATGGAACTGGCCATGCAACGCAAATTGCAGGAGCAGCGTAATGAGCTGAGCGAGCAAATTCGTAAGCAGGAAAGCGAACGCCACAGTATAAAGGATACCGAATACCAGCTCAAAGTAAAAGAGCTTGAAAAACAACTTGATGATCAGAAAAAGCTGGCCGAAGAGATGAAACGCAAAGCCGAGCAGGGCTCGATGCAGTTGCAGGGCGAAGCGCAGGAACTGATACTGGAAGAGTTGCTGCGGAATTATTTTCCGTTTGATTTGATCAGTGAGGTAGGGAAGGGCGTTAGGGGAGCCGATTGTATTCAAACTGTGCGTAACCAGTTTGGACAGGAGTGCGGGAAGATCATTTATGAAAGTAAACGTACCGCCACTTTCGGTGCCGATTGGATAGAGAAGTTAAAAAAAGATATGCGCAGTGTAGGCGTGGATGTTGCCGTTATTGTAACCCAGTGTTATCCTAAAGGAATGGATTGCTTTGGCGAAAAAGATGGTGTTTGGATCTGCAGCTTTGATGAAGTAAAAGCGGTATCCTACATCCTGCGGGATGGAGTGATCAAACTATCCAACCAAGCCCGTTCGCAGGACAATAAAGGTGATAAAATGCACTTGCTGTATGACTATTTAACCAGCAGCGAATTTTCTGAACAATGGAAAGCTATCCGGGAAGGCTATATGAGCATGCGCCTGTCCATACAAAAAGAGCGTGATGCCATGGAAAAGATGTGGAAATCGCGCGAGAAACAACTGGATAAGGTATTGCTTAATGCCGCGCATATCAAGGGTAGTGTAGAAGGCATAGCCGGCAGCGATTCCATACAACTAAGTTTAACAGATGATGAGGACGCGTTGTTGTTGGAGTAATATCCGTATTGCTGCTACTTTTTTGAGATGGCAACAATAACAATACCTCCAACCAGCAATATGCCACCCAAATAAGGTGGCCAGTTTACAGTTTTCTGCTTGTCGGCCGATACCTGTACCGGGCCAGCATCAATGATCTTTTCTTTTTTGGTATAGGTAAAGCCCGTCCAGATAAGCATAATGATACCCACAACAATAAGTACTATCCCAATGGTCTTATTCATGGCTTATAATTAAATGGTTATATCATAACAATAAAGTATATCGTGATTTGTTTGCTATTTGATTAAAATATACCCATATCAGCGTTTTTTGATCGTAAACTTTTTATAGATTAGATACCTGGTTTGTATTGATATATGTTTCTGTATAACAGTTAATTAATAAATTAAAATACCCCTGAAAAATGAACAATGAGCTAATACTGGAAACCATATCGGTTACCAAAAATTTTTTTGGCGATAAATCTTCCGGTGTTAATAATATAACCATATTTATACCCAAGGGTAAAATTACCGCTATAGTTGGCGAAAGTGGCAGCGGTAAAACTACATTGCTCAATTTGTTATATGGTCATTTACAGCCAGATCATGGTGAAGTGTTTTTTAAGGAAGAGCAGGTTTTGAGCCGGGAACATGGATTACAGCATGCCCATAAGGTAATGCGCCTGGTTACTCAAAACGGAAGCGATATGGATGCGCAATTGTCTGTTTGGGATACGGTAAGCGCCGGGCTCCATGAAGAAGATAAAAGCCTTACTATACAAAAAGTAACCGAGGCCTTGAATATGCTGCATATTTATCAACTAAAGGAACAACCTTTTGGTAAATTAAGCGGCGGCGAAAAACAGCGGGTAACTATTGCCAAGGCCCTCATCAGTCGCCCGGAAGTATTATTGCTGGATGAGCCTTTTAACCAGGTTGATGCTACCTACCGGGAAGGTTTGCAGCATGATATCCGTTATATTGTACAGGCATGGGGAGTTACCGTGGTTTTAGTATCCCATGATCCCGCCGAGATCCTGTCGATGGCTGATGAACTGATTGTGCTGAAAGAAGGGGAGATTGTAGAGAATGGTAGCCCCGAGCAATTATATCATTCGCCCAAACTCTTGTATACTTCTCTGATATTAGCCAGCTGTAGTCAGCTTACCCCCACCCAGGCCAAAGTTTGCGGTATCAAAAGCAGGCGTGGCGTGGTGGTTATATACGCCGAACATATTAAGATCGGTGCTTTGGGTAACAAATGGCTGGTGAAGCAGGTGCTGTTCAAAGGTTTTTATGAGGAGCTGATCATTGAACGTGAGGGGGTTATTCTCCGGGTAATGAATTATGACAGGGGGAAATATCTCAAGGGCACTAAGATCAGCATCAAAATCAATAAATATTTTGAGTTTGGAAAATGGGAGAATTAAGATAGAATCAAGAAGTTAGAGTCAAGAATTAAGATTTGCTTGCCAAAAAATGAGTTTTTCTTGGCTCTTGATTCTTGACTCTTAGCACAATTATGCCAGTTCCAATTTTGACTGCTTCTCTTTGCGGTATTTGCTTAGGTTGATGAGGAGCACGCTACCCAGGATGATCACCAGTCCGCTTACTTGTAAAAGGGTAATGTTTTCGTGCGCAAACAGTACCCCGAGTATAACCGCTATAACCGGGTTTACATAAGCATATGTACTTACCTGTGTTGCCGGGCGAACCTGCAAAAGCCAAACATAAGCGCTAAACGCGGCTATAGAGCCAAAAATTACCAGGTAAAGTAAAGCGAGCCAACTATGGGTTGGAATATTTTGCCATTGCAGGTTCTGCACCTCGTGATTAAAAAAGCTCGACGGTAAAAATATAAGACCGGCAGCCAGCATCTGCCAGGCTGTGTTTACTGAGGCTGACCCCTGTGTATTGTTATATTTTGAATATAAGGATCCGGATGCCCATGACATGGCAGCTATGAGCAGCAACAACATTCCCGGCAGTTTGGAAAGTCCCGATGAAGAATTGAACAAGCCTTGAATTTGTTCGCTAAACAGTAATACAACACCGGCAAAGCCTATGATCAAACCAACAATGGTAGATGTGCTTTTGAAATTTACGCGCCAGTTTTGTTTGTCAAACAACACAAACCATATGGGGGCCGATGATACCATAATGGCTACCATAGCGCTGGGGAGCGTTTGCTCAACCCAAATCACGGCGCCGTTACCTATTACCAGTAACAAAAAACCGGTAACAGCGGCATGGATGATATTGCGTTTAATAAAGATCTGTTCGCCTTTAATTTTACACCAGGTCAATAACAAAATACCTGCCGTAAGAAAACGAAGCGCGCCCAACAGCATCGGTGGAAACCCATCGACAGCCATTTTTATAAAAAAGTACGTTGACCCCCAAACAACATAAACTGTTGCAAAGGCGATGATAACCATTAATGGTGATGCGGATTTTTGAGGTGTTAAGGCCATGATGATATTTATTTTTCGGGTATAACTAATTGTTGTTCTTCTTTAACCGTTTCCAACACTATGGTGGTGCGGGTGCTGATGATGTTGGGTATCTTGCTAAACTGGTTACGCATAATGCTCATCAATGAAGCAGAATCGTAAGTGCGTACTTTTACCAGGTAGCAATCGTCCCCAGCTACATGATGTACTTCCTGTACTTCGGGTATTTTGGCAAGTTCCAGCGTTGCGCCGCTGTAACCTGGTCCGTCAGCTGCCTTCATAAATACAAAGGCCAGCAGTTTTTGCTGTAAAGCAGCAGGATTGATGCGGGTGGTATATTGCTGGATCACGTTTTTTTGCTCCAACTTTTTTACACGTTCCAGCACACCTGATGGCGCCATGCCTAACTCGCGAGCCATATCGGCATTTGATATTCGGGCATTTTCCTGCATCAGGCGTAAAATGTGCAGGTCGGTTTTATCTAAAATTATTTCTGTTTCGCTAATCATTCTGTAATGTTATATAATTTTTGAATTAAATTCAATATAGCAAATAAAAAATGAATTTAATTCGACAAAAGTGTATATTTAGTGTTTAAACGTATAAATGACTAAAAAATATGCGCGTTCTTTGAAATACGAGATTACCTTGGTATAAAAGTGGCTTGCTAAAAGTTTAGCGCATAAGAATTTAAACGGAGCTAAAAAGTTCCCATATCTGGCTTTTTATTTTGAATATTGATTTAACAGCTTATTTATTTATTCAAAATTATGCCCTGAGGTGCAGCCGTTAAACCCGAAACTTGCTGTATGCTGTCGCGATAATTTAGCTGATGAAGGAGGGGAGATATGGTCTTGAATTGAGCGTACCCTATAAAAAACAAACACCCGTCATGGTTTGATGACAGGTGCAAGTACGATAAGGTTAAGGTATTTTACTATTTCGTAGCCAGCAGTTTTAATAACTTGTCGGGTTTTGTTTCATCAAAAGCTGTTTTTACATACTTGTAGCCGCTTTTAGTGGTTGCAGTAAGTAGTTTAGCTTTATTCCCTTCTTCGTCTAAAACATAGGCTGTACCATTGTCATTGATCCAGTCAAAAAGCACATCTCTTGTAGTAATTCCGCGATTTTGTGTGTAGTCATCAATCCACACTAAAGAGTTGATAGCCAGGTAAGGATTATCATACTCACCCATCGTGCTGTTTACTCCGGTTATTTGTAAGGGCATCGTTAAATATTATCAGGGTTTGAATGTTTTAAAACTCTGAAATAAATGTCAATCGAACAATCCGTGAAAACACCGTATTTTTGCTTGTTTAAACACGGTGTTTTCACGGGTTGTTTTAGTGGATTATGATTCCCGGATAATGTGTTCTATTTTACTGATTTAAATTTTTTTACGGGATTTTATCATTTTTTAGCTGTGTTTTGGTAATATCTGCTAAAAATAGGTGCCATCCCGTATATGTTGAAACTTGTCGAAAATCAGTAAACATCAGTTATGCTTTTTTGCGTAGTTCGATAACGGTAATTTCTGGCCAGATGCCTAAACGGCCCGAAAATGCAAGGAAACCGAAGCCCCGGTTCACATATAAATAACGATTTTTTTCGTTCGCCAAACCCGCCCAGTCAAGGTAACGGTATTTTACGGGGCTCCACCGGAAGCCTGGGATCTCGACACCAAATTGAGCACCGTGGGTATGGCCCGAAAGTGTGAGGTGGATATTGGTTTCGTTATACCTAACTTGTTCTTCCCAATGTGTTGGGTCATGGGATAATAAGATCTTAAAGGCATCTTTTGGTACACCTTGTAATGCTTTATTCAAATTACCGATCTGAATAAAGCCGCGCCCCCAGTTTTGTATCCCGATAAGTGATATTTTTTGACCACCTTTTTCAATGGTCACATTTTCGTCAAGTAACAGACGATAACCTAACGTTTGGTGGTGTTGCTTTAACTTATCCAGATTGGCAGCTTTTGCATGTTCACTATCCCAATGTATATAGTCGCCATAATCATGATTTCCCAATATCGAGAATTGTCCGTAAGGCGCTTTGATCTGGCTGAAACGATCAATATAGGGTTCAATTTCAAAGGCGGCATTATTAACAAGGTCTCCGGTAAATACAAACAGATCGCTTTTTTGAGCTTTAGCCATATCAATTCCGCGCTGCATAGCCTCAGTATTATCAAAACTGCCTGAGTGGATGTCTGATAGCTGGGTTATTGTAAATCCATTAAAAGCATCGGGCAGATCATCAAAATAAAGGGTGACGCGGTGCAGTTTATAATCGTATTTACCCTTAAACATGGCGTAAAACATGGAGGTAAATGGAATAGCCGCGACTAATACCGCTATTTCGCTGATAAACTTACGGCGGGCAGGAAATACAGGGTCGTTACCAGAACGGGAGGTGAGATTGAATAAACCAACAATGAAGCGCCCCAGATCGCCCAGTGATAAAATAATAACAAATACAAGCTTGGTCAGGAAAAACGTAATGAACAAACTTAGTATCCATTCATGAAAGGGACGCATACCATTGGCAGTAGTAAAACTGCCAAAACCGATCAGGAACAAAGCAACTAGCCCAACAGAAATAAAAAGGTAGCCAAACAGCATAGTGTTTCGCCACAGCTGCGATTGCCAGTCGGAGGTTAATGTTTTAAGTCCCGAAAAAATATACCAGTCGAACAATAAACTGATGGCCGAAATAATAAGAAACACTTTTAAAAAACCACTGCCATGCATATAAATAGATATTAACCTGCAATTTAAAAAAAGAATCGTTATTGGAATCAAGAGACAAGAATCAAGATATAAAAAACGTGTCATTGCGAACGTAGTGTGGCAATCCCCAACTTACAGGGTGGCTCTGCTTATAGGGATTGCTTCGTCGTTCCTCGCAATTGACGCTTTTTTTGTTTTTAGCCAGAGTTTGACTCCTGATTCTTATCTTGGCCTCAATTAAACGTAACAATGAAATTATATTATTTATTGTCCGCAGGCCTGTTAATGGCCTTGCATACTAACGCCCAGCAGTCCAAAATTGATACCATATTTTTTGAGGATTTTAACGAACAAAACCTCGACAGGAGTAAATGGAATGTAGAAGTTACAGGCCATACCGTGAACGACGAGCAGCAGGCCTATGTTGATTCAGCGGCTACTATATACATGGCAAAAGGTAAAGATGCTGAAGGTGCTGTAAACGGTGCTTTGGTACTTAAAGCCATATATCAACCCGGCTTTACCAGCAAAGAGCAAAAAAAGTACGATTTTATATCTGGCCGGATAAATACACAACGTAAAATGGAGTTTACCTATGGCACTGCTTCGGCACGCATGAAAATGACCGCTGGTGCCGGGTTATGGCCGGCATTTTGGGCTTTGGGTAACGGTAAATGGCCCGATTGCGGTGAAATAGACATGATGGAAACCATAGGCGATTCAAGTTGGGTGAGCCACGCCCTGCACGGCCCTAATTATTTTGGCGATACGCCGCTGGCCTATCGCAACCATTTTGAAAGAGGTATTGATGTTACGCAATGGCACGTTTATTCGGTTGACTGGAGCCCGGCCAACCTGATATTTAAAGTTGACGGTAAAGTAACTTATACAGTCACAAAACCTATGGTAGAAAAATATGGCCGCTGGGCTTTCGATAATAAAAAGTTCATCATCCTTAATTTTGCGCTGGGTGGGGGATACCCGGCGGGTTATAATAAGGTTGCTAAACCATATTTTGGAATTTCAGAAAGTACCGTTAATAAGATAAAGGCTGGCGAAGCTAAGGTATTTGTTGATTGGGTGCTGGTTACCAGAGTTAAAGCGTAATTTGTTGTTAAAATTTGTTAAAGAAACGTAACAAAGCCATGGCAGACATACTACATGCCTTGGATAGTGCGTTTTGTTTATAAAATGCAAAAAATGTAAAATTGTCATCAAATTATGGCTCTAATTTTACTTTTTTTAAACATTGCCTAAATAGCAATTGCATATTTTTGAATATTGATCATTAACATCAAACATCTACTATTATGGCCATATTAACAATTCAGATCCCCGACAACGAAGTACATACTTTATCAAGTATAGTTGAACAAGTAGCAGGCAGCGTAATAAAAATAAACGCCGACGAAGACATACACACCAATGAGTGTTTACAAAAAGAAGATTTTTTTATCCAGAATAAACTGGCTAAATCGGTACACAAAAATTATCTGTGGAACGATTAAGCGTCGATTATTGAATATGATTTTAACTGTTAATACACCATAAAAACAGGAGCCCGGCCCAACAGCCGGGTTTTTGTTTTTTATGATGGGGGGCCTGTTCTTGTTTTAAATATCCGGTTTACAGCAACAAGCAAAAGGCCGAGTACTAAAAATACGATCAGCAAGATCAAAGAATTGATGAGTACTTGGCTGTATCCCAGTTTATCTACATTAATAAAGGGATAAGGGTAATAGTTGATGATGGCTCCCCGGATAACGGTGTATATCAGGTAAAGGAACGGAAACCAAAGCCAGTTTAAGGATTGTGTCCATTTTAATTTTTCCTGCCGCGCAAAGATCAGCCAGTAAATAACAAATAATAAGGGGTTTACCGAATGCAGTAAATCATCAGCTAATTTAAACAGACCGGTTGGATGCCATAAGTTACGCAGTATGATATTATAAACAAGACCAACTACTATAATGTATAGGCAGATTCCCCCGAGTACATATTCTCTTGAAAAAAATCTGTAAAGAGCGTTTGATGGTTTTAATAATAAAGTCCATAAACAAACGCCAACCATCAGATTGCTTTGAATGGTGAAAAAGCTCAGTATTTGTATAATAGCATTTAACAGGCTATTATTTACTTTCATATAAGCCGGTATCGAGATACTTACCTGCAATATCAAAGCAAACCATACTACCAACCCGGTTGCTGCAGCATAAATAGTTGCAGCTTTACTGGGTTTGTATGGAGATAGGCTGTGTTCCATGTTTAGCTATCAGCTTACTTATTGTAATGCTGCTTGTTGTTCACGTTAGTTAACATAACCTGTAATGACTGATCGTTGTTTTTAATGCTTTCAATAATGCCTGCGTTGTTTCTTACAAAATCCACTAAAATATCGGAGGCTTCGTTTGTATTTAAACGTTTGCTGGTTCTGATATTCTTTATCAAAGCCTCTGGTGTACGTATTAGCCCCCATGGAAGTCCCCACCAGCCTAATAGCGCGGTTTTTAAAGTGGCCGCCTGATTTGTCTTTTTTAAACAGGCAGGGCAGCCTATGGAAAATGCTTTTTTGTAATGTATGAATATAATAATACTAATAACTGTACCACTTAAAGCTGCATTAAGCTGTTGAGATGTATCACCGCAGGTGGGGCATGACTGGCTGCGTATAAGGGAGATGTAGCTGTGGAGCTGGGTATCGTCTATATTATTTAGCTGCACATCTATACCTCGTGTAATCCCTTCATCCAATCCACGACTTTTTATTTCGGCTTATAGCAGTTCAAGGGCTTCTGGTCGTAAGCTTGCTGCATCGGTAACTGCCAGTCGGGTGAGTTTATCATCGGGCAGGTTTTTATAGGTAAGACTTAATTGCTCTAAGGTTGGTTGCATAAAGTTTAAATAGTTTTAAATATAATAAAAGAAACCGATGCTCAAACATATTTCAATAAAGAGTAATTGCAATACTTAATAAATGAATAAAATGCTTACCACTAAAATCCACTTTTATGCTGTAATTTAGAGTATACGGGTAACCACATCAGGATGTTATCCGTACTAAATGTTATGAATGGCTATTTGACCATACCTAAATCTATTTACTGCAAACTTTGCAAAACTTGTGGTGCGCGCCCGGTTATCAAAGCGGGTGAGGCAGGTTTGTATGTGGTTAGATGCCCCAATGACGACAGACATTATCAAACCCGCTCCGGATTGATAGATATAGATGACTGGAACCGCAACAATTCTGTATATTATGTGCCTGGTCGCGATTTTAATCCGCAGGTATCCTGTTAAGTAACAATTCACTGACTTTATCCGTCCACTTCGTTTAAACCTATATCTTTAGGCTTTAAAACCAACAATCAAATGAACACTTTTTTGAATTTAAGTTCGCATAAGGCCGACAGGCTAAAATGGGGTATACTTTTGCTGGCATTTATTTTACCAGGTTTTTGCCAGGCCCAAACTGCAACAGATGCTGCGCCGGTAGTTGACCACATTGCTATTTGCGTTCGTGATCTCAAAAAAAGTACTGCCTTTTATACCGAAGTGATGCATCTGCAAAAAGTACCCAATCCATTTGCCGATACCTTGCACCAGTGGTACAGCCTGGGCAATCATGTAAAACTGCATGCGATACAAGGTAACTGCAGCTATAAGCATGATATTACCGAGCACCTTTGCTTTGCCGTAGGTTCTGTTAAGGAATTTGCCAAAAGGCTGGATGAGTTACATATCCCTTATGGTAACTGGAAGGGTGATAGTAAGGAACCAACGTTAAGACCCGATGGCGTTTTGCAGCTTTATTTTCAGGACCCCGATGGATACTGGATCGAGATCAACAGCCCGGCGAAGGGGAAATAGGAGGGAACAAGGAGTAAGGATTTATGGAACATAGATGATAAGGACAAAATCTCAGCTTATTCTATAAATCTTTGATCCTTACTCCACAGATCCTTGCTCAAAAATCAATACTCCAATTCCCGGCATTGGATGCCCGCCTTTTGTAAAAGACTTTCAATCTGGCGTGGGCATACGCCTTCGGCTTCAATACGCAATATATTATCACAGTCTTCCAGGTCAAAGTTCCACTGCATAATGGCCGGAACTTTGGTAAGCAGGGTAGTAACCCTGTTTACCTGTCGCCGTTCTTTAACGCTTGTTGAAAATATCAGCACATCCATTTTAATTATTGAATTATTGATTTAGTGAATTGGTGAATAGTGAGTGGTCAGTGGCGAATAGAGAATAGATGTAAATAGTTTTCTATTCTATTAATTTGGGATCACTCAAACTCACAACTGACCACTCACTACTATTCTCCGCTCGCTTTAGCTTCCCCTTCAGTTTTAAAATCGTTCCAGTCGCGGTCAAACTTTCCAAAGCCCTGGCCACGGTCGTTCCAATTACACATACGGTCGCGCATTTTGGCTTTGAATTTTTCCTGTTGCTCTGGGCTCATGTTTTTAAATCGCTCGGCCATACGGGCACGCATAAATCCACCGCCACCCCAGCCGGGGCGTCCGCCTCCTTTACCAAAGCCAAATAATAGCTTGCATAAAATAAATATGCCCATGGCCTGCCAAAAGGTAATGGTGCCCAGGTGTAAGATATCGGGCAATAAATTGTTCCACAACTGCATCACTACAAAGCTGATGAGCGACAGGAAGGCGGCAACTGCCAGCGGAATAAATATAAAACGCCCTCTATAAAATACTTTTCTCATTTTCTTATTCTTTAATTTTTTTGTGCGACCGGCTTTGTGCAGGTCATCTTTAATATTCTGTTATTTCTTTATACAATTGCTCCAAGCGTTTACGCAAATGCAGCACCGCGTACCGTTTGCGCGATACCAGGGTTTGCATTTTTTCGCCCGTGATATCGGCAATTTCCTGGAAGGACATATTCTCCAGTTCGTGCCATACAAATACGTCCTTTTGCTCGTTGGGTAGTTCGTCCAACGCAATAAATAGCTGGTCCCAAAACAGGTTGCGCAGGTATTCCGTTTCGGGGGTGCTGGTCTCGGTGAATAAAATAGCCTTAAAATCGGCTGTTTCGTCCTCCTCGTCCTCGCCGGTAAGCATATCATCCAGCAGGGTTTCCGTCTTTTTTTTATGCTTGTCGGTTATTTTATTGCGGGCAACCCGGTAAAGCCAGGCGCTGGTTTGTTCAATAGGTTCTGAATTGATCACCGAACTAAACTGATACCAGACATCCTGCAGAATGTCTTCGGCATCGGCATCGTTCTTTACCCTACGGCGAATAAAACCCAACAGGCTTTTACCATACGCTTTAATAGTATGTATAATGTGGCTGTTCTTGTCGTCGGGCATTATGGCGGTGATCAATTTTTTTTCTCCTTTAAAGATAAAGACGATTGACCTTTAAAAACATTTTAAATTATTTTAAAGAAAATGAAAGAGGGCTGCCGGAAAACTTTTTAAACCTTGAATTTTAACAAATTACTGCTCAAAAACGGGGTAAAATGGGCTCGAAATCAATTGAAAAACCCTCATTTTAACACTTTTTAACAAATTTTAACGCGATTTTGGGCCGTGTTTGAAACTTTAAAAAGTATTAAATTGCTGGCTGTCAAATAACTGCATACCAAATGGTCGGTTTTTGACCTTGTTTTGATCTTAACAAAACAGCCCGGTTTCCTTTGTGTCGGGAAACCGGGCTGTGGTATATACAAATATAACGAAAGTTCAGGAGGATGACAAGGCTTTTCTCTTGGCGTGGTATTGTTTCATAGTTCGATAATACCCATTGCTAAATATGATGAACAAAAACTTAAATGTCACAATCTGGTTTGTATTATTTGGGATTTAAATCAATCTACCATGGATTTGCAGATAATACGTGATCAAACAGCAGGATGCGAAGAAGCAATACATTTTAATAATGCCGGTGCTGCGCTCATGCCTAAACCGGTTGCCAGCGCCATCAGGGATTACATTACGGCGGAGGAACTACATGGCGGGTATGAAACCGCAGATCGTAAGAGGGAAGAGCTTGATCTTTTTTATCAATATGGCGCCCGGCTGCTCAATTGCCAAAGCCGCAATATAGCATTTACCACCAATGCCACCGAAAGTTACAACAAGGCCCTTTCCGCCATTCCGTTTAAAACCGGCGATGTTATTTTAATTACAGCAAATGATTATCCCTCTAATTACATAGCGTTTATCTCCCTCCAAAAAAGGTTTGATATTAAATTAGTGCGCGTTGAAAATACCGAAACCGGCGAAATTGATCTGGGCGACCTGGAGGAGAAGATCCGTAAATATTCCCCCCGGTTACTTTCTGTCACGCATATACCCACAAGTTCAGGATTAGTGCAACCTGTAGCCGAAATTGGGTTGATCACCCGGAAATATAATACGCTTTATTTATTGGATGCCTGTCAGTCGCTCGGGCAATTGAAAGTAGACGCCTCGTTAATTGGGGCCGATTTTATTAGCGGAACCTTCAGGAAATTTCTGCGAGGGCCAAGGGGCGCGGGTATTTTATATGTATCTGATAAAGCATTGGAGGCCGGCTTTGAACCTTTATTTATTGATTTGCATGGAGCCACCTGGGTTGAGGAAAATAAATACATCCCGAGAAATGATGCGAGGCGTTTTGAAGATTGGGAAAAAGGCTACGCGCTGATGATGGGCAGTAATGCGGCATTAAAGTATCTGCATGAAATTGGTATTGATCAAATTGAATCAAGAAATGAAATACTGATGAACAAGTTACGATCAGACCTTTCAAGAATTAATTTTGTTAAGCTGCAGGACAGAGGACAAAAACAATGCTGTATACTGACTTTTAGCTGCGATAACCGTTCGGAAAGTGAAACTAAAAAGTACTTTTCTGAAAATAATATTCACATATACACTACCCCTAAAGCAAATGCAATTATCGATTTTATGGAAAAAAAATTGGATTGGGTAGTTCGGGTTTCGCCTCATTATTATAATACCGAAAACGAAATTGAAAGGTTCATTCAGGTAGTTGAAAATTTATAATACGGAAATTTCAACGTTATGGATGACAAAACTTCTCTCCATGCGAAGAACCTCGGGTCCTTTTTAGGAGAACCTCAGGAGACGGAATTATTATTTTATAAGGTCGAACATAAAGTAACTCGGAGTAATGGCGGCTAATTTACCACCAGTTTCATCTGAAAGCGTACCATGTACAAAACCGTAACACATTGTTCCAGAGCCAGTGGTAGTCATTGAATTTATCACGGTCTGAGATACGTCGAAAACGGGACCTCCACTATATCCTCCGACACTAGGGTTTTCTAAAAGGAGAAACTCACACATCGTTTTAGAATCGGCCCTTTGCATGGTAATAAACCCACTTGATGCATATGTGCGATATGTTAGAGGAGAAAAACGCCTATCAACCCCTATACCCAAAGGAAAGCCGATTACGGTTAGTTGAACATCTCTCGACACTGCTTTTAAAGAATCTTTACTGATATAGTTAGTAGGTAAAAACTTCCCCTGGAGGAGTCCACTATTAGCTATAGATCTCTTAGGGGAGAGTTTCAATACAGCTAAATCGGCTCGCTTGTGGAACTGCCATATTGGTTTACGTCCCTATATCAAGTCGAGTAAATAAATTTTCTTTGGTATATCATTACTGCCTCCCATAATTATGTAAGAAGAAAAGTCCATAGATTTAGCCACATGAGCTGCTGTAACTATATATGCGTCCTGTTCGTTAAGGACAAACAGGCCTGTGCCAGATATGCTGGTATTTATTACGGCTCCTTTGCTATTTATTATAGTTGTGTCTTTGCGAAGATCCATTACGCATCTTACCAATGTATCTCTGCTTATTATCCCACCAGAAATTTGTGCTTCAATATTGGTATATACCAAAAAGGTTAGGCAATAGCTTAAAATAAATTTCATGTCTGTGATGGGATTAGATTAATGCTAAATATAAAGAATTAAATAGGATGAGTAGGAGATTCATAGTAGCAAAGTAGAAGGGAAGAGATGAAGTGGCTGGCCTATGGTTAGTGTCCTCCCCCTCTTTCCGCCGAAGGCGAAGAACCTCACCTAAATTCTCTCCAAAGGAGAGGACTTTACGCAGCATGTTTAGCTCCCTCTCCTTTGGAGAGGGCTGGGGTGAGGCTGTTGTTTAAATTACAAATTGTGCTTACTTTGAGCACTCCTATGAAAAATTACCCCGCCGTTAAAAAAGCCTTACCAATATTACTGCTGCCTGCACTATTATTTACCGCTACCATTGCCCGCTCTCAGGAGTTTGGGGGCAATCCACCTTCGATAAAATGGAAGCAGGTAAATACGCCGGCGGCACGTATCATTTTTCCGATAGGGATGGATTCGGCAGGGCTGAGGGTGGCGAATATCATACAGCAAATGAACGGGCTTATTAAGCCTACCATTGGTCTTAAACAAAAACAGGTAAGTATTGTGCTGCAAAACCAAACCACCATTGCCAATGGCTATGTGGGCCTGGCGCCTTTCCGCAGTGAGTTTTTTTTAACGCCCGAGCAAAACAGTTTTGACATTGGCAGCCTGCCCTGGCCGCAGCAGCTGGCCATTCACGAGTTTAGGCACGTGCAGCAGTATAATAATTTTAATGTTGGTGTTTCGCACGTGCTGCATTTCCTTTTTGGCGAAGGCGGACAGGCCCTGGGTAACGACCTATCTGTACCCAACTGGTTTTTTGAGGGCGATGCCGTATTTAACGAAACTCACGTAAGCGGGCAGGGCCGCGGGCGGCTTCCCTGGTTTTTTAACGGCTACAGGGCCCTGTGGGCGGCTGATCGCGATTATAGCTTTATGAAGCTGCGCAATGGATCATACGTTGATTTTACGCCCGATCATTACCCACTGGGCTATATGCTGGTTTCCTACGGGCGCGAAAAGTATGGCGATAACCTCTGGAAAAATGTAACACATGATGCCGCGGCTTTTAAGGGCGGCTTTTATCCTTTTCAGCGGGCCATCAATAAATACACCGGTACCGATTTTAAAACATTTACTAATAACGGGCTCGATCATTTCAAAGAGCAGTTTAAGGATGATGAAAAGCTACCCGCGGCTAAAACCAAACACTTTGATGCCGACCGTGAGTATCCTGTCTATATAAACGATAGTACGCTTATTTATATGAAAAGCTCGTATGATCATATCCCCGCTTTTGTGATCCGCACTGGCAACCGAGAACGGAAGATCAGCACCCGCTCATCATCGTTGGATAATTACTTTAATTACCATGACGGTAAGGTGGTTTATGCCACTTATCGTCCAGATGCGCGCTGGGGTTACCGCAATTACAGCGAGCTGATGATACTGGATATAGCCAGCGGCAAGGAGCACCGTATCACCCAAAAAACAAAATATTTTTCGCCCGCCTTTAGCGCCGATGGTAAACGTATCGTGGTGGCGCAGGTAGCTACTTCAGGGGCAAGTGAGCTGCATCTGTTAAATACTGATGGCCAACTGATCAAAATATTACCTAATCCGCAGAAACTCTTTTACACCTACCCGCAATTTTATGGCGACGACCAACTGGTAGCAGCAGTACGTAACCCCGAAGGTAAAATGACGCTGGCGCTGATCGATATCGCCACGGGTAGTACTAAATACCTGGTCCCATTTAGCTATCGTCCCATTGGTTTCACTACCGTTAAAAATGACGACGTATACTTTACCCAGACCGAGGACGTGAACGACCGCCTGTTTGTGCTGAAACTGAAGGATAACCAGTGCTTTGAATTACTGCCCACTGGTCATGATACGGGTATAGGTTATTACCAACCCGCTGTGGCCGATCATAAACTGGCTTGGGTTGGTTTTACCGCTTTTGGCTACCAGATTAACGAGGTGAACAAGAAAGATCTGAAATGGATAGATGCCGGTCCGCAGTATGTACGACATTTGCCAAACATGGGTATCAGCGCGCTTGGCCGAGACTCATCTGCGGATATGCTAACCGAGGTGGTAGATAAACCTTTGCCGGTTGTACCATATTCCAAGGGACATGGTTTATTTAATTTCCATAGCATTATCCCCAACATCAGCGACCCAAACTATTCCTTTGCCATTACCGGCGAAAACGTGCTGAATACATTTCAGTCGCAGATCTCTTTTGATTATAACCGTAACGAGGGTTACAAGCAGTTTGGCTTTGAGGCGATCTATGGCGCTTTGTACCCCTATATATCTGCCGGGGTTGATTATACGCTTGACCGCCGCCAGTTTTACAAAGGCAACTACGTGTACTGGAACGAAACATCCATACATGGCGGGCTCGAAGTACCACTTAACTTCAGCGCGGGCAAACATTCTACCTGGCTTACCTTTGGCAGCGATCTGTACTATAACCAAACGCGTTTTCAGCAGGGAAATGCAGTAAGATTTAAAGACAGGGACTACGCCTATCTCAACAATTATATATCTTTTAGCAACCAGGGCTTGGTGGCTAAACAGAATATATATCCCATGCTGGCTCAAAGCATCAGCCTAAATTATAAGGCCGGTGTATCTGGCGGGGCGGCTACGCAATTGCTGGCGCAGGGTTCGTTCTATTTCCCGGGACTGGCTACCAATCATAGCCTGGTGATCAATGTGGCCCATCAGCAAAAAGGAAAAAATAACGTGATCGGTTTCTCGAACGATTTCCCCTTTAGCAAGGGCTATACCGCCGAAAGCCTGGACGATATGAACAAGGTGGGCCTCAACTATCATTTCCCCTTTGCTTATCCCGATGCTGGTTTTGGCAACATCATATACCTGCTTCGCTTAAGAGGGCAACTGTTTTTTGATTATACCCGGGCCACTTCCGACAACTTTTTTACCAACGGAGCCAGCTTTAAACAAAACTTCCGGTCGACGGGGGCAGCCGTGTTTTTTGATACCAAGTTCTTTAATCAGAACAGCATCTCGTTCGGTATCAGGTACAGTAGGTTGTTAGATGAGGACTTTTTTGGGGGCACTGGCCGGAATAGGATAGAGTTGGTATTGCCGGTGACGTTTTTTTAGGGAGTGATTTATTGATTGTGTTTTTTATCCCAACGTGTCATTGTACGAAGCGATTTCCGATTTACAGGTCTGCCAGCGCTGTTCGAAGTCTCTGACTTCGAACCACTATGCCTGCAGTCTGAAGACTACCAGCATAATCGTCTGAAGTCAGAGACTTCAGACAGCGAGAGCCGCTCTGTATAGCATAGAAGATTGCTTCGTGCCTCGCAATGACTTGAGTTATTAAACTCGCCTTACTTAATATCATTCACTACGCTAAGAAAACATCCACGGCATTCCAAAAGGGCCGATTTTCGATTGTTTAAATAAGTCAATATCTTCTTGTCCTTATCTGTTATTTTGGTTCCTGCTTTTTTTAGCATCCTGAAGCCAAGCACACCATAAGCCTGTCTTTCGCAAGAAATACTTACCAACATTGACCGAAGTTCGTTTATCCGTTTTTGTTTTACTAACTGCTCAATGTTTTTATATTCATTTGTTTTGTCAGCAGCCTCTCCACAAAAAAGAGCATACACCTCGGCAGTATTTAATTCATTTTTTAAATCATCAATGGTTTTTGTCGACCCATAAAATGCATTTCTTAATTTAAGATATTTTATAGCCTGTAGCGTATCAATTTTAGGATGATTTGTACGTTTGTTATATTTATTCTCCTCATCGCTCAGAAATGGAGCATAACCATATAAAATCGAAGCAAAGCAAAGGGTATCATGCTGACTGAGTAAGCTTAAATGATAGGAATATTGCCCGTTAAGGGTAATGTTTATGCGTTGTTGGGTATAGCCAAAATCAACATCCCGGTCAAATTCTATTTTTATGCTGCTGTTGCCGGGTTCGCGGGTTTTTACAATGCTGTCAATCCTGGTATAAAACTGTTTGTAGGATGTTTCTTTATTGGCGACAGCTTCGAACTTGCGATAGAAAGACGTATAAATGTTAGACTGGCTAAAGGCTTCGGAAAAAGCCATTAGCATCAGCAGGATAAATATTAATCTTTTATACATGGTCATTAACTATGTTGCCCTCTCGTCAAGTGACGCTATGCTCAGGCCACGGTTCTATGAATCAAATATATCGAATTTTTACATCAGCCGGAGGCGGGTATTGCCGGTTACGTTTTTTTAATGAGTGAATTAGTGATTGGGGGGTGCTGAGAAAAAAGCCGGGGCCCGCGCGATTCCTTCCTTGGGGAAAGGGAGGAAGGGTTTTCATCAGCTGGCTAAACCCCTCCCTGCCTTTACGCTTGTGCCAGCCGCGCCCCTCCCGTGGGGAGGGAACTAAAAAGAACAGCGCAGCTATAGTAGTTTTATCTTATATTCTTGATTCTATTCCTCAGCTATTAGCCAATTCTACCAGCTTCCTTACCCGGTCAACACTGGTGAGGTCGATGCTGTATTCATCACCGGGTTCGTTGCTCATGAGGATGTGGTCGTTTTTGTATTGCATTTTGCTTTGTACGTTGATGCGGGCCGATGAATGTACTTCGGTTACGCCGGTAAAATGTACCAGGTCGGCAACGTTGGCTTCGCTTACGCCGCTGCCCGGCATAATGCTGATGCGGCCCGCGGCTTTTTGCACCAGGTGATTGATCACGGTAGCGCCTTCCATGGCGGTGCTTTTGCCGCCCGAGGTTAGGATGCGCTCGCAGCCCATTTCGATGATCTCTTCCAGCGCTTTGTCCTGATCGGCACACATATCAAACGCACGGTGAAAGGTAACACCCAGTCCCCATTGGCGGGCCAGGCGTGCCATTTCCAGGCAGCGTTCGGTATCAATGGAACCATCGGGGTTCAGCATACCTATCACCACTCCATCACAACCAGCATCGATACAATACCTGATATCGGCCATCATGATCTTGTACTCCAGATCGGAATACAGAAAGTCGCCACCACGCGGACGGATCAATACATATAATTTAATGTGCAGTAAGCTGCGGGCCATTAGTATTTGCCCATGCGAGGGAGTAGTACCACCTTCTTTTAAATTTTCGCACAATTCCACCCGTACGGCCCCACCTTCCTGGGCTGCCAGTGCCGATGTTACCGAATTGGCGCAAACTTCAAGATTAACGGGTTTAATCATAGTTGGTTAAGATTATCGTTAGTCGTTAGTTTATAGGTTTATGGTTTTTTGAGTTCATAGATCATGGTTCATAGATCATAGTTCATAGAGTACTCCTGACCGGCTTAAATTTACTATAATCCATGAACTACGGATAAATTTTCCTACCATGAACCATCAACTATGAACCATGATCTATCAAATTAATAAAAGCTTTTGCCCTTAATGAGCAGATCCTGCTGCTGCGCGTTGCAAACCGCAAAGGAAAAGCCGCTTTGTATGGCGTAAGCGCCGTATTCGCCTTTTTTGTTGATGGCTAAAAAGCCTACCTGGATCTGTTTGGCGGTTTCAGGTTTCTTTTTGATGATACGACGAACAGCTTCCTTGCAGGCGTCCTCGGGCGAATAACCCTGGCGCATCAGTTCAACCACCAAAAAGCTGCCCACATTGCGGATCACCTCTTCGCCCACACCAGTTGATGTGGCGCCGCCTACTTCATTATCCACATATAAACCGGCGCCAATGATAGGACTATCACCCACACGGCCATGCAGTTTAAAGGCCATGCCACTGGTGGTGCAACCGCCGGATATATTGCCTTTGGCATCAATAGCCAGCATGCCGATGGTATCGTGGTTATATTTATTTCCTGGCTTCTGACCGTTTTCAATATTCATTACCGGGGCATATTTGGCTGTTTTAAGCCATTCTTTCCAAAGCTTTTCAGACTCTGGTGTCAACAGTTTTTCTTTTTTCATGCCCTGTTCAACCGCAAACTGGGTGGCGCCTTCGCCTACAAGCATCACATGCGGGGTTTTTTCCATCACCAGTCGGGCTACCGAAATAGGGTGGGCTATGTTTTCCATAGCAGCTACCGAGCCGCAGTTGCCGTTCTCATCCATAATGCAGGAATCGAGCGTAACATGACCATCACGGTCCGGCAGGCCTGTACGACCAACGGTATGACTGCTGATATCTTCTGCTTCGGGTATGCGTGCACCAGCTTCAATGGCATCCAGCGCGCGGCCACCGGTTGAGAGTACCTTCCATGCGCCTTTATTGGCAATGATGCCAAAATCCCAGGTGGATATGACGATGGGCAAAGTGGTGTCGGTGGTTGACGAAATAGCTTTGGCTACAGCAGAGTTGGATAATGCGGCAAGCGAAGCGCCCGCGGCTGATATTTTGATGAACTTACGGCGGTTATACATGCTGCTAATATATAAAAAACAGCCATAAGTTAGCCTCACCTAAATCCTCTCCAAAGGAGAGGACTTTGCTTTACATGTTATTTATTTCAATTTGTTTTTTTACTCCCTCTCCTTTGGAGAGGGTTGGGGTGAGGCTTCATTCAAAATCCTGCGAACAGTTAAAACAATGCCAGGCTTTGGTATTGTAAAACGGGAAAACAGCCGAAAGAAAAGTCGAGAACTTACCCGGATCTGCCGGACCGATATTGGTAGAGGCGCAAAAAGGACAGATGATCGCATTATTGGTTTCCTCATCAATTTCTATATGGTCCTGCTCGTGCAGGTCGCCCTCGGTGGCCAGTATTTCGCGGCTGCGCTCCAGGTCGCGTTCAAATATTTTGAGTTTAACACCTCCAACAGCCTGGTTGTATAGCGGGTTTGCACCAATGGTATTTTCGTCGGCAATAAAGCAGGGTATGCCATTATCTTCCAGCTTGGTGCGCATAATATGTGCCAGCATTACATCATAATAGGTCTCGAGGGTTATGATCTTATCTTCAATAGGGTTGGCCATTTGTAATTTGGGATTTCGGATGTTCGATTTGGGATTTGTTTTTATTTTGGATTTTGAATGTTCGATTAAGTATGAATTTTCTAAATCCGAAATCGAACATCTGAAATCCGAAATAATTCATCAAAGGTAGCTTGTTTTTTGCTTAATTTGAAGTTATGAACCGCATCGACCGTATTTCGGCAATTTTGATACAGCTCCAATCGCGCAGGGTAGTAAAAGCTTCTGACATTGCCGAGCGTTTTAATATCAGCTTGCGTACGGTTTACCGCGATGTAAAAACGCTGGAAGAAGCAGGCATCCCTCTCATGGGCGAGGCCGGTGTAGGGTATTCGATTATGGACGGTTACCGTTTGCCCCCTGTAATGTTTACCCGCGAGGAAGCCACCGCCTTTTTAACCGCCGAAAAGTTTGTGGAAAAAATGACGGATACCAGTACCATGAAACATCATCAGTCGGCCATGTATAAGGTGCGTGCCATCCTTAAGACTGCCGAAAAGGATATCCTGGAAAATCTGGACGGCAGTATTGAGGTGTTGAAAAACAGGTATCATAAGCCGGCAGCCAATACCGACCACATCCAGACCATACTGGACAGTATCGCCCAAAAAAAACTGTTAACACTCGACTACTTTGCCGCGCACAGCCAGGAGGCCACCAAAAGGGATGTAGAGCCGGTTGGTATTTTTTTTGCGGATGGTTACTGGCATTTAATAGCCTTTTGCCGTTTACGTAACGATTACCGCGACTTTAGGATAGATAGGATGCGCAAGGCAGTAATAGCCGATGCTTCTTACAATCACAGCAAACATCCTACCCTTAAAGCTTATATTGAACAAACCGCCAAAGAAAAGCAGCTGGAAACGGTGCTGATCCGGGTGGATAAAGAGATAGCCCGCCATTTGGATTACCAGAAATATTATAGCGGTTTTGTATCCGACAAAGTGGTGGGCAATAAGATCGAGATGACCTTTTTAACCCGGTCCATAGAAGGTTTTGCCCGCTGGTTTATGATGTACGGTGATTGTGCCGAAATTGTGAAACCCCAGGAACTCATCGATCAGGTTAAAACCATAGCCGCGGCCATCGTTCAAAAAAATAATTAAACGTTACTTCTTCCTGCTGACATAAGGTTGTCATTCCCCCGTATTTACTTTGCTTAACCATTACAAACAAATGCGTTAAAGTCTTTAGTCAAAAGCCTTAAGTTCTGAGTTAAAAAGAACAAATCAGGCTGATGACTTCATGACTTAGTACACATGCTTTAATGGTCGTGTTTTTGTGACTTTTTACAAGAAGCATAAAATCACTAACTCACTAAATCAATAATTCACTAATTGAGATATGAAGTACTGGATAACTGTAGCATCAAAAGATCATATAGCCCGTGGCATAGCCGGCGGCTTTATGCAGGCCAATCATGGTAAACAGGCCGCCTTAAAAAAGGTGCATGTTGGTGATTGGGTACTCTTTTATTCGCCAAAACAAAGTATGAACGGAACTGAACCTTGCAAGGCCTTTACAGCCATTGGGCAGGCCGTTGGCGAGGAGATCTATCAGCATAAAATGACTGAGGATTTTATACCCTGGCGCCGCAACATCCAATTTTACGAAAGTACCGAAGCGCCTATCATTCCCCTGGTTGATGAGCTCGACTTTATTATCAACAAAAAATCATGGGGTTACCCTTTCCGTTTTGGCTTCCAGGAAATAGGCGAAAAAGACTTTGAACTGATCAAAAAACAAATGATAACAGGGGATGCTTGTCCTAAGTTCCCTTCAAAGGAGAGAACTTTAAGCGCATAGTTTTGAAACCTCTATAAACCATCAATAAACTGCATTATGAAAAATCTAACATTAACCACCGAATTAAAATTTAAAGCGCCTGCAGCTAAAGTTTGGCAAGGTCTAACTGATCCCGAAATGGTAAAGGCCTACTTTTTTGGTACCAAATTGGAATCGAGCTGGAGGGTAGGGGAGCCCATTGTTTTCAGCGGCGAATGGGATGGCAAAGCTTACCGCGATCATGGTACCATACTGGAGATCGACCCCGGCAGATATGTGAAATATAATTACTGGAGCAGCATGAGTGGCACTGAAGATAAGCCCGAAAACTATGCCAACATTACCTACAGTTTGAGCGAAAGTAATGGTGTAACTACGCTCACCATTACACAGGATAATATCAAAGATGAGGCTGCCAAAGAACATTCAGAACAAAACTGGCACGGCGTTTTTGACAGATTGAGAAAAATGATCGAGTAATTATTGTATTAAATAAATAATTTATATAAGTGTTATAAAAAATTGATATAAAATTAATTATATATCAATATAACAAATTGTGATAACTTCAATTATGGATAAGATAGATGTAATAGGGTTCTTTTTGTTAGGGATCTCCACACGTACCACCAACCAAAATGGGCAAGCGGCTAAAGATATCGGCGACCTATGGTGCCGCTTTATGGACGATAACATTTTACCGCAGATCGAAAACAGGGTAAGCGATGAAGTGCATTGCATTTACACCGATTATGAAACAGACCATACGGGACCGTATACCGCTGTGTTGGGCTGCAAAGTGAATTCGCTGGATAACATTCCGGAGGGTTTGGTTAGTTTGGCAATAGCGCCCGGCACTTATGTGAAATTTACGGCCAAAAGCTGGCTGCCTGACCGGGTGGCCGAAACCTGGCAATACATCTGGAACAGTAATCTTAACCGCAAATACACCGCCGATTTTGACGTATATGGCTGCAGTGGCTGCAACCCGGAAGATGCCCGGGTAGAGATCTATGTAGCGGTGGAGTAGGTTACCGATACTTAACCCATCATGTCATTGCAATGACATGGGTTATATGACGTGCTTTTGAGGTTATTCCCTCTCCAGAAAATTCTGTATTTTAAAAGTATGAATTTTATTAATGATTAAAATCCAAACGTTTGCCGGCTTTACCTTCAGTTAAACTTCCGTTAGCATAGGCTACATTACCCGATACCAAAGTATAGGCGATTTTTGAGCGGAAGGTGGTTCCTTCAAAAGGGCTCCAACCGCAGTGGTATAAGATATTGCTTTTGTTCACGTTCCAGGGTTTATTCAAATTCACCAGCACCAGGTCGGCCCAGTAGCCTTCGCGAATGTAGCCGCGCTTGTCTATCCGGAAAAGGGTGGCTACGTTATGTGCCATTTTTTCGACTATCTGTTCAAGCGTTATTTTGCCATGGTGATACAGCTCCAGCATGGCGGGCAGTGCGTGCTGAACCAATGGTCCGCCGGATGGTGCCTGCAGGTAAGGCTGCTCTTTTTCTTCCAGTGTATGCGGAGCATGATCGGTAGCGATCACATCGATGCGGCCATCCAGCACAGCCTGTAAAACAGCTTCGCGGTCCTGTGCGGTTTTTACGGCCGGATTCCACTTGATAAAATTGCCTTTGGTTTCGTAATCAGCATCGCTAAACCATAGGTGGTGTATGCATGCCTCGGCAGTAACGCGCTTGTCTTTCAATGGAACCTTATTGGTAAAAAGATGCGTTTCCAGCGCGGTAGATATGTGCAGGATATGCAGCCTGGTATTATGCTTTTTGGCCAGTTCCACTGCTAAGGACGATGACAGGTAGCAGGCCTCGGCGCTCCTGATCTTGGGGTGCAGCTTCACTGGCAGGTTTTCGCCCAGCAGTTGTTTGTAATGGTTCAGGTTGCTTTTGATGGTGGCCTCGTCCTCACAATGCACGGCTATCAGCATAGGCGATTGCGCAAACAAGTTATCCAGTGTACGCGGATTATCCACCAGCATATTCCCGGTTGATGAGCCCATGAATACTTTTACACCGCAAACGTTGGCTGCATCTGTACGCAGCACTTCTTCCAGGTTATCGTTTGATGCACCCATGAAAAAAGAATAGTTTGCCAGTGAGTTGCGTGAGGCTATCTCATATTTATCTTCCAGTAATTGTTGCGTTAAAGTGTTAGGCACAGTATTGGGCATTTCCATAAACGAGGTGATACCCCCGGCCACAGCGGCGCGCGATTCGGAATGGATATTGGCCTTGTGCGTTAAGCCTGGCTCGCGAAAGTGCACCTGGTCGTCAATACAGCCGGGCAGCAGGTGCAGGCCTTCGGCGTTGATCACCTCATCGGCAGGGGTATCAATATTTGAATCTATCCGTTCAATAAAACCATCTTTTACCAGGATATCAGTTACATATTGCCGGCCTTCGTTTACTACAGTTGCTGATTTGATGAGGATTGTTGACATAAAGCAAAGATAGTTGTTTGAGTTTTAAAGTCTGAAAATGTTGTAAATGACAGAACGGTGGCAATAGTGCTGCAATTTTTTTGGTAAGTCTGATTATAAATGATCGTGTGTTTTTTTGTATTAAATTATTCATTTATAATTGCTTATGATACTATTTTTATTTAGATTTATTGCACCTAAATCATTGTCATGTTTGCTAATTTTTCTATTGAAAAAACCTTCAATTCAATCGGTTTTAGTCATTTCAAGTACATCCTATTGTTTTTGTTTTTTATAGGAAATTCAGTTTCTGCAAAACAGCTCACATCTAAAACTGATACAATCTTTATAAAAAAATCGACAACACCATTTGATAGTTTGCATTTAGTTAATAGACAGATCGCTATTATAAATGATAAACCCTATGACGAACTTAACAAGAGTAAAAGCTATAACGGAGCGATTTTTAGAAAAGGGGTAATATTTTCTAATTCTAAATTTAAGAATGGAATACCATGTCAATCTTCACAGCCTATATATTTAGCGAAATCCCTATTTGTAAAACCAGTTAATTTAGACAGCTCAAAGTTTTTAAATATAGCCGACTTTAATATGTCGGATTTTGCAGATACAATAAGTTTTGTTGGTGCAAGGTTTGATTCAACAGCAATATTTTCAAATTGCATTTTTAGGGGATTTGCGAATTTTACGCGAGTTAATTTTTCTAAAATGCTTTTTTTTAACTTCTTGAATTTAAAGGAAAAAGCAACGTTTAGTTTCTACCAGTCTGAATTGCCTGACCTATTGGATTTATCCCGTAATCCATTAATAACCAATAAAATTGACCTTACCACATGTAATTTCGATCATAATAAACAATATGAATACTCCAGTCGTAAATGGCATTACATTAATCTTTACGCATCAGACATTTCCAAAATAAAGATTGACTATGTACATTTTCGCTTATGCTTTTATAAAAATTTTTATTTGCCCGATAAAAAACTTGTTTTTGATAAAAATCATAAAGATGTTTTAATTATTGAGAAGGATACTATTGCGAATAAAAGCATCTTGTATCACAACTCATATTTTAAAGCTTATATCAAAAAGGTTTTTCCTCAAAGTGACCTTTTTTCTGATGAATCATTTTTAGGTACTATTTTTTCTTTTCTCAAATTTAAAGGTAATCCGGTTATTGATGAATTTGTTAATGAATGCTATCGTCGACGTAGATTTCCTCAATCATTATCTGATGAAGAAATTTATTCGATTTATGAAAAAGAATTGAAAGTTTTTGATACTGAAGGGCAAAGAACGAGTTATAGAAACATGGATATAGAGTACAAAAATCTTAATAATGACTTCAAAATAATTACACATGTATGGAATTGTTATGGATATCATAAAGAATGGGTTATTTATTGGATGCTCCTTTTTCTTTTAGTTTTTACAATAATTACTTTTTTTAAATTAAAAACCCTCATCTCCGCTTTCGATATGCCCGTTTTGTTTTTAGAAAAGAAACGGAAAAAGGAGGCGCCCGTAATAATTGTTACGGAGGAAACAGTTAATAGTTTGAATTTGGCTGATAAGCTATTATATGCCTTTGTTTTCACAGCTTCCATCTTTTTCCCTTTTAAATTTGAGTTTAGCAGCTTGAAGTGGAATACTTGGTGGGTAATCTATTTATTTATCATTTATCTTTCCGGCATTTTTTGTATTGGCTATTTGGCCGCATTTATTCTTCAAAAATGATATTTATGATTAAATAAACAATCAGGCATATTTGATTGATGCCAAAGGCTTTTTGAACGGCTTCTTATATCTTTCCTCAAAAGCTTATCTTTGCGGCATGGCTGTAACTTTTGAAGAATTTAATTTTAACCGGCAAATATTGAACGCGATAGCTGATGCCGGTTATACCGAAGCTACGCCCATACAGCAAAAGGCCATCCCCCCGATACTGAACGGGCAGGATGTGATGGGTATTGCGCAAACCGGCACCGGTAAAACGGCGGCCTATGTGTTGCCCATCCTCATGAAACTCAAATATGCCCAGGGCGAAAATCCGAGGGCGCTGATCATTTCGCCAACGCGCGAACTGGCTATGCAGATTGAGGAGAACGTAAAAACATTTGCCGCGAATACCGATTTGCGTGTTGTAGTACTTTACGGCGGATTGGGTCCTAAAACGCAAATAGAGCAGATCAATAAAGGGGTCGACATTATTGTAGCCACCCCCGGCCGCTTTATGGATGTTTACCTGGCCGGGCACATCGTAACCAAAACCCTACAGGTGCTGGTATTGGATGAAGCCGATAAAATGATGGACATGGGCTTTATGCCCCAGATAAACCGCATACTGGAAGTGGTGCCGGTGAAAAGACAAAACCTGCTTTTTTCGGCTACCATGAGCGATAAGATCCACGAACTGTCCAATAACTTCCTGGAGTATCCAACCATAATTGAGGTAACACCGCAGGCTACCCCGGCGCAAACGGTAAACCAGCATTTATACCATGTGCCCAATAACAAAACCAAGATCAACCTGCTCAAAAAGCTGCTTGACCTGGAAGGTGACATCACCAAGCTCATCATATTCTGCAAAACCCGTATCGCTGCCGAAGACGTGTACAAGTTTTTACTACGCAAATACGGCGAAAATGGTGTTCGGGTGCTGCATGCCAACAAAGGGCAAAATACCCGTATCAACTCCATTAATTCATTTAAGAACGATGAGGTGAAGATCCTGGTGGCGACCGACGTGGCATCGCGCGGTATTGATGTGAGTGATGTAAGCCATGTGATCAACTTTGATGTACCGGTGGTAATTGAAGATTATGTGCACCGCATCGGACGTACAGGCAGGGCTTTGCAATCGGGTGAGGCTATTACCTTTTGCGGTCCGGCAGAGGAGTATTATTTAAAAAAGATCGAAAAACTCATCAAACAAAGCATTCCCGTATCGGCCATACCCGATGATGTGTTTTTGGAGGAAACCGGTTACGATGAAAGGCAGGAGCAGAACAAGGAGATCGACATGCAGAAACGCAGGGAAGATCCCGACTTTAAAGGGGCCTTTCACGAAAAGAAAACGCTTAACCAGCGCAAAAAGTTCGATGCCACCAGGGATAAGGCCCGTTACGGCAAAGTAGGTAAAAAAAATCCGAATAGTAAATCATCCAGAAAAAAACGATAATTTAAATGTGCAGATATGCAGATTTCAGATGTGCAGATGAAGCCATTAAAAGATTTTTCACCGACTAATAAAAAAATCACTAATTCAATAAATCACTAATTCACTAATTAAATTGAAGCTTCGCATCACCCCTTTAAATTTCGCTACTACTTTTTTTATTGTGGCGGCGGTTTATATCTGGATCTACGGCGCCCACATCGCGGGAAGGCCGCTGGAAACCTGGAGCACCACCATTGGCTGGATATTTTTACTGTTTGCGGCGGTGGTGTTTTTTCTGGACCTGATATTCCGTAACTTTTTTGCCGAGCTAAAAAAACTATGGATAATAGAACTGTGTTTTATAGCCCTGGTAACCGTTATATTTTTATTGGTTAAATAATTAAAGTCGCAGAATTAGACTCACCCGGTCTGCGCTGCGCTGGACCACCCTCTCTTTGCCTGCGGCGGAAAGAGGATAAAGAAAGAAAAAAGAAGCCCCTCTATGCGCGAAGCGGAGTGAGGGGTGACAAGCGCAGCGATGTCGGGGTGAGTCGATAAGAGGTTTTGGGGAGGCCAAAATAATTACAAACCCATTATATGCCCTTTGTTTAAAAATTAAGATACTTGCGACCTCAAATAATTACTTATAAAAACATTAATCAATACCCCCTATGTGATTTTTTTTACAGAGGAGGATAAAATCACTAATTCACTAACTTAATAATTCACTAATTATTTTCGGATGAAAACTGCTGAAATAAAGCTGACCATCAGCCTTGATGATAACAATGTACCGGAAAGCATCCTGTGGGAATCGACAGATTCGCAAAACAAAGAGGCCCTGCCTGTAAAGTCAATGATGCTGGCCCTGTGGGATCAAAGCTATAAAAATACCCTGCGTATTGACCTGTGGACAAAGGATATGCCCGTTGATGAGATGAAACGCTTTTTTTATGAAACCCTTCAAACCATGGGCGACAGTTTTTTACGCGCCACCGGCGAAAAAAACATCGTAGAAGACCTGCGCGACTATTGCGCCCACTTTGCCGATAAAATGGAAATAAAACAATAATTTAGTGAGTGGTGAATTGGTGAGTAGTGAGTGGTGAATAGTGAGAGAAAAGTGTAAAATGCTATCTCCACTAAAGTTGATAACCATTCACCAATACTAATTTCACTACTACTATTATACAATTGCTATTCACCACTCACCAATTCACTACTCACCAACATGCGTATCAGTTCTATTTTATCGTTTCTGGGTTTTGTGCTGCTTTTTGCGGGTACCTATTGCCCTTTGCTGCGGCCGCTTGGCTTGTTTAACTGGAATGTTTATCAGCTTAATCAACCGTATGGTTTGGTGCTGGCGTTGGTAGCTGTGGTTGGCGTTGCCGCGTCGTTTTTAAACCAGCCAAAAATTATAAAGGCAGCTTCCTGGATGGCCCTGGCTTTGGTGATACTTCTGTTACTGGCTTCTATATTCAAAGTGCAAACCGCCTTTAGTTTTATCCCTTTTAAAAAACTCGATGCCTACTTAACCCGGCATGTGCGGTTTAAATGGGGCTGGTATGTGCTGTTCTCGGGAGTAATATTGGCCATAGCAGGCGCGTTAAGCAGCAAACCTAAAACGTACATTAAACCAGCTCCGGTTGCCAAAGATGCGGGGGAATTAGAATAAGAAATTAGAGTCAGGAATCGTAATAAATTAGAATCAAGAACCAAGAGTCAAGAATTAAGAAAAGCAATAATCTTGGTTCCGCGGTTTTGATTTAAGTTAGGGAAGACGTATTTAAGCAACCGGCGTTTTTAGTCTTGACTCTTGATTCTTAACTCTTGGTTCTACTATCAAGGCTCTTGATTCTGAATCCCCTCAATTAACTATTCCTTAAATGTTTATTGTCCTTTTAAATAGTAAAAAGGTTTTTTTTAAACATATTTGTAATATAAACAAAAGGTCTGCATGTTAAAGTTTTCTTTCCGCCAGCAGGTTTTAGCCGGCTTTGTAGTATCCATTATTCTGGTTTTAGTAGTTGGGGTGTTATCATACAACAGCATCCATCAGTTTGAGGAGGATAATAAATGGGTTGACCACACCCAGAAAGTTATCCGCACATCAACAAATTTGTTGCAGTTGATGATAGATGCCGAAACCGGTATGCGTGGCTACAGCGCCACAGGGAATAAAAAATTCCTCGAGCCATATAATGACGCGTTGCCCAGGGTCGACGGCGATCTGCAGGAATTAAAGAGAATGGTTACAGATAACCCTACCCAGGTTAAGCGGGTCGATTCCTTAGTGTCATCAGTATCTGAACAGCTTCGTATTTTAAAAGAAAATATTGAAGTACGTGAAAGCAAGGGACTTGATTACATGGTGCAAAACCAGATGTTTACCAATGGGAAAGCGAGCATGGATGAGATACGCCAGCTCAATACCCACATTATTGATGCGGAAAATAGTTTATTGGCTGCACGTAAACTCAGTTCAGAAACGGCTTCCACTACCGCTATCCGGGTTATTGTGGGTGGTTCATTTATATTCCTGGTCATTATCCTGATACTATTCTTTTACATACAACGCACTTTTGATCGGCAGAAAAAAATAGAGGCCGAAATTAAGGTGACCAATACCGAACTGGGTAAAGTATTGGCCGAAAACGAAGCCAAAAACTGGCTGCTTACCGGCACCGGGCAGCTGAACGAAAAAATGCAGGGCCAGCAAAGCGAAAAGGAACTATCCGGAAATATACTCACCGAAGTTTGTACTTATACCAAGGCCTCCGCGGGCACGCTATATCTGTATAACGAAACACATCATCGCCTGGAGTTATACGCTTCGTACGCTTTTCACAATCCTGAGTTTATTAAGAAAAATATTCAGTTAGCCGAAGGATGGCTTGGGCAGGTAGCTGCGGATCAAAAAGCCGCGGTTGTTAAAGGCAAGCTGAATGAAAAGTTCGACCTCGAATCGTCGCTGATCAAAGAAACTTTAACCGAAAACTTTATTGTCCCTTTCTTTTTTGATAAAAAATTAAAAGGTGTACTGGAAGTAGCTTACGCCGGCGAGCTAACACCCAACAATAACGATTACATAGTGGCAGTAGCTAATGATATTGGTATTGCAGTGAACACCGCTCAGGCCCGTACCATTATGCATGACCTGTTTGAAGAAACCCAGCAACAGGCTGAAGAGCTGGAAGCACAACAGGAAGAAATGCGCGTTACCAACGAAGAGTTGGTGAACAAAACAGAAATGTTGCAGGCATCGGAAGAGGAGTTGCGCGTACAGCAGGAAGAGTTACGCACCATTAACGCCGAACTGGAAGAAAAGGCCAGCCTGCTGGAAGAAAAGAACGAAGCTATTGAACAGGCCCGCGCCGCCATCAATCTTAAGGTTGATGAACTGGAAGTAACGGGTAAGTATAAATCGGAGTTTTTGGCCAATATGAGCCATGAGCTTCGCACACCGCTGAATAGCATCCTGGTATTGGCCCGGATATTAAAAGATAACAAGCCGGCCAATCTTTCCGAAGATCAGGTAAAATATGCCAGCGTAATATTTAACGCTGGTAACGATCTGCTTACGCTGATCAACGATATCCTGGATCTGTCGAAAATTGAGTCAGGCAAACTGGATATGCAAAATGAGGATATTAAAGTATCCGATATTTTGAACGATATGGAAATGCTGTTTGCCGAGGTGGCAAGCAACAAAAAGATCAACTACAGCACCCACCTTGCCAAAAGCTTGCCGAAAACCATATTTACCGATAAGGTACGTGTAGAACAGGTGATCAAAAACCTGCTTTCCAACGCGTTTAAATTTACCCCTGAAAACGGCTCCATAACTATTACCGCAAAGCCGGGTGCAAAAGAAGGTACGGTAAGCTTTGCCATTAAAGATTCGGGTATTGGTATTCCTGTCGAAAAGCAGCGTATCATATTTGAGGCATTTCAACAGGCCGACGGCTCAACCAGTCGCAAGTATGGCGGTACAGGTTTAGGCCTCTCTATAAGTCGCGAACTGGCCATGCTGCTTGGCGGCAGCATCAGTTTGAGCAGCGAACAGGGGGTAGGCAGCGAATTTGTGCTCACCATACCATTGAAGGCTATACAGGCGGCACCACATGAAGAAGAGATATTACCAACGGCGCAAACCTTTAAAACCGAGAGCCCAGTTTTAGCTCAAGTAGCCAAAACAGCTATTGACAGCGGCCGCGAACCATTGGTAGTGATTGTGGAAGATGATAAGAACTTTGCCCACATACTGCAGGATTATGCCCGCGATCATGGCTATAAATCGGTGATGGTTCATGAGGGAACTGCAGCTGTTGAAACCGTGAAAGAACACATGCCCGATGCTGTGATATTGGATATTATGCTGCCAGGCAAAGATGGCTGGCATATATTGAAGGAACTGAAGAACAACGAGTCAACCATGCACATACCCGTGCATTTGATGTCGGCGGGTGATGCCGCCGCAAACCGGGTACGGCGTGAAGGTGCTATCAGCTTCCTGAAAAAGCCAATCAGTACCGAAACACTGGATAAGCTTTTTGCCGATATCATGCTGCAGAGTGGCACCAAATTCAAACAGATATTATTGGTTGAAGATCATAAGGCCCAAAGCCAGGCTTTGAAAGATATGATGCAGGGCCAGGGTATTACGGTTGACCAGGCATTTGATGGCGAATCGGCCTTCAGGATGCTGCATGAAAACGAATACCAATGCGTGATCCTGGATCTCAACCTGCCTGATATTTCCGGGCTCGACCTGCTGGACAAGATCAAGGAGGTGGATCGTTTCGCATCACTCCCGGTAATTGTGAACACGGCCATGGAGCTCGACAAGGCATCCGTTAACCGTTTGATGCAGTATGCCAACGCCATGGTGGTAAAAACCAACAAATCGGCTGATAGGCTGATTGACGAAGTAAACCTGTTTCTGAATAAGATCAGCGAATCAAACAGCGCCCAGTATGATCAGCAGCCTGCGTTTACTAAAGTAAAACTACCTTCGAAAGGTAAAAGCGCCCTGAAAGGGAAAAAGGTGCTTATTGTGGACGATGATATGCGCAATATTTTCGCGTTGAGCAGCGCCCTGCAAAGTTATGACCTGGTAGTGGAGATAGCCAATGATGGCGAAGAAGCCATTGCCAAATTGGAGGAAGTACCTGACATTAACATTGTATTGATGGACATCATGATGCCTAAGATGGATGGGTATGAAGCCACCAGGTATATACGCAAGCAAAACAAATGGGCCAAGCTGCCTGTAATAGCTTTAACCGCAAAAGCAATGAAAGACGACCGGGAAAAGTGTATAGCTGCCGGCGCTAATGATTATATTACCAAACCGGTTGATATGGATAGGCTTATTTCATTGATGCAGTTGTGGTTGGAGAGTTGATATGAGTGATATTGCTATAACATCAACCCAGATAACCGAATTGATTGACCTGGTGAAAAGGGTGCACGGATTTGATTTTTCGGGTTATACCAAAGCCTCGTTAAAAAGGCGGGTGGTGAGGATTATGCAATTGAAAAAGATGGAATTTTATGATCTGAAACACACTCTGGTTAATGATCAGCATTTTTTTCAGTATTTCTTAGAAGAAATTACGGTGAACGTTACCGAAATGTTTCGTGATCCGTCGTTTTATAAAGCGCTTAATTTGCAGGTAATGCCCTATCTGTCAACCTACCAGCATGCCAAAATATGGTGTGCGGGCTGTTCTACAGGCGAAGAGGTTTATTCCCTGGCCATATTACTGCGCGAGGCAGGGCTCAGCAAAAAATCATTCATTTACGGTACCGATATCAATACCGAAGTATTGAGGGAAGCCCGTAAAGGGATATATAGTTTGCGTAATATAAAAAGTTATGCAGAAAATTATCAGTTTACGGGATTAACAGGCTCTATATCAGATAATTTTACTATTTTGTATGATGCGGCGTCGGTGCATAATGAGCTGAAACAGAATACCCTGTTTTCGGTACATAATTTAGTATCTGACGATGTTTTTAACGAGTTTCAGTTGATCAGCTGTCGCAATGTGTTTATTTATTTTGAAACAGAGCTGCAGGAACGGATACTGGAATTGTTTTATAAAAGTTTATGTCCCTTAGGTTATTTATGCTTAGGCAGTAAAGAAACCATACGGTCTGAAGCTTTTAAGCGAAAGTTCAAGGTGATCAATCAAAAGGAAAATATTTATCAAAAAATTGGGACCTGATAAAAATTTACTCGAACGCTGGCGCACCACCGAGTTATTATTGCTGGGTGGTTCTGCCGGGTCGTTTAAACTTTTGTTCCAGATGGTAAAACTGCTTCCGGCCGATCTTGGTAAAACGGTGATCATTGTTATCCACCGTAAGCGGAACTTTTTTAGCGAAATAGCGAAACTTTTTGCCGAGAACAGCCGTATGTCACTCCGAGAAATTGAAGATAAAGACGTTCTTGAAAAAAATACGATCTACATAGCACCGGCTAATTACCACACCCTCATAGAAAAAGGCAGGTATTTTAGTTTAGATGTATCGGAGGCGGTTTGGTATTCCAAGCCATCCATTGATGTAACTTTTGAAAGCGCTGCTGAGGTTTATAAAGATCGTTGCATGGCTATTTTATTATCGGGTGCCAATCAGGATGGCGCCGAAGGGATGCTAAAATTAAAAAACAGCGGGGCCGTTACCATAGCCCAGCATCCGGAGGATGCTGAAATGAATGAAATGCCGGCATCGGCCATAAACAATGGGGCAGCCGGATATATATTACGTACAGATGAGATATTTAAACTTTTGCATACACAGTAATTCACTTACATTAGCACTAAATGAGTCCCGTTAATATTCTTATTGTTGATGACAGAGAAGAAAATATTGTTGCGCTTGAAGCATTATTAAAGCGTGATGATATTCGCATATTCTCTACAACATCGCCAAATGAGGCCCTGAAAATTGCCTGGGACACGCATATTGCTATTGCCCTTATTGATGTGCAGATGCCTGAGATGGATGGCTTTGAGCTGGTTGAAATGCTCAAATCAAATCCGCGTACACGGGATATCATGGTGATATTTGTGACCGCTATATCTAAAGAGGCCAAATATGCTGTAAAAGGTTTGGGTACCGGTGCTATTGATTATTTATATAAACCGCTTGATCCTTATATTACATCGGCCAAGGTTGATTCATTTGTGCACCTGGCACGCAGCCAGGCCGAGATCAGGTTAAAGAACGAAGAATTACAAAACTTTGCCATTGTTGTAAAAAACTCTGCCGATATTATTTGTTCGGTTGATGCGCAAAACCTCCGCATCAATAATATTAACCCTGCGGTTGAAACTATTATGGGTTTTAAATCGGCCGAGTTACTGGGTAAAAGTATTATTGATCTGTCGGTTGAAAATCAAAAAACGTTGTTTCGTAAAAAACTGGGAGAGATCATCAAAGACAACCTCAATTTTGCCGTTTTTGAGTTGCAGTTTGAAACCTTTGATAAGCGGGTAATATGGGTAGAATGCCGTGCATCTTATCACAATAAAACCATCTTTTTAAACATTAGTGATATTTCTCCGCAAAAAAGTTACCAGGAACAGCTGATCAAGTCAAAAGAAAATGCGGAGTACAGCAAAAAGGTAAAAGAAACCTTCTTGGCCAATATGAGCCACGAATTGCGTACGCCGGTTAACGGTATTATTGGCATAACCGACCTGCTGCTTCGTACCGAACTAAACGAGCAGCAAAAGAACATGCTTAATTTGCTGGAAACGTCCTCCAAATCGTTGTTAGGCGTTATCAATGATGTGCTGGATATATCTAAGATAGAAGCCGGCAAGTTTAATATTGTACGTACCCCCAATAATATACGTGAGCTTATCCAGGCAGCGTTTGACCTGCTTAAATTCAGGGCCGATGAAAGCAATATCGAATTTATACTGGAGATAGAAAACAATGTGCCGTCGGATCTCATGGTTGATTCCCTACGCCTGAACCAGATCTTGATGAACCTGCTGAGCAATGCTATTAAATTTACCGAAAGGGGTTATGTTAAGCTAAAAGTATCGGTATTGCAAAAACATAACGATAAGGTTAAACTAAAATACAGCGTTGAAGATTCTGGCATCGGGATCCCGGCCGACAGGCTCAGCAAAATTTTTGAATCATTTGAACAGGCCGAAGAAGACACCGTAAGCAAATATGGCGGTACAGGGCTTGGACTAACCATAGTAAAAAAACTGGCCGAGTTAAAAGGCGGGGAACTTACCTTGAGCAGTCAGATAGGTAAAGGGAGTACTTTTAATTTTATAAACTGGCATACTATAGCAGCAAAACCCGTTGAAAAAATGAACAGTAAACCCGATAAGGTATTGAACCCTTTTAACAATGTTACTGTTTTGGTGGCCGAGGATAATATGGTGAACCAGTTCATGCTATCGAAAATGCTCAAAGACTGGAATGTGGAAGTTGAAATGGTGGATAACGGCCGTAAGCTGATCGAAAAACTGAAAACCAAAAAATACGACCTTATTTTAATGGATACGCACATGCCCGAAATGAACGGCTATGAAGCGGCCCGCACCATACGGGTTGATTTTGAAGAACCCAAAAGGAGCATCCCTATTATATCACTTTCCGCATCTTCATTTGGGCACGAGCAGGAACAGGCCATAACCTCTGGTATGAATGATGTATTGGCAAAACCTTTTCAGCCGTATCAACTACATGAAAAAATGAGTCAACTGTTAAAGGAGGTGGTATAATCGCTAAAAATCAAGCTTGGTTTGGCCAATGCCCATCACTTTGGCTTCGTGTTCCAGCAACCATTTCTTGCGCCACAACCCGCCTGCATAACCGGTTAGGCTGCCATCAGAACCAATAACCCGGTGGCAGGGCACCACAATCCACAGGTCATTTTTGCCATTTGCCGATGCTATGGCCCTTATGGCCAGCGGACTATTCATCCGGTTTGATTGCTGGGCATAGGTAATGGTGCTTCCGTATTTTATTTGCAATAACTCGTCCCATACCTGTTGCTGAAAAGGTGTACCCGCTTGTTTCAAGGGCAGATCAAATTCCTTACGCTCGCCTTTAAAATATTCATCTAACTGATCGATGGCCATTTGCAGCAATGGGGTAGGTGCCGGTGTAATTTCATACTCCTCATCCCTTGCTGATATGGAAGCGATAAAACCATCCTCTTCAATAATACGGGTGATGCCAAGTGGGGTATTACAATAAGCAACAGGCATGAGTTTTATTTTTTACAGGTTGATAATGGATTGCCGATTTTTCAAATTTAATGCAATTGATACAATTGGTCAAATGTACGCGTCAGGACGATCTCATAAAAATCGCGTCATTGCGGGGCACGAAGCAAGAGCCTCACCCAACCCTCTCCAAAGGACAGGGCTTTAAAGTGCTTTTTTTGAAGTCTCCCCCTTTGGGGGAGATTTAGAGGGGGCTCCTGCTTCGTACCATCGCAATGACGCGAGTGAGTTACCCCTCTTTCCGCCGCAGGCGAGGAGAGGTGACCAAGCAACAATGGTCAATGCAAGGAAAGCAATGCACCAATAAACCAATGAACAAATGAACCAAATAATTACCTTTGACGCCATGAAACTCGTTAACGAAACCTGGCACCTGCTTAAAAAGGAAATTTTGCTCGAATGGCGATCAAAATATGCTTTTAATGGTGTTTTGTTATACGTGGTGTCAACCGTTTTTATTTGCTACATTTCCTTTAACCTCACACCGGGTTTTAGCGGCAGTAACGGTTACAAAGTGGTATGGAACGTACTGTTCTGGATCATTATGCTGTTTGCTTCGGTTAATGCTATAGCCAAAAGCTTTATGCAGGAGAGCAAGAGCCGCTTGCTTTATTATTATTCCATTGCCAGTCCGCAGGCTATTATCCTGTCAAAAACCATCTACAATGTTTTGCTGATGGCCCTGTTAAGTATACTGGCTTTGCTGGTGTACATGGTGTTTTTTACCAACACCCTTGGCGATCCGCTTTTTTACTTTTTAACCGTGTTGCTGGGCAGCCTGAGTTTCTCAACGGTGTTCACCATGATATCGGCCATTGCCTCCAAGGCGGGTAATAACGGTACGCTGATGGCTATCCTGAGCTTTCCGGTTATTATACCGGTGATCCTGGTGCTTATTCGCCTCAGTAAAAACGCGATGGATGGGATAGACAGAAGCCTGAGCCTGGGTAACATAGGCGTTTTGTGCGCCATTAATGCCATCGTGATTACCACCGCGCTTTTACTTTTTCCTTTCCTTTGGAGGGATTGATAATATTATAGAATCAAGAGATAAGAGTCAGGAATCAAGAGAAAATAGAGCAAACAGGAGAGTGTATTATATTTTCCCGTTTAAAAAGAACTAAAAACCATGTCATTGCGAGGAGGCACGACGAAGCAATCTCATCATGTTCAATTCAAGTAAGCATGATGCGGAAGTACAATGAGGAGATTGCCACGCTGCGCTCCAATGACATGTTTTTCAAGTATTGGAACAGATGTGAGAGTTGTTATCAAACCAACTTCCATTGTAACTTTCTTGTCTCAATAAATAAATGCAGGCAATTTCATCAAGCGTTCATAAAAAATGTGTTTTTTAGTACCTTGGAAAAAAATTGTATCCCTCATTAATGCGGCCTTATTGGATCATTCTTCTTTTTATAGTTTGCCCATTTGTAGTAATAGCTCAAAATACTACTATTACCGGTACTATTGTTAATGCCAACGGCAAAAATCCGGTAGCCCGGGCCAGCGTGTTTTTAAGCAATGCCACTTATGGTACGGTTACAGCCGATGATGGTTCATTTACCCTCGGAGGTGTTAAACCCGGTCAGTATGAACTGGTGGTGACTACCGTTGGCTATGAGGATTATTCCCAAACGATACAGGTGAGCGGCGCACCCCTAAAACTCAATATCGAACTTACCCAAAAAGTATTGATGCTGCGCGAAGTAGTGATCAGCAGCGCGGCCGACTGGAAAAAGAATTACGAACAATTCAGGCGTGAGTTTATTGGTACTACCGAAAACTCCAAACTTTGCCGGGTGGTTAATCCGCATATTCTCAATCTCATTTATCATCGAAACAAACAACAGCTGGAAGCCTCTGGCGATGAGTTCCTGGTGGTGGAAAACCATGCGTTGGGATATCGTACCAAATTCCTGCTCAAAAATTTTGTAAGTGATGCTATTGAACATACCATACAATATGCCGGCAAGGCCTTGTTTGAAGAACTGCCCGGTTCGGCAGAGCAAAAAAAGGCATGGAAGTTAAAACGCGAGCAGGCGTATTATGGCTCTGCACAGCATTTTTACCGGTCGTTATATAAAGACCGGCTGAAGGAAGAAGGCTTTGAGGCGCATGATTTTACACGCATGCTGAACCGCGAACGCCCGGACGAAGCCCTGATCCTGCAAAAGATCAAAAGGTACCGGGATGTTACGCCCAACCGCGATTCGCTGGTGAACTGGTACAGGATCAGTAACCTTACCAAATGGAACCGGGAAAACCTGAGCCGCATCCCTTATCAATCATTCGAAATATTGCGCAAAACACCCGAAAAAGGCATATATGCTGTTGTTTTTCCGCATCTTTTATACGTAGTATACACCAAAAAAGAAGAAACTACGGAGTTTAAGGATGTTTATCGTCCGCTGGATATGGGTAACTATGAAACCAGCATTGTAACACTTTACGGTAACTATATTTTGTTTGATATGAACGGCATCGTAATATCAAACCCAAGTCCGCTTTATGAAGGTACCTGGTCCAAAGCCAAGCTTGCCGATCTGCTGCCGGTAGATTATGAACCGGGGGACTGACGGGGCTCACTCGTTCATTGGTGTCATTTGTTCATTGGTAAACGTGGCATAATCAAATGACAATAACTGGTCATAAATAAACTATAAAAGACCAATGAACTAATGAACAAGTAAACCAATGAACCAATAATTCACTACATTTGCCCATCAATCAATATGAAATTTATTTATCAATCCTGGTGGAAGGTTTTAACGGTGATCGTAATTATTTACACACTGATAGCCGGTTTACTGCTTGGGGTACCCAAGCTGCCTATAGTTCACGAAACAATTAGAAATACCTATTTCCATGTGCCTATGTGGATGGCCATGTTTACGGTTTTTACTATTTCGGTTTATTACAGTATCAAATACTTAAATACGGGCAAAGAGCAGTATGACCTTATTGCGGTAGAATGTGCCAATACCGGTCTTTTCTTTTTTGTGCTGGGGCTGATAACCGGTATGCTTTGGGCCAAATATACCTGGGGTGAATTTTGGAGCAACGATCCAAAACAGAACAGCGCCGCCATAGCCTTCTTGTTGTACTGCGCTTATTCGGTATTGCGTAACTCTATCGACGAAGAGCAGAAACGGGCCAAAATATCGGCCATATATAACATTTTTGCTTTCCCGGTAATGATTGTACTGATTATGGTGCTACCCCGGATGACTGATTCATTGCACCCAGGTAATGGTGGTAACCCCGCTTTTGGTAAGCTCGATTTGGATAACCGCATGCGCATGGTATTATATCCTGCCTTTATTGCCTGGAGCTTTATGGGCATCTGGATAGCCTCGGTACGTTACCGTATCCGTTTAATTGAATATAAAAAGAACGAAAATTAATAATGAAGAAGCTTATAGTTTTAGTACTGTTGATGTTAAGTTTTGCGCGTGTTTTTGCACAACAAAACGCGGCGGTTGAAATGGATAATGTATTACGTAGCTCGGGCAAAATATACGTTGTGGTGGCTACTATAGTGATAATTTTTGCCGGATTAGCCTTTTACTTGTTCTCTATCGATCGTCGATTAAAAAAAATCGAAAAAGAAAAATAGTTCAAAAAATTTGCCTATCTTGTTTAAACATGGTTTTTGTACGGTTGTTATAAGGTGTATCTGAAACACTAACAATAAAATATTTGCGATATTGATAAAAAATGTACCAAATTTGTGCACTTTTTTAAGAGTTTAATATTTATATAACAATTATGGCTACGAATATTTTAGTTGCTGATCAGGATACCCACTTCTTTGGCGACGTATGTAAAAACTTCGATTACGCAGCGCAGTTTACTAAACACGATGCTGGTTTATTAGACCAGATCAAATCATGTAACAGTGTTTACCGCTTCCGTTTCCCTATCCGCAGGGGCAATGGTTTTGAGGTGATCGACGCTTGGAGGGTTGAACACTCACACCACCAATCGCCAACCAAAGGCGGTATCCGCTATAGCGAAATGGTGAACGAGGATGAGGTAATGGCATTGGCCGCTTTAATGACCTACAAATGCGCCATTGTGAACGTTCCGTTTGGCGGCGCCAAGGGCGGTATCAAAATAAATCCCAAAAACTACACCGTAAGCGAGCTGGAAAACATCACCCGCCGTTATACTGTTGAATTGATCAAGAAAAACTTTATTGGCCCCAGCATTGATGTACCTGCTCCGGATTATGGATCGGGCGAGCGCGAAATGAGCTGGATTGCTGATACCTATGCTACCATGAACCCAGGTCAGTTGGATGCCATGGGTGCCGTTACCGGTAAACCTATCGCGTTACATGGTATCGCTGGTCGTCGTGAAGCTACCGGTCGTGGCGTGGCTATTGCCATCCGCGAGTGCGTAAGCGTTGGCGAGGATATGCAGAAATTGGGCTTGCTGCCAGGTTTAGCAGGTAAAAGAGTAATTGTACAGGGTTTAGGTAATGTGGGCTACTATTCGGCTAAATTTTTGGGTGAATTTGGTGCCATTATTGTTGGTTTGTGCGAGTTTGAAGGCGCTATCTATAACGAAGATGGGCTTGATGTGGAAGCTGTTTTTCAACACCGCAAAGCAACCGGTTCTATTTTAGGCTATGCCGGTGCCCTGCGCGAATTTGCCAATACCATGGAAGGCCTGGAGCAACCATGCGATATCCTGGTGCCAGCTGCTTTGGAAAACCAGATCACTGAATATAACATCCGTAATATACAGGCAAAAATTATTGCCGAAGGTGCAAACGGTCCAACGTCACCGGAAGCCGAGGCTATATTTTATGCCAATGGCGGTTTGATCATCCCGGATATGTATGCTAATGCCGGCGGTGTAACCGTATCTTACTTTGAATGGTTAAAAAACCTGAGCCATGTGGCTTTTGGCCGTATGAACCGCAGGTTTGAAGAAAACTCCAACCTTAACCTGGTCAACATGGTAGAGGGCATCACCGGTACATCATTAACACCAATGCAGCGTTCAACCATCATCAAAGGCGCGTCTGAATTGGAATTGGTAAATTCCGGACTGGAAGATACTATGATCCGCTCATACCATGAGATCAGAGAGATCTACAAAAACAACCCTAAGATCGAAACCCTACGTAATGCAGCCATGGTAGGCGCTATCAACAAAATAGCCGTATCATACCAAAACCTTGGTGTTTGGCCATAAATAAATTACTTTGTGATAAGACAGAGCTTGAAGCGGCGGGTTGAAAAACCTGCCGCTTTTGTTTTTATACCTCCACTATGTCATTGCGAGGAACGACGAAACAATCGCGAACTATACCGATCTATCTTTTATATTTTCTTTTACTGGTTTTTAAGCTTTGGCTTTCCCTTACCAATGGTTTAATTAATTTCTGAGTCGCGGAAACAGATTTTGGAGAAGCACTATCACACTCCTCCTTATACGCCTCCGGTACCCATTCCAATCTTAGTCTGCATTCGTTACTCATAGTTATTTGCTTTACGTAAATATACCAAAAGTATCCTAAACCGTCATTGCGAGGTACGAAGCAATCTCTATGCTATACAGGGCATCTCTGTAAATCGGGGATTGCTTCGTGCCTCGCAATGACGCGTGGAGATAGAGATTCCAAATCCCCTCTTTCCGCCGAAGGCGAAGAGAGGGTGACCAAGCGTAGCGATGGTCGGGTGAGTCGACTGTGCAATAAATCTTGATTCCCGGCTCTTAATTCTTGCCTCTAATCTCCCTGTTAAGAATAATTCTAAATAACACATATGGCTTGTAAAAAACTTTATTAGCGCTATGTTTTGTATTTTTGCATTCTATTTTATAATATATAAGCCTCAGAATGAAGAAAAGTGCAATTTTTGGTCTTGTAGTTATAGCTATCGCTATAGCGGTTATCATTAGTGTTTACTCCAACTCCAGTACCTATGGTTCTTTTAGCGATGCTACAAAAACTACCAGCGAGCTGCATATTGTAGGACACCTGAATACAGCAAAAAAGTTGTATTATGATGCCACTAAGGATGCCAATTACTTTTCGTTTTATATGAAAGATAATAAAGGCGAAGAACGCAAAGTAGTATTTACCGGCACCAAACCCGAAGACTTTGAGCGGAGCGAGCAGTTGGTATTAACAGGCACCATGGTTGGTCAGGAGTTTCATGCCTCCAAGATCCTGATGAAATGCCCTTCCAAATACACTCAGGACAAGTTAGAAATTACAGAAGCAAAGGCCACGCAGGCCAGTATATAATAAAGTTAAAAGTCAAAATTCAAAAGTCAAAAAAAGCATAAATGCCTGACTTTTAACTTTTGACTTTTGAATTTTGACTTAAAATATGGATACAGTTTTTAAAGGCGAACACCTTTTACCCGGCCAGATAGGTCAGTTTTTTATCGTTCTTTCTTTTGGCGCGGCTCTTTTATCGTTCATCAGCTATTATTTTGCCACTACCGAAGATGCAGGCAAAAATGATAGCTCCTGGCAGCGCATGGGCCGCATCGGCTTTTATATCAATTCCATCTCTATACTGGGCATGGGCACATGCCTGTTCTATGTTATTTATAACCACTATTTCGAGTATCATTATGCCTGGGCCTATACCTCGCGCTCGCTACCAGTTTACTACATAGTATCTGGTTTCTGGAACGGACAGGAGGGGGGCTTCCTGCTGTGGACTTTCTGGCAGGCCGTTTTAGGTAATATCCTCATCCGCAGGGCCAAATCATGGGAGCGCCCGGTAATGACGGTGGTAGCCTTTTCGCAGGTGGTTTTAGCCACTATGGTACTGGGTGTCGAAATCCTGGGTACCCGCATTGGCAGCTCGCCATTCCTGCTGTTACGCAAAGCGCTCGAAGCGCCTATCTTCCAAAACCCCGACTATCTTTCATTTATAAAAGACGGCCAGGGCATGAACCCATCCCTGCAAAACTATTGGATGATCATTCACCCGCCAACACTGTTCCTGGGTTTTGCGTCAATAGTAGTGCCTTTTGCTTATGCGGTAGCCGGTCTTTGGCAAAAACGTTATAAAGAGTGGGTTGCACCTGCTATACCATACGCTCTGTTTGCCGGTATGATACTGGGTACAGGTGTTATCATGGGCTCGTTCTGGGCATACGAGTCGTTGAATTTTGATGGCTTCTGGGCCTGGGATCCGGTAGAGAATGCCTCTATCTTCCCATGGATCACCATGGTGGCTGCTTTGCACGTACTCATCGTATTTAAAAATACGGGTCACTCTTACTTTACCGCTACTTTTTTGGTATTGATCAGCTTTGTGCTGGTATGGTATTCTTCATTTCTGTCGCGCAGCGGTATTTTGGGCGATACTTCTGTACACTCCTTTACCGATAACGGCATGTTCTGGCAGCTGGTTATTGGCGTATTAATATTTCTGGTACCGTCCATTGTATTATTGGTGGTCCGGAGAAAACAAATGCCGATCACCAAAAAAGACGAAGACACCTACTCGCGCGAGTTCTGGATGTTTGTAGGCTCGGTATTTTTGGGCCTGTCATGCTTTCACTTGCTGGTGGTAACTTCTGTACCGGTATGGAACGCTATGTTCGGTACTAAAATAGCGCCGCCATCTGATGTAATTAAGCATTACAATGTTATCCAGTCGTCATTTGCTTTTGTAGTGACGATATTGACCGGTTTTACCCAGTTTTTAAAATATAAGAAAACCGATGTTACCCGCTTTTTTATTACTACAGGTTTATACCTGCTCTTTGGCGCTTTAATAACCGCGTTGGTAGTGTATGCCACCGGCGTTTACAAACTGAACGCGGTGTTTATACTGGTGATGTGGGGTTCGGTATATTCGGTGGTAGCAAACGCGAAAATACTGGCAGATGCCTTTAAAGGTCAGTTTAAACTGGCCGGATCGGCAGTGGCGCATATTGGTTTTGGCTTACTGCTGATAGGCGCGCTGATAGCAGCAGGTACCAGGAGCATTATCTCTATTAACAATACCGGCGAAGGTTTTTCTCCGGAGTTTGCCAAGGAGCAAAATCCGCGCGAAAATATATTGGTTTATCTGAATCAGCCTCAAAAAATGGGTGATTATACGGTTACATACATTGGCGATTCTATATCAACTCCTAATATCTTTTTTAAAGTTGATTATAAAAAAATGGATGCCAGCGGTAAGGTAACCAACGAATTTGTATTGAAACCCAAAGCGTTGATCAATAAAGGACAGATGTCGGCCTCGCCGGATACAAGGCATTATCTGTTTCATGATATGTACACGCATATTACCATGTTTTATCCGGTACCATCTGCCTTAAAAGGCGAAGCAGAGCAAAATGGTGCAGACGGTCATGATGAAGCTAATGACGATAAAAATTACGATGCCCCGGTAAGTCACGAAGTAGCCCCGGGAGATACTATCAGGTATCGCGATGGCTATATCTTATTAAAAGGATTGAATAAAGAAGCTAAAGTGCAAAGTATTCCACTTACTGATAGCGATGTGGCTATTGGTGCCAACCTGGAAATTGTAACGAATGGCAAAAAATATGAGGCGGTACCGGTATACATGATCAAAAACGGTAACGTGTTTGATTTTGCCCGCAAGGTAGATGATGCCGGTTTGAAACTGCGTTTCAGCAAGGTGATACCAGAGAATAAAAAGGTGGAGATCATGGTGTATCAACAACCCGAAAGCAAAAAGAAATTTATTGTGATGAAAGCTATCCAGTTCCCATACATTAATTTCTTCTGGTCGGGCACTATCATTATGGTGATCGGTTTCTTTATGTCGATACTCCGCAGGAAAAAGGAATTGAAGGTGGTTTAAAAGCCTCACTCAAGCCTCTCCAAAGAGTAATAGCTCATGAAGAGGTGGAGTTTAAACTTACAAGGTTAAAACAAGCCGCAGAGCAGACTCACCCGGTCTACGCTTCGCTGGACCACCCTCTCTGCGGCTTTGCCGCAAAGAGGGTAAAGAAAAAAAGAATTAAAAATCCCCTCTATTCGCGAAGCGGAGAGAGGGGTGACGAGCGCAGCGACGTCGGGGTGAGTCGATAGATAGATGCTTAATTTTCGCTTTATGCCTTTTCATGGGCTATTACTCTCCAAAGGAGAAGGCTTTTAAAAATATAATCTTTAAAGAGCCGGGGCACCGCGCAAGAAAAGGCTGTCATGCTTAGCTCCATCGAAGCATGGTGGGTAGGCTTTTACGCATTCCCTTCGACGGAAGGTGACGGCCCTCTCTTTTGAGCATAGAAATACAAAAACTTCGTAAGTTTACCCGCAAGCATGGATACTTATTTAGCCGCGCACTGTCAAAATATCCTTAACAATGGTTTTGCCATTGTCGATGCCGTTTATTCACCAGCAGAAGTAGAAGCCATCCTTAACGTCATCAAAGCTGTCGATCCATCGAACCCGGCTTTTCGTAAAACGGAGGATCTGTTTGCCATCAGGCAATTTTTAAAGGAGGTGCCTCCTACTGTTCCTTTGATTTTTAACGACAATTTAAAAACGTTGATCAATAACTTGTTTGGTGAAGGGTATTTTGCCGTTAAATCTATCTACTTCGACAAGCCCGAACTTTCCAATTGGTTTGTGGCCTGGCATCAGGACTTCACCATTGTGGTTAACCAGAAAAGGGATATCCCAGGTTATGGTCCGTGGACGGTTAAACATAATCAATTTGGCGTACAGCCGCCGCTGGATATATTACGGGATAATTTTACCATCCGTATCCACCTGGATGACGCCGGTGCGGATAATGGCGCGCTCAAGATAATTCCCGGATCACACCTGAAAGCTGTTTATCGTCCTGAAACCATTAACTGGCAGGTTGAAACAGAAACGCTTTGCCCTGTTGCTGCAGGCGGAGTAATGATCATGCGCCCATTGCTGCTGCATGCCTCTAACCGAACCACCAACAACCAAAAAAGAAGGGTAGTGCATATTGAGTTTAGTCGTGCTAAATTGCCTGATGGGATTGATTGGGCGGAGAAGATGAACATTCCATAGTGATAAACCCAACCCCAATTTTACTCCTGTTTTAAAAAGGCTAATATTTTACTGTTCACGGTATCGGGTTTTTCTACTGATGGCAGGTGGGCGGCTCTGGCAACCGGAAAAAAGTCAACCTTGAGCACACTACGGATCGAGTCGCTGTAACGGAAGGGTGAGGTGCCATCTTTTTCGCCCCAGATAAGCAGCACGGGTTTATTGGCTTTATTGAGACATATATTGCTTTCCCGGCTGTGCTGTTCATAATCATACATAGTTGATACCAACGCATGCCTGAAACCTTTATATTCCATCTGCGGCAGATAGCGTTTTACCCATGCTGAGTGCTCTTTCGGATACAGGAAATCATTCAGTTGGTCCTTTGCCCGTTTATTGGAATTCACAGCCTCGTTATACATGGTAAAATGGCGGGGAGCGCTGGGCTTAAGGCTTTCATAAGCCGGATCTATCAATATCACTTTATTGATCATGTCTGGGTGCTGGCAGGCAAAATTAGTTATCATTTCGCCGCCAAATGATATACCGGCCAGGTTTACATGGCCTTGTAGTTTCAGGGCGGTTATCAGATCCAATAATTGGGTGTTGTACAGGTTCTTATCATAGATGGTGTAAGGTCTGTCAGAATAACCCCGGCCATACATGTCATAACGCAGTACCCTGTAGCCATTTTTTACCAGGAACTCATACGTACCATCCCAGATATAGTATGGAACGCTAAAGCCGTGCACCAATATCACTACTTCGCCATTTTCTGGCCCTTCGAGCTGATAGTGGGTAATACCCTTGCTTAATTTTATAAATTTGCCATTGATATTTTTGCGGTCGGCGGCGGTTAAAACCTTTTTTTCTTTGTTGTTATATTCATAAAAACCATATAATATCAGGGCAGAGGCCCCCACCAGGAAAATGACGATGATGATACTTACTTTAAGTATTTTCATAGGGCAACGGATAGATAGAGATGATGATCGCTAAAATACAGAAATATTTAAATTACAACTGTTTACAGAATATTAAATTGTAAAATAGTATGCGTATAACTTTAATCGGATCGGGCAATGTGGCCACACACCTGGCTGCTGCTTTAAAAAACGCGGGCCATCGTATAGTGCAGGTTTATAGCCGCGATGTTCAACATGCCGCATTACTGGCCTACCATGTTGGCGCCGAGGCCATTGATAACCTGGCAGCCATAAATCCGGATACCGACCTGTTTATCATTTCTGTAAAGGACGATGCCATTATAGAAATGGTAAAAGCGCTGGCCGGGTATCAAAAACTCATTGTACATACATCCGGTTCAACCAATTTAAATGATGTGCTGGCTTTTACGGATAATGCGGGGGTATTATATCCGCTGCAAACCTTTAGCAAAACTAAAGAAGTTGATTTTTGGGCTGTGCCTTTATGTATTGAAGCAGCTAATGACCATATCAAATCCAATCTGAAACAACTGGCCGCTACGATCAGTAATAATGTATATGATGTAAACTCCGCCGATCGTAAAATATTGCACCTGGCTGCGGTATTTGCCTGTAATTTCCCTAATTATTTGTATTCAGTAGCACAACAGTTGCTGTCGGCACATCAAATGAACTTTGATATGCTGAAACCCCTGATACTGGAAACCGCTCAAAAAGTGCAGGCGCAGCTACCCGCAAGCGTGCAAACCGGACCCGCTGTACGCAATGATGTTGTTACCATGGATGCTCACCTGCAAATGCTTAATGGTCAGCCCTATTGGCAGGAGATCTATGCTTTATTAAGTCAGGGTATTATCAAAAACAATAATGGTGGGCACGGGGACAAGTAATTTTGTTACTTTTGCCTAAATGAACGTTTTTAAAATAAAGATAAATTTCGAGGAAAAAGGGCATGAACCCGTTGAACTGCCTATAGCCGAAGGAGAATCTGTATTGGATGTTTGCCTGGAAAACGGCATAGAGCTGCAGCATAATTGCGGCGGCGTTTGCGGATGCAGTACCTGCCACGTTTACGTAAATAAAGGAATGGATAATATCCAGGAGATATCTGATAAAGAGGAAGATTTTATTGACAGGGCCGTAAATCCGCGTATTAACTCGCGCCTGGGTTGCCAGTGTGTAATAGTTGATGGTGATATTGAAGTAACCCTGCCAGATCAGTCACAATTCCTGGGGCACTAAATAGAGGGTTTTACGTTTGACGTTGTACGTTTTACGTAAAGTTAATAAACATAGAATATAAAAGAACGTATAACGTACCACGTAAAACGTACAACAAAGAAAATGAGCGACAATAAATTTGCCTTACCTATTCACTGGAATGATTACGAAGACATCGCTATTGAACTTTATGAAAAGTTTGGCGATGATTTTGATGAATCAAAAATATACCGCATCCGTTTTACCGAATTGCTGGAATGGGTTTTATCATTACCCAATTTTGCAGGCACAAGAGCCGAATCAAATGAAGGACACCTGGAGCAGATCCAATCGGCCTGGGTTTACGAATGGCGCGATAATCAATAAGGGACAATAGTAAGTAATGAATGGTGAGTGGTAAGTTGTCAGGGTTTAGTAGCCTTCTATGTATTACTCACCATTCACTGTTCTCCACTCACTAATTCGCTAATTCAATAATTACCTCGTTGGAATCATTTCTACAAAAATTAAAAGATATTACCACGTTTATTTTTGATGTGGACGGTGTGCTTACCGATGGTTCTGTTTTTGTGACCGACAACGGAGAGCAAAGCCGGGCTTTTAACATCAAAGACGGGTATGCCCTGCAGCTGGCCGTTAAATGCGGATACAATGTATGCGCCATATCTGGCAGCCGGTCAAAAAGCGCTATATACCGCCTAAACAGCCTGGGTATTCAGGATGTTTATATGGGTACGCATACCAAATCACAGCGTTTTAAAATATATCTGGAAGAAAAAGCCATCATCGCTACCAATGTTTTGTATATGGGTGATGATATTCCTGATCTGGAAGCCATGAAAATGGCAGGTTTACCCGTTTGCCCTGCTGATGCGGTTGAAGAAATAAAAGCCGTAAGCGCCTATGTATCGCCTTATGCGGGAGGTAAAGGCTGTGCCCGTGATATTATTGAAAAAGTGCTTAAGGTACAGGATAAGTGGATGAGTGAACAGGCTTATAGCTGGTAGATTATTTAGTTCATGGATCATAGGTCATGGTTCATGGTAACTTAAGTGACCAAGGTATAAATTATAGGCTTTTTACTATGAACCATGATCTATGAACTATCAACTATAAAAAAACATCTACTATGAACTCAACGTCTATCCCCAAAATCATTCTGGCATCAAAATCACCGCGCAGGCAGGATCTGCTCCGATTGATGGATATGGAGTTTGAGGTTGTTTTAAAAGATGTTGACGAATCATATCCCGAAGGTTTAACACCACAGGAGGTGGCGGTTTATATCGCCCGTAAAAAAGCCGAAGCCTTTGATGGTACCGTAACTGATGAAGTGGTCCTTACCGCCGATACCATTGTTTGTATAGATGGCCTTATATTGGGCAAACCTGAAACTCCGCAACATGCGGTAGAGATGCTGCAGTTGCTATCGGGCAAGGTGCACCAGGTTATTACCGGAGTTTGCTTGCTGTATAAGGGTCGTTATAATAACTTTTTTGATGTATCCGAAGTGTTTTTTCGCAAACTAAGCAACCAGGAGATTGAAAGTTATGTAACTGAGTATAACCCGCTTGATAAAGCTGGCTCATACGGTATCCAGGAACGTATTGGTTTAATAGGTATTGAGCGCATTAATGGCTCTTATACCAACGTAGTGGGCCTGCCTACAGAAAAGTTATACGCTCAGCTTTTTAATTTAAATAAATAAATATTTAAATTAAACCTTTGTTTGTTCAAGAGTCTAATGAATAAATATAAGGGAGTGAATTAAAATGAGAAAAACTATCTATACAGGGCTGGTATTATTGCTGGTTTCGGCCCTGTCTGCTTGCAGCAGTTACAATTACTACACAGCAGCCCGCAACAAAACCGATCTCTCATCTTACCGTACATTTGCCTGGGTAGCACCAGAAACAAGCAACAAAGCCGGTGGTGTTGTTAAAAAAGAGATCGCTGATGAAAGGGTGAAAGATGCTACTATCGCGGCATTACAAACTAAAGGCTTAAGATTACAAGAAAACAATCCCGATTTGCTGGTGAGCTACTCTACCCTGACCGGCAGAGGCGTAAAAACCGAATTCTATCCGGCTTATTATGGCGGCTGGGGCGGCTGGGGTGGCTGGGGCTGGGGTTGGGGCTGGCGGTCACGCGGATTTTATGGCTACTATGGTGGCTGGGGCGGCTGGGGTTATCCATACGGCTACGGCGGTACTTATGCCCGTGTTCCCTACAAAGAAGGCACCTTGATCATCGACCTGATTGACCGTAACACCGGTCGTATAGTGTGGAGGGGTTTTGGTGTTGGCGAACTGCACAATCCGCAAAAAACGCTCAACGAATTGCCTAAAGTGGTTGATGGCGTGTTAAAACAGTTAGAAATCAACCAGGTTAGTCCGTCGCAAATACGAAAAGTGTAAAACGCGAACCCTTATTCGTTCATTCATTCCTGCAAAAATATAATGATCAATCCCTTTAGGTACTAAGCCTGGAGGGATTTTTTTTGACGGTATAGATTGGTAACAGCAAAAATAACAGCTACTACTACCAATACAATTACCCCGGTATCTAAAGGGCAGCCATCGGGTCCACCATCATTTCCATCACAAAGACCACCGCCCGGGTTTGATTGGGCAAAACAGTTGGAGGTGATCAATAAAAGGCATATCCCCGGTAAAAATTTATAAATAGTTTTTACAAAGGCCGATAATTCCATGGTGATGTTATTGTTTATAAAACTTAGCGCTGCCAATTCTTTTTCCGGTAGACTCGTCAACTGCTTCTATTACGTAAAGTCCGCTCAGGAGGTTACTAATATTTTGCTGTAAATAATTGGTATTGCTTGCGGTTATGGTTTTTACCAAGCCTCCGGAAGCGGTTGCAATATTTACTTTAATGGCGTTGCTATAGGTTTTACCAAAGTTAATATTTATACTTTGTGAAGCAGTACTTGGGTAAACAATAAATCTTAAAGGGCTTGTAGTAAGATAATTGAAGTTTAAAACGTTCGAAATGTTTGTTCGCCCGGTTACCAATTGTTGTTTTAAACGATATAATACCTGTCCGCTGCCAGGTGCTATATCAGTATAGCTATAGCTACCCACGCCGGTTGAACGCAAGCTATCAATAGCTATAAAAGAATTACCACCATTAGTGCTTTTTTCAACAACAAATGTGGTTGAATTGCTTTCATTATCAGTTTGCCAGGTTAGTTTAATACCGCTTGTTTGTTTAGCTCCATTAAAGTCGCGTAATTTATATTCATGCCCCGGGGCTATGCCAATACTTAAATAAAACCTGTCGCGCGCGTAACTGGCCGGGGCGGTAGTTACATTAAAAGTGTATTCGGTATTATGGATCACATCTAAAGAATCATTGGTGAATTTGTCCTTTAAAAAAATGGTGTAGCGTTCGTCAATATTTTGTTTAATAGGGGCCGTAAGCTTATAAGTACCATAATTGGTGTAGGCAATAAAAAGGTTTATCCGCTTTTGTTTCTCTAACTCTGTGGTATAGTTTGCAAAACATCCTATAGAATCGGCAGTTTGTGAGAAAAAGAAATTTCCCTGGCCCGATGATGCTAAATATGGAGCATCCTCGCCGGGGACAAATTTATTTTGAGCGTTTTTATCAAAATAAATGTCGGTAGAACTAAAAGTGCTGGTGTCCTGCATCATATCCAATCGTAACCATGGGGTAGTACTCACATTGGTTGTTGCCGCTATGGCTACGGACGCTGTTGCCTGTTTACTATCCTGACCGCCGTTAACAGCCAACGTTTTTACAACAGAAGGTCCTCCCTTTTTTACATTAAATATCGGCGGCGAAGTACTGGTATAAGTTGCATAAGGCACTTTCATGCTTTCGTCAAAGGTGATCTTAGTACTGGCAGCCGGTGCAATCACAAAAAAGCCTTGTCCCGATAATACATATTGACTGCCTCCGGTCCCTACAACAGGTGAATTAAGGGTGCTTGTATTAATCAGCACAAACCGGGTAGATGAGCTGTTTGTGCCGGTTGGAGCATTTTTAATGAGTAGGTAATAAAATTTTAAAGTAGTGTTAACCGCACCAACTTTAGCCAGATCGATAACGGATGCGTAAGGGTTACCTACTAAATTATACCCCCTCTTTTGTGTAGGGGTTGTGCTACTGAACGATAAAGTAGCTGGGTATGCAGTATTAGCCAAAGGATAGGTTGACGCATCTGTCGCGGTGGTAGCTGGCAAATTAATAATGTTTGGCGTCATGGGGGAGTTGGTGGCCGTTGTGCCTTTAATAACAGATCCAAAAAATGTTAATGTGCCATCGTCGGCAGCAGGGAAAGGCTTTACAAATGGCGCTCCGGTGGCCGGGTTTAGCTGGTCGCGGCTCCCCCGGTAATAAAGCAATATACCGTTGCCTATGGGGATAGACACGCTGGTATTTGTAAGCGCTTTATATTCATTGCCCGCTACCTGGTTTTGGTCGGCAGTTGCTGGGGCGTTTTCATTATAAACAAAAACGGAGGGACTATTACCCGTGGCCGGGGCACTGTCAAAACCGCCTCCGGAACCACTGGGGCCGGTAACAATGGTACTCAGTTTGCTACCCGCCGCGCCCGGCAATATGATCGGTTTCAGGCTGTAACTGTTAGAGGTGCTGCTTATAACTGTATTGGTAGTATCGGCAACCGGCGATGAAAGAAGCATATACCTGCGGGCACCGCCCTTTATAAAACGCTGCACTTCAATTTTACCGGCAATAGCCCCGGCAGTAAGGTTGCCGATGCTGGCATCACCGCTGGCATTAGAGAGCAGGGTTAAAGCAGAGGTATAGGTTGAAGGCGTATTTTCGACTGTCAATATACCCGATCCGTTAACATTGATGGTATAAGTGGGGTTAATAAAAAAATTACTATTCAATTTCATCCGTTTGCTGGTTGCTCCGGTTGTACCATTGGTAAAAGTTACATTATTGAATTTTGTACCTGCTGTGGTCTGATCTATCAGTGTTTGGGCAGCTGTGCCGTCAAACGTAATGAGACCGGCGCCCGCGGTGAAAGTTCCTGAATTGGTATAGTTCTGCGCGATATTTAAGGTACCACTGCTCATAGTTAAAGAGCCGCTGGTGTTTACACTGCCGTTAATATCGGTAGCGCCCGATCCCAGGTTTAACGCGCCTGTGTTACTGACGTTAGATGCAATACTCAAACTACCACCGGCCTGATTAATAATACCTGGGGAGTTATTAATAAGACTCCCGTTGATAGTAGTTGCACCCACACCACCCGTCACTGTAGCTGAATTTGTCCAAGTGGCCGCTGTTGATCCACTTATCCCGATAGTTGTAGTAGTATTAACAGTAGCGAAAGTTACATTGGCCGATGTGGTAAAAGTAGAATCGATATTTAAATAACTGGTTTGAACCGGGGTGGTGTTGCCAATAACCGGGCCGCCAATTACAGCATTGCTCCCCTGGACTACTAAATTATCATAAGTAACATCGGTTGAGGCAGTTGTACTTACTTTGCCGCCATTGGGGCCAAAACCCTGGGTAGAAGAAGTGTAGACTACCGCATTAGGGGCTGTATAATAAATGGTTACCCGGCCACCAAGTGTTCCGCTTTGCCTGTTACCATACAGGTTTATAGAACCGTAGGGCGCAGCCAAAGCACCTATCGCATTGGCGTTATTGAGGTATAATGTCGGACTACTCTTAGGAGAGCTGGTATTATACGTACCGTTAACTGTAAAGTAAGCCAGGTTATTACCAGTATTATAGCCGTTTGGGTTTGTAATGCTTATTTGACCATCCAGGCGCATAATACCATCCTCTAACCGGAAACCGCTGCCATTGGTTAAGCTGGTGCTCGGTATGATCAAAACACTGCCCGATACATTTAAATTGGCTATATGTGAAAATAAAAAGCTGTTTTGCCCGCCTGTGGTGCCACTTAAGCCAACTCTGATGTTAACGCATTTTAGGGTGGCTGTGCCGTTTATAAAGTTATTGATAGTTGTACCGGCGCTATTGTTGAGGTTTGGATTTTGAGTAATATCGCCTGCTATTGCCAATGTTCCTGTGCTGCCATTTATAGTTACTGTAGTCCCGGGTATTGCTGTGCTGTATTGTTTTGATCCGAACGTAATAGATGCTATTGTTAATGTTTGATTGGCGTTTAGCGTTAGCGTTGGCTGGTTAGTATAAACACCAATTGTAGTGCTTACGCCAAACAGAACAATATCATCTGTTCTGCCCCCGCTACCGGGATAATCTGCTGTACCGGTTCCGCTTCCCGTAACTGTCCAGTTGGCGGTGGTTGTCCAGGCCGTTGAGCTACTGCCATCCCAGTTAAAAGTATAAGCAGCAAAGGCCCGGCTTTGGATAAATATCAGAAAAATAAGAAGAAGGATGATTTTAGATAGACGTGTTGGCAGATTCAGAAGTAGCAATGTTTTGTGTATTAAAGCTTGTTATAATGTGGCTTTATACGGTAGAAATTTCTTTAAAGTTTCATTTTTATACCCTAAAGACATGTAAATCAGTGAATAAAATGAATAAATACATCATTTTTTTGAAGGGTTTACTAAAAAAGATGACAAGAGCAAGCTTGCCGATGTATTGCTGAAATGGATCAAAATTATAGTCGCGTATTATTGTTTGAAGAATTTAGCGCTGCCGATACGTTTGCCCGTGATAGTGTCAATGGCCTCTACAATGTAGAGCCCTTTGATCAAATTGCCCACGTTTTCCTGTACAGAATCGGTGTTGGCAGAGGTTAAGGTTTTTACCATGCCGCCAGTTGCGCTTATAATATTGATTTTGATATTGTTGCTGTATGTTTTACCCAATTTAATATGGATGTCGCCGGCCGTGCTGGTGGGGTATACCATGAACTTTAAAACATTCAGGTCGCTGTTATAATCAAATACCAGATTTTTTGACATTTGGGTATCACCTGTCACTAAACTTTGGGCCAGGCGATAAGTGATCTGTCCGTTACCAGGTGCCGGGTCGGTAAAGGTGTAACTGCCGGCACCGGTTGATTGCAGACTGTCGATCACTTCAAAAGATTTGCCGCCATTGGTGCTTTTTTGAACCACGAAACCTGTAAAATTACTTTCATTATCAGTTTTCCAGGTCAGCTGGATGCCGCTGGTTACTTTACTGCCGCTAAAGTTTAATAGTTTGTATTCATGCCCCGGCGCAATACCAATGCTCAGGTAAAAACGATCCCGGGGATAACTGGCGGCGTTTTGATCGACATTAAAGGTATAAACCGGATTGTGTACCACATCTAATGAGTCGTTGGTGTACTTGTCTTTTAAATAGATGGTATAGCGTTCGTCGATGTTTGATTTTATGGGCGAGGTAATTTTGTACTGACCGAAATTCGAGAACGCGATAAATAAATTGATGCGTTTTAGTTTTTCCAGGTTACCGGTATAATTAACAAAACAACCCACAGAATCGGCCGATTGCGAATAAAAGAAATCGCCCTGGCCCGATGCCGCTATGTATTGTGCATCTTCACCAAGTGCAAATTTAGCACTGGAATTTTTATCAAAAGCGATGTCGGCGGTATTTAATATGTTGGTATCCCGCATCAACTCTAACCGCAACCGTGGTATAGGATCTATAGCGGTTTCGGCAGATGCGGATGCTGCAACAGCCGCCTGCTGTGTGCTGGTTTTATCAGGACTAACCGTTAAAGTTTTAGCCACTACACTCGGGTTGCGTATCACATTAAACACCGGTTTGGTAGAAGCTGGTGAAGTATACGAAGTATAAGGCACTTTCATGCTTTCGTTAAATGTCAAAGTTGAAGTTGCATTAGGGGCGGTTATAAAAAATCCCTGCCCGGATACGGCGTACCTGCTGGCCCCGGCAGGCGGTGTACCTGCGTTACTGGCATCATAAACGGCATACGTGGTGGAGAAGCTGTTGGTGCCAGTAGTGACATTTTTAACCAGCATGTAATAAAATTTATAAGCGTTGAGGTTAACGGTATAAACTGTGTGCAGGTCAATTACCGATGGGTAAGGGTTACCAACCAGGTTAAGCCCTTTTTTGGTAGAAGCAGAGCTGGCAAACGATAAATTGTTTGACAGGGTAACCGCTGATGAACTATAATAAGTTGGAGGCGAAGCCGAAAAGTTTATGATACTCGTGGTGAAAGCACCACCACCTCCGCTGCCTTTATATACCGCGCCCGAAAAATTTAAAGTAGCATTATCTGGAGCAGGGAAGGGATTTACAAATACGGCAGAGCTTGATACACCTGTACGGCTGCCCCTGAAATAATATTCCACTCCATTACCCATCGGTACCGTTTCGTTCATAGTAGCAAATCCTTTAAATTCATTGCCTGTTACTACGTTGGGGTTAGTTGTTAGCGGGGCGTTTTCGTCGTATATAGAAACGGATGGGTTGTTTTGAGGCGAAGTGTCAAATCCATTGGCAGAGCCGCCTGGCCCGGTGATATAGGTAGTGGCAAAAAATGGCAGCAGGTTATATGTACTGGCCGATGCATTAGCTACCGGCGAAGAAATAAGCATGTAGCGGCGCGGACCGGTTGTTCCTCCTCCGCCTTTTACATAGCGTTGTACATTGATGGTGCCGGTAACTGTAGCAGTAATAGCATTGCTGCTGGCATCTGTACTTAAACTGGCTATACTGGCATCGCCCGTGCTGTTTGATAATAGCGTAAGACTGTTTGTTGCTGTGGCATCCACATTCATGGTAGTGGCGCTTGTTTTTAAAAAGGCCAAAGTGCCCAGAGCCGCTATATTGTTACGCCCGCTTAAGGTTGCAGTTGTGGCTGATGAAGTGAGATTATAGAATACCGTGCCTGTAGTAGGTGCGCTTGCATATGATCCTCCAGCGATGGTTTGGGTAGTACCGGTTAACTGAACAGTATTGGTATTGGTAACAAAATCAATAGGAGAGCTGGCGGAATTGTCAATATTACCCGCAACGGTTAGTAATCCTGATGAGACATTAGGTTGTTTTTTACCTGTTCCTGTTAATATTAAATTTTGATATAATGCCGGGCTTGTGTTTAAATTACTAACACCGGTTGTTGCGTATACTATTTGTGTGCCTGCACCTGCATAAGCATAATTAACAGTAGATTGCCCGGTTCCTGTACTATTGTAAAAATCAATAGAGCCTGCAATGGTAGATCCGGAAGCAGCTGTTGTATTGATGGGGGCGGCATTGGTGAGTATTAACTTAGCCGTTGAGCCAGTAGCTGCATCAATACTAAATATGGGAATTCCTGTACCACTACCGAGTAAGCCAAACAAGGTATTTTGGGTGAGTATTTGCCCGCTAATAGTGGTAGTGCCGCTTACTAATGAAAATCTTCCATCAATTTCCCCCAGTCCAAGAAAAAGGACTGCAACAAAACTTGAATTAATAGTTACATTGCCACTCACATTTAAATTTGCGAGTGTTACTATAAAACTTAGGTTAGGGGCAAGACTTAATAGGGCATTACCGGGGTTTGCAGTTGTGTTAATTTGGATAGAGCCGCAGTTAAGGGTGCCGGTACCGGATAGTGGAACCGAATAAGAAATTAATAAAGTTGGTTGCTGGATAATGGAATTGGTTACATTTAAAGTGCCGTTCACCGTTAAAGGTACAGTAGTTAAACTTAGTATGACGCCAAACGTAATAGACGCACAGGATACGTTATCCCCGGCATTTACAACTGGGGGATTGGTGAAAAAAAGCAATGCTCCAATGTTTACGTCATCCGCGGCTCCAGGTACTCCTGCAGGCGACCAATTGGCCCCGTTATTCCAGTTAGACACATCACCAGTAGCTCCGCCTGCCCATGATTTGGTTGCCGCTTTTACATCATTTGTTGCCTGCAAGCTAAGCAGTATCAGCAGCAATATCCAATAAGGTAAAAAGCTTTTCATAACACACAGGTTTATAGGCGCAAATACTCCTATCAGTTATTAAACTAATAAGTAATTTACAGGTTATTACGTGTGTTTTACTATAAGGATGTAGTGTTTGCGGTAATGAATAAAATGAATAAATAAACACTATTCAAAAGAAAAACCTGATACTGATCAATAAAATTAAGTTTATTATTAGGAAATATTTAACCTTTAATCATGTAATGAGTTACTGTGCCTAATGTGAAATATGCTTCAACTAACCACTTTCCCTTTGTCAAGCCGCAATACTTTATCAACGCTGTTGGGTATCTCATGCTGGTAGTGGGTTACATAAATGAGGGTAACATTACTCAAACTGCAAATGGTATCAACCAGGTTTTTAAAATGGAGCTGCTGATGATCGTCCATGCCCTGGCAGGGTTCATCAAAAATGAGTAGAGCCGGGTTTTTGATCAGTGCCCTGGCCAGTAAACATAAACGCTGGGCGCTTGCCGGTATATTTTTTAACAGGGTGCGGGCATAGCGGTCAATCTCCAACGCTTTCATCCATCGCAGGGCTATAGCTGCCCGCTCCTGATTACTGGGCCTGAACAAACCCAGGGTATCATAATAGCCCGATTCAATTACCTGCAAACAACTATTATCGGTAGGGAAGTACTGGTGCAGCTCGGGCGATACAAAACCGATCTTCTTTTTAATATCCCAGATACTTTCGCCGGTACCGCGTTTTTTATCAAACAAAATAATGTTATTGGCATAAGCCTGTGGATTGTCGCCATTAATGAGGCTTAATAAAGTAGATTTACCCGCACCATTGGGACCGAGCAGCGCCCACCTGTCGCCGGTTTTTATCTGCCAGTTTACATCATCCAATATCACCTTGTCGCCATATTGAATATGCACCTTATCCATGGCTACTATCTGGTTAAAAGCAATGGGATTTTTATTGATGTTGAGTAATGCGGTAAGTTCCTGGTTGTCAATGTTGTCTGCTGTGTCTGTTGTAAATAATTCCGGGTTAAAAGCTGCCCGGGGACTTTGATGGATGATTTTTCCGCTTTTTAAAACCGCTATGTGGGTAATAGCTTCGGGTATTTCATGTACAGATGTAGCCATGATAATGCTGATACCGGATGCGGTGACCTGCTCAATAATACCGTTAAATTCCTGCCGGGTTTTCACATCCAAACCGGTTAGGGGATTGTCGAGCAATAATAATATGGGATTTTTGAGCAGGGCGGCGGCCAGCATTAAGCGCTTGGTTTCGCCGTTGGAGAGTTTGATGAGCTGCTTATCATGTAAAGCATGTAGATTCAGCAGGGTTAGTATTTTATCCAATGTCCACTGCGTATCTGGCCGCGCGATGCTTTTAACGGACAATAAATAATCATCAACAGTTAAGGCATCTTCAGAATCTGAGGAATTGTATCGTTGCTGATAATAAAAATCGGTCGTGTTTGAAAGATTCCGGAAATGGTGTTTAGGTTCAACCAGGGATATCAATTTGTTAGGCAAATTCTGACCATTTTCGGCAACCAGCAAGTTTGTAACATCATCCTGAAAGTGATAATTTATAGTGCCCCCGGTTATATTAAAACGTCCCGCAATAGTTTGTAGCAAGGCGCTTTTACCTGAGCCGCTTTCGCCAATTAAGGCCCAGTGCTCACCTTTGTTTATTTTAAAATTAAGCTCAGTGAACAAGGTATTGGTTAAAAACCTTACGGTAGCATTATTTATTGAAAAAAGCATATTAAACATGGCTTTATAAGTAGGTGGTAAAAATACTTATCTGCCTTAAAAAGCCTGTACAGTTTTACCTGATTTTTAATAATGTCATTGTATACAGCTAAAAAAGAAGCGATTTTTTGAGTATTTAACTAAAGCAACGATTGGTTTTGCCTGTCTGTTATTGCATATAAAAACAAAAAGCTGCACACTGCTGTAGTAAATAGTATCACCAAATAAATAATCAACATATGAAAAATGCACATTGGATACTTATTGCCTTATTGCTGTTCACCATGAGCGGCTGTTCTGTGATTGAAGGGATATTTAAAGCCGGCGCCATTACCGGTATTATAGCAGTAATTGTAGTTATTGTGGCACTCATCTGGATCATCTCTTTGTTTCGCGGGAAATCATAAAATTAAATTTATAAATAGGATAAATTATTTATTTAAAATTAAACAATTTAATTTTAGCTGTGTTGATTCTGTATAAAACTTACAGTTATGGAAAACACACAAGCAACAGCCGAGGTATTGAATGATTTAATACAGATTAATAATGACCGCATTGAAGGATATACGCGAGCTTTGAAAGACCTGAAGGATAATGAGGGCGATCTTAAAGAGCTATTTACCACAATGATAGGCGACAGTCACCGGTTTAAGGTAGAGCTCGGTACCGAAATTGAGGTATTGGGGCATGACATTGATACCGGAACAAGCACCAGTGGTAAAATTCACAGGGCATGGCTTGATGTTAAGGCAGCTTTTACTGCTCATGATACCCATGATATATTGGAGGAATGTGAGTTTGGAGAAGATGCCATTATTAAAGCCTATCGCAATGCCCTTGAGGAAGAATACCTGCCGGCTTATTTACGCCAGGTAATAAATACACAGTTGGATAATCTGCTTGATGCCCACGATGAAATAAAAGCGCTGCGCGATCAGGTTTAATAAAATACCTTTTTATCTTGATACCAAAAGACCGGCTACCATCTGACCGGTCTTTTTTTATTGTTAACAGATCTCATTGCTAAACTTTCTGGTGCTATACTTACCGATCTGGTTGAAATGTTGGTCACAAAAAAAACGCCCTGGTAAACCGGGGCGTTTTTTGTTCTAAAAAATGAAAAATTACATTTTTTTAGTAGTGTCTTTTTTAGTGGTATCCATTTTAGAAGAATCAGATTTAGCTGAATCAACCGCAGTGGTTTTAGCTGAATCCATTTTAGCTGAGTCCATTTTAGCTGAATCAGCAGAACCTGCTGAACCAGAACCTTTACAAGCTGCAAATGAAGTAGCGATAGCCAGGGCTAAAAAGCCAAGTTTGAATGAATTTTTCATGTTTAATTTTTTAATAAGTGATTTAATAGTTTCTTGTTAATACGGTAAACAAAAAAAGGTAACCCATAATTTTTAAAAAAAATTACAGGTTACCCTTTATAAATTAACGAATAACTAAAAAACCAATATAAAAGGTGATTGAAATTTATATTTCAATCACCTTTTATATTGTGGTATAATTATTTTTTAGCAGTAGTGTCTTTTTTTGCAGTGTCAACTTTAGCTGAATCAGTTTTAGCTGAATCAACAGCAGTAGTTTTTGCAGAATCAACTTTAGCTGAATCAGCTTTAGCAGAATCAGCACCTGAAGCTGAACCAGAACCTTTACAAGCAGCGAAAGAAACAGCGATAGCTAAAGCTAAGAAACCTAATTTGAAAGAATTTTTCATTTTGTGAGTTTTAAAATTTAAATATTTTGTGATCGTTTTTCAGGAGTTAATACTTTTAGGAATAAAAGGTAACCCAACTTTTTTAAGGAAAATGAAAATATTTTTTTTACTGTTCGTAATTTCTTGTGTTATAGTCTTTTAAATAACGCTGATTTATGCTTTTTTTCCTTAAATATCAAGTGCATTTACAGTATTTCTATATATCCATCGGTTCCGTTCACCCGGATGCGCTGCCGGTCTTTGATCAGTTTGGTAGCATTTTCCACGCCAACAACTGCCGGCAAACCGTATTCACGCGCTATAACCGCTCCATGGGTCATCAATCCGCCAACTTCGGTAACCAGACCTTTTATAGATACAAACAATGGCGTCCAGCTGGGGTCGGTAAATCGGGTTACTAATATATCCCCGTCTTCCAGGTCAGCGTCTTCCATGTTCAGGATCACACGCGCCCATCCCTCTATAACTCCCGAAGAAACCGCCAAACCTGCAATGGCCCCGGCCGGGAGATCCTCCAGTTTGTATTTACCGGTAATAATTTCACCATCAGACGTCATAATACGCGGAGGAGTTAATTTTTCATATAATTTGTATGCCTCTTTTCGTTTATCAATCATCTGGTAATCCAGTTGATGGGTGCGTACAACTTCGCGCAATTCTTCAAAGCCGAGATAGTAAATATCTTCTTTTGCATGAATTACGTTGGCTTGTATAAGCTTTTCGGCTTCTTTTAATAAAGCCTGCTTATAAACAAAGTAGCGGCAAATTATAGCGTATTTAGGATATTCGCGATAGCCGGCAAAATTCCTGATCAGGTCTATCATCCGTTTTGTTTCTTTGGCTTTTTGTTCGCCATCAGGTAATAGCGCCAGCCTGGCTAATAAGTCCTGCTCTTTTTTCAAAGCCTCCTGCCGCCCTTGCTCAAATCTCCGGCTGCCTGCCCCGGCCTCAAAGTTTTTCACATTATTGAGCAAAATAGGGACAAGCGTAATTGGTTTTTCGCTCCAGCGGTTTTTGGTAATATCAATTTCCCCGGCACATCGCATACCGTATTTACTGAGATAAATATCGATGGCATCCCGGATTTGCTGCCCGCCATCAAATTGAAGCAGTCCATCCAAAAAGTTGTCATCCTGTGCCTGTTGCAAATATTCAATTACAGCCGGGTAAGGACGAATTACATCGGCAACATGCAGTAGTTCTAGCCCCATTTCAGAAGTAATATTGTTTGGCACAGATTGAGCAAGCGTATCCCCCGCATTTTTCTCACCTAACCATTCGTTCATTTTTTCGTTGACCCACGATAAAGCATTCATCCCGGTCATAATCACACCAAAACTTGGTGAATCGGCTGAAGTTTTCTTGAGCTGCTGGATATCCTCCAGGATAAAATCAAACACATCCGGTCCCGATTTTAGCCGGATGTTTTGCTTTAAAGATTCTATCCATGTTTGGCTGCTCTTGATCAGATCAGAAACGATGGTTGGGTCGTAGTCGTTTAGTGTCTCATAATCTCTGTGCGGCGCGTTGGCAGTGCTTTTAGCGAAACCCGGTTCTTCTTTATCATCCGGTAATGGTTTTAGAAAATCGCCCCGTTCAATAATGCTTGTAAGCGCGTCTTTGATGAGCGGATCGGATTTTCCAAGAACGTTTAGCATCGTGTGTCTGCCCGCAGCTGAAGCCAGCATTGGTGTAATATCAACAAATAGCCTCCCGCCAGCCGTACGCATAGGGGCAGGGGTGGTTAACAGGAAAAAAGACAATCCCAATGGTTTCATGGCATCCGTCATCATTTGCTGATGACCGACAGACACATATACATGATTTTCCTGATCATCAACTTCAGGAACCGGATATAAGGTAGTGATGGAGCGGCTTTGTACAATATAAAATGTATCGCCGGCCAAACACCATTCGATGTCCTGCGGGCTGCCGAAGTGTTCTTCGATCTTTCTACCTATCCGCTCCAGCTGCATGATCTGTTCGTCCGTCAGCACTTGTTTATTCTGTTGTTCAGGCCCGATCTCCTGTTCTTTGGTGCCGCCATCTTTTACGGCATAAATAGCCAGTTTTTTGCTGGATATCGTTTTATCTATGATGTGACCGTTACTCACTTTATAAAGATCGGCACTTACCAGGCCCGAAACCATAGCCTCGCCAAGCCCGAAACCGGCATCAATGGATAATACTTTCCGGTTACCGGTAACAGGATCGGCAGTAAACAAAATTCCCGCCGCCTCTGGGAATACCATCTGCTGCACAACTACCGCCAGGTATACCTTACGGTGGTCGAAACCGTTTTGAATACGGTAAGTTATTGCCCTATCGGTAAACAGCGATGCCCAGCATTTACCGATATGTTTGAGGATAGCCTCCCTGCCAATAATATTCAAATAAGTATCCTGCTGGCCTGCAAAAGATGCCGTTGGCAGATCCTCGGCCGTAGCGCTGGACCGGACCGCATAAGCATTGTTTTCATTGAACCGGGAGAGAAAGCTGCTAACCTCTTCGTCAATTTCCCGGGGAATGGTTATCCCTTCAATTATCCCGCGGATATTAGCACTAAGTTGAGTGATCTTATCCCGGTCCTCCGCTTTCAGAAGTGATAGCTGCTCAAGTAATTCGTTAACCGGCGGCGATTCATTAATGACTCTTTTAAAAGCTTCGGTAGAGATGCAAAAGCCATCCGGTACGCGGATCCCGTCGATCCTGGAAAGTTCGCCCAGATTGGCGCCTTTACCCCCCACCATGTTGAGCTTTGTTTTGTCGATATGCTGAAAATCAAATACCAATGAACCCGTACTGGTTGTGTTTCCCATAGTTTTTATTTTGTTTATAATTTGTTTTTAGATAGATCGTGATCAGGCTTGGAAGTGCGGATGTTTTAATAAAAAAAACAGCACCGAATATCCAAAAGTATCTGATAGCCAGATATCAAAAAAGCATTTTGTACTATATTTTTTTTCGCGCAATAATTGTCGCGAACATTGCGTTAACCTTACAACAAGTGACAAATAAAAAGACCCACTAAATGGCAAAAGCCGCTCCCGGAGAGCGGCTTTTTTAATGCTATACAAATCTTAGAAGCTGTCTAAAACCAAAGGTTATTCATTGCCGTTGACTTTAGTCGACGGTAAAAAAAAGTATTAAGGCGGGCTTCAGCCTAATTATCCAGGTGGTGTTTTGGCTAAAGCCCCTTAATTTTCAATTATTATTCCGTTGACTAAAGTCAACGGCAATGATTTTTACATCACATATAAATAATCTAAATCAAATTTAGACGGCTTCTTATACAAACAATTTCTCTCCAAACCTTTCCCGTTTTTTTTCGGGAATGGCTCCAGCTAAGCTTTGCTTGTTAGCATTCGCCGCTTATTTTTTAGTTGAATCGGAAAGAACAGCTGTTGCAGAATCAGCCGCCGCCGCGGTAGCAGAATCAGCCGCAAGGGTTTTAGCCGAATCAATTTTAGCGGCGTTAGTTTTGGTAGTATCAACCGGGGTTGAATTAGCCGGAGATTTTGGAGGATCGCAGGCTGTGAAAAAAACAGCGATAACTAATGTGGCTAAGCCGGTTTTGATAAGTGTTTTCATTTTTGGTACGTTTTAAGTTTTAATTGTTTTTTTGATGTTAATACAATGAAAACAAAAAGGTAACCTCACAAGAGTAATAGCCCATAATTTGGCAGAACAGGCTTTGTTGAGAAATATCATGAAGCATAGCCGACTCACCCGGTCTACGCTTCGCTGGACCACCCTCTCTACGGCATCGCCGCAAAGAGGGTATGGAAAATAAAAGTAAAATCCCCTCTATGCGCGAAGCGGAGAGAGGGGTGACGAGCGTAGCGATGTCGGGGTGAGTCGATACGCGTATTTGATTCTTTTCTATATCATAGGGCTATTGCTCTCACAAGGGTACCGGGGGTGGAAGCACCCGGTTGACCCATGGTTGACGAAATGTTTTTGAGGCTGGTTTTTTTATTGCAGATTTGCCATCTTATAAAAAAGCGGTTAAAATAGCCTTGGGTTACCTTGTTTAAATTATTGTATTAAAACGGATGAAACATTCGGGCTTATAATTGTTACAACACCAAACTATCCATGTTGATGCTAATGATTTATTTTAGGTAAATTATTTTTTATAATGATGGGTTACAATTTCATATAAATAGTATTAAGAGTGAATAAAGAGTTAAAAGCTTCGGCACCAACAGATAGCGAGATAGTTCTTGGTATACTCAACAACTCGGAAATAGTGTTAAAAAAGTTATACACTACCTATTTTCCGATGATACTACAGTTGATTGTCAATAACAATGGAGATGAGGATGATGCCAAAGATATTTACCAGGAAGCGATCATCGTTCTTTACAATAAGATCAAGTCGGGCAAGTTCGAACTGAGCAGCAAGCTTAAAACATATATTTATTCGGTTTGCCGCAGGCTTTGGCTCAAAAGGCTGAGCCACATGAACAGGTACGGGGGCGATATCCGTGATTTTGAAGAGTACCTGCCTGTTGAAGAAGAAATTGATGACCATAATGAGCGGGACCTGCAATTTGGTAAAATGGAAAGCGCCCTGCAATTGCTGGGCGAACCCTGCAAAACCATTATGGAAGATTTTTATATACATAACAGATCAATGCAGGATATCTGCGAACGTTTTGGCTATACCAATGCTGACAATGCCAAAACTCAAAAATATAAATGCCTGCAAAGGCTGAAAAAGTTATTTTTTCAGCAGAAATAAGGAAGGAAAGCAAAGAGATGAGTGATAACCAACTTACGGAATTAATTGAAAAGTACCTTGACGGCAGCATGACCGCCGAAGAACGTACCCAATTTGAATTGCTCCGAAAAAACGATGCGACTGTAGAAAGCCGGGTTGCTGAGCACATGCAGTTTATTGGCTTACTAAAACAATACGGCGAACGCCTGGAACTGGAGAAACGCCTGAACGCTATTCATGATGAGATAGATGTGCATGCCTTGAAAGAGGAAGTAACCATACACCCAACCTGGGTAGTGCGCATGTGGCGTAATCACCATTCTAAAATATCGGTTGCTGCTTCGATAGCTATATTTGCTGTGTTGGGTACCTTGTTTTTTACTGGTAAATTAAATAACCACGAATCGAATTTTGAACGGTTAAGCCAGGAGATAGGTAATCTGAAGCATTCGCAGGAAACGCTGAATACCCGTACTAACAATATTATAAAAGATATAAAAGGAAGCAGAACCAACCCTGGTAATTTCAGAGGGACGGGTTTTGCATTATCATCAAACGGGTATATTGTAACCAATTATCATGTTATTAAAGATGCAGATTCTGTTTATGTGCAAAATGCTGCCGGCGAATCATTCCATAGCAAAGTGATCTACACCGAACCTGCAAATGATATTGCCATATTACAGATCAATGATTCAACTTTTACAAAGTTAGGCACTGTACCTTATTACTTTAAACGTTCATCTACAGATCTTGGTGAAAACGTATTCACCTTCGGTTATCCAGACGGTAAAGATGTTTTTGGACAGGGTGCATTAACCTCTTCAACTGGTTACCAGGGTGATACTACCGAATACCAGGTCTCAATACCGGTTAATCCGGGTAACAGTGGTGGTCCGCTGCTGGATGATAAAGGCAATGTGATCGGGATCATCAATGCCAAGCAAACACAGATAGCCGGAGCAGCGTTCGCTGTAAAATCGGCTTATTTGCTCAAAGCGATTCAAAATATACCATCCGACTCTTTAGACAGGTCGTTAATCTTGAGTACAAGGAATACCTTGGCTGGCTTAGGTCGTAAGCAACAGCTAAAAAAACTTAAAGACTATGTTTTCATGGTTAAAGTTTACAATTAATTTGCCCAATCCAATAAAAGTTAATATATTAAAATGAAAAGGAGGTACCGTAAGGTGCCTCTTTTTTATTGACCTAAAAAACCACCGCCTATGGCGGTAGGTCATGGTCAAAGGCTAAGCCGGTTTTCGTAACTTAGCATAGTGACGAAGTATAAAAAATTATCACATAGCTTTTACTATTGTGTCTATCACATTGTTTGGACACCGAAATACCGTTTCCGGGTTTTGCGTGATATTGTAGCAGATGCCCTTGATGATAAGATACGTTCGCTCTGTGCATGGAAAGATGTAGAAATATTAGAGATGAATATCATTCCAGATCATGTGCATTTAGTGTGTAGTATAGCGCCGAAGATGAGTGTAAGTGAGTTTATGGGGATACTCAAAGGTAAGACGGCGATGATGATGTTCAAGAGTTATCCGACGTTACGAAAAAAACCTTACTGGGGGAATCATTTTTGGAGTAGGGGATATTTTGTGAGCACAGTAGGAGTTGACGAAGAACGGATCAAGCGCTATGTAAAATATCAGGAGGATGAAGATCGGAAAGAAGATGGCTCAACAGATCTGAAACTATTTTAATGAATGTCCCCTTCAGGGGTAAAGCAAAAGCCCCCACCTCAGGTGGGGGTTGTTTACGTCGGAATTCGGATATTCGATTTCGGATTTGGTTTATGTCTGAACCTTGATTTATCGGATTACCAGATTACTATGATTTAAGCGAACAAGAAATCATTTAATCTTCTCGGCAGGTAAATCAAGGTTCAGGAATCCGAAATCGAACATTCTACTTGCGCTCGTTTGTAACGAGTGCTTATTGTGGGCAGGCGATTGCATCGCTCTTGCGTTTTAAACGCAAACCCATGTTAAGCGCTCGTTACAAACGAGCGCAAGGATATTGAACTTTGAATGCCGAAGTTTTTTACCTTCATTATTCGAAATTCAATATTGGATGTTCGATATTGTTTTTTAAGTTCCCCCTTCAGGGGGTTAGGGGGCTCTACCTGTCCACTTCGCCCAACACAAAATCAATGGAGCCTACAATGGCAATCAGATCGGCGATGAGTACGCCTTTGGATATTTCGGATAATACGGAAAGATTGTTAAAGCTTGGTCCGCGTGCTTTTACACGGGTTGGAATCTCCGATTTGCCATCGGCTATAAAATAAAAGCCCAGTTCGCCTTTAGCTCCTTCGCAACGAACATAATAATCCTGCGCTTTGGGGGTTATTTTACGCGGCATTTTAGCTCGCGGATCAAAATCGGGAGTACGTTTCAGTTCGTTTTGCAGGCGGTCGAGGCATTGTTCCACTATGCGTAAGGATTGTTCAATTTCATCCACCCGCACCTTGTAGCGGTCCCAGCAATCACCCACGGTACCCATAGCGCCTGTGCCAACGGGGATCTCAAAATCAAGCTCAGGATAAGCCGAGTAGTTATCGATGCGCCTCAGATCCCATTTAAGTCCCGACGCCCGCAGCATAGGGCCGGAGCAACCGTAGTTAATGGCCACATCCAAGGGCAGTACCCCAACATTGGCCGTTCGCGATATAAACACCTGGTTATCGGTAAGCAGCTGGTTAAGCTCTACCATTTTAGGTTTAAAATACTCTACAAACTCGCGGCAACGTTCCTCAAAACCTACCGGCAGATCATAGAACAAACCGCCGACCCATATATAATTGTACAGCATACGCGAGCCCGAGGCCCATTCCAGCATGCCCATAATATGTTCGCGGTCCCTGAAACACCATAGGAAAGGGGTGAAAGCGCCAATATCAATACCATAAGTACCAATAGCTATGAGGTGCGATGCAATGCGGTTCAGTTCGCAAACCAGCACCCGGATATATTCTATCCGTTTAGGGATCTCCTTATCAATCCCCATCATCCGCTCCACACCCATTACAAAAGCGTGGCTGTTGTTCATAGATGCCAGATAGTCCAGCCGGTCGGTAAAGGGAATGGTTTGCTGGTAGGTTAATGATTCGGCGTGTTTTTCAAAGCAGCGGTGCAGGTAACCGATATGCGGGATCACCTCTTTTACAATTTCGCCATCGGTTATCAGCTCCAAACGCAAAACACCGTGGGTAGACGGATGCTGCGGCCCCATGTTCAGCACCATATCTTCTACGCTGGCTTCAGCTATTTTTTTATGGTAGTTATTTAAAGCTTCTTCGTATTTCGGATTTGTGATCACCAATGTTGTATGCTGTTTTGTAGGTTTCAAAAATCAACATTTTTTTGGTTTGTAAGGCTAAAAATCTATAAAATAGGGAGCAATGATTTTTGGAGCAAGGAACAAAGACTTGTTCGCTTTATCTCTATCCATTTTTCAATCCTTGCTCTTTAATCCCAAAATCCTTATTCCCCTTTAAAGCCTCTCCAATTTTACAGCTTTGTGTAGCCACTGCGGCATAGGCATACATTGCCAAGGCTTTCAGTTTACTGTCGCGTTTTTTAAAGGTCCACACATCTTTCATAAATTCCTTGTGGTTTTTGCTGTTCAGGGTATCAAAAGCAACAGAAATGGTGGGCGTAAGTGAATAAGCCGTATGCCAGGTACCAAAGGGGATAAACAAAGTTTCACCTGGACCTACCACGAAATTGATCGGGGTGGCATCTTTAAACAGCGGATATTTGTCGTAATCGGGTTCAAAAACATTGAGCTCCGAGCGCCATGGATCATCGGGGCGAGGGTAAAGCAGATGTTCCTGTCCGCGCGGGAAAACAGTGAAACGCTTTTCACCATACAATTGCGTTATCCAGGCATTCAGATGATAATAGTCGATATGCATATAAGGGAACTTACCGCCCGGGCCGCCCACAAACATTTCGGTAGCGGCGCCCCATTTACCAATGCTGAACATTTTATTCTTTAGCCAGTTGGGTGATGCATAGTTCAAATCAAGCGGATCAAGCAGGGGCAGTATCTCGGGCAGGGTACCGGGGATATTGAAGATGATAGGGTAGGGCGCCGGATTCTCCTCGGTAGCGGCTTCCACCATATCCATTACCTGCTGCATGGTATAAGTGATGCCCCGGCAATCGGTTTTGCGGTCGGGGTAATTGGTCCGGAACCAATCCGGACTAAACAGCCCATTAGCCTTCCACACTTTGGCAGCATTGGTAAACACCAGCGGGATGCCAGGCTTATAATGCTCTTCCATAAACTCCTCATAAGTAATATTGTCTCTTCTGATGATATCCATATTAAACGGGTTGCAGGGTGATACAGGTTTAGTAAGATTAAACTGTTAGCTTAATAATTAATTGATTTCTTTAAAGTTAGGAGGCAGATGGGCTTCAACTGTGTTACGCAGAATAGCATTTGAAGGTTGTAAAATAACATGAAGATTGGATGAACAAAATGCATAGCCGGATTTTTGGCTACAATAAATATCCCATAACTTTTACTAAAATAACCCCTTGTTTAAATACCTTTGGCTTAATGAAAGTATCCGGATTTACCTTTATCAGAAACGCGGTTAAAAACGATTATCCCATTGTTGAAGCCATTACTTCTATTTTGCCGCTTTGCGATGAGTTTATTGTGATGTCCGGAAACTCTGATGATGATACCCGTGAATTGATCGAGGCCATTGGTTCGCCCAAGATCAGGATCATTGATTCGGTTTGGGATGATACCCTGAAAGATGGCGGGCGGGTTTTTGCCGTAGAAACCGACAAAGCTTTTGATGCCATATCGCCGGATACCGACTGGGCTTTTTACATCCAGGGTGATGAAGCAGTGCACGAAAAATACCATCCCCTCATCAAAAAAGAAATGGAGGAGGCGCTGAACAAACCTAATATAGAAGGGTTACTGTTTAAATACTTGCACTTTTATGGCTCCTACGATTTTTACGGCGATTCCCGTCGCTGGTATCGTCGTGAGATCCGCCTGATGAAGAACATTAAAGGAATCCGGGCCTATCGCGACGCGCAGGGTTTCCGGCTAAACGACCGTAAGATCAAGGTAAAACTCATCGATGCTTATATCTACCATTACGGCTGGGCCAAACCGCCGCAGGGATTGAACAATAAGATCCGCAACTTCAACAAGTTTTATCACGACGATGCCTGGATGGAACAAAACCTGCCCGAAACCTTTGAGTTTGATTACGGCAATGCTGATAAACTGGTGCGTTTTAATGGTACACACCCGGCGCCTATGCAAAAGCGCATAGCCGCCACCAACTGGAAGATCGATTTTAGTACCAAGGCGTTGCGCAAAAACATGACCTTTCGCCGTAAATTCTTGCAACGCGTAGAGCAGCTGACAGGCTGGCGCATAGGCGAATACCGCAATTATGAAATAGTAGAACGGTAAAATGGGACAATTTTTTGATATCAACAACCGGACAGAATTGCGCGAGTTACTATTATCGCTTGATCCGCAAACTACGCCCATTTGGGGTAAAATGAAACCCCAGCAAATGGTAGAACACCTGGTTGACCAGGTGGAATGGACAAACGGCAAAAAGATACCTTTTTGTGAGCAGCCGGCCGACAAAGCTTATCAAATGAAACAGCTAATGGTATACTCCGACATAGAGATAGGGCGAAATGTAGTTTTTCAAGAACCGCCTGAGCATTACCAGTACCCTGATATAGTAAGCGCTGTAAACCAACTAATGCTAGAGCTGGAAGCTTTTGATCGTTATTTTGAACAACCCGGCATCACGGCCATCCACGGAGGCTTTGGCCCCATGAATCACCACGAATGGCTTATATGGCACGGCAAACACTTTACCCACCATTTAAAACAGTTTGGACTGATAGCGTAGTAGAGGGCTGGCCTTGCGCGATTCCCCTCTTGAGGGGGTGGAGGGGGGTGTTTTTCCGCTTCATGAACACACCCCTGCTACTACACCATCCATCGCTCCCCCTCTCAAGAGGGGAGCAAAAAAGCAATATTTTTAGGAGATAAAATAAAAGCCCGGGGCCGTGTGATTCCTTCCCTCGGAGAAGGGGTGGAAGGGGTTTCTATACCATGTGAGCTTTCATCACGCATAAACCCCTCCCTGCCATCGCACACAAACCAATCGCACCCCTCCCGTGGGGGCTACTGTGTGGACACATCTTTTAGTTGTAATCTTGATAGAGTAGCCATCCTTCATAAACGTTATAGAATTTAGCCAGGCCCTTTTGCAAGACGATCGGGCCTGGTTTTCTTTGAGAAGTATACCCTTTCCAACCACCTATGCGTGCAATTATCCATGTTGCCCATTTCAGGGTGTTTACTTTTGCCGTGTTCTTTAACTTCTCTGTTGCCCCTTCCAACTTTTTGGCTATCATTTGTAAACATTTTTGTTCCTGGTGATCAAATACCTCATCTATAGATTGTTCATTATCATCCTGATATGCGAGCATCATCTGCAGGATACGCAGACTTGCCATCATCGCCAACAAAGTAAGTTTGCGTATAGCCCAACCTTGTTCCAGTTGAGATTTTTCGATTCTGAAGCCGTCTGTTTTAAGTAAACGGTGGATCTGTTCAATATGCCAGCGCTCTTTATACCAGCAAATGATCTGCAAGGCCTGTTCGGCTGTTGTTACTTCATGTGTGGTTAATATCCGCCAGTAAATACCTTTGTTTTGTTCAGCTGCCTCTACCACATATATTTCCTGAACGTTTGCCAATTGTTCATTTCTGCAGGAAACCGGCTTTAAAAGCTCAACCTTAGCCCATTTTAGCCCCATTCGAACAATACGCTTACTGCTGGCCTTTCTGATATCGCCCGCTACAGCAAGATCATAACTATACATAACAGGTAAGGCATTCAGGCAACCGCTTAGCTTTAATTTCCCGCTTATCAACCGGTCATGATTAGAGCGGATCAGTAAATGTACTTTGTCTTTTTCAACTACGTCAAACAGATCGTAAATGTCGCTTTCCCGATCTGCAACGATGGTTATCGCATTTGCCTGCTCCAATAACGCTTTACTCTGATTGGCTGCCGCTATCCATTTATAAGATTCTTTTTCCTGGATAGGTAAATGCTGATAATCACGATCATGTTTCCCCGGAGTATCTGCGGGCCTTTCCCATGTTTTAATATAAGAATAGCCCAATGCATGACTATGCTCTGCATCAACTACTAAACTACTATGCAACATAAAGCCCAGAATATCATCCCTTGAAGTAGTTCCTAATCCACTTTTAGGTTTAATTCGTCCCCGCTTGGATGAAAAGTTAAACTCTGTGGTATCTTGTATACACAATAAATGGCGGCCCGAACTTAATCTCCGGCAACGATCAACTATACTTTTTTCTATAGCGCTTTCGCTGAAACTTTCGTTGTTAAACAAACGATAGAAGCTTTTTTGTTCTGCATCTGTTTCTGTGATCTGTCGTAAACTACTATTACGGCCCGTGGTTAGCTTCCTTAATGCATCAGTCGCACGCCTTTCTATCCGTTTATCGCCAAATGCTCCCTTAAAATCAGGGTTCGAATTTATAGGTTCATCCATTTCGCAAAAATCGAACTTTTATAGCATACTTGTGTCCACACAGTAGCCCTACGGGAGGGAACTAAAAAAGAAATCCCCTCTTTCCGCCGCAGGCGAAGAGAGGGGGATCCAGCGCAGCGCAGATCGGGTGAGTCGCCTCGGAGGGAACTGAAAACAATGCTATTTAAAGTCCTCTCCTTTGGAGAGGACTTTAGGTGAGGCTAAACATGCTGCGCTATCACAAAACCACTGGCCCAGGCCCATTGGAAATTATAGCCGCCCAGCCAGCCGGTCACATCCACGCATTCACCACCAAAAAACAGGCCGGGAACTTTTTTGGCTTCCAGTGTTTTGGAGGATAGTTCTTCGGTGGATACGCCGCCGCGCATTACTTCGGCTTTGTCGTAGCCTTTGTCGCCGGCGGGTTTTACTTTAAACTCATGTATCAGCTCGCTGATGTTCTCGATATCCGTTTTGGTGAGCGATGCCAGGTTTTTCTCTACGGGGAGTTTATCGCTCAGAGCCTCGGCAAATTTGCGGGTGTATAAGCCAGCCAGATAAGCCAGCAGCATCTTTTTGCCGTTGGCTTCTTTTTCCTGCAGCAGCAGGTCGGCTATGTTTTGGTTGGGTAATAGATCTATGTTGATGTATTCGCCGGGTTTCCAATAGGAGGAGATCTGTAGGATAGCCGGACCGCTCAGTCCCCAATGGGTAAACAGAATGTTTTCTTCAAAGCTGATCTTGTCGTTCCAAACGCGGCAAAAAATGCTGTTGCCACTCAGTTGCTCATACCAGGGCTGATCCTTCCCGGTAATGGTCAACGGGACAAGGGCAGGGGCGGTATCCACAATTTTAAGGTCGAACTGACGCGCGGTACGCAAGCCAAAGTCAGTAGCTCCCATTTTTGGTATCGGCAAACCACCGGCGGCTATCACTACGCTGGGTGCGCTGATATATTCCTGCTTACCGTTAACTTCGGCCCGAACGGTAAAGCCATCGGCAGTTTTTTCTACCATCTTAACCTCGGCATCACACCAGATCTCCTGGTCCATATCGGCACACAGGTCAATAAAAACCTGAACCACATCCTTGGCCTTGTCGCTCATCGGGAAAAGTTGCCCCAGCGTTTTCTCCTTGCCTTCAATGCCGTAAGTTTCAAAAAAGCTGATGGTATCCTCCACCGTCCATTGGGAAAAGGCCGATTTGCAGAAATGCGGGTTTTGCGAGATAAACTGCTGATCGGTAGCGTACAGGTTGGTGTAATTACACCTGCCGCCCCCGCTGATGAGGATCTTGGCGCCTACACGGTCGGCCTTTTCCAGTATCAGCGTACGCTTGCCCAAAAAGCCGGCCTGTACGGCACACATGAGTCCACAAGCACCGCCGCCAATAATTATTGCATCAAAATGGGTTTGTTTTGTTAAATTTGTAGTCATGACCGATGTTTCGCAAATATCAGAATTTGGCAAGATACTCATCTTCCTGATCACCGGAATAATAATGGTAGGTGTAATATTTTTTATTAACCGCCTGCTTGCTCCAAAAAATCCGAATTATGAGAAATTAACCTCATACGAATGCGGCGAAGAACCTACCGGCAATGCCTGGCTACCCTTTAATTCGCGGTTTTATGTTATTGCCCTCATATTCTTATTGTTTGATGTGGAAATGGTGTTCATATTTCCCTGGGCAACCGTATTTGGAAGTCATGAAATTATAGCGCAGGATGCCCGCTGGGGCTGGTTCTCGCTGGCCGAAATGTTTATTTTTTTAGGCATCCTGATATTGGGCCTGGTTTACGTTTGGCGTAAAGGCGACCTGGAATGGATAAAAGCCAAACCCGTGGTGCCTATAACCGATGTAACTATTCCCACATTTTTGTATGAACAATTGAATATGGAGCAGGGGAAATTTGTTGTAAAACCCTTTAATATGGGTAATGAGCCTGTAGTTGCCGAAGCAGTTGTTGCACAAACGCCTGCCGAAACCGCGCCTGTCCGGAAACCCATGTTTAAACCCACCTTTAAAAAGCCAACCAATGAGCAGTGATATAACAAGTGAAAGCGGCGGTGTTGTCGTAACCAAACTGGACGATCTGCTCAACTGGGCGCGCCTGTCGTCACTATGGCCCTTGAGCTTTGGGATAGCCTGCTGCGCTATTGAAATGATGGGTTCTATGGCTTCTACCTATGACCTGGACCGTTTTGGTGTTTTCCCGCGTCCATCAGCCCGCCAGGCCGATGTGATCATTATAGCCGGTACCGTTACCTTTAAAATGGCCGAACGCATCAAACGCCTGTACGAGCAAATGCCTGAGCCTAAATACGTGATCTCGATGGGTTCCTGCTCCAACTGCGGCGGTCCGTACTGGCAGCACGGCTACCACGTAGTAAAAGGGGTAGATAGAGTGATCCCTGTGGATGTATACGTACAAGGCTGCCCACCCCGCCCCGAAGCCCTCATCGGCTCCATACTGGAACTGCAAAAGAAAATTGAGCAGGAACATTGGGTGAAGGCGTAAAAATTAGGTATGCCTAAACGTCGAACCACAAAAAAGGCATTATTTTATTTCGAGGAGTTAACCTCTTGGGATAAGTTTAGTATTTGGTTTTATGGGATAGCATCTATCGTTTCTTATTTATAACTATTTGGGCGCAGATGAGCATAAGAAAGACTTTTGATCTTCTATACCATTTTCCCGCAAATATTTAGTTGCTTTTTTAACTACACGTCCTTACGAAATCTGAAGTCGTTTTTTATTTGGTATGGATTTGGCACGTTACACCTCGTTTTTTATTTTTTATTAAAAGATAACGGCATCTATGATAACGCAAGTGGACCCCGCCAGTTCAAGCGTCCTTCGCTTGAACTATAGTGAAGGTAAGCGTCCACGCTTACGATTATCGTGTCAAAATGGGTAAGCGTGGACGCTTACTTTAAAATATCATTCAAGCGAGGACGCTTGAATGGGCGAATTAATCAGGATGGCATATAAACCCCTCCCTGCCACCGCACAAACCGACAGCAGCCCTCCCGAAGGGTGGAACTAAAAAGGCTTATCTCATAATAACATTGTCATCCTGAGCGAAGCGAAGGATCTTCTTCAATATGCATATCGCAGAATAGATACTTCAATCGTTCAGTATGACAAATCTTTTTTCCTCAGAATTTCCCCATGCAGTCGCTCGACTCCAGCCGAGTGACCGTTATTACCCGGCCTCCGGCCGCTGTGAAAGTCCGTGTTATCTGAAAAAGGGTGCCATGCTGAGCTCGTCGAAGCATGATGGGCAGGCCTTTACGCGAGCCCTTCGACGGGGCTCAGGGTGACACCCTTGCCTTTTAAACATTTAGGAAGTTTAGCTTAACCCCGGCAACCGCACCAGCATGGGTTTTCGGTACAACGGCATATCTCGCCGCCGGCGCAGGTAATGCTTGTGGCGCAGCCGCCCTGGTTAATGCTGCAGGTAGGACCGCTGGCACCGCCTGTTACATTTTTTAATTGTGTTCTTGTCAGTACTTCGGCAACGCCAAGCCCTAACGCTTTCAATTTTAAATTTTTCATGGTTTTTGTTTTAAATGGTGGTTAATTTACTTGCTCTTAAAAGTAAAACGGTAATGTTACTTTATAGTAAATTGACCATGGTGTTTTTCGACAAAAGTTAGGAACATATAAGATGAGCGAATATTAAAAAGCAGGAGGCAGTGCGATAGTGTCCCCTTAGGGTCTCCTGAAAGGGACCCTAAGGTTGTCCAAAAATAGTCTATAACTCAGGGTCCTCTGCGAGAGACCCTGAGTGGACAAAAGCGGTAATGTTACCTATAGTGAATTGCCCACGGTTTTTTTTATAAAGGTTAAGAACTTATAGAAAAACGTCTGTTTCACATTGTCAAAATAGTCACATAAATAAAACATCATTATAAATGAATGAATATTTATTTATCTTTGAGCCGTTATGCGATTAAGAAATACAGATAAGGAAGAATTGGTAAAGCAAAAAGCTATTGAGCTCATCATCAAAGATGGTTTAGAAGGCTTTAGTATGAATAAGCTGGCCAGGGCCTGTAATATTTCGGTAGCTACGCCCTATATATATTATAAAGACCGCGACGACCTGATCATGAAAGTGGCTATGGAGGAACTGAGGGTGATGGAAGAAGCCTTTATCAAAGACTTTGATCCGGAAGAGCCATTTGAACAAGGCTTGCGTAAGCAATGGGAAAACCGTTACCGTTACGCCAGGGAAAATCCCAAGATGAACCAGTTTTTTGATCAGCTGCGCAGTTCAAGTTACCAGGAAGAGTTTCTTTCGGGCTTTATGACCGGATTTATCAGCGCCATGACCAGGTTTATGCACAATATTACAGCGCGCGGCGAGATAGAAACTATGCCTTTTGAGGTTTATTGGTCAATCGCGTTTGGTACTTTATACAACCTCATCCGCTTTGATATGGAGGGAAAAAGCTTGAGTGGTAAGCCATTTAAGATGACCGACGAAATACTCTGGAGGGCGTTTGACCTGGTTGTAAAATCTCTGAAAAAGTAAAACTGATGGAAACGGCTATAGATTTTAATCACATCCTCCTGTTTAAAACCAACATCAGCAGCAATAAGGGTAAACAGCTGCTGCATACCATACTGGATAAGCATCCCGCGGTACAATGCTGGAATATTGACATGGAGGATAGCGACTATGTATTGCGGATCATATCAGAAACACTGTCGCATACACAAATTATCGAAATCATAAATCATCATGGCTACCAATGCTATGAACTAACTTAAATTACAATATGGATAATCAACAACCGGTAGCTTTTACAGGTTACCAAAAACTCATTATATTTTTACTGGCTATCACCCAGTTTACCGTGATACTTGATTTTATGGTGATGTCGCCCCTTGGCGATATATTGATGAAATCACTTAACCTGAAACCCTCGGCTTTTGGTATTGCCGTATCGGCTTATGCGTTTAGCGCGGGTATATCGGGCTTGTTAACCGCCGGCTTTGCCGATAAGTTTGATCGTAAAAAGCTGCTGCTATTCTTTTACCTGGGCTTTATTGCCGGTACTGTTTTTTGCGGTTTGGCACAATCTTATGCCATGCTGGTTGCCGCGCGTATCATTACCGGTCTGTTTGGCGGGGTTATCGGTTCCATATCTATGGCTATTATTACCGATCTGTTTGTCCTGCAACAACGCGGACGTGTGATGGGTTTTGTACAGATGGGCTTTGGCGCAAGTCAGGTTCTTGGGATTCCTATCGGTCTTTATTTAGCCAATGCCTGGGGTTGGGAAGCTCCATTCTGGATGGTAGCCCTGTTAAGCATCAGCATTGCAGCTTTAATAGCCATTAAAATGAAACCAGTGATAGCGCATTTACTCATCAAAACCGAAAAATCGGCTTTTAAACATTTGTTACATACGGTTACCAAAAGCAATTATCGCATAGGCTTCGCGGCTACAGCGTTGCTTTCTATAGGTGGTTTTATGATGATGCCTTTCGGCAGCGCTTTCGCTATCAATAACCTGGGATTAACCAACGGGCAATTGCCTATACTGTTTATGGTATCGGGCTTGAGTGCATTGGTAATTATGCCATTGGTAGGTAAACTGAGCGATAAGATCAGCAAGTTTAAAATATTTGCAATTGCCACCACATGGATGATGTTTATGTGCGTGTTGTATACCAATTTGGGGGTTACCGCGTTTCCGATGGTTATTTTTTACAATATATTAATGATGATGGGCGTGATGAGCAGGATGATACCTTCATCAGCCTTAACCAGCGCTATCCCCGATATGGCCGATCGTGGCGCCTTCATGAGCATCAACTCCTCGTTACAGCAAATTGCGGGTGGTGTTGCCGCTGCGGTTGCGGGCATGATTGTAACGCAACAGGGCAAAGGCGCGCCGCTGCAGCATTATAACATAGTAGGCTATGTAATTGTAGGGATATCCATCATCGCCATCCTTTTAATGCGGAGGGTTGATAATCTCACTAAAAATAAAGTCGAAAGCGGCAAATCGATCATCCCCAATGAACCTGTAATTTTAGAAATGTAAGCTTTTCGCTGTTAAATTTCTTCATATTTATATCAGCAGCCCGGAGTCCTTTTATTGGAACTCCGGGCTGTTTTATTAAACGGAAAAGAGAGAACAAACCGACCGTTTGGTATGTAGCTGTTTAATAATCAGTATTACAATACTTTTTAAAGTTTTCAAAACGCATCAAAACCGTGTTGGAATTCATGTCCACGCGGGGTCTCTCGGAGAGGACCCTGCGTTTTTGAGTTTTTGCGAGAAGAACCTTAGGGTCCCTTTCAGGAGACCCTAAGGGGACATAATGGGCTATTACTCTTTTATTGGAACTCCGGTCTGTTTTATTAAACGGAAAAAACAGAATAAAGCCCCACCGTTTGGGATGTTTTCTTTGAAGGTCAATTTTTTAATACTTTTTAAACTTTTTAAAACACATCAAAACCGTGTCGAAATTTGTTAAAAGTGTTAAATTAGAGATTTTTTCGAGTGTTTTTAGACTGTTTTTGATCGATTTTAGGTTCGAAAGTGTTAAAATTGGAGGTTTAAAAAGTCTTGCGGGCGGAGAAATTTAACCCTTAGAACACTACTTTTTTCTCGTCGACTATCTCTTTTAAAACAGCCTGCAGCACCACGGCATTCCAGTCTTTAGCAAAACTGCGGCTTTTGTATTGTTTTTTGTTTTTACGGTTATAGATCATAAAATAGTTGTAGTAATTGCTGATACCTACCTCGTTCCATTGTAAAATGTTGAGTGCGTCCCAGCCAATGCCATTGGGGTGAACATAGATGCCGCAAAGCTCAAAAGTTTGGTTGATCTTGTACAGATCATAGTAGTAATTGTACTGATTTACAAAGTAATAGCGCCATAGCTGGTGGATAATCTCTGACCAGAGCTGATCATACAGTTTCTTACGGATACTATAATAACTGCCCAATTTAATACTGACCACCTTTTGCTGATCGGTTTGAATTTCAATAAAATATTGCCTGCCAAAGGTAAAAGCGTATCCCCGTATCCAGCTAACGCCATACCGGAATCCGGTAATGGTTTCAGCGGGTATAAAATCAGGCGACTTTAAACCCGTGGGTTTTTCGATAATCAGGCTTTCTGTTTTAAACGTCAATATCTTGCTCGTTTTTTTACTTAGCAAAGCCGGAATCTCAATAAGGCAGGTGTTATTATTCATTGCTATAAAAATAAGCATCTGTTACAAAAATTTACTTAAAAGCAAAAAATAAATTAATAATGCGCACACTGCAGTTTTATAAAAAGCATAAATTAGCCATTCAAATTTCCTGATGCAAAAAGATACGCCGAATAAAAATAATGTCCTGCTCAATATCCTGGGTATCGGGTTAATAACCGGAACGCTCGATGGTTTGGCCGCACTACTAATGAACTACAAAATACAACCGGCCATCATTTTTAAATTTATAGCCAGCGCCGCATTTGGGAAAGCCGCCTTTAAAGGTGGTGCCGAAATGGTTGTTGCCGGTTTAGTGTTCCACTTCCTGATAGCTATTTTGTTTACCAGCGCTTTTTACCTGTTGTATCCATTTTTTAAAAAAGGACTCAGGAATGCCTACCTGGTAGCTGTATTGTATGGTTTTACCGCCTGGATCATCATGAACCTGGTGGTTATCCCCATTACTCAAAAAGCATTCCCGGTGATTAAACTGCCTGTTTTGATAACAGGTATAGCCATCCTGATCGTGTGCCTGGGGCTACCCATAGCGTTGATAGCCGACCGCCATCTGAAGCAGGGAAAGTTCAAGATCTTATCGAAAAAATAATCTGTGTAAAATAAAAGAGCCCGGTATCTGCATACCTGAGCCCTTTTAGATTTAGAATTAATTAAACAAACGATTTTTATTGCGGCATCAACACACCGTTAAGGCCATGTATAACACCATTGCTGGCCATGGTATCAAATGATATCACCAGGGCCGCGTTTCCTTTAGCATCGGTGATCTGCAGGTTGCTCTTGTCGTTAACCGATAACGTTAGGGAGTCACCATCAATGGTTTTTAAAACAGCCTTGCCTTTACCGGCGCCCAGGGCCTTAATGATATCGGCTTTAGTATATTTACCGGCTACCACGTGATATTTTAAAACTTTAGCCAGCTTGGCATGATCCTTCATCAGGTCGTCCATTGTGGGTTTGGGCACTTTACTGAAGGCTACATCATTTGGTGCAAAAACGGTAAATGGTCCGACAGCTTTTAAGGTTGCTTCCAGATCGGCGTTCTTGATGGCCAGGGCCATTGGAGCAAAAGTGGTAGAGCTGGAAAGTACACCAACCACATCGCCTGATGCTGCGGATGGAGCAGCAGTTGAGGCAGGAGCGGTTTTATTAGTTGTATCGCGTTTAGTTGTGTCTTGTTGTTGTGTTTGGGCAATTGCATTGGTTGATAAAAATCCGATAGTTAGGGATGCAATGGCAATTAAAACTGACTTTTTCATGTTCATTTTTCTTTTGATTTTGTTAGTAATTAGCATGTAAATGAGTAGCAGTTTCTCTTATAAATTATCGTTTAAATTAATAGTTTATTTCAATTTGCGTAGGTTTATAACTTATAATTACAATAAATGTTTTTTTAATAATTAAAAAACATGGCTAAGTCGCTAAAAAAGAGGAAAATAAAAGTTGTACGAATTACACGAATTGGGGAAAACTACACGAATTAATCAAGGCTCACCTTTAATGAGTTATAGCCCATTAAAATAACAGAAAGGGTGAAAATATTCAAAAAAGCGGGTTGTAATGGTTGACATACCAAGTAGTAGTTAAATCTCATAAAAAAGCCCATGACAAATCACAGGCTCATTTTATATTGATGTAAGCGGTTACTTATTGACCTTGGGCCAGGGTATAGCCAATTTTGCCATCAAAGTTCATCAGGAATTCAACAGAGCAAACTTTAGCCAGTTCAGAAAAATCGGCCGCGATGTGCAGCAGCTCTTTCTGGGTGATCTCTTTGCCCGCTTTCTTTTCAAAACGTACCCGGTACTCATTAACCAGCTCGGTATAAATAGAACCTGTTGGCCAAACCTGTGTGCCGCGGTTTGATATCATCACCAGCTCAAAATTATCAGTCAATACCTTTTTTGCCATTTCGGCCAGTTCATTAGGTTGTACCCTGGCCTCCACAAAAACATCAACACCAATCATTTCTTCATTGATATTTTTGGTAACGGTAAGTTTGTTTTTTATGGGTTGCAGATGACTCACCCTGGCTTCAAAATCAGGGTTAGAAAAAACACCGCCGTTTGCCGGTACCTGACCTATATTGGCAATAATGGCTTCGGTAAAGGCATTGGTATTGGATGCTGGGATAGCTTTGTTACCAAAATCGCCGGTGTGTACGCCTTGTTCTAAGGTATACAACAGGGCATTTTCAATATCTGCCGCGTTTTTGGAAAAGCCTAAAAAGCGCAACATCGAAATGCCTGAAAGCAGCAAAGCGGTAGGGTTGGCAATGCCTTTGCCAGCGATATCCGGAGCGGTACCATGTACAGCTTCAAATATGGAAATATTATCGCCAATGTTGGCCGATGGTGCAAAGCCTAATCCGCCGACAAGGCCTGCGCAAAGGTCTGATACGATATCGCCTTGCAGGTTAGTTAAAACAATGGCTTCGAATGTTTCCGGACGGGTTACCAGTTTCATGCATAGGTCATCAACAATAATGTCTGATGCCTCTATCTCAGGATATTCTTTGGCTATCTGCTGAAAAGTTTCCAGGAAAAGACCATCGGTCAGCTTCATAATATTGGCTTTATGGCCACAGGCTAATTTTTTTAAGCCTTTGCGTTTGGCCATTTCAAAAGCGTAACGGATAACCTGTGCCGAGCCGGGGCGGGTGATGATCCGGCGACCTACAGCAACGTCATAAGTAAGCAGGTGCTCGATGCCGCCATAAGTATCTTCGATATTTTCGCGGATAATAGTGAGGTTAATGGGGATGCCAGCTTTAGAGAAAACGGTATCGACACCATTCAAAGTCCTGAAATCGCGCTGATTGGCATAGGTATTCCAAACTTTACGGGCAGTTACGTTGATGCTTTTTACGCCTTTGCCCTTTGGGGTTTCCATTGGTCCTTTAAATAATATGCCCAGGGTTTCAATGGTTTCCTTTGCTTTAGCCGTCATACCGGTGGAGTGTCCCGCATCAAAATACGACTTGCCCATCTCCACAAATTCATACTCCAATGGTACATTATTGGCCTCAAAAACTTTAAGTACGGCTTGCATTATCTCTGGACCTATTCCATCGCCATTGGCTACTGCTATTTTAGTTCTCATTGAAATTATATTTATGTAAAAACGGTGCAAAGGTAGCTGTTTTTGGGGTATTGCGGGGCAATGAGCTTTGATGTAATCCAATTTGTGACAATAGGATTAAAGCTTTTCAAGCTCATATGTGTTTCTTTGCAGCCATAATGTCGGTGCTTAACCGGGCTTATTTATTATATTTGATATCAAGATGAAAATAATTCCTAAACAACTTTTCAGGGTCTTCTTATTCTCAGTTATCCTGTCTATAGCGGCCGTTTGCGTTTATTACAATATATCGCAAAAGAGCGACGATTATACCAAGACATTGCCCAAGATCATGGAGAATGTCACCTTTTTAAATATTATCATTTTTGTAATGACACTGCCTGCCATGTTCCTGGTTAACCCTCCGTATTGGAATAACCGCATTGTGCGTTTTCTGCTGTATTTTGTAGGATCGGTAGTATTTATTATTACTGCCCTGAGCATGAAAATAAGTCCTCCAGTTAGAGTGGTTTACCTGATGACAGGCGGTATATTCCTGGTTGTACACGCCATTTTTTATTATTTGCTGGTTAAAAAGCGGTAGTTGATATAGATGTTGAAGCATTTTATGGCTTTTTGAAAGATTTCAGGTAAACTTGCATCTTCAACATGAAAGCATTCTACGGAGATTTAAAATTAGGTATCCTGGGCGGCGGCCAGCTTGGTCGCATGCTGATACAACAGGCCATAAATTATAATGTTACCATAAAAGTTCTTGACCCTGATCGGGAAGCGCCTTGCCGTAAACTCTGCGACGAGTTTATCATAGGTTCATTAAGCGACTATGAGACTGTTTACAATTTTGGTAAAAATGTAGACATGATCACCATCGAAATAGAAAAGGTGAATGTTGACGCCCTTGAACAATTAGAAAAAGAAGGCGTGCTGGTTTATCCGCAGTCGCGCATAATCCGGCTGATACAGGATAAGGGCCTACAAAAGCAATTTTTTAAGGAGAACGGCATCCCTACGGCCGATTTTCAGATCATATCATCGCCACAGCAATTACAGCAAAGCTTTATACCGTTCCCGTACATTCAAAAATTGCGTAAGGACGGCTACGATGGCAAAGGGGTTTATAAGGTAGCCGATGAAAGCTATTTGCCCGGAGCATTCAAAGAACCCAGCCTGATTGAGAAATGGATTGATTTTGAAAAAGAGATAGCCGTAATTGTTGCCCGGAATGAAAACGGAGAGGTAAGTACATTTCCATTGGTGGAAATGGAATTTAACCCCCAGGCTAACCTGGTGGAGTTCCTGATATCTCCATCAACCTTACCTTTCGAAATACTGGAACGTGCCGAACAGGTGGCTAAAAAGATTGCCGAGAGCCTTAAAATTGTAGGCATACTGGCCGTTGAAATGTTTTTAGATAAGCATGGTAAGATACTGGTGAATGAGCTTGCACCACGTCCGCACAACAGCGGCCACCAAACTATTGAAGGTAATGTAGTTTCGCAGTTTGAGCAGCATTTAAGAGCTATATTCAATCAACCATTGGGTGATACCGCCTGCCTTAACAACGCCATTATGGTGAATATTTTAGGCGAGACGGGTTATGAAGGCCCGGCCATATACCAAGGCATCGAAAAGATATTGAAAATGCCGGGTGTATACGTGCATTTGTATGGAAAAGCTTTAACAAAACCGTTCCGCAAAATGGGGCACGTAACCATTGTTGATGCTGACCGGAAAAAAGCCATTGAAAAAGCAAGATTTGTGCAGCAAACGCTAAAGGTGATTAGTTAAATTTAGTTCATAGATCATAGTTCATAGTAAAACAGGTCATTAGATATTCAATAAATAAAAAATAAATGGCATTTAGGTTTGAAGATCTTCAGGTGTGGCAAAAGGCCATGGACTTAGATGAACAGATCAACCAGTTGACTAAGACCTTTCCAAAAGAAGAAATTTATATCTTAATATCTCAAATTAAAAGGGCTGCAGATTCGGTAGTGTTAAATATAGCTGAAGGCTCAACGGGGCAAAGTAAAGCTGTTTTTAAAGTGTTTTTAGGCTACTCACTAAGGTCAGCAATAGAAGTTGTGAGTTGTTTATTTATCGCAAGAAGAAGGGAATATTTGAAAGAAGAGGATTTCAAAATACTATATAATGAATATGAGGTATTGGTAAAAATGATCACAGCACTCAGAAATTCAGTCTGAAGGTTTTTTACCATGAACCATGAACCATGAACCATGAACAATAAAGAACCAAAAGTAGCCATCATTATGGGCAGCAAATCCGATTTAAGTGTGATGCAGGATGCCGCCGATGTTTTAAAAGAATTAGGTGTAGCGTATGAGATCACCGTAGTATCAGCGCACCGCACGCCTGACAGGATGTTTAGTTACGCCCGTGCTGCTGCTGATAGGGGCATTAAAGTAATTATTGCCGGTGCCGGTGGCGCCGCGCATTTGCCGGGTATGGTGGCTTCGTTAACGCATTTACCCGTGATAGGTGTGCCTGTTAAATCAAGTAACTCTATCGATGGCTGGGATTCAATACTTTCCATATTGCAAATGCCAAATGGTATCCCTGTGGCTACCGTGGCCCTTAACGCCGCAAAAAACGCAGGCATTCTGGCCGCGCAAATACTCTCCACTGCTGATGAATACCTGGTTAAAAATCTCATCGACTTTAAAGAAGACCTGAAAAAGAAAGTAGAAGATTCAGCAAAGGAAATGGAAGGGTAGTTTTAAGTCATAAGTCTTGAGCCTTTAGTACTAAGTCATTTTTAATTGAACTTAAGACTAAAGGCTCAAGACTTAGAACTTAATTCAAAGCCGGGTTCTCGGGAAAATTGGCGATGTGGGCATAGCGTTGGCCCAGACCTATAACAACCTCTTTCCAGAGGTTTTGCTCATCATTGGAAAATAATGTTTCTGATTTGAATTTTTCGGCAACTATCCAGCTGTCCTGTAATATTTCTTCGTCAAGCTGCTGAGAAGTCCATCCTGAATATCCTGCAAAAAACTTAATCTCGTTTTCGGTTAATTGGTAATTGGATATGAGTTCTTTTGCCTGTTCAAAATCTCCGCCCCAAAATACACCTTCGGCTATTTCAATGCCGCCTTCTATTTTTTCTGGACAGCAATGCATAAAATGCAGGGTGTTTTTGGCTACAGGGCCGCCGTCATAAACCGGCATTTCGGAGTAGGAAACATCAGGTAAAACATCGCCCAGCATATATTCACTATGATGATTTAAAATAAACCCCATAGCGCCATCGGCAGAGTATTCTGTTAGTAAGATAACCGATCTTTTAAAATTCGGGTCCATCATAAAAGGCTCCGAAATCAGTAAACGCCCTGCAGCGGCAGGAATAGGACTTAACATAAGGTTCAGTTTTTAAATAATACAACAAGCATAATAAAAATATGTTCAATTATTAAATTAAAATTTGTGTGCCTGCTTTCGTTATCAAGGTATTAGTATTAAGATGCTTTTATACTATAAATGTTACTTTCAAAAACTGTCTTGATACTTGATACTAACTTGCTACTATATTTGTAAGTTTGCATTCAATGAATCAGCAGGAAATACAAAATTTAAGGCAGGATTATACTGCCGCTACATTATCCGAAAATGATACCAAGGGCGACCCGATAAATCAGTTCGAACAATGGTTTAACGAAGCTTTAGCCGCAAAATTGCATGAACCCAATGCCATGACGTTGGCTACAGCTACCACAAATGGAAAACCATCGGCACGTGTCGTGTTGTTAAAAGGCTTTAATCAGCATGGTTTTATGTTCTATACCAATTACTTAAGCCGTAAGGGTAAGGAGATCACCAGGAATCCGCAGGGGGCCATCACTTTTTTTTGGGCCGAGCTGCAACGCCAGGTTCGTATTGAAGGAACAATAGAAAAATTGAGCAAGGAAGATTCTGAAAGATATTTCCACACGCGGCCAAAGGGCAGCCAGATAGGAGCTGTTGTTTCACCACAAAGCCAGGAGATTGAAGGTCGTGAGGGATTGGAAAAAAAATGGAGCGAGTTGGACGCAGAATATGAAGGCAAGGAAGTGCCCAAACCATCATTTTGGGGAGGCTATATCCTGAACCCGCAACTGGTTGAATTTTGGCAAGGCCGGTCAAGTCGTTTGCATGACCGTATACTGTATAAAAAAGTTGATAAAAAAAGCTGGAAAAAAGTACGTTTGGCACCATGATGTTTGACGATATTAAACAACTGCTCATAGAAAAATTTGGCGAAGCCGTAATTACAGGCGAAGAAACAGGCGGGCTGCAATCTGCTCTATTAATCAACCCTGATGATATTACAGTGGTATGCCTGGAATTGCGTAATAATCCGCAAACCTATTTCGATTTTTTATCGAACCTTAGCGGCGTACATTACAATGATGAGGATAACCGCTATGGCGTGGTTTATCACCTGGCATCTATACCTTATAAAACACAGCTTACGTTAAAAATAAGCAAGCCGCATAACCGGGAAAGTACAGAACTTCCTGAGTTTAAAAGCATAACCAGCGTATACCGTACTGCCGACTGGCATGAGCGTGAGGCTTATGACCTGCTGGGTATATTTTTTGAAGGTCACCCCGATCTTCGCCGGATATTACTACCCGATGATTGGGAAGGTTTTCCGCTCCGGAAAGATTATAAAAATGCCGAATATTATAAGGGAATCAAGATAGATTAAGCCCCCTGCCCCCCTAAAGGGGAGCTTTTGAATGTGCGGATTTCAGATGTGCGGATATGCAAATGATCAGTGTTAAACAGAGTATTAAAAGCATCTGCACATCTGAAATTTGCACATCTGCATGTTTTTGTTCCCCTTTAGGGGGTTGGGGGGCTCAGCTTAGTTTCATTATAATACTTCAGCAGCTTATCAATATTCTTTAAGCCGTATTGATGGGCATGTATTTTCTCGACCACATCGGGATCATCGCCCATAATATCGGTCATAATATCTTCAAAATTCTCGTCGGTAAGCTGTTTCATTTCGGCGGTATTGGCGCCATAGTAATAAATGGTTTTGCCACCGTTACGGCCACGGCCGCCACCAAGGGATATGCCTATACCACCGCCTATACCGCTGCCATAACCTCCGGTACCTACGCCCATGCCAACTCCCGGCGAAATACCAAAGCCGCTTCCGCCACCGCCACCTTTCCCTCCCTGGGCAACATAAAGCTTAGTAGGTTCGTCTATCACAACTTTTACAAAATCGGTCTCTTCTTTACCCCAGGCGCCATTTTGCGGGGCGTGGGCTACTACAAAGCTATCTTTAGCCACGATGAATGACCGCAAGTCGCTGGCACTTAATTTATAAGGGTTGTTTTTTTCGGTTTCTTTAAATTCAATAAAACCTTCATCTTTTATGGGGCCTTTACCGGGAGGGTTAAGCCTGATAAAACCGGTTTCGCGGTTGCCTTTTACATCGGTAAAAGTACCGGGCTGCCATTTTTGAGCCTGTGCCGATGTGAAGCTCAATACGATTAATGAAAGAAGTATGGTAATACGCATAGCGGGTTAAAAAACAGAGAACGTAAATTTAAAACATTTTAATATGACAGATACATATTTGTTACACGCATAAAATACATGGATGATTGTAAAATTGAAAGCATATCATTTAGATTTGAGCATCTAAAATAGGAATTAAAAATTATCATGCAATTAACTGTTGATTTACGCAGCGATACGGTAACCAAACCGACACCAGGTATGCTCGAAGCCATGTGGAGCGCCAAAGTAGGCGATGATGTTTTTGGCGAAGATGAAACCGTTGCCGAACTGGAAAAGAAAGCCGCCGCCATTTTCGGCATGGAAGCGGGCTTGTTTTGCCCCTCGGGAACTATGACTAACCAAATAGCTATTAAATGCTTTACACAGCCCTTAGATGAGTTGGTAGCCGACCAAACCGCACATGTGTACAGGTACGAGGGCGGGGGTATTGCCTTTAATTCAGGTGTATCCACCCGCTTATTAAATGGGTACCGGGGCATTATTACTGCCGAAATGATAGCGCCCGAGATCAATGCCGAGAATATCCATTACCCCCATACCAGCTTAGTGGTGTTGGAAAATACGGTAAATAAAGGTGGGGGCAGCTGTTATACGCTGGCCGATATTGCCCCCATTGCCGAGCTTTGCCGCTCCAAAGGCTTGAAGCTTCATCTGGATGGCGCTCGTATATTTAACGCCCTGGCCCATACCGGCGATAAAGCCATCGACTATGGTAAATATTTTAATGGGATCTCTGTTTGTTTATCAAAAGGACTGGGTGCGCCGGTTGGCTCGGTTTTACTGGCCGATGCGGTAACTATCAAATATGCCCGCCGTATCCGTAAGGTTTTGGGTGGTGGATGGCGGCAGGCCGGTTTTTTGGCGGCTGCTGGTATCTATGCACTCGACCATCATGTAGAGCGGCTTAAAATTGACCATGCCCATGCCGCTATTTTGGGCGCCGAGCTAAGTAAATTATCCTGGGTAAATAATGTACTGCCCGTAGAAACCAACATCGTGCTTTTTGATACTGTTGAGCCAGCGACAGCGGTACTGGCCAAGCTGGCTATACATGGTATTAAAGCCATAGATACCGACAAGCACCGCATCCGTTTTGTAACGCACCTGGATGTTCATCCGGATCAAATAGAACACGTTATTAAAGTATTAAAGAGCTTTGAATAGACAAAGCAGGAGAAAGTATTCAATCAAAAGCCCGGAGTTTTTAAGTTCCGGGCTTTCTTTTTGAGCCATTAAATTAAAACACACAATTCGCCCCGCATAGCTCAAAATTCATGAATAGCTTATTTGGTTACCGGCACGGTCAAGGAAATGTCCAGGTAATCGGGCGAGCCATTTTTAGTGATGCCGAAATCTTTGGTAATTACTTTAAAAGTACCTTTAAAAATGCCCTCGTTTCCTTTATCATCAAATGTAAAATGGATAGTAACAGGCTTAGTAACACCCTTTAAAGTAAGCTTTCCATTGGCATCATAACCCGCATTGGTTTTGCTTACAGCACTTGATGTAAAGCTGATGATGGGGTAATGGTCAACATCAATAGCATCCTTAGAGTGGCTGGTTTTAATAAAAAAACCTGTGCTTAAAGTAGTAGCATCAATAGTGGCCGAGATCCTTGCGTCTTCAGGATGTGCTTTATCGAATTCAATATTCGCTTTTAAACCCTGAAATTCCCCATGAATTTTACCGTTAGAGAATTTTATTTCATAAGGATCTTTTACCTTCCAGGTAGTGGCCGCAATAAAGGCCGAAATGCTGATGAACAATATGATCAGCGCGGGATAGACAGTTTTTTTCATGTGAATATTTTTTTGATTTGATATATATAACCCCGTTTAAATGATGGTCGTTACAAAAAATACGATGGCTTTGAGTAATAGGTTGCCTGCACTAAAAAAATCATGCTAAGTCATTTTATATGGCTATTAATTAAAAAATAAATAAGAGGGGAGGCAACCTATTTGCAAATGAGATAGTAATGTATATAAACAGTGTTTACTAAAAATTATTACAAATGAAAAAACTATCAAAACTAATAGGTGTAGCTTTTATGGCAGCTATTTTGTTTTTTGCAACCAACGTAAAAGCGCAAACTACCCCGGCCAAAGACTTTGTTTTAAGCTTAGGCATTGAATCGGGCCTTCCGACTGGAGTTGCCAAACTGGGTACAAACTTTAGTCTTGGCGGAACCGCACGCCTGCAGTACGGTGTTACTAATGATCTTGCTATCACCTTTACTGCCGGTGGTTATCACTTTTTCCCCAAAAAAATACCCGGACAGGACAGAAGATATCAAAGCTATGGTGAACTGCCTATAAAAGCAGGTGTTAAGGAGTTTTTTCTGCCCAATGTATATGTAGGAGGTGAAATTGGCGTGGCTTTTGAAAAACTGGAAGGTCCGGATTGGGGGCCTCGCCGTTTAGATCTGTCACCTAATCTGGGTTATGCTACCAAACACTGGGATTTCGGTATTCATTATGATTACCTTACCCATAAGGAAGATCATCTGGGTATATTTGCCGTACGGGTAGCTTATGGCTTTGGATTATAATTTTGCTATCTGATGATATACACAAAAGGGAAGCCATATCATGACTTCCCTTTTGTGTATTACGGAGTAAAGGTTTACTCATAACTCATTGCTCAAAACTTCTTTAGTCTACCTGAACCTATTTTGATAATCTATGATCCAGCCTGGGTATTCAACCGGGAGCGCGCTTACTTCATTGATCTTTTTCAGGTCATCATCAGATAATATAATCTCGGTCGATTTAATATTATCCACCAGCTGATCATTGTTTTTTGCACCGATGATGGTACTGGTGATGCCTTTTTGCAAGCGTACCCAGGCCAGCGCAATCTGCGCGGCAGATACGCGATGTTGTTCGCCTATCTCTAAAATTACATCGATGATATCAAATGCCTTTTCCTTATTTATCGGCGGGAAGTCAAACGTCGATCTTCGCGATCCTTCGGCGTTTTGATTGTCGCGGGTAAATTTGCCCGATAAAAAACCACCAGCTAATGGGCTCCAGGGCATCATAGCCATATTTTGGTCGATAGCTACCGGCAATATTTCTCTTTCAATATCTCTGCCTGCCAATGAGTAAAAACATTGAATACCTACAAACTTGTGCCAGCCATTTTTTTCGGCAATGCCCATCGCTTTCATCACCATCCAGCCGGGCCAGTTACAAACGGCTACATAACGCACTTTGCCACTTAAAACAATATCGTTTAATGAGCGCATGATCTCTTCCACTGGAGTATGATAATCCACACCATGCACATACAATATGTCGATATGATCCAGCTGCAGGCGTTTTAGGCTGGCATCAACCGATTGGAATATGTGATATCGGGATAAACCTCCGCTGTTTTGTCCCTGGTTTAAAAAAGCCCGTACTTTTGTGGCAATAACCAATTGGTTACGGTCGAGCCCTACATCTTTGATCGATTGGCCCAACAACGATTCAGACTCGCCAAACGAATATACATTGGCAGTATCAATAAAGTTGATGCCCGAGTCAACAACCGTTTTCATAATATCATTAACCTCTTTTTGCTGGGCCTTGCCGATTGCCTCATACAAGCCGGTACCGCCAAAGGTCATAGTGCCAAAGCAAAGCTCAGAAACCAGCAGGCCGGTATTCCCTAAAAAATTATATTTCATCAATTAGTGGTTTTTGTTTGATGTGAAATTAGTTAACAAATCGAATGTTTGTAAAATATAACAACATTATTAAGTAAAAGTTGATTCGGGTATTTCAGCTCCCTTGCCTGCTCATCAAAACTTAATGATCAAGGCTTTGTTGTTCCAACTATATGAACCGATTGCTGCAAAAACTGGAAAAAATTGGTCGTGATCCCAAGGTCACCGCAAAAGCGGTCGGGTTAAGATATGTGTCAGATTCATCGCCGGGCTATACCCGCAAAAGGTCGGGTAAAGGATGGAGTTTTTACGATGCCGGGGGTAAATTGGTAAAAGATAAGGAATTGATAAACAGGTTTACCCGGTTGGTGATCCCACCTGCGTATACCCAGGTATGGATATCACCCTATGAAAACGGGCATTTGCAGTTTACCGGTATCGATGCTGCCGGGCGGAAACAATACCGCTATCATCCCGGGTGGAACAAGATCCGCAATCAATCCAAATATTATCGCTTGCAGACTTTCGCCTCTTATTTGCCCGTGATACGGGAGCAGGTAGATAAGGATCTGGCCAGGCACAAACTCGATCATAAAAAAGTAATAGCCCTTGCCGTACGCCTCATGGAATTAACCAGCATCAGGGTAGGAAACGAAGCATATCAGAAATTGTATGGCTCTTTTGGACTTACAACGCTGCAAAACCGGCATATTAAAATTGAAGGAGCAACTATCAGATTTGAGTTTAAAGGCAAAAAGGGCGTACAGCATAAAATAAGTCTGCAAAGCCGAAAGCTGGCCCGCTTGGTAAAACAATGCCGTGATATACCAGGGAAAGAGCTTTTTCAATATTATGACGAAAGCGGTGAGCGCCACAGTATTGACTCCGGTGATATAAACAATTACCTGAAAGAAATTACCGGCGAAGATTTTACCGCCAAGGATTTCCGTACCTGGGCAGGCAGCGTAAGCGCTTTATACGCGTTTAAATCGGCTGGTGAATTTGCCAATGCAACCGAGTGCCGCAAAAAAATTGTAAGCGTAATTGACGAAGTGGCTGTTACTTTGGGTAATACCCGTTCGGTCTGCAAGAAATATTATGTGCACCCATTGGTGATCAAAAGCTATGAGGATGGCACCCTGTTTAAATATATTAGCGAGCTTGATGAGGATAAGGATGAAAAGGCCACCCAGCTTAACCAGGCAGAAAAGGCATTGCTTAACCTGCTTGAAACAGAAAAACTGGCCGAAGCCAGTTGATATATTAATGTGATCGGTAAGCGAATGTTTTTTATTAATCAACCTTCTTTTTAGTGGTTATTATTATAACACCATCTTTAGCTTTATTGCCGTATTTCTTGGTGGCGTCATCTCCTGTTATCACGTCTACTTTTTCTACCCTGTCTGGATTTATATTTTTTAGCGCGGCCCCTGTTGTCTCAGTCCCATCAACCATGATTAAAGGATTTGAACCATTATCAGTGGTAATATGAATGCCCTTGTTACTGCTTACTGAGATTCCGGTTGTAGATGACTGGCCATTGGTAGATGTCTTTGAAATAGATTTTAGGGTAGTCAGAGATTTTTTTAGAGGGGCTATAGAATCACCAGCACTGACAGCAGTATGAGCGCCATTTACATTAGTTGAGGTTTTAGTAGAGAAAGTGGTAGTAACCTTGGGGTCGGGTTGAACTTTAAAGCCGGTAACCACAATCGCGTCTACCTTCGTATCAGGATTAACTTTATATCCGTTTAGTACAATGTCGTCTGTTTTTCCTGATTTTTGCAAACGTGCTTTTCCCTCGGGCGAATCTTTGGTAATAACAAGTATTACACCAGCATTTCTTACATCATCACGATTAACATATGTGGGCAAGCGGTCTACATGATCGCCTTTTAATACATTAACTTCCGCTATATTATCAGGATCAATATTTTTAAGACTGCCTTTTACACCATTGATATAACAAACCACAGAATCTTTATTGTTTTTATCGCCGATAATAAGCACTTTTTTGATAGTATCTGGTTTTACAACCGGCAAAGCTTTAGCTGTCTGTCGGCTTACCTTTTTAAGCTTAGGAAGCGGCGTATTACCCGCCGGATTAGGCAGAGCGGCAACAGTGATGATGTTTTCAAGCGGCTTCACAGCGTTGACCAGCTTTACCCGGATAGGTTTGGCAAAATCGGCCTGTGATATGCTGAATACCAGCAGCAAAGTAATCACCGCGGGTACCAGGAAGGCGTACCGGGTAAGGTTTATTTTGGATGATCTTTTAGCGTTCATCATGATAATGCGTTTTTTGATGGTTGATATATTAAAGTGGTTCACTATACCCGGTTGCTGGTTATTAAAACTTACCGAAACCAGGCTATATTGATAAGTTTTACTGTCGATACCATGGTTCAGTATCTTGCGGTCGGTTATAAATTCTATGTTTTCGCGGATAGCTTTTTTCATGAGCCAGATGCCCGGGTTAAACCAATAAAAAATACTGCTTACTTCGGCCAGCAATATATCAGCGGTATGCCATTCGTTCACGTGTATTTGCTCATGCAATAATATAGCGTTCAGGTCGGCAGGTTCATGTTTTGATGGGTTCACAAAGATGCTTTGCCAAAAAGAGAAAGGCGCGGCGTCTTTGTCCATGATCCGTACCTGGTGATTATTAATGGTAGCCGGTTTGGAGCTTTTATATAATCTGTACAGCGAGAATAACTGTACCACCAGTTTAAGAGCCAGTATGTAGGCACCCAACCAAAAAATAACCTCGGCCCAGCGCCAGTAATCGGGCTGGCTCATCGATTTTACCAGTACCGGCGCCTGCCAGTTAATGATCACTTTTTGTACCGGTTTAACCAATTCTTCATGCCGCTGTAAAAAGGCCGAAAGATTGAGCCATGGATACACACTGGCAAATACGATAGCGGCAAGCAGATAAACGCGGTTGAGCGTATAAAAAGTAAGCGGCCGGAGCACCAGGTAATAACCCGCGCAAAACAATAACAGGGCAATATTTACTTTAAGCAAAAAAACAAACAATGCTGGCATGGTATTAAGGTTTATTGTTTTCAATTAGTTTAATGATCTCCTGCAGATCGCTGGCGCTTATCTTTTTTTCATTGGCGAAAAACGTAACCAGGTCTTTGTATGAGTTTTGGAAGTAATCGCTCACAAAGCCGCTCATAAAGCGTTTTTTATATTCTTCTTCTTTAATAATAGGGATATAACGGAGCGAGTTGCCCATTTTTTCACTTTTTAAAAACTCCTTGCGTTCCAGATTTTTAATAGTGGATGCCAGGGTGGTATAAGGAGGTTTGGGCTCCTGCAATTGATCCAGAAAATCTTTAATAAAACCAGGGCCGCATTGCCATACGGCCTGCATGGCTTCTTCCTCTTGCTGCGATAATTTCTCCATTGTATTTACGATTATTTCGTAAATCTACGAATATTTCGTAGATGTGCAAATTTATTTTTATTTTTTGAAAACTGTCTGAATCAGGATTTACAGAATTTTTAAATTAACAGAATGTACTTGCAATTTCTGAGGACTCTTTATTTACCAAAAAGCTATCATCCTGAAAATTCTTAAATTCTGTGAATTCTGATTCAGACAATGTTTTAATAATTATTATCTTTAACACACAACATAGTATAAAACATAAAACGCTTATTGAAAACAATTACCCGCAGAGACTTTTTAGGTAAAGGAGCTATGCTTGCCGGTGGGGCTTATCCTGCTATGATTGCCCTTGGTTTGTTACGTCCGGCGCCTGCCTATGCTTTTAATTTGGAAGGTAGTGGCAAAGGCAAACACATCATTATATTGGGAGCTGGCCTTGCCGGTATGACCTCTGCCTATGAACTGAATAAATTAGGTTACCAATGCACCATACTGGAGGCGCGCCCGCGTGCCGGGGGACGTTGCTGGAGTATCCGCAATGGCAGTACCCACCAGGAGATCGATAAGCCCGCGATAACCGCCCGTTTTGACGATGGTCTGTATTTCAACGCTGGGCCGTCGCGCATACCGCACCATCATGAACTTACCCTGCATTACTGCAAAGAGTTGGGTGTACCCATACAGGTTTATAATAACGTAAACGAAGGCGCCTATTATTTTGCCGAAGGCAAGGGGCCGTTATCCAACAAAAAGGTAAGGGTTAGGGAAGTTCATAACGATATCCGGGGATACATGACCGAAATGCTGGCCAAAAGTATTGATCATGGCAGCCTCGACAGTAACCTGACCAAAGAGGATGGCGAAAAGATCATCGAATATTTAAGAGCAGAGGGTGGTTTAGATATCGACAAACTCTATAAAGCCTCCGCGCGCAGGGGTTATGCCGAATCGCCGGGGGCAGGAGACAAGCCAGGCAAAATTGCCGATCCGCATAAACTGGCCGATATACTGCATTCGGGCTTAATGGATCCTGATTTTTATAATGTTGCCGAATATACCTACGAATTGCAAATGACCATGTTCCAGGCCGTAGGCGGTATGGATCAGATAGCCAAAGCGCTGGAAAAAAAAGTAGCGCCATCTATAAAAATGGGGGCCGAAGTTACGGCTATAAACAATTTGGCAGAGGGTGTAAAAATTACTTATAAGGATGCACAAGGCGAACATCAGCTTACCGGGGATTTGTGTATTTGCACCCTGCCACTTCCTGTTTTAAGTAATATCAGTAATAATTTCTCGGGCGATGTAAGCAGGGCTATTGATTATATCGGGTATAACTCAACGGGTAAAATAGGCCTGCAATTTAAGCGCCGGTTTTGGGAAGAGGATGAACATATTTATGGCGGCATTACACATACCAATAACGACCTGACACAGATCTTTTATCCGTCCTATGATTATCTCGGAAAAAAAGGTATCTTAATAGGATATTACAACTTTAATGAAAAAGCCCAGAAAACAGGCGCTTTAAGCTATGCCGACCGCGAAAAATTCGCGCTGGAAAAAGGCAGGCTCATACATCCACAGTACGATACGGAATTTGAACGCTCCTTTTCGGTAAGCTGGCACAAGACCAAATACAATTTAGGTGGATGGGCTGTTTATACTACCGAAACGCGTAAAAACCAGTATCCGGTGCTGCTGAAACCGGACAAGCAGGTTTATTTTGCCGGCGAACATTTAACTTATTTAAACGCCTGGATGGCCGGGGCATTTGAATCGGCCAGGAGCACAGTGGCCGCCCTGCATGCCAGGATGAGCGAACAAGGTATTCAATATAATAGTATCAAGTAGTATAATAATAGTATCAAGTAGTTAGTATCAAGTATCAAGATTTTTTGATGAGTTTAAAAGAAAGATGAAGCTGTCTTGATACTTGATACTCGCTGCTTGATACTAAATTAAAACCAAACCACCATGGCAAATTCACTAAACCGCAGAACCTGGATCAAATCCAGCGCATTTATGGCCGGGGGACTGGCCTTCTTTTCTGGTACTATCAGTAAGCTGGCAGCAATGCCGGTTCGTGCTTTTAAACCCTCGGCACTTAGTTTAAATGATCAGGAGGCTATAACCCATGCCGGCTTTGAATTGAAGGCGAGATTATTGGCTAATGAAAATCCATTCGGCCCATCGACTGCAGCTAAAAAGGCCATACAGGATGCTATTGACAAATGTTATCAGTATCCATTTTTTGATCTGCCGTTGCTTTATAATAAAATAGCCGATTATGAGGGAGTAAAATCCAGTAACATTCTGATGGATGCCGGTTCAACCCCGCTGTTGCTGGCTGCTGCCATGCACTACACCAAAGGTGGTAAAACGGTGATCACCGGCGATCCTTCTTATGATGATCTGCCCGGCCGTGCCCAGGCATTGGACGGGAAATGGGTGAAAGTACCGCTCACGGCCGATTATAAACTTGATCTGGACGCGATGGAAGCTAAAGTAGATGATAACACCGGTTTGGTTTACATCTGTAACCCCAATAATCCAACGGCTACTATTGTGGATACTGCCAAGCTGAAAGCTTTTTGCGAGCGTGTATCCAAAAAAACAACGGTATTTGTTGATGAAGCTTATATCGATTACCTGCCCGATCCACAGTCTTCCACCATGATCAGCGCTGTTAAAGCAGGCAATAATGTAATTGTAGCACGTACATTCTCCAAATTGTATGGTTTTGCCGGTATGCGTTTGGGTTATATCATATCGCAGCCCGATACCATTACAACCTTTAAAAAATATACTACACAATCATGGAGTATTTCGGCCCCAACGCTGGCTGCCGCGCTTGCCGCTTACCGGGAAACCGACTTTTTAAATGATACCTTAAAGAAAACGAATGCATCCAAAGAGTACTTGTATTCTGTACTTAAAAAGGAAGGTTATGAGTATATCCCGTCATCGGCCAACTTTGTGATGTTCCCGCTTAAAATGGATGGCCAGAAATTCGTAGGTGAAATGATGAAACGCGGTGTGGGCGTACGCAACTGGAAATTAAACGATAAAGACTGGTGCCGCGTAAGCATTGGCCGTATGGACGAAATGGAAGCCTTTGCCGAGGCATTTAAACAAATATCATAATTTAGAGCAAGGATTTTTAGAGTAAGGAACAAGGATTCAAAAATAAGATGGATGTAGTTTCATAATCTTTTTTCCAAAACCCTTGCTCTAAAAGTCCCAAAATCTTTGATCCAAAAATATGCATAAACTAACATTAACACTGCTTTTAACAGCTTCAATTTATTTGTGCCGGGCCCAAACGGTAAACCCAAGGCCACTCACCATGGCCGAATATGATAAGGCGCAAGCTTTTACTATCGCCGACCTGGATAAGGACACTTATGTGAAATTTGAGAATACCTATGTGCTCGATAGATATGAGAACCGTAAACCTTATTTTGTTACCGGTGCCGACGGCTTAAAGAAACGTATCGACTTGTACAAACTCATCGCTAAAGAAGGAATGCAGGAAATAGGACTAATGGTGTTTTATACCAACGAAAAAGGAAAACTATATAAGGCCCTTGTCCCCGATTTTACAGCTGATGCCAAAGTTTGGGCAAAATATTTTCAGGATATTGACAACATCAACAAAGAAGAAACAAATTTTATCCTGAAGCTATCTTATATCCTGTCAAAAGAGGTGAGCTTTCAACAGTACAAAGTTTTAAACGGCGGCAAGGATATGAAGGAAGAGGCCGCCACTTATGGTAACGATATTTGTTTTCCGGGAGATGAGTTGGTGACGATGGCCAGCGGCGAAAAGAAAATGCTAAAAAGCATAAAACCCGGCGATAAGGTGGTCTCTATTGATCCGGCTACTAAAAAAAGTTCTGCGGTAAAAGTAAAGGAACTAACCATACATGAAGCTAAAAACTACGCGTTAACCCAACTGGTGCTGGTATCGGCTATCGTAAAAAACAGCAATGCCGGGCAACAGATCAGCTTAAACACCAAAGTATTACAAGCCACCCCAAATCATCCTATGTTGACCAAACAAGGCAACCTGAAAATGGGTGAAATAACCGAAGGGCAGGAGGTGCTGTGCATGAATGAGCAAACCGGTCGTTATGAAACGTTTACGGTTTTGCAGAAAACAGAACATGGCGGGGGCTTACAAAAAGTGTACAACATTGTAGCTGATGGCGGTAGTACCTTGCTCATGAATGGCGTAATGGTTATGCAGAAATAACGGCCAACTCAACGCTCCCCTAAAATGGAAAAGGTATTATTACCCGGTTTTCTTGTTTTTTAACTATTCCAATAGGAATTTTACGTTTAATCGATACGGAAGCGTTTAAAACAATAGTACCTTCCACAAATATTTTTTAGGGGATAAGGGGCATGGCTTTAAAAACAACCATCATCACCGGGGCAACATCCGGCATAGGACAAGAAACCGCTTTGGCACTGGCCGCGCAGGGGCATGCACTTTATTTACTGGTACGTAATATACCCAAAGGCGAGCGGCTCAAAAAACAAATAATAGGTAAAACGGGCAACAAAGAAATATATGTACTGCGTTGCGACCTGGCCGACCTGCAAAGCGTGCGTGAAGCTGCGGATGAACTAACCGAAAAGCTATTTGCCATTAATACGCTCATCAATAACGCCGGTGGGGTTTTTGACGAACGTCAACTGAGCAAGAATGGGTTTGAAATGACATTAGCTACCAATCACCTGGGACATTTTTTATTAACCCATTGCCTGATGCCCTTGCTGCAAAAAGGACAGGCACGTATCATAAACGTAAGCTCAGAAGCTCATAAATGGGGTAGTAAACCACGGTTTGATGACCTTCAATGGGAGCAATTTTATAGCGCATTTAAGGCTTATGGCATGAGTAAGCTATTCAATATTTATTTCACCCAATTACTGGCCGAAAAATATGCCAATAAGGGTATTCTGTCATTCTCGGCGCATCCGGGTTTGGTGAAAACTGCTTTTGGGGCTACCCTCAAAGGTTTTGGCAAAATAATGATGCTGCTGGCACGCCCGTTTATGATAACTCCTGAACAGGGAGCCGAAACCATTATATACCTGGCTACCGCAGCAAAACTCGAAAAACATAACGGCGCTTATTTTATCAAAAAGACGGTTGCCAAAACCTCGGCTATTGCAACAGACACCGAATCACGTAATAGACTCTGGGCCATTAGCGAAAAACTCCTTTCACGGTATTTGATCTGGCCGGTTATCAATGCGGATTAAGGTTAAGAACCGGGGATCAAGAATTAAGAATCAAGAAGAAGAATCAAACACAAAAGACCTCTATCTTTAGTAATCGTTTAAAAATAAAGTTATACGATTCTCTTAATTCCTGACTCTTTGCTCTTAATTCTCTTTTTGTATCTTAAAAATTACCTTTTTTTACACCATCCGGTGTTGTGACATTAAAAGTTAATAGTTATTTTAGGTGACTTAAATATGACAATCATGCCTTTTAATAGAAAAATAATTGCTACCCTCGGATTGTTATCTGTTGTAGTATTAGGTGCTATGACATCCATGACCCCCAAAAAGCCACAGGATGACGGGTTTAAAAACCTCAAGGTGCTACCAAAAAACATCACCGGCGATAATCTTCATAAAGTAATGGAAGAATGGGAGCATTCTTTAGGTGTGCATTGCAACTTTTGCCACGTACGTAATGACGAAACCAAAAAAATGGACTGGGCGAGCGATGCCAAACCTGAAAAGGAAATGGCCCGCGATATGTTCAAAATGATGAATAAAATAAACCAGAAATATTTTCATGCCAAAAAAGATTCATTAGGCATGGTCATGCAATCTGGTATCAACTGTAATACCTGCCATCGTGGTACAGCACATCCCGAAGTTGTTATACCTGCCGGTGGTGCCCCTGGTGGCATGCCTCCGGGCGGTCAGCCCGCTCCTGCGACCGGTAGCCCTGATAAAAAAGGATGATCCTTAAATATTCAAAGCACCTCTTACATAAAGTAAGGGGTGTTTTAATTTACTATGAATATGAACAGTATAATCAAGGTCAGAAATGCTAATGAAGACGATCTGCTGGCTATTCTGCATATCTATAACGATGCCATATTAAATACCACTGCTGTTTACAGCGAACAACCGCATACACTTGAAATGCGCCAGGCCTGGTACCAGGACAGAATAAGTAATGGCTTCCCGGTGCTTGTAGCAGAATCAGGTGGAAAGATAGCCGGTTTTTGCACTTACGGGCATTTTCGCATCTGGCCATGTTATCGTTATACTGTTGAACATTCCGTTTATATTGACCCAGTTTTTCAGGGACAGGGTATCAGCAAACTTTTACTCCGGCCACTTATTGAAATAGCCCAAAAAAACGGTATTCATGCGATGATAGCAGGTATCGACAGCGAAAATCAGGTTAGCTATCATTTGCATCAGTCATTGGGTTTTAGGCAGGTTGCGCACTTTAAAGAGGTTGGTTTTAAGTTTAATCGCTGGCTCGACCTGCTTTTTATGCAATTATTGCTTGATGAGTAATATTAATTATCATTTTAAAGAAAAAAAAGCTATAAATTTCATTGTCTTTTAGTTAACTTTAGTCGCCCCCCTGATTGAAATGCGAATTTATTGAATAAATATGCGCTTTTGGTAGTTTTATTTCAGTTGGATGGTAAAAATCCCCTTAATTAACTGACAATGACTGTTGAAATTGAAGAAAAACCGGTTCTCACCATTGCTTCCCCCAAAAAAACGAGCCATGCACACACGGTTCATTGCAGACGCTGCAATAATATTAATATTCACCGCATACCTCGTGGCTCATTGGTAAAAATGTTTTTGTTTTGGCTGCCGCTTAAAAGATACGTCTGCTATCGCTGCCACAGCAAATCATACAGGTGGAAACTCTGATCGAGTCTGATTGATTTTATTATTCCTGTATCTTTTTTCCGGTCAAGAAAATAGTATTTTGCAAAGTGTAAATCCACTACATTTGTTAAATGCAAAAAATACTGATCGCTAACCGGGGCGAAATAGCTTTAAGAGTAATGCGCTCTGCGCGCGAAATGGGTATTAAAACTGTGGCCGTATATTCAGATGCCGACCGTGATGCGATGCATGTACGCTATGCCGACGAGGCGGTTTATATTGGCGCAGCTCCCTCTAATCAGTCATATCTTAATGGTGAAAAGATTATTGCAGCCTGTCAAAAAACAGGCGCTACCGGTATCCATCCCGGTTATGGCTTCCTGAGCGAGAACGCGGTTTTTGCGCGACAGGTAAAAGAGGCCGGACTGATACTTATTGGTCCATCGCCCGAGGCTATGGAAGTTATGGGCAACAAGCTATCGGCCAAAGCAGCTGCTTTAAAGTATAATATACCCATGGTACCAGGCACCGAGGAAGCTATTACCGATGTTGCCGAGGCAAAATCAAGAGCTGTAGAAGTTGGTTTCCCGATACTGATCAAAGCCGCCGCTGGCGGCGGAGGTAAAGGCATGCGTATAGTAGAAAGTGAGGCCGACTTTGAAGAGCAAATGGAACTTGCTGTTTCCGAGGCTACTTCGGCATTTGGCGATGGATCTGTTTTTATTGAACGTTATGTATCATCACCCAGGCATATCGAAATACAGGTTTTGGGCGATACGCATGGCAATATCGTACATCTTTTTGAGCGCGATTGTTCTGTGCAGCGCCGTCATCAAAAAGTGATCGAAGAAGCGCCTTCAAAAGTGCTTACTCCACAGATCAGGGAGCAGATGGGTAAATGCGCGGTTGATGTAGCCCGGTCTGTAAATTATACCGGTGCGGGGACCGTTGAGTTTATTATGGACGATGCCCTGAACTTTTATTTCCTGGAGATGAACACACGCCTGCAGGTAGAACACCCGGTAACGGAGCTGATAACCGGCATCGACCTGGTAAAAGAGCAGATCCGCATAACACGTGGCGAAGCTATTAGATTTAAACAGGAAGATTTGCAGATACGCGGGCACGCTATTGAACTAAGGGTTTATGCGGAAGACCCTGCAAATAATTTTTTACCAGATATCGGTACGCTTCAAACTTATATTACTCCTAAAGGAGCAGGGGTAAGGGTTGATGATGGTTTTGAGCAAGGCATGGAGATACCTATTTACTATGATCCGATGATTGCCAAACTGATAACCTATGGTAAAGACAGAACCGAGGCAATTGAAAGAATGCTGCGCGCTATTGATGAGTACCAGATAACCGGGATAACCACCACGCTTGGTTTTGGCCGGTTTGTGATGCAGCATGAGGCATTTACATCGGGCAACTTTGATACACACTTTGTAAAAAAATATTTTACTCCCGAAGTTTTAAATACCGAAGACGAGGGCGAAGTGGCAATTGCTGCCGTAATTATGGAACAACTGCTCAATCAAAAGAAAGCCATAACTGCACCGGTAGCAACAGCAGAAACAAGTAATTGGGTGAAAAATCGTACCCGCCTGCAGTAGCGGTTACAGCAGTTCTGCAAGCTCCTTAAAACTATCCACAGTAGCTATCATGCCATCGGGTACTTTACCAAATCCGTAGCTGGCAAAAATAAAGGGTACGCCTGCCTGATGTGCCGCTGTATAATCGCCCATGGTATCACCTACGTATACGGGTGCTTTAAGCTGATGATCGTTTACAATATCCTTAATATTATCGGCCTTTGGATTGCCTTTGGTACCAAAACACTGATGCCCTAAAAAATATGTGTGCATGTTATTCAGGTCCAGGAATAACTCGATATAACCGTTTTGGCAATTGCTTACAATATACAGTTTGTATTTGGTGCCCAGGTATTTCAGCGTTTCTTCAAGTTGCGGATAAAGCTCACCACCTTTGGCATGCAGGATCTCCAGCTCGCTGATAGCACAAAGGGCTTGTACTTCCTTACGTTGGTTGGTATCCAGATTGGGGAATAGCTTATCAAAAATGGCATCGTAGGTCATGCCGGTGATCGATTTAACACGTTCTACGGTCATCAGTTCATCAATATAATCTACTTTTGAAAGGGCTGCCTGCCAGGCCTGTGCTACGGTGGCTGTGCTGTCCCAAAGGGTGCCATCGAGATCAAAAATTATACTGTCGAATTGATTGTGTAGTGAAGAATTCATCATGGCGGCAAAAGTAATAAAAAGCGGGTTATTGTTCTGGCAGGCGGTTGATGAAAAAACAAGTCAATGTAAAATAAGTTCACCCTTTAGAGGGGTAAGGGGCTAAATGGTTAAATTCGCTTATATCAATATCAACTAAGAATAACTATTGAAAACAGATCGTCCACCCAAAAACACCATCACTCATAAAGTTACTTTAAAGGAACGTTTTGAGGCGCTCCGTAATTTGCCCGCGTTTTTTAAACTGGTATGGCAAACCAGCCGCTGGATGACGGTAGTGAACGCCTTGCTGCGGACCATACGCTCAGCTATGCCACTGGGGCTGCTGTATGTAGGTAAACTGATCATTGATCAGGTAGTAACGGTAAGTCATGCGCATGTTAAGGATATGACTTATCTGTGGCAACTGGTAGGGCTGGAGTTTACCCTGGCCATATTAACCGACGCGCTTAGTCGCGCCATCACGCTGATGGATAGCCTGTTGGGCGACCTGTTCAGTAACTATACTTCTGTCAGGATCATGGAGCATGCCGCCACATTGGATCTGGATCAGTTTGAAGATTCGGTATTTTATGATAAGCTGGAACGCGCCCGGCAGCAAACCGTGGGTCGCACCATATTACTCTCGCAGGTCATGAGCCAGGTGCAGGACCTGATCACTATGGGTTTCCTGGCCGTTGGTTTAATGGCTTTTAATCCCTGGCTTATTGTGCTGCTGCTTATTGCTATTATTCCCGCTTTTTTAGGCGAATCATATTTTAACGATCAAAGCTACGCGCTTACCCGCGGGCAAACACCTGAGCGGCGTGAGTTGGATTACGTACGTTACCTGGGTGCCAGTGATGAAACGGCCAAAGAAGTAAAGATATTTGACCTTTCGGGGTTTATTATCGACAGGTTCAGGCTCCTGTCTGATAAATTTTACGGCGATAATAAGCGGCTGGCCATCAAGCGTTCCTTATGGGGGACCTTTTTTGCCATGCTGGGCAGTCTGGGTTATTATGCCGCCTACCTGGTTATTATTGTACGTACGGTTAACGGAAGCGTTACCATTGGCGAGTTGGCATTTTTAGCCGGTTCGTTCAGGCAACTCCGCACTTTGTTGGAGGGTATCCTGACCCGCTTTACAGTCGTGTCACGAGGCGCTATTTACCTGCGTGATTTTTTTGAATTTTTTGAGATCGTACCTAAGATCAAATTGGCCGAAAATGCGCTGCCATTTCCTAAGATCATACAACAGGGTTTTACTTTTGAGAATGTGGGCTTCCGGTATATAAACTCTGATAGATGGGCCAACCGGCATTTGAATTTTACCTTGTTTACGGGCGAAAAACTGGCGCTGGTGGGCGAAAACGGCGCCGGCAAAACCACGCTGGTAAAATTGCTCGCCCGTTTGTATGACCCTACAGAAGGCCGGATATTATTGGATGGCATCGACCTTAAACAATATGACCTTACCGACCTCCGGCTTAACGTTGGTGTTATTTTTCAGGATTATCTGCGCTATCAGATGTCCTTCGCCCAAAATATAGCTGTAGGCAAAATAAGCGAAAAAGATAACCGCCCGCTCATCGAAAACTCGGCCCGTCAAAGCCTGGCCGATATACTGGCAGCCAAACTTCCCGGCAGTTATGATCAGCAATTGGGCAAACGCTTTGCCGATGGGGTAGAATTATCCGGAGGCGAATGGCAAAAGGTTGCCCTGGCACGGGCCTACATGCGCGATGCCCAATTGTTAATACTAGATGAGCCTACATCAGCCCTTGATGCGCGGGCCGAATACAATGTTTTTGAGCGCTTTGCCGAATTAACTAAAGGGAAATCGGCGGTATTGATCTCGCACCGTTTTAGTACCGTTCGTATGGCCGACCGTATTCTGGTATTGGAAAAAGGCGAACTGGTAGAAATAGGCAGCCACGCCGAGTTATTGCTTAAAGGAGGCCGTTATGCAGAGTTGTTTGATTTGCAGGCTGCAGGATACCGGTAAATTTAATCAGTAGTTAATGCCATATCGATATCTTCCGATATTTAAGTGATAATCGTATATCTTCGTTGTTGTTTATTTATAATAGGTTAATTGTTGTAATTATAGTGAATTATCAATAAATCAATAGTTTATTTAAGGATATTCAAAAATGCGTAGAAATACGTAGGCTATACCGTATTATCACCCTGTTATTTGTGGTATGGTAAGATTAATTTTGAATTAATGTTTAACGGTAATTGATCAAACATTAACCAACCTATTTACTATGAAACTTTTTTACCATTTTTTAATTTTCGTTTTTGTTTCCCTTGCACTCGTGGCTTGCGCCAAAATATTTACTTCAGATAGTGAAATAAAAACATTCAATAACCTGCCATCTGAAATAAAGTATCAGGATAACAATCAGCCTGATAGCGTAGCGCAAACAGATCTTAAAAAGAATTTTTCTATGATCTCAAGCTTTAGTTATAAAAGCCTTTTAAAAACAAAAAGGTGGGCAGATAATCAATATAATTATAACAGTGTTTTTTATATTAAAAATGTACAAATGGTTATTAACCGTTTAGGCCAATACACACAACAATATTAATGATCGTTTAGTTTAGTTAGTTTAATTAGGGAAACAGTTGACAAACAGTCGTTACAGCAATATAACGGCTGTTTTGTTTTTAACCTGGCTGCAGGTATACCATCTGCAACCAGGTTAGATAATACAAATTTGCCTCACTTATAACTTGGGAAGTGTCCAAAGGTAAAAAGTAAAGCAAAAAAGGGAATGGCGAGTAAAATATAGATCCTTGCTAATTGCTGTTCATCGGCATTGCCCATTATAAATACATTATATAAGTCTTTTTTTATGATGTTTAATTTCGCTTTCATGGTTCAAAAAATATGGATGTGATACAATTTTGACCCAAAGCCAATCACATAGTTTAATAGTAGCGAAATTATTTGATCATAAAAAAGCGCCGGCAAGTAAAACCAGCCGACGCTTATCATCATCATCAAAAGATCAGTTTATTTTGTCGCGGCTCATTTCAGGGTGATAGTGCAGGCCTGGTGTAAGCCAGTACAATAGCATAACCCTTGAATACCTGAAGTTAAAAGGCGAAAGTATAACCGCAATAGCCAATATAATAGTAACATATAACCATGGATTGTGGCTTCCGGTTAATACGCTTATGGCCACTGCCGCTGTTACCATTTCGGCAACATTAAAAGCGTAACTTACAAACATAGCCACATAAAAATAGCCGGGCTCTCTTTCATAAGTTAAACCACAGTGTGGGCAGGTTTTGTGCATTTGCTGACCCTGAAAGCCATACATGGGGGTAGCAAACATATCGCCACGTCTGCAACGCGGGCATTTGGCATGTACAAAAGCTGGCCATACCGGTAATTTATAATTGTTATTTTCCATGGTCGTTTAATAGTTTTTTTCTGAATTCTTCGGGTGTAATATTTTCCAGTTTTTTAAAAAATTTGGTAAAATAGGAGTTATCACTAAAGTTTAATTTCAATGATATTTCGTTAATGCTAAGCTGTGGATTAGTCAGCATACGCTTAGCTTCCAGCATGATCCGGTTACGGATCATCTCGCCGGCCGATATACCCATCATGTCTTTGCAAACGGCGTTAAGGTGGTTGGGGGTTATATACAGCATAGCGGCGTAATCCTTGGGAAGCTTGATGTCGGTATAATGATGTTCAATTAAATTTTTAAAATTTTTGAGCAGGGTTTGGTTGTAAGATGAATTATTGTTTACTGTAGGCGTTGTGGTAACCCTGTTAACCCTGATAAATATTTGAAGCATCAGCAGCCTGATCATATCCGCAGCTGATGCACCCGGATTTGCGGCTTCGGCTAATATAGTTTCAAAAAGTGGCCTGATAACTTCATAAGTTTCAAGAGGTAAATTAATCACTGCGTCGGCCAGGTTACCGCTGAAAAACGAAAAATTATCCAGGTAGCCATGTTGCAACACGAATGATTGGATGAACGATGCCGAGAAATTGATAATATAACCGTCTGTAAAGCCCTCAAAACCCCAGGAATGAACCTGTCCGGGTATCATAAAATAAATTTGTCTGGGTTTAACCTCAAAGTTTTCAAAATCTATGGAGTGTGTACCAGATCCTTCTGTAAATAATACCAGGTGATAAAAGGAGTGACGATGGGTAGTAAACAGGTTTTTATGGGTATCCAGGTATGGCGCAAAACGGCTTATCAGTATATCGTCCTGATTGATATCGGATAGCGAACAGATGTCATATAATGGTATGTTTTGTAACATGAACAAAATTACACATCAAATTGCCATTTATAATGGTACTATTTTTATTTTAAATGGTACTATTCAACGATAATTGAAAAATACCACTAATCAAAAATCTTATTTTGAACATCGATAATGAGCCTCCGATATTAAATAACGAAGGAAGAAATCGATGCTAGGCATTAAAAATTCATTATTCGATATTATTTCTTCTCTTTTAATTAATGCCATCGGTGTTATACGCATATTTTTTGGGTGCTCTACGCATATTTTTATGGTGTTCTGCACACATTTTTATTTTGCGGTCGTAGTGAAATTTGATAAAAAAAACATCACAATGAAAATCAAATTTTTAGTGGCTTGCTTAATAAGTCTATTATCAGTCACATCAATCTATGCTTACACAGGTCCAAAAACTGAGGACGCCGGTTATGCTTCAGTGATCCGCGACTTTATCGATAGCCATATGAATGGAAATTATAAAGAGCTTAATAAGATACTGGATGAAAATTATACCCTAAAGATCCCTCGCGGCAATAAAGTAATTCAGCAAAATAAATCGAGTTTAGTTGATGCTATGAAAAAAGAAGCAGGCACCCAGCAAAACTGTCAGTCAAATTATGAGGTGCTGGCCAAAAGTGATGCGTTGGTAATAGCCAGGGTTGATTTTAGTTACCATGACAGTATACAACATAATTATCTCATACTTGAAAAGGATGATGCTCAGAAATGGAAAATTACCCAGGTTTGTAAAATGTTTGAGGACCTGGAAACCCCGGCAGGTAATAATGGAGCTGTAACCGCCAAAAATTGAGTTTTTTAACTGATCTTAATAAAGCATTATAGGGGATTTTGACCAATTTGCCCTGTAGAAAGTGAATCACCCCAAAAGGGTGATTTTTTTTGTTTTATTTAGCTTTATTTTGAGTTTAATTACAGTAATACTGTAAACTATTAATTTGTGTGTAAGTGAACAGGTATTTTTTATATGCGGTGCGGGTGTTTTGGTGTGTTGTATTTATTTGTTTAATGCAGATATTTCCGGCTTTGGGGCAAAAATATACGTTCGCGCATTATGATATTGATGATGGGCTGATCCAATCGCAGGTAAACAAGTTTACTATGGATAACGATCACCGTTTGTGGGTAGCCACGTTTGGCGGAGCATGCCGTTTTGATGGAAAGGAATTTTTAGGATACTCCAGGCAAAACGGATTACCCAACAACTATGTAAGCACCATTTTTTCTGACCGTGCCGGCCATGTATGGTTTGGAACCCTCGACGGACTGGCTATGCTTTCTAACGGTAAGATCAGGAATTACAAACCCGCGACCTCTCAAAAACACAATATTGTAACTGATATAATTCAGGATGGAAATGGCACCATTTGGGCCGTAATGAGCTATGGTTTATTTAAAATTGCCGGTAATAAGATGGAGCCGGTATCATTTGATGACAACAGTAAGGTAACCACTATAACCGTTGATAAAAATGGCAAACTTTATGCCGCCGTTTACGGAAAAGGTATATATGCCTTAACCCGTAGCGGATGGGAGTATTCGACCCGCTTTAACGATAAATATGAACAACTGGCCGTAAGAAAAATATTGTTCGACAAGTTTGATACGCAAAAGGCTTACCTGCTAACCTGGAAAGGCTTGTTTTATATCAATGATAATCAGGTAATGCCCTATGCTCCGGCCCAAATGGCTAACGTAAAAGGCCAACTGCTATGTATTGAACAGGATGAGTATAAGAATATTTGGTTAGGTACCGATAATGGAGCCTATTGTTTAATAGATGGCGAGGTTATTCATTACGATTCATCAAACGGGCTTACTGATATTTCCATAGCAGATATATATGTAGATAAGGATAATAATTTATGGCTCGGGTGCCTGGGCAATGGTTTATATCGTTGCGAAGGCAGCAAGTATGTAACTTTTGATGGCACACAAGGCTTGCCTGAGTCGAAAATAATTATGGCTATTACTAAAGATTGGAATGATCATATTGTGTTAGGCGCTGATGGTGGTGGATTAATAAGATTTAATGGTAAAAAACTCAGTAACATAACAACACCGCCTAATTCTAAATATTTAGCCGGTATACAATGCCTGTATACCGATAAAAATAAAACTATTTGGATAGGTACAAGCCAGGCAGGATTGTGGCAATATGATCAAAAAGGTTTCAGACAGATAAAAGGAAGTGACGAAATAGCCTACCATGCCATTACGGCCGATGGCAGCGGGGTTATCTGGCTGGCAACATCACTGGGATGCTATTATTACGAAAATGGCTTGCTTAAGCAATTGGATGGTGTGCCTGAATACTCATCATCATTAGTCGCGGCCGGCCGCGATTCTGTGTTTATAGGCACACAAAATGGTATCGTTTTACTGGTTAATAAAAAAGTAGTTCAAACTTATAATCAAGACCATCTCAAAAACTCCGCTATCCTTACCATGATCAAGTATCATAATCTGATTTTAATAGGTACGGACGACCGGGGTTTATTTGCTTGGAACCTGGAAAATGATCGTTTCCAAAGTTACACTGTAAATGATGGTCTTAAAGCAAATGCCATATATAGTCTGATAACCGATGATGCAGACCATGTTTGGATAGGTACGGGTAAGGGAGTTAACCAAATGAAGTTTGACCCCGCTGCCGGTAGGTTTGTGGTTATTGACAATTCCGGTTCAAAAGAACCCGTTTTTGAAACCAATCAAAACGCCATATTGTATAAAGATCATCAGATTTGGGTAGGAACCACAAAATCTGTAATGGTATATAACACCCGTGCGCAAGTACGATCTTCGCCGCCACCACATATCATTATAGAAAATGTAAAGTTAATGCCGCAGATAAGCAGGAGTAAGGATACCGCTTTTTCTTATTTAACAAACGGGGCCACTTTAACTTATGATCAAAATCATCTTGCTATTTCTTTTTTAGGTATCTATTTAAAAAACCCTTCCGGTGTATCATATCGGTATAAATTAGTTGGTTTAGACAGCACCTTCTGTTCGCCTGTAAAAAACAATGTTGTAGAATACCCTATGTTGCCCCCGGGTAAATACACTTTCAGGGTAAAAGCGATTAGTCCGGATGGAAAAGTTTCGCCAGATACGGCTAACTTTAGTTTTGAAATTGTACCACCTTTTTATAAAACACTTACTTTTCAGATATCGGCGGTACTGTTTTTTGTATTAATAGGTTTTGGTTTGCAAAATATCTGGCATCATAGTAAAATACAGCGGCAGCAGGCCATTGAGGCTATTAAGCAGGAAGAAAAAATAAAGATCAGGCAACAAACAGCTGAAGATTTTCATGATGACCTGGGTAATAAACTTACCCGTATTTCCATATTGTCAGAAATTTTAAATGCCAAAATTGATCAAACCAAGACCGATCAACATGGGCTCGTTGATCAGATCAAACAAAACGCGGCAGCTCTTTATAATGGCACCAAAGATATTTTATGGGCCCTTGACCCTAAAAGTGATAATTTATATGAAACTTTGGTGCACATTAAAGAAATCGGCATAGAGCTTTTTCAGGATGTACCGGTTGATTTTGAGTTTAACAAAATTGATGACTACCTGAAACAGATTAAGCTGCCCATGGAGTATGGCCGCAATATTACCATGATATACAAAGAATTGCTAAATAACGCGCTTAAACACGCCGAAGCCGAAAAGGTTATAATGCACTGGACCTATGCAGATAAAGATGAGATCAGTTTGCGGCTTACCGACAATGGCAAAGGCTTTAGCAATACCATCATATCAAAGGGGCATGGCATGCATAACATAAAGGCACGGGCTAAACGTATTAATGCTGAACTGATTATTGTTTCGGAAGAAGGCAAAGGAACTTCGGTGGAATTAAAGTTCAGGAAAAATGTTGTCGCTTAATTTTTAAAAGAGATGAACCGTACTATAAAAATAACAATTATTGAAGATGATGAGACCATTAGAAATGGTTATGCTTACTTAATTGGCGCTACCGAAGGATATGAAGTGGTGAGCTCTTATAGTTCCTATGACGAGGCAGCCAAGAAAATAATCATTGATCGCCCTGATGTTGTACTGTTGGATATTGAATTGCCCGGCACCAATGGGGTAGACGCCATCCCTAAGTTAAAAAAGCTGTTACCCCAATGTTATGTTTTGATATTAACGGTTTACGAATCAGAAAAATTAATATTCAACGCGCTGGCCAATGGAGCATCAGGATATCTTACTAAAAACACGCCGTCGGCTAAAATAATTGAATCCATTAAGGAGGTTAAGGATGGTGGCGGCCCAATGAGTATTAATATTGCCAAGCTGGTTATACGCTCATTTCAAAAAAATCAGGAGTCACCACTCTCCAGGCGCGAAACTCAAATCCTGGAATTGATAGGCGATGGAAAAAGCCGCAGTCAAATTGCCAAAGAACTTTTTATCGACCTTGAAACCGTGCGCAGCCACATCAAAAACATATACGTGAAATTGGATGTCAACTCCCGCGCCGACGCTATAAAAATGGCTAAACAAAACAAGCTTATCTGATCTGGATGATGCTTTTTTCCGTAACATGGTAATCTTCAATACATTATTTATTGTATTTATTATTATTTGATAATAAATAAATCCCCCTATTTGGGGGATACGTTGCCTCAGCCACCGGCTTATCTTTGGTATGTGCAGTAGTTTTAACTGATCGGCTATTGTAACCCACACCAAAATCATCACCCTTAACTACTTGTTATTGATATTGGGTTGATTTCCATTGAAGTCTTTTATAAGAGTTATTGCAACATGAAATTGAAATATATCCCGGTTTTTGCAGAGGATGCCGACGTGCAGATAAATTTTTATACGCAAAAGTTAGGCTTTAACCCGATCAGTAATATGTCATTTGCCGAAGGCGAAGAATATACCGTATTGCAGGCCGACAACCTGGATGTGGCACTTGTTGTTGGCGGCAGCGCATTCAAAAGCTGTGTTATTTTAAATACGGACGACTGCCTGAAAGATTATCATTTATACAAAACCGCGGGTGTGTTTTTTTCTGCAGTTCCGCGTTACCTGCCCACCGGCCTTGCGGCCGAATTCCTGGACCCTTCAGGTAACCGGTTTATTTTATTGGAAGAAAGAAATTATACAGAAATATAAATTTTTATATGATGGATTACTCAAAAACCTTACGCAACAATAATAAAATATATAGCCGTACCAATGGTCAGAAGCAAAATCAGCAATACAGCTCAGATTTTAGCCTGAGGTTTGTTTTTGCAGGCAACGAACGCTATGATATAGGTAATCGGCATTTATCCATTTATCCCGACTCTTTTTTAATATTGAACAGGGGTACACAATATTCTACCGATACCGATTCGGATATCCCGGTACAATCCTTCAGTATAACCTTTGATCAGCAATTTTTACAGGATTTTAAAGAATGCTGGGTATTGGGTGAGAACCGTTTGTTAGGAAAAAATGGGTATAAAGGAAAACAATTCCTGGAGTTTGATGAAACCATTTATCCGTTTACAGGAGATATTATGCATAATGTATATCATCTTAAACGATACCTTGATAATGGCCAGCATGATGAATTGCTGATCAATGAATATCTGCACCATTGTCTTATCAATTATTTCAGCATTTATAATGAGGAGATATTTAAAAAGGCGGATAAACTTCACTTTTTAAACGCGAGTACCAAAATAGAGATCTTACGCAGGCTTAACCGCGCTAAAGAATATTTATATAGTAACTATAACCAGAATATAAGCCTGGAAGACCTGGCCGAGCATTCATGCCTTTCAGTAAATCATTTATTACGGACTTTTAAACAGGCTTTTAACTTAACACCGCACCAGTTTTTAATACAGCTGCGTTTAAAAAGAGCGCAATTGCTGTTAAAAAGTACAGCTTACCCGATCAACGAGGTAGTAAACCTTATTGGCTTTGAATGCCCCAGCTCGTTTATCAGGTTATTTAAAACACATTATAAGATTACACCGTTAAAATACAGGCAAACCGCCTGATAGTTTTGCATTTAGATTAAATAATAATATAATAATAAGTTTACGCTTAGATGATAAACTTATATGCGAGAATGACCAAAATGGTGATTATCGCACATCCAATAATGTTTTCATATAGTATTATTGTGTTTGTATTAGCTGTATAAGCTTTAATAGGCTTATGTATAATTAACTATTAAACACATGTCTTTATGATAATAGCACCTACTTAAATAATTACTGTTTTATTTACTGTTATACCAGGGGTATCACCAAAATCCCCCATAAACCAGTCACAGGTTCCAATTGATTGTCTCAGCTGGTACCATTCATAAATCGTAAAAGGGCTCTTTAGTTTTTGTTATGTTGATTTGGCTTGATCAAATTAACTCGTTGTAAGATAAATTAAGTTGCCTTTTTGTTCTTTATAATCAAAGTGGTATTTCTTTCGAAATACTAAACTTTCTATGTATTCAGAATTATAAGTTACTCAAATTCCTGTAATCAAATCTATAAGTATGAAAAAGTAAACAAGTACAACCCGATACGTAATCCGTTCGGTCATTAAACTTTAATTAAAGTTAAAACGTGGAAAAATTAAAAAAGTACATTCTAATAATTAATAAAAAAAAGCATGAAGCACAAATTACTTAAAATTTTCATGGTTTGTTTTTTTTGCACAGCGTCAATGGCCTTTGCACAAAATAAAACCGTAACCGGTATTGTTACCTCCAAGGATGATGGCCTGCCTATTCCGGGGGTAACAGTAAAAATAAAAGGAACCACAACAGGTGCCCAAACCAACGCAAATGGTAAATACAGCCTGAGCGCACCAACTGGCGCAACACTTGTTTTTTCTTTTATCGGGTATACCAGTATCGAAAAGCCTGTTGCAGATGTAGTTAACGTTGTTTTGGTGCCCGCAAACAATCAGCTTACCGAGGTGGTTGTAACGGCATTAAACATTTCAAGAGAAGCAAAAACCATTGGTTATAGTTCATCTACCCTTAAATCAGCAGATCTAACTAAGGCAAGGGATGCGAATGTTCTTAACTCTATGGCCGGTAAAATTGCCGGTGTGCGTATCAATGCACAATCGGGAACTTTAGGCGGATCAACAAAGATCGTTATACGCGGTGTAAATTCATTTAACGGCAACTCTCCATTATTTGTTATCGACGGGTTAACTGTAAGTGATAACACTTCGGCTGGTGGAACAATAGCTAACAACGTTGACTTTGGTAACCGTGTTGGTGATTTGAGTCCTGACGATATCGAATCAATGACTGTGTTAAAAGGAGCTGCTGCAACCGCTTTATACGGTTCACGTGCCCTTGATGGAGCAGTTATTATCACCACTAAAAAAGGAAAAAAAGGAACCTTCTCAGTTGATATCAATTCATCGGTACGTTTTGATAACCCGCTTATACTTCCTAAGTTCCAAAATGATTATGCACAGGGTAACCAAGGGGTATTTGCCAATACGCAGTTAAATGGCTGGGGACCAAAAATAACAGGGCAATTAGTGAATCAGTTTCCTAATTTTACTACCGGATCACCTCAATCTGCCTTAAAGGCATATCCAGATAACGTGAAAGATTTCTTTCAGACAGGCGTTTCAGCTATCAACAACATTTCATTTGGTGGCGGCGACGATAAATCTGATTACAGAGTGAGTTTTTCAAGCGCAAATGAAAAAGGTATCATTCCTGAATCATCTTTGGACAGGTATACCTTAGCGGTAAATACAGGTCGCAATTTCAGTGATAAATTGTCATCACGATTTTCGGGTTCTTATACCAATATCGCTGCTGATGGTCGCCCGTCACAAAGTTCCAATAACCAAAGCGCTATCATAAGTTCAATTTATGGCTTGCCAAGAACAGTTGATATCAACGCGTTAAAAAATAATGTTGTTGATCCGATTACAGGTGCTCAGCAATTTTTAGCGCCAGGTCGCTTGGGTAATAACCCTTACTGGATCATGAATTACAATAAAAACAGCAACACTGTTGACCGTTTTACAGGTACCTATAACTTAACTTATAAACCAGTTACCTGGCTTAATTTAAGCAATACATTTGGTGCGGATATCTACACCGAAAAAAGATCCTTGATCTTAAGAAAAGGAACAGCCGGATTTTTACCAGGTCAGTTTACCAAGTTTGATCTGTTGAGCAAACAGGTCAATGATGATTTCATTGCCACAATTACCCAGGATAACTTAGTTAAGGACTTTAAATTTAAATTAGTATTAGGTGGTAACATCAACCAGCGTTTTAACCAAACCAATCAGGTTGATGCGAATAATTTAACTATTGACCAATTGTACACATACAGTAATGCTGCAAGTACAACAGCTACATTAGGTTATCAAAAAAGAAGGCTTCTAGGTGTATATGGTGATCTAAGTATCGGCTACAAAGATTTCCTTTATTTAGATGTAACAGGAAGAAATGACTGGACATCAACTTTGCCGGTAGAAAGCAGATCTTATTTCTACCCGTCAGTTAGCGGTTCATTCGTATTTTCTGAAGTGTTAAAGGATAAAGGATTGGATTGGCTGTCTTTTGGTAAATTAAGAGCCAGCTGGGCTTCGGTAGGTAGCGACTTAGCACCTTACCAGCTTGATTACCAGTATACGCCAACTTCAACCGTGTTCTTGCAATATGTAAATGCCAACGCTATCGTTTTCCCTGCCGGACCAATAGCTACTGCATTCACTTCGCCAAGGGCATTGCCAAACACCAACCTGAAACCGCAAAAAGAAAACTCATATGAGTTTGGTGCAGAGTTGAAATTCCTGAATAACCGTATCGGGTTAGACTTCACTTACTACCATTCAAATATTAAAAACCAATTAATATCTATCACTGTGCCCCCATCTACCGGCTATTTTGCCAAAGTGGTAAATGCTGGTGTTATTCAAAACTCAGGTATCGAGGCTACATTGAATTTAGTGCCTCTTAAATATAAAGATTTTGAATGGAACATTGATGTGAACTTTGCCAAAAACAGCCAAAAGGTAAAAGAACTGCTGCCAGGTTTAAATTTATATAACGTTGCAAGTGGCTACAGTGGGTTACAAATACAGGCTGCTGTTGGGCAAAGTTTAGGACTTTATGGTGGACAATTCTCCAAATCTCCTGATGGTCAGTATATTATAGATCCAACAAGCGGTTTAAGAATAGTTACACAGGGTAAAAGATTGGGAAATATCTATGCCGATTGGACAGGAGGTTTAAATAACACTTTCCGGTATAAAGGATTTACCCTGAGCTCATTGATTGATATTCGTAAAGGTGGTGTGTTTTTCTCAGGAACAGTATCAAACTTGAGAACATCAGGTTTAGCAGCTGAAACCGGTGGCGACAGATCTCAAATGATTGTTGATAAAGGTGTTAACCTGGTGAACGGTGCATATGTACCCAATACCAAAGCTATAAACGCGCAAAACTATTGGAGCTGGATAGCAAGTACCACCAATACCGAAGGAAACGTTTTTGATGCCGGTTTTATTAAATTAAGAGAGGTTCAGTTTGCTTACCAACTTCCATCTAAATTGTTTAAGTCTTCGTTTGTAAAAGGTATACAAATAGGTGTAGAAGGTAGGAACCTGTGGCTGATCAAGAGTCATGTGCCACATGTTGATCCAGAGCTTAACTTCTTTGGTTCTGGCAGTATTGGTGAGGGTGTTGAGTTTAACAGCATCCCATCTACCAGAACCTTTGGTATGAATTTACGTGTGTCGTTGTAAAAACTAAAAAATATTGTTATGAAATTTAAAAACAAAATACTGTCCTCTGTATTCCTGCTTGTAGCGATTTCAGGTGTGTCATGTAAAAAATATCTGGATATCAATACCAATCCCTTAGCCTCAACAAAGGTTGACCCTAAATTACTTTTTGGGTATGCAGTTACCGCCTGGGATGTGAGTAAAAATAGTGGTGACGAGTATATGGCTGTGGGTTTTATGTCACAGGCACTTTCAACAGGTGGTGATTTCTCACAAAATTGGGGGGCATCAAACTTATATAACCTGAGTCCTAACTTTTTGGGTAATACCTGGAAAACCTATTTTAGCAACGGTGGCAACAACTTGCAACAAGCTATAGCTATTGCCCAGGCCTCCAATCCTGTTAATAATAATGCTGCTGCCCAATGTAAAATTGTATTGGCTCAGTTAATATATGAAGCAACCACGCTTTACGGAGATGTTCCGTATTCACAAGCCTGGCAGCCAGACAAATTTCCTTACCCTAAATATGATTCTCAAAAAGATGTATTAGAAAGCCTATTGAAATTGCTGGACGAGGCTATTGCCCAGATAGACCCAACCAGTGCACTTAAAATAGCCGATTATGATATTTACTATGCTGGTGATATGGCTAAATGGAAAAGGCTGGCAAACTCTATCAAATTTAAGATATTAATGGTAATGGTTGATAAGGATCCTACCAAAGCTGCGGCTATCGGTACGCTGTTAAGCTCCGATGGAACTATGCTGGCCTCAACTGCTGAAACCTGGTTAACCAAATACTCTGGTGCTTCTAACAACGAGAACCCTAAATACCGGTTGTTTTTAGGTGAGAATCCGTTTACTTATGGTGCGAAAGTAACTGTTGATCTGATGAATGCGACAAATGATCCAAGGCTACCTCAATATTTTGATCTACCAGACGGACAAACTACCTATATAGGTGTTCCTGCCAACGTGGATGCTGATGAGAAAACCGCTATAATCAGTAATTATTTGTATAGAAAAGATGCTCCTTCGGTTATCATATCATATCAGGAGCTGGAGTTGTTACGTGCAGAGGCTTATGCCAGAGGCTTAGGTGTTCCTGTAAACATGGCAAAAGCAGAAGAACTGTTTAAGCAAGGTGTTAAAGATGCGATGACTTTTTATCAGGCCGATGCTACCGCTGTTGCAACTTATGTAAGCGACCCGACTAAATTGCCTGATTTGACTAAGATTTCGGCAACCGAAGCTGTAAGGCAAATTCATCTTCAGCAATGGATAGATCTGATGGACAGGCCATTGGAAGCATTTGTTCAATGGAGAAGATCTGGACCTGACGGAAGCGAAGTTCCAACATTAACATTACCAAAAGATGCTACTCCTGGCCCGCTGATCAGACGATATACTTTATCGCCTGATGAAACAGCTGCTAACCCGAACATTCCAAATCCGCAACCACGTTATTTCGATAAAGTTTGGTTTGATTTGTAAGTGATCAAATATTTATAAAAAGAAAAGCGACGATCCTTGAAAGATAGTCGCTTTTCTTTTATGCTTATACCGGTATAGCTTTTTTTAAATCTATACGTATAACAATAGAACAAATTGTAGAGTGCTCATTTTTAACGATATATCAAGTTTTTAACAATCTGCAATTTATGCACATACCCTATTATGGGTGATTTTCACATATCTTATTTTTGATTTACGTACTATGTTTGTAACAGCCAAGTAGTTTTCGTTAAGATATTTGGTCAGTTAATAGTTAATTAAAAAAGTCAGTAACGCGAGGTCACTGACTTTTTTTGTATATAGCTTTCAGGAGGTAAACAACTATTATATAATATATTAATTGTTTATGGGTGCGCTAAAATCACTTTTTTTTAAATTTATTGTAACGTTTTGATATTTACTTTCGTCATATAAGCATCCAAACTCCTAAACATGAAAACTTTAATCTTATTAGCAATTACCGGCGGCTTGTTTTTTACTTCCCCCGGTTTAGATTCCAAGCATACAAAAAGCAACAAAACGTGCGCAAAAAACTATGTAAAGCACTGTGTGAAAAAAAATTGCAATCATACCAAAAAAGCTAAGTAGCCCGGTTAACTACACAAATCATTAAGAGGCATCTTTAGCGTCATTCTACTGCAGGATATTGTCGGTTATTTTGGCAATATCGTAGCTGATCTTGTTGATAAAACCTAACTGTTCTTTCAGCAAAGTATCTTCTGCCGATAGCTCGGCCTTTTCGGCTTCATTAACGGTTGTTGTTTTTCCGATGTTAAATTCAATAGGCTCCCCCTGAAGTTTTTTGTTGCTTTCATTTAGTACCGATATACTTTTCTTAACCAGTTTAAGCGCTTCGGCATGTGGTAGCTGTGATTCCTTTTTTACCAGCCCAGATGCTATATTGGCGATGTACGATGACAGGATGTGGTTTAAAACCACAAATTTATGCACATCTTTTACTTTACGTTGTTTGCTTTTGGGTTCCGACGTCATGCGCTCAAAGGCTGCCGATAAGTTGGCCGATTTTACGTACACATCCTTACGGGCCAGTTTGTACATGGTGGTGCCGGTTATTTTACCCGATAAACTTTCGGCAATGGTTATCAGATAGTTAATATTAGCTACCACTACATCGCGCAGGGTTTCCTGTATCTGGTCAAACTCCCAGGTGGGGAATATCAGGTAACTGGCTATAAATGCTATAGACGAACCGATGAAGGTATCTAATATCCGTTCCTGAGCCACGTTCAATAAGCCTACGCCCAAAAACTTGAACAGGATAAGTACAAAGGGCGTCATAAAAATTACTGATACTACATAGTTTAATCTTGAAAAACTATAGGTGCCGATCATAAACACTATTAAAAAAATAAATTGTACAGTGTTATCAGGTATAAAGCTTAATATGAGTATGCCGATAGCTCCACCGCAGATAGTACCGATGAGCCGCTGATAATTACGCTGTTTGGATAGGCTAAAACCTGGTTTCAGGATCACGATGATAGTGAGCAGTACCCAATAGCTATGATGCCCCTGGGCCACTGTTTTGGCCGTAATAAAGCCTGCCAGGCAAACCAGCGACACCCGCAGCGCATGTTTAAAAGCACCCGAATCAAGCGTGAAGTTGTCAAAGAAAATATGCGGGGCATAGTCCTGGTGAGTAACAAACTGGGAGTACTCCACATCGCCGCGTACCTCGGTTGATTTGGGTGCGACTTTAGAATTGTAATAATTATATACATTATTAATGCTTTCGCTCAGATCGCGCAGGTTGATGAGGATCTTTTTAAGCACCAGGTTACTGGTTTCCTGGTTGTTTTTACCGATGTTGTCTATCTTTAATTTTAGTTTTTCCAGCTCGATGTTAAAATCAGTAATATGACGGTTCCTGGCGTTGGATAGCACCATATAGGCTATTTCATCCAATTCATCGGCCATGTGCTGCAGTATACGGGAAATTTCATTCAGGATACCGGTATCTTTAAAGCGTTCGCGTATCTCGTTGTAATCATAATGGGTAGCCATGATCTGCTCAAACATATCCACCAGATCAACAAAGGTCAGTACCAATACTCTGCTGGCCCCGGTTGATTCCTTAACCAATACTCTGCTTTTAAACAGCAATTCGCGCACGGCGTCCTGGTGTTGGCTAACCTGTATCTGCTGCGATACCAGTTTGCGGTAATTATCGTCAATATCTTTTTCAGGTAAGTAGAAGTCGGCTTTGATCCTTAAAAATTTAGCGATATCGGCTACATTTTCGCCCAAAGCCTGCTGTGCCGCACGGTAGGGCCTGATGCCAAAGAATATCAAACTGAAAGCCATATACCATAAACCACCCACCAGGATAGTGGCGCTGTACCACAATACATTGCCTGGCGGTTGTGCCTTATCCATCATAAATATCATGATGAGCAGCGAACAAGTGCCCACGGATGCTGCCCGGTTACCGTAAACCGTAAACATAGAAAACAGGAACGAGAATAAAGTGATCTCCAACCCCAGCGTATATAAATTCAACCGGGCAAAACCAGTAATGGCTGCTACCAGAAAAAGACATAAATTGCCAATAGCCATGGAGTTGCGTTTGTGCGTTACCGGGCCTGGATTATCAATAACACAAATACAAAGAGCGCCCAGACTAAGGGTGAGTCCCAAATCAAACTGGTTAAACTCCAGCAATACCAGTGAGGGCAGCAGTATGCCTGCTGTTATACGTAAACCATCAGAAAAATACTGGCTGTAAAAAAAGCTTTTTATTTCCCTGGTATTAATATTCATCAAAGTAGTGTTTATTTTTGGCGGTGGCCGGGCTATACACAGGCAAGTTATAAAAATCTTTGTTTACAGCTAAACGGCATAATTTCTTTAATATCATTTTAATTTAAAATCTGGTTGTAAATTTACAATAATTAAATTTTTTTACCTTGTTTTAGTAAATTTGATATCAAATTCATAATAATATTATTAAATTTATTACTTTTAGCTGAAATTTAATTTTAGATAATTAAATTCACCCCCGGTTTTGCGCTATAGCCTGTACCAATCAATTTTTACCAATTATATTTTGAGCTATGTCATTAACTTTAAAACTCAGTCAACGGGAAGCAGCTTTTAACAACGAGGTGGTTACCAGGTTTGAGTTGTATAACAGCTTATTTCAAACATTACCGTTTTATCAGGTAAAGGATACCGGTATTTTACTGCCGTTTTTTAGTTCACATTGCGAAAAAGGCGCCGGTAAGCAAGCGTCACCAACAGATATTATTGAGTCGTTCTTTAAAAAATATGTGCCGGATATCGATCATCGCGAGCAGATCAATCGCATGTTTCGCTTTATTCAGTACATTGAGCGCCAGGTGGTTTTGTTTGATGCCATTGAAGATTCGTCCTTTAATAAGCTGGGTAAGTTTGATGATTCGGGTAACCTGCAAAGCTTGCTGGCACAAGCCACCAACAGCGAGGAAACACGCGCTAAGATTAGCGAGAAACTAAAAGATTTTTCATTACGCCTGGTATTAACCGCGCATCCGACCCAATTTTACCCGGGTACGGTACTGGGTATCATGACCGACCTGATCGAGGCCGTAAAAAACAACGATATCAATAATATCGATGTGCTGCTGCAGCAATTGGGCAAAACGCCTTTCTTTAATAAAACATCACCAACCCCGGTTGACGAGGCCATCAGCCTGTCATGGTTTTTGGAGAATATATTTTATCATGCCGTATCGGGCATACAATCCAAACTCGAAGAGGAGTTTGATATTGACGCAGCCAGCAGCCGTGTACTGGAACTGGGCTTTTGGCCTGGCGGCGACAGGGATGGCAATCCCAACGTAACCACACAAACTACCAAGGAGGTGGCCAGCTTTTTAAGGCAGCGCCTGTTCCGTTGTTACTACCGCGATTTTAGGGTACTTAAACGCCGCATTACTTTCCGCGGGGTTGAAAAGGCTATGGCCAAGTTGGAAAAACTGCTGTATAAAAACGCCAATGAACACCCCGATTCCAAAAATCTGCAGGGCGAATTGCTGAGCCTGCTGCAATCTATCAAACAAACTATTATTACCGATCACGACAGTTTGTTTGTGGATATTGTAGAGAACATGATCCAGAAGGTACGTCTGTTTGGCTGCTACTTTGCCACACTGGATATCCGCCAGGATAGCCGCGTTTTACGCAGCGTGTTTGATTATGGCGTAAAAAATATCAAAACAGGTATTGTTAAAGGCTACGCTGACCTGGATGAGGAAGAAAAACTAAAACAGATCAGCTTTAACGAGGCCGATTTTCATTGCCCTTCTGATGCTGATGCCATGACGCAGGATACGCTGAACACTATTCGCCTGATGCAGGAAATCCAGCAAACCAACGGCGAAAAAGCCTGTCAGCGTTTTATTATCAGCAACTGCCAGCGGGCATCTGATATTTTACAGCTTATCGACCTATTTTTATGGAGCGGTTGGGAGAAAGACCGCCTGAGCGTGGACTTTATGCCATTGTTCGAGACCGTAAACGACTTGTCGCGTGCGGCCGAGATCATGGAGCAATTATATACGCATCCGTATTATGCCGAGCATCTGAAAAAGCGCGGTAACAGGCAAACCATTATGCTTGGTTTTTCTGACAGTACGAAGGATGGCGGCTACCTGATGGCTAACTGGTCCATATATAAGGCTAAGGTGGAACTGACCGCTATGGCCCGCAAATATGATATCAGCCTGGCATTTTTTGATGGCAGGGGAGGCCCACCGGCTCGTGGCGGCGGTAAAACGCATCGTTTTTACGCATCTATGGGTAACGAGATCGCTAACGATCATATCCAACTGACCATTCAGGGACAAACCGTGAGCTCGCAATACGGTTCGGTAGAGACTGCCCGTTTCAATATGGAGCAGTTGATCAACGCGGGCATCATATCGGCGCTGCATCCTAACCATAATGATCTGCTGGATGAAAGACACAAAGCCCTGATATCGGATATGGCCGGCGAAAGCTATGAGTTGTTCATGGCCCTGCGCGCGCATCCTTTATTTGTGGAGTACCTGGAGAAATTTAGTCCGCTTAAATTATTGTCGCGCATTAATATCAGCAGCCGTCCAACCAAACGTAATGCCGGGGCGCCATTAAAACTGGAAGATCTGCGCGCCATCAGCTTTGTAACTTCCTGGAGCCAGCTAAAGCAAAGTATTCCTGGTTTTTACGGTGTTGGTACCGCGCTGAAAAAAATGAAAGACGATGGTAACTGGCTCGAAATAAAAGAACTGTACCGGACCTCGGGTTTCTTTAAAACCATGCTGGATAACTGTGCCATGTCCATGTCTAAATCTGATTTCAGGGTGACCGCTTATCTGGAAAAAGACAAAAAATTCGGCGCTTTCTGGAAGATGCTGAAGAACGAGTTTGAACTGACCCGCGAAATGTTGCTGGATTTAACCGGCAGCACCGTGCTGATGGAAGAATACCCGGTGGAGCGCCGCTCTATCGCTATCCGCGAGAAGATCGTGTTGCCGCTCGTGATCATCCAACATTATGCCTTACAAAAGCTCAATAGCAGCGACGACAGTGAACTGATCGATATATATGATAAGCTCGTGATCCGTACCGTTTACGGCATTGTGAACGCCGGTAGGAATTTGGCGTAAGCGGTCTCCGGCTTATCTCAGTTTGTCATCTCGAACGATAGTGAGAGATCTTTTACGTGCGATAAATCCGATGCAAAAGATCTCTCCTCGTACCTCGTTCGAGATGACATTTGTTTATTACTTGTCATCCTGAACGGAGCAAAGGATCTATCCGCGTTCCTGTCGAAGAAGATGCTTTACTCCGTTCACTATGACAGTATTTTTTTGAATTTGTATTTTGAATCTTTATTTGCGCTCGTTTATAACGAGTGCTTAAATGGTTTTGGCGATTGCATCGCTCCAGTTACTTATCCGAAGGGTTCTTCTTTTTATTGATCAACATCTCTATCATTTTGGCCATGCGGTCCTGACGGGTTTTTTCCTGTTTGGCGGTGAGGATCCACAATACGTATTCCTTTTTATGGCTATAGGCCAGCTGCTGAAACCAGTTTAGTATATCCGGATGTTGCTCCAGCGATGCCTTGATATCATCGGGCAGGGTTACGGTTTTATTGTCCACATCAATATAAGCGCTGTATTCGTTATTCCGCACTGCATCATTTCGGCCCGCCGAAACTTTTACTTTGTCAACCGGACGAAAACGCAGGGCTGTCCATACCTCGTTAACCGCTGCCGAAGCCACCGGACGGATGCCATATTGGGCCGGAGCATCCCAGCTGCTCATCATCTCGAGGTCGGTTGTTATGCCCGAGTTCTTTTTTGGATAGATGATCCAGAATATGGTATCATCTTTCAGTAATGGAACGATCACTTTTAGTTCATCTGCCAGTTCTGTACTGTTGGTTACAAACAGTTGTATACCGTTAAAGCTCCCCGTGGTATTATGTACTATTTCTACATCGTCGGGCAGGGGTTCCAGGCTTTCCAGATAATTGGCCGGTGCATTATGTAGCAACCAACAGGTATTGGGTTTCATCTGTAGTTTTTTGGCAAGGACGTTCATGGGTTTGGTTTATAGTTGATGGTTCATAGAGCATGGTTCATAGTTACTTACTATGAATTATACAATACCAATAACTAATTTAATAACAAATTTTGGCTAAAATGGGTGGAGAAATTTACATTGCCATTTTAGCAAAAAAATCCCAGAGTACTATGCCTGCAGATACCACGATATTAAAAGAATGCTTGGTTCCGAATTGGGGTATTTCGATGCAGGCATCGATGTTTTGCATTACCTCATCACTTACGCCATTTACTTCGTTACCGAAGATGAGGGCGTATTTTTCATTATCGAGCGGGGTAAACTCGTTAAGCATGGTGCTGTTTTCGGCCTGTTCTACAGCTATAATGCGGTAACCATCCCTGCGTAACTGCTCTACAGCCTGCAGCGGGGTTTCGTAATAGGTCCAGTTAACGGATTGTGTAGCGCCAAGAGCGGTCTTTTCAATTTCGCGATGTGGGGGCTGGGCGGTAATTCCGCAAAGACAGATCTGCTCCACCGCGAAGCCATCCGAAGTACGAAAAATAGAGCCAATGTTGTGCATGCTGCGCACATTATCCAGTACAACGGCTACAGGTAGTTTATCCTGTGCCTTAAATTCATCAACCGAAGCCCGGTTCAGCTCATCTAATTTTAGTTTGCGCATAGTAAGTTCATTGGTTCATTGGTTCAGTAGTTCATTAGTTTATCAATATCCTGATAAGCATTCGAATAAGTACCAATAAGAGGGCAAATCCCGTTAATCGACAAAAATAAGAATAATACTCAGTGTAAATGCCATTTGATAAGTACCAATGAACTACTGAACCAGTGAACTATTGAACCAACAGATTCAGCAATCCTACGCCATTACCGATCAGCGAGCTGTAAACGGATGGGGCATAGCCAATTTTTTTGGTGTAGTATTCGGTTATTTCGGCACTGTAGTTATCAAAAGCATCGGCTTTAACCAACGCTATGGCGCAGCCGCCAAAACCCGCGCCGGTCATGCGGGCGCCTGCCACGTTGGGGTTGGTTTTGCTGTATTCGGCCACAGCATCTAGTTCGGCGCCGCTTACTTCGTATAAATCGCGCAGTGAATCGTGCGAAGCATACATTAACCGGCCAAATTCCTGTAAATTATTAGCGGCCAGGGCAGCTGCGGCCAGTTTAACACGGTCATTCTCTTCAATCACGTGTTTGGCGCGGTTCAACACTACCGGGTTAGTGATCAGGTGCCGGTATTTTTGGAATGTTTCAGCATCAATATCGCACAGGTAATTGATATCCAGTTCCTGTTGCAGTGCTTTCAACGCTTCCTGGCATTCCTGTACACGTTCGTTATATTTTGATTCGGCCAGTTTGCGGGGTTTGTTGGTATTGATGATGGCCAGCACATGATCACCGAGGTTACTGTCAACCGCCTGATAATCCAGGGTGTCGCAGTTCAGCATCAGGGCCTTGTTCTTTTCGCCAAAGGCAACGGCAAACTGATCCATAATGCCGCTGTTTACGCCGATAAAATTATTCTCTACAGATTTCGACAGTTTCACCAGATCGAGCTTGCTGTAACCACAGTTAAACAGATCATTCAAGGCATAGGCCGTAACCACTTCGATGGAGGCAGATGACGACAAACCCGAACCGATAGGGATATCGCCATAAAAAAGCATATCCAGGCCTTTTAGCTGATGGCCATCCTTACCGAAATGATCTATAACACCAATAGGGAAGTAGTACCATTCGTCGCTCGTTTTTTCATAGCGTTGCTGAACGGGGATGTCATCCTGATCGGTAAAGTTTAAACTCCTGAAACGAAAAACGCCATCTTCATTGGGCGATATTAACAGGTAAGTGCCAAAAGTAATGGTGCATGGCATCACCAGGCCGCCGTTGTAGTCAATATGTTCGCCTATAAGATTTACGCGACCGGGAGAAAAATAGGTGGCGTCGGCCTCTTTATTATAAATTTTAGCAAATTCCTGCTGCAAAGTATTCTTCATTATTTCAGGTTAGTTATTTGGAATAACAAATATTGTAAAAATTGTCAAATATACATTTATAAAATAAATTTAAAATACAAATTTTAATTTTTTCGGGACGAAAATCTGATCAGACGGGAACTTTAAATGTATAGGTTTGCTGTATTCTTGGGCAAACAGAACGGATGGTTCCCTGTTGAATAATTATAGCAGAAACGTGTGCAAATAAAAAAATCACTAATTCACCAACTCAATAATTCACTAATTATGAAGCAATACCTGGTTACGGGATATGATTATACAGATGACGGCGCATTGCAACGCAGGATGGATGTGCGGCCTCATCATTTAGATGGTGCCAGAGTGCTGAAAGCAAACGGTAACTACATAGAAGGAGGAGCTATACTGAATGATGAAGGTAATATGATAGGCTCCGTAATGATCATGCAATTTGAAACCGACGAAGCTTTGGAAGCCTGGAAACAGAACGAGCCCTACATTACTCAAAAAGTATGGGAATCGGTTGATGTGAAGCCGTTTAAGGTAGCGGTTGTTTGATAGTCGACTCAGCTACCGTTTGGTCTGTCTGGATATTAAACGGCGGCAGCCCAGGTATCCAATTGCCAGTAACCATCGGCATCCTTCTTATAAAAGGCAATGTAAGACTTTCCCTGCATGGTAAGGTTGAATGAGAATTCCTGAGCCGAGCGATCGTGCGGTATAAAATGCGGTAGTACGCTGTTGGCGGCCAGGATAATGGCTTCGGTAAATTCATCGCGATTTTGCTGCTGTTGCTGAGTCTCCTGTTGCAAGTGCACAGCATAATCACCATAGGTGGTAAATTCGTTTACATCACCTTTTATTTGCCTGGCAGCATTAAAAGCGGCTTCGGCGTATTGTTCTTTATAGGCTTCCATGGCTTTCAATAGGTCGGGTGCTGATATCTCAGGGAGGCCATCGTTGCCGGTGGTATTAAAACTGTTTAGGATCTCTTCTTTACTCTTCATATAATTAATGGTGATACAAATTAAAAGGATGCCTGTATTTGATAGCATCCCTTTAATTTATCCCGTTTGCGGATGGTTTATTTTGCGTTTTTTAACCCTTCCAGGATCAGTATATCAGCATCATCCAGTTTGATATCGGCTGCTTTCATGTTCTCTTCCAGGTGCTCTACGCTTGATGTACCCGGAATAAGCAGGATATTTGGCGAGTGGTGCAGTAACCAGCTTAAGGCTACCTGGTGTATGGTAACACCATATTTATCGGCCACCCCCTGTAATATTTGCTCGCCTTTTACATTGCCGCCGCCCAGTGGGTACCAGGGTATAAAGGCGATGTTTTGCTCACGGGTGTATTGCAGTTCGGCTTCCCATTTGCGGTTATCTACACTGTACATGTTTTGTACCGATACTACCTCAAAAAACTGCTGCGCGTGTTTGATCTCATCTACGCTAACTTCCGACAGGCCAATGTGTTTGATCTTGCCCTGCTGCTGAGCCTTTTGTAAAAACTCAAAGGTTTTTTCGGCCGGCACGTTTTGGTCTATGCGGTGCAGTTGATACAGGTCGATACGTTCCTGTTTCAGGCGTTTTAAGCTGCCTTCCAGGGCTTCCTGCAAGTGAGCGGGGGATGAGTCGATATTCCACTGGTTAGGGCCTGTACGCAGGAAGCCGCCCTTGGTGCCAATGATGAGCCCCGCAGGGTAAGGTGCAAGCGCTTCGGCTATCAGTTCTTCTGAAATATTAGGACCATAACTGTCGGCGGTATCAATAAAGTTTACGCCCAGTTCTACAGCCCGTTTAAGTACACGGATGCATTCATCCTTATCTTTTGGTGGCCCCCAAATGCCCTGGCCGGTAATGCGCATGGCACCGTAGCCCAGGCGGTTTATGGTATAGTCGCCACCTAATGTGAACGTTTTTTCAAATGTGTTTGCCATAGTATATTTGTTGTTATTAAAATCAACTCAAATATGCCCGCATTGTTTAAAAATATTATAACCCGATTGTAATAATGGATTTTGGGCAAGGATTTTTGAACAAGGAAATAAGGATAATAAATTAGCGCTATCTTTCGCCAAAAACAAACCATGACCGCGCAAAACTTAGCTAATCACAAACGTTCAGTTACAGGCTTCCATTATTTGCTGGGAGGCATGCTCATTGTAGGATTGATAGTTTCTATAGTGAATGTGGTGCTTCAATGGCAGACGACAGGTTTTTTGAGCGCCCTGCTCATTATGCTGCTTTTTGGCTGTAGTTTGTTAATGGGCTTGTTTGTACGTATGTTTCCGCTAAAGGCGCAGGACAGGGCCATACGCGCCGAAGAGGGCCTGCGTTATTTTATATTAACCCGCCAACCGCTGGACAGCCGGCTTACTATAGCCCAGATAGCTGCCCTGCGTTTTGCACCCGATGATGAACTGGTTCCTTTAATAGAACGGGTGTTAGCCGAAAACCTATCGGCAACTGAAATTAAAAAAGCCATCAAAAACTGGCGCGCCGACCATCACCGGGTGTAGGTTATAAGTTAGCGTTTATGATTTAAATTTTAGCATCTCTCAACCTACCTCCACCAGCCTATAATGGTGCCCATCAGCGTTAACGATACCAGGCTGTAGCCGCCGTTTATAAGTATCAGTCGCCAGCTTTTTAGCTCAAACAGGCCTTGTATGGCAATAGCACTAAACGTCCATACACCGGCCAGGGAACCAGCTGTAGCGCCCCAGGATACATCGGTTTTGGCATCGGCCAGGAACATACCCAGGTTAACCGCCATGATGATAGAAAAGAAAAATGAAAAGCCAAAAATCCGACCTTTATTGGAGGTCTTTAATTCGTCGGGATTAAGCTTATTATCAGCCATCCAGGGATTGGCGAATAGCAGAGGGGAGTACCAGATACCGCCAACTAAAAATGCCGACACGCCAGCCGCAACCACGGCCAGCCAGTTGATGTGTGAAAAATCCATAATGATAAGTTTATGTGTATCATAAAGTTATCAATTATTGGAGTAAAGAACAAGGATTTTTGGAGCAAGGATTATTGGAACAAAGATTTTGGGACTTTTGGAGCAAGGATTATTGGAGCAAGGAACAAAGAAACGGAAAGCAGCCTGTCGATCTTTACTCCTTAAATCCTTGCTCTTTGTTCCAATAATCCTTGTTCCAAATCCCTATTTAACCTGAATGTGCATTACCTGCCTGCCCAGGTCGCCTTCGGCATCCAGGCCTTCGATAATTACACGGTATGATCCTCTGGCATCGCTGTTAAAAAAGCTGAATGAAGCAACGCCGTTCTTATCAGTGATCACTTTCGGGTTCCAGTAAATGGTATTGCGGAGATCGGCACCGAGCGAACTTTGTTTGGTAACATCATATTTAGGCATGTAAAACTCTTTGGCCTTACTATAACCCTGTACGGCAAAAGTTACCACATTTTGTTTAGGGATAAGCGCCTGTAACTGGGCTAAGGTTATTTTCTCCTTTTTGATAACTTTTTTATTAATGATCAAAACGCCGTTTGTTTGATTCATGCGATTAATGCCGCTTACGCCATCTTTTAAAAAGATCTCTACGGATGCCACCTCGGCACCTGTAATGGTCGATAAGAAATTTACATCAACCGGCATGCTGCCTATATATATCTGCACCGGTATTTTTTTACCGGCATTATAATCGCGGGTGATATAAAAGTTATTGTCTACATAAGTTAAGCCAAAAGCCATGGTGCTCAAGCAGTTGATCAGCAGCGGACAATCCTTCAGCTGATCGCCCGATATTTCATGGTCGGCCTGCCCGGGTAACCCGGCAAATGTGCCAAAGTCACTATGGCTTGGTTTTTTCTCGAACTTGGTTGATTTTACTACTACCTCTTTCAACACGCGGGAGTTTTGGTACTGCCTGCGGCTGTTATCCAGGTAAGGGCGCATCGCGCTGTCGATATTTACAATTTCGTCGGACTGATTTGGGTTCTTGTTTAATTTCTGATACAATTCACCGTTTACACTGATCACCATGTTTTTGCCGTTCGGATTGTTACGGGCGCTCAGGGTTATTTTAGAAGTATCCATGACCACCACATTACTGAACTTGAAATTACCCGACAGATCTGTTATTGTTTCGGCCGAAAAGTTACGGTCGGGTATCAGCAAACGGATACTGCCTTTACCTACCGGCAAGCCGGTAGTAGTTCTTAATATACCCGATACTTCAATTCCTTGTTCCGGAGCGATAAAGATAGGCGGGTTTTTATCTGCCAGGATATCCTCATACGAGAAACGGCGATACCCCTGCGTAAGCATCAGGATATCCAGATTATCCAGCTTTTCCTGATCGGGTTTGTTAAAATAGTAATTAGGTTTTTCTATGTATCCTTTCAAATCAGATGTAAGCAGCAGATTGCTTAATATGGTCGATTCAGAATCTTCATTGGTAGGTATGCTCGTATCATCAAGCACCGCTACAGAAAAATTGCCTTCAACAGGAGCGGTACTATTTTTTGCAGATAACGCTATTCGAACATTTTGCCGGGTGGTGTAAGATGGTTTATCGGGTTTTAAAGTCAGGTTTAATAAGTCGTTATGCTGTATAAAAGCAATACGCTCGCATAACGCATAACCCCCGGATGAAAACAGGGTGAATTGCACAATACCGGTTGGAAATTTACTTTTAGCGATATTGGCCGTATAGGCAGCGTTTTGTAAAACGGTTTGCGCAGCATAGTATATAACCCCGCCGCTTTGCGCTACCAAATAAAAGCTTTTGTTTTGTTTGCGCTGTAAAAACAGTTCGTTGGCTGATATTTTAACGGTAATATTATCAGCATCGGTATTAAATACCGACAAATTAATGCCCATTGCCTGTACCCGTGGAAGCTTATAAGTGCCTGTAGAGCCATTGGGGAAAGTGACGTTGGCGGTATATACTTTTCCGCTTTCGGGGGTTATAACAAATACTCCCATACCCAGGTGAGCAGATGTGAAAGTTGCCATAACGGTACCCTGATCATCGGTAACAGTTCCTTTTACATCAGTTCCTAATCCTTTAGAATTGATGGCTTTAAAGGCGACCTTTGAGCGTATACCGTTAGTAAGTTGTCCGCTTTCGGGAAAAAACTGTACATCATAAGCGGTTACCGCGCCTTTTAACGAAAATGAATTGGTAACCGATTTACGTTCGCCCATATCAATAGCGGTTACCAATGAGCTGGATGTGATGGTAGCAGCCTCGTTTTCGGGTATATCTACCAGTAAGTGGCCCTTATCGTCCGTACGGCCGCTGCCTTTGGTTATCGCGTCGCCATTGCGCACCAGTTGCCAGCTTACTTTTCTGTTGGCATACGGTGTATTGGCAGGATCCTTATACAAGATATCAGCATCAACTTTTACGGTACCTTTTTTTGCCGAGCTTTTGTAGCTGACAAAGGTATTTACCTGATTGTCGATAGCATTACCTACGTTAATGGTATGGTCGTAAAAATAATCGGGATCAAAATTGCGCATCCAGTTGGTATAGGCCCTGATACGGTAAGGGCCCTGTTTATAAGTATCGCCGGTAAGTGTAATATTACCATTAGCAAAACCATTTTTAACCGGTATACGCAGGTTGTCCATTACGGAGTCCTGGTTGTTGATTATATCAACATAAACAATACCGCTTAAGCCCGATGGCTGGTGTTTTTCGACCGTTACATAGGCCTTAAACCAAATGGTATCGCCAACGGCATAATAGGGCTTATCTAAATGCAGGTAAACTTTTTCAATGGGGTAACTGCTTTGAAACTTAGCAGTTTTTTGAATAAGCGTATTTAAGGGAATACTATCCTGTTGCGCCAAAGCGGAAAAACCAAAGGAGAATAACAGGGAAATGACGAGTAAAAATTTTCTTGATATCATTAATATAATATAAAGCGGCTAACAGGGGCTAATATAAACATTTAGGGTTGCAGCGTGCCGAACGCACCTGTCATTTAACATTTTTTTACAATCACGGTAAATTTGGATGATGTTATGACTATCCGTTTTTGGGCTTGTGCAACAGGCAAAACTATAGCTTTTTCCAATATCAACGGAAAGTTATAATCAATATGTTGCACAGCGGCGCATCATAACATCATTGTTACTTATTGATGCCGTTTCGACTCACCCGGTCTACGCTACGCTGGACCACCCTCTCTACGGCTTTGCCGCAAAGAGGGTAAAGAAAAAAGAAAGAAAAACCCCTATGCGCGAAGCGTAGAGAGGGGTGACGAGCGCAGCGACGTCGATGGTGAGTCGATGGTGCGACATTTTAAAAATTATACCCCACACCAAATTTTACACCAGCGTTTTCAATACTGTTGGTTCGGCCATTACTGTTAAAACCAATCAGGCGATGTTCCAGTAAAAACGGGTTAATGAAAACAGTTACCGGGCCAAAATCATATTTACCGCCAACACCAATCTCGGCGCCGATGCCTTTTTGGTCATTTATCCCGGTATCATTATCGGCGCCAAAATCAAAGTCGACCAGAAGACCTGCATTAACATACAGGTATTTTAAAAAAGTGTATTTACCGTAAATTGGCACCGTGATCAGTTTAGCTCTGCCAGGACTCAGGATCTCGCCCCTGTCGGGCACAATAAAGCTTTGTATTAGTTTATTGCTGGAGTATTGCAGTCCGGTTTCCAGCGCAAAGGAACTGTTTAAATTGCGGGTGTAACCAAAACCTGTAATCGTTCCGCTTTTTGACCTGTATCCATAATCGCCAATGTCGCCATGGATGTTTACATGATTGGCTGCCACTCCGTAATATAAGGATATGCTGTTTTTTGACTGGGAATGCGCCTGTATGCTTATTAAAACAAGCGTTGCAAGGATAAGATTAATTTTCATTGTAGTAAATGTTTAAGCGGTAATGAAGCTATCATGAGCTGGTTTACTCATTCCGATTTGCGAGCGGTAGCTCATGATGGTTTCATAAGATGTAGAATTGCAGGGTTTAACATTTTTATGATGCCTAAGATATTTAATTAGGGCGAATTTTGAATATTATATAATTGTTACTGGTATTATTTGTGCCGCCCAATTATATCAAAAGTGGTAACTTTACTATGTTATCAGGTTTGTTATGCAAATACCTCCATCGCCGCATCTATCCCACATTATTAAACATTATTTGATACTGGAAAACAATTGCACTAAGCAGGTCAACTATCGTTTGTTTTCTGACGGCAATCCGGGGATGGTTTTTTACTTCAAAACACCGTTAATACAACAAACAGCAGCTCAAATATCCATCCATCCCAACAGTTTCGTTTACGGACAGTTAACCCAATACAAAGACCTGTTATCCACCGGGGAATTAAATATCCTGGTGGTTGTATTTCAATCATACGGCTTGTATGCCTTGTCTGGTATTGCTGCTGTTGACTTAAATGACGGCCTGATCAAATTAAACGAGCTTTTTAAGCGTGAAGGGAGCGATCTGGAAGATCAGGTTTTGAATGAGACGGGTATCCGAAACAAGATTGAACATATCGAAAGCTTTGTATCAAAAAAGCTGGCGGGTGTTCAGTGTCCAGACAAAATTATTACTGGCGCTTTAAAATTAATTGATAGCCATAAAGGAAATATATCCGTATCTCAATTGCTGAATATTTTGCCCATAACCGAAAAGCAGCTTGAACGCCGGTTTAACCACTATATAGGGATAAGCCCAAAGCGGTTCACTGCCATTATGAAGCTGCAGTATTTTTTAAAGAATTTACAGCGGCAATCGTCAGATACAAAAATTGCCGATGTAGCTTATGAGAACGGCTATTATGACCAGGCTCACCTTAATAACTATTTTAAAAAGAACATAGGCATAACCCCATCCGCCTATAAAGCAAACAACCTGCTGGCTATTAATTTTATGCAGGTTTAGCTTAATAATTGTCGGTTTTTTACAAGGCAACATTTACAAGCATCTATAGCTTTGGTGTATATTAAATACCATGCATATGAAAAATTTAAAAATAGCTACCGCCCAATTCGAAAACAAAAGTGGCGATAAAGCCTATAATTTATCGGTTATCAAACAGCTTTCGCAAAAGGCGGCTCAACAAGGTGCCGATGTGATCGCCTTTCATGAGTGTTCTGTTACCGGCTATACTTTTGCCCGGCATCTGGATAAACAACAGATGCTTGATCTGGCCGAAGTAGTTCCGGGGGGCGAGAGCATCGAGGCTCTTACCGCCTATGCCCGTGAATTTGATATTATTATACTGGCCGGGTTGTTTGAAAACGATGAAGAGGATAATCTGTTCAAGCCCTATGTATGTGTTGATAAAAATGGCTTGGTTGCCAAACATCGCAAACTGCATCCGTTCATCAATCCGCATTTGCAGCCGGGCGACAGTTATACCGTTTTTGAAATTTTGGGCTGGAAATGCGGCATTCTTATCTGCTACGATAATAACATTATTGAAAATGTAAGGGCAACCAAATTGCTGGGCGCCGATATTATTTTTATGCCGCACGTAACCATGTGTACGCCATCTACCCGTCCCGGTGCCGGTTTTGTTGATGCTGCACTTTGGAAGGATAAAGCCGGCAACGCCAAACAATTACGCGAAGAATTTGATAGCCTTAAAGGCAGGGCCTGGTTGATGAAATGGTTACCTGCCCGGGCTTATGACAATGCGGTATACGCCATTTTCGCCAACCCGATAGGTATGGACGATGATCAGCTTAAAAACGGTTGCTCCATGGTTATTGATCCTTATGGCGATGTGATAGCAGAATGCAGATCGTTGGATAATGAATTTGTTATTGCCGATATCCATGCCGACAAACTAACCCTGGCTGGTGGCTACCGGTACATTAAAGCCCGAAGGCCCGAATTATACCGTGATATTATTGGAAAAGCCCACCAAAGCGAGCAAAAGGTGGTTTGGCTTTAAGGTTAAATATGGCTAATATTAAAACCTATCCTTAGTGTTCAGGTTAATTATAAAGAAATCAAAAAGAAATTGCCATGTTGGATACATATTACAGGATATGGGTTGATGCCATTACGGTAGAAAGATCCAAAAAAGGAGAGCAGGGGAATTGGAAAGCATTTACCATTATTCCGATGTCGATTTTGCAGGGTACCAATTTATTGACCTTTATTTTTCTGATCAGGATAATTACGCATGGCGGCGTGCCGGTAGTTTTAAGTTTTAATATTTTCCGCGAACGGGCATTGAATACTTTTCTGGCCGGAGCGCTTACTTTTTTTGTGCCCTTTGTAATACTTAATTATTTACTGATCTTCTATAATCAACGCTATAACGATTTGATACGGATATACCGGGACAGTAACGGGAGGCTCTATCGTAAGTATTTTTTGATAACCATTGGTGTTATTGTGATTCCATTGGTACTCAGATTGGTTTTTTAGTTCAAATACTAATTTGGTTTTTGGTATAAAATATATACTTAATTGTTTTAAATGATAATTTTGTTAGCTATACTTGTAAACAAAACAATCATAACCTAAAACAATATCCCATGAACCAGGAAATCAAACAACCTTATCCGCCAGCTTACGCTAATATTGATAAGGCCACCATCGAATCGGGTTTTACCATGGCCTCAGATACCTTAACCTGTAGCTTATTAAAAACACTGGCTGCTACCAAGCCCGGCGGCAAATTTCTGGAACTGGGCACTGGAACAGGCTTGTCAACCGCCTGGATACTGGATGGGATGGATGCTTCATCTACCCTTATTTCTATTGATAATGACGCCCGTTTTTTGGCCATAGCCGATCAGTTTTTGGGTGATGATAAACGGTTGGAACTGGTTTGTATAGATGGCGCCGATTGGTTCGAGCAAAATAAGCACCTAAAGTTCGATTATATTTTTGCCGATACCTGGCATGGCAAGTACCTGTTACTTGACGAAGCCATAGCCATGCTTAAGCCCGGTGGTTTATATATTATTGATGATATGCTTCCCCAGCCTAACTGGCCCGACGGTCACCATGAGAAAGCTATCCGCTTGATAGAGGTACTGGAACAACGGACAGACCTGGTGCTCACCAAACAATGCTGGGCTACAGGTATAGTAATAGCGGCTAAAAAAGCAGTGTAATAACACCAGAATTTTGTGGTTTTCATTCCTATATTTACCGCTCAGGTATATAAATTATGGCTATTGAAATTGAACGGAAGTTTTTGGTTGATCACGAACAGTGGCGGCTTCTTACCAAACCCGGGGGCAAGCATTATCGCCAGGGCTATATTTTAAGTGACGATATCAAAACTATCCGGGTACGTGTTACCGATGAACTGGGGTATATAACTATCAAAGGAAAAACAAAAGGCATTAGCCGCCTGGAATATGAATATACCATCCCGGTTAATGATGGAATAGAATTGCTAAACAATTTTGCCGTATCGGAGCTCGAAAAGATCCGCTATTGTATTAACTACGAAGGTAAAGTTTGGGAGGTAGATGAATTTTTAGGTGATAATCAAGGCTTGCTGGTGGCGGAGATTGAACTGGAAAGCGAAACAGAAACGTTTAAGTTACCCCCATGGGTCACTGTTGAGGTTACCGGCGACAAAAAGTATTACAATTCGGCTTTATCGGTAAATCCGTTTAACAGGTGGAATGCGTAACTGATACAACAAAACCTAAGCGCTTTGAGGCAAGGCTAATAAATAATCCGGCTTTGACTCGTCATAAACGGTTTTAACATATTTATTACCATCCGGACAAAGAGCGGGTATCAGCGTGGTTTTGTTACCATACTCATCAATGATGTAGGCTTCTCCTGCAGCATCCTTTATCCAATCATAAAGTTTAGCTCTTTCGGTAACCCCTTTTACATTGATGCGTTCATTTACCCATTCTAATGAATCAATAGCTACATAAGGGTTTTTGTGCAATTTGGCATCAGTTTTTATGCAAAGAATACGTACAGACATCGGCTCATTCGTTTTTTAATTAACAGGTGTTACAAAGCTAAAACAAATAGGAGTGAAGGAAAATAGGTGTTTTCACCCATTTTTTTTGCGTAAAACTACCCAAACAGTATAAAAATGATACAGTTAGCTGGTATTCCGGTAAAAATAATAAGAAGACTATCTGATAATAATACTGACCGGGATCTGGTCAAACCAGAGAAATGAGGGCGGGAAAGAACAAGGATAAAATAAAACCCCTGGTACCAATTGATAACAGGGGTTTTATTGTGCTATTTACCAGCCAGTGCCTTTTTTGGCGTTACCGTTTTTGATATGCTCTTCGGCAGTTGTTTTGCCCATGATTGCAGCCATTTTGTTGCCTGCGCTATCTTTTCCTGTTGCAATATACCTTCCTGATTTTACGTCGATAACAGGATCGATCATAGGTACATTTTTAGTTTTGGTTTTTACTGAATACGCGGTAATACCGCTTCCTTTTTCTGTTGCCATGATAAGTTCTTTTGTTTTTAATAATTGTTAACCCCATTTAATCCGAATTGTTTCGGCATTAGCTATAATTGGTTTTTATGCTGTAAACATGCATTAAAAATTTTTAATTCAAAATACCTGAAGTGAATATTTTGTTAACACATTTAATTTTTTGTTAATAACGTGTAAACAATGGTGTCCCTAAATGCCCCATTATAAAAGCAATTCTCCTTAAAATAGGCTTCCTGTGTAAAGTTATTTTTTTGAAGCAATTTTATCGAGGCCGCATTACCAGGGCTCACGTTAGCCTGGATGGAATGCAGGTTCATCGGCCCAAAACCGTAATTAATAATGGTTTCTACGGCTTCCTGCATAATACCCATGCCCTGATAGGCCGGATTTAACAGATAACCTATCTCGGCCCGGTAATTCTCTTTTTCTATCCTCCAAAAACCTATACTGCCAATAAACTCCTGCTCGTTTTTAAGCGTAATGCACCAGGTAATGCCATTATTACCGCTTAATAAATCGTTAATAACTTTTATCAGATCTATAGCGTCATCAAGTGTTTTTGCGAGCGGCCGACCTATATATTGCATAATAACCGGGTCTTTTCGCAACTCAAAAAGCCTGGGGGCATCGGCAAAAGTAAAGCGCCGCAATATCAAACGTTCGGTTGTCAGTATCGGGAAAGGATCAAAATTGGGGTTGAGCATGATAAAGAATCAAGAGTTAAGAATCAGGAATCAAGATAAGACAAAAGCCGCAGTTCTGCATAATGAGGGAAACAGAAACCGGGCGCCACGAACCATGAACCTACTAATTGGCTGATAAAATGGGCCGTTGTTTAGTCATCAGGCTGCTGTTAAACTTCAGAATCAGTTTAAACAGATCGGCATACTCAGTTAAAGGCAATGTTTTACTGATATCAAAAACATCGTGATAGGCTTTAATGCCGCCCAGTGTGTATATGAAAAAAGCGGGAACTCCTTTTTCTGTAAAATAATAGTGATCGCTGTTGGCGGCTTTCCCCCGCGGATTTACCTTTACCAGGTAATTACCCAGGCTGTTAATTTGCTTTAAGGCGGCAAATTCATTGGGGTAAACGGTGGCATTTACCACCGTTATGCCTTCGATACCGGTGCCGTCAAGATCTAAATTGATCAAAAAGCGAATGTTTTTCAACGGTATCAAAGGGTTATCGGTAAAATATTTAGAACCCAATAACCCGGCTTCTTCGCCCGAAAAACAAATAAAGGCCATGCTGTAGCGCTGCGGATGCGCGCCATAATATCTGGCTAAACTTAATAGTTGAGTAACGCCGCTGGCATTGTCATTAGCCCCAGGGAAGTAGGTGTTGCTACCCATGCCGCCCAAATGATCATAATGCGCGGTAATAACCAATACCGAATCGGGCTTTGAAGTACCTTTAACCATACCGCAAATGTTTGCTGTTTTAAAATCGGGGATCAGTTGGTTTTCCATATCGATCTGGATAGCGGACGGCGTTTGTTTTACCGATTTTTTATCCATTTGTATCAGGGTGTAATCAAGGGCCTTACCCTCAACAGACCAAGTAAGCTTATCTTCGAGCGATAAAACCACGCGATTTTCCTTATCAACAAAGTGTGTACTGTCAACCTGTTCCAGCTTGCCTGTACCAGTTACGCCTTTACTGTCGGGACTTACAATGTAATCTATACCGGGCTTAAGCTCGGCGCCATTGATCACCACTTTCATTTTACCCGGAAAGGTATTAACCGGGTAGCTAAATTCCTGTTGATAATTTTTGCCATCCATGGGCTTTACACCATACAACTTGAATTGCGCGGCCAAAAAAACGGCTGCATGATGTACGCCATCTTTGGTATAACCACGTCCCCAAAAGTAAGGCGAAGTTAAAGTATCGACCATTTTACGGGCAAACAGGCTATCCTGGGCAAGTGTGCAGTTGGCGGTTAGTAATAACAGAAGTATAAGTTTATATTTCATCTGTACCTATTCTGATCATATTTATTATGCATTGAATACTGTTTTAAGTATAATGACTATTATTCTTGAACGGCAGGATATTCATTAGTTCAGGAACAACACACCCCTCCACCTCTCTCCAAAGAGCAATAGCCCATGAAAAAGCATAAAGCGAAAATTAAGCATCTATCAACTCACCCCGACGTCGCTGCGCTCGTCACCCCTCTCTCCGCTTCGCGCATAGAGGGGATTTTTAATTCTTTTTTTCTTTACCCTCTTTGCGGCAAAGCCGCGGAGAGGGTGGTCCAGCGAAGCGTAGACCGGGTGAGCCGGCTATGCCACTTGTTTTAACCTTGTAAGTTTAAACTCCGCCTTTTCATAGGCTATTACTCTTTCAAGAGGGGAGTCGCACATGCCCTTTCTTAAAAATCGCACTTAAATAAATCACAAACATCCGTCAGGATAATTACTTTCATCATTTATAGCCGCTTATATAAAACTATCGGCTTCGCGGTATGCTTTGATCAGGGCAAGCTCACCTTCTTTACCAGGGCCTGCTGTACCGTGTTCCATCCCCAGCACGCCTTTGTATCCTTTATCATAAATATGTTTGAATATGTTTTTGTAGTTAACCTCGCCCGTGCCAGGTTCTTTACGGCCGGGATTGTCACCAATCTGATAGTAGCCTATCTCGTCATAAACCCAATCAAGGGTAGGGATGATATTGCCCTGGTTGCGCTGTACATGGTACATATCATACAAAATTTTGCATGAAGGGCTGCCCACCGCTTTGCAAATGGCATAAGCCTGATCGGGGGTGCGTAAAAACAGGTCGGGGTTGTCACTTAATGGCTCCAGCACCATCACCAGACCATGCGGCTCAATAATGGCGGTGCCCTTTTTTATCGCTTCAATTACGTTGCCGGTTTGTATACCTATGGGCAGGTTGCGCACAAAATCGCCGGGAACCACGGTAACCAGTTTGCCATTGATCCGTTTGGCTACTTCAACAGCTTCCTTGCAGCTGGCTATAAATTTATCCAGGTGCTCTGCTTTACCCGATGCCAACAGATTGGTATCATTACCTAAACCTGGCTGTACAAAAACACCCATGGCCATACCCAATTTGGCCAGCGTATCGCCAATTTTTTTCTGCTGATCAACCGGCCGGCGGGCCATTCCATTATCTTCAATACTACGAAAGCCCTGATCATAAGCAAACTTGATCTGATCAATAAAATCGTCGCCGGCATGATTTTTAAACATGCCATCATGAATGCCGTAGTTTAAATGAAAAGGCTTGCCTGTATCGGGAGCGGTAGCCTCCGCTGCCGCGGTATCCGCTTTTAAAAGCCCTGTTGTAAGTAATGATGCACCTGCCAATACAGAGTTTTGCACAAAGTTTCTGCGTTTCATAATAGGTAATTGGGATTTGAGGCAGCAATATAAAAAAAAGTTGTGAGTTTGGCTTTGAAGATACCATAGCCGAGGACCTCTTCAAACCATCGGGCCGGTACATTCGTAGTTTTTGCTAAAAAAGCGTATATTTGTACCACAAACGGAAAATTATCGCTATTTCCCATATAGCCACCGCTAATCAATCCTTGTTGACCAGGGTTCATTTTTATCCCCGCTGATACCGTTGCTGCCCGGAAATTAAATTGATGATCCTCTTCTTCATGTATGTTCAGTTCAGAACTTTTTGTTCAGTTGAAAGGGTTTTACAGGTTTTAATTGGGAGTAGCGCATTGTTTAACTAAATTTTAATAAATATGGCTAAATCGCAAGCAACCTTCATGAAAAAACAGCTCGAAAAGAACAGGCAAAAAAAGAAAGAAGAAAAAGAACTGCGTAAACAGGAGCGCCAGCAAAACAGTGGTGGCGGCGACCTGGAAAGCATGATGGCTTATGTTAATGAATTTGGTGAGATCGTATCAACCCCGCCCGAAAAGAAAGCATAAAATCAGTATTACAATGTATGCAGTGTAACAAATGTTGTTTACACTGCATAATAATTGTAATACATTTCTATTAATCCCTCTAATTGCGCAATCGCGGTAGTCCATGTTTCTGTATATGGCATTGATTTGCAGTAACTCCTTATAAGTCAGACTATAATTATCATATCCATATATTGAACTTTTTAACATTTAATTTGTCATAGCTTATATCGATATTTATAAATGGCTATAAAAATACAAATGTGCCTGCTTGTAGCAGGGATGATGGCTGCCTCCTGCTCTGGCACCCATAATAATACTGCCGATACTGTAAGTACTGGCGGTAAAAAAGATACGATAATGGCCAACGCGGCCGATGCGCCTATGGTAAATATGCAATATTGCTTTTATCATACCGATGGTCAACAGGCCCTGGATACAACCATTGTCAATATGCTCATCAACGGTGATAAGGTAAGCGGAAAAATGAGCTGGCTCCCAAAAGAGAAAGATGCACGTAAAGGAACTATTACAGGCAAGCTTAATGGCAACGCCATCAAAGCTGTGTGGACCTTTACGCAGGAAGGCTCAAAAGACACTATGAATGTAGAGTTTCAGTTAAGAGGGAATGCTCTTGCCCAAAAGCCCTATAGCTATGACGCTAAAACCGGCAGACAGCAAACCAACACAAGTGCCGATTACAGCCTGATTTACAATATGAAAAATTGTACTGATTAACCCAAATGATTATATTAGCTTAAAATAATAATGAAGAAAAGAGAAACCAGTATATTATACCTTTTATTAGGCTTGTACACGCTGATGATCAGCTGGCATTATAACCACTCGTTCATATTGCTGTTGATCCACTATTTGTTTTGGCCGGTTTACCTGATTTATGAATTATTGATCGGTCACCTGGCTAATGGTATGTGGAAAACCATCCCGCTTTCGTATTTTAATTAAATTAAACAGGTATTTTTGATATTGTTTTATAAAAACCGGCTTATTGCCGGTTTTTTTTGTATTTATAATTTATATAAAATATTGATTATCAAATAGATGATTTCGTTTTTTACGCGATTTATCTGAGTAATTGCCGTAAGCTGCCGCGTTAAAGTACGTGTGCAAGTTTCAGTAAATATGCGTTTAAAACAGCGTACATACCCTTCGCTGCCTTGTATGACCGATGATCAACTTTGATTCACAGTTCAGCGCCCTGTTATCATCAAAAAAAATGAAACGGCGCTTGCTGTATAAAACAAATTATCATCAACAATTATCAATTATTTTTCCATGAAAAGATTAAAGTACTTAACAGTAATGTTAGCTGCATTGATGCTATGCCTCGCATCATGCAAAAAAGGCGATGATGGCGCAACGGGCCCTGCAGGGGCTAATGGCGCCGCTGGTGCCGCAGGCGCTCAGGGTCCGGTTGGGCCTGCTGGTCCAAAAGGTGCCAATGGTAAAGACGGAAGCGTTATTTACAGTGGTAACACCGTTCCCCCCGCAGCTACAGGTGTAGTAGGCGATTTTTATCTTAATGTGACTACCGGCCTTTTATATGGCCCAAAAACGGCTGAGGGTTGGGGCACAGGGTTCTCCTTAAAAGGCCCTGCCGGCGCTACAGGAGCAACCGGCGCCACAGGTGCTACCGGAGCTACCGGTGCTACAGGCGCTACCGGTGCAACTGGCGCTACGGGTGCCACAGGTGCAGCCGGTGCAAATGGTAACACCACATTAAGCGGTTCCGGAGCTCCATCTGCCAGCCTGGGTCATGTGGGCGATTTTTACCTGGATAAAACCAGCTACTTCCTTTATGGTCCTAAAACAGTTTCAGGGTGGGGACCTGCCGTTAATTTACAAGGTCCTGCCGGTCCGGCTGGCCCTGCTGGTCCAACAGGCCCTGCCGGTACGGCTAATGTGATCTACTCCGGCTGGAATTACGCTACCAATTTCAGGGATACCACGATTGATAACAGCGCCTTAAAAATAGCCGATCTGGCAGCACCATCATTAACCACCAGTATATTAAATGGCGGCAGCATGGTGATATATTTTACTTACGGCGGTGGGGTTTTGGCCTTGCCTTATACCAGTAATGCCGGCGGTAAAGATAATACGATGAGCTATTTACCGCGTTTAGGACACTTTATTATCACTCGCTTTACGGCTGATAATTCCGGTTCGATACCACTGTCGAGCGTGTTGCAATACCGCTATGTGATCATCCCTGGTGGTATCAGTGTAGCAGTGGCCAAGCACGTGAATATTAATGATTACGAGTCGGTACGCAAGTTTTATATGCTGGGTAACTAATCAATGCACGTAATACCCCAAAAACAATAACAGGAAAGGGAGCGGTTTACCGCTCCCTTTTTGTTAGCAGAACATATATCAGTTTTACACCTTTTCAACCACAACGGCTGTTCCGTAGGCCAGTACTTCGGTAATGCCCTGCATTACTTCATTGGCATCGTAACGCATATTGATAATGCCATTGGCGCCCAAAGCCTGCGCGTGTTGTACCAAAAGCTGAAAAGCTTCTTCGCGGGCATTTTCGCACAGCTCTACATAAATGGAAAGCCTGCCGCCAAAAAGCGATTGAAAGCCGCCGGCAATGTTGCCCAGGGCGCTGCGGCTGCGTACGGTAATACCACGAACAACGCCTAAATGTTTGGTAACGCGATAACCCTCTAAAGAGGTACTGGTAGTAATAAGTGAAGTGTCCATTGTTTTTGATTATTGGTATAGATGCTTAGGTTAACCCTTTAATGGTTGGTATGTTTTATGGTTAGATAAAACAGGACACCTATAATTACAAATAATGTCTTTTTTATTTTTACCTGATGTCTTTGCAGGTTTTAAGGAGGCTGCTTTTACCGGTAAGTGCACAGGTATGAGCTCTGTACCCCGGTTTTAACTTTGAATACCGTGTTGGCACCTACTTCAAACTTTTGCCCGGCGGTGAAGGATTGCCAGTTAGTTTCGCCCGGCAGTAAAGCATCCAGCCGGCCCTCAATAACGGTCATGGTTTCATGGCTCGATGTGCCAAATTCATATTCGCCTTTTTCAATAACACCAATAGTGCTGCGGCCTTGTTCGGTTGTATAAGCGAGTGATTTAACCGCGCCTTCAAAATATTCGTTAACGTTGATCATACTAAAAAAATTTGAGCCTAATATGCTTAATTAAAATCAATTGTTTTATAATTTGCAAACTTCAATTACATAACGCATCGGTACAGAATGTTAAAATATGTGAAAAAAGCAACTTCGGTTGTAATTATTACTTCGTAAAAAGCGTTATTTGCATAAAATTTATATATGAAGAAAACTCAACTTATACTGCTGTTACTTTTATCAGCTATATGTATTCAAAGCTGTAAAAAGGACGTAATTACTTCTGCCTCTACAACTTCCGATAAAATACTATCTGCCAATATTAACGGTACCGCCTGGAATCCGGATACCGTTAGCGCTGCCATAACCTATAATGCTGCTACCAAAACCAAGACTTTTTCTGTTGTTGGCATCGCTTTACAGAAACAAGTAAGCCTCAGCGTAGCGGTACCGAACAGTACAAATACCACCGGTTTTCCGTTTGCTACCTTTAAAGTTGATTCTACTAAGAATAATGTTAAAATGGTTTATTCTACCCAGGCATTAATAGGAGGGAGTTTTACACCGGCACCAGGTAAAGTTGAAGGATCGGTTATTACTACGGCTATTGATTCTGTTAAAAAGGTGATAACGGGTACTTACTCGTTCAGCGTTAGGCAACTCTCTACAGATATCAATGGTAATGAGTCTATCACTACACAACAAATACAATCCGGCTCATTCACCAATTTGCCTTATACTTTTGTGAGTAACTAAGAAGCGTTTTTTTGTCTCATATTTAAGTTAAATCAAAAATATATTCCGGATCATCAACAATTGGTTGATCGCATCTAAACATATTTAAAAAGCCCGCTGTGAACTTTCGCAGCGGGCTTTTTATTTTATTGATATGTGCCGAAACCAAATTATTGACCAGGACGCGTTGGCGTTGGTGATGAAGGGCTTGGGCTTGGTGACGGACTTGGTGTATTAGGTGTTGGACTTGGATTTGGGCTTGGGTTAGGATTTGGAGTTGGTGTAGGGCTTGGATTAGGGTTAGGCGTTGGTGTAGGAGTTGGCATAGGTGTAGGACTTGGATTAGTTGGATCCGTAGGTGTAGGTGTAGGGGTTGGATTTGGTGCCGGAGTTGGAGCTTTTGGCTCTTTTTTCTTTTTCTTTTTATCCGGAACGGTATCTGTAACCGTATTGATTGCCTTTATACTCAATCCCTTAGCTTTTTGCAGGTTATCAGCCTTGTGATTACCAGCAAGTACCACAGAAGCCGCAAATGTAAGCGCGATGGCTACTGCTGTTATTCTTGAATTCTTCATAATTAATTTCTTTAAATGTTTTAAAAATTAACTAATATGATAACATGGGCCATTGAAAATGGTTTTGATAAATTGAAAATTTTGGATTCATCGTGCTGATCATATGATTATTAAAGTTTAATAGCTGCTGTGATATATCGTCTTACGAGGGCATTACCTTTTAATCCAAACAAATATTTGATATAAGTATTAGTTTGATATGGCATCGTCAAAAAAATCGATTTACAGCGCGCTCGCCGCTAATTTATTGATAGCGGTTACCAAGTTTGCAGCAGGTGCAATAAGTAACAGCGCTGCTATGGTTTCCGAAGGAGTGCATTCAGTTGTTGATACAACAAACCAATTGCTGCTTTTGCTGGGCCTGCACCAGAGTAAAAAGAAACCCGATGCAAGGCACCCGTTTGGCTATGGAAAAGAACTGTATTTTTATTCGTTCATTGTATCTATACTTATTTTTGGCCTGGGCGGTGGTGTTTCTATTTATCAGGGTATTAACCACATCATTAGTCCCGATGTGCCGGGCAACCCAACCTGGAGTTATGTTGTACTCTGTTCTTCTGTTTTGTTTGAAGGTACTTCGTTCATCATATCGGCAAAGGAGTTTAACAAATTGCGAGGCGACCAAACCTGGTGGCAGGCCATCACTAACAGTAAAGACCCATCCACCTTCCTGGTGCTTTTTGAAGACGGTGCCGCGGTTATCGGACTATTTATGGTGATGATCTGTTTATTCATAGGTCACCATTATCACCTCGATTACCTGGATGGCGTAGCCTCTTTATTGGTAGGTCTGCTGCTTGTTGGGGTATCTGTTATACTGGCGCGGGAAAGCCGTAGTTTGCTCATGGGCGAGGGGATAAGCCAGCAAACCAAAGCCCGGATCACTGAAATTGTAGAACATGACGCGGATGTGTTAAAACTAATTCACATCCTGTCAACCTATCAATCGCCAAGCGAAATATTGCTCATGCTCATCATCGCGTTTAAACCCGGTCTGGATACAGGGCAGCTCAATGAAGCTATTTCGCGGATCCGTAACCGGGTAAAGGACGAGTATGGCCTCATCCATTTTGTGATCATTCAGCCCGATATTTACCTGGATAAAATAAGCCCCGATGTGCAAACGTATATTTAAACCGATGCGGAAATAAACGATAGGATTCTCGTAAAATAGCTGTATAATGCAGTAATAAACCAGTCGAAAAAATGAACAACTACGCACCTGTACAGCAAAGCCCCGCCGCCGCTGTTAGAACCATGAAAATTATACACGGCGCCTTACTTGCAGGGCAGGTATTGTTTGCCAGCGTTGCCATTGCCACAGGTACCAAAACCTTATATTTTAATGGCAGAGACACCAAAGATGTTTTTTTCTTTGTAGGTCCGGCCCTGGCCTTCGGCTGCATTATCGCGGGCTTTTTTTTATTTAAAAAACTAATCGATCGCCTGTCTCAAAAAACTGATCTGCAAAGTAAAGTGACCGGTTACCAGGCTGCATTTATCACAAGAGCAGCCTTGCTGGAAGGGCCTTCACTTTTTAATATCGTTGCTTTTATGTTAAGCGGTAATTTATTTTACCTGTTCATATCGGTTCTGCTGATGCTTATTCTTTTCCGGAGCAGGCCCACTGCTAACCGGATAGCAGAGGATCTGCAACTGGGCTATGATGACAAAGCGGAATTGGGGGCGGTTTAAATTCGATAAAGCATGCTGAAAACCCACCTTTTGTGCCAATTTCGCTCAGTCAAATGATAAGTTCGCGAAGTTTTAAGCTGTAAACGATCTGTACTTTTATAAACCAATTTATAAATGTGATTGATTGTTAAACAAATATTCCCTCCGTAAAATGATGAAACGTATCCTGCTTTCTTTGTTATTGCTCGCCACCGTAGGTGCCGTTAAAGCTCAGCCCGTATCAACTAATAGCGAAAAAGTTAAATGGTTTACCGATGCCCGTTTCGGTATGTTTATTCATTGGGGATTGTACAGTGCCGCCGAAGGGATCTGGGAAGGCGAACGCCTCAGAAATGGAAATAACTATGCCGAATGGATCCGCTATCGCAACCGCATACCCCAAGCAGAGTATGTTCAATTAGCCAAACGGTTCGATTGGAATAAGATCGACCCTGAGCAATGGGTAGTACTGGCCAAAAAAGCAGGAATGAAATATATCCTCATCACCGCCAAACATCATGATGGGATAGCTATCTGGAACTCCAAAGTAAGTGATAACAATTTAAGCAAACTCAGCGGCACTAATCGCGACGTATTGAAGGAGTTAGCTGCTGCCTGTAAAAAACACGGTATGAAACTGGGTTTTTACTATTCGCACTGGTTGGATTGGGAGCATCCGGATGGCTGGGATCATAACCAGGAAATAACAGGCCGTATTACCGATGAGCAATACAATAAATACTGGCAGGGAAAGGTTCTGCCGCAACTGCGCGAACTGTTAACCAATTATGGCGATGTTGCCATGATCTGGTTTGATATGTGGGTTGATTATAAAACAACCATTGTAAAAAAAGAGCAGCTGGAGCAGGTTATTAAATTGATACACGAGCTGCAACCGGCTTGTTTAATCAATTCCAGGTTGGGCCTGCCTGCAAATACTCCGGGTATTGATTTTGAAACTATGGGTGATAATCAGTTAGGCGCAGCTTATACCAGTCATCCCTGGGAAACATCAGGCACAATAGCCAACTCGTGGGGATACAACGCGCTGGAGAATGAGTATAAATCAACCAGTCAGTTACTACAATCGTTAATTGGTAATGTTAGCCTCAACGGCGGATTTACTTTAAACATCGGTCCCCGGGCAGATGGTGCCGTACCCTACGAGGATCAAACCAGGTTGAACGACATAGGTACCTGGCTATTCAAAAACGGGGAATCAGTATACGGATGCACCGGTCTTCAATTACGACCAGATCAGCATGATTGGGGAAGGATAACCACCAAGAAACTGGATAACAAGCAGATGGTTTACCTGCAAGTGTATAACTGGCCGTTGGATAAGCTGTTACGTTTAACCGGCATCCTGTCGAAACCCGAAAAAGCGGAGCTGATCACCGATGCAGGCAGGGTTGCCCTAAACTTTACACAAACAGGCCCGTATACCCATATTCAATTGCCAGATGCTGCGGGCGATCATTTTGTATCTGTAATTGCGCTGCAATATGCAGAACCAGTAACGCTTGACGAAAAAGCAGTAGCAGAATCTACATTTGGCGGGTTGGCCCTAACCGGCAATAATGCTTCGGAAAAAACAGCAGCCTATAAAAAAGTACCGTTTGATGGCTTACGTCCTTCACACATGATCATCAACAGTGATGGTTTATTGACCTGGCAGGTTTATGTACCGGCTGCTGGAGCTTATAACGCGGATATATCATACCACAATAATTCAAAAAGCGCCACGCTCATAAAAATTACAGCCGGTGATCAAACCCTGTCTGTATCGTTAAAACCAACGGGTAAGATGGTTGTAGAGCCCCATGACAGTTATACCGATGAATTTGTAAACGATAAGGTAGGTGCGTTCAATTTCCCTAAAGAAGGCTTTTACAAGGTCACTTTAAAGTCTGATGCAAAAGAGCAGGCAGAATTATTACTGAACAGGATCTGGCTAAGTAAAAAGTAAAAACACTAAAGATTTTTTGGCAAGCCAAAAGAGTGAGCCAAAAAAACGGCGGGTTGTGCTATTCCCTCTTGAGAGGGTAATAGCCATGAAAAGGCGGAGTTTAAACCGACAAGGCTAAAACCAAGCCGCAGAGCAGACTCACCCGGCCCACGCTACGCTGGACCACCCTCTCTGCGGCTTTGCCGCAAAGAGGGTAAAGAAAAAAAGAATTAAAAATCCCCTCTATGCGCGAAGCGGAGAGAGGGGTGACGAGCGCAGCGACGTCGGGGTGAGTCGATAGATGCTTAATTTTCGCTTTATGCCTTTTCATGGGCTATTCCCCTTTCAAGAGAGTAATAGCCTATGGTTAGGCATAACGGACAAATAACATTAAAAAAGGGGCTGTCACCCTGAGCACCGTCGAAGGGTCGAGCAGAGGCCTGCCCGCCATGCTTCGACAGGCTATCCATGACACCCTTTTTTGAACAAATGTTTAATCATGGGCTATTTTCCCTTCCTGGCCTATATTATTGCCAATCTAATGTCATTAAATTGGCGTTAGTTTAATATTAAGTAATTGTTATTCTGATTTTTTTTATTTTCCGCCTTTTAATAATCCCGGTACCGACATGGTTTGAAATAACCCCGCCAAACCAATTCTGGGAAAACTAAAGGCGAGTTGTTTTTCATGGAAAATAAGTTAAGGTTGGCCGAATATAAAGTGCTTTTATACAGGCTTTTTTTAGGGTATTTGTTTTATTTTATAGCAAGGGTATTATTTTTTGCTTTTAATACCCACCTGTTTGCGGTTGATAGTTTTTGGGCGCTGCTTAAATTGTGTTACTACGGTATGGCCTTTGATACCACCGCGTTGCTTTATACCAATAGCTTATTTATTCTGCTTAGTGTTTTGCCGCTCACTATAAATACGCAGCCTAAGTTTCAAAAAGGCATGGCTATACTGTACTTTGTTACCAATTTGCTGGCCTATGCTACTAACTTTGTTGATGTTATTTACTATCGCTTTAGCCAGGTACGCTCAACCAAGGCAACGTTGGATGTATTGGCCGATGAAAACAACAAGAAATTGCTGTTCACCCATTTTTCTGAAGCTTACTGGTACGTGATCCTTTTATTTATACTGTGTTCGTTTTGCTGGATCTGGTTGTATAAACAAGTGAAGGTAAAGCCAGCAAAAGTAACCGACAAAAAAGTATACTTCTTATCATCTGTAGTATCATTCCTGCTTATCCTCGCGCTGGTTATCGGTGGTATCCGGGGCGATTTTGCGCACAGTACCCGGCCTATTAATATGGTTGATGCGTATAAACATGTCACCGTACCTAACCAGGGCGATATTGTACTCAATACCCCTTTCGCTATTTTCAGAACCTTACATAGCAATAACTTCAAATTACAGCACTGGACAGACGAGGAATACATCAGCACAAACATTAAGCCCATAAAGCAGTACAGCACCCAACCTGCCAGTAAACCCAATGTGGTGATCATTATACTGGAGAGCATGGCCCGCGAGTATTGGGGCAGTATGAACCGCGATGTAAGCATACCCGGCTTTAAATCATATACACCGTTCCTGGATTCCCTATCCAACAGCAGTCTGATATTTACCAATGCCTATGCTACAGGCCGGCAGTCTATCCATGCCATGTCGTCGGTATTGGCGGGTATACCATCGTTTCAGAATGCCTTTACCTCATCACCTTATGCCAAGCAAAAGATCCAGTCGGTGGTATCTATTTGCGATAGTATGGGGTACCAAACCTCGTTTTTCCACGGAGCTGCAAACGGCTCCATGGGTTTTCAGGGTTTTGGCAGTATTTTGGGATATAAGCATTATTACGGTCGTACAGAATATAATAATGATAAAGATTTTGATGGCATCTGGGGTATTTGGGACGAGCATTTTTTTCAGTTTATGGGCCGTACGCTTACCCGGCAAAAACAACCTTTTATGGCTACATTGTTCACCTTGTCGTCGCATGATCCTTATCAGCTGCCCGAAAAATATAAAGAAAGGTTTAAGGGAGGTCCGCTGGCTATTGATAAATGCGTTCAGTATACAGATAATTCCTTGCGCATCTTTTTTAATTATGCCAAAACGCAGCCCTGGTTCCAAAACACCATTTTTGTGATCACTGCCGATCATACCAGCCAAACCTACTACCCAGAATATAGTAAACAGGTAAACCGCTTTGCAGTACCCATACTATTTTACAGCGCTAATAGCGCCTATAAGCTGAAAGGTGTTCGAACAGACCTGGCTTCGCAAATGGATATCTATCCAACGGTAGTCGATCTGATAGGTTATAACAAACCATTCAGGTCATGGGGTAGGAGTTTGATTAGTAACCTGCCAACCGAAACGCCGCGGATCATCAATTCCATAGGCAATATCTATCAGTTGATGGAGGGCAATTATACTTACCTGTTCGATGGGAAAAATATCACCGGCATATTCGCGGTTACCGATAAAGGTTTGGATAAAAACCTGGCTACCGGCCAGCTTAACCCCGAAATGCAAAGAGGAGAGATGGACTGCAAAGCCTTTATCCAGGATTATGCCGACAGGATAGTAAATCGTAAACTGGCGGCGAACTAAGCATATCCGGTTAAACCTTAGCTGTTATCAGGGCGGCGCCTGCCGTATCAATCTGCACATGGCAATCGTTTACCGATATGTGATGTTTAAATTTGCCGATGGCGTCGATCCAATCCCGGGAAGTACAAACCGGCGCATTGATCTGTACCGATTCTACCAATACTTCATGGCCATCGAGAATAAGGCGCCAGCACCGATCCTGACCATTGCTATCAGTATTGTAACGTATTTTAACCTGGCTGAATTGTTTGTTCATGTTATTAGCGAAAGGGGTTCTGGATAGGAACGGTGGGCTATATGGGCTTATTATGGCAAATGAAAAAGCATCGGAAATGTTACAGATGGGTGTATAGTTGATGGTTCATGATAGATTTGACAGAAGCCGCAAATGAAAAACGGACTGTCAGTCTGAGCTGTCGAAGACTCGTGCGCAGAGGCTGCCCACCATGACACTGCGCTGTTCGAGGTCTCTGACTTCGAACGATTATGCCCGTAGTCTTTAGACTACGGGAGGAAAGAAGTAATTAAGGTAGTTGCAAACTACTTGCATAATTATCCGAAGTCTGAGACTTCGGACAGCTCGAGATCAGCAATTAAGTGAACCGGTTTTTTAACACCATCTTTCAGCATCTTCAATTCTGCCACTATAATAAAGCTCACGATCACCAGGAAACCCCAGGAACTTATTTTTTGATAGTTCACCATGGCCCAGCCCTGGTGTTGGTATGCATATTTCCAGGCGCCAAGCAGGGTAGCCAGGTTTTCGGCCAGCCAGATAAAAAAGCCGATAAACAGGAACGAAAGGATGGTGGGCATACGGTACAGCTTGCCATTCAGATTAAATATGACTACCGATCGCCAGAAAAAGTAGAGGATCAGTAAACCGATGAGGTAACGCACATCATAGAAAAACTTATTAGTGAAAAAGTTCAGATAAATAAGTACGCCTATGATGCGTGCGGTACGATGATGTGGCCAGTTGATGATCCGGAGCTTTAACCGTCGCCAGGCCTGGCACATATAGCTGGCCACGCTGGCATACATAAAGCCACTGTACAAAGGCACACCAAAAACTTTGGTATAAGCAAATTCCGGATAGGCCCAGGAACCGTAATGCACTTTGAACAACTCCATCCCAAGGCCCAGAAGATGAAATAAGCAGATCACCAGTACCTCATCTTTGGTTTCGATTTTGGTGCAGTACATGATGATTTGTATGGATATACAGGATATCAGCATAAAATCATACCGGGGGATAATCACCTTAAATAAATGCGAAACAGCCAGCATCATAAAAACCAATGCCGGGAACAGGCAGGATAAGGCTTCCTGCTTAACAAATGTAAAAAAGTGACCGGCTTTAAGTCCGAAGTCTGGAGTCCGAAGCCTTAAGTTAAGTTTAGGTTGAAAGTCCATGATGAAGATTGTTTTTCGGTGAGCTATTTAAAAAATCCGACTTAAGAATCCAGACTTACGATTTGTGACTTGTAGGCTACAGGCAGCAGCGCGTTACGTAAAAAAGCGTTGAGCCTTAACAGCTTTAAAAACTTGTATCCCCATAACACCGGTCGTAGCCAGGGTATAGTATTTAAGCGGAGGTGATTGCGTATTTCGGGTTGTACCACCAGTAATTGGGCCTGTTTTAATACCTGGTAACGCGCCGCACCCAAATGACGGCGATATTGATGATACAAGTCGACCGTTAATTCACTTTTAATCAGGTTTTGCCGCAGATGCTCGCGGCGCATGTCCAGGTATTCCGAATAGGTTGCAGGTAACCCGGTAAGCTGCATGCGCGTACCTACCCGTTTAAATACGGCAAAGGTCTGCGCTTTCTCTAACAGGGTAAGCGGCCGCTCCAGCAGTTCATAGGAACTGATAGACAGATCGATGAGGAGGAACAATACATCACGATAGGCCCAGTCGGGTATTTGCGTGCCCCTGCTGGTTTCCACACTTCTATGAATGGCGGTGATCCTGTCGATGGCTTGCAGGGCCTCATCGCGTTCCGAAAAAATGATCTGCCGTGAATAAGCTACCGTTGAGAATAGCCGGCCCAATGGATCGGCCGGGAGCTTCCCGGTATAATACAGCCAATCCACCGCCTTGTTCAGGGAAAATTCGGCCGCTGCTCCCGCGAAAATAAACAGGATGGTATCGGCTTTGCCCCATATCTTTCGCACTATAGAGTGCTCATCTACAAAATATTCCATATTTATTTTTTTGGATTGCTTATTCTTTGTATAGCCCCCACCGGACGTATTCTGCATTGCTCTATTATTATAATAAGAACGAAACCACCGGTATAGCACAGTATATCCGTCCACGAAAAAGAATTGCCCAACAGCAGCTTGATGGTTTTTGAATTTTGCAGATCCAATAGCCTGGTTAAATGAAAATATTGCGAAATCTCAATAGCATAAGCTACCAGCAATGCCAGCAAAGCTGCTTTAAGCGTGGGTATATTAAAGAAGCTTTTGATGAGGCAGTAAAGAAATAATACAGCCAGAAAATCGCCGCCATAAGACCGGATGATATTATCGTGAACATAACGGGCAATCAGCATCTCCAGCAAAAAAAGCAGCAGGGCAGGAGTAAAATATCGGTATGATTTTATCATTAAAAGTACTTTGTAATTCAAAGTAACTAATAAAAAATTATAATTCCAAACAGAAAAATGAGTGAGGACTTCCCGGCGAAATTATTTGCTGGATCTAAGCCTTGATTTTTGTAATATTCAGTGAACGGCAGCCCGGTTTTTCTGATCAAAAAGGAAAAGTTGGACTGTTTTGTTAAGAGAAGATGCAGCCCAAAAACCGACCGTTTGATATATATAGTTATTTGATTAATTAAAACTTTTTAAAGTTTTCAAAACCCTTCAGAAATTTGTTAAAAAGTGTTAAAATGGATGGTTTTGAATGAATTTTGAGCAGTTTTAGCTCCGTTTTGGCCCTACTTTTTGATAGAAAAGTGTTAAAATAAAGCTTTAAAAAGTTTTGGAGTAATATATGAAGGTGGTTAAATATTAATGCTCCTGGTTTTTTGCGGTGGATCTTGTTTATCGTTAAAAGTAGTATAAAATATAGAGGAGGGTAAAACAATCTCGGGATACCGGTCATAAAAGTATGCCTTTTGCGGTGGCAGCTTGAAGGCATCACAAATGGATAATACAATGTTTTTGATAAAATATTTTGGATCAGCAAACTGATAAGTAACACTTTCCGTATATGTGTTTGTAATCCAGTTAGTAAGAATAGAAAAATATAAACTGTAATATTGACATTAATGTTTTTTTAATTTCAATTTTTTTTTAATTTAGTATTACCATAAAACCTAAAATGAACGTTATTACATATAAATGCAGTAAAGCCTTGTGGCTTGTAGGTATCATTATACCTTTTGCTATAGCGTTTATATGTGTTGTTGACATGAATGACCATAATTGGCCGGGTGTTTTACCGGTAGTCGCTATCCTGTGTGCTGTCGCTATTTATTATTGCAGGCAATGTTTTACCTACGATCTGCAAGATAAAGCTGCTCTGCAAATTGATCATGAGAAACTGATCTATCATATTGAAAATAAGGTTGTTTACTGGAATGATGTTACCGATATCAGCTGTGGGAAAATGCGTGGGCAAGGTATGTCGATCTTTTTTACTGTAAAGGGCGAGGGTATCCGGAACAGCTGTATTTGTGTATCTACTGATCTGATAGCTGGCAATGATAAGGAAATTTATAATGATATTATAGAACGCTATATCTCGGTTAAAATAAAAACGGCGCCCCCTTTTTCTGATCAGAAAACTTTGGCGGGGTAAGCTTATAATTCCAGGCAGATTACTAATGTGTTTGAATTCTGTTTATCAGGAGTGATCTGATGAACGTTCAGTGCTCATAAACCTTTGTTTGATAATATCCACAACGTTGTAACTTTTCCACAATCCCGTAAATGCGCAGCCAATGCATTAACTTTACCCGATTAACAAAAGGAGTAACCGCTTGGCTAAAGACACTACCAAAGAAACCCCCTTAATGCAGCAATACAACGCCATCAAGGCTAAGTATCCGGGCGCCTTGCTGTTGTTCCGTGTAGGTGATTTTTATGAAACCTTTGGCGAAGACGCTGTTAAAGCATCGGGCATACTGGGTATTGTGCTTACCCGCAGGGCCAATGGGGCTGCCACGCATATTGAACTGGCCGGCTTCCCGCATCATTCGCTCGAAACTTATTTGCCAAAACTGGTTAGGGCAGGGCAGCGTGTAGCTATCTGCGATCAACTGGAAGATCCCAAGACCACCAAGACCATTGTAAAGCGTGGTGTTACCGAGTTGGTTACCCCGGGTGTGGCTACCAATGATAATATACTGCACCAGAAGACCAATAATTACCTGGCATCGCTTCATTTTGAAAAAAATACCATAGGCATCGCCCTCATTGATATTTCGACGGGTGAGTTTATGACCGCGCAGGGTAACAGCGATTATATTGACAAGCTGCTGCAAAGTTTTTCGCCAAGTGAGGTGATTTATCCCAAGAGCCGTTCACGCGATTTTAAGGATACTTATGGCGATCGTTTTTATACCTATGCGCTCGACGAATGGCCCTACAGCGGCGATTATGCCAACGAAACCCTGTTGAAGCATTTTGGTGTAAAATCGCTCAAAGGTTTTGGTATTGATAAGCTTAACCTGGGTATCATTGCCGCAGGTGTGGCTATCCATTACCTCAACGAAACCGAACATCGTAACCTGCAGCATATATCGTCGATATCACGTATCGAAGAAGACAGGTATTTGTGGCTTGATAGATTTAGCATCCGCAATCTGGAACTGGTTGGCTCGGCTAATGAGAACGCCAAAACCCTGGTTGATGTGCTTGACCAAACCAGCTCACCCATGGGCGCACGTTTGCTGCGCCGCTGGATAGTGATGCCGCTAAAAGAAATAAAACCCATCAACGACCGCCTGGGTGTAGTGGAATACCTGATAGCTCAGGAAGAGCTTCGTGAAGAACTGCAACAATACATCCGCCAGATAGGCGACCTGGAAAGGCTCATCTCCAAAATTGGTTTACAAAAGGCCAATCCCCGCGAGGTATGCCAGCTTAAAAAAGCGTTAATGGCTATCGGCTCTATCAAAAAAATAGCCGAAACATCCGAGAGTCAGCCGCTCCAGGCCATAGGCGAACAGCTTAATCCCTGTGTGCTCATTTGCGAAAAAATAGAAAAAGAACTGCATCCGGAGCCCCCGGTAATGATCGTAAAAGGATCGGTGATGAACGAGGGGATCAACGAGGAACTGGACAGGCTGCGCAAGATCGCTTTCGGCGGTAAGGGCTACCTGCTGGAGATCCAAAAGCGTGAGGCTGAAGCTACCGGTATTCCATCGCTTAAAGTATCATTCAATAATGTGTTTGGTTATTACCTGGAGGTTACGCACAGCCATCGTGATAAAGTACCTTCGGAATGGATCCGCAAGCAGACACTGGTGAATGCCGAACGTTATATCACCCCCGAATTAAAAGAATACGAAGAGCAGATATTAGGCGCCGAAGAAAAGATACTGGCGCTGGAAACACGCCTGTATAACGACTTGCTATATGCCCTTGCCGAATATATTAAGCCCATACAATTGAATGCCCAGCTGATAGCCCGTTTGGATGTGCTGCTTAACTTTGCTACTATATCTATCAAAAACTACTATGTAAAGCCCGAAATAAGTGACAGTAAGCAGTTGGATATTAAGGGTGGGCGTCACCCGGTGATCGAAAAGAACCTGCCCTTGGGCGAGTCATATATCACCAATGATGTGTACCTTGATTCAGAGTCGCAGCAGATCATTATTATCACCGGGCCCAACATGGCAGGTAAATCGGCCTTGTTAAGGCAAACCGGTTTGATTGTATTAATGGCCCAGATGGGTTGCTTTGTGCCTGCTAAATCCGCTTATATTGGTTTGGTGGATAAGATATTTACAAGGGTTGGTGCATCGGACAATCTTTCATCCGGCGAATCAACCTTTATGGTGGAAATGAATGAAACAGCCAGTATATTGAATAACCTGTCTGACCGTAGCCTGATCCTGCTGGATGAGATCGGTCGCGGTACTTCAACTTATGATGGTATTTCCATAGCCTGGTCAATTGCCGAATACCTGCATAACCATCCATCAGCCAAAGCTAAAACGTTGTTTGCCACCCACTATCATGAACTGAACGAGTTAAGCAATAGCTTTAACCGCATCAAAAATTTTAATGTATCGGTAAAAGAGGTTGGTCACCAGATCATCTTCCTGCGTAAGCTGATACCGGGTGGTAGCGAGCATAGTTTTGGTATCCATGTAGCCAAACTGGCTGGTATGCCACCAAAAGTGCTTACCCGTGCTAACGAGATATTAAAAAAACTGGAAAACGAACGTACCGGCGGCGAACATATTAAGGAGAGCATCCGCAAGGTTCAAAAGCAAGCCGTGCAGATGCAGATGTTTTCCATAGACGATCCGGTACTGGTAAAGATCCGTGATACCCTGAATAATTTGGATGTAAATACACTTACGCCAGTGGAAGCCCTGATGAAGTTGGATGAGATACAGCGGGTGATTAAGAGTTAAGGATAAATGTGCAGATGTGCGGATTTCAGATGTGCAGATGATAACATAAGTCATGCCAAATTTATTTCGGCATCCCAGGGGACAAGCTAACAATTATAAAGGTAGTACCTCTGCCAATGGGATGCTGAAATAAATTCAGCATGACAACACACACCTATCCGACTATGCAAACACCATCATCCTGTCCGGGTAACGGGTGGCATAATTAGATACGATATTCTTGATATAATCATTACCCGGATATGGGGTCAGGTAATTTTTGAGTTGCTGGATATTATCGGCGTCAAAATAATGGGAGATATAGCCCATGCCATAAAACTGGCCTTTCTCCACCAAAATACAGCTATGCTCATCGCCGGTACGGCCTTCATCGCGGATGGCATAGGTAGGTAAGGCCTGCTTTAATTGGTCAATAGCGTTATTTACTTTCCGGTTGTAGTCATCAACTGTCTCTATGCCTTCACAGGCACAGGAGCTACCAGCAACGCTGGTGCACAGATTCTGGTTCTTCTGGATAAAGCACAATTTAGGGCAAAGTTCAAAATTTTCAATCAACTTGTTAAGCAGGTTGTAGCCATCAAGCAGCGAGTTACACGTATATATCGGGTCGCTGTATTTGCGGTATTTATCTACCGCGAGGCGCACGTAGCCACGCTGATCTTCAAATGAGTATAAGCAGTAGGCATTCTCAAAACGTTTCAGAGAGCGGTTGTATTTAGGCCACAGGCGTTTGATCTCGATAGCTTCCAAAACAAATGCGATCAATTCAGTACCGCAAACCTGGTAAGTTACCTGGTGTATATTACGTAAAAACTCCTGCCGTTGTAAACCAGGGTTATTACCCGTAAAATGACTGCTCACCCGCTTCTTCAGGCTTTTGGCCTTACCTACATAGATCACTTTACCCTTTTGATCATGAAAGTAATATACGCCCGGCATATAAGGCAACTGATCAAGGTCCTTTTTGGGAAGATTAGGAGGCAGTAGTTGTTCTTTTGACCCTTGCTTAAGCGCCCCTTTGATATGTCCTTCAGTATCGCTATTCAGCAGCAAGGTAAACAGCTCGGCAGTGGCCTCTGCATCGCCACCGGCGCGGTGACGGCTTTCATTATCAATACCCAGGTGTTTGCACAAGCGCCCGAGGCTATAAGAAGGTAGTCCGGGTAATATTTTACGCCCTAAGCGTACGGTACACAGTTTATTACATTGCAGATCGTATCCGGCGGCAGCTAAATGATAACGTACAAATGAATAGTCAAAATTGACATTGTGCGCAACAAATATTTTGCCGTGGATAAGGTGGTAAATATCAGCAGCTACATCTTCAAACGGCGGGGCTTTTTGCACCATTTCATTAGTGATACCTGTTAACGCACTAATATAAACCGGGATGTCCCTAAGCGGGTTTACCAGCGACTGGAAACGTTTAACCACCTTTTTACCGTCATGTATACATATGGCAATTTCGGTAATACCATTAGCGCTGGCATGGCCCCCGGTGGTTTCGATATCGACAATTGCATACATGTTTCAAATGTAATATATTTTGCTAATTATTTTAGTGTTTTTTGGATTAAAGATTTTTGGAATAAGGAGCAAGGATTTTTCTGTGATAGTGTGATTCAAAAAAACGGCTCGGAAAGATGATCTTCCCGAGCCGTTTTTCAATAGTCCTTGTTCTTTGATCCAAAGATCCTTATTCTAAAAAACTATTTCTTCTTAGGTTGAATCTGTTGTTGCTGGCGCATCATTTCTTCCATGCGAGCTCCAAAGCCCGATTTCTTTTTCTTTTCTTCGGGCTTCTTTTTGTTTTCCTGGATCTGGGCATGGATCTTTTTATCATCAACCATAAATTTGATCAGGTATTGCTGTAAAAAGGTAAGCATGTTGGCCAGGAAGTAATAGTAGTTCAATCCTGATGGATAGCTGTTCAGGGTAGCCAGGAATATGATAGGTGTAATGTAACCTATATATTTCATCTGACCGGTTGCGCCTGAGATCTGGTTGTTGAAATAAGTATATATCAATGTCGATATCGTCATCAATAAACACATTAAACTGATGTGATCACCAATTAGTGGGATATTAGGAAAGGTAACTACCGCATCATAAGTTGAAAGGTCATGCATCCATAAAAAGCTTTCGCCACGCAGCTCAAATAAGCTTGGGAAAAAGCGGAAGAACGCGATCACTATTGGCATTTGTATGAGCAATGGTAAGCAACCACCCAATGGGTTTACACCGGCTTTTTTATAGAGCTTTAAATATTCCTGTTGTAAAAGGGTAGGGTTGTCTTCACCAACTTTAGCTTTGATTTCATCCATCTCTGGTTTCAATACACGCATTTTGGCCATCGACAGGTATGATTTGTAAGTAAGCGGTGATAAAACCAGCTTCAATACAATGGTCAGGGCTAAAATGATAAGGCCATAGCTCCAGTTAAATTGGTTCAGGAAGTTAAATACCGGTAATACAGCAAAACGGTTAATGTATTTTAAAGGGCCCCAGCCCAGGTCTACCAGTTTTTGTAAATCGTTACCCTGGGCTTTAAGGGTTGAGTAGCGGTTGGGGCCAAAATAAAATTCCAATGGAACTGTGCCGTCGCTTGCGCGGGCAATAGTAAGGCCGGCCTTCATTTGTTTAACATCAGCAGTATCAGTTACATCTGTTGCTACGGCTAAGTTTGACTTGCTGATACCACCTTTAGCGATTAACACGTTTGAGAAGAAGTGCTGTTTAAAGGCTACCCATGCTAATTTTTTATCAGCTATTTCTTTCTGGTCGTCTTTGGAAACGCTTAGGTATTCATCATGACTTTCGGAGTCAAGATAATACACAGTTGAATACTGACGTTCCTGCTTGATGTCTTTTTCCTGTTTGTGCAGGCTGGCTGCCCAATTCAGGTTGATATTGCCACTGTTATTGATGATGCCGTCAAGTCCGGTTGGCTTAATGGTTAAGCCCAGTTTATAACCGGTACCTTTTAAGCTGTATACATAATCAATATACTGGGTAGGGCTGTAGCTTAAACGTAAGGTAACCGAAGCCGAATCTTTTTCGGCAACTTTAAGCCCAGGGGCACTTGATGTAAAATAATAATTGTCGGTATTGATAGGTGTATTACCCGCGGTGAAAGTTAAACCAAAATGATTTTGATCGCCGCTAAAAAGTATAAGTGGCTTTTTATTAAACGTTTTGAAGTTTTTCAACTCTACCGATGCAACTTTACCCCCGTGTGTGCTCAGTTTTACCAATAGTTCCTTATTCTCTAAGGTAATCACTTTTTCGCTGCCTACAGAGGCTGCTCCGAAAGGGCTTTTTAATAGGGCAGAGTCAACTGCGTGGGTTTTGCTGGTGTCTGTTTTAGCTGCTGTTGTCGCGGCAGTTTTAGCTTTGGCTAAGCCCTTTCTTATTGAGTCTTGCTGCTGTACCAGTCGCTCTTTTTTAAGTTCGGCATCAGATGGCTTCAGAAAATAAATTGAGCCAGCTATAATTGCCATGATCAGGAATAATCCTGTGAATGTATTTTTATCCATTATCTATTGTATCGAATGATCAGTTTTTTTATCAGTTATTGATCATCACTGTTAAATTTTCGTCTTTATTGTTCATGATCGATGCCCCCTTTGTTACACTATAATATTGCTTAGAGTTATCATCTGCAGGTATGTTACGATGGCTTAACTCAATTATAGTATATTCAAAACGCGTTCGGGCATTATAAATCTGTACTTACTTCTTGCGGGCATAAGCCAGTGAAGCGGCGACAAAGTTAATAAAAAGTGGGTGTGGATTAGCAACTGTTGATTTTAATTCGGGATGAAATTGCGCGCCCACGAAAAAGGGGTGGTTTTTTAACTCCACAATCTCTACCAGGTCGTTTTCCGGATTGATACCAGATGGGGTTAAACCAGCGGTTTCATATTGTTTAAGATACCCGTTATTAAACTCATAACGATGCCTGTGGCGTTCAGAAATTCGGGTTTTTCCGTATATGGTGGCGGCTTTACTACTCTTTTTTAATTCGCAGGCATAAGCGCCCAGGCGCATGGTACCGCCTTTAGCGGTGATGTTTTTCTGATCCTCCATCATGCCGATCACCGGGTACGGAGTTTCGGGGTTCATTTCGGTACTGTTGGCGTTTTCCAGCCCTAAAACATTACGGCCAAATTCCACAACCGCGCATTGCATGCCTAAACATATACCAAAGAAGGGAATATTATTTTCGCGTACATGGCGTATAGCCTGTATTTTACCTTCAAAACCACGCTCACCAAAACCCGGGGCAACCAGTACGCCGTGCATACCTTTTAATTTTTCAACAGCGTTTTCGGGTGTTAGTTGCTCCGATGGGATATATTCAACCCTCACTTTACACTCCATTTTGGCTCCAGCATGTATAAACGCTTCGGTGATAGATTTATAGGCATCTGGGAGTTCTACATATTTACCTACCAAAGCGATGCGTACATCAGCAGTAGGGTTTTTTAAACGGCCCAGGAAATCTTTCCAGCTTTCCAGATCTGGTTCATTTTTATGGGGAAGTTTAAGTTTGGTTAGTACTGTTTTATCTAATTGCTCCTTCAGCATCAGCAAAGGCACGTCGTAAATAGTTGAAGCGTCGATCGATTCGATAACCGCATTGATATTCACATTACAGAACAAAGCAATTTTTTTACGGATATCGTTGGAAAGCGGATGTTCGGTACGGCAAACCAATATATCGGGTTGAATACCATATTCCAACAACATTTTTACGGAGTGTTGGGTTGGTTTGGTTTTTAATTCACCTGCAGCTGCCAGGAAAGGCACTAATGTTAAATGGATAACCAAAGAGTTACCAGAGCCATTTTCCCATCTAAACTGGCGCACTGCCTCAATGTAAGGTAACGACTCGATATCGCCTACGGTACCACCCAACTCGGTGATCACGATATCGTACTCACCACTTTCACCCAATATGCGGAAGTTTCTTTTAATCTCATCAGTAATATGGGGCACAACCTGTACGGTTTTACCCAAAAAAGCGCCCTCACGTTCCTTATTGATCACATTTTGGTAAATACGGCCGGTAGTAATGTTGTTTGCTTTGGAAGTAGGGGTATTTAAAAAGCGTTCATAATGGCCAAGGTCCAGATCTGTTTCGGCGCCATCTTCGGTCACATAGCACTCTCCGTGTTCATAAGGGTTTAATGTTCCCGGATCTATATTGATATAGGGATCAAATTTTTGGATAGTGACGCGATAACCGCGTGATTGAAGAAGTTTGGCTAAAGAGGCTGAGATAATACCTTTTCCTAACGACGAGGTAACGCCGCCCGTAACAAAAATATATTTAGTCATGATTTTGTGTAATGTGGTACCTTTTTTACATGGTACCAATTGTTTGTGTACGGGATACAAAAGTATGAAAAATTTTGGGTTTCGCCTTAATAATTATTGAATTATTGATTTAGTGAATTGGTGATTTAACAGGATGTATTTTCTGTTTACTGAATTATACATTATATCTATAATGATTTATCCGGGCGATATATGCTAATCAATATCGAGCGCTATCGCCTTTAAATCAATATGTTAAAATGTGTTAAAAGATGTTAAGGAATGTTAATGCTCATGGACTTTTGACCCTTTAACCCGAACTTGGTCTTCAGTTACATATGACAAAACTTTACAACCTTATTTATGATACGCTACAATAAGATCAATAACCTGTTTGGCTGGCTTTGCCTGGTGATAGCCTTTGCCACCTATGTTTTAACCCTGGAGCCATCCGTTAGCTTTTGGGATTGCGGCGAGTTTATTGCCTGCGCCTACCGCTTGCAGGTATCGCATCAACCAGGTTACCCGATGTTTGCCATGCTGGGTAAATTGTTTTCGCTGTTGTCATTCGGCGATAATACCAAGGTGCCTTATTTTACCAACCTGGGTTCGGCGCTGGCCAGCGGGGCAACTATCATGTTCCTGTTCTGGACGATAACGGCCCTGGCTAAAAAGTTGCTGATTGCCAAAAACGAAGAAATTACCACATCACAAATGATTACCATCATGGGCGCTGGTTTGGTAGGAGCATTGGCCTTTACCTATACCGATACCTTCTGGTTTTCGGCGGTGGAAACCATCGTTTTCGCATTATCGTCATTATGTACCGCTGTTGTGTTTTGGGCGATACTGAAATGGGAAGCCCATGCCGATGAGCCCGGCGCCGATAAATGGATTGTAATGATCGCCTATATCATGGGCCTGTCCATCGGTATACATTTACTTAACCTACTTACCATACCGGCCATAACTATGGTTTATTATTTCCGCCGGTATAAAAATCCTACTATAAAAAGCAGTATCGTGGTGTTTTTGAACAGTATTGTGATCCTGGGTCTGGTGCAATACGGTATCAGGGAATATACCATCAAAATAGCTGCCTATGCCGATCTGTTTTTTGTAAATACCCTGGGTTTGGGTTTTGGCAGCGGGGCGGCATTCGTGTTTGTAACTATCGTTGCGCTATTGATTATGGCTATCAGGTATAGCATCCGTCATAAAAAGCCGGCACTGAACCTGGCGCTGGTTTGTGTGGCCTTTATCTATTTCGGTTATGGATCATTTATTTATATCCCAATCAGAGCTACTGCCAACACCAATTTGAACAATACGCATCCTGATAACGCTTTTACATTGAATAGTTATCTCAACAGGACTCAATATGGCGATAACCCTTTGTTATACGGCCCGCAGTTTGATGCCAAAGTTATTGACCAAAGCGAGGGCAGCGCCATGTACCGCAAGGGCCGTAACCGCTATGAGGTATCGGGCAAAAAGCAGAATTATGTGTTTGACCATAATACCATAATGCCCCGCATGCACAGCACCGAAGGCGATCAGGACTTTGCCCAGAACGTGCAATTCTACAAACAATGGCTTAACCTGCCCGATGGGCAAAGTCCGACTTTTGCCGATAATATGCGATGGATGCTGAGCTGGCAGATGTACCAGATGTACTGGCGCTACTTTCTATGGAACTTTGTTGGCCGGTATAACGACCTTGACGGGCAAACCAGCACCGCATCTACCGACGGCAACTGGACATCGGGCCTGTTTGATGGTGCGCGTCATCTGCCTAAATCTATCACCACTTCAAATACTTATACGCCTTTATATGCCCTGCCATTGGTTATTGGTATACTGGGCATGGTTTATCATTTTAAACGCAGGAGGGGCGACGCCACAATAATTGGCCTGCTTTGGTTTTTTACCGGCCTGGCCATTGTATTATATGTAAACCAGGTTAACCTGCAACCCCGCGAACGCGATTACTCGTACGTAGGCTCCTTCTATGCTTTTGCTATTTGGATAGGGCTGGGGGTGCTGGCTATTAATGATCTTTTACGCCGCAGGGTTAACGCCCACGGCGCTGCGCTGGCATCGGTGGCAACTTGTCTGTTGGTTGCCCCGATACTGCTGGCCCGGCAGGAGTGGGGAGCGCATGACCGGTCGACCAAAATGATCCCGCATGATATGGCCTATAATTTCCTGATATCCTGTCCCAAAAACGCTATCCTGTTTACTTATGGCGATAATGACACTTATTCGCTTTGGTACGACCAGGAGGTGGAAGGTATCAGGCCAGATGTACGCATTGTATGTAATAGTTTGCTCGGGATGGACTGGTATATACACCAGATGGATAAGCCTATGAATCAATCGGCTCCTTTACCGTTAACCATGCCCTTTGAAAAATACAGGTTGGGCACACGCGATGTAATAGCGTATAATGATGCCAAAATAACCGGATCGGTAGATGTAAAAGATGTGTTTGATTTTATTACTTCGGATGATAACCGAACTAAGGTACAGTACCAGAACGGCGAAACCATGAACTATCTGCCCACCAAAAACTTTAAATTGAGCATCAACCCCGATGAAGTGCTGAAGAACGGCGTAATAACCGCACAGCAAAAAGATAAACTGACCACCGAGATGGAGTGGAAATATCCGGCTAATTATATTTTTAAAGATAACCTGGCCCTGATAGATATAGTTGCGCATAATAACTGGCGCAGGCCTATCTGCTTTAGTCTTGGCTTTGGACCCGAAAGTATGGGCGGTCTGCATCCATATGCGTACAAAGAGGGTTTTGTTTACCACCTGATACCGTTTAAGGCCGATACATCTGTACAAAACCAGTTGAGTAAGGTAAATAGTCAGGTGATGTATAATAATGTGATGACCAAGTTTAAATTCGGAAATTTTAAACACGCCAGGTATCTTGATCCGGTAGCAAAAACTGAATTTTATCCTTTTATGGAAACTACTTTCCATGATTTGGCACAGGGGCTTATCAAGGATGGCCGGAATGATCTGGCTCTGAATGTGCTGCATAAATTTGACCAGGAAATGCCGGATATCAACCCCAATATCGATTCGGCCCACCGCAAACTCATGCTGGCACAGGTGGCCTATAAACTGAATGATAAAGAACTGGCTAACCGCTATGTAAAAGGTATTGATAGCTATTTGACGGATCAGCTGGCCTATAATTATACATTGCTGCAAAATAAGCCCGAAGCGCTGAATGCCAATGAAGTACAGTTTCAGCTATATGTATTGAACGGACTGGCAGATACTACCAAAAACTACAAGGAAACAGCCCTGCATCAACAATACCAGGCACAACTGGATGATTATGGGAATAAGTTTGCGGCTTTACTGAACAGGCAGGAGTAATTATAGTCTAAATTCTTTTTGGCACGATGCTCCCGCGGGATACACTTCGCTAATCCCATGGGACGTGCTTAAAGCCTGCGGCTTAAATTCAGCTGAAAACTGAAACCATATACCTAACGAGTTGGAAACTCGCCGGAGCGGGTAACAAATCAACCCTAAAATAAGATGACTGCCTCAATGTGAGATAGCCATCTTTTGGCTAATTAGTTTTCATGCTGCACCTCGTGTTGCAAACAAATTACACCTGAGCTAAAAACATGCGTTTTCAGGAGTTTCAGCGACTGCTTTTCTTTAATATTTTTAAATACCGGAATTCCTGCACCCAACAATACTGGATTGACGAAAAGCCAGCATTCATCGATCAGGTTTTCTGCCAAAAGGGTGTGCGCTGCGGTAGGACTTCCGAATAACAAGATATCTCCTGTTGTTTCCTCTTTTAATTTATGAAGAGCTGCAGCATAGTCCTTACTAATCACCGTTGTATTGGTGAATGTTGCCTGGTTCAGCGTGTTTGATAGTACCACTTTATGCGCGGTTTTGTACCAGGCGGCATGTACCCTGTCGTGTTTGCTTGCATCGGGCTGCTCTGCTGCTGTTGGCCAATAGCTTTCCATCATTTGAAAGGTTACCCTCCCATATAATGCCGTATTGGTTTGCGCGATCCTTTCCTCAACGAAATCAAAAATCTCCTGATCTACTTGGATCCAGTTCATTTCGCCTTTTGTACCGGCAGCAAAGCCATCGAGCGATGTATGCATGAATAATACTATCTTTCCCATATTGGTTTTTATTTTAATTAAAATGATTGCTTTGTATGTGATACAAATCTCAGGGAAATATAGGTAATAGAATAGGGAAAAACCGACAAATAACAGGGGTAATTACGACAAATACCGATTTGCTTATTTATCCGGATAAGCTGATAACATAAAAAAAGCCGTCTCGGGGACGGCTGCTCCTTTTTTAAATACTTGTGGTACTATTATATTGTTGAACCAGGTTCCTGATCCGTTTAAAGCTAAACTTATTTTCGGCGGTATACTGGGTGTAAACCGCATTGTTATCGCTGATCAAAGTGGTAAATTCTCCCTTACGCTGCTTTTTTGATTTAGTCATAAATACATCATCAGTTTTTAAGGGGCGGGCAATATCCGAGCCTTTGGCAACATACCACTTGGTAACTTGAGTAACAGTGTTATTTACATAAACATCGGTAGTTTCTTCGTACAAACTTATTTTCCCGGTCTCCAGAACAAGCAGGAACTCAGGCTTTGTTTTTCCCTCTTTGATAACAGCGCGGTATAGGGTATTCTTTTTGCTGATATAGTATTCTTTGATCTCTTCAGGTTTGATTTTTATAGCCTGGCTATTGGCGCTTGTTTTGTAATTGCCATAGCCGCAGGTTATTAAGGGGATCTTGATGGTACAAGGTATCGAATCACCCTTGGTAGTGATCACATAGTCCTGGGCTTGTGCTTTCACACCAAAGGTAAATAAGGCAGCAGCTATGTAGGTGATTACTTTTTTCAATAGAGGCTTCATAGCAGTGTGAGGTTAATGTAAAGGCAAAGTTATTACATGTTTAACCCCATAGTGTTATATGAATGCCATATTTTAATCAAACGATTAACTTCGGCTAATAAATAAAAGGAAGCCACTCTTCCGAAACACAGGACTAAAGTATGGTAGTTAAATTCAGCAGAAATATATTAATAGTCCAGATGGTTGTCTGGCGGGGATGGAGGTATTTGTTGACCAGTATTATACCAATGAATAAGATTGCGAAGCTGATCATAAGTGAATTTATTCTCGGTTGTATATTTATTGTATACAGCTTCGTTATCCTTGATGAGCTCAGAGAAGTTGTCTTTTCGTTCTTTCCTGGAGGAGGAAAATAACATTCCGCTGCTTTTTAGTTTTTTTGAGGTATCAGAGCCTTTGGATACATACCATTCAATCTTATTAACACCGTAGGTGCTGGGGTAATAGTCCTCGTAAAGATTTATTTTCCCTTTTTCTAAAAGTTCCAAAAATACTCTTGATGAATGATCTTCTTTAGTAGTAGAGCCCCAGAGTATATGCCGGCGGGCCACATAGTATTCTTTTACTTTATCAGGTTTGATTTTGGTTAACTTGGTAGAATCAGTTGTAGAGTACCTAAAGCCGCTGAATATGCTGATATTGATATTACAAGGGATGGAATCCCCATTCATCATAATTACATAATCCGGATATTGCTCCGGAGTTTTGGGTCTCTCCGCTTGTTCTTGTGCCTTGGCGTTTAAAGATAAACACAACACTGTGCAAGACATCAGTATTTTAGTGAAAAGTTTCATAACAAGGTTAGGTTTAGGTTTGATAAATATAATTTAAAACTTCAATTTCAACAGATCTTCCGGTACATCAACCGCGTAGGTTTCCAGTTCGGTTTCGGCAACTTTAATGCGGTAGCCGTTCTCTATCCAGCGAAGCTGCTCCAGACTTTCGGCTTTTTCCAGTGGCGACACTGGTAGTTTGGTGATCTGCTGTAATACATCGGCCCTGTAGCCATATATGCCAATGTGTTTAAAGAACGTATAAAACTCCAGCCAGTTTTCGGGCTCCTCTCCGCGGATATGCGGGAGGGCTGAGCGTGAAAAATAAACGGCTTCAGATAATTTGTTTACCACTACCTTGGGCGAGTTGGTATTGAATAGCTCTTCTTCGGTTTTTATCCTTTTAATGAGGGTAGCCAACGGTGTATCCTTGTCGGTAAAGCAAGTTGCCAGTTTACCGATCTGTTCGGGATCGATAAAAGGTTCATCGCCTTGGATGTTGATAATCACATCGTGCTCCGGATGCAGCAGGGCCACTTCAGCGCAACGATCGGTGCCGCTTTGATGCGTATCAGCTGTCATCACGGCAACGCCGCCAAAGGCCTGTACGTGGCTAAATATGCGGTCGTCATCGGTAGCTACAACTACTTCGTTCAGACTCCTGCACTTTTTGGCCTGCTCATATACCCGCTGTATCATGCTTTTACCGCCAATATCAACCAAGGGCTTACCCGGGAACCGGGAAGACGCGTAACGGGCGGGGATGATGCCGAGAGTTTTCATTTTTTGGTTCGGGGTTCGTGTTGTGTGTTTTGAGTTATCGGTTGCGGGTTTTGTGTTTCGTCTTATCAGTTGTGAGTATATGATTTGTTTTTGCGCCAAACCAACCCAAACCTCGATCCACGCCCCTCGAACCTCACTAAAACAGCCCGTTAATTTCGCGTTCGATCAGCTGAACAATGGTGGCCATATCTTCGGTGTTATTGGCAAAATCAAGATTGTCTTTATCCAATATCAATAGTTTACCCAGCTTGTAGTTTTTTATCCATTTGTCGTACTTCTCGTTCAGTTTGGAAAGATAATCCAGGCGGATACCTATTTCATATTCCCGGCCGCGGCGTTGTATGTTGCTGACCAGGGTAGGTACGGATGCTTTGAGGTAAACCAGCAGATCGGGTGGTTTAATAAACTCGGTGATATTATCAAAGATGGATTGGTAGTTTTCGTAATCGCGACTGGTCATCAGACCCATATCATGCAGGTTTTCGGCAAAAATATAGGCATCCTCATAAATAGTGCGATCCTGCAGAATATTGCGCCCGCTTTTTTGTATGTCGACTATCTGGCGGTAACGGCTGTTCAGGAAATAGATCTGGAGATTAAAGCTCCAGCGTTTCATGTCGCTGTAAAAATCTTCGAGGTAGGGATTGTTATCAACGGCTTCAAACAGCGGTTCCCATCCATAGTTCCGGGCCAGCATTTCGGTGAGGGTAGTTTTGCCCGCTCCTATGTTTCCTACAATAGCTATGTGCATACGTTGGGTTTTAGTTCATGGATAATAGTTCATAGATCATAGTAGTAGCAGAAAAATAGCTTTGAACATTTATTCTTCACCAAAATCTAGTCCCTAAAAATACACTATGAACAATGAACTATCAACAATGAACTTATTAAAATTTCCTGAAACCTATAATTTCCCTTACCTCTCGTATAGTTTTTGAAGCACTTTCGCGGGCTTTATCGGCACCGTGCTGGGCCACTTTACTCAGGTAAGCGGCATCGTTGGCAATAGCATTGATACGGTCGCGGATAGGGGCGGTGGCTGTGATCATATCTTCGGCCAGTTGCTTTTTCAGGTCGCCGTAACGGATGCTGCAGGTATTGTACAGGTTATCGAAATGAGCCAGTGTATCTGCCGACGAAACTACTTTCATCAGATCGAATAAATTCTGGATCTCTTGTGGTTTGGTTTGGTTTTCAACGGTTGGCCCCGCATCCGTCACTGCGCGCATTACCTTTTTGCGGATGGCTTCGGGTGTATCACTCAAGAAAATGGCATTGCCTTCACCTTCTGATTTGCCCATTTTTCCTTTACCGTCAAGCCCCGGAATTTTTACCAGGTTATCGCTGTAGCTAAAAGCAAAAGGTTCGGGAAAATAATCGTGATTGTACAGCCTGTTAAAACGGTTGCCAAAAGTGCGGGCCATTTCCAGGTGTTGTTCCTGATCTTTACCTACAGGTACTTTGGTTGCTTTATGGATAATGATATCGGCAGCCATTAATACCGGGTAGGTAAGTAGTCCGGCATTTACATTATCGGGATTAGCACGCACCTTATCCTTAAAGGAAGTTGCGCGTTCCAGCTCGCCCAGGTAGGCGTTCATGTTGAGGTACAGGTATAACTCGGCAATCTCAGGTACGTCTGATTGTACGTAGATAGTAGCCTTATCCGGATCAATGCCCGCTGCCAGGTACTCTACCAAAACCTGCTTTACGTTGGTGTGCAGGTCGGCAGGGGTAGGGTGCGTAGTTAAGGAGTGCAGGTCGGCGATAAAAAAAAAGCAGTTATATTCCGACTGCATTTTTATAAAATTTTGCAGTGCTCCGTAGTAATTTCCTAAGTGCAGATTTCCGGTTGATCGGATGCCACTAACAACAGTTTCCATAGGCTGCGAAAGTAAGGAATTTTTCTATTTTTGGTGGAGATGAATATGATATTGAACGGTGTTGATATTTAACATAACAGTTTAGCCTGTGGCGATTGAGTATTTTTTCTAATTTTGGTCGCCATGAAATTAGCATTAAAAAGGATCCACACTTATTTTTACAGGTATAGTGTAGGGTTTTTTTTTATACTTTTCTGGCCATTGTTGTTCCTGCTCTCCAAAAGGCCGAAACTTTACCGGTACATTAATAAGCTGCGGCAATTTATCGCCTTTATCAGCTCGGCATTCTCGGGCATATTTTATCGGGCTACCTTCGAAGAACCTATTGACTGGAGCCGTACGTATGTCATCTGTCCTAATCATACCTCCAATCTTGATGTATCAGCCATCAGTGTGCATTTGCGTAATAACCATTGTTTTATGGCTAAGGAGGAGCTCCGGAGTCATTTTATACTGAACTTCTTTTTTAATACTATTGATATCACCGTTAACCGCGAAAGTAAAATGTCGTCCTTCCGGGCGTTTAAAAAAGCATCCGAAAAATTAAATGAAGGAGTAAGTATGGTGATATTTCCCGAAGGTACTATCCCCGATGTTTATCCGCCTGCCTTACACGCGTTTAAGAATGGCCCATTCAGGCTGGCTATTGAAATGAAGGTTCCTATTATTCCGATCAGCTGCCCCGATACTTGGAAGGTACTTTGGGATACCGGTTTAGAATTTGGCAGCAGACCAGGAATTTGTGATATATTTGTACATAAACCCATTGAAACGGCCCATTTAACTTTAGATGATGCCGACGCGCTTCGAGATGAGGTTCACGCTATTATTAAACAAAAATTGCAACAGGCATGACCATTGATAAAGAAACAGTTGAAAAAGTTGCCCACCTGGCCCGTTTGGAACTCAGCGAAACAGAAAAACAGGAAATGATTAAGGATATGAGCAAGATCCTCGACTTTATGGCAAAACTGAATGAACTGGATACAACAGGTGTTGAACCCCTGGTTTACATGACCGGCGATGTCAATGTGTTGCGCGACGATGTGGTAAAACAACAGATAACCCATCAGGAAGCGCTTGAAAACGCTCCAAAACATGATGAGAACTACTTCCTGGTTGCCAAAGTGATTGAGAAGTAAGTTAAAAGTCAGAATTAAAAAGTCAAAACCCGTTCATTACACTTTTGAACTTTGGCTTTTTAATTTTGAATTATTGTAACTTCACAGGCATATCTTAGTCAAAACCAAAAATATTATATGGAGCCATTGAATACTGACAAGCCATTAATAACCATTAAAGATATCGGGCGTAAGTACGTGATCGGTGCCGAGGTGATCCACGCGCTGAAGTCGGTTACCCTGAATATCAATAAAGGCGAGTTTGTAGCATTGATGGGCCCTTCAGGTTCGGGAAAATCAACCCTGATGAATATCCTGGGTTGCCTCGATACTCCTTCAAAAGGCGAGTATATCCTGAACGGTATCAACGTAAGCCACATGACCGATAACGAGCTGGCTGAGGTGCGTAACTCCGAGATTGGTTTCGTTTTCCAGACATTTAACCTACTGCCCCGTAACACCGCGCTTGATAATGTGGCCCTGCCGTTGATTTATGCAGGGGTTAACAAAGAAAACCGCACAGAACGTGCTACCAACGCCCTCAAAAATGTGGGTTTAGGTAATCGTATTGATCATAAACCTAATGAATTATCGGGTGGTCAGCGGCAGCGTGTAGCTGTGGCCCGTGCATTGATCAACAATCCGTCCATTATTTTGGCCGATGAGCCTACGGGTAACCTTGATACCAAAACATCCATCGAGATTATGGGCCTGATAGAAGATATCCACGCCAAAGGCAATACCATCATCTTAGTAACGCACGAAGAAGATATCGCCCTGCATGCACACCGCATTGTACGTATGCGCGATGGTTTGATAGAGAAGGATTACGCCAATACCGAGATCCAAACCGTAAACCGCAAAGTAGAGGAAGTGTAGAAAGGGACAAGTCCATTAGAGTCAGTAATCAGGAAAAAAATATCCGTGAAACATTTACAAACTGGAAGCTTTTACGGACAAACCAATCAAACTATCTGTTTAAAAGGGATTACTTTAACAGATACCGAATACACCCATGATAAGGTAGATTGGCACTATCACGAAAATGCCTACTTCACTTTTATATTAGCCGGCCATGTTATTGAAGGCAACAAGAAAGAAATTTACAATTGCTCGGCAGGTAGTTTGCTGTTTCATAACTGGCAAGATCCACATTACAATATAAAACCCAAAGGCTTTACGCGTGGTTTCCACATTGAACTACAAAAAAACTGGTTTGATGGGTTTAATCTTTCTCAGGATAAAATTCAGGGCAGTTTCACCATCAATGACCCAGATGTTAAATTTTTGTTATACAGGCTCTTTAAAGAATCAAAAATTGACGATGAGGTAACCGCTCTTTCTGTTGAGGCCCTATTGTTGCAAACATTGGTCAAAATGCAGACGGGTAAATTAAGCTCATCCCAACAGGTGCCGCTTTGGGCTAAAAAAATAAAAGAGATCCTGGCAGATGAGTTTGCTCAAAAGCACACACTTGATGATCTGTCGGCTCAGTTACAAATTCATCCGGTTCATCTTTCCCGTGATTTTTCAAAATATTTTAATTGTAATCTGGGCGAGTATATCAGGAAGTTAAAGGTCGAAAGATCATTTTCCTTGTTGCATAACCACCATTTGTCGTTAACAGATATTGCTTTTCAATGCGGTTTTGCAGACCAGAGCCACTTTTTGCGCAGCTTTAAACAGTTTAGCGATGCCAATCCATCGGCCTACCGTAAGTTGCTTATGCGGGCATGTTAATTCTGTTCTATTTTGTATGAGTTTATCCATGCAGCTTTGCATATATCATATCATAAAAAAATGAAACACTATATACTTTTTATCTTAACCTTTGTTACTGCTGCCACATCATCATTTGCTCAAACCAGCAACATTACCCAACCCGAGTTGCTCACGTTACCCATTTATAAAGCCAATGTAGGGAAAGTGATTTTTTTGGCTGATACCATCAATTTAATAAGGTTAAAACAAACCGATCTACTTAATCAATTTGAATCAAGGCCTCAAAATAATCTGTATATGAGGTTTTTTATAGCTAATTCCTTAACCAATTATCAACATCAGTTAAACCCTTCGTTAAGCGTGGAGGATTTAAATAAAGGTAATTTTCAGTTTACTTTTTATGTCGACGGAAAACTGGTTTATCAGGAAAACCTGCATCGGGGTGCTAATTATCCCGCAGTAAAAAATACCAAAACAACCATAAGCATTCCGCTGGCCAGTAACAGGGGCGAGGATTCATGGGGGCGATCACTTTGGTATCGTTTTACGGTAAATGGAGGAGACAGCGCGCTTACAACCGGTCAGCATTTGCTGAAGATTGAAGTAAGACCTTATATCAGTATCCCCGACCTAAAGGTTGGTGATCTGATTGCCCGAGGCGAAATTAAATATATAGTACCCGTTATTTCTGTCAAAGAATCAAAGGTACAGGCTATAAAACCCAATAGTGGCTGGCCGGTATCAACGGAAACATTTGATTCAAAAAAAATAACTGAGCTCAATACCCTAATAGCTCAAAACAAATTCAAAGATATTACCAGCATTGTCGTTATCAAAAACGGGAAATTATTGATCGAAGAATATTTTAATGGCAGCTCGCGCGATTCATTGCATGATCCCCGTTCGGTGGGTAAAACTTTCGCTTCGGCCATGATGGGTATTGCCATTCATGACGGATTTATTAAAAGCGAAAACCAAACGCTAAAGGATTTTTACGACCTCAAAAAATTTAACAACTATTCGCCCCGGAAAGAAGGTATTACGTTAAAAAGTCTGCTCACTATGAGCTCCATATTTGACGGGGATGATAATGACAGCGATTCGCCCGGGAATGAGGAAAATATGTACCCTACACCCGATTGGGTAAAATTTACGCTTGATCTTCGTATAGACAGTACCAAAACAGCCGGCAAACAGTGGAACTATTTTACAGCTGGAGCTACACTTCTGGGCCACATTATCAATAAATCTGTACCCGGAGGCTTAGAAAAATACGCGGATAGAAATTTGTTTAAGCCTTTAGGAATAACAAAATATCAATGGCCATATTCTCCTCAACATGTTCCCAGTACTGCCGGTGGATTGCAGATGCGTTCATTGGATTATGCCAAATTTGGACAGTTATACAAAAACAATGGGACATGGAACGGTAAACAGATTATCCCCGAAAGCTGGGTAAAGCAATCGTTCACTAAATATCTTACCTTGCCAAAAGATGTGGTGGGCGAAGGATATTATGGCTATCTGTTCTGGAACAAAACCTACACCGTGAATAATAAACTATACGAAACCTTTTATTGCTCGGGCAATGGCGGTAACAAGATATTTGTGTTTACTGATGTGCCATTGGTTGTAATTGTTACGGCTACGGCATATGGCAGACCCTATGCACACTCGCAAGTTGATAAAATGATGCAGCAATATATTTTACCGGCGGTGTTGAAGTAGGTTATGGTTGACCCAAGTTGTAGTTCCAGCGTTAGACCCTTGAACTGGCAGCGGGGAATTACTTCGCCTCCTGTCGTTTTAATTTCCCTGCTTCTACCCACCACCATTGCCATTTGCCGCCCGATGCCTGTGTTGGGTTAAAATTGCTTACATCAAAACTTCCGTTGCCGGCCGTTGACCCCTGCACTTCATAAACCCGGATGGCCTGTTGGTTATTGTCCCAGGTTAAAGGCTTGCCTGGTTCGCATGTTTCGGGTGGTTTTTGGTTATTGGTCAATAAAAAGTAGGCTTTGCTGGTACCAAATACCACTGCATGACCCGTTTCGTCGACACAAACCGCGGTGTGTTCATCAGCCGCTATGCCATTAGCAAATAAGTGCCAGTCTTTAGCAATCCGACTTAAAAAGGCCACATGGCGGCCCTGCCTGTCACGGGTAATATAGTGTTGATCGGTGATTACCGATTGGAGGAATGGAGCATGAAGCAAATTATCATGATATAATGTTATCAACGGATTGTAGGGATTGGCCAGGGCCTGATCGGAAGTAACGCTGGCATTTTCGCCGCTGTAATAGATACCACCCATAATAGCGCAGCCGGCGCTGGTGCCGCCAACCGGCGCGTGTTTTACATTAAGCAGGTAATTGATGGCATCCATGGTTTTGGTGCCACGCCAGTAGTTCATGTAATTGGATTGATCGCCACCCGAGATAAAAAGCATTTCGGCATTGCGGATGATGTAGGCTACCGTATCATTATTAGCCAAAGTTCGAGAGTCGATCTTCAGGGTTTCCACCGAATTTACCTTCCCCAGGTTATAGATATAAGGGTTATAGCCATCCTTTCCCGATGCGCGGATGATCACCACATCGCCGCCGCCACTGCGGTCAATCATCCATTTAAAAGCTTCGTCAACATCCCGTCCGCCACCTATCATCACCAGGCCGGCTTTAACCGGTGTATTTACATTGGCAGTATCACCAATAATACCTATTGACGATGGACGACCGGGGATATGCTTATCTTTTTTAAGGGTATCAGGTGCACGATAAGCCCAGGAGGTTAAGTTTAAACCTAACAAAATAACGATGGAAAGAAAGCGGCGCATGTGTAAATATCTATTCGGTATTCAACCGGAATATAAATTGGTTTCGTTTATTATCGAAGTAGTAAATATCGATATATTTATAGTGGTAGCGCGCTTTTATGGCTAAAATACTTTTTACAGATATTTTTATTGGAGCAAATGGACTTTCACCTCGTGCCAGGATCGTTTTTTTCTTTTTAACAAAAAAATATAAACCTGTTTTGTTATTATAATCAAGTACATCCATTCCGTAGGATACCTTGAGTGTATCACTGGGTTTAACATCAGATTGTTTAATAACTACAACCCGATGTTTATCTCCTTCATTATATTCAGCGATAATTTTATTATTATACAGAACATGCCAATAATCAATCGTATCTGGATTGGCTGGTTTATGTAGTGATAAACCGGCCAATAATACCAAAGTGAATATGTTCATTGTTTGGGTGCTTAATATTTATAAGGTTCCATTTTACCACATGAGCAGGCACAGTTGGCATCGGTAATGCCCAGTTTCTTTAAAAAGAATTGGTAAAAACCAATGCGGTCATTCATGTTGTACATGTTTTCGCCTTTATTACATTCCACCTCTCCATTTACTATGTTGATGGTCATGCCAAAGCCAGGGGTACGGCCTTTTGCTTTGTCAACCGCGTTGGGCTGCCATTTGCCCGTCATCACATCATGTGCCGATGGTTTGTGTGTTTCTGGCGTCATCCAAAAATAAATAGCCGCTTTAAAAGCTACTATCGGGTCGGTCTCTACCAGGTCGGGATTGTTTAATAAAATTTTGGCATCACCAAATATACAGGTAGAAGCCAGGCCGTAATTACCGTTATAGCTTAGCTGCATGGGGCCGCGGCCATAATACTTTTTGCCGGCAACAGGCGGATATTCGTCGCTCTCGGCAATATAAGCCTGGCTGGTGTTGCTTTCATGGATAAACATCAGTCCGTCGGTATAAGTGGCGTTTACCCCGTGGCGGGTTTCATGAGCTATGTGCGCGAAAAATGCGGCCAGTTCCTTTTTATTAGCTTCGGTACCAAATTGGGTACAAAAGTTACCGTAATCTACTGTAAAAGTGCTGTCGGGTTTCTTTTTGGCCCAGTCCTCATTCCAATCCACATCCTGGCGAACAACGCTTGTTTTGCCCGTTTTTTTATCGGTACGAATGTATTGATAAACAGATGTTGCCCTTCGGGTGACCTTTATTCTTATCTGGCCCAATTCGTCGGCAGCCTTGATGAAGGCTGCATAGGTGTAAAACTTATCGCGTTGTGGAAAAAGATCATTGAATTGCTTTTCGCTGATCAATGTTGATATAGATGCCGTTTTTTGACCGGCGTTTTTCACAGCAGGGGCCTTGGAACTATTACTATTGCCGCAACTAAAAGCCGAGACCACTAATGCAGCAAAGGGTATAATGACAAGTTTTGATGATAATATGATCGATCTCATGATTAGTAGTTTTATAGTTATAGATTACAGTTCATGGATCATAGCTCATGATTGCACAGCTGAATTTCTTAAAACGTCGTAAGGTAACTTTTCAACTATGAACTATGATCAATGAACCATCAACTAAATGCAAGTTTAAGCGTATCATTTAAAAATTTACACTTTATTAGCAAAAATTATACTACAATAGTATCGATACAAAATATATACACGTATATTGAACTTAAAGTATAAATGCTGCCGGATAAAATATGAAGATATATACTAAAACGGGTGATAAGGGGTTTACATCATTAATAGGAGGAACCCGGGTTGCCAAACACCATATACGAATTGAGAGTTATGGAACTGTTGACGAACTAAATTCCTATATCGGCCTCATCCGCGATCAGGATATTACTGACCATGATAAGGACATATTGAAGCAGATACAGGACAGATTGTTTACTATAGGCTCCTCATTGGCTGCCGATCCGGAAAGATCAAAAATGGTAATCCCCGATCTGTATATGACCGATGTGGAGTTACTGGAACAGGAAATGGATGCCATGAACGAAAAATTGCCTGAATTGCGTCATTTTATTTTGCCGGGCGGAAATAATACCATTTCGTTTTGCCATATTGCAAGATGTATTTGCCGGCGGGCCGAAAGGATAACCGTTCATTTAGCTGAAGAAAGCCCGGTTGATGAAAAAGTGAACATTTATTTGAACAGATTGAGCGATTACCTGTTCACTTTAGCACGTAAGATTGCAAATGAGCATAAAATACCTGAAAATCAATGGATACCCCGCATGTAAAAAATGCGAAAAAAAAACTTGATTTTTCAATTGAAAATATTATACTTTTGCGAAAAAGTTAATTTACTGAAATAAATATAAATAGAGAAACATGTATTGGACACTTGAACTGGCATCTCACCTTGAAGATGCGCCCTGGCCCGCAACAAAGGATGAATTAATTGATTATGCTATCCGTTCAGGAGCTCCTGTTGAGGTTATTGAAAACCTGCAGGCACTGGAAGACGATGGTGAACCGTATGAAAATATCGAGGAAATATGGCCTGATTATCCGACAAAAGACGATTTCTTTTTTAACGAAGACGAATATTAGCAACATTAAAAGCCCTCTTACGGAGGGCTTTTTTTATGGATAACGCATTTTGGAATGATTTTAGTAATAAACCTAAAATATTTATCACTTAAAACATATCAAAATGAGAGGTCTATTGTACATTATCGCCGTTATCCTGGTAATAGGATGGATATTTGGGTTTTTCTTTGGTCATGCCACCGGACTGATCCACATTTTATTGGTTATAGCTATTATAGCTGTACTTTTAGGAATTATCCGCAGGGCATAGCAATTACCTGCTCATGCAATTAAGATTTTAAGCCAATGGCCTCAGGCCGTTGGCTTTTTATTTAAAAGCAGTTCAGCAATGGCAATATCTTCCGGAAAAGTGATCTTAATATTTTGATGACTGCCTTCGGTGAGATGTACCTCGACACCATATTGTTCAACTACGCTGGCATCATCTGTAAAGCTTTCGTTATAGGGCTGTTCGTAAGCTTTTTTTAACAAATCTGCTTTAAACGTTTGCGGGGTTTGTATCAGATAGATCTGATCTCTCAATAAGCTTACAGACCTGCCATTGATCAGCTGCCTCACCGAATCGCGGCTTTTAACGGCCGTAACCGCATTGCCATGTTCCCGGGCGTACTGATATGAGGTTTCGATAATATGATTGCTGGTAAGTGGCCGTACAGCATCGTGAACGGCTACCAGGGTGCTATCATCGGCTGGTATCTGATGAAGCCCGTTCCTGACAGAATGAAAGCGAGTCTCGCCACCGATTACTAAAGTGTGGGGCGTATTAAATTGATGGGTGTGGCAAAGCTCTTTCCAGTAATCATGATAGGCGCCCGGTAAAACTAAAATGATATTAGGTTTTATAGCCGATTGGGTAAAAGCCTTTATAGTATGCATTAAAACAGGTAAGCCGTTAAGCAACAAGAATTGCTTTGGAACAGCTGATTGCATCCTGGTGCCTGTACCGCCCGCTACTATAATGGCGTAGTTTTTATTAGATGTGAGATGTGAGATGTGAGATATGAGATTTTGATCGTCCATAAAATTTACCCAAATCTAAGGCAAAAAAAATGAGATACAAGAAAGTCTCATATCTCAAATCTTATATCTCATATCTAAACTTAGATGATCAGCATGGCATCGCCATAGCTGTAAAAGCGATATTTTTCTTTAACTGCAACCTCGTAAGCGTTCATTACATGCTCATAACCACCAAATGCCGATACCATCATCAACAAGGTTGATTCCGGTGTGTGGAAGTTAGTGATCATGCTGTTGGCAATGCTGAAATCATACGGCGGGAAAATGAATTTGCTTGTCCAGTCATTAGCGGCTTTTAATGTTTTACCAGCAGATACTGCCGATTCAATGGCACGCATAGAGGTAGTGCCAACGGCACAAATGCGTTTTTTACGCTCGATACCACGGTTTACGATATCAGCTTGTTTTTGCTCGATAATGAATTGCTCGGAATCCATTTTATGCTTGGTCAAATCTTCCACCTCAACCGGGCGGAAAGTACCTAAACCAACATGCAGGGTAACTTCGGCAAAATCAACACCTTTTAACTCCAGGCGTTTCATGAGCTCGCGACTAAAGTGTAAACCAGCGGTAGGGGCGGCAACAGCGCCTTCGTGCTTGGCAAAAATGGTTTGGTAACGCTCTTTATCTTCGGCAGTAGCCTTGCGTTTAATGTATTTTGGCAGTGGTGTTTCGCCAAGGATCTCCACGTTTCTGCGGAATTCCTCGTCGGTACCATCAAATAAGAAACGGATGGTGCGGCCGCGTGAAGTAGTGTTATCCACAACTTCGGCAATTAACAGATCGTCGTCACCAAAATATAGTTTGTTACCTACGCGTATTTTACGGGCCGGATCAACCAGTACATCCCATAAACGTAATTCCTTATTAAGTTCGCGTAATAAAAATACTTCAATTGTGGCGCCTGTTTTTTCTTTATTACCATACAAACGTGCAGGAAATACCTTGGTGTTATTCAGGATCATTACATCCTGATCATCAAAATAATCCAGTACATCTTTAAATATTTTATGCTCAATTTTTCCTGAATCTTTGTGTAAAACCATTAAACGGGCTTCGTCGCGGGTGGCAGATGGGTTATGTGCTACTAATGATTCGGGTAAATTGAATTTGAATTGAGATAATTTCATGCTTGTATTTATGAATTTTCAGGGCGCAAATGTATGAATTTTTTTTGTTACTTTCACGGATTTTTTTATGAACAACATGATTTGGATATTATTCAGTTTATATATAAAAAGAATGTAACTTAACAGCTGTAATATCGTCTAAAAAACTAAATATTCCACACCGGTATATTTTTACAAAAATATTTCGCCATTGCGGTTTATAAGTCGGTGTATCAGAATAATTAACCATCGAGATCAAAATAAGTTGTATGCTATTTTTAAAACTTTTCAGAGAAAGCTTTTTGTTTGCTTATGATGCGCTAAGGCAAAATAAGTTGCGCACCATGCTTTCCTTACTTGGTGTAACCATTGGCATATTCACGATCATCGCGGTTTTTTCGGCTGTAGACACCTTGCGTAATAATCTGCAAAAGAGTGTTGATAAACTGGGTAATAATAGTGTTTACATCCAAAAATGGCCCTGGGTTGGCGGCAGTGATTTTCCGTGGTGGAAATACTTACAGCGCCCGGTACCCAAGCTGCGCAATTTTGAGGAGCTGCAGCGCCGAAGCCAAACCGCCGAAGCATTATCATACGAAGTATCAATAGATAACCGTACCATTAAGTATAAAAGTAATACCGTTGAAGGGGCACAAATAGATGCCGCATCAAAAGATCATGATAAAACCTGGAACTTTGATTTTGCGAGCGGCAGGTATTTTACTGAAATGGAATCGAAAACGGGAGCGCCGGTTGTTAATATTGGCTTTGATATTGCCGAAAACCTGTTTCCGGCGGGTGATGCTGTTGGTAAACAGATCAAAGTATTAAATCGTTATGTTACAGTGGTAGGTGTGTTTTCAAAACAAGGAAAGGACATGCTGGGCATATCAACAGATAAAGAGGTTTTGTTACCGCTTAATTTTGCGCACAACCTGATTGATGTACAAGCTGAAAAATATGGCCCGCAAATTATTGTAAGGGGTAAAAAAGGTATCCCGGTTGATGATGTGGAAAGCGAGCTGCGGGGATTAATGCGCTCGATCATGAGCCTGCGTCCCGGACAGGAAGATAACTTTTCGCTAAACCGCACTACGATGCTTACCAATGCCCTGGACGATCTTTTCAGCATCGTAAATAAAGGAGGCTTTATTATCGGTTTGTTCTCGATGCTGGTGGGTGGTTTTGGCATAGCTAATATCATGTTTGTATCTGTAAAAGAACGTACCAATATTATAGGCATTCAGAAATCGCTGGGTGCTAAAAACTATTTTATACTCCTCCAATTTTTGATCGAATCCATTGTGCTTTGTTTGTTGGGAGGTTTAGTAGGACTTTTACTGGTGTATTTTTCAACCTTCGGGGCCAAAGCGCTATTTGATGTACAGGTTGTGCTGGATATCAATAATATTTTAAAGGGTTTAGGTTTTTCTTTGGGAATAGGTGTAATTTCGGGCATTATTCCGGCGTACTCCGCTTCAAGGCTTGATCCTGTTGAAGCCATACGCACAAATTAATTACCGATATGAAGATCAATCTTTTCAACAGTACTTTATTTGCTGGCCTCATTATAGCTGTAGCCGCCTGTAAACAAGCTAATAAACCCACACAGGAAACAACAGAAAAACCAGATAGTGTTAAAACTATCGTAGCTAAAGTAGCAGATACATCAAACACTGCAGATGTATTTAATAATTATATAGGTCTCAAAAATCAGTTTCTGAGATCAAATGTAAAGGGTATTAAGAGTACTGCCGGTATGCTGGAGGATAAACTGGCCGGCATAAAAGGCTGTACAGAAACAGCTGCGCTTGCTCATCAGATAGCAACAAGCGATGATATCAAAGCACAACGTGACGCGTTTTTGATATTAAGCAAAGACGTCATTGGTCTTTTAAAAGGTGCCAAATTCAAATCAGTTCCTATATATGTTGATTTTTGTCCAATGGCCGATAGTGGCAAAGGCGGTTACTGGCTATCGGTAAACAAAGCCATCGAAAATCCATACTTCCCCGAGCATATGAAAACCTGCGGACAGGTTAAAGAGCAGATCAATTAAATTTCAGTATAAGTATCAAGTATCAAGACAATTTTTGCTTTGTACTAAGGGAATTTCAAGAATCTCGACACCGACTATTTGATACTTAAATTATGACTGCGATGGTTGGGCATCGGAAATTTCAAAAATCCTGATACTCGATACCAGCTACTTGATACTAAAATTAAGACCGCTGCAGTTCTGCATTCGGAAATTTCAAAAATCTTGAAACTTGATACCGACTACTTGATACTAAATGATAGATTTGCACATAAAATTTACAAACAGTAAACGATCTGGATGGTTATAACACACAGATTTAATTACATTTGTTGCAACAATTATTTTCTATGTCGGATACAGCACAACTAAAGATTGGTGATAAAACATTTGACCTCCCGGTAATTGAGGGTACAGAAGGTGAAAAAGCTATTGATATTTCAAAACTCCGGGATCAAAGCGGTTACGTAACGCTGGATATCGGCTATAAAAATACAGGTGCTACCAAAAGTGCCATCACATTTTTAGATGGAGAAAAAGGCATATTAAAATATCGTGGCTACCCGATTGAGCAACTAGCCGAAAATGCCAGCTTCATTGAAGTTGCGTACCTGCTTATTTACGGCGAATTGCCAAGTGAGCAACAACTCACCGACTTTCAATACCAGATAAGCCGCCATACGCTGGTTCATGAGGATATGAAGAAGTTTTTTGATGGCTTTCCATCAAAATCACATCCAATGGGGCAGTTGTCATCATTGATTGGCGCTTTGGCTGCTTTCAATCCGGAATCATTAAAGCAGGGTCTTTCGACCGAGGAAGTTAACCTGGAGATCATAAAACTATTGGCTAAAATGAGCACAGTAGTATCCTGGATCTACAAAAAATCATTGGGCCACCCGGTTGTGTATCCTCAAAATAAATACGACTATGTAACCAACTTCCTGTACATGACCTTTGCCGAGCGTACGGAAGATTATAAGGTTGACAGGGTAGTGGTTGATGTAATGAATAAATTACTTATCCTGCATGCCGATCATGAGCAAAACTGTTCAACATCAACCGTACGTATAGTAGGTTCGTCCGATGCTAACCTGTACGCTTCAATTTCTGCTGGTATATCTGCATTATGGGGTCCGCTGCATGGTGGTGCTAATCAGGCGGTTATCGAGATGCTAGAGAAGATTAAGAACGATGGCGGCGATACTGATAAATGGATAGCCAAAGCAAAAGATAAAAACGATCCGTTCCGTTTGATGGGATTTGGTCACCGTGTATATAAAAATTTCGACCCGCGTGCAAAGATCATCAAAAAGGCCTGCGACGATATATTAGAGAAACTGGGCATCAATGACGAGGTTCTGGAAATAGCCAAAAAGCTGGAAGAAGTAGCCCTGAAGGATCCATATTTTGTGGAGCGTAAATTATACCCGAATGTTGATTTTTACTCAGGCATCATTTACCGTGCATTAGGCTTCCCTACAGAAATGTTCACTGTACTGTTTGCTTTGGGTCGTTTACCGGGATGGATAGCGCAATGGAAAGAAATGAAAGAGAACAAAGAACCTATCGGTCGCCCGCGCCAGATCTACACCGGCGATACTGATAAGGAATATGTTGACGTGGAAAAAAGATAAATTTTTGGTTCATAGATCATAGTTGATGGTTCATAGTTCATGGTCTTCAACTATTAAAAATAGCGATGATTAAGTCATCGCTATTTTTTTTCAAGTCATTCGAAGTCTCTGACTTTGAATGAATATGTTTGTAGTTTGCAAGTGAGGATGACAAATTTGTTTCCGACTGCCTTCAGACGGTTATCTATGAACCATCAACTATGATCCATGAACTACCATGAACCACATGACCATAGAGGAAATATTAAAACAGTACTGGAACCACGATAGTTTCCGGCCTATGCAGGCCGAGATCATCAAATCTGTTTTATTGGGGCGCGATACTTTGGCTTTATTACCTACCGGTGGCGGTAAATCTGTTTGTTTCCAGGTGCCAGCGTTGGCTAAAGAGGGGATCTGTATTGTAGTATCGCCGCTGATAGCCCTGATGAAAGACCAGGTAGAAAACCTGAAGGCTAAAGGCATCAACGCGGTATCCATCGTGTCGGGCATGGGTTTACGGGAGATAGACCTGGCACTGGATAATTGTGTTTATGGTTCGGTTAAGTTCCTTTATCTATCGCCCGAGCGTTTATTGTCTGAACTGGTTCGCGAGCGGATCCGGTATATGAAAGTAAACCTGATCGCTGTTGATGAGGCGCACTGTATATCGCAATGGGGATATGATTTCCGCCCGCCATACCTGCACATTGCCGATCTGCGGGAATTGCACCCCACAGTGCCCGTATTAGCTCTTACAGCCACCGCTACGGCTGAAGTGAAGGATGATATTCAGCAGAAATTATTATTCAAAGACGCGGTTGTTTACCAGCAAAGCTTCGAACGCCGAAACATCAGCTATGTAGTACAAAATGCCGAAAATAAGTTGCAAAAGATGCTGGATATCGCCCGCGGTATAAAAGGCAGCGGCATTGTTTATGTACGCAGCCGGCGGGATGCTGCAGATATTGCCAAATTTTACAACGAAAATGGTCTCAAAGCCGATTATTATCATGCCGGCTTATCCATGGATCAGCGGGCCGAAAAACAGGAAAGCTGGAAAAATAACCGTACGCGTATCATTGTAGCCACCAACGCGTTTGGCATGGGCATTGATAAGCCTGATGTGCGTTTTGTGATCCACAAAGATATGCCCGAAAGCCTGGAGGCCTATTATCAGGAAGGCGGCCGCGCCGGCCGCGACGAGCAAAAAGCCTACGCTGTTTTACTATATACCCATTCCGACCGGCTAAGGCAGGAAAAAATGTTTGTGCTGAATTTTCCGTCGGTAGATGAGATCAAACATGTGTACCATTGCCTGGCCAATTATTACCAGCTGGCTTATGGCGCAGGTGAAGGGCTGAGCTTTGACCTTGACCTGGGTGATTTTTGTAGTCGCTTTAAGCTTGACGCGGTGAAAACGCTCAATGCACTCAAATTTTTGGAAAAAGACGAATACCTTTCCTTCAACGAAAGTGTGTTTCTGCCATCACGTTTCCGGTTCGAGGTGGTTAACGAAGTGTTGTATAATTTCCAGATACAGAATGCAGGTTGGGACCCTTTTATAAAAACGCTGCTGCGCTCATATGGCGGTTCATTTGAAAACTATGTACGCTTAAAGGAGTATGACCTGTCGCGCCGCACTAACCTGAATGTTCAGCAGGTGATTGACGGCTTAATGCAGCTACAGAGCTTTGGGCTCATTAGCTATTTACAGCAGACAGATCAGCCTCAGGTAACCTATTTAAAGCCGCGCCAGCAAGCCGATCGTCTTTTTATAAACAAAAAATATATAGAAGAGCGCAAGCAAACCTATCGCCAAAAAATGGAAGCGGTTTTTGCTTATGCAACAGCAAAAAAATGCCGCAGCCAGATGTTACTGGCTTATTTTGACGAAGCCAATGCCCGTAAATGCGGCGTTTGTGATATTTGCCTGGAGGAGAAACGCCAGAAAAATGCCGACGAGATATTTGACAATATCATCCACGAAATTGTACAATTGCTTGGCATATCCACCCCGGATATAGGTACGCTGATAAATACCATTAACGTAGGTACCGAAAAAGAAAAGATGGAAACCATCCGCCTGTTGCTGGATGCCGGCAAAATAAAAACCGACGGCGAGAAGTATTACCTGGCGTAAGAAGTGGTAAGTTATAAGTCTTGAGTTTTGTGTTTAGGTGATGTGTTTTATTCTTGTTCTGGTGGTATTTGACTCGTTAACCCACAGACTTACAAAATCAGCTCTTTTTGTTCACCCTTTTCACCGACAACATTCTTTTGTTTACCGACAAAATCCCGGCGTACAACTAATACAGGCCATATTGCTGTAACGTTTTTTTAGTGCGATCGTCATATTGGTGTATTTAAAATAACAACATTAATCAACTGACAATCAAAATATTAAAATCATGAAAACTTTAGCAATCACCCTTTTTACTGTAGCAGCTATAGTATTTGGAATTGGAAATCAAGCACAAGCCACTGTTAACACAAACAACAACAAAGGCATCGTTTTAACCGACATCACCAGGATCAACCAGATCGAAGTTTACGGCAATGTTCAGGTATATGTATCCAACGGAACAGCCGACGAAGTAAAGGTTTACAATCGTTATTATGCCGAAAGCGCATTGGTACAAGCAAAAAATGGTGTGTTACGTATATCATCTTATAACAAGGCCGAAAAGTTAGTGGTTTGGGTAACCGCGAAACAACTTTCAGGCATCACTGCTTATGACAATGCTAACATCAGCTCATTTGGTAACTTTTCTGCCATTGAACTGGATGTAAAACTATACAACAACGCATCTGCCACTTTAAAATTAGATGTTTACAGCGCCCGTGTTACCATGAACGATAAAGCCTGTGCTAATCTGAGCGGTACCGTTAATGAATTCAGCTTAAACCGCAGCTATGGCTCAAGTGTAAACGGATCAAATCTGGTAGCCGAACACACCACCGAAGTGTTGAATAGTGCAAAAGTTAAAGCTGACGAGTATGCAGGTTTATAATCACCATAACAGCAGGCTAACCACCGAACAAAGCCACCTGAAGCCGGGTGGCTTTGTCTTTTTATAGCTATTTGCCCTCTATTAGTTTTTCAACAACATAAGGTGCGATGATCTTACTGGCGCCTTCAGGATCAGGGTGCAGGCCGTCAGGTACATATTTCAAATATTCTTCTTTTCCTTTATCCAATATGGCTTTCCAATGCGGGTAATGATCTATCAGTAAAAGCTTTCGTTTTTTGGCAACCTGGCGATAGAGGTCATAATAGCTATTCAGCTCGGGCCTGTCGGCCGCGTGTTCCATAAACAACCAGGATTTGGGATTTACCCGCCTGCAGATTTTTAACCAGCCGCGTTTGCGCCAAAACCGCTGCTGAAAATAACATCAGAAAAATGATGAATAGATTTAATGAATTAAAATGGGATTTCATACGTTTATTTAACAGCAAAACTTTTTAAAGCTTTATTTTAACACTTTTTTAACTAAAAAGGGGATGGAAATCACTCAAAAACTATCGAAAATTTATTCAAAACCATCGATTTTAACACTTTTTAACAAATTTTAACATGGTTTTGAAAAGTTTAAAAAGTATTAAATTATTGATGGTTAATGAAGTATTTACAAACGGTTAGTTTTTGGCCTTGTTTTTTCCTTAACTAAACAGCCCGCTTGTCTCCTGAAAAGACAAGCGGGCTGTTTAGTTATATAAATGTACGGAAAATGAGCGTCAAATTCAAATACTTGTTTTTATTTCCGCCCCGCAGGAGGGTGTGCTATGTTGTATAACTCTTTCATCTTTTCCAAAACCAGATCCACGCGCTGTTGTACCGTAGTATCGCCGCGTATCTCTAAAACGGGAGAGTTTACCAGCTTTAGCCAGTTTTCGTGTACCTGCAGGGTGCGACCCTGGGTAGTGTTATCGTCATATCCTTTGGCCCATTTAATAAATGCCTGGTAATTGGCTGCTCGTTCGGGATCGGTAAAAATAGCTTCGCCGTAGCGTTCCAGTTCGCGGTTATGCAATCGCTGCATCCGGATGTGGTGAGGGATATATAAAAACACTACCAGGTCAAACATATCCAGCCATACTGGTCCCCAGCTTACCATTGATCCGGTGAGTATCCAGTTTGAGTTACTGTTAACATCGTGCATCATCATAGCATTCCGCAATTCCGGATCACGCCTTACGGTAAAAGGTTGCTCGGTTGTCTCCCAGAAATATTTGTCGCTGTCAAATAGCGGATAGTTCAATTGTTGGGCAAGGGCGGCACCTAAAGTTGTGGAGCCGGCACATGATGCGCCCATGATGTGTATTTTCATATGTTAGGTAGTGGTGAATGGTGAATGGTGAGTAGTGAGTAGTGAGTAGTGAGTAGTGAGTAGTGAGTGGCGATGGTGAGTAGTGAATGGTGAGTAGTCAGTTCTATGTAAGGAAAATAAAAACAGAAAATCGACTCACCATTCGCCACTCACTACTCACCACTTCATACCCTCCTGTAATGGCTTGCGTTAATGTTGGTTTGTTTTTTAAAATAGTTGGATAGATGGCTTACGTCGGTGAAACCAAATTCTTCAGCTATCTGGCTCAGGGTAGAAGTTTTGTTGCCGATACGGATCTCGATCAGCTTAACCCGGTACCCGTTGATATAATCGCGGTAGCTGATATCAAAATTCCGTTTAAACCAGGCACTAAAATAACTGGTAGCGATATTAAAATGCGCGGCTACATTTTTGATCAGGATGTTTTCAGGTTCGTAAATATGCTGATGGATATAGGATATCAACTCCTGTTTACCCGGCGGACAATTAACTAATTGCGCGTCGATACGGCCCAATGCTTGTGTTATTAAACCAAAGAGCGACAATATCTGATAAAAGATGTAGGGGCAGGTAGCTATATCTGTTGACCCATTGTAGGTGGTAATATTATCAATAGTACTCCTTAAAATGGTTTTAAAGGGTTCGTCAAAGGTGAGTTTGATCTCTTTTAGCAGTTTGTGCCGCATCAGATCCTGCGGACTGAAAACGATACCTACATGTGGAATGGACTGATTCTGAGAACTAAAAAACTCATCGGTAAATTTGATCAGTGTAACGCAGGTGTATTTTTTATAGTCGAAACAGTGTTCATCCTCCGGGCATATTAAAAACAGATCTCCTGTTTTATAGGGCAGGCGGTTTTGATTAAGGATGTGTGTGCCCGATCCTTTTTGCACATAAATAATTTCATAATAAGTATGGCTGTGCCGGGATTGTATCATGCCCTCGCCTTCCACATTGCAAATTACCAGGGGCGCAAATTGCTTTTTCTTCATGTCGTAAATTTACAATTATATCGCCCCTATGTACAACAATTGTACGTGCATATATTTTTTTCTTTGAAATAGCTAAACAGTATTTTAATTGAATCACAGTTATGACACACTTCAACCTATCGGCAATAGCCCTTCCCGATGAATTTGTACAATATTGTCATCTGCATCAGTACAACCTGTCGGTTAAAAAAAAGCACATTATAGCGCACGTTTTAAAACTGGCCCAGGATGCCGATGTAGATACCCTGTCGAGGCATATCCGCGTTAATGGCGTTAAAGTGAGTACCAGCAGTATTTACCTGGTACTGCAATGGCTTATTGAGCATGGCTTTGTAGTGAAAACAGTGAACGGCCGCAGTGAGGTTTATTATCGGCCGGTAAGTCCAATGGTTAACTGAGTATTTATAATAGGTGTCATGCTGAGCACCGTCGAAGCATGGTGGGCAGGCCTTTATGCGCTATCCTTCGACGGGCTCAGGATGACAGACTGTTTTTTATAGCAACTAACTAGGAAGTATGTCATTGCGAGCGAAGCGTGGCAATCTCCTCGTTTGCATATTGAACACGATGAGATTGCTTCGTCGTTCCGCAATGACATAATGGTTTATTTTTACTTCTACTTTAGCCCCTGATCCGTTATTTCTCTTCATTTCATCCCACAATCAGCCATTTCCCTCTTTTCCTCCTAAAAATATTTTCGCCGTTCACCGATGTAAATCCCCGGTTCACCGATAAAATAAGGCCGTACATCTAATTGACCCAAAATAGCTGTAACGTTTTAAAAATGGAGGCGTCATATAGATGTATTTAAAAAATAAGGCAATACAATTAATTGACAATCAAAATATTAATATCATGAAAACAAAATTATTTACCATCGCAACTATGTTAGTTTTAGTAGGTGGTATCACCAGCACAACTTATGCAACTACCCATAATTATAACAATAACAACACCGCTACTGTGGTAAAAGAAGTAAGCAAGATCAGTAAGATCGAGATCCACGGTAATGTGGAGCTGTTTGTATCTGACGGTTCTGCCGACCAGGTAAAAGTTTACAATCGTTATTATGGCGAAAACGCCCTTGTTCAAAATGAAAACGGTGTATTGCGCATTACCTCATACAAAGCCGAAAAACTGGTTGTTTGGGTAACCGCTAATGACTTGCGTGCCATCAGCGCTTATGACAATGCACAGGTAAAATCATTTGGTAAATTATCAGCCCTTGAACTGGAAGTTAACTTGCACAATAACGCTACCGCAAACTTAAATGTAGATGCATACACTGCAAATGTTAACCTGAATGATCGTGCAAAAATTGACCTAAGTGGTACAGCTACTATATACAGCTTAAACCACAGCATTACATCAAGCGTAAACAACAACAGCTTTGCTGCCGAAAGCTTTACCGATAAATTGAATGGTATGCCTAAAGTAGATATCGCAGACGAGTTTGCCGGTCTTTAATCCAACTTTTGCAAAAGTTCATCATATATTTCTGAGAAGCTGGCACAAAATGTGGCAGCTTTTTTTATTTTTGATGTAACTTCAACCCTTTAAACAACGTCACAAAGTAAAAAATACCCATAAAACTATCATGGGCAAAAAGACCAGATAGCTTTATGACCACAAAAATCTATCATTATGAAAAAAGCAGGTTTAGCTATTGCCATTATCGCGTGCGCATCATTAAGTATCATATCGTCATGTAAGCTTGTTTGCGTGCATGGCTCAGGAAAAATAACTACCGAACAACGCAAGGCCAATGATTTTACCCGGATCGATATATCAGGCGCCTATAAAATTCATTTAAAGCAGGATAGCTCCTTAACTATTTCTATTAGCGGTGATGATAATCTGCTCAAATATGTTTCCACCTCTGTTAATGGTGATAAACTGACCATCAAAACCACCAAAACAATATGTTTGGATGATAGCCTGGTGGTAAACATTGGCATACGCAAACTGGAAGAGCTCAAATCATCGGGAGCGGTAGAGGTTTCATCAACGGGTAAAATAACTACGGGCGATCTGAATATCCACTTATCAGGCGCTACTAAAGTTAATCTTGATCTGAACGCGGCTAATGTAAACAGTCACGGCAGTGGTGTAAGCGAGTTGAATTTAACCGGGCAGGCGGCAACGCACCACGTAGAGTTTAGCGGCGTGGGCAAGATTAACGCTTTTGATTTTGTGGTTGGCGAATACACCATTAATTCATCGGGTGCGAGCCATTGCAAGATCAACGTTTTAAAAACACTGAATGTGCACTCATCAGGCGCATCAGAGATCAGGTATAAAGGGTCGCCTGCAACGGTTAACAATGATAAGTCGGGCGCATCAAGCATTGAAAAAGTTGACTAAATAGGTATTACTATTTTGTAAAAAGCAGGGGCGAAGGTCTCTGCTTTTTTTGTTGAGGTGGGAGCCTCACCTAAACGGCGAAGCCCTCATGTAATAAGCCTCTCCAAAGGAGTGGGAACTAAAAAATAACGTCATTGCGAGGTACGAAGCAATCTCTATGCTATACAGAGCAAATTGAACAGTTTAAACCCTTAATAGTTACCCTGCCTATGTAGAGATTGCTTCGTACCTCGCAATTGACGTGTGTGGTTATCGAGATGTAGCGATGGCGGGGTGAGTCGAAACAACGTAAATCTACCGCGCTATTTTTCCGTGAAAATACGGTGTAAAAGGTTGATTATAAGTTTAAAAAGTTGCTTAGTTTTGCCGCGTCCCTATTTACCCTATCATGAAAAAGATCTTAAAGTTTGCAGGCTATATGGTAATAGCCATTGTTTTAATAGCAGTAGCCGGTATAAGCTATATTACCCTGGCCTTGCCCAATGTTGGCGAACCCGAAAATATTAAAGTGGAAGCTACGCCAGAGCGTTTGGAGCGTGGTAAATACCTGGCCAATTACGTAACGGTTTGTGTTGATTGCCACTCCACCCGCGACTGGAGCATACTCGCAGGACCGGTGAAAGCGGAGTCGTTAGGAGCAGGCGGCGAAAAGTTTGATGCTAATGTTAGTTTCCCGGGTTCGGTTTATGTGCCCAATATTACCCCGTATCATTTAAAAAACTGGACCGATGGCGAATTGTTCCGGGCTATTACCACGGGGGTTAAGAAAGATGGATCGGCCATATTCCCGATCATGCCCTGGGAGTCATATTCCAAAATGAGCCGGGAAGATGTTTATTCCATCATTGCTTATCTGCGTACGCTAAAATCGCAAAAAACAGACTACCCTGAGCGTAAACTTGATTTTCCGCTGAATATACTGGTACATACCATGCCGGCAAAAGCTACGCTGGGTACAGTGCCCGATCAGCATGATACGCTGGCGTACGGCGCTTACCTGGTGCGGATAGCTGCCTGTAAAGATTGCCATAGTCAGGCCAACAAAGGTAAAATAATTGAAGGGTTGGAATTTGCCGGCGGGCATGAATACACCTCGCCAAATGGGGGTATCATTCGATCGTCAAACATTACGTCTGATAAAGAAACCGGCATAGGCAGCTGGACAAAGGCGCAGTTTTTAAGTCGATTTACACAGTATGCCGATAGTACCCATAAACAGGTTGCTGTAAAACGCAATGAATATCAAACCATTATGCCCTGGTACAGGTACGGCACCATGAAGGTTACTGATCTGGAGGCTATATACGCTTATATTAAAACCATAAAGCCTGTAAAAAACAAGGTTGATAAATTTACTCCGGCAGAATTGCGTGATTAAATTTAAAATAAAATTCATACTTTTGCGCCTCGAAATTTGTATAGCCTGAATTGGTTTTACGGCTACGTTTTGAACCATTAAATTAAAATACCCGGTAAAAAGATGAATATTACACAGGAAAAAGTAGATGCCCTGAACGCAGTTGTTAAGATCAACATTAACCCTGAAGATTACCAGCCACGTGTTGATAAAGCCATAAAAGAAAACGCTAAAAAGGCTAAACTGCCAGGCTTTCGTCCCGGAATGGTGCCCGCAGCACATATCAAAAAAATGTACGGTAAAAGTATTTTGGTTGATGAGATCAACAACTTGTTATCAGATACTTTAAATAAATACATCGACGAGCAAAAACTGGAAGTATTGGGTCAGCCATTACCAAAGGTTGATGACGAGAAAGAATACAACTGGGATTTTAACGATAATTTTGAATTCAACTATGAGCTGGGCTTAGCTCCTCAGTTTGAAATTAATTTTTCATCAAAAGATAAAGTGACCCAGTACGTGATCAAAGTTGATGACGAAACCCTGGCTTCACGTATCAAAAATATCCGCCGCAGCTATGGCAAAATGACAAATCCTGACGTATCGGCAGATGATGACGTGCTTTACGCGGATTTGGCCCAGCTTTCTCCGGATGGTTCTGTTTTTGAGGGAGGCATAAGCAATACCGCATCAGTTAGATTAGATCAGATCAAGGATGAAAAGATAAAAAAATCATTGATCGGCCTGAAAAAAGGTGATGTAGTAACGCTTGATATTCAGAAAGCTTTTGATAACGAAGCACCAAAGGTTGCCGGTTTATTAAAAATAGAAGAAGATGAAGCGGCTGAGTTGAAATCGAAATTCCAGTTAACGGTTAAAAATGTAAACCGTTTGGAAGAAAGCGATCTGAACCAGGAGTTCTTTGACAAATTATTTGGTGAAGGTACAGTAACTACCGAAGCGGAATTTACAGCTAAAATTACTGAAGAAATTGAAACCATGATGGTTCAGGACTCAGAGCGTAAATTACAGGACGATATTTACAAAATGAGCGTAGCTAAGGTTGATTTTAACCTGCCTGATGAGTTTTTGAAACGCTGGTTAAAAGCCACAAACGAAAAACTGAGCGATGAGGAACTGAACGGCGGCTATAATGATTTTGCCACCAACCTGAAATGGACATTGATCGAAAATAAGATCATTAAAGATGGCCAGATCGAGATCAAATACGACGAGGTTTTTGCTTTGGCAAAAGTTCGTCTGGATCAGCAGTTCAGAATGTACAGCCCGCAGCCTATCCCTGATGAGCAATTAGGTCAGTACACTGTACAATATCTTCAAAACAAAGAGAATGCTAACAAGATATTTGAAGAAGTAAAAGCGCTTAAAGTATTTGATTATATTAAAAGCGTGATCACTTTAGATAAAAAAGATATCCTTTATACAGATTTCAGCGAGCTGGTAAAAGAGCAGCAATAAGCTCATTTTACTTCTGTACAAAACACCAAAAGCAACTCACAAGGTTGCTTTTGGTGTATAAAGGAAATTGCATCGGAAAACATAGCGTAGACGACTCACCCGGTCATCGCTTCGCTCGACCACCCTCTCTTCGCCTTTGGCGAAAAGAGGGGTCTCAAAACTCTCAATGTATTTTCAATACCCTCTATGCGACGAAGTCGGAGAGAGGGTCGACAAGCGCAGCGAAGTCGGGGTGAGTCTTAGGAGCGTAAGATTAGCACCTTCACCAGCAAAATATTTTACTTTTTATTCAACTAAAAACTATATTTATCGCAGGTAATACCTGCATCTAAACAAATAACATAACAAAAACCATGAGTAGTAACATCGATAAGAACGAATTCAGAAATTATGCTGTTAAACATCACCGTTTAAACAGCTTACACGTAGATAAATATATCTCTGCTGTTGACAGAAGCAGAATGCCGTCTGGTATTTATACCCCAACCGGCATGACCCCGTACATCATTGAGGAACGCCAGTTGAATGTTGCCCAAATGGACGTGTTTTCACGTTTGATGATGGACCGTATCATTTTCCTTGGCGATGCCATTTATGAAAATATTGCAAACATTATTCAGGCTCAATTGCTGTTCCTGCAGTCGGCTGATAGCAAACGTGATATCCAGATCTATATCAATTCACCAGGTGGCTCTGTTTACGCGGGTTTAGGTATCTATGATACCATGCAATTTATATCAAATGATGTGGCCACTATTTGTACAGGTATGGCAGCATCAATGGCCGCAGTATTATTATGTGCCGGTACCGAAGGTAAAAGGGCTATATTGCCGCATGCCCGTGTAATGATCCACCAGCCATCCGGTGGTGCACAAGGTCAGCAGTCAGACATCGAGATCTCTTACCATGAGATCACCAAGCTGAAAAAAGAGCTGTACCAGATCATTGCCGATCATAGCGGTGCCCCATTCCAGAAAGTTTGGGATGCATCAGACCGTGATTACTGGATGATTGCCGAAGAAGCCAAAGAATTTGGTATGGTCGACGAGATTTTAAAAGGCAGCGGCAAAGCGAATAAATAAGTCGTTAGTCGGCAAGTCGGAAAAGTCCGTAAGATAGGTAAGTAGCTGCAATAGCAGGCGAATTTAAATATCTGATAAATAAAGGGTTAGGAAAGTCTGAAAAGTGGGTTTCACTTCCAGACTTTACTGACTTTCCCGACTTTCGGACTAAAGAACTTTTTTTTCTGCCACTAATTAGTTAATTTTGAATTACAAACGAATCAGATGAATAAGAACAGTAAGGAAATCAGGTGTTCATTTTGCGGTGCAGGTAAACAGGATTCCCTGATGTTAATTGCGGGGCTTGACGCTCACATTTGTGATAAATGCGTTAACCAGGCTAATGAAATATTGGCTGAGGAGTTAAAGGTACGTAAGGTAAAAGCTTCGCCTACGGCGCCTTCGTTATTAAAACCTGCCGAAATTAAAACGCATCTTGATCAGTATGTTATCGGTCAGGATGATGCTAAAAAGATACTTTCTGTAGCCGTATATAACCATTACAAACGCTTAAATCAGCGGATTGACAAGGACGAGGTAGAGATCGAAAAATCAAACATCATTATGGTGGGCGAAACCGGTACGGGTAAAACCTTACTGGCCAAAACCATGGCCAAGATACTGAACGTTCCGTTTTGTATCTGTGATGCTACCGTACTCACCGAGGCTGGTTATGTAGGGGAGGATGTGGAAAGCATATTGACCCGTTTGCTGCAATCGGCAGATTATGATGTAACCCTTGCCGAAAAAGGTATTGTTTACATTGATGAGGTTGATAAAATAGCCCGTAAGAGCGATAACGCTTCCATCACCCGCGATGTATCCGGCGAAGGTGTACAACAGGCTTTATTAAAGATATTGGAAGGTACCATGGTTAACGTACCACCACAGGGAGGCCGCAAGCACCCCGATCAAAAAATGATCACCGTAAATACCAGTAATATATTGTTTATCTGCGGCGGTGCATTTGACGGTATCGATCGTAAAATAGCTAACCGCTTGCGTACGCAAACTGTTGGTTACAAACTAAAACGTGACGATAGCGAGGTTGACCTGAAAAACCTGTATAAATATATTACCCCGCAGGATCTGAAATCATTTGGTTTGATACCAGAGCTGATTGGTCGTTTGCCGGTATTAACGTATTTGAACCCGCTTGATAGGGATGCCTTGCGCAACATATTAACCGAGCCTAAAAATTCCTTATTGAAACAATACAAAAAATTGTTTGAATACGAGGGTGTAAAGCTTGATTTTGACAATGAAGTGCTGGAGTTTATAGTTGATAAAGCCATGGAATTTAAGCTTGGCGCAAGGGGCTTGCGCTCTATCTGCGAAGCAATCATGATTGATGCCATGTTTGAGTTCCCATCCAAGAAAGATGTGAAACGCCTGCAGGTTACTTTAGACTATGCCCACGAGAAGTTTGAAAAATCGGATCTGAAAAAATTAAAAGTAGCGTAACAATTTGATATCAATTAAGTAGCTATCTTTATTACAATAAACACAGACCCTGGTGAAACGCCGGGGTTTGTTGTATAAGAAGGTTTTTATTTATTAGTATCATAATTGGTATCAAGTAGCAAGACTTGAATATTATAGCAAATACAAAAAGGATGTTTGTCGTGATACTTGATACTAACTACCTGATACTCAAAAAAAGAAAAATATGAATGAAGAATTGAATGTAAAAAAGAACCCTACCGACGCACCGGTAGTAAAAGAAGTGCACTCACCTGTAAAAGCCGGGTTGAAAACCAAAGATGCCATTGTGGTAAACTGGTTGCCGCGTTATACTGGTCGCCCGTTGGAAGCTTTTGGCGAGTATATTATACTAACCAACTTCTCGAAGTATATCCAGCTGTTTTCGCAGTGGAATGATAATGCGCCGATCATGGGGTTGGAAAAACCGATGCAAAGCGTTACTGCCAATGGTATTACCATCATTAATTTTGGTATGGGTAGTTCGGTGGCAGCTACGGTGATGGACTTGCTTACTGCCATACACCCCAAAGCCGTTATATTTTTGGGTAAATGCGGCGGTTTGAAAAAGAAGAATGCTGTGGGCGATCTGATACTACCGATAGCCGCTATCCGTGGCGAAGGTACATCAAACGATTACTTGCCACCAGAGGTGCCCGCCTTGCCGTCATTTGCTTTACAAAAGGCGATATCAACCACCATTCGCGATTTTTCGCGCGATTACTGGACCGGTACCTGCTACACTACCAACCGCCGTGTTTGGGAGCATGATAAAGTATTTAAAAAATACCTGAAAGATTTACGCGCTATGGCCGTTGACATGGAAACCGCTACCATTTTTACAACAGGTTTTGCCAACAAGATCCCGACAGGAGCATTGTTACTGGTGTCTGATCAGCCGATGATCCCCGAAGGTGTAAAAACAGCCGAAAGTGATTCATCTGTAACCGAGCAATTTGTTGAAACGCACCTGCGCATTGGTATCGAATCGTTAAAACAGTTGATCAATAACGGATTAACGGTTAAGCATTTGAAGTTTTAATTGGTTCATTAAAGTTGTCATGCTGAACGAAGTGAAGCATCTATTCAACAATAGGTATGTTGAAGAATAGATTCTTCGCTATGGTCAGGGTGACAGTTATATTTATTTCCAGCTTGTCATTTTGAAATGGTTGAGGGAAAATTTTATACGATTGATGTATCTCGCTCATGTATAAGATCTCTCCCCGTGCCTTGTTCAAGATGACATTTGTTTTTATATCCACGTTGTTTGTGTGCCACAAACAATTCAATAATCTTCTGCCGATATTTTATAAGTATAATAACTGCTCTGTCTACTTGGGCTCAGCAGCTTTTGCGAAAACGCCGGACTCTCGCAAATGCCTATCAATAATAAAATAAATATGGCAATTTTTAATGATAAGGAAAGGTTGCTATAGGTTGTAGATACCATGGGTTAAATATAAGCTTTTGGGTTATACTTAAAAGATGCAGGTTGATTAACTATTCCATAAAAAAATGTAAAGTTTGTGTGGATGAGAATCAGGAATCAAGAATCAAGACAGGAAAAAATATTAGTTTTATTCTTTCTATCTTTTGCATGAAAACAGGAGTCTTATATCTTGACTCTTGATTCTCAACTGATGTTTCTTTTTTTAAAGAAATATCATTTAAGAAAGCTAATTTTGAGGCATAGCCCGGCTAAGTATACCGGGTTAGTAGATATTAGAAATTTATGTGGTATAACAATATATTGGAAACCATTGGTCACACGCCTCTGGTTAAATTAAACAAAGTAACAAAAGACATCCCGGCAACGGTTTTAGCTAAGATAGAAACTACTAATCCGGGTAATTCTATCAAAGACCGTATGGCCCTTAAAATGATAGAGGATGCTGAGAAAAGTGGCAAGCTGAAACCCGGCGGTACTATTATTGAAGGTACATCGGGCAATACCGGCATGGGTTTGGCCATTGCAGCCGTTATTAAAGGGTACAAATGTATTTTTACCAGTACCGATAAACAATCAAAAGAAAAGTTTGACGCCTTGCGCGCTTTTGGCGCCGAGGTGATTGTTTGTCCCACCAACGTAGAGCCCGAAGATCCGCGTTCATATTACTCTGTATCATCCCGTTTGGAACGCGAAGTACCCAACTCGTGGAAACCAAACCAGTACGATAACCTGAGCAACTCCCAGGCGCATTATGAACAAACCGGTCCCGAGATATGGGAGCAAACAGAAGGTAAGATCACGCACCTGGTAGTAGGGGTGGGTACAGGCGGTACCATATCAGGCACGGCGCGTTACCTGAAAGAGAAAAATCCAAACATACAGGTGCTGGGGATTGATACTTACGGCTCTGTTTTTAAAAAATATAAAGAAACCGGCATTATGGATAAGAATGAGATCTATCCATACATCACCGAAGGTATTGGTGAAGACTTTTTACCACAGAACGTTGACTTTAGCCTGATTGATTATTTTGAAAAGGTAACTGATAAGGATGCCGCCCTCATGACCCGCGAAATTGCCCGTAAAGAAGGCATCTTCGCCGGTAACTCCACAGGATCTGCTGTGGCCGGCGCTTTACAAATGAAGGATAGATTTAAAGAAGGCGATGTGGTGGTGATCATTTTTCCGGATCATGGCACGCGTTACCTGGGCAAAATGTATAATGACGACTGGCTGCGCGATCGTGGATTTTTAAAAGATGGAAAACTAACAGCCGCCGATATCATCAGCAAAAAGGATGGGCAGGAAATCATCACTATCGACTGCGAAAAAAGCGTACTGGAGGCTATCAATACCATCAAATCGCTTAATATATCACAGATCCCGGTTACCCAAAAAGGCATGGTGATCGGTAAGATCACGGAGAGTGATATCCTGGATTCACTGATCGAGAACCCATCTATCAAATCGCAGCCGATCAAAAACATCACTACAGCGCCGTTCCCATTTGTTGATCTGAATACCTCTATTGACAGGATCTCAGCTATGATCAATAAAGATAACATCGCGGTGCTTGTTGAAGACGGACAGGGCAAAATTGAGATCATTACCCAATATGATATCATCAACGCGATATCAGCTTAATTATTTAGGCGAAAGGTAAAAGGTGTTGTGCTGTAGCATGACACCTTTTTGTTAATCTTATTTTGTGATTTTTCGCCAGTGCCAATTTTTCTCGTTTATATCAAAAAAATTAAAGCCGATGTCAATAATTACTGGCTTTTTATTTACTTCTAATTTATAAAAACGCCCATCCGTATCAATATGATGGCGCTTTTGTATATCAAAAAGCGAGCTCAATTGATAACGTGATTTAAAAGTAACGGTTGATATTTTTCCTTTTTGTAAATAATAAAACAACAAAAAGGTTTCTGATTGAGTTAAAGCCATATCCATATTAGCTGTTTTAATATATGCACCATAAGGGTAATTAAAATGTGAAACAACTTTAAAGTTAGTTGCACTTTTTAAGTTTATGCTTTGGTATAAACACCTTAATGGTGCATAAGCCCAGGTAAATTGTGCCGGAGCTGCAGCGCCATAATCGTTTACCGACTTATATATTTTGCCATTTTTTACAAAGGTTGTACTGATGGTTTGGTCATCTGTCCAGGCTACGTTGTAATAGTTTTTTAATAGATTAAAATCGGTAGTCCTAAAATTATCTTGCAGCTGTTTGTACTGCACTTTGGTAATTGAACCGGTAAATAATCCTTTCTTGGTGGTGTAAAATAGTCCATTAAATAAAACAGATCCATCAGCATTTATCATAGTACTTGAAACAGAGCAAGTACCAAAACAGCCTAAAGTTGATAAAATTATTTGATCAAACTCCGGTGTGTTGTTCTTTTTGATCTGATAATGTTTAAATGTTGCCAATCTTCCGTCAAAGAGGAATTGTAACGAATCGGTAGTAAGCTTAATAAGGCGATAATTGTTCCATTTATTACTGTCTAAGTCTAAAATCATCAGATTATTACCCATGATCTTAAATTTAGATTTTGTACCTAAAAAGATATTGATACCATTAGTGTTTTTAAAGAACCCTAATTTATAGTCAACAGAATGATCTGCATAAAAAATAAATCCAGGTTTTTCGTATTCAGGTGGTTCGAGTACTACGTTTTTACCGGTTGATACTGTTTTGTTTCTGACCTTAATCCAATTGCCCAGTATGTTTTTTTCGTTTGCCTGCTGCTTGTCATTACATGCAGAGCCACAAATGCAGATCAACAAAAGTACGGCCAATAAGTATTTCATATGATAATAAGGTTGGTATAAGTGAAACGCTTTAGAAGCGTGATTTATTACAGAAGGGTTTTATATGGCAACTGATAACTGTGCTATTCGAGGCCTTTTAATTCGAATGATAATGAATATGGGTCGCAACAGCACAAAGCGTTTTAGGTAGTCAAAAGACTACTATATTATAGTCCTTCAAGGCCAGAGACTTTTTATGTGAGTAGAATATTGATCTTTAAGTATTTTGGGAGCAAAGAGCAACGATTTTTAATCCTTTCCCTTACATCATATTTTTTCCAGTTGTTTGGTCCGTGTGTTGTAAATTTCCAGTCCGTGTAATATTTTTAAACGGTCTGCACCATTTATATAAGTTAAATTACCTTTTTTATCTCTGCTTTCACGGAATTTTGATAATACGTAACCACTTTTTGCATCCAGCGGTTTAAGATCCTGTATTTTGTCTTTTCTTACAAAATATGCATTATTCCCATTGCTATTTGAACCGATAAAATAGTACCCTTTTTCTTCGGCGAGGTCGCATAAAGCAGCTAACGAAGCTCCAAAATACAGGTTGCTATGATGTGCAACAGTACGGTCAAAATCGGATTTATAAGGAACAGACCAGGTATTCTCGGCGCCAAATACGCTATTATATTCTACAATAACAATTATTGGCGATACCGCAGTAATTTCCTTCCAAACCCAATAATCATTTCCGTCAATATCGATATGTAAAAGCCCGATATCACCTTCAAAGCCATTTTCAACGATAAGAGAGTTAATATTTTCGGCGGTAATAAAAACCGGTACAGCTGTAAGATGATAATGCCAATATAAGTTATCCTTTTTAACTGAATCCATATTGTTTTTATCCCCATCCATTATCAGCCCGGTCCAATTATTATTTATCAGTAAAAACCGCGTATTGGATTCTGTATAATCCTCCACACCAAATTCAATAAATGTGCGCTCTTGTATGTTAAGGTAGTTTATTAAAAACTGAATAATACCATCATCACCCCATTGTGAAAATACTTTAAACTCTGCTAATTGAATATCTTCAATAATTTGCCTGGCATTACTTTGATTTTGTTTTATTAAAATATTAGCAACTAACACTTTAACAGTACTGCTTTCCCGTTCTAAACGTTTTAGTTTTTTTAAAACAGATATCACTCTTCTTAAGTGTGACTTAAATTGTAGTACTTTTGAAAACATAGGTTAATAAGTTGTTAGGTTTTAAAAGTAAATATAATAAACAAAAGCGGAGTGCAGGCGAACGTTGAACACTATTGGTTTTATGGTAAGTAGGCTACTCCAGTCTTTTCCGGGCCAGTTCTTTTGTATAACGTTCCTGTAAAGGAGCTTTAATATCGGTTATCAGATAAATGCCGGTGCCTTTTTCACGGGCCAGGTAATGCTCAATTTCTCCCAGTTTTTTGTAAGAGCCTATCATCTTGCCGGCTACAAACTGCCGGATGTTTTCGCCGCCGTTATCATCCACATAAATGAGGTATTTGCAGTTCAGGCTATCCGGGGCCCAAAGCGTAAAGCTGCTGTTGAGTGATATAGCCTTCGGAAAGTTAAATTGTTTGCTGTACTGATTCAGGGCGCCTGCTTCGCCATAATTATCTGCATAAACAAGGGTTTGTTTTTGTTGCTCCTGTGTTAATCCATTATAGGCTTTTCCTACTTTTTGGGCCAGTTCATCCCAGCCATACATATCGGCATAGTCCTGGGTTAAGGGGTGTTGTTTTTGATCTTCCCAGGTGATCAAAAAATCTGTAGCCGGTATGTTTTTATGAGCAAACCTGAAAAACGCCAGCGTGTGCTCTATCGGAAATATAGGCAGCAACATGGGCAGCAAGATCATATTAGGCAACACAAATATTGTTACAGTAAAAGTGCGAAGCACATAACCTTTGGTTTTTAGCCATCGCTCAAAACCAAAGCCCCCTGCGGCAAATAGCATAGGGTAGGCGCCAAAAAGGTAATAGTTTTTGCCGTCCATCTCCAATAAAAAAATAAATATCAGCACATAGGCAATGGCCAAAAATTGAAAGTTGCGGAGCCTGAAAGAAAATATAAGGAACAGCAAACCGGTGAACCAAACAAAAAAGGCTACACCATGCACCAGCAACTGCTGTTTAATAAATTCAGTAGGTTTAATATAGCTTAATTGCTCCTGGCGCAAGGCTTTCATATGATGGATGAGCGGCCAGTGATGCTGAATTTGCCAGATGAGATTAGGCAGGCAAATTAAAAAGGCTACTAAAACCGCACCCAGTATATGCCTGTTGAATAATAGTTTACGCTGCTTACTGATAAGTATGCCAATGATCATGGCAAACGTAAAAAAGGCCATGGTGTACTTAGTGAGCATACCCAGGCCCACGGCCAGGCCCAGCCAATACAGGTATTTAACATCAGTAGTGTTGAGGTATTTGATTAGCAGCCAAACGGTAAGCACCCACCAAAACTGATCGAACACAACAGGCTGAAAAAGATAGCCGCTTGCCACAAACGCGGGCGAAAATATAAGCGCAAGGCAGGTTAAGGTGATAGCAAACTTGCGCCCGCCAAATTCAACCGTAATTAAACCGGTGAACCAAACAATAAGTCCGCTGCAAATGGTAGGAAAAATACGCGCAGCAAAAATTGAATGCCCAAAAAGAGTGTTGGAAACTTTGGCCACGATGGCAATAAACGGGGGCACTTCCTTATAACCCCAATCCAGGTGATCAGCCAAAACCAGGTGCAGTAATTCGTCGCGGTGAAAGCCAAAACGGCTTATAGCGAATAAATTAAGAACAACTTTTATAAATACAAAAATCAGTATGAAGTATGCATAAGTTGACCTTCGGTTTTTATATGGCATTGTTCTGGTAGGTTTTATAATGGCTTAAAGCAGGGGCAAAGCCAAAAGCTAAAGTAACATAACAATCCTTAAAAAGCAAAAAGATGAAATGTAACTATTTAGGGGGAGGGGAGCTGGAGGCAGAAAGCTTAAAGCTAAAAGCAAGATAAAAGGCTTTGAGCTTTAAGCTTTCCGCTTTGAGCTTATAATTATATTCTTGTTATATCGGCGCCAAGAGCTTTCAGACGATCATCGATATGCTGATAACCGCGTTCAATTTGCTCAATATTGTAAATGGTTGATTGGCCTTGTGCCGATAAAGCTGCTATCAGCAAGGCCACACCGGCACGGATATCGGGCGAGGTCATGGAGATGCCGCGCAGTTGTACTTGTTTATCCAAACCGATAACGGTAGCGCGGTGCGGGTCGCAAAGGATGATCTGCGCGCCCATATCCAACAGTTTATCTACAAAGAACAAACGGCTCTCGAACATTTTTTGATGGATGAGAACCGAGCCCTTGGCTTGAATAGCTACCACAAGCACAATACTGATCAGGTCGGGCGTAAAGCCTGGCCAGGGGGCATCAGCAACGGTCATGATAGATCCGTCGATAAAAGTTTCTATTTCATAATGATCCTGGGCAGGAATGTAAATATCATCGCCACGCAGCTCCAGTTTTATACCCAGGCGTTTAAATACATCAGGTATCATACCCAGCTCAGGGTATTTCACATCTTTAATAGTGATCTCGGAACCAGTCATAGCCGCAAGGCCAATGAATGAACCTATTTCGATCATATCCGGCAGTAAACGATGGTCTGTGCCGCCTAAATAGTCAACACCCTCAATGGTAAGCAGGTTGGAGCCGATGCCGCTTATTTTGGCGCCCATGCGGTTCAGCATTTTGCAAAGCTGCTGCAGGTATGGCTCGCAGGCAGCGTTATAAATGGTAGTAACACCTTTGGCCAAAACGGCAGCCATTACAATATTGGCTGTGCCGGTTACCGAAGCTTCATCCAGCAAGATATAGGTACCTTTCAGATTTGAAGCATCGACATTAAAAAAGCCATCGGCGGGGTTATAGTTAAATTGCGCGCCCAGTTTTTCGAAACCCAGGAAGTGGGTATCCAAGCGTCTGCGACCAATTTTATCGCCGCCTGGTTTGGGGATGGATGCTTTGCCAAAACGGGCCAGCAGCGGACCTACAATCATGATGGAGCCACGAAGGCCGCCACCTTTTGATTTAAAAGTTTCTGACTGAAAGAAATCCTGATCAATATCTTTTGCTATGAATGTATAGGTATCAGGAGCTGTTTTCTCCACAACAACGCCCATGTCGCCTAATAGCTCTATCAGTTTATTTACATCTTTGATGTCTGGTATATTACTGATGGTAACTTTTTTATCAGTTAGCAATACCGCCGAAATTACCTGTAAAGCCTCATTTTTTGCTCCCTGCGGAGTAATCTCGCCCTTTAGCGGTTTCCCGCCGTTTATCACAAATGCGTTAGTCATAGGAGTTTATAATTGATTGATCATGATTCGTTCTTAAGCACGCTTAATTTAGCAAAACAAGCGCGCTACTTTAGGGCAAAGATTATAAAATTTCCTGACTGTTCATGGGTTCAATTGTTCATTAGTCAATTGATTGTCTGAGTTTGTTGATCAAGCGTTATCAGAAATAAAATCCATATCAAAAAGCCCGGTTACTTTTGAAGATAACCGGGCTTTTTGATATGACATTGATCGTATGTACGTGCTGCTGATATATTTTAATAGTCAGGCACCAATGAACTAATGAACAATGGAACCAATGAACTAATATTTTTTGGCGCCGCCGTTGTTACGGTTACGATTGTTTTGATTGTTATTGTTACGGTTGTTTTGATTGTTATTCTGGTTGCTGCGCCCGCGGTTGTTTTGATTATTGTTCTGATTGCGCCCACGGTTGTTTTGGTTGTTATTGCTGTTGTTTTGGTTAGGACGGAACTCAACGCGGTTAAGGTTGATGTTTTCTTCCAGTTTCAGCGTACCGCCAGATAAGGCGTATAGATCGGCCAGGATGCTTTCATCGGCAACCGAATCTTTGTTCCATTGCACGTAAGCCATTTTCATGAAATTAGCTATAGCTTGTACCATGTGGCGTTTACGATCGGCATCATCAATGCTTTTGGCTTTTTCGATCATCAGCTCAATGGTTTTGCCATAATGCTTATACCTGATGCGCTGGTGTGGGTATCTTAAAGGCTGCGGTTTAATATGGATAGCCTCGGGCGATGGTTTTGGGTATGGCGAGTCTACATCAATCTGATAGTCAGATATAATATGCAGGTGATCCCAAAGCTTATGCTTAAAATCGGCCACATCGCGCAGGTGCGGGTTTAAAAAACCCATCAGGTCTATCACTACCTGCGCGTAGCGGTTACGTTCTTCTTTAGTGGGCAACGCAACAATGTATTTAACCATGTTTTGTACGTTGCGGCCATATTCAGACAGGATAAGTTTTTTCCTGGTTGAATTATAGTCAAATTCAGGCGTGTTTTGTTGAGCCATGTTTATGCTGTTGTAATGTTATTATTAAGAAGGATTTAAATTTAACCAGACAAATGCCCGTGAATTTGGGATATGAGGCTAAAATTGAATTGTTACTAATATTGTAGTAACGCAAATATAACGTAATAGTATCAATGTGCAAATTATTAGGCTAAAATGTTACTTTAGGCAATCAAAACATAAAATCTGCCCCGTGAAAAATAAAATAGCTATTACCCATATTGATATATACCGCTTTAGCATCCCTATGGAACCGTTCACCATTGCTACGGGGACTATGGATCATGCGCAGAATGTTTTTATCCGGGTACATACCGATGCCGGTTTTTATGGTGTGGGAGAATGTTCGGCCTTCCCCATGATCGTAGGCGAAACACAGGATACCTGCCTGGTGATGGCCCGTGAATTTGCAAAGTTGTGGAAAGGCTATGACGCCCTGGATATACCCGCCCGCATGCAGCAGCTGCACAATTTTACTGCCGGTAATACCACTATTAAGAGTGCCTTTGACATAGCCTTGTTTGATATTGCCGCCAAAAATGCCGGTGTACCCCTATATCAGTTATTGGGAGGAGAACGGCGCGAAGTAGAATCGGATATTACCATAGGTATTGCCGGGCCGCACATGATGGCACTTAAAGCGCTTGATTTTAAAGCTACGGGGGCCACTATTCTGAAGGTAAAACTGGGCAAAAATGCGGTGGAAGATGTTGAACGTATTCGCCAGATCCGGGAAGCGGTGGGCGACGATATCAAAATACGTATTGATGCCAACCAGGGCTGGAGCTTTGACGATGCCGTTTTTGCCCTGCAGGCTATGGGGCAATACGATATTGAATTCTGCGAACAACCTATGCGTACCTGGTATGATGATCGTTTGCCGCAACTGATGCAGCTATCACCCGTTAAGATCATGGCCGATGAAAGCGTATATAACCACCATGATGCCCGCAAACAGATCAACAGTGGCTCCTGTCATTATATCAATATCAAAATGTCAAAATCGGGTGGGATACTGGAGGCTAAACAGATCCATGATGAAGCAGCCTCAAAAGGAATTGCTTGTATGATGGGTGGCATGCTCGAGAGCCGAATTGGTTTGAGCGCTAAACTGCATTTTGTTTATGCCTGTCCTAACATTCAATTTTATGACATGGATACCTGCATGCTGGGCCATCTGGAAGACCCCTGCATTGGTGGAGTAAGCTACGAAGGTTATCAGTTAAGCATCGGAGATGAACCCGGGATAGGCGCTGATGCCAATGAGGCATTTTTGGCCCATCGTGAACATTTTAAGATTTAGGCAATGGGGGCCGCGGTGTTTGCCGGAGCCCCATCGTATGGTTTTATAACAACGGCTTGCGCTTATATCTGTTGGCACTTTTTGCCGTAGTGATCTTTTCGGCTTTAGTGTTTTTAACTTCCCTTACTTCCTTTACATTTTCGCCCTTTGATTTTTCCTTCGTTTCCATAATAGTATGTTTTATTATAAATAATACTCTCTATCAGGTGCTTTTGTTTCAAGTAAATATAACGAAAACTGTCATATTATTGTATTTATTTAATGTGAATAAAACGTTGTCATATCTATGTCAAAGGTTGCGTTGGTTTTTAGCACCTTAGTGTATTTTCCAGATGAAATTTGTATTTGAGTTTGTGGAATATTAAATGTCGAATCACCCACCGATAACAACGGGACTTTTATAAAAGCATAAGGGGTAATCGAAAGCTACCCCTTATGTATTGATATTTGAGTTATCAGTCTCTAAACTACTTACTTAGTTCCGCAAAGTATTTGTGGAACAATGGAATCGTTTCAATGCCTTTATAGTAATTGAAAATATCATACTTTTCATTAGGAGAGTGGAGCGCATCGCTATCCAGACCAAAGCCCATCAATACGGTTTTAAGACCAAGCTCGGCTTCGAACAGTGCCACAATAGGGATACTGCCTCCACCACGGGTAGGTATCGGGTCTTTACCAAATGATTCGGCAATAGCTTTTTGAGCTGCGCGGTAAGCTACACTATCGGTAGGGGTTACAGCCGGTTCGCCGCCATGGTGCGGTGTTACCTTTACTTTAACGCTTGCCGGGGCTATGCTTAAAAAGTGTTCGGTGAATAGTTCGGTGATCTTTTCGCTGGTTTGATTAGGTACCAGGCGCATGGATATTTTGGCGCTTGCTTTTGATGGTAATACCGTTTTGGCACCTTCGCCAATATAACCGCCCCAAATGCCGTTTACCTCTAATGTAGGACGAGTACCGGTACGCTCAAAAGTAGTATAACCTTTTTCGCCCCAGAGCTCCTGTACATCCAGGTCTTTTTTATATTCATCCTCATTGTAAGGTGCATTATTTAGCGCAGTACGTTCTGCCGGTGTAAGATCAATTACATCATTATAAAAGCCTGGGATAGCAATGTGATTGTTTTCGTCATGCAGAGATGCAATCATTTTGGCCAGTATAGTGGCCGGATTAGCTACAGCGCCACCATAGACACCAGAGTGCAGATCGCGGTTAGGACCGGTTACTTCAACTTCCAGATACGATAGACCACGCAGACCAGTCTCCAACGAAGGATGCTCCATACTGATCATCGAGGTATCTGATATCAATACCACATCAGCTTTAAGGCGTTCTTTGTTAGCTTTTACAAAAATAGCCAGGTTTGATGAACCAACTTCTTCTTCGCCCTCTATCATGAATTTGATATTGCAGGGCAGGGTGTTGGTTTGCATCATCAGTTCAAACGCTTTTACGTGCATGTAAAACTGTCCCTTATCGTCGCAAGCGCCACGAGCATATATTTTACCATCGCGTACAGTTGGCTCAAATGGTGGGGTTTTCCAAAGCTCCAGTGGATCTGGTGGCTGCACATCATAATGCCCGTAAACCAATACGGTAGGTTTTGAAGGATCGATTATTTTCTCGCCGTAAACAATAGGATAACCAGCAGTTTGGCAAACCTCAACCTTGTCGGCGCCTGCATCGCGTAGCTTGTGTGCCACATAGTCGGCGGTTTTTAAAACATCGGGTTTGTATTTAGGATCGGCGCTAACCGAAGGGAAACGCAAAAGTTCAAACAATTCGTCAAGTAAACGTTGTTTGTTTTCGTCTACATACTGTTTTATATGCTGCATAGTTATAGAATTTGCAGCAAATATATTGATGTTTATTGACTTAAAACAGCAACAGTTCATGCTGTCTATTGCACAAACTGTTATGATATTATATAGAGTATATAAGCTTTTGTAATTAGGCTGTAAAATCAGCCTGGCCCAGATCTTTCTTAGTACCAGCGGCAAAATCAGCCTGACCTAAATCTTTCTTAGTGCCAGCAAAATCAGCCTGACCTAAGTCTTTCTTAGTACCTGCGGCAAAATCAGCCTGACCTAAGTCTTTCTTAGTACCCACGGCGAAATCAGCTTGACCTAAATCTTTTTTAGTACCGGCAGCAAAATCAGCCTGACCTAAATCTTTCTTGGTGCCCGCAGCAAAATCAGCTTGACCTAAATCTTTCTTAGTACCGGCAGCAAAATCAGCCTGGCCTAAGTCTTTCTTAGTACCCACGGCGAAATCAGCTTGTCCTAAATCTTTCTTGGTGCCCGCGGCGAAATCAGCCTGTCCTAAATCTTTCTTAGTACCGGCAGCAAAATCAGCTTGACCCAAATCTTTCTTAGTACCGGCGGCGAAATCAGCTTGACCTAAATCTTTCTTAGTACCAGCAGCAAAATCAGCTTGACCTAAATCTTTCTTAGTGCCTGCAGCAAAATCAGCCTGACCTAAGTCTTTCTTGGTACCAGCGGCAAAATCAGCCTGACCTAAGTCTTTCTTGGTACCAGCAGCAAAATCAGCTTGACCTAAATCTTTCTTGGTACCAGCAGCAAAATCAGCCTGACCTAAATCTTTCTTGGTACCCGCAGCAAAATCAGCTTGACCTAAATCTTTCTTGGTACCAGCAGCAAAATCAGCTTGACCCAAATCTTTTTTAGTACCGGCAGCAAAATCAGCCTGGCCTAAATCTTTCTTGGTAGCTGTGTTAGGAGTTGCTTTTTTACCACCATCAGGAGTAGATGCATTTGAAATGTTAGCCACTGAAGTTAAAAAGAAGCTTAGCGCTAAAGCTGCTATGGTTGTTGATTTTTTCATGATTTTTTAAATTTGGGGGAGGAGTGAATATTTTTATTTATGAATTATTTTTGGCTTAATACTAAGATTATGTTTCTATAGCTTTCGTATTAATAGTTATTTTATCGTGTATCAGAAAATAACAGATCAATCGGCGTTGCCCAGGTCTCTTTTAAACTTGCTTGCAAATGATTGTACCTCGGTAAAATCAGTATGTGTATGTTCTTTTTTGCAGGCCGAAAAGATGCCGGTAAAAATGATAGCAAATGCGAGGATGATCAATTTTTTCATGATATATTATTGTTAATGTGCTGTTATATTTTTAAGTAGAATGTACGACGTCAAAAGCTTTAAATGCCAGGTTAATCGGCATTACCCAGGTCTCTTTTAAAAGGGGTAACTGTTTTAACAAAACTTGCTGCTTGCGGTTCTGCAACTTTTTTTGTTGATGACGATAAAATTCCCGCGCTTATCATAAGTAGCGCTAATAAGATGAATTTTTTCATAGCGGTTAATATTTGTATTCTTGTTTTACTTGATTAACTATTGTTTAATAAATATTGTGTAATTAATATTACATGCCCGGTTTGTATTTTGCTCCATTTGAACGACCCGAAACAACAGCGACTTTTTCGATATAATTCGTATCGTTTCTTGAAAAAAAATGGTAATTTTAATGACTATGACATTTTGTAAAATATTTTTTTAGTTTTTATTCGTTTTTAAATAATCAGATAGTACAGTAGCCGCACATATACCCTCGAATATTTTTTATGCTATTATTATAGTGTAGTGTATATTTTTTGTTTAAAAAGTACAATAAAATAACAAGCAATATTAAATCAACTAATTGTATATCAATTAATTAACAGTGCAAATATAGATATGTTTTTGAGTTTTGAGTAAAAAAATAAAAAATAGTTTTCCACAAGGTTTTTGCTGCAGTTATTAGATATATTAACGCTTATTTCATAACTTTCACGCTAAATTGATCGTAAAAGCGCTTTAATGAGAAAAACCTATATTCTCCTATTGGTATTTTTTATATCACTTGCTGCATATGCAAAGGATTTTAATGAAGTGACGGTACCAGATACTAATGCGGTAATAAAATTAAATAACCAGGCTTTCGCTAACCGGTTAACAAATCCCGAACAAACAGTTATTGATGCAACAGAGGCATTGGTACTGGCCAAAAAGTTGAATTATTATAATGGTATTGGGGAGGCTTACCGTATTATTGGCATTGGTAAATCTTATCTCAATCAATCTGAAAAGGCCTTTGATAATTACCTTAACGGGGTTACCTATTTTATTAAAGCAAAAAATTTGGCAGGAGAAGCAAAAACGTATAATAATATAGGTAACTTATTCCGTGACCAGGATTATAACCGATGCCTGGATTACCTGAATAAATCGCTTGCAATAGCTAATAAGATAAAAGACGAGCACCTGATAGCCGCCCTGAGTTTAAATTTAGGTAATGTATATACACGTAAAAATAGTTTTCAGCAAGCATTAAAATACTATGATCAAAGTATGGCGGGTTTTGAAAAACTTCAGGATGATGTAAACCTTGTTCAATGTGTGCTCAATAAAGGCTTTGTTTACTACAAGCTTAATCAATATGATATGGCCTTGAAGCTTTTGCTGGAAGCCCATGACTCCGCAAAACGATTAGATCTGAATGAAACGGTAGCCAGTGTTAACCTTACGCTTGCTTCATTGTATATGGCCCAGAAAAAATATACTGCAGCCATAAATGTTGTAAGAGAAGGTTTAGCCTATGCCACACTGGTTAAAGATCCTAAACTTAATTATGATTATAAGCATACCTCTTACGAATTAGAATATAGCCGGAAAAACTATGAGCGCGCTATTTTTTATTTACGTGAGATATACAAAGAAGATAGTGTAACTTTTAAACAAAATACATCGGTGCAGATAAGGCTGATAGAGGCCAAACGTAAACAGGAAGAGCAGACAAAAGAAAATGAGCGGGTTGCCGACAGGCAAGCCTATGAACGTTCCCGTTTCTGGGCCGTGAGCACTGTGGCCGGTTTACTGCTGGTTGTTATTGGTTTATTAGTGGGTAATGTGAAGCGGAAGGCAAAAACCAATGCACAACTTACCATGCTCAATGAAGAGGTTTTAAGGCAAAAAGATAACCTGGACAGGATTAATCATCACCTGGAAGAGATCATTGATGAAAGAACAAAAGATCTTCAGATCAAGAACAAAAAACTTTCTGAGCATTCCTCTTATCTTTCGCATCAGATCAGGGGGCCGATTGCTACACTGCGGGGGCTGATAAACCTGGAGAAGGAGGGCTTAGTTGATCAGGAAGAATGTATCAGTATGATGGATAAATGTGTTTCGGAAATTGACGAAAAAATAATTGAAATGAGCGATATGTTGCACGGTCCTTCACACAATAGCAATTCCTGAAATAGCCCCTGCATTTTATAATGATCAACCCAGGTTAAATGCGGCTGGCCACGTAGAGTGTATTTGTGCTTCAATAAGACCAAGGTAAATACAGTATCTGGATATCATTTGCAAAATGAGCAATTGCCTGTGCTTATCATAACCCTCGGTTTCAAAAGCAAGTGTTTCATCTCCCGCCGTAACAAAAAATCTAACCTCGCCCTGTCTGGGTTTAAATCTTGACTGTAAAAGATCAAATACCTTAACTTTAAGTTTGCTTTTGGGGTCATGAATGGTCCCATCTTTCAAGGCCTGGTTGTTTGAAATAGATATAAGATAATTTGACATAAACATTTTTTATGATAAAAAATGTTTATGCCACAATTTTTACTCCAATTTTCAATTATATGGGATATAAAATGAAATTGTGTTTATTTATTTGCCTTTTTCTTGAAAAATTTACTGAAATTAAATATTGTTAACCAATATTTAATTGAATGGAAGGTAAATTAATCGGTAATCGTATTAAGGCATATAGTATAAAGGTATAACTGTAAGGTTTACAGAACACAATATTAAATTATAGGACTAAAATGCTTTTGTTTCGCAATTCTTCGTACAGTAAAATCACTTTGCGTTGCAGACTTGCTATCTCCGATTCACGGTCTACCAGTTTTTTCTGAGCAATGCTCAGGTTTGATGGAGCAAGATCAACCTCGCCTTCTTCAACACTTAAAATTTGAGCAACTGTTATTTCGAATATATTGGCAATTTGTTCCAGGCGCGACAAGTTGATATCGGTTACACCGGTTTCGATCTTGGAAAAAGCCGGAATAGAAATGCCCAGACGGTTCGCTATATCTTCCTGGCTCCATCCGCGTTGGTGACGTAAAGTCCTGATGTTTTTCCCAACGGACTTGTTTGATTTCTTTTTGGTGCTGTCGTTCATATCAATGTTTCCTCATAATTAACTGAGCAAACATATCCAAACGGTATGCCATATTAATTTCCGTTAAAGTTATCATGAATAGCCTGCTTTTTAACGGGATACATAAAAAAGTGGGGAATTATTTACACAAAAACGGCTTAACCTTCAGTTCATATTATTTACGATGTAAAGCTTGGCAAACTTAAGCAGCAATTGTTTCTGTCCTATTTCCTTAAAAAATATGGTTGCCTTAACGTCGGGCTTATTGCCTTCCAGGCTCAACACCTTCCCAAAACCAAAACGTTCATGCTCCACTTCCATACCTACCTGCAAATTTGAAGTATCAGAAGGTTTAAAATTTGGCGATGGCACGTGTGCTTTAGCCAATATTGATGTGGTTTTAACCGGGGGCGATGTTGCCGGTTTCGGCTTGGAGAATGCGTCGGCTTGTTTGCCGCCGCTCCAGGCTTTACGGTCATCGTCAAAAAAGGCGCTGCTGCCACTGCTTGCCGGTTTGGCGCTATAGTCGAGCTCGAGGTATTTGGCATCTATCTCATCCAGGAAACGGCTTGGTTCGCAGCTTATCAGCGTACCAAATTTGAATCTTGAGGTGGCGTAACTGATGGTCAGTTTGGTTTCGGCACGTGTAACGGCCACATAAAACAGGCGGCGTTCCTCTTCCAGGTCGCTCCGCGAATTGAGGGACATTTGTGAGGGAAACAAATTCTCTTCCAGCCCTACCACATATACCTGCGGAAACTCCAATCCTTTGCTGGAGTGGATGGTCATTAATGATACGGTATCGGCATCTTTGTCCTTGTCTTTATCATCATTGGTGAGCAGGGCTACATCCTGCATAAAAACATCGAGCCCTTTTTCTTCAATATCTTCCCGTTCAGAAAACTCCTTGATACCGTTCAGTAATTCCTGTATATTTTCGTAGCGGTTAAGCCCCTCTACTGATTTATCCTCATACAGATCTTTCAGCAAACCGGAATGCTGCGCGATATATAAAGCCGACTCATAGGCAGATTTTGATTTGGCCAGCACCTGGAAACTCTGGATCATGGTGGCAAACGTGCTTACCGCTCCAGAGATCTTTCCTTCCAGGTATTTGCCCGGCTCCACAATTACTTCCCATGGGGTGATGCCATGCTGATCGGCGCTTACAATGATCTTGTCAACCGAAGTATCGCCAATGCCCCTTTTAGGGTAGTTGATCACCCGCTTCAGTGCTTCCTCGTCGTTAGGGTTAAAGGTAAGCCGGAAATAGGCTATCAGGTCCTTGATCTCCTTACGCTGATAAAAAGACAGTCCACCGTATATTTTATAGGGGATACCGAGCTTGCGCAAGGCTTCCTCCATTGATCGGGATTGCGCGTTGGTACGGTACAAAATGGCAAAATCATGCCATTTGCGGCCTTTCAGACTGCGATCCTGCATAATGGTTTCGGCTACCATTTTACCTTCTTCGTTATCGCTGAAGGCACGCATTATCTTTATTTTGTCGCCGCTTTCTTTTTCAGAAAAAACGTTCTTTTTAAGCTGATCTTTATTATTGCTGATGATGCTGTTGGCAACATTTACAATATTTTGGGTAGAGCGATAATTTTGCTCCAGCTTAAATACCTTCAGATCCGGGTAATCCTTTTCAAAGTTGAGGATGTTTTGAATGTTGGCGCCACGGAAGGCATAGATACTTTGCGCATCATCACCTACCACACACAGGTTTTCATTTACGGCAGCCAGCTTTTTTACGATCAGATACTGCGAAAAGTTAGTATCCTGATACTCATCCACCATAAGGTATTTAAACTTATGCTGGTATTTATTGAGCACTTCCGGGTGCAGTTTCAGTAACTCGTTGGTTTTGTATAGCAGATCGTCAAAATCCATAGCGCCGGCCCTGAAACAGCGGGTGGCATAAGTTTGATAGATAAGCCCCAGCTGTCCGCGGCCGCTCGAAAAATCATCGGCCTGGATCTGTTCGTTCTTTTGATATTCCTGCCACGAGATGAGGTTGTTTTTGGAGGCCGATATGCGGTTAAGTACAAAGTTTACATTGTACAGCTTATCGTCAAGGTTCATTTCCTTTAAAATGGCCCGTAGCACGCTTTTGCTGTCGTCTGTATCATAAATGGTGAAATTGCTCGGGTAGCCAATTTTGTCGGCTTCCACGCGCAGTATTTTGGCAAATACCGAGTGAAAAGTACCCATCCAGATATTTTTGGCTTCGGTACCCACCACATGGGTAATACGCTCGCGCATTTCGCGGGCGGCCTTGTTAGTAAATGTTAATACCAGTATATTAAAGGCATCGACACCCTTGCGTACCAAATGTGCCACCCTGTATGTGATAACCCGTGTTTTGCCAGATCCGGCGCCGGCAATAATCATTACCGGTCCTTCGGTTTGTTCAACCGCAGCCCTTTGTTCGGGGTTTAAACCCTGTAGATAATCCAAAATCTTGTCCTCTTTTCTTGAATCAGCGAAATTAAGGTTTTGAGCCGAAAGGGAAAAGTAAGATTGATGCCGAACAGGATAAAAATATCAACAATAGTAAAGGCGCGAAAAATGAGTGTTCAAAACTTTCGCCCTGATTCCGGCCGACGTTTTTATCAACAAAAAACAAAACTTACAAAATTCAAACCGCCTCCTGTACACGGGTGACTTTTTAAACCTTTATTTTAACACTTTTTCAGCCAAAATGAGGGTGAAATTGCTCAAAAATTGATCAGAAACTCAATAAAAACCATCGATTTTAACACTTTTTAACAAATCTTTGATAGATTTTGAAAGCTTTAAAAAGTATTAATTTATTGGTATTCAAATAACTACATACAAAACGGTCGGTTTTTCGGACGTTTTTGTCCTTTAACCAAACAGCCCTGCTTACAATTTTCAAAGTAAGCAGGGCCGGTGATTTATGTACTTAAATATACAAAAAATAGTCGGGGTTTGCAAGATCCTCCTAAATCTCCCCCGAAGGGGGAGACTGAAAAAAGCGTCATTGCGAGGTACGAAGCAATCTCTAAGCTGTACAGAGCGGCTCTGCTAACAGGGGATTGCTTCGTACCTCGCAATGACGCATGAGTTATTAATGGTATATTTAAATTTAACCAGTCATGGAAGCAAAGCCCTATCTGCAGCAAATATCGCTTAAGCGCGAGTCGGTGCCGTCATTTGACGCGTATCCTTTTCATATTCCGGCGATAAAGAATTTGGAGTCGATGATGTTTCACCGGGACGTTACTTTTATTATCGGCGAAAATGGCTCGGGTAAATCAACGCTCATTGAAGCCATATCCCTGCACCTGGGGTTTAGCATTGAAGGCGGCAGTAAAAGCGTACAAACCCAAACACATCATAATGCCTCGGTGTTGTTTGATTACCTGAGCAGTGCCAAAAGTTATCGCAAACCTTCTGATTATTTCTTTTTGCGGGCCGAGAGTTTCTATAATATAGCTACTTACCTGGAAGAATTGGACAAAGAGGAGGAGAACTATGGAAAGGGTAACTATGTAAAGGATAACTATGGTGTTAAATCCTTGCATGAGTGCTCGCATGGCGAATCGTTTATGGCCACATTAACTCATAGGCTTTCGGGCAACGGGCTTTATATTTTTGATGAACCCGAAGCTGCTTTATCGCCTGCAAGGCAATTGGCAGCCTTATCGGCTATTCATGAGTTGGTACAGGCCAATTCGCAATTTATTATAGCTACGCATTCGCCTATTTTACTGGCTTATCCCAACGCGGTTATTTATCAGTTGGATGGGGAAGGGATGCATAAAGTAAAGTATGAAGAAACCGAACACTTCCAGATCACCCAATACTTTTTGAATAATCACGAAGCAATGACCCGGACGTTGATGGGCGATCCCCTCGATCTTTCCTAAGGAAAAGACTTCAAAGAAAACGCGTCATTGCGAGGCACGAAGCAACAGCCTCACCCAACCCTCTCCAAAGGAGAGGGTCCTTAAAACATTTTTAAAGTCTCCTCCTTTGGGGGAGATTTAGAGGGGGCTGTTGCCTCGTGCCTTGCAATGACGCGCGGTTATATATTTTTATTGCTTTTTAGCTTACCAATCCCGGTATCTCAACCATTTCGTCAACGTCTTCCTGGTAGTTTACGCCGGGAACGTCAAAACCGAAAAGGTTCAGGAAATCAGTTCTGTAACCTTTCAGGTCGCCCAGATCAGGTAGGGTTTCGGTAGTAGCTTGCAGCCATAGTTTGGCTATTTGCGCTTGTACTTCGGGGTTCATTTCCCAGTCGTCCACACGTACCCTGCCTTCAGCATCGGTAGGTATAGTACCGCCGGTGAACAGGCGTTGTTCAAATAAGCGTTGTATCTGTTCAATACAACCTTCCTGCGTGCCTTCGGCTTTCATGATCTTATATAGCAATGAAATATACAGCGGAATAACCGGTATAGCCGAACTTGCCTGGGTTACCAGCGCTTTGTTTACCGATACCAGGGCTTTACCGTTAATATCTTTCAATTGCTCGCTGATCTGTTTCGCGGTAGCCTCTAAATGGTCTTTAGCGCGACCGATAGTTCCCTTGCGATATACTTTTTCGGTAACTGCCGGACCGATGTAAGAGTAAGCAACGGTAAGGGCACCATCGGCCAGTACACCGGCTGCTTTGAGGTCGTTGATCCAGAATTGCCAGTCTTCGCCGCCCATTACGGCCACGGTATTGGCTATTTCTTCGTCGGTAGCGGAGTTGATAGAAATTTCGGATACCACGCCGGTATGAAAATCGACAGTTTTATTGGTAAAAGATTCGCCGATAGGCTTTAATACAGAGTTATGGGTAATACCGGTTTTTGGATTAGTACGACGTGGTGAAGCCAGGCTGTAGATCACCAGGTCAACCTGTCCCAGATCAGCTTTGATCAGGTCGATCGTTTTTTGTTTGATCTCGTCAGAAAAAGCGTCACCGTTGATGCTTTTGGCATATAAACCGGCGGCATGGGCCTGTTTTTCAAAAGCGGCGGTATTATACCAGCCTGCAGATGCCGGTTTGCCGGGTGCCGGTGGTTTTTCAAAATAAACACCCACGGTAGCTGCACCAGACCCAAACGCGCTGGTGATCCTGGACGACAAGCCGAAACCGGTTGACGCGCCAATAATGAGCGCTTTTTTAGTACCCGCAGGGTTGTTTTTTGATTTAACGTAATTGATTTGGTTTATTACGTTTTGCTCGCAGCCTTTTGGATGTGTAGTTAAACAAATAAAGCCGCGAATTCTGGGTTCAATGATCATAATGTAAAATTGATTTTAACAATATCGGGGGCATATATAAGAATTCTTTTTCTAAAATGGTTTTAAAATTTTTAAGGAAGGGGATATATATCCATTGGGGAGACACATGTAATGTGTCTCTACGGGTAAAATGTAGAGACGCATCACATGCGTCTTAAACGAGCGCAAGTAGAGAAACATGCCGCAGAGTTTACTCACCCGGTCTACGCTTCGCTGGACCACCCTCTCTTCGGCTTCGCCGGAAAGAGGGTAGGGGAAAGATCCCCTCTATGCGCAAAGCGGAGAGAGGGGTGACGAGCGCAGCGATGTCGGGGTGAGTCGATATGCGCCTGATATTAATGCCCAACAACATTCCCAGATACCTTTACATCGACACAATCTTTCAGCTCCAAACCCTTTTTAATATCAAAAGCCTTTTCTGCCTTGATGGTGTTGTTGTTAAAAATGATCCCCGAAGTGCTTTTAGCAGAAAGTACGTGCAAGCCTTGCAAGTTGAACCGATTATCGGTAATTACTATGTTTTGATGCACCGGGCCGTCTGACCGGGTGTTTTCCGGGCAGATGATAATAGCAGGCTCGCCGCATTGTATAAATTGATTATGCCGGATGGTTACGTTTTTAGCCATGCCCGATTCATACCAGCTGGCGGCATCGTTGGCAATGGATATACCGCTCATGTGCGGATGCAGGAAAACAGTATTTTCGATCACTGTTTTTCTACGTGAGGTAACCAGTATTCCCCGTGTGGGGATACGGGCCACGGTATCGTGATGGATCCATACCTGCGGCGTCCAGGTTGTATTTTCTATTACATCTGTTGGATTTATAGACGTGGGTACGGGTTTTTTAAGCGTTAGCAGGAAATCTTTATCATTTACCTTTTGCACTTGTGTTATCACATTGCTGCTATACTCCCGCAGGGTTTCGGCATGAATAAAAGCGATGCTATCGCCCGCGGTAAAAGCATCAAAGCCATAGGTTTGGTTGTGCATAAATCGCACCAGTACCTGCCGCGGCTTTGTGGTGCTGATCACCCGTAAATACGTGCCGTGTATGTTAATGGCATCATCATTGGCGCCCGAGAGATAAGAATTACTGATCTCGATGTTGCCGCGGCAGCCCGAAAAGTGAAGGATATCTGCCCAGGCGGCACAGGTACGACCGGATGCTGGATCGGGCCTTACACTGATCCTGTCCATGCGAATGTTTTGGCAAAACTGGCTTACCACACCCATGCCATGCATAAAATTGATGCGGATGTTTTTGAGATTGATATTTTTGCTGCGCTGCATAAATATACCCGAGCAATCACGGATTACGTCACGGTTCTGGTATATTAAGCCGGTTTTAAAGCCCGGGTTCTTTTTAAAATAGGCACGCACCAGATTAGTGCCGGTTTCGGCATACCGGATGCCATCCATAGCTATATCCGTGCGCTGCAGATCATCGGTTTGCGGGTCAAGTATCTGCCATAGCCAAAAAGGTTTATGCTGCCAGCCTTCGCCCTGCCAGGTCAACAGGCTATCTTTAATGCTGTATTTCGATTCGGGATGAATTTTTAAGTCGGCAAAATGCTCACCGGTATTGACTACCTGCAACTCAGATACGGTAAGGCGATAATAATCATAGGTTATACCATCCAGGCAGATGTTTTCACTGTGATCAACGCAGGTTTCGATCATTTTACCACGCAATACTATTTTGGCCCCCTGCGCTTTGATATCCACAAACCTGCAATTGTTTACATACAAAGCGATGGCTTTCATACCATTGGGTACATCATTGGTGTTGGAGATCTGGAATTGTTTTTTTAAAGCCCCATCGGGATAAAAATTATAAACTCCCGGCGTAAAATTAACGGTAACATGCGCCGCGCTGCTCCCTTTGGCATTTAGCACCAAAGAGGTATGGAAATCGCCGGGGGCGATGATATTCACCTGGTTGCCAGCCGAAAGAGTGAGCCGGTTAAGCGGGGCAAATGTTTTCCAGGCGTGGCGGCTGTTGGTACCGGTATTTTGATCGTTGCCGTTTTGCGGGTTAATGTACCAGGTTGTTTTATCCCGGGCCATAACGTGGTTAGCCAATATCAGCCAAAAAATAAACAGCAGGAGGAGAGGGCGGTAGTTTTTCATATCAGGCAGAAAAATATAAAAAATAGTGGCAGCGTTCATGATTATTTTTTGTTGTGCAACGCGCCGGAAAATTATTTGTCATTTAAGACAGAATGTATCACTATCAACAAAAATTAAGCAACCTACAACATGAAACCTAAGCTCATTTTATTATGCCTCATCGCCGTAGTATTTGGAACAAATGCGGCAAATGCGCAAGCTCCTTCTGATAATGACGTTGCCCGCATAGATACGGCCTTTGTCCCGGTGATTACCAAAGCTTTGCCGAGCCCCTTTGAAGCTGAATATTCCGACAGCGATCTGAAAAATAAAGTGGAGAACGGCGAGGTGAAAGAAAAGGTTAAAACCTACAGTAAGGTTTACCCGGCAGCCAGCACTGATGAGTTAAAAATAGAGAACAGCTTTGGCGAGGTATCTGTAAACACCTGGGACCGGAAGGAATTTAAGATAGAGGTACAGATAAAAGTTTACGCTAATGTTGATGCCGATGCCGACAAGTTTCTGGATGTTATACAAATAAGTGATAATAAAACAGCCGGACTGGCATGGTTTAAAACCGTAATTGGCGATAATGGCAGCCTGAGCCCCGAATTATGGAAGGGGGAGGGTAAAAGCCATATCAAAAAAATTGAGATCAATTATGTGGTTTACATGCCGGCAAAAAATACGCTGAGCATCACCAATAAATACGGTAACACCACCTTGCCCCAACTAAAGGGAAAAGTAACCATACATAGTTTTTATGGCAGTTTAAATGCAAAAAGCCTGTCAAATCCGCAAAGTGAAATTAAAGTTCGCTCTGGTGATGTTAGTATCGGTAGCCTCACGGGTGGGAACTTACAAATAGCTTTCGGCAGCCTCAATTTATCAGAAGGAGACAAATTGAATGCGGATATCAGCTACGGCCCTGTTAAAATAGGCACCCTGCACACTTCTGCAAATATTAAGGTTAAATATTGCGGTAAATTGCAGATAGCCACCCTGGATAAAAACCTGAAAATACTGGATATCACCGAGGCTTACTCCGGGGTAAAAGTAGGTATCAACAACAACGAGAACGCCAACTTTGATATCACTACCTATTATGGTTTATTTAATTACGATAAAGCCCACACCAGTATGTTTGGTAAAGCACCTGGTACCGAGCCTCAAAGAAATTATACAGGTCAGTTAGGTAGGGGTAGCAAGGATAAAACGATTACTATCCGGTCGAATTTTGGACGTGTAGACTTTAATTAAGGGGTAGCCAGACAGCTTATTAAAGATTATTGGACGGGTGATAGGATTGGTGAGCGTGGACGCTCACCTTTTTTGTATTCAAGCGTTGACGTATGAATAGGCGACAAATAAAAAAAGTGCGCCAGGTCAAATGTCCACGCTCACAATAAATACCGCGCCAGTTCGAGCGTCCACGCTCGAACTAACTTTTTGTGAGCGTCCACGCTCACAAATAAATGTGGTATAATTTATTCTTCATTCAAATATATATCGGCATATTTAATGATGTCAAGAAATGCCTCAACTGATGAATTGTATTTTGTTACGCTAACAGTAACTGATTGGGTAGATGTATTCATAAGAAGAGTATACAGCGATTTTATAATAGATAATCTTGCCTACTGTCAGCAATATAAAAAGCTGAATATTTATGCCTATGTGATCATGACTAATCATATTCATATGGTCACTAATGTCTCAGAAGGCTCGTTGGGAGATGTACTGCGTGATTTTAAGACTTATACTTCAAAGCAGTTGATAAAGATGATCACCGATAACCCAATTGAAAGCAAGAAAGAATGGATGATCAGACTGTTTGAAAACGCAGGTAAGGACAATCCAGCGAATAAAATTCATCAGTTTTGGCAGCATGGGAATCACCCGGTATTGTTGTACTCGGCTAATGTTATCCAACAAAAGATAGACTATATTCATGATAATCCGGTAAGAGCCGGTTTTGTTGGTTCGGCCCATGAATACTGGTATAGTAGTGCTAATCCAGATAGCCCTTTAAAGATTATTGAATGATTGGCGATGTTTGTGAGCGTGGACGCTCACCAGGTTTGCATTCAAGCGTGGACGCTTGAATGGGCGGTCGATTTACTTGAGTTTAAAAATAAAAAAATTATGCCAGTTCAAGCGTCTACGCTTGAACTAACTTTTGGTGAGCGTCCACGCTCACTATTTTATACGCAACAAAAAAAGCGACAGGTAAAACACCCATCGCTTTTTAAAATTGTTCACTACCCACTAATTTTCCTCGTACTTGTTATTCCTCAGGTCAACATCCGGTAATTCACCTTCCGGGTCGATCACGATGGATTTGATGGCCGATGTGGATGGATATTTAAAAGTCCACACAGCGCCGCGCTGCCAGATGTTTACCGGCAGGTGAAGTGTTTCGGTTTTACCATTAGCCTGGGTGATCTTCAGATCAACCGGCATAGCCATTTTTTCTTTATTGGTTAGTGTGATCATGGCGCCTTTAGCAGCGTCGTCCTGTATATATTTAACCGAAGTAATGGCCTGGTCAAGTTTCCAGGTGGTAAAGAACCATGGTTTCCAGAACCAGTTCAGGTCTTCGCCGCTGGCATCATTCATAGCGCGGAAAAGATCATAAGGCAGTGGATGTTTAAACGCCCAGTGTTTGATGTACTCGCGGAACGCATAATCAAAACGCTCAGGTCCAAGCACTACGTTACGTAATATATCCAAACCTAAAGCGGTTTTATTATAGTACTGACCATAATCATTTAAGCCAATGGCTTCAGGCGCGGTCATTAAAGGATCTTTGCTGTTGCGGTAGGAGGCCAGTATATTCTGTGCCTGTTTTGATGGATCAGCATACTCGCCGTTGTTAAACTGCTCGCTGGCATACTCATTAATAAAGGTGTTGAAACCTTCGTCCATCCACATGTATTTGCGCTCGTTTGAACCAACGATCATCGGGAACCAGTTATGACCGATCTCGTGGGTAACATCACCCCAAAGCTGACCTTTTTTAAAGTTGCTCAGGCAAAATATGGCGCCCGGGTATTCCATACCCAAAGCCACGCCCGATACGTTAACGGCCGAATTCCACGGGTATTCAAAATAAGCTTTGGAATAGATCTCCATGCTGTTTTTTAGATATTCTGTTGAACGGCCCCAGGCATCGTTACCGGCGCTTTCAACCGGGTAAGCCGACATAGCAATACCTTTACGACCCGAAGGAAAATTAACCTGCGCGGCATCCCATATAAAGGCATTGGAGGCGCCCCAGGCAATATCGCGCGTGTTTTCCATTTTATAGTGCCAGGTTAAACTGCCTTTGAACGGACGGGTAGAGGCTTTACCAACTTCGCCGGCTTTAATGATCATTTCTGTTTTATCGCTGGTTTTTGCTTTGGCCAGCCGGCTAAGCTGGGCTGGACTAAGCACTTCCTCCGGGTTTTGCAGATCGCCGGAACCCACCACGATCATGTTGGCAGGGGCAGTGATATAATAATCAAAATCACCATATTCACAGTAAAACTCGCCCAGGCCCATGTAGGGCAGGGTGTTCCAGCCTTCTACATCGTCATATACACACATGCGTGGGTACCATTGTGCAATTTCATATACATATCCTTGTTTAAATTTTTTACGACCCATACGGTCGGCGCCATAAAAGGGGATTGCGAAATCATAATTGATCTTTACCTGGATTTTTTCGCCCTTGCCATCCAATGGGGTATTCAGGCGTAACTGCATGCGCGCATCGGAGATAACTGGCGTTACGGTATAGGTTTCGCCTTTATAGGTTACGGTAACTGAACCGATGTTGTACCCGCCGCGACTAAACCCGCGAACATCAAAACGATCGCCTGATACGGGCGTGGTTGCTGCACCGTGAGAATCGGGGCGAAAGAGGTTTTGATCCAGTTGCAGCCACAGGTAATCCAGTTTATCCGGGCTATTGTTGGTATAGGTGATAGTCACTTCACCGGTAATAGTTGTATCGCGGCCTTCGTTTAGCGTGGCTTTTATTTGATAGTCGGCGCGGTTTTGCCAGTAATTGGCTGCTGGTTGGCCGCTGGCCGAACGAGTACCGCCGCTGGTAACCGGCCAGGTAATAGGGCCAAAAACGTCCTGGTGATTGTATTTTGATGTATCGGCAGTTTGGGCTGCCGCGGGTATTGCACCGGCCAATAAGCCCATGGCGCATAAAAAGGTGATCAGTTTAAAATAGCGCATTTGAATTTTTAGTAATAAAGGCGCAAATAAAGGGAAATAATTTGTGAAGTTGGTAATCTGATTGCTTAACCGATTGCGTATAAGCGAATTTTGTCGTATGAGTAATAGTAATGTTACCTGATAAGTAATAATGGGTATGCAAGCATAAGTAACACTTTGATATATAAATTTATTGAACGACTTTCATATAGATATATTAAGTTTCCCAAACCATATGAAATACCTGCTCTTATTTTTGATTTTTTCATCCTTTATTGTTTCAGCCTTGGCCAACGGCATTGATAACCTTAAAACTGATAACGACGTTTTGAAATTTATGCTTAAAACGGATACCAATTTTAGTTATAAGGGTGAACCTCAAATTACAGTAGTACCCACAGATACTTTATTTAAATTGTTAAAATGTAATGATGTGGCACGTCAATGGAGCATTAAAAGCTGGGAAAAGACAGACTTTAATCAGGATGGAAAGACCGACCTGCTCGTAATGCTAAAAATGTCTGTAGGTTTTTATGTATATGCTGTAATTGATAAGGGAGATAATACATTTAAAATGTTGCCCATGAACCAGGGACACACCGGTGACAATTGTGAAATGGCAAAGCCCATCATGATCAATAAACAACAGTTGCTCCTTTTTTATTCAAAAATGCTCAGAATGCATAGAGATAAGGATGAACTTACTGTTGACACTGGTCCAAGAATCGATACTTTAATTTTAAAGCACGGCAATTTTGTGGAGTATAATCCCAAGCCGGATAACTATCAGATCAGTTACTTTACGATAGAAGCGAAGGGCTGTTATGGCGACTGCCCCGTCTATAAGCTCCAGGTTTCGGCCGATGGAAAAGCAACGTATGAGGCTTACGCTTATAATGAGGTAGAAGGTAACTTTAAAGGTGCCGTTTCGGTTGATAAATTAAACAGGATCAAATCGCTGATCAATTATATTCAGATCAGGAAACTCCGGGATGATTATCGTGTAGCCTGGACAGATGATGTTAAAGCGATACTTAAAGTAGGGTTTAAAAATGGTACGGTTAAAGAGATAACAGATTATGGTATGATTGGCACGCACGGATTAAGTCAGTTGTACAACTTGATTGATGAGTTGAGAACGAGTGAAAAGTGGGTTAAAGTTAAGTAGACTCATTCTGTCATCCTAAACGTGAAGGATGTGTTATGCAATTGCAAAGTCTAACAACAGATGCTTCGTTCCTCAGCATGACAAAATAGTTTTGACCTTTTTAGTAAATCTGTTCATCACGAAAAGTACCACCTCCCTGTAAAAACTTTCCAAACTTAATCTTGGTATGTTTTACAGCTTCATTTATATCCGCATCTTTGCAATAAATAACACATCTATTATGAATCGCCTGGCTAATTCGTCATCTCCATATTTATTGCAACACGCTAACAACCCTGTAAACTGGTATCCCTGGGGTAAAGAAGCCCTGGATAAAGCCAAAGCCGAAAATAAACTCATCCTGGTAAGTATCGGTTACTCGGCCTGCCACTGGTGCCACGTGATGGAGCATGAAAGCTTTGAGGACGAAGCCGTGGCCGCAGTTATGAACGAATATTTTGTTTGTATAAAGGTGGATAGGGAAGAGCGCCCAGATGTCGACCAGATCTATATGAGTGCTGTGCAACTGATGAGCGGCCGCGGGGGATGGCCTTTAAATTGTATCTGCCTGCCCGATCAGCGGCCTATTTATGGCGGTACTTATTTCCGCAAGAACGATTGGACATCCTTATTATTTAACCTGGCCGATTTTTATAAGCAAAAACCCGAGGAGGCCGAAGAATATGCCGGACGCCTTACCGAAGGGATCCAGAATTATGAATCGGTACAGTTTGTTGGGGAGCAACCCGAATATACCAAAGCCGATCTGCAAGTGATAGGCGATAACTGGAAACGCTATTTTGATCAATATGAAGGCGGCACCGGCAACGCGCCCAAATTTCCGATGCCTAACAACTGGTTGCTGCTGATGCGCTACGCCCACCTGATGAAGGATGATGAGATAGCCGCCCAGGTAAAACTCACCCTGCATAAAATGGCCTTTGGTGGTATTTATGACCATATAGGCGGCGGTTTTGCCCGGTATTCGGTTGATGGCCGCTGGCATGTACCCCATTTTGAAAAAATGCTGTATGATAATGCCCAGCTTATCAGCCTGTATTCAGAAGCTTACACCTGGAACCCTGACGCGCTTTACAAACAGGTGGTGGAGGAGATCATTACATTTTCGACCCGGGAACTGGCCTCGCCTGACTTGGGTTTTTACTCGGCCCTGGATGCCGACAGTGAGGGGGTAGAGGGCAAGTTTTACATTTTTACTAAAAAGGAAATAGAAGAGATCTTGGGTGAAGATGCCGCCGAACTCTTCTGTATTTACTACCATATCACCGAAGATGGCAACTGGGAGGAAGAACATGCTAATGTATTGTTCCGCCGGGAAAGTGATGGGGAGCTGGCCGAAAAATTAGGTTTAGGCGTGGATGACCTGCTCTCGCAGATCAAGGCTTCGCGGAAAAAGGTATTTGAAGCCCGCAGGCATCGCGTGAGGCCCGGGCTGGATAATAAGATCCTGGCTTCCTGGAACGGATTGATGTTAAAGGGGCTGTGTACTGCTTACCGGGCGTTTAATAATCCCAAGTACCTGGAACTGGCATTGCAGAACGCTCAATTTATTCTGAATAAACAAGTAAGCCAGAATAACCGGATATCAAGAGTTTATAATGTCAATAAGGCAGATGAATCTCCGGTAGCGTTTCTGGACGACTACGCCAATATCATCGATGGGCTCATTGCCCTGTATGAAGTTACTTTTGATGAACAATGGTTACATCAGGCTAAAAAACTGACCGACGCTGCTATAGAGCACTATTACGATGAAGTGAACGGCATCTTTTTTTATACCGCCGATGACGATGAACAGCTGATAGCCCGCAAATCGGAGATCATGGATGGGGTAACGCCGGCCAGTAATTCGGCCATGGCGCTTAACCTGAAAAAGTTGGGCTTGCTTTTTGATAACGAAAGCTATGCAGCGGTTTCGGCACAACTGTTACGTAACATTATGCCGCAGCTTGCAAAATATGGTACAGCCTATTCTAACTGGACCTTATTGTTGCTGGATGAGGTGTTTGGTATCTATGAGATAGCGATAACAGGCAACGAGGCCGAAACTGTGCGAAAGGAAATGGAAAATAATTACATCCCAAACAAAATAATCTTGGGAGGTAAAAAAGGAAGTTTACCTTTGTTGCAGGATAAGTTTGGTCAATCAACACAAATTTTTGTTTGTAAAGATAAAACCTGCGGATTACCTGCCAATAATATGGCCGATGCTTTAAAACAAATTGAGGCCTGATTGCTTATTAAAAAAATACTTTACAATGAAGATTGAACCACAACACGTAGTGTCATTAACTTACGATTTGTATGTTGACCGTGACGGAGCCGAAGTTTTAGCCGAAAGCGCCACACAAGAACAACCATTAACCTTTTTATTCGGCGCCGGCCAGATGCTGCCTAAATTTGAAGAAAACCTGAGCACCCTGTCAACTGGCGATGCTTATGAGTTTCGTCTTTCTGCAGAGGATGCTTACGGCGAATATGATGAAGAAGCTGTAGCTAACCTGCCAAAAGAAATGTTTCAGGGTCAGGACATTCCGGAGATCGGCAGCATTTTGCCTTTACAGGATAACCAGGGTAACCGTTTCCAGGCACAGGTTGTATCAGTAGCAGAAGATGCTGTTATTGTCGACCTGAACCACCCGATGGCTGGTCAGGAACTGCACTTTAAAGGCAACATCCTGAATGTACGTCCGGCTACCCCAGAAGAGTTATCACACGGCCATGCACATGGTCCGGATGGTCACCATGATCACTAATTTTATTGATATAAAATAGACAAGAAAACGCCGGGCATTATGTCCGGCGTTTTTGGTTAAATATGTCATCGCGAGGGAACGAAGTAATTTCATTTAAGTTTGTCATCCTGAGCGGAGCGAAGGATCTATTCTTCGACCCCGTCTTTAGCGCAAGTCTTGTGAGGTTGCCTGTGGGTTGATGACTTGCGCTTGTATACGATGCGTTGAGGTCACAAGTCAGCCTTTACTCTCAATCCCTCACACAAGACTTGCGCCATTAGGGGCCGTTGAGGTCACAAGTCAGCCTTTACTCTCAATCCCTCACACAAGACTTGCGCCATTAGGGGACATGATGGAAACACTGCATGCTGAGCGGAGCGAAGCATCTATTATGCAATTGGTATTATCGAAGAAGATCCTTCGTGCCTCAGGGCGACGAACTTTTTTAGTCTGTGGTGCGGTGGTATCACACACTCCGAACTGATTAGAGAAACATCACTAATTCACTAAATCAATAATCTACTAATTAAACTCCAAACCTCCCTCATTATCTATCCAGCACCTGATCATAATACGGCAGCCTATGGGATCGCCGTTTACGGTAGCGGGTATAAATATTTTATCTTCTTCGTTGGGCATATCAGTGCTCATGGCAAATACTCTATGATAATTGAGGCCGCTAAATAAATGCACCTTAAAATCGGCCAGGCGGCCACCCGGACTTACCAGCAGTTCAATAACCGCGTAAGATGCAGTACGACTGATGCCCATGAGCTCATTCGGTAGTTTAAATACTTTGAGGTAGGGGAGATAGCCAAAGTACCGGCCGCCGGCTTTAACAGGTTTGGTGGTTCTATCTGAATCGGTTAGTGCTTTATCTACAAAATACCGCAGGCTTGAGGTGGTATCTTCTGGCGCTTCAAATAATAAAGTCTTTTTCGTGTAGTCGTAATTTTGGAGTAAGCGGCCCTGCGGATCGTAAAAATGCCATACGCCAACTTTCTTGTCGTTATCAAAACTGCCGCTGGCCACGGCTATGTTTTTTTCGGTTACGGCCTGGTAAATGCCTTGCCGGGTACTTTTATCACTCTTGAGTACAGATATCCGTTCGGTTATCTGATCGGTAAGGCGATGTTTGCGTACTACCGTTTCCTGTGCAAAACTGGTGTTTAAATAAAAAAGCAGGGCGATAAATAAGGTTATAATTTTCAACACAGTTCAATTTCGGTAAATATAAAACAGCTTTACGTAATGTCAAAAACGGCACTGTTTAAATTATCACCACTGGTGTTCGGAAGAATATCTTTTGGCTAAAGCCCGCAAATACTTTTATTATCCGTCCCATAAATGGGACGGCAATGAATAGAAAAGCAGTTGGGTTATCTTTTATTGCCGTTGGTTTTAACCAACGGGCGATAATTAAACGTTTATGGGCTTTAGCCAAATCTTCTATTTAACTTTTATTTCGATTCTTCCCAACTCTGGTGAAATTACCCCCTGCCGCCACCACCACCTCTGCGGCCACCGCCTCCTCCACCGCCATTCCTGCGACCACCACCTCCGCCACCCGATGGGCGACTACCTTTAAATTTTTGTAAGCGCAACGTAAATGAAAGCATAAAATACCTGCCCAGCCTGTTGGTGCGGGTATCGATGATCTGGTTGCCTGATACGGTACGGCTTACACCCTTGTTTTCATTGAACAAATCGAATGCCTGGAAACGTACCGAGGCAATGTGCTTGGCCAGGAACTGGTATTCAACATAACTGCTTAGCAGGGTAGGGTTGGCCTTTACCGTACTGCTAAAGCCGTGGTTTATGGTTTGTGTTAAGTTATAACCCAGCACCCAGCTATAAAAAAAGTAGTTGCGGCCGTCAAGCCCCAGCGTCCAGGTGTTGGCATCGGTGTTTAAGGATGACGGCAGGCTGTAACGGGTGGTATTTACGCTATAGTTACCGCTTACTTCGGTGTCCATAATGCTGTCTATATCCACTCTTAGTTTCAATCCCTGACTCCATACCCAGTTTTTGCTGATATTACGCTGATTTTCGATAAAGGATACATTATTGCTGTAGCCAGCGCTGCCATTTAATGATACCGTGAATTTACGATTGGCAAATGGTTTGGAGAAAGAGTAATTACTGTTGATATTATAAAGGCCATTGGTGTTTACATAGCGGGTTTCCTGTATGGTGCTGTCGCGTTGGTTGGTTGAGCCTGTAGCCGAGGAAACAGGCGAAGTATTAGTCACGATAGCGTTTTGCGTTTCGGAGAAAGAAAGGTTAGTAAACAACGAATTACCGCTGGCGATATCAAACTGGTTGTAACGTAGGTTGATGTTATTGGTAAATGATGGTTTAAGGTCGGGGTTACCGTACACCCGGTTCTGTGGGTTCGAATAATCGGGCTGTATTTGCAATTGCGTAAATGAAGGCTGACTATTAGATCCGCTGTAATTAATGGTAAAAGAATGGTTGCGCGAGAAATTATAAATAAACCGGGCTGTAGGTATTACATTAAAAGTATTGGTTGTGGTACGGAAGTTATGCGATTCGCCCTCCAATGTTGATGGTTGTACCGCCATTCCGATGGTGTAATTGTACTTGGCGCCTATCCCGCGAATGTTTAATCCAAAACGGTTGGTAATAAACTGGTAATTATAAATAGTACTGAGCGAATCGACAAAAGTTTGACTGCCTGTTAACGGATCAACCCGGTAGTTGTACCGGTTATTGTCGGTATTGGAATAACTGTAACCATAATTGGCCTCCAGGTAAGTGGTTTTACCGATAGGCTCGATGTAGGATAGATGTACGTTTGCCCGCCGCGAGTTGTTGTCGCTGTTTACTTGCTGAAAGAGTGGTGTTTCAATGGTATCCTGCCGGGTAATGTACTGGTCGTTTAAACTCTGGTCGCTTTGCGAAAGGTTTAGACCTGCGCTTATACTGAAGTTTCGTCCTTTTTTATGAAACTTATGATTGTATAGTACATTGATGCCCCCGCTTTTTGAGGTGGCGTTGGTTAAAGCCAGTTCGTTACCCGTTACCAGCGCACCTTTGCGGGTATTACTGAAGATATCGGTACTGATATTGTCGGAGATGTTGTACGAAAAACTGGGATTGATCTTCAAATAATTGGAGGTATCTATTTTATACTCCATGTTAAAATCAAACCGATGATTAATACCATGGTTCCTGTTATCGCTGGTATCGGTATTGATGAGCGTGCCCGATTGAAAAAGGTTTTGTTGTACGGTAGTGCTATTCTGATCCCTGTCTTTATCGGCAAAACTGTAACTGCCATAAACGGTGATCTTTTTGCCCCAGTCGTCGCGGTAATTGGTACCAATCGACCGGTTGGTGGTAATGCCGTTAGCCGTACTGATCTGCGAGCCGCCACTGCCACCGCCACGACCGGCCCTGCCACCCCCTCCGCCTGCGCTGCCCAGGTTAAACGAGTTGGTATTGGTGTTGTTGAGCGTACCAATCAAGGCTATCTGCCGCGTATCCATAAAAGTATTGGCCGACAGGCGCGCCTGGTACCTGTCATCGCTACCAACACCCACGCTGCCCTGGCCAAAATTGCCCCTGTTTTTATCTTTCTGTATGGTAATGTTCAGGATCTTATCTGGATCGCCGGTTTTGATGCCGGTGAGGTTGGCCTGATCGCCGTAATCATCAATCACCTGTATGGCGTCAACAATATCGGCCGGGAGGTTTTGTGTAGCGGTTTGTACATCGCCGGTAAAATAATCCTTGCCATTAACCCGCACCTTAGTTACTTGTTTACCATGCGCTGTAACGTTGCCATCTTTATCCACACTTACACCGGGCAGTTTTTTAAGCAGATCTTCTACCGGCGAACCTTCGCGTACTTTATAGGCGCTTGCCTTATATTCTACCGTATCTTCTTTAATGGTGATTGGATTGGCTTCGGCCACGATGTGTACCGTTTTTAAAAAATTGGTTTGCACCTGGATCTTTATCGGATCGAGTTTAATGGGTTTGGTGTCATTGTCCATCACATAGCGCCGTATCAGGGTTTGATAGCCAATACCACTGATGGTTATTTTGAAATTTTTTGAATTGACCGCCGGAAAACTGAATGTTCCGCCCGGGCCTGTAGCGGCATTAAGACTGTCTTTATCGGATATTAGCTTTACGTTAACACCCGGTACGGCGCCCACGCTGTCTACCACCGTTCCGCTTACCTGCCGGCTTTGCTGCGCAAGAGCCTGCATTACGAATAAGGAAAAAATAAGAAACAGTAGTAGGTGTCTGGTCATAGTTCAGGTTTAATGATACAAATGACCATAAAGATTTGATTAAGTTTAACACGTTAAATGTATGTAATACAATTGTTGCAAATATTGCTGGCAGATGCTTAAACTTGTAACCAAACATATAATGCATGACAGCTCTCGCCGATCAATCCGATTACAAAACGGTAAGTTTTTCGCAAACTACCATTACCGAACTGATGATACCTTCGTACTCCAACTTTGGCGGGAAGATACATGGGGGTATTTTATTATCGCTGATGGATAAGGTGGCTTATGTATGCGCCGCTAAACATGCCGGTAACTATTGCGTAACAGCATCTATTGATACAGTTGATTTTTTACAGCCGGTAGAAGTCGGCGAGCTGGTATCGCTCATGGCATCGGTTAATTATGTGGGTAAAACATCGCTGGTGGTTGGCATCCGGGTGATATCCGAAAATATCAAGAACAGCTCGGTAATGCACACCAATACCAGCTACTTTACCATGGTAGCCAAGGATGATAACAACAAACCGGTAAAGGTACCCGGCCTGATCCTGGAAAACCGCGAGCAGGTAAGGCGTTTTATTGAAGCACGCCGGCGCAAGGAGATCAAGCAATCTTACATGAAGGAAGTAGAGCAGATCCAGATGCCTGATAACTATGAACATTGCATAGCCATGCTCATGGGAGAGCGCTGCCTGGTAGCGGGGGAGTAGGCGGGAAGTCAAAAGTCAAAAGTCAAAAGTCAAAAGTCAAAAGGCAAAAGGCAAAAGGCAAAAGGCAAAAGGCAAAAGGGCATTATGTTAAGTGGATTAAATCCTGAGAATCCTTCAATCGTGTTAAAAAATCAGCGAAATCAACGTAATCAAAAAAATCAACGTTGACATTTATTTGACAATAGATGAAATAAAGTATTCGATCCGGAGTTTAAACTATAGGCGTTAAGTTTAATGCCTGCGCTCATCACGAATTAACCTGCATCAAATGGAAGGACTTCATCGTCGCTAACCAACATACACACTTACTGCCCCTACTAATTGTCGGTCCCACTTACAACCCGAAGGAATACTCCGAAAAGGGTTTAAGTTTTGGCGGGGATTTGGCACAATATAATATATCTTTAGAAAATGACAATTCGGTGATATTATATCACTACATTGTGGCACTTATCCCTCTTTTAAACTATTTACTATTAACCCCCACAAAACTTAATGGCTTTTTTAAACACGGTACTTGAACCGCCTTCGTATGGCTGGACGGATGAAAACGGTGACCTCTCCAAACCCTCCAACGGCAAAATTGTAAAAGAATTTTTTTTAAGACTCAACGTATTTAAGGACAAAAAAAACTGGCTGTCGTTTCTAAGCTGGTTCCTGGTATTGGCACTGGTGCCGTTTTTAGGCCTGTTTATATTTAAATATTTCAGCATTACCGGTTTAATAGTGGCATTTGTGTACAGCATGATCATCATGGGTACGCATGGTACTATCTGGCATCACCGGTATTGTACGCATAGTGCTTATACCTTCAGCAATAAATTCTGGCGGTTTTTTACCCAGAACCTTACGCTGAAGATCATCCCGGAAGAGATCTACGCGGTATCGCACCATGTGCACCACGCCCTTTCAGATCAACCTGGTGATCCATACAACGCGCAGGGCGGCTTTATGTACTGCTTCCTGGCCGATGTAAACCACCAGCCTATTGCCCGCAATATGGGTGAAGCCTGCTACAAAAAATGTGTTAACCTCATGAAACATGTGGGCGTTATACCCAATACCTACAAACAGTATCAAAAATGGGGAACCATTGCTAACCCATTCCGTACTATTATGGGTATTATATTAAACTGGGGTTTCTGGTTCACGGTATTTTACCTGATTGGCGGTATGCCATTGGCTTGCGCCGTTTTTGGTTCGGCTGGTATCTGGGCCGTTGGCGTACGTACCTTTAATTATGAAGGTCATGGTAAAGGTGAGGATAAACGCCGCGAAGGTATTGATCATAACCGCGAGGATATGTCCATCAATCAGCTATGGCCGGGTTATGTTGCCGGCGAGTGGCATAATAACCATCATTTATTTCCAAAAAGTGCCCGCTCTGGTTTCAAACCACATCAGCTTGACCTGGCCTGGTGCTACATTAAATTTTTAAGCTTGATAGGGGCGGTGAGCTCCTACCGCGATTCCAAGAAAGAATTCCTGCTGGAGTATTGTACCGTGAAACCGGTTGTTGGGCCAGTTGCCCAATATCCGCAAACGGCCAAAACTCTGCTCGTGACCGAATAATAATATTAACAAATACGCGCTGTGCGCTGTCCGAAGTCTCTGACTTCGGACCACTATGTTCGTAGTCTTTAGACTACATGAGTTAGTTATTGAGTTATGAGGCTGTAGTTGCAATCTACAGGCATAGTCGTTCGAAGTCAGAGACTTCGAACAGCGCTGGGAATAATTAACCAATACTAAAATTAAAAGGGGGAGTGATAGCTTAGTTATCACTCCCCCTTTTTTGTTGAAAGAACGCGAATAAAACATAAAGACAGGTTGGTAAAATATATGATACTGATAAATAATGCCATACTATTTACAAATGTATTTTATAACTTAGTGAGGCCAATTATATAGTGTAATATAAACACCCGATCCATGTGTAGTAAAATGCGATTTTTGTTTTTTTGCCTGCCCTGTTTTATTATTCTTCTTAACCAAAAAGCAATTGCGCAGGTTTCCCCAACAGGGATATTTGATGATCAAAGCGATGTAGGAATTGTAAAGCATAAAGGTAATTTACAATATGACCCTAAACTACAGCAATATCATCTGGAAGGCTCCGGTGCAAACATCTGGGCCACCAGCGATGCTTTTTATTTTGTGTGGAAACGCATGAAAGGCGATTTTATATTGCGCACCAATGCCGCTTTTATAGGTAAAGGGGTGGAGGATCACCGCAAAATTGGTCTGATGATCCGCAGCACACTTGATTCCAATTCCAAACATATCAACGCGGTTGTTCATGGCGATGGTTTAACATCCTTGCAATACCGCAAAAAGGCGGGAGGCATTACCGAAGAGAAAAAATCAAGTATTACCGCTGCCAATGTGATCCAACTGGAACGGAAGGGTAATACCTATACCATGTCTGTAGCGCGCAAAGGCGACATGTTTGTGACCGAAGAGATAAACGACCTTGACCTGGGCGATGAAGTTTATGTTGGCATATTCATTTGCTCACATAACGCCAATGTAACCGAAAAAGCTGTTTTTAACAATGTGCGCATCGTAGTACCTGCCCCGTCAACGCTGGTGCCCTATAAACAATACCTGGGCAGCAGCATCGAATTGCTTGATCTGGCTACGCAAAACAGCACCGTTATTTATCAATCGCCAAAATCACTACAAGCCCCCAACTGGATGCACAACGGGCAATCGCTTATTTACAACAGCGAGGGCTCCTTATACAAATTCAATCTCAAAACCGGGCAGCCAATGGTGCTAAATACCGCTCCGGCCAAAAATAATAATAACGATCATGTGCTGTCATTTGATGGTAAAATGCTGGCCATCAGCAGTAATGACGGTGGACCTTCGATTGGTTATACCGTTCCGGTTACTGGCGGTAAGGCCAAAAGAATATCCGCCGTTGGTGTTGGCGCAAGTTATATGCATGGCTGGTCGCCAGATGGTAAGTACATTGTATTTTGCGGCGAACGGAATAATGAATTTGACGTGTACCGGATTCCTTCGGGTGGTGGAAAGGAAGTAAGACTGACCACCAGCCCGGGTTTGGATGATGGCCCCGAATATACACCAGATGGAAAATACATCTATTTTAATTCGGTACGCAGCGGCCTGATGCAGGTTTGGCGCATGAAAGCCGATGGCAGCCAACAAACCCAGATCACCCATGACGATTACAATAACTGGTTTCCGCATGTATCGCCCGATGGTAAATGGATCTGCTATATCACCTTCCTGAAAAACGAAGTGGAGCCCGGCGATCATCCATTTTATAAGCACGTATTCATCCGGGTAATGCCGGTTGGCGGCGGGCCATCAAAAGTGGTAGCCTACTTATATGGCGGGCAGGGTACTATCAATACCCCGTCATGGTCGCCGGATAGTAAACATATCGCGTTTGTGAGCAATTCTCAGTAAAGAAGCAAGAGATAAGAGTCAGGAAACAAGATATAAGAATCAAGAAGTAAGAGTCAAGAATCAGGAAATAAAACGGAGAAATTAAAGATCGAAAAATGTGCGAAAATCACCTTAATGAATTCAAAGAGATAAATTGAATTAAATGAAACGAAATAACCTAATATGTAGCTATCTTGTCTCTTGATTCTAATATCTTGATTCTTTTTCCAAATTATAACCTTAATACATCAGTCCAATGCAAACCTCCCGCAGATCATTTTTAAAAACAAGCGCTGTAGCCTTAGCGGGCGCGGCTTTATTACCTGATAGTTTAATGGCATCAGAAAAACACCTGCAGCGTGTGGGCGTACAGTTGTATAGCGTACGCGATGCTATGAAAATAGACCCAAAAGGTACATTAAAAAAACTGGCCGATGCGGGTTATCATCATGTAGAACATGCCAACTATGTTGATCGTAAATTTTATGGTTTTACTGCCAAGGAGTTTAAAAAAATAATAACCGATCTGGAAATAAAAATGCCAAGCGGCCATACCGTAATGACTGCCCAACATTGGGATGACGCCAAAAACGATTTTACCGACGCCTGGAAATATACCATTGAAGATGCCGCTACCGTTGGTCAGCGTTATGTGATCAGCCCATGGCTGGATGAAAGCCTGCGCCATGATACCGATAAATTAAAACGCTTTATGGAGCAGTTTAATAAATGCGGAGAGCTGTGCCAAAAATCGGCCATGAAATTTGGCTATCATAACCACAACTTTGAGATCAGTACCAAAGTAGGAGATATCACCCTGTATGATTTTATTATCCAGAATACCGATCCAAAATTGGTGGCCCAGCAAATGGATGTGGGCAATATGTTTAGTACGGGTGGCGTAGCGCTTGATTTTATCAATAAATATCCAGGCCGGTTTGAGTCGTTACATGTTAAGGATGAGATTAAAGTAGCTCCACGCGCTGATGGGGATGATACCGAAAGTACCATACTGGGTCAGGGTGTTTTGCCGGTTAAAGAAATTGTAAAAGCAGCAAGTAAAAAAGGAGGCACTGTTCTGTTTATTATTGAGCAGGAAGCTTACCAGGGAAAAGACCCGGTTGATTGTGTAAAAATTGATTTACAAATCATGAAAAAATGGGGTTATTGATATTATTAAGGTAATTTCACCAGACAATATTTCCTGATACACTCTTTTTTTAGTGTTTTAAGTTACTAAGTTTGATAATCGTTTTATAAACCAGGGTTCATTTATTAAGTCAATATGCCTGTAAGTACAGGTAATTTAACTAAGAACTGCTAAAACCATTTACCATATTTGTAAACACATTTGTTTAACCTATATGGCTTATACCATTCGGTCGGCTGGCTATGCATGGGGTGAAATAAAAAAAAGGAATATACATTATAGGATACACCGTAAATTGTATTTATATTTTTGAGATTGTTGTTTTTTAGAATAGATTGATAAATAATACTTTATGTTTTTAAAACACGTTTTTATTTTAAATTTTCGGTATACAAATAGGTAATGCAACGGAGTGGTTTTACTTTAGGGCGGCCAAAGCGTCGACCCCTGATGCAAAGCCAAAACAACGCTAATTGTTATAAAACCGATCAATATTCAAAGTGTAAAAAAAACACAATGCAATATTTGTAAAATAATTTTTATTCATACATTTAGCGGGATAACCAAGTACTAAACAAAATTCATTTTAACCGAATAGATATGTCTGCAAACACTTATGACGCTATTGTCATTGGCTCAGGAATTTCAGGCGGATGGGCTGCCAAGGAACTAACAGAAAAGGGTTTAAAAACCATTATGCTGGAGCGTGGTCGTAACATCGAGCACATTAAAGATTATGTGAACGCTAATAAAGCACCGTGGGAATTTCCGCACCGTGGCGGGCGTACGCAAAAAATGATAGATGATTACCCGGTATTAAAACGCGATTATCCCTTGAACGAAACCAACCTGGATTATTGGGCGAGTGATAAAGACAGTCCATATACGGAAGTAAAAAGATTTGACTGGTTCCGCGGTTATCATGTTGGCGGTCGTTCACTCATGTGGGGCAGGCAATCATACCGCTGGGGAGATATTGATTTTGAAGCTAACCTAAAAGATGGTATCGCTGTGGATTGGCCTATCCGCTATAAAGATATCGCTCCATGGTACAGCTATGCTGAAAAATTTGCTGGTATATCTGGTAACAGGGATGGGTTGGCCGTTTTACCCGACGGCGATTTTATGCCGCCGATGGAATTGAACGTGGTTGAAAAAGATGTTGCCAAAAGATTAAAAGAATACTATAAAGAAGAAAGGGCCATGATTATTGGTCGTACTGCCAATATCACTGTACCGCATAATAACCGCACCAACTGTCAGTATCGTAACAAATGCTGGTTAGGCTGTCCGTTTGGCGCTTACTTCAGCACACAATCGGCTACTTTGCCTGCGGCTATGGCTACCGGTAATTTAACCGTTCGTCCATGGTCAATCGTTACCAAAATTTTGTACGATAAGGATACTAAAAAAGCCAAAGGTGTAGAGGTATTGGATGCCGAAACCAACAAAACTTATGAATACTTTGCAAAAGTCGTATTCCTGAACGCTTCTACCATTAACTCGGCCTGGATCCTGATGAATTCGGCGAATGATGTTTGGGAAGGCGGTTTAGGCAGCAGCAGCGGCGAGTTGGGTCATAACCTGATGGATCACCACTTAAATGTTAATGCATGGGGCCATGTAGAAGGTTACGAGGATAAATACTACTTCGGGCGCCGTGCAAATGGATTCTATATTCCTCGTTTTGCCAATCTGGGTAACGATAAACGCGATTTTATACGTGGTTTTGGTTACCAGGGCGGTGCAAGCCGCGAAGGGTGGAGCCGTGATATTGCCGAACTGAGCATAGGCGGTGCCTTTAAGGATGCCTTAACCGAGCCGGGTTCATGGTCGGTAGGTATGGGTGGTTTTGGTGAAACTTTGCCTTATCATGATAATAAAGTGTTCATCGATAAAACCAAAAAAGATAAATGGGGGCTTCCTGTTATTGCAATCGACGCTGAACTGAAAGACAACGAGAAAAAGATGCGTATTGCCATGGAAAGCGAAGGAAAGGCCATGTTAGAAGCGGCAGGCGTTAAAAATGTGCAAACAAGCAGCAAAAACCCATATCTGGGCCGTGGTATCCATGAAATGGGAACCGCACGTATGGGCCATGATCCAAAAACATCTGTATTGAACAAGTGGAACCAGGTTTGGGATGCCAAAAATGTATTTGTTACTGATGGTTCTTTCATGACATCGGCAGCATGCCAAAACCCGTCACTTACTTATATGGCCATGACCGCCCGTGCAGCCAATTACGCGGTTGAGGCTTTAAAGAAAAACGAGATCTAATTAACCGGATATCCAAAATATACAAACCAATGATTGAAGAACAGGACAAAAGTACTCCCGACGCCTCCAGACGGGATTTTCTTAAAAAGGGTACATTAGCCGCTGCAAGTTTCATGATCGTTCCGCGTTTTGTGCTGGGCGGCAAAGGCTTTACAGCACCCAGCGACAAATTGCTTATTGCCGGCGTAGGCGCGGGCGGTAAAGGACAGAGCGATATTGCCAACTTTTACAAAAGCGGCAAAGCCGAGATCGCTTTCTTATGCGATGTAGACGACAGAAGAGCCGCCAATTCACGTGCTAAATTCCCTAAAGCCAAGTACTATAAAGATTGGCGCGAGATGTATGATAAAGAGTCGAAAAACTTTGACGCGGTATCAATCTCAACGCCAGATCATAACCATGCCATCATTACCTACCATGCTATGCAGTTAGGTAAGCACGTATACGTGCAAAAACCAATGACGCATGATATCTGGGAGGCCCGTTTATTAACCGAGGCAGCCAAAAAATATAAAGTAGTAACCCAAATGGGTAACCAGGGATCATCAAACGATGGTACCCGTCTGATGTCTGAATGGTATGATGCTGACCTGATTGGTGATGTGCACACCATTTACTGCTGGACAAACCGTCCGGTATGGCCCCAGGGTATTGCCTGGCCTCAGCCTGCAAAAGAGATCCCAAAAGAACTGGATTGGAACCTGTGGTTGGGTACTGCTCCTAAAAAGGATTACGTAGATAAACTGGTACCGTTTAACTGGCGCGGATGGTGGGATTACGGAACCGGCGCTCTGGGCGATATGGGCTGTCACCTGGTTGAGGCTCCGTTCCGTGTATTGGGTTTACAATATGTTAAAGATGTACAGGCCAGTGTAGGCAGTGTTTATGTGGATGAGTTTAAACAAGGCCACTTCCCTGAAAGCTGTCCTCCGTCAAGCCACATTACCTTAACTTTCCCAAAAACCGAGAAAACAAAAGGTGATGTTACCATGCACTGGATGGATGGTGGCATTACACCAGAAAGACCTGCTGAGTTAGGAGCAAATGAAAAATTTGGCGGCGAAGAAGGTAATGGTACATTGTTTATTGGTACAAAAGGTAAAATGTATGCCAGCACTTATTCAGATGCGGCTACTTTATTGCCAAAATCATTAACTGCAAGCGCCAACGCGCCGCAAAAATGGAAAAGGGTACCAGGCGGCGCCGAAGGTCACTACGCGCAATGGGTTGAAGGCTGTATAGCCGGATATGGTAAAACCGAACTAAGCTCATCATTTGATAAAGCTGGTCCGCTTACCGAAGCTTTGTTAATGGCCAATCTGGCTGTACGTGGTCATGACCTTAGCGGTGGACAGGTGAAACTGTTATGGGATAACAAGGCCATGAAGGTGACCAACTTTGATGCGGTAAACCAATACATCCACAGGGATTATCCTGATGGATTTAAACTGAAAGCCTAAATTAGTTATTGAATTATTGAGTTATTGAATTATTGATTTGAAAAGTCGATATTCGATAACTCAATATTTGCTTACTTAGTAATTCAATAACTCAATAATTCGATAATTCAATAAATCAATAATTAAATCATGAATAGAAGAGAAGCTATTGGCAGGGTTGGATTGATACTGGGAGGTACCATCATCGGCGCTGAGTTTTTTATCTCGGGCTGTAAACCAAGTTCCAAAAAAGTGAACGAATTGTTTGATGAAAACAACGTAGCCTTATTTGATGAAATTGGCGAAACCATTTTACCAGCTACCAGCACACCTGGCGCCAAAGCCGCCGCTATTGGCAATTTTATGGCCCTGATGGTTCAGGATTGCTATAAGCCCGAAGATCAGAAGGTTTTTGTAAAAGGTATCTCCAATCTGGATGAGGCCAGCAAGAAAAAATTCAGCAAAACGTTTATGGAAGCCGATGCCAAACAACGCACCGAACTGCTTACCGAACTGGATGCCGAGCAAAAGAACTACACGAAAAACAAAAAGCCCGAAGATCCGAACCATTACTTCCGGATGATGAAAGAGCTAACCCTGCTGGGTTACTTTACTTCAGAAGTTGGTGCAACTAAAGCCCTGCGCTACATTGCTGTACCAGGACGTTATGATGGCAACGTGCCCTACAAAAAAGGTGATAAAGCCTGGGCGACATAAAAAATTAGTTTTTAGTTGATTAGGTGAGTGGAGAATGGTTATAAACTTATGCAACCACTCACCAATCGATTGAATTAACCACTCACTATAAAGAATGAAACTAAGATTAGGAATGATCGGTGGCGGTCAGGGCGCGTTTATTGGCGCCGTGCACCGTATAGCCGCCCGTATAGATGGTGAATATGAACTGGTTTGCGGCGCTTTTAGCAGTAATGCCGAAAAATCACAAGCCAGCGGTTTGTTACTGGGACTACCCGCCAACCGTATCTACAACTCGTACACCGAACTCATCGAAAAAGAAAAACAACTGCCAGCGGACGAGCGTGTACAGGTGATCAGCATTGTTACACCAAACCACGTACACTTCGCTCCAACAAAAATGGCATTGGAAAACGGCTTTCATGTTGTTTTAGATAAACCCATGACCTTTTCCCTGGCCGAGGCCAAAGAGCTGGATAAAATAGTAAAAGCTACAGGTAAACTATTTTGCCTTACGCATACCTATACCGGCTACCCGATGGTTAAAGAGGCCAAACAATTGATCAAAACAGGAAAATTAGGCGCTATCCGCAAAGTATACGTAGAGTATCCGCAAGGGTGGCTCAGCAGCTTTCTGGAAGGCGATGATAATAAACAGGCCTCATGGCGCACAGATCCGGGTAAAAGCGGTATCGCAGGTGCCATGGGCGATATTGGTACCCATGCCTTTAACCTGGCCGAATATGTTACAGGTTTAGAGGTTACTAAAATTTGTGCCGATATCAATATTGTAGTTGAAGGCCGTAAGCTGGATGACGACGGCGCCGCGCTGCTCAAATTCAACAACGGCGCAAGCGGTGTACTCACCGCCACACAAATTGCTGCAGGCGAAGAAAATAATGTTAAAATACGCGTTTACGGCGAAAAAGGCGGACTGGAATGGCACCAAAGCGATGCTAATTCCCTCACGGTAATGTATACCGATAAACCGATGGAAGTATGGCGCACAGGTGGCGGTTATACCAGCTCGTTCGCACAGCATAATACCCGTACGCCAGCCGGTCATCCCGAAGGATATCTGGAAGCCTTTGCCAACCTGTACCGCAACTTTGCGTTAACCGTAAAAGCAGGTATAGAGGGCAGAACACCTACCTCCGAAGAGTTGGATTTCCCGGGAGTAAAAGAAGGTGTACGCGGCATGGCATTTATTGAAAATGTGATCGCCTCGGGTAAATCAGATAAAAAATGGACTGAATTTTCTATTTAAAAAACTATGACAACTATAAAAGGACCAGCCATATTTTTAGCGCAGTTTATAGGCGATACCGCGCCATTTAACAGCCTGGAGTCAATTTGTAAATGGGCCGCTGGCCTGGGTTACAAAGGTGTTCAGCTGCCAACCAATGATGCCCGTTTTATCGATCTGCAAAAAGCTGCCGAAAGCAAGACCTATGCGGATGAGATCAAAGGCATAGTGAATGCTGCCGGATTAGAAATAACCGAACTGTCAACACACCTGCAAGGGCAGTTGGTTGCTGTAAACCCGGTTTATGATTCGCTTTTTGACGCTTTTGCGCCTGAGGCTTATCGTAATAATCCGGCCGCCAGACAAAGATGGGCGGTGCAGCAACTGAAATATGCTGCTGAAGCATCAAAAAATTTAGGTCTTAACGCTTCTGTTACTTTTAGCGGCGCCTTACTTTGGCCAATGGTGTACCCATGGCCGCAACGCCCTGCAGGTATAGTAGATACTGGTTTTGATGAACTGGCCAAACGCTGGAAACCTATCCTGGATGTGTACGAAGAAAATGGTATTGACCTTTGCTACGAACTGCACCCTGGTGAAGATCTGCATGACGGTATCACCTTCGAAATATTTTTAGATAAGGTTGGTCATCATAAACGTGCCAATATCCTGTATGATCCATCGCATTTTGTATTGCAGTGCCTGGATTACCTGGAGTTTATCGACATCTATCATGAACGCATCAAAATGTTCCACGTAAAAGATGCCGAATTTAACCCAACAGGCAGGCAGGGCGTTTATGGCGGTTATCAGAATTGGGTCGACCGTGCGGGCCGCTTCCGCTCATTGGGCGATGGCCAGGTTGATTTTAAAGGGATCTTCAGCAAATTAACCCAATATGATTTTAAAGGATGGGCCGTATTAGAATGGGAATGCGCGCTTAAACATCCCGAAGATGGCGCAAGAGAAGGCGCCACATTTATCAAAGATCATATCATCAGGGTTACCGAGCGTGCTTTTGATGATTTCGCCGCGTCAGGTTCTGACGAAGCTTTTAACAGGAAGACGCTGGGGATATAAACACACCCCCTCTAAATCTCCCCCAATGGGGGAGACTTTTTATTTAACAATAGAAAGCCCTCTCCCTTGGAGAGGGTTGGGTGAGGTAAAAAGCATTATATTTGAGATACCAATTAACCAATTAATTCAACCTAATTATCTTTAAATGCAAACCATTAACCGTACACAGCTTTTCAGGGCCAGTTGTTTATCCCTGTTGGTAACATCATTATCATTTGGCATCCGTGCCGGAATATTGAATGATCAGGGCGTCAGATTTCACCTTAATGGCTCAGAACTGGGCACCATTGCTGCAACGGCTTTCTGGGGATTTCCGTTAGCCATTATTGTAGGAGGCTTTATTGTGGATATTATCGGTATGAAAAAATTACTGGTATCTGCATTTGTTTTCCATTTGATAGGTATCCTGCTCACTATTTTTGCAAATGGATACTGGACCCTGTTCCTGTCTACCTTAATGATCGGGATTGCGAACGGTACTGTCGAAGCATCCTGTAATCCTTTGGTTGCGTCGCTTTATACCGATAATAAAACCACTAAGCTCAATCATTTTCATCTTTGGTTCCCGGCAGGTATTGTTATTGGTACGCTGATCGTATTTGGATTGGATACCGCGCTTGCGCATGGTGTATCACCTAAGCCTTATTGGATCTCCCAGCTGGAAGTAGCTATCATGCTTATTCCAACATTGGCTTATGGTTTCCTGTTCTCCAAACTGGAATTCCCGGTAACCGAAAGGGTATCGGCAGGTGTAAGCACAAGCGATATGTACGTGTCTTTGATGAACCCTTTGTTTTTGTTTATGATCATCTGCATGTTTGGTACAGCCATAACAGAATTATTTACTAATCAATGGACGGATGTATTATTCAAAACGGTTACTAACAATGCTATCCTGATCCTCACTTTTGTTGCCTCGGTGCAAGTACTGGGGAGGGCATTTGCGGCTCCCATCGTACACCGGTTGGCTCCCCAGGGTGTATTGCTTATTTCAGCGATCCTGTCGGCTCTGGGAATTTACCTGATGGTCCATTTACATGGCGATGCTATTTATTTTGCGGCCGTTATTTTTGGATTAGGCGTTGCTTTTTTCTGGCCTTGTATGATAGGCTTTGTAGCCGAAAACCTGCCCCGCACCGGTGCGGTAGGATTAAACCTGATGGGCGGAGCAGGCATGTTTGGCGTGTCAATTTATATGATATTTATGGGGGGGCGTTATGATGCTATCATGATTCAAAAACTTCCGGCAGGAGCCAATCTGGATGCTTACCGGTCGGCAGCGGCAGGTACGGATATGGCCAAAGCTTTTGATGCTGCCCGGTCGGCCGCCGGTCCCGAAGTGCTGAATACTACGCTCATTATCCCTGTAGCATTGATAGTTGCTTTTGCCGGTTTGGTATTTTATATGCGCGGCAGAAAAAAAACAGCGCCGTTAAGCACAGTTAGCGTGTAAAAAGTACACTGATTATAATAAAAAATTGTATTTTTCACCCTCGTTAATCACAACCAAAAAAACAGAAGTAAACCAACAGGAGTAATAAGCTAAAACAGATATGCCCCTGTCAGGTTATTATTAAAAAACAAAAAACACTCATGAAAAAGGCTTTTTTTATTCTTTGTATCAGCGCGGTAGTTACAGCTTGCGGCAGCAATTCATCAACCAAAGGCGGCAGCGACAGCACCAGTGCGGCAAACCAAACCGCAAAAGCGACTAACTCTGATGCTGATACCGTTGTTGCAAAAACAGGTACAGAAGGTGCAGGCGGATCAGCAGGTTCGGCTAAAGGCGAAAGTTTGATCGCGGCGGCTGATTGCAATACCTGTCATAAAGTTGATACCAAGATAATAGGTCCCGCGTTTCAGGATGTAGCGGCTAAATATCCGGCTACCGAAACCAACATCGAAACCCTGGCCAAAAAAGTTATTAACGGTGGTAAAGGTAACTGGGGCGATATCCCGATGACGCCACACCCAACTGTATCATTAGATGATGCCAAAGAAATGGTTAAATACGTTTTATCGCTGAAAAAATAACCTGGTTTTATCTACTTAAAAAATAACTATGACCACTGGAATCAGGGTAAAACTTTCTACTATGATGTTCCTCGAATTTTTTATTTGGGGAGCATGGTTTGTAACAATGGGTACTTACCTAACAACTACGTTAAAAGCCACCGGTACACAAAATGCCGGGGCTTATGCAACACAATCGTTAGGCGCAATTATAGCACCGTTTATTATAGGACTTATAGCCGATAAGTATTTTTCGGCACAAAGGATATTAGGCGTACTGCACTTGCTTGGTGCAGCTTCGCTTTTTTATGCCACTACCATAGCCGATTTTGATAAATTTTATCCCAATATTTTGTTTTACATGATCATTTACATGCCAACGCTGGCATTGGTAAACTCGGTATCATTTAAGCAAATGCAAAACCCAAGTAAGGAATTTCCAACTATAAGGGTATTCGGTACTGCCGGATGGATAGTAGCCGGTTTGATCATTGGCTGGCTGGGCTGGGAAAAAAGCGGTTCGCTGGTGTTAACCTTTAAAATGGCTTCTGTTGCATCATTGATACTCGGATTGTTAAGTTTTACATTACCTGATACCCCACCAGTTAAAAAAGGTCAAAAAACCTCATTCGGAGATATTATTGGCTTGGATTCGATCGGGTTGCTTAAAAACCGGTCATATCTTACGTTTTTCCTGGCATCGGTTGCCATTTGTATACCGCTTGCGTTTTACTATAATTTTACCAATCCGTTTTTAAATGAAGTTGGAGTAACCGCCGCTGCCGGTAAGCAATCAATGAGCCAAATGTCTGAGTTATTATTCATGGCATTGATGCCCTTGTTTTTTGTAAGGCTGGGTGTTAAAAAAATGGTTGCTTTGGGTATGCTGGCCTGGGTGTTACGTTACATATTTTTTGCATACGGCGATGCAGGCAGTAACTACTGGATGCTGATAGCCGGTATTGTACTGCACGGCATTTGTTACGATTTCTTCTTTGTAACCGGACAGATCTATACAGATAACCTGGCCGGCGAGCGTTTTAAAAGTGCCGCGCAAGGTTTTATTACCCTGGCTACTTATGGGGTAGGTATGCTTATTGGTTCCTACATTTCGGGGCCGATAGTTGATCATTGGAAAACTTCGGCTACCAGCCATAACTGGCAAACCATATGGCTCATACCGGCTGGAATTGCAGCTGTTGTATTGATATTATTCCTTCTGTTATTTAAGGATAAAACTGATATGGCTGCTAAACCGGGCTTAGATATACAGGAACCTTCTGCACAAACTGAAATATAAAAACCTATGTCATCAAATCAAAACCGGAGATCGGCTATCAAAAACATGCTTGCAGGCACGGCTGCTATTACAGCGTCGGGTGTGCTTACTTCATTTACATCAACCGAACAAGATAAACCAATGTTACCTGATACGCTTAAAGGAAATATTAACCACGCGGTTTGCCGCTGGTGTTATGGCGATATAACCGTAGAGCAACTTTGCGCCGCCGCCAAAGATATCGGCATCAAAGGGATCGACCTGGTTGGCCCGGCCGATTGGCCTACACTTAAAAAGTATGGCCTGTATTCATCCATGTGTAACGGCGCCGAAATAAACCTGACCGATGGTTTTGGTGACAAGCAATTTCATGCACAGTTGCAAAAAAACTATTCGGAAATGATACCTAAAGTAGCCGCGGCAGGATATAAAAATCTGATCTGCTTTAGCGGCAGCCGCCGGGGTAAGGATAACGAAACCGGCTGGAACAACTGTGTGGAAGGTTTGAAGCCTTTGGTAGCACTTGCCGAAAAACATAACGTAGTATTGGTAATGGAACTGCTGAACAGCAAGATAGACCATAAAGATTATCAGTGCGACCGTGTATCATGGGGTGCCGAACTTTGCAAAAGATTAGGTTCAGAAAACTTTAAGCTCCTGTATGATATTTACCACATGCAGATAGATGAGGGCGATGTGATCCGCAACATCCGCGACAATCACCAATACATCGCGCATTATCATACAGGTGGTGTACCCGGACGTAATGAGATCGATGATACACAGGAATTATATTATCCAGCTATTATGAAAGCTATTGTGGGAGTAGGGCATAAAGGCTTTGTGGCACAGGAGTTTATTCCGAAGCAGCCAGATCATATCGCTTCTTTACGTAAAGCGGTACATATCTGCGATGTTTAAACCTTATGGTTTGCAGCTGCTCTAACCAATACATTAACCAAATAATTATACATGACAACCAGAAGAACATTCTTAGCACAGGCCGGTTTAGTTGCGGCAGGTGTGATGATAAAACCTAATTTACTATCGGCCAAAAGCACTAATGGTGTCGGGCTGCAATTATATAGCCTGCGTGATCAGTTGCCGAAAGATGTAAAAGGTGTAATAGCCCAGGTGGCCAAAGCCGGTTACAAAGAAGTAGAAACCTTTGGTTTTAATCAGCAAACCGGTTACTGGGGTTTACAAGGTAAAGATTTTGGTCAGCTGTTAAAGGATAACGGTTTGAGCACGCCAAGCGGTCACTACGGTCTGGATCAGTATTTTGGCGAAGGTAAAACCGATGACCTGAAAGCTTATATTGAAGTAGCTAACACCATAGGTCAAACTTATATTATTATCCCTTCATTAAACCATAACTTCATCAAAACGGTTGACGACTGTAAAGCCGTAGCCGATAAGATGAACAAGATTGCCGAGATCTGCAAAGCATCGGGCTTAAAGCTTGGTTACCACAACCATAATTTTGAATGGCATCCCGTTGGCGATACTACTTTTTATGATGTAGTGTTAAATAATACCGATCCAAAACTGGTGAACATGGAAATGGACCTTTACTGGGTAGTTCGCGCCGGTCAGGATCCGATAGCTATATTCCAGAAACATCCGGGCCGTTTTACATTTGTACACATTAAGGATCGTGATAAAACCAATGCCAACCTGAACACCGAAATTGGAAATGGCGACATTGATTTTAAAACAATCTTAAGTAAAGCCAAACTGGCCGGCATTAAACACTTTATTGTGGAGCAGGAAAACTATACCAATATCGATCCGTATGTAAGTATTGCCAAAAGTGCGTCGTACTTAAAAAATACACTCCACATTTAATGAGAGTGAATAGTGAGTGGTGAATAGTTAAAAATTTGCTTACGCAATCAACCACTCTCCACTCACTATTCACCATTCACTATTAATTTAAAACCAACTATAATACTAATATGAAATATCCAATTGTATTAACAGCGCTTTTAGCAGGAAGCTTTTTTGTAGCTAACGCGCAGCAGGCCAAGCCAGAAGATACCGAAATATGGGAACCTATACCCAAAGTTGTTGTACCGGGAAAAGTTTTGGGCGAGGCCCCGTCTGACGCCATTGTTTTATTTGATGGCAAAAATGAGGACGAATGGGTTTCTGTAGCCGACCAAACACCTGCATCATGGGTGGTTAAAGGCGGTATTTTAACCGTTGATAAAACCAAAGGAAATATCGAAACCAAAAGAAAGTTCACCAATTACCAGCTGCATATTGAGTGGCGCGTACCTGCCAGTATTACCGGCGAAGGACAGGCCCGCGGTAACAGCGGTATCTTCCTGGCATCATTAGGTAAAGGCGATGCGGGATATGAATTACAGGTTTTAGATTCATACAACAATAAAACTTATGTTAATGGCATGGCAGGCAGCTTGTACAAACAGGCTATCCCATTGGCCAATCCAGGCCGTAAACCAGGTGAGTGGAACGTATACGATGTAGTTTGGACCGCTCCTGTATTTAATGAGGATGGCTCTCTGAAATCAGCCGCTAAAGCTACCGTGTTCTTTAATGGTGTGCTTGTTGAAAATAACTTTGAACTGTGGGGCCCAACCCAATACATTGGCAAGGCATCTTACGAAGGTAAAAAACACGGCGCAGCGCCAATTAAATTACAGGCACACGGCGATAAAAGCGAACCGCTTAGCTTCAGAAATATCTGGGTACGCGAGTTGTAATATCCCGCATTCGTTTAAAAAAAATCCAGGGCCTGTAAATGAAGATTTATGGGCCTTTTTTATAGCTGCTTAAAGCCATGAACGCGTAATAGCCCATGAAAAGGTATAAGGCAAAACCAGGCGTCTATCGATTCACCCGGTCTATCTCCACCAGCTGGCGGATGGACCATCCTCTCCTCGCCTGCGGCGGAAAGAGGGTAGAAAAAGAAAAAAAGCCTCTATGCGCGAAGCGGAGAGAGGGGTGACAAGCGTAGCGACGTCGGGGTGAGTCGGTTCTGCGACCAGGCTTTGACCCATAGATTTGATAACTGTCCAATGAGGGGTTATTGTCCTCAAAATTGTGACAATCTCCATCGAGAAAAACACAAAAAATAACCAGATTTGAACCTATCTTTACCATTTTAATAAACTCATGAAATCACTTTACCAAATCCGCTATTCACTGTTTACAGTTATATTATTTTTTATGCTGGGCTTGTCGGCTTCTTCGGCTATGGCAGCTAAAAGGTTTTACTATCAACTTAAAATTTATCATTATAAAACAACGGTGCAGGAGGGTAGGATTGAACGCTACCTGGAGCAGGCCTATGTACCGGCTATGCACCGCGCAGGTGTAAAAAACGTAGGCGTATTTAAACCGGTAAAGCAGGATACCGCCGATATGCGTATTTATGTTTTTACGCCTTTTGCGACTTTTGACAAGCTGATAGGTATCGACAAAAAATTACAGGGTGATACAGAATACCTAACCAATGGCGACGATTACATCAACGCTGGGTATAAAGATGCCCCGTATACCCGTATAGAAACCATCGTATTACAAGCCTTCCCGGGAATGCCCGCCCCGGCTGTACCAAATTTAACGGGCGCCAAAGCGGATAGGGTTTATGAGCTGCGTAGCTATGAAAGCGCTACTGAAAAGTATAATTTTAATAAAGTGCGCATGTTTAACGTAGGCGATGAAGTAGGACTGTTTAAACGTTTGGGCTTTAATGCCGTATTTTACTCCGAAGTAATAGCCGGTAGTCATATGCCTAATTTGATGTACATGACCACTTTTAATAATAAAGAGGACAGGGACAAGCACTGGGAAGCCTTTAGTAACGATGCCTACTGGAAAAGTCTCTCAGGAAAGGCCGAATATCAGAATAATGTATCGCATGCGGATATCATTTTCCTGTATCCTGCGGCTTATTCTGATTTTTGAATTTTTGTGTAGCTGTTGTCATTTCAAACATACAAGGAGAAACTATCTCTTGAGCGGAGTGAAAAATCTTTTTCGATTAGCATATCCCGCGCAAAAGATCTCTCCTCCTACCTTCGAGATGACATTTGTTTGTTTTGTTGTTAGCATGTCCAAAAAACAGCGTTGTCATGCTGAACGTAGTGAAGGATCTTCTTCGGCAAGGATGTCGAAGAAGATCCTTCGTCCCTCAGGATGACAAAAGAGTAATCTCCCATCTCACCTCAATTCCTCATCCCCACCTGTCCATTATCATTGAAAATGTCCGGAATCGATCACTTTTTGGAAATTAAAAATTTGTAATCGTCTTGTAACCAATAGCTTGATATTGGTATAGCTCTTGCAATCCTTGTCCAAAAAAGTATCACAATGGATAAGGAAATAGCCCTTGAAGTAACTGCACAAAAACGCCGGAAAGCCGTACTGATCGCGATGATCATTATCAGTGGTTTAGTGCTGGCTGTATGGATACTAAGGGGATTCATCAAATCGTCAATAAACAGGAGCCAAATTACAGCATCCGCGGTTGTAGTAGGCAATATCGAAAATACCATCAACGCCACAGGTGAGGTTTTGCCCGAGTTTGAGGAGGTGATTACCAGTCCTATCAATGCCTCTATCAAAAACGCGCTCCTGGATGCCGGTAATAAAGTAAACGTGGGCCAGTCCATCATCACCCTTGATAAAACAGCGACCCAAACCGAATACGACAAACTTAACTTTCAGCTGGAGTCAAAGCGGAATGAGATCAGCAAGCTCAAACTCGACCTTGATAAAAGTTTTTATGATATCCAGTCAAATAATGATATCAAGCAACTGCACATCAGTAACCTGGCCGATGCGGTTGAAAATGCCAAACGCCTGTACAAAGCCGGAGGGGCCACCCGCGAAAATATTGAGCAGGCCGAGCTTAACCTGAAAGTAGCGCAGCTGGAAAAAAAACAGCTGGAAAACGAGATCAAAAATAAGCAGCAGACCATGCGTATCGAGATCAAAGAAGCGGAGATTGCCGCCGCTATACAGCAAAGCGATCTGAGCGCCCTGCAACGCAAGCTGCAACTGGCAAACATTGTGGCTACCCGTAAAGGGGTTATCACCTATGTAAACAAAAACATAGGCGCCAACATACATGAAGGCGAAACACTGGCCCGCATTGCCGATTTGGGCAGTTTTAAGGTACAGGGCAGTATATCCGACAATTCGGTTGATCAGCTGCACGCGGGTATCCCGGTAATTATCCGGTTTAATGATAACCAGTTGCGCGGGCATGTAAGCAATGTATCGCCATCAATCCAAAACAGCATCATTTCTTTTGATATCCAGTTGGACGATCGTTCCAGCAAACTGCTGCGGCCCAATATGAAAGTAGATGTGTTTCTGATAACCGCAACGCATAGCAAGGTAATGCAGGTGGCTAACGGACCGGCATTTAAGGGATCGTCGTTACAGGATATTTTTGTGATCAATGGCTCCAAAGCCGAGCGCCGGACGGTTCATATCGGGCTAACCAATTTTGATTTTGTGGAGATAAAAGACGGCGTAAAACCCGGTGATGTGGTGATCACTTCGGATATGAGCGAGTATAAGAACTCAAAAGAGATAACTATAAATAACTAAAATAAAGAGATACGTCATTGCGAGAGCCCCCTCTAAATCTCCCCCAAAGGGGGAGACTTCAAAAATATTTTAAAGCCCTCTCCTTTGGAGAGGGTGGGGTGAGGCTTCAATAACATTTACAATAAAAAGAATGAAAATTTTATATATCATAAGTTTGTTGACCATTAGCGCAGGGGCATTTGGCCGCGGTAACAGCGATACGCTGCGGCTAACCCTGCAGCAGGTGGTTGAAATGGCCAAAGTAAACTCCATAGCGGCTAAGCAGGCGGCTACGTTACGTGAAACCAAATACTGGGAGTATCGCACCTATAAGTCAAATTACCAGCCCCAACTGGCCCTGAGCGGTACCCTGCCCGATTATAATAAAACCTTTACCCAGGTGCAGCAGCCCGATGGTACCATATTGTTTCAGCCGGTTCATAATGATAATTCATCACTAAAGCTTGATTTTAGCCAAAGCATTACCGCTACCGGAGGTACCATTTATGGTACAACTCAAATACAGCGATTTTCTGATTTCGACAGGCATAATGTATTATACAATGGCGTTCCGTATGGAATTGCGTATGCCCAACCGCTTTTTCAGTTCAACAAACTGAAATGGGATAAAAGAATTGAGCCCCTAAAGTATAACGAGAGTAAACAGAAGTATATTGAAGATCAGGAAAATATAGCGGTTACAGTTGAAGGGTATTTTTTTGATCTGTTGCTGGCACAAGTTAACTTGCACGTTGCCGAAACCAATTATGCCAATACGCAAAAAATAATGGCTATAACCAATATTAAATTTGAATTGGGGAAAGTATCAAAAAACGAAATATTACAATTGCAGTTGGAACTCATTAACGCCAAAAAAGCCGTAGGAACCGCCAGGCGCGATATAGAAGTGGCCACCCTCAATCTTCGCAGCTATACTGGGCAGGAGGATGATAGTAAAATTGTATTGGCAATACCCCAAAATATCAGTCAGATGAGTGTTACTTCAGATAAGGTATTGGCCGAGGCCTATGCCAACCGGGCAGATGCTATCTCTTTTTTAAGGCGTATTGCCGAAGCTAAAAGAGATGTGGCTAAAGCTAAGGGCGAAACCGGTTTAACCGCCACGCTTAATGCCAGTTTGGGTTTTTCAAATACAGCTGCCAGTATCCCTGGTTTGTATAATAATCCGCAAAACCAGCAGATCGTATCGTTAACGCTATCGGTGCCCATATTGGATTGGGGCAGGTCGAAATCGCGTACGAAAACGGCGCTGGCAAACCAACAGCTTACCGAATATACAGTAGAGCAGGACAAACAAACTTTTAAACAACAAATTGTAACCCAGGTATCTCTTTTTAATATGATGAAGGAACAACTGATATATACCGCCGAGGCCGACAGCATTGCCTCGGAAAAATACAAAATAGCCCGCGAACGCTATGTACTGGGCGACCTGAGCATTACGGACCTGGGCATCGCCTTTAGGGAAAACGACCAGGCCAAACGCGATTATATCACTTCGCTCCGCGACTTTTGGGGGGCCTATTACCAGTTACGTCAGCTGTCATTATATGATTTTGAAAACAACCATAAGATAAGCTACCAGTAGATTTAAGTCAAAATTCAAAAAGAAATCAATAATTCAATAATAATTACCTAAACCCTATCACTAATTCACTAAATCAGTAATTCAATAATTAACCTACATCACTAATTCACTAATTCAATAATTCAATAATTAAAAAGATATGATCCGTTTACAAAACATTGAGAAAGTATACCGTACAGATACGATTGAAACACTGGCCCTCAACAGCATCAGCCTGGATATAGCCAAGGGCGAATTTTTATCCATCATGGGGCCATCGGGCTGTGGCAAAAGTACGCTGCTGAATATCATGGGCCTGCTGGATACGCCCTCTAAAGGCGATATCAAGATAAGCGATCAAAAGACCGATCATTTATCCGACAAGCAATTGGCACAGTTCCGGAACCAGAAACTGGGCTTCATTTTCCAAAGCTATCACCTGATTAACGATCTGCAGGTACTGGACAATGTGGAGCTTCCACTGCTGTATCGTAACACTACCGCCAAAGAACGTAAAATGCTGGCTACCGAAGCTTTGGAGAAAGTAGGGCTATCCAATCGCATTAAACACTTCCCAACACAGTTATCGGGTGGTCAGCGGCAGCGTGTGGCTATAGCGCGGGCCATTGTGGGCCGCCCGGAGATCATCCTGGCCGATGAGCCAACCGGTAACCTGGACAGCGCTATGGGCAACGAGATCATGGAGATCCTCATCAACCTGAACCGTAATGAGGGCACCACCATTGTAATGGTAACGCACGATGAAAATATGGCGCATAAAACTCACCGGCTGGTGCGCTTATTTGATGGCTCGCAGGTTCAGTAATACATCAGCTTAAAAAATTAAGATCATGCTTAAAAATTATTTTAAAATAGCCATAGCGGTATTACGCAGACGAAAGTTCTTTACGTTTATCAGCTTATTCGGCATCAGTTTAACGCTCACGGTATTAATGGTGCTTGCCGCTTTTATTGAAAAGGTTACCAATCCGGTTTATCCTGGCGATAAGAATAGCCGGTCATTATATATCAAACGGTTAACTTATACCTCAAAAAAGGGATGGATAAATAGTGGTGGCTCCTCATTTTATTTTTTAACCCATTACGCAGGCAGTTTAAAAACGCCGGTTAAAATGGCTATTGTTTCCAGAAGTACTTCATCAAATGCGTATGTGAACAATAAAAAAATAGTGATCGACATGAAGTACACCAATGCCGATTTGTGGAATATTGCCAATTACCAGTTTATAGAAGGTAAGCCATTTACCCCCGATCAAATTAACAAAGCCGACCGTGTAGCCGTGATTTCCGAACGTACCCGGAAAGAGTATTTTGGCGATGTTGTAACCGTAGTTGGTAAATACATAGAAGCTGATAATATAAGCTACCGGGTAACAGGTGTAATTAAAAACGTGCCAGAAATTGAGGAAGTTTTTTATGCCAACATGTTTCTGCCTTATACTGTAGCTAAGAGTGATTACCGGAATAAAGACTTTTGGGGAGATTACTCCGCGATATTACTTTCGCCATCTGAACAACTGGTAACGAAGATGCGCACAGAGTACGAGCAAATGGTTACCCGGATACCTATACCCGATGACATGAAAAAGGATTTTGATACCCTGCATTCCGATGCCGATACATACTTTGAAACCTTTACCCGCGGGTTTTTTGGCAATGCCGATAATGCAGGGTATGCACGCTTTTTGTTTTTTATGAGCCTGTTTATTTTGTTGTTTATGTTGCTGCCCACTGTAAACCTGGTTAATGTAAACATCACCCGCATCATGGAACGATCGTCTGAAATTGGTGTGCGCAAGGCTTTTGGGGCCTCGTCAAAAACGTTGGTTTACCAGTTTATTACAGAAAATATCATACTCACCATATTGGGTGGCATTATTGGCCTTATACTCACCGTAATTATTTTACAGGTTATAAACGGCAGCGGGCTCATACCTGATTTTGATTTAAGTATCAACCCCCTGGTGTTACTATATAGTTTACTGGCCTGTTTATTTTTTGGCCTTCTTTCTGGCGTTTACCCTGCCTGGCGAATGTCAAGACTTGATGTAGTAACAGCCTTAAAGGCACAATAATTCACTCTTTAATCAAAACTTTTATGATAAAGCATTTATTCAAACTCATCTGGAATAAAAAGAAACAAAATTTTTTATTGATCACCGAAATATTTATTTCGTTCCTGGTCATCTTTGGGGTGTTTACCTCATTGGTCTATTATTACCGCAACTACAAAAAACCAATGGGCCTTACTTATAATAACGTGTGGGTTATTAATTTTCAAAATAACAAGCAGTTTCACAATACCGACTCCGTAACACAGTACTATGCAACGCTGACCGCTATGCTTAAAAATATGCCGCAGATAAAAACGCTCAGTTATGCATCAAGCAATATTCCGTTTACCAGCAGTACAAGTACAACCAGGCTTATTTATAAGGGACAGGAAATAAGGCCCATTAACTTTTACCGTGTCGGTGATAACTATAGTGAAGCTTTCAATATGAACTTATTGGAGGGCCGTTGGTTTAACCATGATGACGTGGTAAGCAGCAATAGGCCGGTAGTTATCAATGCTTCGCTTAAGGAAAGTTTATTTGGAAATGGCCGGGCCTTAGGGCAATTAATAGACGATAGCCATGACGATAAACATGTTAGAAAAATAAAAGTAATAGGTGTTGTGCAGGATGTTAAGGATAAGGGCGACTATTTACCATCGGGCATGGCTATGTACAATCGTGTAGATACCAGCGATATGCGCTATATAGGTAAGCTGGTCATTAAAGTATCGCCCGATGCGGATGCAGCCTTTGAAAGTAAATTATACAAAGCCGTTGCCGGTTATATGAAGGAAGCATCGGTTGAGATTGAGCATTTTTCAAAAAAACGGGAAAGCACCAACAGAAGTACTTTAATCCCCATTATTATATTCTCTATTGTAGCCGCTTTTCTCATCATCAACGTATCATTGGGTATCTTTGGCGTGTTATGGTATAACATCAATCGTCGCCGCAGCGAGATAGGGTTACGCAGGGCGGTAGGGGCATCAGGCGGCTCGGTTTCGGAGCAGCTGATTTCTGAATCGCTTATATTAACCACCTTTTCCTTAATTATTGGGGTGTTTTTTGCCATTCAGTTCCCGTTGCTCAATGTTTTCAACATGGCGGCAAGTACTTATGTAATGGCCATGTTTTTGGCTGTAGCCTTCATTTACCTGCTGGTATTCCTGTGTTCATTGTATCCGGGCAGGCAGGCAGCTGCAATTTACCCGGCAGTGGCTTTACATGAAGAATAATTACGATATTAACCTGCTGTTATGATATTGGTAATTGATGATGATTTGGCGGTACGCACCTCGCTCGTATTGTTGCTTAAAGGCGAAGGATACGATGTGCAATGTACAGAAACTCCGGCAGAGGCATTGAAGGTTATCCGGAAACAAAATCCGGAACTGATCATACTCGATCTTAATTTTTCTATAGATACCTCGGGCAAGGAGGGCCTTGACCTGCTGGCCAAAATAAAGCAGATCAACAGCGCTATACCCGTGATATTGATAACCGGCTGGGGTAGTATTGAACTGGCTGTAGCCGGTATGAAAATAGGGGCCAGCGACTTTATCAATAAACCCTGGAGCAATGAACACCTGGTACAGTCGGTTAAAACCCTGCTCAATCTGCAGGATAACAAAGCCGAACACCGCACCCGCAAACAGCTCGACAAAAGCTACAACTTTCAGCACATTATAGGGGAGGACCCTAAAATGCTGGATATACTGGAAACCATTGGCCGGGTTGCCCAAACTGATGCCTCGGTACTCATTATGGGCGAAAGCGGCACGGGTAAGGAACTGATTGCCGAGGCTATTCACCAGAATAGCCTGCGCCGCAATAAACCATTTATCAAGGTAAATCTGGGCGGTATCAGTACCTCCTTGTTTGAAAGTGAAATGTTCGGCCATATCCGCGGGGCGTTTACTGATGCACGCTTTGACAGGATCGGTCGTTTTGAAATGGCTAACAAGGGTACCATATTTTTGGATGAAATTGGCGATCTGGATGCCAGCAGCCAGGTAAAGCTGCTGCGTGTACTGCAGGACCGTACCTACGAGGTATTGGGCAGTAGCCGCACAAAAACGGTTGATGTGCGCATCGTTTGCGCCACCAACAAAAATCTCAACGAAATGGTGAGTAAGGGAACTTTCCGTGAAGACCTGCTGTACCGTATCAACCTTATCACGGTTTACCTGCCTGCCCTGCGCGACAGGCCAAAGGACATCCCGCTGCTGGTGGAGTTTTTTATCAATAACCTAAAGGATATCTACAACCGGCCCAAACTCTCGGTAGCGCCGGGCGCTATGAAATGGCTGCAGCAGTTGCCATTGCCGGGTAATATCAGGCAGCTTAAAAACCTGGTGGAGCGCTCCATCCTGGTGAGTAAAAAAGATGAATTGGGTATTGATGATTTTCGCTCGCAACTGGAGCTATCGCCGGTAAAAAAGGGCAATATGCAGCTGCCAGGCGTGGGCACCCTTACACTGGAGGAGGTAGAGGTAGAGATGATCAAACGGGCTATGGATCACCATAAAAACAAAATAAGCCGGGCTGCCGCCGCGCTGGGCCTTACACGCAGCGCCCTGTACCGCCGCTTAGATAAATACCAGATCCCTTACGATGAAGCTGAGGACTAAATATATTTTATTTGTAGTTACCCTGCATCTGCTCGCGCTGGTGCTCACTTACTTTATTTTCAGCGATAATAAAATATTCTTCATTGCCTCAGAGTTGGTTGTCATCATTTCGGCTATCATAGCCTGGCAGCTTTACCGACAGCTGATACAACCCCTTAAGCTATTGATGCAGGGCGTAGATGCCATTAAGGACAAGGATTTTAACGTAAAACTGATCTCCACGGGTAAACATGAGGTTGATGAACTGATTGAGGTGTATAACCGGATGATGGATGAGTTAAGAAAGGAGCGTACTATGCAGGAGCAGCAGCATTTTTTTTTAGAGAAACTGATCTACACTTCGCCAACGGGCATCATGATATTGGATTATGACAATCGCATTCAACAGGTAAACCCCAAAGCGCTGCAACTGCTGTCGGTTAGTGAGGAAAGCCTAAAGGGATACTCCATCTATGAATTAGAGCATCCACTGATACAACAGATCCGGAATTTACAATCGGGCGAAACGGTGGTGGCCAGGGTTGATGGCATCAGTTCGTTTAAGCTGCAAAAATCGCACTTTGTGGATCGGGGCTTCTCCCGTCATTTTATCATGATCGAAGACCTGACCGCCGAGATCCTGGCTGCCGAGAAAAAGGTGTATGGCAAGGTGATCAGGATGATGGCGCATGAGGTGAATAATACCATTGGTCCGGTAAATTCCATTATGCAATCGGCCATGCATACCGATCGGCTTTGGGAAGGGCACGACTTTGATACCTTGAAGGATGCCTTGCAGGTAGCCATGGACCGCAACCAGAACCTGAACCATTTTATGCGCAACTTTGCCGACCTGGTAAAACTGCCGCAGGCCAACAAACAACCCATCGTACTGCAAAAAATAATCAATTCGGTAGCTACGCTCATGAGCGCCAGGGCCCGTGAAAACAATGTAGTATTTGAAATAGAACTGCCAGCCGATGAGATCCGTATCCAGGCAGACGAACAGCAACTGGAGCAGGCATTTATCAATATTGTAAAAAACGCAGTGGAGGCCATTGAAGAAGGAGGTGGCTCAGTGAAATTTACAGTCATACCAACCCAACGCCTACTGGTGATCACCGATACCGGCAAAGGCATTAGCGCCAGTGAGCACGCCAACCTGTTCTCCCCATTTTTCAGCACCAAAAAAGACGGGCAGGGCATAGGCCTTACCCTCGTGCGTGAGATCCTGATCAACCATGGTTTCGAATTCAGCCTCAAAACTGTTGCTGACAGGCAAACGGAGTTTAGAATACATTATAGTTAATCACTCCCACGTCATTGCGAGCGAAGCGTGGCAATCCCCAATTAGCAGGGCCGTTCTGTAAGTAGGGGATTGCCACGTCGTTCCTCCTCGCAATGACGTACTTTTTCTAAACCCTCTTTCCGCCGCAGGCGAAGGGAGGGGAGTCCAGCGAAGCGTAGACTGGGTGAGAAAAAAACCGGTTCCCATTCAGTGCCGTAGGTACTGTACTCGGGTTGCATACCTACGGCATGCTAAATGATTGTTGTTTGTTTTCTATAAAGCTTTTACTCCTACGGAGTATCCTTAAATAATGACATTGATCGTAGAGGCAAAATGTGTATAATGAATTACTACAAACAGGTAGCTTCCTAACGGAGCATACTTACTTAATAATACTTTAATAAGGTTTCTGCTCTTCCCAACACTTGTGGGCTGGAGTCGAGCGGCTGCATGGAGATTAATTAAAAACTTATTTATACATTTAAGCTTACCTATCCATTGGTGTTTTTATGAAATCGAAAAACGTATTATTCTTTTTGGTTCTTTTTGTTCTGGTTGCCTGCCAAAATATGGTCGATGATCAGAGTGGAATAAATAGTAAGATTGAGGATTTTGTAAAAAATAAATTATATCCGAATGATTCCTTACAATCGATAGGTTTTTCGAGATTCGTAAGAGGGACAGATAATAAACTTGTATATTATTGGCTTGACTATACTTTTAGTATAAAAATTAATGGTCAAAGAAAAGCTTTAAAATATCATTTTGAAACAGATTCTTTGTTGCATATAACAAAGTATAAAAACATTTCAACGCCTCTTCAAAATTAATTCTAATGGAGATATTGTCTTTTCACTTCAGAACTTTTCCTCCCCAAAATATTTTTATTAGCTGAATCCTTTTAGTAACGTTGTAATACCAATTTACAACTATGCAAAGACGACACTTTTTAAAACTTTCGGTAACCGCTACGACGGCCCTGCTCTTTAGCCGGATCACGCATGCTACATCAACCCAAACCAGCCTCATCAACGCTCCCGATGAAGTCTGGGCACAATCCGGCGACGAATGGTTTAAGCTCAAGGGCACAAACGGTACTTCGTTTACCTATAAAGATATTGCCGTTAGTTTTAAAACCAGTGGCCATTTCAAAAGCGTATTTGTTAGCTCGCCAACACAGCAGCTCAACGCTGTGCGCCTGAAATGGAAGCATCACCTGTCGCCCAATTCCAAATTTCTGGGTGACCATTGGGAACGCTCTTACGGCGACCTGCAATGGAAAACCCAGACCGATCATGTTAAAAATCCATGGTATGTTATTATCCATGATGATAAGCAAACCGCCTGCTTCGGCGTAAAAACCGGCTGTAAAAGTATTTGCTGGTGGGGATTAACCAATGATAGCCTGGAGCTTACTTTAGATACACATTCCGGCGGTAATGGGGTACTGTTGGGCAGTCGCCAGTTACACGCTGCGGATATTATCACCACCAACAGCAGGCCGGGCGAAAACGCTTTTTATACCACCCATAGGTTTTGCGGCATGATGTGCCCTAACCCGCGCCTGCCCAAGCAGCCGGCTTATGGTATTAACGACTGGTATTTTGCCTACGGTAATAATTCCTTTGAGCTGATCAGGAAAACAACCGCCATGATGGCCGAATTGGTGACTGATACGCATAACCGTCCATTTTCGGTAGTGGATGCCGGCTGGGCCACCTATTCGCCCTTGTTGCCTGGCGATGGCGGCTGGAACGATGATTTCTCCAAGCCAAACGATAAATTTAAAGATATGCACCTGCTGGCCAACGAGATCAAGCAGCTGGGCATGCGTCCCGGTTTGTGGATGCGGCCGCTTTGTGCCCGTCATGATGAAAAGGTCAGTCTGCTGGCACCAAAGATTCCCGGCAGGGACGATCCCAAAAATCCGGTGCTCGATCCTACCATCCCCGAGAACATCGCCCGCATTAAACATAATTTTGATGTGTACAAGCAATGGGGCTACGATATGGTGAAGCATGATTTTAGCACTTATGATATTACCGGCAAATGGGGACCCGATATGAAGAATACTATCACCGCACCCGGCTGGAACTTTAACGACCGCAGCAAAACCACTGCCGAGATCATCAACGATCTGTACAGCGCTATCCGTGAAGCTGCCGGCGATGGCATCTGCATTATTGGCTGTAATACCATGAGCCATCTATCGGCAGGGGTATTTGAACTTTGCCGTATTGGCGATGATACCAGCGGCCACGAATGGGAGCGCACCCGTAAAATGGGTGTGAATACACTGGCCTTCCGTTTGCCGCAGCATGATAAGTTTTACGCTGTTGACGGCGATTGCGTGGGTTTGACCACAGATATTTCCTGGGAACGCAACAAACAATGGCTGGAGTTGCTGGCAGGAAGCGGAGCGCCGCTCTTCATTTCGGCCCACCCCGAAGCCCTGGGCGCCGAGCAGAAAGCCGCCATAAAACAAGCCTTTGCCCAGGCTGCCAAAGTACAACCCATAGGTGAACCCCTGGACTGGATGACCAACATGCAGCCCCAAAAATGGAAACTGAACGGGAAAATGGTTGATTTTGACTGGAAGTAGAAGCCCCCTCTAAACGGCGAAGCCCTCATGTAATAATCTCCCCCAAGGGGGGAGACTTCAAAAATGATATTAAAGCCCTCTCCTTTGGAGAGGGTTGGGTGAGGCTGCCATTACGCATCCCAACAATTTTTCGTATATTTATACAAACCACAGCCCGGTACTCTTACTTCAAGAGAACCGGGCTGTTTTGTTAGGGGAAAAATAAGCCCAAAAACCAACTGATTTTTATATAGTTATTTGATAGTCGGTGATTTAATACTTCTTAAACCTTTCAAAACCCGTCAAAAATTTGTTAAAAAGTGTTAAAATGGGATGTTTCGAATAAAAAACGGGCTGTTTTTGATCAGGTTTTGCCCGGTTTTTAGTTAAAAAAGTGTTAAAATAAAACTTTAAAAAGTTCTGGGGTGCCCGGATCTGGTGTTTTTTATTTTATAAACAATGGAATTATTATCTTGTTCCACTTTTACATCACCCCGAAAATCTACCATGAAGAAACTACTGCTTTTTGCACCTATACTGTTTATACTTTCGTGCAGTACCGACCCCGCCCATAACCGCGAAAATCAAAAGCTTAACAGCCTGGCTGTTAAATATGTTAAACTGGGCCTCACCATAGGCCAATACGATCCCGACTTCGTGGATGCCTATTACGGCCCCGATTCGCTTAAACCTAAAACGGAGCCTGCCAAGGAGTTCCCAAAGGACAGCCTGCTTGCTGATGCCAATATATTAATGAATGAATTGAGGAACGTAGCGACCTCAGCCATAGTGGATTCCAATAAAATGCGTGCCGAATGGATGTCTGATCAGTTGCTTGCTTTTAGTCGCCGGATACGCATTTTTTCTGGTGAAGATCGGCCCTTTGATGAGGAATCACGCGAACTGTTTGGCGTAACCGCCCCGGTTTATACCGAAGATTATTTTAAGGCCCAGATAGCACAGCTGGACAGTATTTTACCCGGCAAAGGGCGTGTGAACGACCGCTTCCAGAAACTGGCCAATAAGTTCATCATCCCCAAAGATAAGCTCGATCCGGTGATCAAAGCCGCCATAGCCGAGGCCCGCAAACGTACACTGGCACACTATAAACTGCCTGCTGGTGAAACCTTTACACTGGAATATGTGACCAACAAACCCTGGAGCGGATACAACTGGTACAAGGGCGGCCACAAAAGCACCGTACAGATCAATACCGATCTGAAGATCTTTATCGACCGGGCAATTGATGTGGGCAGTCACGAAAGTTATCCCGGTCATCATGTGTATAATATGCTGCTGGAGAGGAATTTATATCATGATAAAGGCTGGGTGGAGATCTCGATGTACCCGCTGTTTAGTCCGCAGTCGTTAATTGCCGAGGGGAGCGCGAATTACGGTATCGAAATGGCTTTCCCAGGAGAAGAGAAAGTGAAATTTGCCAAAAGCGTGTTGCTGCCGCTGGCCGGTTTAGATACCGCGGGTGTCGACCTGTATTTCAAAGCTTTAGCTATAAAAGGTAACCTGAACTATGCCCGTAATGAAGCTGCCAGAGGGCTGGTAAACAATACCATGTCGCGCGATAAGGCCCGGAATTACCTGACCAAATACTGTTTGATGAATGATGAAACCGCCGATAAATCGCTCAGCTTTATCAAAAAATACCGGAGCTATGTGATCAACTATAATTATGGACTCGACCTGGTGAAAAACTATATTGAACGTAACGGCGGCACAGCCAAAGATCCTCAAAAACGTTGGGAACTGTTTGGGCAACTGTTGAGCCATGAGATTGCGCCTGCCAGTTTGGTGAAAAAGTAGATCATTGTTATGAAAATAAAGTTTATCCTCTTATCAGGTCTGTTTGCTATGGCCTATTGTTCCTGCAAACACAAGTCCACTGCACCACCAACGGCATATAGCGGCTGGCAAACTTATGCAGGCACCAGGGAGGGTAACCGTTATTCATCAAATGAAGAGATTAATTTAAGTAATGTATATCATCTGAAAGTAGCCTGGACCTTCAGCACGAAGGATAGGGATACGGCTAACCGCAGCCAGAACCAGTGTAATCCTATTATAGTTGATGGTGTGCTGTATGGTACAAGTCCCAAACTGAAACTATTTGCACTGGATGCTGCCACGGGCGCTCAGCGATGGATATTTGACCCGGCAAGCGTGGATACCAGCGGTAAAAACGACCCAATGGCCTATTATAAGGTGAGCAGGGGAGTGATCTATTGGCAAAACGACAAAGGCGGCGAAAAGCGTATTTTTTATAGTGTTGGTGCTAAAACTTATGCCATTGATGCCGAAGCCGGTACTCCCGTAAAATCATTTGGATTGGGCGGATATATTGACCTGACCAAAGATCTTGGTCGTGAAACCAAATCGTTTGTGGCGGGCACTACACCTGGCGTGGTTTATCATGACCTGTTTATCGTCGGTACGCGTGTGGCCGAATCTGCTGATGCCGCGCCGGGCCATATCCGGGCTTATGATGTCCGCACGGGTAAAATGCGCTGGATCTTTCATACCATACCACAGCCAGGCGAAAAGGGATATGAGACCTGGCAGGATACTACTGCATGGAAAAAGTTTGGCGGTGCCAACAGCTGGGCGGGTATGTCGCTGGATGAAAAGCGCGGTATCGTATACATTCCGACAGGTTCTATCGGCGGCGATTTTTATGGCGGTTTCCGCAAAGGGAAAAATCTGTTCGGCAATACCCTGCTGGCGCTGGATGCCGCTACCGGGAAGCTGAAATGGCATTTTCAGGTGGTACATCATGACCTATGGGATCGTGACCTGCCTGCCAATCCCAACCTGGTGACCGTTACCCATGATGGTAAACAAATAGATGCTGTGGCGCAGATCACCAAGCATGGTTATATCTTTATGTTCGACAGAACTAACGGCAAACCCATATTCCCGATAGAAGAAAAACCGGTACCTACGATGGCCTTGCCGGGAGAGCAACCCTGGCCAACTCAGCCTATACCAACTTTACCGGTGCCTTTTACCAGGCAAACTTTTAATCCGGAGGATGTAAGCGATATTTCGCCTGAAACACATCAGGATATGCTGCAGAAATACAATCAGGTTAAAAACAGGCTGATGTTTACTCCTCCCAGTAAGCAAGGCGGCTGGATATTCCCTGGTTTTGATGGCGGCGGTGAATGGGGTGGAGCAGCGGTTGATATGGAATCAAAGATCATGTATATCAATTGTTCCGAAATGCCCTGGGCGCAGGTGATGATCAATGTGCCAAAAGGTGGGGATGATCACTCGTTAAAAGGCATGGGGCAAATGATCTATAATAAAAATTGTATTGCCTGCCACGGGCCGGAGCTAAAAGGCAATGGTTCGTCGTATCCATCATTGGTGAACATCGGCAAAAAGTATAAAGAGGAGCAGATCAGCCAGATCATCACTAATGGGCGCAATATGATGCCATCATTTAAGCAAATACCCCCGGCCGATAAGAAAGCCCTGCTGGCTTTTTTGCTGAAATTACCTGATGCTAAAGCAGTCAAAATAATGGCCAAAGAACCCTCGGCCAATCATACAGCCAGCACCAAAACAGAGCAAAAAGCAATGGACGAAGTACCTTATACCATGACGGGCTACAACCGCTTTTTGGATAAGGACGGCTATCCCGGCATAAAACCACCCTGGGGTACGCTGAATGCTATCGACCTCACTTCCGGTAAACTACTATGGAAAGTACCGCTTGGCGAATACGCCGAACTCACCAAAAAAGGCATCCCGGTTACGGGCACCGAAAATTATGGCGGTCCGCTGGTAACCAAAGGCGGCCTGGTATTTATAGCCGCCACCAAGGATGAAAAGATTCGTGCCTTTGATAAAAAAACAGGCAAAGTGCTATGGGAAGCCCAGCTACCCGCAGCCGGTTATGCCACGCCTGCCACGTATTCCATTGATGGTAAACAATATGTGGTTATAGCCTGCGGCGGTGGCAAAATAGGCAGTAAATCGGGTGATGAGTATGTTTGCTTTGCGTTGTAGAAGTGTGAAATTTCTTGATTTAATCATTATCCAAAACAAGCTCTTAGGGTAATGTCATTAAGTTAAGGATACTCCGTAGGAGTAAAAGCTTTGTAGAAAGCAAAAATAAGTATTCAGCATGCCGTAGGTATGCAACCTGAGTGCAGTACCTACGGCACTGAATTGGAAATTGCCTTTTTCTACAAAGCTTTAACCCCTATGGGGTTTGCAAAATTCCTTAACTTAATGACATTGCTCTTAGCGGCTAAATTATATTGCTTGCAAATCCAACCAAAATTCGCATTTTTACGCCCAGCCAAATCTATAAATGCCTTTTATGAAGTCCAGAACTCTACTTGTTATTGCTTTTGTATTTTTATTTTCGGCGCTTAGTCTGAATCTATGCGCGCAGAGTACTTTTAAGCCACAGAAAGAACTGCTATCTACCATCAAAAAAAACTTTAAGGATGCGGCTGATCAGTATAAATTTCTGGCAAAACAGATAGGTCCGCAAGAGTTTCCTAAAACCTATCACCCGGATACTAAAAAACAGGAAAACAGCAATTCAGGCTGGTGGTGCAGCGGCTTTTATCCCGGTAGTTTATTATACCTGTATGAACAGGATCATGATCAGCAATTACTGACCGAAGCTAACCGCATACTGGGTGTTTTGGCCAAAGAACAATTTAATACGCATACGCACGACCTGGGTTTTATGATGTATTGCAGCTTTGGTAATGCCAACAGGATTGAACCCAAATCGGAGTATAAACAAATTTTAATTAATAGCGCTAAATCGTTATCTACCCGGTTTAACCCAACAGTGGGCTGTATCAAATCATGGGATTCTAAAAATCCGTCGGACTACCTGGTGATCATTGATAATATGATGAACCTTGAACTGCTGTTTTGGGCCACGCATGAAACCGGTGACTCCAGCTATTACAAAATAGCGGTTACCCATGCCAATACCACCATGAAAAACCATTTCAGGCCCGATTACAGCTCGTATCACGTGATTAACTATGATGCGCAAACAGGAGCGGTTAAAGAAAAGAAAACTGCGCAGGGTTTTGCCAATGAGTCGGCATGGGCCAGGGGACAAGCCTGGGGCCTGTATGGTTATACCGTGATGTACCGCGAAACCAAAGACAAAAAATACCTGGAGCAGGCGCAAAATATAGCTAAGTTTATCCTGACGAATCCAAATCTGCCGGATGATAAGATCCCTTACTGGGATTATAATGCCCCCAACATCCCTAATGCGCTGAAAGACGCGTCAGCGGCTGCTATAGCGGCTTCGGCCTTGCTGGAACTTTGCCGTTATGCCGATAACAACAAAGGGCAGGAATATTTTACAACTGCCGAAACCATTTTAAAAACATTATCATTACCCGCTTATAAAGCAGCAAGCGGCACAAACGGAGGTTTTATACTGGAGCATAGCGTTGGGCATTTACCCGGTCATAGCGAGGTTGATGTCCCCTTAACCTATGCCGATTATTATTTTATTGAAGCGATGAAAAGGTACCAGGCTTTTAACATAAAGAATAAAAACTAACGCTAATAAAGAAATCTATGGCATTTGGCAAATCGAGGGTAGAAGCTTTTAGTGATGGCGTTATTGCTATCATCATCACTATTATGGTGCTGGAAATGAAAGTACCTCATAGCGACAATTTTGCGTCGTTGAGGCCATTGATGCCTGTTTTGTTAAGTTACGCGCTCAGTTTTATTTATGTAGGCATTTACTGGAACAACCATCACCATATGTTCCATATCGTAAAATCGGTAAACGGAGCGGTATTATGGGCCAATCTTCACCTGCTTTTTTGGCTGTCCCTGATCCCTTTTGTAACCGGCTGGATGGGCGAAAATCATTTTACCCAACTACCCGTAGCCTGCTACGGATTTATACTGGCTATGAGCGGCGGTGCTTATACCATTTTAGAAAAAGCGCTGATCAGGCATAATGGCAAAAACTCGGTTATTGCCAGTGTGTTGGGGCGCGATTGGAAAGCAAAAAGTTCGGTGGTTATTTATGCCGCGGCAATTGGTATATCCTGGCTAAGTCCTGTTATTAGCTTTGTGTTATACGGAGTGGTTGCTGCCCTTTGGTTTATCCCCGACAAAAGAATTGAAAATAAATTAACCCACGAAGCGCTCCAAAGTAAAGAATAACTATTAGTTTATATACCCCTGCAAGCAAGTAAAAGATTATCGCCAAAAAGCTGCGGTTTTCTAAAAAGAATAAACTTTATCACAATAGTACTGTTATTGCACTTGATTTAATTTGTTTAATCGGGCGCATTAAAGGTTTATAAAAGTTTAATTATTGGGTATTATTATACACTAAACTATGTTTGAAATTACTCATGCAGATGAGAGAGAGTTGTTGATGCAGGTGGCTTCGGGTAATGAAAATGCCTTTCGCCGGCTTTTTATGAGGCATCACCAGCAGTTGGGGGGGCATATGCTACGTATAACAAACTCCATTGAACTGGCCGAAGAAATAGTACAGGATGTATTTGTGAAAATATGGTTCACCCGCGAATCATTGGTGCGTGTTGATAATTTTAAATCGTACCTATTTGTAATATCCAAAAACCATGCGCTAAACTGTTTGAAAAAACTGGCTAAAGAGCGTGCTATGATCAAACAATTGGAAGTGAGTGATAGCCCTAACCCCGAAACAGCCGGCACCAATATGTACTATAATTTATTGGATGAGGCTATTGATCAACTACCCCCTCAACAGCAAAAAGTATATTTACTGAGCAGGCATGGTCGCCTGAAATACACCGAAATAGCCGATCAATTGGAACTGTCACGCGAAACCGTAAAAAAATATTTGCAGATAGCTACCCTGTCCATAACCGAGTATGTGCATGAACATCTGGAAGTTATAGCGTTTCTAACTGTCGCGCTAAAAAGTTTTTTTATTTTTTTTAAAAGCTGATACCCCCTTTTTTACCCTGCTTGTTGTCATGTACGTGAGGTTTTCCTAAAACCCTTCATTTACCAATTATTTACTATGATAAACAATTACACGGTATGAGTGCATTGAATGCAAGGTTACGTTATCTTTTTAACAGTTATTATAATCAAACCGCTACCAGAGAGGAGCAGGATGAACTGTTTCAAATTATTAATGCCTCAACCAATGATGCTGAATTAGCGGCCCTTATTCAGCAAGCCTGGAATGATCTTGAAGTAAATGAACCTCTTTTTGCCCCCTCAAAAAGTATGGATATGTTAAATAATATCCTGAAAAATGGAAATCAGGACAATGTTCACATCATTAAGCCTCCCGATCAATATAAATTATGGTTACGATTGGGCACTGCCGCTGCATTGATGATCTTTTTAGGATTTGGGGCCTATGTATTGATCAATAAAAAAAAGCCTTCTGATACAAAAAAAAATATAGCCAAAACGCAGCCCCGGCATGATGTGCAGCCTGGAGGAAACAGGGCATTATTGACGCTTGCTAATGGTAAAACGATTTATTTAGATAATGCGCAAAACGGTGTACTGGCAAAAGAGGGGAGCACACAAATTAATAAAACGCGCGATGGGCAACTGGTTTATAAAGGTGGCAAAGATGCGGATGACAAGGGGGCGGTACCTATAAATACCATTACCACACCAAGAGGGGGGCAATATCAGTTGGTACTTAACGATGGAAGCAAGGTTTGGTTAAATTCAGCATCGTCATTAAGTTTTCCGGCTGTATTTACCGGTAAAACCAGGGATGTGGAAATTACCGGTGAGGCTTATTTTGAAGTAGCCAAAAACGCGGCTATGCCATTCAGGGTAAAAACTAACCACACTGTTATTGAGGTATTGGGCACCCATTTTAACACCATGGCTTATAATGACGAAGCCGCGATGAAAACCACCTTGCTGGAAGGATCTGTAAAAATAAGCAATAACAACTATACCAGTATTCTAAAACCGGGCCAGCAGGCTTCGTTAAATCAGAGCGGAGAGATCAGGGTGGTTAACGATGCTGACGCAGAAGATTCGATTGCCTGGAAAGATGGTCTGTTCCAGTTTACGGGTGCCAGCATCCAGTCTATCATGAGGCAGGCTGCCCGCTGGTACGATGTGGAAGTTAGTTATGAAGGCCAGATCCCGGTTAGAGAGTTTACCGGGCGTATATCCCGTAATGTAAAAGCGTCTGAACTTTTGGGGATGCTTAAATACGCGGGTGTTAATTTCAAAATAGAAGATAAACACATTACTATAATGCAATGATCCTGTTGATCAGGATAAACTAAATCTCAAGACAACTAATCAATTATTCACCTTAAACAACCCTATGATGGAAGAAATACCAAAGATAAGTTAGCTCCGGCGGGGGATCCACAACTTGTCATGCACTGTTTCTGCCCGGTATAATTCACACGGCAGAAATCCAGATACAGACATATAGATAAAAAAACCGGGAAGTGTTCGCTGCACTTTCCCGGCCAAACTATCTGGGTCCCAGAAAAATGCAATCAACGAATTGAATTTAATGTTTAACCCAAACACAACAAACTTATGAATTTTAATTCTAAGGCTACGCCTTTGGCATGGCCTCAATTATCCAAAATAATACTGGCTATGAAGCTAACGGCTATTATTATAATTGTAGCCCTTACCAATGTAAGCGCAAAAAGTTTTAGTCAGATAGTGACCTTGCATCAAAAGAACACTACAGTTGAAAAAGTTCTGAAAGCAATTGAAAAACAAACCGGCTATCATTTCTTATATGATAAAAAGGATGTATCCCATGCAGGCGGAATAAATGTTGAAGTATCGAACGCTACGCTACAGGAAGCACTTGATCAGTGTTTTAAGGATCAGCCTTTAACGTACAAGATATTCGAGGAAACCATTGTAGTTAAAAAGAAAGATGCCGAAGCACCAACCGCTCCCGCGGCGGCCTTTAAGGTGCAGGGTACAGTGAGTGATGATAAAGGTCCTCTTCCCGGTGTAAGTGTCAGGGTGAAGGGTTCAAACGTGGGGGTAGTTACCGATGTGAACGGTAAGTATACTTTAAACGCGCCCGATGCCAACGGAACCCTTGTGTTTAGCTTTGTTGGTTATGTGACACAGGAAGTGCCTATCGCTAATAAAGCACAGCTTGATGTAAAGCTTGTTGAAAGTCCAAAAGCGCTAAGTGAAGTGGTGGTGGTAGGTTACGGTACCCAAAAGAGAGTTGATCTTACCGGCTCTGTAGGTAGCGTAAGCGCCAAAGGATTGCAAGAACGCCCCGCGATTAACGTGGAGCAGGAGCTTGCCGGTAAAATTGCCGGTGTTAACGTATCAACAAACTCCGGTGCACCGGGTGGTGAAACCAAGATCCGGATACGTGGCTACAGCTCAATTAATGCGGCAACAGATCCGTTATATGTAGTGGATGGGGTGGTGTGGACCGCAGGTGGTGCATCCCTTAACCCTAATGATATTGAAACCATCGACGTACTGAAAGACGCTTCCTCAACAGCTATATACGGTACCCGTGGTGCTAATGGTGTAATTTTAGTAACTACCAAACGCGGTAAAAAAGGTGGTTCTGTAAGCTACGATGCTTATGGAAGTATCAGCTACATGGCCAAAGAACTGCCCGTATTAAATTCCAAAGAGTTTTTATCAGTTGAAGATCAGTCATATGCCAACATCCCTAAATATGACCCCACTGGCTGGGCTGCAGGTAAATATGTTGATGATGATCCTAAAAAGATCCGTACCGCACTGATTGGTAAATTGTTTGATCAGAATCTGAATCCACTGTATGACGTAGACTGGCAAAAAGCTACCACCCGGACAGCTTACAGCCAAAATCACAACGTTACGTTTACCGGCGGTTCTGACAACCTTACCTACGGTTTGTTCCTGAATTATGCCGATGATGAGGGTATTATATTGAATAGTTACCAAAGACGCTATAATGCCCGCTTAACAATTGATCACCAGGTAAAACCGTGGTTAAAAGTTGGCGCTACTATTAACTATAACAGCTCGGAACAGCGCACCGCAGATGACGGAACAGGTGGTAACAACATCCCGCGTATGCTTATTGAGATGATTCCGATTGTGCCTATAAGGTACCCGGATGGCACTTACGGTAAAAGAACCGACTATCCAAATATGGAGGGTGGCGACAACCCGGTTGCACAGGCTAATGAAATAGAAAACCTTTACAGAAAACGTGTATTTAGCGGTAACGGGTATTTAAACTTAAACCTTGCACCGGGCCTGGAGTTCCGTAGTACATTAGGTGTTACTACGCAGGCCAATTACAACCCACATTTTCAGAGTGGTTTAGTAGGTGGGGCAACGGCAGATCAAAGCAATAGCTCAGCTTCTATAAATGAATATAATGATACTTTCTGGCAGTGGGAAAATCACTTTACCTATAACAAAACGTTTAATAAAATACATTCATTAAATGTTGTTTTAGGTACAGAAAGGCAAAACTTTAATGAGTTGAGTGTTGGCTCATCAACATCGGGTTTAGCAGATAATTATTTTCAATTTAATAACCTCGGTGCTGGATCGGTACCAGGTACACCGGCTTCTGGTTATTATTCATGGCAGATCCAATCCTATTTTGCGAGAGTAAACTATGGTTATAAAGACAAGTATTTGTTAACGGTTACCGGTCGTGAAGATGGTTCATCGCGTTTTGGTACAGGTAAAAAGTATGGATTCTTCCCATCGGCGGCTTTGGCCTGGCGTGTTTCTCAGGAAGATTTCATGAAGGATAACAAAACCATTTCCGATCTGAAGCTTAGATTTAGTTATGGTTTAACCGGTAACTCCGAAATTGGTCAGTACAGATCACAAGCGTCGTTGCCCATAGGCAGCTATCCGTTTGGTGGCAACCGTAACTCGGCAACGGTAATTGATATCGGCAGCCCTGGCAACCCGGATCTGCAATGGGAAAAAACTTCGGAGTATAACTTCGGTTTGTCATTCGGCGTATTGAATAACAGGATCACCCTTGACGCTGATGCTTATTACAAAAAAACCAAAGCGTTGTTGTTAAATGCACCACTACCTGAAACCAGCGGATTTAACAGTGTATATAAAAACATTGGTAGTCTTGAAAATAAAGGTATTGAGTTAACGTTAAACACGGTTAACATTAAGACGGATAATTTTAGCTGGAATTCTACATTTAATATTTCCTTCCTGAAAAACAAGATATTGCATTTAGGGGAGGCAAATGATGATATTTTCCTTGACCCAACATTCCTTTCACAGTTTAACTTACTACGTGTTGGTCAGCCGGCCAGTGTTTTTTATGGTTATAAAGTGTTGGGTACCTGGGGTACCGGAGAAGCCGCTGAGGCAGCCAAGTACAACCTGTTGCCGGGAGACCTGAAAATTCAGGATACCAATGGTGATGGTAAGATCACCGTTGCCGATAAACAGATTCTGGGCAAATCAACCCCATCTGGTTATGGAACGTTTAGCAATACCTTCCGTTACAAAGCGTTTGACCTGGGCATCGAGTTGCAGTTTAACTACGGCAATCAGATCATGAATTTAACTCGCCACTCCGGTCAGGACCGTACTGGTCAGGCCAACAGCTATGCTACTGTGTTAAACGCATGGACGCCTACCAATCAGAATACCAGCATAGCACAGGATCGTCCGGCGTATGTTTATTATCAAACAGAGATCTACTCAACTAAAGTGGAGAGTGGTAGCTTCATCCGCGGCCGTAATGTAACCTTAGGCTATAATTTCCCGGATAATCTGGTTAAGAAAATAAAACTGAGTCGGTTAAGGGTATATGCACAAGGACAAAACCTGTTCCTGATCACCAAATATACCGGGTATGATCCTGAAACTTCAACCTATAACAGCAGCAGTAACTTTACCCAGGGTATACAATTTTACGATTATCCAAAGCCAAGAACCTTCTTATTGGGTTTAAATGCAAGTTTTTAATTAAATACCTCAATACGTATAATTATGAAATTTAATTTAAAAAAATACAGGATCGGTCTTTCAGCGCTGATCGTTATAGCAAGTGTATCTGGTTGCAAAAAATATCTTGATGAAGATAACCGCAGCAACTTTACACAGGAAAATTATTTTACCACTGCCAACCAGGCCCGTACTTTTGTGAACGGCATTTATGGGGGGTATATTAACAATATCAATTATGGTCTTTACTTTTTTCAAAATGGAGACGCATATGGTGAAGCCCCGTTTATTACACTGGAGCTTTTTGCCGGGCATACCACCACATTGGGGCAAAGTGTAAATAATAAAAAAGTAATAAACGAGAATACAGACCCAACCAACCCGGGTTTTGAAACCGTTTGGAAAAGTTGTTATACGGCTATTGAAGAAGCCAACCTTGCTCTTGCGCGCATTCCGGCTATCAGTATGGATGCTACCGTTAAAAAGTCGTTATTAGGTGAGGTTTACTTTTTGAGGGCCTTTTACTATTATCACCTGGTAAGGTTATACGGCGATGTTCCTTTGATAACCCAGCCAGTTGATCTGTCAAGTCCGCTTTTATACCCGGCCCGTACACCACAGGCACAGGTATATGATCTGATCGTTAGTGATCTGCTTGCTGCAGAGCAATCTGGTTTGCCTAATACCGATCAAACAGGTAAGGTATCATTAGGCGCGGTACACACCTTGCTTTCGAGTGTTTATTTAACCATGGCCGGTTATCCTTTGCAAAAAACAGAAAACTACCAGAAAGCTGCTGATGAAGCCAAACAGGTACTGCCTTTGTATACACTGTTTACAGATTATGCTTATTTGCATGACAATCCGCACAAAAATCAGGGCGAACTAATCTTCCAAAGTCAGTACCTGGTAGGTGTGGCTACTAATGCTATAACTCAATTAACGGTGCCTTTCAACTTACAGGTCGGTGCTTATGGGGATCACCTGGGAGCAATGATCCCGACAAACGCTTTCTTTGCCAGTTATGAAGCCGGGGATAAACGTACAGAGGAAAAGCAATTCTATTTTTCTAAATACCCGGATGCTAATAATCCTGCTGATACGATCATTTTTGGAGAGCACTGCCTGTATAAATATTTCCAGGTTGAAAGCTCGGTACCAGGTACGGCTAATAGTGGCAAATGCGATGAAAACTGGACGCTTTTACGCTTGCCGGAAGCCATGCTGATTTATGCTGAAGCATCAAATGAAGTAAATGGCCCCACCGCTGATGCTTACGATGCGGTTAACCAGATACGTGCCCGCGCAAATCTGGCACCATTAAGCGGTTTAACAAAAGATCAGTTCCGCGTAGCTATCTGGAAAGAACGCTATCATGAACTGGCTTATGAAAACAAAGCATATTTCGATATCCAGCGGACCCATCAGATATATGATGTTAAGAACAACACTTTTGGTCCGGCAACCTCTACTGCAAACGAACAGGGGGTTACCATGAAAGATCAATATTACTTGTGGCCAATCCCGCAGCGTGAGATAGCGACAAACAGTAAGCTAACCCAAAATACAGGTTGGTAATAACATTTTCAGAACAACAAAGAAGCCCTCCATTTTCGGAGGGCTTCTTTGTTTAATGCCATTCTTCGTTGTAAACAAATTTGGGCATCTGCCAGTTATAACGGATAGATAACAGGCGTAATGCCAAACCAATAATACATGCCAGTACTATGGCAAGCTCAGAACTACCGCCCAGATATTCTATGCCTAAATAAGCCGCGCCGGTAACTATAGAGGCACTGGCATAAATCTCTTTATGAAACAGCAGTGGGATATCATTACATAAAACATCACGAAGCACCCCGCCCGCGCAGCCGGTGATCATGCCGCTGAACATTACAATAATGGGAGGGAGGTTTATTTGCTGCGCTATCTGGCAGCCTATAATGGTGAATACCACCAAACCCAGTGCATCAAGATATAAGAATAGCTTTTTGAGCTTGGTCATTAACGAGGCGATGATAGCAGCCAATATAGCTGCCCCGGCTGTTATGAGCAGGTATTCCGGGTGTTCAACCCAGCTCATGGGGTAATGGTTAAATAAAATATTGCGTACAGTGCCTCCGCCCAGCGCGGTAACCCAGGCAATGATACAAACACCTACCCAATCCATATTACGCCTTCCGGCTGATAAGGCGGCTGTCATGGCTTCGGCAATAATGGCAACGATGTATAATATATGCAACATGATGATCCAAGGGATTTTGAGTGCGAATTTACGTACAGCTCAAATATAATTATTCGGGGCTACTAAATAAACGATGTTTGGATGACGCTCTGAAGGATGGCTATTCGGCCTTATTAAGCCAGTTTTTGCCTTCGCTAAAACGGGTTACCAGCATAGCGGCAACTGTATCACCGGTAGCGTTTAATAAGGTAGCCATGGGATCAACCAGGGTGCCAATGATCATGGCAGGAGGGAGTGCCTCGGGCGGAAATCCATAAGCCGATATAAATAACAGTTCTCCGATGTAACCTCCATTAGGTATACCCCCTTCAACCAGGCTTACCAGTACCGTCATGCCCAGGGCCAGGGCAATAGTATCGGCGCTATTAAAGCTTTTGCCGAACAGTGCAAAAACCACCACCATTTTTACGATGGAGGAGATACTTGAGCCATCCTTATGCAGGGTACCGCCCAGTGGGATGGTTACATTGGCAATAACATCCGGAATGCCTATTCTTTTTGCGGCATCCAAATTGGCGGGTATCGTAGCTATGCTGCTGCAGGTGCCCACAGCCGTTGCCGATGGGATAATGTTGTTGCGCCAGTACTTTTTTATCCCGTTTACACCACCGGCTATAAAGGCATATAAACTGAAGATCACTACAAAATAAAAAGCTCCCACACCATAATATAAACCCATGGAACGGGCATAACCACCAAACAATTGCGGACCGAATACCCCAACCTGGTAAGCAAAATATGCCCCCAAACCAATTGGCCCTAATTTCATGATCAGGATAAATATATTTTTAAATACCTCGTTACCGCTATGTAAAAAACGGGCAAAGGAGGCTCCTTTTTCACCCGAACGTAAAGTGGCAAAGCCTATCAGTATCGAAAATATAATAGCGGCCAGCATACTTTTCCGGGAGAGCAGTTCATAAAATTCGCTGGTGGTAAATAACTGGGTAAGCTGATCGCCAAAGGGTTTTTTGACAATGGTTTCGGTGATGGGACTGGCAACCAAATGCTGATGAATTGGAAATATCCATGTGGCTATAATGGTGATAATGGCTGCTACCAGCACAGTGCCTACAAATACCACGGAAGTAATACCTAATAAGCGACCAAGGCGTTTTGACCCATCGAGCCCGGCAATGGCCGATGCGATGGCAAAAAACACCAATGGTACCACCGCTGTGAATAATAGGTTCAGGAAAATATCGCCGATAGGTTTAATGAGCTCCACCTTTTTGTCCAAAAATAAACCGGCTATACTGCCCGCTATAATACCAATCATGAGCATGATAATGCCCTTGTAATTTTTGAACCAGCTATTCATTGGGCTAATATAGTTTTTATAAGGCAAAATATCTTCTGGTATAGGGTACGATGCGGGCACATCTTTTTGACGAACTCATAATTTTGAAAAGCTGCTCCAGAGGAGCAATATGTCGGTAGAAATAATAAAATCCCGCCTTTTTAGTGCCGTAGGTACTACACTAACCAGGAAGGTTAAGATTGACGTAACCTACGGCACGTAAATTTTTTAACCCTATTTCTACCGACATTCAACCCCTCGGAGGTATCAAAAAGATGTGTTCACACAATAGCCTGGTATATGGGGCTAAACTCAAGCTGAATTTTTAGCTGATTATAATAAAAATGTATCAGTATTTTTATTTGGATTTATTCTAAATAAAAATAACTTTGCGCCATTGAACCGCTATCGGTTTAAACATATATAACTATTGACCCTTAATGCAATTTATTCCAAAGCCATGACGCAATTTTTACGAAAAAATCACCCTCCCGCATTCGGTTTCATATTCTCTATATTTTTAACACTTTGCCTGAATACCGGTTCTGCATCGGCACAAACACAAACAGGCAGCATAAAAGGTATCGTTAAAACCGGCGATAACGAACCTATAGGCCTGGCTACCCTGCTGATCAAGGAAACCAATCAGCGCACCATGACCAGTGTAAATGGTCGTTTCAACTTTAAAAGGGTAAAACCGGGTACTTATACCTTGGTAGCTTCATTTGTAGGTTCAACCACCAAATCGCAGCAGATTACCGTTGCAGAAAACACCGAGGCTGTTGCCGAATTTATACTGGAAGATGATAGTAAAAACTTACAGGAAGTGAGTGTAAAGGGTCATAAAACCAATAAATTCCTGAAAAAGGAAACGGAAGATGTGGCCCGTTTGCCACTTAAAAACCTGGAGAACCCGCAAGTATACAGCGTAGTAACCAGCGAACTGATGAAAGAGCAGGTGGTAACCAGCTATGTGGATGGCTTTAAAAATATCCCTGGTACAGGTGTGCCATTGGTATACAACAACGGGCGCACCACGCTTTTATCCCGTGGATTTACTACAGGTAACTTTATCCGTAACAGTGTAGCCGGCTATAACTTTAATGCTATTGACCCTGCCGATATTGAAAAAATTGAAGCTATCAAAGGGCCCACAGGCACACTGTTTAACAGTAGCTTAGCCTCATTTGGCGGTTTGTTTAACCGTGTCACCAAGCAGCCTTTTGGTACGCCGCGTACCGAAATAAGCTACAATACAGGCAGTTTCGACCTTAATCGCTTAACCGCTGATGTAAATACGCCATTGAACCAGGATAAAACATTATTATTTCGTGTTAATACCGCCCTGCACACGGAGCACAGCTTTCAGGATGCCGGCTATAACCGCAGTTTTTTTGTAGCGCCAAGCATCACTTATATTATTAATGACCGTTTATCTGTTGATGTTGACGCGGAGATAGGTAACGGCAGCGCCACATCAGCTTACCGCCTGGCACCAGATCCTAAAGCTAAAATATACAATATTAAAGATCTGGGTATAGATTATAAACGTTCCTTTGCCAACAACAACCTCGATTACCAGAGCCGTCAAATTGATATTTATGGATTGATTAATTACAAAATCTCTGATAGCTGGAAATCACAAACCATGTTCAACAAAACCTTTTCTACAACCAAAGGCTATGTAACGGCAATGACCATCGCTGACACAGCGATCAGACGGCAGGTAACTAAAGAAGATTATCCTTACTATATCACCAATGTACAACAGAATTTTATTGGCGATTTTAAAATAGGTAAATTCCGCAACCGTATCGTTACCGGTTTTGAGTACTACAATCAAAAAAGCAACAATACGAATGTTGTTGTAAGCATGCCACTGATCAATTACAAAACACCTGGCGCTGCTTATAATAATTATACCCCTGAGAAAGTTTCGGCACTCATTGCGGCTCAGGCCCCAAAACCGGGTGATTATGTTCAAAATAACCAGAGTTCATATGCCGCCTATGTATCGGATGTTTTTAATATTACCGATAAGTTGAACGCCATGACCAGTATCCGTATTGACCGTTTTATAAACAAAGGCGCTTATACCCCTGCTGATGGTAAAACTACTGGTAATTTTAACCAAACGGCATGGTCGCCAAAATTTGGTTTGGTTTACCAGTTGGTTAAAGACAAGGTATCGTTGTTTGGTAACTATATGAACGGTTTTAATAATGTTACAGCTACCAGCTTTGACAATACGCCGTTTAAACCGCAATACGCCAACCAATGGGAAGGCGGTGTAAAAGTTGATGTGTGGGATCATAAGATCAGCTCAACTATTAGCTACTATGATATTTCGGTAACCAATACCACCATGGATGACCCGGCACATCCGGGATTTTCGACCCAGGCAGGTACCCAGTTAAGTAAAGGTATCGAGGCCGAACTGATAGCCAATCCGTTTGCCGGCTTTAACATTGTGGGCGGTTTTGCTTATAATAACAGTAAAATAACCAGTGCTGCGCCAGGCACAGGTTTACAAGGTTTACGCCCTGCGGCATCGGGCCCTGCACGCCTGGCTAATTTATGGGCAAGCTATCGTATCACTAATGGTATGGTAGAAGGTTTAGGTTTTGGTGTAGGCGGTAATTACGGCAGCTCATCGTACCAAACCAATACGGCAACATTTAAGTTCACTATACCATCATACACTACCATAGATGCCACGGCATTTTACGATCAGCCTAAATACCGCATTGGTGTAAAATTTGATAATTTGACTAACGAAAAATACTGGTCGTTCCGTTTAGCGCCGCAAAATCCAACCAGGTTTACACTTAACCTAACGCTTAAAATGTAAGCTGTTAAAGCATTATAAAAAGCCTGCTGAAACCCAAGTGATCAGCAGGCTTTTTTGTTGATTCTGCTATTGGGATACACAAATATGCGTCTCCCAATAAGGCAAATTATTATATTAGCGATCAATTTTAACCACAGATGCAGATTGAACAGGCCAGGCAATTTATACTGGATAAACTAAAAGAAGAGCTTCCTGAATGTTTTCATTATCATAATGCCGATCATGCTGTGGATGTATACACCGCATCGAAACAATTGGCATTAAGTGAGGGGATAGGCGGTCATGAAACCCAATTACTGCTTACCGCTGCATTGTTTCATGATTCGGGCTTTTTATCGGGACAAAAAGATCACGAAAGCAAATCATGCGATAATGCCCGTTTGTATCTGCCTGATTTTGGTTACACCACAGAAAATATCGACCAGATATGCGATATTATTATGGCCACAAAAATGCCGCAAAGCCCTCATGACCATTTAGGCGAAATTATTTGTGATGCCGATTTGGATTATTTAGGGCGGAATGATTTTTTTGTACTCAGTAAAAAGCTATTTTCGGAACTTGTAATAACCGATGGTTTGAAAAGTGAACTGGACTGGGATAAGCTGCAGATCGTTTTTCTGAAAAACCATCATTATTTTACCAAAACAGCTATCGAAAAGCGCGGTCCTGTTAAGCAGCTGCACCTGGAAGAGATCATAAAAAGAACAGTTTAAAATATAATTCATGACCAAAGCGGAACACAGTTTACCCGAAATAATTAAGGACGTAGTAACGGTAGCAATCGGGATATTATTTTGCGGTTTTGCGCTAAAGGGCTTTTTGGTGCCGAACAGTTTTTTTGATGGCGGTGTTACCGGTATATCCCTGCTTATACACGAATTATATCATTTCAACATCGCTTTTGTTATCGTGGTGGCCAATATTCCCTTCATTATTATGGGGATGTTCCAGGTTAATAAGTCCTTTGCGCTTAAAACCTTTGCCTGTGTAGTTGCGTTGGGTATTTGCCTGCACTATGTGCCATACCCTGTTATTACGTCTGACAAGCTACTGGTATCCATATTCGGTGGTGTGTTCATGGGCCTGGGCGTGGGCTTGTCTATCCGTGGCGGCTGCGCGTTGGATGGTATCGAAATACTGGCGCTTTATACCTTAAAACGAAGCAGCTTCACCATCAGCGAGATTATCCTGGGTATCAATATCATCATATTCTTAATAGCGGCCTTTAAGCTTGGCTTGCCAACTGCATTATATTCCATCTTAACTTATTATACCGCTTCTCGAACCATCAGCTTTGTAATCGACGGTCTGGAAGAGTACACGGCTGTGAACATTATATCCGGCCAAAGCGAGATCATCAAAGAAAAACTGGTGATGGAACTGGGCAGGGGCATTACCATTTATAAAGGCGAACGTGGTTTCCTGAAAGAGAGTTTTGATGTTCACCAGCCGGTTGATATTATTTTTACCGTAATAACCCGCTTTGAGGTACGCCGGTTAAAAAACCTGGTGCATAGCATCGACCCCAAAGCCTTCGTGTTTACTAACAGCATCAAGGAAGCAGCTGGCGGGGTATTGAAGAAAAGGGTTAGGGAGCATTGATTTTAAGTCAAAAGTCAAAATTAAAAAGTCAAAAAGATAAGCCAAAAACTCTAACCATAAGAGACTTTTGGCTTAAGACTTTAAACTTAAGGCTTACGAAACCACCTCGTATATCTCCACAGGCTTGGCTTTGTTTTTTAGGCTTACTTCGCCAATTTTGTTGAGTTCGAATGATTCTTTTGCTTTTTCGTAAACCTCTTCGGTAACAATGATCTGATTGGGCTGAGCTACCGACTGTAAGCGCTGTGCCAAATTAACGGCATCGCCAATTACGGTATAATCCAACCGTTTTAACGAAGCTGAACCGATATTTCCTGAGATCATTTCGCCTGAGTTGATGCCTATAGAGACCTCGGGCTTAAAAGTTTTATCGCCATAAACTATGGCTTCGGCGGTGTGCATTTTTTCGCGTACGGCAAGGGCTGCATCAATAGCCCGGTCAAGGTGATATTCGCCACGAAAAACCGCCATTACAGCATCGCCCATAAATTTATCAATATGCCCGTTTTGCGCTATGATCTCTTTCACCATTACATCAAACAGCTTGTTAACCAGGCTTACCACATTGTTGGCCGGCACATGCTCTGATATGGCCGTAAAGCCGCATATATCGATAAACAGAACGGTTGCATCGATGGTTTCGTTAGAGAGCAGGCTGGTTTCAAACTCTTTGTGAGTCATAAAGTTTAAAACATTCTCATCAACATACATACGCAATATGTTATTCTCCTTGATGGCCTGCATAGTTTTTTTAAGCTCGATAACATGCAGCAGCGTTTTTTCGATGGTAATATCCAGATCGTCGAAATTAACGGGCTTACATACAAAATCAAAGGCACCCCGGTTCATGGCGGTACGGATATTTTCCATATCGCTATAGGCCGATACCATGACCGCTTTTAGTATCGGATTAGCCTCTGGCAGTTTAGTAAGCAGGGTGAGCCCATCCATTTCGGGCATGTTGATGTCGCTTAAAACCACATCAATATCAGGCTCTTCGGCCAGTTTTTTTAGCGCGTCATAACCATTCTGGGCAAATACAAAATCAAATACCTTTTCCCTGATCTTTTTTCTGAATTTCTGCTTGATGAGCAATTCCAGATCCGATTCGTCATCAACCACCAGTATCTTGGCCATTATTGTTCTATATGTTTTAGTTTGTCTTTAAGCGTATTAAAATCAAGGGGCTTGGTTAAAAAATCATTAGCCCCCAGATCCATGGATTGTCTGTAATTTTCATCATCGCCATAAGCGGTTATCATCATCACTACCGGCGGCGGTTTTTCATAAGTGCTTCTGATGTTTTTAAGTAGCTCCAGTCCGCTCATCCCCGGCATATTAATGTCTGATAAAATAAGGATCACCTCAGAATGGTTTTGTTCCAAATATCCCATGGCCTCTTCACCAGATAACGCGAATGTAAAGGCCATTTCGCCGCTTTTGATCTCCTTCCGGAAACGCTGGGTAAATAATGGCTGTACATCGGCCTCATCATCAACAACAAGTATTTTCAATTTATTAGTGAATTATTTTAATTAGTGATTTAGTGAATTAGTGAATTAGTGAATTAGTGATTTTAAAAATCATCAAAATTTTCTTTACTCTTCAAGTCCTTGCTCTTTGTTCCAAAAATCCTTGTTCCATTTATTCTTTACTCTTCAAGTCCTTGTTCCTTGTTCCAAAAATCTTTGTTCCATTTATTCTTTACTCTTCAAGTCTTTGTTCCTTGTTCCAAAAATCTTTGTTCCCAAAGTCCTTCCTCCTCAAATTCTACCCATTTACAGGTATGGTGATAGTAAATTTGGCGTACTCACCTTCCTGGGTATCTACCTTCAGTTCACCATTATGGGCTTTGGTAATAATATCATAGCTCATGGATAACCCCAGGCCGGTTCCCTGTCCGGTAGGTTTGGTGGTGAAAAATGGCTGATATATTTTATCAAGAACCTTTTGCGGGATCCCCATACCATTATCGCTTACTGTAATTTCAACCGCACTGTGGCCATTGGTCAATGTTACATGTTTAGTGGTTACATTTACCATGGGTTCATACCCATCGCCTTTCAATTTTTTCTTTTCGGCTACAGAGTAAAACGAGTTGTTGTACAGATTAAGCAATACCCGCCCCAGGTCCTGCGCCATGGCATCTACATTGCCAATGGTTTCATCAAAACTCGTTCTCATGCCCGCGTTAAATGATTTATCCTTAGCGCGCAGGCCATGATAGCTTAAACGCAGATACTCATCGGCAAGGGCATTAATATCGGTCGGTTCTTTTTTACTGGTTGAGGCGCGCGAATGTTGCAGCATGCCTTTCACAATGGCATCGGCACGTTTACCATGCTGGTTTATCTTAGAAAGATTTTGGGTAAGATCATTGATGATGTCATCCGCATCTTCCTTTGCATCATCGGGCAGCTTTGTGAAAATATCCTCCTTAAGCTCATCCAGTAATTCGATACTTACCTCGCTAAAGTTATTAACGAAGTTTAAAGGGTTTTGTATTTCATGCGCTATACCGGCGGTAAGCTCGCCCAATGATGCCATTTTTTCCTGTTGCACCAGTTGGGCCTGGGTGCTTTTCAGCTCGGCCAGGGCTTGTTGCAATTCTTCTTTTTGGTGGGTAAGTTCCGCTGTACGCTCTTTCACCTGGCTTTCCAGATTAACTTTCATGGCGGCCATCATGCGGTTCTGCTCTTCTTCGTTTCGCCTTTTGATCCGTTCAACTTCAAGCGCTTTGTTTTGTCTGCGGTTGATAAACCACATGGCGCAGAACCAAATTATAGCAAACCATATGGCGCTCTGAAAAATGTTGTCAAGGCTATCGTATAATTTGGGAAATAAATGCTCGAACAGAAAAGTTAAAAAGCCAACCCCCACAAAAGGAATCACTGAATTGACAACAGGACGGTTTGACTTAAATTCATCCCTGACATATGGAAGGGCAACAACACCTATGGTAAGCAAATAGCCCAGTAAATGTGCAAATATCTTGCTGTCAAAAGTATAGCTCATGATCAGCAGCGCCATAGCGGCATACATTACATACAGGAGATACTGATTCCAGGGGGAGTTTATACCCTCCCTTTTTAAGGTTTTGCGCAGTTGCGTGATCAGAAAAATGGTAACAAAAGCTTCGCCTCCCGTCATATAGAGTTAGTTAATACTGGTTTTGGTAATAGTACGTGATAAAATTATCAGTTTTAAGCTAAATAACGGCCTATCCTCATCTCAAAGATATTAAATGTATTAACTGTTGATATATATTACAGTCAATTTTATATCTGCCGGCTGTTTTTTTATACGTTCCGGGTGTTTGCCCGGTTATGTTTTTAAATATCCGCGAAAAATACAACAAGTTTTCAAAACCTGTTTATTACCACTCTCTTAAATTAACCGATAAATAATTTCTGTTTTTGAGTTGGGATACATTGATATTTTGAAAGAAAATATACTACCTTAGCATTATGTTCATACAATAGAACAATTATAAGTCCATGGAGAAATCGAGAAGAAATTTTATAAAGAATTCGGCCATTGCATCCGCCCTGGTTGCTGCCGCCCCCGCAAAAAGTTTTGCTATATTACATCAGGATATGAAACCAAATGACCAAACCATCGGACAGGGAGAGTTTACCTACAAGGCCGATAAAAACTGGGCGAAGATCAGCGTGAACAGTAATCCGCTGGCCAATTGCCACGAAATGGTACAGGACAGTAAAGGCCGCCTCATTATGCTGGGCGACCATACCCATAACAACATCCTGATATTTGATAAATCGGGCAAACTGCTTGATTATTGGGGTACATCGCTGCCTGGTGGTCATGGTTTAAGTATCAGCAAAGAAGGAGGCGAGGACTTTTTATTATTGACCGATTGCGGCTGGGCCCTGGACAGAACGGGTAACAACTATGGCCAATCAGGCCAGGTGCTGAAAACCACACTCGATGGCAAACTGATATTTGCCATAGGCCACCCGCGCACCATTGGTATTTATAAGGATGATGAGCCTTTTAAACCAACCGAGACCGCTGTAGCGCCCAACGGTGATATTTATGTGGCCGATGGTTATGGCTCCGATTATATTATCCATTATAATAGCAAAGGGCAATATATCAATCATTTTGGCGGTCATCACAATACCAATAAAGATCATAACCTGGTGAATGCGCATGGTGTAACAGTTGACACCCGCGATAAAAACAACCCTACACTAATATGTACCTCGCGCGAGGAAAACTGCTTTAAGGTATTTACACTCGATGGTAAATTCATTAAACGTATTGATATGCCGGGCATGTACGTTTGCCGGGCGGTGATCAACGAGCAAAATATTTACGCGGGCGTATGCTGGTCGAAAGATGCAGCCGGCAAACGTTTTGATTATTCGGGTTTTGTAACGGTATTGGATGCGAATAACAAAGTAGTATCAAATCCAGGCGGAGCTGCACCTGTTTATAAGAATGGCGTATTGCAGCAAACTCTACAAGCGGTTAATCCAATTTTTCAGCACGGCCATGATGTTTGTGTTGACGAGGACAAAAATGTTTACGTATGCCAATGGAACGCTTACCACACCGCTCCGGTGAAATTGACACGGGTGTAATAATTATTTCATTCATTGACCCCTTCTCTTGAGAGTAATAGCCCATAAACTACAAGGTTAAAAACAAGTGGCGGAGCAGACTCACCGGTCTACGCTACGCTGGACCACCCTCTTTGCGGCTTCGCCGCATAGAAGGGCGAAAATCCCCTCTATGCGCGAAGCGGAGAGAGGGGTGGCGAGCGCAGCGATGTCGGGATGAGTCGGTATCGCCATAGACATAACAAACAAATAATATCCAAAAAGGGTCTGTCAGTTTGAGCGAATTGAGGTTAGCCCGTGTTTTTCGCTGTAACCCGGTACTGCTCCGGCGATGAGCCAACGTATTTTTTAAAGATGCGCGAAAAGTAATAAGGGTCATCATAACCAAGGGTGGTGGCTATTATTTTTATTTTATCATCATGAGTATAAAGCAGCTGACAGGCTCTTTGCATTTTTAAGTGGATAAAATAATCAATGGGCGGCATGCCGGTAGCTTTTCTGAAGATATTGGAAAAATGCGATACCGATAAACTATGCCTGGTGGCCATATCTTCCACAGTGAGCTTTTGACTGATATTACCGCGCATATTATTGATGGTTTTGGTAATGATATCACCATCTTCCTCTTTGTCATTTTGCACATGTCGCTGGGGAAACAGAAATGTAGCTATCAAATGGTGTAGGCAAAAACTGGCGTTGCACAAGTTCTCTGTGCTGTAGCCCATTTCCAATGTTTGATAAATGTTTTGCCATACCTCTATGGCTTTTTCATTAAAAGGTATGGGTATAGGGCCCTTGTTGGCATTTAGGTTGAGCGACTGGTTAAGGGTTTGGATATTTTCACCGGTGTAGTGTACCCAATAAATTGTCCATGGATCGTGCTTATCGGCCCAGTAGCGGATGTATTTGTCCGTAGCCGGTATAATGATGAATTGGTTTGATGTTACCTCATAACGCTTATTATCCAATATATAATGCCCCTTTCCCTGCAGGCAATAAATAAGGATATTGTCCTCGCAACCCTTCCGGCGCTCGCGGTAATGTGCGGCTGCTTTTGGGAAATAGCCCATATACGTAATATAGATCTGGAAAAGCTCCGGGTTTTTGTCCTTCGCTTCCCGCAGTATTTTTTGCGGAATAGCCAACATCTTTTCCCCTATAAAGCCATCCCGTCTTTTTAAGCTGCTGTTCATGAAGATAACAATTGGTTTTGTAGTGGAATATTACATCATCAAAAGATCTGTACGTAATATATAATGCTATTATAGACAAAACAATCTGCAAATACAATCCTATATGGCATATTGTATACTGGTGACAGCATTTTGCCAATATTCAACACTTATCTGTTTGTTTTTAATTGAATAATCCATTAAAAAAAATGTTTTGCCTATTATAAACAATAGTATAGGGCTTTACTTTTGAATTGTTCTATAAGCATCAATTTAACCGTACTGTTAATAAATTTTAAGGAAGTGATGTATTGAAAAGCCACACATTATGTAGCTGACCTGATACTGATTTAACTATAAAAATATATGTTACTCAAAAATAAAGTGATTTTTTTGACCGGTGGTACCGAGGGTATTGGTCTGGAATGCGCCAAAGTTTACAGCGCTGCCGGGGCGCGGTTAAGTATCATCTCCAATAATGAAACCAGTATTTTGGAAGCAAAGGCAAAACTATCCGCAGGCGGGATATTGTTTATAAAAGCTGATGTTTCCATAGCCTACGATATGCAGCAGGCCATTGCCGAAACAGTGACTGTTTTTGGTAACATTGATGTGATCCATAATAATGCCGGTATATCAAATCCCTCAAAGACTGTACACGAAACTACCGCTGAAGAATGGGATAGGCTATTTGATGTGAATGTAAAAGGTATTTATAACACCACCCGCTTTGGTATTGATGAGCTCAAAAAAACTAAGGGGAATATTTTGAATACGAGCAGCCTTGTTGGGGAGATAGGGCAGGAGATCCACGCGGCATATAGCGCCACCAAAGGGGCTGTAAATGCACTCACCAAATCCATGGCGCTTGATTACGCTTCTTACGGTATCCGGGTGAACGCGGTTGCTCCGGCAGGTGTATGGACGCCCATGTTACGCAGCTGGAGCCAGCAGCAGCCTGATCCGCTCACTATTGAAAATTACCTGAATGGTATACACGCTTTGGGGTATTGCCCCGAAGGTAATGTAGTGGCTGATGCCTGTTTGTTCCTGGTATCTGAACAAGCGCGTTTTATTACAGGCTGTATTTTACCCATAAGCGGCGGGGCCGAGTTGGGTTATCGCCGTATTATTGATCCGGCAAACCCATTAAAACAGAACTAAAATATATGATAAAAAATATTCAAGTTGAAGACGTACGCTACGCCCTTGACGGTAGCGCCGGAAGTGATGCTATACATACCAACCCGGTTTATTCCTATGCGGTAACCCGTTTGTTTGACGATAGCGGACTAACAGGCACAGGCTTTGCCTTTACCCTTGGCGAAGGCAACGACCTGGTTTGCAAAGCCGCCCATTATTATGCGAGCAAACTGACGGGTAAAGATATTGAAGAGACCATGGCTGATTTTGGTCGCTTATTTAACCAATTGTCAAATGATCAGCAATTCCGTTGGCTGGGTCCGCATAAGGGTGTGGTACACCTGGCCCTGGCTTCGGTTACCAATGCCTGTTATGATCTTTGGGCCAAAAAGAGAGGCGTTCCCTTATGGAAATTACTGACTGATCTTTCACCCGAGCAAATCGTGGCCACGCTTGATCTTTCGTACCTGGAAGATGAACTGACCCACGCGCAAGCCATCCAAATGCTGACGAATCAAAGGTCAACCAATCGTCAACGGGAAAATATTTTACAAACAGGCTATCCGGGCTATGATACTTCTATTGGCTGGTTCAACTACTCCGATGAAAAAGTGCGGGAGAACTGTAAGAAAGCGCTGGAAGAAGGTTTCACCGCAATGAAACTTAAAGTGGGTTCTGTTGATCCGGAAAGGGATATCCGCAGGGCGCACATCGTACGGGAAGTGGCGGGTGATAGCATAAAGGTTATGCTGGATGCCAACCAGCAATGGAACCTGCCGCAGGCTATATCAATCTGCAACAAATTCAAAAGCATGAACCCTTATTGGGTAGAGGAGCCTACTCATCCGGATGATGTACTGGCCCATAAAACCCTGGCCGATGCTGTAGCCCCGGTAAAACTGGCCTTGGGTGAGCACGTGCCCAATAAGATCATCTTTAAAAACTACCTGCAAACCGGCTGTGCCTCCTTTATCCAGGTGGATGCGGTGCGTGTAGGCGGGGTAAGCGAATTTATAACCGTAAGCCTGTTATGCAAAAAATATGGTGTACCGGTTGTACCGCACGTGGGCGATATGGGGCAGCTGCACCAGCATCTGGTATTGTTCAACCATATTGCTATGGGGCACGAAGCTTTGTTTTTAGAGCATATACCACATTTGCAGCAGCATTTTGTAAACCCAGTGCATATCAGTAATGGCGTATACATCACCCCGCAGGAGCCCGGCAGCAGCTGCGATCTGATTGCATTAGGGTGAGTTGTGAGTGGTGAGTGGTGAGTGGTGAGTGGTGAGTGGTGAGTGGTGAGTGGTGAGTTAAAATTACCTGGCAATTTAGAGTTTAGAATTTAGTAGTTAGAATTTAGAGTTTAAAAAGAACATGATCCACACTCCCGATTTAGTTATCAGTGCCTTATACATCGCCTTTATTTTTATCATAGGGCTATGGTCGGGCATCCGCCATCTGCGTAAAACCCGGAATAACAATAACGAGGCGGGGGAGTACTTTTTGGCCGGTAAAAAACTGCGCTGGCCTATGATCGGTTTAGCGCTGTTCGCTACTAATATATCCTGTGTGCATTTGGTAAGCCTGGCGCAAAGCGGTTTTGACAAGGGGCTGCTCAATGGCGATTTTGAGTGGATGGCGGCCTTTACGCTCATATTACTGGCTTTGTTCTTCGCTCCGTTCTATATTAAATCTGGCGTGGCTACGTTGCCCGATTTTTTAGAGAAAAGATATGACCGTGCCAGTCGAGATTGGCTGGCTATTATATCGGTAGTATCTGCAGTGCTGATTCATATCGCTTTTTCCTTACTGGCTGGTGGGGTGGTGCTGCATACGCTTTTTGGGGTTGATATGTATACCAGCGTTATCGTTATCTCCATCATTACTACCATTTATACTATTGTTGGTGGCCTAACCGCTGTAGTGGTGACTGAATCTATCCAAACCCTGGTACTGTTGGGCGGCGCTATTATTATGAGCATTGCCGCGTACAATAAAATGGGTGGTTGGGAACCCATGGTTGATGTATTGAAACATACCGGCGAACTGAATAAGCTCTCGATGCTGCGTCCTCATGGCGATCCGAGCGGTATGCCCTGGTATGCAGTATTTTTGGGTTATCCTGTATTAGGGATCTGGTATTGGTGTGCCGATCAAACCATTGTGCAGCGTGTGCTGGGTGCAAAGGACGAGAACCATGCCCGCGTTGGACCTTTATTTTGCGGCTTTATTAAAATATTACCCGTTTTTATTTTTGTGATGCCCGGTCTGTTTGCCTACACGCTGGCCCAAAGCGGTCACCTGGATATTTCGGCATTAAAAACAGTTGTTGCAGGGAAAGAGGTGGTTGACAGCAAAGGGATCTACACCCTCATGATCACGCAGTTAATTCCACAGGGATTGATAGGGGTGTTGGTTGCTGCCTTATTATCCGGCTTAATGAGCCAGATTTCGGGTGCTTTAAACTCCATCTCTACCATTGTGAGCTATGATATTTATAAAAGATACAAGCCGGAGGCAAACGATGCCGGGCTGGTAAAAGTGGGCAAAATAGCTGCCGGCATATCGCTGGTTTTATCGCTGGCCTTGCTGCCCTTGCTTAACCGGTACGGCAGTATTTTCGATGGTTTAAATGATATTATCGCACACATAGCTCCACCTATAACCTGCGTGTTCCTGCTGGGGGTATTCTGGGAAAAAGCTTCGGCGGTATCGGCTAAATATACTTTGTGGATAGGTTCTGCTATTGGAGTGATCGTATTCGCCATGAATAAGCTGTTCCCGGATACCGCGATAGGACAGATCCCCTTCATGATGATGGCTTTTTATCTTTTTGTGATCTGTGTGCTGATACAGGTAACCCTATCCTATGCCTACCCGGTAATACATACCAAAGAAAGCTCGGTATTGTATTGGCGATCACCATGGGAGCCTTTACGCGGCCCTGCATGGAGTGGTTTGGGGAATTATAAAGTGCTCTCGGTATTGCTGGTATTAATTATGGTAGTGCTTTTTTACATTTTTAGATAACCAATGATGTATATAAATAAACGCTGCATAGCGATCATCTGCCTGCTGGCTTTCACCGCGTGTAATCATCAGCAAGCACAACAATCAGCAATTGATACCATCAAAGTAAAACGCTTTGGCATGGTTACCGGCTTAAAACCCGAAAAGATGGCTTACTATAAAAAACTTCACACAGCAGCCTGGCCGGGGGTATTAAAAAAGATCAAAGCGTGCAACATCCGCAACTATTCTATCTACATTCAAAAAATAGAGGGCAGGTATTTCCTGTTCAGCTATTTTGAATATGCGGGGACTGATTTTGATAAGGACATGGCCCTGATGGCTGCCGATACGACCACACAACGCTGGTGGAAAGAAACTAACCCTACACAAAATCCACTGCCCGAAGCAGCCGCCCAGCAAAAAATATGGCAAAATATGGAAGAGGTTTTCCATACCGATTGATCATGATATCCGGTAAAATGTAACAAATATCATATGTGTTTAAATTAAAACTGTAAGTATTACATTTAATTTATATTTTTAACCCAATTGCTACATCTGGGTGCTTTTGGAGATAGAATACGGTATGAATGCCGGAGCAAGCAATAAAACCAATTAAACACATAAATTTTCTTTTCTGATGATTAAAAAGATTGCTTGTTTTTCGCTTTTTTTAACGCAAACCGTATGGGTGTTTACCGCAGGTGCCCAGCAGGTAAACCCGGGCCTGCATCAAAAAAGTTTGATGGTTTGGGATGATAAACCCGCTAAAACCTGGATGACTGAAGCCTATCCCATCGGTAATGGCCGCATAGGCGGTATGGTATTCGGCGGACTGGCGCAGGAACATATCCAGTTTAACGAGATCAGTTTATGGACAGGCGACGAAAACGAAACCGGCGCCTACCAGGCCTTCGGCGATCTGTACATCGACTTTAAGGGTAAAGATTCTACCCAAAAAATACCCGCAAATTATCGCCGTGAGCTGGATATCAGTAAGGCGGTACAGCAAATCAGCTATACCGATGCTGGTGTAACTTACAACCGTGAATATTTTTGCAGCTTTCCCGGTAAGGTGATGGTGCTGCATTTTGGCGCTGATAAAAAGGGCGCTTATTCTGCTACCATTAAATTAAAAGATGCCCATAACTCGGTGGTTGCTGCCAATGGTACAACATTGCAAATTACCGGCAAGTTAGATAATGGCCTGGCCTATGATAGCGAGGTAACTATTAAAACAGAAGGCGGTTCTACCTACGCCGAACCGGACGGTAAAGGCGGATCACAATTAGTGATCAGCAAAGCTGATGGTTTTACCATATTATTGGCTGCAGCTACCGATTACAGCAACCAGCGCGAACAACATTGGCGCGGTGAAGCCCCTGGCATGAAAGTAAAACAGGCACTTGCTGGTACTCTTGGTAAAACCTTTACTCAATTGTTAACAGCCCATTTACAGGATTACCAGGCCTTATTCGGTCGGGTGGCTATTGATCTGGGCAATACCCCGGCTGATCAAGCTGCTTTACCCACATATAAACGTCTTATCGCTTATAAAAACAAAGGCGACCCGCAGTTAGAAGCTTTATTATATCAATACGGCAGATATTTGCTCATCAGTTCATCACGTAAAGGTGGATTACCCGCTAACTTACAGGGTTTATGGAACGAAAGTAATAATCCACCATGGCGCAGCGATTACCACTCCAATATCAATATCCAGATGAATTACTGGCTGGCCGAACCAACCAATCTTTGGGAATGTTATGTTCCATACATTGATTATATAAACAGTATGCGCGAGGTGAAAAAGGAAAGCACCCGCAAACAATACCCAGGCGTTCGCGGCTGGACGGTAAAAACCGAGAATAATATTTACGGTGGTTCCAGCTTTTTGTGGAACACTCCTGGCAGCGCCTGGTATATGCAGGGCATTTGGGAGCCTTATGCCTTTGCGCTCGACAAAACCTATCTTAAAAACTTTGCTTATCCCATTTTAAAAGAAGTAGTGGAATTTTGGGACGATCACCTGAAACGCCGTCCCGACGGAACGCTGGTATCACCGCTGGGCTGGTCGCCCGAGCATGGGCCAACTGAAGATGGAGTTACCTACGACCAGGAAATAGTGTATGATCTGTTCACCAATTACATTGAAGCTGCTGATGTTTTGGGTATGGATAAGGCATATCGTGACCATGTTGCCGATATGCGGGAGCACCTCCTGTTGCCCAAGATTGGTAAATGGGGACAACTACAGGAATGGGAAACCGATCGTGACGATCCTAATGACAAACACCGCCACTCCTCAAACCTGTTTGGCCTGCATCCGGGAAGAAGGATCAGCCCCTTAAAAACACCTGAGCTGGCTAAGGCTGCCAAAGTAAGCTTACTTGCCCGTGGCGATGTATCAACAGGCTGGTCGATGGCATGGAAAATGAATTTTTGGGCCCGTTTACAGGATGGCAACCATGCCTATACTATTCTGAATAATTTTATAACGTTGGTAGGTGGTTCCGGAGTGAATTATAATGAAGGCGGCGGTTTATATTCCAATCTTTTCTGCGCTCATCCGCCGTTTCAGATCGATGGAAACTTTGGTTATACCGCTGGGGTAACCGAAATGCTGCTGCAAAGCCAAACCGGCGAACTGCAACTATTGCCCGCATTACCAAAAGCATGGCTAACGGGCAGTGTACAAGGCTTGCGTGCCCGTGGCGATTTCGAGATCAGTAATATGGAGTGGAAAGACGGCAAAATTACTAAGCTCAGCATTAAATCATTAGCAGGCGGCGAATGTAAACTGCAAAGCCCAAATGCTTTAAAAACCAATGTACAGGTGTCAAAAGCCGATGGAGCAGGCAATGATGTGGCTTATAGTTTTAAAACGGATGCGGGTAAGGTTTATGATTTTGTGGGGAACTGAACAAGATAGGCATATCGCAGAATCGACTCACCCCGTCTGCGCTTCGCTGGGCGACCCTCTCTTCCGCTTTGCGGTAAAGAGGGTTGAGAATTCTTTATTTTTATTTCTATTTTTTCAAATCCCCTCTTTGCGCCAAAGGCGGAGAGAGGGTGACCGAGCGCAGCGATGGTCGGGTGAGAAGTCTACGACATGTGAGGCAAGGGGAATTGTCCATCTACTTCAAAGATTTATCCATTTTTTGAGATACAATTAGCCAATACATTTACCAAACCAGTAAAAGCCTTCCGGCAAAACCATTATAACAGAATACAAGGCATGATAAACTTTAAATACCTATTTATTTTAACGATATCGTTCGGCGCTTTCTTACCGGTAAAAGCTCAGGACAAAACCAACCTTTGGAAAGGTTTTGAAAAAACAGTTGTAAGCATTGATGGGCATGATGCCTATTTTGTAAAACCTGCGCATCCGCTGCCCGGTAATCCCTGGGTATGGCGCGCCTCCTTCCCCGACTGGCATACCGAAATTGACAGCATATTACTTACCAGAGGATTTTACGTTGCCTTTGTGAATGTCGATAATCAATATGGCGCTCCGCGGGCATTGCAGGTTTGGGATAAATTCTATGCCTATTTAACCGAAAAACAATCATTTGCCCACAAAGTTGCGCTGGAAGGGGTGAGCCGTGGTGGTCTTTATGTGTATGGCTGGGCCAAACGCAATCCCGATAAGGTAAGCTGTATTTATGGCGAAACCCCGGTTTGCGATTTCAAAAGCTGGCCCGGCGGCAAGGGGAAAGGTCCGGGTGATGCGAATAGCTGGAAAGAGTTAAAAGAAATATATCATTTTACCGAAGAGCAGGCATTGGCTTATAAAGATAATCCTATAGATAACCTGGAAGGGCTGGCCTCGTTCCGTGTGCCGGTGCTGCATACCATCGGATTGAATGACAAACTGGTGCCGCCCGACGAAAATACTTATCCCTTTGCCAAAAACTACCTGGCTTTGGGCGGCCCGGTGAGCATTCAGCCTATAACCCAGGGACCTGTGGAACTGCAAGGTCACCATGTTAAAATTGATCGCCCGGATTATTACGCCGATTTTATCTACAGCAATTCGTACCCGGTAAAAAATGCACTGCCGTACAGTAATTATGTAAACACGGCCAGCAAGCTGAATAACTTTTATTATGCGGTTACGGTTAAAAAGAAAGCCACGGTTTCATTTTTAGGAGGATCCATCACCTTTAACCCGGGCTGGCGCAATAAGATCTGCCGGTATTTAAAAGAAACTTATCCCGAAACCGATTTTCACTTTATAGCCGCCGGGATACCTTCACTCGGTAGTTTGCCACATGCTTTCCGCGTACAGCGCGATATACTGGATTCGGGCAAAACCGATCTGCTGTTTTTAGAAGCGGCCGTGAATGATCGCGGTACCGACAGCACCACCCAGGTACGCGCGTTGGAAGGTATTGTGAGGCACGCCCGCAACGCCAACCCATATACCGACGTGATACTGATGGCCTTTGTTGATCAGCAAAAAATTGAAAACTATGCCAAAGGCAAATTATCGCCAGAATTATTCAACCATGAATTGATAGCCAAACACTATAACCTGCCTTATGTAAACCTGGCGCTGGAAGTAAACGACAAGATCAAAAATAAAGAGCTCACCTGGGCCGATGATTTTAAAGATATCCACCCGGCACATTACGGGCAGGAGCTTTACTTCGCTACCATCAGAACCTTACTACAGGAATGTGTGGAAGACAAATACAAAGCACCGTTTAAGATGCCTATGCCACAGGTAATCGATAAAGCCCGCTATGAAAACGGCAGCTACTATGATCTTACGAATGCCAAATTGGGCAAAGGCTGGCAGATCACGCCTGATTGGAGTCCGAAGGATGGTCTTTCAACCCGTGCAGGTTTTGTACACGTGCCGGTACTGAATGCCGATGAACCGGGTTCAGAACTTTCGCTGCCATTTAAAGGTAACGCGGTAGGTATTGCCGTGGTAGCCGGCGGAGATGCAGGCACCATATCCTATGCGATTGATAATGGCCCATATAAAGATAAGGACCTGTTCACCGAGTTTAGCAGTTGGCTGCACCTGCCCATTTATCATTTACTGGGCGATAATTTGAGCAATGGCAGCCATATACTCAAAATTAAGATCAGCGACAAAAAGAACAATGCGAGCAAGGGTCATGCCTGCCGGATAGTCCATTTTTTGGTAAACAATAAGTAAATCCCAAATATGATGAAGAAAAAAGCGGCGCTGATCATGGGCCTGGCATTAAGCGTTTTCGCGGCATTTGCCCAGGAAGTTAAAACACCCAAAGTGGTTATGGATCAGTTTATGGACAAACGTTTTGGCATGTTTATCCATTTTGGCCCGGTAACACAACGCGGCACCGAAATTGGCTGGAGCCGCAACAAGGAAGTGGCCCAGGCCGATTATGACAACCTGTACCATGAGTTTGACCCCCAATTATTTAATGCCGATACCTGGGTAAAAACAGCCAGGGATGCCGGTATGAAATACCTGGTTATTACCGCAAAGCATCACGATGGTTTTTGTTTATGGCCAACCGCTTTTTCAGATTATAACATATCTAATTCGCCATTTAAAAGAGATATCGTGGGCGAGCTGGCACAAGCCTGTAAAAAACAAGGCGTAACCTTTTGTATCTATTTTACTGTTTTGGACTGGCATGATCCTGATTATCCTATCCATAACCCTTACGACTCTACTAAAAACGTTACAGGTAATATGACTGCCTTTAAAAGCCGCATGAAAAATGAGCTGAAGGAAGTGATCACCAAATACAAACCCTTTATGCTTTGGTTTGACGGCTATTGGGAAAAGCCATGGACAAAAGAAGACGGTAAAGAAATATACCAGTTTATCAAAAGTGTTGATGCAAATGTTATTGTCAATAACAGGCTGGGTAAGATTAGCGAAAAGCTGAATGAGGAATCGGTAGGCGACTTTTTGACCCCAGAGCAGCGCATAGGGGAGATCAATATGAATGAACCCTGGGAAAGCTGCATCACCATTTGTAATCAATGGGCCTGGAAACCGAACGACCAGATGAAATCGCTGAAACAATGCATCCAGACGTTGGTAACCACCGCGGCCGGCAATGGCAACCTGTTGTTTAATGTTGGCCCAGCCATGGATGGACACATCGAAGCCCGGCAGGTAAAACGCCTGCAGGAAATGGGCGAATGGTTAAAACAATACGGCGAAAGCATTTACAGTACCCAGGGAGGGCCTTATGCCCCTAATGCCGTCTATGCGGCTACCCGTAAGGGCAATAAAATATACCTGCATGTTTTTCAGCGCAAAGATGGGGTGCTGACTATTCCAGCTATTCCGGGTGTTAAGATCAACAAGTCCTATTTTATGAATGGGGACGCTGTAGTTATTAAAGCAGATAAAAACAATTATCAGATTACCCTGCCTGCAATCATGCCCGATGAAAATTGCTCGGTGATTGTTCTCGATCTTAACAAAAGCGCTCAGAACCTCCCGGTAATATCTACCAAAGCCTAATTACTTAAAACTAATGATATCCAAACGTCTCACATCAATAACAAGCATGCTGTTATTAAGCTCAACGCTGAGTTTTGCACAAAAACAAGCATTGAGATTGCATTACGACAAACCCGCCGCAGTTTGGGAAGAAACTTTGCCCCTGGGTAACGGTCGCCTGGGTATGATGCCCGACGGCGGGGTGAACGATGAAAAGATCGTGCTGAATGATATTACCCTGTGGTCGGGTTCGCCGCAGGATGCCAACAACTATGAGGCCTATAAACAGCTGCCGAAGATAAAAGAACTGCTGTTAGCCGGTAAAAATGTAGAGGCACAGGCCCTTATCGATAAGGACTTTGTGTGCAAGGGCCCGGGCTCGGGCGGTGCACAATGGGGCTGCTACCAGGTTTTGGGCGATCTGGACCTGAAATTTGACTATGGTAAATCCGATGCGCAGGCTACGAACTACCAAAGAGCATTATCCCTCAATACAGCAGTAGCCAATACCAGCTATCAGGTTGACGGCGTTACCTACAAACGCGAATATTTTACCAGTTTTGGCGATGATGTGGATATGATCAGGCTAACGGCTGATAAACCCGGCAAACTCAATTTTAGTATCAATATCTCCCGTCCGGAACGCTCGGCAACCAGCACCAGTGGTAACACACTGTTATTGCAAGGTAGGCTGGATAACGGCACCGATGGTAAGGGTATGCAATACCAGGCCAGCGTAAAGGCTAAATTAACCGGTGGCACGCTAAGCAGTACCGCGAATAGTTTGGTGGTTAAAAACTCGACTGAGGTAATCATTTACATATCGGCAGCTACAGATTTCCGCAAACCGGATTTTAAGCAACGGATCCAGCGCGATCTGGATGCAGCTATGAAAAAGCCGTATGCCGTACAAAAACAACAGCATATCGCCAATTTTCAAAAGCTGTTTAACCGGGTCGACATTAATTTAGGATCGCCGGAAAGTACCGAAACTACCGATCAGCAACTGATCAGTTTTCATAAAGAACCCGGCAAGCATAAAGATATGCCGGTACTATTCTTCCAGTTCGGCAGGTATTTAAGCATCAGCAGTACACGCGTAGGTTTGTTGCCGCCAAACTTGGAGGGGCTTTGGGCCAACCAGGTGCATACCCCATGGAACGGCGATTACCACCTGGATGTGAATGTACAGATGAACCATTTTCCGGTGGAAGTATCAAACCTATCTGAACTAAACTTACCCTTGGTTGAGCTGGTACGCGGCCTGGTAAAACCCGGCGAACGTACAGCGAAAGCCTATTACAATGCCGATGGCTGGGTTGCTCACGTGATCACCAATGTTTGGGGGTGGACAGAACCCGGTGAAAGCGCCTCCTGGGGCGTAACCAAAGCTGGTTCGGGCTGGTTGTGCAGCAACCTTTGGGATCATTATGCTTTTACCAATGATAAAGCTTATCTGAAAAGCATTTATCCCATATTAAAAGGATCAGCACAGTTTTACAGCAGTATCCTCACCAAAGATCCTAAAAGCGGCTACCTGCTTACAGTGCCGTCTTCATCACCAGAAAATAGTTTTTACCTGCCCGATGGCAGTCACGCCAGTATTTGCATCGGCGCGACTATTGATAACCAGATCATCCGGGAGTTATTTACCAATGTAATTACCGCCTCTGAAACCCTGGGCATCGATAAAGCATTCCGCGATATGTTGCAGGCAAGGCTAAAACAGATCCCGCCCCCAGGTATCATCAGTAAAGATGGCCGTATACAGGAGTGGATGGAAGATTATAAGGAAACTGAACCTCAGCATCGGCATATCTCGCATCTGTACGGTATTTACCCGGCCTCCGAAATTACGCCAGATGGTACGCCCAAACTGGCCGAAGCCGCTAAAAAAACGCTCAACGTTCGCGGTGACGATGGCCCGAGCTGGTCTATCGCTTACAAACTGTTGTTCTGGGCAAGATTGCATGACGGTAACCGCGCTTATAAGCTCTTTACCGAGATCATGAAACCTACCACGCGTACCGATATCAATTATGGCTCGGGTGGCGGTATTTATCCCAACCTGCTGTCTGCCGGTCCACCGTTTCAGATCGATGGCAACTTTGGCACCACCGCGGGTATTGCCGAAATGCTGATCCAAAGCCACGCCGGTTATATCGACCTGCTGCCTGCCATACCCGATAACTGGAAAGCATCCGGTTCTGTCAAAGGCCTTAAAGCCCGTGGAAACTTTACCGTTGATTTTGCCTGGAAAGATGGTAAGGTAACCACTTACAAGATCACCTCACCAGATTCGCGCAGCGTGAAGGTTAAAGTAAACGGGGTAATAAAAAATATTACTGCGCAAAAAAGCTAAACAATTCAAACTGTACATGAAGCCTATTGCAATAGTAACAAACCTATTCATCCAAAAAATAACCCGGCCGGTTTTAGTGCTCGCACTACTACTACTGGCTTTGCCATTTGTAAGCATAGTTTCGGCGCAGGCACGTAAACAAGCTGCTGCAGACCAGGTGGTAATACCTTATGGCACAGGTAACGTTATCATCTACAACTTAAAAAGCGGCTTGTATTCCGTTATTAAAAATAAACATCAGGTATACAGCAAGGTAAGCGCCATCATTTCACTCAATGGTAAAACAATCTCCACTAAAGATTATACATCACGTACCCTTACTAAAACCAATATTACTGATGGTTTTGGCAAGGGCGTTAAATACACCATTTACACCATTACATTAAGCAGTAAAGGCTTAAAATCCATTAAACAGGTGTTTTATACCTACGCTGGGCACGAATATTTTATCACCCAAATAGAGGCCTCTGGCAAAGGGCTGCAAACCAACTCTATCATCCCGTTCTCGGGCAATATAGCCGCGGTTAGTGGTGATGCGCGGAGTATTTTTGTGCCTTTTGATAACGATACTTTTATCCGCTATAATGCCAAACCTTTTACAGCCCCGTTCACTAATATGAGCGCCGAAGTAGGAGCTGTGTACAGCAACGATAGCCGGAATGGCTTTGTAGCAGGCTCCATTGAGCACGAGGTATGGAAAACAGGCGTCCGCAGTACCACTAAAAAAGACAGCGGTAATGCCGTTGAAGTTTGGGCCGGGTACACCGAAAACAGCGTCACCCGCGATAACATCGCACACGGAACCATCAGCGGAGATGTGGTTAAATCACCAAAAATACTGATAGGCTATTTTGACGACTGGCGCACCGGCATGGAAGAGTATGCCAAAGCCAACCGCATTGCCGAACCGCCTTATGTGTTTAACTGGACAAAGTCCACACCCGTAGGCTGGAACAGCTGGGGCGTGATGCAGGAGAAACTCACCTATGAAAAAGCCACCAAAGTAGCCGACTTTTTTGCCGATAGTTTGGCCGGTTTCCGCACGGGTAAAACCGCTTTCATCGACCTGGATTCCTACTGGGATTTTATGGTAAAAGGCGGTCCTGAAGGCGATTACAGCAAGCTGAAACAATTTGCCGATTACTGCAAAAATAAAGGCCTGGAACCTGGCGTATACTGGGCGCCATTTACCGATTGGGGTTGGAAAGACGGCCCGCAGCGCAAAGTGCCCGGCAGCAAATACACCTTTGGCGATATCTGGACAAAAGTAGGCAACAGCTATCATGATATCGACGGCGCCCGTGCTATCGATCCAACACATCCCGGTACCCGCGAACGCATTGACCTGACTATAGGTAAACTGAAAGCCTGTGGTTTTAAAATGATCAAGATCGACTTTTTAGGTCATGCAACGGCCGAGTCGACACACTTTTATGATCCAACGGTAACCACCGGCATGCAGGCCTACCGCAAAGGCATGGAATACCTGACCGATAAGCTGGGCGATCAGATGCTTATTTATGCCGCTATTTCGCCAAGCCTGGCAACCGGGCGTTATGTACATACCCGCCGCATAGCCTGCGATGCCTTTAAAACCATAAAAGATACCCAATACACCCTTAACAGCGTAAGCTACGGCTGGTGGCAAACTTTTTTATATAATTATGTTGATGCTGATCATGTAGTGTTATCTACCGAGAGCGAAGGGGCTAACCGTGCCCGCTTTTTATCGGTTGTTATCACCGGTACGGTTATTACCGGTGACGATTTTTCTGTTCACGGCCAATGGAGCGACAGAGCCAAAGTCTGGTACCAAAATCCAGGGATCATCAAGCTGATCGAAAACGGTAAAACGTTTAGACCTGTTGAAGGCAATACCGGCGAAAGTGCCTCCGAAATGTTTACCCAGAAAATAGGAAATAGTATCTATATTGCCATTTTCAATTACAGCAACGAGCCCAAGACTTTTGCTATGAATGGCAAGCGCCTGGGCTTGGACGGACAGTACAAGTTACATGAATTGCTGCAGGGGAATGCTCAGGGTAAAACATTAAGCTTTAAACTGAATGGCGGCGACGCGGCTTTGTATAAATTGGATATTGATGCTAAGAAATAGATATAAAAAAAGCGTTGGGCCCATGCGAATCCCCTCTTGAGAGGGGCGGAGGGGTGTGTTTATCAAAGCGAAGAACACATCGCTGTCCGAAGTTCGCCGCTGTCCGAAGTCTCTGACTTCGGACGATTATGCCTGTAGTTTGCAACTACAGAAAGCGGGTAGTCTAAAGACTACGAGCATACAAGTTCGAAGTCAGAGATTTCGAACAGCACTGTGTGTTTAACCAAGCGAAGAACACATCGCTGTCCGAAGTTCGCCGCTGTCCGAAGTCTCTGACTTCGGACGATTATGCCTGTAGTTTGCAACTACAGAAAGCGGGTAGTCTAAAGACTACGAGCATACAAGTTCGAAGTCAGAGACTTCGAACAGCACTGTGTGTTTAACCAAGCGAAGAACACATCGCTGTCCGAAGTTCGCCGCTGTCCGAAGTCTCTGACTTCGGACGATTATACCTGTAGTTTGCAACTACCGAAAGCGGGTAGTCTGAAGACTACGAGCATACAAGTTCGAAGTCAGAGACTTCGAACAGCACTTGAGAATTAATAAAACATATAACACTGAAAATAACCTTATAAATTGAAAAGAATGTTCCGAAATCATTTACTGCCCTTATGCCTGGTGGGTGGCCTGTTTACGGCAGGCAGCAGTTTTGCCCAGGTAGTGACCATCCCGGTCGAAACACAGCACAACGCGCTGGTATTGCAAACTGATGCCAATAAAAATCTGAAGATGGTTTACTTTGGCGCCAGGTTGAGCAACACTGCCGAGTATGCGCGCATCCAAAAAATGTATAACCAAAAGGACGACTCCGGCATCCTCAACTCGGCTTATACACCATCTGGTTCAGCGAACCTTTCCGAGCCAGCCATCACCGTTACCCATGCCAATGGTGATAAATCACTGAGTCTGGCTTATGTAAGCCATGAGGTTACCAAGGTTGCCGACGATATTTCGTTATTAACCGTTACGCTGAAAGACCCTGTTTATGATTTTGAGGTGAAGCTGTTTTATAAAACCTATTTTAAAGAAGATGTTACCGAACAATGGTCGGTGATTAAACATGGCGAAAGGGGTGAGGTGATATTAAACAAATTCGCATCGGCCAATCTCAACTTAAAAGGTGATGGCTTTTGGCTGAAACAATACCATGGCAACTGGGCCGAAGAAATGCGCCCCGAAGAAGCCAGGCTGACTCACGGCATCAAAACCATCGACAGCAAACTGGGTACGCGTGCCAATTTGTACGAGCCATCTATGTTTGCTATATCTGTAGATAAACCGGCAACTGAGGATGAAGGTAAAGTACTATTAGGTGCGCTAGAATGGTCTGGCAATTTCAAGATAGACTTTGAACTGGATGTGGCTGATAACCTGCGACTGATTGCCGGCATCAACAACGCCGCGGCTGAATATCATTTAAAACCGAACGAAGAGTTTGCCACGCCTGCTTTTGTGTACACCTACTCAGATCAGGGTAAAGGCGATGCCAGCAGGAAATTACAGCGCTGGGCTCGTAAATACAAAATTGTTGATGGCGAAGGTTCGAGGCTTACCCTGCTGAACAACTGGGAATCCACCTATTTTGATTTCAACGAAACCAAGCTGGCCGAACTATTAAAAGATACCAAGAAGTTAGGTGTCGATCTGTTTTTGCTGGATGATGGTTGGTTTGCCAACAAATATCCGCGTAATGATGACCATGCAGGCTTAGGCGACTGGCAGGAAAATAAACAAAAACTGCCCGACGGTGTGAGCTGGCTGGTAAAAGAAGCACAAAACAACGGCGTAAAGTTTGGTATCTGGATTGAGCCCGAAATGGTTAATCCTAAAAGCGAGCTTTATGAAAAACATCCGGATTGGGTGATCAAACAGCCAAACCGTCCCGAAAAATATTTCCGTAATCAACTGGTGCTTGATCTGACTAATCCTAAAGTGCAGGATTTTGTATTTGGCGTAGTAGATAACTTGTTCACCAAAAATCCCGACCTGGCTTATATCAAATGGGATTGCAACGCGGTGATCTATAACGCGTATTCGGCTTATCTGAAAAAGGATCAGTCGCATTTGTATACCGATTACGTGCGTGGCTTATACAAAGTGCTGGAGCGTGTACGGGCTAAATATCCAAAAGTGCCATTGATGCTGTGTTCAGGCGGGGGTGGTCGTGTAGACTATGGCGCGCTGAAATACTTCACCGAGTTTTGGCCAAGCGACAATACCGATCCGCTGGAACGTATATTTATCCAGTGGGAGTATTCCTACTTCTATCCGGCCATCACCAGCTCAAACCACGTGACCGACTGGGGTAAACAACCGCTCAAGTTCCGTACAGATGTAGCCATGATGGGTAAACTGGGTTTTGATATTGTGGTAAGTAAACTGAGCGAGCAGGACCTGGATTATGTTCATGGGGCTCTAAAGAACTACGATAACCTGAAAGAGGCCATCTGGCACGGTGATCAATACCGTTTACAAAGCCCATGGGATAACGACGCGGCATCCATTATGTATGTAGATAATGCCAAAGCAAAGGCGGTGATGTTTAATTACCTGGTGAACAATCGGTACGGTACAGGTACCCATGTGCCAATCCGCTTAAAAGGCCTTGATCCGCAGAAAAAATACCAGGTAAAAGAGATCAATCTTTATCCCGGTGCGAAATCACCCATAGAAAACGACCTGGTATTAACCGGCGACTTTTTAATGAACGTAGGTGTAAACCCACGTGTAGACAAAAACAGAACCAGCGTGGTGTTGGAGCTGGATGAAGCGAGGTAGTGAGTGGTGAATAGTGAGTGGTGAATAGTGAGTGGTGAATAGTGAGTGGTGAATAGTGAGTGGTGCCTGGGGAACCGAAACTTCAACTGTCATTTGGAACGGGGTACGAGGAGATGTCTTTTGCGTGGGATGGGTTCTAAATACCACGGCCCGGTTCTCTATTTTGGAGAGAACGGGGCCGTTTGTATAAAAGCCAAAAAGGAACAAAAATTGACCGTTTGGTATTTAGTCATTTGATGTAAATTATTTAATACTTTTTAAACTTTTCAAAACCCATCAAAAATTTGTTAAAAAGTGTTAAAATGGCATTGAAATTTAGTTAAAATGAGCAAAAGAGGTGCGTATTTACCCTGTTTTTAGCTAAAAAATTGTTAAAATTTAAGGTTTAAAAAGTTTTTGTCCGTGGTTTATCGGGCAGTAAAAACAAAAACAGGCTAACAATAGCCAGCAAAAAAATATTGATCCCGGTAGCCAGCCGGTAAGCCGATATATACCCGGCCAAAGTGGTGTCGCCAGCCAGCTTGTAGAAAAATACACCGCCTACAATACCTATCCCCAAAGCAATAGCGGTTTGCTGAAAGGTAGAGAAAGTACCTGAGGCAGCCCCGGCAAAATGGGGCGGGATGCTTTTTAGTGCCATGGTCAATAAAGAAGGTAATACCGATCCGCAGCCGGTACCATAAATAAAGAGCACGGGTAATAGTAAATATCTACTGATGGTCAATGAGTTAAAAAACAATAAATGAAACAGGAGCGAAATAACCATGATTAATACACCTATCTGCAGCACCCGCTTACCATAACGTGGTACCAGACGAAGGGATAACAGCGAGGCTACCACATATCCAACACCCTGAAACACAAAGAATACCCCGGTTTCGGACGAGCTGATGCCGAAGCCATTCTGGAACAGGATCACGTTGATCACAAAATAGGTATCCTGCACCATAAAATAAAAAAGTACAGCACAAAGTCCGATATTGAAATCTTTAAAAGTAAAGAGGCGTACATCAACCAAAGGCTCCTGATCGGTATGTAGCTTACGACGCTGGTCGAATACAAACAGATATAACAATATAAGAGATAAAGCAATAGATACCATGCTCCACCAGGGCCAGTGAAGCTCGGGGCCGCGCACCAGCGGGTAAATCAAGGCTATCAGGGCTACGGTGAGCAAACTAACTCCCGAATGGTCGAACCGTGATTTTTTGATGGTTTTGGTATCCTTTAAAAATACAGCTGCCAGTATTACGGCAACTAAACCCAGGGGCAGATTGATGAGGAAGATTAACCGCCAGCCATCCATCAAAAAGTGAACATCAGGCAGCAGGCCGCCTAAAAACTGACCTATGACTGAGGCAGTACCGGCAATACTTCCGTAAATACCAAGCGCCCGGATACGGTCATGGTGTTGTGGGAAAAGTACCTGGATATAAGTGATGCTCTGGGGGATCATAAACGCGGCGCTGATACCCTGTAAAAAGCGTGCAGTATTGATTTGCCAGGCAGTTTGCGAAAAGCCGCACAGGCAGGAGGTAAGCACAAATAGTGACATGGCGAATATAAAAACGTTTTTCTTGCCATAGTAGTCGCCGGCCCGGCCACCGGTGATCAGGAAAGCAGCATAACCCAGCAGGTACAGCACAATAACCAACTGGATGTCGCTATCAGACCCATGTATCCCCCTTTTAATGGACGGGATGGCCACGTTGACGATAAAAATGTCGATCACCGATAAAAACACCGACGATGACAGGATAATCAGCAGGAACCACCTTGAAATTTGCTTATTCATAATTTGCAGATAAATGAATTTAACCGGCTTTAAGCCTGATTTTGTTAATTTTACGGTTCAAAGATGGGTACGGCAGGAGAGGCTCACAAGTAGTTTGAAGGAGGATACTAAGTATGAAAAATGATACTAATAATGACGATCAGCTGGTTATAAAAACCGAAAATGAAGAATTTTTGGAAGATAACTGTCCTATGACAAATACGCTGGACATTATCGGCGGAAAATGGAAGCTGATGCTGCTCAACAAGATCAGGGAAGAGTGCCCTATGAGATTCGGGGTGCTTCGTAAAAAAATGCAGTATATCACCCAGGCCACATTGACGGCTCAACTCAAAGAACTGGAACGCGATGGCATCCTGTTACGCACCGCCTATGCCGAATCGCCCCCACGGGTAGAATACAAGCTCACAGAGCTGGGTAAAACATTGATCCCTATCATGGATGCGCTGTGTGACTGGGGTAATAATTATTGCCAGATGAAAAAAACAATGGTTTAGCATAAAAAAGCCTACTGATATCTAATGGTCAGCAGGCTTAACAGGGTCATCGCGGCTTTGATCAGGCCTTCGAAGCTAAACCGGCTATTAAAAAAGATATGCCGCTAAATGCAAGGGCTACAAACAGACTTGTCCATTCGGATTCAGTATGTATACCGGCTATAACACGAGGTAAATGGAGTATCAGCACCCATATCAAAAACATGAGACCTAAAAGGCCTCCGGCCAGGCGGGTCAATCTTCCGATAATAAAGCTTATGGCTGATGCAAAAAAAGCAACCATAACCAGATAGTCGCAAAATAAATGAGCGGGTATCCAGGTGGGTATCAGATTGGCTACAAACTGGGCGTACATATAATGTTGTACCCCAAATACCAGCAGACCAATAGCAAAAAGACAGATACCTGTTTTTATCAGCTTAGTGCCATCCTTACTGATATTGCCCAACAGGATAAGCGTACCACCCATGATGCAGATCACCTCAAATACGGCTGCCCACTCTGATGGATTATTAGGATCGGCCAGTACTTTAGGAACATGGATCAGAAGCAAGGCTAATAAATATAGCAATGCTGCTAAAGAAGCGCCGTAAGTGGCGTATTTTTTTGTTAGAACAAGTACACCAGCCATAATCATTAGCGAACCGGTTAAGTAAGCCAGCACTTGTTTTGCCGGCAACGAAGCCGCAACGGGCATAAGTCCGGTGGGAAAATGACCAGATACCATGTGAATTGTGCCGATGGCGATAATACTGATCACCAGGAATAGCTTTCCGGTGTTAAGGTAAAGGTTGTTATTCATTATTTAGGTTTTATGAGTGTGGCATAAGATAAATAAAAAATCAATATATAAATAAGTTAGAATACTCATATTCAAATTATTAATCATGTTTAAACATGATTAATGCCAGCAGATTAAATGGCAGATTTGCTTGTAAATGGAAAATATTTTTTTAATTTTATTTTCCATTTATGACCAGACAAAATATCATCCAGAATTCGCTCAGTCAGTTTTTGCTCAACGGCATCCGGAAAATGACCGTTCAGCAGATCGTGGCACCATTAGGTATTTCAACCAAAACGGTGTATAAATATTTTAGTGGCAAGGAGGAATTATTGGAGGCTTGCCTGTTAGTTCATTACGAAAAAATGAGCCTGGATTTTAATAATCTGATGGCAAATAGTTCCAATCCGGCAGAAAAGTTGTTTCGCTTGTTTTTTATGAGTCTGGAGGAGGATTTTAAAGTGGCACCGGTGTTTTACCACGACCTAAATTATTACTATCCCGAAATGCAAGATAAAGTGATTGCCAGGTATTTTGAAAACAATAGTCAATATATTAATGATGTCGTCAAAAATGGTATAAAGCAGGGTTTTTTCAGGCCAGAGCTTAATACCACCGTGGTAATAACCGCTTTGCACCTGCTGTACAGATCGCTTACCCGTACCGGCGAATATCGAAAATTTAACCTAAGTCCTTTTGATCTCGCTTCCAATACGCTGGTAGTATACCTGAGAGGAATCTGTATGCCTAAAGGAATAAAAATATTGAATAACCTTAAATACTTATCACCATGAAAAAAACACTCCTGACCTGGTTTCTATTTTATGCTGTATTTGCAGCTAACGCGCAAAATAGCTCGCTTTTGCCCGTACCCCAGCATGTATCATTTGGTAACGGACGTTTCCTGCTGAACTCCAGTTTTACTATTTCGATAAAAGCTGACCCAAGCGATAGCGCCTTGTATTTTGCTGTTAACAGGGCTTTTCAAACACTTAACCGGCGCACAGCGCTTTATTTCAGGCAGCAACGGATAACCGCTAAAGATATCAGTGATACGAGTTCACTGATCATCCGGGTTAAACAGAAAAAGGAAGCGATACCGGGTGGTGACGAATCCTATACTTTAACCGTTACACCCCAAAATATACATTTGGAAGCTCCTGCCACAGCTGGCGCCTTACATGGCCTTGAAACTTTATTACAACTGGTACAGCACGATAAGGAAGGTTTCTTTTTGCCTGTAGTCAGTATACAGGATGCTCCGCGCTTTGTATGGCGGGGACTGATGATTGATGTGGCCCGGCATTTTATCCCAGTTGAGGTGATCGAAAGAAATATAGATGCCATGGCAGTCGTAAAAATGAATGTTTTGCACCTGCATCTGTCTGACGATGAGGGTTTCCGGGTGGAATCAAAACTGTTTCCGGAATTGCAGAAAAAAGGCTCCTACGGCGAATATTTTACGCAGGCACAAATAAAGCAATTGATCATTTATGCCAAACAACGGGGAATAATCATTGTGCCCGAATTTGATATGCCAGGTCACACTACCGGGTTTTTAGCCGGTTATCCCAATTTGTCGAGCACTCCAGGACAAAGCTATCAACCGGGCCCACGTTTTGATTTGGGCGATAAGCAGATGGGCCTGATGGATATCATGAAAATGATCAATACTTATCCTACGCCTTCATTTGACCCCTCTAAAGAATCTACCTATACCTTCATTGATAAATTCCTGGGCGAAATGGCGTCTCTATTCCCTTCGCCCTATATCCACATCGGCGCAGATGAGAATAACGGCGTATCCTGGCGCAATAACCCAGATATTGTAGCATTTATGCAAAAGAATAACCTGGCAGACACCCATGCCTTACAAGCTTATTTTGTAAAGCGGGTACAACAGATATTGACCAAACATCACCGGCATACCCTGGGCTGGGAGGAGTTGTTATCCAAAGATCTGCCAAAGGATGTGGCCGTACAAGTATGGACGGACGGTGCCAAAATGAATGAAGCCGCGAAGCTGGGTCACCCGGTTATCATATCAAAAGGCTTTTATCTGGATCTGTTTATGCCTGCTTATACCCATTATCAGAATGATATGCTGGCGGGTAATCTTCCCGATAGTGTAGCATCAAAAGTTTTAGGTGGCGAGGCCGCACAATGGGCCGAAGCGGTTGACAAGGATAATATTGAAACCCGGATATGGCCGCGGGCCGCCGCTGTTGCTGAGAGGCTATGGTCGCCTTATAAAGTAAATGATGTAGATGATATGTACCGTCGCCTGTTTGTGATCAGTTACCAATTGGATGAGATTGGTGTGCAGCATATCAGTAATTATGAACGTGCTTTGCGGCGCTTTACCGGCGGGGCTGATATTACACCATTAAAAACATTAACAGATGTTTTAACCCCGATAAAAGGCTATAAAAAGCTATTTGCAAGAATGACTGCACCTAAAAGCATGAGCTATCAGACTACACCGTTAACGGCCATTTCTGATATTGTTTTTGTTGATCCGGAAGTGAAAAGGCAATTCCGGGTAACGGTGAAAAATTATCTGGATAAACCCAATGATGCAGCTGCCGCATCCATCACCTTGCAGCTTGAAAAATGGCGTGATCACCGAGCTGTACTTGAGGCAATGATCAACAATGGGTTAATGGACAATAGCATCAATGAAAATTCAAAAAAACTATACGCAGCGGCTGTGATAGGGTTGGAAGCCATCAAACTATTAAAAAATAAAGAAAAGCCATCGGTCGATTGGCTAAAACAACAATTGGATGCGCTTGATCAGATGAAAAAGGCCTATGGCGAGGTGGAGTTGTCTATTATCCCTGAGATCAGAGCCTTGGCAAACCAACGGATAGATGCAGAGCCGGCGAGTTATCCTGTTTTTTAAGGTTACCGGGTAATAAGTTAAGTCAGTTTATATTTCTAAATTAGTTGATCAAATACCAGTTATAAGAACCGTTTGATCACGTATTTATCCGGAATGAAAACACAAACTATTATCCCTCATCCGACTATTTTAAATTATGTGAGCCATATTGTGGTAATCGAGAATAACAACATTTACCATGAGGCTATACTACCGCTTATTGCTAATGGTTATCCCAGTATTACCTTCCAGATAACGGATACAGGTTTATCTATAAGTAACAATAAAAAAATGGATAGCCTGGTGCTTTATGGCCAAAATATCAAACCAATTGAACTGCACACCCGTGGATATGTTATCATCATAGCTTACTTCTTATATCCGCATATGCTCAAGGCGTTGTTTGGGATCGATGCTAAAGAATTGACCAATATCAGCATCGATTTAAATTATTCTGAACCGGCCCGTTCAATGAGCTTGCAAGAACAACTCCTGAATACCATTTCATTGGATAAACGTTTGCAGCTGATGAATAATTATGTACTTAAACTGGCTGATCGTTATAAACCAGGGATCAACAATACTATTTCATTCGCTGCCCAGGCTATACAAAAGAGCAGGGGTTTGATATCGCTTACCCATGTGCAGCAAGAGTTTTTTGTAACTGAGCGTACCCTCCAGCGTATGTTTGAGTTACATGTAGGTGTTTCCCCAAAAACCTTCAGCCGGATCTGCCAGTTTCATTATGCCCTTCAGCAACTCAGTCAAAACCAATTTACCGGTATGACAGATATAGCCTTTGAAAGCGGTTATGCCGACCAAAGCCATCTGATCCGCACATTTAAAGAGTTTACCAATTATACCCCTTTGGAATATTTTAAAAGTGCTTCGGAGTTTCCGCGTTAATTTCAGATTGTCGGGTTTATTCTATCACAAGTTGCCCGGGTGCCGTTTCTTTGTGGTATAAAAACAAATAAGACGCACAATTTAAATTAAAAGAAAATGAGAAAATTAATAGTTTCAGAATGGATAACATTAGACGGTGTATTTGATGCAGATCGTATGGGCGAATGGTTTATGCCTTATTTTGGCGAAGCCAAGGCTGCTTACATTCAGGATTGTCACAATACTTGTGATGCTATGCTTTTTGGCCGTAAAACTTATGAAATGCTTGCACCATACTGGTCAACCAAAAAAAATAACGAAGATGGCGTTGCCGACAAATTAAACAGCGTACCCAAATATGTGGTTTCAACTACTTTGGAAAAAGCCGACTGGAATAATACAACCATCATTGGCAAAAATGTGGAAGAGGAAATTGCCCGCCTCAAAGAATTGCCCGGTAAAGAGATCATGCTGGAAGGAAGCGCCGAACTGGTAAAGGCATTAGCAAAAGCCGATCTGGTTGATGAATACCGTTTGATGGTTCATCCCATTGTTTTAGGCAGCGGAAAACGTTTTTTTGTAGATGACTTTCAGGCCTCGGGCTTAAAACTGGCTAAAACCCAAATATTAGATGCCGGTGTGATCGTGCTATACTATCAGAGAGAGAAATGAGAATGCAGGCCCGGTATATAAACAACAGCAAGTCGCTAAGAGATTGGCGGCTTGCTGTTGGGTTTAGCAAAGTTAAGCTTCAAGCGCCGGTGTATATTCACCACGCCTGGCGGCATTATTGATGCTCAGCCGTTTATAAAATAGTTGCTGGGCAACGGCTACATTTTCATCTTTTCCCTTCCAATATTCCATAGCTGGTTGCTGAACCGCCCTGGCAAATGAAAAAGTAAGCGCCCACGGTAACTTGTTTTTGTATTTTACATGCATGGCACTTAAATGCGCGCTTGCGGTCGGGGCCGGTTGCCCACCCGACAGAAACGCCACCCCTGGTACAGCAGCAGGCACACAACGTAGTAAACACTGAACGGTTAGGTCGGCAACCTGTTCAACGCTGGCTTGCACCGATGCATCAATTCCAGAAACCACCATGTTGGGTTTTAATATCATGCCTTCCAGGTAAATACGTTGTTGTATCAGCACTTCAAATACAATATGTAACACTCTTTGGGTTACTTCAAAGCAGCGTTCAATGGTGTGGTTGCCATCCATCAATACTTCTGGCTCTACTATAGGTACCACATCCGCTTCCTGGCAAAGGGCGGCGTAACGGGCCAGTGCGTGGGCGTTGGCGTAAATGCTGCCATCAGTTGGCGTATCGCCCGAAATAACGATCACAGCACGCCATTTGGCAAACCTGAGGCCGGCTGCTGCATAGTTTTTCAATCTTTCCCGCAGTCCATCAAGGCCTTCGGTTATTTTTTCTCCGGGGAAGGCGGGCATGTCTTTAGCGCCCTCATCCAGTTTTATGCCCGGGATAACACCGGCTTTAACCAGCAGTTCAATAAATGGGGTATCATTGTCAGCCGCTTGTTTGGTAGTTTCATCAAACAGGATAGCGCCGCTGATGCATTCGCCCAGTTTGGGGGTGGTTACTATCAGTTCGCGGTATTTTCGGCGGTACTCTTCTGTTTGGGGTATGCCGGCTTCTGCAAAGCGTTTATTACAGGTGGCTATACTTTCGTCCATGGCCAAAAGGCCTTTGTCGCCCGCCATTAGTTGTTGGGCGGTACTTTTTAAAGTTTGTTTATTCATGGGGTATGCGGTATATAGGGCAAACGTTTGGGAATGTTGCTTTGTTGTAAATATAAATAAATGATTCTGTATGGTTGATCTCTGTATTTGGTTCTACTATAAAATCAGATAAAAGTGACAAAAACAACAATGAACAACCGGTGTTTATTTAGAAATACCTAAATTGTAATCGATTACGAACCTTAAAAATCAATACCTATGAATTCACGTCGCGACTTTTTGCAGAAGTTGGGAATCTCTGCTTTAGCCTTGCATCTGGCCCCGCTTTCGGGATGGGCCGACTCAAACAGTAATAACGAAGCTCCTTATGAAGGCCGTGTGCTTCGCGTAGCCATTATGGGGCTGGGCAGCTATGGAACACGGGTGGCCGAAGCCATGCAGTCATGCGTAAAAGCCAAACTGGTTGGTGTGGTAAGTGGTACGCCTTCAAAAATTAAGGACTGGCAAAGCAAGTATGGCATCCCTGCAAAGAATTGCTACAATTACGAGAATTTCGACAGCATCAAAAATAATCCCGACATTGATGCCGTTTATGTAATCACGCCAAACGCGTTACACCATGATATGGTATTGCGGGTGGCCAAAGCGGGCAAACATGCCATTTGTGAAAAGCCCATGGCTGTAAACGCCAAAGAAGGGCAGGAGATGGTGGATGCCTGTAAAAAGGCCAATGTGAAATTGCTGGTAGGTTATCGTATGCACTTTGAACCCAAAACACTCGAGGTGATCCGGATGCGTAATAGTGGCGAGTTTGGGAAGATCCTATTTTTCCAGGGCCAGTGCGGTTTTAAAATTGGCGACCCTACACAATGGCGGCTGAATAAGCAATTGGCCGGTGGGGGCTCTATGATGGATATTGGCATTTATGCTATCAATGGGGCACGCTATATGACTGGTGAAGAGCCTGTTTGGGTTACCGCCCAGGAAACCAAAACCGATCCTGTGAAATTTAAAGAAGGAGTTGATGAAACCATCCAGTTTCAGTTTGGCTTTCCAAGCGGAGCCGTGGCATCCTGTTTATCAACCTATAATATGAATAACCTCGACCGCTTTTTCCTGAATGGTGAAAAAGGTTTTGCAGAGATGCAACCATCTACAGGTTATGGCCCCATACAGGGACGTACCCACAAAGGCGAGCTCACTCAGCCGGTTACAACACATCAAACGGTACAAATGGAAGAAATGTCGGCCATTATTTTTGATAACAAACAGCCCGTAGTGCCCGTAAATGGCGAGGAAGCGGTAAAAGACCTGAAAATCATTGATGCTATTTACCAGGCGGTAAAAACCGGATCAAAGGTGACGTTAAGTCTTTAGTCCTGAGCCTGAAAGCATAAGTGTCGTTTTTTTCTTGCAAGTGAAAACTTTAGACTTACGACTTCAGACTCAGGACTCAGTACTATTCATTCGTCAGGAAACCACCTTTACCGCGATAAAGATCGAGTTTGCCATTCAATTCAACTTTTATAACAGACATGTATTTGTCCTGTACGCTTTCGGGGATGGTGATGTACGTTAAACCTGGTACAACACTCCAGGATATCTTACCCACAACTTTATAGGTCAATGGTTTATCGCTGCCCAGCACGCTTACTTTTTTAATGCTATTTTTTAACCCTTTTATCAATATCGGCGCGCTTGTTTTGGCGGGTACAAATAAGTATACAATGGTCGAATCTTTTGACAAAGTACTTGCCCCGTAATAATGGCCCTGTGGCATTCCGGCAATGGTATTAAAACGCCTTCACCATTCTTTTTGTTCCAGGTGCCCAGTTCTTTAAGCAGATTCACTTCCTCTGGCGGGATACTGCCATCGCCCTTTGGGCCAATATCCAGCAGCAAATTTCCTCCGTAACTAACAGCATCAGTAAAAATATTGATGATCTCGTAAGGGGTTTTAAAATTTTTGTCTTGTGGCTGGTAGCCCCAGTTATCATTACTGGTTAAGCAAAGTTCCCACCATTTATAGGCAGGCCTTGATACCGGGAAATTTTGTTCTGGTGTATCATAGTCGCCGTACCCCTGTAAACGGCCATTGATGATGGTGTTGGGATTGTAACTTAATAGTTTCTGTCTCACCCCAGCTGCATTCCATTCTTCGGCGCTGTGTTCCCAATCGCCATCAAACCACCAAAGGTCAGGGTTGTATTGTTTGGCAAGCTCATCCAGCTGACCGTTCATAAAAGTTAAATATTTAGTCCACTTAGCTGGCTGATCTTTTACCTGGTACCTGCTACTATCCTTTAAAAAACCAGGATAATTGGCATGGCTCCAGTCAATCAATGAAAAATAAGCGCCGGTTTTTACACCACGCTGGCGTAAAGCGTCATAAAGCGGTTTTAACAGGTCTCTTTTAGCAGAGGTTTTCTGCACCACATTTAGCGGACCGTACTTACTGTTCCATAAAGCTACGCCGTCATGGTGTTTGGTGGTCATTACTGCGTAACGGGCGCCGCTTTCTTTGATCAGATCGGCCAGTTCATTGGGTTTATACTGGTTTGCCGTAAAGCCCTTTAATTGACTCATATAGTCAGCATAGCTGATCTTTTTGTTATGAAAACTCCAGCTTTCATCTATTCCCTTTACAGAGTAGATGCCATAATGAATAAATATGCCCAGTTTGGCATCAGCAAACCATTGCATTTTTTCTTTGATGCCATCGGGGTTTATACGGTGTTGTGCTTGTGCAAAACCCGAGTATAGCATGATAAATATGGATAAAAAGTAGTGATAAAGCTTTTTTGACATGTAGACTAATTGATTTTTTTATATAAATTTAATATCTTTTTAATAAATTTAAAAAGAATTCTTTTATTATTAAATTTTTTTTTATAAATATGCAAATATAAAATCTGTTTAAAATGTTTTTCAAGCACATAGATATTGTTAAGGGATTGTACTACGGCAAAACTGCATCGTTATATGACCTTAGCATCAGTGTCGGGAGGAGTATTCCATATATAACCAAAGGTGTAGCTGATTTAGTCAAGTTAAATATTGTAAAAGAAATTGGCATAAGAACATCAAGCGGTGGCCGCAAACCCGCAACCTACTCACTGGTAGCTGATACCGGCTTTATCATTTCGGTGGCAATGAACCAGTTTATGACCCGAATCGTTATCGTAAACATGAACAATGAGTTTGTAGATGATGTGCAGGAGTTTGAGCTGAAACTTAATGATAACCATGATGCTATTCATTCATTAGTAGCCCATATTAAAACTGTGGTTATTAATTCAGGACTGCCAAAAGATAAATTCCTGGCCATAGGCATTACCATGCCGGGCTTTATCGATGTCATTCAGGGTAATAACCTGAGCTTTCTGCAAACGCCCGAAGATACCTTAGTAAGCTATATAAACAAGCAGGTTGAATTACCGGTTTTTATAGAAAATGATTCAACAGCCATAGCCGTGGCCGAGCAAAAATTTGGTCTTCCTATTGCACAAAATAATTCTATGATCATTAACCTGGGTTGGGGTGTTGGTTTGGGAATGATCATCAACAAAGAAATGTTTAGGGGGCACAGGGGGTTTGCAGGAGAATTTAGTCACTTGCCGCTTCATAAAAACGGTAAACTATGCTCATGCGGAAAGCAAGGGTGTTTGGAAACAGAAGCCTCCCTGCTGGCTATTGAAGCCAAAGCCATTGAGGGCTTAAAACAGGGGCAGGTAAGTAGTTTAATAAAATACGATACCATATCGGCAGATAATATCATGGATGAAGCACTTAAAGGAGATGCTTTTTCTGTAAAAATAATTGCTGAAGCAGCCTATTATATTGGACAAGGGCTGGCTATACTGTTGCACCTGATGAATCCGGAAAGTATTATTCTAAGTGGAAAGGGGAGTGTTATTGGCAAATTATGGCTTAGCCCTATTCAGCAAGCCATAAATGAACATTGCATCCCTCATTTAGCTATTGATACGCAATTAGCGGTCTCTAACCTGGGTAATAATGCACAACTATTAGGAGGTGTAACCACAGTAGTAGAAAATTTATATAAACTTAATCCGGAGGCCAATATTTCTGAACCTGTATAAACAGGTATTAAAAAGCTTTTATACTTAATTAATCATATAACAAACCAAAACAATTTTACATGAAACAACTTTACTTAATTTTCAGGAAATGGGTGGTGCTGCTACTTGTACTGATTTCGGCAAGTTCATTTGCCCAAACAACCGTTACCGGCGTGGTTCGTGACGAAGCCGGGCCGCTCCCCGGTGTATCTGTACTTATAAAGGGTACAACAACCGGCGTACAAACCAACGCCAGCGGTGCGTACAGCATCAAAGCGGCAAAAGGTACGGTGCTTAAATTTTCGTCTATAGGTTATGCAGTAAAAGAAGTTACTGTTGACGACAATTCTGTTATCAATGTAACCCTGGCTGCAGGCAACAATGAATTGAAAGAAGTTGTTGTGACCACCGCCTTTGGTATTAAAAGACAGGACAGGTCTGTTGGTTATGCTACAAGCACAGTTTCGGCCAAAGAAATTACCGAAGCCGGTAATACTAATTTTGGATCGGCTTTGTATGGTAAGGCAACGGGTGTACAAATTACTACAGCTCCGGGTGGGTCAAGCAGTGCCGTTAACATCCAGATCCGCGGTTTAAATTCCCTGAATTATCAGCAGCAACCCTTATTTGTTGTGGATGGTGTAATTATCAGGAGCGAGGGCCAATATGGTGCCACCGGACGTAATAATGGTGGTTTTTATGATGATCAGCGGATCAGGGGTAATGGTATATTGGATATAAATCCCCAGGATATTGAAAGTCTTACCGTTCTTAAAGGCGCTGCGGCATCTTCACTATACGGATCTGATGCCAATGCTGGTGTAATTGTGATCACCACTAAAAAAGGCACTAAAGGTAAGGGACCAACTGTTGATTTCAATTATATTGGAACTACGGAAAGAGCCGCTTTTTTACCACAGTATCAAAATGTTTATGGCCAGGGATATGACAGGGCAACTAATTTGGCGGTAGGTGCATCAGAGGATGGATCTTTCCCAGATTCAAAGTCACCGGCAGGCTGGAGACCGAACTTTAGAGCTTATGCTGATTTTGGTCCAAAAATGGAGGGGCAACAAGTACGTTGGTGGGATGGTTCAATCCAGTCCTATTCTCCGCAGCCTGATAACTACAAAAACATTTTCAGGAACGGCTTTAGCTCATCAGCTAACGTGGCGTTATCAAACCAAACAGATGATTACAATTACCGTATTTCTGCATCAAGATTGGATTATAACAGCATCCAAAGAGAATCTGATCAGAAAAAAAATACGTTTAGTTTAAACAGCGGCTTAAAATTAAGCAAACGCGTAAGTGTTGACCTTATAGCCAACTATGTAAATACCTTAACCCATAACAGGCCTTACCAAACAAACAGGCTGGCTCAATCATTTGACGGTTTTTTTGGCCGCCAGGAAAAAATGGACCTGGTATTGGATAAATATCAAACTTCGCAAGGTTATTCATGGGTGCCTTATAACCAAACTGCCCGTAACCCTGGCGAGGCATTTACTTTTAACGTGCGCCCTAACCTTTACGACTATTTTTTCACAACTTTAAAGAACACGTATGACGAAAATGAAAACCGTTTATACTCCAGTGCAACTTTAAATATCGATCTGCTAACACATTTAAAATTCAGAGGAAGGATAGGTCAGGATTATACAGGTCGTAACAGCGAGGAAAAAGATTACAATCAATATCCGGTTGCTTTTAATAATCCTGGCTCAAGTACCGGCGCGTACAGCGTGGGTACAGGGATTTACTCCATTGTTTATGGCGATGCCTTGTTAACCTATTCCAATACCGTTAAAGACTTTGGCTATTCATTGAGTGGTGGTTTTACTTCAAGATCTGAGCGTTATAAAGATGAAACATCAAGTACCGATCAAGGTTTAGTTTCTGAAAACTTCTTTTCGATAAGTAACTCCTATGGCATACAAAAAACAACCTACGCCAGGCAGTCGCTGTTAAAATATGGTTTCTTTGGTATATTGGATTTGTCATACAAAAACTATTTGTTTTTAGAAGGAACTTATCGCCAGGAATCAGCATCAACAGTGCCTCCGCAAAATAATCGTTATAACTATCCTTCCGTAAGTGGTAGCTTTGTATTTACCGATGCCTTTAAAGATAATTTACCGGCATTTATCAGCTATGGTAAAGTACGTGCATCATATGGTGTTGTAGGTAATCCAGCAGCCATTTACAGAGCCAACATTTTGTATGAACAAAGCTCTTTACAAACATTAAACGGCTCTGTTGCCCAGGTATCAATTCCTAATAGAAACTACGGTAATAATACGCTTCAACCAGAAATGAAGCATGAAAGTGAATTTGGTCTGGAAAGTAGGTTTTTTAATGACAGGGTAGGATTTGATTTTACTTACTATCAGAACAGAATTAAAAATCAAATATTAAACCTGCAGATAGCCCCTACAAATGGTCAATCGAGCCAAATTGTTAATGCTGGTGAAATTGGCAGCCATGGATTGGAACTAGGTATTAATGGCAGTCCTTTAGTTGGTGCCTTCAGATGGCAAACAAGATTGAATTTTTCTTTCAACCGCTCCAAAGCTTATTCGTTAAATGGAGTTTCACAAATTACTTATGTTAACGTTGAAGATAGCGGCATACAGCTTTTAGTAAAACCAGGCGAGGATATAGGTAATATTTATGTTCACCCGGTAGCTACAGACAGCAAGGGTAACAAGATGATTGATGATAACGGTTATTACATCATTGATAAATTATCGTACAAAAAAGCAGGTAACGTATTGCCAAAGGTTGTTGGTGGTTTTTCCAATACATTCGGGTATAAAAACTTCTCGCTTACGGTGTTAGCCGATTACCGTTTTGGTAGTAAGGTAATATCTACACCATTGAAATATGGCATAAGCAGTGGCATGTACCAGAGTACATTGAAATACAGGGATGCCGAGCACGGTGGTATATCATACTATGATGCGGGTAGCGGAAATTATATAGGTGTGCCCGCTTCAACCACTGCCGGTCCTGGAGGACAGAAAGTTTATCATGATGGTTTGATCCAGCCGGGAGTATTGGCTAACGGACAAGCTAACACTAAGATCATAGATGCGGCTTCGTATTACGAAAATGAATTTGCTGCGGGCAGCTCTGATGCATTGAACGAAGAAGGCGCCATTTTCAAAAATGATTACATCAAATTACGTGAAGTAACTTTTGGTTACACACTGCCAAAGTCTTTAACTAACAAGTTACACGTATCAAACATCAGATTTTCCTTAATAGGAAGAAACCTTTTATACTTCTACAGGACATTGAAAAACCTGGATCCTGAAACCTTAATTGGTAACCAGTGGTACAGCCAGGGTGTTGATAACGGCTCATTGCCGGCAACACGCAGTTTTGGTGCCTCATTAAACGTGACTTTCTAAATTATTAACATTTAAGTAATTAATGATGAAAAAAATATTCATACACATCAGCTATATACTTGTTCTTGCTGTTTCTTTCAGCTCTTGTAAAAAGAGCCTGACAGATCAGTATAACAATCCCGAACTTACATCAAAAGCCAGTTTGGCTACTCTTTTTACAGGCATATTAAATAATGACAGGGTAAGACCCGCTTATTGGAACCAACGTACCTATTTAATGCCACACGCGGCGGTTTATGCTCAAACGGCTTCATTTGATAACGTAAATACTGCTTATCAGCAAATTGACGGATATGTTGGCAATTATTGGTCAGATTTTTATTATCCTGCTGGTAATGGCAGCGGTCCAATGGCAATTTACCGTACGATGGAGAAGGCCTATGCTGCATTATCTCCGGCAGATCAGGCAAGCCAGGCTGTATTTTTACAGGCTGCTAAAATAGTAATGTATGATCAGGCTTCTAAAATGATCGATGCCTGGGGCGATATCCCTTTTACCGATGCAGGTAGCCTTGAAACATACAGCATTATCAAAGATCCGAAGTTTGATGATGCCAAAACAACTTATAATACGCTTATCAGTGGTCTTAATGATGCGGCAACATTTTTTAAGTCGGCTGTTTTGCCAGCTAATACTGCCGCTGCATTTAGCAAGCAGGATATTTTGTTAAGCGGCAGTACCGATCAGTGGAGAAGATATGCTAATTCTATCCGCTTACGTTTGTTAATGCGTATATCATTTGTTGATGAAGCAAATGCTAAAACAGCGGTAACAGCCATGCTGGCCAATAGTACCGAATATCCGTTAATAGACGGTGCAAATAGCGGTACTTATAACCCGGCAACTACCGATGTGTTATTACAACCTTTAACTAATTATACCAATACACCACGGAGCGCGTTAACAGAAATAGATAGCTATTTTGCACCGGACTATATGCTGAACACCGTAATGGCGCCAGCTAACGACCCTCGTTTACCGGTTATGTTTGATAAATTTGGTCAAACAACTGGTGGTGTTTTTGTTCCTAACCCTACCTACAAGGCTATGCCGATAACATTCACAAATGATCAGCAAACTACGCAGTACACTCAGTACGCTATTATCGACTCCGCTACATTTGTTGATAACGGTAAAATACCAGGTATCGCCATAACAGCCCCTGAGGTTAACTTTTTAAAGGCTGAGGCTTTTGAGCGTTGGGGATCAACAGGTGATGCGGAAGCCGCTTATAAAATAGCATTGCGACAATCCATATCTTTTTATTACTACTTAAACAGCATTAGCTCGAGCCCGAGGGCAAAAACAAGCCTTCCATCAGAAGCCGCGATAACCGCGTTTATAAATGCGACAAATGTTGCTTATACAGGTTCATCTGATGACAAAAAGGCTAAAATCTGGATTCAGAAATGGGTGAATTTTGGCTTGCTTCAGTCAGACGAGGCCTGGTCTGAGTATCGCCGCACCAAATATCCAAAATTGACAATTGTTCCGCAAACATTGAATCCTTATCAATTACCTCCAACCAGGTTAACATATCCAAGTGTTGAAACCGGCTTTAATACCAATTACAACACAGTAAAAGCCAAAGATACCCGCACAACAAAAATATTCTGGGATGTAAACTAATACAATGGTTGATTAAGGGGTGGCTCGCCATGGTGAGTACCTCTTTTTTACTGTTTTTTCTATAGCAAAGAGGCTGTATCATCAATCATGATCAGCCTCTTTTTTTGATTTATTCAGATAGTTAAGCGATGTATAGTTTTGGGTTGGATCTATTAACAAAAGTGGGTTTACATGGTTTATCATTAGTATTGACTGTTTATAGTCAATCAATTGTGTGTTTTTTAAAAAACATGTAAACCCACTTTTATATAAATATTAAGGGCTAAATTTCAATTCATAGGTGACACCAAGGGGAGCAATTTGATTGATGATACTGCTTCTTTATGCCACCTGAGGACATCCGATCAATTTTTTTGAATAGGCGTAACGCGAAACTCGGTTTTATAATTGTTTCTCAATATACCTATAAATTGAAATTGCCCGATCTTCTCTTCAGATAACAATTTAAAAAGGGCATCGGAGCTTTCAATGGCCACATCATTAAATGAAAATAAGATATCCCCGCTTTGGATCCCGGCTTTGTCAGCAGGACTTCCTTTCGCAACATCAGAAATAAACAAAGCTTGCCGATTAGCCACTTCGGCTATTGTCCGTAATTTGGGTACAATATCTATTTGCTGTAATACCAAACCCAGATAGGCTCTTCTAACTTTTCCAAAACGTATCAACTGACTGGCTATATCTTTTGCAGTATTGATGCTTATCGCAAAACATAATCCCTGGGCACCGTTTATGGTAGCCGTATTAACACCAATTACCTCTCCATCAGTATTGATGAGTGGGCCGCCTGAGTTTCCCGGATTTAATGCCGCGTCCGTCTGGATCATGCTGTCCATTAATCGCCCATTCTGGCTTTGGAGTGTACGGCCAAGAGCGCTTACAACTCCTGCGGTTACGGTATGTTGAAAACCCAATGGGTTCCCAATAGCTATAACCAGCTGCCCTATGGCCAATGCTTCTGAGTCGCCCATGTGAACGGGTATAAAATCCGGAGCCGAAATTTTTAGTATGGCCAGGTCCGTATCCTGATCCAGACCAACAAGGGTAGCTACATGCGTTGTACCATCATGCATCTTAACTTTAATAACCTCTGCCCGCTGCACCACATGGCTGTTGGTAAAAAGATACCCATCCGAAGAAAATAAAAAACCCGAACCCGAGCCAACGGGTTGTTCCCTGCCTTTTTCTTGTTTAAAAAGCTCAATTTTGACCACTGCTGTTTTAACTTTCTCTACAGCATTAATAATGGTCGAAGAATACTGATCCATACAAATCCTTTCAATAGTTGGCCCTCAATAAGCGAACCCATTGGAAAACACTGTAATAATTTCCGTATTTGGTGTAAAACCACGAAAGAAACATGCTGTTTTGTCATCAATTAGCTTTAAAAGAAAGTTGACTCATCGATCCCTTATCTTTTTCCTTAGCAGAAATATTTTCCATGATTTATTAATATTCTTATCCTGTGTACAACTTATTTAAATATTATTATATTAGCTCTGCCAATTAAAAGAAGTGTTATAAGGACAATTATTGTTCGGTTAAACCTATTGATAATTAAATATTTACCTGATAATTCCTGGTTGATAAAGTGCACTTATCAACTTTTATCAGAAACAGCAAGTATACACAGCACCCTCTTACTCCACCTCTGAGTATCAGGACGTGATATTATTTGTCCTTGCCCTGGCATCCCGGTATCGGGCATTGCCTATATCAGCCTTTTTATTGAATTAACCAATTAGTAAAAAATAAACTAAAACAATTGCCTATGGGAAAAATGAGCTAAAACGATTATTTATTATCAGAGAGGCTATTATATGTTGATCGCCTCCTGAAAGTATCTACACATCTTATTACACGCATTAATTATTAACTAATTAAAAAAGCTATGAAACACAATTTGGATAGAAACTATCCCCTGCTAAAAGTTTATAAAACTATTTTGTGCCAAGTATTAATAATGCTGATATGGGCACCGTTTTCCTATGCGGATGCTATTAATACCCGAAAAATACCACACAAAGCAATATCGTGGAGAAAAAATAACATAAATGCCCCTGTAAAAATTTCCGGTAATGTGAGTGATCAGGCCACAGGCGAGAAATTGATCGGCGTATCGGTCATGGTTAAAGGCACTAATAACGGTACTGTAACCGATGTTAATGGGCGCTTTACTATCACCGCCCCTGAAGATGGAATCCTGGTGATAACCTATATTGGCTATAACACTTTAGAAGTACCTGTTAATGGAAAAAGTGCCATCAATATTAAATTACAAGCCTCATCAAAAGGGCTTTCAGAGGTGGTAGTAGTGGGTTATGGCGTACAGAAAAAGGTAACTGTTACAGGAGCGGTAGCCGCTGTAAGAGGGGCCGAACTTGAAAAATCGCCCACGGTAAACTTATCAAATACGCTGGCCGGCCGTTTACCGGGGGTTACAGCCGTACAATCAAGTGGTGAGCCTGGGTATGACGGTTCTGCTATCCATATCCGCGGAACAAATAGCCTGGGTAACAGTGATGCGCTGGTTGTTATTGATGGTGTTCCAGACCGAGCCGGAGGTTTAGAACGGTTAAACTCTGCTGATGTGGAAAGCATATCGGTACTGAAAGATGCGTCTGCCGCTATTTATGGTTCAAGGGCGGCAAATGGTGTAATCCTGATCACCACCAAGCATGGTAAATCGGGCAAAACACAACTTTCATACGACTTTAACCAGGGTTGGGCACAGGCAACGGTAATACCCAAAATGGCCAATTCTGCAGAATATGCAACCATGCTCAATGAACTTACTTTATTTGGGAATGTAGATCCTTCAGAGTGGGGCGCCGCATGGACCGCTTTTCAACAAACAGGTAGTTACAAGCACCTGGACAAATCTAAAATAGTTCAGCCTGTCGATCTGCAAAAATACCGGGACGGTTCAGATCCGCTTGGTCATCCCAATACCGATTGGTTTGGAACTACCTTAAAAACATGGTCGCCTCAAAGTCGTCACAATCTTCAACTTAATGGCGGATCAGAAAATTTTAAATTTCTAACCTCCCTGGGTTATACTAATCAGGATGGCTATTATAAAAATTCTGCCACGGGCTATAAGCAGTACGATTTTCGTATAAACCTGGATGCCAAGGTAAATAAGTATATCAATACCAGTATCGGCGTAACGGCACGTGAGGAGGCCCGGAATTTCCCGACCCAAAGCGCGGGATCTATATTTCGGATGTTAATGCGAGGGAAACCAACAGAGCAGGAAGTTTGGCCTAACGGCTTACCCGGCCCGGATATCGAAAACGGCCAGAACCCTATTGTAATTACAACCAATAAAACAGGTTATGACAAAGATCGGAGAGACTATTTTCAAACCAACGGAAAGGTTGAGTTGCAGGTTCCCGGAGTAGAAGGCTTAAAGTTAACAGGTACGGCTTCTATTGATAAATATATCAAGCGGGAAAAGGTATGGTCAACACCATGGACATTATATTTCTGGGACCATAAATCATATGAAGAAGATGGCAAAACCCCAGTACTTACACCCAGTGTGCGTTCTACTTTTACCGATCCGCGGTTATCACAAAGTGATGAAAATAAGCTGAATGTTTTACTCGGTGGCTTTGCTAACTACGATCGTACTTTCGGCGATCACACCATTAACCTGATGGCTGCCGTAACAAGGGAAACGATAAGTGATGATTATTTTAGCGCCTATCGCCGTTATTTTCTTTCACCAGATGTTGACCAGTTATTTGCCGGCGGTGACGCGGAAAAAGATAATTCCGGTGGTGCTTATGACCGCGCCCGCTTAAGTTATTTTGGTAGGGCGGCCTATAACTATAAGCAAAAATACCTGGCCGAGTTTTTATGGCGTTACGATGGATCATATATATTCCCGGCAGCACACCGTTTTGGGTTTTTCCCAGGTTTTCTGTTAGGATATAATATTTCTCAGGAAAATTTCTGGAAAAGTAATTTTAAGGCCATCAATTACTTAAAGATAAGGGCCTCATACGGGCAAATGGGGGCAGAGCCATATTTCAATAACAACTTACAGGAAAATCAATATCTATCAACCTACGGCTTTGGAAGCTATATACTAAATAATCAGGTAACGAAGACATTATATGAGCTTCGGGTACCTAATCCTAATTTTACCTGGGAAGTAGCCAATAATTACGATATAGGTTTAGAAGGCGAGCTGCTTGAAGGCCGTATTAGTTTTGAGCTGGATTATTTCTACAACAAACGAACCAATATACTTTGGGCACGTCAGGGTTCGACACCTGCCAGTACGGGCATAAGTAATCTTTTACCTCCCGAAAATATAGGTAAGGTTAATAACAAAGGTTATGAGTTTAAAATAGGGTATAAAGGGAAGATCGGTGAGCTTAAATATAATGTGAGCATCAACGGTGGATATGCTAAAAACAAGATCATCTATCAGGATGAAGCGCCGGGTGTCCTTCCTTACCAACGTCAAACCGGAATGCCTATTGGGTCGCCGCTTTTGTATGTTGCCGATGGTGTGTTTAAAGATCAGGCCGAAATTAATGCCAATAAGTTAGATTACAGCGAAATGACACCTCAGCTTAAACCAGGTGACCTGAGATTCAAGGATGTTAATGGCGATGGTAAAATAAATGGTGATGACCGTAAAATAATGGATATGGGCATAACACCCAAGTTTACCGGTGGTTTTGCTATTAATCTGCAGTACAAAATGTTTGATCTGTCTATATTATTTCAAGGTGCAACAGGCGGTTATCTTCCTGTTGATACAGAATCCGGGGATATTGGTAATTATCTGCAGTTTACCTATGATCACCGCTGGACAGTTGATAAGCCAAGCAGTGTTGACCCGCGTATAGCTAACCGTGGCGATGCTTGGTACTCTTTGGGTAACAAAGCCAATACCTATTTCTTCAGAAGCACCAATTATCTCCGGTTAAAGAATGTGGAACTGGGTTATAATCTGCCTGGGCTGATAGCTCAAAAAATTGGGATGAGCAATTTACGAGTATATGTAAGTGGTCTTAACCTGATCACCTGGGATAAATTGCATATATGGGATCCGGAGTCGCTTTCTGGCAACGGGCAGTATTATCCGCAGTCAAGAATTTTAAACACAGGTGTCAGAGTAACCTTTTAATAACGAAAACCATGAAAAATTTAATCAAACCTATTTTAACTGTATTAATTGTTTCGGGCGCGTTACTTACCTCATGTAAGAAAGATTTTTTAAATACCAAGCCCTTAACAGAAGTGCGTTCTGAGGATACGTGGAAAAATGACAATCTTTCTGCCGCTTTTGTAAACGAAATTTATAATGGCTTAGGCAACGGTGGTTTCGATGAACAGGAGCTGGCCTCCCTGTCAGACGAAGCTGTATTTACACATCCGGGAAGAAATATAAATATCATCAACGAAGGTACTGTTGGGCCAAGCAATATTGGCTGGACAAACAATACCTACGAATGGGGAAGCATGTACAACCGCATCAGAACATGTAATGTGGCATTACAGAACCTGGTTAGCGCACCAATTAATCAATCGCTCAAAGAACGCCTTCAAGGGGAGGCACATTTTTTAAGAGCTTATTATTATCAACAGCTGGTGCGTTATTATGGCGGAGTACCACTCATTACCAAAGTATATAAGCTAAACGAAGCAGATTATTCGGCCGCGAGAAACAGTTATGCCGACTGTATTAAGTTTATTACCACCGATTGTGACAGCGCTATTACCCTGTTAACTGGTAAAACGATGGATGTCGGCAGGGCAACTGTGCCTGCTGCGCTGGCATTAAAATCACGTGTATTGTTATATGCCGCGAGTGATCTGCATGATATTCCTACTGCAAAAGCCAAATCTGCAGTGATTAGTGCTTACGCGCATCCTGAGCTTTTAGGTTATATAAGCGGCGACAGAACAGCCCGCTGGCAGGCAGCAAAAGACGCGGCCAAAGCGGTTTTAGATGCGGCAGGGACTGGATATAAGCTGGACTTAGGTTCACCGGTCTCGTTTAATGATGCCAAAACCAATTACATTTCTATAGCGATGGGGGGTGGCAGTAAAGCCTCTTTTGTTGACCGGGCGGCGGCATCTGAACTTATTTTTGCCCGGTATTTTGTTGCTGGTAAGGATGAAGGAGGTGAGAATGTAGGTTTAAATAATGGGCCCAATGGATATCATAACTGGGCTGGTAATACACCAGTTGAAAATTTAGTGAGCGATTATGAAAATATCGATGGAACTAAATTCGACTGGAGTAATCCGGCCAATAAAGCCGCGCCTTATAAAAACAGGGATCCACGGTTGTATGCTTCTATTTTGTTTGATGGTGCCGATTGGAAACCCCGTGATAAGATCTCTGGTAATGTTGACCCGGCTAATCAAATTCAAACCGGGAGCTACCAGGTAGGCTCAGGAACGTTGGCTGGTTTGGATACCCGTCAAAGCAGTATCGAAAACTGGAACGGCAGCTGGACAGGCTACTACATGCGCAAGTTTATTGATGTCGATCCTAACGTGGTGGATAATAACACTAAACAGTTTATTCCATGGCCGTTTTTTAGATATACAGAAGCGGTGTTTAACTATGCCGAAGCCTGTATTGAGTTAGGTGAGGATGCTGAAGCCCGGACCTGGCTCAACAAGATCCGTTTCCGCGCGGGGATGCCTGCCCTTACAGAATCGGGCGACGCGTTAAGGCAACGTTACCGCAATGAGCGTAGGGTAGAGATGGTTTATGAAGAACAGCGTTACCATGACGCCCGCCGCTGGATGATTGCGCCAACTACCCTGGGTCGAAAACTGGTCTTTATAACCATAACAGGCACCTTAAAGTCAGGTCAAACGGCCCCATCGCCTTATAAACACGATGAAACTATTTATAACTATACCTATACGCCTGTTATTGATAACAGTATCGAGAATAGGCAATGGTTAGATAAGATGTACTTTTTACCTATTAGTTTAACAGAGGTAAATAAGAACCTCAAGTTGGTCCAAAACCCAGGTTATAATTAAAAAAGGAGTAATTTTTAACTAAAATAATATACTCCGAAAGCCATGCCGTTATTAATGGCATGGCTTTCTTTTTTTAAGCAGGTTAACCCGTGTGCTTATTATACACAGCTAATATTAAGCTATAACTTATTGAAATGGTATTTAAGTTTAATTCGGTCGGTTTGGTGTAACAAACCTATGATAATTGAAATATTTGTTTTTTTTCTGAGCTTAATTGATAAATTTAGAGGTAAGTCGATATATATGAAAAAAACAATACTTTTTTGCTTTCTCTTTTTTGCTCTTAAAATTTCCAATGCACAGGAAACATTCCCGGTTAATGGTGCATGGGATATCCGCCCTGGGCAGTACGCTTTTACCAATGGTACTATAGTAACCAGTGCCGATCAAACCATAAGCGGGGGTACTTTATTGGTTAAGGACAGGATAATTGAAGCCGTAGGCAAAGATATCCCCATCCCTAAAGGATATACTGTAGTAAATCTGGAAGGAAAATACGTTTATCCCGGTCTTATCGATGCATACACCACCTATGGTATGCCCGAACAACCAAGACAGGCATTTGGAGCAGGCGGTTTTGGAGGGCGCACTATAGTCCCCGTATCAACCAAACCTGGAGCTTATGGCTGGAATGAATCTATAAAACCCGAAATGAATGCCAAAACGGTATTCCATGGAGATGCTGTAAAGAGCGAAGATCTAAAGAAAAATGGTTTTAGTACCGTACAGTCGTTGATACATGACGGCATCGCCCGCGGAACTTCGGTAGTAGTAAGCTTAGGTGATGAGCGTGATAATTTAGTGATGCTAAATGATCAGGCAGCCGCACATTATTCATTTAGCAAAGGAACGGCTGCTACCAATTATCCATCATCATTAATGGGTAGTATAGCACTATTACGCCAAACTTATTATGATGCGCAATGGTATAAAACACAAAAAGCAGAGTATAATATCTCCCTTGATGAGTTTAACCATACGCAAAACCTGCCTCAAATTTTCGAGGTAAGTGATCCGCAAAGTATTTTACGGGCCGATAAAATAGCCAGGGAGTTTGGCCGGCATTATATTTACAAGACTGATGGACTGGAGTACCGTCGTATCGCTGCTATAAAGGCCACGGGCAGTGAGTTTATCATTCCCGTAAATTTCCCTGAGCCATATGATGTGGAGGATCCTATGGATGCCCGGAGCATTAAATATGAGCAATTAAAAAACTGGGAACTGGCCCCAACAAATCCTGGTGTTTTAGAAAAGGCAGGAGTGAAATTTGCCATAACCTCCTACGGGCTAACCAATGCTCATGATTTTTGGACAAACATGAGAATTGCCATTAGCAATGGCCTGAGTGAAAAACAAGCGCTGAACTCATTAACAACCATCCCGGCAGAAATACTTGGTGTAGCCGACAAAGTAGGTACTTTGGCAAAAGGCAAGCTGGCCAGCTTTATTATTACCTCGGGCGAGCTGTTTAAGCCTGATAATATCATTTATGAAAACTGGACCGAAGGTCGCCAATATGTAGTTAGTAAAATGAATATTGCCGACCTGCGTGGTAATTATTTACTAAACGGAACAGGCTTTGCCAATAGCACTTTAACCATCAGCGGCTCGCCCGGTGTGTATGAAGTGAGCGTTAAACGCTCTGGTGTGGATAGCACCCGTGCCAAGGGCACAATTACCAGAAATGGCGACCGGTTAAGCATCTATTTTGATTATAAGAAAAGCCCCGAAGGCATTATCCGTTTATCCGGATATATCGCTTCTGTATCACCGGTAACCTTGAAGGGAGACGCCATATTTCCGGATGGATCATTGAGCAAGTGGACAGCAACATTCACGAGTGCTGCACCGCCATCCAGATCTCCGCAGGATACCCCAAAGTCTAATTTAAATGTTGGGCCGGTCATTTATCCGTTTACAGCGTTTGGTAATACTGAAATACCCAAGGCTGAAACTGTGTTGTTAAAAAACGGTACAGTTTGGACAAATGAAAAAGATGGTATATTGAAAAATACCGATGTTTTATTGGAGAACGGCAAGATAAAGGCGATAGGTAAAAACCTTTCAGTGGCAGGGGCAAAAGTAATTGATGCCACAGGCAAGCATATATCTGCCGGTATTGTTGATGAACACTCGCATATCGCGGCAACCGGAGGCATTAACGAAGGTACACAATCGGTTACTTCAGAAGTTCGCATTGCTGATGTTATTGATGCGGAAGATATCAACCTGTACAGACAACTGGCTGGTGGAGTAACCACATCGCATATATTGCATGGTTCGGCTAATGCCATTGGCGGCCAAACGCAATTGATCAAACATCGCTGGGGTATGCTGGCCGAGGAGATCAAGGTTGCAGGCAGTGATGGCTTTATCAAATTTGCCCTGGGCGAAAATGTAAAAGGAAGCAATAACGGCCCCATAGCCAATAATGCAGCCCTGCGCTTTCCGCAAACACGTATGGGGGTTGAAGAGGTTTATATAGATGCCTTTACACGTGCCAAAGAATACAAGGCGGCCCGTGCTGCAAAGGGGAGCACCACCCGCAGGGATCTTGAACTGGATGCCCTGGTAGAGATATTGGATAACAAACGCTTTATTACTTGTCACTCTTACGTACAATCGGAGATCAATATGCTGATGCATGTTGCTGATTCCATGGGCTTTAAGATTAATACCTTTACCCATATATTGGAAGGCTATAAAGTAGCCGATACGATGAAGGCGCACAATATTGCCGGTTCTACATTTTCGGACTGGTGGGCATACAAAAGTGAAGTGGCCGAAGCTATTCCATACAACGGTAAGCTGATGCATGAGGTTGGTTTGGTGACCGGCTTTAACTCTGATGATGCCGAAATGGCCCGCCGCCTGAACCAGGAAGCCGGGAAAGCAATAACCTACGGACACATGAGTGAAGAGGATGCCTTAAAACTGGTGACCCTGAACCCTGCAAAAATGATGCATGTAGATAACCGGATAGGCAGTATTAAGCCAGGTAAAGACGCAGATATTGTCTTATGGTCGGCCAATCCATTGTCTGTTTATGCCGTTGCCGAAAAAACTTTTGTTGATGGGGTGCTTTACTGGGATATTGAAAAAGATGCCGAAAAACAAAAAGCTATAGCCACGGATGGAGCCCGCATCATACAAAAAATGCTGGAAGCTAAAAGCAAGGGTGCTGCTACGCAAAAGCCAACAGCTACCCGCCGCCGTTTGTACGAATGTGAAAGCGTAGAAGAAGACAATTTTGTAGTAGCTGACGATTATACAGAGATGGAACGGGCTAAACAGGCTGCACGCGAAGCAAGAGATCATAATGAGCAATAATTTATATGAATCAGGAATCAAGAGTCAGGAATCAAGAGAGAAATTAACCTTCTGTCTTAATTCTAATATCTTGGATCTTAGTTTAAAATCAACATGAAAAAAACTATATTAAGTTTAGGAGGATTATTGCTTGGCATTTCCTTCACTTACGGACAGGCAAACATTTCGCCGGCCAAACCACAGATAAAGCCCGTAGTCATAACAGGTGCAACAATACATATTGGCAACGGACAAGTAATTAACAACGGCTATATCACCTTTGTAAAGGGTAAAATTACAGCTGTTGGGGAAGGCACCGCACCAAGCGTTGCCGATGCGGATATAATTGATGCCACCGGCAAACAGATATATCCTGGCTTTATAGCTCCAATGACCACATTAGGTTTGATCGAAATAGAAGAAGGTGCCCGTGGTACGGTTGATGATACAGAAACCGGCGAGCTTAACCCGCATGTACGCTCCTTAGTGGCTTATAATGCCGATTCAAAGGTTATTCCGACGGTACGTTCCAATGGTATTTTATTGGCTCAGCCTACTCCAAATGGTGGTGTCATCTCCGGTGAGTCCTCAGTGGTACAATTGGATGCCTGGAATTGGGAAGACGCAGCTTATAAAAAAGATATCGCCATTCATTTAAACTGGCCCGTAGCTACCGGCGGTCGCGAAAGGAGAGGGGCCATAGTGCCGGTACCCGGAGTTGTTCAGGAAACACCCGCCCAGCGTGCCCAGAAGAAGATTGATGAGATCACCAGCTTGTTTGAGCAAGCTAAGGCCTATGCAGAGATCACTAAGCCTGCAGTAACCAATATCCGCTTTGAAGCTATGCGGGGTTTATTTAACGGCACAAAAAAACTGTTTATCATTGCCGATAATGCCAAAGAAATAGGGCAGGCCGTTACATTTTCTAAACGCCTGGGCATCTCGGCAGTCATTGTTGGCGGTAAGGAATCATATCTGGTTACAGACCTGTTAAAAGATAATAACGTACCGGTGATCATCCGCGAAACACAAGCCTTGCCGGATAGGGACGAAGATGATGTTTACCTGCCTTATAAGCTACCTAAGCTGCTGCAGGATGGGGGTGTACTTTATGGCTTAACCGGTACAGGTTTTTGGCGCCAGCGCAATTTGCCTTTTGAAGCAGGGCAGGCGGTAGGATATGGCCTAACCAAGGAGCAGGCTTTGTCAATGATCACCCTGAACAATGCCAAAATATTAGGTATTGATAAAACCACAGGCACATTGGAAACCGGAAAAGATGCCAATCTTTTTATATCCAAAGGTGATGCCCTGGATATGATAGGCCTCGATGTGGAAACCGCTTTTATACAGGGTCGCAATATCAACCTTGATAACCTGCACAAGCAGCTTTATAAAAAGTTTAGCGACAAATATGGCTTAAAACTATAATCAGCTATTTCTTAAACAGGGGGTATAAATGAAAGAATAATAGTAAAAAGGATGTCACTTGGTGGGCTATTACCTTTCCAGCAGCTTCTCTAAGCCATAAAATGATGTTAGGAAGTTGTGTAAAAAACTTGTTTATTATTTCAGTTGCTTATTAGTTTAATTTTATAAATTGCCGGCGCAATATGAGTAAATATCTGATCCTTCTTCTTTTTATAGGGCTTACCACATCGCTGTTTTCAAAAACACATGTACGCAAATTTAAATTAACTCATAAAATAAAACATGCAAGCGCCAGTTTATCAACAGATAGCGTTTCGGCAGATACGCTGCTGCATTTTGCACAATCCCTCTTAGGCACGCGGTATCGTTCAAAGTGCTCTGATCCATCAACGGGTTTCGATTGTTCAGGTTTTGTAAGCTATGTTTTCAAAAAATTCAACTTTAGTGTCCCTCGTTCATCCTGCGAGTTTATTGGTGTAGGTACAAAAGTGCGATTAGAGGATGCCCGGCCAGGCGATATCATCCTGTTTACAGGTACCAAGAAACATACCCGCCGGATTGGCCATGTAGGTATCGTATATTGTAATTCAAGCGATGAATTTAAGTTTATCCACTCCACATCCGGTAAAGAACACGGCGTTACCATATCCAATATGGACGAAAGGTATAAACGCCGCTTTGTACAGGTTATCCGCCTCTTAATTTAACATTTTCTTATCCTTTTGATATAAAAAGAGCTTCTGTTATGGTACAGAAGCTCTTTTATGATGATAGAAATCGACAGATTTAACAAAAATAATTTAGTTTTTTTGCTGCGAAAGAAAAGTGATGAGGGAAGCAAATTCATCGTATGACAGCGCGTTGGCCAAACCGGTTGGCATCATAGATGTTTTCAATTCCTTACGGCTGATCACGTCGGCAGCCTTTACTGTAAAAACATTGCCTGTGATATCCCGCATCACTATTTTTTGTGCCGATTCCTCGGTGATGAAACCCATGTAGTTTTTGTTTCCCTTTGCCGATATAACTACTGTGGCAAAGCCCTGTGAAATTGACGCGTTAGGTTTAAGGACCGACTCGGCAATTTGCTGCCGTGTCATAATGGAGCCGATCTGCCCCATAAACGGCCCTTTCAGTTTCTCGCCCCTGGTGAGGCTATGGCAGGCTATGCAACCCTGACGGGCAAAAAGTGCTTTCCCTTTTAAAGGATCCCCTTTTATTTTGGCTATCATCAGCATCACATCCTCGATAGAGGATTTCCCGATCTGGCCTTTTTTATTGGTGATCTTGGCCAGATCGATTTTAACTTCTTTTGTGGCAACACCTTTTTCTTCACCGCCAAATGCCGTTATGCCCATTTGATGGCGGGCATTTAAATTAGCATAAAATTGTTTCCCGGTAGGGCTCGATTTTGTCCATTGGGCCTTTAAAAACTGCTCGATCCGTGCCGAACCGGCCCAGGTAACGCCTTTGTAAATTGGGCCATGCGAATCCGGTCTTGTACCCCACCACCAGGAGGCATCATAATCAGCCTCCTTTTTATAAAGCCGTGATAGCGTTACCAGTATTTGCTTTTTAGTTTTATCGTCCTTGACTTTGGTGTAGGCTTTAATTAATCCATCAACAGCTTTAGCATCATACATATATCTTAAAGCCCATAAGGCCAGTGTTGAATTCGGAGTGCCAATGGCGTTAACACAATCATCAACCGCGTTCATACTCACCAAAGCCCTTACCGCAAGGTGCGGTAGTATAATAGGCGAATTTGGTTTGGCATGAGGACCCTCTTCGTTTTTGCCCGGCGCCACAAAAGAAGCCGGAACCGGTGTGGCTAATAAGGCCTGCGCCGCGGCTATTCTATCCAGGCGACCTAAGCCGATTATAGCGGCTGCTTCAACCCGGTCAGAAGGATCTTTCAGGCCAGCTAAAAATGGTTCGGTGGGAACCTTTTCAATGCCAGACTTCCGATCTGCGAGTGCCCTTAAGGCGAATTCTCTTAAGTCTTTATCCTTTGTAAGTTGCACTAATGCCGGTATCCCATTTTCACGGCTTGCCTGGGCATAGGTATAAATACCGGCCACCCGGGCATATAATGGCAAGCTTGTATCATTGGCAATGTCAAGTGATAGCTTACCGGCCTCATTGGCATGATGCGCAAGGAGTTCCTGGGAGGCATTTAACCGGGCTACAGCGCTTGCCGATTTAAGTAGGTTTGCCAAATCGCTTGCTGATGAAGCTTTAAGATCAGGAAAGGCTTTATAGGTCCAGCCTTTGTGCACAGCTCTTACCACATAGCCTTTAGCAGCATCGCCCGAATAACCGGCGCCATCCCATGCCGAAAGATAGAGCCTTCCGGAACCATCAACATCCAGATCTGTAATTTGCGGTAATTGAATAAATTCTTCTTCTTTTTGCTGAAAGCTGGCCCCATCGGGTTTTAAACGATTAATATACAATTCGCTTCTTCCCCAGTCGGCGGTCATGGGTACGTGGTTATATTTTTCGGGCCAGGTGGGTTCGTCCATAAATAAAGAGCCCGTGCCCGATCCGCCTCCTAAATCAACCAGGGCCGGCAATATCTCATCTGTAAAATGCTGAAACAATACGGGGTATCCATATTCGCCCGATTGGATGTGATGAGAAAAACGGATGTTCCATCCACCGCCGTCATTGGTATTGTCCCGGGTGAAAATATTCATATAGGGGTCAATAGCTACATCATAAATATTCCGGGTGCCATGAGTGTAAATCTCCATCTCGGTTCCATCGGGGCGTACCCGAACGATGCCGCCGCCCAGCATGGTTAGTTTTTTGCCGCTGCGGTCTGTAGCATCATGAAATCCAAAATCACCAACAGCAATATATATCCAACCGTCAATACCCATGCGTATGCCATTAGTGGCGTGATCTGTACCCCGTTCGGCCAGCATGTGCGCGTTACTTATGTGTTCAATAAGCGGTTTGGGTGGCCCATCGGCAATACCGTCCTGGTCTTTGTCTGTAAAAACTTCCAGGTTCATTCCGGTTGCCTTTCCAGTTTCTTTGGAAAATACAGTGTGCATTACAAAAACCTGATCGCCTATCACCAAAATACCGCGGGGATCGTCAACCTCGGCAAATTCTGTATGCTTGTCTATCTTCCCGTCATTGTCGCTGTCTACAAGCCTGATAATTTTTCCTTTCCCGGGAGTTTTGCCCAGAGAGCCTATCATATCTACACCAACAAATACCTCGCCGGTTGGCGCTGTTGCAATACAAGCCGGACTTGGCGTAAGATCCGGGCCTGCAAAGCGGGTAACCTTTAATTCATCAGGCCAGTGTAAGGTATCTGGATGAGTAATACTTAAAACATGTTTTTGATTGAGCGAAGTACGTTTAATTTGAGGTTGATCTTTCTGAAAAAAAGCGCTTGTAAAGTACCGGAGCGTACCAAGAAAAATGACAACAAAAAGCAGGGTGAAGGACAGTTTTAACATAAGTATTTAGAAATTTAGGAGAATAATAAGTGTTATTAAAGTGATAAATTTATGTGTTTCATTTTAATGATAAAGCACATTTTTTTACTTAATGGCTAAGTTAGCTGCTGATAATGATTTTTTAACCAATATCTGATAATAATTCAATAAGTTTTATAAAATACGCTGTGTTAAGGCGATTATTTAAAACTCAATGAAATAACTGGTGTTATCAAGATGATAAGTATAAAAGATTAATCTTTAAAACCCAAAAGCTATGTCAGGAGTTAATAAGGTTATCCTGGTCGGCCATATAGGAAAAGACCCGGGGTTTAGATATTTGCAGGATAATACCGCCGTTTTAAGCTTTCCGCTTGCCACGTCTGAGTTTGTTATCAAAAACGGTATCAAAACAGAACATACCGAATGGCACAATATCGTGATGTGGCGTTCGCTGGCCGAGGCTGCTCACAAAACGCTTCGTAAAGGAAAATTAATTTATATAGAAGGAAAATGCCGTACCCGGTCTTTTGAAGATAAGGAGGGCATTAAACGATACACGACCGAGATCATTCCGGAAATTTTTACGCTATTGGGGCGAAACAGTGATTTTGAAACGGATGAATTTCTGGAAAAGATTGTCCGCTCGGAAAAATAACTTTCTTTATCTGTTTTCAATGCGTTCCTCTATTGCCAGCAGGATCAGTTGTTCATCGCCTGGAATATGTATAGTCCGGGCGTTCAGGTACAGTTCACGCTTACCTGTTTTCTGAAAATCATGCGCCACCTTAAAATCTTCCATCACTGTCTTTTCAGGCAGGATGCGTTCCAGCAGTTTTTTCAATGAGGGGATGTTCCATTTGCCCTTACCAATCTCATATAATAATTGGCCTTCTACTTCTTTTTCACTCAGCTTAAACTTTAAATAAAAGCTGCGGCTGGCACGTTTGATACGCAGTTCCTGATCAATAATAAGTAGTGGGTCGCGGATGGTATCAACAATTGCTTCTGTATAAAGACGGGCACTATTAAGTTGCTCGTTGCGGTCTATCAATTCCTTATTGATGATAATGATCTCTTCGTTGGTGCTTTGCAATTCCTCCTTTGAAGTTTCCAGTTCCTCATTCAGGCTTTGCTGCTCTTCCCCCGCCGATAGGAGCTCCTCATTATAACTTTGAAGCTTTTCGTTGGTGGCTTCCTGTTCTTCGGTGATCATGCGCATATTGGCCCGCGTTTGGATCAATTCCCTTTCCAGGTGCTCAATACGGAGGGAGGAAGCGTCATACGAATCGTCGCCGCCACGCCTGGCTATTTCAAACATATTGGGCTGGATACCCGTTGATGATGCCGGCTGGAAAACAACCAGGAAGAAGATGTCGGCTGCTGATTCTAAAGGAATAGCCTGCAGATTTACAAAATGCTGCAGATCGTTATAGGTATAAGGAATTGCATATTTGTGTGCAGTTTCCCGCGATTTCTTAGCCTGTAATAATATGGTTTGTACTTCATGTGCTATTTCGTCCCTGGCAATCTTCAGCAGGTTAAAGCTGGGTTTGCCATTTGGCAAAGATAACCAGTGATCGGTAGCCCCCTTAAATTGGATGATATCGAATTTTTCGTTCACTAAAACGCAAGGCGGGATCAATTTTTGAAGCATGGCTTCTTCGGCTATTTTAAAAATATCTTTTTCTTCCTCCCTGCGTAAATCATCGTTTAATTCTTTAAACATCGTTTCGCCGGCTATGCCGGCGACATTCACATAGCGGCCTGTCGGCCCTTTGCGGCGATACAACTTATCGGCAGCTTTGTGGGGATTGAATATATCGGTATGTCTTCCGATAGTTTCTGATTTGCCCAGCCACAGAAAACCATCCTTGTTTAGCGCATAATGAAAAATAGCTAAAGCCTTGGTTTGCAGCACGGGCTCCAGATAGATCATCACATTGCGGCAACTCAGCAGGTCGATCTTGGAGAATGGCGGATCCTTCAGTAAATTATGATGGGCAAATACACACATATCCCTGATCGATTTATTGACCTGATAGCTGCCATCCAGCTTCGTGAAAAACTGCTGAATCCGTGATACACTTAATCCTGTCATTTCTGCATGCCGGTACATACCGGTGCGAGCTTTGGTAATGGCCGTTTCAGAAATATCGGTCGCGAATATCTGGATCCTCAGCCCGGTGACTTTATCGCCTAATTGCTCTTGTAAACAAATAGCCATGGAATAAGCCTCTTCGCCCGTAGCGCAGCCGGCGATCCAAATGCGCAGCGGATCCTGTTTATCGAGCTTTGAGCGCAGAAGTTCAGGGAATACCTCCGAGCATACCACATTGAAAGTTTCCGGATCACGAAAAAAGTTGGTAACCGAGATCAGCATATCATTGTATAAGGCATCGAGTTCATTTTTATTTTCCCGTAGAATTTCGAGATAAGCAGAAGGGTTTTCTGTTTTATTAAGCGCCATGCGACGGATAATGCGGCGTTTGAGGGTGCTGGATTTATAGTTTTGAAAATCGACACCCCGGCGGGTCCTTAAAACGGCAAGTATTTGCTTGAAGATCTGCTGTTCAGATTTGGCGAGTTCGTTATGATCAACGGTGGCATCTGATTGAAAAAGTTTATTGATCCCGACTAATTGTTCGGCAATTTTTGCAGGCGGCAGTACAAAATCAATAACTCCTGCCTTAACAGCGCTACTGGGCATGCTATCAAAAGCTGCCGAGCCTGTGTCCTGTGCAAAGGTTAAGCCTCCGTAAGACTTAATAACCTGCAGCCCAACCGTACCATCGCTCAATGCACCGGATAGTACAATGCCAACCGCGTAACTTTGGTGTACCACGCCCAATGAGGAAAAGAACTGGTCTATAATATCATTTTTTTTAAGATTCTTGATCCGTGGTTCCAGATGTAGGATACCATCTGATGTAGTGACCACTTTATTTTCCGGTACGATGTATAACCGGTCCGGTTCAATCCGCATGAGGTCTGTCACCTGTTGCACAGGAATAGGGGAAAGCCGCTCCAATATTTCCGGCAGAACGCTGACGTGATTAGGGTTCAAGTGTTGTATAAAAATATAAGCCATTCCCGTTTTAGCAGGCAAGGCCTGTAAAAATTGCTTGAGCGCGTCCAGTCCACCCGCGGATGCACCGATACCAACAACCGGAAACAATAATGTTGAAGTAGTAATTTGTTTTTTGTTTTTTGAGGCTGTCATTATATTTCGGCTTAAGGCAATATTAAATCTTTTAAAGCAAAAAAAAGCCGTGAATTATATTTTTAGCAGAGGTATGCGATTGAATGGGCACAATAAACCAACAAGAAAATGATATTAATAAATTAAATACATTCTCTTGTTGGTATAGGTCAGGTATAGGATTCTGAAACGCGGATTAAAAAACGCATTAAAAGTTAAGGTTCATCACACAGTAGGACTGGATCTTCTGATAATGCCCAGCAAAAGCGCAATTATTGCGATAACAAGCAAAGCATGAATTAAACCGGTTGCTGAATAAGCAAATACGCCGATCGCCCATCCTATGATCAGGATGACTGCGATCAAATACAATAATGATCTCATAGTTTTTCAGATTTGATGTATTTAAACTTTACAAAAAATCATGCCAGTTTTTAGCATTGCTGTGGAATTGGTCCAATTAAGTGTTATGCCAATAGAAATTCTGGCTGTAATTAAGGATTGCCCTATAGGGCGATCCAACGAAGCCCGGATCCAAAAAGTGATTTTGTCTTATGCGGCAGTTATATTAGTTAATCTGATCAATAGTTTTCATATTATCATTTGGATTTCTATCCACCAGCGTGCCAAACGGATCAACTCCGGCAGCGTTTGGTTTACCTTTAACTATAATTGTAAATTGGTGTTCGCCCCGGGTTAGTTTATATTTTTTGAGATAAAGGAGATTCGCCTGATTTCTTCCATTTTTATCAATCGTGTCCGCGGCGAAGATCCCGATATCGATATAGTCATTCATCTTTAATGCGGGCACGTCGTTACGATTGTTATCTATCCAAACCTTATTGATATTTATCTTTATAGTTACTTTATACTCGTTCTTGCCTGCTATTTTTATAGCTGTTACAGCGTTAACCTTACTGTCATAAAGCGTTACCTTTTGCCAGGTATCAGTCATGTAATACTGTAAAGAATCAGGTACATGTTTTTGCAGATAACGATAAAGATCATTTGTGCCCGCAAAAGGCGGCTGACTTTTAAATGCGTAGGCATTTTTAAACTCGCGGAGCGCGTTGTTCAAACTATCTTCGCCAATGAGGTTGCGTAAACCGTACATGGCTACACTTGCCTTTCCGCTCCATTCAAACCATTGATTGGCCCTAATCAGCGGATGTTCCCCTTCTTCCAGCCGGCGTCTTACAAACAGGTAATACCATAATTGGTCAAGCAATACAGCTCGGATGTTGGCTTTTCCGTATTTTTTTTCGGTCATGATCAACGCATCGTAATTGGCAAGTCCTTCGGGTATTACCAATGAACCTACCGTATTGTTCGGGGCCACCTGAAAGCGCCACCATTGCTGGGCAAGATTACGTGCAGTAGCAAAATACAGGTAATCAAACTCATTTGGTTGGGTGAAATGAGCATGCCAGCCATTGTACTCCGCATAAGTATCAAGCGTGGTTGTTGAAGATTCACGCGGGCCGTAAATGGAGGTTTCCGCAAGTCTGATGTTTTTGAATGGATAGGCGCCATATACAGAGCTGTAATATTTAAGACTCTCCTTATAAGCATCTATAAAACGGGCCGTGTTTTCATTATGAGCAGGATGATGATAGACATCGATAAATATTTTATGATCAAGCATGATGCTATCACGGCTATCGGTAAACCGGGCCGAAATAATGCTGAATGGTACGTACATGCCTGGTTTATCTTGTACGTAATGGAAATAGTTACGACCGTTCTGTTTCCATTGTTTGATCAACTCGCCGTGGGTTACAACAGTTTGATCGCCAGAGGTGCTTACCGTAACGTCAAGGCTTAGCAAGTCCGCAGATTTTCCTGCTTTCAAAGTTCTTATGCCAATTGGATCATTTTGAGGTATTTCAGTTTCTGCTGTTTTGGGTGGTAAGCCTGCCTTTTTACGTACATATGGGCTACCAACTTCATCATCGTCGTCATAGCCCAAACCAGGCAGGCCGCCTGTAAAAAAGGTGCCGTTATGCAACAGATTAGTTGAATAAAGTCCATTTGTGAAACCGATATGTGAAACCGATGAGTTAACCTCCAAAATAACCGAATCCCCGGGTGCAAGCGGTTGTCTCAATTGGTATAGTCTAAAATCGGCTGTATCCTGCTTCGGCCTAAACCAATTAAAAAATCCCCGCGAATAAAATAACGGATTAGTGAACGGAACTGGTTTTCCATTAATAGCTATGGAATAATTGAGGTCATCGGCATCAAGCAGCATTTTTGAAATAGGCTTATCTGTTTTGTTTATTATAGTGACCTGAGCTTTTACAAACTCCTGCTGCTTATCCGGAAAAATATCAACAGCCATCTTTATGCGGGTTACTTTGGGTAATGGCAGCGACTGATATTTTTTTAAGGCCTTTTCATAAATAATAGCACGGTCTTCCTGCTCATCTTTGCTTAAATAATTATTGAGGTAACTTACATTATAATAAATATATGCGCCTACAACTAAAAACAAAGGGATGAGTACCGCTGCAAATAGCTTCGTTTTTTTATCAAAGCGTTCTGATATCAGCCGCAACCGTTCTTTAAATGACGAGCTTACACCCCGGTAATAGAATAATGCGGCTACAATGATGAGAATTCCACCGCCTAAAAGCCAGTAAAGATTAAACCAACTTATTGGTGCCATCATGTGCCCCATGCCATCCATATCCGAGATGCCTGTGTTTGGGGTGTAGGAGTACAGCAATAAATGATAATTGAACATACCGGTAAGCTCCAAAAAGAAAAAGCCTATCCATAGGGTGACACCTACCGCGTAAGCAGCAAATTTATTGTTGATGATTACATGTACCAGGTAACAAAACACAACGATCAGCAGTAGCTTTGGTAATAGTATAATGAAAATATAACTCAAATATGTACTTAAATGGAGTGCTGTATATCCTTTGGTAAGCTGTACAATTACGCCAATAACTAAAGGGATAAACGACAGGCCGGCGCCAATAACGAGTAAAGGGATCAGCTTTGAGCCGTTTAATACCCAGTTTGGGGGTGGTAACGAATCATTAATAAAGGCATAGCGGGTAAGCCGGTCGCGCTGAAGCGTTTCACCGGTATAAAACATGATAATAAAGAAGATGAAGAATGGGAAGGCATCATTGAAGATACTTAAAAGCATTACGGTTCGTGGCAGATCGGGTATGCCATAATTTCTTTCGCCCAACCAAAATACAAAGCCTAAAAAGATGCTGCCGCTGCCTACAATGATCCAGAAGTAATTATCGCGGATGATGTTTAACAGTTCCAGCTTTACAAGGTTTGATAAAACCCGCCGTTCATATTTACCCGCGAAACTTACAGCTGGTATTTTAATAGGATTATTGGTTGCCTTTGTATTTATCTCATCAATGGCTGCTTTATCGCGCTTGCCGCTAAAGAATTTTTCAAAATTAAAGCGGATGTAGGTAAACAGCAGAATGACAAGTCCCAATCCTGGCCAAATAATTCTGTTAATGGCCATGGAGCCGTTGATCAGGATCAGGTTATTGTTTTGTTCGGTGGCTGTGGCATTGTTCATTTGATACCGGATGCCGTTCATTCCGAAGGGATCAGATATGCCGATAACCGTTGTGTTGTTTGTATGATTGAGGAAGAACAGGGCGATAAAATAAAAAAGAAACAAGAGGATACCACCAAAATAGATCACCTTCACATTACGGGTTATGGCTACCAGGCCAAAGAATAACGATGAGGTAAAGAACAGGTTTGGTAACGCGATGGTGAAAAATGGATATAAGTAATATAACAGTTGGTTTGGCCCATATTGAGCGCGGTCGGTTTTACCAATAAGAGGGCCTATAATGGTACCGAGATATATACCGAGTAAAATAGCCAGCGCTATAATGAGCATAAAAACAAACGAACCCAGGTATCTGCCCCAGAAATAGCCGGCCTTGGTGATGGGGTAGGTGAGGTAATAATCTTTAGTTTGATATTCAATATCGCGGTAAATTGCCGAACCCATAACCGACGAACTGATAAGCATCATCATCATGGTGATACCCGCACACCAAAATGCTATTAAAAAAGGCGAATTGATGTGCTCTTTTTCGGCTATAGGCAAAGCGCCTGTAGAAAATGCAAACACGGTAAAAAGCAATACTGCGAAAAAATACAGGTAAAAGGCTGGCCTGCGGACCCTATTCTGGATCTCGAACAGAAATATTTTCAAGAACATAAGTTATTGTTTTTTAATTGTTTACATGGTATTTACATCTACCCGTTTGGCAATGTTGCTGAAGTATACATCTTCGAGATTAGGGGTGGCCGGAACAAAGCCATCCTGTAGCCCGGTTTCCTGTAATATCCTGATATGGAGCTTGCCCGTTTTAAGCTGGGTGGATATCACATTATAAACATCACGGTAATATTTAATCTCCGAACGATCGATAGCTTTGGAATAGATCTTTCCATTCAATTCATTTACTGCAGTTTCAGGATCACCGGCATAAAGTACCTCGCCCTGACAAATAATGGCAAAGTTGGCGCAAAGAGTGCTTACATCCTCAACAATATGGGTTGACAGGATAACGATGGTATTTTCGCCCAGTTGGCTCAACAAGTTGTAAAAACGATTCCGTTCGGCCGGGTCAAGCCCTGCTGTAGGTTCATCGACAATAATAAGCTTAGGATCGCCAATGAGTGCCTGCGCTATGCCAAAGCGCTGCTTCATCCCTCCGGAATACGTGCCGAGGTGCTTTTTGCGATCCTTGAAGAGGTTCACTTTTTCAAGCAGGCCCTGTACCAGATCTTTTCGTTCGGCATTATTGCCTACACCCTTTAGCTGGGCAATATGATCAAGCATCCGTTCGGCCGATATTTTGGGATAAACGCCAAACTCCTGCGGTAAATATCCCAGTAACTGACGTACCTGTGTTTTATTTTTCAATACATTAAGGTCGTCAAGAAATACACTTCCTGAATCGGCCTCCTGTAATGTGGCTATAGTACGCATCAACGATGATTTACCTGCTCCGTTAGGCCCAAGCAAACCAAACATGCCATTTGATAGTGTGAGCGATACGTTTTTTAACGCATGCACACCATTGGCATAGGTTTTTGAAAGAGAATCGATAATTAATTTCATGGCTGTTTAAGTTTTAAAATATTTTGCGATGAACCGTTTATAATAAGTTTGGCGCTATCGGCTATATGATAATTGAACTGTGTATTGCCGGCCTCTCTGATCCATAAACGACTGCTGTTCCTGATATCAAGCTGAGCCTTGCCAATATGATTACCCTTGCCGATGGTAAGATTTGATGCGCTGCCATTAGTTATACCCGTTACAGCATCTAATACCGCTATACTATCATTTTGCAGCAGGATATTGCTGGCATGATCCTGCGTTATTTTTAAGTGATTGCTTGTAAAGCCGCTTATAATAGTTGAACGCCATTTAAAATCCTCAGCAGCAAGTGTATCTGTTACCTGATTTTCGCCTGCTGTATAACGGGCATCGGCAATAAAGGCATGGAGTTCAGGACATGAAACATACATGACGTAGGAGGAGCGCACATTATGAAAATTGGATTTAAAACTGGCTTCTACATTTAATGTATCTCCGTGCTGGTTTATTTTAGCATATTCAATGGCGTCCGGATCGGTAAGCACCTTAAAAGGTCCTTTCACAACTTTCATATTTATAGCGGTAGATGATTTGAGGTTAATCACCTTAAAGCCACTTAAATTTAACTTGATAAAGTTGCCAAATGGGTTTCTGAAGTCTCCTTTTTTATATTCAGCCCTGAGCTGAAAATCGTATAAGATCACCGATAGCAGGAGCAAGATTATGGCGGCTGCTAAAAATTTATTACTTGTTTTCATCCTGGTTATGTTGAGGTGTTATGGTGGGCTGGCTCATTTGAAATTGTCTATACTGTTCGCTGATCTCCGTTATTGAAATATCAAGCAGGTACATGTTCTTAAATAGCTCAGGCAGGTTTTGGCGCACAAAATTTTGTTTACGGTATGCTTTAACTTTGGCAAAGCCGTCGGCAGCAACAAACAAACCAAGTCCGCGTTTATTGTAAACTATTTCCAGTCCCTGCAAAAATTCGTATGATCGCATAACCGTATTGGGATTTACTTCCAGTTCAACAGCCATTTCGCGCACTGATGGTATTTTCTGATCGGCGGGCCACTTGCCCATCAAAATCTGATCGCACACAAAAGCAGCTATCTGGAGGTATATCGCTTCGTTATCCTTAAATTCCATTTCCTGTTCCTTTAAACCTGTTTTTCCTTAAGCCTGAAATAAGTAGCTATCCAGAATAGTAATATTACTATCGATAAGGATGCAAAAATCCAAAGCGTTTGTTCGTAACCCACACTAAGAGAATAAAAGTTATGGCCCTCCATAAAATTCAGGAAACCGAACGGTGTTGCCGGAAATATATTACGCCCCATAATTGATTGCAAAAAGAACGTATTACAAATGATAAGCAAGGCATAGCATATGAAAAAGCAAAAGGCAATTTTAATAAAATGCAGTTTTTCAAAAACGATTGCACCATACATGCTAATAGCGTGCAGCAACGAAAAAAGAATAATTAATATCGAAAATCTGTCCTGAAAAATGCTGAAGACTTCACTGTTATGGCCGGGCCAGTGTTTTATGCTGATGAGGCCAAGCAAAACAAGATAAAATACAGACGTATATATGATCATGAACAGCGGGTAAGAGTAAAACCAGCCTACCAGGTATTTTTCAAATGTAGACGCAGGCAGGCTTAAAGCCGGTATGGCTTTTCTTTTATCGCCCATATCTGCAAAAACGGTGCTGGTGAAAAGACTGCCGGCAATGAGCATAAGAATAGCAAACAACGCGGTTTGGAAGCCGGCATCCATTGGCCCTGGTATCATATAAAATATAAATGAACCACCAAGCAACATTACACCCGCCAAAACACCAATCGACATTAAATAAGTTCGATAATGCTCGGCGCTGTGCTTAATAAGCAGCCGTGAAAAACGTTTGAAGCTGAAAAAATTATTCATGATAGGTAGTCGGCTTTAGAATATTTAACAATTTAGTATTACTGCTGGTTGCTGCGTTAAAAAGCAGCTCGAGATCCATTTTACTGAACTTGCCGCTGGTGTTTTGTAATATGGCATGTTTGCCTTTAAGCGTATCTTCTTCATACAGTACAGGCAGCCCGTCGGTATCATTAAACACGCCAAAAATTAGTTTTTCGGTAAGTTCATCAATTGATTGTTCAATTACTATCCGGTGATCGTCCAATATCAATACGGTATCAATAAGGCTGTCCAGATCGCGTACTTGATGAGTTGATATTACAATACACCTGTCATCATTTAGTACAGATGCTATTAGTTTCCTGAATTGTACTTTCGATGGGATATCTAATCCATTGGTTGGCTCATCCATGATAAGTGTACCTGTATTAGTAGCCAGTCCGAAAGCTATAATTGTTTTCTTTTGTTGCCCGTATGACATTTTACTCATTGGCAAAGCATCGTCAATATCCAAAGTTTTCAGATAGCCATAAAAATCAATGGTGCTGAATTTGGGATAAAAACCGGCTGTGCGTTTGAGGAATTGAGCAGGTGTTAATACAGGTACATGGACCTCTTCGGCTATAAAATAAAGCTCTTGCAAAACGGATACAGATCTTTTGGAACTTTCTATCCCGTTGATCATGCATTTGCCCGATGCCGGGAATGTTAAGCCGGCAATGTTTTTTAACAAGGTTGATTTGCCTGCCCCGTTTTTTCCGAGCAGCCCATAAATATGACCGGCATTAAGGTTAAGGCTCAGGTCCTTAAACAAAGGGCGTTTGCGATCATAGCTAAAATTCAAATTGCTTATTTGAATCATTGTTTTAGTGTATTAGTTTGGTAGTACAGTCAAATGTAGAAAAAAGAATTTGTAAATCAAGTCTTATGATAAAATTATTTGTTATTACGTTTTTATATGTTTTGCCTTCCCGTTTGTTTACCATTTTTGGGATGGTATAGTAAATGGTGCTAAGGCAAATATTCTTTTGGGTAGATAACGCCTGGCTTAAAACAAACTAACCTGCTCTGTTCCGGGGTTTTGTAATTCATGCTGATAGGTGCGGATCAATCCGATCAGTTCAGGTCCATATTGCGTTGCCTTATGCACACCGATCCCTTTGATGGTGCCCAGGGTCTTAAGCGTATCCGGTAGTTTTTCCGCTATTGTCATCAGGGTCTTTTCAGAAAGTACCATATTGGGCATGATATTTTCTTTAATCGCCGTTTTTTCCCGCCAATCAAGTATTTGTTGATATAGTTTTTCATTGGGCGGGGCGTTCAGTACCTTCAGATAGGATCTGTCATATGTTTTAATCTTGTCTTTGGTCAGTTCCAGGTAGGTAGCAGTCGTAAAAGGAGCTTGCGCAAAATATTCCAATAAACGGATGCGGTTCATCAGCCAAACAACGAGCTGGTCGGCTTTTTTGGCTAATTCTTTTGATTGTTTGATCAGGCCAGGTAATTGTTGATGCAGGCTTTCGGTAGCGGCTGTAAGTTTTTCAAGAAAATAAATAGCTGCCTGTTGGCTGCGTTCGGTTTTGAGTTGTTTAGTGAACTTACCCGCAATGCTAATAATGTCTTTTTCCAGGTCGGGAAGTAGTATTTCGAAACCTCTGAGCCTGGTTTGCAGTGCATGGAAATTAAATAATTCACCCAACAAGTATTTTTCATATAGCAGTTGGTCGCGTTGAAGTGTATGTGCATCAGGAGTAATCAAAGCTGCCTGCTCGTTAAAGCGAATGACCGCCAGATCAGCAATAATATTATGGGCGCTAATAGGATTGCGTAAGACCATACCCGATAAAGTGCGGCAACGGCTTAGTGCAACATAGGCCTGTCCGGAGGCAAAGGCTTCACTAACATCAATAATAGCTTTGTCGAAGGTTAAGCCCTGGCTTTTATGGATAGTGATGGCCCAGGCCAGTTTTAGGGGGATCTGCGCAAAACTACCAGCATCGCTTTCACTGATAGCCTCACCATTCAGTTGGTATTTCACATTCGTCCATTCTGCAGTTTCTACCGCAAGCTCTTTATCTTCCCGGCTGCATTGAACAAATACGGTATTGCCCTCGATGCGGCTAACTGTACCGATCTTGCCATTATAATACAGCTTTTCTGCTGATCCATCATTTTTGACAAACATCACCTGAGCTCCTATCTTGAGTTTGAGCCGGGTTTCGGTAGGGTAAGCATCTTTAGGGAAATCACCACGTATAGTGGCTGCAAATTCAAATTCCTGTTCCGGCAAAGCCGCTAAAAATTCCGTATTCACCTGTTGGGCAATGCTGTTATGTGTGGTCAACGTAATATAAGGATCGTCGGCGGCCGATCGAAAATCAGGCATGTAGCGTTCATTCAGCAAGGCTAAGCTTTCCTTACTGATCTGCTGGTTTCGCACTTCATTCAGGATATCCACAAAAGCTTGTTCCTTTTGCCGGTAGATGTGATTCAGTTCGACCCGGACATAAGATGCCTTTTGCATAGCCAGAGCACTGAAAAAATAGGGCGTTGCATAATAACGACTTAATAATGTCCATTCTTCATCCCGGATGATGGGACTCAGTTGTGAAAGATCTCCGATCAATAATAGCTGTACACCGCCAAAAGGATGGGGAGATTCCTTAACATTCCGCAAGATCAGATCAATCTGATCCAGTATATCCGGGCGTACCATACTAATTTCGTCAATGATCAGCAGCTCCAGATTGCCCAGCAGTTCCTTCTTTTCCTGGTTATAATGGATGTCGGGTCGCTCATTCCCACCGGGTATAAGCGGTCCAAATGGCAATTGAAATAAAGAATGGATGGTCATGCCCCCTGCGTTAATCGCCGCTACACCGGTTGGCGCCGCCACGGCCAGTTTCTTTTTCGAAGTATGCTTTAAGTTTTGCAGAAAAGTGGTTTTGCCAGTACCCGCCTTACCTGTAAGAAAAATAACCGTGTTGGTCAATTCCAGGTAATCGGCGGCCAATTGCATCGCGGGATTAAGTTCAGTCATTCGTTTACAATAATAACATTATCAATAGAATTCATCTTATATAAAAAGCTCTTTCCATAAAGAAAGGCTCTTGCGTAACAGTAAATGATATCTGCTTTAATTTCTGACATATTAAATCATGAGGGTAAAGTTAATACTAAAAATATTAGTATTTTATTTATCTTTGAAAAAATTATAACCGTTAAAAATGACCACGCATAGCTATCTGACCAGGGAGGCTAAAGCTTTTGTAAAGCGCATTAATGGCCCCGATGAAATTATACGGGTAGTGCCAGGTAATCCGCCTGGTAAAGTAGCCCAATGTTATCAGCTGTATACCGCTTTTGATGAAAAGCCTGATGACCTGGGCTGTATCTTATTTGATGAGCAGGGATATTGGATCTATGATGGTGATCTGTTATCTATTGGGGAGCAGGAGCAGCTTGCGAATTTTATCATCAATTATATAGAAAGACTATGAAAAAAACGATCAGCTATCGACCTGCCCTGGCGGAAAAACAAATACTTATAGCTAAAAGGTAAGCCAAAAGCTATTTTTATGGAAGATCTGAAGAAATTGGCTTCAATCACTTTAAACTCCTCATTAGATTTTCGCGATAAACTTTCCCTACCGGCAATTTTATGCTATTAAGGGCTACTTCGTTACCCTCCAGATATTTAACGGCTTTCAGCGATAATAGGTAGGATTTGTGTATCCGTATAAATTTATGTACAGGTAATTGTTCCTCAAACTGTGTAAGGGTTTGTTTAGACATGATGCGGTCGCCGGTGTTCCGGTATATAAAGATATAATTGCCATAAGCTTCCACATATTCAATTTCCTCTAAAAATATTTTGGTTAGTTTTTTATCGGATTTAACCATCAGGAAATCTTCATCATAAGCCGTTATTTTATAGGCCGCAGCCGAATCATTGTTCCTGTTTACTGCCTTTTCGGTAGCCTGCACAAAACGAGGGAAGGAAAAAGGTTTTAACAGATAATCTGTTACCGATAGTTCAAAACCTTCAAGTGCATATTCAGGATATGCTGAAGTGATGATCACCGCCGGATGTTTCTTTAGGGAGCGCAACATCTCAAACCCGGTGAGGCGCGGCATATTGATATCCAGAATAATCAGATCAATCTCATTCCTGTTCAGGATCTGCATTGCTTCAAAGGCATCTTCACAGCCAGCAATTAGTGTTAAATACGGTATCTGCTCAATATAGGTTTTGAGTATGTCACGGGCAATGGGTTCATCGTCAACAATGATGCAATTAATATTCATTTAGCTTAAATCTATTTCAAGGTTTACTTCATAATAAGCATTTTCTTTTGCTGTTTTTAGGGTATATTGTTGCGGATAGATCAAATCTAACCGTTGTTTGACATTGCCCAGGCCCAGACCGCCTTTGGATTTATTTTGAACAAGGATATAATTCTCATCAATCGAGTTTTTAACGTGGAAGTGTAAACGATTTTCCCTGATTTTAAAAAAGATATGTACAAAGGCCTGCTGACCTTTTGCAGCCGAAAAATGTTTAAAACAATTCTCGACAAAAATGATCAGTAATAATGGTGCAATATACTGATCTGTAAAGTCCCCTATAATATCCAGCTTAATGTCAGCCTTGTCACTCAAACGTATTCTTTCCAATTCTATGTAATTGCTGATGTAATCCAATTCTTTTTGCACTGCTACATAGTTTTGATTGGTATCGTATAATGAGTAGCGTAGCAATTCAGACAATTTCAGCATCAGACCCGGGAGTTTTTTGGATTCGGCTACGGATAAGCCATATAGATTATTTAAGGTGTTGAACAAAAAGTGTGGGTTGAGCTGAGCTTTCAAGTGCCGTAGTTCATTTTCCTTTCGCTGTTTGTCAAGGATCAGCTTGTCAAGGCCCATTTTAAAGATGGAGGCAATGATCGTAAAGGCTACTACGCTAAAAGCAATGTGCTCATTATGCCAGTTTACCTTGTCCCGGATGGGGAATATTAAACCTATAGTATTAAGAAGATAGGGTAAACCATAAATGAGCACCACCAGTTGCACCAGGTAAAGCAAACTGCCCAAAAGCCACTGTCGACGTTTGAAAAAAGGCAGAATGAACAGGTTTTGTGAGTAGGAGGGTATCGCCAGTTCCAATGTTTCCTGCAAAACCAGACAGATCAACGTTGCGCCAGTCATCCGGTTAGGGTATTCTTTCAGTACAATATAAAGAATGAAAACAATAACCCAGAACACGAGCTGGGTGTAAACCTTGTACGGCCCGGTAAATAATTGTGTCCAGTCAAATTGTTTCATGATTCAAAGAAAGCGCAAGCTTTAACATAAACCAAATTTTGGTGATGAACGTATACTTTTTGATGATAAACGTTTTATCACCGCCGTAAGTGAGTTCATCATCAGCCTGGTTATGTTCAACACTTATATTTTGGCTGGTGTTTGAGCCAAAATACTTTTGAGTAAATCTTTAAAAAACATGAAAACTTTCCTTACCTCTTTCATTAGTTTATTTATGCTGATGGGTTTAGCTTTTGCTCAAACAGACACGGTTCAATCAAATCTGTTAAAGGACATCCCGGTTTGGATGACTGAGTACCATGTGCCTTGTGTAGGTGTAGGTGTAGGTGTCATCGAAAACGGGAAGATTAAATGGATGAAAAACTTTGGTGAATTGCAAAAAGGGCATTCCGCACCAAAAAATACTTTATTCAATATTGCCTCACAAACCAAACCAGTTACTGCAATGATGACGCTAAAGCTGGTGGAAACGGGGCAATGGGATCTTGATGAGCCGCTGGCTCATTATTGGATCGACCCGGATATAGCAGGTAATCCTTATTTGATGAAGTTAACTACACGCCTTGTACTGAGCCACCAGACCGGTTTTCCAAACTGGCGATTGGACAATGGCAGCACTAAATTGTATTTTAAGTTTGAGCCGGGCACTGCTTCTGGTTATTCCGGTGAGGGTTTTGAGTATTTACGCAGGGCGCTGGAAGCAAAGTTTCATAAATCACTGGCAGCGCTGATGGACTCGCTACTGTTTAAGCCTTTGGGCATGAAGGATACCTATTACTGGAATGACCGGCTGGATACCAGCCGTTTTGCGATGTGGCACGATGGGCAGGGCAAACGCTATAATACTTCGATCCAAACCCCAATAAACGCTGCTGATGATCTGATCACTACTATAGCTGACTATTGCCGCCTGGGTATTTATACCATGGATTTGGTCGATAAAGGCAGCCCGATTTATGGCGAAATGATCAAACCGCAGAGACGGACTAAACCTGGTAATGCCTCTGGCCTGGGCTGGGGCCTGGTTGATGGTCTGCCGGACGGCGGTTATGCTCTCCAGCATGGCGGCTCCGATATTGGCGTACGGACAATGGCTGTTTTCCTGCCCAAATCAAAAAACGGTATTGTTGTAATGACCAATGCTGATAATGGCGAATTCATCTGCGATCGGATCATTAAACGCGCGCTGACAGCGGGTACGCAGATCCTGGCCACAATGAACAGATCGGCAACCAGTCACGAAAGGATCGTCATCGCTGACAAGTTGATCGAAGGCTATACCGGCACCTATGAACAGAGCAATGGCAAACTGGTAAAGGTAGAGAAAGAGGGTAACGCATTAAAAATTTCCGGTGACGGTGTACCAACTGTAGTCGTATTCCCAGAATCAGCCAACAAATTCTTTATGGAAGGTTATGACGTACAGTTACAGTTCCCTGATGTAAACTCGATGATTGTTTTTGAAGGTGGTAAACAAGTATTAAAAGTTAACCGCAAATAAGATTGTCGCCACTCCTGGTTTTAAGAAAAAATTTATATCGTGGGACAGTGCTTCTAAAGCCAGACCTGAAATACACCAATTGATAGCCTTTTAAATGAGCTCAGTAATACAAATACATATCGTTTTATAAAAGCGTTCCTTCTGTTTTACTGTCTTCCGGTGGTTTTGATGAACGTCATTCGCCATTAGATAAAATCGCGCTGATTGCAGGCGATTGATTTATAATAAATATCCTTTCCCTTATCCATATAAAGGTAAACCTCTTTTATTCCAATAAACCAAGTTATAAAGGTTGAGATTCCCAACTTTATATATTATGAAACCGATTGTATTTATTTACAATTTTATAGGTTTTAGGATGGATAACTTTGATTGATAACACTACCTGTCTGCTACTCAAATGTTTTGCTTTTCTTTCCCCTCAATGATCATAAGATTGTATTTACATGTCTTATTTATAGTTAATTTAACTTTATTTGGCTGGTTTTAAACTTGTAAAAAGAGAAGCTCCTCTTTTTTAATAATCACTATGCCTTAAACTCAAACGAATAAGGTAGGGAAAAAAATATATTGCAATCGATTGCATTTTTAAATAAATTCTTCTACTTTAGTCATCTGATTATAAACCAGCCGGATAAATCCCGGCACTGTACACCATAATTAATCTTTTATTAACCTATTTAATTGTACGCTTATGCGAATGACAGTTTACTCAAAAAAAAAGGTAACTGAGTCGTGCAGGTTTCACTCTAAAAGCATTTTTACCATCGCTTTTATGGCCCTGTTGACTCTTTTTTCCTTGTCGCTTTATGCACAAAACATCAAAATTCACGGACGGGTAATGGACTCATCCGGTCAACCAGTTCCCGGAGCCATAATTAAGGTAAAAGGTTCTCAGATTGGAGTAGTAGCCGATGCTAACGGCAGTTTTCAGCTTTCTGCACCTGGCAATGCCATATTGCAAATATCTTTTATAGGCTTTACCAGACAGGAAAAGGCTGTAAATAACCAAACTAACATCATTGTTACATTGGCATCAGAGACAAAAAATTTACAGGACGTGGTGGTAGTAGGGTATGGCAGCCAGCGCCGGGAGGCCGTAACTGGTTCAGTGGCTTCTGTAAGCGGGGCTAAATTGAATGAAGTACCCTCGGCCAATATTGCGCAGGCTTTACAAGGCCGCGTGGCAGGTGTGGAATTGGCTCAAACATCAACAAAGCCTGGCGCCACTATGCAAATCCGCATCCGCGGTACACGTTCTATCAATGCCGAAAACGATCCTTTGATTGTTCTGGACGGAATCCCTTTTGGCGGAACTATTGCAGATATTAGTCCGGACGATATTAAAAGTTTAGACATTTTGAAGGATGCTTCTGCAACCGCTATATACGGATCTCGAGGAGCTAATGGTGTAATATTAATTACTACAAAAAAAGGCAGCAAGGGGCAGGAACCGCAAGTATCTTATAACGGTTATTACGGCATTAAAGACGTTATGAAATATCCCATGATGCAAGCCGATCAATATATTGCATTGCGGAAAAGAGCCGGGTTGAATATGAATCCGGGCGCTGACGAAGACCCGACAGGAAAGATAAATACAGACTGGCAGGATTTATTTTATAGAAATGCCGCTGTGCAAAATCATGATATAAGCGTAACGGGAGGTGCAACCAAAACAAGCTACAAATTTGGTGTGGGCTATTATAGGGATGAGGCCCCTATACCCTTGTCTCAATACAACCGTATTTCACTTCGTGGCTCTGTAGATCAGGAAATAGGTAAGTTGTTCCGTATAGGGTTTACTACTAATAACAGTTACAGTATCACCGATGGCGCCAACTTAGGTATGTACGGTGTTTTAAGCATGTCGCCGATCGCAAACCCGTTTAATGCCGATGGAACTACCAAAAGAGTAGTTACCATGCCACAAGATATTCAATGGGTTTATACCAAAGGAACGATGAATGCATTGGGTGATAAATACGTAAACAGAACAAAGGAATTTGGTTCATATAATTCAGCTTATGCCGAAATGAAAATTCCCGGGGTGGATGGACTGAAATATCGTTTAAATCTGGGAGGCAACTATCGTACCGGATACACAGGAAGCTACACGGGTATCGGTGTTTTTAGTTCCGATGTAGCAAATCCTAACACGGCATCAGTTAATAATTCGCTTACCACGCAATGGGCAATTGAAAACCTGCTTTCATACGACAAAACTTTTGCCCAAAAGCACACTATTAATGTGGTAGGATTATATTCATCAGAACAAATAAGCTATAACAGCTCATCTATCGGCAGAAAAAACCTTGCCGGCGACGATTTTCAATATTTCAACCTGGGGCAAACCTCAACAGGAAGTAACGATGATATCACAATAGATCCCAACAACCAATCTTATTGGATTAGTGGCTTAAAGTCGTATATGGCCCGCGTAATGTACTCTTATGACGATCGTTACCTGCTGAGTGCTACCTTCCGCAGTGATGCTTCATCAAGACTGGCTAAAGGCCATAAGTGGCACAGTTATCCAGCGGTTTCGGCCGGATGGAACATTCATCGGGAATCGTTTATGCAAGGCCTGAACTGGATCAATTCCCTGAAACTTAGGGTAGGTTACGGGCAAACATCCAACCAGTCTGTAGCGCCGTATGCCACCCTCGGACAATTGAGTGTAAGACCTTATAACTTTGGCGCTACAAACGCCAACGGATATTATGTAACCCAATTGCCTAATAACGCATTAGGGTGGGAGTACTCCAAAACTAAAAACCTGGGATTAGATTTCTCCTTATTCCAAAGCCGACTTTCGGGTACGGTTGAAGGCTATATTACCAATACCAATGATCTTTTACTTAGCGTAGGCTTGCCTGCTACTTCTGGTGTAAGTAGCTATACCGGGAATGTTGGATCTACACAAAACAAAGGATTTGAGATTTCACTTAACGGAGTGATCTTCAGCAATAAAAATGGCTGGACGTGGGAAGCTGGTGTGAATTTATATCGTAACGTTAATAAAATCACCAGCCTTGCATCCGGACAAACACGTGACGAAAGTAACTGGCTTTTTGTCGGGCATCCTCTGAACGTGATATTCGATTATCAAAAGGTAGGGATCTGGCAGGCAAATGAAGCTACCGCGGTGAAGCAATATGAAGGAAGCGGCGGGCAGGTAGGTATGATTAAAGTGCTTTATACAGGTGATCACAATCCTGACGGCTCACCTACACGTGTTATTGGGTCTGATGACAGGCAAATTATAAATGCTGACCCTAAATTTCAAGGTGGATTTAACACACGGGTAGCCTATAAAGCAATTGACCTTACAATTGTAGGAGTTTTCCAGAATGGTGGGATATTAAACAGTACCCTGTATGGTTCCAATGGCTATCTGAATCTTGAAGATGGACGGCGCGGGCAGATTGCCATAGACTACTGGACCCCGGATAACCCCAATGGCCAATACCCTGATCCTAACGGACCTAAAAATAGTAACAACCCCAAATACGGTTCTACTTTGGGTTATTTCAGCGCCTCTTATATGAAAATACGTACTATTTCGCTGGGTTACAATATAACAGGTAATTGGGCGCAAAAGGCCGGCATAAAAAGGCTACGTGTTTACGCTACTGCACAAAATCCATTTATATTCTTTTCTCCTTATTACAGTCAGTCAAAATTGGATCCAGAACCTAACTCATATGCAAACGACAACGCAAATATGGCTGTTGCCTATGGATATGGACAACGAAGGCTGCTGACAGTGGGGTATAATACACCTACAACACGTAACTATCTATTGGGTATTAATGTAACATTTTAAAATATAAGACAATGAAGCGTGTATATACAAACATATTTAGACTAACAGTCTTAACCGCATTCGTCTTAACAGGATGCAAAAAAATTCTGAATGAAAAACCGCGTAGTATTTTTACGCCGGAGTATTTTAAAACACAGGCAGGCGTAGTAGGTGGAATCACCTCATGCTACGCTCACCTGCGATTGATGTATGGTAATGGCTATTTTTTAAATTCAAATGAAATTAGTACGGATGAGGCAACCTGGGGGCAAAACTCGGATGGAAATGTAAGAAGCCTTGATTTTTCAGGTGTAGGAAATATAGATCCATCAACAAGTAATACGGGTATTCTTTGGGGAGCCGCATTTCCCAATATCAATACGGCCAGCGGTGTAATTGAAAATGGCGCGGCCGTAGGTGTTTCCGATGCCCTGATTGCAGAAGCCAAATTCTTCCGGGCGTTTGATTACTTTCTGCTGGTACAAACCTTTGGTGGGGTACCATTGGATCTGGGTGGAGGTGAATTGAAGTTTAACACATCTACCATAAGAACTTCAAAACGAAATACGGTACCAGAGGTTTACACGAAAGCAGTGTTTCCGGATCTGTTAACCGCGATAGATAAGTTGCCGCCCACCGGGCGTGTTGTTGGTGGAGTTACCAAAACGGTGGCGCGTCTTTTCCTGGCGAAAGCTTATTTGACCTACGCCTGGTGGCTGCAAAATCCCAACAATATCCCAACTTTTCCAAGCACACCAAGAACCGATCCCAATGGTCATGATGCGGCATGGTATTTTCAGCAGGCCTATGATGTTGCAACCTCTGCTATCCAGGATCCCGGGACGTTTGGTTTACAGCCCACGTTTTACGACGTGAACGTAGCCACCAACGATCGTAATAACGAACTTTTGTTGTATGCTGATCACACACAAACCAGCAGCATTTACAACGGCGGCGATTTAGGCTATAGCGGTGGCGGCTTTGGTACCGACAGCTTTGCACAATGGTTTGAGCAATGGAATTATACAAATATTAAAAGCAGCACTTCCAGTAATAGTTGGACACCTGTAAGCTCTGTACAACGTGCGGCAGTACAGTCATTGGGCCGCCCATGGACAATGCTCGCTCCCCCTCAGGCTATATTTAAAAGTACTTTTGCCGATAAAACGAGCGATTCGCGTTATGACGGTACATTCGTAACCCGCTACCGTACAAATTTTGTGGAGGCAGCTGTAAAAGTAAATAATGCAACTCCGGCTTATTTGTACAACGCCAACTTTTTGCCGGTAGCCGAAGGTGAGCCCGTACTTACTTTTTTAAGTGACGATGTAAATGGTGTGGATTATTCCAATTCACAATTTAAAAGCACGGTTGGTGCCGGAGTATTACCTGGCCGGGCAGATTTTGTGATTGAACCAAGTGCATTCAGCAGAATTTGTTACCCTGGCAACTGGAAACTGGGTCCTTACCGTACGGATAATAATGGAGGTTTGGGTCAGCCTAACGGTAGCCTTACTCGGCCATTTCCGGTAGCTAAATTCTCTGAGCTGTTCTTCATAGCAGCTGAAGCCGCGGTTAAGGGCGCTGCTACAAAGGGAGTTGGCGGTACCTACGCAAATGATGGTACTGCGAGAGGACTCATTAACGTTATTCGCGGGCGCGCCGGGAAATGGCGTTGGGATAATGGCAACAATGTGGCTAAGGTACAGGATAATAGTGCTGCAGTGATAGCTGCTACGCCGGCTTCTATCGATATTAATTATATTTTAGCCGAAAGAACCCGTGAGTATTTTGGAGAAGGTTATCGCTGGTTTGATCTTGTGCGTACACAAAAATGGGCCGAATTAAGCAGCTCCTTTGTAATTGCAGGCAAAACAAACGCGAATGATTGGAACGATCATACCGTTGGTACATTTACACGTACTATTGCACCAAATTATTACCTGCGTCCTATTCCCCAATCACAATTGGACGGAATGGATATGAGCGCGGCAGATAAAAAGAGCTATCAAAATCCGGGATATTGATTTGTTTATGTATCTGTTGATTAACAATTAAGATTGTACTAATAAGGGGAGGTGAATTCACCTCCCCTTATTATTTTTTAATAAAATTACTCACCCGAACCACTTTGTCTGATATGAAATCTTCAGTCCTCATAGTTTTTAACCAGCAAAATATTTTAAAGCGGTTTCTTTTTCATCCAAGTAAAATCGGTTTGAATTTTTTGTCATTCATTTTGATATTAATCCATTTTCAATCCATAGCTCAGCAAAAAGTGATTAATCGGGCAAAAGCGAGAGAAAGAATCAATATCAACAAGGGCTGGATGTTTATGCGCTACAATGGCAAAGCTGACGATCTGATTTATGATGAACGCCCCGCTGTTTTCAACCACAAAGATGACGTCATAGCAGACAGCAGACCGTCTCAAACCGTATTTGAAGGCACTTCCGAAAAAGTATTGAAAAAATGGATACTGCCAACAGCAAATGATTTTATTAAGGATTCTTCAAAGCGTTTTGTACGACCGCAGGGAAATCCCGGCAGTGATTTTCCCTTTGTACAAAAGGGCTTTAACGACAAAAACTGGGAAAATATAAACCTGCCCCACGATTGGGCTGCAAAAGGACCTTTTTATAAAGACGCAGATGCCATTGTTGGCGGTGGCATGGGGCGGTTACCTATCCAGGGTGTTGCCTGGTACAGAAAAAAGATCAATATTGTGGGGACAGACCGGGGTAAGTCCATTTATCTGGAAATTGATGGCGCCATGTCTTATGCTATGGTATGGTTAAACGGAAACCTGGTAGGAGGATGGCCCTATGGTTACAATTCTTTCAGACTTGATTTAACCCCATACATCAAGTTTGGTCAGAACAATCAAATAGCCATCAGGCTGGATAATCCTCCCAACTCATCCCGATGGTATCCGGGCAGTGGATTATACAGAAATGTCTGGCTGGTTAAAACCCACGCGGTGCAAATAGCGCAATGGGGAACCTTTGTACATACATCAAATGTTTCTGGATCCTCCGCAACTGTGGCCCTGGACTTAAATATCGAGAATAAGGGAGCGACAAACAAACGGGTGAATGTAGTGACAGACATATACAGTTTGAGCGAGAGAGGTAGAAAGTTAAAAAAGATCAGCAGTTTTCCTGAGGCAGCAATTAATCTTGGCAGCCATGCTAAATATTTGGTAAAAAGCCAAGTATTGCTACATCACCCAGCTCTATGGGGTCCTCTGCCAAAGCAAACCCCCAATTTGTATGTAGCTGTAACCCGTTTATTTACGGATGGCCGGGCCACTGATACATATGAAACCCAATTTGGTATCAGGGATATCAGGTTTGACCCTGTTAAAGGTGTATTGGTTAACGGAAAGCCTGTTAAAATACAAGGTGTTAACCAACATCATGATCTGGGGGCACTCGGTGCCGCATTTAATTACAGAGCGGCAGAAAGACAACTGGAATTATTGCGGGAACTGGGATGCAATGCGATCCGATTGTCTCATAATCCGCCAGCTCCTGAACTATTGGATATAACAGACCGGATGGGGTTTTTGGTAATTGATGAAATATTTGACTGCTGGGAACAGGGAAAAACACCCTTAGATTTTCATCTCATCTTCCCGGACTGGTACGAGGCGGATACCAGGTCGTTTATCAGGAGGGATAAAAATCATCCGTCTGTCATAGCCTGGAGCTTCGGCAATGAGGTAGGGGAACAATACACGGCAGAAACAGGGGCAGGCGTGGCCAATAAATTAAAAGCTATTGTAAAAGATGAGGACCCAACAAGGCCTGCCACGGCTTCAATGAATTATGCAAAGCCGGAAATGCCGTTTCCGAAGGTTATGGATATTATTTCGCTCAATTACCAGGGTGAAGGCATCCGAGATGCACCGGCGTATGCTCATTTGAAGGGAATTAAAGCGCCGCCGTTGTATCCGGCCTTTCATGACAAGTTTCCTGAAAAGCTTATCATTAGTAGTGAAACCGCGTCTGCACTGAGTACACGCGGTACCTATATATTTCCGGTATTTAGTGGGTTTAGTGCACCGGTGAGTGACACCACAGGTGGCGATCCTAAGAATCAATATGTGAGTGCGTATGAGCTGTATACCGCTCAATTTGGTGCTTCGCCCGACAAAGTATTTGCCTCACAGGACAAGCATCCTTTTGTAGGCGGCGAGTTTGTTTGGTCGGGTTGGGATTATTTAGGAGAGCCGACCCCTTATTACGGGGCCCGGAGTTCATACTCCGGTATCATAGATCTCGCTGGTTTTAAAAAGGACAGATTTTATTTATATCAGGCGCGATGGAGGCCCGATTTGCGATTTGCTCATATTCTGCCGCATTGGACCTGGCCTGGTAGGGAAGGGCAAGTTACCCCGGTCCATGTCTTTTCTTCTGCAGATGAGGCCGAACTGTTTCTTAATGGAAAATCAATGGGGCGAAAAAAGCGCGGTGAGTATGAATATCGTTTCAGATGGGACGAGATAAAGTATGAGCCTGGTGAACTCAAAGTGGTGAGTTACAAGCATGGAAAACCTTGGGCAACAGAAACCGTTAAAACTGCGGGCAATTCAGCTAATCTGCAATTAACCGCCGATCGGGATGAGATCAGGGCGGATGGATCTGATTTATCTTTTGTTACGCTAAAGGTTTTGGATAAGGATGGAAACCTGGTACCACAAGCTAACAATAGCATTACCTTTTCCATATCCGGACCGGCAGAAATTGCAGCCACGGATAATGGAGATCCAACAGATCTGGTGGCTTTTTCTTCAAAAGTGCGAAAAGCATTTGGCGGCATGGCCTTGGTCATTATCCGCTCGAGAAGCAAACAAGCAGGTAAATTGATATTGACCGCTAAAGCACCAAACATGAAAACGGCTAAGCTTGTTTTGTCGAGCAGAGATTAATTTAAGACGAGATACATCTTTGCAGTGAAGGAAAATACTTTATCAAAAAGAGCAGCCGGTTGGAGAAGGTTAACCGGCTGCTCTTTTTAATTTAAGGTTTGTCCGTCCGGAAAGGAGCGGCGGGTAAACCTTCTTTATTAATCAGGTTTGGATTAACCGGATCATCTGCCCAGGCATAGCGTACATACATCGGGTGAGGCACTTCATTATTTGTCAGTGCTATTTTATTGCCCTCAATTTTTGCTTTAGCCCAAACAAATACCTTATCGGCACCCGCTATAGCAAACTCTTGTGGCTCCTCACCATCTTTGGTGGCCAAACCAGAGCCAACTGAATTAAAAACAACGGTGATCTTATGGTCATCAATCGCTGCCGATTGGAAAACCGGTCCGGATGCCACTACCTTATTATCATGATAAGCTGTTTTTTCCGCTGCTAAGGCTAATCTTTGGCCTACTTCCTTTTTTGCATCAGGATGAATGTCGTTCCACTGACCAGCATCAATCGCCACAGCCATAGCTGTGTTTGGAACGGATAGCGAAGCCGCCTGCGCCTCGCGAAAGGCCGCCCACTGGCTTTCGGAAGGCAGATAATTCATATCCATGAAGCCGGGGAGCTGAACAAAAAGAAACGGCGCATCCGGTTTTTGAAATTTTTGCCGCCAATCAGCAATCATTGCTGGTTGTAGTTTGGCATACTGGGCAGATTTGCCTGTATTTGCTTCCCCCTGGTACCACAGAAATCCCTTAATTCCATAATTAAGCAAAGGGGCAATCATCGAATTATATAATGCAGTTGGCTGATTTTGCGCAGCAAAGCCTCCCCCGCCCGTAGAAGTGCGCTGGGGAACTTTTACGAGGCCAACCTTATATTGCCAGTATCCGGTCAACTCAATCGTGTCGGCTCCGGCAATAAGCTGATAGGGTTTATCAGGCACAAAGCCACCTTTACCAGTGTTATTGGTAACGCGCACTACAAACAGGTTTTTGCCCGGTTTTAGTACCCCGTCGGGAATGGTATAACGCCGTTGCGGATACAAATAAGAGGTAGTGCCAACCTGCTTGCCGTTTATATACATGACATCCGCGTCAACAATACGCCCCATAAAAACCTTTGCCTGCGCAGTAAGCATCGACTGTGGAATGTTAATCTCCCTGCGATACCAAACTATGCCATCCAGATTGTGAATACCCTGGTCTTCCCAATAACCAGGGACGGCAATTCTACGCCATCCTTTTGGTGTGTAAGCCGGATCAAACCACTTTTCTGATAGGCCTTGATCCTGTGGAGGATGCGACTCGGTAGTATTTGCAGGTATCTTTTTTATTTGGTTAAGGAAGGTTGTGTCTCTGTTCCTCATTACTATATTTTCCAAATCCGGAAAAGTTTTAAGACTTTCATCACTCATCCAGGCCTCAATCGGTGTGCCGCCCCAACTCGAATTAATTAACCCGATAGGCACGTGATATTTTTGATAAAGCGCATCAGCAAAAAAATAAGCAACTGCAGAAAATTCTCTGATATTAGCAGGCTCAGCCTTTTTCCATGAACCGCCAGGTACATCCTGTTGAGGTGCCAGCATGTTGGTGGTATTGGTTACCCAAAAATGCCGGATTGCCGGGTTGTTTGAGTTGGCAATTTCTTTGGCGTACCGGACGCTATGTAATTCCATTTGATGAACCATGTTTGACTGCCCTGAGCAAATCCATACATCACCGATAAGAATATCGCTTAATAAAATTTGATTTGTTCCGTCAATTTTCATGGTGAATGGTCCGCCGGCTTTCATAGCGGGCAGGGTAACGGTCCATTTTCCGTCCGATGTAGTAATCGTTTTAAATGTTTTGTTATTAAACTTAACAGTAATGTTTTCTCCTGGCGAGGCCCACCCCCATATTTTTATTTTGGTATCTCGCTGCAGCACCATACCATTGCTGATCAATTTTGGCAATCGCACTTCCGAATGCGAGGTATATCCTGTAAGCAGAAGCATTGTCAATATGAATAGGCTCTTTATTTTTATCATCATATAGGTTTTTGGATTAATCAATTAAAAACCAACAGAATTTCCGCCGTCTACAACTAATACAGTGCCGGTTACATACTTAGCAGCGTCAGAAGCCAGGTAGTAAATAGCTTCGGCAATATCGGCTGGTTCGCCCAGTGTTCCCATTGGTGTTCTCGACATTACTTTGTTTTTCCGCTCCGGGTCGTTATTAAGTGCCTGGGCTGACATGTCTGTGGCGATGAAACCCGGAGCAACGCAATTGACACGGATGCCTTTTGGCGAAAGCTCTGTTGACATGGCCCTGGTCATACCTTCAATGGCCGATTTGGCTGCCGAATAGGCAATAACGTAAGGTATGCCGTATCTTGATGCCATTGAACTGATATTAATTATACTCCCGGATTCTTTTTCAATCATGTATTTGATCACCTCCCGGCTGATGACAAATACCGATGTTAAGTTAGTTTGCAGAACGCGCTGAAAATCTTCATCAGTAACATCAAGAAAAGCTTTTTTTTGATTGATACCGGCATTGTTTACCAAAATATCAGGTATGCCGTATTCCTTTATAATTTCATTAATAAGCGCAGGAATACCCTCCAGATTATTTAAATCATATGATTTGTAAATACAAAGGGGGCCAAATTTTGCTACTGCTTCAGCCAGTTTTTGTTCATTGCGACCAATTATTATAGTTTTAATGCCGCTTTCAACAAACTTCTTAGTTGTTGCCAAACCCAGGCCTGAGGCGCCTCCGGTAACAATAGCAACTTTAGTTTCAGAAATCATTTATTATTATTTAGGTATAAAACAGGTTATTTTCTCAGTGATGATTCCCTTATCAAAAGCTCATAGCGTAAGATAACGCTATGGGCAGGCTGAGCATCATCTTTGTCAATCAGATAATTGATCATCATTTTAGCGGCTACTTCTCCCATTTCATAGCCTTTGTAGTTTACCGTAGTAAGATTTGGTTCAACCACACAACATGTGGGATCGTTGTTAAATCCAGCAAAAGCAAGTTGTTGGGGGATTTTAATTCCCGCTTGCTTAACCGCTAACATACAGGCAATAGCGCAAATATCGTTTGAAGAAAATACACCATCAGGTAAAGGAGTCATTTGTAAAATTTGTTCGGCGGCGGCAGTACCCGCGGCTGCACTTAAATCGTTAACAATAACAAAACTATCATCAAAAGGTATCCCTCTGTCTTCCAGGGCTTTTTTGTATCCGGCAAACCGATCTGCATAAACGTTTCTTAACAGGTTACCCGTAATATGAACAATGCGTTTACAGCCCTGGTCAATCAAATGCAATGTGATTTCATAAGCCGCTTTAAAATTGTCAATATGAATAAGCGGGCAATTTTCGAGCTCTGTTACCCGGTCAAAGAATATGACAGGAGTTTTTCGTCTGATAAATTCTTTGAAGTGATCAACATCAGTAGTATTATAAGCAAGAGACACCAGCAAACCCTCCACCCGGTTATTTAACATGGCTTCAGCGTTGGTAATTTCCCTTTGCATGGTTTCCAGCGACTGGCTGATGAAAAGGCCGTAATTGGCATTATTTACAACTTTTTCAATGCCGGCAATCACATCCGACATAAAGTTGCTGTTAAGGCGGGGAACGATTACTCCGATAACTTTACTTTTCTTTTTTCGTAAATTACTGGCAAAGCTGTTAAAATGATATCCCATTTCTTCGGCGGTCTTTCTAATCAGCTTTTTGGTGTTTTTGTTAACGCGGGGATGATCTTGAAGCGCCCGGCTCACGGTAGCTGCAGAAATGTGAAGCTTTTTCGCGATATCATAAATTGTTATGTCTTTCCGGTTGTCTGCCATCTAAGTTTTTTTAGTTAACAGGTAAAGATAAAAAAATGAATTAGAATTGCGGAAAAATAAGGCAATCGATTGCCTTATTTTTTTATATTTGAATTTAAGAAAAAATACCGTTATGATACCCAATTTAGAGCAGACCTTTCGCTGGTTTGGACCAAATGATCAGGTTACTTTAGAAGCCATTAAACAAACGGGTGCCACCGGAATAGTAACCGCATTGCATCACATACCTTGTGGGGATGTTTGGAGTATTGAGGAGATACAACAAAGGAAAATATTAATTGAGGCGGTCGGCTTCAGATGGTCGGTTGTGGAGAGTGTAAATATTCATGAAAGTATTAAGATCGGTTCGTTGGGGCGGGATGAATACATCAATAAATACATTGAAACACTTAACAACCTGAAGAAATGTGGTATTAACATTGTTTGCTATAACTTTATGCCTGTGCTTGACTGGACACGTACGCATCTGGATTATCGTTTAAACAATGGCGCTTCGGCTTTGCGTTTTCATGCACCTGCACTTGCCGCATTCGATTTGTTTATTTTACAGCGGGATGGTGCTTGTGATGATTTTACTTCTGAACAACAAAAAGCTGCCAAAGTTTATTTTGATAATCTTAGCGAGCAGGAAAGAGAAGTGCTGAAAAATACCATACTGGCAGGTTTGCCAGGTACAGATGAAGTATTTACTGTTGAAGAGTTTAAAGGGCATCTACAGAAATATTCAGCGGTTAATGCATTAGCGCTCAAGGATCATCTTGCTTACTTTCTGCGTGCAATTATGCCTGAAGCGGAGCGTTTGGGTATCAAAATGTGCATCCATCCTGATGATCCGCCATTCCCGGTGCTGGGTCTGCCGCGCGTTGTTTGTAGCGAGCAGGACCTGCAAGATGTTGTGAATGCCTGTCCGTCACCGTCCAATGGTTTAACTCTTTGCACAGGCTCACTGGGTGCTAATCCACAGAATGATGTTCCTGGCATTATAGATCGATTGGGCAATCATATTCACTTTTTACACTTACGCAATGTAAGGATTGAGCCCGATGGTAGCTTTTATGAAGATGAACATCTGGCTGGTAATATTGATATGGGCGCGGTGATGAAAAGTGTCGTAAAGGAGCAAATACGGAGAAAATTAGCCGGAAGAGATGACGTTGTTATACCCATGCGCCCCGATCACGGACATAAAATACTTGATGATTACCGCTATGATACCTATCCCGGCTACTCGGTTATCGGTCGCTTGAAAGGACTGGCGGAATTGCGTGGTTTGGAAATGGGAATTAAGCAAGGGATAGAGAGGAGTGGGCTCTTCCCTAATGATTCTGTAACGGCCTAATGTTATTGTTATAAATTAAGCAGCTCTTGAAAATATCAATAAACATTTATATATTGGCAATCGATTGCATTGTGTGTTTGTAGATAAACTTGTCCGAACACCGCATCCGGTTGTAATCTTTAACCTACTTTTATGAAATTAGTGATATTATTCAGAAAAATCTTGTTGACTGTTTTGGCAATTGCAGCAAGTAACAGCGTTAGGGCTGATAACGGCTACAAACTATGGCTGGAATATCATCAGATTACGGATGCTGGCAAGGTGAAAGCCTATACTTCACAATTGGGGAAAGTCTTTTTTTCGGCTAAATCCGAACAACAGCAGGTTGCCTTCAATGAACTTTCTACCGGATTGGTTGGCACACTTAATCTCAGGCCCATTAAAGTAAGCAGCATAACCGATGGCGAGCTGATTATAGGCACACGCGACGAATTACGCACTATAAGTCATGTTATTGCACCCGATAGTGTTTTTGAGCGCATAGGCAATGAGGGATACGTGATTAAAAGTGTAGTTATAACCGGCAGAAAAAGGATAGTAGTGACCGCAAATACTGATATTGGAATATTATATGGTGTTTTTGGTTTTTTACAGCTGCTTGAAACGCAAAAGGATCTTGATAAAGTAAACATTGTTGATTATCCGCGAACGATGTACCGCATACTTGATCACTGGGATAACCTAAACCGGACAGTTGAACGTGGATATGCAGGTGCGTCTATATGGAATTGGCATAAATTACCGGAGTATATTGATCAGCGATATATTGATTATGCACGCGCCAACGCCTCCATTGGTATTAATGGTTCTGTATTAAATAATGTAAATGCCAATGCACTGATCCTCACACCTGATTATTTGATAAAGGTAAAAGCATTGGCAGACGCCTTTCGGCCTTATGGCATTAAGGTTTACCTGTCTGTTAAATTTAGCAGTCCGATAGAAATTGGTAAGCTAAAAACAGCCGATCCACTAGACTCGCAAGTACGGCAATGGTGGAACGATAAGGCAAATGAGATTTACCGGTACATACCCGACTTTGGCGGCTTTTTGGTTAAAGCCAACTCTGAGGGGCAACCGGGGCCACAAGCTTACGGGCGTACCCATGCAGATGGCGCCAATATGCTGGCAGATGCCTTAGCGCCTCATAAAGGGATTGTGATGTGGCGTGCGTTTGTATATGACAACAATGTTCCTGATGATCGGGCCAAACAGGCTTATAACGAATTTAAGCCTTTAGATGGTAAGTTCCGGCCGAATGTAATTGTTCAGGTTAAGAATGGTCCGATAGATTTTCAGCCACGTGAACCGTTTCACCCATTATTTGGTGCAATGCCCAATACTTCGCTGATGATGGAATTTCAGATTACCCAGGAATATCTGGGATTCTCCACTCATTTGGTTTTCGAAGCGCCTTTGTTTAAGGAGTGCCTTGATGCCGATACCTATGCCCACGGTAAGGGGACTTCAGTAGCAAATGTCCTGGAAGGCAAATACAATCGCAAATTGATAACTGGCATGGCCGGTGTTGCAAATATTGGTTCTGATATCAACTGGTGTGGTCATCCGTTTGCTCAAGCCAACTGGTTTGCATTTGGCAGATTAGCGTGGAACCCGGGTACAAGCTCAGATGAAATTGCGGATGAATGGCTGCGTTTGACCTTCAACAATGATCCCGACTTTGTTAAGCCTATGAAGCGGGTTATGCTACAATCGAGAGAAACTACCGTAAACTATATGACGCCCTTGGGCCTGCACCATATTATGGGGGTCAATACGCATTATGGACCTGGTCCCTGGGTAGATAACGCCGGGCGTGCCGACTGGACAGCTGTTTATTACCATAAAGCAGATTCCAATGGAATAGGTTTTGACCGGACAAGTACGGGGAGTAACGCTGTTGATCAATACATGGCACCCGTGCGTGATAAGTTTGAAAATTTGAACACTTGTCCAGACGAATATTTGTTATGGTTTCATCATGTAAAATGGACTTATCCTACAAAATCCGGCCGCAATGTTTGGAATGAATTAATATATAGATATTATTCAGGTGCGGACTCGGTTAAAAGTATGCAGCAAATATGGAATAAGATGGCTTCAAAGGTAGATGCAGAGCGTTTTATAGCCGTGAAGCAACTGATGACCATACAATATCAGGAGGCGCTGCGCTGGCGCGATGCATGCGTGCTGTATTTTCAAACCTTCTCCCTGTTGTCGATTCCTGCCGGATATGAAAAACCGGCTCATTCGCTGTCCTATTATCGAGACCAAAAGTTTTTTATGCCGCCCGGGATAGGCGGTAATCAATAAATTAAATTACATTAAAATAGTTTTAATATGTTTATTATCAACAGCAAAAAGAAGCTGATGTTGCCGTTCCTGTTCATGCTCACAGTCTATCTTCCAACATCACTCGCGCAATCGAAAAGGGAGTTTTTAACAAAGCCACTTATTAAAAATATATATACCGCCGACCCATCGGCGCATGTATTTAATGGCAAAATTTACATCTATCCGTCGCATGATATAGACGCGGGTATTCCTGAGAATGATAACGGCGACCATTTCGCTATGCGCGATTATCATATCCTTTCGATGGACAAAGTAGGAGGAAAGGTTACGGATCATGGAGTAGCGCTTGATATTAAAGATATACCATGGGCAGGCAGGCAACTATGGGCACCTGATGCAGCTTATAAAAATGGCGTTTACTATTTGTACTTTCCGGTGAAGGACAAGAATGATATTTTTCGTATTGGTGTTGCTACGTCTAAAAATCCATCGGGGCCTTTTAAAGCAGAGCCTGCTCCCATACCTGGGAGTTTCAGTATAGACCCTGCCGTGTTTACAGACACAGATGGTAAAACCTATATGTACTTTGGGGGTATTTGGGGAGGGCAACTACAACGGTGGGCAACGGGTAAGTATGAAATGAATGGATCGAAAACGGATTTACAGCAAGACAATGCACCAGCGCTGAGTTGTAAGGTGGTGCTGCTAAAACCCAATATGAAGGAATTTGCCGGAAAAGTAAAAGATATAGTGATAGTAGATAAGGCTGGAAAGCCGTTACTGGGGAAAGATCATGACCGCCGCTTTTTTGAAGGCTCCTGGATGCATAAGTACCAGGGCAAATACTACTTTACATACTCAACCGGCGACACTCATTTCCTGTGCTATGCCATTGGTAATAACCCGTTAGGACCGTTTACTTACAAAGGTGTATTCATGAAACCAGTACAAGGATGGACAACGCACCATTCAATCGTTGCATTTAAAGGCAAATGGTACATTTTTTATCACGATACAGAACTGTCTGGAAAAACGCATTTGCGCAATATTAAAATGACCAAACTCCATCATAACAAAGATGGCGGTATACAGTTAATTGATACATTTAAATAATTGAAATGGTGTATACGCGCATTTATATCATTAGAAAGCAGCATGTTTTTTGAATGAAAAGCATCAATGCTGCGCAACATTTGCCTCCCGTTCCTCAGGTTAAACCCACTATCATCATTCCTCAGATTGAACTTAAAAATGTCGCCAGCCTGGATGATCATAAATTTAAAGGTTTGTAAAACTCCTCACCGGGGTTAAAATGAGGTCTGCACATACAGAATGCAGACCTCATTGAATTTAAATCGTTATAATTTGATCCGGCTATTGACAAATAAACTCATCGCCTGATCAAGACAACGTTTATAGCAATCGTTTGTAATTAAATGATAGGCTGCCAAAATAGTACCCGCTGGTGTTGCCGGGTATATAATCAACGGTATTTAATTGCAGCACATATAATACAGTTGCTTGATGAATGCTTGATCCTTTAAACAGTACAACATAGCGATCTTTTACAGGAATAAGTCCGTATTGCTTGCTGTCGGTATAGGTGTACCAATTCTTTGTACTGTTTTCCTTACCTTTTGCTGTTGTATCAACAAGCTGTAATGAAGTTGCGAGTATATCCTTTAAAGTAATGGTACTTAATGAGCTACCGGTTATATCTACATAACCTAAAGTATAACCATTGCCAGCGTGGATTTCCTTACACAAAGTACCATCAAAGCTAAGGAGCACCGAATCACCGGCCGCTTTGTTGCTGGCCAGATCGTAATTTACCTTTCCCCCGTTGCTACCAACTATACCTGCAACAGAATCTGGAGTGGTAAAGGTAGCTTTGGTTACGGCATTGAGCGTTAAAGCGGATGTTTTTGCATTGGCAGTAGCCGGACTTTCCGTAATCTGTTTTTTACAGCCCATGAAAGAAATCAATGCGATAAACACGCACAGGACGGGCAGGAATTTATTTGTCTTCATTTTAAGATATTTTAGAATAATAATTTGAGGAATTATGACAGTTGATTAATGCTTTATTTAAACTGATCTGCCGAGATCAATAAAAGTAACTTGTATTTCTGAAGCCTTGTTTGTTAAGATAATCATTGATCAGGTTTACTGGCTCATCAGTAGTAATCCAGCGTACGCCGATGTCAACTAAAAACTGCCAACTGCCCCGGTTATCCTGGGTGTCGACTTTGCTTGGGTCTTTAGCAGATCTAAAGTAAAGACTTGCCAGTGTATAACAACAAGTTCCATTAGCGTAGTAAAAATTATTACCCCCTGCATCTGGTATAGCATTAAAACAGGCGATAGTTTTATGATCTCCCCATGCCTGGTTCATCACATCCTGATGAATGCCATTACGTTGTTTGATATCAATTTCGGCTGCTATAAAATAGGGTTTGCCTCTGAACGACTTATACTGCCCCAAACAGTCAATCTTATCAATCATATTAGTGGTATAAACAGGTACAAATCTAAAGTCATTATATCTGCTTCCGCTTAATCCCAAGCTTTTTTCCAGATCACCCGGTCCATTATAAACAGTGGCGTTAATCTTAAAGATAGTCCATTTCGCGGCAGGATTTCCCCAATGATTCTTCCAGCCCCCGCCTTCGTTCATGATGTTCCAGCAGGCCCATGCAGCATTTTTATCCTTAATATCTAATGCCAGTATTATCGCGATTTGATGGTCACGGATATAGGAAAGTACCTGTCTGAACGTAGGTAAATGCTCGTTAGTTAAATTTCCGTTTTTGTCTTTTAAACGGAGGGTTTGTAATGCACCGTTTGGCCAACTGCTCACCAGGTCATTTCTACCCATTCCCAGTTCTGTAGTGCGGCCCAAATTCCAATCATGCATCAGCACCGGCTCACCGTCGCTGCTCATTTTTATATCAATTTCTACCATTTCGATCTTATTGTCAAAAGCCCGCTGAATGGCACGTAAAGAGTTTTCAGGTACGCCATTTTCTCGCCAGTAGCCCCGGTGGGCACATACCGTAACGAGGTCATTTTTCCATCCAGATTTTAATGTATTGATTACTTTATCTGTGTTTAAAAGCTGTGCCTGTAACAGGTTGGAAGCACAGACCAGCAATAGTAATAGACTTAATTTTTTAATGTTTTTCATAATAATGATGAATGTCCTTTTTTCTTTTTTTTTTAGTTTTTTAAGCGATGTTTTTCTTTGACGCAATTGGCATCTGCGAATTGCACATTTTGTGTGTGGGCGATGTTTTTAAGGTGGTTTCATTTTAATAGGGGTTTTATAATTTAATTTGTTGATTAGTCTCGTTTCAAAGGAAATGGATGTCTTTATCGCTTAGACCACAGTAGCCGGCGTGCTCAATCATTAAACCGACTTTATAAGCAATAGCAGGCACAGAAAAGCCTACCATTAGTAAGTTTCATGGAATATCCCGGTAAAAAGTATTTGAATGAGTTAGCTGATTTTTAAGGGTGCAGTTTTCCTGATCTTAAGTAATTAAGCAGATCCCTGGGCCTGTCTGTCTGTATAATATTTGCGCCATGGCTAATCAGCCATCCCCATGTTTCATCTGGTTTATTTTCTTCAACGGCAGTATCGTCATCATGCCCGCCATTTTGCTCAGGCCATAAAGCGTTGAACCAGATCGAGTAGCTTTTCTTTAAAGCGTGAACTTTACCGAGAATGGCATCGGCATCATTACTGAAAATAATCTGTATAATGGTTTTACGGTGGCTTTTGTAGGAGCTAATGATGTTTTCAGCATTCGGATCTTTGGGGTTCACGATTACCTGCAAAGTCAATTCTTCGGGGATGTTTTGATGGTGAGCCTTTACGCTGTCCAATGGCAAACTATAGATATTAAAAATAGACTGATCAAACATCTTAGCCGAGTCCAGTTTTTGGATGATCTCATCATAATATTCATACCCTTTATCAATATCGATAATAATTTTCCCCTTTGAGGCAGCCAGCATTTCATTAAATGTAGGGATGGGATGTACGGTTGGATGCCCGGTACCGCTTTTTAACCGGAACTTCCTGATCTCTGCCAGTGTATAGTCTTCCGGTTTACCTTTTCCGTTAGTACTGCGGTCAATGGTTTTGTCATGCATAATAATCAGCCGCCCATCTTTTGTTTTACCCATATCAAACTCTGCAATATCAACCCCCATTGCTATACAGTTTTTTAATGCCTGAACAGAGTTTTCGGGCGAGCTCCGCCAATCGCACCGGTGTGCGGTAACTAAAACTGATTTTGAATTTTTATTATTCAGTTGCTCAACCGTCCATTGATAATGCTGCTGAATATTATTAATGGTGTTATTGTTTTTTGACTGACAGAAGCCTGTAACAGGGATCAGAAAAAAACAAAAGTTTATAATGTTTTTAATAGGGATCATTTTGAAAATTTAATTAGCAGATGCCTATCAGGCACCTGCTTGGTTAGCAATTTAGTAACCCGGGTTTTGTGTATACCCTGCCAGATCCTTCTCTGTTTGAGGGATGGGATAGTATAACAAATAGGTACGCCCATTCAGTGTAGTCAGCAAATCTGTGCGACCGGTTCTTTTAATGTCATACCACCAATGCCCCTCGCCAAAAAACTCACGACGTGATTCATTCAGGATCATGTCCTGGTATTGTGAAGCCGTTAAGGCAGCAATTGATGCTGCGGTAGGCGCTAACTTATACCGGTTGGTAAGGTAGGATGCAAGTGTAACCGAGCCAGCCGATGCACCCTGTGCTTCTGCTTTGATCAGATACATTTCGGCCAGCCTGGATATGATGATCGGTGTGGCGATAGGGGTGGAAGATACGGCTAATTGCTGCCCTGTTTTACCATTCGGGAATTTGATGATCCGGGTAGGATCTACGGAAAAGACCGCTGCTTTTCTTTTATCTCCCGTTTTGATCAACGGCGCAGATGCATCGCTATACAAATTTTTATAAGTAAGCATGGCGGGCGAATACGGCCAGGTTGCTTTGGTATCATTTACCTGGCTCAAAAATGAATGTGTACTGGCCGTGCTGTTATTGGCCAGGGCAAATATGATCTCTTTACTGGTTGTGCCTGCAGTAAACATAGAAGAATAAGACATGGAGTCTGTAGATAAAGCAAATTTACCACTGCTGTAATTAATCAGAGAATCGGCATAGGTTATGGCATTGGCGTTGTCACCTGTAGCCAGATAAACCCTTGCCATTAATGCTTTTACGGCCTGGTCAGACACGTAAAGGTTATTGCTGAAAGCGCTAACCAATGATCGAGCAGCTATCAGATCGCTTTTTATCTGTGCCCAAACCTGCGCTTCACTTGAACGCTGAACGGCATCAGTTGAGCTTTTTAAAAGGATAGGCACACCACCGTACCTGATCACCAGATCATAATAGATGAGCGCCCTGAAATACAAAGCCTCGCCTTTATAGGATAGTTGTGTTGTGGTAGCGCCAGCGCCTAAATTATTAACATTCTGAATTAAAATATTGGCGGTATTTATGCCTTTATAGCAACCTCGCCAATAGCTGGTTATATCTGCATCAGAAGCATTCATACTTACCGGGTCGACTACATTATAGCCCGGGCCACCCGTCAGGTTTTCGCCCCTTTTATCAAAATCAAACCAAAAATTGAACAGTACATCTTCCATGGTAGCATACAGGCCTGTTCTTAATTGTGGTATATCGTTTACGCCAAGTGAACTCACGGGTATGGCATTTTGTGGCGATAGATCCAGTTGTTTGGAGCAGCTCCATAGGGTTATGCTTAAACAGGATAGTATCATTAATCTTTTTAAGTTTTTCATCATCTTATATTTATACATGATTAAAATTTTAAATTAAATCCGAAAAGGATAGTTCTTAATGCCGATTGTAAGCCAAAATCAACTCCATAGTTAGAATCACCAGGATTGGTAACATATGATTGTTCCGGATCGTAACCATCATACCTGGTAAAGGTGTACAGATTATCGACAGAAGCAAAGATCTTAAGTGCGCTGATATGATATCTTTTTAAAACAGCAGGAGGGATATTATAGCCCAGGGTAACTGTTTTTAAACGCAGGTATGATCCGTTTTCTAAAAAATGCGTTGATGGCTCCTGGTTGTATCCATTGGTATAACCCGTAAATACACCTCCTCTTACTGCTCTGGGCATAAAGTTGCTGGTACCGGGCCCGGTCCAATAATGCGTTGCAGCATAAGCGTCAACATTGTAAAACTGCTCGGTTTTACTGCCATCATTTAAAGTCGCGGTTGAAAAGGCATTTCCTAAAGATTCGATCCCTTCCGGGCTACCTCCTTTATAGGAAGCATATACTTTAGCGCCTACTGAATATTGTGCAAATACACTCAGATCAAAACCTTTATAGCTAACATTGTTGGTAAAACCGCCATAATAATCAGGGGTAGCTTTACCAGCATATTGCCGATCGGCAGCGGTAATATCACCATCGCCATTAATATCATCATATTTAATATCACCGGCCCTTACACCTTTTGCGTATAATTTGGCCGGCACCTCGTTATCCTGTTGGTAGATCCCGGTTTGTTTTAATAAATAAAACGCGCTGATAGGTTCGCCATTGATCAGGGCATGAATACCGGTTCCGCCGCCTAATAAACTGCTTCCCGTAGCAGGGATAATATACTGCTGACTGCCATCATACAAGGAGAGCAGTTTGTTTTTAACAAACGTAATATTGGCGGAGGCATCCCATTTAAACTCCCCTGTGAGTATTTTAGCAGTTAAACTTAACTCTAAACCTTTATTGTTTAATGCCCCGATATTGGCTGCTACAGAAGTAAATCCGGTTGTAGCATAAACGGGTTTATTATACAACAGATTGGTTGTTTTCTGATAAAAATAGTCTGTTGTAAATCCTACACGTCCGTTCCACAACTCGGCATCTATCCCTACATCAAACTGACCGGCTTTTTCCCAGGTAAGGTTTTGGGCATTTTGTGTAATAACCAGGCCACCCTGGTTATTATAGGAATTACCACCCGAAACCAACGATTGATTAGCATAATTACCAATACCCGCCAAGCTTCCGGTAACACCATAGCTCGTTCTTAATTTAAGTTGCGAAAGTGTATTGGCAAGTGGGCTGTTTTTCATAAAAGATTCATTCATTACCTGCCAACCAACAGAAACTGAAGGAAATGTGCCATACCTTTTACTGGAGGAGAACCGGGAAGAGCCATCAGTGCGTAAACTCGCGTTCAGGATATAACGGTTATCATAGTCCAGGGTCAACCTTCCAAAATAGCTTTCCAACGCATATGAATCATAACTAACCGCATCCGGGTAAATATTTGTTCCGGCATTAACTGAATTTAAGTTAGCTGAGGGATATGCGGCGTTAGCATAATTGCTGCTGTACACACCCAATTGATCATTGGTGTATTTTTCATAAGAATGGCCTGCCAGTACATTGTAGTTTAATTTACCTATGCTGTTCTTATAATTAAGTATATTATCCACCACATAGCGGTAGGCAAGGTTTCTATCCTGTAAAATGGCGCCATTGCCTGCTGTAACATTCCTGGCTACCATTTTATCCGTTAACTTTTTATTATTATTAAATAAGGAGCCAAACGCACTTACAGACGGTGTATAGGTTAACCCTTTTATGGGGGTAATATCCAAACTTATCCTTCCTATTCCCTCTGTAGTATTTGTTTTCCAGATCTCTTCGTTAATCAGCATCACCGGATTATGGCGAATGATGCCATTTACCCCGTTTACAGCATAACTGCCATCTGCATTATAGGGGCCATACCAGGGTTGCTCTTCTCTTGCGGTGTATAATACTTTGAGTCCTACGTTACCTTCTTCCAATAAGCGTTGAGCGGTATAGGAGCCGGATAAATTGGTATGCAAAGTAAAGTATTTGCTAATAGTATGATTAAGATTTAAACGATAATTGTACTGATTATAATTACTGTTCTTCAAAATACCCTGCTGACCAAAATACCCAAAAGAGGTAAAAACATTGGTGTTTTTGTTTCCTCCGGAGATATCAATGGCTGCGGAATTGTTAACAGCCGATTCGCGAGAAATTAGTTTTACCCAATTAGTTTCCTGAATTACCGGGGGAACGTATAAGGTAAGGCTGGTACCTTTCTGAATATTATAGTTTTTAACCGCGTCCTGCATCACGGCAGTGTATTGCGCGGCGTTGGCCATGGGGATATCATTATAAATCCTGCCTGTTCCGGTATGAGCCGTTACATTCACTTGCGTTTTACCCTCTTTACCCGATTTGGTGGTGATAATGACCACACCGCTGTTTGCCCTTGAACCATATATGGCTGATGCTGCAGCATCCTTTAATACATCTATGGATTCTACGTCATCCGGGTTTAGGTTAGGCGCAGTTTCAAAAGGCACGCCATCAATAACATATAACGGTGAACTTGCCCCACTAATGGAGCCCGTACCGCGTACCAGCACAATAGGTTTTGCACCAGGGATACCCGATGGGGTTAATACGTTAACACCTGTAACCCTTCCCTGTAAAAATTTAACAGGATCATTGGTTGCTCCCTTATCTACTTTATCAGGTTTTATCGAAGCAATAGATGAGCTTATATCCTGCTTTTTCTGGCTGCCATAACCTACTACCACAACCTGATTAAGCGCGGAAACCCCGGCGAACAGCTTAACATCAATACGCGATTGTGTACCAACAGGAATCTCTTTTATGGTGTAACCAATGTAAGAAAATACAAGCACAGCATCCTCACTGACCACATTGACACTGTACTCACCCCTGGCGTTGGTTATGGTCGATTGGTTGCCTCCTTTAATCGTTACCGTTACACCAACAAGGCTTTCGCCGGTAGTTGCGTCAATAACGGTACCTGTAATAATACCAGACCTTTTTGCTGATGCTGCTTTTTTAGGTTTGATCAGCACATAATTGCCGGAATACTCAATATTAACCGGATAGCCTTTAAGTAAACGCACCAGGGTGTTATTTAGCGACTGATTTTTTACCTCCAGCGATACAAGTTCAGTTAAAGGCAACACGTCTTCACCGTAAACAAATTTACACCGGCTTTTATTTTCAATTTGTGAAAGGGCGTTTTCTAAAGTAACATGTTTAAGTTTTAACGAGATGATCTGATCTGCTATTGATTGCGCCTTTACTGGTTCAGCATAGCTTAAGGTATTCAGTATAACGATGACGACTGTTATCAGCGTACTGTATTTCATGATCTTCCATGTTTTTTTTGGTGCATTTATAGAAAGGCACAAAAGATTATTCATAATTTTGATTTGGTTTTAAGTAAACGCTTAAAGCAATAGAGCTCCCTGTTAAGGTCCCTTGGATCTTAATGATAGTGTTTAGCGACATCTGTATGGGAGAAGGATCAATACCGGAGGTGTTAGTAGCATCTTCGGTATTTTTATTTTTGGTTCTTTATTTTATCATCAATAATTTTTAAGGTCAATAGTTCAGGTTAATTGTTGGTTATCTTATCAGGTACGTTGTACCTTCGCGCTTATACCTGGCATCAACATAGGTGCATAAAACGCTGATCACATTTTCGAGCGATTCATTTTTATCAAAATGCGCGTTCAATATCGACTCAGCTATACGGTTATTCTGAATAATGATATTTGTGTTGTACCTGCGGATCAATGTCCGGGTAATTTCGTTCAGTGTCTGGTCTCTGAAAATTAAGGTGCCGTTTGTCCAGGCTTTCAAAGTCGATGCATTTGTTATAGTGCTTTTTAATAGTTTACCATCTTTAATATAATAATCAGCCGTTTGGTTGGGAATAAGCAACGCAGATGATTTCCCGGCTACAACACCTACTTTACCGCTGGTTACGGCTACCATGATTTTAGGTTCATTGGCATAAGCTTTTACATTGAAACTCGTTCCCAAAACCTGGGTCTTTACTTTACCTGTATATATTAAAAATGGCTTTTCGGGATTGTGCACTACCTCGAAATAGGCTTCGCCTATCAAAGTAACCTCCCTGGTTGTCGTGTTGAATTTACTGGGAAAGCTTATCCGGGTAGCGGCGTTTAAAAATACCCTTGAGCCATCTGGAAGGGTTATCGTTTTGAGCTGGCCGGCAGGGTTGTAAATGCTGGTATATTGCTCGGGTTGTTTACCGCTATATTTATTCCAGCCCCAAATACCAATAGCACTCACTAGTAATAGCATTGCGGCGATTTTCAGGATGCTTTGTAAATGGATATGGTCGCTTTTTTTCTTTTTAGCAAATAAGCTGCTTTTTATCTGGAAACGGATATCTTCTTTTAGTCTGTTTTCCTGCTCATCGCTTTGGAATTGATAATTGGGTTGACCATGGCCCTGCTCATCGATCCATTGGTTCAATATTTCCATTTCTTCCTCGGAACACAAACCTTTTTTATATTTTGTAATGAGTTCAAGAGCTTGTTCTTTATCCATCGTACGCTTGGCTTTATAAATACATTATCAGTTATGAGGCCACATAGTACTATACCCAATTAAAATTTATTTAAAAAAAGTTTGTTTCACGCGGGATGTTAGCCCAATAACGAAGATTAGGAATGGTATTCAAACTGAAAAGACAGACAACTATTTCAGAAGAAAGTAGATCACCGCGATGGTCAAGTAATCGGCGAAGTTTAATTTCAATCGTTTTAACGCGGTCGAAAGCTGGTTTTTAACAGTTTGTTCAGAAATATTAAGTTGTTCGGAAATTTGCAGTGTTGAATGACCGTCAATACGGCTTAGCTTAAAAATTTCCTTCATTTTACAAGGTAAGTTCTGTATAGACGAGTTTAATAAGCTGTTCACTTCATTGATATGAACTCTTTGATCTATGTTGTTTTCTGAAGGATGATCATGTTGATTAACACGCAAGGCATGTAGTTTCCTGACCTCATTGGCGTGGTAAAAATTGATTAACTTAAACCGGAGTATCGAAAAAAGATAGGCAGATAACGAAGAGTTTAATTTTAAACCATCTCTTTTGTTCCACAGTGAAATAAAAACATCCTGCACCATGTCTTTGGCAATATCCTCAGACTGTAATCGATTGTGAGCGTATTGAAAAAGTTGCTTCCAGTAAAGATCATAAATGTAATCGAACGCCCTTTCACCATCCTGCAGTAGTTGTTCAATTAAAAGCTGGTCATCGTGGTAAACAATATTCATAACAATATATAATCGCGCAAAAATAACGACATATTAAAGACTCTGCATTAACTTATCATTAAGTTAAATCATTATCAAGGAAATTTGATTGCCCCCTCAGCAATTTAAAATCATTACCTTGGCGTTAACATTAAGAGATTACGCCATACTGGTTTATCTCGGTAGGCACTTATACCGGGAACATACTGGACATTGCGAGGCATGTCAATGCAACTTGCTTTTTTTAAACTCGCTTGGTGTGCAGTCATATTTTGCTTTAAATACCGTTGCAAAATAGTTCGGGTTGGAAAAGCCAACCATATAGGTAATTTCGGCGATGGTATAGTTTTCATTAATCAGCAGGTATTTAGCTTTTTTTAAACGCCTGTTCAAAATATAATCAGTAATACTACAGCCCATCAACGCTTTAACCTTACGATAAAGTTGCACCCTTGATATACCTATAATTTTACAAATATCATCAACACTCAAATTCTCGTTTGACAGGTTTTGCTCCACAATTCCAGAAAAATCGTTAACGAATTTTTTGTCGAGATTTTTTGAAAGCGGGAGCTTATCTAAACCACTGATATCACTGGAAAAATGCTCTTTTAATATCAACCTGTTTCTAAGCAGATTTTGAATATTCGCTGCCAGGTAAGCCAAATTAAAGGGCTTGACTATATACATATCCGCCATGGACTTCAATCCGTCAATCTGCTGTTCAACACTGGCCTGCGCCGTAAGCAGAATAACGGGGATATGTGAGGTTCGCAAATCTGATTTTAACTTTTCCACTAAAACCTTGCCGGTGAGGCCAGGCATCATTACATCAGCAACGATAAGGTCAGGGACTTTTTCAAAAGCCTCGTTTAAAGCCTCGTTACCGTTGCTTGCCGTATAAATATCATATTGTTCAGAGAGCTTTTCCTTGAGGTAGCATAGCAATTCGGCATTATCTTCCGCCAGCAAAAGCGAGTACTCTTTGGGCGCACTGAGGGCATCGTTTGGGCCATCCGGGTTTATCCGTTCAAGATCCGCCTGATAAATCTTCGACTTTTCACCGAGGTCATCATGACCTAAAGGTATATCTGATTTTTGTTCTTCATTGAATTGGTGAGCTCCCAAAGGTAAAGCGACGGTAAAAGTAGTTCCTTTCCATTTTTGACTGTGGACTTCTATTGTGCCGCCATGGAGCAGCACAATCTCCTGGGAAAGTGAAAGCCCGATACCTGATCCCTGACCTTTATGATGATCAACCTGGTAAAACTGGTCAAATATCTTAAGTTCCTCCTCCGGGGTCAGCCCAACTCCGCTATCCGCTATGTCAACATACACTTGTGATTCGTTTTTCCTGACATGGATGCTGATCTGTCCCTTTTCCGAACTAAACTTGATCGCATTGGATATCAGGTTAAAAAATACCTTGTCGAGCATATTCACATCAAACCATAACTTAATTTCTTTTTCTGCCGGGAAAAATTTAAGATCGATCTGCATTTTACCGGCATGATGTGTAAAGCTTTCGATAATATCCTGTAAAAACTTAACGAGGTTGTGCTCAGAAACCTGTAGTTGCTGCTTATCATATTCTATCCTGCGATAATCAATTAACTGATTAACCAGGCGCAGCAGACGGTAAATATTCTGATGCACCATTTTAAGCTGACGCCCTGCAATGGAGATGATCTTTTCGTTTTGAAAAAGCTCTTCTATCGGCGACAACATGAGCGTTAACGGTGTACGGAACTCGTGTGATATATTGGTGAAAAAATTAAGTTTCGCCTCTGTAGCTGCCTCAGCCTTCACAGACATCTCCATCAGCTGGTTACGTTGTTCCAAAATCTCGGCATTTTTTAATTCCAGGCTTTTATTGATCTTCCGGTTCTCCATCAGGAAGTAGAACGCCAGCCCTCCTAAAATAACCGCCAAAACCAATGTTATAATAATAATGTTGAGTACAACCTGCTGACTGTTATAAACCGCTTCCTGTTCCTCCAACAATAATTTCTGTTTTTCAATATCTTTTTGTTGACTGCTGATCCTGCTCCATTGCATTTTCATTAATTGTACGTTCGAGGAATCAATTACGAGCGACTGGAGGATACGTTCCCTTTCAAACGGTTCCTTGTTAAGGATGTTGAAAGCGGTGGTAATGGCTTCTTTTCCGCCGGTAGGGTAAAGTAAACTGGCGTCCAATATTTTGTCAGAAACCATCTGCAATCCGCCGCCGGGGCCAGGCAAGGCATCAATGCCAATTATTTTTGCATTGTGGGTCGTATGTTGCCGGTTGAATACTTCGCGTGCACCGCTCGCCATGACATCATTATGCGCGAATACCGTATTAAAGCCGGGGAGCTGGTTGTTTATTTTAATTAACTGGTCCTCTGCATTTTTCTTGAGCCAATCTCCATAAATCTTGCTTTTGATCCGGATGTTTTTGTACCTGCGGATACCGTCCTCAAAGCCACGGTCGCGTTCGATAGCGGGCGAGGAACCCGGCAGCCCCATGATTTCTAATAAATTAACCGGGCCTTTCAGGGTGTTGCCGACATAGGTTCCCGCCATAAAACCGAGTTGATAATTATCTGCACCGACATAAGCAGTATATAAAGATGACGAAGTTTTTCGGTCAATAACAATCACCGGGATGCCTTTATTATAAGCCTGTTCTACTACTTTGGTCAGTGGCCGGGCTTCATTTGGTGATATAATGAGCAGATCTATACCGTCATCGACCATTTTTTCTACCTGGGCAATTTGTTTTTTGCTGCTTCCGCCAGCATCTGCATAAATGAAGTCAGCACCGGGATGCAGGGAAAGCTCCATTTTCATCTCTTCCAGCATCGTTCTTCGCCATTGATCGGACCCTACGCATTGGGAAAAACCGATGACATATTGCGATTTTTTGTTAGCCGGCCGGCATCCGAAAATGCAACAAACAAGAATAAGTGAGAATATGGTTTTAAAATAGCTCATAAAAACAAGGCTGCACAACTGGAATATGATCAAAAAATAATCGGCAAGATCTCCGCAATTGGCTGACGGAAGACTTCTTTGATGTAAAAATAACCATAATGGAACGGCATAACAAAACCTTGCTTTGGCCAGGGCACACTTCAGTTGCATAAAAATGTAACCATACAAGAGATAGCTGTAACAAAAACAAAGATTTCTACACCTTAAATTGTGTTTTTTATTATATATTATTGAAAATCAAATATTTATAAAAAGTTTTAAATTTTGAGATTTTTGATATAAAAACGTTCACCCATAGTGTTGTAATCAGCCTACTTTCGATTTGTTAACCAATTAACACCTATAATTTATGAGAAAAAATTCCGTCCTGGCCTGGTCCATGGTCGTAGCCCTTGGTGGGTTTTTATTCGGATTTGACACCGCCGTTATCTCAGGTGCCGAAAAATCAATTCAGCAATTCTGGCACCTGTCTGTTTTTGAACATGGATTAACCATTTCCATCGCTTTAATAGGTACAGTGATCGGTTCTTTATTAGGCTCGCGGCCATCTGACCGTTTTGGTCGCAAAAACACACTATATTTTGTAGCACTGGCTTACCTGCTTTCTTCTATCGGTACCTCGCTCGCTGGTAACTGGTACCTGTTTTTAGGATTCCGTTTTTTAGGAGGCCTGGGTGTGGGTGCTTCTTCGGTAACTGCACCTATTTATATATCCGAAGTTTCTCCGGCTGATCGTCGTGGTCGCTTGGTGGGCTTGTTCCAGTTCAATGTCGTCTTAGGTATACTGGTTTCTTATTTGTCTAACTACCTGATCAGCCAGGGGGGCGAGACGTCCTGGCGGTGGATGCTCGGCGTACAGGCCTTTCCGTCATTGGTCTTCCTGATCCTGATCCGCTTTATTCCCGAAAGCCCTCGTTGGCTGATCCTGAAAAAAGGCGCTACGGAACGCGCATTACAAATACTGCGTATTATAAATCCGCTCAATTGCGATGCTGAGCTGGAATCAATAAAAAACTCGCAGTTAGGCAGCGATTCACATCAGCGTAATGCAAGCCTTTTTTCCGGGGAATATAAATTACCCATTATCCTGGCCGTACTTTTTGCTTTTTTTAACCAGGTATCAGGCATAAACGCGATCATCTATTATGCGCCGCGTATTTTTGAGATGGCAGGTCTCGGCGCACACTCCTCCCTTTTGTCCACCGTCGGTATCGGGATGATCAATTTCATTTTTACCCTGCTGGCTATTAACATTATTGACAAGGTTGGCCGGAAATTATTAATGCTCGTTGGATCGGTTGGCCTCATTGCCTCCTTGTTTATGGTGAGTTACACTTTTTTCACCGGTAATTTTAGTGGTTTTGCTATTCCTGTCTATATGATGATCTTTATCGCCTTTTTTGCCTTTTCACAAGGGGCTGTCATCTGGGTGTTTATTTCTGAGATCTTCCCTAACCAAGTACGTGCGAAGGGCCAGACCCTGGGTAGCTCCACGCACTGGATCATGGCCGCTTTAATTGCCTTTAGCTTTCCCTATTTCGCTGAAAAACTTGGCGGAACCATCACTTTCTCCTTTTTCGGGACTATGATGGTGTTGCAACTCATCTTCGTTTGGCGACTGATGCCCGAAACCAAAGGCAAATCCTTGGAGCAAATAGAAAACAATATCGTAATGCATTAAATGACTGCGTGATGAAAACAAATACACTTGAAATACCTGTAATCTGCTATGGCGAAATACTATGGGACATGTTACCCGATGGTCCCCAGCCTGGCGGAGCGCCGTTAAATGTTTCGTATCACCTGAATAAACTGGGCTTGCTTACCAGCATTGTCAGCAGGGTAGGGAACGACACCAATGGGGAAAAATTGATAAAGTTGCTTGAAAACTGGGGAATAAATCACGATTTCGTACAGGAAGATGCGGAATATCCAACAAGCGAGGTGATCGCAAAAATGAATAATGGGAACGAAGTTTCCTACGACATTGTATACCCGGTTGCCTGGGATTTTATCGGGGTTTCCGATGCTATTGCGGGGCAGCTGTCGCCTGATACGTATTTCGTATATGGTAGCCTGTCTTCACGAAATACGATTACCAGAAAGACCCTGATGGAGCTTTTGGAAATAGACTGCATCAAAGTTTTTGATATCAATTTAAGACCGCCATTTGTAAACAAGGATCTACTGGAGATGCTGCTGGCAAAAGCAGACATCGTTAAGTTCAACCAGGCAGAACTGGAAATGGCGCAGATATTATTTGGCGGTTCTTTCAGTCAGGAACTTTCTCAAATCAGGTTTATCCAGGACAAGTTCAATGTTCCGGAAATCATTGTGACTAAAGGCGAGTTCGGCGCTTCTTACTATAAAAATGACAAAGTTTATCATGCCTGGGGCACCGAAGTCAAAGTGAAGGACACCATCGGCAGCGGCGATTCATTTTTATCGGCATTCATTGCCAACCATCATTTAAAACAGGATCCTAAAGTCACGATCAAAAATTCAGTCGCGATGGGCGCGTTTATAGCCACCAAGAAAGGAGGATGTCCACCATATGAAATAGCAGAGTATACAAACTTCAGAAATCAAATATTTTAAACCAATCAATAACCATTTAATAATTATGAGAAAAATTTTATTTTTTTGTTCCCTGCTGGTAACAATGGCCAGCGGAAGTTTTGGGCAGTCCCGCTTAATTAAGGGTACCGTTACAGACAAATCTTCCAACACCTTAGAGGCGGTTACTGTTGCCGTTATCGAAACCCAAAAAGCGGTGTTGACAGATAAGAACGGCAAGTTTGCTATTGAGGCAACGCCAGGCCAGACCCTAAGATTCTCTTATGTAGGCTTAACGTCGCAAACGGTAAAAATTACATCGGCATCGGCAAATCTGCAAATTACACTGGAAGGTAATTCAAACCTGAACGAGGTGGTAGTTACCGGTTATCAGAAAGAACGTAAAAAGGATATTACGGGTGCGGTTGCTGTTGTGAATGTAAGTGAGATCAAAGATATTCCTGTAGGTAATCCTATTAAAGCGTTGCAAGGCAGGGTACCAGGCTTGTTTATCACCGCAGATGGTTCGCCTAACGGAACAGCAACAGTACGGGTACGCGGTAACACCACGCTGCCACTGCCGGGCCTTCCGGGTAACGATCCACTGTATATTATTGATGGTGTACAAACCCAGCGCGGGCTGCAGGAAATAAACCAGAGCGATATCGAGTCGATACAGATCCTGAAGGACGCTGCGTCGGCCTCTATTTATGGTTCACGCGCGGCAGCAGGTGTTATTATTGTTACCACCAAAAAAGCAAAGGCCGGATTTAGCCGTATCAACTTTGATGCTTCTACATCCATGCAGTTTTATACCACCAAGTTAAAAACATTAAACACCCAACAGCGCGGAGCAGCCTACTGGCAGGCATCCGTAAACGATAAGCTTGACCCTAATCTGAATCAGACCTATCAGTACGACTGGAATAAAGACTACAATAACCCGGTACTGAACCAAGTTATATTGCCTGAGTTTTTGGATGCAGCCAAAACAATGAAGCCTGCCAATACAAACTGGTTTAATGAAATTGGTCAAACATCGGTTATTCAATCATACAACCTATCGGTAGCTAATGGTAATGAAAAAGGAAATTCGCTGTTTTCTGTAAGTTATTATGATAACAAGGGTGTAATTAAAGAAACTCACGATCAAAAGATCACAGCCCGCTTTAATTCGGAATACAACTTTTTTAATAACCGTTTAAAAATAGGCGAAACCTTTACGGGCACCTATATGAAGGATGTGCTGATTCCCACCGGCGATGTTACCAGCCTTTCTCAAATTGAAGAGCCAGCTGTACCTGTACATACGGTTGATGGCATAGGCTGGGGTGGCCCGGGCCCGGGCATGGCCGACAGGCAAAATCCAGTAAGGCTGATAGAAGATAACAAACAAAATAAAAACAATTTTGGCCGGATACTGGGCAACGCCTATGCCGAATTAAATATTATTAAGGGCTTAAATTTTCGCACAAGCATATCGGCAGACTATAACGGAAATTATGCGCGTACTTTGCGTAAATCATATGTTTCCGGCTTTCTTTCCGATCCCACAAACCTCGTTAATCAAAATGCCAATTATGAGGGTAACTGGATATTCAGCAATACACTTACCTATAATTTTAATAAAGGAAAACATAAACTGGATGTACTGGCAGGCCAGGAAGAACTTAAATACATTAATCAATCGCTTTACGGAACAAGACAAGGTGTTGGAGAAGAAAATATAGATTATGCCTACCTGAGTTCCGGATCAACCAATATAGATAATGGCGGTTCGGGTGCCACCTATTCCTTGTTATCATACTTTGGTAAGGCCAACTATTCTTACGACGACAAATACCTGTTGTCAGCTACTATCCGCAGAGATGGCTCGTCGAGGTTTGGTTCCAACAACAGGTATGGGGTATTTCCGGCTGTTTCCGCGGGCTGGCGTTTGAGCCAGGAAAGTTTTATCAAGGATAATATTTCTGCCGTGTCTGACCTGAAATTAAGGTATTCTTACGGTCAAACTGGAAATCAGGCAAGTCCATATTATGCTCCCTATACGCTTTACTCGGCTATTTATGGCGTAAACCACATTTTTGGCTATGAAACCGGTTCGGCCTATGATATCTCAGGGGCTGGTACAGGCCAGCTGCCATCTGGTTTTACGCAAATACAGCAAGGTAATGATAATTTAAAATGGGAAACTACCACACAATCAAACTTTGGTTTGGATTTTGGTCTGTTTAACAATACCATTACCGGATCGGCTGATTATTTTGTTAAAAATACCAAAGATATTTTGCTTACCCCCGCTTACCTTGCCGTTTTGGGCGAGGCCGGCAACCGCACTATTAATGCAGCCTCGGTGCGTAACACCGGTTTTGAGTTTTTGTTAAATTATAGTGGCAGGGTGTCAAATGACCTTTCTTTTACGCTAACAGGTAATATAGCCGCATATCGCAATAAGATCACCAGTTTGCCCCAGGATGCAATAGCTTCCTATCCGGGTAATGGAACCGACCAAACTATTCTGGGCCGGTCAGTTAACTCTATATACGGGTACGTTGCCGATGGATTGTTCAGGTCGCAGGCCGAGGTTGATAATTCTGCCAGCCAGCCGGGTAAAGGCCTGGGCCGTATCAGGTACAAAGACTTGAATGGCGATGGCGTTATTGATAGCAAGGACCAGAAATTTATAGGTAACACTGATCCCGACTTCACCTATGGTTTAAACACCACGGTTAACTTTAAGCAATTTGACCTCGTATTTTTTTTTCAGGGAGTGCAGGGTGTTATGGAGTACAATACCTACAAAGGCTTAACCGACTTTTCATCAATTGCACCCGGAGCTAATTGGGGCGTAAGAACGCTGAGCGCCTGGACTCCTAAGAATCCTAACTCAACCATTCCCGCATTAACCACTGTTGACAGGAACAACGAGGGACGGTCATCTACCTATTACATTGAAAATGGTTCCTACTTAAAATTAAGGAATATTCAAGTAGGTTATAACCTTAAAAGTGCGCTCAGAAGCATAAATGTTAAAACTGCACGCGTATTTGTGCAAGCCAGTAATCTGTTTACGGTTAAGAGTAAATCATACACGGCAACTGATCCGGAAAATCCGAATAACATTTATCCGATCCCGGTTATTGCTACCCTGGGTGTAAACCTTTCCTTTTAAATATTTATAAAATAAAGACATGAAAAGTAAAATATATATAGCGGGCTTTATTTGTATCTGCCTGTTGTCCTGCAAAAAAACTCTGGACACCATACCTCAGGGTACGGCGGCAAGTGCCGATTTAAATACACCTGCCAATGTTGATAAAATGGTAATTGCCGCTTACTCGGCCTTAGGTAATGATGAGTATATGACCCCTTACAGCAGTATGTGGCCTTATGGCAGCATTAGGAGTGGAGATGCCTATAAAGGCGGCGATGGCCCCGGCGATATCAGCGAGTTTCATGGCTACGAAACGTTTTCATTGAACCGTGTAGATTATGGACCAACAGATGCGCTCTGGTTTCGCATATATGTAGGAATAGGCCGGGTAAATGACGCATTAAGCCGGGTTAATGCTATAACCGAAACTGATTATCCTAATAAGACCATAAGGCAGGGCGAGCTGCGCTTTTTACGCGGGCATTTCTATTTCCTCCTAAAGATATTGTTTAAGTATGTGCCTTATATTGATGAAACGATAGCCAAAACTGATTATCCAACCATTTCAAACCGTGCGCTGACCGATGATGCTTTATGGAAAAAAATTGAAGATGATTTCCGTGCAGGAGTAGCCAATTTACCAAAAACACAATCTGATGTGGGCAGGGCTAATAAATTTGCTGCGGAAGCGTACCTGGCTAAAGCGTTATTATACCATGCCTACACTCAGGATGACAATAATAATGTAACCTCGGTCGATCAGGCAAAACTTACAGAAGTTAATAGCCTGTGTGATGATGTGATCAATTCCGGCTCTTATGCTTTAAGCACTGATTTTGCCAATAACTTTTTATCGCAATTTGAAAACGGCAAGGAATCTGTTTTCGCTATTCAATATTCTATAAATGACGGTACACCGCAAGGTCGCGAGGATTTTGGTCATGAGCTCGATTACCCGATGAATCAGGAGTATGGTTGCTGCGGATTTCATGTACCCAGCAATAACCTGATCAATGCGTTTAAAACTGATAATACGGGCTTACCTATGTTTGGTACTTTTAATAATGCCGATGTGGAACCTACCGGTAATTATCAGGCCAACTCATTTGATCCGCGTATTGACCATACTGTGGCAACCCCCGGACATCCGTATAAATACGATCCAAATTTTATATTTCAGACATCGTGGGCAAGGGCTCCGCAGGTTTACGGACCTCATTTGAGTATGAAAGAAACCGTGTTGCCGGGTGATGCCGCCTTTAAAAAGTTCCCGCCATTTATGTCGAGCGGTAAAAACTGGGCCATTATCCGCTATGCCGATGTACTTTTATTTAAGGCCGAGGCGTTGATAGAGTTAGGAAGGCAACTGGAAGCTGTACCATTGATCAATCAGGTACGCCAGCGTGCAGCTAATAGCGAATCACTGCTTAAGCAGGCCAACGGAAACAGCATATCCAATTACAAAATTGATACCTACAAACCGGGTGTCAACTGTGTATGGACACAGGATTATGCAAGGCAGGCATTACGCTTTGAGCGCCGCCTGGAGTTTGCCATGGAAGGGTACCGCTTTTTTGACCTGGTGCGCTGGGGTATTGCTGCGGAATATATGAATAGCTATTTTACTGTGGAGAAAACCAGGAAATCGCATTTGCAGGATGCAGTATTTAAAAAGAACCGGGACGAATACATGCCAATTCCGCTAAACCAGATTAATTTTAGCAAAGGATTATACAAACAAAATACCGGATGGTAATTTAATTGATAACTCAACCATGAAAAGAAATTTTAAACATCTCCTCAGTCTGGCTTTCGTAGCGATAGGTGCAACAGCTTTGGCACAAACACAGGACAATAACAGATATCAGGAGCAATATCGGCCGCAGGTGCATTTCTCGCCCAGGGAGCACTGGATCAATGACCCGAATGGTATGGTTTATTATAACGGAACTTATCATTTGTTCTATCAATACTATCCCGGCGGCACAACATGGGGCCCCATGCACTGGGGACATGCACAAAGTAAAGATCTGATGCACTGGAAAGAAATGCCGATTGCGTTATATCCGGACAGTTTGGGTTATATTTTTTCTGGCAGCGCAGTTGCCGACATTCATAACACCTCGGGCTTTGGAAAAAATGGCCGTATTCCCTTAGTCGCCATTTTTACACATCACGATCCGAAAGGCGAAAAAAGCGGACGGAACGATTTTCAGAACCAAAGTATTGCCTACAGCCTGGACGAGGGTAAAACCTGGACGAAATACGCCGGTAATCCTGTTTTGAAGAATACCGGAATACGGGACTTTCGTGATCCTAAAGTGATGTGGTTTGAGCCGCAAAAGAAATGGATAATGACATTGGCCACTCAGGATCATATCACTTTTTTTTCTTCACCTGATCTGAAGCACTGGAAACAGGAAAGTGAATTCGGAAAACAGTTGGGCGCTCATGGCGGTGTTTGGGAATGTCCAGATCTGTTTCCGTTAAAAGTCGATGGGAAAACTTATTGGGTATTAGTTGTAAACCTGAATCCTGGCGGCCCAAATGGCGGATCGGCAACTCAATATTTTATCGGAACGTTTGACGGACATGGCTTTGCAGCGGTGGATGAGAAGACCCGCTGGCTTGACTATGGGCCTGACGAATATGCAGGGGTGACCTGGAGCAATACCGGCGACCGTAAAATATTTCTGGGCTGGATGAGTAACTGGGCGTACGCCAATTTGGTGCCTACAGAAAAGTGGCGTAATGCCATGACCATACCCCGGGACCTGTCACTAAAACAGGTGAACGGAGAAGTACTCCTTGCCTCATTGCCTGTGCTCGAATTGAATGGAATCAAAGAGCCAGCTAAATCAGTAGTATTGAACAAAGCAGGTACATTTACAGGACGCGGTTTGCTCAAGTTGTCAACGGTGTCATTGAGCGATTACCGCGTGACATTGTCAAATAGCCTCGAGGAGGAATTGGTCATTGGTTATGACAAAAAAGCCAGGCAATATTATATTGACCGTACGAAGGCCGGCAATACAGCTTTTCAGAAAGACTTCAAGGGGCGTTTCTTTGCACCCAGATTTTCGTCCTCACAAAGCTCTGATCTTACCCTGGTAATTGATGCAGCTTCAATAGAACTCTTCGCCGACCAGGGCCTTACCACGATGACTGCCATCTTTTTTCCCGATAAGCCATTTGATCATGTTAAAGTTGAAAGTAAAGACAGGCTCAAGGACCTTAAACTATCGGGGCTTAACGCTATCTGGAAATAGATGAATTAGGACTCCAGTTTGAGAATTAGTTGATATAAGCGCTCCGGTAAAATGGGGCGCTTATTTTTTTTTAAAAATAAAAATGGGACAGAGTACGATTTTACATCTCTGTCCCACTGAGTGACCTGGGAGAGGCTCGAACTCTCGACCCACTGATTAAGAGTCAGTTGCTCTACCGGCTGAGCTACCAAGTCTTTTATTTTTATTGGGTTGCAAATATGCTGATTTATTTTTGATTTTAGCTTCAGGATATTTGATTTTGGATATTTTTTTGATTAAAAACTCTAAGAATGGTCTTCTTCGTATTGAGGTATTAGGTGAAAATTAATATTCGGCCAATACATTGAAGCCAATACCCGCTATGCCTACTTTTTCCCATTTTGCCTGGCTGGTTTCGCGCGAGATGATGGAGCCACCTAAGAAACTTGCAGAAAACATTACGCCATGGCCCTCTGTATTTTGTATCCATTCAAGGCTTACATAAAATTTGTCGTCAGCAACTATGTTAAAGGGTTCCAGATTTATACTTATCCTTTGCTGGCCTTTTTTAACGGTCACAAATATGTTTTCATTTTGCAAAAGCTGATCGGGCATACCGTCTTTAACGCTGTAAAAGTTTAGGCGAAGTTTTACAGAATCGGTTACTTCGGTTGCTATATTGGCGTTAAATTGCTTTATAAAAGTAGGCGATTTTTTGATCTTGATAATGGTACCTATCTCATATCCAAGTTTATTGTCGGTAAAACCCGCGTTGGTAGATTTAGATTGTGAAGTATTTCCCAATACTACTTGTTTCCATTTATGGTTGTTAACCTTTACTTCTTTTAGCTGGGTAACTGTGGGCTGTAAAAGCAGTGTTTTATGAGCTTCTGTATCCTTAATAAAACTGGCCACTTGGTAGGTGAGTGATTTATACCCTATCATAGATAGCTTCAAACTATCGGCATCATGACCGGTTAAATTAAGCTTAAAGCGGCCGGCATTATCGGTAACAGAACCTATGCCTTTATCAACAATACCCACATTTACATAAGGTAAGGGCATACCGGTTTTGGCATCTTTAACAACACCATCAAACACCTGGGCATGGGCAAATAAAGTGCAAATGGTAAATAGGCTAATAAGTATTGGATTTTTCATGCCTGTAAGACTATTTACCTGCTCTTTGGTTACACTAAAGCATATAGGTCAGTCCGCTGTTTTTCTACAACATCGCTGTTGATGTATTCGTCGTAGGTCATCAGCTTATCGATGTAGCCGCCTGGTGTTAGTTCAAATATGCGGTTGGCTACTGTTTCTACCAGTTCATGATCTCGTGAGGTGAACAGAATGGTGCCCCTGAAGTCTTTCATGCCATTATTAAGCGCTGTGATCGATTCCAGGTCCAGGTGATTGGTTGGCTCATCAAACATTAGTAAATTGGCTTGTTGCAGCATCATGCGGCTAAACATGCAGCGCATTTTCTCGCCTCCTGATAGTACATTGCTCTTCTTTAATACCTCTTCACCAGAGAACAGCATCCGGCCCAAAAAGCCACGGATAAATTGGTCGTCTTTTTCGCCAGGTGAGTATTCACGCAGCCAGTCAATCAGGTTTTCATCCTTACCTTTAAAGTATTCGGCATTATCAATCGGAATATCAGCGTGGTTAATAGTAACGCCCCATTTAAAGGTGCCTTTAAAGTCTGTATCTCTGCCGGTTAAAATGTTGTACAGAGCAGTAGTTGCCAAACTGTTTTGTGAGAGTATGGCAATCTTATCGCCTTTGTTTACCGTAAGACTGATGTTGTTGAATAAAAGTTCACCATTAAGGGTTTTACTTAAATTCTCGATCTGTAATATCTGGTCGCCGGCTTCGCGGCCCAGGTTATTGAATATAATTCCGGGATATTTACGGTTTGATGGCTGTATCTCGTCGATATTGATCTTATCCAGTGCCTTTTTACGACTGGTAGCTTGTTTCGATTTAGAAGCGTTGGCGCTAAAGCGGCGGATAAACTCCTGCAATTCCTTAACACGATCTTCTGTCTTTTTATTCTGATCAGAGCGTTGTTTCAAAGCCAGCTGACTTGACTCATACCAGAAAGTATAGTTACCGGTATAAATGGTCATCTTACCAAAATCAATATCCACCACGTGGGTACAAACCGTATCCAGGAAGTGCCTGTCGTGCGATACCACCAATACAATAGCTTCGTACGATGCTAAAAAGTCTTCAAGCCAGCTTACGGTGTGGATGTCCAGGTCGTTTGTAGGCTCATCCAGTAGTAAAATATCAGGTTTGCCAAAAAGTGCCTGAGCTAACAATACGCGTACTTTTTGGGTATTGTCCAGATCTTTTACCAGGTTGTAATGATATTCTTCTTTGATACCCAGGTTACTTAGCAAGGTAGCGGCATTGCTTTCGGCATTCCAGCCATCCATTTCGGCAAACAGGTTCTCCAGTTCGCCGGCGCGTTCGCCATCGGCATCGGTGAAATCTTCTTTCAGGTAAATGGCGTCTTTTTCCTTCATTACGGCATACATCTCTTTGTAGCCCATCATCACAGTCTCTATAACCGTAAACTCGTCAAAGGCATAGTGATTTTGGCTTAAAACCGCCATACGCTCGCCCGGAGTAAAGCTTACTGAACCGCTTGTTGGATCAATATCGCCCGAAAGGATCTTTAAAAATGTTGATTTGCCGGCACCATTGGCACCTATAATGCCATAACAATTGCCTTGTGAAAATTTAAGGTTAACGTCTTCAAATAAAGTCCGTTTTCCGTAACGTAATGATAGATTGGATACCGTAATCATGCTGCACCTATAATTTGCCGCAAAAATACGGTAAATAGTTCATTTTTTTGGTATTGAGACTGATTTTAAATGGGGAGTTTTGTGGATTTAAGTACGTATTCCGTCACATTTAATTGACATTAGCGTGTACATATTTGCCCATATTATGGGTAACTTTAAAACTAAGAGCTCAGTTTAGCGTTATACAGTTATAAATTAACCAATTACAGAAAATGGAACAACCTTTGACTCAACAGATTCATACATTATTAAATATTACCAGTCATGGGAGCATTAATCATCACATTGGTTATTATCAACGTAATAATAGCCATCAACAATACACAGAAAAGGAAAGTATATTGATAGGCAGATGCTGCGCTTAACTTAATATTTCGGTTAAGCTATTTGTTTCATGATCCGCCAGTTTTTGCAGCGGACCTGAGGCAAGCATCTTCATCATCATGTTCAGATCTGCATCGATAGTAAAAATAACATCAGTATGGTCGTTATCATAAGATAGCGACCATTTTAATTTCAGATCAAACGGCGGCTTTGCTGCCGGCACAATAATAATTTCCTGGTCAGGCAGCCGGCTTTCAATCTTCAAGGAAAGTTTAGCCATATTCTGGATGCTGAAATGAGCCTCGTTGGCAGTTGAAACCCATTCCTGTATATTTTCCGGCATCAGTTTCTGGTGATTGTTAAAATCGGCCAAAAAAGCGTAAACCTCACTGATGGGTTTATTAATGCTGATATTGCTGGTGAAAGTGCTCATATTTTTGTGTTACGTGATACGTTGTAAGTTTTACGTTAGGAAACGACTATATCAAAAAAATCATCACCATCCTTTAACCGGTTAATCATGGTTTCCGACAGAATCAACGCAATCATCGGAATCAAAAAAATCAACGGTCTTAACTGGAAGCTATCTGCCCCCAGGCTGCCGGGTTTTCGCGCCATTGTTTTAAAATAGCCACGTCTTTATCGGCAATGTATTGGTGCTCTTCAGCATATTTTATCAATGCATTATAGTTTGATAGAGTAACAAAGGGGCAACCAGCTTGTTTAAAGTTTTCGGTGGCCACATCAAAACCATAGCTGAATATGGCTGCAAGACCAGCAACCTCGAAACCGGCAGTGCGTAAAGCTTCAACGGCCTGTAAGCTGCTTTTACCGGTTGATATCAGGTCTTCAATAACCACTACACGTTTGCCGGTGGTTGTAGAGGCATCCCCCTCAATAAGGCTGCCGGTTCCATGATCTTTCGGTTTCGAGCGTACGTAAATAAAAGGTAATCCCAATTCCTGGGCTACAAGCGCCCCTTGTGGTATACCGGCGGTTGCCACACCGGCTATGCAACCCACGCTGCCAAATTTTTCCTGTATAGCAACGGTTAATTGCTGACGGATATAAGTACGGATAGACGGATGAGAAAGTGTTACGCGGTTATCACAATAAATTGGCGATTTCCATCCCGACGCCCATGTAAAAGGATTGTTAGGTTGTAATTTAATTGCTTTAATTTGCAGCAGAAATTCAGCAACTTGCTGCTCGATCTCATTATTATTAAACATGGCTCAAAAATACAGAATTTATATCAACGAAAAGGTTATCCTGTTAACTGAATCAGAACCATCGCATGCAGAAAGTTATGAAAGGCTTGATGCAGAGACATTTGATCTGCGAATAATTTATACCTGGATACTGGCAAATCCCAAAAAGTTATTCTATGTGCCCTGCACCAATGCCAAACTTTTTTTAAAATCGGTTATCAAAAATATTACGCTTATTGAGGCTGCCGGCGGCCTGGTCATGAATACGGCTGGCGATTATTTGTTTATTTACCGTAACGATAAATGGGACCTGCCCAAAGGTAAAATTGAGAAGGACGAGAAAGTAAAAGAAGCTGCCGTACGCGAAGTAGAAGAGGAATGCGGCATAAAAGTGAGCAAGCTGAATGAGAAGATATGCAAAACCTACCATGTTTACATCAGCAGGGGCGAGGTGGTGCTTAAAAAAACGCACTGGTTTGCCATGGACAGCAAGGGTAAGGACAAACTAAAGCCACAAAAAGAAGAAGGCATTACCGATGTGCGCTGGTTTAAGAAAGAGCATATTGAACCTATTGTGGAAAATACATTCCCATCCATTATGGATGTATTGCATAAAGAAAAGTTGGTTACAAATAAGCTAATGCCTCTGCGGGGATAAACTGTGCCACATCGCCATGATGACGCATAATTTCGCGTACGATGGTTGAGCTGATGGATGAATAGCCCGGTTTGCTTACAATAAAAATGCTTTCAATATCGGGCACCAGGGCATGGTTCATCTGGGCTATGGCTTTTTCGTATTCAAAATCGGATACGGTACGAATCCCCCTGATCATGTAGGTAGCGCCGATGCTTTTGCAAAAGTTTACCGTTAACCCTTCATAAGCCACAATATGTATCCGCTCATCATGTTTAAAAACCGCACGGAGCATCTGTTCGCGGGTTGCTATACTGAGCAGACCCTGTTTGCTGCTATTGGCGCCTATGCCAATATAAACCTTGTCGAACAGGTCAACCGAGCGTTTTACAATATCGACATGGGCTTTGGTAACCGGATCAAAAGAACCTGGGAAAAGAGCGATCTTCATTTTAGGCTGATGTTAATGCTTTGATCAAAAGTAGCTTTTTTAGCGTCAGGAAGCAAGAGACTTGTAAGAAGAGTCAAGAATTAAGAGTCAAGAATCAAGAAGGGAAAAGCTTGTCGTTTTTGTCTCACATATAACAATATATAGAAACGACGTCATTGATGACGGGTTGTGGAGAAATAGTATTTATAAAGCTCTACCTACCAACAATATCCTCCAACTGGTAATAAACCTTCAGGCCACGTTCCTGCGCTATCCGTACATCTTCATCGGCTCCTTTTGAAGCGCCGGTGATCCTTAAAACGGCGTCGCATTTGGTGAGCAGGCGCTGGGCAACGGGGTATAGGATCTCTTCATAAGCGGCATCGCCCGGGTGTTTTGAACCGGCCTGCTCCAGCAGGGGTAAGGCAAACCATTCGCCAATTACCGGGATATGCCCCGCCCTGAATATCGGCAATGCCATTTCTTCCAGTTTTTTTAAATTCTGAGCCATCAGGGTTGGGTCATCATTGGTGCCCGAACGGTACGGGCCTGCTATTAAAATTACTAAAGGTGTATTGGTCATGATATTAACTGATTAAGTTGTGCATACTGTAAAAGCATAATGGTTTTGCCGTCTTTTATTTCGCCGGTTTGTACCATTTGCAGGGCTGTGGTAAATGGCAGTTCCAGTACCTCAATATTTTCGTGTTCTTCTTCCAGTCCGCCGCCATCGCTTATCTTCATGTCACTTGTATACTCCGCCACAAAAAAATATAAGATCTCTGTTACCGAGCCCGGCGACATATAAGCTTCGAATACCTTTTTTACATTCCTGATCTGGTAACCTGTTTCCTCTTCGGTTTCCCGCCTGATGCAGTCTTCGGCATTGCTTTGATCCAGCAAACCTGCGCAGCATTCAATCAGCATCCCATTATCATTGCCATTGATATAAGTAGCAACTCTGAATTGTTTAGTCAGTATCACCGTTTTAGTATCCCGGTTGTATAAAAGTATGGTAGCGCCGTTGCCCCGGTCGTAAGCCTCGCGGCTAAGTTTTAAAACAGTGCCATCTTTTTTTGTAGCTTCAAAAAATATTTTCCGGAGGATGTACCAGTTGTCTGATAGTACCTCTGTTTTTAAGATTTTGATATCTGTCATCTATAAATTGATTAAAAATGATCAATTATGATTATTTTTGATCGAATATAAAACTATTTGAATGAACTTTCAAAAAAGAAAGCAAAAAATATTAGAGCAACTGGACCATACCGGCGAAGTTGACATCAAAGAGCTGGCCGTCGCATTAGATATTTCGGAGATCACCGCCCGGCGCGATCTGAACCAATTGGCTAATGACGGCCTGCTTTATCGCACCCATGGCGGCGCCATGAAAGTTGACCCTTTAGCTAAACCGCATGATTTTGTAAACAAGGCGGCTCAAAATGCTGATGTGAAGGATAGTATTTGCCGCAAGGCGGCTGAACATATTAACGATGGCGATATCATTTTTATGGATTGCGGCAGTACGGTTTTCAGACTGTGCCAGTTTATTAAGCATAAAAAGATCAAGGTGATCACCAACTCATTGCCTGTTATTTATGAACTGCAAAACTGTTCAGTATCAATCAATATCATTGGGGGCGAGTTTAATAACGAGCGGCAGGCAACCCATGGTAAAATAGCCAATGAGCACGTTGCCAGATACCGGGCTGGTAAGGCTTTTTTAGGAGTGGACGGTATATCGGCTAATGGCTTGTTTGCCAACAGCGAGCTGGAGGCCGAAATTACATCAATGTATATTAATCAAAGCGCCTACACTTATGTGTTATGCGACGATAGCAAAATAGGGAAGGAAACCTACCTCAAATTTGCCGATATCAACCAGGTTGAGGCGATCATTACCAACGCGGATGAAGGAAAGCTGACAGGCTTTAAAGGTACCGCCTTGACTATTTTACAGGTAGGGTAGATCTTTGCAGACTATAAAAGACTTTACTCCAGTAGTTGCTAAGGCTATAGCAGGGTGAGCTAAGAGGAGTTTTGAATGTCACTATCATAACTTATGAAGTTTTTAAGTGCTGTGCAAGTATGGTAAATACTGGTCGGATTTTTGCAGGCTATTCAGCAAGGTGCCTGAAAAATGAAAAGGAAGAATGTCCGTATTTTCGTTGCTCCACAAAAGAGGGGTGGTTATTGAGATTTTGCATGGATTGGTGCTCCACGATCAGCAAGCCATCGGGTGCCAGAAGGTTGCATTCAAAAACTATTTTTGAAATTTCGGGGATCCGGTTAAGGTCGTAAGGCGGGTCGGCAAAGATGAGGGCGTACTGTTCAGTTTCCATTTGCAGGTACTTAAAAACATCCTCTTTATAAGCCTTTATCTGCTCCATCTTATGCTGGCGGGATATATCCTTCAAATAGTTCACGCAATGGATGCTACGATCAACCGAAATCACCTGTGCAGCTCCTCTGGATGCAAACTCCATAGAGATATTACCTGTACCGCTAAACAGATCAAGCACCTTAATTTCCTCAAATTCAATTTGATTTTGCAGGATATTAAACAGGGCTTCCTTAGCCAGATCGGTTGTAGGGCGTACCGGAAGATTTTTGGGTGGGTTAAGTCGCAGTCCCTTTAAACTACCTCCGATGATGCGCATAAAGATAAAGCAGCGAGTGATAATATTTGGTGTGCAGGTATTTCGGCTGGAATTTGTACCACCTGCAGATGATTAAGCTCTACCTGGCCAAAAAAATCTGCCAGGTAGCTGATGCTTTTATCGCCGGTGTCAATATCACCATTTAAATAAATATGAGTATCGGCAGGTTGTAAACCCAACTCATTAGCTGTGAGGGCCACAAAGTAAGCAAGTTCGTCGTTATTTTGAAATTCGAACCGGTTATAGAAGCGCAGTTTGTTATCCTTAAAGGTTATAATTTCGACTTGTGAACCATTTAAATTCAGGTACAGGTCATGGTCGGCTGGGTTATTTCCTGCAATGGCGCTTATCCATCCTTTCGACGAAAAAACACTGTTACGCAGTCCAAATTCTTCAGCTGCGTTGATTATCGCGCTGTCTGTCTTGTAAATAATGATGTTGCTGCTATCTAAAGGCTGAGCGGATATCTTTTCGCTTGAGTTTACATCCAAAAAGCGGGCAAAATCGGTAATATGATCTGGGCTAAACAGGCTTTGAGGGACTAAAGTAAAGCCATTAGCAGGCAAACCTACAACTACCTGTTTGTATTTGGCCGATAAAAGATCAAGCAGTTCCTGCGGATTGGTTAGCTCATCCAATGGGTGCATATCCGCACAGGCAACCAGTTTATCCTGATCAGTGATCGCATACGAAAATGTAGCTTTATTAATCTGTATCAATAAATTATAACGTTCGGCCTCGTCAAGGCTAAAGTTATCATCATGGTAGTTATAATTGTATTCGCTCATGCCAGTTTAACAAAAGTAATATTTTTTGGCAGATACTATGAATTACCGTAGTTAAAAAAGCATTGTCTCATTAAAACCCTCTGCCTCCCAAAAACAATGTTAAAAGGATATAAATCAATATTGGCCACAAAACGGACCTTGGATAATAGTCATCGTCGGGGAAATATTTCTTAAAGAAATACCTTGTCAAAACAATGCCTGCTAAAATATTGTAAAATAGGGTTAAACAGAATAATTGAAAAAAAGGCATTATCTGGCTAAACGATGTTACTGGGGTGCTGCCAGAAGCAAACTTCCGGAGCGCTTCCAGATCGGGTTTAATATTTAACGCCCTGATGGCAAACAACAAAACAAGATTGCCGAACAGTAAAAACATGATCACCTGACCTATTACCCATTTGTAGCCGGCTACCCATAAATTGATAATGAGTAATATACCTGCATACAAAGGGCTGAATGCAGCAAACCAGAATATGGCTCGCCTGGAATATATTTCAACATAGTCTCCTCCGGTTTCTTCTATTTTATCTTCATCAAATTCCATGGTCAAATTTATAAAAATGCTGATAAGTAATTAACTTATCGTCATTTTTGCAAAGTGACTGAATTTGATCATATACGTAAGGCCTTTCCGCATCAACCTACCGGGCAGCAACTGGAGTTGTTTAATCGTTTACATGAATTTTTGCTAAGCGGTGATGGGGATGAATGTTTTATACTAAAAGGATACGCTGGTACGGGTAAAACCACGGTATTAGGCGCACTGGTAAAGGCATTGCGAGAGTATAAGTATAAAGCGGTTTTATTAGCGCCAACCGGTCGTGCGGCTAAAGTGATCACTAATTATTCGGGTCGCAAGGCATTTACCATACATAAGCGTATTTACCGGAAAAAATCGGCATTAACTTTAGATGATGGCTTTGCCATCGCAGATAACCTGGCCAGCGATACACTGTTTATTGTAGATGAGGCATCCATGATATCGGATGAACCAGGTGGTTTAAACCGTACATCGCTGTTGTACGACCTTTTAAGATACGCGTATAATGATAAAAATTGTAAGTTGATATTAGTGGGTGATACCGCCCAATTACCGCCTGTAGGCTCTGAAAATAGCCCCGCGCTCGATGCCGGTTTGATGAAAGATAAATTTGGATTAACCGTGTTTAGCTACGAATTGACAGATGTGCTGCGGCAGGGAAAAGATTCAGGGATCCTGTATAATGCTACCCGGATCCGTGATATAATCAGAGCTAAAGAAATAAGCACACCCAAGGTAATTACCAAAGGATATAAAGATGTATTCAGGATGACAGGTGAGCGACTGTCCGAGGGCCTTGAATATGCTTACCGGAAATATGGTTATGATCGTACGCTAATCATCTGCCGATCCAACAAAAACGCCAACCTCTACAATGGTCAAATCAGGAATCGCATTCTGTACCGGGAAGAGGAACTTACCGGGGGCGACCAGATCATGGTGGTGAAGAATAACTATTTCTGGCTGCAGGAACAGGACGAAAGCAGCACCAATTTTATCGCCAATGGCGATATTGCCCGCATCAGAAAGGTGCGCCGTATAGAAGATATGTACGGCTTCAGGTTTGCCGATGTACAAATAGAATTCATTGACTATGCCGAAGACCCGGTGCTGGATTGTAAAATATTACTGGATACCTTGTATGCCGATTCACCTGCCTTATCACAGGCCGACCAGAAACGGTTTTATGAGGAAGTGATGAAAGATTATGAGGGAATGGCGAATAAACGTGCGATGCATAACGAATTAAAGCAAAACCCATACTACAATGCATTACAGATTAAATTTGCCTATGCCATTACCTGCCACAAGGCCCAGGGCGGGCAGTGGGATGCAGTATTTGTAGATCAGGGCTACGTAACAGACGAAATGATCAATATGGATTTTCTGCGCTGGTTTTATACCGCTGTAACCCGCGCTACCACCGAGCTTTTCCTGGTTAATTTTGACGGCCGGTTTTATGCTGCCCCGGCAGAGGAGTAGGTGAAAGTGGGTTTACATGGTTTAAACTTTTTATGGTTTGTATCTTATTAATTAATTGATAGTCAATTTATTAATTTGTAAATTATCATAGATTTTATATTAACCGAATTAAGCAAAAGAATTGCTAACATCTGAATAGTGCCCATTTCATTTCTATATCGAAAATATTCCTATCTTTAAAGCATAATTACTTTTACCACATATCAAACAAGGATTGCCAAAAATCCGGCCTGTTAAACAGGTTATTAAAGCACTGAACTATTAGTGTCGGTGTTTCGCACGAACTAAATTTTACATCATTTTTTATTACCAGTAATGGAAATCACCAAACTACAGGCAATAGCTATTTTCTGCATTTTATTGTGCAGCAGCTTGCCTGCCAAAGCAAATACAGTTATGGATACCTTAACCAATAAACAAAAAGTACTTTCATTTTATAAATTAATTGTTGGTCAACGCCGGGCTGAACTGATTCCTGAGTTTGTGCGTGAGGATTATATTCAGCATAATCCCACCGTTAAACAGGGGAGGGCCGGTATTACCGAAATGATCAACTATTTGAAAACCTTGCCGCCACCGCCGGTGGATGCAAAATCACCCATCATCAGGGCCATACAGGAAGGTGATCTGGTGGTTACGCACCTGGATATTGAATTCATGGGCAAACGAATGGCAGTAATCGATCTGTTTAAATTAAAAGATGGCCTGTTGGCCGAACATTGGGACGCCATACAACAAATGCCTGATCAAACCGGTATGACCATCACTGCTACTAACGGAAGTAATGAGATAGATCAAAATGCCTCGGCTATTAAAAGTAAAGGGATCGTTGACCGGTTTTACAAAGCAATTATGAATAAAGACGCTGCTGCTAATTTTATAAAGTCAGATTATATCGAACATAATCCCGCGGTAATTCATAGCGGCAAAAGCCTTGATGTTTATTTAAGTGATGATATCAACCGGGAAATCGAAATACATCGTACTATTGGCGAAGGTAATTTTGCGGTAGTTCAATCAGAATTTAAAAGAGGAGATAAGGCATTTGCCCTTTATGAGATATTCAGAATAGCACAAAACAAGATAGCTGAACACTGGAGCGTGGAGCAAGCTATTCCGGGTGGGGTAGAACCAGCTGCTATGTTTTGATGAATGCGTCTAAACCCAGAAACATGTTATTGCGAGAAGGAACGACGAAGCAATCGCGAATAATGCATGCTTCTCTGTAAAGTATGCGATTGCCACTCCGCCATTCGGCAGATCGCAATGACATATTAATTATGAATATAAAGCTAACCATAAAAACAAAAGAGGCTCCAATTTGGAGCCTCTTTTAATATCATTTATAGTAATTTTTAAACAGAGAAGCTTTCGCCGCAACCACAAGTACGGCTGGCGTTAGGATTATTGAATGCAAAGCCCTTTCCGTTCAAACCATCAGAAAAATCAAGTTCGGTACCGGCAAGGTACAGGAATGACTTCATGTCAAGTGCGAAACGAACACCTTTATCTTCAAAAAACTGGTCGCCTTTTTTCTCTTCGTTATCAAAATCAAGATTATAAGATAAACCTGAGCAGCCACCACCCTGAACAGATACACGCAGGAAATAAGAGGCATCAAGCCCTGAATCCTGCATCAGGTGTTCTATTTTGCTTTTTGCTTTATCAGTTACAGTTACCATATTATAGTGAATAGTGATTAGTGAGTTGTGAGTAGTTCCAGTGACTCTTAACCATTCACCGTTCGCTGCTCTCCACTCACCAATAATTAATGATGTACTTTTTCGCTTTCAATTGGCGCTAAGCCGTTTTTTACACGGAAATCATTGATCGCAGCTTTGATAGCATCTTCTGCTAATACTGAACAGTGGATTTTAACAGGTGGCAGAGCCAACTCTTCAACGATATCCATGTTGTCAATTTTCATCGCGTCGTCGATGCTTTTACCTTTTAACCACTCTGTGGCTAATGATGAAGAAGCGATAGCCGAACCGCATCCGAAAGTTTTAAATTTTGCATCGGTAATAACATTGTTATCATCTACCTGTATTTGCAGGCGCATTACGTCGCCGCACTCAGGTGCACCTACTAAGCCGGTACCTACTTTGTGGCTGCTTTTATCCAAAGTGCCCACATTGCGGGGATTAGTATAGTGATCGATTACTTTATCTGAATATGCCATTTTCTTTTAATTATTTAATTAGTGAGTTAATGAATTATTAAATAATCTGAACTCGTAATATTTTATCTTTTAAAGCATCTGCACATTTGGAATCTGCACATCTGCATATTTTATTAATGTTCTGCCCACTCAATAGAGTTAAGGTCGATGCCTTCTTTAAACATTTCCCAAAGCGGTGATAGTTCACGCAGGTGGGTAACCGCTTTTTTGGTTACTTCAACGGCGTAATCAACTTCTTCTTCGGTAGTGAACCTGCCTAAACCAAAACGGATAGACGAGTGTGCCAGATCATCTGATAAACCTAAGCTTTTCAGTACATATGATGGTTCCAGTGAAGCTGATGTACAGGCGGATCCGGATGATACAGCAAGATCTTTCATAGCCATCATTAAGCCTTCACCTTCTACATATTTAAATGAAATGTTAGCTACATGTGGCAAGCGGTGTTCAATGTTACCGTTTACATAGCTTTCTTCCAGTACGGTTAACGCTGATTGCAGTTTGTCGCGTAAAGCTGAAAGACGTTTTGCTTCGCTTTCCATTTCCAGGGCGCAAAGCTCACAGGCTTTACCTAAACCAACAATACCAGGAACGTTCAAGGTGCCTGAACGCATACCACGTTCATGGCCTCCGCCGTCCATTTGAGCGGTAACTTTAACACGCGGGCCTTTACGGCGTACGTATAAAGCGCCAACACCTTTAGGACCGTATATTTTGTGTGCCGATAAAGCCAGTAAATCAATACCATCAGCATTAACATCAACAGGTATTTTACCAACAGCCTGGGTAGCATCTGTCATAAACAGTGCGCCATGTTTGTGTGCAATAGCAGCAATTTCTTTAACCGGTTGAATTACGCCTATCTCGTTATTACCGTACATGATCGATACCAGGATGGTTTCTGGTGTCATATTTTTTTCCAGTTCAGCCAGATCAATCAATCCATCTTCTTTTACAGGCAGATAGGTAACCTTTCCTCCCAATTTTTCTACGTGTTTACAGGCATCAAGCACAGCTTTATGTTCTGTAACAGCAGTGATAATGTGGTTACCTTTATCTTTATACATTTCAAATACGCCTTTAATTGCAAGGTTATCTGATTCAGTAGCGCCCGAAGTGAAAATGATCTCCTTATCAGATGCGCCAATTAATTTGGCTACCTGCTCACGTGCATAATCAACAGCCTCTTCAGCCACCCAGCCAAAAGCATGGTTACGGCTTGCCGCATTACCGAATTTTTCGTTAAAATAAGGTAACATAGCTTCCAGGACCCGCGGATCCATCGGAGTTGTCGCATTATTATCTAAATAAATTGGGATATTCATATCTTAAGTATATTAACAGAACAAAGATACGCAAGTTTTTATTTAAATTCATTCAAAACAAACGGCAAATTATTAATCCTGACTATTAATTTACAATATTTGGACATGAACAAAGTTGAACATATCGGTATTGCGGTAAGTGATATTAAAATAGCGGGAGATATATATGAAAAGTTGCTAAATACAGGCATTTATAAAACTGAATTGGTGGAACAGGAAGGGGTGGAGACCGCTTTTTTGAAAACAGGTCCTAATAAGATAGAACTGTTGCAAGCTATAAACGCCGATAGCCCGATAGCTAAATTTATAGCAAAAAAGGGCGAAGGGATACATCACATCGCTTTTGAGGTTGATGATATTGAGGCCGAAATGGTAAGGCTGAAAAATGAAGGCTTTGTGCTCTTAAGCGATAAACCCAAACCCGGTGCCGATAACAAACTGGTATGTTTTGTACATCCAAAAAGCGCTGGCGGGGTACTGGTAGAATTGTGCCAGAGTATTTAGGGGGTGTTGCGAGGTTCGTATTGCTGGAGGATTTAACTTCAATACACGCAACTCGGGCCCCGAACCCCGAAACAAATAAATGTTTTTAAATTGACTTTTTAATTTTGAATTTTTGATTATATTTGCGCCTCTTTTAAAAAGTACAGAAGGTATAAGTTTATATATAATGAAAAAAGATCTGCATCCATCAAACTATAGATTAGTTGTATTCAAAGACATGTCAAACGACTATTCTTTCATAACTAAATCTTGCATCGATACCCGTGAATCCGTAAAATGGGAAGACGGTAATGAGTATCCATTAGTGAAATTAGAAATTTCGCATACATCTCACCCTTTCTATACCGGTAAAATGAAACTGGTTGATACTGCAGGACGTATCGATAAATTCCGCTCACGTTACAACAAGAAATAATTACTTGTTGAATTAAATATTTGAAAGTCGCCCGATACATCGGGCGACTTTTTTATTTTTGCTCCATGTCTATTATCCTTTTTGACGATAACGCACGCCAAACGCTACTGCCCCTTACTTATACCCGGCCAGTGGCCGATCTGCGGATAGGTATATTAACCATAGCCGAGAAATGGGCAAAGCATCTAAATACAGATCATTCTTTTCATACCGCTGATTATTTACAAGCAAAGTATCCAGCTAAGATCGGCGCCAATAATTTATTTATAAACGGAGCTGTTTGCCCGGATGAGAGCCTGCTGGAAGCTATTGATAAATTACAAACGGGTGAAGCGCTTAAATATAATGATCAATTACTGGCGGTAAAACTAAATCAAACCAATGCAGGTAGTTTTGATCCGGAAGCTAAATTTGACAGTATTGTTAATTACCCAAGCCTTTTTGTTGCTATTCGCTATCCCGAGGATATTTTCCGCAAAAATGACATCGAACTGCGTAAGGATTTTCAATTACTTACCAAAGGCCGTACCAGCACAACCATAAGCGCCACAAACGTTATTATTGGTAACGATTTTTTTGCCGAAGAAGGTGCAGTTGCCGAATGCTCAACATTCAATACCACTAATGGCCCTATATATTTATCAAACAATACCGAAGTTTGGGAGGGTACCCACATTCGCGGCGCTTTTGCTATTTGCGAACATTCACAGGTGAAAATGGGCACAAAGATCTACGGTGCTACAACGGTTGGGCCATATTCGCGTGTAGGAGGTGAGATAAACAACGCGGTGATATGGGGGTATTCGTCTAAAGGACATGAGGGTTACCTCGGCAACTCGGTATTGGGCGAGTGGTGTAATATTGGAGCCGATTCCAATAACTCCAACCTGAAAAATAATTATGCAGAAGTTAAGTTGTGGGATTATACTACGAAGGGCTTCCGTAAAACAGGTCTGCAATTTTGTGGTTTAATCATGGCCGATCATGCTAAATGCGGTATCAATACTATGTTCAATACCGGAAGCGTAGTAGGGGTAGGGGTCAATGTTTTTGGCGCGGGTTTTCCGCATAATTTTATCCCCGACTTTTCCTGGGGCGGAGCGGCAGGTCTTGAGGTTTACGAGCTCAACAAAATGCTCGAAACTGCTCAGAAGGTTTTTGAACGCCGGGAGCATCGCCAGTTTAACCAAATGGAGAAAGATCTGTTAAAGCGAATATTTGAATTAACCGAAGAATACAGGAAATTTTAAGCGGATATATCTGTAAAGACGAATATTTGCGTCTTTCAATAATTTATCAACTCAATAAAAACAATCATAAAAAACACCATCATGAGAAAAAAAATTGTTGCCGGTAACTGGAAAATGAATCTTGACTATAACGAAGGTTTAGGCGTATTTTCTGAAATCATCAACATGATAAAAGATGAAGCTACCGGTACACAGGAAGCGGTTATCTGCAGTCCGTTTATCCACCTGCATAGCCTGGTACAATTGGCAAAAGGATATACTAAAGTTTCGTTAGGAGCTCAGAATGCACATCAGGCAGAATCAGGGGCATATACCGGCGAAACATCTGCCAAAATGATCAAATCAATAGGCGCTGCTTATGTGATCCTTGGTCACTCAGAGCGTCGCCAGTATTTTGGTGAAAGCAATGAACTGCTTGCAAAAAAAACAGATACGGTACTGGCAAATGATCTTCGCCCTATATTCTGTATCGGCGAAACTTTACAGGAACGCGAAGCTAACAAGCATTTTGATGTGATCAAAAGCCAGCTTGCTGAAGGCGTATTTCACCTGGATGCGGCGCACTTTTCAAAGTTAGTTATCGCTTACGAGCCGGTTTGGGCTATTGGTACAGGTGTAACTGCGTCATCAGAGCAGGCACAGGAAATACATGCGTTTATCCGGAAAGAGATTGCTGCTAAATACAACCAGGAAGTAGCTGATAATACCACTATTTTATATGGAGGCAGCTGCACCCCTAAAAACGCACCTGAGTTGTTTGCTCAACCTGATATTGATGGTGGTTTAATAGGCGGCGCTTCCCTTAAATCGCGCGATTTTGTGGACATTGTAAAAGTATTCAATTAATTAGATTTGAGATGTGAGATATGAGTATTGAGACTGTATTGTCTCATCTGAAACAGAAACAAATATCTGATGTTAGATAGAAATGATCTCAAATCTCATATCTCAATACTCAAATCTAAATGAGAAAGCTGTTAAAAGTTATTTTACCCATTTTAATTGATTTCGGCATTTATTGGGCCGTGGTGGAGTACAATATGCCCACCCATCCCATGAAGCTGATTGAGATAGGCGAGGGTAACTTATACAGTTTAATGGCTTACTTTCATCTATTCTGGCCCCTGCTGCTTGCGGTTGGTATTTTAACCCAATACCTTATTGTGGTGCCATTATGGGATAATTATGCTGTAAAAAGCTTTAAAGCCCGTTTGATTATAGGGGGCTGTATTGCGGCGGTTTGCATAGCTTTCGCAGGGGGCATCAGTTATATCATATGGGATCAAACCGAAGGGACGACGCCATTTTACAGCTTTTGGTGGTACATGTCCGAAATTCAGTTTTTTTACTGGGTTTTTACCTTTGTTATCCTGTTTTTGATCGACCGGCGCAGGTTTGTTAAGCCACCGGCGTCTGCAGAAGTGGAGGTTTCGGCATAGGAATAGGCTACATAATGACTTATTAATAATAAATGAATTATTACGAACTACTTTTTACTACCATAACCACCGAAGATTACCAGCAGGACTTGCTGATCAATGCTTTGGGCGAGATAGGTTTTGATACTTTTGAAGAGGTTGAATTTGGCTTTAAGGCATATATCCCTACAGATGATTTTGATGAACAACAACTAAAAGAGCATCTGCTGCCATATCAGGACATGTTCACTTTTAGCTATGAGATAAACTTTATACCACAAAAAAACTGGAACGAAGTATGGGAAAGTAATTTTGAACCCATTGAGATAGGGAATAAGATTTATGTGCGTGCAACATTTCACCCGGCCAAACCTGAGTTTCCATATGAGATCGTGATCGATCCGAAAATGGCTTTTGGCACAGGTCATCACCAAACCACATCCATGATGCTGGAATTCATATTAGAAAATGATTTTTCAGGTAAAAAAGTGTTGGATATGGGTTGCGGCACAGGTATCCTCGCCATTATGGCTGCTAAATTAAACGCCGCAGAAGTTACCGCGATTGATTATGACCCGGTATGCTATGACAGCACGATTGAAAACTCGGCCCTCAATCATATAACCAATATCATTCCGCTATGCGGCTCAAAAGAGGTGATCCCGGATGAACAGTATGATACTATTCTGGCTAATATTAACCGCAATATCCTGCTTGATCAAATAGAGCGCTATGCCACGGCATTAAAGCCCGGAGGAGAGATTTATTTCAGCGGTTTCTATGAATCTCCTGATCTGGAAATCATTACCGATGAGGCGCGAAAATATGGTTTAAAATATATCTCGCACAAAAAAACGAATGACTGGGTAGCTGCTAAATTTGTAAAGTAGGGTAAGGGCATGTCATGTTGATAATCAATCCGTCATTGCGAGGTACGAAGCAATCTCTATGCTATACAGGGCGAATAGAAAAGCACTCGTTGATCTGCCTGTGTAGAGATTGCTTCGTACCTCGCAATGACGGGTTGAGGAAAGGATATTAAATCTTAATAACCTAAAGTAAACCTGCGTTTTATAAATTGGTTGTTTTCCAGTTCATCAATAACAGCCACAGCCAGGTCTTCAATAAGAATATTGTTTTCTCCTTTTTCATTAAATACCGGCTGATCGGTACCTAAGCGGAATTTTCTTAACGGTTCGCCATGCGCGTCGGGGTGCATGTTTATAGCTGGACTTAAAAATGTCCAATCTAAATCTTCTTCCTTACGAAGAATATTCAAATAATCACGGGCGGCCGAAGCACCAGGCTTGTAGGCTGCCGGAAAGTTTGGAGAGTCAACCAATTGAACACCAGGCGTAATTTCCAAGCTTCCGGCACCGCCAATAACCAATAAGCGCTTAACACCTGCTTGTTTTACTGCCTGCTGAATAGCTTTAGAACCAGCAATAAAGTCATCATAAATGTTAGGGTTCGCCCATCCTGAATTGTAAGCGCTTACTACCGCGTCGTGACCTTTAAGCACATCAGCCAGGCCATCAATGTTGAATACATCAACAGCTTTCAATGTTAGTTTATCATTGGTTATATCCAATTTTTTTGGATCGCGGGCAATGGCTGTTACTTCATAACCTCGTAATAGTGCTTCGTTTAAAATGGTTTGTCCTACGTTACCTGTGGCGCCTATCAGTGCTAATTTCATAATGAATTTGTTTTTTATATTGTAATTAAATTTGTTACAGTTTTGTTTAAAAAAAATTATTTAAATTTTTGACTAAAATCCGCCAGGGTGATTTTTGTTAATTTACCGATGATAGCCGTGTCTACTTCTGTGGCTAAAGCATCCAGATGCTGGTTGATCTGCCTGCCAATAGCGCAGGCAGGATTGGGTAGATTTTTGGCCTGTCCAAGTGCTGGATGGCTTTTTACAGCCTTATATACATCAGCCAAGGCAATGTTATCCGGAGCTTTACCCAGGCTATAACCGCCTGTTTTTCCTTCTTTACTGTTAATCAATCCATAATTGCGCAGGTTGCGTATCTCTTTACGTACCAATGCCGGATTAATGTTGATGCTGCCAGCAATATATTCAGACGATAAAAGCTCGCCATTGGCCTGTTCAAGCAGAGTGAGAATGTGAATAGCTATCTGAAATTGCCCGTTCATCTGTAATTAAAAAAGTTACAGTACAAAAGTAAAATATATATTTTATAACCAGGTAAATTTTGATTATTTTAACATTAAATTACTTTTCAATGATGAATAATAACTTAATTAAGAATTAATGTGCTGATTTAATGATTGTTAAGAATACACTTTGCCCAGTAAAAAAACGTTAAACGAAGAATGTTTAAAAAAGTTTCACTTTTAAATAAAAAAAAGTGCAAATTAGTTGATAATTAGCGTAATAATAAATACTATTGTAAAGTAATTAACTTTCGCGAAACCTAACTATTACTATTATTAAACTTACATGAAAACACTTGGGAAAAAAATCAGACTGTTACGTCATCAAAAAGGGTGGAGCCAGGAAGATGTTGCAAAACGTTTGGATATCTCTATTCCAGCCTTTTCGAAGATTGAAACTGGAATAACCGACATCAATTTATCGAGGCTTGAGCAAATTGCAACTTTGTTCGAAATGTCTGTAGTTCAGCTTCTTACGTTTAACGATGCCGAACAGGATCAAAAATTTGTAAATGAACTTGAAACCGTTAACAAGCGGTTAATGGATCGGGAAACAGAAGTTATTGACCTGCAAAAAAAGGTGATCGAACTTTTTGAAGAATTAAGACACTCAAAAGCTACTGCATAATTTAAGGCCCGGTGTAATGCCGGGCTTAGTTAAAAAATGTAACGCATTGTTAAATGCTTTTTGCCAAATGTAGCCCCAACTGCACTGTGTATGGCAATCATTTTCTCATTAAAATCACCAACCCACGATAATTCCAATTCGTCATATTGCTTTAAAGGCAAAACATATTCCTTTAATTTGATAAATATGGCTGACTCCAAACCATGCTTCTGAAACTTTTGTTTGGTACCCATAACAATGGCTCGCATGCGGGATACGCCCTTCCAGCGGTAATACAAAAATTTAAGTTTGCCTATTAAATTTAATTTTCCGTTAAGCGGTTTGAGCATCTGATTAGCGTCTGGCAAAATGATGATAAATGATGCAGGTTCATCATCTATATAAGCAAACCATATCAGTTTTTCATCCATCAATGGTTTCATTTTCTCAAAACTTTCGGCTATAGTCGCATGCGTAATGGGGACAAAGTTTTCGAAATCTTGCCAGGCGTCATTGTATATTTCTATGAAATCGGCAGCAAACTTTTCCATTTCCTTTACCCTGAAATGCCGGAAATCATATCCCGGTTTCTTGATCACCCAATTGGCAATTTTTGTAAACCTCTCTGAAAATGGCTTGTGCACATCTAAATGATTGGTTATCTGTTCGTAAAGTGTTTTAAAACCGTAAGCCTCAAAAAAAGCCCGATAATAGGGGGGATTATAATTCATCCCATAGGAGGGATGAGTAAAGCCTTCAACCAACAGTCCCCAAAAATTATCATTTTCACCAAAATTGATAGGGCCGTCCATGGCTTGCATGCCGTTATCCTGCAGCCACTTTTTAGCGGTATCAAACAGTAAAAAGGCGGCGTCCTGGTTATTAATACATTCAAAAAAGCCCATGCCGCCTGTTGGCTGTTCATAATGATAGGCCTTTTTGTTATTAATAAATGCCGCAACGCGACCAATTAACCGGTTATTATTATCGGTGAGTATCCAGCGTGTGCATTTTCCATCCTGGTGAAAGTTGTTTTTTGTTGGATCAAATACGGCTTCAATATCATTATCAAGCGGACAAACCCAGGTTTTATCATCTTTATAAATAACACGGGCTACGTTTAAAAATGCTTTTTGGGTGGTGGTGTCTTTTACTTCTGTAATGGTCATAGGGATGTTGCTCACGGCCAAATATAAAAAAAGCATTCAGGGCATACCACTGAATGCTTTTGTAAAATATGTGTATCTTAAAAATTAAAAGTCGTCGTCATCATCATCGTCAAAAGACTCATACCCTGCTCTGCCCAAATCATCATCTAAGGGTTGATCATAATCGTCCTCATCCTCATCAACCACTTTTTTCTTTTTCGGAGTAAGCGATAGATCATCGTCGTCATCATTTTCGTCTTCTGAGTTGTCGATCTTTTTAGTGCTCGGTTTTTTTGGCGTTCCCATTGTAACGGATTTTTTTAGTAAAACTTTATCAATATAATTTAAATCGGCCTAGGTTGTTTTTTTACTTCTGGCGGCTAATTCAGTAGTAAAAATAATTAAAATCATTTTTATTAAAAATATCTTTTAAAATTATTCTGTTTGTTCGCCTATGGATGCTGTGTTCGTTGTAAAATCCTTAATTTGAGGTAATTCATCTATGCTATTTATGCCGAAATAATCCATAAACATGCTGCTGGTGCCATATAGAATGGGTTTTCCAACACTTTCAGACTTCCCGGTTATGGCTATCAGTTCTTTTTCCAGTAATTTTTGTATCGAATAATCGCAATTTACACCGCGTATCTGTTCAACATCAGTTTTGGTTACCGGCTGCTTATAAGCAATAATAGCCAGTGTTTCTAAAGCCGCCTGACTAAGCCTTTTTTTAGAGCGCTGCAGCTGTAATAAATTGATAACCGGGTGATACTGTTTTTTGGTCAGAAACTGGTATCCATTGTTAATTTTAACCAACTCAATAGCCAGGCTATCATTACTATATTTGTTTTTGATAGCAGTTAAACTTTCATTGACCTCGTCGGCAGTGAAATCGCGTTCAAAGGCAGCTTGCAGGCAATACATGATCTCCTCCATGCGAATACCCTGTTCCGACGCGAAAATTAATGCCTCTATATGATGCTCCATTTTTGTGAGTGGTGAGTGGTGAGTGGTGAATAGTGAGCTGTGAATGGTTAGATAACTCTCCATTTTCACTCACCACTTCCTATTCACCACTCACTCTAATAGTTTATAACCTGTTCTTCAATTTCGGCGGGGATATCGCGCCAGTCGTATTTCTGTGTACGCAGTTGTGGCTCAAAACCAGCTTCTTTGATAGAGTCTTGAATGCCTTTGGCAGTAAACCTATGTGGTGCCCCGGCTGCGGATACCACATTTTCTTCGATCATGATAGATCCAAAGTCATTAGCACCGGCATGTAAACAGATCTGTGCTACCTGTTTACCTACGGTGAGCCATGATGCCTGTATGTTTTTGATATTGGGCAACATGATACGGCTTAGCGCTATCATGCGGATATATTCGTCGCCGGTTACGTTGTTGGTAATACCCCGTACTTTACGTAACAGGGTGCCATCGTCCTGGAAAGGCCAGGGGATAAAGGCTACAAAGCCATGGGCACCTTCCGGTTTTTCGGCTTGTACTTCGCGGATCCAAACCAGGTGTTCAAAGCGCTCCCCGATAGTTTCAATATGCCCAAACATCATGGTAGCGGATGTAGGCAGGTTAAGTTGGTGTGCCGCGCGCATTACATCGAGCCACTCTTTACCACCGCATTTACCTTTTGATATCAGTCGGCGAACACGGTCATTCAGAATCTCGGCGCCGGCACCTGGTAATGAATCCAGGCCAGCTTCTTTCATCGCTCTCAGTACATCAATATGGGCCATACCTTCCAGTTTGGCTACGTGTGCTATCTCCGGCGGACCTAAGGAGTGCAGTTTTAGCTTAGGATATAACTGTTTCAACTCCCTGAACAAGTCGGTGTAAAACTGAAGACCCAAATCGGGGTGATGGCCTCCCTGGAGCAGTAATTGATCGCCACCATAGCGGAAAGTTTCCTCGATCTTCTTTTTATAAGTCTCAATATCAGTAATATAGCTATCCTCATGGCCAGGCCTGCGGAAAAAGTTACAGAACTTGCAATTGGCTATACAAACATTGGTCGTGTTCACGTTACGGTCTATCTGCCAGGTAACCTTGCCATGCGGAACCTGCTTTTTACGCAGTTCGTTGGCAGTGTACATCAAATCGGCAGTAGAGGCATTGTTATATAGATAAACCCCTTCGTCCTGGGTTAAAAAATCAAACCGCAAAGCGCGTTGCAACAGATCGGCTGTGTTCATTTAACAAAGATAAAACTTTAGATGATGAATAGTTTCATGTGGATTGTAAGATTGACAAATTAATGAGGTTGCTTTTTGAAACTTATTTTAAGGATTCTGAATCGGCTAAGAAAATTTCCTCAAAAGAAACCTTTTTAAACCCCAGATTTTAACATTTTTCGATTCAAAAACGACCTGAAAACTGCTCAAAATTCATTCAAAAGCATCGATTTTAACGCTTTTTAACAAGTCTGAACGCTGTTTTGACGTGTTTTTAAAACTTTAAGAAGTATTAACTTTTGATTGTCAAATACCTGAATGCCAAATGGCCTGTTTTTGTTGCCTTTTTATCCTTAACCAAACAGCCCGGCTCTCTTGGATTGGAGAGCCGGGCTGTTGTTTGATACAATATACGGAAAATTTTGGAATTTTGGGGTTACAGTGATGAGACCGACCACTCACCCCGCCTGCGCATTTTTTCTCAACCCGTCATTGCGAGGTACGAAGCAATCCCCGATTAGCAAAGCGGCTCTGTAAAGTTAGGGATTGCTTCGTACCTCGCAATGACGCGTGTGAGTTTTATCCATTCCCGTAACCCGAAGTCTTTTAAAGCCCTCTTCAAAGGAGAGGGTTGGGTGAGGTTTACCTCACCTTCAACATATTATTGCTCCTGTTCAAATCAGGCAGTGCATTATCCGGATCAACAGTTACGCTTTCGGCTTCCTGGGTGCCAGGTAGGGTAAGGGTGATCTGTTTGTTTTGCAGCCAGGTTTCTACCGGCAGGTAGGTGCGTTTTTTGCTGCCGTCTTTGTATTTTACTTCGATGGTGAAAGGCATCGGTAGTTTTTCTTTGTTTACTACTGTGATGGTCACACCTTTTTCATCCTTGTTATTAACTTGTTTGGCATCAATCAGGGCTAGATCCAGTGTCCAGTTGTTGTAGAACCAGCCTTTCCAAAACCAGCTCAGATCTTCGCCGGCTCCGTTTTCCATCGAGCGGAAAAAATCATCAGGTTGCGGGTGCTTATAGGCCCATTGATGGATGTAATTGCGGAAAGCGTAATCAAACTTATCTTTACCCAGGATCTGCTCGCGCAGCAAAACCAGACCGAAAGCTGGTTTAAAATAGGTGAGAGGGTGACGGTATTTTTCGGCAAGGCCATCAGCCGCAGTCATGATACTTGGTGATCCCGGGGCAGTGATAAATGGAATGATCTCATCGGCAGGGTTACCGCCTTTTTCGGCATACTCGCTGTCGCGTTTAGGGGCAAATTCGCCTTTGTTAAAAGCGTCAGAAGCATAGATGTCAATAAATGTGTTCAAACCTTCGTCCATCCAGCCAAAGCGGCGCTCGTCAGATCCTACGATCATCGGGAACCAGTTATGGCCGATCTCATGTGCGGTTACCCAATACAATACAGCACCCTTATCGGTAATACCGTCAAACACAATGCCTGGGTATTCCATGCCACCGGCAATACCAGCCTCGTTAACAGCAACGGGATATGGATAAACAAACCATTTCTCTGAAAAATATTCGATTGATTTTTTGAGGTATTCGGTTGCACGGCCCCAGGCATCGTTACCATAGCTTTCGGCCGGGTAAACGCTCATAGCCAGCGATTTTTTGCCTTCGGGCAAGTTCACACGCGCGGCATCCCAGATAAAAGCTTTGGATGCGCCAAAGGCCACATCGCGGGTGTTGAGCATTTTAAAATGCCAGGTAAGCGTGCCTTTTTGTACCGGGCGACTTGCCGGATCGTTCACTTCGGCCAGATCGCGGATCATAATGGTTTTATCGCTGTTACGGGCAGTTTCCAGTCGCGCTAATTGTTTGGCAGTCAATACTTCCCTTGGGTTCTGTAACTCGCCCGATCCGGCCACGATCATGTCCCAGGGTACGTTTACGCTATAGTCGATATCGCCATAATCCAGGTAAAACTCGCCGCTGCCCAAAAATGGCAAGGTATCCCAGCCGCGACTATCATCATACACGCACATACGCGGGAACCATTGGGCAATTTCAAAGATCTTGCCGTTTTTGGTATCGGTATAATCGGTACGACCGCCAAAAGCGCCGGGAATAGTATAATGGTATTTAATTTTGAGGCGGATATTCCCTTTAGCTGAGACCGCTTTGGGCAGGCGGATCTGCATACGCGTGTCAGTGATCACATATTTTACTTCTTTGCTTATACCGCCTTCTTCAACAGCAACCGATTCAATTTGATAGCCATCGGTATGATCGGCCGGTTTGGGCGCAAAACCAGTCACGAAATTGGAGCGTGCATCTTTTTTATAGGTGTTTTGATCCAGTTGCAGCCACAGGAAAGGCAGCGCATCCGGACTGTTATTAATATAATCGATAGTTTCGGTACCGCCAATGGTTTTGGCTGCGGTATCCAGTTTTACGTTTAAGGTATAATTTGCCCGGTTTTGCCAGTACCGCGGCCCCGGATTGCCATTGGCCGAATGAAAATCATTACCCTTATCGGTATAAAACTGCGGTGAAAATGCTTCGGCAGGATTGTAGTTGGAGGTGGTATCGTTAGGGTTGATCTTTCGTTGCTGCGCCTGTGCCGAAACGGCAAATAGGGCCAACAAGGCAAAGCCGGTAAATTTTAATTTCATGTAGGGATTTTAAGGCCACAATATACAAAGGATAGCGGTAAAAATGGGGAGAGTTTTAAAATGGTGCAGAAGACTCACCCGACCATCGCTTCGCTCGGTCACCCTCTCTACGACTTCGTCGCAAAGAGGGTTTTTGGAAAAAAAGTTCATGAGGAGACTCACCCGACCATCGCTGCGCTTGGTCACCCTCTCTACGACTTCGTCGCAAAGAGGGTTTTTGGAAAAAAAGTTCATGAATAGACTCACCCGACCATCACTTCGCTCGGTCACCCTCTCTATGGCTTTCGTCGCAAAGAGGGTTTTTGGAAAAAAAGTTCATGAATAGACTCACCCGACCATCGCTTCGCTCGGTCACCCTCTCTATGGCTTTGCCATAAAGAGGGTTTAGGAAGAAAAGTTAAGAAAATATATGAGAATAAAAAGGTCTTTACCCTCTTTGCACCGAAGGTGTAGAGAGGGTCGGCGAGCGAAGCGATGCCGGGGTGAGTCTTTTCAGGACAATAAGACTTCTTTTATAGAATTTAAAACCCCATCAATATTATTTAATACCATCTTATTTTCAAATCTTAGAATGCGTAATCCCAATGTGGTCATCACTTCGTCCCTGTTTTTATCATAATCTTTTTTATACAGATGAACCGGGCCATCGGCTTCGATTACTAATTTTGCTTCTGCACAATAAAAATCTGGAATATAATATAAGTTTCTGCCTAAGATTGATTGTATCAAAAGAGGATGCTGGCGGAAAAACTTCCTTTCGCACAATTTTCTATTCCTGAGATGTTGCCATAATAGCTTCTCTGCTTCGGTTTCACGTCGTCTTAATTCGCGGCAAAGATCGATTATGGATGGCATTTTTAAAGTTAAAAAATAGTTTCAGAAAAGACTCACCCGACCATCGCTGCGCTCGGTCACCCTCTCTACGACTTCGTCGCAAAGAGGGTTGGGGAAAAATACAAAGAAAATATAAAAGAATAAAAAGGTCTTTACCCTCTTTGCACCGCAGGTGTAGAGAGGGTCGGCAAGCGCAGCGATGCCGGGGTGAGTCTATTCCGGACAATAAAACCTACGAGCATTTTAAAATGATACCATGAATTGGTACATTGCTCTTGCTATAACATTTACACATCTTGCATTTCCCTGTCAACATTCCCATAGGTCATTCATCGTCCATTCCCGTACATTTTGTGTGCGAAACCCTGAGCTATTTTGTGGGTTACCGGTATTATGTGTATCTACGCCGCCACACGGTCGACCAGATCAGTGACCATAACCGGCTGCTGATATTTATAGGTGCGGCTTTCGGGGCTTTTATTGGCTCGCATGTGGTGGGTGTATTGGAGAACCCCACGTTATTGTCGCACTTTGGGTTAATCTATTTTATGGGTAATAAAACCATTGTAGGTGGTATGCTGGGTGGATTGATCGGGGTTGAGCTGACCAAAAAACGGATAGGTGTAACCGTATCATCTGGCGATATGATGGTTTACCCGCTTATACTGGCCATGATCATCGGGCGTACCGGCTGTTTCCTTGCCGGGTTAGAAGATGGCACCTATGGCATCGCCTCCAATCTGCCCTGGGCCATCAACTTTGGCGATGGTATCCGCAGGCATCCTACCAATTTATACGAGATTGTTTTTTGGCTGCTGCTTTGGATTGTTTTGCAGATGATTGAAAAGAAACATCCCTTTGCCGATGGCGCCCGTTTTAAACTGTTTATGGCGAGCTACCTGTTATTCAGGCTGCTGGTTGAGTTTATTAAGCCCGACTATTTCTTTAGCTTTGGTTTATCGGTAATTCAGTTGGTTTGTATCGGGGGGATTTTGTATTATTATAAAGTATTTCTGTATCCAGTCAAACTCCTGAAAAACCATGCCTGAACGCCCGTATATTTATTATGATTTTACACAGAGCATTTGCTCCACCTGTTTGCGCAGGGTTGATGCCAAGATAGTTTTTGAGGATGATAAAGTATACATGCTTAAAAACTGCCGTCGGCATGGCTTCGAAAAAGTATTGATAGCTACTGATATAGCCTATTATAAAAATTGCCGCAACTACGCCAAGCGCAGTGAAATGCCGCTGAAATTTAATACCAAAACCCATTATGGCTGTCCGTACGATTGTGGTTTGTGCCAGGATCATGAGCAGCATTCCTGCCTTACCGTGGTGGAAGTTACCGATAGGTGTAATTTAAGCTGTCCTACGTGCTATGCCATGTCGTCTCCAAGTTATGGCCGGCACCGCACGCTGCAAGAAATTGAGCAGATGTTGGATGTAGTGGTGACCAACGAAGGCAACCCCGATGTGGTGCAGATAAGCGGCGGCGAACCTACCGTGCACCCGCAGTTTTTTGAGATCCTGGATATTGCCAAAACCAAACCTATCAAACACCTGATGGTGAACACCAATGGCATTCGCATAGCTAAAGATGAGCAGTTTGTAAAACGCCTGGCTACCTATATGCCCGATTTTGAAATTTACCTGCAATTTGATTCGTTCAAAAAAGAAGCCCTGAAGCAATTGCGGGGGGAAGACCTGCGCGAGGTAAGGCTTAAAGCATTGGAACATCTGAACAAGTATAACCTATCGACCACGCTGGTAGTAACCCTGCAAAAAGGATTGAATACCGATGAGATAGGTAAAATTATAGAATACGCCCTGCTACAACCGTGTGTACGCGGCGTAACGTTTCAGCCTACGCAGCAGGCAGGCCGTCTGGAGAACTTTAATGAAAAAACCGATCGTTATACCCTGACCGAAGTCCGCAGCGCCATATTGGAGCAAACCAAGGTATTTAACCATAACGACCTGATCCCGGTGCCCTGCAATCCCGATGCGCTGGTGATGGGCTACGCGTTGAAACTGGGCGGTGAAGTAATACCACTAACCCGGATGATCAACCCGGATGATTTGCTGGATAACTCCAAAAACACCATCGTTTACGAACAGGACGAACGTTTGAAAGGGCATTTGCTCAATATGTTCAGTACGGGAAATTCGGTGGATAAGGCGAAGGAGCATCTGCATTCGTTGTTATGCTGCCTGCCGGAGATTGACGCGCCGAGTTTGAGCTATGATAATTTGTTCAGGGTGATCATTATGCAGTTTATCGACGCACAGAACTTTGATGTGCGCGCTATCAAAAAATCATGTGTACATATCGTGAATAAGGATATGCAGATCATTCCCTTTGAAACCATGAATATTTTTTACCGCGATGATAAACGGGAATATCTGGAACAATTAAGAAACGAAATGGCAATATGATGGAAGACGATAATATAGATAAAGATTTGGCTGCAGGAGGGAGCAATCCGCCGTCAGAACAGCCTGAAAGCCAGAATGTCAATATGAAAATAGTGGGCTACAATATATTGGCCTTGATTATATATACACTATTATGCAGGCTTGGGGGGAATGAAGTTGGTCTTATTTTCGACGCGTTTATCATAGTTGTGCATGTGTTTGTTTGTATCATTGCGGCTATTATCAACAAAAGCTGGGCTTGGTTGCTATCTGGTATATTGGTGCTGGTTGTTGGTTTTTCAACTTGCGTAGGTTTGGGAAGTATAGGTTAAAGGCATAAAAAATAATTTCTTTTATGGAATGCGATGATTAATGGCATCATGGTATAAAAGATAAATACCATGACACCAATCCAAAACATCAGCATTCCCGAAGCCTGCCACGCATCATGGCAGCAAATGACACCCGTTGAACAGGGACGGCACTGCCAGCAATGTTGCAAAACAGTAACCGATTTTACGGTAATGAGCAATCAAGAGATCATCGCTTACTTGTCAACAACCCATGATGTTTGTGGCAGGTTTGACAGGGAGCAACTAAGCAGCCTTAATAATCGGCTTGATATAGAAAATCTACAGCCGAACAGCTGGCGAAGATGGGTAATGGCCATTGGGTTATTAAGTCAAACCATGCTTTATAAAGCTGTGGCGCAAACCAAACCCTCACAGGTGGTTATCCAACAGACTAAGCCAGTGCCTTATGACAAGATATTATTGGGCAAAGTAGCCGCACCTGACACCAGTAAACAGGTGAAGGTGAGCGGACAAATTACAGATGAAAATCATGAGCCGTTGCCTGCTGTAATGGTGAAGATCAAGGGATCAAACAGGAGTACAGTAACCAATGCCGATGGCCGGTTTGTTTTAAATGGAGCTAAATTGGGAGATATATTAAATATTAGCTTTGTCGGCTATAGTTCACAAGAAATAGTAGTTAATACACCTATAGCTCAAACATGTGATATTATGATGCGGCAGTACTTGTTAGGGGATGTAGTAGTATATAAACGCCCATCGTTCACCAAGAGGACCTGGAATAAAATAAAACACATTTTTTAACCCAGCATCCCGGCCAAAACGCCCTCTTTCAGGGAGTTGGTGCACATCAATACTTTTTGAATAGCCAGTTTGTGTATAATGAACCGGGTAATAAGTGAGGCCACCACGATCATATCTACCCGTACGGGGATAATATTTTTATTGGCGGCTCTTTGCAGGTGGGTTGATTGCACAATTTTATTGGTTTCGATCAGGAGTTCTTCATGATCAAAGTTATAGGTTGGGGTGGTTTTGAGATCAAAGGAATGGCCTTTTTCTGTTTCGATGATTGCGGCGAAGGATTCAAATACACCAGAGGAGCCGATCAGGGTATCCAGTTCATGACCGTCGACTGCTGCAAACAGATCGGTGAGGTTATCTTGCAGGTAAACATCCAGGGCTTCGATAGAGGCCGGTGGGATAGGGTCGGTCCGATGGAAAAGATCCATCAATCGCGCCGCGCCGATTTCAAAACTTTGTTTCCAGATAATATGATCGGCATTGCCCAGGATAAATTCCACACTGCCACCGCCAATATCCATAATGAGTGAATTTTTAGCCGATAAGCAACCGCTGATCTTTACGCCATCATAAATAAAGCCGGCTTCCTGCTCGCCGTTGATGATCTCGATGCTGATGCCTGTTTTTGCTTTTACTTCGTCAATAAAATCCTTCCCGTTTGACGCGCTGCGTAATGCCGACGTAGCCAGGGCGCGTACTTGCTGTACCTGGTTGCTGCTGATCTGCTCCTGAAATTGCTGCATGGTTTTTATGCCCCGGGCAAATGCCTCGGGTAAAATATAACCTTTGTTAATGCCGCCTTCGCCCAGTTTTACAGGCTCCTGGTAGTGTGCAATTTCCTGATAGTTGTGTATGGTACCCTCGGCAATCAGCAGATGAAAAGTATTGGTACCCAAATCCATTACGGCAACGCGTTTACTCATGGGGCTAAAAATAAGGAAAGTCCGCGTAAGTTAGGAAGTCCGCGTAAGTCCGAAAGTATTTAAAAAGCATTTTGTTTTCAAGCTTTCTGTCTTTCGGACTTACGCAGACTTTCCGACTCTCTTTACTCTTTATAAAAAAACCATTTGCCCAGTTCTTTAAAGCTTACTTTTTTACCGTACATCAATACGCCAACCCGGTATATGCGGGCGGCTACGTAAGTGGTGAACAGGAAGCCTAGCACCATTAAGCTCATGGATAAGGCTAATTGCCAGCCTGGTACACCAAAAGGTATTCGTATCATCATGGCCACCGGTGATGTAAAAGGAATCATGGAAAGCCATACTGCCAGCGTGCTATCGGGCGACCGGAATAATACGGTTACAGAAAGTAAATAAGTGAAAAGTAGGGGTAAAGTGATGGGGAACATGAACTGCTGTGTTTCTGTTTCGCTGTCCACCGCCGAACCTACTGCTGCAAATAGGGCACTGTATAGTAAATATCCGCTCAAAAAATAAAACAGGAAGCAGCCCAGTATGTACCCAAAAGGGATGGTTTGCAATATAGCCATGGCGCTTGCAATTGGGCTTTGAGGTGAGTTAAAGGCGTGACCTGCTATTTTTGAGGATATAACGGATAAAATTATCCATGCCGCAAATTGCGTTAAGCCCACCAACCCAACGCCAATTATTTTACCCAGCATTAGCTGGAATGGCTTAACCGATGAAATGATAACTTCAATAATACGGCTTGTTTTTTCTTCGATAACCCCGCGCATTACCTGGGCTCCATATATAAACAATGAGAGATATATCAATATAGCACAGGCCACACCTATCCCCATATTAGTACCTACATTGGCATCTTTAGCGCCGGTATCCGTAATTTCGACACCATTTACGTTGATATTGCTTTTTATGGAGTGCAATACTGCCGTATCAATATGATGCTGGAGCATGCCGTTGTTCACCGCAATATCATTCATTTGCCGGGCTATTTCATCGGTAATAAGCAGGGATGGTTTCTTTTTGGAGAATACTTTTACGTTATCCTTTTTTGCATAATCTGCAGGGATAGATAGTATCAACAGATTTTCATCGCTTTTGGTAGCCAGTTTTAAATCCTCCAGCGATTGGCCGCCGGGTTTAAACCTGATATTTTTGGTGCTTTGGAGTTTTGCGGCAAAAAGGCCGCTATCGTCAATTACGTTAACCACTTGTTCCCCGGATAGTTTGTCGCTGTTTTTGGCAACCAGTGTAATAAGACCACCCATGCCCAGAATAAGCAATGGCACAACAAATATCATAACGATGAATGATTTTTTCCTTACCCGGGTAAGGTATTCACGCTGTATAATGAGTAAAACTTTGTTCATGGCTTATTGGTTCTGGTTTACTTTTTCAATAAATATCTCGTTCATGCTGGGTATTACTTCCTGCAGCATATTAATGCGGGTTTGGGGGATGAGGTATTGCAGTACATCATTGGAGCTGCGGCCATCATGGAGTTTAATCCTGATGGTATGCCTGTCGTCATCGCTGATGGTTTCACCGATCTGGTCAAAAGGTTGTACACCGTTAAAGTTTAACGGATCGCCTGAATATTCCACCAGGTAAACATCATTGCGGTAGGAGTTGCGGATGTGTTTAACCTTGCCATCCAGTATTTTGTGCGATTTATGGATCAGCGCTATCGAATCGCAAAGCTCCTCGACCGATTCCATGCGGTGGGTAGAGAACAGGATGGTAGCTCCTTTTCTGTTAAGCTCCAGGATCTCATCCTTGATCACTTCGGCATTTACCGGGTCGAAGCCGCTGAAAGGTTCGTCCAGGATGATCAGGTCGGGCTCATGCAGTACGGTAGCCACAAATTGGGCTTTTTGCTGCATCCCTTTGGATAGTTCTTCTATCTTCTTTTTCCACCAGCTCTCCATATCCAGTTTTTTGAACCAGAATTTAAGGCGTTTATTGGCTTCATCGCGACTTAGTCCTTTCAATCGGGCCAGGTAGATCATCTGCTCGCCGATCTCCATTTTTTTGTACAAGCCGCGTTCTTCGGGCAGGTAACCGATGCGCTCGATGTGTGATTGATTGAGCTTTTGTCCGTCGAAATAAATTTCGCCCGAATCGGGTGCCGTGATCTGGTTCACAATGCGGATGAGGGAAGTTTTACCCGCACCATTAGGCCCTAAAAGCCCGAAGATTTGTCCGCTTTCCACTTCCAGACTTACATCGTCCAGGGCCCGGTGGCCGGCGTACTGTTTAACAATATGGCGTATGCTTAACATTTAATTGGTTTATGATGTTAATTGTACGCTTTAGATACGGGCTATTGCGTAATGTTACATAAACTTTTCAGGAACGTTAATCTTTACTTATATTGCTATATGACAGAAAATATGATACATAAGGTGGGAAGAATTGATCAAATTGTAAGAGATTATTTTGTGGACAATAAGTCTATCAATGAAGTTCTTGCTAAGGATTTGATGCCTCAATTTATTGAGAAAGGGATTTTTAATAAAGATTATAAGGCGGCAGGACTACCTATAAGGAGCATTTTAAGAAATTTAAACGCAATCAATAAATTACAGTTATTGGTTCATGTTAAAGCTGTAAGAAAAAAAGTTAATACAAGCTGGTATTTTGAAAGAATTTAATTAATGTGATTTTAACTGATCTAAACTAAACCGCAATGTTTCAATAGCCTCTTTTTGCCGGGAGATGATCACATACATATAGCCGTTATAGGTGATGGTATGCGGATAGCCATACTGGCCACCCTTCCATAAGCCTTCCTTTTTCAGGTGGTAAAGTTCATCGGCAATAATATAGTTCTTGTCAAATGTTTCACCGTTTTTGGAGAGTGATAGTACCAGCGGGTTACGGTCGTAATGATGCAGCGTATCCGGGATGCCTGCATAATAAAAACGTTTATCGGGCAGGCGACCGAAATGAAATTTGCTGTCGTTATCAGAAAAGGTGGTTTCTACCGGGCGCGACCAGCTTCGGCCCTTATCCCTGCTTTCGGTAAGCCATAAGCGGCCTTTCCAGCCCTTACCGGTAACGCGTAGCAGCATGTGCAGTATGTGGTTGTCCGTTTCAAAAAAGGAGCCCTCACAAAGCGGAGGCAAGCCCAGCTTGGCAGCCGGGGCGTAAAAGGCGGCAGAGTTATCCTGGGTGTATAATGAGTCGGGGTAAAAACTGCTGATTTTCCAACCCGAAATACCTTTAGGGTCATCGGTATACGGAAACATGAAATTACCACTGATGATGAGCCGCCCGCTTTTGGTAGCCTCGGGGCCATGATTGGGGATTAGCGGTACGTGCATATCTATAGCATTGCTCCAATGGATGCCGTCGGTACTGGTTTTGGCCCACAAGTGCGTGTTCTGGCGGTGTTTAGTGTATTCGCCATAATAAGCCACCAGGGTGCCTTTGTACTGATATAAACCGGCAGCTGTAAGCACGGTTAAGGTATCATTTACTTTTACAGGGGATGCCAGTACTTCGGGTTTTGACCAATGTGTGAAATCTTTAGAAGTAGCATAAACCACCCGCTGGCCCGGTGAATCTTCATCGATCAAACCATTGCTCCATATCGCTATAAACTGATCCTTAAAATGAATAATAGAAGGGTGGTGGTTATACAGCCATTCCTTATCCGGCGAGTAGATCATGCTCCGCTCAATTTTTAAATGGGGCACACCGGCTTCGGTTTGGTAGTTATTGCGGATGGATGGGGTTTGGGCACAGCAAAATATGTTACAAAGAATTGAAAGAAGAAATAATGCGAAAGATTTTATGGACATTTTGTAGTGGTAAATAAATTAGTGAGGTTCATTGGTATTGCGATAGCCTGATTAAACATGGGTTATCTTTCCAAAATCGTAATTATCTTTCTTAGTGGTCATCGTACTATTCATAACTGAGACTTTATGCTCTTAATTTATCTCAATATTTTCAAGACGTTGAAATAGTTCAACAAAATCCACAGGTAAAAATTCAGGATATAATTTAATGATTTTTTTTAAAACTTCTTTCTTAAGAGTATCCACATCCCCATTTCTTCTTAAATTTTCAAATGTATCTGAATATAATTTTTCTAAAATTTTATTATTATAATTAAATAACCAATTAGGTATTTTAATTACTTTCCCGCATATTAAATTCACCGATATTAAGGTTTCATTTAGTCGACGTTTTAAAATATCAGATAAATTTTCTTTTAGTTTAGAGACAATTATATCTGTGAGTTTTTGAAGCTTATTTTCATCAAAATCAGGAACCTTTCTTATGTCATCATAATCCTCATAGCCTAAATCTTTTTTAGATGGGTTTTCTTCGTTTAAAAGGAAAAAAGACATAATTAACGGGTCTAATACATAGTTTTCAATCGAATATCTTTGATTCAATCCTGCAACCTTTACTCTATCAGTTTCTTTATTGTTATCATCATAATCGATTATTCCACAGATTGATTTGTTTTCCGCATCAAATAGTTTTTGTGTGTATTCTAAAACTCTACTTGAACCACCTTCTTTTTTTCCACAAGAAATAAAATAAACAAATTCAGAATTTGCAATAGAATCGAGGCGTATTTTTGGGTATATAGCTTCGTAGAACAATGCATCAAAATCGCCTTCAACCATTACTTGCCTTTTGTTTTCATATAAGACGTTTAGGTTTTTTAAACCATAAGTTAAAGACTTTATAGCTTCATCTTTACTTGCCTTTTTTAACAATCCATCCTCCATCACATATATAGAATCAGGTGGAGAAAGCGCAACAGTGGTTGGTGAATGAGTGGTAAGTATAATCTTAACTTTTCGCTTGCCAACAAATTCTTTAAGCAGAACATCTAAGTATCTCTTAGTAAATGATGGATGAAACATTGAATCGGATTCGTCAAACAAAATAACTTCCGGGAAACTGTTTCCTATCTGAGATTGATAAAGAGTTACTATTAAAGAGATAATATTTTGCTCCCCAGATGATAACCAATCAAAGTACAATCTCTTGTCATTATGAAGGATTTTCATTTCGTAAAAGTCAATTTTTCCATCCACTTCTATGGGTTTATCAACCGTATATTTAATATGTGCTTGTTTAAGTAAATCATTAAGAACAACCCAAGGAGCATTTACATCTTCATCGTTATTAATATTTTTTAAACTATTCCTTACGTAATAGTTTAAAAACAAAGACGATAAGTTACCCAAGGATGGGTCAAAAATAGGAGCAGCTTTTATGTAGTCATTAAAAGTTATATCTTCAAAGCTTTTTCCGGTTGTTTCGGAGAGAGTTTTGAAGATTTCAGGGATGTCTTCGGAATCTATACCTTGACCTTTGTTTTTCCAGAGATTGGTGATAAACTCGGTGTATACCAAAAGCCAATTGCTCACTAATGATTCAGTCCTTGATGCTCCAATGTCAATTATTCTTATATCTCCAAGCGGAAAATAATTGATGTTGTTTAAAATAATTCCATTCTCTGATAGTGTGCTTATCCCACTAAGTATATTCATTCCTTTGAAACTTCTTAATAGATGTGTTTTACCTGAACCATTTGTACCTGTTATAACTACGAAATCAGGTAGTTCACCACTGAATTGTTTTAAAACATTATCAGATGCTATATCAATTATCATGAGTATGTATATTTCGACCTGTAAGATACAATCGATAAAGTAATATTAAAAGTCAGAAATTAACAAGTAAATCGGCACAAACAAAAAGCCCGAAGTATAAACTCCGGGCTTTTTGTTTGTGCGTTCGGCTTTAAGCCTTCTGCTTTTAGCTTTTATTCAAAATATTCCTTCATCCGTTCAAAAAAGCTTTTTTCGTTTTTGCCCGGGTTGGGTTTAAAGTTGGGCGACGACTGCAATTTCTCCAACAGTTCGCGCTCTTCACGGCTCAGTGCTTTGGGTGTCCAGATGTTGATGTGTATCAATTGGTCGCCACGATGATAAGAGTTTACCTCTGGCACACCTTTGCCTTTCAGGCGCAGGATCTTACCACCCTGGGTCCCCGGATCAATTTTGATCTTGGCTTTACCATCAATGGTAGGCACTTCAACTGTGGTACCTAAGGCGGCATCAACAAAGTTTACATGCAGGTCGTATATTATATTATTGCCGTCGCGTTTTAATGTTTCGTGCGGGATCTCTTCAATCAGGATGATCAGATCGCCCGGTACACCGCCACGTGGGGCAGCATTACCTTTGCCGCTCATGCTCAGTTGCATACCTTCGCTTACACCGGCAGGCACGTTAATGGTGATCAGTTCTTCGCCGCGAACCACGCCATCGCCATGACAAACGGTACATTTTGACAGTATGGTTGAGCCTTCGCCGTTACAGGTAGGGCAGGTACTGGTAGTTTGCATCTGGCCCAGTATGGTATTGGTTACCCTACGCACCGCGCCCGAGCCACCACATGTTTTACAGGTTTGGAACGATGATTTATCTTTAGCGCCCGAGCCATCGCAGGTTTTACAAACTATCTGTTTGTTTACTTTGATCTTCTTTTCGGCGCCGTTAGCTATTTCTTCCAGGGTTAAGCGTACTTTGATGCGCAGGTTACTGCCGCGTGCCACACGTCTGCCACCACCGCCACTTTGACGGCCGCCGCCAAAAAAGCCTTCGAACGGACTGCCACCGCCAAAAATGTCACCAAACTGGCTAAATATGTCGTCCATATTCATGCTGCCGCCATAACCGCCACCACCATTTGGTGATGAAGCATTGGCCGCATGACCAAACTGATCATAACGCTGGCGCTTTTCTGGACTGCTTAGTACTTCATAAGCTTCGGCAGCTTCCTTGAATTTTTCTTCGGCCTCTTTATCGCCCTGGTTTTTATCCGGGTGATATTTAATAGCCATTTTACGATATGCCTTTTTTATCTCGTCGGCATCGGCACCTTTGGCGACTCCCAGGATATCGTAATAATCTCTCTTAGCCATATTTTTAATGTTGAATTATTGAATTAGTGAGTTAGTGAATTATAAAAAAACACTTACCCGGATAATTCAACCACTTTATTTTATTGTTGAATTATTGATTTAGTGAATTAGTGATTGACGAAGAGTAACCAATAATTCCATTCTTTTACTTTAATCATATTAATAGCTGAATAATTGAACTGTAGACAAGGAGTGAAAAAATTCACTAAATCATTAATTCAATAATTCACTAATTAATTTATGCTCCTACAATTACTTTGGCAAAACGTATTACCCTGTCTTTCAGGTAATAACCTTTTTCCATTTCATCCATCACTTTACCTTTAAGGTCATCGGTAGGGGCTGGTATATTGGTAATGGCCTCATGCAGGTCGGCGTCAAAAGGTTCGCCTATTGCTGTCATCTCCTTCAGGCCTTTTTGACCCAGTATGTTTTTTAGTTTGTTCTGTATCAGTGTAACACCCTCTTTAACCGGGGCAACGTCAACAGCGTTTTCCATAGAACGTTGTGCGCGCTCAAAATCGTCCAAAACAGGCAACAAAGCTACTAACAGCTCTTTACCTTCTGTTTCACGGGCTTCCGCGCGCTCTTTAATAGTACGTCTTCTGAAGTTGTCAAATTCGGCATATAAGCGCAGGTACTTGTCGTTTGCCTGTGCTAATTCTTCTTTCAATTTGTCTTCGGCAGATACAACTTCTGCTGTTGTTGCTTCAGTAGTTTCGGTCTGGGCCTGTTCCTGCCCATTCTCGTTTAAATTTTCCTGTTCTGCCGTATTCATATTTTCTGTGGTGTCCGTATTTTCTTTCTTCTTTTTCTTCAACATATCGTTAAATTTCATAGCTGATAGTGCCAATCAAGTATCCTGCCATTAGCATAAAGCCGACAAGCTGTCAGTGGTATGTTTTAATATCAGGAAGGTGTGACACGTTTTATGCAGGGGTGACAGGATGACCGTTGATTTTTTTGATTGCGTTGATGACGCTGATTTTTATAGAGACACATGTGATGTGTCTCTACGGTAGTAAGGCAATCAACGAAATCAGCGTCATCAAAGGAATCAGCGGTTATATTTCCGCGTCTTCCAAAACCTTACCGTTTTCGCATTTGATAATGCGTGAGGGGAAAGCGCGGATGATATGATAATCGTGCGTAGCTACCAATACAGCGGTGCCCGACTGGCTGATCTGTTTCAACAGCAGTACAATTTCTTCGGATGTTTCAGGGTCAAGATTGCCGGTTGGCTCATCGGCGAGGATAATTTCGGGATCATTCAACAGGGCGCGGGCAATTACCACGCGTTGCTGCTCGCCGCCTGACAGCTCATGCGGCATTTTCTTTAATTTGGAACGCAGGCCTACTTTTTCCAACACATCCAGAGTACGGTCGGCTATCAGTTTTTTATCTGTCCAACCGGTGGCGCGCATTACAAATAACAGGTTTTGTTCGATGGAGCGATCGGTAAGCAACTGAAAATCCTGAAAAACGATACCCAGCTTGCGGCGCAGATAGGGCACATCGCGGCTGGGCAGCTTGCTCAGCTCATATCCACAGGCATGACCGGTACCAGCCTTCGGGATCAGATCGCCGTAAATTACTTTAAGCAAACTGCTCTTGCCCGATCCGGTTTGGCCAATGAGCCATACAAAATCGCCTTTGTCAATATGCAGGTTAACGTTTGACAGTACCAGGTGCGACTGCTGAAAAATATCGACATTGTTTAGCTTAATAATAGAATTTCCGATCATCTTTTTTATAGCTCTAATTTTAGGATCTGTCCAAACGGCAGGTCCTTGATTATATTCATAATATATTCGGCTTTATCTGCCAGCCCAACCTTATCCAGTGATTTATCAGGCCTGTCGACCCTGAAATAAGCCAGCAGCGTAAACTTATCATCACGCAGCTGTACGTAATCGGGTATTTTGGCAACGCCTTTTACTTTAATAATATACATGTTAGTTCATGGTTCATGGTTCATGGTTCATGGTGTTCAATCGCTTTTGCTATGATCTATGAACTATCAACTATATGCTACCTCACCAAAGGTATTGTTATTTTAAAGATTTGCCAAGAAATCCATTGTATCAATCCCATCGGCATAATCCCATAAAGCGGGTTGCTGGCTTTGGCCAAAACCCACCACCTGGCTTTGTACCTCAATGGGAGCTTTGGTAACGATACATTGCAGGTTTTCGCTTTGATCTGTGAGCAATTGCTGCGCTGCCTGCAGATCAGTATAATGGCTATAATATACTACCGCCAGGGGCGATGCTATCCGTTCGTCTTCCTTAGCCATCAAAAAACCGTTGTCAAAATGCTTGTCGCTGTTTACCAGGTAAATGGATTTGTTGTAATCGTAATTGTTGCTGTATTTGTGGTGATGGATGATGGTTTTAAATTCCTCTATCGATTCAAAAAAGAAATTGAAAACATACCCTTCAGGCACCAGTAATTTTGACACGTTACGGCAGCCCAGTCCATAATAATCAAATATATCATGACCCAGGTTAAACAGGTCTTCCGCGGTTTCGTTGCCGGTAAGCAGGGCAATACTGTTGCGGTTTTTGCGGATGATATTAGGTACTTTACCAAAATAATAATCAAAATAACGGGAGCTGTTATTGCTGCCGGTGGCTATAATGGCGTCAAAATCGGTGAGGCGTTCAATGAAACTGAACTGAGCGGCAAAACTATTATCGATATCAACTAATCGTTGCAGTACATGTTTGATGAGATAAGCATCCTGCGATGAGGTTTTAATGAGCGCGTGGTTGCCTGTGGCCAGTACGCAAAGTACATCATGAAAACCCACCAGCGGAATGTTACCGGCCAGGATTAATCCCACTTTTTTGGGTTGGGCTTCGCTCGAAAGGTTGTATCCAGAAAGCCAGGTAGTTAAATCGGTCTTGTTAAGCATCTGGCCAATGGCGGTAACGGCGCGTAAAACACTTTCGGGTGTAAACCAGGCGTTGTGGTACTGTTCGTCGTTAATAATGGCTATTAACTGCTCATCTGGCTTAGCTAACTGCTCTCCTAAGGCTGAAAATGAATTTATTGCGTTTTTTATATTAATTTTTGACATATATATGGTAAGGTTTTAAACCCCGAAACCCTTTTTTTGTTATATTTGTACGCTTGTTAATTTCAGGCAAAGTTAATTGAGAATATTAGATATTTAGAAATATGGCGATTAAAATCACCGATGAATGCATAAACTGCGGAGCCTGCGAACCGGAGTGCCCCAATAATGCCATTTATGATGCCGGCGCGGCATGGCGCTTTAGCGACGGTACCGGACTTAAAGGGGTTATTGATTTTGGCGATGGTAACACATTAAATGCCGAAGAATCTCAGGCTGCTCTTTCTGACGATATATATTATATTGTACCTGATAAATGTACTGAATGTGTTGGTTTTCATGACGAACCACAATGTGCTGCAGTATGCCCTGTAGATTGTTGTGTGGATGATGAAGATATCCGCGAAAGCAAAGAAGAACTGTTAGCCAAGAAGGACTGGCTGCACATGAATGAGTAATATTTTTAGATGTGAGATATGAGATGTGAGATTTGAGAAAAAAACACAGATACAAAAAAAGGAACAGCTTGCTGTTCCTTTTTTTGTATCTCATATCTCATATCTCATATCTCATATCTCATATCTCATATCTCATATCTCATATCTCATATCTCATATCTCATATCTCATATCTCATATCTCATACAGATCCATTTCCATATGGATATTGGCACGGGTATAGGGTGATGCGGCCGCCTGGAACTCTTTAAAGCCGTATTTTTTATATAAAGTAATGGCAGGCGTAAGTTTGGTGTTTGAACCCAGCCAAATACGAGTACCCCCCAATTCTTTGGTTTTAGCTATAGCCGCGTCCATCAGGGTATTGCCAATTTTACGCCCCTGGTATTTGGGGCTTACCGCCATTTTGGCCAGCTCGTATTCTGCCGGACCTGTTTTGATGACCGCGCAGGTACCCACAACATCGTCATCGATATGTGCGAAAAGGATCTCGCCGCCATCGGCCAATATATGATCTTCGGGGTGGTTTAATTGCTCCAGGTCGTGTTCCTCAACTGTGAAATAGGTATTGATCCACTCTATGTTGAGGTTTTTAAAATGACGGGCATATTGGGGATCGTAAGTAGTAACTCTTACCGGATTGTTGCCCTGCGGATTAAACATTTCCTGAAAACGCTGGTAGTACGGTTTTTCGTTCAATTGTGCTTCTGTTTCCATAATGGCGCTTAGTAAATTATTTTGCTGACTATTAAATAATGATTTATTAAGGGCTAGGATCTTGGCCCATACCCGCTCAAATTTTGGCAGGGAGGCTTTGCCTTTTTCTGATAAGCGGAGTATACGTTTGCGACTGTCGGTAGCCGATTTTACCGACTCGATGAAGCCCAGTTCTTCGAGCTCTTTGGCCAAATGGATGACACCGGGATGGGTACAGCCCAGTTCTTCGGCAATTTCGGTTACGGCTGCTTCGCCCTGCTTACTGATCAGGTAGTAAAGGGTAAAATACTTGGGCTCAAAGTTTAGCTCTTCATCTTTGTATATCAAAACCACATCCTTTGCAAAGTATTCATATAACCGTTTGAGCCTTGCTCCAACAGCCAGTTCTTCTAAATCATCTATTAAACTCATATTACTTACGTAAGTACTTACAAATATATAAATTATTTTTATTTCTATATTTGTTTTTCACTATTATCAATGGAATACGGTATTTGTAATCTGGCGGTTATTCCGCTGCGTGCCGAGGCTAATGACCGCAGCGAACAGGTGTCGCAGCTATTGTTTGGCGAAGCATTTGAGATCATAGAATGGACTGACCGCTGGGTGAGGATCATCACAGAGAATGATGGTTATGAAGGCTGGATCGGTCGCCTGCAATTTACTATGCTGGGTCATATCGCTTACAAAAGTTTCAAGCATGTAAAACCACCGCTTACCTACCGGGCGGTAACACAAGCCTGGAAAGTTGCCGACAACAGTGTTGTTTATCTGCCAGCAGGTAGCTCTTTAGCCTTTTTGGAAGGTACCACCTGCCGCATAGGCACCGAGCGTTTTGAGATCATCGGTGAAATAGGTGAACGGGAAGATATAGCCACCACAGCCAAATCATTTTTAAATTCGCCCTATTTATGGGGTGGCCGTACGCATTTTGGTATTGATTGTTCGGGGTTTACACAGGTGGTGTTTAGCCTTAACAATATTAAAATCAAACGTGATGCCAGTCAGCAGGTGGAGGAAGGTATCCTGGTTGAAAGTATTGAGCAAGCCCGCTTAGGCGACCTGGCTTTTTTTGACAATGAGGCTGGCAAAGTAACCCATGTAGGTATTATGCTGAACAATGAACACATTATCCATGCCTCAGGAAAAGTTAAAATTGATACGATAGATACAGAGGGTATTTACTCGAAAGAGCAGAAACGGCATACACATAAGCTGCATAGCATCAAAAGGTTTATGTAGTATTCAAAGAAAGCGGGGATAGTGCGATTCCCCTCTTGAGAGGGGCGGAGGGGTGTGTTATCTACTTTTAGAACACACCCCTGCTACTACACATAACCACGCTCCCCCTCTCAAGAGGGGATTGTTGAACTTGTCTTGTTATTCCCTCAATCAAACTTAATATCCCACACTACCACTTTCTTGTCGTCGCTCACAGAAATCAGCTGATCTCCGTTCCAGGCCAGTTTATTGACTGATAATACATGACCCGGATGGCCTTTTTCACGGCTGATGATCTTATATAATTTAAAATCATCGGCTCCCCAGATCTTGATGCCCTTATCCATACTGGCGGTGGCAAAGTAGAGCTTTGTGGGATGAAACAGGATATGATTTATAGCAAATAAATGTGCCGGAATATTTTTGACAGGCTGATAAGTGACACTATCCCAGATCTTGATCTGCGCGTCGCGGCCACCTGATGCAAGGTAAGTACCATCGGGACTATAAGCCAGTGCAAAAACCGACATGGTATGGCCATGTAACGATTTAAGTAAGGTATAATCATGCAGATCGTAAATTTTGATGGAGTTATCCCTGCAGCCAAAAGCTACCTGTGTTTCATCTGGCGATATGGATATGCAGCGTACTGTATCGGCAGATACTTTGATACTGTGCACCATCTCTAAACTGGCCAGACTCCATACCGAAACTGTACCATCTTCGGAGGCTATCAGTAATTCGTTCTTAGTACTTACCGACTTGATATCGAAGATCGGCTTAAGATGATGGGCAAGCGATTTCAGAAGTTTTTGCTGTATAAAGTCAAACACCAGTACCTCGCCGCTGCGTAGGCCCGTCAATAATATGGGATAGCCTACAGGGCCATGTATAGCATAAATAGAAGCCCTAACCGGGAACATCACTTTAATGAACGAGAAACTTTCCAGGTTCCATTCCACCAGGCCTTTATCGTTGCCGCCGGTAAATAATATACCCGGTTTTTGCGAAAGTTCTAATGTGAAAATGGGGTTGCCATGCCCGGTCAATTCTGCTATTTTTTCTGCGGTCATTTTAAGGTGTTTTTAATTGATATCCGTAATCATGATCATAAGAATCATCACCGAACAAAATTATCATTTTTGCGGCGATACCTTTAATGGTAGCCTATCAGCTTAAAGTAACTACTTTACAGCCTCATCATAGGCTGCTTTAGCAATGCGAGATATAATCGATTCACGGATGGTTTGGTTAACCGGAGTATCCGATACAAAAACGGCTATCGCTAAATGTTTACCATTGGGTAAAGTAATTATCCCAATGTCGTTAGTAGCGGCGGTAATTCCTTGTTCGTTGGTGCCAGAACGACCTGTTTTATGATATACCACCGTACCCACAGGTAGTAGGCCTTTAATCTGGTTTGGCCCTGTTGAGGTTTCCTGCATGATCTTCCAGAGGTAAGCGTGGTTTGCAGGCGAAAGAAAGTCGGGTTTAAAAGCCAGATCCAACAAATGAGTAAGACCGGTAGCCTCGGCCCAATTGGTGTATTGTACATCCCATGACTGTGCCATCTGAAACTCTGTAGCCTTAAAGGCAATGTTAGGTATGCCGATGCTATGGATATAGGTATTTACTTTATCAATGCCGCCAAGCGTTTTTAGCAGCACATCACAAGCCACATTATCACTTAAGGATACCATGTAACTTAACAGCTCCCTAATAGTGATATCAAAATTGCCCCCCGGATGTTTATCTTTCAGCGGACTGTAAGTATCATAATAGTCACTTTTGTCAATATGGATTGGCTGATCTAATTTGAAATGACCTTCATCAATTCCATGCAAAACAGTAATAGCTATCGAAAACTTCATTACACTCTGCATAGGCAATTGTGCATGGCCGTTATAGGACAAGGTATCGTGGGTATCCAGGTTCAATATAGAAACACCAACAGTGCCTTTACCTTCTTTAGCTATTTCTATGATTCTACTTCTCAAATTGTTTGTTTGAGCATTAGCAACTATACCCAAGCCGTAAATACAAAAAAGCAAAAGGTAAAAACTCTTCAGCATATTCAATTTCATGATTAACGGCTATTTGTGCCTGTTCTCTAAATTCTTTGCTATCGTTTTCAGGTCGAGTCCTTTTTCACGAAGCAGCACTAATAAATGAAATACAAGGTCTGACGATTCATTGATCAGGTCTGTTTCGGTTTCGGCCAGGGCCGCTATAACGGTTTCAACGCCTTCTTCACCTACTTTTTGGGCTATTTTGTTGAGGCCCTTGTTGCGCAGTTTATTTACGTATGAGCCTTCAACCGGGTTCTCGTACCTATCAGCAATAATATTTTCCAGCTCCAGGATAAAGTTCTGATTAAACTCCGTTTTAAAGCAGCTGCGCGAACCAGTGTGACAGGTTGGGCCATCGGCTTTAACTTTGATGAGCAAGGTATCGTTATCGCAATCAATGCTGATGTTTTTTACATGCAGAAAATTGCTGCTGGTTTCGCCTTTTGTCCACAAACGTTGTTTGGAACGGGAAAAGAAAGTTACTATGTTTTCCTGTACAGTTTTATTATAGGCTTCCTGGTTCATATAGCCCAGCATCAGCACTTCAAGTGTTTGCTCATCCTGTATGATCACCGGAACCAATCCGTCGGTTTTGTTAAAATCTATATTCATTTTTTATCTTTATTACCACTGCCTGTGTCCTCACAGGCAGTTATGTAGTTGTCTGTGAGGACACAGACAACGGAGTTGAAGGCTCATTCGCACTTAATCAAATCCTTACCTCAATATTGTTACTTTTTAACACCGCTTTCAAGTCCGGTATCAGTATCTCACCATAGTGAAATACAGATGCCGCCAATGCCGCATCTACATTTGTTTTTTCAAAAACATCAACAAAATGCTGCACCGCGCCCGCACCACCCGACGCTATAACCGGAATATGCACGGCATCGTTAATAATTTTTAGCAGTCCATTATCGAAACCATTTTTAGTGCCGTCATGATCCATGGAGGTGAGCAGTATTTCGCCCGCACCACGGCTTTCGGCCTCTTTTATCCATTCCAAAGTTTGGCGCTCCGTTGGGAGGCGACCGCCGTTCAGGTGCACGATGTTTTTATCATCTATGAGGCGGGTATCAACCGCTATTACCACAAACTGCACGCCGAATGCTTTGGCAAGTTCATCAATGAGGGCCGGGTTGCGCACTGCGGCAGAATTGATAGATATTTTATCGGCGCCGGCATTTAATAACGCGTCGGCGTCGGCAATTTCATTGATGCCACCACCTATGGTAAAGGGTATATTGATCTGCCTTGCTACTGATTTTACCAGCTCAACCATGGTTTTGCGGCGCTCCACGGTAGCGGTAATGTCCAGGAAAACGAGTTCGTCGGCACCTTGGCGCGAGTAGTTCCAGGCCAGTTCAACCGGGTCGCCGGCATCGCGCAGATCGACAAAGTTTACGCCTTTTACCGTACGACCGTCTTTAACATCGAGACAAGGGATAATGCGCTTTGATAACCCCCCCCGCCCCCTAAAAGGGGTGCTTTTGATTTGCTTGGTTATATCTTCCAATACTTTATTTAGGTTGTTGAATACTTGTTCGTTTGTGAATCTTAATACTTTTAGTCCCTGACTTTCAAGAAATGTTTGTTTTTCAAAGTCATTTACTTTCACTTCTGGAAGAGCATGAATACTTCCGTCTACTTCGATTACCAACTTATGCTGATGACTATAAAAATCAGCTATGTAACTTCCGAGAGGATGTTGTCTTCTGAATTTTGTATCGCTCAAATAAACATTTAGCTGGCTCCATAAAAAGTTTTCAGCAGGGGTCATGCTGTATCTTAGTGCTTTAGCATTTGCAAATATTTCAGCATTGGCCCCAAGAAATAACTTTTTTTTCATCAATCTAAAGTTACGTATGCATATAAGCTCCCCCTTCAGGGGGCTGGGGGGTTAAATGGAGATCAAAGATTCCAGGTTCCAGTTCTTTACGTCTTCTATAGTGATATGACCTTCGTAAATGGCTTTGCCCACTACGCATGACTCAACCTTAAGACGGCTCAATTGTTCGATATCCTTCATGGAACTAACACCACCCGAAGCGATCAATTTAATAAAAGGCGAATGGTCCAGCAGCTTTTCATACAGCTCAATACCTGCACCACCCAGTTTACCGTCTTTATTGATATCGGTACATAGGAAACGGAAAAAGCCAAGGGAAAGGCATTTGTCAACGTAATCCATCAGTTTTATGGGTGAACTTTCCATCCAGCCGGAGTATTTGATCACTTCATCCAACACATCGATGGCAATAACTACCTGGTCTGAGCATTTATCTTTACCACAAATCTCAGAACCCAGTTCGGGTAAAAAGCTTGGGTTAGTGAGGGCTTGTGTGCCTACAATAACGCGGTGAACGCCTGCATCTATCAGCTCTTTCACTTTATCAATGCTGCGGATACCGCCGCCATATTGCACCTTCATGTCGGTTTTACGGATCACATCAAACAGGTATTGCTGGTTACTGAAATCGTTTTTGGCGCCATTAAGATCAATAACGTGGATGAAATTGGTGCCATTGCTCTGATAGCGCTCAATCATTTCTTCCAATGTAACATCGTATTCTGTAACCTGACCGTAATCGCCTTCACGCAAACGCACCACCTTTTTGTTCAATATGTCAATAGCAGGGATAATGTACATGTCTTTTATAGTTTTGAAAAATTAGTTAATAGCGTTTCGCCGTATACCCCAGATTTTTCGGGGTGAAATTGTACGCCGTAAAAATTATCATGCCAAATTGATGCCGAAAATTCGGTGCTGTAATTTGCTGATAGTAAAGTATATGTTTTGTCATACTCAATAAAGTATGAATGTACAAAGTAAAAATGTGAACCTGACGGTATATTTTTAAATAAAGGGTTGTCTTTTTCAGGATACACCTGGTTCCAGCCTGTATGAGGTACCTTATATTCAGAACTATCCTGAAACTTTAGGGTTTTGATCGGGAAGATATTTAACAGATCAGAATCGCCTTCTTCGGAGTAGGAAGTAAGCAGCTGCATCCCTACGCAAATGCCCAAAGTAGGCTTTTTAAGCGCTTTAATAGCTGGAACCAAGCCGGTTTTCTCCAGTTTGTCCATAGCCGCGCCTGCGTGACCAACTCCGGGAATAATATAACGGTCGAACTTTTCAAAATCCTCCTGGCTATTGATAAAGCCATAAGGAATGCCCAGCCGCTCCAAAGCCGCCGTTAAAGAAAATATATTGCCAGCGCCGTATAAAATAATGCCGACCCCCCCGCTCCCTAAAGGGGGAGCTTTTGAAGTAGCGGCTGTATTTTGATCGTTAGTTTGCATATTGTTTACTTACTCCCCCTTCAGGGGGCGGGGGGGTTATAGTACCCCTTTAGTACTTGGTAAAACCATCTTATCTACATCACGCTTTACGGCCATTTTTATTGCCTTGGCAAAGACTTTAAATATAGCCTCAATTTTGTGATGTTCGTTTTGCCCTTCCGCTTTTACGTTCAGATTGCATTTGGCCGCGTCTGAGAACGATTTGAAGAAATGATAAAACATTTCTGTTGGTACATCGCCCACTTTTTCGCGGTTAAATTCTGCTTCCCAAACTATCCAGTTACGGCCACCAAAATCAATGGCTGCCTGTGCCAGACAATCGTCCATAGGCAGACAAAAACCGTAACGTTCAATACCTTTTTTATTACCTAAAGCTTCCGCAAAAACCTCGCCTAAAGCTATGCCGGTATCTTCAATGGTATGATGCTCGTCAATATGCAGATCACCTTTGGCTATTACTTCCAGGTCGATGCTGCCGTGGCGGGCTATTTGATCCAGCATGTGATCAAAAAAATGCAGACCGGTTGATACTTTGGCTTCGCCGGTACCATCCAGGTTTATTTTGATATAGATGTCGGTTTCTTTAGTAGCACGGCGGTGTTCAACTACACGCTGGCCCAGTTTCAGAAACTCGTAGATCTTTTGCCAGTCGGTTGTTTCCAGGGCAATGGTATCGCCGATATGGTCGGCTTCGGTAAACTCAGCGCCACCTAAACCCGATTCATTATTGATCCAGATGGCCTTTGCCCCTAAATTACGGGCCAGCAGCACATCGTTTTTACGGTCGCCGATGGTAAATGAACCTGGCAGATCATACTTTTCGGTATCAAAATATGGAGTAAGCAAGGCTGTACCCGGCTTGCGTGTTGGCGCCTTTTCGGCAGGGAAGGTACGGTCGATCACAATGTTATCAAACTTTACCCCTTCGGCCTCAAATGTTTTCAGGATGAAATTATGCACCGGCCAAAAGGTATCTTCCGGGTAAGAAGCTGTACCCAAACCATCCTGATTGGTGATCATCACCAGTTCAAAATCAAGCTCCTTGGCAATTTTGGGCAGATAAGTTAACGCGCCGGGGTAAAACTCCAGCTTTTCAAAAGAGTCTATCTGCTCATCGGCAGGTTCTTTGATCAGTGTACCGTCGCGGTCAACAAACAATATTTTCCGTTTCATTTAAAGTTTTGTAGCGTTTGAAGTAGTGTAGTGTTTTCATCAGGCGTACCCACGGTAATGCGCAGGCAGCCTTCGCAAAGCTCCACTTTGGAGCGGTTGCGTATAATGATGCCTTTGCTTACCAGGTAGTCGTAGATACGGTTGGCATCGGTTGTTTTCACAAGGATAAAGTTAGCATCGGATGGATAAATATCCAGTACAAAATCAAAGTTTTTAAGTTCAAGCACCAGTCTGTCGCGCTGTAACAGTGTTTCCTTGATCCAGCTATTGATCTGATCGATATTGGCCAGCGCTTCCAAAGCCAGTTGCTGAGAGGCTTCGTTCACATTATAAGGTGGTTTTACTTTGTTCATTACCTCAATGATCTCTTCGCTGGCAAAGGCCATGCCCACGCGTAAACCAGCTAATCCCCAGGCTTTTGACAGGGTTTGTAAAACCACCAGGTTGGCATATTCGGTCAGCTCCTGTATAAAAGTTTTCTGGCGACTGAAATTGATATAAGCTTCATCAACAATCACCAGTCCGTTAAAATTGGCCAGCAGGGTTTCCACATCCGCACGGTTAATGGAGTTGCCGGTTGGGTTATTGGGCGAGCAAATAAAGATGAGTTTGGTGTGCTCATCGATAGCTTCGGCAATGCCTTCCAGGTTAAGCTGGTAATCTTGGGTAAGCAAAACCTTGCGGGCCTCCACATCATTGATATTGGCCGATACCTGGTACATGCCATAAGTAGGGGGCACGATGATCACATTATCAACACCCGGATTGCAGAAACTGCGAAAAAGGATGTCGATAGCTTCATCGCTGCCGTTGCCTACAAAAATATTGCGGGGCGGTACCCCTTTAATTTCGGTGATGCGTTTTTTTAACTGGTATTGCAATGGATCAGGATAGCGGTTAAACTGCTGGTTCAACGGCGACCCGAACGCGTTTTCATTAGCATCCAGAAAAACACTGGCCTCACCCTGGTACTCGTCACGTGCGGAAGAGTAGGGAGTTAGGTTTTTGATGTTTTCGCGGAGTATATTGTTGATGTTATACATTGTAATATTAATCATGTCATTGCGAGCGTAGCGTGGCAATCTCCTCGCGTCTATGTATACGATGAGATTGCTTCGTCGTTCCTCCTCGCAATGACATATTTGATAGAGAAACGCTGTTCTTTAATTATATTTTAATTTTTATTCCTTATTGATACTGCATTAGCATGTGCATGCAAGCCCTCTAATTCGGCCAGCGTTTGCACCGTTGGACCTATGTTGTTAATCCCTTCACGGGTGATATGCTGGAAAGTGATCTTTTTGACAAAAGAGTCAACGGATACACCTGAATAGGCCCGGGCATAGCTGCTGGTTGGCAGGGTATGGTTGGTGCCTGAGGCATAATCGCCTGCACTCTCAGGAGTTAAATTACCCAGGAATACCGAGCCTGCGTTAATGATGTAACCAGTGATCTCTTTCCACCTTTCGGTAGCCAGTATCAAATGCTCCGGTGCGTACTGATTACTGAAATCCATAGCTTGCTCCAGATTGGAAGTAACCACGATGTAGGAGTTATCTATGGCCAGTTTAGCTATCTCGGCACGTGGCAGAGTAGGTAGCTGTTTCTCCACTTCGGCCAGGGTTTCCTGCGCTATTTTAGCAGAGGTACATACCAATACCGATTGGCTGTCGATACCATGTTCGGCCTGCGCCAAAAGGTCGGCAGCAATGTAAGCCGGGATAGCGGTTTCATCGGCAATAACCAATACTTCTGATGGGCCAGCAGGCATATCAATAGCGGTTGTGGTGGTCGACTGGATGATAGTTTTTGCTTTGGTAACAAACTGATTTCCAGGGCCAAATATCTTATCAACTTTAGTCATGCTTTCGGTTCCGTAGGCCATGGCTGCAATAGCCTGTGAACCACCGGCCAGGTATATTTTATCGATACCCAATAGCAAGGCCACATAGGCTATAAAAGCATTCACCTTGCCGTTTTTTTGCGGCGGCGAACACACCACAATTTCATGACAGCCTGCTATGCGTGCAGGGATACCCAACATTAAAAAAGTGCTTGGCAAAACGGCTGTTCCGCCAGGGATGTACAGGCCAACTTTTTCAATCGGTCTTAACTCGCGCCAGCAGGTAACGCCGGGCATGGTCTCTACTTTATCTTCGGTTTTTACCTGTGTGCGATGGAATTTATAGATATTGTTATAGGCGGTTTCCAACGCGGATTTTTGCTCGGCAGATACCGATCCGGCCAGTTCTTCCAGATCGGTTTTGTCAAGGTATAGGTTGCTTAATTCAACCTTGTCGAATTTGCGGGCATAATCATACAGGGCACGGTCGCCATGTTGCTGCACGTTATCGATAACCTCCTCAACAATAGTGCGGATCTCATTAGCCGGATCAACATTGCGCTGAACAAGTTTCTGAATATCGGTGCTACTTAAATCTGAATAATTATATGTCTTCATTTCGGTTTGCAGTTTTCAGTTGGCAGTTTTCTTTTAGTTAGCAGCTATCAGTTTACAATTAACATTAAGAATAATGCCAACTGCCAACCGCTATCTGCCAACTGAAACTGCACACTAACTATAAAATTATCTTCTCAATCGGCATGACTACAATGCCCTGGGCGCCGGCTTGTTTCAGCTGACTTATCCTGTCCCAGAAATCGCGCTCAGGGATTACGGTGTGTACCGCAACCCATTCCGGTTCGGCCAGGTTTACTACCGATGGGCTTTTTACGCCTGGTAATAAAGCGGTTACTGCTTCAAGGTTACCTACATGAACGTTAAGTACCACGTACTTAGTTTCTTTGGCGCGTAAAACAGACTGAATCCGCTGGATCAATTCCTGTACCAGGTGGTTGTCTTCTATAGTTTTACAGCCGATCAATACCGCCTCTGACGACATTACATCGGCAAATGGTTTCAATCCGTTGCTTTTTAGCGTACCGCCTGTCGAAACCAAATCGCAGATCGCATCGCTCAGGCCCAGGCCCGGAGAAATCTCCACAGAACCCGAAATAGTACGGATATCTGATTGGATACCTTGCTGTTTCAGGAATTTACCTAAAATAACCGGGTAGGTGGTAGCGATGGCTTTACCGTTCAGGTCGCTCAGATTTTGAATATCGTTGTTATTGGGTACGGCTATTTTTAGCGAGCATTTGCCAAAGCCTAAACGTTGCAGGTAGCTTACCTCAACTTCGGTTTCCTGTATCACGTTTTCGCCTACAATACCCAGATCTGCAATGCCATCCTGAACATATTCGGGAATGTCATCATCGCGCAAAAAAAGGATCTCTAAAGGGAAGTTGGAAACGGGGGAGATAAGCGAGCTTTTGTAATTTTCGAAATTTAAGCCGCAATTTTTTAGTAATTCAACAGATTTTTCGTTGAGCCGACCAGATTTCTGGATCGCTATTTTAAGTGTTTTCAAAAGATTGAATTTAAGAAACTATGATAAAAAAGAGTATAAACGGAGGTTGTTATTTCGCGTAGAAACATACATATTAGCTGATCACCACATGGTGGTGATGCAGATGAAGATGATGTAGTGCGATACCGTTCATTTTTATATAGTAAAACTATAGATTAGCTGCCGCAAATATAGACAGATGTTTTTTAAATCAAAATGTTTTTTTGATTTCGGATTTCGGATGTTCGATTTCGGATTTATTTTAGGATTTTGAAAGGGATAGATCTAAAATATCCATTTGGTAAATCCGAAATCGAACATCCGAAATCCGAATTATTCACTACATTCATAAATACCACCCTCTTCGCCAAAATCCTTGATCAGCTTCAATGATTTTACTTTTTGGATATCTTTTAAGTTGATCAGCTCGGGATTTTCGAGTACGTTGAACCAGATGAGGTAAAAATGTTTCTTTTTATAGAAACTGGCTATATCTTTTTTGAAGAACCGGTGCGGCACCAGGTATGACGACATGCCCGAGAAGAAATAAACAGCTTCATGCGCATCGGTATAAATGGTAACCTTGGGCTTAAACATACTTTTATCAATATGCTTCAAATAAGCTGCAAAGGGCGATTCCAGCCAATCGTCAGAAGTATAGCCGGGCACACCGTAATCATCGGCTATCTGCTCGCTGTAGCGTTGTTTATCTATAAAAAACTCCTTGGTTACAAAGCCCAGCATCATCACTATAAATGCGGCGGCTACTATGCGGCGGGTTGTGATATTACTGATCTTTTTCAGGATCAATAGTCCCCAACTGGTATAACCCCAAAGCGCTGGTATAAAAATAGGCGCCAGTAAACGGTGATTGATGCGTTCATAACGAGAAAAGGTAGAGGAAATAATGATGAACAAACCATAAACCAGAGCAAAGGTAATGGCCAGGTTTTCAAAACTGTCCAATCTGCGGCGATAGTAATTATAGGCCAGCGCCGCTATAAAGCCCAATAACATCACTGTAGCAATGGGGGTAGCCAGGTAGTATTGGTTAGGAGTAAAGCCCATCCAGTCGCACATCACGGTACCAAAATAATACAGGTTTTTGCCAAACGGGGTGATAGAAGGCTCACGCGGCCCGGTTGTAGTACCCGACATAAACGCGTTGAACAGCAGGTTGCTTACCAGCAGCGATATGCAAACAAAGCCGTATATAATAATATGTACGATCTTCTTTTTGAGCGGCAGTACCCTATCAAGCAGTAACAATAAGCCACCCGTACCTACAATAGTAACCGCGGCATAACGGGTAATGCAACTTATAGCTGCGATAATAGCAGCTACTAATAAGGGTTTAAGGGTATGTTTTAAAAGATATTGCCGGAAAGCGACGAGAAACAAAAGCGTTTCGAAAATAAACAAGGTCTCTGACCATAAATAGGAGTATACTTGTAAAAGCGCCGGGCTCAGTACAATAGCCACCAGTATTAACCATTTATAAACCCGCGATGTGGGTACAAAGCGGTGCATGATCCAGCCGCTCATATATATTAGGGTAGCAAACATCAACCCGTTCAATACCGAGCCGAAAATAACCGGATCAGTACGGGTGATGAATTTGATGCAACCCAGGAAAATAGGGTAAAACACCGGGAAATCAACTATAGGCAGGTGGTTAAAGGTTTGCAACGTGCCGTTGGTATTCAAACTCCGGGCGGCGCTCACGTACATGATCGAATCGGGCGAGATCCCTATACCACTATAACTGCAAAATATACGCACGGCAAAAAAACCAAGGAGCGCGGCTATAAAAGTATCGTAATTTTTTAAGTAGCGGTTTAGTTGCATGTGATGTTTTACTGGTTAATAGGGATAAAAGTTGTACAGAGCGAAAATGTTTTAAAAAAATACATTTCATAACACGTCATTGCGAGCATAGCGTGGCAATCCCTAACTCTACAGAGCGACTTTGCATATTTGCCCTGCTAATTGGGGATTGCCACGCTATGCTCGCAATGACGCGTTTTATTTTTTATGACATCTTTGATTAATTATTTAATCAATTAAATCCAATACTGTACTTATCGGCTGGTCGCTGTTTATTAATATACCTTTAACGCCTGCTGCGGTTCCGGCTTCTACATCGCGCTCACGGTCACCAATGAAGTATGACTTTGCCGGATCGATATCATATTTGGCAATGCCTTGTAATAATAGGCCCGGTTTTGGTTTGCGGCAATCACAATCTCCGGTAAACAGGGGGTGGTGCGGGCAATAAAAAAAGTCGGTTATCTCTACACCGTGTTCGTGGTAGGTTTGTTTCAGCAGAGCGTGCATTTTAGCCAATTCCTCTTCGGTATACCAACCTTTGGCCAGGCCACCCTGGTTGGTAGCCACCAGTAACAGGTAACCGCGATCCTGCAGGGTTTTCAGGGCTTCAAAATTGTCGAGGATATGAAAATCCTCCAGGCGGCGCACATAGTCGCCCATTTCCTGGTTAAGTACCCCATCACGATCTAAAAAAACGGCTTTATTTTTTGCTGGCATCAGTTTTAAATTTTTCGCGAAGTTACAATTCTAAAATTTAGGTTGAAAGCCAGGTGTATCTTTAATCGGCGTCAACTCACCCACCTGTAGCCACGCTCGGTCGTCCAGCGAAGCGTAGACGGGTTGAGTCTACAACGCTGGTGCCGAAGCGATAATTAGAAATGATACCTTAATGTAAATAATACACTACGTTAAATTAGGCGTTACCCTATAGAATACATAGATAAATTACACAAAATTTAATTCTGTTATAATAATAATTACCGTTGCTATAATTGAATATTGCTTTGTTTGTGCAACTTTATATCGATTCTAAATAAGAAAACTAAGCGTTTCATTTTCTAAATCATAATATTCTGTATTTTTTGTTACCGATTTGTTAAATAAACATTACTTCGGTAATGGATTTTTTAGATATTTTAAAAAATAACCGATAATTTTATAATTTATGTAGTATTTAGTAATTTCGTAGTTACACCCTTTTTATAAAACTGGTTTAAATTTTACGATGAATCAAACTGAGAGCAACCAGGGCCTTTACCGGCCAGAATTTGAACACGACTCCTGCGGAACAGGATTTATAACCAATATTAACGGTCATAAATCATACCAGATCATTGACGATGCGCTAACTATGTTGGAGAACATGGAACACCGTGGTGCTTGCGGATGCGATCCTGAAACCGGCGACGGCGCAGGTATACTGATACAATTACCACATGAATTTTTGATGGAAGAATGCTCAAACCTGGAGATCAGCCTGCCTGAGCCGGGTGAGTATGGTGTGGGGATGATATTTTTTCCGAAAGATTCGGCACAAAAGAAAGCCTGCCGTAAGGTAATTACCAATGCTATTGAAAAATTAGGCATGCATGCCTTAGGTTATCGCAAAGTAACCGTTAACTCCATGGCAGTGGGCGAAACCGCCCGTCATTCTGAACCGGATGTGGAACAAATATTTATTGGCAGGCCCAATCATATTACCAATGCCGATGATTTTGAACGTAAACTGTTTGTATTAAGAAGGTATATTTATAAAACCATTACCGAAACGGTACCCGGAGCTCCGGAATATTTTTATTTCACCTCACTATCATGCAAAACCCTTGTTTACAAGGGTATGGTGACTACCTTTCAGCTGCGTAAATACTATTCAGACCTGAACGATCCGCGTATCGCGTCTGGCTTTGCCATGATCCACTCGCGTTTCTCAACCAATACTTTCCCGTCATGGAAACTGGCGCAACCTTTCCGCCTGATTGCCCATAACGGCGAGATCAATACCCTTACCGGTAACTTAAACTGGTTTTACTCCGGTTTAAAATCTTATGCTTCGACTTATTTTAGCGCCGAAGAAATGGAAATGATCATGCCGGTGATCGATAATAACCAGTCTGACTCTGCCTGTCTGGATAATATCATCGAGATCCTGTTGCACTCTGGCCGTTCATTACCACATGTAATGATGATGCTGATCCCCGAAGCATGGGATGGCAACGAACAAATGGACCCGATTAAAAAAGCATTTTACGAATACCATGCTACCTTAATGGAGCCATGGGATGGCCCTGCCGCTATCAGCTTTACCGATGGTAAACTGGTTGGCGCTGTGCTTGACCGTAATGGTTTGCGCCCGCTGCGTTATGTGATCACCAATGATGGCCGTGTAATTGCCGCTTCCGAAGCCGGTACTTTAGCTATCGACGAGAGCACCGTATTGCGTAAAGGCCGTTTACAGCCAGGCAAAATGTTGCTGATCGATACTGAGCAGGCCCGCATTATTACCGACGAAGAAATTAAACAACAAATTGCCTCACAGCAGCCTTATGGCCGCTGGTTGGAGAACTATAAAATAAACCTGAGCGAACTGGCCGAACCACGCCTGGCATTTGCGCCATTGTCTGAACCGGCGGTGTTCCGCTACCAGCAGGTGTTTGGCTACAGCCGCGAGGACATCGACACCATCATTAAACCGATGGCGATTGATGGTAAAGAGCCCGTAGGTTCAATGGGGACGGATGTGCCATTGGCTATCCTGTCTGACAAGCCACAGCACCTGTCGAGCTATTTTAAACAATTTTTTGCCCAGGTTACCAATCCGCCGATAGATCCTATCCGAGAGCGATTGGTAATGAGTTTGGCTACCTTCATTGGTAACAACGGTAATTTGTTGGATGAAGATAAAATGCACTGCCATTGTGTAGTGTTAAAACACCCGATATTAAAAAATCACCAGTTAGAGAAACTGCGCAGTATTGATACCGGCCTGTTCCATGCTAAAACCCTCCAAACTTATTTTAATGCCGATGGCATGCCGGGTTCGCTGGAAAAAGGTATAGCCAGGCTTTGCCGTTATGCCGAGGACGCGGTTGATGACGGTTTTGAGGTATTGATCCTGTCAGATCGTGCTGTTGATTCTGAACATGCGCCTATACCATCATTACTGGCGGTATCTGCTGTTCACCATCATTTGGTTAAAATTGGTCGCCGTGGCGCGGTAGGTTTGGTTGTAGAAACCGGCGATGCCTGGGAAGTACACCATTTTGCCTGCTTGCTGGCCTTTGGTGCAACTGCTATTAATCCATACCTGGCCCTATCAACCATTGAAACTATTAAAAACAATGGTAGCCTGGAAACCAGTCTGGATATCAAATACCTGCAAAAGAATTATGTAAAATCTGTAAATGATGGCTTGCTGAAGATCTTCTCTAAAATGGGGATCTCTACCTTGCAATCATACCACGGATCGCAGGTGTTTGAAATATTAGGTTTAAACAAGTCGGTTGTCGACCGTTATTTTTCTGGTGCAGTTACCCGTATAGGCGGCTTAGGCCTGGATGAAATTGCCCGCGAAGCGCTTTGCAAACATCGTATCGGCTTTAGCGCCAAAGCGGCTGATAATTTACTGCCCGAAGGTGGTATCTATCAGTGGAAACGCCGTGGTGAAGCACACTTATTTAACCCAACAACGGTACACTTATTACAGCACGCTACCCGTACCAATGATTACGAGGTATATAAAAAGTACGCTAAGGAAATCAACGAGCAAACCGAAAAGCATTTCACCATACGTGGTCTGCTTGATTTTGCCCATCACCGTGAAGCTATCAGCATTGATGAGGTTGAACCGGCCGAAAACATCATGAAACGCTTTGCTACAGGCGCCATGTCATTCGGCTCTATCTCGCACGAGGCGCACAGCACTATGGCTATCGCCATGAACCGCATTGGTGGTAAAAGTAATACCGGCGAAGGTGGTGAGGACGAAATGCGCTACGAAGTATTGCCAAATGGCGATTCTATGCGTTCGGCCATCAAACAGATCGCTTCGGCACGTTTTGGAGTAACTTCCAACTATTTGACCAACGCCGATGAGCTACAGATAAAAATGGCCCAGGGTGCAAAACCGGGCGAAGGCGGGCAATTACCTGGTCATAAAGTTGATGACTGGATCGCTAAAACCCGTCACTCTACACCGGGTGTTGGTTTGATATCGCCGCCGCCGCACCACGATATTTATTCTATCGAGGATCTGGCCCAGTTGATATTCGACTTAAAGAATGCTAACCGTGCCGCGCGTATCAACGTAAAACTGGTTTCAAAAGCCGGTGTTGGTACTATTGCAGCGGGTGTTGCCAAAGCACATGCCGATGTGATCCTGATTGCCGGATATGATGGCGGTACAGGCGCATCACCTATAAGCTCTGTAAAACACGCGGGTTTACCATGGGAACTTGGTTTAACCGAGGCTCACCAAACACTGGTACGCAACAAACTGCGCAGCCGTGTGGTACTGCAAACAGACGGCCAGTTAAAAACCGGCAGGGATTTGGCTATTGCCGCCCTGATGGGTGCCGAAGAATGGGGTGTGGCTACCGCTGCCCTTGTTGCCGGCGGCTGTATCATGATGCGTAAATGCCACCTGAACACCTGCCCGGTAGGTGTGGCTACTCAGGATCCTGAACTGAGAAAACTATTCTCGGGCAAGCCTGAGCATGTGGTTAACCTGTTCCGCTTTATGGCTGAGGAATTACGTGAGATCATGGCCGAACTTGGCTTCCGTACCATTCATGAAATGGTTGGCCGTGTTCAGTTCCTGAAAGTAAAAGACCACCTGGATAACTGGAAAGCTAAAAAGATCGATCTATCCGGCATCCTGCACCCGGTAACCAATACCAAAGGTATGACCTTGTATAATAGCGAAAGCCAGGATCATGGCATGGCCGATATACTGGACTGGAAACTGGTAGAAAGCGCAAAAGCTGCTTTAGAAGATAAAACCCCGGTGTTCGCGTCGTTCGACGTGATCAACGTTAACCGTACCATTGGTACTTTGTTATCAAACGAGGTATCTAAAAAATATGGATCGGCAGGATTACCAGACAATACTATCAACTATAAATTCAAAGGCTCGGCCGGACAAAGTTTTGGCGCGTTTGCCACCAAAGGTTTATCCTTTGAGCTGGAAGGCGAGGCCAATGATTATGTAGGTAAAGGTTTATCAGGCGCACAGCTGGCTATTTACCCGGCAGCCAATGCCACCTTTGTACCAAAAGACAATATCATCATTGGTAACGTGGCCCTGTATGGCGCTACATCCGGCGAATTATTTATAGGCGGTATGGCAGGTGAGCGTTTCGCGGTGCGCAACTCTGGTGCTACTACAGTTGTTGAGGGTATAGGCGATCACGGTTGCGAATACATGACCGGTGGCCGTGCACTGATACTGGGACAAACAGGCCGCAATTTCGCGGCTGGCATGAGCGGCGGATTAGCCTGGGTATACAATCCCGAAGGTACTTTTGCCGAAAACTGTAACACCGAGATGGTTGATCTTGATCCGCTATCGTTACAGGATACCGAGCAGATACAGACACTGTTACGCAAGCACATTAGCCTAACCGGCAGTAAGCTGGCACAGCAGATACTGAAAGACTGGGCACTGGCATCTACACAATTTGTGAAGGTATATCCAAAAGAGTATAAAAAAGCAATAGAGAAATTACAATATCAAACAATAGGCTAAATTTCAATGGGAAAACCAACAGGATTTCAGGAGTTTAACAGGGAATTACCAACCAAGGTTCCCGCTGCTGAACGCGTAAAGAACTATAAAGAGTTTGTTAATTTATATACAGACGAAAAGCTGAACCAGCAATCGGCCAGGTGTATGAATTGCGGTATTCCGTTTTGCCATTCGGGATGCCCGCTGGGAAACATCATTCCGGAGTTTAACGATGCGGTGTATCGTAAAAACTGGGAAGAGGCTTACCATATTTTATCGTCAACCAATAACTTCCCCGAGTTTACAGGTCGCATATGCCCCGCTCCATGTGAGTCGGCATGTGTGTTGGGCATCAATAAACCCGCTGTTGCTATTGAGGAAATTGAGAAACATATTATTGAGATCGCTTACCAGAAAAACCTGGTAAAACAAACCGCACCATTGGTTAAAACCGGTAAAAAGGTAGCTGTAGTAGGTTCAGGTCCGGCAGGACTGGCTGCTGCTGCTCAGTTAACAAAAGCAGGACACGCGGTTACCGTTTACGAACGGGATGATAAACCAGGAGGCTTGTTACGCTACGGCATCCCCGATTTTAAACTGGAAAAATGGGTGGTAGAGCGTCGTATCGAGGTGATGGAAAAAGATGGCGTGGTATTTAAATTAAACAGCGAGGTTGGTGTTAACGTAGCTGCCGATGAACTGGTACGTAATAACGATGCCGTTGTTTTGGCAGGTGGTTCAACCATACCACGTAACCTCAACATCCCGGGCCGTGAGCTAAAAGGTATCCACTTTGCGATGGATTTTTTGAAACAGCAAAATAAGCGGGTGAGCGACATCCAGGTTAAGGGCGAAGATATTCTGGTGAACGGTAAAGATGTGGTAGTGATTGGCGGTGGTGATACCGGTTCTGATTGCGTGGGTACATCAAACCGCCAGGGTGCAAGCTCTATCAAACAGTTTGAGGTGATGTTTCAACCACCTGAGCAACGCACCAAGCACATGCCATGGCCAACTTACCCTATGATCATGAAAACTACCAGCTCGCACGAAGAAGGCGCTGAGCGTTTCTGGGGTGTAAATACACTGGAGTTTTTAGGCGACGAAGAAGGTAACCTGAGAGCGCTTAAGGTAGTTGACGTTGAGTGGGAGCAGGATTTTCTGGGTCGCCCGGTAAAATTCAATATCGTTGAAGGATCTGAGCGCGAAATACCTTGTCAGCGTGTGTTCCTGGCTATGGGCTTTTTACACCCGCAGCATGAGGGTCTGATCCAACAGTTAAGTGTAGAGCTTGATGAGCGTAAAAACGTAAAAGCAAAAGAAGGTGTTTACCGTACCAATGTAAGCAAAGTATTTACCGCAGGTGATATGCGCCGCGGACAATCGCTGGTGGTATGGGCTATATCTGAGGGCCGGGAAACCGCCCGCAAGGTTGATGAGTTTTTGATGGGCCACTCTGTGCTCGAAAGCAAAGACGCTGTTAACCAGTTTGACCAAGTATTTTAATTAGCGTGTTCTAATTTGAATTATAAATCCAAATCCAAAAGCCGGGCTCCTGAAAAAGACCCGGCTTTTTTGGTTATTGAAGTTTCTTGTCATGCTGAACGGAGTGAAGCATCTGTTATGCGACATGTATACTGAAGAGGATCCTTCGTTCCTCAGGATGACAAATGGGATAGAGTTACAAACTCGGCTGCATGCCTGTAGCAATACCTATCCGGTTCCAGGCGCTGATGTTGATAATGGCCATGATTACCTGGGCCAGGTATTTTTCGCCTAAAATGCGTTCTGCTTCTTCATAGGTTTTGTCAGATACATGGTTTTGTATCAGGGTAACTTCTTCGGTTAAGGCCAGTATAGCACGCTCTTCTTCGGTAAAGAAAGGCGTTTCGCGCCAGGCGTTCAAGGCATAAATACGTTGTTCGGTTTCGCCAGCTTTGCGGGCATCCTTGGTGTGCATGTCGATACAATAGGCACAGCCGTTTATTTGCGAAGCACGTATTTTGATCAGCTCTTTATGGGTTTTGGTTAAGCTGCTGTTTTCAATATAGGCGTTTAAAACACCTAATGCCTTGTATGCTTCAGGATCTACTTTGGGGATTAAAATTCTTGGTTTCATTTTCTTTATGTTTTGTGATACCCAAAGTTGCGGACAAAACAAGCCCCGAAAAATGAATCAAGATTAAGAAAAGCAGGAGAGGCTAAACTTTTTTTGCCCGTATTTTGCTCATAAACTGCGGGGTAAAACCCAGGTAGGAGGCCAGCATATATTGCGGTATGCGCTGTATAAAATCAGGAAATAAGCTGCTGAAATGACGATAGCGCTCTTCGTCGCTCATGCTGTAAATGTATTCGATGCGCTTTTGCGAGGCGGTAAAGGCCCTTTGCTGCACTATCCGGAAATAACGCTCCAATTGTGGGGCTTTTTCAAAAAGCTCCTCGAGCTTGGGTTTGCTGATGCTGATGATCTCGGAATTTTCAACAGCCTGAATAAAATAGGTGGATGGTTTGCCGCTCTCCAGGCTGCCATGATCACTCATCCACCAGTTTTCAATGGCAAACTGGGTTATTTGCTCGTTGAGTTTTTTGTTGATGAAATACAGGCGCAGGCAACCTTTGCTTACAAAATACAGCTCGCGGCAGATGTGATCTGGCTGTAGCAGAAAGGTTTTTTTCTTAACTTGTTTTACCGCCACGGCTTTGCTGATCAGTTCTTCATCAGCCTCGTCAAGCTTCACGAACTTTTTGATATGGTTGGTAAGATTGTTCAGCATAACGTTCATTCGAAGATAATAAGAATTACGGTACCCTGTATAGGAGACACATGTAATGTGTCTCTACGTTTTGGTTCGGTAGGGACGCATCACATGCGTCTATTGATATTTTCAATTACGCCTTCTCTACATATTCCTTCAGCATACGGCCAACAATCTCGGTCCATCCAGCGGTAAAGCTTTCTCTGGCGAAATCTTTTAGTGGCGGGAAGGTTTCCAGACCGGTATGGGTTAATACAAGCCTGGTTTTATCGCCCTCGGGGAATAATTCCCAGGTAACCACCGAGTCACCCTCATAATCTCTGTATCGCCAGGTATGTGCAAGTTTTTTGCCTTCAATAACCTCAATCACACGGCACAAGTGTACATATGTTTTTTCTTCACTTCCGCCAGTGAAAGTAAATTCAAAGCCTACTACCGGTTTAAAATTAGGTATATCAAAATACCATTCCTTCATTTTGTTGTTGTCGGTAATAGCCTCCCATACTCTTTCAGTAGGGGCGTTATAAACACGGTCTATCACAAATGGTTGTGCGCTCATAAATGTTCATTTTTAGGTTTATAATTATTGATTTAACTTTTTGCTTTCAGCTTTATGCCTTCCGTTTTATGCCTTCAGCTTTTAGCTTTTTTCTTTATCCAGGAAATCGCCCAGGGCATCCAGTTTTTGCATCCAGAACTGGCGGTATTGTTCGGCCCAGTCGGTTACTTCCTGTAGCTGGCGCAGATCAGCCTGGCAAAAACGTTCCCGGCCTTGTTGTTTAATCACCAGCAAACCACACTCGGTTAGTATTTTAATATGTTTTGATACTGCCGGGCGACTGATGTTAAAATTATCGGCCAGGGCATTTAAATTCATATTGCTGTGAGCAATCAAATTGATGATCTCGCGCCGTGTAGGATCAGCAATGGCTTTAAAAACGTCTCTTTGAAGCATAGTTAATAGTATTTGAAACCGTTAGGTTACAAATATAAATGAAACCTTTTGGTTACACAACAAGAAAATGAAAATAGATATGTAACAATTGGAATGCATAAACCGATAATGGATGTTTTGATTAAACCTATAGGATTAAAGTTTGTTAAGCTTTATATAAGATACACACAAGTAAATGAAGCAGATAGCAGGAATATTAATGGGACTGATCACACTGGTTTGGGTACAGGGTTGCACAGATCGCAAGCGGCCCAGTAATTATAACAATGAACCTACCGTAAATGCAAGGGAAGAAGCTTTTTTGAAAGATGCAACTGAGGCCAGCCAGGCTGTTGTTAAAATTTCGGATCTGGCGATGTCTAATTCAAAAAACCGACAAATTATCCGGTTTGCAAAAGTGATGATGGATAAGCACACACAGCTTGGCACTGATTTAAAAAAACTTGCGACCGATAATTTTGTAACATCAGAAGATTCCCTGAATACGGCTCACCAAAAATTAATTACTGATCTTGAAAAAAAACAGGCAAAGCAATTTGATAAGGCTTATTTGCAGGAAATAATTAATGAATACGAACCGGAGATCAAGCGATACACTTTAGCCAGCCACTACCCAAATGCCAATGTAGCCGACTTTGCCAAACAAAAGCTGCCGGTTTTGCAGGCACAATTAGATTCGGCAAAGGCCATTGCGATGGTATTAAAATAACTTTAATTGCTGCTGTACAGGCGGTTTGGCGCGGCCCATTACCGTACGACCACCATATTTCCAGGAATCCTCACGTTCACGGGCTATTACCTGTTCAAAATTGGCGTTCGGAGTAAAATCCTTTTCGGCATTCTCGGCTATTTTCGACAGACGTTTGATGGCCTCATTCTTGTCCGATTGACCCAGTTTGGCTTTGTAGATCGCGTTTTGCAAAGTGCCAATGGTTTCGTCATAAACTTTGGTTGGTACGGGGAAGGGGTGACCATCCTTACCACCATGCGCGAACGAAAACCTGGCCGGATCTTTAAATCGCGATGGTGTGCCATGTATCACTTCGCTTACCAGGGCCAAGGACTGTAATGTCCGCGGACCTAATCCCTGTAACAATAAGAGCTCTTCAAAATCGGCAGGTTGCTTTTCATGAGCCAGCCATAGTACAGCGCCCAGTCGTTTCAGATCGACATCCTTCGCGGTAACATGATGGTGGCCGGGCATTACCAGTTTATTGATCTCCCGCAGCATCTGCTCTGGATTTTCGCTGGCTATTTGCATTACGCCGTTGCGGGAGCTATCAGCCTGCTTGTCGGTCATGTTGAGGATAAGGCCATGATTTTGCCCATAAATAAAGGTATGTGGATCGTTAACAAAAGAGGTCAATTGTTCCGAATGCCAGTGATATCTGCGTGCGGTATGGCTTTCGGCGCTCATGCCTTGCTGCACTACGGCCCATTTGCCGGTATCGCTCAGGATAAAATTATGTGTGTAAAGCTGAAAGCCGTCCTGTATTGCGGTATTATCCACCTTGGCGCTCAGTTTGCTGCATTTAACCAGGTGGTTACCGTCGAGCCCTATAGTTTCACTGATCTTTATCAACTCGGCCGGGGTTTGTTTGGAGTACTTGCCTTTACCGCCGCAAATATAAATGCCCAGCTCACGGCTATGCGGGTTAATGGCCCTTTTGAGCGCGCCCATCACCGAAGTGGTAATACCCGACGAATGCCAGTCCATCCCCATCACCGCGCCCAGGCTCTGAAACCAGAAAGGATCGCTCAGGCGGCGCAGCACCTCTTCTTTGCCATAATCAAGCACAATATTTTCCACCACGGCCAGGCCCAGCTTAGCCATACGCTCGGCAAGCCATTGCGGCACATAACCATAATGTAAAGGCAGATCTGCGCTCCCGGATCGTTTCATACTAACAAAGTTAGCAAAAAAAGACCGTTGATTTTTTCTTTTGATTACATTGATTTCGTTGATTTTTTTTGAGTCTTTTCTTCTCCACGCGTCATTGCGAGGTACGAAGCAAAAGAGCCTCACCCAACCCTCTCCAAAGGAGAGGGCTTTAAAATGTTTTTTTTGAAGTCTCCCCCTTTGGGGGAGATTTAGAGGGGGCTAACGTGGTGGCTAAACAAAAAGAGACCCATGTGATGTGTCTCTACGAATAATATAATTAAGCTGCGCTCGCAACGACGTTGTGGTTAATCCATCAGCGAAATCAACGTAATCAAAAAAATCAGCGGTCTAATCAGCTTCAGTTTCCTGCAGATACATTTCGTCGATGTCGGCAGCGTATTTCTTTTCGATCACCTTGCGTTTGGCTTTCATGGTAGGGGTTATCTCGCCATCGTCCATGCTGAAAGGGTTACGTTTTACTTTAAAAGCTTTAATGCGTTCAAACTTGGCCAGCTCGTTGCTCAGCTTGCGCAGGTCCTGACCGATCCAGTCAACCAGTTCCTTGTCTTCAATAAACACGTCAGGTTGTTCAAAAAACGCGTCTTTTAAGTCAAATGTTTCCTGCATGGTTTCGCGCGATGGTACAATGATGGCCGTAATGTACTCGCGTTTATCGCCCACTAAAAATATCTGTTCAATTTTAGGGCTTTTGAGGTAGGTGTTCTCTACCGGGGTAGGATATATATTTTTACCGTAGGCATTTACCAGCATGTTTTTTAAGCGGTCGGTTATTTGCAGGTTACCGCGATAAAACCTGCCGATATCGCCGGTGTGGAACCAGCCGTCCTTATCAATCACAGTGGCAGTTTCTTCAGGTTTGTTCCAGTAGCCTTTCATTACGCAATGCCCGCGAACGATGATCTCACCTTCTTCCGATTGCAGATCCTCTTTAAAGTTATCATGCGTTTGAATGGTATAAATGTGCTGTGTTTCTACATTCTGAATAGCCACCTCAATACCCGGAATAATACGACCAACGGTGCCATATATTACCCGGTGATATTCGGTAACAGCCATAACCGGCGACGTTTCTGTTAAGCCAAAGCCTTCCAGTATCACAATACCCAGGTCGCCAAAAAACTCGCCGATATTGCGTGGTAAAGCACCGCCTCCCGAAACCATAAATTTTAGGCGACCGCCGGTTTTCTCCTTGATCTTGCTGAACACCAGTTTCTCGGCAATTTTATGCTGATTTTTTAAAATGAGGCCCGGTTTTTTGCCGGCTTCCTGAACCAGGCGGTATTTTTTACCGATCTCCAAAGCCCAAAGGAATATTTTTGATTTTACGCCTCCGGCAGATGTGCCGTTTTTGATAGCCTTATCATGGATCCGCTCCAGCAAGCGTGGCACGCAGCAAAGTACAGTTGGTTTCACTTCGGCCATGTTTTTGGCCAGCAGCTCCAGGCTTTGCGCAAAGGCGATGGTACAACCTTTCGACAGGCAAATATGATAGGTAGCTGTACGCTCAAACACGTGCGACAGCGGAAGGAACGACAGGAACAGATCTGTTTTCTCGATGTACGGGATCTGGATCAAACTGTTGATCACGTTTTGGGTAAGGTTGTGGTGCGTCAGCATAACCCCCTTGGGGATACCCGTAGTACCCGAAGTATAGATCAAGCAGGAAATATCGGTAGTTAAAATAGCTTCGCGGGCGGCGCCGATGGCGTGTTTATATTGTTCAACCAAGGTAAGGCCTTCCTGTATCACCTGGTCAAAACCAATCACTCCGGCATTCAGGTTTACTTTATCGCTGTATTTTTCAAAATCGTCAAAAGCCGGGATAATGCGGATCAGCGCCTCGCAGGTATTGGCTACCCTTAAAACTTTCCGTAACAGAAAAGGGTTGCCTACCAAAATGGTTTTGGCGCCCGAATCGTTCAGAATATACTCGATCTCGCTTTCGCTAAGCGTAGGGTAGATGGAGGTGTTGATAGCGCCGATCTGCTGCAGGGCCTGATCGTAATAAACATAATCCGGACCGTTCTCGATAATGAGCGAAAGACGATCGCCTTTTTGTACACCCATGCGCAGGAACCAGGCCGATATGGCGTCAATTTTTTCTAATGCCTGTTTATAGGTTATTTCAACCCAGGTATCTTTTACCTTGTGCATTAAAAAAGTATGGCTATCGGGATGGATATTGGCTACAACATTACGTATAAAGCCTGGAACAGTTGACGATTCGATTAACTGGCTCATTAAATTAAAAAGGATTTACAGAGATCAAACTTATGTTTTTTAAACCTAAAACTCAAATGAAATGATGTATATCCCTGCTTTGGGGAAGTGGAGGTGTGATTGGATCAGGTAACTATGTGCGTTGTCTGAAGTCTCTGACTTCAGACGACTATGCTCGTAGTCTTTTGACTACCTAAATGATCTGTAGTTGCAAACTACAGGCATAGTAGTTCGAAGTCGGAGACTTCGAACAGCGCGGTTTAGGGGAGAGAGGGGCGGATGTGATTGGATTAAGCAGCGCGTAGTCATAAAAAATATTTGTCATTCTGAACGGAGTGAAGAATTCGCCGATTCAAGCGTCCACGCTTGAATCCAAACCTAATGTAAGCGTCTACGCTTAAGGTTATTAAAAAGTAAGCGTGGACGCTTACCAAAAACAATATCCAAGCGTGGACGCTTGGATAGGCGGGTGAATTTGAGTAGACCTCACCTAAATCGTCTCCAAAGGAGAGGACTTTACTTAGCATATTTATTATAGCTCCCTCTCCTTTGGAGAGGGTTGGGGTGAGGCTACCAAACCTGTATCACCTGCCCGGTTAAGGCGCCAAAAACGCTTTTGTAATAGGCGTTGGCTACTTTATCCATAGTTACGGGGATATGGCCCGGAAAGTAGGGGAAATAGCCCGGAGCATCCTCTACCACGCCGGCACTGATGGCGTTGATGCGTACACCGTTTTCCAATTCAATAGCGGCAGCTTTAGCAAAAGAATTAATTGCCCCGTTCACGGTGCTCAGGTTGGCGCCCAGCACAATAGGATCATCGGCGAGGATACCTGATGTGAGCGTGAACGAGCCTTTAGGGTTGATATGATGCTGACCGATGAGCACCAGATTTACCTGTCCCAGCAATTTGTTTTGCAGGCCAAGGTCGAAATCCTTGGCAGTCATGGTTTTAAGCGGGCCGAAATGCGCGCTGCCGGTAACGCTCACCAAGGCGTCAAAGCTGCCTGTTTGTTTGTAAAATGCTTCGATGGACTCTGTACTGGTAATATCCACTTGTATATCGCCGCTTTTGGAGCCCGCGGTGATGATCTCATTTTCACCGCGAAGGGCCTCTGTTACTTTTTTGCCTATAGTGCCGCTGGCACCAACAATAATTATTTTCATACAGGATGCGTGTTTATTTAGATGTTAATGGTTTGGGTTAAATAGTACACGCCATTTTAATCATAAAGTTTTATAGAAAAATGATAATGGTGTCAAAAAAATGACCCGACAAAAAATAACGTTATTGGAGCGAAGCGTGGCAATCCCCAATTAGTAGGGGCGCTCTGTAAGTAGGGGATTGCCACGTCGTTCTTCCTCAATGACGCGCGGAGGGATTCTTAGTCTCACTTTCAGCGCAAGTGGAGGGATGCCAGGGTAAGTTGGTAGTGTTAAACCAGACAAAACTCCGCCACCAAATCTTCCAATAACTTTTCGTATATTGTATATACAACACAGCCCGGTCTCCTTTTTTGGACGACCGGGCTGTTTGGTTAAGACAAAATGAGGTCAAAAAAAGACTTTTTTGTATTTAGTTATTTTACAATCAATAAATTAAAACTTTTTAAAGTTTCAAGAACGCATCAAAACCGCGTTGAAATTTGTTAAAAAGTGTTAAAATCGATGTTTTTGAATGAGTTTTTGCCTGTTTTTACGCCGTTTTTGAGCAGAAATTTGTTAAAATTCAAGGTTTAAAAAGCTTTTACTCAGCCGGTATCGGCAAAGGCTCTCCCGTTTTGAGGGGCGCACCAAAATTTGGCGAACCATCTTTATTCCAGGTGAATTTTTGCGCCCGCGGAGAGCGATCATGCCCGCAACCCTGGCCGGGTTTGGAATTGGCATGGTACAGGATCCAGTCTTCCTTACCATTTGGCGATTTAAAAAATGAATTGTGCCCTGGTGCGTAAACACCATTCTCCGGCGACTGTTTAAAAACAGGCTCTGGTGATTTTCTCCAGGAGGCGGCATTAAGTAAATTGCTGCTGGCAGTGGTACTGAGCATTCCCAGTGCATAATAATCTGTCCAGCAACCGCTTGCGGAGTATATCAGGAATAGTTTGTTGCCATGTTTTAGTATCTCCGGGCCTTCGTTCACATTGACATGGGCCGGGTTTTTATCGTCATGGAGGTCGCCATATTTTTCCCAGGCGTATTCAGGGCTTGATATTTTCACCCTTTCGCTACTAACGGTGTATGGATCCTTCATTTTGGCGATATAGATATTCTGCTGACCGTTGGTATCACCTTCCCAGCCGGCCCAGATCAGGTAAAGCTGGCCCTTGTTCTCAAATACGGAACCATCAATGGCCCACTTGTTGGTACTATCGCCGATTTGTCCTTTAAATATCCATTCGCCCTGTAACGGATCGGTAGAGGCGTTTTCCAGTACGTATAAACGGTGGTGGTTGTTATCGCCATCATCGGCAGCAAAATACATATACCATTTGCCCTGTAAAAAATGGAGTTCGGGAGCCCATAGTTCTTTGGAATGTGTTGTACCGGTGGGCGGTGTCCAGATCATTTTTTTCTCCGCCTTGTTCAAATCCGTGATCCGTTTAGTTTTCCAGATCACGAGGTTGCTACCGGTCGAGTTGGTATAGTAATAATAACCATTGTGGTAAACAACCCATGGATCGGCACCTGATGGCAGCAATGGATTGGTAAAGGTGCGCTGAGCCATACAGGCCATGATGCTGAGTATGAAAAGACAAAAAGTAAGGGATAACTTTTTCATATATAACGAGGTGCAGTGTTTAATTAACCGGTCGGGTTTTGAGGTTTTTTTTGTTTTGCTGATACTCTGAAGGGGTAGTGCCAAACTGTTTCAGGAAGTTACGTCCCAGGTGTGATTGCGAACTGTAGCCCACCATGGCAGCCACTTCGTAAATTTTATAATCGCCATCTTCCAGCAGTTTGGCGGCAGCTTTTAGCCGGGTAATGTTGATGAGCTCATTTATGGTGAGGTTTGATATGGCCTTTACCTTACGATACAGGGTAGGTTTGCTCATGTTCATTAAGCTGGCAATTTGCTCCACATCAAGCTCAGGGTTCTGGATGTTTTTGTTGATAGCTGCGTTTAGCCGATCCAGAAAGCTTTCATCGGGCTTGGAGTAAGCCATGGTATTGATACCCGCCAGCGGCGAACTGGCAAAGTGCTCCCGGATCTTGCTGCGGTTAATTAACAAGTTGGCTATCTGTACCTGTAAATGTTCAGGAGAGAATGGCTTTTCGATATAGGCATCGGCACCAACTTCGAGACCCTCTATCTTGCTTTGCAGGGTGTTTTTGGCTGTAAGCAGTATAATGGGAATGTGGCTATGATCAAAGTTAGTTTTGATTCTTTTGCACAGTTCAAAGCCATCCATTACAGGCATCATCACATCACTAATGATGAGTTGAATGTTCTCGATCTCGATCATGTCCAATGCTTCCTGACCGTTCAGGGCCTTAATGACCGAATATTTTTCGCTCAGGTCGTCCGAAATAAAATCGAGTATTTCGGGATTATCATCCACTAAAAGTATAATTGGTTTCATAAAGTCAAAATCCTCCTCTTTAGTTTTATCAGTTAGTTCATAATCATCGGGTATATTATACAGATCAAATTCTTCATCCTGATGTATGGGCAGGGTTAATAAAAATGTGTTCAAGTCACCAATGGGCTTATTTAATACCAGTACACCTTTATGCAGCCCGGCGAGAGAGCGTGAAAGGGAGAGCCCGATGCCGGTACCGATCTGTTTTTCAGATTCTTTAAGGCGAAAGAATGGCTCAAATATTTTTTCGCGCATTTCATAAGGAACGATGTGGCCATTGTTTCTGATCTCGATAGAAAATGTGCCCTCATCAGGTTGAAGCTCCAGCAATTCCACTTCAACCACCGAACGGCCATACTTGATAGCGTTGTTAATGAGGTTACTTATAATTTTGGTGAAAGCCTCAATGTCTACATAAGCGTACAGGCTCTTTGGCGGGTGCTTAAGTTCATAATGAATGCTTTTTTGCTCGGCCAAGGGCTTAAACCTTAAAAAGGTATCGGCAAGTAATTCGGCGATGTCGGTTTTAACAAAGCTGAGGCTAAAACCATTGGTTTCGGTTTTCCGGAAATCAAGCAATTGATTGGTTAACTCCAATAAACGATTGGTGTTTTTTTCCATGATCTGCAGGTTATGCTGGATCTCCGGAACGCTGCCCGCTTTTTTGATCACTTTTTCCATCGGACCTTTTATTAAGGTAAGTGGTGTACGTATTTCATGAGCCACATTAGTGAAAAATTCTATTTTGGCATTATAGATCTGCTTTTCTTTGTCGTTTTCCAGGATCTCGATAAGTCGTTTGTTCTTGTCGCGGGTCTTAATGTGGTATTGCCTTAGTATATAATACATGGCAAACAGTATCAATAGCATATAAACCATATAAGCCCAAATGCTTTCCCAGAAAGGAGGTGTTATGGTGATATCGAGCCTTGCTTCTTGGGATAACCATTGCCCGTTGTTATTGGCCGCTTTAACAATAAAAGTGTACTGACCTGGCCTTAATTGCGTAAAGTATACTTTACGGTTGGTTTTTAAGAAAGTCCACCCTTTATCAAGTCCCTTCATCATGTATTTATACTGGGTCATCTCGGGTGAAGGGTAACTTAATGCCGCGAAATCAATACTGAATGAGGATTGATTATGGTTAAGATTGAGTTGTTTGGTACTGATGATTGATTGATGAAGCAGAGAATCGTGGCCATTAACGGAGATCTCCTGGTTATGCACCTGTATCCCGGTGATATATACCGGCGCTACAAAATCGTTTATTTTAAATTGCGAGGGGTTAAAGCTTACCATGCCTTTTACACAGCCAAAATACATGGTGCCATCAGTATCTTTAAAGGCCGAGTTATAGTTAAACTGATCGCTCAACAAACCGCTGGCTTTAGTATATACCTTGATGTTTTTGGCTGGGATATTTAAACATACTAATCCACGGGTAGTGCTTATCCAAAGGTTTTTATGAGCGTCTTCCAATATCCGGAACACATAGTTGCTGGGGAAGCCATTGCTGAGATCGTAAAACTTAAAGGTTTTTTGTGCAAGGTTATAGTTCCATAAACCCAGACCTTCCGTGGCAAACCAAAGCCGATGATCACTGTCTTCAAAAATGCCATTAACCGTACTGTTATCCAGTGCATTGGTTATGCCATGCACATCCCTTAACTTGTAACCCGAATTTTTGTCTGGATCATAAAAATAAACACCATCGTGCACCGTACCTACCCATATCTTTCCGTTATGATCTTCGGTAATACTGTAAATAAAATCATGAGTGGGTACACCGTTAATCTGTGTAAAATCTTTGGTAGCAGTATTGTATCTGTAGAGCCCCTGCGTTGTACCTACCAGGATAAGGCCTGATCGTGTTTTACAAAAGGTAATAACAAAATTACTTTTAAGCATGTTTTTGGCATTGCCAGCCAGGTAATATTTAATCACTTTACCACTGGGAATATCCAGGATATTTAATCCACGTTCCAGTGTACCTATAAAAAGCCCATTGCCATTGGCTATCAAGCCGTGTATGTTGGTGTTTGATATAGTGTTTTTACCACCGGGATAGTAATGCGTCCAGGTATGTTTATCAGGACTTAGTTTGTTCAAGCCATTGTCTTCGGTACCCATCCACAGGTTGCCATACTGATCTTTACATATCTCGCGCACTACGTTACCCTGCAAACCTGTTTTGTCAGACCCAGGATAAAACTTATTGAATGCGGAGTATTGCTTGGGATAATAATTTACTCCGCCAAAATAGGTTCCGGCCCAGAGCCCGCCTTCTGAGTCTTTGTAAACCGCATACACAGCATTGTCTGATATGGAGTAGGGATCATTAAATTGTTTCTTCAGATTGGTGAATGTTCCCTTTTGCACGTCATAAATGAATATGCCCGATTCGGTGGCTATCCAGAATTCATGGTCGTTATATTTTACAAAATCACGCACATATATCTCGGTATTATTGGAATTATAGGTTAGCAGGTCGCGATAAGTGCCGTTTGAAGAGTCAAACTCTTTAATACCTTGATTGGTGGTGCCAATGAGTATTTGGTTACCTGAACTGTATATTTTTTCGATAAATTTTGAAGCAACTGGTGGCGAGTTTTTAAATACGCTATAACTGCTGAAAGAGCGTGTTACAGTATCCAGTTTTTCTAAACTACCAGAGGTTGACGATACCCAAACGTCGCCAGAACCATTGACGGTTACCGAAGTAGCGTCAAAATGTTGAAAAGGCCTGTAATCAATTAATTTTCCAGTCTTTTTATCATACTTCATTAACGCCGACCGGGAAACAAACCAGCAGTTATAAAATTGATCTGTCACCATGAACCTGATGGCGTTGTTGTTTGATGTAAGATGTATAAAGCTTTCTGTTTGAGGGTTATATTTGTCGATCCCGTGATCAGTACCTATCCAGAAGCTGCCATCCTTATCCAGGCAAAGGGTATGAACCATATTACCCGAAATGCTTTTTTTATCCTTTGCATCATGCCTGAAAGTTTTAAAGGAATAACCGTCAAAACGATTGAGCCCATCCTTGGTTCCAAGCCACAGAAAGCCGCGCTTGTCCTGCACAATGCAGTAAACGGTGTTGTTTGACAACCCCTGTTCTACCTGGTAATGCCTGAAATAGTACGATTGCGCACAGCAGATATTAAATGACAGGAGTAATAATAAAGAAGTTAAAAATACAGGTTTCAAAATCGTTCAATAAGCAAATATAACCATTCTGGGCAAGCGTTTTCGTTACGGTAAAAAATGATACGTTTTGACTAATAATTGATATGATTTGGTTAATAGGCGGGGGCTAAAATGCTTTTTCTTTACAGTATGATTTAAATCTGTCAAACCTACATTTTAAATCAAAATACTTAACCAATTAAATAAATCATTTATGAGAAAAATTTTACTACTCAAACAAGTAGATTATTTCCGCTTGCAATGGCCGCCCAGTAAATGGAGCCCAAAATTAGCATTGATTGCTTTTATGCTATGCCTGCTTACCTCATTTTCTGCATCAGCTCAAAATAAGTTTAAGGTAAGCGGTACAGTGACTGATACCACGGGCGAGGTGCTTACCGGGGTAGCCATCCGGGTGCAAGGAACGCAGGTGGGCACAGCAACAGACATCAAAGGAAAGTTTACCCTCAGTGTTCCCGACGCTAATGGCACCCTTGTTTTGAGTTACATTGGCTTTGTTACAGCCGAGATCCCAATCAATGGCAGATCAGTTATTGCTGTCCGTTTAAAATCAAATAATTCAGCGCTTCAGGAAGTAGTGGTAACAGGTTATGGTACACAAAAAAGGGCATCGATAACAGGCTCAATTGCCAGCGTTACCAGTAAGGATATCGAAAGGGTGCATGGCGGTTCTACCGTTAGCACAGGGTTGGCAGGTAAAATACCCGGCGTAACTTTCAGACAGGCAGAAGGACGACCAGGAGCCAGCGCCAGCGTGCAGATCCGTAATTTGGGCGCCCCATTATATGTAATTGATGGGATTCAGCAGGATGAAGGACAGTTTAATAATCTGGCACCAAATGATGTGGAAAGTATCTCGGTACTAAAAGATGCATCAGCGGCTATTTATGGTGTACGTGCCGGAAACGGTGTGGTGGTGGTAACCACTAAAAGAGGATCAGGCGAGGGGCGCATCAATATCGACTCTTATCTGGGTTTCCAATCGTGGGACAGATTCCCCAACGTATTGACCAATTCCTATGATTATATGAAAGCGTTGGCCGCGGCACAGGTAATTACCAACGGCAGCACCTCTATTACCGATGCCGAACTGGCAAAGTATAAGGCCGGTACAGAACCAGGATACCAGAGTTTTAACTGGAAACCATTTGTATTGGCAAACTCAGGTGCTCCACTAAATTCGTTCCATGCCGATTTTACCGGGGGCAATGAGAAGGTTACCTATTACGTAGCTGGAACTCATTTGACCCAAAACTCACCAGCCGGAGCTGAATACCTTTTCAGACGTACCAATATCCAATCAAATGTAAAGGCAAGGGTAGCTGCCGGTCTTTCAGTGAGCATGAATATTAACGGCCGGATAGAAACACGCGAAAATCCTGGTGTTCCCGGTGGTGACGATTATTTTTTAGCAAAACTGGGGATATTGGAAAATACTCCTTTAGATAGGCCTTATGCCAATGACAACCCGGCCTATTTGCGCGATAACGGTCCACACACCGAAGCCAACTACGCGTTTCTAAATGACAAGCTTTCGGGTATCTGGCACCAGGACTGGCGGGTATTGCAAACCAATTTCGAAGCTGAGTATATTATCCCTGGTATAAAGGGACTTACAGCAAAGTATGACTATTCTTATTACTATGCCGACGAGTTATTAAACAACCATGAGTATACTTACAATGCCTATACCTATAACCAACAAACTGGTAATTATGATATAACCCATGCCGTTACCAACCCGTGGCGTGAGCGTGAGCAACGAAAAGAGCTTAGCACTACAACCCAGTTGCAGTTAAGTTATAATAATACTTTTGGTAAAAGCACCATTGGCGCTACGTTGGTTAACGAACGTATCCATAAAGAGCACCTGAGGAACTGGCTGCATGCTAATCCTATATCCAACAATCTGCCTTTGATCTATTTCCCAACTATGGATCAGTATCAGGATAGTGATGATTCTGAGGCCCGCATAGGTTATGTAGCGCGTTTCAATTACAATTATGATAACCGGTATTATTTAGAAGCACTCGGTAGAAGAGATGCATCCTACTTATTTGACCCAGCTCACCGCGTTGGTTATTTTCCGGGTGTATCGGTAGGATGGCGTATCACCAATGAGAGTTTTATGAAAAAGCTGTTGGGTGATAATAGTTTATTGAATGATTTGAAATTTAGGGCTTCATATGGTGTACTGGGTGACGATAGGAGCCCTTATGATGCGAGCGGAAATACACCAATTGTAACACCGTATGCATATCTGCCTGGTTATAATTACGCAAACGGGGCATCCGGCAATGTAGCCATATTGGATGGTAACCCGGTTTCAACATCGCTCAATAAAGGTGTTCCGGTTACTAACGTATCCTGGATGAAAAGTAAAATATTTAACATAGGCGCCGATTTTAGCCTGTTGAACAATAGGTTAACCGGTTCTGTGGAATATTTTAAAAGATCACGTACCGGTATTGTTGGAACCGATTATAGTGTAGTATTGCCGGTAGAAGTAGGCTTTGGCTTGCCAGGGATTAACGAAAACAGTGATTCACAGAGTGGTGCGGAAATATCGCTGGCTTACAACAACAAAATTGGGGCAGTAAGCTATAACATCAGTGGAAACTTCTCTTACAGTCGTAAAAAAACAGGGATTTTTGCCGATAGCCCTTTTGGGAACTCCTTGGATGAGTACTTCCGCTCGCAAAATAACCGTACTGCCAATATTTTCTGGGGATACCAGGTTATCGGACAATTTACCTCGGCCGATCAGATCAATGCCTATAAAGTAAATGAAGATGGCAAAGGTAACAGCACTGTATTACCCGGCGATCTGATCTATAAAGATCAAAATGGCGACGGTAAAATTGATGGTAATGATTCCCGCCCTATAGGTTACGGCCTGGGATCGCAGCCTAATACGAACTTTGGTTTTTCATTGGGACTGGGTTATAAGGGCTTTGACTTTCATGCCGACTTTTCAGGTGGTTCAGGCTATTCATGGAACCAGAACTGGGAATCGAGATGGGCCTTCCAGAATAATGGCAACTTAAATACCATTTTCCTGGATAGCTGGCACCTAAGTAATCCTAATGATTTGAATAGTACCTGGGTATCTGGCAAATACCCTGTGAACCGGAATAACGTAGGTACTAATCATTACGACTACTCTTCAAATTCTACTTTCTGGTTACATAACGTGAAATATTTAAGGGCACGGACAATTGAAATAGGTTACTCTTTACCCAAAGACCTATTAGCGAAAGTGAAAATTAAAAGGGCGAGGTTTTATGCCAACGTATATAACCTGTTTTCGATAGACAATCTGCGTCAGTATGGAGTTGACCCGGAAGTTAATGATGATAACGGTTTACAAACGCCGCAAAGCAGGGTTTACAACTTTGGTGTTAACCTAACTTTTTAATTAAAACATAAAGAAAATATTCAATGAAAAAGATATTTACGATAGCAATGATCTCGGTGTTGATAAGCGCGGAATCATGCAAAAAAGATAGCGATTTTTTAAATGTGCCACCAAAATCGGTGGTCACCACCGATGTGGTTTTTTCAGATCCTGCACTGGTATTATCTGTATTAGGCGACCTGTATAATCGTGTGCTCGATTTTTCGAGCCTGGATGCCGGCTGGACAACCTTTGCCGATTTTGGAGAGTCGTTCCCTTCAGATAATGGACAATACGGCTTTGTTCAAAACAGGTCATGGGACTATAATACCTGGAATACCTGGGATTATGGGTATGTGCGTGATCTTAACCTGTTTATTGACAATGTTACTGCATCAACCAAGTTGTTGGCTGCCGATAAAAGCCGTTTTCTGGCCGAGGGGCGTTTTTTACGTGCCAGCTATTATTTTGAAATGGTTAAAAGAATGGGCGGTGTGCCTTTGATCACGCAAACACTTACTTATGATAACAGCGGTAATGTAGTGGGCTTGCAATTCCCGCGGGCAAAGGAATCAGATATTTATGATTTTGTGATCAGCGAAGCCGAAGCCATCAAAGGCTTATTACCTGCCGACCCAACAGAAAAATCAAGAGCAACCAAAGCTGCCGCGCTTGCAATGGAAGCCAGAGCGGCATTATATGCCGGCTCTATAGCAAAATATGGGGCTGCAACACCACAGGTTTCATTACCAGGGGGCGAGGTTGGCATTCCATCAAATATGGCCTCAGGATACTACACTAAAGCTTTGGCTGCAGCAAAGGAAATTATCAACGGCTCTGCCGGATCATATAAATTATACCAGGTGCTGCCCAACCTTTCCGACAATTTTGCAGCTATATTTTTAGATAAAAGCAGCGTAAACCAGGAATCAATTTGGGTAGAAGATTTCAAGGCTCTTGCCGGTAAGGTACACTCGTTTACCACCAACGATCAGCCTTATTCTGTTTCGGATGAAGCTTCTGATGCCGGTCGTTTAGATCCATCCTTAAACCTGGTACAATCCTTTGAAAAACTGGATAACACTTTTGCACCAATAGCTACCAAAGATGGCTCAGGTAACCCAATCTACTATGCAGATCAGCAGGATCCATTTGCGGGCAGAGATGCCAGACTGGCTGGTACAGTAATGTTGCCGAACTTTTTCTGGAAAACAGCATACATTGATATCTGGGGAGGTTATCTGCTGGCTAATGGCAATATCATCAGCAGCGATGATGCGACACACTATGCAGCGCTGCCTGGTAGTACAACACAGGTACAGGTGGTGGGTAAAGATGGTCCAACACCAACCGGAGAACCGCTCCGTACTCAAACTGGTTTTTATGTTCGTAAATATCTTGACCCTGCAACAGGCTCAGGGCGCAGAGGGCGCCAGAGCGATGTTAACTTTATCCGTTACCGCTACGCCGAAGTTTTATTAAATGCCGCGGAAGCTGCCTTCGAATTGGGGCAAACCAGTGATGCCGCGCTTTATATGAACCAGGTTAGGGCACGCGCTGGTTTAACCATCCCTCTTACAGCAGGTGATATCACTTTTGATCGTATAGTACATGAACGCCGTGCAGAGCTTTCATTTGAAGGGCACGTTTTGTTTGATATGAAACGCTGGAGAATAGCCACCAAAGTTTGGGATGGCAATCCGGAAAGCTTAAATGACTTAACCAGCAATATCGGCTCTGCAACCAAAAGAAATACACAGCCGTGGGGTCTGTATCCGTACAAATATTACAATCCGGGCAATCCGAATAATGGTAAATGGGTATTCAGGGAGGTGTTGCCATCACCGGTAACAGGTGTGCTTACTTTCAGGCTGGGTAATTACTATTCCCAAATTAACGATGGTATCATATCCGCCAATCCAAAAATTAAGAGACAACCAAACCAATAAGCAATATTATTATAAATTGAAGATCATGAAAATTAAATTTCATTACATAGTCCTATTTATCCTCATGCTTTCGGCCGCCGGTTGTAGTAAGCTGGATAATGTTAAACCGCCTTCAGTAAAACTTACCGGGCAGTTGATGTACAAGGGTTCACCAATTGGAGTGGAGTACAACCAGGTTCCTTTTCAGCTTTATCAGTCAGGTTATAAAGGCAATACGCCTATTACCGGCACCTTCGATCAGGACGGTACTTACTCTGTATTAACCTTCAACGGTAATTATAAATTTACTATCCAGGGCGGACAAGGCCCTTTTCAGTGGAAAGAGCTCCCTTCAGGAGGAAGGGATACCATAAACATCGCCCTTAATGGCGATCAAACCGTAAACATAGAAGTAACACCTTATTATATGATCAGGAACGCGCAGATAGCGGCTGCCAGCGGGAAAATCACGGCCAACTTCAGCATTGAAAAGGTGATCACAGATGCTACGGCTAAAAACATACAAACTGTAAGTTTATTTGTAAACAAAACCCAGTTTGTATCGCCGGGTGACCACGCTGCGGAAGCCGATCTGGATGGTGCGGCTATTACCGATCCGGCAAACGTATCGTTGAACGTGGCTATACCTTCGTTTCCGGTAACGCAAAACTATGTTTATGCACGTGTTGGTATCAGGATAGCCGGAGTGGAGGATATGATATTTTCGCCGGTAGTTAAAGTATCATATTAATTACAATTTAAAGGGGCCATACAATGGGATGGTCCCTTATATTTATAAAATAAATCTTAATTCCATATACCATTACACATCATCCCTGATGAAAAAACTGAATTTTTGCTTATCCCTCTTAATTTCTGCTTCCTTGTCGGTCAGCGCACAGCAAAGCGACTGGCATTTGATCAAAGACCATATTACCACGCCCTGGGCCGAAAAGGTTGATCCCAAAGCACCCTTGCCGGAATACCCACGACCGCAGTTGGTACGCCCTAACTGGCAAAACCTGAATGGTTTGTGGGATTATGCAATAATACCTAAAGCAACAACTGGTCCCGCAAGATATGAAGGAAAAATATTGGTGCCTTTTGCTGTTGAATCAGCATTATCGGGCGTAAGCAAAACAGTGGGTAAGGATAGCATGTTATGGTATAAAACAAGTATCACCCTTAATAAAACCATAAAAGGAAAAGATATTTTATTGCACTTTGGCGCTGTTGACTGGCGTACAGAAGTATTTGTGAACGGTAAAAGCGCCGGTATTCACGAAGGCGGTTTTGATCCCTTTACTTTCAATATAACTCCTTATTTAAAAGGCGGTTCAAAGCAGGAGATTAAAGTAAGCGTTTGGGATCCAACGGATGATGGTCCACAGCCGCGTGGCAAGCAGGTTAAAAAGCCGGAAGGTATCTGGTATACCCCTGTTACCGGGATCTGGCAAACCGTTTGGTTAGAAGGTGTTGCAAAAACGCATATCGACGCTACCAAGCAAATACCCAATATTGATGATCACACCCTTTCGGTTTCGGCGGAAGTTACCAATAGTCAGCCTGGCGATAAATTGAAGATCACCGCCTGGGACGGGCAAACGCAGGTGGATGAAAAGATAGTAGATGCCGGTGCAACCGCCCTGCTGGATATTAAGAATGAAAAATTATGGTCAACAACAGATCCTTTCCTGTATGATCTGCGGGTAGCTCTTATTCGGAACAATAAACCGGTTGACGAAGTGAAAAGTTATTTCGCTATGCGTAAAATATCATTAGGCGCTGATGCCAATGGTGTGCAGCGCATGTTGCTGAACAACAAATTTGTATTTGAATATGGTCCGCTTGACCAGGGCTGGTGGCCCGACGGTTTATACACCCCGCCGACATATGAAGCCATGAGCTTTGATATCGATAAGCTGAAAGCCATGGGCTTTAACATGATCCGCAAGCACATCAAGGTAGAATCTGCCCGCTATTATGCTTATTGCGATAAAACCGGAATGCTGCTTTGGCAGGATATGCCCAGCGGCGATTTAGGTAACCATTGGGAAAACCGCCCGGGTGTGTATGACCGGGCAACAGATCAGCAACGTACGCCGGAGTCTGAAGGGTATTACCGTAAGGAATGGAACGCCATCATCAATGCCCTATATAACTATCCATGCATTGTAGTTTGGACGCCATTTAATGAAGCCTGGGGACAATTTAAAACAGTAGAGATAACCGAGTGGACGATGAAAAAAGACCCGTCACGCCTGGTGAACAGCGCCAGTGGAGGTAATTTTTATGCAACCGGCAATATCGTCGACTTACATAATTACCCGCATCCGGCTATGCCACGCGCCGAGATCTTCGGCAAAACGCAGGCCGTAGTATTGGGCGAATTTGGGGGCTTAGGCTGGCCGGTAGAAGGCCATACCTGGCAGGCTAATAAAAACTGGGGCTACCAGAACTTTAAAAATGGTGACGACCTGTTTAAAAAATACGCTTCGTTTACCGACAGGTTGCAGGAACTGATCAGATTAGGTCTTTCGGCAGCAGTATATACCCAAACCACCGATGTGGAAGGCGAGGTGAACGGCTTTATGACCTATGATCGTAAGGTGATCAAAATGCCGGTTGAATCGCTGCAAAAAGTAAATGTTAAACTGTACGATCCATCTTTAGTAAAATAAGTGTTGAATATGAACTTTAAAAACAAGATCAACATTATTAAAACGAGTCTTTGCTTTACCACAGCCCTGGTATGCTCGGGTATGGAAGTAAGCGCTCAAACGGGTGTAAAAGCTACCTTCATAACCAAGATTGATAATGGACAGGCCAATGCATTTTATGTAAATAACCGTGCGCCCCTGCAAAGGCAATATTTTACCAAATTGCCTGTTGGCAGCATCAAAGCGGGTGGATGGCTCAAGAAAGCGCTGGAACTGCAGCGTGACGGCCTGACCGGAAACCTGGGCGAGATCAGTATCTGGCTATCTAAAACCAATAATGCCTGGCTCAATAAAGAGGGTAAGGGTGAATACGGATGGGAAGAGCTACCCTACTGGTTAAAAGGTTATGCCGATATCGGTTATATGCTGAAGGATCAGAAAATGATAGCTGAAGCTAAATTCTGGATAGATGCAGTGCTGAGCAATCAACGGGATAATGGTGATTTTGGTCCGGCCCGGATGAACAAGGGTAACCGTGACCTGTGGACGAATATGCCGATGCTCTGGTGCCTGCAATCGTACTACGAATACAGTAAAGATCCGCGGGTTATCCCCTTCATGACCAAATATTTTAAGTACGAGTTATCTATACCTGATGACCATTTTTTAGAGGATTACTGGGAAAACAGTCGGGGAGGTGATAATATGCTCAGCGTATACTGGTTGTATAACCGTACCGGCGATAAATTCCTGCTTGACCTGGCAGCCAAGCTCGACAGGAATACGGCCAACTGGCGCCAGACAAACACCCTGCCCAACTGGCATAACGTAAATGTGGCCCAGTGTTTCCGCGAGCCGGCAACCTATTACCTGCAAAGCCATGATCCGAAAGATCTGAATGCCACATATAACGACTTTAAACTCATACGCACCATCTATGGGCAGGTGCCCGGCGGCATGTTCGGTGCCGATGAAAATGCCCGAAAAGGTTACGATGATCCACGCCAGGCTGTTGAAACCTGCGGTATGGTAGAGCAGATGACATCAGACCAAATGCTGCTGGGTTCAACAGGTGATACCTTTTGGGCCGAGAATTCCGAGGATGTGGCTTTCAATACTTTCTCAGCCGCCTTTATGCCCGATTACCGGTCACTGCGTTACCTAACAGCGCCAAACATGGTGGTAAGCGATAGTAAAGACCATCACCCCGGTATCTCCAACGAAGGACCGTTTTTGATGATGAACCCCTTCAGCAGCCGCTGCTGCCAGCATAACCATGCTGCGGGCTGGGTTTATTACGCCGAAAATAGCTGGATGGCAACGCCAGATAATGGCCTCGCTGTGCAGTTGTATACGCAGGGACAAGTAAATGCCAAAGTAGGTAACGGTACAAAGGTCAATCTCACAGAAACCACTAAATATCCATTTGAAGATCAAGTGGATTTTACAATTAATGCACCCAAACCGGTGAGCTTCCCGCTTTATCTACGCATCCCCGAGTGGTGTAAAGGAGCCACCGTAAAAGTAAACGGCGCTGCTATACAGGTAAACACCGCCGCTGGTAACTATATCAGGTTGGCCAAAACCTGGAAAAACGGCGATAAAATAACCCTGCATTTACCTATGCAACTTAAAGTTCGCCAATGGGTTACCAACAAAAATAGTGTGAGCGTAAACTACGGTCCGCTTACCTATTCGCTCAAAATTGATGAACAATATACTAAGCAGGATAGCCGGAAATCAACCCAGGGCGATTCGCATTGGCAAGCCAGTGCCGATCCACTGAAATGGCCCTCGTATGAGATCCATCCGGCATCTGCCTGGAACTATGGTTTGGTGATTGATGAACAACATCCGGAGAGATCAATCGAGATCATCCGCCGCAGCTGGCCAAAGGATGATAACCCTTTTACCAACGCTAGCGCGCCAATTGAACTCAAAGCAAAAGGCAAACAAATCCCAGGCTGGACGATAGATCAATACGGCTTATGTGGTGTACTACCTCAAAGCCCGGTAAAAACAGATAAACCTTTATCAGAATTAACGCTGGTACCTATGGGCGGGGCCAGGTTAAGGATATCATCATTCCCGGTTGTGGAATAGTTATTAAAGTAGATTTTGAAAGCTTTTATAACCATATTGACCTTTGTTTTACTATCGGGCGCACAGCTTAAGGCTCAAAATTCGCATGCCATTGCGTGGGATCAATCAACGCTAAAACAGGTGGCGCCACTATCGGGAAGTAAAAGCGCCAATTATGCCCGTATGATACAGCTGCATAATGGCAGCCTGTTATGCATATATGAAAGCAATGGAAGTGTTGAGTGTACGCAAAGTCATGATCTGGGTAAAACCTGGCTTAAACCGGTTATAATAGCTTCTGCTGTTTCCGGTGTAAATATGAGTGTGCCTGAGATTCTGGAACTCAAAGATCATTCCCTGCTGATATCTTATAATCCGCGGCCGCATAAAATAAATGGCAGCTGGGATACCACCAAGCATTTTGCCATCCGTACCAAAAAAAGCTACGACGAGGGTAAAACCTGGCGCGATGAGCGGTTGATATACGAGGCCAGTTATCAGTTTGAAGATGGCTGCTGGGAACCATCGCAAATACAGCTTCCCAATGACGAAATACAGTTATACTTTTCCAACGAAGGGGTTTACATACACTCTAACGAGCAAAATATCTCCATTTTTAGGTCGCATGATAATGGCATAACATGGACTAAACAACCCGAGATAGTTTCTTTTACACCTGCTCATCGCGATGGTATGCCTGTGCCTATTATACTGAAAGGGACGAAAGAGATCTTGTTTTCTATCGAAGACAATGCCGGCGGACAGTTTAAGCCATCCATCATCCGTAATAGTTTTAATCAAAACTGGCAAAAAACGGTAGGCTCTAAGGACCCGGAACGTACTTATGCCATAACACCTAAACTCCCGGATACCGTTTATGCCGGCGCGCCATACTTACGTCAATTACCAGGCGGACAAACCATATTATCATACCAAAGTACCTTTGGCAGGAACGGTAATTGGGAATTGGCTTGTATGCAGATAGCGGTAGGCAATAACAAAGGCGAGGATTTTGTAAATACTGCTACGCCATTTAACATCCCCCTAAATAAACATGGATTATGGAACTCGTTATGTGTACTTAATGACGGCACCATCATCGCCCTTACCTCAACCGATGCTTATAACAGTTATACAGCCATTTGGATGATTAAAGGACATTTAATCAATAAAAAAAGCACTTACTAAATAATAACACATGCAAAATAAACTGAAATTATTTGCCATCGCATCGATCGTCTTGCTCCATGTGACAGCATCAGCACAACAAAAAGCACCTGCACAGGTATGGTCGGCGCAAAAAGCAAAAACATGGTATGCGCAGCATCAATGGCTGGTGGGCAGCGACTTTATACCCAGTACGGCCATTAACCAACTGGAAATGTGGCAGGCCGATACCTTTGATCCCAATACCATTGATAAAGAGCTGGGCTACGCGCAAGGTATAGGCATGAATGTGATGCGCGTGTTTTTGCATCACCTGGCCTGGCAGCAGGATCCGGAAGGTTTTAAAAAACGGGTTGATCAGTACCTGGCTATTTCCAGTAAGCACGGCATCCAAACCATGTTTGTGTTTTTTGATGATTGCTGGAACAAAGAACCTAAAACAGGGAAGCAGCCCGAACCCAAACCTGGTATCCATAACTCCGGCTGGATGCAGGACCCTGGTCAGCCGGCTTCTGAAGACCCTGCCAATTTTCCGGCGCTTGAAAAATATGTAAAAGATGTATTAAAACGCTTCGCTGCCGATAAACGTATATTACTGTGGGATCTGTATAACGAACCTGGTAACTCCGGCAAAGGCGATAAATCGCTGCCCTTATTAAAATCTGTATTTAAATGGGCCAGGGCGGTAAACCCAAGCCAGCCGGTAAGTGCCGGGGTATGGAGCTGGAATTTAGAAACTCTGAACCAATATCAGATAGCCAATTCCGATGTGATCACATATCATGATTATTCGCCCGAGGCAGATCATTTAAAAACGGTTCAGTTCCTGAAAATGATTGGTCGCCCTTTGATCTGTACCGAGTACATGGCCCGCCCGCGCAATAGTTTCTTCAGCACAGTGTTACCTATGCTGAAGAAAGAAAATGTAGGCGCTATTAACTGGGGTTTTGTATCGGGCAAAACTAATACCATTTACGCCTGGGATACCCCAATACCTGATGGCAGCGAACCAAAACTGTGGTTCCATGATATTTTCCGCAAGGATGGCACGCCTTACAAAACAGAAGAGACCGAACTGATCAAAAACTTGACCGGCAGAGGAAAATAAAAAACACGTCATTGCGAGGTACGAAGCAATCCCCGATTTGCAGATCGACTCTGTACAGTTAGGGATTGCTTCGTACCTCGCAATGACGCGTTTTTATAAATTAAAAAGTATAAACAACTTTTCCGGACAAAAACCTGCCGTTAAATCCAAATTGCGATACCGCACGGCTGTATACAAAGTGACCGTTGGAGGTATTATCGCGGTTGGTGGTGTAATTATTGGCCGGGTTACCGCTTAAGTTATTCACATTATTGCGCGGGTCCATGTAGTTTTTATCCGGGTAAACATCAAACAGGTTGCTGGCGCTGATGGTAACGCCCAATTGTTTGATCACCTTATAGCTTATCGCCAAATCGGTTACCCATTTGCCTGAGTAAGTTTGGTCAAGCTCCAGGGGCAGATTGTTGGCGGGAATGGTAGGATCAACCGAATTGAGGTAAGTTACCTTGCCAAAATAAACTGATCTTAGTGAAAAGTCGAGTTTCTTGATGTTGTACAAGGCGCTCAGATTGATCTTGCTGGCTGGTACTGATGATTCAAAACGGGAACGTTCTGTACGGTCGAACAGTTTGGCTTTTAATGCAGCACTACCTTCTATAATGTCGGATCCTTGTATCGAGCGTACTTTGGTCTGGTTAAAATTAGCCGCTGCAGAAAGCGTTAAACTGCTTGCAGAGTTGATACTGATCCTATCCGCCAATACAATGTCCAAGCCTTTGGTACGGGTGGAGATGGCATTGGTGAAAAACTGTACACTGTTGATCTGGCCGTTGGGGTCAACCGTATTTAATATGTCGGCCACTGCGGGAATAGCCCGGGTAAACTGGCTCGAAAACACGATACGGTCTTTGATATCTATCTGGTAAGCATCTATTGTGAATGTTAATGCTGAGGTTATTTTACCGGCCAGGCCTAAGCTATAAGATTTTGATTTCTCGGGCTTCAACGATCCTACACCAAACTTCCTCACAATGGGATTGTCGTTATTAACGGTTAATACCTGCGTAGGGTTACCACTCACAAACTGCGTGCTCTCATTATTAAAATACCGTTGAGCCAATGAAGGCGCCCTAAAGCCAGTCGCGATAGCACCACGGATGGCCAACTGATCGATCACCTTTACTTTGCCGGTAAATTTATAAGAGAAGTTGGAGCCAAAATCGCTGAAATGCTCATAACGGCCGGCGGCTTCTAACAATACGCGAGGGCCAAATTCGGCTTCGTAATCGGCGTATAAACTCTGGTTGTTTCTTGATTTGTCAATAGCATTGCTTGGTTTAAAACCAGGAAATACCTGTGAACCCGCCGCGGCCGGTGTGGTACCAACCAATCTGCCGGGAATATTTTTTGATGGCTGTCCATAAGAGTAAGACAACTCCTCGCCGGGTTTTATTTCGTAATTATCAATACGGTATTCAGCGCCGTATGCCATGTTCAACGAAGTCAGGAAACCTGTAAAATCATACTTGCGGGAAACATCAAGATTCACTGTGTTTTGCTTAAAGATCAGTTCGCCGGCCTTGAATGATGTCGGACTTGTACCAATCGGCAACGAAGCATTCAGGGTATGGTCAATAGTATAGCTCAGGTTGTTTTCGCCAAAGGTATTACTCAGGTCGTAGGTCCAGTCGCTGAGTTTTCCTTTAACCCCACCGCTTGCCGATATATCATTGATAGAAGTATTGATAAATGGTAAAAAGCCATCGGGATAAATAGTAGCGTCGATTTGGGTAAACTGGTTGGGCAGGCGAATAAATCCTGCCGCCGAGCCGGTTTTATGTGTGTAACCCGTTGCCAGGTAAACGGTAGCCCAATCAGCCACGCTGTACTGCGCATTACCAAAACTTCCAAAATTTTTAGAGTGGGAATTACCCACGATCATATTATCGCGACTAAAACCATCAGCCTTGGCTTTGGCATCATCGGCGGCTTTGATGCCTGCAAAACGTGTTTCAAAATCAGCTTCTGATTCATTGGTACCTTTGGTAGGCAATGCCGAGTAGATTAAAGGGTGGGTATCCAAACCACCCCGGTTGGTTGCTCCGCGATCCAAATACTGGGCTGCTATGTTCACAAACCCTTTTCCGTTCAGATCCCAACCCTTGCTGCCGTCTATCTGGTAAGTTTTACCATCGGTATAAGTATTCCCATTGGTTGATGATGCCGATTGTCCGTAACTGGTAGATATTACCAGTGGGGTAACTTTCTTCAATACAATATTGATCACCCCGGCAATAGCGTCTGATCCGTACTGAGCTGCTGCACCATCGCGCAAAACTTCAATATGATCAATAGCGGCGAGAGGGATGGAGTTCATATCAGTACCAACTGTACCACGACCAAATGTACCGTTGATGTTCACCAAAGCTGTGGTATGGCGCCGTTTGCCATTCACCAGTACCAATACCTGGTCGGGCCCAAGACCTCTTAACGATGCCGGATCGATGTGGTCGGTACCATCGGCCACAGTTTGCCGGTTTGAGCTGAAGGAGGGAGCTATATAATTTAATACCTGTGTAATATCCGTTTGCGGAAAACTGCGCATCTCTTTAGCCGAGATCACATCCACAGGTACAGGCGATTCGATATTGGTGCGTGGCTTGGTGGAGCGCGAACCAACCACTGCCACTTCATTAAGCGCGTTGCTCAAAGGTTTGAGGCTAAAATCAAGTGTTTGGGTTCCGCTACTGATGGTTACATTGCTGGTTTGGCTCTCGTACCCGATGAAGGAAACTTTAAGCTGATAACTGCTCTGCGATAGCTTGAGCGTGTATTCGCCTTTTTCGTTTGAGGATGCTCCCTGCGAAGTGCCCACAACCGAAATGCTTACGCCAGGCATGGCCAAGCCGTTTGCGGCATCAGTTATTTTACCTTTTATTCCCTGGCCGAATAATATATTAGCGCTGGCCAAAAACACTAATAATAACGAAGTTTTAATGTACAGAATTTTCATAGTTAATAAGATTTGGGTTTAATATAGCGATTTGTATCAAGAAAAATACATTATCGTCGCAGTTAATTCATTATAAATCAAATTAATTAATGGTATTTGTAATAATTGATATTAAATAGTATAAATATGGAAGATGAATAAGCCATGTCAGATATATTGTTTGCCTTGAATGATTTATAACCCGTTTATCCCCAAAATGCCCCGTTCCTGTACTTTATTTTTTTGTTGCGGATAGATTTTGTTGCTTTGGATAATAAATAAAAACCAAAGTGAAAAAGAAGCTATCTCTCACCCTTTACTGGAAATGTCAGCTCATCGGCTGGTCGGTAGCTGCGTTGTATTGGGGGTACACAGGCATCACCAGTGAACGCTTTGATCCATTACTGGGCCTGCTGCTGTTTATAACCGATGTGGGCTTTTATATCCTCATCACCCATTTATACCGCAATTTTGCGCTGCGCCACCAATGGCAATTGCTGGGACTTAAACAATTGCTTCCACGGATTATAACCTCGGTTATTGTATTGGGTTTAGTCTTTACCTTGGTTACCATAGTCAAGATATATTTTTTAAAATGTTGGTTTATACCTGGTTTTCAGCAACCATTCGCGGAATTCGTTCAGGTGAACAGGCAGCCGATTTTTGTAGCAGGAGTTCGGCTCATGTCCATCTGGTTGCTGGCTTATCATTTATATCAATATGAGCAGCGGGAGATCCGTATCACTAAAGAAAACGCCCGCTTGGCCATCATTACCCGTGAGGCGCAGCTGAATAACCTGTCGGCCCAGCTTAATCCGCATTTTCTGTTCAATTCGCTCAATAACATAAAAGCACTGGTGATCGAAAATCCCGAGTCGGCACGCAGGGGTATCGATCTGCTGTCAGATATCCTGCGTACCAGTTTGTATAGTGGTGATATGATGTTGACATTCGTAAACAATGAAATTGAACTGGTAAAAGATTACCTCGAACTGGAAAAACTGCGCTTTGAGGAGCGATTGCAATTTACCATTAAGGTTGATGATGAACTTTTAAAAATATCGATACTAAGACTGAGCGTGCAAACCTTGGTCGAAAATGCCATTAAACATGGCATCTCGAAGCAAAAAGATGGCGGACTTGTCAGCATCCAGGTCGAAAAATTTCCGGAACATATTTGTATCAGCGTTCAAAATCCAGGGCATTTGGATATTGACGAATCTGCAAGTGGCGTGGGGCTTAAAAATTTGCAGGAGCGACTGGGGTTACAGTATAAAGGTAAGGCGACCTTTATCATTACCGGGCGTATGCCAGGTGTAGTTTTAGCTACTATAATGATCCCCAACCTATGAAAAAGCTGCGTATATTGATAATTGATGATGAACGTATGGCCCGGCAGGAGGTGAAACGCCTGCTGATACCTTATCTCGATATGGAGGTCATCGGAGAAGCTGGAAACGCCGATGATGCGGCTATACAAATAGCAGAAAAACATCCCGATTTACTTTTTCTGGATGTGCAAATGCCCGAACGCTCGGGGTTTGATCTGCTGGAATCATTGACCGAAGTGCCCGAAGTGATATTCACCACAGCTTTTGATGAGTACGCGGTAAAGGCTTTTGAAGTGAACGCGATGGATTACCTCACCAAGCCCATCCGCGAAGAACGTTTTGCCCAGGCTATGGAAAAGGTAAGGCAAAAGCAGGCACAGCAAACCAACGATCCACAAATATTTATAAAAGACAGACAGCAATATCATTTCATTAAATGGAGCAAGGTACACTTGATCGAATCGATGGATAATTACGCCCGGCTATATTTTGAAGAAAAAAATGTATTCCTGAAAAGCTCCCTCAACCAGTTAGAAGAGAAACTGGATCCGGATATTTTTTTCAGGATCAATCGTTCACAGATCATCAATCTGCAGTTTATTAAAAAAATTAACATTAGCCTTAATGGCCGTCTGCAAATCAGTATGCAAACAGGCGAGGAGCTGGAAGCATCAGACCGGCAATCCGTAAAGCTAAAAAGCATGGGGCGCATATAAGCCTCATCCGGCCTTTGGCCACCTTCTCCAAAGGAGAAGGGAAACGACATGGGTTAGATCTGATTAGCTTAATAACAAAAGAATCATCCTGCTAATCCAAGTCCTCTCCTTTGGAGAGGATTTAGGTGAGGCTTAAACACTAAAATTATGAACAGAATACGCTGCATGGCATTGCTATGCCTTTTTTTAACCAACTATTGCAGGGCACAAAAGGTTGATTATCATAAAATTAATGCTATCGATAGTGCAACTATTGCCCGGCAAGACCGCGATAGACGATATAACATCCAAAATGTTTTGATCAAAACAAAAGATGGAGCTTCTATAGCTGCCATCGTTGTAAGGCTTAGAGGTGTAACTGCCCCCCAGCCGGTAATTTTACAGTACACCATTTATGCCGATAGTACAGCCTGGAAGAGCATTCTTGAGCCTGCTGTTCATGGTTATACCGGTGTGATTGCATATACCCGTGGCAAGGGTTTAAGTCCGGATCAGATTGTGCCTTATGAGCATGACGGCAAAGATGCTAATGAGGTGATCGACTGGATCAGTAAACAAAGCTGGTGTAATGGTAAAATAGGTATGTATGGAGGCAGCTATAATGGTTTTACGCAATGGGCTGCGGCCAAATACCATCACCCGGCACTCAAAACCATTGTGCCTTATGTGGCGGCAATACCAGGTTTGGGTTTGCCAATGGAAAACAACGTGTTTATTAATGCCAATTATGGCTGGTTTCTGTATGTAACCAATAATAAGTACCTGGATAACGAGGTGTACTACAATCCGAGGCGCTGGCGATCAATAAACGATAGGTGGTATACCAGTGGCGCAGCCTATAACAAACTCGACAGCGTTGACGGAACGCCCAATCCCTGGTTGCAACACTCGTTGAAACATCCTGGTTTCGACAAATACTGGCAGGCTCAGGTGCCCTATCAAAAAGACTTTGCCAATATCAATATCCCTGTGCTTACCGTTACCGGTTATTATGATGATGGCCAGATATCGGCTTTGCATTATCTGCAGGAGCACTTAAAATATAATCCCAAAGCCGAGCATTATCTCATCATCGGTCCTTATGATCATTTTGGAGCCCAGCGGGGCGGATATCCTGTATTGCGCGATTATGCCGTTGATTCCGTAGCCTTGATCAATACCCGGGATATTACCTTTCAATGGCTTGATTATATATTAAAGGGTGCTAAAAAGCCGGTTATACTACAGGATAGGGTGAATTTTGAAGTGATGGGCGCTAACAAGTGGGAGCACGTGGCCTCTATTTCTAAAATGGCCAATACCACGCTTAATTTATATCTTACTGATAAAAAAGAAGGTGATCATTATCTCCTCTCTGATAAAAAGCCCGGTACACAGGCGGCACTAAACCAGGAAGTGAACCTGGCCGATCATCAAACCTCCAACAATAACAACTACTATCCTTATCCCATCATTAAAAAAGAGCTCGACCATAGCACTGGTTTATTTTTTATGAGCCGTCCTTTTGACAAACCGGTAGAGGTAAACGGTATGTTTGCTGGTAGCTTAAAGGCCATGATCAACAAAAAGGATATGGATATCGGCGTTTCCTTGTATGAAGCGATGCCCAATGGTGATCTGTTTGATCTATCGTACTTTTTGGGGCGCGCCAGTTATGCGCATGATATGAGCGTGAGGAAATTGCTGCAGCCAGGTAAAATAGAAACAATCCCCTTGCACCGTAGCCGTATGGTGAGCCGTCAACTGAGCAAAGGCAGCCGCCTGCTGGTGATATTGGATATTAATAAAAACTCATTCGCGCAGGTTAATTATGGAACGGGTAAAGATGTAAGCTCCGAAAATATAAGCGACGGAAAAATTCCGCTGCGTATTAAATGGTATAATGATAGTTTTATAAGTGTACCAGTTAAAGAATAAATAGGTAATAGGAGGTATATAAATACATGAAAATGCCCTCAAATGGCCGTTTTTGGCTTATTTCCGTCAATATTACAGCTATAAATATTTCAAAAACAATTTACTACCGAAATTGATGATAACACCCTGATTAGTAGATAGAACTGGCTTAGTGTATTGAATACAACTGATTGATTATCAGTGATTATATATTTTGAAATGCGTTTTGGTAGTCTTAGTTTTGTTCCAAACCAATAACAAAATTTAATGTGATATGGGACAAATCACTAATAAAACTACAAGCTTTCGAACGGAGTTTCCGGAGTTAAATAAAGCTCAGGAAATCCACTATCAATTACCGCCGGAAGATTTGATAAAAGCCGCCCTGGAACGTAAGGAGGGCTATTTAACAGATCATGATGTATTAACTATTGACACCGGCGAGTTTACCGGCCGCTCGCCCAAAGATCGCTTTATTGTGCTGGATAGTGTGACAAAAGATACGGTTTGGTGGAGTGATATTAATATCCCTGTTGATGCGGAAGTGTTTGATAGTCTGTACACTAAGGTAATGACTTACCTTTATGATAAGTCTATTTTTATACGTGATGCCATGGTCTGTGCCAACAAAAGCAGCCGTCTCACTTTACGTGTGATTACCGAAACTGCCAGCCAGAACCTGTTTGCTTATAACCTGTTCCTGCGCCCTGATGGGGTTATTGATCCGGAATGGACTATTATATCGGCACCGGATTTTAAGGCTAATCCTGCTGTAGATGGTACCCGTCAGCATAATTTTTCGATCATCAATTTTACACGCAAGGTGATTTTAATAGGAGGGACGGGTTATACAGGCGAGATCAAGAAAGCGGTATTTACTGTGCTCAATTTTTTGTTGCCTCAGCAGGAGATCCTGCCCATGCATTGTGCCGCCAATAAAGGCGTTGATGGCGATACGGCCATCTTTTTCGGTTTATCGGGCACCGGAAAAACTACACTCTCTGCCGATCAGGACCGACAACTGATCGGGGATGATGAGCATGGTTGGGGCGAAAATTCGGTATTTAATTTTGAAGGGGGATGTTACGCTAAAATAGCAGGACTGACTGCCGAAAAAGAGCCGCAAATATATCATGCTATGCAACCAGGAGCACTTTTGGAAAATATTTGTTTTAAACCCTGGTCAAAAACGGTGGATTTTGATAATCTATCCAAAACGGAAAATATCCGCCTGTCGTATCCTATGAGTTTTATCACCAATGCAATAGAGCCGGCAATTGGTGATATTCCAAAGAATATATTTTTTCTTACGGCAGATGCTTTTGGTGTGCTGCCACCTATTTCCAGGCTGAATAAGGCACAGGCTATGTATTATTTTCTTTCGGGCTATACCGCTAAAATAGCCGGAACGGAATATGGTATCAACGAGCCGGAAGCTACTTTCTCTGCTTGTTTTGGTAGGGCGTTTTTACCCTTGCACCCCACCAAATACGCCGAAATGCTGGGTGAGAAACTGGATAAGTACCCGTTGAATGTATGGCTGGTAAATACCGGCTGGACAGGAGGGTCATACGGGACAGGTGAGCGCATTAAACTGAGTTATACCCGAGCCATGATCAAAGCCGCACTTGGGGGAAAGCTGAACGATGTGCCTTATCAAAAGCTGCCCATTTTTGATCTGATGATACCAGAAAGTTGCCCAGGCGTGCCATCAGAGATATTGAACCCGGTAAATACCTGGACTGATTCATATAACTACGAAGAAACAGCCAATCACCTGGCCAGTCTTTTCCGCCAAAACTGCAGCCAATACAAAGGTTTTTCTGACGGAATGTTATGTTCTGTTGGTCCAACAGTTGGAGCGGCTGGATAATAGATCATAATTGTGTTTCGTTTTCAAATAAGAAAACCCCGGTAACTTGCCGGGGCTTTTGTTTTTTTATGGAAGCCTCACCCAACCCTCTCCAAAGGAGAGGGCTTTAAAATCTTTTTTTGAAGTCTCCCCCTTTGGGGGAAATTTAGAGGGGGCTTTTTACCCCGCCAGGTCCATACTTATTTCCTCCTCTACAGCGTTGGCCATAAATTCCTCGGCTTTAAGCACCATTTGTTCGGAGCCGATAAAAATAGGGGTACGCTGATGCAGGGAATTAACATCCAGTTCCATAATGCGGTTTTTGCCGTCTGTAGCACGACCGCCGGCTTGCTCAATAACAAAGGACATGGGGTTACATTCATAAACCAGTCGTAATTTACCGCCTGGGGTGGCCGCAGTAACCGGGTAAATAAATATACCACCTTTGATCATGCTGCGGTGCAGGTCGGCTATCATAGAGCCTACATAGCGCGAACTGTAAGGGCGATGGGTAGCTTCGTCCTCTACCTGGCAATATTTGATGTATGATTTTACCCCTTGCGGGAAATGTACATAGTAACCTTCGTTGATAGAGTAGATAATACCTGTTTTAGGTATTTTCATATCCGGGTGCGACAGGCAAAATTCGCCTATGGATGGATCCAGCGTAAATCCGTTAACTCCCTTGCCGGTAGTGTAAACCAACATGGTTGATGTCCCGTAGATGACATAACCCGCGGCAACCTGGTTTACCCCTTTTTGTAATACATCGGCCAGTGTAGCCCGGCCCGAGGTGCTTTGTCTGCGGTATATAGAAAAAATGGTGCCTACTGATACATTTACATCAATATTGGATGATCCATCCAATGGGTCAATGGCCACAATATATTTAGCATCGAGGGAAACATCGGTATCCAGCATCACGATCTCCTCATTCTCTTCGGATGCAACAATACAGCACTCCCCACCGCTTTTAAGGGCGGTTATGAATTGTTCATTGGCATAAATATCCAGTTTTTGCTGACTTTCGCCCTGAACGTTAGTGCTGCCTGCTTCTCCCTGCATATCCATCAAGCCTGCTTTGTTTACCTCACGGTTCACAATTTTTGCCGCGATACCTATATCGCGCAGCAAACGTGAAAGCTCACCTTTGGCGTAAGGAAAATCGGCTTGTTTTTCAATGATAAATTGTCCTAATGTTTTTGCTTGTGCCATAGGCTTAGTGTGTTTTTTACGTATTAATTTGTCCTTGGTTTGCTGACAAGATAATCATAAAAAAGCCTAAAATGAAACAATTCGGCAATATTTATCGTCGATAACGATTGCGTAACTCAGTTTGATAGTGTAAAAATGGCTACTAAAAGGTGTTAGCATGGTTTATTCTTCACCGGCATATGTCCAGGCGCTTTCGTAGGCATTCAGGCGTTCGGTGTATTCAATCAGGTCCGCATAAAAAGGTAGCCTGCTGAGGGTGGAGCTGTTGCCGATAACCACCAGTTTCTTTCTGGCGCGGGTTAAGGCAACGTTCATCCGGCGGATATCTGAAAGGAAACCGATCTCACCTTCGGAATTACTGCGCGTCATGCTGATATAAACCACATCCCGTTCCTGTCCCTGGAAACTATCAACCGTATTAATAGAAATATGTTCGCTGTGGGGAAGTAATTCCGGATGGGCAGCCATCAACTCATTCAACACCCTGATCTGTTCCTTATAAGGCGCGATAATGGCAACGCTGGGGAAATTGGCGGTATCAGTTAAATTGACTACCAACTTATTCAGGTGTTTTAATAAAAACGCGGCCTCTTCCGGATTAGCTACACTTGTACCTTGCTGTTGTTCATCAAAGCCACAACCCGCGGTATCTACAAATGAAACCGGCATATCACCCTGAAATAACAGGCGTTGCGCTACTGAAGTATGTGCTTTAAGTCTGTTCTGATAAAACTCTGCCGATGAAAAGCCCATGATGGCTTCGTGCATGCGGTATTGTTCTTCCAGTAATACCATGGCTTCAGGGTGTAGAGTGGCGCATTTTTCGAGCAGGGTAGTACTCAGTCCATTTTTCGCCGCTTCTGCCGATTTAATGGTAGGGGGTAGCTGGCAATGATCGCCGGCCAGTATTACTTTTTGCGCTTTCAGTATTGGGATCCAGCAGGCGGGTTCCAGCGCCTGGCCAGCTTCGTCAATAACTACGGTTTCAAATTTTACATCGCGTATGGTGTAATGATTGGCGCCTACCAAAGTAGCGGTGATCACCTGGGCTTTGCTCACCAGGTCGTCAACAATATGCTGTTCGGTAGCCGCCACATCTTTCATGATCTTGTGCGCTTCGTTAAACAGGGCTTTGCGCTGGTCGCGTTCTGCTTTACCAAAGCTGCGTTTGTATTTGTGGGCCATGTCCTTATAAGCACTGGCCTGTTTCTTGAGTTTTTTGATCTCTTTGTTATCGCTGTGCTCAGCTATCTTACTATCGAGTGTTAACGAGAACAATTTTTCGGATACCCGGGCAGGGTTGCCAATGCGCAATACATTCAAACCTTCATCAGTTAGTTTTTCGCTGAGCAGATCAACCGCTGTATTGCTGGGGGCGACAACCAAAACTTGTTTTTTATTTTGTTGAATAAGTGCCTTAATAGCCTGTACCAAAGTAGTGGTCTTACCTGTGCCCGGCGGCCCGTGAACAATAGCCAGGTCTTGTGCCGAAACTATTTTATTAACCGCCTCTGTCTGCGACGCATTTAAGCGTGGAGCGAAAAAGGGGGCAAGGGTATTAAACATGGGTGGTTTTTCGCCGGTAAGGATATGGATCAACCGCCCTTCCTGTGGTTTTGCCGCCAGTGCCGAAGCCTGTTTTATGGCGTTCTGCATTTCGTCGTAACTGTTGTTGTCAAAAAGCAGGTCGATGCCCAGTTTGCCATCGCGGCTCCAGTCGGGCAGCTCGTCGGTGTATAGAGTAATTTTTAAGCGGTCGCCGCCCTGATAGGTGATGGTTCCTTCCACGCGATCGGTTTTTGGATCGTGATTGGAAAACAGGGCAGCCGGTACGCCAAAGCGCAATTGGTGAGCCAGGTCTTTGTGCGTGGTGCGTTCTACCTCTACGCTGATATAATCGCCCCGGCCGGGTTCTGTACCGCGAATGGCGATAGGATACCAGCTAAGGCCCTGTGCCCGGCGGTCGGCAGCAGATGTGTTTTCGGTTAGTTTAAGATAGGCGTTACGGTCCTCCTCTTTTTCTTTATTCAGTAGATCAAGGAGCTTTTTGAAATAATCCATTGCCTGCAAAGGTAGGATTTTTGGGAGTAAGGATAGGGAGAGCAAGGAGCAAGGATTTTTGGGAGTAAGGATAAAAGGAGCAAAGCACAAAGATTAAAGACATTAGCAGCCAGCATCAATACGCTATTCATCCTTGTGCCTGCTCCAAGAACCTTTGCTCCAAAAAAACATGTAAGGGTGCGCCGTACGATACGACTAACTCTTAAAAAGGGGAGGAATATGGATGAACTAACAAAAGTAGCATACAACTGTCGTAAAGCCACTCATTTAATTGAGAAGAAGCTGATAGACCATTTAACGCTTCGCGAAAAATTGGAGTTGAAGATCCACCTGGCCGGTTGCTCGGTTTGCCGGGTGTTTGAGCAGCAAAGCGGGTTGATCAATAAAATGGTGCGCGAGCTTTTCCATCCGTCAAAAGTTACTGAATTAAAGCTGGATGAAGAGTGTAAAAAACAGATGCAGGAACGTATTGAAGAAAAACTGAACAAGCATTGAGATAAAAATTTACTAAACCGATATAGCTTGCCGGGAGTGAAGAAAATGAGCTGATGAAAATTAAGTCAGGTAACAATTTACTTACAATATTTAATGAATAGAGATTAGTGTAGTAAATACACAAATAAATATTAATATTGTAATAACCAATTGCTTAACCGGTAATACTTCATCTGTAGATAGTGCTTTTTATCATTGCGCGCTTATTAAGAGATAATTGTGCTTTATGACGATGGATTTTTGCCGGTTGATAGAATAAAAAATATCAACTAAATCTCACATCATGTCTCTGAAATTCAAACTCATCTGTGTTTTATGGCTTGGGCTTAGCTTTTTACTGTATTCGTTTAAAAAGCCGGCTCCGGAACCACGTGTCCTGGTGTTTTCAAAAACACTGGGCTGGCATCATTCCTGTATCCCTTTTGGTATAGCGGCTATCCAAAAGCTCGGGAAAGAGAACGGTTTTGAGGTGGATACCACCACCAACTCGGCGCTTTTTACCGACGATAACCTTAAAAAGTACCAGGCGGTGATATTTAACTGTACCACCGGTAATGTATTAAATGCTGAAGAACAGGCTGCTTTTGAGCGTTATATCCAGGCCGGTGGTGGTTTTGCCGGCGTGCATTCCGCCGCGGATACAGAGTACGACTGGCCCTGGTATGGTAAACTGGTGGGGGCATACTTTTCCAGTCACCCCAATAATTCCAATATCCGTAAGGCTACTATCGATGTTACCGACCATACTAACCCAATTACGGCTAATTTACCCGCCCGTTGGGAACGTACCGACGAATGGTACAACTATAAGTCTATCTTCAGTGGCATTCATGTGTTGGCCAGTCTGGATGAAAATACCTACGATGGCGGTACCAACGGCGCCGACCATCCCATTACCTGGTACCATGAGTTTGATGGCGGCCGCTCTTTTTATACCGGTTGCGGCCATACCGACGAAAGCTACAGTGATCCGCTGTTTTTAGGACAGTTGCTGGGCGGTATCAAATACGCCATGGGTAATGGCAAAGCCCTGGATTATAGTAAAGCCTACTCCAAAGTAGCACCAGATCAGGGCCGTTTTGTGAAAACCGTACTGGTGAATAACATCGCTTCGCCTATGGAACTGGCTGTGGCCAAAGATGGCCGGGTGTTTTTTACGCAGTTGTATGGCAATTTTTCGGTGTACAATACCCGCACCAAACAGTACAAGGTCATCCATAAATTTCCCATTACTGATGATGGAGGCACAGGTGTTATCGGTCTTACACTCGACCCTAAGTTTGAAAGCAACGGCTATGTTTACATCTATTACATGCCAGCCGGGCAAACCATAGAGCCATTGAATTTTCAACTATCGAGGTTCACCATAAGTCAGCAGAACGTACTCGATCTCAAATCAGAAAAGATCTTATTTAAAGTACCAGTTCAAAAGGTGAGCGGCGCACATCACGGCGGCTCCCTGGCCTGGGATAAAAATGGCAACCTGTATCTTTCCGTGGGCGATAGCTCCAGTCCCTTCCCCTCAGATGGTTATGCGCCACTTGATGAACGCCCCGGTCAGGAGCACTATAGCCTGGATGCGCAACGCAGCGCCGGTAATACCAATGATCTTAAAGGAAAGATCCTGAGGATCCACCCAGAGGCCGATGGTACCTATACCATTCCCGAGGGTAACCTGTTCCCGAAAGGCACACCAAAAACCCGCCCCGAAATTTATGTGATGGGCTGTCGTAACCCATACCGTATAGCGGTTAATCCCAAAACCTCGGTATTGTACTGGGGCGAGATAGGGCCCGACGCAGGGCATGATTCGCCACGCGGTCCACGAGGTTATGATGAATTTAACCAGGCCAAAAAAGCCGGTAACTTCGGCTGGCCCTATTTTGTGGGTAATAACTTTGCATACTCACATTGGGATTTTGTAACCGGCAAGGCCGGCCCGCTGTTTGATCCAAAAGCACCCGTGAATAATTCGCCCAATAATACAGGTTTAAATGTATTGCCTCCGGCTACACCGGCTATGATCTGGTATCCTTACGCTGCTTCGGACGAGTTTCCAGAGCTGGGCCTGGGTGGCCGCTGTGCTATCGGCGGCGATTTTTATGAATATGATGCCAGCAATCCTAATCCTAATAAATTTCCTGCGTATTATGACGGTACCTTATTTGTTGCCGACTGGATGCGCAACTGGGTTATCGACCTCAGGTTTGATCAGAATGAGAATTATGTGCGCAACGAAGCCTTTATGCCCTCAACCGGCGATTTCAGGCGCCCCATTGATATGGAGTTTGGCCCTGATGGTGTATTTTATATGCTGGAATACGGGTCGGTTTATGGTGCGCAGAATGAAGATGCCCGCCTGGTGAAAATTGAATACAATACCGGTAACCGTGCCCCGATAGCCAAGGCATCCATTACCGATACAGCCATGATCAATCTCTATCAGCATACCAAATACCTCACTGCCGAGTTGAAAACCATGCCGGTTAAAAAAGAAATTGCCAGTCAGGCGCCGCTTACGGTAACCGTTAACGGACAAGGCAGTCGCGATCTGGACGACGATGACAAGATCAGTTATCAATGGCTTTTTGATGGTAAAACCGTTGGCGCTACCACAGCTTCCGCAACGCATACTTATACTAAACCAGGTATTTATAAGGCTATACTTAAAGTAACAGATAAGGCTGGCGCGATTGGTCGCGATACCATATTAGTGAAGGTTGGCAATACAGTACCGTCTGTTAGTATTGCAAGTGCCGATAATAAATCGTTCATCTGGAAAGGCAAGCCATTCAAGTACAATGTGGTGGTAAAGGATAAGGAAGATAAAGTGATCGATCCAAAACGGGTAAAGCTGTTTTATGTTTATAATCCGCAGCCTTCCACAGATGGTAAAACGGTTAAAAGCCTGGCAGCCTTATCGACAGCTGAGATCAGTTATCCGGGTAAAGCCATGATGGCAGCCAGCGATTGCAAATCGTGCCATACGGTTAATAAAACCGCCGTAGGGCCAAGCTTTACAGCAATAGCCAATCGTTATAAAACACAAAAGGGCTCGGTTGATAAATTGGCCAAAAAGATCATCAATGGTGGGGCAGGCAGCTGGGGTACGGAGCATTTGATGAGCGCGCACCCGCAGTTATCTACTCCGGACACCAAAGAAATCGTACGCTATATTTTTTCGCTCACGGATAAAAAGAACAAGGTTATGCCTCTGCCGCTGCATGGGAGTCTGAATTTGAAATTTAACGATGCCGAACCACGTGGCCAATACACCTTATTTGCTTCCTACACCGATAAAGGAGGTAAAGTAGTTGGCCCATTGACAGGTACCGACGTGGTAACCTTGCGCAACTCGGATGTGAAAGCGGCTTATGCTGACGAACTGAAGGGCTTTAATCGTTTTAAGAACGACCTATCAGCCGGGAACCATAAATCATACGTAATGTTTAAGGATATCAACCTGTCGAACATCAAAAAGTTTGTTTACCAATATGCGTCTAAAGATGCAGCGGGCGAGATAGAAGTGCGTATCGATTCCCAGGCCGGACCGGTGATCAGCTCTGCAGCCTACACAGAAACCGGCGATTGGAAAAAAACTGCCTCCTTAACTGCCGACATACAAAAAACGGTGAGTGGCAAGCATGATATCTACTTTTTCGCCATCAAACGAAGCAAACCAAGCGAAGGTATTTTGAGTATTAAAGATATACAGTTTGAATGATTGGCCCCGACTTTGCAGTTGGTTTCCTCTACGCGTCATTGCGAGCGCAGCGTGGCAATCCCTAAAATACAGAGCCGCTCTGCTAATCGGGGATTGCTTCGTACCTCACAATGACGCATGGAAAGGAAGATTCCCTCTTTCCGCCGCAGGCGAAGAGAGGGGGATCCAGCGAAGCGCAGATCGGGTGAGTCGATTCATGAGTTAGCAACCATAACAACAATAAATTATGAAAAAACATATCATCATTTTAACCACCTGCCTGGCACTCACATCTTCAAGCTTTGCCCAGAGCGGCAAGCCACTTTTTACCAACGCTATAGGCGTGCAGGCTTATACCTTTCGTAGCAGTATGCCCAAAGCTACTGTTGCTGTATTGGATACCATTAAAGCGCTGGGAATAACCGAGCTGGAAGGTGAGGGGCCGAAGGACATGCCCAAGGAGCAATTTAAAAAGCTTTGTGACGAGCGCGGTATCAAGATCCCATCCGTTGGGGCAGGGTACGATGATATTGTAAAAGACCCGCAAGCTGTAATTAAACTGGCTAAAGCGTTGGGTGCAAGCTATGTAATGGTGGCCTGGATTCCGCATAAAAAAGAGTTTACGCTGGAGGATGCCAAAAAGGCCGCTGCCGATTTTAACCGGGTAGGCAAAATACTTAAGGATAACGGGCTTACCTTTTGCTATCATAACCATGGCTATGAGTTTGGCAAATATGAGGATGGTACGCTGTTTGATTATATCGCCAAAAATACCGACCCGCGGTATGTATCGTTTGAGATTGATATCTTGTGGTCGTTTCATGGTGGGCAGGATCCGGCGCAACTTATCAATAAATACCCTTCACGCATGAAGCTGATGCACCTGAAAGACATTCGCAAAGGCATAACTAACGACCTGACCGGTGGCACCGAAACCCGCAACGATGTGGCCCTGGGAACCGGGCAGATCAATATCCCAGAGGTGCTGAAGGCGGCTAAAAAGGCAGGCATCAAACATTATTTTATTGAAGATGAAAGTCCGTCGTACAGTAAACAATTGCCGGTGACCATAGCTTATATCAAAAGTTTAAAAAATTAATATAAGCCAATGAATATCAAATATGTAACCAGAAGAACCGCATTGAAAACTTTAGGTATAGCAGCAGGGGCGGCGGTTGTTGGCAACCGTTCCGAAGCCGCCATTAAAGTTGATAAAAACGGACGCGGTTTTGAGTACTCCTTAAACATGAGTACCATCCGCGGGCAAAACCTGGGTTTTATAAAAGAGCTGGAAACAGCTGCCAAAGCCGGCTTTACTTCCGTGGAGATCTGGCTGGATACTTTGCAAACCTATTTGAAAAATGGCGGCTCGGTAACGGAGGCTAAAAAGATTGCTGATGGTTTGGGTATCACCATTCAAAATGCCATAGGCTTTGCCCAATGGATAGTTGATGACGAGGCTATCCGTAAACAGGCCTTGACCCAGCTACAGGGTGAAATGGAACTACTGGCCAAATTGGGCTGTAAGCGTATTGCCGCTCCGCCTGCTGGTGCTACCAAAGGCGATGTGATCAACCTGGATACCGTAACTGAACGCTATAACATCATCCTGACTATGGGCAAAGATACCGGCGTTATGCCGCAACTGGAAATGTGGGGTGGATCGGTCAATCTGAAACACATCAGCCAGGTGCTGTATGTGGCCCTGCAAAGCGGGCATCCCGATGCCCGGGTATTGCTGGATGTGTTTCATATATACAAAGGTCAATCGGCAGTGGAGAGCCTGCAATTGATTGGTAAACCCGCGCTGGAGATATTCCATGTAAACGATTATCCTTCAGGTATCAACCCGGATGTTATATCCGAGCCCGACCGCGTATATCCCAGCGATGGTGTTGCGCCATTAAAGCGGATCCTGCAACTTGTAAAACATCCGGAAAAGCCGCTCATCATATCCTGCGAAGTCTTTAATAAAAGCTATTATGCTCAGGATGCCTTACGGGTAGCCCAAACGGCCCTGCGCAAAATGAAAGCGATTACGGCGGATGTGTAGCAATATAAATATCTGCTTCTCGCTTCCACGAGATTAGCGCAGCGTATCTTGTTAATTAAAAAATAAAAGCTATTTTAATTGATGTTTAACCAACAGCGCTTCCGATTTTAAAATAAGCTGTAACATTAACTATATTTAACAGTCAAAATACCTAATTAATGCCGTATTTAGCGGCGTAAACCTCTGCGCCCTATATTTTCACGATTATTTTACCTTATGATACTTTTAAAATCGTCCTGTAAAACTTACCATGTACTTTCGCCTCAAAATTGGGCTGCATTTTTTACAATCGTTTTATCAACAGCTATATTGAGTTCCTGTGGCAGTAAAAATAAGCAGGCAGCCGAAGGTCAGGGAGGAGAGCAGGTGTTGGATTATAAGGTGCTCACTTTGCAACCCCGTGCGGCTACTTTAAATGTGGATTATCCGGCAAGTATACAGGGTCAGCAAAATATCGAGATACGGCCCAAAGTTGATGGTTACGTAGAGAAAATATATGTAGATGAAGGGTCAATCGTAAAAAAAGGCCAGCTGCTTTTTAAGATCAATGCACCACAATATGAGCAGGATGTACGTACCGCCCAGGCGGGTATCAAAACCGCGGAGGCCGACCTGAGCCTGGCCAAAATGCAGGTGAACAAAGTAAAGCCCCTGGTCGAAAAAGATATCATCAGTCATTACGAACTGGAATCTGCAGAATATACTCAACAGTCAAAAGCGGCCGCTCTGGCGCAGGCAAAAGCAGCATTGGTAAATGCGCAGGTTAATTTGGGATATACAACCATCACCAGTCCGGTAAATGGCGTTATTGGTTCATTGCCCTACAAATTGGGCAGCCTGGTAACCAGTGCCACAACCGATCCTTTAACAACGGTTTATAATACATCCAATATTTACGCCTACTTTGCGCTGAACGAAAAACAACTGCTTGATTTTAGCAAGGATAGTGCAGGTACAACCTCTTTCAAATCAAAGCTGAGCAAACTGCCTAATGTGTTGCTGATACTGCCTGATGGTTCTACTTATGAACATACCGGTCGGGTGGAAACAGTTAATGGGTTAATTAATACGGCTACCGGCGCTGCCAATGTCCGGGCCGACTTTGTAAATCCGCACGGCATTATCCGTAGCGGCAGCAGTGCAACGGTAAGGATACCAAACACCATCAAATCGGGCTTGTTGGTACCGCAAAGCGCTACTTATGAATTACAGGACAAACGCTTTGTTTACCTGGTTGACAAACAGAACAAGATCAAAAACGTAGCTATACAAGTGATGGATAACACCGCCGGCCAATTTTACGTGGTTACCGACGGTTTGCATGCAGGCGATAAAATAGTACTGCAAAGCGCTAATAATTTACCTGATGGTACCACCATAAAGCCCAACCCTGTTAACGAGGCATCTGTTTATGGCAACCTTAAATAGTGGAGTTTAATTTATCAATCCTGTTAAAGCAATAGTATGCTTAAAAAATTTATAGAACGCCCGGTATTATCAACCGTTATATCCGTTTTACTGCTGATACTGGGTATACTGGGACTCCTTAATTTACCCATATCCCAATACCCGGATATAGCGCCGCCAACGGTAAACGTATCTGCCTTTTACAATGGTGCCAATGCCGATGTGGTACTTAAAAGTGTGATCATCCCGATGGAGGAACAGATCAACGGGGTGGAGAACATGACCTACATGACCTCCAGCGCCAGTAATGACGGTTCTGCATCCATCACGGTATATTTTAAAGTAGGTACTAATCCCGATCTGGCTGCGGTGAACGTGCAGAACAGGGTATCAAGGGCAACCAGTTTATTGCCGTTGGTGGTTACCCAATCTGGTGTTACCGTGGCCAAAAGCCAAAGCAGCAACCTGGTTATCTTCTCCCTATACAGCGACAATAAAACCTACGACGAAACCTTTTTGCAAAACTATGCCAAGATAAATCTGGTGCCGCAGATACAGCGTGTTACCGGTGTGGGTACGGCCGAGGTTTTTGGCTCAAGGGATTATTCTATGCGGATTTGGCTTAAACCCGATGTCATGTCGCGTTATGGCCTGGTTCCTGATGATATTACCGAGGTGCTTAACGAACAAAATATTGAAGCTGCACCGGGTAAATTTGGCGAAAACAGCAATCAATCATTTCAATATGTGATCAGGTATAAAGGGCGTTTGCAATCTGCCGCCGAGTTTGGCAACATGATCATCAAATCTGTTGGCAACGGGCAATTACTGCGCTTAAATGATGTAGCCCGTGTTGAGCTGGGTTCGCTGGATTATTCGTTTCATATCATTACCGACGGTAAACCATCTGTAGGTGTGGCCATTAGTCAAACGGCGGGATCAAATGCACGTGATGTGATCAATGAATCAAAAAAGATCCTGGACGCCGCTGCAGAAACTTTTCCTAAGGGGATGAAGATAGCCTACCTGGTTGATGCCAATGAGGTTTTGGATGCCTCGATAGAAAAGGTGATCAGTACGCTCATAGAAGCCTTTATACTGGTGTTTATCGTAGTGTTTGTCTTCCTGCAGGATTTCCGCTCAACCCTTATCCCGGCCATCGCGGTTCCTGTAGCTATTGTAGGTACTTTCTTTTTCCTTAACCTGTTTGGTTTTACCATTAACCTGCTTACGCTATTTGCATTAGTATTGGCCATTGGTATTGTGGTGGATGACGCTATTGTGGTGGTGGAGGCTGTGCATGCCAAGCTGGATATCGGCTATAAATCGGCCCGTAAGGCATCTATTGATGCTATGAGCGAAATATCAGGCGCTATAGTTTCCATTACGCTGGTCATGTCGGCAGTGTTTTTGCCGGTAACTTTCATATCAGGCTCAACCGGTGTGTTTTATAAGCAATTTGGTATTACGCTGGCTGTGGCTATTATGCTTTCGGCCATCAACGCGTTAACGCTTAGTCCGGCCTTGTGCGCCTTGTTCCTAAAACCACATGAAAAAGGCACTAAAAAGCATGGCTTTATCAATCATTTCTACGTGATATTCAATACCGCTTTTGATGCGGTAAGCGGGAAGTATAAAAAATCGGTGGGTTTCCTGGCGCATAAAAAGTGGATAGCAATTGCTGCTATTGCCGTATTTGGCAGTGTCCTTATTTATCTGATCAAAACTACGCCGTCCAGTTTTGTACCCAATGAAGATCAGGGTGTGGTATTTGCTGCCATTAGTCTGCCGCCGGCCTCGTCAATGGAGCGCACGGATGCGGTTGCCAGTAAGATCGATAGTATCGGGCATACCTTTCCGGCTGTAGTGAGTTCTTTGAAGCTGGTTGGGTTTAACTTTATAGCAGGTAATGGCAGCGCTTATGCCATGGTGATCCTGAAACTAAAAACCTGGGATCAGCGTAAATCAAAAAATGATAGCCAGGAGGGTATTATAGGCCAGCTTTATGGCAAAACCAGTGGGATGCGGGAGGCCAATGTATTTTATTTTTCGCCACCTACCTTAAATGGTTTCGGTAACAGTGATGGTTTTGAATTCCAGCTACAGGACAAAGGCGGTCATACGGTGAACGAACTGTTTAAAGTAAGTAACGACTTTGTTGCCGCTCTCGGCAAACGCCCCGAAATTCAGAGCCTTAACTCCTCGTTCAATCCCAATTTTCCGCAGTATCAGGTTGATGTTAATGTAGCCAAATGTAAAGAGGCTGGTGTAACCGTAAATTCTGTATTAAATACCTTGCAGGGTTACTATGGTGGTGTATATGCCTCCAACTTTAACCAATTTGGTAAACAATACCGTGTAATGGTTCAGGCTGATTATGATTACCGGGCCACAGAAACAGGCTTAAGCAAGATATTTGTACGTAACAGCGCTGGCACCATGGCACCTATAACCTCCTTTATATCGCTGAAAAGAGTGTTTGGGCCAGAGTCTATTTCCCGCTTCAACTTGTTTACGGCCATATCAGTTTCAGGACAACCGAAACCGGGTTTTAGTACAGGTGATGCCATTAAAGCCATTAAAGAAGTTGCTTTAGAGAGTTTGCCGGCCGGTTACGGCTATGAGTTTTCGGGTTTAACACGCGAGGAATTAACCGCCGGAACACAGTCGGCTTATATATTTATGCTTTGCCTGGTGTTTGTTTACTTTTTATTAAGCGCGCAATACGAAAGTTATATTTTGCCTTTCGCGGTATTGCTCTCGTTGCCGGTAGGCCTGTGCGGAACTTACCTGTTTGCCAAGATCTTCGGTATCGAAAGTAATATTTATCTGCAAATCTCACTCATTATGCTCATCGGTTTGCTGGCCAAAAACGCTATCCTGATCGTGGAGTTTGCCCTGGAAAGGCGGCGCGCGGGAATGGAGCTGATACCTGCCGCCATAGCCGGCGCTGAAGCTCGTTTACGCCCAATCCTGATGACCTCCTTCGCGTTTATATTTGGTATTATGCCATTGATGTTCTCAACAGGTGCAGGTGCCAACGGTAACAGATCTATCGGTACCGGTGCGGTGGGTGGTATGTTTGTGGGTACCATATTTGGAGTATTCGTGATCCCGGTATTGTTTATCATCTTCCAGCATTTGCAGGAAAGGGTAAGCGGCCCGCCGAAACAGAATAATGACGACGATGAAGATGACGCGGTCGAAATAAAACCCGCTCATTGATCTAATCAATTAAAAACATCGCCATGAACAGAAATTGTTTAAAATATATATTACTATTTGTCTCGCTTTCAGGTGCCCTGTTATCCTGCCGGATTACTAAAAGCTATAAACGCCCCGATGTAAATACGCAGGGCCTTTATCGCGGTAGCCAGTCGACTGATACTACCACAATCGCTTCTACGCCCTGGCAAAGCCTGTTTGCAGATACCGTATTGAGATCATTGATACAGGAAGGTTTAAATAATAATCTTGATCTGAAAACCGCTGTACAAAAGATCCTGGAAGCACAGGCAACGCTAAGACAAAGCAAAGCGGCTTATTTACCCAGTTTAAGTGGTAATGCCAGCCTTACACGATCAAAACAATCACAGGCTGGTTTGAATTTTCCGGAAGGTATTGATATCAATACGCTTACCACTACTTACCAGGCGGGTTTAAGTACCTCATGGGAGGCAGACGTTTGGGGTAAGCTTAGCAGCACCAAAAGGGCTGCCCTGGCCAGCTTTTTACAAAGCGATGCTGCAAAAAGAGCAGTGCAAACCCAACTGATAGCTGATATTGCCAATAACTATTTCAGTCTGCTGGCTTTGGATAAGCAGTTGGAAATTACTCAGCAAACGCTCAAAAACCGGATAAAGGATGTAGAGACCATGAAGGAGCTCAAAAAAGGAGCGGTGGTTAACGGCGCCGCGGTTGTGCAAAGCGAGGCCAATCGCTATGCTGCCGAAGTCTCTATTCCTGATATTAAACGCAGCATCCGTGAAACGGAGAATGCGTTGGATATTCTGCTTTCGCGACCGCCAGGGCCAATAACCCGTAGCACACTGGCTGATCAAAAAGTGACCACCGAGCTACAAACAGGCGTTCCAACTCAGCTGTTGACCAATCGCCCGGATGTACAACAAAGCGAATATGCGTTTAGAGCGGCGTTTGAGAATACCAACCTGGCGCGGACTTACTTTTATCCATCATTTACCATAACCGCTTCCGGAGGTTTATCGAGTTTAACGTTGAAGGATTTCTTTACCAAATCGATATTTTATAACGCGGCGGCGGGTTTAACCCAGCCCATCTTTAATCAAGGTATCAATAAGGCCAGATTACGCACTGCACAGGCACAGCAACAGGAAGCCCTGAACAGTTTTCAGAAAACTTTATTAGTAGCCGGACAGGAAGTTTCCAACGCTTTATATGCACATGAAACCGCGGTCGAAAAACAAGACTCACGCAGCAAACAGATCATCGCGCTGCAAAAATCGGTTGATTATACACAAGAACTGTTACGCTACAGTTCGGCCACTAACTATACCGATGTACTAACTTCAGAACAAAATTTATTAGCCGCGCAATTAAGCGGCGTGAGCGATAAACTACAGGAATTACAAGCCATTGTAAATTTATACCGTGCACTGGGCGGCGGATGGCGGTAGATGTAAGTCGGAGACGCATGTAATGCGTCTCTACAGTAGAGACACATCACATGTGTCTTTTTATAAAAAATAAAAAGCCTGAATGCATCCATTCAGGCTTTTTTATAGATAATTATCAGATACCTTATTGAGTTTTATTGATCATATATAGTTTGTTAATTTCTTAATAAGCTATATAAAGCTCTTTTTGCTTAATTAATAATCTATAATAGTTTAAAAATTAAGTATTTATTAAGTTTTTTTTAATGCCTCTCTGCTTATTTTATGCTGATAACCAATTTATGCCGATAAGCTTTTTCTTAAAGTTTTCGGTTTATTAAAACCTTTATATCTATGAAAAAATGCGTTTGTATGCCCCCTTAGGGGATTGCTATGCCCAATTGTAAAATTAACTGACATCGAACCAATTATTAAACACTTAAATTATGAAACTAAAAAGTATTAAAGCAATATTTTTATTAGCCTTATTTGGCGTAATAAGTTTAAGCAGCTGTAAAAAGGGCTTAGATAGCAACTCTGCCGGTGCTTTAGCCGGAAAAAATAAAAAAACAGCTGCATCGCCGGTTGGCGATGTGGTTGGGAAGATCACCGTAGGCTACCAGGGATGGTTTGCCGCCATTGGTGACGGTTCGCCCATTAACATCTGGTGGCATTGGGCGCCAAATGCGAGCCAGGCACCATCAACAAATAATATCGGTATCAAATCATGGCCGGATATGCGTGAGTATACCAGTTCATATCAAACCGGCTTTGCCAATTTGAACAATGGTAACCCGGCAAAATTATTTTCATCGTTTAATGACCAAACTGTAAATGTACAGTTCCAATGGATGCAGCAGAATAATATTGATTGCGCTGCCCTGCAACGTTTTAATCCTACAGGTGGCGAAGGTCCGGTACGTGATGCCATAACCGCCAAGGTAAAAACCGCCGCCGAGGCTACCGGTCGTAAGTTTTATATTATGTATGATATAACCGGCTGGACAAATATGCAATCGGAGATTAAAACCGACTGGACTAATAAGATGTCGGCATATACTTCATCATCTGCCTATGCCAAACAAAACGGTAAACCGGTAGTATGTATCTGGGGATTGGGTTTTAATGATGCTAACCACCCATTTTCTTCGGCTGTTTGTTTGGATGTGATCAATTGGTTTAAAAGTCAGGGTTGTTATGTGATAGGCGGGGTACCTGCCTCATGGCGCGACACTAATGCAACCGATATTCAACCCAATTTCCTGCCAACCGCTACCGCACTGAACATGATATCGCCATGGATGATCGGTAAAATAAGTAACGTAACTGAGGCTAATAATTTCTATAACGATCATCAGGCAGGTGATCAGACCTATTGTAATGCCAACGGTATCGATTACCAACCTTGCGTTTTGCCAGGCGACCTGCAATTGCATCAACGGGCGCATGGCGACCTGATGTGGACGCAGTTTTATAACCTGATCCGTGGTGGTGCGCAGGGCATATATATATCCATGTTTGACGAGTATAATGAAGGTAACCAGATCGCTAAAACGACCGAGAATTCATCGTTTGTTCCGGCTGGTTCCAATTTTTTATCATTGGATGAAGATGGTACCGTATGCTCTGCCGATTACTACCTGCGCTTAACCGGCGACGGCGGCAGGATGTTGAAAGGGCAAATTGCATTAACAGCTACAAGACCAACTCAGCCAGTAGTAGGAGGCAGTACTGGCACGGTGCCCTTTGGGCAGGTAGTAACCATAAAGGGCTCCAATAACCTATATGTGAGTTCTGAGAACGGCACACAGGCCATGAATTGCAACCGTGCAACCGCGCAAGGCTGGGAGCAGTTTACCGTTGTTAACGCGGGTAATGGAAAGGTTTCCTTGCTAAATTCCAGCAAATATGTATCATCCGAAAACGGTACACAGGCTATTAATTGCAACCGCACCGCTATTGGCCCATGGGAGCAGTTCGATTGGGTTTTCAATTCAAACGGAACCATCTCCTTAAGAGGCAATAATGGCGCTTATATTTCAAGCGAAGGAGGTACTGTGGCCATGACTTGCACCCGCACAACTATAACCGCAACAGAGCAGTTCCGGATAAACCAATAAACCCCTCCCAAACCCTCCCCGGATAGTAATAGCCCTTGAAAAGGCAAGCTGTAAGCATGGTGGCATCGACTCACCCCGACATCGCTACGCTCGTCACCCCTCTCTTCGCCTGCGGCGGAAAGAGGGGTTTTTCTTTCTCATTTTTTTAACCCTCTTTGCGGTGAAGCCGAAGAGGGTCGCCCGCGAAGCGTGGCGGGGTGAGTCGACTATATTACATGCAATTCCTGGCCAAAGTTTTGTTTTATGCTTATTCGGCAACAAACTTAAGTCCGATCACCGAGATGATGAGCGTGCTCATAAAAAACAAGCGCCAAAAGTTAGTTGGGTCTTTAAATACCAGTATACCCACCAGCACAGTGCCTACAGCACCGATTCCTGTCCAAACGGCATAGGCTGTTCCTATAGGTAAGGTTTGGATGGCTTTAATAAGTAGTACCATGCTCAGAGTCATGGTGATAAAAAATCCGGTATACCAAAGGTACATTTCGGTGCCTGTTGTTACTTTGGCCTTGCTCAAACATGAGGCAAAACCCACTTCGCAAAGCCCTGCGATGATTAATATTATCCAATTCATTTTATCTTATATTTATTTCGACTGTAAAGTTCCGGAGTATTAACAGCCAAAAAATTAACATAGGATAAATAATGCAGCTACCTGATTTTCGATCTTATACGGCTCAAACTTACCTGCGTAATGCCCAGATAAGAGGCTATATGACATAACTGCACCCTTTGGATAAGGTCTGGACTATTGGTTAAAATTTCCTGGTATCTGTCTGCAGCCATGCTGAATTGCCGGGAGATCAATCTTTCTTCTACTTTGATCAGTTCCGTTTCGGCAAAGCGGCGACCCCAGTTGGCAATATGTATATCTTCGGCAAAGAGTTTTTGCAGATCGCTGGTTTTGATGCGGTATAGTACACATTCTTCCAAAAGCTCAATGTTTTCATATCCGGGCTTGTTCTCTACGTAATTTTTCATCGAGATAACCGTATCACCCTCCCGGCCAAACCAAAAGGTAACCTCGGTATCATGCTGATATAAATAAGCCCGTACTATGCCCTTTTTTATAAAATAGACGTTCCTGCTTATTTTACCCACCTCAAACAAAATATGCCCCTTAGGTAAAGTGACCTCCTCAATTACCTGCCGCAATTTCTGTCCGGAGGCTTCGGGTATAGTATAAATTTGATTGATAATTTGCTCGATGCTCACCTTTAACTATTATTAATTAAATATTTATCTGGCCTTTGAGGGTATTTACCTCTACAATTGTCCTTCTTATGCCGTTAAGAACAAAATTGAACTTTTATTATAAAAGAATATCAATAACATTGTTTGCGGTATTCAATCTTATAAACCTTTAACCATAGCTAATGAAACGTAACTACTACATTGTAGCCCTGATCATGCTGATCTTCTTCGTGATCTCCTTTTTGACCAATGTGATCGGTCCGCTGATACCGGATATCATAAAAGTATTCAATTTAAGTTACACATTGGCAGGCGTACTTCCACTGGCATTCTTTATAGCTTATGGTGTTATGTCGGTACCATCGGCTATTATGCTGGAAACATTTAAAGAGAAAAAGATCATGGTGGCGGCGTTTATCGTCGCGTTTTTAGGCTCGTTGTTGCTGGCTATGGAGCCCAATTATCTGAGCGCTATCATTTCCTTATTCCTGATAGGTTGCGGTATGGCTATGCTGCAGGTAGTCATCAATCCGCTGTTACGCACATCAGGCGGCGAAGAGAATTATGCTTTTACCTCGGTACTGGCGCAATTGATATTCGGACTGGCATCTTTCCTGAGCCCGCTGGTATACTCTTATATGGTTAAAGCATTGAAAGAGAATAATAGCGACGGTATTATGGGTTTACTGCATTCATTGGTGCCAGCCAATTTACCCTGGATATCATTGTATTGGCTTTTCGCGGTGATATGTCTGGCTATGGTTCTGTTACTGGTATTTACGAAATTCCCTAAGGTGGAGTTAAAAGAAGACGAGCAGGTGGGATCTTTACAAACCCATTTCGCTTTGTTTAAACAGCCTATAGTTATCCTGTTTTTAATAGCCATGTTTTGTTATGTGGGCACAGAGCAGGGCATCGCCAATTGGATCTCCCAATTCTTGAAAACTTATCATGATCTCGACCCTCAAACAAAGGGGGCGGATACGGTAGCTTATTTCTGGGGACTGATGACTGCAGGCGGGATCCTGGGCCTGTTTTTATTGAAAATTATGGATAGCCGTAAAGTACTGATCAGTTTTACCGTATTGGCTTTGGTTTGCTTAACAGTGGCCTTATTCGGGCCAACCAGTGTGGCTTTAATCGCGTTTCCGCTGGTAGGTTTCTTCGCTTCGGTGATGTATCCTATTATATTTTCACTGGCGCTTAATTCTATCAATAAAGATCATGGCTCATTTGCAGGGTTGTTGGTTACGGCCATTATTGGTGGTGCCATCATACCACCGGTTATCGGTTTACTGGGCGACGCGTTCGGTTTGCGGGCAGGCATGTTCTTTTTGTACATCACCTTGGGGTACATTTTAAGCGTAGGCTTTTGGGCAAAACCGCTCATTACTAATAAAACTATCGACATAAAAAAGAAAGCTACTCATGAATAATATTAAAGTTATAGGAATAGATCTGGGGGCTACCAATATACGCGGCGCTGTAGTAAGTAATAACTCCTTGTCGGCTATTGTATCGCAAAAAATAAAAAGTGATGGATCTGTTGAGGATGTAATGAATGATATATACCAGGTAGTTGACGCCCTGTTAAAAAATGACCAGGTGGCCGCCATTGGCATAGGTGTACCCAGTGTGGTTGATGTTGCCGAAGGGATTGTATATGATGTTCAATACATTCCATCGTGGAAAGAGGTGCATTTAAAGAAACTAATGGAAAAGCGTTATGACATACCTGTTTATGTAAATAACGATGCCAATTGCTTTGCTGTAGGCGAATATTACTTCGGTAAAGGGAACAATGTAGATTCGATGATCGGCTTAACGCTGGGTACGGGTTTAGGAGCTGGTATCATGATCAACAAACGCTTGTACCCTGGTTTTAACTGCGGAGCGGGCGAATTTGGTTTATTTCCGTACCTGGATAACATACTGGAGTTTTACAGCAGCGGGTCTTTCTTCAGCAATGTGTATGGTTTAGATGGAGTACAGGTGTTTGAAGATGCTAAAAAAGGTGATGGCCAGGCATTAAAACTATATGGCGAGTTGGGTACGCATATTGGCCATGCTATAAAACAGGTGATGTATGCTTATGACCCGCAACTGATCGTACTGGGTGGTTCTGTGCGGCATGCCTATGCGTTTTTCCAACAGACCATGTGGCAGGAGATCAAAACATTCGCCTATACCAAAACTGCCGAACGGATCAGGGTGGAGGTATCTGAACTGGAAAATAGCGGTATTATAGGTGCTGCTGCCTTGTATTATGATAATCAACAATAAAATATAACTCTTACTATGAAAAAATTCATGCTCACGCTGATCTTGCCTTTGTGTTTTCAGCATGCATTTAGCCAGGCCCGGCAGGAAAACTTCCAGCTTATCCTGAAAGATGACTGGAAAATGCAATCGGCAGTGACCGATGCTTCATCAGCAGATAAAATTTCGAAAGAGAATTACGATACCCAAAGCTGGTACAAAGTAAGCGTACCCACTACAATAGTGGCCGGACTGCTGGCCAATAAGGTTTATGATTTTGACCCTTTCATGGGCCGTAACTTAAAAAAGCTCAGTGATCCCAAGCTGGATAAACCCTGGTGGTTCCGTCGGGAGTTTACTTTGCCTGCAGCCGAGAATGGCAAAAATGTGATCCTGCGTTTGCATGGTATCAACTATAAGGCGAACATATGGCTTAACGGCGTAAAAATTGCCGATTCGACTCAAACCAAAGGACCTTTCCGCATCATTCAACTGGATGTGACCAAACACATCAATTATACCGGTAACAATGTGCTGGCCCTCCAAATAACACGACCGTTTACACCCAACAAGGCTAAAGGCGATCTGGCCATTGATTATGCCGACTGGATCCCATATCCGCCTGATTATAACGGCGGTATCGTGAACAATGTAGAGATCAAAACTTATGATAAAGTAGGGGTACAGTATCCGCTGGTGACTACCCGTTTTGATCTGCCGTCATTGGCCGTAGCGCATTTATATGTTGATGCACAGGTAACTAATTATACCAATACCGCGCAGGATGCGGTGATTAAAGGGCAGATCAATAGTGATGTAAGCTTTGAACAAAAGGTGCATTTACTGCCCCATGAATCAAAAAACGTAGATTTTAGTCCGGAGATTTATAAACAGCTCAATATTAAAAATCCACGGATCTGGTGGCCATGGCAATATGGCAAAGCCGAGCTGAACCGGGTTGAACTATCGGCAGTGGTAGGAGGCAAGGTAAGTAATGCGCTTTGGGAAAAATTTGGTATCCGCCAAATGGACTCTAAGCTGATCGACAATGAATCAAGAGAGTTTATTGTTAACGGTAAATCTATCCTGATCCGCGGCGCGGCATGGTCGCCGGATATTTTTCAGCGCCGTTCGCCCGAAAGGCAAGAACAAGAAGTGAAGCTGGTGCGTGATATGAATATGAATATCATTCGCTCCGAAGGTAAAATGGAGGATGATAACTTTTATGATCTGTGCGATCAGTACGGTATGCTGGTGATGACCGGCTGGATGTGCTGTGGGGTATGGCAACATCCCGAACACTGGGACGCGACCGAACGCAAGGTAGCTATGGCATCTGATAGTAGTGTAATGTTTTGGCTGCGCAACAAAGCCAGCCTGATGGTGTGGCTCAATGGCAGCGATATGCCCCCAACAGATACCTCGGTTGAGCGTGATTACCTAAAGATCGAGAAAACGCTAAAATGGCCAAATCCTATACTTTCAACGGCAAATGAAACTAAATCAAAAGTATCAGGCTTTAGCGGGGTAAAAATGGCCGGCCCTTATGAATGGGTACCGCCTATATATTGGGAGACAGACGCCACACACAAATTTGGCGGTACCTGGAGTTTCGCTACAGAAATATCGCCTGGTCCGTCTATACCTCCATACGAGAGTCTGATCAAATTTATACCTAAAGATTCTTTATCAACCAGTTCACCGGCATGGCTATACCATTGCGGTACCGGATCATTCGGGACTACAAAAGTGTTTGACAAAGCCCTGGCTGCCCGTTATGGCGAGTCAACCGCTATCAAAAACTATATAGCTAAAGCACAAGCCCAAAACTATGAGGCACACCGTGCCATGATGGAGGCTTACGGCTTTAAAAAATACAATACGGCCACAGGTGTTGTACAATGGATGCTGGCTAACCCATGGCCGGGATTGATTTGGCATACTTACGATTATTACCTGTATCCGGCGGGTACTTACTTTGGTATGAAAAAATCGATGGAGCCCTTGCATGTCATGTATTCCTACAAATCAAACGCGGTGGGTGTTATCAACTCTTATCTTAAAAAGTTCAGTGGTTTGCAGGTAAAGGCTACGGTTTATAATATTGACGGTACTTTGAAATTTACCAAAACCGCTCCGGTAAGTATAGAAGCTGATGCCTCCAAAGCGATATTCGCATTACCTGCTATTACAGGGTTGTCGCCGGCTTATTTTGTGCGCTTGCAGCTGACCGATAGTCGTGGCAAGGTAGAGAGCATTAACTGGTACTGGCTGTCGCAAAAAACAGAAGTGCTGAACTGGAAAAAATCAACCTGGTTCACCACACCAGAATCTGCTTATGCTGATTATACGGCTTTGCAGCAGATCCCTAAAACAGCGCTTAAATTGAGCCACGTTCAGGAAGACAGCAAGGGCGATAGCACCACACATGCGATAACCATTACCAACACAGGGAAATCAGTTGCCTTTTTTGTACATCTGCGGGCATTGAAAGGTAAGGATGGTGATGATATATTGCCGGTCATATTCAGCGATAATTATATTTCTCTGGCACCCGGTGAAACAAGGGTGATCAAATGTACTTATAGCAATAAAGACGCAGCGGGTACAACGCCCTATTTCCTGTCTTCTGCCTGGAATATAGATGCTGTTAAAAGTAAGGGCGATGAGCAGGCCGGTTTTGAGGAGGGGTTGCCGGTTAATTAAGCCTGAAAATATAAAATTTGTCATCCTGAATTATAGAGCCGGAGGGACTATGAAGGCGAGACGTTGGCAAGAGATATAAAACTTACGAAATTTTAAAAATTTCGTAAGTTTTATACGTTGAGATTTAACACGTCATGGATAGCTTAAAAGCCGCTATCGTCTAACGCGAAAGTATTTTTGCGGTCTTTCCATTTTCCTTTGGTAAAATCAGGGAATTCCAGGGTTTTGCCTTCTTTTACCGATTGGGTTGATAATGGTGCTATTACGCTCATGGTAACCGAATCATACACATCAATAGGGGTTTGGCGCTTGTGTTTTACCGATTCGATAAAGGCGTTAAACACAAACCAGTCCATACCGCCATGCCCGGCACCAGCAGCTTCGGCATCGTGTTTTTTCCAAAGCGGGTGGTCATATTTTTCAAACCATTCTTTTGCCGGATCCCAGCTATCATCCTCTTTTGATTTGTGGTCGATATAAATGGATTTGTTTACATCCATCCAAATGCCTTTGGTGCCCTGAACCCGGAAACCTAATGAATACGGACGAGGCAAATGTGTATCATGCGATAACAGAACGGTTTCGCCATTGGCACAGTTGATCATGGTGGTGGTTACATCTCCATTTTTATAGTTGATCTTAGCATTTGGGTGACCCGGAGAAAGCTCCTCTATATAAGCAGCCAAACCACGCGCTTTTGAACTGAATGAAACCAGGCTTGTAAACCTGTTACCGCTGTTAATATCAATATAATGCATCACCGGTCCGGCGCCGTGGGTAGGGTACAGGTCGCCGTCACGGTCAATGTTAAACTGGGTGCGCCATTGGGCTTCACTTAGCGCTTTTGCGCCGTATTCAACGCCCTTGCCCCCGTAGCGGCCTTTGCCATCATTAAATAAAACATCCCGAAGGTTATGCTGATAGCCGCCTTCCAAATGTATTAATTCGCCAAATAAACCCTGCCTAACCATGTTTAGCGCAGCCATTACATCCCGGCGGTAGCATACGTTTTCAAGGGTCATATAGGGAATGCCCGTTTTTTCGGATGTTTTAACAATGTCCCAATGTTCATCAACGGTTAAGCCTGCAATTACTTCGCAGCCTACATATTTACCAGCTTTCATGGCATCAATGGATTGCTGATAGTGAAACTGCCATGGTGTAGCTATAATTACCGCATCAATATCATTTCTTTCGAGCAGTTTTTTGTAAGCATCAATACCACCAGTGTACTCTTTGGCTGCCGGCCGGCCTTTTTTGGCTAAAAATTCCCGGCAGATGTTCAGGGAGTGTTCCTGTGTATCGCATATAGCAACAATCTCTACATCGTCGCGCAGGGCACCTTCAGAGATATGACTCATGCCGCGGGCTCCAACCCCAATATAGCCAAGCCGTACTTTACCGGTATCTTTGGCAAATAAACTGCCTGTCGGCAATATGGTAAACCCTGCTGCAGCTATCGCGCTGCTTTTTACAAATGTTCTTCTGTCCATTTATGTTATTGTTTGATAATGATTTATTTGTTTGAACGGATGATTTGGTTTATAATCCTGTATCGGGATTGAAGTTAATGATCATATTTATGAAATCGACACATCAACCACCTCTAATACACCGCAAACGTTTGATACGGTTAGTCATTCACCCCAAATTCAAACACGGTACGGCTCTTAAACCGTTCGCCCGGATTTAACAGCGTACTCGGGAAATGGGGCTTATTCGGAGCATCCGGATAATGCTGGGTTTCCAGGCATAGCCCGCTCCTGAAGGGGTAACTGCTTTTTTGTTTACCGGTAATGGTTTCGTCTAAAAAATTTCCCGTATAAATATGTATGGCGGGTTCGGTAGTAAAAACGTTTAATGTTCTTTTGCTGATAGGTTCAAAAACGGTGGCAGCCAGTTTTAACTCATCCGAATCCTGTTTTTTTACCACCCAGGAATGATCGTATCCGCGGCTCAGTATCAACTGGGCATTATCCTCATTGATGCGTTCACCAATGGCAGTAGGTTCTATAAAATCAAATGGGGTGTCGCTTACCGGAGTAAGGGTACCTTCGGGTACCTGCATGGCATTTACAGGTAGGTAATATGTTAAGGGTAATTGAAGTTGATGATCTAATATCGATCCCGCGTTATGTCCGGCCAGGTTAAAATAAGCATGCTGTGTTAAATTGATAAGCGTTGACTGATCAGTTACGCCATCAAAATCAACTATTAAGTGGTTCTGGTTATTAAGAGTATAAGTAACTGTGGTAGTCAGGTTGCCGGGGAAACCTTCCTCGCCATCTTCACTCATGTACTCCAGTATAACACCCACACCATCTTCATTGGTAAACGACTGTGGTTTCCATACCTTTTTATTAAAGCCAACCTTGCCTCCGTGGTGATGAAAACCGCCATCTTTAACCGTAAGTTGATGTTTTGTACCGTTAATGACCACCTTGCCGCCGGCTATACGGTTGGCAAAGCGGCCAACTACTGTACCAATATAAAACTGATCGTCAATATAGCCCTGTAAATCATCATATCCAAGTACAACATCGGCCATGTTACCCGCATGATCGGGTACGGATAAAGATTGAATAGCGGCGCCAAAATTAGTAAGCGATACCTTTACACCGTTACTATTGGTTAACTGGTAAATAAATATCTGCTGACCGTTAAACTCACCCCAATTATTTTGACTGATGGTGTATTTCATGTGATGATATACTTTAAATAGAATAACGGAAATTAGTGTTTTGATTGATAACACAGCCTAAATACGCGCACAAAATATCACGCAAACGTTTACAATATGCGCGCCTTATCATGATTGTTTGTACCGGCTTTACAATATCATACCCCCTGATGAAGTGGGGATACCCATCCTGATTTATTAATCAGGTGAGATGTGCGATCAAGTAATATTTTAAAACATTAACGTTATAAATATTATTTCTATTGGTAATGGTCTTTTATTAAGTTAATTAGCTTGCATATAATAAAAGATACACAAACGTTTGCGCTTACTTTTTCATAAGTAATTAATTACGTTTGGCTAAAATTTGCTTAAATGATGCTTGACCAGATCCTGGAAGTATACGGACTTGATACTACTAACTATAACGTTAAAAGTTTTGGCACAGGATTGATCAATCATACCTGGAAGGTTAACGGCCCCGAAAATTATATTCTTCAGCGTATTAATCCTTATGTTTTTAAAGAGCCGGAAGCTATTGCGGAAAATATGGCCCTACTGGCCGATTATCTTAAGCAAACCAGCCCTGATTACCTTTTTGTGGCCCCAATATCCACTTTACAAGGTGAGCGTATGGCCGCAATCAATAACAAAGAGTACTACCGTCTTTTCCCTTTTATTGACAACTCAGTAACCATTACCGAAATAAAAAATCAACAGGAGGCATTTGAGGCAGCCAGGCAATTTGGGCAATTCACCTATTTACTGCGAGACTTTGATCTGGAAAAACTGCATTATACTTTGCCCCAATTTCATGATCTTAAACTGCGGTTTGATCAGTTTAAGGAAGCTTGTTCAATAGCAGGGGCCGACAAGCTGGCTATAGCCGCTACGGCCATCAATGACATTTATAAGTACCAGAATATATTATTTACCTATATACAACTGATCGATCGTCAATTGCTGCCATTGCGGGTTATACACCATGATACCAAGATCAGTAACGTGTTATTTGACCAGGATAATAAGGGCTTATGCGTGATCGATCTGGATACGGTAATGCCTGGTTATTTCCTAAGTGATGTGGGGGATATGCTGCGCACCTACCTTTCGCCGGCCAATGAAGAAGAACGCGATTTTTCAAAGATCCAGATCAATGAAGAGTGTTTTTATGCTATTTATAAGGGATATATTTCGGCCATGGGACCGGCTCTCACACCAGCGGAGAAAGAATATTTTACTTACTCGGGCAAATACATGATCTATATGCAGGTACTCCGGTTTCTGACCGATTTTTTAAATGACGATATTTATTACCATACTACTTATCCCTTACAAAACCTGGTGAGAGCGCAAAATCAGTTAGCGTTGCTTGAGCAGTTTACCCGATCGGAAAAGAGGTTTAAAAAGTTTATTGAATACTTTAGCTTTAAACATGATAAAATAGTGAACTAACGCAAGAGCAAGTTATTATCCTTAGTAAAAAGGAAGCTGTTCCCGCAATTTAGGAAACAGCCTTTTATTTTGATCTATCGATGTTAAGTCGGGATTTAGTTGCAATTAGAAATCAGCGATCTCTGGGCTTTTCAAAATGGTAATAGCTTAATGAGCTGGCTCCCCGGCAGATAACAGGATACCTTCATGCGCGTTCTCTACACCATTGGCAAAACCGTTGTGATTGATGAACATTTTTTCGTTTTCGATCATAAAATGGGCCCCGTCGACCTTGAAATTTCCTTTAATAGTTAATACCGCGTCTGGTTGTTGCACACCTATTTCATTCACAATATGACTGCCTAATCCATGAAACTCATGCTCATTTAACTGGTAAACATCTAATACAGGTTCATGATGACCGGTTTGAAACACCCAAACCCGATTGGCATCTGTTTCCACATGAACAGTTGAGGGGCCGCTCTCCAGCCGGTTTTCCTTTATTTTGATGACCTCGCCTGTTAAGGTGGTGATGTTGGCATCGATAACGAGTGAGCGGTCTTCCGAGCCCCGTTGATGGTTATAAAATGAAAGTACCTTTAAAAATTCGGTGTTTTTATCACCGTCTGTGTAAGTAAGGGTGTTTTGGCGGCTTAAAAATATGCTGGTACCAAAAATAAATGCATGTTTCATAACGGTATTAATTGTTTGGTTTAATTGATTAATTATTGAACGTACGATGTGCATCAAATGTTTTAATAATGAGTAACTTATAAGCAAAAGCAAACAACTTTGTTATCCCGCTGACCATATCCGGGAAAATGGCGATATTACTGCCGATTCTTAATTTTTAGTGTTCTGTTGTAGTAACCTATTACATTATGAAAAGAAAAACATTTATTCAATTAAGCACTACCTTAATGGCTACACCGCTATTGTCATCATTGGAGGGATGGGCCCAGGCCCCGCGTTTAAAAAACTGGGCCGGTAACCTTACTTTCAGCACCGATCATGTATTTTATCCCAAATCGGTTCAGGAAGTTCAGCAGTTGGTTAAAACGCATACCAAGCTTAAGGTATTGGGCACAAGACATTGTTTTAATACCATTGCCGATAGTAAAGATAATCTGCTCTCTACCAAAGAGCTCAATAAGGTTATAAGTCTCGATAAAAAAGCCCATACCGTTACGGTTGAAGGCGGCATTAAATACGGTGAACTGGCGCCATATCTGCATAAAGAGGGTTTCGCTTTGCATAATCTGGCCTCCTTACCTCATATTTCGGTAGCAGGATCCATCACTACGGCTACACATGGCTCCGGTGTTAAAAATGGCAACCTTTCCAGCGCGGTTACCGCTCTGGAAATCGTAAAAGCAGATGGCAGCATTGTTCATCTGTCCAAAGCCGCGGATGCCGAAAAACTGAACGCGGCCGTGGTTGGTCTTGGTGCCCTGGGCGTTATCACTAAAGTAACCTTACAGGTGGAACCAACCTACATGATGCAGCAACGGGTATTTACCCATATGCCTATGGCACAGGTAAAGCAAAACTTTGAAAAAATAGTATCTGCCGGCTACAGCGTTAGTTTATTTACCGACTGGCAGCAGGATAGCATTAATGAGGTCTGGATAAAAAGTCGCATCGGTACAGATAAAGACCACAACGGCCCGGAGTTTTACGGCGCTAAAGCGGCTACAAAAAATGTGCACCCCATTATCGCGCTTTCTGCCGAAAATTGTACCGAGCAAATGGGTGTACCCGGACCCTGGTATGAGCGCCTGCCGCACTTTAAGATGGGTTTTACCCCCAGCAGCGGTAAAGAACTGCAATCGGAGTATTTTGTGCCGATACATCACGCTGTGGAGGCTATAACCGCCGTATCGCGTTTGGGTAAACAAATAGGTCCGCATTTGTTTATCACCGAGATCCGCACCATAGCAGCCGACAAATTATGGATGAGCCCATGTCATAACCAAACCTCGGTTGCCATTCACTTTACCTGGAAACAGGAAGCGGCAGCAGTGCTAAAATTACTGCCGCTCATCGAAAAAGAACTTTCGCCATTTAACGCGCGGCCGCATTGGGGCAAAATATTTACCATGGCGCCCAAAGTACTGGATTCGCGCTATGAAAAACTGAACGACTTTAAAAAGCTGGTAGCGGAGTTTGATCCCCAAGGAAAGTTTAGAAATGACTTTTTGAGTAAGGAGATATATGGGTAGGTTAATAATAAAATGAGTGTCATGCTGCCCCGTCGAAGCATGATGGCAGGCTTCTGCGCGCGACCCTTCGACAAGCTTAGGGTGACAGGCCACTTTTAACACTCGCCTATCCAGGCGTCCACGCCTGGATATTGTTTTAGGTAAGCGTCCACGCTTGCAGTTATTAAAAGTAAGCGTGGACGCTTACCTTAGTATGGTTCAAGCGTGGACGCTTGAACCGGCGGGGGAAATCTTTTACGCGAGGCTTATCAATCGTAAAAGATTTCTCTCTCCGTTCGAAATGACATTGGGTTTTATGAAGGTATTGAATTTATAATTCAAAATGGGTTAATTCCCCTTTGAAGGTAACTAATTCTGGCGTTTACAAATGATGACAAGCTAGCTTCTAAATTTGTTAATCTGGGGTAATCTGGATCTAAGTTTTTATCTAAATCAGCTTGATATACTATTGGATCATCTACTTCTTCATCCAAATACACAAATAAAAAAATAGAGCTTCCTCTATGCACATCTATCACAAAGAAAGGTCGTGTAATGATGTTGAGACTCCGGTCTACTAACCAGCCCCGGGCATCGTCCTGCATTTCTTCCTGATTTTCATTCAACCCATAATCCAAAACGTAACAATCCTGGCCAGCAATGAACAACAGTTCTCTCAAGGAGGTAGGGAATTGATTGCCGCTATTATAAGTAGTTTCTAAACTGATGATCTCATCAATAGTTAGTGGTTTAAGAACAAAAGAATGATCACGTCCATCAGCCATATCACCTGCTGTTGGCCTAATTACAGGGTTATTATTTAGTACGGTTTGATATTTTATTTCCATAAATCAATTTATGTTAGCGGGTGTCATGCTGAGCTCCGTCGAAGCATGGTGGGCAGGCCTCTGCGCGCGCGCCTTCGACAAGCTCAGGGTGACAGGCCTTTTTGTTATTCTTATGACAGCTTTATCTTATCCCACAACTTACACTCCACCACCTGGGCTATTACCTGTTCACGGTAATTGCGACTGATGGGAATACGGTGAGTTTGGATAAAGATCTCGTTGCCTTCCAGTCCCTCTATTTTACTGATGGACACAATGTATGATTTGTGCACGCGAATAAAAGCCCGGCTGTCCAGGTTCTGCTCCAGGTTTTTGAGGTTCAGCAGTGTCATATATTTGCCTTTTACCGTGTAAATGCTTACATAGTTCTGCATGCCCTCAACATACAAAATATCGTCAAAATAGATCTTTTCGTATTTGTTACCGCATTTGATAAAGAAATAGTCGGCATCAGGTTCTTCTTTCTGAATACCGCTTTGGGCCGATTGGGTAAGCAGCCGGTGATAATCTTTGGCTTTGTTGGCTGATTTAAAGAAGCGATCAAACGTAACTGGTTTCAATAAATAATCAAGCACATTAAGCTGGAAACCTTCCAGTGCGTAACTGGGGTATGCGGTGGTAATGATAACCATGGGCGGATTCTGCACGATCTTTAAAAAATCGATACCATTCATTTTAGGCATCTGTATATCCAAAAATATCAGGTCGACAGGGTGCTCATCCAACAGTTTCATCAGCGCGATCGGGTTTTCGCAGGTGCCTGTCAACTGCAAAAAATCAACCTCCCTTACATAGTTGGCCAGGCCTTCCCGGGCCAGCGGTTCATCATCTATAATTACACAATTGATCATCTTTGTTTTTTTGAGCAAAGATTTATGGAGCAAGGAACAAGGACTTTTTTCGTCTTCTTTGTTCCCAAAATCCTTATTCCTTGCTTTTCCTATCCTTGTTCCAAAAGTCCTTGCTCTTTGTTCTTTCTATCTTTGCTCCAATAGTCCTTGCTCCTTGCTCCAAAATTCCTTGTTCTCAAATCCCAGCTCACTTAGTTTTAGTTGCAGTTTTATCTCAAAACAATTGTCGTTATGCTGTATGTCAAGCTGGTATTGGCCGGGGTAAACCAGGTCGAGCCGGCGTTGTACATTTTTTAAACCAATGCCGCCATAGCTCACCGCCTCGGTTACTTCATCGGGCGATGTACTATTACTAATGAGCAGATCCAACTGCCTTTCGCTGGTGCTCAGTTTGATGCTGATCCAGTTAGGGGCATTGCTGTGTTTAGATACGTGCTTAAAGGCATTCTCCACAAAAGTCATCAATATAAACGGCGCTATACCCAAATATTCGGTGTTGGGTTGTTCAACTTCAAATATCACCTCCACATTATTATTCTGACGGAGTTTTTCCAGCTCGATAAAATTTTTCAGGTAGGTGATCTCCTTGTCGAGCGAGATCTGTTGATCGTTACATTCATATAGCTGGTATCGCAGCAGGCCAGAAAATTTGGCCAGCGAATCGGAAGCCATATCCGGGTTTTTGTGGATGAGGAAAAAGATAGAATTGATACTGTTGAACAAGAAGTGTGGATTAAACTGGTATTTTAAAAATTTGAGTTCGGTTTCCAGCTTTTCTTTTTCCATGATCTGTTGCTTCCGTTCGGCCTGGATCCAGTTTTTGGTTAATTTGATGCTCATCGCCAGCGTCATACTGGCTAAAGTGGATGGGAGTGAGGTATTAAAGAAATGAAAAAAGCTGCCAGCCTCGGCGCCAAACATTTTTGTTATGGTGCAATGGGCCAAAAACGCACTTAAATAATACCCGGTATTGATTAACGACGAGGCACATATAATAGTAATAGCCAGATAAATAACATACTCCGTAAGCCTGTTTTTTTCCAGGAAACGGGGAATGAGGAAATATAGATTAAAATATACCGCGAGTGCCTGGAAGATCACATAAAAAAGGATCTTGACTGTGTATGCCGAAAAAAACATGGAGCTGGCAGCCGCCAAAGGATCACCAACGGCAATTACCCACCAAAAATAATGGTAAACACACCAAAACGGAATGTGGTACAGCTTGTATTTAAACAACCAGTTCTGGTTTAATTTATCGGTTGTTAATGTGTTCATTTTGGTTTCAATACCAACTTTTATGAAGTTCGGTTTTTTATCAACAGCCCGTCTATCTGTTAGGCTGAAGCCTTGTTTTTGCAATCAATTATCCGTTGGCTAAAGCCAACGGCAATGAATTATTTAATTTTTCATTGCCGTCCCTTTTAAGGGACGGATAAAAATATATTAGCTGCCAATGGCTTTAGCCCCAATAACCCATTTGTAAAAATTGATTACTCGTTTTATGTGATATATAGTTTTACCCACCTTTACTCAAGGGTGTTTATTATTTAAAGATACGTAATTACCGCTATTGATGCATCTCCTGATACATGAACGACACCAAGTAATTGACCACTTACAGTACCCAATGTATAAGCGGTAAATTAATCCCTTTCTGCTATGATTTTTATAGCTTTTACCCTGTTTGGTGTAGTTTATCAATTATAACAGGCCGCTGGTCATTCTCATTTTCCTCTTATCTGTCCCAGTCATTTCTTTGAACCGGATAAATAAACCAAGCCGCGGAATCGACTCGCCCGGTCTACGCTTCGCTGGACCACCCTCTCTGCGGCTTTGCCGCAAAGAGGGTGGAAAAATCCCCTCTATGCGCGAAGCGGAGAGAGGGGTGACGAGCGTAGCGATGTCGGGGTGAGTCGATACGAAATGGCCAGTATTAACGAAAACTATTGCCAATGAAAACCCTCTGTTTGAATATTTTAACCTTTCTGCTGCTACAAAATGCCTTTGGGCAGATAAGCGGGAAACTCGTCACCACTGATGGCAAGTCGCTCATGTTTGCTAATGTGTCGCTGCTCAAAGCCGCTGATACATCGGTAGTACAAAGTACGCAAACCAATGAGGATGGTATTTACCGGATAGAAAACGTGCCGGCAGGGACTTATAAACTCCGGCTCAGCAGTGTCGGTTATCAAACCTGGGATTCCCCTGTTTTTGAGATCAACGCTCACTCTGCCAATAAAGATCTTGGTACTACCATGATGCAGGAAAGTACCCGGCAATTAGGCGAGGTAGTGGTGAGAGCCAGTAAACCCTTGTATCAGCAGCGTCCCGACGGTATAGTGGTAAATGTAGAAAGCAGCTTAATGACCAAGGGGAGCAGCGCCCTGCAGGTTTTAGAGCGATCGCCGGGTGTGATTATCGATCACAGGAACAACAACATCAATTTAAACGGTAAAGGCGGGGTAATGGTGATGATGGATGGCAAACTGATGCGCATGCCGATGGATCAGGTGGTAAATATGCTGAGCGGCATGAGCGCCTCCAATATTGAAAAAATAGAATTACTAAGCACACCGCCTGCGGGCTATGATGCCGAAGGCAGTGCAGGTATTATCAACATTGTAACCAAAAAGAATAAGAAACAGGGTACCAATGGCTCGTTTTCTGCAACTGGCGGTTATGGTTGGGGCGAAAAGGGTATGGCCAGCCTGAACCTGGCACATAATACAAAAAATGTGAATTTATATGGCGCGTACACCTTTTCGCACGACAGAACTTATACCGATCTGTTTATTACCAGCAGTCAAAACATGCCTTTCCTGGGTGGTGATGTAGCGGTTGTTTTTGATAGCTATGCCAAACGCGTACAGAACGATCATAACGCCAATGTAGGGGTGGATATAAAACTCAATACAAAAACCACCCTAAGCGGTAATTTTACCTATAATACCAGCAGTGCAGCCCTTACAACTACAAATCATGCCGGCTATAACGTATTGCCCGATTCTTTACTGATGTATAATGGCTTGAACACCTCGCAAAACCGCTGGAACAACCTGGTGAGTTCAATCAGTATCGACAGGCAAATAAACACCAACGATAAGATTAGCTTCGACGCGGATTATATTTATTACCATAACGATAACCCATCGCAGGTACAAACAACCTTTGTGAATAAACATGGGCAGGTGGCGGGGACAAACGATAGTTTGAACTCGCCACAACAGCGGGGTTTTGCTGCTACAACTATTAGAGTAGGGGTAGCCAAGGTTGATTATGCCAAACAGCTTAATCCTAAACTGAAATTGGAAACCGGCATCAAGGGAACCTATACCACCAGTTCCAGTTCATCGGGCCTTGAAAGCCTGCTGGATAATACCTGGGTTAAAAGAACAGAATCGGCCAATGAGATTTATATGAAGGAAGGGATCGGGGCGGCTTACGCTTCCTTTAATGCGGAGATAACGCCCTCTACGAAACTAACTGTAGGGGCAAGGTACGAATACTCCTACACCAACATGACCGATCCTAACACGGGTAAAAGCCTGGTTAACCGTAAGCTGGGCGTATTGTTCCCCACTATATTATTTTCGAAAAAACTAAGTGAAAATGCCGAACTGCAATTGTCCTATAGCAAACGGATCAGTCGCCCTACTTATAACGACCTGGCATCGTACGTTGGCTACAGCGACCCCACGGCGGTGTATACCGGCAATCCTTTCCTGAAACCAACCATCACCAATAACATTAAACTGGGTTATAATTACCGCGACTATTCATTCTCCCTGCTTTACAGTCGCGATGATAACCCCATAGCGCGTTACCAGCTCAGTACAGGACCGTCAAAAGACCTGTTGTATATATCGCCCCAAAACCTAAACTATCAGAACAACTTCACTTTTCAGGCAAACCTGCCTTTTAAGGTAAGCAACTGGTGGGACATGACCTACAGTTTTACAGGAGGACTGAGCCAGTTTAAAGGGGACGGCTATTCGGTATTTCCATTCCAGAAGAGCTATTTTATTTATACGTTTAACTTTAATGAATCATTTAAATTACCGAAAAAGTATTCATTCGAGCTTTCGGGCTGGTACAATTCGCAATGGTATAACGGTACCACAAAGATAAATGGTCTGGGCTCCCTCAATGTGGGCATCAAAAAGGAATTGAACAATAATGGAGGGAGTTTCCAACTTTCTGTAGCCGATATTTTAAGGAGCATACGCGTGCATGTTTATTATGGTACCTTAACGCAGGAGCCTTTTAATATCAAAAGCTACGTGGATGTACATACGGAATCAAGCAAGTTCCCCATCATCAAACTGACTTATTCCAAATCATTCGGCAGCACCCATGCAAGTGGACAGGCTAAACAGACTACCGGTGACGAAAGAGACAGGCTGCGGAAGGATTAGGGGGGATTTTTGGAGCAAAGATTTATGGAGTAAGGAACAAGGACAGAAAGAGCAAGGACAAGGAGAACAAAGAACAAGGATCTTTGCCCAAAATCAAAAAATCCTTGCTCCTTGTTCTTTCTGTCCTTGTTCCTTACTCCCAAAGTCCAAAAAATCCTGTTGACATACTGCTGTCATTGCTCTGTACCAGTTTTGTATAGAAACACAAACCCAGATGAACAGGACAGACAGGCTAATGGAGGTGCTGGCCGTTTTACAAACCCAAAAGGTTGTAACGGTTGATTATTTAAAAGAAAAGTTCCATATCAGCACCCGAACACTGTACCGCGATATTCAATTGCTTACCGAATTAAGAATAACCGTACACTATGAAAACGAAAAAGGTTGTTTTATTCTGAAAGGCTACCGCAGTCCTGCACCCGAAACCCCGGTCCGGATCCAAGATATAGGACAGGTTTCCCAAAGCATTATTTTGATACCTGATCATTTGAAGAATGATGTGATGGCTTTACTGGCGGCAGGTAAAAATGGGACAAAATAGAAGTCGCCTCTAATCAATTATTTAATACTTTTTAAAATTTCAAAAGCTGCTCAAAACTGTATTGGAATTTGTTAAAAAGTGTTAAAATCGATGTTTTTAAATGAATTTTAGCTCGTTTTTATGCCGTTTTTAAGCAGAAAAGTGTTAAAATTTAAGGTTTAAAAAGTTTTTGGGAGGGGAAATGTTAAAATAACCAACCGTTATTATTTGACCACACCCAACTGCTTCATCATGGTGAGCTCGTCGGTTACCCGCCAGTGTTCTGTGATCTTTCCGTTTTCAATTTTTTCAATGTTGATCTGGTTCACTTCAATATGCTTCCCGGTAGGGGCTATCCCGAACAAGGTACCTGTTTGTGTGCCGGTCATGATTACGCTCGCAACTACCCGGTCCTTGGTTACGATGATGTCCTTTATCCCATAATGCAGATCGGGAAATCCGGCACGTATAGCCGTAATTATAGGTTTCAACCCGGCGGGGCCTTTGGGCGGGTTAGGGGTGGATGGGGTGTGGTTGATATAATTTTCGCTTAAAATGCTGTCCAGCACAGCCAAATGACCTTTATTCCAGGCCTCGTTAAAATAAGTCTGGATGATCTGTTTATTCCTATCCTCCGCTGTATGATCGGCTACTTTAGGAGCATGGGTACAGGCTGCGAACAGTAATGGCAGTAGTAGGGGAAATTTGTGATTTTTCATCGCTTATCTAAATAAAACACAAAAGAGCAAACTACCCGTAAGAAATTTATGAATATAGTTTCATGGATTTCTGATAGCCGCTTTAATCATCAAAATATCATTTACCGAAAATAATTTAAATAATGGCTAAGGGTAAAGGGAATATAGCCTGACTGTATTGCAGAATAATTTTCATGAAGAGTAAGGGTAAATGCACCTGAGCGTGTTTCAAGAGAAATATGGATTAAAAAACAAAGCCAAATTGTATACAAGGAAGGATCCTCCTGGTAGCCGGTTTGGCAAACAAATTATCAAATTATCAAAAAATAACTCCACACAACAACTCATGAAAACAAAGATCTTGTCTTTAATTGCGATAGTTTCAGTTTCATTCGCACTATCAGCACAGGCACAGCAAAGTACACCAGTAGAAGAAGGTGTATCGGCACCAATAAAGTCAGTCCCGAATTTAGGTTCATTTGAGGCCGACTACACCTATTCTCCCTTTAAAATTAATGGTAAGGATATGAATATACAGCAAGTGAACGGAAACCTTACCTTACCCTTGTATAGTAAAATGCAAAATGGTAAAGTTGATTTTTTACTGGCAGGAGTAGGGTACAGCGGTTTGTTTCTTTCGGGTATGGGCAGTCAGTTTGGCGGCAATAATTTTCACGCTATTTCGGTTCCCATTACTTTTCAAAAGGCATTTTCGCCTAAATATGCCTTGCTCATTTCGGCTGTACCAACACTATCTTCTGATCTGAAGGACATTTCTGGGGATGATATGCTTTATACCGGAGTAGCCATGTTAAAGATCAGATCATCGGCTAAATTTACCTATTCATTGGGCGTAGTCTATTCTAAACAGTTCTTTGGTTCGGTGCTTGTTCCGGTGTTTGGTATCGACTGGAATATTTCGGACAAGCTAAGCTTATCGGGAACATTACCAGTTTCTGAAAAATTGAACTATAAATTATCCCAAAAAAGCAACCTTGGCTTCAGCGGCGATTTTGGCATTGGTGGTGGCACTTATCGTTTATCAAAAAAGATGAACTCCGATTATTTCCAGGCGCAACAGTTTAAGGCTTCGCTATACTACAACTATGCGCTGGCGAAGAATTTCTCAGTAGAGATAAGTGCCGGATATAATGTTGTCCAAAAGCTTGATCTGTATGATAAAGACCAAAAAGTTAACTGGGTGCCGTTTAACAACCTTGATAAACGGGGCGCTCCTTTAACAGAATTAAAGAAAACCGGTGTAGCAGTGTCAACCGGCATTAACTACCGATTCTAAATCCTTCGAACCGTACAATTTTATTCCCCTAAAATAAGGCAATGATGATGAAACAGGCATATGCACCAACAATGAAAGATACCATGGTTGAAGTTTTTAAAACAGATGTTCAAAGTGTTGATCAGTCGATTAAGCTTATCTGTAAGCTCAGTCAATATATTCCGGAAATCGAAATAAATTTTGATCTGGAAGATTGTGACCGCATTTTACGAATCAAGGGAGAGCATATCCCGGTGCCGAGAGTCATCAAATTGATGAATAATAGTGGATATTATTGCGAACGGTTATAAGCAGGTCAGTTACATATAAAAAAGCCACCCGGTTATTTCGGGTGGCTTTGGAGCTTTAATGCCTGGTCTTGATTGCTTCCTAAAGTAAACATATACCCATGATGACACGATCTTCTTTCAGATTTGCAACTGAAAAGTTACTATAATAACACTATTTATTAACCCGGATTTAACTTAAATTGAACACGTAAAGTTCAACTTTGAACCGGGTATTTATGACGCATCAGAAATGACCGTCTAATGCTCAAACTTATTTCTGAAACGGGTAGATGAGCATTGTAAAAGGAATATTTACGCACAAAAGTGAGTCGGACAGATCAATTGAAGAAATAGATCTGGATGTTCTTTTTAAAGAGCATTACGACAGGCTGGTATATTTTTCTTTTCAGTTGGTTAAGGATAAAGATCAGGCCGAGGATCTTGTTCAGGATGCCTTTATAAAATATTGGAACCTCCGCGAAACTGTAGCGCAGGACAGCATAGCTATTAAGCACTTTTTGTATAGTACTGTTCGTAACGCAAGCCTTAACAGTATCCGGCACAATAAAGTGGTGGAGGGTTACATCCAGTATTATGGAAATGCAGAGCCAGAAGAACTACCTGTAATTGAGGCTATCATAACAGCTGAAGCCATGGCCGAGATCCACGCGGCTCTTCATGCCTTACCGGATAGTTACCGCTCCATATCTATCATGGGATATTTTGACGGCAAAAAGAATCAGGAGATAGCCGATGAGCTGAATATGTCTATCAATACCGTAAAAAAACAAAAACAAAGGGCTTTGGAATTGCTCCGCGTAAAACTCTCACCTGAGCTATTTACCTGGTTTGCATTAGCTGTGCTTGCCTTTAGAAAGTAAACATTATTGCTGTAGCTGATCAAGCTTTTTTTGAATGGCCTGCTTATCGGTTGGGGTACGGGCTAAAGACAAAGCCATTTCAAAATTACTTTTTGCCTTTTCCTGGTCAATGCCGGTATAAAGTTCGCCTAATAAGGTAAAATAAAATTGGTTATCAGTTAGTTTTAGTTTTTCGGCTTCCACAATCGCTTCGGCTTTGCTGTTGGCTTTTGATAAGGCAAATGTACGATTCAGCGCGGCAATAGGCGAGTAGGCTACCTGTAATAAACGATTGTATAGTTGTAACACGTTTTCCCATTTTTCTTTGGTATCGTTCTTTTGTGTACTCCAATAGGCTATGCTGGCTTCGATATGGTATTTGGAAAGGATGTTGCCTGTTGCTGCGCATTTTAAAAAATAGGCGCCCTTGCTGATGAGGTCGGCATTCCAAAGACTAACATCCTGATCGTCATACAAAATATGCTCCCCATTTTTACTTAGGCGGGCTTCAAACCGCGAAGCATGGAAACACATGAGCGATAGCAAGGCATTTACCGGCGGTTTGTTGGTGCTGGTATTCTCGATCAGCATATTACACAACCGCATCGCTTCAAAACAGAGATCTTTACGTAACGTTTGATTCTGACTAACGGAATAATAACCCTCACTAAATAATAGATATATGGTTGTTAGTACATTCTCAAGCCGCTCGTCAATTTCAGCAGGATTGGGGAGTTCAATTTTTAGTTTTTCGTTCCTGATCTTTTCTTTAGCCCTGAATAAGCGCTTGTTGATGGTTTCTTTATTGGTCAAAAACGCTTCGGCAATTTCATCAATGCCGAAACCACAAAGAATACGCAATGAAAGGCCGATTTGTGCCTCGGGCGATATAGCTGGATGGCAAATAGCAAACATCATTTGCAACTGGCTGTCGTTGATGTTTTGTGGCGACAGATCGATATCCAATTCATGAAATTTGGAATGACTGATTTGTACTTCGGGCAACACCTTGCTTTCAAAAACAGTATTGCGCTGTAAATGATTTTTGGCTTTGTTTTTGGCCACATTGTAAAGCCAGGCAGTGGGGTTGGGAGGAACACCATGAAAACTCCAGGTTTGTGCAGCCGCCAAAAAAGTGTCGCTGGTAATATCTTCGGCTGTTTCCATTTGGTCGAATCCAAAACGGCGACAAAGCACGGATACTATTTTCCGGTATTCGGTCCTGAACAGATGGGGTATGAGTTCCTGTTTTTCCATGGTAAGACGCGGGTGGGATTGACTCCATTAACAAAAAAGTGGGTTTACATGGTTTACACAATTCATGGTTAATATTGATTTACATAATTAATAATCAATTAATTATGTATTTTTCAAGAAAAACATGTAAACCCAATTTTGCATAAATATCACAGGCTTAACGTCAATTTATAGGTGGTTCAACACCAGTAATAGCCAATTTGATTTATGATACAGGTCTCTATAACTTAGTGCACACCGTCGCGCCTGGCAATCCTGCGTACCTCTACACTGTTACCATCGCCTTGTAATACAGGGCTGCCTTTGGCAAACTCAACGGCTTCTTCAACAGAATCAGCTTTTACAATAATATATCCACCAATAGTTTCCTTGATTTCACCAAATGGGCCATTGGTAACTACGTTGTTGTGCCAAACTACTTTGGCATCATCAAAAGGTAAACCGGTACCGCTGCTAAATTTATTTTGGGCCGCGATACCGCCTATCCAATCCATCGTTTGCTTCATCCAGGCTTCGATCTGATCAGGTGAAGCTACTTTAGTGCCATCCTCATGTCTGAAAATTAAAATGAACTCGTCCATTATTTCAAATTTAATTGTTAATAAATATATGAATTACACGCTCATATCAAGTGAATAGGGTTGAATTGGACAGCCTGAAGAAAAAAAAAGTAATTTTTTTATACTTCCTTTATCCTTTTTGAAAATGAGAGTGTCTTTATATCGAAAAGGAAATATGAATAATTACCAACCCTACTTTGATCTTGGCAAGCTGATAGCAAAATATCTGCAGAAAGAGCTTACTGAACAAGAGCAAGGCGAGCTGGAGCAATGGCTTCAAGCAGATGAACACAACCAGGAGTTATTCAAAAAATTAACTGATCAAACCATAATTGATTCGGAGCTTGAAACATTTGAGGCAAATGATAAGAATAAAGCCTGGAGAAATATTGTAAAAAAGACGGGATTTAAAAGCCCTGCTCGTAAAAAGACCACCATCAAATCATGGCCTGCGTATGCCGCGGCTATAGTTATATTGATAGCCCTGGGTGTTACGTTAACCATGTATCGTAATACTTCCGGCGAACAAAAGATGGCTGTTAAGCCACAAAAAGACCTTCTGCCGGGAAGTAATAAAGCCATTCTGACACTGGCTGATGGTTCAAAGATCGTTTTGGATAATGCTAAACGAGGGAAAATAGCCAATCAGCAAAATGTTGTTATAACTAAGGATCAAAGTGGAGAGCTGGTTTACCAGGCTGCAGAAACTAGTCAAAATGAGGAATTGCCGCCTGTTGAAAAAAATATAATGAACACGTTAGCCACACCACGCGGAGGGCAGTACCAAATTGTTTTACCCGATGGCACGCGGGTTTGGTTAAACTCAGCCTCGTCTTTAAAGTATCCTACGGCATTTGCCGGGAATGAACGCCGGGTTGAGTTAAACGGAGAAGCTTATTTTGAAGTCAGCAAAGACCCCAACAAACCTTTTTATGTAAAAACCGCGACTCAAACTGTTACGGTTTTAGGCACCCATTTCAATATTAACAGCTATGCTGATGAAGGTGCCACAAAAACAACATTGCTTGAAGGTAGTGTAAGGGTTACCGGTAATACTAATGGAGTAACGGCTAAACTTAAGCCAGGAGAACAGGCTGTAAACACTATAAACGCGATTGATGTAAAAGAAAACGCAGATATTGACGAAGCCCTGGCCTGGAAGAACGGCAAGTTTCTTTTTCGCAATACCGATCTGCATACCATTATGCGCCAGTTATCAAGATGGTATGATGTAGATGTAGAATACCAGGGCAATGTGGCACAAAAACATTACCGGGGCCGTATTTCACGGAACGTGCCGGTTTCAGATATATTTCAGATACTAAAAACAAGCGGTATAAACTTCACAATTGACGGGAGGAAGATTATAGTAAGATCATAAAGCCTGATAACGGTAGCCGGCAAGGCCGGTTACCGGGATTGGCCCATAAAAAAGCCGGAAAGTGTTACGAGCACCTCCGGCCAGGTATCGGGCTGATAATTTAAAATCATATCGACTAATACATTTTTACTAAACAACCCAAACAAAAGTATGGATTTTTCTACATTTCCTGCGCCCGTATGTGAAGGCACGCGGGTAAATAAAATTAATAAGATTACCAATTGTTTTTTCCGGACAGATCCGGCCACAAAAAGGAAATTTATTATGCGGATCAAACTTATCACAGCTTTACTTTTTGCCGTATGCCTTCATTTGAGCGCTGCAAGCTTTAGTCAAAGCATTACACTTACCGAGAAAAATGCAAGTCTCGAAAGCGTTTTAAATAAAATAGAGCAGCAAAGCGGCTATGATATTTTTATGCAGACCGAACTGCTTGCCGGCAGTAATAAGGTGTCTATAGATATAAAGGCTCAACCTTTAATAAAGGTACTTGAAAAAGTATTTAAAGGGCAGCCTATTACCTATGCCATTGTTGGTCATACTATTGTGGTGAAAGAAAAAACCTCAGGCAAACCGGTATCTACAGGTAATCAAGCTATGTTAGCGTCAGTGTATACGGGTAAAGTAGTAGATGCCGAAACCAAAGAACCTCTTATTGGGGCCTCTGTTGGTGTAAAAGGCGGCGGTAAAGCCACCTCAACCGGGCTTAATGGTGATTTTAAATTGAAATTAGACGATAACGATACCAAAACATTGGTGATATCATACATCGGCTATGTTACACAGGAAGTTGAAATTACCGGTAAAAATGATCTTGGCCCGATTTTGCTAAAATCCAGCGCAAATGCCATGAAAGAGGTTGTAGTAACCGGCGACCTGGCCATTGATCGCAAAACACCGATAGCGGTATCAACCATCAATCAACAATTCATTGAAGAAAAATTAGGTGGTCGTGATATTCCGCAACTGCTGCAAAGTACTCCTGGTATTATGGCAACAGCCCAAGGTGGTGGTTATGGCGATGCACGTGTTAGCATCCGCGGTTTTTCAAGCGGTTCAAAAAAAGGTAACGTAGCACTAACCATTAATGGAATCCCTGTTAATGATATGGAAAACGGCTCTGTTTTTTGGTCAAACTGGTCTGGCCTTACCGATGTAACTAACTCTGTGCAAATACAGCGTGGCTTAGGTGCCTCAAAAATTATTATCCCTTCATTTGGCGGTACCATTAACATTACCACACGTACAACCGAAGCCGAAAAAGGAGGCTATATTTCGCAAACCATAGGTACCAATAATTATGAAAAAACAGCGGTATTGGTAGCAACCGGTTTAAATGCCAATGGTTGGGCAGCAACCTTTCAGGGCAGCAGAACTAAAGGTGATGGTTATGCCGATGGATTGAACTTTTTAGGTTACAATTACTTTTTTAACTTATCAAAAGTATTAAGCCCAAGCCAAACCTTATCATTTACGGTAATGGGTGCAACCCAAACACACGGCCAGCGCCCGGAGCGCCCTTTAACTGAATATGCAGGTGCCCCACAGGGTATTAAATGGAACTATGATCTGGGCGTTAAAGATGGCAAACAAATAAACCCGTATAACAATTTTTTCAGTAAGCCTGTATTTTCATTAAACCATAACTGGATCATTAACGAAAAATCAAGTTTATCAACGGTATTATATGCTACCTATGGTACAGGTGGTGGTGGTGCAATAGGCGCCTCTGCTACTGGTACTGCTGTACCTCCAAGAGTGAGCAACTTATATTCGCCATTTGATTTTGATGCCGTACAGAAAAGTAACGCTGCAAACCCGGATGGTTCTGCCTTAACATACCTGTATGCAGCGCATAATGATCACGCCTGGTATGGTTTAAGAAGTACCTATACTACTACATTAGGTCAATATCTAAACCTTTCTGCTGGTTTGGATTTAAGATATTATAAAGGCACCCACTATGAAGAGGTTAAAGATCTGTTAGGTGCTGATTATGTATATGATCCATATACGGCTACTAAAGTGGCAGGAAGCAGATCCGGCGATATCAATAACCCAAATCACCGTGCAGTAGTTGGGGATAAAATAGATTATTATAATAAGGATTATGTGATGTCTGGAGGCGCTTATGCACAGGCAGAATATGCTAAAAATGACTTTTCGGCATTTATAACCTTATCTGGTTCTGGTACAGGTGATAAAAGAGTTGACCTTTACAATTATTTGAACAGCGATCCGGCGCAAGCAAGCCGTTATGTTAACTTCCTGAGCTATCAGGCTAAAGCTGGTGCAAACTACAACCTGAATAATCAAATGAACATATTTGCCAATATCGGTTACATCACCAAGCCACCTTATTTTGACAATGTGTTTCAAAAGTTTACCAACTCCATTAACACTGGAACAGTAGACGAAAAATTGTTTAGCTATGAATTGGGTTACCAGTTTAAAACATCGGGTTTTGTGGCAAAGCTTAATTTGTACCGGAGCTTATATATGGATCAATCATTTACAAATCCATACACTGATAATACAACCAACCAAATATATAATGTGAATGTTAGCGGTGTAAACGAAATGCACCAGGGAGCTGAGCTGGAGTTAAGCTATCAGCCAATTAAAGCTGTCACGTTACATGGCATGTTTTCTTATGGTGACTGGTATTATACTAAGAATGCAGGTCCTGCCACAGTATATAATGACCAGCACCAGGCGCTTACTACCATTAAAGAAGTATTGATAAAAGGAATTAAAGTAGGGGATGCAGCACAAACTACAGCAGCGTTTGGCTTGGATATTAAAGTTTTGCCCGAGTTAAAACTGGGTACAAACTATTACTTCTATGGTAATTATTATTCAAGTTTCAACTTTGCCAATATTACCAATCCTGGTGTTCAACCTTATAAAGTGCCCAATTATTCTGTATGGGATCTTAACGCTTCTTTTAAATTTAAGATCGCTGGTTTAGATGCTACATTGAATGGCAACGTAAATAACCTGTTAAACACCAAATACATAGCTGATGGGTATGATCCTGCAGGCACAGGTTTGCCAGCCAATCTTAGTGTATACTATGGTCTGCTCAGAACATTTACTACTGGTATAAAAGTTAAATTTTAAAAAGAAACTTCATGAAAAAGATATATAGTTTAATTGCTTTTGTTACTGTGGTACTAACAGCGTGTCAAAAGCAGCCAAGCCTTTCGCCCACAGGGTATGTGAAAAAAGGAATGGTGATCACATTGCCTCAAACAACTCAATTTGCTTCAACAAATGATGCAAAAGCGAAAATTCCTGGCATATTAAATACAAATTATCCACAGGTGGACAATGGCTCCAGTGCAACAGTAACCTTTACCATATCTCCTGTTAGCGTTAAACCAGCTGATAGTTTGCTTACAGATATTTCTTATACAGTAGCTGATGCTGATTATGCTACCGTTTTAGGTGCGAATCCAAAATATAAGGAATTTAATACAGCGCAGGCTATCGCATTTTTAGGTATTAAATATCCTACTGCTGTGCCTAATCAGCTGTCATTTTTAACTTACATCTATTACGAATCAGGTGTAACGCCTTCGGCTGTAGCCAAGCAAACTGATACCTTTTTGTTTCTGAACGGAGCCTGGGTTAAATGCTATACCTTAACAGCTGATCAGTATACCAGTACCGGACATCCGTTTGGCGATTTTTCAACATCAGATGATGCAACACTTACTTCGTACCTGAACTTGGTATTGAAAAGTGATATTGCTGTATCTGCAAATGCTTCGGCAGGTGATGTTAAATACATGAGCTTTAAGTATTATAATAGTAAAAACTTTCAGCGCATTGTACCTTTAACTTTTGATGGTACTAATTGGGTTACTACACCAATAACCGGCACACTTGGCTTTGCTAAAAGTGATGGTAAATGGATTGTAGATGAGGCTATTAGTTACACGCTTGTGAAAGCTGATTATACCTACATCGGTACACAAACAACCGCGGGTAGTGATGCTGCAAGAGCTAATATTGCACAATATCCTGATTTTAATATCAGTGCACCTACCGATGCTACTTATTGGAGCGATAGCGACCTGAATGCGGCATTGACTGCTGTTTTGGTAAATAAATTTAAAGCCACTTCTAACGCTGGTCAAAAATATATTATTACTTATACCGTGTACAGCTTTGGTAAAACTTCAAATGTTGCCAAAACTTTTGTATACGATGGATCTAATTTTTCGATCTCTACTCAATAAATCTTTTTTTGAATCAGGGGCTTCGCTCAAGCAGGGCTCCTGATTTTTTTCTTATTAAACTTTATCACTCTAACTATACTCGCATAGACCTGCAGGTCATGGCCATGCTTTGCTATTATCTATCACAAAAAAACAAATTAACATGAAAATTCAAAACTTACTACTTGGCTTTGCTTTGGTATTAACCATGGCAAGCTGTTCTAAAAAATCAACAGACGGGTCGCCCATCAACCCGGGGGATACAACCGTTGTTAAACCGCCGCCACCTCCTGTAATCCCAACTTACAGTATTACCGAAACTTTCGAACAAGGCAAAAAAGCCGCGTATGCTGCCGCTGACATAACTTTACTTACCGGCAGTTGGAATTTTAACGATGCATTGATAGGTAGCACCGCGCCCGATGTAAAAGATGGTCTTGCATCTGTACGTTTGCGTGCCGGCGATATCGCTATGAATTTTGATATCAACGGTGTTAATACCCTGTTTATTAAACATGCAAAATATGGAACTGATCCTGTTTCAGTTTGGCAACTGCTTATGTCAACTGATGGCGGTAAAACTTATACACAGGTAGGAAACGATATTAATGAAAACAATACTACCCTGGTTACCGACTCCTTTAAGGTAAGCGTAACCGGTAAAGTACGTTTTGAAATTAAAAGAACAGGTACAACTACCAATAATCGTGTCAATATTGATGATATCACCTTTAAAGGAAAAGGTGACCCCGGCATTGTTGTCGGTACACCCGATGATGGTGGTGATGACGGTGGCGGCGGTTCACCAACAGCGCCTGCTTCCACACCAAGAGACGTAACGGCAGGTACAGACGCTCCGCCAGCAAGCGGCGACAACAGCGATTTGCTTTTTGGTAACCCTTCAAACGCGCAAAGCAGTGCCGCCTCAATGGATAACTATCTTGTTGATCAGAAATATTATACAGAATCATACAATGCTACCAAGGGTGAACCGAATTGGGTGAGCTGGCATTTGGATGCTACTAATATCACTGGAGCTTCTGACCGTTTAAATAATTTTGCTGGTTGGGCCAGTCTGCCAGCAAACTGGTACATGGTTAATGATAATGCCTATTCAGGAAGCGGGTTTGACAGAGGACATAATTGCCCTTCAGCCGACCGTACAAGTTCGGCCAATGCAAACTCAGCCACGTTCCTGATGACCAATATGATACCTCAGGCGCCACAGAACAATCAACAAACCTGGGCAAATCTGGAAAATTATCTGCGTGAGCAGGTAGTTTTAGGTAACGAAGTATACATTATTATGGGTAGTTATGGCACGGGGGGGGCAGGTTCAAACGGATCAGCAACTACCATAAACAATGGTCATGTTAATGTTCCCAGCAATGTATGGAAAGTAGCGGTTATTATACCTGTGGGGGATAATGACCTTGGCCGCGTAACCAGTTCAACCAGAGTTATAGCGGTAAATACCCCTAATATAAACACTATCAATAGCGACTGGACGAAGTATATTGTAACCGTGAAAGATATAGAACTGGCAACTGGTTACACTTTATTATCAAATTTACCAGCTAATGTTCGGACGGCTCTGGAAATAAAACTTGACTCCGGTACACCTGGGTCCTGACACATTACCGAATGTATAACAAAAAAGCCACCCGTAAGGAGTGGCTTTTTTATTATACTGTAAATTTAACGATCTAAACAACATAGTAATATAAAATACTACTAATAGGCTTGTTTTGTATATTCGCAACCCAATGCCCCTGTTTTATGCAAAAAATAACCAAACTTATCTATAATAAGCCTTTTGTATTTTCTTTATGGTTCGGTTTAAGTTTCCTGATCGTTCTGAAAGGAATTTTAACTCATCAAATATTTAATAACTATCAGGTATTTAAATATAATTTTATAAATACCATTCATCAGCATAATCTCTATACCCCTCAGCCCGAACATTTTTATGATCTAAATCATTATGGGCCGGTATTTTCCCTGATCATAGCGCCGTTTGCATTAATGCCAGATAGCGTTGGCGTTTTGATGTGGGTAATGTTTAATGCTTTTATACTGTTTAAAGCTATACAACTGTTACCTATCAAAGAAAATCAATATGTTATCATTTTGCTTATCTGCGCTCATGAATTAATGACGGCCTCGGCCAATGTTCAAAGCAATCCTATGGTAGCCGGATTGATTATTTTAAGCTTCAGTTTTATCAAAAAGAAACAAGATTTTTGGGCCGCCCTGATGATAGCCATCGGAACATTTGTAAAGTTATATGGAATAGTAGGGCTCGCATTCTTTTTCTTTTCCGAAAACAAACTAAAGTTTATTGCGAGTTTTATCTTTTGGTCTGCGATATTATTTGTGCTACCCATGCTTATTTCATCGCCGGCCTTTATTATTCAAACCTACCAGGATTGGTACCATGATATTGTAGCCAAAAATGACACCAACCAAGGTTCTCTACTACAGGAAATATGTGTGATGGGACTAATCCGGAAAATATTCAATTATCCTGAGTTAAAAAATATATATGTAATAGCCCCGGCTCTGGTGCTTTTTGCGCTTTCTTATTTAAGGGTAAAAAGCTTTAAAACTTTGCAGTATCAATTACTTATCTTGTCATCTGCTTTGATTTTTGCGGTAATTTTCAGTAGTTCATCAGAGTCATCAACCTATATTATTGCTTTTACCGGAGTGGCTATTTGGTACATGAATTTAAACAGGCCAGTTACCCGGTACGAAGTATTTCTATTGATTTTTGCCCTCATCTTAACCAGCCTTTCACCATCCGATCTCTTTCCACGATACATCAGAACGGCGTATGTTGCTCCTTACAAACTGAAAGCCTTGCCATGTTTCCTGATCTGGCTAAAGATAATTTATGAAACTTTAACAAGGCATTTTTCAAAACCAGAACAGCTTAAAGCCATATAAGCTATTGACATTGTGGTATGTTGATGTCATGGTGAATGTTAATATGTTTACAATTCTGTGGCTATTCTAAATGATTTTATGGTTAAATCATTATTAATTATTTATGTTTGTAACACTAAAGTTACATCAACAAGTAAGGGTAATCTCTCTTTTAACGTGTTATGGTTTTATTACAGTGGCGTTGTAGCGTTGATGTTTAAATCTTCGTATCATATTTGTTACATAAAGATAGATTGAAAAACTATTAGAATAAACCTGATCAATATAATATTTAATACCTGTCACAATTTAAAGCCCTTATTAATAACATGACGTTCGTTATAAAAAAGAAGATATCGGTAATTATACCATCTTATAATGAAGAAAAGAATATAAGTTTTTTAATTGAGCAAATCAATGAAACATTGAGTCATACCAATTACGATTATGAATTAATTTTTGTTGATGACGGCAGTAGCGATAATACTTTAAATGAAATAAAATTTAACGCACAGTTACATGCCAATGTTTTTTATATAGAACTTTCAAAAAACTTTGGGAAAGACCATGCGCTTAAAGCAGGTATTGCCTTGGTGCAGGGCGATGCTGTGATTACCATGGATGCCGATCTGCAGCATCCCCCGCTTTTAATATTAAAAATGTTGAAGTATTGGGAAAATGGTTATGATATTATTTACACCTACCGGCAAAGCAATAACCCACATGCAAAAGCTTATCAGAAAGCTACATCAAAGCTGTTTTATAAAGGCATCAATATGCTTTCAGATATTAAACTGGAGAATGGCACCGCCGATTTCAGGTTGATGGATGAGAAAGTGGTAAAACAATTGAAGCTGATTGACGAGTATGAAATATTTTTTAGAGGCATAGTGAAATGGGCAGGTTATAAGCAAATAGGTATTCCTTATACACCATCTAAAAGACATACCGGCGAAGCCAGTTACTCTTTCATTAAGCTGGTTAAGCTTGCAATAGGTAGCATTATGGCTTTTAGTGCCCGCCCTTTATATTTAGTTACAGGTATTGGTTTGTTTTTTTCGGCTATGGCCATATTATACATTCCTTATGTATTGTTTAGCTATTTTGCCGGCTACGCTGTTTCGGGTTGGGCATCTGTATTGGCTACGGTAGCTTTTTTTGGTGGTTTGCAATTGTTGGTGTTAGGTATAATAGGAGTGTACGTAGGTAAAATATTTATGCAGTCAAAACATCGTCCTAATTATATCATTCGGTCAACAAATCTTATAACGATCAAAAATATAAATAATGATTTTATTGGGGTTTGATGTAGAGGAATTTGATTTGCCTTTAGAATACGGTCGGTCAATATCTTTTGATGAACAATTGTTGATCTCTACCAATGGTACAAATTCAATTTTGGAGTTACTAAGATCTGCAAATATAAAAGCCACGTTTTTTTGTACTGCAAACTACGCGCTTCATAAACCTGATATTATTGCCAAAATTGTAAACGAGGGACATGAAATAGCATCGCATGGTTACTATCATTCCGATTTTAAACCGGCGCATTTAAAACAATCAAAAGAGGTTCTTGAAGATATTTCGGGTACCGAAGTGACTGGTTTTCGAATGGCGCGTATGATGCCTGTGGATGAGGCTGAGATTAAGGTGGCTGGGTATACTTACAATTCCTCCATTAACCCTACATGGTTGCCGGGGCGTTATAATAATTTTGATAAGCCGCGTACCTGGTTTTATGACAATGGAGTTTTACAGATCCCCGCTTCAGTATCACCATTAGTTCGTTTCCCGCTTTTTTGGTTAAGTTTTCACAATTTGCCTTTGCCTCTGATCAAATGGATGAGCTCCGCTACGCATCGCAAAGACGGATATCTTAATCTTTATTTCCACCCATGGGAATTTACCAACCTGCATAATAAAGAAAAATACGGTCTTCCGGGTTATATATCCAGAAATTCAGGAGAACCATTTATACTCCGGTTAAAAAACTTTATCATGTGGGCACAAGCAAAAGGATACGAGTTTTCCAGAACCAGTGACTTTACCTCCTCGGTAACAGGAGAACACCCGGTTATAAAAAAGTTGCTACCTGTTAAATAACACTTACAACTTTTTATCTCTTTTTGATCCTTACCAAACCATTAACTGTAGCAGCATAAATAACACCTTTTGAATCCTGTGCTAATTTATTAATGGTATATCCTGGCATAGGCGTATTATTATTGTGATAATTTTCCCAGCCATCTTTCAGGTTAAACCTTACCAGGCCCGATTGCTCTGTAGCTATCCACAAAACATGTTCATGTTGATCATACAGCATATCATTAACATGGTTTGATGGCATCCCTGAGTTTTTGTCATTGTATAGGACCCAGGTTCCATTGGCTTTTAGTACTGCTATACCTTCCTTGTCATTATCACCAGGAGTGGCATTACAGGCAGTTAAAGAGAAATATAGGTTGCCAGTTTCATCTTCTGTAGCATTAGAAATATAGGTGTCTTTTAACGGAGTATTGGATGTGTTAAAGGTAGTAGGCACGTTATGGTCAATCATAATACATCCTTTTGATGTACCTATCCACAAGCGCTTTCGGCTATCTTCATAAACATAATAAACATTGCTTGAGGGTAGTAGTGGAATAGTTTTTTTATTGAGTACCACAACTTTATCCTTTCTTAAAACTACAAGCCCGGCTTTAGTAGCAAAAAGAAGATCACCATGCCGGTTGTTTAAAATCCGGATAGCTCCGGGCGTTACAAATTTTTTAAAATCAAATATCTGCCATCCTGCATCACTATACTTATACATTTTATCATCAACATACACCCATTTATTATTATCCTTATCTACATTGATATCTGTTACGGCTGTTTCGGCAGTAAATGGAGAATTAAACTCGTTAACCGGGTTAAAGTTTTGACCATCAAACCGCGTTAATCCCTTAATGGTGGTATACCACAGCACATCGGTTTTATCTATAATGCAAGATTTGCTGATATTGTCTGGCAGAGGAGAATTGTACTTAGTCCAGGTTGTAAATTCATAAGAATTCAAAGATGGATTAGTATAGATAACTGTTTTATTATAAATAGTAGGGTCACCAGGAGGTTTTAACTCGGTTAGATCCATTCTTTGCATTTGACTGGATATTTTCCCATTCGCAAAGCGGAAAATCACATTTACAGATGCAGCAACAGGTTTGCCGTTTACTTTGGCGGCTCTCCATATATTACCATTTAAATACCTGATCAACTCCGCGGTTAAAGGACCGTTTGTAACGTCGGTATGACTAAGCACACAGCTAAAACCAGATGGCTCAACCAAAACCTGGAAGGATAGAGATCCATAAGCATCTTTCAAGATGTATTTGCGATTGATCTGATCACATATATAATCAAGTGTAAACTGGTCGCAAGTTGCTTTAGGATCACCACAGTCCATGCAAAAATTGGTCGCATTACACACGTTTATCTTTTCCAAAAAAAGATTTTGTGCAAAAAGCGGCGCAGGTACAAGAAAAATAAACAGGGTGATAAAGGATAACGTTCTAATTTTAAGTGGGTATAAGAATGCCAGCATTATGTTATAAATTAAAGAAAGCAAACGCAAAACACCAAATAAATATTAGTTAAATAATGTTAAACAAAATTATTAGTGGTTAAGGCTTTTACTCACATATAACAGCAGGTGCAGCAAAAAAGTATCTGAACGGGTAAAATGCCCAGAACTTGTTAGAAAATATTATTAATTTTAGAGTTGTTCATTATAGCCTGTAAAGCTTCTTTAGGGTGAATGTTTTTAAACTAAATCAGTGTAAGCTCCAGGTTGTATCATAATGTTTTATATGAAAAGATACGTTTTATTATTCCTGTTAATCAGCTCTTTTTCCGTATACGCCCAAAATACGATCAATAACTATAAATATGTTGTTGTGCCTGAGAAATTCAACTTCCTGAAGCAGAATGATCAGTATGGGTTAAATTCCCTGACCAAAGCTCTTTTAGCAGATAAAGGGTTTACGGTTTACTTAGATAACAGCGAGCTGCCAAGTGAAGTTGCCAACAACAAATGCCAGGCGCTAAATGCCGATGTATTAGAAAAGAGCGGTATGTTCACCACCAGCCTTACGCTTTTATTAAAAGATTGCCAGGGCAATATAATTTTTAAAAGCAAAGAAGGTAAAAGCAGGGAAAAAGAATATCGGGTTTCTTATAACCTTGCCCTGAGGGAAGCTTTTACTTCATTAGATGGAGTACCCTATGCTTATAATGGAGCAACGAATGCACAACCAATACAGCCAACGGTTACCGCCACTACCCCCGCAGCAGCTGTAAATACACCCAATCCAACTACAACTGTCTCCTCTCCGGCGGCAGCTGCTACAACCTCTCCGGCAACTGTAAACACAACTGCCAAAGCTGTAATTGCTTCATCTCCGGTAACAGTTTCAACTATTTCTGAAGAACCTGTGCAGGCAGAGAGTACGAATCCGCAGGCCGGAACTTTATACGCTCAGGCAATAGCCAATGGGTATCAATTAATTGATACCACGCCTAAAATAGTTTTAACCCTTCTAAAAACCTCGGTACAGGATTATTTTATTGCCAACAACGGAACTTCCAACGGTATCGTTCTGAAAAAGAACAATGAATGGTTCTTCGAATATTACAAAGGTGGTAAGCTTATTTCGGAAAAACTCTCGGTTAAATTTTAATTATCTCCATTGACATGATCCTTTGCCTGATATGAAACCGGCGGCCATGTTCTATTTATTGTAGTTTAAAATTAAGCTTTAAAAGCGTGCCCGCCAACGAAAATGCAGCATGATATGGCTCATTATATAATCTGGATAATTATTTTTTTTACCATAGCAGGAGTCATTATCCGTCCATTTAAAGTACCCGAGGCCATTTGGGCTACAGGCGGTGCCGTAGTATTGGTTATACTGCAACTTATTTCACCTGCCGATGCATTTTTGGGAATAGCCAAAGGCAGCGATGTTTATCTGTTTTTAATAGGTATGATGTTATTGGCAGAAACAGCCCGGGAAGAAAAACTTTTCGATTGGCTGGCAGCGCATGCCACCAAAATGGCTAAAGGATCATCAACCCGCCTTTTTCTTTTAATTTACCTGGTTGGTGTTATAGTTACTACGTTTTTATCAAATGACGCTACTGCTGTTGTACTTACGCCGGCGGTAGCCGCGGCTGTTAAGGCAGCTAAAGTTGAAAAGCAGCTCCCTTATCTTTTAATTTGCGCATTCATTGCCAATGCCGCTTCTTTTGTACTTCCTATATCAAACCCCGCCAACCTGGTTATTTATGGTAGTCATATGCCGCCATTATTACAATGGCTTCCACAATATATTATACCATCTATAGTGGCTATAGGAGTAACATATTTCATGCTTTATTTAACACAGCGTAAAACGCTAAAGCAAAAGATTGAATCTAATATCCTTATACCTGTACTTTCAGAAGGCGGCAGAACGGCAATTTTTGGTATCGCTATTACTGCGGTTATCCTCCTGGCTGCTTCGGCGCTGAATATTCAACTGGGACTTCCTACTGCAATTACAGGTATACTGACATCTGCTATTGTGATTATTCGGGCAAGGAAGAACCCCTTGACGGTTGTAAAGGGCGTATCCTGGAGTGTATTACCGCTGGTAGGTGGACTTTTTGTACTGGTTGAAGCCCTAAACAAAACAGGTATAATCCAAATATTAAATCTTCTCCTGCATCAAAGCGCACAGAATTCGGTTAACCAAACGGTATGGGGAAGCGGTGTCATCATTGCCTTTGCTTGTAACCTTATAAATAACCTGCCTGTGGGATTGATAACGGGTAGTGTTGTGCAGGGAGATCATATACCGGAAATTGTGAAAAGCGCTGCTTTAATCGGTGTTGATCTGGGACCTAATTTATCCATAACCGGGTCCTTGGCAACTATCCTATGGCTGGTAGCCCTGCGTCGCGAAGGACAAAGTGTAAGTGCATGGGATTTCCTCAAGCTTGGGTTTCTGATCATGACTGTAGCGCTTCTGTTTACCATAGCATCTCTGTGGATATAATGTTGTAAAAAAAAGACCTGGTTATGTATCAACAAAACGTCAGGTCTCGCTTTATTAACCCAGGCTCTTTGCTGCAAAAGCAGTTTTGATGTCATTCATTTCTCAGGCTTTTCACCGGATTTGCTCTGGCTGCTTTTACTGCCTGAAAACTTATGGTTGTAAGTGCAATAATTGTGGCAGCAAGTCCGCCGGCAACAAATAACCACCAGGCTATATTGATGCGATAGGCATAATTCTGAAGCCATTGGTGCATATAATACCAGGCAATGGGCGTGGCAATCGCGAAGGCGACCATGATGAGTATGATAAATTCTTTTGAAAACAAATAAACGATGCTGCCAGCAGTAGCACCAAGTACTTTACGGATACCAACTTCTTTTATCCGCTGCACGGCCATAAATGAGGCTAAACCATACAAACCTAAACAACTAAGGAATATCGCGATAGCTGCAAAAATCTTATACAATTGTGATAACTGATTTTCCTGTTTGTAAAAACTGGCTATTTTTTCATCCAGAAACTTGTATTCGTAAACAAAATCGGGATAGGTTTGCTCAAATACTTTTTTAACAGACGTCAGTGTAGAAGCCATGTTTTTGGTTGCCAGTTTGATGCCTATCTGGCTGTACATGGCTTTGTCTGTAGTTACGAGTAATGGTGCCATGTTATTGCGGAAAGATCTGTCATGAAAATCTTTCAACACACCAACAACAGGTCCATGCAGCACATCGTTCCACGTACTTATATCCTTGTTCAATATGTCTTCAGGCTTTTTAACCCCTAAATTTTTCAGCAGCGATTCGTTTACCAAAAATTCGCCTACGGTGTCAGATGGCTGCACATTTCTACCCGCTACCAGCGGTAATTTATAAGTGGGTACATATTCGTTGTCGGCAAATTTCACAATAGCCTGAAAATCTGCCCCTTTTACTGAACGATAAAATTTAACCGGGCTCCACATATCATTACCATTTTCAATGGGGGTGTTGGTGCTTAAGCTCACAGATTGCACACCATTTACAGTCAATAACTGTTTCTTTAAATAATCCAGCTTGCCGTCGAGTGTAGTATCTATACGGAAAGGGACATTGATAACGGCATCTTTATCAAAGCCCAGAGGCTGATTCATAAAATAATTCATTTGCTTTACAATGATGAGCGTTCCGATGATGAGCACTTGTGCTATAATGAATTGAAATACCACCAATCCTCTTCTTAATGAAATGCCCTGTGAATTATTTGATGTTAGTTTACTTTTTAGCGCATTAACCGGGTTGAAACGTGATAAAACAAGAGAAGGATAAAAGCCGGCAAGTGCGGTTACAATAATGGCAACGATCAAAAGAAATAAAATAATTGCGGGATTGTTGAATATGTTGAATGAAAGCGTAAGTTCTAAAAGTCGACTTAGATAGGGCAATGCCAAAATTGTAATAAGTCCTGCCAGGACTACAGCGCTTATAACTATCAAAAATGTTTCAACGATGAATTGAATCTGTAATTGAGATTTACTACTTCCTAAAACTTTTCTTACACCAACCTCTTTTGCCCTGTTAACAGCCTGTGCGGTAGATAGATTTATAAAGTTTACACAAGCAATTAATAAGATGAATGCCGCTATCAACCACAAAACATTGAGCAGCTGATGGCTGATTGTTTTGTTGCTATAATTACCTGCTTCTGCATCATAATGCACCGCACTTAATGATTGTATAATATGGCTATCCTTATTGTCGGCAGATTGCAACTTTCGGGAGTAAGCTCGTAATTGCTGATTAAAATTGTCAGCAGAAATATTTGGTGGTAACAAAATGTAGCAACCAAAATTAGACACTGTTTCGGTCCAATTGGTAGATTGTTCCAGGTAATCTCCGGTAAATCCTGTTCCAAAAGCTACAACCAGTTTTAGCTGAAAATCTGTATTTGTTGGTATGGTTGCCAGGATGCCCGAAACTTTCAATACGTCGGTACCGTGCTCGAATATATAGCCGCCTACCTGTAGCTTAATGGTTTTGCCTATCGCTGTTTTCCAGTCGCCGAAATATTTTTCAGCGATTTCTTTTGTAAGCAATACATTGTTAGGGTCTTTTAATGAGGCATACGAACCTGCAAGCAGGGGGAAATTAAAAATTTTAAAGAATGAAGGCCCTGCAAAAAATACACCCCGCTGCTCTTTAAATTTTTTTTCGGTATTTCCGTTATTGTCAACTATCAGTAATTGATCATTTTGGCTTGCAAAAACCGGAGCCACTTGTTCTATTTCAGGAAAAGCAGTTTTCAATCCCCGGGGTATTGGCAAAGGGAGGTCTTTCCCATAAGAAACATTTGCCGATTCGGCATGATGATATTCGGTTAAAACACGATAGATACGATTATTACCGGAATGAAAATTATCGAAGCTTGTTTGATATTGTATAATGATAAAGATCATCATACAAACGGCAATCCCAACTGCCAGGCCTGTAATATTAATAGCAGTATAGCTTATATTACGCACCAGATTGCGTTGTGCTATTTTCAAATAATTCCTAAACATATAATTGCCGGTTAATTTTTCACGAGACCACCATGGAGGGGTTTCATGATGCAATATTACCGGCGCAGATTGTGATCGGCTTCCCAAATTATAAGATGGGTACTCTTTTTTTAGCTCATTTTTATATTCCACCGGACTTTTTCCGGTCATTTGCTTAAAAATGCGACTAAATGTACTTTGAGAATTGAATCCCGATTCAAAAGCAATACCCAGGAGGGTAAGGTGATCATATCTGTGATCTTTCATTTTCCGTGTAACCGCCTGTACGCGATATTCATTGATGAAATCATTAAAGCTTTTTTTAAGCACTGTATTAATGATTCGCGATAACTCATGGGTAGTTAGTTCAAGCTTTTCGGCCAATGAGTTTAAGCTGAGTTCAGGATCCAGGTAATACAGGTTGGCTTGCACAGCCTTCTTCAGCCAAGTGCCTTTTTGCTTCATTTCGGCAGGAAGCGCGGGTTTTAAGAACAGGGGATGGACAATTAGCACACCAGCCTCCTGTCTTAAAAAAGCTGCGGCCGACATCCAGATAATCATTACCGCTAAAAGGAGAAACAAAGGATAATAAGCTTGTACACTTAATTGGTAATGGTAATAAAAATAATCGGCTGCTATAAAAGGAATCCACAATAGCCATAATAAACCGAAACCTTTCAATAAATTATGAAGCCAGCGTAATTCATATCGGTGCCGATCGCCTCCGTTAAATTTCATGCCTTGATAAAAGCGTTCTATCAGCCTATGAGATGCGTAAAAGTAAATGCTGACTGATATAAACATCAGCAATTGCAATATGGGGTTTAGTTGATAAAAGGCCGGTGTTTCACCAATAGCCACACCGGTTTTTATACTATCCCTCACCTCTAAGGCCTGAACACCTAAACCCACCAGCAACGGACTCAAATGCAACAGATCCTTCCAACGGAATTTATATTCCGGCTGGGTCATTTTAAGTACATAAAAATAGATCAAAGGGCCAATTGAGAGCGAAAATTGTAGCGGTAGCCAGCTCCAGTGCGAGAAGTAGGTCTCCAACCGGATGTCGACACCCAATACCCAAACCATCCATAAAACTACAACTGCCAGCGCCAGGCTAAGGAACCGGTTTGCCGGTTGATTATTTTTTTTGCTAAACCACAATAACAGGATAAATGTAAGCCCGATAAATACCGTTCCCAGAAAGATCAGGTCATAGAGGGTGATATGGAAAGTATATGTATTCAAGTTAATTGGCAGCATCAATCGCTGTTCCAAATTTATACCATATTGATATACAGATCATCAACTGATATTAAAAAAAGAACAATTTGTTTGCTCATATGTATTTAAAGATATGATGCGGAAAGCCAGCGCCTTTGTTTTAGCTATATTCTACCTGTTGCTCTCAACAGGCGCATTCGCCTGTATTGTGCATTGTACCTCCAAAATATTTTTTTCTTCAAATAATGAAATAAGCCAAAATACCTCTGATCGCTGTGATGACGAAAAGAGACCGGACTCTTTATACCTTTCCTCTTTTAACCATAAGCAAAGTGCTGATACCAGTCATCGACATAAAAAAGATGATTGCGGTCCAGGTAAAAACTGCGACTGCTGCAAAAAACATGGTATGTATGTGATTAGGGAAAATGTGCAGACCTCATGGCAAAACAATCTTATCGAATTGATAGCTGCGTTGCCACCGGTAACTTTCAAGCAGACAGAATTTAAAAGCGTACCTGTTTTATTGCATGATTACCCAAGGGCAACAGGTCCGCCGGTCGTTAACTATTTACCAATATACCTGAAAGTACGGTCTCTTCTCATCTGATATCAACGCTGCAATTCAAAGCAGGCATTTCTATTGCCCAAAATTTCCAGTAATATTTTTATTAATGCTGAAAGTATGAAATTAACCCGCCTGGCGCGTAACCCATGCTCAGGCCAGGTTATTTACCTACTGCCGTTAAGGCATTGTTATAACCGTATAATTGAGAAATTATGAATTTAAAAGTATTGTTAGCAGCTGTCGCTTATATTATAGCGGCGTTGCAAGTTAGTGCGCAGCAAAAAATGAACATGAGTGATTCCTCTGAGCATCACCGGATGATGGCTGATACGGCAAATGGTAAAACGAAAAAGATGCAGACTCCGATGATGAGTAACTCGCAGTCCCGTAACCTGCCGATGTCGAGAAGCGGGTCGGGTACAAGCTGGTTGCCTGATGCCTCACCTATGTACGGTGTAATGTTGCATGGAAACAAATGGACCTACATGCTGCATGGTAATGTTGATCTGCGCTATATCAAACAGGGTTTATTTAATAAGGGCAGCCGCGGGAGCGACAAAGTGGACGCGCCAAACTGGTTTATGGGCATGGCGCAACGTCCCTTAGGAAAAAACGGCTTATTACACCTTAACCTGATGATGTCTCTTGATGCGGTTACGGAAGGCGGCGGCGGATACCCGCTATTGTTCCAAACCGGCGAAAGTTGGAAAGGTATCCCGCTGATCGATCATCAACACCCGCATGATCTGTTCAGTGAATTATCAGCAAGCTACGCCTATTCGCTTTCCAAAAACACCGACCTCAGCATTTATCTCGGATATCCCGGAGAACCTGCCTTAGGCCCCGTAGCGTTTATGCACCGGCCATCGGCAATGGGTAATCCGGACGCTCCGATTAGTCACCATTGGTCTGATGCTACCCATATCACCTTTGGCGTAGCTACAATAGGGTTCAGGTTCAACCAGTTTAAAATTGAAGGTTCTTTATTTACAGGCAGAGAGCCGGATGAAAACCGTTACAACTTTGATAAACCGCGTTTTGACTCATGGAGCGGCAGGTTAAACTATAATCCTTCTGCTAACTGGGCTTTACAGGTTTCTCACGGCTTTATAAAAAGCCCAGAGGAGCTAAACCCTGACGAAGATGTTTACCGAACAACAGCCTCTGCAACCTTTAGCCTTCCGTTCGGGGATGAACGAACTTTTAATGCGACAGCTTTATGGGGATTAAACAAAACACCTGGTCATCAGGGCGATAATTCAGCACTCCTTGAAGCCGATATCCGGATTAAGAAATGGGAAGTTTATACCCGTTATGAATTTGTGCAGAAAACAACGGAGGAGTTAGTGCTTAATCCGGTTGCTTACGGAGATGATACCATATTCCCGGTCAACGCTGTTACTCTGGGTCTCAACTATGATCTGTTCAGATTGGGACCACTGAACCTTGCCGGTGGTGGACAGTTGATGTGGTCCGGAGCCGACAGCCAATTGAATTCCTTGTATGGTAAAAATCCAATGGCAGGAGAAATCTTTCTCCGCCTTTATCCAAGAATGATGAAAATGAAAATGTAAATCAAAAATTGTTGTTATGAAAATGGAAAAATCAAATTATAAAAAGTTTGGAGTAATCCTCATGATCTCGTTCATATTGATGTATGTGATCATGTTTTTAAATGTAGACGATGTAGATCATATCTATATCAACATGACCCGTTTCTATATGACACTGCTGATGATATCTGCTATGGCTATCTTAATGGTTGTGATGATGCCTATGATGTATTCCAATAAGAATATCAACACAGCGATCATTACCTCAGGCGTTGTCGTTTTTATTCTTGCTTTCGCTGGTGTACATACACAGACCGGTATTAGCGATATACAATATATGAAAGGTATGATACCGCACCATTCCATCGCGATCATGACCAGCAGGAATGCGCATATTAAAGACGCGCGTGTAAGAAAACTGGCAGATAATATCATTAAAACGCAGGAAAAAGAGATTGCGGAGATGAAAGCGATGATAGACAGTTTGAAAAACAACAGATAATTCAGAGGGAGTACCGCGTAGGTACTCCCTCCAAAATTTAAAGCATGGTGTTTCCAGGAACTATGGTCTGCCTACGATTGCAGGTCAGGAATGGCGGCAATGCCCAAAAACGCTATCTTAGTTCTTTGTGTTTGTTAGCGTTGGTAAATCTTATTTTATTGCTCCTTTATACTTGCTTGGGGTGATACCTGTATGTTTTTTAAAAAACTTACTAAAAAAAAACTGATCACTAAACTGCAATCGTTCTGCTACAGTTGCAACTGAAAGGCCAAGATCATCCAGCATTATCTTTGCTTCTACAATTACAATTTCATCAATCATTTCACTACAGGTCTTATTTGTTTGCTCCTTAACCATTTTGGTGAGATGCTTAGGTGTCATATAGAGTGCATCTGCATAAAATTGTACGCTACGTTCTTCCCTGAAATGCTGAAAAAGCATTTTTATAAATGATGTTAATATCTCTTCTTTCCTGGTTAATTGAACCAGTTCATTCGGCCGGTATTTTTTAAATAAAGCAGCCACTTCAAACATAAAAATATTAAATCCATGATGAATTATCTCTGTCTTAAACGGATGCTGATATTCGGGATCATCCAATTTTCGCAGCATTTTCATAACTTCATACAAAGCATTTGCATCTTGCTCCTGCAGCATCAGATAAGGATTGTTTTGTGTGGAGAAGAAACCAAATGATGGTATATGTTTTTCGCTAAGCCTGGCCTGTGCTAAAAAATCATGAGAAAAGTTAACCACTATTACTATAAAGTCATCGTCAGTTTTTTGAAACTGGTGAATTACATTGAAAGGAATAATCAGAAGGTTGTTCTTTTTGATGTGATAGTTAATCAGGTTAACCTGAAAATGTGCTTCTCCCGCAATTACCAGCCCGATTGAAAAATGATCTGAACGTAAGGGCCTTCCAAATTTTTCCTCACTGGGTTTCAATTCATCATTTGTGAAAGTGAGAAAATCTTTAACAAGGTCCTTTCGGCCGGCATCAATACTTACATCACTTATGGTATAATTATGAATTGAAGGGATATCTGTTTTCATAAACCTAACTGGGTAATTACACAAATAAAACCCCAAAGTAATTAAATTAATTGGGGGTTTCCTTAATCCTTATTTATATCATTTTAATAGATTTAAGTTTTTGAAGATGGTCTGATAATCATACCCAAACCTGATTTTTCGTAATATAAGTCAACATCCAATTGTACATGGTTTTAATACGGTTACTATAGTAGCTAAATAAGTTAAGTGTATAAACAGCCATATTGCTCAGGCAGAAGACCCTTTAAGGTGCATTTTTTAGCTTTGGTATATCTGCAACCGCTTTGTTACTGCCAATGTAGTTTATTGATTGATGTGTTTATTATGCATCCATTGAAATAGCATGTCATGGCCTTTTGTATTACCGTCATACAGATCCAGTATCAATGTTCCAAGCTCATCCGGATGAATATAATTATTTTGAGCCTTACTGTTTTTCTTATCAGGATCCACATACAAATGATAGTATTTCATATTAGTATTCTTCATTTCTTCGTAAAACATTTTGGCCATTTCTTTTTGCATACACAGCGATAATCGGGCAAGTTTAGCCTCGGTGGTCTTTATAGCATGGCTGGTAAAATCTATACTGATAAACATACCATGCCTGGACTTTTTCATGCTGCTAAAGGATAGCCTGGCGGCGACAAAAAACGCGGTTATATTTTGTTCAATGGTATATTCCCAATCTGTAATTTCTATCTGGCTAAGCGGCCGCGTGAGTGCAGAACCTTCAAAACAGGCAATACTTAAATCGATTTTGCCAAACCGTGAGATGATGTCATCAGTAATTTCCTCCGCCCTGTAAAAATCGGGATAATCGGCCAGCAGGGTAACGATGGAGCCACTGCCGGTAACTGCCTCAATTTGTTTGACCCATAACAGATCCTTTGCACTTTTTGCCGGTACAATAACAACTGCACTTTCTTTCAGCAGCATTTGTGCAATGCTTATCGCTATTGCGCCAGTGCTTCCGGTTAAAACTGCGACTTTATTTTTTAATGACATGTTATAAAGATTAACTGCTTGTGAAAACAAAGCAAATATTAGTATTAAGCAGGTGCATAACCATGTCTGTATGTGGTAACAATATGTCTAAATGGATTATTTCACTATTAGCAAGTGTTTGATTGACAGCGAAATGTAAAAACATATTTATTGTTCATGTTTTACTCTTAATGCGACATATACACATGCTTTCACTCCTTACAGACATTTTTTAACGCTGGTTTACCACCCAACTTTGTGCTGTTAATTAAAAGAACACACTTTAAATAATCACAATAATTAATGTTCACAAGTATGAAAATGTCAATAAGAACGAATACAGCACTATTAATTTTTCATTTTTTAATAGGATTAGTAGCGCTTACATCATGCGGCGGAAGGCCGCCAGCCGGTGGCCCGGGGGGACCAGCCGGTCCTGCACCTTATAAATCTGGAGAAGTATATACAGGTCCTGCAACTGTTTTTTACAGTTTTCCGGCCACTATTGAAGGCGAACAAAATGTTGAAATACGCCCTAAAGTTGATGGCTTTATCCAAAAAATATTTGTAGATGAAGGCGCAACGGTGCATAAAGGTCAGCCGCTGTTTGAATTACGAAATCCGCAGTACGAAGCTGCAGTACGAAGCGCGATAGCCGCTGTTAAGGTAGCAGAAGCCGACGTTCAGACAGCAGAAATGAACGTAGAAAAGGTTAGGCCTCTGGTAGAAAGAAAGATCATAAGCGATTATGAGTTGAAATCAAATCAGTACACCCTAAATTCAAAAAAGGCCACATTGGCATCGGCAAAAGCCGAACTGGTTAATGCTAAAGTAAATGTTAGTTATACTTATTTAACAAGTCCATCTAATGGCATTATTGGAAGTATACCCTATAAAGTTGGCAGTTTAGTAAGCAGCACATCTACAAACCCGTTGACAACGGTTTACAATACCAGTAACATTTATGTTTATTTTTCTTTAAACGAAAAACAGCTGCTTGAATTTTCAAGAACGGTAAAAGGCGCAACGCTAAAAGAAAAGCTGGCTACGATGGCCGACGTATCGTTGATACTGGCAGACGGCACCGAGTACCCGGCAAAAGGAAGAGTGGTTACGGCCAGCGGCCTCATCAGTACCGAAACAGGGTCTGTAAGTTTCCGGGCTAATTTCCCTAACACGCTCGGGCTTATACGCAGCGGCAGTAGTGCTACCATTAAAATACCCGTTAATATAGAAAATGCCATATTAATTCCTCAAAATGCCACTTATGATATGCAAGGCCAAAAGTTTGTATACACTTTAAGCGGTAAGGACAGTACTGTAAATACCGAAATACATGTATCTGCAAATCCTATAGGGAATTTATATGTAGTAGAAAGCGGCCTGAAAAAAGGTGACAAGCTTGTAGTAGAAGGGGTAGGTAACCTAAAGCCAGGCATGGCTGTTAAACCGCTGCCTGCTAATACCGACAGTTTATATGCGGCCGCCGGTAAACCGTCAAGCGCCAGCCATAAGTAAGCCAACTTACATCATGCTTCACTTCAAATTTTAAAATATCATGCTTAAAATATTCATTAAAAGACCGGTTTTATCTACGGTAATATCGATAATCATCGTCATACTGGGGGTATTGGCCTATTTAGGTCTGCCGGTTACCCAATACCCTGAAATTGCCCCGCCAACTGTAAAAGTTTCGGCCACCTACACCGGTGCCGGTGCGGATGTAATTCAAAGAAACGTTATTGTGCCGCTGGAAGAACAGATTAATGGTGTGGAAGGGATGACCTACATGACATCTACAGCCACTAATGACGGTGATGCTACCATAACAGTATATTTCAAATTGGGCACCAATGCCGATATCAACGCTGTAAATGTGCAGAACCGGGTTCAGCGTGCAACTAATTTACTACCTGCCGAGGTAACCAAAGCCGGTGTAACGGTAGATAAACAGCAAAGCAGCAACCTGTTGATCTTCGCGCTTAAAAGTGATAATCCATCGTATGATCAAACCTTTTTAAGCAATTATGCCAACATTAATCTGATACCGGAAATTAAACGGATAAATGGTGTAGGCAGCGTAGTTTCATTTGGTACAAAAGATTATTCGATGCGCGTTTGGCTTAAACCAGATGTAATGGCTACTTATGGCTTAACTCCTGCCGATGTGAATAGCGCCCTCGCCGAACAAAACTTTGACGCCGCGCCTGGTAAATTTGGCGAAAACAGTAACCAGGTTTTTCAATACACTATTAAATATACCGGCCGGTTGCTGGATACCGCACAATTTGGTAACATTATTATGCGTGCCAAAACCAATGGCCAGCTATTACGCTTAAGGGATATCGCACGGCTGGAAATGGGCTCGCTCACTTATTCATCAACTATGAATACCGATGATCAGCCCGCGACGGTTATTGCCATAAGCCAAACAGCGGGCTCCAATGCGCAGGCCATTATTAAGGATGCAATAGCCACGTTAGATAAAGCCTCAACATCTTTTCCTAAAGGTGTGAGCTATGTACCCTTGCTGAATGCGAATGACTTTTTAAGCGCATCCATAGAAAAAGTGGTTCATACGTTAATAGAGGCCTATATTCTGGTTTTCATCGTTGTTTTTATTTTTCTACAGGATTTCCGTTCCACCCTGATACCCGGCATATCGGTATTGGTATCTATCATCGGTACATTTGCCTGTCTCAGCCTGTTTGGTTTTACTATTAACCTACTCACGCTTTTTGCCCTGGTGCTGGCCATTGGTATCGTAGTAGATGATGCCATCGTTATAGTGGAAGCCGTGCATGCCAAGCTTGATGAGGGTTATCAATCTGCATACGATGCGTCTGTTGATGCCATGAGCGAACTGGGTGGAACTATTGTAGCTATCACATTAGTTATGGCCGCCGTTTTTATACCGGTTTCTTTTATTAGCGGCAGCTCGGGCGTGTTTTTTAAACAGTTTGGTTTAACACTGGCTTCGGCAATTGTCATTTCGGCTATCAATGCCTTAACGCTAAGCCCGGCATTGTGTGCCTTGTTTTTGAAGCCGCATGAAGAACATGACGGAAGCCGAAAAAACCTGCTGCAAAGGTTTTATACAGCTTTTAATACCAGCTTTGATGCCCTGAAAGGTAAATATCAAAAGTCGATAGGGTTTTTAAGCAGGAAAAAATGGATCGTTCCGTCTGCAGTGGTTTTATTTACCGTGTTACTTGTTTTCTTTATGAAAACATCGCCAGGCGGTTTTGTACCCAATGAAGATCAGGGTACCATTTTCGCCGATATCAGCCTGCCCCCGGGTACATCTCTTGAAAAAACCATGGAGGTTGCCGACATGGTAGACCTCATGGCTAAAAAAATACCGGTAGTTGCCAACCGGGCAAAAATAACCGGGCAAAGCATTATTAATGGTACCGGCAGTAACTTCGGGTTGCTGGTATTTAAATTAAAGCCATGGGATGAAAGGAAAGGAATAAAAGTTGATGATGTGATCGGCCAGCTATTTGGCATGACAGCCGTGATTAAAGACGCCAAGGTCATTTTCTTTGCCCCGCCAACGGTCCCTGGCTTCGGTAACTCAAGCGGCTTTACTATTGAATTACAGGATAAGACAGGTGGTAGTATTGAAAACTTCAGTAAGGTAGCTGGCGGCTTTCTGGGTGCGATAAACCAACGCCCCGAAATTTTATACGGCGCTACCGGTTTCAATCCTAACTACCCGCAATATTTGATGAATATCAATGTAGCCAAAACAAAAGAAGCCGGCATTTTAACCAGCGACCTGATGGCAACCATGCAGGGATATTATGGTGGTATATACGCTTCTAATTTTAACCAGTTTGGCAAACAATACCGCGTTATGGTGCAGGCCGATGCTAAATACCGGAGCAATTCACAAAGCCTGAATAACATCTATGTCAGAAATGCCGCCGGTAATATGGCGCCTGTCTCAGAATTTGTTACGCTTACCTCGGTTAACGGACCGCAAAGTTTATCAAGATTCAACTTATATAACAATATATCCGTAATTGGCAGTCCAAAACCCGGGTTCAGCAGTGGAGACGCGCTTGCCGCTGTGCGTGAAACCGCGGCCAAAACCCTGCCTGCCGGTTATAGCTTTGATTACTCTGGTTTGTCACGTGAAGAGGTGAATTCAGGCGGACAAACAGTTTTTATCTATATCCTTTGCATCGTGTTCGTGTTCTTTTTGCTGAGCGCGCTTTATGAAAGTTACATTGTACCGTTTGCTGTACTGTTCTCGCTGCCAGTAGGCTTATTTGGCACTTACCTGTTTGCTAAGATCATGAGTATAGATAACAATATATACATGCAAATATCCGTGGTAATGCTGATCGGCCTGCTCGCTAAGAATGCCATACTGATTGTGGAATATGCCGTTGCAAGACGGGAGAAGGGGATGTCCATTGTTGCCGCCGCAATTGAGGCTGCGACTGCACGGTTGCGACCGATATTGATGACATCGCTTGCCTTTATCGTTGGTTTATTGCCACTGATGCTGTCATCGGGTGTTGGTGCTGCCGGTAACCGCTCCATTGGCACCGGTGCTGTAGGCGGGATGCTGGTAGGAACCATATTCGGGGTATTTATTATCCCGGTTCTGTATATCATTTTTCAAACATTGCAGGAAAGATTCGGCAGAAAAAAGAAGCTCCAGGCAACCGGGCAAATACCTCCCGCAACACCCGCATTGAACTAAAGATCATTGATTATTCAAACACACAAAATATGAACTTAAAATATTTTACCCGTACAGCTGCTGTCATTGCAGCGGCTGTACTGCTATTGCCAGCCTGTAAACTAAGACAGGCTTATACACGCCCCGATGCTAAAACAGATAGCCTGTACCGTGCTGCGTATACCGCAGATACTACCACCATTGCCAATTTATCCTGGAAACAAATGTTTAAGGATGCCCAATTACAGGCTTTGATACAGGAAGGTATTACCAATAACTACGATTTGAAAATAGCTGTTGCACGTATCAAACAAGCAGATGCCAACTTGCGCCAGGCTAAAGCGGCATTTTTACCAACTTTAAGTGTCGGACCACAATACACCAGGCAAAAAGTTGCCGCTACGCAAGGTGGAAACCTGGGTTTTACACCAGAAAATGTTTATGCGGTAACAGGTAACGCCAGTTGGGAAATGGATATCTGGGGAAAATTGAGCAGCGCCAAAAGAGGTTCACTCGCGCTGCTTTTACAGAGCTATGCAAACCAGCGCGCTGTGCAAACTAAATTGGTTGCCGATATTGCCATCAATTATTATAACCTGTTAGCTTACGATAAACAGCTGGCTATAACCCAGCAAACGGTAGCAAACCGTAAAGAAGATGTAGAAACAAATAAAGCATTAAAATTAGCTAACCGTGTAAATGAGGCCTCTGTTGCGCAAAGCGAAGCCAACAGGTACGCTGCCGAAGTTACCATACCCGATTTACAAAGCAGCATTCGTCAAACTGAAAATGCAATATGTGTTTTGATTGGAAGACATCCAGGCTCAGTTGAAAGAAACGTGTTGGATGCGCAACAGATAGATACCACATTACAAATCGGTGTGCCTGCACAATTGCTCAGCAACCGTCCCGATGTACAGCAGGCAGAGTATAATGTAAGGTACTACTTTGAACAGATCAACGTAGCCCGCGCCTACTTTTATCCTTCACTGAGCATTACTGCAGAGGGTGGGTGGCAATCATCAACCGTTGGTGATCTGTTTAAAAGCGCCACCATTTTTGGCAACGTTGTTGGGAATTTAACCCAACCCATATTTAACAAAGGACTGAACAAACAGCGGCTGCAGCTTGCCAAAGCGCAATATGAAGAAAATGTGGCAACCTTTCAGCAAACCGTGCTGGATGCCGGCAGGGAGGTTTCAGATGCTTTATACAGCTATAAGGCGGTTGAAGATAAAGCTGTAACCCGTAAACTGCAACTGGATGCCTGGTTTAGATCTGTAGATTACAATCGTGAACTACTTAAAAACGGCTATGTAACCTATACCGATGTGCTAACCTCAGAGCAGGGTTATTTATCCGCACAATTAAGCAGCGTAAACGACCGGCTGCAACAACTTACATCGTTAGTAACCCTGTACCAAAGCCTGGGCGGTGGATGGAAATAATCTCGTTTTAGATAGGTTTAAGAGCTCAAATTAATTTTTTCAAACACTTTGCTATGAAACAAAGCCCTTGTTTAACATCTACAGCAGAATACCGGTATATCAACATGTCAGAGAACCTGCGTAGCCGCTTGGAAGTAAAGCTGATGGAGCTTTACAAAGAAGGTAAATTTGACGTATATATCAATACTCGCTACATTAAGCCCACGTTAACAGCCCAAGAGATAGTAAGCGTTGTAATAGGGAACCCCTTTAATAATGAAGCATTTGCCAGATGCATTTGTCGGGCTGTAAGAACCTGGTTTGGAATGTATTATGATGATCGAAGGTCGGTACTTGAAAAGTTTCGTTATTACTGCATGCTTTGTAGTCAATACAAAGTTATCTCCGGTGAAGTTAATTTTCCATTCGTTTTTACCCAGGTTTTGGTGACCGAATTTACAACAGAGCTGAGTGATATAAAATGGTCATTGTTGGTTAACCGCCACTATCAGGGATTTTCAAAAAAAGGCTATTAATCTGTTTTAGATTATGTTGGCACATTTAAAATTAATTTATGGATATATCACAAAAAATAGCTGATAAAGCACATGATCTTTTTATCATGTACGGTATCCGCAGTATCAGCATGGATAAAATTGCAAGTAGTCTGGGCATCAGCAAAAAAACTATTTATCATTTTTTTAGCAGTAAAGACACGCTGGTTACTGCGCTTGTCGAAAAAGAAATTGCTATTAACATTAAGCGTTGTGAATCATTAAAGGCAAAAAGCAGTGACGCCATATTCGAGCTGTTTTTTATCATGATCTACGCCAGAAACTTTTATAAGGCGTTGTATCCTGCCTTATTGCACGACCTGGAAAATAACCATCCGGATGCCTTTAAAAAATTTACCAGCCATAAGAATGGCTATTTAACCAATATTATTAAAGCCAATATGGCTTGTGGTGTTAAAACTGACTTATATCAGGATGATTTAAACTTTGATATCATTACTGGATTTCTTTTAGAAAGTTTAACAGCAATGTTAAATCCTAATCTTCCTCACATCACCAATAACTGGGAGCTATTATTTGGATACCTGATTCAGGGTATGCTCACCACAAAAGGATCATCACTTTTAAATAAATATAAACATCAGCAAGGAAGGGTGTTGTTACTTGATCAATACAAAATGGATCCATTTTGGGATGATTAATAATGATGAAAATACATAATGATTTAAAGTACTACCATGAGAATATTATTTGAAAATTAAGAAAGATGAAATTTTAACAACGCACACTGAGTAATTGATTAAGGATACAGCTAAAAAGCATCTACTTCATACACTCTGTTTATGCTAATAGGTGGTTTTGTAATGGTTGAAATTCTCTGGGGATAACCGTATTTGGTGAGATATTTCAAAGAAAAAAGCTCTTTAATTAATTAAAGAGCTTTTTACAATTACCACGATCTTGAAAACGGAGCAAAAATCGTCAGTTTACCGCCTCTCTATATATCATCAGCTATCAACTGCCTTGGTTTACATAACCCAAAGGCCCTACAACTGTAAAGCGGTTGCCTTATTCAGAACAACCGCTTTATCAATTGACCGTGCTTAATCTTCTACACTAATATCATTTCAAATAGCAGGTATAAAAATAAGCGCTGTTATTGGGTTTAGGTTACCATCCATAGTTTTGCACCAATGCCGGATCGATATTGATCTCGGTTTGTGGTATTGGCATGAGGTAATGCCTATCGGCAAAAATGCGTGTCTGATCAACAACGATTTTGTAAAACACAGCAACGCCTGCGGCTTCGCTGTTAACATCAAACCCGGTTGAGCTCAACTCTTCAGGAGTTGGCCTCGCATTCATGCCGTGCATATTTCCATTATCTACAGTTTTGGCTATGAGCCAACGGCGCACATCCCAAAAACGCTGGTTCTCGAAAGCAAATTCAACTCGCTTTTCGTTTTGGATCCTTTTACGCATGCCCTCTTTGGTATTATCAGACGCTATAATAGGCAGACCCGGCATAGATACACGGCTTCTTACGGCGTTTACAGCGTTATACACATCACTGTTAGGCGCAGGCAAATATTCATTCATCGCCTCTGCATAAATTAAATAGATCTCGGCAAGACGGATGAGCGGAAAATTGCGATTAGCGCTACCGTTGCCTTTTAAATTAACAGCAGGATCGGCCCATTTTCGCCAATTATAACCGGTTTCGCAATTGGTGCCAGGTTTAGGCCATCCGTCACAGCCTCCGCCATTGTTGCCAAACCAGGCGAATTTCAATGGCCTTGCATTGTTGGTATAATTCCATACATCGTACTGAAAAAATATAGTAGCGTAAAAGCGGGGATCCCTGTTTTTATACATGTTCGAAATATTGGAAACAGAGGTATTCCTTACACCATCCCATAGCTGACCATTCCAAAAGCCTGTGCTTTGATAGCCGGATTGCGAATCTGTTATTGGTCGGCCATTGTTCATCTCATAGGCATCAACCAATTCCTGGAAAACACTCATCTTTCCGTTGCCATTAACTGCGTTCCCATCCCTACCGTTAGGCATATAAGTGCCTTCAAAATCGCGATTACTTCCGATAATCAACGGCAGTATGATCTCGTTATAATTACGGGTAAAAAACAGCTGGGCATAGTTATCAACCGGATTTGATGGGTTTGGATTGGATAATGAATAGGCGTTTAAATCCAACACAGCTTTAGCTGCATTGGCAGCCTGCAACCACTTGTTATTATCATAAGTTTGAGGAAACAACTGTGCACCATCGGCATTTTTGATATTGGCATACATGGTATTACCATTAAACAACGGACTGGCCGCGTAAAGTAAAGTGCGCGCTTTTAGGGCTAAAGCTGCTCCTTTAGTAATGCGTCCATAATCGGCCGAACCACTGCCATAATTTACCGGTAATATTTCGGCTATGGCATCACATTCCGAAGTGATAAACTTCACCACATCATCAACTGTGTTTCTTGAAGTTGTTGTGGCGGCCGGATCGGTAGTGGCCAAAACGGTGTTTACCAAAGGCACCGCACCATATCTTCTGAATAATTCGAAATATTGATTGGCACGCAGAAATCTTGCTTCCGCTTTGTAAAGCGGAACCCTGGGTCCGTAATAATCACTGCGGGAGGCTGGGATGGGTGTTTTATCAATATTCGCCAAAAAAATATTGGCCGAACGGATGTACTGGTAAGCGCTGCCCCATATATCAAGCGAGTTATTGGTAGCGTTCCATGCGCCCGAGTTAAAAGGTAATTCAGCCACGTTTTCCCAATGGTTTTTGCACTCATCGGTACAGGCCCCCAAAACGGTTCCTCCACCATGGATGAACTGCACATCGTTATTATTTAATGATTTATATAAGTGAGCCCAGGCATTTTCTGCATTTTGGATATTGCTAAAAACAGCATCCTGTGTAACCAGCTCCGCAGGCACTACATTCAGATATTTCTTACAGGAAACAACAGAAGTACAGATAATTAGAAACAGGTATATAAGTTTATTGCTTTTCATGTTAAATGTTTTAAAATGTAAATCTTAAACCGGCGTTGATCACCTTTTGCTGCGGATAGGTTCCGGTACCATTGTTACCAATTTCAGGGTCGAAATTGAAATCTTTAAGTTTGCTCCAGGTTAAGAGGTTAATGCCGTTAACAAAAACGCGCGCGTTTTCTATCCCTATCTTTTTCATCCACGTTGTGGGCAAGGTATAACCCAATTCAACGGTTTTTAAACGGATATAATTTGAAGAATAGATCCAGAAAGTGGAAGCCTGTTGATTGTTTACATTATCAGCAGATGAAATACGCGGAAACATATAATTAGCGTCTGGGTTTGAAGCTACCCAATGGTTATCAACAACCTGCGTTAGCGCACTGGCGAATCTTGAAAACGCATATACTCCAGATCCTGATAGTAAAGTAGAACCACCTAAGCCTCCCTGGAACAATACACTAAAATCAAAATTGGCGTAGTGGTAGCCCAAAGCAATGCCAAATTGCGATTTTGGATTAGCTACTTTGCCAGGAAGATAACCGGCATCAAGGCTGTTAATAACTCCGTCGCTGTTAAGGTCTTTATATTTAATATCCCCGGGTTTTGTAACGCCAAGGCTTGATTGCGAGGGACTGTTATCAATATCCTGTTGGTTTTTAAACAACCCGAGGGCTGTGTAACCGTAAATCTGGTTGATGCTTGTACCTTTTAAAGCCTGCCATTCGCGACCGGGATAATCGGGTTGGGCATAAAACAGTATCTTGTTAGTGGCGTAGGCATAATTTATGGTGATACTATATCCTTGTTTTTTACTAAAATCATGCCTGTGGGTAAGCGAGATCTCATAACCTCTGTTATCAGTTATACCCGCGTTAACCGCCGGAATTTGTGGTAAACCGATAAATGCCGGTATCAATTGCGATGTAGCCAATATATTGTTACGACGCTCTTTAAACACATCTGCCGAAAGCGCGAACATCCCTTTCCATAAACTCAGATCGAGACCCAGGTTTAATTTTTTTGATCGCTCCCAGGTTAGTAAAGTATTGCCGGCCTGGCCTTCCAGGTAACCGCTATAGCCATTACCATCACTGTTAAAACCAAACTTGTAAGCATCATCTTCTTTTACCCAGGTACTTAAATAAAGAAACCTGCTCGAACCTATTTTATCGTTACCAACAATACCGTACGACCCCCTTAATTTAATTTGATCAATAAAACTAAGTGATGGATTATCTTTAATAAAATGTTCGTTGGATGCTATCCAGCCGGCTGAAACCGCGGGAAAAAAGCCAAACCGGTGACCCTGCGCAAAGTTTTCAGAACCGTTATAGCCAAAGTTGAACTCGGCAAGATAACGGTCATCATAAGCATAGGCAGCGCGCCCTAAAACGCCCTGGTATTTGTAGGGCAAGCCAGCCCTCGCGTTTCCAACACCTCCTCCCACAGCATCAAAAAAGCTCGACTGGTTATAGATGGCCATAGCCTTTACCGAATGTTTCCCAAAATCGCGGTCGTAATTAATATAGGCTTCCAATACGGTGCGGCGTGAACCGTTGGCGTTTACGTCGTAACCGAGGGTACCGTCGCCGTTGTTTACAATTACATAATGGCCGTTAGCTGCCAAGTCTGTCTCGGTATCGGCAACTCCCTGGTTCAGTAAATATTGATAAGTGATATTGGACAACGACCTTTTTACATTCCGGAAATTATCATTATCAAAAGATAGTCGTGCACGTGTACTCAAACCTTTGGTTAACCAACCCAGATCCCATTTAAAGCCGGCTGTTGATTGCAGCGACGTTTCAAAGTTCCGTTGATATCCCGATTGTGTAAGGTCGACATAAGGTGATTGATTAGTGTTAGGCGCCGCACCTGGCGAACCATCGGGGTTAGTTATTGGGTAATACCATGAAGGCGTTTGTTTAATATCGTTAAAGATTTGCGAGGCATTCGCACCCGGATAATTCCTGTCATACACGATAGCACCCAGATTCAACTCCATCGACAGGTTTTTGGTAAGGTTTAGATCGATATTTGAACGAAAATTGTATTTGTGGGTTATTGCCTGAATATCGTACTGGCTTACTGCGTCTTCATAATTATACAAGCCGTTTTGTTGCAGATAGGATAAAGAGATAAAATATCTTGTTTTTTCCGTACCACCAGTGACGTTCAAATTACCTTGAGATAAGTAGGAAAACGGCTTCAGCATTGTTTTTGTCCAATTAACATTAGGATATAGATATTGATATGCCGGATATAATCTGTCGCGGTATTTATTCAATAAAACATCTGTGTAAGCGCTGGTATCCGCAAACAGGCCATCATTCACCAGTCCTTCTTTATAAAGCTTGCGGCCAGTATACGAATCAACGTACTGAGGTAAAGCCGTTGGCGATTGCCAGCCGTTTTGGGCTGTTACAGAGATACGTGAAGTGCCTATTTTTCCGCGTTTGGTGGTTACCAATACAACGCCGTTGGCACCTTGTATGCCGTATATGGCGGTAGATGCCGCGTCTTTCAGGATACTTACGCTCTCTACTTCATTGGCATCTAAACCGCTAAAGTCCCTCTGGATACCATCAACCAGAATTAACGGGGCCGAATTGTTGGTTGTACCAAAGCCTCTGATATTTAAATAAGAACCATCGGCTCCCGGCTCACCGCTATTTTGAATGGTTAATAAACCAGGTAAGCGGCCGGCCAACGCGTTACTTAAATTGGCAACCGGGCTCTGCTGCAGTTCCTTGGTACCAACTGACACAATAGCTCCGGTAACCCGCTCTTTACGCTGGGTTCCGTAGCCTACTACAACAATTTCCTGTAAGCCTGTGCCGGGAACAAGTGCAATAATGCCCAGGTCTTTCGCTGCCTGAACTTCTTTGGTTGTGTAGCCTATAAAGGAGATAACCAGTGTGCTATTGTCGGGAATGTTTTTAAAGACAAATTCACCTTTTTCATTGGTGGTCATTCCTCGCCCTGTTCCTTTAATTTTTACTGAAGCGCCGGGTAAAGGTCTGCCAGCCTCATCCACCACGGTTCCTGTAACATCGATGTTCGCTACAATCGCTCCGTTTTTATTAGCATCTGCCTCGTTTGTTTCACCGGTGCTTTTAATTACAATGGTTTTTCCGGCAAAACTATACGATAGCGCCTGTCCTTTTAATAAGATGTCGAGTACTTCCCTTATATCAACATCTTTCACATTGATAGATACTGGCGAGGGATTTTGCAACAACTTATTCTTATAAAAGAAAGTATAGCCGCTCTGCTTATTGATATCCTTCAGTATTTTTTCGAGCGATACCCCGTTTTCTGAGAGAGTGATCTTTTGAGCGAACACATCTGCTTTAACCTGGAAAGTAAAAGCAATCGTTAACAAGATAATTAGCTTCATCACTAAAAATGTTCTTCCACTTAAAAATAGAAATTCGCAATTTTTTGAACTACGTAGATTAATTTTCATAGTTTCGTTTGGTTTTTGGTTTGGTTAAAAGGTAAACTTCGTCGGTTTTCTAATAATCTCGAATCCAGAAACTACCGCGCAAGCGGACACCGCCGGTTGTGTTGGTAGCACTGCCGGCATTTTTTTGAATGAGATTTTGATGGAAGCTTTTTAAGTATCTTTTTTCTTCATCATAATTTGGGTTTTGAGATTAATAATCGGTTATTGGTTTTATAATTGTCTTCTGTGGGTTAGAAGTTGCTATTGGGAAACAATAAGTTTTCGTCCGCTCAGTTTTACATTGATATCGTCAAGTTTGAGAATTTTGAGTACTTCAGAAAATGCCGCGTTTCTCGGAATTTCACCGCTGTAGGTATCGTTCCCCATCTGACCCTGGTATTCCACATCAACGTTGTACCATCTCGATATTTTGCGCATTACATCATGGATATCAGCGTCTCTGAATAAGATTACACCGTTTTTCCACGCCGCAAATTCATTAGCATCAACGGTAACTTTAGATAATTGATCGTTTTTAAAAACAGCCTGTTCGTTTGGATTTATAATGATTTCTGACGCAGCAGAAGTTTGGCTCTTTCCATAAACTTTCACGCTGCCTTCCAGCAGGGTTGTTTTAACTATTCCTTCCTCAGGATAAGCATTGATATTAAAGTGTGTGCCCAGCACCTCTACCACCTGGCCTGCGCCAGCCACTTTAAACGGCCTGCGCGGATCATGAGCGACTTCAAAGTACGCTTCACCCGACAATCCGACAACTCTTTCGTTATTCGTGAAATCGACAGGGAACTTGAGCGTACTGCCCGCATTCAGCCAAACCTTAGTGCCATCTGCCAGGATAAGCTGATACTTTCCGCCGCGAGGTGTTGATAATACATTATAAGGCTGTGGAGTGTTGGTAATTTCGGATGTGTTTTTCTGATATACCACACTGCTGTCTACATCGTTATTGGCAGAAACATGGTTAAGTGTAAACAATTGTCCTTTTCGTGAACCATCAAGGATAATTTGCTTTCCGTTGGCAAGTGTTAACGTGGCTTTGTTGCTGCCTGGTTTTATAATATTTTTGTCGGATGTTAGCTCATAAGGCTTAGTATTTCCGTCGAAATACTTAATGGCAATAAGCAATCCTCCGAGAGCGAAGATGATGACTGCTGCGGCGGCCCACCAACGTGCCGGTATCAACCTTCTTCCCTTATTTTTAGAAAGCCTGATGTGCAAATCTATCTTCAGACGTTTCTCAATTTCTGATTTATTACCGAAGTCCGAAATCCAGGGCGTATCCGACAAGTCGAAGCTATCACGATATTCTTCAAATAGTTTTTGTTCTTCCGGGGTGCAGTTGCCTAATGTGCAGCGCTGGTATAATTTAATAAATTCTTCGTAAGACATGGTTATAACGGTTATTCTTATAGACAACACTCCTGGCGATAACTCACATACTTTTTAATTTTTTTTTGATTTTTTTCAAGCAATTAATAACGAATAGCCAGCTATCCCTTAAGAATAAAAGTTTGTTATTAAATTGCACTATTCAAGATAAGATTGAGATCCTTTTAAATGAACCACCCCCAACCGTCAGACGAAGATTTATTTGCAAGAGTAAAGCGCCATGATAAAAAAGCGTTCAACCTGCTTTATGATCGTTACTGGGAAGTGGTTTATAAAAAATCTTTTTCCTATTTGCGCGATACCGAATCTTGTATGGGAATTGTAAATGACATTTTTGTTAACATCTGGGAAAAACGTGATGTGTTGAACATTATAACTTTCAAAAACTATCTTACTTCTGCCGCCCGTTACCGCGTATACAATTCCATAAAGGCAAGCAGTACATCGCCTGTAAAATATGTAGGAGATTACGAAAACCTGGATAGTTTAAGCATTGTATATAACAATGCGGAAACCGATTTTGAGGTTAGTGAATTAAGCAGTGACCTTGATAAATTGCTTAATGAACTACCTGCAAGGTGTAAAGAAATATTTCTCTTGAGCAGAGTAAGTCAGCTTACAAACGCAGAAATTGCCGATCGGCTATCCATTTCTAAAAGGGCTGTTGAGAATCAAATCTCCCTTGCTGTCAAATTTTTAAAGCCGCATTTCAAGCGTTATCCTATGGTTATACTGGTTGCAAAACTGGTACTTTGGCATGTAAAAATTTGAGAATGTTTACGCTTTTCTGGTTTTCGCAGGAAAAGTCTCAGTTAGTATCTGGGTTGGCAATACTGTATTCCCCGAAAACAACCTGGTGTCGACTCGATGAGCTATTGAATGCTAAATATTGTTTTGTAACAAATCTTCTACATAAATTATATTTTATCTATAGATTTTGTAGTCTTTAAATTAATTTCTATGTTTGTCGCGTCAAATTAAAAACATAAGTAATGTTAACGTCTTCAAACAGACCACCGGTACATACTTTAAATATGATAATGAACAAGCATAAGACGATGTTTGTTATATGTTGTTGTTGCCGGTAATTACTTTTTCAACTAATTCTTTTTCCTGATAAAAAACGACTAATAAATGTGCTTAAAAGCCTCGGTTTTTTGGGTGCATAACTATGAAAAAAAATCCTCAGATGAAGTCATAAAATATTAAAAAACCGGCAAGGAAGCCTCGCCGGTTCATTTTTCTGGAAAGATCAGCTACGTAACGCCAATCACTCACTGACCCTTCCGTTAAGTTTCACCTAATAATTAAATTATTAATAAAACCCGTTAAATATATGGAAATATATATCCATGCTAAATCATTTTATAAAAAGCTCTTCAAGTTACCTCTGCTCTTCTTCATCCCGGTTTTATCATTTGCACAAACAGAACAGCAACCCACTATTAACTCCCATTTAAATGGTACCGTAATTGATGCCATTACCCGCGAACCACTGCCCGGCGCAGCGGTACAGATCCTGGGTACAACGCACTCTGTAGCGGCAGACAAGGATGGGAAATTCTCTTTTGTAACCGGTCAGAAATTTCCATACACGCTTGTAATTACTTATATAGGTTATGATAAACAGGAAGTAACCGCTAATGGTAGTCCGGTTACCGTACTTTTAAAACAATCGGTACGTGCACTCAATGATGTAGTGGTGGTGGGCTACGGTACACAAAGCCGTAAATCATTAACCGGCTCAGTATCCACCATTAATGCCGATGAGGTACGCAACAAACCGGTAGCCAGTTTTGATCAGCAATTACAGGGTAAGGCCGCGGGAGTGCAAGTATCTGCAGGTACAGGTATTCCGGGTGATGGTTTGTTTTTCCGCATCAGAGGAAGTACCTCCATCAACGCCGGTAATGATCCTTTGTATGTTGTTGATGGTGTGTTTATCAACAGTCAATCGTTACAAAAGATCTCCACACAGGGGCAGGCCAATAATCCATTATCAGACATTAACCCTGCCGATATTGAAAGCATCAGTATATTAAAAGATGCAGATGCTACCGCTATTTACGGCGCGCGTGCAGCTAATGGTGTGGTACTCATTACTACTAAAAGAGGTAAATACAATACCGCTCCCAAAGTAAGTTTTAATACTTATTTCGGTTTTGCCAAAGCCCCCAAATTGTGGGACCTGGTTACAGGCCCGGAACATGCAGAGCTGGTGAACGAGCTTTACCGTAACACAGAAGCTGATGCTATTGCCGCTGGTAATACATCTGCAGCCAATACCTATAAATACCAACCTTTCAGAGCGCTGACAGATAACCCGGCAGCTTCACCTGTTCCGCGTGGATTACCACAGGATCAGCCAACTTATGACCGTTTGCATGATGTTTTCCGCACCGGTTTTTTGCAAAATTATGATGCCTCGGTTTCTGGTGGTAATGATAAAACAAGATATTACGTAGGTAGTGGCTATAACAGCCAGCAGGCTGATCTGAGAACAAACGATTTTAATCGCGGCAGCTTCAAGTTCAATCTCGATCAAAAAATAAGTAATGTGTTCAGCATTGGTACCAGTACGCTGCTTTCACAAACTTATCGTACCAATGCCCGTGTAGGGGATGGTCCCCAGGGAGGGATCTTACAGGCAGCTTTACATACGCCAACTTATCTGCCCAAAGTAAATGCCGATGGCAGTCCGGCCAAATGGGCTGGTTTTGATAACCTGGACGTGCTGATCAATAATACCAATATGCACTCCAAAAGCGACCGCCTGATTAGTAATATCTATGCGGATGCCAACATTACACCCGATCTGAAATTCCGTACCAGCTGGAGCGTAGATTATAATACTTACAACGAATATCAGTACTGGAACAGTCTGACCAACCTGGGGGCTGCTAACCATAACCTGGGTACATCAAGTATCAGCACAAACTCTATCTGGACAAATGAACAAACGCTTACTTATAATAAAGTCTTCGCTAACAAACACTCTTTCAGCGCGCTGATCGGTAATACGCTGCAAGGTAACGTCAATTCGCAAACCTTTGCGCAGGGTACTAATTTCCCTAACGATTCATTCCAACAGATCGCTTCGGCGGCTACTACCACAGCTTCATCTACCGAAAATAAATATAACCTGTCATCATTCTTCTCCAGGGTTACGTACAACTATGCGGGTAAGTATTTCATAGAAGGTAATTTCCGTGCGGATGCTTCTTCCAAATTCGGCGCGGATCATCGCTGGGGATATTTCCCATCGGCAGGTGTAGCCTGGCAGGCCAAAGAGGAGGATTTTCTGAAGAATGTCAATTTCCTGAGTAACCTGAAGATCCGCGGTAGCATCGGTTTAACCGGTAACCAAAACGGCATCAGCAATTTTGCATCGCGTGGTTTATGGCAGGCCGGTTCCAACTACCAGGACAATCCTGGTACGGTACCTTACCAACTGGCCAACCCCGATCTGAAATGGGAGAGCACCCGTCAGATCAATGTAGGTGTAGATGCTGGTTTCTTTAACAACCGTTTAAGCCTGGAATTTAATGTGTATGATAAGTACACCACCGGTTTATTATTGAATCTGCCATTGCCTCAAAGTTCGGGCTTTGCTACGATAACCAAAAATGCAGGCGAAATGAGTAATAAAGGTTTTGAGCTCGCCATCAACAGTGTCAATATTAAGAGTGAAGGGTTTACCTGGCAAACCAGCTTCAATATATCGCACAACGCCAACAAGATCGAAAAGCTGCCAATACCTATAGACGCTTCTTATGCGGCCATCCGGATGCAACAGGGGCAATCGATGAACTCTTTTTATGTGTACAAACAATTGTATGTTGACCCGCAAACCGGAAATGCTATTTACCAGCATGCTGATGGTACCAGCGGCCCCACCGTTACTGCTGCCGATAAAGTGTTTTATGGAAGCGGATTGCCCAAATTCTTTGGCGGCATAAACAACACTTTTAACTATAAAGGTTTTGACCTGAGCATCTTCTTCAATTTTGAAACCGGCAATAAGGTTTATAACAACAATGCCTACTTCCTGGAAGGCGGCGGTACCCGCGATGACCGCCGGGCTATGGATACTTACCAGCTTAAACGCTGGCAAAAACCGGGTGATATTACCGATGTACCACGCTTAACGGCTCTGGGTTCCAACTACACATTAAGTCCGGTGAGCCGCTTTATTGAGGATGGATCATTCCTGCGGTTGAGTAATGTAAACCTGGGTTACACTTTACCTAAAACGGTCGCCGAAAAGATTAAGGCTGCCTCAGTGCGCATTTATTTCAGCGGATCAAACCTATGGCTGTTAACTCACTACAAAGGGCCCGATCCGGAGATTAACGTAACGGCAGACCCTAACGTGCAGGGATACGATTTGGGAACGCCGCCAATCCCGCGTACACTACAGGTTGGCGCTAACATCACCTTTTAATGATTAATGAATTAGACATGAAACGAATACTCTATATACTTCCAATTTTGGTGGTCTTTTCATCCTGCAAAAAATTTCTGGAAGTGCAGCCGCAACAGCAGGTTGATGAATCACAGGCAATCACCGATGCAGGCAGCGCAGGTACCGCGGTTAATGGCATGTACAATAGCCTGGGGACCGATAACTATTATGGGTCAAACTTTCCGGCTATCTCGTACCTATACGGCAGCGATGTAGTGTGGACAGGTTCGCAGGCCGCCCCACAGGAGATTTCCGCACATAAAACCACTGCTTTTAACAGTTATATAGGCAATGCCTGGGGCGCTATCTATAAAACTATATTATCAGCCAACTATATTTTAGAAGAGGTTCCGAAGGTAACCGATCCGCTGTTTACTACAGCTACTAAAAATCAATACCTGGGCGAAGCCTATGCTGCGAGAGCACTCTCATACTTTGATTTGGCTCGTGGCTGGGGTGGTGTACAATTGATACTGACACCAACCCATACAGCATCTGATCATGCTGGTATTAAACGCAGTAGTTTGGCCGATACCTATGCCCAGGTTTTAAAAGATCTGGATGCAGCCGAAGGTTTATTACCTGCCACTACTAACCGCAATCGTTTTACGCAAAAAACCGTATGGGCTTTAAAGGCGAGATTTTACCTGTACAATAAACAATGGGACCTGGCGGAGCAATATGCCAGCAAGATCATCAGCGATAATGGCAACTATAATTTACTGAAGCCCTACAGCGCATTTTTCGCTAATAATGCGGTAGCCACTTCGGAGTCGGTATTTGAGATCGCTTACAGTACATCATTCAAAAACGGGCATAGCGTATGGTTTTTGCCACCTGCATTGGGTGGGCGTAGGGAATGGGCACCGTCAAGCACGCTGGTATCCTTATTAAATGACCCGACGGTAGGTGGTGGTCGCAGCACATTAATAGCTCAGACGGCTCCTCCGGGTAACTTATGGTATGGCAAGTTGTACTATCGTAATCCCTTAGGTACCGATCCTGCTTATATCATCCGCGTAGCTGAAGTTTACCTGATCAGGGCAGAGGCCCGTGCACAGCAAGGGAACCTGACCGGTGCCTCACAGGATCTGAATGCTGTGCGCGACCGCTCGGGTGTGGCAGCCACAATAGCGAGTACGCAAAGCGATATCCTGCTGGCCATTGAGGCGGAAAGAAGGGTTGAATTTCCTTTTGAAACTGATCGCTGGTTTAACCTGGTACGCACCAACCGTGTGGCCGCTGTATTGGGTATTACCGATCAAACCAAATACCTGTTTCCGATACCTGCAAGCGAACTACTGGCCGATCCTGATCTGACACCAAACCCAGGCTATTAATCATTAAAATATCAGCATATGAAAAAGATCATCAATTTATTTTTAGCCCTCGCTGTTTTTAGCACGGCTGATGTATCAGCACAAAACAAAGCCAATTGGGTTGGTCCGGAAAAAGGATCACTCGTTATTGTAGGTGGAGGCAATGTCGGTCCGGAGATCTGGGCCAGATTTGTGGAACTGGTAGGTGGCCCTAATGCCAATATCATCTACGTACCCACTGCGGGCGATGATTCCACCGTTATCAAAAATGATAAGACCATTAAAAAACTTCAGGAATTGGGTGTTAAAAATGTAACCACCCTGCATACCCGCGATCCTAAAGTAGCCAATACCGAAAAATTTGTAGAGCCTATCCGCCAGGCCACCGGTATTTGGTTCGAGGGTGGTCGCCAGTGGAAAATTGCGGATTCTTATCTGGGCACACTCAATCAACCCAAAAGGAGTTTAAAGCCTTGCTTGACAGAGGCGGCGTTATCGGTGGTACTTCAGCCGGGGCTACTATTCAGGGTTCATACCTGTTCAGGGGTGACACCAAAGGAAATACCATATTGGTAGGCGACCATACGCAGGGATTGGATTTTATTCATAATGTGGCTATCGACCAGCATATCCTGAAACGTAACCGTCAGTTTGATCTGCTCAGTTTTATCAAAACCCGTCCAGATCTGTTGGGTATTGGCATTGACGAAAGTACGGCCATTGTGGTGCATCAAAATACTTTTGAGGTGATCGGTGTTTCCTATGTAGGTATCTATGACGCCCGCAATTTTGCCGGTTCAGTAAAGAATCCATCGAGTGATTCGGGAAATAACGGACCGTTCTTTTACCTCAAAAGGGGAGAGAAGTTCGACCTGCTAAACCGTAAGGCTATACTGCCTGCACCGGCATCAACCAAAACAGCAAACAATCAATAACAACAGGACATAAAAAAGCCGGGTGACTGAGTGGCTAAGTGAGGGTCTGCAAAACTCTTTACGGCAGTTCGAACCTGCCCCCGGCGTCGACAAAACCACCATAGTAAATTATAACCATGAATGCATTAAAGGGGGCTTTACCCCAAACAGAATGGAAAGGATATGAAAAGTGGGCTTTTCGCATCTTTTCAATTTACTTCCTGTTGCAGGTCGTTCCACTCGACTGGAAGTATTTTCGTAATCTATTTTCTATTAACTGGCTGCACCTGCGCTTTAGCGATATTTTTTACATCAGCAGGTATACTCCGCAAATATTGAGCAATGGTACAACCACAGGTTGGGGACTTAATTCTTATGCCGATTGGCTGATAATATTGCTTATTGCTATTGTTGGAGCAGCTATCTGGAGTTACCGCGATAAGGATGTAAAGAACTACGACCGCCTTTACTACTGGGTACGTGTTATTGTGCGTTACCGTCTGGCTATTGGTATCATTGCTTACGGCTTTATTAAATTTTTCCCTTTGCAATCGCCATATCCTTCTATCAGCAACCTGAATACCCATTATGGTGAATTTAGCCGCTGGAAGTTGTTTTCACTTAGCCTGGGTATCGTACCAAATTACGAATCGTTTTTGGGCCTGGTGGAATTGCTGGCAGGAGGGCTGTTATTGTTTCGCAGAACAGCAACTATTGGTGCACTCATGGTAGTGGTATTTACAGGTAATGTATTTATGTCGAATCTGGCCTATGAAGGTGGGGAAGCAGCGTATAGTCTTTACCTGATCACCCTGGGTTTATTCCTGTTGGCTTTTGATGTTGTAAGGTTGTTTGTGCTGATAGGTTTAGAAAGACCGGTACAGGCCAACCGTTTTAAATTAGAATTGTCATCCAGCTGGAAACGAAAGAGGGTGATATTAAAAGCGGTATTTATTTTCTTTTTTGTGTTTTTATATGGTTTCAAAACGTGGTCGGCTTATCACCAAGGGGTTTACCAGTATCCGCAAACCGCCGGATTAAAAGATGCAGCCGGACTATATGACGTAAGTGAATTTAAGATAAACAGCGCGGCATTACCCTATTCTGCAACAGACACCAACCGCTGGACGAACGTAGTTTTTGAAAAATGGGCAACGCTCAGTATCGGTACCAACAAACCGGTAAAAATTGATTCGGCAGTTACCGAGGAGATCAATGATAAAGACGTTGACAGAAGTTATGAAGAAGCTGGTTCCATTGGCAGACAATATTACAGTTATCAGATTGATACAGCCAAACAGCAGCTTATCCTCCAAAATAAAAACCACAATTATCCTGCTGATAAACTGGTGTTGAGTTACACCCGGCCAGATGCCTCAAGCCTCGTGCTCTCGGGTGTCAACGGTCGGGATACGGTGTATGCGGTACTTCATAAGATCGATAAAAAATATCTGTTACAGGAAGCCGCCAGTGGCCGCAACCGGGCAATTAAACTTTAATGATCATCCTTTAAAGAATTTATTATGTCAGTAGAAATTCATTCAAACGATATCAATATTCAGCAAGTGTCTGGCCAGGCTCATATGGCCGGATCTGTAGTTGTAAATGAGCCTTTGGTTAAAATATGGAAACCATATCAAAAAGTACTCTTCCGAATTGCTTTTGTGTTTTTTGTGCTGATGAGCATCCCCATGACGGGAGAGTGGTATAAAAACCTGATCGGAATCAACTGGTTTCACCTGCATTACCGTGATCTGTATGATATTGCCCGCTTTCAGCCATCATTAGTCAGGTTTCAGATACCAGCTTATAACCTCATGGGCTACGCCGACTGGCTGGCCGTTTTGGCCATAGGTATAGTTGGCGGTTTAATATGGACGGCCGTTGACCGCGGCAAAACCAAAAACTATGAAACCTTATATTATTGGTTAAGGGTTATTGTGCGCTATCGCGCAGGCATTGGTATTATCGGTTTCGGCTTTACTAAATTATTCCCGGTACAGCTACCTTATCCATCTCTGGGCTTACCGAATACTAATTTCGGCGATTTGACCGCGCAAAAAATATACTGGCTGTCTATCGGTATTGTGCCCTGGTATCAGGTGTTCGCGGGTGTGGTTGAGGTATTGGCAGGAGCCCTGTTGTTTTTCAGAAAGACTACCTTACTTGGAGCCGTACTGCTTTTTGGAGCTTTAGGAGATATTACCTTTGTGAATTTTTCGTATGATGGTGGCGTGCATGTTTATGCCTCTTATTTTGTTTTGTTTGCAGCCTTTTTAATTATTTACGATGTGCCTAAGTTATATAACCTGCTGATATTAGAGCGTAATACGGAGCCCACAAATTTTTACCCGGTTATATCTCAAAAATGGCTCAAGTACACCCGTGTAATTTTAAAAGTAGCCACAATATGGATCTTCCTGGTGTTGTTGTTTTATATCCAGTATATCAACTTCAGGTATGATCCTTATAAGCAACCTGCTACAACCGGAGTAAAGGAGCTGCGGGGAAACTACAATGTATCGGTCTTTAAAATTAATAATCAGGAAATTCCGTATTCGCCCCTGGATTCGGTAAGGTGGAGTGAGGCCACGTTTGAGAACTGGTCGACCCTGACATTTAAAGTGAACAGACCCGTTCCGCTTGATCTGTCAAACGGGGGCGGTTCACCCATGCGCGATATCAACCGGACCTTTGAACTCACGGGTGTTGCCGGCGGTCAACGGGTGTTTTATTACGAGGCCGATACGGTAAAACATGTACTTTATCTGCAAGATAAATATGTAGCCTCCAACCGGGGTAACCGCGGCAAGGGTAAAGGGAATAGGGCCAATGCAAAGGGTAAAAAAAGTAAGGGCGATAAAAAAGACTGGATTCCTAAAGAAGCCCGGGCAAACATCCGCGATGAAAATACGGCTATTGATAAAATAGCGCTCTCCAACCGCCGTGCCTTGGGTATTGCCGAGGAGCTAAAAGATAAGCGCAAGCGTAACCACATGATACTAAGCTATACCACTACCGATGGCAGCCATATTATTTTAAAAGGCATCAATGAACGTAAGGATTCTATTTATGTGGTGCTTGATAAAGTGAACAGGCCTTATGCTTTAAAAGATAGTAAATTGCAGGCAGGCCAATATTAAGCCGGCCAATTGATTAGCCACCAAATTAACTTATAATAAATTTTATGTCATCCACCACAAAATTAACCTTACACGAAGACTGGACAGTAGTGATCCTGGGCTCGCTGATCATCCTGCTCAGCATCGGCGGCCTTACCCTGTCTGTACCCGCATTTGGCTGGACAACTACCGATCAGCTATTTAGTAACGTATTGGCGCCGGCAAACCTAGGGGTTATCGGTATCCAGTTCCTGTTTGTTTTTGTTATTGCAGCCGTTGGCGCTGTGCTTATGGGCAAGCCGCTCAAAAACTTTCTGATCATGTTCCCGGTAGTGTATGTGCTTACCATTATAGCGCTCATCATTGCCGGTAATAAGCAGATCAAATATTATGGGTTAGAAGCCGTGATATTCAGTCTGGTGATAGGCTTGCTTATCGGTAATTTTTTTAAACTGCCCGATTGGTTTAAGTCGGCCTTATCCACCGAACTTTATGTGAAAATAGGCTTGGTGCTGCTGGGAACCAGCGTTATCTTTTCGGATATTTTAAAGGCGGGTTCATTAGGGTTGATACAGGCTTTGCTGGTAGTAACTTCAGTATGGTATTTTGCCTTTTGGGTATGTAAAAGGCTCAAGGTTGATGACGAGATAGCCATGATGATATCCAGCGCGGTATCCATTTGCGGCGTATCCGCGGCTATAGCAACGGCAGGAGCCATCAAAGGCGATTCTAAAAAATTATCCTATGTAATATCCATGGTACTCATTACTGCTGTACCCATGATGATATTTATGCCAATGATTGCACACTACTTTAAGTTTTCGCAGGAGGTAACAGGTGCCTGGTTGGGAGGTAGTATCGATACAACAGGGGCGGTTGTGGCATCTGGCTCGTTGGTTGGTGAAATAGCTTTAAAAGTGAGCACCATTGTTAAATTTTCACAAAATGTGCTTTTAGGCTTGGCTGCCTTTGCCATCTCTATTTACTGGACATATACCAAACACCCGGCCGGTAGTGATCCGGACAAAAAACCTACACTGAAAGTGATCTGGGAACGCTTTCCTAAATTTGTTTTAGGTTTTATTGGTGCATCGCTGCTATTCTCTTTCGTTGTTTCGCCGGCAACCGGCGCCCATGTTAAAGACAGCTTGAAAAACCTGCAAGGCTTATGGTTTGCACTGGCCTTTACCAGCATTGGTTTGGAAACCAACTTTAAAGAATTGTTTGATCAAAACAGCAAAAAGCCGTTGTATGCTTTTCTGATAGCGCAAACTTTTAACATATTTATCACGCTCGCTATCGCCTTTATTTTATTCTGATACATGTTGAACGATGCTAAAGCGGTTTAATACATATATGGTGATTGTGCTGGGTGTATGCACAGTAATAATTCTCGGTGCGTATAACTATAAATCAACAATGGTAAATACTTATGATATTAAAGCGGATACAACACAATGGCCTGTCAGTTTTGGCTTTGGTAAACCCGCCACCCCGCAACAAATTGCGGCTTGGGATATAGATGTAAGACCCGATGGATTGGGTTTACCCGCAGGCTCTGGCACTGTAATTCAGGGTAGGGCAATTTATAACACTAAATGTATGGCTTGTCATGGATCGATAGAGAAAGCTTTACCGCCTGGTGCAAAACTACCTGCTCCGGTATTGGTAGGCGATAGTATTTCAAAGGTAAAGGCTATTGGTAATTATTGGCCTTATGCCAGTACCGTGTTTGATTATATCCGCCGGTCTATGCCTTATAATTTACCCGGCTCATTAACGGACAATGAAGTATACGGTGTAACGGCGTATCTGCTCAACGCCAACAAAATTATTAAGGCTGATGCTGTGCTTGATGCGAAAACATTGCCCATGATCGTAATGCCTGCTCAAAAATTGTTTATTAACGACGACCGCCATGGCGGCCCTGAAATACGCTGATATGAAAAGCCAGGATAAAGAAGCAAAAGATGATCAGCCATTTATTCATAAAAAAATAAGCCGGCGCTTGCTATTAGGCGGAGCCGCAACTACGGCCATTGTAGCCATGCAATCCTCATTGGGTAAATGGATCCAGGTAGCTGCGCAACAACCCTTGTTAAAAATCGATGACCCTACTAAACGATTAGGACCGGGGCCAAGCGTGATAGGCAAACGCTCGCCATTTGAAAATATAGGGCGTATCAAGTCAGACACTTCATCACGCACGCCGTTGCAGGATCTGTATAGTTCGCTTACCCCGTCCGATCTGCATTATGAACGTCATCATGCAGGTGTACCGCTTATCAATCCGGAAAAACATGAGTTGCTGATACACGGTATGGTTGATAAACCGATGGTATTTAAGCTGGCCAATCTGAAACGTTTCCCATCTGTAACGCGTACCTGTTTCCTTGAGTGCTCGGGAAATTTCAGATCGGGTAAAGAAACCATGACTCCACAGGAGATCTGCGGACTAACCAGTCAAAGTGAGTGGACAGGGGTAATGCTTTCCACGCTATTTCGCGAGGTAGGTGTACAGCCTAAAGCCACCTGGTTTTTAGCAGAAGGATCAGACGCCGCTGTTATGACCCGCAGCATACCTGTTAAAAAAGGCTTTGATGATGCCATGATCGTTTATGCGCAAAACGGTGAGGCTATACGCCCTGAGCAAGGTTACCCTGTACGTTTATTGTTGCCGGGTTGGGAGGGAAATACCTGTATTAAATGGCTGCGAAGGTTGGAGCTGTCTGATGCTCCCTTCATGACTCGCGAAGAAACATCTAAATATACCTATCCGGTAAAAGACCATATCAGGCAATTTAGTTTTGAGATGGACGCTCGATCCATCATCACCTATCCGGCATATCCCAATCAGTTGGAACGTGGTTGGGTAGAGATACGCGGTATAGCCTGGTCGGGCAGGGGTAAAGTGGCTCAGGTTGAAGTAAGTACCGATGCTGGTAAAACCTGGAACACCGCCAGGCTGCAGGAACCGATATTGGATAAAGCCCATACATATTTCCGTTATCTATGGCAATGGAAAGGCAATGAAACAGAGATCATGAGTAGGGTGATTGATGAAACCAATTATACTCAGCCAACACTTCAACAACTAATTGACGCCCGGGGCCACCAGATCAGTGGTTATCATATGAACCCGATAACTGCCTGGCAGATAAAACGTGACGGGCGGGTATTGTTAGGTATATAAATTAAAATAATCGAAGTAAACGCCATCATTCATATAGACCCCCTCTATCCGGGGAATTTAGTTGCCAGACATTAGCTTCGCTTACGGAGATTATTGCAAAGGCTATTATTAAAATAGGTTAATATTTTTACTTGCCGGTATTTGAGAAGTAATTGTAAACATTAAAGCTGTTTTTAAACGAGCTAACATTACCTCAACGAATTATGATTAAAGGCTTTTTTCAATGCGAATGCAACTACTTTTTGATTATTCGCAAACCAGGCAGGAATAGGTGAGCAATTCAAAATCTACGCCTATCATCCCTGCTTTCTTCGGCGGTTTTGAGCATAAAACGGAAACTACCTTTGGCAATATCAAAGCCGACGTGTGCGCCTTCATGATCCCGAATTTTCACCGTAAGAATTTTTGCGACTGTATTTTGCACTCGCCATGGAGTGAGTAAGAGAAAGCCTCACCCAGCCCTCTCCAAAGGAGAGGGCTTTACTGTTTTTGAAAACCGTCTCATAATTACTTATGATACGGCCTCAAGTCTTAATGAACCTTTCGCGTCTTTGCAAAAACAAAGCGGCCTGTTAGGTTTTGCCTATCCGACCGCTTGCCTGCCCCGGTTTGAAGAATTATCTTAATGCCTTATGATCTGAAGATCATCCTTAGCGATTGATCCTTTGACACATAAGCAGTGCCCCAGTTATACAGGGTTTTCAGTTTGTTACGATAGTTTACCAATGATATCAGGTGGATAAACAGCCACATGAACAAAGCCATAATACCACCAATGTGCAGTTTGTTCTTAAACAGATCCACCACAGCCTTATTACGACCGATGATGGCCATATCTCCTTTATCATAATAATTGAATGCGCTCAAAGGCTTGGCTTTTTGCATGGCTATAAAGTTTTTAGCCAGGTTGCGGCCCTGTTGTATAGCTACCTGTGCCAGTTGCGGGTGACCTTTGGGGTAACGCTCGTCGGTTATTTGCACGCTGGCATCGCCAATGGCGTACACGTTTTCCAAACCAATTACCTGGTTAAACTCATTGGTGATCATCCGGCGGCCAACACCCAGGCTGCTTTCCGGTATGCCTTCAAAAGTATTGGCGGTAATACCCGCAGCCCAGATCAACGTTCCGGCCTCAATGGTTTCGCCGGTTGAAAGGGTAACCAGGTGTTTATCATAATCCCTAACCTGTGTGTTTAGTTTTACTTTTACACCCAAGTCTGAAAGTACCTTGTAGGCTTCCTGGTGTGTTTTTTCGCTCATGGGGCCAAGCAGGTTCTTGCCGCCATCAACAATATAGATGCCGCCGGGAGTTCCCTTCAATTCGGGATAATCCTTTAAAAAAATGTTCTTTTTCATTTCGGCCAGCATTCCGGCAATTTCTACCCCGGTAGGGCCTCCACCGGCTACCACAATGGTTAATAGTTTTTTCCGCTCGGCCAGGTCTTTGGTCATCGCGGCCTGTTCCATGGTTTGCAACAAGGCATTACGCATGTGCAATGCATCGTCGATAGTTTTCATGGGGATAGCGTTCTTTTGAACATTTTCCATCCCAAAAAAGTTTATCCTTGCACCTGATGCAAACACCAGGTAGTCATATTTTAGTTCTTCGTTGGTTAAGTGTACGGTTTGTGATGCTGGGTCGATCTTTACTACTTCGGCCATGCGGTAACTGATCCGTTTATTGCGGAACATTTTACGGAATGGGTAACTGATATCTGATGGGTCAAGAAAGCTGGTAGCCACCTGGTAAAGCAGGGGTGGGAAATAGTTATAATTGTTTTTATCAAGCAAAATAACCTGGTAGTTTTTGTTTTTGGCTACTTGTTCGGCCAGGTTTATCCCGGCGAATCCACCTCCAACAATAACAATTTTTTTAACAGCGTTTTGGACATTGCCAGTGTCTGTAGGTATAGTTTTAGGAGTGCTCATTTTATCAATTATTTGATAGTGTACTTTATACACAAATATACCTCGATTTCACTCGAAATGTATCTGTTTTTGAGCACTAATTTGGGCTGATATAAAAGTATTTACAATAGGATGATTGAGTGTGTAATTTTTACACTAAGCATAGATGAGAAAAGATAATAATTCATGAAAAGACAGTCGTACAAATAGGGCAGTCATGCTGAGCTCCGTCGAACCATGGTGTGCGGGCCTCTGCGCTCCACCCTTCAACGGAGGGGTAGGGGTGACAGCCCTTAGCTCTGAGTGGGTTTAGCCTATGGTTGGTGTTATCGCCGCACCACACATTCAGGAGTTTGATAAAGTGTTGTATAGAAAACGCAAATAGTGGTGCGGCGATAACACCGACCACAGGCAGAAAGAGACCGGTGAATATTTCCTGTCATAACTCATTCAACATTTTTACGAGCTTGAGACTACTTGGCCTCGGAGCATCCAGGCTAATTATACGACCTGTTTTATTTAAAAGAATATAACGGGGTATACTAACCTGGCCATTTTTATAGACAAGTTTCTTTATATCTGCTTTTAATTTATCATTGGCCAAAATATGGTAACCTTCCAAATGACTTTTTACAACCATATCTTTCCATGAAGGTTTTGCCTGGAGTTTATCAATTGAAATATACACACAATTGATATTGTTCTTTTTGAGGTCTGTCTTGATCAAATCGTAAGCCGGAAATTCCATCCTACAGGGTACACACCAGGTGGCCCATAAATCAATATAAACATTCTTTCCTTTAAAATGCTTTTTCAGGTCTTCAACGCTGCTAAAATTTGATGCCGTATCTACAATGAAATCAATGTTATTGGTGATTGAAAGGGTAGCTCCACCGGCTCTTAAGGAATTAATCAGTGGTATGTACGGACTTTTAGGAAAATCAATTTTAAATTGGGCGTAAGCTTTATCAAACTCAAATTCACTACTACCGTCTGTCTGTTGAAATAATAATATATCTCCCAGTAAAGTGCTTTTCATCGAGTCTGGAGCCAATAAAAGACCATTATAAGGCCCCAATTCATAAGTATTACTCTTACTTGCTTTTTTGTTCGCGGCGAGCTCGGGTGTATAATAACTGCCTAAAAATTGTTTACCAAAATAGGCCTTGGTGTTTGCCATATTTTCGGGTCCGGCAAAGGCGTTTAAAGCATTTATAATAATCTGATTCCTGATGATCCGTTCCCTATCATCAATTTTGTCTTGTAGCATGGATATTTCCTGAACCATATTGTAAACGTGCATGGAACGTATATCCGTTTTAGCCAGCTTGTAGAATTCGGCATCTATTTTTTTTTCTTTGTATAAAGAATCAAGCGGAAGTGTTTGGCTATTAATGAACCCTCCTAACTTTTTAAGCGTAATATCCTTATTTTTATCCAGTATAGCGGTCATCAATTCACCATGCCTGATACGGTTATCAAGCGGATGGATATTATAAAGATTGTACCAATATTGACCTGCCGCGTTGCTGCCTTCAAATTTCAAAGAGTTGTATTTATCATTGGTGTCTAATAGTTTAAACTTTATATCATCCCCGGGCCTCGCCAATACGAATATATTCCTGATGCCACCAACATTTATTTTGATAAATACAGGAGAAGGTATATTAAAGTCAATATCGATTTTATTATCGATAACCGGATAAATTGTTCGATGCCAGCCGTTAGCATATCCCCCAACCGGTAGGTAAACAACTATTCCCTTTGCGCTCCCAAAACCCACCAATTCTCCACTAATTCTGACATTAGCGAATGCCTGGTGGCAAAATAAAACAAAGCATAAGGATATTATAAATTTCATGGTTAAAAAATTGATAATCAGGCTATCAAAAATTTATGATAGCCTGATTAAAGGTGATCAAATAAATTAAGTTCGGTTAGGTGGCTGCCTCCGCACATTTGCAGGCGCCGCCGCCAGAACAGGCATCTCCAATTGCGGCTTTTGCTGAAGCCTCATTATTGTACGATCCGGTCCATGAACCAGCACCACCAAAGCAATTACAGGTGCAAGACAGTTTACCGCCAGTAACCGCTCTCATTTCTTCCCTCGAAAGCTTTCTGTGTGTTTTCATAATAAATATGGTTAATTTTTTTTGCCGTAACAACGCCCCGGCATTTAAGCGGCATGTATTACCAAAGTGCATGCTCCTTTACTGTTCATGAAAGTTTCTTTTGCGCTAATAAAGCATATATTTTAAATCGGCTACCCGATATATTGTCAATGTTAAAATTAGTAAGCACATCACTTATAGCCAGTAAGTCTGGATAATCTGGCTGTTTTTCTAATTCCGCACTGATTTCCACGGAATCGATATTGATCTTTAAATTCCGCACAAGTTCAATAACTACAGCCTCGATATTTTAATATTTATTATAGAAAACCATACTTAAGAATTTTTACAGGTTTAAGGTGTAATTTGTATTGCAGGCCAGCGATTTAACATACAGATTAGTTGTCTATGCTTATTGCAATATAAAATAAATATTATAAGAAATGATATATTATTTACAATTTGATAATTAATTAATTTTTATGCCCGAACATTAATTCTTTAATTAAAAGTATATACCTCTGGTCTAACTCATCCTTGTGTATTGTCTAAAACAAAAGATGTCTTTTGATCATAGCAACATATTTTCCCCTTCCGCCCCCTTAGGGTCTCCTGAAAGGGATCCTAAGGATGTTTGATTCCAGTGCCGTGCCTCAGGATCCTCTACGAGAGACCCTGAGGGGGCGGGATGTATCTCAAGTTTTATTTAGCTTATGGTCGGTGTTTTCACCACAGGTGTTCGGAAGAAATAAATTGCGAGATTATGCTTTTATAAAGCATCCGGAACAATATTGCTCCGTTAGGAGCTACCTCTTTGTAGCCTTTTATCATCCCCATTTATGCCTCGTAGAGGCTACCCTATACAATTTATCTGCCTATTTTAGGGTTGCACCTACGGAGCAAAAGATATTTTGTCATATATGGCTACAAATGGGTAGCTCCTGACGGAGCATGTCGACATTAAAGTTCAATACGTCTATTTTAACTTTTAATCTTCCGAACGCCTGTGGTGTTTTCACCGCACCACACATTCAGGAGTTTGATAAAGTGTTGTATAGAAAACGCAAATAGTGGTGCGGCGATAACACCGACTACAGGCTGAAAAACTCTCTACGCGTCATTGAGGTACGAAGCAATCTTCTACGGAGGTAGGTCAGTCAGAAAAGTATATGCTCTGTATAGTTTATAGATTGCTTCGTACCTCGCAATGACGCTTGGAGAAAAAGAGTTCACTCTTTGCTGCTGGTGCACGCATAGCGTTTGTCAAATCGCGATTATACAACCTCTACAACAATAGTAGCCTCGTTCTGATCAATACTCAATGGGATAGCTTCCAGGCCTGGCACAAAGTTAAATACCCTGCCTTTATTGGTGGTGGGCATGGCCGTAAACTTAGCGCTTGATGCTATTTGTAAGGTGGATTTGCCCTTGTTGATACGGACCAGTGTTTCTTCGAACGCAAATTTTTCTGTTGATCTGGAAACTACCGGTAAAATGATTTTTGTCTGGCCATCGTAGCCGGATTTTTCAATACTGAATTTGATGATGGTCCGCTCAACGGCAAACTGGTAGGTTACCTGGCAGTTCACTTCACCTGCTGGTGGGTTTTGCTGGTTTTTGTCGACCAGTTTTGATCGGGTTTTGATAACCTCCTGTCCGCTGATGTCCCCTCGTTCTATCCGGGCCCCAAGATCGTTGATGTTTGTAAATACGGATTCACCTATCCGGAGTTCTATACGTGGTGTCAGCGGCATGGATAAGGGGTCGGTATCGGCCTGCATGTTATCAGCCTCAAACAATTGATACTGGTTCATGCTGCCGGTAAATATGGGGCCTGTTTTTGGGTGCCAAAGCATGGTGAGGGCGCCGCCGGTGGGGTGGCCATTTTGGGTTTCTTTATATTCCCTGTCGTACCCGGTTATCGTGGCCGTGAATTTCCCTTTGGCTATCAGCCAGGTCTGTATATCGCTAAAAGCCCGGATGCCGTAGGTTTCTTCGCGGGGAAGTTTGATGCTGTCGACACCTGCTTTCAGCGGTTTATGCTCGTGTTCCAGTATGGTTGTCAAAGCCTTGATATGGCAAAAGGTATGGTGCACACAAACAGGCACCTGGTGCGATACATAATGCGGCCCGCCATACAATAAATTATCCTTGGTACACTCCTGCAGCAATTGGGTATTTCGCAACGCTACTTTATAAAACCGGGGGTCACGATCGGCCATCAGCGTATAGGCTGCCTGGCAGCCGTCGCTGGTACGGCTGCCCCAGTAGGTCCATTTGTAATTACGTGTACCCCAGCTGTTATCCCAGCCGCCATCCGGCAGCATAAATTCCATGTGAGTGCGCAGACTTCGGGTTACCGCGTCCAATACTTCTTCGTCCTTTGTCAATAAGCCATACAGCACCAGGGATGGCAGCGATTCTTCTACATTATAACCCAGGTCGACAGAAAAGCAACCCTTAGGACTTGCTTTACTGTTAGGGCCACCTTCGCCATAGATAAAACCATCTTTAGGTGTGATGTATTTTAAAGCGGCGTGCGCAAACTCCCGGCCTTTGTCTTTATACTTCGGTATATCCAGCATGGTGCCTATCAGCGATAGCGCGTAGGAGGCGGTAACAGGATAGTTAACATTGCCATACTCCATCGAAAAATTGGTATAAACATAGTCAGCCGCCTTTTGCAGGCGGTCGGTCAATTCAGCCTTAAATTCATTATCCATAATGGAGACATGGTTTTTCAGGGTTTCGGCCAGCGCTATCGACGAAAATACGGTAGTACCCTTCCAGGAACCTTTCACAGGTTCATTCAACCAGGAACCATCGGGCTGGCTTACCCGGGTTTTCATCCAGCGATAAAGCAATGCGGCGGCATCTGTGTATTTGGAGTCACCCGTTTTTTGAGCCAGATGGTAGAAGGGGTATATTGCATCACTACCACGACCATGAACCGCTTTGTTTGCCGGGCAGTATAACCCGCCGTAGTTATCGGTATTTGATTTATCCAGAACTTGTAGTGCCAGCAGACCTTTGGCCCATTGCCCTAATAGCTGATGGCTCAGGGCGTACAGATCATCAGAAGGAGTGGGCAAGTTTAACGCAAAGGCATTAGTAAATGGCGATACGCTGATAAGGCCTGCTGTTCCAATGGCGGTTGTCTTTATAAAACTTCTCCGGGATAATGTCATGGCTATAATAGGTATGGATCACAAATGTAATTGATAGAAGATTATGGATTAAAAAAATCAACTACAACGATGTAATAGGCTATTTTGCCATGCCGGCACATTATTTTGCCTGAACGTTCAAATATCGATGATCGATAGAAAACCTGCCACCGCCGCTTATTAGCAGAGACATGGCCAAACCAATCATCAGCAGGTCGAACTCAAAACCTTCAAACCCTTTTGGGTTGGCGCCAAACCAATCCATAAAAAAGCCAGCCTGCGAGTGGTGGGTAATAATAATACCGATAAACAGTGGAATGATGAGCGCGGCGACAATACGTGTTGCCCAGCCCAACAACAATATAATAGAGCCGAAAAACTCGATCATGATCACGATAAAACCGATAAGCCAGGGCAGGTGTACCACACCGGTAAAGTATTGCATGGTGTTCGAAAAACCCATGCCGCCGAAAAGCCCCAGTAGTTTCTGAGCGCCATGTGGTAATAATATGAGACCTAAAGTAAGGCGACTAATAGTTGCAGGCCAGTTGCCTGCGGTAGTGAAAATTTTGTTTCTGATATTTTTCATGAAGCAAAATTCGGTTGTCCAAAAATGCTGTCTATGAAACTACATTCATAAATTGTGCAGCAATTATAGTTTTTTACGGCGTATCTTGCTTAAAAATTGGGGTGTAATGCCCAGGTAAGAAGCTATAAGGTATTGGGGGATCCGTTGTTGAATGGTAGGGTAGCGTTTCAGAAAGATGTCATAACGCTGCTCGGCCGTAAAACTGATCGCTTCCATTACCCGCGATTGCGATGCCACAAACGCGTTTTGAAAAAGTATCCTGAAGTATCTTTCCATAGCCGGTACCGCTATTAGCAGCTTATCCAGCGCGTGTTTATCTATCTGCAAAAGCTCGGTATCTTCCAAAGCCGATATATAAAGGGTGGCAGGCTGCCCGGTTAAAAAGCTGTACAGATCACCGGTGTACCAGTTTTCTACCGCTAAAAAAGCAATATGTTCGATGCCCTGCTCATCAAGGGTGTATGCTTTTAGGCAGCCTTTAACAATAAAACTCTCATACCGGCATATTTCGCCCGCCCGTATCAAATATCCGTGCTTTTTGATGTGGGTAGATTTAAAATTGGAAAGTACAAGCCGGGCATTATCGGCAGAAAGTTCTACATGCTGATGGATATGTTTTAACAGGAGGTCGCTCATTAAATCAGAAATATTTATCTAAGATAAAACAAGCCGCTTTATATAAAGCTGAACTGTGGTAAATTACTCCTTCGCTACATCACAAATTTTTCGTATATTTATACAAATCGGCAGCCCGGCTCACTTTAATCAGTGAGCCGGGCTGTTTTGTTAAGCCAAAACAAGACCTAAAAACCGACCGTTTTGTATATAGTTATTTGACAATAAATTAATTAATACTTTTTAAAGTTTTAAAAACGCCTTAAAATGGTGTTGATATTTGTTAAAAAGTGTTAAAATGAGGGTTTTTCAATGGTTTTTCCACTGTTTTTGACTTGGTTTCGGCCCGAAAAGTGTTAAAATTTAAGGTTTAAAAAGTTTTTACGGAGATTGGTACGGCGAAAAAGATGAGGTTAACATTCAGTTTAATTTATGTTAACAAGATAACAGTTTCTTTGGCGCAAATTAAAACTGGGAGCTATATTGCACCGCCGTTTTACATCAACAATTTCCGCATGAATAATTTTACAAAAGCAGTTACCATTTTAGGGGTCTTAGCAATTACCGGTATCAGTGCCCATGCACAAATCAAAAGGTATACCGTAGCCGATGCGCACTCGCATAATGATTATAAAAACAATATCCCCTTTTTGCGGGCATATGAAAAGGGCTTTGGATCAATTGAGGCTGATGTATATGCCGTAAATGGTCAACTGATGGTGGCTCATAGTAAAAAGGAGATTAGCGTCAAACGGTCGTTGAAAATTCTCTATATCGATCCGCTGATAGAAAAGTTTAACCGCGACAGTGAGCGAAAACTTCGTTTGTTGATCGAGATCAAGGAAAATCACAAAGCCGTATTGCCATTGGTGATCAAGGAGTTAAAGCCGCTTGAAAAATATTTTTCCTATGAGGGTCACCCGGGCCGCTTGTCTATCGTGATGACCGGTGCCGTACCACCCGCTGCTGAAATGAATAACTATCCGGATTGGATCTCTTTTGATGTTGACCATATGGATGGTTTTAATGCGCAGCAATGGAAAAAAGTAGGTTTGGTAAGCTTTCCCTTCAGTAAATATCTTAAATGGAATGGTAAGGGTGTGCTGAACAAAGGGGAGATCAGTAGAGTGAAAGCAGGTATAGATAGCGTACACAAAGCAGGAAAAATGGTCCGCTTTTGGGAAACCCCCGATACCAAAAGCAGCTGGCTGGCCCTTGTCAGGTTAGGTGTTGACGTGATCGGTACAGATAAAATAGAAGAGCTTGGTGATTTTCTGAATAAAAAACCGCACAGCGAATATTTATCACCGGCGCCTTATGCCGTATACCATCCAACGTACAATTCAGATGGGGCACAAAAAAAGGTCAAAAACATTATTTTATGCATTGGCGATGGTATGGGGCTTTCGCAGATCTATTCCACCTATACTGCTAACCGCGGTCAGCTAAATATATTCCAGATGCAAAATATAGGTTTTTCTATCACCTATTCGGCTGATGCTTATATTACTGATTCTGCTGCCGGAGGTACTGCCTTCGCTACGGGTCAGAAGACAGATGACCGTGCAGTTGGGGTCGATCCATCGGGTAAGCCATTGAAATCATTGGCTGTTTATAGCTCAGAAGCAGGAAAGAAAACCGCAGATATCGTGGCGTGCGAATTAACCGATGCCACACCGGCAGTATTCTATGCACATCAATCAGAGCGTTCAAGTGCCTCAGCCATTGCCAATGATATGGTATCAACACCGATTGATATCTTGCTGGGTTCAGGTTATAAAGACTTTACAGAAAAAGTAAACGGTGAAACTCCACTGGATAAAATGAAACAAAGGGGCTATGCCATTATTCGCAATTTTGACGAGTTTTTAAGTTCACAAGCACCTAAAATAGTGGCTTTAGTGGATGACAGTGTAACGCGTCCAAAAATGGAAGGCAGAGGAAATTATCTTCCTTTGGCTTTTAATAAAGTGACCAACGCGTTTAAAAATAATCCTCAAGGATTTTTTATGATGGTTGAAGGTTCACAAATTGACCATGGTGGCCATAACAATAACCTCAAACAGGTAATTACCGAAAACAGCGATTTTGACCGGGTTGTGGGCGACGCCCTGCGTTTTGCGGATGAGGATGGAGAAACACTGGTCATCGTAACGGCTGATCATGAAACAGGAGGTTTAACCCTGCTTGATGGTAGCATTAAGGATGGATATGTTTGGGGAGATTTTAGTACCAATGATCACACCGGCACGCCTGTTCCGGTTTTTGCATACGGTCCACACGCCGGCGATTTCAGAGGAGTGTATCAGAATACCGAGATTTTTAATAAAATATTAGCCCTGATCAAAGCTAAGTAAGCGTAAATCGGACACTTTCTTAAACTACGAACAAAAAGCGCCTTTAATGATGTGTTTTAGGTGTTTTTTGCTCGCATAGTATAACTTCTTATTTGTCAAACGTTAATTTTCCGGAAACGTTTGCGCATTTTTTACTTGAACTTCCTGTTCTTCTGTTCGCATTTATCTCTAATTTAGATAACCAATTATAACCGCGAATAACCCCTGATTATGACCTCGGCTGTCGACAAAAACATGAGAAAGATTACTACTTACAGCATTCTATTGATCACCTGCTTAACAATATCTCCGGCTTTAAGAGCGCAGCAAAAAACTGTTACGTTAGACTATTATTTCAATAATGAACACCGGAAAAATAAAGCCGGGGAGCAGGAGAGATACCACTATACCTGGGAGGATACTAAAAGCAGTGGTTTTTCTATATGGGGAGATATTTTTAAGAAAAATGGAGCTGGTTTAAAAAGTCTTGAAAATGAACCAACCAGGGATAATTTAAAGAAAACCGATGTATATATTATTGTTGACCCGGATACTAAAAAAGAAACACCAGAGCCTCATTATATTGAATCCCGGCATGTAAAAGCTATTGCCGACTGGGTCAAGAGGGGCGGTGTATTAGTACTGATGGCCAATGACAGTGCCAATGCAGAACTGCCCCATTTAAATGTACTGGCAGCAAAATTTGGGATACACTTTAATAATGATCTGTACAAGCACGTGATCGGTACCCAATTTGAAATGGGAGCCATCAATGTTCCAGCAAACGACCCTGTGTTTAAAACCACTAAAAAGGTTTATCTGAAAGATATTGCCACCCTTCAACTATCAGGACCCGCTAAATCTTTGCTTGTTGATGATGGTCATGTAATAGTAGGTTCCGCTCAGTACGGAAAAGGCAGAGTAGTTGCAGTTGGTGATCCCTGGCTGTACAACGAATACACAAACGGCAGGTTACCCGAGGCTATGGGGTTTGAGAACGATAAGGCTGCAGATGATCTGAGTAAGTGGCTGTTGGATCAGGTACCCGCAAAAGGAAATTAAAAAAGATAACTAATCAATCATATCAGTGCTTGGCAATGGTTTCAGAAATTGAATTGATCGTATTAATTAAAGATGGGGATATCCGTGCCTTTGATGAATTTTATAAAAGAAATTGGCGTATGCTTTATCAAACGGCTTATCGCTCAACTTCATCGCAGGAGGATGCTAAAGATCTGGTACAAACGGTTTTTATCAATTTATGGAATTGCAGGCAAAACCTTAATCCCGATGCTTATACACCTTCCTATCTCTTTAAGATCCTGAAAAATAACGTCATTAATTTTTATAAACAAGATTCGGCCAGGAGAAAGAGATTAGAACAACTGCTATATTTTGATGAAGTTAATCAGTATACAAATGAAGATAACCTGATGGCCAAAGAACTTTCGGTAGTAATTGATGGGGAGATCAGCGAGCTGCCCCGGAAAATGCAGGAGGTTTTTATTTTATCACGCCGGCAGCATCTTTCTGTCAACGAAATTTCTGAAACACTTAACATTACCCCCCGCACAGTTAAAAACCAGCTTTCCAACGCCTTAAAAATATTGCGTACCAAACTGGGTATGTTTTAGTCATTATCCATAAAAATAAAAGAAATCTGGTACCAGGCTGCCTTAGTCTTGTATATAGTATCAAAACCAAAAACTGTTTAAATAACAGTTCATGTAAACTTAAAACAGATCATCATGATGCTATGGCGCAGGCCAGATCCCGACGATAAAGTTGGGGAGGAACATCTTCGGGACGAGGAAGCGATGCGTGCTGTAGAAAAAGAAATGCTCCGTAATATCCACAAGGATATTTTGGGAAGATGGTATTTCATCAAAACCACAACCGCCAGATATACCATGGCTGCTTCTTTACTGTTGATGTGCTGCTCCGGGCTTTTGTATAAAAAATTATCGGTTAATGATGATGCTAATTGGATAGTTGTATCAAGCCCCAAAGGCAATATTAAAAATATAGAGCTTCCCGACGGATCAACGGTTTGGCTTAATTCGGGTTCGGTGCTGAAGTTTCCCGAACGTTTTGGGAAGACAAGAGAGATAGAATTAGTTGACGGCGAAGCTTATTTTGATGTGAAACATGATGACAGAATGCCGTTTACGGTACATTATGGCCGTTTACATGCACGGGTATTGGGAACCGCATTTAATGTGAAATTTTATAAAAACATCAGTGATGTACGACTCTCGGTTACACGCGGCAGAGTTGAGGTAGGTAACAAATTATCAAGCTTTGGTGTGATTACGCTTGGCAAAGAGATTGTTTACGATCAAAAGGAAGGTACACATCAAATTAGACCGATTGACGCGGAAAAAGTGGCCGCCTGGAAATCAAACGAGATCAATCTGTATAGCATACCATTTGATGAATTGATAATGCGGCTGGAAAATATTTATAATGTCCAGATCGATTATGACCGTACCAGGGTAAACCATCTGACAACCACCATCCATTTTTCAAGAAATAACACTTTACCATATGTGCTTGATATCATTAAAACCATTCACCATTTGGATTATGATATAAAAGGGAAGGAGGTTTACCTGAAAAAAATGTAAACCAGTAAACCCAATAAGGCCGATACTACCTACTTAATGCTGGTAATATCGGCCAGAGTAGAAATGATGAGTTATTGGCAGGTTCCAAGCTAATCCAATAATTCATTAATAGTTTTTTTACCAAAAAACCTCGTAAAGATGATAAAAAAATATACTAAATTATTTACTTTTTTTAAGAAGGTATCAATGATGGTGATTACCACCTTATTGGTGTTTAGCCAACTTTTACACGCGAATGGTATGGCTGATCAGATAACAAATCAGCCCGTTAAAATTTCGTTTGGCAACGAGCCATTACAAAGCGCTCTGGATAAACTCGAAAAACAATCTAACGTTAAATTCTCTTATAACCCGGCCGATTTAAAAGGGTATAATGTAACATCGCATAAATTTCAAAACGAACCACTTGGCAAAGTTTTAAATTATCTGTTTGCCAAAACCCATTTATCCTTTAAAGAAATAAACTCGGGTATTATTATTTATGACAGATCTGAATCATCAAAGGCCAGCCTTCAGGTAGATAAACCAGGGGTTCGGAATGTTAATAATGCTTCTGCTGATGAAATTACAGTCACCGGGAAAGTGTCAGATTCAAATGGCCCATTACCTGGTGTTTCTGTGGGGGTAGAAGGCACTTCAAAAGGTGTTATTAGCAATGCTGCCGGTAATTATACGCTTAAAGTGTCATCAGATGCTGTGCTGACATTCTCGTCCATAGGTTATAAAAAGCAACGGATACCTGTCAATAATCAAACGGTTATTAATGTAATAATGGTATCGGACTTAAAATCACTAAACGATGTAATTGTGGTTGGCTATGGTGTACAAAAAAAATCGGATGTAACCGGTTCAATTGTATCTGTTAATGAACAGGCGCTTCGTGATATTCCGGCCTCCAACATTGGTCAGGCGTTACAGGGACAAGCCGCCGGTGTTGACATACAGAAAAGTGGTGGTAATAGCCATCCAGGTGCAACGCCCTCTATTTTGATAAGAGGTACCCGCTCTATAAATGCGTCCAACTCTCCGTTGATAGTGGTTGATGGTATCCCTTTTAACGGGAGTCTTAACGATATAAACCCAGACGATATAATTTCTTTAGAAGTATTAAAAGATGCATCATCAACAGCCATTTATGGTTCAAGAGGCGCTAATGGGGTGTTATTGGTTTCAACACGTCGCGGAAAGAAAGGTGGTACTACCGTCAGCTATAGCGGTTATGCAGGCTTTAACAAACCGATGGGAAATTATAACATCATGAATGGATCTCAATTTGAAGACTTGAAAAAGTGGGGCCTGATCAATGGAAACCCAGGTAAGTATACAGGTATTGATGACCCTGCTTTTTTAACAGATGGATCATTCGCTCCTCAGGAAGTTGCTTCGATCAAGACCGGGCGTAGTACTGATTGGCAAAAACTGATCTATAAAACAGGTTTCGTAACCGATCATCAATTAGGGGTTTCGGGCGGAAACGATTTAACACAGTATGCTATATCAGGCGGATATTATAATGAAACTGGTATCTATTTCGGTCAATCATTTGTCCGCTATTCATTAAAACTAAGTGTTGATCAGCAATTAGGTAAAAATGTTAAGATCGGCTTAAGCACTTTAAATACACTAAGCTATACCAATGGCGAAAATGCCAACCCGCTTGGACAGGCATTGAGAGCAAGTCCGCTTTCGACACCTTATGATGATGTTACAGGGAAACTGGTAGGATTTACTGCTGGTAGCGCTAATCAGGTATGGAATCCATTAGCCAATTTTGTGCCCGGCGCTGTGGTCGAAACCCGTAAAAGGTTCGGTACTTTTACCACCGCATATGCCGAAGTAAACCTGGCCCCAGGCTTAAAATACCGCTTTAATGGAGGCGCTGAAATTCGACCTGATATATACGGGAATTATTATGCCGGCGCTACTACCAATAACCTTGGCGGGGCATCTACAGCGAATAATCAAAGTACTTACAGTTACAACTATACGCTTGAAAATATTTTAACTTATGACAAGACATTTGCGCAGAAACATCATGTGAATTTTACTGGCTTATACAGCTTACAGGAAAGCCAGTCGCAATCAAATTCATTTAGTTATAACAATATCCTGTCTGATGGGGTACAATATTTTAATCCGCAATATGGATCAAATTTAAATGGATCTGGATCATATTCCAAGTGGGATATCATATCCTATATGGCAAGGGTAAATTATGGTTACGCCAATAAATATCTGCTTACTTTAACCATGCGATCAGATGGATCATCGCGCCTGGCTCCTGGTAACAAATACCATGTTTTTCCTTCAGCGGCAGCCGCATGGAATATTACCCAGGAACCGATATTGAAAGATTCAAAGGTGTTAACAAATCTTAAACTAAGGGCAAGCTATGGTACAGTAGGTAATACCGCTATTAATCCGTATCAAACATTGGGAGCCTTATCATCAGTAAATTATAATTTTGGCTCAACCAATTTAACCGGTGCCTACCCAACCAGTGTACCCAATCCAAACCTTACATGGGAATATACTTCTACTTTAAACCTGGGGCTTGATTTTGGTTTCCTTGACGGACGGATCACGGGTGCGGTTGATGCCTATCATCAATATACCCGATCATTACTGCTGCCATTATCATTACCACCAACCTCGGGCATACCAAACAGCATTTTAACCAATGTTGGGCAAACGCAAAATAAGGGGCTCGAAATAAGTTTAAGCTCCGTTAACATTGCCGGTAATGGCAGAAACACCTTTAGTTGGACAACCAGTTTTAACATCACCTTTAACCGGGGTAAAGTTACCAAACTGGCAAGCGGTGTTACACAGGATATTACAAATGGCTTGTTTGTTGGGCAGCCCATCAATGCCATATTTGATTATAAAAAGATCGGTATTTGGCAAAACACTAAGGCCGATACTGCTTTGGCTAAAAGCTTGGGTTTAACCACTACAGGTACCGGTTCTGTTATTGGTACCATCAGGGTTGAGGACGTGAATAAAGATGGCAAGATCAATGCCAGCGACAGGATTATTTTGGGATCGGATCAACCAAAATATACCGGCGGTTTTACCAACCGCATCGCTTACAAAGGTTTTGATTTTACTATAGTTGGTGTTTACCGGGTTGGGGGAACTATAACTTCAAAATTATTCCAAAGTGGTAGTTTTATCAATACATTCCAGGGTAATTATAATAACATCAACGAAGATTACTGGACACCAACCAATCATCAGAATTATTATCCAAAACCAAACTCAGCATCAACCAATACGCCGTATTCATCGCTGTTGAGCTATTTTGACGGTACATTTTTAAAAGTCCGTAGCCTTACATTAGGGTATTATATGCCCGAGGCAATTACCAAACGGATTAAGGTCAAGTCCTTAAGGGTATATGCAACGGCGCAAAACCCATTCATCCTCTTTTCGCCCTACCGGAACGAGTTTCACGGTCTTGACCCTGAAACCGCAGGATCCTTAAACGTTGATACGCCGCCAACCAAGTCATTTACATTCGGTATTAACATGACACTTTAAATTAAAATAAGATGAAAAGGATATCTATATATTTATACACCTGTTTATTTTTAGGTCTTTTAACTACAGCTTGTAAAAAAACGCTGGTAGAAGACCCAAAATCAACCCTTATACCAGCTTTTTTTACTACAACACAGGGTTTTCAGGCTGGGCTCACGGCAGCTTATGCCGGGTTCAGGACTATTTTTGGTCCAGACAGCTATTTTGAAATGGTTGTACCTGGTACCGATGAGTTTATTGCAGGTAACGATGGCAATAATGGCTTGGTAAAATACAACAGTAATTTTAATACATCCGATGGTATTGTTGCCGGCATATGGAAGAATTGTTATACCTATATTAATACCTGTAATGGGCTAATCGGTAATGCACCGTCAGGCCTTGATGCGGCTACTACGGCAAGCATGATTGGCGAGGCAAAATTTCTGCGGGCCAACTATTATTTTATATTAGTACAATCCTGGGGCGATGTAACCTTAAATAAAACATTTCAAGCCACACCAACAACCTCGGCCACAAAGTCGCCAATGGCTGATGTGTATGCTTTTATTATCCAGGATCTTAAAGATGCCATCGCAGTTCTTCCTGCCAGCCCGTTAACCAGTGGCGTACTTCCGGGTAAAGCTACAAAAGCCGCGGCTATGCACGCATTGGCAAAAGTGTATCTGGCAAGAGCAGGTTCAGCGGCCAAACAGGCAGATGATTATAAAAATGCGTCCTCTATAGCGCTTGACCTGATCAATAATGTTGCTCCTGCAGACGGCTTAAAATTGCAACAGGATTTTGCAAGTGTATATGCTGAAGGCAATGAGGCAAACAGCGAGGTATTATGGACGGTGCAGCATACCCCAACATTGGCTTATAATGGGTCGCCTACTCAAAATAATAGTGGTCCTGATAATTTATTATGCCACTTATTTGCTCCAAAATATGAAGTGCAGCCAGGTATGCAGCGCAGCACACTTTATGGGCGCCCTTATATACGCGTAGTACCTACTCATTGGCTTACCGATACGGTGTTTAAAGAAAGGTTAAATGATAAACGCTATAACAAAACGTTTCAAACAACCTGGTTATGCAATAATGCTGCTTCGGTGCCCAATTGGCCAAACCCATTGCCGGCTAGTGCTCCGGCCGGTGCTCAGCCAGGCGCACCTAAGTTTACTGTAGGTGATACCGCTATATGGATGCCAGGTTACGAAATGACGGCTGCCCAGATTGCCAAATATCGTTACCAGGTTATTCCTCCAAGCAAATATAGTATCGCGTTATCTCCGGCCATGTTCAAGTATTTTGATACTAAACGGCCAGATCAAAACTCACCATCAAGCAGGCCCATCATTATATATCGTTTGGCAGAAACCTATTTGATCGCAGCAGAGGCTTTGGTGATGGATGGCCGGGCGGCTGATGCAGTACAATATGTAAACGCAGTGCGTGAAAGGGCCGCTTATCCATCAGCTACCCCCTCAGTAATGGATGTTACCGCCGATAAGCTTACGCTGGATTTTATCCTGGATGAGCGTTCGCGGGAGTTATGTGGCGAAATGATGCGCTGGACGGATTTAGTACGTACCGGCAAACTTTTAGAACGGGTGAAGCTGCATAATACCGATGGTAAAAATAATATCAAGCCATTCCAGGTGTTGCGTCCTATTCCGCAGGCACAGATCGATGCAACAATAACCGGTACACCTTATCCTCAAAACCCTGGCTGGTAAACCAGGATTTTAAGGATGTAAATTTTAAATAAAACCTATGAATAATAGATAATAGTATGAAGAGTAAACTGTCCAGATTAATGATGACACTTACAGCGTTTGCTGTAAGTATAACGCTGTATGCCCTGAAACCTATCGGTGATGTAGTACCCGATGCCGATAACGCTGGGTTAAAGCTGCCCGATGGATTTGGGGCTTTAAAAGTAGCCGAAACAGGTGCTAAAGCACGGCATCTGGTGGTTACACCACAAGGAGATATCTACGTAAAGCTTGCGAGACCCAACAAAGAAGGGAAAGGTATTTTAGTATTGCATGAAGCTTCAAATGGTAAAGCCGAACTTAAATTGAGCTTTGGCAATTATGGTGGTACGGAGGTGGCTTTAAAAAACGGATATCTGTTTGCGTCGTCAAATACGGAAGTGTTCAGGTATAAGGTAAGCGATAAAAATGAAGTGATCAATCCAGATCAGCCTGAGAAAATTGTTACCGGTTTAAAAGCTGGGCGTCAGCATGAAACAAAGTCATTCGCATTGGATAACGATGGTAATATTTACGTGAACATAGGCGCCTGGTTTAATGCATGTCAGGAAAAAGACCGGGGTTTGCATTCACCCGGTATATCCGGTTGCCCTATTCTTGATTCCATGGGTGGAGTATGGCAATTCAGAACAGATAAGCTAAATCAAACCTATGGCGATGGTATACGATATGCAACCGGGTTGCGAAATATGGTGGGTATGGACTGGAATCAGCAGGATAACCAACTTTTTGTAATGCAGCATGGTAGGGATAACCTGAACAGTTCATGGCCCGAACTGTATACCACCAAACAATCGGCAGAATTACCGGCAGAGTGTTTATACGCTCTTAAAAAAGGAGATAATGCGGGCTGGCCTTTTATGTACTATGACCAGATACAGCATAAAAAGATACAAGCACCGGAATATGGCGGTGATGGAAAAAAAGAAGCTGACGCTAAGTATATAGATCCGGCGATGGCCTATCCTGGTCATATGGCGCCAAATGGTTTGCTTTTTTATACCGGCACTCAATTCCCGGCAAAGTATAAAAATGGGGCTTTTATAGCTTTCCATGGTTCATGGAATCGTGCACCTGAGCCACAAGCTGGTTACTTTGTGGTTTTTCAACCATTTAAAAATGGTAAGCCCGAGGGTAATTGGGAAATATTTGCTGATGGCTTTTCAGGCTCACCCGAAAAAACGGCAGCTGGTCGTGCAGATCACCGTCCATGTGGCCTGGCTCAGGGTTTAGATGGTTCGCTGTATGTTACCGATGATTCCAAAGGAACTATTTATCGCATTATCTACACAAAAAAATAATAGCCAGAATGAAAAAATATATCATGGTCATCGGCTGTCTTTTTTGTTGCGTTCCGTTACTCGCCCAGGTTAAAACAAAGGCTAAACCCAGGCATGTCGCGGGTTTAGCTTTAATAAGCGGCAAAGGCATATATGAAAAGTATTGTTTAACCTGCCATCAGGCTGATGGCGGCGGCGTACCAAACATGAATCCACCCTTGATCAAAACATCCTATGTACTGGGCAATAAAATCCGCCTGATCAAAGTGGTACTTAACGGGTTTTCGGAAAATGTTGATATCGATGGCGAATCGTACTCCAATGTGATGCCTTCACATGATTTTTTGAAAGATCAGGAGATTGCCGCTGTGTTAACCTACGTTAGGAAAAACTTTACCAATAAAGCGGGGCCTGTTACCGCGGCACAAGTAAAAGCCGTACGGGCAACTAACAAAAAGAAAGCATAATTAAAACAGATACTAACCAAAAAACAGTAAAATATGAAACCGTTTTTATACCTATTACTGATCCTTTGCTCAACTACCGTATTTGGGCAAACGAGTAATACTGAAGAGATAATCAGAAAGGTTGCGGATAATGTGATCCAGAATACCTCTTTTAAATTTATCAATACCAACACTAAAGAAAAATACGATTCAACCAAAGGTCTGGCTTTATCCCCAGATGTTAAGGTCGACAGTAAATACAATAGATGGATGTACGTAAATGGCGTATTAACCATCGGTATGATGCAAATGGCAGATGTGCTGGGCGACAAAAAGTATTCAGATTATTCGCAGCGGAACTTCGCCTTCATTTTTGATAACCTTAATTATTTTGAGGCTTTACGGAAAGCTAAAACACCAAAAGTGGAGTACGGATCAGTATTCAATATTACTAATTTGGATGCATGTGGCGCTATGTCGGCAGGCTTGTTTGATGTGGACGCCCTAGCCAACCGGAAAGATTATAAAGCTTATTTAAGCAGATCGGCCGATTATATTCTCAATAAGCAAATGCGCCTGCCCGATGGTACGCTATCCCGCCCAAACCCGCGTAATATGACACTTTGGGCCGACGATATGTTTATGAGTATCCCTTTCCTGGCACGTATGGGTAAACAAACCGGTGATAGTAAATATTTCGATGATGCCGTAAAACAGGTAGAGAATTTTAACAAATACCTATATGATCCTAATACAGGTCTGTTTTTTCATAATTATTACTCCGACGACCAGACAAATGGTGTTGGCCATTGGGGACGCAGCAATGGCTGGATAGCCATGGCTACTGTAGAGTTATTAAATGACCTGCCGGCTAATCATCCTAAGCGTGCAGAAATAATTAAATTGTTATTAAGACAAATAGTGGGGTACGCCCGCTACCAGGATCAGACCGGCCTATGGCACCAGTTACTGGATAAACCAGACTCTTATTTGGAAACTTCTGTTACAGCTATGTATACCTATGCCGTTGCTCGTGCAGTGAATCAGGGTTGGATCAACGAAAAATACATATCCATAGCTCAGGAAGGCTGGAAAGGTTTGCTAACCAGGATTACGGCCGACGGCCAGCTGCAAGACGTATGTATTGGTACCAATATGGATACAGCAATCAAATTTTACTATACCCGACCGACCGAACTGAATGATACTCATGGTCTGGGTGCGTTATTATTAGCCGGAACGGAAATGCTAAAGGTAGAAAGGAAAAAATAACCATGTACAGATCATTAAGATTCTTGTTGGTTATTATTTTTATTACATTGTTTAATTTAAGCCTGTTTGCGGCGGATGTAAATATTAGTACTTATAGCGCTGTGGGCAATGGTGTCACGTTAAATACCGATGCCATTCAAAAAGCGATAGAGGCTTGTTATAAAAGCGGTGGCGGTAAAGTCATCGTCCCTCCGGGAATATTCCTCACCGGAACTATAGCACTGAATGATAATATCACACTGGAGCTAAAAAAAGGAGCAGTTTTACTGGGTAGTACCGATGTTAACGATTATAAAAATCTTGACCCTTTTGTAGATGGCCTGGGTATTAGTGTAGGTTGGGCCCTGGTTGTAGCTGTCGATAAAAAGAATGTGGGTATTGAGGGTGAAGGTATTATTGACGGCCAGGGCTCAAAGCTAAAGGCGCAGCAAATATTAACCGATACCCGCCCGGAATCACAGCGATGGGGGCGACGCCCGTTTTTGTTACGGATGGTACGGTGTCAAAATATTTCTGTAACGGGCGTTACGTTGAATTACTCTGCCGCCTGGACATCTCATTACTTTCAATGCCAACAAGTGAATATAAAGAATGTAAAGATCGTAAGCAGGGGAGTGGCGCATAACGACGGTATGGATATAGATGGTTGTCAGCGTGTAACTATTAAAGATTGTGATGTAGTAAGCGGCGATGATGCGCTGTGTTTTAAAACAACGTCAAGCAAAATGGCCTGTAAAGATATCGTGATCTCCGGATTGCGGCTAAAAAGCGGCCAGGGGGCTATCAAGATAGGTACGGAATCTATGGCTCCGTTTGAAAACATCACCATTTCTCAGTGTTATATTTATGATACCACCAATGGCGGTATTAAGCTGCTTTCTGTTGATGGCGCACGTATTCGTAATGTCAATATCAGCGATATTACTATGGTAGAAGTAAAAACGCCCATCCTCATTCGTTTAGGTGCAAGACTCAGTGTGTTCCGCAAAGATCAGGACACACAGCAACCCATAGGTACCTTAGAAAATGTAACCATCAGAAATGTAAAGGCTAAAGCGGCCGACAATGCACAACTGATGCCACCATCGGGTATTTTATTAACGGGAATCCCCGGACATCCAATTAAAGATCTGACACTCGAAAATATCGAGATCAATCTTGCGGGTGGCGGAACAAATGAAAATGCCCGACAGGTGGTACCCGAGGCCATTGATAAATATCCGGAGGTGAAAACGTTTGGCCCTTTGGTACCGGCTTATGGTGTTTGGGCCAGGCATGTTGATGGTTTGAAGCTAAAAAATGTAAAACTTACCTTAAGCTCAAATGATCTTCGGCCAGCCTTTATTTGTGAGGATGGTAAAAGTATTGAATTGAATAACTGGATGATCCCAGTAACTACAGATGCACAAGCTATTATCAGGTTGGAGAATGTGACCGGTGCCTCCATTACAAATAATACCATCCTTGGCTCTGCCCATGCATTTGTACGTGTGGAGGGCAATGCAAGTGGAGATATTCATGTTTTGAAAAACAAACTTCCCGGAATATCAAAAAAGGTGGAACTATCAGCCGATGTGAATGCTGGTACGGTGATTTCAGACAAAGATTGATAAACATTAGTGTATCTAATATGAAAGTGAATACATACAAAGTACTATTATGTTGCCTAAGCTTGCTGTTCCCCGGCTTACTTTATGCCCAGCAGACTGTTTTGCCTGCTCAAACAGACCGCTGGGCCATTCAGCCGGATGGCAGTATTAAATGGACTGTCAATGGCAGGCTACCGCATACTGATCATATAGAAATGTCGGGCGAAAAAGTGTCTGTTTGGGTGTTGTATGGTATAGATAGCGTAGGCCGGTCATCCATTTCACGCACAGTGGTTTTTCCTACATTCAGGATGCTGCCCGATGGTACCCGAACTCATATCGATTATACTTTTCAAGACAACGAGTTGCCCCGTTTTTTGATCAACAATCGCCAGTTAAAAACCGACCTGGCCAGTGGCAAAAAATCCGGAGACCTGACCTATAATATCAAAAGTATCAGCCACAAAGGCGTTATGCGGATAGCTGCCACTTCTGGTAACCCGGCGCTGGTAAAAATAGACCGGAGTATTTTTCCTTCTGTGGATAAACCGATGGTGATTGAAAAATTTGTATTCACCAATATAACCGATAAACCGGTTAACATTACGATGGAATACATGAGACGCGAGGAAAGAACTGACAGTGCTAAAAGCAAGGTAAGGCCACATACGGTGATCATGGGTACAGTTGATCATGGCAGCAGAATGGTACAGCCGGGCGCAAATACATCGTTCTCAGTTTATTACCTGGCAACAGATTTTCCAACTCAGCCAATTAAGATTGATGCGGATGCTGAGGAGCAGGCCCGCGAAAAACGGATAAATACCATTTTAACCCCTTTACAATTACAAACACCGGATACTTTGTTGAACACGGCATTTGCATTTGCCAAGATCCGCGGAACCGAAAGTATTTACAAAACCAAGGTTGGTTATTTGCATAGCCCTGGTGGCTTAGCTTATTACGCGGCAATATGGGCTAATGATCAGGCGGAATACATTAGTCCGTTCTTTGCGTTTTCGGGTGATAGCGTTGGCAACCTATCAGCCATGAACTGCTACCGCTTGTTTGCTAAATATATGAACCCAGAGTATAAGCCCATTCCAAGCTCTATAGTTGCCGAAGGCGACGCGGTGTGGAAGGGAGCCGGCGACCGCGGTGACCAGGCTATGATTGCTTACGGCGCTTCACGCTATGCGTTGGCTTGTGGGCAACCTGATTCTGCCAAAAAATTGTGGCCGTTGATTACCTGGTGCCTTGAATACAGTCACCGCAAATTAAACGATCAGGGCGTAGTTAACTCAGATCATGATGAACTGGAAGGGCGATTCCCGGCTGGTAAGGCCAATCTGTCAACCAATAGTTTATATTATGATGCCCTGATATCAGCTAATTATCTCGGCAGGCAGCTACATCAGCCTAAAACACAAACCGACGGATACCTGAAACAGGCGGCTGAGCTTAAAAGCAATATCGAAAAATACTTCGGCGCAACCATTGATGGGTTTGATACATATAAATACTATGAAACCAATGATGTGCTACGTGCCTGGATCTGTTTACCGCTTACTATGGGGATTTTTGATCGTAGCGAAGGAACTATTAATGCTCTGTTCTCGCCCAAATTATGGACTGCCGATGGTTTGGCCACACAAGCCGGTAAAGAAACATTCTGGGATCGCTCTACTTTGTACGCGCTTCGTGGTGTATTGCAGGCCGGTAAAACCGAAAAGGCCATGGATTATCTGCGTTATTACTCGCGTAGACGGCTCCTGGGCGAGCATGTGCCTTACCCGGTAGAAGCTTACCCGGAAGGGAATCAGAGGCACCTATCGGCTGAGAGTGGGCTCTATTGCCGCATTTATACCGAAGGCTTGTTTGGCATGCGGCCAACAGGTTTTAGTACTTTTAATTGTACGCCAAGATTGCCAATTGAATGGAATAAAATGGCAATAAATAATATACATTCTTTCGGCCATATATTCGATCTTACCATATCAAGACCAAGCAAGAATAAATTGCTTATCACAGTTACAGAAGGTAATAAAACAATAAAATACAAAATAAATGATGGTGGTACACAGGCTGTACAACTATAACTAACCAATAAAAAGTAATGAGTTCAGTTTTAAAATATATAATGATGGTAACGTTGACAATCATCACCGCTCACCATGCTTTTGCACAAACCCATCAGTTAGAAAAACTTTGGGAAACCGATACAGTAGTGAGAGTTCCGGAATCGGTTTTACCCGATTTTAAAAAGGGCATTCTTTATGTATCTGAGATCGATGGAAACCCCAATGCCGTTGATGGCAAGGGCGGAGTGGCCAAAATTGGTTTGGATGGCAAGGTTATCAATCTGGATTTTACCACAGGTTTAAACGCGCCCAAAGGCTTAGGGCGATTTGACAATGAGTTATATGCGGCTGATCTGTCAGAAGTGGTAGTTATTGATATTAATACCGGTAAGGTAAAAAACAAGATAGCTATCGACAGTGCCAAAGCCCTTAACGACATTACAGTAGATGATAAAGGGATAGTTTATGTATCCGACAGCAAAACCAAAAAAATACACCGCATTGAAAAAGGAAAAGTAAGCACCTTTTTAACCAACATAGGAGGGGTAAATGGTCTTAAAGCTATAGGACCCGATCTTTATATCCTCGGAGGACAAAAATTTATAAAATCAGATAGTAAGGGAAATTTAACACCCATTACTACACTCAGTTGTGGCGGCGACGGACTTGAGCCCGTTGGCAATGGCGATTTTTTGATCACCTGCTGGTCGGGGCATATATTTTATGTAACTGCCGATGGTAAGATTGAAACTTTGCTGGACATCCAGGAAAAAAAAGTAAATACTGCCGATCTTGCCTATGATCCCCTGAAACATATCTTATATGTTCCTACTTTCTGGGGCAAAAAAGTGATGGCTTACAAACTAATAACTACCAAATAATATGGGTGGCACTAAAATTTATTCTCTTAAAAATGTATTGGTTTTGGCGGGTTTGGCAAGTGCAGGTTTCGCATCTGCACAAACACATAGCGATGATGCTAATTTAAAATTGTGGTACACTAAGCCCGCCGCTGCCTGGGAAGAGGCTTTGCCATTGGGTAATGCTACTACCGGGGCTATGGTATTTGGTGGAGTTAGCCACGAACGCTATCAACTGAATGATCATAATTTATGGTCGGGTTATCCTCAATCGTGTAATAACCCACAAGGGCCGGAATATTTACCGCAGGTGCGGAAGGCTGTATTTGATGGCGACTTCGACAAGGCAGCCGACCTCTGGAAAAAACATTTGCAGGGCCCGTACACCGCCCGTTATTTACCATTGGGCGATCTGCTGTTGAATTTTGATGTTACAGACAGCACACACTACTACCGCGACCTGAGCTTAAACAATGCGGTTTCAACCGTAAGGTACGAATCGGGGGGAGTGCACTATAAACGGGAAACGTTTATCAGTTACCTGGATAAAATAATGATGATACGCATTACGGCCGACAAAAAAGGCGCTATCAATTTTACGGCCGGCCTGCAAAGCAAGCTGCATTTTTCGGTAGCGAACGATGGTAATAGCAAACTCATATTAAAAGGGAAAGCCCCAAGCTACGTAGCCAACCGCGATTATGAACCACAACAGGTGATTTATGATGAACCAAAAGGGGAAGGAATGAATTTTCAGATCAACCTCAGAATAAAGAATATTGGTGGACAGATAAAATCTGCTAATAACCAATTACAGGTAAGTGGTGCAAATGAAGTTATACTTTATTTAACTGAGGCCACTAGCTTTAATGGTTTTAATAAATCCCCAGGTCTGCAAGGCAAGGATCCGGCGATGGAAGCTAATGCTGGTTTGCTTGCCGCATCGCAAAAAACATATGCGCAATTAAAACAACGGCACATTGCCGATTATCAACGACTGTTTAAACGGGTGAGTTTTAATCTGGGTGCTGATGCACACATGATAATGCAACCTACCGATCAAAGGCTCCGGAATTTTAGTGTAACCAATCCTGATAAGCAGTTGCAAACCCTGTATTACCAGTTTGGGCGTTATTTGCTCATAGCCAGTTCCAGACCCGGTAGTGCTCCGGCCAATTTGCAGGGTATTTGGAATGATCAGGTATTACCGCCATGGGGTAGTAATTATACCACCAACATCAATACCGAAATGAATTACTGGCTGGCCGAAAATACCAATCTTTCAGAATGCCATCAGCCTTTATTTGATTTTTTAAAAGAGCTTACCATAAACGGAGCTATTACTGCTAAAGAAAGTTATAACATTTCTGAAGGCTGGGTTGAGCATCATAACAGCGATATATGGGCCAAAACCTCTACTGTGGGTGGTTATGATCATGACCCCAAAAGCTCGGTACGGTGGTCGGCCTGGCCAATGGGGGGAGCCTGGATGAGTTTGCATTTGTATGATCATTACCTGTTTACCGGTGATAAGGCTTTTTTAAGTAAAACCGCGTATCCCATTATGAAAGGCGCCGCGCAGTTTATGCTGCACTGGCTCGTGACTGACCCTAAAACGGGCTACCTGGTAACCAATCCATCCACATCGCCAGAGAATACCATCAAAATTAATGGTAAGGAATACCTGGTCAGCATGGCCTCCACCATGGATATGTCTATTATTCGTGAGCTGTTTCAAAACTGTATCAGCAGTGCACAGGTCTTAGGTACGGATAGGGTTTTTGCAGCACAGGTAAAAGCTGCTTATGATAAACTTTATCCTTTCCACATTGGTAAATACGGACAGTTGCAGGAATGGTTCCAGGACTGGGATGATCCGGCAGATACCCATCGGCATATATCGCACCTGTTTAGCCTGTTCCCCGGCAGGCAGATCTCCGTATTTAATACACCGCAATTAGCTGCCGCTGCCAAGCAATCCATGATATATAGGGGCGATGTGAGCACTGGCTGGTCTATGGCCTGGAAAGTGAACTGGTGGTCGCGTATGCACGATGGTAATCACGCCTACAAAATATTGGGTGCAGCCTTTAACTACATGGATCCGCTGCAAAAAAAAGAACAGATGAGCGGGGGCGGTACCTATCCCAATTTGTTCGACGCGCATCCACCTTTCCAGATCGATGGGAATTTTGGCGGAACGGCCGGTATGACCGAAATGCTGCTGCAAAGCCAAAATGGTGAAATTGAAGTCTTGCCGGCATTACCAGACACCTGGGCCGATGGCAGCATCAAAGGCATTAAGGCCCGCGGTAATTTTGAGGTGGCCATCAGCTGGAAAAAAGGCAAACTGACTAATGCTTTGATCAAATCACACCTGGGCGGTAATTGTCGGTTGCGTACCCCAATCCCTGTAAAGGTGATCGAAGTAAATAGTAAAGCCGCTGTTGGCGGTAATAAAAATATATTGAATACCCCGCCTACTGTACCTCCACACCAAAAAGTTGACGGTGCTAAGCTGACGGATATCAGCTTTAATAAAGGCTATGTAATAGACTTTGCCACCGAAAAGGGCAAAACCTACACCATTATACCGCAATAATAAAATGAAGATCCTGAAGTATTTTTTATTGGTTTGCTTATGCTTAAGTTCTACAGAACTCATCTGGGCACAATCCATAATCTGGACAGAAGTTGAACCCGGGATATGGAAAGGCATAATAGGCAAGCCCGAAGAGTATAATCTGCTTAAAGTGGCTGGTGTGCAGCCATACCATGCTGGTTTACAGCAAATGCCCAAAGCTTCCTTCCCGCTGGCACAGGATGAAATTACCGGTCGGGTACTGGACGGCAAAACCTATCTTCGTTTTCCGCTGGAGAAAAAAGAGCAGATATTCGGTTTTGGTTTAAACTTTCAAACGGTATTTCAGCGAGGTAAAGTACTCGCCTTACATGTAGATAATTATGCAGGTAAGGATAATGGCCGAACCCACGCGCCTACGCCATTCTATGTTTCATCAAACGGGTATGGGGTGTTTATCAACTCGGCTAGGTATATCAATGTGTATGCTGGTACGGCTGTAAGACGTGATAGTAAAATCGCTCCAGAAGTAAAGGATAGGAACCTGGATAAAACATGGAGCTCACATCCATACTCAGACGGTGTGGAAATGCTGGTGCCCGCGGCAGGAGTGGAGATATATGTATTTGCAGGCCCTACAACTTTAGATGCTATACGACGCTATAATTTATTGAACGGCGGCGGTTGCCTGCCACCGCGTTGGGGACTGGGCTTTACCCAGCGTATGCAGCGTTTAACTGATGCGCAGGGCGTTGCTGCAGAAGCCAGGGCTTTTGAGGAAAAGGGTTATCCGCTTGATTTTATTGGTTTGGAACCAGGCTGGCAAAGCAAATCGTACCCTTGTACTTTTGAGTGGGACAAAACCCGCTTCCCTGATCCCAAATCGTTGGTGCAGAATATGCTGAAAAAGAATATCCGGCTCAACTTATGGACAAACCCCTATGTATCGCCAGAGGCCCCTCTGTATAAAAGCATTTTACCTTATAGTGGCTCACATACTGTTTGGAACGGAATTGTACCAGATATCAGTATGCCCGAAGCTCGGCAGATCTTTTTTGGCGAACTGGAAAAAGGCAAGATAGATATCGGCATTAGCGGCTATAAAATGGACGAGGTTGATGGAGGCGATAATTACTTATGGCCAGATGTCGCAGTTTTCCCATCAGGTCATGATGCCGAGCAAATGCGGCAGACCTATGGCCTCATGATGCAGCGTTACACCAGCGAAATTTATCACCAGCGTAACCAGCGTACATTTGGATTGGTACGCGCCTCAAATGGCGGAGGTTCGTCATTCCCTTATGTGATCTATAATGATTATTATGATCACCGCGACTTTATAACCGCGTTGGTGAATAGTGGTTTTGCCGGCGTATTATGGACACCGGAGGTACGTTCATCCAAAACCGGCGAAGAGTGGTTGCGCAGGTTCCAGTCCAATGTTTTTTCACCTATGGCCATGATCAATGCCTGGGCCAGCGGCACCAAACCATGGTCGTTTCCTGAAGTGGCCGAACAGGTAAAAACAATGGCTAATCTGCGCATGCAGATGATTCCCTACTGGTACAGCGAATTTGCAAAATATCATTTTGAAGGAATCCCACCTTTCAGGGCCATGTACCTGGAAGATGGGTTTACCAATACTGAGGCTAAAGGGGAAAACAAGAAATTAAATCTGGAAGAAAATCCATACGAAGAAGCGGTTACCAAAGAAGTAAAGGATCAATACATGGCCGGCGAATATTTATTAGTGGCCCCCATGTTTGCCGGGCAAACCAGTCGCAAAGTAATATTGCCGAGAGGTAGGTGGTATGATTTTTATACCGGAAAGTATGCAGGCAATGGAGAAGTGATCAGTGTAACGCCAGGGCTTGATAAAATACCGGTGTTTGTAAAGGATGGCGGGGTGATACCTATGATGCCTCCAATGCTGCATGCACCTAAAGCGGGGCAGAAAGTTGATATTGAAGTAAGATATTATGGCGATAAACCTGGTACTTACGTTCTTTATGATGATGACGGTGAAACTTATGATTATGAGAAAGGTAATTATAGTTTCCGCAAAATTAGGGTAATCAAATTAAACGGAAAACTTAAAGGTTCAATTTCTCCGACGCCTAAGGGTAAACCTGATAATGTAGGTAAGGTAATATTTAAAATGATGACAGAATTCTAAACAGACATTCATCTGCCTGTAGTTTAACCAAATTCTATCATGTAAAAGCCATCAGAGAATTCCGATGGCTTTTACATGCAAATACACAAAACCAGGGGATATGTAACCGTAATTTATATTTAAGGAATTCTTTATATACTAAGAAATTTTCCGCCGAAGATTATCAATGAAAGTTTACTTTCTGGATGCAAACGTAGATTGCCTTATGATTAAGGCATAGCTCTTTCCGAAGATCTCCCGTTGGAATTTGCTGATCCATCCCGATTATTCATAGAAAAATTTAATTTTCTCTAAAATCTTTTTTATAAATAAAAAAATTATATTTGTATAAATGAATACGTATTCATTTAATAACGGTATAAACGTGAATAAGAAAAATTACACTTCGCAGGATGTTGCAGAATTAGCTGGCGTTTCACAGTCTACTGTTTCGAGGGTTTTTGCCGGTAATACCAATGTGTCGGAAAAAAAACGAAAGAAAATATTGGATGCTGCCGAAAAATTAGAATATCAGCCGAATGCGCATGCAAGGAGCCTGATCACTCGTAAAACAATGATGATAGGCATTGTGATGCGCAATATCCGTAATCCTTTTTATTCGGCTGTTTTAGAAATATTCCATAATCGTTTATCGGCGCTGGGTTATCATTTGATATTTATCAATTCAGAGAATGAAGAAATACAGGAGAAAGAGATCACTCAGTTATTGGAGTATAATGTTGAAGGTGTGATCATTACCGATGCACTATTATCTTCATCAGCTTCGCAAAAATTTAACCGGAATGGTATCGTTGTAATTCTTTTTAACCGCTATACCGAACAACTGGAAAGCAGTGCGGTATTTTGTGATAACTATCTTGCAGCTAAACAAATAGCAGCATATTTGGTGGAGATGGGACATAAGTCATTTGCATTTATTTCGGGACCATCTGATACCTCAACCACTATCGACAGATTAAAGGGCTTTAAAGAGGTGCTGAATGAAAGAAATATAACCGATCTGATGATAGAGCCTGGTAATTATACCTACGAAAGCGGCTTTAAAGCTGCGCAGGAGTTAATGACCAAGAATAAAAATATTGACTGTATTTTTTGTGGTAACGACATTATAGCACTGGGTGTAATGGATGCCATCAGGGTTATAGGCTTAAAAATACCTGAAGATGTATCCGTAATAGGTTTTGATAATATCCGGATGTCTGAGTGGCCATCTTATTCACTAACCACCTGGGAGCAGCCGTTGGAAGAAATGGTTGACAGCACGGTGGAATTAATGCTGAAAGAGATAAGCGATAAAGATTCGGTGCCTCAGGTAGTCATGATGAAAGGGCACCTGGTGATCCGAACATCTGTAAAGGCAAAAAAAATGGCATAGTCATTTTTTTTGCCTTTTATTTTTTTGAATACGTATTCAAAAAAATAACGATAATAATAACCCATGGTATTTAACACTTTTTAACACGATAAACCACATTTATAAACCATAAAAAACCATTAAAATGAGAGAATTTGACGAAAACCCACCTTGAAGTAACAAATGAAATAGAACTGCATTCTGCAGTGCTGACGATCGTTGCGCTACACGTTCGTTGTGAGTAATTAATAAATAATACACGTATGCTAAACTTTATTAATTTATGCGAATTTCTACAAAACCATGGGTTTTGGATCTTGAAACCCACATTAACCTGAAAAGGAGTTTTAGATATATCCGTTACCAGGTGTGCAAATCTTTGCTTTTGTTGTTAGTTATCACCTGTAGTTTATATAACCAGGTAAATGCGGCAACACCAGCCGAAACAATGAACGCGCAAAAAACAGCAACGATTGCTTCATTTGTGCTTTCGGGTACTGTTGTTGATGAAAAGGATGAGATATTGCCTGGAGCAACAGTTAAAGTGATAGGCAGTGCAAAAGGAACTATTACCGATGTATACGGGAAGTTCCTGATTGAAGTGCCCAGCGAAAGCGACTCGATATCTGTAACATTTGTTGGATACAAAACCCAGCATATCCGGGTAGGCAACCACCGCACCATGCGAATAAAACTGGTGCCTGATGAAGCTGGCCGGAAGTTAAATGATGTAGTTGTTGTTGGCTTTGGTACACAGAAAAAGGTGTCAGTTACCGGAGCCGTATCAACTGTAAAGATCTCCGATCTGCAGCAGGTATCAACACCTTCATTGTCCAACGCAATAGGTGGCCGGCTGCCGGGTATTATAACCAGGCAAAGCTCTGGCGAACCTGGTTACGATGCTTCGAGCGTGTATATCCGGGGCTTCGGTACCACATCTGGCGGAAGAGCTCCATTGGTGCTGGTTGACGGGGTGGAGCGGGATATGAATAATCTCAATATACAGGAGGTTGAAAGCTTTTCGGTATTGAAGGATGCTTCGGCTACTGCGGTCTACGGTATACGCGGTGCCAATGGTGTTATTCTTATCAATACCAAAAGAGGTGCTGAGGGGCGGCCAAAAGTAACTTTCCGTACAGAAACTGCTATGCTGACAGCCTTGCGCCTGCCTGATTTTATTAATAGTTATGAGTATGCAACATTAGCCAACGAAGCCATGGCCAATGTGGGAAAGCCCGCTTTTTTTACACCGGCCGAGGTACAAAAATACAAAGACCATTCCGACTCGTTTTTGTATCCGGATGTTAACTGGATTGACGCCACGTTGAAAAAGAACACGCTTCAAACCATCAATAATTTAAGCCTGCAGGGTGGCAATCAAACTTTTAAATATTTTACCAATGTTGGTTACACCATTCAGGATGGTATTTATAAGGAAGATCCTACCATTCCATACCCTACCAATACCAGTGTAAAGCGTTATAATTTCCGCTCAAATGTGGATGTCAGCTTATCTAAAAGTTTTTCCATAGCGCTTAATGTAGGGGGCATTATATCCAACGGTAATTATCCAGGTTCAAGTGCCGGTGTTATCTATGATGCTTTAAATTATACTCCAAATAACAGTTACCCTTTTAAAAACCCCGATGGTTCTATCCCCGGAAAAGGTACGTTCCTGTCCGAAAGTCCCTATACCCGCACTACGCAGGAAGGTTATCAAAAGCAATTCCGCACTACGCTACAAAGCTCACTGGGTACAAAGTGGGATCTGTCTTCACTGATCACTCCCGGCTTATCTCTTAATGGGTTGTTTTCCTATGACTATTATAACCAAACAGATAATGTGCGCCATAAAATACCAAGCACTTATCAGTACCTGGGTAAAGATGCTAACGGTAAAGATCAATATAAGCTGATCCAGACGGAAACAGCATTAGGGTTCTATTACGGCAGCGCCTCAAATCGTGCGGTTTACCTGGAAACATCAATTAATTACGACCGCAAATTCGGCAAAAGTTCGGTAAGCGGCCTTTTGCTGGGTAACAGGCGCGAATACATCAACCTTACAGCGGCTAACTCGCTTGATAATATTCCTTTCCGCAGACAGGGTTTAGCAAGCAGGGTAACGTATGATTATGATTCACGCTACCTGCTGGAATTTAATGGAGGGTATAACGGATCTGAGAATTTTCCGGCCGGTAAGCGGTATGGATTCTTCCCTTCCGGGGCTTTTGGCTGGATCATATCCAATGAGAAATTCTGGAATAAGAATGTGGTCAGTTCCTTAAAGATCAGAGGGTCATACGGAAAGGTTGGTAACGATCAGATCGGTGGCTCACGGTTTCTGTTCCAGACCACCATTAATAAAAATGCCGATAATTATCCTTTTGGCTCCAGCCAGGCTTATCCCACAGGTGCCTTTGCCGAAAGCCGCATTGGTAATGAAGATATCAGCTGGGAAACATCAACCAAAGCCAACCTGGGTTTAGATATGGAAATGTTTAACGGTAAGGTGGTATTACAGGTTGATGCTTTTAGGGAACACCGTACCGGTATATTGCTGCAGCGCCAGCAGATTCCCAGTTCGGCTGGTTTTGGTGGCAATATCCCTTATGCCAACCTGGGTATTGTTAATAACAAAGGTGTTGATGGTAATATACAGATTAGGAACCGGACAGCAGGTGGTTTCTACTATGCATTCCAGGCCAATTTTACTTATGCTCGCAACAAAATAATAGAGGACGATTCGCCGGTGAAGCCATTGGCATATCAGAATTCAAGAGGCCAGAGTATCGATCGCCCATATGGCTATATCGCCGCAGGCCTGTTTAAAGATCAGCAGGATATTGACAATAGCCCGTCACAAACGCAGTTACAATCTATTATCCGTCCCGGCGACATTAAATATAAGGACCTCAATGGCGACGGGAAGATAACCACAGATGACCAAACCTACTTTGGTTATGCCCGCAACCCCGAAATTATGTATGGTTTTGGCGTAACACTGGGGTATAAGAGTTTTGATATCAGCGTGTTCTTTACGGGTGCTGCCCGCTCCACCTTCTTTTTAGGGGGCAGGCCGGTTTGGGCATTTATGGATGGCGTAGGTAACTATAATGTGATCAAAGAATACTACGATAACCGGTGGATCCCGGGCGCAAATAATGCCAACGCTAAATACCCTTCTGTTATCGATGTGAAAAACACCAATAACTATGTCACCAATACGCTATATGCAGCAAATGGCAATTATCTGCGTCTTAAATCGGCCGAAATAGGTTACAACATACCCAAAAGCTTTTCACAAAAAGTGGGTGTAAGCAACGCACGCTTTTTTGTTAACGGAACCAATTTATTGCTTTGGGATCACTTGAAGGTGATTGATCCTGAACAGGACAATAGTAATGGTGTGAGTTTCGGCGGATATCCGCAGGTACGTACACTCAACTTGGGTCTGCAGGTTACTTTTTAAACACATTTAATTAATAGTATTATGAAATTACTTGTAAAATCAGTTATGATCATGTTGTTGCTTTTTGTAGCAGCATCCTGTAAAAAAGATTTTTTGAATAAAGCGCCGGATGACGACCTGACCATTGATAAGGTTTTTGCCAATCGGGATTATGCACAGAGTTTCCTGAGTAATATTTATGCTTCCTTACCAAAAGAGCACCGGCAGGTTGACAACGATACAAAAGGTAACCCTTACATAGGCGCATCTGATGAGATGGATCAGTTTTACGCCATCTCTTTTTCAAACAGCATGAACGCGGGTTCATGGAACCCGACATCTTATGGCAATAACATTCCAGATCCCTGGACCGAAAATTATAACGCCATTCGTAAAACCAATATTTTTATTGAAAACATTGATAAGGTGCCGCTTGATGATTTCTTTACCGATGCTTTGCGGGCCAGATTAAAAGGGGAAGCTCTTTTTCTGCGTGCCTACTTTCATTTTTTACTGATCAGGGTTTATGGCCCGGTACCTATTTCAGATCATAGCATATCACTTTCCGCGGACCTGAAAAGTATCAGGCGAGATCCAATAGATAAATGTGTTGCCTTTATCGCTTCGGAATGTGATAAAGCCGCTGCATTACTTCCGGCACGTATTACTTCTGATGCCGAATATGGCAGGCCGGCAAAATCTGTTTGCCTGGCTTTAAAAGCCAGAACATTGCTTTATATGGCCAGTCCATTATGGAACGGAAACCCGGATTACACCGGTTTGGTTGATGATAAGGGGACACATTTATTCCCGGCTTTTGCCGCCTCACGCTGGCAAGATGCAGCTAATGCTGCCAAAACCTGCATTGACCAGACTGAGGCTGCGGGATACGGGCTTTATACCTCGGCAACTAATGACCCGGTTAAAAATTACCAGGAACTATTTTACGCAAATAACAATAAAGAAGCTTTTTTCTCTTATAACGCTGGCTTATTTAATGACCATGACGTGTATAGTGAGCCACTGAGCTTATTGGGTTTTACCTTGAATGCGCCGACTCAAGATCTGGTTGATGATTATGAAATGGCCAATGGCACCCGACCTATAACCGGTTATAATGCCGATCATACACCGATCATCAATCCCGAATCGGGTTATACCGAAACAGGTTTTACCGACGTGGCCGATCCCGGGGGTAAATATGTAGCAGGTACCAGTAACATGTATGTTAACCGCGATCCGCGTTTTTACGCTACCATTCATTTCTCGGGCGATATATGGAAAACCCGTACACAGGGCCTGGAATTTTGGTTTAACGGGGCCGACGGCAAAAAGGCCGCTGGCTCAGGAAATTATTCTAAAACAGGTTACCTCGTGAAAAAATTATGTAACCCAAGTTTTGTTTGGCGGCCGGTAGTACAGCCGGTATTGCGCACCTGGGTTCTTTTTAGGCTGGGCGAACAGTATTTGAACTATGCAGAGGCCTTGAATGAAGCACAGGGGCCCGTAGGCGATGTATACCGGTATGTCAATCTGATCAGGGCCCGTTCGGGGATGCCGGGGTTGCCAGGCGGGCTTTCGCAAAGCGATATGCGCGAGCGTATCCATCATGAACGCCGTATTGAGCTGGCATTTGAAACACAGCGTTATTTCGATTGCCATCGCTGGAAAATAGCCGAACAAACCGATAATACCTACATCTATGGTATGAACATTCAGGCGGGTGCATCAAAAACCGACCCTGCCTTTTTCGTTAGAACAATAGTTGAAAAACGCGTTTTTGAAAAGAAACATTACTTATGGCCAATGCAAAAACGCGAAACAGATAAAAATCCAAACCTGGTACAAAACCCGGGTTGGTAATGTTTAGTTGGTTAGTTTAATACCGGGGGCGAGCCCCGGTATTATTACTTACTTAATAATATTTATATGAACAGATCATTTACGATAATCACATTATTATTAATTCTTGGCGTTTGTCCCCTTAGGATAAAGGCACAGCAGCTTTATGAGCTTCCGCCAGATGCCGAAACACGTTGGGTAAGCTTTGAGAACCGCACCGGCGATAAAGGCAAGGGCGGCATGGAAAATAAGGGGGCTAAAGGCCATCCCAGCGAATGGATAAATGCCGGTAAAAGTGTTACCCTGCTTGATTTTGAAGGTGCCGGCATTGTCAACCGTATCTGGATGACCATTATTGACCGTAACCCGGAAGCCTTGCGTGCTATCCATATTGAAATGTATTGGGATGGTGCCGCAAAACCGGCTGTGTCAGCTCCTTTAGGTGATTTTTTTGGGATCGGTCTTGGAAGAATGACTGCTTTTCAGAGTGCTTTGTTTAGCGATCCTGAAGGGAAATCATTCAACTGCTATGTGCCTATGCCTTTTAAAAAGCATGCCCGTATCATGCTGGTTAATGAATCGAAACAAAACCAGTTGTTATTTTATGATGTGGATTTGATCAAGGTAAAAAAACACCCTAAAGATATAGCCTACTTTCATGCTTATTGGAGTAATAGCAGTGGCGTTGGACTGGGCAGCGATTTTGAGATATTACCCCGGGTAAACGGCAAAGGCCGGTTTCTGGGTACAAATATTGGTGTAGTGGCCGATAAAGTATATGGTGATACCTGGTTTGGGGAAGGTGAAGTAAAAACCTTTCTTGACGGGGATCGGAAGTACCCGACTTTAGCCGGCACAGGCACGGAAGATTATATTGGCTCCGCCTGGAATCTGGGTCCGTTTTCGCAATTATATCAGGGAGCAACCGTAGTTGATAAACAAAACAAAAAATTTGCTTTTTATAGGTATCATATACCCGATCCGATCTACTTTCATTCCGATTGCCGGGTAACTATTCAGCAAATAGGAGGGGCCGGGCGCGATCTGATCAGAGCGATTGCCCGGGCAGGAGGTAGGGTGAAACCCATTTCGGTTGGGACGTCAAAAAGTTTGATCAAACTACTGGATAACCCCGATTATCCGGATCTTTTTGATGATAAGTTCCCCGCGGATGAATGGGTGAATTTTTACCGTGTTGATAACTATTCGGCCACGGCATACTTTTACCTGGACAAGCCCGAAAGTAATTTGCCACCCCTGGCTCCATTGGCCGAAAGGATAAAGGGGTTATAAAATAAATGTATTTTTATTTTGATCAGCTATTGGAATGTTAATTGTAAAATTTTAAATTTGAATACGCATTCATAAATAATACATGTTTATGATATAAGTATGCTAAGCTTCCTGATCTGTCTGAGGTCATAAAACCTAATTGAAAAATGAAGGAGTCAATAATGATAAAATATCAATAGCGTTTTTGTATAAGAAAATTAAAAATGACTACGTATTCAAAATGAAAATATCCTCTATTCTATGCTTCGTAAAGAGATGTCATGCTGAACTTGTTTCAGTACCTCACATGCAGAGTAGGCAACTGTGTATGCGAACTACTAATCAGATGGGATCCCGAAATAAATCCGGGATGACTTCAGGGATTTATCCATTCGTAATTAATTCCCTAAATTAATTATCAAAAAAACAATATGAATTGGAACCAACCGGATATTTGGATAGTGGCAGGGTACCTGGCATTAATGTTTGCCTTATCGCTGTGGCACCGGCGCTTTGCATCAGCCAACCTCGAAAACTTTTTTCTGGGTGGCCGAAAGATACCGGGATGGCTAAATGGCATATCGTATACCGCCGCGCTGGTTAGTCCGGATGCGGCAACCGGTTATGGTGGCCTGGCCGTAGTAACGGGAGCTTTTATATCCTGGTGGTATTTGAGCCGGTTCGGACTGGCATTATTTATCGGCGGAGTGCTGTTTGCTGTTTTTTGGAGGCGTTTAAACTTATTTACATCACTTGAATTTTATGGGTTAAGATTCCCCGCAAGGGCAGCATCGGCCATGAGGATATGGATAGCCATACGCACCTCGCTTATCGCGATGCCTGCCTGGACAGGGATCACCTTGCTGGCTGCCTTTAAGATCATGGGACCGGCGTTTGGGTTAACCAAAATAGAAACGCTGTACCTGGTAGTGCCGGTTTCATTTCTGTTTGTTTTCTTTTCGGGTTATAAGGGAGTGGTGATCTCGAACCTTATCCAGATGAGTATTTTCTTTATTGGCACCATTACCCTGGCCGGACTCACGCTGGCTCATTTTGGCGGACCTGCGGCGATGACGTCTGCTATAAGTCATGTGTTTGGCGCTACCCATCCCGAAATGTTGCAGATGACACCACCTGTTAAACATGATGTATTCCCACTGGCGGCTGCTATGGCCTGGATGTTTGGTCAAAGTATAGGCTACGGCGGCGATGCCGCGCCTATGGGGGGTGCTATGGAGGGACAACGCATTCTTTCAACCCGCACACCATCAGAGGCGCTGACCATGTATGTGGTCGCAGCTATCACCATGTTTATTTTATTGCTGCTGGTTACGCTGCCCAGTATCTCGGCGGCGGTGATATGGCCTGAGTTGCGCAATGCCGGCGCCGACCGGGAGCTGGTATACGGCCGCCTGATGAAGGAGATGCTGCCGCACGGCGCCATGGGACTGCTGGTGGCGGCTATGATGGCGGCTACGATGTCGGTAGTAGGTGATAACCTGAACTTTGGCAGCCAGGTGCTGGTAAGTGATATTTATCGTAAGTGGTTTGTACGCACAGCCAGCGAAAAACACTATATGCTGATGGGCAAAGTGGGTATGGCCATTATCATATCCCTGGCCATTGCTGTGGTATTTAACGTGAGCATCATTACAGATGTAGCCATATTTATGCTGCAGCTTAGCGCCGCCGAACTGCCTGCCAACTGGGCACAATGGTGGTGGTGGCGGTTTAACGGTCCGGCCCGGGTAGCCGCTTCATTTGGTGGGGCAGGTATATTTTGCCTGGTGGTATTGGGGCCAAAGCTGTTGTTGTTTATGGGTGTTGCCTCGGCGCAAAAGCTGATGCTACCCTGGTACTGGTCAACCTTATTGGTAATGGGGCTTACTACCATCCTCTGGATAAGCGTTGCTTTGTTGACCAAACCCGATCCTGATATATTACTAAACGACTTTTATCAACGGGTTCATCCATTAGGTTTCTGGAAATCATTCCGGGTAAAACATGGTTCAAAACCACTTACTAATATTGTTAAACCCATATTTCGTGGCTTGGGTGTGGCGGTTATCGGCTTCGCGGCAACATCTTTATTGATACAGGGGCTCACGGAGGCATGGTTCGGACATTACTACAGGAGCATGGGTGAGTTGGCGGTATGCGCTATACTGTTCATCATATTTAAACGGACAGCCAAAGCTTATCTGGCTTACCTGGCCATCCGCACGGCGGAGAACACCGAAATGCCAAAATCAATCTTAACTGTAATCGAATAAAATCTTTAAAAAATTAATAAAAATCAACACGCTAAAAAATTTATGAGAGCAAAAAAAGAGTTCAGATCAAAAGACGAACATGTGCTATATCTTGGCGACTGGGTATTTCACGTTGGCCCTACATTTATCGAAACCCCCTTTGGAACAGAAACAAAAGATGCCGACCTGCATTTCTACGGCGAACGCCTGACCGAGGCCCTGGAGCATCACGTTGATGTTACCCCTTTAGCCAATTGGGAATTATATCGTTTGGAACCTGGCAAACTGGAAGAGTATCTGGAGCAATCTGTTTCCCTGATCATTAGCGATGTTGAAGCCAAATGTTTTCATCTGTACCCAAGTTTTTTTGACCGTGCCAGGCGCGAAAACAAAGTAGTAACCTTTCCCGACAGGCTAAACGTGATCAAAGACTGGATCAGCGATGGCGGCGGTATGATGATGCTGGGCGGTTGGTTATCCTTTAGCGGCGTGCAGGCCAAATCGGGTTGGGGCAGGAGCAGTCTGAAAGATGCCTTACCGGTTGATTGTTTACTGGTCGAGGATCTGGTGGAGTCATCAGCCGGGTTTACAGCCGAAGTTCTGGTGCCTGATCATCCTGCAGTAAAGGGCCTGGCATGGGATAAATTCCCGCCCATATTTGGTTATAACGAGGTAAACGAAAAGTCAGAGGGACAAGTGCTGGTGCGCGTAAAAGAAACCGGCCATCCCTTGGTAGTAGTGGGCGAATATGGTAAGGGTAGGGTGTTAACCTACATGTCTGATCCGGCTCCGCACTGGGGTATCAATTTTGAGTTATGGGCCGATTATGACAAATTCTGGCAGCAATCTTTAAACTGGGTTAAAAAGAAAAATAAATAAATGACCCCATCACCATTACTTGTGGGAACCTCGGTTACTGATATCACCCCACCGCTCGAAGTTGGGTTATTAACCTCTTCGATAAACGGATTATATGAGCCATTTGAATCGGTAAGACTGCCTCTAAAAGCACGGGTGCTGGTATTTCGTTTGGGTGCCGAGCTCATTGCTCTTGTATCCGCTGATCTGTTGGCGCTAAATGATACCGCAGTTGACGGATGGGATAACTTTAAACAAGGCATGACTGATATTATCGACGGGGATAAGATTATTTTTACCTATACCCATACCCATAATGCGCCTGAATCCGTGGCCCTGTCAAACTTATATCAAACAGAGATTTATCAATTTTGGCTGGCACGGGTACAGTTCAGGATTCGGGAAGCTATAAAGACTGCCATGGTAGCCATGCAGCCATGTACACTATCTGTTTTTTACAATAAGTTGGATGGCTTTTCCATGCAGCGCCGTATAAAAACCACCAATGGTATCGTCATGTCTGATAGTATCCAGCCCATAGCTCCAGAATTGCTTGATCTGCCTCCGGTTGACCATCGCGTTAAAACCGTTCGCTTTTATAATGATAAAGGGGATAGCGTAGCTACTATGGTTCATGCTATATGCCATCCGGTGCATGAAATGTGTCTGAAACATATCTCAGCTGAGTTCCCCGGCGAAATGTGCATAGAAATGGAACGTTCTGCTCAAAACGGAATGCCTTTGTTTTTAAATGGTGCAGCTGGTGATACTAATCCACCAACGGTTTCCATGGGGCCTGATTACGCGCGGGAACATGGCATGGCCCTGGCCAAAGTTGCTCAAAACGATGAAAACGGATTAAAAATAAATAGCTCAGTTTTTGCATTTACCCGTAGTAAAGTGCAGCTGCCTGTAAGGGAGGGTTCGGGAATTACCAATGATAAGGATGCCCTGGCCCGCTTTAGCGCTATCAGAATAGGTGAACTGGCGATGGTTTTTTTACCCGGCGAACCCTTTGTAGAAACCGCGTTAGATATTGAAGACAGATCGCCCTTTACCTATACCATAGTTGTGGCTTATGCCGAAAATAATATTGGTTATATCCCAACGGAAGAAGCGCTTAAACTGGGAGGCTATGAAGCAGGACCGGGTAAATGGTCGTACATGGAAGCGGGAACCGACAAGGTGATCATTAAAGAGGCTCTGCGCTTGTTAAATGAATTGTATAACAGATAAATACCGGCAACAGCTGATCGAAAACAGTAACGATAAACATTATGAAAATAAATACAACCATAAAAAGTATGATTTGGATCTGCATCTTGCTGATCAGTACCGCTATCCAGTGTATTGCAAAGGGTGCGGACCTGTATTTTTACGGCAGCGAGAAAAACGACCTTTATCAATTGCTGAAGCGTGAGGGTTTCAGCATAAAAAAATACAACACCCCACAGGCAGCGGTAAATGCAGCTACCCAGGGATCTGGAGTGTTTATTATTGCCTCAGCCTATCCCAAAACAGACCCGGTTAACAGGATCAGTCAACAACTGCTCGATCAGGCCAGTAAAAAAGGGATCAAATTATATGTGGAATACCCTTCATCATTCCCGGGTTTAACTATTCCTGAAAAACCGATTGAAACCCATTTGGAACGTGCCGTGATAACCGAAGACGTTTTTGGCGATAACCTAAAACCGATGGCCCTGTTTGCAGTGCAGAACAGTTTTATATTACCAGTTGAGGTTAATAAACCGCTCATTGTACTGGCCAAAGTAGTTGGTTTTGATAAAGCCGAATATGGGCTTAAGGATACTAAAGCCTATCCCTTACTCTTTGAGCAAGGCGGGGCACTGGTAAGCATGACTGGTCTTAGCAATTTTGAAACCGGCCGATACGGTCCGCAGCAATCTATCAAAACTGTATGGAAATACATCTTATCGCGTATAACGGGTAATCAGAATATTAACCTGGATAAATGGATAGAAGATGTAAAACCGATGTTTAACCGCGATGAGCCATTACCTGCTAATGCCCGTTTAACCACCATCAAAAAAGGAGCGCAATGGTTTAATAACGGCCGGTTTTTTATCGACCACAGTTGGAAAGCCGACTGGCTGAAACATGACGGATCTAACAACACCGAGCCGCTTGGTCCGCCGGTAAGTCAAAGTAAACCAAGTGGCGATGGTAGTCTGGGCATAATTGAAGGACATACATCTACTATTTATTATGATGGCAGCCAGCAGTACCGTTACTGGATGCGTGCCGATGTGCAGGGTGAGGTGAGTATGGCTATGGCCGCAGCGGGCAGTTTACTAAACAATAAGGAATATCAAACAAAATCGGCCAATTTGGTCAATTATCTGTTCAAAACCTCCAACCTGCGTGCGGGTAATAAAAATAATCCCAACAGCCCTGCTTATGGCCTTTTAGGCTGGTCGACGCCCAACGCGGTAACTTTTTATGGCGATGATAATTCCAGGGCTATACTGGGCGCTATAGCCGCGGCATCGTACCTGCATACCGATAAATGGGACAAGGAGTTAACCGAGGCCATCATAGCTAATTTCAGAACAACAGGTAAACAAGGGTTTCGTGGTGAGCGGCTGGAAGAAGCGGATATCATTAAAAATGGCTGGCAATATTATTACAATCGCAATCTGGTGCATGAATCACCACATTTTGAATCTTGGATGTGGGCCTGCTATTTATGGCTGTATAGTAAAACCGGTTATGCTCCTCTGCTGGATAGAACGAAATCAGCTATCAAAATTACGATGGATGGCTACCCCGATCAATGGAAGTGGGGGAGCAGTATGCAAACCCAGCGTGCCCGCATGATATTGCCGCTGGCCTGGCTGGTACGGATAGAAGATACGCCGGAACACCGCCAATGGCTGGATAAAATGGTAAATGAAATATTAAAATATCAGGATGCAAGTGGCGCTATACAGGAAGAATTAGGCAAGGGCAAAGGCATGTTCAAAGCGTTGAACAGTAATGCCGATTACGGGACAGACGAAGGTTCGCTCATCTTTAAAAATGGCGAAAAAGCGTCCTGTATGCTGTATACCTGCAACTTCGCGCTGTTTAGTTTAAATGAAGCATACAGGGCTACAGGAGATAAAAAATATAAAGGAGCAGTTGATAAATTATCTGATTTTTTAACCCGCATACAAGTACAAAGCACCAAACATCATGATCTGGATGGGGCATGGATGCGTGCCTTTGATTATGGGCGCTGGGACTACTGGGCATCTAACTCAGACGCAGGCTGGGGGGCCTGGTGTACACTAACCGGCTGGATCCAAAGCTGGATAGTGACTTCGCAGATCCAGATCGAACAAAAGAACAGCTTCTGGGAAGTAACTAAAAATTCGGCTATTAAAACCAAAGCAAAACCGGTGATTGAGCAAATGATGAAGTAGAAAAATACAGCCATGTCATTGTGAGCGATAGCGTGGCAATCTTATACTGTACAGGGAAGATCTGCATAGTTTGCGATTGCTTCGTCGTTCCTTCCTCGCAAAGACATGAGAGGGAATGGATGTCACCCTGAGCTTGTCGAAGGGCGTGCGCAGAGGCCACTTCACCATGCTTCGACGGGGGATGACACCCTTTTAAAAAATCAGAATTTAAAAACTAAAAACGTGAAAAAAAAGATACTTCATATTCTATCGTTTATCATGCTGATTGCCGTCTCAACAAGCGCGCAGATCTTAAATAATGACTTATCAGCTTTATCACAGATACAGCAAGGAGTAACTTCCAAACGAATTAGTAGTTATGACCGTACCGGCGGAACCGATGATTTTATACGGATAGCTAAAGACGAGAAAAAGACCATATTTGAAGTGAGGGGTGCAGGCATCATCAATCACATCTGGATAACCATGGCACCCGACCCCGGTACGCTGAGCCGTAACGATGTGATCATCAAAATGTATTGGGATGGTAATGAATATCCGTCAGTAATATCGCCCATAGGGCCTTTCTTCGGGCAAGGCTGGAATGAATCGTATCAATATAGCTCCCTACCACTTTCTGCAAGCCCAGTTGAGGGACGGGGTATGGTATGTTATTTTACCATGCCATTTAGTAACGGTGCACGTATTGAAATAGAAAATCAATCGGGCAGGAGGATAGATAACTTTTACTATAGTATTGACTACTTAACCATGAACAAGTTGCCCGCCGGCACCGGACGTTTTCATAGCTGGTATAATAAACAGTTAACCGACGCCTCTAAAACAGAAGGAGAAAACGAATGGGGTGTTTTTGGCAAGTCGGGTAACAATTTGAAGGGAGAAAGAAATTATGTTATTGCCGATATTAAAGGCAAGGGGCATTTTGTGGGTGTAAATTATTACGTCAATTCGCCAACACCAATGTGGTATGGTGAAGGTGATGAAATGATATTTATTGACGAAGCGACCTCACCTACGCTCAATGGTACCGGTACCGAGGATTATTTCAATACGGCATGGTGTCCTAAAACGGCTTTCTCCAATCCTTATTATGGTTATCCACGGGTAAATAATGATATCGGCTGGTTGGGGCGCACGCACCTGTATCGCTTCCATATTACCGATCCTTTATATTTTAATAAAGCCTTTAAGTTCACCATTGAGCATGGTCATAATAATGTGCTCACACTTGATCTGGCGAGTGTGGCATATTGGTACCAGGACGTGGCCACCCCGGTTCCGCCTATTCCCGATGCCGAGGCACGCAAGCCGATGTCATTGATTACCATTGGCGATATTCATCGCTGGCGTAACGAATGGCGTAAGAGTAAAGGTAATGATCCAAAACTGTGGGGCAATTAAACGCATCGGTATGGAATCATTAAAATATATCATCATCGCATTGTTATTGGCTTGCTCTTCGCGGTTATATGCCCAGGAAATGATGGACCTGACACAGGTTAAACACGACGTAAAATCAAAGCGGGTAAGCAGCTATGACCTGAGCGGTGATAATCACGATAACCTGCAGAATATCAAACCTGGCGAAAAACGGACGATCTTTAATGTGCAGGGCACGGGTATCATTAACCATATCTGGATCACGATGGCACCCGAGCCCCGGTTTTTGAGCCGCAATGATATCATTATTCGCATGTATTGGGATGGTAATGATTATCCTTCGGTTGAGTCACCTATCGGGCCGTTCTTTGGGCAAGGCTGGCAGGAATCATACCTGTTCACTTCAGCGCCCTTACTGGCCACACCAATGAATGGGAATGGGTTGGTAAGTTATTTTGCCATGCCGTTTGCTAAAGGGGCACGGATCGAGATCGAGAATCAATCGGGCCAGAATATCAATGCCTTTTATTTTTATGTGGATTACGTGGAAATGAAAAAGCTGCCCGCCAATACCGGCAGGTTTCATGCCTGGTACAATAAGCAACTCACCGGTCCGGTAGATAGCGTGGAAGATGAACACTGGATGTTTGGCCCTAATAAACCGAATAAATTAGGTAAGGACAATTATGTGATCGCCGATATTAAAGGCAAAGGACATTTTGTTGGTGTAAATTATTATGTGCATTCGCCTACACCATATTGGTATGGTGAGGGTGATGACATGATATTTATTGATGGCGATGAAAAGCCCGCGCTAAATGGAACCGGTACCGAAGACTATTTTAATACCTCATGGGGCGCTCCAAAAACACCTTATAGCACGCCGTATTTCGGTTACGCTAAAGTGAATAACGATATCGGCTTCCTTGGTAAAACACACATCTACCGGTTTAATGTTGCCGACCCAATTTACTTTGATCAATCCCTGAAATTTACCATAGAACATGGCAGCTCTAATGTAATGACACTTGATTTGGCCAGTGTGGCTTATTGGTACCAGGATAAGGCTGAACGTATACCACCCATTCCGGATGCAGCCGCACGGAAACCCATGCCCATGATTGGCCCGGTTGATATACACCGCTGGCGCAACGAATGGCGCAAAAGCAAGGGTAATGATCCAAAGCTGTGGGGCAATTAATGCAATTAGTATTTACCAAATATAGAGAACCTATGAAAACAGATTATAAAACGAGGATCATCAGTGTCATTAAAAACAATAGATTAATAAGACTGGCATTATTGATAATCCCTGTGATTATTATTTTATCATGTACTAAAAAAAACACTCAAAATATACCACCACCTGATCCGCCGGCTAAGATAACCACATTTAAAAACCCGTTAGTTAGTAGCGGTGCCGATCCATGGGTGATCAAGAGCGGCAACTCATTTTATTATATGAGTACTCAGGGATCCAATATCTCCATTACCAAAACTCCGGCAATTTCCGAACTGGGTAAAGCCAGTTCAACCGTAGTATGGACGCCTCCGTCAAGCGGAGCCAATTCCAGGAATATATGGGCACCCGAACTGCATTACCTGCAGGGTAAATGGTATTTATATTATACTGCCGGTGCATCTTCAGATCTGGGTACCCAACGCTGTTTTGTACTTGAAAACTCATCTGCAGAACCGTTAAATGGCACCTGGGCCGATAAAGGCAGGCTGTTTGATCCTAATGGTGATTTTTTTGCCATTGATGGTACTGTATTGGAGTATAAAAACAAGCTGTACTTTATCTGGAGCGGACAGATCTCCAAACAGGATATTACCCAGCGTATTTACATAGCCGAAATGGCCAATCCCTGGACGCTAAAAACTGCCAAAGTGCAGATCTGCGTGCCGGAATACGATTGGGAGAAAAAAGGATCGCCGGTTAACGAAGGTCCCGAAGTATTGCAAAATGCTGCCGGGCGGGTATTCCTGGTTTATTCGGGCAGCAGTTGCAATACGGATGATTATGGTCTGGGTATGCTCAGTCTTAAAGCTGATGGCGACCCGCTCAACCCGGCCGATTGGACTAAAAGCCCTGTGCCGGTATTCAGTAAGAGCATTGATAACAATGTATTTGGTCCCGGGCATAACGGTTTCTTTAAATCAAAAGATAACAAAGAGGATTGGATCATTTATCACGCCAACGCGCAAAGCGGCTTAGGTTGTGGGGGATCCAGGAGTCCGCGGATCCAGAAATTTACCTGGAACACGGACGGCACACCTAATTTTGGTGTACCCGTAAGTACCACCCAAAGCTTAACAAAACCTTCAGGAGAATAACAACAATAATATATATAACACAACAATGGCAGAGGTTTTAAAAAGAGGAAGAAGTGCATCGGAAATTAAAGATGCAGATACGAAAGTAAAAGAGACCGTACAAAAAATGATAAATGATATTGAGGAGCATGGTGATAGCGCGGTGAGGCGGTACTCAGAAACGCTCGACCATTGGTCGCCCGTGTCGTTCAAACTTAGTGAGCAGCAGATTAAAACAATTGTAGATAACACTCCCCAGCAGGTGATAGATGACATCAGGTTTGCCCAAAAACAGATCAGGTTTTTTGCCGAACAACAACGAGCCTCTATTTCGGATCTTGAAATAGAAACGTTGCCGGGGGTATTTCTGGGGCATAAAAATATCCCGGTTAATAGCGTAGGCTGTTATATCCCGGGAGGTAGGTATCCTATGGTAGCATCGGCCCATATGAGCGTACTAACAGCTAAGGTAGCCGGTGTAAAACGGGTGATCGCTTGCACACCGCCAATCAATGGCGAAGTTCCGCAGGCAACTGTATGCGCCATGCACATGGCCGGTGCCGATGAGATTTATATAGTGGGTGGTGTACAGGCCCTGGTAACCATGGCTGTAGGTACGGCTACTGTACAGCCGGTGGATATGATAGTTGGCCCAGGCAATGCTTATGTGGCCGAGGCTAAGCGCCAGTTATACGGGCGTGTAGGTATTGATCTGTTTGCCGGTCCAACTGAAGTACTGATCATTGCCGATGATACCGCCGATGCTGAAATGGTAGCCTGTGATCTTTTAGGCCAGGCCGAACATGGGCCAACTTCACCAGCGGCATTGATCACCACTTCTGCGAGCTTAGCAAAGGAAACTGTAATTGAAATTGAAAGGCAGTTGCTAAAACTTCCAACAGCGGATATTGCGCGAGTAGCCTGGGAAGATAATGGTATTATTATTTTGGTAGCCGATGAAGATGAGGCTGTTCTGGAGGCCGATAAACTGGCTTATGAACATGTGGAGGTATTAACCAAGGACCCTCGGTTTTTCCTGGACAAATTAACCAATTATGGGGCGCTGTTCCTGGGACCCGAAACAAATGTGGCTTATGGCGATAAAGTTATCGGCACCAATCACACCTTGCCTACCATGAAGGCCTCCAAATACACAGGTGGTCTATGGGTGGGCAAATTCTTGAAGAATTGCACTTACCAGCGATGCACAGAAGAGGCAAGTGCGATGATTGGGGAGTATGCTATGCGTTTGTGCGAGCTGGAGGGTTTTGCTGCACATAAAGAGCAGGCAACATTAAGGGTGCGGCGTTACGGCCATTTATTGAATACCGTAAAGTAAATTTTATGGATATGACGATCATCAGATATTGGATTTTTGGTGTGCTCTGGTTAATGTCATTGACATTAATGGTGCATGCTCAGCCGGGGCACAAAAAATCAGGTGATATAACTTATAACGCTATTCCGGTAGGTGCAGATGCTTATCTGCGCTGGGATCTGTTACCGATGCAGCGTATAGGTGTACGGGCTTATATGCGAAGTACTTATGATCGTGCTGGTGGTGGTTATGACGCTTCTCACTTTTTATTTATGAACAAAGAGGACGAAAATGTAACCCTCGATGTAAAGGGGAAAGGTATATTGTATTTTTTCAGGGCTAATCACTGGCATGGCAGCCCCTGGCATTTCACCATAGATGGTACGGACAATATAGTAAAGGAAACGGCAACAGATGCTCCCGTAAATGCTGATAAGGTGTTTAAACATACAGAGTTTATACCTGCTAAAGCTTTTCCGGAACCATTGGCATATACCTGGGCTACCACAAAAGGCGCCGATCTGATCTGGACACCAATGCCTTTTCGCGATTCGCTGCGAATAGCCTATTCCCGCACTATTTATGGCACAGGTTATTACATCTATCATTTGTACGCTGATGAAACCAGGCTTTCTCAACCCATTAGTTCATGGAATATGGCTAAAGTGCCGGATCAGGACGTAATCAATTTGCTCAACCGGGCTGGTACTGATATCGCTCCAAAAAATATTACAACCTTACGTAGTAGTATTAAATTGGATAAAAATGAAGTATTACTGTCCAATATTAAAGCTTCTAATTCAGTTATCAGGGCACTGAAATTCACACTGCCGCTTGATCAGGCTACTACGATGGAACGCGTGAGGTTAAAAGTAACCTGGGATAATGCCAAATATCCTTCGATTGATGCGCCTTTGTGTTTGTTTTTTGGCGCAGGGACATTTTACAACCGGGAGGATAAAGCCGATTTTGTAAAAGGTCTGCCGATCAATATTCACTTTGATTATGTTAATAAAAAGGTGGAGCTGGCCTGCTATTATCCCATGCCTTTCTTCAAATCCGCAAAACTGGAGCTGACAGGGATATCACCAACGGAAACGGGGATAAGCTATGAGATCAGGTATGAGCCAGCCACTATCAAAAAAGAACAAAGTAGTTATTTCCATGCCACGTACAAAGATTTTCCAAAGCCCCAACTGGGGCAAGATATGACCTGGCTGGATACCCGCGGGATAGAAGGGCATCAGGATTGGTCGGGTAGTTTTATGGGGACGTCCTTTATTTTTTCACACAACGCCAACCTGAGTACGCTGGAAGGTGATCCGCGTTTCTTTTTTGACGATAGTCAAACGCCACAGGCTTATGGCACGGGTACTGAAGAATGGGCCGGGGGAGGTGATTATTGGGGTGGGGAGAATATGACGCTCCCATTGGCAGGGCACCCATGCGGGGCGAAAGATAAGAAAACAGCGGTTAATGAAAAGGATCTGATCCAGTCGGCGTATCGTTTTCTCGTGGCCGATATGATGCCTTTTGGTAACCGTGCTGTTATCCGTTTTGAACATAACGAAAACGTATCACAGGAACATTATGAAGCTGTAACCTATTGGTATGGGCTGCCGGCGCCATCACTAATAAAAACTGACTCCCTGGATATCGGGCAGATCAAAAGCGAACAGCAACATGCCTATTATTCACCCAACGCATCGCCGGTGCAGGTAATAAATTCCCGTTATGAATGCGGGCCCGATCATTATCCGACCGGTGCCTGGGGTTATGATCTGAACAATAAACCCGGTTACAAGGAATTTATGGGCAAGGAGATCTATCCATCGCATCAGGAAAATGGCCGTTATACCCGCGGTACATCAGAGTTTACTGTTAAGCTTAATCCAAATAATTTAGGTGCGCTGCTACGGCGTACGCTTGATTACAGCATCCCAAATCAAACTGCCGAAGTATATATAGCCAGAGTTGTTAAAGGACAAGTGGCTGAAAAAGTAAAATGGCAAAAGGCTGGTACCTGGTATCTCGCCGGAGCCAATACTTGTGTTGTTTCTCGGCCGGCCGGTGAGTTAAGCAAACGGGTTTACAATATTCAAACTTCCAATCGCCGTTTCAGGGACGACGAATTTCTGATACCTGCAAGATTGACCAAAGGGTTGCCGGCGATAAGGATTAAGTTGAAATTTATACCTGACCAGCAGCAGCTATATCCGGGCAAGCCTTTCCCTGAACAAAGTGCCTGGAGCGAACTGGCTTACCAGGTTTATTGTTATGTAAATCCTCAACATCATATCGGCAACTAAACTCATCTCATGAAAAACAACAATAACAGACAGATATTTATAAAGCTGGCATGTATGATGATCATACTGATTTGTCTGAGCACTTTTGCGCATGCAGATATCCGTTTGCCGGCTGTTTTGAGTAATAATATGGTTCTACAGCAACAGAGCCGGGTAAAACTTTGGGGTTGGGGCGAACCTTACGAAAAAATTACCGTCACCACATCATGGGATAACAAAACTTACCCCGAAACTAAACCTAACGGTAACGCCAACTGGGCGCTCAATATCAGTACCCCAACTGCCGGCGGACCTTATACCATTACCATCAAGGCGCGTAACACCATAGTTTTAACTAATGTGCTGATAGGAGAGATTTGGGTATGCTCAGGGCAAAGCAATATGGAGATGAGCGGTAACTGGGGTTTACAGGATATTAAAGAAGCCTATAAAATAGCAAGCAATGCCAATATCCGGTTCTTTCATATCCCAAAAGCTACAGCCCCTACGCCGCAAAATGATTGTAACGCGCAATGGGCTGTTTGCGATAGCAATACTCTGCGGTCATTCAGCGCTGTGGCATACTTTTTTGGCCGGAAATTGAATAGTAAATTAAACGTACCTATCGGCTTGGTAGAAGCCGCGTGGTCTGGCTCATCGGCCGAGGTATGGACGCCAGATAGCGTGGTTAATAATGACCTTATATTAAAACAAGCCGCCACTAAAATAGCGGCAAATGATCAATGCCCTAATATGGCAGGTTACGCGTATAATGCGATGATCGCCCCCGTAAAAAATATTTCTATAGCCGGGGTTATCTGGTATCAGGGCGAAAACAACACCATCAATGCAGCTACTTATCCGCGCTTGTTTACCGCAATGATCGATGCCTGGCGCAAAGCATTCAGCAAAAATGTTCCCTTTTATTTTGTACAGGTAGCTCCCTTTAAATATCAGTTAAGCAATGTGGGGGCATTAATGCGCGAATCACAAACGGAGAGCATGAAGCATCCTAATACAGGGATGGTGGTTATCACGGATCTGGTAACGGACGTAAATAATGTGCACCCGGCCAATAAGCACGATGTTGGCCTAAGATTGGCTAATTGGGCACTTGCAGAGACTTATCATCAATCCGGAATCCATTATAAAAATCCGATATTTAAAGATATAAATATTCGTAAAGAGAAGGCCATCATAACTTTTGATGATGCCAATAGCGGCCTGACCATAAAAGGAGATTCCATTGCTGAAATATCTATTGCCGGGACTGACAGGGTATTTTATCCGGCAAAGGCAATAGTAAAAAAAAATACATTGATTGTTTGGAGTCCGGTGGTAAAACAACCATTGGCTGTGCGCTACGGATTTAGCAACACAGCTATAGGTAACTTGTTTAGTAAAGATGGTTTGCCCGTTGGTCCGTTCCGTACAGATAGCTGGCCGGTTGAAATTAAATGACAAGTATATAACCCATAAACCTACTATAATGAAAGAGAATAATAACAGGCGAAAGTTTATTAAAAACTTAGGTATAGGCACTTTGGGTGTGGCTGCTATGCCCTCTAATTTGTTTGCAGGAACTAAGGCGCACGCTGTACACTTGCCAGATACACAGCATCCGCCAATTGTAAATAGCCCTGCTGCTGAAGGGAAGCGGATTTATAATGAATCATACACCAATGATTATCTAAGTCGTGTTGCTTTTCCATTAGGTGGTATGGGCGCGGGTATGTTTTGCATCGAGGGTACGGGTGCCATATCACACATGTCGGTACGGAATAATCCCGAGATCTTTAATGAACCCTGTATGTTCGCGGCTATCTCTGTAAAGGGAATGGATAAAGGAGCAAGAGTATTGGAAGGGCCAGTCCCGGCCTGGAAAAAATTCGGGCAGCATGATTCTGGCTTGGGCGGCGGTGGCGAAACCTGGGGGTTGCCGCGTTTTAAAAATGCCCGGTTTACCGCCCGTTTTCCTTTTGCCATGATAAACCTGGAAGATAGCTCCATGCCGTTGAAAGTAAATATCAATGCCTGGAGCCCATTTATACCAACTGATGAGGATAATTCCAGCTTGCCGGTAGCGAGTTTAGAGTATGAGTTTGAAAATATCAGCGGCAAAACTATTGAAGCTGTTTTCTCTTATAACAGTCGCAATTTTATGCAGCAAAGGGATGCCAGAAATTCCGTTAAACCTATAGCTAATGGTTTTATACTTTCGCAGGATGGAACGGAGAAAGCTCCCGAAAAAGCCGGTGAATTTGCCATATTTACAGATAATGAAAGTACTGTGGTTGACCATTGTTGGTTCCGCGGCGATTGGTGGGATGCTTTTACCATGGCCTGGAATACCGTACAAACCGCCAATATGCGTAAAAATGAGCCTGTAGAGGCCGGTGCACCCGGCGCCTCGCTCTATGTGCCCTTCATATTATCAGCAGGAGAGAAGAAGACTATTAAGCTCCTGATGACCTGGTATGTTCCAGAAACAAATCTGCGCATTGGCGATGAGCCACGCAATAATAATGATCAGCCCTGCGAAAAACCAACAAACGAACTTGGTAATAAATTCCATAAGCCCTGGTATAGCGGCAGATTTAAAAATATACAGGAGACGGCTGCTTACTGGCAGCAGAACTATGCCAAGCTTCATAAAAATTCAACCATTTTTAAAAACGCTTTTTATGATTCCTCGCTTCCTTCTGAAGTACTGGAAGCTGTGGCTGCCAATTTAACTATACTCAAGTCGCCCACCGTTTTGCGGCAAATTGATGGCCGTATGTGGAACTGGGAGGGTTGCGGTGATAGCTGGGGGAGCTGCCATGGTTCATGCACACACGTATGGAACTATGCTCAGGCGGTTTCGCATCTGTTTCCCTCGCTGGAAAGAACGCTGCGTGAAACGGAATTCGAGGTAAGTCAGAATTGTGATGGTCACCAGCAATTTCGTACTTCTATTCCGATACGCCCGGTAGCGCACAATTTTCACGCGGCATCCGACGGGCAATTGGGCGGCATCATGAAAGTTTACCGCGAATGGCGTATCAGCGGCGATAATGCTTGGCTCAAACGTCTTTATCCTAAGGTAAAAATGAGTATGGACTATTGCATCAAAACCTGGGATCCCCGCGGCCACGGGGTATTGGAAGAGCCACATCATAATACTTATGACATTGAATTTTGGGGCGCCGACCCGATGTGCACTACTTTTTATCTGGGAGCATTAACGGCCATTACCGCGATGGGTAAGTTTTTAAAGGAGCCTACCAGAAACTATGAGGACCTGTTTGCTAAAGGGAAAGCCTTGTTGGAAGGCGCCCTGTATAACGGCGAATATTTTGTGCAAAAGATACAGTGGACCGGCCTTAACGCACAGGATCCCACCACGGTGAAAAATCGCTCGGCAGAGGCAACTGCATTACTGCAAAAGGAAGGGCCAAAATATCAATATGGCACGGGGTGTCTGTCAGACGGGATACTGGGCGTCTGGATAGCCGATATGTGTGGACTGGATATAGCATTAGATAAAGGAAAGATCAAACAACATCTGGCATCGGTACATAAATATAACCTGAAAACAGACCTGTCTGAACATGCCAATCCTCAAAGGCCCACTTATGCTATTGGAAAAGAAGGAGGGCTGTTGTTATGCTCCTGGCCAAAGGGCGGTAAACTGTCTATCCCCTTTGTTTATAGCGATGAAGTATGGACCGGTATTGAATATCAGGCAGCATCACATCTTATCCTTACGGGGCAAGTAAACGAAGGACTGGAAGTGGTACGTACTTGCCGTGATCGTTATGACGGCCGGGTGCGGAATCCATTTAATGAGTATGAGTGCGGGCACTGGTATGCGCGTGCCATGGCAAGCTATGGTTTGTTACAAGCTTTAACCGGGGTGCGTTTTGATGCAGTTGACCAGGTGTTGTACATTAACTCAAAGATGGGAGATTTTAAAAGTTTTATCTCCACAGGTACTGGCTTTGGAGTGATCAGTCTTAAAAATGGGCAGCCATCCTTAAGTGTGCTGTACGGGAAAATACCTGTAAAAAGCTTCAATGTATCAGGGCAGCATAGCGTATCCGCAAAAGGGAGGGTAAAATTAAGGTGGCCAAATTAGTGATAAAGCCGGGGCATGATTTTCATGTGACTCATTGGTGGCGGGCGAAGCTACCGCGTTGTATTTATAAAAAGGAATTGTATCGCCTATAATACCCCTTTTAGCCAGTTGGTATAAGATCTTTTTGTTATCCTTTACCGCCTGATCTGTGGGAGAATAATCTACTTGTTATACGGCTGAAAGTAGTGCGTATAGCGATAATCAAGATGTTAACCTCGTTAATAACTTGATTGTAAATTAGTTAAATATGCGTGACAATTTATCTCAAAATAAAAATTACCACGATTTTGCCACGAACTTCTGAGTATTTTTGGTATTTTTTGGGCAGTTGAGCCAATAAAAAACCCTGTGAACTATTGTTACAGGGTTTTGTTCATTTTTGATGATCTTAAGAGCGGAGAGCTAGGGAACAATGTTAAAGTATTTAGTCCCTGTAAATCAATGCTTTATATCTTTTTTCCGTTAAGAGGCGCCTAATAGGTCACCTCCAAAATGAACCAGAAATCGTTAACGCTTATTATTGTAAATTTAAAACTTTAGAACAAAATTTCAAAAATATTCTGAAAGAGTTAGCTTAGTACAATCTAAGATTGCTAATTACAATAGCGCATCTTATAATAAATTTCTGTTATATGTATGTCGCTTTTGACTGTAGAGATTTAGTGTAAATATAAGGATTTGTGACGCGCTGAGTTACGATTAAACCACACTAACTCATATTTAAAGCTTAAGTAACCAACTACGCAAGTTAGGTAGTCAAGGCCGAGCCACCAAAAAAGAACAAAACACACTAGCCCGCTCAACATGGCCTTTACTTTTATCCCGGCAGTGGTTTATCTTCTTGACGGTGGTAATATACATTTTAAACAGTTCCTGCCGTACTTGTCGTAAATTTGATTATGAAATATTAATTCAGACGGGCGAAATATTTCAGATTTTACATCCGAAAGAAGATGAGAATCCCAGTGACGTTTATGACCATACCGCCGCATTGAAAAAAGGAAATAGAAGGCTATCCGTCACTTCCCGAAATTAGAAAGATTACAGATGTTATTATGGAGCCAAGTTATTTGCAGATTAACAAGATGTACCCGATCTTATCGAGTGTGAGATGGAAAAGCTTTTACGCGATCCGATGATCGCCCAATTGATCATTAGAAAGCATATTAAAAATAAGATATATTTGCAATTACTTGAGAGAATATAATGCCTAACCAAGCCACAGATACAGCACAAGCGGAAGAATACCTAAAGCAGTTTACAGTCGACCGTAATCAGTATATCATTGGTATTTACCAAAAAGGCATTACGATCCATAATCAGCAAATCAGGGCGCTGAACATCTTTCATTGCTTGTATCTTCTAGGGAAAATTAACAAAGATACTCGGGTTGGCATCATCGGTGGCGGCATTGCCGGTTTAACCTTTGCTGCGGCCGCGCTTCACAGCCGTATTAAAGTATCCCTTTTTGAGAAAGATGAAATCTTACTTCCCTTGCAAACCGGCTGCCAGACAAGATTCATTCATCCGAACATCTATGCTTGGCCGACCGCTGGTTCCACTGAGAAAAAAACATACCTCCCGGTGTTGAATTGGGAAGCAAATAAAGCCGACATCGTTGCCGAAAAAATCCATCAGGAATTTCAGGGCTTGCGGGATTTCTACGTCCACCGTGGCCTGAACTTCGATAGCTACTACAACGAAATCACTGATTGTGGAGCGATATCGACCATAACCGAAGATAAGAATGGCAAATGGATAGTGACCGCACCCAAAGGTGTGATCGTCTGCGATGTTTTGATCTACGCTGTCGGTTTTGGTGTGGAAAAAACGGAGTTAGAACATACGCTATCATATTGGCGTTGTACAGATATTTCACAGGTTCCCGAGCGAACAGCGGAGTATTTGATCTCAGGCGTTGGCGACGGGGCTTTCATGGACATGATCAGTGCTTTGATTCCTAAATTCGATTATGACAAAGTGACCAGTATCATTGCGGAGAACGATTTACTTATCCAAATGTTAACAGAAATCAGAGGAGCGTTTTTTAATGCGCTGGAAGCTTCTAAAAACGGAGGACCGAAATTGTCTAAGACCTTTGTTTTTGATGAGTTTGACGGATTGAGGCCACGCTATTATGAGCATATATTACCACACCTGAACGTACGTGAATTTCGGATTGTGTTGCACGGACGAAAGCCCTTTAATGAGATTTTCGACATCAGCAAAGTCTCTATGCTGAATTCTTTTCTAATCTTTATACTGCGTGAAAAATTCACTTATCAGCATGGTGAATATAGTTACGATAAAGGTGGGCGGCTGTTCGCCTTGGATTCAGGTGACTATTCGCATCAGGGAGACCGGGTCTTATTCAGGTACGGCTCTGACAAAGATCAATTACTAAAGGAAATTCCCGGCCTGTATGAAAAGATCAAAAATGCCAAACTGAAGGATTTGCAAGAGTCCAACCTCCACGATGGAGACATTCAGAAATTATGGCAGGATGAGGATTTTAACCAACGTTTTGAGCAGGCACATTATACGGAAATCCCTAATGTTACTGGTAATGCATTACCCTGTCTGGAAACCTTTACCCGTGGATTAGCCGGCCAACTTCGTTCTTTATTGCCAGAGGGGACAGTTTTCCGGTTAACATTTCATAAGGTGCTGGATAAAAACAAAAAAATGTATTATCAGCAAATCACGCCATACTATGGACATCCCAAGATCGAGGGTGACGGCGGATTTGGCCGCATATTCAGTTGGAACACTGGAAGTATCGGCTATTCGATCCTGAAGGGTCAGCCATTATTGATCCTAAAAAAAGGGAACAAAGATGAATATCGCAAATTACTTGAACACCTGGCCCTGACCGGAAAAACAGAAGACCTTGTGAATAGTGCTAAGTACAGCTTCCTTAGTCTGCCATTTCTCGCCAAGATGGCAAATGCCGAACCAGTGACCAACTTTGTGCTTTATGTTGATGCGGAATGCGATGACTTCTTTACTGAGCCGATTTTAGATTCTATCCTTTCTGCCTCCGCCATTTTTGTAGAAAGCTTTGAAAGTTTGGTTGCTAAGAATCAGGTAAATAGGGGTAGAGAAAGTAATCCTTACCAGTATTTGAACGATGATGATAAAAAGTTATTCAACCCGATGGTCGGTTTCAAAAATGTCCTCGGTAATTCATCAGATTCGTATCAAGCATTCGTAAAAAAAGTTAAAAAACCAGGGGTCGGTGAATTTATGGCATTTAATTCGCTGACCTAATATAGAAGTCATTAAATATTCGTTAAATTTAAAGTCGAAAATGACAATGAAGGAAGACAAGAGGCTGCATCATTCGGAACCCGCCACAGGGTATATCAAATCGTGGAAAACGGACACCTACAAGCGATATTTACAGAATCTCTTTAAATTAGAGCCGGTGGAGCATCATGCAAGATTGAAAACGTCGAGTGAGGTGTTCAGCATTGTTATACACAATTGGGACGAAGATGTGATGGATTCGGTCAAGGCTTATAAAACAGTAGTGCTTGACTCCTGTGATCGTCCATTGCGAAGCGTTTATTTTGAACCGAATGCACCAATCGACCTAGACCATATCAAAACCCTTTTTGAGGTGATTCGCAGTCAGATAGATACAGCGGCATCTGTTGTGATTTGCCGGAACAATGCCTCCAAACCATTTCTGCCAGATGAGCAGGAAAAACGTGTCGCCGCCAGCTTTAGGAATTATGGTAAAAAGGTACACATACCCGTGATCGATCAATTTGTCGTTTCGTCAATGGGAATGTACAGATTTCAGACTGAAGACTATCTTGAAACAACCGTTTAGCTTAGGTATCGAAACCACAGTAAGTTGATCAAATAACTACACCCATCCGAATAAAAGCATTGCTCATCTTCAATAAGATCTTTGCTCTACGCATATTTTGTTACCCGGAATTCCAAATAAAAGAAGATGATCGAGTACAACACTGAAAAATCGGATTTTATAGCATTTAGCCTTTTTTGAGGCCGTAATCGTGGAACCGGGAGCGGAGGTGAAAAAATTACGTAACTACCTCACTTTCAATATTAATATTCTGGTTTTGACCCTGCTCACCGGAAGTTCACCAATGGCCACTAATTGACCTCGATTATGCTACTTAGTTTATTAGTGTAAATATCAGATTTTTAATGTGTTAAGCAACTATTCTAATGAAAATATTAGACAAAGCAAAGGAATGATATCATATAGCAATGAGATATTTTAAATGCTTGGTCTTGGCTAGTTAGGGAATGATTTTTTAATTATAACAACCTATAAATCAGTGTATTTGTATAAATTTAATTTTCTTTTGGTCCCCCAATAGCACACCCTTAAAAAACAGACCAATTACGCTAATGCTTAATAACCAATGTATGAAAATTTTGTACAATAGGGTAGTATCTATTGTACAAATCTCGAACTATTTTCTGCCCGATTCAGCTTATTGGCGAATTTACACTTGTGTCTGAGCTGAATTGTGGGAATGAAATAGACCCTACCTTCTAAGGAAGGAATACAATCGCACCTTGTGAAACAGGTTATCATAATGTAAAATAGAGTTATAATACCACAACTTTGTAATAATTTATTTGTTAATAAGTAAAATAATTATTTCATTTGTGTGATATTTTTACAGCCCATGAAAAAGAACGTATTCATTTCCCATACTGACTTCAAAACGGATAGTTTGGAAGTAACACAGAAGATATTAAAAGTATTAAGAGCAGAGGGCAACCATTTGAAGCGTATCGAGGATTTTATTGAGCCTCACTTTTATTTGCAAGGGACATTTTCGCGTGAAACGCAATTGAATGAAATGTTGGGTACTTGGTTAAAAAGCGATCTTACGTATGATAGCTTTTTCAAGGACTACACGGTGCAAAAACACCTTTGCCGTGAAATCCATTTCGATGTTTTTGAAAATCACAGCCATTTACAGCAGCAAGCCAATAACGCGTTATCGGAATTTCGAAAAACGGGGAAAGAAGAATATTTGTTCCGGTACAAGAAGCTGATCGGTGAGATCAGGTCATTGTTGCTTGATACACTTTTAAAGGTCGAAAGGATCGCCAAGTCCCTCAAGGTCTGTTATGCCATGGGGCCAGATATTGATTTCCGGCGCATCTACCGCCAACGTATCAAAATGCTATCCTGCAATACCGACGACGAAGCTCATGTTGTTATTTTTTTTAGCCTGAACCACAAATTGTTCTTAAACAAAAAAAACAACAAAAAACAACATGAAAATTCAACATATACAAGCTTGCATCACCGACTTGGAGGACATTATCCGGGAAGGCAGCAACCTGACCAGCCAACAGAAATCAGCCTTACAACATGTTATCGAACGGCTGCGTGAAAACTGCTCCAACCCCGATAAAAAAGATTTAATAGATATCACCGCCTTAATTGCCAAGATCATTCTGGAGGGCGTAATTCTTTACCATCAACACCCATCATGAACATAGGAATCGCAATAAAACAACTTCGCAAACAAAAAAAGCTCAGCCAGGCAGAACTGGCTGAGCAAAGTGGGCTGACCCAAACGGCACTTTCTCAGATCGAGAACGGCAGCCGCCGTCCGAATGTCGAATCAATGAAAAAACTTACCGACTACTTTAACATACCGGAGATCGTTATTTATCTGCTGGCTACGGAAAGCAATGACGTACCCGATGAGAAAAAGGAGATGTTCGAAAAAGTATTCCCTAATTTACGCAACATGATAATCGGCTTGCTTGAACCTGATGATTTGCAGGCTCAATAATTATAGTGATTGACTAATCCACGGATTCCGATGTGTGTTAATATAATTTACAAAATTTTGCGTATTTGATGCGGAATCAGTAGTCACATTCCGCCGAAGAAGGTGGTCAATATCAGCGATATATCCACGAAGACAGCTTAAACCTAAAAAATAAACTTAAGATCCATACCCGTGTGGAAATGGGGAAAAATTAAATAATCAGGCGCTTAAAGTTTTCATGCAGCTGTATGGATATTTCCTGAACAGATAGCCTTTTGATAGAGGCTATCTGTTCGACAATTAAAGCGACGCTAAGCGTATCGTAACACTTTCCCTTAACATTAACAAATGGTGCATCAGACTCCAGCAGTAAACGTGTTTTTGGTACAAACTGGATAATCCGCCTGCCAGAGGCAGAGCAAGTCATTGCATAATTAACAGAAATATAGGCACCGTTGGTAACCGCCTGGTCAAGCGTCTCTAATCCTCCAGAATACCAGTGTAATATGAATTTTCCGTTGAAGTCATGGCCAATTATATTTACCACGTGTTGTGCAGCACCTCTAGAGTGTATAGTTAGTATTTTCCCTCCTAACTGATGGCACCTCTGGACAAGCTCTTCAAAAAAGTTCACTTGCAACGCTTGTGAGTCTTTTGCTACTTTTAGATCAATACCTACTTCGCCAATGTATTTGGCCTGTTCCAAGCTGTCCCACATTTGCGGGATATCCTTAGCAAACTTCGCCAAAAGTTCAGGATGAAAACCAAGTGCGGGACGAATAAACCTTGAACTAACCTTGCTATTTAGCTGACGGTAGAGAACAGGAAGATTTGTAACAGCAATAGTGTAAATCTTCCTGTTCTCTATTTCAAGGACCGTTGAATCGGGATCAGCCATCAAATCGATATGGGCATGAGTATCATGAAGAAATTCATCCATGCTGCAAATCTAAGAACTTTCCAAGCTCATCCATTCCACGGGAGTACAAAGATATGTATTCTTCTAGGTCCTGATTGATCTGTCCTGCAATCTGAATGACAAGGTGATTGTTTTTCTTGCCTCGGAAATCAAGTATACCGATTTTGAAAGAACGCAATTCATTCACTGCCTTTTGCTCTTGATATTCTGGGTCACGGTACTTAGTTAGGTCATTTCCAAATGCTTTGTGAACAGAGGCCCTTCTGATCGTACATGGAAGACAAGTTCCACAGTGCAAAGGAGTAGACAATTTTTGATAACGACCCTGATCTGGATGGGAACAAGACATCGAGATTTGGTAATGTGCTTCGATAAATGCCTTGTTGGGACTATCCAGCATCATCTCGCCCTTGGTCTTAAACTGGTAAGGATTGCGCAATTTTATTTCCAGGCCGAGGTTGTCCAGTAGTTCCTGTAAAAGGTGCATGTAGTAGGGATGCGTAGTACGTGTACTGCTACTGCCCAGCCTGGAATTGGTGAGCGGTATATTGAGTGAGATCAGTCCGTTTTCAGGGATATAGAGTTCCACTTCTCGGTTACTACACGAGGCAAGAATAATCGCATGTGCAAAAAATAACAGGGACCTGGTCCGGGTAGAATCCTCTACGCCTTTAATCGGTGTAGCATTAAAATTAAAAAACTGGTTATCATCCAGATCAAATTTTTCTTTTAACACCGCATTTACCGCATCTTGAAAAGGTTTGACACCCTTTCCGCCACCGTAATGACCGATGAATGCTATGTTTTTAGTTTGCGCTAACAAATCTGTGGCTCCAATAAATGAATCCAGGCCACCTGAGAGCATACAAAACTTATCAGGATCAAATTTTCGGTCTGTGTAACGTCGACTAATATTATCTGATATTTTGGATTCCTTGAGGTTGAGTACACGCTTGCGGAAATGGATGTGCCAGATATCGCCACTCAAGTAAGATATCATCTGCTCCAAGTGTTCTTTGTTGCTTTGCCATTTATCGAGTTCAATAACCGGAATATAGAGCGTAAACTCTCTGGTCCAGTTGTCTGAGAAATCGCTCCTAAGCACCTTGCGGTCTGCATAATAAACCATTAAAGAGATATAAAAAAGATCCAGTGCCTCTTTCTGGAAGAAGTTAGCCATGCGGTAGAGTGGCCGAAGGCTGTTGTAAAAAGTGTGGTGGTAATCCTCCTTACTGGTTAAATCAACCACATAGTCCGCGCTATCCAGGGTAAAGGTGTCTTGCTCATCTATTTTAAATACAATCTGTCTCATAACATAATCTCCATGGCGGTGTAACACTGGTTATATATACTTTCCACCTCTTCAGTGGTAAATGGTGTATTAGAAAAGTCTTTTCCTGTGAACACAACGTCAACTTTTGAGTCAATATATTCCCTTAACTCTGTCTCTATTTCGATAGCCTTGTCTGGTGTAATGTCGGCCCCTTCAACTCTGCTGCCTAAGTCATTGAGCAGACGTTCATTTATAAAAGATTTAACATAACATGGAATAATAAAATTTAGCCCTTCGGCATCTAAATCCATGATATCGATACCGTTATCCTCTACCCGCTCATATAGCTCTTCCATGGTTAGGATAAGTGCTTTTCTAGCGATGGAATCTTCGCGGGTAACTGGCGACGGAGCCAATACGCTGATAAGCTGGGTTAGAACCTCTGTTACCGACTTGCCATCATAGTTAATCTGATAGCCGTCCAATGTCTCACGGAAACTCGAGGAGGCAACCCTGTTGACGAAATCACCTAAACTCACAGTGGTGCGAATACCAGCGGGCATTGATTTGGAAGCACTTCTAGCCCCTCCATAAGCTTTCACATAACCGGAAAGGCTACTGGCTGCCGAACCAGCGTTTCCAGAAGCGAATTTGGCCATACTTGTTTTTGCGGACTGCCAGGATGTTTGCGGAACTGAATTGGCTTCCATTCTATTAGGTGCATCTACTTCCTCATTATCATCTTGATCGTCCTGCGGGTCTTGGTAAGCGTCCGGTTGAGGTTGCTCAGGTGCATCCGGGTCGAAATCTGGTGGCAATAACGGATTACCCTTTGGTGGGCCGCCACCGGGGCCACCATACATACTTGAAGTTCCCATATATTATTTTAGGTCATTGAGTAATAGCTCGGATAGTTTTGGATTGTCTTTTGCCCAGATTTCAGCAAGGGCTTTCATCTCGGTCACGCGGTCAGACTTTTTAGCAAAGCTGGCCAGTCTTGGAGAGAAGGGGCGTTTAATCTTACTAACAGGAAGGCTTTCCAAACTACCCATTACATCTGCGTGAAGGGAGCTATTACCTTCTCCCCATTCGATAAAGGAAGCAAAATGGAATTTATCAATTTCTGTGCTCTGCTCTAATTCAGTAAACAGGGCTTTTAGAATTTCTGAGGACTCAAAATCATTAAGCTGTGATTGCTTCTTCAGCGCTTCCTTACGACCCAATTCCGATTTAGATAAAAGGTCTTTTAAAATTTTATTAGCCTCTGTGCTCAGGCTGGCAGATGTTCTGGCACGAGAAATCTGCAAACTCTCCCTTGAGAAATAAAAGTAAGCACTCAGGTCGGTTCGAGAAATTTTTGGTCCATTTTGGGCCCAGTTCCTGAACCACTGGTCATCTTTCCAAACCTTGAGCCTATCTACCTCCTCCCATTGATCATTTTCAATCTTTTCCATTTCGATTAGTTCTCCGTTATCCTCTGCCTGCATCAGTCCAAGCTGTTTAAAAACCGGATCTTTAAAATATTCAACTAGCATCAGTTTCGCTAGTATTCGTTTGTCGAGTGTAATTTGCTTGAATTCTGCCATTTTCAGACGCATGGAGAATGAATTCAAAAACCTTTTGCAGTGCCTTGGATTGCCATTGAGATTTTTAGACAGCACAGAGGAAAGCTGCAACGAGAGCGAAAGGGTTTCCTTAAGCAGGTTTTCATCCAATTTAGGAAAATGTCTTTTTATCAGTTCATAGGTAATCTTGAACTTAAGAAAATCCTTGGCTTTCTCCTGTTTGATGATGTTAATGATCCGCTGATATTCGGTTTTGAACACATCCTGAAATAAAAGACAGGTGATATAGTACTCTACCTCGGCAGTGCCTAATTGTGGGATCTTAATTGGATACTGAACCATCTTTTCCAGGTACTCCTTACCGATGTCAATCTGGTTTCCCTGAACTTCGGGATATCGTTTTCTTACCGCATACATGACTTGGCGCTCATCTGCACCGATTATAAATGCCGTTCCTGTGGCAAACACAAAAAGCCGGATAGCTTCAAGGGTTTCGAGAATGGTATCATGGTTGCAACGATCTAGTTCATCAATGAAAACGACAAGTTTTTTGATATTAGTCTCCTCAAGTAGCTTTTTGAAATCTGTATGAAAGGTCCTTAGGTTCTTGCGGATCTCTTCCTTCTTAAAAGTTCCCTCCATAGCCTTCTTGATGTCGGATTCCGCAACTTCTGCTCCGGCCTTTTTGACTTTGCCCAATATGGTGGTAAGGGTCAGGTCTGCAATTGTACCTATCCCTCCAGTAAATAGTAAATCGGTTCCGAATTTGAGTCCTTTGCTTGCTATACTGAAATAATCGATATTTTTAAAGAGCTTGCCAATAAGTTCTTTGCCTTTTACTGTGAGGGTTCGCTTTTCCTTTATTTTATCAAGTATACTACCTAACAGGGCCTCCTTTGCATCCTCGTAATCTTCAAAGAGCCACCCGTTAAATTTCAAGCAAAGAAAGTCCGTGTTGTCTTTATAATCCTTAAGAATCATTTCCACCAAACTGGATTTTCCGCTCCCCCAATCGCCATAGACACCAATCGTACAAGGTGAAAGGTCGTCATTCTCAATGATATCTTTAGTAATATCAATCAGGTAGTCAAATTCAAGAAGGTCGGTTTCGGTTTCACTGTCTTTCCACATTATGTAGGCTTATTTTAATGATCAATATGTTGTTGTCTTAATGATTATTTGCAAATTGTGAAATAATTACTGGCACGAAATACGGGAAACCGTATTTAAAGAAATTTTCCTTTTTCGTCTGAAAATGATTAAAACATCTCGTTCACTGTCTAATTGGACGTTGAGAAACTGCATTTTAATTTTTTTCATTGGAAAACCCTATCTCGAGGTGTTCACAATTGAAGAGTTAGTTACGGTATCGCAAATTGGCACTTCACTAATTGTTTAAAGGCAATTGTGTGAGGTAAAGAGACGATTACGTGGTAAAAAATTAGAATATTTTCTAACATGGCTTTGAATGGATATTCTAAATCAAGTTTCGTTTTAAGTGCCAGAGTTATTGCATAATATGCGTACAAGCTCAGAGGTCTAAAATTTGGTTTGGTAGTTAGAATAAAGTTAATATTATTTCTGATAATATGAGAAATAATGAGATGGTATTGTTGGTAATTATACCGTATAATTTGCTATCAAAAAGTTTTAGATCATATTAACCTCAAAAGACTGTGAACATCCTGCTGACGAAGAGATAGTGCTCGCTAGTAAAGATGTCTTCTTCTGGTAGCTGTATTTGCAAGGTTGTGCCCGGTGTCACGCATACACGTGCTTCAGCTTGCGGTTTTCTTCTTCCAGCTCTTTCAGCCGATTCAGTTCCTGGGGTTTATATTTTAAATTTAGTCGATATACGTTAACCTATCTATAAGTATATAAAAAATCACTAATTACAATTCTCATTGTGCTAATAGGATGAATTGACAATCCATTATTTCCCTTGGACATAGCTGACGAAAATAGATGGTTTCCAATTGTGTAGGACGATAAGTGCAGCTTTTGCCCGGCTCAATCCAACGTAAAATAAATGTCTTCCATCATCTTCATTTTCAACCGTCAAAGTATCGCGTTCCTGTTTTTCGAAATTCCAAGATTGGTACGGTATTTTACCTTCGTTTATATTATTTAAGATAACTAGATCAAATTCCAATCCTTTAGATTGGTGGATTGTATTTATATTAATTCCATTCATCCCGGAAACTGTTTCCATATATTTATCCAATGTCCAGAGTTTCGATTCTTCAATATCAATTAAACTCGAAATTTCTTCAAAAGCGGAATGTTTAAACGAAAAGATAGAATCAAAAATTTGTTTCAAATAGGCCAAACCATCGATTAAGTTCATAGACTTATCCAACGCAAGCGTTTTAGTAATAAGCAGATTTGTAGCATTGGTCAATTCTTTTTCATCGTAAGTTAAGTTGTTTTCTGCACAATGTTGATCCATATTCCGCTTAACTATTCGAAGATTACGTACAGACGTTAAATAATTAAATCGACAAATTGCTCTTAACAATCCAAACGTAGACGTGTTGTTCGACTTGTGAGGAAGTGCTCCTAGTCCCACAACCGGATATTTATGACGTAAAGCGCGGCTGACATTTAAAGCGTCAATCCAACTTGTTGATAAGATAGCGATTTCATACAAATCGCCGCCGCTTTGTATGAATTTTTCAACACAATTTAGCAGAGTTTCGTTGTGATTATTCTTATTGGTCTGGTGGATGATACAGGGTAAGTTCTCGTTCTTGTATTTTGATTCATTAATCAATAACGGGTGGTGAGCGAATAGCGAGGAATAAGCATTAATTATATTATTTGTTGAACGATAAGTGTGCTCAAGAATCCTGATTTCACTCGAAAAATCGGCTGTTGCCTTATTAAACGCGTTATCAATGGCACCCGCGAAACGGTAAATCCGTTGTTTTTCATCACCGACCATGAAAAAAGTACAGATATGTTTTTTATTGATGGTTTTAAATATTTCGTATTGAAAAATATTAGTATCCTGGAATTCATCTACAGAAATTTCATAAAATTTGTTAGCCAAAGACGTTACCACGAAGTCGTTATTGAATATGATAACGTAAGACCTATACAGGATTTCGTTGAAATCTATAGCTTTTTTTGACTTTAAAAAATCATAGAACAATTCTGCTACGTAAGCTACAGACCAATCGTTAGCCAGTTTAACTGTCAAATCTAGGCTGCCATCCAATCCTTTTTTAATTTTGTTCAATTCATCAAGGGGACTGTTTCCAAGGTCGAGAAGTGGGTTGAGCTCTATAAATTCCAGCAATTCATCGTATGAAATCACTTTAGGTTTTGGATATTTATAGAGCCAGCCAAACGGTCTTAAGATAAATTCTAAGCAGAAACGATGAATTGTGCCAATAAACACATCGCTTTCCTGATTAGTTACCAATCTTGAAGCGATCTCGTCGGCCCCGGCATTGGTGTAAGTGATGAGTACCAAAGATTTTCTATGGGGCAAAGAATCGAGTTTGTGCTGAGCTCTGGCTACCAAGGTTTTAGTTTTTCCGCTGCCAGGGGAAGCACTGACTATTGTGTTACTTGGTGAATTGAAAACAACATCATGTTGAATACGGTTTAACATTACCTATCTGATTTTCTTTGCAGTGATAATATGCTCGATAGCGGCCTCCAGGTATCTGGGTGCCGTAAATTCATCGTCAATCAGTAAGCTTAATTCTTGTGCAAATCGGCCTTTCTTAATCGTCTTGTCAATTCTCCTAAGTAATTCTCCTGGCCAAAGCTTCTCGTCTTCTTCGGTAGCGGTTAACAAGTTTTGATAAGATTGTCCATGTCCAAGGTTGTCAAAGCATTTCTTAAGATAAATTGCATTAGTTTTTGAATCGGGAAATAGATCAACTTCTAAGGTTTGGATTCCGACAAAGACCTGAACACGTTCTTTTACTTCTAACGTCTGAGCACTTACAATAGCTGTTGTTGCAAAATTGTCAATCCACTCGTCAGCATCACCGTCAATAACAGCTGCAACAGGAATTTCTAAATTCGTGTTTTGTACTATCTTTAAATAGGGGTCAAAGTAACGACTGTGGATCGGAATTACAGATATATTATGTTCCGTAAGGTTTATGTCATAGATTTCTTTGGCAATTGCTGGCAAAATAAATTGTTCTGCAACTCCCTCGACATAGATGATTGCTGATGCGAAAAACATTTCACTCCTGGTTGCATCTAAGTAACGTTTCAGCAAAGAATTTTCCCGAGCACTCAGTACGCCATTTTTAAACGGTGCAAAGGACTTAACCTGATTTCTCATGTTTTTAAATAAAATATTTAAATTCTTATAGTTGCAATCACTAGCTATATGGGTTGAATGTGAGGTCATGAATACCTGAGTAGTCTTTAGATCATTTAGGTTTGCAAAAAGTATCTTTTGTAATTGAGGGTGCAAATGGGCTTCTGGTTCTTCAATCAATAAAATATTAATTTCATGGGCTTGACTTGAATTTTCCAACTCTGCTATAAATAAGCTTAAATAAAGAATGTTTTTTTGCCCTAGTCCAAGAATTTGAATAGGGATGTTGTGACCAATTGCGGGATTAAAAAATAAGTTCATTTGGCTCCATGCATCAGTGTCAAAATCAGAAAGGAAACTAATTGAGATGGGAAACGAAAAGTATTTACCGGCGATGTCTACACCTTTTTTTTGAATTTTTTGAGCTATGTCAGGGATAAATGGTAACTTATTGAGCTGAGTTGACGATCCCTCTAAGATGGTTTTTACACTATCTAACTCGGTGTCAGCATTATTTCTCGACTGGCAGTATTGACTTAATAAGGATTTCGTACTACCTTGAAGATCGGAATTGATATTTCTAAAAGCGTTTATGTAATATAAATTAATACCCTCTAAATCCTAAATGTGATGGGTGTAGCAAGCGATATAATACTCTCGAGGTCATCTGCATCACAACCCGCAAATAATCGCCATTGAAAATCGTGAAGATCAATTCGATCCGGTATTTCAGCACTTGATATAAATTGATTTTTATGAGCATAAATATAAGTTATCTGAGCGGTGTTGTGGCCAGTTTTACATGAATGAAAAGTCGGGAACTCTGCTAGTTTTTCGCTATATAATTCAATGCTGATTAGTACATGATCATCTATTTCCAACGTGTTTTTAAAACCGTTAAAATCTTTTAGCTCCAATTTTCTGGAGTTATATGACAGTTCCTTATCTAAGACCAAACGGATAGCCCAATAGAGATTGCTTTTCCCGATATTATTTTCGCCGATAATAGTTTGAAAACCAGGAGAAAACTCTATCGTTATATCTTCAAAATTCCGGAAGTTTTTAATCGTGACTTGTTTGATATTCATGATATTTGTTTAGGCGTGTAATCTTAAGTAAACAGATTTAAAACGGCAGGTCGTCATCATCATTCCATGGAGGAGCCACATCCGGCGGTTCTGGAGGAACCACTGCCACTGCGGCATAAACACTGTCCGAGTCTTGTTCGTCATCCTCATAGTCGTCATCTTCTGCAAAATAAGGTTGGGATGTACTTATTTTTACTTTGGAGAGGTCTTGGATCCGGTTCGATTTATAAAAAGTAACTTGGTTGTCCTTTAGAAGTTTAAAGAACGGATCGGCTTCGATATAGTCAGGAATGTTTGGTCCCGGAGCTAACCAGCCTTTTAAATTGGCCTCGTAAGCTACAAGCCAGTACTCTGAATATAGGTTTTCTGCTGTTAACAGTAGCTGCCAGGCTGTTTTATTAAGGCCTACCGGTATAAATCCCTGACTTTCTAAATCAAGAACCGTTAATATAACTATGGGATTAGTATTGTCTGACAGCAAAGCCGCAGTATTTTGAGAGAGATTAATTCTTAGTGATTTAGTAATCCACAAAGCCCAAGAAATTTCAAAATCATTTGATAAGGGAGAATGATAATCAATGAACTGTTCTAATGCGTCACGTATTATATTAACGTTGATCTGATAGCCTTTTTCATAATAACTCACGAGATTCTGAGCAACATAAGGCAGAATTTTGGGTTCAATTAGCAAAGAATTTAGTAGCAACGCCTGCAAAATATTCCAGTTCTTTACGTTAAAGATCGTGAACCTTAATTTTGACATCGCGTAGGTAAGCACCAAGTCTTCCGGAAATCTTTTAGCAAAAGTAACAATCGTGTCAAAAAAAGTTATTAGATCGGTTCGCTGGTAATCCCAGCGATTTCGGAATCTGAATTCCCTTATTTCACTGAACCATTCACTTTCTATTATTTCAGGCAAATCGAGTAGCCTCTCTTTATTTTGATTGAGTTCTAATTCATAGTCATTTAGCGCTTTGTGAATGACTGCACGGGCTTTTTCAAGGTCACCTTGGTTCTTAAAGTACAAATGGTAATCGTCAACTACCCTAACACCCGTTAAATATCCGACTTTGCTTTTAATTTCAACATCGATAGCCGTCAGGATAATCTCCGATATGATCCGGCTGGAGTCTGGACCAATTGGCAGGCCTATGGTCTGCCCGTCCTGCATATTACGACAATCTTCATCGAGTGCATTTCCAAAAAGTGTGTTTCGGCGCCGCTGTATTTTGGAGATTTCTTTTGTATGTAATGCCCAAGGTATGCTATGTGTGTATATGGAACTATAGAATTTAGCAATATCAATTTTTAGCAAGAAACGGTAGCCAGTGGATCGGATAATTTTTTCGCGGACTGTATTTTTAAAACTTGGCTTCAATAAAGACCGAATGGCATCCGGGCGAATTCTGATTGGTGACAATGATATGTCAGACATTCTGCAATGCCTCTCAATAGCTGCCCAATTATTTACAATAGTATCAGCCAGGCGAATATAATGCAGAGGGTGAGGGATTCCGAGATTTCGACGATAGCCTTTAATTTTGGGTATAGAAAATGGTGTAATTTTAGTAGTGACTTTTTTTCTATTTCCAGCAATTGGATCAAATAGATCAAGGGAGGCGATTACTTGATTTTCAACAATTGCAAGATCTTCGGTCGTAAACGGAGGCAGTAATTCCTCTGGAAAATACCCTTTGGTAATTAGATCCGTCCTATTCATAACAAAATCTGTTTTGAAGTCGAAAAATATATCAAGTGATTAAACAACGAACAATGTATCTCTTCGTACCAATTAAGGTCCATCGGGCTATGGTGAGCTTTTAGCATGCAATTTTTGTGCTTTAGGTTTATACAAATCTCTTTTTATTATTGAATCCCACAACTATAAGTTTAAATAAATAATTATATCAATTTAAACGGCCATCCGAATCGGTAAAGGTTACAACAATGGTGACAATCTATATTTTTTTATTGGCGTCGTAATCTATATATCAGTATAACTGTATATTCAGCATCCTCTCGCGAAAGCAGGAGCAAGCGGAAGTTGGGCAGAGCCCTACTTTGCTTGCCCTAGGCTTCGCTACGGGGGTTTTACGTATACTCCTGGTATACTTTCGGGCTTCCATGATTATGAAATAGAAGAAAATAGTATACTTCGAAGTATACTGTATATCTGTATAAATGGTTATTTAAATGTGAACGTTAGTCATTCCAAAATTCACAAACGCACAGCATAGATATAAAATAATTGCCAGCCCGTTAGCTGGTTCGAAGCTATATTCGTTTAACGGCACATTTTAGCGGATATATTCACTTACCCAGTCAATAATATCCCCGTTGTCTTTGAAATGTAGTTGATGGGGAGCATGTTTTGCCTGATAATCAATTGCATCAGGTGAGAAGAATGAAGAAGTTACGATGATCCCATTGCTGTTATTGGTATTCATCACCTGACAAAAGCTCCTAATAATGTTGACATCAATTTTCCGATTTCGGGCATATCTTTTACATTCCACTAGAAAGCGATATGGAAAACCAGCAATATTGTTCACAGCAATAAGATCATAGCCACCATCTCTGGTTTGTTTGGTGAGCTTGACATCAAAGCCCTTTTTTCGCAACAATTCAGCTACCATCTCTTCAAAATTCCTCGGTTCAATTTTAAAGATTAGCTCGTTGTCGTTATATATATCTCTTATAGCTTTTTTTACTCTTGCCGTTTCGTCGAGCAAGATGATCTTGGATGAGGGAATTTCTGCTATGGGCTCATTAATGAGCTCGTAGCGTAGAAACCTTAGATTTATGAGTGATTCAACAGTAGCACTTTCAATATTTGTTGCCGTGTTTAAAAGATGGGCCTGGTTGATTACATGCAGATAAGAACGATAGTCTTTCTGGTGTTGTCCCAATTGTTCAGCTATGCGCCTGAAACCTGTCATCTGCCTTACAAAATCATCAGTCCATAAAGGCTGTAAATTTATACCCATCTGACCTAAGATACCATCTGCTCTGCTATTGCTTTGTATAATCTCATCAATTTTCTTTATTGTTGAATTTTGCATGTTCCACGGCAGATTGTTAGATAAAAGGTTGAGTGTTTTTAGCAGGTCTGCCGATGCCGTGATAGCAGGGGTGTTGATAGTGATATTATTGATTACCTTCAATATTTCAGTATGACTTTTCAAGGTTGGCATAGTCTTACTGATCTCATTGACGGCATTTACAAAAGCACTTGATGCCTTCATTGCCGATGTGCTTTTATTCATATCTGCAATAATTTTTGAAACCGCTTGAGCTGCGGTGACGGTCAAGGAGCTGTCGTTTTTTGAATGGTCGGAATCCACAATTTTTTTTAATAAAAATACAGTTTTTTCAATAATGCTTGATTGGGAAAAATAACTGAGGGGTAAATGGTATTGATACGAAAATTACCCTTTATTGAAACGACCAACGGGAGCGAGTCCGGACATACCCCATTGGGGTATGTCCGGGTTTTTGTATAGCAAAAACATTAACTCGCTCTCTTTGAGGCGGGACATTCGCTTTCTGAATTTTTCGGTTATCTTTACGATTGATAGGTTAGCCACATTTGTCAATAATCAAGAGATGAAAAGAGGTGAGCGTACTTTTATTCACTCTCTTTAGTCAGAACCGTGGCGAAGTCAGGCCAAATAATATCTTCCATACTTTCGAGTACTGTATCATCAACCAAGTCGGCTACACTCTGAAAGCGTTGAATTATCTTTTCCTCTTGTCCAATAATAATAGAAAGGATATAATCAGCCCCATTGGGATAAACTTTAAACATATAGCTCCGCTTAATCTTGCCTTTAAATTTTTCAGTCAAATAATAGTGTCCCGCAATACAGATGGGGTCCCAGTGTGGCAAAACTGAGGGGCCACTGATTCCAATACTGACGTTGGGGAATTTATTTCTAGCTGGAAATGCAGCGAAAATTTGTTTGAGACGTCCATACATTGCCTGCAACACTACCTCGACTTTTCCTTTTGATAAGTCAGCTGCACTCATGATTAGGGTCTTGTAATCTATCTTTTCTTCGTCTTTTATATCCCTAAGTTTATTAAGTAGATCTGTCAAACCATTGATGTCTTGGAATCTATTATTCAGTTGCACCTGAAAGCCTCTATCAAAAAGTTGCCTAAGCAAATTAATTTTCACCTTGGCCGTGCCTTCAATTAAACTTTCAAAGTCTACACGCTGATGAGGATATCTTCCTTCCTCGTCTAGGAAATGAGATGGATATTTAGAAGTCAATAAATAAAAGAGTATGCCGACAAGATAAGTGATGTCGCTCCTTTTGTCGCGTTTGTTGCCATTATTGTGTTTCAGCTCTGGTAAATATAAAAAACGGTTACCCAATTGCATAACGCCGGATTCGTTGAGTACTTCATCTGCCTCCATGGCTGATAGACCAAAATCAATCAATCGTGGTTCAGCTACTCTACCGTCCTTCAGAATAATGTTGTCTGGCTTGATATCCCGGTGAACAATACCAAGTTCGTGACAAGCAATCAGGATATCTGTCATCTTTAATACAAACTGAATCGCCTCATCTAAGGAAAGCGGTCCTTCTGCATCAATTTTTTCTTCAAGGTTAACACCTTCAATATAAGGATAAACAAAGAAAAGCCGCTTCTCTACATCCGGAGTTTCATCACAATTGTGATCAACTATTTGAGGAACGAAGGGATGTTTTAAAGCTATATAGGAATGAATCTCCCTATAGAATCGAGTACGCCTCTCCAACATGGTGGCATCTTTAATAACTTTCAGCACGAACTTGCCCGGTACAACGTCGTTGATCGATGTTACTAGAAAATTATCACATTGTCCACCTCCATTAAGTTCTTTTTCAATTTTCCAGCGATCTGTCCAAGGTTTTGATTGTTTGGCCATCTTATTATGAGAAAGGTGATAAGGTTATTAAAGTAAGTTGCTAATAAATGCAAGAGAATTTTTCTTAATAAAATTACAAAAAACAATAACATTATATATGTTACCAGAATAATATTTTCAATCGAAAATGTGTTAGACATTTAAATTACCCTCATTCGTCAAAAAGATTGGAAAGCAACTTTAATTCAGCTAAGAATTGTGCTGAATTTCTTGCATAAATAGGCCTATACCTCTATTATACGAAAGATATAAGCAATGGTGCTGCTAATGGGTGTAAATTCAAATCACGTACCAGTTGTCCCGAACCAGTATAGTAGCCATATTCAACGGTTTTGTGGCATCAGGTACACCATCCAAACTGTAAATTCGCCGGTAAGCTACATCAACCAAAATGCAGTCTCGGGGATTGAGGCTAATATTTTTGCTATCATAGTATTTTTTTAAAACGAGGAGTTTAACCGCCGCTTCTTCCGCAGGAAATTTCGTCTTTGAGAAATTGAATTTAAGAAACCCAATATGATCTAAACCATATTGATCGTGCAAATGTATGTCCGCCATTGTGCCGATCCGAACACTGTTGAGCATGATGGCATTTTTCTTTTGATCGAGGTTACTGTAGAATGTATAGTATTCAAGTATCGGCGTTAACAAAGTAGCCATTGCAATAATCCCATCCAAACCTTCGGCAGAGTAAAAGTTATTTTTGTACATCACTTTCTCCCTCGGATAGGCAGTTGCAGCCTTTCGATATTCTTTAGCCTTTCGTTTAAACTCGTCAAAATACAAATCATAATCATCCTTGAAGTTTCCCTCAAACGCATTACATATGCATTTGCGAGCCATCTCATGATACCCTGGTACAAAATCGGATGGGTACTTGCTGTTTTTGATAATAGTTAGCTTAGCTCTTTCGGACGCTACAACTAATCTACCCATCATGGTTAAAGATATCCGTGGTTCTTCAACGACCTTGCGCGTTTTAATTTCTAATTCTACAGCACTCATCTTATGAAAGATTAATTATGCCAAATTAGTTGGCATTTTAATTAAAGATACGGGTAATCAAAGCGTTGTAATAGAATTACTTTTGCACATTATGTGCTTTTACTAACAATATTAGTCTGTAAACTTTCCCTATTTGTTCTAACTTGAGGCTTCGAAGCAGCTTTATTCATTGAAATGGCAACTATCCTACTTGTTCGAATGAAAAATGTATCAGACAGTGTTACTTTAATTTTTTCAACAGAATAGACCATGGTTATTCAACCTATCAACCGTTAAGCAACTGACAACTTCAGAAAGCAGAACTGCCAAGGGATCGTGGAATAAGTGGGTTGGGACAGGGACTGTGCATTTATGCCGCGAAAGCCCTTTACAGTTTTGCATTCGCGGGTTAACTTTGCTGAAACAGGTGGTCGGTTTTTTAATAGCTATTTGGCGTTTATCAACCTTTCTGAAGGGCTTGTTTAAGTATATCTACTTTTTCACGTTCGCTATCCAATAAACGCTCATATAGCTTTTTGTTTTCTTCAATCACTTCAAGCCATTTGTCTATTGGATTAAAGGTGCAATAGTTTGCATGAAAAGTGCCATTACTGTTACTGAAACTATTGTCATTGAAAGTGTTAAAATAAGTTACGGCTGCCTGCTCATCAAAATTTTTAATGGCTTCTTCGGGTACTTTTAACGCTTGAGCAATCTTTGATAACAATTCCGGTTCAATAACCTCTTTAGCTTCCAGCAATGAAATTCTTTTCTGACTCCAATCCTCTCCAAGTTCCAACGCGAGTGCTTCCTGTTTTAGCCCGAGCATTTCACGGAAACGTTTAACATTGCGGCCCTGGTGTATTTGATTTGATCTTTCGGCAGTTGTCGTCATAGGTCAGAAGTATTTATAAATATTATATAGCCAAAGATAATAAAAATTACAAGCAGGTAGAGGCCTCGGTAATTTAGAAGACCAGTAGTAAGTTATGCCTGCAATTAGATAACAACACTATTTTCCTCATTCACCATAAACGCGAAGGTAGCATAAGCCGGATAAAATGAAAAGGCTATACAAGCGGGCAGTTATTTTTAGTTTTTCAATGGCTTGCCCGGCCTTGTCATTTTGTCCGGCTTCGCGCTGTTGTTGCTTACATGGTGAATAAGGAATGAATTATTCATTACCCAAAGCAGATGTGAAAAGCACACCGCTGCGAATTACCTCGCTGCAAATTTCTGCTTTAACCGGCCCATGTCCTCACTCACCTTGGCATCTAGGATTTTCGCATAATGCTGCGTTGTCTTGATATTCGTATGGCCAAGCATTTTGGATACACTTTCAATGGAAACGCCATTTGCAAGTGTTACAGTTGTTGCAAAGGTGTGCCGGGCTATATGATAGGTCAACTCTTTATTGATGCCACAGGCATCAGCTATTTCCTTTAGATAGCTATTCATTTTTTGATTGCTCAATACCGGCAATAATAAGCCATCATTGGCGCATTGCGGATGGTCTTCATATTTGGCCATTAATTCCATTGCCTGGGCTAACAATGGTATTCGGGAAGCTGTATCTGTTTTTTGGCGGCTCGTGTAAACCCATTTCTGGCCATCAATACCAGTGACTATTTCAGTGCGTTTTAACTTCTTTACATCCGCATAAGCTAAACCAGTGTAACAGCTAAAAAGAAAAATATCCCTTACTTGCGATACGCGGTCACTAATCAGTTTTTTACACGCCATTGTTTCTAATTCCTCGCTGTTTAGAAAATCTCTTTTGACCTCTTTTACTTTTGGCTTATATTTTACAAAGGGATCTCTTTCCAGCCAGCCATTTGCGATACAGATCAAAATTATTTTTTTAAAATTCTTCAGGTATTTGACTGTGGAGTTGTTATTACAGCTTCTTTCTGAGCGCAAGTAAAAGTCATAAGCCATAATAAATTCATGGTCGATTGCATTTATATCAATGTCCATAACATTGTATTTCCATAGCAGGAATGCCTTAGTATGTTTGAGGCTTGTTTCATATCGGTCAAGGGTGCCTTTTGCATACTCTTTACCGATTAATGCTGCAACCTGCCTGTTATGTTCTTCGAAGATTGGCACCAACATTTTTCCTGGCGATGTTTTGCCGCCCAGTAGCCTGTCTTTTAAGTTTGAAGCGGTGATCGTTAATTTTTTTTCTATCATGTCCCGATGGACATCGTATACCTGGTGCTCTAATGTTTTTAAGTAAGCGTTGATGCTTTTTGCATCTTCATTATTGCCATTTAATTTCTGGCCGTTTGTGTTCCATTTGTCGGGATTGACATAGCGTTTAGAGGAGATTTCAATACGCGCGCCATCAATGGTGATACGTAAGTAAACAGGGGCAAGGCCATCTGAATTAGTTTTTGTTCTCTTTACATAAAAGAGGAGATTAAAAAATTTGTTCATCGCTGAAGCTTTTTAAGTGAATAAAATTAGTTAGATATTCAGCTATTATCAAGATGTTCAATTATAGAACAGGCTCAATAACAGCAACTTATAAGCGTTCTGGTGACCTTCTACATTTCCTTGTTACAGGTCACCTACAGGTCACCAGAGAAAAGCGATTTATTGGTTTATTTTAGCGTGGGCTAAAAACAAGAAACGCCGTAAATAATTCATTTACAGCGTTTTTGATCCTAATTATAAAATACTTGGCGGAGAGCTAGGGATTCGAACCCCAGGAACCTTTCACAGTTCAACAGTTTTCAAGACTGCCGCAATCGACCACTCTGCCAGCTCTCCGGCGACAAAAGTACAAATCCCGACTGAATTACCAAATCTGTTTACCGTTTTTTTTCAATTATTTAATATTGGGGAATAAGCGTTTGACGCTCAGTTGGTTAATTTTTTGGAGCGTCTGTTTTTTTACTCCGAAAGGTGTTATGAAGGGGTTTTACGATACGAATGTTGCGTTTTGAAAGCTCAATACTGGCGTTTAATTCAAATCCGATGAGCAAAATTAACGAATTGAGGTACATCCAGATCATCACTACAATGATGGTTCCAATGGAGCCGTACACTTTGTTGTATGATGAAAAATGGTTAATATAATAGGAAAACCCTATTGAGGTTAATATAGCTAAACCAGTGGCTAGAACAGAGCCCGGGTTAATGAATTTCCACCTTTTTTTGTGAGCCGGCCCGTACCTGTATAAGATAGATACCGTTACAAAAAATATAATGATGATCACTACCCAGCTTAGTACCAAACCAAGTAAGGAGTACAACCAGATGATGCTTTTACTGATCAAATGTCGCCTGATGAATTTTATGGCCGTTTGTCCTGCCACAAGTATACCTATGGCTATAACAAGGGCAAAACTGATGGCAATGGTAAGCAGAAGCGCTACCCCACGCCTTTTTATCCAGCTGCGCCTGTCTTTGAGCAGCGACGATTTATTAAAAGCCTTCATGAGGTTGGTTACCCCATTGGTAGCAAAATATAGCGTAGATAAGAAGCCTAATGATAATAACTTGCCATTTTGGTTCTTGATGATATCAATGAGAGTGTCCCTGAATGCCAGGTAGGCGTTTGTAGGCAAAATGGTCGATAGTATTCGCAATAATTCAACCTGGAAGTGATTTATAGGAATATAAGGTATCAGGGTGCACAAAAATATAGTTGCCGGGAATATAGCCAGCATAAAGCTGTACGCTAATGACGATGCCCGGTTAACCAATGAACTGTTGGCAATTTCCTTGTAAAAAAAAACAATAACTGTATACAAGGGCAGGGGGCGGAAACCCGGCAGGATGATAGCTTTTGTCCAGTCAACAAAGTACCTGTAAAACCCAAACCGGAGCAAAAAATGGTGAAGCCATCTCATTAACCCAAATCTACTTAAAAAATGGTACTAATTTATCAATGAAATCCTGTGGGGGCAGGCAGGGTCGGTTTGTTTTCATGTTGATGAATACCAGCAATGTTTCGCCCTGATTGATGAGTTCACCTTTGGGGTTACTGAGTTCGTACCGGAAATGGATGCGGATGCCAGGCATTTTATCCATGATCACCTTTACGCTGATCTCCTCGTCATACAGGGCCGGTTTCAGGTATTTACATTTCAGCTCCAGTACAGGCATCATAATGCCCGATTGTTCCATGCCACTGTAAGTTAAACCCAGGCTGCGCAGCATTTCTACACGGCCAACTTCATAAAACTCGGCATAGTTGCCATAATACATATAGCCCATCTGGTCGGTTTCGCCGTACCTGACACGTATTTTAGTAGTATGCTCAAACATTAGCGCATGATGTTTCGCTCGTTAAGCGCCTGCTGAAATTTATGCGCGTTCACCAAATGATCGGTCACGTTGGTGGCAAAGGCATGATAGCCCGAAAAATCGGCCTTGGCACACATATAAAGGTAGTCGTTCTTTTGATAGTTCAATACCGCTTTTACCGCGGCAACCGATGGCATCATGATAGGTCCTGGAGGTAAGCCTTTATGCAAATAAGTATTGTACGGTGAATTATATGACAGATAACGGGTTAACACGCGCTTAATAGTAAAATCATTCAGGGCAAAGATTACAGTAGGATCTGCGTCCAGTGTCATGCCTTTTTTTAGTCTGTTGAGGTATAAACCGGCTACAGCCGGCATTTCGTCGTCATGCAGCGCTTCGGCGTCTACAATGGAGGCTAAAATGGAAACCTGTGGCAAGGTTAAATTAAGTGCTGCTGCCTGTTGTTTGCGCTCTGGTGTCCAGAATTTTTCATAATTGGCATACATCTTTTCAAAAAATTTCTCGGGCGATGTATTCCAGTACAATTGATAGGAGTTGGGCATAAACATGGTATACACATTATCGGCAGTAAAACCATATTTAGACACATAGCTTGCAGAATCCAACAGGTTGATTATGGCCGTTGAATCGGGCTCGATCTTTTTGGATACGAAACCGGCAAACTGCTCTTTTTGCCTTAAACCATGAAACTCCAGCTGAACAGGCTCCTGTGTGCCCGATGCCAGCATATTGATGAGTTTGCGGTTACCCATACCCTGACGCAAATGGTAACGGCCCGGTTTTATCCGTTTAGGATAGTTCATATTTACAGCCGCCCAGTTAAACGAGGCTGTATCTTTCACCAGATCCTGCTCCTGTATGGTTTTTAATACCTGGTCATAAGTAGCGCCGGTATGTATATACAGGTATTCTTGTTTGCCCGTAACGTTGGGGCCAAAGTATTTTAAGTAATAATTGAAACCGGTAAAGCCCAGCAGTACAATAATAACGAGCACCAGGGCTATGATGAATTTTTTGAGTATACCCTTTGACGGCGCTTTTTGTTCAGTCATGATAAATAGATATTTATTTTATAGAATCAAGATATTAGAGTCAGGAATCAAGATGAAAAAAGTTTTGCTGATTGTAAAAACCTCATCGTTTGAAATATTAAAACCTGGGCAAAATTAACCCATTACTATTGTTTTTCTTAATTTTTGACTCTAATATCTTGATTCTTGATTTAATTATTTTAGTTTTTGGAGGGCTATCAATCCGCCGCTTAAATTTTTAACGTCAAGATAACCATTTTGCTGCAGTATAGTTTGTGCTGTTTTACTGCGCAAACCAACTTTGCAAATAACGATGATCTCGTCTGTTTTGTTGTAGGGCCAGTCACTAATCACTTCTTCCAGTTTTGGTAAAGGAATATTGAGCCCACCTATATTGTAGGTATGGTATTCCATTGTCCCGCGCACATCTACCAGGTTCAAATGCTCACCATTATCCAGGCGGGCCAGCAACTCAGTAGCATTAATTTGTTGGGGCATCTGGCGTTTTGGTACCTTGAGTTACGGTTAAGTTGATACGTGTACCAATACTGGCTTTACTGGCCGAATCGGTTTTCATAGGGTACTGTGATACTACAACCACGTTGGTGGAGTCGGTAATGGTTCCCTGGTAAGTAATAGTACCAATAGTAAGGCCGGCTCCTTTGATAGCAAAACGAGCGGCGTCCAGATCAAGTTTAACCAGTTCTGGGATCTCCACTTCACTGGCACCTTCGCCATCGCCCAAAACCAGGTCAATACGCGAGCCTTTGGGTATTTTGGTGCCTGCTTTGATCACCTGGCCGCCAAAACGTACTTCCAGGATACGGTCGCGAGCGATATCGGAGCGATAGGTAGTGTCGCCAATTTTTAAACCATAGTTAGATAGGGTTGCCACCGCTTCACGGTAACTGCTTTGTTCCAGATCTGGCAGCGAAATATTGGGAGCCTGCAGGGTAACCATAGTAAGGTAAATAACACGGCCTTCCTTTACATTGGTGCCCGCGTCAGGATCTTGCTCCACAATAGTTCCGGGAGCTACATCCTGCACATAAACCGAGTCAATCTTATAATCAAAGCCCTGCTCTTTTAATGTGGCTGTAGCCCTGTCTATCAGCAGTCCTTTGAGTTTTGGTACAGGTATGCCGGCACCGTGGTGAGTGTAGTATCCGAGGCTGTAAAAAGCTATTAAAACGATGACTATTACCGAAATAATAGCCATGATGATGTTATTGCGAAATGATTTTGTTTTTAAGTAGGCCCCAAATTTGCTCATTGGTATTGTAGTCAAATTAAGTATCAAACATAGTGATAATTTCGGAATTCGGATTTGGGATTTCGGATTTTAGGTTTGGCTATTTAGGAATTTTGATTTTCATTTTGGTATATTCCACACTATTATCCTAATTTCGGAATCGAAAAGGAGAGGCCTTCAAAAGGGATAAAATACAAAGTTCCAAATCAAAATAAATCCGAAATTGAACATCCGAAATCCGAAATCAAAATAAATCGAATATCCGATATCAGAAATGAAAAAAAACATAGCTCTTTTAGCCGGTGGTTTTACCGGTGAATATGAAGTATCCATAAACAGCGCCAGGAATATAGCGAATACTCTACCAGCCGAAAAATATCAAATTTATACCTTATTAATTAATCGCGACAGATGGTTTTATGAATCGGAGAACGGTCCGGTTGATGTAGATAAGAATGATTTTACTATCACGCTGAATGGCGAAAAGATAAAATTTGATTTCGCGTTTATTACCATACACGGCACGCCCGGCGAAGATGGTAAGGTACAAGGCTATTTGGATATGCTGCGCATACCTTATAATACTTGCGATGCCACTACATCTGCCATTACTATGAATAAGGCCTATACCAAAACCCTGGTAAATGGCATACACGGTTTGCACACCGCTCATTCCATGCGCCTGTTTGAAAAGGATATGCACGATGTGGCTATTATTGCCGCTACACTGAAATTTCCATTGTTCATTAAACCGAATAACGGTGGTAGTAGCGTGGGAATGAGTAAAGTATATAATGTGGCTGGTTTGCCCGATGCCTTAAAAAAAGCTTTTCATGAAGATCAGCAGATCCTGGTGGAAGAGTTTATCAAAGGGCGTGAATTTAGTATTGGGATAGCCCGGCTGCATGGCAAAATAACAGTTTTACCTGCTACGGAGATCATTACCTCTAAAGACTTTTTTGATTATGAAGCCAAGTATACCTCAGGCGTAACTGAAGAAATAACCCCCGCCGACCTCACCGCTGAGCAAAACGAACGGATAGCCAATATTGTAACCGAAGTTTACAGTAGACTCAATTGTAAAGGCATGGTGCGGATAGATTTCATACTGCTGGAAGGTTCAAATGATTTTTATTTTATTGAAGTAAATACCACTCCGGGGCAATCGGCTGCCAGCCTGATACCACAACAAGTACGAGCAGCAGGTATGGATCTGGGTGAGTTTTACGGCGCGCTGATAGAAGGAGCGATTTAAGAGATTTCGGAATTCGGATGTTCGATTTGGGAATTTGAAAAATATTCTTTTTTAATCATCCCCCAATAAATTCGAAATTGAACATCCGAATCCCGAAATTAAAAATATTATATTATTGTAGAGGCGCATATTTGCGTCTCTTTTTTGTAACAAAGGTTATTCGTTCCTCATCAAACCATCAATGCTAAAATTTATAAAATTTAAAAAGCTATACGGCGGATTCCCGGCATTAAATGTTGAAGAGCTTACGATCGATCCGGGTATCTACTGGATAAAGGGTGCAAATGGTTCCGGGAAAAGCACCTTGCTTAAATCCATAGCAGGCATACTATCATTTGAGGGTGATATTTTGCTGGATAACAGCATCAGTATCAAAAAACAACCTGTGGAATACCGGAAACTCGTAAATTTTGCCGAGGCTGAACCTATATTCCCAGAGTTTTTAACGGCCAAGGAGTTGATAGCGCTGTTTGCACAGGTCAAAGGCGCGCCAGCGGGGCAGGAGCAATATTATATAGATGCCATGCAGATGCAGGCTTATGTAAACCGACCGGTTGGTACGTACTCCAGCGGGATGCTTAAAAAACTATCGTTGGTATTGGCATTTATGGGGAAACCGAAATGGATACTGCTGGATGAGCCACTCATCACTATTGATACTGCTTCTTTAAAAATCTTGAATAGCTGGATAGCCGAACGTTACAACCAGGAGGGGACAAGTTTCCTGTTATCGTCGCACCAGGCATTGGAACATGCCGAACTGCCCATAACCCGCGAATTACTGGTAGAAGACCAAACCCTCAAATTTATTGCCTGATGCAGCAGCCACTCACCAAAGTATTGCTCAAAATATTTGCCGGTGGCTTTTACCAGGTGCATGCGGGGATATTGTTTTTTGTGTTTTTTATAATGGTGGGTACAGTACCCGGCAACATGCTGATAAGCTACCATAAATCGTTAATGTTGGCCATGACCAGTAGTCCGATGATGCTGGCTTTGGTGCTGGCGGTATGGCTTATTTATATAGCCAAAAGCTGGCACTATGTAAGCATCCAGCTTTTTGCACCTGATAAGCAATTCCTGTTTTACAGTAGTACAGCATTAAGCCTCGTAGAACAACGTAAAAGTTGGTATTATACGCAGGCTGCCATTTTAGCGCCCATTATTATTTATGCGCTGATGGCTGTTGGGGTAGGGCTTGCACATCGTTTTTATATTTTACCTGCTGTGATCATCCTGTTTTTAAGTGTTATAATCTGGTGCAGCGCGGCTCTATACATGCGCGTGATGAATGGCCTGATCGACAGTAATAAACAATCGCTTTTACTTAGGTGGAGCAGCAAATGGCGCAAGCCTTATTTTAGTCTGTATGTGTATCACATATTTGACGATAAAAAAGTGTCTTATTTTATCACCAAAGGATTATCATGGTTGATCATCAGCGGGGTGTTTTATTTGTTTGCCGATGTAAGTACCGATACAAGGGTGGCAGGTATAGTCATACTGGCGGTGATCACGGCCCATGTAGTACTGATATTTGAAGAGCGCCGTTTTGAAGAAACCAAATTAAGCTTCGCCCGTAATTTACCTGTCAGCCGGTTCCGGTTGTTTTTAAACTTTGCCAGTGTTTATTTCTTTTTATTATTGCCAGAAAGTGTTTGGCTTTTCAGTAGGTTTCATCTGCTGATGGCTTTGGAGCTATTGCTGGCTGGATTAAGCATAGCCCTGCTGTTCCACAGTCTGCTATATTGGTTTGGTCTCAATATGGATAAATACCTGCAATGGATCCTGGGCTTGTTTATCGTGCTATTTTGGATAATTATGTTCCACTTGCTTTGGGCACTGATACCATTAAACCTGGTTATTGCTTACCTCTTTTTCTATAACAATTATTATAGGTATGAGGGAGTCGTGAGTCGTGAGTCGTGAGTCGTGAGTCGTGAGTCGTGAGTCGTGAGTCGTGAGTCGTGAGTCGTGGTAAAATTGATGAACAATTTAGTGAAAAAATCCTAAAATCCTTTAATCAGGTGAATCAAGGTTCAGACAAAAACTCACTACTATGCACTCACTATTCACGATATTATATCAGGTAATGATCAATCACATCCTGTGGGATCTTAGCGCCACGACCGGTGGCCATATCGATCATCACATAATCAAAATAACCGTCGCAGCTTATTTTGCCTGTAGCTTTATTGGTGATAGTGAATTGTACCCGGCAGCCTTTCTCGTTAATTGATTCGATACCTGTTTTTACAATAAAGTAATCGCCCATAGCCAGGGGGCGTTTATAATCTACATGGGCAATACGTATTACCCAGCCAAAGCCACGCTCCATGAATTTTTCCATGGCCATGCCGTAGCAGCGTTCCATCTGATCATAACGGGCAGCCAGCACATAATCAAAATATTTGCTGTTATGCACATGCTGAAACATGTCAATATCATCGGGCCGTACACGGAGTTCAGTTTCAAAGGTGCTGTATTGGACAAGAGTATTCATCAGGCAAATATAGTTGATTAGGTTGATTGAGTGAGTGGTTGACTATGTTGATTGCGTGAATCGCATTCCCGCGTTAGGGATTGCAGCGGATACCGGCTCAGAGCCTAAGGCCTGCAGGCGTATGAGTGGAAAGCCCGGGCCGCAGGCAACGCACTCTTTATAAGTCAAAAGTTAAGACTCAAAAGTCAAAATAGTATGATGCGATGCCGAAAATTCGGCATGACTCCGAGATATATTATCTATTTAACTCAACTTATTTACTTACTTAACTAACCCAACCTAATCAACCAATCACTCATTTACTTATTCACCACATTCAACCTAATCACCCAATCACCCAATCCAACTCATTCAACCACTCACCAACCCATCAATATATTTTTACTTTTGAATTAAAACACTATCTTTGCACCCACAATTAATTAATCATTCACGCTTTAATATTATTCAAGTAATGTATTTAGGTAAAGAAGCAAAGGCAGAGATCTTTGCAAAACATGGTAAAGGTGCTACAGATACTGGTTCTGCAGAAGGACAGGTAGCATTATTCACCACCCGTATCGCTCACTTAACCGGGCACTTAAAAAATAACAAAAAAGACTTCTCTACTCAATTATCACTTCAAAAGTTGGTAGGTAAACGCCGTGCATTGCTGGCATACCTTTACAATAAGGATATTGAAAGGTATCGTGCTATCATCAAAGCGTTACAGCTTAGGGATATCATCAAATAAGTTTTTCAAGTTTTTCTTAAAAAGCCGTCCGTAATATTCGGATGGCTTTTTTACTTTTGAACAAATATATACACACACACATAAAAATCGATGCGTTCCGAAAGATGAAAAGCGCATCACAACAAAAACAAGATGAGTTTAAACGTAATTAAAAAGGTTATTGATTTAGGTGACGGCCGCACCATTGAGATCGAAACCGGTAAACTGGCCAAACAAGCCGATGGCTCTGTAGTGATTAAAATGGGTGATACCATGTTATTGGCTACTGTAGTATCATCACCGGAAGCGAAAGAGGGAGTTGATTTTTTACCCCTTTCGGTTGACTACCAGGAAAAATACGCTGCCACTGGTCGTATACCAGGTGGTTTTTTACGCCGCGAAGCCCGTTTATCAGACTATGAGGTATTGATCTCCCGTTTGGTTGACCGTGCTTTACGTCCAATGTTCCCAGAAGATTATCACGCTGATACACAAGTGATGATCTCTTTAATATCTGCCGATAAAGATATTATGCCTGATTGCCTTGCCGGTTTGGCAGCATCTGCAGCCTTGTCGGTTTCTGATATCCCTTTTAACGGCCCTATCTCTGAAGTTCGTGTAGCTAAAATTGATGGTCAGCTAGTGATTAACCCAACCCTGAGCCAGCTGGAGAATGCAACTTTAGAATTTATTGTTGCAGGTTCTGAGCATGACATCAACATGGTTGAAGGTGAATCAAAAGAAATTCAGGAAGCTGAATTGGTTGAGGCTATTAAATTCGCGCATACTGCTATTAAATTACAGTGTTTAGCTCAAAAAGAGTTAACCGCCGAAGTTGGTAAAACTCAAAAACGTGTTTACAGCCATGAAAACAGCAACGAAGAGCTGAAAAAAGCTATCTACGCTGCTACTTACGACCAGGTTTACGCTATCGCTTCTTCTGCATCGGCCAAAGACGAGCGCAGCGCTAAATTTAAAGAAGTACGTGACGCTTATATCGAAACTTTAGGTGAGATAGATGATGTGACTAAATTCCTGGCCAAAAAATATTACCACGATGTGGAGTATGACGCTATCCGTAACCTGGTATTAGACGAAGGTAAACGTTTAGACGGTCGTACAACTACTCAGATTCGCCCGATATGGAGCGAAGTCGGCTATTTACCATCTGCTCACGGTTCTGCCGTATTTACCCGCGGCGAAACACAATCATTAACAACAGTTACCTTAGGTGCTAAGGATGATGAACAAATGATTGATGGTGCTTTCATCAACGGATACCAGAAATTCCTGTTACACTACAATTTCCCTGGTTTCTCAACCGGCGAGGTTCGTCCTAACCGCGGTGCTGGTCGCCGCGAAATTGGTCACGGTAACTTGGCTATGCGTTCATTGAAGCAAGTATTGCCTTCTGAAGACGAAAATCCATATACTATCCGTATTGTTTCTGATATCCTGGAGTCAAACGGTTCGTCATCAATGGCAACAGTTTGTGCTGGTACATTGGCACTGATGGATGCAGGTGTAAAAATTAAAGAGCCAGTATCAGGCATCGCGATGGGATTAATTACCAACGAAATGGGTACTAAATATGCTATTCTTTCTGATATTTTGGGTGATGAAGATCACTTAGGTGATATGGATTTTAAAGTAACTGGTACTAAAAACGGTATCGTTGCTGTACAAATGGACTTAAAGATCAACGGCTTGTCATACGAAGTGTTAACCAACGCTTTGAACCAGGCTAAAGATGGTCGTTTACATATCCTTGGCGAAATGGCTAAAACCATTACTCAGCCACGTGAGGATTACAAACCACACGCTCCGCGTATTGTTACCATCAAGATCGACAAAGAATTTATTGGCGCGGTTATCGGGCCCGGTGGTAAAATTATCCAGGAAATGCAGCGCGAAACAGGTGCTACCATTTCTATCGAAGAAAAAGATAACCAAGGTATTGTTCAGGTATTTGCCGATAACAAGGCTTCTATCGATGCAGCTTTAACCCGTATCCGTAACATCGCTTCTAAACCAGAAGTTGGTGAAATATACGAAGGTAAAGTAAAATCAATTATGCCGTTTGGCGCATTTGTTGAAATTATGCCTGGTAAAGATGGTTTATTGCACATTTCTGAAATTGATCACCGTCGTATTGAAACGATGGATGGCATATTCCAGATTGGTGACGAGGTAAGGGTTAAATTGCTTGACGTAGATAAGCAAGGAAAATTAAAACTTTCAAGAAAAGTTTTATTGCCAAAACCAGAAGCCCCAAAGGCTAATTAATTATTGAATTTAGCATGCAAAACCCTCGTAAAGAGGGTTTTGTTATTTAGCCTGTTTTGTTGACGTTTTTTTGAAAAAAAATTAAAACAAAACAGGCTTATTTGAACTTTAGTAAAGTTGAGAGATAGTTGATAAAACCATACAGTCCGATCCTGCTTGATAAAAAACATGACTTCTTCTGCTAATGATCCTTTAGATTTTCTAAATAACAATCCGCATGGGATACAGTCGGGCGCGCAAACCGACCTTGTGCAATTGTTGTTATATGAGATCATTAGAGTAAAAGATCTCATTGTATATTACGACTCCATTCCCAACGGAGGCGGCCAATTGGGCTCATCTATCCTCAACGAACTGGTATCCGAGGCCTACAGCTCCCTGGTAAACTACGATACTGTGCTCATGAAAAAATACTACGACTTATTGCTTAATTGCGATTAAGCCTTCCCAGTCACCTGAAGAGCGAGTTTTTGAATAACCTTTAATTTTCTTGTCCTATATTATTTGTCATTTCTCTCCGCGCGTCATTGCGAGCGAAGCATGGCAATCCCCAATTAGTAGGGGCGCTCTGTAAGTAGGGGGTTGCCATGCTTCGCTGCGCAATGACGAATTAGTATACGATATATCATAAATCGTAAAACTTTACATAAATTTTATAACTCTCCCTTTTGAGCGCCGGGGGGATTATTATATTTGCATATGAACCATCTGATAGCACCATCAATTTTAGCTGCCGATTTTGCCAACTTGCAACGCGATCTGGAAATGATCAATAAAAGCGATGCGGATTGGGTGCATGTTGATATTATGGACGGTATGTTTGTACCTAATATATCATTTGGTTTCCCGGTGGTTAGCGCCACCAAAAAATACGCCACCAAGCCGCTTGATGTTCATCTGATGATCGTGGAGCCCGATCGGTATTTAAAAGCTTTTAAAGATGCCGGTGCCGATGGTATGACCGTACATTACGAGGTTTGTCCGCATTTGCATCGTACCATACAGGCCATTAAAGAGCTGGGATGCAGGGCAGGAGTGGCCCTTAATCCGCATACCCCAGTTACATTGCTACAAGACATTATTGCCGATCTTGACCTGGTGCTGATCATGTCTGTAAACCCCGGTTTTGGCGGGCAAAAGTTTATTGACAATACTTATAAAAAGCTGCATGACCTTAAAGAGCTGAGCCGCGACAAAAATCCGAACCTGTTTATTGAGGTTGATGGCGGCGTTGATCAGCATAATATCCAAAAATTGGTTGATGCCGGCGCCAATGTGTTGGTTGCAGGCAGTTCTGTATTTTCGTCGGCCAGTCCCCTGGCTGCTATATCTCATTTAAAATACCCCGAAAAGTTATTACAATCGTAATAAATTCTACGAACTCCGTAGGATAAATTGCAAATTTGCAATCAAAGGGCCTTTTGTTGATTAATTGTATATTTTTTCAAAAAATGTAAATAATCTCTATATATTTTGTCAAATTAATTAACTTCGGCCCAACTAAATACGAAGTTCCTAATCGTGTATTCAGAACCTACAATTTGTTAACTATATGAAACATAATTTTGGTGCCGGACCAGGCATTTTACCTCAGGAAGTTTTAAAACAAGCTGCCGAGGCGGTAATTGATTTAAATGGTATAGGATTGTCATTATTGGAGATCTCACACCGTTCAAAAGAATTTGAAGCAGTTTTAGATGAAGCTGTAAGTTTGGTGAAAGAATTATTCAGCGTTCCTGAGGGTTATTCGGTTCTGTTTTTACAGGGCGGCGCCAGTACACAGTTTGCTTTGGCTCCTTATAACCTGTTGCCGTCAACCGGTAAAGCTGCATACCTGGAGACTGGTGTGTGGGCAAATAAGGCTATAAAAGAAGCTAAATATTTTGGAGAGGTTGAAATTGTAGCTACTTCAAAAGAGAGCAACTTTACGTATATCCCTAAGGATTATACCATCCCCGCTGATGCTGCTTATTTCCACATCACCTCCAACAATACCATCTACGGTACGCAATTACAGGAGTTCCCTAAATCGCCAATCCCGTTGGTTTGTGATATGTCGTCAGATATTTTCAGCCGCAAAGTTAACATTGCCGATTTTGGCCTAATCTACGCTGGTGCTCAGAAAAACATGGGTCCTGCAGGCGTAACCCTGGTGATCGTAAAAGATGACATTTTAGGCAAAGTTGATCGCAAGATCCCGGCTATGTTTAACTACCAAACGCAAATTGAAGGTGGCTCAATGTACAATACGCCCCCATGTTTTGCTATCTACGTATCTATGTTAACACTTAGATGGTTAAAAGCCAAAGGTGGTGTCGCTGCAATTGAGCAGGAAAACATTACCAAAGCACGTGTATTGTATGATGCAATCGATGCTAACCCATTATTTAAGGCAGTAGCTGCTCCGGAAGATCGTTCAAACATGAACGTATGCTTTGTAATGGAAAACCCTGAGCTGGAAAAACCTTTCCTTAAACTATGCGACGAAAGAGGCATAGTAGGTATAAAAGGTCACCGCAGCGTAGGTGGTTTCCGTGCATCGATCTATAACGCATTACCTTTAAGCAGCATTTTGGTGCTGGTTGATGTAATGAACGAGTTTGCAGAAAGTAATAAATAATTTAGTGAATAGTGAGTTGAGAATGGTGAGTAGTTTACTGCTATTTAACCATTCACCACTCACTACTCACCACTCACACAAAAGACATGATCAAAATATTAGCTAACGATGGTATAGATCCAATTGGAAAGAAACTTTTGGAAGATGCCGGATTTTTTGTTGATACCAACAATATACCTCAGGATGAATTACCCCAAAAATTAAAAGAATATGATGCCATCACCGTGCGCAGCGCAACCAAAGTTCGCAAGGCTTTAATTGACGCTGTACCTAATTTAAAAGTAATAGGTCGCGGTGGTGTTGGTATGGATAATATCGACGTAGAATACGCCCGGGAGAAAGGTTTAAGCGTTTATAACACACCTGCCTCTTCTTCATTATCTGTTGCTGAACTGGTATTTGCCAGTTTATTTGGCGCTGTACGTTTTTTGCATGACAGCAACCGCAAAATGCCGGTTGAAGGTGCTGCAAAATTCAACGATCTGAAAAAAGCTTATGCCAAAGGTATCGAGCTGCGTGGTAAAACATTAGGTATTGTAGGTTTTGGCCGTATCGGCAGAGAGGTAGCAAAAATTGCTATCGGCGTTGGTATGGATGTTTTAGCTTATGATCTTTTTGAATTTAACCCTGAGCTTGACATTGTTTTAGGTGGCGGTACTACTGTGAAAGTAGCCGTTAAAAAAGCAACGCTTGATGAAGTGATTAAAACAGCCGACTTTATTACACTGCATACACCATTCATCGACAAAGCCCTTTTAGGCGCCGAAGAATTGGCTCAAACCAAAAAAGGTGTAGGCCTGGTAAACATTTCACGCGGCGGCTTAATTGACGAACTGGCCCTGATCGACGCTTTAAACAGCGGACAAGTTTCATTTGCGGCTCTTGACGTATTTGATAACGAACCAACTCCTCGCGAAGAAATATTAAAACATCCTAAAATTTCCCTTACCCCGCATATTGGCGCCGCCACTAACGAGGCCCAGGAACGTATAGGTGTTGAACTGGCCAATCTGATCATTGACCATTTCAAAAAATAAAAAGTAGATACGAGGTTTACAATTAACACAAATAGCCGGGATCTGTAAATGATCCTGGCTATTTTGTTTTATAAGGTATGATTTTAGCTTTCTGAAGCAGCATATGTGGATAAGCCACATTTTGTCAAATGAAAGGGCGAATCATTATTAATAATGAAACTTGGCTTATAGTTGATAGGTTACATCCTTCTCTGGAATAGTAACCGTATAGCCACTCTGCTTTAGGTCGTTAGCCAGTAACTGCATGCTCTCGGTTTCGCCATGTACCAGAAAAACGCTTTTGAGTTTTGATTTGTCCTGCTGCTTTACGTTCTCCATCAGGTCGTTATGATCGCCATGGGCACTTAGTACGTCGGTCTGTTTAATGGTGGCATAAACGGCCAGTTCGTGATCTTTAATGTGTACAATGGAGTCGCCTCGTAATAAACGGTGACCTAAAGTACCTTTGGCACAATAGCCTATAAAGAGAATGGTACAGTAGTAATTCTGGATATTATAAAAAAGATGATCCTGGATACGGCCACCCTCCAGCATTCCTGCCGAAGAAATAATGATGCAAGGCTCGTAATAATTGGAGATCTGGCGGCTATCCTTTAAATTCTCTACATACGTAAGGTTTTCGAATTCAAATTCATCGCCTTTGTCCTTGTAAAAATCCTGGGCATCCTGGTTTACCAGGCTATGGTATTTCCTGAAAATGCCGGTGGCTATAGTAGCCATTGGGCTATCTACAAACACTTTAACTGGAGGGAGAAGTCCTTCACTGAAGATTTTATTGAGCGAGTAAACCAGTGATTGCGTGCGACCGATACTAAACGCTGGTATAATTAACCGCCCTTGTTCTTTGACACAAGCCTTATCAATAACCTCTATCAGGGTTTGCTCCACAGACTTACCTTTGGTATGATAGCGACCGCCATAAGTGGATTCAGTAACCAGGTAATCAACAGGAGGTAATTCCTGCGGATCATTTAATACCGGGTAGTTTTTGCGGCCGATGTCACCGGTAAAAGCGATAGATTTTTCTTCACCATTTTCGATGACACGCAACACCGCTGATGCAGCACCCAGTAGGTGCCCAACCGATATAAAAGTAAGCTCAATATTGCCGTTGATGCGGAAAGGCCGGTTAAAACCTATAGTAACAAAGCGGTCGACGGTATCCATTACATGCTTTTGGAGGTAAAGTGGTTGAGGACCTCCACCGCTATTAAACTTACCTTTACCGCGCTTCCTGTTGCCTTTATTGGCCTTATTCATGAAGATACTAACTGAGTCAAGCAGTAAAAGCTCGGTCAGGTCGGCAGTAGGTGGGGTACATAGGATCTGTCCGTTAAAACCCATTCTGATGAGTGTTGGCAAATTGCCGGAGTGATCAATATGCGCGTGCGTTAATATCACTACATCGATCTCCTCCGGGCGAAACGGAAAGTTCTCGTTATCCTGTATGCTGCGGTCTTTCTCGTAATCTAACCCGCAATCCACTAAAATCTTATATCGGTCAACTTCCAGCAAATGCATGCTGCCTGTTACCTGCCGGGCTGCCCCGTGTATGGTTAATTTCATTTTATGTTATACGTTGTACGTATGACGTTGTACATTTTTGTGTGTAATATAATAATTGAAAAGGCTATTTAAAAAGTCTAACGTGTTATGTAAAACGTCTAACCTTTACCATACCAAATAAGTGGTCTGTTAGCCGTTCTGTGCATCAAACTGCAACTGATTTAAATAGCGGTATAGGCCCTGTTCATTGCTAATCAATTCCAGGTGATTACCACATTCAATGATCTCGCCTTTTTCCAGTACAATGATCTTATCGGCTTCGCGAATAGTTGACAGGCGGTGTGCTATAATGATGGATGTTCTGTCTTTCATCAATTCTTCCAAAGCCTCCTGTACCAGCCGTTCCGACTCGGAGTCCAATGATGAAGTAGCTTCATCCAGGATCAATACTGAAGGGTTTTTAAGTAATGCGCGGGCTATAGCTATACGCTGGCGCTGACCACCAGATAGTTTAACACCACGTTCGCCTACAATGGTTTCATAACCATCAGGAAAGGAAGTAATGAACTGGTGCGCGTTGGCGCGTTTGGCAGCTTGTATGATGTCTTCTTTTGATGCGCTGAGTCGACCATAGGCTATGTTCTCGGATATGGTTCCGCCAAAAAGCATCACATCCTGGGGTACAATGGCTACCTGGTTGCGGATATCCGTAATGGAAAAATCAGAGGTGGGTTTACCATCAAACAGAATGTTGCCACTTTGAGGATGATAAAATTGCAGGATGAGTGATGCCATGGTTGATTTACCAGAACCACTTGGCCCAACAATAGCCACTTTTTGGCCAGCTGCCGCATCAAACGAAATACCCTTTAAAACGGTGAGTTCTGAACGGGAAGGGTAGGCGAATACTACATTTTCAAAAGCCAGATTACCTTTGATTTTTTGATCTACCTGGTTGTTGTTTTCAACCATATGGATGTCTTCGCCTTGTTCGGCCAGTATTTCCAAAACACGTTCACTTGCGCCAACGGCTTTTTGAAGATTAGCATACAAATCGGGAAAAGTACCCATGGCGGCGCCAACAAATATGGAATACATGATGAAAGTAGTCAGATCGCCAACCAGTATCTCGTGATTACTCACCAGTACCGAGCCGTACCATATAACACCCACAAAGGTGCCGAACAGACAAAACACAATGAACGATGCGAATATTCCACGAAATTTGGCGCCTTTTACAGCTATATTCACTACCATACGCAAAATTTTGTCATAGCGGGTAGCTTCGTAGGCTTCGTTCACAAAAGCTTTAACATTGGCAATACCCTGCAGGGTTTCTTCAACAATGGTATTTGATTCGGCCAGCCTGTCCTGCGCCTGACGTGATAGTTTGCGGATATATCTCCCGAAAAATACAGCGAAGCCCACCAGGAAGGGGAGGATTGCCAGCAAAGCCAGGGTTAGTTTTATAGATACTACGGCCAGCAAAATAACACTGCCCACCATGATCACCAATTGCCTGATGATCTCGGCAAAGGTGGTGGTCAACGTATCCTGGATCTGTGACAGATCGGCCGATATGCGGCTGTTTAACTCACCAACACGGCGGTTGGCAAAAAAGTTCATAGGTAGAGTGATCAGCTTAAAATAAGTATCGCGACGGATATCGGCCAGTGATTTTTCGGCCACCTGTACAAACCAAACCACCCGGAAAAAGGAAACAAAAGCCTGGCCAAATAATAACATGAAGCCGGCAAGAGCTATAGCATTAAGGCTGTGCGGTAAATAGCTGTTAGGATATTTGCCTTGCGCGGCATCTATCAAAGCACCTAATATTTTAGGAAAAGCAAGTCCTACAAGGCTGGATACAAACAAAAATACCAATCCGGCTATAAATTTACCCCGGTAAGGTTTGATGTAATTAAGCAGCTTACGGATGTTTTGTATACTCTGTCTGTTAATTTTTGCCTTGGGTAATTCTGCTTCTGCTTTAGCGCCACTATTCAGTCGTCCTCTTGCCATGTATATATTTAAATTCTAAACTCTAAATTCTAAATCCAAAGTGAAGCACCTGGATCTAAGTTCGCAAAATTACACCTTAACTTTACTTTTTCTGCTTATCAGAAATAAAATTGACGCAAACATGAAAACAATGATCAAAATATAGATGTATTGCATGGTATGGACCTTTTGAACACTGGTCTTTAACGCGGCATTTTGCTGCCTTAACTTGCTGATCAGATTGACATAGTTTTGATTGATAGCTTCGGCCTCTTTAGAGTGGCTTTGGATCTGCCTTTGCTGAAAGGCGCGGTATTCCAGCAGGATCTTAAGTTCCTTGTAAATGTTATCATCAGTTTTAACAATATCCATCAAAATATCGTTCGACCGGCGGATATCACCTTTGGTTTGAAATCCAAATATCCCTGTATGCTCATTGAGGCTTTGGCTATACTGGCCAAAACGTACTTTGCGCATATCCAGCATACTGTTTATTTTTTTTCGCTGTAGCTGATAAGCGATGGAATCGGCACTTACCTGCGCATTTGTTTGCGCTTGTAGGTTTGCAGCCATGAAAAAGATGAAACAAAATAATATAGTTGTCTTCATAGCATTATTGAAATTCAATAATCACCTTATCATTTAAATTTAAACCCAATAAACCACTGGCGTTGCCTTTATTAATAGCTATCTCCAGATGGTCGCTTATACCAAAAAGACATAGTTTTTCGCCAACGGGCACTTCATTATAATGCCAGCTCAGGTGGTTGATAGTTTCGTTCCGTTTAAAGTTCAACACGAATTTGCGCCCTTGCTGTACGCTATTGAAAAATTCCTTGGTAATGTTGGTTATCACATTTTGAAACGAATCGATATAGATAACCACACCTTTGATCAGGTTTTTTTCGATAACAGGTTGCAGGTTCATTTTATTTTCAATGTCCTGCACCGGAATACCTATCTCATTAAGCTTACCGCCTTTGGCCAGGTGGCACGCCGCTTTTACAAAAATATCCGCCAATGGGAAATGTAAAAATTTAAGATCCTGCATAATGTTTATCTCCACGATCTCCTCTGGTGTTTCTTTAAACATCAGCGAAAAAATACCGTTATCGGCACCAACAAAATAATGATTTTTATATCTTACAGCCAGAAATTTGGTGTGATCGTTATAAACTGTATCAATGCCAATGAGGTGTACGGTACCATCGGGGAAGTAGTAAAAACTGTTTTTTAGGATGAAGGCCGCCTGCTGTACATCAAAGGCGGCAACGTTATTGGTAATATCAACAATATTCACTGTAGGCAACAATTTGTAGATACTGCCTTTCAATGCAGCCTGGTAAATATCTTTATCGCCCAAATCAGTAGTTAATGTTATTATTGCCATTAATTTTATAATATTTATTGCTAATCTTGTAGTAGCATTTGAAGCTACAAATATTCAATTTTTAATTCATAAAAATCCGTAACTAAAAATCAAATTAGTATTGAACGAGCTAAAGCTATCTATTGAAAATGTAAATCCGGCAGTATTGTGGGGGCCAAATAATGATCATTTTGAGATCATTAAGAAACAATATCCTAAGCTTAAAATAGTTGCACGTGGCAGCGAAGTTAAAATTCTGGGTGATGATCACGAACTGAATATCTTTCAGGAAAAATTCGATCATCTGCTACAACATGTAGAGAAGTTCGAAAACCTGAATATTACCGACCTGGAACGTATCCTCGGTTCAAAAAATACAAACGCACCATCTGCTGATCCATCGGCTGATAAATTTGCCAGCGGCGAAGTGATTGTTTTTGGGCCAAACGGTGTAATGGTGAAGGCGCGCACAGCCAATCAGCGTAAAATGGTCGACTGTATTAATAAAAGCGATATACTTTTTGCCATAGGACCTGCAGGTACCGGTAAAACCTATACAGCAGTAGCTTTGGCGGTAAGGGCGCTTAAAAACAAGGAGATCAAAAGGATAATCTTAACCAGACCGGCGGTGGAAGCAGGAGAGAACCTCGGCTTTTTACCCGGCGACCTGAAAGAAAAGATAGATCCATACCTGCGACCTTTGTATGACGCGCTTGATGATATGATCCCTGCAGAGAAACTGAAGTTTTACCTGGAGAACCGTACTATTGAGATAGCACCATTAGCATTTATGCGTGGCCGTACATTGGATAATTGTTTTGTGATATTGGATGAGGCACAAAACGCCACCGACATGCAGCTCAAAATGTTTTTAACCCGCATGGGGCCATCGGCTAAGTTTATTGTAACCGGCGACGTTACCCAGATAGATTTACCAAAAAAACAGCAGTCGGGTTTACATACCGCCCTGCGCATATTAACAGATATAAAAGGAATTGAAATTGTTTACCTGAGCGGTGAAGACGTGGTGAGGCATAAACTGGTACGTAAAATACTGGAAGCTTACGGGGATATACAATAGGGAAAGTTCATGGTTCATGGTTGATGGTTCATAGTATTTTTGCAAATCATCCATGAACTATGAGCCATCAACCATGAACTAAAAAGAATGAACGCAATAAAAGAAACTCATTTTAACTTACCTGGCCAAACAAACTATTATAAAGGCAAGGTACGTGATGTTTATACTATCGATAATAAATACCTGGCCATGGTAGTTACCGACCGCATCTCGGCTTTTGATGTGGTATTACCAGAGCCTATTCCATACAAAGGACAAGTACTTAATCAAATAGCAGCCCGCTTTTTAGAAGCTACCGCTGATATTGTACCAAACTGGGTAATATCTGTGCCTGATCCGAGTGTTACCATTGGTCGTATCTGTGAACCTTTTAAGGTCGAGATGGTGATCCGCGGTTATTTGGCCGGTCATGCCTGGCGGGAATACAGTGCCGGTAAAAGACAAGTTTGCGGTGAAAGCTTACCCGAAGGTTTAAAGGAGAACGACATACTGCCCGAACCCATCATAACACCAACCACAAAAGCATCTGTTGGACATGATGAAGATATATCCAAAACCGAAATATTGAAACAAAATATAGTATCGGCAGATGATTATGCTAAACTGGAAGCCTATACCAAAGCGTTGTATAAACGCGGAACAGAAATAGCAGCCAAACAAGGCTTGATCCTGGTTGATACCAAATATGAATTTGGTAAGGTTGGAGATCAGATTTATCTGATTGACGAAATACATACGCCCGATTCATCGAGATATTTTTATAAAGAAGGTTATGAAGAGCGTCAGCAAAAAGGTGAGCCACAGAAACAGCTTTCGAAAGAGTTTGTTAGAAAATGGCTGATTGAGAACGGTTTCCAGGGGAAAGATGGTCAGGTAGTACCCGTTATGACCCCGGAAATTGTACAATCCATTTCTGAGCGTTATATAGAGTTATACGAGCAGATTATCGGTGAGCCTTTTGTAAAACCAGATAATGAAAGCGTGCTTAACCGGGTTGAAACCGGCATAAAAGCAGCCTTAACAAATTTGTAGTTTTTAATTACCCGTAAAATTATCATATCTTAGCTTTCTAATTATTAATAAGAATGAAATTTACTGTCGATAAGCACGAGAAATATATCTTAGTGAAACTTAATGAGTCAAAATTAAACTCATTGGTTACGCCTCAATTAAAGTCTGAGTTGATATTGATCAATACTGAAGGTCAGCGAAATATAATTCTTGATCTTTCACAGGTAAAATTTGCAGATTCTTCTGGTTTAAGCAGTCTACTGGTAGGTCACCGTTTATGTAAAAATGCTACCGGATTATTTATCCTGGCAGGCTTAAATGATGCGGTAGCCCGTTTGGTAACTATATCACAATTGGATAATGTACTGAACATTGTACCCACAGCCGAAGAAGGTATCGATCTTATTTTTATGGAAGAGATTGAAAAAGAGCTGAAAAAAGAAGCAAGATAAGCCTTATGATTGTTTACCCTATATGAAATTTGAGGTAACAATATTGGGGAGCAGCTCCGCGACACCCATTTTTAACAGAAATCCTACATCACAGGCGCTCAATATCAATGAGCGCCTATATTTAATTGATTGCGGCGAGGGTACCCAGCAGCAAATGCTGCGGTTTGATATTAAAGCCAGCCGTATAGATCATATTTTTATCAGTCATCTTCATGGCGATCATTATCTGGGACTAATAGGCTTATTATCGTCTATGCATCTTAACGGACGCAAAAAAGCGCTTTATCTTTTTGGCCCGGCTCCTTTGAAGGAAATTATTGATCTGCAGTTCAAATATTCGGAAACAACGCTGCAGTTTCCGTTAGAATTTACAGCCATTGACGCTCAAAAACCAGAAGTGATTATTAATAACAGTGATGTCATTGTAGAGACTATTCCGCTTGATCACCGTATTGCCTGTACTGGTTTCTTATTTAAAGAAAAGAAGCGTTTACGCAAGCTGATAAAGGAAAAACTGGAGGATCTGAATGTGCCTGTAGAGTACTATACAGCTTTAAAAAGGGGAAATGATTATATTTCGGCAAGTGGCGAGGTGTATAAGAATGATACTTTAACTATCGATTCTCAAACCCCGAAATCATATGCCTATTGTTCAGATACGTTGTATAACGAGCAGTATTTTGACCAGATCAGTAACGCTACGCTGCTTTATCACGAAGCCACATTTTTAAATGATATGCTTGACAGGGCAAATGACACACATCACACCACTGCATTGCAAGCCGGGAAGATTGCCTTAAAAATCAATGCCAAAAAACTGTTGATCGGTCATTTTTCTGCCCGATATAAAACCTTAAACGAGTTGCTCGATGAAGCCAGAAGTGTTTTTCCAGATACGGAATTAGCTATTGAGGGAAAAACATTCGCTATAGAATAGAATCAAGAGATTAGAGTCAAGAATCGAGACTGGCTATAACAAAAAAAGCAAACCAACATCGTTTGCTTTTTTTGTTGGAATGGTTTACACTGTAAACCCACTTTTCTGTGTTTTTTTATTTAAAATATTGATCGTCAAGTATATGAATAAATGTAAGCCATGAAAAGTGTAAACCATGTAAACCCACTTTTAGGTGAGTATTCGCAGTCTTGATTCTTGACTCTAATCTCTTGATTCTAAAAATCAGTCTTTTTTACCGCCAAAAACCGAGAAGCTTACATAGCGTTTTGGATGTGCTTTCAGATCAATAAACAGGTTATTGAGGTTATTGGATGCATCAGTAAGGTTTTTGTACATCTTATCGTCATTCATCAATAAGCCTAATGATCCCTGACCGTTGTTAATCTTGGCAATGGTTGCCTGCAGATCAGCCATGGCTTTATTGGCATTGTCTAAAGTTTGTTTAATGTTTGAGGCTGCTATATCATTGCTAACTTTTTCAAAGTTGGCAGTCACACCGTTCAAATGAGCGGTACTGGTTTTTAAACTGCCTGATACTACCTCGGCATTGGTCAAAATACCGTTGATATGTCCTGATTGAGAAGCTACCAGGTTATCGATCTTTTTAGTAGTACCCTCCAGGGTTTGCAATGAGTTAGCAATACTTACAAAGCTGCGATCCACATTTTTTTGAAAGTTCGGATTCAATATTTTATTGATAGCCGCCAATGAGGAATCCATTTTTGTTATTAGCATCTCGGCCTTTTTCTGGATCGGTTGCAAGCTTTCGGCCAGGCTTCCCTGTATGTCGGCTTTTAGCGTATCTTTATCTTCAGCAGCAACTTTACTGTTGCCCAACTCAAAAACAATGGCCTTACTGCCTAAAAGATCGGTACTTGATAATTTTGCCAGTGTATTATTAGGGATAACATAATCCGGATCGATCTTAAACTCTACGATGGTGTGGCCATCAGGCTGCAATTTCATGCTTGAAACGCGCCCTATCTGAAACCCGTTAACCAATACCGGTTTTGCTAAGGCAAGACCTTCCACACTTCTGTAAACCGCATAATATTTATTGGAGCCCGAAAAAACATCATTGCCGCGCAAAAAACTATATCCTAATATCAATATAGTAATGGCGATGGCTGTAAGGGCACCTATTTTTGTTTCGTTTGAGATTTTCATTAAGTAGTGGTTTTCAGGTTAAATTTCTTCTGTTTTGAATCGTTGATTATTTTGTTTTAATATAACAGGTAAAGCTAAGCTATATTACTTTGAAACCTGCTCAACCTCGTTTTTAAAATTTGTTAAAGCCCTTACAATAGAATTGACGATCGCGTTTTGCCCATCCTCCGAATTTAAATACGCCTCATCATCAGGGTTATTAATATATCCTGTTTCTACTAAAACAGATGGCATAGAACTATGACATAATACATAAATACTCTGGTCTCTTATGCCTTCACTTGGCCTGCCGTCTGTTTCAACAAACTCTTTATTAAGTAACGTTGCCAGATTTATACTTTGCTGCCTGAATTTTCTTTTATACTCGTTTGTTAAAATAATAGTTATTGGATCGTTAGGGTCTAAGGCTCCTCCATCAAGTTCAGATTCACCTTCAACCTGGTTCCTTTTGATCTCATTTTCTGCCTCTCTTGTGCGCTTTAATGCATAAACCAGTAACAGCACACCTTTACCTGAACGATCTGGGACCAAACTTGTTTTATAAACCGGTTTATGATGTTTGGTGCCTACTCTTCTGCTTACGCGTCTATCCGATAAAGAATTACAGTGTATCGAAATAAAAACATCTCCTTTATTCTCGTTGGCTATTTCAGCACGTCTTTCAAAAGAAACATCATCTTCAGTGCTGCGCGTGAGTACGGCTTTTACGCCTGCCATATCTTTTTCTACAGCTTTTTGCAATTTTAACGCAATTGCAAGCGTTACATTCCTTTCAGTAGAATATTCGCCTGATGCGCCATGTGAAAAGTGACCTACATTACTGGATGGTTTGCCTCCGTGACCGGCATCAACAATAATAGTTTTGATCTTGAAACCTGTGTTATTTATAACCGTATCTTTTTTTATGAAACCATAAGATGTGACCGGAAAATATGAAAGGAGTGCCAGCAATACCGATAAACTATAAATCAATCTTTTCAATGCCCTATTTTTCATTATTTTTGAACGCTGTTAACTTTATCTGCAAAAATACTATTCATAATCAATTTTGAAATCCACAACCTTCTTTTTTCTGCTTGCGATTATTTTAACGGTGAGTGTATTTTCTGCCGAAAGCAAAAATACATATAAAGGCTATAGCAGCAAACCTGTTAGAGATACTATTATTAAATTGGATACTATTAAGGACAAGAAACTGCTTAAAGGCAAAAAAAACACGCGTAACCCACCGCCCAAAAATACCCCTGCTACAAAAACTGATACTACACAAAAGAAGGGTGATATCGAATCCGAAATAAAAGCTGTTGCCGAAGACTCTACCCATGTAGACAATGAACATGATATTTTATATTTATATGGTCGTGCCCGCGTTACTTATGAAGATTTCGAACTTGATGCCGACTATATTCGCGTTGATCGGAAAAATCACGTGATGTTCGCCCGTGGGAGCATTGATCCGCGTACACATCGTTATATAGGCAGGCCAATATCGAAACAAAAGAGTGAGAAACCGGTATCTTCTGATTCGCTGCTGTTTAATTATGAAACCAAGAAGGGAAAACTATATAACCCGGCATCAGAACAGGAGGGGAATTTTATATCTGGTGGGCAGGCAAAAAAACTCAATGAAACCGAAGTTGCCTATCGCAATGTCATATTCAGTACTTGTGATCTCCCATACCCGGAAACCCATTTTGGTGTTGTGATAACCCGTGGTATTGGCGAAAAAAACAGGATCATATCCGGCCCTGCATATCTGGAGATAGAGGGGATACCTTTACCGCTGGCAATACCATTTGGCTTTTTTCCGAAACCCAACCAACGAACATCCGGTGTTATACTACCCACTTTTGGTGAAGATCAACAACTTGGATTTAAACTCTCCAATTTTGGATATTATTTAGGGTTTAACGACTATATAGATCTGACGACCACTGCTACTGTATACTCCAAAGGCTCATATGAATTAAATAGCGTTATGCGTTATTTAAAACGATATAAATATACCGGTAACCTGGCACTAAGCTTTGGATCGCACAATTATGGCCTGCCGGGTGATCCATCTACAAAAGACGTTCACATTGACTGGACACATTCCCAGGATCCGAACGCTAATCCCGGATCTACTTTTAGCGCATCGGTAAATGCCGGTACATCAGGGTTTTTCAGAAATACAAGGGGAACAGTCAACGTAAATACTATAGCTACAAGTAGTTTACGTTCGAGTATATCCTATGGCAAAACATGGGCGGGTACACCATTTAATTTAAGTGTGGGTTTGTCTCATAGCCAGCAGATAGACACAAAAACCATTACTATAGAATTACCAACGGTGGCCTTTGGTATGTCGTCTATAAACCCGTTTGATTCAAAGGATAGAGTTGGCGAGCAAAAATGGTATCAGAAAATTACCGTAAGCTACAACATGACAGCCACCAATAAAGTAAACAATATTCCGGAGGCTGAACTTTTTAAAAGCGAGACCCTTTCAAAGCGGCTGCAAAATGGTTTCCAGCATCAAATACCGGTGAGTTTGGGTCTTAACGTGCTGAAATACTTTCAGTTTAACAGCAGCATTAACTATACCGAGCGTTGGTATTTCCAAAGTATAACCAAAAGATTTGAACGCGGGAGTATCAGTAATTCCGATCAGTTGATCACGGACACTATCCCTGGTTTTAAGCGTGCCGGTGAATACAGTGTAAGTACAGGCCTATCTACCAAATTGTATGGGCAGATCAACTTTAAGCATGGTAATTTAAAGGCTATCCGGCATGTGATGACACCATCCATAAGCTTTGGTTACCGCCCGGATTTTTCTGATCCAAGTTTTGGATATTATAAAACTGCGGTAAGCAATGCTACCATACCGTATCCTTACTCATCACAAAAATATTCTATTTTTGACGGGGCGGTTTACGGGGGGCCTTCACCAGGCAAGCAAGCCGGGCTTAATTTTAGCTTAGATAATACCATTGAAGCCAAGGTAAAAGCGAAGAGTACGGATACATCCGGTACCGATCGAAAGATAACCATTTTGCAGGGTCTTTCGTTTTCAACCTTTTACAACTTTGCTGCCGATACCATGAAGCTTTCGCCGATTACGTTTTCGGGGCATACCGCTATTTTTAATCAAAAATTAAGTATTAGCTTTCAGGGCAGTTTTAATCCGTATGTGACGGTAGTTCGTGACTCTATTCAAAATAATAATATTGTAAGATATAGCCAGCCTATAAACCGCTATACCTGGCAAGATGGTAAGTTTCCGCAATTATCAAATGTAGGCATATCTATGAGTGGCAGTTTAAATTCAACAAAGGCGGCTGCACGCGGTACCCCAGGTGCGGTAAACGGCCTGGCTAACCTTACACCAACCCAATCCCAGCGTTTGGCCCTGGTGAACAGCGATCCAAATGCTTATGTCGATTTTAACGTGCCATGGAACATTAACTTTAATTACAGCTACAGTTATACCAACTCGTTAAACACGGTTAGTACGAGTAATACGGTACAGATAAGCGGGGATGTGAATGTTTCGCCTAAGTGGAAGGTGCAATATTCAACTAACTATGACATTAAAGCGGGGAAACTGGGAAGCGCCACGTCGTTTTCTATTTATCGCGACCTGCACTGCTGGGATCTTTCCATTCAATGGATTCCTTTTGGTTATTTGAAATCATATAATGTTACCCTGAAGGTAAAATCGACTATATTGCAGGATCTGAAACTGAGTAAGCGAAATGATTATACCAATAGTGGAACTTTTTATTAATTGAAATGCTGGCAGAAATTATAACTATAGGCGACGAAATACTTATAGGCCAAATTGTTGATACCAATTCAGCCTGGATGGCTACCGAATTAAATCAAATTGGTGTACGGGTAAAGCAAATATCTTCGGTATCTGATGATCGGGAACATATTTTGAAAGCTTTGACTGAGGCTGCTAACCGTGTGGATATTGTTTTTATCACCGGAGGCCTTGGGCCAACCAAGGATGATATTACCAAAAAAACATTAGCAGAATATTTTAATGTTGAACTGGTTGAAGATACCGATACGCTTGAACATGTAAAGGGGATTTTTGCCCGTTTTAATCGTCCTTTGCTTGAGGTTAATCGTTTACAGGCTTCTGTACCTGCTAATTGTAAAGTGATCTTTAATCAAAACGGTACAGCGCCAGGTATGTGGTTTTATGAAAATAACGTCACCTATATATCTATGCCGGGAGTGCCTTTCGAGATGATGTATATGATGACCGAACAGGTGCTGCCTCAAATTAAAGAGCAATTTAAGCTGCCTGTTATTATTCATAAAACCATTTTGACCGTTGGCGAAGGTGAGTCTTTTTTGGCGGAACGCATAGCTGATATCGAAGACGATCTTCCTGCACATATCAAATTGGCTTATTTGCCCAAATTGGGAATGGTACGTTTACGTTTAAGCGCGTTTGGTGAACATGAAGCGGATTTGCAGGAGCAAGTTGATCAATTTGCCAAAAGAATAATTGAAAGGATAGGAGCAGTTTTTGTAATAGATGAAGATATAGCCCTTGAAAAAGCTATACTGGATAAAATGGAGGCACAGGGTTTTACTTTATCTGTAGCCGAAAGTTGCACTGGCGGTTATCTGTCTCATTTATTTACCCAGCATCCAGGTTCTTCAACAGTGTTTTTAGGTGGCGGAGTAACTTATGCTTATGAATTAAAGGAGAGTGTTTTGGGGGTAAAACACCAAACACTACTGGATTTTGGAGCTGTAAGTGAACAAACTGTAAAAGAAATGGTGGAGGGCGCTTTGAAAAATTTTAAATCGGATTTTGCCATAGCTATAACCGGTATTGCCGGCCCTGATGGAGGTACTGAAACTAAACCTGTTGGTATTGTGTGGATTGCAGTTGCTAACAAGCAAAAAATGTTAATAAAGAAATACACATTCGGTAATAAACGTCGTCAAAACATTGAAAGGAGCGCGGTAGCTGCATTATCAATGTTGAATACTTTACTCACATAAATTGTAAAGTACTGATCGAAATTCCTAATTTTGGGAGAGAAACTATAATTTTAGAATGGCCAAATACCAACTATTATTGCCAAAAATGGGTGAGAGTGTTGCAGAAGCAACTATAATTAAATGGACAAAAAATCCAGGAGATCATATAGACGCAGATGAAGCAGTAATGGAGATAGCAACAGATAAAGTTGATTCTGATGTTCCATCTCCCGTGGCTGGTAAACTTGTAGAACAGCTTTACAAAGAGAACGATGTTGTTCAGGTAGGATCGGTTATCGCTATTATTGAAACCGGTGAACCTGATTCAAACGAAGCCGAAACACCAGCAGCTGTACAACCTGTAGAAGAACAAAAAGCAGCGGAAGAACCGGCTCATATACTAACACCAGATCCTGTTGCAGAAACAGTGCAAAATGAAGAGTCATCTATTTCGCCTGAATCCATAGCAATACCAGGCCTGGATCAACTGGAGAAAAAGAATATTTCTGCTGATGCCCCTGCATTTAAAAGTGAAGGACGTTTTTACTCACCATTAGTACGAAACATAGCCAGTCAGGAGGGAATCAGTACCGACGAACTGGATAAGATACCTGGAAGTGGTTCCGATGGACGCTTGACTAAAGATGATCTTTTAAGCTATCTTCAACATAAACAGAAGCCAGCTGCTGCTCAAAAAACAGAAGAGCCGATACAGCACCAAGCTCCGGTATCATTTAATGCTCCTGTCACTGCTTCTACAGGTACTTATACATCTCCTCCGGTTGTAGCTCCAATTGCTGAACCAGCTAAAGCGGAAGAAGCGCCGCCAAAGCCCGCTGCTTCAGTATCCGGTGCTGATGAAGTTATTGAAATGGACAGAATGCGTCGTTTAATAGCCGATCATATGGTGATGAGCAAGCAAACCTCGCCACACGTTACTTCATTTGTAGAGGCGGATGTGACCAACCTGGTATTATGGCGCGAGAAGGTGAAGAGCAGCTTTGAAAAACGCGAAGGCGAGAAAATAACCTTCACACCGATATTTATCGAGGCCGTTGTAAAAGCTATCAAAGATTTTCCGATGATCAATATTACTGTAAACGGTACCCAGATCATTAAAAAAGCAGCTATTAACATTAGCATGGCTACCGCTTTACCCAGCGGTAACCTGATAGTTCCTGTGATTAAAAAAGCCGATGAATTAAATTTATTGGGAATTACGAAAGCGGTAAACGATCTGGCCAACAGGGCCCGTATTGGCAAGTTGCAACCCGATGATGTAAAGGATGGTACATTTACCATTACTAACGTTGGTTCATTTGGTAATGTAATGGGTACGCCTATTATTAATCAGCCGCAGGTAGCTATCCTCGCTGTCGGTGCTATCCGGAAAAAACCTGCGGTAATTGAAACAAAAGAGGGTGATATGATCGCTATACGTCACATGATGTTCCTGTCATTGTCGTATGATCACCGCGTGGTTGATGGCGCTTTAGGCGGATCATTTGTGCGCCGCGTTGCCGATTACCTGGAACAGTGGGATCCAAACAGAGCAATATAATTTAACTCATACATTATAACAAAGAAGCCGGGCAGTACCCGGCTTCTTTGTTTTGGTTAAGATTCGATTTATTCAGCGTATATATTTACTTTATCAATTCAAAACCCCAGTCTTTTCCTTTGTCAACGGCGGGCACCCCTTTAGCCATCCAAACGGGCATTGGTGCGCCTTTTAAAAAGTGGTCAAAAAACTGTTGCTCACGTATGGTAATATCCTTGCGATTTTGTCTTAGCACCAGGTTATGTGCTTCGCCATTGTATTGCAAAAGCCAAACCGGTTTACCCAGGCGGCGCAAAGCGGTAAACATTTCTATACCCTGGTACCATGGCACAGCGCCATCGGCATCATTGCTCATGATCATTACCGGTGTTTGTACTTTAGGCAGCTGAAATAAAGGTGAGTTTTCTATATACAGCTCTGGTTTTTCCCATAAAGTCGCGCCAATACGGCTTTGTGTTTTTTCATATTGAAACTGCCTGTTTAAACCCGATTCCCAGCGGATACCACCATAAGCCGATGTCATGTTGGCTACTGGTGCACCCGCCCAGGCGGCAGCATACATATTGGTTTGTGTTATCAGATAAGCCACCTGGTAACCTCCCCAGCTTTGTCCCTGAATGCCGATGTGGGCTGCATCAACCCATGAGTTCTTTTTAAGCGATTCTACACCCGAATTGATATATTCAACCGAAGAGGCACCCGGATGCCCGGTTTGATAGCTGATGTCTGGTGCAAAAACCAAATAGCCATTGCTTACAAAAAATGATATAGGCAAACGGGAAGGAGTGGGAGCCGGAGCGATGTAATTAAAAAGCCCTTCGGATAGTTTTTCATAAAAGTACACGATCATCGGATATTTTTTAGCCGGGTCAAAATCTTCTGGTTTATACAAAATACCTTCTGAATGATAGCCTTTAGGGGTTGTCCATTTTACCAGCGAGGCTGTTCCCCAGTTGTATTCGGCTTGCTGAGGATTGATATCGCTTAGTTTAGTCTCTTTCTTCAGATCAGTTGATACATACAGATCGGGAGGCAACTCATAGCTACCTTTAGTATAAATGTAGGTGTTGGCATTTTTAGCTTTTAACAGATCACCATAGCTCATTGGTATCATATTTACTTTTTCCGGAACTGAACTGCTCTCCGGATACTTGGTGTAATACCCCCATTGCTTATTTACCTCATTTTGTACTTGTAACCACATTTGCTGTTTTAGCGGAATAAACTTCTGTTCCGGATCAGTAATATCATAACGGATGATAAATTTGTTCTTGCGGCCTATGTCATTGGTAAAGTTGGTAACAGCACCTGTGGCCGGATCGATCTTCCAGATATCATAGCGGTCGTATATTAAAACTGCCTTGTCGCCTTGTAGCCAGCCTGCAAGTCCATAATCAGGGGCAAAATCCGGAACATCATTCAGCTCGTCGCCCATTTTAGTTCCGATAGTAGCTGTAAGATTGCTTTTTTGACCATTGGCAATAGTATAGCAGAACCAGTTTTGCTGTTCCATATCAAACCAGATCACATATTTACCGTCGGGGGATATGCGGTACCTTGCCCTCGAGCTCGCGTTGATAAGGCGCTTATTACCACTTTTGGTATCGATAAGAATTGCCTGTTGTTTGGTGCCGCCCTGCCATTGTGCTTGTATACGGACTCCTGTATCAGTTACTCCTAAAACGTAACGGGCATCTTTATTTTCAGCAACTAATACTTCCTGTATAGCCTTACTGCCCAATTGTAATGGTTTCGGTTCAATTTCATTCGGTTTTATAACGGCCAGGTAACTACGTTTTAATTCCGTTTGCAGGTTTTTTAGCTGCTGTGGCTGCAGATAATCATCTTTGTAATTCCAGATATCCAGTTTGGCTACCTCAAAATCAACAATGGTGGTATCGGCAGGTTTGGGGATAGGAGCGGTTCCAAAAAATAGGTTGCCGCCACTTTTGCTGAAATAAACTTTACCATCACCGCTTACTGCCCAACGCTCCGGAATACCTTTTGATCCGGCTTCTGCTATAATCACCGCGCTGTCGCGGCTATTGGTATAATAATAAAGTTTAAAAGGCTTAACCAGCGCTTTTTCAGGGTTCTTCTCTGCTGTGAAAGCCAGTTGTTTACCGTCATCGTCGATGGTGATATTGCGGTAATTGCCGCGACCGGTACTGATAGTCTTGACAATGTTTTTATCAATATCATAAACGTACATGCCCGGTTTGACGTCTTTTTGCTTTGTTGGAGCTGTCACGGCAAACGCTAATAACTTTCCGTTTTTACTCAACTGATAATCGGTAGCGTATTTGAATGTGCGGGTTGTGTTTGTACCTAATCTGCTTACAGTTAAGTTGGAACCCTCATGTGTTGTGGGAGCTATGGTTGCGCTTACAGCTTTTTTTGAAGTATCATTAGGTAGTGTTTTTTTTATGGTATCAGCAGCGGCCAGGTAGGCTACAACAGGTGCATTCGCTGAGAGTTTGAACGACCGGATAGCGGGCACTTTTGTAACGGATTGTGAGCCGAGCGTAATGATGCCCAGCGTATCTTTGGGGAAATCGGCCTGTTTTTTCTTTTTAATTTTGGCTTCACGAATGGCTTTATAAAAAGGCCTGATCAGGAACGTAACAAATTTGGAGTCGTTACTGAAACTGGCAGTATCAGCACGGGGGATCCTTACTTTAGTAGTATTAGTGGCATTGGTAATCACCAGCTCAGCATCTCCTTGCTGTGGTTTTACTACATAAAATATCCATTTACCATTATTGCTGATGTGTTGATTGCTGATACTTTGCCATCCGTCAAAAACGGTATTGTCTAAAGGTTTTTTGGCTGTTTTTTGAGCGGATACATTAAGAAAAATGAAAATCGAAAATAGCAGGAGTAGGGTTTTGTGCATAAGTAACTTAAGTAAGAGTTAAATATGCTAAAAACAGGGCATTTATAAAAATTAAGCCACAGGAAAGTTACAATAAAGCTGAAAGCTCAAAGCGTAAAGCGATAGACAATTGTCCCCTCCGGGCCACTTTCAGGAGTTCCGGTGAGTGATAAGGCCAATATCTCAGCGTTCCATGCGAGAGACCTGAGGGAACTGTGAAAAATTAGATCATCGCCTTATTCAAGGCTTTAATGGCTTCCTTAAAATCTTCACGGGCTATCAGAAACTGGATGTTAACCTTGCGTAGGGCGAAACCGCAGCTTTTGATATTGATACCTTTTTGAGCCAGCGCTGTTGCTGATTTAGCCAGCAAACCGGGTTGATCCATATTGGAGCCTATAAGACAAACCATCGCCATTTTTTCTACGGTTACTTTCTCATAATCGTTTTCAAGCTCTTGAATCAGCTTTTTATTAAAATCCTTATCCCATATCACAATCGAGATACTATTGGCGCTGGTGGCCTTAAAAGTATAGCTCACGCCGAATTTATAGAACAACTGCATGATATGGAAATCAGTGCCTACGTTACCTACCATGGATGGATCGTAAATGTCGATCATCATCACACGTTCTGTGCCTGTAATCACCTCAACCCGTTTTTTGTCGCAGATGTATTCGCGGGTTATCAATGTACCCGGGTGCTCCGGCTGAAAGGTGTTTTTGATACGCAGATCGATATCATGTATCTCCAATGGTTTTGATGCCTTGGGATGGATAGCTTCCATGCCTACATCCGCCAGCTGATCGGCCACATCATAATTGGTATTACCTACCGGGAAGCAGTTTTCGACACCAACCAATTCCGGATCGGCTGTGCACAAATGATATTCTTTATGGATGATGGCTTCCTCTGGTTTAACGGCTACCGCTATTTTACTAAAAGTAACCTCTGAGTAACCCCGGTCAAATTCCCGCATGATACCTTCAGTACCTTTGGTATAGCCGGTTACAATAGTTATAGTGTTCTCAAAATCAATATGCTGCAGATCTTTCTTAATGCGTTGATCGATGGTGAAGGAGCGATGGTCATGAAAGCCGCTCAGGTCAACAAACGTAGCATTGATACCCATGTTTTGCAGGATATTGGTAAAGTTAAAAGCTGAATGGCTTTCGCCGATAGATGCCAGGATCTCGCGGGCGGCCAGCAAAACATCGTCTTTATTTACATAACCCGAAGCCAGGATATTAGCTATGTTTTCCAGATAGGTTTGTGCATCCTTAAGGCGTTGCTCAATAAATTTATCGGCCTCGGCGATATTCAGTCCCAGGCTCTCATAGCTTTTATTAATCTGTTTCAGTTTTACGATAAGCGCTTTAAGTGGCTTGTGAAAATCTTTATAAGTAGCCAATTTGTGATAAACACCCGGCGCACCGGTTTTTTTGTTTTCGAGCAGGAGATTGGTTACCCCCGAAAAGGCTGATACAACAAATATGCGGTTATACAATTGCTGTCCGGGACGTTCAAATAGGATGATGTTTTTGATCACATCATTTAAGGCGGTCATAGAAGTGCCGCCGATTTTTTCGACTGTTAACATTTTTAAAAATAAACACTTTTAGCGCACGAGTGCCAAAACTGTACCATCCATAAAATAATGGCTTTTTAGTTTGATATGGCGCGTTTAAGAAATTGGCTTTTAGGTTATTATATTTATGTAAGCTATTTAAGCAGGTATATCAATATGATATACCTGTTATCAAAATAAAATATGTTTTATGAGTGCTATTCATCCTTCTTGTAAAGATCGCCAGCTTTTTCGGCTGAGAGTTTAATACCCTTGATCATGGCCGAACTGAAGCCATTATGCTCCATTTCATTTAAACCAGCAATGGTACATCCGCTTGGAGAGGTTACTTTATCAATTTCCTGCTCGGGGTGGGAAGCCAATTGCAGCAGCAGATCGGCAGCGCCTTTGGCGGTCTGAGCTGCCATTTTTAAGGCGTCATGAGCATGGAAACCTATCTCGGTACCGCCTTGCGAGGCCGCACGGATAGAGCGCAGGAAGAACGCTATACCACAGGCGCAGAGTGCGGTTGCTGATGTCATGAGCTCTTCATTGATCTGGATACTCATGCCCACCGTATCAAAAAGGGATTTTACCAGGTTTATATTTTTATTGGTGCCGTTATCCGTAGCAATGCAGGTCATAGAATGGCCAATAGCGATAGCCGTATTAGGCATTGCCCTGATTACCTGTACATTCAGATCAAGCTGCTGGCGGATATCGTTACAAGTAACTCCGGATATTACAGAGATGATCAACTGCTTTTCGGCTTTTATAACGGGCCTTATTTCATCCAGCAGTTTATTGAGCTGTTGAGGTAATACCGCTAAAACAATAATATCGGCTTTTTTAACGGCCTTGGAATTATTATCGGTAGTGTGGTACCCTAATTGGGTGTACTCTGCCAGGGCCGATACATTCCGGCGTGTGAGGGAAATTTGCTGGGGCTTGCAAATATTTGCTTTTACCAACCCTTTGGCTAATGACAGCCCGATGTTACCAGAGCCTAAAATGGCTAAATGCTGTGATGAATTCATGCGCTTTTACTTAAACGTGTTCCAAATGGTTTATTTTCTTTTAATTGTCCCAGGTCGTCTGATTTGCCTATGATCACTGCCTTTACGCCACATGCAATGGCGGTAAAAGCATTATCAAGCTTAGGCAACATGCCGCTATGTATAATGCGCTGGATCTTTAGTTCTTCATAACGTACCGGGTCGATCTCTCTGATCAGTGAGTCCTCATCGTTAATATCCTGAAGCACACCCTTTTTCTCAAAGCAATAAATAAGCGTGGTTTCATACAATGATGATAATGACACGGCCAATGCCGAGGCAATAGTATCCGCATTAGTATTTAATAATTGTCCCTCACCATCATGCGTCAATGCGCAAAAAACCGGGGTGAAGCCCGCCTGCATCAAACGACTTATATTTTCTGGGTTGATGGAGTTTTCATCAATATCGCCAACAAAGCCATAATCAATAGTTTTTACCGGGCGTTTTTTAGCCCGGATAAAATTGCCATCGGCCCCGGTAAGGCCAATAGCGTTATTACCAAAACGCTGTAATTGCGCCACTATGTTTTTATTGATGAGGCCACCATATACCATGGTTACCACTCTTAGTGTTTCAATATCGGTAATGCGCCTGCCATCAACCATCTTTGCTTCGATGCCTAATTCTTCGGCAATTTGAGTGGCAACCTTACCACCGCCGTGTACTAATATTTTAAAACCATTCAGTCCTTCAAAATCTTTTAGAAAATGATACAGGTTTTCCGAGTTATCAATTACGTTTCCTCCGATTTTTATGATATACAAGCGTTTATTTTCTTGTAACTGTGTAGAATTTGCTGAATCCGTATCAGTTTTACCCATTATTAATAGTAATATAGCCGTCTTGATGTTAATTTCCTATTAAATTAAACAGGAATCTGCTAAAAATATGAATTTATAGTGTATTTTATTCAAAAAATGTTAAAAAATGATTAAAGTATTATCTGCGCAACTTTACAATTTGATTATGAAATAATTAGTAATATTGAAATTTTAAGGCATTAAACTTGTAGCAAAGTTTTCCTATGGATCAAAAAAAAGGTACAAAACCCCGTGTAGTTATAATAGGTGGAGGATTTGGCGGACTGGAATTAGCCAAAAACCTTAAAAAGGCACCCGTAGATGTGCTTTTATTAGACAAACATAATTATCACACTTTTCAGCCTTTGCTGTATCAGGTGGCAGCTGGTGGTATTGCTGCCGACTCGATTGGCTTCCCTATCCGGAGAATATTTACCAAACAGGACAATTTTAGGTTTGCCCTGGCCGAAGTGGAGCGCGTAAATCCGGAAAATAATACACTCACTACTAACATAGGTACTATCTATTTTGATTACCTGATCATAGCAACAGGATCAAACACTAACTTTTTTGGAAATAAGGAAATAGAGCACTTTGCTATGCCTATGAAAAACATCCCAGAGGCATTAAATCTGCGCAGCCTGATCTTACAAAATCTGGAAATGTCGTTAATTGCCAAAGATCCTGAGGAGAAGGCAGCTTTAATGACTTTTGTGGTGGTAGGGGGCGGCCCAACCGGTGTGGAACTTTCAGGCGCTTTGGCCGAAATGCGCCAGTTGATACTCATGAAAGATTATCACGGCCTGCGTAAACACAATATGAAAGTTTACCTGGTGGAGGGTAAACCCGAATTGCTTGCCGCGTTTTCGCCCGGTGCATCTGCAAAAGCCAAAAAGTTTCTGCTGGATATGGATGTAACCATATTTAATAGCGTGCATGTACAAAGTTATAATGGCACAGAACTTAAAATAGATGATGGTACTATCATACTAACCCGTAACGTTTTGTGGGCGGCAGGTGTAAAAGGAGAAGTACCCGGCGGAATGCCAGAGACTTCTATCACCAAAGGCAACCGTATTCAAACGGATGGCATTGGCCGGGTAAATGGCTATGCCAATATTTTTGCGATTGGCGATGTATCAGCAGTAATTACCGCCGATACACCAAATGGACATCCGGGGGTGGCGCAGGTGGCCATACAGCAAGGAAGACATCTGGCAAAAAATCTGGTTCGTATAATTAATGGTGAAGATACAATTCCGTTTAAGTATAACGATAAAGGATCATTGGCTACCATCGGCAGAAACAAGGCCGTTGCGGATATTGGCCGGATTCATCTGCAGGGATTTATTGCCTGGGTTATATGGGGAGCGGTTCACATTATGTCACTGGCAGGTTTTACCAATAAAGGAACTATATTTTTTAGCTGGGCCATATCCTACTTTACTAAAAATAGTGATAACCGCTTGATCATCCGTTATTTTGATATTAAAACCAGGGCGATAGATCCGGAGCCAAAGTAAGATTGGTTATCAGGACAGAGTTACTGTTTGGATTTGATGAGCTTCATGTATTCAGCTATCTCATTCTCAGTGGTATTTGTACTTTTACTTAAAGTATTGATGATGCTTTCCTTTTCTTGTTCGCTACGGTTTTGACTTAACTTCTTTTTAGCTTGCAGACTATCCACTACAATTTCAAATCCCACGATCCCTTTCATCATTTTTTGCTTGTAATCATCGGGTAGATTATTCCATTGCTGCAGGTAATTCGCTTCGTAGTTGTTGATAGTACGAGCAAGCAGATCGGCAGTTTCGTTGAGCAAAGTCACTTTGCCATAGGTATGTACTGCCAGATAGTTCCAGGTGGGTACATTGGTTTCCTTTTCGTAGTTAACGGGAGATATGTAGGCATGAGGTTCTGTAAATATCACCAGTGCGTTTTTGCCTTCTATTTCTGTAGCCTGTGGATTGGCTTTAGCAAAATGCGACGATAAGACCAGCTTATCATCGCGTTGTTCTATTATAAATGGTAAGTGAGTAGCAACCGGTATATCACCAACAGACGTAACTATAGTGGCAAAACTGTAGCGATGCATAAAGCTGATAGCTTCGTGCTCGTTTTCGAATTTGTTGAATGAGGGGATGTACATCTGAATTAACGTATCTTACAAACTTTCCAGCATCTGCTTCAGTACCGCCTGGGCAGCCCAAACCCGGTTGCCTGCCTCATGAACTACTACCGAGTTTGGCCCGTCCAGTATCTCATCTGAGAGCTCCAGATTGCGGCGTACAGGTAAGCAATGCATTACCTTGGCATCGTTAGTAAGTTTTAGCTTTTCATTGGTCAGCATCCATTCCTCATTCTTACCAAGGATATTACCGTAAGGCTCATAGGCCGACCAGTTTTTTACATAGATAAAATCAGCACCGGTTAATGCTTCGTCCTGATCATAAGTAATATTTGCGCCCTGAGTAAAATCGGCACAAAGCTCATAGCCTTTAGGTTGGGCAATGGTAAAATCAACATCGGCCTTACACATCCATTCCGCGAAGGAATTTGGTACAGCCTGCGGCAACGGTTTGATATGCGGAGCCCAGGTTAATACTACCTTTGGCCGAGCTGTTGTTTTTAATTCTTCAATAGTGATCAGGTCGGCCAGGCTCTGTAATGGGTGGCGCGTCGCTGATTCCAGACTTACAACCGGTACTTTACAAAACTGAACGAACTTATTGAAAATCATTTCACTATAATCTTCTTCGCGGTTTCTTAGCCCCGGGAACGAACGTACGCCAATGATGTCTGCATACTGTCCCATAACACCCGCGGCTTCGCGGATATGCTCTACAGTGCTGCCGTCCATGATCACGCCGTCACGAAGCTCTAAAGCCCATCCTTCTTTATCAATATTAAGCACCATCACATTCATTCCCAGGTTAAGGGCTGCTTTTTGGGTGCTCATACGGGTGCGCAGACTTGGGTTTAAAAATATCAATGCCAGGGTTTTATTTTTACCCAAATCCTGGTTAGCATACGGATCTTGTTTAAGCGTCAATGCTTCCTTTACAAGAGCATTGATATCGGCAACATCGTTTACAGAAGAGAATAGTTTCATGGACTTTACTTAATATAATTTAATATAAAGTCTCCCCTTTAGGGGGAGATTATTACATGAGGGCTTCGCCGTTTAGAGGGCGCTCAATTATTGGTTTAAAACATTTACAAAAGCCTCTAAAAATCTGTCGGCATGTGCTTTGGTCAAATTTAAAGCAGGTAGCAACCTTACCACGTTTGGTTTGGCTTCACCAGTAAAAATACGGTGTTTAAATAAAAGATCTTTACGCACGTTTGACAGCTCCTCTGGTAGTTCAATACCAATCATCAGACCCCGACCGCGTACTTCTTTAACCTGTTCAAGCTTATTAAGCTCCTTGATCAGGTATTCGCCAATGGTTGCCGCGTTTTGCATCAGGTTGTCCTGCTCCATCACTTCCAATACAGCTAACCCAGCGGCACAGGCCAAATGGTTGCCACCGAAAGTAGTACCCAGCATGCCATAAGCAGGTTGTATTTTTGGTGAGATAATAATGCCACCAACCGGGAAACCATTACCCATGCCTTTAGCCATGCTATAAATATCAGCATTAACACCGGCAAAATCCTGTGAGAAGAATTTGCCGGTACGTCCATAACCGCATTGAACAGAATCGGCTATAAAAACGGCATTATGCTGGTTGCACAAGGAACGGATCTTTTGCAAAAAGCCCTCAGGAGCCACCTGTATGCCACCAACACCCTGTATGCCTTCAATAATTACAGAGGATATTTCGTTTTCATGATCCGCAAAGGCTTGTTCTAACGCAGTTTCATCCGCCCATGGTAAAAATATTACGTTATCGGTTTCATTGATAGGTGCTACGATCTTAGGATTGTCGGTAACAGCGACGGCTAAAGAGGTACGACCGTGAAATGCTTTTGTAAAAGCGATCACCCTTTTTTTGCCGTTATAGAATGAGGCCAGCTTTAAAGCATTCTCGTTGGCTTCGGCACCTGAATTACACATAAACAGCTGGTAATCATCCTTACCAGATACTTTACCTAATTTGGTTGCCAGTTCTTTTTGAATAGGGATTTCGATAGAGTTAGAATAAAAACCCAGTTGATGAAGTTGATCTTCTAATCGTTTTACATAATGCGGATGGGTGTGACCGATAGATATTACGGCATGACCACCATACATATCCAGGTACTCGTTTTCGTGATTGTCATAAACCAGGCTGCCCTGGCCTCTTACTATATTTATTGGGTTAACAGGATATACGTCGAATAAATTCATATTATTTAAGCTAAAAGCAGAAGGCTGAAAGCAAAAGCTTTTTACTTCCGTAGTGTTTTAATAAGGCCGATCAGCATCGCCTTTACTTCGTTAATTATTGTATTTGTTTGCTGATACAATTGTTCGTCAATATATGATAGATCCCGGCACATTAAGCAGCAATATTCTAATTCATGTGCTGAACCCAATGCCTGGTCTAAGAAGCGTGCAAAATCAGCTTCTGTATTTCTCCCGCATCCTTCCACAATATTAAGTGGAATGGAATATGAGGCCCGCTTAGTTTGACTCATCAAATCATATTGTTCAATTTTGGGGAATTTAGGAAGTAGTGTTAAGTAGATGAACATATTAAGTTCATGTGCCTTTTTCCATACTTCATATTTTTTATAATCCTCATATTTTATTTTAGTGGCAACAGCTTTTAGCTTTAAGCTTTCTGCTTTCAGCTTAAAAGGCCGTCGCCTTAAGTCGTAGCCCTGCGCGCTCATCTAAGCCAAATAACAAATTCATGTTTTGTACTGCCTGGCCAGAGGCGCCTTTAAGTAAATTATCCAGTATGCTAATAATTAATAGTTTACCCTCGTGTTTACTCACTTGAATAAAGCACTTGTTGGTATTTACAATCTGTTTCAGATCGATATTTTTATTGGTTACATGGGTAAAAGGATGACCTTCATAGTAGCTTTTATACAACTCCAACGCTTTTTCCTCGCTCAGATCACTGTCTGTATAAATAGAAGCTATGATACCACGTGTAAAATCGCCGCGATAGGGTATAAAGTTGATGGCTTTATTGAAATCGCCTTGTAATTGTTTTAATGACTGACCTATTTCATTTAAGTGCTGGTGATTAAATGCCTTGTAAACAGATAGGTTATCATTTCGCCAGGTAAAGTGAGAAGTAGGAGCCAAACTCTGTCCCGCACCCGTTGAACCGGTTGTTGCCGCCACATGTACCTCGTTGTTTAATATGCCTTTTGAAGCCAGGGGTAATAAGCCCAATTGCAAACAGGTAGCAAAACAGCCCGGGTTGGCAATATTATCAGCTGTTTTTATGGCTTCGCGATTTAATTCCGGTAATCCGTATACAAAGTTTTTGTTTTTGAATTTTGAACTTTGCGTTAAACGGAAATCCTGGCTCAGGTCAATTATCTTAATATGGTCAGGTATAACTGTCGATTCCAGGAATTTCTTAGCATCGCCATGACCAACACACAAAAAAAGCACATCGATGGCAAATGACAATTCACCAGTAAAACGAAGATTGGTATCACCAAAAAGATCGGTATGAACTTCGTAAACGTAATTACCCGTATTACTATTGCTGTTTACAAAAGCTATCTCCACATTGGGGTGATTGATCAATATACGCAGCATTTCACCGCCAGTATATCCCGCACCACCTATAATTCCCGCGCGTACTTTATTTGATGTTGATCCTGTCATGATTGGTTGATGGATAAGAATATAAAATAAATTCCAGATCGCTCCGGTCGTTATTACTGATAAAGTGCTTTTGACCAGGTAGAATCTCTATTCCTTGTTCTGGCTTTAACTCGCTCACATTGCCGTCGATCGTGAAAGTGGCCCTGCCTTTTAAAATAAAGAACACCTGTGTGGCTTTTTCGTGGTAATGTAACTGCTCGGCGGTATCCGGCGGCATTAACTCCTGCTTAACAGACAATGCCTCGGTATCAATAAAAGTCCAGCCGTGGCAGTCATCGCCCCAATTATAATGCTTTAAACATTCGCCTTTTGAAAAAGCTGTATTAATCATTCTGTGATTGATTATTAACCTTATGATAGATCATGACCTGGTTGCCAAATATTTTAGAGAATCCCTTAACATCCTCACCCGACCATGAATTGTTCATTTCGCCATAGCTGCCAAATTTGTTCGACATCAGATCATGTTCCGACTCGATGCCTATCACCTGGAAACGATATGGGTGCAGTTGCACAAATACCTTGCCGCTTACGTTTTGCTGGGTATCGGTTAGAAAAGCCTCCATGTTACGCATGATAGGGTCGTGAAACTGTCCTTCGTGCAGCCAGTTACCATAGAAGGCCGACAATTGGTCTTTCCAGGTCAGCTGCCATTTGGTCAACACGTGTTTTTCTAAAGTATGGTGAGCCTTGATGATTACCATTGGCGCGGCGGCTTCAAAACCAACACGACCTTTAATGCCGATGATGGTATCGCCTACGTGAATATCCCTGCCAATGCCATAGGGCTGGGCAATAGCCTGTAAAGCCTGTATCGCTTTTGTTGGATGGTCAAATTTTTCGTTATCGATCCCCACCAATTCGCCTTTTTCAAAAACAAGCTCCAGATTTTTTACTTCCGATTCGGTAACTTGGGTAGGCCATGCCTCTTCGGGTAAACCTAAGTTAGAAGTAAGGGTTTCTTTACCACCTACCGATGTTCCCCAGATACCTTTGTTGATGGAATACTTCGCTTTTTCAAAGTTCATATCAACACCATGTTTTTTCAGGTACTCGATCTCTTCCTCACGGCTTAGTTTTAAGTCGCGGATAGGAGTGATGATCTGAACTTCGGGTACCAGGATATTAAAGATCATATCAAAACGTACCTGGTCGTTACCGGCGCCGGTACTACCATGTGCTACAAATTCGGCGCCTATTTCTTTGGCATAGTTAGCAATGGCAGTAGCCTGGCTTACCCGCTCTGCACTTACCGAAAGAGGGTAGGTGTTATTTTTTAAAACATTACCATAAATCAAAAAGCGAACGCAGGTATTGTAAAAGTTTTTGGTTTCGTCAACCACGTGGTGCGAAGTAACGCCCATTTTGTAGGCACGCTCTTCAACCCCTTTTAACTCTTCGTCGCTGAAGCCACCGGTATTTACAATAACCGAGTGAACTTCATAACCAAGATCCTGTGTTAAATAAATACAGCAAAATGAAGTATCTAAACCTCCGCTGTACGCTAATACTACTTTTTTCTTCATATCTTTTTTTGAGCTTAAAGCTAAAAGCGGATGGCTTAAAGCTTTTTCTTTTCAATTTATGTGTACTTGTTTTTTAAACTTATTTTTCGCCTTTTACCTAATCATTATCATGATGGATCCTTTTTTTGATGGCATTTTCTATACGCTCGAGCAGGGTAGCTTTGTGGGTGATCCTCTTCATCTTTTCCTCGTCCTGCTTTTGTTTTTCGGCAGGATCAAACAGCATAGCGGTGCACATGCAGTTTTTGCGCTCCTTACTCATCAAAATATCATAGTTAACGCAGCTTTTGCAGCCTGCCCAAAAGTTCTCGTCCTGGGTAAGCTCAGAGTAGGTAACCGGTTCGTATCCCAACTCAGAATTGATCTTCATTACAGCCAGACCTGTTGTTAAGCCGAATATTTTAGCCTCAGGATATTTAGTTCTGGAAAGCTGGAAAATACGGTGTTTAATAGCTTTTGCCAGGCCCGCTTTACGGAATTGTGGATTAACAATAAGGCCTGAGTTAGCCACAAAATCGCCATGGCTCCAGGTTTCAATATAGCAGAAACCAGCCCAGGTGCCGTCTTTATGCAGCGCTATAACAGCCTTGCCTTCCAGCATTTTATTGGCTACGTATTCTGGTGAGCGTTGTGCTATGCCAGTGCCCCTTGCTTTGGCCGATTCAGCCATTTCAACACATATTTGAGGTGCATAGTCTACGTGTTGAGCGGTAGCAACCTGAATATCAAAATCTTGTATGGTCATTAAAATAGATATTACCGTTAAATTAATTGGCTTTTAAGGCCTTAATAATTAGATGGTTTTAAAAGAATAAGTTTAAAAACTTTCTTCTTTCGAGGGGTTTTGTTACAGGAAATCAATTCAAACCCTTGGCATATAGGGCCTTCGTCGGGGAGGGCAGCATAAAAAAACAGTTGAAACCAAAGCAGCGGCAGCTGGAGCAAATGTTGCTCTTATTGCGGGCTTATTTAAGCTTTGTAGATTCATTTTTTGTGGGTATTACTGTGTTTTTAATTTGGGTGCAAATTATTGCATAAATTTTTACTTATGCAAGAAAAAAATGATTTAATAACGATAAGATTATATTCCGTTTTTTGAAAGATATAAAATACTGATGATCAGATAACATAACTTCGGGCTTTTTAAACCTCAAATTTTAACACTTTTTAACAAAAAACAGGGTAAAAATGAATTGCTTTTGCTCTGTTTAACTAAAGTTTAATGCCATTTTAACACTTTTTAACAAATTTTTGATGGGTTTTGAATGGTTTAAAAAGTATTGACCACCTAACATTTAGATGAACATACTAATCGGTTGGTTTTTGGAGATTGGGTTACTTTAACTAAACAGCCCGATCTCTGTTTTATTGGAGAACCGGGCCGTTATGATATAAGTATATTTGATTTTTTTGAGGTTTCAAAGTTTGGTTTCCCGGTCGTGCAGATGGGAAGGCTTTGATGATCGGCAGTTTATTTTTTCTCTTCAAATTTATCCAGAACAAATCTCAGCTTCCTGTCTGGATCTTGTACGCTTTCGGCAAGCAGGGTAACTTTGCCACCTTTGCCTTCAATAGTGAGCACATAATCTTTCTCACCGCCACCTTCCTCATCACTGATGGTGGTATTAATCACCGATTTTCCTTCCTTAAAGGGCGTTTTCCAATCGCAGGTGTTTGATTTGATGGTTCCTTTCAGGGTTTGTTTGCCGTTCTCGATATTAACCGAAATGTTTTTATCGATGATCTCGATAACCGTTTGCTCATCGACAGCCCGATCCAGGTTGTTACTACCATCCAGATGTTCGGTTTTTGAAGTTACCAGGCTTAATTTTTTGTCGCATTGTGCCAGACAGGCGGCGCTGCCGGCTAATAGCAACAGCAGGGCGATAATGGTTGATTTCATAGTTTTTGCTTTATTTAATTTGAAACTTAAATAAAGATAGGTGTTTTAAATAGTAATATGCAATGCATAGTACTATTTAATAAAATAAAAAACACTAACTATCTGATAATGAATAGATAATTTATTCAGTGCGTGTTTATTTAACTGAGAAGACGCTGATTATCGCTTACTTACAATATCATTAATGATCATGTCGGCGTGGATACGCGAGTTTTCGATAAACCAGAGGTGAGTATCTAATCCGCCGCAAACTACACCGGCAAGGTACAGGCCTGGCAGGTTGGTCTGCATGGTGTCGGGGTTGTATTGGGGAATGAATTTATCTTCCGACAGTATAATGCCCAGTTTCCTAAGGAAATCAAAATTGGGTTTATAGCCCGTCATAGCCATTACGTAATCATTGGGGATGGTTACCACTCCATCTGGTGTAAGGATATCAACCTCATATTGACGGATAGCCTGCAGGTTAGAATTGAAATACGCCTTGATGCTGCCTTCTTTAATACGGTTGATGATATCGGGCCGTACCCAGTATTTTACCCGGTTACTTACTTCGCTGCCGCGGATCACCAGGGTAACTTCGGCACCTTTACGATAGGTTTCCAACGCTACATCGATAGCCGAGTTGCTGGAACCTACCACTACTACCTTTTGCAGGGTATAAAAATGCGGGTCCTGGTAATAGTGTTTTACCTTGGGCAGATCTTCGCCCGGAATATCCAGGTTAACCGCGATATCATAAAAGCCGGTGGAAAGGATCACCCTTTTAGCCTTATAGGTGGCTTTGCTGGTAGTTATAGCATATGCTCCGTTTTGTGGGCTAACGTTAGTAACTTCCTCAAACAGGTTAATAGGTAAGTGATTGGAAAGCGCTACACGGCGGTAATACTCCAAAGCATCGGCACGGGTTGGTTTATTGTGTACGGTTACAAAAGGCACGCCGCCGATCTCCAGCTTTTCTGAAGTAGAAAAGAAGGTCATGGTGGATGGATAATTATACAGCGAATTAACCAGGCAGCCTTTTTCAATAATAACAAAACTTAAACCGGCTTTTTGAGCGGCCAAACCGCAAGCCAAACCAATGGGACCGCCACCTATAATGAGTATATCGAGCATGTTGCGAAGATAGGCAGTTTAGGGTTTTGCAGGAAGTAATATCGAATAATGAATTTTGAATGACGGATGATGAAGTGAATCATTTACGTTAGTTTTATATAACGCTTTATCAAATCCGTTGGAATGGTGCGGTGATAACACTACAAGTGTTCGGGAGATTAAAGGGTAAATAGGCCTATTGCATTTTATTGTCGATATGCTCCGTTAGGAGCTACCTGTTTGTAGAAATACAAGACAAAATATCTTTTTGCTCCGTAGGTGCAACCCTAAATGAGCAGGTAAATTGTATAAGGGTAGCCTCTACGAGGCATAAAAGAGGGCGATGCGGTGCTATAAACAGGTAGCTCCTAACGGAGCAAGCTTGTTTCAGATACTTTATAATATAAAATGTAATGTCGCAATTTACTCTTCCGAACACTTGTAGTGATAACACCGACCATAAGCTAATAAACAAATATAAATGCCAAACCAAGCAAATATTAATTACAGAGGCAAGGGCTTTTGGATATCAGAGTCTTTTATTGAAGTATTAAGCCAATACATCTGTGAAACATTCGAGAATATAGGTGTCAATCGTTTGTCTCAAAATCTACAGAAGTTGTATGGACAATGTGATGCCAATCGATCAGGAGCGTACGCAAACATGGTAGATATATTTTTAGATAGTTTAGTTGACAACGAGGCTGACAAATATATATTTATTGATGTTTTATGGCAAACAAAATCATTGCTTGCATCCAAAGGCTCTGAACTTAGTATTCCAACGCTGAATGAATTTGAAAGGAATAAAATAGATGACTCTTTTATTAATAAGTGGGGTTTCCCCATTAAAATAAGCAGTCTAACTACGACTATCGATATTATTATTCAAATGTTAAATGGTATATGGGATTCTGATAATTATAGCGTTTATTACTCTGGGTTTCCAAATCCAATTGGGAGGCCAGAGATATGAAACTACTTACTGGAGCACACGTGTCGTGTTGTCGTCGGCGTTATAACCGCAGCGCTACTGGCAAAGAATCTTATACAATTGATATATCCCTCGTAAAAGATCTCTCCTCGTACCTCGTTCGAGGTGACAGTTTTGTGGTTAAATATCTTTTGTCATGCTGAACCCTTGAAGCATCTGTTGTACATCAGGCATATTGAAGAAGATCCTTCGCTACGCTCAGGATGACAAAGGTTATCGAGGTTGATTTTATACAGATGTGAATTTCGTTATCCGATATTCAGCCTATGGTCGGTGTTATCACCGAACCATAATTTATGTTAGTTTTATATGACGCTTTTATCAAATTTGGTATGGTACGGTGATAACACCGCCCACAGGCTGAATCTTATACGACTGGTATATTTCTCACAGAAGATCTCTCCTCGTGCCTTGTTCGAGATGACAGTTTTCATTTAGCTAAATGCCTCTTGTCATGCTGAGCGGTTGAAGCATCTGTTCCATGGCTCTGATTCATGTTTAGTGAAAACCTGAGAACATCATTGATATAAAAACTTCTGATATTTGTATTGGCTTTTGCTAAAGTTATCCGCAAGCTCTTTAAAACGATTGTTTTTCTTTTCGCTACCAAACATGCAAAATACACTTTTAACTTCTTTATTTTCCAATACAGGTAATAAATTTTCTGGCTCTTGGTTCTGCGCCATTACATATATAAATTCAGTTAATGATGGGGCAGTCTTCAAAGCATTCAATTTTTTTAACCCTTTCAGATTTTCAAGATAAATCCGTCTTAGTTTATGTGCTTTATCCAAATTGGGAAATTCTTTTACGTTTGGTAGCGACTGCATAAATAGGTTTTGCAAAGATGTAAGATCAGAAATAAATGAAATATCTGATAATTCTCTTACTTGCCATAGTTCCAGATATTTTAAATTGGGAAGCAGCTTTAAGGCATCAAAATCTTTAATTCCTCCTAACTTTACATCTACCGACCATAGCTGTTCTAATGAGCTCAGGTAGTTAATATTGGCTGTTGATATAGACCGCAATGTTATTTTTTGCAATCTACTCAAGCTGCTGATCGATTCTATACCTTTTGATTGTGCTTCGAGGTAAAGCTCCTCAAGTTGAACAAACCGTGCAATTGCATCGATACTGGGTTTCTTAGACCGGGTTTGATGTAGGTAAAGCTGTTTAAGGTTAGGATTAATTTCGTTTAGAAAATCGAAGTTGTTTAATTCAAATATACCTACGCCTAAGGTTTCAAGGTTCTTAAGCTCGGTTACAGCTTCAATACCTTTGGCATTTCCCAGGCAATCTGCCAAAAATTTTCTTAAAGAAGGTAATCTTTTGAGGAAGCTTAAATCGCATTCGCCCGTATAATGAGCATAAACTCTTAAAGCAATATCTGGCCGTTTGGAAAAGACAAACTCTTCTAATGTATCGATCTCTTGTTCAGCAAGGGGTGAAGAGAACTGGATCACGGAAGTATCAGAAGCGCTAATCAATGGTATTAGATCATCTTTTTTAAAGCCTTTTGAAACTTCGTATCGTCCGGCCATCTTATCAACGGTATGTATGGGCATATTTTAAAATAAGTGATTGTTTAGGTTATAGTCATTTGATAAGCAAATATACTATATAACAGTTACGGAGTAAAGCGTTTGTTCTATGACGGATATATTGAAGAAGATCCTTCGTCCCTCAGGATGACAAGTGGTTTAGTTGTGGTTGATGCCGAAGTAAATTTCGTTATTTAGCCTGTGGTTGGTGTTATCACCGTACCATTTATTTAACTAAATCGACATATCCCTCGTAAAAGATCTCTCCTCGTGCCTCGTTCGAGATGACAGGGTTAATATAGTTAGTGAGGATTGATGGCTTAATGCCAGTAATTATTTAGCCTGTGGTCGGTGTTATCACCGTACCACTTATTTAACTAAATCGACATATCCTGCGTAAAAGATCTCTCCTCGTACCTCGTTCGAGATGACAGTTTTGTGTTTGGCTAAATATCTTTTGTCATGCGGAACGGTTGAAGCATCAGTTGTACATCAGGCATATTGAAGAAGATCCTTCGCTGCGCTCAGGATGACAGCCGGTTTAATTTTGGTAGATGTGGATGCCGAAGTAAATTTCGTTATTCGATATTGGTCATCCGGTGTTCTATATTCGTCAATCGACGGTGTGCAGGTGGCTCAACCAAAAATAAAGGCATAAAAAAGGGTAAGCTACTTTTATCGCGCCGCTCAACTCTCTACCCTTGCTGTGTTCCCACCCTGGGGGAGTTCAAGAGGAGCTGGCCGTAAAAGACTTACCCCGGCGCAAATATAGAAAAAGGTTTGTTTATGGTTAATAAATTGTTAAAAAAGATAATTGATTATCGTTTAGGTAATTAGCTATCATTGTGGTATCAATTGGTATAAATGCGGATTAAGCAGCCAGTGGGTTTTTGCTAAAAGGGATCGTTTTATGCACTTTATAGTGGTCGTTTTTGTTATCGACTTCCTTTTCCAGTATGGTTAGGCAATCAGCCAAAAAGGTATCCCGGTATTCCATTTCCTGAAAATAAGGCCATAATTTATTAAACGAGGCTACCGGTATATTCCGGGCAATGGTGAGGTGCGGCGTAATTCTCCGGGTTTTCATTCTTAAGGCGCCTTTAACCTGGTTAAACCAGTCTTCGGTGGTTTTATCCAGATCTACCCGGGCATATATCGTTCTGAAATTGGGGCCGTGCTTAAAAAAATCGAACCCATTGATCCGGAGTTTATGCTGTGGTATGGTTCTGACCTTAAAGCCTACCATTTCATAAAAAGGCGTAAGCAACAGCGGTTTTAGTGTAAGCTGATGCACCTCATCCCTGAATGATTCGATAGTAATATGCGCCTTTGCATACATCCCCGGAAATTTTCCAATGCGTTTTACGCATTCCTGTTTAAACGAGCCAACCTTTTTATCCACGTGCTCCGGCGCGGAAATAACGGTAAGATAATCTTTGTTGTTCATGACGTTGGTTTAAAATATGGCCTTACCCTGCCTCTCAGCCTCATCCGGCTTTCAGCCACCTTCTCCAAAGGAGAAGGAAAGCGATATTGGTTAGTTTGGAGAGGGTTCTAAAAATATGATTTAAAGTCCTCTCTTTTGGAGAGGATTAGGTGAAGCTGTCTGTTTAAAATAGGTTGATCTGGTCCTGAATATAATTATCGGCTGCTGCCTGTTTGTGAAGGATAGCCTCCGCGGTATTGGCCATCGCTTTTTTGTTCTTGAATTCAAAAATCTTAAAATGCTGCCATTGCGGCTCGTACGCAAATGTTTCGCGTTTTAGCATAATGAGTTCATTTACCCAAAATGGTTCCACCAGCTTTTTATGTCGAAAATTTGGCCACAAGCGTTCAAAATCAGGTCCGGCAACATCACGGGTAACGGTTATATGCGGAACGATGGTTTTGCGGATTTTGAGTACTCTTTTGATCTGTGTAAACCATTCGTCTACAGCGGGGGTAATCCTGATATGAGCGTAAATGGTCATCCGGTTATGCAGATGCTGAAAAAATTTAAACCCATCTACATGTAATAAAACTGGCGGCAGTTCATTCAGGCTTTTCTCTATCCGGTTCAAATTGGTTTCGGCCATAAAAGGTTTCTGTCGCTCCAGGTGATGGACAGAAATGTGCGCCGGTGAATTTATACTTTTATAATTGCCAATTAATTTAGCCGAGGCTTTTTTGTACCGGGCAATTTCCTGCTTAATGGCTTCAGGAGGCGAAAGCAGGAATAAATAGTCTTCATACATGTACATGGCTGCTGGTTTTGATGAAACAAAAATGCTAATATTTTTAGTAAAATACTAAATTTATTTTCATATTTGTGCATGGATGTTAAGCGGCATATTGTGCATATCGACCTTGATTCCTTTTTTGTATCGGTTGAGCGCAAGTTTGACCCCAGCCTGATAGGTAAGGCGGTGATCATTGGCGGCTCGGTTGACAGGGGAGTAGTATCATCATGCAGCTATGAGGCGCGTGCCTACGGTGTACACTCGGCTATGCCCACCCGACAGGCAGTTAAGCTTTGTCCGCATGCTATTGTGCTTCATGGCAGCCATGGCCGCTATTCAGAGGCCTCGCGCGAGGTTACCCAGATCATCCACGACTCGGTGCCACTTTATCAAAAAACATCTGTTGATGAGTTTTATATAGATTTAACGGGTATGGAGCGTTTTCATGATTGTTACCAGATAGCCTCCAACCTGCGTCAGAAAGTGATTCGCGAAACCGGACTGCCTATTTCCTTTGGTATGGCATCGGGCAAAACGGTAGCCAAAATGGCTACCAACCAGGCCAAACCAAATGGACAGCTATATATTAAACATGGCGAGGAACTGGCTTTTTTAGCGCCATTGTCTATTAGTAAAATACCAGGTTTGGGAGAGAGTACCTGCCAGAAAATGTATCAATATGGCATTGAAAGGATCGGCGATCTGCAAAAAACCAACGTTCGTTTTCTGGAGGCCATTTTTGGTAAGGCCGGTAAATATTTATGGGAAAAGGCCCATGGTATCGACCCCAGCGAAGTGGTTCCGCATAGTGATCGTAAATCGATATCAACAGAGCATACTTTTTTCAGCAACGTGAATGACCCACGTACATTGGAAAATATATTGGTATCCATGACCGAAGAGTTATCGGGTAAACTACGCCGGGAGAATAAACTTTCGTCCTGCATGGCCATCAAGATCCGGTATGCCAATTTTGAAACCCATACCCAGCAACAGAAAATACCGCTTACCGCGGCCGAGCATATCCTGATCCCCGGGGTTAAAAACCTACTCAAAAAAGCGTGGAACCAGCACCGGCCTATCAGACTGATAGGTGTAAGGCTGAGCGACCTTTGTACCGGCAGTTATCAGATCAATTTATTTGAGGATAATGAAGAACAGATCAGGCTTTACCAGGCCATGGACAAGATCAATTTTAAATTTGGCGATAAAACCGTTTGCCGCGCCGCCGGTATGGAAATAGGCACACGCAATTTTAACCCGTTTATGAGGGGGTGAGGATTTTGGGAGCAAGGAGCAAAGATTTTTGGGAGTAAGGATTTTAAGAGCAAAGATTTGGGAATAAAGAACAAGGATTTTAGGAACCATGACAATGTGTGTAGAAGATGATAATTTTCTTCAAAAAACAATCCTTACTCCTTGCTCCAAAAATCCTTACTCCCAAAAAACTATTCTCCGTTTGTGATCCTTAGTTCTCTTTCGGCCATAAAGGCGAAGGAATCGCGGTAGTCAACGGGTAGTTTGTCGCCTTTGAATTTGAAATGGTATGGTGTTCCGGTGCCAATACCTTTTATGGTTAGTTGATTATTACCCAAGTACTCGAACCAGCGGGTGGGCTGATCTGTAGGTGCTTTTTGAGCATGTACCTCCACAACTGATTGGCTTTTAGCGGCTTTTTCTTCCATAAGCCAGGCCTGTCTTTTTTTTCCGCAGCAATTCATGTTATTCTTCTTTTTTATCAGTTAATTTAAATAGCAGGCAGGCCGCTCCCGAGAGTGCCAGCCAAGTGATAATTCCCTGTAGCCATTGGTTACACAAAAGAGCGGCAAAAGGGATGGCAACCCACATGCTGAGGCAATAAAAGCAATCGAGCAGGTTTCCGAAGAAACCCTGCCCGAAAAGCTTTCTGAATTTGATCACGATATCAAATGGCCCATCTTCCTGTGAAAATAAATGCGAGATGCGCCAAATGGCCAGCGTGCAAATTATAAAACCGGTGATGTTAACACTCATCATGGATTAAGACGCTCCATCATAATTTGTGAATAGGCATTGTACGGGCCCGAATTACCGGTGTTATACCCATTGGTAACGCGCTGACTGGCAGTTAAACCAAAGGAATAAATGGTAAAGTATTCACCCGTTTTAATCCAGCCATCGCCAACAGGTCGTGGTTGTACTTGTGCGCTCACCAGGCCAGGATTGCTGTAATCGTCCTGTGTGCCTTTGTAACCAGGGCAAGCGTCATGAACATTTGACGGATTTGATCCTCCCGGAAACGTGTGCGATCCGGTAATAGTAAAATCGCCCTCAATGTTGGCATTCAGATCAAGCGCTGTTTCAGGGCATCTGGTCATGTTTAAGCTGTAAGTATCCACAAAACCATAAGGATCATTGGCTTCAAATGAAAATACCATAGGCGTTTTCAACTGTGCATCGGTTAAGCGGTACAATCCGCAGCCACCGCTTACAATAGCAGGATCGTTCAATACGGCGCCGGTCATCTGGAACTGAAGTCCACGGTTATGGATATACAGCGCGATGAGGTCGGTGGCGTTGCTTACATGAGTGCCCGCGGCATCATAGCCATCTACCCGTACATAAAATGTACCTGGGGTGGTTATGCCTGCTATCACATCATAAAGCGCGGTGTTCAGCTGCATATATCTGTCGAAGTTGGAAAATTCCCAATCAATGCCATCTACAAATATTTGCCGTTGAATATTCATATAAGCCGGAACCAGACCATTTAAGGTGCCGCCTGCAGCCGGATAAAAAGGCCCCACATCGTCGCCGATATAATTGGGCAGATTGCGTTTAGAGAATTTAGGGTGTTTATAATTCTGACTTACATAAGTCCATCCCGAAGTTCCTGCCCGGTTAACACGGATAGTGTACCACCTGATCTTGTTATCAACAGCGCTTTTGGTAGCATCATACATGCAGCCGCGCATATCGATAGTGCCGTTCCATGCCGCGCATTCTACATGAAAACCGGCAAGCGAACTGTTAACCGATATTACCCCGTTTGATTCCAGGTAATTAGAATCGCCGTAACGACGTAATGAGGCGGCTGACGTTGAAGCTAAGGTGTTCTGGTTGCCGCCAATGAAAACATTGCCCAGGCTGCCGATGAGATTACCATTAAAGCAGGCTGATGAAACGTGTACGGTAGATTCTGGCAAGCACAGGTCAATTCTTCTGAGGTTTTGAATATTATAGTAAGGTGCGCTTTCAAACAGCACCTGGTAAGGCGAATAACCTGTTACTTTTACGATAACATCCGGATACAACACGGTGTTGATATCTTCGCCAGGTGCAACATCCTGAGTATCTTCCAAACCAGGGAAGGTCATATCAAAACTAAAACGGAAAATATAATTCCCGTTCATATCGGTAATGGTATCGCCAAGCAAACGCCTGTCTCCGGTTCCGGTATACGCACCGCCGAGCAATTCGGAACCGGTACGGTCGTACTCCTCAAAGGTGAGGGTTAAATTAGAACCAGGCCCGCTTAAGCAATACCGGTACAAGCCACCGATATTTTTAGCCAGTGAAATGTTTTCTGCCGACTGTGCCAATATTTGTTTCGAAGCTACAGCAGGGGTAGAAGAGACCAATTGGAAATTACTTGCAGCAAATGCAGAAACTGTTTCGTCTGCCGCTTTCAGATTCCTTTTTGTTTCCACAGGTGCACTGCGTGTGTATTGCAATGCTGTGTTGGGCTGTGTGGCCTCGTTGGTGAGGTCAAAAACTATAGGCTTAAAGTATGGCGCCGGATCGGGCGGGTTAACAGGGCCTGGTATGCGCTCAGGATAATACTTATTGATATAATCCTTGAGCAGCGGGTTCTTTAATGCCTGTAATAAACCTGGATAAGTATCGATCACATAAGGGAACCTGCGGCAGGGATTAAAAATGCACGAGCCGCTGTAAAGCGTTACGTTGCCGTAAATAATAAAATCGTTAATATTTACCGGTGATGAACAGGTGAGCACCAGATCGTTAAAATCGGTATCTCCGCCGGCATCGTTTGATTGTATATCAAACACATAATTGCTTCCCACCTGGTGCGGAAAGGTGAGTTTGGTTTCTGATGCCTGAAACCCTGTACCCGGATCATTTTGAATGGCAATTGACCATTGATTCCCGGTTACAAAAACAGATGTTCCGGGTGTGCCCGGATGACTGCCGTTGGCTGATGTAGCTCCCTGTACCACAAAACGCTGCGGAAAAGAAGCATTTTTTGATTTTACGGTAACTGTCCAGTTACCTTGCATTGCAATTATCATAGCTATAGGTTTTAATTGAGCTTACTCTTGGTTCGGATTTTCGGCTTACTCCACTGCTTATTACTAATTGGTACTGAAGCGACAGGGATGCTGTTAGGGCAGGCATTCGCTCACAGGTGTATTATTATAAAATATTAATACCCTTAGGCTGATGTAAAATTAGATACGCGATACATGAATCAGTTTAGTATTTACACGTGATGTGGTGAGTAGTTTTACCCGAATTGGAGTTCGGAATCAACGTTGAATAACGGGATATCCCGGCGTTTTTTACCATTGGTCAAAGGGCAAACACCATTGGTCAAACTGATTTCATTAGGTTAGATAAGGAGTGTTCTTTTGAATAAAAAAGAAAACATGATGGAAACCACACAACGTCAAACTTATCTGGATTGGTTAAGGATATTGTCCATTGCAGGGGTATTATTTTTTCATTCGGCCATGCCTTTTGTTGCCGAGGATGACTGGCATATCAAAAACGCCGAAACCAGCAACCTCCTGATGGAGTCGAATCATTTTTTACACCTCTTCCGGATGCCGCTGCTCTTTTTTATATCCGGTACGGTAAGCTTTTATATGATGCAGCGGCGTTCTACTTTAAGCTTCATCGGTTTACGTTTTCGCCGCTTGTTTATTCCGCTGTTGGTAGGCATGTTCATTATCGTTCCGCCGCAGATCTATATGGAGCGGTTGGCGCATGGTTACAAAGGCAGTTTTTTAGATTGGTATCCGAGTGTATTTAATTTTGTACCATATCCAAAGGGTAGTTTCAGTTGGCACCACTTGTGGTTTATTGCTTACCTGTTTATTTACGATCTGGTGTTTGCTCCTGTATTTGCCTGGATGATATCACCAAAAAATGATTTATTTAAACAAAAGCTTGCTGTTTTAGCTCAGGGGAAATGGATCTATTTGCTGATGCTGCCCGGTATTGTTTGGTATGCACTGCTATCCGTAAAATTCCCTGAAACTAATGACCTGATACACGATGACTGCTATTTTGTTTACTGGCTGTTTTTTGTTTTAGCAGGTTTTATATGTATTGCCCAGCCTCAATTAATGGATAGCCTGGAACGGAACCGGCGTTTTGCACTAACCATTGGTTTTCTGAGTTTGATGATGTGGGAGATAATGAGATGGAATAAAATAGAACCCGATCATGCTGCATGGCCGTTCCACGACAACATATTTAATATCCTATTTGTTGCCCTGCGGCCAACCATCGCCTGGGGATGGGTGTTGGCGCTGGTAGGCTATGGCAAACATTATCTGAACCGGAAACACGTTGCGCTAAACTATCTGAACCAGACAGTGTACCCATTTTATATACTGCATCAAACGGCGATTGTTTTGGTGGTGTATTATATTGTACAGGTGCAAAATGAAAGCATCCTGTCCAAATATATTTATACCGTTGGTATAACTTTTTTTGTAACGGTACTGATTTATCATTTACTGGTGCGTCCTTACGCTTTAACCCGGTTCCTGTTCGGTATGAAACCTAAGGATAAACCCAAACCTGTGATAGAGGCCCCTACAGAAGAAATAAGCCCCGTTGTAACACTTTCTGCCTGAAATTTATAACTTAACCTTATGAAATTTTTCCGGAGATATATTTTCCCCGCATTATATGGTCTGCTGATATATTTTACGATCAGAGTGCTGAATGATATTGTGATTGACATAGAGTTCTGGAAACGTTCCTGGGCTCTGAACACGCTGGAGATAAGCCTGAGTATATTAGTAGGGTATCTGGGCATCGCTCTTTTTAAATGGCTGTTTCGTTATTTTGATAAAAAAGGAACTGTTAAGTTAAGCTATAAAGGCCTGGTGAGGGAACTGTTCATTTTTGTAATAGCCAATCTGGTACTGATAAACCTGATATTTACTCCTATGGCTGCTTTTACTGATGACGGTCTTTCATGGGCAGATGCGGTAGATATTAATCTGATACCTACACTATATGCCATTATTTATTATGGAATAACACGTACTAACACCTGGTTAAAAGCCTATGTAAATAATAAGATGCAACTGGAAAAACTAACCAATGATCACCTGGAAACCGAACTGAAGTTTTTGAAAGCACAATACCATCCGCATTTTTTGTTCAACGCGCTTAATACCATTTATTTTCAGATGGATGAAGACGTGGCTGGTGCTAAAAAAAGTACCGAGCTGCTTTCGAGCTTGTTGCGTTACCAGCTTTATGATCAGCAGCAACAAGTATCCATAAAGCAGGAACTTGAATATCTTCAAGACTATATCCAGCTTCAAAAGATAAGGGCCAGCCAGAAAATGCGTTTAAAGGTGGTTTTTGACGAAAATCTTGCCGATCAGCAGGTATATCCTTTACTTTTGCTTCCGCTGGTTGAAAACGCCTTTAAGTATATTGGCGGTGATTATAGAATTGATATTTCGGCCAATATCAATGAAAAAGGAATGTTATTTAAAGTATATAATGATGTGCCGGCAACCATGAAGATAGCGGATAATTACAGCGGTATAGGACACGAAAACTTAAAAAGACGTTTAGAATTGCTTTATCCGGGTAAACACCGCCTGATAGCTGGTGGCGAAGCCGGTAGCTATGTTGCACAATTAGAATTAGAATTTTAGAACATGAGCCAGATAAGCTGTATTATTACCGATGATGAGCCCTTTGCCCGGAAAGGATTAGAGGGATACGTAAAAAAGGCGGGCTTTTTTGATTTAAAAGCCCAATGCGAGGATGCCATGGAGTTGAGTGCCGTTTTAGCCCGGCAGCCGGTTGATCTTTTGTTTTTGGATATACAAATGCCGCACCTAAGCGGCGTTGACTTTATCAAGTCCTTACCCGATCCCCCGAAGGTGATCTTCACTACGGCTTTTAAAGAGTATGCTACGGATGGATTTGATCTGGATGTGCTGGACTATTTACTCAAACCAATACCATTTGAACGGTTTATGAAAGCGGCTTTCAAGGCCAAAGATTATTTCGAACTGCGTAACAATAATCTCAAAGAAGCGGATTACCTGTTTGTGAAAAGCGAAGGCAAATTAGAGAAAGTGGTATTTAGTGACGTATTGTACATCAAAGGAATGGAAAATTATGTGGAAATACATTTCCCGGGCCGAAGGATCATTACCCATAGTACATTAAAAGCCTTATTGGAGAAACTACCTAAATATGGTTTTTTACAAACCCATAAATCGTTTATTGTGGCTACTCAAAAAATTACGGCTATTGAGGGTAATATGCTCCACATCAATCATCACCAGGTGCCTATAAGCAGGCAGTTAAGGGAGCAGGTGATGTTTTCGCTGGTCAATCAAAGATAAGGCTATAGTTCTTTCTTCATGAGCAGGTCGGTTTGCTTGTCGCTTCCTAACATAAAAGGGTGACTGCCAAATACTTTAAAGCCGTGTTTTTCATAAAAGCTTAAGGCTTTTTGATTATGTTCCCAAACACCCAGCCAAACGTATTGCAGGTCCTTATCCTTTGCCATTTGAAAGGCGAAGTTCAATAATTCATGACCTATCTTTTTGCCATGATATTCGGCCAAAACATAAATGCGCTCTACTTCAAGGGCCTTGCCGTCCTGTAGCTCGGTTTGGGCGGCATCGAGGTTTATTTTCATATATCCGGTAATATGCCCGTTAAGCATCGCAAAATAAAAGTGCGAACCGGGATTGAGCAATTCGGCCTGTATCCGTGGCAGGGTAAAAGCATTTGCAGCATAAGCCTCCATGTTTTCGGGCGTGTTCAGATGGGCAAAGAAATCAAAAAAAGTTTTTCTGCCGAAGGCTAACAGTGTCTCAGCATCAGCTATGGTGGCTTTTTGTATAATAATATTTTGGTCCGTCATCAAATTAATAAGAGCTTAATCAAATTGTTCCTTTAGCCTCACCAGCCGATCGATCATCAGGTTAAGCTTCTCTTCCTCATTTTTAAACATACGCGGTTTTAAATAAAAAGTGGTAAATAAAAACCAGATAATTATGGAACCGTAAGTGATGAGTTTAAAAAGGAGGGAGGAGGTTGATAATACTTCGGCAAAGTAGAGTGCGAGGCCGGCGCTGATGAGTAGTATGTAGATATAGTAGAACCAGCCGATGATTTTTGTTCTTGTTTTTTGGTAGGCCTTCAGGCTGTCAAGGTACTCCGAGGGATTTTGAGTTGCATCGCGCTTACTCAAAATATGGTAGTGTCTTACTACAAGCGACAGGTACATGAGCATAGTGACCAGCACTATCAGAATACCCACGGTAGTAATCCACGATTTAAAGGCCAGGAAAAAGGTGACAATAAATGCAAACGCTGCTATAGCCACCATGGCCACAATGGTCCAGTATAACTTGGTAGTTATGCTTCGGATCCCCTTCTTTACCTGTTTCAGCACATCATCCACTGAAAGTTGATCTGGTTTTGGCTGTCCCTGCCAAACCGACATCAGATGATCAAAGTCTTTCATACTGGTTAAATAATTCTGTTAATTTTTGTTTTATACGATAAATCTTCACTCTCAGGTTTCCTTCTGATATGCCCGAAATATCAGCTATTTCGGGGTACGGTACTTCATCAAGCACCATAGTTATTATAATTCTTTCCGACTCCTCCAGCTTTGAAATACACTTGTACAGCAAAGCTACCTGCTCGTTTTTATCCGATAGTTCTTCTCTTTTAGTTTCGGCTATCTGAGGGGTTAGCTCATCTTTAGCCTGTCTTTTTTCTGATCGTAAATAGGTTAAACAAGTGTTTACAGCAATGCGGTATATCCAGGTTGAAATCATGGCCTGGTTGCGAAACTTCTCTAAATTTTGCCAAACTTTTAAAAAAGTTTCCTGTAGCAGGTCGTTCGCGGCATCATCGTCGCCGGTGTAACCATAACATAAATGGAATATCTTTTTAGAATTAGCTTCATATATTTGCTTGAATGCTGCTTCTTTGTTGGCCACGCGTTAATAGATTTTATTGTTAGATTAATGTAAAGGCTATATGTTACAACTGATAATCATTCTTTTTAAACCAAACCAGCTTTTTTTCGGCATCATCAAGCAGGGTATTATAACTCTCCAGGTAATCAAACTGCAGGTCCTCATGCAGCTTTCCTATCAATCCGCGTATCTTTTCAACCTGCCGGGTTAATATCAGCCTGATGGGTTTGTAAGTGGTACGTCTGTCGGCATATTCCAGGTAGTTAACACAAAAATTCAGCAACAATTCAATCTCCACTTCTTTTGAGCCTGCAAATTTAGTGTATTTGCTCAGCAACCTTAAAATTTTACGCATGCCTTTTGCTGCATGGTAGCTCAGAGCCGATAACTGACTGAACATAAAACCGGCTTCGCCCTTTACTTTTTCAACAAAAGCAGCTTCGTCATAGGCCTCAAATAATAAGTAAGCCAGCAACTCCTTATTCTCCTTTTTATAGCGTGCCAGTCGGAGTAATAACTCCGATAACTGCTCATGCGACAAGTGTTGAGTTTCTTTTTTTATATGCTGTAAACCGTATGTGGTAATACTCATAATCGTTTGGTATCAAGTTAGTTTATTTTAGTATCAAGTAGCTGGTATCAAGTATCAAGACTTTGATTATAAGGACGTAAAACTAAGACGGCGATCAGCCTTTATTAGATCTTGATACTTGATACTGGCTACTTGATACCAACCGAACTGCTTTTAAAATTATTAATTTTTGTAGTTTAGCGCCCTGCAATAAGTTTTATGCCAAAAAATAACCTGACACTTTACATCTTTATCGCCCTTGTATTGGGTGTAATAACCGGCTACATTTACAATGTAAGCGTAATTAATGCCATCAACGTAAAAATTAATACAGCCGATGCTAATATTAAAACCATTAACACCAAATTGGTTTTATTAAACGATACTACTGCTGCCGGGCACATCGCGCTACAGGCACAAAAAGTACAACAATTAAAGATCAGTAAAGATAACAATTCCATCCGCGAGGATAAACTGGAAGGCTTTTCCATTTTAAGCGAAATATTTCTAAGGCTCATCAAGATGATTGTGGCGCCTCTGGTTTTTACCACATTGGTAGTAGGAGTGGCCAAAGTAGGCGATATCAAAGCGGTGGGACGCATTGGAGGCAAAACCATGTTATGGTTTATCAGCGCTACGCTGGTTTCCTTGTTATTAGGTATGTTGTTAGTTAACCTGTTTCAACCAGGTAAAGCCATGCACCTGCCATTGCCGGATAGTCATTTAAGTACGGGTATCAAGAAAACGACCTTGTCGTTTATTGAATTTGTAGGCCACGTTTTCCCCAGAAGTATTTTTGAGGCCATGGCCAATAATGAGATCTTACAGATAGTAGTGTTTGCCATGTTTTTTGGTGTAGCGACAGCTGCCATTGGCGAGCAGGGAAAAATCGTGATCAAAGCCATGGATGCCATAGCTCATGTGATATTAAAAATTACAGGCTATGTAATGAAAGTAGCCCCATTGGCTGTTTTTGGAGCTATCACAGCGGTGATAGCCAAGCAGGGTCTGGGCGTATTATCAACCTATGGGATTTTTATAAGCGAGTTTTATTTTTCGTTGTTCATGCTTTGGCTGATCATTATTATGGTTGGCTTCATCGTATTAAAAAAGCCTGTGTTTAAATTAATAGGCCGCATAAAAGATGCTATGCTGATAGCTTTCAGTACATCAACCAGTGAGGCTGCTTATCCTAAAGTATTGCTGGAACTGGAGAACTTTGGCTGCAGTAATAAAATTGTAAGTTTTGTATTGCCTTTGGGTTACTCGTTCAATCTGGATGGCTCCATGATGTATATGACTTTTGCTTCCCTGTTTCTGGCACAATCATACGATATTCATCTATCTTTTGGTCACCAGTTATCTATGCTGCTCGTGCTCATGTTAACCAGCAAAGGCGTAGCCGGGGTTCCAAGAGCATCATTAGTAGTTATTGCCGCCACACTATCCATGTTCAATATTCCCGAAGCTGGTTTGTTTTTACTGATAGGTATCGACCCATTATTAGACATGGGCCGGTCGGCGACCAACGTTTTGGGCAATGCCATGGCGGCCGCGGTAGTAAGTAAATGGGAAGGGGAATTAGATAATTAATTATTGAATTACTGAATTATCGAATTATTGATTTAAAAAAGGAATTATTGATTTTTAAAAGTATCGCATGGCAAATAACGAAAGGATTGAATTTGCGGAGGCATTTAAAAGTCGCACCAAAAAATTCGTGGTAGACAATATTAATTTTTTTAAAACATTACCTAAAACTGAAGAAGCTAAGATCATTGGACGACAATTATTACGATCTTCGTCCTCTGTTGGCGCTAATTACCGGGCTGCGTGTAGAGCTAGATCACAAGCTGAATTTCATTCAAAGCTTTCCATCGTAGTTGAAGAAGCAGATGAGTCAGTTTTTTGGATGGAAGTATTAATAGAGGCCAAAATAGTTACACAAGCCGACTTGGCGGTTTTAATAGATGAAGCAAATCAAATTCTTAAAATTGCATCTGCATCAAGAAAAACAGTATCAAAGTAAAGATTCCAAACAATTCAATAACTCAATAATTCAGTAATTCAATAATTAAATTCATGTCTGATCGTTCCAAGAAAATATTTTTCGCGCTTACTATTATAGTGCCGTTTTTGGCCTACTGCTTTTATTATTATGGCATGATGATCAAAAACGCGCCGTATCGTTTCTCTGATTTTGAATCGATGTCGATTCAGTTCGGTCCTGTAGATAGCCTGATCAATAAATATGACTCCAAAACAGGCGATTATCAATATGTAAATAAGCAAGACTCTTTAGTGAAAATGCACTTGCGTTTAACCAACGATGACTTGCTTTATTTGCATCATAAGGCTGCCGACCTGGGTTTCTGGGATTTCCCGGTAAAAGAACTGGCTGATAGCACAAAGGGCAAAAACAAGTCGATACGCTATATTATCGAGTTTAAATACAAGAAAAAAAGCAAGCGTGTAGTGTACGATAGCGGCTTCGAAGGCGACATCCGGTTGATTGATGCCAACAAAACACTGATCAAAGAAATTCAGCAAAGTTTATATACCGCTGAGGAAAGATTAAAGAAATGATGATGAAATATCTTTTAGCCTTCTTACTCTCATTTACATACGTGTGTGGCTTTGCTCAGCAAATAAGTTATGAGGAGTGGAAAAAGGAATCAAAGGATAATATAAGGCTACTCCCTGAGTACGGGCATGTGCCTAAAATAGCAGGGCAAATCGAAGCCGATCAGCGGTTAATTGACACCGAACTTAAACAAAATGGCACACATCGGAAAGCTTCTGATCAACTGATTAAACTTGGTTTTTCCTATTTATACCAGGGGGATATCAAAACAGCTATGTATCGTTTTAATCAGGCTTATTTACTTGATCCTAAAAATGAAAATATCTATTGGGGATTTGGCGCTGTTTATAGTTCTTTTAATGACAGCAAGGCCGCTATCGCACAATATGATAAAGGTTTGGCTATGAATCCCAAAAGTTCGGTGATTTTAACAGATAAAGCCACTATCTACTTTGTAGACTCTCAAAAGGATGGGAGTCAGGAAAAGCTGAATACGGCAATTAAACTTTTAACAACATCATACGGTATTGATGCTGCTAATATGAATACGACTTATAAGCTCTCCGTTTGTTACTTTTTGCGAAAGGATTGTACAAATGCCTGGAGGTTTTATAACGAATGTATGAAGCAGGGTGGCCAGCCAATTGTTAAAGAATATACGGAAGCATTAAAAAAACAATGTAATAAGTAAATAAGGTGTTGTTTATTTAATAATCAATCCCTATATTTGCACCTCGAATTTTAAAACAATAATTAACAAACATGTACGCAATAGTAAGTATAGCCGGACAGCAATTCAAAGTTGCAAAAGACCAGCAGATCTTTGTACACAGATTACAAGGCGATGAGGGCGCTAGTATTGAATTTGACAGTGTATTGTTAGCAGAAAACGAAGGTAAATTCAAATTAGGTTCTGATTTGAAAGGCGCTAAAGTATCGGCTAAGATCGTGTCTCATTTAAAAGGTGATAAAGTAATTATCTTCAAAAAGAAAAGAAGAAAAGGTTACAAAAAGAAAAACGGTCACCGTCAGCAATTTACCAAGATCGAGATCACTGGTATTACATTATAATTAAAGTTTAAACCTGGGGTTGTTTATCGATTCCATAAAAATATTAAGAAATGGCACACAAAAAAGGGGCCGGTAGTTCCAGAAACGGCCGTGAGTCGCATAGCAAACGTTTAGGTATCAAAATATTCGGTGGTCAGCCAGCAATTGCAGGTAACATCATCGTACGTCAGCGTGGTACCAAACACAATCCTGGCGTTAACGTAGGTATTGGTAAAGATCATACTTTATTTGCATTAGCTGATGGACACGTAGTGTTCAGAAAAAAAGCCGATAACCGTTCATACGTTTCTGTAGTTCCGGTTGAAGCAGCACCTGTAGCTGAAGTTGCAGCCCCTGCACCAAAAGCAAAAGCGGAAAAGAAAGCAGTTGAAGCACCAGTAGCTGAAGTTGAAGCTACTGAAGCAGCTCCAAAAGCAAAAAAAGCAGCGGCTCCAAAAGCAAAGAAAGCTGATACAGAAGCAACTGAAGAAGCGGCAGCTGAGTAATTAGCTAAGCTAAACAGATACAAAAAAGCCCTGATCAACTTGATCAGGGCTTTTTTTATGCTATCGCGAGATAACCCGCATTGTTTCATTGCCCGTTAGTCTGCTGAGATTATTGACTTCAGGGTTTTTTGATCGGGAACTTACACAGACTTGACACCGGTGCTGGTTAAAACTTTTATTTTTATCACTAAACATCTTTAAATGAAGAATAAAAAGGGATTCGAAATCCCTGCTGTACCGGCTGTATTATTATCTATTATAAGTGTGCAGGGTGGGGCGGCAATTGCCAAGGGTATCTTCCCGGTGTTGGGTGCTGCTTCCACTTCAGCATTAAGGATTGTTTTTTCTGCTATCATCCTGGTTGTTTTTAATCGACCCAATTTAAAAAGCCTGTCCAATGCGCAATGGAAAGCTGTAGCCTGGTATGGTTTAACGTTAGGAGCGATGAATATCATTTTTTACATGGCTATAGCCCGTATACCGCTTGCGTTAGGTGTTGCCCTGGAGTTCATAGGGCCGCTGGCACTCGCCTTGACCGGCTCTAAACGAGGCATAGACTTTTTATGGGTGACCCTGGCAGCGGCAGGGATAGCCCTGATAGCGCCATGGAGTAATAATGGGTTGGATGTTATTGGTGTTCTTCTGGCCTTACTTGCCGGTGCATTGTGGGCAGGCTACATTGTCCTGGGCGGACGCATCTCCAAAATACTGGATGGTGGTAAAGCCGTGAGCATTGGTATGGTCTTCGCTTCTGCGGTAGTATTACCGGTAGCTATAGGGAATGGATTATTAAGCCATTTCAGGCCCGGCATGTTGCTGTCTGGCTTTCTGTTAGCCTTACTTTCGAGTGCAATACCTTTTACGCTGGAGATGAGTGCTTTGCGGAGGATTCCTGCAAAAACATTCAGTATCTTAATGAGCCTTGAACCCGCTGTTGCAGCGTTTTCAGGTCTTATTTTTCTTCACGAATACCTTTCTTTAAATGAATGGATAGCAGTAGCACTGATCATTATAGCAAGTGCGGGCGCAACTATGAATATGAAAAACCCTGTACCGGAATCCTGATATAAAAAGCCCCGATCAATTTGATCCGGGCCTTTTGAGATGAATTTCCTGTGATCCTGAACTTGTTTCAGGATCACATAGAACAAGTTAACCCGATTGCTGTTCACCTTATTGATGGGGTGCCGAAATAAATTCGGTATGACTCAAAGTGGTGATCAAATTAAATTAAAACTCCCTTACCAATAAGCTATCGGCAAACTGGCGCAGGTATTGGCGACGCTCTTCAGGCAGGTTAATGTTATCCAGGGCCTTAAATGCCTTGTCGGCATAAGTGTGCATGGCTTCTTCGGCGTATTTTCTTATCTGTAGCTCATTGTAGATACCAGTAACGGCGGTTACTTTCTCTGGCACATCAAACAGTTGCATGGTGAGCCAGTTGTTCAGCTCCTGAGCCCGGTGATCTTTGGCCAGTTCAAGAGCTTTGATAAGCAGGTACGTTTTTTTATTGGAGATAATATCGCCGCCCACCTGTTTCCCAAATTTATCGGGATCACCATACACATCCAGTATATCATCCTGCAGTTGGAATGCAATACCCAGATTCACTCCAAAATCATATAGTAATTGTGCATCTGCCAGTTTTGCACCCCCTATAATGGCACCTATTTTAAGTGTGCCACCTAATAATACAGCGGTTTTAAGGCGTATCATATTCAGGTATTCATCAATAATCACATTGCCGCGCTGTTCAAAGCTCATATCAATCTGCTGGCCCTCGCATACACCGGTGGCGGTTTCATTAAAAACATCCATTACCTGGCGTAAAATAGCATCAGGAACCCGCATTATCAGCTTGTTCGACTCCACCATCATGGCATCCCCTGAAAGTATGGCTACATTGGCATTCCATTTTTCATGTACTGTTACCTGGCCGCGGCGTAGAGGAGCGTTATCCATGATGTCATCATGCATCAGCGTGAAGTTATGGAAAACCTCTATAGCAAGCGCCGGTTGTACTGCACTCTCCACATCGCCATCAAAAAGATCGCAGGCCATGAGTAAAAGTGCTGGTCTGAGGCGTTTACCGCCAAGAGCCAGTATATAACTTATAGGTTCATATAAGTCGGCAGGTTGCTGGGGGAAGGCGAGTTTATCAATAGCCTCGCTTATCAACACCTGCAGATCTGTAAGTTGCTTCATTCTTTATTTGGTTCACAGGTTCATTAGTTCATTAGCCAACTGTATTTTATAGTGGATAGATATTGAACAAACCACCAATGAACCAGTTAACTAACGAACGGATGAACTAATCTTGTACTAATGAAAAGTCAATTTGTTTTTTGGTAAGGTCAACATTCTTCACCCTGATCTGTACCTCATCTCCCAGTTGGTAGATCTTCTTTTTACGCTGACCGATAATGGCGTAGTTTTTCTCATCCAGCGTATAAAAATCATCAGATATATCGCGTAAGCGGATCATACCCTCGCACTTATTCTCGATGATCTCTACATACATACCCCATTCCGTAACACCCGATATGATACCGGTAAACATATTGCCAACCTGATCTTTCAAATATTCTGCCTGTTTGTATTTTATGGAGGCGCGTTCCGCATCGGCAGCTTTTTTCTCCATTTGCGAACTGTGGGAACATAGCTTTTCATAATGCTCGGCATTGGCCGATTGACCGCCGTGCAAATAATGAAACAAAAGCCGGTGCACCATCACGTCAGGGTAGCGGCGGATAGGCGAGGTGAAATGCGTATAATGATCAAAGGCCAGTCCGTAATGACTGCTGGTTTTGGTGGTATAAATAGCCTTAGCCATTGACCTGATGGCCAATTGGGTAAGCACGTTTTGCTCTTTTTTGCCCTCCACATCTTCCATCAGGAAGTTAAGTGATTTAGCCGTTTCCTTATCTGATTTGGTATTTACCTTGTAACCAAAACGCGCGGCAAACTGCGCAAAATTAGCCAAGGCATCGGGTTTAGGTGAGTCGTGTGCACGGTATACAAAAGTATATTTATGCTTGCCTTTACCCAGTTTGCTTACATATTCGGCTACTTTGCGGTTAGCCAGGAGCATAAAATCTTCGATAAGTTTATGGGCATCTTTACGTTCCTTTACATAAACGCCGGTTGGTTTGCCATGCTCATCCAGCTTAAATTTAATTTCGGTAGCTTCAAAACTGATAGCCCCATTCTTGAATTTGCGCTCACGTAATTTGTAAGCCAATGCGTTGAGTTTTAAAATCTCCTCTACAAAGTCGCCCGCTTTGTTTTCTATTACTTCCTGTACTTCCTCATAGGTGAAACGCCTGTCTGAATAAATGATAGTTTTACCATACCATTCATTAATGATATAGGCATTTTCGTCCAGCTCAAATACAGCCGAAAAGCATAGTTTTTCTTCTTTGGGCCGTAACGAGCATAGCCCGTTTGATAAACGTTCGGGCAGCATGGGTATTACCCGGTCGACCAGGTAAACTGAGGTTGCACGTTCCAGCGCTTCTTTATCTAAGGCAGAATCAGGGGCTATGTAATGGGATACGTCAGCAATGTGAACGCCTACTTCATAATTGCCATTATCCAATTTTTTGAATGACAAAGCATCATCAAAATCCTTGGCATCAAAAGGGTCGATGGTGAATGTAGTGATATTTCTAAAGTCGCGTCGTTTGGATATTTCATGTTCTGAGATAACATCCGAGATCGCTTCTGCTTCATGTTCCACTTCGGCAGGAAAAGAAAGAGGGAAACCATACTCAGCCAATATGGCATTCATTTCCGTATCATTTTCGCCCTGAGCACCCAGCACATGTTTGATGCGGCCTATAGGGTTTTTAGCGTCGGTTGGCCAGTCGGTAATTTCAGCAACCGCTTTTATTCCATTCTTAGCTCCGTTCAGTTCGCTGATGGGGATAAAGATGTCATGCATCATTTTACGATCATCAGGAATAAAAAACGCGAAGCGCTCCGATAGCTTTACGATACCGGTAAACTCCATTTTAGCCCGTTGGATGATCTCAATTACCTCACCCTCTTTACGTTTACCTTTGCTTTTGGCATATACGTATACCTTAACACGGTCGCCATTTAAGGCGTTGCGCAGTTTACGGGGAGCGATGAAAATATCGCTTTCAAATTCATCATCAGTAACAATAAAAGCAGAGCCATCATTGGTAAGATCAACTTTACCTTCAACAAATGTTTTTAACTCCAGCAATTGAAATTTGCCGGGCGAAAGCTCTTTTAATACCGATTTTTTGGCTTCGTCTTTTAATATATCAAATATGATCTCGCGTGCTTCCGGATCACGAACGTTTAGTTTAGCAGAAACTTGTTTATAGTTTAACGGTGTATTACCGTTTTGTTCAAATATGTCAAGCACCATTTGGGTGAGCACCTGAACTATAGAAGAGTTATTTTTCTTTTTAGACATACATAAGTATTTGGTCAAAGATACGGAATTTGGACATTAGGAGATGGGGGGGAAATAAGGATTTAGGGAACAAGGAGCAAGGATCTTTTTCTTTGTTCTTCCTGTCCTTGTTCTTTACTCTAAAAATCTTTACTCAAAAAAATCACCCTTGCGGAATGGATGCTATCAACCGTTTGGTATAATCCTGTTGTGGACGGTAATATATATCGTCTGGGTAACCGGTTTCAACGATCTCGCCTTTGTTCATCACCACCATTCGATCAGATATATGTTTGATAACGGCCAGATCATGCGAAATAAAAATGTAGGTAAGCTTAAATTCTTCCTGAAGCTCACGGATCAGGTTAAGCACCTGTGCCTGTACAGATACATCCAGCGCGGATACCGATTCATCGCAGATAATAAATTTGGGTTGCAGGGCCAGCGCACGGGCTATAACGATACGCTGCCTTTGGCCACCTGAAAACTCATGTGGATAGCGGTTAAAATGTTCGGGCAAGAGATTTACTCGTTGCAGTAACTCCAGCACTCTTTGTTTACGTTTAGTGTCGTTACTATAAAACCGGTGCACTTGTAAAGGTTCCATTAAGGACTGCCCAACGGTTAACCGTGGATTTAAGGAGGAGTAAGGATCCTGAAAAATAATCTGGATATCTCTGCGGATCTCGCGTAAGGCATCTCTTTTTAAACTGCTGAGATCCGTCCCTTCAAAACTTACTGTACCATGAGTAGGCTCAATAAGGCGCAAAATAGTTCGGCCAAGGGTGGTTTTACCACAACCGGATTCACCAACCAGCCCAAGTGTTTCGCCTGGATACACCTCCAGGCTCACATTATTTACCGCCTTTACCACCTGACCAGATGGCCCCAGTAACCCCGGATTGATAGGGAACCAGGTAGAAAGTTTATCAATTTTTAATAAAGGTTGCTGCTGATAGAGTGTTTTTTTACGATCAGCAACCTCTGTTTCGGCATAACTGTATTTTGCGCGGATGCTTTCGATAGTTGTCGATTGGGTATCCGGGGAACCATCAGCATCAAAAAAATCGGCGATGACCGGCAATTTTTTCAAATGCTGATCGGGTGATGGCCTGCAAGCCAGCAAACCCTTGGTATAAGCATGTTGGGGATTGTTAAACAGATCGTTTACGTTAGCTTCTTCCACAATTTGCCCTTTGTACATCACCAAAACCCGATCGGCAATTTCTCTAATCACACCCAGATCATGCGATATAAATATGAGGCTGCGGCAGCGTGTACTTTTAAGATTCAGCAACAGGTCGATAATGGCTTTTTGAACTGTCACATCAAGTGCCGTTGTTGGCTCATCAGCTATCAGTATTTCGGGGTTGCAGGAAAGGGCCATGGCTATCATTACCCTTTGCTTTTGTCCGCCGGATATTTGATGCGGATAGCTGTCAAATATGGCTTCAGGTCGCGGAAGTTGCACTTCATTAAACAGTTCGATGGTTTTCTGTTTAGCTTCTGCATTACTCAACCCCAGGTGTAGTTTTATAGCTTCGGTAAGCTGAAAGCCGCAGGTAAGCACCGGGTTAAGCGAGGTCATGGGTTCCTGGAAGATCATGGCCATACGATTACCCCTGATGTGGCGCATATCAGCTTCTGGTAAGTCAAACAACCGGGTATCGTTTAGTAATACTTCACCGTTAACTACAGTTTGATCGGTATTCAGCAAACGCATCAGTGCCAGCGATGTTACCGATTTTCCCGACCCGGACTCGCCCACAATACCAATAGTTTCACCTTTTTTTAGGCTGAATGAGATGTTTTTTACTGCTTTGAATAAGCCATTGGCTGTTTTAAAACTAACAGAAAGATCGTTTACCTGCAGCATTTATTGACCTATTATGGTAATCAATTCATCTTTTATCAATTCTTCACCACGATAACGCCTCAATAATTGCGCTGTAGCTACTACATCTTTCTGGCAATAAGTACATATGCGGTCAAGCTGGTTCAGGTTCCAATAAACATCGCCAACCATACTGCCATCAATGTCGTCTTTTGGAGTGGGGATATCAAAAATAGCGGTAAGCAGGTTGAGTGAAGTATAGTTTTTATAATCGCCAAATTTCCAAAGCTCCATAGTATCAATATGAACAACTTCCCATGGTTTCTTACCGGCTATTTGTAACTGGGGTGGAAACGGCAGACCATTGATCAGCAATCTGCGGCAGATGTAAGGAAAATCAAATTCTTTACCGTTATGAGCACATAAAACCAGGTTTGGTGATTGACCGAACAATAGCGCTGAAAATTCAGTGAGCAGGTCTTTTTCAGTATGACCGGCAAATGATTTTATTCTTAAGCCGGTATCTTTACCACCGGTAAATATGCCTACTGATATACAAATGATCTTACCAAACTCAGCCCAGATACCCGCACTTTTATAAAAGCTCTCGGCGCTTTCATCTTTGCGTAGGTTTTGACTCTTCAGTTCCCAGAGCTTCTGCAGATGTTCGGGTACCTGATCATGTGAACTGTACTGGGGTACGGTTTCAATATCAATTACCATTAAGTTATGCAGATCGTACAGTTCAAGCATTGCTATTAAAATTGATCTGCCAATATAATAAATGTTTAGGTTTTGATTGGTTTAGCGTTTTAAGTTATAAGATGAGCATTGATTCTTTTGATACTATACGTATTGTATTTAAAGGGGCTAACACACTTATCAGCTTATTTAAGCGGGTATGCTTACTGCTAAAGCACATCATTTACTTAATATCTCAAAACCTATGTTGATGGTATTACCGTTTCCATCAACCAGGGTAAGGATGTGTTTGCCGGGTGGGGGATTCAGTGACATTTGGTGAAAATCCTGTGTTTCGCCAACATACTGGTCATCAAGGTGCCAGAATATTTTCATACCGGGAACGCGATGGGCTGCATTACAGATCATCCGGCCCCTGCTGCCGTCAGCCTCGAGGGGTACATATATTTTAGCGTCATCTTTGGGATAGATAACCTCCATGGCATTACCATTTTCTGCCTGAGCGCACCCAGGTCTGAATGGTGGTAATACATGATATTGATAATCTCTGGCTTTATAGTAGTATTCCATAGAAGGGGGCAGCACAAACCATTTCCTGTTTACTATATTATCCGGCGATTCGCAGTTACCATTCACCTGGTATCGGCCATCAGCAGATAGATGTATGAGTTTGTGATAAGGGCAAACCGGTGCTTTAAGTCCTGCTTTAGGTACCAGCATATCATCGGTATTATCACAATACTGACCAGCCCGGTAACCGCTTTGATGGCATACCTTTATTTTTACCATTTCGCTGGTTGGCATTTCAAACCAATCGCGCGATACGGGTAACAATCTGAAAATCTCGAACAGGGCAGGGGCAGCTGTATTGATACCCGTTAATCCAGGCCGGCCTTCGCCATCTGTATTACCTACCCATACACCAACTACATACCGGGGAGTGATGCCTATTGCCCATCCATCGCGAAAGCCAAAGCTGGTACCGGTTTTCCATGCTACACGCTGGGTAGAGCTGAATTGTTGCCACAGCATTTCTTCGCCAGGCCGCATCACTTCTTCCATTGCCTGAAAAGTATAATATATAGACGCCGCATCCAACAAACCGTTTTTTTCCAAATTGGGTTTTATAACTTTCTCAGGCAGACTATAAACAGGGCTGTGGTAATCAGCTGGATTATATTGACCATGGTATCTGTTGTAATGGTTGAGCACACGGGCCATATCCGCATAAGCCCCGCTCAATTCCCACAGGGTATTTTCACCACCGCCCAGTATCAGCGACAAGCCATAATGATCGGCCGGTTTGGTTAAGGTAGTAATACCTGATTTTTGCAAAAAATCATAAAAACGTTCGTATTTAAATTGCTGCAGCATTTTTACAGCAGGAACATTTAACGACCGGGATAACGCGCGCGATGCCGGTACAGCGCCATCATATCCCAGGTCAAAATTTTCCGGGTGATAACCCGCTATCAGTGTAGGTACATCAGGTAGCAGGCTATTGGGTAATATTAAGCCACTGTGTAGCATCGAGGCATATAACAGGGGTTTCAGTGTGCTGCCGGGGCTGCGCGGGGCGTCAATTACATCTACGTCACTTTCCATCTGTGGATCTTCGCGGTGTGCTATATTACCGGCATAAGCCAGTGTGGCTCCTGTTTCTACATCTAAAACAATTGCTGCTATGTTGTTAATATCATTGGCTTTTAGAAGCTGATGGTGCTGTTCCAGAATATCATTAACCTGCTGTTGCAACGCCGAATTTATACTCGTTTGTAACCGTGTATCACCATCGGGATGATGTTGATGGTCGTTTTTAAAACGTTGAAGCAGGTGCGGAGCTTGTTGCGGTAAGGGCACCGGGCGATCAGGCACGGGTTCAAGTTCTGCCAAAGCTTTGGTAGTGCTATCAATAATGCCTTCCTTATAGAGACGCTGAAGTAGTAAATTTCGCTTCCTGAGCAATATAAGCCTGTTTCTGCCGGGATGCACCAATGATGGGGAGTTTGGCAGAACGGCCATCGCTGCCATTTCTCCCCATGATAATTTATCAGGTCCCCGCCCATAGTATCGCCATGAGGCGGCATCCAAGCCTATTACATTGGTACCAAATGGAGCATTGCTGGTATATAGCGCCAATACTTCATTTTTACTTTGGGTAAGCTCCAATCGCAAGGCCATAAATATTTCTAAAAGTTTATTCCAGATATTACGCTTATGCCGGGTTGCCAGTCTGATAACCTGCATGGTTATGGTGCTGCCGCCACTGGTAACTTTTTTTGATAAGATATTTTGTTTTAAAGCTCGTCCAAAGGCTAAAGGGTCAAATCCAGGGTGATGTTCAAAGCGTTTATCTTCAAAAGCTATAATACATTGCTTAAATTTATAGGGCACGCTGTCGTTATAGGGAAAGCGCCATTGACCATCGCCGGCAATAGACGCAGCTAATAATTGCCCGTTACTATCATCAATAACATACGATGTAGGACTTTTAAATAGTGGATCTGGCAAACAAAACCAAAACAACAGGGTTAAAACAGTCAGAAATATGAGTATTAATATTACTTTTGGTTTTTTTAAGTAAATTTTGACTCGTTTTAGTACGGCTTGCATTAAAAATATTTTCAATAAAGATATAATAAGCTTATACCGAAGTATAAATATATAACAAAGCAAAGTTTGATCACAAAAACAATAATGACCATACAAAAACTATCAATTATCATCCCCGCTTATAACGAAGGTAACACGATACATTTGATTTTGGATAAAATTAAAGAGGTAAACCTTGTAAATGATATTCAGAAAGAGATCATTATTGTGAATGATTGTTCAAAGGATAATACCGAGCTGGCCATAGCTACCTATCAGCAAACAAATCCCGACCTTGATATACAATACTTTAAGCATGAAGTAAACAAAGGTAAAGGAGCCGCATTGCATACAGGGATCTCAAAAGCAACGGGCGATTATCTCATTATTCAGGATGCTGACCTTGAATATGATCCGGCGGAGTATAATGATTTGTTAAAACCTGTAGTTTCTGGTTTTGCTGATGTGGTTTATGGTTCGAGGTTTATGGGCAGTAACCCGCACCGGATATTATTCTTTTGGCATACAATTGGGAACAGATGGCTTACGTTTGCTTCTAACATGTTTTCCAACTTAAACCTTACTGATATGGAAACCTGTTATAAGTTGTTTAACACGCAAATGATACAAGGTATTCCGCTTACCGAAAAACGTTTTGGTTTTGAGCCGGAGGTAACCATCAAAATTTCCCGTATTCCCAAGATCCGGATCTATGAAGTGGGTATATCTTATTATGGTCGTACCTATGAGGAAGGTAAAAAGATAGGCTGGAAAGATGGAGTAAGGGCTATTTTTTGTATATTAAAATACGGATTGTTTAAAGCCCGGTAAATAGTTTTCAAAGTTAACATCCCAATACATCGTATGCCCGGCTGTTATTTCGGTGGCCAGGCTGGCCAGATTATTTTCGTCGGTTTTAAAGCTGTTCATTTTCCAATTGCCGCATGAGGCCAGTATGCCCCCATCCAATTCATGATCACCATTTAAGCTCGGGATGTGTTTCAGGTTGTTGTCTAAACCAATGGCGGTTGCTTTGGTTAAGGCTTCCTTACGTGTCCAGAGTAAAAAAAAGCTGTTAATTGAGCCCTGGTGGGCTATATAATTAATCTCATCTTTACTAAAATAATCAGCAAGGATCTCTTTATAACTAAAAGAAGAATCTATCTCTTCCGTATCAATACCAACCTCTGTGTTTGATATGGCAATTAAAACCCAATCACCGGCATGAGATACATTATACTTTAAATCTTGTTGATGTATATAAGGTTTCTTGTTAGCGCTGACAATGAATTTAATGGTGGTGGCTGGTTGATTGGTATATTTACTTAGCAAGCAGCGCAATGCACCACGACTCACTACAAACCGGAGCTTGTCTTTTTTTTGTACATAACGATTGGCCCTTATTATTTCATCCGGTAACAATACTTTAAAAAAATCATCGATAAATGCCAGGTTTGAACTGATCCTGATGCGCCAGACATCAACCTGGCCATCCCTTAATTTATAATCACAATCCGCTCCGTTTTGCCAATTAATGTCATCGTCGTATTTGATATGAACTTTAATTAAACACATAACTACAGTTGTTTAGGTTCGGCTTTGTTTAGGCAGTTTTGTAATATGCTTGCAAATATTTTATCATTAGGCGCTTTAAAAATGGTATTATGTCCACCTGGTATTTTATGTATGTTAACTCCTTTTAAGGCATACGGCTTCCAACCAAGGTATTCAAAATCATCCAAATAAAAAGTACGATCCTCCGCTCTGAATAATTCAATTGAAATATTCCGGGCCTCTAATTTATAATGTTTTTCGGCAAGTATGTTCATTTCATCTATTTAGAAAAAAAAAAAAAAAAAAAAAAAAAAAAAAAAAAAAAAAAAAAAAAAAAAAAAAAAAAAAAAAAAAAAAAAAAAAAAAAAAAAAAAAAAAAAAAAAAAAAAAAAAAAAAAAAAATTTTTTTTTTTTTTTTTTTTTTTTTTTTTTTTTTTTTTTTTTTTTTTTTTTTTTTTTTTTTTTTTTTTTTTTTTTTTTTTTTTTTTTTTTTTTTTTTTTTTTTTTTTTTTTTTTTTTTTTTTTTTTTTTTTTTTTTTTTTTTTTTAAAAAAAAAAAAAAAAAAAAAAAAAAAAAAAAAAAAAAAAAAAAAAAAAAAAAAAAAAAAAAAAAAAAAAAAAAAAAAAAAAAAAAAAAAAAAAAAAAAAAAAAAAAAAAAAAAAAAAAAAAAAAAAAAAAAAAAAAAAAAAAAAAAAAAAAAAAAAAAAAAAAAAAAAAAAAAAAAAAAAAAAAAATTTTTTTTTTTTTTTTTTTTTTTTTTTTTTTTTTTTTTTTTTTTTTTTTTTTTTTTTTTTTTTTTTTTTTTTTTTTTTTTTTTTTCTTCTTCTTCTTCTTCTTCTTCTTCTTCTTCTTCTTCTTCTTCTTCTTCTTCTTCTTCTTCTTCTTCTTCTTCTTCTTCTTCTTCTTCTTCTTCTTCTTCTTCTTCTTCTTCTTCTTCTTCTTCTTAATTTTTTTTTTTTTTTTTTTTTTTTTTTTTTTTTTTTTTTTTTTTTTTTTTTTTTTTTTTTTTTTTTTTTTTTCAGACCCGGCCTTGTAATTGTCTTCAATAACTACATAAGCCACCAGCTTATCGATCCCATTTTTATCGGGCTGGGCCAAAACTATGGCTTCTTTGATGTTATATTGATTAACCAGGTGATATTCAATCTCACCCGTCTCGATGCGATAACCCCGTATTTTTATCTGCGAATCAATCCGGCCAAGGCATTCTATTTCTCCATTTTCAAGGAATTTACCCAGATCACCGGTTCGGTACATTTTACTGCCAGCGATTTTGGAAAAAGGATCGGCAATGAACTTTTCGGCGGTTAACGCTGGTTGATTTAAATAACCTTTGGCCACACCATCTCCACTAATGTATATTTCGCCGGCCGTTCCGGCGGGTAATGGATTCAGATACTTATCTAAAATATAAATGGCTGTATTATCAATAGGCCGGCCAATGGTGATAATGCCGTCATCAGCCTTAATTTGTTTTACGGTTGACCATATAGTGGTTTCGGTAGGTCCATAAACGTTCCATAAGCTTTCTGCCCTTGCGGTTATTTTTTCAGCCAGTTCTTTCGGCAATGCCTCGCCACCGCAAATAACTTTAAATGGGGTTGAACTATCCCAGCCGCCTTCGAGCATAATACGCCAGGTATATGGCGTAGCTTGCATGATGGTAATACCTTCTTTCCTGATCATATTCAGTAAAGTCCGTCCGTCTTTGGCTTCTGCGCTATCGGCAATGATCACCTGTGCACCGCTGATGAGTGGTAAAAATAACTCCAGACCCGAAATATCAAAGCTTACCGTGGTTACTGCCAGTAGTTTATCTGCAGCAGTAATGCCTGGTGCTTTTTGCATGCTACACAAAAAATTAACCAGGTTATGATGGGCAATCTGTACGCCCTTGGGTAACCCTGTTGAGCCGGAGGTATATAATATATAAACCAGGTCTTCACCATTTACTTCCACATCGACATCGCTTACCGGGTATTGATGAAGCAAAGGCCATATATTATCAACCAGTAGTTCTTTTGCGGATGATTGGTATCGTTCTTTATAATCTTTAGAGGTAATAAGCAACACAGCATCAGAGTCGGTCAGCATGTGGTTAATGCGGTTTAAAGGAAACTGCGGATCTACCGGAACGTATACGGCGCCGATTTTCATGATACCCAGCATAACCACAACCAATTGTGCCGAACGATCAAGCACAAATGCTACTTTATCTCCTTTTTTAACTCCTTCATTGATCAGTAATGCCGCCAGTTGGTTGGCCCTTTCATTCAACTGTTTATAGGTAAGCGACTGCTCTGCGAACTTTATAGCTATTTGATCAACAGATTCTTGTGAACGTTGGCTAATCAAATCGTGAAGGCCTTTATCTTTTGGATAAACAGCAAACGTATTATTCCAGCTATTTAACTGGTTAATGAGTTTCTGCGAATTTTTAAAAGGAATATCGGCAATGAGTATATCGGGATTGTTTACCAGTTGCTCTAGTAAAAATTCAAAATCATCCATCATATTAGCGATGGTTGATGATTTGAATAACTGCGTATTATATGACCACTCTAAGGTAAGCGATTCATCCCGCCCGGAAATATTGACAAATAGCTCGAAGCTTTCGTATTCTCGCGGATTGCTTATCAAATGATGCTGTAAGCCATCAAAGTTTACATCATCATCGAGCCCCATGTCAATGTTAAACATTGCCGGTACCAGGGGTATCCGGGAAGCATCACGCGCAATATTCAAGTTTTTGAGCAGGCTGCCAAATGTATATTGCTGATGCTCATAGGCATCTAAAATAGCTGACGTACGTTGTTTTAAATAACTTTTAAATGAAAGTTCACCTTTCGGGAAGCTTCTTAACGCAAGCAGATTAACACAATGACCAACTAAACCATAATTGCCGGTAGCCGACTGCCCTGCGGCAGGCAAACCTAAAATGATCTCATCCTGTCCGGTTAAACGTTGCAGAAAAATTTCAAATGCTGCCAACAAGGTGGTTACAAAGCTGCTGCCATGATTTTTAGCCAGTTTTTTGAGCGATGAGGCTAATTCACTATTTAGGCTAAAATCATCCCGGTGACTTTTATAGGTACGTAGAGTAGGGCGTGGCAGATCGGTAGGGATATTTAGTATATGACTGCTGTCTTTAAATTGATTCAGCCAATAAGCTTCAGTGCTTCTATATTCAGGAGTTTGCTCAAATGCTAATTGATCTGCCGAGTAGTTACTAAAAAGAGGTGCCGGCGGTAATTGCGGATATTCATTGTTGATAAAGGCATTATAAAGTTTACCAAGATCCTGCATCAGGATACCTATAGACCATCCGTCACAAATGATGTGATGGGCGATGAAGGTTAAAAGATATTTGTCGCTGGTTAACTTGATCAGTGTTGTTTTAAACAGTGGGCCGGTTACCAGATTAAATGGCGTTAATGCGTTTTGCTGATTTTGATCCTCAATAAAAAGCTGTTGTTTTTGGGCTGACCAGTCAGATACATCCTGGTAATCAATCTCAAAGGGTAACTCCTTATAAATGCAGATGTATTTACCATCAGCGCTAAAGCAAGAGCGGAGCGCTTCATGCCGGTTGATGAGTTCCTGAAGCGCCTGGAGCATGGCATCCCGATTAAGTGTACCTGAAAATAATAACGAAAACGATTCATTATAAGCACAGTTAGCCGCATCGCCACCAATAAGGCATGATGTCCAGATCTCCAGCTGTGATTCCGTTGAATGGGCTAAACTCAGTAACTTAGGCCCGGCAAAGGGATCAAATTCAACGGGAATAGTATCGTATGTATAGATATTGTCCAAATCAGTTGTTGCTAACTTTTACCTGTAAATACTTTCCCGGATTTTCTTCGTCATTGATAAACCAGCCCGGATTTCCATCTTTATCCCGACCAAGTTTTGCACCTGGAACAGGAGAGGTTGTTGGCAATCCATTTTGTGCAATACTGGTTTGCTGAAGTTTTTCTGAGGGCATAAACCCTGCTTTTATCAATTCTACAACGCTTTCGCCAAATTTATTGATGATCTGATCTACCTCTTCATCAGTATGGGCCGTAGTTAAAAAACAAGGGAAAAGATCCCAGATATGGATGCCTTTTAATCTCATCAGGGTAAATAACAACTCACCATAAGCCAGTTCATATTTGAATTTTATTTTCCACAACGAACCAAAATAAGGTACATATAATGGAATGGCATACTGCTCGCAAATGGCATTTAAAGCATCGGCCAATCGTTTGGTACGAGTATTAAGACCCTCTTGAAGTGCCGGACCTTGTTCCTTCATGTGCAATAATGAAGCCCTGCCTGCTGCCAATGCCAAAGGGTGGCGAACGAATGTACCAGCAAAGTAAGTAACACCAGCTTCTGGGGTAGAGTCATCCCCATATTGCCAGTTTCCGCCATCTAAAGCATCCATATACTTGCTGATACCCGCTATTGCGCCGATGGGCATGCCGCCACCAATTACTTTTCCGTAAGTACCCAGATCGGCCTTGATTCCAAACAAAGCCTGTGCACCACCCGGATGCATCCGGAAACCGGTTATCGCTTCGTCAAATATTAAAACAGTTTCTGATTGATGCGTTATCTCCCGTACTTTTTTTAAGAAAGCAATGGGCTGAAATTCCGGTCTCCGGCTTTGGACAGGTTCTACCAGTACCGCTGCCAATTCGTGTGCCCGTTCGGCTATTATTTTTAAAGATTCTTCTGTGCCATAATCCAGTATCAGCATATTTTGTACTACTTCGGGCATAATGCCTGGTGCAGCCGGCACTGTTTTTAGTTTTTTGGTTCCACGGACAATCACTTCATCGTTAATACCATGATAAGACCCGCTAAAAGCTACAATTAGCGACCGCCCAGTAACGGTACGGGCTATACGCATAGCACCCAGAACAGCCTCGGAACCCGTATTACAAAGTGCTGCACGGTCAAAATTGGTAAATTCAGTGATCAGTTTGCAAACTTCGCCGGCAAGTTCATGCTGCGGACCTATTTCATAGCCTTTTTCAACCTGTTCCAGAACCGCTTTCTTCAGGTAATCTGTTTGATAACCTAAAAAGTTTGACCCAAAGCCATTCAAAGCGTCGATGTATTCATTACCATCAATGTCCCATACATGGCTGCCTTTGGAGCGATTAACCACCAAAGGGTATACAATTTCTTTAGTTAAAGGCCTGAAACCACTAACAACTCTCGGGTCGGCCATATATGTGCGGTCTTTTTGTGTTTGCGCTTTGCTGGCTTTGGTTTTAGCATTGTACTGTATAGTTAGATCTCTTAAAAATGCCGTTTGTTTATCATCCAATCCCAGCGTTTGCTTTTCAATGCGGGCGGTGGCACCAAAAGGTTTTTTTAGCTCTATCTGTTCTTCCGGTGTAAGCTCGTACGTCACCTGCTGCGGTTTTGCAGGAGTTATGGCAGGTGTATTATGGTTTTGAATAGCCGTCGATGGCTGAATACTACCACCATTTTGTATCAGTGCCAGCTGATTAGTAAGTAACTGTAATTGCTGTGATATTAAACCGATGATCAGATCATTACTTCCTGTGCCGTTATTTACGGGCAAAGGAGTAAATGTTTGTTGTTGCGATGCTGCTACGGGCGCAACAACTTCTGATTGTAATACCTCAGCAGGCAGGTTTGCATCAAGGTAAGATGCCAACAGGTTTAAACTATTATACTCTTCAAATAACTTTCTGAAAGTGATTGGTATATTAAATGTCTTTTTAAGGTTCGTAGCAATCTGCGTCAGCGAAAGAGAATCGAATCCAAGTTCAATAAAACTCAAACCCGTATTGGCCGTATCAATTTCGATGCCTGCCGCATCTTCAAATATTTCTTTTAGTTGATGAATTAAAATATCTTTTCTCATCGGTGTAGTTTGCGTGATAGTGTTTTCTGTTTGTTGTACTAAGACATTGGCTGCTGTTTCAACCTTATTGATAGCGATAGCCGGTTCGAGCCAATATTGTTTATGGTCAAACGCGTACGTTGGCAAGTCGATCTTTTTTCTATTCTGGCCTTGATAAATTGCATCCCAGTTGAGTTCTAATCCGTTTAACCAAAGCTGTCCCTGAGCCTTAAGCAGGGAATACTCTTCACTTAGGGTCTCCGTTTTTTCAAATCCGGCTATGGCAGTGACATTCCTGCCGGCAGTATGCTGGCGCGTTAATGCAGCCAATATATTTCCCGGCCCAACTTCCAGGAAAAGTCTGTTTTCATCCTCCAGCAAGGTATCCAAGCCGTCGGCAAAGCGAACAGTTTTACGTAGATGTTGTGCCCAATAATTGGGGTCGGTGGCTTCTGCAGCGCTCATCCAATAACCGGTTACAGTTGATACTATGGGTTTTACAGGAGCGTTTAATTTTATTGATCTTACTACTGCTTCAAACGGGGCAATAACTTCATCCATCATAGATGAATGGAAGGCATGGCTGGTTACCAGCAAGCGGCTTGGAATACCTTTTACAGATAAATTATCGGCAAATTTATTGATCAGTTTATCCGGGCCTGCTGCCACGCATAATTTACGGCTGTTAATGGCAGCTATGGATAAGCCTTCGGGCAACAGTTCGTTAAGTTGATCAACTGTTAATCTTACAGATAACATGCTGCCTTTCAACACGTCATTTACTAACCTCGCCCTTTCAGATATCATGGTCAAAGCATCCTTAAGGCTAAAGATCCCTGCTAAATGCGCCGCTACAAATTCACCAATACTATGGCCAATTAAAACCTCGGGTTGTATACCCCAGCTCATCCATAATTTGGCCATGGCATATTCCAGGATAAATATGGCTGGCTGGGCGTTTAGTGTTTGTTTTATTTTTTCGAGCGATTGACTACCAGGCGTTTCAGGATACATAACCTGTAACAGGTTTTCATGTATCGTTCCTTGTAGCAAGGTTATGCATTCATTAACCGCGTTAGCAAAAACAGGCTCGTTCTGATAAAGATCCATACCCATTTCAGCATACTGCGAGCCTTGTCCCGGAAACATAAACACAATGCCACTTATCCCTGCTTTTAGGTTTTTGTAAGCCGAAGGATCAACTTGCAGCGTGTCCAGTTTAGCCAGTAATTCATCATTATCAGCCACGACCATAAACCTGCGGAAATTAAACCCGGCTCTTGTGGTTTGCAGTGTATAGGCAACATCGTTCAAATCGATATTTGCCTGCTGTGAAATATACTTGCTTATCCTTTGAGCATAATTATTAAGACTATTCTCCGTTTTTGCCGACCAACAGAATAGTTTCCATGGTTTTTCTTTGCCTTTAGGTGCTGTCCTGGATTCGAATTCTTCTATGACCACATGAACATTGGTTCCGCCTACCCCGAATGAACTTACACCTGCGCGCCTGATGGCGTTACTATTCCAGGGTTTTAGCTTCGCATTTACATAGAAAGGGGTATCTTCAATATCAATATTAGGGTTAATGTGCTGATAAAACAGGGAAGGAGGGATTTGCTTATTACGAAGAGATAATACCGTTTTAATAAGACCGGCTACACCAGAAGCCGCGGTAAGATGCCCCATATTGCTTTTTACGGAACCAATAGCGCAAAATTGCTTTTTATCCTGTTCGCCAAAAGCAAGATTTAAACCTTGCATTTCAATGGGATCACCCAGGGGAGTGGCAGTTCCGTGAGCTTCGATATAACCGATGGAAGAAGCTTCAACTCCAGCATCATCAATAGCTGTGGCAATAGCCCCAGCTTGTCCTTGTGCGCTTGGGCCACTGAAACTACTTTTTACAGCGCCATCATTATTAACGCCAACGCCTTTTATAACACCATAGATAGTATCACCGTCATGCAGCGCATCTTCGAGATTTTTTAAAAGAACAACACCTGCGCCATCACTGAAAACCGTACCAGTTGCTGATGAGTCAAACGGACGGCAATGACCATCGCTGCTCATGATCGATCCTTCTTCATAAAGATGCCCGCTTTTTATAGGCGATGTGATGGATGCCGCACCGGCAATAGCTACATCACATTGTCCGTCACGTATACTGTTTACCGCTTGTACCACTGCTAATAAGGATGTAGAACAAGCTGCGTAGACCGCTACTGCCGGACCTTGTAAGTTTAACTGATATGCGGTACGAGTGGCTATATAATCTTTTTCGTTCAGCAACCTTACCTGGAAACGCCCGGTCTTTTCTACTATGTCGGGATTGGTTAAAACATTATTATCATAATAGGTATTATACCCGCATCCTGCAAAAACGCCAATCGTTCCAATGTATCTTTCCGGTAGATGCCCGGTTTTTTCCAACACTTCCCAGGCTATCTCTAAAAATACGCGATGTTGGGGATCCATCAACTCAGCCGACCGGGGATTGAAACCAAAAAATTCGGCGTCAAATTTGTCAGCTCCATCAATAATGCCACGGGCTTTTACATAGGCAGGGTTGGTTTTTACAGCAGATGGAATATGTTTATCTATTTCATCAACACTAAAAAAACTGGTTGTTTCGCGACCTTCGGCTAATAACTCCCAAAATTCATCAATCGTATTAGCCCCAGGAAACCTGCCAGCCATACCTATGATCGCTACATCCCGGTTGGTATTGTTATCCTTATCTTTCTTACGTATTGAAAGAGGTTTTGTCTTATTTGTACCATTTAGTAAATCCGCTAAACCAGCCACAGTGGGGTATTGGTAAAGCTTGGTTACAGCAATGGCGTAATTATACTGTTGTTTTAATTCTGCAATTGTTTTTAAGGCCAGTAAGGAATTACCGCCAAGCTCAAAAAAATTATCATCTGCACCAATTCTGTCCAGTTGCAATAAGCTTGTCCAAACAGAAGTAATATTTCTCTCGATTGCCGTAGCTGGTGATCTGTACAATGTGGAAAGCTCCGGTCTTTGCAGGTTAGCTTTTGGCAATGCCTTCCGATCTACTTTACCACTGGTGGTTTTGGGTAACTCATTTAGCCAAACATAAGCCGAAGGAAGCATAAAATCCGGTAGATGCTTCTCCAAATGCTGGCGCACTTTATTTGTACTTTGCAACTCATCAGAAGCCACCAGATAAGCCAGAAGGCGTTTTTGCCCTGCGGTATCTTCACCAGCTATAACTACCGCCTGTCTGATGTTTTCAAGCTGGTTTAGCAATACTTCTATCTCGCCTAATTCTACGCGGTTTCCCCTGATCTTTACCTGGGTGTCTTTTCTTCCTAAGTATTCAATAGTGCCATCTGGTAAATAGCGGGCAAGATCCCCGGTACGGTAAATACGGGTTATTTTGTCTGTCGATTTTTGCCAGCTGATGAACTTTTCGGTTGTTAGTTCAGGGTTATTTAAATAGCCTTCCGCCAAACTGATACCGGCAACGCAAAGTTCGCCGGTTTCCCCGTCAGGTAGCCTGGTAAAATTTTCATCAAGTATAAGGATGTCTGTATGGTTGATAGGGGTTCCAATGGTTGGCAAAAATGGCCATAGCGAAGCATCACCATTTAACTTTAGTTGTGTTACCACATGAGTCTCTGTAGGGCCATATTGATTATATAATATACAGCCTGGCAGAGCCTTAAAAAAGTTGATGATCTGAGGGGTTATTTTCAATTGTTCGCCAGCAGTCATGATCTCTTGCAAACAAGCCGGGATAAGATTATTGGCAATAGCGGCTTCTGTTAAATACTGAAGAACTACAAAAGGTAAAAAGATCCGGTTTACAGAATGTGTTTCAATATACTGTAGTAATTGAACCGGATCTATCCTCAGGTCGTCATTTACAAGTACCAGCGTACCGCCGGTGGTTAATGTGGCGAAGATCTCCTGAAAGGATACATCGAAAGTAAGCGGAGCAAATTGCAGGGTACGTGAATCTGACGCGGATGTAGAATTATCTTTTTGCCACAGTAAAAGATTTACCAAAGCTGCGTGTCCCATTAACACGCCTTTTGGTTTGCCTGTCGACCCGGAAGTATACAACACATAAGCTCCGGCAGGATTTGCTATAGGCGGTGATGAATCAACTTCAGGGTAAGTTTTATCGCTTAACAGTATACTAATGGATAGTTCTTCAAAGAAACGTTCCTGGTTTTTGGTAACTATACAGGTATCGATGCCAGAGTCTGCTATGATTTGCTCAAGTCTGTCTTTTGGATAATCGGGATCAAGAGGTAAATATGCTTTACCGGCTTTAAGTATAGCCAATACACTAATTATCGTTTCAATACAACGATGAGTGCTTACACCAATTATTGCAGAAGCTGAGGTTTGAGCTAAAATTACAGACGCAAGATTATTTGATACCTGATTTAAACGGGCATAGGTAATACTTTCGCCATTATAAACAACAGCGGTGGCATCAGGTGTTTTATTTAGCTGACGCTCAAATAACTCGTTAACCAGAAGTGTATGATCTGTATCCTCTGATGCGTTGCCGTTGTAATTATTCATGAGTTGACAAGGATAGCTATCTGCGCTGATCAAACCATTTACATATTGGATTTTAAAGTTAGTTGCAGGAACTTTAAACCAGTTCAGGATAGCGATTTTATGCTTTTATATATTTAATATTTTAATTGTATCTAAACATCAACTATTGTTTACGTTGAGCCTTTTCCCAAACCGCACTTTGTTTGCTGGTAAAATACCTGATAATACCGGCCAAAACCGCATAATTCATCACACAAAAATAATATGGTATAAATAATACTTTTATTCGCAGTTGTTTCTTTTCCATGATAAAGCCTAACAGGGCAAGTACATAAAACAATATTTGAGCCAATAAAAGTATTTGGTACCCGGTTGCCCCTGGTTTAAGGGCCAATAGGGTATTGAGTACAAATGACAATATCAATAAAAAAGGGGTTATAGTCCATCGTAAAACACGGTGACTGATGTATTGAAATGAAAGTATAGGGTAAAGAAAAGGGTTAAACAGGCTTTTTAAACGCAAAATAGATTGTATTCCTCCGGCAGCTATTCTAATCTTTCTTTTTAACTCTTCAGTTACATTTTCTGATGCCGTTTCGGTGGCATAAGCCTCAGGCTCATATATAATCCGGTATCCTTTTTGGGCTATCAGCATAGAAATCATAAAATCATCTAAGACCGTATCAGCCGGAACCGGTTGATACAGTGACCGCCTTACACTAAACAATTCGCCGGCTGCTCCAACAACAGAATAAAGTTCAGAATCCCATTTTTTTAATGCTGATTCATACTTCCAATAAAAGCCTTCGCCTGCAGCGCTGGCGTCAGCATTTTCATCAAAGTGTACACGTTTTTCCCCGGCTACCGCCCCAACTGTGGCATTACTGTAATGCCTGCATATTTTTATTAAGGCATCTTTATTTAAAAAAGTATTAGCATCGGTAAACACAACGGCATCGGTATGTACAAATTCCATTGCGCGATGGATGGCTGCTATTTTACCGGCCCGCTGTGGTTGATGCAATAATTGGATCCGTGGATATTGGGCTATGATGTTTGGCGTATCGTCCGACGAACCATCTGTTATAAAAAGCAGGTTTAGTTTTCCTGCCGGGTAACTTAATAAAAGGGTATTGGCTATTTTATCTTTTATAAACCCCTCCTCATTATAAGCAGCAACTACTAATGTACATGTAGGCAGGTTGTCTAAATCTTCGACTACCGTTTTAATACCCTTAAATATCCGTTTAACACGAATTATAAAATATAAAAGGAACCCATACCCGGCAAAGGTGTAAAATACGATAAGGAGGCTTAGGGATAATATAACTTTCATTTAATGGTATTAATAGGATAACCTAAATCGGTACTGTTTTTTGAATGGGTAAAATTCCACCAAACAGCTTTAAAAAGTACAGGAATAAAGTGACTGTCACCAGCTTTGAGATAAGCTATTAAATTGCGGGGTACTACAAGAAGTGAAAAGTAAATATAAAAGATCAGCGTTTTGAAAAAAGGTGCGTTCCGGCGTATAAAAAGTATGCGGTTACGGTTCATGAAATACTCCTTCAGTTTACTTTTCTTGCCTACAGAAACTGATTCTTTATGGTAGATTACTGCATCGGTACAAACCCAGGCTTTGTATCCAGCCTTGATGATATGCTCACTCCAGTCCACTTCTTCGTAGTATAAAAAATAGTTCTCGCTCATTAGCCCGGCTTTATTCACGGCTTCTTTCCGGATCATCATAGCAGCGCCATGACAATAGGCAGTTGGGCCACTAATGTGATCGTATTGACCCAGATCTTTTTGTTTTAATCCAATGCAACTATTACGACAGGTATAATAATTCATTGGCGTATAACCGGCATATTGTATCAGCTGCTTATCGCTGTAATATTTGATCATGGGCGATATCATACCCACTTCAGTGTTTGCATCCATGGCTTGCACCAATTTTTCTACCAACCCGGAAGTAAATTCAGTATCGTTGTTGACTAAAAAAAGATAATCACCTGTTGCTTCTTTAATGCCCAGATTATTTCCCCCTGCAAAACCCAGGTTAATTTCTGAACGTATAAAAATTACGTGAGGATATTTTAAAGACCACTCTGGTAAGGGATTTGCTATACTTGCATTGTCGACTACAATAATTTCGATGTTTTTGTAGCTGTTCAACTTTTCTATTGATTCAAGCAAATCTTCAGTTACAGTCGGCTGATTAAAATTTACAGTAACAATAGAAATTTTTTTCATGTATAATGATTAATACCGACTGTGATACGTTTACGAATTAATATTATCAAAAGTTAAGCCATAGCTACATGAAGCGTATAACCAGGAACTTGTCGGGAATTAGTGAGTACGTTATAACATAAGGTTGTATTGATACAGAAGTATTTATAGTGTTGTTTCTTAATCAGAAAAGATTATCTAAAAATTAAAATTGTAATATAAAATAGCTATGGATGATGGAACGAAGCAGGTTTCATTGAGTAAAAATCGCCCCAAATTACACTTCCCCAATTTAAACGGGATAAGAGCTTTGGCCGCCCTTATGGTAGTTATAGCGCATATTGAATTACACAAGGCTAATTTCAACATACCTCGTATTCCGCATTTTAACGTGCTTAATTTAGGAAAGATCGGAGTAACCGTTTTCTTTTCATTAAGTGGGTTCTTAATAACCTATTTATTACTGGAAGAAAAGAAAAACTTTAAGGCAGTTAACTTTAAAGCATTCTACATGCGAAGGCTTTTGAGGATATGGCCCTTATATTTCCTGGTAGTTTTGTTTGGCTTTTTCATTTATCCGGGTGGATCAAATAAAGCATTATGGCTCTCTATATTATTTTTACCTAATCTTGCTTTTTGTTTGAACTTGTTGCCTGCTATTATGGATCCTATATGGTCAATAGGTACGGAAGAGCAGTTTTATATTTTTCATCCACACTTTTTCAGGATTAAAAAGCTGAAGCATGTTCTTTATGCCTTGTTATTTTTTATTGTCCTTATTATAACCATTCAATTAGTATTTGGAAAGTTGGCTGGTGAAAATCGGGTTTACCAAATCCTGCATTTGGTTTTGTACTACGCCCGGTATGATAATATGATGATAGGGGCAGTCATCGCGGTTATTTACTACAATAGCAAACACCCCGAATTTGATTTTAAATTTCAGGTCTTATTTGATGTCATCTTTAAAAAATGGTTCCAGGTTTTATTGCTGGTGGCCTACGTTATTTATCTGGGCTTGTATATTAATTATGATATCCCTCATGGTGATGTTTTGATAGCTTTTATGTCATCGTTGCTTATTGTAAACCTTTGCGAAGCCAAAACAAGTATCTATTCCTTAAATCACCGATACCTGGATTACATTGGCCAAATTTCATACGGCATATATCTGCTGCACAAGTTTGTGTTGTTCCTGGTTTTGTATCTGGTTAAAAAGTATTTACCTTCCGGAGGTATGGTTGTCGAAAATATAATGATCTATTTAGCAACTATAGGGGGGACTATTGCTTTGGCCTCAGCCTCTTATTATTGGTACGAAAAGCCATTCTTAAAGATCAAAAAACGATTTCAAAAAATTACCCAGTAATAATTAATATCACCGGGTAACAGATTAGTTAATAGTATAGTTAATTTTTAATTTTTTGATACTTGATCAATGCAATTTTGTAATACTACGGCAAATTCCTTGTCGTTTGGCGGAGCAAATATGGTATTATGTTCACCGGGTATTTCATGTACATGAACGCCTTTTTGTGCAAATGGCCGCCATCCCAGGAAATTAAAATCAGCCATATAAAAAGTTCGTTTTTTGGCTCTGAATAACTCAATGGCTATAGGCAATGGTGTTAAAACATAATTCCGCAAAGCTTTCTCACTGGCTTCGTCTATCTCGTTATCATAAGCGAAAAAGCCTTCCTTTTTTTCGTCTTTAACGGGAGCTATTTTCCAGAAAAGCTTAATGAACTTTCGTTTAATGATCAGGCTTTTATACTCAATGGTACGTTTAGGGTCTTCTGCAAGTAACACCAGGCTATAGCCTATCTGCTTTAACACTAACGTAGCTTTATTAAATACTTTTTTCAATAAAGGGTCATTAACCGTTGACAGATCAGCATAAGTATCAAACATGGCCAGCATTTTTACTTCTTTACCGGTAGCCATGAGTTGTTTTGCCATTTCATAGGCTATAATGCCACCTAAGGAGTAACCCGCAAGTGCATATGGGCCATCAGGGTTTTTGGCCACAATCTCCGCAATGTAATTAGCGGCTATGTCTTCCATCACATCCAATGGCTCATCAATACCGTTAAGTCCTTTGGCTTGAAGGCCATAAACCGGTTGCTCAGCATCCATATTCATGGCGAGCGCATTAAATAACAACACATTTAAACCGGCGCCATGTACAATATACAGCGGCATTTTTGTACCATTGGGCTTTATCGGCACCAATGACTCCCAGGTGATTGATGTAGCATCAAGCTCCAATCTGGCGGCCAGTTTTTCTACTGTGGAATGTTCAAATAACGTGGCAAGCGGCAGACGTTTACCTGTTTCCTGTTCCAGGCGAGCCATGATCTTAACGGCTACCAGCGAACGGCCACCCAGTTCAAAGAAATTATCGAAAATGCTAATGGTTTCCAATCCCATTAGTTCTGTCCAGATATCAGCTACCAGTTTTTCGTTACTGGTGCGTGGCGCAACTATTTCGCCGCTGCGTTGTATATTACTATAATTGGGTTTTGGTAAAGCCTTACGGTCTATCTTCCCATTGGGAGTGATCGGTATGGTTTCCATGATCACAAAATCATCCGGTACCATATATTCGGGTAATACTTCCAGCAAACCCCGTTGCCAGGTGTCAAATTGCGCACGCAGATCATTGTCGCTTTTTTGATCGTTGATGATGACATAACCTACTAACCGGGGATTGCCGGGGGTATCTTCACGGGCGATAACCACGGCCTGTTTTACATTGTCTTGTTTTAAAAGGTTTTGTTCGATCTCTTCCAGTTCAATCCGGTAACCGCGTACTTTTACCTGGTGATCAATGCGACCGAGACAAAAGATCTCTCCATCTTCGCGTATCTTCCCCAAATCGCCGGTACGGTACATTTTGCTGCCTGGAATACCAGAGAAAATATCATCAACAAAACGCTCATCTGTAAGTTCCGGACGATTTAAATAACCCTTTGCAACACCATCGCCACCAATATATATTTCGCCAATGCTGCCGTCTGTAAAGTTATTCAGCTTCTCATCAAGGATATAAACCTGAGTATTGTCGATAGGCCTACCAATCGAAATATCTTCATCATTAATGATGTGCTTTACAGTTGACCATACCGTAGTTTCGGTTGGGCCATACATATTCCAAAGTTCAGAACAGCGGGCAAGGAGTTTGTTGATCAGATCTTTTGGGAGCGCTTCGCCTCCGCAGAGTATCCTGAGCGGGAACTTAGTTTCCCAGCCGGCCTCCAGCATTACCCGCCATGTATAAGGGGTGGCCTGCATTACGGTTATCTGATGATCAGCAACCAGGTCTATCAATGCACGGCCATCTTTTGCGGTAATGGCATCTGTGATAATGAGCCTGGCACCCGTTAATAATGGCAGAAACATTTCGAGCCCAGCGATATCAAATGAGATAGTTGTAACGGCAAGCAAATTATCGCCGGCTTTTAGTCCGGGTTCTTTCTGCATGCTGAGTAGAAAGTTTACCAGGTTATGATGTTTGATCTGTACACCTTTAGGTTTACCGGTTGATCCTGATGTAAACAATACATAAGCGAGGTCATTACCGGTAATTATTGTTTCAGGCTCATCTGCACTGTAGCCATCGAACTTACTGATGGCATCTTCAATCAAAACTTCCTGGGCTCGTGAAACAAAATGTCCTTTAAATTTTTTAGAGGTGAGCAGTATTTTAGCTGATGAATCATCCATCATAAACTCAACCCGGTCTTTTGGATATTCAGGATCAAGCGGTACATAAGCTGCGCCGGTTTTAAGAATAGCCAGCAAGGCGATTATCATTTCGGGCGAGCGATCAATGGATAAACCAATAATATCGCCGGTTTGTATATTGAAGGTAAGTAAATGCGCGGCCAGTTTATTTGCGGCTTCGTTTACCTGTTTAAAAGTAAGCGAACGATTTTCAAACACCACGGCAACATGATCAGGTATTTGCGCCGCCCGATCAGCAATAAGATGGTGCAGCGCTTTATCTTTCGGATAAGGGGCCTGGGTATTGTTTATTGTATTTATAGCGTCTGGGTTTACTGAAGCGGCCATCGTGAGACATTTAATTATTTACCCGGTTAATTCAACTTCAAATATTATATACGTAATTAAGCGGCAGTATGATCGTGAGGTGTATGTATAAATTTTTTATTGGCACCTTTTAATTTAAATAACAACAATAGCATAGTAAAAAATATCATCGGTAGTTTTAAAGCTGCTTTGAATAATTGCTTGTTAAAGTATTCTCCCGGTATAGCAACAACAATACCAATATAGCAGCAGCATGTTGCGATAAGCCATAGGTACCAGTGAGGACCTATGCCCGGAAGCAGAAAAGAAATCAGCAGCATGAAAGGCATCAGTCCCAACATTAGTACCCGTGGCAATATGGACATCTGATATATTTCATTGAAGTAATCAAAATTTCCGTGTAAAAACAGCTCACCAAAGCCGCTGCTGCCATATTTACGCAGCAGATTAAACTGGGCCGATAACCACCTTTTGCGTTGCTTTTTAAATACTTCTGGATTACTCACCTTTTCATCATAAACCAAGGCTTTTTCGGCATAAGCTACGCGTATTTTTTGCCGGGTGAGTATTAATCCCATCTCCTTATCAAAACCGCCCACGGCATCTATTTTACTCATGGTTTCCTTAAATAGCTTGTATTCCAATGCCATTCCGGAACCAATTATAGCTGCTGAGAGTTTAAATACCCATTGTGCCTTTCTGAAAATATGATTGTTAACCTCTTCGCTGATGCCATCAAGCACAGCTACCTGAGTGTTGGTGTTTTTGGCTACGCGGTGTCCTTGTATCACCCGTTCGCCGGTTTGCAGCCAGTTATTCATCTGGTGCAGATAATCAGGTGCAGCTACATTGTCGATATCAAAAACTATAGCAGCGTCAAAACCTTCGGCTGTATTTTCAATGGCCTTGTTAAGAGCCTTAGACTTAGTACTATTCTCAAAAAAAACCTCTAATACCTGTAAAGGCATTTGCTTTAATTTTGTGATGGTTTCGGGTTGTAATGAATCGGCAATGATACAAACATGAAACAGATCTTTAGGATAATCAATAGTTAAGGCGCTTGCGGCAGAGTTTAATAAAATCGCATCTTCTTTATATGCACAGATATAAATTACAAACCTGCTTAACGAAGAAGCAACTGGTGGCTGCTTAATGGGTATTAATTTCCCCGCAACTGAGAAAATAAATAGATAAATGCAGTATACACCCAGGTATATAAAAAGCACATCCATCATTATTGTTGCTATCAGTTTTACAATATCCATGTGTATTGACTCATGAGGAGTTATATATAAGTTTAACTATTTAGATACTCTATCTAAATTTAATGCCAATAGGTTTTTGATCTCAGAAATCCGGTGCTCCCAGGTGTTTTCTGCAGCTACGGCAAGTCTTTTTCGCTGCAGATCAGGTTTATCATTCAGCGCTGCGTTCATAGCGGTAGAAAACTCAGCAGCATTGCTGCAATAGGCCACAGTATCTCCTGTAAATTCACGCAAATCAGTATTAAAGTCAGTTGATACAACCGGTCGCCCGGATCCAAGATACTCGAATAGTTTTAGCGGGAATATAGCATTGCTAACCTCATCTTTTTTAAAGGGAATAATTGCAACATCAAAACCTTTTAAAACTGCTGGCATCTCCTCATAAGGTACAGCTCCTTTTAAGGATATATTAGATGTCTTGAAAGCGGCGTTGTCTAAGTAGTCGGTATCGACAGGGCCCACAAAAACAAAATTCTTATCCGGGTTTTGGTGTAATACTTCAGTGAGCAGATCATAATCAATGCGCCGCTCTATATTTCCAAAATAGCCTATCACCGGTTTTTTGATGTTCGATAGGATATCAGCTACGGGTAGTAGTGGATCAAGCGCTTTTTGGCTGTGTGATATATTTGCAGCGTTGGGAATAAAAAAGGAGTTATCATTTAGCTTCTTTTTGCTATCCCTTAATTGTTTGCTGGTGCAAATTACCAGATCTACACTTTTTACTACCATATCTTCAGATATCAGTCCATGCCTGATCTGATATTCTTCAACCAAAGGATCAACACAGTGATAAACAGTTAACACTGGTTTTATCAATTGATGAAAAGTGGGGTAGGTGTAGTTGTAAGAATTGATGTAGATATAATCCTTAATATTAAGATGTTTGATTACCTTTCTGAGCCTTTTGGCTACAATGCCTTCATTGAATTTGACCGCCGCACGGTAAAACGCTCCTTCTGGCAGCATATTAATTGAGGGTACCGGCGGCGAAATAATGATCTTAAGGTTCGGGATGTCGGTTTGAATATAACTATTGGTCGATGAAAAAAAATGTGGCTTACGTATCTTGTATTCTTGGGTATCTCTAAACTTAATATAATCCTTCCAGGTAAAAGGCCGATCTACATAATACACATAGTTGTCTTTTGCCAGGTGTTTGGCCATGGTATAATTAGTCGACTCCAGGCGTCCGTCAAACCGCATTTGCGAAAATATAATGATATGCCTGTTCTTTAATTCCATATCAATTCTGTTTCGGTTCCTTTTTTAGTAGCCTTTGATATAATAATCCCAATAATTCCATGAGCTCGATATAACCGAGTTTAAATATATCCCCGATCTTAAATTCCAAATGTTTTTTAAGTGCCCAGTAACCAAATATCGCGCCTGAAAAAAACGTGAATATAGAAGCAATAGCAACCCCATAAAGATTATGGAAAATGAATATACCTGCAAAATCCCCAGCTATATTTACGGCAAGCATAATAAACACTTTGATCATGTTTAACTGTGGCTTGCCGATGATATCGAGCGTAATCCCGAAAAATCTGTCGATAGGCAATAGCATCACAAAACACATGAAAATGCGAAAGATATTGCCGGCGTCTGAATGCTGGTATTTACCACCAAACAGCAAGCCTATGATGAGATCGGCAGCTATAAACGAAACTATTGCAATAGGTATCAGCGCTATTGTAAGCATACCTGCATACTTTTTCATGATATAAGATACATATCTTTTATCCTCACGGTGAACTGCTGTTGACATTACAGGTAAAGCCGTAGCAATAAAAGCCCTGAGCGGTATCTCAAATATCTCCATAAGCCGCTGAGGGATGTAATAAACGGCCAGCAGCTCAGATGGAAACATCATTTTAATGATGAAGGTATCCGAACTGCGCAACAGGTATGAACTGATGGATGTGCCAACGCTGAATTTGCCAAAATGGGCCAGTTCCCTGATGGCTGCCCAGCTTTTGCTACTGATGGTTTTTACCTTTGACCAACCTATAATCATGGTGATCACACTGCTCACTATATTGTTGATAAGATAACTATATAGGGCGTTTTGAAAGCTGGCTTTCTGGAAAATGATCAATAATAATATACATATAAAAAATCCACCCTGGTTTAAGAGTTGCAAGATGAACAGTTTGTCAAAACGTTCTTCGGCCTGTAATATCCACATGGCTATAGCAGCCGGTAGCGTACAAAAAAATATGGCACTAAACCATTTGATGATCATAAACATATTCGGGTTATTACCGAAGTAGAAAAAGTACATCAGCAGGTTACCAACACCAAATACCAGCACGATCATAAAACCCAGGTACCATGCCGAGCCTGCAATGTTAGCTGCCCGCGTTTTATCAGTACCCGCGTAAAACTTGATGAGGGATGTTTGCATAAACCCGGTACGAAAGGTATCAGCCAGGGTAAATACGATCAGGAAAAAGATATAATCGCCAAAATCAGGTTTAGAAAGATAACGAGCCATCAGCGAAAGTATGGCCATACCCAATACCGGCATAATAGCATTACTGGCTAAAGAAAGCGTGTGTTTATTGATCACTTTTTTAAGAAGGTCCATGCATCATTTGTTACGCTTTTTCCCAGCTATTGGTTGTGAAATTATATTGCTTGATCACTCTTGCCGGGTTGCCAACTGCTACACTGTATTCGGGTATATTTTTAGTAACCACACTGCCGGCGCCAATTATGGCATGTTTACCAATGGTAACACCAGCTGTTACCACGCAATTGGCGCCTATCCAAACATTGTCGGCAATGGTGATCTGTTTGGTGGTTACTTTTTGCAGGCGTGGGGGAGTGGTTATATCCTCGTAACCATGGTTAAGGCCAGAAAGTACAATGTTTTGAGCGAGCATCACGTAGTTGCCCAGGCTCACCGGGCCTATTAATACATTACTGATGCCAATACCGCAATTATTACCAATAATAACATCCCCAACTCCATTATTAATAGTAGCAAAATCTTCAATAATGCTGTTGTTGCCCAAAGAAAAATTGTTGAAAGGAAATATATCCATTCGGGCTTTAAACCTAACGACCGATCTTTTGCCTCGCTTATGAAAAAACGGATTAACAAACCAGCGAACCCATAACCTGGGTTTAGCTTCGCCACTGCGCACAATCAACCAATGTACAAAGCGTTTTAAACCCGGGTTTGACTTTATTGTTGATACTAACTCCATTTCTGTATTTTATGTTCATTCAGAACCGGTTGGGCGATGGCTGCTGCCTGTTCCTCAGTATCCAAACGCATACATGCTACAATGATGGCTATAGCCAAATAAAACAAGACATTACTTGGATATTGTACCAATGCCTGCTGCGGGAAATTACCTATATTGAAGGCAAAAATGACCAGTATCATGCCCATACAGTAGTTTTTAAGTTCTGGATTTTTGATCCTGTAATAGTAATTAATACCATTATAAAGAGCGATGAATATTAATGTGCAAAAAAGGATCAACCCGATCCAGCCCATCTCAACCGCTACACGCACGTAGCCACTATCCGGAGGGAATTTTGATAATTCAGAATTTGGTGAGAACCGGCGCCCCCAAACACCAACAGAACCAAGTCCACCACCAATAGGGTGTGATAAAATATATGGTTTTATCCGTTTTTGATTTTCTGCCCGAACATTGTATGATGCATCTTCGGTTGGGTTAAATGCTGTCTGGAAGCGTTTGAGCAATGGGTTTGAAGTAGGCATTACTATTAAAAAGCCAAGCATTAAACCTGCTGTAACAGCAAATAACATCACCTTCTTATTGAAATTTAGTACGGCGAGCATCAGGAGTGATGCTGGTACAAGCACATAAGCGGCCCTGGTGCCCGAATAAAGCATCACAAAAAGAAAAAATGCGGCCATAAAGCCCAGTACTATTTTTTTACGTAAACTATGGTTACCCATAATTAAAGCGATGCAAAGCAAAGCGGCAACAACCATGTTATATGAAAAAGTAACTGGATCTGCGAAAATACCGAATTTACGCATATGCCCGTTGATAAAAAGCAGGCTCACCCGTAAAGGATCCGCGTACAAATATTTTTTTTCGAATCCAAAAAAACCAAAGTTTTCCTGTTGAAATGCTGATATCGCAGCAATACAGGAAAAAGCAAGCCATAGTTTCAGCAAAAACTTTATAAAATCAACAGATCTGATGTGATAAACAAATACAAAGTACATCATCATGATGAAACCAACAGTACGTACAGTATATACCCAGGCAAGCCTTGATGTAGCCCAGGGGTTTATTACCTCAATAAAATTATATGCCAGCCAGATGAGAATAATATAACTAATAGGATTCTTAAAGCGCGACCAATCATGCTCTTTCTTTTGTTTGATGAAAAATCCAAGGATCAACAAATACGTTATTGCATCCAGCAGTATGCCTATAGGAGCTGTTTCCGGAACTATCTCTGAAACATAATTTATAAAAAATGAGACGAAAATAAGGATCGCTATTCCGAATTTAGGATAGGCTACAATGCCATATAATATGGGAATGCCAACAAGTAGTATTAAAACTATGCCGCCGCCAATTATCCCGAATTTATAAACTATACCACTAAAAATTAATGAAATCAACAACAAAAATAATATCACCACTTTATTGGATAGCTTTTGCGTTAACACGCTTTTCCAAAGTGATAGCTTTATTTCGTTATTATTAATGTTATTCAGCATGTGCTGTTGTGCCTGTTTTAAAAAAATAAAATTTTAATAACCCAAACAAACGAACCAATAAATGCAACTATGATTGCGGCTTTACGTGATTTCTTTTGAATAGAACTTAAATTTTCAAATGGGTCAAGTTCCTTTTTCCTGGCTTCCAACCTCATGATTAATACAGTTTTAATTAATATAAATCTTTACCGGGACGATCCAACCCTATGATGCCGATTCTTTTTTCTGATTAAAATCGGTTTTGTTAAGTATCCAACCGGCAAATTTGGTATTAAGACCGCGTAAGTAGGCTATATCTGGTTTTTGTGTGTTGGCGATACTTTTACCCGATTCAAAAACGGCAATGATCTTATTGGCAAATAATAACCACTCCTTTGATTTATTTAAAGACGTTAGCGGAGCTGTATCAATAATAACCATATCATACTTTGTTTTGAGATCATCAAAACGGTTTTTTAAGAATGCTTCGTCGCCAATTTCAAATAAGGTTACATCCCCGCCATGATTTCCGAGCACAGTTGCGGTACTGCTGTTTACTACCTGGGTATTAATTGGGCTGTTTTTAAAATAATCTTCCAGATAAACACTGGGCATAGCTGTTTTACTAATAGTAGGATTATCAAAATTGCCATCAATTAATAATACCTTTTTGTTGATCATGGAGTAAGAGTAGGCCAAACTGATGGCCAGTAATGTTTTACCTTCTGAGGCATCTAAACTGGTTATGGCAATAATTTTATCCCCTTGTAGTTCCTGATCTATCTCGAATCGCACAGATCTGATCAACTCCTTGAATTGCTTCATTTTATCCCGGTGCTCTACGTCCCAAAGTTTTTTCAGGTCAAGGTTTTCCCCTTTGATCTGGTTCAGATAGCCCAGTAAGGGTAATTGTGTTTTATTAACCAGATCCGATGGGTCCTGAATGCTTCTATCCAGATAAAACAGTACAAATAACACAAACAGACAGGCAAATACACTTAATATAACACTCAGCGCAATAAGCAGAATTTTTTTTGATGGCTGAGCCACATCAGGCGTAGCAACTTCAACTTGCCTTAAGTTTATGGAGAAATTTGATTTCAGATTGGTTTCGTTATATCGGTTTAAAACATCCAGATACTCTTTACCGGCAATGTCGATATCAAAATCATAGGTTTTTACGGTAGCATCAAACGGTACAAGGCGAGAGAATTTGCCATTCAGGCTGCCAAGCTCCTTGTCAATTGATTTTACGCTGTATTTGGCCAGGTCCCTTGATATTTCGAGTGTTAGTTTTTGATGGATCAGGTCGTCTTTAGCCACTAACGGATTGGTTACGTATTTATCTGATGATTGATTTATTTGCGTCGTAAGAACATTTTGAACGGAATCTATCGTGTTTTTATAACGTGGGTTAAATCCGCTACGAACATATCTATCCTCCAAAATGTGAAGCTGATCTTGGGTTGTAGTAATGGCCTGGTTATATTTACTTACTGAGGCCTCCACATATTTTCTGTCGCCTGGTTCAAATTTACTGTTGATGGCGTTAATGGCTCCATCATAAGAAACGATGTCTTTTTCGGCTTGTAACTTTTTATCGTTATAAACCATGATCTGGCCAAAAATGGCTTTTGATTGTTCATCAAGACTCAATACACCGTTTTGTATTTTGTATTTCTGAAGCTCTTCGGTTTTTTTACTTAAAGCGTTCTTTTTTTCTTCGAGTAACTTGGATAAGAAATTCACTGCATTGGTTTCATTCTGCCTTACATTTTGGGTGTAATAAGCTATGAACTGGTTACATAAAGTATTAACTATAAATGCCGATAATTGCGGATTTTCCGAATCAAAACTTACCGAAATAAAATCGCTATCCTCATCACGTGCTATGGTAAGCTCTTTCATGATGGAACGCTCATCATATTTCATGGATATAAGGATGTCATTCAGCTTATCCTCCTCTTTGTCATAAAGTGATAAAGGTTCCATGCTTTGGAACTTGTTTTTAAATACCAGTAAAGCTCTATCGCGCTCATAAGGATGTAATGCCAATAGTTCCTTACTGTATTTACGAAACGGGGCAGAGTTACTCAGATCGTGGATCATAAGCTGATAGGAAACCTGATTGATCAGTTTCTTGAGCTTCATGATGGCTATCAGGTTACTAAATTCCCTAAAAACCTGCTGCTCCTGGGCATTTACATTATCATCTTTGTCCAACAAGTGCCTGGAAGCATCAACAATACCGGTAGCTATCTGAGCATGGGATATATAATTGTTAGGTAGATTTTTAACAAGAAAAAATGAACCAATTACCGTTACCAGCGGAATGATGATGAGGGTATTTCTATATTTACGTAGAAGTTTTAAAAACTTAGCTATCTCCATTATTATTTAATCTCTTCTAATTTAGTACCCAATAACTCTTCCAGATTGGTTTTTGCTGTAAATGTTGCCAATTCAGCTTGTACTTTAAATGAGTTTTGATTGTAAAGACTGTTTAGCTGTTCGTTATAGATCTGAAAAGTAGTTTCGCCTTTCTGAAAAGCGTATTTTAATTGTTTAACAGCACCTTCGGCATCAAGTACAGCATTTGATCGCAATCTGAGTTCGGCCTGGGCTTCCAGATAGGCGAAATAAAAGCGTTTTACCTGGGCCTCAAGGCTTAGTAAATATTCACTTTGCTGATATTCTGCTACTTTATACGTTTCTCTTGCTGCATTGGTTGTAGCCGGATTTTTTAGCAGTTGACCAATGTTCAGGGATACAGCTAATTGATAGCCCTTAAAAATAGTTGGAGTAGAAAGGTTAATAGAATTTTGAGGACTGTAGATATAAGAAGCAGTTAAACCATCGAGCCAGGCAAATTTGGTTGCATTGTAATTACTTTTGGCCGCGTTGACCTGGCTTTGCCTTAATTTAACTTCCGGATAATTTTTCTTTGCTGTAGCTATCAGTTTTTCGAGATACGGATAGGAGATATCTTTAATAAAAGACTCTTGCGCATAGGTGTTATTTGTAAAAACGATAAAAATTAATAGAAGAGAAAACTTTATAATATTCTTACTCATTAGCTTTATACTTTTTCTTTTTGAAACAGTGCAGGTATAGTTCCTATAATAATTCTTAAATCTAACCAAATAGAATATTTTTGGGCATAAAAATTATCTAATTTTTTTCGTTCACGCTCAGACATGTCTTCTTTTCCTCTTTTGCTGATCTGCCAAAGGCCAGTTAAACCGGCTGGGCCTAAGAAACGCATTGACCATTCGTTTGAAGTTAACATCTCTGCCTCGTAAACCGGTAATGGGCGGTTGCCGACTACAGACATGTCGCCAACAAGGATGTTAAACAACTGCGGTAATTCATCAAGACTTGAATTGCGTAAAAATTGCCCCAGTTTAGTAATGCGCGGATCGTTTTTGATTTTTACAAACGCGACTTTATCGGTTCCTGTTTCAGATGCATATTGGTTGCTTTCTGTTGATAATTTGGCCAGTAATTGGTCGGCATCGGTGCGCATTGATCTGAATTTATAAAAATCGAATACCTTATAACCAGTACCAACACGTTTGCTTTTATAAAATACCGGACCCTTTGAGTCTAATTTAATCAATATAGCGATGAGCAGGAATACCGGAGATAGCACAAATAACATGCTGCAGGATATAGCCAAATCAATTAAGCGTTTACCCAATGGCATTTTATAAGTAGTATCAACCTCTTTAGAAAGCTCAAGCAATCTTGGTTTGATCAATTTAAAAGTAACCAGGAAGTTAAGGCGCTCGCGCAGGTTATCAATAAGGAAGGGTACACTGTAAAAATCATGTACCTTTAACTGCATAGCTTTTTGTTTAAGGCTTTTATCATCAACTGATGATAAAAGAACGATGATCGATCCATGTAATAAAAAGCTTTTTTTGATCTCATCAATCATCTTAAAGCATTCTCCGTTAGCATCAACTTCCATTAAAATAATATCCGGAACAGTTAAAATGGATTGATTGCCCAGATATTCTTCCAATTGGGCAATAGAGTCATTATAAACTATTTTGAAATTATCATTAAGACCCGCATAAACCAACTCTTTTAATGCCAGGCCCGCGTAAGCAATCTTGACATGGGAACCAGAATTTTCGTTCCAATCAGATGTTTGTTGATTCATAAACTTGTAAAAGTTGGTTAATGGCAGTTTTTAATTCGGTGGGCTTAAATGGCTTGTGAATACAAGCATCAACCTTAAAAGGCATTTTGCTTACCTGTTCATCAAGATCGTGAGCTGCTGAAAGCAATATTACAGGCAAATCACGATAAAAACCGCTGATCTTAACATTTTTTACAAATGACTGGCCATCAAAATAGGGCATTTGAAGATCGGAAATAATTAACTCAGGCATGTTGCCATCCTCAAGCCAGCCAAAGGCATCAATCCCGTTATTTTTAACAACTATATCGTAATCCTTCGAAAGGATAAAGTTGAGTAACTTTAAGATACTTAAATCGTCATCAACAATAAGTAGGGTTTTTTTCATTCCTGAAGATTTATAAAACCTGGTTAATTAAGTTGTATTATGTCTTAATTGAAAAATGATCAGTGCAATAAATTTTTACAAACTTCTTTGGAAAAAGATTATTTATTAAGATCAATAGAAACAGGTGAGTCTACATTAAAATGGTATCCAAGGTTTGTTTTTATTGATTTGGTGCAAATTCAAACACTAATTTTCAATTTGGAATACCTATTCAATTACTATACCGAAAGTACACGAAAAAGGCCCGCCACAATTGCAGGGGGCGTTTTATTTAATAACACACTCATATTACACCCTTCGGAGACTATATGCGCATGAATCTATTTTCTTAATACGGCTGTTTGTTTTACCCGAAAGTGGATAATTGAGGAAATTATTCCCTGTTAGGGAATAATTTTACTATGAGTTGATGTGGCATGTAAGCAATAATTACGCTTTTGTATTAAAAGGAAATAAAGCGACGCTGCCTTAAGGCTTTTCGATGATGGATAAAATATTACCGAAAGGATCATTAAACCAGGCTATAGTTGGGCCGCGATCATCACCCCGAAGTATTCCTTTTTCATCGGTTTTAAAATTCTCATCATCGTAAATGATAAATTGCACACCCAATTTTGTTAGCTCAGCAACCGTTTCTTCAACGTTATTAACGGTGAAATTAAGTATAGTGAAGGTAGCAGGCTGATGATTTGGCTTAGGATAGATCATGATGATGTTCTCTTCGTTTAATTGAAGATTCAACAGGTTGGGCATTTCTTTATCATCATAAATATTCAGACCTAATGTTTTGCCATAAAACTCTTTTGCCCTGGGTAAATCGCTTACGGAAAAACTACTAAATGTGGTGTTGTACTTTAACATGATCATTTGCTTTTATTAATTAATAATTAAACTAATTGATTTTTGTTTTCAATTCCTGATATTAACCAGGTAGTACTTCTGCGAAACATCCATTGACCTGTAAAAAACTGATCAGCGTGCCCGATTTTATGATATCTTCATTACACTGGATACGCAATATTTTATCGCAATCATCCAGGTCAAAGTTGGCGTTGTATTGTTTGAATGTTTTGTGTATCTGATTTAGCAGCTTATTGGCATATCTGCGGGTATTTACATCGGTTTTAAAAACTTCAACATTCATACTGCATTTTTTAATAGGTTATTGCCTGTTTAAAAGGAGCCCTGCTTTAATAATACAAGGCTCCGGGAATATCTGTATGGAATACTTATTTTGCATTGAACAACGGTGTATAGCTTTTACGGTTTGCATAGGCCAGGAACAAAACTCCTAAAAGTAATACGATAACGGTTGGCAGTTCAGATGGCCCTAAAAAAGCGTGAAAAAATACAATGTTTATCATTATGGGGAATATAATAACCGTAGCAAGTGCAACAAATCTGCCGGTAATAAAGGCAATAGCACATAGCAGTTCAGTTATTTTTATAAGTGGTAACAAATAATGGGAAGCGGTGACACCATCCATAAATGTTTTAATTCCTCCTTTTAACTCCTGGGGCGGTACAAGGTTAAAAAGCACCACCACTGACGAGAATAAGAACATTAGCCCCACTAATGTCCGTACAATAATTACAGCTATTTTCATGATATCTGATTGATTTAAGAATGTTTATGATATATTATTATTGTTGATCATCGGCAGAGTCAGCCATCCATTGAACACCGAACTGGTCGGTTACCATACCAAAGTAACTACCGCCCCATGGAGCTTTATCAAAGGGATGAACTACTTTGCCGCCATTAGCAGCAAGTGCATAAAATAGTGCCCTCGTTTCTTCGATACCACCTCCGTTAATGGTAAGGTGACAGTTATTACCGCGCTCAAAACCTTCTCCCATTTTGCCTGTGGCGTCTGTGGCCATGAGTACATTCCCTTTTCCAACTTCGCCAATGGGCAAGGATATGTGCATTAGTTTATCTAAATCTTCTTTAGGGGTACGATCGGCTTCCGGGCTATCCTTGAAACGGATCAGCATGAAAAAGTCGCCGCCAAACACTGATCTATAGAAATTAAATGCCTCTTCGGTATTGCCCGCAAAATTCAGATAAGGGTTGATGGTATTCATAGAGTCGGCCATCCACTGAATGCCAAACTGATCTACCAATTGGCCAAAGTAGCCACCCCATGGCGCTTTATCAAAAGGATAAACAACTTTGCCCCCAACTGCCAGTGCATTAAATAATTTTCCAGTTTCCTCGGGAGTTTCGCCATTCATGCAAATATAAAAGCTATTACTTTGAACTAAGTCCTCAGCCATTTGACCTAAAACATCAGTACCCATTAACATATTTCCTTTGCCCATAGGTAGTGCTATATGCATTATTTTGTCCTTGTCAGCATCAGGTGTACGTTCGGCTTCAAAAGTGTCTTTGTAGCGCATTAAAGCCAAAAATTCTCCGCCAAAAACCGACCGGTAAAAGTTGAACGCCTCTTCGGTATTACCGGCAAAATTTAAATAGGGGTTAATTGTTATCATCTTCTGTTTGATTTAAGTGTTTGTTGACCTGATATTTTTTCAGAATTATTTACAGATCAAATTTACCTTCATCAAACAGGATGCGAGAGGGGGGAATACGACAATTAAGGGGTAGATTATGACATAATGTTAATTCCTGGCGATAAAGCGGTACAGATAAGGGGCTTTATGCGCGCCGCCTGTCCATTTTTTGGCTATCCGTTCCAATATTCCCAGGCCAAGCATTTTACGTTGAAAGGCAGCACGGATCAGTTTTTTATTTAAAATAGTTTCATAAAGACGCTGCAAATCGCCCATGGTGAAGTTTTCTGACAAGAGATTGAAGCCAATGAGTTTATGATCAAGGTTAGCTTGCAGCGTTTGTAAAGCTTTGTCGATGATTTGCCGATGATCCTGCATCAGTGAGGGAAGATCGTCTAAACCAAACCAATCACAACTATCGGATATACTATCCGGAGTAGGGATAACCTTTGTAAAATCAACAAGGGCGTAATAACCAATGGACACAAAACGCTTTAATAGCCAGTGATCATCCGGAGGTATAAAGTCCCTTGCTTCCATAATTGTTTTAAGCGATGTAGCATCATACCTGCTTTTATCGCCAAATACATAAAACTGTTCAAGAAAGATATTAGTAAGCCCTGTACGACTAAACAAAACACGCCGGGCTGCTGCATTAACATCTTCGTCAATATGTATAAAACCGCCAGGAAGTGCATATAGCCCTGTATTTTTATAGCTAAGGATCAGGACCTTAAGTTTGTCATCATGGAAGCCAAAAATAACTGTATCAATAGCAAGGCCTGGTAAAAAGCCTTCGCCTGTTACATTCGTTTCCTGTTTTATAAACTCGTTATCCATTTATTATGGTAAAAATTAAGTGGCAATTAACAAAAAAATTGATGGTTAATTAAATTTAATTTATTATTGTAACAAAATGATACAATAATATAAAGCTATTCATTTTAAGCCAATTAGCAATTATAACCGATATGAAGAAAACATTATTAGCAGTATGGCTGCTTACACAAATTGTTACCATAAAAGTGTTTGCCCAAACAAGCAACCAGGTAACCACACAGAATGGGATAGTAGAGGGTACAAAGGAGGCCGGATCCCCGATTTTAATATTTAAGGGTATTCCTTATGCACAGCCACCTGTGGGTGACCTGCGATGGAAAGAACCACAACCAGTTCAAAACTGGCAGGGGGTATTAAAGGCCGACCACTTTGGTCATAACCCCATGCAAAAGCCCATATTTGGTGATATGAATTTCCGTTCGACCGGTATGAGCGAAGATTGTTTGTACTTGAATGTTTGGACACCCGCTAAAACCGGTAAGGAAAAGCTGCCTGTATTGGTCTATTTTTATGGTGGAGGATTAGCGGCTGGTGATGGATCTGAACCACGCTATGATGGGGAAAGTATGGCTAAGAAAGGTATTGTAGCACTCACCGTAAATTACAGGTTGGGCATATTCGGTTTTTTTGCACACTCAGAGCTAACCAAAGAATCACCCAATCATTCATCAGGAAATTATGGGTATCTTGATCAACATGCTGCTTTGCTGTGGGTTCAAAAAAATATCGCAGCATTTGGCGGCGATCCTAAACGGGTTACCATTGCCGGCGAATCAGCAGGTTCAATTTCTGTGTCGGTTCAAATGGCTTCACCCTTATCAAAAGATTTGATAGCAGGAGCTATTGGCGAAAGCGGGGCGGGTATTAAACCAACACTTTATCCGATTCCACTGGCCGAGGGTGAGAAAAAAGGAGCAGATTTAGCAGTACGACTGAAAGCTAATTCTTTAGCTGAACTGAGAGCCTTGCCTGCAAAACAATTACTTGATTCTGTTTTTTCAGCCGGAGCATCGGCAACATCAGCTACTATTGACGGCTACTTGTTGCCAAAATCATTATCCGAAATTTTTGAAGCGGGCGAACAGGCACATGTACCTCTGTTGGTGGGATGGAACTCTGCGGAAGTACCTTATCAATTTCTGCTCAGGGGTGATGCACCTACTCTTGAAAACTATAGCAAAGTATTAAAACAACTTTACGGCGACCGTGCAGAAGAGGCCTTGAAGTTATATCCCGCATCATCAAATGATGAGGTGATCAAATCAGCAACCGCTTTGTCCAGTGATCGTTTTATAGTTTATAGTACCTGGAAATGGGCCGATCTGCAGGTGAAAACAGGCGGTAAACCAGTTTATCGTTATGAATTTTCCCGCATACGGCCGGCCATGACCGCGCAAATGGGCAATGCCACACCCGGCCTTGCCGATGGTGTAGTAAAGGGCGATGCCTCCAAAGCAGCGGCTCCTAAGCCTGTAGCTGTAGGCGCCCCGCATGCTTCTGAAATTGAATACGCGATGGGCAACCTGGCCAGTAATAAGGTTTACGCCTGGACACCAGAGGATTACAAAGTATCCGCCACTATGGAAAACTATTTTGCGAATTTTATAAAAACGGGTAACCCGAATGGGAACGGTCAGCCTAAATGGGAAGCGATTAAGGATAATGATCATGTGAAATTTATGAATATTGACGTTACAAGTCAACTTAAAACGGAAGTGAACCGGGCTCGTTACCTGTTTCTTGATAAAGAATACATGAAATAACTATTGATTAACTAATGCTGATAGATCCCGGTTACCAATTGGTGCCGGGATTTTATTTTTTGTACCCATTCTTTTTGAATAAGTTAGTGCCCGATATGAACACCTTTGCCGATAGGATAATTGCTTTTAACCAGCAGCTTGAGTTTACAGGAGCATTGCCTCCAGGTATCAGCATTATGAACCCCTTTAAAGAAAGCGGACCTGCCATGGAGGTTTCCACCCGGTTTTACCGTAAGTATTATAGTGATGCCCATCCCCGGCATTTAATATTGGGCATTAATCCGGGCAGATTTGGTTCGGGTATGACCGGCGTATCATTCACTGATCCCAAAAGAATGATTGCTCAATGTCAGATCCCTTTTCCCGGGCCAATGACACATGAACCATCATCAGAGTATGTTTATGACATGATCAATGCTTTTGGCGGCATACCGGAGTTTTATCAGCAATTCTATATTCATTCTGTTTGTCCGCTGGGTTTTACCATTACAGGCAGCAATAGGAAGGAAACGAATTACAACTATTATGACACGCCAGTACTACAAAAGGTGGCGTATCCCTTTATTATCGAAAATATACAGAAACAAATAGATATTGGTTTTGAAACAGATGTTTGTTTTTGCTTTGGAGCCGGGAAGAATGAGGCTTTTTTAAGAAAGCTAAATGATGAGAAACAGTTTTTTAAACAGATCATCGCGTTGGAACACCCCAGGTACATTATGCAATACAAGTCAAGATCAAAACAAGATTATATTGATAAATATATCCGGGAGTTTAATAAAGTTCTTTTGTAAACTGGTCGCATATCACTTGGTGGTGATATCCCGAGTATGATCATCAAATTCTTTCCCGGTAGCGTGGTAATTGCGGATGAAATCTGCTAACTGTTTCAATTCAAAGTCAGTAAGCTCGGTACCACCGGAGTACTGGTAGCTGTTATCCGCCCCATCCAGGGTTATGGCGCCGAGATAGCCCTTATCAAAAGTCTTGGCACTATCAGTATCCCGATATAATTTATAAGTACCAGAACTTGTGGTTTCTGATTGAGCCTTCTGTGCATTTACCGGGTCAATGGCAATGTTAACAGGAGTGCCATCTTGCTTGTTTATTCCGATTGTAACGCCGCTGGTAATCATGATATGTTATAGACAAAAGGTATTTGGAATTGTTTTGGAAAATTTCCTTTTAAGATATGAGGTATCTTATACTATTGTTAACCATGTAAACCCATTTTTTATAACAAAATGCTCAGCATGCTGAGGGATTAGATCCGTTGACTTACATTGTAAATGAGGTTTAATATCCTGAACTGTTCAGGATATTAAACCTCATCATATATATTACTTAGCTACAGTAAAATCAAGACTTGCCTTTTCATCAGCAGAGTTACTGCCCAGCACTAATTTGTATTTGCCGGGATATATTTTCCATTGATGAGAGGCCATATCCCATTTTTGCAGATCCTGAACAGGTATTTTTAGTGTAACCGATCCTTCACTATCTTTTGCCAGACTGATCCGTTTAAAGCTTTTTAACTCTTTAATTGGCATCCTGTTTAATTTAGGGTATTCAACATAGGCCTGAACAACCTCATCACCATTCATTTTACCGATATTTTTTACATTAACTGTTATGGATAGCGTATCTGCTTTTTTGTAGGAGTTTTTTAGTTTGCTATCCAAGGTATAAGCAAATGATGTATAGCTTAAGCCAAATCCGAACGGATACTGAACCGGGCCGTCATAATACCTATAGGTACGACCCTTCATATTGTAATCCTGATAAGCAGGCAGATTACTCATGTCTTTATAAAAAGTAAGTGGTAAGTGACCAGAAGGGGACACATCGCCAAATATAATATCGGCAAGCGCATTACCTCCTTGTTCTCCAGGGTACCAGGCAAATATAACCGCATCGACATAAGGCTCAATAGCCGAAACATCAATGTCGCTACCTGCGGTGATCACAGCAATAATTGGCTTGGTTTTAACACCTTTTCTTAACGCTTTTATAAATGCGATCTCGCTGGCAGGCAAGCTCAGGTCTTTTTTGTCGCCGCCGCTGTTTGATAAAAACGCGTCGCCGGCCTCGCCTTCTAATACCGGCGAAAGGCCAATAACCGCAATGGTAACATCGGCATTGCCCGCAGCCCAGGTACCACCGAAATGAGTAGTATCTTTATAATCACACCCCAGATCATACTCAACCCGTGTCGATTTACTAACTGCAGCGGTAATACCTTCTACAAAGTTGATCACTTTGCTGCTCGTTCCGTGATAATTGGCTACCATAGCATCAAGAGATGCAGCGTTAGGACCTACCACCATAATACTGGATACATTGGCTTTGCTCAATGGTAAAATATTCTTATCGTTTTTTAGTAATACCATACTTTGCTGCGCTACTTTACGGGCAAGAGCTATATGCTGCGTATTATGAATACTATCTACACCATAACCATGATAAGGATTGAGCGAAGGATCGTCATAAAAACCCAATTTAAATTCAGTGCGTAAAATAGGGCCCAATGCAACATCCACATCTTTCTCGGTTAACAGTTTTTGTTGGATAGCTTTCAACCCATCGTTCTGCAATATAGAAGAACAATCCAAATTGACACCAGCTTTTAATGCTGCGGCTGCAACTTCAACTGCTGTTGGCAAAGTTTTATGGGTAAGGTAAACATCATCGAGCGCGCCGCAATCGGTAACTACATGCCCTTTAAAGCCCCATTCTTTACGTAAAATGTCAGTAAGCAATACTTTATTGATAGAATTGGGTACACCGTTTACCCGGTTATAAGCACTCATTACCGATTCTACTCCAGCACCTACCAGCTCGTGAAAAGCATATAAATAAGTTTCGCGCAGGTCCTTTTCATCCACTTTTGCGTCAAAACGATCACGGTCGGCCTCAGGGCCGCTATGAACGGCGAAGTGCTTGGCGGTAGCGGAGGTCTTTAGGTAGCGTGGATCATCTCCCTGCAATCCCTTAACAAACGCCGAACCCATACGACCGGTTAAAAATGGATCCTCTCCATAAGTTTCCTGCCCCCGGCCCCAGCGTGGATCACGGAAGATGTTGATATTGGGCGTCCAGAATGTTAGTCCCATGTATTGTAAGTGCCTGTCTTGAGCTATAGCCAGGTTATATTTAGCCCTTGCCTCTGTTGATATAACTGTTGATACCTGCTTTAAAAGATCATCATTAAATGTTGCGGACATACCTATGGCCTGCGGAAATATGGTAGCTTCACCAGCGCGGGCTACACCGTGCAAGGCTTCATTCCACCAGTTATAGGCTGGTATACCCAAACGGGGTACTGCCTGGCTGCGATAGCCCAGAAGTGAGATTTTCTCTTCTAATGTAAGTTTGGATAAAAGATCTTTTACTCTTATTTCAATCGATTGCGAATTGTCCTTATAAAGTAGTTTTTGCTGTGCCTGAGTTGTAATGGTAATAAGCAGCATAGCCATCATAGCGACAGACGGTCTGATAATTTTTTTTATGGTTGTAGCCATTTTTTTGTAATTACTTTTTGAGTTTAATATTAATGTTGATTCCATATGTGTGAGTGGGGGGTAAGCTCGCGCCTTCAATACCCGCATATTTGATATCCGGCGAAAAGCCCGATTCCGGGTCGATATTGTCTGAATGTTTCATAATAGTCCAGAGATTACGACCCACTAAAGATACGGTTATGCCATCAAACGGCGAACTTCTTAATACTCCTTTTGAAAAAGTATATCCAAGAGTAACTTGTCGCAGTTTAATAAAACTACCATCCAGCACATTTAATGCTGATATGTTCTGCGCCAGTGCCTGGTAGTAATTTTCGGCAGGCACCGCTATTGTGTTTTTAGCCCCGGTTAACGTTACGCCATCGCCAACAACACCTCCTTCACGACCAACAAGCGTTAATTTGTTCAGCCCCCGGTAAATACTATTGTAGTTAGTGGCTGATAGGATTTTGTTCCCGTAACGGTAATCAATCAGAAAGGAAAGGTTCAGGTTTTTATAAGTAAAATTATTGTTAAGGCCACCATAAATTTTAGGTACAGCGCTCCCCAAAGGTACCCGGGAGCCAGCCAGAGGCAATCCATTAGCATCAAATATAATCTGTCCGTTTCCGTTACGTAAATAGTCATTGGCCATAATTTGCGGCCCGGGTAAACCTTTAACTAAGGCTGTTGTGGCATTCAATGGCCGGTAAGTTCCAAAACTGATATTTGCTGATTGGGGAGTACCATCGGTTTGAAGGATCTTATTTTGTACATAAGTAAAATTAAAGGAAGGGTTCCAAACAAAATTAATTGTTTTAAAAGGAGTTCCATTTAATTCAATCTCAATACCGTTATTTTGGGTAGATCCTGTACCAATAAACCTTGTGGTAAAGCCCGACGATATATCCAGATCACCCTTAATTATTTCATTTCTTGTTTTTCGATGAAAAAAAGCAGCATCAAAACCTAAGCGGCCATTCAAAAATTTAAGATCGATACCAACTTCAGTTTCGGTTAAGGTATAAGGTTTTAAAAACAAATTAGGAAGCGTATTAGAAAAACCAGCTGCAGGTACACCATTAACAGAATTATTGATGGTATAATATTGGGATGTAATGTAAGTGTCGGAAGGCTCTCCGCTGGTTTGAGCGTAAGAAACACGAAGTTTACCAAAATCAAGTGTTGGTATATGTGTTAATTCGGAAAACATCAGACTGGCTGATACAGATGGCGTAAATATACCGCGATAACCTGCAGGCAGGGTAGAGTAAACGTCATACCTGCCTGTATTATTAATGGTAAGGTATTTTTTGATTGAAAAGTCTGCTGTATAGTATGCAGAATGGGTTTCGCTGCTTTTGTAACTATAGCTGCTGTTTTTAACGCTTAAATTTTCATAACTATAAAAATATGGTATGATGAACGGGCCTCCAAAAAGTTTAGTATACTCATAACTGTTTTTACGTATACTGGCACCTCCGGATATATCAAAATTAAGCAGATTTTTAATAATATCGTGTTTTGCACCAATAAGTATATCTGTGTTTAACTCAGATCGTTGTGTTTGGGATTGTTCATCAAGCGCCCCAGATCCGCCGGATATATAGGCAGTACCGGTAGGAGTAACCGTTAATCTTTTATCATATAAAACATCATCTCCCAATCTTGCCTGGGCATATAACCAATTATTAAAATTGTATTTTACCACAATAGCGGCAATAAGTCGCTGACGGCTCACATTGTTAACGAATCTATTGATAACGAAATATGGATTTGTGATGTATTGATCGTTACCCCAACGTAATTCAGAACCATCTGCATTTGTGCCCGGAGATAGCGCAGCCTGATTTTCATTAGCTGCCAGATATTCTATATTATTTGGATTCATTGGCCCGTCGCTTAAATTTGGTTTAAGGTCAGATGACTCCAAAATATAATTGGCTACTAAATTTAAACTTAGCTTTTGCGATATATTTTGGTTAGCAGTAAGATTTACTGTTTTACGTGATAAATCACTGCTGTGAACAATAGCATTGTTGCTAAGATTTGAAAGGGAAAGCCTGAAGCCACCGGTTTCTCCGCCGCTGCTAAATGCTACCGTATTGGTATTGGAGTAACCGGTACGATAAAATTTATTTATATTATCATTTACAGCCGAGTAGGGGTAATATTTGCCATCGAACTGAATGGTAGGTTTACCGTCCAGCTTTTCGCCCCAGCCCAGGTTGCCTGTTGATATGGCACTGTTAATATTTTGCGGTCTTTGGCCTTGCTCACCCTGGCCGTAAACGGTTTGGAAATTAAGCGTATTAACAGCCTTTTCAATTTGATAATTACTATTAACTTCAACGCCGAAGCCTGCGTTTTTTTTATTGCCTTTGGTAACTATCAAAATAACGCCGTTAGCTGCCCTCGCTCCATATAGCGCTGATGCTGATTGCCCTTTTAACACGGTTAAACTTTCCACATCGTCAGGGTTAATATTACTTATACCGTCGCCAAAATCAGCACCACCCCATTCATTCGCACTACCTCTTTGTGTATTATCAATTGGGATGCCATTGATGATGAAAAGGGGGGATGCGGCGCCAAAACTGGTTACCCCCCTTAATAATATACGTGCTGATGAGCCCGGCCCGCCGTTGATACCACTGATACTTAAACCGGCAATCCGTCCTTCAAGAGAGTAGGCTATGTTGGTTTCTTTAGCTTTATCAAGCAGGTCTCCACTAATGGTGTTTACAGAATATCCCAGTTTTCTTTCATCTTTTTTTATGCCAAGCGCTGTAACAACTACCTCGTTAAGTATATTGCTAACAGATAATTGTACAATACAGGGGGTAGTTCCTGCTACTTTTGTCTCCTTGGTTTGATAGCCTATATAACTCACTCTCAGTATGGAGTTCTCTGGCGCTTCTAATGAAAAAGAACCGTCGGCACCAGTGGGTGTGCCTGCAGTTGAGCCTTTTACCATTACGGTGGCGCCTGCCAGGGGTTCCCCTTTTTCATTAGTAACCAGGCCACTGATCTTTATTACATTGATGATCTCCGTGGTGGGAGCTATAACAACGAGGTGATTGGCAAGCTCGGTATATGCAAAGCCGGAGTTTAGTAATATCTTGTCTAATACTTTTATAACTTCTTCATCATTTACATCAATAGTTACCTTTTTCATTACAGGCACTTTGCGTTCGCTATAAACAAAGTGATAACTGCTCTGATGTTCAATGATTGATAATACCTTCCTGAAATCGGCTGATTGCAGATTAATGGTTACACGTGTTTGGGCATAAGAGCTTAGAAATAGAAAATTAAAGAATATTATTAAAGTACAAGTTAATTTCATTTATCAATAAGGACATTATAGTCAATATTTGCCTTTACACCGTCGTTGTGTTTTAAATTTACATAAATTTTAATAAGGAATAGATAGGTCTGCCAGACCCCTTACAGGTGAGGGTAATTATATAAAAAAAATGTAACAATTGTCCGCTTTTCAGAAATTTGTTACATCATTGGCAAGCTCTTAAATATTAAGTAAACTTTAATATCATAGGCAATCTAATAAATATAAATGGTTGAGTTTTTAATCTTATAATTAAAATTTTCGGTCATGCGTAGCGCGTTGAGGGCCTGGTTTACAGTTTCCTTTTCAAATACTCCACTAAACCGGTATTGCTTTAAAGCATCATTTTTAAATTTAATGTCTACTCCATACCATCTTTCCATGCGATATGCCAGATTAGTGAAATTTTCATCCCTGAAAACGAATTTATTTTGTGTCCATGAAGTTTCAATGATCGTGCTGTCGTCCTGTGGCAATCGGGTAAAGGTAGTAAGTACGTACTGCATACCGGAATTTGTTTCGGCAGATTTAAGTTTAGCCGTATTTCGATGCACAGTTTTGAATAAACCATTTTTTACAATCAGCTTTTCACTTGGTTTCAATATGATACGATCAGAAGGCCTGTCATCAAGTGTAACTTCTATAGTTCCCCTAATGAGTGTAGTCTCACTTTGAGGATCATTGGGATATGATTTTACATTAAAAGCTGTACCCAATACCTTAATATTCATTTTCTCCGTATGAATAATGAATGGATGTTCGTGATCTTTATGCACATCAAAAAAGGCCTCGCCGCTTAAGTAAACTTCACGGGTTTTACCAGTGAATATTGCTGGATATTTAAGTGTGCTTTGCGAGTTTAAGGTAATTCGTGTACCATCTGTAAGTACAATAGTTGATTTTTCACGTTTTACCGTGTTTTTGTTTTGCCATGCATTTGGAGCAGTGGTAAGTGGGTTAATCCTTTTACTAACAAATCTGGAATAAAAAAGCCAGGAACAACCTGCCAGCAAAATAATAGCTGCGGCTGCACGCCAAATATACAGGTAAAAGTTTTTTGAGGCCAAAATAGCAGGTGAATTTGTTTCCTGACTCTTGATCTTTGTTATTATTTTTTGAAATGCCAGAGCATTATCTGCAAATTCGGTATCGTTACTATTCCAATAAATATTAAGGAACTCAAAATCACGGCGATTTATTTCGTCGGAGTTTAAGCAATGTTGAAGCTCTTCGCTTTCTTCAGAGCTGATTTCATTGGTTAATTTTTTACTAACCAGCTCTATAAATCTATCATTGCCCATTTTTGATATTTCGTGCTTTTATAGGTGGACAACTATTTTTGATAAAATACCTACAAGTTTATAAAAAATAGTTGCAAAATACCAATAGTCACACTTAATGCCTTGAATATATTGTTGGTACGCACTTCTGGGTTGTTCAACTTATTGTAATTACTCAGAACGATACTTAATTTTTTAACAGCCCTAAAAAGCTGTGTTTGTACGGTACGTGGGGATATATTTAAAATTTCGGCAACTTCTTTATATTTCATTCCATCCTCTTTGATCAGCCGGAACACGATACGGCATTGCTGAGGGAGTGCGGTAATGGCCTTATCCATTCTGAAGATCAATTCCTTATTCTCAATTTCTCTTTGGGGATTGTATGTGTTTACAAAATTAACAGAATTGGTTTCTTCGATCTGTACCAGGTGGATACTGGAATATTTTTTAATGTGATTTAAGGATTGGTTTTTTACAGCGACAAACAGGTAGGTTTCAGGGTTTAATATTTCGGTTAAGGTTTTTCGGTTTAACCAGCATTTAACAAACACATCGGATACGATCTCTTCTGCTATTTCCCGCTGATTAACATACAGGATACAAAATTTAGTAAGTGAATTATTTAATAAATGAAATAAAAGCTCAAAGGCTTTTTCGTCATCATTGTTACAAATGAGTTTCCACAAGTTCAGTGTATCAACCTTTTTGTCTTTCAAAACCCCGGATTTTAATTAATTACTTAAATTTAAATCTTAATATCAGTCTAACAATAATAAAACATTAATTGCTAAAAAGGAAATTTTATTGGCAAAGTTTCAATATTTATTAAAAAAATTTAAAAAGTGTAAGCAATACACCTATTATTGTTGTCAGTTATATTAAACTCCATTTAACATGAAAAAAATCTTTACGTTTCTTGTTTTAAGCTTTTTTAGCGCATCCCTAATGGCGCAAAAACACAATGTTTCCAAACAGTATGTCGCTCCCGGAGATCCATTGGTTGAACAAAAATTAGCCGAATGGCAGGATCTCAAATTCGGGCTTTTTATGCATTGGGGAACCTACAGTCAGTGGGGCGTGGTTGAAAGTTGGAGCATTTGCCCCGAAGATGAGGGTTGGACGCAGCGTCGCGGCCCGTACGGAGCTACATATAATGGTTATAAAACAGCCTATGAAAACCTGCAAACCACATTTAATCCGGTAAAGTTTAATCCTGAGAAATGGGTGCAGGCGGCAAAAGACGCCGGTATGAAGTATGTGATATTTACAACAAAGCACCATGATGGTTTTTGCATGTTTGATACCAAAGAAACTGATTATAAGATTACCAGTACAAAAACACCGTTTTCAACTAATCAAAGAAGCAACGTAACTAAGGAGATATTCAATGCCTTTCGTAAAGAAAACTTTATGATAGGTGCTTATTTTTCAAAGCCTGATTGGCATACGGAGAACTATTGGTGGCCATACTTTCCGCCAAAGGATCGCAATGTGAACTATGATCCTAAAAAGCATCCGGAGCGCTGGCAGAAATTTAAGGATTTTACTTATAACCAGATCAGTGAATTGATGACAGGCTATGGAAAAGTAGACATTCTGTGGCTCGATGGAGGATGGGTTCGTCCTAAAAGCAGTATTGATACCTCTGTTGAGTGGCAGCGGGGTATTCAATATGACCAAGATATTGATATGCCAAAAATTGCTGCTATGGGTAGACAAAAACAGCCAGGCCTGATCGTTGTTGACCGTACAGTATCCGGTCAATATGAAAACTATACAACCCCAGAGCAGGAGGTACCCGAAGTCCCGCTTGATCATCCCTGGGAAAGCTGCATTACTATGGGTAATTCCTGGAGTTATGTACCAGGCGACCATTATAAATCAGTACAGCAAATTGTACAGCTGCTGGTTAAGATAGTTTCGCGTGGTGGTAACTTACTGATGAACATAGGCCCCGGCCCTGATGGTGATTGGGATCCTGTAGCTTATGAACGTTTAAAAGGTATAAGCGCCTGGATCAAGATTAATGGCGAGGGTATCTATAACTCCAAATCAGTTGCACCATATTCAACGGGTAATATTTTCTATACTAAGGCAAAAAATGATAAAGCAATATACGCTTTTATGTTATCTGATCAGGATAAAGTAACGCTGCCTGCAACTGTTTCGATCAAAGCCGCTAAGCCGAGGAAAGTAACCTTGTTAGGAAGCAAACAGAACTTAAAATGGAAACAACAAAATGACGAAGTAGTGATCAGTATCCCTGCCAGTTTACAACAAAACAGCAGTTTAAATGAGGCGGCCTGTTTTAAATTGGTATATTAAATAAAGGATAAAAAACCACATCAAATTACCAAACAAGTATAATTCTGCGTTAATCGCAGTGCTTAATTTTGAAACCATCACCCCACCTAAATAATGGAAAAAAATTGTCCGGCTATTAAATCTGTATCTTTTAAATTCCCAAGAATAACATTGTTCATATTCTATGTTATTTTTCAAAACATTACAGTAAATGCACAAAGTAAGTATGAACTAAATGAAGATTGGAAATGCGCCCCGATAAGTAATGTAAAGGAAGCAGGAGCAGATATTTCACGTACTACCTTTAATATAAGCACATGGATGCCTGCTGTTGTCCCGGGCACGGTATTAACCAGTTTGATAGCTTCCCATAAAATGCCCGATCCATTTTATGGTATGAACAATGAACAGATCCCTGACATTTACAAAACCGGTCGCGATTACTATACTTATTGGTTTGTGAAGGACTTTAAAGAAACGAAACCCACAGGTAGTAATCAGGCTTATCTAAATTTCAGAGGTGTTAATTACAGTTGTGATGTATTTTTAAATGGTCATAAATTAAATGGCAAACCGCATACAGGTATGTTTTTACGCCAGTCGTATAACATTACCAATTGGATGGCTAAAGATGGTAATAACAGGATCGCTGTTATTGTTTACCCTCCCGATGTAGTGGGTAACCCCAATGGAGGCCAGGGTGGTGACGGAACTATCGCCCGTAATGTTGGAATACAATATACCGCAGGTTGGGATTGGATACAGCCTATTAAGGATCGTAATACCGGCATCTGGGATAAGGTGATAATAGAAAAAACAGGCGCAGTACGCATAAAAGACCCACACATTGTAACCCTGGTGCCGGGTGTAAGGCAAACAGAGGGCCCGCAGCAACCGGCTATTATTCAGGTATCTGCAGATTTGCAAAACGCAAGTAATGTGTCTGTTAGCGGCGAACTAAAATATACTTTGGATGGCAATATTGTGTCGAAAAAAGTTACAATCAAAGCCAATTCGACACAAACGGTACAATTAAATGATTACTCCTTAAAAAATCCAAAACTCTGGTGGCCTAACGGATATGGCGCACAGCATCTTTATCCAATGAAGCTGCAGTTTGTAACCGAAGCCAGCAAAGTATCTGACCAGGATGATATAAAAGTAGGGGTAAGACAGATCACTACAGAGTGGAACGCGCGTACGGAGAGCAGACAAATCAATATCAATGGGCAGAAAATATTTATTAAAGGTGGTAACTGGATAGTATCTGATGAAATGTTACGTTTTTCGGATGCTCGTTATGATGCCGAAGTGCGTTTCCATCGCGATATGAACCTTAACCTCATTAGGGTTTGGGGGGGCGCCTTGATTGAACGTCCTGAATTTTATGAAGCCTGTGACCGGTACGGTATGCTGGTTTTTCAGGATATGTGGGGATCGGGGGATTGTAACGGCCGCTGGACCGATCCAATGAAGCTGGATGATCAATGGACTCGCAGAAAATACCCTGATGATCACGGCTTGTATCTTAAATCAATTGAAGATCAGGTTAAGTTAGTACGTAATTATCCTTCATTAGCCCTTTGGTGCGGCGGTAATGAGATAACTCCACCAGAGGATATGCTGATAGCTTTGCGTGATAGCATTATGCCCAAATTAGATAATACCCGTTGGTTTATTCCTTATTCCAATTCCGAGGAAATGTCACGTAATGCACTGGGTGGCAATGGCGATGGGCCATACGGAATTCAGCCTCTTTCAACTTTTTGGGCGCACAAAACCTATCCATTTAACTCAGAGGTCGGTTCAGTAGGAGTAAGTGATTATGAATCACTCAAAAGATTTATCCCGGCTAAAAACATGGTATTGCCCGAGTATGATGAAGCAACAGGTAAAACCAAAACCGATTCTGTTTGGGATTATCATAAATATATTGGCTATGATGGTTTTATTGATAAATATGGCAAAGCAAAAGATGTAGAAGACTTTGCCACAAAAGCGCAATTGGTTAATTATGATCAGTATCGTGGCCTGATGGAAGGTTTCAGCTCACACATGTGGGAGTGGTACACCGGTACCATAATCTGGAAAACACAAAATCCGTGGACAGCCATGCGCGGCCAGATGTATGATTATTACCTGGACCCTAATGCTTGTCTGTATGGCTTACACAGTGGCAGCGAACCTCTGCATATTATGTATGATCCTACAGATGGCATGGTGATGGTAGCAAACAATACTTTTAAAAGCCATACAAATATGATGCTGGTAGCCAAAGCTTACGATATGGATGGAAAAGAAAAAATGCTTACCCAGGTTTTTTCTGATGTTACACCAACCACGGTTAAGCGTTATTTATCGTTAAAAGGGGAAATGAGTAAGTTAGCCAAAGATAAAGGCGCCTTCCTTTGTCTGCAGTTATTGGACAAAGATAAAAAGACCCTCAGCGAAAATATTTATTGGATACCTGACGGGAATGGAAACTACTCCGGGTTACAGAACATGCCAAAAGGAAACTTAAATACTTCGGCTAAATATCTAAGTACGGATAGGGTAGAAGTAACCTTAACCAATACAGGTAATGGCCCCCTGGCATTTTTTAACAGGCTATCATTAACAGATGCTGATACTAAACAAAGGGTATTGCCCGCTTTTTACAGCGATAATTATATCACCGTTTTACCAGGTCAGGAGAAAAAAGTGATCATTGATTATAAAAACTCCGGTAAAAAGAATCTTACAGTAACAGTGGGTGGGTGGAACGTAACTGAACGAACTATATCTATCGACAAATAACAAACAGAAAAAATGAAAACTATCTCAAAATGTTTGTCGGCAGCGGCGTTAATACTTGCTTGTATTAGTACTGTGAGCGCACAGGAAACAGCATCCCGGTTCCCCTTGATACCCTATCCAACGCAATTGGTAGCTGGAAAGGGCACTTTTAGTATCAACAATAAAACAAGCATCACAACCGCTAAAGAATTTACCGGCGAAGCCAACCAACTCAATCAGTTATTGCTAAAAGGTTTAGGCAAAAAACTAGCGAAGGGCAATAAAGCCAATGTCATTAATTTGGTATACGATGTTTCATTAACAACGCCCGAAGCTTATAAATTGACCATTAGCAAACAGCAGGTTGTTATTGCGGCCAAGGAGCCGGCCGGTATATTTCATGGGATTGAAACTATCCGTCAATTGTTGCCTGTTTCTATCGAAAAAGGTAAAGCAAGTAAGACTTTACTATTACCAGTTGTAACTATTCAGGATCAACCGGCTTATGCCTGGCGTGGCATGCATCTGGATGTTTCCCGGCATTTTTTTTCGGTTACTTATCTGAAAAAGTTTATCGACAGGATGGCGCTTTACAAAATGAACAAGCTTCACCTGCATTTGACTGATGATCAGGGTTGGCGTATCGAGATTAAAAAATATCCGAAGTTAACCGAAGAGGGAGCCTGGCGCACTTTTAACAACCAGGACTCAGCTTGCATGAAAAAGGCTAAGGACAATCCAGATTTTGTGATCGATAAAGAACATATCGTTCAGCGCAATGGCAAAACTATGTACGGTGGTTTTTATACCCAGCAGGAAATGAAGGGAGTGGTAGCTTATGCCGCGGCCCGCCATATCGACATCATACCCGAAATTGACATGCCCGGTCACATGATGGCTGCTATTAACTCTTATCCTTTTTTAACCTGTAACGGTGAAAATTCGTGGGGTAAGCTGTTTACCAAACCTATTTGCCCGGGATTGGAGTCTACCTATGAATTTGCTCAAAATGTGTTCAGCGAGATCATGGATATTTTTCCATCCCAATACATCCATATTGGTGGCGACGAAGTTGATCGCACGGATTGGGGTAAATCGGCAGATTGTAAAGCCTTAATGGAACGTGAGGGGATTAAAGATCTGCCTGCTCTGCAAAGCTATTTTATCAATCGCATGGAGAAATTCTTTAACTCTAAAGGTCGTAAGTTGATCGGTTGGGACGAGATCATCGAGGGTGGTATCAGTCCTACGGCAATTGTGATGTATTGGCGCACATGGGTGCCCGATGCTCCAGTGAAAGCGGTTAAAAATGGCAACACGGTGATCATGACCCCTGGAGAGCCTTTATATTTTGACAATCAGCCTGATCAATATTCCATCGATAAGGTATATCATTTTAATCCTATTCCTAAAGTTCTGAATGCTGAGGAAGCTAAATCTATCATCGGCGCACAAGCCAATATCTGGACAGAAATGATACCTTCCGAAAAAAGGGCTGATTATATGTACATGCCCCGCCTTACCGCTCTTGCAGAAATGCTGTGGACAAATCGGCCTGATAAATATGATTCTTACCTAAAACGTTTGGTAAAACAGTATAGCCGAATGGATGCCATGAACATTAACTATCGCTTACCAGACCTCCCCGGACTATTAAACAATTACGTGTTTACCGATGAGGGGAGTTTAAGCATCAGTAAGCCATTGTCTTCTTTGATTATCCGTTATACAACTGATGGTTCTTTACCCGATACAAAATCAAGGGAATTGCCATCAGCATTAAGTATAACTAATAACGAATTGGTTCGGGTTGCGGCCTTTACTTCAAATGGTACACGTGGCGATGTTTATAATTTAAACTACACCAAACAATATATGCTTGGACCGGTAAAAGTAAGGAGCACAAAACCAGGCTTAGATTGCAAATATTACAAAGCCTACTTCAAACAAACCACCCCGATGAAAAAAGCCAGCGTTGATAGCACTTTTACAACTACGGCCATTGAGGTACCTTCAACTGTAAAAGCCCCATCATTTGGCATCGCCTATAAGGGCTACATAGATGTGCCTGCCGATGGTATTTATAGCTTCTATTTAACTGCCGATGATGGCGCCGTATTAAAAATTGGCCCTGCAACAGTGGTTGATAATGATGGTAACCATTCTGCACAGGAACGGAGCGGGCAGACAGCCTTAAAAATGGGTTTACACCCATTCGCGCTTGATTTTATTGAAGGTGGTGGTGGTTTTACCCTTAAACTCCAATATAGTATAAATGGTTCGGCCCGGCAGGATATTCCTGCCGAATGGTTTAAAAATTAAATATCTGCAATGAAAAAGATTATTCTGTTCGTATTACTATTTGTCGTTAGCGTTCGTAGCTTTAGTCAGGCTCCTCCTAAACCCTTTGGACCTTTGCCAACTCAGGGGCAACTCAACTGGCAGGAAATGGGGATGTATTGTATCATTCACTATGGCCTGGATACTTATACTAACAAAGAGTGGGGCTATGGTGACGAGGATCCTAAATTGCTTAATCCATCACAGTTTAGTGCCATGCAGATAGTTGCCGCAGCCAAAGCCGGCGGATTTAAAGGTGTTGTGGTAGTGGCAAAACACCATGATGGTTTTTGCCTTTGGCCAACCAAAACAACAGAACACAACATATCCAAAAGTCCATACAAGAATGGCAAAGGCGATATACTACAGGAATACCGGGAAGCCTGTGATAAATTGGGTATGAAACTGGGCGTTTACTGCTCTCCCTGGGACAGGAACAACCCCAACTACGGTACACCAGAATATTTAAAAATATACCAGAACCAATTACGGGAACTGTACACGCATTATGGCCCGTTGTTCATCTCCTGGCATGACGGGGCTAACGGCGGCGACGGCTACTATGGCGGCAAACGTGAAATTCGTAAAATTGACCGCTCCACTTACTACGACTGGAAAAATACCTGGGGTATTACCCGCAAGTTACAGCCCAATGCTGTGATATTTGGCGATGTTGGCCCGGATATACGTTGGGTAGGTAATGAAGAAGGCCATGCCGGTGAAACCTGCTGGGCTACTTATACCCCACATGCCCCGGATGAAGGTAAAGAACCAGGCAACGGATATGTTAAAGACTATGAAGGTACAGAAGGCACCCGCGATGGTAAATACTGGATGCCGGCTGAGTGTGATGTATCATTAAGACCAGGATGGTTTTATCACAAAACACAGGATGATGGAGTGAAATCTCCCTATACCTTACTTGATCTGTATTACAAAAGTGTTGGCCGCGGTGCAGCGCTTGACTTGGGCTTATCGCCAGATCAGCGGGGGATTGTTAATGAAATAGATGTAAAATCGCTTACAGAGTTTGGTCAGTTACTAAAGCAAACCTTTGCAACAAATCTGGCAAAAGGAGCAACGCTTACGGCCAGTAATGTACGTGGTAGAAATAAGATTAAATACGGTCCGCAGTTTTTGTTGGATAATGATCGCTATAGCTATTGGGCGACAGATGACAAAGTAACAACACCTCAACTAACTATTGATCTGCATACTCCTAAAATATTTAACGTGATCAGGCTGCGTGAAAACATCAAATTAGGACAGCGCATTGATTCGCTTGCTGTCGACGCCTTTGCCAATGGCAAATGGAAGCAAATAGCTTCGGCAACCAGCATAGGGGGGAACCGGCTTATCCGATTAACGCAAAATATAACAGCAACAAAGTTAAGGTTGCGTATCACGGGTTCACAAGCATCCATAGCTTTAAGTGATTTTGGTATTTATAAAGAACCGGTTCATTTAAGCGCTCCAAAGATCAGCCGTAATAAAAGCGGTGAAATAAGCATTACAACCGAAGCGCCCGTAAACTCTATTCACTATACTTTAAATGGGCAGGAGCCAACTTTAAAGTCTCCATTATATAAGGGACCTTTTAGTATAACTGATGATGCAGTGGTAAAAGCACGCGGTTTTGAAGGAAAAGATCAGCAAAGTGAATCTGCTTTTGTTTCATTAGGCTATGCTAAAACCGACTGGAAAGTCATAGACGCAAGCGCCTCAAGTAATGACAACCAGACAGAAAATGCTATTGACGAAAACAGCCATTCTCTTTACAGTACTTTAAAGCAGGAAAGCGCATCATTCCCTCAGCAGATAAGTGTTGATCTGGGTAGCATTAAAGAAATAAAGGCTTTTGGTTATTTGCCACGCCAGGATAAACAATTTGATGGAATAGTAGACAGCTATGTATTCTATATCAGCAATGATGGCAAGGAATGGCAAAAAGTAGCTTCGGGCGAATTTTCTAACATTAAAGCAAGCCTGATTGAGCAGCCGGTTATTTTAAAACAACCGGTTAAAGCCCGATATTTTAAATTTGAAGCAGCGCACGTAATTGCAGGAAATGGTATTACAGTTGCCGAATTAAGCGTTTATTAATAAACTATTAAGCATTGGGTTTATGTTTGTATCAATTATAAACCTCAATACTATTTCTATATAAAATTATTCGATGAAAAAACAGATCTGTTTGGCCGGGTTGCTGGCATTGTTTAGTTCAAATTCATTTAGTCAGGCGCACAAAACCGCTGTAGTAAATAAACCAGGTAATTTAACCCAATATGTCGATCCTTACATTGGTACGGGATTCCACGGACACGTTTTTGTTGGAGCCAGTGTGCCTTTTGGTGCTGTACAGTTAGGGCCAACCAATATATCCGAGGGCTGGGACTGGTGCTCAGGCTATCATATATCAGATTCAACTATTATCGGTTTTCAGCACACACACTTGAGCGGTACCGGTATAGGCGATTTGGGCGATATTTCCTTTATGCCAACTACAGGCCCCGTCAAAGTAACCAAAGGCAGTGTAAAAGATCTGCAGAGCGGTTACACCTCGTTGTTTAGTCATCAGGATGAGGTGGTAAAACCTGGTTATTATAAAGTTAAGCTAAAACGATATGGCATAGGCGTGGAGCTTACCGCAAGCACACGCGTTGGCATGCATAAATATACTTTTCCCGCTGCAAAAGATGCTCACATAGTGATCGACCTGAAAGAGGGTATTGGCTGGGACAAATCAGTGGAAACCTATATTAAACAAGTTGATAAAAACACCATTGTTGGCTATCGATTTTCAAAAGGCTGGGCTGTTGATCAGCGTATTTATTTTACCGCGGTATTCTCTAAACCCATCAGCAAATTCGAGGTTTATGACAATACAACACTTGCTTCAGGATCCGAGCTGAAAAGCGAGAAGGCTAAAGGTGTAATTAGTTTTGCCACGACCAAAGGAGAGGTTGTTTATGCAAAAGTAGGTGTATCGCCGGTAAGCACAGAAAATGCGATGCTGAACATCAAAGCCGAGATACCAGGTTGGGATTTTAATAAGGTAGTGGTCGATGCAGATAAAGCCTGGAATAACCAACTACAAAAGATTACCATTAAAGCCGATTCATTGTCTCAGCTGAAAAAGTTCTATACTGCTTTTTATCATACCATGATAGCCCCTTCCATATTTAATGATGTGAACGGCGAATACTGGGGAACGGATAAAAAAGTGCATAAAAACCAGGGATTCAATAATGTAACTACATTCTCTTTATGGGATACTTATAGGGCCAATAACCCACTGTCTACCATTATTCATCCTGAGCATACTAATGATATGATCAACTCTATGCTGGCAATTTATCAGCAGCAGGGTAGTTTACCGGTATGGCACTTAATGGCCAATGAAACCAATTGTATGGTGGGATATAGCGCAGTACCGGTTGTGGCAGATGCCCTTTTGAAAGGGTATAAAGGTTTTGATGCTAACCTGGCTTATGAGGCCATGAAAACCACTGCTATGCAGGATGCCCGTGGTATTAAATTTGTAAAGAGCCTGGGTTATATCCCTGCGGACAGTACTGCCGAGTCGGTTTCTATGGGTATGGAATATGCTATTGACGATTGGTGTATTGCGCAGGTTGCCAAAAAGTTGGGGAAACAGGCCGATTACGATTACTTCAGCAAGCGTGGTCAGTATTATAAAAATTATTATGACCCTAAGGCTGGATTTATGCGAGGCCGTTTATCAGAGAATTCATGGCGCACACCGTACAGCCCATTTATATCTATACATGAGCATGGTGATTTTACAGAGGGTAACGGCTGGCAATACACTTTCCTGGTACCACAGGATGTAGAAGGCCTGATCAGTTTGTTAGGTGGCGAGGCTAAGTTCAACACCAAACTCGACTCGCTATTTATCGCAAAGGGCGATATGGGTAAATTTAAATCGCCGGATGTGTCTGGTCTGATCGGTCAGTATGCCCATGGTAATGAACCAAGCCACCCGATGAGTTATTTTTATGATTACTCTGGTCAGCCCTGGAAAACTGCCGAAAAAGTGAGGTACATTCTGGATGATTTTTATACCGATAAACCAGATGGTATTATTGGTAACGAGGATGTGGGCCAGATGTCGGCATGGTATGTATTATCTGCCCTTGGTTTTTATTCAGCCAATCCGGCAAACGGACTGTATGTTTTCGGTAGTCCGGTTATCAATGAGGCCACATTGAAATTACAAGGTAACAAAACGTTCCATATCGTGGTGAAAAACAACGGTCCGCAAAACAAGTATATCAATGCTATGCTGTTAAATGGCAAGGTTTACAACAAAACCTATTTTGCGCACAAGGATATCATGAACGGTGGTGAACTGGTAATTACCATGGGCAACAAACCAGGAACGGTTTGGGGTGTAGGTGATGCAAACAAAGCGGTGTCGGTGCTGAAATAGCAGTCCATTTAGAATTTAAAAAATGTCATTGCGAGAAGGAACGACGAAGCAATCTCGTCGTATGTATAAACGCGAGGAGATTGCCACGCTATCGCTCGCAATGACATATCTTAAATTATACTATTTCTTTGGTTGGTGCAACTGATTATAAAAAATACTCAAACCATACTTAGCCGATTTCCATTTCTGATCAAGATCCGCAGGGGCAGGGCCGGGGCTTTGTGCAAAGTTACCTGTGATGATGTCGAGATCTCCGTCTCCATCAACATCCGCGGTTTCGAGTGTTAACGTTTTTATAGGTACTTCGCGCTTTTGCGTGTATGATTTAAAGCTGAATTTATTCTGATCGATATTCTCCAGGTACACAAATGACTCATCAATCAGTTTGCCAAACTCGGGAAAGAATGCTGTGGCAGCAAAATCAATATCGCCGTCTTTGTCAAAATCCTCAGCCAATACTTTGGTAACGCCATATATCGGATAAAAGAATTTTTCCTGAAATACACCATTTCCCTGATTAATGTTAAGCCGAATGCCGTGGTAAGCTTTAAGAATATTGGAGTAATCGGCATTGTCGCCATGTACGGTTACAATATCAGTGAGACCGTCGTGATTATAATCAACCAAAACCATATCTGTTGTGCCATAGTTTGGTGGAAATCGTAAAATTCGTTTAGCCTTAAATTTTAATTTGTCTTTTTGATAAAAGATCCACACACTTTCATCTCCCTGTGAAAACATAGCTACAATATCCTTTTTGCCATCGCCATCCATGTCCTTGATATAGCATTTAATAGCTCCGGCCAGGGGCATTAATATATCTTCTGTATATTTTCCTGATCTGTTTTTTTTGAACAATGAAAGGGAGCCGGTTTTATTACCAAAATTGCAAACTACGATCTCCGGCACGCCATCATTGTCCAGATCTTCAATTTCGGCATGAACCGGGCGATGTAAAGCTGCTATTAAGGCTGAGCTACTATCCTTCAATTGCGAATAAGATCCTGTACTGAGCTCCGTTGGATATAATTTGCCTATCTCAGTAAAATAAGTATCTCCCTTATAAAAGTTAAAATCAACTACCGGACTGTTGCTATTGGTAGTCCGGGTTACACCTTTGCCATATTGCCAATTATACACCTTTTTATAAAAATCACTTATCCATAAGGTATTGGTTTGAGTATTATATTCCAATCCCGTAATTAATGATGGTACCTTTTCGGATATTGGTATATCCTGACGTTCGAATTGTTTTAAAGGACTGTTGCGTGTTAACCTTTTTTCATCCAATGATACGCTATCAGGAGCGATGCTGAGTATGTAATTTACAATCTTACCATACTCTTCATTGGTCAGGGTGGGTTCATCGGGAATGATATGGTTCTTTTTTACAATCTCTCGTTCTTCATCGCTTAATCCCCGTAAGGGATCGTAATTAGGGTAGATGATACCCATGCGGCTGGCCATAGTAGGCAATACATGGTTTTGCCAGATCTCTTTTGTTAAACTGGCCGGATCGGGCTCCATGTGGCAGGTGGTACAATACCGGGTGAAAAGCAGTTTGCCGTCATCGTTTTTTAGCGGCACCGTTTTGATGGTAAATGAATTAAGGCAAATAAGAGCGGTCAAAACAAAAAAACCGCTTAAAATAAATGTTCTTATATTCATGTGATTAGTTTTGCCTGCTGATCTTAGCTGTCTTTAACTTTTCAATCACTTTGGCCGCTACCAACCTACCCTGTTTGTTACCAAAAACTATGGCGTCTTTAAAATGTATCCCTCCGTAAAAACGGGATATGGAGGCTTCTTCCGCTGCTTCATAAAAAGATTTAAAACTGCGTGGCCCAACACCATACGGAATTTCGGAATCATCAGTATAAGCAAATTTATCACCCAACAGATACGTTAAAACCCCAGCCGATGCGTTGGAAAGCACTGCGTGACCACTTGGATACTCCGGAAATGGAGGGGTTTGCAAATATGGTGTCCAGGTAATATCAATATACTTGTTGATATAGGTTTCCGGGCGGATCCCATTACTTCTGTATTTCTCATCCCAGCAACTGATAAAAGCATCCATTAACGTTATGGCCTCAAGTGTATATACCGTAACCGATCTGTCAAAACTTAAATTTGATTTTTTACACACAATACCTGCTATATTCATCCAGTGCCCTCCAGGACTAATTTTTTTAAATCCGATCATCATATGACCGGATGTAGTTACGGCAAATGGGTTACAATCCCAAAAATTGGCGATAGCAACCTGCTCCATCGGTGGGTTTTTAGAAATCTTGTAAACATCATAAGCCTGTTTGTAAAATTCACTTGTACTATCAGTACTGAAAGGTGTTGGTCGTACCGGTACAAACTCGTTAGAGGAGTCGATAAGCATAGGCCTGATGATCTTCCAGTTGGGCTCAACGGCTTCCATGTAGGTTGGAGGGGTGGGATACCAGTTTTTGCCACCTTTTATCGGGGTATATCTTAGCTTACCGCTTAATTTGTTGTAATTGTCGCCTTTGGCGTATTTGAGCACTTTAGCAGTCATTTCAGTTGCTGCCGCTATCGACTGTTTGATGATATCATCATCTATCTTATTAACTTTTAGTGAGGCAATGTATTTGTCCTCATCATCCTGCAGCATAAAACCCGAGGGGAGCATTTGTTTACCAGTTTCGAGTATACAGTATATAGCTGCTATCTGATAATTGTACTTGCCTTTTTCAATGCTGATCTGATTATCATCCTTATAGCTTTTTACAAGATCAGCAAGCGGAACAATCTCTTTGTTGTTTAATGCGGTTAAATTGTAGGCTCCCAGCATAGCATAAGTATAATAACGGGATGCCGCAGGTGGATTTACTACATCATGTATCATTACTGCCGATAGGGCCTTGATGGTTTTATCCAATTGCAAATAATCGGGTAATGGCTTTTTGTTTTTTTGCGCATAGCCTGGTAGGGTGTTGCACAGGATGAGTAAAACAAGGGATATATTCCTGATCATTAGTTTTCTTTATAAAATTGTAATGGTTGGCCGGATACACCTATCAATATATATTTTGAGCCATTTATTTTTGTTTCTACCGTCGATTTTACATCTCCTGTAACTGATAATCCTGAGGATAACTGGCTTTGGTACTTAAAATCACCTTTACCATCGCCGGTTAGTAGGCATCCATAGTTAGCATCAAAATTGCCCAGTTTTAAACGGTTGTCAGAATGATTACCCAGCAACAGGAGATCAACTTTACCATCGTGGTTAAAGTCCGCAGTAATTATTTGAGTTATCATCGAAAACTGTGTCTCGATTGGTAAAGGGACTTTTACAAATTTGCCATTCGTGCTCAGAAAGCAGCTAGTTTGCATATCGTTAGCAGTAAGTTTTGCAGCCTTTGCAAGTTCATCCTGGCTGAAAATATCCTTCATGGTAGCATCACAATAGGCTTTGTAGGAGCTAAACTTTTTGCGCATGGGATATATCTGCTCGTTCAACTCATCGCGGCTCACAAATGGATAACTTATCCCCTGAATATAAAAGTTAAAGAAAGGGTCGATAGAACCGTTACCATCGAAGTCGGCATAGTACATTTCGGCTGGTTCGGTGGTTGTGGTATGTATTTGTGTATTTGTGCCCAGGTTACCGGCAATAATATCGGGTTTACCGTCACCGTTGATATCTGCTATGGCTATGGTGTTCCAGAAGCCATTTTCCTGCTGATCAAAGTATTTGGCGGTTTCATCTACGAAACCATTGGCGGTATTAGTATAAATTAGGATGGGCATAAACTCGCCGCAAATGATCAGGTCTTTACGGCCGTCGCCATTTAAATCGACCCATTGAGCGTCTTTTACCATGCCGCAGGCTGCAAATGGTACATCGGTAATCGTAAAGTGGCCATCGCCGGCATTGGTTAATAAATAGCTTTTGGGGGTTACCGGGTATTGACCGGGGATGATATTGGCGCCCACAAACAGATCCACCTTACCATCATTGTTATAATCACATGCCCGGACGCACGATTTGCTGCCGGCATTAAGTTGAGGCAAGGAAGTGGTGGAAAGTACAAAATTACCTTTGCCATCATTAAAATACAGTTTATCCTGCAAATCGGGAGTATTAGGCTCTAATAAAGAGTAACCGCCTTTAGCTACATACAGATCAAGAAAACCGTCGCCATTGGCATCAAAAAATACAGCAGCGGAGGTGTTTTCATGGTTTAAATCTGATACTTCGGTAACCATAAAAGTCCCGCCGGGTTTTTGTATATAAATTTTACCTGGTGTATTCTGATCGCCACCGATAAACAGATCTTCCAACCCATCTTTATTTACGTCAGCCTTAGCTATAACCGGGCCTGTTTTAGAGCTCATAAAAAGCATCAATAGCTGACGTTTAAAATCGTTTATGGTGGTTTCGGTATGTTTATAATCAATAATTGGTTTGGTAAGACTTAAAAGGGTTTTGCCTTTTTTATCTGCTGGTTTATAAGCAGCTAAACCAGCTTTATAGGTGATATTTAAACGTTGGTTGACTTTTATATCCGTTAAGAGCTGCGTAGTTTGATCGGGCCATATTACCCGGACAGAATCAACCTTAGTTTGGTCGCCCAGACCGAAGTTTAATACGGTTGACACACATGATAAGTAACCCCTGTTGGGATTAACCTCCTGGTATTGGGTTTGTTTGTTGTTGTAAACATAAACCTTGGCGCCTATAGCATTTACATTAGGCCCGTTTTGTTTCAGCTTAACAGCCACATAATTCTTTTTGGAAGTTTCCATGGTCATGTTCTGATAGATGGAAGCTTCGCTGTTGATGTTGTTGGTGATCAAGTCAAGATCACCGTCATTATCCAGATCGGCATAAACGGAACCGCTTGATATGCCTGATTTGGTAATACCCCAGTCCTGCTTTTTTTCGGTAAAAGTGAGGTCATGATTGTTTTGGAAAATATAGTTTGACAGGGTAGTGGAGGGCATAGCTTTAACCAGGTCCATTAATAAATAAGGTTCCCGGTCCATAGCCTTTTTAAGCTTATAATCGCCCCAATACCGCAAAAAATCCTTGTTGGTATAATCCCTGAAATAGCCGTTAGATATAAAAATATCTTTATACCCATCGTTGTCAAAATCGGCTATGAGTGGGCACCAACTCCAGTCGGTATTGGATATACCGGCCAACTGACCGATCTCGCTGAAAGTGCCGTCGCCATTATTTAACTGCAGCATGTTGCGCATATATTGATTATACAGATCCTGTTGCAACATCAATTCAAACGATTCATAATTTTCCTGCAGCTGCAAAAGCTTTTGGCGCCGGTTATCAGGGGGTAACATATCCAGAGTCATGATGTCGGGGAAACCATCGTTATTTATATCTGCAATATCCACGCCCATGGAAAACTGGGAAAGATGCCTTAACGCTTGTTTGCTTTTATCGGTAAAAGTACCGTCCCCGTTATTGATGTACATATAATCGGGCTCATTGTAGTCGTTGGTTACATAAATATCCTGTAACCCATCCTTATTGATATCGGACACAGCTACACCCAGGCCAAAAGTAAGTGGGTTTTGTATGATACCGGCTTTTTTTGAAACATCGACAAAGTGGCTTCCCTGATTTTCAAAAAGTCTGTTGCTGGCCAATTCGTCGGTTTCTTTTTTATTTTGAGCAAACTCCAGGTTACTTATCTTTTTCACATTGTGGTTAAGCAGGAACATATCAAGCTTTCCATCGTTATTATAATCAAAAAATACCGCCTGGGTACTGTATCCGGGATCGTCCAAGCCATATTCTTTGGCCTGTTCAACAAATTTATTATTGCCTTTATTGATGAATAATTGATTTCGGCGTTTGCTGTTATCACCAAGGCCCGAGTAACATACATAAATATCCAGCAGACCATCACCGTTCACATCGGCCATGGTAACGCCGGTTTTCCAGTCTCCTGCCCGGCCGCCCAATCCGGTGCCGGCATCTTTGGTAATATCTTTAAATTTTAAATTGCCGAGGTTAAGATAAAGCTTATTAGCGCCAAGGTTACTGGTGAAAAAGAGATCTTCAAGACCATCGTTATTGATGTCTCCAACAGCTATACCGCCGCCATTATATAAATACTCGTAGGATAAAACATTTAAATGCTCGTCCTCAACCAGGTCGTTTCTGAAAGTAACACTGGTTTGTTCGGAAGGTAATAACTTAAATAACGTTTGCTGGGCGAACGAGTTACTACCGATAAGGCATAGTGCTGCGCTAATTGTAATTAAAGGCCTGACGCTTTTTTTAAGAGCGGATAAATTAAAGACAGACATCATATTTATTAAAATAAGATCAGTTAGGCAGACTGCATTTCTAAAAATAACATTTATAAAGCGTATTAAACAAACAAGGAGACAATTAATGTCTCCCTGTTTGTTTTGAGAAAAGTGGGTTTATTTATCCCACCATACTTTAGCTGTGAAGGTATCGCCACCAGTAAGCCTGGCAACAGCGGCTGCATAATTAGCAGCGTTTGTTGATGGTAAGCCCAGCGGATAAGGAATTCTTCTTGGAATTGTTGATACGGCAAACTGGTTTGGATAGGTTACCGGAGTTAATACTGGGTATCCGGATCTTCTCCAGTTAGCCCAGGTTTCATTAAAGTTAAATGTTGCTGATGTTTCAACAAAGTACTCCATATTGATCTGCTGCAACGCGGTAGCTGGAACCAACGGATGAGCAGCAACATAGGTGGTTATGCTGGTAGCAGGAACTGATGTTGTACCAAACTGACCCAACGTTTGCATATCTGCGGTAAGCGCGTTTGCATAATGCGTAGCCGCGGTACCGGTATTCCAGCCTCTTGTAGCTGCTTCAGCAAATAAAAGTTCGCTTTCACCGTAAGTCATCAGGAAATTATAACGGTTACGATCGTCATAAACTGCAAACTGAGGGCGGGAGTATTTACCAACTGGAGCGGCGGCGTCATTGGTAACCGAAGGGTCGGCAGGGCTTGTGCCAGGATAACCGGGCGCGTGTGAGATATCAGTAGAACCACCTTTAAGGTCATAACCATTTGGCATGCCTACCTGCAGGCTTGCTGTGTTAATACCGGCTACCTGATTTTCATTGGCTTTTTTTCCGGTACCGGTTGATATTTCGGCTATGGCGCTAATGCGTGGATCATTAGTTAATTTCATGTAATCGATCAAGGTTTTTGACCACCTTACTTCTCTGAAATCATCGGTTACCAATAACGCGGCGGCATCGCTGTTCCCATTATTATTGCTATTGTCAGCTTTTACTTTGGCATTATCATCTATAGAAGCCATTGCACCTCCGGCGTATGCTTTCTCGGCATATTTCTGGGCGGTTACCGCATCAACCTTGGTTAAACGCATGGCGGCCCTCAGCATTAATGAATAACCTAATTTTTTCCATTTGGAAATATCACCTGCATAAAAAAGATCGGCTGGGATTTTATCTTTCGATGCATCCAAGGCAGCAGTTGCTGTCTCCAGCTGACTAAGCATAGAGGTATAAATACTTTGTTGAGTATCAAAAACAGGTGTAAATACACCGGCTTTTGCTTGCCCTTCCTGTGAAAAAGGGATGTCGCCATAAGCATCAGTAATACGCTGCAATATCAACATTCTCAAAATAGTGCCGCAGTTATCCAGGTTAGTGTAACTTGCATTGCCCTTGATCATGATCTTCATTTCATCAACTAAAGTAGAAGCTCCATAGCTGGTGTTCCAGGTCCTTGCATAATAATCGCGTCCACTGCCGGCGTAAATATATTTATCGCCATTGCCATAGTAATCATAAGTAGAAGCCAGTGATTGCGACCACATGCTTTGATACAGTAACTGGTCATACCCGCTATTTGAAAATTTAATTTGCGCTTGTGACATCAAATAAGGGGCAGTAGCTAAAGTAGGTTCCACTTTAGTGGGGTCTGTATTTACCTGATCAAAGTTTTTAGTACAACCCGCTACAAAGGTGGCACCTACGAGCAGGCAACTATATATAAGTCGTTTTTTCATCTTTGTTATTTTTTAAATTTAAAGTTAACATTTAACCCATATGTTCTGACAGCAGGTACACTTGTGCCTTCAATACCCGCGTAATTTATACCGGGAGCAAAGTTTGATTCAGGATCAATGTTGTCTGTATGTTTCATGATTGTCCAAAGGTTTCTGGCTACCAGTGAAACAGTGATAGAGTTGAATGGCGTAGTGCCTAACACATTTTTAGGGATGCTATATCCAAATGTAACCTGACGCAGTTTAATAAAGCTACCATCTAAAACATTGAGCGCAGAAACGTTACGCGCCAAAGTTTGATAGTAAGTTTCGGCAGGTACGCTAACGGTATTTTTTGCACCGCTTTCGGTTACACCCACACCAATTACACCAGTTTCACGACCATCAAGAGTCATTTTGTTTAAACCACGGAAAATACTGTAGTAATTAGTTCCCGATAACACTTTGTTACCAAAGCGGTAATCAACCAGGAAACCCAGGTTAAAGTTCTTGTAGCTAAAATCGTTATTTAAACCACCATAAAATTTAGGTGTTACACTACCCATAGGTATACGATCTGTGATTTCAGCATTACCTGTGGCATCAAATATGATATTACCGCTGGCATCACGTTTATAGTCGTTAGCCATAATTTGCGGTCCTGGCAAACCCTTAACAAAAGCAGTGGTTGCATTTAACGGGCGGTAAGTACCTAAAGTTAATGTTCTGCCTTGGTCATCAGTTTCCAAGATCTTGTTTTTGATATAAGTAAAGTTAAAAGAAGATGTCCAGCTAAAGTTTGTTGTTTTTACAGGTGTACCATGTAACTCAACCTCAATACCTTTATTACCTACAGATCCGGTTGGAACATAGGAGTTGGTATAGCCAGTTGATTGATCAAGAGTGATTTTTATTATCTCATGGTTGGTTTTTCTGTCAAAATAAGCCAGATCCAATCCTAAACGGTCGTTTAGGAACTTTAGCTCAGTACCAATTTCAAACTCATTTAAAGTATATGGTTTCAAGTCGAGGTTGGCAAGCTGGTTTCCAATAGTAACGGCATTAACACCATTAATGGGATTGCCAACGCGATAGTAAACTTTGTTTGCATAGGGTGGTGCACTACCACTTGTTTTTGCATATGAAACACGAAGTTTTCCAAAGTCAAGGCCATTAATGTGGGTAAGATCAGAGAAGATAAAACTTGCTGACACCGATGGGGTGAATATTCCCGGTCCTACAGATTTTGCTATACTGCTATAATAATCGTAACGTCCGGTTGTGCTTAAAACCAAAAAGCTTTTTATGGCAAAATCAGCTGTATAATACGCGGAGTTAACCTGTTGCCTTTTTGGATCGTCGTCTGGGGTATCAGAATCTGATCCAATAGTTCCCGCCGGTTTTACCTGGCCGTTTGACAGATCATAAAAATAAGGGAAAATAAGATTATTGGCATTTATATAAGTACCATCATAATTGTTTTTACGGATATTGCCACCCACAGACATGTCCAGATTCAGCCAATCTTTGATTAGGTCGTGCTTAACGCCCAGCAATACATCCGCATTAAATTCAGTTGTTTGCGTTGCCTGTGTTTTCAGATTACCGTTACTGCTCAGATATGCCGTTCCGGTAGGTTCTATATTCAGGCGTGAGTCGTGAATATTGTCATAACCTACACGACCTTGTACATATGCCCAAGGTGTTAAGCTGTATTTGGCAGATATTGATGATATTAATCGCTCTCTTTTTGTATTTGATGCAAAGTTATAAGCTGCAAAATAAGGATTAGTTACGTACACATCATTGGTAAATGATTGTTCGGCTCCGCCTGGTTTTGTACCTGGTGCTAAAATACTTTGAGCCTCATTCGGCGCTAAAAATTGTACGTTGTTAGGGTTACCCGGACCATCACTTAAACCAGAGCGGTTTTTTTCATTGTCTAAAATGTAATTGGCAACCAAGTTAATATCCAGGTTTTTCATTACAGTTTGGGAACCGTTAAAGTTAAAGGTTTTCCTGTCCAATCCGCTATTTGGGGTAATCGCATGATTATTCATGTCTGACATTGACAAGCGGAAAGCACCGGTTTCATTCCCACCTGTTAAAGAAACAGTATTGGTGAATGTGTTACCCGTTTTGTAAAACTTAGTATAATCGTCACTGGTTTTTGAATAGGCATAGCTTTTACCATCAAACTGAATTACTTGTGAGCCATCCAGTTTTGCACCCCAAGCCAGGTTACCTGAACTTAGCGCATCGGCGGCATTGTTCGGTTTAACACCATTTTCGCCCTGGCCATATACGGTTTGGAAATCGGTATTATCATAAACCCTATCCATTTGGTAATTGGCATTGTATTCTACACCGAAACCCGAATTCTTTTTACCTGATTTGGTCGTGATCAAAATAACACCGCCTGTAGCACGGGTACCGTATAATGCAGATGCTGATTGGCCCTTCAATACCGTCATAGTTTCGATATCATCCGGGTTGATGTTGGCAATACCATCACCATAATCCGCACCGCCCCATTCGCCCGATTGGCCTCTTTGGGTATTGTCCATAGGTACGCCATTGATAACGAATAATGGCCCTTGCGTTGTACTGGTACTGGTTACACCCCGTAATAATATACGTGCCGATGAACCTGCGCCGCCATTAGTACCACTGATACTTAAACCAGCTACACGGCCCTCTAATGAATAGGCTACGTTTGACTCTTTTGCTTTATCAAGCAAATCGCCTTTAACGGTTGTAAGCGCGTATCCAAGTTTTTTCTGCTCCTTTTTTATACCCAAAGCCGTTACTACAACCTCGTTAAGATTGGTATTAGCCGCCAACGTAATAGATAATGAAGTTCTGTTACCTACTGTTATTTCCTGAGTGGTAAAGCCAATGTAGCTAACTACCAATACGGTTTTGCTATCGCCTTCAATACTAAAATTACCATTCACATCGGTTTGCGTACCTGTGGTTGTACCCTTTATCCTGATGCTCACGCCAATAAGGGGGGCGCCTTTGTCGTCAACTACTTTACCGCTGATCTTTGCGATATTGGTTTTGATATTAAAGTTTAAGCTATTGGTTAATTTAGGGCTTGCATGTACTGCTGTTTGCGTGTTTATGAGAACTATACCGGCAAGGGCTAATTTACATAAGGGCAAAGATTTGGATATCCATGGCCTATGTACACCCGTTGGGTGTTTGAAAAATTTCATATTTTACTGAATTTAAAGGGAGTTAATACTAAAGTGCTTTATGGCACCTGCATTTATAATCATTCAAAAATCATTCTGTGGAGCAGCAATTTCCCGCCGGGTAATTGTGCTTTGGGTAGGGTTAGTAAGCATTTTTTACATAGGCCTAATCTTTTCGGGTTTTAATAATCAATGTTGGTGTTAAATTTACACTTAATAGTTCCTGAATAGGGTCAGGTACATCAAGTAGTTTAGAGAGGGACAATTAAATTTTAACTATTGCCTACAAACCCATGAAAAATATTTTGTTTTTTTAATTAGCCAGTATTATAAATCTTAGAAAGATATAATGACAGATTTTATTGTCAAAATGACAAATAAAAGGGAGACCCCCGTTTTAGCTATATCCAGCTATTGTTTTTAATAGCTGCCTTTGCCTGATATGATCATCGATGCCAATGCCTCATCCCGGTTATATATATCCTTACGAAAGTTAAGTTTGTTGTTACGATCGGTAAAAGCTGTGAAATAAGCTATAAACACCGGCGTTTTATGTTTAAGGGTTATTTGCTGTTCCTTACCCAAGTGCATAGCTTTATTGATACGCTGAACAGTCCAGGTGGTGTCGTATTTTAATAAAAAAGAAGCCAGCTTCGCTGGTTCACCAACACGGATGCAGCCATGACTGAACGCTCTTGACGATTCCCCAAATAATGATTTTGATGGTGTGTCATGTAAATAAATGCTGTAGCTGTTGGGAAAAAGGAACTTAACCAACCCAAGAGAGTTTGCAGGTCCGGGCTTTTGTTTGATCACCGGTAAACCATTCTCTTTCCCGGTAATGATCATGTTGTGCTCATTAACATAATTGCGATTCTTTTTCATCTCTGGCAACACCTCGTTACGGATAATGCTTTCGGGTAAATTCCAGTACGGACTAAAAACAACGTACTGCATTTGGCCATAAAATATCACCGTTTGATGTACTTTTTGCCCCACAACTACATTGCAACTCCATAACAAACTATCGGCATGATAAACGTGGAGTTTAAACTCTGGTATGTTTACGGCCAGGTAATCGGTATTAAGGCTTACGGGCAGCCACCGACAACGCTCCATATTAACCATAATCTGCCGCATCCTGGTTTTCAGCGAGACGTTTAGCTCTGCTATCGTACCAGCACCGGCTATACCATCGGCAGTAAGGCCATGCCTCAGTTGAAATTGTTTAAAGGCATCTTTCAATTCATCGTCGTAAACATTGCTTGTGGTGTCTCCTTTAAAATCTTCCAGTTTGTAAAGTCGCTTTTTGATTTGGGATATTACCAGGGTAGAGTCTCCGGGTTTTAACTTTTTACCAGGAATAATAGGCTGCCATTTATCAATTGTATCCAGGTGACGATATTTAGCCAGGTAGTTTTTTAAAAGATCATACTGGCGATAAACAGGTTCAGATAAAATACTTCCAGATTTGCCGGTTTTTTTCAGCAAACTATCCAGGTAATCATTGTATGATACTTTTTTACGTGGCAGGTACCAGTTAACAGCACGGGTTACCGAATCGCTCATGCCTTGAAAAGCCAATTTTGAAAAAACAAAATACTGCGCGGTGAGCATCAGTTCGGTGGTGATATTTGTTTTGGCTTTAGCTTGATTAGTTTTTGGATGTGCATCAAATACCAGCGAATCCAACGACTTTGGATAGGGGATGGCTTTGTATATACCTTCGTTTTGTAAATTGTTTAGCCTGTCGACCAGGTTACCCGCTTGTTCTATTAAGGTATTATTTACGTACCAGGCATAAGCAAACTTACGCTTGCTGTAAAACAGGTTAATATCTTTGGCATACGGATCAAAAGCAGGGTGTTTTTTTAAGAAGATACTTATTTGTGTGCTGTCAAAAACGGCCTTGGTTTGATCGCTGAAACTACCGGGAATGGTTTTATTCCATTCTTTTACGATCTTCTTTTTTACAGAATCTGCCTTTGATACCCGGTTTTTTGGATTTTGCCTGCAACTAAACAGAACAGAAATACCAGTGATTACCAATAGAATATATTGTTTTATATGCCTGTTTAGCATTGTTTTACTTTTTGACTGAAAGATAGAAAACAAAAGAGAAAAAAATAATTTATAAAATATATACTAATTATATAGACATTGTAGTATATTTGAACTTCAGAACATTCAAAATCATGTCGGGCAGTAAATTTACCTTTAATACACACTCCTCTTTGCATCGTATCGATAGCAAAACTGTCATGTGTTGCTGTTGTTGAAGCGCGCATTTTTGCCTGCCTCCACTTATTCTATTCTCCTATTTTACTGATCTCATTATTTAACATACATTTTATGAACGCTTATCTGGTAAATCAATTAAACAAGCCCGCAATCCTCCGGCTATTGGTTGATTACCCCGTAGTTTACGGGTTGTGCAGTTGTTGATGCCGAGCTATCGCCGCGCAATCAAATACAATTCGTTTAATCTTTCATTCTGTTTAAAATGTTAACTACAAATAATAATACCAAATATCCATTTTTTGATCTTTCAGAGATCGTTGCTGATGCCGATCTTCCTTTTAAACCATACAAGCCTCTGAAACCGGTTAAAGCCGGTAACTATGTGCCGGATCTTAAATTATACAGTACCTACAGTAGGTGGCAGCAGTTTTTCAATGGCGCCGAAGTACATGGCCCTGTTTCATTAAGACATCTTTTAAACAAGCCCTTAGTGATCGCTTTTTATTCCCATCACTGGCGCGATCAGGGTTTTACATTGTTAAAGCAACTTAACCATATTCATAACGAAATAAAGGCCAGTGGCGGAAACCTGTTGATCATAAGCGATGAACGTACCGAAGATCTGGAAAAGAAAGCCTGGGAACATAGCTTTACCCTTAATTTTTATTACGATGAGGAAAAAGAACTGGCACAGGCTTTCAGAATATTTTCAGATGAAGACCCGGCTTGGAACAGATTTTCGGGGATAGATGTAAATGCGCCGCTTTTGGCCACTTATATTGTCGACTCCTCAAAACAAGTTATTTATAGTCATATCGATTTTGACTTCCTGGGTACATTCTCGGCAGATGATATTATTGCTTCGGTTTATGAATCAGCATTGATCAATCACAGCAGAAAATCTGCCTGATCATATTAAATAGTAAAAGCTATGTCAAACGTGATTGATCCATTGCAAAAAATCAAGTCAAAAGTTCATCAGCAGGTACTTTCGGCTAACCAGGAATATGTAAAGCACTTTGGCAACAAAGGTGAGTTAACCATACCACCGGCTCGTCAGTTTGCCATTTTAACCTGTATGGACGCCCGGCTTGATCCGGCTCAGTATGCGGTTTTAGCCGAAGGTGACGCGCATGTAATTCGTAATGCAGGTGGCAGGGCCAGTGATGATGCCATTCGTTCATTAGTAATATCGCACAAGCTTTTAGGTACCAAAGAATGGTTTGTCATTCATCATACCGATTGTGGTATGGCTTTGTTTACCGATGATATTATCCGCGATCTGCTGGCCAAAAGCCTGAAAACTGCCACTGTTGATGAACACGGCTGGCGCAATACCGAAGAAAGCGGCGGATCAAATGAAGCGCGGCATATTGCCTTCCTGACCTTTAAAAGCCTGGAGGCAAGTGTTATAGAAGATGTTCAGCGCATCAGATATCATCCCCTGGTGGCAGGGAACATACCTATATATGGCTATATTTATGATGTACGTTCCGGCAAACTGATCGAGGTACCAGAGCCAACCCATGCCGGTGAGGTTTTAAATTGACCACTAAATACGACCAGATTTTTAAATTCATTGGGGTATCAACCTGTTTATTTAAATATCTTAGTATGTTTTTAAACATCTGCCGTATACATGAAGCTTGAAAAACGCGACTATGATGCCGTAATTGTTGGCTCTGGGCCTAATGGTTTGGCAGCTGCTATATTATTACAACAAAACGGCTTGTCGGTATTATTGCTTGAAGGCAAAAAGGAAATAGGGGGAGGTCTTCGTTCTGCCGAACTTACTTTGCCCGGTTACCTGCATGATATCTGCTCGGCTATCCATCCAATGGCAGCAGCTTCACCGTTTTTTGAAACATTGCCACTGGAACAATACGGACTTGAATATATTTATCCCGAAATAGCGGCCGCGCATCCATTTGATGATGGTACGGCCGCTATATTGACCAAATCAATTGAACAAACCGCAAGCTTATTAGGCGATGATGAGCAAGCTTATCTCAAGCTCATCAATCCTGTTGTAAAAAACTGGCCGCTCATCGCTTCGGATGCTTTAGGTCCGCTGCATTTTCCCAAACATCCTTTAGCCATGGCCCAATTTGGTCTCGATGGTTTAACATCTGCAATTTTTCTGGAGAAACGGTTTAAAACACAAGCCGCAAAGGGCCTATTTGCCGGCATGGCTGCGCATGCTATACAACCTTTAAGTAATTTAGCTACTTCGGCCATTGGGTTGGTGCTGATGGCGCAGGGACATTTAAAAGGCTGGCCTGTACCCAAAGGGGGATCAAAGCAAATAGCGAATGCCTTAACTTCGTATTTTATTTCGATAGGAGGTAAAATAGAAACTGACCGCTATATTGAATCATTAAGTCAACTTCCATCTGCTCATGCGGTATTGTTTGATATTACGCCGAGGCAACTCTTGAAAATAGCCGGGAATCAGTTTTCGTCCCTATACAAGTGGCAGTTGGAACGCTACCGCTATGGAATGGGCGTATTTAAGATAGATTGGGCCCTGGATGCTCCGATACCTTTTAAAGCGGAACCGGTTAAACAGGCGGGTACTGTACACATTGGTAATACCTTTGAAGAAATAGCCGATGGCGAACAACGGATCTGGAAAGGTGAGCATCCTGAAAAACCTTTTGTATTACTGGCGCAGCAAAGCCAATTTGATGCTTCGCGTGCGCCTGTGGGTAAACATACTGCCTGGGCTTATTGTCATGTGCCCAACGGTTCTGCAAAAGATATGACTGCTATTATTGAGCAACAGGTTGAGCGTTTCGCCCCAGGTTTTAGGGATACCATATTGGCCAAACATACTTTCAATACTGCAGAGATGGAGGAATATAACCCCAATTATATTGGTGGAGATATCAACGGTGGAGTTATAGATATCGGGCAACTGTTTACAAGGCCCGCGTTGCGTTGGTCGCCTTATAAAACATCAGCTAAAGGGCTTTACATATGCTCATCATCTACACCTCCGGGCGGCGGGGTACATGGCATGTGCGGTTATCATGCCGCTAAAAAAGCGCTGAGTGATATTTGGGGGATAAAATTAAAGGCTGTTTGATAATCATCAAACAGCCTTTAATTTTATGTCATTGCGAGCGATAGCGTGGCAATCGCATGCTATACAGAGTTAACTTGCATAGTTCGCGATTGCTTCGTCGTTCCTTCTCACAATGACATATTTTGTAGGATTTTAATTCAATTCCAAAGTCACTATTGATTTGGCAGGTAGTGTAACCACCAGTTTGTCACCATCTTTTTTAGCACCGGTAAAATTGCTCAGATGTATTTTGTTAGGATCAGCAAAGGTGTTGATATTGGTTACATTGGCCGAAGTTAAGATCTGGCCGCTTACTGCCGACCATTTGATATCCTGAAGACCGGTTGTAATGGTTATAGCGTGATGAATATCCAGGTTAACCAGCGAAATATGTACTTTGCCGGCAGCATCCTGTGATGCTGACGCATTTACAGCCGTTATCTTTTTGCCGTCTACCTCGTAATCAGGCACATCTAATTTTATAGGCAGGTATTTTGCATCCTGGTGAACTTTATACATATCAAATACATGATAGGTAGGGGTAAGCACTATTTTTTCTTTGTCGGTTAAAATAAGCGATTGTAAAACGTTAATGGTTTGTGCCAACGCGGCCATCTTAACACGATCGCTGTGGTTATTGAAAATATTTAGCGTAGTGCCTGCTATCAGCGCATCGCGAAGGCTGTTTTGCTGAAACAGAAAACCAGGATTTGTGCCGGGTTCAGCATCCGTCCAAACACCCCATTCGTCAACTATTAAAGCCACCTTTTTCTCAGGATCGTATTTATCCATAATGGCCGAATGTTTGGTTACCAGCTCTTCCATTTTAATACAATTAACCATCGTGTTGAAGTACTCACTTTCGCTGAATGATGTTGCGGAACCTTTTTTACCCCAGTTGCCTGTTGGAATAGTATAATAATGAAGAGACAGGCCGTACATCATGTGTTGCGGGATGTTTTTCATACATACTTCTGTCCACCTGTAATCATCGGCATTAGGACCGCTGGCAATTTTTTTAAGTCTCGCACCCGGATAATCCTTTGCAAAAGAAGCATAACGCTTAAACTGATCAACATAAAACTCAGGAGTCATGTTTCCGCCGCAACCCCAGCTCTCGTTACCAACGCCCCAAAAAGTAACCTTATAGGGTTCCGGATGGCCATTTTTCGCCCTTTCTTTTACTACAGTGCTGGTACTATTGGAGTTTAAGTATTCTATCCATTTTGACATTTCTTCAACCGTACCGCTGCCCACATTGCCTGCTACATAAGGTTCGCATTTTAATAAACTGCAAAGCTCCAGAAATTCATGCGTGCCAAAGCTGTTGTCTTCGGTTGTGCCACCCCAGTTGGTATTCACCATACGTGGGCGTTGCGCCGTTGGGCCTATACCATCGCGCCAGTGGTATTCGTCGGCAAAGCAACCACCCGGCCAGCGCAGGTTTGGGATCTTTATTTTTTTCAAAGCTTCAACCACATCAAGTCTGATACGATCCTGTTTTTTTACCGGGAGATCTTTATCCACCCAAAAACCGCCGTATATCCCATGACCAAGGTGCTCTGCAAATTGTCCGTAGATGTTTTTATCAATGGTGGTTTTTGAATTGGTACTAATTGTAAGGGTGCCGGTTTGGCCAAAAGAAGTAGCCGAACCAAGGCAAAGTAACCAGGTAAATAAATGGGTAAGTGTTTTCTTTTTCATTGAATGGAGGTTTTGATATTGGAATTGTAAAGAAAAGAAAAAATATTAATAAGTGTTAAAACAACAACAATTAATTTAATAAAAATTATATTCGGTTAATTGGTTTTATTTTGTGTTGACAGGAGACTATATACCTGTTAGACCACGGGGAAAGGGTTAATCAAGATTTATATAATTGTAAAGGACAATAAATCCAATTAAAATCAATAATGACACGATTAATGCCAATTTTGGATGGCCTCTTTTGTTTATCAATTTATAGGATAATCTACAAAAGAATATAGGTGCGCCGATAACCAAGAACCAAAGGACTGTTGTGAAAATTATATACTGCCACATTATTTTTTGGGCTTTTGCTTTACCTCTTTCTTAGGCTTCTTTTCAGTAGCTGCCTTACTAACGCTCGCTTTAATTATTGAGTGAAATATGTTAGATGCTTCTTTGGGTTCTTCTTATCCTCTGCCATAATGCGAATTTACAGAATTAAAATAGTTTCTCGTGGACTAAATAAAATGCGTGGATTTGGTACTGGGGCATAGGCTTATTAGCGTTATAAGCCTTTTTGCTTTCTTCAATCACTGTCTTTTGCACTAGCATGCCTATTCTTTCTGCATCCGCTAACTCTCTAAAGTTAGCGGCATTGGTGTGTTTAAATACCAGTTCGCCTTTTTTGTTAAATATCAACGTAGTGGGAATGGTTCCATCCATGATGTTTTCTGGTATGTTGCCTGCTAACGTGTAAACAGGCAATATATACTGATGCTTTTTCATAAACGCTTTGGCTTTTGTATAGTTATTGTCAACATCTGCCAGTATAAAAACCGCATTGGGATAGTTTTTATATCGCTTATAAAAAGCGTTAAGATTGGGCATTTCCGCTATACAGGGCGGGCACCAGGTAGCCCATAAATTTACAAATATCACTTTACCCTTTAAACTATTTGTATTTAAAACATTTCCGCTGCTATCTATGAAAGCAATATTAACAGGATCAGCCAAAGGCCCTTTTCGATACCTGAACGTGGATCTCGGGTTTAAAAAAGCCAATACCTATCAAACCTCTTATTAGTAAACTTTTAGCTGTTGGATTAACCAGCATAACAACGATAATAGCCGCCGATAGCAGATAGATAATATTGCCAAATGTTATTTTTTTCTTCTTTACCATATCCAATCCAACAGTAAATCAGTGCGGAAGTTTATCCCGGAGCAACCCATAAACCCAGGTACCTGTAATAGCGCTGAGTAAGGTAACTATAATTACCGCGAAACCGCTGCCGATCTGGGCGAACAGCGGGCCCGGGCATGCACCGGTTATGGCCCAGCCCAGGCCAAATATCAAGCCACCATAAACATTACCCCAATGGAATTTCTTAACCGGGATAACAATCGCTTCACCAGATATAGTTTTTACCTGGAAACGCCTGATGAGCAAAACAGAGATAAGGCCTATTACAATGGCGCTGCCGATGATGCCATACATATGGAGTGATTGTAACCGGAACATTTCCTGTATCCTGAACCAGGACACCACTTCTGATTTAACCAGTACAATGCCAAAAAGCATTCCGATGATGAGATATTTAATGTTACGCGTCATTTATAAGCTGATAAGGTAAGGTAAAATAAACCAGGTCATGGCAAAACCACCCGCCATAAAACAGCAAGTAGCTACAACAGATGGCCATTGTAAAGTTGATATGCCCATGATGGCGTGACCAGACGTACAGCCGCCCGCATACCGGGTGCCAAAGCCCACCATAAAACCTCCGATAACTATAAAGATAAATCCTCTTAAAGTTAACAGCTGACTAAGGCTGAATACATCATGTGGCAATAGACCACTAAAGTCGGTAATGCCTTGCTGTTTGAGCAGGGTAGTGGTGTGCGGGTTAATTTGAACCGGGTGATTGCCCGATAAATATTGTGTGGCTATAAAACCACCCAGCATAATGCCGGCAACAAAAAACAGGTTCCAGCTTTCCTTTTTCCAGTCGTATTTAAAAAAGGAAATATTTGCCGGCAAACAAGCCGCGCAGATATGCCTTAATGATGATGATATACCAAATGCTTTATTGCCTGCTAATAAAAGAGCAGGAACCACAAGGCCGATCAAAGGGCCAGCCACATACCAGGGCCAGGGTTGTTTTAAAATATCCATATTGATACCTGATAACTATATTATGGTAAAGATATTTATTGTGTGAGCAATACACTACTGCCTAATGATTTATTCATTTTTTATTTGTTTTTATCAACCGTATCAATATATTTACAATTCATTATATCCTATTAATTGTCTCTTTCTGGTGAAAAGGTTTGTAGCCATATTATTACTGAATGTGCATCTGTTCAATCTGGGCGGATATAATTTGGTATTTAAGTACTTAATTCACCAATCAGAAATTCAAATAGTTAAACAGATCTACGAAAATAAGGTAGATGCCACCAAGCTTGTCGAAATAAAACTTCCTGTTCATTTACCAAATATCCATGACTGGAACGATTATGTAGTTGACCATGGTCAGCTGCAATTAAAGGGGGTTTACTATAATTATTTAAGATACAAGGTAACCCGCGATACCATGTCGTTCATTTGTATAGCCAATAGTGTGAAAACCCGCCTGGTAACCGCCAATTTAATTATAGCTAAAGAATTTTGCGATGTACCTCTGAGTAAAAAGGGGCACGAAGCGCCGATTAAAAAAGTAAGTTTCGGTAACGAGTATAGTTGCCAAATGATGCATTACCGGTTTTTAACGTTTTCAACTACGCTTAAAACCACTATGAACCCTATATTCTACCATTTGAGTTCACCCTTCATTGAATCCCCAGGCAAGCCTCCAAACTTCACTTGCTGATCACAACCCTTAAATGATGCTGTGTAATGACTTTGCATGCTTTATTTTAAAGCTGCAAGCGTATTTAATTACTTCCTAAACTAATGTTTGGGTCGTATTTGGAATATACCTCAGTCACTTGTAAGCACAATTTATGGATTGATTGTCTTTTGTATTGCTGATTGGTTATAAAAACCGGTTATCAATAACCATTCGCCGGGTTATGGCCCGGTGACAGATTGATTTATTAGCCTCACCCTAATTAATTATATATGATAGAAAATTTATCAAAACTTTTCTGCAGATGCTGTTTAATTATAGCCTTTTGCCTTGTTTTATTGCCCTTTGCCAGGGCGCAAACCGATGCTGACGCCTTGATGATCCCCAAGAATTATTTTTGCGCCGCCGGTGTATATACCCATAGCAGTTGGGATCATTACTGGGAAGGCACATTTAAGCGCGACAATCTTAATCTGGGTACAGTAAGTACCAATGTGTACAGCCTGGGTGGCAATTATGGTTTATCAAACCGTATCAATTTATTATTTATGGTTCCCTATGTTACCACCAATGCTACCGCGGGTACATTAAGGGGCGAACATAATTTTCAGGACCTTACAGCATCTATCAAATGGATGGCCATAAAAGAAGAAATTGGCAAGGGTTTATTCAGCCTTCACGGTATTTTATCCGGATCGATACCGTTAAGTAATTATGAAGCTGATTATTTACCCTTATCTATCGGACTTCATAGTAAAAATGTGGCTTTGCGTGCTTTAGTGAACTACCAGACGGGCCGGTTTTTTGTTGCCGGGGCTGGTCAGTATATCCGTCGGAGCAATATTAAGATTGACAGAAACTCTTATTATACTACCGAGCTGCATTATACCAACGAGGTGGAAATGCCTAATATGACCAACTTCCTGGTAAGTTCGGGCTATAGAAGTTTAAAGTTCAATGCCGAAGCCGTATTAACCAAAGTAACTACGCTTGGCGGTTTTGATATCCGTAAAAACGATATGCCTTTCCCAAGTAACAAAATGAACTCAACACTGGCTGGGGTTATATTAAAATACAGCCTTCAATCCATTAGTGGACTGGAATTTACCGCCGGAGGGAATTACGTTTTAAGTGGCCGTAACGTAGGGCAAACCCGTACATTTTACGGCGGAGTATATTACGTTTTCAGTACCATAAAACAGAAATAGGAAGGTAAATATTTAATGACGATCAACATGAAAAAAACATTACGCTATATAGTCCCGATCCTGTTTTCAGGTTTTGCTTTTTTAAGCTCCTGTAAAAAAGATATTACCGATCGTACTTCATTGTACCCTGCATTAGCACCGGCCAATATCGACTTGAATGCTGATACATGGAAACCGGTACTCGTTACTGATTTTAGCGCATTGAGTGTAGCTGCTCCTGATGCATTAACTTCACCGGCATACGTTGCTGATATTAACGAGATCAAAGCGCTGCAACGCAGTTTGACCGATGATCAAAAAGCGAGCATCAAATACTGGAGCGCGGGTTCGGTTTTGAGATGGAACGAAATTTTACGCGAACTGGTAGCAAAACACAACGTGGCTCCCTATCAAAACCCAGATGGTACTTATCCGGCTCCCAATTCAGCTAATCCTTTTAATTATCCGGAATTCCCATTCTCCAACCCGCCATATGCAGCAAGGGCTTATGCTTACGTTAGCGCAAGTCAGTATGATGCGTTAATAGCCGCCTGGCATTTTAAAAATGTGTACAAGCGTACAGCGCCATATAAAAACGATACGGGAATAAAACCACTGGTGCCTACATCCGATCTGCCCTCGTATCCAAGCGAAGATGCTGTTGTAGCAGGTACTACTGTAGAGATGATGAAATTGTTATTCCCCACAGAGATCGCCTATATACAGCAAAAAGCTGACGAAGAAAAACTATACCGTATTATGGCAGGGGCAAACACCCGCGGCGAACTTAATGCCGGCGAGGCATTGGGCAAACAGGTAGCCGCCATATTTGCTAACAGGGCACGTAATGATCGTGCCGGCAAGGCTATCGGTACACCAGCTATCTGGAAAGGTTATGAAACCGCGGCCACCGCCAAAGGCGAACAATTCTGGATAAGCCTGGAAACACCAAAAAGGCCTCCTATGTTGCCGCTGTTTTCAAAGGTACTGCCGTTTTTGTTTGATACGCTTACAGTAGTTGCATTAAGACCGGCGCCTCCTTACTTAACCAACTCGCCGGAGTTTAAGAAAGAGACTGAAGAGGTACTGGCCTTCAGTAAAGACCATTCCCGCGATCATGAAACACAGGTGGCTTTTTGGGCCGATGGTATTGGTACATATACTCCCCCCGGCCATTGGGATGCCATTGCCGCAGATGAGTTTGTAAAGCAAAACTATAGCGAAATACGCTGGGCTCGCAATTTTGCATTACTGAACATGGCCGAAATGGATGCCGCCATTGTTTGCTGGGATACTAAATATTTTTATTTTAACCAGCGCCCGTCGCAGGCTAATCCGGATATTAAAACGCTGACAGGGGTGCCTAATTTCCCCGCGTATACCTCGGGTCACTCCAATTTTAGCGCGGCAGCGGCAGCAGTATTAACCTATTTGCTGCCAGATAGGGGTACCAAATTTACCGATCTGGCACATGATGCCGCCATGTCGCGGTTGTATGGGGCTATACATTACCGCAGCGATTGTGAGATCGGTTTGCAAACCGGTGCCAAAGTTGGTCAGTATGCGGTGCTGAGAGGAAAAACAGATGGAGCAGATAAATAGAGTATTGGGAACAAGGATTTTCAGATCAAAGAGCAAGGATTTTGTTTTTATTAACTGCCTTAAAATCCTTGCTCCTTGCTCCAAAAATCTATAATCATAAAAAAGAATGTTACGTTTAACCACCGATCAAAAAATTTATTTCACGTTAAGACTGGCCTGTGCTATGTGTTTTATAGGGCATGGCGCATTTGGCATTATCACCAAGCAAATATGGTGTAACTATTTCGCGGTGATGGGGATTGGGCATAATGAAGCCTATCGCTTAATGCCGGTTGTGGGTTCCATTGATATTTTGATGGGGATATCCATATTGGTTTACCCCACACGTGCAGTGGCGGGTTGGCTGGTGATATGGGGGATTATTACTGCCTCTTTCCGACCCTTATCAGGCGAACCTTTTGCTGAGTTTATTGAACGTGCAGGTAATTTTGGCGCCCCGCTGGTATTGTTGATGTTGCAAGGTGGTATAAGGATACCCTTAAAGCAATGGTTTGCCCGCATGAATGATCGGGTAGTAATTGAGCCAACCATGTTAAAATCAGTGATAGGCAGCTTAAGGGTAATAGCATTTTTATTACTATTAGGCCACGGCTGGTTAAACCTGATACAAAAAACCGGATTACTGAAACAGTATCAATCCCTGGGTTTTCATGAGCCGGCTAAAACCGCGTTGATCGCGGGGGCTTTTGAAATATTTGCAGCTCTATCTATACTCATTCGTCCGTTTAAAAATTTATTGCTCGTATTTATTATCTGGAAAATAACAAGCGAACTGTTTTATCCTCATTACGAAATTTTTGAATGGATAGAGCGGGGAGGCAGCTATGGTGTGCTGCTGGCTTTATGGTTCGCGCTAAAAAAAGCACCGTCGGGTTTTACTGTGTTCCCCTGGAAAAACACCAAAGATTTGAGATTTAGTTGATTAATAAAAAATCCTGTATGAGAGCAGGTGAAAGCCAGGTATGAGAGCCTGGCTTTCTTAAACAGATTATCATAACCCAATTTAACTTATAAATACATGAAACTAACGTTACGCTTACTTTTCTCTATCGCTTTTTACATGCTTTTTACTAATACACAAGCAAACGCGCAAGGCTGCGTAGCCATCCGCAGCACGGGTGGTTTGTGCACTATGGATGAACATCCCGACAGTACCAACACCAACAGCAGCTGGCTGCTGAACAGCAATAACCGCTATTTCCGTTCATACAAGCACTTTGTTGGCACTCAGGAGCAAAAACAACGTATTGCCCAGCACACCAATGTAATCAACCATTCCTATACCCAGGATATTACCCTTACCCGCATTTTCAATAACCGCTGGTCGTTTGCGGTTGATCTGCCCATATTGGATAACAGCCGGTCGTCATTATATGAGCACGGTGGTAAAGAGCGCTTGAGCACCCATTCATTTGGTTTGGGCGATATCCGCTTAACGGCTTATGCCTGGCTGCTTAATCCGGCCAAAGCCCGTAAAGGAAATATCCAGGTTGGCCTGGGCCTTAAACTACCCACCGGCAACTACAATTACCAGGATTATTTTTACCACACTGCTGCTAATGACGCCAAAACGCTGGGCCCTGTCGATCAATCAATACAACTGGGTGATGGCGGCACAGGCATCACTACGGAGATTAACGCTTATTATAATTTTACCCATCAGTTTGGTTTGTATGGTGGCTTTTATTACCTCATTAGTCCGCGCGAGCAAAATGGAGTCTCATCGGCCCGCGGCGGTACGCCAAGCGCCAAGGCAGTGGCTAACGGAAGCGACATCATGAGCGTACCGGATCAGTTAATGATCAGGGGAGGTGCCAGCTATGGCGTTGGTAAGTTTGATTTTTCGGGCGGTGTGCGTTACGAATGTTTGCCGGTAAAAGACCTGGTAGGCGGCAGCAACGGTTTCAGAAGGCCGGGTTACATCATCTCTGCTGAGCCGGGTGTTACTTATCGCCTCAAAGCATTATCTATATACGCCTTTGTTCCAGTGGCCCTGAAACGTGATCGTACACAAAGTGTGCCGGATAAGATCAGTACGCAGCTAACAGGAACCTATACCCAAGGCGATGCCGCCTTCGCCGATTATGCTATTAACATTGGCGTTACCTTTAAATTTAAATAGAATACCATATAGTTGATTAATTCGGAGCCGGGAGTGAGATCCCCGGCTTTTTTGTTGCTAATTATTGCCTAAACTTTATAATTTTACCGGTATGAACACTCCCGAAGAAAACTTCGCGGCGCTGGGTTTAAACCTGCCGCCCGCACCAAAACCGCTTGGCGTTTATAAGCCTTGTTTAGTTGATGGCAAATATCTCTACCTGTCGGGCCACGGCACTGTGCAGGATGATGGTACCCTGATCATTGGCCGTATAGGTGATACCATTTCGCAGGAAGACGGCAAACTGGCAGCCCGCCAGGTTGGTTTAGCCATGCTGGCTACCATTAAGGCCAATATCGGTAGTCTTGATAAGGTAAAAAGAGTGATCAAGGTATTGGGTATGGTAAATTGTACCTCCGATTTTGAGAAACACCCATTTATCATCAACGGCGCCAGTGAGCTTTTTGCCAAAGTATGGGGCGAAGAAAACGGCATAGGTGTACGCAGCGCCGTAGGTATGGGCTCCTTACCTGATAATATCCCAGTTGAAATAGAGGCATTGTTTGAATTATTTTAGTGAATAGAGAATGGTGAATAGTGAGTTGAAACCACAATAAAAGTCAGGCATGGTAATTAATCAATAATCCTTAAATCCAGGGAATCAAGGTTCAGACAAAAGCTAAAAACTCATCATTCACTATTCACCACTCACAACTAATCATTCACCACTCATGACTCAGAACTGGTACATCATTGACGATATAGAGAAGCTGGATACGCCTGCTTTGGTGGTTTATCCGGATAGGGTAAAGGCTAATATCGAGCTGCTTAAAACCATGATCGATGATGTGGCCCTGTTGCGCCCGCATGTAAAAACGTACAAGAATAAAGAGGTTACCCTATTACTGATGGATGCGGGTATCCGGAAATTCAAGTGCGCTACTATTGCCGAAGCGGAACTGCTGGCCATATGCAAAGCGCCTGATGTACTGCTGGCCTATCAACCGGTTGGCCCGAAGCTTTATCGCTTTATAAAGCTTATACACGCCTACCCGGCAACTAAATTCTCCTGCCTGGTTGATAATACTGCCGCGGCGAATGAAATATCCGAGGTTGCTCAAAAATACAAGCTGTGTGTTGATGTTTATCTCGATATTAATGTAGGCATGAACCGCACCGGTATAAAAGCCGGTTTTGAGGCTCTGCAGTTATATATGGATTGTGCCGTATTACGGGGATTGAACCCGGTAGGTTTGCATGCTTATGACGGTCATATTCATGATGCCGATCTGGCTACGCGTACCGAACGCTGCAATGCCAGTTTTGAGCCGGTTTTAAAGCTACAGCAGGATATAACAAACCGCGGCTATGCTGGGCCTGTAATTGTTGCCGGCGGATCGCCTACTTTTCCCATACATGCTAAAAGAGGGGTGGTGGAATGTAGCCCCGGTACTTTTGTTTATTGGGACAAAGGCTATCAGCTGGGTATGGCCGAACAAGGTTTTTTACCCGCCGCTCTGGTAATATCGAGAGTAATATCCCTGCCCGGCGCTACTAAGTTGTGTCTGGATGTGGGCCATAAATCCGTATCTGCCGAAAATGAACTAAGCAAACGCATCTACTTTTTAAATGCGCCCGAACTGGTTCCTGTAGGCCAGAGCGAAGAGCATTTGGTGGTAGAGGCCGGCGAGGGGCATGCTTACCAGATAGGCGATGTATTATACGGTATCCCACACCATATATGCCCAACCGTAGCTTTATATGAGCGCGCTTATACTATTGAAAATAATGCACTTAAAGACGAATGGCTCAATGCCGCCCGCGACAGAAAAATAACGATCTGATATGTTTATAATTGATGCCCATTTAGACTTGAGCATGAACGCGCTCGAGTGGAACCGAGACCTTACCCGTCCGCTGGCCGAAGTTAACCAACGTGAACAAGGTCTCACCGATAAGCCCGACCGTGCTAAAGCTGTTGTTACTTTACCCGAGCTGCGTAAAGGCAATATCGGCTTAGTGGTTGCTACGCAGATAGGACGTTATGTTGCCCCCGATAACCCCTTACCAGGCTGGCATTCACCCGAGCAGGCCTGGGCACAAACACAAGGGCAGGTAGCCTGGTACAAAGCGATGGAAGATGCCGGCGAGATGGTGCAGGTAAATGATCTGCCATCGCTGGAGAAACACCTGCAGCTTTGGAACGATAGTCAATCCACAGAAAATAAGCCCGTAGGTTACATATTGAGCCTGGAAGGCGCCGATTCCATCGTTACTGTTCAACACCTGGAACGTGCTTATAATTATGGCCTCCGTGCTGTAGGCCCAGCCCATTACGGACCTGGTCGTTATGCGCAGGGCACCGATGCAACGGGCTACATGGGATCTAAAGGGCATGAGTTACTCAAAGAAATGGAGCGCCTTAACATCATCCTGGATGCTACGCATTTGTGCGATGATAGTTTTTGGGAAGCTCTTGACCATTTTAACGGTCATGTTTGGGCAAGCCATAATAACTGTCGTGCATTGGTGAACCATAACCGCCAGTATAGCGACGAAATGATCAAAGCGCTGATCGATCGTGGAGCGGTGATTGGTGCCGCGTTGGATGCCTGGATGATGGTACCCAACTGGGTGAGGGGACAATCAACCCCAAAAGGTATGAATTGTAACCTGGAAGTAATGGTTGATCATATCGATCACATTTGCCAGATTGCCGGCAATGCCCTTCATATAGGTATGGGATCTGACCTCGACGGCGCTTTTGGTCGCGAACAATGCCCTTACGACCTGGAAACCATTGCCGATTTGCAAAAAGTACCCGCTTTGCTCAAAAAACGAGGCTATACCGATGTTGATATTGATAATATGATGCACGGCAATTGGTTGAGGTTTTTAAGAAATGTGTGGGCGTAAAAATCTCAAAGATGGTTCCCTCCCCACGGGAGGGGTGCGGTTGTCTGTGTTGTGGTAGGGAGGGGTTTCTTGAACTGTTGCCTTACTTATAGCAGAGTCGACTTACCCCAACATCGCTCCGCTTGTTGGCCCTCTCTTCGCCTACGGCGGAAAGAGGGCGGTGAAATACTATTTTTTACCTTCTCATCGAGATAAAAGAAAAAGCCCCTCTTTCCGGCGAAGCCGAAGAGAGGGTGCCCGAGCGAAGCAACGGGCGGGTGAGTCTAATCATCGCCCTGATAATAGCATGCGGGCTTTTCTTCATTCCCATGTAAAACAAACCATCCAATTATATTATCTTTCCTTAAATAAGCCTAATTTGCAAACACTTGCTTTAAAAAGGCATGGTCATCTATCATGAATGCAGAACAATCGAGGTTAAAAGATACCAGTTGGAAAAAATGGGGCCCTTATGTAAGTGATCGTCAATGGGGTACTGTACGTGAAGATTATAGTGCCAATGGCGATGCCTGGAGTTTTATTACGCATGATATGGCCCGCAGCAAAGCCTATCGCTGGGGCGAAGAGGGTATAGCCGGCATATGCGACAGGCAGCAGAACCTCTGTTTTGCCATAGCCCTTTGGAACAAAAAAGACCCCATCATTAAGGAACGCTATTTTGGGCTCAGTAACCCGGAAGGAAACCATGGTGAAGATGTAAAAGAGATCTATTATTACCTGGATAGCACACCCACGCATTCGTACATGAAAGCGCTGTACAAATATCCGCAACAGGCTTTTCCGTATGAATGGCTTGTGGCCGAAAACAAACGCCGTACCCGTAAAGATCCGGAGTTTGAACTCATCGACACCGGGGTGTTTGACAACGACGCTTATTTTGATGTGTTTACCGAATATGCCAAAAACGCGCAGGAAGATATCCTGATCAAAATAACCATTCACAACCGCGGCGATCAGGACGCGTCTTTAAATGTAATGCCCACTTTATGGTTCCGCAATACCTGGAGCTGGGGTTATAATGATTATAAACCCTATTTAGCAGCCAACGGAACAGGCAGAATAGAAGTATCGCACAAAGACCTTGACAAGCTTTGGTTGCATACCGAAGGTTCACCTGAACTGTTATTTTGCGATAACGAGACAAATAGTGACCGGCTTTATAATTACGATAACGGCATCAAATATCATAAGGACGGTATCAATGATCATATCATACACGGTGACGATACCGTTAATCCCCATAATATCGGGACTAAGGCAGCGGTTAATTATGATATTACAGTAGCTGCAAAACAGAGCGTTACTATACGGCTCCGTTTATCGCCCGATGCCAATTATAGTTTTGAAGATTTTGACCAGATATTTACTACCCGAATTACGGAGGCCGATCAGTTTTATAACGATATATACAGCAACAAAGCCGATACCGATCGCAGTTTGATACAACGGCAGGCTTTTGCCGGTATGATGTGGAACAAACAATTTTACTATTGCGATATACGCCACTGGCTCCGTGGCGATCCTGCACAACCAGCGCCGCCCTCTCAACGCAAAGATGCCCGTAACAGCAAATGGATGCATCTGAATACCCGCGATGTGATATCCATGCCGGATAAATGGGAATATCCCTGGTTTGCTGCATGGGATCTGGCGTTCCACTGCCTGGCGCTGGCCCGTATTGACATGGCCTTTGCCAAAAATCAGCTCATATTGCTTACCCGCGATTGGTATATGCACCCTAACGGACAGCTACCGGCCTATGAGTGGGATTTTGGCGATGGTAACCCGCCGGTACATGCTATGGTGGCCTGGAGCATTTACAAAACCGATAAGGAAGCCAATAATGGCAAAGGGGATACCTATTTCCTGGAGCGGATATTTCATAAGCTGATGCTCAATTTTACCTGGTGGGTAAACCGTAAGGACGCATCGGGCAATAATGTATTTGAAGGCGGCTTTTTGGGTTTGGATAATATCGGTGTTTTTGACCGTAACATGCACCTGCCCAGTGGTCAGCACCTGGAACAGGCCGATGGCACCAGCTGGATGGCCATGTACTCGCTTAACTTACTCCGTATAGCTACAGAACTGGCCGTGGATGATAATGCTTATGCCGATATCGCCTCTAAGTTTTTTGAGCACTTTATTTATATAGTAGGTGCCATGTCAAACCTTGGCGAAAACAATGAAGGGCTTTGGGATGATGAGGATGGCTTTTTCTATGATCAGATCAGTTTCCCGGATGATGGTTCCATCAAAATGAAAGTGCGCAGTATAGTAGGGCTTATCCCCCTGTTTGCTACCGAAGTATTGAACGAAAGCGATATTACCGACAGCCCTATATTTCGCGACAGGATGAAATGGTTTGCCGAGAACCGGCCCGACCTGGCGTCGCTGGTTTCGCGCTGGAATGAGAAAAGCGCCAATGGCAAACACCTCATCAGCTTGTTGCGTGGTTTCCGGATGAAATCCATCCTGAAATACATGCTCGATGAAAAGGAGTTCCTGAGCGATTATGGAATCCGCTCACTTTCTAAATATCATCTGGATAAGCCATTTCATGTAGCTGTAAATGGTGTTGATTTTGGTATTGGATATACGCCTGCCGAAAGCGACAGCGGTTTGTTTGGCGGCAACAGCAATTGGCGTGGCCCTATCTGGATACCCATCAACTATCTGATCATTGATAGCTTGCACCGTTTTTATGAATATTATGGCGATGATTTTAAAGTAGAATGCCCTACAGGCTCAGGTAATTATATGAGTCTTAAAGAGGTGGCCAATGAGCTTTACCGCCGGGTATCTAAACTGTTTTTACGCGATGAGAACGGTAACCGCCCGGTATTTGGCCAGTACCACAAAATGCAAACCGATCCGAACTTTAAAGATTACATCCTTTTTTACGAATATTTTGACGGTGACAACGGTCGCGGAGCAGGTGCATCTCATCAAACCGGCTGGACGGGGTTGATAGCTAATTGCCTGTATATGTAATGATGCATATCGTTAAGCCGACAAGTTTTTTGTATATTTATTTCAATAGCAGCCCGGTCTCTTTTTAATAGAGAACCGAGCTGTTTAGTTAAAAGAAAACAAGATCAAAAACTGACCGGTTGGTATATCGTTGATTGCTAAATCAAATACTTTTTAAACCTTTCAAAACCCAGCAAAAATTTGTTAAAAAGTGTTAAAATGGCCTTAAAGTTTAGTTAAATAGGCCAAAAGTGATACGTTTTTGCTCTGGTTCGGGCTGAAAATTGTTAAAATTTAAGGTTTAAAAAGTTTTTGATCATGGTTTTTTGCCACGAAAATTTGCAATAGCCGGTGAAAAATGATCGCCAAATAATTTATTGTGTAATAAAGACACAATAAAGTTTAATTTCGACATAAAAATTATTTAGTTTTACTGTACCACTTACAAAAACTAAAAATTATCAGCATGAATTACAACAGGAGAAAGTTTATCCAAAGCGCTGGGGCACTGGCTCTTGGCACCATGGCGCTATCCAGCAAAGCAGGTACATTGTTCAACAATGTAAAAGGCCAACACGCTATTGGTTTACAATTATTTACATTCTTTGGTGTTATTGACGAAGATGTAAAAGGGACCCTCACCAAAATAGCCGGTTTAGGCTATAAAGAGCTGGAATCGGCCTTCAGCAAAAAAGGCGGTTACTATGGCATGAGTCCAAAAGAGTTCAAAGCTATGGTGAATGACTTGGGCATGGCCTGGACATCACACCACGTACTTGGAGCGCCATTCAAAATGCCACCAGGGGCTAAAATGCCTGTAGGGGCAGATGGCAAACCTCTGGTGATACCTCCCATGAAAAACCTGCGCGACGATATGCAGCAATTGGTTGATGATGCTGCCGAAGGAGGGATCAAATACCTCGTTTGCGCCAATTCGCCCACCGGTACGATGGAGGAAATCAAATCAACTATAGAAGTGCTGAACAAAACAGGGGAGGCCGCCAAAAAAGTAGGGATACAATTTGCGTATCATAACCACGATATGGAATTTCATCCGGTTGATGGTAAAGTTCCGTATGATCTGTTACTTAGTGAAACCGACGCCCAAAATGTAAAAATGGAACTCGACCTGGCCTGGGCTATAAAAGGCGGCAAAAATCCAGTTGAAATGTTTAAACAACATCCCGGTCGTTTCCCGCTATGGCACGTTAAGGATCTGGATGCGAAGCGTGAAATTATATTACCTGTAGGCAGCGGAACAATTGATTTTAAACCCATTTTCGCAGCGGCAGCCTCAGCAGGCATGAAACATTTCTTTGTAGAGCATGATATGCCTAAAGACCCGTTGGCCAGCATAACCAACAGTATTGGTTATCTGAAAAATACGCTGAAGGTGTGATGTTTCATTAGTTCAGTTGTTCTTAAATTTGGTATTAGCATTTCTCTTTTAAGCTGTTACTAATGAATCAATGAGCAAGTGAACTAATGAGCTACTTAACAATTCCATAATATACTGTCATTTTGATTTAACAGCGGCTTTAAGTATCTTAAAGCCGCATTAAACAAAAAATATGGCAACACCCCCGGCAGAACAGTTAAAGCGAGTATTAAAACCTGTTCACTTGTGGGCGATAGCTGTCGGGCTGGTTATTTCCGGTGAGTATTTTGGCTGGAATTTGGGTTGGGCAGTATCGGGAACTATAGGTTTTTTGATAGCTACCCTGGTGGTTACCGTAATGTATATCACCTTCATTTTTAGCTATACAGAGCTTACCACTTCTATTCCGCATGCAGGTGGCGCTTTTGCCTATGCTTATAGGGCTATAGGCCCCATAGGCGGATTGATTGCCGGTTATGCAACCCTGATTGATTTTTTACTGGCATCACCGGCTATAGCTATTTCGTTGGGGAGTTACCTGCATTTTTTATACCCGGCTATACCTATTATGCAGTCGGCTATGCTATTTAATGTGGCATTCATCATACTGAATATATCGGGTGTAAAGGAATCTGCCACATTTTCGGTATTCATTACCATACTGGCCGTAGCCGAGCTATTGCTGTATATGGGTATTGTATCGCCCCACTTTAAAATGGAGAATTATCTGAGTAACCCTATGCCTTTTGGTTGGGCTGGTGTATTTGCCGCATTGCCCTTCGCGGTTTGGTTTTACCTGGCCATTGAAGGTGTGGCCATGGTTGCCGAAGAGGTTAAAGAGCCCAAAAAGAATATCCCAAGAGGTTATATATCAGCGTTGGCTACATTAGTAGCATTAGCCCTGGGCGTTATGATATTAACCGGGGGAGTAACTGACTGGCGCAAACTCAGCAACCTGGATTATCCGCTACCAGAGGCTATTGGTATTGTTTTAGGCAAAGCAAGTGGCCTTACTAAAATATTTGCCAGTATTGGTTTGTTCGGACTTATTGCATCATTACACGGTACTATACTGGCTTCTTCCAGGCAAGTATTTGCTATGGCACGTAGCGGCTATCTGCCACGGAGACTTGCTGGAATCAATCACAGGTTTAAAACACCGCATTGGGCGCTTATTGCCGGTGGGGTAGTGAGCTTTATAGCCATTTATTGCGGCACTACAGGTCAGATCATCGTACTATCGGTACTTGGTGCCATTGTAATGTATTTGATGAGTATGGTGAGCCTGTTTATCCTGCGTAAAAAAGAACCGCGATTAGAAAGGCCTTTTGCTTCGCCCTTTTACCCGATATTCCCGGCTACGGCCCTTATTATATCAACGATATGCCTGTTCGCTATTATCTGGTTTAATTTGGAGGTGAGCGGTATATTCTTTGCCGGTTTGGGTGTGGTGATTGCGGTTTTTATAGGGATGGGAAAGCATAAAATAGCGTTGACCGACGAAATGATGATGGCGCCTGAATTTACAGAAGTGAGATAGAGATACTAATGAACAATTGAACCAATGAGCGCTTACAAGCACACCATACGTCATAAAGTATATAAGTTTCCTGACCTGAAAACTTTGCTGGGTAAGGCCTCTCCGTACAGATCTGGCGATGAGTTGGCTGGTGTGACTGCCGAAAGTTATGAAGAGCGTGTGGCAGCCCAGATAACCCTGGCTGATGTACCTTTAAAAACTTTCCTGAACGAGGCCGTGATACCTTATGAGCAGGATGAAATAACCAGGTTGATTATTGATAGTCATGATACCACAAGCTTTAGCCCGATAAGCCATTTAACCGTCGGCGAGCTGCGTGATTGGCTATTGAGTGATGAAACAGATACGGTTACCTTAACTCGTATAGCGGCAGGTATTACCCCCGAAATGGCAGCAGCGGTGTCCAAATTAATGAGTAATCAGGATTTAATTGCAACAGGTAAAAAATGTGAGGTGATCACTCGTTTTCGGAATACTATCGGTTTAAAAGGGCATTTCAGTACCCGATTGCAACCTAATCATCCAACCGATGATCCAAAAGGGGTGGCAGCCAGTATTATTGATGGTTTATTACATTGCAGCGGTGATGCCTGTATCGGTATCAACCCGGCTACGGATAGTCCCGCGGCGGTAAATAATCTGTTAAACCTAATGGATAACATTCGTTATCAGTTTGATATACCCACACAAACCTGTGTGTTGAGCCATATTACAACCACTTTGCAACTGATTAATAAAGGCGCTCCCGTTGATCTCTGTTTCCAATCCATAGCAGGGACGGAGCAAGCTAATACCAGTTTTGGCGTTAACCTGAGTTTACTTGAAGAGGCATATCAGGCCACTTTATCTTTAAACCGGGGAACCATAGGTCATAACGTAATGTATTTTGAAACCGGGCAGGGTAGCGCTTTATCCGCCAATGCCAATTTCGGGGTAGATCAGCAAACATGCGAGGTACGGGCCTATGCAGTTGCCCGTAAGTTTAAACCATTGCTGGTGAATACCGTAGTTGGCTTTATCGGACCAGAATATTTATATGATGGCAAGCAAATTATTAGGGCAGCTTTAGAAGATCATTTTTGCGGAAAGCTGCTTGGTTTACCTATGGGTGTAGATGTTTGCTATACTAACCATACCCAGGCAGATCAGGACGATATGGACAACCTGCTTACATTATTAGGCGTAGCAAACTGTAATTTTATTATGGGGATCCCCGGAGCCGATGATATTATGCTTAATTATCAGTCCACATCATTCCATGATGCGCTTTACTTACGCAAGGTACTTAGCATGAAACCCGCACCAGAGTTTGAAAAATGGCTCATCAAACAAGGAATAGCTGATGGCAAAGGAAATATGCTGCCCCTGAGTCAATCACATGGATTATTGGATGCTATGATCAAGTAAGATGAAAAGGAACATCCCTCAGGAGATACTATCTTTAAAGGCGCTGCAGGAGTTTACTCCGGCACGGATAGCTATCGGACGGGTAGGTACCAGCATCCCTTTAAAACAATCACTGGCATTTAAGTTGGCCCATGCTCACGCTCGCGATGCGGTATATTCTGAATTGGATATCAGTAATTTAACGGATTTACTTAAATTAAGAGGGTTAGCTGTTTTGCATTTGCAAAGCAGGGTTGGTTACCGCGAACAGTACCTGCAAAGGCCGGATTTGGGGCGTAGGTTAAGTGAAGAATCTATTGATCTGCTGCAGGGATATCATACCGAAACAGATATTGCGATTATTATAGTTGATGGTTTATCAGCAACTGCGGTCAATAAAAATTCTCTGGGGTTATTAGATGTACTTATTCCGCAATTAACTGCAGCGGGATTTAAACTGGCGCCCATTAGCCTGGTTGAACAAGGACGTGTAGCTATTGGTGATGACATTGGGCACGGATTAAACGCAAGGTTATCACTGATACTTATAGGTGAACGGCCAGGGTTAAGCTCGGCAGATAGCCTCGGCGTTTATCTTACCTACGGCCCAAAACCTGGTCTTACGGACGAAGCCCGTAATTGCGTATCCAACATCAGGCCTGGCGGTTTATCCTACACTAAAGCGGCCAAAAAAATATTTTATCTTATTTCTGAAGCTTTTAAGCGAAAATCATCTGGTGTAATGCTTAAAGATAACGCTGGATTACTGGAAAGCTGAGGAATCAAAAGCTAAGGCTTAAAGCCCAAAGCTTTTGATTATATGGTATATTCAACTTGCTCTCTTTATATACTTAACACAGTGTGTTAAGCTTTCCGCTTTTAGCTTATTTTACTCGCTTTTCGATAGTTCCGTTAAAAGAAATCGGATCACGGTTACTGCTGGTTACCTGTAGCGATGCATAACCATCGGCAGAAATATCAAGTCTTAAGGTTTGCACATCGCGCCAGTCACTGATGTTTTTGTCCTTGCCGGTTGGTTTTATAATAACGCTCCAACCACCTTTTTTACCGGCTTTTGATGTATAGGTAAAGTGGGTGTTGGTAAACTTAATACCGCCTTCGGTGGGGTTATATGGAGCGGTATAAGCTCTGCCAAAATAGGGCAAAAACGCGGCGATGGTATCCTTGGATACCGTCAGGTCATAATCGGAGGTTAACGACCGGCCTGCACCCCTCATAGGCGTCACGTAATTGGCTTTAAATACATAGTTTTGTGCCTCGACCATATTTTTTATAGCCAGAGCACGGGCAGCTTTTCTGTCTTTAGAAGTGCTTTGTGCATTAGCTGCATTGATACCTATAAAAGCCAGCAAAAGCAATGCTGCTATATTCTTTAACAATTTCATAATTAAGTGTTTATTGGTTAGACAATAAAGTGATACTCTGGTTTAATTACTACTAAAGTTAAACATTATTTAAAAGAAAAACCACCCGTTTTTGGTGGATGGCTTAATACAAATTTAATGAGTTGATTTACTTTTTACTAAATTAACTTACTTCTCGTATTGCCAAAATCTGCCTTTTCCTTCGGCTATCCATTCCATAGATTGTTCTATCCTTTTTTGCCTTGTAGCTTCTGTTTTCGCATCGGTTATCCAAACTAAGTAGTCTTTACGAAATGAGGCGGATTTACTTTCAAAAATTTCTTTTGCTAAAGGATTAGCCGTGAGCTTTTCACTAAAATAATCAGGTACTTCAATTACTTTTGGCTTTTCAGATACAGGCTTTGCTTTTTTTACCCCATTTTCATTTAAAGCCATAGCTTCTTTGATATAAGCTATTAATGTTTCCTTCGCCGGCAGGTCAGATAAAGATTTTAGTTTGTCCATATATCCCATCTTTTGTCCCGCTTTTACGCTCTCTATTATCTTTGTATCACTCATTAGTTCCGCTTTGTAAAGGCTAAATGAGCAATGATTTTTATAGCCCGCAAGGATACACATCATATCACCTTTGTAATCAAAATGCGGGTTGCCCCATTTAATGATTTCTTCAACTTTCGGGCATGTTTCATGAATTATTTGACGCAAATACTCCATGATCGGCTTTGCGAAATCTGCAGATTTTTCGATGTACTCATCAAATTGAGGGTTGAATTTTGACATTTAAGCGTGTTTTTATAGGCTGATTTATAACTATTTACAACAAATCTAAAATAATTTAAGTAAAAAGCCACCCGTTCTATATACGAGTGGCTTGGTTTTAATCGAATAATTTTTAATATTTTAACTTATTGATATACAGAATATTATATTAAATTAACGCTGCGGTTAACAAATTCTGTAAGTTCAGCACCGGTCAATAAGCCTTGAGAAAGCAGGGCCAGATCAAATGCCTGTTTTGATAATTGAGCCTGGGTATCTTCGTTTTCTTCCTGTAATATACGGTTGATCAGTTTATGGTTTCCATTCACAATTACCTTGTAGTTATCGGGCATATTGCCATAAAAACTCATACCACCTCCCATAGCTGCCATATCTTTCATGCGGCGCATAAATTCGTCCATAGTAACAGTTACAGGCAGCTCATTTGGGTTAAGGCTCTCAATTTGAACGTTGTATGCCGGTTTGTTGATGGCTTTGTTAAAGATGTCTTTTACTTTAGTTGCCTGTTCTTCGGTCAAAACGGTTTCCGGGGCATCATCTTTTTTGATCAGTTTATCAGCCACATCAGCGTCAACGCGCTTCAGTGATGTTTTCTCCAGCTTTTGCTCCAACTGACTGATAAAGTGATTATCAATAGGAGAGTTCATCACCAGTACATCGTAACCCTTTTTACCAGCAGATTGGATAAAGGCATCCTGTTTTGCCGGATCATTGGTGTAAATGTAAACCAATTGACCATCCTTGTCAGTTTGAACAGCTTCAACTTTGTCTTTATATTCAGGCAGGGTGAAGTTTTCGTTTTTGGTATTGGTAACCAAAACAAAGTCTTTAGCTTTATCATAAAACTTGTCTTCGCTTACCATACCGTATTTTACGAACAAACCAATGTCTGTCCACTTTTCTTCGTAAGCTTTACGATCGGTTTTAAATAGTTCTGACAATTTATCAGCTACTTTCTTGGTGATGTAGCTATTGATCTTTTTAACATTACTATCGGCCTGTAAAAAGCTGCGGGATACGTTAAGCGGAATGTCTGGTGAATCGATAACACCATGCAGCAACATCAGGAACTCAGGTACAATATCTTTTACCTCATCGGTAATAAATACCTGGCGGCTGAATAATTTGATCTTATTTTTTTGGATCTCAAAGTCGTTTTTCAGCTTAGGAAAGTACAATACACCAGTCAGGTTGAACGGATAATCTACATTCAGATGGATCCAGAACAACGGGTCTTCGCTGAAAGGGTAAAGTGTTTTGTAGAAGTTAAGATAGTCTTCGTCTTTTAATTCTGATGGTGCTTTTGTCCAGATGGGGTTGGTATCATTGATGATGTTATCATGCTGAACATCAATGTATTTTGGTTTGCCTTCTTCGTCAACACCATCTTCTTCACGGTCGGTTTTTGTACCAAATTTAATGGGTACAGGTAAAAACTTACAGTATTTGTCAAGGATTTCCTGAAGCTTGTGTTCATTCAAAAACTCTTCAGATTCACTGTTGATATACAGCGTGATCTCGGTACCACGTTCTTCCAGCACACCTTCGCCAATTTCAAATTCGGTACTGCCATCACAAACCCAGTAAGCAGGTTCGGCGCCGTCCTGGTATGAAAGTGTCTGAATTTCAACCTTATCAGCTACCATAAAGGCCGAATAGAAGCCTAAACCAAAACGACCAATGATCTCATTGGCATCTTTAGCTTCTTTGAATTTCTCCATAAACTCGGTAGCGCCGGAGAAAGCGATCTGGTTGATATATTTCTTGATCTCTTCGGCGGTCATACCCAGGCCGTTATCAGAAATGGTGATAGTTTTTTTGTCGGCATCAAATGCCACTTCAACGCGAAGGTCGCCCAGTTCGCCATTGTACTGGCCAAGGGAAGCCAGGCGTTTGATCTTTTGGGTAGCATCTACCGCGTTTGATACCAGTTCGCGCAGAAATATCTCATTATCAGAGTAAAGGAATTTCTTAATGATCGGAAAAATGTTCTCGGTGTGAATCGAAATGCTGCCTTTTTCTTGCATAATATTTTGTATGATTGATTTAATATGATTTTCGGTCTGTAACCATCAATGCCTGTTCCAAAGGGTAGGATGTTGTCAAATTGGCAGTAAAGTTTTTTGAAATGGGTTTTGGATAACCGTTGAAATTTTAAATCGGAGGACTTTTTAAACCTGAAATTTAACACTTTTCAGTATTAAAACAGGGTAAAAACGCCTCAAAAACCGTCAAAAACCAACTTAAAACCATCGATTTTAACACTTTTTAACAAATTTTTGAATGGTTTTGAAAAGTTTAAAAAGTATTAAGATATTATTGCCAAATAACTAATACCAACCGATCGGTTTTTGTCCTTATTTGATACGAATTTCCAGGGCATCACCAAACGCCTTTAAATGCTTATATGGTAAATGGTTTTTAAGAATGTTTCCACCAGCTTATTTAAATCTTTAAGCGTTTCCTGATGAATGATCAGGCCTTCTGTGTTTATTTTAGAGCGGATGAAGGGAATAAGTAGCGTCGCACCATCTATAACGTGACTGTTTAACGCACCCAATGTAAGCAGGAGAGAGGCATGGGCGTGTTCGCCGCCTAAGGAGGCGGTGATAAGCGCTACCGGTTTTTCGACCAATGAACTGCTGGATACCAGCCAATCCAGCATATTTTTGAGCTGACCGGGTACACCAAAGGCATATTCAGGTGTGCAAATGATTAGGCCATCAACAGTCGCTAAAAGCTCACGTAATCTAATTACAGTCTCCGGAGGAGTATCGTTATCTAAACCCGGATCAAAGGGCGGTATCAGCGCCAGTTCATCGTATATGGTATAATTAATATCAACAGGAATTTGCGTAGCCAGATATTTCAGGATTTGGTGGTTAGATGAACCGGAGCGCAGGCTGCCTGAAATGGCGAGGATATTTTTAAGCTTGTGATCTTCTATCATTTAATAATTGCGTTTTATCTTTCCTAAAGCTTGAATAATTTCTCTGATCAGACCCTTGTATCCGCCGATCTCCATACTGCTGAATTTTATTTTATCACCGTTTGTGAGCTGTATGGTTGTCTTTTTACCTGTATATATGCCCGTTGTCCTAAAATTCTGTGATATCTCAACCGGATCATCAGATTGACGTATGGATGTGATTCGGATAAGCGGAATGCTTTTATGGAGAAATAAAAGTGGCTTGCGGATAATCAGTTCGCTATTGGTTAAGATGATAATTTTGATGTTTAGCAACATCCATAAACTGGTTATTGCAAAAAATAAAAATACACTTACTATAACAAATAACATGATATTTTTAGTTTTCTGATCACCGTTAGATAACCATTTCGCGCTTAACAAATAGCAAGTGATTGAACTAAAAAACACAAGCCCGATCACGCCGATATAAATGACGGCGTATCCCGGCTTGGATTTGAAGATGTAATCTGAATGATTAGTTTGATCCATAAAACAAAAGTTCCCCCTTCAGGGGGTTAGGGGGATCTACGGTATAAACTGCAAAATAAACGACGATCCCTTGCCCTCGGTTGATTGTACCTGTATATTGCCCTTATGTAGCAGCATGATCTGCTTGCACAGGCTAAGGCCTATACCGCTGCCCGTTTTGCGGGTACTGAAGAAAGGAATAAAGATCTTGTCGAGCAATTCGGGCGGCATACCTAAACCATTATCTGTTACTTTTACCAGGGTTTTGCTGTTGTTTTGTAACTCGCCGGATAATATCAGGCGTGGCTCTTCGCGGTCTTTTACGGCTTCAATGGCGTTCACTAACAGGTTGATCATCACCTGTTCAATCAGGTTAATATCAGCCTGTATGGCCAGGGTCGGATCCCGTAATATAATTTCCAGTTCGATATGTTTTTTCTCCAGTGTTGGACGCATCAGGCTGGCCAGGTTCTCGAACAGATCGCGCACCAGGATCTTATTCAGATCGAGCTTGGTGATCTTGTTGAGGCTGCGGTAGCTTTCGGTGAATTTAAGTAAACCCTCACTTCGTCTTTTGATGGTATCGATACCTAATTCCAGGTCCTCCAGTTCGCTGCTTTGAATGGCTTCGGTAATTTCAGGGCTTTGCAGCCGGTTTTTCAGGGTGTCGGCCAATGATGATATAGGCGCCACCGAGTTCATGATTTCGTGTGTCATTACGTTAAGCAATTTTGACCATGCCTTTGACTCGGTTTCGTCCAGGGCTTCGCTCACGTTCTGAAAAGCTATCAGCTTGTATAATATATCATCGCTACGCATAACACTGGCTGTAATGAGCATTTTTACCAGTTGTTGGTTGCGGGTAATGGTAATGATCTTACTATCACCGGGTTTTACGATGGTTAATTCATGGTACAGCGCCGGATCACGTTTTTCGAGCGAATGAACGGTTTTGAGATAGGGGATACCAATGAGATTTTTAAAGGCCTCGTTGATCCAGCTAATGTTACCGGTTTCTTCCTCAAACGACAGGATACCGGTATCAACCAGTTCCAGTATTTTTTGCAGGTAATGGTATTGTGTTTCGCGCTCCCGGCTGATAAGCTTAAAGGTAGTATTGATATCGTTAAAACCTTTGCGTAGCGGTTTAAGCTCATTCGGCGCGCGGCGAACGTCAAAATGCCGCGAAAAGTCACGATAATGAATCGATTCTACAAACTGATTTACCTCGTCCTGTGCTTTTTTCTGGAAGCGGATCATCTCAATAACCGCGTATATGATAAGCGGAATAAAAATAACCAGGTAAAGCGGCTTGCCGTTAACAATAACAAAGGCGGCGGCAACCAGGGCCAGGAACATCAGGAACACGCGCAGCAACAGCCGCCATTCATATCGGTTAAATATCATATTTGCTTAATCTGCGGTATAAAGCTGTGCGGGTTAATCCCAATTCTTTAGCAGCCCGTGTTATATTGCCATTGTGTTTTTCAATAACCCGTAGTATGGCGTTCTTTTCCAAAGTACTGAGCTGGATGTTATCATCATCGGCAACGGCTTCCGGTGCTGTTTCCAGGATCGAAAAGATAAGATCGTCTGGACGCAGAATGCTTTCGTCGGCCATGATCACCGCTCTTTCAATAGTATATTGCAACTCGCGCACGTTGCCTGGGTAATTGTATGCTTTTAATTTTTGTAAAGCCGCGGCATCAAAATCAACCGAAGGCTTAAGGTATTTGCCTGCGTAAAGTTTAGCAAAGTGCCGGGCCAGTATGGTAATATCTTCATTGCGCCGGCGTAACGGAGGCATATTGATCTCGACGGTATTGATACGGTAAATCAAATCTTTACGAAAACGGTTTTCATTAGCCAGTTCATGCATAGGCACGTTGGTAGCACAAATAAGCCTGATATCGATATCAACAGGTTTATTGGTACCCAAGCGGGTTACCTGGCGATTTTGGAGCACAGTAAGTAGTTTAGCTTGTTGCTGCAAGGTAATATTACCAATTTCATCCAGGAAAAGGGTACCGCCCTGAGCATCTTCAAACCTGCCGGTACGATCTTCCCGGGCATCGGTAAAAGCGCCTTTTTTATGACCAAAGAGCTCGCTTTCAAACAAGGTATCGGTAAGGGCGCCAACATCCACTTTTATAAAGGGTTTATCGGCACGCAGGGAGCGTTCATGTATAGCTTTAGCCATCAGGTCTTTACCAGTACCGTTTTCGCCCAGAAGCAGGATATTAGCATCGGTAGGAGCAATTTTATTCACTTTGTAAAAAATATCCTGCATCACCTCAGATTCGCCCAGGATAGAAGTATCGCCAGCAGTGCTTTTCACCGCGGTTTTGGTTGTTTTTACACCTTCTTTTTTATCTAAAAGCTCCTTTATGGTTGTAATTAGCTTTTCGTTATGCCATGGTTTAACAATAAAATCATTCGCGCCTTCTTTTAAGGAGCGTACCGCCAGGTCAATATCGCCATAGGCGGTTATCATGATCACGCATACATTGGGTTTCCAGTCCTTTACCTTACGTAACCAGTACAAGCCCTCATTGCCGGTATTAATAGCGCTGTTAAAGTTCATATCCAGCAACACCAGGTCAACCTCATTGCGTTGCAGCAGCCAGTTCAAATTTTCCGGGTTCTTTTCGGTAATCACTTCATGGGCTTCTGTTTTCAATAAAAGCTTAACAGCGGTCAGCACATCCGGGTCATCGTCAACAATTAAAATAGTAGCTTTTTTTAATATCATGTTTTTATATGGTTCATTAGTTCATTGGCTCATTAGTTCATTGGGCCCTGTACTTGTATCGACAAATATAACAGAGTATTGCTACCAATGAACTAATGAACCGGTGAACTATTGAACTAAATTGCTTAAATTTCATACCAGTTATTATAATGCAAGTATTAAACTGTAAATCAATAATGAAGGAGAATGCCAAAATCTGGCCATTGTATCATAACCGGACACTTGCTGTAACAGAAGCGTACGCTTTAATTGATTATTTTCTATTTAATATACTGAAATACAGTAATTTAATTTGTGGCATATCTTTTTGTTATGACTTATCAAAATATAATAAACTACAGTGGACAGAAAAATTGAAAAGAAGACCTGGAACAATAAACGGATACTAACAATTGCGGGCATAACGGGCATTATTTTATTAGTTGGCAGCAGTATTTATTTTACATCTGGTAAAAGTAAGCTGGATGTTGATACCGAACGAATAACCATCAGTACTATTACCAAAGGCCCTTTCCAGGAATTTATACCTGTTAATGGCGTGGTAATGCCTTTGACTACTATATATCTTGACGCATCTGAAGGCGGGGTAGTTGAACAAAAATATGTTGAAGATGGCGCTAATCTTAAAAAAGGCGATCCGATTTTAAAACTATCCAACACTGATCTGGAACTGAGCCTGGCCAACCAGGAAACCGCTGTATACGCTGAACAAACCCAAATGCAGATATCACATAACAACGCGCAGCAAAATACCATCACTAAATTAAATACCATGGCCGATGTGGAGAACGCTTATAAAGAAGCTGAAAGGGTATACAAACTGGATAAACATCTTTATGAGCAAAAAGCCATCGGTTTACAGCAATATCAATCTGATAAAAACATGTACGACTATCAGGTTAACCGCTATAGGTTAGCCAAGCAGATATTATCGCAGGATACCACGCTGGTTAAGCAACAGGCATCGCAATCACAGGAGCAATATGCACACATGAAAACCACACTTGAATTGATGCGTAAAAAAGTAGCAAGCCTTACTTTAAGGGCACCCGTTGACGGGCAGCTAACCTCTATGGATGCAGAAGTTGGACAAAATAAAAAACAAGGTGAGCATCTGGGGCAGATAGATGTGCAATCGGGATTTAAGGCAAGGGTTGATATTGATGAGCATTACCTTTCACGCGTATATACCGGCTTAAAAGGTGATTTTCAGTTTGCCGATAAAACTTATAATCTGGTAATTAAAAAAGTTTTTACTACGATAACTGCCGGCAGGTTTCAGGTTGATATGCAGTTTGTTGGTGCGGTGCCAAAAGGTATCAGGAAAGGACAAACGCTACAGGTACGACTGGCTTTAAGCGATGAGACTACTGCCGTATTACTGCCAAAGGGAGGCTTTTATCAACAAACCGGCGGTAACTGGATATTTAAAGTAAGTGAAGACGGTACAAAGGCCTATAAGGTAGATATACACCTTGACAGACAAAGCCCGGATTATTTTGTGGTAACCGATGGCCTGAAACCAGGTGATAAGGTAATTACCTCGAGCTATGAAACTTACGGCGATATACAGGAGCTGGTATTGAAAAAATAGAACCCCTCCCGGCCTCCCCTGAAGGGGAGGTGTAAAAGAGCAGTATTGATAAATAAAGTATTGGTTTGCTGCAACGAAAAGGGATGATAAAGCATCAATGTATTATAAAAGATATTTAAACTAATTAACTTAACGAAACATAAAAAAATAAATCTCTCCGCCGCGTGGTGAAGAGGATTCAGGAGGCACCAATGATAAAAATTACTAATCTTGAGAAATTCTACCGTACTGAAGAGGTAGAAACCATAGCTTTAAATAAGCTATCGATTGAAATTGCTACCGGCGAATTTGTGGCCATCATGGGCCCGTCTGGTTGCGGTAAATCAACATTGCTTAATATTTTAGGGATGCTGGATGATCCGGATGCAGGCAGTTATGTTTTCAACGATATTGAGGTAGCTCATTTTACCGAACGTAAACGTGCCGACCTGCGCAAACACAACATTGGTTTTGTATTCCAAAGCTTTAACCTGATAGATGAGCTTACCGTATTTGAAAACGTGGAGCTGCCATTGATATACACCGGTGTAGCATCGGCCGAAAGGGTAAAAAGGGTAGAAGAGGTGCTGGACAAAATGCAGATCATGCATCGCCGTAACCACTATCCGCAACAGTTATCAGGTGGTCAGCAGCAACGTGTGGCCATTGCCCGCGCGGTTGTTAATAAACCTAAACTGATACTGGCGGATGAGCCTACCGGTAACCTGGATAGCAGCAACGGTAACGATGTAATGGAACTGTTAACTGATTTGAACGAACAGGGAACTACCATTATCATGGTAACCCACTCTGAACATGATGCCCGCTATAGCCACCGTATCATCCGCTTGCTGGATGGCCAGAGCGTTATGGAAAATATTATGGTTTAAACCACCAGCTTCTCCAAAAAGAAAATAGTTTATATAAGTTAGTAAGTGCCTCGCTATCCTCTCCTCACCAGGAGGGGTTAGCTTGAGTTTTTGCTTGTTGCTATCGGGATAATCAATGTCCCTTTAAATTTAAAGAAACGTGGGATAAATAGCCGGTTTAAAAGGAGAGGAAGTGGAGTTTTATTAATTGTTAAATATTAACACTTACGTAAATGATCAGGAATTATATAAAAACAGCTTTCCGCGGCCTTCAAAAAAGCAAAGGCTTTACCACTATCAATATCCTGGGACTGGCTTTAGGACTGGCAACCTGCCTGCTCATTATATTATATGTAGCTGATGAATTAAGTTACGACCGTTATAATACCAAAGCCGACAGGATATACCGGGTAAATGAAGATCTTAAACTGGGCGATAACAGCGTACAATATGCCGTATGTATGCCACCGCTGGCCAAAACCCTGAAGGCAGAGTATCCTTATGTTGAAAATGCTGTCCGCTTAAAAAATGCCGGCAGCTGGCACGTTAAAAAAGGCAATTCCAGTATCCTGGAGAACAGATTGGCTTACGCCGATCCTTCATTGTTTGATGTTTTTACATTACCTATGATCAATGGGAGCCCGGCATCAGCCCTGGCAGAACCCAATAGCATTGTCATTACCGAGACTATAGCTAAAAAATATTTCAGCAGCACTAATGTAGTTGGCAAAACCCTGGTATTAAATGATAATACACCATTTAAAGTTACCGGCGTAATTCGTGATGTACCCAGACAATCACATTTCAATTTTGATTTCTTCTTGTCTATGTCTACCTGGGCCGATAGCCGTTCCAATGAATGGTTACGCAGCGATTATAATACCTATGTTTTATTAAAGGACCCCTCAGATGCCCAAAAACTGGAGGCCAGCTTTCCTGCATTATTAAAGAAATTCAGCGGCGCCCAAATGCAGGCACAGTTAAATATGAGTATTGATGCCTTTGAAAAAAGCGGCAGCTTTTTCAGAATGAACCTGATCCCCTTAACAGACATCCACTTAAAATCGAGCCTGAGCGGCGAGCTGGGCCCTAACGGTACTACACAGTACATCTATATATTTTCGGCAATAGCTATTTTTATTCTTTTAATAGCCTGTGTAAACTTCATGAATCTTTCTACGGCGCGTTCGTCAAACCGGGCACGTGAGGTTGGGGTACGTAAAGTTTTAGGCTCCGATCGCAAACAACTGATCGCCCAGTTTTTAACCGAATCGGTTTTAGTTACGTTTGTGGCTACCTTACTGGCATTTACCGCGGCCCTGTTTCTATTGCCGTTGTTCAACCAGCTATCCGGTAAAGAATTGGTCATTAACAGCCAATCGTTGGTATGGATAATCCCCTCGTTATTGTTCATATCCTTATTTGTTGGAGCAATTGCAGGTTCTTATCCGGCGTTTTACCTGTCGGCATTTCAACCGGTTGATGTTTTGAAAGGCAAATTAGCCGCAGGCTTTAAAGGCAGCAAGTTGAGGAGTTTCCTGGTAGTTTTTCAATTTTCGATCTCCATTTTCCTGATCATTGGTACACTGGTAATATATAATCAGTTAAAGTACATCCAAACAAAAAATTTAGGCTACAACCGTAACCAGGTGCTTATTGTTCAAAATGTTTTTGAGCTTAACAGGCAAGCCAAAACATTTAAACAAGAGGTAAAAGAAATCCCGGGGGTTATTAATGCCACCATGACGGGTTTCCTGCCCACCTCTAACTGGAAAAATACTTCGATCTACTATAAAGATGCCACGCTTGATCAGAAAAAATCATTATTCCCGCAAAGCTGGGACATTGACGAGGATTATATAAAAACGCTTGATATGAAAATGGTGGCCGGGCGTAACTTCTCCAAAGATATGCCCACAGACTCTACCGGCATTATACTTAATGAATCGGCCGCTAAATTCCTGGGTTTTAATGATACCAATAAAATTCTGTACCGAAGCCAGGGCGGCAAAAACACACTGGATAATGTAAAGCAATATCACGTGGTAGGGATAGTAAAAGATTTTAATTTTAATTCTCTGCGCGAAAGTATAAGTCCGGTGGTGATGACGCTGGGCGAAAATACAGGAGCCCTTAGTATTAAGGTGGAAACCAAAAACCTGCCAGCATTACTATCTCAGATAAAAGACAGATGGAAGGAACTATCGCCTAATGTACAGATCAATTACTCATTTATGGATCAGGAATTTGATGCCTCATACCGTACAGAACAGCGCACAGGACAGATTTTTATAGTATTTACTTCCCTGGCCATTATAATTGCCTGTTTGGGTTTATTTGGTTTGGCCGCCTATGCTGCAGAACAACGCACCAAAGAAATTGGCATAAGGAAGGTGTTAGGTGCCAGTGTATCGGCCATTGCTGGTATGCTGTCTAAAGATTTTATTAAACTGGTGTTCATTTCTATTTTAATAGCCACGCCTTTTGCCTGGTACTTTATGAATAAATGGTTTCTGCAGGGTTTTGCCTACCGGGTAAATATCCAGTGGTGGGTACTGGTTTTGGCTGGTGTGGCAGCGTTATTTATAGCGGTTATTACCGTAAGTTTTCAATCTATCAAAGCTGCAATGGCCAATCCTGTTGACAGCTTAAAGAACGAATAAGGGAATGGTAAATGGTAAATAAAGATGCCAGATAATTTAGAGTTTAAAAATTAGTATTTAGAATTTTAACCATTATGATCAAAAACTTTATAAAAATAGCCTGGCGAAATTTGGTGCGTCACAAATCGTTTTCGTTTATCAATATAGCCGGATTGGCTATTGGTATGGCAAGTGCCGCACTCATTTTGTTCTGGATTCAGAATGAGCTGAGTTACGACCAGTTTCATGCTAATAAATCGCGTTTATACCTGGCTTATAACCGGGCGGTTTTTGATGGTAAGCTTTGGTGCTGGCCAACAACACCCAAAGTAATGGCTAAAACTTTAAAGCAGGATTATCCGGGAGTAGAGGATGTAGCCAGAACCACATCGGCCAATTTTTTGTTTACCGTTAGCGACAAACACCTGAATGTTCCTGGTTATTTTACAGATCCTGCTTTCCTGACTATGTTCAGCTTTCCCTTGATCAAAGGAAATGCTAAAACAGCGCTCAATACGGTGAGTTCAATTGTGATCACCGAACAACTTTCCAAAAAACTATTTGGCAACGACGATGCAATAGGTAAAGTTGTACGGATCGATAGCGTTGATAATTTTACGGTTACCGGAGTTTTGAAGGCATTGCCCAATAATACCCGGTTCGACTTTGAGTATCTGATACCCTGGAGCTACCTGATAAAAACAGAGCACGAGGATGAGAAAAACTGGGGAAATAATTCTGTGCAAACATGGGTGCTGGCTAAACCCAATGTATCTGAAGCTGCCTTAAATAAACAGGTGTTAAATATAACCAGATCACATTCCGACCAAAAAGACGATGATGTATTTATGCACCCGGCCAGCAAATGGCGGCTTTACTCGGAGTTCGAAAACGGTAAAGTAGTGGGTGGTCGAATTAGTACCGTAAAATTGTTTGGGGTGATAGCCATGTTCATCTTACTCATTGCATGCATTAACTTTATGAATCTGAGCACGGCGCGAAGCGAACGGCGTGCCAGGGAGGTGGGCATACGCAAGGTGGTTGGCGCTCAGAAAGGCTCGCTCATTGGTCAGTTTCTGGGTGAATCCATATTACTGGCCCTTATTGCCGGTATCTTAGCCCTTATTATAGTGCAAATTAGCCTCTCAGGGTTTAATCAATTGACAGATAAACAATTGTATATACCATTCAGTAGCATTAGCTTTTGGTTTATATGTCTGTTGTTTGTATTGTTAACCGGCGTTATAGCGGGTAGTTATCCTGCTTTTTATTTATCGTCATTTAAACCTGTAAGCGTATTAAAAGGCACGTTTAAGGCTGCCAATGCTTTAGTTACCCCACGTAAATTATTGGTGGTTATACAGTTTACCTTTGCCATTGTACTCATCATTTGTACCATTATTGTACGTAACCAGATGCAATATGCACAAGACCGTGAGCTGGGTTACAAAAAGGATAACCTGGTTTATACCATGATGATGGGCAGCATTGAAAAGAACTATAAGATGATCAGGAGTGAGCTGATCAGCAGCGGTGCGGCAACTTCGGTAACCAAAACCAGCTCACCCATTACCCAGCGATGGAGCGATAGCTGGGGCTTTGATTGGAAAGGGAAGGATCAGAGTAAAAAAATTGACTTTATCGTTTACAATACTGACGGGGATTTTATAAAAACAATAGGGTTGAAAGTTGTAGCCGGTCGGGATATCGATGTGGCCACTTATCCAACTGACTCAACGGCTATGTTACTAAACGAGGCCTCTGCCAAAGTTATGGGTTTTAAAAACCCAATAGGGCAGATCGTAAAAACTGGCGATAGCCATACCTGGCATATTATAGGAGTGGTCAAAGATTTTATTATTGAATCGCCCTATGAGCCTGTTCGGCCAATGCTTGTACAAGGGCCAAAATCATGGTTCAACGTAGTACATTATAAATTAAATCCTGCAAATACAACTGCGGAGAATCTGAAACGGGCCGAAGGGGTATTTAAAAAATATAATTCGGAATATCCTTTTGAATATCATTTTGCTGATGAAGAGTACGCCCGTAAGTTTAATGATGAAAAACGGACAAGCACACTGGCAAGTTTATTTGCCGGCTTAACCATATTTATTTCCTGCCTGGGTTTATTTGGCTTGGCGGCTTATATGGCTCAAAACCGTCAAAAGGAAATTAGTGTACGCAAAGTTTTAGGCGCGTCGGTATCAAACCTTACTACTTTATTATCCAAAGACTTTTTGATGCTCGTACTCATCTCATTCCTGATAGCCTCGCCAATAGCCTGGTACGGTATGCATGTTTGGTTACAAAACTATACCTATCGCATCAATATTCAGGTTTGGGTATTTATAGCAGCGGGGTTATTAACTATGATCATTGCTTTGGCTACAGTTAGTTTTCAATCAATAAAGGCCGCGCTCACCAACCCGATCAAAAGTTTAAGAAGTGAATAATGGTGAATGGTGAATGGTGAATGGTGAATGGTGAATGGTGAATGGTGAATGGTGAATGGTGAATGGTGAATGGTGAATGGTGAATGGTGAATGGTGAATAAAAGTGCCATGCAATTTAGAGTTTAGAAATTAGTATTTAGAATTTAAACCATTATGATCAAGAACTTTATAAAAATAGCCTGGCGGAACCTTATCGCCAATAAGCTATTCACTTCCCTTAATATTGTGGGACTGGCAATCGGTATATGCGTTTGTATTACACTATTTGCCTGCATTTCCTACGAACTAAGTTTTGACCGCATGTACAAAAACTCTAAGAATATTTATAGAGTGAATATGCAAACGACTGCTCAATATAACTACAAAGTTTGGGCAGGGATACCTAATTCCGTCGGTCCGGCCATTATTCAAAGCATTCCCCAGGTTAGAAGCATGACCCGCCTTATCAAACATGATTTTGGCGCATCAGTATCACTGAAAACAGGAGATAAAAATTTTGCCGAAAAAGGCTTATATCTGGCTGATTCGACGGTCTTTAACCTTTTCGATATGAAGTTTGTTGAAGGTAGTGCACAAAATGCTTTTTCCCAGCCAAAATCCATTGTGCTTTCACAATCAGCCAAACAAAGGTTATATGGAGCTGAGCCGGCCTTCGGAAAAATAATTTATGTAAATAATCGTGATACGCTGCATGTTTCTGGTGTTTACGCCGATTTACCGGCTAACAGTACCATCGATTGTGATATGATCTATAATATTATGGATTCATGGATGGGGAAGAATGTATACTGGAGCAACGCCAGTTACGAAACCTATTGCCTGCTGCAGCCCGGTGCAAATGTCACCAAGGTACAAGTATCTGCTACCGGGCTTATTGATAAGAATGTAGCCAAGGATAATAAATATTTTACCAATTTTATATTCCAGCCCCTGGCTGATATTCATCTTTATTCGGCTGATATACGTGAAGGTTACTCTGGCAGAATAGGTAGCATCAGTACCGTAAAAGCGTTGATGTTCTTATCGCTGCTGGTATTGATAATTGCTTGTATCAACTATATGAACCTGGCTACTGCACGCTCGCAAAAACGCGCTAAGGGGATAGGTGTTAATAAAGTTTTAGGAGCCGATAAAAGTAATTTGTTGATGCTGTTTTATACTGAAACTGCTCTGCTTTCGCTTATTGCCATTATTATAGGCTATTTGCTTGCTTTTATTGTAAAACCAATATTTCAAAATATTACCGGTATTAAGCTGAGTACATCAGCATTTTTAGAGCCAGTGATTTTGTTAGGTCTAATCTCGACCTGGATTTTTGTAACACTGGTTGCCGGCAGTTATCCCGCATTTTCTCTGTCGCGTATTTCACCGCTGGTGTTAATGAATAAACTGAAGTTGAAAGACTCTTTTGCCAATCTCATCCGCAGGGGGTTGGTGATATTTCAGTTTGCATCATCTATTATTCTAATTACCTCGGTTATTGCTATACTTCAGCAGATCCGATACGTCAGAAATCGGGACCTTGGTTATAATCCTAATGGTGTTGTCGCGGTTAATATAAAATCAGCGCAGAATAAGCAGCAGATGACAGCATTCATGAATGGGTTGCGAAGCATGGCTGCTGTTGAAAGTTTTTCGGCAGTGCAATCTATTCCTGGCGATGTAGAGAGTGGTAGAAGTGTTCGAAAACTGGCCTCCGACAAAGAGGGCATGCCTGTAAAAACCTGCCATACCGATGGTTCGATTGTGAAAACCATGCAGTTAAAACTGATTGCGGGCAATTCACTCCCGCAAAGGCTGGCCGACGGGGATAGCACTTGTTATGTATTGATCAATGAAACTGTTATGAGATATCTCGGCTTCAAATCGCCTCAGGACGCTGTTGGTAAACAGATCGGCACAGAGATGCTGGGCAAATCTATAGTTAGCGGTGTAGTGAAGGATTTCAATTATCAATCGCTTAAGACCGAGATAGGAGGCTATATATATTATGAAATGAATAAAGCCCCGGAATCATTATCAACGCTTCTTATCAGGTATAATACTAAAGACCTGCCGCGTTTTATGCAGCAGTTACAGATTAGTTTTAAAACTGATATGCCTAACTCAAGCTTTGATTACGAATTTCTGGACAGCCATATTCAAAGTTTGTACGCTTCTGAACAACACACGGCCCAAACAGCCACTGTGTTTTCATTCCTGGCCATATTGGTAGCATGCCTTGGGTTATTTGGATTAGCAGCCTTTATCGCAGAGCAACGGACAAAAGAGATCGGTATCCGCAAGGTGCTTGGGGCAAGCGTATCTGGAATTACCAGGTTATTAACCAAAGATTTTTTAAGGCCTGTATTAATATCATTTTTAATAGCCTCGCCTATAGCCTGGTATCTGATGAACAAATGGTTACAGGATTTTGCCTATCGCATCAATATCCAATGGTGGGTTTTTGTATTGGCCGGTGTTACCGCCGTTGGATTTGCACTGCTAACCATTAGTTCACATGCCATAAAAACGGCCCTGGCAAACCCGGTTAAAAGTTTAAAGAACGAGTAAGATCATTAAATCATTATGTTATGCTTAAGAACTACATCAAAATAGCCTGGCGGAACCTTTATAAGAATAAGATGTTTTCGCTTATCCATGTCCTTGGGTTAACTATGGGCATCACCGTATGCCTGATGATATTTCTATATATTGCCAATGAATTTAGTGTAGATAGCTTCCATAAACAGGAAAAAAACATCTACCGGGTAATGCGGGGGTATGATATTGCCAAACCGCGGGTGCCATATTTGTCCGGGCCCTACGGACCGGCTTTATTGAATGATTATCCCCAGGATATCAGAATGGCTGTACGTGTAAGACCACAAAATAACCTGGTTTCATTTGGCGAAAAAGCATTTAATGAACAGAAAGTATATGCTACAGACGCCGGCTTTTTTAAACTATTCTCCTTCCAGCTTTTAAAAGGCGACGCAGCTACTGCTTTGGAAAATCCAAACAGTGTAGTGCTTAACGAAACCACCGCCAAAAAATATTTTGGTAGTATTGAAAGTGCCATGGGCAAGGTGATCAGGGTAGATAAAGCGTTGCAATTGAAAGTTACCGGCATAGCTAAGGACGTACCATCAAACTCGCACCTTGATTTTGATATTGTATTGCCTATTGCCAATTATGTCAAGGATGATGGTTTTAATACCTGGATTAACAACGGTTTGTTTGTTTATATCTTGCTGAATCCCAATAGTTCAAAAACTGCACTCGAAAGCCGCTTTCCGCAGTTTATGGATAAATATATGGGGAAGGACATGCAGCGTTTTGGTAACAAATTCGATTTAAAACTTACTTCTTTAAAAGACGTTTATTTTGAACCAACTTCGGCATTTGACAGTGTAAAACATGGTGATAAAACAGTGGTTTTCATTTTTATATCCATTGCCGTACTCATTATGCTTATTGCCTGTATCAATTTCATGAACCTGGCTACCATACGGGCAGTTGAGCGATCAAAAGAAGTGGGTATGCGAAAAGTAATGGGCGCTTTACGCAATCATTTAATTATCCAATTTATTGGCGAGTCATTTTTGCTGGCAATAATTTCCTGTGCCTTTTCAGTTTGTATCTTATTAATGCTGATGCCCTGGTATAACCAGTTATTGGGTTACAAGTTGTCAATAGCCTGGAACGAGTCGCCTATTTACCTGTTCCTGATAGGGGTAATATTGGTTGTTGGCTTTTTAGCAGGCAGCTATCCGGCATTTTTCCTTTCGGCATTTTCGCCTATCCAGGCATTAAAAGGCAAATTGAAATTGGGAAAAGGAGGTACAATGCTCAGGCAATCGTTGGTTGTATTGCAGTTTAGTATTTCCGTTTTACTGATCATCGGTACCATTGTTATCATGAACCAGATGCGCTATATCAAAAGCAAATCACTGGGCTATGATAAAGAACAAACGGTAATTGTAAATATTGATAATGGTGATATTTACCAGCACCGGCGCCAATTTAAAGATGAACTTCAAAACTCCGGCCTTATAGCATCGGTATCCCTGATGTCGGGACAGCCTGGCGGATTTTTCGACACCCATACTTTTACGGCTGAAGGTCAGCATGATGTATTCAGATCAAGAACAGAATTTGCCGATTTTGAATATGTAAAAACGCTGGGTTTAAAGATCATAGCAGGCAGGGATTTTTCTGCACAATTTGCTACCGATACCACCAATGCCGTACTGCTTAACCGCACAGCCGCCAAAGAGCTGGGATACACGCCGCAGCAGGCTTTGGGTAAATGGATAAAAAACAATGGGCGCGATGATAAACCGCGTACCATAGTGGGTGTGGTAGAGGATTTTAACTTCTTGTCGCTTAAAGAAAATATGGATGCGTTGGTGATCTCGCCGAGTGAAGACCGCAGGGTAGTGGCGATCAAATTAAAACCAGGTAATATACCCGGGGCGCTGGCATTTATCAAAGAAACCTACGCTAAAGCAGCGCCCGTTTATCCCTTTGAGTACAAATTTCTTGATCAGCAGTTTAATACCACCTACAGAAATGACATCAGGCAGCAAACCATGTTGAGTATATTCTCGGGGCTGGCCATATTTATTGCCTGTCTGGGTTTATTTGGTTTGGCCTCATTTACGGCGGCCAAACGTACCAAAGAAATAGGTGTGCGCAAGGTGCTTGGATCATCCGTAACCAATATTTTGCTGCTGTTGTCAAAAGACATGTTGAAGCCTGTTTTATTGGCCACCATTATTGCCATGCCAATTGGATACTACTGTATGAATAAATGGCTGCAGAATTTTGCTTACCGTACCACATTGCACTGGTGGATATTTGGTTTAGCCGCGATTTTAACCTTTTTGATCGCCCTGTTTACAATCAGCTTTAAATCTTTAAAAGCCGCGTTGACAAACCCGGTAAAAAGTTTAAGAAGCGAATAGGGGTATATTGTGTTTGAGTTGTATACCTGATAATTATTCACAGGTATATATTTTTGCTGGTATGCAACCAAAAAACAATAAAGGCATCTTATACATAAACCTAACATCATGAACAAATATTTATTATTCCTATTAGTTGCCTGCCAGGGCTATACTGTTTTAGCGCAGGATAACAAAACCCCCTACATGACAAAGTCGCTGTCTGGTTCTTCCGTAAAATCAGTGTTTGTCAGAACATCAGGCGGTAGTATCGCTGTTAGCGGCGGTGGTGAAAATCCGCGTATTGAAGTCTATATCAACGGTAATAACGGAAATGGGAATATCTCCAATGATGAAATAAAAAAGCGTTTAGCGGATTATGTATTGGAGGTTACCGCAGATAATGGCGAGGTACATGCCGTTGCAAAACCAAAAACCAAAGGCTTTTTTAATTGGAACAGCTCTTTGAATATATCATTCAAGGTTTTTGTTCCCAAACAGGTAACTACAGATCTGGGTACCAGTGGCGGGAGTATTCATCTTGATAATTTAACCGGCAAACAGACCTTTCAAACCAGTGGCGGGAGCCTGCATATGGACAGACTGACCGGCGTTATTCACGGCAGAACATCAGGCGGGAGTATCCACGTAAGTAATTCAGGTCAGGATATTGATCTGGCCACCAGCGGTGGCAGTATCAAGGCTGCTAATTGCATTGGACACATCAGGTTAGAAACATCAGGCGGTTCATTGCAATTGGAAGGGCTTCAGGGTAATATCGACGCTACAACAAGCGGTGGCAGCATTCGTGGTAACAGCATTAATGGGGAGCTGATAACCAGTACAAGCGGGGGGAGTATTAACCTTACCCAATTATCATGTGCCCTTGAAGCATCCACCAGTGCGGGTAGTTTTCACGCGCAGTTTAACAGTGTAGGCAAATATGTTAAAATAGATGTAAGCTCCGGACATATTGATCTGGATCTGCCATCAAAGCAAGGTGTTGATCTGGATCTCCGGGGTAACAAGGTAGAAACCAATTTTGCCGGAAATTTTGAAGGGACTAAAGAGAAAGAAAAAGTACAGGGTAAATTGAATGGTGGTGGCCCATTGGTACAGGTACGGGGGAATGGCAGAGTTAATCTGATGGTTAACTAATTAGTTATTAACCGTATAAAATCGCCTGCCAGAGTATTAATCTGACAGGCGATTTGTTTTTTTACTGTATCATAACCGGACACCCACTGTTACGCCTGCGAACAGTTAAGATATTGATTTTTATGTAATTAATTGTTTATTAATGCTTTATATAATTGGTACATGTTTTACGCTTCACCTGTCGGCAAGTAATTGGGCGGGGAATACCAGTTTTAAAATTTAATATTTACAGTTATGTTAAAGAATTATTTACGCAGCACTATACGCAATATCACAAGACATAAATTTATCTCGTTCATTAATATTTTTGGTTTAACTATCGGCTTAACCTGCTGCATGCTTATCCTTGTTTATATTGTAAATGAACAGAGTTATGACACCTTTAATACCAATGCCGATAATGTATATCGTGTAACCAGGAGCTTTAACACAGTAGATGGTACCCAAACTCTTTTTTTGGGATCGATAGCTCCTCCGTTTGGCCCCTTACTAAAAAATGAATTTCCGGATATTAAGAAAATAACACGGTTGCGAGGAAACGGTATTGTGTCCATGCGTTATAAAGACAAGTTAATTAACGAACCTGGATCATACTTTGCCGATGAGAATTTTGTCGACATTTTTACAGTAAAAACCATCCAGGGTGACCCAAAGACTGCTCTTTCTGATCCATTTACGGTGATGATGACCGAAGATATGGCCCGTAAGTATTTTGGTAATGAGGATCCGATGAATAAGGAGATCAGGCTGGGTAATCAATTTAATTTTAAGGTAACCGGTATTTACAAACCATTTCCGGCCAATTCGCATCTTCATCCCGAAATGCTCTTGTCCTTTATTACGTTAAAGGATAGCACACTTTATGGCGATAAACAATTACATACCAATTGGGGCAATAATGATTTTTATACCTATATGCTTTTGCCGGCCCATTATAATGTGAAGCATATGGAATCATTGTTTCCGGGTTTTTTAGATAAATACGTTCATTTCCCGGGGCAACCGGGCAATTTTCAGGAGTCAAAAAACAGCAAGCTCCATATTCAAAAATTATTGGATATACACCTGCACTCACACCTGGATGCCGAAATCGAGACTAATGGTGATATTAAACGGGTTTATATATTTTCGGCCATAGCATTATTTATTCTGCTGATAGCTTGTATCAATTACATGAACTTATCAACCGCGCGGTCGGCCTTAAGAGCACGTGAAATAGGTATCCGTAAAGTGATAGGCGCTCAACGCAAAGAGATAATTACCCAGTTTTTAAGCGAATCGGTACTCATTACCTGTTTTTCGCTGATACTGGCTCTGATACTTACCTGGCTGCTGATTCCGCCTATAAATGGTTTGTCAAATCTGGGTTTGAGCATTAAAAGTTTGTATGATCCTAAGCTATTGTTATGCATATTAATACTTCCGTTTTTTGTGGGCATTCTCAGCGGAATTTATCCTGCATTATTTATGTCATCATTTAAACCGGTTAAGGTTTTAAAGGGGATATTAAAAGTGGGTTCTGGTGGCGTTTCATTCCGTAAAGTTTTGGTGGTAGTGCAATTCTCTGTATCTATTGTGTTAATAGTTGCCACTACTATTGTATTTCAGCAGTTAAGGTATATACAACAAAAGTCACTTGGTTTTGATAAGGAACACATTATTACAATGAGTAATCCGTTTTCCGACAGCCAATTTGAGGCATTTAAAAACGAGGTACAGAAAAACGCTTATGTTAAAGAAATAGGTCGTTCCTCACGAATTCCATCCGGGAGATTACTGGACGATCAGGGAATATCGGTTTTTGAGGGAGCTAAGTCGCAACCAGTTAAAGCGGATGTTAAATATGTAAATACAGACTATGGTTTTATCCCCACTTTTGGCATGAAAATGGCCGCCGGGCGTAATTTTGCGCGCAACTTTGGTACCGACAGTAATAATTACGTAGTCAACGCTGCAGCCGTAAAAGCATTAGGTTGGAAAACCCCTGAAAATGCAATAGGAAAAGACTTGGCTTATGGTGGCGTAAAAGGCAAAGTGATTGGTGTAGTAAATGATTTTCACTTTGAGTCGCTACATCAAAACATTATCCCTTTGTTATTCCGTATGCCAGGTAAAGGTAATTATGGCAGATTATCGATTAAAATTGCCGGTAATAATATTAATTCTTCTATAAATGTTATCCAGCAAGCCTGGCAAAAATTACAACCTGAAACTCCATTTGAATATACCTTTTTAGATGAGCGTTTTCAAAAGCTATATGATAGCGAACAACAACAAGGCAGTTTGTTCACCATATTTTCTTTCATTGCCATATTTATAGCATGTTTGGGATTATTCGGTTTATCTGCGTTTACTATTAGTCAGCGGGTTAAAGAGATCGGGGTACGTAAGGTTCTTGGAGCAAGTATTCCGCAGATCGTAACCGAGTTATCTAAAGACTTTTTAAGGCTGGTGATTATCGCATCGGTAATCGCTTTACCGGTAGCCTGGTATGCGATGAGTAAATGGCTGCTTGATTTCGCGTTCCGTATCAGTATACAATGGTGGGTATTTGTAATGGCAGGTGTTGTTGCTTTGGTTATCGCTTTTGTAACTATCAGCTTTCAATCTATCAAAGCAGCCATGGCCAACCCGGTAAAGAGTTTACGCAGCGAATAAGAAGAGAAGCTAAAGGCAAAAAGCTTAAAGCCTTAGGCCGTTTAGAAGTTAGAACTTAGATTTTAGAATTTATATCATCATGATCAAAAATTATTTCAAGATCGCTTTGCGCAATTTCAGCAAACACAAATTGTTTACGCTGATCAATATCATTGGATTATCCATCGGGATAAGCTCCGCATTGGTTATTTATTTGATCGTACATTTTGATTTCACCTTTAATCAATCTTTTCCGAACGGCGACAGGATATACCGGATCGTTTCCAATTACACATTCTCCGGTGAGGAGGCTCATAACAGGGGTGTTACCGGTGCCTTGCCAGAAGCCATGAAATCCGTGAGTGGGGTAGCTATTTCAGCACCCTTTTTTACCCTCGATCAGCCAAATGTGTTCATTCCTGCAAAATCGGGTATCCCGGTTAAATTCAAGATCCAGGACAATATAGTTCTTGCTGATAGTCATTATTTTAACCTGCTTAATTATGAGTGGAAGGCCGGCTCTGCCAAGACCGCATTAAACGAGCCTAACCAGGTTGTATTAACTACAGACCAGGCTAAAAAATACTTTCCCGCGCTTTCTTATAATCAGATGCTGGGACGTACGGTTACTTATGATACTTTAACCACAACTGTTACTGGTATTGTGGAACCATTAAAAGGCAATACCGATTTTACTTTTCATGATTTTATATCCCGTGCTTCTATAAATTCGAATAAGGCCCTTATTGATGACATAAGGCCGGAAAACTGGGGAGGGACAACATCCGCCTCTCAACTTTTTATCAAACTATCGCCCAACATTACTGTAGCTCACATCGAGAAACAATTAAATGAATTATTAAAGAAAAATAATCCACCTAAACCATCAGATAAGGGTAATACCCGAAATTTCACACTACAGCCATTAAGTGATTTGCACTTTAACGGCATTTATGGAACTTTTGACACGGGTACAAGTCGTAGCGCTAACAAAACAACCTTGTATGGTTTACTGGTGATTGCTTTATTTCTACTATTATTGGGTTGCATTAACTTTGTTAATTTAACCACAGCCCAGGCTACACAAAGAGCTAAAGAAATAGGTATCCGCAAAACAATGGGCAGTAGTCGGGTGCAACTCATTATCCAGTTTTTAAGCGAAACATTTTTAATAACCTTAATTGCCGTAATTGTTTCTGTAGCTATGGCTCCTGTTATATTAAAGCTGTTTGCTGATTTTATTCCAGCGGGTATTAAGGTGGACATATCAGGGCATCCCGATCTGCTAATTTTTCTGTTCCTGTTAACAATAGTGGTAAGCGTTTTATCCGGGTTTTACCCCGCTGTTTTATTATCATCATATAAACCCGCATTGGTGCTTAAAAACCAAACCTCCGCTAATAGCAATAAAACACGTAACGCTGTATTGCGCAAATCATTAACAGTTTTACAGTTTGTGATAGCCCAATTCTTCATAATGGCGACAGTGCTGGTTAGTAAACAAATATATTACGCGCTGCATAAGGATCTGGGTTTTAAAAAAGATGCTATTATAGTGATCAACTCCCCCTGGAAAAACCGCACCGCCAGTCGTAACCAGGTTTTTATGAACAAGCTAAAAGCCATCCCTCAGATTGAGATGATAGCAGTAGGTAGGGATGCCCCATCTTCCAGCTCAAGTCATTCAACAGAAGCTACTTATAAAGATGGAAAAAAGGATATCAAAATAAACCTGGAGGAAAAATATGGCGATGAAAATTACATTAATGTATATAAGATCAAACTACTTGCCGGCCGTAATCTACGATTGGCAGATACCTCCAGAGGTTTTTTAATTAACACTACATGCGCCAAGATATTTGGATTTAAACACCCTAATGATGCAGTTGGTAAAGTAGTAGATAATTTTAATGGCGATACCAAAATGGAAATTATAGGGGTGGTTGCAGACTTTCATAACGAGTCCCTGCATTCACCGATTATACCTTTAGCTATTTTAACAAGTAAAGAACGTAATAATAATGGCACATTTCATATCGCGTTAAAGCCACAATCAACAGGTGGTAATGATTGGAAAAAGGCCATCTCGGCAATGGAATCGGCATGGAAAGAAATTTATCCTGACGACGATTTTGAATATCATTTCTTTGATGAAAATATTGCTAAATTTTATGACGCGGAGCAACATACGTCTACATTGCTTACCTGGGCTACCGGTTTGTCGGTATTCATCAGCTGTCTGGGGCTGCTTGGTTTAGCCATGTATACAACTAATTTACGCACCAAGGAAATCGGCGTAAGGAAAGTGCTTGGTGCATCTGTTACCCAAATAGTGACTTTGCTATCAACCGAATTGGTATTACTTATTGTGCTGGCTTTTGCTTTGGTTACGCCTCTGGCCTGGTACGCGATGCATAAATGGATGCAGGGTTTTGCCGACCGCACAACCATTAGCTGGTGGATATTTATTTTGAGCGGCGCTGGTATGTTGCTGGCTGCTTTATGTACCCTGAGCTTCCAAACGGTTAAGGCAGCAATAGCCAATCCGGTTAAAAGTTTACGCAGCGAATAAGGAAGCAGTAATAAGTAATTTTTTGAATTGGTACAAAGACAGCACTACCTGAACAGATTGTAATTTACATAAATATCACTGTATCATAACCGTACATACATTGTACACTTACGGACACCCTACTTTGAAATTAATATGCAATTAATTGATATTCAGGTATTTGGTATTTTGGTATGTGTTTTAATCATTTAACACAGATTCAACTGCGAAAAATGCTGAAAAACTACTTTAAAATAGCCTGGAGAAACATAATTCGTCATAAAGGATATTCGGCCATTAATATAGCCGGGTTAACCTTAGGTGTTTCTGCCTGTTTGCTGATATTCATCATCATCCGCTATGAGATGAGCTTCGATACGAGCCAGCCTAATTTTAAAAACATTTACCATATAGTACTTAAACATACTCACGAGGATGGCTTTAGTTATACTCCGGGATTGCCCGCCCCAGCTACAGATGCTTTACGGGTTGATTTTCCACAAGCAAAGATCGCCGCATTAAACTCCAGTTATGGCAGTCAGATCACGGTACCTGCTATAAGCGCCGGTAAAAATACAGGAGATAAAAAATTCACAGAAAGCATGGGAGTTGTATTTATCGAACCTCAGTTTTTTGATATTTTTAGTTTTAAATGGCTTGCAGGGGCTCCCTCTGTTTTAACCGAACCTAACGCGGTAGTTATCAGCAAAAGCACTGCTGTAAAATATTTTGGCGACTGGACTAATATCATTGGTAAAACCCTGAAAATGGATAACCTGATTGATCTTAAAGTAGCTGGCGTTACTGAGGATCAACCGGAAAATACAGATTTCCCATTTAAAATAATGGTGTCATATATCACCTGGAAACAGCACCCCAAAGAATACTATTACGAAAATGACTGGGGCGCAATTAGTAGTAATCACCAGGTATTCATGTTAATTCCTAATACCTCTGTTAATAATATAGACAACCAACTTATATCTTTTACCAAAAAACATTATGCAACGGGTACCAAGCGGAAACTTATTTTCGCGCAACCATTAGCCCTGCTCCATTTTGACACCCGCTTTGGCAATACTTTAGGTGATCATGTCATGAGTATGGCCACCTTACGCACGTTATCATTTATTGCCATACTGATAATCGTAATGGCTTCTATTAATTTTATAAATCTGTCTACCGCTCAATCGGTTGGAAGATCAAAAGAAGTTGGTATCCGCAAGGTATTAGGCAGTACCCGTAAACAATTGATCATACAAATTATAGGCGAAACCACTTTAATTGTTATCGGTTCGGTGTTATTAGCGCTCATCGTGGCAAAACTGGCTATGCCTTATTTAAAACACATTGCCAGCGTACCTGAAAGTACAGGGCTGTTTACTGTTGATAACATCGCATTTTCGATAATAGTAATGTTTGCTGTGATCCTGCTGTCTGGTATATACCCGGCTTTGATTGTATCTGGTTTTAAACCTGTGTTAGCTTTAAAAAACAAGATCACAGCTGCTTCCATTGGTGGTATACCTTTGCGCAGAGCCTTGGTGGTGGCACAATTTGCTATATCGCAGTTGCTCATTATCGGTACCATTGTGGCGGTAAGCCAGATGGACTTCGTAAATAAGGCCGATCTTGGTTTTAATAAAAACGCGGTATTGGTGATACCCGGATACACAGATAGCCTGAGCCTGCGTAAAATGGATTCTTTTAAACAGCGATTATTGCAAAACGCGCAGGTGGAGTCGGTAAGTTTCTCATCGGATGCTCCATCATCTGAAAACAATTCAGCCACCAACTTTTATTTTAATCATTCCACTAAAGATCCGGGTTTTAGTACTTTTCTAAAATTTGGCGATGCCGATTATTTCAAAACCTATCAATTGCATTTTGCAGCAGGCAGGGGATATGATGTAGGTGATACCGCCAGGCAGGTGGTTGTTAATGAAACCTTTATTCATAAATTGGGTATTCAAAATGCCCAGGATGCCATAGGTAAAACTGTTCGGTTGGGTACAGGACCTATATTACCTATTAGTGGTGTAGTTAAAGATTTTAAAACTAATTCTCTTCGCGAAAACGTAAAACCAATTGTTATATCGGCCCAGAAAGCTTATGAATCGCAGGTGGCTATTAAGATCAAAACCAATGACTTGAGCAAAACGGTTGCACAGCTTCAAAAAATGTGGGAAACTACATATCCGGAATACGCCTATAACGGATATTTCCTGGATCAGAATATCGCCGCGTTTTATCAGCAAGAAAACCAGATGGCCCTGGTTTATAAAATATTTGCCGGTATAGCCATTTTTATATCATGCCTGGGCTTATACGGTCTTGTGTCATTTATGGCTGTTCAACGTACCAAAGAAGTCGGCATCCGTAAGGTATTGGGAGCATCGGTAAGCAGTATCATTTATTTATTTTCCAAAGAATTTATGGTGCTGATAGCCATTTCATTTGTTATAGCAATGCCAACGGCCTGGTACCTGATGACGGGTTGGCTACAAAATTTTGCCTACCGGATATCATTAAGCCTTTGGGTATTCATCCTGGCTATTGTTTCCTCGGTGCTGATAGCCTGGATAACCGTAGGCTACAAAGCTTTAAAGGCGGCACTGGTAAACCCGGTTAAAAGTTTAAGAAACGAGTAACATAAAACTATTGCCATGATAGGTAGCTATTTTAAAACCACGTTCCGTAGTCTGATTAAAAACCGGGCTTATAGCTTTTTAAATATTGCAGGTTTAGCCACGGGCATAGCCTGTGCTTCGCTCATATTTTTATGGGTTCAGGACGAATTAACGTTTAACCATAATTTCGAAAAGCGAAATAACCTGTATACCATTTATGAGAACCAAACTTATGATGGCAAAATGTCCACTTTTATTGCAACACCAGGCCCAATGGCTAAAGCTTTGAAAATGGAAATTCCTGAAATAAAGGCTGTTGCCCGGACGGCCGGATCAGACCAGCTTTTGTTTTCACTGGGCGAAAAAGCTATTACCGAAGATGGTAGCTATGCCGACCCTGAAATATTCTCTATGTTGAAATTACCATTTATACATGGTGATATTTCAAACGTGTTTAAGGAGTTACATTCTGTTGTTATTAATGCTACTATGGCTAAAAAGTTTTTTGGTACCGTAGATGTTGTAGGCAAAACGCTGAAAATAAATAATGAACAGGAATATACCGTGACCGGTGTTTTTCATGACTTGCCAAAAAATTCAACCTTTCAATTTCAATGGCTGGCTCCAATAGCCAATATCGATCATAAATTTCCCTGGATGCAGGAGTGGGGCGCTAACTGGGCAATTACCTATGTTGAATTGATGCCGTCTGCAAGCCTTACGGGAGTTAATAAAAAATTACAGCATTACTTAACCAGTAAAAACAGTGGTACTAAAACGCAATGCTTTCTCTTCGGTATGAACGATTGGAACCTGCACAATAATTTCACTAACGGAAAAATGGATGGCGGGCGTATTGAATATGTGCGTCTATTCTCCATCATCGGTTTTATTATTTTAATTATAGCCTGCATTAATTTCATGAACCTTTCAACCGCCCGTTCAGAGAAACGGGCAAAAGAGGTAGGCGTACGTAAAGTAATGGGAGCCGGTAAAGGAAAGTTGATAGCTCAATTCATCGGCGAAGCCATTGTAATGTCTTTTATTGCGGTTTTCATAGCCATTGGGTTGATATATATAGCATTACCTTCATTTAATAATCTGGTTCAAAAAGAACTATCTATTGATGTTTTTGAACCAGTTCATCTTATTTATTTATTGTTGATCGGCATCGTTACGGGCCTGCTGGCTGGTAGTTATCCGGCATTTTATCTTTCTTCATTCAATCCCGTTGCTGTACTCAAAAATATAAAACTACCAGCCGGAGCCGGCTTTATCAGACAAAGCCTGGTGATCATTCAGTTTTCGATTTCCATTATACTCATTATCGGTACTATTATTATTTACCAGCAAATACAGCACGTAAAAAACAGAGACCTAGGTTACAATAAGAGTAATTTGATCTATGTGACTACCCAGGGTAAACTAACCGATCATTTTGAAAGTGTTTATCAGCAACTTAAACAAAGCGGCGTAGTTGAGAATGCTTCATTAAGTGATTTTCCAGTATTACAAGTATGGAAAAACACAGATAATTATTCGTGGGATGGCAAAGCGCCCACGCAAAACCCATTGATATCATTTGAAGATGTAAGTGCGCAATTTGTTCAAACCATGGGTATGAAACTGGTATCTGGCAGAGACTTTTATATCAATTCGTCTTTGGACAGCAATAGCGTAATTATCAATGAGGCGATGGCGAAGCAAATGGGAAAACAAGGCCGTATAGGCGGGATACTCAGAGATGGGGGTAAAAAAGAATTTGAAATAGCTGGTATAGTTAAGGATTTTCTTTACAATGATATGTATGCCGTAAGCACACCACTTGTGCTATATAACAAACTTAGGGGAACCAATGTATTAAGCATCCGTATCAAAAACAACGCGAACTTATCGGAAGCATTGGCGAAAATCGGGACGATCATCAAGGCCAATACCCCCGGTTACCCTTTTGAATACAAATTTATGGATGATGATTTTAATCAGCTTTTTAAGACAGAAGCATTAACCGGAAAACTGGCCGGCGTGTTTGCATCTCTGGCTATTATTATATCATGTCTGGGTTTATTTGGTTTGGCAGCGTATACTGCCGAGCGAAGGATCAAAGAAATTGGGATCAGGAAAGTGCTTGGCGCTTCTGTTGCTGGTTTAACAGGTTTGTTGTCGAAGGATTTTTTAAAACTGGTGGGTATTTCTTGTCTGATTGCTTTCCCGGTAGCCTGGTGGGCTTTATCTAAATGGTTACAAAATTACCAGTATAGAATAACGGTGAACTGGATGGTATTTGCCGCTGCAGGCATACTGGCTATGTTAATAGCATTGGCTACGGTTAGCTTTCAGGCTATTAAAGCAGCTTTATCAAATCCGGTGAATAGCTTGAGGAACGAATAAACAGATTTTGAATTAAGGTTTAGGATTTAGAAATTTTAAAAATTATGATCAGGAACTATCTGAAAATTGCCTGGCGAAACATCGTCAACAATAAAATTTATAGCGCTATTAACATATTAGGATTGGCAGCAGGTATGGCTGTAGCCCTGATTATTGGGTTATGGGTAGGGAATGAATACTCGTATGATAAGTTTTTGCCTAATTATAAGCAGTTATACCAGGTTCAGTTAAACTTCACTACACAACATGATGGTGAGCATACTCAAGCAGCCATGGCCATTCCTTTGGCTGATGTACTGCGGAAAGATATACCCGGAATAAAGTATGTGGCCGAAACAGATTGGGTGGGCTGGCAATGGCACTCGCTATTGGTTGGCGATAAAAAATTATACCTGAACGGAGGGGCAGCTGCGCCTGACTTTTTAAAGATATTTCAATATCCTTTTGTTAAAGGAAATGCTAATAACGCTTTAACCGATCCTTATTCTATTGTTTTAAATGAATCGACCGCCAAAGCATTATTCGGCGATGCCGATCCGATCAACAGATTTATCCGTATTGATAATCAACAGAATTTAAAAGTAACCGGGGTAATAAAGGACATCCCTAAAAATGCTACCAAGCAATTCACTTTCCTGACGCCCTTTAGTTTTAAGGAGCAAACAGAAACCTGGATGAAAAATGCACGTACCACGTGGACAAATAATTCATTCAATGCTTTCGTAGAATTACAACCTGGGGTAACAGCTGAACAAATTGCGCCTAAGATTAAGAATCTGGTATATGAGCATAGCCCGCAAATGAGGCCAGCAAAACCTGAAGTAATATTACACCCGTTAAAAGATTGGCATTTGTACGCTGATTTTAAAAATGGTAAAGCTGTTGGTGGTTTTATTGATTACGTCAGGATGTTCAGTATCATTGGTATACTGGTATTACTTATTGCCTGTATCAATTTCATGAACCTTTCTACCGCCCGCTCTGAACGAAGAGCACGTGAGGTTGGGGTACGAAAAGCTATAGGCTCTCAGCGTAAGGATCTGATCATCCAATTTTTAGCCGAATCTGTACTGATCACTTTTATTGCCTTTTTATTTTCGATACTATTTGTACAATTGGCTTTGCCGTACTTTAATTCATTGGTTAACAGCGCTATCCATATACCGTATACCGATCCAATATTTTGGAGTGTCATGATATTTTACGTGCTGCTGACTGGCTTACTGGCCGGAAGCAGACCGGCGTTTTATTTGTCATCATTTAACCCGGTGAGGGTTTTAAAAGGTTCGATTAAGGAAGGTAAGACGGCGTCACTGCCTCGTAAAATATTGGTTGTAACGCAGTTTAGCTGTTCTATTGCATTGATCATCAGTACGATCATCGTATACCAGCAGATACAACACGCCAAGGACAGGCCAACGGGCTATAATGCTGCCAGGTTAATGATGACTGATATGAGCGGCGACCTCAATACAAAATATGATGCCTTAAAAAACGATATGCTGGCCAGCGGATATGTAGAAAGCGTTGCGGCAGCCTCAAGTCCGGTTACCAACATATATAGTCACATGTCGCTGGATAAATGGCCGGGCAAAAGCGCAAGCGACGAAGCGGTGAATATTGCAGCTGTTTTTGTGTCTGATGATTATTTTAAGACCCTGGGAATGACACTTAAGGAAGGCAGGGATTTTACCCACAGTTGGACGGCCGACTCTACCAGTGTTATACTCAATGAAGCCGCGGTAAAAAGAATAGGCTTGAAAAACCCCATAAACCAGTTGGTCACCTGGAATGGTAACACCGTGCCTGTGCGTGTAATTGGGGTGGTAAATGATGCTTTGATGGAATCGCCTTTTACACCGGTTCAGCCGGCTATTTTTAGTCACGGACATGTAGCCAATAATATCATGTACCGTTTGTCGCCCAATGCAGATACGAAAGAGGCTATTAAACAGCTCACTAAAATATTTGATTCCTATAATCCGGCTTATCCGTATATATACCAGTTTGTCGACGAAGAATACAATCATAAATTCAACCTGGAAATACTGGTAGGTAAACTATCTGGAATATTTGCAGGCCTGGCTATTTTAATATCATGCCTTGGTTTGTTTGGATTGGCTGCTTACGTGGCAGAACAACGAACAAAGGAAATCGGTATCCGCAAAGTATTGGGCGCATCAGTGGGACAGGTGTGGTTGTTGCTATCAAAAGACTTTATTTTATTGGTAGGTATAAGCTGTATTATAGCTTCGCCGGTAGCCTTTTACTTTTTACAAAACTGGTTGCAAAAGTATGATTACCGTATAACAATTGGCCCTGGCGTATTCTTATTATCAGCAGCCGCAGCCATTATAATCACCTTAGCCACTATTAGTTTCCAGGCCATAAAAGCGGCGTTGACCAACCCCGTAAAAAGCTTGCGCAGTGAATAAGCATTTGTCCAATTAAGATTTAGAAATTAGAATTTATATCATCATGATCAAAAACTATATTAAAATAGCCTGGCGTAATTTAAAACGCAACAAGGCTTACGCGTTTATCAGTGTTGTTGGGTTAGCCCTCGGGATCACCTGTGGCATTTTAATTTTCACCCTGATCACTTACCATCTGAGCTTTGATAATTTTCATAAAAACTCAGACAGGATTTATCGTTTATATACAGAATGGCATGATGATGGCATCGGCAGATCGCAGGGGGTACCGCAGCCTTTGGGGAAAACCTTTCGTAATGATTTTACATTGGCAGAAAAAACAGCCCGTGTGATCAGCTTTAATGATAACCTGATCACTATAACACAGGGCAATCAGGTCAAAAAATTTAACGAAGAGGATGGAGTAGCCTTTACCGAGCCGGAATATTTTGGTATTTTAAATTTCCCGCTACTAAAAGGGAATATAAAAACGATCCTTGTGAAGCCCGGAGAGGCTATTGTGACCGAAAAAACCGCCCGAAAGTATTTTGGTGATGCAGATCCGATAGGAAAAGTTATTCGTCTGGATAATAAAGTTAATTTCACCATTACCGGCGTTTTGAAAGATTTGCCTAACAACACCGATCGTAAGCAGCAGGTATATGTTTCTTATGGCAACATGGATGAATATACAGACAAAAGACGCGAGGATAATTGGGGCGGTGTTTTTAGTGGAAGCGAAGTAGTTACCTTACTAAAGCCATCTACTACAATGGCCAGAGCTAATAACGCTATGGCAGATATTGTAAAAAAGCACTATAAAGGTCGCGACTTACAGGTATGGAAATTTAAATTACAGCCGATTTCAGACATTCATTTCAATGCCGATCTGGATGGCTATGCCGACAAAAAATACCTGTGGGCTTTATTCTTTATTGGTTTGTTCCTGATCATTACTGCTTGCGTGAACTTTGTTAATCTGGCCACAGCTCAAGCCTTAAACCGAGCCAAAGAGATTGGCGTACGAAAGGTTTTAGGCAGCCTCCCACGTCAGTTATTCTGGCAGTTTATTGCCGAAACTGCTTTAATTACCCTTGTAGCGGTTATTGTGGCTATAGGTTTATCATTTGTGGCACTTCCTGTGATCAATAGTTTATTCCATTCACAAATGGCCTTTAATCTTTCTCAGCTTGCGGTGTTTATTGTGTTAATCAGTATCCTGGTTGTATTTTTATCAGGATCGTATCCGGGCTTGGTATTAGCACGCTTTCAGCCCATATTGGCGCTTAAAAGCAAACTTTCACAAAAGCATGTGGGTGGATTTTCGTTACGCCGTATATTGGTAGTTACCCAATTCTCTATTTCTCAGGTGTTGATTATAGGCGCAATAATTATTGTATCGCAATTACATTATTCGCAAAACACTGATCTTGGGTTTAATAAAGATGCTGTTGTATTGCTACCGGTTCCTCAGAACGATAAGGTTAAACTGAGTACCATGCGTAATCGCGTTAATGAAGTGCAAGGCGTCGAAAAATCATCCTATTGCTACAAGGCGCCGGCAGCACAATCCAATAATAGTACCGATGTTCGTTTCAATCAAAGGGCCGAGGATGAGCACTGGGGTATCAATACAAAACCAGGTGACGAGAACTTCCTTGCTACCTTTGGAGTGAAGCTGGTAGCCGGGCGTAACTTTTTTCCGGCCGACACTACACGTGAATTTTTGGTGAATGAAACCTTTGTAAAAAAACTTAATCTTAAACCTCAGGATGTAATAGGTAAAATGCTGTCGGTAAATGGAAGGTCAACTACCGCGCCTATTGTGGGTGTTGTAAAAGATTTTTACAACTATTCATTCCATACCGAAATATCGCCGATCTGTATCATGCCTGATTACCGGTCCTATTCCACTCTGGCTGTTAAAATTAATATGCGTAATGCCAAAACAACATTACCAGCCCTTGAAAAAATATGGAACGAAACTTTTCCCGAAGAACTATACTCATACCAATTCCTTGATGATAGCGTCGGAAAGTTTTATGAGATGGATAATATACAACTAAAATTAGTTGAAGGATTTGCGGGTATTGCTATCCTTATTGGTTGCCTGGGTTTATATGGTCTGGTATCGTTTATGGCTGTTCGCAAAACCAAAGAAATTGGGGTACGTAAGGTATTAGGTGCCAATACTATAAATATATTATGGCTGTTTGGTAAGGAGTTTACTTACTTGTTACTTATTGCCTTTATAGTTGCAGCACCGCTGGCCTGGTGGGCAATGCACAATTATTTGCAGGATTTTAAATACCGTATCAGTATTGGCCCCGGTATTTTCCTGGTCTCTATCCTGTCAACATTCATTATTGCCTCTATTACGGTAGGCTATCGTTCAATAACCGCGGCTTCGGCTAATCCGGTAAAGAGCTTACGAACCGAATAAAATCGGGTAAAAGGTGAAAACTTAAAGGTAAAAGGCTTTGATAAAGAATAATTAGAGTTTAGAATTTCTCTTTAGTGTTTAGAATTTCAACTATTATGATCAAAAACTATTTTAAAATAGCCTGGAGAAATTTGGTAAACAACAGGGTTTACAGCGCCATTAATATTTTAGGGCTTGCCGGAGGAATGGCTGTGGCGTTGCTTATTGCCCTTTGGGTAAATAACGAGTATTCATATGACAAATTCTTGCCTAATTATGGACAGCTGTATCAGGTTTGGCGCAATTTTAACAGCAATGGCGAAACACTCACCTTTAGCAGTACATCCTTAAAATTGGCTGATGCACTTCGAAACAATTATCCTGAAATAGAATACGCTGCCGAAACAGATGGTAATGGCTCACATGGCTTAATGGTGGGTGAAAAAAAGTTTTACCTGAATGGTTCGCAGGTAGGGGGCGATTTTTTAAAAATGTTTCAATACCCCATGTTGCGGGGAAATATGAAAGATGCGCTAAAAGATCCATATTCTATTGTGTTGACAAAAGCCACCGCGATAGCTTTATTTGGTTCTGTAGATGTTATAAACAAAACAGTTAAGATTGATAATAAGGATAATTTAAAAGTGACCGGTGTGCTGCAGGATCTGCCGGGTAATTCTTCTCTCCAATTCAAGTACCTCATACCCTTCGCTTACATGGAGGCAGCCCAACCTTATGTAAAACAGGCGCGTAACGGAAGTTTCGGCGATAACGCTTTTCTGATATACGTAAAGCTTAAATCGGGAGTTGCATATAGCCAGTTAGCACCAAAGATAAAAAACATGGAAAAAGGGGAAAATAATATCAACGCCAAAAACTCCGAAGTTATTTTACAGCCCATGCATGATTGGCATTTGTTCAATGGATGGAAAAATGGAGTAGCCAGCGGTGGCTTTATTGAGTATGTGCGCCTTTTTAGTATAATCGGAATTTTGGTTCTAATGATCGCCTGCATTAACTTTATTAACCTCACAACCGCACGGTCTGAAAAACGGGCGCGGGAAGTAGGTATCCGTAAAGCTATCGGCTCTCAGCGTAAACATTTGATTTTTCAGTTTTTAACAGAATCAACCATCATTACATTTATAGCATTCTTCTTTTCGATACTGTTTGTACAAATTGCGTTAGCACCTTTTAACGCACTTACAGGCACAACCATTAGCATACCCTTTCAGCGTGTTTCTTTTTGGTTAATAACAATTGCCTGTGTGTTACTTACTGCTCTTATTGCAGGCAGCAGACCCGCATTTTATTTGTCGTCATTTAACCCAGTTAAAGTACTGAAAGGGACTATACAAGTAGGGCGCTCCGCTTCATTTTCAAGAAAGATGCTGGTAGTTATGCAATTTAGCTGTTCAATTGCATTGATCATCGGTACCATTGTAATTTACCGACAGATCCAGTATGCACGAAACCGGCCTTCTGGTTATAATATTAATCGTTTGGTAACTACCAATTCAAATAGTGATCTGGGTAAAAACTATCAGGCATTGAAAGACGAATTATTACAAAGTGGAGCTGTTCAAAATATAACTCAGGCTTCAAGTCCGGCTACCGATATTTATCTGCACAATGATATTGACAACTGGCCCGGTAAATTAGCGGGTGAAACAGTAGAAATGGGGGTGGTTTTTATCACAAGTGATTATTTTAAAACCTTGGGTATGGATATGAAGCAAGGCAGGGAGTACACTGGCATTGCTGCAGATACTTTAAATTTGATGTTTAATGAAGCAGCTATTAAACGCTTAAGATTAAAAGACCCCATCAGTCAGATTATACAGTATAACGGAAATAAGATGAAGATCATCGGTGTAACGAAAGATGCTTTAATGACTTCACCATTCGCCAAGGCAGATCCAACGATGTTTGTTTACAGCACTTATCCGCAGGATAATATTATTTATCGCCTTGCACCAAACGTAAACCCGCATAATGCTATTGAAAAGATCAATCAGATTTTTACTAAATACAATCCTGCTTACCCATTTACCTACCACTTTGTTGATGATGATTATAACCGCAAGTTCAGTCAGGAGCTGCTTATTGGTAAATTATCAGGCATATTTGCCGGCTTAGCTATTTTTATATCGTGCCTGGGCTTATTTGGCCTCGCTGCTTATATAGCAGAACAACGTACCAAAGAAATAGGCGTACGTAAAGTATTAGGCGCTACGGTGAGCCAACTGTGGTTTTTGCTGTCCAAAGATTTTGTATTGCTGGTTATTATCAGTTGCGTTATCGCATCACCACTGGCTTTATACTTTTTGCAGAACTGGCTGCAGAAATATGATTACCGTATAAGTATAGGACCAGGAGTTTTTCTTATTTCGGCTGTGGCAGCAATAGCCATTACACTTTTAACCATCAGCTTCCAGGCTATCAAAGCGGCGATAGCCAATCCCGTAAAAAGTTTAAGAAGCGAATAAAGCATAAAGCCGGAAACTTAGGGCAAAGGCTTTTAGCTTATGCTTTAAGTTTCCGGCTTTTTTATTGTATCATAACCGTACGCTCCGTGTTACATAAGCGAACAGTATTCATGGAGCTTATCAGATATAAAGTATTGATTTATAGATAATTGATATTTTGGTATGTTATTGATACTTGATTGGCAGAATTGAATTGATATTTTTAAACAAAAACAAATACGTACCAATCAAAAATAAATACTTAAAATGCTATCACTCCAACATATTTCGAAATACTACCAGGTAAGCGGACTTAAAAATTTTGTACTTAATGATCTTAGCCTTGAAATTGATGAAGGCGAGTTTGTATCTATCATGGGGCCGTCGGGCTCGGGTAAATCATCGTTACTTAACATTATAGGTATGCTTGATGAACCGTCAGAAGGATATCATTACTTTGCAGGTCATGCGGTGCATCAATTGAAAGAAAAACAGCGCTCCGCATTGTACAAACAGTATGTTGGCTTTGTTTTTCAGGCTTATCATTTAATTGATGAACTCACCGTTTATGAAAACATCGAAACACCATTAATTTATCAGGATTTCAAAGGCGCTGAGCGTAAAGCCATGGTGGCTGATATATTAGACCGTTTTAATATTGTAGGTAAAAAAGATCTTTTCCCTGCGCAATTATCCGGCGGGCAGCAGCAATTAGTGGGTATAGCCCGTGCACTGATTGCCAAACCAAAATTGTTATTAGCCGACGAGCCTACCGGCAACCTCAATTCCAAACAAGGGGAGGAGATCATGGAATTATTCCGTAAGCTTAACAAGGAAGATGGGGTTACTATTATCCAGGTAACGCATTCTGAGAAAAATGCTGAATATGGTTCGCGTATCATTAATCTTTTAGATGGTAAAATCGAATCCTCAAAACAACTCTGATCATATACTAATGCGATATTTTAAATTTATATTTTTTGGTTTAATAGTCTTATCGGCTATTAACGCACAAGCTCAAACAGATACACTAACTACTATAAGGCAATGTATAGATGTTGCTATCAGAAATAATCTGGATGTAAGGAAAAGTGAGTTGGATATGCAGCGCCTGGGAGTAAATTATAAGCAGGCCAAAGATAATTTGCTGCCATCATTAAACGGCCAGGTAGATCATAGCCTTAACAGCGGTCGTAGTATCAACCCGTTTACCAATAGTTATGTAACTCAATCATATACTTCTGGTAATTATAGCTTAAATGCCGGTTTAACCCTGTTTAGTGGTTTGCAGAACCTGAATGCCATTAAGCAAACCTCATTGGCTTATCAGGCCGGTAAAATGGATTTTCAACAGGCAAAAGACCTGGTAACTATTAATGTGATAACCGCTTATCTTTTAGTTTTAGATAATACCGAACTTTTAGCCCAGGCTTACAATCAGCTTGATGTATCCAAAAAGCAGGTTGAAAGGTTAGAAATATTAGAAAAGGATGGCGCTAATAAACTGCCTTCTGATTTGTATGATTTGAAAGGTCAGTACGGCGATAATGAACTTAATGTGGTGACCACCAAAAATAACCTGGAAGCATCTAAATTAAGTTTGGTGCAGATATTGAATATCCCCTATAATAGAAACATTAAATTGGAACCCATAAGTGTAGCCGATGTTGCTGCACAAAGCGGAGAAAATGCCGACCAGATCTTCGATACAGCGCTAAAACAGTTGGCTTATGTAAAAGCAGCTGAATTAAGACGCCAAAGTGCCGAAAAAGGTGTAAAAGTTGCCAAAGGCGCCTTATCGCCTTCAATCTCATTATTTGGAGGGGTAATTACAAATTATTCAAGCGCTGCGCAGAATTCGACAGTTAGTGATTCATCTATTGTGCCGACCAAGCAGTTTGTAAATACGCCTACTGGCAAAAGCACAGTTTATACAACAGAGTATACTAATACTTTCAAGAATATAGGTTATTATGACCAGTTTAAAAATAACTATAGCACCCAGTTTGGAGTTACTTTAAAATTGCCGATTTTAAACTATTTCCAAAATCGGAATAAGGTAAAACTGGCTAAAATTGATCTGCAGGAATCAAAATATGTAGAAGAAAACACCAAAAACGTTTTGCGGCAGAATGTAGAACAAGCATATGTGAACATGACGCTGGCATACAACCGGTATAAAGTTTTGGTAGAGCAGGTTAAAGCTTATAAAGAATCGTTCAGAACAGCAGAGATCCGTTTCAATGCGGGCGTACTTACCTCAGTTGATTTTGTGGTAGCCAAAAATAATTTTGATAAGGCCAACATCAATCTTATTAATGCCCGGTACGATTGTTATATCTATAATAAGGTACTTGATTACTACATGGGGCGACTGACCTGGTAAATAGAGTTATACTGATTCTGTAAAAAATTTATACTTTTATTCCCAGATTTTAATTCCTGATATCCGGCGTATAATGTTTTATATAAAATTATAAAACATTATACGCCGGATATTGCTAATTATAAAACTGTTAGTTTAAAGCAACTTTAACATATTTACATCAATCACCTTAAAAACAACGCTAAACATGAAAAAAACAATTATCTTAACTTTAAGCATCTGCTTATTCACTATTGGTATTGCTTCTGCCCAAATAATACCCAACTTTTCTTTTGGTTTAAAAGGTGGTTTAAATTATACCGCTTTCCCATCAAACGGGGTATTTAATAACAGCAATCGTGCCGGTTACCTTGCGGGTGTTTGGGCAAGGGTAGGAGGCCTGGGCTTTAACTTTCAACCCGAGCTTTATGTTACGGGCAAAAATATCAAAGTAAAGGATGATCAAAATAATGAAAATACAGCTAAGTTCACCAGTATTGATGTGCCATTATTGTTAGGTGGAAAAATTGGTGCATTTGGTTTAGGTGGTCGTTTTTATGGTGGCCCCGTGGTTTCGTTTGCCGTTAACAAGGATCAAAGCATTGACGACGCTGCCAATAAAGCAACCCATTTAGATTATAAAAGTGCTAATTATGGCTTCCAAATAGGCGCTGGTGTTGATATCAGTAGTTTTTCAGTTGATTTACGTTATGAAGGAGGACTGAATAAAATTGCTTATGGCAATGATAATTCGCATACCCGTGTAAATGTTTTTAGTCTTGCATTGGCTTATAAGCTATTTTCACTATAAAGAAAATCGATCTTAAAGTAAAAAGACCCGCCATTCAGCGGGTCTTTTTATTGTGTAAATTCAATAAGCTTTTTTAAATAATCGTCCTGCTTATTTTACCACATCAACCCATTGTCCTTTGATCAGGCTGTTGATGGAGTTGTTATACATGGCTTCGCAATAAACTGCCGGCAAATAGTAATGACCGGCGTAAGCGGCATTCAGCATTACATAGTAGGTAACTTCTTTACCTTCCACTAAACTAAAGTAAGTATTCACCCGGTCGTCCCGAACATCCCTGTAGTCGGATGGAGATGATTTAAATACCTCATCATTGTTCAGCATCCGGCTGTTCAGTATTTCCCAGCCCGACGGGAATATTTGTGTTAGGGCCAGATTATCATACCGGCCACGCCTGCCCGGATTTTTGATATTTACCTGGGCTACAAAATCGGTACCTTGCTTTAATGTTGTTGGATCAACGGGTTTGCCACTCATAGTAAAGTAACCAACTCTCATTTCCATCACTTGTGGATCAATAAAGGTTTTTACATCAAGACCGGATGATGGCTGACCTTTTTGTATCAGTCTTATATATAGCTTGTTGGTGCCGTTGTTTTTAACCATCACTTTCCCGCCATTTGCAGCCAAACCAGCCTGCCACATATAAGAGGTCGAATTGATATTCCCTTTTGAAACACCGCCATCATAGCTAAAAGTAAGCTTGCTGGCAGACTTGTTTTGCCCGCAATATTGCGCTATGGAAATAAGGGAGTAAGCCGTGGTTTGGGTGCTATACCAGTCGTCCTGTGATAATCTTGCGGCTACAGTACGCAATAAGCCCGCTGCTTTTTGCTGCTGCCCGAGTAGTGTAAGTGTTTCCAGGATCATGGCTTCATCGCGCAGATCAGAGCCATAAGTACCATACATGGTGTAATATGGCTTTATAGTAGTAGGTAAGTTGGTTACCATTTTTAAGCCAGCCTCTGGTTGCCCGGCAAGTTTATAAGCTGCTGCCAGACGCCATTTAGCCTCTATGCTGATGTATTTAAACTCCCTGAGCCGGTTCATAGCTCCTAATTCAGGTGCACCGGCTAAGGCCAGCAGATACAGGCGATAGGCCTGGTTCAGATCATCACCATAAAATTTATGCGGATCCGGCGCCCAGGTTTGCGCTTTTTGTTTTTGATATTTTTTCCATTGTTCCATAAAACCAATAGGCAAACTGTAACCTTTGGCCTGGGCTGCCAGCATAAAATGTCCGGCATAATTGGTTCCCCATTCATCCGCATCTCCGTAACCAGGCCAGTAACTCAAGCCGCCGCCCTGTACCTGGAAGCCGTTGAGCCTGTTGATAGTTGCTTTGATATTTCGTTCGGCCTCGGCCTTTTGAATAGGTGAAAGGTCGAGCAGTTGCCCCAGATACAATTGCGGGAATGCCGAAGATGTGGTTTGTTCTACACAGCCATGTGGATAGGCTATCAGATAATCGAGCCGTTTGCTTAGGTTTAATGGCGGTATAGAGGCTATTTCGAGCGTATTTTTATTGGTGCCACTGATGCCTACAGCCTGATATGCTGTATTCCAGATCTCGCCGGGTTTCAGTTCTTTTTCCAGCACGCGGGTTACCGGCGGATTAGGATTGCGTACATTTAGCTCTACATCATAAGCAGCAGTTTCTGAACCACTTTTGGCTATGATCTTCACGTTACCTACACCTACAAAATCCTTAACATCCAAATCAAATGTAACCAGTTGATCGCCTGTTTTAGCAAAAGTTATGGTTTTTGAATTATTACCCGTCAGGTTACTGAACGCGTTTGATTGTACCGATACAGTAACCGTTTTAATATTAGGTTCCATAGCGAATACGGTAACCGGTAATTGCACTTTTTCTGTAGGGCCAAGCACACGTGGTAATGTGGCTAATATCATCAATGGCTTTTTAACGGCGACGGCTTTATCAGCAAAACCATAGCTGCCATCGTGCCCGGCAATTACCATAGCCTTAACAGAACCTACATATTGAGGCAGTTTAAAGGGCGTAGTTTGTTTTTCGCCTTTGTCCAGGTGAAATGGCCCCAGGAATTTTACAACGGGTTTAAAACGGTTTACAGACACGTTTTTGTTGGTGCCCAGATTGCCATCGCCACCTATGCTTAAAATACGTTCCAGACCGCCGCCAAAAGCACCTATCACATAATCAAACAGATCCCAGGTTTTTACACCCAGCGCCTCCCGGGCATAAAAAGCCTCATGCGGGTTTGGTGTTTTATAATTGGTGATATCCAGCAAGCCTTCGTCAACTATGGCAATGGTATAGGTCATTTCCTTGCCTGATGCTTCGGATACGGTAATGGCCGACTGTGTTTCGGGACGTATCTTATCAGGCATGCTGATCACCGGTTTCAGGATGGTCTCCGGATTATCAACCTGTAAGGGAATAGCACCATACATACGGATAGGTAGGTCGTTAACCGTTTGCGAATGTCTTTGCAACAGGGTAACGTTCACAAATACATTAGGGGTCATGGTTTCATCAACCGTAAAGCGGTATTGGGTTTGACCTTTTTTAGTGTCTATCCAGGTAGTTCTTAAAACTTTGCTGCCGTTTTCGAAACTGATCAGCGCCCTGCCATCAGCAGCGGTTGGTATAGTTAGTGTGGCCTGTTCGCCTACTTTATAGCTGGGTTTATCAGAGGTGAACGATAGCATCGCCGCTTCGGTAGGGTTGGTTTGCTGTAACCTTTCCGACCAGTTTGGCCAATCCACATAAATGAATTTCCCGGTGGAGTGTCCTGTTTGCTCATCCTTTACCTTAATCAGGTAGCGACCCCAATCGGCTTTAGGCACACGTAATGTCCATTTACCGTGCCCGTTAATAACCTGCACGGTAGCGGCCTTAATAAGCTTATTATATTTATCCTGCGTAAAATTGCTTGTTTCATTGCCGGTTTGATCCCACCACCAACGCCATTGTACTTTGTACAGTTCCAGCTGAACGGTACGGGTACCAGTCAGTGCGTTACCATGTACATCTACATCGGCTATATCAACCTGGTGATCCTTATCCGTAACCAACATGCCCGAAAGCTCGCTGCCTTGGGGTGTTTTAATGCCCACATAGCCCGGATACACGTTATAAGGCAGCGTAGTTTGCTGAATGCTGAAATTACCACCCGGCTCAAAAACCTTAACCAGGAAATTAGCTCTTAGCTGCCCCGGGGCCTGTTTTTCTACATTGATATTGGCATCTACATCCGCAACGCCATCTGCGCTTAACTTACCGTCAAATACAGTTTGGATTTGTGTATTAAAGGCCAGTGTTGGGTCGTCAAAAACATAATCCTCATATTTTTTGAAGCTTGTGGTCTGGGGTGTTAAAAAGGCGTCGACCTTAGCTTTCAGATTTTGCGCGGCCCCGCCAAATAACCATTGTGCGCTCAGTTTTCCATTGGCATTGTTGCCTTTGGTTAGCTCGGCAGCCCCACCAAATGAAAGACTTAGCTTCATTCGGTTTGGCATAATGGTTTCTACCTTGATCTTCTTTTCAAACAAAGCCCCGCCAACTTTTACCTTAGCTGTCCAGTTACCAGTAGGCGATGAGGTTTCTGTAGCGGTATGGAAACTATAAAAGCCATCCAACGCTGTTGTTTTAGTGATACGCCTGTATAATTTACCGTTAGGGTCATATAACTCAAATTGAACCGGATGATCTGGCGGCAATGTTTTTAGTTTATCTTCCAATATAAAAGATACATATATGGAATCGCCCGGACGCCAAACTCCGCGGTCTCCATAGATAAAGCCTTTAAGCCCGCTCTGTACTTCTTCGCCGCCTACATTAAAGCGGGCGAGGGGCAGGGAACTACCGTCGTCCAGCTTTAAGTAACCCCGCTGAGCGCCTTTTTTGGCCACCAGCAAATATGGTTTACGCTTGAGATCAAACTTTGCAATACCATCTCCGCCGGATGTAGTTTTGTAGATTACCTGTTTCTGATAATCCAATAATTCCAGATCTACACCACTCATGGGTTGTGCGCTTAAAATATCAGTTACCGCCACCAGCATGCTATTGTTAGTGCCCCGTTTGGCAATAAGGCCAATATTTGAAGCTATGATATTGCGTGTAGCCCAACGCTCTTTGGTGAAGTAGGATGGGGTACAGGCATTGTTTCTGTCCTGCCAGCTATAACCGTCAGGGTAAAAATTATCATACCGTGACCAAAAGTCATCGTCTTCATCATTTACCTTACTGTTATCATTATAATATTCCCCTTCATTATATACATCATCATCGCCATTACTGCTTTTTACACCTGCTCCGGCAATACTGCAGTTATACAGCGAATATTCTTTTCTGAAACCGATCACTACACGATAAATAGCTCCCGGCTCAGTGCGGATCATTTGATCCAGATCGAGCATAAAGCGGTTCTTTTTATTCAGATTCAGGCCTTTATCATTATCAAGCCTGATGGTTTTTTGAACCACCGGTTTACCTACCTGACGTAGTTCCTGAGCGCCATCAAAGCCATTGCTCTGGAAATATTGGGGTACGTTGCTTTCATAAATTTTAATAATGCTTACATCAACGGCATTCAAGTTCACCGCTTCAAAAGGCATCATTAATTTACCGGAATCGGGGAGGATAACGCCTTTACCCGGTATGGTCACAGCCGGCAGCCGGTTTTCAAAAAACACGCTGGCGGTATACGTTTTTGTGATTTTTTTGTGCGATATATTTTCAACACCTTCATTTACAACGATGCTGTAATTGCCCTCAAGATTTTCAGGAGAATATAACTTTACTGTGCTTCCGTCAATGGTATAAGCAGGGTCGGTAATGTTGTTGATGCTTATAAGGCCGTTCAATTCCTGCCCAACCAGTATATTATCAGAAAATTGCACCAATACATATTGGTCATTATCCTGCACGGCCCGTATATTCAATACTCTAAAATCGCCTATAGCGGGTACATCAAAGTGTTGGTTGCCTTTTTTGTCAACATTCAGGCTGCTGCCATCCCAGTTAATAGTGACTGGTGTAACCTTGTTCGATTGTCTTTTTAATCCGGTTATTTTAAAATGATGTGCTTTAGTACCTGTACTATGCTCCCAGCTTATTTTTACTGGAAAATCGTAATTAACGGTTAATAGTTTTTCAACCAGGGCTGGGTCTTCTGTATCGGCGGTTTGGATAATACCGTCCAGCTTCATTTCGTCAATAGATGTATTTGTGGCGGTTGTTAAGCCATTAAAGCTTACGTTAAAGTCGGGCTTTACTACCTGGAAGCCGAACTTAAAATGATCAAATTTATGCGGTACTTCGATTAATTTACCCAGGTCAAAATCAACCGTATAACTTTTTTCTGGCTCAAGTTTTCCTGCTGGTTTAAATTCAATAGTCCGGGAATCCACCCAATAAGCTTTACCTTTTACTGAGGGAGAAAGATCGAAGAGATCATCACTCAGCTGTTCGTTTTGCTGATGAGTAACCTGTACCTGCCCGGCTAAGCGTATTCTGATTGTGCTTTCTTTTGAGATAACCCCAGTAGTATATGATTCGATATACTTGCTAAATGCTGGATCGACTGCCGCTTTTTTACGGCCATTGGCAATAATGTATACAACTAATAAGATGAGTGCAAGTGACGCGCCTATAGTAATGATACTTTTGCGTCTGCGGAATCTGGTATATCCGTTCTCCATGGAATAGGTTTATTTATAGTCATGTAAATTATAAAATTTATGAGAATAAATAATTAAACGGAAAACTTATTTTACGGGGGCTTATAATATCATAACACCGGGTTTATTTAACACCGGCAGTTTGATAAAATTCATTTCAACAATACTTTCAGGTAAAAAAATGAATTTTTTATCGTAAATATTCTTGCCAATATAGTAGCTGAGCCAGTATTCGTTATTAAGGCCGAATGTTTGCTCATCAATAGGTTCAATAAGCTTAAACGCCTGTCCGGGAACTTGAGGGAACATGTGGCGCAGCGTTGATGTTTTTACCTGTACGCCGTCTTTTTCGCCATAACCTTTTGAGGTGACCAGCACATTCTCGATGGGCTCTTTCTTGAGGTTGATGAGATACACATACCATATTTTGCTCTCGATATTCTCACTTTCCAATGCAACCGCTACTGCAATATCCTGTACGTTATTTTCGGGGAGGTCTTTTATCATGTTTTATTAGTTGATTGTGTGAGTGGTTGATTAGGTTAGTAGTTAAATAAATGATAGAACAACTATTCACTTAATCAACCTAATCAACCATTCAAAAAAATCATTTCTTTTTTGCTGCCGCTTTTTTCTTTGCCGGTACTTTAGCTGCCGGTTTTGCTGAGGCCGCTTTACCAAACCGGCCTTTTTTAGCATCCTTTGGCATAGCATCGGCCAGAGCTTTGCATTCTTCATAAGTAAGCGTTAACGGATCCTTATCCTTAGGGATCTTTACATTCAACTTACCGAATTCAATATAAGGGCCCCAGCGACCATTGAGTACTTTAACTTCGGGATCTTCGTCAAAAGATTTAATTAGTTTCTCAGCGTCTTTTTTGCGCTTGGCATTGATCAGTTCGATTGCCTGCTCTTCGGTAACATCCAGCGGATCAATTTCTTTCGGCAAAGAAACAAACGCGCTATTATGACTGATATAAGGTCCGAAGCGGCCAATAGCTACCTTCATTACTTTGCCTTCGTACTCACCCACAACCTTGGGTAACTTAAACAGTTCCAGTGCTTCATCAAGACTGATAGTTTCTATACTCTGGCCATTTCTTAAGCTCGCGTAAAGTGGCTTTTCTTCGTTTTCATCAGTTGCACTGTCACCTATCTGCACAAAAGGGCCATAGCGGCCAATACGTACCGATACTTTTTTGCCGTTTTCCGGATGTACACCTAATTCGCGCTCACCAGTAGCTTTATCAGCAGTTTCTATAGTGCTTTGAACTTCTTTATGGAAAGGATTATAAAAATCATGGAGCATAGCTGTCCATTCTTTTAAGCCTTGTGCTATTTCGTCAAATTGCTTTTCAACGCTTGCTGTAAAGTTAAAATCAACAATATCATTAAAATACTGTACCAGGAAATCGTTAACTACCGAACCAATATCCGTAGGGAATAGTTTACCCCGTTCAGCGCCGGTATTTTCGGTTTTATTTTCCTTAACGATAGCATCGCCTTTTAAAGTCAATACCCTGAAATTGCGTACTTTCCCTTCGCGCTCTTCCTTAACTACATAACCACGGTTTTGGATGGTTGAGATGGTAGGAGCATAAGTTGATGGCCGACCGATGCCTAATTCTTCCAGTTTCTTAACCAAACTGGCCTCCGTATAACGCGCCGGTGGACGGGAAAAGCGTTCCGTAGCCGACATTTCCTGTAAAGCCAGACGCTGCCCTCTTGTTAAAGGAGGCAGCATGGTGTTTTCGCCATCCTGTTGGATATCCTCTTCATCATCATCGGCAGATTCCAGATACACCTTCAGGAAACCATCAAACTTCATTACTTCCCCATTGGCTGTCAGTTCTTCCGGGCGAGTGGAAATACTGATCTTAGCGGTTGTTTTTTCAAACTGTGCTTCACTCATCTGTGAAGCGATAGCGCGTTTCCAGATGAGCTCATACAGACGCTTTTCTGATGAATCTCCATCAATTGTATGGTTATTAAAATAAGTTGGTCTTATTGCCTCATGCGCTTCCTGGGCACTGGCATTTTTGGTTTTATATTTACGGTGCTGGTGGTATTTTTCGCCGTAAGCCGATATGATCTCTTGTTGAGCGGCATTTAAGGCGGTTTCTGACAAGTTAACCGAGTCGGTACGCATATAGGTAATGTTACCCGATTCGTAGAGCTTTTGAGCAACCTGCATAGTACGGGCTACAGAGTAACCCAGCTTTCTGCTGGCCTCCTGTTGTAGCGTAGATGTTGTAAATGGCGCTGCAGGGGAACGTTTTGCAGGTTTTGTCTCTAACGAGCGGATATCAAAATCGGCCCCAATACAATCGGTGAGGAATTTCTCAGCATCTTCCTGTTTGCTAAAACGTTCGGAAAGTTCTGCTTTGAACGCTTCTTTACCTTTACCAAATATGGCTACTATTTTAAAAGCAGCTTCTGATTTAAATTTATTGATCTCCCTTTCGCGATCAACGATGAGCCTTACGGCTACTGATTGTACACGACCGGCAGATAAAGATGGTTTTACTTTTTTCCACAAAACAGGAGAGAGCTCGAAACCGACTAATCTGTCCAATACCCGGCGTGCCTGCTGGGCATTAACCAGGTTATAGTCAATTTTACGTGGAGTATCAATTGCCTTTAATATAGCTGGTTTGGTTATTTCGTGAAAAACAATACGCTTGGTGGTGGCATCTTTTAAACCCAGTGTTTCAAATAAATGCCAGGATATGGCTTCTCCCTCACGGTCCTCGTCCGATGCGAGCCAAACCATTTCGGCTTCTTTAGCTAATTTCTTTAATTCACTGACAACTTGCTTTTTATCGGCTGGTACTTCATATTTCTGGGTAAAGTTATTAGCTATATCAATTGCGTCTTCAGATTTTATCAAATCACGGATATGGCCGTAACTTGATTTAACCGTAAAGTCTTTCCCAAGATATCCTTCGATGGTTTTGGCTTTCGCCGGAGATTCAACTATGAGTAGGTTTTTGGCCATTTAAGCAGTTATTTTTTTGCAAATAAAACATAAAGAAAGTGAAACGCAAATTTGTTTTCGGAAAAGCATGGAAGCTTTTACGGCTGAGCGGATAAATAGTTGGAATGCAGGATTATTATTAAAGCGAGGTTTTACAACGTTTTGATAATGAAAATTGCAGGGCCAGCAGTTCAGCGTCAGTAAGCAGTAGGGGATGCCTACATCAGAAAACCACCACCCAGAAGGTCATTCCCTTCATAAAATACAGCCGACTGGCCCGGTGCGATACCCGAAACGTTGTGATGAAAATCAACTTTCATATGTTCGCCCATTTGTACAATGCTGCTTTGTGTACCGGCATCCTTGTAGCGAATTTTGGTAATGGCTTCTAAAGGCTCGTTAATATTGGCATATTTAACCAGGTTAAGGTTTTTAACCCATGCCTGTTTGCGTTCCAATTCATCAGCGGTACCTAAAACAACCGTATTTGTTTGCGGATCTATAGCCGTAACAAACATAGGATGGCCCAATGCTACACCTAAACCCTTACGTTGGCCTATGGTATAAAATGGATATCCCTGATGCTTGCCCACTACGGTGCCGTTGGTAAGCGTAAAGTTACCCGGACCTATACGATCATCAAGATCTTCAACTTTGTGTCTTAAAAAGGCCCTATAGTCATTGTCAGGTACAAAGCAAATCTCATAGCTTTCGCTTTTGCCGGCAAGTTCCATCTGGCCCATATCCATAGCCATTTGCCTGATCTCGGGTTTTGAGAAACTACCTAAAGGGAATTTTGTACGGGCAAGATTTTGTTGGGATACACCCCACAATACGTACGATTGATCTTTGTTTTCGTCTTTTCCCTTTGATATTACGTAACGCCCGTTATCCTGCAAGCGGATGTTAGCGTAATGTCCAGTGGCAATAAATTCGCAATCGAGTTTATCGGCACGTTTTAAAAGGGCATCCCATTTAATGTGGGTGTTGCAAAGCACACATGGGTTAGGGGTGCGGCCTGCAAGGTACTCATCCACAAAATTGTCGATCACGAAATCGCCAAATTCACTTCTGATATCTAATATATAATGAGGGAAACCATAACCCACCGCTAAAGCACGGGCGTCATTGATACTATCCAGACTGCAGCAGCCGGTTTCTTTTGAACTACCGCCAGATGAGGCATAGTCCCAGGTTTTCATAGTAAGCCCGATAACCTCATAGCCCTGCTCATGCAGCATCACCGCTGCTACCGAACTATCAACTCCACCACTCATTGCCACTAATATCCTGCCATGCTTACTCATAATTTTGCAAAGATACCTTTTTGGTTTTGATGTTAATACTTTATTAGTCAGCCGAGGGTAAAATGGAAGAATGAAAAAAGAAACAGTAATTAACCAATGGTTAATTACTGTTAATAATCAAACTGTTAATTAAATTATATAAAGAGTTACTTTGTCAGATATTATGATGCCGGTTAACGAAAAAAAACATTATTAAAAAATATTTACAGCTAAATTATTGCTTAATATTCTTATATGTTTTAAAAACAAAAAAAGCCGAATCGAAAAACTACCTAAAAAATGCATTTTAATTAATCATAAAGCATAAAATTTAACACTTTATTGCTGTTTAATCTCTACATAAATTTTAACAGGGCACTCATTTTTTTGCGATTATTTTAATGAATAAATGTACAGATGACCATTGTAAAAAGTATGTAAGTTTTTTGTTAAAAAAAATGCAAAAGTGTATTACACTCTTGTAACATCACGTTTACATTTTAAATTTGCTATACCCTAATTAATTTAAAATGATAAGCCAGTTAACATTAGAGCAAAAACTGCAAGGAGTGATTTTAGTGATTATTTGTTTTGTTGCCATAGCAAATTACCTGATTAAATAATTGCCCGGACCGAACAGTGAGGAAATTTAAGGTGCTCTTTCGAGCACCTTTTTTTGCAACAAAGTATAGGTATAGGTTTATAATTATGGGTTGCGGGTTTGACCATCGCCTTTAACCAACCACTTATAACTGGTTAGTTCTTCAAGCCCCATAGGGCCACGGGCGTGGAGTTTTTGTGTGCTGATACCAATTTCGGCACCAAGACCAAATTGGGCGCCGTCGGTAAATGCGGTTGAAACATTGGCATAAACCGCGGCAGCATCTACATCATTTAAAAATGTAGCAATATGCTCGGCATCTTCACTGATAATGGCTTCGCTATGTTTTGAACCGTTTACTGCAATATGTTTAAGCGCCTTGTCAAAATCATTTACCGTTTTAATAGCCATTTTCATCGACAGGAACTCTGTACCGAAATGCTCAGGTTGTGCTTTATGCAACAAATCATCGGGGTATTTACCTTTTAATTCGGTGTAAGCTGCTTCATCGGCAAATAGCTCTACCTGTTTTTGTTTTAATAAATGGGTAAGCCTTGGAAGATCATTAATGCGTGACGAATGGATAATTAAACAGTCGAGCGCGTTACATACGCTTACCCGACGCGTTTTGGCATTGGCTATAATTTGCGCGCCTTTTTCCAGGTCGCCAGATTCATCAAAATAAGTGTGAACGATACCAGCGCCGGTTTCAATTACAGGGACTTTACTGTTGTCCCGGACAAAATTGATCAACGACTGGCTCCCTCTTGGTATCAGCACATCCACAAAGCCAACGGCATTTAACAAAGCGGCGGTGGCTTCACGATCAGCGGGTAATAAGGTCACAATATCGGTATCCAGTTGGTGCTTGCGTAATACTTTATGAATAACCGAGATAATGGCCCGGTTAGAGAAATCGGCATCGCTGCCGCCCTTTAAAATGCTGATATTACCGGTTTTAAAACAAAGGGCAAATACATCAAACGTTACATTGGGCCGGGCCTCATAAATAACCCCTACAACCCCCAGGGGAACCCTGACCTTTGTAATAGACAAGCCATTGGGCATATTAGTTTGTGAAAGCTGTTTACCCAGCGGACTATCTAAAAGGGCAACATTCACTATATCACCGGCTATGGCTTCAATGCGGGCGGCGGTAAGTTTCAATCGGTCGTATTTGGGATCGGAGCTATCCATCCGGTCAAGATCTTTTTGATTCTCGGCCAGCAGATAACCGGTTTGTGCAATGGTTTCGGCAGCTACATCCTGTAATACCTGGTTAATAATGGCAGGGGCAAGGGTGGGCTTTCTGCCTGCAATAAGTGCGTTTTTAAAATAGTTATCGTATCCCATTGCTATTAACCCTGTAAATAAAGATAATCATAATGCACCAGTGGCTTTTGGTTTTTCTGTCCAACACGTTCTCTGGCTTTATCTGCCCCATATTCGGCTATGCCTAAGCCCACCTGCTTGTTTTTTTCGTCAACCAGCTTAATGATATCACCCTTTTTAAAGTCGCTTACTACTTTAACAATACCCACCGGCAATAAACTGGTGGCTTTGCTGGATACTAAGGCAGTCCTGGCACCTTCGTTAACCTGCACAACACCTGTAGCCGATTTTTCAGAATGGGCAATCCATTTCTTTTTGCCAGATGCTTTTTTAGTGGGGATAAAACGGGTATGTATCACCTTGTTTTCCAGCACATCAGTTAATATATTTTCACGGGTGCCGTTGGCTATATGTACGGCTATTCCCAGTTGCGCCGTTTTTTGCGACATGGTTGATTTAGTGATCATGCCACCACGGCCAAATTGCGACCGGCCCGAGGTAACAAACTCGGCGAAATCAACCACAGAGCCATTAACTTCTTCAATTACAGCCGATCCAGGTGCGTTGGGGTTGCCATTATATATACCATCAACATTGGTTAGTACGATAAGGGCCTGGGCATTCAGCATAGCGGCAATAAGGCCGGCAAGCTCATCATTATCCGTAAACATGAGTTCTGTTACCGATACCACATCATTTTCATTCACAACGGGTATCACCTGGTGCTGTAATAACAATTCCAGGCAGTTTTTCATGTTCAGGTAGTGCATCCTGTCCCTGAAATCTTCTTTGGTGACCAGTACCTGCGAGCAAAGGATATCAAAACGCTCAAAAAGACTGGAGTAGGTATTGATCAGCTTTACCTGGCCTATGGAGGCCAATAGCTGCCTTGCGGCGATAGCATCATATTTTTCGGAAATGGTGATCAAACTCCGACCAGAAGCTACCGCTCCTGATGATACCAGGATCACCTCCTTGCCTTGTTTTTTGATCGCCGCTATCTGCTCAACCAGGTGTTCTATCCGTTGCAGGTTGGGTAAGCCATTTTCCTGGGTAAAAACGTTAGAGCCTATTTTGATAATGATGCGCTGATAGTTGAAGGCCATTTCCTATTGATGGTATTTTGAGTCAAAAATAGTTATTTTTTATTGATATTGATATGTTTTAGCCTTAAATTGAACCATTTTTAATTAGAAAATAGAGTTTTTTACCTAAAAATAGTCATTTAGCGTCTTGTAATTATAATTTACAATGGTTTATAACTCTATATTGATATTTTCTTATTTATTTATATTAATTATGATTCAAAATCTATTCAAAACATTCTTTTATTGCCACATCTTAATTCATCCATGGTTTGTTGAAATGATGAAATGGGAGAGGAGTAATAGATATTTTAAAGCATTAGAGATTTTTAATCACATCCCTGGAAGGCTATTCATTCAAAAACTTTTTAAACCTTAAATTTTAACACTTTTTAGCTAAAAACAAGATAAAAAGACTCAAATAAATATTCGTTTTAATAAGTTTTAACCTCATTTTAACACTTTTTAACAAATTTTTGAAGGATTTTGAAAGGTTTAAAAAGTATTAATTATCGGTTGTCAAATAATTCATACAAACGGTCGTACGTAAATTGTGAGCCCCAATAAAGTGTCGCTAAAAATTAAAATCAAAAATAATTTGTAAAACCTAATTTTTTTCTATTTTTGTCGACTAATTCTATAGGCAATGTATCTTTATTTTAAAATTAGCTTAATACCCCTTATAAATATGCAGTGCTCTACTGCATGTTGTTGATGCTTTTGACCGCTATTGTTAAGTCGAAAGTACTAAGTCGTAGGTCATAAGTTCGAAATGGTTTGTTCCTTTCTGACTTAGAACTTAAGACTTTCGACTGAAGACCCCAAGACCCTACATCTATCAAAACATTAATCAAACCAAGTTCAAGTTCCACCACCAACCTTACTACATGAAAATTTTTACAAATTCAATAAAACTCATTGTACTTTTTCTTTTGCTTGCGCCAGCCGTTAGTTTTGCACAATTAAATGGTTCCTATATTTTAAGCGGACAAGTAGGCGACGATCATGGCAAACCTTTAATAGGCACCACGGTTAGTATTAAAGGTACTACCAATAAAACGGCTACAGACAGTACCGGTAAATTTTCCTTAACCACCAGCGCTAAATTACCTTATACACTGGTTTTTACAGCAGTAGGTTTTCAGCCTCAGGAGTTTTATATTAAAAACGCTAACAGCGCTTTAAATATCCAGCTTACTTCCCAATCATTACTGATCAATGAGGTAGTGGTTACCGCATCGCGTAAGGAGGAAAAGCTCATGCGCTCGCCTGTAGCTATCGAGAAACTGAGTATCAACGCGCTGAAACAATCGCCAGGTCCCAGTTTTTATGACGCCCTGGAGAACGTGAAAGGTGTACAGATGACTACCACCAGTATCACCCTTAAAGTGCCTAATACCCGTGGTTTTAACAGCCCGAATAACTTCAGGTTTATGCAACTGGTTGATGGGGTTGATATGCAATCGGCCACTTTAGGCGTACCGCTGGGTAATGCCATTGGCCCAACCGAACTGGATATCGCCAGCATCGAGATCACGCCCGGAGCAGCAGCGGCCTTATATGGCACCAATGCCATCAATGGTTTATCCAACCTTTTTACCAAAGATCCATTCAAATACCAGGGCCTGAGTTTTTACCACCGCCAGGCTGTAAACCACGTAGGTAACGATGCTTTGGGCGCAAGCTCATTAACCGAGGATGCTTTAAGATTCGCCAAAGCTTTCAATGATAAATTCGCTTTTAAGGTAAACTTTAGTTATTTACAAGGTACCGACTGGCAATCAAACACTCGGAAAGATCAAAACCCGGGCAACCTGAAGACGGCCAACCCCGCTTACCCCGAACTCACCGGTACCAGCAATGCGGCTTACGATGGCTGGAATAAATATGGTGATGACGCGCTTGCCGGTAGTAATACGGTTGTAATTAAAGGTATTAGTGTTGATGGTGTAGCCCGCCCCAACCTTAACGTGGCCCGTACCGGTTATAATGAGGTCGACCTGGTTGATCCACATGTAACTAACTTAAAACTGGATGGTACACTGGCCTACAAAATAACGCCAAACACTATATTGTCATACACTTACCGTTATGGCCGCATGGATGGTGTTTTTCAACGGGGTAATAAAATTTCACTCGATGGCGCTACTGTGCAAAACCATAAAGTGGAGTTAAAAGGAAAAGAGTTCCTGGTTCGCGCTTATGAGTCGATAGAAAATACGGGCAATTCATTTAACGTAAAACCTTTGGCCGATAACCTCGACCTGAACCACGCCAGCAATTCGGCCTGGGCTACGCTGTATGGTAACGCGCTTAAATCATTCAATGGTGGTAAACTGACTTCGGCTAACCTGGCTGCGGCAGAGCAATTTGCCAGGGCGGCTGCTGATAAGGGCAGGGTAGAACCTGGTACACAAGCCTTTAATGATCTGGGTAAAACCATCATTGGCATCAATAACTGGGATATCAAATCGAGCCTGATCCCAAATGCGCCGGCCACCGGTGGTGCCGCGCTGGTACAAAAAAGCCGTATGTATAATGCCGAGGCCCAGTGGGACCTGAGCAATCGTGTAAAAGTGGTTGATTTGTTGGTTGGTGGTGATGTGCGCGTATATTCTATTATTCCAGATGGCAACAACTTTGTTGATTTTAGTCGCCCAATTGCCGATCGTAACACACCTTTGGCCGATGGTTCATTTGGTAAAAACGTGATCTACAAAAAGTATGGCGCCTTTACACAGGTAACCAAAACCTTTTTCGACGAAAAGCTGAAATTATTCGGATCTATCCGTTGGGATTATAACCCTTATTTTGATCCGAAGTTTACGCCGCGTTTAGCCGCTGTTTATACCGTGAATGAGAACCATAATTTCAGGTTCACGTTCCAAAATGGTTACCGTTTTCCATCATTGTTCGAAGCCTTGTCTTACGTGAACAACGGTCGTGTGAAACGTGTAGGCAGCTTGCCATTTATAAACGACGGATTGGGTTATTTAGGTAACAGCTATACCCAAACATCGGTAACCAACTTTAATGCGGCTGTAAACGCCTCGCCGGGCGGCAGTACAGATGCCAATGCCTTAGCCAATAAAAACCTGCTGAAAGTGGCCGACCTGCCACCGGCACGCCCTGAACAGATCACTTCATATGAGGTGGGTTACAAGGGTATTGTTGCGGATAACAAAGTATTTATCGACATAGATGCCTATACCAACCGCTATGACGGCTTTTTGGGCCAGGTACAAGTGTTTGTACCAAATGGCGCCACAGTAGGCTCAGACGCCGCCGTATTATCCATGCTGGATATTAACCGCGACCCAACTACTGCAACCTCAACCAATGCGGCCAGCCAGGGTCAAAGCAGGTACCGCGTGTATACCAATGCCAAAAACATCTATCATAATTATGGTTCATCAGCTGGTATCACCTATAACTTTTATAAAAGATATACCATATCAGGCAACGTAAGCTTTAATAAGCTGAAAGCTCAAACGGCCTCTGATATTTTTGTAACCGGCTTTAACACACCGGAATGGTCGGGCAACGTATCATTCGGTAACCGCGAAGTAGTTAAAAACTTTGGATTCAATGTGGTATACAAATGGCAGGAATCATTCCTGTGGGAGAGCCCGCTGGTTACCGGAACGGTTCCCGCTATTGGCACAGTTGACGCGCAGGTTACTTACCGTGTACCCGTTTACTACGCTACCTTTAAACTGGGCGCAACCGATATTTTTAACAAACGATATATTCAGTATGCCGGCGGCCCAACCATTGGCGGTTTGTACTATGTATCGGTTACACTTGATGGCTTGCTGAGTGGACAGCAACCTAAATAAGCAATTTTTTTAATACGTTTTATATAGTTTTTAAGGCGGATGGACAGCAATGTTCATCCGTTTTTTTGTGGGAAATTGGTTCGTGGTTATTTACAGCTGCGCAAGTTCAAGTGTCTTCACTTGAACTTATTACTAGTGAGCGTCGACGCTCACCAATTGGGTATTTAAGCGTGGACGCTTAAATAGGCGGGTTTTGCGACCACTACTGATATAGCGAACTCAGATATCGCAAATCATATTACATACAGCGACAAAGTTTATACAAATGCCCAAATAAATTCGATAACCAAAGAACAAAATGGCATCGGTTCTGATTTTTTTTGGGGAGAAGTTCTTGGATCGCCGCTTTACTTTCACAGCAACAATACCGTCGAAGTGGGGGATGGAGGTACAATACTACCAACACAAGACTTTAAAGAATTATTACAAGAGTGGCTTGTCTTTATTAGTCAATAATAATAGCTACGAGATTGCTTCGTCGTTCCTCGCAATGACATAGTGGGGAAAATAGGGGGCAGCCCAAAACAAAAAAGCCAGATGATCAAACGACCAACCGGCTTTTATATTGTTAAAAAGTGTCTTATTAATGTTGTTTTACCTCATGCAAGCCGCATTCTTTTTTGGATTGATCTTCCCACCACCAGCGACCGGCTCGGAAATCCTCGCCTTCGGCAACGGCACGTGTGCAGGGCATACAGCCAATGCTGGGGAAGCCTTTATCGTGCAGGGAATTATAAGGGATGTTGTATTGTTTGATATAGGCTTTTACATCGTCAAGCGTCCAGCTGAAAATGGGATGGAACTTAGCGAGTTGATTTTGCTCATCCCATTCCACGTTTTCCATGTCATGACGATTGGCCGACTGATCGGCACGGATGCCGGTGATCCATAATTTATTGCCTTTTAGCGCGCGTTTTAATGGTTCTATTTTACGGATGCCGCAGCACTCTTTGCGGTTCTCTACCGATTCATAAAAGCTGTTAGGTCCTTTTTTATTCACCATTTCTTCCAACAGGTCGCGGTCGGGGTAATAGGCGTGGATAGGTTGTTTATACCTGTCCATGGTGCTGCTCCATACGGAATAGGTTTCACGAAAAAGCCTGCCGGTTTCTAAAGTAAAAACCTTAATAGGCAAGTTATTGGCAAATATCATGTGACTGATGGCCTGATCTTCCCAGCCAAAGCTGGTGGAGAATACAATTTCGCCGGGAAACAGCTCTGCCAATTCGCGCAGGGCTTCAACGGGATTGAGGCCGGCTATTACTTTTTGTATATGTTTAACTACTTCACTCATGTTACAAAACTTTTGTAATAAAGGCAACTATCGATTTGATACTTACCAGTATAACGATTATACCTACCGAAACCATAATGGTTTTTGTTGATATTTTATTAGAGATGCGAGCGGCGATAGGCGATGCCAGCGCGCTGCCCAATATTAAACCGGCTACAGCAGGCCAATGATCGCTGGTTACCAGGGTAATAAAAGTAATGGAACCGGCTATAGCTACAAAAAAACGTGCTAATTTTACAGTCCCCAATGAAAATATAGGGCTACGACCACCGGCTATCAAAGTTGACAATACAATCGATCCCCAACCGCCGCCACCAACCGCGTCGATAAATCCGCCGCCTAAGCCTAACAACGAAATACGTTTAACTTTATCGGTGGTTTTTTTGCGTTTTATGTTAAAAGCTTTTGACAGGATAACCCAGCCAAGTATCAATGTATATAAAGAGACAACAGGCTTTGTATACATACTATAATGCTCCAGCGAGGATAATAATGTGGCACCGGTAATAGCTCCGATGATGCCAGGTATTACCAATAATTTAAAAAGCTTCCAATTAATGTTACCCATGCGAAAATGCATCCAACCAGCAATACCGCAACTCAATATCTCTGACAGGTGCACACCCATACTGGCCGATGCCGGAGGAATCCCCATCGACAGTGAGAAACTGGTAGAAGTAACACCATATGACATACCTATGGCTCCGTCAACCAGCGCAAACAGGAAGCCTGCACCTAAGAAATAATAAAATTGAGGTGGTACAGCCTCTACAAATAACTTAAACTGTGGCTCCTTATAATATAAAGCAGAGATAACAACGGCTAAAGAGACGATGATGGTTGACCAGATGAGCCAGATAAAATTCTTGTTGACGGTTATCTTCGGCTCAACCAATACCGAGGTTACTTTATTTAAGGTTTTAACCTTGTCGGCAAAATCACCGGTGAGGGTGTTGCGCAGCTCGCTCATTTGCTGCAGGGTGGTATCCAGTTCGTCGGGGATACTTTCGTTCAGTACTTCTTTTAAGCGCTTGGCTATGGTTGGCGATTTACCGTTAGTAGATATCGCCAGTTTCAGGTCGCCTTTTTGAACGATGGATGCCAGGTAAAAATCGCAAAGATCGGGTTTGTCAGCTACATTGATCAGCAATTTGCGATCGTGCGCGGCCTGGCGGATGTATTTGTTCAGGTCGCTGTCGTTAGTAGCTGCAATTACTACTTCGGCACCGTTCAGGTCGTCGTCGGCAAAAGACTTTTGAACAATGGTGACACCTTCATACTGCGATGCCAGTTCGTGTACCTCCGGTAAAAACTCCCGGGATATCACGGTTACTTTTGCCAACGGACTATTGTTTAAAATAGCGCCCAGCTTTTCCAAACCCACATTGCCTCCGCCTACCAGTACGGTATGCAGGTCGTTCAGCTTTAAAAATACGGGAAACAATTGATTGCCCCCGGTATCCTGGTTCTGAACCTTAGCTATGCTGCTATCCTTTGGCAATAATGTCATGGTTTATTATAGTTTGAAAGAGCCTCAGCCTCACCTAAATCCTCTCCAAAGGAGAGGACTTTATTATCTACGTACTTTCCAAACCCTCTCCTTTGGAGAGGGCGGGGTGAGGCCAAATTAATTTGAACGACTTTCATTATTGTACCAAAGCCTCTCTTTTTGCTTTACTTTTTCCCAGGAACTCAGTAGCCTGTGCTAAGTAAGCGGTAGCAAATTCTTCTGAAGGTTCATGCTGATTGATCTGTAATACCAGGTCGTTAAAGCTGCCTTCTATATCAAATTCACCTTTCTCTACATAGTTGGCATCAAACTCGCGGATAACCGCGGCCTGGGTGCTGGTATTCACACTCTTATCAAGCAATAATGCTTTTGCAGAGCTTAACAGCGTGTTGTAGGAATGATAGATAGCATCAGACCAAGCACCAGCCTGGAACGATTGATTGGCCCAGCCCAGTTTCTCTTCCGACTCATACAACAACGTAGCTACCAGATCGATGATCACACCGGCACATTCGCCAACGCCAATAGCGGTAACAAAGGTTTCCTGGTGGCCCCAGTCAACAAACTCATCATCTGTCAAAGTAGTGAGATCGGCAAGAGGTTTCAGCAGGCGATAAAAATAATCTTTGCCTTGTCTGTCGTAATAGTCGTTGTAAAGTTCACCCTCTGTCGAAAGTGTTTTATAATCATCAAGCAGGGTTCTTAAAACATCTGTAGCCCTTTTTGAAGGCACTTTGATCACCCTGTCGGCGGCGCGGCCAATGCCATCACCAACGGTGCCACCACCCAGCATTACCTGCACAGATGGCAATACTTTTGTACCTGCTTTCAATGAGCTGCCATGAAAACCAATATGTGCCAGGCCATGCTGACCGCAGGAGTTCATACAGCCGCTTATTTTTATCTTGATATCGCGGTTATAAATAAAGTCTTCGTATTCGTTGTAGATCAGGTCTTCCAGCACACGCGCCATGGTCATGCTGTTAGAGATACCCAGGTTGCAGGTATCCGTACCAGGGCAGGTGGTTACATCGGCCACACTGTCGAAACCCGGAGCGGCGAGTTCAAGCTTAGCCAAGCCTTCATAAAGAGCTGGCAATGCTTCTTTGCGGGCAAATTTCAGCAATAAACCCTGATTTTGGGTAATGCGGATCTCATCGGCAACTAATGGCTGCAAAAGTTTAACCAGTTCGCGGGCAGTATCTGTTGATATGTCGCCGACAGGCACTTTAATATATACACCAAAAAATCCTTCCTGCTTTTGCTCAAATACATTGGTAGCCAGCCATTGTTCATAACGGAAAGGGTTACTAATACTTACTTCGGCAAAAGCGGTTTCTTCCGGAAAAGTAGGTTGTGGAAGCGCGTCGCGATCAATTTTATAGCTTTTTACTTTGATGGCTGTTCTTTCGATCTCGGCCAAACGTAAAACTTCTTCCAACCCGATTTTCTGGATCAGGTATTTTAAGCGGGCCTTGTTACGGTTATTGCGTTCGCCATAACGGTCGAACACCCGGATAATAGCCTCGATATAAGGGATCAGCTGATCTTCTGGTAAAAATTCTTCTACAATATTAGCCAACAGGGGCTGAGCGCCTAAACCGCCGCCTAAAAGCACTTTAAAACCACGCTCACCGTCGCTTTTCAGCTTGGGTATAACGCCGATATCATGGATATAAGAAAAAGCGGTATCCGCATCACTTGAAGAGAAAGAGATCTTGAACTTACGACCCATTTCCTGGCATACTGGATTACGCAAAAAATACTCAAATGTAGCATGCGCATAAGGTGAAACGTCAAACGGCTCCTGCGGATCGATGCCAGAAGTGGGGGAGGCAGTAACGTTTCGTACGGTGTTTCCACAAGCTTCACGCAGGGTAATATCATCCTGGGCCAGTTTGGCCCAAAGCTCAGGGGTACGGTCAAGACTTACATAATGGATCTGGATATCCTGACGGGTGGTGAGATGCAGGTTACGACTTCCGTACTCATCAGATATATCGGCAATACGCAATAGCTGCTTAAAAGTAACTTTACCAAATGGCAGTTTGATACGTACCATTTGCACACCCGGCTGCCTTTGACCGTAAATACCACGGGCCAGGCGCAAGCTCCTGAACTTTTCGTCGTGAATTTTACCTTCACGAAAAGCCCTGATCTTTTTTTCAAGATCAATAATATCTTTCTCAACTATCGGGTTCTCCAGTTCCGTTCTGAAGCTCTGCATATCTTATCGTTTAATCAATTATAAAAATCAGATGTGCGGATGTGCAAATTCCAGATGTGCAGATGAGAATATACTTGGAGTTGGTTCCCTTATAGATAATAATCTGCACATCTGGAATTTGCACATCCGCGCATTTTAGTATCCCCAAATATATACATACTATAGGGAAATGGTAGAATTTAATTGAAAAAAGTTCCCTTTTTACAGTTTGGTGAGATTTTTTAAGTATGGATGAGTGTCTGCTCGCGGGAGATGATATCAGCTATGCTGGTCTCGCTTAATATTTTTAACGTGGCATCGCGCACATCAACAAATACATCGCGGATGCCGCAGGTAGTTTCCTGGTGACATTCATCGCATTTGTGATAAAAGTTAAGACTGGCACAGGGTACCATGGCTATGGGGCCGTCAGTAATACGCATGATACTTACCAAAAATATCTCTTTAGGGTCGCGGTTGAGGCTGTAGCCACCTCCTGCACCTTTTTTGCTGTACAGGAAACCGGCGTTGCGCAAGTCGAGCAGTATTTGTTCCAGGAATTTTTTGGGAATACGTTCGGCCTCGGCGATCTTTGAAATCTGCATCGGTGGTTGATCCATGTTTTTACCCAGGATCACTAATGCCTTAATTGCGTATTTAGTTTTTTTAGATAGCATTTTTTAAAATAAAACTAACAAAGGTACACAATTATAAATAAAAATATCCAGTAATACTATAGGATACTTGTATGGAGTATAGAATCAAGAAATAAGAGTCAGGAATCAGGACAAGGGGGAAATTAATCCATCGCCATTATTCGTCTTGTCTCTTGGTTCTTGACTCCATTTTTCAGAGTGTCCCAAACTCTTATCCGGGTTCACCTGATCACGCACCAGTTGCTTTAATTCCTTAATCTCCGGGAAACGTCCTCGTTCTTTTCTGTCGAACAATACCGTACCATCAACGCTGATGGTATATTTGCCATTTGTTTCGCTGGGGTGCAGGGTTACACCATAAATATCATCGGTAAAAGTAGTAAGCAGTTCCTGGGCCATGTAAGCGGCCCGCATCATCCAGTTACATTTGGGGCAGTACTCAATGGTGATAGTTGGTTTCATGTTGTTTTTTGTTCAGATGGTTGTATCAGGTCCCATAAATTACCGTAAAGATCTTCAAATACGGCGACTGTTCCATAATCTTGGGTAACAGGCGGTCGTACAAAACTGATACCTTTGGCAGTCATCGCCTCATGATCGCACCAAAAATCATCGGTATATAAAAACAGGAATACCCGTTTACCCGATTGATTGCCAATAGCCTGTTCTTGTTCATCATTGGCAGCTTTTGCCAGCAAAATGGCACATTGGGCATCCTGACCAGGCGCTATTAAAACCCATCTTTTTGTTTCGCTTAAAACGGTATCCTCTATCAATACAAAACCAAGCTTTTGCGTATAAAAAGCTATGGCCTCATCATAATCAGCCACCACTAAAGCGATATGGGCAATATGCCTCTTCATTTTTGACGTACTATAAATCTTTCTTCGGTGTGGGTGCTTAGTACATTTAAAGTATCGCCAACAGTAATAATACCTGTACCCTCATGAACCAAATTTTGCCCGAACAATATCTTATTGTTCATCAAACGGTACCTGGCCAGTGTTTTTAAAGGCTCTTTGGCTTTTATAGCTGTTTGCTGATCGATAGTAGTGAGCACGCAGCGTGCGCAAAGCTTTGCACCATAAAAATCAATACCAGCTATTTGTATATGGTTCATCAGGTCCTCATCAAAAGCATCACCGCCTGTAAATACAATGTTGGGTCTGAACCGGTTCATAGGTAACGATTCGGCCATGCGGTTGTTCAAATCATCAAGCGAAGCCTGTCCTATTAATAAAAAAGGGTAGGCATCGGCAAAAGAAGTGATTATTCCCTCACGGGCGTACCGCTGATCTACCTCACGGCGGGTATCTTCGGGCATGTGCACCAGTCTGCATTTTATTCCCAATGCGGCACTAAACCAATTATCCAATTCAGGGTCTACAAACACGCCGGCACAGGTATCGTCCCAGATAACTACTTCCTGTTTACCTGGATCGTACTGTTCAAATGGTATAAAAACCGATCCGCTCAGGTGATGTGTGACTAACAGGCCATCGCTTTCAATCTGTACCTTTAATAAAGCCATTTGCGGATATTCCCGCTGGGTAAGGAAACGGTTTTGTTCGTCAACCAGCATCCAGCGCCTGTCATATTTTAAACCGCGATCGGTAACCTGAGCAGAAGATAGTGATATGCCTCCTAAGGATTTGATGGGATAAATGTATAGTTCACTTATAGTAAGCATTGGCAGAGGAGTAAGAATTGTAAAAATAAGAAAACCGCCGTTGTTTTATAGATTGAACCCATCGGAATATAAAATATATGTGATCGGTATGATAAGAGCGGAGCATTTATTTAAATGCCATTGTAACCATATAATTACAATCGATTGTTTTTTATTACCTACTTCATTGCTTTGTTTCGTTTTAATTGATATTATTGTTTATCCAATTGCAAACAAACCTTTAATATTACTGAAATCATGCCATTAAACAATGTAAACGGCAAGGCTAAAGCCGGTAATACCTATGATGCCATCGTTATTGGCTCGGGTATAAGCGGCGGCTGGGCAGCTAAGGAATTAACCGAAAAAGGCCTGAAAACGATTATGCTGGAACGCGGTCGCAATTTTGAGCACATCAAGGATTATAAAAGCGCCAGCAACGATCCCTGGGATATGCCGCATCGGGGCAACCCCACACAGGCCGAACGCAAGGTTAGACCAGTGATATCACGCAACTGGGGTGCCTACGAGCCCATCATGGATTATTGGACAAATGAGCAGGATGCTCCTTATACTGAGGTAAAACCCTTTAATTGGTGGCGGTCATACCAGCTTGGTGGCCGCTCTATTTTATGGGGCAGGCAAAGTTACCGCTGGAGCGATCATGATTTTGAAGCTAATGCCAAAGATGGCTGGGCAATTGACTGGCCTATCCGCTATAAAGACCTGGCACCCTGGTATGATCATGTAGAGAAGTTTGCCGGCATAAGCGGCTCCTTAGAAGGTCTGGAGCAATTGCCCGATGGTCAATACCTGCCGCCAATGGACATGAACTGGGTAGAAAAGGATGTAGCCGCCCGCCTTAAAAAGAATTATAATGGTAACAGGCACATGATCATTGGTCGTGTGGCTAATCTTACGGCGGCAATCCCCGGCCGTACCAAATGCCAGTTCCGCAATCGCTGCTGGGAAGGATGCCCTTTCGGCGGATACTTCAGCACCCAATCGTCGACCTTACCGGCGGCCTTGGCTACCGGCAACTTAACGGTTAGGCCATATTCAATAGTTACCAAAATATTGTACGATAAGGACACCAAAAAGGCCACGGGCGTTGAGGTGCTTGATGCCGAAACCAACCAAACCTATGAATATTACGCCAAGATCGTGTTCCTGAACGCATCGGCTTTAAATAGCGCCTGGGTGCTGATGAACTCGGCTACGGATGTTTGGCCGGATGGATTGGGCAGCAGCAGCGGCGAGTTAGGGCATAACATTATGGATCATCATTACAATCTGGGTGCCTCCGGACATGTAGAAGGTTTTGAGGATAAATATTATTATGGCCGTCGGGCTAATGGCATATATGTGGTTAGGTTTGCCAATTTATTTGGTGATAAACGTGATTACCTGCGTGGTTTTGGTTACCAGGGCGCGGCAAGCCGTACTGGCTGGAGCCGGGAGATAGCCGAACTGAATATCGGCGCACAGTATAAGGATGCAATAACCGAACCTGGCGATTGGCAGATAGGTATAGGTGGGTTTGGCGAATTACTGCCTTATCACGATAACAAGATCACCCTGGATAAAAACCGTAAAGATAAATGGGGTTTACCTGTTCTGGCTATGGATGCCATTATCAGGGATAATGAGCATAAAATGCGGATTGATATTGTAAAAGAAGCCAAAGAAATGCTCGAAAGCGCCGGCGTTAAAAACGTAAAAACGCATGACAGAGGCCATAATGTAGGCGATGGTATCCACGAGATGGGTACAGCCCGTATGGGGCTTGATCCTAAAACGTCTGTCTTAAACGCGCATAACCAGGTGTGGGATGCCAAAAACGTATTCTGTACAGATGGAGCGGCTATGACCTCATCAGCTTGTCAGAACCCTTCATTAACTTATATGGCATTAACAGCCCGTGCGGCAGATTTTGCTGTCGGAGAATTGAAGAAAGGAAATATTTAATGGGATTTATAATTTAAGAGGATTTATAGATAAGGGGAGTAAAGAGCAAGGATAAACAATCAAAGATTTACACGTCATCCCGATTTATTTCGGGATTCCACAACTAATCATACGGAGCTGACTTGTTTATAGGGCCATGACACTAACAATACAACTATGAAAAAATTAATCATCATTTGCCTTTTAATTGGCTCGGTGCTTACACAGGGTTGGGCAAAACCCAAGGTGCTCATCTTTTGCAAAACAGCCGGATTTCATCATAACTCCATAGCAGTCGGCGTTCCGGCCATCATGAAACTGGGGCAGGAGAACAATTTTGATGTAGATAGCACCACCGATGCCCAAAAGTTTACCACTGCTAATTTAAAACAATACGCTGCAGTCATATTTTTAAGCACTACCGGTAATGTATTGGATGATTCTCAACAAGCTGCCTTTGAACAATATATTAAAGCCGGTGGCGGATTTGTAGGTGTGCATGCTGCTACAGATACCGAGTACGACTGGGCCTGGTATGGCAAACTGGTAGGCGCTTATTTTAAAAGCCACCCCAAACAGCAGGAAGCTACGCTTAATGTGGTTGACCGTAATTTTATAGCCACCAAACATCTGCCCGAAACCTGGAAACGCTGGGACGAGTGGTATAACTATAAATGGATAGCCGACGATTTGCATGTACTGATCAAAATAGATGAAAAAAGCTATACCGGCGGCGAAAATGGCGACAATCACCCGATGGCCTGGTACCATAGCTTTGATGGCGGCAGGGCATTTTATACCGAACTGGGCCACACCGATGAATCATACGCCGATCCTTTGTATTTGAAACACCTTTTGGGTGGGATACAATATGCGATAGGGAGGAAATAGTCGTCTGAACCGGAATTTATAGAATGTACGAATTAACAGAATGAATGTAAATTCGATAAATTATTTAATTCCATAAATTCTGATTCAGACAATTTATGCATGCGCTATGGCATGCTTTAATGCCGCGTTGTGTTTATACCGGAATACAAACGGGAAGATAACGGCTATAACCAGTGCATAAGCGGCAAAAGTAAGCCAGATGCCATGCCAGTCTTTACTGTGATCGGCATGGGTAAAGAACTTATCAATAATGTAACCGCTCCCTATACTTCCAAAAAAGGCGCCGAATCCATTCACCATCATCATGAAAAGTCCTTGAGCGCTGGCCCTTATTTCTGGTGTTGCCTGTGTTTCAACAAATAAAGAACCAGAAATATTAAAGAAATCAAAGGCCATTCCGTATACAATGCAGGAGCCAATGATCATCCAAAGACCATTTGCAGGATCGCCGAAGGCAAACAAGCCAAATCGCAGCACCCAAGCCAGCATGCTGAATAGCATAACATATTTAATACCGAATCTGCGCAGAAAGAAAGGGATAGCCAGGATGAACAATGTCTCCGATATCTGGGATATCGACATGATAATGGCCGGGTACTTTACCGCTATGGTATCCTTATAAGCTGGCACAGTAGCAAAATCATGAATGTAAGTATCGCCGTAGGCATTAGTAAGCTGTAAAGCAGCGCCTAATAAAAGCGAGAAAGCAAAAAATATAGCAAACTTAGGTACTTTGAATAAGGTAAAGGCTTTTAGGCCCAACTGATCTACAAAAGATTTATTGGTTATCTTGCTTAAAAGAGGAGGTGCCTTAGGAAGTGTAAATGCGTATATGCCTAATATAAGTGACATTGCCGAAGCAATATAAAATTGATTGGCCGAGGTTTCGTTATGCGTGAGACTTACTGTCCACAGGGCGGCAATAAAGCCGATAGTCCCCCATATACGGATTGGAGGGTAATCTTTTACAATATCCTTGTCACTGTTTTTTAAAGCCGAATAAGCCACGGTGATAGATAATGACAGGGTTGGCATGTAAAACACCATATTCAGCAGCATCACCCAGAAAAAAGTAAAAGGATTAGTTACAAGTGGAAGTGAGAATAAAGTAACCGCCCCTAAAATATGCATCAGGCCATAAAGTTTTTCGGCATTTACAAAGCGGTCGGCTATAATACCGGTTAAGGCAGGCATGAAGATAGCCGATATGCCCATGGTTGAAAAAATGGCGCCGAAGTGCTCGCCCGACCAGTGTTTATTTTGAAACCAGTATACCCCGATAGTAAGCAGCCATGAACCCCATATAAAAAACTGCATAAAATTCATCACTATTAAGCGAAACTTAATATTCATACGGTGCCTGGTTTAAATAATAATAGTTTGTATTAAATCAAAAACGGAAAATAATAAATTGATTTCGGATTTATTGATTTGTAAGGGAATTTAAATGAAAAATCGAATATTTTAACTCTGCATGGATACTTCCGAAATCTGAATTATAAACAATTCCGAAATCGAACATCCGAAATCAAAAATCTCTATGATGCTTTACGCTTATTTAATTCATCGCGTATTTTCGCGGCCTTTTCGTACGACTCTTCTGCAAGCGCTTCCTGCAATTTTGTTTTAAGCTCATCGATACTTAATGAGGCAAATCCGCTGCCTACGCTCGATGCTACAGATTTTTCTTCCTGGGTTTCGTTAATGTTTTCGAGATAAACAAAGTCATTGCCTTCGATAACGATACCAGCGGTGGAGAGGATAAACTCGTAGGTAAAAATAGGGCAGTCGAACCTTACAGCTACCGCGATGGCGTCAGAGGTACGTGCATCGATTTCCACCGATCGTTTACCGTCGCTGCAAATCAATTTGGAATAGAATATGCCATCGACCAGATTATAAATAATGATCTCTTGAACCTCTATCTGGTAAGCCTGAGCAAAGCTCTTGAACAAGTCATGCGTAAGCGGGCGGCTTGGGGTCATTTTCTCTATCTCGATAGCTATGGCCTGTGCTTCAAAGCTGCCGATAATGATAGGGAGCCGTCGTCGGCCGCTTACCTCGCCTAAAACTAAAGCATAAGCGCCTGATTGTGTCTGACTATATGATAACCCTACTATATCCAGCTTAATTTTTTTCATGTTATTACCCATCGCACCTAATAATTTATGCTGAAGCCTTATATTCTTTAACGGCCGCTATTAATTGAGGCACAACTTCAAACGCGTCGCCAACAATGCCATAATCAGCCACTTTAAAAAAAGGAGCCTCCGGATCTTTGTTGATCACCACAATAACTTTTGAAGAACTGATACCTGCCAGGTGTTGAATAGCACCTGAAATTCCTATCGCAATATACAAATTTGGACTGACAGCTATCCCGGTTTGGCCAACGTGTTCGCTGTGCGGGCGCCATCCGGCGTCTGATACCGGTTTCGAGCACGCTGTGGCTGCTCCAAGCAGTTCTGCCAGTTCCTCTACCATACCCCAGTTTTCGGGCCCTTTGAGGCCACGGCCTGCAGAAACAACAATTTCCGCATCGGGCAGGGATATTTTATCGGTTGAACGAACGATCTCTTTGATCATCGCTTTAAAATCAGACTCTTTGATTTCGGCAGTGAAATCTTCTACCTGGGCAATGCCGCCTGTTTCTACAACCTTATAGGAGTTGGGTACCAGGGCAATAACCTTGTTGGCAGATGTTAATTCCACAATGGCAAATGCTTTACCAGAGAAAGCTGTTTTTTTGATGGTGAATTTACCTCCATTCTGCTCTGGCAGCGCTACTGCGCCATCGGCAACGCCAGCCTGCAGCTTTACACCTAACCTTGGGGCTAAACCACGACCAGAAAAGGTATTGGATAGTACTACGATATCAGCGCCTTGTTTTTTCGCAGCTTCAGCAATAATAGAGGCATAAGCCTGGTTCACAAAATTCTTGAGCTTATCGCCTGACACGTTCAGCACTTTTTCGGCCCCGTATTTACCTAACGCGGCTAATTCATCTTTGCTGACATCGCCAATGGAGATAGCCACAAGATTGGTTTTATTTTGATCGGCAATGGCACGGGCGTAGGTAACAGCTTCAAAAATTGACTTTTTGAATTTACCGCCGGCATTTTCCGCATATATTAAAACTGACATATGATGTGTTTCTTGGAATAGATTTAAATGAATTAAATAACGCGCGCTTCGGTATGCAAAAGCTCAACCAGTTTAGCAGTATCATCAGCAGGTACCAATTTCACTTGTCCACGAGGGGCAGGGGTTTCATAACTCAATACTTCTGAATATATTTTTACCTCAACCGGTTCAATAACCGTCAGCGGCTTGGTACGAGCTGACATGATACCACGCATATTTGGTATTTTAGGCTCCGCAACACCTTCTGCAGTACCGGCCACAAAAGGGTAGGGAATGGTCAGGATTTCTTTGCCGCCTTCAATCTCACGCTCAACAGTAGCCTCTTTATCGGCAGCATCCAGTTTTTTGATGATCGATACCGAGGGCAGATCAAGCAGTTCGCCCAGCATACCTGCAACTTTTGATCCATTGTAGTCAATAGATTCGCGGCCGGTTAAAATAAGGTCGAACGGATTAGCTTTCACATACTCCGCAATCTGGTAAGCTACATACCAGGCGTCATGAGGTTTAGCGTTTATACGCACCGCGTCTGTAGCGCCAATAGCCAGCGCTTTGCGGATGGTAGCCTCTGTATTTACTTCACCAACGTTGATAACCGTTACCGTCCCTTTACCGCCATCGGTTAACTCAATAGCACGTGAAAGCGCTATCTCGTCATAAGGGTTTAGTATAAATTGAACACCATTTGTATTAAATTGGGTGTTATTATCAGTAAAGGTTATTTTTGTGGTGGTATCAGGAACATTACTTACACATACCAGGATATTCATATCAATAGGTTTTTGCAAATTTAATTAAAAAAGATAGAGTTTAAAATGGAGTTGAGCAGATTGGATAAGCTATTAGAATTTATAAAGAACGAACCCGAGGACGAGTTTTTAAAATACGCCCTCGCCACAGAATATCTACGTCTGAATCAGGTAGATAAGGCATTAACTTATTATGAAGACCTGGTGACAAATCATCCTGGTTATGTGGGCACTTATTATCATTTAGGTAAATTATATGAAGCCCTTAACCGTAAACCCGACGCCATAACCACCTACGAAAACGGCATGACCATAGCCAAACAGAAGCGCGATAACCACGCATTTTCAGAACTACAGGCTGTTTACCGGCAGGCCAAGGGTATAGAAGAAGATGATGACGATTATTAAGTAGTTCATAGATCATAGTTTATAGTTCATGGTTTTAGCATAATATCATTTACTTATCACTATGAACAATGAACCATCAACTATGAACTAATTTTAATGAAAAACCGGCACCTTCTATTTCTTCGTGATGTATTGATCTATACTTTTACCGCTTTTGGGGGGCCGCAGGCGCACATAGCTGTTTTATTACGGGAATTTGTTGAAAAGCGACACTATATAACCGAAGATGAGCTGATAGAGCTTAATGCCTTGTCGCAGGTATTGCCCGGGCCGTCTTCCACCCAAACCCTGGTGGGTATAGCCTGGAAGGTTGGGGGGCTGAGGCTGGCTCTAATCACTTTTCTAATCTGGATATTACCTTCGGCCGCTATCATGGCAATGGCGGCCATAAGCTATAAAATGTTTGCCAATCGTGCCCAATTCGCGCACATCATTACTTATATACAACCCATGGCTGTTGGTATTGTGGCCTATGCTACTTACAGCTTTGCGCACAGATTCCTTAAAACACGGGTAAGTACCATGCTGGCCATAGCATCGTTCATAGCAACACTCATTTTACAAAATGCCTATGCTTTTCCATTATTGGTTTTGTTGGGTGGTATCATATCATCGGCGATGGAAACGCAGCCGCAGGAAAACGAATTGCGTGTTAAACTATACTCCAATGTAAACCCGAATAAAGTAGCTTATTTTATCGGTATCCTGTTATTCTTTGCTGCCCTGGGTGCTATCATTAATCAAACTTCACCATTTAGTTTACCTATCCGTTTATTTGAGAACTTTTACCGTAACGGTATCCTGATATTTGGCGGCGGACAGGTGATGGTACCGCTGATGTACACAGAATTTGTAGAAGTAAAACATTATCTCAGTAATTCAGAATTTCTTTCTGGTTATGCCCTGCAACAGGCGCTCCCAGGGCCAACATTTTCCTTTACCTCGTTTTTGGGAGGTATCACTTTAGGAAATAAAGGATACGGCATTGGCGGACAAATCATTGGCAGCATAATAGCCGTTATAGGGGTAAATACACCAGGGTTGATACTCATCCTGTTTATAGTGCCATTTTGGGAAGATCTCAAGAAAATAGCGCGTATCAAGAACTCGTTAAGTGGTATCAGTGCCGTGGCGGTGGGTTTTATGGCTACGGCCTTTATTTTACTGGTACGGCCATTTGGGGGTAACTGGATAGCCTACGGGCTTATGGCAGGCACCTTTTTGCTACTGCACTTCACCAAAATAAAAACCCCGGTAATTATCATCATCGGAGTACTGCTGGGAATATTTTTCTGATGTGCAGATGTGCGGATTTCAGATGTGCAGATGAGGAAATTAAAGCGATCCACTATTAACAACAAAGCCCGGTTTCAACGAAACCGGGCTTTGTTGTTTTATCATCTGCACATCTGAAACCCGCACATCTGCATATCTAAAACGGTGGTTCATCATCAATATCATCCATGCGTGACGGGCGGATAATAAAGTTACTTTGCTTTTCAAAATCCTGTGATGGCGCCAAGCCTGAGAATGCGCTGCCAGCAGCAGGAGGGAAGCCGTCCATACTCTCTTCGAGGTTGGCGAATTTTACATATTTACCAACAAACTTCAATCGTACAGTACCGGTTTCACCGTTACGGTGTTTGGCTATAATAACTTCACCCACGTTATTGGTTGGATTACCGTCTTCATCTTCTGTTAAACCATAATATTCAGGACGGTAAAGGAAAAGTACCATATCCGCATCCTGCTCAATAGAGCCTGACTCACGTAAATCCGAAAGCATTGGTCTTTTTGAGTTACCCGGCCTGGTTTCAACAGCACGACTTAATTGCGATAACGCGATCACCGGCACGTTAAGTTCCTTTGCTACAGATTTTAAAGCTCTTGATATGCTACCAATTTCCTGCTCACGGTTACCGCCACCTCCCTTACCTTCGGCTTTACCATGCATTAATTGTAAGTAGTCAATAATGATCAATTGGATATCATGCTGCGATTTTAAACGACGGCATTTGGCCCTGAACTCAAATATATTCAATGCCGGGGTGTCATCAATGATCAGGGTGGCTTGTTCAAGCCTGCCAATTTTAGAGTGGATCTGCTGCCATTCCCATTCTTCTAAAGTTCCCTTACGGATCTTTTCCTGTTCAATTTCGGTTTCGCCGGATATTAAACGGTTAACCAATTGAACAGAGGACATCTCCAATGAGAATACAACTACAGGTTTATCAAAATCAACCGCCGCGTTACGGGCACAACTCAGTACAAAGGCCGTTTTACCCATAGCCGGGCGGGCAGCTATAATAACCAGATCGGATTTTTGCCAGCCCGAGGTCATCCGGTCAAGCGCTGTAAAGCCCGATGCCACACCGGTAAGGCCGTCTTTTTTATCCTTTAAGGCTTCAATATCTTTTAAGGCCTCATGCACCAGATCGTCCATTTTACGGGCATCACGGCGCAAGTTACTTTGTGCAATTTCAAACAGGTTCTTTTCTGCTCTATCCAGCAGGTCCAGTACGTCAGAAGTATCTTCGTATGCACTTTGAATAACATCTGTAGATATACGGATGAGTTCACGCTGAATAAATTTTTGAATGATGATACGGGCATGGAATTCAATATTAGCTGCAGATGCCACACGGCTGGTCAATTCCGTAATATAATAAGCTCCACCTATCATTTCCAATTCCCCTTGCCTGCGTAGTTCGGCAGTAACGGTCAAAATATCAACCGGGGATGATTTTTCAAACAACTGTTTTATAGCCGAAAATATTTTCTGATGATTGTCGCGGTAAAAAACTTCGGGGTTTAAAACATCAATAACCGATGAAAGGGCGTCTTTTTCGAGCATTAACGCCCCTAAAACAGCTTCTTCCAGATCGGTAGCCTGGGGCGGAAGTTTCCCCAATCCGCTGTACGGTGTCGGGGTAGTGATGCGGCTCCGGCGGTCGTTGGTATTCGGCTTGTTCTGCAGGTTATCGTTCTCAAAATTCATAAGGCGACAAAAATATACAAAAAATGCTTTTTTGGAGCTACATTTCAATCAACATAGTGTATCGAGATTTTAAAACAATCATATCCAGCGTTATAATTTAAAGCTTTTTAGTAAACACACACATGTTGATAACTTGCTAATAAAATATCATCCATGCTGATTTTCAAACATTTAAACCTATGTTAATAAAGTTTTATAATGTTAACTATTATTGACCTGTATTTTGAAAAAACCGAAAAGGGTTATCAGTTCAATAAGTGCTTAATCAATTAATATAGCTACTTTTGCAGAAAAACAGATCAGTACAAATGGCATTTAATTCAAGACCTCAGCGGGAAAGCAACCAAATGGTTTTTGGTATCAGGGCGATCATGGAGGCCATCACTTCGGGTAAGGAAATTGAAGCGTTATACATTCAGAGAGGAGCAGGCGGAGGCCTGTCGCACGAGCTAAAATCCTTACTTACAGAATATAACATCACCGCCCAGCAGGTACCGGTTGAAAAGCTTAACCGCCTTACAGCCAAGAATCACCAGGGTGCGGTTGCCTTTATTTCGCCGATAACCTATCAGAAGATCGAAAATATAATTCCTGAGGTGTTTGAAAAAGGCGAGGTGCCGCTGGTATTGGTTTTAGATTCCATTACCGATGTACGCAATATGGGCGCTATTGCCCGCACTGCCGAATGTGCCGGGGTACATGCTATTGTTATCCCTGCTAAAGGTTCTGCGCAAATAAACCCCGATGCTATTAAAACATCAGCGGGAGCTCTGTATAAGATCCCCGTTTGCCGTCATGATAATTTTATGCAAACGGTGAGATTTTTGCAGGAATCTGGCCTACAACTGGTTTGTTGTACCGAAAAAACCAAAGAAGATATTTATGCTCCGGACTATACTGCTCCGACAGCCATTATTATGGGATCGGAAGAGGACGGTATCCGCAACGAGATTATCCGCATAGCAGATCACCTGGCCAAGATACCGATGTTTGGTGAGATCGAATCCCTGAATGTATCCGTATCAACCGGAGTGATATTGTATGAGGCGATAAGACAACGCGTTGCGGTTAAATAGTTGATTAAGTGAGTGGTTGATCGAGTTAAATCTGATATGTTTAACCACTCACCTAATTTAACTCAATCAACCACTCACCAACCTAAATAAACTTAGTACCAAACTTGGCTTTCACATCAGCCACCACCTGTTTTACATTCTGTTCCTGATCGCGCGGACAGATCAGCAGTGTGTTGTTGGATTCTACTACGATAAAATTATGCAACCCTTGCAGTATCACCAGCTTTTCGCCCGGTACATTCACCATACAGTTGGATGAATCATACATGATCACCTTTTCTGAGGGGATCACCACGTTGCCTACATAATCCTTCTCGGCCAGGTCATAGATCGACGCCCAGGTACCCAGGTCGCTCCAGCCAAAGGCCGATGGCAGTACATACACATTGTCGGCCTTTTCCATGATCCCGTAATCGATCGAGATGTTGATACATTGCTGGTAAGCTTTATGTACATAGTTCTTTTCCTCTTCGGTATTATACACCGGCCGGGCTTCTGCAAAGATCTCATGCATCTCGGGCAGGTGACGCCCGAAAGCTTTCACAATAGCCTTGGCCGACCAAACAAAGATGCCCGCGTTCCATAAGAAGTCGCCACTCTGGATAAAGGTTTTGGCTATCTCCAGCGTAGGTTTCTCGGTAAATGTTTTTACTTTATGAAAATCCTGGTTAATGGCCTGGTCGGTATACTGGATATAACCATAACCCGTATCCGGGCGCGATGGTTTGATACCCAGGGTGATCAGACTGTCGGTTGAAACTGCCGCCTGCAGTGATTTTTCAATAGCTGTCACAAAGGCGTCCTCGTCCAGGATCTGCTGATCTGAGGGGGCCACTACGATAACCGCTTCCGGGTTCAGGCTTTCGATCTTAAAACAGCCGTAAGCTACACAGGGTGCTGTATTGCGCATCACCGGCTCGGTCAGGATCTGGCCATCGGCCATATCCGGCAGCTGCTGTTTTACCAGTTTGGTGTAGTTCTCATTGGTCACTACATAAATGTTTTCTTTGGGGCATACTTTCAGAAAACGTTCGTACGTGTTTTGGATCAGCGTTTTGCCTGTGCCCAGGATATCTATAAATTGTTTGGGATGCGATGACCGGCTTATGGGCCAAAAACGGCTTCCGATGCCGCCTGCCATGATGATCGCATAATTGTTTTTATTCATATGGTAAAAAGAGTTTTTATTTGGCGTAGCCAGCGCAAAAGTGTACAATAATCTGTTAAATATGTGTTAAATAAAACTAAATAATTGGATAGCTAATTTGCCCGCAATTTAAATGCGCCAAATGAACAAATTGTTTTTCATTTAATAATCATATTTGTATAAAATTAAAAAGTAAATCCATCGTTTATTCATTAAATTTTGTTACTTTAAACTTTTAAAAACAATTCAAGATCACGTTAAACAATGATAGAAACTAAGAAGTCGCTATTTGATAATCTCCAGAATTTTTTCGGATTCGACAACTTTAAGGGGGAGCAGGAAGCGATTATAACTAACATACTGGCAGGTAATGATACCTTTGTGATCATGCCTACCGGTGGTGGTAAATCCATGTGTTACCAGTTGCCGGCATTAATGAGCGACGGCACTGCCATAGTAATTTCACCACTGATAGCCCTGATGAAAAACCAGGTAGATCAGCTTAGGGCTTTCGGAGGATCAGACAGTATAGCCCACTTTTTAAACTCATCACTCACCAAATCAGATATAGGCCGCGTTAAGGAAGATGTACTGGCCGGAAAAACCAAACTTTTATACGTTGCTCCCGAATCACTGACCAAACAAGAAAATATCGATTTCTTAAAACTCAATCATGTATCATTTGTAGCGGTTGACGAGGCTCACTGTATATCGGAGTGGGGACATGATTTCAGACCTGAATATCGTAAAATACGCCAGGTGATCAGCAATATCGGTGAAAATATTCCTATTATCGCCTTAACCGCTACGGCTACACCAAAAGTTCAGCAGGACATACAGAAAAACCTGCAAATGAACAATGCTACGGTATACAAATCATCATTTAACCGTTCAAACCTGTTTTATGAGGTTCGTGCCAAACGCAATGTGATCAAAGAGATCGTAAAGTTTGTAAAGCAGAACCAGGGTAAATCCGGCATTATTTATTGCCTTAGCCGCAAAAAGGTAGAGGAAGTTGCAGAAGCGCTTAACCTGAATGGTGTTAGGGCTCTACCATACCACGCCGGCCTTGATCCAAAAGTACGTGCTGATACTCAGGACAAGTTTCTGATGGAAGATGTAGAAGTAATTGTAGCTACCATTGCCTTTGGTATGGGTATCGATAAACCGGATGTTCGCTATGTGATACACCATGATGTGCCAAAAAGCATGGAGGGCTATTACCAGGAAACCGGCAGGGCCGGGCGCGATGGCGGTGAAGGTGTTTGTGTTGCCTTTTATTCTGAAAAAGACATTGATAAACTTCAGAAATTCATGAAGGACAAACCCGTTTCTGAACGGGAGATCGGTACACAGATATTAAAAGAAGTTATTGACTACTGCGAATCGTCGGTATGTCGCCGTAAACAGCTGCTGCATTATTTTGGCGAAAACTTTAATGAAGCAGGCTGCAATAACATGTGCGATAACTGCTGCGGTCATAAAGAACACTTTGACGGTGAAGAACACCTGCACAAAGCGCTAAGCCTGATCAGGCACATCGGCGAAAAATTCGACGACCAGCATATCATTAGTATCCTGATGGGAGCGGAGAATGCGCAGATCAAGAATTATGAACATGATGCGCTTGACTATTATGGATCGGGCAAGGAACAGGGCGAAAACCTGTGGAACTCTTTACTGCGACAAGCATTACTGAATAACTATCTTTCAAAAGATATTGATCAGTATGGCTTACTCCGGTTAACCAAAACCGGCAATAGCTTTATTGATAACCCCCACAGCATTCGTTTTGTTCTGAACAAGCAGATGGAAGCTACCGATGATGATGATGATGCAGACGGGCCTAAACAAGGCGGAGGCGCATTGGATACCCAGTTGCTGCAAATGCTTAAAGAGTTGCGTAAAAAACTGGCCAAACAAAAAGGGCTGCCTCCATTTGTAATATTTCAGGATCCATCATTGGAAGAAATGTGTACACATTACCCAATCACGACTGATGAGTTAAAACAGATCTCGGGAGTAGGAGCAGGCAAGGCTTTAAAATTTGGTAAGCCTTTTACCGATCTGATACAAAAATATGTAGAAGACAATGATATCGACCGTCCGGTTGATATGGTGATCAAAAGCGCGGCCAATAAATCGGCGCTTAAGGTTTTTATTATCCAGAATATTGATCGTCATTTAAACCTGGATGACATTGCAGCCTCCAAAGGGCTTACCTACGAAGAGATCTTGAAAGAGGTTGAGACAATAGTGAACTCGGGTACTAAACTTAACCTGAACTACTATATTGACGAGGTGATAGACGAAGATAAGCAGGAAGAAGTATTTGATTATTTCCGCACCGCCGAAGTTGACTCTATCGATGATGCTTTAGCCGAACTTGGAAACGATGATTATACTCGTGAAGAGGTACAATTAATGCGGATCAAGTTCATATCAGAAATGGGTAATTAAAAATGCTCAACATAAAAAAAGCTTTTAGTAAGTTGCTAAAAGCTTTTTTTATGCCCAATTACTATCCTTTCATTTAGAAATAATTTTAAACTCGGTACGCCGGTTTTTTGCCCTGTTCTCATCGGTATCATTGGGCGCTATCGGTTGTGTTTTACCGTAGCCTTTGTAAACCAGGCGTGCAGCAGCCACACCATTGGTAATTAAATATTGATATACAGATTTAGCGCGGTTTTCAGACAATGTCTGGTTGATCTGATCGGGCCCCACATCATCTGTATGGCCCGATATTTCGATATGTACAGCAGGGTTCACCGTTAAAAACTCGATCAGTTTCATCAGCTCCGCTTTTGATTCTGATTCCAGATCGAACTTATTGGTATCGAAGAAAATATTCTTCAGGATTACTTTACTGCCCACATCAATAGGCGATAGTGATACAGAAATATTAAACGGATTTTTGGTTTTATAGCCCACCAGCGAAAAATTTTCCGAATAAAACATATAACCACTTTTGGAGATATTGAGACCATAGTTTTTACCTGAAGTTATAGTTGCCAGAAAACTGCCTTCATCATCACTGCTGTAATCCTGGTAAACCGGTTGGTTACTTTGCAGATCGATGATCTCTATGGCTGCTTCCAACGGGTGGTTACTTTTAGCATCATGTACATTGCCTTTTACATAAGTTACTACATGCGGCCTTACACTTACAGGCAATTCAAAGGTATAAATATCATAACCACCATAACCGTTGAGATTATCAGATGCAAAAAAAGCGATGTTGCCATTGGCTGTTAAAGTTAAGCCGTTTTCGTCGCCGTTAGAGTTGATGGGGTATCCCAGGTTTTCGGGTTTTTGCCATTTACCGTCTTTCCCCAAACGACTTACAAAAAGATCTTTATTACCCAAACCAGGCCACCCGTTGGAGCTAAAATAAAGCGTGCTATCATCGGCATGGATAAAAGGAGATTGTTCATTATAAGCTGTATTGATATTGGGCCCAAGATTTTCTGCCGGCCCCCAACCTTTATTATCTAAAGTTGATTTCCATATATCATAGCCACCATAACCTCCGGCCCGGTTACTTACAAAATAAAGTGTACGTCCATCAGCGCTTATGGATGGCTGCGATTCCCATCCGGCAGTATTTACCGGCGGACTTAAATCAACCGGCTTGCCCCAATCATCACCTTTTTTTTGAGCAATGTAAATATCACACCGCCCCAAGCCATCCGGGCGATTGCAGCCTGTAAAAAATAAATATTTACCATCCTGAGAAATGGATTGTGCCCCTTCGTTGTATTGGGATGTATTGATCTGGTCACTCAAATAAGTAGCTGTTTGCCACTTCCCGTTTATATAGGCGCTTTTATAAAAGTCTTCGTTGTTATTGATCTTTCGGGTAAATATCAATAAGCTTTCATCGGCCGTGGCAACGGGCAGATACTCGTCATTGGCGGTATTGATCTCGGGGCCCATATTCACAGGCTTATATGCTACCGGGTGCTGCATGGCCTGGATGCTGAATTTAGCATCGGCTATGAGCTTTTGCGCGTATAGCTTATTAACGGGGGTGATATCAGGATACGTTAAATATTTTTCCAGATGCTGTTGAGCCTGAGGATATTTGGCTTCTGTAATTTCGGCCTCGCCAACTTTGAGATAGACTGAGCGGTTAAGACCCGGGTTAAGGGCTATAACCTTTAAATATTCCTCAATGGCTGGTTTATATAGATGCCTTAACCGAAATACATCAGCAAGCTGAGCGTGAGCTTCTATAAAATTCGGATCTTCTTTAATCGCTTTTTGAAGACTGGCAATAGCCTCATCATATAAATGATTATCAAGATTTTGGTTGGCCTCGGCAAAATACTTTATGGCTTCCTTTTTGGTGGTAGTGTATTGGTTTTGCTGGGCCAAGGCAATAACAGGAAGAAAAATTGATAAAATCAGAATGATTACAATCTTCATCTGTTTTGATACGATAAATATTATCGTAAGTTACAAATATTAAGGAATATTCAAATACTTATGCGTTTGCAATGATATTTCCCATTGCGGATTATTCATCACATAATCAACTATAAGCGGAGTCATTTCCTTTGATTTTGACCATTCGGGCTGCAAATACAACTTACAATCGGGCGATACCATTTTGGCATGATATTCAGCCCAATCAAAATCTGATTTATTAAATACGATCACCTTTAATTCATGAGCATTTTCGGCCACATGCGGCATAGGCGCTTTGAATTTTTTGGGTGAAAGACAGATCCAATCCCAATCGCCAGAAAGGGGATAAGCTCCAGACGTTTCTATAAAAGTTTTGATGCCTTTTTCGTGCAGCTGGTGGGTCAGATAATCTAAATTGTAGATCAATGGTTCCCCGCCGGTAACAACAACAGCTTTGGATGGATGAACGGATGCGTTGCTAACTATCTGATCAGTTGCCGTAAGCGGGTGTAGTTCGGCATCCCAGCTTTCTTTAACATCGCACCAATGGCAACCCACATCGCAACCGCCAAGGCGTATAAAATAAGCCGCTTTACCTGTATTGTATCCTTCGCCCTGTATCGTATAAAATTCTTCCATTAAAGGAAGCAGCGTGCCGTCGTCTGGAATCTGATGTGCCATATTTTTTGCAAAGTTACCTATTAAAGCTGAAAGCGTAAAGGCGAATGGTAAACACAAGGTAAAACGTTTACGCAATTTGTTCTTTTTAATCCGATTAATAATATTTATTATTACTTCAATTTTAATAACCAGTGCCGAATTAATACTGGGTTAACTTAACTGATATGAAAACCTTGTAAACCTAAAACTATACGCCGATGAAAAAATTCTACCTGCCCCTAATTTTTCTGGCCATTTTATGTTTGAGCTCATGTGTTGATATTGAAGAACAATATGATTTTAAAGCCGATGGCAGCTGCAATGTTGTTTATGGTTTTGATATGAGTAAAGCTGTATCAGTATTGGTAAACCTGATGTCCGATTCGGTAAAAGAAACACCTCAGTTTAGCCTGGTTAAGGATACAACGCTGAATTTTTACAGCGCGATGCCGGATAGTACCCAGCAAAAAATGAGCATCGAAGAAAGTAATATGGCTAAAACCAGTGATCTTTCCATCAATATGAACTTAAAAAAAAGTATCATGAAGGTAAATATCACGCATGTGGCTAAAAACGCTGTCGATTTACAATATTATCTTCAAAACCTTTCAAAAATAGCCCTCAATAGCCGGATCAACGCATTCACCAGCGCCGATAAAGCCAGTAAAAGCTTTGACGCCCGTCAAATGGTGGCCGGCCAGGATTATTACTCGTACGATATTACTCCACATAGGTTTTACCGCATAATTGATAAAGCTAAATTCAACGCCTTTTTAAAGAAAACCCAGGCAACCTTTATGATGGCCAAAGCCATGCTGATAGATATGCCTTATAAAGTGATCCTCAAGTTTGCCAAACCTGTTAAAAAATTAAATAACCCCAATGCCATACTTTCTGCCGACAGGCGCAGCGTAACACTGGTTACCAATATGGATGAGGTGATCAAAAATCCATCAGTAATGAATTTAAAGATCGATTTTTAAGATCAATCATTACTTTTGGAAGTCAAATCACGTACTTCATGAAGTGGTATAAAATACCGGAGATCCAAAATATCAATGAACCATTTATTACCAAGATAAAAGCTGGAGGCAAGAGTATCTGCCTCGTCGGTTTTGAAGATCGGATCTATGCACTTTCTGCCATTTGTCCGCATGCCGGGGCCGACCTGAGCGAAGGTTTATGTGTGAAGGGTAAAATCGTATGCCCGTATCACCGGTATACCTACAATTTGGAAACAGGAAAGGGAGGAGAGGGACAGAACGATTTTGTAGCCACTTATCTTGTTGAACTCAGAGAAGATGGGATTTATGTAGGTATAAAGTCTTTTTGGGAGAGGTTAAGTGGAAGGTAATGCCTCTCAAACTTTTCATAAAACACGATTGATCTTTATCTTTAGCTATGCATTATTCCCTGTTACAACTTCTCATCTTACTTTTTGCGGCTTTTATGCTGATTATGCTGGCAAAAAAGTTAAACATTGCTTATCCTATATTTTTGGTTTTAGCTGGCTTGGTTATCAGTTATATACCCAGGATTCCCATTATAACCATTGACCCCGATCTGATATTTCTGATATTTTTACCGCCTTTACTTTATGAAGCGGCCTGGTATACCTCATGGAACGATTTTTGGAAATGGAAGCGCCCGATAAGCCTGCTGGCATTTGGATTGGTTATCTTTACTTCAACCATCATTGCCTTTCTGGCTACAGCTATTATACCTGGCTTTACGCTGCCTATGGGCTTTTTACTGGGGGGCATCATATCGCCACCTGATGCTGTTGCCGCCACTTCAGTTTTAAAAAATATTAAGATCCCCAAAAGGATAACCACCATATTGGAGGGCGAGAGTCTGGTTAATGATGCCTCCAGCTTAATTGTTCTACGCTTTGCTTTGGCAGCCGTACTTACCGGCCACTTCTCTCTTCATCAGGCCGTTACAGATTTCTTTGTGGTTACTTTCATGGGTATTGTAATTGGCCTGGCTGTAGCGCATGTGATGTATGTTATTCATCGTTTTTTGCCTACTACGGCTGGTATAGATGCTGCACTTACGTTATTATCTCCGTATTTTATGTACCTGGCGGCCGAACAGTTTCATTATTCGGGTATCATGGCTGTGGTAAGCGGTGGGTTGTTCCTTTCATATCGGTCGCACGAAATATTTACCGATGGACAAAGCCGGATGCAAACCGTTAATGTTTGGTCAACCCTGGTTATTATCCTCAACGGATTGGTTTTTATACTCATTGGTTTAGAACTGCCAACCATTATGAAAGGTTTGGATGGTTATTCACTGGCCGAGGCCTGGCGATATGGCTTGATCATCAGCGTAGTGGTTATTTTGATCAGGCTGGTCTGGATCTATCCCGGAACGTACGTACCCCGCTGGTTGTTTAAAAGTATCCGCACAACAGAGCCTGACCCGGGCTGGAAAAACCCCTTTATTGTTGGTTGGGCCGGGATGCGCGGTGTGGTATCGCTGGCAGCCGCACTTTCTTTGCCATTGTTAACCAGTGCAGGGCATGCTTTCCCGCATCGTAACCTCATTATTTTTATCACCTTCGTGGTAATATTGATCACACTGGTATTTCAGGGATTTACATTGCCGATACTGATTAAGTGGATGAATATAAAAGATGCAGACCCGATGGTACCCGAAGACCAGCAGGAAATGACCATCAAGATCAGATTAACAGAAGTAGCTTTAAAAAGGCTCGATGAACATTATTTTGACGAAACTGAGCACAATTATCTGCTGCAGCTATTAAAAACCGAGCTTCAAAATAATGTGGAACACGCCACAGCACGTCTGGATTCACTCGCACACGGAGATACCCACAAAACACAAAGAGATATCTATCGAAAAGTACTGAAAGACATCTATCAGCACCAGCGTAAAGAACTGTACCTGATACGGAAAGAGAAAAAGTTCAGTGATGAAGCCATCCGCAGACAAGCTATGCAGGTTGATTTGGCCGAAATGAAGATATTTAGTAAGTAAGGAAAGTGTTGATTAAGTAAGTAGTTGATTGCATTAAGTTAGAGCCCATTTAGCTCAATCAACTACTCACTTAATCAACCAATCTATTGATAAACCTCTTTATTAGCCGAAGCCAGGGTATTTTTGAGTAAACCGATAATGGTCATCAAACCCACGCCGCCCGGTACCGGGGTTATCCATGACGATTTTGGGGCTACGTTTTCAAAGTCAACATCGCCATATAGTTTGTACCCGGATTTGGTTAGGGCAGAGGTTTCGCGGTTCATACCCACATCAACTACTACTACACCTTCTTTTACCATATCGGCAGTGATGAAATTCTTTTTACCAATAGCTACGATCAGGATATCGGCCTGTAGGGTAATGCTTTTAATATCAGGGGTACGGCTGTGGCATATAGTAACCGTGCAGTTACCTGGCGTAGTATTACGGGCCATTAAAATGCTCATTGGCGAGCCTACAATATTGCTGCGACCAACAACCACACAATGTTTACCTACAGTATCGATACCATATTCTTTCAACATCAGGGTGATACCATAAGGGGTAGCCGGTATAAATGAAGGTAAATTACGCTGCATACGGCCCAGGTTTACCGGGTGAAATCCATCCACATCTTTCCGATGATCAATGCGTTCGGTTACTTTTTCCGGATCGATATGTTTGGGTAGGGGAAGTTGCACAATGATCCCGTCAATATCGGCATCGGCATTTAATTCCTCTACTTTCTTTAGCAGTTCTTCTTCAGTAACATCATCCTCATAGCGTACCAAAGTCGACTTAAAACCAACTTTTTCGCAGTTTTTCATTTTGCTGGCTACATAAGTTTCGCTGCCACCATCATGACCAACCAAAACAGCTACCAAGTGCGGCTGCCTGCCGGTTCGCTGTAATATTTTAGCCGCTTCTTCAGCTATTTCAACCTTGAGTTTTTCTGATACGTATTTTCCGTCGAGTAATTGCATTGTAATATAGATGTGAGATATGAGATATGAGATACGAGATACTGACAGCTTTTGTCTCAAATCTCATATCTAACGTCTGATATCTAAATTAATCCAGTTTCAAAACCGCCATAAATGCCGATTGTGGTATCTCTACGTTACCAACCTGGCGCATGCGTTTTTTACCTTGTTTTTGTTTCTCCAATAGTTTACGCTTACGGGAAATATCACCACCGTAACATTTAGCGGTAACATCCTTACGCAAAGCCTTCACTGTTTCGCGAGCTATAATCTTGGCACCGATTGATGCCTGTATGATGATCTCGAATTGCTGACGCGGTAAAAGTTCTTTTAATTTTTCGCAGATCCGCTTACCAAAATCGTAAGAGTTACCTCTGAATATCAGGGATGATAAGGCATCAACAGGCTCTGCGTTTAAGCGTATATCTAAACGAACTAAGTCCGACTGGCGATAACCTATCTGGTGATAATCAAATGAAGCGTAACCTTTTGAAATAGTTTTCAACTTATCATAAAAGTCAAAAACGATCTCGCCCATCGGCATTTCAAATATAAGCTCAACACGGTCTGACGTTAAGTACGACTGGTTAACGATGCTACCCCGTTTTTGAATACAAAGCGACATTACCGGGCCTACAAATTCTGATTTGGTAATGATAGTTGCTTTAATATACGGCTCTTCCACGTGATCAATTTTACTTGGATCCGGAAGATCAGATGGATTGTTTACTACAATCTCATCGCCTTTTGTAGTGTATGCAAGGTATGATACGTTGGGAACGGTGGTGATCACCGTCATGTTAAACTCACGCTCCAAACGTTCCTGGATGATCTCCATGTGCAGCATACCCAGGAAACCGCAACGGAAACCAAAGCCTAAAGCCGCCGATGACTCAGGTTCAAAAACCAGTGACGCATCATTAAGCTGTAGTTTAGCCATCGATTCGCGCAGTTCTTCGTAATCTTCGGTATCAACCGGGTAAATACCGGCAAATACCATTGGTTTTACTTCCTCAAAACCTTGAATACCGCTTTCGCAGGGACGGTTAATAGTTGTAATGGTATCACCAACCTTTACCTCACGCGATTCTTTTATACCTGATATAATATAGCCAACATCGCCGGTTTTAATCACATCTTTTGGTTGTTGTTTTAGTTTTAGGGTACCAACCTCTTCTGCAATATATTGTTTTTCTGTAGCGAAAAACTTTACTTTATCGCCTTTACGGATCTCCCCGTTAACCACTTTAAAGTAAGCAACAATGCCACGAAACGAGTTGTAAACCGAATCAAATATCAACGCCTGTAAAGGTGCTTCAGGGTCACCAACCGGGGCCGGTACACGCTCAACAATGGCACGTAATATATCATGAACACCCATACCGGTTTTACCAGATGCGGCCAATATTTCTTCACGCTTGCAACCTATCAGTTCCACGATCTGATCTTTCACCTCTTCAGGCATGGCGCCTGGAAGATCCATTTTGTTCAGAACCGGGATGATCTCCAGGTCGTTTTCTAATGCCAGGTATAAATTGGATATGGTTTGTGCCTGTATACCTTGTGCCGCGTCAACTATAAGTAATGCTCCTTCACATGCTGCTATAGAGCGGGAAACCTCGTACGAGAAATCTACGTGGCCAGGGGTATCTATCAGGTTCAGGGTGTACTTCTGGCCATCGAGCACATAATCCATTTGTATGGCATGGCTTTTTATGGTGATACCCCGTTCGCGTTCCAGATCCATATCGTCAAGCAACTGTGCCTGCGATTCGCGTTGGGTAATAGTGTTGGTGTATTCCAATAACCTATCGGCAAGTGTGCTTTTGCCGTGGTCAATATGTGCTATGATACAAAAATTACGAATATGCTCCATTGAACCGCAAAAATAGCTTTTTAGGATGAGATTTTGATATACTGTTTTAATTAGCTGCTTCTACAAAGATCGGGGTTTCTGAAACATTTACTGTTACCTTACCTGCCGAAGTGGAAACCTGCGTTTTTACAGCCTGATCCGAACCCGCTTTTAACGTATAAATATTGGCTTTAAAGGTTAATAAGCCTAAGTTTAGCGTGTATTTCGCAGTGCGGCCTTTTTGGTCGGGGATCACTAAAACATACATTACCTTGCTGCCGGATACGTATTTATCAACTATGGGATTGGCGTTAATGGTACTTTGATAGGCATAAGTCCCCATTAGTGTGTTGGTCTGTAGTATATAGTCAGCCGCAGGCCTGCGCTTGGCATCTATAGCTAAACCAGAAGTAGCGTACTGAACATCCACATCAGGGGTATCATCAAGCAATTGGTAATAGAACGTTCTTTTGATGCCATGCCTGATATATAGAAGGGAGGTTCTTAGTATCCAGTCGGCCTGGGTTAAAAGAACCGACTTATCACCAATGGCTATAGCTTTCTGATAACTACCCTGGTTAATATCATAACCCGTTTCTGTTACCCAAACATCAGGTTTTTGAGGGAGGGAGTTGGCATACTGCACAAATGAATCGGCAATTTGGCCAGCCATAGAGAGTTCGGGCGCTACACCTGTAGTTGCCCTGGCATGGGTAAGTATATTGCCATCATTATTATAAAAATGGAAGTTGATCACATCAAAGCACAGGTTGATAGTGCCATCAGCTTTGTAACCACGGTTTTTCCGGCACCACTCTACCATTCGTTTTACCCAGCTTACATCGCAGGTAGCCAAACCGCCCATCACTACTTGCATGGTAGGATCAGCGGTTTTTATACCGGCATTATTACCTAATCTGCCTTTGTCACCATCATAAAATGCCGACATGTTTGCGGCGTACTCTTCTGGTGTTTGCTGTGTGGCTGCGCTTTTCCACCATTTATCGCGTTCATTATCACATTCGATATATTTAATAAGGCGAAGACCGATCTTAACCTCGTTTGGCGGATCATTAGTCCATCGCGGGCGACTATCTACTTTTACTAATGCCTTATTTACATTACCGTTATAACCATACCTTGCGGCAAATTGAAAAGCAGTGCGCGCCTGGTCGGCGTAGGTTGCCGGGTCGCTTTTATTAAGGCCATAGGGTGCCGGTACATTTTCATTATCCTGTAAACTAGCAGGATAGGTGCTTTCCAGCCATGTAGGGCAATTTTTCAGATCGGCCAACACAAAAATGCCATCTTGTTTACAGCGGGTATATATCAGGTCATAGTCCCAACTACCATTGTTAGTGGGGTTATAGGTATAATTGCCTTTGGTGTTTTCCAGCTTATTCCAGTTCATATAATGCCTTACCGAGCTAAAGGACTTAATAACGGCCATATTAGCCTCATAAATATGGCTTTTCAAATTGGGATTGATAGGATCCTGCAAAAAGTTCCATTCATAGGCATTAATGCCAAACATATTCTTTAAAGCTACACTATGCGGAATAAGCGAACCATCGGTTGTTGTATCTTTTGAAACAACTGTGCCGTCAGGAGTTTGCGAGCCGTCGTTTGTGGGTTTAAGCTTTTCTGTCCGGCAGTTATTAAAGAATAATACAGTGAGGGATAAAATAACGGTAAATTTACAGGACACGAGCATTTTTGCTGTTTTTGCGGATGGTACGTTCATATGGAGCCGCCACAAAGATAATTTTTTTACAACAGCCTGTCGGCATGAGTTGCCTGTAATATTTCCACTAAACAAACAGCCCGGTTTTTCTTTTTGATCAGAAAACCAGGCTGCTGTATATACAAAAATTTTCAAAGAGATCCTAAGCCTCAACGAAGTTTAACATAGGTTTCGATGATCTCGTGATCAATTTTTAAACTGTCAATTTTTTCAATGCCTTTTTGGATCAAGGTATCGTGTTTAAATTCAACGGTAAATTTAAAATCACCGCCTTCCCAATCGCGGGCATTGCAATAGGCCAGGTGCTCTGCATAGTTATTGCCTTGTAAGGTGTAGGTACCGCTGCCTGCGCTGAAAACAGGTTTGTCTATTTTTCCCTTTTTCAAGTCGTGGGTAAAAAAGGCAAAATCGGAGCCATTGAATATCTTAACCATTTCCTGATCTTTTGGAGGAGTGGTTACCACAGTATCGCCCTTGGTAATGCTTTTGCTCGATATTAAATGCCAGGTTCCACTAAGAGGTTGTGGTGCAGATTTTTCTGTTTCAGCTGGCTTCTGTGTACAACCAACAATGGCGAAAATGCAAAATGATAGTAAAAGTGTGTTTCTCATAACGTGATTGGGTTTGTTACAATTGTAAAAAATTTAACCCAATAAAAAAAGTGATTGAGCCTTAAGTTCAACCACTTTTTAAAATATTTGTATACGTTTACTATTCGCCTCGTTTCAGACCAAATTTTTCTATTTTACTATACAGGTGACTACGCTGTATATCAATATCATCGGCTGTTTTTGATACGTTCCAGTTATTCTTTTCCAGTTTGAATTTGATGTATTCCCGCTCGGCAAAATCCTTGTATTCCTGGAAGTTATTAAATTGATCAAAATCAGTCTGCGCCATACCATTACCATCACCACCCGCTACAGCAGGTGCCGAAGGATTGGCAAATGCTTTAACATCACTATCAGTAATGGTTTTGTCGCTCAGGATAATGAGGCGCTCCACCATGTTTCTGAGCTCGCGGATATTACCTGTCCATGGTAAGGCTTTCAGAGCATCCAGGGCCGCATCAGATATTTTCTTAACGGGCATGCCATATTCGTTACAGATCTCGTCCAGAAAGCTTTGGGTAAGCAGGGGGATATCGTCTTTGCGTTCAACCAATGGAGGCACATGTATCAATATCACACTCAGGCGGTGGTAAAGGTCCATCCTGAAATTACCGGCTTCTATTTCTTTCAGCAGGTCTTTGTTGGTTGCGGCAACTACACGCACATCAACGTCTATTTCTTTTTCGCCGCCTACACGAGTGATCTTATTTTCCTGTAAGGCCCGTAAAACCTTAGCTTGCGCCGATTGGCTCATATCGCCGATCTCATCCAGGAAAAGTGTACCGCCGCTTGCCGATTCAAATTTACCAATGCGCTGTTTTATGGCCGATGTAAAAGATCCTTTTTCGTGACCAAAAAGTTCACTCTCAATTAATTCAGATGGGATAGCTGCGCAGTTAACTTCAATTATAGGTGCGGCAGAGCGGTTTGATTTTTCATGCAGCCACCTGGCCACTAATTCTTTACCACTACCATTTGCCCCGGTGATTAAAACACGGGCATCGGTAGGGGCTACACGATCAATAGTTTCCTTTATTTTAACAATAGCCTGGGAGTTACCTAAAATTTCGCGAACTTTTGAAACCTTGCGCTTTAAAACTTTGGCCTCAACAACCAAACTTCCACGGTCAAGTGCGTTGCGTACGGTAATCAGCAGGCGGTTAAGATCAGGTGGTTTTGATATAAAATCAAACGCGCCTTTTTTGCTGGCTTCAATAGCTGTTTCAACTGTGCCATGGCCAGATATCATGATAAAAGGCAGATCGGGTTTTATGGCCAAACCTTCGGTAAGTACTTCCATGCCATCCATGCGGTTCATTTTTATATCGCACAGTACTAGGTCGTAGTCGTTTTTTTCAATCAGCTGCAATCCGTCAACCCCATTGTCAACGTCTTCCACATCATAGTCTTCATATTCCAATATTTCACGTAATGTATTACGGATCGCCCGTTCATCATCAATGATTAAAATTTTAGCCATATTTTTTATTTAATATAATCAGGTAGTCTTTTTAAGTCTTTAGTCTTTAGTCTTTAGTCCCAAGTCTGAAGGTTATTTTGAAATACTTCCAATTGATGTCTTCAAACTTTAAAACTCAAGACTTAGGGCTTCATTTTAGCGTGCTAATATATAAGATTTTGTATAGAAAAATAAACACTTGAGCTTGTAACAAAAATAACCCCTTCCTGTTTGCAGGAAAGGGTTATATAATTCAGCAGCAAATCTGTAAGCCGGGTTCTGTTCCCGATAAATCGGGATTCTATCATTTATCTGGCCCTGCCATTGCTGACAGGTTTAAACAACCTACCCATCCCGGAGTGATCCGCCAGTTGGCGAATTGCGGAAGCGAGCAACTCCACTTCCGGGACCTATTTGGTTTTTCAACTCCTGAGGTTTACCATCATTTCCGGTCACCCGGAAACGTCGTGAGCTCTTACCTCACGGTTTCACCCTTACCCCGATAAATCGTGGCGGTTTGTTTTCTGTTGCACTTGCTGTCGCCGGCTGCCGGCGCCTTCCCGTTAGGAAGCAGGATGCTCTGTGTTGCCCGGACTTTCCTCCGCTGTACAAGACAGCAGCGATAGAACGTTTTGCAGGTGCAAAGGTAGGGATTTTTTGTGGAAGGGTAGCCCCCTCTAAATCTCCCCCAAAGGGGGAGACTTCAAAACATGGTTTAAAGCTCTCTCCTTTGGAGAGGGTTGGGTGAGGTTTTTTTGTAATCATTGATTAAACAAACTAAACAATAATTAAATTTTGTTTTTTTTATTATTTTTGATGTATACCAAACCTTTTACACCTATGAAAAAGAATATCTATCGAATTTTACCCTTATTATTTTGTATTGGCTTAGCCTCCTGTGCTACTTATCAGCGGAGCGATCTGTTTTTTGGAAGGGATATTCCCGATGGCGGACAAGTTAGCGAACAACAATGGAAAGCTTTTAGCGACAGTGTGATCAGTCATTTTTTCCCGGAAGGATATACCGAATGGAACGCCGACGGGCGCTGGAAGGATACCAAAACAAAAGTAACTATAACCGAACCTACCAAAGTGGCTACCTTTTTTGGAAAACCCAGCAAACAGCGCAACGCGGCGCTGGATAGCATAGCTCAGCTATATATCCGCCGGTTCAGGCAGCAAAGTGTACTGAGATCAGACAGTAAAACCAATGTGCAATTTATTAGTAAGACACAGTAATAACTATTGCAGTCGCTCGGCTCCAGCCGAGTGACCGTTATAACCCGGCCTCCGGCCGCTGTAGAAAGCAAGATTTATATTTGAATCGCAGGCCAGAGGCCTGGCAATAGTCGTCACTCGGCTGGAGCCCACAGGTGTTGGGAAGAGTTACCAGAAAGGGGTATGATGGCCGTTCGGAGGCGGTTTGTCAGGGTCTCCACCATAAAGTCTTACAATAAACTTCATGAGTTCGGCCTCCATTTCCAGGGCAAACTGTTGTTTGGCAGACTTGCTGCTTTTGATCTGATTTAACTTTTGATAAGTTATGATCAACAGCGATAATATCATCCTGACATATAATACAGACTTGATACCATTGATACTTCTGGATAGTAAATGAGAAAAGTTAAGTTCCTGTTTAATGAACTTGAAAAACACGTCGATATCCCACCGTTTTTTATACAGTCCAGCAATCTCATGAGCTTGAAGATCAAAGATATTACTCAGGAAAGCAAGGGTTGTATTATCAGGTTTGACCGCCTCGATATAGCGATAAGCATTCTTTGTCTTTTTGCCGTTCCTGTTATATAAGTAAACCTTACGGTCTGCTATCAATTGTAATCCGTTGGCTTGTGGATTGGCTTCGGGTAAGCTGTTTTCTTCGATAACTACACTTCTCGGGTTAGGATTGACCCGGGTAATGAAACTGATACCCTGGTCGAAAAGCTGGTCATAAGCATCCCTTGACTGTAAGCCGGCATCGACAACAACAATACATTTATCCGATATAGGACAGTTCAGAATAGCCTGTTTCAAAGCCACGTTTTCGCTGTTAAACGTAGCTTCGTGATGAAAGGACACATATTCAGGTAGTTCTGAAAAACCGACGGTGAATTTGAGCTGCTTTACATGTTCCTGACTGCCTCCTGAACGGAATCCGATCTTGATCAGCTTAGAAGAAAGCGATATCAGGGTTGAATCAAAACGCAATAATTGATGTCGCTTATTACCTTTTGGAGGTAATTGTGCTGAAAAACGTTCGAGACAATCCGTGTATAAAGCTTCGAAAAAGCTCGCATCTGCGCGGCTTAGGCGTTCACTTATAGAACTATAGTGTATCTTTTGCGTTGTCGGTTTGTCAGATAGATGGCTGAATGCATAAGAGTTAAAAATATTCTCCATTACTCTCAGACTGTTCTGTTTTACCTCGAACTGACTGTAAAGCAATAATTTAAAAAGTAAAGAAGCCGGCAGCTTCTTTACTTTGTGGTCGGTTTTATGATGGTCAACCAAAAAAGAAAGACGTTCCTCCGGAATCAACTTCAACAAGTCGGGTACTCGCATATACCCCTAAAGTTAAGGTTATCCATTCGTCTTCCCAACACCTGTGGGCTGGAGCCGAGCGACTGCGGAACAACAATCATAAAATGGGTTTGTCATTTCGAACGAACAAGCGTTGGAATTGAGCGTGGGGGTGAGGAGAAATCTTTTGCGTCCGACTTATCGCGCGAAAAAGATTTCTCCCGATGGTCGAGAGATAGTTTCTCCTCGTACCTCGTTCGAAATGACAGTCTTTTTATTTATTTACACTCTTTCAGATCGGCCTGAACCTGTTGCAGATTAATCAACTCCTGCTTATTGCCAAATGAGTTGGTAACGTAGGTTAATACTTTGGCAACCTCAATAGGCGACAGATCCGCTGCGGCAGGCATTTCACCTTCAAACTCCCGACCGGCTATGGTTATTTTTCCTTTTAATCCGTTTTTAAGATAACAGGCCAGTGACAACCGGTTCTGTTTCAAAAAAACAGAATCGGTAAGCGGCGGAATCAGCGACTGAAGGCCTTCGCCTTTTTCACCATGACAATTTTGGCAGTGGGCCAGGTATAAGACACTACCCCCAGAATAGTAACGGTTAAATTCCACCTGTTCTTCGCTCTGGCACGAGGCCACCACAGCTACGATAAATAATAAAACTATACCTATAACAAATGCTAATTTCATTTAACTGCAACCTGGTCGGGTTCGGTTTTTAAGGTTTTAATATCGGCAATGAGTTTGGTTACCTGCGCCGGATCAGTGCCATCATAGGTGCCACGGAGCCTTTTTTGCTTATCGACTAAGATAAAGTAACCGTCATGTATGTATTCTCCCTGCGGATTTTTTTCCTGTACCGATACCAGGTAGTTTTTGGCTATCTGGTAAGTTTCTTCTTTAGTACCATGTAAAAGCCACCAGGTATTGCCGCTGATGCCCAGTTTGTCGGCATATTTTTTTAATACCGGAACGGTATCATATTTAGGGTCGATGGTATGAGATATGATCCTGAAGTTATCATCAGCCTTAAATTCTTTATATACATTAAGCATATTACGGTGCATTACCGGGCAAATGGAAGGGCAGGTGGTGAAAAAGAAATCGGCCACATATATTTTTCCATCTAAGCTTTTATTGCTTATGGTATCGGCGTACTGGTTTACAAATTTGAATGCCGGTATAGTGGAGTAAACCGTATCGGTAACCTGCTTGCCATCAACCGTTTTGGTAACCGGTTCCCGATTGCCCAAAATAGGCAGGGTTGCTGTAGTATTGTTGCCCCCTTGCTTACAGGCGCTATAAAATGCGATTATAATAAATGCACAGACGATATTTTTCATTTTTTAGGGGTTGTATTGAGGTATTTATTAGAAATGGTAACTGCTTTGTTGATCTGCGAATCAATAACCGCTATTTTCTTTTTCTGATCGGTTAAATAATCGATGATCTCCTGGTGCGATTTACCTTTATTTTCCGCATCAAATTTATGCATCCAATCGCTCATGGCGTCATCGGCATTGTCAACTATTTTTAAATAGGCTTTGGCCGAATCTATGTTTACGGTAGTTGGTGCATTTTTGATGATGCTATCCAGGATCATTTTATTTTTCATCAACTGCTCGTCACTGGCCATTACCTTATCATGAACAGCAATAACACTGTCCAAAAGCAATTTTTCCTGCTTTTTACTATCTCCACAGCCCAACAGAACAATAGCTGTTAAAATGGCTAAACTAATTTTTTTCATAGGTCTCTTTCTCAATAGAAGTATGTACTGGCAAATATGGCAAATAAACAGGTTAAATGTCGCTTCTTAGTAATCTTAAATAGTAGCTATAGTCAGTAATTGGTAAACTTTCTGCACCAGCTAATTTTAATTGCTGACCGATCTGCGCCCTGGTGTGCGTACCATGATTAATTACATGGGTTAATATATCAGCCAGAGCGTCTTGTAAATGGTCGCCTCTGAAATTCTGATATTTAATTATTTTATCAAAATCAGCGTCAGTTAGTTCATTTAAATAGCTCATCCATAGACCATGACCTTCGGGAACCAGCTGCACACACTCTTCAATGGTATAATCAAACCAAGGACTTGTGAACCTGTTTGGCAAGCCATGACAGCGGTCGTACCAAACCCGCTCGGCTGTTAACAGATGCGCAAACAGCTGTAACGGTTTAAGAGGCACATTAGCGTTTATTATAGCTTTCAGGAGCAGATCATTGGCAAAACGGTTATAGTTGAACAGTTTGGTCAGGTGTGTTTTCATGGGGTAAAATATATAGACGAAACAAGTATCAGGGTTAAATTGCAAAACTCAAAATCAGGACCTTGTCTGTTTTTTTTCTGTTTAGGCTATAACATAAAGCATAAAAAACTAATTCATTAAAATAAGTGCTTGTATCACAATAAATTACTAACTTTAAATAAAACATACCTGTTCGTTTAAACCGTAACACATGGCGGTTTAATAATATGATAATATAACTGTTACAATTAGGTTATACCTGCATCTTACCTTTAGGTTATATATTAAAAAGCATAGTTATGAAATTCATCGCGGTTTTTTCAAGATTGATCAGCAGTGTTCGTGAATGGATGATTCTTAGAAGTATGAGATCATCTTTCATACACTAAATTGTCCGTTAAGTTTTTCTTTCATAAATATAATCGCAATTTTGGGCTTTGCGTAGCTCAATTGAATGGAACTAACTGATCTGGATACACCACTCCGCCAACAACTCTTTGGCCCCGATTTTATTTGGGGCGTTTCAACTGCCGCATTTCAGATAGAAGGCTCACCTGATGCCGATGGCAAAGGTGAATCGGTATGGGATGTTTTTACAGCCAAAAAAGGCAAAATACTCAATGCAGCTCATGCCCGCATTGCCTGCGATTTTTATAACCGATACGAGGAAGATATCGACCTCATCAAACAACTCCACATTCCCAATTTCCGGTTTTCCATATCCTGGTCGCGCCTTTTACCAAATGGTATAGGCAAGGTAAACCAGGCAGGTATTGATTACTATAACCGGGTTATAAACTATTGCATTGAAAAAGGTGTGGAACCCTGGGTTACCGTTTATCACTGGGATTTGCCCCATGTGCTGGAACAAAAAGGAGGATGGACAAACCGGGATGTAATTAGCTGGTTCAGCGAATTTGTTACCCTATGCGCCCAAAGCTTCGGCGACCGTGTAAAACACTGGATGGTAATGAACGAACCTGTTGTTTTTACGGGTGCGGGTTATTTTTTTGGAATCCATGCCCCCGGCAGGAGCGGCATCCGGAACTTTATCCCGGCCATACACCATGTGGTGCTCAGCATAACCGCCGGTGCTAAAATATTGCGAAAATTATTACCTGAAGCACAGATAGGCACTACGTTTTCCTGCTCACAAATTACGCCTGCTACCGATAAACCCCGTGATGTTGCCGCAGCTGTAAGGGCCGATGCCCTGATAAACCGCTTGTTTATTGAACCTATTTTAGGCTTGGGCTATCCGGTAAAAGAGTTACCCGTCCTCAAGACCATGCAAAAATATATGCTGCCTGGCGATGAAGACAATATGCGTTTTGATTTTGATTTTATAGGGATCCAGAACTATACCCGCGAGATTGTTAAATATTCCTTTTTTACCCCTTATATCAACGCCAAAATGGTAAAGGCGGAGGATAGAAAGGTTGACGAGCTGACGGCCATGCGCTGGGAGGTTTATCCGCCCTCTATCTATCATATGATCAAAAAGTTTGACGCTTATCCGGGTATAAAAAGCATTATTATTACCGAAAATGGTGCTGCTTTTCCGGATGTGGTGGAGGAGGGTAAAGTAAATGATCCACAGCGACTGCGTTATCTGCAAAACTATATACGCCAGGTTTTAAAGGCAAAAAATGAAGGCTGCAAAGTAAATGGCTATTTTGTTTGGACGCTCACTGACAACTTTGAGTGGGCCGAGGGCTACCATCCACGTTTTGGGCTCATTTATGTTGACCATACCACACAACAGCGTATAGTTAAGGAATCAGGAAAATGGTATGCTAAATTTTTATCGGAAAAGTTGTCTGAATCAGAATTTTCAGAATTTAAGGATTTTCAGAATTAATCAGTTAGGATTCTGGTAATTCAATAATTCTGAAAATTCTGATTCAGACAATCTGCATATTTATTTAAAAGCGTCTTCCCCGGTGATATCCATACCGGTTATCAACAGATGAATATCATGTGTACCCTCATAGGTGATCACTGATTCCAGGTTCATCATATGCCTCATGATTGAATATTCGCCGGTTATACCCATACCGCCCAGTATCTGACGAGCCTCACGGGCAATGTTTATGGCGGTTTCTACGCTGTTGCGCTTGGCCATAGATATTTGAGCGGCGGTTGCCCGGTTCTCATTTTTAAGTACGCCCAAACGCCAAACTAATAATTGGGCCTTGGTGATCTCGGTGATCATTTCGGCCAGTTTTTTTTGTTGTAGCTGGAATCCAGCTATAGGGCGGCCAAATTGAACACGTTCTTTGGAGTAGCGCAATGCTGTATCATAACAATCCATGGCTGCACCCAGCGCTCCCCAGGCAATACCATAACGCGCCTGGTTAAGGCAACCCAATGGCCCCTTTAAGCCGGCGACATTAGGCAATAGGTTTTCCTTAGGAATTTTTACATGGTCAAAAACCAGTTCGCCGGTGGCCGATGCTCTTAACGACCATTTATTATGTGTAGTAGGGGTAGTAAAACCTTCCATGCCACGTTCAACGATCAATCCGCGGATCTTACCGCTCTTATCTTTGGCCCAAACAACAGCAATATCTGCAAACGGAGCATTGGAAATCCACATTTTGGCGCCATTTAAAACATAGTGGTCGCCGGCATCTTTTATATTAGTGGTCATGCCGCCCGGGTTTGATCCATGATCTGGCTCGGTAAGACCAAAGCAGCCGATCATTTCCCCGGATGCTAATTTGGGCAGATATTTTTTGCGTTGTTCCTCAGAACCATAGGCGTAAATAGGATACATCACCAATGATCCCTGAACAGATGAGGTAGACCGGATACCCGAATCACCACGCTCAATTTCCTGCATAATAATGCCATAAGCCATATAATCCAGGCCGGCTCCGCCATATTCAACAGGTATAGTTGGGCCAAAGGCGCCTATCTCGGCAAGGCCTTTTATCAGCTGACTGGGAAACTCGGCCTTTTGAGCATAATCCTCAATAATTGGGCTTAATTCTCTTTTCACCCAGTCGCGCACGGATGAACGAATGAGCTTATGTTCTTCGGTTAGCAGTTCATCTAATTGATAATAATCAGGCGATTCATACAGATCTGTTTTAGCCATAATGTTATAGTTGGTGGGCAAATATAGATGATTTAGGATGGAGTTGAGGAAGCCTAAATAGCTGTTTTTGAATACCAGGAGCCACTTTATTTCAAAAACTATGTTTAGATTGTTTAAACCTGCTTTTTGCAAATTATATTTTTTTAAAAAAAATCTCGGGTAGGTCATTTCTGTTAAATTTTAAAGATTCAGGGACATAAACGGGCCTGCTAAATCAAAAAATCAATTACTTTTGGAGTATGATAAACATAGCCTTGCAGGGTGCAGAGTTTTTTGCGTATCACGGATTTTATCCGGAGGAACAAAAAATAGGGTGCCGTTTTCTGGTAGACATAGCGGTAGGTTTCGAGCCGGCAGCAGACTTAAAAGACGGTTTGCATAACACGGTGGACTATGAAAAAATATATATCATAGCCTGCGAAGAAATGAAGATTCCCAGCAAACTGATAGAAACGGTTGGTCAGGCCATTACCAATCGTATTCAAAGCAAGTATCCGTTTGTAAAAACTATTGAAGTAACTGTAAAAAAATTAAATCCCCCATTAACAGGACGTGTAGCCCAATCAAGCGTTACTATTAATTATCCACCAACAACATGAATTATAATATTATAACACCACCTGTAATTGAAGCCATTACGGCCATTGTTGGTGCCGACGCGGTTATTGTGCAGCATGACGATCTTGAAAAGTACAGTCACGATGAAACCGAGGACCTGGTTTATTACCCCGAAGTTGTTGCCAAACCCCAAACTCCTGAAGAAGTTGCCGCCTTATTAAAACTATGCAATAAGCACCGCATCCCGGTTACACCACGTGGCGCTGGTACGGGGTTAAGCGGAGGGGCTTTACCCGTTAAAGGTGGTTTGCTGATAGCTATGGAGCGCTTTAATAAGGTATTGGAGATTGATGAGCAAAATCTGCAGGCAACAGTAGAGCCAGGCGTGATCACCGAGGAATTTATGAACCAGGCTGCTGCCAAAGGCTTGCTTTACCCGGTTGACCCGGCCAGCAAAGGCAGTTGCTTTATTGGGGGCAATGTGTCGCATGGATCCGGCGGTCCACGGGTAGTTAAGTACGGCACCATACGCGAGTATGTATTGAATTTACAGGTAGTTCTGGCTTCGGGCGAGATCATCTGGACGGGCGCAAACACGCTTAAATATGCAGCGGGTTATAATTTAACCCAACTGGTGATAGGCTCAGAAGGTACTTTGGGTATCGTTACCAAAATTGTAGTTAAACTGATCCCGTTACCAACAATCGATGCTTTGATGCTGGCTTCATTTCCAACCAACGAAGCAGCCTGTGCTGCGGTATCAGCCATATTCAGGGCAGGAATTGTACCGTCGGCCCTGGAGTTTATGGAGCGCAGGGGAGTGGAGTGGGTAAAAGAACATGACGATATTGCATTTGATCTGAAAGATGATGTTCAGGCCTTTTTACTGATTGAGGTTGACGGCAACAACCAGGATGTGATATTTGCCGATTGTGAAAAGATCAATGCCGTTTTAGAGAACTACAATTGCAGCGATGTGCTGTTTGCCGATTCATCAGCACAAAAAGAAGAAATTTGGCGTTTGCGCCGTACCATGGCGGTATCAGTAAAATCAAACTCAATTTATAAAGAGGAAGATACGGTGGTGCCCCGCGCTGCACTGCCACAACTTATCAAAGGCATCAAAGAAGTGGGCGCCAAATATGGCTTTGAATCAGTTTGTTATGGTCACGCCGGTGATGGTAACCTGCATGTAAATATCATCAAAGCAAAAATGAGCGATAGCGACTGGAATAACAAACTCAAATTCGGCATCCGTGAAATTTTTGAACTCACCGTATCATTAGGCGGTACACTATCCGGCGAACACGGTATAGGCCTGGTTCAAAAAGAATTTATGCCGATAAAATACTCCGATGTTCATTTTACCCTGTGGAAAGGCATCAAAAAAGTATTTGACCCTAATGGGATCTTAAACCCGGGGAAAATATTTTAACGGATGTGCAGATTACAGATGTGCGGATGTGCAAATGAAAATATTGCTAAATATCTGAATTTTTCTTCATCTGCACATCCGCACATTTAAAATCTGCACATTTATCAATTCGTATTCAAAATCAACCTTGGCTCATCATACTCGATCATATTGCGGCGCTCATTGGCTGGTATAGCTACCGATTTATTGGCGCTGTAATCATAGCTAATGCAAATCGTTTTGCCCGTGGTTACAATTTCTTCACCTTGTTCGGTTATCTTAACCAGCACATGCATTACATCAAAGCTGCTGTTGCCAATGCGTACGGTGCGTACGTAACAAGCTATCTGGTCATTAATGGTAATGGGTTTTAGATAATTGATCTCTGACCGGCCCAGAATAATACCAGCATGGTTCCAATCCCAGTTGATGATCTCTTTCCAGTAATTGCTTCTGGCTATTTCAAAATAGGTCAGGTACACGGCATTGTTTACATGTCCGAAGGCATCTATATCTGAAAAACGGATGGGGATGGCCGTTTTGTACTTGTAATCTGTTAGTTTTTCGCTCATTTAGGTCATTTTGTCTGTACAAAATCAATTTAAAGTGACAAAATGTCGCTTATTTATTGATTTTATCGCTTGGTACAACACTTGATTAATAGCTTACGAAGTTAACAAAAACAAAAACTTAAAGGAGATATTAAAAATGACACTTGTAAAATTCAACAACGGATTAAAAAATAACGCGGTAAACCCATTTTTCAATGATGTATTAGATTCTTTATTGAACGACTCATACATCGGTAATAAATTAGTTGCCCGTGTACCTGCAGTAAACATTGCCGAAACTGAAAACGAATTTCAGATTGAATTGGCTGCACCTGGTTTAAAGAAAGAAGATTTTAAGATCAATTTGGATAAGAATGTATTAACCGTTTCGTCCGAAAAGAAAAGCGAAAGCGTAGAAGAAGGTAAAAAATTCAGCAAACGCGAATACAGCTACAACTCTTTCAGCCGGTCATTCACTTTACCAGAAAGCGCTGATCATTCAAAAATTGAAGCCGATTACACTGATGGCGTATTGAAGCTTACTATAACCAAAAAAGAAGAAGCTAAATTTCAATCAAGAGAAATAGCTATCAAATAATTAAAGATTGTTTTCATAGAGTAGTTAGTTTGGTTTTTTAGAGAGGTCGCTCTGTTTGGAGCGGCCTTTTTTGTGAGATTAATCGAATATTATGAGTGATCTTTTATCAAATAAATCCAGTCATTTATTCATTTTACGCATTTTTAGAAGTTTGATAATTGCTCATTTTTTCATTTGGTGTGAATAATTACATTGTTTGTAACCATTGCTGTTTTTCAACGATAGATAAATAATTGTCTGTAAATCAGTATTTAGAAAATGTTTATAAGTTAATTTCAAATGTTAATAAAGTGTTAATAAAAAATAAATAAAAATCTTGCAGAATTACCAATATGTCCCGATATTGAAATCATCAAGAACGACGTACATTGACAGCCTTTCAGGATTACAGAAATTGAATCGGGTGAACCTTCGGGGGAACTAAAGATCAAGGAAGTGCCTGAGTCACATGAAAAAATGATAAAACGAAAGTCTTTGAAAAAAGATTGTGATTAAAAGAGGTATTGGGGAAATGCAGGAACTTCACGGAGAACCGCAACTGAACCAATGACATTGAAGGAGTCGACAGTTCGAGAGAACGACGGACGAGATCATGTCGGTGATGATACACAAAACTTGATGCTACTGGGATGCTACGGCAGAACAGTGGTTGGGAAACGGGAGCTCAATTCGAAAGAAAAGACTCCCGTTTTCGTATTTTGGGATCCATCCAGCTTACTTACTTTCGCAACAGCAGCTCACAATAACTAATATCAGACTTATTACATTGGCCAGGGTCCTGATGTTGTGCAGAAAATTCCAGGGTTCCTCAAACATGGTCCGGTATGCCGAGAGGTCCTTAGCTGATGCGGTTTCTGCATTGAGCCGGGCTAAAGCATCATTTAAAGGAACATTTCCAAACATGGTTACGCCAAATACACCAATAACGTAAACCAGAGCTGCGCTGACCAGCAGTATAAAGCGCGTATTATTCATCCCCGGAGTATAATTTAAGTATGCGCTTAGTGGTAGCAACAATAGCGTCCCCATAAAACTGGCAAAAAACAGCGGGTTTAATATTTGCACATTGATAGAGTTCATGGCGGCAATGTATTCGCTGTCGGTCAGTTTACCCAATCCTAAATTTACAGAGCAGGTATAGCCATAAAACAAGCCAGCAATTAAGGCGGTGGCCGTAGCGGTGATTATTAAAATAAGAGTTGTCATATTCATCTTGATCATGGTTTACTTTCTTAATGTTTTAATGTATTCAATTACTGAGCTTATCTGGCTGATTGATAGTTTTTTGCCCCAATTGGGCATAATGCCACGACCATTATTAATGGTGTTGAACAGTTCATTATTATCTAATTTACTGATTTGTAAATTCTTGGCGCCCCAGCGGCCTCTCGTGCCATCGTTCCCGTGGCAGGTAGCGCATTTCTTTTCGAACAGGGCCTTACCGGTCAAAGGCGGGTTTTGAGCGTAAGCTGCATAATGATAAACCAGGATTGCAATGGTTATAAGAGGAATAAGCCATCGCCGTATTTTGCTATTGTTAAAAATTGATGATGTCATGGCGTTTTATTTTTTTGATAAAATTGCTACGATATCAAAAAATAAAATAGAACAAAACCGACAGGGAGATAAAATCTAAATCCTAAGTTCTAAAATCTAAATCCGAAATATTAAGCTCTAAATCTTAACATTAAATTCTAAATCAAAATAAATCCGAAATCGAACATCCGAATTTTAAAATCCAAGATCATCTTTGTGCTTGAAACTAAAAACAGATTCCTTAAATTAGTCGGATATGAATAAAGATGGTAAGAACGGGACTATTGGAAGTAATAAAATATTTGTTTTAGATACCTCAGTGATCCTTTACGATCACAACGCATTTCAGAATTTCCAGGAACATGACGTGGCCATACCCATACAGGTGCTGGAAGAACTGGACAATAAAAAAAATGGTAACGACACCCGCAATTTTGAAGCCCGCAGTTTTATCCGCCTTATGGATGATCTGTCGCGCAATAGCCTGGTAAATGAATGGATCCCATTAAACGGCAAAAGTAAAGGCAGCTTCAAAGTAGCGATGGACGTTAAAACCACCGCGGTTGATGCTGAGGAAGTATTTGGCTCCGACAAAACAGATCACCGCATCCTGAACGCGGCCTTAGGTTTACAGGAAGAGAACCCTGAAAAAAAAGTGGTGCTGGTATCAAAAGATATATGCCTGCGACTTAAAGCCAAAGCACTTAACCTGCATGCGGAGGATTATGAAACCGGCAAGATCAAAAATCTGGATGAATTATATACCGGCCAAACGGATGTAAATAAGGTAACCGAAAAGCTGATCAACCAGCTCAACAAGCACGAAAACCTTCCCGCTGAAAGCTTGCATATCACATCATACACCAATAATCACTTCTACATATTAAAAGGTAAAAACAGCGATGTGCCTGGTTTTTATAATACCCAAACCCGCCAGCTCGAAAAAGTTATTGAACAACCGGTATTTAACATATTACCCAAAAATATTGAGCAGGCTTTTGCTATTCATGCCTTATTACATCCCGATATTAAATTGGTAACCATACAGGGCAACGCTGGCACAGGTAAAACCTTGCTGGCCCTGGCCAGCGCGTTGGAGCAGAGAAAATATTATCGTCAAATTTTTGTTACGCGCCCTATTGTACCTTTAAGTAATAAGGATATCGGTTTTTTACCTGGTGATATCAAATCTAAAATTGATCCATATATGGCACCGATATGGGATAACCTGAAGTTTATTAAAGACCAGTTTATGGACGATGAAAAAATGCAGGCCAAAATTGATGAATTGGTAACTAATGATAAAATATCGATAGCCCCGCTTGCCTTTATCCGAGGTCGTACGCTGAGCAAGATATTTTTTATTGTAGACGAGGCCCAGAATTTGACTCCGCATGAGGTAAAAACCATTATATCGCGTGCCGGCGAAAACAGCAAATTTGTTTTTACCGGAGATATTTACCAGATAGATACACCATATCTTGATGCAGAAAGCAACGGTTTATCCTACCTGATAGACAAAGCCAAGGGACACCCGTTATATGCACACATCACCCTGCAAAAAGGAGAGCGGAGCGAACTGGCCAATTTGGCAAATGAATTGTTGTGAGATTAGTATCAAGTAGTTAGTATCAAGTATCACGACAGCTACATTTGATTCACGAGATATTTAAAAATCTTGATACTTAATACTAACTACTTGATACTAAAAACAGTTATATGAAAATATCAAAATACCTGCACTCGTGTCTCGTTTTTGAGCTTGATGGTTATAAGATTTTATTTGATCCCGGTGATATTTCTTTTATCGAAGGGCTGGTAAACCCGGAAATGTTTGCCGATGTTGATATTGTAGTGATCAGCCATATTCATCCCGATCACTTTGTAATAGATATATTACAAAAAATTATTGCTGTCAGCGGCGCGCAGGTGGTAACCAATAGGCAGGTTGGTGAGCAGTTAGATAACGCTGGAATACAATATTCGCTTCTGGAAGATGGCATCCAGCATTTCGGCCCGTTCAAATTAGAGGCTTTTCCGGTACAGCACGCACTGATCATGGATAACCCTTTACCTCAAATGACGGGCTTCGTGATCAACGATAGGGTGCTGCACCCGGTCGACTCCATGGAAGATAAATTATTGAAATTCAAAGGAATAGAGTTATTGATTATGATAACCATGGCCCCCTTTGCCAGCGAAGTAATGATATCCGCCTTTGCCGACAAGCTGCATCCCCGCCAGATATTACCCGTTCATGATGGCTATGCCAAAACGTTCTTCATTCAGAAAAGATATGGTGCTTACGTGAAACATTTTGACAAACTGGGCATAAAGTTTCATGAAGTATACCAAATAGGCGATAGTATCAGCATCTGATTTGGGGTTTAGGATGTTCGATTTTGAAATCATGAGACATTAGCTACAATTTAATTATCTTATTATCAGATAATTACTATAAATTCAAAGTGCTAAAATTGGGGTATAAAAAAAGCCCCTACCTTTTACGGTAGAGGCCCTATGGAACCAACCTCCTGCTAAGCTGGCCCACATTAACCTTATCACACTGCTAAGGTGAAGATTAATAATGAAGAAAACATGAACTTCTGTTTTATGCTTGGTGTAAATTTTACATCTTAGCAAAAAACAAGATCGCTCACATGCAAAAGCCCGATAGTCTGATATTCGACATGGACGGAACCCTTTGGGATGCCGTTGATACCTACGCCAATTCCTGGAATCTCGTATTCGAAAAAATGAGTATACAACGTGTCATCGGTCGTAATGATCTGATGCAGCTGATGGGCATGGAGGGTAAAATGCTAACCAAAGTACTCATGCCCGATTTTGATGACGACAGGGCACAGGGTATTTATATGGATGTAAATGAAACACGCCGGCAGATACTCCCCACCAGCGGCGGCGTCATGTACGATGGGGTAACTGAGGGCATCAAACAATTGGCAACTAAATACAAACTCTTTATACTCAGTAATTGTGCCATAGGCATCATCCCTTTATTTATTAGTTGGGCTAAAATTGAAGATGATATTATCGACTCCATAGCTTATGGACAAAACAATATGCCAAAACATCATAACATGCAACTGCTGATTGACAAGCACCAGCTAAAGCATCCGGTTTACATTGGTGATACCAATGGTGACGCTGAGCAGACACGTATGGCAGGGATACCGTTTATATTTGTGACCTATGGTTTTGGCAAAACAAACGATTATGCCTTGAAGTTTGATGATTTCGGATCATTAACAAAATATTATATGAGTTTGTAAGTTTTTAAAACGTTAGCCAAATTTTATCTACCCCTAAAATATGCCCCAATGGTAAAACGTGCACTCTACCTGCTGTTATTTTTGCTGACCTCAGCCTCATCATTCGCCCAAAAAGTACAGATTGATGCTGAACGCTGGATAACAAAGGACTTGGGGCATCTATACTTCGCCGACAAAAAAGTATATTATAATTTTGTGGGAAACGCTGGTATTAAAGACCATTATGCCATTGTGAATGATACGCTGATCTTATCTGATATCTTTAGGAGCAGTGCCGATAATTTTAAGCAACAGCACCGGGACGATTTTAAATTTCTGATAAGACATGCCGATTACAATCGTATATATTTAAAAGCCGTTGAACCTAATGCGATCAAATTGGCAGGTACTATTACTTATGAGTTCCTGAACTTCAAAAACAGCTACGATAAAAACATCAAATTCTCCAAGCTCTATTTTTTATCATCCACCTGCTTTGGTGACTGCCCACAGCTGGGTATCGAGATATGGCCCAATGGTGATTATCATCTAAAAGCAGGCGAACACGCTGCACCATTCAAAGGCGATTATACCGGAAAATTAAGTCAAAATCAGCTGGATACACTAAACTATTGGTTAAAGCATAGCGAACTAAAAAAAATGAACGATTGGCAGCAAGGCAACCAGGTGGTTGATGCGCCAAATTATTATTTTGCTATTGATTTTGTTGACAATAAAAAGAAACTGAGCATCAACACCAACGAGCCCCCGTTAAATATTATCGACCTGATCAATTTCATGCTGTCGTCTTACAAAAATGTAAAACTTACTCCCGTGGGTAATAATTGATGAGAATCAAGAGATAAGAGTCAGGAGTCAAGACAAGAAACTGCTTTTCTTATATTTAACAATAGTATTATCCTACTATGTTGTTTTTCCTGATTCTTAACTCTTGATTCCTGACTCTTAGTTTTATTTTGTAGTTTAGATAAAAATATATCTATATGAAAGGCCGCACCAAAGCAATTATTTTAATCGTAATATTAGTATTGATCGCCGGGTTTTCTTACCAGCGTTATTTCTTTGTTTTTGGCGAAGGCGCAAAGGCTGGCACCATGAACTACTTTGTAAAAAAAGGATACCTGTTTAAAACCTACGAAGGCCGGCTAATACAAAGCGGTATAAAAACACCACAGGGAGGCGGTAATATCTCCTCAAATGAATTTATGTTTTCTGTTACCGACGAAAAAGTTGCCCAAAAATTAAGCAGCAGCGCCGGTTCCTATCTGGAATTACACTATAAAGAATATCTGCATGCCTTACCATGGCGCGGCGTAAGCGTATTTGTTGTAGACAGCATTATTTCGGAAAAACCGGTTATTAGTCAATAATCCATCGGATTAGTTCTCTTAATTGTATCAGTGCAAAATATTATGCACTGACCTCTGCATCGCGTAAGGCTTTAATGGTATCATGGGCAACCCTTAAACTTTCCAGCTGCTTTTTAAGAATAAATACAACCTGCTGATCTTCCCATATCAACTCTTTATCGTCCAGTGCTGCCCTGTAGGCTTTTTTGGCAACATCCTCAGCGCGTTCACAATCAGCCAAAATGCTTTGTCGGTCTTTACTTCCGAAAGCAGCTTTAACATCTATCCAGGTATTATTCAATTTTCCAGACAAGGTAGTACCATCGGTAGGGTCACCACCCAACACGTGGATGTACTCTTTTAGTTCCGAAACATTGCTTTTGCTTTGATCAATATATTCCTTAAAAAGCAAATTCAAGCCCGTTTCTTTGGTGTTTTCATTAGCTTTTGTATAACCTGCTATACGGTCGTTATTTATTTTAATCAGATCGTTAAGTGCCGATATCTGGTGTTGTATATGTTGTAAAGCTCCCATGATTATATTTTTATAACTAATAAACATAACAAATGAGTTAATGTTTTTTAATTAAAATAAATCAACCCTAAGCCTTTAGTAGCATAATTCTATTTATTATTGAAGTTTGGAATGTACTTTTCCAATACCCCACAAAACCAATGTTATCAATTTCTGTTAAAGATGCTATTATAAATTACCGGGGTTTAAAACAATTTAAGCCCGATAAGCATTTATTAACCATTTAGCATGAAAATAACCTTCAGTCCCCGGATTGACATGATCAGGGGATTGAAAAAAACACTTGTTACAATGACTAAATCTCATAAAAAACAACAACAAACCGATATAAAATCGCTGCCTAAAACACCTACAGGCATCAACGGACTTGATGAAATAACCGGTGGCGGATTACCTCAGGGCCGGCCCACACTTATTTGCGGGGAAGCCGGTTGCGGTAAAACCCTCATGTCACTTGAGTTTATAGTTCGTGGGGCGCTCATGTTTAATGAACCGGGTGTTTTTATGGCTTTTGAAGAAAAAACCGACGAATTAGCGCTGAACGTAGCTTCGCTTGGTTTTGATCTTTATGAATTACAGGATAAGAAAAAAGTAAAATTAGATCATGTACACATTGACCGGAGTGAGATAGAAGAGACCGGTGAATACGATCTGGAAGGATTGTTTATCAGATTAGGTCATGCCATTGATAGCATTGGAGCCAAAAGAGTAGTGCTCGATACCATCGAAAACCTGTTTTCGGGTTTAAGCAATCAAACTATTTTACGGGCAGAATTGCGCAGGCTTTTCGCATTTCTTAAAAATAAAGGCGTAACAGCCATTATAACCGGCGAAAAAGGAGATGGTGGCGCTTTAACACGACAAGGATTAGAGGAGTATGTATCAGATTGTGTGATCCTGCTTGACCACCGGGTTATCAACCAGATCTCAACCCGCCGCCTCCGTGTTGTAAAATACAGGGGTTCACAGCATGGCACCAACGAGTACCCGTTTTTAATTGACGAGGATGGCATTTCTGTATTGCCTGTAACTTCATTAGTGCTAGAAAAAGCGGTTTCTTCCAAAAGAGTATCCTCTGGCATCCCTGCGTTGGATTATATGCTTGGCGGGCAGGGTTTTTTTCATGGAAGCAGTATATTAGTTTCGGGAACTGCCGGAACCGGCAAAACCAGTATCGGGGCTTATTTTGCGGCCGAAACTTGCAAACAGAAAAAGAAATGTCTCTATTTTGCCTTTGAAGAATCGCCTAACCAGATCATCCGCAACATGAAATCGATTAATATCGATCTGCAGCCTTACGTTAATAGCGGGCTATTACGATTTCACGCTTCGCGCCCCACCTTGTATGGGCTGGAAATGCACCTGGTAGCTATTTATAAGCTAATTAAGCAATTTAAACCAGCTACGGTAATATTAGATCCAATAACCAACCTAATTACCGTAGGCTCTGTAAGTGAAGTAAAATCGATGCTGGTACGATTGATAGACTTTTTACAGAACGAGCAGATCACGGTGATGTTCACCGCATTATCGCTCAATACCGTGGTAAATGAACAAACCGACGAGGGCGTATCATCATTGGTTGATACCTGGATGCTGGTACGCGATATTGAACACAACGGCGAGCGTAACCGTGGTTTATACATCATGAAATCGCGCGGGATGAAGCATTCAAACCAGGTACGTGAATTTATTATAACCGATAAAGGGCTGGATTTAGTGGATGTTTATCTGGGCCCCGAAGGCGTTTTAACAGGATCGGCCCGGGAAGCGCAACAGCTTAAAGAAAGAACCGGAGTAGCGCTACGCGATTTTGCCGTATTACGAAAAGACAAAGAGATTAACCGTAAACGTAAAGTACTGGAAGCTAAGATCTCCAATTTACAGGCTGAGTTTGAATCTGTAGAGGAGGAACTGAACAGAATATATTACGAAGACGAGCTAAAACAACAAATAATAGATAAAAACCGGGATGAGATAACGAAAATGAGAAGGGGGATAAAAGAGGAAAGTCCTACAAAGAAGAAATAATGGAAACAGAAGAAATAAATTATGAGTTAAGATTATATGTTGCTGGCAAAACAGCAAAATCCGCCACCGCGTTATCTAATCTTAAAAAATATTGCGAAGAACATTTAAAGGGGCAGTACACTATTGAAGTAATTGACCTTTTAGTAAAACCACAATTGGCCGAAGGCGACCAGATATTTGCCATCCCTACGTTGGTGCGCAAGGTTCCGGAGCCTATCCGTAAAATAATCGGAGATCTGTCAAATGAAGAAAAAGTATTGGTAGGCTTAGATATACGCCCACGTTAAACCATAAAAAATGGCCAAAAAGGATCAGTCATCTTTATCTGAAGATAATTATTTAAATGAGCAGGAACAACAGGTGTACCATTTACGCCTGTTTATAACAGGGGCATCGCCCAATTCATCGCGGGCTATTACCAATCTCAAGGATATTTGCGAAACCCATTTAAAAGGTAATTATAACCTGGAGATAATAGATGTTTATCAGCAGCCATTAATTGTTGAGCGGGAGCAGATCATCGCTTTACCTATGCTCATCAAAAAAACACCAGGTGTGGAGCGGCGGCTTATTGGAGATATGTCAAACACGGTTAAAGTATTAAAAGGTCTTGGTTTACAAACAGAAAATTAATGGAACCGGTTAAATATACATATGAAGAGTTACTGCAGCAGAATGAAGAACTTCGGATACAGCTGGAGGAAGCTAATGATACCATTGACGCTATTCGTACCGGCCAGATTGACGCGCTTATTGTAAACGGAGTCGATGGGCATCAGTTATACACTCTAAAAACAGCCGATCAAACTTACCGTGTTTTTATTGAAAAGATGAACGAAGGAGCGGTCACGCTCAACCGCGAAGGCACTATCCTTTACAGTAATTCACGGTTTGCAGCCATGATGAACCTACCTCTTGAAAAGGTAATTGGGCTAAATTTTACCTCTTTTATTCCGGAGATATCAGTCGAAAAATTTAACGATCTGATGCAAAAAGGTTGGGTGGAAGATTGTAAGGGTGAAATATTATTGGCCGATAAACAAGGAAAGTTAACACCTTGTTTGCTTTCCTGTACTACACTTGATCTGGATGAAGGCATTGCCTTAAGTTTGATCCTGACCGATCTTACCAGTCAAAAAGAAACGGAATGGGAACTAAAAATAAAAAACGAACAGCTGTTGGCGGCCCAAAATGCTGCCGAAAAACTCAATAATGAGTTGGAAGATACCGTTAAGGCGCGCACTAATGATCTGCTGATAAGCCGTGAGCATTTTAAACTGCTGGCAAACAATATCCCTCAAATGACCTGGACAAACCTGCCTGCCGGCGAGGTGGATTTTTATAACCAGCAATGGTACAACTACACCGGGACCCGTTACGGTGAAACTGTTGGCTGGGGTTGGCAGCATGTGGTTCACCCCGATGATCTGCCAAATACCCTGGATAAGTATATTGAAGCGTTAAAAACCGGTCATATATTTGAGGTGGAGAACCGTTACAAACGCTGGGATAATACCTATCGCTGGCACTTGAACCGGGCGGTTCCTTTGAGGGATGATAAGGGCGCCATCATTTTTTGGGTAGGTACGGCTACCGATATTGAAGACCAGAAAAGAGAGATGGATAGAAAGGACGAATTTATTGGCATTGCCAGCCATGAACTCCGCACGCCGCTAACCAGTTTAAAAGGTTATCTGCAACTCATTACTTCGTATAAAAGGGAAGAGATACCGCCTGTAGTAAAGCAGTACATCGAAAAAGCAAGCGTGGCTATTAACAAATTGCAACGCCTCATTAATGATCTGCTTGATGTAAGTAAAATACAGGCCGGAAGACTTGAATATGCCCTGGATAAGATCAGTTTATCTGACCTGATGGTACAGGTTACCGAGAATTCAAAACACATTTATCCTTTGTATGAATTTGATAGTCAGCTACAGCCTGGCATCCGCGTAATGGGTAATGCCGAGCGATTGGAGCAGGTTTTGATGAATTTCATAAATAATGCCGTAAAATATTCATTGGCTGATAAGAGGATCATTCTAAAAACCATTGTTAAGGATAATTTGGTACGCGTATCGGTAACCGATTTTGGTATAGGTTTATCAGCAGAGCAGATAGGCCGTATATTTGAGCGTTTTTACAGGGTTGAAGATAAACGGCATATCACCGGTGGTTTGGGTATGGGACTTTATATCAGTGACGAGATCATTAACAACCACCATGGCAAAATAGGGGTAGAGAGTGAATTAGGTAAAGGGGCCACCTTCTACTTTGAACTACCTCTGATTGTTTGACAAACTATTTTAAACGAAAATTGCAGGTAAGCCAAATACTTCTGATATTGGGCTGACAGGCGATGATTTAATCATCGCATTTTCTTTAAATAAACCTTGAAATTATGCCCACTACTGATAATGGGAATGTGTCTTTTACAAAAAGCCCGAATGGTATTGCGACTATTAGTTTTTATCATCCTGCACAAAATTCATTGCCAACTGGTCTTTTAAATGATCTTACCGAATATATAATAAAAGCGGGGAATGATCCGGAGGTACGGGTGATCATTTTAAAAAGCGGCGGCGACCGTACTTTTTGTGCTGGTGCCAGTTTTGATGAGCTGCTGCAAATAAGAGATAAAGAAACCGGAGCCTTGTTCTTTTCGGGCTTTGCCAAAGTTATCAATGCCTGCCGTAAATCGTCTAAGATAATTGTTGCCCGTGTTCAGGGAAAAGCGGTTGGAGGTGGAGTAGGCCTTGCTGCCGCCGCCGATTATTGCCTGGCTTCGGGCTTTGCATCTATTAAATTAAGTGAACTGGCCATTGGCATCGGGCCCTTTGTTATATCGCCAGCCGTGACCCGCAAAGTTGGCTTGCCCGCTTTTTCGCAGTTAACTATCCGGGCATCCGATTTTCAAACTGCTCAATGGGCCCAGGATCATGGCCTGTATAATGAAGTATATGAAGATATCGCTTCGCTTGATTCTGCAATAGTTGAGCTTACCGAAAAATTAGCATCCTATCACCCTGACGCGCTCATTGGGCTAAAACAGATATTATGGGAGGGTACAGATGATTGGGATGAATTATTAACCCAGCGTGCAGCCATTAGTGGCCAACTGGTACTCTCTGACTTTACCCAGCAAGCATTGCAACGCTTTTTGAGCGGCAACAGGTAGTATATAAAATACAAAGAGCCCGAATTAATAATTCGGGCTCTTTGTATTTTACCAGCACCTGTAATGACGATGCACCCTGTAATAAACAGGGCGGGCATAGTAACGGCCCGGATAATAATATGGGCGGTCATAGTAAACCCTGCGTGCATAACCGTAATATACGGGGCGGTCATAATAACCATACGCCGGATAATTAGCGGCAACAACCACTCGCGAACGTGGATAATGACCAAATGAAGCACCTATAGATATACTTTGAGCTTTTACAAGCTGAACCGAAAATAGCAATGCAAAAACTATGACCGAAAATTTGATAACTTTCATAAATCAAAAATTAAGTTAACACTGTAGTTATTTTATATTTATAGACTATAAATATCACTTGGGGTTTATTTTATTTTATTTATTTTTAAGGCATGTATTACTTTTTATTTACGCTGCTATTTTTGGCTATTGTTTTGGGGTTTTCATTGATAAGCTCTTACTATGGTAAATTACGTGCCGAAGAAAAAAAGCTTGATAAAATAAAAAGCAAATGGGGTAAACCTGTAAATACCAGGCGTAATTTCGATTTGATTAAAACCTACTTAAATGCCGATAAGGGCTGGGACAGGTTACCAGATGTTACCGCTGAAGACATTGATCTGAAAAGTGTTTTTAATTATATAGACAGAACGAGTTCAAAACCCGGCAAACAATACTTGTATAAAAAGCTGCATTTTCCGGAAACAAATCGTGAAAAGCTACTGGAGCTTGATGCTAAGGTTGAAGCCATTAACAAGGATAGGCCTAACAGGGAATTGATTGAGCTGCAATTATCAAAACTCAACAATACCTACGCCTATTATATTGCCGATCTGTTTTTAAAAACACATGAATCGATGTTTGTGCCGATCATGAACTTTTATATCAGGTTTGTGCCTTTGGTAATCGTGGCACTCGTTGTATCGCTGGTTGTTTACCCAAATCCCATTAGTATTTTATTGTTATTGTTTTTTGTAGGTTATAATGTGGTTTTACATTACGCTAACAAGAAAAAAATAAGCGCCTATACCAACTCGCTACCCCAATTGCTTATTATGCACAACGTAGCGGTATGGCTGGTAAAACATTCGGGCCTGGAGGATAATGAGGCCGTTAAAAATAGTTTAAAAAATCTGTTAGGACTAAAACGTTCCTTAAGCATCATCAATTTAGAAAGTAAACTGATCAATGGGGCTGGGGATTTGAGTTATGCTGTTTTTCAACTCATTAAAACATTATTTTTATTAGAGCCCCGAATTTATGCCAGCTCTATAAAACACATTGAAAAATACAGGGAAGATATTGAACTGGTTTATCAATATATAGCTGAAATTGATATGCTGGTAGCCATCCAATCAGTAAGGGAGGGTTTACCTTATTATAGTAAGCCCCAGTTTATCGCTACCGACGCCCAAATGAATATTACCGACCTTTATCATCCACTGATTGATAAATGCGTTACCAATTCATTATATACCCGTGCAGATAAAGGTGCCTTGATAACCGGTTCAAACATGTCGGGCAAAACAACTTTTATTAAAGCCATCGCCGTTAACACGCTGCTGGCTCAAACCCTGTTTACCAGCTGCACCAGGGAATATAAAGCACCTTTTTTAAAGATACAAACCAGTATTAAAACCAGCGATAGTATTGAGGAGCAAAAAAGCTATTTCCAGGCGCAGGCGCAGTCCATACTAACTATTATGAGCCGAAGCAACGAGGTGGAACAGGTAAAAAGTTTGGTTATTATTGATGAAATATTCAGGGGCACTAATACCATCGAGCGTATTGCTGCTGCAAAATCGGTATTATCTTATATCACGGCCAACCAAAACTTTGTCTTTGTATCAACCCACGATCTTGAATTGGCCGAATTACTCGATGAGGATTTTGCCATCTATTCTTTTGAAGATTCCAAATCAGGAGCCGTCCTGGTGTTTGATTACAAGCTGAAAGAAGGTCTGCTTAAAAGCCGCAATGGTATTGCCATATTAGAGTCCATGGGCTATCCGGATTCTGTAATTGAAGACGCAAATATCGTAAGCGAACGAATGATGCTGAAATATATGGAGTAAGCTTGTGTACTTTAGTTTCGTACCTACGGCACGAATTCCCATATTAATAATCGTTGTTCTACCGACATTTTGCTCCTATCGGAGCATTTTCGTCAAGGCGATTCATCCGAATGGATAAATAAAGAAAATTTTAATCCGTCAACTTTTCGATGGCAGGAAGGTTACGGCGCCTTCTCATATTCACGCTCACACATAAAAGATGTTGCAAAATATATAGAAAACCAAGAAGAGCATCATCGAAAGAAATCTTTCCTGGAAGAATTCAAATTATTCCTTGAACACTTTGAGATAGATTATAATGAACAATATATCTTTACGCCTTTACAATAGAGGTTTGTTTCCGTTTATTCACCCTCATACAATCTTAATTTATTTCTCAGGCTTTGCATATCATCCTGCATTTTTTCCATACGGTGCAATAAATGACTAATGGCTTCTATACCCGCCACATTAATATCCAGTTGATAAAGATTGATCAGTTTCTCCAGCTTCCGAAGTTCTTCTCCAGGTATATAAGTGGTTTCATTAATTAGGGTAACTTTTACTAAATCAGCCTCATATAACGATTCTATAAAGGTGTACTCCACGTTATGATACAAACAAAAATCATTTACTGATATTAAATCTCGTGTTTTCATTATCTTTAAACTTATATCATGATTTTGAAAGTTCTTCAAATAATTGCTTCTGCTGCTCGGTAAGGTTAACCGGTATCTGGATATCATAAGTAAGGTACAAATCCCCAAACTCATTTTCTTTTTTATAAACCGGCATACCTTTACCTTTTAGTTTTACTTTGGTACCGTTTTGAGTTTCGGGCTTTACTTTTACTTTAACCTTGCCAGTCAACGTTTCTGCGGTAATTTCGCCGCCAAGTACCGCTGTGTAAAGGTCAAGTTTTACAGTGGCGTATAAATTGCGTCCGTCACGTTTAAAGCGGGCATCATCAAGTATCAAAAACTTGATATAAAGGTCTCCGGCCGGGCCATTATTTACACCAGGCCCGCCATGACCGGCTATTTTAATGGTCTGCCCATTTTCGATACCGGCAGGTATGGTAATACGTATGTTTTTACCATTAACAGTCAATGTCCGTTTATGGGTTTCTGCAATATCCTGAAGCGTTAATTGTAACTCCGCATTAAAATCTTTCCCGCGGTATTTGGTTTGCCTGCTGCCGCCACCACCAAACATGGATTTAAAGAAATCAGAAAAATCGCCACCACCAAAGCTTTCATCATCAGTAAAGCCACCGAAACTACCACCGCCATAACCACCTTGCCGGTTTTGCTGTTGCCTGGCTTGTTGTTCATAAGCTTCGCCATGCTGCCAGTTCTCACCATACTTATCATATTTTTTACGTTTTTCAGGATCGCTCAGCACTTCATTGGCCTCATTAAGTTCCTGGAATTTTTTGTGCGCTTCCGCGTCATTCGGATTAAGATCGGGATGGTATTTACGGGCCAGCTTGCGATAGGCATTTTTAATATCCTTATCGGTAGCGGTTTTAGTGAGACCCAGTGTTTTATAGTAATCAATAAAAGCCATATCAAGCGTAGAATGTGGTATATGTTATTAACCCTTAAATATACGGCTTAGTTTTAGATGCTACATTTTTTGCCTGCTATTCTGACTGTAACCTGATCAAAACAAAACGAACACACTTACTATGTTCATGGTAATTTTTATACTTTTACTCTCGACCTACTAAAGGCCCTAACTATCATGGACAACAAAGTATTTAACCAATTTGCAGACATCGAGACCAGGGAAATGACACCCGGTTATTTCTCTAAAATCATTCATACTCCCGGCAATACCATCAACTTTTTGGAGGTAAAAGCCGGAGCGGTATCACCAATGCACCAGCATATCAATCATCAATGCGCTTTTGTTGTCGAGGGACAATTTGAGCTAACAGTTGATGGTGTATCGCAAATACTGGATACTGGTACCTATGCCATTATTCCTCCAAATGTAATACATGGCGGCAGGGCTATTACCGATTGTAAACTGATTGATATATTTGACCCCGTACGCGAAGATTTTAAATTTTAGTAACACGCCCATTAAATTTATGCCCATTATTACCAAAGCCACACTTGCCGACGTTCCGGAATTAAACATATTAGTTAACAGCGCCTATCGCGGAGAAGAGTCAAAAAAAGGCTGGACATCGGAAGCCGATATGTTAGATGGCCTTAGGATCGATGAAACTATGCTGAAAGAATATTTCGGCAATGAGGTCATCACCATATTGAAACATACCGACAATAACGATCAGATCACTGGCTGTGTTTACCTGGAAGTTAAAGGGCCAAAACTATACCTGGGTATGTTCAGCGTGTCACCCGTGCTACAGGGCAAAGGAGTGGGGCGGGCCCTGTTGGAAGCTGCTGAGGGATTGGCCAAACAGTTTAACTGTCACACCATCACCATGACCGTAATCAGCACCCGTGCAGAACTCATTAACTGGTATGAGCGCAGGGGGTATGCATTTACAGGTGAGATACAACCCTTTCATGACCATGGTCGTTTTGGGAGTCCTAAACAGTTGATAGAGCTCATTGTAATGGAAAAAGCAGTGGTTTAGTTACGCTGTTCATCAGCTCCTGGAAAAGATCATAATATTGTCCCACATGCAGGCCATCAACCAGGGCATGATGTACGTGTAGAGAAACAGGCATGCTCTTTTTGCCGTTTTCTTCTGTCATTTTTCCGAATGATATCTTCGGGCAGCTATCCGGAAACGAAAAGCTGCGGGCATGTGATAAGCTGGTAAAATTGATCCAGGGCATGGCTGAGTAATGTACAATATCATCATCGAGCTTTGGCGCGAAAAGGGTAGTGGTACTTTGCACCCGTTCAATCTCTTTTTTGGAGCCTGCTATAAATGTATCCAGGGAAGGGTGAAAATCGATGTAGCCAAAACCAAAAGTACCATTGGCACGACCGATAGTTGGCCCGGCGTTTATACGATCATAAATATACACCTCATCTTCATAAATACGGCATTTGAATGGTTCCAGCTCATTAATAGCCGTTAACGATTTGTGCAGATAATACAGGAAAAATGATATGCCGTTATCTTTAGCATAAGCGTATGCCCGGGTACAGTCGATGTTGACCACAACACCATAAAAAGGTTCTTCAAAGTTTTTGAAAAAGTTAAAATGCTCTTTGCGTGCCCAGGTATCAATATTTAATTTATGCTTCATGCCAATATATACGGCAGAATTTCCCGAAGTGTATCAGCCTGTTTAAAGTTTTCGTGGGTTAAGTTAGTTTCTACATGTTCATGCGCCCAGGTGGTATGGAAAGGTACATGAATGGCATGACCACCAATATTAAGCACCGGCATCACATCAGATTTCAAGGAATTACCCACCATCATAAATTCCGCGGGCTTTATATCCAGGTGTTTGATGAGCTTGATATAATCATCATCCTGCTTATCAGACATGATCTCGATATGGTGAAAATAATGCGACAATCCCGATTTTTTGAGCTTGCGTTCCTGGTCAAGCAGGTCGCCTTTGGTGGCTACTACGAGCCGGTAATTTTTTTTTAAGGTTGCCAGCACATCTTCTACACCCTCCAATAGTTCAATGGGTTCATTAAGCATTTCCTTGCCGTACTGCATGATGAGCTCAATAGCATCAAGCCCGATCTTTTTGTCGGATATTTTTAGCGCGGCCTCTATCATACTCAGAATATAACCCTTTATACCATAGCCATATAAGGCCAGATTGGCTATCTCAATCTTAAAAAGTTCGCTTGATATGGTATGCTGGGGTAAGAAGTTCTCCAGTAAACTGCAAAATTTCTCCTCGGTTTTTAAAAAATAGGGCTCGTTTACCCAAAGGGTGTCATCGGCGTCAAAAGCTATAACCTTTAGTTTCATGTGCTTTTATTAACAAGACTGCAATAATAATCATACGGCTTTTATTTCCTGCCGATTTATGGTAACCTTTTTTTGAAAATAATGTTTCCACAGATGCAACCTAATTTTAAAAACGACGTCCTATACAACACATTGTCAAAACTATATTCGATTAAAATGGAAGAAGTACTGCCACCCTTAAAAGAATTTATTGTTGATTATTGCAACCGCTATAAGCTGAATCATGTTGATCCGGGCAGCCTGAACCTGGATACCAGCATTGATCTGGACCTGGATATTTTCGATATCGAGATAGATCTTTTCCTGGCCGATTTCGCCGATCAGTTTAAGGTTGACCAATCCAAATTTACGTGGTACAAATATGGATATCCCAAAGGCTCAACCCGGGTACGGATGATTAAGCTGATGTTTGGCTATAACAGCACCTGGGCCAAACAACTGGCGCAATACTGCTACAAACCTAAATTTATGGTACGTAACCTGCAGGATGCCGTGAAAACAGGAAGACTAGTGTAAAATTTCGGAATTCGGATTTTCGATTTCGGATTTTAAGATCATGGCATTAATAATGAGAATCCCTTAATCCTATAGATCAGGGTTCAGAAAAAAATCAGCGGTATCAACGAAATCAAAAAAATCAACGGTCACAGATCCGTAACCCCGGTATGACGGCGCTTTACAAAATTGCGGATATCCAGTACGATACCGGCAAAAAAATAAAATATCAGCGGGAAACCTACAGCCAAGAATGAAGAGTAAATAAAAAACAAACGGATCTTTGAGATAGAAACGTTAAACTTTTCGCCAAGATAGGTGCATACACCAAAGGAGTATCGTTCAAAAAACGTAAGGATTCTCTGTATCATGTCAGGCAAGTTTTAATATTTTATTACCAACGCCACATTGCAGGCATTTCTTATAATTACAATAATTATTTTTTAACTCCAGCAGCGCCTGCGACTCAAAAGCATTGTTAATTTTCAGCCCTAAGTTAATAAAATCTTCGGTAATATTATTTTGTTCGGCCGGTAAATTTTCCAACAACTTTAAACTCCTGCTAATATAATACTGCTGCTGATGCTGTTTTCCGTAGCTGAACAAAAATAAAGCCAAAGTGTTTATCAATAAAATATCAATAGAAGCCGCACCCAAAGTTTTTGATACCGGTTTTGATTGTGCGTCAAAACGATAATGATCTTCCCAGTAATCATTCACCTTAATATCGGTAAACAAAGCTCTTAAAGCTTTGATATCTTTTATCTCCAGGATCTTAGAAAACAGGTGGTTCGATTGCACGATCAGCGCCGCAAACTGTGCCAGCCTAATCGTCGGAAAGTTTTGTGGCCGCAGTCGCATGAACTTCCATAAATGGTTTTCGATAGGTTGCAGATTATACTTTTTTCGCAGAAAATCATACTCCTTTTTTAATTTCAATGGGTACTCGTCTTTAAGCTCTGCTTCCAGGAACCCGGCCTGCCCAAATATCAGGGCCTCTATTTGCATTGGGTTGTTTTTATGCTTAGCCAGCGTGAGTTGCGGTAATGATTTGGCCAGCAATTCAAAAGGCAGGGCGTTGGTTTTAAAACCAAAGTTGGCAGCCAGGAACTGGTAAAAAGTTTCTTCCCAATCGTTATGGTTTAAATTCAGGGAATTCATTACCGCTATGGATCGTTTCTCCAGTCTTTCTACCAGCACACGGGTAAGCCAGTTACTCATGATGAGCCCGTCAATACCGGCAATGCTTTTTTCGCAGGGAATGATCCGTTGCTCGCCGAAGATCATTTGATGATAGCGGTTGTACAATTCATCAGGTACGCGATTTTGGAGTTGCAGGGTGGGTACTTTACGACCGTTGGCTAAAATAAGTGGCACATCATTGCGGTAAACTACATGCAGTATCACGTTATCATAGGCATTGTCGGTAGTATGACCATGCTTTTGCCAGTCGGACGAGGAAAGATGCACCTCCACATTTCCAGCCCAAACCGTTTCACCTATCCGCACACGGGCGTTATGAAAATCGGGGCCCGAATCAGTATTGGCCATGCCGGCCGAAAGGATCTCCAGTTCCTCGCCGTCATCCGTTTTCAGATCGGTGCGATCAAACAGCCTGAATTTCCATACATAGTGCAAAAAGTCTTCGGTAAAAAGCATCAAACAAGGTAGGAATTTTTGACCGTTGATTTATTTTGATTTGTATGATTTAGCTGATTTTTGACAGGAAGGATAAAATTATCTCTTACATTTATCTTTACATCACCCATGCCGCATTATGACTGAATTAACCAAATCCATACCCAAAACCACAACCGGCCGCATTAAATCCATCATTGGCGGCTCATTAGGTAACCTGGTAGAATGGTACGACTGGTATGTGTATACCGCTTTCTCACTATATTTTTCCGACGCGTTTTTCCCTTCTGATAATCAAACCGTACAGCTTTTAAATACCGCAGGCATTTTTGCCATCGGCTTTTTGATGCGGCCCATAGGCGGCTGGCTCATGGGTACTTTTGCCGACAGGTATGGCCGTAAAAAAGCGCTAACCACTTCGGTATTATTAATGAGTGTAGGCTCGTTGATCATCACTATAACGCCAGGTTTTCGCTCTATTGGCGTAGCTGCTCCCTTGTTGCTGGTGCTTGCCCGCATTATACAGGGCATAAGTGTGGGCGGCGAATACGGTACCAGCGCTACTTACCTGAGCGAAATGGCGGGCAAAAAACACCGGGGATTTTATTCCAGCTTTCAATATGTAACATTGATCATGGGGCAGCTGATGGCATTAGGTGTGTTGGTTTTACTGCAACGTGTTTTTTTTAGCGAACAACAACTGCACGACTGGGGCTGGCGCATTCCATTTGGTATCGGCGCATTTCTGGCCGTAATCACCATGTATCTAAGGCGTAGCTTGCAGGAATCATCCTCATTTACCAATGAAAGCAGTAAGTCAAAGTCGGCTCAGGGTACTCTAAAAGCTTTGGCTAAACATCCTAAAGCGGTATTTACGGTAATTGGTTTAACGGCAGGGGGCACACTCGCTTTTTATACGTTTACTACCTATATGCAAAAGTTCCTGGTGAATACATCGGGGTTCAGCAAAAGCAGCGCTACCATGGTATCAACCCTTACGCTGGCCGTGTTTATGTTACTGCAGCCCGTGTTTGGCCTGCTGTCTGACAAGATCGGCCGTAAGCCCTTGCTCATCGGTTTTGGTGTATTAGGCACGCTCTGTACCTTACCCATCATGACGCTTTTGAGCGAAACCAAAGATGTTTGGGTGGCTTTCGCGCTAATATTAGCAGCCCTGATCATCGTTAGCGGTTATACTTCCATCAATGCCGTAGTAAAGGCTGAGCTGTTCCCGGCCAACGTACGCGCCCTGGGAGTAGGCTTTCCCTATGCCATTGCCGTATCCATATTTGGCGGCTCGGCCGAGTATATTGCGTTGCTATTTAAAAACGAGCACCACCAGCAATGGTTTTACTGGTATGTTACCGTATGCATCGCGCTATCGCTCATTTTATATGCCACCATGAATGATACGCGTAAACACTCTAAAATGGAAGATGAATAATTTAGTATCAAGTAGTTAGTATCAAGTATCAAGATTTTGAAAATCATATTTAACAAAAAAAGGCGTCTTGATACTTGATACTAACTACTTGATACTGGCCAAAAAGTATTAATTTTGCCCGCTTACCATCATAGGATTGCCTACATATATGGCCGATAACAATAATCTATTTCAACAGGCAGTATCTTTACTGCAACAACTGATATCCATACAATCGTTTAGTAAAGAAGAGGATCGCACTGCCGATCTGATCAACGAGTTTCTACAGCAACGCGGTGTGCAAACGCATCGCAAAATGAATAACATCTGGGCCTGGAACAAGCATTTTGATGCCGGCAAGCCTACTATTTTGCTCAACTCACATCACGATACCGTAAAACCCAACTCTGGCTATACCCGCGATCCATACGACGCTAAAATTGAAGACGGTAAGCTTTACGGCCTGGGCAGTAATGATGCCGGTGGTTGCCTGGTATCGCTGATAGCCGTGTTTCTTTATTTTCATGATCAGGAAAATTTAAAGTACAACTTTTGCCTGGCCACCACGGCCGAAGAAGAAATTTCGGGTGTAAACGGTTTGGAACTCATTATTCCCGAATTAGGCAAACTGGATTTCGGCATAGTAGGCGAGCCCACTTTGATGCAGCTGGCCATTGCCGAACGCGGTTTAATGGTGCTGGATTGCGTAGCCCACGGTCGCGCAGGTCATGCCGCCCGAGAAGAGGGTGATAATGCCATTTATAAAGCTTTAACGGATATTGAGTGGTTCCGCAGTTTTACTTTCCCAAAAGAGTCTGAAGTATTTGGGCCGATAAAAATGTCGGTTACTATCATCAACGCTGGTTCGCAGCATAATGTAGTACCTGCCAGCTGTACCTTTACGGTTGATGTAAGGGTGACTGATGCATATCGCAATGAGGAAGTATTGGAAATCATCCGTCAGCACGTTAGCTGCGATGTTAACCCGCGTTCTATTCGTTTAAAACCATCGTCTATACCAAAAGAACACGCGATTGTGCAGGCTGGTATCGCTTTAGGTCGTACCACTTATGGTTCACCAACCACGTCAGATCAGTCGCTCCTGGATATCCCATCCATCAAAGTAGGTCCCGGCGATTCGGCACGTTCACATACTGCAGACGAATTTGTTTATGTTGACGAGATCAGGGAAGGTATCGATCTGTATATTAAAATGCTGGAAAGTATTAATTAATTGATGTGCGGATGATTTATCCTGTGGCAAAATGAATTTTGTCATTCTGAGCGATAGCGAAGAATCTTCTTCAAGATGCGATAACCAAGTGCTTTTCTGAAGCAGAAGATCCTTCGCTATCGCTCAGAATGACAACCTTATTTGATTAATTTTTATCTTCCGAACACTTATGCGGTTATCACCGCACCACTCACAGATGAACTTGATGGCATATTATATAAAGTATACCCAATAGAGGTACGGTGATAACACCGGCCACAGGTTGAAAAACAAAAAGACTTATTCCCAAATCTTCTTTAAACTTTCCCAAAAAGCGAATATTTTACTATTAACTTTCTGTTGAGTTTCGTTGAAATGATTTTCATTTAAATCAACCGATTGTATGTTCTTAATTTCGTCTTCCTCTTGAATCCTTTTCTCGATATTTTTTCTAATATCATTAAGCCTGTGGTCGGTGTTATCACCGCACCACTCACAGATGAACTTGATAGCATATAATATAAAGCATAAGTAATAGTGGTATGGTGATAACACCGACCACAGGCTGAATGTCTCCATTTATTATTTGAAAATATCCCATTTCATTTTGTAAATTCCCTAAAAAAATTACATGGGTAATTACCTTGAGGATATTAAAGACGTTGTTCTGAGTATTACTCCAATAGCAACCTTATTTATTACTATTCGCACTATTAATAAGTGGAAAACGGAATTTCAAGCAAAAGCGTATTTTGATTGTTCCTATAGATTTTTAAAAACAGTTTATAGCCTTCGTGATACTTTTTCAGCTATGCGGGCAAATTTTATTGTGCCGAGTGAACTTCTACCGAAAACTGATTCTAAAAATTATAATAAAGAAAATGAATGCTTTATTTTAGAAAACCGATCAATTCCTTTTAAAGAAGCGCTAAACAATTTTTATAGCATAATGCCAGAAGTAGAAACATTATTTACAAAAGAAACAAGAAAAATATGCGATGAAATTAACTTTGTAGTATTTCAATATAAAAGGTATGTAAATGAATATCTTCAACTAATTGACAATACTAATAATTTTGAACATCTTGGAACAGTTAGGAAAAATATCTTTTCTGATCCCAATGATGATAAATTAAAAACAGATTTAGATGCGGCAATCAGTAAAATAGAAAATGTTGTATCAAAATATTTGAAATTAAACAATTAAGAGTTTTCACTATATTTTAAATTTTCATTTTGAAATCCGCTACAAACCGGGATTAATTAAAGTCTCAAATAAATCTATAATTGCTACATTTGTACTATAAGATTTACAATTAATCTGTATAAAAAAAGTGGTGAGTATTTTGGTGAGTAAGAAATAAAACCCACCTAATATTGAATATCAAGACGATTTTAGAGGCAAATAAATCCTAAAGCTCACCCACAAATCCCGCCAATGCTATAGCAACACCCAGCAACACCGCGATCATTTTGCGCAGGTTAAAGCGATGGTCGGTGCTTGATTCAAACAAGATGGTCGTAGAGATATGCAAAAATATACCGATAACCACACCCATAATGCGATTAAAATAGTGCTGTAAATTGCCAATATCCCCATTGCTAAGGGCGGTACTGAAAAAATAACCCGCAGGCGCCATCACTGCAAACAAGGCCACAAAAAGTATCGTATTCTGTTTGCTCTGTTTATTGGTTAACAAAACCGTAGCCAGCGCAAAGGCGGCTGGTATATGATGCAGCGCGATACCATAAACCAACTGATCCTGGTTGCCCTGAGCCAGCGGCATTCCTTCCAGAAAAGCATGCAAGCAAAGACTGATCATGATCCCTACCGGAAAAATAGCCAGGTCATGTTTAGGTTTATGCATATGACCATGCTCAATGCCATCGGAGAATTGCTCCAGTATGATTTGAAACAGGAAACCGGCGAGTATAAAAACACCCACCCAATTATCATTACCATGGTAAGCATCGGGTATTAAATGCAGTACCGTAATACCAAACAGGTAAGCCCCGCTGAAAGATAACACCAGTTTAAGGGTTTTATGGTTATCGCCCTTAAAGAAAAATACAGAGGTGCCGCCAAAGAAGGCACAAAAGAATAGTAAACAAATTTTCCAGACAGCCATTAAAAAGCAGGTTGTAATTTTTTAAACAGTAAAGCGAATAAGCCACCCACCAATGCACCATAAATGGCGCCGCAAGCAACATCAACCGGAAAGTGTACGCCCACATACACCTGGGCAAAACTGATAATACCAGCCCATAGTATAGCCCAAAGCCAGATCCAGCGCCATTTTCTGAAAAATACCAGGCTCAGAAAAATAGCCATTGCAAAATGATCGGTAGCATGGGTAGAAGGGAAGCTGTAACCCGTTCCGCAGGGTACCCGACTGATGTCGGTTTGCGAAACTATAGGATCGCGGCAGGGGCGCAGGCGTTTTACATTATACTTGATGATACTGGCGCTGGTAAAATCGGCAAAGCCGGCTGTGATAGCCAGCAATACGATGATGATAGCGCCCGTTTTTTTATAACGATAAATACAAAAGCCAATAATAAACAGGTAAAGCGGGATCCAGAATTTAGGATTGCGCAGCAAAGGCATGATCCAGTCAAAAAACGGATTCGACAGATCGTGATTTATAAAATAGAATAAATGCCGGTCGAGTTGTAATAGATGTTCAGGCATTGCCGTTTGTATGTAATGGATAAAAGCCGCGCTGATATGAAGCCGCGATTAGTTGGCAAAGTTATCAATTACTTTAAAACAACATTGATGCGGTACGGTTAATGCTGGTAAATAAATGGATAATTTACAATCAAAGTACATAATGTAGCTTTGTTGCATTTACAACAACAATTAAAAAGCCGTTTATCACAAACGTTTGCGTGAAAAAAGTGGCTTATAAATCAAGTTCAGCCTGTAAATTGTACCTGTTTATACACCGCTTATCAGTTAAATATTTATACTTTTGCCTCTCAAAACCAAATAATTTTGACACTCATAAAATCTATTTCAGGGATCCGCGGCACCATAGGCGGTGCTGTTGGCGACGGTTTAACACCATTGGATATTGTTAAATTCACATCGGCTTATGGTGCATGGGCCGTAAAAAAATCGGGCATCAAAAAAATTGTTGTCGGTCGCGATGCGCGCCTGTCGGGCACTATGGTCAATAACCTGGTTATCGGTACGCTGCAAGGTTTGGGTATCGATGTGATCGATCTGGGCTTGTCCACAACACCTACTGTAGAAGTTGCCGTTACCGGCGAGCAGGCAGCGGGAGGCATTATTCTTACTGCAAGCCATAACCCTAAACAATGGAACGCCCTTAAACTATTAAATGCCAAAGGCGAGTTTATAAGTGATGCCGATGGTAAAGAGGTACTGGAAATAGCCGAGAACAGCGATTTTAATTATGCCGATGTGAACGATTTGGGTAAAGTTACCCAGGACGACAGCTGGATGCAAAAACATATCGACCTGATACTGGCATTACCACTGGTTGATGTGGCGGCTATTAAAAAAGCACAGTTTAATGTAGTGATCGACTGTGTAAACTCTACTGGTGGCATCTATGTACCGGCGCTGCTTAAAGCTCTGGGTGTAGACACCGTTCACGAATTATATTGCGAACCTGATGGTAATTTTCCGCATAACCCTGAGCCATTGCCCGAAAACCTGATAGCATTATCCAAGGAAGTAACCGCTAAAAGAGCGCATTTAGGCATAGCTGTTGATCCGGATGTTGATCGTCTTTGTTTTGTTTGCGAAGATGGCAATATGTTTGGCGAAGAATATACCCTGGTATCCGTAGCCGATTATATATTGCAAAACAATAAAGGTAATACCGTATCCAACCTGTCATCAACACGTGCCCTGCGCGATGTGACCGAAAAAGAAGGCGGAGAATACCATGCTGCCGCGGTAGGTGAGGTGAATGTGGTTAACAAAATGAAAGAAGTAAATGCTGTTATAGGCGGCGAAGGTAATGGCGGGGTAATTTATCCCGAACTGCATTACGGTCGCGACGCTTTAGTAGGTATCGCTTTGTTTTTAACCCATTTGGCTAAGTATGGTAAATCTATTTCTCAGCTTCGTATGTCATATCCCGGTTATTTTATTTCCAAAAACAAAATAACCCTGACACCTGAAATGGATATAGATGCCCTTTTAACTAAGGTAGAGCAGAAATATAGCAAACAGCCGCACAGCACCATTGATGGCCTGAAGATAGAATTTGACAAAGAATGGGTACATTTGCGCCGGTCAAATACCGAACCCATCATCAGGATATACTCTGAAGGTAATTCGGAAACGGTAGCAAACGGCCTGGCAAACAAAATAATTGCCGATATAAAAGAAATATTAAATTAAGTAGTGAGTGGTGAGTTGGGAGCGGTGAGTAGTTTTTGGAAGAATCCTCTACTTTTTCAATCACTAATTCAATAATTACGAAATTGAAGTAAGGGTTTTTGAACAAGGATTAAAAACTTTTTCAAAAATCACTAATTCACTAATTCAATAAATCAATAATTGTAAGAGAGATGCGTGTATACTTTGATAACGCGGCCACCACACCGCTTGATCCGGAGGTTTTAAAAGAAATGTACAAAGTGATGGAGAACCATTATGGTAACCCTTCATCTATCCATGCCCACGGTCGCGAAGCACGCACACTGATCGAGCGGGCACGCAAAACCATAGCCGGTTTACTGCACACTTCACCTGCCGAGATCTTTTTTACCTCAAGCGGTACGGAGGCCGATAATACAGCCATTCGATGCGGTATTGTTGATCATAACATTACCCACGCTATTACCAGTCATATAGAGCACCATGCGGTGCTGCATACGCTGGAGGCGATGGAAAAATCGGGCATTATTAAGCTGAGCTTTGTTGACGTAGATAGCAAGGGCAATGTTGATTATGATCACCTGGAAACGTTATTGAAAAATAATGAGCGCAGCTTTGTATCAATCATGCATGCCAATAACGAAATTGGCACCCTGTCTGATATGATCCGTATCGGCGATCTTTGTGAGACTTACAACGCCATTTATCATTGCGATACCGTACAAACCATGGGTCATTACCAGCACGACCTGAGTAAGTTAAAAGCGCATTTTTTGGTATGTGCAGGGCATAAACTGCATGGGCCAAAGGGAGTTGGTTTCTTACACGTAAATCATCGTATTAAAATAAAACCCTTTATTTATGGTGGTGCTCAGGAACGTAATATGCGCGGCGGCACCGAGAATATCTATGGGATAGTAGGCCTGGCTAAGGCGCTTGAATTGGCTTATGCCGAAATGGAGCAGCACCGCAACCACATACAGGACCTTAAAACCTATATGATGGGTAAACTGACAGACCAGATCCCCGGCATTAGCTTTAATGGCGAAACAGATCCGGAGAAAAGTTTATACACCGTATTGAACGTAGCTTTCCCGGAAATGGAAATGGGGGATATGCTGTTGTTTAACCTGGATATAGCAGGTATTTCGGCATCTGGCGGCAGTGCTTGCAGCTCAGGTACCGACATTGGCTCGCATGTGCTTACCGCTATTGGAGCAAGTTCATCAAAACCATCGGTAAGATTCTCGTTCTCCAAATACAGCACCAAGGAAGAAGTTGATTACGTTGTGTCAAAAGTTCGTGAGCTTTGCCCGGTGAACGCTTAATTTTCTGAAACTATATTAAAAGATCTCCCAGAAATTTTAGTACATTTATATAACTCGCAGCCCGGTTATCTTTTTAAGGTAACCGGGCTGTTTAGTTAAGGGAAAAACAAGGCAAAAACTAACCGCTTGGCATGTAGTTATTTGATAATCTATAATTAATACTTTTTAAAGTTTTGAAAATTGTGCAAAACCATGTTGAAACTTGTTAAAAAGTGTTAAAATGGATGTTTTTTAAATGATTTTGAATGATTTTTGCCTCTTTTTTCAGCCGAAAAGTGTTAAAATTAGGGGCTTAAAAAGTTTTAGGAAGCAGGAAATTTCCGATGCTGACAATTTCTTTAACAGAAATAAATTATCCTATTTGGATAATATAAAAAACAATATCCCTTCCCGATTGGTTTATCAATTAACTATTAAATTGAAAAACCTATGATACTGAATAATGAAGAAGCCTGGGATTCCCAGGATAATAATCGTAATGATTTCGACAATAATACCAACTCTTTCGCCGGCCAGAATGAGGACGACTTTAACAGTAATGAACTTGATAATGACGAATTGAAAGAGGACGAAGGCAATTACAGCGACGAGCTAGAGCCTACTTTTGATCAGGAAGACCTAAACGACGAGGACGAGGAATATGACGTTCCTGAGGAAGTGCCAGAGGAAGACGACGGCAATGAGATACCGGAAGAGGGTGAAACAAATAATGAAGGTTCGGGATATCAACGCCAGCAGGAGGTTGATCAGCCAACCCGTGGAGCCGATACCTCATATAGCGAGAATATAGATGTAAATCCGCCTAACAAAAAAGAATTCCCATCTGAAGGGCCCGCTAAAATGGACTTCGAGAGCCGCCCGCAGGGTCGCACTACCGACCGGATGCTGGGTCATGAGCCAGGTACAGAAGGGATATAATGGTCTCTCTTAGATATACTGAAAACGTTATAATGGAGGATAAGAAGATGAATAATTATGAAAATCCCGGCGAAAATCAGCAAAATAACAATAAGGAAGCAAGGGAAAGTACCCGGAATATAGACACCAGTACTACTCAAAGCAAAAACAATCTTGAAAAACAAGGCCCTGATAAAAAGAACCTTAATGTTTTGAATGAAGATGGTAGCCTTGCTGATCTTCCTGATCAAGAAGTTGAAGGTCGTGGCGCTTTAGATGGTACTATAGGAAAGTAACTGACAACGGCTATCGATAACAAGAAAGGCCATTCAAAATGAATGACCTTTCTTGTTGTTTAGCTGAACAATATTTTAGTTAGCCATCATTTTGATAAATGATGCCAGTTTTTCTTTCATTTCCCGGCGATCGACAATAAAGTCAAGGAAACCGTGTTCCTGTACAAACTCGGCGGTTTGGAATCCTTTCGGCAGATCTTTTTTAATGGTTTCTTTAATAACCCTCGGGCCGGCAAAACCTATCAATGCACCAGGTTCGGCAATGTTGATATCGCCCAGCATAGCATATGATGCGGTAACACCACCTGTAGTTGGATCAGTGAGTAAAGAAATATAAGGAATTTTAGCCTGCGACAGTAAGGCCAGCTTAGCCGATGTTTTAGCCATCTGCATTAATGAAAAGGCTGCTTCCATCATTCTTGCACCACCTGATTTTGATATCATCAGGAACGGAACCTTGTTAGCGATACAGTAATCAATGGAGCGGGCTATTTTTTCGCCAACTACCGATCCCATGGAACCACCGATGAAGTTAAAATCCATACAAGCAATAACTAGGTCTTGTCCGTCAATTTTACCTGCTCCTGCGCGTATGGCGTCTTTTAACCCTGTTTTCTTTTGGGTTTCTGTTAGACGGTCGGTGTATTTTTTAGTATCCTCAAAATGCAGCGGGTCGCCCGAAGTTAAATCCGGGAATAACTCTGTAAATTCGTTATTATCAAACAATACTGCAAAATATTCTTTTGAACCTATACGCAGGTGGTAGCCACAGTAGTGGCAAACGTATTGATTTTCAACTTGCTCAGAATAATGCAAGGGCTTCTTACAATTAGGGCATTTATTCCAGATCCCATCGGGAGCTTCTTTCTTTTCCTCAGTAGTTGTAATTATCCCTTTCAACTCTCGTTTAAACCATGCCATATCTATGTCGAGCTCTTTCAATTGACTACAAAGAAACGAAAAAATATTTTAGATATGAGATATAAGATTGGAGATATGAGACCAATTTATTCATTTTATACTCAAGTGTCTTATTTACACTAAAATCAAAAATATAGATTTGAGACACGAGATTTGAGATATGAGATAAGTTTTAGACTCCATTAAATGCTAAAACTCCAAAAAGAATTAAAAATCTTAAATCTAATATCTCAAATCTCACATCTAAATGATAACTTCGAGGCCCAAATAAAAGCTCATGGATTTAAAAAATTATAAAGGTGTTCTGCACGGTGATCAGGTGCAGGAACTATTTGAGGTTGCTAAAAAGCATCAGTTTGCTTTACCTGCGGTAAACGTTATTGGCACCAACACCATTAACGCGGTTATGGAAACCGCCAAACAGGTAAACTCTCCGGTAATTATTCAACTATCAAATGGCGGTGCACAATTTTACGCCGGTAAATCATTAGATAATTCAAAACTTCAGGCCTGTATTTTAGGCGCTGTATCAGCTGCAAAGCATGTGCATTTATTGGCCGAACATTATGGCGTGGCCGTAATTTTACATACAGACCACGCTGCTATGAAGTTTTTACCATGGATTGATGGCTTGTTGGATCATGGCGAAAAATTCTTTGCCGAAACCGGTAAACCACTTTTCTCATCACACATGCTTGATCTTTCTGAAGAGCCTATCGAAGAAAATATTGAGATCTCTGCAAAATACCTGGCCCGTATGGCTAAATTAGGTATGACCCTTGAAATTGAGTTGGGCGTAACCGGTGGCGAAGAAGATGGTGTTGACAACTCCGATGTTGACAGCTCACGTTTATATACCCAACCAGAAGATGTTGCTTACTCTTACGAACACCTCTTAAAAGTGAGCCCTCGTTTTACCGTAGCTGCTGCTTTTGGTAACGTGCATGGCGTTTACAAACCAGGTAATGTTAAATTACAACCGGTTATTTTACACAACTCACAAGAGTATGTGAAAAAAACTTTTGGTTTAACTGCCGAAAAGCCTATCAACTTTGTATTCCACGGTGGTTCTGGTTCAAGCCAGGAAGAGATCCGCGAAGCTATCTCTTACGGAGCTATTAAAATGAATATCGATACCGATATGCAATGGGCATACTGGGAAGGTATTAAAGATTACTACAAATCAAAAGAAGCTTACCTGCAGCACCAAATAGGTAACCCAGAAGGTGAAGACTCTCCAAACAAAAAATATTACGACCCGCGCGTATGGTTACGCAAAGGCGAAGAAACTTTTGTAAAACGTTTAGCCGCTGCTTTTGAAGACCTTAATTGCGTTGATGTAAACAGCAAACTATAATATTCATCAAAAACTAACAAAGCGCTGTTACATTTGTTGTAATGGCGTTTTGTTTTTACAAGCGTTTTCCAAACCTGATAATTTACCTGTATGGCAGAGATCGCTAAAAAAAAGAAGAATTTATTTGAACGTTTTGCCAACTGGGCAACCATTGCCACAGGTAGTTCCGGGGCCTTTTTAACTGCTGTAAGCATTATTGTTGTATGGGGTATCACGGGGCCTATATTTCATTACTCTGATACCTGGCAGCTTATTATCAATACAGGTACTACCATTGTTACTTTTTTAATGGTTTTCCTGATCCAAAAATCGCAAAACAAGGATTCAAAGGCAGTACACTTAAAATTAAATGAATTGCTGGCCTCTCATCAGGGTGCCAGCAACCGGATGGTGGATATTGAGGAGATGAACGAACAAGAGCTTGACCAACTGCATAAATTTTATGTACAGTTATCGATACTTGCCGAGCAGGAAGATGATCTCACCTGCACCCACTCTATTGATGCTGCAGAAGAGAATCATAACGCGAAACTAACTATACTTAAAACCAAACCGCATTATAATGCCCATAAACTCAAGCTTAGAGGTAAGAAAAGTAACTGAGCAAACCGACCTCGATAAAGTTTTTGCCGTAAGACGCGAAGTTTTTGTAGTTGAACAAAACTGCCCTCCTGAATTAGAATGGGAGTTTGAAGATGAATCGACCCATTTTTTGGCTACTATTGATGGCGAACCCGCAGGTGCCTGTCGCTGGCGAAAAACAGACAAAGGTTATAAACTGGAACGTTTTGCCGTATTAAAAAAATTCCGTGGTCATGGAATAGGGCAGGCTCTGATTCAAACCGTTCTGGATGATCTGCCTGCCGGAGCTACTTATGTTTACATGCACGCGCAAACACAGGCCGTATCCTTGTATGAGCGATTTAATTTTGAAAAAACAGGTCCTGAGTTTGAGGAGGCCGGTATCTGGCATTATAAAATGATCAGGAAATAAAAGGAGGGAACCATGCAACCAATTTGCACATGGTTTCGTCTTGCTTTTAATTAACATCATTTTAAACTGCTTTATGATCAATCATTGCCTGCCGCTATCCAAAATATTTAAATTATTGTTTATCTGTTTTATTTGTTTTGCCGCTTTTAATAGTTTGGCGCAGGACAAAACAAAAACAATAGGCAATAAATTACGATCGGGAACCACCAATAACTCATTCAATGTTGTACAGGGTGCACAGGTAGGTATCAGGATGAATGCAGGTCATAAACCAGTTGAATTGCTTAAGTTGAACTTTCATGTTGATAACCTGGGCAAGGATACTATCCCGTTTAAAGTAAATGTATATGCCATGGGCGATAAATTACCGGAAGGCAATAACCTGGTTAAAGAAGAAATAAAGGGGGTAATCATAAGAGAAAAGGCCCCTAATGAGCCATTAATGAATAACCAACTGATCACTGTTGATCTGGCACCGTACAAGGTGGAGGTAAAAGGCGATATAGTGGTTGCCGTAGAATTTTTAAAAACACAACCCCGTAAAGAACTCGGTTTTTCATGCGGAGTGCTCAATGGTGGCACTTATTATAAAAAAAACATGGATGCTATTTGGAAAAAGATACCCGTTGTTGGGGCTGATTTTAATGTGCTGGTAAAGAAGCTGAAATAGGACATTTCAATTCTTACAATTTTGTCATTCTGAGCGCAGCGAAGAATCTATTATGCACCATACATGTACGTGAATAGATCCTTCGCTGCACTCAGGATGACAAACAAAGGCATAATTAACTATACAACTCCTGCTCTTCGGTATAATACGTTTTCCTTGTACCTTCCTTCACAATTATCTTTTCGCCTTTGGGGCTATGAGTCTTTTTTGAATTGTGGATATGCATAAAGTCCCTTACTTCGCCGTTGATAATATCCGGGTTGGCTTTCAGGATAGCCTTTTCGGCATCAGTAAGTACGGTATGGATGGATTTAACAAGTTCCTTTATCTTATGCTCCGGAATCTTATTGCTGATGGACATTGGCGATATGCCTGCATGCCACAAGATCTCATCTGCATAAGCATTGCCTATACCGCGAATGATCTTTTGATCGAGCAATATGGTTTTGATATTGGTTTTGGTTTTTTGCAGACGGGTGGTTAAATAGTCAACACCGGCGTCTTTTGATAAGGCATCGGGCACTTCCTTTTCTTCAGGGTTTAAGGTGGGGGTAGCAATCCCTTGAAAGTCTGTCAGCACTAAACCTGTACCATCAGTAAAGTGCAATTCAATGATGGGGTATTTATTTTCGTTTTTACCTTCAAACAAAAATAGCTTACCATGTAGCATCAAATGCAAACCCAGGATATCACCCTTTGAAAATTTAAGGTGAAGCTCCTTGCCCTCCCGGTACACCTTAACCAGTTTCTGACCTTCGAGCGTTTGCTTGAGCTCCTGATGGCCCACATTTAATTTTTTAGCGTTGATAACGGCAATATGTTTAACCGTTTTTCCGGCTAATTTTTTATCCAGGTTGTGACTAAATGCTTGCAGATCGGGTAATTCAGGCATGATTAAAGGTACTTTATGTAAAAACCAAATATACCGGGATAAGTTTTAATTTAAGCGCTCGCACGACCATAACCAACTGTATCCCGGTATAATTGCGGCGATACATCGGCATTGGTCTTAAAAAATCTGCTGAAATAGTATTCGTCATCATAGCCTAATTCGTAGGCAATTTCCTTTATCGGTTTATTAGTTAAATACAATTCGCGTTTCGCTTCAATAATAATGCGTTCGGCAATCAGGTTACTGATTGTTTTATTAAAATGGGTTTTAGTGATACGAGCCAGGGCCTTCGCCGAAATATTCAACATATCGGCATAGTGGCTGGCACTGTGTTTGGTTTTAAAATGCGTTTCAATGGCATCCTTCAGATCCTGCAGTATATAGGGCCCTTTGAAGTCCTTATCTGGCTGGTGTAAAATAGCCTGTTGCTCTGTTTTTAAACGGGATGCTGTTATCAGGAATATTTTAAGATAGGAGATCAGTATCTCATACTGTGCCAGGGCTTTATTGAGCATTTCGGCTTTCATTTGTTCCAATAGTAAATTTAAGAGCGATTCGTTTACAGCATCAACCATTACATAAGGGGGCCGGTATATATTATCAAATAGGATACCACTGCATGATACTTCTTTATGATGTTTAAGAATACAAAAAAAATCAGGGTGAAACTGAATGGCTACGCCCTTTATCGGCTCTTTCGCTGATAACATGAACGGCTGATAAAGCGAAAAAGCCAACATTCGGCCAGCTTCAAAGCTGTATTCAGAAAAATCTGATTTCAATATTCCCGATCCTTCTTTGATCCAAATGAGCGAGAAATAGTTATGGCGTTGTAAATGATCAAAATGGCTGTTATCATCAAACCAAAATAACTTAAAGGCGAGGTTCCCCTTTGGCTCGTCTGTCAATGTAAACGTATTTTGAGTACCGGTCATTTGTTATTTGTAGCATTAGCTAATTGTGCCTTTAAATCAGCGGTTTCTTTTCTTAACTTATTTATATATTCATGTTGTGCGGCAAATTCTTCCTGAATTTCTTCCAAAGTATATCTCGGCGTTATATGTTGCGGACAGTTCCAGTCGTATGCTTTTACTTTAAACAGTATTATTCTTTCAGCTTTAAATTTATAATCTTTGAGATTAAGTTTGTCATATAGATATAAGTTATCTTCAATTGGAAGTACACTGGCTTCGGCAAATATTTTCAACCTTGTCCTGGCCGCCTGGTCAAGAAGGAATAGCGCTACTTTATTATTGGTAGCTAAATTACCTGTTGAAATATATTGCTTGTTACCGCCAAAATCAATAAAGCCAAGTGTTTCCTGATCAATTACTTTCAAAAAGCCTTTTGGCCCACCACGAAACTGAACGTAAGGATAGCCATTTTCACTTATGGTCGACATATAAAAATTATCCTGCCGGGCGATAAATTCCTCTTCGCTTTCCGTTAATCCATCAGTGTAACGATGTTCTTCCATCCGGCCATAACTCGCACGGCTACCATAACGCTCCTGAAAATCTTTTACGGCATTGGTAAAAGCCATTTTTGGATAATTCATAACAATAGTTTTAGTAAAGTTAAATAATACAGCAAAAGCCAAAGCATTTGCTGTTGACTTTTACTGTTAGCTAAATATGATCATTAAGCTTCAATATCCTGTAGTGGTTTTGCGACCGGGAAATCAATTACGGTATCAGCGGTATTGTTAAAATAGTTGGTTAATATATTCAATGCAACGTGGCCAACAATTTCGCCAATTTCACCTTCTGACAGACCGGCAGCTCTTACAGTTTCAACGTCACTGTCATTAACCAGGCCATTTTTAGTAATTAATACATTAGCGAATTTGAGAACCGCATCTATTTTTGCATCAGCTGAATTTGCATGACGGGCTTTAATAATGCTGCTGGTATCAATATGAACCAGTTTTTCGCTGATATAAGAGTGTGCTGATAAACAATAATTACAAGTGTTTTTTTCGGCTATTGACAGCGCTAATAATTCGCCGGTTTTTGCACCCAATAAGCCATGGGATAAGGTATTGTTCAGATCAAGGTAACCTTGCAACAATGCTGGGGAACTACCCATTGTGCGCATCATGTTAGGCACTACGCCTAATTTGCTTTGTATAGCATTAAATAATTCTTTTGTTTTGCCTGTTGCTTCGTCAGGATTTATTGCTTTTAAACGTGCCATTGTCATGTCTTTTTGGTTTGTCGTTATTGACAATACAAAATTGCATACAAGAGCTTTGCTGTAACATGGATGAATTTCGTTAGTACATGGACAATTTTCCCGGGAATATACCTTTACCTATGGAAAAAGGAATTTCCTGTAACTGGATATGGCTTTTTCCACAGCTTTTTCCTGTGCTTTATTTAATGGGCCAAACAGATTTAAATTGATATCAACAGATTTAGCTTTGAGCGTTCGTTTCCAGGTACCCACCACCTGATTGTCAACCACTATCGCCGGATCAAAAATTACGTGTCGTGCCTGTTTAAGATATTTTGGATTTACCAAAGCGTCACGATTTTTATAAGCGATGGCAAACTCATCAAATGCCGGCAATAAATAGGCTTTTGTTTTTGGCGATGGCATTTCCTTCGTATTATTCGGCATCCAATACCGGCGGCCATCAATCACCTCACTAATCAGTTGCAACTTAACATACTCAAGCCCTATACCCGCATCGGTCACCGTTAAACCACACCAGTTTGCAAAATCGTGCAGGGTAGCAGGTCCCCGGCTGTTGAAATAACCGAGGGTCAGTTTGGTTAGTGCCTCTTCCCGGGTTAAGGCTGGCATCAGCGGTGCCCGGTCATCAAGTAAGGCATAAGTAAATTGTTTGCCAACTCTTCCGCCGTTGCATATTACCTGGTCTAACTCGGCTCTCATTAATAATATCGTAAACCTGAGTTCGTCGGTAGCAATCCCTGCTTGCTCAAACACATTCACCAACTCTGGTCGTGTAAGTTGCTTATTTCCGGCCAAAGCTTTCTCCAACACTGCATTACTTTTGGCAAAAATGTGGTCAGTGAGTTCAAATTTTTTGCTCATAGCTGCATTAATAGCGTTAATGCGGGGTGCAGTGAGAGCCAGTATCCACCTGATATCCTGCGGCGAAACAAAATGCCAGGTGGGCCGCAGCAAATGGGTACGCAATATTTTGCCATCTGTTATAGCTTGTTCTATTACCTCTTCGCTGGTGTTAGCCATCCGTAAAGCTACAGCCCATTTAGCTCCGGCGTAATCTTGAGCCTGCATAGCTACCATGTGTTTAACAACATCTTCAGGATTACTAAATTGAGGGTTATAAATATGTTGATTATAAACCCGTTGAGCAGCCAGATAATTATCCTTCATAATGATTCTTTGATCTATAAAGTTAAAATTAATGTTCAGGAATGACAGCAGTTTGTCAGTAGCAAAAGATATCATAATTTTGTTAAATTGGGTTTACATGACAACCATAAAACAAGTATTCATGACATTAAATAAGGGTTTATAAAGTATTCAATATTGGGCGTAGGAGTAACAATTGGATTTTTAATTACATTTAAAAAAAGCTATGGAATAAAACATATTACTTTCTCCATGGTAGTATTTGTAACAAAATCATAGTTAAAAGCCTGCTAAACATTATGTTTACTTTGACTTAATTATGGGTTAATATAAAGGGGGTTATTTCACATCATGAAAAGAGAGCTTTACCTTATTCTGCTTTTATTGACATTAAGCCTTGCCGGCAAGGCACAAAATGATCATTCTATAAACCCTACCGGGAATTTCATAACTGCAGCTCCGCAACCATTCCTGTTTTCTGTTAATACGTTAACCGGCAACTCTCCATATTGGAGTTTAAATTATTCCGGAAGTTATGGCGAACGTACCCTAACACCATTTGGTTATGACGGCGTTGATCAACAATTAGCTGTTAAAGGCTACCTGGGTAACAGGTTTACATTATATGCCAATGCCGCTGTTGGATTTGCACGCGATGGCGGCACAACCAGCGCGCAACAAGCAGAATTAATGCATGATTTTATTGGCGGCAAACAGCCATTTGGCCCACGCATAGGGCTTAGCTTAGGTGGTAGTCGCGACTGGACAAATGTTAAGTCAATATTCAGCCGGGTTACTGCTTCGTTTGATGCTGCATCATGGCGATTTGCGGGGAACTTCCGCTTTGAAAAAGCTTTTGATAAATCACGGGACGGAATTGATCTGGTAACCAGTTTCGGTTTCCATCACCGTATTACAGGCAACTTTTTTGGTGGTGTAGAAGCTGTAGGTGAGGATCTGGAAGGTTTTTGGGAAGCAGATGAGGCAGAAGGAGGGGCCAAGTTATTAGTCGGACCTTCCATTAACTACGTTCCTTCTGGTTCAAGATTTGGCTTCTCTGTTTGTGGTGGCCCTATTATTTATGCTACGCATAGTAATGTTATACCATCTGAAGCGGTGAGGGATTTGTCAACATTATCACAAAACGGATATACGATAAGGGCTCAAATATCATTTAACTTGCATTAATACTTACTTAAACTACTATGTTTAGTTCAATTAAAAAAATAAGCTTTGTTACAGCATTAAGCGTATTCGTCGGCGCATCTGTAATTGCACAGATACCCGGGAAAGTTAAAGGCACAGGGCAGGTATTACTTCCCAATGGCTGGAAATTAAGTCCGGCCGGGCGGTCTTTAACATTGGGTGATCTGCCTTTAAATATGCAGCTAAGCACATCCGGCAAATTGCTTGCAGTAACCAATAATGGCCAGAGTACACAATCTTTGCAGCTCATAGATCCTAAAACCGAAAAATTGCTGGACGAACGGGTATTGGGTAAATCATGGTACGGCTTAGCCTTTAGCCGCGACGAAAAACATCTGTACGCGTCGGGGGGTAATGATAACTGGATATTGGATTTTCACCTAAAGGATAATAAATTAAACCAGGCGGATACCATAAAGCTGGGTACGCCATGGCCTAAAGGTAAAATATGCCCTACAGGTATCGCCGTAAATAAGAACAACACCAAATTATACACAGTAACTAAGGAAGACAGCACACTTTATATAATTGATCCGCAGGCAAAACAGATCCTTAATAAAGTGCAGTTACCGGCAATAGCTTACAGCTGTGTATTATCTCCTGATGAAACAAAACTATATGTTTCGCTTTGGGGTGGCCGGGCTGTTACTGTGGTGAATACCACAACTCAAACCATTGAAAACAGAATAACTACCGGCGACCATCCTAATGAATTGCTTTTGAATAAAAAAGGCAACTACCTGTTTGTAGCTAACGCTAATGATAATACGGTTTCTATCATCAATACCATTAGTAATAAGGCAATTGAAACTGTTGCCACTACATTATATCCAACAAAACTTACAGGTTCAACCACCAATGGACTGGCCTTGAGTGTTAATGAAAAAACACTATACATTGCTAATGCCGATAATAATTGCCTGGCTGTTTTTGATGTATCAAAGCCAGGTTATAGTAAAAGCCAGGGTTTTATCCCCGTGGGCTGGTATCCTACCAATGTAAAAACATTGGGCAATAAAATATTGGTAACTAACGGAAAGGGGCTAAGTTCTATGGCCAATCCACAAGGCCCTCAACCCATTTCAAAAGCAGATAATAGTGGATACCAAACAGGAAGTACGGCCAACAACCGGTTACAATATATCGCGGGTTTATTTAAAGGCTCGCTATCTTTTATTGATGCGCCGAAACCAGAGCAGTTGAAACAATACACTCACCAGGTTTATGCCAACACACCATTTACAAACAAAAGAACCATAACTGCAGATGGTGAGGCCGGAAATCCCATCCCACGTAAACTGGGCGAAAAATCACCCATTAAACATATCTTTTATATCATTAAGGAAAACCGCACTTATGACCAGGTTTTAGGAGATATGCCAGGCGGCAATGGGGATACCTCTTTAACCTTATTTGGGAAACATGTAACGCCTAACCATCATGCTTTAGCCAGTGAGTTTGTATTGCTTGACAATTTTTATGTTGATGCTGAAGTAAGTGCTGATGGGCATAACTGGAGCATGGCAGCGTACGCTACTGATGTAATTGAAAAGACCTGGCCAACCAGCTACGGCAGTCGTGGTGGCAGCACCAGCTTTGAAGGAGGTCGGCCGGCAACTTATCCACGCGACGGCTTTATATGGGATTATTGTAAACGGGCCGGTATTACTTATCGTAGTTACGGTGAATTTAGTGATGATGGCAAGGCAAATATTAAAACATTGCAAGGGCATATTTGTCCGCAATCACCTGGCTTTAATCTGGATATAAAAGACCAGGTTAGGGTTGATGCATGGCAACACGATTTTGATTCACTGCTTACTATTAACGCAGTACCGCAGTTTAATACCATTCGTATTTCAAATGACCATACCAGCGGACAAAAGAAAGGTAAGATATCACCGGTTGCTGCAGTTGCGGATAATGACCTGGCTATAGGCCGTTTTATTGAACATCTGTCTAAAAGCCCAATCTGGAAAGAATCTGTTGTATTTATACTGGAAGATGACGCTCAAAACGGTCCAGATCATATCGACGCCCACAGGTCACCGGCATTCGTAGTGGGCCCTTATGTAAAACGTAACGCTGTTGTACATACCATGTATTCAACTTCGGGCTTTTTGAGAACCATGGAGCTTATATTGGGCTTGCCGCCAATGAGCCAATATGATGCCGGAGCAATGCCTTTATATGAATGTTTTACCAGTAAGGCTGATGTAACACCTTATCAATTAAAACCGGCAGAGGTTGATCTGGAAAGACGGAATATTGCCAACAACGAAAGCAGCAGACGTTCTGAATCCTTCAACTTTGCTAAAGAAGATGCAGTACCAGATCTTGATCTGAACGAGGTAGTTTGGAAATCGGTAAAAGGCGAACATTCCACAATGCCGGCACCTAAAAGAAGTGCTTTTGTATTATTAGAGCAGAAAAAGAAAGACGATGATGATTGATTTAACCAATTGACATTAGCCACTATTTATTAAGCATCAACATTTCTTTTTATGAATTTCAAGAAATACTTATTCCTATTATTAAGTTTTACCGTTTTTTACGCTTATGGGCAGTCGGCAAATCAGAGCTATAAACTAATAGGCGATAATTTTATACAAACCAAGAACTACTACCTGCTTACTTTATTTCAAAATAATGCGGCTGTAAAACAACTATTGGCGAACGATCCTGAATTGGCCAAACTGACACAAGCCAGGTTAGATAATATTAAATCGTCACTTACTACTTGCAAAGATCCATTGTGCTTAACTCAAAGCCTAAAATTTAGCCCGGATGAGATCAAAGCGGTTAGCGACAGGCTTACAATTTTGTATAAAACAGATAATGCTTTAGGCAATTTGGTAAAACAGCATTTAATACCTTCGGGCACTTATCAGCAATTTAACAGCTTGTCGCCCGTTGAAATTTTGATTAGCGCATGGGAACAGGATGCTAAAGCAATTAACTATGCCATTGAAGTTTATGCCGAAGGTCGCAAACCAAACTATCCTGCTATTGATACCATCAGCTTCAACGTAAAAGCTCGAGGATATCTGAACCTGGTGTATGATGCCTCAGCGACCATATGGGATGAGAGCAAAAAGGAAAAACTATTTTTTGTCCCTTCCATGAATTACGCACTGCATTGCCTCGAAATAAACGAAAGAGACGATGCCGCCAATGACGAGCCAATGAACCTGGGGATCAATAAAAACGCTTATAACCGGATAAAAACTATCAATTGGGCCAAATATAAATACACCATGATCCTAATACCAGGAGCTGGCCCAGACGTTGCTGGAGTAGCTTTAAGCGCCGAAGGGATGCTGCGCTGCCGGGTTGCCGCATTAAGATACTTTGAAGGATTAGCACCTTTTATCATGACATCGGGCGGTAAAGTGCATCCTTATAAAACAAAATACATTGAAGCAGATGAAATGAAAAAATACATGGTAGAAAAACTGCATGTACCAGAAAATGTCATATTTGTTGATCCGCATGCAAGGCACACAACTACCAATATGCGTAATTGCGCGCGCATCATATTCCGTTACGGAATGCCATTCAACAAGCCATGTATCACTTCAACAGATAAATCACAAAGTTATTTTATAGCTAACATGGCTGCGCGCTGTGAAAAAGAGCTGGGCTATGTGCCGTATAAGCTGGGTAAACGCCTGTCAGATACCGAACAGGAATTTTATCCAACTATTGAATCACTGCGGATTGATAATGATGAACCTCTTGATCCATAACAGATAGGTTTATCAGACTCACTATTTCCAAACATATAAAAAGATGATCATGAAGAAATTACTTTTTGCTTCTACGGCTATGCTATGTTTAGGGCTATTCGCTTTTTTAAATAAAACGGTTGACATGGCTGTTACCCGTACTTTGACTATCGATTCGTTAGGTGCCTGCCAGGGTATTTCTTATCAAAATGGGAGAATATTTTTATACGGCGACCGTGAGGTTGGGATGATACGGGAATTTAAATTGATAGGGGACAGTCTTACCTACATTAACAAAGAATATAAACTGACGACAAACGGGCAGGATGTGATCAATCATCCCACAGGCATTGCCTATAATGGAAGCGGGCCAACTTTTATGGGCAACTCCATCCGCTTAAATAAAGAAGGTACAAAATGGAAAGCTGTAATTTATTGTATTGATTGGAAAGGCTTACTGAAAACCGGCACCCTTGATGGTAACCTGACCAATACAATTGATGACGATGCCTGTATTCAAGGTACAAGACCCGAATATGTAAAATACAACAATAAGTGGTACGTAGCCACTGCCGATTATGGCAATAACGGTAACGAAGTTAGGTTGTATGATCCGCAAGCTCTCAAATCAGCTTCTAAAACAAGCGAAAAGGGTGTATTGTACAAAAAATTCACCTGCACGGCATGGGTTCAAAATTTACATTGGATAGCCTCAAAAAATATACTTGTCCTTATTCAAAATCAAAAAGAGGGCAGGATGTGGCGCTTTACTTATATAGATCTTAAAAAATCAATTGAAAGCGGTACACAACAAGTGATCAGGGAAATAAATATTGATGAAAAACAAGATGAATTGGAAGGTTTTTCATTTTTAGGAGATACCGGTAAAGGCATAGCAGCATCCTCTTCCCGAAAAAACAATGTAACCTTTACAAATACATCCTGGTAGTTTCTTTTATCTATCTATCTTGATTTTCGGATAGCAGTAAACTTTGTATAGTTAATATAAACTTAACCTAAGGGCATCATTGACTTAAGGTTGTAGCGTTAAATTTGGCTTTCTCTTACCATATTTTCAATTTTATTATTATTTTGTTATGAAATAATAAATATTATTACTTAGTAAATCGATTTATTAATAATATTTAAAAAATTGCCTATGTAAAAATGTTCTATAAAAAATGAAACCGGCTAAGATGAACCGGAGAATGCTCTCATATTCTACCGGTCTGGAATTAATTGTCAAATAACTGGAAAAGCGGTTCCAATGCTTTCAGGAGTTACTATTAACAATCAATATTTAAATATATGTATAAAAAGATTACACGCGATCTTTTAAAAAGAAATCTTATAAAGATAAACGCTATTATAATGATAGTGTTTGCATTTTTACAACCCGTACATGCAAACTACATCAAAGCAAGAATATTGCGTAACAGGATCATTGAAACACCTGTAAAAATATCAGGTACTGTAGTTGACGAAAATGGCTTACCCTTGCCTGGGGTAAGCGTTTATGAAAAAAAATCACATAAAGGAACGTCTACCGACATCAATGGTAGATTTACCATTACCGCAGAACCAGGCGAGACGCTGATCTTTACCTTTGTTGGTTACACCAACCAAGAAATGGTTATTGGTAGTAAAACCGAAATAAATGTTAAGTTACAACCATCTGCCAATATTTTGAACGAGGTTGTTGCTGTAGGTTATCAAACCGTGCGCAAAAGCGATTTTACAGGCGCGGTTGCTAACGTTAGATCTGAGGAACTGAATTTAACCGCTCCGACCGTAGGACAAGCCTTGGTTGGTAAAGTAGCCGGCGTACAGGTATCGCAAATTACAGGTGCTCCTTACGGAACCACCAAAATTGCAGTACGTGGCGTGGGCTCGATCAATGCCAGTTCTGATCCGTTATATGTAATTGATGGCTATGCGGCTGGTAATGACCTGTTCATTAACCCTTATGATATTGAATCTGTAAGTATATTGAAAGATGCGGCATCTGCGGCTATTTATGGTTCAAGAGCGGCGGGTGGTGTAGTATTGATCACTACCAAGCATGGTTCAAAAACCGATAGTAAAGGTAAGTTTGAGTATGACTCTCAGGTTGGAATTAGTCAAATGGCTAAAAAAGTTAACCTGTTAAATTCAGATCAGTTTGCCCAATTAGTAATTGATGGTCGTAATAACTCTTATCATGATTTATGGATAACTACCGGCCATACATGGAATGATGCTATGTATTCAGACGACAACGCCACACGTATAGCCAATGTAGGTAACGCTGGTTCTGTAAGTGTTCCACCATATCTTTATAATTTCCAGACCCAGTCACTTATCCATCAAACGGTTAATACCGACTGGCAGGATGAATTATATCGTAATGCTGTAACACAAACCCACAACCTGTCGTTCACTGGTAGCTCCAATGGGACCCGTTACTATTTCAGCACAGGGTACCAGGATCAGCCGGGTATTATGTTGGGTACAGGGCAAAAAAAAATAAACCTGCGCGCCAATGTGGATGGGCAAATAGGTAAAAGGCTTCAGGTTGGCGCTAATATATCCTTTACCCAAAACACCAACCAGGAAACACAGGATGGCAGATGGGATCATAGTCCGGCCTTCGGTGCACTGATCTATATGCCATTTTTCCCAGCTTACAATGCCGATGGTAGCATAGCGACAAACGTAGCTGCAGCACAATCAACAGCTTATGCTTATCAGTCCATTGAAAATCCAATTGCTACAGCTACGCTGATTAAAATAAGCCGTGTTGGAGACCGTGCAACCTATAACGCGCATGCCAACTATACCATTTTAGATGGTTTGACATTCAACGCCAACTTAGGCATGCAAACCTATGCCGAAAACTACAATTATTATCTCCCAACCAATATCAGTAACGGCGCTAATCCACCTTACTCGTCTCAATCAATTCAGGCCGCAAAAGCAGTAAGGCAAACCATTGATTACCGGGATCAATTAGGCGAGTTTACCCTAAATTATACTAAGCAATTAGGTAAAAATCACTTTGATGGACTGGTTGGGTATACTGCTCAAAAGACAGTAAATAATGTACTTACCGTGCAAGGTACAGGTTTTCAGAATGATAATATACCTAATATAACCGGTGCCGCACCAAACCAAATAACACTGATAACACCTAATAGTACTGCAATTGAAGGCGTACAACCAACCGGCGATGATACCTACACACTGTTATCATATCTTGCAAGGGTAAATTACAACTACGATAGCAAGTATTTCTTATCTGCTTCATTCCGTACAGATGGATCTTCACGCTTTGGTGTGAGTAACCGTTATGCATCTTTCCCCTCCGTATCTGCTGGCTGGAATTTATCGGATGAACCATTCTACCATAGTTGGCTCGGTGAACAGTCTACCGTTAAATTGCGGGCAAGCTGGGGGTTAAGTGGTAACAACAACGTAGGTAATTATAACCTGCAACGTGTATATAATTCACCATCAAACGTAGTATTTGGCACAGGTGCCTTATCTCCTTCACTTGTTGCCGATAATATCAAAGACCCAAATTTGGGTTGGGAAACAACTTCGCAGTATAACTTTGGCGCCGACCTTGGTTTACTTAAGGGGCGACTTTTTCTGATTGCCAATTATTATTTAAGTCATTCCTACAACTTGTTGTTTAAAGCGCCAATATCTGCAATCTCGGGCAGTCCAACTATCCTTACTAATATAGACGGCGCAAGAGTAGGTAACAAAGGATTTGATTTCCAGATAGATGGAAAAGTGATAGCTCATAAAGATTTCACCTTAAACTTAAGTGGCAATATTTCCATCAATCGCAATAAGGTATCAGGCTTAAGCGCTAACAATACGATCATCAGCGCAGGCGCCGAGCGTTCTTATCTGACCAGCATTACACAATCCGGACAGCCTATAGGTATGTTTTATGGTTATAAAGTGGGTGGTATGGTTACGCAGGCAGATCTTGCTAATATTGCCGCTGATAAAGCCAACTATAATCCGGCAACGCAATCTTATCCGGCGGGTTATAAAATTAAGGGGCCACCAATCTCTACCTTTTCAACCACGCCATTACAAGCAGGCGATCTTTATTTTAAAGATGTTAATGGCGATGGTGTAGTGAATAGCAAGGATGCCGGTATTATTGGTAGTCCATATCCAAAGTTCACTTATGGTTTTGCGATCAATGCAACATACAAAGGTTTCTTTTTTAGTTCGGCATTTGCCGGCTCATACGGCAACCAGGTACTTGATGGGCAGGATTATTACCTGTACAATATGGAAGGTTCAGGTAACCAGTATGAAGACGTTGCAAATCGCTACCGTAATGCCGCAGATCCAGGCGATGGTACTGTTTACAGAGCATCTCGCGGCAGCACCCAAAGTAATAGTACCAGGTTATCAACTTTTTATTTACAGAGTGGCTCTTTTCTGAGAAACACCAATACAACAATCGGTTATACCATTAAATCCGATTACATAACACGTAATTTGGGATTAAGCGGACTTAAAATATATGGTGCTGTTAATAACGGTTTTACCATTACCAAATACAAAGGATATAATCCTGAGGTTAACTATAATTACACTTTTAGTGGTTCACAAGGTGCAAACCTTTCGCCGGGTATTGATTATGGTGTTTATCCTTTGGTGCGTTCGTATAACCTGGGTGTTAAAGCCACTTTTTAATTACAATAATTCTTAAGCAAATGAAGAATATAAATTTCAAGTTATTATGCCTTGTGGCTGTACTAGCCCTTGGCTCATGCAAGAAAGATTTTTTGCAGCAAACCAATCCTGATGCCAATACTATAGCTAACTCCTTCAAAACAGAAAATGACGTATTATTGGCTGTTAACGGATGCTATGCACTGTTAAGAAGCGGTAACACGGTAGGTGAGGGCAGTGACCTTTGGACAGATCAACGTTCTGATGACACTGGTACCAACGATAACCAATCAAATGCCGGCGAGCCTTTCGGGTTCAATAATTTCTCATTAACACCTACTAATAGTTACTTGTACACGCATTGGTTGGCCATGTATAATATTATTTCAAATTGCAACATACTCTTATCCAATATGGATAAAGTAACCTTTGCGAAGCCCGAAACCAAACAGCGGTACAAAGCCGAGGCTGAATTTATACGTGCTTATATTTATTTTAACCTTGTGCGGAAATGGGGCGATATTCCATTGGTTACTAAACAACTAATTATCAAGGAAGAAGTTGCTGCTAATACTTTCCGTACGCCTCAGGCCGCGGTATACACGCAAATATTAACCGACTTAAAAGATGCCTTGAGCAGCCCCCTGCCAAATACACAGGCCACCGGCACTATTGGCCGGATATCATTGGCGGCGGTAAATACCTTATTGGGACAGGTATACTTAACAATGGCTACAACTCAGGACCCTGCCAACAAAACGGCTAATTTAAATAATGCCTTAACTAACCTTACAGCAGCATATAACGCCAAAACCTTTGCTAATTTAAAGGACATTCCGTATACTGATGTATTTGATGTAACTAAAAAATCCACCTGCCCTGAATTGATCTGGCAGATTGTAAACATACAAGGTGATCCTGTTTATAGTTCAAGTATAGCTGCTAACAATCAGGCTAAAGGCGAAACTATTAACTCTCTTAAATCATCAAGCGGAGTGGGCAACAATGTAACTCATGACCTGGTAAATGATTACGAAAGCAGTGATCTGAGAGGAGCTTTCTCAATTAAATACGCAAGTGACCCTACGGTTAAGGACTGGTTTGTGACTAAATTCAGGGATGTAACTCCAGCGATAGCTAAAACCGGCTATGGTGGGAATGATTGGATCCTGATGCGTTATGCAGATGTGATCCTGATGCTCGCCGAAGTGAATATGTACCTGGGTAATAATGCCGTAGCAATCCAATACCTTGATATGGTACGCGCCAGGGCCGGTATGCCAACCTATGAGGTTTCTTCTCAGGATCCAACTTACAGTTCAAAATATTCAACACTTAAATTGGCTATATTACATGAAAGGCGTGTTGAACTTGCTTTTGAACATCACCGTTTATTTGATCTATTACGTACCTTCACTACCGATGAATTAGTTGCATATTTTCACAGTAAAAAACAGGCAGACTTCGGTTCTGCTCTTTTATCAAACTTTACAACTAAAGACAGGTATTATCCTATACCATTTAATGAAACAAAATTAGATCCGGTGAAAATGTATCAAAATCCGGGATATTAGTAGTGTACATCTCTTTATAACAAAAAAGGAGGACCTAAGGTTCTCCTTTTTTGTTATAAGTAATTTTGAATTCCATAAATGGAATATTTTTGCGTATTGTTTAAAATATCAGGTAACCTTTTCTTTTTTGAAAAAAGGGAAATCTATATCTAATTCGATAACTAATATTAATAACCCCGGATTCATATGAATCCGGGGTTATTAATATTAGTTAACTATCTCATCTTCAGAAACAAAAATCTGCAAAAACAACATAAAGTCGCGTAAAAATACGCGAGCATTTAAAGTATTTTTCGTAAAAGTACGCGTATTAATTAATAATTAAGCCCTTAGTTTTACATCATAATAATTCTCCCTGAAATTATTAGCCACTGTTTTATACATCCCTTTTATAAAGCAGAATTTTCAACCGGTATAAACTTTATAACACAATGATAGATCAGGTTTTAACATTCTTGAACACGCGATTGGATCAATACCTGCGATTAAAGTTGGATCCATCCAACAGTAACTCCTTTATACAGGTAGCCAATATTGCCTGGAATGATAGTGAGACCTCCGGTTCTAATGGAACGAACAGTCCCGCAAATGCATTCATAACCTTAGTAAACATTGAAGAGGACAGGATCAGCAAATCACCTGAAAACTATGTTAGGCAGGGGAGTGAAACAACCTATAAAAATCCTAAAATATACCTCAACCTCTATGTACTGTTTGCAGTTAACCTGTCATCTTATACAGAGTCGTTAAAACGGCTTTCTTTTATCATCCAGTTTTTCCAGTATCAAAATGTATTTACACCACTTAGTTCACCCGATTTACCTGCAGGGGTTGAAAAACTGATCCTTGATCTCAATACACTGTCGTTCCAGGATATGAACAATTTATGGGGTATTCTGGGTTCAAAGTACCTGCCATCTGTCATGTACAAAATGCGCATGATCAGTATAAGCGAAGAATTTACTCAGGGAAGTGCCCCGTTATTGCATGAAATTATTATTAACGATAAAACGCTGCAAACGTTATGATAGATATCAATTTTGGAAGTCTGTTCACGATTGAACTATTGCATAGTTACTATAAAGATCAACTATGTCCAGACTTTAGCATTTCCCCCTCAAACCAAACGGCAAGAACTTTAGGTGGCCATCAAATAATTGCACGACAGTATTTTAACCAATTAATTACCGAGGTAAATAGTACTGGCAAAGTAAGCCCCCCAAAACCATTTACGGCAATTGAAACAGGTGCACAATTCACTTTTTTTATGCAGCTTAATAATCCTGTATTTTTCAACTATACCAATTTATCATCAGCCGCACCTAATAAAATTTACTATTTCACTAATAGAAATAATAACATCAGTAACGGGAAAACTTTTCTGTCGGGCAAAATAGCGGCATATAGCGCAGCCAATACTTATGCTCCGGGTGATCTGGCTTCAAATGATACAGGTACAATATACCGGGCTATTGGCAGTAGTAAACCCGGAAACATCTTCAATCTCACAAATGCCAACCATTGGGTGGCGGTGGATAAAAACCAGTACTTGTCTGAAACAGATGCTTTACAATGGATGCCGTCTATATCAGTATATCAGCTGGGTTCTCCACAACCATCGGTCAACATATCGGTATTGGGTTATAATAGCATTACAACTACTTACACCCAATCCGTATTTTCAAAAACAATAGCTTTTGCAAACCCGGCATCCTTGTTTACACTTGATTTGAGTTTTTTACAACCCGGTAAATACTCGTTAACGGTTAACGGAACTCAGCAATGGATCTATATTAACGATGAACTTAACGATAGTAAAACCTTTGCGGTAATAGATATTTTCCACGATACGGCACCAGTTTCGTGCAGTTTGCTTGATGGAAGTGGAGCTCTTCTTAGCCCAGCCCCTCATTACTGTATTTATTTTTTAAACCGCGCTACCATTTGGAAATATATTCTGGCCAGTAAGCAATCTGGAAATATTAATGATACAGCTAATTTATATCACTTCGCTAATCCGGCAAGTATAATTACCTCACTTACACCTATTCCATTAAGCAACAAAGCGTTGAATTTAAAACTAACATTAAATAACCATGATTATTCTCCAATTGCTTGTGCAGATCCTCAGAGGCTCGTCACAATTACAAAGGGTACCGATACTTACCCATGTTCAGAGATCTTTTTAAACTTTTAAAAACCGATAAATATGTCACAAATAAACGAAAGCACAATTAAAACTCCAGGGGTTTATGTGAATGAAATTCCATCCTTTCCGCCATCAATTGCCCAGGTGGCCACCGCGGTTCCGGTATTCATCGGATATTCGCAGGATGCAACAAGAAATGGGAAGAGTGTAGTTAACCAGGCCGTACGTATTTCCTCACTTGTTCAGTATGTGCAGTATTTTGGAGCCGATTTTCCGAATCTCACCGCTAATGTGGCACTTAAGCCCGACAATAGCGTAGATACGGTGAATATATCGCCAAGATACCAGTTGTATAACGCTGTAAGAATGTTTTACAGTAATGGCGGTGTTAACTGCTACATCATTTCTGTAGGCAAATACAAAAATGATGGTTCCGTTCTGATCACCGATTTTATTGACGCTGGGAAGATCAGAGCGTTTGAAGTTTTACGTAAAGAGGATGAACCAACGCTGATAGTTATTCCTGATGCCATTTTATTTGGCGCCAGTGACTTTAATAACCTAGCCACAACATCGTTAAAAACATGTGCCGATCTGCAGGACAGGTTTACGATACTGGATGTACTTAATGGCGACAAGGAAAGGACTTACGATAATTCGGATGTTATAACCGTTTTCAGAAATGGAATAGGTTCGGCCAACCTTAATTACGGCGCTGCTTATTATCCATGGCTTCGTTCAAGTTTGTCATACTCTTTTTCTTACCGAAATATTCAACTGCAAAAACCTGCCGGCACCAACGTGCCTACAAAAAATATTATAACTAATAATGTTTTTGTTACACAAATTGACAGGGCCGTAACCGATCTGAATACGCATATCAACACTTTTGTCAATACACCGGCCTTTGGTGCCCCTTTCAATGTGGCTCCATACACCGGGGCAATAACAGATGCTTATGGCGTAATACCCGCAACCAGTGACAAGCCGGAAATGATACTGCGACTATCTTACATTAAGGATATCATATTAGGTTTTGTGGCTTTAAACAGTACGTTAACTGATGCTGACCCAAGTCACATTTACGGTGGCCGTACAACCAAGGATATCCACACCACTTACACCAGGGCTGGAGCTACCGCAGCAGATATTTCACCGATGGATCAGCTGATTCGTGAATTGCTTCTTTTGGATGAAAGTTTTCCAGGTGGCGCTGTCGGTGCCGCGATCCCGGCTAACTTCTCAACAACACCGTTATTTCCAAATGCCGCAACCGTAGTAGCAGACCCAACCATATATGGCACACCCGCACCTGTCGATGCCGCTGCTGCAGTAAAATACATCCGGTCAAGGGTTAATAACCTGTATTCAGCAGTTGTAAATTCTGTGATGGCATTCATCAATGAAGTGAACCTACGTTTGCAAAATCTGGAAATTCAATTGAATGACTCCAGTTCAATATACAATAATATTACTGTAGCCATTAAAAATCAAGGCATTGTAGTACCACCAAGCGGAGCCCTGGCCGGTATTTATGCATCAGTTGACGGTACAAGAGGCGTTTGGAAAGCTCCGGCCAATGTAAGTGTCAATACTATAGTAGAACCATTAGTAAATATCGATGATAATACACAGGAAGACTTGAACATTGATACGGATTCAGGTAAATCAGTTAACGCGGTCCGCGCTTTTACAGGCAAAGGTATCCTGGTTTGGGGAGCCCGTACACTTGATGGCAACAGTAACGATTTCAGATACATATCTGTACGCCGCTTTTATATCATGGTTGAAGAATCAGTTAAAAAAGCAGCTATGCAATTTGTATTTGAACCCAATGATGGCAACACCTGGGTACGTGTACGCGCCATGATCGAAAACTATCTTACTAATCTGTGGCGTCTGGGCGCTTTGGCCGGGCCAAAACCAGAACAAGCATTTTATGTAAAAGTAGGCCTGGGTCAAACCATGACTTTTGATGATATCCTTAACGGAAAAATGATCATTGAAATAGGCATGGCTCCAGTACGCCCAGCTGAGTTTATCATCTTGCGTTTCTCACAAATCCAGCAGCAAGCTTAACAGTAGAGTTTATTAAAAATTAATTATCAATCAATCTAAAACTTAAATATTATGGCTAATTACCCACTTCCGAAATTCCATTTTAGTGTTGACTGGGGCGGCACACGCATCGGCTTCACTGACGTAAGCGGACTTGATATAACAAACGATATAATTGAATACCGCGACGGCGCAAGTCCTGAGTATCATAAAATAAAGATGCCAGGGCAACGAAAATTCAGTAACATCACCCTTAAACGTGGTGTGTTTAAATCAGACAATGAGTTTTATAACTGGCACAACTCTATCAACATGAATACAGTTGAGCGCCGCGACATAACCATCAGTCTACTTGACGAAACATTAGCACCTGTAGTGGTATGGAAAGTTAAAAACGCCTGGCCAACCAAAGTTACCTCTACTGATTTAAAGGCCGATGGTAATGAGGTTGCCATCGAAACACTTGAACTGGCACACGAAGGCTTAACCATGCAAAACGAATAACCATGTTTGATTATCCTTTTACAGGCTTCCATTTCCTGGTAGTATTTGAAATATTTCCGCAGGTGCCAAATGATTTCCGCTTTCAGGATGTTACCGGCTTAACTGTTGATGTGGGTCTGGATACTTACAAAGAGGGTGGCGAGAACCGTTTTGTTCACCGGTTACCCGGGCGTAATACGTATTCTGATCTCGTTTTAAAACGGGGGATGACACTGGTATCAGGAGTAACAGCCTGGTGTCTTGATTCGATAGAGAATTTCAATTATCAGCCTACTAATATGTTGATATCTCTTTTAAACGCAGATCATTTACCGGTATCGTCATGGTACATAGCTAATGCTATACCGATCAAATATAGTCTTTCGTCATTTAACGCGGAAACAAACTCGATAGTTATTGAATCAATGACCCTTCGCTATGAGTACTACAAAACGCTAAATCTATCAGCAGCAGTTGGTGCGGCAGTAGGTGCCGTGGCTGATCTGTTTGGTGGAGCCAGTGCAAGTGCGAGTATTTCCGTTGGATAATCAACATGTTTTAATAAACAGCTTAATAATAAACCAATGCCGGTAGAGATACGAGAATTGCAAATTACCACAACCATAACCGAGGGTGGCAGTACGAGCGGTAATACATCGTCAACAGCACCCGCTACTGTTACAGGTAGTGAAGATATTATTGCCAAATGTGTTGAACAAGTATTGGAAATTTTAAAGGAAAAAACTGACCGATGAGCCTGGGTGAATTAAAAAAAATGAAACTGGTTGCCTATACGGATATCAGTTTTAGCACAAAAGCCGATGGGCTGGACTATGATGTATTGATCAATCCAGAATCATATGCGCTTACTTATGGAACTGAGGTAAATCAAAAAAGCGCCCAGGGCTCAAGTGAAAGTATTACTTCTTTTAGTAAAAGATCTGCGCAATCCCTCACCTTCAAATTCTTGTTTGATGGTACCGGTGTGATAAAAAGGGGAGGTGGCGGATTGTTATCAGGTTTAGCTGTACCGGGATTGCCGGCAGATAAACCTGATGTAGTTCAGGATTTTGAAAAGTTTAAAAGTGTGGTTTACGACTACGATGGTACAACCCATCAACCACGTTATGTTCAGTTACAATGGGGGCCACTGCTTTACAATTGCCAGATGACCCGCATGACGTTGACTTTTAAACTGTTCAACCCCGACGGCACACCTTTGCGGGCAGAAGCGGATTGTACTTTCCAGGGCGTTATTGATGAAACCAAACTGGCGGCCATTGAAAACCGCCAATCGCCTGACCTAACACATATCCGAACGGTAATTAAGGGTGATACGCTCCCCTTAATGTGCTACAAGGAGTATGGGGATAGTAAATATTACTACCAGGTAGCACAATACAACGGCCTAACCGATTTTAAAAAATTAACCGCAGGAACTAAAATTATTTTTCCACCAATTGCAAAATAAACCATGTCACTAAGCCAAACATTACCAGGAACACAAAATACAGATCTGGTTACCTTCACTATCAAGGTAAACGGGACAGTGTTGGGTGCATCCTATCAGGTGGCTTCCATGAATTTTAGTAAAGAAATAAATCGTATCCCGATAGCTAAGCTGTTGATATATGATGGCAATGCTTCGGCACAGGATTTTGCAATAAGTAACGAACCAACATTAGTTCCTGGTGCTGAAATTGAAATAGCTGCCGGTTATCATGCAGACGAAACAACGCTTTTTAATGGCATTATTTTAAAACATAGTTTAAAAATAAGAGGGAACGGCTCTCCTATGTTAATACTTGACTGTCGCGACAAGGCTGTTAAAATGACCGTGGCCCGCAAGAATAAATATTTTTATGATACTAAAGACAGCGACGCCATTACGGAGATCATCGGTAACTACGGCTTAGATACCGACATAGAAGACACCAGCACTACGCTAAAAGCCCTTGTTCAGTATGACTGTACCGACTGGGACTTTATGGTATCGCGTATGGAAGCTAACGGAAAGCTTTGTACGGTTGATAACGGCAAAATAACCGTAAAGAAACCTGATTTCAGTTCGGCAACAGTACTCGACGCTTTATTTGGGGCAACCATACTGGAGTTTGATGCTGATCTGGATGCACGTAACCAATATCAAAGCCTCACAGCCAAAACATGGGACTATACTACTCAGGAAATAACCACCGCAAGCGCCACTGAACCCGGATTTGAAGAAAATGGAAATATTTCAGGTAGCGATCTGGGAGCAGTTTTGGGTGTATCAGAATATGACCTGTATTCCGGCGAAGATCTGACAACTGATGAATTGCAGAGTTTGGCCGATGGGCGACTCCAAAAAGCACGTATGTCACGCTGCAGAGGTAGAGTTCGTTTTCGTGGCTATGGCGGTCAGTTAAACCCAGGCGACCTGATCAATATAGGTGGTGTAGGTGACCGCTTTAACGGAAAAGTATTTGTGTCAGGTGTGCGCCATGAAATAGTAAATGGCAGTTGGACAACCGACGTGCAATTTGGTTTATCTAACGAGTTGTTTACACGCCAACCTGATGTAAATTCTGCACCGGCTGTAGACATGTTGCCGGCCATACAAGGCTTGCAGATAGGGATAGTAACCGATCTGGAAAATGATCCTGATACACAGGACCGGATCCGCGTAAGGCTACCCATTATTGATCCTGCCGAAGATGGTGTATGGACACGGATAGCTTGCCTTGATGCCGGTGATAACCGGGGTACTTTCTTCCGTCCGGAAATTGGAGATGAGGTAGTGGTTGGTTTTTTAAATAACGATCCCAGGCACCCGGTAGTATTAGGTATGCTGAACAGTAGTACTAAACCCGCTCCATTGAAAGCCGCAAATAAAAATGATGAAAAGGGTTATACCTCCCGTAGTGGGATAAAAATGATCTTTAATGATGATGAAAAATCATTAAAAATTGAAACACCAGCGGGTAAAAAGGTAACCATCAGCGAAAAAGAAGGCTACATCCAATTGGAGGATGAGAATAACAATAAAGTAACTATGGATTCATCAGCTATAAGTCTTCAAAGCGGTGCAGATATCAAGATAAAGGCAACCGGCGATCTATCCATTGAAGCTACCAATGTTTCTATAAAACCATCTTCCAGCTTTGAGATGAGCGCCGGTGGAGCTTCAATAAAAGCCGATAGCGGTAGTGCCGCCGTGTCAGCCCCATCTGTAAAAGTGGAAGGTTCAGGCACTGCCACTATTAAAGGTGGTGTAGTAATGATTAATTAGTTCACTGTTCATTTGCTCATTAGCCTTGTTTGGTTACCGATCCATTTTATAAATATTGATCATAAACCTAATGCACGAATGAATCAGTGAACTGATGAACAATAAACAAACAAAATATGCCACTCGCAGCAAGAATTACGGATATGCACGTTTGCCCCATGTTTACCGGACCGGTTCCACATGTAGGTGGGCCGATATTACCACCGGGAAGCCCTACAGTATTAATAGGTGGGCTACCAGCGGCATGTGTAGGGGATATGTGCACTTGTGCGGGTCCACCGGATGTAATAGCAATGGGTTCTGCAACAGTATTAATAGGAGGTAAACCAGCAGCCCGCATGGGCGATCCAACGGCTCATGGTGGTTCAATTATAATAGGATGTCCAACAGTAATTATAGGAGGTTAACATGGCAGATTCATTTTTAGGAACAGGATGGAGTTTTCCACCAACATTTGATACTACCGCAAACTCGGTGATCATGACCAGCGATGAGGCCGACATACAAGTTAGTCTGCAGATATTACTGGCAACACGCAAGGGCGAAAGGGTAATGGTACCTGATTATGGCTGTAATCTGGACGAGATGCTCTTTGAGCCCATGACCACCACCTTTAAAACCTATATCCGCGAAATGATCAAAACGGCTATACTTTATTATGAGCCGCGGATTGATCTGAGTTCGATACAGGTTGATGACAGCCGCGAAACAGAAGGAGTGATCCTGATCATCCTTAATTATACTGTCCGCACCACAAATTCAAGGTTCAATTTTGTATATCCTTACTATAAAAACGAAGGAACAGAAATACACTAATGGCAAATAATTGTTTTGATACCAAACTCTTATCCTATAACGGCACCAGCCAGGCGCAGCGTGCGTTGGATGCCTTATTGACTAAATGTGCGCTTGTTGATGAGCGGACAGATGCAGATCTTATCCTGCTTACCAAAAAATACAGCGCCTGGTTAAACTATTACGATAATACCAATACCATCAATGGCGACTGGCAACAACTCATGGGTAAAGATATTGCCGTAGTAATTGCAGCAATTGCCGAATGGAGAATAAATGATTATGCATCATTCATCAAATATTTAAATAACACTATTGTCAATGCACCTACTGATGCCGATGCAAAAAATAACTTTAAAATTCTTTTTGACTTTGTTTTTTCGATAACTGCTGCGCTTGATGACGCGTATAAGCATTTGGCAGACGATCTGAGCTATAAAACTTTTTTATCTGTTTCTATCGTTTCAAAAATAGCGGCACCATTAAGCATACTGTTTCAATATTATAAGGCATTTGTAGCTGGTTCTCTTATTGATCCTGCTTCAGCTTATACAGATGCTGTAACCCCTGTTGATGATATTATTTATTCGCAAAATTTCACTTTTGATCCTCTGGAGAATGTCTTTGTTGTTTCTTCACAGAAACGATTGGAAAGTATTTTTACGGTTGATCCACCAGTTACCGCATTTTCCATCACCTTAACAGGCACCGTACATGAAGATATTGACCATATCCTTACACATAATTTATTTACCGGGGCGTTACAATCATTTATTTCGGGCATTGTTAATATAGTAAGTCGCACGCCGGCTTACCTATCCGAAGCAATGGATAATTACCCAACGCATGCTCCTCATTATGCTCTTTATCTGGCATTCATAAAACTATTTGGCTTTGCCCAGCAACATCTGAATCAGTATACTAAAAAGCATCTTGACTTTTACTATAAACAGGTTTTACAATTAAGCAATAATGTGGCCGAAGCCGATTTTGTACACCTGGTTTTTGAGCTGCAAAAAAATATAGATCAGCACTTATTACCTAAAGGTACTTCATTTAAAGCTGGGAAGGACGCTAATAATAAAGATCTGTTCTATTCTCTAACAGACGATCTTGTTGTTCAAACAGCCAGTATTCAGGCACTAAAATCTATCTATTTAAACAAAGATAACACGCCGGTAACCCTGTATGCTTCATCCATAGCAAATTCACAAGATGGACAAGGAGGCAAATTACTAAGTGCAGATAACTCCTGGTTTCCGTTTGGTAACCCCAGGAATATTCAACAAGCCTCCATTGGCTTTGCTGTAGCATCAAACGTATTGTATTTAAATGAAGGAAAACGAACTTTAACATTAACCTTTATATGTGATAGTTTAGCTGGTATTGCAACTGCTGACCTTTCTGGAATATTCAATATACAGTTAACAGGCAAAAAGAGCTGGTATACAGCATCTGTCTATACAGCCTCGGTAATTAATAATACTACATTCACACTAACAGTAGTTTTGGAGGGTGATGCACCTGCTATAGTTTCCTATTCCTCAAAAATACATGGCGGAAACTTTGATGTTTCGCTTCCGATGGTTCAGGTGTCGCTTAACAGCTATACATCCTATCAAAAAATTAAAATCCCCCGGATAAATGCAGTGACTATATCGGTAGTTGTTGATGCCATAAAAAACTTAATACTGCAAAACGATGATGGCAAAGTAAATCCTGCAAAACCATTTAAGCCATTTGGCGATTTTCCTGAAAACGGAGCCTCATTTATCATTGGCAGCAAGGAGATATTTCAAAAACAATTAACCAAATTAACTATAGATTTTGACTGGCAGGAGGCGCCGTTATCTAAAACAACAGTAAATATATCCTCTTTGGCTAAGGGTAATTGGTTGACCGTTGCAAGTGGAACGAGTTTATATGCATCCAGTATTGTTATCACAGATCTGCAACAAAGAATACTAAGCCCGCGAATATTTAATGATCTCAACGCACGTAACACTTTAACTACTGATATTACTTCTGTAGTAAATAAAGGTTTAGCATTTGAAGCTAATAACGCTCTTTCTATGAATATGAGCAGCTTGACACAAAATGATCAGCCTTTTAATGTTAAAAATATAATTAACAGCGGCTTGTCTCTTGACCGGAATAATACCGTCAAAAGTGACGTTCCTAACATGATCATAGCTGCTCCAATTGAACGCCTGGGCGCAACAGGACCAAAAGAGATCGACATTACCGGCTTAGAACGCGTAGTGCAATCACCCGAAGATTTCACACCCAATGAGGATTACAGTATAACCTCTGTTGATGGTTATTTAAAACTGGAAATGATTGGTGATGATTATAGTCTGAATACCTTTCAAAAAAACATACCCCATCCGTCAGTTAAAGTAGTTTATGATACTACAGACACAAATAAAATTGTTGGCTATAGTGTTGATACAAGTGCGGTTCCGGTACCTAACCATCCGGTTTTAAAATCAATTAATGTAAAATATACCGCAGAAGATAGTGTTGTTTTCAGTAAGGTAGATTTTACTAACCGTAGCAATTTCTTTTATCATCTTGAGCCCTTTGGGTTCCGTGAAATGCATCCGGCTATCACAACAGACACACTTACGTTACTACCTGTTTTTAACGTTGAAGACGGGATACCTACAAACGACGGTGGTGAATTATGGATAGGTTTAAATAATGCCAAAGCCGACGAAACATTCTCTATCCTGTTCCAGGTATCTGATGGCAGTGCTAATCCATTAAAAAACATGACCCAGATTAACTGGTATTATCTGAGTAACAACAACTGGTTGCCATTTAACAAACAATCAGTTACAGATCAAACCAATAATTTAACCAGTTCAGGTTTGGTAATATTTAATATCCCTGCGGGTGCTACTCTTGTCAATAGCCGTGCCGACAGCGGACTGATCTGGATAAAAGCAGGGGTGCAGCATGATGCAGATGCGATCTGTAACTTAATTTCTGTTAACGTAAATTCAGCAAAAGCTCAGTTTGTTCAGGATACTACCAATAACATAGTATTTACTAAGATATTACCTCCCAATATCATTAGTAAGCCTGCAATAGCCGATGCCGGGTTAAAGAAAACACAACAACCCTATACCTCATTTGGAGGCCGCGTACAGGAAACAGATGATCAGTTTTATCAAAGGGTAAGTGAACGCCTGCGTCATAAAAACAGGGCTATTACCACCTGGGATTATGAGCGTTTGATATTACAGTATTTTCCACAGATTTTTAAGGTAAAATGTATTGATCATACCGGGTTTTTGCTTGACGAAAACACTAATCAACAAAAATACAGTGAAATGCTGGCTGGGCATGTAACCATTATAACCATCCCCGATCTTATGCACTTAAACAATGCTAATCCGCTACGGCCATATACCAGCATAGGTTTATTAACCGAAATAGAGAAATACATTAAAACATTAACATCACCATTTGTAAAACTACACCTCAGCAATCCATCATTTGAAGAGGTGCAGTTTGAATTTAGTGTTACGTTTCGAGACGGTATTGATCCCGTTTATTTCTCCAATCAATTAAACAATGAAATTGAACAATTTTTAACTCCATGGGCCTTTGGCAATCCACAGGCCATTCAATTTGGTAACAGTATTGAAAAATCTGTGGTGCTCAATTTTATTGAAGAAAGACCTTATGTAGACTTCGTTACCTGTTTTAAAATGAACCACATTATACTTCGCGAAGGTCGGGTAGTCATACAGGCGTTATATGATATAGATGAAGCGATAGCAAGCACCTCCAGATCCATTTTGGTATCATACTATAATGAAGAAACCAAAGTAAAACATTTAATTAATTCACCAGCTAATTGTGATTGTAATGGATAAGCAAAAAGTAATCAGCAAAGATCCCGATTTAACCACCGATCAAAATTACGCTTTTCTCAGAGAGGCCGGCTTGAGTTATATTGAAAAGCTTAGCGGTAAAATCTGGACAGATTATAATGAGCATGACCCTGGTATCACGATTTTAGAGGCCCTTTGTTATGCTATAACCGAATTGGGTTACAGAACGGGGATGCCGATGGAAGATCTGCTCACCGGGGCAGATGGTCAAATAGCGTCTTCACAAACTTTATATACCGCCAAGAACGTACTAACTCAATCGCCGCTTACGGTTAATGATTACCGCAAACTATTGATAGATATTGTAGGGGTACATAATGCCTGGTTTTTGTATGACAACTACTATGTCAATAACGATCAAAACGTTCCGGCAGGTGAAATAGCCCTTTATGCTGATTGTAAGGCCGATTCATTATCGTACCAGGAAACACCTCATCCGGTTTACTTATCAGGTTTATATAAAGTATTATTGGACCTTGACTCTGATCAGCAGTTTGGCGATATGAACAATGGGGAGTTACAGATTTTAAATCCCGCAAGTGGCAAATTTAAAGGAGGTGACGTTGGGCTTACCATCGTTTTCCCTATATGGGATGATCCAGGCGTTGCCTCATTATTAACCATTGATCCGGCAACTGTTTCTGGCACTACTGCCAGTTTTACAACCGGTAGTAGTATTATTATTCAAATTGATTTTAATTACACCATTGAAAGTTCAAACTTTTCAGCAGTAATCGCAGGTATAGTTGATATTGATCTGAAACCTTCGGGCCAGCCTGTACAAATGGGTGATATCCAAGCCTTTTTTAGTGCTGATTATACTGCGCAGGTACTTAATCTTTACCTGTTAAAAATTCAACAGGCAAAACGTATCGTTCAATCGGCCATCCGAACCTTAAATGAAAACAGAAATCTATGTGAAGATTTTGTTAGTGTCACCACCATAAAAGATGAAGAAATAGCCATTTGCTGTGACATAGAAGTTTCGCCATCGGCAGATATGGAGCAGATACAGGCCCAGGTATTTTATGCTATTGAGGAATACCTTAATCCTTCGGTGAACTTTTACCTGTTAAGTGAATTGCAGGACAAAGGCTATACTACCGATGCCATATTTGAAGGCCCCGTACTACAGCATGGATTTATTGATACTACTGAACTGGAGCAAACCCAGTTGCGTGAGGAAATATATGCATCAGATATCATCAGCCTGATCATGGATATTGACGGCGTATTGGGTGCCCGAAATTTTATGATGACCAAATATGGAGCCGACGACAAACCTGTTACTGGTTTAAGGAGCCAAAACTGGTGCATGCCTATTACAACAGGTTGTAAACCGGTCTTTTCTGAAACAAAATCAAAACTCCTTTTCTATAAAAACCAATTCCCTTATTTACCATCTTTGACAGAGGTGCGCGATACGCTCAAATGGTTGCGTGCAGTAAAAGCCCGGAATAAACTTTCAGGTCACACCGATGACCTGGCTGTTCCTTCCGGCAACTATTACCCCTTGAATAATTATACTTCTGTTGAATATCTTTTACCACAAACCTATGGTATTGGCTCGGCAGGGCTTTCAACAAATGTAAGTGATGAACGAAAAGGACAAGCTAAACAGTTACAAGCCTATCTGTTACTATTTGATCAATTACTGGCTGATTTCTTTTCACAACTAAACGGCGCGAAAAAATTGTTTTCTACTGAGAATATCGTGCAGACTTATTACGCACAGTTCCTGGGGGATATAAAAAATATTAGGCCGGTATATAAACAAGATGGAGCAGCCCATACGATTGAACAACGGGTAATGCAAAACCAGAATTCAACCACTGTACCGGCAAACGATTGGCAGAACTTGTATGAATCAAATGAGGTTTTCACCGACCGTCGCAGCCGTTTCCTTGATCACCTGATGAGTCGTTTTGGTGAATCATTTAATGATTATGTTTTACTGAATTATTCACTTGATTATGCAACTCAAAAAGAATCTAATTTAACACCTGCGGATATCATCGATAGCAAGATCTCTTTTTTAAAGGACTATCCGGTTATAGGTTATCGAAGAGGCAGGGCGTTTAATTATTTTCCACAAAACTACTTTCCGCCCCAACCAGATTTTTCTATTGATACCACTAAATTATGGGATACGGATAATATATCAGGTTTAGAAAAAAAACTGTGCCACTTAGGCGGTATCAAAAAAAATTATCGCAGGTTTTTGTACTGTATTGGTAACGTTGCTATTATCACTACTAATGATACACCAGCTAAATACCAGTTTTTATTTAGTAATCAAAACGGAGGAATCTTAACATCAGTAGCAATTTATGATACCCAGGAGGAATTGAATAATGCCTTACCTGCATTTATGGATCTTGTTTTAACTGATGAACACTATGATATTAAACAAACCGGTAGCAATTGGAATATTTACGTAACAGACAATGAAGATCACAACCTTGCTATAAGTAATGATTTTACATCCCTGGTAAATGCAAATGCGGCATTGGCTCTGTTTGTAACGGAGTTTAATAAGGAGTGTGATGCCGACGGGCTTCATCTGATTGAGCATTTACTTTTGAGACCACGGAGTGACCAATTTAAAAAATTCGCACCTGTATGCCTGGATCAGAATTGTGATTTCTGCGGTGAGCAAGACCCTTATTCCTTCAAAATGTCGGTCGTGTTGCCGTACTGGCCGCTGCACTTCCGAAATTTAGCCTTTCGAAACTACTTTGAAAATATCATACGGCAAGAAACACCCGCACATACCATGGTAAAAATCTGCTGGATAAATGACCAGTCGATTTATGATTTCGAAATTGCTTATAAAGCGTGGATAACAGCTTTAGCCGATTATTCATCTGATAATACCAAAATAGATGACCTGCAACAAGCCAATGATACGTTAACACAACTGCTGTTTAATTTACATAGTGAATACCCGGTAGCCACATTGCACGATTGTGCTGAAAGTAAGGATACCAACCCGGTAATGCTGGGCAAAACCATTTTAGGATCTTTAAAAAATTGATATATGGCAAATCCAATAGAATACATCGTGTTTGAACCAGATCAGGTACTTACTAACGATCACCTCAATGAAACTTTTAACTACCTTGATCAGCAAAACCGCTGGACACGCAACAAACTGATAGGTATTGGTATTGTTTGCGGACTGGATATAGTGCTCAATCCGGGTGTTATTGAAATTAACAAGGGTTGCGGAGTTACTTCGCAGGGGTATTTAATTACCCAGGATAGCTACCAGTATACCTATTATATGCCGTATACGCCTGTTGAGGTTCCTGATGACCTGCCTTTTGTTTATGACAAGCAAGGAGGCCTGCCTTTTTATAAACCTTTCTGTACTGGTAAAACTGTCTGGTTATTACTTACAGATGATCAGTTTAATGCATTGGAAAGCGCACAACAACTCAATGCAAAAACCCTTTCATCAGCAGCGGCTACCTTTTTAAGTGACTATGTGGTTGCTTTGTTTTTGGAAGCTAAAGAAACAGATCTCAAAAACTGCGACACTCAGGATTGCAATAACAAAGGCGAAAAAATGGTTTTACAGATAAGGCCTTTACTTGTTGCAAAAAATGATCTGTACAGTAATAACGCTAACAAAGTAAGCAATATTGATAGGATAGGTAATATAAATAAAATATCCCCCATATCATCAAGGTTAAATATTCCGTCTAAAGCCTTTCAACTGAGCTTAAACTCCAAAGTACAGCTAAAAAGATTTAACGTACCTTTTACAGATCTTGAAACTGCGGATGACATACTGAATGCTTTTGTTAGTTTGGTTGATGATATTACATTAAGTCAGCTAACCGATGCTTATAATTCCTGCTATCAGCAATACGGGTCAGTTTTAAACATTACGTCAAACCCTTTTTCTGATATGTTGGCCGTACTGAAAAATTATCTTGACCAGTTATTAAAACAAAACCCGTTGGCTATTGAATACTTTTATGATTTCATTGATGATCTGATCAAGGCCTATGAAGAGTTTTCTGCTAAAGTATCCCATATCATCACTACCTGCTGCCCGGATGAAAATTTATTTCCATTGCATCTGGTTTTAGGTGATGCATCACTGGCAACAAATGACTATGTAAAAGATAGCTATCGTAACTACTTTATTTATTCACCTTTATTTTCAAAAATGGGTGTTGAATCGGCCGAGGTACTCTTGCTATTTAGCCGGATGGTATTGATGATTAAAGATTTTACCATTCCAGACACTACTCAGTCAGATAAATTTACGGTCAAGATCACCCCAAGTCAATATATGCATTTCCCGCTTTCCGAACGTGCTATCCCGTACTATTACACGGTAAATGAAAGCGGCGCCGAATTATATAAATCATGGAACTATGCCAAAACCAACAGCGGGAAAGCTACATTAAATCTGGGTTATAATTCGGGTTTATATAACACAAGTACCGAAGTAGCACAACCGCTTTTATATGATATTGAAAAGTATAACTTTTTCAGGGTTGAGGGCCATGTCGGTCAAAACTATCAGGATGTTTTATCCAATATCCTTATTCAGCGTTTAACCTATAATCTGCCATTTGATGTGGTAGCCATTGCAGATCAGCAGTTTGATTTTTCAAATGTGACTTTGCCCGATGCTGAAATTCGGGATCTGGAAACTGATTACAACCTGATAACAACTGAAGCTACAAGTAAGATATTGACACCATTTGCTTTTGTTGCAAATTTACCCTATGTCGCTAAAGCTACCACGGGAACTAATATACCCGGTAAACTAACAGATAACCCAATTAAAAGGTTCTCAGAGGTTAAAACAAACGCTATTCGGGGTATTGAACCGATACGATCAGCAAGTACCCCTTATATTTACCCCAAAGGCACTTTTATACGTAACAATTGCGCGGTACTACCCAACACAATAGCAAGCGCTTACCTAAATGCATTAAGTGATACCGGAGTATTTACCAATCCAATAATCAATTATCAACCGGGTAGTGTAGACGAGCTTTATTTCTATTTTTTCTATTTTATTGATGCTATTGAAACGGTGATGGTGTATTTAATGAATGCCCCATCCGTTATTGACGTCGACGTAAGGGGTCAGTATGATACTTTTAATAATTATCTTGATTCCATAAACAAAGTTATTGCCACCCTAAAAGGTCCGGTGGCAAGAACTCAGGTATCCCGGGATGCCTCTATGATATCATTAGTTGAAGGTTATGGAGTAGATCTTTTAATTGAAGATTTTGAAACGATATTAAATGCTGCTCTTGACGAACTATTAGATTCATTAAGTAATGAAGTAAACCAGAGATATTCCCGCTACGCCGATAAACATACATTTTTAAATTACTATAAAAACCACCCCGGACTTGAACATAAAGCAGGTGTACCCAAGGGCGGCACATTGGTATTAGTTTATAAAAATTATATCGCCAATTTTAATAAAAACATTATTGCCCCGCTTTCTAAGGCTGGTGATGCGGCATCAATGAAAGCCCGGTCGGCAAGTATGGAAGCTAATCCAACCGAAGGGCAACAGGTTTCTGCATCCCCGGATCTTGATGAAAACACCTTAAATCTTGTCAAGAAAATGGTGGCCGACAGTAAAGGGGTATCTGATACTGAAAAGCTGAGGTTGATCGATATCCTGGCAGGCAGGGGAGTGACTGAGAATGAGCCAAGCTATGATATTAACAATAAAATTATTATAGCTGACTTCTATGTTCCTTATATAGGTTCACCAATAGAACGCAGTTCGGCAGAAATTACACCTCCACCGCCTCCGGCACCGGTTATTTCGATGAGTAATACTACTTTCTGTGATAATGATACCAATCCTGCACAAATTGCAGTATCAATACCCGGTGGTACTTTTAACGCGGTACCCGGTCTTGATAGCGTCAAACAAACCTTTACGCCGGCAATCGCCAAAGCCGGAACATACCGGTTAATTTATACAGTAAATAATGTAAGTTCTGCACCGTTTAATATTACAGTTCTTTCTGTACCGGGCAGTAGTGTTTTCAGCTTTATAAACGATTGGTCTGGTAGTGGTGTTAAAACTGCTGCCGTAGTTGCCAGGACAGGTATTGTATCTGCAACATTTACTCCTGCTATCAGAGACAGCAGATTTACCTATGATTGGGAAGTCTTTGGAGATAATATATCGAAGGGAGCGATGACTACCGATGGGGTTATTCGAATATCAGGTGATAGTAGTGTAGTAAATGTCAAAGCATCAACTGTTACTGTTTCGTTAACCATATCAAACGGGACCTGTCATTCATCAACTACATCAATGCAATTAGAGATTACCCCAGCTGGCTTCAGTGCTGCTATTTCAGACGGGCCGCCGGCTTCCCTTAAAAAACCTGGGGCAATAGAAAAACTTTTTACCAAGAGGAAGAAAGATCAATAAGTAATAAATCATGGCATCGCATATTGTTCATAGGCAGCAAGTAACTTTAAATCTTCCCAAACGGGAAGAGGCTCTCGTTTTTCAAAATCGAGTAAGTGACTTGCTGCGTAATGAACTATCCGCCAGTATGGAGGCCATATTTGATGAACTATTTCCAACTACTGATATTATACGCATCGATTCATTGCATCTTGATTTAGGTAAAATTGAAGCACACAATTTTGAACAAGAATTTAAAACACACTTTATCAAAGAGCTCAGGAAGATCTTACCCTCGAAAAAAAATGAATTGGCGGATAAGGAACAAGCATTAAGTCCAAAACAATCATCAATAAAGGCTTTCATTTATTTTCTGGAGAATGGCTATTTACCCTGGTATAGTCCTGTTAAAAACATGACTGACTGGGGTAACGAGATCATAACAGCTTTTTCAGATTCGGAGAAAAAAGCCTCTCATTTCTTTAACTGGTTCTGCGATAATTATGTTGATAATCCGGTCATACTGCAAAGATTGATCTTGCAGTTTAGTAATACTTTCCTTGAAAAATTATTTTCAATTATCGCTCCCGGAATTAATGAATCCTGGAGCCTTATTTACAGCGACCTGGAGATCTTTATAACTCATTGCGTAAAGAAGGATTTACCTGTTCGTGAGCAAATATGGATGTGTGTCTTTCACGCTCTACTAAGTCCTGAATTTTTAGAAAACAATAAAGCATCATCAAATACAAAGAACAGTAAACGGATAATAAAGACATTAAATCTTTTAGTAGATCGCTTCAACATATCAAGCCAGGAGGTAACAATAGTACTGGAGAATAAATTAAAAAGGTTACTCCAAACGGATGTCGTAAAGAATGCACTTCAGGATCTTAAATCGTTTTTAAAATCAAAGGAAAGCTTTAGGAATGATACAGAAGATAAGACGGTAATAGATAGGCGTAAAGAAACCGAAGTAAATAATGATTACGAAAATATTGAAGAGATAAGGAAAAGTAAGCAAACAGATGCCAATAGAGCAAATCAGGCTAAAAATTCAGATGCTACAGGTAGTAATAAAGATAAAAAGACAAACGAGACCAAAACCGATGATGCTACGAATGATCTCAATAATATCGATATACAAAAAAGCCCTTACGACGTAAAACAAAAGGATATAAGGGCCGAAAAAATCCAAGAAGAACAGAAAAATAATAAAGTACACCATTCTAACGATCTGGTCGAAGCACGATTAAAACAGCAAACAAAAATCGAAGAAAAGCAGGAAAATCAGAAAATCGGTCATCCTGATAATCAAGATGAAATATCGTTAAGGCAACAAGAAAAGATTGAGACTGAGGAAGAAAGATCTGAGAAAAACAAGCAGGGAGATAATACAAAACGGCTTTTACCTCAGAACAAAAGGTATACAGGTATTAAAGAATCCGAAACGTTATACATAAAGAGCAGTGGAATAGTAATCCTTCATTATTTTTTATCACCTTATTTCGATGATCTGGGCTTGCTAACCGATGGAAAATTTAAAGACGATACGGCTCATCAGCGGGCGGTATTATTGCTTTATTACCTGGCAACAGGGGAGAGTGAAGTTGCTGAATTTGACCTAACACTTTCTAAAATTCTATGTGGCTATCCTATTTCGGAAACGCTGCCTTCGGCCATTATTTTAACGAGAAAAGAAAAAACAGAATCAAAAAGATTACTGGAGGCTATTATAAATCACTGGTCGCCATTAAAAAACACATCAATTAAAGGCTTGAGAAACGGTTTTTTTGAACGGGATGGAAAGCTAACCAAAAAAGAAAACGGATGGCTATTAACAGTTGAACAAAGAACAATTGATGTATTGTTAGGAAAGTTACCCTGGGGGTATTCAACCATACGCCTGTTGTGGATGCAGGAAATATTAAATGTGGATTGGTATTAAAACAAAGTTATGTTAGCGACTAAACAATCACAATCTGAAAATACGACAAAGGCAAAAAATAATGCCCCCTTTTTTCCTGGGCATTTGGTACAGCCTAAATTACAGGTAAATGAGCCTGGTGACCGATATGAACAGGAAGCAGACGCTATGGCCGATCAGGTTATGCGGATGAGTAATAATTCACGAAAATTACCACCGGGCATTTGGAGGAAGCCCTCATCCCTGGGTAATTACCGGAAATCACCTGATTGCAATAGTGGGAAACATGAAGCAATGCAGCAATTATTGGATTACCCGGATCCTTATGCTTGTTTGGCAAGGCTTTTTTAAATAAATGATATATAAGTGTGATGAGTAAAGAAAACGAAAGTAAAGTTCAATATCCCGTCGAAATTAATTCCTTTAAAAAAAGGGATGATAAGTCCTCGTTTTTTCAACCTAAGCTTTCAGTAAATCAGCCAAACGATGTTTACGAGCAGGAAGCTGATGCAATGGCCAACCAGGTGATGCGTATGGTCGATCCGGCTCAAAATGAAACCTCTTTTTTTAAACCAGCCGAAAACATACAGCGTAAATGTGGGCATTGCGACGAGGAACAAAACGTGCATCGCAAAGAACGTTCGGGTTCAGAAGCACAGGGAGGCAATGATCTGAATAATTATATAGGATCATTAGGTTCATCGGGGCAGGCTCTGCCTGATAGCAGCCGAAGCTTTTTTGAGCCCCGTTTCGGTCATTATTTTTCAAATGTGCGTATCCATACTGATTCAATCGCAGCAAAATCTGCAGACTCAATCAACGCCTTAGCTTATACTACGGGCAACAATATTGTATTTAACAGCGGCCAGTATTCGCCCGAGAGCGATAACGGCAAAAAATTAATGGCGCATGAACTCACTCATGTGCTGCAGCAAACACAAAATGGTCAACAGATTCAAAGAAAACCACTTACTAAGCCACAGCTTATTGCAAAAATAAAAACCTATGGCATCACTGCCGTACTGGATGATACCTCCACTTTTTCTGATGTAGAGCTTGATCTGGTTGATCAAGCGCTCGCTGGTTTGCCGGTAGGTGATAAAGCTGCTATTAAAGGAGCTAAAATTTTGAGGGTCAATACCCTCGGGGGTACAACAGCTGGCATGTATAGTAATAGTCAGGGGTTTAATGATACAAGTGTAACTGATGAGCAAAAAATAGAGCTAAGCGATCTGGCATTTGGTACAAACACAGCCGATGAATCTATTCGTCTTATTACCCATGAAGTTGGACACGCCGTTGCTGCAATGCCTCATCGTGTAGCGATGAGCAGCCTGGATACAGAGGGTTTAAAATTCAACAAGCTGAACACTAAAGCAAATGATGCGGTTACTGTATTTAATACAGCAAATGACGCCACCAATGCGGCTATTGTGGAGCTAAATGAAGCTGTTGATAAATTTAATAGTATAAAGGATAGTCCTGATAAAGCCGCGGTTAAGGCCGCTAAAGATGATTTCACAGCAAAAAAGACAAAAGTAGATAGGTTAAAAGCTGTAAGTGATGCAAAAGAGGCAGACTTTAATACTAAAAAAAGCGCAGCGGAAGTACAAAAAACTGTTGTAGAAACAAAACAAGCCGCTGCAGATGCCAAGCTTGCCAATGTAGATGATCTTAAAAAAGATGCCGCGGCCAAACTAACGGTTATGGAAACAGCATTCAATGCTGCTGGCCCTGTAATTAGTAAAGATGATACAGATAGCGCAGCTTACAGAACATCATTAACAAACTGCGAAAACGCTATTAAAAAATTCTATGATGATAATGCTGTTTTGGATGTAGAAACAAAAATTGCGGATAGTGCAAAGGCCGTTGCCGATGCTGCTATAAAGGATAGGAATACCAAACGCGACGATCTTAATAAAGCGAACCCCAAGAATACGGTTGTTAGTGTAACGGCAGCACTTGAGGCAGCACAAAATAGTTTTTATAATGCCGCTTTAGTAATGGCCTTTAATAAAAGTATGGGTTTATCTGTTAAAGCATTTTATGATCTGGTGGTAAAAAACAACATATCACCGGCTCTTACCCCATATGCTGCAAAGAACTGGCCAGCTAAACCAGAAGAATTTTATGCCGAGGCATATTCATTTTTCGTTAAAAAACCGACAGATTTAGAAACACACTCAAAGGTTTTATTTGACTGGTTCAAAGCAGGGAGCTATAAATAATAATTTAACAGTGAATTCGCATAAACATATCAACCCGGTCAGTAAGCCAGAAAAATCTATGGCTTCAAAATCCCTATTTTTTCAGCCAAAGCTCACGGTAAATCAACCCAATGATATTTATGAGCAGGAAGCTGATACGATGGCCGAACTGGTGATGAGCAAAAATGATCAATCCGATAATACGCTTTTTTTTAAACCGGCACCCAGGCAGGTTATTCAACCAAAATGTTCGGCGTGCGAGGCAAAAGAAGAACCTCATATGGAAGAGGAGGAGGCAAAAGAAGAAACCACTCCTGAGCCAATGCAACCAATTGCCGATTTACCCATCCAGAGAAAATGTGCTCATTGTGATGAGGAAGAAGAAAATAAAAAGATCGACAGAAAAAAAATTTCAGATAATTCGCCGGTTGTTACCGCTAATGTTGAACAAACAATACAGTCATCGGGCCAACAGCTGGATGGACAAACACGGGGATTTATGGAAAATCGCTTTGGTCATGATTTTGGTGATGTACAGATCCATAATGATTCACAAGCTCATCAGTCGTCAAAAGATATTAACGCCCTGGCATATACTCATCAGAATCATATTGCATTTGCGGCCGGGCAATATCAGCCGGATACCGATACAGGGAAACGCTTATTAGCACATGAACTTACCCATGTATTACAGCAGGATAAAAATATAAGCCGCAAAATTATACAAAGAGACCCGGGCCCATCAGATGGAAAAAGTAAAATAACCCTTTTAGAAACTAAAGGAAACATATCTGAGGATGTTAAAATATTGAAAGGATTGGAACCGGGACTTAGCAGAACGCTCATTATACAGGGCAACATATTAATGCTATATAAGATCGACGGCGCCACACCTATACAGTTAAAGTCTTTTCATATTAGTAATGATACCGTTCTGCCGCCATTTTATAATAAACGGGTTAACGGGCTGTTTTATGCAGGCGCACATGACAATGTAGCCAACAAGGATGGTTTTATAGGCAAAAAAGATAACCTGTCTGCCGAAGAGCAAAAAAAATTGGAAGATCTGGACAACGCGTACACTATTTCAAATTGGTTTGATTCTGATACTGATTATGATAATTTCAAAAAATCGGTAAGTGACGGTGAGGTAATTGGCCTTATTGTAATGCCTTACGGAGGAGCGTCTTCAAGTAAAGGAGCCAAAGGCGGAGATGATCAGGAGGAAATTCCACCTAAACCAAAATGGGCGAATGCTTTTGAAAAAAGCATGGCCGACATTATTGCATCAACACGCAATGCCGAACCCACATCAGAAGATATTCCGGCTTCATTTAACTTCTACTATTCAAAAAGTAAATCAAAATGGCGTGGGTATGCCGCTCAAAAAGATGCCGCCGATAAAGCTATTAATAAGGTTTATACTGATGTTAACGAAAGTGATAAACCCGCAGATTTATTAACCAATATCCGTGAGCTTATCCGTATCGAAAAATTAAAAAGTGTACTTGATGTAAAGCCCTCAAAAGATGCAACTGCTTTATCCGCTTCAATGCAATGGGCATATGAATTAAAGTTAAAGATCGAAAAGTTAATGGCAGATGAGCGTAAGATGTATAATAATCTTTACGATCTGCCAGACAAAATATCCCTTGCAACCAATGAAGGGGATGAAGCCAATATTTATTTGCGCATTGATGTATTTGTTACTTCCTTAAACGAAAAAGGTGCCGATGAGGCGCACATGAAATCTGGAGTATTGCCTGATCCTTTGCGCAAAGAAATGAAGGCAGAAGATGTGTTGAAGGTGATCAAAGTTGCCACAAAGGTATTGAGGGGTGGTGATATAAAAATGGAAGGCCGCGAAACCAAAAGCTTTGATCACGTAAAAAAAGCATATCCATCAAACATCATTGCTAAGGATGTAAGACCCGATGCAAAAACAGTTACCGGAGCACATCACTCATTTAAAATGAATGTGCAGCTTGAAAAATTGGAAGGCACCGATACGCTTAACCTGATGACATTAAATATGCGTACGGTTTATTACTACTGGGATATTTACCGGGTAGATGATCAATTGTCTGCTGAAGAAAAAGCCGATCTGTCATCAAGCTGGAAAGAAAGACGTGAAAGCCTGGTGGCACATTTCAGAGAGTCAGGCCAGCTTAAAACCAAGCCGCTTGTTAATACAGAAAAGCTGGAGTTGTATAACCGGCAAATGGATGAAATGGGCCTGCCAGATGAAAAGGTTAATGTAGATGCCGACCTTTCCAGACAGAAGATCGAGGAATTAAAATCAGCAGACATCTTTTACGGATCAAGATTAAATATTACACCAGATGCCGATTTTACTTTTCCTAAAGATGAAGGCGAATATATCATTTACTGCCGCGCACAAGTGGAGCCTACCGATGATAAGGTTATCATCCGTCCAAGTGAGGCTTTCTTCCCGATAAAAGTAGAGAATGGTAATGCCTTGGCCAAGGAATCTGTTAATAAACCTTTTAATGAAATTGAAGACGTTAAAAAACAGCTTGCCGAAGCCACTGCGGATGAAGATAAAAAACGACTGGAAACTAAGCTAAAAAGTTTAACCGACAGGCAGGCGATGTCGCTGGCCGACAGGCTAACGGCAGATGTGGCCAGTAAAGAAAACAGTATCCGTTTAGCTAAAAAGCTGAAGGAAATATCTATTAACAACAAGGGTACCGGTAAACCAATTTCCCTGGCAATCGCGGCAGATAAGGCTGATGCCGCGGGGATGGCTGACATATGGGTTCTACTATCAATGAATGATCCGGCAAAATCCCTGGAAGACAAAATAGATGAACTGATAGCCAGTATGGCATCACAGGAAAAGGGCCTGAATGATGTACAAAAGAACCTGCAATCCTTCAGCGGCGATTATGATCATTCAAAGCCTACATACACACCAGTTATAAGTCTTATTTCGCAGGAAACCGGTCAGGAGTATCAATTGATAACCATGATTGGTGAAGCCAAGGACAGTACTGATGCGGAAACCAAAGTAGTTCTCATTGATGTAACTACCCATAAAACGCAAAGAAAATACACCGGTAGCAGCACCAACGCCGATAAAACCGTTGCCCTTCAGGAAGCAATACAGGATGCCTTTACTGAATTTGGCAAAGAATGCGAATATGGTAAGGGTTCTGTGCAATATCGGATACCGGTTATTAATGCAGAAGGAAGTGTAAATAGCAAACCGGGTATAAAAAAGACCATATTAGGCATATTAGAGGCTGTAGCCGCAGTAGCAGGTATTGCCGCGCTGGTGGTGGGGACCGTGGCAACCGGTGGCGCACTTGCCATAGCGCTGGGTGTTGGGAGCGCCGTTGTTGGGGCCAGTGTTGCCGGTTATCATATATATGACCGTTATGAGAATCATAAACTGGAGCCTGATGTGGAGTTGGCTATGGATATCCTGAATATCCTTGGGCCACTGCTGGTAGCTGTAAATACTGCTGTTAAAGGAGCTAAACTGGCATCATTCGCCTTAAAAACAGCCGAAGGTTTTTCTGCAGCCAACACGTTCTTAAAGATCGAAAAGGGTATTGCATTAGTTCAAAAAGCAGAGTTAGCGACCAACTTTTTTGCTATAAACTATAAAACGGTAAAAGACTTAAATGAAATAGAAAACTCTAATTTATCGCCGGAGCAAAAAGATGCCCTTGAAAAACAAGTGATGGTTAACGCGGTTTTTGCAAACGTAATGATTGCAGTAGCGGTACGTAACGAAGTAAAAGCAAAAGCTTCGCCAAGTGAACAAGCGTTAAATGAGGCCATTGGTAATGCTGCCAATGAGCAAAAATACAAGCTGTTAATGGAGCGAGCCGGCCTAATTGATGCCGAGGGTAAGTGGACCGTTCCTGAATTAAATGAAGCTGCCGCTAAAAGCCCAGCGGTTGATCCTAATGATCCTGCGCAAAAAGAAAGCACGGGTACAGCAGCACCTCCTGTAACAACTGATAAATCCTCATCTTCGGGAAGTGGGTCAAGCGAAAATAAAATGTTGGAAGCTGAAATATTTAAAAATATCACGCCGGAAACTAAAGAAATGTTAACCCGAAAGCCCGCTTTGGCCAGGGCATTGTTAGAAAACCCATTGGCAGCAAAGGCTTTAAAACTATGTAATTCGCCTTGTTTCCCTGAATTTGCAACGGGCGCTCAAATAGCAGAAATTGAAGCTATATTAAATTCTGCCGGGCTGCGTACAAAAGGAGAGGTGGATCTTGGAGCTTTGAAAGAATTTCTGCATGAAGCTAAAACACCGGGTGATCTGAATGAAAAGATCGACATTCTGCGCGATGCGGGTAATACACTATCCCGTGATCTGGATATGGGTAAATCGCCATTTGAGATAGACCGGCTCAATACTACCGAGAAAATGAGGAGCACACCAGGGGAAGTATCAGGAGGAGAGAAGCTACCGGTTGTTACGGAGGAAAACGTGGGCAAATGGTATGGTGAGCCCGACCCAAAAAATCCGAACCAAGTGAGTGAGGGTAATATTATGCAGCTGCCTAAACAGGTGGTTGATAAACTAAAAGCTCAATTTAAAGGTAAATTAGTATCATTCAGAACATTGAGGGAAGCTTTCTGGACAGAAATGTTCAATGACCCTGTTATCAATAAATTCTTTAAAGACCGTGGTGCTACCCGGAGTTTGACCGAAATGCAAAACGGCCGCGCCCCATTTGCATTGAAAGATGGCCGAACCGGCGGTGGCGCTAATGCCAAACTTCAGCTTAATCATACACAAGCCTTAGAGCATTTGGGTGAGAATTCTGATGAGGTAGTAAATTTCGACAACCTGGAAATAGTATCGCCTAAATTCCATGAGGATATGAAACAATAAAATTATTTACAGTTAACGGGTAAAAATACTCATGATCAATAACATACAAAATTACATTCAGTCATTTACAGATTGCTGTCAGGCTATAATCCGCAAGGAGAGTAGTGATGACTCAACTTTATTGGATTTAGGCGTTTTGATCAGCAATGAGTTTAAAAAACATGCTGTTGTGCTTCCGGCTACTGAATGTGTCCTGTTCCTGATAGCTTATATCCCTCATATTCACCCCAATTTTTATGACGAGATCATTAAAGAGGCCTTGCCGCAGGGTGGGGATTTCCCGGAATTTGGTGGTGTTAGGGGAAGCAACCACCGGGGGCTTTTGCCTACGGGCGAAACTGCTCAGTTTATATTAGCAGACAATGATGTAGAAAAACGAATTGCCATTCAATATCTGCTTATTGATGGTATATTGGCCAAACAAGGGATACTATCCATAGAAGCTGTAAAAGAAGGCGAACCTTTAATGAGCGGACGCCTGGTACTCAATCAGGAATGGATAGACCTTTTGCTAACAGGGCATGAAACCACACCAAAATTCAGTCCTGATTTCCCAGCCAAAAATATCACTACAGCCATGACCTGGGATGATCTGGTACTGAACAATTATACGCAAAACCAACTTAATGAGATCCTGATATGGGTAAAACATAATGATACCCTGATGCAGGATGAAGTACTGAAACGGAAAATAAAACCAGGTTACCGGGCTTTGTTTCATGGCCCGTCTGGTACAGGTAAAACATTAACAGCAACTTTATTAGGCAAGCATTTTAATAAGGATGTGTATCGCATCGACCTGTCGCAGGTAGTGAGTAAATATATCGGCGAAACAGAAAAAAACCTGGAAAAGGTGTTTCAGAAAGCCGAAAACAAAAACTGGATACTGTTTTTTGACGAAGCTGACGCCTTATTTGGTAAACGTACTAATGTACAAAACTCGCACGACAGATATGCCAACCAGGAAGTGAGTTATTTATTGCAACGCATAGAAGACTTTCCGGGTTTGCTCATACTGGCATCTAACTTAAAAAGTAATATGGACGACGCCTTTTTAAGACGTTTTCATACGATTATACATTTTTCTATACCCAATGCCCAGGAGCGGTTAAAATTATGGGAGAAAGCATTCCCGGCATCATGCGGGCCGGAACCATCCATACAATTACAGGATCTTGCCAATAAGTATGAACTCACTGGTGCAGCCATACTCAACATCATCCATTACGCCGCACTGCAGTCTATTTCCAAAAATGATCAGCATATACGTAATGTCGACCTGATAGAAGCGGTAAGAAAAGAGTATCGCAAAGAAGAACGTACCATGAGTTAACTAAACTACATAACCGGAGGAAAAAAACATGGCCTTAGCACAATTTCATATTTACACACCCCAGGATTTTCAGCAATATCTGGTAAATACTATTTTTTCCAGAAGTATCAAAATGATACAGAACCATCATACCTGGGAGCCTAATTATAGCTCACTAAACCCAAGTCAGGGCGAAATGTACTGGCTGGAGTCTATGAGGAGTTATCATATCCATAATAATGGCTGGAGCGACATCGCTCAAAATCTAACCACTTTTCCTTCCGGCAATATTGGCTTATGCAGACCGATAAATATTACACCGGCAGGCATTTTTGGAGCAAATTCCGCAGCGATCTGCATTGAAAACTTAGGTAATTTTGATGCAGGGCACGACCAGATGACACTGCCGCATAAGGATACTATTGTGTTTTTAAACGCTATACTTTGTATGAAGTTTAATCTGAAACCGGTAAAGGAGCAGGTGGTTTACCACCATTGGTTTGACCGCACAGGTAAAAGATTTCCGGAAAGTGTGGTTAATAACAACCAGGTAGGCAATCAACAGAAAACCTGTCCGGGTACTGCTTTTTTCGGCACCAATACCATTACATCAGCCGAAGCCAACTTCTTCCCCCTGATTGATAACAAAATAAAACAGCTCAGTAGTGCTGATATACCTCAAATTACTTCTTTGATCGTAAACACAAGTGCATTAAACGTGCGCTCGGGGCCGGGCACATCATTCCCGGTGCTCCGCACCATTACACAAGGCACACAGGTATCAGTTTATACCACTACCAGTCAATGGAGTAAAATAAGTAATACGGCGGATGAGTGGGTATTCAGCAGCTACTTGTCTTAAATAGTTTTTAACCATAAATATAAAAAGATCATGTTATCATTTTTTAAAGCAAAAACCTGGAGCGGTGCCGGTTGGTTACTGACTCTTTGCATGTTACTTGTTTTTATAGCGATGATTTATACCGGGCTTCATCTTTGTTATAAAGGCACCGATCATAAAAAATTGGATAATACCCAGTTATTAAATATTGATAATGTGCTTGCAGTATATGCAGATCCTGATTCGGCTCAGTTGGCATCAAAAGACCCCGCTGTTAAAAAAATGGTATTGGCAAAGCGCGAAGAACGTGATCAGGCACTGTTTAACTTTTTACGAAACGAATATGACGGCCGCATAGATGAATATCGTCTCAAGCGTATGGATGACTTATTGATCAATCTGAATAATAAAGATACCAAAGCATATCTTAATAGCTTGGAGATCATTGTAAATGATTTTTTCTGGTTTGTTGGGACAGGCACTTATGCCGAGGTTTTGTTTTGGGCCCTTATAGGCGTTCTGGTGAGTTTAATTTATTATGTGAGCATCGCTAACCGGCAAGCACTAAAAGTAGCAGGAGACGCCGATACAGGACCATTTGACCCTGCAGAAATATCCGGACAGGTATCAAAAATGTTTTATGCCCCTGTATGTGCCCTTGTTTTGGTACTTGGATACAATTTGCTGAGTGGGAGCAATACCAAAATGACAGATATTACCATAGGCAAAGGGCTTTTATTATTTTCATTCATTTCGGGGTTCTTTTCTGGCCGGGTTATGAAGTTTATTGACGGATTAAAAGATTTGGTATTACCCTTAAGCGCAACAAACAGCACAACAGCAGATAGTGATAAAACCAATACGAAAACAGCGGATATAACTATAAGCCTGCAATTAGCCCAGGCTATGTTGTCGGCACCGGAGGCCGCTGATATTATCGATGGAGGATTTAATTCGGCAATTGTTACCCTAAAACCCGAAACCGGCGATATCATTACCCTGGACAAACCAGCTGACGATCAAAGTTCAGAATTTACAGCAACGCAGATGCCTTTTGGCAAATATACCCTCCATGCAACTATGGCTTTTAAAAATAATGATACCATTATTAACCTGGCCGCAGATAAGGATATTGAAATAAATGACGCCAATAAAGCATTTCAATTAGATCTGGATAAAGCAGCAGAAGCCGGTTAAAAATAATTTTCCGGATGCTTTTTCAGATCTGATTTGCGGGGATCTGTATAATTCGACCATTAAAATGTCTGGTTCACCTGTGCAATTGTCTACTTAAGGGTTGCTTATGCATATAAATGCGTATTTATTAAGCAACTTTACTGTATAATCATTGAACCATGAATGCCCAGCCTTCCAATTTATTTAAAAGAAAAACGATCATCATAGCAGCTATTTTACTGATTGGTTTTGTATCTATACAATTCATCCGCCCGCAGATTACGAATTCACCGGCAAAAGCGGAGATTGAAGCTCCGGCCGAGGTAAAAAGTATACTGATGCGGGCATGTTATGACTGCCACTCCAACGAAACTAACCTTCGCTGGTATGATCAGGTTTCACCTGTTTACTGGAAAGTGGCCAACCACGTAAATAGCGGCCGTAAACATTTAAATTTTTCTAACTGGAAAAACCTGGCATCGGCCGATCAAAAAGCCATGCTTTGGGAAGCCGTGAACCAGATAGCTGCCGGCGCTATGCCTATAAAGGATTATGAACTGGTACATTCATCGGCCACTGTTTCTAAAAGCGATCTGGAGGTATTGAAAAAGTATGTTTCATCCATGTCACCCAAGCAAATACCGGACGATACCGCCAAAATAAACGCGGTCAATAAACAATATACGCATTGGCAAAAGGCAACAACCCCTTCAGCTAAACTCCCCGCAACCCTAAACGGTATTACTTATATTCCCGATTATAAAAACTGGGAAACCATCAGCAGTACCGAACGTTTTGATAACGGTACCATGCGGGTGATATTTGGCAATCCAATAGCCATTAAAGCCATTCGAGAGCACCACATTAATCCATGGCCTAACGGAACAACGTTTGCCAAAGTAGCCTGGGACCAAGTGACCGACAAAGATGGCAATGTGCGTACAGGTGCATTTAAGCAGGTGGAGTATATGATCAAGGATGATAAAAAGTACGCCTCCACAGCAGGTTGGGGCTGGGCCCGCTTTAAAACCGATAAGCTTGTGCCATACGGCAAAACAGCTATGTTTACCAACGAGTGTGTGAGCTGCCATAAGCCATTAAGCAACACCGATTTTGTTTTTACCTCACCAATTGAACACTAATAGATCAGAAAATCCATCATGAAAATTACCTATATATTATTCACGGCCTCTGTTTTGATACTATCGGCCTGTAACAATCGCAAACCAGTTGAGGAACTTTTGAATAAAAAAGCCGCTATACCTGCTTCGTTTAACTTTAGTAAAGCCGGTTTAAAAGTAATTTCTTCGTCTATCAATAAAAAGGAGCAAACCATGTCTACGCTTTATGGTAACGACCTGGCTTTAAAAACTGCTGTTTCGGGTTCAACCAACTATCCTGCAGGCGAAAACCTTACGCTGGTTACCTGGAAACAACAGAATGATGATCGCTGGTTTGGCGCCAAGATTCCGGGGGATCTTTTATCTGTTGAAGTGATTAAAACTATCAATTCAAATACCAAAGGCATAATAGCTAATTATCAACGATTTATAGGGAAAGAATTAATTGCAGACACCGATACAACACACCAGCAGGAGCGTATGAGTTATATCTTCTCTCAGAAACCTTCTGTAATGCCCTGATTCCGTTTAGATACTATGTGGCGTATTCCCGTTGATATTTATTGCGGTAATCAATAGGCGAGAGGCCAGTAATGCGTTTAAATGTGGTACGGAAGGCCTTGGTATCGGTATAACCTACATTATACATCACTTCGTTCACATTTTCGCGCGAAGTTTCCAGGCTTACTTTTGCTGCCTCGATCTTTACACGCTGTATATATTCAGCTACGGTATTGGCTGTTGCTTTTTTAAACCGGCGTTCCAGGTTTCTGCGGCCCAGAGCAAACATGGAGGCCAGTTGCTCTACGGTGATCTTTTCCTGGTAATTCTTTTCAATAAATTCCTGCGCTTTTTTGATCGGATCATCGGTGTGATCTTTTTGCCCCTGGAAGATAATGAATGAGGATTGGCTATTCCGCTCCATTTCAATAGCAAACACCTTGGCGCTTAAAATAGCGATATCACGACCGGCATATTTTTCGATCAGGTATAAGATCAGGTTCAAATAAGAGAAGGCACCGCCGCTGGAGTAAATACCTTGTTCATCGGTAATGATCTTTTCGGTAACCAGGTTAACATCCGGAAACATCCGTCTGAACTCATTAGCAAACATCCAGTGAGTTGCGCATTTTTTGCCGGCCAATAAACCAGTTGAGGCCAGTAAAAAAGCTCCCATACACAAGCTGGCAATCTCAGCACCATTATTATATTGCTGGGTTAACCAGGGTAAAAATTCCTTATTATTTTCTACTTCCTCGCTGATATTACCATCAATAGCCGGGATAATGATCAGGTTAGTTTTTTGCACTTCCCCAATTACCTTATGGGCATTAACGGTAAATAAGCCACCGCTAACGGGAGTTTCCATGGCAAGGCCAACCAGCTCAACCTTAAAAATCGGATCTTTTCCAGCGGCCATAAAAAATTGGTTCACCTGGGTAAGCAATTGACGCGACCCTTCAAGGCTTCCGAGTATGGCCCGTTTAGGCACCAGTATCGATATATGTTTCATACAGTAAAAGGTTTATAATGTAGTTTAATACTTCTCCAAATTGACGTATACGCAACTCATGGAGTATTGCAATATAACGTTAATTTTTTTCAGATGTAATAAGCAAAAATCACCTATCTGTTTCTAAATGTTAGCAGATCAATATATAGTAACCCTTTAACTAAAATACATAACAATCTAATATACTGTTTATTTTAAAAACAAACCAAACAAACAGGTCAACTTGAATATTTAAAATAAACTGCATAATTTCCCGGTCAGGAAGCCTTGATCAATTCATCAATAGCAATCAAAATATCCTCTTCTGTAGTTCGCCAGTTAACAAGCGCGGCCCGCAAACAGGGTGTTCCTTTATAAGCTGTTGGCGAGATGAACAACTTACCGGATGCTTTCAGTTTTTCCAGTACTGAGGCCAATTTGCTGCTCTTGTTCTCTTCGCCCTCAATTGTAAAACAAACTACATTTAATCTTGTAGGTGCGGTTAGCTTAAATATGGTTTTTTGTTCCAGCAGTTGCGCAAACTGATTAGCCAGAGTGATATTATTTTCCACTATCCACCTAAATCCGTTGCGGCCGTAGGCTTGCAGTGCAAACCAGGCAGGCAATGCCCTTAAACGCCTCGAATTCTCCGGTCCAAAGTTCAGGAAACTAAAGTCGGTTGCAGGATCGCCAAGGTAAGGTGCATTACTGTTTTGAAACGTTTGTAGTTGTAAAGCAGCGTGTTTTTCATGAACCAGATATATGGCGCTGTCATACGGTATATTGAGCCATTTGTGACAGTCTATCGTAATACTATCGGCAAATTGCCAGCCGTCTAACAGGTGGCTATATTTTTCGGAACAGGCCGCAAAAGCGCCAAAGGCAGCGTCGATATGCCAGTAAAAAGGATATCGTTTTTGCAAGTCGGCTATGGCTTGCATATCGTCAAAATCAACGGTATTAAGCGTACCGCCGCTGCTGATCACTATAACCGGGAAATCTTTATTCTCCCTTAGCTTAGTTGCAAGATCGGCTGTATCCATAGCCTCCCGGTTGCCTTGCACGGTTTTTATAGTAATGATATTGCTGCTACCCAAGCCCAGCATTGCCAATGACTTTATGGCTGATGAGTGCGGGGTGGCTGTCAATATTTTAATCTCTGTTTTAATACCTTCCCGGGCAATATCAATGCCTTTTTGTTTGCCTGCCCATTGCCGCGCTACAGCCAGACAGGTAAAGTTTGACATGGTAGCGCCAGTTACAAAGCCGCCTTTAAAGTAAGATGGTAAACCAAATAACTGGATAAGCCAGCTAATAGTTTGAATCTCAATATTGGCAGATACATCTCCCGCACCATTGATTCCCTGCGGGTTTTGATCAAATACGGCGCTTAACCAATCACCGGCTATAGCGGCAGGGGTGGTTCCGCCGGTTACAAATCCCCAGTAACGCGGACCAGATGATGCTACTATTTTATCCTGATGTTGCTCATAAAAAGCCTTTAGGGTATCCTCCAAGCCAATTCCGTTTTCAGGGAGGTTGATGGGAATAGTTACCTGGACATTGTTAATGCTTACAGGCTTCTCATTTATTTCGGTAAGATAGGCAGCGGCTTTATCTTTAGTTAAGGATAATAGATAGTCCAGATTATCCAGGTCGTTTTGTAATGTGTTGTGCATAGGTTTATCAATTCGATATGGCAAATAAATGCATATTTAAACGGGATAAAACGTCGGTCATAAAATTTGACACAGACTGTACAAAAACTTTTTAAACCTTAAATTTTAACACTTTTCTGATCAAAAACAAGACAAAACCAGCTCAAAATCAATCTAAAAACCTTCATTTTAACACTTTTTAACAAATTTTAACGCGATTTTGATACGTTTTAAAAACTTTAAAAAGTATTGATTTATTGATTGTCAAATAACTACAAACTAAACAGTTGTTTTTTGGGCTATATTTTCCTTTAACAAAACAGCCCGGTTTTTCCTTTTTGATGGAAAAACCGGGCCGGTGTATTTACAAATATAAGCAATATCTAACAGAATATCTAAAGGCTAACAGCATCGATCCAGTAATTTGGTAATCTACTTTTCGTCACCTAATTGAACTTTCTGAATACTTATGCCTCAAAATTCCCGTTCAATCAAAGTTCGGGCATAATAACTATGCCCTGATTTAATAGGAATATTCGCTTTATTTCGCCACGGATCATACTCAGCTGAGCTTGAAATCACGAATATTTTTTATGTTTACAAAAAAACAAAACTTAGCTATGAAAGCTTTAAAAACACCCTTATTTACTTTAATCTTTGCGTTAGGCGCCATCACCGTAATTTCATGTAAATCAAAAAAACTGGTTCAAAAACCTGTACCGGTTGAAAACGAACAAACCTACGCGCCAAAACCACAACCGGCTCCGGCACCAAAACCTGCACCAAAAGAAACACCTCCGCCACCACCGGCAAAACCAAACTATAACTTTAGCAATATCCAGTTTGAATTTAACTCAGCTGTGTTAAGAACTTCATCGTACCAAACGCTTGATCAGGCCGCTGCAGAGATGAAGAAAGACCCAACCGTAAAGTTTGTACTAAACGGAAACGCTTCTGCAGAAGGTACTCCTGAGCATAATATGGAGCTATCTATTGAAAGGGCCAATTCGGTAAAATTATACCTGGTAAACAGTGGTATTAATGGCGATAACCTAACCGTAAAAGGTTATGGCGAAACCAAACCAATTGCGGATAACAGCACAGAAGACGGCAGGATCCTGAACCGTCGTGTGGAGATCAAGCTTAACAACTAATCTTCTTCAACCCGATATCAAAAGCCCGATAATAACAATTACCGGGCTTTTTTGCTTTTCGTGGGGCAACCATTAGCCTTTTTAGCCCGTAATGAGAGGGGAGCAAGGACTTATAGAGCAAGGAATAAGGAACTATTGGAGTAAGGATAAAAGGAACAAAGAGTAAGGACAATGGAAACTTTACTGTATTTGTTTTAAATCCTGGCTTCTTCAATCTTTGTTCTTTGCTCCACAAGTCCTTACTCCATAAATCCTAAAATGAAGCATATTATAAAAGGCATTTTAACGCTGCTGAATGGGCAGGAGAAAAAGCAATTGGGCAAACTCATCCTGCTCGATCTGTTGATCAGCGCGCTTGATATCGCTTTCCTGGGGATGTTGTTGCTGGTGATCGGCATTTATACTTCCACTAAAACCATATCCGGATTTGCTTTTTTACCCACAGGATGGTTTAATAAAGACTCCATGCTGCTCATCAGTGTGTTCCTGGTTCTTTTTTGCTTTAAAAACTGGGTAGGCTACCTCATCATGCGTTTTCAGCATCATTTTTTTTATGGCGTAGCTTCACGCTTGTCAAAAAAGAATATTATCCATTACCTTAAAAGCGATTACCTGAACTTTGTTAATGTCGATTCTTCTATCCATATCCGGCAGATCAGTCAGCAGCCAATTGAATTTAGTCATTACATCCTCACCAACGTTCAGCAGGTTATTTCGCAGGGAATCCTTATTTTGTTTACGGTTTGTGCTATACTCATCTATCAACCTGTATTGTTTTTATTGTTGCTGCTGTTGCTGTTACCCCCGGTAATTATATTAGCCTGGTTTATCCGGAGACGGTCAAAACAGATCAGGATAAACACCAAACAAGCCAGCGAAAAAACCATTCAGCACTTACAGGAATCATTGGCTGGCTTTGTGGAGAGCAATATTTATGATAAAACCGACTTTTTCACTAATCGTTACCACAGCTATCAGCAGCAGCTGAATGATAACCTTGCCGGACAACAGACCTTGCAGGCTTTGCCATCGCGCCTGGTGGAGGTATTCGCGGTACTGGGCTTTTTTATATTGGTGCTCATCAACAAATCTCGGACAGATAAGCCGGTAATCGATCTGCTCACCATAGGTGTATTTATGGCAGCCGCCTATAAGATCATTCCCGGTATCATCAAAATACTAAACAGCACCGGGCAAATAAAAACGTATGAGTTTACGCTGAATGATTTGACCTCACCCCAGCCCTCTCCAAAGGAGAGGGGGCCTGAAGGGTTGCTTTGTGAAGTCCTCTCCTTTGGAGAGGATTTAGGTGAGGCTTCCTTTGGAGAGGGTCGAGGTGAAGTTACCTCCATCAAATTCAACGATATCAGTTTCCAATATAAAGATCATCAGATCTTAAAAAACTTCAGTTTTAATATCAACAAGGGCGATCTGGCGGGAATATCGGCCGTATCCGGCAGGGGTAAAACAACGCTCATCAACCTGTTGTTAGGGTTTCTGGTGCCGGATACCGGCGATATCCTCATCAATGACCAAACAACAGATGTTATCGCCTTAAAACAGTACTGGAGCAGCATAGCTTATGTAAAACAACAGGGCTATTTTATTCATGATACTATCCTCAAAAACATTACGCTGAGCGATAAAGAAAGCGATCCGGAAAAGTTGGCCAAAGCCATCGCAATATGTGGACTTAGCCCATTATTGAATGGCAATACCGAAGGATTGTACCGGACGATCAGGGAAAACGGCAAAAACCTCAGCGGCGGTCAACGCCAGCGAATATTACTGGCCCGGGCCCTTTACCATGATTTTGATGTATTGATATTAGATGAGCCATTCGGCGAAATAGATCAAGGAGCCGAGGAAGCTATTTTGATACAACTGCAACAATTAGCGGCTTCGGGCAAGATCATCTTCTTTATAACCCATAACACCGCGAGCCTGAGCTATTGCAACAAATTGATAACGCTGGAATGACCAAACAAAAAACCATAGTGATACTGAGTCCCGGTTTCCCGGCTGATGAAAACGATACTACCTGCATACCGTCTATGCAGATCTTTGTAAAGGGGTTAAAACAAAACAAACCCGGACTGCATGTGGTGGTAGTCAGTTTTCAATATCCTTTTAAAGCTTCCCGGTATAACTGGCATGGAGTGGAGGTGATTGCACTGGCGGGAAAAGGCAAAGGACAATTGTTCCGGCTAATTACCTGGCGACGTGTTTGGCAAACTTTGAAGCAATTGCATAGCCAATATGAACTGATGGGCCTGTTGAGCTTTTGGATGGGAGAGGCTGCCTATATGGGAAAACGCTTTGCCAAAAAGCATAACTTACCGCATTATACCTGGCTACTTGGCCAGGATGCTAAAGCAGGTAATCACTATGTAAAACAGGTAAAACCACAGGCCAGCGAACTAATAGCCATATCTGATTTTTTGGCCAGGGAATTCAGCATCAATTATCATATACATCCCGAATATACCATCCCAACAGGTATAGATATTACACGCTTTGGAGAGCAGTCCATCAACCGGGAGATTGATATCATTGGAGTGGGTTCGCTTATCCCGTTGAAGCAGTACAATCTGTTTATCCAGGTAGTTAAAAGCCTGACAACGCAATTTCCGAAATTAAAAGCGGTGATCTGTGGTAAAGGTCCCGAAATGGAGAACCTTCAAAAACAGATCAACAAGTTAAAACTGGGAGATCATATCGAGCTTAAAGGCGAACTATCGCACCCCGAAGTTTTGGCACTGATGCAACGCTCCAAAATACTGTTGCACACCTCAGCTTACGAGGGCTACAGTACGGTTTTAAGTGAGGGTTTGTATGCAGGTTGCCATGTGGTAAGCCTGGTAAAAGGCATGGATTCGCGCCCGCCACAGCATCATGTACCCAGTAATGTTGAAAACATGCCCGGGATAATTAAAGACTTATTGCAAGATGCTAATCTGCTGCATGAGCCGGTATTGGCCTATCCTGTAGAAGCCATTGCCACCCGGGTTGCAGCTTTATTTGGGTGTTGAATAAAAATCATTTATTCAAAACGAATGTGATTTCTCCGCGTTCGAAAATGGCATGGCTTATTATTGAATATCAAATAGATACACCCATTACCCGCTTACAAATATCCATCAGATCATCGGCAATGTTCTTAAAAGTGAGGTTTTGCTGAAAGTAACTCAACACATCTTCTGAAAGCTTTTTTTGATCTGAATTATTAACGGTATAAAGCAATCTTGCCAACGCGTTTGCATCGCCCGGCGGATATAGAAAACCACAGCTCCCGTTTCCGGTAATTTTTTGATAGGGTGGAATATTGGTAACCAGCGGAATACAACCGCAGGCCATAGCTTCCAGCAGGGCATAACCACTGCCTTCTTTATGGCTGCCCGAGACATAGAAATCAGCCGCGCTGTACCAGTAGGATAATTCGTGGTTATCAACCCGCCCCACCATTACCACCGCGTTTGCCAGCAGCTTACTGGAAGCAAACAAAGCCATTACCTCATTGATCATGTCCTCGCTTTGATAGATCATATATAATTTGGCCGATGGTTTTATCTTCAGATACTGCATAAAGCCCAATAAAACAGCGATAGGATCCTTATTAGGGTTTAACCTGCCGACCCATAAAATATTGGTTTCACCGGTCATTTGGGTACGTGTCTTACCTATTTGCTTGTCCTGTTGTTTAAAATGGGTAGACGCCTCTAACAATTCAAATACAGGGGCATCCTGCCCAATGATGTTTCTCTTTTTCCAGATCCCGGCATTACCTGCCGCGGTAAAAATAAAAGCATCGGCAAAACTATAGGCTATTTTTTGCAGCCATCCTTTGATCCCAGCAAAGGGCAACCCGCCGTGATGCTGGATCATAATTTTGAACCCAGCACCACAGAATAATCGCAGGAAAATGACTTGCAGGGGAAATATAAATCCCTGCACCAATACAATGTCAGGCTTTAGTTTTTTGATGTATTGATGCGTTTTTAACGTGACTGACCAAAAACGATTATGGCCTTTAAAAAAGTGATAGGGCACACCATCCATAACAACATGATCTTCAAAAGCGGCGTGTTTAATAAAGCAAAAATCGATCTTATTGATCAAGTACGGCGCAAAGGCCAGGGCAGGGGAATGGTTCTCCTTAACCTGGGCGGCATGGGTATAGTTGCGATGCGCGTAATAAGTAAGATCAACCAGCTTTATCACCTTTTAAAATATTTGATGATCTATAAATTCAAACGGGAAAGTAAATTCGGGCAGATAGGCATGAATCTGTTCTATCAGCTCTCCCAGGTTACCTTCTACGTATTTATAAGTTTTTTCTACCCTGATCAAACTAAAATCGCGTTCCCTTAACGATGGTGCCAACTGCGGTAATAATTCCTGATCAAACAGGCGGATATTGCCCTTATGCATCACCAGGAGTAAATCAGGATGACTAAGGTCATAAAAAGAATCAAGCCCGCTTATTTCATTTTTTTGGCGTGCTATCACCAGGTCAGCATCCTTTCCTTCGCTGATGCAGCCCGTGTTTATTTGCCATACTTTTGCCGCGTCGCTGTTTAGGGACCTGTATAGCTCCCCATCGGTGAGCACACCTATTTTACGGGCCATGGCTATATGATCCCAGATGTTCCAGTTGCTGGTCAGGGTTGAATCGGTGCCAAATATAATGATGGTATGTTGTTTTAACTGGTGAACAGAGGCTGTTTTATTCAACAAATAATAGTTTGACTCTGGGCACCATACAATCCCTTTAAAATTAGCGGCCTGTCTGCCGGTCATGGCCACCGCATGGATCCCAATTAAGGGTCGACTCCATTTATTCCAGCGGATAAGGCTGTCGATTTCTGCCGAAGCGGTCTCATCTGTGCCTTCGCCGGTATGGATCACTACAGGCAAATGTCGTTTCAGGGGATTATTTAATTTAAGTTTCCACAGTTTTTCAAACCCAACGGAGTGCAGATCATGTGTTTCTTCAAAAACGCTGATCAACTCGTTATCAAGGGTTAACCGCTCGCCATGATTAACAACGGTGGTGACCCCACAGAGCAGGTTTTTATACACACCCCAGCGAATACGCAGTTGAACGGGCACCCGCAATATGTGGTTTATTTCTGGTTTATAATGTTGATGAATATACGCCCCCCATTCGGTATAATTTTTATAGATGCGGTTACCCAATTGGGGAAAAAGATTAAAATCCAGATGGTCATGTGAATTGATCAATCCCGGAAATATCAGGACGTTATCAAAACGGAGCTGTAAACCACCAGCATTCCCGGCAATCGGCCCAGGGCTCACCTCGTCAATTTTGCCCTTGCTGATCATGACGTTTATTGTTTGCCCGCTATCGGCCGGTCGCGCACCCTGGAGTATCATTATCCCTTTTTTAAATGAATGCCGTAGATCACCGGGAAACTTTTATATTTTTCATATACATGCAGGGCATTTTGTTTAGCGTAAAAAGGCTTCATGCTTTCATCTATTTTGATCTCTTCCTGTATAAGTAATCGGAAATTATTCCGGAGCAAAGCATCTTTTATGGTATAAATGGGGTGTACATAGTTCTGAACGGCCATTACCGAGTTATTATGCTTGAACGTCCGTTTACCCCCTGATGCCAGTATATGCGGATGAAAATCGGTAATAATGAGCTCGCCGCCACTTTTTAATAAACGGCTCCAGGCCTGCATAGCTTCGTCAATATCTTCAATATGAGCCACGGTAAGGGTGGATATGATCACATCGTAGGTTTCATCCGGAATCACGGAGAACAAATTATTGGTGATCATGTGAGTATGGGCCTGCGGATATTTTTCGTTGAGTTTTTTGAGCATTCCGCCGGATACGTCAAAACCGGTTAATGTGCCGGGCTCTTTGCCGAATAGCAGGGGCCAGTGCCGGCCGGTACCACAACCAATATCGGCTACTTGTTTCCCGTTGATATCAACGTTACTAATGAGCTGTTCAAACAGTTTACCATCCAGGTGCAGCATGAGGTTATCGGGTTGGCTGTCATAGCTCCCGGCCCAGATATCATAGGCATCCACCGCATTTTTTTCGGTTACGGCCGATAATGACCTCTTTTTTTGCAAGTAGTTTTTTATGGTTGCCAGCATAGTAATGATCTTTTATAACAATACGGTACAAAACAGCCGGAGGTTGCCTGCATTTTTTTATTGCTTGCCCCAGGCAACCACTACCCAATGCCAAGCGTAATGTATTAAGAACGGTTTATAATTTTTATGATTTAGGGTTGTGTAAACGATGGGGGTAAAACCCTATCGTTTATTATAAAATTGAACAACCGGTTTTAAGCATTTATAAGTCAAGAATAAATCTGTATGGCAAAAATTAATAAGGTAATACTGTTTAACCCCAGAAGCGCTGTAGCCAAATACCGTATACCCAATTCAATTTTAAATATCGCGGCCTCAATAGAAGGAAAATATGAATGGGCCATTGTTGACGGCAATTGTGAGGCCAACCCCATGGAGAAAATAGAAAGCTATTTACGAACCGGCGAATATGGTTACCTTGGTTTCACGGTAATGCCTGGCCCGCAGTTAAAACAAGCCATTGAAATAGCCAGAGCCATCAAAATAAAATATCCATATACCACCATGATCTGGGGAGGATATTTCCCTTCTAACCAACCAAAAGTAGTATTGGATTCCAAATATGTTGATTTTATTATCAACGGCCCCGGTGATAATGCTTTTCCGCTGCTGATAGATGCATTAGAGAACAGTAAACCATACGAGTTTATCAAAAACCTCATCTACAAGGCCGATGGTAAGATAACCAAAACCATCAAAGAGGACCTGCTTGATCAGGACTCGCTGCCGCCATTACCTTATGATAAGCTGAACAATTTTTATCCCATTGGTAAATTCCTGGGTAAAACCTACCTGGGCGAACATACGCTGGCTTATCATTCCAGCATTGGCTGCCCTTTTACCTGTTCTTTTTGCGCGGTGGTACCTATTTATGAAGCCCGCTGGAAAGCGAAATCGGCACAAACGGTTTATAAGGATGTAAAATACATTAAGGATAAATGGGGAGCCGATGCTATTGAATTTCACGACAATAATTTTTTTGTATCTGAAAAACGTGCGGTCGATTTTTCCAGGCTCATTTTACCTGAGCGCATGACCTGGTGGGGCATGGCCCGTATCGATACCATGGATAAGTTTAAGGATTCGTCGCTGGAGATCATTCGCGAATCGGGCTGCAAATGTATTTTTTTTGGCGCAGAAAGTGGTAACAACGATATCCTGGAACAGATGGATAAAGGCGGCACTCAAACAGGCGAGCAGATCATCCGTTTTGCGGAACGGTTAAAGAAATTTGACATCATCCCCGAATATTCTTTTGTATTGGGCACACCGGCGGCAACACCGGAGCAGGTACAGAAACAGATAGATTTTGAGATCAATTTTATAAAGCAGGTAAAGGCGGTTAACCCTAAAACCGAGATTGTTATTTACACCTATACACCAGTGCCTACAGAAGGTTCTGAACTGTACAAGCAGGTTTTGGAGCAGGGCTTTGCCTATCCTCAAATGCTGGAAGACTGGATAAGCCCGGCCTGGGAAAGTTTTGACCTGCGCAAAAATCCGCTTACACCATGGATAAAACCGGAAATGATTGATAAGATCCGAAATTTCGAAACTGTACTAAACGGCGTTTATCCCACAGTTACAGATATCAGGATGAATGACCTGAAGAGGAGATCGATCAAACTGATATCAAGCCTGCGTTATAAAGCTAACTTATATAAATACCCGTACGAGATAAAGCTATTACAAAGGGTTTGGAAATACCGTCAACCGGAGATCCAGGGATTTTAATTGTTAAACTTTAATTATGTCAGGCCAGTCATTATATCATACTTTTAAGCGTTACCGCACATTGCAAACGCACAGGATATCAGCATTACCCATTGTGATATTAATGCCTCACAGCGCCTGTAATTGCCGTTGTGTGATGTGTGACATCTGGAAGGATAATAAAAACCTGAAGCAATTAACTGAGGCGGATATCAGCGGTTTGCTGGCCTCCCTTAAAGATCTGGGTACCAAACAAGTGCTCATGTCAGGCGGCGAAGCTTTATTGAATACCAATTTTTTTGCATTGTGCCGCATCCTTAAAAATGCAGGTATAAAAGTAACGTTATTGACTACAGGCTTATCTATTAAAACCAATGCAGAACAACTATTAACCTGGGTTGATGATCTCATTGTATCCTTAGATGGTGATGAGCCACTGCATGATGCTATCCGCAACATACCAAATGCCTTCCGTAAACTTAAGGAAGGAGTGGAGCATATTAAAAAACTAAACCCGGCCTATCGCATCACCGGGCGTACGGTGATACACAGGCTCAACTACCGAAACTGGCCGGCTATTATTGCCGAATCAAAAAAAATGGGGCTTAACCAGGTGAGTTTTTTGCCAGCTGATGTTAGCAGTCATGCTTTTAACCGTCAGCAGGCCTGGGAAGAGCCCCGGCAGGACGAAATACGGATAGCAGAGCGCGAACTGCCCGAATTAAATGAGGTGATCAATTACCTGATGACCGAATATGCCGCTGAATTTGATAATGGTTTTATTGCTGAAAGCCGCGAGAAGATCAGGGATATCTATCATTATTACGCCGCTTTTTACGGCCTTAACGCCTTTCCCTATAAAAAATGCAACGCCCCCTGGGTATCCACAGTAGTAGAAGCCGACGGCACCGTAAGGCCCTGCTTTTTTATGGAAACAATGGGTAACATCCGGGATACCCCGCTGAAACAGATTTTAAACAGCGACGAAGCCATCGCTTTTCGCAAGGCATTGGATACCTCGGGGCATCCAACCTGTGTAAAATGCGTTTGCTCGCTTAACCTGTCGCCATTAACCAGTGTCGCTTAACCTATGGAACAGTTAAATCATATACTTTTTACGCATTCCTATTTTTTGCGCTTCGATCCCAAACAATGGGCGCAGGGACAGCCGTATCCACCATTGGGTACTATGTATGCCGCCTCGCTGATGAGGCAGAATAATTATAGCGTATCTCTTTTTGATACCATGTTTAGTCATACGCCCCTGGAGATCACAGATCTGCTGGATAAAACCCGTCCCGGTTTTTTTGTGATTTATGATGATGGTTTTAATTATCTCACCAAAATGTGCCTCACCAACATGCGCGAGGCCGCTTTTGCCATGTGTAAACTGGCCAAAGAGCGTGGCTGCACCGTAATTGTTGCCAGTTCCGATTCAACCGATCGTTTTAAAGAATACCTGGCCGAAGGCGCCGACTTTGTGATCATCGGCGAAGCGGAACATACCTTACTGGAACTGGTTACTGCCATAAAAAATGGCGGTGATTTTTGGGATATACAGGGGCTTGCTTATCTTAAAGCCGGAGTACCAGTTAAAACGCTTGGTCGCCCGGTGCTTAAAGACCTCGATAGTTTGCCTTTACCAGCCTGGGATTTGGTTAACATAGCTCCATACCGCGAATGCTGGTTGCAGCACAAGGGGTATTTTTCGCTTAATGTGGGTACCACCCGCGGCTGCCCCTTTAAATGTAATTGGTGCGCCAAACCTATTTATGGCAACCGCTACAACTCGCGCAGTCCCCAAAATGTGATCACGGAATTGAAACTGATGAAGGAGATGTTTAACATGGATCACATCTGGTTTTGTGATGATATCTTTGGATTGAAACCCGGGTGGGTAGTTGAATTTGCCAGACTGGTAAAACAGGAGGGCCTGCAATTTAAATACAAGCTTCAATCACGGGCCGATCTGTTACTGGAAGATGAGACCATAGCCGCTTTAGCAGCATCCGGCTGTGATAACGTTTGGATAGGCGCAGAGAGTGGTTCGCAAAAGATTCTGGATGCTATGGATAAGGGCACTACCATACAACAGATATACACCGCCACGCAAATGATGAAAAAGCATGGCATAAAACCATCCTTTTTTATCCAATTCGGCTATCCGGGCGAAACCAAGGAGGATATCAGGCGAACCATCCGCATGATCAATAATCTGTTACCTCATGAAATTGGCATCTCGGTTTCGTACCCGCTGCCCGGCACCTTGTTTTATGAAAAGGTAAAGGCCGATCTGCAGCAAAAAACCAACTGGACCGACTCCGACGAGATGGCGCTGATGTTTAGCAATACCTTTAAACCGGCATACTACAAACAGTTGCATAAATATGTACATCAGAACTATCACGCACACCTGGCTAAACATAGCCTGGTAGAGCTGTTGAGCAATCCCTTTAAACCGAGTGTAAAGCGCATCCGCAAAGCGGCATCAGTTTTATACCATGCACCTGCAATGCTGATTGAGCGTTTTAAATTAAGTCAATTGGAAAAGGCATCATGACAAGCGGGGTCAGTATAATGAGCAATAACGAAACCGATGCCTCGACGGCTTTTAGCCGCCAGTCGGGCATTTTTGATGAGATCTATTCCTCCAATACCATTGTTAACTATAAACGGGCAAGGGTGAGGCAGCATGTTTTGCAATACCTGTCACCCAACAGCAGTATACTGGAGCTTAACAGCGGCACCGGCGAAGACGCGTTATTCTTTGCCAAAAATGGTCACCAGGTACACGCCACAGATATATCAACCGGAATGCAGCAGGTATTGCGCCAAAAAACAGAAGCCTATCGCGACAAAATCAGTCAGGAAATCTGTTCTTTTACCCAACTGGAGGAATTGCAAAACCAGGGACCATTTGACCATATATTCTCCAATTTTGGCGGCCTCAATTGTACCGGCGAACTGGACAAGGTTCTTTTGTCTTTTGATCAACTTTTAAAACCCGGCGGCAAGGTAACACTCGTGGTTATTCCCGGTTTTTGCCTTTGGGAAACCCTGCTGGTTTTTAAAGGGAAATTTAAAACGGCTTTCCGCAGATTTTTTAGCAGCAAGGGGCGTATCGCACATATTGAGGGTACTTATTTCAAATGCTGGTATTATAATTCATCGTTCATTATCAATACTTTACATAACTCATATAAAGTATTGGGTATGGAGGGACTCTGCACCATTGTACCGCCATCATACATCGAAGGTTTTGCCGAAAAACACCCCAAAGCTTATCAATTTCTGAAAGCCCAAGAGGATAAATTAAAAAGCCAATGGCCCTGGAAATACATGGGCGACTATTTTATTATTTCGTTGGAGAAGAAATAGCAAATACTCAAGAGGGTGTCATTTCTGCTTGCGCTCGTTTGCAACGAGTGCTTAATATGGTTAAGCGATTGCATCGCTTCTAAAAGTATTTCCTGTTGGATCCGTGAATTTCGCGTTATAAACGCTAACCCAGGTTAAGCGCTCGTTGCAAACGAGCGCAAGTTGAATTTTTTTCTTTTGGGCTTAATATACCTCTTTCACTTGCGCTCGTTTGCAACGAGTGCTTAATATGGTTAAGCGATTGCATCGCTTCTAAAAAATATTCTTTATTTTAGTTGAAACCTTATCCCCATGTCGCACCAATACCGTGTAAGAAACCCAGAAGAGGTTTATTTCGTCACTTTCACCATTGTTGATTGGGTTGATATCTTCACCAGACCTGCGTACAAGCAACTTATAATTGAATCACTAAATTACTGTCAACAGCATAAAGGATTGGAGGTTTATGGTTATTGTTTGATGACAAATCATTTGCACTTGCTTATTTCTGCCAAGCATCTCGCTACATTGCCAGACATTATTCGCGATTTTAAAAAACACACCAGCAAGGAAATAATTAAGCTCATACAGAACGAGCCGGAAAGTCGTCAGGATTGGATACTTTATCGCTTTCAATATCATGCAAAATACAGTAACCGTGTTCGGAACTACAAAGTATGGCAAGATGGCTATCATGGAATAGCATGTGATAATACAAATATGCTTTCGCAGAAGTTGGATTATATTCATAATAATCCTGTAAAGACTGGTATTGTCACCATTCCAGAACATTATCTATATAGTTCGGCTGCAAATTATGCGGGTGAAGATGGATTAATGGAAGTGATATTGTTAGACTTGGTTTCGCGTTATAAACGCTAACCCACGTTAAGCACTCGTTGAAAACGAGCGCAAGTGGACAGGAGCTCATCAAGTATTTATAGTAAAGTATTGTATATTATACAGCAAAGGATAATATTGATTATCTTTAGTATATACAACTGAGACTATGAAAAGGAAATCTGCAAATCGGGGGATGATATGTTTTTTGATCATTGCCTTGATATACACAGGCTGCAAACCTGCACCGGTAATTAAACACAATGGCGAAAAGGACCTGATATCTTTTAAATCCGTTGAGGGCGTCAGTTATACCGAGATCAGCCGCCGACAAAAAAATGGCCTCTCCTTTACTGAAGATGGTTTTCAATTAGAACCTCAGTGGAAGCTGAAATTTGTTTCTGACGACTCTGTTAGTATTTACAGTTTTGATAAAAAAGCCTTTTTGAACTTTCCACTCACCCGTGGTTATGATTCTGTTTTTAATACGGCCAGAACATGGTTAAAATTAAGAAAGATGAGTAAGGATAGCCTGGTGTTCGAGGTCCTGAAATCACAGGCCGATTCAATAGATACAAGGGGAGCAGAAGTGTATATGACCTTTTACGCTAATAATTATATTCAAAACGTATTACATAGTGATATTGCAACAGTCCGACAATCAAGTCGTAAAGATAGTCTGTTTATCAGTTCGTTAGTAAGCCGGGCCAATAGCGATTACAAAAAGGCTTTTGCTGCGCGGCAACCCGTAGTTTTAGTAAGTAAAAGCCCATCAGTAAAAGTAAACAAATGGAAAGCAGAGGGGGATATCTTGAATAATTTTGACACTTCCGATGATTATTTTAATCCAAGTTATAGCATTACGGTCAACAAAGCAGATGCAAATTTTTCCTACTCATTTAGCGTATACGTTGATGACAAGGGACAAATGTATTATGGAAAACCATTGGTTGCCTTTACTGAACAAGGGTACGAGGATGACTATATACATCATTCTAAGGCTGTAATGGACAAGTATCTCATATCCAACCTACAGGCAACGCCAGGTAAAACTTTAAATATGACGCATACAAGCCTTATTAATATTCATGTAGAAGGCAAGAAAAGTTAGCCCGGTTAAAATTAAATTCACTTGCACTTGTTGCAAATTAGAAACGAGCGCAAGCAGGCCTTTTCATGACCATTATTTATTAATTCGCTACACTATGCTGATTTTCTACCAGTAATTGCGCTATTCGTGCTTCGTAGCGACTGATAAGGTTGATCTGGAAATTCTTTGGATCGGGTTTAGCATAATGTTTACCGGTTGCCATGGCCAGCAATACGCCATGATCATTTAAGCGCTTTTCCCGGGTTTTTTGATCCCAGCGACTGGCCGTGATCCTCATGAGTTTATTATCCAGCAACTCGCCCAGGCGGTTGTTCAGTAACCATTCGATAGCGCTTTTAAACGGCAGCCGGCTTAAAGGTTTGGCTGTTGATACCCGCATAATGTGGTTCGGCAGATAATCGCGCGTCCAGGCGTTGGCGGTAAAGAAATCGGCAAAGGTGGTATCGCCTTGTATCGGGATCAGGGTAACCACTTCAGTGGCTGTGTAGATATTCTTTTCGGCAATTTCCAGTTGCTGCTCATCTATATAATAATTCATACAGAAGTAATGCTCCCGGTTAACCAAAAAGGTCAGTTTCTTTAAAAAGTGCATCAGCGTGCGGGCCACCCACATACGGTTGGGAGTGGTAACAATGAACAGATCGATATCTGATTCGGCATCGGCATAATTTTTTGATAACGAGCCCGAAATAGCAATACCACGTACATAAGGAAAACGGATAAGGATATTACCGACCTTGCGGGCCGTTTTAATCATCTCGGCCGCCCTGCGGTTTCCGTCGTTCCTTCTTTTGATCAGGTATGGGTCGTTCTTTAGCGTATAGAATCTGTCGAAACGGTAAATGAGTCTACAACCCACCAGGCAGGTCATGGCCTGATCGAATGTTACCTGATCACATTTAACGGGCAGAAACAAACCTATTTCTTCGCGCGTAAGCGGGTAATTGAACACATCGAAATAGGCCAGTGTTGCTAATATGTTTTTTTTGATCTCTGCCACAGTGCTGTATATTTAGTAGTTATACTATTATGACGTAGCAGCCAATACGTTGGTTGCCAGTGGTATTAAATATTCATCAGTTTTTTGCTGCTCTTTGATAATTGTTTCATTATCAGGAGCCGAGAACAGGAAAAAAGAAAAGAAAAAGCTGTAAAACATCACACCTTTATCTACATCGAGTATGTTTTCACTTACAGATACCACAGCTATGATCAACATAAAACTGATGAACAGCACATCTTTTCTTTTGAAGGCTATTTTAAATCCATAAACCAGGGTTAGTATATAAATGGCTAATCCCCATACACCTGATTTCAATACAAAACTGATATACTGATTATGCGAGTTTAGACCTTTGAGATAGGAGCTGTACATTTTAGCATTATAAAAATCGTCTTTCAATAAGCTCACCTCCGAACCCGAGCCATACCCCAATAATGGTTTATCTTTTATCCGCGCGGCAGCAACCCGCCAGCGTTCAAAACGTGAATCGGAGTTCCGTGGAATGGTTTTATCTGTTGAAATGTCGTCTTTCAGAAGGGTTACGTAGCGATCCCTGAAGGTTGATATGCTTAAAATACCCGCGATTGCGGTTACTGTGATTAATAGGCCGGTGAGTGTATAGCGCCGGCGTTGCCTGCCCTTTAACAAAAACCAGGGTAGCACCACATTTACAGCCACAAACAGGATAAACAGTATCGATTTGGAACTCAGCTGCACCATGCCGCATATCAGGATAAGGCAACTGATGCTATACACGTTTCTTAACGACCTTGATGTTACTCTCCTGATTAAAACCGACAGGAGATAAACCAATGCTATAACCAACTGAAATGAAAAAAAGGTGGCATGGATCTTTAACGGGCCGGCAAAATTATGGTTAGTAAAACCTTCGCCAAAAATTGCCCTTAATGGCATATGATAAAACCTGACAGTGACCAGAACAACCGCGAACAGGTAAAAAACCGTCAACGCGCAAACCAGCGAAAAGCCCATTAATAAGCTTTCCCGGTACTTTTTCAAATCAAGCCCATTGAGCAGGAACACAACCGGGAATAGTAAAAGAGGGATCCTTAGCGTCCATTCATTAAAAGCAGCCTTTGGGTTGATGGTATAAATGGTGGCGATGATGGTAATAAATAAAACGGAAGGCAGTATCAGCAGCTTAAAAGTACGTAATGATTTTAGCTTGCTTTTATCCAGATGAATGAGCGTGTGCAGCGTAAAACTAATGAGGATGATATGGCTGTAAAACATATCAAAGGGTAGGCTTGCCATGAGCAAGAGCACATGGTAATAGCTTATCCTATTTACAGCGGTATCATTAATGAGCAATAATTGCTTCATGATTGGCGTGTTTATAGCTTTCAACAATAAATTCCTCATACTGATCAATCACCCGTTCCCAGTTAAACTGATCCTGGATCTTATGCAGGTTATTCATCACCATGCTTTTTTCTGTGTCTTGGCGCTGTACGTTTTCCACCAGTTCCTGTACTTCGCCGGCATTGGAGAAATAAAAAGCATCGGTATTCAGCACCGATTTATTAAAGGGATTGTTATGCGCGGCTATCAAGGCTTCGCTGGCCATAGCTTCCAGCAAAGATGGATTGGTGCCGCCTACGCTATGCCCGTGAAAATACAGGTAAGAGTTATTTTGCAGCGACCTCACTTTGGGATTATCAAAAATAGATCCTTTAAATTCTATACGCTCATCGTTATTAAACTTGTTGGTGATGTACTTGCCAAAGCGGTTGCCGGTATCGCCCAAAACTTTGAATTTTCTGGAAGAGTTGCTTTTATTAAACCCATCCAAAATAGTTTCAATATTGTTCTCGGGCTCCATACGTGCCATCAGCAGAAAATAATCTTCTTTTAAGGCTTCGTTAAAGTCGTACTGTTCACGTTCAAGATCTGAGTAAACATCGGCACCATAAGGAATGTATTCGCTGTTGATATTATATTTATCAGCCAGGTATGATTTGATCACCCTGGAGTCGGCTACATAATAATGACTGTATTTTACAGCCAGCTTTTCGGCATATTTTAAAAACTGCTGTACCGGTTTAGAGTACTTGGAACGTTTCCACTCCATACCATCCATATTGGTGATGATGGTACTATTTTTTGGATAAAGTTTGCCCCAAACCGAGCTGCTGGTATAGCCCATAATGAGTACCACATCAAACTTGTTTTTGCGGGCATCCAACAGGCAATTCATATCATAAACAAATTGCCCGGCGGTACCTATCAGGTATTCCGGGTCGTAGCAGTGTTTTATCTCTACGCCGTTCCAGCTATCCTGGGTATACGGATGGTTGTGCGAATTATAAACGGTTACCGAATGACCGCGTTTTACCAAACCGGCTGATACATATTCAGATATATGCTCAAACCCACCGTAATAATTGGGGATGCCCCGGGTTCCTAATATGGCTATACGTAATTTCATGGCTATAATACTGATTGATATGCTTTTAATGTTTGTGAAGCCGCCTGTTTCCAGGTGTATTGTTTTAATATGCGATGTCTTAAGGTTTCGTTATAAGGCGTAGTACTGGCTTTTTCAACAGCGGCCAGGATACTTTCAGGTGATGAGGGGTCGCAATAAAAGGCATCGTCGGCAAAATACTCACGTACATCACCCTTATCACTGGTTACGATATTGCAGCCCATCAGTGCAGCCTCGATCGAGCTTAGGCCGGTGGTTTCAAACCAACTGGGCAGGATATGCACTTTTGCCCTGCGATAATATTTCACCAGTTCCTGTTGAGGGATGTGGTCGATAAAGCCCACATTTTCTGCGGCTATCTCCCGGCATTCCTGGTAATAGGCCAGCTGGTTAGGTGCGTGTGTACCAATCAATAGCAAGCGGTAGGGGGTATTATTCAACGCGCGTATCAGGTTCAGCTGATTTTTGATGCCTTCTATCCGGGCGGCACAGATTACCAGTTTCTCGTCTTTTTTAATTTCCGGATCATATTGAAACATATTCTGATCGGCACCGTTAGGTACCACCAGGTGTTTTACCTTGCGTTCGTACGATTGGATCACCCGCCGATATTCTGACTCTGAATTGGGCAGTATCATGGCGGCGCGGCTCAATATATTCTTGATGCTCTTACGCTGGCCAAGCCAGGTATAAGATAAACTTGCCAAACTATCGCGCCCCAGCAGGTAACGGGCTATGGATTTAATATACTCGATGGTATCGGTCGACAGGTAACGAAGCAGTCTGCCCATGCCTTTGCGGTGGTATTTATCATACTCACCGTAATTGCACAAAATGGTGGATACCACGTAAGGTTTACCAGCTTTTTGGCTATGATACAATATATCAGCCGGGCGGGTAAGATTAAAAAAATGCAGCAGATCGTAATGACCATAGGATATACTTTCGTTAGCCAATCTGATATCGGCAGTGATGCCCATTTCTGTGAGGTGCCGTGCCGTTTGTACCGCCTGAATCGTGTCGCCGCCGGGTACGGTGTATATGGTAGACCGGGTTATAAATGCTACTTTGATCATTGTGCCTGCCTCCCGGTGCTCATTTTATACAGCCACATCACCAGTTTTTCTGGCAGGTAGCTAACTGTGTATAATAAATAATTATCCAATCGTAAGGGTGATATGCTGATAGCCTTGGCTACATGCCCACGTGCTTTTTGCGGATGGTAATTGTTGACTAATAGTTTTTTGGCACATAAGGCATAATAGGAGCCATGTTTAACCCGGCGCAATTGCTGCTTTTCGCCCATTGCGGTTAGTTGAGCACCTTCATCTGCTGTGACGACCCTGCTTTTGAGCGTGTTATATTTTATTTTGAGGAATTTTCGCGGACGCCACTTTTCGTCGATGGTGATAGATTCTGGATTTAACCTCAGTTTTATCAGTGGTTGCGAAAAATTATAGGCCTTTTGATCTTTAAGGATGTTTACCCATAAAAAATGATCCTCATAGGTATAAGCATATTCGTTGTAGCCGCCCGCTTTTACGATCACCTCTTTTTTATAGCATACGGTGGAGTGTATAAACGGACAAACAAAAGATGCCAGTTGCTGAATATCTTCATTATTGACAGCCGGCGGGGTGGAGGTAAAAAGATAAGTACCCTCCATATCCATATAGTCGGCCGCGGAGCCTATAATGCTGTAATCGGGATTATTTATCATAAAATCATATTGTAGCTGTAAGCGCCTGGGATGGCAAACATCATCAGCATCAAACCGGGCGATATAAGGCGCACGGGCGTATTTCAACCCGGTATTCAGGGCCAGCGACACGCCTTTGTTGTCCTGGTGTATCATCACTATGCGGGGGTCGGTAAATGAGTTGATCACATCGGCTGTATCATCTGTTGATCCATCATTAATAATCAGCAGCTCAAAATCGGTAAACGATTGCCCCAAAACCGACCCGATAGCATCCGCGATGTATTTACCCGCATTATAGGCGGGCATTAAAACCGTTATTTTGGGTGTATCAAAATTCATTGTTGAATAGGTTTAACGATTTGATTTTCTTTGATATTGAGCAGTAGCAGCAGCTCAAAAAAAACCATGACCGATAGTTGCTCAAACCAGTAATCGGTAAACAGCACTGCCAGCATTAAAAACAGTATGGGTATGCCGTAGGTGAGCTTTTTATAATGTTTGGCAAAAAAGCCTATGTAATAGATTATAAACAGGATAAGACCAAGCAGACCATATTCTGCCAACAATTGATCATAAACCGAGAATGGGCTATTGATTAGGGAATGATAACCAGATCGTTTGCTAAAGAAATTTAGGTACAAATCGAGATGATTGACCAGGAAATCATGATTGATATAAATATCACTGGAAGGATAGCCCCCCGCAAAAGCAAATCCTGCCGCCCGGTAAGCGATCTTTGACGAAAAATTACCCATGCCGGCTCCGGTTAAAGTCTTACTCAAATGCCCGCGAAAAAGAGCCGTGGTTTGCAAAAGTCCCATGGCCTTTCCGGGTAAAGGAGCGATATAATTATTATTCCCGGATATAGGCAGGGCGGCCTTGTGCTCCCTTATAAAATCCAGTAGTTGTAATTGTTCAACCGGTGTTTCCTTTTTGCTTTGGTAATAATCGCTATTAATATCATCCTCTTTAATCGCTATACGCCCGCCTTCGGCCAGGTAAACGTTTTTTGCATACCTGGGGCGTTTGCTCGCCCGTATCGAATCCAATATTTTGCCGACGCTGTCCAGGTATAAAGTAGCTATCTTTTCTTTACACTCTTCGGGCGTCAGCGTGTTGTCGGGGCGGTCTGTAATGCGCAGGTTTGCCTGTATGTTTTTGTGTTTGGTGTCGGTATTTACAGGTATATGTTTCTTAAATAGATGAACCAGCGTTAGCGTGGCGTATTTATTATTCTGCGGCGATATTTTCGCCATAAAAACAATCAAAAAAACAAGACAAACAACAACAAGGCTTTTTTGGTAACGGTTGGTTTTAAAAGCAAACAGCAACAGTAATATGGGTAATAAAGCCAGGTTAATGAAATTACTGCCGGTAAGCAGCAACGAAGCCATACAAACTAAAAGCATTACCGCGTTTTTCCTGATCAAAAAGTAAACTACACCAAAGGCGTTCAAAGTGGCATTGGTGATGGAAGTATCAAAGGTTATACCTTTAATGTAATCGCCGGTATTGATAAAGTATTTCTGATATTGCCCCTGGTAAGTATAGGGGTTGATAGCATGCGTTTTTAGGACGATAATTACCAGCGTTAATATTGATATTAAGGTATTGATAATAAAGAAGGCGGTTATTGTTTGATGTACTATCTGGGTTGGGGTATTATCTACAGCCAGTTTAACCTGGTGTATGGCCAATATGCACAGCAGCCAAAAGCTAATTCCTGTAACTAACAGGATATTATAATGACTATCTGCATAGCCTTTATAAATGAGCCAATCAACTAAAGCAATAACGATGATCAGCGGATAAAAAAGCGGCAGGCGGGAGCCTTTAAATCTAAATCCGAACTTAAAATTGCATGGCCAAAGGCTAAACAAAATAATAATCGGAATTTTTATGGCCAGCTTTACGTTTAAAAACAACAGCAAAAAGGCGAGTAATCTCCAATCCACCTTATCCTTTATTCTATGCTTATAAAAAGCCACTGCTCTGGTCAACATGCTCCGGTTTCTTTATAATCATTACGACCTGAAAATGGGATTGGTTGCCTGAGTTTATTTTAAAAAAGAACCAGGGGATTAGTATCAAGTATCAAGACTTTTTGTAGGAATGCGCCAGTTCAAGCGTCCACGCTTGAACTAACTTCCGATGAGCGTCCACGCTCAATTTCGTCATCTGCATAAACGTCAACGGAATATTTACCCATACAAATGCAGGAATCGTGAGCGCGGACGCTCACCAGTTTTGCATTCAAGCGTGGACTCTTGAATGGGCGTTGCTTTTTTTTAAATCGTGATACTCGATACTAACTACTTGATACGCTCACCTAACAGTATTTTGCTGAGATCTTTATAATCGGCGGGTTTGATTTGGCGGGTAATTATTATGATCAAAAAGTAAAAAACTATTGAAGCGGGTATAGCCATCCAGAAGTTTTGGAAAAGCAATTTGGCTGCTGCACCACTAACAATCGCACAGGCAGTGCACTTTAGTAAAACAAGCAAGGTTCCGTTCAATTCGCTTATTTTATTTTTCGAATTAAATAAAACAGCCTGTATAACACATGCTGCCAAAAAAGCAATGGCCGCACCTTCGTTTTTAAAAAAAGGGATCAACAACAGATCGCCGGCAACATTTATGGCAAACGTTACCAGGAAAACTTGCAGGATCATTTTGAGCCGGTTTTGTACAAAATATATCGTCCAGAAAAAGTTCATGACATATATAAAGGGAAGGCATAACGACAGGATGAAAATGGTATAGCTATTTACAACGCCATACTTCCCCCCGGTAACGTAATCAATCAAAGGGTTCCAGCACATGTTTAATAGTAAACCGGTAAACGCGGCAATAACCATCTCCGCCCTGATAATCAGTTGGAGATAGCTTCTGTTATAGCTTTCATTTTTAAACAAACGGGTAAATCTGGGTATCAATAAAGGGGCGATGGCCAGCAGGGGCAGGGTAGATATTTCGAATACTTTATAGGCAAAGCTATATTCGGCCAGTTTTACTGCCGATACCATGAAACCGATAAACAGCCAGTCAAACCGGGCCAGCGCCGAGGTGATCAGTACAACACCTATTTGTGGTAACGATTGTATGAGCAACAAACCGTATTCCGTTTTATTCCATCGCGGTGCAATGGAAATGTGGATGTATTTTTTGAACAGATAAACAGAACATAACAATTCCAATGTATCACCCGCTATAAATACCCACATGATATGATCAATGCTGAGCAAATGCGTTGCCGCCAGCACAACCAAGGCACTGCCCCGCACTATGTTTGATACTATCAGCATATAAGCCTGCAGCTTAAATCGCTCCATCCCGCCGGATACCTGTTTCAGTGGGGTAGAGAAAAAGATCATGAGCTTGCCTGCTCCTACAAATAAAATAAGCCGGTAAAGCAGGGCGTCGCCGGCGAAAACCATTTTGCCTAATACCAGGATCGCATAAAACAGAATCCCCGTAAAAACTACATGGAATATATAGATGGATAATACGCTGCGGGCATCATCACCATGAGCTACTTTTTTAACTACTGTTTGATCAATACCAAAAGAAAGAATGTTGAATGAGGTAAATACTACCGTAAGCGCAAGATTGATAAGACCAAAGCTATCTTTACTTAGATTTACCGAGAGTACATAAAACATTAGCACACCAAACAATTGATTGATCACCAATTGCAGTGTATTGGCCGACAGATTTTGGATCAGCCTTTTTTTCATGGGCGGCGCCCTGCTTTATTTGGTATGAGCACTGGCTTTAAATTCATACGCCATAAGGGGTACTTCATATAAGTTTTTCTTTTGTACAGGATTATGTCTGGCTTTATCCAGGTAATAATATTTTAACCAGGTATTTTTAAAGGCCATGCGGGCTATGTTCCAACCTTCTTTGCCATCCAAAAAACCAAATAAAAATACATAAGCTTTTACAAAATGAAACAAAGGAGCAAGGTATAATTTCACCAGACTCGCTTTTTTACCGCTTTGCAGATATTTTAAAGCGCTCAACTGGGCGTAATGCACAATCTTGGCCTCATGTTCCTGCACATTTTTAACCGAATAGTGATGCAAGTGTCCACTCAATTTTTCAACACGCATATTTTGTGGCATCATCAAGGTTTCATGCACTGGTGTTTCAGACCATTTAACACGGGTACGGTTAAATAACCGGATATGATGATCGCGGCCCCAGTTGCCAAAGTTGATGGGTTTGTTGCCGTAATAAGCTTTGAAAGGTATATCGTAAACAGTATTGCAATCGTCCAATTTGAGCTGCTTGATGGATGTAAGCAGGGCCGAATCCGGAATTTCGTCGGCATCGATACTTAATATCCAGTTGTACCGGGCAAGTTCAATGCCTTTATTTTTGTTTGCTCCGTAGCCATCCCAGCTTTTCTGATAAACCCGGCATCCGTTTTCTATCGAAATGTCTATAGTATGGTCGGTGCTATCGTTATCAACCACAACAATATCATCGGTTAACTGCCTCAGCATCGTGATGCTACGGCCTATCATTTCGGCTTCGTTTTTGGTAATGATCACAACTGAAACAGGTACCATGGCAGATAATTAAAATTTATCAAGATTTTTACACCATACCCCAAGGATACACCTGTAGGCTCTGATATGGAGATCTATTAATATATCGTTGCTTTGCAGCAAAGGGTTGCCTGGCAGATAAAGAATTGTCTTTTTATTTTAATATTTTATGATTTAAATCCTGATTAACAGCTAAATAATTTTCAGATCCCGAATTTTATTTACATTTATAGAGTGATTAGTCAATTTATATATGGATAAGCCAGCATCAATTCTTTCAACAGCCTTAAAACTGTTTGTACAATATGGTTTTCACGGAACACCTACCAGCAAAATAGCCGTAGAGGCCGGTGTTTCAAACGGTACGCTTTTTCATTATTTTAAAACCAAGGACGAGTTGGTAGTGGCCCTGTACAACCAAACAAAAGAGGAGCTGAACACGTACCTGTTTGAAAAGATCAACCAGGGCGAAATCTTTAAAGACAAGTTCAGGAATATGTTTGTGTACGCATTAAAATGGGCAGTTGCACATCCGGAAGAGTTCTTTTTTCTTCAACAGTTCCATTTTTCGCCGCATCTGGCCCTGGTTCCTGCCGAGGATATAGCCAAACATTCCCGCCAACATACGCAACTTTTAGAGGGTGCTGTGCAGGTGGGTATATTTAAAAATTTGCCTACCGAACTGATCGCTACGCTTGCCTGGAGCCAGATTAACGGGATGTATGAGTTCCTGATGAAATGTGACCTGTGTGCAGACAAACAAGAACAGATCATTAATGAAGCGTTTGACCTTACCTGGTTAATGTTAGTTAACCCAGCATAATATGAAAACAAAAATAAGAGTCATTATAACAGGAGCCACCGGAATGGTAGGCGAGGGGGTGATGCATGAATGTTTACAGCACCCCGATGTTGAAGCTGTTTTGGTGATCAATAGGAAAAGCGTGGGCATTGCACACCCAAAACTTAAAGAGATCATCCACGGTAACTTTTTTGATCTTTCGGCCATTGAAAGCGAATTATCGAGTTATAACGCCTGTTATTTTTGCTTAGGGGTATCCTCAGTAGGAATGAAAGCTGAAGAATACTTCCGGTTAACCTACACGCTAACCATGCATGTGGCCAGAACACTGAGCAGACTCAACCCTAACATGATCTTTTGTTATATCTCCGGAGCCGGAACCGACAGTAATGAAAAGAGTAAAGGCTGGGCAGCTGTAAAAGGAAAAACGGAGAACGATTTAATGCAACTACCTTTTAAACGGGTATTTGCTTTTCGTCCGGGTTTCATCAAACCAATAAAAGGTTTATCAAATACGCATAGTTTTTATAAATATATCAACTGGTTGTTTCCTATTGGCAGGGCACTGTACCCAGGTGGCTTTGTCACTTTGCGGGAGTTAGCCCATGCTATGATCAACATTACCAAAGATGGTTATAACAAGCAGATTATAGAAGGAAAAGACATTATTTTACTGGCTAAAAACGAGTGAAAAATTTAACAATTTAAAAGGTCTGTAATAAAAGAGTCCCGCTATTTTAAAAATAGCGGGGCTCTTTTATTTTTTTATCCTCTTTTATTTAGGTTTGAACGGATTGATATTCCAGCTTACACCAACGGCTACACCTGTCGATCTGAGGTCAACTCTCCCAACACCAATACCGGTAACTGGTAGCTTCATGTAAGGTTGTATAATGGTACTGAATTTGGAGTTGATCCGGCGCTCATAAGTAGCGTTTAAATTCAGTACGCCTAACCAATGCTGGTTACGGCCAGCAACCTGGATATCATATGATGGCTTCATGCCATCGGCAAATTCAAAATGATAATTTTCGCGCAGCATAATGTAGGATGATAAGCCACTGCCTATAGCAAACTTGTTTCTCCCCTTGGCATAGAATTGATAGTTCAGATTCAATGGTATATCCAGAACCTTGCAATTGGCTGTTACATAATCCGGAAGATTTGCAGCTGGTACACCTTGCCAATTGGCAGAATTATACTGACTGCCACTAGCCTGGTAAGGCTTAACCGCATACGAGGCGCCGGTTGTTATACTGAATTTTTTAGACAGATGTATACCCAACTGCAAGCCAAAGTTTGTACCTACCTGGTTACGGCTGAATGAATTTACCGCGTTCAGATCCGGCGCGGCCAGTATAGCCAGGGTAAAGCGCGACCCTGTTCTTAATATTGGTTTAAGGGATGGCTTGTCTTTTTTAGTCTGTTGCACAGGAACGGTTACCTTACCAGCAGTATCCGGTTGGTTGGCATTAGTTGGATTGACAGCCAGATCATTTTGTTTTTGATCCTTGGTTGAAGCAATTTTTGTTGGATCAATTACCTTGTTTTGATCATTTACCGAGCTAACCTTATTCTGGTCAGAACTATCTTTTGTGGTTTTATTACCTGGCACATTCGAATTTACTGTATTTACCGGGTTTTGATCTACCGGTACATTATTCTGCTGATTATGCTTACCCGGATTAACACCCAAAGCAGATCCTGTTTCGTTCTTGCCACCATTCGCATTATTTTTAACCAGATTTTCATTATCCGGGTTAACATTCTTAACCGAGTCTTTTGCAACAGGCAGATTATTTGGGCCATTATCTTTTTGGACAGGTATCTGCGTATCTGTTTTGATCTTTGGTTTAACAGCCAGTTCATCTTTCGGTTTTTCTGCTTTATCATTCCTGTTAAAGAAGAATAAGCCTGCTGCCAATAGTAAAATAGCCGCTATCGCCGCTGAGTAATAAACTATCCTCCCGATAACCGCCTTTTTGCCGGGCTTATTATCCAGCAGGCGTTCCATAGAAGCCCAATCCTCCTCACGAAAAGCAATATGATCCTCAGAGCCGGATAACCCGTCTTTGAATAGCTGATCTAATTTATTTTCGTTTTTCCCTTTCATCGCATTATTAATTCAATCAAGTGTGATATTCCAACGCTGATCGCACCTATGGCAATAATCTTGTGCCGGATATCCTCAGAACCACTGTCCGGCAAACGGCCGGAGTTGAGTACCATAATTTTTAGTTTTTCTCTCGCTTTAAATAAGTTTGATTTTGATGTACCCGTGCTGATACCTAACTGGTTTGCTATTTCTTCGTGCGAGAATCCTTCAATAGCAAACAAGTTAAATACGGTACGGTAAGCATTTGGCAACTGCTGTATCATGCTCAGCAGATCATCATAATTCAATTTCTGATCGGGTAACTCATCATGACCTATATCTTCAGCAGCATCCAGATCATCATTAAGCGACAGTTTCAGGTTACTCCTGTAATAATCAACCGAAGTATTCATCATAATACGGCCAACCCAGGCAATGAACGGACGTCCCGTATCATATTTATGCAAATTAGTGAATACTTTTAAAAAACCCTGATTCATGATCTCCGCAGCTTCATAGCGGTTACCGGCATATCGCAAACATATGCTCATAGCAAAGCCATAAAATGCCTTGTAAAGCATTTTCTGATCCTTTCGGCTTTGCTGCAAACAGCCCGCAATAAGTTGTTGTAGTTCCGCTTCTCCCATATAAGGGGTTCAAATGGGGTTAAATTGTACTATTCTTTATCGTTTTTTTCAGTTACCACGTAGCCGGATAATAAAAGGTTGCCTGTACAATTAATTTTTTTAAAAAAATATATGATCAGTTAAAACCACTAAACCCGGGTAGAAGAATCAGGGAGTAAAGATACTAAAACTCAGTATAACGATTTGCTCCATTATTTTAAATGCCATACCTGATCAAAATGAACTAACCGTTAATAAAAATCATAGCAACGCCGTGAACCCTCAAATTTACGGTAAGTATCGGAGCGGGACGGGAGTGTTGTTTCATAACCGATACTTCCCTCTGATGAACCACTGGTATTACTATAATTTAAACCCCCAAAAGGAGCATCATGGCTAACCCCCAAACGCAGCTTTTCGCCGCCATCATGGTGAACGAATATGTCGAATATCAGCGAGAGCACCACAGCGCTGGGCCCTGCCGATCCCCCGGTGCGGTACCACAAACCCGCGTTGATACTTCTCCTTTTAAATTGCATCCCGGCATTGATTGATTGTGCACTGGCCTGTTTGTATAAAATAACCGATGGGATCAGAAATGATTTCTCATCCTCGTCAAGGTTGGCATAAGGGTTCAGGTCAAGCCGGTAACTCGCGTGGGCTGTAATCCGCATGGGCAGTTTGGCCGGGATACCCGTAAACGATTCATTGGGACGGTTAATATGTTGTAAGGCACCGCCAATATTAAAATCACTGATGACCAGGTTAATGCCAGCGCCTGCATCAAAATAATAACGGTTATCAAAAAGCGGTGGTTCCGCGGCAGTCGGGGTACCCGGCACATAACCAAATTGCGGATCGATCTGATCGCTGAATACCAGTTTACCGTAATTAACAGAACGATTGGTAATGCCCGCCTGTAAACCAAATGATAATACAAAATCTTCGGAACCTACACTGTAGGAATAAACACCCGCTATGTTATTTTTAACAAGTCCGGCGGCCCCTTCGCTGCCACGGGTAAACAATAAGCCCACGCCGCCGCCAAACCGGGGAATATTATAATCAACCGAAGCGGTGATATAATTAAAGCCTCCCGGCACCGATGTATACTGGTTTCGGTAAATAAGGTTCATCCGCAGATCGCCGGGGAACTGACCGTTCAATGCAGGATTAAGGTAAACCGGCGAATTAAAAAATTGCGAATACATATGATCCTGGGCAAAAGTGGCTATGCCGGTCAGCAGGGCTGCAAAAAACAAAATACCTTTTTTTAATGAGTTGCGCATCTGCTATCGTATTAAATTGATGGTACCTGTTCGTTTGGGTAAGGAGTTGTTATAGCTCATCCCTTTCCATTCTGTTCCGTTGATAAATGTTGCTGAGGCCTGCCATATATAAACACCCTGTTGTACCGGCGCCCCCCTGAAGGTGCCATCCCAGCCATCACCATTTACAGGAGTACCTTTGAAATCATCCAATTTATCGGTTTCCCACATTAGCTGCCCGTAATTATTGTATACCTGCAAATGCCATTTTTTAATGCCGGAGCCTTTGGCAATAAATTTTTGAAGTTCTGTTGAACCGCTGGTTGGCATAAAAGCGTTTGGCAGATAAAGCTGACCGGGAATACCAGTAATATGAACTTTGTGCGAGATCACGCTGTCGCAGCTACCCCGGTAAGTGGTTAAGGTTACTTTATAGGTGCCAGTGTCAATATAACTATGCGCAGGGTTTTGATTGTTGGAGGTTTGCCCATCGCCAAAATCCCAATGCCACTGCGTAGGGCCGTTGGTGGTTTGATCAACAAAAGTAAACCGGTAATTAGGGATACTGATAACCGTATCTGGTTTTACCCCGAATGCCGTGAACGGCGGAGGGTTAACCGTGATATAACTGTTTTTAACCAGCGTTGCTGTACATCCGGTTACCGGGTTGGTGGCCACCAGCGTAACCGTAAAGGGCGTGTTACTAAACTGGTAGGTGTGCGGAGCCGGGTTTTGCTCAAACGTGTGCGGACTGCCATCGCCAAAATCCCAGTCGTACTGGTACGAGCTTGCGCTGGAATTACCGTCCGGCGCTTGCGTGTTGTTCGTGAAATTTACCACCAGCATCTTACAACCCGTAGTAACATCGGCAGAGAAAGCCAGTAAGGGCAGCGGGTTTACGGTAACGGTTACTTTATCCGATTCGATAGACGAACAACCATTTGCCGCCGTTATAGAAACATTGTAAACACCTGCCTGGTTAAACGTATAATTAAGCGTGCTGCCTAAACCGCCCGCAGTTATATGAGTAACATTACCATCCGGGGCATATATATTATAGGTAAATATATCGCCCCCTGTTGAGGCATTCACAAAGCTGGTTGGGAAAGGAGCACAGCCCGTATTATTATTATCTGTCACAAACGTTTTTGCAACAAAATCGGGTGGCGATACCGAGATAGGCCATTCTATACTTTTTGTAGTATTACCGCAAAGATCTTCGGCTACCATATACAATTTGTACAATTTGGCCAATGTAGAAACTACATGGAAAACAGCCGGACTTTTATCTGTAAGCGTTATCGATGGCAGAACATCCTGCTGTGTGGCCGGATCATATAAGTGATAGGTATAGCTTTTATTATTACCCGGCGAGGCATTTTGGACTGTCACATCAAACGGCGAACAGCCACTAAGCGGACCTGGAAGAATAAGCGCGACAGGCGCCGCCGGGTGCACAGTAATTGTAGCAGACTTGATGGGTATATTACCACAGGAGCTAACCAATTGCAAAGTCACCGTATAAGTTTTGTCTTTACCATCAGTGCCGGGTTCAAAAGTATGTGATGGATTAACTGCTGATGAAGTGGGTGTGTTATCGCCAAAATTCCATACAAAACTGCTGTTGAGCGGCACCGAGGTATTAGTGAATTGAACGGTTAACTCTCCGCAGCCCTCGGTTACACTGGGCGTAAAATCGGCCGTAATGTTTGTAGGCAAAACATGAACGGTTAAAGTAAAAGGATTCCCGTTACAGTTGCCGCCGGTAGCCTGTATAATATAAGTAACTATCGCAAGATTTGATGGATCGCTGTTGGTAAGCACATCATTGATAACAGAACCGCTTCCGTTGGTATAACCTGTAACCGATGGCGATGTTTTAGTAGGATCCACCGTCCAGCTATAAGCGCTGCCGGGTGTTGAGGTGATGTGATAATTAAGGGCCGTGCCCGAACACTGGTTATTAACTTCGGGAGCGCTGGTAATAACCGTTTGCGGTTGAATTGTAACCGTGACCGTGCTTACCACCTTATCACATGGTGGGGCTAACGACGTTGTACCGGTTAACGAGAAGATTACTTTACCCGCAGCAATATCGGCAGCGGATGGGGTATAGGTAGTAACCAATGCATTAGCGTTGCTAAAAGTTCCCGTGCCACCTTTCCATACCTGACCGGTTATTGTGCCGCTGGGTACTGTACCTGTAAGACTGATATCCGACCCGGCGCAAACAGAAGCAGGGCCACTTGCGTTGATGGTTGGTGATACCTGGAAGGTAAGGTGCTGAGTAGCTGTAGCTGGTTGCCCGCAATTGTTTTTTACCGCTACACTAACCGTATAAGTTGCCGCGTCATGAAATAATATCTGCGGATATTGGGAATTGGCTGTTGTGCCACCCGTAAATTCAAACGCGCCGCCAATTATTGTCCAGGTATAAGAATCAGGTTTAAGTTCGCCTATGCCACCTAAAACAGTGTGGGTAATACCGGCATCAGTATTGAATTTAAGGGTTTGGTTAATACCACATACCGATGCATCTGCCGATAACTGGGCTGTTGGCGTATCATCAACCGTTATGGTTTGTTCGGTACCCAAAACCGGACCGCAGCTTTTGGTATTGATGATGAGGTTAACATGGTAAACACCCGCCTTAGAAAAAACCATGTGAGGTTGTTGGCTATTAGCATTGGTATTATCTGCATAATTAAGGCTTCCGGCTGGCGCATCTGTTACCCATTGATATACATTGGTATTGTTGCAATTGGCATCAATAACCGAAGTATTATCGGGTATTAAAGTTAAAGGGCTGCAGCCTGCTTTCACAGGGAAATTAAATATTGGTTTTGGCGGATTTTGGATACAGATGAGATTTTCCACATCCGCGGCACCACAAACGCCTGCTGTATTTTGCAGAACTAACCTTACGTTGTGTATACCTGTTGTGGTAAAAGTGTAAACAAAAGGTTGGGTAGCGCCGTAATTTTGCACTTTCAGTACACCGTTAACGTACCATGAGTATTTGGCATCGGTGTTAATACAACTTGCAGACGTGTTGGTGGTGCTGGTTGATTGACCCGGATAGGAGGTATTAGCAAAGGTAATAGGCGTGTTTATACACCCCACATCAACAGGCGAAATTTTATTTACCGGGGGAGTAAGTACCTGTGCATATTGGGTTGCGGGGGTACCAATTTCACCGCAGTAAGTACTGGTAAGTTGCAGATCGACCCCAAAAACATTCTTGATATTATTAAAAACATTGCCGCACGATGATACAGTGTAAGTATGCACCAGTTTACCGCCTTGTGCTATGATCTCACAAAGCGTATATGTACTGGTTGATCCATCGCCCCAGGTTACCTTATAAATATGGCCGGGATAGTTATTTTGCAAACCGGTTTCGGGGGAGGTGATATCGGCATTAAAAGTCAGGTCGCCTTTACCTGCCGATAAGCATACGGAGGTAATACCGGTAGCACCCAAACCACGATTGGCTACGTTATTCATGAGTAAATAGGATTTTGTACCTACAATGCCACCATTTACCGCTTTAACCGTTACCGTGTAGTTGGCCACCTGGGCATCAAAAACAGCATTGGGCGAAACATTAACGGTGCCGCCTTCGGCCGCTTGTGCCAGGTCATTAAAAAAGGTGGCTGTAACCGATGCTCCAGATGCGGATTGATTTAAAAAAGTATACTTTGTAGTGACATTGGGTTTGCCGTTACATGTTCCGAATACTTCGGGGTATTGCGGATTGATGATCTGGGAACTTACCGCGGCAACAACCCCAGTCGAATTGTTAATAGTAAAAGCCGATGAGGCGCCGCTGGTAATAACGGGCGTTGTGGATACCACCCGTAATTTATACCCGGTTCCGGATGGCGTTCCGGCAGGGATAATACCATTTACAAACGTGGCATAAAAACCGGTGATACTGCCTATTTTTTGCTGCGCGCCAAAATTGCCGTTAGCATCCGACAGATAAAGGTCAAATTCATTAGTCACAGCAAAACAACCGGAACCATTGTTAAGCTTTATTGGAATACTGATACTTGAGCCCGAACCATACGGTCCCGCATCAACATTACCAACATTGATGGTTTGCGCCCGTGCAAATAGTGCAGATAGTAGGAAAATGACTAAAAAAAATGTTTTTTTAGCGTATTTTATCTTCATTAAAAATTGGTTTCATGATGATCAAATGCTTCTTAACTCACCCGCCGATAAGGTGAATTTGGGGGTAAAACAGTTGTTAACCATTAAAGCGATCATGAGTAGGTTATCACATGAAGGCGAATTAGTACTCTTATACGGAATATTTTTCCTGCTGGTTACAAAAAAAGAGAAGAATATACGAGGAAATTAACTTGTTGGAAAGTATCGTAAATCGCTAAAGATAACTTTGTTAACCAAAAAACAAGTAAGCCACCAGGATAGCGGCAATGATGCCTGCAAAATCAGCTATTAAGCCTGCCGGGATAGCATAACGTGATTTTTTAATACCCACCGAGCCAAAGTATAAAGCTACGATATAAAAAGTGGTATCTGCCGAACCATTGAATATACAACCCAGGCGACCGGCAAAGCTATCCACACCAAAGGTTTGCATGGTATTGATCATCATGGCTTTTGAACCAGATCCACTCAGGGGTTTCATGTAAGCTACGGGCATAGCATCCACAAAACGGGTATTGAAGTTAAATTGGGTACATACCCAGCGCAAACCGTCGTTCATATAATCCAGCGCGCCGCAGCTGCGAAAAACGCTGATGCCTACCAGCATGGCTACTAAATAAGGTATTATTTTCACCGAAGTTTCAAACCCGGCTTTAGCACCATCAATAAAGGCATCAAACACATTGACCTTTTTAATCAGGCCCCCCAAAATAAACAAGACAGGCACAGTATACAGTAAAAAGTTACTACCTACATTTGATACCGCGCTGATTTGCCCCTTGGTGAGGTAATGAGTAAAGCACCAGATTAGCAGGGTTATAAAGGCGGTTAAACCGCCCAGCCAGGCAATGATCACCCTGTCAAACAAGTTTATTTTCTGCTTAATGGCCACGGCCAGCAAGCCTACTACAGTAGCTACATAGGTGGCAATAATACAGGGAATAAATACATCGGTAGGGTTAGCAGCGTTTAATATGGCCCGCTGCGCTATGATGGTAACCGGTATAAGCTGTAAACCAGAAGTATGCAGCACCAGGAACATGATCTGCGCGTTTGAGGCCGATTCTTTATCGGGATTAAGCTCCTGCAAGCTCCCCATGGCTTTTAAACCCAACGGGGTAGCAGCATTATCAAGCCCTAATAAGTTGGCCGAAAAATTCATGAGCATTTGCCCGGTAGCAGGATGGTCATGGGGAACTTCCGGAAAAAGCCTCTTGAAAAAAGGCCCTACAATACGCGAAAGAAAATTAATGGCACCCGCTTTTTCGCCAATATTCAATATACCCAGCCAAAATGCCATATTGCCAATCAGCGGCAAAGCTATATCCATTACCGACGATTTGGATGAACTGAATATACCATCAACCAATAACTTAAATGCTTCTGTATCGCCCAAAAAGACGAGCTTGATAAAGGCTACTACAAAAGCGATCAAGAAAAAGGCTACCCAGATATAGTTAAGAACCATTAGTAATGTTTAAGGCTTTGAAGTTAATGGTTTTGTTATTTAATATGAAATAACAATCTTTAAATACTATTTGATTAAAGCAAAATGAACCACGTTGTACAAGAATTAACCGATATTATTAATGAATTTCAGGAAATCCGGTCGCGGGCAATTGATTGGGAAACTAAACCGGCACCCGACAAATGGTCAAAGAAAGAAATTCTGGGTCATTTGATCGATAGCGCGCATATCAACCTACAGCGGTTTATACGCTGCACTTATGAAGAAAACTTCAGGCTCACCTATGAACAGGATGCCTGGGTTGCGGCACAGCGTTACCAGGATGCTGATATCAATGATCTCATCGACCTTTGGGCCTTGCTGAACAAACAGATCATCAGCGTATTAAAAAATTATCCTTTGGATAGGGTAGATGCCCGTTGCGACAACAGCAAACTGGAACCTAACCTACAAACAGTAGCTTGGTTAGCTAACGATTACGTGGAGCATTCAAAGCACCACCTGCGGCAGATTGGGTTATGGCCGGATATTTAGAAATTCTGGTAAGTTTTTCGTATCTTTATATTCATAAAGCAGCCCGGTTTTTCTCATCAAAAAGGAAAATCGGGCTCTTTTATTAAGGAGAAAAAAGAAAAATTGACCGTTTACCATTTAGCTATTTGACTATCAATACTTTACTACTTTTTAAAGTTTTAAAAACTCATCAAAACCGCGTTAAAATTTGTTAAAAAGTGTTAAAATCGGTGTTTTTCGAGTGATTTTTGATCAATTTTCAACTGTTTTTGAGCAGAAAAGTGTTAAAATTAGAGGTTTAAAAAGTTTTCCACCGTACTAAACGTTAAAAACAGTACCTAAACCATATCGTATCATGGCCGGATATTCAGGAACACCGCTCGCCAAAAAACTGGGCATCAAATCTGGCTTCAGGATCAAACTGATCAATGCACCCAACCATTATATGGACTTGTTTACCGATCTGCCCCCGGAGTTGTACTTTGATGATACAGCAGACATACCAAAAGATTTTATCCACTTTTTTACCCAGAACAAGGATGAGCTATTAATCAGGCTGCCACTATTAAAAGGGCAAATTAAACAGGATGGCATGATATGGGTTTCCTGGCCAAAAAAAGCCTCCAAAGTAATAACCGACGTAACGGAGGACTTGGTTAGGGATACTGCCCTTAAAAACGGATTGGTTGATATAAAAGTTTGCGCGGTAGATGAAACATGGTCGGGCTTAAAATTAGTAATACCAGTAAAAGACAGGAAACTATCAGTTTAAGATCATTTTTATTAAAAAAACACAAAGCATCCCGGTATACTTTACGAAGCGCTTGTAAATACCTAACTTAGCCTTACAATATATTCAATATGCCTAACAGAATAGAACTTAAACGTGTACATGGAGATTTCGGGTTTGAAGCGGTTGACGCCAACGGTCACACTGTAAAAATGGACAGCAGTCCCGAAAGTGGCGGCGATAATTTTGGTGTTCGCCCAATGCAGATACTTTTAATGGGTCTTGCTGGCTGCTCGGCCATCGACGTGATCAGTATCCTGAAAAAACAACGCCAGGATGTAACCGATTATAAAATGGTGGTTAACGGTGAGCGCGAAGCAGGTAAGGAACCTTCATTATGGGAAGATATTGAAATTGAATTTCATTTATACGGTGATATTGACGAAGATAAAGCCGCCCGCGCGGTTGAGCTGTCGTTAACCAAATATTGCTCGGTAGCCGCTACATTAGGTAAGGCCGGCGCTGATATTAAATCAAAAGTTTTTGTACACCCCGCTGTATTATAGTTCATAGTCCGTGGTTCATGGTTCATGGACATATTTTATCAACATGGAGCTGCTATGAACTATGAACCATCAACTATGAACCCTATCCCTATACAAACGATACACCTTTTTCCGGTTCTGGATCAATTGCTTATTGAATTGCTCAGGTCCCTGTCGCCTGATGACTGGAACAAACCTACCGTAGCTAAATTATGGACGGTTAAGGATATCGCAGCTCATCTTTTGCATGGCAACGTGCGCACTATATCCTCCAAACAATCGTTTACCGGGGATACGCCGCCGGTGATCAACAGCTATCAGGACCTGGTTAATTTCCTTAATGAGGAGAATATGGTTTGGGTAAAAGCCATGAAACAGGTAAGCCCCGATCTGCTGATACAACTGCTTGAAACAACAGGCCAACAGTTTGCCGATGAATTAGTCTCTTTAGATCCTTATGCCAGCGCCAGGTTTTCCGTTGCCTGGGCAGGAGAGGAGCAATCAGCCAATTGGTTTCATATAGCCAGGGAGTACACCGAAAAGTGGCATCATCAGCAACAGATACGTGATGCCGTAAACAAACCAGGTATCATGCACCGGGAGCTCTTTTATCCCTGCTTAGCCACTTTTATGTATGCTATGCCACATAGCTATCGCAATGTGCAGGCTCCGGAAACTACCTTAATTGAAATAATTATCCAAAGTGAGATTGGTGGTAACTGGTACCTTCAAAAAGGTACTGAAGGTTGGAATTTTGTTGCTGAAAGTGATAAACCTGCAGATTGCAAAGTAAGCATCAACCCCGATATAGCTTGGAAGCTTTTCACCAGAGCTATCACACCTGAAACAGGTATACAAAATTCCATATTGGAGGGTGATACCAAATTGGGACAAAAAATATTTAATACCCTCGCGGTAATGGCCTGATCTTATGTATTTATTATTTATTATAATAGCATATTATATTCCCTCATAAAGGGCAGGAAATAATAAACAAAAATCCTTGCAAAATTTAAATTTCATCCAAATTTCATCTTCTGGGTTTTCGTTTTTTATTAAAAATATACTTATAGTTAATTATTGTATAGGTTAATATATACAAAAATAAGGTTTTTAATACATACTGTACTGTTTTTAACTCATTAATTATTTAATCCCAAAAATCTGTAGGTTGCCATTGTTACCCGTTAAAACACGGGTTTCTTTCTTATCCGATCAGATTGCTTAAAACAGGTTCTATCAGCTATTTATACCTGAATTTTAACGCTAAAATTTGAAAACATAGCTGGATTTTATCCTGAACATGCGTTGTAGAAAAAAACCACTGGCATTAATGTTGCCTAAGGGGGGTATGGTTTATTGAACAGTAAACCACTAATTAAACACAACGATATGAAATCAAATTTAAAAAAAACCACATTGCTGCTAACAGGACTTATGGTAGGTGGTAAACTATTTGCCCAATCCCCTGACTCAACAGCGTCAGGCTACGATTATGTAAAACCTTTCTCAGGCGGCGATAAGCTGCGCACGTGGTCTGTAGGTGTACATGGAGGTATGTTAACCCCGTTTACCATTTTTGGTACCAATGGCAGACAAGACTTTAAGAACCCGACTGAACAGTTAGGCTATGGTGCTTACATTAAAAATCAAATCCTACCATCATTAGGCATACAAGCCGATTTCCTGCGCGGTAAAGTGAAGGGTAATAATAGCGCCCAGGTAGATGCATCTGGTAATTCTATTTTCAGTTCATATACTACCGATATTAACTGGTCTGCTGCATTAAGCGCCAACATTACATTGGCAAACATTAACTGGCGCCATGACAAACCGTTTATTCAGCCTTATTTAACAGTAGGTGGTGGATACATGAGTTATAAGCAAAAAATAACCGCTGCAGGTGGCCAGGAAACTAATTTCAGAGCTGACGGAAAATCAACCAAAGAAGTTTTTATTCCGGTTGGATTGGGTTTGAAATTTGACATTGCTCCGGGTGTAAACCTTGATTTGGGTTACCAGGTTAACTTTGTACAATCTGACAATTTTGATGCTAATAACTACGGATCAACTAACGACAGGTTCTCTTATGCGCACATCGGTTTGGAATTTGCTTTAGGCAGTCGCAAAAAGCCACAAATGGCAACACACAATCCTGTATCATCTATGCGTAAAGAATACTTATGGGAAAATCAACAAACCAAGACCGCACTACAAAAAGAAATTGATGCGGAAAGAGCTAAAAACGACCAGTTAAGAAATGATTTGAACACTACTAATGCTAACCTTGCCAAATTAACAACTGATAGTGATGGCGATGGTGTTCTGGATATTAATGATAAATGTCCAAACACACCTTCTGGTACCAAAGTAGATGGTTCTGGCTGTCCATTAGCTAAGCCGGTTATTATGGTAACTGAGGAAGACAAGAAAGTTGTTAAAGACGCGATCAAAAACCTGGAGTTTGATTTGGGTAAATCAACTATCCGCGCTCACTCATTACCAAGTTTAGATAGGGTTGCCAACTTATTGATCGACAAAAACTTTAGCTTAAAATTAGCAGGCCATACCGATAACACCGGTTCTAAAGATCTGAACATGAGGTTATCAAAAGATCGTGCAGAGTCAATCAAATCTTACTTAGTAAGCAAAGGTGCCAATGCATCACGTATTGAAGCTACAGGTTATGGTCAAACACAACCAATTGCATCTAACAAAACAGCTGCAGGCCGTCAGGCAAACCGCAGGGTTGAGTTCACACTATATTAATAGTTGGATTTCAGTTTAGATACAATCTATAAAAAACAGGAAAGCCGCTCATTTGAGCGGCTTTCCTGTTTTAATTTTATCATTATTCTCCTTCAAAAAAGTCAATCAAGCCGCCAAAATAGCTATTGTTCCAGCCATCAACCATATCATCAAAATCGTTATCTGGAATATTGGTGTGCCTCAGTTCCACAGACGATCCTTTTTTATCCGGATGTAGTTTAATAGTTACAATGGAATTATCGGATTCACCTTCAAAATACCATTGCTGTACTATTCTTTTATTTAGCTCAAACTCCAGGTTTTTGCCGGTAATGCTACCATCCCACATGGAAAACTCAGAACCGGGTTCGGTCGACATTTCAGCCGTTTCCCCGGTCCATAATTCCATAGTAATAGGATTGGTGAGGGCCATATAGATCTCCTCGGGCGTGGCTGGTATACTGTAATATTTTTTAAAATCTTTCACCTGCGCAATTTAGCAGAATTAATTTTAGCTTTTAAATTAAACATTAACCGGGCCTACAGGTAATACCGTCCTGTCGTAAATCTCATTCAACACATTGGCGATACCGGTATATATAGCAGATGCGCCGCAAATAATACCCTCGTACCCGGCCAGATGTTTTATGCTGATGTTGCCTGTAGCATCGCCAGCTACCAGCAAAAAGAACAATATAGTTAAGGATGCAAATACAAACTGTAATGCACGATTAAGTTTCAACGTTCCAAAAAACAACAGTAAAGTAAATACACCCCATACACTTAAATAAGCACACATAGCGCCCTCTGAAGGTGCAGCGCCCCAGCCCAGCTTTGGCATCACAATTAAACCTACTAACGACAGCCAGAAGAAACCATAAGATGTAAAAGCGGTTAAGCCGAAGGTATTATTCTTTTTGGCTTCAATAACACCGGCTATTACCTGGGCCAGTCCGCCGTAAAATATGCCCATGGCCAATATCATGGTGTTCATTTCAAAAAAACCAGCATTGTGAATATTCAACAATACAGTGGTCATGCCGAAGGCACAAAGTCCAAGAGGAGCAGGATTGGCGATGCCATCTTTAACTGCTACAGGTGTTGTAGGGATCATAATAGGTTAGATTTTTTATAGGTTCGCCGCAATCTAACTGATTTATAAATATTAAGCAAATTTTTACAACTCAAGGAGTACTTTTACGTTAAGTATTTACTATGCAGAAATTAGTATTGATACGCCATGGCGAAAGCGCCTGGAATCTGGAAAACCGCTTTACCGGCTGGGAAGACGTTGATCTTTCAGAAAATGGTTATGAGCAGGCCAAAAACGCTGGTCGCATTCTCAAAAAGAACGATTACAATTTTGATGTAGGTTTTACATCGTACCTTAAACGATCTATCAAAACCCTGCATTTTATTTTGGAGGAGTTGGATCACCTCTGGATACCGGTTGAAAAATCATGGCGCTTAAATGAACGTTTTTATGGGGCGTTGCAGGGCATGAATAAAGATGAAGCCATTGCACAATACGGGGCTGAACAGGTGCATAAATGGCGACGCGACCCTAATGAGCACCCGCCGGCTATCACCAAAGATGATCCACGTTATCCCGGCCATGATCTGCGGTATAAGGGCTTGACCGACCGCGAGCTGCCGTTGACTGAAAACCTAAGCGAAACCATGGATCGTGTTTTACCTTTCTGGAATGAGCGTATTGTGAAAGCTATGCGCCGTAACCAAAAGGTGGTGATTGTTGCTCACGGAAATAGTCTTCGTGCTTTAGTAAAATATATTGATCATTTGAGCGATGAAGAAGTAAGTGAGCTCGAAATACCCACCGCTACACCCTGGGTATACGAACTTGATGAGGGATTAAACCAGATAAGGCATTATTATCTGGATTAATCAGCAAACACAACGGTTTCATTTTTATATGTGTGGTATTTGTTTATATTCGTTGCATTATAAATCTTATCTCCACTCAAAAAATGAAAAAGTCTGATGTTTATGAAATTACCATAAAAATTCTTGGTATTTATCTTTTGGTGGCGGATATCTCCAAACTACCTGGCTTACTTACTTTTTTAAGTGCGCACGGTGGTAATATGAATGCAGCGCAAGGGGCAGAGCAGATCAACGATTTATGGATAAACAGTTTGCAATTTGCCTTATTATTCATCCTGGCTATTTTTCTTATAGCTAAAACAAAGTTTATTACCCGCTTGGTTACCAATTCGGCAGATTACCAGGAAAATGCAAAATTGTTTGCAGACAGGAAGGTGATCTATGAAATGGCGCTCCTGATCATTGGTGGCTTGCTGATAGTTAATACCCTGCCCGATCTGATCTACAGAATATATAACCTGACCAATGTTGCTGATCAGCAAAGTGTAATATCTTCCTGCTCAAGATTATTCATAGGTATTATTACGGTAGCTTTTGGTAAACGCATAGCGGCTTACTTTGCCAAGGTTTAAATAAAAAGGCCCCGTTTCCAGAGCCTCTTATATCATTCTACAAATAAAGTTTATACAGCCTCAGCTGCTAATTCTTTTTCTGATGCTAAACTCACCCCGGTAAGTTGATCAGCAAAAGCGATAAAGGCTTTGCTCTCAGAGATCAAATCCTGATTATCAATCAGATTTTGAAGATTGACTTTCCCAATAACAAACTTATAGCTGCCCGAGTAATAGCGCTCTTGTATGTGTTTGAAGTTTAAGGCTTCAACCAGGCTTTCATCATCATATCTCAGGTAAATATTCAGTTCAATATTATTGGTAAAGTTAAGGTCGGTTTTTTCCTTAGCTTTTTTATACTCATACTGATAGTTATAACGCAAAGCCGCGATGTCAGATAACACAGCCGATCCGGTAGGATGGCCACCTGCGCCTTTACCAAAAAAGAATTGCTGATCGGCAAATGCCGCTTGCACAGTTACGCCGTTATATTCATACTCCACATTGTATAAAAACTCCGTTTCGTTCACAAACTTAGGCAGCACAAATAACGCTACATTACGTTCATCCAGTTCTTTAGCTACAGGAACCAGTTTTATTTTCAGATTTTTTTCGCGGGCGTATTGTAAGTCTTGCGCGCCCAGGTTTTGTATACCGAAGTTAAATACTTCATCAGGCTGTACAATTACACCATAGGCATGAGCAGCAGCTATCACCAGTTTATATTTGGCATCAAAACCACCCACATCACTGGTCGGGTCGGTTTCTGCAAAGCCAAGATCCTGAGCTTGTTTCAGGGCGCTATCATAATCCAACCCTTCAATAAAGCCTTTTGAAAGGATGTAATTTGAGGAACCGTTAAAAATACCGCTGATAGAATGCAGCAATTCATTATCATAATACTCTTCCAGGTTACGGATGATAGGGATACTGCCGCAAACTGCGCCCTCATATAATAAAGATGTACCGTATTTATGCTGTAGTTCAATTAATTCCTCCAGATGAAGGGCGATCATTTTTTTACTGGCTGAAACCACGTTTTTACCAGATTTTAGCGCTCTTGATACAATTTCAAAAGCCGCTTCGGTATCATTGATCAGTTCAACTATAGTGTTAATCTCCGGGTTGTTCAACAGTTCATCCCGGTCGGTAGTAAATAAATGTGCCGGCAGGGAACGTTCTTTATGCGGATCCTTGATAGCAAATTTTACAATTTCAATGTTTAAATTTTTGGTTTTAACGATATCATAAAGCCCTTGTCCAACAACTCCAAATCCAAATAATCCGATATTTAACTTTTTACTCATTACGCTGTACGTTGTAGTTCTATAATTTTTCCTTTTACATCCGTTTTAAAAAACGATGTGATGATATTTGTTAATGCTTCTGTTTCAATTAAAAACCCATCATGACCATAAAATGAATCGAGCTCGGCAAAGGCCGATTTTGGGATATGATTAAATAAATACTTCTGTTCTTCGATCGGGAACAACACATCCGAATGAATACCGATCACCAAAGTACGTGCTTTGATCAAACTCAAGGCCTTTTCAACCCCATTACGGCCACGCCCCACATTATGTGAATCCATGGTTTTGGTTAAGTACCAGTAACTGTAGGCATTAAACCGGTTCACCAGTTTCTGTCCCTGGTAGCTTTGATAGGTCGATGCGCGATAATCATCTACTTTATCATCACTTTCTTCCTGCTGGGTTATGGAATAAGTTTTATATCCGCGATAGGAGAGCAGGGCGATACTTCTCGCCGCTTTAAGCCCTTTTTGGCCACCATCTGGTGTATTGGCATAAAAAGTACGGTCGGTAGTAATAGCGAGGCGCTGAGACTCATTAAACGCGATACCCCAGGGTGAATGACGGGCGTTGGTAGCAATAAGGATCAGGTTTTTGATCCGCTCAGGTTCTATAATAGCCCACTCTACCGCTTGTTGGCCACCAAGTGAACCACCTATAAGGATATGAATATTGTCAATCTGTAAATGATCTGCCAATAACTGATGTGCTTTTACAATATCCCTGATGGTAAACTGCGGAAATGCCTGAAAATAAGGTTGCCCGCTTACCGGATTGATGCTCAAAGGATTACTTGTACCATAAGGTGAACCTAAAATATTAGCGCACACAATAAAATGTTCTTCGGGGTTAAAAAGGAACCCGGTACCTACCAGGCCTTTCCACCAGTCAAACACATCGGCATTGGCTGTAAGTGCATGACAGATCCAGATCACATTGTCCTTCGCTTTATTTAACCTGCCATAAGTATGAAAACCAATTTCCAGATCCTGTATCTGCTGACCCGATTCAAATTCAAATGTTTCTGTGTACTTAAATATTTCTGTATTCATTATTTTATTATTCGAGTTTTAAGCTTGAGTTTTGAGTTACCGATTTCAACTCACCACTCACTATTATACTAACTCTGCAGCAAGCTGCTTTACTTTGGCAAATGCCTGTTCAAAATCGGCTTTGATATCATCAATGTGTTCGATGCCTACCGATACTCTTAATGATGTTGGCGTAACCCCAGCTGATAACTGTTCTTCGTCAGAAAGTTGCTGATGCGTTGTGGCCGATGGTTGAATGATTAGCGTTTTGGCATCACCCAGGTTAGCCAGATGGCTTACCAGTTGTAAACTGTCGATAAAATGACTTGCTTGTTGTTTATCACCTTTGATTTCAAATGACAACACCGCTCCAAAACCGTTTTTTAAATATTTTTTTGCCAGCGCATGATATGGTGATGACTGTAGTCCCGGATAGCTCACCTTCGCTACTTGCGGATGCTGCTCCAGCCACTTGGCCAATTCCAGCGCGTTATCTACATGGCGTTGTACACGCAACGACAAGGTTTCCAAGCCTTGAATGTTCAGCCATGAATTAAATGGCGATTGTGAAGGGCCAAAGTCACGTAAACCTTCAACACGGGCGCGTATAATAAACTGAATGTTACCAAACGGGCCATTGATACCAAATACATCAGCAAATACCAAACCGTGATAGCCTTCAGATGGTTCTGTAAACTGAGGGAATTTTCCGTTACCCCAGTTATAATTACCACCGTCAACAATAACACCACCAATACTTGTACCATGACCGCCTATCCATTTGGTAGTTGATTGCACCACAATATGAGCTCCGTGCTCCAGCGGTCGAAAAAGATATCCGGCTGCGCCAAATGTATTATCAACAATAAGCGGCAGGTCGTACTTTTTGGCTAAAGCGGCTACCTTTTCAAAGTCAGCTATCGCATATCCAGGATTACCGATGGTTTCCAGGTAAATAGCTTTGGTTTTATTATCAATTAAAGCCTCAAGGTTTTCAGCTGTATCATCTTTTGCAAAACGTACGTCGATGCCCAAACGCTTAAAAGCTACTTTGAATTGATTGTAAGTACCACCGTAAAGAAAAGGTGAGGTAACAAAATTATCACCGGCTTGTAGTATATTATTTAAGGCTAAAAACTGGGCCGCCTGGCCCGATGCTGTAGCCAAAGCCGCAACACCACCTTCTAAAGCCGCCACACGTTTTTCAAACACATCTGTAGTAGGATTCATTAAACGGGTGTAGATATTCCCAAACTCTTTCAGTGCGAAAAGATTGGCCCCATGCTCCGCATTTTTAAATACGTATGATGTGGTTTGGTAAAGCGGCACAGCACGTGAACCAGTGGTCGGGTCGGCTTCCTGACCTGCATGTAATTGTAGGGTTTCGAATTTTAAATTGTTGGCAGACATAGTTGTAAGATTGAAATGTGTTTAATTAATTTTTTGACGATTTGATGGATTTTTAACCTGCCGGTAAATAATCTTTACCAGCTGTTGCAACACGTGTGTTTTTCGGGATCGGAAAAAGAGGGCGTGTTAAGTCGATCAGCAGCAGCAACACATACAAATACCGCTAATATTTAAGCAAATAGGTTGTATGTTACCGTTTGAGGTATTAAAAATGTTGTACTGATTAAACTTAATTAAACTTTTCATGGTTATAAATTTATATTCCCCGGGGTTATTTTCCGGGACAGGAATTGGCACCTTCTCCAATTTTGGAGGGTTGCCAGCGGGTCATTGAGCCTGATCTCTCGCCGCTTCTTTATAAATCAAAACCCGAACTATCGCGGAGAATTGACCAATGGTATTGCTACCAAATATTGTTGCAAATATAGGGTGATATATATTGAAATTCCAAATTAAATTTTAAAAGAGAGTAATTTTAACTTAAGTCGTATTTCACCATGTCGGGATATGAAGTATATTTGTCTATTATAAAAGTGAAATACTAAACCTTATGCCCAATTATTGTTCATTCAGACGCCTAATTGCTATACTTGCTATTTCGTCATTAATTCTTCAGTCGAACTCCTATGCGCAATTAACTGATTCTACATCTAAAAAATTAAGAATTAATGGTTTTTGCTTATGCCAAACTGCATTATCCGACTTAAAAAAAATTGATAATAACTTACAGGAAGTCTCGGTTGAAGAAATGGATCTCCCTCCAAACTGTTATGGTCAGGATTCCCGCTTTATAGCAGGAAAGGGCTATGCTATAGCAGGACAATCAGGAATGATATTTCAAAAAGATCAAGCATCTGATTTTATTAGCAAAATCAGGCTAACCAAACAATTTGCAGGAAAGCTTCCTGATGGAACTTTTATTGATCTGAGTAAATTTCTATTAAAGGATTTAATAAAATTATATCCAAACTTAAAAGATACATGGGGTTCAAGAGGATGTTCAACATATTGGAATTTTTCAAATGGAGCTGTATCTTTTTATCTAAAAATCGATTCTACTAAAAAGCCTCAATTTCCGATAGATGAGGCTTACTATATGGATAAGCCCATAGTTGCCGTAGATATAACATTATCTTGCTACGGGGTAGAAAAAGAAGATGCTAACTCACATGCCATAGAAATGCCGGAAATAAATAATGATCCTGTATTTTTTATCGATAGTGTAAAGGTAAATAAAGCAGACCTCATGCGTTATAATCCGAATGACATTGCAACGGTTACTGTATATAAAGACACTAATGCGATCAAAAAAACAGGGGTTGAGGCGAAATACGGATTAATATATATCGAGACAAAGAAATTCGATATTGCTCGTTATCAAAGATATTTCAGCTCAAAATCATTCGAATACGCCAAACTTATTTCTGCCGCAAAGGACTCTCAAATCCAATACATACTAAATAAAAGACCACTTGATACAAACTACGAGGGCGATCTGGCAGCGGTTAATGATAAAATATTCAAAGGAGTAAGAATCATCAATAAACAACAGCTATTAAGTGAATTTGGAATAACCGGCAAATCTTATGGTGTAATTATCAGCTCTGACATTCCATCAAATTTGTATAAAGGAAAAGATAAATTTTAACCAAGTGCCTGTTTTAAATCCGCAATCAGATCATCAATATGCTCCAATCCAACAGACACCCTTAATAGATTACGTGGTGTTTTGGTATCTGGCCCCTCAACAGTTGCGCGGTGTTCTATCAAGCTTTCAACACCTCCCAGACTGGTGGCACGGGTAAATAAGTTGAGTTTGTTGATGATGTTATGCGTATCGTTTTCATCACCCTTAACTATAAAGGATAACATACCTCCAAAAGCCAGCATTTGTTCTTTAGCTATAGCATGCTGCGGATGCGAGGGCAAGCCTGGGTATAGTACACGTTCAACCTTAGGATGTTGTTCTAAAAACTCAGCCAAAAGCTGCGCGTTTTGTACATGACCTTTAACGCGATAAGGTAACGTTTTAATACTGCGGGCCAGGTAATAGCAATCAGTTGGGGAGGGGATAGCACCACCCATTTCCTGTACCTGGCGTATTTCTTGCCACCATTCGCTTTTTTCGACGGTAATTAAAGCGCCGCCCATCAGGTCGCTATGACCACCAAAATATTTGGTTGCCGAGTGCATTACCAGATCGGCGCCCAAAGCAAGCGGTTGCTGACATATCGGGGTAGCGAAAGTATTATCACATACCACTTTAATCCCCCTGGCTTTCGCAATCGCAACAATCTTTTTAATATCGGTGATCTTCAACAACGGATTCGATGGAGTTTCTAACCATATCAGCCCGGTTTCGGGCTTAATATGCTTTTGCAACACCTCAACATCGTTTACATCAATAAAATCAAAAGTTAAAATACCAGCAAACAGATTTTTAAGCTGATTGCGCAAACCATGATACATATCATCAGGTGCTATAATATGCGTCCCCGCAGGCAACGATTGAAATACCGACATACCCGCCGCGTTTCCCGATGAAAATGAGGCAGCGTCAACGCCGTTCTCTAATTTAGCTAATACATTCTCCAAAGATGCCCTGTTAGGGTTTGATGAGCGGCTGTAGATATGCCCGCCAGGGAAATCACCATCGATACCGCGTTCAAAAGTGGTAGACAATATAATAGGTTGTATCACGGCTTTTGATGATTCGTCCTTTTTATTCCCGGCGTGTATAGCTATAGTTTCTATTTTCATTTGGCCAAATTAAATAAGATTATTTTTATAAAATGTAGCGGAGGAAATATTTTTTGCGTAATAGTTTAAAAACCTGTATCATGAAAGCGCTATACTTATCCGTTATCATTATTTTAATTTCAATAACTGGCTGCAAAAAAGATAATATCGCCAATGAAAATGAGTTTAACAAAAGCTATAATGCCTGGTTGAGCTTCAAGAAAGGCTCTAATAATTCCTACGTTTATACTACAAACTTTGGATCATGGACCGGTTATGGTTCAGAGACCAAAATTGGGGTAATTAACGGCAAAATTGTTTCACGGGATTTTACCGCTGTTCGGTTACGAAGGGATGGCACCAATAAGCAGGATACCGTTTCGCAATGGCATGAAGACGCCGATCACATCAATACCCATCCTAACGATGCTGGTGAATCGCTTACTTTAGATGGTGTTTATCAAAAGGCCAAAACGGTTTGGCTTAAAGCCGATAAGAAAAATAACGATATTTATTTCGAAACAAAAAACAATGGCATGATATCCAGTTGTGGTTTTGTTAAGAAAGGATGTCAGGACGATTGTTTTAATGGTATAACTATTGACTTAATTAGCCCTGTGCAATTTTAGTGTCATTTACTTCTGTCAACTTTGCAATGAATTATCTCATAAAGCATAATTTTATGCTTTTTAGTACATTTGCGCAAAGTTTTTTCCATGGAAGCTGAAGGTAATTTACAGTTATTATTACAAAATCCGGATCTATCCGCTGATTTAAAGCACATTGCCGAAAAAGTTCTGAACAACGAACGCATCACCTTTGATGAAGGTGTGATACTATACGAGCAGGGCGACCTGGGTTATCTGGGCGTTTTGGCCAACTACATCCGCGAAAAACGGCATGGGCATAAAACTTATTTCAACCGTAATTTTCATATCGAGCCAACTAATTTGTGTGTCTACGACTGCAAATTTTGCTCCTATTCACGCCTGCTGAAACAAAAATCAGAAGGCTGGGAGTACACCATGGACGAGATGTTTAACATGGTAACCAAATATGATGGCGAACCGGTAACTGAAGTACATATAGTAGGTGGTGTTTTGCCACAATATGATGTACCTTTTTACCAGGAGCTTTTTAGCCGCATCCGTGCGCATCGTCCGGAACTACATATCAAAGCGTTAACACCGGTTGAATATCACTACATATTTAAAAAAGCCAAAATTGACTATGCTACCGGTATGCGCCTGATGCAGGAAGCGGGTTTACAGTCGATACCTGGCGGTGGTGCCGAGATCTTCCATCCGGAAGTACGCGACCTGATATCTAAAGATAAATGTACCGGCGATCAGTGGCTGGCTATACACGAAGAATGGCATAAACTGGGTGGCCGCTCCAACGCCACCATGTTATATGGACATATCGAAAAATTTTGGCACAGGGTTGATCATATGGAACGCTTACGCCAACTGCAAGACAAAACAGGAGGCTTCCAAACGTTTATTCCGCTAAAATTCCGTAACCAGGATAACCAGATGTCGCATGTACCGGAGACAACCGTGGTAGAAGATTTGCGTAATTATGCGGTAGCCCGTATTTATTTGGATAATTTTGATCATATTAAAGCTTACTGGGCTATGATCAGTCGTACCACGGCGCAATTGTCATTGAACTTTGGGGTTGATGATATTGATGGTACATTGGATGATACCACCAAAATATATTCTATGGCTGGCGCCGAAGAACAGCACCCGGGCATGAGTACAAAGCAACTGGTGGAACTAATAAAAAATGTAGGCCGGCAGCCAATTGAGCGCGATACTTTATATAATGTAGTAACCGACTTTACTAATTTTGAATTCCCGGAAACTGAGCCAAAACCTCAGTATTATAAGTTACCCGTAATTAACTAAAAAGCTTAAAGCGGAAGGCTCAAAGCCTAAAGCTATAAACTCAGCACAAATCAAGCAAAGAAAGCCTTAAGCTTTGGGGCTTTCTGCTTAAAAAATGAATGATACAAAAAACCTTATATATAGTTCGCCACGGCCAAACAGAATTGAACAGGTTAGGGGTTGTACAAGGGCGGGGAATGGATACCGATTTAAATGATGAAGGGCGTAAGCAGGCTTCGCAATTTTATGATGCTTATAAAAGCATCCCTTTTGATAAAATATACATATCAGCGTTAAAACGTACCCAGCAAAGCATACAGCCTTTTATTGATCTGGGTATTCCGTATCAAAAATTATCTGGCTTGGATGAACTGGCCTGGGGAATACATGAGGGGCAACCTGCTACTGCCCAAAACAAAGCCGCCTTTTTACAGATCATGCGCGACTGGCTTGATGGCCGGTTAGATAGTAAATTTGAAGGTGGTGAAAGCCCGAACGAGGTAGAGATCCGCGAACGTGAAGCACTTGATGTGATCATGAGCCATCCCCAAGAAAAAACCGTACTGATATGTATGCACGGCCGGGCCATGCGCCTATTGCTTTGTATCCTGAGCGGAAAACCCCTTACTGAAATGGATACTTTTCCGCACCAGAACCTGGTTTTATACAAGGTAATATATGACGGCGAAAAATTTGAGATCGTCGATTTTAATAACTCCGAACATTTAAAACAATCCTGAAAGAGAGCATTTCTGTGAATAAAATAAGAATATCAGCTGTAAGCTACACTAACACCAAACCCTTTATATACGGCATCCAACACAGTGGAATATTAGATAAAATTGAATTGAGCCTGGATATGCCGTCAGATTGTGCTCAAAAACTAATTGACGATGTGGTCGACATCGGCCTCATTCCCGTAGCAGCTACACTAAATTTACCGCATTGGGAAATCGTATCTGAATATTGCATTGGAGCAGTAGGCGCTGTAAATTCGGTATTTATTTTTAGCAATTGCGATGTAAAAGATATCAAATATCTACAGCTCGACCCACAATCGCGTTCATCGAACAACCTGGCACGAGTTTTACTAAAAAACTACTGGAATATAAGTCCGGAATTGATCAAAGACGCTACTGATTACAGCGAATCTCAGGAAATCAACACAGCCTTTGTGCAAATTGGCGATCGCACTTTTGGCAAAAAAGAGAAGTATAAATATGCATATGACCTCGCCGAGGAATGGCAAAACTTCACCGGTTTACCATTTATGTTTGCAGGTTGGATAGCTAACAAACACATTCCTCAGGATTTTATGGACGAATTTAACGCTGCCCTGAAATATGGCCTCGAACATAGACAGGAGCTTTTCAAAGAATTACCGATGCGGGATGATTTTGATATACAGGATTACCTGATGCACAAAATTGACTTCGATCTTACCGATGAGAAAAAGAAAGCGCTTTATATGTTTTTAGATTATATAAAGGCATTGTAAGGGCTTACTGACTTGCTTTTTATTCAAAGAGACGCGTAATTGCGTCTCTTTTTGTTTACACATTTTTAATATTGTAAAACCTTCCGGGTTAAAATACATTGATTATATTAAAACAATTAAATCTGTGAATCAATGAATCCATCATTAAAAGGACAAGCAGCCCTGGTTACCGGTGCTGATAGCGGTATTGGTAAAGGTGTAGCCCTGGCATTGGCTGGAGCCGGCGCAAAGCTGGTTATCAACTATGCTCACAATCACGATGCTGCCGAGGCTACCGTTGCTGAAATAAAGACTGCTGGCGGCGAAGCATTTGCGGTACAGGCCGATGTAAGCCATGAAGACCAGGTAAAAGCAATGTTTGCCCAGATGTACGCGCAATACGGTACCGTTGATATATTGGTGAACAATGCCGGCTTACAAAAGGATTCCAGGTTTGTAGATATGACCCTGGATGACTGGAACACCGTGATCAGTATTAACCTCACCGGTCAGTTTTTATGCTCACGCGAAGCGGCAAGGGAATTTATACGCAGGGGAGTAGTTGAAGAGCGGAGTCGGGCCGCCGGCAAGATCATTTGTATGAGTAGTGTACATGAAGTTATTCCCTGGGCAGGTCATGTTAATTATGCTGCAAGTAAAGGAGGCATCAGCATGTTTATGAAAAGCATAGCCCAGGAATTGGCACCGCATAAAATAAGGGTTGTAGGTATTGGACCCGGAGCTATCCAAACGCCTATTAATAAAGCCGCCTGGGATACACCCGATGCATTAGATAAACTACTCACACTCATACCTTATAACCGGATTGGCAAACCCGATGATATCGGTAAACTGGCAACCTGGCTGGCATCAGACGAGGCCGATTATATAACCGGCACTACTATTTTTATGGATGGTGGCATGACTTTGTATCCAGGTTTCGCCGATAATGGTTAAATTGAGGTTGAAAAAATGTGAAAAATCGGTTTAGCTAATCCTAAACCGATTTTTTTATGCTTTTTTAAATTTACATATTGTAAATTATACACTAAGTACATTGTCAAAATTTAAATTTTTTATCATAAAAGTCATATAATTATAAAATATTCATAAAAGTTAAATTTTATTTGTGACATTGATAATCTTAGCATACTTTTGTTATGGATTTAAAATTTAAACGAACATGAAAAAGATATTTATAACTACCGCAATTGCCGCTTTATTAAGTGTTAATGTATTTGCTGCCGATGGCGCTAAAAAAGTAACAGATGGTGGAACAAACGTTTCTTACGTTGCTTTACATGGTTTTACAGTTGATTTTGCTGATGCAAAAGACGTAAACTGGACAGTAACCAAAAATTGCCAAAAAGCTACCTTCACTATTGATGGTGTTAAAAAAACTGCCTTCTACAATCTTAATGGTGAGTTTTTAGGCGTAACTCAAAGAGTTGACGCTAAAGCTATCCCGGCAAAAACTTTAAAACAAATTGCTAAAGATTACAAAGGTTACGAAATAGGTGAGGTGATCGTTTACCAGGCTAATACCGACCTGAACGACAACATCGACCCAACTTCATACTTTGTTGACCTTAAAAACGATGCTCATGAAGTATTGGTAAGGATCACTCAACAAGCTAACCTTGAGTTTTTTCAACAAGTAAAATAATTTAAAAAGGTTTTCATAAAAAGCCATCCTGATGTTCCAGGATGGCTTTTTTTATGTCACAAGCTTGTTATTTTGCCATCCATTGTAACTATTAAGCAAACAAATCGGGGCTTTCTGTCTTTATTAATAAGTATAATTTATTAATATAATTCGCAGATATGCCCAAGACCATCATTGTATCTAACCGGTTACCTATCAAAATTTCAAAAGCAGATGACGACTATATTTTATCGCCCAGTGAAGGAGGTTTAGCAACCGGTTTAGGTTCAATATATAAGCAAGACGATAACGTGTGGATAGGCTGGCCCGGTATTGAGATCACCGAGCAGCCGGATAAAGATCACGTTTCTCATCAATTAAAAGAACTAAGCTTAATACCCGTTTTTCTTGACCAGGAGGAGATCAACCAATATTATGAAGGATTTTCGAACGAAGTATTGTGGCCTGTTTTTCATTATTACGCTTCTACCTACGCCAATTACAAACAATCAAACTGGGACTATTATCAGGCTGTAAATCAAAAATTTAGAGACATTATTTTAAGTATTGCCGAACCCGGTGATATCATATGGATACATGATTACCAGCTGTTACTTTTACCCGCCTTGGTAAGGAGCGAATTGCCTGATGTTTCTATCGGCTTTTTCCTGCACATTCCATTTCCATCGCACGAGATGTTCCGGTTGATCCCCTGGAGATCCGAATTGTTGGAGGGCATGCTGGGTGCCGATCTGATCGGCTTTCATACCTTTGATGATGTACGACATTTTTTAGGCGCCACCTCCCGTATTTTGCCTGTAAATACTTCATCAAACATCATTACCATGGATGAACGCTCCATTGTGGTTGAATCATTTCCAATGGGAATAGATGAGCAAAAGTATGCCACTTTACCGCTACAGGATGATGTCAAAGAACAGATCGAACTGATAAAAAATAATTTTAAAAACACCAAGCTTATCCTTTCAATTGATCGTCTGGATTATAGCAAAGGCATATTACAGCGTCTGCAGGCTTTTGAACTGATGCTGGAGCTTTGCCCGGAGTGTATTGAAAAAATAACGTTATACATGATCGTTGTGCCTTCAAGGGATACCGTTCCGCAATATGCTCATCTACGTGAAGAAATAGACAAAAGGGTAGGCAATATCAATTCTATATACCGCACCATGGATTGGACGCCCATCCATTATTATTACCGGTCGTTCCCCATTGAAACACTATCTGCTTTATATCATACTGCCGACGTTTGCCTGGTAACCCCCATGCGCGATGGCATGAACCTGGTTAGCAAGGAATATGTCGCCAGTCGAACCAACAACGACGGTGTATTGATATTAAGTGAGATGGCAGGCTCATCTAAAGAATTAATTGATGCCATAATTGTCAATCCTAATAATACCGGCGAGGTATGCAGGGCTATATTAGAAGCCCTTAACATGCCGCTGCAAGAGCAGCAAAAGCGCATGATACCCATGCGGCAGTTGGTTTCTAAATTTAATATTTCCCATTGGGTCAAAATTTTCTTTGATCGCTTAAAGGAAGTTAAGCTCATGCAACGCTCTATGCAGGCCCGGCATGTAAGTTTCGCTACCGAGCAATCCATCATTAACCGATACATTAAAACCAAAAAGAGGATCATCTTTTTGGATTATGATGGCACCCTGGTAAACTTCAAATCCAATATAGAACAGGCCAGTCCGGACGAAGAATTATACAGCATCATTAATAAACTATCCGAAGATCCGGCCAACCAGGTAGTACTGATCAGCGGCCGTAAGCATGAAAACCTGGACGAATGGTTTAAACATACTGATATATACCTGATTGCCGAGCATGGTTCCTGGTTTAAAAGACCAGAGACCCAATGGCATAAAATATCAGGCCTGAGCGATCAGTGGAAGCATGATATTTATCCGATCCTGGAAACCTATGTAGACCGCACTCCGGGTTCCTTTATCGAAGAAAAAACATATTCACTGGTTTGGCACTACCGCAAGGCACAAAATGGCTTAGGAGAGCTTAGAGCAAGCGAACTGATGAACAACCTGAAATACCTGGCCAGCGATAAAGGCTTACAACTGCTGGCAGGGGATAAGGTACTGGAAGTAAAGAACATGGATATTAACAAAGGTAAAGCAGCTTTAACACTCACCGAGGGTAAAGACTATGATTTTATTATTGCCTTTGGCGACGATTATACCGACGAAGATATATTTAAAGCCCTGCCAGAAACAGCTATTACCATCAAAGTAGGCAGCAATTTATCCGCAGCCAAGTTTTATCTCCGCAACCCCACAGAAGTGCGTAAACTGCTTACCAGCTTTACTCAGCATACTACGGTTGAAGTTAATTAGTGAGTGGTGAATAGTGAGTAGTGAGTTTTTGTATGAATCAGAACCGGCAGAATTTGATTAAATTGCTTATCATTTTTCCAAACTCACCACTCACCACTCACCACTCACCACTCACCACTCACCAATTCACTAATTATAGAAATATCGGTCTATCCAGCTTTATAGCAATACGATAAGCGGCATTCATTAAGCCCACATGGCTATACGCCTGCGGAAAGTTACCCCATTGACTGCCATCCTGTTCGTCAACATCCTCGCTGAATAACAGCAGGTGATTGGAGTATTGCAGCAGATTGGCAAACTCACGTTGCGCATCATCCAGCCTGCCAACACTGGCCAATGCTTCTACATACCAAAAGGCGCATATCAGGAAAGTGGTTTTGGGCTTGCCAAAGTCGTCAGTATATAAATACCTGTAAAATAAACCATTAGGTGTCCTTAACTCTTTCTCTAATGCAAGTAAATGATCTTTTGCCTTTTGGGATTCGGGATCAAGATAATTCATCATGATCAGCTGCAGCGTACTGGCATCCAGGTTAGAACTGCCGGCCGAATTGGTATAAACTTTTCTGACTGGGTCATAACAGCTCTCGATATGTGCGGCAGCGCGTTCTTTCAATTCAATGGCTTTATCGATGAGCTCTTTGTTGTCAATAGTACGCGCCATTTTTTCAGCTGCAGAAGCTCCGGCCCATTGAAACAGGTTACTGTAACAGTGGATGTTAGCCATATTCCTGAACTCCCAGATCCCGGCATCCTTTTCATCAATGGTACGGTCTATTTTATTGAGTAGGGATTCAATCCAACGTACCGAATCCTTACGTTCCGAAAAAACAAAACGGTGATCGGTATACAGTGGGAGCAGGGATATCATTACCTGCCCGTAAATATCGTTCTGTATATGCTCATAAGCCTGGTTACCAATACGCACGGGCTGGTTACCCATGTAACCTTCCAGATCGGTCAAAATCTCTTCAACCAGCTTTCTTTTACCGGTTATACCATACAGAGGCTGGTAACGATCGTCTTCAGAAAAAGAGATATCTGTAACGTAACTAAAATATTTCTCCATTTCCTCAAAGTGCCCGATGTGATTCAGTGCCGTGATCACATAGTAGGTATCACGCAGCCAGCAATATCGGTAATCCCAATTACGGCCGCTCCCCGGCGATTCAGGCAAACTGGTGGTGCTTGCTGCAATAATGGCACCCGTATCCTCAAACTGGTGTATCTTTAAAGCCAAACCCGAGCGGATCACAAAAGGTTGATAATACGTAGCAATAGAGGAGTGCTTGATCCAGGTGCGCCAGTATTGCACAGTTTCGGCCAAAAAGCGGTCGGCTGTGGATATTAATGCGGCTTCCAATGGTTCCCCATAAGTTAGGGCCAGGTATTTGGTTTCATTGAGTACAAAAGCCTGTTCATCAAATACATAACTGATAGGAATATTGGTTGTGAGCCGGATATTTTCTTCACCGCCCAGGTATTGAATGTGGTTACTTCCACGGTTAACGGTTAATTTTACCGCACCATATTCAGATACCGGTTCACATTTCACTATAACCCGTGGTGAGCCTTCAATAGCCTCTATTTTCCTGATCAGCATTAAGGGTTTGTAATACCGTTGATGCTGGTAAAATCTCGGTGCAAAGTCGGTTATCCGGTATTTGCCGCCACTTTTGGGGCTTATCTCGGTGATAAGCACATTGGTATTTTCCAGATAGTGCTGTACCGAAGTAAACTCTCCCTCCGGGCGAATGGAAAACTCGCCGCCTTTGCCTTTATCCAGTAGGCCGCCAAAAATAAAGGTGCTGTCAAATTTGGGCCAGCATAGCCAATCCACGTTGGTATTTTTATTGATGTGGGCCAAAAAGGCACAATTTCCAATTATTCCGGTTTCATAGGTATGTCTGCTCATTCAATTTTGTGCTTAGTTCATAGGTTGAACAATATTTGCCGCGGAATGTTGAGGTAAAATTTCAGAGCCCAAATTCAGTCCGATTAGTAATTGATTTTAGATCTCAGGCATTATTATAAAATTCAAACAACGAAGTAGGGGCAGAGGACTTTTTAAACCTCTATTTTAACACTTTTCTGCTCAAAAATGGAGCAAAAACAAATCAAAAGCTGCGGAGAATTGATTCAAAACCATCGATTTTAACACTTTTTAACAAATTTTTGATGAGTTTTGAAAACTTTAAAAAGTATTAAATATTTGACAGCTAAATAACTACATACAAAACAATTGATTTTTAGTCCGTTTGTCTCTTTAACCAGACGGCCCTGCTTACGTTTTTCAAAGTAAGCAGGGCCGTTGTTTGTTATATATAAATATACAAAATATTTATGGGCTTTGCAATTGTCGGGTGCATTTTTAGCTTATCTAACGATGTGAACCGCAACACATTATTTCTGACCTTCGTTACCCTTAAAATCTTTTAATGGTTTTTCCATCAACAATACACATCATCGTCAGCGCCAAACCAAATATTTCCTTTATCATCTTGGAGCTTTTCAACATCCTTTATTGGGTATGGCATAAATTACGTTGCCTGAAACAGATAAATTGAAGCCATAATTTTCTATAGCAGGAAGTAACAGTTTTTCCCATGTTTTGCCCATGTCTGATGACCGGAATATACCATCTGCGCGACCACATATTAAATACTTACCCATTTGTTTGATGGATAAAATATCCAATGAAGATTGAAGTACGCCTGCTTTTTTCATTAACAAACTACTCCAGGAAGGCTGAAGTTCTTCGCCTATGGCATTCCAGGTTTTTCCGCTATCCAGTGAAATGTGTATGCTGTTTGTTTGGGTTATTGTGTTGTAGACTATAGCAGCAAACCCTCCATCTATACGTTCCACAGCGATGCCAGCCCCCCCTTCACTAATCACACGATCCCAGTTTTCGCCATCATCGGTCGATCTTAATATTCCATCTTTGCTGGTAGTCAGGAGTACACCGTTTGACTCTGCCAATGTCATTCTACCGCCTCCAACATGCACTTGTTTCCAGGTTTTCCCACTGTTAGCGGATCTAAAAAGCATGTTGTTGGAGCCAATGAAAACTGTGCCTCCGGCAGTTTCAAAAACGGTGCGTACTTCCCGCTCTTTATAATTCTTGTACATCCAATCAACCATTCTGTCTATGCGTACGGCTTGCTCTTGAAAATTCGTATATATGGGCGACCAATTATTCGTTCCATTTATTTTTTGCAAAAATTGTCCCCTGAAATTATATGCAAGTATCCTATTCTTGCCAGGGGCAATGTTACGTTGATTACCAGGGAAAACTTCTTTTGTCCAAAAAGGAGTTGCGGAATTTGGTTCACTGTGATAAACCCCATTCCCAGCACGTAAATATAGCCCACGGTCATTTGCAAATAAGCCATCTCTCCACACACCTTCTCTCTGCAAATTTTCAGGCAGTCCTTCGCTAATGTTCTGCCATGTTTCTCCGCCATCAGCAGACCTGAAAACGATGGTTGCAGGCGCTGATTTAGTCCTTTCTGTTGTTTTCTCCCCCGCTTTCTTTTCTTTTAGTACAAAAGAATTTAGTAGAAATAATACCAGGAGGATAGCCGGAACAGATACAAATAATCTTTTCATTTTTTTATTTTTCATATCCTTTTAATTTGATTCAGCGAAACTACTTTGATATTTTTTGGCTTGAAGAACTTGAATTGTAAATAAAAATGTAAACTTTGTAAATAAAATATTGACACTATGCATCTTAGCCGAAATCTCCTCTCCGGGAAACGCAAGTACCTGTATGGATTGATATTAATCTCGTTTGTCTCTGTAATCTGCGTGGCTTTCAGTATGACCGGCAATGACGACTTTGATATCGCCAGGAGGGAGGTTTTGCTCCGCAGGATCGGGCATGAACTACTCTTACAGTCGGGCGACAGTACATCAAGGGTTCTTCCTGTAAAAAAGATCGCAGAAAATGAATATCAGATCAGGTTTGAGAATGATCTTACTTTTCAACCAGAATTCCTGGTGAATACTACCCAGCGCGTGCTAACCAAAGACCCGCTCGCAGGTGATTATGTTGTAAACGTTCTGAACTGTGGCAACTCCAGTGTAGCCTATGGGTATGCTATATCCCAAAATAAAAAAGATGATATTGTACCATGCAAAGGAAGAAAGCAACCCAAAGCATGTTACATAATCAACATTAAATTTAAACCGACGGGGATAAATATCGCAAAGAATGGATATCTTCTGGGTAGCCTCCCATTTTTAGCATTTGTTGGTTTTATTTTTTTGAGAGCTGTTAAGCCGCGAAGATCTTTACCAGAGGATGATCATAATACGAGCATGTTCACTTTGGGCTCGGTGTTGTTTGACGCGAAGAACCGGAAACTGATCATACATGACGAGACAATAGACCTGACCGGAACTGAAACGCGTGTACTACGCATTTTCGCGTTGTCTCCGAACCAGACTATAGAGAGGGGCAGGCTTCAAAAAGAGATATGGGAAGACGAAGGCGTTATTGTAGGGCGTAGTCTGGATATGTTCATATCAAAACTCAGAAAAAAACTGGAACTTGATCCTAATATCAACATTGTTGTTATACGCGGCAAAGGATATAAGCTTGAAGTCGGCTCTTAAGAACAGTACGGGTGCCGAGGGTGAGTCGCCCATACCGGAAATATCCTATTTCCAACCTGTAAATCGACACATTTCATCATTCTGTAATTTTTAACAGGATGTTATTTTACATTTTGATTTATCAATTAATGTATAGTAACTTAGTAGTCATTTATTATATATTATAAACAACACAGTCATGAGTTTACGATTAGGCGATAAAGCCCCAAATTTTCAGGCAAAAACATCAGCAGGTGATATTGATTTTTACGAATATCTTGGCGACAGCTGGGGTGTGCTTTTTTCGCACCCAGGCGATTATACCCCGGTTTGTACCACCGAGTTGGGTAAAACAGCCGCTTTAAAAGATGAGTTTGCCAAACGCAATGTAAAAGTACTGGCACTGAGTGTTGATTCGGTTGAATCGCACCATGGCTGGATAGGTGATATCAACGAAACACAAGGGGTAGAGGTAAACTTCCCGATCATTGCAGACGAGGATCGTAAAATTTCTGAAGCATATGACATGATCCATCCAAATGCTTCTGTTAATGCTACGGTAAGGTCATTATTCATCATTGGTCCGGATAAGGCGGTTAAGCTCATTATTACTTACCCGGCATCAACAGGTCGTAATTTTCAGGAGATATTAAGGGTGATCGACTCGCTGCAGTTAACCGCCAATTATGGCGTGGCCACACCTGCCGATTGGAAGGATGGAGAGGATGTAGTAGTTGTACCCGCTATAAAAACAGAAGATATCCCGGCCAAATTTCCAAAGGGTTATAAAGCTATAAAACCCTATTTAAGGATAACCCCACAACCAAATAAATAATTTTATTTGGTTTATTAATAATTTTATATATTTGGGAAAGATGGGTTTATCTATTCCTTCTGATTATTAAAACCATTTTATTTTCAGTTTGGCATTAGTTATTAATCTTATATACGAATTTTTTTTTAATACGATAATTATAATTATGAAAACTGGAAAAGTAAAATGGTTTAACACACAAAAAGGTTATGGCTTCATCGTTACCGAGGATGGTAAAGATCTTTTTGTCCACTTTAAAGATGTACAAGGCGGCGTAAACGCTATTAAAGATAATGACGATGTAACTTACGAAGTGGAAGAAGGCAGAAAAGGCTTGCAAGCTGTAAACGTAAAAAAAGCATAGTTAACCAAACACGCAAACAAAAAGCCCCTGCATACACGAGGGCACTGAAAAAGTAATACAATAATAAAGATCACTAAAGGCGATCAAGAGAAAGGCAACTTTTACTTGGTCGCTTTTTTTGTTTTGATTATTTTGCGGAGGTAATTCATTGAGGCTGATATGGGCCAATTTTGGTGCTGGAGGATGGCTAATCATCTCTGTTCAAGGGTTTTAAGCTATCAGTTTGATGATCCTTTTCAGATTGACTGTGAAGATAGCCAATGCACCCTGCATCTGCATATTTTCAATGCCATAGGCTATCGCCCGGTCGTAACCATGAACGTTTTTTAGCTCACTGTTCTTGGCTTCGATCTTATATCTGTGTTTGATGCCCGCTTTATATTCTTCCGTTTCCTGGAAAGCCATTTGCCCAAGGTGTGTGTCTGATTTGATACTGACCGAATAAGTCTTCGTTTTTGCCCCGGGTTTATAACAGTTTTCTCTCAATGGGCAGACTTTGCATTTTTCAACATCAAAGTAATAGGTATGTACTTGATTCGTACCGGTGTGTTTTTTGCCTCCGCGCGATTTCCTAATGGATAGGTGCCCTGCCGGGCAGACGAACATATCAGCATCTTTGTTGAAATCGAACTTGTCTTCTTCTTTTCTGCCCCCCTGAGTGATGGATGGGTTTAGTTTAGCCACCATCTTGATATCTTGTTCGCCTGTCATTTCAAGATTTTCTTTTCCCGAATAAGCCGAATCGCCGATGATCGTTTCTACTTCAATGCCATTTTGCTGGCTGATCTTCAAAAGTTTGGAAAGTTCCGGGCCGTCTCCCTTTTCACCAGATGTGACCACCGCAGCGGTAATAATGCGTTCTTCGGTCATCGCCAAATGGGTCTTGTAACCAAAGAAAGAGCTATCAGCCGATTTGTGGCCTGTTTTGGCATCCTTGTCTTTGGATAACGTATAGTGCTCCTGCGTATCTGCCACCGTCTCCTTCAACAGGTTCAGCTTTTCTTTTACCGCAGGTATCTGGCTTAACGGCCCATCGGCTTCAATATACTTTTCCAATGCACTACAATAGGCCAGTTCTTTTTCCAATTCGCCCGTGGTGTTCTTTTCCGGCATACCGGCCTTCATATCTTCATCTATGGCATACACCGCTTTGCGGAGCAGCTTTGAACGCTCCCGTAATACCTCCAATGCTGAATAGGGATTTGACCTTGACAGGGAATGCGTGGCATCGACGATAATGGACTTGGAACGGATGATCCCTTTTTCAATGGCTATTGCGACTGTTTTATTGATGAGCAGGTTTAACAGATCATTATCCTTTAGTCGCAGCTTTCTAAACTTGGTCAATGAACTGGGATCGATAACCCCTTCCTCGGGCGACATATCCAGGAAATATTTGAAGGACATATCATACTGCGAACGTTCCACCACATCAACATCTGAAACGGTGTAGACCGTTTTCAATAGCAGATATTTGAACATCCGTACAGGACTTTCTGCTGTCCTGCCATTATTAATGCAATACTTACTAACCAGTTCATCATAGATAAAGGTAAAATCGACCAGGTCATTGATCTTCCGCAAAAGATTGTCTTTCGGAACGATCAGATCGTATAACCCTGAATATGCACTGAACTGGATCTGCTGTTGTTGAATAAGCATCTTGGTATCTTTCTTTCGACACTTTAAGATACAAAAAATGGGGCAGAAAAACTAAATTTTCTACCCCTATAGCCTAAATGGACTTTTTCAGTGCCCTCGCATACACAGGGGCTTTTTTATGTTTAAATTTTTGATTTTGTATAATTCTGCTACTTTAGCCGTTCAAATGCCTATAAAAAACTTATGACAACTACTACAGCTACCTCTGCCAAGGCTACCCGGAATATGATATTTCTGGTTCTTGTTGCTTCGCTTGGCTATTTCGTTGATATTTATGACCTGGTTATCTTTTCGATCGTGAGGATCGAAAGTTTACATGGGATTGGTATTGCTGAAGCTAATATACGGGAGCAGGGCGTGTACATCATCAATATGCAAATGTTTGGCTTGCTCCTGGGTGGTATTATCTGGGGAGTTATTGGTGATAAATTTGGGCGGATAAAAGTATTATTCGGGTCCATACTGTTATACTCTATTGCCAATTTTGCTAATGGACTGGTACATGATATCAATACCTATGCTATTGTCCGTTTAATAGCAGGCATCGGTCTGGCCGGCGAATTGGGTGCAGGTATTACCCTGGTAACCGAAACATTAAGTAAAGAAAAACGTGGTTATGGAACCATGATAGTTGCAGTAATTGGCCTTTTTGGGGCCGTTGCAGCAGCCTTTGCCGCCAAATTTGGCTGGCGCAACGCCTATTTTGTTGGCGGTGGCTTAGGTATTGTATTGCTGTTATTACGATTAGGTACTTTTGAATCGGGCATGTACAAAAACGTAGCCGATAGCAAGATATCCAAAGGAAATTTATTGATGCTGTTTAACGATGGTAAACGGTTCAGAAAATATTTGTATTGCATTTTGATCGGCGCGCCACTTTGGTATGTAGTGGGTATATTGATAACCCAGGCCAAAGAGTTTGGAGTAGCATTGGGTTCAAAAGAGGTATTAACCGCAGGCTCTGGCATTTTATACAGCTACGTGGGCATAGCCGTTGGCGATTTGTTTGCCGGCTTGCTGGCTCAAATTACCAAATCCAGAAAGCTAACAATGGCTGTGTTTCTTTTACTGTCATTAGTGAGTGTTACCGCATATCTGAGTAGTAAAGGAATTACATCTTCACAATTTGTTTGGCTAAGCTTTTTTATGGGATGCACCGTTGGCTATTGGGCAACATTTGTTACCATAGCGGCCGAGCAGTTTGGCACCAATATACGGTCTACAGTTACTACAACCGTTCCCAACTTTGTGCGGGGTTCGCTAATTCCGATCAACTGGGCTTTTGATGCCTTTGTAAAACATAAAGGTATGATCACCAGTGGTTATATTATGATGGGCATATTAACCGCAATTGCCTTATTTGCATTAAGCCAGCTCAAAGAAACATTTGGTAAAGACCTGGATTATGTGGAGATAAGTTAATTATTGAATTAGTGATTTAGTGAATTAGTGATTTGTAACACACAAAAGAGACAGCTTATTAATTCAGCCAATAGTTTATTAATTTTACCGTTATTGCAATTCAATAAATCACTAATTAGCCACCTGCGTTGTCTGAAGTTTCTGACTTCGGACTACTATGCCTGTAGTTTGCAACTACAGATATAATTCAACTATCCAAATATCATGTAGTCTGAAGACTACCAACATAATCGTTCGAAGTCAGAGACTTCGAACAGAGCGAGTTATTTCAATTCAATAATTCACTAAATCACTAATTCAATAATTAATCATAACCAATAGTTTATTAATTTTACCATTATTGCAATTCAATAATTCACTAAATCACTAATTCACTAATTAACCATCCGTGATCAGTAAAGAACAAATAGCCAGCGATTACCAGCAAATACAGGACGAGATATGTGCAGCACTGGAACTAACCGACGGCAAAGCCAGGTTTGAGGAAGAAGTATGGGAACGTGATGGTGGGGGTGGCGGTCGTACCCGCATTATTCAAAACGGTAATATATTTGAAAAGGGCGGTGTAAATTTTTCAGCCGTTCACGGGCAGCTGCCCGAAAACATGAAAAAGGCCCTGCAGGTAGAGTCTGAAGACTTTTTTGCTACCGGCGTATCCATTGTGATCCACCCGAACCATCCTTTAGTGCCTATCATCCACATGAATATCCGGTATTTTGAAATGCCATCGCCCGAGGGCAGCGATCAGCAGCCTAAAAGGTGGTTTGGCGGCGGCATCGACCTTACACCCCATTATATTATCGATGCCGACGCTCAATATTTTCACAGCCATATCAAAGCGGTATGCGATGCCTATTATCATGATTTTTATCACCGGTTTAAGCTTTGGGCCGATGATTATTTCTACATCAAACACCGTAACGAAACCCGGGGAATAGGCGGCATATTTTATGATCGCTTAACCGCCAATGAGGAACTATCCTGGGATAGCATCTTTGAGTTTTCAAAAGCCTTGGGACGGTCGTTCATACCCATCTATACCGAACTGGTAGAACGTAACCGCCATAACGCGTTTACTGAAGAACAGCAGCTTTGGCAATACCAGCGCCGCAGCCGCTATACCGAGTTTAACCTGGTATATGATGCGGGCACCAAATTTGGCCTGGAAACCAATGGCCGTATCGAATCTATACTCATGAGTTTGCCGCCAACAGCCAAATGGCTCTATAACTATCAGCCAGTGGTGGGCAGCGAAGAGGAAAGAACCCTGTCTTTACTCAAAAAAGGTATTAACTGGGCGTAGAAATTAGTATCAAGCCGAATGGTGAGTTGTGAATAGACAGTTGTGAATTCAAATAGCAGCACTAATATTAACACACACACCATTCACCGCTCACTACTCACCATTCGGCTTGATACTGTAAAAACAATAATCATGAAAAAAACGATCTTCCCTTTGTTATTAATAGTCTTTTTATGTGCGTTTACTACTGGTAAAAGTCCCTTAAGGGGCGTATGGGAGTATAGAGGCGGTTTGATCAACGGCAAACATGACAGTGTATCAACCAGCTATAAACTGCAGCGTACTTATGATGATCAGCACTATCAGGCCAAAGTAATTGAAAAAGGACAGAAGACTTTTATTTACGAAAAAGGCGATTATAAACTGCAAGCAGATACCTGTTTTGAAACCCAAACCTATTGTGATCAACCGTCAAAATTATTGGGTAAAACCGTAAGATACATTTATACGCTGAGTAATGATACACTTAAATTACTGGCCACATTACCCAATGGTAATAAGATAGAGGATCATTGGGTAAAAGTCCATTAATACTGATTCATTAGTTCATTGGTGAATAGTTTATCAAGGACTATCAGAAAAACCTAATGAACAAATTATCCGACGCAAACAAATGAACCAATGACACTAATGAACCAGTGAACCAATAGAATTTATGATTAAAAATTGGATAAAAGGCCGTGTCCTGAAATATATTAGCGGTTTTAAGGACCTGGATGGCTGGCTCACAGAGCGGGAGGCTATGGGCTTATTTCTTTTAGCTTTTAAAGCACCGCGTAACGCAACCATAGTTGAAATAGGCAGCTGGCAGGGCAAAAGCACCTATTGTTTATCCAAGGGGCTCCGGTCAGGAAAGGTTTATGCGATTGATCCTTTTAATGCTGATGGCGGATTGGATAAGGATAGCGAAAAAATATATGCTGAAAAAAAAGGCACGGATGACCTTTATGCTAAGTTCGTCAGTAACATGACCAAACTTAAAGTACTGTCAAAAATTGTTGCCAAAAGGGGATATTCGTACCAATTTCCTGATGAATTTAACAAAATAGATGTGCTTTTTATTGACGGGGATCATTCAATAGCAGGTTGCAAGCTTGATTTTGAGTTGTTTTCACCCAAAGTCGTTGTCGGCGGCTATATCGCTTTCCATGATTATGATAAATCACGCAATGAATTGGGGCCTACTTATGTCATACAAAATATGGTGCTGAATTCTTCGGCCTATGTATATTACCGGCAATATGATTCTTTGTGGGTGGCTAAAAAGATTGGGTAAAGGTTCATTAGTTCATTGGCTCAATAGTTCATTGGTCTTATCTATTTATCAAGTAATGAACCATTAAACTAATGAACAATTGAACCAAAAAAATGGCACAATAATCAACTATTTTCTTAACTTCGCAGGTCGCTTAAAAAACACTTTTAACGCGCAATTATAGAGAAGATTCCACAAATTAATAAAAATGGCCGAAGGAACAGAAAACGACAATTCAAGCAAGGAAGACAGAATAATTTCGATAAATATTGACGAGGAAATGCGATCTGCTTACATTGATTATTCAATGTCGGTGATCGTTTCCAGGGCATTACCCGATGTCCGCGACGGATTAAAACCTGTACACAGACGTGTTTTATACGGCATGTTTGATATGGGCTTAAATAACAACAAGCCTTATAAAAAATCAGCGCGTATTGTGGGTGACGTCATGGGTAAATACCACCCGCATGGTGATAAATCTGTTTATGATACCATGGTACGTATGGCCCAGGAATGGAACCTGCGTTACCTGCTGGTTGACGGGCAGGGTAATTATGGCTCCATGGATGGTGACGAACCCGCGGCAATGCGTTATACAGAAGCCCGTTTGAAAAAACTGGCCGAAGAGATGGTAGCCGATATTAACAAGGATACTATCGATTTTCAGCCAAACTTTGACGAGTCGGAGCAGGAGCCAACCGTATTACCATGTAAATTCCCTAACCTGTTGGTTAACGGTGCATCTGGTATTGCGGTAGGTATGGCTACCAATATGGCGCCACATAACCTGTCTGAAGTAATTGATGCGACTATCGCATTGATCGATAACCGTCAGATAGAGATCGCCGAACTGATGAAGTTTGTAAAAGGCCCCGATTTCCCTACAGGTGGTATCATCTATGGTTTTGAAGGTCCCCGCGAAGCGCTGGAAACAGGTCGTGGCAGGGTAGTGATCAGGGCCCGTGCTGAGATTGAAACACATGGCAGCGACCGCGAACGAATCATCGTGACCGAAGTACCTTACCAGGTTAACAAGGCCCTCATGATTGAACGTACTGCCGACCTGGTGAACGATAAAAAGCTGGAAGGCATATCCGCCATCCGCGACGAATCAAGCCGCGAAGGTATCCGTATAGTTTATGAAATTAAACGGGAAGCCAATGCAGCCATTGTATTGAACAATCTGTTCAAATATACCGCGCTGCAAACATCGTTCAGTGTAAACAACATCGCGCTGGTTAATGGCCGCCCAATGATGCTAAACCTGAGGGATTTGATCCACCATTTTGTGGAACACAGACACGAGGTTGTTGTACGCCGTACCAAGTTTGAGCTTTCCGAAGCAGAAAAACGTGCCCATATATTAGAAGGTTTATTGATCGCGCTTGATCACCTGGACGAAGTAATTCGCCTGATACGTGCATCACAAACACCTGATGAAGCCCGCGAAGGTTTGATAAGCCAGTTTGGTTTAACCGATATACAGGCCCGTGCTATACTGGATATGACGCTTCGCCGGTTAACCGGACTTGAGCGTGATAAGATCAAAGATGAATATGCGGAGTTAATGAAGCTGATCGAGTATTTAAATTCCATTTTAAATGACGAAGGCTTGCGGATGCAGATCATTAAGGACGAACTGATAGAAATAAAAGATAAATACGGCGATGAACGCAGAACAGAAATAGTTCACTCATCTGCTGAAATGCAAACCGAAGACTTTATTGAGGATGAAGATGTGGTAATTACCATATCGCGTGAAGGCTACATCAAACGTACGCCTTTAACCGAGTATCGTCGTCAGGGCAGGGGTGGTAAAGGATCTATCGGCAGCAACAGCCGTGATGCCGATTTTATTGAGCACCTGTTGGTGGCATCGAACCACAACTATATGTTGTTCTTTACCGAATCGGGTCAATGTTATTGGCTCAGGGTATTTGAAATTCCGGAAGGCACACGTACCTCAAAAGGACGCGCTATTCAGAATATCATCAATATCCCTAAGGAAGACAACATTAAGGCTTATATTAAACTCATCAGCCTTAAAGACCAGAACTACCTGGAGAATAACTTCATTATCATGTGTACCAAAAAAGGTACCATCAAAAAAACCTCACTGGAGGCTTACTCACGTCCGCGTGCCAATGGTATCAACGCCATCAACATCAACGAAGGCGATTCGTTACTGGAAGCAACCTTAACCACAGGCAGCAGCGAAATTGTGATGGCACTAAAATCGGGTAGGGCTATCCGCTTTAATGAGTCGACTGTCAGACCGATGGGACGTACTGCAACCGGTGTTCGTGGTATATCATTAGATAGTGACAATGATGAAGTTGTGGGAATGATCAGTATTGACGATGCCGAAACAACCGTTCTTGTGGTATCTGAAAAAGGCTATGGTAAACGTACCGATATTGATGACTACAGGGTAACCAACCGCGGTGGTAAAGGTGTAAAAACTTTAAACATTACCGAAAAAACCGGAAACCTTGTGGCCATAAAAGGTGTTACAGATAAAGAAGACCTGATGATCATCAACAAATCGGGCATTATTATACGTATTGCGGTTAGCGAGCTGAGAACCATGGGCCGTGCCACACAGGGCGTTAGGTTAATTACTTTAAAGGGTAATGACGAGATAGCTTCTGTAGCTAAAATTGAGCATGACGAGGATGAAGAAGCGGAACTGGATGAAAATGCCGTGAATGATGCCGGTGATGGTGATGAAGCAGCTAATGACAGCGACGAATCAGCAACAGAAACTACTGAATAAATAATATGGGTTACCGTAAAATTATCCTGGCGGTTATAATATCATCAATGACTACAACCTTTGCCTTTGCTCAAAGCGAAGCGCTAAAGGTTGTGGTTAATAATCTGGCTTATTACAAGCAGAAAAATGATCTGAAATACCTGGCAGCGGCCAAAAAATCGGCAGATAGCCTCATTATTACCAAATCTGACACGGCCGATCTGGAGAAAAATACCTATCGGGCCCTGGTTAATTCGAGCATTTTGTACATCGATTCGCTCAACAAACTCGGCCAGCCTGAGAAATTATTACCCGAAACCTCGGCTTTGGTTGACAGACTATCGGCGAATAAAAAGGTATATAAATTTCAGTCGGAAATTGATTACAGCAAACGTTGCCTGGCTAATGTTTACATCCGCAAGGGCTTTGAGTTTACCAATAATTCAGATTTCACCAAAGCAAGGGAAGCCTTTGACAATGCGCGCAAATACGCCCCGAACTTTAAACAGATCAATGATTATATAGCCTACTCTAATAATAAAGCCGGTAATTTAGTAGATGCAGCCAAATACTACAGCAGGTTATTAGCCGTTGATAGCGGAAGGGCCGAATATATTGAAACCGCTTCCAGTATTTATAAATCATTAGGCGATACGGCCAAAGCTTTAGAGATACTGCAAAAAGGGAGGAAGGTATTGCCCAACGACCGCTTTTTACTCCTCGACGAAGCCAACATTTACAACAACCAGAAAAATTATAAGGCCCTGGAGCCATTAATAGGCCCATTACTTGATATTAATGCAAATAACGCCGATATTGCATTTGTAGCGGCAAATTGTTATGACCATTTAAACAAATTTGATAAAGCGGAATCACTTTACCTTCGTACTATTGAATTAAACAGTTCTGCTTATGAGCCCGCTTTTAATTTAGGTTTGCTTTATTTAAAACGAAGCGCCAATACAAAGGAGGGAAGCGAGGATCAGGACGTTGGCCGTGCTGTACAATGGCTTGAGAAAGCTAACGAAATATCCCCTAATAATGTACAGGGCTTAAAAGCGCTGCAACTGGTTTATGCTAAAACCGGCAATAAAGATCAATTAGACAAAATAAACAGTAAACTAAAACAGTTAACAAACTAAATAAACTATGAAAATCAAACTTTTGATGGCGGGCCTGTTAGGCTTAGTTTCAGCAACAACGTTTGCACAAAAAGGTGAATTAAGCACTGCTAAAAGTGAATATGACAACTACGAAGGATTAAGAGGATCAAAAGCTACCTTAGCCGTTGCTACTAAAAGCCTTGGAACCGCCAAAACCTCCATTGACAAAGCGGCTGCCAATGAAAAAACAGCTGCCTTGCCACAAACCTTTGCTTTAAAAGGAGCTATTTATGCAGCTTTGGCTGTTCAGGATACGGTTGCGGCTACCTCATTGCCTTTGTTTACAACTGCCGATGAGTCATTAAAAAAAGCTAAAGAACTGGATACCAAAGGCGAGAACAAACAAATAATTGATAACGCTTATTTAAACCTGGCTCAATACCAGTTAACCAAAGGTGTTGCCGAATATTCAGCTCAAAAATATGATCAGGCTTATCGTTCATTTGATTACTATCGTACCGTTTTGCCTGAGGATACCAACGCTATTTACTACACAGGCTTAGCTGCGGCTAATGCCAAAAACTATCCGGCGGCTATATCCAATTATAACAAGCTGGTTACCACCAAATACTCCAAAAACGCGGGCGTTTATATGGATCTGTCATCACTTTATTTAGCTAATAAAGATACCACCAACGCGCTTAAATCAGTTAGCGAAGGAATAACCAAATATCCTACAAATAGCGATCTGCGTAAAAGAGAGATAGAAATAAGCCTGCAAACAGGAAAAGAAAAAGAAGTAATTCAAAAAATACAAGCTGCCTTAGCTGCCGATCCAAAAAATAAAACATTGTATTATTATGCAGGTTTAACTTACTCACAAGCCGCAGAATCAATCATCAAGGAACAAGCTAAAGCAAAAGACCCTGCAGCCAAAGCCACGTTACAACAGCAAAAAGTTGACAATTACACTAAGGCGGCCGATATGTACAAAAAAGCGCTGGAAATAGATCCAAACTATTTTGAGGCTAACCTTAACTTAGGCTATGTGGTCCTTAACCCGGCTATTGATGCTTACAATGCAGCAAATAAATTGCCTGCCAACAAACAAAAAGAATATGACGCTGCAATAGCCAAAGCTAACGCGCAATTTGATCTGGCAAAACCTTATCTGGTAAAAGCAGTTGATTTGAATCCAAAATCTATTGATGCGTTAACAAACCTCAGAACTTATTACTTAGGTAAAAAAGACAATGTTAATGCAGAAGCAACCAAGAAGAAAATTGATGCGTTAAACGGTCAATAAGAGATACAACAAAAGAGGGGCTTTTTAATAAAGCCTCTCTTTTTAATTCTATTACTTAACATAATGTTAATTATGTGAAAAATATGTAAAAAGGTTTTAACTGGTAAAGCTCTTTGTCTTGATTATTCAGATTACAAAGATTACCTTGGTAGACATCATTTAAAATAACCTTGTCATGAAATACTTAGTTTTTGCATTACTGATTTTCAGCGCAATGTCCGTTCGTGCTCAAATTGTATTTGCATCACCTGACCGGAACGATTTTAAATCTATTACTTTTATAGTGAATCGTGAAGATATCAATAACCCACAATTGATCTTGAATGATTTAAAGCATGCTCCTGTAACTCTTGTTGTCAAAAGAGATACAACAGTTTCTAATATTCGCTTAATTAAAGTTTTTAATCCGGTAGCAAATGAATTGTGTTTTTTGAGTTTTCCGCTTAATCTGTCTATGCTAACGCTTTATGATAGTAAATTTAAGATTGTGGCTAATTTAAATAATGATAGTTATTCCTGGCATATTGCGAATGAAACTTCTCGGACTAAAAGTGCTCCACCAATATCACCTGAACAACTTGTAAAGCTTTTTATGTTGTTGTTGTGAAATTAAATTCCCTTAGTAATAAGTTGATCCCCGTTTTCAAACGAAGTGCCAACTATAATTTCAATAACCTTGTCGTCTGCATAAAAATTCGAGACTACTTCTATTGAGATTCCTTTTAGTGATGCTGTATACTGGTCAGGTCCCATTATTTTAAAAGAGTTCTGTTCGAGAACTTCTTGTAATTGATATGAGAATTTTTTAAGATTGCTGGTAGTTGAGATTAAAATTAAAGTAGGTACTAAGCTTACTATACCGATTATAACTCCAATGAAAATGGTTGTAGTATTGAATATTTTAAAAGCGACCACTTGTGATGATTTAGAATACTAATATAATATTATCCGTAACTATTTATTAGATAAACAATTAAGATTATCGCTTTTTTGTGGCAGTGTTGAGCCTTCCTACATTAATCCTCCTGTTTATTATCGGCTAAACAACTTCCAATGTCCTTCGGAGATGACTTCTATGCTACCGTCGGTCACTTTAATGGCGGTCTGGATCGTCAATTGCATATGATGGTACTGGTATTGTAGCTGCCAACTTTTCCAGGTTGGCCAGGGAATTCTCCGGAAACAACTCATAATCCAAATGCGGATGCAGTGCAAAGTTTAAAGTGTTTTTACAAAAGAAAAACCAAACATCTGGTTTTGATAAGTGGGCACAATCACGGTACCGGTATTTTTATCTCCTTTACCGCCCGAAAACTGCTTTTTAATATAAGGATAAACCAAATAGGCAATCTTTGTTGAAAGTATGCCTACCCCTGCCCCTGCCACTACATCACTAAACCAGTGAGCATTATTGTAAACTCTCAATATTCCGGTTGACGCTGCGATAGAGTATCCCGCAATGCCATACCAGGGTGAAATATCGCCATATTCCTGGTTTAAAAATTCGGCAGCAGCAAATGCGTTACCGGTATGCCCTGACGGAAAAGAATATTTATCAGCATCGCTCGGACGTGTACGCTTACTTAAATTTTTTACTGTAAAGGTTGTGCCTGCAAAAATACCTTCAGACAAAACGTAAAGCGCCGTACGGTCGGCAAAGTTATGCTTGCCATGTACGCCGGCCAGGTTTAAACCATACACAATTGCTGCCGGAGCATACTGAAGATAATTATCGGCATGGGTTTTAAAACCAGGATGATCTTTCTGCATATCATTATATACATTGTAATCAATTTGCCGGATACCTTTAACGTGAAAAGAAAGTATGCCCCAGGTAACAAATGCTGCCGGTGGAATATAAGTTACAATGGAATGGTTTGCTTCTTCAACCGTTTTGTCCTTGTGGGTGATTTTTAAAGAATCAGTAATTTCTGATTGTTGTGCAGAAGTGATAACTGGAAGAATTATTAGCAGAAAAAAAATATATTTTTTAAAAAACATGACTACATTAAGCTAAAATAAGGCAACTATGAAGCCAATATTAAGCAATAATTCTGAATTTATTCTGTATCATTTAAACAAGACATTTGACCAGATCCAATGATGGTTTAAAATAAAGTCGGTTAAATCCAAAATGTATACAAATTACTCATGTACTTTTACCAAAAAAAGAAGTGAAAATACTCATCATTGAAGACGAAAAAGGGTTACGTGAAAGTATTGAAGCATACTTTCAGGAAGCTGGTGACATCTGTGAAACAGCAGACAGTTACCAGGCTGCTATGGTGAAAATCAATCTTTACAGTTACGACTGTATTTTGCTGGATATTACTTTACCGGGCGGAAGTGGTATCGATATACTTAAAACGCTCAAAGCAAGTAATAATAAGGATGGGATTTTGATTATATCGGCCAAAAACTCACTTGATGACAGGTTGCAAGGGCTGGATCTTGGCGCGGATGATTACCTGGTTAAGCCCTTTCATTTATCTGAACTTAAAGCCAGGGTTTCTGCCATTACCAGGCGTAAAATGTATAATGGCAATAATATACTGCAATTTAATGAGATCAGTATTGATCTGTCGGCTAAAACTGTTACCGTTTTAGACACCCCCCTAAAATTAACCCGTAAAGAACTCGCGTTGTTAATTTACTTTATAGCTAATAAAGGCAAAGTAGTCTCCAAAAATGCAATCGCGGAGCATCTTTGGGGAGATGGTATAGATTTGGCCGACAATTTTGATTTTATTTACTCCCATATTAAAAATATTCGCAAAAAGCTGGTAGAAGCCGGGGCCAATGATTATATACAGGCTGCATATGGCATGGGTTATAAGTTTAATGATAAATGAAACTTTTAGATAAATATAACCGTGTAAATTTAATTGCCGCTATTATTATCATGCTGATAACCGGTGGGATCTACTACCTGGCCATCAGTTCAATTCTTATTAATGAAAAAGATAAATCGCTGGAAGTTGAGGAACAGGAAATTTTTGATTATGTAAAACTGAACCATAACCTGCCCCAGGTATTTGAATCACCAGACCAGCAGATCAGCTTTAAACAAGTTCCTAAAAACTCGGTCACCCGTAAGTTTATTAATACAACTTATTACAAAAATGCTAACGAACCAGAATCAGGAAGAGGCTTGATTAGTTTTGTTGATATGGGGCATACCTACTATAAAATTTTGATAGTAGAGTCGAAAGTTGAAACCGAAGACCTTATACAGATCATATTTGGTATTACCATAGGCGTTATACTGCTCCTGCTTTTGGCGCTCGTTATTACTAACCGGCTTATTCTTAACCGGCTATGGCAGCCTTTTTATAATATACTTGACGAACTTAAGCTATTTCATATATCCGATACCCGGAATATCCCGCAACTGGATAATTCCATAGATGAGTTTAATGAATTACATCAGGAGGTTTCGGCAATGGCTACACGGGTAAAGCATGAGTATCAAAACCTTAAAAATTTTACAGAAAACGCGTCGCATGAGCTCCTCACTCCTATAGCTATTATCACCTCTAAACTGGACACGCTGATACAAAGTGAAAACCTGAGCGAGGGACAAGGTAAATTATTAACTGACCTTTATGGTGCAGTTAACCGATTAAACCGTTTAAATCAATCTATGCTGTTACTGGTAAAGGTAGAGAACAGATTATTGAAAGATGAGAACCTGATAGATCTGAAAGCCTTAACCGAAGAAATGATCTTTCAATTTGAAGAAATATTTCAGAGTAAAAATCTTCACGTTTCCTATAATCTCGACGAAAAGCAGGTTTATGCTAACCGGCATCTGATGGAAATTTTACTGAGCAATTTAATGAGTAATGCGATCAGGCATAATTACAATGGTGGGGAGATTAAAATAAACCTAAACGCTGAAAGCTTAATTATAGAAAACACAGGTGATGAACTACCTTTAAGAGACGATCAGATCTTTACACGTTTTCATAAATCATCTTATTCTGAAGGTAGTGGTCTTGGGCTCACGATATCCAAACAGATCTGCGAGAATTTTAATTTTTCCCTTCTTTACAGCTTTCAGAAACCTTACCATAAATTCAGCATAGGCTATTAGCAATTCACCTCGGTTTAAATGTGATGTAGGTCACGCAGATTCTTGAAGTTTTCTGCCGTCCTTTGATATGTAATTCAGTAAACATATTAAAAATGAAGACCACAGATAACATCCTCCACATGCCTTTGCTCGGGTTTGGTACCCTGATCCCTGATAAGGCTTTGACTATAAGTGCTACCAGAGACGCGCTGGAAGCCGGATTTCGACACTTCGATGCTGCAGAACGCTATCGAAACGAAAGTGAGGTTGGCGAAGCGCTGCAAGCCGGGCTCGCTGCCGGTGGAATTGCCCGCGAAGACATCTTTGTTACCACGAAGTTGTGGAATACCAATCATCGTCCAGAACGTGTTGAACCGGCATTCGAAGCGAGTTTAAAAAGGCTCAAACTCAACTACCTGGACCTGTATCTCATTCATACACCGTATGCGTTCCAACCGGGTGATGACCAGGATCCGCGGGATCAAAACGGTAATGTTATTTACGATAAGGGGGTGACTTTACTTGACACCTGGAGAGCCATGGAGCAACTTGTGGATGCTGGTAAATGCCGGGCTATAGGACTGTCCGACATTACTTTGAAGGACCTGGTGCCTCTCTACAAAGCGGCGAGAATCAAGCCAGCCGTGGTTCAAGTCGAATCACACCCGTATTTACCGGAAACTGAGCTTTTGGATTTCTGTAAAGAGAACGGCATTGTATTTTTAGCTTTTGCACCTTTGGGTCATGGAATAAGACCGGGGCTGCTCGAAGATCCTGTTATTGTGGACATTGCCGAACGAATTGGAAAAACACCGGCGCAGGTGCTGTTGGCCTGGGCCATCCAGCGGGGCACGGCTTTGCTTACTACACCTAAAACCGCAGACCGGGCCAGGGAGAATTTTGACATCTCTCCCCTGCCGCAAGACGCGTTTGATGATATCAACCGTATTGAGACCAGGCAGAGACTCAATCAAGTAGTGAGCACCGGTGTTCCCGGTTTCATCCCACAACGTGATTCGAACGAAAAAGCTAAACGTTAAAAAGCAAGTATCATGAAAGACGAACAAATACGTGAAGCCCTGAATGCGCACTGGCGCGCATCGGCAATTGGCGATGTGAACGCAGAACATGATATTTACGATGACGATGCCATCTGTGATTATCCGCAATCGGGCGAAAGAATCCTCGGAAGAATTAACTTACAAGCCCTGCGGAGCCATCACCCAGGCAAACCGTCTGGCTTTAAGATAAAGCGGATTCTTGGGCAAGGCAGCCTCTGGATCACAGAATATACCATCATTTACCAGGGGCAATCGGCTTACACGGTGAGTATTATGGAGTTCCGGAACGGTAAAGTGATACATGAAACACAGTATTTCGCAGAGGCCTTTGAAGCGCCTGCCTGGCGAAGCCAATGGGTGCAGCAGGTCTCGTAAAATTTTATGGTAGTTTGTATGAAAACCCCTGTTCGGCAACGTACGTCAACTGTAACATTTCCGAACAACCGACCTTTTTTAAATATTACAAATAATTAATAATCAATGCATTAAAATAAGGGCACGTAATTGGTATACTTAAAGCATTATCGACACATTTAAAACCGGCCGCGCCATGCTCAAAACATATTTTAAACTTGCTTACAGGAATATCATTAAGGATAAAGCCTATTCCATTTTGAATATAACAGGTTTAGCCATAGGCCTGGCATCAAGTATCCTGATCCTTCTTTGGGTACAGAATGAATTAAGTTACGATAAATTCCATAAAAATGCAGGCCAGATCTATCGTATCAACAACGATTTTGGTGATTCAAAAACAGCGGCCAGCTCTGCAGGCATGCCCGCTGGGTTAAAAGCGGAAATGCCGGTTATTAAAAATACCGTTCGTTTACAACCCGCGTATCCTTCTGTTTTACTTGAAACAGGTAACAAAAAGTTCCAGGAAGAACGTGCATTTTATGCCGATCCAAGTTTTATGGATGTATTTTCCTTTCCCCTGGTAAAGGGCGACCGCGCCACAGCGTTAAATCAGGTAGATGGCGTTTTAATAACACAGGAAATGGCTGCAAAATACTTCGGAAAGGAAGATCCTATTGGCAAAACAATACGAAAAGACAATAAAGAAAATGTGGTGGTAACGGGTGTTTTGGCCAATATCCCGGCTAACTCCGATCTGCAATTCGACTTTATTCTTCCAATGGCCTCCTTAGCCAAAACGAATGATGATTTAAAAAATAGTGTATGGACAAATTTTAATTTTTATGACTATGTTCTGTTAGATAAAAAATTCGATCCTTCCGCTCCCAATTTATTAAAACTGGAGAAACAAATTGACCAGATATCTTTAAAACATACCCCAGGGATAGAGGTTAAAGCCTCTTTTAAATTGGAACCTTTAACTAAAATTCACCTCGCGCCCGAAAGATTGGGAGATTCAACGGGTCATGGGAACGCGCAATATGTAAGCATCTTTTTTATCATCGCTGTTTTAATATTGATAGTAGCCTGCATCAATTTCATGAACCTGGCTACAGCGCGCTCAGCCCGCAGGGCCAAAGAAATTGGCTTACGCAAAGTGGCAGGCGCTATACGCGGACAACTGATCTTCCAGTTTTTAAGCGAATCGGTATTTATTTCTTTTCTATCATTAATGCTCGCGCTCGGCATTGTTATTTTATTCCTGCCGGTATTTAATGAACTGGCCAACAGAAAACTCGCTATCGATGTATCGGATGTGAAGCTCTGGTTAAGCCTTTTTGGTATTGCCATGTTAACCGGGCTTATCTCTGGCAGCTATCCTGCCCTGTTCCTTTCGGGCTTTAACCCGGTTAAAGTACTCAAGGGAAATGTAAAATCAATGGGCGGCAATTTACTGTTCCGCAATGCTTTGGTTGTAACTCAGTTCATGGTTTCTATTGTATTGCTGGTAGGCACCGTAGTTATTTACAACCAGCTTAAATTTATCAGGGAACGAAACCCCGGCTTTGAAAAGGCCAATCTCTTATATATACCCGTGACCGGGGACATTTGGACAAAGAAGCAAGCCTTAAAAAACGAATTAAATGCAAACCCGCTTACCAGCGATTTTTCTATTATTACCGATCTGCCCACCAATCTTGGGGGCTGGACAATGAGTGTTGACTGGGCTGGCAAAGATCCGCGCGCTCAAACAATTTTCCCGGTAATAGGTGTGGATGAGAATTTTATCCATACATTCAGGATCAAGATGATAGCAGGCCGCAGTTTTTCAAGCGCCTTTAAAACTGATTCAAATAGCTACTTAGTTAACGAAAAAATGCTGAGCATTATGGGTTTAAAGCCTGATGCCGCAATAGGTAAATCATTAACGCTTTGGGGGAACAAGGGTACTATTATTGGCGTGGTAAAAGACTTTAATTTTAAACCGGTTCAGCAAGCTATAGAACCATTGGTGATGCCTTTCAATAAAAATGGTAGTTTTATAGTGGTACGGACATTACCCGGCAAAACCAACGCTACTATACAGGCTCTATCAACCATAAGCCAGAAGCTCAACCCGGCTTACCCCTTCAAATTTGATTTTCTTGACCAGGATTTGGCTAATCTTTATAAGGGAGAACAACAGATGGGCAAAATCTTTAACCTTTTTGCCACGCTTGGCATTTTTATCTCCTGCCTGGGTTTATATGGCTTATCTGCCTTTATGGCCGAGCAGCGTACCAAAGAAATTGGTGTGCGCAAAGTGCTGGGCGCATCGGTGTCAAGTCTTGTTTACTTATTAGCCTCCGGAATTACTCGGCTCATCCTGATAGCTATTGTTATAGCCATACCGCTTTCCTGGTACGCCGTGAACACCTGGCTTGCCGGCTTTGCCTATCATATTCATGTAGGCTGGCTGATATTCGTAATAGCATCAGTATCGGCGCTGGGCATTGCCTGGCTTACGGTTAGCTATGAATCCATAAAAGCAGCTGTTGTTAACCCTATAAAGAGTTTAAGGACGGAGTGATCATAAAGAAATGAGAAAGGGCTAAGGCCTACATCAATGAATACCTGGAGGCGAGCCCAATCGGGATACCAGTCTAAAGCCAGCTCCCGAAATGTGGTCTTTGGCAGAAGTCCGAATAATAAAGGGGAGCAGCTCTACATCAATAAAGCTCTCCCCTCCTCTATCAAAACACCTTGTTATTTGACTAACAAGTTCTTCTTAAAACTTCAGCAATACTTTACCAAAAGGTCTGTCTTCTATTAAATAACGCTGTGCTTCGGCCACATCGGCCACATCAAATACTTTGGCTACGATGGGTTTTATTTTCTCACCGGCCAGCAATGGCAGCAATTGATCCCATACTTGCTTCTGCTCTTCGGCGTTAAACCATCCGGAAAGACTTTGCCCCCGCATTTGTAAACCCTTCCATACAAAATCAGTTACGTTGGCTGTAACTTGTGTACCAGCTGAGTAGCCAATGGTAACCAATATGCCATTGCGGGCCAGGGAATGAAGTGCCTCCCCGGTTAAATTGCCGCCGATACTGTCAATCACCAGGTCAACCCCTTTTCCTTCTGTTATTCTTAATACTCCTTCGCTGATGGTTTCCTTGGAGAGATCAATAACATTTTCAATACCTGCAGCCCTGGCAGCTTCAGCTTTTTGGGTTGAGCCTGCTGTGGTGATCACCAAAGGCGAGCCATAAGCTAATGCCAATTGGATAGAAGCATTACCAACAGCGCCACCCGCTCCTAATGCCAATACACTTTTGCTGTTGGTAAAATCGCCTTTATTTAAGCTGGCCTGCGCCGAGAAAAATGCTACAGGGAATGCGGTAGCTTCCTCGTCAGATACATTATCCGGCGTTTTAAGTACTTCTTGCGGGTATAAGGCCAGGTACTCTTGCCAGGTTCCGTCGTTGTTGATACCCCTGATAGAACCATCGGGTGAAAAGGGCGAAATTATAACTCTTGCTCCTTCTGGAAATTCGCTGTCACCTTTTACAATCACGCCGGCAGCTTCATTTCCCAAAATCATGGGTAGCTTTTTAGCCTGTGGTATTAACCCTTTCCTAATGGTATTATCAACCGGGTTCACCGCGGCTACATTTATTTTAACCAATAACTGTCCTTCTTTTAATTCCGGGATATCCAGGTTAACTATTTTCAGGGTTTCATATGCTCCGTATTCTTTAAATTGAATTGCTTTCATGTTAGTTTTATTTTTTATAGATCAACAGGTAACCGTTAAGACAAAAATATACCGATTGGTATTGTTTTTTATAATCGCATTGTCACAGTTTAAAATTTCATTTTGTCAGCACCATTCCATCTTTTGTTTGTAATGATATATGCTGACAAAACATTGGGTATTTTTAAACATCAATTTAACTATATAAAAACATGGATCTTCAACTGAAAAATAAAGTGGCCTTGGTAACCGGCTCAACTGCAGGCATTGGTTATGCCATAGCTAAATCATTAGCCGCCGAAGGCGCAAAGGTATATGTAAATGGTCGCACCGAGGAGCGTGTTAAAGCCGCTGTAGACCAGATTAAAAAAGACACCGGTAACAATGATATTTACGGACTGACCGGCGATATGGCCAACAAGGGCGATATCGATCAAATCATTAGCAAATTACCCGAAGTTGATATCCTGATCAACAACGTAGCTATTTTTGAGCCTAAAGCATTTAAAGATATTACCGATGAAGACTGGCTCAAATTTTACGAAGTGAACGTATTGAGCGGCGTTCGGTTTTCGAGGGCTTATTTTGACAAGATGCTGCAAAAAAACTGGGGACGTATTATTTTCATCTCCAGTGAATCGGCCATACAGATTCCCGAAGAAATGATCCATTATGGCATGACCAAAACAGCCCAGGTAGCCATAGCGCGAGGTTTGGCCGAGCTGACCAAAGGCAGCCATGTAACCGTAAATTCTATTTTACCAGGCCCTACCCGATCTGAAGGCGCTGGGGCTTTTCTTGACGCGCTTGCTGCAGAGAAAAAACTAACTGCCAAAGAAGTGGAAACTGAATTTTTTAAAACTATGCGGAGCACATCACTCATTCAACGATTTACATCAACTGATGAAATAGCCAACCTGATTACTTATATAGCAAGTCCGCTGTCATCAGCAACTAACGGAGCCTTGTTAAGGGCCGATGGTGGTGTTATTAAAAGCGCCTTTTAAAAAGACACGGCCTCCGGATGAATAATTCACCTGGAGGCCGATTTTCAACTTAAATTAATGAACAGGTTTTGTTGTGGTATCCTTTTTTGTGGTATCAGTTTTAGCCGTATCAGTTGTTGAGGCCGGTGTTGCCATTTTTGAGGTATCGGTACTGGTGCTATCTGATCCACTGGTTGTTTTTGAAGAACTGCAGCCCGCTGCTATTGCACCTATCAATGTGGCAACAAGCGCTATACTTAAAATCTGTTTTTTCATAGTTGTCTGTATTTGAATGAATTGTCAATTTCACTTTGATTATACTATTAACCATACAGCAACGATATTGTTTAAGTTAAAAATTTATCTGGCAACCAAAAGGCTAAGCGCCTGCCTGATTTTTACATAACAAATGCTTTAATTTCTTATAAATTTCAGATATTTAAGGGCTATGGTAGTATCTGAACGAATGTTAAAGTGGGCGATGCGTTTCTACCCTCCCCTTTTATTTCAGCGTATCTGGGTGGTTAAATTTGATAAAGGCTTTAAAGGTGTTCAGGTAAAGATTATCAAGAGCATTCTGAATAAAAATTATAACAACGCCATTTTCGGTGGCACCATTTTTTCGGCCGCCGATCCGTTTTACCCGGTATTGTTTCACCAGCTGCTTATTCAAAAGGGGTATAAATTAAAGGTATGGTCAAAATCATCAACTATACATTACCTGAAACCAGGCTCGTCAGATCTTTATTTTACGATCACCTTAACCGATGCGGAGATCGAACATGCAGAAATGCTGTTAAACACCGAGGGTAAATACATGGTGCATCATCCCATTGATATTTATAATAAAGATGGTGAAATGTGCGTATCTGTAACGATAGAGGTGTATTTACGCAATTTAAATTTTACAAGTACTAATTCATAATTCTATCCTAATGACTACATATATGAACGATGAGGTCTTTATTAAAAAGGGCTTCCAGATATCTACCGATAAAAGCTTACTTAACGTTGATGTGATCTATAATTACCTGAACGACGACTCCTATTGGGCACAAGGCATCCGTCGCGATGTATTGGAAAAGGGTATTGCCAATTCTATGTGCTTTGGCGTTTATCAGCAAGACGTTCAGGCTGGGTTTGCACGCGTAGTTACCGACAATGCTACCTTTGCTTACCTGTGCGATGTATTTATTTTGCCTGACTTCCGTCAAAAAGGGCTATCCAAATGGCTGGTGCAAACCATTGTTAAACACCCCGATCTGCAAGGACTGAGAAGATGGTCATTAGCCACCGCCGATGCGCATGGCCTGTACAGCCAGTTTGGATTTACAGAAATAACCCGTCCGGAAAGATGGATGGAAATATTTACCCCCTATATTAAACCTCAGTAATCAGTTTAACAGACAGGATAACAACGCTAACATGAACCATATCAAAAAATTGATATTTGAGGGTGAAGGTGTAACACTCGACTTTAAAAAAACAATAACCAGCTGCGAAAAAATTGCCCGTACCATGGTAGCATTTGCCAACAATAAAGGCGGCAAACTATTAATAGGCGTTGCCGATGACGGAACTATTAAAGGTGTAAAATCTGAAGACGAAGAACGTTATATGATCACCAAAGCCGCTCATATGTTTGCACGCCCGGCTTTGGAGCCCATATTTGATGAAGTTTACGTAGACGATAAACTGGTATTGGTTGTGGATACCCCCGCAAGCGATCTGAAACCACACTATGCCCTGGCCGAAGACGGCAAATGGTGGGCCTATGTAAGGGTAAAGGACAAAAGCGTACTGGCCAGTAAAATTGTACTGGAAGTGCTTAAACGGTCATCAAGCGATGAAGGCGTATTGATTGAATACTCCGAAAATGAAAAATCGCTGTTACAATACCTCGAACTCAATACCCGCATCACTATTAAAGAGTGTGCCGAACTGTTAAAGATAGGCCGACGACGGGCGCAACGCATCCTGGTCGACTTAATATTATCAGGACTTATCCGCATTAATACCACCGAAAAAGAAGAGTTTTATACTGTAAGCTCATAAGCTCAAAGCGAAAAGCTAAAGGCAGAAAGCTCTAAGAGCTTCAAACTATTACCGGCGATTGACCCGGAGGGTGAAATATTTATATTAAGTTTGCTAATGATCAGCAATGCAGCTTTTGGCTTTCAGCCTTAAGCTTTCTGCTCTCCTGTACCTAAAGTAAATGAAAAGCGTTTTCCTGAAATACAAACCTTATTATGGCGAAAGCCTTAAACTGGCTATCCCTGTAGTGATATCACAGCTGGGACATACACTGGTTCAAATGTCCGATTCTATTATTGTGGGCCATTTTGCAGGTACGGTTTCTTTGGCCGCTGTGTCGTTGGTGAACAGTCTTTTCATGACCCCGCTGGTTATCGGTATGGGGATCTCTTATGGCTTAACACCACTCATCGCGCAAAATAACGGTCGCGGAAATTTCAAAGAATGCGGCCTGCTGCTTTCCAACAGTTTATTTTTAAATATGCTGAGCGGCATCCTGTTGTTTGCCGGTATTTACTTTGGTACCATGCTGCTTATCGGTCATCTGGATCAATCACCGCAGGTAGTAGCCGAGGCCAAACCTTACTTGCTATTGCTTAGTTTGTCACTCATCCCACTGCTGGTATTCAATACCTTTAAGCAATTTGCCGAAGGGCTGGGTTTTACGAAGCAAGCCATGCTTATCTCTATATGGGGTAATTTGCTCAACATTTGCCTTGGGGTAATTTTTGTAAAAGGCTTATTTGGCGTTCACCCTATGGGGATCAAGGGTGTTGGTTACAGCACCTTGATAGACCGTTGTGTAATGGCTATCGTAATGGCTATATACGTTTTACGGTCGCCTATATTTAAGCAGTACTTGAAAAGTTTTGCTATTAAAAATATCGATCGCTTACGGGGTATCCAGATCATGAAGATAGGTGCGCCGGTGGCCTTGCAGTATACGTTTGAAGTGAGCGCTTTCGGCGGTGCCGCTATTTTGGTAGGTGTTATAGGGCTCGATCAGCAGGCCGCGCACCAGGTTGCTATCAGCCTGGCGGCTATGACCTACATGATGGCCAGTGGTATATCAGCCGGGGCGGCCATTAAATCGGGTAACTATTTTGGCGCCGGGCATCATCAAAACCTCCGGTTATCGGCCATCTCAAACTATCACATTGTGCTGGCCTTTATGTCGGTCACCGCCCTCATATTTACCTTTGGCAGGCATCTGTTACCCTGGATAATCACTTCCGATCAGGCTGTTATTGATATTGCAGCACAACTACTTATCATCGCAGCGTTCTTTCAATTATTTGATGGCGCGCAAGTGGTAGGGCTCGGCATACTTCGCGGTATGGGCGATGTAAACATCCCGACCATATTTACTTTTCTGGCCTACTGGGTAGTCGGTTTACCGGTGGGCTATTTATTGGGGATCAGGCTTAACCTGGGGGTTAATGGCGTGTGGTATGGTTTAACTTTAGGATTGGCGACAGCCTCGGTATTGCTGTTTATCCGTTTTAACATCATCAGTAAAAAGCATCGCCGGGACAATACGATCCCGATATTGGCGAGAGATTAAATGAAGTAATAGCTGCCGCGAGTTTCCAACTCGTGGTATACATGGCTTCAGCTTTCAGCTGAACTAAAGCTGGAGCTTAATCATGCAACCCGCGAAATACGCTAATCACGCGGGAGCTGTTTGAATTTCAGAAATACAGATCAGCTGCTATTCCGTCCCCTCGGGGTCTCCTGAAAGGGACCCTGAGGCTGCTTACAAGCCTGTAAATACATGACAGGATTATTCTAAAACCTGTAACTTATTTTAGGACAAGACAGACATGTTCAAACCTCAGGGTCCTCTGCGAGAGACCCTGAGGGGACAAAAAGTAATAGCTGCCGCGAGTTTCCAACACGCGGTGTACACAGCTTCAGCTTTCAGTTGAACTAAAGCTGGAAGCTTTAATCATGCAACCCACGAGATACGCTACGCTAATCACGCGGGAGCTTCGCTTGAAATTCAGAAATACAGATCAGCTGCTATTTTGAAGGTATTGCAATGCGCTTCCACAATATCTTTGATCTGGGGCGAATAACCACCGCCCATGCTTACCTGCACCGGCAGATTATTGGCAATACACTGTCCAAACACAAATTTATCGCGGTCTTTGCAGGCTTCTTTGCTCAGGGCCAGCTTACCCAGTTTGTCGGTTGCCAGGATATCCACACCCGACAGGTAAAATATAAAATCGGGCTTTTGATGCTGGATCAAGCCGGGTAGCGTATTGTACAAAATATCCAAATATTCATCATCCTCAATCCCATCTCCCAGCGGGATATCCAAATTAGATGTTTCCTTACGATACGGAAAATTATTGGCGCCATGCATCGAGAAAGTAAATACCCGGGGTTCCTTTTCAAAAATCTGGGCGGTGCCGTTTCCCTGATGTACATCTAAATCAATAATTAAGATAGATTTAGCTAAATTATTATTTAATAGCCAATTAGCTGCAATAGCCTGATCGTTTAACAGGCAAAAACCCTCGCCCCAATTACTGCCTGCATGATGTGTGCCACCGGCCACATTAAAAGCGATGCGATCATCAAAAGCAAACCTGCATCCATCAATAGTCCCCTTAGCTATCCTGATCTCACGCTCCACTAAACGGGCCGATAAGGGAAAACCGATACGACGCTGCTCCTTTAACGGCAGGGTCAAATCGCGCAGTTGGCGCCAGTAGTTTTCATCATGAGTTTGCAGGATAATATCCTCGGTCAGCTCATCCGGCGAGAACAGGTTATTCCGGCTGATCAAACCCTCATGCAATAATTGCGCCGGAATCAGCTCGTACTTCAGCATCGGGAAACGATGACCTTCGGGCAACGGATGCGCGTATATCGGGTCGTAAGCTATTTTGAACATGGCTTGTTTAGTAAAGTATAAAACAGAGGAAACTTTTTTCACAACCCGTCATTGCAAGCGCAGCGTGGCAATCCCAGATGAGCAGAGCCGCTCTGTATTTTATTTAGGGATTGCTACGCTCGTGACGCGTGAGAACTATCCCTCTTTCAGGCAAAGCAGAACTTAGGTGAGGCTAAATATCTCCCCCACATGCTTCTGAATATTCTCACAGATATTATCCAGCGGCAGGTCGTTCGCATCATAGCCAAAAGGGTCTTCAATCTCTTCGGCCAATAGCTCAATACTGGCAAAAACAAACAGTACAAAAGCGATCACGGGTACAATAAAATACTTGAGATCAAAGGCCCAGGTAAAGGGCAGGGTCATGATATAGGTGAAGATGAACTTCTTGATAAACACGTTATAAGAAAAAGGAATAGGTGTTTTTTTAATGCGCTCACAACCACCACAAATATCTGTAAATGAAGTTATTTCTGCCGTAATGCTAAACAATTGCTCCGGGTTAATCACACCACTTTTATTGATCTTATACACGTTTTCGATGATAGCGGAGGCCACCTGGTTAGGTACATGTTTTTGCGGATCGATAGTAATAAACCCGGATTCCTCGGGTACGTACTTATCCCTTAAATGATCCCGGAGTGAGCGGGCATAAAGCGGTATGGTATAGTTAAAAAACGCGGCGTCATCTTCGCCAACAAGGTGTTTCAGTTTAATGGCCAGGTTGCGGCTATTGTTGGTGAGGCTCCCCCAGATCTTGCGCCCTTCCCACCAGCGGTCATACGCCGAATTGATGCGAAAGGCCAGCAATAATGAAAATACAAAGCCAATGGTTTGATGAATGTAGCTTACCTTCCGGAGCAGACTGGTATCGGGTAAATGCCAGAAATCTATCAAAAAGTAGGTCACCACACCCGCATACGCTCCTACCGCCAGCATTAGCGGAAATAATTCCCGCATGGTATCGGCCTTATTGATCTTGAAAATAAAAGAGAACCACTCTTTGGGATTATAGTAAACCATGTTTTGTTATTTTTTTAATATCGTCAACCTGTCATTTCGAACGAGGAACAAGGAGAAATCTTCTGCGATTATCCATGCGAACTTTACAGGGCGTAAAAGATTTCTCCTCACCCTCTTTCACTACCCATCACCGTTCGTTCGAAATGACATTTTTTATTTTTATTATTTTATCGCGGCGGCCATTTGCTGTATAGCCTGGTAAACATCCTGAAAACTATTGTAAAGCGGCACCGGGCTCAGCCTGATCACATCGGGTTCGCGCCAGTCGCCTATTACGCCGTTATCTGCCAGGTATTGGAATACAGCCTTAGCATTCCGCTTGCAAACTACTGATAGCTGGCAACCCCGTTGCTGCGGATTGACCGGAGTAATGATCTTAAATAGATCTTCGCCCTGCGCCTTATTCAACTCATTTATCAAAAACTCCATATAGCCCGTTAAAGCCACGCTTTTCTCTCGAAGAGCATCAATACCGCCCGCATCATCAAAAACAGCCATAGAAGCCTTAAATAAAGCCAAAAGCAAGATAGGACTTGTACTAACCTGCCAGCCGTCGGCGCCTTTGGCCGCATCAAAACCCGGCGCCATCAAAAAACGCTTATCTTCCCGGTAACCCCACCAGCCTACAAAGCGGTCCAATTCCCGGTTATCAAAATGCTTTTCGTGCACGAAAACACCACTGATACCACCCGGACCTGAGTTCATGTATTTATACGAACACCAGCAGGCAAAATCAGCGCCCCAGTCGTGCAATTTTAATGGAACGTTACCAGCAGCATGTGCCAGATCAAAACCAGCGTAGGCGCCAGCTTTATGAGCCGCAGCAGCGATAGACTCCATATCAAACAGCTGACCGGTATAATAATTAATACCGGCAAACATTACCAGCGCCAGTTCATCAGCATGCTCATTGATGGTTTGAATAATATCTTCGGTGCGCAAAGTAAGCTCTCCCTTACGCGGAAAGATCTCGACAATAGCCTCCTTTGGATCAAAACCATGAAACCTGACTTGACTTTCCATCGCGTATTGATCTGAGGGAAAAGCCCCTCCTTCCATGATAATTTTAAATCGTTTATGATTTGGCTTATAGAAACTTACCATCAGTAAATGAAGATTTACTGTAAGTGAGTTCATCACTGTTACTTCATTTTCCTGCGCGCCAACAATGCGGGCTATGGATGGCAAAAGCTGTTTGTGATAGCTAAGCCAGGGATCATCACCCTGGAACCAACCCTCTACCGCGAGGTTCTGCCAGGCGCTCAACTGGTCGGTTATATATTTCCCTGCCGAAGTAGGTTGCAGACCTAAAGAATTGCCGCATAAATAAACCGCATCGGCACCCTGATGCTGCGGAATTAGAAAACGGCTCCTTAAATTTTTTAGTGGATCAAGCTCATCCTGCTCCAAGGCAAATGCTAAACTGTTCTGATAGTTCATCGGCCAAAGATAATTAATTAGTGAGTGGGGAGTAGTGAATGGTGAATTTTTGCGAATGATAGTTCTATTGCAATCGCTCAGCTTCTGCCAAGCGATTACGATTTTTTCATTACCTTGTAACTCCAAAATTTCACTCACCACTCACCACTCACCACTCACCACTCACCACTCACCACTCACCACTCACCACTCACCACTCACCACTCACCACTCACCACTCACTACTCACTTATTTGGCTTACTCACATAAATATCGCCTTTAACATAAAAGCGATATGGCAGTAAGGCGTCTTCACCAGCATAGGCAACCCCTATTCGTGGGCCAACAGTTATTTGCTCGTCGGTAAAATTTAGTCCCCGGTCTTCCAGCCAAAGTGTATCGCTTTGCAAACTGATGGCATTGATATTTCGGGATATGCCCAGGGCCTTGGCAACGGAACCCGGTCCGGCCGTAATGGTTGGTTTAAGCGTCATCATATTACGCCTTACCTGCATCGCCTCAATTCCCTCAGTCGGATGCACTGCTCTGATCAGAATAGCCTGGGCATGCCCTTCTGTTGAGGTCACGATATTAAACATTTCGTGGATGCCATAACACAGGTACACGTAAGCAATACCACCCTGCATAAACATGGTTTTGGTACGTGGGGTTATGCGGTTGCCATAAGAGTGCGCCGCCTTATCAATAGCGCCATTATAGGCTTCTGTTTCAACAATATAACCACCGGTAGTTACACCATCAATACAGGTAAACAAATACTTTCCTAATAAACTTTTACTGATAGCTACCACATCGGTACCCAAATAAAACGTTTCGGGTAACTTCATTTTTTCAAAATATTTTTTAATAGTTTATTGATCTCCTTCGCTTTATCAAATATCATGATGTGGGTCCCGCCTTTAACTATTGTAGCATCAGGAATACGCTTAAAAGAGAACACCAGATCCTTGTCGCCGATGATATGAAAAAGGTTTGGCGGGATGATATTGTTTTTCCAGTGCAGTACCGCTCTCATGGCCCATTTTACAAACCTGGGCGATGAGTTTTTCAGCATATCACTAAACAACCAGGCATCTTCGGCACTCATATGTCCGAATAAAGGCTTGATCATGAAACCCAGGGAGGTGAACCATTTTCCGGGGATCATCTTATAAACAGGCAAGGCGCGAAAGAAGCTAAAATACCAGGGAGCTTCACTGCTGGTTTTAACACTTGATATCAGGATTACTTTTTTTACAGGGATCTGTTTAGCTATTTCTACAACAATCATCCCACCTAAAGAATTGCCGACAATAATAGAGTTTGACAGTATATTATATTGATGAATAAGCTTTTGTGCATAGGCACTTAAAGTATCAGTCTGATAGGGTTCTATCCAGTCGACAGGGATTACCTCATGATCATGCAGGTCGATATTGTTATATACCCGGGTATCAGCACCCAGGCCAGCTATCAGATAGATCCTGCTCATGCAAAGTTCAGCAGCTTTACAATTTGCTCCAGGTACTGTGCGTCGGTTTCATCGAACTGATCCAGCAATTCGCTGTCTACATCCAAAACAGCAACCACTTCTCCATTATGAAATACAGGCACTACAATTTCCGATTGAGAAAGTGAGCTACAGGCGATATGTCCGGGAAAAGCTTCCACATCGGGCACTACCAACGTTTTGGCCTGCTGCCATGCCGCGCCGCAAACACCTTTGCCCAAACCTATGCGGGTACAAGCTACAGGCCCCTGGAACGGACCTAAAACCAGCTCATTATTTTTAACCAGGTAAAATCCTACCCAAAACCATTTAAACTGCTCCTTTAAAGCCGCGGCCACATTGGCCAGATTAGCCACCAAGTCGGGCTCGCCAAAAAGCAAGGCCTCTATCTGCGGAATAAGCGTGGTGTATTGTTCGGTTTTGTCGGTTGATGTGGTGATGTTTAAATCCTCTGCCATGATACAAAAATAACAATGTGTGGCAGAAAGTGCATCAAGCTGGTATCATATTTAGGCAGGATTGGATAAAGGCGTGATCTGCATGGCATTGACTCACCCCGCCTAAGCTTCGCTGGGCGACCCTCTCTCCCGCTTTGCGGCAAAGAGGGTGGAGAATACTTTTTAAACTTTTCAAAACACACTAAAACCACGTTAGAATTTGTTAAAAAGTGTTAAAACCGGTAGTTATGAATGAATTCCGACCCATTTTTATTCTGTTTTTGATCAGAAAAGTGTTAAAATTTAAGGTTTAAAAAGTTTTTTGGCCTGGGTTTTACAATTAATGTTTTATTTCGCAAAACATGATCGTTAGCCTTACCATTGTTCGATACCGGAAACTTTTTGTCCCTTTTGCATTACTGGCCATGGCCATACACCGCCTGCCTATGTGGCTGCAAAAAGGCTGCTGTTTTTATAAGCTGCTGGGTTCGGGCCATAACGGTACTTTTGATCTTCAGCCCGACTGGCAACAATGGGGACTATTAGCTTGCTGGGACAGCCGGGAAGATTTTGACAAATTTCAGGCCAGCTCCTTTGTTTACAACTGGTGGAAGATATTAGGCCATGAAGGCTGGACAGTGCTCTGTGAGCCTTTGCAAAGCCATGGTAAATGGGATGGCAAGGAACCTTTTGGTAACCCGGAAGTAAAAGACCATACCGGCCCAATAGCTGTGCTTACCCGAGCCACGATCAGGATAAGCAGGTCGAAAAACTTTTGGTCGCATGTGGATGAGGTAGCCAATCTGATGGCCAATGCGCCGGGTTATATTACGTCATTTGGTATAGGCGAGGCACCGGTTTACCGGCAGGCCACCTTTTCGGTTTGGCAAAGCCTGGATGATGTAAAAGCTTTTGCTTACAAAAGCCGTGAACATGCCGAAGTGATCAAACTAACCCGGAGCGAGAACTGGTACAGCGAAGAACTTTTTGCCCGGTTTAAAATACTGGAAAGTTTCGGAGCACTCCATGGAAAAGATCCTTTGGGAGATTTTGGAGCAAAGAACAAGGACTTTAGGAATAAGGATCTTGAGAACAAGGACTTAGGGATGAAGGACTAAATAGCGAATATATTTTATCCAAAAATCCTTGCTCCTTATTCCAATGATCTTTGCTCATTATAATTCATTAATTCAATAAATCACTAATTCACTAATTAAATACCATGAGGATTATCGCCGAACTACCGCACCATGATTTTAAAATATCCATCCTGAACATGAACCAAAAGTTTATTGTGAAGATAGAGCAGGGAGCTCTGGAGCAGAGTTTCAAGATTCCCGAAATGGATCTGACCGATGGGGTGAACAGCGTTTTTGAATTGCTTGATGAAGAGTTTTTAAAAACGGTGGGTGCCCGCTTCACAGAAATGCGAAAAGATTTCAAAGAGTCTTATTACCGATATAACTACTAATCAAATAACACATAAGAACCTAAATTACAGATACTTAATTTAAAATTAGTTTAAATACAGAATTTTATTCTTCAAAATAGACCAATTCAGGGCAAAAACAACTCATTATTTCTATCTAATTGGATAATTACTTTATATTTTATAAATAAGTAACTGTTGTATAATTAGTTATATATATTAAAAAAATTATATTTTGTGAGCTATTTTGCCAAATAAATGAGAAGTTATGCCAAAATAAGGTCGCAATACCAAAATCCGGTGTGTTTTTGATCTGTTGGAGAAACACAGGAATCATCGGCATTTTGAGGTGCTTTGTATTCCTTAAAAATCTTCACTCCTGTTTTGTAAGGTATAGGATCTTTAAAAATAGGACCTTTAAAAGTGAAGGTATGGAACTCGCCGTTCTCGCCGCAAACATCTACATCATCAGGTAGTGTATCTATCAGTTCCCGACTGATCTCCTTCCCTACTATACGTTCCAGGCGTTCCTGGGTACAGGCGATCACAGTGCCAAAACCAAGAGTTAAAAATTCATTGATCAATTCACTGGTGTTGCGTTTCCATAAAGGGTATATTCCCTCTATCCCTACCTCGCTCAGGCGGGCGTCGCGGTAAGCTTTCAGGTCCTCCAAAAATATATCACCAAAAATGGCATGGGTGATACCTTCGTTCTTAAAATGCGTCAGATGCTTGTGCATTACCTCATCATACTCCTGCATACCCGGCATTTCGGGAAGCCTGATCTGATATAGTGAAATGCCAATACTTTCGGCTTGTTTGATCAGGAGCTCTGTACGCACGCCATGCATAGATATCCTGTCGGCCGCATCATTGATGGTGGTAACCAGGTATTTGATCTCCAGATCGGGATTTTGCAGGCAATGGTATAGTGCTAAGGCGCTGTCCTTGCCCCCACTCCAATTAAATATGCATTTTTTCATTAATTAGCGAGTTAGTGATTTATTGAATTAGTGATTTTAAAAAAGACCCGCGAGTTTAAACTATTCTTCAAATTTTACAGTTCACACCAGCAATGTCATTAAAGGTTTACTACTTAGTAGGAGTAAAAGCTTTGTAGCAAACAAAGAATAAGTATTTCGCATGCCGTAGGTATGCAACCCTGTGCAGTACCTACGGCACTGATATTAAAATTGATCCTCTTCTATAAAGCTTTAACCCCGGTGGGGGTTTGCAAAACTCCTTAATTACTGTTTTTTCAGAAGCTGATCAACCAAAGCAGGTACACCAACAGTGGCCTTCTCCTGTATTTTTATCAGCTGACCGCGGACATTAACATCCGGTATCTTAGGGTCAATGATATATCTTGGGATCTCTGGTCTAACATAACTGATCAGTCCGGCCGCGGGGTATACCGCCAAAGATGAACCTACAAGCATAAAAATGTCAGCATCGGCACAAATACGCGCCGCAGGACCTATCATAGGTACATCTTCACCAAACCAAACTACATGTGCTCTCAAGGGCGAACCTAATTCGCATACTTCATCCATCCCGATCTCCCAGCCATTAATGGGATAGGTAAGCTCAGGATCGATACTTGACTGTGAGCGGGTAATTATACCATGCAGGTGCATTACATTACTTGAACCGGCCCGTTCGTGCAGATCATCGATATTTTGGGTAATGATGGTGACCTGATATTTCTCTTCGAGCTGCGCCAGGGCATAATGAGCAGCATTGGGTTTGGCTTCCAGTACCGATTTGCGGCGCTCGTTATAAAACTGCTGTACCATAGCCGGGTTACGCTGCCAGGCCTCAGGCGTTGCCACGTCTTCTATATTGTAACCCTCCCACAGCCCGTCGCTGTCTCTAAAGGTCTTTAAACCGCTCTCAGCGCTGATGCCTGCCCCTGTCAATACCACCAGTTTCTTCATAGGTATCTAAAATTATATATCCATAAAAAAAGCGACCTACCCTGGTGGCAAATCGCTTTTCTGTATTAGTTATTTAGCTTAAAGTGCCAGTTGTTTTTTTGTGCGTAAAAAAGTGTACTTGGTTTTAGCCAGTTCAAAGCCTCCAAATAAAATAAAGCCAAATACTAAATTACCAAGTACCATGTTCTTTTCAAACGGAATAGCGTTAACCAGTGATGTACAATAACCGGCTAAAGTGTGCGGATATAATGTACCTGGTAAATCAGTCAGCAGCCAATGGATCAATATCGAAGCTATCGAAGCTAAAATTACGTTCAATACATTTACTTTTTTGATCAGGCTACCCACCAGGATCATTAAAATAAAAGCTAAATAAGTCCACTGTGCACCACTATACCATAAAGTTAATTTATTAAAGTACAAGTAATTTAAGATAATATCTGTACCAAATAAGGCAAGCATTACAGTAACGTAGCTTTTCCATTTGTCAGCAAAATAAACACCACCAAATATGGCGATAGCCCCTACCGGATTAAAATTACTCAGTTCCTTATATTTAAAAGCCAGCAGTCTGAAAGCGGCTGCGACAACAATCATCAGTATCAATACGATATTGCGGGTTGTATTATCTTTTGAGTTCATGATTCAAATTTATGCCGTAAAAATAGTTAATATTCTGTATAAATATAAATACTTACTTGTTAACAAACGCAACTTTACCCGGACTAATACCTGTGGTTATGGAATATTCCTTTTTGCCGTTTTTATCAAAGGCGTATAAAGTACCGTTAGACGAATAATCTTTAGCATCTGTAACAAATACTTCGCCTGTAAGGGAATCCGTAGCAATTGCGAAAGGGCTGGTGATCACGGTACCATCCGTAATAAAATTAGCCTGCGCAGTTGATTGCGTTTTAGCATTATATACGGCAATTTTATTATCAGCAGTAACATAATACACAAAATCGCCAAGTACAGCCATAGGGATATTATAACCCAAACTTAAATTAGTTTGCGAAATAGATACGTCTGTTTTGTTATCAATAATTGTCATTCCCGGAGGCGCAACAATCGTTGGTGGCGTACCGCTGTAATCAGTGATACCTAATGAAAGCACATAAACGTGTCCGTAGTCATCGGCAGCAATACTTACCGGGTTTGGCAAAACCGTTATTTTTTTGATCTCTGTTAAGGTATTCAGATCTATCACGGATACCGTTTTATCCGGATTACCAAAGCTTAAGCCGCCACTATTTGCCACATAAAGTTTACCATTACTTACCACCAACTGTTCGGGGTTGCGGCCAACCGTAATGTATTTGCTGATGGTTAGTGTTGCCGTGTCCATTACAGCAACCGTACCATCATAAGAAGTGATGAAAGCATTGTTTTTATAGAAGGCTACACTCCTGGGCTGACGTCCGTTGTTTGGAGCAGGTAAACTGGCATTAACCATGCTAATTTGCTTAATAAGCTTACTGGTTTTGGCATTTACAATATCAACTACGTTAGAGTAGTTAACAACGATGTACATTTTTGAACCGTATATTTCTATATCGTTACCCGTATCGCCTAATGGGCTTCCATTAACACTGCTGTAAATATCTGGCACCAATTGCTTTGTGGTGTAATCATAATAAGTTAAAGTACTGTTGTTTGCCTGAAAGATTCCCTGATTTAATACGTATAACCCGGCCCTGCTTGCCGTTGGCGTATCAGATTTTGGATTGATCTTATCTTTATGACATGCCGATAGGAATACAGCAAGTGCAATGGTCATTAAAAAGGGACTGAGTTTAATTTGTTTCATAATGATGAATTAAATAGTTATTTGAAGGGAAAATCGGAATGAGCGCCCCGGCATGGGGTAGCTTTGTACAACAAAATAGTTTTTATTAAAAAGATTGTTAGCCTCAAAAGAGCTTACCAACGGTTTACCTTTTATTAAAAAACGATAAACAACTGAGGCATCACTTGTTGAATAGCCTGGGATATAATCAGATGAAAGATTATCATTGGTATAATATCTTGATGCAGAAATTATCTGGTTATAATATACTCCAAAATGATTGTGATCGATGCCGGCATTGAGCGAAACCGTATTTTTAGGTGTATATGGTAACTGGTTAAGATATATTGATGATGTTGGATCTGTAACATTTAAAGCCTGCTGATAAGAGTAATTAACACTTAATGAGCCCTTCCATTCTTTTGCGAGTTTAGCCTGTGTTTTTAAACCAACGTCAAGACCTTTGATATCAACCGTGCCCAAATTTTGTATAGAGCCATTATAAGCGTCTTTAGGTATAAACACGATCTTATTGGTTACATGATTGTAATAGGCATCTGCGGTAAGGGTTATATAGCTTAAAAAGCCATTCAAAGCTTTACCGTACGTTGCGCCCGCGTCAAACTGTTTGGTAAATTCAGGCTTTAAGTTTGGATTCCCGACCCCACCATAGTACAGGTCATTAAAGGTTGGGTTACGAAATATAGATTTATAATAAACCCGCAACTGAAAATTAGGGCTCTGAAAAGGCCGCAAAGTAGCCATTAGCGTAGGCGAATAAATATTTCGTTTAGGTGCCGGGCGACCGTTTTTCACTGTTTCGGAGATATTACTATTCAATAAACTTCCCTGCAAGCTCAATTTCCCCAAGGTGATGTTAGAGGCTAATACATTTAGAAAAGTAAGCCTTGTGGGATACGAAAAACTTGGAAGATCGGCATTGATGTTATTAACCGCGAAATCCAAAGCATAAGAAATCTCCCAGTTAGATGTAAGATGATAAGCCAGCGCAGCAGATTGGTAAAACTCCCGTTGTCTGAAGTGCTGATCCAATTTTCCTGCTTCATTTAAAAAATCAGGATCAAGATAGTGGAGCTGGCCTTGAGATACTTTAGTATTTAACAATAAATGAAAGCCATCGCTCCAAATATGCTCATAACCAGCCTGTGTAAAAAAATCACGGTTCCAGAGCCGGCTTCTTGAAATTGATGCATTATAGAGGATCACCGCACCTGGAAGTCCGCGGTCGGAATTATAATAATTAATATGCAAATTGAATTTATTACTATCGCTTTTGGCCCAATACAAAGCTCCGTCTACTTGCTGAGCGCTAATATCTCCATTGTTACGTGTACGCACGGAATCGCCGCCGCCCCCCACGGCATTATATTTATAACGTCCGTTAGCATTTTCAAGATAACCGTTCATAATAAACGACCAACGCTCATTGATTCGTTGCTGCCACTGTAAATACGGATTTACCAAGCCGAAAGAACCTGTTTTTATACCAGCAGTAAACTGATACGTTTTATTTGCACTTAAAGAAGGTTGTACAGTTTTTATCGCAAGGATGCTTGCGGAAGCAAATGAACGCGCCGGCATACAAATAGTAGTTGGCTGACCATTGTATAATATAATTTGCTGCACATTGTTCAAATTTAGCTTACTCAGGTCAATCTGGCCATTTTCAGCATCGTTGATCTGGATCCCATCGTATAAAACTGCTGTATGATTGGCGCTCAACCCTCGTACAGAAACTGTTTTTAAACCGCCGATGCCACCATAATCTTTCAAAATAACACCACTAAAGTTCCGGATGGCATCGGCAATATTAAATGCGCTGTAACGCACAAAATCATTTGCTGATATCTGCTGAGATGGTGTAATGGTTTGTATTTGAGGTATGATAAAACTGTTTACATTCACCTCTTTCAGTTTTTTGGAAGTATCAGCCTGGGCTAATACCCTATTAGGTAAAGCCAATAAAAAACCAGTCAGTACAACTAATAAAAGTTGAAAGCTAATTTTCAAATCACATGTATTTCTTGGCATTTTTCCTTCGCAACAACTATGCAATAGGGCGACACAAAGTTTGAACAGAAACCACGACAAAGGGATTTCACATTCAAGCTTCAATCCCCGAAAGCTATGAATAATATAAGTGCCTGGGCAGGTATTCTGACTTACTCCCCAAGTTGCCCTGCCTTCCCGCCCCTTTTTCATTTCAAGGACAGTGACAATTAGAATGGGCAATGGTTAAAGAGCTTACAGCTGCGGGACAGTTACGGATTCATCACCGTATTCCCTTTTAATTCTTTTATTAAGAAACCTAAAGCGCAACAAAAGTAGGATAAGTATTAACAACTACAAAGTAACAATCTGTATATTTATAATAATGAAATTGTACGCTACGCTTCTGTTATTCATAATCACTGTTACACCTTGCCTTGCCCAGCAACCTGATACCATTTTTTTAAAAGGGCTTTTACAGGGTCACCCGGAGCTATTTAGTGGAATACTGAACCATCCTACCCAAAATGAGGTGCAAATATTGTATACACAGATCGATCGGGATAAAAACAACATACCCCATTTTAAATCATATAGTTACCGCCTGAATGCTCAACATTATTTTTATCCTGCAAGCACAGTTAAACTGCCAACTGCCATTTTCGCGCTCGAAAAACTGCATGAACTGCACATTAAAGGATTAACCCCAAGATCAGTCATTATCACCGACAGCGCCTTTACCAAACAAACCAGGGTAAAAATCGATACTTCATCAGCAAATGGATTGCCCAGCATAGAGAATTATATCAAAAAAATATTACTGGTGAGTGATAATGACGCTTTCAATCGCCTATATGAATTTGTTGGCCGCGAAGAGATCAATCGTAAATTAAAAAAATACCAATTGTATCATACCCGTATTGTAGGCCGCCTTTCTGTAGGCGATGCCGGAGAAAACACCCGGCACACTAACCCTATCACTTTTTACAACGGAAACAAAGTAGTTTATCATAAAAATGCGCTATATGATAGCTTGAATTACCCCATGCACCTGGATAATATGATTATGGGTAAGGCCTATCTCGATAGTAGTGACCGCCTGGTTAATAAGCCTTTTAACCTAAGTGAAAAAAATGTATACTCCATTGCCGACCAGCAACAGGTTTTAAAAAGATTACTTTTCCCACTGACATTTCCAGCAGATCAGCGGTACAACCTTACTTTTGCTGATTACGCTTTTATATACCGTTACATGAGTACATTCCCTACCGAAAATACAAAACCAACCTACAATCGGCCAGAATATTTCCCGGCATACTGCAAGTTTTTATATTATGGTGGCGACAGTACCGCTGTAATTGAGCCTAACATCAGGATATTTAATAAAGTAGGTGACAGCTATGGGTATGATATTGATAACGCCTACATTGTTGATTTTAAAAATAATGTAGAGTTTTTACTCACCGCGGTGGTACAATCAAATGAGGATGGGGTTTACAACGATAATAAATATGAATACACTACGGTTTGCCTGCCATTTTTAAAAAACCTGGGTCGTGTTATATATCAGTATGAATTGAAAAGGCCCAAAAAGTATCAACCTGATTTAACTCAATTTAAATTTAATTACGCTCCGGTAAAATAACTTCATTTAAAAAAAACTTAGCTTAGGGTATACTGTTTAAATTCTACAATCATTTAAACAATACTATGGCAACTACAATTGTAAAATATACCGATAATTTCCCTGTGCTTTATGGAGATGACCGTGTAAACCTGAAATGGCCTGAAAGATACACATCTATCATCGGCGGTGTAAAATTGGGTTTATCTGGCTTTAAAAATCTATTCTCCAGTCCGTTAAGCAGTATTGTTAAATTGGGAGCTGGTGGTTATTTGCTAAGTCGTGGAATTACCGGTCATTGCGAATTGTATAAACGCATAGGCAAGCTTTCAACCAACCCGGTTAATATTAATATCAGGTCGTCATTTACAGTTGATAAACCCAGGCACAAGGTATACGACTTTTGGCGTAAGCTGGATAATTTACCCCTGTTCATGAAACACCTTGAAAGTGTAGAAACAATAGACTCCACCTACTCCTATTGGGTTTTAAAACTGCCAGCCGGTGTGGCAACGGTAAGCTGGCATGCCGAAATTGTAAAGGATGAACCCAATGAGATGATCGGCTGGAGCTCTCTGCCTGATTCGATGATCAATAACGCGGGCAAAGTACGTTTTCAGGATACACCGGATGGTACTGGTACTATTGTCGACATCGTGATCAGCTATCAGCCACCTGCCGGAGGTTTGGGAACAGGTGTTGCTAAATTACTAAATCCGGTATTTAAAAAGATGGTTGATAAAGATGTACAAAACTTTAAACAGTACATGGATATTGATAACGATAGTGAAGAATTCACGCCAACGGTGATCATTCTTTAATTGCCAACAAAACAAAAGAGGCCGCAAATTGCGGCCTCTTTTGTTTTGTAAAATACTAAAAATTAGTATTTTATATTATTTTACTGCATCAATTACGGCTTTGAAAGCATCAGGATGATTCATCGCTAAATCAGCTAATACTTTACGGTTTAAACCGATTTCTTTTGCTGCTAATCTACCTATTAATTGAGAGTAAGAAATTCCGTGCTGACGGGCACCTGCGTTAATACGCTGTATCCATAAAGCTCTGAACTCTCTTTTTTTGGTTTTACGGTCACGATAAGCGTACTGTAAACCTTTTTCAACTGTGTTTTTTGCAACGGTATAAACCTTGCTACGTGAACCCCAATAACCTTTGGCGAGGTTCATGATCCTTTTCCTGCGTCTTCTCGACGCTACTGCGTTAACTGAACGTGGCATCTTGTTTGATTTTGGTAGTGAGTGCCTGCTTTTACAACAGAACTTAAAACTCTAATACCTGGTTAAAAAATTTGTGAATTACTTTCCGATACAAAGCATACGTTTTACGTTACCCATGTCAGCATCAGACACTAAGCTGGTGTGACCAAGGGCACGCTTACGTTTTGTCGACATCTTGGTTAAGATGTGGCTTTTGTATGCATTTTTTCTTGCGATTTTACCGGTTCCAGTAAGCTTAAAACGCTTTTTTGCACTGGAATTGGTTTTCATTTTTGGCATAACTCTATTTATTTGTTTTTAGATATTAACGTTTCTCAACGTTTTCCTTTTGTTGCTTCCGTGCATTTTAACTTTACACATCAGCTGTTTTACTTATTTCTTTACTGCTTTAGGAGCCAGGGTTAAAAACATCCTTTTTCCTTCGAGCTTTGGTAATTGTTCTACTTTACCATTATCTTCCAACGCCTGTGCAAAACGTAATAACAAGATTTCACCCTGCTCTTTATACACAATGGCACGACCTTTAAAGTGTACGTAGGCTCTCACCTTTTCGCCGGCTTCCAAAAACTTCATGGCATGCTTTAATTTAAACTCAAAGTCATGATCATCGGTATTCGGTCCGAAACGGATCTCTTTAATAACCGTTTGCTTGGCATTGTTTTTTATCTCTTTCAGCTTTTTCTTTTGTTCGTAAATAAACTTGTTATAGTCCGTTACTTTACAAACTGGTGGAACCGCGTTTGGAGATATTTCAACCAGGTCAAGCTCCTGCTCCTGGGCAATTGCCAGCGCGTCTCTTAAAGAGTAAACTCCCTGCTCAACATTGTCGCCTACAAGACGAACTTCCTGAGCCCTGATGAATTGATTAATGTTGTGTTCAGCTTCTTTTTTCTTAAAAGGAAGCCTTGGTCCTCTATTGAAGGGTTTGTTTAATGCCAAGTTATACTTTTATTTCTTTAGTTATTTGTTCTTTAAAATCTTCTATGCTCATACTTCCCAAATCACCCTGACCGTGTTTCCGTACAGAAACCAGACCTTCGGCAGCTTCTTTTTCACCCACAATCAACATATAAGGGATCTTTTTGACTTCAGCATCACGTATCTTACGCCCTATTTTCTCGTCTCTAAAATCAATCAGCCCGCAAATATCGGAATCTTTTAACACATCAGAAAGTTTTTTTGCATATTCCTCAAATTTTTCTGATATGGGCAAAATAATAAACTGCTCTGGTGATAGCCAAAGAGGGAAATTACCCGCACAATGCTCTATCAGTACCGCTATAAAACGCTCCAATGAACCAAATGGCGCCCTGTGGATCATTACCGGGCGGTGTTTTTGATTATCGCTGCCTGTATACTCCAATTCAAAGCGTTCTGGAAGGTTATAATCAACCTGTATGGTACCCAATTGCCATTTGCGACCGAGGGCGTCTTTTACCATAAAATCAAGCTTAGGGCCATAAAAAGCCGCTTCGCCTAATTCTTGAACGGTGATCAAACCTTTTTCATCAGCAGCTTCAATGATAGCCGACTCAGCCAAAGCCCAATTTTCATCAGTACCAATGTATTTACCCTTATTTTCCGGGTCGCGTAGTGACACCTGGGCAGTATAGTTCTCAAAACCAAGGGCTTTGAATACGTATAACACCAGGTCGATCACTTTTTTAAATTCCTCCTTCACCTGATCCGGGCGGCAAAACAAGTGTGCATCATCCTGTGTAAAGCCACGTACACGGGTTAAGCCATGCAGCTCGCCGCTTTGCTCGTAGCGGTAAACAGTACCAAACTCCGCCAAACGTACCGGCAAATCCTTGTATGAGCGTGGTTTGCTTTTGTATATTTCACAGTGGTGCGGGCAGTTCATTGGCTTTAAAAAGAACTCTTCTCCTTCCTGCGGTGTTTTTATCGGCTGAAATGAATCGGCACCATATTTTTCGTAATGGCCTGACGTTACATACAGATTTTTATGCCCGATGTGTGGTGTAATTACCTGCTCATACCCCGCCCTAACCTGCGCTTTTTGCAAAAAGTTAGTCAGGCGCTCACGTAAAGCAGTACCTTTTGGTAACCATAATGGCAGGCCCATACCCACTTTTTCAGAAAAAGTGAACAGTTCCAGTTCTTTACCCAGCTTGCGGTGATCGCGCTTTTTGGCTTCTTCGATCATGTGCAGGTAATCGGTTAACTCGCTGGCTTTAGGGAATGTAACCGCGTAAATGCGTGTAAGCTGTTTACGTGTTTCATCACCGCGCCAGTAGGCACCAGCAACGCTCATCAGTTTAACAGCCTTAATAAAGCCTGTATTAGGAATATGCGGGCCGCGGCACAAGTCTGTAAAGTTGCCTTGTGTATAAAAAGTGATGGAACCATCGGCCAGATCCTTGATCAGGTCAAGCTTGTATTCGTCACCCTTTTCGGTAAAATATTCAATCGCATCGGCTTTGCTAACCGGTTTGCGAATATATTCTTCTTTGGTTTTGGCCAGTTCAATGATCTTATCTTCAATCTGTTTAAACTCGTCTGAAGAAAATTCACGGTCGCCAAAGTCAACGTCATAATAGAAACCGGTTTCAATGGCGGGACCGATACCGAATTTGGTACCCGGATACAGCGCTTCCAGGGCTTCGGCCATTAAGTGGGCCGACGAATGCCAGAAGGTTGATTTACCCGAAGCATCGTTCCAGGTTAATAATTTAACGTGCGCGTCCTGTTCAATGGGGCGGCTGGCATCCCAAACCTGTCCATCAACTTCGGCGGCTAATACGTTACGTGCTAATCCTTCGGAGATCGACTGAGCGATCTGCATGGAAGTAATTCCTTTGTCATACTGACGAACCGATCCGTCAGGGAGTGTAATACTAATCATCTACAACTATGATTTAAATTTTTATAAAATTACGTTTGCCGATCACCTACAAAGTGATCTTATTTTTGTGGCGCTAAATTAATATTTTATTTTGATTTAGATTTTCAAAATCCCCTCACCCCTTTCAAAAACTTTTTAAACCTTAAATTTTAACACTTTTCGAGGCAAAAACAGGGTAAAAACGCTTGAAATTTGATTCAAAACCATCAATTTTAACACTTTTTAACAAATTTCAGCACGATTTTGAGGCGTTTTGAAAAGTTTAAAAAGTATTAAACAACTAATTGTCAAATAACTACATACCAAACGATCGGTTTTTGGCCTTAATTTGACCTTAACTAAACAGCCCGCTACTCTGATAAAAAGAGCAGCGGGCCGTTGTTAACATAAAGATACGAAATCCGGAGCAGGCCGGCAAATTTCAGGCCCCTACACTACTTACAATTACCACATCAAAAAAGTAAAATGTCATTGAAGTAAACACGCTTGAATGGCAAATAAACGATAATGGAAATATTTTCATTATTTTACTTTGAATTACAAAGTACTTTATATTATATTTGTACTACTATTTAAAATCGAGCATAATGATCACCAAAAACAAACGACTCCTTGGTATAGTACTTACAGCTGTACTTTTATTGATGATACCATTGATAGCCATGCAATTTACAAACGAAGTGAAATGGTCATTTCCTGACTTTATTGTGGCCGCGGTATTACTGTTCGGCACGGGATTGACGTGCGAGCTTGTGATAAGGAAGGTAAAAAAGACAGAGTACCGGATAGCTGCCTGCGCAATGGTTCTGACAACACTCGTCCTTGTTTGGCTGGAACTTGCTGTTGGCATCTTCGGTACACCATTCGCCGGAAACTGAACAAGGAGTATCCATCCACTCGTTCAGCGGCCTTTCGCTTGAACTTATAACGGTTATAAGCGTACAGGTGCTGTATCAAAAAAGCAATCGTGGAGGCCTACCTAAAACATCATTCAAGCGTAGACCTATGAATGGGCAAAGAATGAATTTCTTCTACAGCTGCGCACGCGTTGCCCGGCAACAAGTCACAAGACTCAGTGACTGTCCAAATATTTTCACTTATTTTGTGTTGGCTTATCCTATGACCAATAACCGATCAAAAAAATGGAGAATTCCCATATGTATGATGACCTTAAAAAAAGTATTAAGCTCCATTTTAGCTTTTTAAAAGAGTTTGGATTTCCTGATTTTGAAGAACATCAACTGGCTCATGAATACCACTTTGAATCTGGTAATGAATCGGTTAGAATATATATTAGCTTCGAAGCTATTTTTTCGACACCGATTTGGGCAAAAATAAACGGATATGATATTGACGAGCTGGAGCCTCAAAATGCGATTGTTAAACAATATAACCACCGGATCATAAAAACACATGATGAACTGTTAGGCCTGTTTTTAAAAACAGGAAAAGATGGATATCAGCAAAAATCAACTGAATATCCTATTAATGATCAGGAGGTTAATAACAGCTATCTATTTGAATTAAGCGAAATCATAAAAAGACATCCCTCCGTACTTTATGGCGATATGGAATTGATCAAGTCTAATATCGAAATACGAAAAAAAGAACAGGAGCAACGGGCCGCGGCCATCAGGATCGAAAAGCAAATTTACACGCTTGAGTATTGCTTTCATTGCGATGGCCTGGATGGAAAATATGATTCTGATGAAGAGTTTGCAACACTGTACGAATTAAAGCAATATCTGGCCCAAAGAGATCATATTAAAGTATACCGCATATTGGACTGGAATATGAATCTGGTAAGCTAATAAATCCGCCCCGTTAACCTTTGAATGGGCCTGTTATATTTTATTATCTGGTCTTGAGATATTGCACCTTGATAATGTTGAGATGATGCAGCTCGTGTCCGGCAATGTGATAAGCAAGCGCCCGTACCGTAGCATCATTGGCAGTGCCGGTGCCATGCCCCATCCTGTCGAAAGCATTATCGGGCAAACCATTGAATAGGGTAATAGTTGCCCGCCTTACCGCCTCATACTCTTCAAAAATATTATCAAGCGACCGGCTATCGGCTTCCGAATAAACAGCATAGGCATCCTGGTCAAAACCGATGAGGTTGTTTTTTTCGTTACGGGCGAAGCGCAGGGCACGATAAGCAAAAATGCGTTCGTCGTCAATTATATGTACCAATGTTTCTTTTATACTCCATTTACCAGGGGCATAGCGATGATATAAGACATCTTCCGGCAGTGAATAGATTAACTGCCTCACTATATCAAAATTATCCCGCAGGTGCTTAATATCAACCCATCGGTAGGCAGTAATTTCATGTACATGATGGCGTACGGCGGGTATTCTCCGGGTTGGGGTGGCAGTATTATTCTCATTAGATGTTTATTTATGTTTCCTCAAGCTTTGAAGAGCACACTCTGCATCATTGCGAGGCACGAAGACAACCGACCGGAGGGAGCTCATTAATACCAATAAAAACAAACACAACATTAATAATCTCTACTCAGGCAGATCAGTTATGCAATTCTATTTGCTTTGTACAGTATAGAGATTGCTTCGTGCCTCGATTGACGTGATTTTTATATAGCTCTCTCCCAGTTCCCAAATCAAAAATCAAACATTCCCCCAACCCAGTGTCAGTACATCGGCCAGGTGCATGGTTTTAATGGGCAAACTGTTTTTATCGATATAGCTTTGCAGGTGTAACAGGCAGGAGGCATCGGTCGAGATAATGTACTCTGCTCCTGCAGCCAATGCATTATCTACTTTCTGTTGGGCCATGGCGGTGGAGATGCCATCAAATTTAACGGCGAAAGTACCGCCAAAACCGCAGCAGGTTTCGTTATCCTTCAGGTCAAGCAGTTCAAGACCTAATACTTTGGAGAGCAGTTGACGGGGTTCGTCCTTGATCTTGCATTCACGCAAGCCGGCGCAGCTGTCGTGGTAAACGGCTTTACCATCGAGCTCGGCGCCGAAATAGTCGAACTGAAGGATGTTCACCAGGAAGTCCGAAAGTTCATAGATATTACCTTGTACGGCCCTGCATTTATTATGTACAGCGGTATTGGTAAACAGATCATTATAATAGTTTTTAACCATGCCTGTACAAGATGCCGATGGCGTAACGATCACACTGTCATCCGAAAAATCATTCAGAAATTTGCTGCCCACTGCTTTGGCTTCGTCCCAAAAACCGGCGTTAAAGGCAGGTTGCCCGCAACAGGTTTGATTGGGATTAAAACTCACGTTACATCCGGCCTTTTCCAATACCTTTACGGTATTAAAAGCGGTATCCGGGAATAACTGATCAATAAAACAGGGTACAAATAACTCAATCTTCATCTCTTACACCAAATTACACGGCGCTAAGCTCCGCATTTTGCTTAATCTTTTTAGCCTCACCTAAACGGCGAAGCCCCTCATGTAATAATCCTCTCCAAAGGAGAGTACTTCAACTCACCTCTTTTTAAACCCTCTCCTTTGGAGAGGGCAGGGTGAGGCTCTTAATCTTTTTTTCTGCCGCTAACAAAGAAAACAATAATATTAAACCTATTATAAAAAAGATGGCCAATACCAGTACTGAATTACGCGGACTGCCCGTCAGTTCTTCAAAAAAACCAAAGCTGAACACCCCGCCTACTATCGCCAACTTTTCGGTAACGTCATAAAAACTGAAGAACGATGCAGTATCGGTAATGTTTTCGGGCAGATATTTTGAATAGGTGGAGCGCGACATGGACTGGATCCCTCCCATCACTAAACCCACTACCGCTGCTACCACATAAAACTCTGTTGCTGTTTTTGTTAAATAAGCAGCGGCGCATACCCCTATCCAGATGATCACCACGGCAATAAGCACCCTTACGTTGCCGAACCTGCCCGATAAGCGGGACATTAACGTTGCTCCACCAATAGCTACCAGTTGAATAATTAAAATAGTGGTGATCAATGCCGAAGTAGGCATGTGCAGCTCTTTAGCAGCAAAGCCCGTTGCTACCAGCATAATGGTTTGTACTCCCATGGAGTAAAAGAAAAACGCCGGCAGATATCTTTTGAGCAAAGGCATGGTTTTTACCTTTTGCCAAACTTTGCCCAATTCTATAAAGCCCCCTTTAATAATATTATGATCGTGACTAACCGCGTTAGGGCTCCCTTTGGGTAATACAATGAACGGAATAAGGGCGAACCCCATCCACCAGAGGCCTACCAGCAAAAATGATAAACGGGCCGGGAATGTTTCATCAACAATGCCAAACAACTCTGGTTTCATCACAAACACAAAACAAATGAGCTGCAGCAATACGCTGCCGATATAGCCATAGGTAAAACCTTTGGCGCTTACCTTGTCCTGCATATCAACCGTAGCAATTTCGGGCAGATAGGAGTTATAAAACACAAAGCCACCGCTGTAGCCAATAGCAGCCAGCGCGAAGGCTATAATGCCCAGTTCGATATGATTGGCGTCGAAAAAATACAACACACCGCAGGCTAAGGCTCCTATGGCAGTAAAAAACTGCATGAAAATCTTTTTATTCCCCTTATAATCGGCAATAGACGACAATATGGGCAACAATAAAACAATGATCAGGTAAGCAGCCGACAAGGCATAATCAGAAAGCGCCGTGTTAACAAAGCTTTTGCCGAAGAAGGTTACTCTGCCCCCATTGGCCTTGGTAATAGCCACATAATAAGCCGGAAAAATAGTGGAGGTGATGACCAGGTTATAGGCAGAATTGGCCCAGTCAAAAAAGGCCCAGGCCCTGATGGTTTTTTTATTGTTTTTGGTTTCCATTAAACAATAAAAGTATACAAATTTTAGTATTTGCAAAACGGAGATATTTTAAGCCGGGCTTAATTACATGTTAACTTATTTATTTGCGAAAACAAGATGATAATCAAGCGGTTTTAGTAAAAAAAAATACAGCTTTATGAAAAAAGCCGCCTGGCTGTTATCGCTCAGCCTCCTTATTATTTATAACCTTGCCGCCCAAACGCATACGCTTAACGGTGTATACGGGGGTATACAATTTTCTGTAAGTCCACTTGTTGGCGGCGGTATGACCAGGAACGATATTGTGATACTGTTCAGACCTGATGGCACGTTTAATAGCGAAATGGATAAGCCCGACTGGAAAACAAGGGTAAGCGGCCGATACCAGGTAAGCGGATCAAAAGTAACAGTGAATTATACCCGTGGCCATGACCAGTTTAGCATAGAAAAAAATGGCAATCTGAAAGGAAGCGGCTATATATTATTTAAGCTCAGCGGACTTACTATTTCTCCCGGATACTATGAAATGAAACGCGCGACAAGTTTCGGCGGAATGGGCACCGGCATGGTTGCTGTTGGCTCAACCAGCAATAGTGGTTTAATTTTTGATGGAAAAGGACATTTTAGCAATTCCAGATCGGCCGCGACCATTGTTTCGGGCGATAATGTAGGTGGTGGAAGCACAAAGAACAGCAGCGGCAGCGGTGATTATAAACTTGATCATGGCACGCTTACGCTTACCTACAACGATGGAAAAACTGAAGTGCATAATTTTTTTTGTGAAACGGGCGATAAAAAGCCTATGGCAGCCATTGACGGAGGAATATATTTTATGAAGAACGATAACGCCGGAGCTGCCAAAACTACCAATACGATGAGTCAACCCGGTAAAACAAGTACTACAACAACTGCTGCTACTGATGTAACAGGCAATACTGACGCAAAATCGCTGCTTTTAAAAGCGAACAGCATACATGGCGGTAGTGAGCTCGACATGATCAAAACCCTGCAGTATTCGGCCATAATTATGGGGATAAAAGCGGTATCATACCTTGATATACCTAACAACAAGATACGGATAGAGCTTTGGGAAAACGGCAAAATGGTTTCTGTTGAGCAGGAAGAAAACGGCGACGGATGGCAATGGCTCAACGGGCGAAAAGCAACTATGCCTGCCGCGCGGATAGCGGAAATGAGAAGTACTTTTTATTCGGGCCTGCTTGGCTTGCGTAAGCCAGCCATCAACCAGATGCAGGTACTGAATATGCAAAAGCTTAAGAACAATACCTACTCGGTTTTATGCAAATTGGATGGTAACGATTACATTTTTGCCATCAACGATCAAAACCAACTGGTAGCCGAGGCTAATAAAACATTCGGCCGAACATCTGTATCAGCTTTGTCAGATCTGCGCCAGGTGCAGGGTATCATGATCCCTTTTCATGAGGTAGTAACATCGGGAATAAAAAAACTCGTTATCCAGTATGATAGCTTCGAAATTAACCCGGTGTTTAATGCCGATACATGGGGAGTACCTGCTGGGGATAGGTAGGAAATTTAGACCAGAATCAAAAAGCATCATTGCGAGTACGAAGCAATCTTTATATTGTACAGAGCAAACATGTATAGTTGACCTGCCTGTGTAGAGATTGCTTCGTACCTCGCAATGACGCGTATATTTTTATTAGGCCCCTCTTTCGGAGAGGATTTGGGTTTATTTACCGCTCCATTTTTGTTGTAAAAGCTTCATAAAATATCCCCCAACCACACTGCGTGCCTGAAAGCCTACCTGTTTACCGTTGGTAGTTTCGTACCAGTCACTCATGGGTACACGGATTGGTGTTTCGGTTGCGTATTTATATACCGGATTGGCCAGCGCCTCAAAATCGGCCCTGTTTTTAGCCAAAGTAGCCGTCCAGATGATCCAGTCGCTCTTGGTATAGGTTTTGCGACTATCCAGCGGCAATCCGTATTGATTTTGTTTAGTTAGATAGAATTTCACCTCACGGTCATAAACCGATTGCGGGAACAGGTTTAGGCCAAGGATCTTGTCCCAAACAATATTATATTTCTGGCTCCAGGTTTCTTTTTTATCAAATACCAGGGAGTAATGATCGCCGGCATCGGCCATTTTCATCCATTTGCTTACCATATCTTTAGCCATGGCCCTATATTTTGTGGCTACATCTTTTTGACCAAGCAACTCAGCCAGACGGGCATAACTACCTATACCTACAATAGCTTTGGCCGATAAATTGGCGTTGCGTGCCAGGTGACCGGCAAAATCATCGGTACATAACTGATTAGCAGGATCCAAGCCTTCCTTAGCTAAGTAGTTTGTCCAGGTGGTTAATATTTTCCAGTGTTTTTTGGCATAAGCAGGGTTATTGCCATTAGCCTTTACTACAGCTAAAGTTAATGCCAGCATATTACCAGACTCTTCTACAGGCATACCCTCGCCATAAGTTTGCCCATTGGCTAAAGGATAAGTACCCAGATCATGTGCAGCAAAATCATGCGCGAATTTACCGCTTTCGCTAAAATAGAAGATCCCATTCATCATACCTTCCATCAGCTTAGAATTGTAAAGCAAAAATAACGGCGCCGAGGGATAAGTAATATCAACAGTATTGATAGAACCATTACTGAAATTCTCTTTGGACAGGAACAAGATCTCACCCTGCGGGCTTTTTACCAATACATGAGCCGCAATACTTTGCCGGTAAGCCAACACACACAATTTAGCATAATTGGCACCACCAGCATTCTGAGCATCTTTATACATGGAGGTATTAAATGTGGCGCATTTTTGCAGTACTGCAGGATACTCCGCGGCCGCTTTTGCCAATACTTGCTCTATAGTTTTGGTTTGGGCGTTTTGCCACCATGGCTTTAAATTGGTATGGAAATATTGTACGGGGGTGATATCATCATAACCCAACTCTATGAATTTACTCACAGCTGTTTTACCCACTTTACCAAAAGGTATCACGGTATTTAAAACCAGGTTGCTTCCCTCCTTTGCGGTTGATTTGCTGTCGCCGCTAAAAAATGAATCGACAGATTGCTTACTTGTGCTCACGTATTGCTGTGCGTTGGCTGATTTTGGTGCCGCTACATACATGTATCCCCAATCGATACGCAGGTCATCACCTTTCTTTTGCAGTATAGGCTGTTCTATAGTGCCCGCTTTTAAAATAGATAACGTACTTGATGAGTATTGCTGTGTGGTTACCGGTTGCTGTGGTGTATTACGCGCTATATCTGCCGATGCACCCAAGTAAATCTTTACATCATGTGATGCACCATCGTTTGATTTTACTTTATAGCTGATGTAGGATACCGGACGTGATAAAAGATTCAGGTCACTCATCAATAATGGCGAAGTGAAAGTTAATTGCAGGTCGGCTTTGCCGCATTTAAAGTTATAAATGGTTTGGGTAGCATTCAAGATTACGCTGGTTTGTTTTGCCAGTTCAAGAGCGGCATGCCCTTTTGGTTTTAGTTCATCGGCCAAACCTGCATCCAGCCAGGCGCCTCCGCCGGTGTTGGTACAATGCAATGCCAGCACATTCTCACCTTTTTTCAGAGAGTTTACAGCGGCATCACTCAATGTAAAATATTGCAGATCACCGTTGGCGCCACCCTGCTCGCTCACTTTTTTCCCGTTAATATAAACCTCTGCTTCATCGTCATGGTGTAACCTTAGCCAAAGTTTATTAAAGTTAAGGTCATTCAGTGTAAAAGTCCTACGCACCCATATATCCCGACCTGTCCATAAGGTTTTGGCCGCCTGTTTATCATTGCTGAGGGGGGCTGTCCCTGTTTTCCAACTGCTATCGTTAAAATTGGCAGATGCCCAGTCTTTGGAAGGTTCCGTCTCTGTGTATTTACAAGTATAGGGCTTTTCATCAGCCGCGGCCAATACCGTTTTGTATTCCAGCGATTCTTTACCCATAAAACGGTAAACGGTACCGTCGACTTTAATGAGACCCAGAAGTGATTGGTCTTTGCCGGTCCAGTGGTGGGTTGTAGATTCATTCAAATTATCAGTGAACGACCAGATACTGAAATAAGGATTGTGTGTAATAAGCGGATAAGCCGGCGCTTTGGTGGCCTGTGCCCTGGCCAAAAAGCCTGCTAACATAAGGCAAGCAAATAATGGGAACCTTTTCATGTTTTTATAAATGGTTTATACAATATAGAATTATAGCGCCGTAAATATTTGCATTTTCCGACTTAAAACAGATACAACGCCACAAAAAGCGTTAAATTGACGACTAATTGAGACGATATGTAGAAGATGTGCGGATGTGCGGATGTGCGGATGTGCGGATGTGCAAATGTGCAAATGAAAGTAATTGATTGATGATTTGATCTCCTAATCTGCACATCTGAAATCTGCACATTTGCACATCTGACCTTATTTGCACATCCAATCTCACTTAAATACTTCAAAACTATACTGCGCTACACTCCAGAACTCATCAAGGGCTATGATACGGGGTTTAAAAAAGGATATCAGGGCTGGCCAGTCGTTACGGTTAAAGATACTTGCAGATGGCAGCGTTTTGATGATTCGGCTTATCAGCTTATTACTTTCGTCGCGGGTATGGAGTTCCCATTCCCACTCTTCGTTAAGGCTGCTATCCAGTACTGTTTTCAACTCCTTGAACTGCTCAAACATCAGTTCCTGCATGCCGGCATCGGGATGTGATATTTCGATAGCGATATAAGCATGGCGGTTATCGGTTTGCATTTTAAAGTTCAGGTGTTTAATGCCCGTTTTATAATTGATCCAGTTAATCCGTAAACCGTCCGCCGATAGCTGCGGTGCTATATATTGCCCAAAGGCGGTCCAAAAAGCCTGTCTTATCTGCGATGCCTCGTCTTTTGAATACAATGTATTATTGATTTTACTAAAGCGGTAAAATTAACAAAAAATTGGCTGCAGCGTTAAAGAACAGGTCGGATATAGTGATACAACCGGGTAAGAATAAAGATTATGATTTTAATAATATCGGGGTGATGGTTCATGCTATAAAGGAAATTTACCTTGGCTAAGAAATAGGCTTATATGCTAAAATAAATCAAAAAAGCAACCTGTTTGAGGTTGTTTTTTTGATTTAGAGGGATAGATTTAAAACCTGTCCCAAAATGCGGGTGGTTCAATACCCAGGCTACGCAGAAAAACATATCCCTGAGCCCTATGATGAATCTCGTTGTCTACAACATACTGCATGGTATTGATGTTTTTATTTTCATAAGCGCCAAAAGCTGCTTCCACTTCCTGGAAACGCTCCGGTGAAATTTGCGGCCAGTATTCGTTCAATTCCAGGGTGATCTGATCCCAGCGTTGTAGGATCGAGGCTTTAGTTTCTACGGCTACATTTTCTGTGGCATGATTAAGCGTTTCAGCGGATCTCCATGTTCCGGTAACTAAACCTTCAACACCATATTGCGACAGGTCCATAATTTCAACTGCCATTACACCGAATGAGCGCATCCCTCCTACTGAATAACCAAATAATTTATCTTCAGGAAAAGCCTCGATAACCTTCCTGGTCAGACTGCGGTGCCCTTGCCAGTTATTTAAAAAAGTTTCTGGTGAAATAAACTGGGTAGCTGAACTTACTTCCGGTTGAATTGCATTTGTTTCCATGGTTTCTTTTGTTTTGATTTTGTATTACAAAGAAACCATGGGGTAATGACAACCTTATGTCAGCAGACAAAAGGAATTTTTAAAATAAATATCTCTTTGAATTATCTATTTTTTTATAAGTTTACCGCAACTTTAGGGGTGTCCTTCAATGGACTGAGATAATACCCTTTGAACCTGATGCAGTTAGTACTGCCGAAGGGAAAAGTGACGATAATCCTGTGGGTTATTTTTTCTTTCCTCCATGAAACGGGGCCATTCCTAAAGTTGAAATTTTAGAAACAGAATGGAAATCACCGTAAATCAACAAAGTTACCAGGTTACCGATGTGTGCAATGTGCAGCAAATGCTCGCTATTGTATTTGATGCGATGCCAAATGGTATTGCCGTAGCCATCAATCAGGCCATTATTCCACGTGCCAACTGGGCCGATTATCAGATCGGTCCCCAGGATCAAATCGTCATCATCAAAGCAACACAGGGAGGGTAAAAGCAGATGTGCAAATATGCAGATGTGCGGGTGTGCAGATGAAACGATCATTGAATACTCCCAGCGATAAAAATCACTAATTCACTAAATCAATAATTCAATAATTATTCACGGATGAAGCAAGAAAAAATTCCAACCGGTAAGGTATTAACTACCGAGCCCTTTCCGGCCTCCAGAAAGGTTTTTGTAAAAGGACAGCTGCATGATATCCAGGTAGCCATGCGCGAGATCAGCCTAAGCGATACCAAACTGCATGGCCGTTTTGGCGAAACAGAGCCCAACGCCCCGGTTACCGTCTATGATACCAGCGGTCCGTATACCGATATTAACGCGACCATCGATGTGAAAAAAGGTCTCCCCCGTTTGCGTGAGCAATGGATCATGAACCGGGCTGATGTAGAACAACTGGAAGGCATATCCTCTCAATACGGGCAACAGCGTTTAAATGACAACAGCCTGGATGAACTGCGTTTTGCGCACGTAAGCAAACCTTTACGCGCAAAACCCGGCATGAACGTATCGCAAATGCACTATGCCAGAAAAGGTATTATCACCCCCGAAATGGAGTATATCGCCATTCGCGAAAACCAGCGTATTGATCTGCTAAAGGAACAATTGAACGGGCAATATGAGGTAATGAGTCATCAGCATCAGGGTCATAGCTTTGGGGCAAATACCCCAAAAGGATATATAACACCCGAATTTGTGCGCTCAGAAGTTGCTGCTGGTCGCGCTGTGATCCCTTCCAATATTAATCACCCGGAAATTGAGCCGATGATCATTGGTCGCAACTTTTTGGTGAAGATCAATGCCAACATCGGCAACTCGGCCGTTACTTCCAGCATCGAAGAAGAAGTAGAAAAAGCAGTATGGGCTTGCCGCTGGGGTGCAGATACTATTATGGATCTATCTACCGGGAAAAACATCCATGAAACGCGCGAGTGGATCATCCGTAATTCGCCCGTGCCCATTGGTACAGTACCAATTTACCAGGCATTGGAAAAAGTGAACGGAAAAGCGGAAGATCTGACCTGGGAACTATTCCGGGATACCCTGATAGAACAGGCAGAACAAGGCGTAGACTACTTTACCATTCATGCAGGCGTACTGTTGCGCTACGTGCCACTCACCGCCAAACGCATCACCGGCATTGTTTCGCGGGGTGGTTCTATTATGGCCAAATGGTGTTTGGCGCATCACAAAGAGAATTTCCTGTACACCCATTTTGAAGAGATCTGCGAGATCATGAAAGCCTATGATGTGGCCTTCTCTTTAGGTGATGGCTTACGACCGGGCTGTATTGCTGATGCCAATGACGCCGCGCAGTTCGGCGAACTGGAAACCCTGGGCGAACTTACCAAAATTGCCTGGAAGCACGATGTACAAACCATTATTGAAGGTCCTGGCCATATTCCGATGCACATGATCAAGGAAAATATGGATAAGCAACTGGCAAATTGCGGCGAGGCGCCTTTTTACACTTTAGGTCCGCTGACTACAGATATCGCTCCAGGTTACGATCACATTACCTCGGCCATCGGCGCAGCCATGATCGGTTGGTTTGGTACCGCTATGTTGTGTTATGTTACGCCTAAGGAACATCTCGGTTTACCCAACAAAAAAGACGTGAAAGATGGTGTGATCACTTATAAAATAGCGGCCCATGCGGCCGACCTTGCTAAAGGGCATCCAGGTGCGCAATACCGGGACAATGCGCTAAGCAAGGCCCGTTTCGAGTTCAGGTGGGAAGATCAGTTTAACCTCTCGCTCGATCCTGATACAGCCAGGGAGTTTCATGACGAAACCCTGCCTGCCGATGGCGCCAAGATTGCTCACTTCTGCTCCATGTGTGGCCCCAACTTCTGCTCGATGAAAATTACGCAGGATGTACGGGAATATGCCAAAGAAAATGGTGTGGATGAGACAGCCGCGCTGGCAAAAGGTATGGAGCAAAAATCAAAGGAGTTTACGGAGAGGGGAAGTGAAATATATCTGTAAAAGTCGGCTGTCATGCTGAGCCTGTCGGGCATGGTGGGCAAGCCTACGCGAGAGTCTTCGACAAGCTCAGACTGACAGCCCCTAATGGATAAAGATTTATGCAATTGATAGTTATTTCACATCCGGATACTATAGCTCATGAAGCACAATTGATCAATCAGCTGTTTGAAGCTGGCTTGATGCGTTTTCATTTGCGAAAACCTGATTGGGATGAACAACAACTGTTTGGTCTGCTCAAGCAGATCGACCCGGCTTTTCATCCGTATATCGCATTACACCAGTATCATAACATCGCCATAGATTTTGATATCAAAAGGCTGCATTATACCGAGAAACACAGGTTGACTACTGAGCAGAATAAACTGATCCTTCAAAAGAAGAAAGGCAACGTATTAAGCACATCAATTCATGATATAACCGAATTGAGTGCATTAACACCATTTGATTATACCTTTTTCAGCCCCGTGTTTAACAGTATATCTAAGTCAGATTATCAAAGTAAACTACCTGAGGGTTTCCATATCGATCGAAATGATACTCAACCAAAGATTATCGCCTTAGGCGGTGTGGAATGCTCGAATCTGGATAAACTAAAACACATGGGTTTTGATGGGGCAGCTGTTTTGGGCACAATATGGAACGATCCCACGCATGCCATCACCAATTTTAGGAAATTACAAGAACATCTTCCAAATACCCATCAACAACCAACGCTTTAGGCTTTATGCCTTTTGCTTTTAGCTTAAACAATATGATTGATAAACTTCATTATATATCCCAACAACCTTCAAATGGAACGCACCTTACCGCCATAAAAGCAGCGCTAAGTTCTGGCTGTAAATGGATCCAGCTCCGGATAAAGGATCAGCCCGAAAACATGATCCTGGAATATGCATTGGAAGCCCGGGCATTATGCCATGAGTTTGGCGCGAAGCTGGTCGTGAATGATCATCCTGAAATCGCGCTAAAATCCGGCGCTTACGGTCTGCACCTCGGCTTACAGGATATGCCGATTGTCCAGGCGCGACAGATAGTAGGGAATCGAATGATCATCGGCGGAACTGCAAACACTTTTGAGCATATCCTGCAAAGAGTTGCCGAAGGCGCCGATTATATCGGCCTTGGCCCCTACCGGTTTACCAAAACCAAAGAAAAGCTAAGCCCGATTTTGGGATTGGAAGGTTATCGGGGAATTTTGGAACGGCTGAGATCCGCTGGGATCAGCATCCCCATCATCGCCATTGGTGGAATTGAACCGGATGATATCGCCGCTATCATGCAAACAGGGGTCCATGGTGTGGCCATTTCGGGAGCAATCACTTATGCTGTTGATGCGGCACAAACCACACAATATATCTACCAGCAGTTACATATGAACGTTTTAAAAGAAGTATAAAAGCCTCACCTAAATCCTCTCCAAAGGAGAGGACTTTAAATCACATTTTTAAACCCTCTCCTTTGGAGAGGGCAGGGTGAGGCTAAACATTTCAAAAAAAATACAAATCACAAAAGATGTTAAAAATAGCCGATAAAACTTTCCGTTCGCGACTGTTTACAGGTACGGGTAAATTCAGTTCATCTCCACTAATGGAAGAGGCGTTGGTAGCTTCGGGTTCTGAGCTGGTTACCGTGGCTCTGAAACGCGTTGATGTAAAAAACAATGAGCAGGACGATCTGCTGATCCGTTTAAAATACCCGCATATCAACCTGCTGCCCAATACTTCGGGCGTACGCAATGCCAAGGAAGCTATTTTCGCGGCACAGCTGGCCCGCGAGGCTCTGGAAACCAACTGGATAAAACTGGAGATCCATCCCGATCCCAAATACCTGATGCCCGACCCTATCGAAACCCTCAAAGCTACCGAAGAACTGGCCAAAATAGGCTTTGTGGTGCTGCCCTATATCCACGCCGATCCTGTTTTGTGCAAACGTTTGGAAGATGCTGGTACTGCGGCTGTAATGCCCCTGGGCTCACCCATTGGCAGCAATAAAGGTTTAAAAACCATTGATTTTTTAGAGATCATTATAGCGCAAAGCAATGTGCCGGTTATTGTTGATGCCGGAATAGGTTCGCCATCTGATGCTGCCTGGGCACTTGAAATTGGCGCCGACGCTGTATTGGTGAACACTGCCATAGCAGTTTCTGGTGATCCTGTGCGTATGGCCGCTGCCTTTAAAATTGCTGTGGAAGCCGGACGAATGGCTTTTGAAGCTAAACTGGCCTCCCCTGTTTCACATGCGGTTGCAAGCAGTCCCCTAACCTCTTTTTTAGATGTATAGCTTTAACGATATTTTTGAAACCTATAACTGGAACGAGGTAAAAGCCAGCATCTACGCCAAAACCGGCAAGGATGTAGAAAAAGCACTGTCGGCCACCAAACGTACGCTGGAGGATTTTAAAGCGCTGGTGTCGCCCGCGGCTGCCCCCTATTTGGAGCAAATGGCGCAGCTTAGTCAGCAGCTTACCCTTAAACGTTTTGGTAAAGTGATCCAGATGTATGTGCCACTCTACCTGTCTAACGAATGCAGCAATATTTGCACCTATTGCGGCTTTAGTTATGACAATAAGGTAAAGCGAAAAACACTGTCGCCCATGGAAATTATGCAGGAAGTGGCGGTGATCAAGGAGATGGGTTATGAACATGTGCTTTTAGTAACCGGCGAAGATAATGTGACAGTGCATGTGGAATATTTTAAAAAAGTGCTTGAGCTTATCCGTCCGCATTTTGCACATATCTCTATGGAGGTACAGCCTATGGATCTGGAAGATTATAAGCAATTGACACCCTACGGCTTAAACACCGTACTGGTTTACCAGGAAACTTATCACCGGGAAGATTATAAAAAACATCACCCCAAAGGAAAAAAATCAAATTTCAAATATCGTCTGGAAACGCCAGACCGGCTCGGACAGGCAGGCATCCATAAGATGGGTCTGGGGGTATTGATCGGTTTGGAGGACTGGCGGACTGACTGCTTTTTCACCGCCTTGCACTTAAATTACCTTGAAAAGAGATACTGGCAGACCAAATACAGCCTGTCGTTCCCCCGGCTACGCCCCTTTAGCGGTGGATTGGAACCTAAGATAGAAATGAACGACCGCGAGTTGGTTCAGTTGATCTGTGCTTACCGTTTGTTTAATGAAGAAGTAGAATTATCGATCTCTACCCGCGAATCGCCCCATTTCAGAAACAATATCATTAAGCTTGGCATCACCTCCATCAGCGCGGGTTCAAAAACCAATCCGGGGGGCTACGCTGTTGAGCCAGAATCATTGGAGCAGTTTGAGATCTCAGATGAACGGAGTCCGGCCGAAATCGCCAAAGTGATCACGCAGCAAGGCTATGAACCGGTATGGAAGGATTGGGATAATTGTTTAACATAGCCTCACCCTGCCCTCTCCTGAAGGAGAGGGTTCAAAACTCAAAAGAATGCTGGAACGCGAAGAACTGAAACTCTATAACCGCCAGATCATATTGCCCGAATTAGGGCTGACCGGACAGGAAAAACTAAAAGCCGCCAGGGTATTGATGATAGGTGCGGGCGGCTTAGGTTGCCCGGTTTTACAATACCTGGTGGTTGCCGGGGTTGGCCATGTGGGCATTGTTGACGACGACACAGTAGATATCAGCAACCTGCACCGGCAGATCTTGTATTCCATAACCGATATAGGCAAACCCAAAGCCGAAACAGCCAAACAAAAGTTGGAGTTATTAAATCCTTTCGTGGACCTAACTGCTTATAGCGAGAGAATAAATGCAGACAATGCGGGGATGCTCATCAGCAAGTATGATCTGGTCATCGATGGTTCCGATAATTTCACCACACGTTACCTGGTGAATGATACCTGCGTGGCCCTAAACAAGCCACTGGTATTTGGTTCCATTTTTAAATTCGAAGGACAGGTATCTGTGTTTAATTACCAGGAAGGGCCAAACTACCGTGATCTGTTTCCAGAGCCTCCCCCCGAAAACGAAGTGCCCAATTGTGACGAAATAGGTGTTATCGGTGTGCTTCCGGGCATCATCGGTACTTACATGGCCAATGAGGCTATCAAGATCATTTGCGGCATAGGCGAAACACTCTCTGGTAAACTATTCAACATGAACGCGTTGGAGAACAGCATGAATGTTTATAAAATAGCCAGGCAAAAACAGGCAATTGCAACATCTGTAACTGCTAATCAGGCGTCAGCTCATGATCGCGAGATCAGTATGGAAACCCTAACCAATTGGCTGGCAGAAAACCCGGATGAGATCTATCTTATTGATGTACGCGAAACTTATGAATTTGACGATTACAATATAGGTGGTGTAAATATTCCGCTTTACGAATTGCGGGAATCCGCAAGCATTATACCAGCCGACAAAAAACTGATTTTCATTTGCCAAACGGGCCAAAGAAGCAAAATAGCACTGCAATGGACAGGATCTTATTTAAAGAACGAAAAATATAGTGTAAAAAATGGGCTTAGGCATAATCCCTGAACAGGCGAGATATTTTGTTATAAAGTGAGTTTACATGGTTTACACTTTTCAGGATTAATATTGGAATTATAATTGACTATCAATAACTTAAATTTTAACTATCATTATATAATGGGTTGACATGCAAACCTGCTCAATGTTTCCTGCGCTACGAATAAAATCCACACATCCGGAGGGCAACAACCTTTCCCAGCCCCTCTTTACCGCTTGCGGTAGAGAGGGTGGTCAAGCGAAGCAATGACCGGGTGAGTTGATTGTCAAAGCGATGTTTACCGAAATATGTTTTGTCACTTTCCTTTGCACATCTGCATATCCGCACATCTGCACATCTATTTTTTATCCTAAATTCGCTCTCCTAATTTTATCCAGGAGCAAAACATTGAGCGATACAGAAACACAGGACGGGGATCATCATTTTATTTTCAGGGGCACCAACCTGGAATCGATGACCAGCAGGGATATTGCGCAACATAACCCGGCCGGTTTCTATACCGAAGAAGATGCCGGTCAATATCTTGCACCCATCAGTCTAACTGTTAACGAAGGTCTATTTCATCAACCCCAAAATGCCGCCTTCCCTACCGTAACGGTATCACAGGATGCCGAACAATTGCTGCTCACCTGTGCTTGTACAAGCGAGCCGGGTAAGCTATGCGAACATGAAGCGCTGGTATTACAAACCATTCTGCGAAAGGAAGAGCTTGCGGTTTTTTTTAATACGCGCCTGCGCCATCAAAAACTAAAAAATGCCGCCATACCCTATGGTTTGGAAAATGAGCCCGACCCTGACCAGTTTTTCCGGATCGAGCTGCTCTTTAATAAATTGGTGATCAACCCGCACTCCCCCGATCTTTTTCCGGTAACCAAAGAAAGCCTGAACACCTTGCGTACGATGATATCTTCGGGGCCGGAACAGGCACCTGTTTCCTCTCCAACCAATAATGAACAAACGTACTTTGTGGTCATTCGTGAACACAAATACTATAAATATCTGCATGTTGAGCTTTTTGCCTCGGCGCTGACGAAAGAAGGAAAACTCAAAAACCCGTTGAGCAGAATGGAACCAATGGATCTGGTATGGAAAACTACCGATCACGAGGAATTGAAGTTCTATACCGGCATCAGCAAGTTCCAAAATAACCTTACCGGCAAAAAAAGCGAAACAGATCTGGCGGCTTTGCGGGCTATCGTCAAAAACCCCATGGGTTATCCTTTTTATTACCAGGATACAGAAAAGGGCGAAAAGGTAAGCGCTTCGTCCCTGATACCTGTTAACGTAGCTCAACTCCCGCAGGGGGTGCAATTACGTGTAAAACCTGATGGGCCTTTTTTTGAATTGTCACTTGATATCAATATAAATGGCGAACGCCACACCCTGAAAGATCAGCGCATTATGTTCAGCTATTTTCTGCTGAACGGTGACACTTTATACCTGGCCGATAATCTGCAGGCTTTAAATGTGATGAGTTTCCTGAAGCAAAGGCCCGGCAACCTCCTGGTTCATCAATCCAAATACCCTTTGATCAAAAGCCAGTGGCTCGGCAAACTGGAGGATACGATTGATGTAAAATATCAGCACATCCAGGCCGCCACACCTAAGCAGTTGGAGCAGATGGGCTTTAACCAGGATCCGGAAAAGATTATCTATTTATCGGATTTTGGGAGCCATGTAATGCTCATCCCGGTGATGCGATATGGTGAAGCTGAAATACAAATTCGTACCAAAAAAAATATTTATGCCATTAATACCAAAGGGAAAGAACTTCTGGTACAGCGCAACGAGTCAGCGGAAGCAGCATTTATTGCAAGCCTGATCAGGCAGCATCCTTATTTTGAGGAGCAGGCCGATGGTGACCTGTACTATTTTTACCTGCATAAAAAACATTTCCTGAATGAGGATTGGTTCTTGGATGTTTTTGAGCAATGGCGCAAACAGCGGATCACCATACTGGGGTTTAACGAAATAGAAGGCAACCGGCTCAATCCCCACAAGATCAGTATCGATATTAAGGTATTGAGTGGCATCAACTGGTTTAATACCATTATAGAGGCTAAGTTTGGGCAGAAGAAAGCGAGCTTAAAAGCTTTGCATAAGGCCATACGCAACAAAAGCAAATTTGTACAGCTTGATGATGGCACGCTGGGCATCCTCCCAGCCGAATGGATAGCCAAATTTGAAAGTTATTTTAATGCAGGCGAAGTTGTTGACGATGACACCTTACATACACCTAAAATAAACTTTTCATCAATAGAAACTATCTATGAGGCACAAGTATTAGCAGAAGAGGTTAAACAGGATCTAAGAAGCTACCGCGAAAAGTTTGCTAATTTTGAGACCATCGCACCCGTTGATGTGCCGACTGAATTGCAGGGTACCCTTCGTCCTTACCAGCAACAGGGATTAAATTGGCTCAATTTCCTGGATGATTTTAATTTTGGCGGTTGCCTGGCGGACGATATGGGGCTGGGAAAATCAATCCAGGTGATTTCCTTTATCCTGTCGCAGCGTAAAAAAGTTAGTCAGAACACCAATCTCATCGTTGTACCTACTTCTTTGATCTTTAACTGGCAGCAGGAAATACAGAAATTCGCGCCCTCCATTCGTTTACATACCCTTTATGGGGCCGACCGGATAAAAGAGATCCATAATTTTGACCAGTACGAAGTGATCCTAACAAGCTACGGCAATATGCTTTCCGACGTTCGTTTCCTGAAGGACTATCACTTCAATTATATCTTTCTTGATGAATCGCAAAACATCAAGAATCCATCATCCCAAAGGTATAAGGCTGCACGTTTATTAAAATCACGCAACAAAATTGTAGTGACCGGTACCCCCATCGAAAACAACACCTTTGATCTGTACGGTCAGTTATCTTTTGCCTGTCCTGGATTGCTGGGTGGCAAGCAGTATTTTAAGGATATCTACTCCACGCCTATCGATCAGTTCAAGAGCAATATCCGCGCTGCCGAATTACAGAAAAAGATAAAACCCTTTATCCTGAGAAGAACCAAGGAACAGGTAGCAGGCGATCTGCCGGAGAAAACAGAAATGGTACTGCACTGTGAAATGGGTGCCGAACAAAAACGGATCTATGACGCTTATGAAAAGGAGTTCAGGGAGTATATTTCGGCTATTAACAACGAAGAACTGAAAAAAAGCCCGATGAACGTATTAAAAGGGCTTACCAAACTCCGCCAGATCTGTGATTCGCCTGTTTTATTGAGCGGCGACCGCCTGCCGGGTAAAGAGTCGGCCAAGATCGATACCTTGATCGAGCAGATAGAAAGTAAATCTCCGGAACATAAAATACTGGTATTTTCGCAGTTCACCGGTATGCTCGACCTGATCAGCAAAGAACTCCTCAGCCGGAAGATCTCCTTCGTGCAGTTAACCGGCAAAACCCGCAACCGCGAAGCTGTAGTACAATCTTTTCAAAAAGATCACAGCTGCCGGGTATTCCTCATCAGTCTGAAAGCCGGCGGTACAGGGCTTAACCTTACGGAAGCCGATTACATTTACCTGATCGATCCCTGGTGGAACCCAGCCGTCGAAAACCAGGCTATTGACCGTGCCCACCGCATAGGACAAAACAAAAGAGTGGTAGCCATCCGGCTCATTTGCCCTGGTACGGTAGAAGAAAAGATCATGCAGATACAGGAAAACAAAAAAAATCTTGTACATAATTTGGTTAAAACAGATACCAACATCCTCAAATCCCTATCCAGAGAAGATCTGTTGGATCTGTTGACGCCTTTGCATGTTTTATCGGATTAGAGTGCAGAATGGGTTGTGCTAACTACCAAATCTTTACTCTTTGGTTTTCTGGTTTGTAATTTTTATCACCAGGCTGTATATTAAATGCCTGATAAAAAGGGGCAAAATTCATTAAAGGGCCATTTACACGCCACATAGCCGGTGAGTGCGGATTAGTGTTCACGTAGGTGCGAAGAAATGCATCTCTTGTTTTCACCCTCCATATCCTTGCAATAGACAGGAAAAAGCGCTGATCGGGAGTAAAACCATCAATTTTTACAGAGCCTTTTCCCTGTTCCGTCATCTTAAATGCATCATAGGCAATAGCAATGCCACCATTATCAGCAGTGTTTTCACCCAAGGTAAGGCCCCCTTTTATATGAACAGTATCTAAAACGGTAAATGAGCTGTATAAATCAACTAACTGTTTTGTTTTCGCCCTAAACTTTTGATAATCTTCCTTTGTCCACCAGTTTTTTACGTTACCGTCCTTATCAAACTGTGCGCCCTGGTCATCAAAGGCATGCGTCATCTCATGTCCAATCACCATCCCTATGCCGCCATAATTGATGGCATCGTCTGCCGAAAAATCAAAATAAGGGAATTGCAAAATACCGGCGGGGAAAACAACTTCATTAAAAGATGGATTATAGTAAGCTGTAACCGTAGACGGTGTTGTACCCCATTCTGTTTTATCAACCGGCTTGTTCAATTTTGCCAATTCAAAATTATAACTGTTTTGGTTAAGCGAAAGGATATTTTCAAAGTATTTGGTTCTATTAATCTGCACCTTATCGTAATTCCGCCATTTATCAGGGTAACCTAATTTTTTGGTAATAGCATATAGTTTTTCTTTTGCTTTTTGTTTGGTACTGTCACCCATCCAATCAAGATGATTGATCCTGTTTTCGAAAGATTTTTGCAAATTGTTTACTAATGCAAGCACACGCTTTTTTGCGTCCTCATTAAAATATCGTTTTACATATAATTGTCCTAAGGCTTGCCCTAAATAATTGTCAACGTTTTCGGTCATGATCTGCCTGCGGGATTTTTGTTTGGCTTGTCCCGATAATACTTTATTAAACTCAAATGAGGCATCCACAAATGGTTTACTAAGCGTTTCGGCGTAGTTTTGGAGTGTACTTGCTTTTAAATAGATTTTCCAGTCATTTATGGATATTGATTTCAATTGTTCATTTAACTTATCGTAATAAGCAGGTTGGGCCATATCAATAGAGTCGGTTGTTGCGCCTAAGCCGGCAAGCAATGTTTCCCAACCTATATTAGCTTGTGTTTTGCTGATGGATGCAACTGCTACTTTATGATAATTTGCGTTTACATCTCTTAGTTCAATATTTGTTTTATGCGATGCAGCATTTTGTTTTTCGATGCTGTAAGTAACATCTGCATCCTTAGTAGCTTTGGCAACATCACTACCGGTTAATTGAAATAAGGTGCGGATGTATTTTTTATAGGCTTGCTGAATAAGTAGCGTAGATGAATCTGTTTTAAAATAATAATCCCTTTCTGGTAAACCAATACCAGTTTGAGAAACATGGGCAATGTTGATGCTGCTGTTTTTGTTGTCGGGATAAATACCAAAGCTAATAACCGAGCTGTTCCCGTTTTTTAGTTCCGCTGCTACGAATTTGGTCAGCGATGGTATGTCATTAATGGCGTTAATACGCGCAAGTATTAGCTTAATGGGTTGGTATCCACGTTGGTTAATGGTAGCCATGTCCATGCCTGAAGCGTAAAAATCACCTACCTTCTGTTCAACGCTTCCCATATTATTCTTGGTTTTCGAAACACTGTCCAGGATGTTTTGCAACAGTTGCTTTTGGGGGATGTTCATGAAACTATATGAACCTACGCCTGCTTGATCGCCGGCAATTTTGACGGTGTCATACCAGCGCCCGTTAACATAACGAAAGAAATTGTCGCCTGGTTTTGTCAGGGAGTCAATTCCGGCTACATCAACAAAACTTTTCTTGTGATCATTCCGATAATTCCATGCACTCAAAACGACTAACGCAACGCACAGATAAAATGCTTTATTCATAAACTGCAAGATTTGTTTAAAGTTAATGATTTTTTTGCTCGACTGTAAAGCGGCAAAGAGAAGATATTACCTATGCGATTACAGGTGTCTCTTCCCTTCAACCCCACTGAACATAAAAAGCTCCTTAAGTAATTAAGGAGCTTTTTATGTTTTTTGCCTATGGTCGGTGTTATCACCACACCATTGCAAACAAAAAAACCGGCCTTACCGACCGGCTTTTTTGTCTTATCTATTTAGCCCGTTCAACGTATTCGCCGGTGCGGGTATCCACTTTTATTCTATCGCCCTGATTAACAAAGAGAGGTACTTTAATTTCTACTCCATTTTCTGTAGTGGCTGTTTTCAGCGCACCTGATGAAGTATCACCTTTAACGGCAGGTTCGGCGTAGGTAATTTCAAGGTCAACAAAGTTGGGGGCTACCGCCATGATCGGTTCTTCGCTTTCAAACGAAACGATCACACTCATTCCTTCTTTCAGGAATTTCACTGCTGGGCCGAAAAGCGATTTCGGGATATTATGCTGTTCAAAAGTGGTGTTATCCATGATCACCATGGCGTCGCCATCTTCATACAGGTATTGAAAATCGTTTGTTTCAACACGGCAAATTTCAACTTGTTCGTCGGTAGCTAAACGGGCTTCAACAATTTTTCCTGTTTTTATGTTACGAAACTTATCAAGATAGAATGCTCCGCCTTTGCCTGGTGTACGATGCAACACTTCTGTTACGGTTACCAGTTCGCCGTTGAAGCGTAGTATATTACCTACTTTAATTTCGGATGCTTTTGCCATGAAAATATAATTAGAAAATTTAAGCCTCAAAGATAGATTAACTTTGCGAATCACCTAAAAATTAAAACTCGGCCGTCAAGATTAAATATTTTGCCTTGGGTCGATATTATCACTGCAGCCCTTAAACAAAAAAACCCAGCCAAATTTGACCGGGTTCTTAACTGTTGTGCGGAAGAAGGGACTCGAACCCCCACGCCGTGAAGCGCCAGATCCTAAGTCTGGTGCGGCTACCAATTACGCCACTTCCGCATTAGGATTTTTAACAGGTCGCAAAGATAGTGTTTAATGCTAAATTCTAAAACAATTTTTTTGTTTTTTAGCTATGCCCCTCATTTCGTTGCCATTAATTTAATGTTAAGGCTTTTACTATACTGCTAAAATAACCAGGTGCATATAATAAGCGGCTGCCATACCACGAAAACATTTCACCATCAACCAGCATAACTTTTGCCTTAGGCAGCATCAGCTTAAATTCATCAATATGTTTTTGCTTAAAGGGATACGGCTCTGACGATAAAAAGATCACATCAGGGTTAATTGTTACTACCTCTTGTGAGGTTAACTCCGGATAACGGTCTTTATCGATAGCGTTTTTCAATCCGCATTGTTGAAGCATACTGTCAATAAAAGTTCCTGTGCCGGCAAGCATGTAAGGTTTACGCCAGATAAAATAAGCTACTTTTTGATTGATGGCGGGTAATGTCAGATGAGTAAAGCGGGTAATAATATCATCACATAAAGTAATGGCTTCTGTTTCGCGGTTTACGAGTGAGCCTACGGCTCTGATCATATCCAAAGCGCTGTCAAGACCATGAATATCACTTATCCAAACCGGACAAATGCTCATCAACTCTTCAACCTGGCTGCGTTCGTTTTCTTCTTTATTAGCGATGATCAGGTCGGGCTTTAATGTCCTTATCTGTTCAATATTTAATTGTTTGGTGCCCCCTACTTTGGCCTTAGTTTTAAATTTATCCTCCGGATGAATGCAAAACTTGGTGATGCCAATAACCTCGGTATCAAGCCCTAAATAAAACAGCAATTCTGTCTGTGACGGCACTATAGATATGATCCTTTTAGGAACTGCCGGCAAACTGACCACACGATTGAGCTGATCGTGAAAAACCGCCATGTTAAAACGCGTTTTTCTCGCCTTTTACCACGTTCCACACAGTCAGGAAGATAATCTTCATATCTAACAGGAACGACCAGTTTTCCAGGTACCAAACATCAGCCTCAACACGCTCAAGCATGGCCTGGGTAGTTTGGGTTTCGCCTCTTAAGCCCTTGATCTGAGCCCAGCCTGTAATACCGGGTTTAAGAAAGTGCCTAACCATAAAGGTGTCAATCAGTTGTGAGTATTGTTGCGTATGGCTGATCATATGCGGCCTTGGCCCCACTACAGACATATTACCTAAAAGCACGTTAAAGAATTGCGGTAATTCATCAATGCTTGTTTTACGAATAAATGCACCGGTTTTGGTAATGCGCGAGTCACCCCGGGTAGCCTGTTTCTTATCAGAATCATTATTTACCCGCATACTTCGAAACTTGTAACACTTAAACGGCTTGTTATCACGACCTGAACGCTCCTGCACAAAAAATATAGGACCTTTTGATTCCAACTTGATCAAAAGGGCCAGTATTGGAAACAACCAGCTAAAGACGAATAAAATGATGAACAGGGAAAATGCCACGTCAAATAATCGCTTAATTGACCGGTTTAGCATATTCTCTAAAGGTTCGGGTCTTACTGATATGACCGGGATATGCCCAAAGCTTTGTATAAAGGTTGGTTTCTTGGCGTAATCATAATACTCGGGTATGAATTTAAACCGGATGAGGTTTTTATCCGCGTCGAGCATTAACTTTTCTATCGTTTGAGCCTCTGAATTAGGGAGTGTGCAAAATATCTCGTCAACCTTATTATTGAGCACCCAGTTAATACAATCCTCGGTTCCGCCTAAATAGAGGCGCCTATCCATCATATGCTCCGTAGTGTCATCAAAAAAGCCAACCAGGTTATAACCACGTTCGGGGTTTTGTTTGAAAAAGCTATACAGATCAGACCCTATCCTGCCCCCGCCAATAATAATTACGGCCCTTGTATCAATTAATGAAGCGCGATCGCTTTTACGTATGGTAAGAAATACCAGTTTCCATAACCCTAACAAAAAGCCAAATAATGCCAGCGAATAAAACAGATATTCGCGGGTTATAAAATAAGCCTTCGTCCCTATCAGTATAATGATGGTGAAGCAAATAAAGCTTACAAATAAGAGGTAGGTTTTAATTACTCCGCGATAGGTTTTTATTGAATCTTTGTTTAAAACATGTTCATATAAACCTGTGATATTAGCAGAAAGTAACCAAATTAAATTAAACACCAGTACAATAGGCAAATATTTTCTGTTACTTATCCAAAAAATATATGATCTATCTTCGATGAAGTAAGAAAGCACCATGCTTATATTAAGTATAATATAATCAATGGTAAGGTTCACTGCTTTAATAAAAGTAGCGTATCTGTGAATCATTTATTAGAGCTTATATAGTAGAAAACACACGCTAAAATTAGCATAATTTATTTATAAAGCAACCTGAATGTTGAATGTTAAACGGATTGTAAAGCTGTAAAATGCTGCCCGCAAAATTGTAAATTAAGAAAACCCATACAAAACCAAATATAAAGCAATTAACTAAAAAATAAGAGACACTGCAATACATAAACAGCATTTTTTTATATTGTTAACAAGAATTAGAGCCGCCCGTTTACAAGATCTTTTTCTAAAATCCCTTTTATGTCATATATAACTGATAAATCGTTTTTCTTTAACTCAGTGTAATTTAATTTAAGAAACTCCCGATGGCCAACAGCAATAACGATGGCATCATAATTCCCCCGTAATTTATAAATATCCTTTACAGTATCTACACCGTACTCTTGCTTAACTTCAATCGAGTCGGCCCAGGGATCATATATTTCGCAACTGGCTTCAAAGCCGTTCAAAACTTTCACAATATCAATAACCCGGGTATTGCGAACGTCAGGGCAATTTTCTTTAAAAGTAAATCCTAACACTAATATATTTGAATGTTTAACTGATATATCGTTTTTTATCATCAGTTTTATTACCTCCAGAGCCACATAAGTGCCCATACCGTCATTAAGTCGGCGTCCGGCTAATATAATCTCCGGGTGATAACCTACCTCCTGAGCCTTTTGCGCCAGGTAATAAGGATCTACACCAGTACAATGCCCGCCAACCAATCCTGGCTTAAAATTCAGAAAATTCCATTTGGTACCTGCGGCCTCTAAAACAGCATGAGTATCGATATTCATCATGTTGAATATCTTGGACAGTTCATTTACAAAGGCAATATTGATATCCCGCTGTGAATTCTCAATGACCTTACATGCTTCGGCCACTTTTATATTAGGGGCTTTGTGCGTTCCTGCTGTTATAATGGAACGGTAAAGCCCGTCAATAAAATCCGCAGCCTCGGTTGTTGAGCCCGAGGTTACTTTTAAAATATTGGTAAGCGTATGTACTTTGTCGCCGGGGTTTATACGTTCCGGTGAATATCCTGCAAAAAAATCGTTATTAAACTTCAATCCGGAGGTTTGCTCCAATACCGGTACACAAACATCTTCTGTTGCACCTGGAAATACGGTCGATTCGTATATCACTATATCACCCGCTTTAAGTACACTTCCTACACTTTTGCTGGCTTTAATCAGTAAGCTCAAATCCGGACGGTTATACTGATCAGTTGGAGTAGGTACGGCGACAATATAAACGTTGCATAGAGCAATGTCATGAACAGAAGATGTAAACAAGAGCCCTTTATCGGCCGTTACGTTTGTTGTTAATACTGATGATAACGCAACCGAATCTGTCTCCAGCGTACGATCAAAGGCGTTATTCAATTCATCGACGCGGCTTTGCTTAATATCAAACCCTTTTACAGGATATTTTTTGGCAAACTCTACGGCTAAAGGTAAACCAACATACCCTAATCCGATAATAGCGATATGAGTACTGGCAGGTGGTACAAATGTTTTGGAGACTTGATTTGATGATTGATCAATCATTTTTTATAGCTGTAGACCGTAAATATAGACTTATTTTTTATGATGCTTAACCCTCTTTATTGATTATAGATCTGGTAAACACCCTTAATAGTTCTGTCTGAGGCAGAACCAACCAGCAGTGTAGTGATCTTTTTTTCGATCATTAATTGCTCGGCCTGGCTCACAAATTCATCTTCATCAATAATAATGGGATTAGGAGTCATAATTTCGGCTACGGTTAATGTTGAAGTATCGGGGTGTTGTAATAATGCTCTTCGCAGGTCACCATCGGTAACTATTCCTTTAATATAGGTAGCATCACCTACCATAACCAGTCCTAATCTTCCTGCAGACATGTTGAGTAACAACTCCATAAAGGGAGCATTTTCATTTATAAAAGGCAGCCTATCCGTACGCATCAGGTCTTTCACCTTAACAAGCAATTTACGCCCCAGGCTTCCGCCGGGATGGAAACGGGCAAAATCATGTTGCTGAAAACCTCGCGACTCCATGAGGGCTATGGCCAGGGCGTCGCCCATAACCAATGCTGCCGTTGTTGATGAAGTAGGCGCCAGTTCCAACGGACATGCTTCTCTTGAAATCTTGATATTCAAATGGTGATGACTATTTTTAGCTACGGTTGAATTTGGGTTACCGGTAACTCCAATAACAAGGTTTTTGTTCCAGGTTAAAAACGGAATGATCCTGAGCACCTCATCCGTTTCTCCCGAATAGGATATCAGCATCACAATATCATTAGAACTTACCATGCCCAGGTCGCCATGAAAAGCTTCGCCCGGGTGCAGAAAAAAGCTGGGTGTACCTGTGCTGGCCAGCGTGGCGGCTATTTTTTTACCAATGAGCCCAGATTTTCCTATCCCGATCACAATGAGTTTACCTGTAGTATTTAGTATCACATTAACTACTTTGGTAAATTCCTCATCAATTAAGCCAGCTACATGTTGTAACGACTCAATTTCAACATCAAAAACCCTTTTGGCAATATCTTTCATCCGCAATTAATTATCGAATTATTGAGTTAGTGAATTAGTGATTTACGCATTCTTCTGTGTGTGAAAACATGCTCATAGATATTTTATTAGGTTTGCCTGAATCAAAATTTACTTATTAATTATTGAACTGGATTCTGTTAATTCTTTAATTCAATAAATTCAGGTTCAGACAAAAATTGGCTCATCAGGACAATAACGGCGCCAATACCTTATCCAGGTCATGAAGCTTAACCATGTTAGGGCCATCGCTTAATGCATTATCCGGATCGGGATGGATCTCCATAAAATAGCCATCTGCACCAAAAGCCTTGGCTGCCAGTGCCATCATTGGTACAAAAGTACGATCACCGCCGGTTTTACCCCCTGCCCCACCCGGACGTTGTACCGAATGGGTGCAATCCATACAAACCGGGTGTCCAAAAGCCTTCATATCATAAATATTCCTAAAATCGACAGCCAGATTATTATATCCGTACATATTACCACGTTCGGTTAATATCACCTGATCATTTCCTGCTTCTATTACCTTTTGTGCCGGGTAAAACATATCCTGCCCCGACAAAAACTGCGCTTTTTTTACGTTTACTATTTTACCAGTTTGGGCAGCGGCAACCAGCAGATCAGTTTGGCGGCATAAAAAAGCCGGGATCTGTAATATGTCAACCACCTGGGCGGCAATAGCAGCCTGGCTTGGTTCATGAATATCGGTAGTTACCGGTAGGCCAAAACGATCTTTCACATTTTGCAGCATTTCCATGCCTTTTTCAATGCCCGGGCCGCGATAGGAATGAATAGACGTACGGTTAGCTTTATCAAACGATGATTTAAATATTACCGGAACTTGATAACGCTCACCAGCCTCAGCCACTTTCTCGGCTACCTGGTATAACAGCTCCTGGTTTTCCATTACACAGGGTCCTAATATAAAGAACGGCTTTTGCCGCATTTGTTCAAACAACATGATGTGGTATTTATGGTATAAGAGGCAAAGATAATGATAAGCACCAATTACAACGAATAGGAAATATCAGGTGCGAATTTCACAGATGGACACGAATTTCACGAATAAACACGAATTTCTCAAACGGGATGATACTACACCAACTGAATAATATTACTATTATATCAATTCATGTCAATTAATTTTTATTCGTAAAATTCGTGCTAACTTGTTTTTATTCTTGAAATTCGTGCTATGAATTATTTTGAATTTTACGGTATCGCTGAATCTTTTGATGTTGACACGGCTTTTCTAAAAAAGAAATTCTATGCGTTGAGTAAGCAATATCATCCGGATTTTTATGCAGGCGAAGATGAGGCCAAACAGCAGGAAATACTGGAATTATCAACCCTAAATAACAAGGCTTATCAGGTGCTTTCGGACCCGACACGCCGTATGGAATACATTTTAAAGCTGCATAATCTGGTTTCTGAGGGAGCAAAACCACAACTTCCAGCAGATTTTTTAATGGAAATGATGGATATTAATGAACGCCTGATGGAAGTTAATGATGCTGAACAACTGGCTGCTGTTACTACAGAAGTACTTGCTATTGAGGGAGATATTAAAGACAAACTAACTAAGCTTACCGTTGATTATGAACATTTAGACCATACAGCCCAGGAAAGCAGACGGAATGAAATAGCAGAAATTTACTATAGACAAAAATATCTGTTGCGAATTAAAGAGAGTTTAGATACATTTGCAGCCCGCTTGTAAGAAATACCACTTACAATCTGAGTATGCCCAGCTGGCGGAATTGGTAGACGCGCTGGTCTCAAACACCTGTGGGAAACCGTGCCGGTTCGACTCCGGCGCTGGGTACGGAAGTATAATAAAGCGCTAACACATTGATCGTTAGCGTTTTATTTATTATAGATCTTCTTTGAACCGCCAAAAAAATCAATACTTTACTATACCAAAACGTCATAAGTGTCTAATTTTCAATGTCTTAGTAAAATTTATTTATACATTTGCAACAAGAAAATATCATAATTCCCGTATTTTCAACGATTGAAAGTATGCTCGCTTTAGGTAATCCGCAAAGAAGCCAGAGAGTTACTTGTATGACGACTCCCTGGCTAATTAATTGACATGCAAGCTAATTTCGTAAGATACTCGCAGAGTGGCAATTCGATTTTTTCAACTACTAATTAAGCCCCCAGCCATACCGAAGCCGGAAAACTCCCGAGGCGTTAACCGTTGAAAGGGTGATATTATTGCCGCTTCCACCCCTCGTTTGGAGGCTGTAACTGTCACCGTCCCTAAGGCCCGGCCAGTAAACGCTTGCAATCGAATTGTTCCTGAATACGTTGCTGCTGGCTACGATGTAGGCAATTTCATTATCGGATTGCGACCCGTTTTGGTAGTCTTTGCCACTGCTCATGGTAGCGCCGAATTCCGTGACCACAGTCCGCGAGCCGTAGCTTCCGTACCTGCTTTTCCAGTCAGTTTCCCATGCCGACTCGGAACGGGTAGCCCAATATGCATAATTGTGCAGGGATAGCAGGCAAGAGGTAAACCGGCTGTCGGCACCTACCCCGGTCACATTTTCAGAATACCCGGTGCCGCTTAACAGGATGCGGCCTTTAGGTACACTGGAGTACTTGGAGAGCCATTGCGCATAAATCGAGGTCAGGTCTGTCAAGCTGTACCCGTATGGCTCATTAAATACTTCGAAATAAACATTGCTGTTATTGCCGTACTTGGTTACAACGGTTTGCCACATTGCCCAGAAAGCAGTAAGGTCGTCAATTTTGCCATCGTTGTTCGATGAGCTGTCCCAGCAACCCAAAATCACCTTGAAGCCGTTGCTTAAGGCCTTGTCGATGGCTCCGGTGTAGGCGCTCCACCACGTTGACGAAACGCTTGACGGGTTGATGGGCAGCCTGACGGTATTTACACCCGAAATGTTGTTCTTGAACCCGGTAAGTATGCCGTTAGCCTTGGCCTGAACCGTACTGTAAGTGTCCGAAGCCGTCAGTCCAGAGGGAATTACCCAGCTATCCTGAAAGTTGTCCCGTCCGTCTGCCCAGTTCACCCCGGCAATAGAGGCAGCACCTACCGCTAAAGTCCCCAGCGCCGCCGCCTTAGCTTCGGCAGTTTGCGTTTCCGATTGCGGAGAAAACTCGGCCCCCTGCTTTTTGCAGCCGCATAAAGAATAAATCAAACAAAGTAGAATTAAGCTCTTTTTCATAAAATTTGGTTTTTGGTTTATAATTGAGTTAGTTGGTATGCATTGTCAGCGCCCGCTTAACGATCCTTCTGATAGTCAGACAGGAACGGTTCGTAACGGCATTTTATAGCAAAGTAATTGTAAAAGGAAGCCCGAGGCTTCCGATAGGTGTTTATAATTTGATACTAAGCTAATGGGTTGTTATGCAGGTCGTGAGGGGACAACTCGCATTTTTGAGGGGGTAAAGCAAGAGCAACCAGCCCTTTTTGCGGTTAGTGCAATATTTGCAGGTAATGCTTCAACTTAAGGCAAGCGAAACCTGAAGCCAGGCCAGTAGCGATGACACGGATATTATCCGGTCCATGCATTTCTGCATTGAATTTATCTTCCCTGGATTTGAGGTCATTAGCAATATTAATACCTTTCAGCATTCGATATAGCTTCCTTTACGACATCTGACAGTTATTTATATTATAGTATTGATGTATTTTCTGCAATCAAGTTTAGATTTAGGACCCAGTTGATTTTATAATTAGGGTACTTTTGGAAGGTTATCATTGTCTATCGAATTTACTAACCTGTAATTTATGTAGCAATATTTCTTCCTCCTTAATTTAAGAAGCGATCTTTGAATTTATTTGGAGCGGTGCCTACTTCTTTTTTAAAAAGGCGGGAAAAGTAAGTTGTATTTTCAAAGCCAAGCAAATGCGAAATTTCCGATATATTCAGTTCACCTTCTGTCAATAAATTTTTTGCTTCACCAATCAAAAAAAGGTGAATAAGTTCTAACGCCGTCTTTCCTGTTTCTTCCTTTAATAGATCGGTTAAATAGCGAGGAGATATATACAGTTTTTCCGCCATGGAAGACACGGTGGGCAGCCCCATATTTTTCGTTTTCCGCTCTTCAAAATTAGCGGCGAGTAATGTATTGAATTTGGTAACTGTCGATCCGGTTAATTCTGTCCGATGAATAAACTGCCTTTTATAAAAACGCTGTGCATATTTTAGCATGGAATCAATATGACTGATAATGATGGCTTTGCTATGTTCATCTGTATTATTATTATATTCCTTTTCTATACTGAAATACAGATTCCAGATAATATTTTCTTCTCCAGGCGAAAGGTGCAGTGCCTCATTCACCTCATAATCAAAATAGCTGTATTTTTTAAGTTCATTGTAGAGGGGCGTTCCAGGCAAAAAGTCCTCATGGATGATAATCAAAAACCCCTTTTCCTGTAATTCCATGTTTTGGAAAATCACCTTTTGCTGTGGCTTGATAAATGACATGGAGCCAAGGTCATGGTCGTACCTGGTTTTTCCGTAGAGCATTTGCCCCGATTTCAGCTTTTTGAATCCAATGATGTAAAAAGCTGAAGTAAATTCAAGTTCGCTGATGCCGGTGCAATTATCCCGTTCACCGTATGCCACACTAAAAAGGGGGTGCTCAGGCGGCGTTATACCAAGAACTTCATGCAGGTCGCTGATTTTTTTGAAATGCTTCATATTATTCGCAATTTATAAAACAGGATCCGGCAAACCCGGATCCTGCTAATGTTATTTCCTTTAACCATGTGCTGCCACAGAAACATCCTGCCATGATTCCCATATTTTCAGGCGTTCCTCGTAGGTATATTTCACCCATGGGTAAACAGTTTTACCCAATAGTAACCTTAGTGGCGGATTTTCCGAATCCACGAGGCTAAGAAGCGCTTTGGCCGTTGCTTCGGGGTTACCGGAATCTTGCTCATTAGCAAGAGCATAAAAATCTTTTCTTATGTCATCGTATGCCGACATCGATTCACTCGATGCAAGGGAATTGGTACCAAAGAAATCTGTGGAGAAACCGCCTGGTTCAAGTATGGTTACTTTAATGCCAAAACCACCCACTTCGCCAGCCAGCGTTTCAGCAAGACCTTCAACTGCGAACTTAGAGGCACTATACAATCCCATTAATGGTACTGTATTCAAACCTAAAGCGCTTGAAAGTTGAATAATCTGCCCAGATTTTTGCTGACGCATGATTGGAAGAACCGCCTGTATGGTCCATAATGAACCCAGTAAATTAGTTTCAAACTGCGCCCTGACGTCTTGCTCGTTTAACTCCTCTACAGCTCCGATGTGTCCGTAGCCGGCATTATTAATTAATACATCGATGCGGCCAAAGTGAGTTTTTGCAGTTTCAATTGCTTCAAAACTTGCTTTTTTATCAGTAACATCAAGTTTTAGTACCAATAGATTTGAAGAAAATTCCTTTGTAAGTTCGGTTAATGTTTCAGGGTTACGAACAGCCGCAACTACGTTATCGCCGCGTTGTAAAAAAGCTTCTGCCCAGATCCGGCCGAATCCGCGGGATGCGCCCGTTATAAAAATTGTTTTTGCCATTATCTTATTTTTTAAATTTATAAGGACAAAGTTCTGCTAATTTAATACAGCTATTCTGATACAAAAGTAGGCAATAATGAAACGTTTATACGAAATCCAGATATGGACCAAGCCAATCATTATTCCCGTCATTATTCCCGGTCCATAACCTTTTTACGGTGATTCAAACCCCAGTCTTTCAGGGAATAAATGATGGGCGTCAGCCTATCAGCATATTGCGCCAATTGATAGGTGATCTTCACCGGATAACCATCAATCACGGACCTGATGACCAAACGGTGCTGTTCCAGATCTTTCAATTCTTTTGCCAAAACTTTGGGTGTAATACCAGGGATACTTTCCAGTATATCGGTGAACCGATCGTTTCCAACACCTACCGAAATGATAATGGGTAGTTTCCATTTACCATTGATTACGTCGAGTGCATCCCTCACGGGCTTTATCGTTTCAATGCAATCACAATGTGCTTTTTTTGCTGCCATAAAACATCATTTAAAACTATTCCACTTTCCTTTGGGAAAGTACTATACAAAAGAAAGTATAAATTCACCAATTTTGCAAAAGAATTTATTGAGAATTTAAAAACCAAGCGTAATGAAAATAGGAATTATAGGTACCGGCGCAATCGGCGGCATCATCGCAAAGAAATTAGCTGCAACCGGTCACGAGGTAAAGGTTTACAGCTCAGGAGGTCAGCAAAAATTGGAAGAAAGGGCGCGGGAACTGGGCGTTATGCTATCCACTAAAGACCAGATTATAGTGGATGTCGAGGTGCTTATCGTGTCCATTCCCACAATAGCTATCCCGGAATTATCAGATATTATTGCAAAAGTTTCTAATAACGTGATCGTGATCGACACATCGAACTATTATCCGTTCCGGGATGGCGAGATCGAAGACTTGAAGAGTGGGAAAGTCGAAAGTGTATGGGTTTCAGAAACTCTGGGTAGACCGGTGATCAAAGCTTTTAACAATTTATTGGCGCATAGCCTTGAATCTGGTGGCAAGCCTGAAGGTGCCAAAGACAGGATCGCGATGGCGGTGTCAGGCGACGACCAACAGGCCAAAGAGATAGTATCCACCTTGATCAATGATGCAGGGTTCGACGCTGTGGATGCTGGTACGCTTGCAGATTCCTGGAAGCATCAGCCAGGTACTCCGGCCTATTGTACAGAACTGACCGGTGAGGAACTCCACCAAGCGCTTGCTGACGGTGACAAAGAAAACGCCGCCTACTTGCGGGACCAGGCTATCGGAAAATTTATGAACTTTTCCATGCCGCCTGCGCATGAAGAAGTCGTGGCAATGAATCGTTCGTTGTTTCCTGAAAATCCTAAGAGACACTGACCAACCGAGGCCGCTCAAAAGTCCCCAACGTCAATCAGCCATTAGAAGGTGTTAATGGTGGTTATTGTCAGTTTTTAACGCCACAATTTTCTTACAATCCTCAATAAAAGTGTTCGATATTCGTACTTTTGGGGTCAATAAAAAATATCTGGATAATTCCAAATTTTTGGTTCAATTCAACCCTGCTAAAGACAAAAACAGAAGCTATTACTAAGCTTTATTGGTTCTATAAGCCGTAAAAAGCTTTCTAAATGTTGAAAGTATTCCCGCTGAATCTTAAAGTCCAATTATAATTAAAACTCTAAGGTATAAACTTCCAGGAGAGCTTATTTAAAAAGTAATTATTCCAAATTCTCTGTTAGAGATATTATCACTTTGTATACCTAAATAGATGGTGAGTAATGCTTGACCACTCCAAATTTTAGGTTCAATTCAAATCCACTCAAAACATCTGAATCACTTCATGTGTCGGTTAGAAGCCAGAGTAAATTCATATCCGACTTTAACCATCTTCTCCGACATGTATACCTATTAACAATACACAACAACCCGAGCTAATCTTTAATTTTACTTGCTTCCATTCCTTATTAAACCTTTCTTTCCGTATTCTCGCGCTTCTTTATTAGTAAAAATTTAATTTTTTAAAACATAAGTACTTAAAAATTAATAAGTTAAACAAAATTAACATTTGTACCCCTATTTATAAACAATCGATTGCGGTACTCCATGTAATTTCATCCTATATAAAAGCGGTAAGAGTTCAATAACTACCGCATGCTTGCCGTCTCAAAATGACCAGGCACGAAAACCAATTTTAATAGAAAACCTAATTTCAAAACTAAGCATTATGTCAAAACGCGTACCTATTAGCGCTTGTATAACTTGTCCGCCAAGCGGTTATACAAAGATCAGGAGTCAATTTTTAATACGACACAGACAATTGCAGGTCGCCTGACCGCCCGAAGCCACAACTGGTAATACCGCATCAAATTATCTGATTAACTATCTGTCAAAGATAGTATTGAGTACGATCCTTCAGATCAATCACCTTCAGAAGATAATATGACGAATGGAAAAGCCACGCCAGAGTTTAACCAATAATCTAATTAAAAATCCAATTATCAATCAATTATGAACCCCAATTAACATGGAAAAAAATTTACGAAAAAGATTAAGACCTGGTGCATTGATCTTATTGGCTTTGCTATTGCTAAGCCTCACAAGTTATGCACAAACCATAAAAATTACAGGTAAAGTTACAAGTGCAGACGACTCCCGGCCAATGCCCGGTGTAACCGTTAAAGTAAAGGACTCGCCAACAGGTACCTTGTCCGGTGCAGATGGTAACTATTCTATTAATGCAAAACCCGGAGATGTGCTGGTTTTTAGTTTTATAAGCTATAATCCTCAGCAAATATACATAGGCTCATCCACCGTTATTAACGTAGCACTCAAACCTTCAACCAACGATTTGAGTGAGGTTGTGGTAATTGGTTACGGTACAAGGAAGCGCCCCGATCTTACCGGTGCAATATCATCGGTTACAAGTGCCGATCTGTTAAAGACCCAGCCTTCCACATTTGACCAGGCCCTGCAGGGCAGAGTGGCGGGTGTAGTTGTGCAGCAAGTGTCTGGTCAGCCTGGTGGTGATGTGAATGTTCAGATACGGGGTTTGGGCGGCTTTACCGGTGCGCCCCCTCTATATGTTATTGATGGCGTGCAGATACCTCCTAATGGACAATCGGCTATCCCAGGCAATGGCACCAATCCATTATCCAGCATCAATCCATCAGATATAGCCTCGATAGATGTACTAAAAGACGCTTCAGCGACGGCTATCTATGGTTCACAGGCATCCAATGGTGTAATTATTATTACCACCAAGAAAGGGTCTGTAGGTCCCCCGCTCATCAGCTATGATGGTTACAGGGGCTGGCAAAAATTGCCTAAGTATTATGATGTAATGGACTTACGGCAATATGCCACCTTTATGAACGAAAAAGGTGTTATTATTGGTTATGATTTGCGCCCGCAGTTTGCCAATCCACAATACCTGGGGCCGGGTACCAACTGGCAAAAAGCGTTGTTCCGTACAGCACCCATGCAAAACCATAATTTAGCCATTAGCGGAGGTGACGCCAGAACCAAATATTATATATCAGGTACATATTTCTCGCAAACAGGTATAGCACTGGGTTCGGACTTTAAAAGAACTTCAGTTAAAGCAAATATTGATAATAAAACAACTGATTGGTTAAAGGTAGGCATCAACTTGAATATGGCGCATGTAGCCGAAAATGTTACCACTTCCAATACAGGCGTAATATTGCAGGCACTTAACCAAACGCCTGATGTAGCTGTAGTAAACCCTGATGGTACCTGGGGCGGCAATGACCCGAACATTTATGGTGCTACCGGTACTAACCCATTCGCAATAGCTACTATTGTGAAAGATTTTAAAAGCCGTTATCAACTATTTAGTAATGCTTATGCCGAAATTCAATTTACACGGGATTTAACCCTGCGTAATGAAGTGGCCGGAAATTTTGACTTTGCCAATGAGGATTATTTTAATCCGAGCTATGTTATGGGCGCTTATACCAAGAACAACAATAGTGGCACGGCTACAAATGCGCAAAACTTCTATAATTCAATCACTAATTATTTAACCTATCAGCATACGTTTGCCCAAAAATACTGGGTAAACGTAGTAGCAGGTCACGAAGCACAGTTGTTGAAGAGCAGCGGCGTTTCTGCTACCCGCACTAATTTTGCCAGTAACAATGTACAAACAATCAGCAGCGGCGACGCGACAACCGCAACCAATACCGGTGTTAAAGGGCAGGGCTCTTTAGAAGCTTACTTTGGCAGGGCAAACTTTACCTATGATGATCGTTATTTGTTAACTGCTACAGTACGGCATGACGGCTCATCAAAATTTGCAGAAGCGCAACGGTGGAATACCACTTACTCGGGCGCATTGGCATGGAAAATAAACCATGAAAGCTTCCTTAAAAGTGTAAAAGCCATCAATGATCTTAAGCTCAGGCTTGGTTATGGGCTTGTAAACAACCAAAACATTGCAGAGTATGCTTATGGTTCCACTTTGAGTACTATACCAACCGGCTTGTCGGGTAACTCGCAAATAACTACTACTACAGGAAACCCTGACATCAAGTGGGAAACTACAAAATCATACAATGTTGGCCTTGATGCAGCTGTTGTCAACGGACGGATCAATTTTTCTGCCGATGTCTATTACCGCAAAACAAATAATCTGTTATTAAGCCTTACACTGCCCTATTACTCAGGCACATTTGCTTCCGGCGGATATTCGCCAGGTGCTGTGCAGGCTCCATATGTAAACGTAGGTGCAGTTAGCAACAAGGGTTTCGAATTTACATTGTCTACCCAAAACATCAAATCGAAAGATTTTAACTGGAACAGCAACATTACATTTACCAGAAACATCAATAAGGTACTCAATTTAGTTGACGGCACCCCGGCAATTTACGGCTCTGTAACCAAAACTGTTGTAGGTCGTTCCATCGGCGAATTTTACGGGTACCAGGTACTTGGGATCTATAAAAATGCTGCCGACTTTAAAAAATATCCTGCGCTGCCTCAAAACGGAAGCGGGCCGATACCTATAACACCAGGGTCTGGTGGTGTTTGGGTAGGTGATGTTATTTTTAAAGACATTAACGGTGATGGTAAAATCGACGCCAACGATCAAACCTTTTTGGGTTCACCTTTACCCAAATTCCAGTATGGGATCAACAATAGCTTCAGTTATAAAAATTTTGACTTGAATATTTTTATGACCGGCAATTATGGTAATAAAATTTATAACCAGTTAAAGGTAAATGGTGATAACCCGAACCAAAACTTTGGCTATTTCCCATCTGTGTTCAACTATGCCAAAATCGGATTAATAGATCCAACAGGCTCTACATCTGATATTAACAATGTATATATTACAAATCCGTCCACCAATATTACCCGGATAAGCCAGAGCAGCGGCAACGATAATCAGCGCTTTTCTGATAAATATATCGAAAGCGGATCATTTTTAAAATGTAAGAGTATCGCCTTAGGTTATAGCTTTTCAAACAGCTTTTTAAACAAGATCAAATTACGGTCATTAAAGGTATATGTTAACGTTACCAACGTTTTCACTATTACCAAATATACCGGCTATGACCCGGAAATAGGCTCCTGGAACCCTTTAGCAGCAGGTATTGATAATGGATATTACGCGCAGCCACGGGTTTATACAGTTGGTCTTAACGTATCTCTAAATAATTAAAACTAAGATTATGAAACGTATTAAAATAAATATAGCCCTGTTGGTTATCAGTATTGTTATGATAAGCAGCTGTAAAAAAGATTACCTTAACCGCCCCCCTTTAACCGGTATTACTACCGATAATTTTTATAAAAGCGGCTCAGATTTAAGGTTGGCTACAGCTACATTATATGCCCAGCCTTGGGCCGGCTGGAACAATTTTCCGCTGTTGGGTATTGGTGATATCATGAGCGGCAATATGATACAACCATATAACGCGGACCTGGTTCAATTTACCTCTTTTTCAATTACACCTCAAAACGGCAATTTAGCACAGTCGTGGCAAAGCTTTTATGACATTGTAGCGCATTGTAATATCAATCTTAAAGCTATTAACACAAAGATGCCAGACAGTGTTGCTGTAAAAAGTAAAACAGGAGCTATTGGCGAAATAAGGTTTATACGCGCGACGTCCTATTTTTACCTGGCTCAATTATGGGGAGCAGTGCCCATTATTGAAGATAACGACAAGCTGATAGCCAATCCACTGGTTCCACGTCATAAGCTCGAAGATGTTTATAAATTTATTATCAATGATTTAAGATATGCAGTTACTAATCTGCCGAAGACAGATCAACCGGGACGCGTAACTACGTGGTCTGCCCAGGGTTTACTGGCAAAGGTATATTTAACAAGGGCTGGTTTAAATCAAAAGGGCACCCGTAATCAATCTGATCTGGACAGTGCTGCTTATTATGCAGGCAATGTTTGCAATACCAGTGGTTTAACGCTTTTACCAAGTTACTACAATCTTTTCAGAACGCAGTTTAATGATAACCCAGAATCACTGTTCGCATTTCAATGGGCTCCTGGCGTAGGGTACGCACAAGGAAATTCCATACAAGCTCAATTCGCACCAAGCGGCAGCCTTGTTACCGGAGGAGGTGGCTGGGGCGGAGCCATCGGCCCTACCATAGATCTTGCTAATCTGTATACCCCACAGGATTCTGTACGCCGCAAAGCCACATTTATGCTTACCGGCGATAAATATCCCGAACTTAACGTTGCAGGCGGGGGATATACTGCTACTGGTGTAAATGTTAAAAAACATATAGTTGGTACTGCTGCGGATAATAATTCGCCGACTATGGACCTTTGGTCGTCTGTTGAGCATAATGCGGTGTTGCGCCTGGCCGATGTATATTTAATATATGCCGAAGCTTTGTTGGGTAACAACGCTACTACTTCCAATGGTCAGGCATTGCAATACTTTAACGAGGTACGTACAAGGGCCGGAGTTGATAAGGTTACCAGCCTTACTCCTGATATTATCCGGAACGAAAGACGGATTGAGCTGGCATTTGAAGGCCAGTACTGGTTTGACCTGATACGCCTTTCTTATTATGATCTGCCAGGAGCGATTTCGATACTTCATAAACAGATTACGCCAACCACAAATCAAAATAATTCGATGCCTCGAACACAGTTCAGTTACGATCCGGTTACAAGAATTAAAACACCCTTACCCAATGGCCTGATCATGACGGAGCCTACCGCCGCGACGTTTATCTTGCCTATACCGGCAAATGATCAAACTGCAGATCCAAAATTATTAGAACCGCCTGTTTCTTATTATAAGTAATCAGAATCATATAGAAATTCTCAAAAGTCATGAAAAAATTAAATCACCATATCAAAAGCTACTTGTTGCTTGCCTTGCTTGCTACTTCAGCTTTTATTCAATCCGGCTGTAAAAAGGATTCGTCCTCATCATCAAAGGGTAACCCGGTAATTACAGCCATACGCAATTATATAGCTCATCCCGGAGATTCGCTTTTAAGCAGCGCTGGTACGGGTCAGTGGATCGTGATCTCTGGTAAAAATTTGAAAGGAGCGTTGGCTATTAATTTTGACGGTGTAAAAGGCTCTTTCAACGATGCCTGGTTCTCCGATACCAGTGCGATTGCCCTGATACCGGCAATTATCGCTTTCCCATCGGTACCTTCAGATAAACTGAATACCATACAATACATTACCAATCACGGTCAAACCACGTTTTCATTCCCTATTGTTGCCCCGGCACCCACCATTTCGGGTATTTCTAACGAAGATGCCAATCCTGGCGATTCAGTTAAAATTAACGGGCTTAGCTTTTTCTTTATCAAAAGTGTCGTTTATGGCGGCGTTGATATAACCAGCTATAAGGCATCAAATGATGGTACATCCATCAGCATGGCAGTACCAGCCGGTTTAACCAAGGGCGGTCCGGTTATGGTAACTACAAAGTCAGGTGCCGATACTACAGCATTCAATGTACATGATTTTGTTACAGGTGTGTTTTGTAACTGGGATAATATCAACACCTATCCCTGGGGATCGGATACCCATAGCAGTTCTGCTGATTTTCCTGGCAATAACGGTAGTTATAACGTACTTATGGCCACAAATCTTGCAGGGAATGATTTTGCCTGGTATAATGGTGGCCGTGGTGTAAATATGGGTGCAGGGCAATGGGTGCCTACGGCTAATGTAGGTGCCAGTCTTGATAGCTATGCAGTTAAATTTGAAATATCTATTCCGAAAACTACACCGTGGGTTAACGGTTCGATTTACGTATCGGTAAATGCAAGCTTTAATTATATAGCTCTGTATGCTCCCTGGAAAAGTGCCGGCGGTACTACTCCGTTTACTACTACCGGCTGGCAAACTGTAACTATCCCGCTGTCAAGTTTCAGAACCAATAATGGTACTGGTACACAGGTAGCATCTATAAAGGACTTACTTGGTGCAAGCGGGAAGGCGGGAATGAATATCTGGTTCATCAATGATGGATCTACACCGGTTACGGCATTTAAGATGGCTATTGATAATATCAGGGTAGTAAAAATTAAATAAGAGAGAGTTTTAGTTGATTATAAGTGAATGCCTGGGGCCTTTATAGAAGGCCCTGGCATTTTTTCATGTATCACCGGGTTCGATTTATGCATTTGGGATCTGGCTTTAAGGGCTTTACAAGAATTGGCCAGATAAATTTATCACCATGAATTATAAAAATGAAAAATCTGTTTTTTTTTAAAATATTAATATCGATTACAATAATATCTTTTTTCTCCTGTAAAAAGACAAGTAATGCGGCACCGGAACTAACCGTAAATCAGACCGCGCTAATTTTTGCACCCGAAGGAGGAACTCAGGATTTTTCCATTACATGTAATGCAACATGGAATATCGTTAATCCAGGCTCTTCCTGGCTGCAACTAAGCACCACCTCAGGCAATAGCGGCAGTATCGTTATTCATATCAAAACGTTATCAGAAAACGGCACAGGATCAACACGTTCAAGTACCTTAACCATAAGTGCTTCCAATGGTCAGGCAAGAAGCTTAAAAGTATCTCAAACATCTAATATCTATCCTAGCTATAATACTTCGCCAAAAGCCGCCGACGCAAACGGAATGAGTAGCAATGCTGCTCAGCTTGCCGCAAAGATCAAGTTAGGATGGAATATTGGTAATACCCTGGAAGCACCTGGCGGAGAAACAGGCTGGGGAAATCCTGCGATTACGGAGGATTATATTAAAGCTGTGAAACAACAGGGATTTAATGCCATACGTCTTCCATGCGCATGGAACATGGGGCATTTAAGTAACCAGGCAACGGCACAAATAGATCCAAACTGGATAAAAAGGGTAAAAGAAGTTGTAGGATATTGCGTAAACAATGACATGTATGTATTGCTGAACATACACTGGGATGGTGGCTGGCTTGAAAATAATATTACCCAGGCAAAACAGGATTCTGTTAATTCTAAACAAAAGGCATTATGGGAACAAATAGCAACAGCCATGCGCGATTTTGACGAGCATTTGATGTTTGCCAGCGCCAATGAGCCTGCAGCAGATGATGCTGCAGCAACAGCAATACTTTCTACCTATCATCAAACCTTTATTAACGCGGTTAGATCAACCGGTGGTAAAAACGCTTACCGTGTGTTGGTAATTCAGGGCCCCTCTACTAATATGGAGAAAACAAGTGATTTTATGACCACTCTTCCGCAAGACCAGGCTGCAGCCAAGCTGATGGTTGAAGTGCACTATTACTCACCATTTCAATTCTGCTGCCTGCTGGACAATGATGCCAGCTGGGGTAAAATGTTTTATTATTGGGGCACAGGGCACCATTCGGCTATCGAACCTGAACGAAATGCCACCTGGGGCGAAGAAAGTGATGTTGACGCTTCATTCAGCCTAATGAAAACAAAATTCGTTGATAAGGGAATTCCTGTTCTTTTAGGTGAATATGGTGCCTACAGGCGCGACAACACAGCGCACGTTCCTTTGGATTTGCCAACGCACGAAAGTTCGGTAGACTACTGGATTACTTACGTTACAAAGCAAGCTAAAACAACCGGCATGCTGCCATTTTTCTGGGATACAGGCGGCGCGCTGGACAGAAGAAATTATACTGTAAAAGATCAGCGTACAATAACCGCCATCAAACAGGGCGCAAATTAAATTAAATAAAGAAGGCACTAAAAAGAGGCTATTTTCTATATAGAAAATAGCCTCTTTTTCTTTGGCGGATTTAGACAAGGTGGTGGAGAGCGTTTTCAAATAGGCGATTCTCAGAGCCTCTATTTTACTTGTGCAATCACCACTTTAACCTTAAAGTACTTTTTCAGTGTCCTCTAAATAAATACCGGGGCCTTAACAGAGGATTCCGGCATTTTACATCAAAAAACTAAAAGTTACCCATTTATGGAAGCCAGGTTATGATAACCTGTAAACATTTACGTTGGTTAATTCCCAAGTGTTTTAATAGCTAAAGTTGCTTCAGATAGATCGGCCGAACTCACTGTAAGTTTAATATTACCGGCACTATGTGTACTCCTGATAACAATCATCGCCTGTCCATGCCACGCCTTGCGTGAGTTGCCTGTATATGCGTCAAAGTCTTTGATATCGGCATTGTCAACTCCGGCTATTATACCCGGCCCTTCAATCTTAAAATACAAACGATTGGCCACATTCGGCTGAATTACACCGCCTTTATCCGTTACTTCAATTCTCACATACGACAGGTCCTGCCCATTAGCCAATATCTCTTTACGGTCAGCAATAAGTTTGATCTTTGCGGCATGGCCGGAAGTTTGCAGAATAGCGGATTCTGTTTCCTTATTATTTTCAACAGCTACTGCCTTGAGGTTTCCGGAAGCATAAGGCACTGAGAAAGTAGCTTTGAATTCCTGTTCTTCTGTTGTCGATTTTTCGCCGAGAAGTTTGTCGTTAAGATAAAGTCTTACTTTCGGATATTTTGAATATACCTCTACATCGATATTCCTTCCCTCAAAACCGGGCCATGTCCAGCTTTCCCAGGTAGGCCATACCGACCACCTGGTCTCTTTGATTTCCAATGGCTCGGGGTTGGGTTCACGGACAGCCATATATAACTTCTCCTTATCATTGTACAGCAAGTCCCGGTAATGTGATATAGGTTTTCTCCATCCGGTTAAATCTAAATCACCACAATAAGCGGCATGCCAGGGGAAAAAATCATTTTCCCAATTTTCTCCTGGTACATCGCCCGAATAATACGAGCGCCCAATTCCCGACTCTCCCAGATAGTCAATTGCCGACCATACAAAATCACCAATAATGTAATTATTATTCTGCACCAGCTTCCAGTTAGCAAACGCGTCCCGTGGATAGGATTCTGTTTGAACAATAATTCGGGAAGGGATTCTTTTATGATCTGCAGGGGCGCTTTGTAACTGGTAATTATAACCGCAAACGTCATGAACAGCCATAAGGGGATCAAAAGATTCCCATTCATTACCCCAGGTAACGATGGCTGATGTAACCGGTCTTGTTGTATCTATATTTTTAACAGCGCCTGCAAGCATTTTAGCAGTTATCACGGCTTCGGGTGTTTTTCTTTCCGATACTTCATTACCAATACTCCACATAAAAATTGACGGGTGGTTTCTGTCGCGCAATACCATTGTTTCCAGATCACGTTTCCACCAATGATCAAAATATACAGAATAATCGTACTTGTTTTTACCACCCCTCCAACCATCAAAGGCTTCATCAATAACCAATAAGCCTAACCTGTCACAAGCGTCTAAAAAAGCTTCGGAAGGGGGATTATGGGAAGTTCTTACCGCATTAAACCCGGCAGCCTTCAATAACTCTACCTTACGCTCCTCCGCCCGGTCAAAAGCCGCGGCACCCAGGCAACCATTGTCGTGATGCACGCATCCACCGCTTAGCTTAACCGTTTTGCCATTAAGCTGAAAACCATCCTCGGCGGTAAACTTTAAGGAGCGGATACCAAAAGTGATCTCTGTTTGGTCCATAATATCATTACCCTTTGATACCTGGATCTGAGCCTGATATAAATGAGGGCTTTCAAGTGCCCATAGTAAGGGCTTTGATACTTTTATAGTTTGGATGATTTCCTTTGCCTGATGAGCGGGTAATTCTATCGTTATGGCGTTACTTCCGGCATCTTTAGCAGATCCTGTCAGGATCCGGGTATTAATAACGACTTTTTGCGAAAGGGCGGTTTCATTCTTTATTGTAGTGTTAACCTGAACAGATGCCTGTTTTGAAGATACCTCCGGAGTTGAAACCGCTACTCCCCAATCTGCTACGTGTACGGGGTTAAAAACCTTCATCCAAACATGGCGGTAAATCCCGGAGCCACTGTACCACCTGCTGTTTATTTGCCGTGAATTATCTACACGCACAGCTATCACATTTTCTTTGTTAAAATCAAGATACGGTGAAAGATCATAACTAAATGAAGAATAACCATAAGGGCGCACACCAAGTGATTTCCCATTGATGAATACCTCGGAATTCATATATACGCCTTCAAAATAAACAGCAACGCTTTTGCCTTTCCAATCGCGGGGAGCCTTGAACGTTTTTCGATACCAGGCAATACCCACCGGAAAATAACCGCCTGCACCTCCCGTTGGATTTTTAGGGCTTATCTTCCCTTCAATACTCCAATCATGCGGCAAGTCGAGACTGCGCCAACCAGTATCGCTGAAATTTTTTAATCTGGCCAGCGTATCGTCGCCCAGCCTAAATTTCCAATTATAATCAAACAGTTGTTTTCGTTCCATACCACTCTGGGTTTGGGCAAAACTTACAATACTGCTGGCCAAAAGCAAAATGGCTATAATTATTGCTTTCATAAAAATGATATGCTTAACACAGTTATTTAACCAGGATTTTTACTGTTTTTGAAATATTGCGTGATGAATTACCTAATTGAAGAACATATTCGCCGGCTTCCGCATTCCACGCTTTTTTTGATTCATCATAAAAAGCCAGGTCGGCAACCTTTACATCCAGTTCTACCGTTTTTGTTTCGTCGGGTTGCAGAAATACTTTTTCGAACCCTTTAAGTTCTTTTTCAGGGCGCAATACTGAACAAACCGGGTCACTTATATATAACTGCACCACTTCGGCTCCATATCTGCTTCCGGTATTTTTGATCCTAAACCGGGCATGGATGGTTTCATCTTTTTTATAGCTTGATTTGTCGGTGGAAAGTTTACTGAACGAAAAATCAGTATAGGAAAGACCATATCCAAAGGGAAACTGTGGTTCAATTTTCCTGGTATCATACCAGCGATATCCAACCAGCACACCTTCTTTGTAATCAGCTGTAGCACCGGTACCTGGATAAGTATTTAAGGCAGCAGCGGGAGAATCTTTTAAGGATACAGGAAAAGTAAACGGCAACTTACCCGACGGATTGATAACACCTTTTAGTACATCGGCCAGCGCGTTACCGGCTTCTGATCCGTTAAACCATGACCAGACAACCGTATGATTGGATCTTTTGATTTCATTCAGATCATATGGCGCGCCGGCCATCATGACGATAATGGTATTCGGATTAACGGCTGTAACCGCGTTAACTAATTCCTGCTCGCCAAAAGGCAGTTCCAGGCTTTTACGGTCATGGCCTTCACTCTCATATTCCCGATTTGAGCCGATACATAAAATAACCACATCACTGGCCTTTGCAAGCGCTGCAGCCTCATCGATCAGCTTCTGATCGGGTTTATCATAGCCTCGGTTTTGTTCGTCGGTTTTACTTGCCAGGTAATTGGCCCTGTAACCCTGCGCAAAACTGATACCGGATGTTTTGCCAAACCTTGATTTTATGCCCTCCAGGGCGGTAACCTCATATTTGGCCTTTACTCCCGCGCCATACCCTCCCAGGGCAAATGTGCGTACCGCATTATCCCCGATTACTGCAATGCGTTTGATTGCGCTTGTTTTTAATGGCAATAAATGATTGTCGTTTTTTAGCAGAACGATGGATTCTGATGCGATATCATAAGCGGCTTTCGCATGTTCTGGCGTAGCTATTGATCCTTTAGGATGATCAGCACTCATGGAGGTATGGTACATGAGCCATAAAATCCTGCGCACTTTATCGTCAATCGTTTTTTCAGAAACCTGGCCCGCTTTTACAGCGGCAAGCAATGGCTGGGCAAAGTACCACCGGTCATACGGTCCGCTTGATCCCATTTCAATGTCAAGCCCGTTATTGGCCGCAGCAACTGTATGGTGTGTCCCGGCCCAGTCTGACATGACCACTCCTTTAAAACCCCATTCATTTTTCAGCACTTTATTCAACAAATAGTCGTTCTCGGAACACCAGTAACCATTCACCTTATTGTAGGCCGACATAACCGTGTAAGCATTCCCCTGCTGTACGGCTGCTTTAAAGGCCGGGAGATAGATCTCGCGTAAAGCCCTTTCATCAACTATCGTGTTTACGCTGTCGCGGTTAAGCTCCTGGTTATTGGCGGCAAAATGTTTTATACAAGCTGCCACGTGCTGGCTTTGGATTCCTTTTACAGATTGAACAGCCAATTGGCTGTTCAGATAAGGGTCTTCGGAATAATATTCATAGGTACGGCCGCAAAGCGGCATCCTGCAAATATTGAATGCCGGTGCAAGCATGACCATCTTTTTCCGGGCATTGGCTTCCTCTCCTATCACTACGCCATACCGGTTGGCCATTACAGGGTTCCAGGTGGCGGCTATTGCCGAACCATTTGGCAGGAACATGGCAGAATCGGTTGTCCAGTTAGCCGAGGCCCAATCAAAACGTTTTATCTCTTCACGCACCCCCAATGGCCCGTCATCGCAGGTGAGCTCCGGGATACCTAAACGTGGTACGCCCCCTGAAGAAAACAAAGCGTTGCCATGCAGCATGTCTATTTTTTCTTCCAGCGTCATTTTCCTGATGATCCTGTTGATCTTCGCGGTAAGCGCCACCTCGCTTTTGCTTTGCGCCGAAACTCCGCCAGCCACCAAAAATGCCATTATACAGGCAATCGTATATTTCATAATTATTTATTCCTTTAGGTTACTTTTTAACATTATTTAGTTGTAATCTCCACAACTGATTCTTTTAACCCCGGCGACGCTGCTTTTAAAATTATAGTTCCCGGCTGCCCGGTTGATTGTACGATAACCTGGGCATACCCGTTAAACAATTTCCGTTTATATGGTGCTGCGGGATAAACCAGTTGAATTAAACCGGGGTCTGTATTAACACTCGCCCAGATATTTGCTTTAAGCAATGGCGTAGCCACAATAGCTATTGTATTGGTGCCAGGGTACAGCAATGAGGCATCAAGCTTAAATTCCTGTTTCCCATCACTTTCTTTGATTTCATGCCCCACCTCTTTACCGTTAATATAAATGCTTTGCAGCTTGCCAATATTTTTACTAAAAAAGGTAGTGCTTGCGGTAGCAAAATCAGCTGGCATAGTGAAGCCAGCCCTGTAAACTATCGCTTTTACCTTTCGGCCAAATTCATCATCCCGGGTATCTTTAAAAGCAGCTTGCCAGCCAGTGTCATCATAGTCCGCCGCTACTTCGGCCTTCACATTTAATTCTTCGACAAACTTTTCCTTTAAATTACTGATGTTAACCAGGTTAACCTGTTCCACATATTGATCCGGCTCAAGTGAGGTTTGATTTCCATTTCCTACACCGATAATTTTACCAGGGCCATTGATGGAAAAACCGATCTCATTTTCGGCCGTTGGCACATTCAGTTTGTTTTTATCCGTAGCTTGTACGGTAATAACGGTAATATCCCTTCCGTCGGCTTTGATTACCTGTCGGTCAGCCAGCAATCTAACCTGAGCGGGCGATAAGGTAGTTTTAACAACGTCCTGCCCTACTCTTACACCTTTTTTATAGCCAATGGCTTCCAGTGTTCCAGGCTGATATTTAACCTGCCATTCCAAATGTCCGTTTGGCTCCATTGTTTTTTTACCCAGGTTTTTTTTATTTAATAAAAGTTCCACCTCGTCACAATTACTATAAGCACATACCCTTATTTCCTGGCCTTCCTTACCTTGCCAGTTCCAGTGTGGCAGCAGATGTACTACGGTTTGATCCGTCCACCATGATTTTAAATAATAGTAATCGTCTTTAGGAAAGCCACAGGCATCAACCATACCAAAATAGGATACTACCGAAGGCCATCCAAACGGTGTAGGCTCGCCGCGGTAATCAAAACCCGACCATATAAACATTCCCGCCAGGTAAGGCCGCGCCGCATAATGTTTCCAACCTTGCTCCAGGCTATAAAAAAAGTCGTTTTGCTTTCTGTCGTATGCAACAAGTTGCTGCTTGCCCATATCATCCTCATAAATCCCTCGTGAGGCCACTGTCGATCCTTCCTCGGTACCCCAGCTAAACTGGTTGGGATACTTTTTATGTTGTTCGTCGGTATTTTTAGTTGCTACATAATTATAGCCCAGCACATCTATTACTGTTGATATTCCATTGCCAATGCCACCACTTATTGCCGCAGTGATATAACGGCTCGAATCAATAGATTTGGCAAAGGCCTGCATTGTAGCGGCTATACGCGCCCCGGTAATATTACCTTCAATGCCCCACTCTTCGTTCCCTATTGACCAGCTGATGATACTGGGGTGATTACGATCACGCAGGATCATCCGCTTCACATCATTCAACTCGGTTGAGGCTACACCCATTAAGCGGTTTTCATCGATAACCAACATACCTAACCTATCGCAGGCGTCCAACAGTTCGGGTGTTGGTGGATTATGCGAGCAACGATAAGCATTGCAACCCATACTTTTCAACGTACGAATCCGAAATTCCTGTAAAGCATCGGGCAAAGCAGCGCCCACACCGGCATGATCCTGGTGATTATTGGTTCCTTTTATTTTAACATGTTTCCCATTCAGAAAAAAGCCCTCGTTTGCATCAAATCTAATGGTACGTATCCCAAAAGTTGTTGCATAACGATCAGTAACTGTTCCGTTATCCTCAACCGTAGTCACCAGCCGATGGAGGTAAGGCGTTTCTATCGACCATAGCCGAGGATCGTTAACTGTTAAAATGCTTTTCACATCCTGCGATGAAAAGGGCTTTAAAGTGAGCCCGGTGACCTTATTTGTCGCAAGGATCTTCCCATCAGCGTCAACAATAGTTTGCGTTACGTTAAAATTTCTCGTTTTTTTATCGGCATTAACAATGGTGGCTGTTGCCGTAACATCGGCGGTATTGTTTTTCACCTGGCTGGTAACAAACGTTCCATTAGTAGCAATATGTAATTGGTCTGTTTTATTGAGCCAAACATGGCGATATATCCCGGCGCCTTCATAAAACCAACCTTCTTCGATGGTTACATCAGCACGTACAGCGATAACGTTATTCCCCCCATAGTTTAAATATTCCGAGATATCATATTCAAAGCTATTATAACCGCTGGGTTCTGTACCCAAATAATGACCGTTAATCCAAACTATGCTGTTACGAAAAACACCATCAAATGCGATGGAGATATGTTTACCCAGATCAGCAGCCGGGACAACAAAAGTTTTACGATACCAGCCCACGCTTGCCTCTGGAAAGTTACGGCCTATTGCCTTTGAACCATGGCTTAAAGTACCCTTTGGACTAAAGGGCTGTTCAACGGCCCAATCATGCGGCAAATTTATCTTACGCCAGCCCCGGTCATCAAATTCCGGTGATGCGGCACCGTCTCCGTACCCTGTTTTAGCTAAGTAAGAGAAACCACCGGTACCATTGTAAAAATCTTTGGAGGGATCATAAGCATGGCCCAAAGCAAACCGCCAATCGTTATCCATGGATAGATGTTCACGTTTTACGGCAAGTGGTTCCTTATTCCCGGCCATGGTGGGTTCCGAAAAAACTGCAAAAAACAATATCAAAAAATAAAAAAAATGGGTAGACTTCATTTCTGTAAACGTGAATTTGAATAAGATTATTTAATACGAATATCGATAGCAGATCCGCGGGTATCTGATCGTTCGCGGATGTGATTATCCTGGTAAATCTTTAATTGGCGCCAGCTATAATAGCCTTAATGGTGCGTTGATCATGCACTTTATTATTATGTCTGTCGATGGCAACACCGGTGTCCCAAAAAAATGGTTTAAGGCCATTGGTTATAGCTTGTTGAGTTGTAAATTTTATCCAATAATCCACTGCGTTATGATGGGCCGTCAGATCTTTAGGGGTAGTTCGTCTGTAGGCGCCGTATTCCCCCATTAAAACGGGGATACCTTTGTCCACAAATTTTGCTTTCATTAATTGAAACGCACTCTTTACCTCTGCTTCTTCTCCATAGGTCGGATTTCTTGTAGTATCTGATAGCGAATGATGACCACTTCCCCAATAATAAAACATATGACCCCATGATTCGTCTTTCTCCATTAGGCAAAAATTAAAAGGAGAATAGTAATGTACCTCTACCATCAACCGGCCGGCAATCTGATCAGCCGGCAGGGCAGACATCAGCTTGTTTGTTTTGGTAATATCAGTACCGGGGCCCTGAACAATCAATACCCGATAACTATTCCTCCCCCCGGTTGACCTTACTGCATTAATAAACGTTTGATGATAGGAAAGCAATACTGCCATTTGAACCGGATCATTCGTGCTGGGTTCATTGGCACTTGCAAACATCAGATGCCCATCGAAATCGCGCATAGTTGTTGCTATTTGTTCCCAAAATGCTTTTTGTCTGGCATTGACAGAATCCCTTTTAAGAAGCGTGCAGTTATTTTCCAACCAGCCGCCATCCCAATGAATATTGAGTAAAACATAGATATCATTTTTTACACAATACCCAACCACCTGTTTCACCCGGTTTAACCATGCATCCTGTATTTTGGCGCTTTTTTTATCTGCATATTGATCCCAGGCACAAGGGATGCGGATAGCGTTAAACCCGCTCCGCTTTACAAATTTAATATAGTCTTCTGTAATTAAAGGGTTACCCCAGCCCATTTCTCCGCCGGTGGCTTCCATCGTGTTTCCAATGTTCCAACCCAGCTTTATATTTTCAGCCTGCTGCACTGCCGTATTGCCCATTCCTGTTTTATCAGGTGCTTTGGGTGACGTATTATACGAGGGATAAATACTACTGACTTTAGCTGTATCCTTCATTACCTTTTCACCAATGTGCCGGGCATCAGCAGGCATAACAAAAGCAGCCAAAAAAATAGCGTACGTACTTAGTAGTACTCGTTTTAACATAGTATTAATTAAACAGGTTTATAAATTGATCTTGACCAATGATCTAACACTTCATGGCATGAGGTGGTAAAGATTCGGTATTGGTTTTATGAGTTTAAAATTAAGATATCGATACGCAATCGATTGTTTAGAAATGGGGGCACAAATGTTAATCCAAATCAACAGATTGATTTACAATTAATTAATACACAAAACTTGAAATTAAATTAACATAGCGGCTTAAAACCCAATTGAAAGCATTAACAAATATGGCCTAAACTATGGTGAAGTCAAAGACTGATTTGCTATATCAGCTTCCGTTACCGGGCTTCATTTGGGTGCTGATTATTTTTATTACTGACATATGCTGACGGGAGGCAATTAAATTCGGCTTTAAAAGATCGCACAAAATATTTCTGGCTTTTAAAGCCAACCTTGTACGATATCTGCGATATGGTTAGTTGTGAACTCTCCAGCAATTGAGCTGCACGTTTGAGGCGAATAGACCGGATGAGCTCTACCGGTGATTTCCCTGTTAATGCCAGGGCTCTTTTATAAAGCGTAACCCGGCTAACACACAATTCACTGCTCAGTTCTTCTACCGAAAAATCGGCATTGTCAATATTCTTCTCAATAAGCTGCAATGCCCTTTTGATAAATACTTCATCAAACGATTCGGTCTCTACATCCGTTGGCTTAACATCGAGCTGTTTTTGATAAGTCTTGCGCATATCCTCCTGTATGGCCAGTATATTTTTCAATTTCGATAAAAGGATCTCGAAATTGAAAGGCTTGGTCAGGTAGTCATTGGCACCGGTTTCAAGCCCCTCCAATTGCTGCTCCTCGCCGGTTATTGCGGTAAGCAGTACAACGGGGATATGCGATGTCCGTTTATCATTTCGTATTTTTCGGCAAAGGTCTATGCCGCTCATTTCGGGCATGCTGATATCGGTAACTACGAGGTTAGGGTGCAGGGCTAAGGTTTTTTGCCAGCCTTCCTTGCCATTAGCAGCCTCAATAATTTGAAAAGTCTCATTTAAATTGTCCTTCAAATAAAAACGGAAGTCTTCATTATCCTCAACCAATAAAACAGTGAGCTTTTTAGCCAGACCAGTGGCGGGTTGAGCCCATCCATCATCTCCGGTTTTGACAGACTCTGGTATATGCCCTTGATCAAAAGGTATTTGTTCCGCCTCCTCCGTGGTTAAATCAACAGGCAGCAGGATAGTAAAATAGCTGCCCTGTCCCGGTTCGCTTTCCACGGATATTTGGCCATTATGCAGATTTACAAACTCCCTGGTGATTGACAAACCTATGCCACTGCCCTGATTAACCATAGAGTCGGGTACTTCATTCTGAAAAAAGCGTTCAAATATCTTTTCCTGCTTATCCAATGGAATCCCAATACCAGTATCAATAATCTTTATCTCCAGCAAGTGCTTTTCCGGTGTTTTTTCAAGCACTGCCAGTAAAACGCTTACATACCCGCCCTCTGGTGTAAATTTAAATGCGTTGGAAAGCAGGTTAAAGATGATCCGCTCTATCTTATCATGATCAAAGTTGATCACCAGCTTTTCAACTTCCGAATCAAACATAAACCGGATCTGTTTTTTCTCTGCAATGTCAGAGAAGGAGTATGCCATTTCCTTAATGAAACCGATAATATCCCCGCTCCGGGCATGCAACCGGAGCTCCTGCACTTCCATTTTTCGGAAATCAAGCAACTGGTTAACCAGGTTTAATAAGCGTTTGGCATTACGGTTTACCAGTTGCAGCTGATTCTTTTGTTCAACATCTTCCGTATACTTCAAAATTTTATCAACCGGGGCCATGATTAACGATAAGGGGGTTCTGAATTCATGACTTACATTGGTAAAAAACTTGATTTTCATCATATCAAGTTCGTGCATACGCCTGGCTTCCTGGCGCTCATGCTCAATCAACAGCTTTGCTTCTTGTTTTTCCTTTTCAACCGCAAATTGCCTTCTTATTTTTTGTATTCCTCGCTGACGCATCAAAAAAAGAATTCCAATGAAGAGTAATAAATAAATAATATAAGCTAACGTAGATTTCCAGAAAGGCGGCAACACTTTAATTTTTAACGATACATAATCCGGATCCCATCTCCCCTCCTGACTTATAGCCCTTACTTTAAAAATATAATCGCCGCCGTCAAGATTGGTATAGGTGGCCTTACGCGTAGCATTATCTGCATCCAGCCAGTCCTTATCAAAACCTTCCATCATGTATTGGTGTTTTACCTTATTCGGGTTGAAAAAATTCAACGCGGCAAATTCAATGGTAAAAACATTTTCGCTATGATTTAGTGTCAATTCCCGTGTTGCCGAAATTGCTTTTGATAATACGATATGTCCATTAAGCTCTTCGTTAGCCTTTATGCTTTTATTAAAGAGCAGAAAGTCGGTAAAAATCAATTTCGGCTTATTGACATTGGCATGTATACTTAAAGGGTTGAAAATATTAAAGCCATGCCCTCCTCCGAATATTAACTCGCCTTTGCTGGTCTTCAGGGCCGCGTGAATATTAAACTCCTGGCCTTGCAGTCCGTCAGTTTCATCAAAGTTTTCAAATCTAAAGGTGTACGTATCCTTAAATAGTGTAGGTGTTATCCTACTCAATCCGTTCGCGGTGCTTGACCAAATCCTCCCCTGATTGTCCTCCAGTATATCCAATATAGAATTGTCGGGCAGTCCGTTTTTCTTGGTAACTGAAATAAAAACGTTTGTTGCTGGATTCAGAATGCTCAATCCTTCACGCGTTGTTATCCAGATCAGGCCGCGGCTGTCCTCGCAGATACGATTTACATTATTGCTAATTAAATGGTTTGTGCCCCTGAGATTATTGCTGTAATGAATTGTATGACCTGTATTTTTCAAGATCACATCTACCCCAAAATATCCTCCTACCCAAATATTACCTTTTCTGTCCTCAAAGATGGAAGATATGTACGGGCTCCTGATATCCGTTTGTTTAAATGGAAGAGAGAACGTTTTTTTCAACCGGTCAAATAATTGAAGTCCGCCTGCAAATGTGCCTATCCATAACCGGTGAGAAGAATCTTCAAGAATATTCCATACCCGGTTATCAGCAAGGCTGGTCACTACCTTATCGTCATGCTTATAGTGGGTAAAGTTTTTTCCGTCAAAACAGTCCAGTCCGCCAAAGTACGTTCCTATCCATAGTTTCTGCTCATGATCAATGCATAAACTAACAATAATATCATTACTGAGGCTGTTTGCATTCGCCGCATCGTATTTGTATTGCTTAAAGCTGCCTATTTTACGATTAAAGTAGATCAGCCCCCCTCCGTTTGTGCCGATCCACAGATTGCCATTCTTATCTTCAACAAACGTATCGACATCCTCAAAAGGTAAACTTCCAGGATCCGAAGCAAAGTGTCTGTAGAGTGGAAACCTGATTATATTTTTATGATAATAACTTACTCCTTCCTTGAAAGTGCCTGTCCACATAATACCAGTATCATCCTTATAAAGGATCACACTATTTTGTCTTAATGATTTGGCATCATCTTCCCTGTTTAATAAGTAAGTGATCCTGGAACTTTTTTTATCTAATATGCTTATCCCACCATGATCTGTGGCTATCCATATCAGGCCGTCATCCGCCTGAACAATATTATTGACAATGTTAGATTTTAGTTTTGCCCCTTCCGATTCTTTTGTAATATGCCGGAATACTCCGGTGGAAGGGCTATAATAATAGACACCCGAATCTAAATTAGGGCTATACAACCATAGATCGTTATCCTTATCAACTGTTATGGCGTAGTAACCATCCTTATTGTTGGCGGCTTTATTAACGATATTGGCACGATAAGTAATTGCCTTGCGCTTGACATCAAACTTCTCTACCACACCGTCGCGGTAAGCTATCCAGATATTACCGGCTACATCTTGCGTAATATCCGACACATGATTTGAATATAAAGGTGTACCTGAACGATGATCATACCGCCTGGTTGTTTTGCTTGATTCATTATACCGGTAAAGACCAGAATCTGGACACACAAACCAAAAATCGCCTTTTCCGCCGTGGATTATTTTAGAAACATTGGGATAACTGGGGAGCTTTAAAGATTTGGTCATCAACGACGGGTCATTGTTGAACTGTTCTGTTTCGGAATCATAAAAAGTTAATCCACTACGGGTTGATACCCATAGCTTTTTGTCCGGTCCTTCAAAAATATTGGTTATAAAATCATCAAGAAGAGACTTTTTATCATTAGCATCATGCTTAAATACTTTAAAGGTGTAACCATCGTAGCGATTAAGACCAGATGCGGTACCAAACCACATAAAACCCTCGGAATCCTTAAAAATACAGTTAACCTGATTATGTGACAAACCACTGCTTCTGTTCAATTGCGAAAACTGATATTTGCTATTTTGCGCAAAAACAGCAGAAATGGTAAATAGGAGGACTAAAACGCCTAAGGGTATTTTATATCTCATGGATTTTGGACGGTCGGGGTATTCATAAACTCAATTAATAGAATAGGCTTTCGGTAATCTACGGAAGTTTTTTCAGATATGGATTCGGTAAATATCAAATTTTAGATATATAAATCCAAAATACTTTATATATGAGTATAGTTGTAATTGATTTACAACTATTAAAATAGCTAAGCCAACCATTACAATCATTATCATTGATGATTTTTCAATCATAGTCTTGATAGTACCCTAAACCGGCATCACTAATTCAGGCAGCTCCCGGATGCGGACGGCCCCTACTGAAAAGCATACGGTAGAATTAAGATCTGCCCCATTTGATCAAAGCTCTTCTTTCCATATATATCTATCACCTCCCTTTAGCTGTCTTAACGAATCCTATCAATGCTATCGGTATTGGCCTGCAAATGTAAGGTCATTAAATGGATTATTCAGAGGACTACTTCTTTATATTGGTTAATTCAAACCTACAGTAACAGATCTTTTAAAACTTGGCTGAAATGGACTTTTTTTTGTAAAAACCCGACTTTACTACATTTAAATCATTCATATACATTTATATATATTCTGGCAATTTGCATATTTGCAATCCAAATGATCAAAAGAAACCTACAGCATACATTTTCACTTCTTAACGTTGACTACGTAAAGCTTGACTCGAAATGGAATTACAGGAATGTTATCAGCCCCTATTACCGGATTTATTATATCGACGATGGCGGGGGTGAAATATCAGATGCAGACAGTTCATTGAAGCTTGAACCGGGCTATCTGTATATCATTCCGAGCTTCACCTTATGTAACCTAACCTGTAATCATTATCTTGGGCAGTACTTTGTTCAATTTTTCGAAGATTCGATTGACGGAAGTTCACTTTTTGCTAATAACAGGACTTTATTGAAAACAGAGGCCACCGAAATGGATGTTAATCTTTTTAACAGGTTGCTTCAAATTAATCCCGGAAGGGGAATTAACAGGTCTGACAACCCTAAAGTTTATGAGAAAGACATTTATTACAAAGAATACCAAGAGCTTAATAATCAACAAAACACTTCGGCATACCTGGAAACACAGGGTATTCTGATGATGTTAACCGCCAAATTCCTGAATCCCCAGCTATTCAAACATCCGGAGCGTAAAATTATCCCGCTAAAAATCGCGGAAACCTTAAATTATATTCTTGTCAATTTGCACATGGATCTTTCCGTTCGTCATCTCGCTTCCCGCGTTAATCAAAATGTTGATTATTTTTCAAGGCAGTTTAAACAGCATACGGGAACCAGGCCCTTGAATTATATTAACGAAAAGCGTATTGAGCGTGCTCAGTACCTGATGGCGACGAGCAGAATGTCTTATTCGGAAATCTGCACGCAAACGGGGTTTGATAATTTATCTTATTTTTCTAAAGCCTTCAAAAAGTTAACCAGCATGTCTCCCAGTACCTATAAAAAACAAATATTCCAGGTTGGCTTTAATCATTAGCGCAAAACCGTTATGCCATATTAACGACAGGCCGCCGGCACCTCAGGTACATGGAAACTCAATTAGGACGGCATAAAATGAATCAGCATTTATAAATACCATCATCGGCATAATCAGTGCTTCAATTATACATTATACTTCATTTTTATAAATGTTATTAAAACAATTATTAAGTCTAAAGTGCAGCCATCGATGATAATGCTTTCATCTGTAAAAAAGCAAAAAATGGCTGTTAATGATTACCTGGGAAACATTTGTATCCCTATTTATTAACAAAAATGCCCTTTTAAGCTTACTTCATAAAGATTATTTTTATCGGTCAATAATAAGCCAACAATCCATTTCTCAAAATGTACAATCGTGAGGAGTCCTATCGGCCTTACATTACAATCGATTGCGTTCATTGTTCGCTTTTATTATTGTTATTTAAACAATTTATAAATATCAAGTCAAAATCAAATTATGAGAATTAAAATTACCAATTTAACAAGATTGTTAAGACCAGCAAGATTGCGGCACTTGCTTCTACTACTGGTGTCCATTAGCGCTCTGCCTGTTATGGCCCAAACTACCACCATTAAAGGAATAGTTACATCGGCCGATGATAATAACCCGCTTCCCGGTGTTACAGTAGTGGAAAAAGGAAAACAGAATGGCATCATTACCGGTGTTGATGGTTCTTACTCCCTTAATGTACCCGAAGATGCTACCCTGGTGTTTTCCTTTATAGGCTTCACCAGGCAGGAAATTAAATTAAACGGAAAAACAGTAATTAATGTAAAGCTCCAGAGTGACAGTAAAGCCCTTAATGAAGTAGTGGTTATTGGTTATGGTACGGCCCGGAAAAAGGATTTAATAGGATCAGTAAATGTAGTAGCCGCTAAAGATGCGGGTGCCAATACCAATACAAGTGCAGCACAGTTGCTTATTGGTAAAGCCTCTGGTGTTCAGGTGTTAAATTCAAACGGCACACCAGGCTCAAATGCCCAGATCATTGTACGCGGTACAGGCTCATTTACTAATGTGGAGCCATTGTATGTAATTGATGGCATACAAGGCGATGCTAATCTTTTTAACACCATCAATCCACAGGACATTGAGAATATTACCATTTTAAAAGATGCGGCATCTACTGCTATTTATGGTGTAGCCGCCGCAAATGGTGTAGTTATAGTGACTACAAAAAAAGGAAAAAGTGGTACTCCGCAAATATCATTCGACTCACAAGTCGGTACTTCATCGGCCTGGAAGCAACTCGATCTGCTTAAAGCAAACGATTATGTTGCTCTCCTAAAAGATATAGCCGCTACTAATAACCTTACACCTCCGGCCAAACTAAGTACCCCTTTTGTATCGGTTGATCGTACCGACTGGCAAAAAGCTATTTTCAAAACGGCTTTATCTACACAAAATAATGTAAGCGTTAATGGCGGCAGTGATAAAGTGACATATAATCTGTCGATAGGCTATCTAACCCAGGAAGCTATTGTTAAGGATTATAATCTGAAAAGATTAAACAGCCGTTTTTCGTTAGACGAAAAGCTCGGGCGTTTCCATTTCGGCCAAAGCCTCAACGTGCGTTATACCAATACCAATGGCCAAACAGCCAGCATACTTAATGCAATTACATATGCACCATACCAGCCTATATATGATCCATCTATTTTAGGGGGCTACTCCATCCTCACCAACGTTGATGATAACAGTAACGCTGTCAATCCATTACAATCATTGGGCGTTCAAACATTATCAAGCAACGATCTGGTCTTATATCCACAGTTTTTTGGTGAAGTAAATATTATCAAAGGCTTAACGCTCAGGTCGCAGCTGGCAGGGGTATATGGCAATTCCACAAATGATTCGTACCAGATACCTTATGTCACTTCAAACAACCTGGCCTATAGCCGCCAGGCGGGTCGTGCATTTAACAGTTACAATAATTATACTTTTGAAAACTACCTGTCGTATAACCGTACTTTTGGTAAGCATAATATATCGGCAACAGCCGGTACCAGTTATATTGATGCGGGATCAAGTAAATACCTGAGCGTATTAGGTACCGGAATGTTAAATGATAACGTCAAAGATATAGGCGTAGCACCAACCATCACCAGCCAGGCTAATACATCAGGTTATTATACACAATTTGGCCGGGCTATCTCCTATTATGGTCGTTTGATATATACATTTAATGATCGTTATATACTGTCAGGTAGTATCCGTCGTGATGGATCATCAAACTTTGGTCCTCAAAGCCGCTATGGTAACTTCCCGGGAGCGGGCTTTGCATGGCGTTTTACCGAAGAGGATTTCGTAAAATCGGCACTTCCATTTATCAGCGACGGTAAATTACGTATAGGCTGGGGCCGTACCGGTAATAACAAGTTTGGTTTAACCACTACACAAGTATTCACCTTTAGTGGTATACCAACCGGTAACCTGGTTTATTCGCTTGGTCAGAACGAGGCCTTTGCAAACGGAACAACAGTAGCCACCATTGCAAACCCGTTATTAAGATGGGAACAAACAGATCAAACAGATATCGGGCTTGATCTTGGTTTCCTGAACAATCAACTTACTGTGGCTCTTGATTATTATAACCGGAAAAGCAGTGGTTTATTGGTTGCTATTCCAATACCAACAAGTGTCGGTATAGGTGGATTAAATGGAATTGACAGCAGGTTAGTTACCAATGCTGCTAATGCCCAAAATAAAGGCTTCGAATTTCAGGTGGCTTACCGGGGCAAGGTTAACGACTTCAATTACAATGTCAGTGTAAATGGTGCTTATAACCAAAACAAAACCTTATCACTGGGTACCCAATCGCCAACGCCAATCATCGGGGGATACTTTGACAACTTAAATGGCATCACCTTAACACAACCAGGCTCGCCTATTGGCGCTTTTTACGGGTACAAGATGGATCATGTAGCCAGGAATCAGGCAGAAATTGACGCATTGAATGCCACTGCCAGGCAAAAAACAGGTGATCCAAATGCCGTATATCAGGCAGGTTTATTACCCGGCGACTTTATATTCAAAGACCTGAACAACGACGGTACCGTTGATAGTAAAGATCAAAAAGTACTGGGCAGTTCCATTCCCAAGTTTATATATGGTTTTAATGCAGGCGCTTCCTACAAAAACTTCGATCTGAACATCGTTATCTCCGGCGTTCAGGGAGTTCAATTAGTTAACTCGCTTAAATTCTTCACCGAAAACGCCTCAACCGGGCATAACGCTTCTACAGCAATTTTAAACAGATGGGAAAAACCGGGCGATGTTGCCTCCTTGCCACGGGCAGGCCAGAATGTTACGGCAACTGGCAATTTGAGACCTTCTGACTTTTTTGTTGAAAATGGTTCCTACCTGCGGGCGCGTAACATCACCTTAGGTTATACTTTCACCAAAGCAGCCCTGAAGTCATTCTCGGGCAATGTGTTGAGCAGGTTGCGGGTTTATATTGCCGCGCAAAATTTATTTACCATAACCGGATATAAAGGATATGACCCAGAAGTAAGTACACAAACCAATGGTGGCGTTAACGGTGCCGCTACCGACTATATATTTAACAGGGGTATTGATGACGGGCAGATACCACAGCCACGTACATTTTTAGCGGGTATACAAGTTGGGTTTTAATGATGAAAAATATTAAAGATATAATTATGAAAAAATATATTAAGTATCTGATAGTTGTGATTTTAATGATCGCGACCGGGGGATGTAAGAAGGATTTGGATTTACAAAATAAAAGCGCATTTACTTATGATACCTATTTCACCAGTGATGCAGCTATAAATCAAGCTGTTATAGCCAGCTATGCTACCTTATTACATACCGGTTTATGGGCCCGTGAATGGTATTATATTTTTGATTTGCTGGGTTACGATGCCAAAAATGCACAACCACTGCAAGGTGATCTTTTGGCCCTTGCACAATATAACTTCGCCCCTAATCAACCGCAGTTGGATGCCATGTGGTCGTCGCTGTACCGCCTCATCATGCGATCAAATGTGGTGATTAACCGCGCTCAAGCCTGGAAACCGGCTAACACAACCGAACAAGCAAACCAAAAGCAATACATTGCCGAAGCTAAATTTTTAAGGGCTTATGCTTATTTTAATCTGGTTAATTTGTATGGCCGGGTGCCCTTGCGTAAAGAATACATTCCGCTGCCAACGCCAGACCAGATCAATCTGCCCCGTGCTGCTACTGCTGATATATGGGCCTTTGTTGAACAGGATCTGAAAGATGCGGAAACTGATCTGCCTGTTTCTTACCCCACGGCCAGTTTCGGTCGCGCTACCAGGGGAACTGCTGTTGCACTGCTTGGTAAATCATACCTGTATGAAAAAAAATGGAGCGATGCGGTTACTGAACTAACAAAATTGACTCAGGCCCCGTTTAGTTATTCATTGGCGGCTCAATATAATGATCTGTTTGACGATCCTAATCAAAATGACCCTGGCAAAAACCCGGAAACCATTTTCCAGGTAATGAATCAAGCCTGGACCGATTGGGGTATCGGTAACCAGTATGCTCCCTTTGGCGGTCAGGAAACATGGGGAGGAAAAGCAACTCATTCTGCCCGGGCGCAGGAATATGGTTTTAATGACTGGAACAATACGTTTATTACTACTACAGCTGTTAAAGCTTTTACATATACTAACCCCCAAACCAATGCTACCTATGTTGACCCAAGGGCAGCTTATACTTTTTATGGCAATGCAGCCAGTGGTGGTGAAACACAATACTGTCAGCAATGCTCAACCGGGCCGGCAGCCTTTCCATACGCTACAACAGGGTATAAATATTTAAAATATGAATACTACAATAAGGTAGCCAGTTACGGCGGTCCGCAAAGCGGTATTAACGGGCAGGTAATCCGTTATGCAGATGTACTGCTTATGCTTGCAGAGGCTTATATACAGCAGGGTAATACCGGCAGCCAGCCCTTGGCTCTGATTAACCAGGTGCGTAGCAGACCAAGTGTAAACGCTCCGTTATATAGTTCATTGGGGGGACAATCAGCTGCCATGGCCATCCTGATGCGTGAAAGACAATTGGAATTAACAGGCGAACAATCTCGTTATTTTGACCTGATACGCTGGGGAATTGCCAAACAAACGATCAATACCGAAAGACAGACAGAAGACGGCACCCAACCTTTCCAGGATAAGAATATTTTATTGCCCATTCCTTTTTCCGAAAAAAATGCCAATCCTAATGTAGCAAAAGACATTAGTGGCGACTGGAACTAATAATGATAGTTATATACAAAAAAGACCGGTAATGATACCGGTCTTTTTTTTGGGCCATAAGGTAATTTAATTCACCGTGGCTGAATAGCTATTAGAAGTAAAATTAAGACCGCCGCTTGATGAGGTAATTTCAAAACCAAACTGAACTTTATCAAGGGTTGTAAAATTCACACCTTTACTTTTTATAAAATTCAATATATCCTTTATATTCACTGTTCCAGATGTTTTTTGACTGTTATCTAAAAATGAATATACGGCATTTGATCCGTTTGAGCCTTTATACACGGTATAAGTAGGGCCACCCGAAGTTGGTGTTACATTGGTATAAGTCGCTACCGGATTACCATTGGCATCATAACTGGCTGCAATTGGTTTTGCGCCGCCACGCCAATTTTCCCATATCATAATTTCATAAGCATAGTTATTGCACCATATATCATATGCACTTTCAAAATTGCCACTACTGGGTACGGTTACGTTAAAGCTACTTTTCACCGTATTTAAGGCACTAAATGTTCTATTAACAGGATAATCTACATTGGGATAGGATTTTACGCCATTGGTATTCGGATGATTTGCCCATATGCCCCAGTTACTATATGAATTTGCCCAGATGCTTTGTGGACCGGCTCCGCTTCCCCATATATTATTTTCGATATAATAACCACTGCCGGCATTCCAGGAACCATATTGTGCCGATGACGACCAATTGGCTTTCACTTCGGCATTGGCGCTAACCGGGTCTGGGGTTGGAGACTGAGCTTCTTTTCGGCATGCGACCATTGCAAGGACCATAACCGGGAATAAAAATACTTTTTTCATAACTTTAGATTTTTGTTTATTGGTTTCCCAAATTAAACCTATAGTTATTCAAAAGACTTTCACTAATTACTCAATTTCTTTCACTAATTTCTCAGATCAAACAAATTATAACTTATACTTAACATCAAGATAAACATCCACATCCTTAGTATACCTCAAATCTTTTGATAACATCAGGGCATTTACCTTCCAAACTCCTGAACCCATAGTGTATTATACCTTGCAGCTCCTAATTCCCTATACGTGCTGTCCATCATCGCCCTGCAATGGTCTTCGCTTTTTTCCCAGGCATCAATTACCTGTTGAACATTGTTATAACCGCTGCCAATATTTTCACCGATATACATGCCTGTATAACCGGCCTCCTGCGCTCTCTGGATTGGAGACGAACCTGTTGGAGCTATATGATCAAAGTAATGATTAACGGCCATATCTTTTGCATGCGCCTGGGCGGCAACCTGTAGCTTATCATTCCATATAACAACCGGAACAGGGGGCATATGAATAGTACCACAGTTGCAGCCTGTAGTCCTCAATGTATTAACAGCATTAAGCATTTCCTGCCGGAGATCCTCTGCTGCGACCTGATCTTTTTTGCAGCCACAAAACATCAGATAAAGCAGTATACTGAACTTGACGATCTTTTTCATATAAATTGCGAATGATGCGATTACCAGATGGCCGCTAAAAGAAAATTAAGTTAAAAAATTATTCTTAAAATAATTGTATTTAATACACCTGAAATATTTTTATCTTTATAAATAACAAGGCGTCCTGCCTGTAAACCTACCTATGAGTGTTCAAATTAATGCCAATATCCCATTGAGGGATAACTCTTTATTGAAAACATCTTATGATGAGGAAAGACCTCTGGTGCATGTTATTGAAGATAATTATGATATGCGGATGGAAATAAAGGATGAATTTAAGAGCGATTATCGTGTTATTGATTCAGAAAATGGCTTAGTCGGGTTCGAAAAGAGCATCGCATCGATACCTGATATTATAATAAGCGACATACAAATGCCAGGAATTAATGGGATCGAATTGTGTAAATTATTAAAGAAAGACGAGCGCACAAGCCACATACCCATTGTATTGATTACAGGCTATGATGACGAAAAGGGACAACTTATCAGCTTGAAAAACGGCGCCGACGATTATGTAACCAAACCTTTTAGCTTTGGCATTTTAAGGGCGCGGGTAAATAACCTGGTTAAAACACGACAATTATTATTGAATAAATTCTTAAATGAATCGCATCAATCGCAAATTAAGTCAGGATCTGTTAGCAGCCACGATATGCTTTTAAAAAAAGCTTACGAAATTATTGACCAAAATATAAGTAACTCTACCTTTGAAGCTAATGACTTTGCCCGAGCCATGGGTATGAGTCGGGCACAAACTTACCGAAAAATAAAAGTGGTTACTGGCCTGTCAGTTAAAGAGTTTATTCGAATCACCCGTTTAAAAAAAGCGGCGGGATTGCTCCTAATCGGTGATCATAATATTTCGGAGATCGCTTATAAGGTTGGATTTAGTTCCGGAGCTTATTTCTCATCTTCATTTAGTCATTACTTCAAAATTTCGCCGACCCGCTATGTTATTCTAAACAAAAGCAAATAATTGTTCCATAGTCCTATGATTATTTAGCCTTCCTAAGAAATAATCAACGGTACAGACGCCGCCACCTAAATAAAAATCCTCACAGAATTGATAATTTTTATACAATTTTAACATTTCAGACCCTATTTTCTAACCTTTGTGCCTCTCCAGTTATTTGTTTCTTCTATAATTTTATCAACCAATTAGTAAACCCGGTACTCATCAAAAACATGCCTTGTTTTATTAATTATCCTGCCTTGCTAAAATAAAACAACCAATTAAACCGGCTCAGGCCTGTAATACATATCGAAAAAATGGAACTAATGTTAGACTCTGCGCTACGCGGAATAGCAACTGCATTATTATTAACCTTTTTAATAAGTATAACCGTTGTAAAGGGCGGTCATTATACTTTACAGAAAGCAGTAAATGCCGTCTCTGTAACAGCTGCCTGGCGGAAGGCAATTATCAACAAAACTGTACATTATATCATTTGTATAAACCTGGGCAATAACGAGACACACACGCTCATCCACCAGGATTATCAGACACATCCAAACGCTATTAACCAATCATTTAACCAATTATTCACCGCGACAAATTTATACGTCGTCATTAAACCAATTCTTTATGAAGAGAACTTTAAATTATTTTATGTGCATCCTTGCAATCCTTACCTTAACAAGATGCAAGAAGCAGGCAATCGTTGACCAGGGTGTTAAGCAACCTGCTCCCAAAACAGTTAAGACATTGGATATAACCAGCTATCCAAGTTACAACACCTCTCCTCTTCCACCTGATCAAACAGGGGTAAGCAGTACGGCGGCTCAGCTCGCCACAAAATTCCAGTTAGGATGGAATATTGGCAACACACTTGAGGCAACAGGAGGCGAAACAGCATGGGGTAATCCAACGGTGACCCAGGCCCTTATTGATCAGGTTAAAAAAAGTGGTTTTACTGCCGTCCGTATCCCCTGTAGTTGGGACCAGTATGCAAATCAAACCTCGGCCCAAATTCAGCAAACATGGCTTGATCGAGTTAAGCAGGTTGTTCAGTACTGTGTTAACGACGGTTTGTACGTGATACTGAACATACATTGGGACGGCGGATGGCTGGAGAACAATTGCACCACCAGCGCACAGGCTGCTGTTAATGCCAAACAAAAGGCCTTTTGGGAGCAGATTGCTACTCAAATGCGTGGTTTTGATGAACATGTGATCTTTGCCAGTGCTAACGAACCTGCTGTATCAGACGCCACAGGGATGAGTGTACTGCTTTCTTATCATCAAACGTTTGTTAATGCGGTTAGGTCAACCGGTGGCCACAACAGTTACCGGGTGCTGATTATTCAGGGGCCTTCTACCAATATAGATTACTCAAACACGTTGATGAACACACTTCCCACAGATCCGGCATCCAATCGCATGATGGTTGAAGTACATTATTATACTCCCTTTAATTTTGCTGGTTTAAGCGCTGATGCAAGTTGGGGGAATATGTTTTATTATTGGGGCAGTGGATATCATTCTACAACCGATGGTTCACGAAATGCCACCTGGGGTGAAGAGTCAGATGCACCTGCTGAGTTTCCATTAATGAAGACCAAGTTCATTGATAAAGGCATTCCGGTTATATTGGGAGAGTATGGAGCGATCCGCCGGCTAACAACGCTTTCCGGAGATGCATTAACACTACATCTTGCCGGCAGGGCGTACTATCTTAACTATATTACCCATCAGGCATTACAATACGGCTTACGCCCATTTTATTTTGATGATGGATCGACAGGAAACAATGCGTTCAGACTCATTAACAGGCAGGCTAACGGAGTAGCCGATCAACAAGGTTTAGCCGCTGTAGTACAGGGAATGCAAAATGGAACATCTTCAACCATTCAGGTTGGACAAGTTTATCAGATTTACAGCAGAAACAGTTTTAAGGCTCTGGAATTCGCGGGCTTTGGAACGGCTAATCAAACCCAGGCCGACCAATGGGAATATTTGGCGGGAGCAAACCAGCAATTTAAAGTAGAAGATGCAGGAGGAGGCTATTATAGATTAACCCCTATGCATGCCACCGGAAAGTGTTTGGAAGTTTATGGCTGGAACACCGCTAATGGCGGACAGGTAGATCTATGGGATTACAGCGGTGGTGCAAATCAAAAATGGTCAATTCAGATAACCGATAATGGATATTATAAGATCATTAACGCAAATAGCGGAAAAGCTTTGGATGTTTCGGGATCATCGCTTAATAACGGTGTTGCAATAGACCAATGGACTTACTCCGGAGGCCGCAACCAACAGTGGGCGTTTGTGAAAATCTAAATTAAAATACAACTACATTATTTTACAAAAATAAAATCTCTAATGCCTTTATTTCAAATAAGGTATTAGAGATTTTACATTGTTATACTACTATTCCATTATTTAATCGCATGGCAGAATGCGTACTGGCTAAAACTTCGGCCAACTCCATGACCGCCTAAATCTCGAATAACCGTATACCCGCTAATCTGAGAAATCGCCTCCAATAATATCTTTTGTAAAGTATCAATAAAGTGTTGTATGTCCTGAATATCCTCTCCTACTGCTATGTTTTAGCTGGCGGCCCTGTTCAGGTTTACCAAATTGCTGTGATAGGTATCCAGATAGCCGCGCGGCGAACTGCCAATAACGTATTTAAACACCCGGTTAAAATTGGTTATGCTGTTAAATCCACATTTATAGGCAATGGAGTTGATGCTTTCAAATTTATGGGCGATCAATTTTTTGCAAGCCTCATTAATCCTGATCTCATTTAAAAATGAAATAAAAGTATGACCAGTATGTTTTTTAAAGTAACGGCAAAATGACTCTGGCGTCATATAAGCTACTTTGGCTACATCTTCCAGCGTAATGGGATCGCTGTAATGCTGCATAATAAAATTATATATCTTCCCTATGCGTATACCCTCGTTTTCGGTAATACCGGGTAAATTGCCGTAGGAAGATAGCGGATCTAATTTATCTTTTAGATTTGTTAAGCCCTTCAACAGATATAAAAACTGTACAAGCTGATCGGAGCCTGAAGCATTTTTTAAGTTGATCATTATTTTTGTTATCTCATCAGTACTGTCAACCGGAATTTTAAACCCTTGCTGATGTTGTTGCATAAATATCCTGCCTTGAGCCATTTCCGGCAGATCAAACAAAGAGGCCAGCGCCCCTTCCGGATCAAAAAATATGGTTAAGGCTTCTACTTGCTTATGGGTATTCTGAGCAAAGTATTCAGGATTGCTTTTAAATACATGCGGCAAGTTTGCACCTAATAAAAACATATCACCCGCCGAATAATCATGCATATTGTTTCCAGCTATCAAAGTACCCTCCCCTTGCCGTATCCAGGTGATCTGGATCTCCTTATGCCGGTGCAGATATGGGTAATGATGAGGCAGACAAACTTTTTCTACTATCACACTTTTATCGTGGGGCAACGGGATGGTAAATTGCAAAACTTTCATCTTGATATGAATTAATTCTTCCTGAATTTACATTTACTTAACTTAAAAAACTAATAATTTGGAATAATAGGATAATATTAGGTTACTATTTGATAATTTATTGTGATAGGCAGATAAAAATTGCTTTAAAAATGAATGATCAATCCATTTTTTATTGTTAAATAAACAATTTTAAAACATACAATACTGAATATCAAATATGCATATTTATAATTGTATATTAAACAATTGTAAATACGCTATTAGTGGATACATCCTCAATAAAAGTATAAATAGTACGGATATTTTGAATTTACCCTACCGTTCGGGAGCAAATTCGTTGATGTTGATGGATGTTGGTTTGCCCGAAATAACCTCGGTCACCAGTAAACCTGTGGCTGCACCCAAACTTAAACCCATCATGCCGTGCCCGGTGGCTATGGTAAGGTTTGCGTATTTATTACTGCGACCAATGTAGGGTAACCCATCAGCTGAGGATGGCCTGAAGCCAAACCAGATATCTTTTTGCTGTGGAACTGACGGTTTAAGTTCGGGAAAATACTGTGGTACAGATTCCACTATCCCTTTTACCCTGCTCATGTTTACAAGGTTGTTCATCCGGTCAAGCTCCATGGTCCCGCCGTAGCGCAAGCCGCCGTTCATAGGTGTAATGGCAACTCTGGCTTCGGCCAGTAAAGCTGGGATCTGCATCATTTCCGTATTATCCTGAACATTGAAGGAGTATCCTTTGCCTGGCATCAGCAGAATTTTCAGTCCCAACAATTTGCCTATCGAGGGCGACGATGAACCACCAGCTACTACATATTCATCGGCAATAAATTCTTCTCCAAATGATAGTACACGGCTTACTTTGCCATTGAAAGTCTCAATTTTTGTAACCTCTTTATTGGTAACCAGGTTAACGCCTACAGTTCGTAAATACTTTAATAAAGCAGCCATTAACTTATTGGGCGAAAGATGCGCATCGCAACCATAATGTACGGCGCCTAATACATCCAGCTTAAGTTTGGGTTGCAGCTTCATGCAATCAGCAGGGCTAAGCAACTTCATATCCAAACCTAACTGTCGTCCCTTTTCAGCCATGTGAGCTTCTTCCTCCCCGGCTTTTTCGGTTTTATAAAACATCAGGATACCTTTTTCAACCAGATCAAATTCAAAATCAGGCTCCTTGCTCAATTCCTGATAAAGTTTTTTACTGAGTAAGGATAGTTCTGTTAAAGGTATAGCGGACTTTTCTACATGCGTCGCATTAGCCTTTTTCAGAAATTTAAGCCCCCATGATATTAATTCCGGATTTAGCGAGGGTTTCACATAAAACGGACTTTTACTGCTAAACATCCAGCGGATACCCTGGCTTACCATGCCGGGTGTGGCCAAAGGAATAAAATGGCTTGGTACAATCATACCGGCATTTCCATAGGAGCAATTATCGGTCATATCCCCTTTATCAACCACAGTAACCTGGTGCCCTGCTTTATGTAAATAATATGCAGAGCTCAAGCCAACAATCCCGCCGCCAATGATCAACACTTTAGCCATAATATATTTTGAGCTTTTGAAATATTTGATTTAGAAACAAAAGGTTATATCACTTGGAAACCATGTGCATATGGATCATCATCATCAATTTTGATGGTGTTGTATCCATAAACTTTGGCCCAGCCTTCCACACTTGGAATAATGGCATCTATATTATTGATTTTAACCACCTCTTCCACCCTGCCTGTGAATTTACTACCGATAATACTTTCATGTATAAATGGTTCGCCAACCTGTAGTTTTCCTTTGGCATGCCATTGCGCCATACGAGCAGACGTACCCGTGCCGCAAGGCGACCTATCGATAGCCTTATCGCCATAAAATACGGCATTCCTTGCGGTGGCATCATCGGATAATGTTGCCCCTGCCCAAAGGATATGTGTACAGGTATTGATGGTAGGATCCTGCGGATGCACAAACGTATATTTTTCATTGATGCGCTTGCGTAATACCTGACTCCAGGCAATCAATTGCCCGGCCGTATAATGTTCGATTCCGCCGAAGTTGGGCTGCGGGTCAACTATGGCGTAGTAATTTCCACCGTAGGAAACATCAATAGTGAGCATACCCAGATCAGGGCACTCTACCTGCAGATTTGTTGCCGCAAGATAAGCTGCCACATTTTTAAGCTTTACAGAGGTAACCTTTTTCCCCTCCTGTTTATACTCAATTAACACCAGTCCCGCTGGTGCTTCCATACGGATTATACCAGGTACTTTGGGTTGTATCAGGCCTTCTTCTACAGCAATGGTAATGGTTCCGATAGTGCCATGACCACACATGGGCAAGCATCCGCTGGTTTCAATAAACAAAACCGCCACATCGTTTTCGGGATCATGAGGTGGATACAGGATACTCCCCGACATCATATCATGCCCCCGGGGTTCAAACATTAAGCCTGTTCTGATCCAATCATACTCCTTTAAAAAATGCTGGCGCTTTTGGCTCATATTGTCGCCTTTGAGGGTCGGACCTCCCCCAGCCACCAACCTTACGGGGTTACCGCAGGTATGCGCATCTATACAAAAAAAAGTTTTACTGCCCATATGTTGTATTATATCACAGCCTCACTTATTTTACCCCAGCTGCCTACAGGCAATACCGGACGAACAGCAAGTGCATCACTGATGATCTTTTGAACTTTTTCACGCTCTGCCCCTACTAAAGGTAAACGTGGAGCGCGTACATTTTCGGTACCTATACCGGTTGCCACTTCTGCCAGTTTAATGTATTGTACCAGTTTAGGGTGGATATCCAGCTCCAACACCGGTAAAAACCAACGGTAAATAGCCAATGCTTCATCATATCTTTTGGCTTTAACCAAACGGTATATGGCCACAGTTTCTTTAGGGAAAGCATCAACCAGACCGGCTACCCAGCCATTGGCACCCATCACTAAGCTTTCCATAGCTAAGGGATCAACACCGGTTAATATTTTAAACCTGTCGCCAAAGCGGTTGATCATCCGGGTAACGTTTGACACATTGCGGGTTGATTCTTTTACCGCCTGTATATTATCATAAGCTGCAAGCTGTTCAAACATATTCAGGGTGATCTCCACCTTATAATCAACCGGGTTATTGTAGATCATGATGGGCAGCGGCGTGCTTTTAGCAATAGTGCTGATATAGGTTATCGTTTCGCGCTCCTCACTGTTGTAACGCATTGGCGGCAATAACATTAAGCCATCAGCGCCATTATCTAATGCTTTTTGCGCGCAGGTAACAGCCGCTTTGGTTGTTTGCTCCGCGATATTCAATATTACAGGTACTTTTCCATCGACAAAGGCTACTGTATGAGCAAGCAGGTCATATTTTTCCTGATCACTTAATACGCTTGCTTCGCCTAAAGAACCTCCCAGTATAAATCCGTCAACGCCGGCTTCCAGTTGGGCATTTAAGTTGATGTCAAAAGCGTCAAAGTCCAGTTCATCATTATCAGTAAATTTGGTAGTTACGGCGGGTAGTACGCCTTTCCAATCAAATGCTATCATTTTTAAATGTTTTTTTACAAAATTAGCGTTGTAACAAGTATTAATAGGCCAGTAATTTAACAGGTACTAACCATATTTTATCAAACAAAACCATTTTTAATACCGCTATCATGACAAATCATGGTGCATAAAACTTTTTAAAGCTTCAATTTTAACACTTTTTGTGCCATAATTGAGGTAAAAACAGCTTCAAAACTGTCAAAAACTAATGCAAAACCATCAATTTTAACACTTTTTAACAAATTTTGACATGTTTTTTTTACTTTAAAAAGTATTAATAATAACAATCAGATAACTACATTAAAAACAGATTTATAAGGCCTTTCGGAGCTTAACTAAAACGGCCCGGTTGCATTTTTTACATACAACCGGGCCGTTACCTATACAAATTAATTAGCAGGGTAAAAGACACAGTTTTTATTTGCTGCGATGCCTATTTTACATCCCACCAAACCCTGTCGGTTAGTTTGGCGCTTTGCTGGGGTTGCGGGTTTGATATAATTTCTGTTTGCGGATATAGCACCCTGCGCGGTATAGCTGATAAAGCATTTTTAACCGCGGGCAATACCGGGAAGCCTGTACGCCTGAAATCGGTAAAGTTCTCTAATGAAAGAAAATTCGCTATCCCCTTTTCTTCGATGATTAGCTGCTCTGCGTTAGCGGCAGTCAATGTCCTTGAAGCTATATAGGTATTCGCGTTAGTTGTACTCACCCCCAATTTTGTCATATGCGATGATATGGCACTTTGATAAATGGCCTGCGCACTACTAAAACCCGAAAGGATGAGCGTGGCTTCAGCTTTTATAAACAAGGCTTCGGAGTAGTTTACAATGTAATTACTTGCCCCTGCAGCGCCATAAAAGTCTCCTGGGCGCGAGTATTCTTCCAGCTGACCAATGGTACTCAAGCCCTGATCTAATCCCGTATAAAAGCCGGTAGCGGTTGCCGGGGCCACCATGATGGTTAAGCGTGGATCATTACGTGTTTTAAAACCATTAACCGCGGTACTGGCCATTACAATAGTGCTGGCTGATATAAAATTCTGTTGCCACGGATTTTCTGCACCGGCAGCGCCACCGTAGGCCATTTTAAAATCATCGTCATTTGATTGCATACCATTTGTAAGGGCTGTAAGGGCTAATTGTGCCTGTGTGGCAGCTGTATATCCAGGCGCTTTAGTCAAATGCAGATAGTAACGGGCTTTTAAGGTATAAGCCAGCTTTGTCCATTTACTCATATCACCTGCGTAAAAGAAATCATCTCCACCCGGACTTATAACGCCGTTTTTGGCAATGTCAGCAATACCAGCATCCAGCAAGCTTTGTATAGTAGTATAAATATCTTTTTGGGTATCATATACTGGTGTAAAATTAGCAGTTCCCTTAAAAGCTTGCGAGTACGGAATATCACCCCAAAGATCTGTTCCGGTGCCCAGGCAATAGGCCGTCAGGATCTTGGCAATGCCGGCATAGTTGGTTTTTCCGTCGGCAACGGCCTTTGCATTTAGGGTTACCAGGTTATTTAAGCAGTTCACATAAAGCGTCCTCCAATCATCATTCATATCGGTATTATACATTAAATAAGTGCCTGCATTGGGCGCTACCTGGTTCAACGCGGCCACCTGCATATATTCCTGTACAATTACGGCTACGTTGCCTGCATATAGTTTTGATGATATAGCTACTTCAACCGGGGCAAGTATCTGGGCTTCCGCCACATCAAGGGGCTGATTGGGATTAGTATTTACGTCAATATATTTTTTACAACCTGAAACACTTATCAGGATACATGACATTAAAATCATTGATATTTTTTTCATGATATTTTTTAATTGATAAATGATGATTAAAGGGTAAGCTTCATGCTAAAATCGATAGACCTGGATGTGGGTACAGAAAAGGAATAAATACCTTGCGAACCATTTGATGAACCGAACGAACTTACCTCAGGGTCGCCGCCAGTAAAGTGTGGCGCGTAGATCCACAGGTTACGCCCGGTTACGCTAAAGTTAACGGCTTTGAAAGGACTACCCCTCAACCATGATGGTTTTACAGTATAGCCCACGCTTACATTTCTTAATTTGATATAAGTACCATCCTGTATTACAGACTCGGTTACGCCGTTTATACGCTGATAATAAGCCTGTCCGTCAACAGCAACGGTATTAGCTTGTCCTGTTGCATCACTTACTCCCGGAACCACCCTTAACCCTCTGTTTTCGGTTACTTTAGGTGTTCCGTAAAAATATCCGTACCCATCCACGTTATTCTGGATATCGCCGCCTTTTTTAACGTCAAAGAAGAAATTGAAATTAAACTGCTTATACCTGATATTATTGGCAATTCCGCCCGTCCAATCAGGGTTAATATTACCTATAACACCCTGGTCGGCATCAGCATAAGGTAATCCGCTGGCATCAATGCGTAACTGCCCTTGTGCGGTACGTGCGTAGCGTGTACCATATATGGTTCCGTAAGGCTGGCCTACAATAATTGTAGTAAAGCCATTTCCGATCTGTTGCAGATCACCATCAATTGCCAGAACCTTATTCCGGATACGGCTGTAGTTGATGGTCACATTCCAGGTAAAGTCCTTTGTTTTCACTGGCACTACGTTCAATAACAGTTCAATACCCCGGTTTTGCATTATCCCGGTGTTTACAGTAGTACCGTCATAACCTGTTGATGGTGCAATACTCACGCCCGGGATTAAGCCATCTACCGTTTTTTTAGCAAAATAAGAAGCCTCTAAACTTATCCTGTTATTAAAAAACCCGGTTTCAAACCCTGCTTCAAATTCATTTATCCGCTCATTTTTCAAGTTAGGGTTACCCAGCGTGGGGCTCAGTAAAAATCCTGCCTGGCCGTTGTAAGGGAACGAAATGTTACGAATAATGTTATCTTTACTTTGAGTGAGATACGGAGTAGTAAGTGAATAAGGAACCACATTACTGCCGCCAACCGTAGCATAGGATATTCTGAATTTGCCCAGGTTCATGATATCCTGAAATTCTTTGGAGAAAAACTCAGAAAATATAAAGCTGGTAGCTACAGACCCATAAGGGTAAAAATTATGCGCTGTTGATAGTACAGAGCTTCCGTCATACCTGCCGGTTAAAGACAGGATCAGGAATTTTTTATACTCAATATTTGACTGCGCGTAGAACCCTATCTTCCGGATATTATATTGATTTTCAATAAAAGTAACCGTTGAAGCCGAACTGATATTATCCAGATCGGCTACTGAAAGCCCGACGCCATTGGCATAAGCAGTTTCTGTATATTGAGAATAAATATTATTCCCGATAACGCCATCAATATTAAAGTCACCAAACTGATGATTAGCGCTTACAATCAAGTCGTTATTAAATTGCCTGAAATTGGTATTGTTAACCACGATACGCCCGGTAGGGTTAGATACTGACTGCGCCGATTCATGGTATCTATCCTGTTCGGTATATACATCTGCGCCAAATCTTTCAGTCACGGTTAGCCATGTTAATGGTTTATAATCGGCTGTAAATGTTGGCAGAAAACGGTTTACGCCCGATTTATTGGAAATATTATCCAATACCCAGTAAGGATTGTTCCTGGAATAACGATACAAGCGCTGGGTGCCGTCTGCATTTTCATAAGGCAGCAGGTTATATGATATCGGGGCTGTAAAAATAGTCCATACAGGGCTCTCCAGTGCATAACCTTCGGGCAAGCGATCATTTTGGGAATTGGTATAATTTAGCTGGAATGTTGTAGTTAAATTTGGAAGGATCTGGGCGCTGTATTTGGCAAATACCGAGTTCCGCAGAAACTTGGTATTGGGCACCGTACCCTGCTGATTAAAATTAGAATAAGATATATAATAGTTAGAAGCCGCCCCACCACCGTTTACACTAAACACATTATTATAAGTATGCCCCGTTTTAAAAAACAGATCGGACTGGTTATATTTTTTTGCAGGCTGCCCGTTGATTTTTAAGGTATCCATTAAAGGTCCCCAGGAAGTGCTGGTTTTCTGATCATCACCATTATAATAAATACCATTGGTACCCTGGGCATATTTGCTTTGTATCTGCGGCAGCAGCGGGTTTTCGAAGGAGAAATCAGAAGTAAAATTAATGGTCGGTTTTTTATTGGCTGAGCCCGTTTTGGTAGTAATAATAATAACACCATTTGCACCCAACGAACCATATAAAGCTGTAGCCGCGGCACCTTTTAGCACGTTGATATTCTCAATTATGGAAGGATCAATGTCGGCTACCCTGCTGGAGCCGGGCCCTGAGTTGAGGTTTCCGGTTTCACTGTTATCTATCGGGATACCATCAACAACCATTAAAGCATCGTTATTTCCGTAAAACGATGATGCACCACGAACAACTATACGTGTTGAACTACCTGGGCTGCCCGATGAGCTGGTGATTTGTACACCGGATACTTTTCCGGCTATATCATTAACCAGGTTAGGGTCTTTACCCTGCACCAGGTCTGTGCCCTTAATTTCCTGGCTGCTGTAGGTTAATACTTTTTTGTCGCGCTTAATACCCAACGCGGTAACCACTACCTCGCTGAGTGTTTTATTATCTTCCTCTAAAATAATGTTAACGTTGCTGATATTGCTAACCTTAACTTCCTTCGCGGTATAACCAATAGCAGATACGCTGAGAATAACCGGGCCATTACTATCAATAGTAAATATCCCTTCGCTATTGGTGATGGTACCTTTACGCGTACCTTTTATTTTAACAGACGCACCTGGTATAGACAGGCCTTTTTCATCTGATACTTTCCCTTTTAACGTAATTATTTGCGCTTTGGCATTATAACCAAATACAAAAATGCCTAAAAAGAGCAAAACAAGCCTTTTGAATAATCGTTTTAGCTTCATAAATTAATTTTTGGGGTTAAAAAATTATTAATTAAGTCTGATCTTTCAGATCATGTAAAAATATTTACCCCAATAGCTAATTTTTTAGCAAAAATTCACCACAACTACCTACATATTATCATTATTAAAACAAAATCCCATAAAAACCACAAACATTTCAAACAAAATATCAGCAGAAGATCAGTTTACACCTTTAAATACTGCTCTTATTATTAAATAGCTCGTTAACTAACAGTGTAGTATCCTAAATCGGTTAAAATCCGATTATCACCAGCAAAATATCATCAATAATTATTCAGGATACCCGTGTAACTTTACTGTATGTTTAATTGTTATAATCACACGAATTTTGCAGCTTTGTTAATGAAATTTACTTTATCATTTATCATTTGCTTTACAGCTGCAATAAGCTTAAAGGCTCAATCATATGTGCCTGAGTGGAAGGATAGCCGGATAAAAATAAAACCCGTTGTAGCGATACAAGCCTATTCATTTGATCTGAAAGATGTTCAGCTGCTGGAAAGCCCATTTAAACAGGCCATGCAGGCAGATGCCGCTTATTTATTATCTATTCAGCCCGACCGCTTACTGTCCGGATTTCGCTCCCATTCCGGGTTAAAGCCTAAAGGTAAAATATATGAAGGCTGGGAATCATCGGGTTTGGCAGGCCACACGCTGGGGCATTACCTGTCGGCCATTTCCATGTATTACGCATCAACCCGTGACCCTCAATTTTTAAAGCGGATAAACTATATAGTTGCCGAACTTAATGAATGCCAAACCGCACGCAAAACAGGCTACGTTGGCGCTATCCCGAAAGAAGACACGATATGGGCTGAAGTTGCCAAAGGCGATATTCGCTCCCATGGCTTTGATCTAAACGGAGGATGGTCGCCCTGGTACACAGTGCATAAAGTGATGGCCGGACTTTTGGATGCCTATTTATATGGCCATAATGCCCAGGCGCTTAAAATATGCCAGGGCATGGCCGATTGGACGGGCGAAACCATTAAAAACCTGGACGATAACAAACTGCAAAAGATGCTGCTGTGCGAATATGGCGGCATGGCAGAAACGCTGGCAAACTTATATGCAATAACAGGCGACAGAAAATACCTCGATCTGTCGTACAAGTTTTATGATAAGCATATTTTAGATCCCCTGGCGCAAAAACAGGATATTTTACCTGGCAAGCACTCCAATACCCAAATACCCAAAATAATTGCCAGCGCCCGACGGTACGAGCTTACCGGCGATAAAAAAGACCAAACCATTGCTGGTTTCTTTTGGGAAACGGTAACGGGTCATCACTCCTATGCTACCGGTGGCAACAGCAACTATGAGTACCTAAGCGACCCAGATAAGCTGAATGATAAACTGACAGATAATACCACCGAAACCTGTAATACCTATAACATGCTTAAGCTCACTCGCCACTTATTTGCGGTTGCGCCATCAGCTGCATTGATGGATTATTACGAGAAGGCGTTATATAACCACATCCTTGCTTCGCAAAACCATAAGGATGGTATGATGTGTTATTTTATACCTCTTAGAATGGGCGGAACAAAACACTACAGCACTCCATTTGATGATTTTACCTGCTGCGTGGGCTCGGGGATGGAAAACCATGTAAAATATAACGAAAGCATATATTTCAGGGGTACCGACGGAAGTCTTTATGTTAACTTATTTATTCCTTCTGTATTAAACTGGAAAGATAAAGGCATTACTGTTAAACAAGAAAGTAATTTACCCACCAGCGACCACATTAACTTTACCGTTAACGCAGCTAAGCCCGCTACTTTCTCTATCCGCATCCGTAAACCTAAATGGAGCAGCCATGTAAGCATCCGCATCAATGGCAAACAACAGCAGCTTATCCCCAATGCACAAGGCTACTTTGTTTTAACTCGCAAATGGGGCAAAAACGATAAAATAGAATTAAATACCCCTGAAAATATCTATACTGAAGCGATGCCCGATAACGCGAACCGGCGCGCCATATTTTATGGTCCGGTATTGTTTGCCGGCGTTTTTGGCAATACCGAGCCTGATCCGTTGAAGGGTGTGCCCGTTTTTGTGACCAACGAAACCAACCCCAACAACTGGCTGCAAATGGTTGATAAAAACCAGTTGAGTTTTAGCACAGTAAATATTGCCCAACCAAATGAAGTTAAGCTCATCCCTTTTTATCAGACCCAAAACCAATATTACTCGGTTTACTGGGATGTATTCACGCCCGAAGCATGGGCAGTACAGCAAAAGGCTTATGACGAACAAAAGAAAAAACAACAGGAACTGGAAGCCCGCACTACCGATATTTTACGCGTAGGCGAAATGCAGCCCGAGCGCGATCATAATTTCAGCGGGGAAAATGCGACTACCGGCGAAGACCATCAGAAAAAATGGAGGTCGACAGAAAACGGCGGTTATCTTCAATACGAGATGAAAGTTGATGCCAACACCCGAAACACCTTGATTAATACCTATTGGGGAATGGATAACCGGGGTCGCACTTTTGATATATTGATTGATGGCGTGAAACTGGCTACCGAAGATCTGAACCAGTACAAAGAAAGCCGTTTTTACGATACCAGCTATACCATTCCGATAGAGCTTACCAAGGGCAAACAAAAGGTAACTATTAAGCTACTGCCCAAAAAGGATAACAGCGCGGGGCCAGTTTATGGGAGCAGGATGGTAAAAAATTAAATGAACCAATTACAAGAAACTAAATATATGATCAGTACAAGAAAAACGGTCTGCATGCTATCACTATCCATGACGGCATTTACAGGGCAGGTATTTTCGCAGCAAAAAGATTATCCTATACAACCTGTGGCGTTTACCAGTGTCCATGTAAACGATAATTTCTGGCAACCAAAAATGGAGGTTAATGCCAATGTAACCATTCCTTATGTATTGGCCCAATGTAAGGCAAACGGGCGCATGGATAACTTTTTAAGGGCTGCCAAAAAACTGGATGGCGATAAGCTAAGCGTATTCCCCTTTGATGATACCGATGTGTATAAAGCTATTGAAGGAGCCTCGTACTCTATGCAAAACAAAGCAAATCCCAAACTGGATAAATATATTGATACCCTTATCGGCATCATTGGTGCCGCCCAGGAACCTGATGGTTACCTGTATACTTTTCGCACGGTAAATGCAAAAAAACCGCATGAATGGATTGGCGCCAAACGCTGGGTACAAGAGGAAGTATTGAGCCACGAGCTGTATGATTGCGGGCATTTGTACGAAGCCGCGGTTGCCCATTACCAAGCCACCGGCAAACGGACACTGCTTAACATCGCCATAAAAAATGCAGATCTGCTGGTTAAGGTGTTCGGTCCGGGTAAGTTGGAGGAATATCCAGGTCATCAGATAGTAGAAATTGGCCTTTCGAAAATGTACCGGGTTACGGGCAACAAACAATATCTTGATCTGGCTAAATTTTTTCTGGATGTACGCGGCCCCAAGGGCGACGCCTACAATCAAGCCAACAAAAAAGTAGTTGACCAGCACGAGGCCGAAGGGCATGCCGTGAGGGCGGCTTACATGTACACCGGCATGGCAGATATCGCTGCCTTAACAGGTGATACCAAATATTTAACCGCTATTGATGATATCTGGGGTGATGTAGTTAACAAAAAACTATACATCACGGGCGGTATTGGCGCGACCTCTGATGGCGAAGCTTTTGGTGATGCATATCAGTTGCCAAACATGTCGGCTTATGCCGAAACCTGCGCCGCTATTGGTAATGTGTACTGGAATAGCCGGATGTTTTTGTTGCATGGCGATTCAAAATATATCGATGTACTGGAGAGAACGCTTTACAATGGCCTGCTTTCAGGCGTTTCTTTAAGCGGCGACCGTTTCTTTTACCCCAATCCACTGGCATCTATGTCGCAACACCAGCGCAGCGCCTGGATCAGCTGTGCCTGCTGTATCAGCAACATGACCCGCTTTTTGCCATCGTTGCCTGGTTACGTTTATGCTAAAAACAAAAATGATCTGTACATCAATCTGTTCATGGGCAACTCCAGCAATATCAAACTCACTTCGGGTAATGTTAATATTGTGCAAGCAACGGATTATCCATGGAAAGGTAAAGTCGATATTACCGTTAATCCTGAAAGAAACAGTGAATTTACTTTAAGGATACGCATACCCGGCTGGGCCAAACAACAGCCGGTACCAGGTAATTTGTACACTTTTATGGATAAAAAAGCATTGCCGGTTATGTTATCTATCAATGGTCAAGCCCAATCATTTGTTACAGAAAAAGGCTATGCGGTATTAAAACGCACCTGGAAAAAGGGCGATAAAGTATCCCTCCTGCTGCCAATGAAAACAGAAAAAGTATTAGCAAACCCGTTGGTAAAAGATGACAGGAGTCGTTTTGCATTTGAACGCGGCCCTGTTGTATACTGTTTAGAAGGCCCCGATAATAAAGACAGCCTGGTACAAAATATAATGATCGATACAAACGCCATTGCCAATGCAAATTATCATGCCGACCTGTTAAACGGCGTAGATGTAATAAGCGCAGATGGCAAAAGCACAAAACGCCAGTTAAACAGCGATCAGCTGATTGAAGCTAATCAGCAGGTAAAAGCTATCCCCTACTATGCCTGGGCAAACCGCGGCCCAAGTGAAATGACCGTGTGGATCCCTTACGAGGCTTCGGCTGCACGGCCTAAACCCGCGCCAACCATCGCGAGCACCAGCAAGGTAACATCATCCTTAAAAAACACACGGATGTACGCATCCATCAAAGATCAATATGAACCTGCCGACTCCAAAGACAACAGCTATCCTTACCTGCATTGGTGGCCGGCCAAAAACACCAGCGAGTATGTTCAATATGATTTTGATACCGCGCATACGGTTAGTGAATCAAAAGTTTACTGGTTTGATGATGGCCCATGGGGCGGCTGCCGCATACCGGCATCTTACAAAATACTCTACCTAAAAGATGGTCAATGGATACCGGTAAAAAACACTACACCTTACACCATTAGTAAAGATGGCTTTAACACCATAACTTTTGAACCGGTTAATACCACGGCTTTAAGAATGGAAATTCAGCTACCGGTGGATAATTCTTCCGGCATACATGAATGGGCTGTTAAATAACGATCATCTTGCTACAAAACACAAAGCCTTTAGTCATATTCTAAAGGCTTTTGTGTTTATAATATGAGTATTTTGTAATCGCCATTTGTTACATTTACATATACATTAACCTATTTTATGTCAACAGTATCCCTGGGCAGTTCTGCAGGCAAGTGGATCATGGTATCGTCGATCATGGCTTCGGCTATGGCTTTTATTGATGGTACGGCACTAAATGTAGTGTTGCCATCGTTGCAGCAAAGCCTGAATGCAACCGGTACCGACCTTTTTTGGATCCTGAATGCTTATTTGTTGATGCTGGCCGCGCTCATCATGATCGGTGGCGCCCTGGGCGACAAACTTGGCCGAAAAAAGATCTTCATGGTTGGGATTTTCATTTTTATTGTCGGCTCGGCTACCTGTGGCTTTGCGCCTGATGTTAAAGTGTTGATCGCCTGCCGGATGTTGCAAGGCATTGGCGGCGCGCTGATGATACCCGGTAGTTTATCCCTGATCTCGTCATCTATTGATGAAAAAGAACGGGGCAAAGCTATCGGTACATGGTCGGCTTTTACTACAGTGGTTACTTTGGGTGGGCCAATTTTAGGAGGAACTTTTGGCGATGCCGGTTTGTGGCGCTATATATTTTTCATCAACGTTCCGATTGGCATTGTGGCGCTTTTGATCTTGTGGCTTAAGGTAAAGGAAAGCCGCGATGAAGATTCTGACAAAGCCATTGATTTTCCAGGAGCTGTTTCTATCGCATTGGGTCTGGCTGCGCTTACCTTTGGCTTTTTACGGGCACCGGCAATGGGTTTTGGTCACTGGCAGGTTTATGTCTCCTTAACTGCAGGTATAATATTACTGGCCGCTTTTCTGCTTATTGAAAGTAAAAGCAGTCACCCGATGATGCCTTTAAAATTGTTCAGTAATATGACGTTCAGTGGTGTTAACCTGCTAACCTTTTTCCTGTATGCCGGTCTTAGCGCGGCCATGCTGTTTCTTTCGCTGAACCTGGTGCAGGCACAGGGCTATAGTCAGCTGCAATCCGGACTTACCTTTCTGCCATTTACAATACTGATGATCGTGATGGCCCGCATTGCGGGAGGTATTGCAGATAAACACGGGCCACGCTTGTTATTGATAGGCGGCCCTGCTACAACTGGTGTTGGTTTGCTCATCTTATCCTTTGTGCAACAAACTAATGGCCCGGCAGATTACTGGACCACTTTTTTTCCGGGCGTCATTGTTTTCGGTACAGGCATGTCATTTACCGTGGCTCCGCTTACAGCCGCGGTTATGGGTTCGGTAAGTGACCATTTTTCGGGAACAGCATCCGGGGTAAACAATGCCATCTCGCGTATCGCCAATGTCTTCGCTAATGCGATTTTGGGCGCGTTGGCGGTTCTGTTTTTCACGGGGGCATTGCAGCAGGACATCCAGCACATTCCCTTAAATGGGAAACAAAAGCAAGTGGTTATGGCACAAGCCACCAATCTGGGCGATGCTAAAGTGCCGGCGGGTTTCAATGATCATGATCAGCAGATTATAAAAAAGCTATACCGTAACGGTTTTATCAGTGTTTATGCCCGGGTGATGCAGCTATCCGCCTTACTTGCTTTTTTAGGCGCGTTGATGTCATTCCTGTTTATCAAGAATAATACGGTAAAAAAAGGTAAATCACCCGATGCTTCATAACAACTTTTGCGCCCTTAACAAGTTATCGGTATTCTGGAGTATTTTTGCTTTTAGCTTTGGATTATAGTTGGGGTGCGCGTTTAAAAAATCACTGACAACTTTAGCGGCCTGCTTATCCTGGTAGTAGCCAAACACAGCCTGCAACCATGATTGCGGGAAAAAGATATCCCCGGTTCTTTGGATCTCCTCCACCATCTCCAGGCTTTTCGACAGGTATTTCTCTGATGTTTTTTGCCTTAGCGGATGATGCAGATACACTAAGGCCGTAGTTACCCAAGCCTCTTTTTGCCGGTTCTTAGCGTCCTGTAAACTATTAAAAAAACGGTCTCTTTCCTGCTCATCCGGCGAGAGCGCCGGAATTAAAAACTCCAATCGTTTTTTGCGGTCTGCATTGGTTATCCTTGTCTCCTGCATCTGTAATACACCAGCTACCGAGTCACTTTTTAAAGCTATACTCAGCGCCAGGGAGGTATAATCGTCTTCATTTAACTTTACACCTACCGGTGGTTTTTGCTGCTGCCAAATGGTATAGATATTCTTATTAGCAGCTCCCGTTAAATAAACATCCTGATAGGCACGGAACAGCACTTTTTTATTATTGGGTTTTTCCTGCAGCTGTAATGCCGACCATAAACTATTCTCCAGTTCAGCAGCCATAGCATTGCGAACGGCAGGCTTGATAAATTCCCAGTAAATATTGCCTATGTAGCCGGTTAGCAACCTCAGGTTAGTTTCTTCCTTTTCTAAAACTAATCCTTTCGAAAAAATACTTAACAGCTCCTGGGGTTTAAAGTAGCGGCCGGCTAACATGTTTTCATAAGCTGATATATATAACGAGGCCCTTTGTAAAGGGTTAATGATCCGGAATAAACTATCGGCAATCCGCTTATCTACCGGGAACAAGCCATATCCTATCCCGTTTGAATTAAATATCGTGTACAATGGCTTATCAAGGCCTACCGCTTCTTTCAGGTCGATACTGGCGCCTTTCATATTCACAGTTATATTTTTAGTATAGGATGGGTAAACCAGGATTATGTTGAACGATTGCGGCCAAACACGCATTGCGCCAAACTCCGGGTACTGGGTGATCTTAAACGAGCTAATCTTATCGCCTGTATAGTTGATCTTTACGTCAAACACAGGTCGGCCGGGCTGATTTACCCAAACTTTATTCCAGGTGTACAGGTCGGTAGTGGTATGCTTGCTTAAAATGGCGATCAGATCATTCCAGGTGGCATTGCTATAGGCATATTTTTTAAGATACTCTTGTATGCCCTGTCTGAATTTTTCTTTTCCCATGAGCAGTTCCAGTTGCTGCATCATAATGGGCGCTTTATGATAAATGATATTCCCATACAGCGAACCAGCATCTTTCAGATTATCCAGATCCTGCCGGATGGGGTTGGCGCCTTTGGTACGATCGATACTATAAGCAGCCGGGTAATGATCCTGCAGGAATTTCAAATCAAAGGTTTCGCTGCCCATCAGTTTTTCGGTTATTTTGTCAGCCATAAAATTGGCAAACACCTCTTTCATCCATACATCATTGAACCATTGCATAGTTACCATATCACCAAACCACATGTGGGCGGTTTCATGCGAAAACAGATTTGATCGCGCAATGATCATATCTTTTGTTACCCCATCATCCAGAAATACCGCCGAAGCTTTATACTGCACCTCACCCGGGTGTTCCATGCCACCAAATTGAAAATCGGGTATGGCTATAAAACCTATTTTTTGAAAGGGGAATGGAATGCCCGTCCAGGTTTGTAAAAAGTCAATCGCATCTTTATGGGCTGTAAAAGTTGGGGCAATACTTAGTTTGATCTTGGCGGTATCCGTTTCACGGTATAAAAACTCTGCCTTTCTATCGCCTATAAGCTGTTTAACAACATTGAATCTCCCCGCCGCAAATGAAAACAGATAAGTGCTCAGCTTGTCAGACTTGTTAAATCTGTACGTTGTTCTCCCACTCCGGCTTAGAGAATCAATAATAATCCCATTGGCTAATGCCTTCCATCCTGCCGGCACGGTGAGCGTGAGCAGGTAATTAGCCTTCAGATCGGGCTGATCAAAGCAGGCAAAAACTGTTCGGGCCCGGTCGGGTACAAACAAGGCATACAAATAGTCGTCGTTGCGATTCAGGGATTGATCGCCGGTAGTAAATTGAAGAGAAATTATGTTTTTACCCACATGCAGATATTGGGAGGCTATCAGTAGATGCTCCTGCTCCAGGCTTACGGGTACTTGTTTACTGTTTACCTGCATACCATGAACTTTACCCGAATTTTGCTTCAAATCAAGCTGTAAAGGCTGATCGATATGCTTTAAAACCAGGCTGATTGACTCTCTTGCTTCAATACCTTTATTTTTATCGGCGGGAATATCAAAACTAAGCGTATATTGAAGGTTACTGATCACCGAGCGCCGGTACCGGGCCAATGCCAATGACACACCCGGTTCAACTACCGGCGCACTTACTTGTGCATAAGCTATTACAGCATTAAAAATCAGCAGAAACAAGATAGTACCGCGAGTGTATATTTTAAATATCATAGGGAAAATGTAACAGCCTGAAAGCAGGGTCATCAAATTTATAAAATTGAACCCGGTTGTTTATGATTAAAACAAATCCATAAATACTTTCAGGGCATTTGATTGTGGCAGATCTTTTCTATAAGCAATCAATGTGGTCAATAGGCCCTGGTCTCCATCGATAGGATATGTTTTTATTTTCCGGTTGTAATACATCTGGCTGAACAGTTCTTCAGGCATAATGGTGATACCTATCCCCGCCTCCACAAAATTCACTATTCCTTCCAGCGTATTGAGTACGGTGCACTGGTAATTAAAAATCCCCTGGATTTTCAACCATTCTTCCAGCTTGGGGCGATAGCTGCATCCTACATCAAAAACAACAATTTTTACCTGGCCTTTTTTGATGTATTCTGGCAGATCGGGATAATTTTCGGCGGTCGCGATAGCCAGCTTTTCTTCTTTAATGAGATGTACACCCAATTCAGGTGAAATAACCGGGGCAGCCACAAAGGCGGCATCAAGCTTATAATTCAACACATCATTAATCAAATTCATAGAATTATCAGCCCTGAAACTCAACATCACATCGGGGTATTTATCGGTAAATTCCCTTATCACACCCGGCACTTTAAGTGCCATTGTAGTTTCAATACAACCAATTTTAAGTGAGCCGGACAATTTATGAACATCCGATAACTCTTGTTTTAAGCTCTCAGTCATATGATTTAGTTTTTTACAGTACTGGATAAAGATCTCTCCCGCCGACGTGAGTTCTACCGTGCGCGATGTCCGTTTTAATAGCTGCACATTAAATTCTTCTTCCAGGCTTTTTATCCGTGCGGTCACATTTGATTGTACAGTGAACATGGCCTCAGCAGCCTTGGTAAAATTACCATGGATGGCCACCGCTTCAAATATTTTAAGGTCATTACTATTCATAAATCACTTTTTATGATTTTTTATATTATTATTAATCGTTTTTAACAATCAAATGTACGGTATAAATTTGAACTATGAAATCAATCACTCAAACAAAATGGCAGTTAATGTTACTGCTTTTCCTGTCCGGAGTTTTATCCGCACATGCTCAACAAATGAATACAATAAAAAACAATCAAATGATAACTACAGCCCTCCATTACAATTACGTTAAGACAAACGATTTGAATATTTTTTACCGGGAAGCCGGCCCAAAAGATGCGCCGGTTATCCTGCTGCTGCACGGGTACCCTACATCATCATTTATGTTTCGTAAACTGATACCTATACTGGCTGCCCAATACCACGTAATTGCTCCAGACCTGCCTGGTTTTGGCTACACAGAATCTCCTGATCCTGCTCAATATCATTACACTTTTGATAACCTGGCTAAAGCTATGCAAGGCTTTATAGATAATTTAAAGCTCAAACGCTTCGCGGTTTATATTTTTGATTATGGCGCTCCTACCGGTCTTCGCTTAGCGTTGGCTAATCCCGAAAAAATAACCGGCATTATATCACAAAACGGTAATGCTTATGAAGAAGGATTAGGTAATGCCTGGACCCCTATACAAAAGTATTGGAAAGATGAATCGACTGAAAACCGCAACACATTGAAAGAGTTTACCTCATCAAAAATGGTTAAATTTCAGTATCAGACCGGTGTAGCGGATACGTCACTGATCGAGCCGGAGGCGTATCTTGTTGATCAGCATTTTTTGGATTTGCCGGGGCATTTGGATATTCAGCTTGACCTGATGCTTGATTATCGCAGCAATGTGGCGCTTTATCCAAAATTCCAGGCTTATTTCAGGGATAAGAAGCCAAAGCTGCTGGCTGTATGGGGCAAAAACGACCCCTTCTTTTTACCTGCCGGAGCCGAAGCTTATAAAAGAGATAACCCTAACGCTAAAGTGAAATTTTATGATACCGGCCATTTTGCATTGGAAACTCATGCTCAGGAAATCGGTGCGGATATTTTGGAATTCATGAAAGATCTGCCTAAATAAACAGGACATCAGGATATAACCAATTACATGGTTTACTATATAAAGGGTTAATTTATCAACTTTAAGTTAGTTTTTTAAGCGAAGTGATGTTGGTTGATTGCATTAAAGTTTATACATTTGCTGCATTACAGTTTCACATCAAAAACATGAAAAGAATATTAGGGCTTTTAATCACAACAATAGGTATATTAGTAATAGGTGGCTTCTTTGTTTTCACACCCAACCACGCTTTTAACCCAGCCGATTCTGTTAGCGGCGTTCAAGCTTCTGCCGGAATCGTTTATGGCGGCTTTATTACTTTTGGTATTGGCATGGTTATGTTTATATCAACCTTGCCGTACGCAGGTGAAAAATCAAAAAATTCCTAATCGGATATAAATTTCTTTTTAGATATACAAAGGGCGGTCCATTAACAGACCGCCCTTTGCTTTTTAAGCATATTCCACAATACGCAATTCCCCCCGCATATTGTCATATTCACCCCCTTTTTAAAAGGATAGCTTCAGGTAACTTTGGTATAACAAAATAAACCAACAGCGTAAATTATTTTAAAACAAATTAAGGAGAATACATTATGCAAAAGATCACAACATGCCTTTGGTTCAACGGTAAAGTTGAAGAGGCGATTAACTTTTATACTTCGATATTTAAAAACTCAAAAACCTTAGACATCACCTATTATGGTGAAGGGCACCCGCAAATGAATGGAGATATACTGGTTGCCCGGTTTTTACTGGCTGGTCAGGAATTTATGATCCTGAACGGCGGACCTGGGTTTAAGTTCAATGAGGCTATATCACTATCTATCGCTTGCGAAACACAGGAAGAGATAGATTATTACTGGGACGCCTTACTTGCCGATGGCGGACAGGAGAGCCAATGCGGCTGGCTTAAAGACAAGTTCGGCCTGTCATGGCAGGTAAGTCCTATAGAAATTGAAGAAATGTTGCGCGATAAAGACCCCAAAAAGGCAAACAATGTAATGATGGCCATGATGAAAATGGTTAAAATTGACATCCAGACATTGCGCGACGCCTATGCGCAAGCCTGATAGATAATTAATTCGTTATATTTATCTGTTATGAGAGGTTCTGATTTTCCGCCACCACGTAATGCCGATGAATACATTGGGCAACAACCCGCAGCATTCAGGCCTGCGCTTGAAGAGCTAAGGCACATCATATTAACAACGGTACCACAGGCAACAGAAGTTATAAGCTACCAGTTGCCTTGTTACAAGTATCATTATATGCTGGTAGGGATTGGTACAAACAAAAAGTATTGCAGCTTTTATACCATGAGTCCGGGCCTGGTAAAATCAATGCAGGAGAATCTTAAAGGCGTGAAAGTGTCTGGTTCAACACTTCATTTCGCGCCGGGCGAACCTTTGCCTGTTGATCTCATCAAAAAGATCATAACAGAGCGGATGATCCAGAACGAGGTATTGGCTTTATCCAAAAAAAGTAAAAAATAGTTTTCATCTCTCAAGCGCTGTAACAGTGCTTGAGAGATATTTTTTCTTTCCTTAATCAACTTGGGCCTGACCATCGGTTTCGATCACTTCCAAACCTCCCCTTTCATTTACGCCATATTTCGAAAAAGTTTTAGCGCTTTGAGGCTGATCGGGTGTGTTTTCCCGCCGCCTGGAAGGGCCGCGAAATGGTAATATCAGGATACAGAGAAAAATGCAGACCTTCATTATAGCTATCAGCATAACATTGATTTAGCACGACTTAAACCGCCGCATTACAGCATAATAAAGCACATGATTGGTTGGGCTTTGCAGATATTTAGCCACGGTTGATTAGTCCCGGCTAACGACGGCTAAGATAAAAAAATGATGAATAATTATGAAATTTGTTCCTCAATGTTATTCGGGCTGTGCCATAGCCGTAATAGCTTGCAGGAACCAGGCTGCGTGCGGCAGCCATTGTTCTGTCCACCGCCATTCGTTGCCCTTGTCTTCTGTTTTAAAATCAATACCACTACCATCCGGGTTACCTTCTTTGCCGGTAATACCGTTGGATATTCCGCCTTTACCCGATCCATGACCAAAGCTTGAGCTCATGTAAGGCACATTATTTTTACCAAACTGATACATAAAACACATGGAATATGGGTTGCAACCCAGTATCCACGATAACTGATCAGAGGCGTAAATAGCCAGATCTTTTTTTACTCCCCAACCTCCCTTTTGCGGGTAAACCAAACGACCACCTACTATTGCGGCGGTAGCTAATGATCCTAACCTCGCGTTTTCACCCTGCCACCACCAACCAGTTTCGTTTTCATGCGGTATAAAAAAGCCATCTTTTATTTGATCGCCCAGGCGAAAAGTTTGACGGGCATAGCCAAATGGATTACTCACCTCATTGGTCACCCGCAGGTTGTAATCGAGAGCCTTCTTAATAACAGTTAGTGCTGCGGTTCTTTCGGTCTGCTCTTTTTCCTTACGTAGATAACGGCATAAAGCAATTATAGGTAAACCTGCATCAGATGCATGCCAAAATGGGCGTCCCTCATCATTACTGATAAAATAACCGGCAGGACTCATCCGCTTCTCGATATTTTTTGCCCGTTTGCGGGCCTCTTCATGATAAAACGAACTATCGGTAGCTATCCAGAGTTCGGTAGCTGCCATCAAAGCGCAGTAATCATCAATGATATTTTCCTTACCGTCATCGTCATATTTGGTATTATTAATGAGCAGGTGAGCAAAGGCTCGCTTAGCCGCTGCCAGATATTCAGCCGATTTATAGTCCCCGTCTTTTTTTAAAGTGGAGATGCGTGCCAGGGCAGCTATACCCATGCCCCCGCCTTCGCGAAAAGCACATTGATATTCATCCGTTGTAACACTGTTAGCCCTCAACCCTACTATGCGGCGGGCTTTTGGATCTTTACTAAAATAGCTAAAAACGGTCATATAAAAATAGCCTTCTTTAGATAGCGAACGCATGATGTAATCAGCGCCCCATAAGGCTTCATTGACCATACTGTCATCAACATGAAGCTGATGTAATAAGCCTGGTACGGTTTGCACCGCGTTCACCATTGACCAGGTAACCAGCGGAATTTGCTGCGGCGACATATAATTGGCATAAGCCAGGTGCGAAAAGTATTTACTCACATCGCCAGAGGCATCGCACCAGCCACCGTGTACATCCACCGTTTTGTTGCTACCAAAAAGAATCACGGCTTTATCAACATCAAGCTCGGTAGGTGTATTAGCTCTTTGCTTATTATAATAACTAATGATAGACGGAAGCGTATTTACAGCAAGCGCGTTCTCACTTATCTCAAAACCATCAGAATGATAAGACTTACCGTTTACGCTAATACTTATTTTATACTTACCGCTTTGTTTAAATGACGAAAAATCTGCCTGATAAAAAAAGGCTCCCTTAACCCAATCATTAATTTGTTGGGGGCCTTTTAGCGTGCCTGTAAAAACAGATTTCCCTGATAAATTGATCAGATTAAATGATAATCCGCTTAATTTAATATCGTTACGGATAACCGCTGTTTTTGCTCCCCGCACATCAAAAGCAACCTGGTTAATATAAATTATAGGTGCCGCTTTACCAATAAAAGTAAGCACGATTAAAAAACAGGTAAATAATGTTTTGAATTTGGAGATGCAGTTCATTTTTTGAAGACAAAAGTTTATATGCGCAAATTACAAATTAATATTCCCCATGAATTTTAAATGAAGGTCATTTACCCCTATATTACTTCTACAGCAGGCTAATCAGTACCCGAGCAACATATCAAATAACCGATCATACTGAATTTTCTTCATGAGAAATATTGAGCCGGAACTTTATTGAATAATATAAGTCCTTTACACATTAATTTACTTAGCTTTGAAAAATCATGCGGTAACATTATGGAGAGCCTGCGGCTCACAGTTGCCTTTAATTTAACAAACAATAGTTTTCAATAAATAGGATCAGGAAATATTGCCTGTTCTTATAATCGTTTTAATGCCCTTGTAGAATAATACCTCACAAGGGTTTCATTTTTTATAGAAGCATAGTATGGAAGAAAGAAAGTTTTTAGCTACCTGGCAAAGGTATATGCCGGTTATTCGTTTGCATTTGAAGAAAAGCCTGAATGAGGATCAGCAGTTTAAATTGAATATAACAGATTTTGAATCGGCGGGTGGCCGTAGCAAAACAGGGTATACTTTTAATATCAGTATGGAAAATGGTAAAGTGACCAATAACATCAGCGGCTCACCTGTAGCCCGGGACTTGTACGAAGCCATCAGAACCGACGAAGCAGTGAAAGCCTTACTACAAGATAAAAACGTTAAAATAAGTGTAGGCAAATCATTTATGCTGACCATAAAAACAACCCATCTTTCTACTTACAGATAGGTTTTAAATAGGCAAAAAGGAAATAACCGGCCGGTTATTTCCTTTTTTTATGGGATCTTTTCGAACTTTTATGACCCTTTTTTGAGCTGGCATATTTATTATGATTTATTTTCCCATGCCTTCTTTTTGAGGCATGACGAACGTACGACCGCGCTTTGACCAACTTAATGCGTGGCACAAAATCAACAACCTCGGGGTGAAGCGATGGCTCAAACGGATTATAATAGTAAATGCCGGCAGCATCATAATTTTTAAAATCGGCCTTTAATTTATCTGCAAATACCAGTTCGTTTTTTTGTTCAGGTAAAGTCCATGCAGCCTCGGCAAGCCCGGCTATTCGCGGGAAAAGCATAAAATCAAGGCGTTTTTCGGATTCAATGGTTTCTGTCCAGATATTAGCCTGTACGCCTACAATAAGTTTTGAATTTAGCTCATCAGCAGGCACTTGCCTGTCTGGGAAATTATAAACATCTGTTACCCTGTTAAATACCCCATTCCAATTCCTGCCGGCAACAAGGCCGGTGTCCTGCAAAAAATCAAAATAAAGAGGTAAACGTGGGCAAAGCACTACCTGGTAATTTTTTTGAAGCGCCAGGTGCAACTGGCCGGGAAGATTTTGCCGCCACCAAAAAATAATGGTTTTATCAGGGGGCAAGCTCCCTCCCGTAGCTTCATCCCAAGCCAGTATTTTGCTATTCAGGCTGGTAACGGTATCCGCCATCCGCTTAAAAAAGTATTGCTCCAATTGGTTAACACCATCAAAATTCTTTTTCTGCATCATACGCGCAATAGCGGTATCCAACGACCAGGCCTTAACACCATAAGCAACTTCATCACCACCCAAATGGATCATATGTGCCGGGAATAATGAATTGGTTTCCTTAATAATATCCGCCAGGTATTGGTAGGTGTTTTCATTGGCGGGGTTAAAGGTAAAATTGGGATAACCGGCCACACTCCCGCCAGTATATTCCGGATATGCCCTGTTGGCGGCAGTTGCATGTCCGGGCATATCAATTTCTGGTATTACTGTGATAAACCGTTGTCCTGCATAATCCACAATTTCGCGGATATCATTTTGGGTATAATACTCTGCTTCGGCAGATGTATCGCTGTAATTGCCCATACCACCTATGGTTGTCAGCTTAGGATATTTTTTTATCTCGATGCGCCATCCCTGCACATCAGTCAGGTGCCAGTGAAACTTATTTAGTTTATAATAAGCCATCCAATCAAGCAGTTGCTTTACCTTCTCTTTGCCAAAAAAATGCCTTGCCTCATCAAGCATAAGCCCACGCCATTGGTAACGTGGCGCATCTGTTATCTTACATGCTTGCAAACAGATATTTTTGTCATTATCTGCCTGCTGATCTTTTATCAGTTGCAGTAACGACATTAATCCATAAAAAACACCCTCTTTATTTGATGATGAAACCGTAATATGCTCCGGTGTGATATTTAAAGTATAAGCCCCGATTGTTTGCTGGTTGCTGCTTAATTTAAGGTCGATTAAACTTCCGGAGCCATTAACATTTTGTACAAGCGCTACACTTTTTGCTTTATGTACCTCTTTTTGGAAATAACTAACCAAAGCTAATAAGGAAGTATCAGTAGTACCGACGGTGGTGCTATTATTTAAATAAAATTGACCTTCCTGCTTATTAACCGACTGGGGTTGCGGGATGATGTTCAGGTTTTGAGCCCTTCCATAGGCAGCAATCAGAAGAAAGACTATTAATAGTTTAAATTTCATTCAATAAAAAGTTCAAATCAATCCGGGTGCCGCTATGATAGTAAAAATTCGGCTATTTTAAGATAATTTATTTACAATAACCGGCGCTCAGGCAAACTTTATTGAACCGCGCTTCAGTACATGTTCTTTTATACGTTCTTTTATAAAATAAAAGGCGACCCTGTTTTGGAGAGCCGCCTTTTATCATTTTATATTTGGGTTGTATTTATTTCCAACCACCGCCCACTGAGCGGTATAGGTCTGACACGGCATTTAAACGTGCATTTTTTACAGTTGCCAGATCAAGTTCGCTTTGCAATACATTGCTTTGAGCTGTGATTACTTCCAGGTAAGTTGCTTGTCCGTTTTTAAACAATAGGTTAGCATTGCTGGTAGCTTTTTGCAATGTGCTCACACGATCAGCAATAATGCCTTGTTGTGTTTTCAGCTTTTCAATTTTCACCAAAGCGTCAGATACTTCACCAACAGCATTTAAAACAGACTGACGGAACTGTAAAACAGTTTTTTCGCGATCAACCAGGGCAACTTTGTACTGGGTTTTTAATTGCCTGTGCTGTAATAATGGCTGAGCCACCGCACCAGCCACGGTACCAAACAAAGATGCAGGTATGGTAAACCAGTTGCTGGCTTTAAAGGTATTTAAACCACCGGTACCGGTAATAGTAAGCGAAGGATACATGTTAGCTTGTGCTATACCTACGTTTGCATTGGCAATGGTTAAGGCTAATTCTGCACTCTTCACATCTGGTCTGCGACTTACTACAGCTGATGGTACACCGGCCGATAGATTTTCAGGTATAGCAACCTCTTCTAAACGAACAGTACGTTCAACCCTGTCGGGAAGTGAGCCGGTTAATATTTTGATGGCATTCTCCTGAATAGCGATATTCTGTTCAAATCCCGGAATTAATTGAGCTGCGGATAAACGTTGAGCTTCGGCCTGCTGTACAGCTAATAATGTAGCTTGACCTGCATCAAACTGTAAACGGATAATGCGCAAAGTGCTGTCATTAAGCTTTACATTCTTTTGTGCTATAGCCAACTGATCATCCAGCATCAGCAGGTTATAATAACCTTGTGATACACTGGCCACAATATTAGTTTGGAGCAATTTTTTAGCTTCGGCTGTTTGAAGGTACGATGCCAGTGCCGATCTGCTTTGATTGCGGATCTTGCCCCAAATATCTGCTTCCCAGGTTAATCCAAGGTTTGCATTATAATCTTCAACATGCTTAGTACCAATGTTATACTGTGCAATACTTAGTCCTGTTATACTATTATTTGAAGGGCGGTTGGTATTAGCTGTTACGTTTAAGTTAAGCTCAGGAACGTAGTTCCATTTTACCTGCTTAAACAGTAACTGCGAAGCTTCGATGTTTTTAACAGCTATCTGCATATCGTAATTTTTAGCGATAGCGCTATCAATCAGTTTTTGCAGTGTAGCGTCGGTAAAAAAACTCTTCCATTGTATATCGGCAATGCTGCTGGTATCACTGGTATTGGCTGCGTTTCTGAAATTAGCAGGCAGCTCTGCTTTTGGAGTAGCCACATCCTTTGATACTTTACAGGCGCTTATAAAGGCAGCCATTAGTATTAAAAAGGAGTATGGATTTATATATCGTTTCATCCGAATAATTATTGAATTAGTGATTTCGTGAATTAATGATTTTCATTTTTAGTATCAAGCATCATGATTTCTCAAGCGCCGTATTCACGGTTATTAAAAAATCCTGATACTTAATACTCACTACTTGATACTAAAATTAATTTTTTGCCAGTTCAAGGTCCGTTACATGAACATCTTTACCATTATTACCTGCCGGTGCTTTAGGTGCTCCTGAAACTTTTTCCTGCAGATACTGGAATATCACAAATAGTACCGGTATAATGAACAAACCAAGGATTACACCTGAAAGCATACCACCTGCTGCACCTATACTGATGGAGTGGTTACCTTGTGCTGATGGGCCTGTAGCAATACTCATCGGGAACAAACCGAACACGAAAGCCAGTGAGGTCATGATGATAGGCCTTATCCTTAAGCGTGCTGCTTCTATGGCCGACTCAACCAAAGTATGCCCTGCTCTTCGCCGTTGTACTGCGTATTCTACAATAAGGATGGCGTTTTTGGCTAACAGACCAATGAGCATGATCAGGGCTACCTGTACATAGATGTTGTTTTCGATACCGGTTAAACCTAATACCACAAACACACCAAATATACCTGTAGGGATTGAAAGTATTACCGCCAATGGCAGAATATAGCTTTCATACTGTGCTGACAATAAGAAGTATACAAATATCAAACAAAGCATGAATATCACAGCTGATTGTCCGCCTGAGGAAATTTCCTCACGTGTTTGACCAGAGAACTCATAAGCATAACCATTTGGCAATTGTTCTTTAGCTGTTTCCTCTATCGCCTTAATGGCATCACCAGAGCTGAAGCCCGGTTTAGGGATAGCCTGAACCTCGATAGAGTTAAACAGGTTATAACGAGAGGCAGTTTCTGAACCATAAACACGGGTTAGTTTAACAAGCGTGTTAATAGGTACTGTTTCTCCTGCCTTGTTTTTAACAAACACGCGGTCAATAGATGCGGGGTCGGTCCTGTCGGCAATATCAGCCTGAACTATCACACGATAATATTTACCAAAGCGGTTAAAGTCTGAAGCTTGTGCTGTACCAAAGTAAGCCTGCATAGTTGATAAAATGTCTCTGACACTTACCCCTAACTGATTAGCCTTTTCATCATTAACTTCTAACTGTAATTGAGGATAATTGGCTTTATAGGAGGTAAAGGCATAAGCAATTGCCGGTTTTGCCATCAGCTTTCCAATAAAGTTATTGGCTACGCCGCTAAATTTATCCAATCTGCCATTGGTTCTATCCTGTAACTGTACGTCCATGGCCTCTACGTTACTAAATCCGGGAACAGTTGGGAAACTGAATACAAAGAAAGTACCGCTTGGTATGCCGGCTAATTTCCCTCTTATTATATTTTGTATATCATCAATATTCTTAACGGCCCCTCTGTCTTTATTAGGTTTTAACAGCAGGAAGATCTGACCTGCTGACGGACTGTTGGATAAGGTTAAAAAGTTAAAGCCAGATAATGCCATCACAAACCTTGCTGAAGGCAAAGCTCTCAACTCTTTTTCGGCCTGATTAATGATTTTGCTGGTATTGGCCAATGATGTTCCGGATGGTGTTGAAACAGCGATAGCCACAAAGCCCTGATCCTCGGTTGGAATAAAGCCTGTTTTTGTTCTGTTTACCAGGACAATTGTAGCAACAACTATTAATGCAAGTCCAGCCATACTGATCCATTTATTACGGATAAGGATCTTTAGAGCCCCAACGTATTTGGTGGTCATGTAATTAAAACCGCCGTTAAAGCCTGCATAGAATTTATCAACAAAGCTTTTCTTAGGTGCTTCGTGGCCATCTGCAGTATGCTTATTCTTTAAAAATAAAGCAGCCAAAGCAGGGCTCAGTGTTAACGCGTTAACAGCCGATATAATAATGGCGATAGCCATTGTTAATGCAAACTGCCTGTAAAATATACCCGTTGAGCCGGTCATAAAGCTAACCGGTAAAAACACAGCGGCCATAACCAGCGTAATAGATATAATTGCGCCGCTAATTTCGTGCATAGCCTCGGTAGTTGCCTCTTTTGGGGTAAGGCTCGGGTCATGCTCCATTTTAGCGTGTACCGCCTCCACCACCACAATCGCGTCATCCACCACAATACCGATGGCCAGTACAAGAGCGAATAAGGTTAAAAGGTTAACAGAGAAACCAAAGAGGTTCATGAAGAAGAAGGTACCAATAATGGCAACCGGAACCGCTATAGCCGGGATCAATGTTGACCTGAAGTCTTGCAGGAATATAAATACTACAATAAATACCAGTATAAAAGCTTCTACCAATGTATGCTCAACCTGGTCAATTGACTCATCAAGATCGGTTTTGGTACGATAAAACTGGTTGTATTTGATACCTGCCGGGAAATCCTTTGATAATTTTACCATCAACTTATCAATGGCAATCTGGATTTCGTTTGCGTTTGAGCCCGACAATTGTATAATACCAATAGTAATACCTTCAAACCCGTTTAAGCGGTTCACACTGCTATAGCTATATGCACCCAGTTCAACACGTGCTACATCTTTTAAACGCAACACAGAACCATCCGCATTTGCACGGATAGCGATATTTTGATATTCCTCTGGTGTGGTAAGCTTACCTTTATATTTAATTACATACTCAAATGCTTCATTACTGCGCTCACCTAATCTACCAGGCGCTGCTTCCAGGTTTTTGTCCTGTATGGCTGCCATCACTTCGGCGGGTGTAATTTTGTAAGTTGCCAATTGAGCAGGATTTAACCAAACACGCATGGAGTAATCCTTAATACCACCAAATACACTGGCAGAACCTACGCCCGGAATACGTTTGATCTCGGGAATAATATTGATCTGCGCATAGTTATTTACAAAGGTCGCGTCATATTTTTTTGGATCTTCTGAGTAAATACCCATAGCTCCAATAAAGCTATTTTGTTGTTTGGTAGTAGTTATACCATATTGTACAACTTCTGCGGGTAACTGGCTTGTTGCTTGTGAAACACGGTTTTGAACGTTCACCGCTGCCTGATCGGGGTTGGTGCCTTGTTGAAAGTAAACCGTGATGCCCAATGTACCATCATTACTGGCGGTGGAAGTCATGTACGTCATGTTTTCCACACCATTAATTGCTTCTTCCAATGACGGGGTCACGGAACGTAAAATAGTCTCGGCATTAGCGCCCGGATACACAGCTGAAACCAATACCGACGGAGGTGCGATATTTGGAAACCGCTCTAAGGGCAATTTTGTTAAACCAAGCACACCAACTATCACCAATAATATGGAGATAACAGTTGAGAGTACCGGTCTTTCTATAAATTTCTGAAACATGACTTTAAAGTTTAAGTGTATGTATTAGTTTTTTGTTACAGCGGCGTCGGCTACTTTACCTGTAGCTTTTTGAGGTTGGATCACCATACCCTCCTGTAATTTATCAACACCGCTTAACACAATCTGATCGCCTACTTTTACGCCGTCTTTAACCAGGTAATTGTCGCCGTTTTTGCCAACAATATTAATTTCCTGTTTTTTCACCTTGCTGCTATCGCCTACGGTAAATACAAACACCTTATCCTGCATATCAACAGTTGCTGATTCAGGTATTATTAAAGCATCTTTATGTTCCAGGCTTAAACGAACTTTACCGGTATTACCTGAGCGTATTAAACCTTGTGGGTTAGCAAAACTTGCACGTACGGTGATAGAACCAGTGTTTTTATCAAACTGACCATCAATCATATCTATTTTACCTTGTTTGGCATATTCAGTACCATCTGCTAATAGTAGTGACACTGATGGTAATTGTTTTAATTTTTCGCTTAAGGTTTGACCAGGATATTGTTCTTTAAAGTTTATAAAATCCTTTTCGCCTAATGAGAAATAAACACGTACGTCATGTACATCTGATAATTGGGTAAGTGCCTCAGCATCAGTTGGACCTACAAGGCTACCTTGTTTTTTAAGCAACCGGCCAATATAACCGCTTACCGGAGCTTTGATCAGCGTATAACCCAAATTGATTTGAGCAGCTGCAATGTTTGCTTTTGCTTGTTCAATATTTGCTTTGGAAACCAGATTGGTTGCTTTTGCTGTTTTTAACTGGTAGTCAGAAACTACTTTGTTTTCAACTAATGGAGTTAACTTATCAATTTCCAGTTGTGAATTGAGCTGGGTTGCTTCGGCAGCATGCAAAGTAGCGATCGCGTTATTTAAAGCTGCACGGTAAGGTTGCTCGTTAATTTTAAAGATTGGCTGACCGGCACTTACAAAAGCACCTTCGTCAACAAAAACTTTATCTAAAGTTCCGCTTACCTGCGGACGAATTTCTACATTAACAACCCCTTCTATTGATGCAGGGTATTCCTGGTAAGTAGTTTGTGTGCCTGCTGTAACAGCAGTTACGGGTAAAGATGGTGGCGGTGGAGCCTGTTGTGTTTGAGGCTTTGAAGAGCAACCATATAATGAAAGTGCTAAAAGCGCTAAAATGAAACTTTTCATAAATAATTAATTTTTGATGATGATAAATGATAGAGATTTAAATGACCATGCGGTCTGTATATATGTTGATTGAGTTGTGTTCATGTGTATATGATTGGTTATAAACAGCTAACCCTCCTGGCAAGCTGTGTTTGCATTAACAGCCTTATGCTTCTTAATACTGTTAATGAGTAGTATGTAAAAATTGATGTCCATGATGTATGTATTTATATGTTTGATAATAGATGTTTAAACTTTATATGTTTAACAGTGTTAAATGATTTAACATTGTTTTTATACGGACAAAATTTAAGCCCGTTCTATTGATTTAATGATTGTGCCGATAGCATCCTTTAATACCTGTTGGTTCATTTCGTCCGAGTAACCCCGGCGCAGGATATTAATCGAGATCAATCCGTGTACTACCGACCAAAAAGTGTAGTATTTTAAGCATACCATATCTTTGGTTGGGTTTTTAATGTGCATGAGTTCAATAATAGCCTGACTGAATTCGTTATAAGGGCCTTCTGACTCTTCGAGAGTTGCCACCATATCACAGCAGCAATTCATCTCTACCCCGAACATCAGTTGATAAAGCTCCTTGTTCTCCATCGCAAAATCCCAATAAGCCAACCACATGGCTTCCAACTGTTTTGCCGGCGATTCATGCTTGGCTCTCACCTCCTGTAAGTCCCTGGTCAATATCAGGTACCCCTTACGGGTAAGTTCTAACAGGATGGCCTCTTTGTTGGCAAAATATTCGTATATAATGGGTGCGGTATATTCAATCACATCGGCAATTTTACGCATGCTCAAAGCTTGCCAACCCTCCTCTTTTACAATATGGAGAGCAGCATCCAGGATGTTGATCCTGGTTTCTTCTTTTAAGCGTTGTATCCGTTCTTTGCTTGCCACTTTTTTACTTAATTAAATTATTTAACAGCGTTAAATTATTTTACAAAAACAACCGGGTTTTATTTTAGTTCCCGGTTTATTTTAACGCTTGTTAATTTATTTAACAGCGTTAGGCAAAAGTATAAAGGTTCTAAACTTTATTTACCATCTTTTTGTCAAATTCATTTCATTGAATTGTCAGGTAAAGTGCTTTAAGCGTTTGTTTTACTTAATAGGTAAACTAATTGCCCTAAATGATAGCCTTGGTGAATCGTTCTGTTGATCAGAATATTTAATTTATTACGATGTGGCTCACGCTCAAAGTCCTCTGCAGATACGGCGCTGTGTTTGGTAAACCACGCTTCGGCCGGTAACGCTTCCATCTTTTGTTTAAGCAGCGTATTCACTTCATTCCAATAGGCTTTCAGTTCTACAATTGATGGTCTTTCCAATTCTGCAGCTTCCGGATTCTTCAGAAACAGGTTATCCAATTCCGGGTGAAGCCTTTCACCAAGCTCCAGGTAAGTAAACATACCATCGCTTACACCGGTCAGGTGTCCCAACAGGTACACACCGCTGTTACGACCGGGTGCTGTTTGTGCAACCAGTTGCTCATCGCTCAATTTATCTACTAAAGTATTAAGGCGGGTGTTTTGCAGTTCCCAATTAGATATGGCCACCTTAATTGCTGTATTCAGCATTGATAGCGCATTGGTTTCGGTTATTGTATTGCTCATATTGTGGTGGTTTTGATGATTAAGAGCCCGGCTTTTTTGCCAGACTTTTAATTTTGATACAATTATAAGCTAACTCCGTAGTTTTACCCATCTGTCCTTGATTTCTGCACGAGATTTTACAAACCCATGATCTGTATATTAGGTTACACCAAAGCCGGTTATACAGCGTTATTCACCCCAATATTTATATGACCATATTGAGCAAATGTTTGGGCTTTTATGGTGTAACCACAGCCTCAGCCTGCGGTTTAAGTTTTGATACCATGATAATGATCAGGGCCCCAAAACCGGCTACAATGCCGAATGCACAACGTAGCCCGGCAGCTTGGGCTATAAAACCTACCGCCGGCGGAATGATCAAAAAGCCAAGATAACCTACGGTTGATATAGCGGCTAATGCTTGTCCGGTGTTCATACTTTGTGATTTACCAGCCATACTAAATACCAATGGCACCACACAGGATACTCCCATCCCCACCATAGCATAACCAACATACACGGTATAACTATATGGTAAAACGACAGAAAACAGCAGTCCTGTAAATATTAAAACACCACTAAAACTAAGCACCCTTTTAATACCAGCCGATGCCACCAGCTTATCGCCGGCAAACCGGCCGATGGTCATGGATACCATATATACCACAAATGCAGCCGTTGCCGCTGGTTTGGAGGCATGCAGTACTTTTTGAAAATAGATGCCGCTCCAGTCGTACATGGTATTCTCACAGGCCATGGATGCAAAGCAGATCAATGAAAATTTGATCAGGTGTTTATCGGGCAGGGTAAAAACCGACCGATTTATTTTATTTACAGGTTTTTCATAATAAGTATGAGGATAAAAGATCAATGTAATAATAATCATGCTGATTCCTATAAATAGTAAGTGATAAGATGGCGCCACGTTAAAGGATACCATCAAATATCCAACAGCAGCACCTGCAAAGCCGGCCATACTCCAGATACCATGGAATGTAACCATGATAGACCGGTCATAAAAACCCTGTACACTCACGGCTTGTGCATTAACCGAAAGGTTGAATATATTACGTGCCGAACCAAAGAAGAAAAGCAGCACAATCAGTTGCCATACATAAGCAGTAAAGCCTGGTAAGCAGAGTAAAAGATTAAAAGCTATAGCTCCCACCAGCATAATGCTCCGGCTGCTAAAGTGTTTCAACATTTTTGCGGTTATAGGTATGGTAAGCATCAAACCAATGGGTAAAGCAAACAACACCGCCCCTAACTGGCCTTCATTCAAATGTAACTGTTGCTGTATGGAGGGTATACGTGATGCCCAGGATGAATACCCAAAGCCCGAAATAAAAAAGAACACCCCGCAGGCAATTCGCAATTTCAATTTCCCGGGAGCTGTAACCTGATTCATATTTGTATTTAAAATGTGTATTTAAAATGGCAAAAGTATGGATAATTTATAAGTGCGGGCGCTTTGCCTGGTATATAGTAAATAAATAACCATATAAAGGCAACACCCCCTATATTACAAATCAATATTTTACTAAAACAGATTATCCTCCAATTGCAATTTTGACCTATTTGTTTGTGTCAGCAGGTAAATAGCGTTATTTTTGGTAACACAACAAGCCTCGCATAAGAAAAATGAAAACCAGCAGCACAACTTCTGAACCCACTTATAAAGCTGCCCGGGTTGTAGCACCCTCCATTGAAAGACATTTTAAACATTTTCACTCTTTGGTTAATGCTGAAGCTGATGCCGATGTTGCTGCCCCCACCCCAGACATCAGTATCATTGAAAATATAATCGATATAGCCTTTTGGGCGAGTTTGCGCCGGGAAGAAGGATATTCACCAAAGTTTACTTTGGCATTCCTGCCGCCCGAAAGTGCCGGGCAACCCCTGTTATTTGGTCATAAAATACCGCTTGCACCTAATATTCTCACCAAGTTTGCCTCTGCCGTTCAACAACCAGGCATACATTTAGGTGTTTGGATTGAGGATGGCGAGCTTTATGTTTGGGGTACTACATTGGCTATACCTGCTTATTGCTTTGTACTGGAAGTGATAGAACCGGGCTTACTGGTGATCAAACACCGCAGGGTTGACGGCTTCGGTAAATTTTTGAACATCGCTATTTTAAAAGGCGACGATATTAAAGTGGTCGACGAACAAGGTTCAACCCTATCCGACTGCCCTACTATACTCACCTCTATGCTCGATTTTACTTTACCATCATCCTGGAACGATCCGGTGAATGTTTTGGTACAATTGGCAGCTTCGATGCAGGCACACCGTCGTGGAGGGATCTTACTGGTAGTTCCTTCCGGCAACGACGATTGGATGGAGTCGATCATTACGCCGATATCATACCCGGTATCTCCGGCCTTCTCTGGTCTCACCGATCTGATGATACACGAAGGGATTGAAAAATACCATACCTCCTGGCAGGAAAAACTACGCCGGGCTGTAGATACGATCGGTGGACTAACATCTATAGATGGCGCAACGGTGATTAACGACAAGCATGAATTACTGGCCTTTGGCGCCAAGATCGGCCGGTCGTCCAAAAGCGTCCGTATTGAAGAAATTATCGTTACCGAACCTGTAGTTGGCTGTTCTACTCAAATAATACACCCGGCACAAAATGGTGGTACAAGGCATTTATCGGCGGCTCAATTTGTATTTGACCAAAAAGATGCCATAGCACTGGTAGCCTCACAGGATGGTCGATTTACAGTTTTTGCATGGTCTCCTGTTGTTGATATGGTACATGCGCATCAGATAGATATTTTGTTACTGTAAAGCTTAAAAGCAGCCGTTATACTAAATATTTTTATTTCTGAGTGTCCAAGCCGCTTCGTCCGTTTTAAATTGATGTTCAAATGCTTTGATCATCTTTATATACTCTGTTTTTTGAAATTGGTATGATAATTCCCTATAAAACCATTTTACCTCAGAGCCAACACTTTCAGGTTGCCAGTCTTTAGTAATATCCAGACCTAATCTATGCCATATTACTACATCATCCAAACATTCAATTTCTGCAACAATCAAAGTGCATGAAAAATCACGATCATCCGGGCACATTAAAATTGGACAAATAACTTTAGCATTGAAATCAGGAAGGATACGATTCCATACAAGATCACTTTCTATCTTAGATTCCATTGCAAAAAGTAAGGTTGGTATTGTTCCTTTATACATTTCGCCAGGATAAGATTCCTCCAGTTTTTCGTCCAACCACTCTCCATCAATCTTTATGTTCAGGAAGTCATCGTAAATTTCATAATCGCTTTTATCAAATTCCGCCTGTATTATGTTCATGAGAAAAATTATTAGGTGATCCCGTTAAAACCTGAACCCTATCGATATATAAGGCAAAGCTCCTTCTTTAGAAAAGCCAACCACCCCTTCAATCAATACCAATTGAGCCGGGATTAGGTAGATTCCCCCGCCGTAGCCATCATGCCATTGATCGGAAGATTCACCCGGTTGCCATACCCGACCCACATCATTAAAGCCGATAATACCCAATGAGCCAGGTAATAGGTAGGAGCTAAAATCAAGTACTTTCAGGCGCAGTTCCAGATTATTGTAGGCGATAGTTTTACCGGTGAACCTGTTGGTATGAAAACCACGGAAATTTTGTGCTCCGCCCAACTTCATCAATTGAAAATAAGCGGCATCGCCTACTGTGGTACCCAAACCAGTACGGTTGGCTATCACCAAAACAGAATCCCTGTCGGGGTTTAAATAGAAACTAAACTCAGACAAAATTTGCCCGTAGGTATTATGGCTTCCCGAGCCACCGCCAGAAAACCCGCTAATCGTTGTATTCCATAAAATTCCTTGCGTAGGTATAATCAACTTATTACGGGTATCCAGTTTGGCATTAGCGGTTATCCCTCCATAAACCTTGGTACCGAATACTTTTTCATTGGGATACGCCTGATTATAGTCATTCAAAAAGCGTTTACTGTTGTTTGATGCCTGGCTGTTATAAAACTGCCCGGCTACACCTGCGCTTAAACGCCAGTTACCATAGGTATGGTGCAATGAAACATCACCGGTTACGTAATCATACCGGTTACGGTAATAAGAGATCTTATGGTCATCTTTATTTTCAAAAACGGTGTTATTACCTATTCCAAAGAAGTTGCTGAGGTTATTAGGCCCTCTCGACAGTATATTAATACCAAAATCATTATTTCCTATAAGTTTCTTCCACTCGGCCACGTAGGTAAATAATAACGACTTCCGTTCCAACGAGTAATTGGTTAAAAACTCCTCCCTAAACGAATAAGGCTCCTTTCGAAAACCATGCTTTTCATAAGAAAAACCACCGATAAGCAGCACACCAATGTCATTACTGTAATTGGCTAAAATAATAGGCTCAAAACGATCAAATTTGTAACTGGTTTTATCATAACTGTTTACAGTGGTATCTGTTGACGTTTTATTTTTTGCCTGCGATGCCGGTGGTAGTTTGTTTTGCTGGTCGGAACGGTCATAGATGTACAAATTCCGTTTATTATGTAAACTATCGTTCACAGTAAAACTATCCATACCATCCCCGCCAACCATCCGTACTTTAATTGGCGAAGGCTGGTTACCTGTAACCGAAAACACATCATCACCAGCAAAACCATAAAGCCTGACTTCCTTGGTTACAGCAGGTGTAAATATACGGTGATAGGTTACCTTGTCGATACTGCCATCCTTTTTGATCTTGTTAACCGTTACCGTTAAATCGCCATTTAGTTCATTATGAACAGTGAATTGATCTGTTTTATCACTCGCCGGGATCTCCACCTCGCGCGATATAAAACGATAGTATTCCAATGCCTGTTTGGCCAATCCATTTCTCCTGGCTATCATCTTATCGGCTATCTCTTTACCCGAAAGCTGATAAATGGCATCAGGCATTAATTTCATAACCTTGTTGATCAGTTCATCTGTCAATTTGGATTGCACATAGCTAATCTGTTCTTTCCAATCGTCTTCGCTCAACTGATTTAAAAAGTAACGATCAAAATAGCGGGCGTTAAAATTCCAGCCATTGATATCCCTGATCTCGTCGCTATAACCTTGAAACTTTGATTTCAACCATTGATGGGCCACTATCCAGGGTAACACACCCGACGTTTTATAATACACCTGGTCGCGATCGCGAGGTACAGGCTCGTAAATGGTTTCGTGCTTGCCATCTATCTTTTCCCAGCGCCATTGATCCTCGTGTCTGTCCCAGTCGCCCAGGAGCATATCCAGCAGGCGTGCCCTTAAAATGGTCTTTTCATTAACCCGGTTGTCGTTATCCTCCTGCAGCTTTCGTTGTACTTTCGCGGTATTATCCGTTTTTTCGGCATCAAGGGGCTCCCGCTCCTCAAATAAAAAAACCTGATTGGCAAAATCTTTCCGGTAATCGCCCAATGCAGGATCATCGGGCACATAAACAATTTTGGGATTAGAATGCGGCACACCCAATGCCTGGGCCAGCGGCGGAACCGTAAGCGCCGAAAACGGATGTGCTGCCGACACCTGATCCTGCAATATATCTTTGGCTACAGTTGGTCTGAGATCGACCGGCAAACCCTTTTCCGGGTATTTTTGAATAGTACGCAACACCCATTGCTGCCCTGTTGAATCTTGCAGTCGCAATGATTTGGTTTGTTGTCCCCCGCCCTTTTGCAGAATTTTCAAGCCTCCTTTTTCTGTGGAGATATGAAATATGGGCAACTTAACCGGTGCAGCCCAAAGCTTCCGATAACTCTCGCCAAGAAAAAACCGGTGAGTTTTGCTTACACTATTATAAGTGGGCTCAATAGCCAATTTTATACTATCGCCTGTAACCTGTGCCTTTAAGCGCTGTGGGCTCAACAGAAAAATCCCCGTTAAAGAAAGGAATAATACTTTAAGCACATTTTTAGCAGGCCGCATGATCTGGTTTTTGTTAGCAATGGTAGCACCACTGCATATTACAAAATAGTTTTATTTTTCTAAAACTATTTCGTAATTAACACCTACTCTAAGCGCTTTTAAACCGGTAACACCCTGCAATTCTTCCAGTTCAAGCTGTTCCAGGTCATCCAGCAATATGTCCTCTTCCTGCAGGTATTTAATATATTCCAGATATTCGGCAGCTTCTGCCTGGTTAAAATAAACCATGGCAATTTTACCCGGTTGGGTCAACCGCTCAATTGTTCCGGCTATTAAAACCTTATCGATGCGTTTTTTGACCACCTCGTACCTGATATTATAGGCTCCTTCCACATCAAAACGTCTTTCATCGTTCCTGAAACTGATATCAATAGGATTTGAGTGTATAAATATCAGTTGTGTGGTTTGCAATGGCCTTGAAAGCTGCTCGGTTAATCCATGGGTAAGCCTGGCAATTTCGGCCATTGATTTAAGCTGCCATAAACGGATGTTTTTTAAATACAATACATCAAACATCTTTTCGGGAGCTATGGATTGCCCTATATAAATATCATATTCTACCCCATCGGTGCGAAATTTTTCAAAATAGCAAGGATATGACCCCTGTACTTCTTCCTGCGCCTGCTCCAGATAGTGATTGATAGAAGTATTAACAAGCTGCATAGACGCTTCCAGGTTGCGCCTGTGGGCATAAGAAAGGCCTTCTTCTTCGCCAAGTGAATCAAAATAACGATCTATTACCTCTTTTTCGTTGGGATAATTCTTCCGGAAATGATCAAGAAAGGGATTTACCTCATCATGCAAAAAACCATCAAGCATCAATTCGTCATTGGTGGTTATAAAGCCGTTCACCTTCTCCAGCCACTCTTCGCATTTATAAATCAGCCTGTCGGTTAATGTAAGGTGGATGTGCTTTTTTAATATGGTCAACGTTTCCATAATAGTGGTGAGCAGCGACTTTAGGTCTTCCTGCAAAGCACTATTACGCTCGATGGTGGAGTTACGGATATCAACTGCGCCGAACAAGGGGTATACATTATCAAAAACCACAGTCTCTATTTCCTGGTTTTTCTTTTTCCTGTTGCTTTTCCGCAAATAGTTCCAGGCCACCTCGTTAAACTTCCATTGAACGGATGGCTGCAACGAGGTAAATTTATCTTTGATGATGGTCTCTATGCGGGAGGTAAACTGGTCTATACTGTTTTGCAGTAACTGAGCTACTAACGGGATAGCAGCCTGTAACTTCGATAACAATTTTTCATAAAACACTATCTCCTGGTAAGAATAAACTTCCATGATACCGGCCATTTTTTTATTATAATAAACCGGGAAAATACCGTACGACTTAATACCTGCCTGCTTTAAAATATTAAGAAAGGGATGTTTTGAAACCTTTTCGTCGGTCAGCGACCGAAAGAATACAGGCTTGGGGTTTTGCTTATAATCGTCGGTAATGGCATAAAATGTTTCCTCGGCCAGGCTAAATTCCTTTGCGGATGAAATGAGCACACTTTGCGAACATTCGTTGGTATCGAATATTAATTTATTATTGACTGTTAAAAAGGGTAATAAGCCAAACTCAATAGCCGGGTTTTCGGAAAGCGTTTTAAGCGATTCGATGATCAGATCGTACTGGTCGGCTTCGTTATTGGAATGGTTTACGAGCTCATTACGGATGCTTTCTATGGCGTGGGGCAAGGTTACATCGGTAAGAGTTATTACCGTAAACCCTTCAAACTTAAAATTAGAGAGTGGTAGTATATCTTCTAAAACATCTATCCCTTCGTAATCATTAATATAGGGCTCAATGGCATCAAAATTGATCTCCGGTAAGTCGCCAGTCAATTTTATGTTAACAAACTGTGTGTTGGTCTGGATGTTGTAAAAGCGTGAAAGTCCGGTTTCAGGATCGGCATTGGTAAAAAGCATTTCGTTTTTTGACACCGCTGTAAAACCGTATAAGCGCTCCAGTATCAAATTGTATATAAACCGTTTCTGACGCTGACTAAATAGTTCGCCCTTACTAATATTCACTGCATGCAAGCCGGAATGATTACTGGAATGGAAATCGAAAAAAGCGTCGGTACTAAAGAATATTTTTTCGGGCACGGGTGTACTCAAAGCCCAAAAAAACTCTTTTTCGTTTAAAATAGGTGGTGTAAGTATGCTATAGATCAGCTCGAGCATTTCCCGGTACTTTTCAGCATCTTCTGGGTGCAAATCCAGATCAATACAAGTATCCTGTTCAAATTTATTTAATACATACCTGTAAAACTCGCTTTTAAGTGTTTTTTCGGTTTGTATGCGCTCCTTCAAATGCTCCACGAACGGATTAAATGACAGGCAAGTATTCACCTGACATAAAAAACAATCATCCTTATTTATATTTAAAATTTCTGTGTGCATTTTTATTTAATTATCCATGTTAAAAAACTAAAACTATTGAAAGATGTGGTAATATCTACCTTCAGTTTAGTCGGATATTCTTTTTGTTGCCGTTGCTTATTGCATCGCCCATAAATACATTTGCCTTGTCAAAGTTATAACTAACAATGGCTTTTGTAAGTAACAGATTTGTAATTAATCAATCTGTATTAACCTTACTATCAAAATCATAGTATTAGTTTAGTCATATTTTTGAGCGTTTTTATACCACCTGAGCAACTTTTGGTTAGATTAATTCATTACCTCTTTTATCATCAAATTACTTTATATAACTAAACTTTAATACGTTCCCGGCAGTAACAAGATCGCCTTCGTTTGAGATATAAAGATTATTATGATCGTCAAACGCGATCCCTTCAGGTTGATTAAATAACTTTGGGTTCAGGGTATAAACATTCTTGACATTCCAGGAAGCATCAGTAACAGCCAGCACCTTATTAACAGATGAAAGAACATACCACTCGTTGGTAATTAAGTTTTGGGCCAAAGCCGATGGGCGAAATGCGCCTTTCTTTTTGCCGGTTAATTGTTGTTCTATCGTTTTAACATCGATACTAAAACCACCTGCAGGTTTAACGGTGCCATCGCTTTGCAATTGTAAAATATAGCCACTACTAATCTTACGCTTATCGTTATCACAATTTTTGCATAATATATACAAGCGATTTGTTTTTTCATCGGCATACATGCCTTCATACTCCCCAGCGGGTACTACATCTTTTATCTTTTTCACACCTGGGATCTCTTTATTCCTTACCTGATTAAACGGGAAAGTAAACAATGTGCCATCGCTCCGTAATATGATCATATAATTATTGTCAATAGCAATATCTTCATAATCACCCGATTTGGCGAAACGGCTTTCACTCACCTTTTTATCACCTAATTTTAAATAATATACATTGCCATTTTCATCTTCCTCTGCATATAACGAATCGCTTTTACCATGCCTGAAAGCAATGCCCGATATCTCCGTTAAATTAATGTGCATATTATATTTTACCGGTTTATTCAGATTATAACCCTTAGGGTTTGCTATCACTTCTGGCTTACTGGTGCAGGATATACCCAGGAGTACTGCCGCGCTAACCAACACCATCATGGTGAAAGCAGTAACTTTCCTATTTATTTTGTTGTTTTTAAACTTTCTCATCAATTTTGTGCTGTAAAAGTTCATATATGCCCCGCTGCGAATGCACCAAAGGTTCATGCTTTTCGATACTTATGTTCTGCAACTCTTCATTGAGCATTACCGCCTGCACATTATCATTTAATTGCAGATCGATGATCTGCATGATCTCGGCCTTGATATCTTGATCATAAACAGGGAAACACACCTCGATGCGCCGGTAAATATTACGGTTCATCCAATCTGCCGAACCCAGGAAAACCTCCGGTTCATTGTTATTGTGAAAAATAAATATCCTTCCATGTTCCAGGTAACGATCAACAATACGGCGTACGGTAATGTTCTCGCTCATCCCTTTAACTCCAGGGATAATACAGCAAATACTGCGTACAATAAGCGATATCTTTACCCCGGCCTGTGAGGCTTCGTATAATTTGGAGATCAATATACGCTCTTCCAGGTTATTTAGCTTGATCGTGATAGCTCCCTCCAAACCTTTTTTAACATGGTTAATTTCCCGGTCAATCAGTTCTATAAACCGCTGTTGTAAATTAAACTGGGCCACCAGCAGATGTTTAAAATTGACAGGATAACCATCCGATGTTTTTGCTTTTTTACCAAGGAATATGAAAAGCAGCTCCATTTCACGAAGCAGGGCCGGGTTGGCCGTCATTAAAATATGATCGGTGTAAAAAGCCGCGGTGCTTTCGTTAAAGTTACCTGTGGCCAGCAAGCCGGCATATTTGATCCGGCCGTTCACCAATCTTTTGACTAAAGCAATTTTGGCATGCACCTTTAAGGCCTTATCGCTATAAATGATCTCGACACCGGCAGCCTTCATTTTTTTGGCCCATTTAATATTGTTAGCCTCATCAAACCGGGCTTTAAGTTCTACCATTACCCTCACCTTTTTACCATTGCAAGCCGCGCTGATGAGGGCATTTACAATGCGTGAATCGCTGGCTACCCGGTATAAGGTAACTGATATTTCCTCTACATCCTTATCAATAGCTGCTTCATTAAAAAAGCGTAGTATACTATTATACGATTGATAAGGCGCATGAAAAATATGGTCATGGTCTGCAATATGATCAAATAATGATTGCTGATCGATTAAACCTGTATTGACTATTGGTGACCAACGGGCATAACGTAAAGCGGGCAAATTAACAGGCAGCCCCATCAGATCTTTTAAATTATGATATGCGCCCCCTTCTACCACACTTGAACCCTGCAGGCCTAATTTTTCGGTTATGGAATGCAGGGTACGCAACGGAATACCCGGTTGATGCAGAAAGCGGGTAGCCATACCCATATCCCTTTTTAGCAATTGCTTTTCGATCTGTTCAGACAAGTCGCCATGATACTCGTCTTTCAAGTCGAGCTCGGCATCACGGGTTATTTTAAAGCTATAACACCCACTGACGGTTTCGCTGGTAAATAACCTGTCCAGATTAAACCTGATGATATCATCCAGAAATATAATATACTGTTGATCATCTGCTGATACGCTGTAAAAACGGGGTAATTGATTGGAGGGTATATTAAGTAGTATTGTTTTTTCCTTTTCTCCCTTTACATCAAGGGTGATTAAAAAATACAGGCGGTTGTTTTCTGGAAAGAACTTTTTCCCGGTTTCGGATAGGTCAACCGGCTGCAGAAAAGCCATCACCTGGCTAAAAAAGTAATCAGTTACCTTATCCCGCACCAACTCTAGAAGCGGCTCATTAAACAACAGATTTACCTTATTTTGTTTTAACAAGGGTATTAACCTGCCGGTGAACACTTGCCCAAACTTTTGTTGCTGTCGTTCAATCAGTTGCTGGGCTTCCAGCAAAACATCTTCCTTTTCGTGTGCAGCGCCTTTAGCCAGCTTATTTACAGCCAGTATAACTGGCATCCTTACCCGGTAAAACTCATCCAGATTTGAAGAAAATATCGAAAGAAAATTCACCCTTTCCATTACAGGTAGATCTTCCTTTTCGGCCTCCAGCAAAATACGCTCGTTAAATAGCAGCCAACTCAGGTCCCTGTCAAAAAATGAGTAATGATCCATAAAAGCAGATGTTTTGTTTAGCAGATTATATCAGTGATGAGATCAGGAAGGCCAATACCGAAATAATAAGACCGAACATGAATATATTATAAGAAACCCGCAATAACCTGTACTTTTTGCCCAGCACAACGCCCTGCGAATAATTATCACGGATAAGACTGCCGTATAAAAAATCTTTATCATCCATCATTTTCACCATGCCATCGCTATAATCATTCAATGACATACGATAAAAGTTACCAAAGAAAAGCAGGTTGACCGTCTTTTTCTCAATATCTTCGGGCGAAAAGGTACCGGGGGGGATTGATGGCCGTGTAGACAAGATGGAGAATATCATGGTGGTTAAACTTACCGTAAGCAGCATAAACGTAGGGATAAGCAAGTTGGAATGCTCATCAAGCTTCCGCAATACTAAACTGATGATGGCCGATAAAATGATGGAATTTACGGTAATCATGATATGGGCCTTATTGTCGGCCATATCGCTCAAACGCTGATGATTTGCCGAGCTGATACGAAACATGGTTTCGATACCCCTTTCCGGTTTATCACTTTTGTGTTTTTTTTCATGATGCTCCTCTTCTTTAGCAACAGCAGCTTCCACATGATCTATTTCAGTTATTACACCTTCAGTTTTTTCCTTTTTTTCGGCTTTTTCTTCCACATCCGTTTGTTTTTCCTTTAATTTCTCCAGGTTCTTTTGTTTCTGGTCATTAAGCAGCAGCTGGCAATAATCGGTAAAGTAATGATGCGATTCTAACAGCTCAATATTGCCGGCCCGCCAGGTATCTTTATTAATTTCCATGTGCCTGCAGGCTTCCAATTCCTTACGCATAAGCTTGCTTTTTTCCCTAAAATCATCTGTCCCCAGGTGAAACAGATCGGCATCGCACAAAATTTCTTCCAGCAAGTTGGTTGGTTTCTGGGGCATTTCAGTAGCCATAATACAGGCACTTACCTTGTCAATCACCGCGTTATCTACCTTTTTTTGCTTTAAAAAATGGGTCGCGTTCTCGGTGCTTTTTACCTCGTGATTGCTTTTGTCAACAAAGTAGCCGGTGTCATGAAACCATGCTGCTGAAAGCACTATAAAAAAGTCCTCGTCAGACAGTTGATAATGATTGGCGATCTGCGTTGCTGCGGCAACAACGTCTTTGGTATGTTTAAGATTATGGTATGCAAGTTCGGGATCATGATGCGCATCAAAATATGATATGACATCATGTTTTACCTCTTCTAACAAGTGTTGAAATGTCATGATAGCTTTTTATGGTTAAAGTACTCAAATTTATTTTAAAAATTAATATTTCCGGCAGGCCGTTAAATGTTCGTTGAATATTATTTAATATAGGCGTTTGAAAACTTTTTAAACCTCAAATTTTAACACTTTCCGGCTCAAAATCGTGGCAAAAACAGTTCGAAATCGTTCGAAAAACATTCATTTTAACACTTTTTAACAAATTTTAACGCAGTTTTGATCTGTTTTAAAAGGTTTAAAAAGTATTGGGTAATTGATAATCAAATAACTACACACCTAATAATCTGTTTTTGATTTATTTTACCTCTTAACAGAACGGCCTTGTTTTCTTTTTATCAGAAAACAAGGCCGTTGTACATACAAATATACTAAAATAAATAGCCATTTAAGCCCTTGGTTATAATGAAAACAGAAAAGCCATCCCATAATTGAGATGGCTTTTTGATATAGCTGAAATTTATATTATTGTCCACCACCCAAAATTGGTGCAAACTTTTTCATATAATCATTCAATTGTGCCTGTACCTTTTTATTGATATCGGCTTGTTTATTTTCTTTAGTAAAATCGGCTATGCCGTTTAGTATTTGCAAACTGATCTGTACATCGCGCATGTTTACGCTGCTGGAATTATCTGATAGCAGGTGATAGTTGTAATCCAACTGATCGGTAACGTAATCATCAATGCTGCTGGTAAGTCTTTTACCCAAAACCACATCATTAAGCTGAAATGCCAGCTGAGCCAGGAATAATTTGCGACCGGCAACATCAATGTATGGTGTAATGTCGGGCATTTCCTGGTCGTATTTATGCAGTGCTTTTAAAGCCAGATCGTTGTGACCTTCCTGCATCAGGTTTTGGATCAGATCAATAAACGTAGAGGCCATTACCGGGTAAAACATCGATGTTGATTCATGATCTAAATAACGGGCATTTTTAAAGTTGCCGAATTTAAACTTATTCATAATGTTATTATACATCACCATGGTATTGGTTTTGCCCAGCTGATCATGTTTGGTAGTATCCTTTTCAAAAGGGATCAGGTGGTAAGTAAAGCCCTCTTTATATAAATACGGCTGTAAACCTATCAGGTTATCGTTACCGATAGTAGTAGTAAAGCAGATCGGTCTTTTCCAGTGGTTATGCGCTAAAATATCCAGCATGGCAAGGTTGTCTTTGGTCACATAGTTTGAAGTGAATTTCCACTCCATTGATTTGGTGATCTTGGCTTTCTGATCGGCAGCAACTACCCCATTTTTAATTACTTCATCCGGATCAATGGTAATTTTAAAGTTTTTGGTTGGCAGATAGTTGCCCCAGTCGCCGCTTTGATATTGTACCTGGGCAGCTTTATCATCCGAAGAAATAAAGTCAAATACTTCCTTTACTTCTACCGGTCCGGCTATTTTCTGGTCGTTGTAGTAAATAATGTCCCTTACCCCCTCCTTATATTTATCATAAGGCATGGTGATAGGTAATGGTTCCGACTGGTTCATTTTTCCCTGCATCTGGCGGATGTACCAGTCGCCGGTAAACAGGCTCAGGTTAACAATACGCACATCCGGGCGGATGCCTTCCACTTCCTGATCATACCATAACGAGTAGGTATCATTATCGCCATAGGTAAACAATATGGCATTTGGTGGGCACGATATCAGGTAGTTATAAGCCATATCATGTGCGGTCCACTTGGTTGAACGGTCGTGATCTTTCCACTCCTTGCTGGCCAGCAGCACCGGAGCTAATAATAAACAGATCACGGTTGATCCGATAGCGGCGGTATTGGCATTGATGTATTTCCGTGCAAATTCGGCAATGGCAATAACACCCAAACCTATCCAGATAGCGAAGGCATAAAAAGAGCCCACGTATGAATAATCGCGCTCACGTGGCTGTATAGATGGCTGATTAACGTACAGCACAATGGCGAGTCCTGTAAAGAAGAATAACAACAATACAATAAGCGCATCTTTCTTTTTACGGTTAAGGTGATAAAACGCACCAATTAAGCCAATAATAAGCGGAAGCGCGTATAACGGTGTATAAGTTGTCCCGTGTAGCAATGATTTGGGTAGATTCTTATCGAAAAGGCCTGTAGTCCAGTTTCCATCGATACCACCAGTGCTCGTTTGCCCATCGGCATCATTGGTACGGCCCACAAAGTTCCACATAAAATAGCGCCAGTACATCTGGTACATTTGCCAGCTAAACATAAATTTCAGGTTATCGCCAAAGCCAGGCGCCTGGCCATCCGGAATGCGTAGCCACTCTTTATAAAACTGAACATCGTTGGGTTCGGTACTGTACATACGCGGGAACGGCGTTGTATGGCTGTACTCCGTCTCAATCTTTTTACCGGCATTCTCATACCTTGTTTTTCCTTTACGGTAAATAATGCTGCCTTCTTTCTGATCGGTAACGGTAGCATCATAATATGGACCACTTAATAAAGGAGTTTCGCCATATTGAATACGGTTTAAGTAACCGTAAAGCGTAAAAGCATTATCGGGATGAGAGTTATTCAGATCGGGGTTTGCAGTGGCCCTGATGGGGATATAGGCAAAAGCCGCATAGCCAAAATATATGAAGGCTACGCATAATAAAGCCAGATTAAGCGTTGGCTTTTTAGCACGGATACTATATATGATACCACCAACAAGCACCACAACAATTAATAAGATAAAGAAAAACGCGCCGCTGCCAAAACCAAGGCCCAATGAGTTTACAAAGAAAAGATCAAAATAGGCGGCAAATTTGATGGTATATCCCCTGATACCATACTGGACCAGCCCCAGGATAACAACACCGGCCAAAAATGCCAGGATGCCGTTTTTAACCGTAATCTTTTTACTTCTGCGGAAGAAGTATACCATAGCGATAGCGGGGATGGTTAACAAGTTAAGCAGGTGGATACCAATAGATAAACCTATAACATAGGCTATAAAAACCAGCCATTTATCGGCACCTTTTTCATCGGCATGTGCATCCCATTTTAATATGGCCCAAAATACAATAGCGGTACACAGGGATGATAATGCAAATACAATAGTTTCAACCGCCGAAAACCAAAAGGTATCGGTATAGGTAAAGGCCAATGCGCCAACCAGCCCCGCTCCCATGATCAGGATGAGGTTTGATTGTTCTACAACGTCATCGCGCTTATTTAAAAGCATTTTTTTGGCCAAGGCGGTTATCGTCCAAAACAGGAACATAATAGTTGCCCCGCTGGCCACTGCCGAACCTAAATTGGTAAAATAAGGCACTTTAGTATTATCGCCGAATGATAATAGCGAAAACAATTTGCCCAACATGGCAAAAACAGGATACCCGGGTTGGTGGGCCACCTGTAAACGGTAGGCACATGAAATAAATTCGCCGCAATCCCAAAAACTTACCGAGGGCTCCAATGTTAAAATGTAGGTAACAGAAGCTATAACAAAGCAAAGCCAGCCTAAAAGATTATTAATTTTTTTGTATTGCATTTATATATGGGTTCATTAGTTCACAGTTCATTGGTTTATTGGTTCATCTGTTCAATGTTCATTAGCAGGCTGCATATGAATAAGCATGCAGAGTTATTCGTTCAAAAACCAATGAATAATTGAACCAATAAACTAATGAACCAATAAGCGCGCAAATATCAGGATTTTTATAGCTTATTAAAAAAAAACAGTATCGTGCCACCAAATTTAACATAAATTAACTTTTACAGTCATTAATCTGTTATTTTGTAAAACAAATAAGGGTATTATTTCCTTAGGCAAATAAGCTTATCAAATTTTCATGTTAATATAAATAATGCTTACTTTGTTGTGATGCAAAAACTCTACTTCTTTCAGTATATAAAACTATTTTTATTAGCGGGCATCCTCCTGCTTTCCACTCAGATAAGTAACGCGCAATCTGTTTATTTACCACAGTCTTATCTGCTTTACCAAAAATTCAACGGCGATATATATAGTATAAAAACCTCATTTCATACATCCTTACGCCCTTTTCTGATCGATAGTGTGATCAATGGCACGTATGATTCTGTGATGAATATAGGCGTAAGTGATCAGCGTAAAACATGGCTTAGCCGCAAGTTGTTTAACGAGCATTTGTTTGACATACAAACAAAAGATTATACTTTTTACGGAGACGTTATTGCAGATTTATCGGTTGGGAGAGACTTTTCGGGCAAACGATCAACCTATTTGAATGCCCGGGGCTTTCAATTTGGAGGTACTGTAGGTACCAAATTCTCCTTTTACACGAGCGGTTTTGAAGATCAGGCCAAATTTCCGGATTATTATAACGACGTAGTAAACGCCAATGCTTTTATACCCGGCCAGGCTTATGCACGCCATTACAATGGCCAAAAGCAAGATTCTCAGGATTGGTCGTACGTTACCGCTATAGCATCTTACACCCCCATAAAACAACTGAACATTACGTTAGGTCAGGATAAAATGTTTGTAGGCGATGGGTACAGGTCATTGCTGCTTTCGGACTATGCGGCCAATATGCCTTTGTTAAGGGTTACCGCCAACCTGGGAAAGGTGCAATATATGATGGCCTGGGCATACCTGGAAGATCTTAAAGCACTCAAATTTGACCAGCTGGGAAGCAACAGACGCAAATGGGCTTTGTTTCATTATGTAGATTGGAACGTAAGTAACCGCGTATCATTGGGTTTCTTCAACGCCCTGATTACGCCGGAGGCTGATGACCAGGGAAACAGAAGGGGTTTTGATGTGAATTTTATCAATCCCCTGGTATTTTCCAGTGGCTTGGGATCATCCGGCTCGCCGAAGGATAATGTGTTTATGGGCTTTACAGGAAAGTACAAAGTATTTGACAAAACAGCCATTTATGGCCAGTTACTGCTCGACAGGTTTAAATTCAACAACTTCTTTTCGGGTAATAACCTTGATAATACCAATGGCGTACAACTGGGTATACGCGGAGCCGACATATTTAAGGTTAACCGTTTAAATTATCTTTTTGAGTTTAATACCGTAAAACCAAATACTTACACTAATACCAACACGCTTAATAATTATACCTTTTTTGGCGATCCGCTTGCTCACCCTTTCGGTGCCAATTTCAGGGAGTTTTTAGGGATCATCAATTACTCTATCGGCCGGTTTGATTTTCAGGGCCAGCTGGATTATGGAAAATATGGACTTGATGCTAACGAAACAGACAATAACGGGAAGTTACTCACCAAACCATATCCGGTGAACCCTAACCCAACTCCGGTTATAGGTCAGGGTATCAGCACACAACTTTACTATGGCGAGGGTACTGTATCGTTTTTGGTTAACCCTAAAACAAATCTCCGCATTGAAATCGGTGGCCTTTACCGACAGGAAAAGAATGCATTAAGTAATAACAAAACTACGCTGTTTACACTTGGGTTAAAAAGCGGTTTCCGGAATTTATATCACGATTTTTAGAGAACAAGTATCAAGTAGTTAGTATCAAGTATCACGACAAAATATCAGTAAGTCGAAAATCCTGATACTTGATACTAACTACTTGATACTGACTAAAACCTACAATTTCAGCGCGCTGATGATCTGTCGTACCAGTTCGGCTTCGGCAAATGGTTTGGTCACAAAACCCGAAAATCCTTTTTCCGAAATTTTTCCGGCATCCGATGGTTTCGAAGTACCACTTATAGCAATAACCGGCACTTTATTTAGCGGGGCCTTTAAATGCCTGATAGCCTCGATAAGTTCATGACCATCCATGGCAGGCATCTGGATATCGGTTAGTATAACAGTGATGGTTTCTTTAGCCAGGATATCTAATGCAGTTTCCCCGCTATTAGCCTGGTAAAATTTAATGTTCCATTTGCTGGTCATCATTTTCAGAAACATTAAACTCAATTCATTATCATCCACAGCAAGAATACTAATGCCACTTAGTAACGATAAAGGATCATCTATTTTTTGTTTAGCAACAGCAAGGCTGCCGGCTTCATATGGTATATAAAAACTAAATGTGCTCCCTTTACCTGCCGTGCTTTTTACACTGATTTGCCCCTTTTGCAGCTGAACCAACTGCTTACAGATATAAAGCCCTAGCCCTGTGCCGGTTTGACCTTTTGCAGAATTGGTTTGATAATATTTGGAAAAGAGATTGGCTTGCTGTTCGGTATTGATACCGGCGCCTGTATCGGTAATATCAACTACCAGCCGGCTTTCCTTATTGACCGATACCAGGGAAGCTTTTACAGTAACACTTCCCACATTGGTATACTTAATGGCATTACTCAGCAGATTAACCATTACTTGTTTAAGCCTGAAACTATCACCTAAAACCAGGGCGCTCCTATCTCCTTCAAAATGATATTCCAAATTGAGTTTCTTTTTGGTGGCACTAAACTCCATACTTTCTACTACCTCTTTCAATACAAAATCGGCATTAAAGGGATCTCGGTTGATCTTAAACTCACTATTCTCCATTTTGGCGGCATCAAGCGTATCATTCAGCGTCCGTAACAGCATATCAGACGAAAGCCTGATAGAGCCCAGCATATCTGCCTGCCGTGACGACAGGTTAGTTTGGCTGAAGATGTACAGAAAGCCCTTTATGGCGGTAAGCGGGTTGCGTATTTCATGACTCATGTGCTGCAGCAGATCCATTTTTTGCTGGGCAATGGTCACCGACCGTTGATTTTCCTGTCGTAACAAAGTTTCAGATACTCCCAGTTTCAATATAAATACAATGAGCAATGCAGCAAATATCAGTACCAGGAAAAGCGCGGCGAGATAAAAATTGTTTATTAACCGGGTGGTTTCCTGATAGTTTTTAAATGTCATCCCCTTAAACTCATTGGCGATGTTATAATTGATATCCTTTACACCGTTTATAATATTTTCGAGCTCATTACGGATATGAATATTAAGGGTTGTGAGATCCTTTTGTGTAGCCAGCAGTTTGATATTCCGTTCCTGCAGCTGTTTTAATTTTTGATTATAGTTCTTTTTATCCAGATAGGCCACTTTACGGGTAGCCGAATCAACCAATAAGTTTGTTCGGCTATGGTTAACTACAATAATGCTGGAGGATGTATTACTATTCTTATTGACGATAGCATCTTTGATCCGCCCGAAAAGCCCTTTCTTTTTGCCAATAATATCTTTCTTTATGGTATCTGATTTGCCCTCAATACTTTTTTTTCTGGGTCCGGAAGTCGTACTAATAACAACCGGTTCTTTACCTGCAGCTTCATTAAAATCGGCATAAACGGTAAGCAGGGAATCAAAACTGTGTTTAAGCTCATATAACTTACCCGATAGTTCTAATTTTTTAACACGCCAATACAATACCTTCTGATGTTGTTCATCCGTTAAGCCGGGTATATTAGCATGATTCCGAAGCAATGTATCAATCAGGTCAAATGCCTGTGAAAGTTTTATTTTATAAGCTTTACTTTTCGCGTCGTCGGTACTTAATAACGACTCCTGGAAATCATCTTCGGCCTCATGTAATAATAATAATGCCTGTTGCGGTCTTGATTGATCATATTCAACATCGTGTGCTAATTTTGAAAGATCCTGTAATTTGTTGGAGATGGAATTACGTACAAAAAGCGCGATGATGGCCAGGATAATAATCAATGCCAAAAACGCCAGCATGATCTTCCTCGATATTTTTTGAGTATATGTAGATTTCATTAAAAGCAGTAGCTAAGCAACCATGATGCCGGTATTTAATTGGCAAAATTTAAAGGCAATTATAGCATTTATAAAAGCCTGCCAAAGTATATTTCTAACTACTTGTAAGAATAAGTTTAAATTATAAACAATTAGATAAAAATACTAATCGTAAACGAAAATCAGAAGGAGTAAAATGATAGCATACATGGCTGGTATACAATAACCTTTTTAGGTGTTTAACTACTGAGGAGTAGCTGACTAATTATCTTTGTTAGAAACACTCATAAAAGAATGATCTTATGAGATACAACCAGGTCAAAACGGGATTAAGCATATTGACCTGGTTGTGTATTTTTTTATTTTACTTTCTTTCAAGTAATAAACGCCATACGGCAGCGCTTAATATGGCACCTAATATAGGAGCTACAATAAACAACCATAACTGGCCGATAGCCGCCCCGCCTACCAACAATGCCGGGCCAATGCTACGTGCCGGATTTACAGATACTCCTGTAACCATGATGCCAACTATATGAATAAGCACCAGGCTTAAACCTATGGACAGACCCGCGAAACCACCGTGTATATTTTTAGTAGATGTTGAACCAAAAATCACCAGCAGGAAGATAAAGGTGAATACCGTTTCGGCAATAAATCCGGATACTAAATTATAATGACCCGGCGAAAAAGCATCATAACCATTTTGCCCTAAACCATTGGCAGCTACGCTGTACCCATCTTTCCCCGATGCGATGAGTAATAAGATACCCGCGCCGGCAATAGCACCCAGTACCTGGGCAATAATGTAAATAACCGCTTCATTTGCTTTCATACGGCCGGCAACAACCATACCTATAGAAATGGCCGGATTAATATGGCAACCAGATATATGACCAATAGCATAAGCCATGGCCACAACTGATAAACCAAAAGCAAAAGAGATACCCAACAAACCAACACCACTTGTGCCGTTGGCACCGGCAATTACCGCGCTGCCGCAGCCCATCAAAACCAATACGAGTGTACCGAAAAATTCGGCAGAAAATTTTGAAAAAGTACTTGTTTCCATGTGAATTATAAAATTAGGTTAAAGGATCAGGCTATGATAACTAAATTACTACATCGGTTTAATTATTTAATAACCTGTATAATATATAAAGCTACACATTGTTATCACCAATTCGCATCAAATAAAATAAGTTTTCGATTAATATAAAATAATATCGACCGGTAACCGAACTCTGTCTACAGAAGTTTGAAGATTTCTCCTCACCATTATTAATCATATCATCAAGTCACGTTGGCTTAATTGGATATTTTATTCCTCATTGCTCTACCAAGAAGCTATAAGGATTAGGCAACAGAGATAATGCAAATTTTCGGCAAGCGCAAACCTGATATCCCGAAGTTGATCGAATGACACAAGGTGTTTTTCTATGAACTATGATCCATGAACTATGAACCATGATCCATAAACTAAAATCTACCAGAACCTCACGTAAATAGCTGATAATAATATCAATATTACCGCTATCAGAATAACTGATGATGGTTTTAGCTTAAACATCGATCTTTCAATAACGATAGCTTTGGCATTGATCACCTGACCTTTTAAACTAATGGCAACCATAGTAATACAAGTGATCAGGAACGACCAGCTCAGGGAGATAAAGAATGGTATCTCATATTCGCCATGCGCATTGCGAAATGCCGAGTACAATATCGTTTCGGGCCCAAACCACTCAACCGCGTACTTGTTGAAAAATACAGATGCAGCAAAACCAATCAATATCCCCATTACAGCGGCCGGAGCGGTGGTTCTTTTCCAGAACATCCCCAGCAGGAAAGTAGCTAATACGCCGGGACTTACAAAAGCCGAATACTTCTGCACAAAGGTATATCCGCCCTCGCTGCCGATGCCCAAAACATCATTCCAGGTAAATAATACAGCTATTAATAAACTCATTAAGATAGCCGCCCGGCCTGTCCAAACCATACTGCGTTCGCTGGCGTCTTTCTTGATGTACTTTTTATAGATATCCAGCGTAAAAATGGTGGCGATACTATTAACCTTACCCGCTAACGAGGCAACAATAGCAGCCGTTAAAACTGCTAATGACAACCCCTTTAAACCTGATGGCAAAAAGGACAGCATAGCAGAATAGGCTCCATCCTTCCCCCCGGCTAATTGTGGCAAATGCCCATTTTTATACAGAACAAAAGCAACAATGCCCGGTAGCATTACAATTACCGGCATCAGTATTTTTAATAAACTGGCAAATAAAATACCTGTCCGGGCCGTAGTGATGTTAGCGCCCAAAGCCCTTTGGGTAATATATTGATTACAGCCCCAATAATTTAAATTGCTGATCCACTGGCCGGAAACATACATGGCAAAACCCGGTAAGATCAGGTATTTGGTTATGGTTTCGGGCGAGGCACCGGCTGTTGGTTTTTTGAATATTAAGTGAAAGTGATCTGGCGCGTTTTTCAGTAACAAATTAAAGCCGGTAAGTACATTGGTGCCAAAGCCAAACTTTTCGCTTACGATGGTTAATGACAGATAAGTAATAGCCAGCCCGCCAACAATAAGTACACCTACCTGTATAACATCGGTATAACCTACCACCTGCATACCGCCCAGAGCTATAATAACCCCGAATATAGCCAGGCCGATCATGATCTGATGGAAATATTCGCCGCCCAGCAATCCGTTGATAGCTAAGGCACCCAGGAATAATATGGCGGTAAGATTGATAAACACATATAAAAGCAGCCAGAAAATCGACATCACCAGAGCCACTCCGCCGTTATACCTGTCTTGCAGGAATTGAGGCATGGTAAATATCTTATTCTTAATGTATATCGGCATAAAAAACACGGCCACAATGATCAGCGCAGCGGCACCTACCCATTCATATACGGCTACCGCTATCCCGGCAAAAAAACCATCGCCGCTCATGCCGATAAACTGCTCTGCGGATATATTGGAGGCTATAATGGAGGCGCCAATAGCCCACCAGGTAAGTGATCCTTCGGCCAGGAAAAAGCTGTGTGAGCTATTATTGGTTTCTTTTTTACGGCGGTTATAAATGTAGTATCCGTAACTGGCAACTATGATAAAATAGAAGAAAAAGACCAACAGATCGGCCGTAGAAATATGTTTCAGCATGAGTATTTTTTTGCAATAGGAAATTTAGGCCGGTTATTTTGAGGGCCGGTTCAATTTTTCAAATCTATGAAATAAAATGAATTGACATAACCGCCGGTGATATAATGTCGCCAGCGGTTATGTTAATGGGGTATTTATAGAAACGCCCGGTTAAAATTTCAGCGTTGCCGGTAAATATTTGGCAACCAGATCTTCATAGTACGGGCGCAATTTTTTCCAATCCGGTGGCACGGGACTCTTGGAATAAAGATCATACGGGTTAAACAGATCAACCGATTTAAATAACTGGTGATCATGAGGGGTCATTAAATGACTATAGGCGTTTTCCCGATGCTGCGGATAAAATGAGTGATAACGCAGCATATACAGTGCCTGCTCGGGCAGGTATGGCTTCATGATATGGTAAATATACTCATCGTGCCCCCAGGTCATGTGTACGTTCTCTAAACCGCAATTTGGCTCATAAACGCCATATTTGGTATTGTAACGAGGGTCATGGTGATCGGGGTTCTGATCAAAATATTCGGAGTAGACGATCTTATCAGAAAAAGCACAACCTACCGGGTAGCTATCACCCACAACTGCCCATTGAGGCTCGCCAAATAGACATAACACCTTACCCAGGTCATGGAAAAGGCCGGTCAGCACCATCCAATCCGGGCGACCGTCTGCACGGATAGCTTCAGATGTTTGTAGCAAGTGCTGTAACTGATCCAGGTCGGTATCCGGATCGGAGTCGTCAACCAATTGATTTAAAAAATCAAAGGCTTCCCAAACCGTCATTTCTTGCTTATCAAACGACAGATATTGCTGTTTTTTTTGCAATACAAAATCATAGGTTTGATTAATGTGTTGTAAACGATAAAATTCCCTCACACTATCTTTTGTGGTAGCTTCGTAGTCACGATATGCTTGCGTATCCCTACCGGCTGCAATGGAATTTGCATCCGGGTAGCGAACTAATAAATCATCTTCCCATTCTTCTATGGAATTTAGAGGGCCTTGTTCCGGCGTTCCGATTATCTTGCTCATGATGTTATAATTTAAAAGGAAATATAATTGGTAAACAATCCTTTATAGCTGGTTTTTTATAGCTGTGTTATACAAATTTGTCCATTTTTAGAATCAGATTTATCAAAAATACCGTATTTATTTGCTTAAACGTTTACTTAAACTGTAAAGGTGACAGCTATCTATTGACGCTTATTTTGCCTGCTATTTTATTACCTTGCTAAACTTTTTTATAGTTTAGCGATAAAAATCGCCTAACAGACAATTAAAATCCAGAAAACCAATACCCCGATGGCCGAAGCAAAAAGTAACAAAGTAAACATGAAAACACTGGCTAAGGTGTTAAATGTATCTATTGCAACTATATCAAAGGCACTCAGGGATAGTCATGACATAGGTGAGGAAACTAAGCAACGGGTTATAGAAACCGCCAAATTGCTGCACTATGTACCCAATCCTTACGCCAGCAGCCTCCGCAAACGATCAAGCAACACCATTGCCATTATCATCCCCGAGATTGCCGACAGTTTTTTTAGTCAGGCTATCAATGGCATTGAAAGTATTGTTGGCCAGGAAAAATACCACGCCCTTATTTATTTAACCCATGATAGCTACGAGCGTGAAGCGCAGATGTTCAACGACCTGAGCAGTGGCCGTGTAGATGGTGTGATCATGTCTGTTGCCAGCAATACCAAAGAGATCCGGCACATACAGGAGCTACAGCAAGCAGGTGTACCCATTGTTTTTTTCGACCGGGTTTGTGAGGATATTCCTACCGCCAAGATCAAAACCGATGATTTTAACAGTGCTTACATGGCCACCAAACACCTGCTTGAACGGGGTTGTAAAAACATATCGCTGGTTACTATTGAAGGCTATCCTTCTATTTTGCAGGCCCGTGAGGGTGGCTATAAAAAGGCGCTGACAGAATATCAGGTTAAATCCAAAGAAGAAAATATTATCAGCTGCTCCAATAAGTATAACCAGGAAAACATTGCTGTTTTAAAAGAACATATAATCACCGTAAAGCCTGATGGCATCATCGCTACGGTTGAACATTTGGCCACTACCACCTACCTGGCCTGCGAGGAGCTGCAACTAAACATACCTAATGATATCAAAGTGGTTTGTTTTACCAACCAGATCACTGCGGCCATCCTAAACCCACCACTTACTACGGTTTTACAACCGGCATATGATATGGGCCGCAAAGCTGCTGAACTATTATTCGGTCACCTGGCGGGGAAGCCAATACAGTTAGAAAAAGAAAATATCACACTCCCATCCAAACTGGTAGTCAGAGACTCTACTCGTGCCACCAACTAAGCAGTTTTCGATTCTTATAACTTCTGTGGTTTATCGGTCATGGTGAATGCCAACGTTCCCCCTTCGCTGATCGGTTTGTGCGAAATGGTAAAATCTTTTATTGGCGTACCGTTAAAGCTTACTTCCTTTACATATTTATTTTTGGCAGAGAGACCCGTAGCCTTAATGATCAGCTTTTTGCTATGCTGCAGGTTAAGCACTATATATGGGAATTGCGGCGCACCAATACTGTAAACTCCAGACGCAGGCGCTACCGGGTAAAAGCCCATTACATTAAAAATATACCATGCCGAAGTCTGGCCGCAATCATCATTTCCGTTGATACCTATAGCCGCGTTCCTGAAGTTCTGTGTCGAAGTATGTTCCCGAACCAGTTCCTGCGTTTTCCAGGGCATGCCGCAATAGTTAAACAGGTACAGGTAATGATGACCCGGCTCATTATCCGCACGATAGTGGCCCTCGCTAAAATTTTGGCTCAGTTTATTGGCAAAAGCCTTTTCACCGCCCATTAATTTGATCATTCCCGGAATATCATGCATGGCGCCGAAGGTATAGGTCCACTTGGTTCCTTCCGTAAAACCCGAATCTGGCTTGGCCGAAAAATGCCCGTCGGAATTACGGGGAGCCATAAAACCGGTTGCCTTATTGTACACATTCTGATAGTTTTTACTCCAGGCCATCAGCTGTTTATAATCCTCGTCTTTATCTAAACCTTTGGCTACCTGCGCCACAGCATAATCATCAATAGAATACTCAATGGTACGCGAAACCGATTCCCGGGTTTTATCTACGGGTATAAAGCCTAATTTATGATAGTTGGTGAGGCCACCACGGGCTTCAAAGCTCGTCCAAAGGTCACGGTCGCCCCAGCGTTTGTGGGCATCGCCATCCGGGGCTTCGTACGAGTCCTTATGCAGCGCTTCATAAGCCAGTTTGGTATCAAAACCATGGAAACCTTTTATATAGGCATCGGCCACAACAACATCTGCGTGAGTACCTATCATAATATTGGTATAGGTTGGATTTGGCCACATCGGCATCCAGCCACCCTCCTGGTACATCTGCAACAGCGATTGAACCATACCATCAACCCTCTTCGGCTGGATAAGCGTCAGCAGCGGGTGCAACGCCCTGAAAGTATCCCAAAGCGAATAATCATTGTACGATTCACCTTTGTGCACCTTATCGTCAAAGGCGCTGTAATATTTACCGTACTCCGAAAACTGTCTCGGAAACAGCATGGTATGGAATAAAGCGGTGTAAAAGATCGTCCGCTGATCCCTGCTTACCCTGCTTAACTGTATAACTTTTAGGGCCTGTTGCCATTGGTCGCGCGTGCTTTTTATTACCTGGTCAAAATCCCAGTCAGGGATCTCCTTTTTAAGGTTTTCGCGGGCCTGCTCCAGGCTGATAAATGACGTGGCTACTACTACCCTCACCTCGTCATTAGCCTTGGTACGGAACGATATAAAGGCCCCCATCCGGGTACCATATTGCTCATGACTGCCTTTGTTGATCACCTGCTTGTCCCAGGTACCATATTTTTTGATCTGCTTGTTAAACTTGATCACAAAATACCCTTTAAAATTCTTCAACTCAGGACCTAACTGTGCCGACTGCCGGTCGGGGTTATAACCTGTTATTTCGTTATTTACCGTATCTACGTGCACATAACCTTTTAGCTTTTTAATCCGTACGGTATAATCATTGGCCCAGTCCTTCAGCTCTGGGTTCAGGTTGATGCCCTGGATAATGATGTGCGCCTGATCGGCCTTGGGAAAAGTAAACCGGAACATACCACAGGTATTAGCGCCCGCTATTTCGGCTTTGATCTTCTCTGCCCCTGTAGTTTTTAGCTTTACCGAATAATAATAAGGTTTGGACACCTCATCTTTATGGCTGAAGGAAAGTACGCGCTCCTTTGGTAAAACACGTAATTTACCTACCTGCGGCATCACCGAAACATAGCCATAATCGCCCATCCATACGGTAGGTTGGTGGCTGGCCGCGAAACCGATAACCTTACTATCCTCATAGTGGTATACCATGTAGCTCATTTTGTTTTCGCGGGTTTGGGCTACAAAGTTGGTCATGGCAAAGGGTACGTTTACGCAGGGCATGGTGCCGCCACCACCATTGCCTTCCTCAAAATTTTTGGCAAAACCTTTTAGAGAAGTGCCTATCAACGGATCAACATAATCAACCTCGTCCAGTTGCTTTTTGGCGGCAGTGCTTTGGGCGAAATTATCCGCGTAAACAAAGGTTAGTAAGCCTAACAAGTAAATGCTACGTTTTAATTGCATAGTGAGCAGAAGGTATAATTGGTAAGCGACCTGACAGATCAAAAACAAATCTCTTATTTTAAGGTCATATTTCTCAAAAATAGTTGAATTATTTACTTAATCGTTTTCCTGATCTTTTGTTTTACCCGCCATCCATTTTCATGGGCGCTCAGTCTTGTGGAATCTGGAAATAAGTTCAGGATGACTTACTCTATTTCATCTATCTTCCTCTCTCCTTTTGCCACCCAATTGTAAGAAATAAGCGAAAATTACCAAATTAATATAAAGTCTATGGATTTAATAGAATTATTTATATGTTTGCAGCCGAAATCGTTCTTTATTTCATTTTTTAATTATCCAGAAAGACTGAGGGAAAGGCCCTGTGATGTCTTAGCAACCTGTACAGATTGTTATAAAGGTGCTAATTCCTATCTGCCATTATTTGCAGAAAAGATAATGATACGTCCACATTATACAGCTATAGGCTGTTCCAATATCCTCTCCATTATTTCTGTTTAATTGAAATCTGTTAATTTTTTATCCCTGGCTTAATTATAGCGGGCCTTATTTAATAAATTCAATGAACAACAAACTTTTACTCATAGTTTCTCTTTTCCTATCCACCGGCGTTGCCGTCCAGGCACAATCGGTACAGGCTGTAGATTCGGCTAATATCGATCGTGGTTATCTGGTAAAAGTTGGCGACCAGGCCCCAGATGATTTTGAATTGGTACTCACAAACGGTACCAAAACTACCCTAAAGCAGTTACGCGGCAAAGTAGTGATACTTCAGTTTACTGCCAGCTGGTGCAGTGTATGCCGCCAGGAAATGCCACACCTGCAAAAAGACATTTGGGAAGCTTACAAAGATCAGGGCCTGATATTGATTGGCGTCGATCGTGATGAGCCTTTGAAAAAAGTGCAGAAGTTTCACAGCGACATGAAGATCACCTATGATCTGGCACTTGATCCTGGTGCCGAAATTTTTGGAAGGTTTGCCAATAAAAAGAGCGGTGTTACCCGTAATGTCGTGATCAACCGCGAGGGCCGCATCGTTTATCTCACCCGCCTGTATGATCAGCAGGAGTTTGCCTCAATGGTTAAAGTGGTCGACGCTTTGGTGAATAACAAAACCGCATCTGTAAACTAAAATATATAATAAGGCATGTGTCGTTGATCCTGTCGTCACACTATTGCTATATCGATTTAACCAACAATCACACCGGATATGAAAACAAATTACATAACCTTAAACAACGCTTCTGTTTTGAACATTTACACTTTAACATCTGCTTCTACCCCTATGTCATCTATGCAAAACATGTGTTGCTGCTGTTAACTTACAGCGTTGCTTAGGTCGGTCAGGCTTTTTATCTCAGACAACACAACCCAATAATCAAAAATTTACAGTTTAAGGGAATGATATAGATCACCGGGTCATCAGATCTGCGGATGACTAAGCCTTTCATTTTTCCGGATGCTGTATGGTATCGTTAACATTCACAATCAATTACCATGTTTAAAAATTACAAACTACTACTGGCAATACTGTTGCCTTTTATTTTCATCCAAACGGTTGCAGCGCAATCTGTTAAAATAAGCGGAGTGGTAACCGCCAAGTCAGACGGGTTACCCTTGCCCGGCGTAAGTGTTTCTGTTAAAGGAACAACCAACGGTGTACAAACCAGCAGCGACGGTAAGTTTACCTTAAGCGCCAAGGTAAATGACGTGTTATGGATAACTTATATTGGTTTTACCACTAAAGAAATACCCGTTACCGGCAGCGACGCCCCGCTCCGTATCATCTTAGAAGAACAGGCCAATGCGCTGAACGAGGTGGTGATCACGGCGCTCAACATATCCAAAGATAAAAAGACGCTCGGCTATGCCGTGCAGGGTTTAAAATCGAAGGATATCTCCGAAGCCAAAGAAACCAACCTGGTGAATGCCTTAAGCGGCAAAATAGCCGGTGTAAACGTAACCAACAGCCAGGGCGATATGGGTTCATCACGTATCATCATCCGTGGTGAAACCTCTATTTCAGGTAATAACCAACCCTTGTTTGTGGTTGATGGTTTACCCGTTGATAACAGCCAGTTTTTAGGAACCGGTGGTTCAAGGGATTTTGCCAATGCTATTTCAGATCTTAACTCAGAAGATATTGAATCGCTTACTGTGCTAAAAGGGCCTAATGCTGCTGCACTTTATGGCTCGCGAGCTGCTAATGGTGTAATTTTAATAAAAACTAAAAGTGGAAAAGGCACCAAAGGCTTGGGAATTAATATTAATTCAAATACTTCGTTTTCCAATTTATTGGGTCTGCCCAAGTATCAAAATGAATACGGTCAGGGTTCAAACGGCAAATTCAGCTATGTGGATGGTAAAGGCGGTGGTGTAAATGATGGTGTGGATGAAAGCTGGGGTCCTGCCCTGGATGGTCAGCTGATCCCTCAATTTAACTCAAATGGTACACCCGTTCCCTTTATAGCCCATCCAGATAATGTACGCAGTTTTTTTAAAACAGGTGTAACATTAAATAATGGTATTTCACTGGCAAGCTCAGGTGATAAATATGATTTCAGATTAGGTTATAATAATCTGCATCAAACCGGGGTTATTCCTAATTCCGAACAGGGTCGCAACTCATTTATATTGAATGCCACTTACAAGATCACCCCTAAACTAACCTTAACCACCATTGCTAACTATATTAAAGATGATGCCGCCAATTTGCCAGGCTCAGGCGGTAAAAGAGCTACCAGTACTATGCTGCAATTTACATGGTTTGGTCGCCAGGTTGATGTAAGTCAGTTAAAAAATTATTTGGATGCCAATGGCAATACCTTTAACTGGAACAACAGCTATTACAGCAATCCATATTTTATGGCTTATGAAAATACAGTTGGACAAACAAAGAATCGTTTTATCGGTAGCGCGGAATTGAACTATAAGATCATCGACGGATTATCGGCAAACTTCCGTACCGGTACTGATTACTATAACGACCGCCGCAAGATCAAAATAGCCTATGGTACTAATGGTACTCCTTTTGGCTCATATGAAGAAGATGCTTACGATGTTACCGAAACCAACACCGAAGGCCGGTTACAGTATACCAAAAAGTTAAACGATGATTTTTCTATCGACGCCTTAATAGGTGGTAATATCAGGGTAAATCTATTAGAGAATCATGATCAAAAGGCACCCAAACTGGCTGTTAATGGTTTGTATACATTAAGCAACTCACGTGATCCGCTGATATCATCAAGCGCTTATTACAAATCTAAAAGGTATAGCTATTTTGCATCGGGCCAGATTGGATTCAGGAACTATGCTTTTTTAAACGTTACTGCACGCAACGATTGGTCATCTACACTTCCAAGAGCCAGTCTGTCATACTTCTACCCTTCTGTTAACGGAAGTTTGATATTATCAGAAGCGCTGGATATCAAGAGCGATGTATTGAGCTATTTAAAACTTCGTGGTGGCTGGTCAAAAGTTGGTAAAGACACTGACCCCTACAAACTGCTAAATACATATGATTTTACTGCTCCCTTTGGTTCAAATCCTCAGCAAAGTGCCAATAGCCTCAACCTTAATCCTAATTTAAAGCCAGAAACCACAACCTCTGCAGAAGCGGGATTTGAAGTAGGCTTTTTTAATGACAGGATCCGTTTGGATGCAAGCGTTTACAACACCAATAGTATTAATCAGATACTCAACGTAAATGTAAGCCAAACAACAGGTTATAGCCAAAACCTAATCAATGGCGGTACTATTAATAATAAAGGTTTGGAGTTGCAATTGGGCTTAACACCGGTAAAACTGAAAGATTTTAGCTGGGACATCAACGTCAATTACTCGCGCAACAAAAGTAAAGTTGTTTCGCTGGATAATGAGGGTCGCCTGCAAAGCTTTATCTTAGGATCTGATGGTACCGTACAGGTACTGGCAGCGATTGGACAGCCCTATGGCGCTATTTATGGTAATGCGTTTCAGCGAAATGCCAGCGGTCAGGTTGTTGTAAATGCCGATGGCACACCGGCCATTAATCCAACTATACAATACCTGGGTAAATATACACCAGACTGGTTGGGCAGCATCAATAACAGTTTTACTTATAAAGGCATTAATTTAAGCGTCCTGATTGATGCTCACATTGGTGGTTCTGTTTTTTCGGGTACTAACCAAACAGGGACCTATACCGGTATCCTGGCATCTACCCTGCCCGGTCGTGGCACAGCTAATGGCGGTATAAGTTATTACTATCCGGGCAATAATACATCAGGTACCGCAGTGCAGGTAAGCGGCAATGCCCCAGCTGGCGTAACGGTATATAATGATGGTATTGTTTATAACGGTGTAAAAGCTGATGGCAGCAAAAACACCACTATTTTACCGGCACAGGCATACTATAAATCACTAACCAATGCCGACGAGCCATTTGTTTACAGCGCTACCTATGTTAAATTAAGGGAAATAAAACTGGGTTATACCCTGCCTCAAAAATGGGCTAAAAGTATTGGTTTCCAGGGAGCGTCATTTGCCGTTGTGGGCCGTAACCTGCTGATCATCCACAAAAACGCGCCTAACATCGACCCCGAAACCGCCTTCAACACCGGCAATGGGCAAGGCCTGGAAGACCTAACCCTGCCTACTGTACGCAATATTGGTTTTAATGTTAACCTTAAATTCTAACAATCATGAAGCTTAAATATACATCCATTATACTATCAGGCACCTTGTTATTATCATTAGCATCGTGCAAAAAACAACTGGTTGATATTAACCAGAATCCCAATGCGACACAAAATCCACAACCTGATTACCTGCTTACAGGTGTTATCAAAAATATATCCGATACGTACTGGGGCGTAGAAGACAACATGGGTTCAAGTTTGCTTTTCGTACAAAATTGGTCCAAAATACAATATACCGATCCCGACCGATATATATTCACCAATACCTCATTCCAGGGCTTGTGGACAACCGCATATACCAAAGGGATCATTAACCTTAATAAGGTCATTTCAATAGCCGATGCACAAGCAAATCCTAATTACAAAGGTGTGGCGCTGGTATTGCGTTCATGGGTGTTTACTCTGTTGACCGATCAGTACGGTGACATTCCTTATAAACAAGCCATCAACATTGATCAATACCTTACTCCGGCTTATGATGCCCAAAAAGATGTTTATTTTGCCTTGCTTGATGATCTGAAGGCGGCCCAAGCTTCGCTTAACCCATCCGGTAAAGCCATTTTAGGTGATGTAATATACGGTGGTAATATTACCGCCTGGAAAAAATTCGCCAATTCGCTGCGCCTGCGTATAGCCCTGCGCATCGCTGATCGCGAGCCTGAAAAAGCAAAACAGGTACTGGCCGATGTACAGGCTGAAGGCAGCGGATACATCAACTCGAATAGCGAAATAGCTCAGCTGGTTTATGTAGATTCACCAAACCAAAACCCAATCAGCAACTTGTTTGATACTCGCGATGATTACCGTATCAGCAAAACTATAGTCGACCAGTTGTTTGCCCTTAACGATCCGCGATTACCTGTTTATGCCAGTCCGACAAAGGACGCTACCCCACAAACTTATGTTGGTGTGCCGAATGGCTTATTGGTTGGCGATGCCAGCGGTTTAGGACTAAGCAAAACGTCAAAACCGGGTACTTATTTCCTGGCGCCGCATGCCCCGGCAGTGATCATCAGTTATGCTGAAGTGCTGTTTGACCAGGCCGAGGCTGTAGCACGTGGCTTTATTGCCGGTAATGCCGCTGATCTGTATAATCAGGCGGTAACAGCCTCATTACAGCAATATGGGATCGGTGCCGCAGCTATAGCAACCTACGTCAATTCGGCAGCAGTTAAATATGATGCCTCGAATTATAAAAAGTCGATAGGTAATCAAAAATGGATAGCCCTGTTTGGTCAGGGATTAGAAGCCTTTGCAGAATGGCGCCGTTTGGATTACCCGCAGTTAAAACCTGCTGTAGCCGGCGCATTGAACGGAAAATTGCCGGTAAGGTTCATTTACCCGGGAACGGAGCAAACGCTAAATGGCGCAAGCTACAAAGCTGCCGTTGCCAACCAGGGTGCCGACGTGCTTACTACCAAACTTTGGTTTGATGTAAACTAAGCACATAAATAAGTACATATAAACAACAAGAGACCGTCTTTATGAGGCGGTCTCTTGTTGTTTATATGTACTTTAATTTCGCCGGCTTTCAGCAGGTTGGTTCTTTCGGAATCAAGAAAAACCGCGCTGAAAATCAGTCCATCCCGGCTCCTTATTTAAATACTTACACTTTAATTTATTTTTTAAACTATAGACAAATATTACTTTCAATTAGTACCACAAGCTGCTTTTTTCAAGCGCAAACTCCCACAATTCTCAAAAAATCAGATATGGATGCCACCGGGCGGGCTAATTTGCCCATTATATATATAATTAATTGATTATTAATAATTTATATGCTATTATAATTATTTCAGGCCAGATACAATGAAACAAAGGCAGCATTAAATAATTATTAACAAATTGTACAATTTTATAACAAAAATCAACTTATTTAACTCAGAGGAATTTATTTTTTAACCAATAATTACCATTATTATTTGAGGCAAATGCTTTAATGTTGCTGATAAACAGCATAATATTAGGCCATAGCTATATATTGAGGGGCTTTTTTTCCATTTTATTCTTTTTCTGTTCATTGTATTCACCATGCATAAATATAAAAATATAGTGGTATTATTGTATAATTAACAAGATTAAGATGCCTTTGTTATTAAATTATTACTTTTTGATTAAAGTATAAGATTAATTTATTATTTTTCATCTACCATAATATTTAGTGTTCTGTATATCCATCATCTGGGATTTAATGGTAGTTTTTGCAGATAGCCATCGATTTTGACATTTTACCTACCCTATACCATGAAAAAACGTGCAATAATTGGATTAACCCCCTTTGAAAAACCCGATGTATCGCTTGCACTTGATTTGCATTACGCCGGGGCTTTTCCTGTCCTGAGTCTTGGACTTGATAAAACTACCGCCGAAAAGGCGCTTGAAAATTTAGTAAGCCGTGGCTTAATCGATTTTGGCGTTTGTTTCACAACAAACGATATCATCGATATTAAACTTCCTGAACAGGTGAGCATGATCATTGCACCATTCGGGGTAAAGATCAAACAGCCAAAAAATACCGAGCTTGTTTATCAGGTGTACGATCTGGCTACTGCAAAACAGGCAAAAGCCCAGGGGGCTGCCGGCCTTATCATAAAGGGTAATGAAGGCGCGGGCAATGTGGCCTATGAATCTTCCTACATATTATTCCAGCGCGTTATTCAGGAAGTAAAGGATATCCCGGTTTGGGTACAGGGTGGTGTAGGTATACATACTGCTGCGGCATTATCTGCGCAAGGCGCAGCCGGTATCGTATTAGATAGCCAGCTGGCTCTATTCCCTGAATGTTCGGCGCCAAAAGAATTGAAGGAACTTTGTACCAAACTAAGCGGTACCGAAACCAAACTGATAGACAATTGCAGGGTACTGGTTCGCCCAAACTCTCCTGCCCTACCAGAAAACGCTACCTATAATGATCTTAAAGCTTTGTTCACCGATCTTAATCCGGAGAAAAGCTATATTCCGATGGGCCAGGACATCGCCCTGGCTACCGATCTGGTTAACCGTTACAAAAAATTAAACAAGCTTGTATTTGGTATCAAAGAAGCCATCTATGGCCACCTGAACCAGGCACGAGCGTTAAACGTGATCAGACCAAACAATGCTTTGGCCAAAGATCTGAATATAACCTATCCTATTGCTCAAGGCCCAATGACCCGCGTAAGTGACGTGGCTCCCTTTGCCGATGCTGTTGCTGAGGCCGGGGCCTTATCGTTCATCGCGCTATCTTTATTGAAAGGGCCCCGTGCCAAGGAGTTGGTGATGGACACTAAGAAACTTGCAGGTAATAAAACCTGGGGCGTAGGCATCCTCGGTTTTGCCCCACAGGAGCTGCGCGATGAGCAAATGCAATACATCCTGGAAGCTAAACCACCTGTAGTACTTATTGCAGGCGGCAGACCATCACAGGCTAAACCGCTTGAAAAAGTGGGTATAAAAACATTTTTACATGTTCCTTCCGTTTCCCTGCTGGACATGTTTTTGAAAGAAGGCGCCCGCCGCTTTGTTTTTGAAGGCCGCGAGTGTGGCGGCCACGTAGGCCCGCTATCAAGCATGGTGCTTTGGGAAAAACAAATTGAGCGCCTGTTAAAAGAAGATAAACCCGAAGAGATCAGCGTATTTTTTGCCGGTGGCATACATGATGCTTTCTCCTCAGCTTTTATAGCGATAATGGCCGCACCATTGGCGGCCAAAGGTGTAAAAGTAGGTGTGTTGATGGGTACCGCTTATTTATATACTAAAGAAGCTGTAATTACAGGTGCTATCCAGGATAAGTTCCAGGAGCAGGCCCTGCAAGCTAAAGACACCGTATTGCTGGAAACAGCGCCTGGCCATGAAACCCGCTGCCTGAATACTGCTTTCGCCGATTTCTTTAGTACAGAGAAAGCCAAACTGCAAGAGGCTGGTATCGACAAAAAAGAGATTTGGGAGAAACTGGAAAGCCTTAATGTGGGCAGGCTGCGCATAGCCGCCAAAGGTATTGAGCGCCGTGGCGATGAATTGGTAACCATCAACGAAGCCGATCAGCTTAGCTTGGGTATGTATATGATAGGCCAGATTGCCGTGATGCACAACAAGGTTATTTCTCTGCTGGAGCTGCACCAGGATGTTGCCGAAAACAATTATCAGTATATCCAGGAAGCTGCTTTACCTGCTGCGCCGGAGTCGACCGAGCGTTCGCTTGATGTGGCTATCGTGGGTATGGCGTGTATCTTTCCCGAAGCAAAGAATATTGAAGAATACTGGCGCAATATTATCTTAGGAAAAGATTGCGTGACCGAAGTACCTGACGAGCGCTGGAATAAAGCATTATATTACGATCCTACATCTACTGCCGATGATATGTCGCATTCCAAATGGGGCGGTTTTATTCCAAAGATCGATTTTGATCCGCTTGAATTTGGTATCCCGCCGCAATCACTGGCAGCTATTGAGCCAACACAACTGTTAACCTTAATGGTTGCTAAACAAGCGATGGAAAATGCCGGTTATGGCAGCGGTAACTTCGATCGTGATAATATCTCTGTAATTATTGGCGCTGAAGGTGGTAATGACCTGGCCAACAGCTATAGCTTCAGAGGTTATTACAAACAGGTATTTGGCGAGATCCCAGCCGAAGTAGATGCTGTCCTGCCAAAAACTACCGAAGATTCGTTCCCGGGTATCCTGGCTAACGTAATTTCTGGCCGTATCACCAACCGTATGGACTTTGGTGGTCGCAATTTTACGGTAGATGCTGCCTGCGCCTCGTCATTAGCTGCTATCGATCTGGCTTGCCAGGAGTTATTCCTCGAAAAATCAGACATGGTACTGGCAGGTGGCGCCGACTTACACAACGGTATTAACGACTACCTGATGTTTTCAAGCACCCATGCCCTATCCCGCAAGGGCCGCTGTGCCACATTTGATGGTGAAGCCGATGGTATTGCTTTGGGGGAAGGTGTAGCCATGATCGTGTTGAAAAGACATGAAGATGCCCTGCGCGATGGCGACCGGGTTTATGCCGTGATCAAAGGTGTTGGCGGATCAAGCGATGGCAAAGCGTTGGGCTTAACTGCTCCGCGCAAGATCGGACAGGTTCGTGCACTGGAACGTGCTTATGAACAAGCCGGTATCACTCCATCATTATTAGGATTGGTTGAGGCTCATGGTACAGGTACTGTAGTTGGTGATAAAACTGAATTAAGCGCGCTAACCGATATGCTGAATCAATCGGGCGCCCTTGCTGGTCAAACACACCTTGGTTCGGTAAAAACTCAGATCGGACATACCAAGTGCGCCGCTGGTTTAGCCGGATTGATCAAAGCAGCATTAGCAGTTTATCATGGTGTAAAACCACCAACCATCAACTTAAAAACACCAAACGCATTTTATAATCCGGAGACAAGTCCATTCGCTTTCCATACCGAAGCCGGTTTGTGGATGGAAGAGAAACGTTATGCCGGTGTAAGCGCATTCGGTTTTGGCGGTACCAACTTCCACGCCGTAATTGAAAGCGGCAGCCCGGTAACGACAGAAAATCCAGCTTTAACCTCATGGCCTTCGGAGCTTTTTGTTTTCCGCGGCGATACTTATGAAGAAGCGAAAACAAAATTAAATTCAGTAAAAGTGTTACTGGAGATAAACGGAAATATCGAACTGAGAGACATTGCCTTTAGCTTAGCGACCGAAAATACAAAACCGGTACAATTGAGCATCGTTGCCGATAATGCTGACGACCTGATGATGAAGGTTGAACTGGCCCTTTCCGGTATCGAAAGCAAAGACACATACATTGTTAAAAAGCAGGATGGTAAAGTGGCGTTTATGTTCCCGGGACAGGGAAGCCAGCGCATCAACATGGCGCGCGACCTTTTTGTGGTATTCCCGGCCATGCGTACGCTGCTTAAACAGCACCCGGAATATGAAAAAGTATTATTCCCGAACGCTGCCTTTGATGCAGAGCTGATAAAAGAACAAAAAGAAGCTATTAAAGATACCCGTATGGCACAGCCATTACTGGGTATGGTTGACCTGGCTCTGGCAAATTTCCTGAAAAACATAGGCATTGAGCCAGATATGGTTGCGGGTCATAGCTATGGTGAATTACCGGCGCTATGCTTTGCAGGTGCATTTGACGAGGACGAACTTGTAAAATTAAGCGCCAAACGTGCCCAATCTATTTTAGATGCGGTTGTTGACGGTGATGCCGGCGCGATGATAGCCGTAAATGCTACACAGGATGAATTGCAAAAGGTAATTGCAGGTTTAAAAGATATTTACCCGGTTAACTACAATTCACCATTACAGTGTGTAATTGCGGGCACTACCCCTGCCATACAAAACTTAATGGAAACGCTTAAAACGGCAAAAATATCGGCCAGGAAACTGGAAGTTGCCTGTGCGTTCCATAGTCCGCTGGTAGCCCGGTCAAAAGAATTGTATACAGAGGTGCTTGCCGGTGTAAACTTTAACGATCTGGCTCTGCCGGTATGGTCAAACACCACCGCCGCCGCATATCCTGTTAAAGCAAATGAAATAAAAGAACGTTTAAGCGATCACCTGGTAAAACCGGTAAAATTTGTTGAAGAAGTACAGCAAATGTATGCCGCAGGCGCCCGGATCTTTATAGAAGTTGGCCCCGGTAAAGTATTAACCGGTTTAACCAAAGCCTGCCTGGGTAAAGACGAGGTATTGTTGTATGCCGAAGATAACAGCCGCAACAAGATCACCCATCTGCTTTGTATGCTGGCAGATTATATGGCTACAGGCCGTAATATCCATATTGAAAAATTATTTGAAGGTCGTGGTGCTAAATTGTTAAACCTGGACGAACCCACTTTATACAAAAAGAGCGCTACTATTTGGTACGTAAATGGTCAGCAAGCCCTCCCTGCTAATGGAAAGCTGCCTGCTAACGGTGCCTTACCTATCATTGAACCTATAAAAATGAAAAACAACGAAGTACGAACTGAAACAACGCACACCGTCGTAAATTCGGGTGCGGAGCTGATGATGCAGGAATACCTGAACAGTATGAAAATGCTGATACAGGCCCAAAGAGATGTAATGATGTCTTTTTTAGGACAAAACCTCGCCCTGGGCAGCCCAATGGCTTATCAGCAGGCGCCGCAATATCAGCCGCAAACATTTGTTCAGCAACCTATCCCGGTAGCTGCCCCTGTTGAAGTTAAACAGGAAGTAAAAGCTATTGCTCAACCCGTAGCAACTCAGCCTGTTGTCGTACAAAAAGATGTTAAACAGATATTATTACAGGTAGTAAGTGACAAAACCGGTTACCCACAGGATATGCTCGGTATGGAGATGGACCTTGAAGCCGATCTGAGCATCGACTCGATCAAACGGGTAGAGATCATTGGTACTTTACGCACCGAGCTGGGCGGCTTTAGCAACAGCGAAAAAAGCGAAGACACCATGATGGAGCAACTGGCCGGTATCAAAACACTGAGTGGACTGGTTAGCTGGATCAACGAGAACACAGCGCAAGCTCCTGCCGCTGCTCCTGCTGCAATCAATGTAGAAGTAACTGTACAAACCACAACAAAAACAAAGTTTTCATTAGAAGACCTTAAAGCAGCTATACTATCTGTAGTAAGCGACAAAACCGGGTATCCGCAGGAAATGCTGGGCATGGACCTGGATATGGAAGCCGATCTAAGCATCGACTCAATCAAACGTATGGAGATCATCGGTGATCTGAAGCTAAAAGTAGGCTTTGGTAAAGCAAATGAGCAGAGCGATGATCTCATGGAAAAACTGGCCGCGATAAAAACGCTGAATGGCCTGGCCAACTGGATTTCTGAAATAGATTCAGAAACCGAAGGCCTTGTGACTGAAGCTAAAAAGATCATAGAAGAACCTGTAGCCGAAACAACAGCCGACGAAACATTGTCACGTTTACGTTTCGAACTTACCCCTACTAAACAAACAACCGCCGAAGACGCGATTATTAAAGGTAAACGCTTTGCCATCACTGATGATGGTGGTATACAGGCTATCAAGATCAAACATTTACTGGAACAGCATGGGGCCATGGCCGATATTGTGTATGCCGGCGGTGACCTGCAAGGTTACCAGGGGCTGATCATACTTAATATGTTCGCCTCACAAAAAACAGTGGGCATCATAGATCATTTTGCACTGATCAAGAAACTGGATTTTGAAACTGTAAAATGGGTTTATATCATATCAGATACCATGCTGCATCTGAATGAGTTTACCGACATCAGTTTATTAAGACGCTACCAGGGTTACCCGGGCTTCTTCAAAAGCCTCGACCGTGAGTTTGAGCAAACCAAATGCCGCGTTGTAAGTGTAGGTACACCGATGACCACAGAGGAAATTGCTGATGTTACGCTGAAGGAGATCCTGAATCCAGATAAACCATCGGAAGTGATCTATCGCGATCATCAAAGACATGTGATGGAACTGATCCCATCACAACTAATCACCGGTTTGGAAGAATCACACATTAAACTGGATAAAAAATCGGTAGTGATCGTATTTGGAGGGGCACAGGGTATTACTTCCGAGCTGATGATCCACTTCGCTAAAGATTATCCATGTACTTATATTTTAGTAGGACGCTCTGCCGATCCAAGAAAAGCGGAATCAAGTGCAGCTGATGCGCTGGAATCTAAAGATGAGATCCGCGCATATGTGATCAAACAAGGGGTCATTAAAAAACCCGCCGAAGTTGAACAGGAAACAGCACGTATCTACAAAAACAACCAGGTAATGCGCACCATCGCGCAAATGGAAGCCAGTGGTTCAACCGTAGTATACAAATCACTCGACCTGTGCGATGAGCAACGTTTGAGCAGCTTTATTGACGATACTTATGAAATATATGGCCGCATAGATGGTGTGGTACACGGTGCCGGTTTACTGGAAGATAAGCTATTCCAAAGCAAAACACCAGAATCATTTGGCCGCGTTTTCGATACCAAGGTAACACCATTGCGGATCCTGGCTGAGCAACTGCGTCCAGAAACCCAGTTTGTGATCCTGTTCTCGAGCATCGCTTCGGTTTATGGCAACCGCGGACAAACAGATTATGCCGCAGCCAACAGCGTGTTAGACAAGTACGCGTGGATACTTAACAAACGCATCAACGGTAAAGTAATGTCTATCAATTGGGGACCATGGAAGGGTGCCGGCATGGTATCGCCAACCCTCGAAAAAGAATACGAACGCCGTGGCATAGCGTTGATACCGCTGCAACATGGTCGCGAGATATTTTTAAATGAGTTAAAATATGGCAAAGAAAGCCAGGTATTAATTATGGCAGGTAACAACTGGTAATTATACATCGGTTAAACCACATTCCACATATGAAGAAAACGGATGTAGCAGTAATAGGGATGTCATGCATTTTTCCGGGAGCGGGCGATGTAGAAACCTTCTGGCAAAATATAATTAACCGGGTCGACTCAACCCAGACAGTGCCACCGGATCGTATTGATCCGGTGCATTTTAGTAAAGAGGGGTCGGCTGTAGATCGTTTTTACTGTAACCGCGGTGGCTTTATTCCCGATTACGAATTTGACCCTCGCCGTTTCGGCATTCTGCCGGTAGCCGTTGAAGGCACCGAGCCCGATCATTTGCTCACGCTGGACCTGGCCTATAAAGCATTGGAAGACGCGGGTGTATTTGCCCGTAACGCCACGCTCGATAAAACGGGTATCATTATTGGCAAAGGTAACTATACAGGCCCCGGTGCAACCCGTGCCATTGAAATAGTACGTACCGGCGAGCAAATCGCTTCCTTATTAAAAGAAATATTGCCCGGTTTGGGCGATGCCGAAGTAGAAAAAGTAAAACAAGAATTCCAGTTACGCAAAGGGCGTTTTAGCGCCGATACCGCTATGGGGCTTATCCCCAACCTGGTGGCATCGCTGGTAGCTAACCGCTTAAATCTTGGCGGCGTGGCATTTACATTGGATGCTGCCTGCGCCAGCTCGCTGATCGCGATTGACCATGGTGTACAGGAGCTGAATAGCGGCCGTTGCGATATGGTGATAGCCGGAGGTGTGCACACCGGGCAAAATGCCGCTTTCTGGAGCATATTTTCACAATTGGGGGCACTATCCCGCCAGGAAAAAATAAAACCTTTTGACGCGGCAGCCGATGGCTTGATCATTGGAGAAGGCTGTGGTTTTGTGGTTTTAAAACGCCTGGAAAATGCCATAAACGATAAAGACAAAATTTACGCCGTAATAAAAGGCGTTGGTGTAAGCAGCGATGGCAGCGGCACCAGCGTGATGAGCCCGGCGGTAAAAGGTCAGCTTAAAGCTATTGAACAGGCCTGGGAAAATGCCGGTGTACCGACAGATAAAATTGGTTACCTGGAAGCTCATGGCACAGGTACTCCACTCGGCGATAAAACCGAGCTGCAAACCCTGGCCCAGTTTTTTGGCCACCATCCCGAATTGCCTGATGCAGGTATCGGGTCTGTAAAATCAAACATCGGTCATGCCATGCCGGCCGCGGGTATCGCGGGTTTCATTAAAACCTGTTTGGCTTTGTATCATGATACTTTGCCTCCAACCCTGCATTGCGAAACGCCACTGGCCCAAATGGAAAAAACCCGATTTTCACCGGTACAAGCATCCCGTAGCTGGTCGGCATCAGGTTTGCCCAAATTTGCCGGTGTAAATGCTTTTGGTTTTGGTGGTATTAATGCTCACGTGGTATTAGAGGGCTTTAATGCTCCTAAAAAAGACGAAGTGTTGCTACTTGCCCGTGAAACTCACGATGCATTGATCACCGCACTGGAGACAGGAGACTTTAGCGAAGGTAAAGGCAATTTCCGCATAGCCTTATTTGACCCAACACCCGAAAGAATAAAAAAAGCAACCAAAATAGCTGCCAAAAACAATCCATGGCGCAATAAACAGGATATCTGGTATACCAATGCCCCATTGCTAAATGATGGCGGTAAAGTGGCCTTTGTGTTTCCTGGTTTGGATGGATTAGCAGGCGGTGAGATTTCAACCGTATCCAGCTACTTTAACATTGCACAAGATAACGATACCAAAGCTGACGGCTTATTAAGCGAAGCGTTAGGCATACTCAACAAAAGTAGTATCCTGGATACAGCCCTTAAACAATTGGGCGTAAAACCAGATATGAACGCCGGACACAGCCTGGGCGAATGGCTGGCGGCACGTTCATCAGAACTGGCCGAGGAAAGTTCGGTACTGGAATTGTTGGATGTATTGAATCCTGAGACATTCGAACTAAAAGATTCCCGTTTTATAGCCGTAGGTTGCGGTATAGATCAGTTGGAGCCTATTATGGCCGGCATTAAAGATGTATACCTATCGAACGATAATTGCCCGCAGCAGGTGATCCTTTGCGGCAGCAAACCCGCGTTAGATGAGTTGGTGCCGATATTAAAAGCAAAACAGATATTTCACCAGATACTGCCATTTCAATCGGGCTTCCACTCCCCTTTTGTGGCTGATAAACTAGATTTAATATTGGACGGAATGCGCAATATGCAGTTCCGCAAAACCACCACGCCATTATGGTCGGCTACCACACTGGATATTTACCCGGAAGGTTTTGAGGCCATCAGGCAGCTAAGTGCCGAGCACCTCATTAAGCCGGTGCGTTTCCGTGAGCTTACCGAAAAACTATATAGCGAAGGCGCCCGTGTTTTTATACAGGTTGGCTCCGGCGGACTTATTGGCTTTATCGACGATACTTTAAAAGGTAAAAGCTTCAGCACCATAGCATCAAACGTACCTACACGCCCGGGTTTAAACCAGCTACAAAGGGTATTGGCAGCCTTATTTGTGGAAGGTAAAGAAGTTGGGTTAGATTTTATGGGTCGTCAAAAGACCTCTTCGCCGGTTAAAACAAAAGGCATTAAACTGGAGTTGGGATCACCTATTATACATGACCTTGCCGGACTGAAAAATCTTGCCACAGTTAAACAAAAGGTTCCTGTAAACCATGAAGCTATGCTGGTTGATGTCGCCGACCCGATTATGCGGGCCTTCAGCGAAAACGTAGCGGAAATGGTGAGCATCCAGAACGAGATGATGCAGCTTTTCCAGAACAGGCCTGCACAACCTGTGGCAAGAGCTACAACATCATTGCCTGTTTCTGCTCCCTCGCCTCCTGCGGCACCACCGCAAACGGCAACTAATGCTCCGGCAAAACGGGTTTCTTTTTCTAAACAATTGGACGTTTCCCTTGATAACTGTCCTTACTTGATTGACCATTCCCTGCTTCGTCAACCCAAAGGCTGGCATTGCGTAGAAGATATGGATCCGGTGATACCGATGACTATGATATTTGAAATGTTTGGCGAAATAGCTGCCGAACAATCGCCTGGCGAACAGGTGCAAAAGATCATGAACATTAAGGTGTTCCAGTGGATGAACGTAGTAAAACCCTTCCGCGAAACCGTTACCGGCGAGTGGAAAGATCAGCAACGCGTTTACCTCGACCTGGATAAATTCGCCAATGCCGAAGTACAACTGGCCCGCGAACTTAGCCCGGCACCAGACAGGCATTTTGACGTAGGCGAACTGCTGGACATTCAGCGCACAGCCGAACAGATCTATGACGCGCACATGTTCCACGGCCCGCGTTACCAGGGTATCCGCTCCTTAACCGCTGTAGGCAAAAAAGGCATCACGGGTATTATTGAAGGTGATGCTGGTAAAGGCTCTCTGCTGGATAATGCGGGGCAACTATTCGGTTTATGGCTGCAATTAACGCTGACCAAAGATCGTATCGCATTCCCTGTAAAAATTCAGGATATCGAGTTTTTTGAACCAATGGAGGATCAAAAGGGTCAGTTTGAATGTACCTGCGTACTGACTGAACTAAACGATGAGTTTGCTACTGCTGATTTCGTAATGAAACGCGACGGCAAGATCTGGGCCATTATTACCGGCTGGCAAAACCGCCGATTGGAAATTGACGAACCACTTTGGAACGTATCTATGTCGCCATTGCATAACCGTTTATCGGAAGAGATAGCGCCGGGTATATTCATGTTCCACCAGGCGTATTCACGTGTGGTATCCTGGGATTTTATCCTGAAACGATACTTTAACCAGGATGAGAAAAAGCATCACAACACCCTGATGCCTAACAAACGCAAGATCTGGATGATCAGCCGTGTGGCGGTAAAAGATGCTGTGCGGAACCTGCTCAATAAACAAAAACTGCAGGCCTGCTATCCTATCACCTTTGAGATAAAGGCTGATGAACTAGGTAAGCCATATCCAAGTGGCGGTTTGGCTGATGGTATCCATATATCTATCGCCCATAAAGGTACCGACGCGGTTGGCATAGCACAATATGATAAACCCGTCGGTATCGATATAGAAACCATCGAAGACCGTGGCACAGGCTTTTTTGATATGGTATTTACTGAGGCAGAAAGCGCCTTACTGCAAGGCAAGGATGCAGCCGAATGGGCAACCCGCTTTTGGGTGGCTAAAGAGGCTTATGGCAAATACCTGGGCAAAGGCCTGCAGGGTAATCCCAAAGCATACGTAGTTGAGGAGATCAAAGGCGACGAACTACGCATTAATGACATTTACATCAAAACATTAAAACATAAAAACTACATAATCGGATGGACACAGTAGCATCAACAGGAAAATTGAACAAAGAAGAAATATTTGATCTGATGAAACAATTCATCACCGAAGTTATAGGTGAGGAATTTGTAGAGGAAATGGATATCATCCCCGAAAGTTCTTTCACTAAAGACCTTGAAATGGACAGCATCGAGATTGTGTCTTTTTCCGAAAAAATTAAAGCGCATTTTGGTGACCAGATCGATTTTACCGGATGGTTGTCATCCATGGATCTTGATCAGCTGATTAATTTGAACTTAGGTATGATCATCAATTACATTTACGAATGCCAGTAATCAAAGTAAATAACAGGGATGTACATATCCAGGAACTTAACAAAGGTGCGGCCGAAACCGTGCTACTGGTTCATGGCATGTTCAGTAACCTGTCTGTTTATTATTTTAATATAGCACCCATTCTGGCCGAGCATTTCCACGTGGTGATGTACGATCTGAAAAGTCATGGCATGAGCGAACGTACCCTGCATGGCTATGATCTGAACAGCATGACCGACGATCTGAATGCCCTGATGGAAGCTTTAAATTTAGATTCGGTATACCTGGCCGGCTATAGTTTTGGCGGATTGATCGCCTTGAAAATGGCCTTGCGCTTTCCAGAAAAGGTCAAAAAGCTGGTGGTTATTGAAGCGCCCGATCCTAAAGACGAGAAAGCACGTGGTATTATTGATGATTATAGCCGCGAGTTTTTGGAGCATTACGTGGAAAACTTCACCGACACAACCAAAGTAAAGATGGGTAAACGGCAGATGGAACGTAACCATCGCATGTATGAATACCTGTTTTACCAAACCAGTATCAAAAGTGATATGATAGCCGAAAAGGATTTTTTGGACGACCCGCAGATCATGCTTTTGAACAAGGCTACCTTATTACTTTACGGAACCGATTCCAATTGCCTGGAAACCGGCAAAGAGTTGAATGAAAAAATAAAAACGTCAGAGCTTACCCCTGTGCCTGGTGACCATAACATACCAATACAGGAACCTGTATTGATTGGTAATATGATCAATACATTTTTTAGGAATTAAACTTTACCCGCGAAAAACATATACCTATGGCGAAGTTTGTATTTATAGTACCACCTTTAACCGGGCATATCAACCCTACACTAAGCATGGGCGCTGTTCTATTAGAACGCGGCCACCGCGTAGGCTGGATAACGCTCGATGAGTCATTAGCTGCCAAACTCCCCACAGGCGGCGAGTTGCTCCACATCAGTTACGATGAAAATGATCAGCAGAAACGGGAAAGCGAACAATACCTGGATATTATCACCAAAAAGATAGTTTATGGCATTGATAGTCTTAAATTCCTGTATGAAGAGGTACTGATCCCCCTTAACCGCCATAGCTATGATGGTATTGCCTATTTGCTTGATCAATTTGAACCGGACCTGGTTATCACTGATCACCAGATGTTTGCCGGCGCTATTGCAGCTACTAACAAAAGGATACCCTATGCTACTTCGGTAACTGCTCCCGCTGCTATCAAAGTAATGGAGGAACTGCCCAAAATACATGAATGGGAAATGAACCAGGTAATAGGCTTGCAGCGGGAGTTTGGCGTTGACGCTGACACTCCAATAGTTTGCTCTGATCTGTTAACCATGGTGCTTACTTCACAGGCCTTTTTTGGCGATATGGAGTTAACACCCAACTACCGTTTTACCGGCCCTGTAATTAATCGCCCGGCTACCAAAACGGCCTTTAATTGGGATAGGTTGAAAGAAAGCGACAATCCTAAAATACTGATCAGCATAGGTACTACTTTTGACCACGAGCATAAAAAGAGCTTCTTTGCCAAGGTGATAGAAGCTTTTGGCAACGAGGATATTACCGCCGTAGTGGTTTCTGATCCCGATTTGTTTGAACAATGGCCTGTCAACTTTATTGTACAACGCCATGTGCCCCAGCTTGATCTGCTGCCTCATTTAAATGCCGTAGTTTGCCATGGCGGGCATAATACCGTTTGCGAAACCCTGTCTAATGGTTTACCTATGGTGGTTATTCCTATTGCCTATGATCAATCGCATGTGGCAGGCCGCGTGGTGCGCACTGGTGCCGGTGAACGCTTGAACTTTAATCGCTTTAAAGCTCATCACCTGAAAGAAGCAGTTAACACAGTATTGAACAACCCTGATTATAAAACCGCCGCCGAAACGATCAAAAGATCGTTCATAGAAGCCGGCGGAACGGAGACTGCGGCAGATATGCTTGAACAAGCCGCTGCAAAACAATCATTAGAAATATTAAAAAACTAACGCTACCATCTACCATGGCAAAATTTTTATTTGTTGTTCCACCATTTTTCGGGCATATCAGTCCAACATTAAGCATCGGTGCAAGTCTTATTGCTCGTGGCCATGAAGTAAAATGGCTGGGTATTACACCGCTGGCTGATAAACATATCCCTGCCGGCGGCGAGTTCATATATCCTGAAGCCGAACTGGAACCGCACCTGGACGAAATAAACCGGATCCTGAAACGTCAGGACGATGGTCCGGCCTGCTCAGGTCCGGAGGTTATGAAGTTGGCTTTGGAGGAAACTTACGTTCCATTTGCCCGCATCATGATGCCAGGACTAAGCAATTTTGTAGATGCCTGGAAACCCGATGTGATCATTAATGATTGTATAACCTTTGCAGGCGCTTTATGTGCCCATATTAAAGGCATCCCATCGGTAACAACTACACCTGTACCACCAGATGTGATGGGCGATACCGCCAACAGTGCCCCTAAAATTTTCGAATGGCAGCAAAACCTGGTAAAAGGCTTGCAGCAGGAATTTGGCGTTTATGGCGATGAGATCGTTATACACTCACATAAACTTAATATGGTATTTACTTCACAAGCCTTCGCGGGCTTTGATGTAGCAGAACCGCATATGAAATTTGTGGGCCCCGTAAAAGGCAGGCCCAATAATGCCGCTTTTGACTGGGAGAGGCTGGCAAAGGCTACTACACCAAAGGTATTTGTATCTTTAGGTACATTGCTGGTTGACATCCGCAAGGAATTTTTCCAGAAACTGATAACCGCTTTTGCAGATCAGCCGGTAACTATAGTAGCCGCCACCAATCCTGATATTTTTGAGGTATGGCCAGATAACTTTATCGTAAACGGCTTTGTACCTCAAACCGAGCTGATGCCGCACATGGACGCGGTGATCTGCCATGGTGGTTTTAATACCGTAAATGACACATTTATTAACGGATTGCCTATGCTGATCACTCCTATCGCCTATGATCATTTTCACACAGCAAAACTGATCGAGAACTCAGGTGCTGGTATAAGCATACGGTACAAACGTTTGCGTATTGCTGATCTGCGCGATACCGTTTTTGAACTGTTACAAAATCCAAAATATCGTGAGGCTGCCATAAAGGTAAATGAGACCTTTGTAGCCGCCGGTGGTAATGATAAGGCCGTACAGTTGCTGGAAGATTTTGCTGCTGCAGAATCTGTCCTGGCGCCTTTGAACTAACCACCAACCTAAACCTTTGACCAATTTGTTGCCTATGAGAAGAAAATTACTTTTGATTGAACGCGTTATGCATGGAGATGGGAACTACGTATTTAACGCGCTTTTACCGGTACGATTACGCGGTAATTTTTCAGAAACAGACATCCGGGTGGCGCTGGCAAGTCTGCAAAAAACACATGCCATGCTAAATGCAGTGGTACAAAATGACAAGAATGGAGAGCCCTGGTTTGTAGTTGATGACGAACGCCAGGTTAATATCCCAATACGTATTATGGAACGTATAGATAATGATGATTGGCAAACAGAATCGGTAAAGGAGTGGTCGGTACCTTTTAACAGTTACCGGGAACCGCTGATGCGCCTGGTATGGATCAAAGGCGAACCGGTTTCGGAAATTTTGCTGGTCATGCACCATTGTCTTTTTGATGGCCGTTCGGCATTGGTAATGCTCGAAGAGTTTTTGCAATTTCTGGATGATCCTGATGCCCGCATAGCTGTCGAGGCTCCCATATCCGGTATTGGCGATATTGTTCCGCCGGCGATGCTGAATAATAAGATACACCAGTTTATGGCCAAATTGCTATTTGGCATGGCTTCAATAGCCTTGTCGCTTATACCATCAAAAGATAAACAAGTAGAGAAAAAAAGGGATTTCCTGATCCATTGGCGGCTTGATCAGGAGCTTAGCTCGGCCCTGCTGGCCTGCTGCAAGTCAGAAAGGATCAAGGTAAACACCATCATGTGTGCCATCCTCTTAGATTCCTTTAAACAGGTTCTCAAAGAAAAAGCACTCAATAAGATCATGTGCCCTGTTGATATCCGCAATTTTAATCTGCAGATAAAAAAGAATAACATTTTTGCTTTTCCTTTAATGATACTGGTAACAGCTTTTCCGGGTCTTGATTTTTTCAGCAACGCGCGGGCTATGCAAAATGACATCGAAAGCAAAATGGCTAAACTTGATCCGTATAAACTTATCATGCTGTTAGAAGCCGCTCACGGGTCACTACCTAAAATAGTTAAATTTTTACGGAACCAGAAAGCGAATAAAGATTGCATGTTTTCTAACCTGGGTAAGCTGGATATACAGCAGCATTATAAACATTTTGAGGTGGAAACCATATTTAGCCCCTCAGTTATGGTACCTGAAGGGCATGCTACCGCGTTTACAACAACCACTTATGGTGGAGAGATGGATTTTTCTTTCATTAGCAATGAAGGGAGCCTTACTTATGAGGACGCCTTAGCTATCAAGGATAAAATGATGGAAACAATTTCTACATTAACCGGAACAACAGAAGAACTTAGTGTAGCATGAGAAGAAAACTACTATTTGGCGAAAGAATGTTGCACGGCGACGGTACACTGCCTTTCAATGGCGTTATACCATTTAGACTGCGCGGCGTTTTTGCGGAGGCCGACCTGCATTTCGCTTTAGGGAAAGTACAGGAAAAACACCCCTGGCTGAATGCCTTTGTGCAGAATGATGATCAACAACGGCCATGGTTTGTTATCGACCTGGCAAAACCAGTTAAGATTCCGGTGAGGATAATAGATCAGTTAAGTGATAACGATTGGCAAACAGAATCACACAGAGAATTGCTTACTCCGTTTAATACGGACAAAGGTCCGCTTTTACGCGTGGTATGGATAAAAGGCGATACTACATCAGATATGATCATCACCATCCATCATTGCTTATGCGATGGAGGTTCGGCCATGAGCATATTAGCTGAATTGCTACAGCTTTTAGACGATCCGACTACAGATATAGGCAAAGAAAATCCGATAAAAGGCATGGAAGATATTATTCCTCCGGCTATTTTAAATAACAAAGCGAAACAGATAAAGGCTAAAATGATTGGTGGGTTGGCCGCCGTAGCGCTGAAGCTGATGCCGGTAAAGAAAAACCCGGTCGATAGGAAAAGGGATTACCTGATCCACTGGAAATTTGATGAAAGCCTGAGTAAAGACCTGATCGTTTATTGTAAATCGGCTGGCATTACGGTAAATACCATGTTGTGTGGGGTGTTACTGGAAGCCTTTAAACAGGTGAGGAAAGACCAGGCGCATAACAAGGTTTCGTGCCCGGTTGATATTCGGAGATTTGCTCCCGAAATCAAAAAAGATCAGCTATTCGCGTTTGGTTTGATGATCGTACTTTCGGCACATGCAGGTTTGAATTTTTTAGACAATGTTAAGGCGATGCAAAAAGATGTCGACAAAAAATCGGCTAAACTTGACCCCTATGCCACTATGATGATGATGGAATCGGCGCACTCTGCTATGGATAACTTTACTAATTTGCTTAAAAACGGAAAATCAACAAATGATTGCATGTTTTCCAACCTGGGTAAAATCGATATCCCGTATCAATATCGCAACTTTGAGTTAGAAACGATATTCAGTCCGGCGGTGATTGGGCCATTAGGTAATACCACCACTATGGTAACATCTACCTATCGCGGCCAAATGGACTTTTCATTTATTGCCAGTGAGGGTTTTGTGCCGTATGAAGATGCCCTGGCTATAAAAGATAAGATGATAGCAATGATTAAAGAACAGATTGGTAACATAGCGGTAGCCGTAGCATGAAAAGAAAATTAATGATGGTGGAAAGAATTATGCACGTAGACGCGTCTACGCCGCTTAATTGTGTATTTACCGTCAAAATAGCAGGTAGCATTAATGCCGAAAACCTGCATACCGCCCTTGCAAAAGTTCAGCAAAAACACCCGCTTTTACGTGTACGGATAGATGAGGAACAAAAAGGTGACCCCTATTTCATAACCAATGAACAAGTTCGGTCCATCCCTGTACGCATAGCCGAACGCGTTACCGATGATGACTGGTTAAAGGAATCGGAAACAGAATGGTATAAGCTCTTTGATGGTGAAAATGTACCATTAGCCCGCATAGTCTGGATAAGATCGACCACTGTATCTGAGCTTTTACTGGTGATGCCGCATTGTGTTTGTGATGGCGGCACCTGCGTAGCTTTACTTAAGGAAATATTGAGTTTATTGGATAACCCTGAGCAGGAACTGGATACATACGCACCATTCAATTCGGTACAGGAGTTAATGCCTGATAGCTTTGATATTGCTAAAAATAAACGTAAAGGCCGGATCTACTCTTTTTTAGGCAGACTATTTTTCCTGTTTAAAAGTACCAGAAGTAAATTTGAGCCTGGAAGAAACTACGCCATACATTGGAAACTGGATGAAGAACACACCCTTGCCATAGCCGAAGCATGCAAAAATGCCGGTACATCGGTACATGCTGCTTTATGTGTAGCTTTTTTAAAAGCATTTCAGAAAGTGAGGGGGGGTAAAGCCCGCGGAAAAGTGATTAGTCCGGTAGATATCAGACGTTTTATCCCCGAGATAAAGCCCGATACGATGTTTGCTTTCGCGCCTATTGTAGAATTGACCGTTGATAAAAACACTGACATGGGTTTCTGGGATCAGGCGCGCAAAATAAAAACCGATTTGACCACCAAAATTGAAAACATGAACGCCTATGAAATGTTATGGATGGGCGAATACATGCACAAAACAGTAAAACGAATGATCGGGTTTTTAAAGACTACAGATGGCTCACATGACGTTACCTTATCAAACATGGGCAGACTTACCATTCCTGAAAAATACCAATCATTTGAAGTAGAAACTATTTATAGCCCAACGGTTGCTTTCCCCTGGCGCAACCCGAATACACTGGTGACCACCACTTTTAAAAACAGGATGGATTTCACTTTTATGTCAAATGATAATTTCCTTGAGGAGGCAGAGGCTTTAAAAATAAAAGCTGCAGCGATGGAACTGTTATTTGCCAACTTACAGCAATTATCGCATGCCTGAAAAACCAATACAAAAAACTACCTTAAAACGGTTTGCACAAAAGAAACTGCTGCAATACATTATACCTAATATTTTTTTTAATACCATTATTGCTTACGCCAGCTTTGCAAAATTAGGCTATACTCATCTGTTTGAGGGAGAACAAAGCCTGGCCAGGCTTACGCTGCCCATGTCGTTGTTTTTACCATTTATCCTTAGTCTGGATATACTTAAAAAGACGATACTCGCCGTTGAACAAGGGGCCATTGATTTAACCATCAGTGATGACCTGAATAAAAATAAATTTGCTATGCAAACAGCTATTATCAATGGTGTAAGTACACTGCTGATTGTTTTAGCGGTGATGTTAATTGCACAAGTAAGTTTACCCGCTCACTATAAATTCAACGGGCCAATAATGGCATATCTTGATGGTACATTGGCGGCGGCATATTCTATCATGTTTACCTATTTCCCTATCAGGAAACTAAGAAGGTATATGTCTAAACAGGTTGAAGTTCCTGTATCAGCTTAAAGCTTATTCATTTTCAGGTTCGTTCTTATAATTGCTTTGCTCTTTATTAAAAATATCCTGGATTTCAACGGCTGATAATGGCTGGGCAAAAATCTTGATGCCGTCCATATAGCCATGAAATATTCTTTCTGAAGGAAACTCTTCATTGCGCCCTAATTGCCATCTATTGTCTACCGATAAGTTCACGGGCCCCTCTACTGTAGATGTACCTACCAATTTGCCATCGATGTACACAGACAGTACATTACCATTACAAACACCAGCAATATGGTGCCAGTTCTGTCTCCAGTTTGCGGGAAGCTTTACGGTACAATCACCCCGTCCCCAGCCACCGGCAAAAAAGGTAAGCGTTTCGTTATTGCTCATTTGCAAAACATGGGTATCGCCTTTGGTAAGCATATCTACCAGTCCTATTCCTTTGCCTTCTGGATATACCCAGGTCATCATGGTGATGCTCTGCTCCAGCTTATCCAGGCTCGGCGCATTTGGTACTTCTACAAAACAATGATCACCCAGTAATAACCTTTTTCCTTTTCCGACTTCCAGGGGTTTGGAATGAATGATATGCGCGTTGTTCTCAAATCCTGAATGATCTGAAATAGGTTGATCATTATCTTTTGCAACGAGTGAAAGATCAAGTAATAGCGAACCTGTATCATCACCAAATACTTTATATACTGATGATACATCATTGATATATAAATCCTTAACCCCAGCCACTTTATCTTCAAAATGATGACTCCGGGTCTCACTTTCTCCCGGAGCGAGTTGCAAATGATCAGTATACAAAAGGGTGTTATTCAACTTTACAGGGATAGAAAATGACTGATCCTTGCCGGTCAGGTTTCTAATTGTGTAATTGATTTGCTGCTGGCTGTCGCAATGTATTAAGGGCCTGCTATTGATCCCATATATTTCAAAAGGATGCTGTACCGGCTGTTTGGGTTCATTAACCTCTACAATATTCCTCCCTGCATCATTTAAACCTATTGTTGTTTTTCCTAATCTGTATAATCTGCAGCTAATAGAATCAGTAATCCCACTTCCTTGTTGAACAAGATAGTTTTTGTTGGCGATGACCTTTCCGTCAGCATATATTCTGATGTTCTTGGTACCTGCCGCCCCCTTATTCTGTGCTGTAAACCTCAGCCATAATTGCTCATTCGGTTCAACTTGGGTTTTCTGCAAGCTATAATTGATAACTTTTATATCCGATGAGGTTTTTGTTTCTGATAACGCGATTGGATCTTTATCCGCAGGCCAGTTTTGCACGTTATTGCTCATGGTAAACCGCATTATACCGCCATTGGCGAGAGTTGCATGAGGTAAAACCAATTGTTCATATGCCTTGTCATTAACGGTTAAAGAACTTACGTATTTGTTGCCAGCCGATTGGTTTTTAGCCTCAATTGTCCACGTTTTATGAGTAGCCAAATGCAGGGTTACAGCTTGAAATAATGGCGCTCCTATAGCATATAACGGCTTGCCAGGACTTACCGGGAAAATCCCTAATGCATTAAATATATAGGCGCTTGACATAGCACCAAGGTCATCATTCCCAGGCAAACCCTCTGGTCGGTTTTTATATCGCAACAGCATAATATCCCTGCACCAGGCCTGTGTAAGGTCTGGTCGTCCGGCTGCATTAAACAAATAAGGCAGATGTATAACTGTTTCATTATCAAACAGTATAATATCATTTCTTAAAGTAGAATCTAAGCGATCAGAAAACGCTTTATTACCGCCCATAAGGTTCACCAGGTCTTTGGCATTGTGCGGCACAAAATAGGAATACACCCACTTGTCCCCTTCTTTATAACCCGACATACCGGGGTTTAGCTTAAAATCATTTCCTGATCGTGGTAGTAAAAACAAGTCGTCGGGATGAAATAGATTTCGATAATTTAAACCCCTATCCCACAAAAGCTGATAGTCGGCCTCATTATGCATTACCTCTTTGGCATACTGCGATAGCGCCCAGTCATCGTAAGCATATTCCACTGTACGGGTTACCGATTCAGAATTGGTATACGGCACATAACCTAAACGGTGGTATATAGGCATATCCCCCTGCACAAAAGGCGAGTCGACAATATTACTTTTCATGGCCTTATAAGCCAGTGCTTTATCAAAGCCGGTGATGCCTTTTAAATAAGCGTCTACAATAATAGGTATAGCATGATTGCCTGTCATACTCTCCGTGGGTAAATGACCTGTTTGTTTATAAATATCCAGCATCGATAAAATAATATCATTCTGCTTTTCGGGATACAGCAAACTCAATAAGGGGTGCAATGACCGGAAGGTATCCCATGGAGAAAATCCACCATATTGATATTTACCCGAAGCATGATGAACGGCTCCGTCATCTCCGCGATAATTACCATCCACATCAGAAATTACCCAGGGAATCAATAGCGAATGGTAAAGGGCGGTATAAAATATGGTTTTATTATTTTTGCTGGTATCGGTTATATCTACGGTAGATAATTGTTTAGTCCAATCACCGGCTGTACGTGCAATAAAAGCCTTAAAACTTAATTTGGCTATTTCCTTATCGATATTATTTTGAGCACTTGCAAAGTTTACAGTTGATGTGCTCAGCTTAAGTTCAATAACTTTTGCGACAGTGGTGGTCTTAAAAGTAAACAAATAGCCATCTTTTATCTTTTTCTTTTCGCTAAAAGCCTCACTCAAATTGATCACTGTGTTTAGCGCCGCTCCATGTATCACTTTTCCGGAAATGATGGTGATATCTCCTGCATTCCCAATAAAAACCTGTGCCTTTGTTTTAGCCGGAAATGTAAAACGCAATATTCCCGTGCGGGTGGATGCACTTGCTTCTGCTATGATATCATTATCGGTAAATTTTACCCGGTAATATCCCGGACGCGCTATCTCATTCTGATGCGAAAAGCGACTTTTATACATACCCGGTTCAAAATCACGTCCTTCCGTCACAGGCATAATAAATAAACGCCCTGCCGAACCTTCTGGAAAGCCACTATGATGTCCAAAACAGCTGAAATAGTAAATGGATGAATCGGTGTAGTTATACCCTCTGGCTCCTGTAACCCGTGTTTCCGGACTGATCTGGATAAAACCCGATGGGGCCACTGCACCGGGATATGTACCGCCATCGCCTCCCCAATGGGTGAGTACGCCGCTTTTGGTAGTCCCGATGAATGGATTTACGTATGATAAATTAGACCGGTTCTGTGCATTTACATTAATGGTAATAACAAACGATAACAACAGCAGCCAAACTGCCTTTTTCATAAGAGAGTACATTTCACACATACGTAAACTTATATTTTGATATAGATCTTTCTTTTATCCATCATATAACCTACCAGCCAGCAAAGCATCATATAACATAAAGCAAAAACCAGTGTACCAAATGCTCCCGGGAAAAGCGGCTGGTAAAATACCTGGTTTATCCAATCATAAAAGCTGAGGTTTGGCTTTACCCAAACAGTCGAAATAACGGTAAACAACAATTCTGACAGCAGGTATATTGCCAATGAATTCCGGCCAAAAACCAGGAAAAAGTTGGTACCGCGTTTGATATTCTTTAATTCAATGGCATAGATCAGTACCCCAATGATCACCAGATCGATCCCAATAGTAAGCAGGGTAAAGGTGCTTGTCCATAACTTTTTAGCCAACGGAAAAAACTGCGCCCAGAACAACGCTATGCCTATGAGACAAACTCCGGCTATTAATAACTTTGCTACCGATTCATAATTACGCCCTTTACGTTGAATATAGGCTCCTGCCAGGTAACCAGCTATTACATTTACAATGGCTGGCAAAGTACTCAGTAAACCTTCCGGATCAAAAGCTATCGGGCCGCCTTTATCGTGGTATAAATGCGCATTACCCATAATTAATATATCCAAACGGGTACCGGCATTGCCCAGCATGGTCATCTCTTTACCGGGTTCGCCAAGCAGCAATAAGAACACCCAGTATCCCAGCAAAAGTAAAATCGAGATAATAACCGCCATACGCTTTGAGCAATAGTGCACGATAAGCGAACCAAAAAAGTAACAAAGTGCTATACGTTGTAATACCCCCATAATGCGGGTATTGCCAAGCGGATTAAAAACCCAGCCACCGGCCTCGCGATGAAAGAAGGGAAACCAGTACATCAGGTAACCCAGTAAAAATATGATGAGCGTGCGTTTGCCTATTTTACGCAGAAAAGCACTGTTACTTTCAAACTTATTTTTGGAAAAACTCAGTGCATTCCCAACTGCGAACAAAAAAGAAGGAAAAACAAGATCGGTTGGCGTAAAACCGAACCAGGCGGCATGATCAAGCGGAGCCCATTGAACCGCGCCCGAACCGGGAGCATTTACGATAATCATGAAGCAGATGGTCATGCCCCTGAAAATATCAAGTGTTATAAACCTGTCTTTTGCTAAAGCCATATCTTTTAAATTTTATAGTTTTCCCTGAAGTGTATAAGTTATCCTGCCAGCCTTTTTCTCTGATCGTATGCTCACTTTATCCGGCCGGTTACCATTTTCATCATAAACTACCACTTGATTTATGCCGGCTTTTAACCAACACTCCGGTATATACATGCCGATATTACCAATTTTTTCGGGGTAACGTCCCAGGTTATGACCGTTTATCCAAACCGAGCCGTAACTTAAGCCATCTGTATGAACCCGCCATATCAGATGCTTGCCTTTTGGCTGCGGCACGGTAAACTGCGACCGGAAAAATTGCGGACCCTCAAATGAGGCTTTACCTGCTAATTTACTCCAGCCATCAACGGCATCTGGATTACCCGGGCCTCCAAACATTTTCCAATTGTGTAATACAGTAGCATCACCAATGCTGTTTACTTTTACAGGCTGATCTATACCGCCTTCGTTGGAGTAGTTTTCGATAAATAGCGTAAGCACGATTGGCTTTCTAAGTGTAGAGGTATCATTAATTTCCACAGTAAAAGGTAAATTCCAGCCCTTGTGTTGTGCTACCTGTTTACCATTGATAAATACGGTAGCGTCTTCGTCTACACTCCTGAAATTGATGGTAAGCTTATTAGGATTGCCCCCCTGAACCGGGATCGTAGTTTGAAACCAGCCAAAGCCCTCCTGTTTGTTAAATACATCATCGCCAATTTTATACTTTTTCCAGCTAAGGGTATCAAATGCCGGGATATTATTTTTTACGTCGATAACTTTTTCGGCTTGGGTAAAATACCAATTGTTGATGGTAGATATAAACGGTCCACCCTGTTTAAGCTGAACCGGGCCCGATAACCCTTTCTTGTCAACATCGGTGATCGATCCAATGTAGGCGGCCAATTTATCGCGACCATCATGTGCTGTAAATACAGCCAGCATATGTTTGCCTTTTTCCAGATCAAAAGTCACCTCACCCTCCCTAACTTTCCATTGAACGGTCTTCCTGCCATCTACAAAAGCGGTAGCTCTATCTCCACCGTCAACCTGCATAGTATACTTTCCTGATGCCGGTACATCAACCATGGTACGATACCAGGCATCGGCCGTCAAGTTATCATCTGCTCCCATTTGCTGAGGATCAGCAGAACTAAACCAGTTGGTATCATCATAAGCGGGCGCGGCGCAAACAGAAGCGTCCTTATTTTGCCATGGAGATAAACTTACGTTTGAGTTGTATTTTATACCCTGCTGATATACAGATTTTAACAACGATGAACTATTACTTTTATATAACCAAACTTGTCCATCTTTTTTACCTGTTAAAGGATATTCGGCAGTGGCTTGCAACTGACCATTTTGCAGTTTAACATCAGCCAGGTAAGATACACCACTGATGATAATATTTGAACCGGCCTGCTCCAAGATCCAGGTTTTATCCATTGCTTTGGCATCCGTTGTTAAAATACGGACGCGCTGTCCCCCCACTTCAAATGTATATTCACCGGGTTTGTCCCCTTGAGTAGTTATCAGATCGACATTACCATCACTTACTTTAAATCCGGTTGTTCCTTTAGGTATGGTTACTTTTCCTCCCGCCTTAAAATAAAGCATTATAGGACTACCTCTTTCGGCTTCGACCAAAATAGTGGTAGTATTTCCCTGCTTTACCAATCCGTAAATACGTGTAAACGCCCAGTTAAGTGTTACCTGGTTATTGATGATATAATTGTGCACCAGCGGATATATTTCGCCCGGAGCCAGCATTACAGTGGCTACAGGCATGTCGTTATCAACCTTAACCACCGCTTTAAGTGCTTTTTTACCTGGATTATCCAAAAATATAAGATCCCCAATGTCGGCTGATCTCGCTGTTACTTTTAAACTGCTATCTACCGCAATATCTTTATAAGCGGCTGTAGCATCGGTGCAATTCTCCAATATATCCTGAAAGCTGCGGGCAAAAAAAGCGGCGCGTTTAAAGCCGTAATAAATAGGCCGGAGATCGCCGGCCTGCCCAACTGCGGAGCCATAATCATAAGATGCAGCGTCTTCATCATTATTGGTATAACCAAAATTCGAGCCTCCATGAGCCATGTAATAGTTATATCCGCCACCACCGTGCGCTAATATTTTCCAGGTGCGCCGGGCATATACTGCTGAATCTGTTGGCTTAGCTCCATATTGAGAGTACCACACACTCCAAAATTCGGTTGAAAACCAGGGATTAGGTCGTTTAGGATCATCCAATGAGCCTTCTCCGGCGGGATCGCTGGCGTGGTGCAGACCGCTAAAAAAATAGGGCACCTGCAACCCTAAACTTAGTGCCTTGCTTTGCAGATGTTTAAAATAATTATCGGGGACAACAGTTCCCCAGCCATTATTATGCTCGTTTTCCAACTGTACTAAAATTACCGGGCCGCCTTTATTGATCTGCTGATTAAAAACGATAGGCAATAATTTGTCAAAGAAACGGTCGACGTATTTTTCAAACTCTGGGTTGTCCTCCCTTACACGCAATCCTGGTTTAAATTTCAACCATAAGGGGTAACCACCCAGATCCCACTCGGCGCAGGCATAAGGGCCTACCCGGGCAATAGCATACATATTCAGACTTTTTACGATAGATAAAAACGCGTTCAGGTCATGATCGCCGGTAAACTCAAATTTACCTTCATGAGGTTCATGAAAATTCCAAAAGGCATACACCTCCACACAATTAAAGCCAGCACGTTTTAATCGCAACAGTCTATCATGCCAAAGCTGATGTGGAATACGTGCATAGTCTAACCCTGCTGATGCCAGGAAAGTTCGTTTACCATTTATTAGAAATCCTTTACTATCAAAATTGATAAATGATTTAGCTGATTCCTGAGCCGGGAATATATGATCATTTATGATCTGGCTATAACCCACGTTGCTCACAACCAACATTGCAAAAACTAAAAGCGCGGTATAAAAACGTTTGTTCATTACTTAGCGTTGATAAGCTTGCTGAATTATAGGATTATATTTCTCAAATAATTGTTTGGATTTTTCCACAGAATTACCGCTGACGGTATTTGGATAAGCATTATCGTGCTTGTTTACCCATTGCCATTCCCAATCCTTTACTTGTTTGTCAAAAGCAAGCTCATCAAATTTACTGCCCGATGCAAGCGATTTATTTAACAGATCAAAGAACAAAGCCCAACGCTGCTTGTAATATCCTTTAATCAGCCCGGCCCATTGGCGATTGGAGTACTCACGCAAGCCGCTTTCTTTATCACCCCACAGCGTAACCAGGTCACGGGCATTAAACTCATACAAGTTCTTCTCTTTTTCGGTGATGCCATTGGCTCTTGCCTCAGTGATCCATTTACCTAACAGGAAATCTTTTCGGGTGCTTAGCAGCGCATCCATATCATCCATCAATTGTAAAAATCGGCTACTGTATTGCTTAAACTGTTCTTTATCTCCGGCCTGGTATGCTTTCACCATTTGCTGTTGCAGCGGACTTGCATAGTTGGCCAGTACTTGCCGCGTAATATCAACCAGATCATATTGAAAACCGTCGCTTTGTTTCAAACTGTCTGCAGCATTTACAAACAGCTGCCAGGCTTTAACCAATTGCGCAGGGTCATAATCCAATTTGGTTAATACCCTGTCGATAGTTTTTTTAAAGGTAGGCCGTGCAACAATAATAGATTCCGGACCTCCTTCTGTTAAACCACCGGAATACACCGTGTTTAGTAATATATGCCAGGCTTCATTTATCTGGGTATTGCTTTGACCGTAACGCCTTTGTGCATAGTTAACAAGCCATTTATCTGCATCTATGGGGGTATCACTCCAAACATTCTCCAGCATCAGGGCAAATAGGGCCGGATTCTGTTCGATGCCCTCAGGAGTAATGCCTATACCTCGCATGTTTTTTGATTCCGGATCGTGCAACGCTATCGCCGGATCGGCGGCTACGTGACGCATGCGGCCAAACAGGCTGATGTTACCACCAAAGTTTTGCAGCATACTCCAGATCCATGGTTTGCCGTAATAAGCTTCAGTGCGGTTCCAAACTGGATGCGCATCACTATACAGATCCAATACGATCATTTGTTCATTAGGTACAGCGTTTAATAAGGCCTTGATCTGCTGTGGTTGCCAGAATTTATTGTTATAATGGAACATCCAGCCTTGCATCACCCAAATTGCTTTGGGATCTGCTGCGGCCATGGAATTAAAAACCTTTTTGCTCATGCCATCCAGGTAAGTAGAATCATTTGTTGGCGGCACGTTTTCATTAAAAGTATCGGCAGAGTACAGGTGGTCTGTACCAAACTCTTGGGTTTGTGCCTCTATATATTTTTTACCGATGGTTTCAAACATCGGATCGTCGGGGTCAAGGATATATACATCGGGGAAACCGGCATCCCAGTTGGTTTTTTTAACCTTAGCACCGGGAAATTTATCTTTAAATGATGGTGGCACATGCCCAGTAAATGAAGACAGTACAGGTTTCATACCAAAGGAACGCTCACGCTCCAGTATTTTCTTTTGGAGTTCTTTATGAGAATCCATCCAATGCTGTGGCAGCGGACCACCCCAGGCATCAATGTTGCCCATCCAAAACCAGGCAAAATAAGCAGGACCGCTAAAAAACTCATCCAGTTGCTTATCAGTAAAGCCCATGCTTTTGTAAACATTTTGCCAAACGGCTTCTTCGCCTGTAATGGCCAGCGGCAGATTAATTCCATTTAAGGCCATCCAGTCTATCTCTTTTTGCCAACGGGCCCAATCCCACCAGGCCATGGAATAATTGTAGGTACAGTAATTTAAATAATAGCGATACTGATATGGTGTACTTTTATGAATCGGTCCTTTAACTAAGGGTAAGGTAGTTGGTAAATTAAGGTTTGTACCGTTCCAGCTGATATCACAAAAACAGTAATTTTTAAGATAATAGTTTAAGGCCGAGGCAATGGAAAGACCATTATTGCCCCGCAAAATTATTTTACCGTCCCTGCTGTCAAGTTCAAAAACATCTTTATCATTTTGCTGCGGAATAGCCTCGATAATAAAAGAACTGCTTTTGCCGGGAATAACCCGTTCAATAAAGGCGTATAATGCCTTTTGATCAACCTGTGCACTGGCACTTAAGCCAAATGCCATAACAACAAGTACAAGTAAATACTTTCTCATTTAATAGGGTATGTAACCTCACCTAAATCCTCTCCAAAGGAGAGGACTTTGATCGGCAAGATGATTAATTATTCTTTTAAAGCCCTTCTCCTTTGGAGAAGGGTTGGGATGAGGTCTCATAAAATACCGGCAATCAGAACAAAATATTGTCCTGATTACCAGTAATTATTTATCATCCGTTAAAAATTAGGATTCTGTATCAAAACACCCTTACTCTTATCAATTTCAACTTGTGGAAGCGGGAAATAGTAATTTTTAGGGCGAACAAATACAACATTCTTAGATTGATCTATCGGCGCTTTTGAGATAGGAAGATTGTATATCGCTGCTATATCTACGATCTTGTCTTTATCCCAACGCATCAGGTCCTGATGACGTTCGCCTTCGCCGGCTAATTCAACACGACGCTCATGGATCAACTCTTTCATGCCCGCGCCCGAAACCGGCTTTAATAAAGGTGAAGCACGATGTCTGATCTGGTTGATCAAGGCATCCCCTGCTCCAGCTCCTTGAGTACGGATAAGCGCCTCCGCTACCAGTAGATAGATATCTGCTGAACGCATTAATGGCACTGCGAAGGTATGGTCAACACCACCGCCTGCTGCGGCACTGTTAAATACCGCATATTTACGAAAAACATAACCGGTTGCAGAAAGATCTGCTGTAAAGGTAGTAAGACCCTTACCATCGCCGATGTCGATCTGATCACCAACGCCTAGCAACGTTGCAGCTTTACGTGAATCATTGGCTTCAAATTCATTGGCAAGCCCTTGTAATGGTTGACTAAAACCATACCCACCCCATGGCCGTGGGATGTAATATACAGTAAAGTCATTTTGAACAACACTTTGTAATGCCTGGATAGAGAAAAGTAACTCTGTACTATTTTCATTGGCACGGGTAAAATTATCCTGGTAATTAGCAGCCAGCGCATAATGTGCGTTAGATATGACTTGCTGTCCGGTTGCTATTGCTTCTGGAAACTTTTCCCAGTACATGTATAATTTGGTTAAAAACCCAAGGGCTGTTCCTTTACTTACACGACCACGATCTGCAGGACCATAGCTTTCAGGAAGTAAAGAAATTGCCTGTTTTAAATCAGACTCAATTTGTTTACGTACATCTTCTATCGGCGATTTAGGAACATTGAATAGCTGTTTGGAATAATCATCTTCGGTAATAATGGGCACATCACCATGAATGATCATCAAGCGCCAGTAACCAAAGGCCCTTAAAAAATAAGCTTCGCCCATGCTGCGATTTTTAACATCAGCAGAAATGGCGGTAATTTTAGGAATATTGATGATACAATTGGTAGAGCGATTGATCTCTTCATATCTCCATTTCCACGGATACCTGATGGCAGCGTTTGAAGCATCATACGTTAAATTTTCTATACCTTCATCCTCGCCATGATCTCCAGAACGCCAGTAATCATCAGAAGGAACATCAAAAGTACATTCGGCATGGCCAATATAATCTTCTTCCTCTAAAAGGCTGTAAATACCGCTTACTGCTTTTACAGCATCGGCTTCATTCCTGAAATAATTATCAGAGGTATAAACCCCTTGTTGATTAAGATCGAGCGCTTTTTTACAGGCACTATTAAACAAAGCCAGCGCTATTACTATATATAATATTTTGTTCGATTTCATGATTTTATAGTTTAGCTGTTAAACCGAATGTAATTGTCCGTACCGATGGGTATTGAGCTACATCAACACCTCGTTGTAAGTTGCCATTGGTGTAACCCAACTCTGGTGTATAGCCTTTGTATTTGGTGATGATAAATACATTCTGGCCTGAAGCGTATAACCTTACACTTTTTAGCGCCGCCTTTTTTGACCACATTGAAGGTAAAGTATAACCTAATGTTGCGTTTTTGAGACTGAAATAGTTCCCGTTTTCTACAAAGAGATCAGAGGTACGATAGTTATCGTTAGGATGATCAAGTGATAGTCTTGGTATGGTATTACTTGTTCCAGGGCCGGTCCAACGACCTAAATCCTCTGCATACAGGTTAAACGGATAGGTTGGGTCAATACCTTGCATCCTATCTGCGTTGTATAAGCTTACGCCAAATACACCTGTAAAATTTAATGACAGATCAAAACCTTTATATGACAGGCTGCCTTGTATACCTGCGGTTACATTTGGATTGGGATTACCCAATGTGGTACGGTCATTACCATCAATTAAACCATTGCCGTCCAGATCAAGGAAACGAACATCACCAGGTTTAATATTTGCTTTACGTGGATCATTTTTCAATGCAGGGTCGTTATCAATATCAGCCTGGGTTTGGTATAAACCATTAGTTTTCCATCCATAGAATGAAGCTATTGGCTGCCCTTGATAAGTTCTTGAAATCTCCTGGTTTGAGCGTCCGTAAAATGTAGATTGAATGAAAGTGCCCACACCGTTAAGCTGGGTTACTTTGTTTTTAATAAATGAAGCATTTGCGCCGATAGAGTACTTTAATTTATCGCCACCCTGGTAATTAAGTTCAACCTCGATACCTTTATTATTCATAGTACCGATATTTTGGTTAGGGATAGCTACCGATCCGGCCGAACCTACTACGGGCGGAGATATGAGCATATCTTTGGTATTCTTATTAAACCAGGTTAGTGTTGTATTTAGTTTGTTGCTTAAAAAGCCTGCCTCCAAACTAATATTTGTCATAGCAGCACGTTCCCAGGTGATATTGGGGTTTGCGATGGTGGTAACTGCGGCACCACTTACCCCTGTACCGCCAAAAACATATCCTCCATTTTCATAAGTGCTGCCAATGTTTATTAAACTTAAATATTGATAAGGATTGACATTCTGATTTCCCAATTCACCGTAGCCACCGGTTAATTTTAGGTTATTTATCCATGTTATATTTTTAATAAACTGCTCATTTGATAATCTCCATCCCAATGAAAAAGCTGGAAAGTAACCCCACTGTTTACCAGGAGCAAATTTAGATGATCCATCTGCACGAAAAGTGACGGTAGCCAAAAACCTACTATCGTAATCATAAAATAACCTCGCAAAACCCGATTGCAAAGATGAGGGTTGTACCGGTAAATTTGAATTGTATTGAAGATTACCTGTGTTAAGCACCCTTTGAGCCGGATCGGTATCATCATAGCCAATTCTCGAGGCATTAAAACCGAAATCCTTAAAATTTTGATAAGAGTAGCCACCGGTAAAAGTAACATGGCTTTTACCAAACACCTTATCATAAGTAAGGAAAGATTCCAGCAATTGAGAGGATACCTCTTCTTCACTTTGTGTTAACGAAGATGTAGGATTTGGTCTGGCCTGATTTACATCCGCTATACTAAAATTATAGTTACGGATCAGGGTACCGTCAAAAGCGTAATTAACCCTTAATTTTAAATCTTTTGTAAAAGTAACTTCCGCAAATGCATTTGCCAATGCCCTATATTTCTTGGTATACTTATCTGTTTCCTGAATTGTTGCATAAGGGCTGTTAATATCCCCCAACTGATTACCATTAACCCTAGATGTACCGTAAGTGCCATCAGGATTAACCAGTGGTATGGCAGGATTAAAACGCAAGGCAGAAAAAATCAAACCCGTTTGCGAACTATAATTGTCAAAGCCATTCTGATTACCATAAGTTAACTGAATGTTTTCACCAAGCTTTAGCCATGGTGTTATTTTATGTTCTGAATTGATACGGGTACTGTAACGCTTAAAATTGGTTTTATCTATGATGCCATCTTCATTATAAATAGACTGTGAAAAATAATAATTGGAGGTCTCATTACCGCCTTGTATAGTTACATCGCCTTCGGTTACATGCCCAGTACCCATAATGGCCCGCTGCCAATCGGTTCTTTGAGTCGCATAATATGAATCATTCCAAGGGTCGCCAATAGCAACACCGTCATTAGTATAACGCTCTCTTTTAAGCTGATACAACTGAGGTGCTGTTAATAACTTAATATACTTGGTTGAGTTGGAAAAACCACTGTAAAAATTAACCGTGGTGCCCAGTTTTTGATTGTATGTACCTTTCTTTGTAGTCACTAAAACCACTCCATTTGCTGCACGGGTACCATAAATAGCGCTCGAAGAAGCATCCTTCAAAATATCAACAGAGGCAATATCATTAGGGTTAATATCGCTTAATGCATCCGGGTTGCTGGTAGGTATCCCATCAATAACTATAAGCGGATTGGCATCATTAACGGTGCCTGTACCGCGTATCCTGATGCTCGGTGCTGCACCCGGCGAACCATCATTACGTACAATGTTTACACCACTGGCTCGGCCATCCAACGCCTGAGCGGCGCTACTTACCGGTAAATTTTGCAGATCAGCGCCTTTAACACTGGCCACAGAACCGGTAATATCAATTTTTTTACTTGTACCATAACCAACAACCACCACTTCATTTAATGCCGATGGCAAGGCATCCATTGTAATAGTTAAATTGTGGTTGCCTGCAATAGGCACTATCTTTTTGGCATAACCGATATAGGTTAACTCCAAAGTACCGTCGTCTGGTGCATTAATACTAAATGTACCATTAACATCGGTAGTGATACCCACATTGGTGCCTTGCAATTTAACGCTTACGCCTATCAGGGGCTCACCTGTTTTATCAACAACTTTACCTTTAATGATAGCCTGACGGCTGGCATCTTCCTGATTAGATATGATAACCACATGGTCATCAGTCATTTTATAGGAAAGTTTATTATCAATAAGGCTGCTTAGTATTTGATCAATCGTGGCATCCTTTACATCCAGATCAACCTTGCCAAGTTTTTTAATGGATGTGTAATTGTAAAAGAAACGATAATCACTTTGTTTTTGAATTTTGGTTAATATGCTGCTTACTTCGGTTTGCTTAATGCTAAGTGTAAACTTTTGTTGAGAATACACTGTTGCCGAAACTTGCATGCATGTAACCAGAATTAGGAGGAAAACTGCTTTCATCAGCAAAATAACTTTTAGACATACGGAGGCACCCTGAAGTGGAAATACCCTTCTTGTTTTTTTCATTACATTTGTTTTGAAAATTAATGGATAGAGTAAGCACTGTGTTACAACATCTTACTCTGTTAATAAAAATCCGATTTGTTTTTACAGGGAGGAGTGCCAGCTCTTCCCTTGTTTATTTGGATGTCAGGAATCTGATAAGTAATGCTTCAATGTCATACGCGTTAGTTTTAGGGGTTAGTTAAATTAATTTTGTTTCTCTTTTTTCGACAAATAAACCGTCTTTCCATCCATGCGGTAATTGAATGGAGTTGTTATTTCAATAATCCGAAGAGCATCCTGCAATGACTCTTTATCCAACAGGCCACTTATTTGTTCGGTTTCAAGCGCCTGGCTTTCAAACACAATCTGCACGTTATATTTTCGCTCTATTTGTTTAGCTACATCTTCAAATGGCTCATTAGTAAACAATATCCGACTATCAAGCCAGGCGGTTTCTTTGACCTCATCGGCTTTAACAGCTGGTAGTGTGATCACCTGGTATTCTACTTTTGCCTGGTTAAGAGTATTACCAGCCTGAGTGCGGGTTTGAGGCTCATTATTGGTAACTAATAGTTTTTCGTTAGGTAACAGTATAATGTTTTTCTCTGGGTTATTTCCAAGTTCAACCTGTACTTTACCTTTAAGTAGTGTAGTCTCGATATTTTTGTCGTTATTATAAGCCTTAACATTAAATACTGTTCCGAGTACTTTTACTGTTAAGTTGCTGGTGTGTACCAGAAAAGGTCTTTTAGCATTGTGGGTTACTTCAAAAAAGCCTTCACCGTTAAGCGTAACGTCTCTGGTATTTTTTGCGAATGTTTCGGGATAAGTAAAGGTACTCCCTGCATTCAGTATTACTTTAGTTCCATCCGGCATTACCAATTTCCGGGTTGTTCCATTAGGAACCCGAACTTCATGCATAACTAATCTTGCGGCCTGATCTGCCAATCGCAGTTTCCGTGTATACAACAAGCTACCTACCATACCTAACACTAAAACAGCCGCGGCCGCCCAACGCCAATGAAATAAAGGCTTTACCTTGCTTGCGTCATTAATAAAACCTTGATTTTTGTCTGTGCTTTTTATTTTATACCAAAGTTCTTCAAGCTTTGTACTGATATCTTTTTGTTTTACAGTATCAGCTTGTTTTGCGCTGCCCTTTAAAGCAGCAGTAACCTGGTACATTTTTTTTGATTCCGGAAACTGCTCAAGAAACGTGTTAAGTTCGGCTAATTCTTCAGCAGTGGCCGTTTTGCCCATACTTTTAGCCATTAACTCAATAAACCTGGATTTGCCCATAATAATTTGTATACTCCATAAGGACACACAACTATTGGTTTTTCCTAAAGGAAATAAAACTTTTTTTAAATAATTTAATCGAATGCCAGAGGTTATCTGCCGCCAAGCGCGTCGTCTAATTTTTTAATAGCGATGGCTAACTGAGCAAAAACGGTTTTATTGGAAAGGCCGAGAATGGCCGCCACTTCATTACAGGAAAGATCATCTTCCTTAACCATTTTAAATATGAGTTTGCAACGGGGGGGTAATAGGTTAACGGCATTCAAAACCCTTGTTTCTAACTCTTTACTAATAAGCAAATGAGAGGGATCGACAGATAACCGAAAATAATAGGTCTCGGTAAGTTGAAGTTCTTTAATTTTTTTGGTAGATGTGTTTCGTAAATGGTTCAAACAGGCATTCTTTATCAAAACATATAAATAAACCTGCAAATTCTTTATAGTATCCAGATTTGCACGGTTGGTCCATATTTTTAAAAAAGCATCATTTACAATCTCCTGCGCCACTTCCCTGTCGCCCAAAAACGAATAAGCAAATTTATTGAGCCTTGATTCGTGCAACTCATAAAGCTCATTAAATGCCGCTTCATCACCATTTATCTGAATACGACGAATATGTTCCTGTGTACTCACAACGGACGACATTTAATAACAGTCTAAATTAATTAAGAAATGTTTTGATAGGCAAATGTCTAAATTTATTATAACAAAACGTGGCATTATATTGGCCTATTTATATACTAAGCAGCATTTAAATACATTTCCGCTAAAAAATGGGCTGCCTAATCATCATTATCAGTGTCCTTTCCGGCCAGTTTAGCCGGGTATGCTTTTTTCCCTTTGGCCGCAAACCACAAAATACGGTTCATCACGTCATCATTTCCCCCATCAATATGATCATATTCTGGCCTTGATGATTGCTGCGCATAATGCAATGCCGCTCCTTTAAGGGAGGATAGTTTAGGGCTAAGTTTGTTTAATGGAATTTTATTTTTTACGGCTTGATAGGTATAGTTTGATGGTTTATTGGTAAAACAATCAAACATGGGTAAAGCGGTTGCATCAATGATATTCATTGGCGGTAAACCGAGTATCTGCTCAATGGAACGTACTATACAGGTTTGATTGTAGTTTTTACTAACCTTACTTTGCAGGCGGCTATAAGGACTTATCACAAAACCGGTAGTACGATATGCCGAAACGTGATCCCACCCAGCCTGTGAATCATCCTCGGTAACAAAAATCACCGTATTTTTCCAAAAACGACTCTTTGATACTGCTTCAACAATACGCCCAAGAGCCAGGTCATTATCAGCTACCATGGCATCGGGTGTAGGAAATCCGGGGCGTGTACCCACCGTATGATCGGCAGAAAGTGCCATGATCATTAGCTGGGGCAACTGATCACCGGGCTTTTTCTCATACTCATTTAATTCTTTAATAAAAGCCGAGGCTCGCAATTGTTCGTTGATCTTGTGTTCATCAGAACCGGGATAATTTTGCGACAACATAGGTCGTACCCTCGATATGGTACTCGTATTTTTGAATGCAAAAGGTTTACCCGCATTGTAATTGTTGTAAATATCGCTCCAGCTTAATTTTTCATCAAAATGAACCGCACAAGCTTCCCCGTATATCCTTACCGTTTTGCCATGGTCTGCCGCATTGTTCCATATAAAACCATTACCGTCATAAACCAATGCATCTTCCTGTACATGAGGATAACTACGGAACCACGATCGCACACTTTTTTCAACATAATCCGTTACCATAGCTGCATCTGTCCATTGATGACCTTCGGCAGAACATTTTCCGGATGCATAATAATTATCGAGCAACAAAAAATTACGGGCCAGATTATGCTGATTAGGTGTAACGCTATCTCCGTAGATGCATAATGATTTTGCTCCATTACCTTCAGGCATATCGCCTAAAACCTGGTCATAGGTACGATTTTCTTTAATAATGTAAAGCACGTGATTAAACACAGATGGTTCACCTATACGTTCAGGCACTGGTCGTGCAGGAACATTTTTCCGGGGCAATAGCTGAGCAATTTGCTGCCTGAAACTTAGGTTAAGGTCTTTTACCTTTTGAGTATATTGCTTTAACTGTGCCTCACCGGGGATTGGGATAATGGATACCGTCGCTTTTTGATGATGCGAATTGTATGCCTCCGGGCTACCCGCACTTATCTCACCATCTGCCCCGCCCTTATCCATTTCTTTGCTGCTTATACGCGAGCCTTCTCCTTCCAGATTGGTTACAAATAGCGTATTATTATCAACTGCAAGTCCGCCCGGGTAGGCTTCTGTAGGTATAAAACCCTTTACAATACTACTCCCTATGCCCTTTGTTGCCGCTTTTGATCCAAGTTTTACTATAGCAACCGCGTTATCAAGTCCATTGGCTACATATAAGATCGTACCTTCTTGGTTAATAGCCAAAGCGTTCGGGGTATCACCTATATAACTTTTTTTACCTGGATTTAACTTTACATCAATCGCATCAACACTTTGCAGAGCGTTTGTTGAGATAACCGATACCATATCGCTATTGCCATTGGCTACATAAACAAAGGCTTCATCTGCACTGCTAATTATTGCATTGGGGTGCAAACCAACCGGTATCTCTTTAATTACATCCCCTTTTTCTAAACTCATTACCATAACGGTACCCTGGGCGGTAGCTCCGGTTTTGGGATCAATATAGGTTTTGCCATATGGTACACCGGCGGTTTCCCTATTCACCGTATCAATGGCGTTGGGACCGGCCCAATTGGTTACAAAAATTTTGCCTTTAGCTATCACAATGCCATAAGGGGCAACTCCTGTAGGCTTTGTCCAGACAGTTTTATTGGTCGACAGATCAATTTTAACCAACTGATTATTGCCATTTAAAACCACATATAAAAAATCTACACCATTTTCGTTATTTATAGCCAGATCATTTGGTAAAGCCAAAGGCGATTCTCCTTCGGCTTTAAAAGTAAAGGTGTTTTTTATACTGATGCTTTCGCCATTCCAAATTGCCTGAAAAACATATGATTTAGAGTCTTTCCCTTTGCCGGCAGCTGCGCTCCAGAATATTTGTGTTTGATTACCTGTTTTTAAAACTTTTAATCCTGAGTAAGTACTGGAAAGCCCACGATACCGGGCATCCTGTTTATACGTCCAACGGGTTACCACTTTACTTAATACAGTATCAATTAAGGTTATCCCATACCTATCCTCAACAGCTATAAGTTTGCTGTTTGGTATAGGTCTTACATCCATGCTGTGGTTTTCGTCACCAGGATCACCAAATGAAACAACTTTGCCAACCGGGTCGACAATCCTGTTATAAGGCATTAAAACAGGCAATATGTTCCGATTTAGCGTACTGTCATCATAGGCGCTATGCATGTTCACCTGCTCATTAGCGGTTGACTGCTTATTCTTGTTTATGTTATGGCAAGCCATAACCGATATAGACAACCCTGAAATAAGGGTAAATATTTTGTGACTCTTGTTATTCATTTTTTTGTTCCTGGCCGGTAAATTATACTAACACTTTATAATGAAAGTTAAGCGATGCTAAATTATCATAATTGTTACTAATATTGTTTTAAATACAACCATAACTTGATATGAACCTCAGTAATTCTATAACAAGCAGACTAAAATTTCAGCATGAAACAATTGGCGAACTCATTTTTAATCTTGATGAGCAGCAATTGTTTAAAAGACCTCAGCCTGATAAATGGAATATCCATGATAACATTGCGCATTTAGCAAGATATCAACATGTATTTATTGAACGGATCAATCAAATTTTAAATACTGAAAACCCCTTGTTTGGCAGCTATAAAGCTGATAATGACCCGGAGTTTATAAGCTGGCAAAATAAATCTACAGAAGAACTGATACAACGAATCAGTGCAGACAGGCGTGATATCATACAATTGATCAATACGATTCCTGAAAATCAATCGGATAAAAAAGGATCGCACCCTTTTTTTGGAAATTTAAATATCATAAAATGGACTGAGCGATTCCTGCTACATGAAGCTCATCATCTTTTCACTATCATTAATTTAGTTAATCTGTAAGGAAGCAGCAGGCACATGCGAAGGTCCTATAAGTAATTGACTACCATTTGTCGCCATGAACGGGCCTGATGCGCTTCGCTATCCCAGATGTACAACGAATTATTAATCCCTTTCTCTGTTAACAGATTGCTTAATGTATAATTGTTATCCAGTAAAATATCATCCTTCCCTACTGTCAAAACTATATATAGCCGTCTAAGTACTTCAAGCTTATGCTCATCTGTTAAATTGGGTATATATTGTAATGGCATGTTAAAATATATATTCTCATCCCAATAACCTTCTAACAGATCTTCGTAGTGCCCTATTTTGGTTGCCAGATCGTATCGGCCGCTCATACCAACCACTTTACTGAATATACCCGGGTGCCTTAGCGATATATTTACCGCATGATAGGCTCCCAAGCTACAGCCTGCGGCAATTTTAAATGAATCGGGGTTTTTAACATCGATATATGGCATAACCTCCTCAAGAATATATTGCTCGTATTGAATGTGCCGTAATATTTTTACCGATGGATGAAATCCTGAGCTATAAAAACTTTCAGTATCACAACTATCCACGCAATAAACCTGGATATACCCATTTTCAATTTTATGACGTAGTGATTCAATCACACGCCAATTTTCATAATCATAAAATCGCCCCATTCTTGCCGGAAAAAACAGAACAGAGGCTCCGCTATGGCCAAATATCAGCATCTCCATATTTTTTTGAAGAACCGGGCTATACCATCGCGTGTATTCTCTGTTCATACTATATGCAAGATGCCTCTATGGTGTGATATTTATATTAATTCTGCATGAAAATTCTCTGAAAGCCGGGCATAAATAGTTTGTTTCCACAAAGCATACCCCTTTTTACTTAAATGGAGACCATCTGGTTGAAAATATTCTTTATCGGGATATCCATCTTTATTCAACATCTTGTTATATATATTGATGAACCTCCAATTATCATCCCGCTTAATGATCTCATTTTCAATAATATTATTGGTATACCGGAGTGAGTTTATGAGGTCCCAGCGCGCTATGCTGGGTTTAATGGAAACATAGTAACAAGGAATAGAGCCAAACCTTTGCGATATTTGGTTAGCAAGCTGTTCAAAAAAAATAAAAATCTCTTCGGGGTGCCTTCCATCGCCCAGATCATTATCACCTGCGTATACAACGATAGATTTAGCATCATAAGGAGCAACAACACGATCAAAAAACCAGGAACAGGCCGCAAGTGTTGAACCACCAAAGCCCAAATTAATTGGCTTAAAGGGCTTAAAGTCGTCAAATAGTGCATCCCACAGCCTTATCGATGAACTTCCATAGAACAGTGTTGACGGTTCATATGTTAGTTTTAATCTTTCTTTTTCAAGTCCTTTAACTTCTTCTTCGTACCAATACATACACTTAGCTATAATAGGGATAAAAGTATAAAATTACAGCTAAATGCCAAGATATACCAAAGTATTGCAGCTCAATTATTATTAATTCCTAGAAAACGATTATTTTAAGCGCGTTTTATTTTCCTGTGCCATTATTTTGCCGTGTATTATTAAACGCGGGGTTTAACCTAAAATATTTATTTCCTTCTTCAAAGTTTACTACGTAATCAGATTTAAAATGGGTGCTCTTCAAATAATAATCAGTAGTTATAATTTGTGCTCCTGAATTACAGGCGGCTATAAAATCACTTTTATCATTTGCACGGGCCTGTTCGGTATCTGAATCGGCACGGGTACGGATAATGTAGCCTTTTTTAACCAACTCCTTTATTTCAGGATCTTTAGGATTATTTCTGATCATCATAGCAGCCTCCGGATTGCCCGGGTCTGTATTGGTAAACAAAACCCTTCCTTTCAAGGATGGATGACCTTTAATGTACAGATCGCGGCAATCTTTAGTATTATCCATTATAAATATAAACTTGCCATGGGCTGCTTTTAATGTTGGCCAATTGCCATGCAACACAGCGCTTTCCAATGTCGCGTATTTACCCCGGATCATATCAGGAGTTATCAGACTATTGCCTAAACCGTCTCTGATATCCTGGTCCAACTCGTCAAGCGTTTGTTCAGTGAGCTTTTCAGGAGCAGTGCGATTTGGATCTTTTGGTTTCTCATCCTTAGGCTCCAGTGTAATAAAAATGGGATTATGATCGGGATGCGCATCAGACCATGTTTTTAACTGCTTTAAACCATCTTTAAAAGTTAAACAATGACTGCGAAAATCAAGATCAATGATATGAAATACTTTAAAACCTGGTTGTTTCATTTCACCTTCGGGATCAAATGGGGGTTGATCTTTCACCCAATCCAAACCTTTTGGATGTGCATACTTTCCTCCTTTTGAATCGGCATAAACATCAATTTCTAAATTTAACAATCCCATATTCAATTGATCTGATAAACCAATATGCTCGTAATCGATCTTTTCTGCAGCTTCGGGATTTTGTTGTTGAAAAACCTTAAATAACGTGGGATATATAGCTTCCTTATAGCTATTGTGTGATCCAATCACCTGTATTTTATTCATAGGTATGTTGTCATCACCATCACTCCACTGGCGCAGAGGCAAAATCAGTATCAAAAGTACACTTAAAAGGGTTTTCATATTTATGATATTAGGGAGTTGAATTTAATAGTTATAATCAAAGTTAAAAATTGCGTCAAAATTGCTTCTCAGATATTTCATTTAGATTAACTGTTCGTTAACAATGATAATAAACTAAAGGTTATGGAATAAAAATTAAACAATTATATTTATCTCAGTCAATACCACAAAAGCCCCTATTAGTTTTATTTGCTTAATTTATATCACCCAATAACAAATCACTTGGAAAGAATTTCATCAACCGATCTTATTTTAAATGACGATGGCAGCATCTACCATTTAAACCTGCTTCCGGAAGATATTAGCGACACTATTATTTTAGTTGGCGACCCTGACCGGGTGCCCAGGGTTAGTCGTTTTTTTGATCATATAGAATTAAAAAAAGGCAAACGCGAATTTATTACGCATACCGGTAGTATTGATAGTAAACGGATTTCGGTTATTTCAACAGGTATAGGCACTGATAATATAGACATCGTGTTAAATGAGCTGGATGCTCTTGTAAATATCGATCTGAATACGCGTTTACTCCATCCACAGCTTCGCAGTATCGACATTATTCGCATTGGTACTTCCGGCGCAGTACAACCTGATATTCCCATTGATAGCCTGCTGATATCGTCTGGTGCCTTTGGCTTAGACGCGCTTATGCATTTTTATGAATACCAGCTAGGTGATCACGACGAACAACTTTTACAGGCATTTCATGAAGCCATTACGGCCCACTTCGATCTTAAACCTTATTATGCCCCCGCAGGAGAAAAACTGCTCAAACAATTTGCAAACATAGCTTCGCGGGGTATAACACTTACCGCTCCAGGGTTTTATTCGCCACAGGGCCGACAAGTACGCGCAAAATCATCTACACCTAACCTGCTATCTATACTTTCATCCTTCAAGAGTTCCGATGGCTCGCAAATTACTAACATGGAAATGGAAACCGCGGGAATATATGGTCTTGCCGCTTGTTTGGGTCACCAGGCGCTTTCATTTAATGTGATTCTTGCCAACCGTTCAACAAATCAGTTCAGCAACGACCCGCTTAATATAATGGATCATTTTATTGAGTTGATACTAAATACTATTGGTAAGCAAAACTAAACTGTTTATAGTTTCTCTCTTTTAAAAAACTGTTGTAAAGTATCCGGTGCCGTCATTAAAAAGGTTTGTATCCCCAGCTTTTGCGCAACTGCCAAATGTTGGGGGCTATCATCAATAAACAGTGTTTCGGAAGGGTTAAGATCATTTTCTTTTAATACTAATTCAAAAATTGCTGGTTCAGGCTTACGTTTACCTGTTAAGTGAGAATAGTAAGCTTTTTCAAAAATGTGATCATTACCATCAAATCCGAAATCAGTTTTCAGATAGTTCATAATGTATTCGTAATGGATCTCATTGATATTACTTAACAAAAATGTGCGATACTTATCCTTTAAACTCAATAACAATTCATGGTTGCCTGCTTCAATTCCGAGCAACATGCTGTTCCAGGCAGCGTCAATTTGATCATTGGTAAGCTGATAATTACTTGTTTTTTGCCTGATATAGTCTCTGAATTGATCAGCAGTGACCTCTCCCCTGTCAAATTTATCAAAAATTTCATCCTGTTGTTTATGCCCAAAAAAATCAGCGGCATTATTGATACCCAACTCTTTCCAGGCTGCCTGGCCCTTCAAAAAGTCAAGACTAAATATAACGTTACCATAATCAAAAATGATATTTTTAATGTTTTCCATAAAAGCGTTTTGTAATTTGACGGCAAATATGTAAAATTGCACCCGCAAACAAAAACAAATAACCGCGCCTATAGCTCAGTCGGTTAGAGTAGAAGACTCATAATCTTTTGGTCCCTGGTTCGAGCCCAGGTGGGCGCACAAAACAATAGTTTTCAACTATGACAAACCCTGCAAATCGTTGATTTACAGGGTTTTTTCATTAATTATACCCGGAATAACTCGTCCTAAAGCCAAAGTTCTCCTTACTTATCCGACCACCTGTTTTGTTTATACCTTAGGTAACACAAACCTATTCAATGAATTGTTTTGGATTTAACCGAAATAAGCCATGCATTGCCAGGCAGTACACAGTAAATAAAAAAAGTAAACAGTATTTACGTATAGTCAAAGCCTGATCAATAAAACTATATTATACAGGTTTAAAGTAATAAATAAGGGCTTACCTACAAACCCTTATTTATTAAAAAATTAATAACCTGGATTCTGTTCTAAAACAGCATCCTTATTTAATTGAATTTCAGACAACGGGATAGGCAGTAGTAAATTTTTAGTTGCCAAACCTGTTGTTGGATGCTGTGCATCATTTGAATTAAGACGCAGGGAGCGTTCAACCAAAGTACCTGTTCGCATTAGTGTCATCCGGCGGTTTTCTTCAGCAATCAGTTCCCGGGCACGCTCATCCAACACAAAATTAAGGGTCATTTGGTCCGCCGTAACCTGTGGTGCATTTGCTCTTGTTCTCAATACATTAATTGATGCAGCAGCGTCGGCGGTTTTGCCTTGTTTTACCTGTGCTTCGGCCAGTAACAGGTAGGTTTCTCCTAAACGCATCATCATAAAATCCTTGATCATAGCGTAACCAAAAACATCATTAGGATCAAAAGCACCCCATTTTGTTGTGCTCGGACATATTTTATACAGGGTATCCGGACCGGTAAACGGCACCTGTTTGCCGTAAATATCGGGCTTGGTAATATCATTATAGTAATACCGGCGGCGTATATTGTACTGCGAGTTACGCATGTCGCCTGTTGGGTAAAGGCCATACAACACCCAGTTACTTAATCTGAGTCTGCCAATACTACGACCGCCTAAACTATCACAAATAACCAGTCCGCTGATATTGTAATAAGCAGCCCCCCATACCCGGCGCTGTTGTGCGGCATCAGTATTACCCCCTACTACTGTGCTTGGATTTTCCTGCTCCAGCACCCAAATAGCTTCGGTATTTCCCTGGGCGCGTCTTTCGTTACCGTAAACAAACATATCAGAATAATAATCACCTGCTGCACCTGCCCTCACACCATACCGGGTTTTGATCAGACTAAATTTACCGCTGTTAATAACAGCCTGTGCCTGCTGTTCGGCCAAATCATTTTTACCCATGCGTAAATAAACTTCGGCAAGCAACTGCATCGCCATATACTTGTTGGCACGGCCAACAGGTTTACCCTGCGAGTTTAATTTACCTGTACCCGCTGTTAGGTCAGCCAGATTACTAATGGCAAAGGTAAGATCGTTTACGATTTGTGCATTTACATCATCAAGAGATGCACGTACAAAATCTGTTTTGGGAGCGGTAATGGTATGTATAATCAGCGGTACTTTTCCAAAAAGCGTCGCAAGGTTGTTGTAAGCATAAGCCCTGAAAAATTTAGCCTCAGCAGCAAAAGCGTTTTTACCTATCTGGCTTATTTTAGTTGTTGAGGGGCTTTCCACACCGTCAACAATAATATTGGCATTATTTATCATTGAATAATATTTACCCCATATATAGGAGGCAGCCCCATCAGTTGATGTTAGTTGGGCATAATTGTAATAAGGTACTTCAATACCTTGCTGGTTGGCGGTAGCGTTGGCCACATCGGTACCTACCTGCCATACACTTGGCCAGCCTTGTGAACTTGAATAAGTTAAAATTGTGCTTTCGTAGTTATACAGACCAACAACAGAGGCTTCAAACCCAAGTGAATCTGTAAGTGTTAGCGGCGTATATGAGGAATATGGTTTTTCATCCAGGTAGTTTTTTTTACAGGACGCAAATGCAATAATAAGCACTGATACTGAAACCAATATTGTTGAATACTTTTTCATGTCTTTATAATTATCAGTTTATTTTAATGAAATATTTACACCTAAAACAAATGTGCGTGTTACAGGATAGTTATTGGTCCAATCGGAGGCATAAGCTTGTTGATTGGCTGATGAATTTGATGTTCCTCTTGTGTAAAAGGTTTGCTCAGGATCCCAGCCTATCCATTTGGTAAAGGTGTACAGGTTACGACCGCTTGCATAAAAAGTTAAACTGGCCAAGTGTGCTTTATCCAATAGTTTTTGCGGAACTACATAACTAAAGGTTACATCTTTTATACGGGTATAACTGGCATCGCGCGGGTAACCATATCCACGCGTATTAGTATACGACAATGCCTGAAATGAGTTATTGCCATTGGTAGGTGTCCAGTAACCTATTTCAGCAGGGGTATTTCTTCTGCCCGATTCATCTGCATAGTTCAGGTCGGCATTATTTCTCATCTGGCCCTGGGCGGTTTGAATGAATACACTCAGGTTAAACTGCTTATAATGAAATGTATTGGTTAATCCGCCAGTCCATTTAGGTGCGGTTTGGCCTTGTACTACTCTGTCATCCGCTGTAATTTTGCCGTCACCGTTAGTATCTTCAAACTTTAAATCGCCGGGTTTTGCGCCGGGATCTTGTTTAGATGCGTCCTCACCTGTTTGCCAAACGCCTGTCATCTTGTAATCATATATCACACTGATGGGCTGCCCGATAAACCACCGGTTACCCAAATCGTCCTTACCATCACCGTACAGGTTAACAATTTTATTACGATTAACTGCGTATACAATATTGCTTTCCCAACGGAAATTGCTTCCGGTTATGTTACGTGTAGTAAGTGTAACCTCAATACCCCTATTAGCCACCTTACCTATATTATCCAGTATTTTTGAATAGCCAGTTATAAGGGGCAGGCTCCTTTGCAGCAATAAGCCATAAGTGTGGGTTTTATAAGCGTCAACTGAACCGCTTACCCGGTTGTTAAATAATGAATAATCGACCCCGATATTAGTACCAACAGTTGTTTCCCAGTGCAAATTTGGGTTACCCAGGTTACTGGCCTGTATACCCGTAACACTAACACCATTAAAAGGAGATTTAACGGGACTATCAGTAGTAATAGTTTGGTAAACGCTGATAGCTTCGTTACCTGTTTTACCATAGGATGCCCTTAACTTTAAGCTATTGACTATTGATGAATTTTTCAGAAAATCCTCCTGGCTTATATTCCAACCTAAAGCTGCTGAAGGGAACCAACCATATTTTGTTGTGTTAGCACCAAATACAGATGAGCCGTCTCTGCGGGCCGTGAAAGTAAAAAGATAGCGGCTGTTATATGAATAGTTTATACGCCCCATTTGTGAATTAAGCGCGTAACGATCTGAATAAGTACCAAAAGCTGTTGTACCCGGAATACTCAGAGCTGATATGGTGTTACCAGCCCCAATGTTACTAAATGACAACAAATCATTTACATAACCACTTCCGGCAAAACTTGAAATAAAATACCGCCTTCGCTGGGCGCTGTAAAGGCCGGTAAGATCAAAATGATGTTTCCCTATATCCTTATTATAATACAAAAGGTTTTCAATGGTATATGAATTGGTTTCGGAGCTGGTTGCAGTAGCATAACCAAGCGGGGTATTGGCAAGGCGGCCGCTATAACTGTCAATACGCGTTGGTAAATAAGAGTAGCCTGCATTTACACGATATTTTAACCCTTTGAGTATACCCCCAAATTTTAGCTCGGCATAAGCATTCCCATTAAGGTTTATACTGCGGTTAACCTGATCAGTAACAAGTCCCAATAACGGGTTAGTATATAACAGCTCTGGATTCATGGGGTAAATTGCATAGGTACCGTCGGCATTATACTTATTACCATAAGGGCTCATGGCAGTGGCGAACAGTAAGTTAGCCCGACCACCATCATAATTATTATTGGTAAAAAAAGCAGATGTACCTACGGTTAAAAAATCGGTAACATTAACATCGAGATTTGAGCGAATGCTTATACGGTTATATTGATAGCCTTGTATTACACCTTTCTGCTTCATATAATCACCAGAAACATAATATTTAACATCGGGGTTACCACCTGATATGCTTAGGTTATGATCCTGCATAACGCCTTGCTGGGTTACTGCTTTCACCCAGTCTATGGTACGACCGGCCTGGTAATTAGGAAGTTCAGAACTATTAGGAACCGGGCTTGTTTGTTTTTGGCCGGTTTGCGACATGTAATCTGCATATTTTTGAATGTACGAAGCCGGGTCACGTGGTTCCAGAATATGTGCTATGTTCTCAACACCAGCATAAGCGTTATAACGGATCACAGGTTTACCACTGGTTCCTCTTTTTGTGGTAATCAGTATTACTCCGTTTGAACCATTAGTACCATAGATGGCTACTGCCGACGCATCTTTCAAGATTTCCATGGAGGCAATATCATTAGGATTAATATCATTAAGCGAACCACCGGTTTTACTAAGCGGGATACCATCAACCACCACATACGGACCAGTACCTGCGTTAATGGAGTTTTGCCCCCTCACAATAGCCGAGGGAGAGCTACCCGGTACGGATGAAGTAGTTGTTACGCTTACACCTGCAACGGCACCCTCAAGTGCCTGTAACACATTGGTAACCGGCAATTGCGATAAACGCGCTTTGGGCACTGACACCACTGAACCGGTTACATCTGAGCGTTTTTGGGTACCATAACCTACTACTACTACTTCATTCAGCTGCTTATCTTTATCTTCAAGTACTATGTTTATTAAGGCATGGTCTTTATCAACCTGTATGGTTTTGGTAACCATACTTACAAAGGATATATTTAGTGTGGCGCCGTCGTTTACTTCAATCTTAAAAACGCCATTTACATCAGTAACAGTAGTTTGACCAGTGCCTGCTACCTTAATGGTAGCACCGGGTAACACATTACCAGAGGCATCTTTTACAACGCCTTTAATATTAATTTTTGTTTGCGCATAGGTTATTTGGCTTATGCTTGTAAGCATTACCATTATTAGCCATATGGAAAAACGGGTTAAATAAGTAAATTTTATTTTCATAATTTTTAGGGTTAAATAAGTTTAATAATAATTAGGAGAATAAATAAGCGTTAACCTGACAGGTTTAATATCCTGCAGGTCAAAATCCAGTTACTGGTTTTTGAATGTTTCATGCTGATGGTTAGTTTATTATTGTTTAAGAAGAACAGTAAAAGCTGATACTATTACTAACTGGTTAAAACTAAATAAGCGTTATTTACCGTTGTGCGAGGGGGGTAAAACTATAAATTGTGGGGGTTAAAATACCTGTTTTAAGCATTTTTAGCCTTTTTGATGAGAATTCGAGAAAAATAAGTGTTAAAAGAACCTTTATTTTTTATTGTCATAGCCTCTGCTGTCCGTCAAAACCAATAAACGTTAGGCAGCAGAATAATCATTAATTATTTGACTGGGTTTTCCTTAACAAATTCACACATCCGGTAAGAGGTTTGAAAATTTGCCCTGTGTTTTTTTATAAACTCAGAAGGGTTTACACAAAACTGTTTGTTAAACTGTTCACGAAAATATTTCATATCGCTAAACCCAACCTGAAAGGCGGCTTCGTTAACATTACAATTGGTATGGATCAAAAGCTCAGCGGCTTTCCGCAGGCGCACAACCCTGATAAAATTATTAACAGACTGCCCGGTAATACCTTTAATTCTTTTAAAAAGTGTTGAATAACTTATACTCATTTCTTTTGCCAATACATCAACATCAAAAAGCTCGTCGGTAAAATTCTGTTCAATAACAGCGATACAATTGTTTAAAAAGTCCTTATGCTCCTGAGATATCTGCAGCGTTGCATTTTTTTGAGTAATTTCTTTATAAAAATACTTTTGCAGCTCGGTCTTGCTCCGTAAAACACTTTTGACACGGGCTATAAGCAACTCTTTTTCAAATGGTTTTCGCAAAAAGTCAATTGCCCCCTCCTCTATACTTTTCATCATAATATCAGGGGTAGCGTTACCGGTTAACAGAATAACTGGAATATGATTAATGGCTGGGTCTTCCTTTACCATCTTACATAATTCTAACCCATCTATACCATCCATCACAATATCGCTAATGACCACATCCGGGACATGCTTTTTTATCAGATCAAAACCAACTATACCATTATCAGCTTCAAAAACAGTATAATCAGGTATAAATATCTTCCTGATATAGCTTCTCATCTGATCATTATCATCAATGATGATAACAGAATGCTTGCCTGAAATGAATAATTCAAGCTTATTAATTCCTTCCTCCTGAACAATGGCATCTTTATTATCATGATCAATAAATTCATTAACATAAGTATAATCAGGCGTAATATCTTCAACCAACTGCTCAGTAGCAAAATGCTTTTTTCCTTTTGGTAAACTCAATACAAAAGTGGTTCCGCCAGTTACATTGTTTGAATAGCTGATATTGCCTTGATGAATTTCAATAAAAACCTTTACCAGGTATAAACCTATGCCAAAACCCGTTCTGAAGTAGTTTTTATCTTTGATCTGATAAAATTTATCAAATAATTTATCGCCTATATCTGTATTTATACCAATGCCGTTATCTGTGATTTTAAAATATACCTGCTCCTCGTCTTCCTGAATTATAATATTGATGACTCCACAGTCGGGTGTAAACTTAATAGCATTAGATATCAGGTTAAACAGGGCAGTTTCTATTTTTTCAAGATCGGCGTATACATCGATCTGGTCACAGGAGCTGTGAACGGTATAATTTATCTTTTTGATCCGGGCCTGATGAATAAAGCAGGCAAATACCTCATTACATAAATTTACAAAGTTTAATTTACTTACTTTCAGCTGTGTGTTTTCACTCTCTGTTTTTCTGAAAAGCAGCAGGTGATCAACCAAACCAAGCAGGCGGCGGGCATTGCTGTAAATAATATTCAACTCATCGGCATTGCCTTTATTTTGATTCAGCAGATCTTTAATGGGACTAATAATTAAAGTTAGCGGTGTTCTGAACTCGTGCGAAACGTTTGTAAAAAATGAAAGTTTCTTTTCATTAAGCTCTTTTTCTTTTTCCACCCTGAGGTTGGCAATCTCAATTTCAAATTGAAGTTTTGCCTGTCTTACGCGGTATGTCTTGAATACATATACAATTGCCGAAATAATAAATGCATACAATATATAGGCCCACCATGTCCGGTACCATGGCGGCATAACGATTACCTTAATTATCAGTTGTTTGGCCGTCCAATGCCCTTTAGTATCGGTTGCTTTAATTCTAAGTATATAATCTCCTTCATTTAAACGGGTATAATATGCCGTTTTGATTTTGCCTACATAATTCCAACCATGATCCCATCCTTCCAGGTAATAAGCGTAATCAATTTTATCAGAAAATGAGTATTCAAGCGCTGTATAATCAATCGTTAAAGTTGCCTGGTCATAGGGTAGTATAATTTTTTTGAGGTTAACTATGGGTTGATATCCTGTATGTGAACTATTGCCCTCAACATCAATGTTATTTATTTTCAACCCGGTTAAACGGAGACCGGGCTGATGGCTTCCGATCTGAATGCTATCCGGATTAAAAAGATTAAAACCGTTAATACCGCCAAAAAGCATTTTGCCCGATTGAAGTTTTAAAGCGGCATTGTAATTAAACTGATGGCTCTGCAAACCATCTGATACATTAAAGTTGGTAAACTTGTTGTTCTGGGGCGAATACTGCGTTAATCCATTGTAGGTACTGCACCACAAATTGTTTTTATCATCAACCAGCATATTAAGTATGGAGTTACTGGGCAGGCCATTAATTTGCGTATATCTTTTATAGGTATTGTGGTCAGGGTTATATAATAAAAGTCCGCCACCTTCTGTTCCAATCCATAAATGATGTGATTTATCCTCCGTGATTGATCGTATGGCGTATCCAATAGTAAAATATTGATGCTTTTTATTTTGAGTATCAATCTTAATTAAATGCGTATAATCACCGGCCCAAAGCCTTCCCTCCCGGTCTTCATATAACGAATGTATATCAACCAGGTTTTTATCAAACAGTTCAAACCTGTCTCTTTTGTTATTGTACAAATACAAGGCTCCCCCCCGTGTTGTTCCGGCCCACAAACGGTGGTGCGAATCTTCATATAACTTCCATAGGTTTTTATCAGCCCTTTTAGTATAAGTATTATAACAGGCATAGTGCTTAAAATGCCCCGTTGATTTGTTAAATAAATCAATCCCGCCGCAAAATGTGGCCACCCAGATATTATTATCATAGGTTTTAATGATACTGACAATAAAATTGCCGCTTAATGCGCCCCGCTGCTGATTGTGTACATAGTGGGTATAGGTGTTATTCTTGGTGTTCCAATAACTTAATCCTCCTCCATCTGTTCCGATCCAGATATTATCTAATTCATCTTCGCAAAAAGAAAGTATAAAATTATTGATGACTGTATTTTTTTTAAAAGGATCATGGCTATATCGATCAAAAGGCTTATTTTCAGGATCTACTATATTAACCCCTCCGCGTAGTGTTGCTATCCACTTTCTTGATTCCTTATCCTGATAAACCGCGTTTATAGCACCACTACGTAAAGATCCCTTTTCTTCGCCGGTTATTATATAGGTTAGCTTATTGGTATTGGTATTTAAAATATTTACCCCACCACCATTAGTGGCTATCCATAAATTTGCTTTTTCATCCAGGCTTAAATTGAAGATATTATCGCTGGTAAGTTTACTGTAGGGTGGGTTAAACCTGTTAATTTTCCGGGTATTGATATTACAGATATATAACCCGTTTTCAGTTCCTATCCAAATATGATTATGCCCGTCATCGATCAGGCAACTGGCAAATTGGAGTTGCCCGCTAAATTCAGTAATGCTGTTTTTTTGTATATCATACAGGCATAACCCAACATCCTTTACAAAGAGCCATAGACCTTTATTGGCTATTGCGAGAGCTTGTATATTATAATTATACTTTTTATTTAGAGCAACCTGCTGGTATAAATTTAGTTTTTTACTATAAATCAACAATCCTATTTCGTCAGCAGCAACATAAACATGACCAGCATTATCTGTAATCACTGCATTTATATTAGTGGTTATTTTTAATTTTTGAGAGCCCTGTGCTGGCTGATAATATTCAGGATAGAAATAAGCATCAGCATAATTATAGTACACAAGTCCCCTTTGTGTCCCAATTAATATTTTATCACCGGTGCCGCCAACGGCAGTAATATGATTATTGGTTAATGACCTGGTATTTCCCCATATATTTCTGAAAATCTTAAACTGATCACCGTCATACCGGTTCAATCCGTCATAAGTACCCATCCACATAAACCCATATCGATCCTGATAAATGCAGGTAACAGCATTGTTCGATAAGCCATTCTCAATACCTAAATACCTGATAGATTGATTAGTTCCTATCGCCAGGGCCGAATAGCATAAAAAAATAAAACAGGCACAAATGAATACTCCGCTCTTCAATATAAGTTTTGCCCGATAAAACATTTCACCTCAGTAAATAATTGGTCAATCAAATTTATTAAATACTGGGATGATTATATTCTCATATATTATCCCGATTAACTTTGTTCTTGGGTTGTAAACTTAAGTCTCTATAAACTCACCCCTATAATAGGCTGATTTGCCCCCGCTTAGGTCGACTTTTTTATACTTCATTTGTCACACCAATTAATAAGGAATACTGGGGAAGCAAACCAATTAACCAAAAAGAAATCTTATTTATGAAAAAATCAATTCACATGCTTACCGCGTTGGCTTTGTTTGTCACATTGCTGGCATGCAAAAAAGAAGCTAAACAGCAGATTCTAAATGTCGATCAATCTTCATCCACTTTAAAGGCGAATGCCGTTTCGTGGGTAAATGTTATTCCGGCTAATTCATTTAGCTCCTTTAGTACCTATTGGAACAATTTGTATCCCTGGGGATCAGATCATAATGGATCAGCCCGTATGCGTGCCGAAAACATCTCGGTATCAGGAGGCGTGCTTACTTTAACCAGCGCTCCCAGCGGCAGTGTTGGCAACAGTTCGTCATCCCCTTACCTCGCCATTCATTATTATTCGGGCACTATTTATGCCAAAACAGTACCCGTTGTTGATGATTCATGGCCTAAATGGCACTTTAAGGGAGAGTTTCAGTGCCCTTCGCAAACGGGCACATGGCCTGCGTTTTGGGTAACAGGGTCTACCAGCTGGCCACCAGAAAGCGATTTTATGGAATTTAAAGGAAGTTCAACATGCTGGACAAATACATACAAAAATGCCAGCGGTGGCTGGTCAAGTGTAGGTACAACAATCTCCAGCCCGGCTAACTGGCATACTTACTCGGTATACATGACAAAAACCAATGCAACCGATGTTTCGATAGAATACTGGATCGATGGTTCATTAAAAAGTACGCAAACCGGGGCTAATTTTGTTGGTAAGGGCTTGAATATTATTATTGACTATCAGATGGAAGGCTCGTCAGGGACGCCTGGCCCAACAGGAACTACTTCTATGTCTGCAAGAAACGTTATTGTTGAAAAGAGCGCCACGCTATAACATCTGTATAACTTCACCTTGCTTCCCCTGTATTTCTTACAAACTATACAAGTGGCTCTTATACAAACTTCATGAAAACAGCTAAAAACAAAAGCGACCTTAACTGTATTACTAAGGTCGCTTTTGTTATTGAGGTTGAATTCGGCCCCAAGAGGCTCTGATTAAGAGTCGCAAATAAACCGCCAAGTCTGGGTAGAAAATTATAGTTACTTCAAAGGATTTATGCTTTATTACCACAAACGAATAGTTATTGTTCGTTTATATGTTCTGAAAGAAGATAAACCTCAATCATTTCAAATGAAATTGTCTATCCAATAAGGCATTCTATTATTTAATGAAAACCTATTACTAAAGTATTCCATTTTTATTCGACAATCATCTTCTACTGAAAATCGAACCATAAACTACCCGTTACCGGCGAATAATTCAGAGCAACATTTTTTTGACTTTGCGGACCTAGTTTATTGGCAGTCTGAAATTTTGTTCCAATTGGACTTATGGTATGGAGGAATCCCAGGTTACCTTCCGGAAAAGGTGGATCAGTATTATCATTTCCTGTACCTGCAGCTTTTGCCGGTTTCAGCATTTGTAAATACATACCTTTTTGGTTAGTATACACGGTAAATGGAGCTTGCTTACTTTCAACAGTTACCCAATATACTTCGGCATGGTAGCCTTTAAATTCGGGATAGTTCCAACTTTCGCCAGTTATGGTATTATTATAAGCTTTGTGCCAAACGCCAAACTGCTGGCCTTTCAATCTGTTTTTCCAAACATGATATGGGCCGCGCCCCTCCCACTCCATCCCGGTTATCTGGTCTTCCGGATAATTAAAGGTAATACCCGAAAAATCAAATTCGCTCTTTTCATCAAACTGATAATCAAGCTTTGCCGGTTTGCCAGCGCTGAATGTCCATTTTATGTAAAGGCGAGGGCTTCCTTCATATACTGGTTCTACTATTTCATCATCGCCTACCATATAATGTTTGAATTGTTTAAGGATATGTTTTGCACCGGCTAAAGCAGGTCCGTCTTTTAAATCAATGGTTGACTTTGGAGTAATTACCTTTTGAAGATAGCCTGTTTGTGTATCAAAATAATAACTGATGCCATCGGCTTTAATCTCCAGACTCCCCCCCTGTTCATCGGCTACCGGTTTACCAACTGTTTGTGCCACAAATTTATCTATTATCTTTACAGGTGATTTTAATGGCCAGCTCCAGGTAAAGATCTCTTTGTTATCAGGGCCATAGGCTGTTAAGTACAATACATCACTGTTTGCTCTATTTGCAGGTAAATTTAGTTTTAAAAATCCCTTGCTCCCCGGTTCAAGATTTATAGGTGCAACCGTTCCGGATGCTGCAGTCTTACCCTGGAGATCACTACTCCCAGGTAAGGGTAAGGATACCAGTTTCCATTTAAAAGAGCATTTATTGAGGTTGGTATAAATATACCGGTTCTCTACCTCCAATTTACCATCAAATATTTCTGGAATAAAAGTTTTTTCAATCACCACGGGCGACCAGATTTCTTTGATCGTATAAAAGCTGCCTTCTTTTTCACGATGTGGGCCTAATATGCCATCAGGTGCGGCATTACCCTGTATGTCTACTTGCCCATTCCTGTCTGTACGTGCCACCCCTTCGTCATGAAATGACCATAAAAACCCGCCGCCGAAATACGGATGTTTGCACATCAGATTCCAAAAATCGTCTAATCCTGCACCCTGCCCGCCATCATATAAACCGTGCATAAATTCAGTTGGAAAAAACACCTCCTTACCATATAAAACTGAATTACTTACATAATTATAATCGGGATAGTGCTTGGTATCCGTTCCGTTGAATTTTTCCCAAGGATGAATTACGAGGCGATGCTGAGGGTCATATTTAGCAAATTCCGTATCCAGATCCGTATTCCAGCCTCCTTCGTTTCCATTATCCCATATCACGATAGATGGATGGTTTACATCTCTTACCACCAGTTCTTTTACCAACTTTTTCCCAACTTCGGTATCATATTTGGCTTGCCAGCCGGTTAATTCGTCCAATACAAAAAGGCCGAGCGAATCACAAACATCCAGAAAATGCTGATCGGGTGGATAATGCGACATCCTTACGGCGTTCATGTTCATTTCTTTCATCAGCTTAACATCCATCAGGCTGATATCCTTACTTAACGTACGACCAGACTCCGGCCATTCACTATGCCGGCATACACCTTTAAAAACAACTTTTTTGCCGTTTACATAAAAACCATCCTGTAGTCTTAACTCTGCTGTACGGAAACCCAAACGCTGTTTTATCACATGCACTACACCTTTTGGACCATTAACTGATACTACGAGGTTATATAAATTTGGCGACTCTGGGTTCCAGGGCAAAATATTGTTGACCTGCTGCTGCAGTGTTGTTTTCTGTTCGTTGCTGGCAACTTTCATACTGAAAGGTAAACCCACAGGTTGCCCGTTAAGCTTTTGTACCTGTGCTTTTATAATATGGCCGCTGTTTGCATTGGCGGTAAATACATCAAGCGTTAAAGAGCCGTTTGCTTTGGCATCAATAGCTAACCTGTCGATATATGTTTTGGGGACTATTTCAAGGTAAACTGGCCTGAAAATACCGCCGAATAACCAAAAATCAGCTTTACGCTCAGCCTGGTTAATGGATTCGTTTGTTGACCGTTTGCTAACCGTTACTTCCAATAAATTATCACCGTTATAATTTAGCAGTTGAGTAACATCATATTTAAACCGGTAAAAGCCACCCTGATGTATAGGACCCGCAAGCTTTCCATTTATCTTAACTTCAGTTTCGGTCATGGAAGCTTCAAAAACTATGAAAATATTTTTGGCAGCTACTGATGCCGATACTTTAAAATGATATTTATACTTTCCCTGCTCCTGGGGGTTTTGTGTGTCTTTATAATAATTATAAGTACCAAAGCCCTGCTGCTCCCAGTTTGAAGGGACAGCTATCTTACCCCATGAACCACTTTTTTGACCGGTATTTATATAAAAATCCCAGTCGACAGTGTGGTCCTTGTCTGTACCAGACAAATATTGATATTGTGTTTGCTGTGCTTTTGTTGATGATATTGACAGGCAAAACAAAAAACATAACACCAGCACTGCGTATTTTTGATATTTTTTCATAATCCTTTATAAATTATTAACCTTTGACAGCTGTTCCCATAAACCACATCAACTGCTTTAAGCCGACCAGGTGCATAAGGTACCGTAAATTCAGCTTTATGCTGCTATTCGTTAGTCGTTGGTAGCCAAGACCTTTTATCGAGGCATGGGCTATCTTTGCTTTACCGGTGAATGAGGAATGTAAATAGAGATATGGTAAGCTCTTTCTGTTTGTCATTTCAGGCAAATGTAAAGTGGGAGACCGGCTTTTCATAATTGTAGTTCGGTCATTTCAAATTCCAATAAAGTACGTAACGCTGTTTATCAATCTGGTAATAGGGAATCATAGTAATGGGCCTGGCTCCCACGTCTTTCGTTTCGAATGTAAGCTGCTTCCCCGCCAATGGTGTTAGCCACTCAGTCAATTTCCGTTTTTTTACGGTTAGCGAACTGATAACATCTTCTGGGATATTATATTTTACAAATTCCAGTTGGTCCTTAGCAAAAGGTGCAGGCGGATTTATTCCGTCGGTACCCATATCCCCCGCCAGCAATAATGGGCCGTAAGCGATTGCGGCCACCTTTGCATTATCATTTGCTGGGATCAATCGCAATGACATTGGAAAATTAACAACCACTTTATCACCGGTTTTCCATACTCTTTTTAACTCGATATAACTTCCGGGTTTTTCTGATATCTTAACCATTTTACCATTTATTGTAATCTTAGCACCTGACATTGCCCAATGCGGATATCGGATATATAACGAAAATGGAATCCGCGGTGGCGCTTCCTTTACGGTAAGGTTAGTCACACTTTCTTCGGGATAGCTGGTTTGTTGAACGATTTTAAAACCTTTCTCGCCCCAGTTCAATTCCGATGGGATAAACAGATTAACATAAATGCCATTATCCGTATGGTAATAAATACCTTCTGCATATTTAGCATGATTTTCAAAACCAGTGCCAACGCAACACCAAAAGGAGTCGTCGTGTGAACTATAAGTCTTGAACAAACCGGGCTTTAAGGATTGTAAGTAAGTCACCATACCGGTTCCCGCTTCCTGCGATGGTAATATATGATTGTATAAAGCACGCTCATAATAATCTGCATACTTTGCATCCGCCGTCCACGTAAACAAGTGGCGCGTCAGTTTTAGCATATTGTAGGTATTGCAGGTTTCGGTGGTAGTGGCGGTAATATGTTTCGAGATTTGATCAGGCGTAAAAAAAAATTCCTGATCGCTGTTACCGCCGGTTGCAAAGGTATGATGATCGATAACCGTCTGCCAAAAAAATTCAGCAATCGTTTTTAGCGTGTCATCATGTGTAAGTTCATATCCGCGCGCCGCACCTATTATTTTAGGAATTTGAGTATTAGCATGAAACCCTGCCAATTTATCTTCCTTGTTTGCTAAAGGGTCAAGAATAGCGTGATGATAAAAAAGTTCTGCTAATCTTTTATCGTTCTTGTTCCCCGTTATAGCATACAAATTATAGGCAACTTCACTCATTCCGCCAAACTCAGTTTTCTCCATTGTGCCCAATTGTTGAGGTGTTAAAGGCTCAAGCTTATGAAAAGCCCATCCGCTCATCTTTTCTGCAATATCCAAAGCCTGCTTGTTGCCTGCATACAGATACATATCGGTCAGTCCTGCCATCACTTTGTGGATCGTATACCAGGGTGCCCACACCCACTCACCCTTAATTGCCCGGTTGATAAATTGTTTTGGGAAAGCACTTAGGTAACCACCTTCATCCAAAACCTGCTGGCACTCCGCAAGTGCTGTCACCAACGAATCGGCTTTTTGTTTGTAAACCATCTCACCTGTTGAAGCGTACATCAACGCAAGTCCCGAAAGTATATGGCCCATAATATGTCCACGTAACTCACAATTTGGTGATTCCCATCCACCAAGAGGTTTAGCATTAGATGCGATACCGGCATTTAACCGCCAAGCATGCAACAAGCTTGCGTTACTAATGCTTAACATCCAGTTGGCATCGCGTTCCATATTATCTTTGAAACGGCTGTCTAACAATTTAATATTATTCAAGTTGAAACTTTGAGCTTTGGCAGTGATGTTCGGTTTAATCATCTCCATATGCTGATGTTGACCGATGTATTGAGAATATGCCGGTATGCTGAAAAACAATCCGATCGTAAAAATCCGGGTTTTGCGCAAAGCCTGCGCGGTAATTCGTTTCATATGTTGGTTTGTAATTAGTGTGAAAATAACAATAATATATTCACAGTAGCAATCACCTTTCAGAATATTTAGGAACTATAAAAGAACCAAACTGGTAGGTCCTTTTACGGAAATGCAGCTTCATGTGGACGTTCCGGAGCCATTGACCAGCTCGTTCCGGAATAAAAAACAAATTATTCCGAAACACACTTTGGCCATATTAATTAATTGACGATTAACCAGGCTTTTCTTATTGCTGACACAACTCGGTGCTCTAAAGAGTAAAGAATAGACTGACCAAACCTTCCAGAATGTTCATCAGGAAGTTTATTATTTTACTCATTTACGCATTTTTACTGTTATGTTATTGATTACTTTTGCTATTTTCATCAACCCGTTATTTGGAGTTTGTAAACCCAATCACTTTTGGGTAACTCCCTTCCATTCATCAGTTCTGAAGGGTACGGCCGGCAGCCCTTCTTTGTTAACAAGGTTACAAACGGGGTTGTCGGCCCACGCGTAACGTACAGCTACCGGTATATTTACCTTATCCGAACTAACTATCACCTTATCACCTTCGATCCTGGCCGATGCCCAATAGAATTTTTTATCATCTCCGGCAATCGCAAATCCTTTTAGTGAAGCAGTATCACGGGTTGCAAGCCCCGAACCGGTCTCAGTAAAACTTATGATTATATCTTTACCCCTGACAACGAAGTTTTTATACATTGGCCCCGAGGCGATAACATCTTTCCCATATACTTTTTTTTCCGCTATCAGCGCCAGCCTGCGTCCTACCTCCTGCTTATTTATCGGATGAATACTGCCGGCATCGCCAATATCTATTATGCAAGCCATGCCTGTGTTGGGTTGTGACAGTGTTAGTGTTTGTGCTTCCCTCAGTTCAGCCCATTCGCTTTCAGCAGGAAGCGGATTTTTTTTTTGAAGTTTGCCAACTGAACATATAAAAAAGGAAGGTTATCTTGATGCCAATGTTGTCGCCAGTCGTTGATCAGCATTGGGAATAATTTCCTATAGAGGTAAGCTTCAGTATCATTTGCCTCGCCCTGGTACCAGATAAACCCTTTGACCCCAAAAGGAATTAACGGATTAATCATGGAATTAAATAGTACCGCGGGGTAATTTTGATAATTGTGAATTTTAGGAGTGGCCGGTTCAATATTTGTTTTATACAACCATTTTCCTGCTAAAGAAATCTTAGCATCTTCACCGGCAATATAAATATTTTCGGCAGGAGGGTTCAATCCGCCGCCGCCCCACAGCATAGCCATTCTTATAGCAATGGTATTTTCCCCGTTTTTAACCAGGCCGGCCGGAATGGTATAAGATTGTTTTGGATTGCTATTCCAAATAGCTTTGCATATTTCGGCGCCGTTAAAATAAAGAGAGTAATTCATTTCAGGGTGACCAATATTCAATATCAATTGTTTTCCTGCAAAAGATGCGGGTAACACAATTTTTTTGCGTAACCACATCATCCCTTCATATTTTCCAATCCCAAAATCTTTAACCAGCCTGGGCATATCAACCGCAGTCCAGCCAGAATCATCGTACTCCGGTGATGGAACGGTTTTATCAGCATTATTCTGTGGATGATAAACGATGTCCCAAAAACGGATCATATCCAGGCTATCTTTTACAATATTGTTTTGAGTCAGGGTATCACTTGCGAGCATTTTTGCCCTGGTAGCAGACGATGAAAGCTGCATTTCCCGGCTTGTCCATGCCTGTACCGGCGTTCCGCCCCAGGTGCTTTGAATGATACCGATTGGTACGTTTTGTTCTTTATGAATCTTACGGGCAAAATAATAGGCCACGGCAGAGAACTGCTTTACATTATTTGGGTCGCATAGTTTCCATTTACCTGCTAAAAAATCAGATTGAGGAATAAGTTTAATATCGTGTTCTACAGTAAGAAAGCGGATTTGAGGAAAATCTGCTTTAGCAATTTCATTCGGAGCATCCTGCGCTTGCTGTACCTGCCATTCCATATTGGATTGACCCGAAGCTATCCATACATCCCCGATGAGAATCCCTGTTAATTTGATTGCAGAGTAGGGCTTTCCTGATTCAGAAATATTGAGATCATAAGAGCCACCTGCCTTAAACTTCGGCAAATACAATATCCATTTGCCGTCTTTACCGGTTTTTGCTTTTGTACTTGCTTTACCAAGCGTTGCAACAATCAAAGAACCCGGAGTTGCTTTACCCCAAACAGGAATGTTTATACCTCTTTGCAAAACCATATTATCGCCAAACACTTTTGCCAAAGTTACCTGGGCATAACCGGATGTTTGAAAAAAGTAGAATAGTGTAAAAAACACTAATAATATCCGTTTGTTTATTTTCATTGTTTTATTCAAGTAGCGTGAACGCTGATATTGTTGTTAGTTAATTAATAGGCTTTATTTTCAGGGGAAATGGAATCTGTTATATGAAAAAAGTCAAAGTCGGCCGCACCACCTATATCTTTTGTCGCATAATTAAACAAAGCAAAACGATAGCCCATGAAATGCGGGAAGGTATAGGCCATTTTTAATTGTGTGCCCAATGGTATCCACGTTTTCCCGTCCAGGCTATAAAAAAAATCAGCCACGTCTTTTCTGTTCGTAAAATTGCATTCAGCCTTAAAGTATACTACCTTTTGATTTAAGGGGATTTTTTGTGCTTCTACAGGTTTTCCAGTACTTGCATTGATCATGACGACGGCTTTGCTATCTCCGGTTATTTTGACACCTGCCAATCCGTAATTTTTTTGCAGAAGTCCCAAACCTGCAAAATCACCATCTTTCATATTAGAAACGTCGAGCGAAACTGTCCCGGAGCATACCGGGCCGATAGTGCGTTGTGTCAGTGAATTCCGTGCCGCCAGGAAATTGGTGTCAATCCTGCCAGTGGTGAGTCGTAAATACCCTTTCCGCGCGGTAACAGACCACAAGCTATTATCCGGGTTATGGTTCCATTGCCAAACCAGCGGTAATGCCCGTTCGCCTTTTTTACGGGTAAACTCGTCCGAAGCAACAATGCCCGGGATCAAACCTTTACCGGCCGGCAGGTCGAGTGTATCGGTCACTTTGCCGCCGGTGCCCAAAACGGGCCATCCATCCACCCATTTTACAGGGACCAAATAGGGAATACGGCCCACCGAGCCAAAATCACGGAACAAATAAGCATACCAGGCCCCATTTGGCGCTTCAACCAACCCACCTTGTGCCACACCCAGATCCTGAAGGCCAATTCGTCCTTCGTACGGACCGGTGATTTTATCTGCCCGGTGTATGATAACAGTGCGTACGTGGCCCGGTGGCCATGTAATATTGAAAAGGTAATATTTGCCGTTTATCTTAAACAGCTGAGAGCCCTCCGGACCGAGGCCGGTACCGCCCGAAGGCACGCCTGCCTTTTTAATGATAATTTTGTCCGTTCCGCCGGGTTTTATGCCAGAAAGATCGTCCTTTAATTCAACTAACCTTAAATCTCCGCTTCCGCTAATCATATACACTTTTCCGTCATCGTCAAAAAACAAGGAGTGATCACCCAGGTCAGGGGCAAATGACCTTGCTTTCCATGGACCTTTTTCGATATTTTTAGTACTGTAAATGTGCGTTTTATTGGTATTTGCAGAAAATGTGCTTACATAATAGGTACCATTATGGAAACGAATAGAACTTGCCCACGAACCCGCCCCATATGCGTTTTTACCATTTGTGAGATTTAATGCATCAACGTTTCCTAAAGTATCGTATGCATAATTCACCAGCTTCCAGTTCACCAGATCGTTCGACTTCATAATCGGTACACCGGGACTCATGTGCATCGTTGTGCTGCTCATATAATAGCTATTGCCTACACGTTCTATTGATATGTCTGGTACATCTGCATAAATAATAGGATTAGTGGCTTTTTGCGCGTATAAACACGGCGCTATAAGTGTGATAATTAAGGCCGTCATCCATAACCTGTAAATCGCATTTCTCATTCTGGCATTTGTTTTTTTGTCCTGATATATTCTTACCTGGTTTTAATTATTTAGTTAATGTATTTATTTGAAGCACGCTTACTGAGTATGGGTCGAAAGTCCTTGTGAATTTAGCGCCGGCCACTTTTATTTTGGAGGTAACCGGAACTATTTTTACCGGATCGCTAATTGTGTTCGTATCTTCGGGTTTATCACCTTTTATTACTACCAGGATACCCTCTGGTGATAAATTTCCGGCCCCTTTTAAATCAATATCAACCTGCTGCGGCTTTCCTGTTGCATTTACTACTTTAAGAAACAGTTTTCCTGTTTTGGTGTCCCGGGTAGCTACATAAAACATGGCTGGTATAGGTTCAGGCATTTTGTTCGCCGCGCTGTCTTGCTTAGTGGCAGGCCGCGTTTGGGTTGGTATATTGGCTCCCGCTATAGGCACCACTTTATTGCCGATATAGCTGTTAAACATCTTTTGCACATAATACGATGGTGAACCAAAACTTGTCAATGCATCATAACCTATCAGGTTTGACTCCCATTGCCATGCTTTCGGCGCGGTTGCGGTAGCCTTATTTACATTTGCCAATAAAGGCGCGTAGCATGAGCGGATAACGAGGTCTGAGTTACGTTCCATACCGGTCATCCACGCGGCATCACCGAGGGCAGCATTCAAAGTGGTGGTGGGCATGCCTTCCGTTGTTGCCCATTCACCTACAAACACTTTATATCCATTGCGGTCGTAGTTATCGTAATGTGCCGCGTCCTCTTCCATCCCCCAGGCATTCCGGTAATAATGTTCATCTACAATTTCGGGCTTGCGAATGGTTAATTTACCCCTGCTCCCAAGCCAATCCTTACCTCCGATGCTTGCAATACAGTGAAGGTTTGGATATTTGGCTTTAATGCCATCATAAAACTGGGCAAAACGTCCATCGTAACTGCCAGACGTGTCAAACCCGTCTTCATTACCAATCTCCACATAGCTGAGTTTAAAAGGCGCCGGGTGCCCATCTGCCGCGCGCTTAGCGCCCCAGTACGTGTGAACGTCGCCCGTAACATATTCAATTTCATCCAGCGCATCATCTACATATGGCTTTAAAAGCGGACCTGCGTCCACATGGTCCTCGTCGAGTGAATAGCCAGCATAAACGGCAAGCAGCGGTTCCATTTTCAGGTCTTCGCACCATTCTAAAAATTCAAGTAAGCCCATTCCATCAGAAGGGCGGTAGCCCCATGAGCCGGTATGACCGGGCCTCCCCTCAAGCGGCCCCAAAGTAGTTTTCCATGGAAATGCATCGTTCAATTTTGGACCTTCGAGGAAATTACCGCCGGGAAAACGTAAAAAACGGGGTTTCATATCAGCCAATAGCTTCATTATATCTATCCGGTTGCCATTCGGACGGTTATGATAAGTTGGTGGAAATAAAGACACGAGGTTAAAATAATAAACCCCGGTACGGTTTGTTGAAATAACAAAACGGGCGGCAGATGTTGGTTTAACATCTGCGCTTGTTGTTAATTTAAGTTCATATTTTTTCCAAAAGGTGCTTTTTACCAGATTAATAGTTCCCGAAGCATATACCGTTTTACCGTCATTGCTTTCTATACTTACGGTGATAGGCCCGGCCGTATTATCAGCAATTATCGGAACAGCAACTGTAGGCTTGGGATCCCATGGGCGGCCGGGGAGTGGTTTGCTTTCTGTGCCCTTAATATAAAAAGAAGCGTTATAAGTTGTATTAGGCAAAACAGGTATGCCCCAATAACCCTCATTTGCAATACCGGCCCGACCGCCGCCTGTATCCACTAATAGTCTCAAACAAGTAGTTAACGCGCTATTAATTGCATGGCGCCGCTGATCGATGGGTACATTGTCGGGGTTTGCGGCAACTAATTGAATTGTGGCCTTAGCGCCACCTTCCTTGATTACGCTCCATGCTTCCGGCGTATTTGGGTTGTCCTTAAATATCCGGTTTTTGATCAGCTCGGCATACAAACCTCCATCGTATGAATGGTTGATCTCTTCGGTCATCAACCCATACAGTTGCGGACTTACATTTGCACCGGGTTTAGTTAAATCAAGCGTAAGCTTAGGGTTTTGCGCTTTTAAACTTGTTGCAGTGAATAGAAACAGGCACAAGCTTGAAATGGATAATAACTTTTTCATCGTGAAATTTAATATTATTTATTGTGTTTTTCACACTTATTTTACAAAATCAACGGGGCATTCCCATTGAAAATTATTTCTGAGTTTATCAGCATTCCGATAGCCTGTATGTCCAGTTTACAGATTTTTCCATAAACTTCACACAGCTTTCTGAAATGAGCTTATTTAACCAGGATTTTTACTGTTTTTGAAATATTGCGTGATGAATTACCTAATTGAAGAACATATTCGCCGGCTTCCGCATTCCACGCTTTTTTTGATTCATCATAAAAAGCCAGGTCGGCAACCTTTACATCCAGTTCTACCGTTTTTGTTTCGTCGGGTTGCAGAAATACTTTTTCGAACCCTTTAAGTTCTTTTTCAGGGCGCAATACTGAACAAACCGGGTCACTTATATATAACTGCACCACTTCGGCTCCATATCTGCTTCCGGTATTTTTGATCCTAAACCGGGCATGGATGGTTTCATCTTTTTTATAGCTTGATTTGTCGGTGGAAAGTTTACTGAACGAAAAATCAGTATAGGAAAGACCATATCCAAAGGGAAACTGTGGTTCAATTTTCCTGGTATCATACCAGCGATATCCAACCAGCACACCTTCTTTGTAATCAGCTGTAGCACCGGTACCTGGATAAGTATTTAAGGCAGCAGCGGGAGAATCTTTTAAGGATACAGGAAAAGTAAACGGCAACTTACCCGACGGATTGATAACACCTTTTAGTACATCGGCCAGCGCGTTACCGGCTTCTGATCCGTTAAACCATGACCAGACAACCGTATGATTGGATCTTTTGATTTCATTCAGATCATATGGCGCGCCGGCCATCATGACGATAATGGTATTCGGATTAACGGCTGTAACCGCGTTAACTAATTCCTGCTCGCCAAAAGGCAGTTCCAGGCTTTTACGGTCATGGCCTTCACTCTCATATTCCCGATTTGAGCCGATACATAAAATAACCACATCGCTGGCCTTTGCAAGCGCTGCAGCCTCATCGATCAGCTTCTGATCGGGTTTATCATAGCCTCGGTTTTGTTCGTCGGTTTTACTTGCCAGGTAATTGGCCCTGTAACCCTGCGCAAAACTGATACCGGATGTTTTGCCAAACCTTGATTTTATGCCCTCCAGGGCGGTAACCTCATATTTGGCCTTTACTCCCGCGCCATACCCTCCCAGGGCAAATGTGCGTACCGCATTATCCCCGATTACTGCAATGCGTTTGATTGCGCTTGTTTTTAATGGCAATAAATGATTGTCGTTTTTTAGCAGAACGATGGATTCTGATGCGATATCATAAGCGGCTTTCGCATGTTCTGGCGTAGCTATTGATCCTTTAGGATGATCAGCACTCATGGAGGTATGGTACATGAGCCATAAAATCCTGCGCACTTTATCGTCAATCGTTTTTTCAGAAACCTGGCCCGCTTTTACAGCGGCAAGCAATGGCTGGGCAAAGTACCACCGGTCATACGGTCCGCTTGATCCCATTTCAATGTCAAGCCCGTTATTGGCCGCAGCAACTGTATGGTGCGTCCCGGCCCAGTCTGACATGACCACTCCTTTAAAGCCCCATTCATTTTTCAGCACCTTATTTAATAAAAAATCATTCTCGGAACACCAGTAACCATTCACCTTATTGTAGGCCGACATAACCGTGTAAGCATTCCCCTGCTGTACGGCTGCTTTAAAGGCCGGGAGATAGATCTCGCGTAAAGCCCTTTCATCAACTATCGTGTTTACGCTGTCGCGGTTAAGCTCCTGGTTATTGGCGGCAAAATGTTTTATACAGGCTGCTACATGCTGGCTTTGGATTCCTTTGACAGATTGAACAGCCAATTGGCTGTTCAGATAAGGGTCTTCGGAATAATATTCATAGGTACGGCCGCAAAGCGGCATCCTGCAAATATTGAATGCCGGTGCAAGCATGACCATCTTTTTACGGGCATTGGCTTCCTCCCCTATCACTACGCCATACCGGTTGGCCATTACAGGGTTCCAGGTGGCGGCTATTGCCGAACCATTTGGCAGGAACATGGCAGAATCGGTTGTCCAGTTAGCCGAGGCCCAATCAAAACGTTTTATCTCTTCGCGTACGCCCAATGGCCCGTCATCGCAGGTGAGCTCCGGGATACCTAAACGTGGTACGCCCCCTGAAGAAAACAAAGCGTTGCCATGCAGCATCCCTATTTTTTCTTCCAGCATCATTTTCCTGATGATCCTGTTGATCTTCGTGGTAAGCGCCACCTCACTTTTGCTTTGTGCCGAAACTCCGCCAGCCACCAAAAATGCCATTATACAGGCAATCGTATATTTCATAATTATTTATTCCTTTAGGTTTTAACACATGTTTAAGTAGCGTGTAGTTGAAATCTTATTTTGAAAGGTAACGCATCCCATAATGTTCTAAACACTTTTGAGTTAACTTCTTAATAAGAACCAAGCCCTCGTTACACATTTTTTTCGACTCAGACGTTAAGATAGGGTTACTGAAGATAATAGGGTGCTCTTTAAGCAAAATACCAATCGTATCAAAATTCTCTATCAAAGCTTTAATTTCACTTTCATTTAATTCTGGCGCTTTTGAAATAATTTGATTTTCCATATCCCCTTTTTAACCAGGTATCATTTGCCTCGGCAATCGTCATGCGTTCAAATAGATCACTGTTGATTTCTTTCAGCTTACTTTAATATTACACTTTGTGCAAAGGTTCATTGCCTGATGTTGAAAATAATTTGCAGATTTTTGTATCATATTTTAGTTAGCGTCCGCATTAAGATCTCCGATGTTGAAAACAGAATTGTGGTAGTTAAAAAAATGCCGGAACCTCTCGGTAAAGGCCCCTGGCATTCACTTATAAATAAACAACTAAACTCTCTCTCTTATTTAATTTTCATTACTTCTGATCTTTTATCGTAAAACTTAGCGTATTTTTAAAGTTTAGCTCGCCAGAAACGTACTGTCTTATCTGTTCACAGTACCGCTTCCAGTGAAAGCTTTAATCCAACATTACTGTTTATATCCTGCTTTTAATGGCATCCATCATACGCTGATCAAGCACTTTGCCTGGCTCTCAAAAGAAAGGCGTAACGGTTTCACCGAATCGGCAGCAACAGCCCTTTGATCGAACATCTGCTTATAAATAGCATCAATAAACCAGCAACCGGACTAATAAAATTTCCATTCATCAAACAAAAAACCCTCTCCATTAAATACAAAATAGATATTCCTTACTCCTTTATCTATGTTCAGTCCTATTTGCTTTGAGAGCGTAGTCCATTCCTTCGCATCACATACAAGAGAAACAAGAGCCGGGCCTTTAAGATTATTTACATAAACATCAATTGTACCTTTTCCTTTCACACGGGCTTCGAATTTGGCAGGAATCTGTTTGCTAAAATCGGCTCCCCGAACCATGAGACATTGTTTATCTATTTGTCCTTTGGCAACCATATTACCCACAACACCAACAGTATCGAACTGGACGTGCCCCGAAGTGCCTGCGGTGGTTTCTGCTTGCTGCAGAACGAACGGATTTAATAGATTAGTTTGTGACGGACCTTTAAAAGTTGCGTTGATCATGGGTATATTCACGCCCCCCCCTTCATCCACCGGTGCTTCTTCGATACCCACATTACGAAAACCACCCTTAGTGTTAAAATAATCCTGTAAATACATGGCATGGTAAGCAAGATAATATTTCCCTTTAAACTTGAACAAATGACTGTGATTGTTTGTCAAAGGCCCCACGTTAACGTCGCCGGTATTCTTAAAGTAATTATCGCGATACTTCCAACTATTCGGATCTAATGGTGTTTTACTCGTCATATAAGATATGTTGCATGCGGTTGGTTTAGCAATATTGCTATAAGGCCATTCAGTGCGTTCATCCCAACTCGTACAATAGCTATAAACCCAGGTTCCATTGATAAAATTAAGGTCGCTGGCCTCATTAAAATAAGGAGCGGGTATTTTAGAAATACTGCTGGCCAAACTGATCATATCTACTCCTAATTTGACGATTCTGGCATTATCCGGCATATATTTTGTTTTAGGCTTTCCGGCTCCAAAAACCAGCCAGCCTGTACCTTGGTCGTCAATCATAGCTCCGGGATCGAATGGAACATCGACATCTACACCGGGAACAGAATGGTCGACTATGTTCTTTCCTAATGGGTCTTTCCAGGGGCCAACGGGAGAGGTGGAAGTAAGCACGGCTGAGCCAGCACCGCTATTGGAGTAATACAAATAGAAGTGCGTCTTACCATCTGCTTCCAGTCTGGATGTAATGGAAGGCGCCCAGGACGTAAAAGTCCATGGCGCCAGCTTTGCTGTATTTATGAGGCCATGATAAGTCCAATTGACCATATCATCGGAAGACATCATGACCAGTGTACGGATATACTCGTAACTATTTTTCCCATCCTTTCCTACCTTCTCATACTGTTGTTGGTCATTCGTGGCATACACATAAATTCTTCCATTGTATTCTATAGCTGTTGGGTCGGCCGTAAACATAAAATCTAATAAAGGATTCCCATTATTGGTGAGAAGTTTCGGCGAAATTTTTGCGAATTTTGCTTCCAGATCTTCATTATCTGGCTGTGAAACTTGAATTTGCTTTATATCACCATTCGAAGCGTTGATAGTCACAATCGCCTCGCGGCCAGCCCCCGTGTTGTTAGCGTTCGCGGTTAATTTAAGCGTAACATTTCCCGGGCCTCCCGATGACTGACTTATGGTGAACCATGGAGATGAGATGTTGACCGCCGCTGTCCAATTACCATTTGTAGTAATGGAAAGATCAGAACTACTTCCTTTCGCCTCAAAAACAACTTGCAAAGAAGAAACAGTGAGTTGAGGCTTCATCGCTTTCTTTTTACAGGAAAAAGAAAGCGATGGGACCAAGAATAGTAAGACTAAAAATATACCTTTTTTCATATTTATTATATTGTTCATTTTTGTTAGGAGCTGTTTAAATTTGATTTGTTAAGAATGCTGTGAATGGTTTTGACAGGCAGATAAGCGAAGTTTCGCAGCTCTTATTGCATAAAATCACATCTTACAGACCTTAAAATGCTGCCAAGTCCTATCATAACATTTTTCAAATTACCTTTTTTAAGCAGTTTCTTAGTTTAATTTATCTTTTCACAATCAATATCAATTATATACGTTAAGCTAAATTTTTTAAAGTTAGCTCACCGGAAAACGGTACTGTATAGCCCATTCACAGTACCGCTGTTCCAGTAAAAGCTTTTAATCCACCATTACTGTTTATATCCTGCTTTAATGGCATCCATCATACGCTGGTCCTTTACCACATTATTAGATCTATCTAACATAAAACCTATCTCCCACCAGAATGGATGAAGGCCATTCGCAACAGCCGTTTTGGTCGCAAAAGTTGTCCAATAATCCACAGACTTGTTGTGCATATCCAGATCCTTAGGAAGATAATTGCTATTGGTGGCGGCAGTCCTCCTCCAGACAGCATATTCACCCAGCATCACAGGGATACCTTTATCAACAAACTTCTGTTTCATCATTTGTAATTCAGAAGTGATTGCATCCTCTTCTCCATAGGTGGCGTTACGGTCCGGCTCAATAGTAGAATGATTCCCGGCGCCCCAGTAATAAACCATTTTGCCCCAACTTGCATCTCCATCCGTTAAAATCGTAAATGCAGCAGGCGTGTAGTCATGCACCTCCACCATCAACTTGTTAGGGATCTTGTCTGTTGGGAGCGTATTCATCAAGTCATTAGTTTTATTAGGGTCGGTGTGAGGCCCCTGCACAACCAGCACCCGGTAACTGTTCCTGCCCCCGGTAGAGCGAACTGCATTAATAAATGTCTGGTGGTAACCATTGAGTATGGCCATCTGCTCGGCATTATCCGCCGCAGGTTCATTCGCGCCGGCAAATATAAGGTGCTCATCAAAATCACGCATGGTTGTAGCAATTTGCTCCCAAATGGCCTTTTGCATCGCATTAACGGAATCTTTCTTTAACGCATTGACATTATTTTCCAGCCAACCATTATCCCCGTGAGCATTAAGTATCACATACACATCATTAGCCACACACCATCCAACCACTTCTTTCACCCGCGCAAGCCAGGCCGGGTCAATTGTTGCCTTTTTCCGATCGCTTAAATGACTCCAAACCCAGTTACAGGGAATCCGTACAGCATTGAAACCTAAACTTTTTACAAATTTCACATACGATTCGGTCATTTTACTACTCTGCCAATCACCTTCGTTTGGAGACTCCATGGTATTACCAAAATTTAGCCCCATCTGCATTTTTGCTGCCAGTTGCACGGCGGTACTGGTCATTCCGGTCATATCTGGCGCTATAGGGAATGTATTATAACCTGGGTATAAGGTGGGGGCCTGAGAAACTATCACCCTTCTTGCCTGCCCGTTGGAAGAACTTATGAATAAAATACCAGAGCGGGATGCCGTTGTAGCATTTTGTGATAATGTTGTTAAATGAATAACAGTGTTGCCGCTTTGGCCTGATGTTGTACTTAATTGCAACCACGAAAAAACTGGGTTGTCGACGCTCCAATCGGCATTAACTGCAACGGTTATGTCCTGGCTTCCACCATCTCCTGTAAAATTTATTGTAGACGCACTAACTGTTAGTTGCGGGTCAAGAGTTTTCGCCTTTTTGCATGCCAAAAGAGCGATAATCGTAGTAAGAAATACTAAGGATTTAAAAAAACTGTTTATTTTCATTTTTGTCTTAATCTTTATTTAAAATACCCCACTGAACAATACTGTTCAGTGTTTTTTTTCTTCAGCCACAATAGGCGTATTAACGGAACGGTTTATATTAACTAAATCTGCCTATCCAAAGCTCTGCACCATTTTAACAGATTGATGGTCACTCCTAATCGCCCATAATTAATGGCATTCTCTTATCGGCAAACATTGATTTTTACTTATATCAACCTGAACTATATACAATCCTGATTTCAATGAAGATCCCATTGACAATTAGCTTAAAGTTTTATTGTCTCTACTTTTCTTCCAAGTATATCAAAAATGGAAACACAAAATGGTTGATCAGAATTTACAACTTCTCCTTTAAATTCGTTAACAAATGGAATTTAGATAAACCTTAATTGAATTGTCACATGATTAGTTCGATTCAATCGCCAGGCTTACTGCTTTCCAGTAATTATAAAATTATCAAACATTATAGCATTGGCATTCACAGTATTAGGATTCATTCTGAGGCTTATTGTTTTATAATTCCCTGAAGGCAAAGCAACCGATTTTGTTTCTTTAGACCACTTTCCACCACTAGCAACTGTAGGTAGAGTTACCCAAGAAGCACCGCCATCAATACTTGCTTCAATTTTTGGTACTACAGCATCTCCTGCATCTTCAACAACAAATTCATAAGACAGGTTTAAATTTGTAAAACCGGCCACATTGATATTAGGTATGGTAACAGCAGCACCTTTGGATTCTATTTTCAATAGAAATCCGTCACCCCACCCTTGACGCAAATTTATATTGGCATTGCCAGCGGTTTTTAAATCGACTCCACCATTCCATTTTCCTGCCTTTGTAGATGGTACAAATGAATACATATAGCCATCACTAACGGCCTTAACATTTGATTCAAAATTTTCGGCATACAGAGTTTGCTGTGCTTTGGCTAACATCCCTGTTGTTAGAGCCAAAAATAATAGTATGATTTTTTTCATGTTACTTGAGTTTTAAATATTAATAATTGTTCATTATTTGTTTGAAAAAATTGGTACAATAGTTTTAGGTAATAGCATTAAGGGCTTCTGCCAGATCTTTGTGCTTTTAAGGCTATTCTCATTTAGTCTCAAATTTTAATCAGTTAAAAAGCCCCACGGCGATATGCTGCCACGGGGCCTTAGCTTATTTAATTTTTACAACTCTTAAGTTATCAACGGCGCCATAAAAGCCGGTTGCGGTAGCAAAACCACCATAATTATGTAACCATATAAAGCACGTACCATTTCCTGAACTATCCAGTATATCAGAAAATTGTGTCATTGCAACACCTTTGCCATCGCCCAGATCAAGATCTGTTTTACGGAACTCCGTAAAAGGAACCGTCAGCGTCATCCAACCTTTTGTAGTGTAGGCTACCGTAGCAGTAGTCCCGGATCTTTTCCATGGTTCCCAACGATAAATAAATGTAGTTTTGCCGTTAACTTTAATATTAAGTGCACCTCCATTCCATGCTTTCGGAATACTTATTTCAAATTTTAATGCATAATTCTGAATAGAATCGCCCAAATTAGCTTGTGGAATCCATTGCTCCTTATCAAAGGCAAGTTGATAATCAGGCGGCCAACCATCACCATAGCCTTCTCCCGGCTGCAGAATATTGGTTTTTAGCACAGCAAAATTTGAAGTATTTCCGGGAAAATCAGGATTATATGGCAGCCACGATTGAGCATTAGCAGGGTTGCCGGTACTTTGGGTTCCACCATCCCAGCCTATCATACCCCACTTATCATTTTCTATATTGGCAATTATACCATGCACAAGATCGTGCACATTATACACGGTAGTACCCGTGCCAAACTCTGTAGTAACAGATACCGGCCCGCTTTGCGTTAGCGTTGGCAAAACGAAGCCAACATAACTCCCATCTTTTGATGAACTATAAGAAGTAACTGGCGTACCAGCAAAAGTTAGCTTTTGAACTCCTTTAAGATAGCTACCATAAATATAAACTGAATCGCCCGGGTTGGCATTTTCATTGGAAATACCCGCTATGACCGGGGTCGCAATTAGCTTAAAATTCACTGCACCGATTTTGGTGGTTACCAATACCCGATCATTGGTCGTTGCAGCCGGCATCAAAAATCCGATAGAAGTCCCGTTAGTGTCTAATTTAAACGACGGGATTGCTGTACCCCTATATGAAAAATTTCGAACAAAAAATAGATTTGCGCCATAAACATAAACAGAATCACCCGGGTTGGCATATATATTGGAAATTGTCCAAACAGCAGGTGCCGCCGGGCCTAATTTAAAAGAAAACGTTGTTGATCCGGCTGTTGTTCTATAGTCCACAGTATATAGCTTAGCAGTATCAATTTTTGCAAACTGTATGTTAGGTATTTGCACAACAGCACTGCCGGGGGCAAATAAAGCACCATTAAAAGAGGCGGGAACTCCGTCAAAATAAATTTGTGTTGCATTTTGCAAATTTTGCCCGGTTATAACCACCCATTGGCCATTTGCCACGGCGCTGTGTAAAACCGTATCATTAGGTGTGGCTACATAACTTTTAATAGCTGCGATAACCGGAGGAGCACTGCTGCCCCCGTCTGCATTCTTTTTGCAAGCCGGCAGTAAGGCCACTATCATAAAGACAAGTGACAAAAAATACAAGCTTAAGTATGATTTCTTTTTCATAACAATATATTTTTAATATTTTAATTAATAATAGGGTACCGGCGGCTGTGCCAATTTAGGGTCGGTGGTCAACTCAGATGAGGGAATTGGCAACGTAAATGAAGCGATAGTTGCCGGAAGCGTAACTGGCGGAGCAATAGTATCCCTTCTGGCTATCTTTGTTTTAGGATCATAAGTAAACGAAATCCGACCGTGATTAAGATCCTGATCATTAAGAAACTTCACAGCGTTAGTCGGATCGTAATAAGAATACCTAACCAGGTCTATCCAATATTGTCCTTCAAAAGCAAGTTCAACTCTTCTTTCCGTGCGTAGTAAAGTTGGGGTTATTGCAGTCACAATATCCACGCCGGCCCTTGCCCGCACAGCATTGAAATACTTTAGAGCATCACCATTACTTGTAGTACCATCGTTACCCAAAATAGCTTCGGCATATACCAAATACACATCGGCCAATCTAAGAATTGCATTATGTTCGGGAGATGACCAAGAATCCATTGTTGGCAAGTTGTTATCTTTTTCGGTGCCAACAATGTGTTTTTTCAGGCCTGTATTTTTTGCCGTATAACCACCACCGGCAGCATTCAATTCGGGATAAAAATCTCCGGTAAGCACAATAGTGGCTTTACGCCTTACCGTATCCTTAGCAGAATACATCTGGTATAAATCATAGCTTGGCGCTATGCCCTCCCATCCACCTTGTTGTTGAGGAGTAACTTTACCATCTGGCGCAAAATATTGTTGCAGGGCATTGCCAATACCATAACCCACGCCTCCGGCCCACTGGAGCGCGAACAATGATTCAGGGCTATCATTGTTTTGCACCTTGAAAAGATCATAATAGCTGGGAAACAAATTTAGCCCGCTATTTTTACACACATTGCCCGCATATTTTTTGGCACTATCCAGCAAAGCCTGGTCACGCGAACCGCTTTTGCCTAAACCTGCCATCGTCAAATATACTTTGCCCAGCATTCCCTGCGCCGACCAGGTAGTTACCCGGCCTTTTTCATCTGTTTTGGGAAGATATTGCGTTGCGTAAGTCAGGTCTTTAGTAACAAATTTATACACATCCGAAACAATATTACGAGGAAGCAGCGGGTCTTTTAACAGTTTGCTGTTGTCTTCAATAATTGGCACAGCCCCCCAATACACCGCCAGGTGATAATAAGCCACGGCACGAATAAATTTTGCCTCAGCTATGGCAGCATTTTTGTCTGTTGCCGAAATGGATGAAGATGCCTGTTGCTGTATGGCACTGATAACCGTATTACATTGCGCTATAACATTATACAACCCAACCCAACCATTTGTCACAAGGCCATTTTGGGCGGTAATAGTGCGTGTAAAAAGCTGTACCAAATCGCCATTATACGGAAAGCTGGCGGTACCCGCCAATACGTCGCCAAGTGGTATGTAGCCCTGTGTGTTCCATTGAAACCACTGCGAACCGGCGTACAGGCTTGCCGTAGCCAGCCGTAATTCGGAAGTGGTTTTGTAAAAATTATTAGAACTGATCTGTGAATTGGACGGACGGTCCAAAAAACTCTTTTTACATCCGGCTATTGCGGCAACACATAGCAGGATGGTGATAATTTTGTGAATTGATTTCATAAACAAATATTTTAAATCGATAATCGTTTTATTATTTCAAGGCTATGTTTGCACCAAAAGTGAATACTCTTGGCTGTGGGTAATAACCGCTGTCCCAACCTGCCTGAAGCGGGTTCCACGAACCTATCTCAGGATCCATGCCTTTATATTTTGTAATTATAAATGCGTTGGATACATTGACATATACCCTAACAGACCGCACAGCTATTTTTGATAAAAGGCTTTCTGGCAAGCGGTAACCTAAGGTGATATTTTTGCACCGCAGGAATGAACCATCCTCGATCATTAAACTATTAGGCCGGTTATTGGTATTGGTATTATCATTTCTCAACCCAAAAACAGTAGTGTTTGGATTGGTTACATATACATTGTTAACATCGGTTGCAGAGCCTTTGGGATCTACCAGAGCCAATTTGGCATAATTTAGTACCGATGTGAAAAAAGTGGCATGATTTCCCGGATCGGTTTGCTGTATAGCTATTTGATTGAATACTTTGTTGCCATAACTGCCGCTGAAGAAAATATTCAGGTCAAAATTTTTGTAGTCAAATGTATTATTGATACCATACTGGAATTTCGGGATTGGGGAGCCCAAAAAGGTTTGATCTTTTGAGTCGATAACACCGTCGCCGTTCAAATCCTTGAACATACGGTCGCCGTACCAAATACCACCACCTGCCGAAGAAACCGGATAAGGGTTACCATTGGGATCAGCAGGCCGGGCATGGTTTTGAAAATCACTTGGCTTTGAAAATATCCCATCAAATACATAGCCGTAAAATTCGCCAATAGGTTGGCCCACCACTGTTTTTTCGATTATATCATTAATTGTATAAGATTTTTGGCTTAAGTTAGCCATGTCTCCACCAGCACCTAAACTGGTCACTTTATTTTTATTTCGCGATATGGTAAAAGTAGATTTCCAGCTGAAATTTTTAGAAATAATATTGGTAGAGTTGATTTGGAAGTCGACCCCTTTGTTGCTTAGCGAGCCGACGTTGGCAAAAGGCGCTTGCATGGCCCCCGGCCCCCAACCCGCCACAGTACCAGAGTATTCTGGAAGCGGTACCTGTAATAAAAGGCCGTGTGTTTCGCGGTCGTAAACGTCTAATGAAAAACCTAACCGCCCGTTCCAGAACGATCCATCGATCCCGGCATTATAATAATCAGTTTTTTCCCACTTCACGGCTGCGTTTGCCAAATTGTTTTGAAACTGCGCTGTACCTGACAGACTGTTAGGCACCGATATGAGTTGGGTTACAAAAGTATTGCCCGGTATGCCTTGATTATTAGTTAGCCCATAACCAAGCCTCAGCTTCAATTCATTTATAGATTTTACGCCTTTTAAAAACGCCTCGTTATTAATTTTCCAGGCAAAGCCACCTGAATAGGTAGTAACCCAACGATTATTGGTGGGGAAATTTGAAGAACCATCGTTCCTTACATTCCCGGTGATCAGGTATCTGTCATCCCAGGAAAAATTGAGACGGCCGAACCAGGATTCCTGTGCATTGCCGCCAGTGGGGGTTGATTGTGAATTATCGCCCGAGTTTGTGGCCGTGCTGGCATCCCCGCCATTAATGGCCTGCACATTGTCTGAAGCAAAATTCCTTCGCGCGCCGTAAAGATATTCAAAAGTTCTCTCCTGCGATTCATGCCCCGCTAAGGCATCAATATGAAGTTTTTTGAAATTATGGTTATAAGTTAAAAAATTGCGTATTGCTATATAAAAATTTTGACCGGCATTTGAGGAACCGAAATTACGGCTGATACTACTTTTGCCAAAACTATAAGTTGGTGAATACCTATTTTCCGTATTAAAATCGAAATTACCAGATAGTTCGCTTCGCAGGTTTAGATCTCTGGTAAACTGTATTTCGGCGTACACATTGCCGAATATCTGATTATTCTTTCTCTGGTCTTTTACAATTTGGGCTAATGCCACCGGGTTGGCAACAGGCGCTACCCAACCGGCGGGGTCGGTAACGCCGCCGTAGGAACCATCAGGATTTTTTACCACAACATCAGGGCTAATGCTTAGCGCGGTGGCAATTACATTACCGGAGGTTGAATTTACACTTTCATTAACATGCGCCAACTGAAGGCTGGTCCCTATTTTTAGCCAATTAGTGGTTTTGTTATCTAAATTCAGCCTTACCGAGTATCTTTTAAAATCAGATCCAAGGGCTATCCCTTCCTGGTCAAAATACGAGGTTGATAGTAAATACTGCGTTCTGGCATCTCCGCCGCTTACCGTAAGCGTATGATTCATCATCGGAGCCTTCCGGAATAATTCTTTTTGCCAGTCGGTACCTGTGCCCAGGTATTGAGGGTTGACAAATTGGGGCCTGGTATCAAAGCCCCAGACAATGCCCCGGGCATTAATGATAGTAGCAAACTGCTGCAAATTCACCACAGGCATCCGCTTTAGTATTTCCTGATAACCTGTATAAAAATCATAAGTTATCTGCGGCGCTCCGGCTTTGCCCCTTTTTGTAGTGATAACAACTACGCCATTGGTTGCCTGCGAACCGTATATGGCTGTTGCCGAAGCATCTTTCAATACATCTATCGATTCTATTTCAGCAGGATTGATAGCATTTAATGGATTAGAACCGCTACCGGGATCACCAACCGGTGGAATAATGATACCATCTATGACGTACAATGGCGAATTTGAACCGCTTATTGAAGATACACCACGTATCTGGATAGATACGCCGCCACCGGGCTGACCCGATACCTGCTGGACCACTACACCTGCAACTTTACCCTGCAGGGCCTGATCAAACGTGGTGGGTTGGGTTTTGCGCAATTCGCTACCCGAGATGGAACTTATTGCCCCTGTAAGGTCTTTTCTTGCTCGCTTAGCAAAACCAACAACAACAACCTCGTCTAAGTTGCTGGATGTTGATTTGAGGGTAACATTAATTGCGCCAGCTTGCTTAACAGTTATTTCCTGCGGAGAATAGCCTAAAAAGTTAAAAACCAGCACCTTGCCAGGTTCAGCCGCTATAGAATAACTACCGTCAATACTGGATATAGACCCGAGGCCCGTCCCTTTAATTTTAATGCTTGCTCCGGGTATTGGCGCACCATCGTCGGCGCTTGTTATTTTGCCCGTAATATTTACGGTTTGCGCATGGGCAGAAAAATAAAGAAACATGCCCGTGATAAATAATGAAATCTGATATTTCACTCTTCTTTGTAAATTTTTATCCATCTTTTAAAAGGATTTTAAGGTTTGATAATTGGTTCATTGGTTTGGTTAGTAATTAATTGGTTTTTATTTCATTCATAATTTATTTTGTTATCATATCTTTTCAGATAGCCTAATACCCAAAACAACCTTTGGAAACTATTTACTGTTAGTTTCTTCACATGAAACGACTGCCCGAACAATCAGTTAAAAAACTTCAGTTGCAGTCAGACACATGTTTATTAATTCAAAAAAGTTAACTGTTGGTCCAATTGGTTATTGGTGGAACATTGTTTAAAAGCAACATCTTTAAACACATTACTTTGAACTTATATTCTGGGGAATGAAACTATGATTGTTAAAAAGAAAGGAATACCGAATTTGATAATGAATACAACCCAAAATGTTAACTACTTTACAATAATCTCAAAATCAATACTTTAAATCGTTAAAAAGCACCCCGCTTCATGATTTTTTTATTTTTTCACAAAATTTTGACTTCAGTGACAACAAATCTGGACTAATTGGCTGTCGTAACGCGGACAAGAAGGGGCTGGCAATAATTGGCTAAATTTGACTGTTCTTTTCTTCCAGTTTCTGTTGGCGAATTGAACTGACATAGGTGGAAGGAGGGATGTTATACTCATCCTTAAATGCTTTTGTAAAATATTTGGGCGAATTAAAGCCAACTTCGTAGCCAATCTGACTGATTGTCATTTGGCTGGTTTCAAGCAAATACACGGCTTTTTTTAGTCTTATAGAACGGATAAAGTCAACAGGCGACTTTCCCGTAAGCATTAAAACTTTTTTATAAAGCGATACCCGGCTCATATTCATCTTGCGGCTTAATTCATTTACCGAAAGGCTTTCGTTCGTTATATTGAATTCTATATATTCAACAATACACCTTAATAGTTTTTCATCTTCATTTTGTAAAGGAGTTTCCTGCAATTGCACATCTATCTGTTTTTTGTACGTGCGTTTATAGGTGTCTCGAAGGGTTAAGATATTTTTGATTTTTGAAAGCAATATTTCAAAATTAAATGGTTTTGTCATGTAATCATTCGCGCCAATTTCAAGGCCTTTTATCTGGTCTTCGTCACCCGTTAACGCGGTTAACAGTACAACGGGAATGTGCGAGGTACGTTTGTCATTCTTTAGTTTTTTGCACAATTCAATTCCTGTCATTTCAGGCATGCTGATATCACTTACAATGATATCAGGGTGTTGCGATAACGCCTTTTGCCAGCCTTCCCTCCCGTTCGAAGCTTCGATTAAAAAAAATGAATCTTTTAAATTGTCTTTCAGGTAAAAGCGAAAGTCATCGTTATCCTCTACTAAAAGAACTACCTGCCTTTTATTTGATAGCGGCTGTTTGACGATAATTTTACCCTCATTAGGAGTAATTTCGTTTGCGCTATTGCAATCAATGTCATTGTCTGATGGCAGGTCAATATTCCGATTGTTATAGATAACAAACGGCAATTTAATGATAAAACAACTTCCGTGATCAGGCTCACTCTCAACAGCTATTTCACCTCCGTGCATCTTCACAAACTCATGTGTAATTGCCAGGCCGATGCCGCTGCCCTGATTAATCATTGACTCCGGAATATCGTGTTGAAAAAAACGTTCGAAAATTTTACCTTGTTTTTCATGCGGAATACCAATACCGGTATCAATCACCTTAATTTCAAGCGGGGCGTCACCTATTTCGCGATCTACATTAAGCAAAACGCTTACCTGGCCGCCGGGAAGTGTAAATTTAAAGGCATTTGATAGCAGGTTAAACAATATCCTTTCTATCTTATCATGGTCAAAATCAGTAAACAACGAATCAATCGTGGTATCAAAAATAAAATTAATCTCTTTTTGTTCAGCGATATCAGTAAATGAAAGGTATATCTCGTTGATGAACTTCACAATATCTCCGGGCAGGTTATGCAGTTTCAACTCCTGAACTTCCATCTTCCTAAAATCAAGCAACTGGTTTACCATGTTCAACAATCGCCTGGCGTTTTTTCCAATCATGCCCAACTGTTGTTTCTGTTCCTGATCAGCTTGGGTAAGCATTTTTTCAACCGGTGCCATGATCAGCGAAATCGGAGTCCTGAACTCGTGACTTACGTTGGTCAAAAATTTAGTTTTCAGTTGATCAAGATCTTGCATTCGCTTAATCTCCTGCCGCTCCTGTTCAATTATCAATTTTGCTTCCTGTTTTTCTTTCTCTGCTATAAATTTTTCTTTCTCGGCAATGAATTGTCTTCTTATTTTTTGTATTCCGCGCCGTCGTATAAAAAAGAGAATCCCGGTTATCAGCAACAGGTAAATAACATAAGCTAAAGTAGATTTCCAGAACGGGGGCAATACCTTAATTTTTAATTTTATATAGCTGGGTTTCCATTTTCCCTCCTGGTTAATAGCCCGTACCTTAAAAGTATAATCGCCTCCATCAAGGTTGGTATAGGTTGCTTTCCGGGTAGCGTTATTTGCAGTAAGCCACCCTTTATCAAAACCTTCCATCATATACTGATGCGTTATTTTATTGGGGTTAAAGAAATTTAAGCCGGCAAATTCAATGGTGAATACATTTTCGCTGTGATTCAGCGTTATTTCCTGTGTGGCCGAAATTGCTTTAGATAATACGACATGGCCGTCAACTTCTTCATTGGCTGCTATACTTTTGTTGAATAGCTGAAAATCGGTGAAAATTAATTTAGGCTCATCTATATTCGGATGTATACTCTGTGGGTCGAAAATATTGAAGCCGTGCGAACCGCCAAATACTAATTCCCCTTTACTGGTTTTTAAAGCTGCATTTACCGTGAACTCTCTGCCTTGCAGGCCATCTGTTTCATCAAAGCTTTCAAATTGGAACTTATAAGTGCCATTGCCTGGTGTCAATGTTACCCGGCCCAGTCCTTTTGATGTACTTAGCCACATGGTCCCCCTGTTATCTTCCAATACATTCAAAATCTGGTTGTCGGGCAACCCGTCCTTTTTCTTCAGCGAGATAAAACGATTAGTTTCGGGGTTCAATATGCTCAATCCGTCCCTTGTCGCTATCCACATCAGGCCGCGGCTGTCCTGCGTAATATTATGGATATCATCATTGATCAAACCGTTAGGGTCGTTCTTCTTTTTATTATAATGTATAACGCTACGCCCATTTTTTAATATTTTATCTATCCCAAGGTATCCTCCTACCCAGAGATTACCTTTTGTGTCCTCAAAGAGTGTGGATATATAAGACGACCTTATATCTGTTTGCTTCAAGGGAGGGGAAAATATTTTTTTGTTTCTGTCAAATATTTGCAAACCCGCGGCAAAAGTGCCTATCCATAACCGGTTCGATGAATCTTCCAGAATATTCCATACCCGGTCATCAGCAATGCTCGTGGGCACCTTTTCATTATGTTTGTAATGAATAAATTTTCTTCCGTCGAAATGATCCAGGCCGCCAAAATACGTACCAATCCATAGTTGCTGGTCATGGTCGATACATAAGCTTACAATAATATCACTGCTGAGGCTATTGGGGTTTCCCGGATCGTGTTTATACTGGGTAAACTTGCCTGTTTTGCGATCAAAATAAATTAAACCACCTCCATTGGTCCCAATCCATAAATTACCTTTTTTATCCTCAGCAAATTTATTAACATCTTCAAAATTAAGACTCAGGGAATCTGAGGCGAAGTGTCTGTACAACGGGAACCTGATAATATTTTTATGATAATAACTTACCCCCTCTCTAAGCGTGCGAGCCCACATAATGCCTTTATTGTCTTTATAAAGCGCAACAGTGTTCTGTCCCAATGATTTTGCGTCATCTTCCCTATTTAATAAGTAAGTAATTTTTCCGCTTTTTTTATCCAATAAGTTTATGCCGCCATGATCAGTGGAGATCCATATAAGGCCGTCGTCGGCCTGAATAATATTAGTGATGTTGTTTGAGGTAAGCGGTGTTTCTGACGATTCTTTTGTGATGTACCGAAACCGTCCGGTACGACGGCTGTAATAATAAATGCCGGAATCCATATTGGGGTTAAACACCCAGAGATCGCCTTCACTATCGATAGTTATCGAGTAGTCCCTGTCTTTATTATTAGCAGCTTTTTTAAAAATATCGGTATGGTACGTAATTGCATTGCGTTTTACATCAAATAGCTCTACTACGCCGTCGTTATAAGCAAGCCATATATTGCCGGTTGTATCCTGCACGATGTCTGTAACAAAATTTGAATATAATGACGGGTTGGAAGTATGGTGATGATAATAACGCGTGGCAGTTCTTTTTAGTTCATTATACCTGTAAAGGCCCGAATTAGGGCACAAAAACCAAAAGTCGCCTTTCCCGTTATTAAGTATTTTTCTAATGGACGGAAACCCCGGAAGCTTGAAAGAATAAAGTACTGACGATACATCATTGTTAAACTGCTCCGTTTCGGGGTCATAAAAAGAATATCCAGCAGGGGTTGTTATCCATAATTTTTTGTCGGGCCCTTCCCCAATATTAACTATGTAATCCTCACTAATGGAATTTTCATTATTTACGTCGTGCTTGAATACTTTAAAAGTATAACCGTCATAACGGTTAAGGCCAGAAGCCGTGCCGAACCACATGAAGCCTTTGCGATCTTTAAATATGCAATTAACCTGGTTGTGTGATAGCCCGTTGCTTATATTAAGTCGTGAAAACTGATACTGGCGATTTTGCGCAAAATTGTTTGTGTAAGCAAAAAACAACACTGAAACGACAATATAAACTTTTACACGCATTAAAATTTAGTTGAGATCTTTGAAATTGGGAACCTGGCCTTTAGCAGGCCGGTACACTAAGATAGCATAAAAGTAAAATAAATTCGCAATTAACGAGATAAAATGGCAATTCCTTTATCTGATCACCGAAATATAAATAATCTACCCTGAAATTAATAAGTCGCCAATACTATGGTACTCATGCCCGAACTTACAGTGAAATAAAGCTTGTTACAGGTTGTCATTTAGCAGGCTATCCCGATCATCCGGTTTAAAAAAAAGCGGTGGCACACCTTAGTCTCCATTTTTTATCCTCTGTATCCTAGCAGTTATTGGATTTGAATTCGTAGTACTGCCTGATTCTTTCATTGTACCCAAATCCTGCCCGCTTTTCTGATGGAATACAGAATTATTCTAAAGTTTTTTCACCTGAGAGGGCGTTAAACCGGTATATGATTTAAATTCCTTAATAAAGTGCGCCTGATCATAATATCCGCATTCAAAAGCTATTGAAGTCAGCGATGCCTGGGATGAGCGTAATAACTCAAGGCTTCTATTAAACCGATGTACAGAAAAAAACTTTTGGGGAGTTATGCCAATCCAATCCATAAAAAGTTTCTGAATATACCGTTCAGAAAAACCATAGTACGCCGACAAGTTTTGTATGTGAAAACTATCTGTATTAGAAACGTAGCTGCACAAATGCTCTACTAATTTCAATTGGCGATTATTTTTTTTATTATTAATCAGCCGCTGAATTAAAAATGTTTCCAAAACTGCTACTTTGTGTTCTATAGAGCGTTGTTCCATTAAGCGATTATAAAAATCATCAGATTCTTTGTAGAAAATGTTACAGAGATCAATCGACTCGTTAGTAAAATCGGAAGCCGGATTTGGAAAGAAAAGCGAACTGGCATATGGCTGGAATCGTGTTATAATACACGTATTACCTTTCTTAAGAGCCGCCATGGTAGGAATTGTCCAATGTCCTAAAACTTCCAAATCAGGCACTTTCATTGAATTATTTCCACGGTGTCTAATAGTATCATTAGAGGAAATGTCTATACAGAGTTCTATACAGCCACTCGGATACATAACCTCCATGACATCCGCATCATGACGGCATGTCCAGTAATTCTTTACAAAAGGTTTTAAAATATCTGATGGAAAAAATACCCGATCTCTCATAAATAAAGATAATGATATTATGAAATATATCATTTGTTCGTTCTTTTACAATTTTTCTTGTAATCAGGGTTTTACTTTTGTTAAAAACAACTTAAAATTTATCAATATGGAAAATTGCAAAAAAACGCTGCTGGTTTTCTTCCTGGTATTAGGGCATTTTATTGTAAACGCTCAATCTGATAAGGAAAATACATTTTTAGCGGAAGCTAAAAAAGAAATTGCCGCGAGTAATGCTACCTATTTTATCGCAATTGCAAAAAATGACGGATCTATTCTTAATCATTATGCAGATGATGCTTGCTTGCTGCCACCTAACTCTCCTGTCCTATGTAGCCATGCTGAAATGGCAAATTTTTTTAAGGATGGGTATGAAAAATATGGTCTTAAAGGAGGTAAGTTCATCACCAAAAATATTTACGGAGATGGCCGGGAGTATGTTACCGAAGAGGGACTTTGGCAGTCTTTTGATGCTCATGGAAAAGTATTTGACGATGGCAAATTCTTAGTTCTTTGGAAAAAAACCAAAAATGGCTGGAAAATGTTCCGCGACTCATTCAGCAGTAACCGTACTCAAAAGTAAAACAAAAACTCCCTAACTAAATCTTGCTGTGATGTAATGTTTGTTAGGTTAAATGATTATAAGGGGACCATAGCGATGGCTATGGTCCCCTTATAATTTCTTTTGGATTTACTCATTTGCTTTATCGCCTTCTATTGCCGGTGGGATCAATTCATAAACAATCGGTGTTACAATTCGAGATAACAATGTGGAACTTATCAATCCTCCAATAAGCACTATTGCCAGTGGCGATATTAAAGGATTAGTAGAGATTGCGATCGGAATCAACCCACCTATCGCGGTTAAAGATGTCAATACAATTGGTAAAAACCGTACCTCTCCAGCTTCGCGGATAGCATCTTGCAGGCCCTTACCTTGTTGTCTTAACTGGTTGGTAAAATCTACCAGCAAGATCGTATTCTTCACTTCGATCCCTGCTAGTGCGATTAATCCGATGATAGCTACAAATGACAAAGAATTACCTGTAGCCCAAAGTGCGACTGCAGCTCCTACCACACCTAATGGTATTACAGAAAGGATGATCAATGTACTTTTAAATGTTTTAAATAACAAAACAAGGACTGCGATAAATACAAATACCGTAACCAGGATAATACTCATAAAACCACCAAAAGAATTGTTTTTTGATTCTACTTCACCGCCCATTTCATAGCTGTAGCCAGAAGGGAGTTTTAATTTATCCATTTTTTGAGTTACATCATCAATTACACGGCTAACTAAAAAGCTTTTCTGCACGTTGGCTTGTACAGATACAACCCGTTTTTTTTCCTGATGATTAATAACGGCCGGTGAGGCTTCCAATTGCAGATCTGCTACCTGTTTCAGGGGCAACGCGTTTCCCTGAGCATTATTTACATATAAATTCCTGAAGGCATCAATACTTGGGCGACCTTCCTTTATACGGGTGAGTAAAACGGTATAACCGTATTTATTATCATTATTGTAATAAGTCCCCATATCCAAACCGGTAACTGCTAATCTTGCAATTTGATCAACAGCTAAAGAGTTTACGCCTAATTGCTGTGCCTTTTCTTTATTTACCGCTATACGTATATCGCCTTTTAATAAGCTTACCGGGTTGTTTATATACCCGTATTAAAGGGATTCCATTCCGATTGATTACCACCCTTTAAAAATCGACTAAGATTTCCTGAATTTTACTACCTTAGCTATCCTGACTTGTTCAATTATAACCAATTTCATCTGTTGTAAACAAAAACAGTTTATTCATTATCAATAGCTTTTCTATTGATTTGAAATTTTAATATATTACCTGAACAAAAATTATTCAGAATATAATTTAGAATTGATGCTGCGCATGTTTATAGTATAATGTTTTATTTTAAATTAAAATATGGAAAAAATTTTACTTCAAATTTTGAGTGTGGCTTATTCGAATGATCTGCGTAACGTCATCCTGTGACTATTAATTTTACTATTGATACTTCAAGCTTAGGGCCCCTCTCCATATGTCGGATTATAGCCATTATACTGATGAGTTACTTACCTTTCATTTAAAAAAAGGTGAACAGGCTGCATTTACCGAAATTTATAACCGGTACTGGAAGCAAATGCTGGCTATTGCGTGGAATCATAGTAAAGACAGCGCGGTTGCTAAAGATATTGTTCATGATGTATTTATTTCACTGTGGGAAAAGTGTAATCAAGCTGAAATTAGGAATTTACCGGCCTTTCTTGCAGGCTCCATCAAATTAAGTATTTATCATTATTATCATAAAGAACAACGCCGCGGTGAACTTGTGCAGCAGCATTTGGATTTTGAAACTATGGCCTATACAGAAGATAAGCTGGATGCCCGTTTTCTACAACAGTATATCGACAGCATAGTAGAGGAACTTCCGGAAAAATGTCGTATGGTTTTCAGGTACAGCCGTGAAAATGGCATGAAAAACTCAGAGATCGCAACTGAGATGCAAATTACCGAAAAAGGTGTTGAGGCCAATCTTACCCGTGCCCTTAAGATTATCCGGGGAGGTCTTAAGAAATATGGTGGATTAATACTGATATCTTTCCAACTATACCGATCTATCTTTTAAAATCAATCAATGGTAGCTTTTGAATAAAAATTTATTTTAAAATGGATATAGGGTAAAACGTTTTTCATGTAACATACCATTATAAAGCGCAATACCAATTGAACCGCCAAACCATTTATAACTTAATACAAAAGCACCAGGAAGGCCGGGCCACTGCTTCAGAGAAGCAAGCTTTAACTAATTGGTACAATAAAGTTTCAAGCGAAGCATCTGAATTTCCGGAGGATGAAGATAGTGTTCACGAAGAAATACTAACACGGCTCCTGAGTGAGATCGGCTTTCCAAAATCCAGATCCTTCCGCTATAAAAATTGGGCAGTTGCAGCTTCCATATTAATGATTTTATCTGTTGGCGCCTTTTTTTTTGCTGGCAAACGCAGGCAAATCACAAATTCCATCATCACACTTAACCAGCAAATTAAACCTGGCAGTAACAAGGCTTTTTTGGTGTTAGCTAATGGAAAAAAAATATTCTTAGCCGATGTCAAGAATGGTAAGATAGCACAACAAGAAGGAAGTCAGGTGATCAAAACTACTGATGGGCAATTAGTGTATAATGACAATCCTGCCACACCTACCGATGGCTCATCCCAATACAATACCATAGAAACACCTAAAGGAGGGCAATATCAGTTGCTTTTGCCCGATGGAACCCGGGTGTGGCTTAATGCTGCATCTTCCTTAAAATATCCAGTAAGTTTTACTTCAGCCAAAGAAAGAAAAGTTGAATTAAGCGGCGAAGCCTATTTCGAGGTGGCGCATAACAAAAACATCCCATTTAGGGTAGTAACCGATAAACAATTGGTTGAAGTATTGGGCACTCATTTTAACGTAAATGCCTATCCCGATGAGCTTGATACCAAAACTACTTTATTAGAAGGTGCAGTTAAAATTACTGCTGGAGATAAAAATACGACGCTAAAACCTGGTCAGGAAGCTGACCTCACAGGCACACTCAAGGTATCAGAAGTTGATCCTCGTGATGCTATAGACTGGAAAAACGGCTTCTTCAGATTTGATGATGATCTGGAAATCGTTATGCGGCAAATAGCAAGGTGGTATGATGTAAAAATTATATATGATGACGAAAGCGTTAAAAAGGAACCATTAGTTGGAGTTACCGCCCGCTTTTCCGATATATCCATCTTATTGAAAAAGATAGAGCAAATAACTGATGTCAAGTTCATTATTGAGGGCTCCTCCATTAGAATTACCAAAAATAAACAAACCAAATTATAACCTGATTTAATTTAAACCGAGAAGAAAATGAAAGATTCAAGCTGACAAAAAGAAAATAGTTTAAAAGCAGGATCAGAGACACTCGCGATGTCTCTGACCTTAAAGCTTATTAAACTAAAATGCTATTGGAGATAACAATTTTAACATTAACCAGCCTAAACAAATGTACAAAAATTTTACTACAAACATTTGTACGCATTCGTGCTACACCAAGAAATTCCTTCTAATAATGAAACTAACGAGCCTTATACTCCTGCTTGCATTTATGCAGGTTAGCGCATCGGTCTTTTCGCAAAAAATAACTTACAAACAAAACGACGTTACACTAAAACGGCTTTTTAGTGAAATTAACCGGCAAACCGGGTATAATGTATTCTGGTCGCCTAAAGGGCCTCAAAAGAACTATACACTGAGTGTTGACTTTAAAAGTACCTCTCTTGAAGAGGTCTTGAACATAGCCCTTAAAACTTTCCGGCTCTCTTATATTATTGATGGTAAATCCATCATCATTAAAGAGGTCACTGTAACAAAACCCACTGTTACACCGGCTCTAATTATAGCCGATGTAACTATTACTGGATCTGTTAAGGATAGCAAGGGTGTGCCCCTGCCGGGTGTGAGTGTTGCTGTTGTGGGTAACTCCAAGCTGGGAACGGTAACGGATGTTAACGGTAAATTTATTTTAGATGTGAAAGACAATGCTATAATTAAATTAACTTTTGTAGGCTTTAAATCACAAACACTAACAGTAACACCCCAAACCAAAACATTTAATATTACACTGGAAGAAGACGTGCAAACTGCAGATGAAGTGGTTGTAACAGCCTACAACAGAAAACAGACACGTGAAGCCATAGTGGGATCTGTTACTACGGTAAAACCCGCCAATTTAAAAATACCGGCAAGTAACCTTACCAATGCGTTGGCGGGACAGGTTGCAGGTGTTATTGCCTACACGCCAAGCGGACAACCAGGACAGGATAACGCGCAATTCTTTATCAGGGGGGTAACTACATTTGGTTACAGGCAAAGCCCTTTAATATTGATTGATAACGTGGAGTTAACCGCAAATGACCTGGCGCGTTTAAATGTAGATGATATAGAAAGCTTTTCGATATTAAAAGACGCGAGTGCTACCGCTTTATATGGAGCCCGGGGAGGTAACGGTGTTATCCTGGTTAAAACAAAAGAAGGTAAGGTCGGCAAAGCACAAATTAATGTGAGGGTCGAAAACGCCAGATCTCAATCTGTAAAAAGTATTGAGCTTGCCGATCCTATAACTTACATGAAACTTTATAATGAGGCTACCATTACCCGTAATCCATTGGCCGAACGTCCTTTTACAGCTAATAAAATAGCCAATACAGAAGCTGCTATGAGGGGCGATCCGGGAAGCAATTCTTATGTTTACCCTGCTGTAGACTGGCTTGGTTTGTTATTTAAGAATCATACCAATACCCAGCGCGCAGACATGAGCATACAAGGCGGCGGCGGAGCTGCGCGCTATTATGTTGCCGGTTCATACAGCAATGATAACGGTATCTTAAGAACGGACATCAGGAATAATAATAACAACAACGTTAAGTTTACCAATTATCAGCTGCGTTCAAATATAAATATCAATGTAAGTGATAAAACAGAGCTTGTTGTTCGTCTGTCGGGCACATTTAACCAATATAACGGACCGCAAAGTGCTGATGGAGGCTTTTCAACCGATCTTTATAATGAGGCAACGCATACCAGTCCGGTTCTATTTCCGGCTTATTATGAGCCGGATTCTGCGAATCTGAATGTTAAACATATCCTCTTCGGTAATGTGCCCGGAACAAGTCCCAACACAACACAAACACGTAATCCGTATGCCGATCTGTTACGGGGGCATAAAAACTCCAACGAATCGAGATTGCTTGCCCAATTGGAGCTAAATCAAAATTTAGAATTTGTAACCCAGGGTTTAAATTTTCACGCCATTTTTAGTACAAACCGTTATGCCTACTTTGAATCAAGTATGGCCTATAACCCTTTTTATTATACGGTGGGCAATTATGATAAGGCATCAAATCAGTATACCTTACAATGGATAAATTCCCAGCCCGGACAGGCCCAGGAATATCTTAACTATAACCGCGATACCGGATCTGATAATCTGCAAACGCAGCTTTATCTGCAAGGGGTATTGGAGTACAGTAGAACCTTTGGTACTAACCATTCCATAAGCGGCGCTTTAATTGGCACTCGCCAACAGCAAGTATACTCCAACAACAAAGACCCTGATCTTCAACAATATACATTACAGTATTCATTACCATACCGTAATCAAACGCTTGCCGGCCGGGCCACTTACGCGTTTAAAAGTAAATATTTTCTGGAGTTTAACTTTGGTTATAACGGTTCTGAGCGGTTTTCTGATAACCACAGACTGGGTTTTTTCCCAACTATCGGCGCGTCATGGGTCCTATCCGAGGAGAAATTCTGGGGAGATCTGTATAATGTGTTTGACCGTTTTAAACTGCGCGCCAGTTACGGTTTAGTAGGTAATGACCAGATCAGCAACCGCAGATTCTTCTACTTGTCTGATGTGAATTTGAATGGTGGTGGCGGTGCCTCCTTCGGTACCAATAATAGTTATAGCCATGGCGGTGTTAGTATCAATAACTATGAAAATGATGATGTAACCTGGGAAAAATCTAAACAACTTAACCTGGGTGTAGAATTTACCGTTCTTAAAAACTTCAATGTAACTGCCGAAGTTTACAAAAACAATAAATATGATGTACTGCAAAACCGGAACAACATACCTTCAACCATGGGGTTGGAAGCAGCCATAGCTGCAAACATCGGCAAAGTAGAGTCGAAAGGTATTGATATCCAGATCGATGGTAAACGAAGTATCGGTAAGGATGGTTTTTTATCGGCAAGGGCGAATTTTACTTACACCGCGAACAAGTATGTTCAGTATGAAGAACCGAGTTACAATGAAAAATACCGGCTTTTAACCGGGCAACCGCTCAATCGCAATTTTGGTTATGTAGCCGAACGCCTATTTGTTGATGATGAGGAAGCCCGAAACTCACCAACGCAAATTTTTAGTACAAATGGCTTCCCGCCTCAAGGGGGCGATATTAAATATCGTGACCTTAATGGCGATGGCAAAATAGATGGCGCCGATCAAACATTCCTGGGCGATCCAAGCATCCCTCAAATAGTTTATGGTTTTGGTGTAAGTGGCGGCTGGCGCGGCTTTGATCTTTCGGCATTTTTCCAGGGACAGGCAAAGGTTTCTTTCTTTATTGACCCTGCCCGTACAAGCCCTTTTATTCAAAGTCCTGACAATTATTATAACGGTAATACACAATTATTGAAGGCTTATGCCGATAACCATTGGTCAGAAGATAACCAGAATTTATATGCTTTATACCCTCGATTGGGTATTAACGGCGCTCAAATAGAAAACAACAGGCAAAACAGTACCTGGTGGATGCGCGACGGTAGTTTTCTGAGGCTTAAATCGGCCGAGTTAGGATATACTCTACCGGCTAAAATTGCTAAAAGCTTAGGAGTAAAAAAGACCCGTATATACTTTAATGGTTTAAATCTGCTTACCTGGAGCCCCTTTAAAATGTGGGACCCGGAACTGGGCGGCAGAGGGTTTAACTATCCTATACAAAAGGTATTTAACATAGGTATAAATGTTAACCTGTAATTATTAACTGACAAATAGTTTAAGAATATGAAATCATATTACAAATATTTATTCATGGTAGCCTTGACAATTACCGGTGTATCATGTAAAAAGTACCTTGATGTTGTCCCTGATAATGTTGGCACTATTGATTATGCCTTCAGAAATCGTAACGAGGCCGAAAATTATCTTTTTGGATGTTACAATGCACTGCAAAACTTTGCTAACGTACAATCCAATGTAGGTTTTGTAACCTCGGGCGAAACTCTTTTTCCTAATGATCTTCAGGATAACAATAGTGTTAACACAATAGGTTTTAACCTGATACGCGGAACTCAAAGCGCCCAAAATCCTGCCCTTAATTATTGGGATGGACAGAATAGTGGCCAGGCATTGTTTGTGGCTATCAGAAAATGTAATACCATGCTCGAAAATATTGATAAGCCTATTGATCTGAGCGCGGCCGAAAAGGAAAGATGGATAGCTGAAACAAAATTTTTGAAAGCTTATTATAATTACTACCTCTTTAGGATGTATGGCCCTATACCTATAGTTGACGTAAACCTGCCCATTACCGCCACTACAGAAGAAACAAAAGTAAAAAGAGCACCCGCAGATTCCGTAGTAAATTACATAGTTAAATTGCTGGATCAGGCTATACCTGGCCTGCCTCCGGTTATTCAGAACCAGACGGAGGAATTGGGCCGGATAACAAAAACAATTGCTTTGTGTGTAAAGGCTGAAGTGCTGGCAACTGCAGCAAGTCCCCTATTTAATGGAAACCCCGACCTGGCATCATTAAGGAACAAAGATGGTCAGGCACTTTTTAATGGGACCTATGATGCTACCAAATGGGACAGAGCAGCTATCGCATGTTTTGATGCCATTAAAAGCGCCGAAGCAAACGGGAACAGGCTGCATGTGCAAAGCGATCTTACAGCAAACATTCCCGCAAGCCTTACCGATTCATTAAAGAAGGTATTAAACCTGCAAACTACCATTACCGATAAATGGGAAACAAATCCGGAACTAATATGGGCCTTAAACGGACATTTTGGATTTGGGAATCAGGAATATTTTATGCCAAGGTTAACCGCCGGAGCTGCAGGTAATTTAATAGCCCAGGGAACAATTGCAGCTCCAATAAGCCAGCAGGAATTGTTTTATACTAATAACGGAGTACCCATTAATGAAGATAAAACATGGGATTATACTAATCGATATGCTAAACAAACCGGCGACGATGCCAATAGATTTTATATCCACAACGGTTACGAAACTGTAAAGGCGCATTTTAACCGTGAACCCAGATTTTATGCCGATTTAGCCTTTGATGGTGGCGTATGGTATGGTAATGGAGTTTTAGGAGATGGTGAAAACGCCTTATATGTAGCAGGTAAAGGTCCGTCATCATTTGCGGGGCCTAAAGATAACATACGGCTAAATGTAACTGGTTACTGGCCCAAAAAACTCGTTAACTATTTAACAGTTTATGATAAAACCATGACTTGGGAAGATTTTCACCTGCCGGTAATAAGACTCGCGGGCATGTACTTATTGTATGCCGAAATCTTAAATGAGCAGGGAAAATCATCTGCAGAAGCTATACCCTACATTGATAAGGTTAGAACCAGGGCCGGTTTACCAGGTGTTGTTGAAGCGTGGACAAACTATTCGAAAACCCCAACCAAGTTTACAACAAAGGATGGTTTACGTCAAATAATACACCAGGAACGACGGATTGAACTGGCTTTTGAAGCACAAGCCGGATGGGATCTGCGCCGCTGGAAGGAATTACAAGATGTAATGACCAGACCACTGCAAGGGTGGAACGTTTTTGAAGAATCATTTGTGAATTATTATCGTGCGCGCACCATTGTAACGCCAGTTTTCAATAACAGGAACTACATATGGCCAATAAGGGCTGATAACCTGATAATTAATAATAATCTTGTTCAAAATCCAAACTGGTAACTGTATAACTAAAGGATTTTAAGAAATAATTGAAAAATTATGAAAAATATAAATAAATATTCATTGCAGCTCTTTCTGGGTTTGTTATTGATAGGTATAATTTCCTGCAAACGGAATGATGGTTTTAGTACAAGCCCGATCTCGACAGATAAAACCAAACCCGGGGTAGTTACCAATATTAAAGTGGATAATTTTAATGGGGGCTCATACATCACATATACGCTTCCCAGTTCAGATAATCTGCTGTATGTATTAGCCAAATATAGCATAAGAGATAAGGTTGCCAGAGAAACCAAATCATCATACTATAAAGATACTGTGGAAGTGAACGGTTTTGCTGAATCAAAGGATTACCAGGTTACCCTGTACGCGGTTAGCAAGGCCGAAGTAATGTCCGATCCGGTTACCGTTACCGTACGCCCTAAAACTCCTGTTTATCAATTGGTGAGGCCGAGCGCGGCTATATCGGCCGATTTTGGTGGTGTTAATGTAAAAGCATTGAATCCCCTGAAAAGAGATATTGGTGTAATTGTTACCGCTTTTAATGATGTAACAAAGTCAATGGAAGTAGAGGAGCAGCATTTTACTAAAGGTGATACCATTGATTTTTCTATAAGGGGCTTTAAATCAACTTCAAGGGATTTTGGAGTGTATATAACCGATGAATGGGGAAATATTTCAGATACTTTGAAAAAGAATTTGACTCCCTTATATGAAGAGTTACTGGATAAAAGCCAATTTGCAACCTATACTCTGCCAAGTGATGATGAGCTTTATGAGGGCGGAGGCTGGACAGTAAACAAATTATGGGATGGTAGCACAGATGACCCGGGATGGCATACCAATTCAAATTCAACGCCTCCTTTTACATGTACTTTTAGTGTGGGTAAAACTTATAAATTAAGTCGCTTTAAAATGTGGGGGCGCAAAGGTTTTGAATACGGGCATGGTAATCCACGTGATTTTAGTATTTGGGGATCTAATAAAACGTTACCCGCCGACGCTGCATTACCAATTACTGCTCCTGAAGGAACAGTTATAGGCGACTGGACAAATCTGGGTAATTATCACTGGCCGACACCGCCGTCAGGTTTGCCGCCAACAGCTATTAACCAAAGCGATAAAGATTTCTTTAATCAGGGCGCAGAGTTCAATATCCCATTTAATGCACCTTCGGTTAAATACTTACGTATCTCTATAGCAAAAACATGGTCGGGTGGTACCCTTGCACATATAATTGAAGTATCATTTTATGGTAAACCGGAATAATGCTCCGGTTTATAAAAACAGGAATGAATTAATTACTTATTAAAATAAGAACATGAAAAATCTTCTATATATGCTGTTTGGCTGTATGTTATTAATCACAATGTACGGTTGTAATAAAACACAAACAGACTTTAAAAATTTGCTGGGCAATCAGGAAGTTATTTATACCGGTGCGGTAAAGGCAGTAGTTACTCAGCCCGGCAATCTGCGGATAGGCCTTAAATGGAAATCAAGCTCAGATCCGAGTATAGTTAAATATGTAATATACTGGAATAACAAAGCCGACTCTCAAATAGTTAAAATTTCTACTAAAACAGATAGTGTAAGAACCACTATTACAGGGCTCAAGGAGTTTGTTTACACGTTCACCATATACTCTTTTGATGCAAAAGGCAATAAATCAATTCCTTTTGAGGTAAATAATATAAAGGTTTACGGTCCTGTTTATGCCGGCACCTTACTCAACAGGGCCTACAGTGGAGCAAACCCGTATAGAAACAACCCAAACGGATCGGTTACCCTGAATTTTACTACACCGGATACTATCAATATTAAAACGGTGATCAGGTATACCGATAGTTCGAATGCCACAATTGAGAAAACCCTTTTACCCGATAGTAGCTCTATTACGCTGCCCAACTATAAACAGGGTACCAAAATTCAATACCAGTCATATTATATTCCGGAACGCGCCGCTATCGATACGTTTGTGGTGAATAGGTTTGATGATTTTCCGGATATCGTGCTGCAGTATGTGCAATGCAATAAGTCGCTATTCAAATCCATATCGCTGCCAAATGATGTACATGCCGACTTTGGGACAAGTTTTGAAAAACTATGGGATGGCAGTGTAGGTCCTCAATCATACCCTAATATTTTCCACTCCAATGAATCGAAGTTGCCGCATCATTTTACATTTGACCTGGGCGCGGTATATAATTACCTGGCGCGTATTGAGGAAACCGGTCGCGATCAGTCACATAATCCTCTTGATTTTGAAGTATGGGGTATAGCCGACATCAGCAACGCTGCTACAACCTTACCGGGTACAGATCCGGGATGGACGGCTGAAATGAAAGCCAAAGGATGGACACTGCTCAAAGAGTGCGTACGTACCGATGATGGTAAACAAGCCATGAAGTTTGATTTCATCGGTAACCCGCCGCCGGTACGTTACATCCGGATAAGGGTTAAAACCAATACAAGCGGCGAAAACTATAGCAATATCAGTGAGCTCACGCTCTGGAATCTGCAATAAAACATTGATCAAAACATAAGAGGGCCTTTATATATGTAAAGGCCCTCTTATGTTTTGAAAAAGCATCCGCAGTTATATTTTCCACCTTAAACTCAGGCAAAATCACTCATGATTGCAAGTAAAAAAATTGAAATTTTCTTTTAAGAATTTTTACCCTCATATTAGCCACCGCAATCGATAACAAACCAGATATCATAACGTTTTGGATATATGGTTATCAGATCGTAATTGCATACCATAATTAATTCAAAATTTTATGATCCTAATTATCCTAAACATTATTTTTTGTTTATCATTTTTGGTATTTGCCTACCTCAATTTAAATGATGTTGATCCATGGCTTTGGGTGCCGATCTATCTGAGTGCTTCTATTAGCTGCGGACTGGTTGTCTTTGGTAAATATTATCATGCCATATGGCTTCTATTGGTGGCTTTTTATTTAATTTATGCGATAATCCTGTTTTTTGCTAAGGATGGTGTACGTGACTGGATTACAAAATATAAGAAGCCAAGCCTGGTTGAAAGCATGCAGGCCACCAAACCTTACATCGAGCAAACGCGCGAATTTTTTGGTTTATTGATCATTTCAGCTGCATTGCTGATCAATTATTTTGCCACGTGAGTATTTCATGCATATCCGTAATACTTCATTACTCACCTCATGATTTGATTTTTTATGTCTATTTATGATATAACAAAGATGGAAGCCACTATGGCAGGTATTATTAAAGATAATGTTTCGCCCGATACCTGGATGTGGCTTCAACAGTTCAAGAAGCTGCCAAATGATTATTCCGCGCTCAATACAGCGTTTATGATCATTCCGCGAAAAACAGGAAAATCAGCTGTAGACGTAACTATAGATCCATTCAAAAACTGGACTATTGACAGGCTATGCCGGGTATGGTTGCTTTTGCAATGGGACACTACAGATAAGGACAAATATTATCAAACCATTGATAGTTTGTTTTTATCAGCAGAAATGAATGAATCGGTGGCATTATATTCCGCGTTACCTTTTTTGGCTTACCCTGAGATATGGATAAAAAGATGCGCCGAAGGTATCCGAAGTAATATTGGCTCCGTTTTAGAGGCCATTATGTATAACAATCCGTATCCATCGGTATACCTGGATCAGGCAGCCTGGAATCAACTGATATTAAAAGCTTTTTTTACCGAAAAAAGTGTACCGCTAATAATTGGTCTGGATGAAAGGGCTAACAAAGAGCTGGCACAAATACTTAGTGATTATGCCCGGGAACGATGGGCGGCCGGCCGTAAGGTAAACCCTACATTATGGAGATTGGTGGCAGGATTTATTGATAATAAAATTTTTGAAGACATCAAAATTGGTCTTACTCATGATGATATGGCCGAAAAAGAAGCGATAGCGCTGGCTATTTCAGAATCCGGCTTTGAGCCTGCAAAGCAATGGTTAAGTAATATTCCTGAATTAAAGTCGATAGTAAGTGATAAAGCATTAAATTGGGATAAGGTATCTATAAATTAAAAATATAATTATGTGTTGCAGCCATTCGATAGAAAAAGATAAGGAGGAAAGAAAAACTCTTGAAGCATTTGATTTAAGTTCAATAAAAGGGATGAAGTTTTTTGATCCCCATGTTCACATGACCTCCCGTACTACAGATGACTACCAGGCCATGGCCGATGCCGGTGTTGTGGCGCTTATTGAACCTGCGTTTTGGCTGGGTCAGCCACGTACTGGTTTGGATAGCTTTAGAGATTATTATAGCAGCCTCATTGGTTGGGAGAGGTTTCGTTCATCTCAGTTTGGTATAAAGCATTACTGTACAATTGGATTGAATTCACGCGAAGCCAATAACGAACCTTTAGCCGAACAGGTGATGGAGCTTTTACCTTTGTTTGTTTACAAAGATGGCGTGGTTGGTATCGGCGAAATAGGTTTTGATGACAAAACAGTCGCTGAAGAGAAATATTACCGCCTGCAATTGGAGCTGGCCAAAGAAGCCGGTTTGCCCGTGCAAATTCATACTCCGCATCGCGATAAAAAAAGAGGTACCCAACGCAGTATGGATATTGCTTTGGAGCATGGTCTTGATCCATATAAAGTGATTGTTGATCATAACAATGAGGAAACCGTTAAAGAAGTGCTTGACAGGGGTTTTTGGGCTGCTTTTACTATCTATCCATTCACAAAAATGGGTAATGAACGTATGGTTGACATTGCTGCACAATATGGACCCGAGCGTATCATGATCAACTCAGCTGCCGATTGGGGTATCAGTGACCCACTGGCGGTTCCTAAAACTGCCGCATTGATGAAAATTCGCGGCTTGAACGATGCGGACATTGAGTTGATAACTTATCGCAATGCCATAACGGCATTTGCACAAAGCGGCCAGATTGATGAAGCCGATTTCGCGACTCCAAAGAACATCGATCAAACCGAGAAATTTGAGGGCAATACGATTTTACGTGGGGGGCAGCAACCGCGTATTGATAAATCTTCCATTATTATCAGCTAAAGTCATAGTGAAAAAGTTATTCATTTATTTACGAATGATGAGGCCTGCTAATATCGTTACCTCCGTGGCCGATGTATTAGCAGGTATTGCCATTGCCGGTGTGTTTACAGCCGCCGTTACAGGCCATTGGCTTTCCATAATATTATTATGTTGTTCAACAGCTTGTTTATACGGCGGCGGGATAGTTTTTAACGATGTTTTTGATGCCGATTTAGATCGCGTGGAGCGTCCTGAACGTGCTATACCAAGTGGATTAGTTACCTTAACCGAAGCATCGCTATTGGGCGCAATATTGCTTTTAACAGGCGTGATCCTGGCAGCTTTGCATAGCCTAACATCGGGATTATTTGCTTTAGCAATCGCGTTTTTCGCTTTATTGTACAATAAAGCGGGTAAGCATCACTCCTTTTTTGGCCCCTTAAACATGGGAATCTGCCGGGGCTTGAATCTATTACTGGGTATTAGTATAATCCCAGCCATGCTCTATACCCATTATTGGCTTGCCTGCATACCGGTTATTTACATATTTTCTATCACCATGACAAGCCGGGGTGAAGTACATGGCGGCAATCAAAAAAACCTATATATAGCAGCCGGCCTATACGCCATAGTTATAGGTTCCATTCTATATTTTTCCTTTATCAACCAGCAATGGTTATGGTCGCTTATTTTTCTGTTGCCATTTGCATGGATGATATTTAAGCCATTGACTAAGGCTATACAACAACCGATCGGCAAAAATATCGGCGCTGCAGTTAAAGCGGGAGTTATATCATTAATTTTGATGGATGCGGCCTGGGCAGTTACCTTCAGCTCTATTTACCCGGCTTTAGGTATCGCCGCCTTATTGCCGGTATCTATATGGTTGTCCAAAATTTTTGCTGTTACCTGATTTCATTATGCTCAATAATAAACTTCAATACCCATATTATATGGATACGCTACACCAATCATTTACTGTAAAGTTTAGTTATGATGCTTTTTTCACATCAGCACTTTTTGATGTTACCAATAAACTCATCAATGATTTTTTAATTGGTGCCAACCCTTCCGTTTCTGTAAAAAAAATTCTTTTTGTGATTGACGATGGTGTGGCCAATACTCATCCTGCTTTGGTTGGTCAAATAAAAGATTATTTTATTCAGCATAATCAAACGCAGTTAATACAGGATATATTGATTATTCCAGGTGGTGAAACAGTAAAAAACGATACCCGGTATTTGGACCAGGTTTTGGAAGCTATCAATACTCACGGGATAGACCGGCATTCTTTTGTGGCGGCCATAGGCGGAGGCGCTGTATTGGACATGGTTGGCTATGCTGCTACCATTAGCCACCGGGGCGTTAAACATATCCGGATACCTACTACCGTTCTATCGCAGAATGACTCCGGCATAGGCGTTAAAAACGGCGTTAATTATTTTAATAAGAAAAACTTCCTGGGTACATTCTCCCCTCCTCTCGCAGTTTTTAATGACGAATTGTTTTTGAGCTCACTATCAGACCGTGACTGGCGTTCAGGCATAGCAGAAGCCATAAAAGTTGCCCTGATCAAAGACCAAAGCTTTTTTATATGGCTGGAAGAAAACGCTGCCTTATTAGCACAGCGTGACAGGGTTGCTATGAACTATCAGATATGGAAATGCGCCCAATTACACCTGGAACATATCCGCGGTACTGATCCTTTTGAAAGCGGCTCTTCCCGCCCACTTGATTTTGGTCATTGGAGTGCGCACAAGTTAGAATATCTCACCAATTTTGAGATCAGGCATGGTGAGGCTGTTGCCATGGGAATCGCTTTAGATACCGTATACTCGAATTTATCAGGCCGTTTACCAACCGATGAGTCACAAAGGGTATTGAACCTGATCCAAAAACTGGGGTTTGAACTAACACATCCCTTATTGCAGGTTGAACAGGATGATAGCCCTATATTACTGGGTTTACAAGAGTTTCGCGAACATTTAGGCGGGCAATTAACAATCACCCTGCTAATAGCCATAGGCAAAGGCGAAGAGGTTCATGAAATTGATGCGGGAATAGTTAAAAAAGCAGGTGAAATTTTACAGGAGCTCAACCAGCAGGCAACCCACAACCTTTCATCTTCTATCTTATGAAATTAAATTCAGGTCATTTAACTTTCTGTACAAATATTTATGCCGGTGAAAGCTGGGCTGCTCATTTTGCCGTTTTAAAAGAAAGTTTCCCGGTGATTAAAAAAGACCTATCGCCTCATGAATCTATGGGAATAGGCCTCCGCCTTTCAAACCAAGCCAGTATAGAAATATTGCAGGATGATCATCTCCCGGAATTTAAACAATGGTTACAAGCGGTCGGTGGGTACGTTTTCACCATGAATGGCTTTCCTTATGGAGGTTTTCATCACACCCGGGTTAAAGACCAGGTACACGCGCCCGATTGGACTACTGATGAACGCGTTGCTTATACCACCCGGCTCTTTAATATACTGGCGCAATTATTACCAGAGGGGATGGATGGCGGGATTTCAACTTCTCCCTTAAGTTATAAACCCTGGTTTACAACTGCTGAAGAAAGTGAGCATGCTAAAAACGTCGCTACACAAAATATCTTGTCAGTGGCCGAAGCGCTACATCACATACTGGAGTCTACAGGTACTTTGTTACACCTGGATATTGAACCAGAACCGGATGGTTTTCTGGAATCAGGACCGGAATTTATCAGCTGGTTTGAAAACGATCTGCTTACTAAAGGAAAAATCTATTGTTCGGAAAAATTACATATAACCCTGGATGAAGCAGAGGCACTGTTGAAAAAGCACGTTTGTTTATGTTATGATGTTTGCCACTTTGCTATTGGTTATGAGCCGCATACAGCTATAATTGAGCAGCTCAGGGCAAAAGGTATTCAAATTGGCAAAATTCAAATTAGTGCCGCGTTAAAAACTCAGCTTCCGGCATCACCGGCCGAAAGATCAAAAGTACTTGACGAACTTTCGAAATTTGATGAACCTACCTATCTTCATCAGGTTATTGCCAAACGTAATGATGGTTCGCTGATACGTTATCCGGATCTTTCAGAAGCATTAGCAGATGGACAAAATCCGGATGTTACGGAGTGGCGTGCACATTTTCATGTCCCGATCTTTGAGGAAGACATGGGTATAGTCAAATCCACACAAACCGATATTACAGAAGTGCTTTCACTCCAAAAGAACAAACCTTTCACCCACCATCTGGAAGTAGAGACTTATACGTGGGAGGTTTTGCCTTCCTCGTTAAAAATACCCTTAAACGAATCAATTATTAGGGAATTGGCCTGGGTTAAAACAAAATTATCATCATGAATAAAACAGTAGTAATTGATATTGTAGGATTATCATCTTCGGTGATAGGACAACATACGCCATTTCTTCAAAAATATATCGCCCAAAAACAGCTAAGGACTATTGAACCATTGTTACCAGCGGTTACTACCGCGGTACAATCAACCTATTTAACTGGTAAATTTCCATCGGACACAGGCATTGTGGGGAATGGTTGGTATGATCATGCCGACAGCGAGGTAAAATTCTGGAAACAGTCAAACAAACTCGTTCAGGGCGAAAAAATATGGGATAAAGCCAAAAAGGAAGATCCATCCTTCACCTGTGCCAATATGTTCTGGTGGTATAATATGTATTCATCGGCAGATTATTCGGTAACCCCGCGTCCTAATTATTTGGCAGACGGGCGTAAATTACCCGATTGCTACTCGCATCCGGCTGAATTACGTGATCATTTACAAAATAAACTTGGGCAATTCCCTCTATTCCAATTTTGGGGGCCTGGCGCCAATATTAAATCAACCCAATGGATAGCGGACGCAGCCATGGAGAATGAAGAATTGCACAATCCTACGCTTACTTTGATCTATCTCCCTCACCTTGATTATTGCCTTCAGAAATTTGGGCCCGATCTGGCTAAAATTGATAAAGAACTGCAAGAGATTGACGGGGTGGTTGAACAGCTGGTAACCTTTTATCAAAACAAAGGAGCGCGTATTATCCTGCTTTCGGAATATGGTATTGCCCCGGTAGATAACCCTATTCACCTCAATCGCATATTAAGAGAACATGGTCTTTTACAAATCAGAACAGAGTGTGGACTGGAGCTGTTGGATGCCGGTGCATCCAAAGCATTTGCCGTGGCCGATCATCAGATAGCCCACATCTATATCAATGATAAAACGGTAATCGAAAAGGTAAAAGCCTTACTGGAAGGCATACCTGGTGTAGAATTGGTCCTTGATAAAACGGAACAGACTAAACATCATATCAACCATGAACGCTCAGGCGATCTGGTACTGATGGCGGCCGAAAAAAGTTGGTTTACCTACTATTTCTGGGTTGATGATGCCAAGGCGCCCGACTACGCACGAGTGGTTGACATTCACAAAAAACCCGGCTATGATCCGGTAGAGATGTTTATGACCTCCAAACTAAGAGCAGGATACAAACTTTTAAGAAAAAAAGCAGGCCTGAGGTATGTGATGGACGTTATACCACTTGATGCCACCTTAATAAAAGGATCACATGGCCGGATTGGTATTCCTGATGCTTATAAACCTATCATTATTACAGATAATAGTAATGATATCAAAAACATCAATGCGACTGATGTTTTTGATATCATATGGCAGCACCTGCATTAACCAGATATTATTTCTGCTTAATTTAGATGATTAGTTGGCCGTACCAGCGTCCCGCTTTGTTTCCAGTGCGGTACGTATACTAGCGGGCAAATTGGAAAACATGGTATAGCCTGTAGCGTTCTCGATATCTTTTACTGTAGTGATATACTGAGTCCAGTCTGTGCTGAGGGTGTTGATATTAGGTGTATTTACGGCTATCACCCGGGTATCAGTGGTAATACGACTCAAATCGTTATTTCCATTGGGGAGAACCACAATCACTTTCCAGATATTGGATGGCACAACTACATGTCCACCATCAACCGTGGTAGCAGAGCCACTGGAGCCAGTACCGCCTGAACCATAACTCCCCATCACTACATAGATCTCATTGCCTGCGGTTACTAAAGACCGGCCATAAGCTTCCAGGTTGGCCCAGGTATGCTCGTTATTATTGGGGGCCTGTGGAATCATATTATCCATTAAAAAAGTGGCTTGATTAGCCGCCGTGGTAGAAGTCCTGTCGGCGCTCGGGCAGTTATGTCCCCTGTCAAAACCCGAACCCGAATAGCTGGTATTGGATACTTCATACCAGCCGGCAGGTAAATTGGTATCTGCCCTAAAGTCATCAGAGCGGTCAATAGAACCTAATGATGTACTACCTACGTACCAGCTTACCCAATTGGGTACACCTTTATCACGATTGTAACTCTCGGTATAATAAGTCTGATCGATCAGGTAATTATCCGCATTAGCAGTACTGCTCGTGGCAGCACTTGGATTACCTAACAATAAGTTGGTATTATCAGCGGTTGAACTTCCTGATCCTCCACTGGTTCCACCTCCTGACCCACTGTCAAAGCTGTTGATGGTAAAATCATCAATGTTAATTCGGTTAGTACCACCAGAAGTCTTTCTCAGTTGAAAACGTAAAGAACCGGATTGGTTAACATTAAAAGTAGCCGTGTTTAACGTGGTGCTTGATGCGGTTATCTCGATAGAACCTACCTGTGTATAACTGCTTCCTCCGTTTGATGAAACCCATAACTGAAATGCCGAAGATCCGTCGGTACCATAAACCGCGTAATTCATAGTGACAGTTGAGGCTCCGGTACTGACATCAAAGTTCATACTTAATGTTCCGATATTACGGATCCGAACAGAGCGGCTGCCATTTTTCTGGTCAGAAGTACTGGTCCCGATCAAAGCGTCATCAAGATTCCAGGAGCCGCTATTCAATGCAACATCGGCTGCTGCATAACCGGTCTTTGATCCGGACTCAAAATCTTCATCAAAAGTTTGTACCACTGCCTGAGTTTTTGCCTTGGTACTGATCGTTGCAGGATCTGTTGGAATTGGGCTTACTAATGATTTCTGGCAGGATATCAATAGCAGTGATGAGATAAGGAGAACAAATGAAGACCGTTTTAATTGCATAATATTTAATTTAGTTTATAATGCAATAAAATTAAGCCAGGCAATATTAGCCCCTGATTAAATGATTGTTCTTTAATTATTAAGAAAAATAGAAGAATACCCCAATAAATTACCTTAATTCAATTCGACAAGCGCTCATTGTGACGTGTCAATATGAATTGACATTTAGTCAGCATGTAAACCCACTTTTTTGTTAATTGAGTCAATGATGACTCCGTATTTAACGATAATAAAAAAAGCCATTCCCTTTTAAAGAAATGGCTTTTTATGTTGTTATAAATAATTTATTGCTTCCGTCTTTTCCGTTCTTTTACAATCAAACTTAGCTCACGGCTCATTTGGCCGGCTATAGCTGTGTTTTCCTGCGCGCGCCTGAATAAGTAGGGCAATACAGCCTTTATTGGACCGTAAGGAACGTACTTGGCCACATTGTACTGAGCATCAGCCAGGTTAAAGCTCAGATTATCGCTCATTCCCAATAGTTGCGAAAAATACACGTGAGGATGTTTATGATCAATCCCTTTGGCGTCCAAAAGCTCGGCCAACAAACGGCAACTCTCTTCATTATGAGTACCTGCTATAAAAGCGATTTTATCGATATGGGTGGTACAGTAATCCAACGCAGAATCATAATCCAGATCGGTAGCCTTTTTATCCGGCTGAATTGGTGACGGATATCCGTTTTCAACAGCACGTTTACGTTCTTTTTCCATATAGGCACCACGCACAATTTTAGCTCCTAAAATAAAGCCTTCACTAACAGCAATTTCATGATCATTTAGTATAGATGCCAGCTTATCATGCCTGTACATTTGATAGGTATTATAAACTATCGCCGTTTTAGTATTAAAGCGGCTCATCATGGTCAGGGCTAAAAGATCAATGGTTTCCTGTATCCAGCTCTCTTCTGCATCTATCATTACCGGTACGTTATTGGCATGTGCCTTATCGCATATAGCCAATACTCTATTTTGTACTCTTTGCCATTCTTTTTCTTCCTCTGCATTAAGAGCAAGTTTGGCATCTAATTTCTCCAGCAACGCAAACCTGCCAACACCGGTTACCTTGAAAACAGTAAGCGGTACAGCCTTGTCCGAAGTTGCACGTTCTATAGTACGGATGATTTCATCACGGGTGCTGTCAAAAACCGCTTCATCGTCCTCTCCTTCTATAGAATAATCTAATATGGTACCAACTCCACCACTATTCAAATTCTTAATGGTATTATTACACTCAGTAATGGTTTCACCACCGCAAAAGTGTTTAAATATGGTTGCCTTGATCAGACTTTTGATAGGTAATCCTATTTTAATAGCAAAGTTTGTTACAGGAGGCCCTATCTTTACTAAAAAGTTAATATTGATTATCTTGAATAACCAGTAAGCCCGGTTAAGATCAGCATTGGATGAGTGACGGAAAGCGATTTCTGTATTTTCAAAAGAGGGCTTAACCTGTTGAGTTTTATTATTCGTTTGGTTAGAAAGCATCCGCAAAATTATAAAATGATATCTCAATATTCCATGAATAGTTTATTTTTGCCGCTCCATGACAGAATTTAAATTAATAGGCGACCATATTCCAATGATACAGCTGCTAAAAGCTGCCAACCTGGTATCAACAGGTGGAGAGGCACAAATAGTTGTAAGTGAAGGAGAAGTGAAATATAATGGAGAGGTTGACTATCGAAAACGCCTTAAAGTTAAACGTGGAGACGTTGTTGAATTTAGGGGAAATAAAATCCTGGTAATATGATCATGAATACCATTCAAAGCAACAACTATCCTATATATTTTAATCACAGCATCGACGAGCTGGTTAACTTTGTAAAAAAAGGAGCCTATTCTAAATTCTTTATTTTAACTGACGAAAATACCGGCGTTCATTGTTTACCTCTTGTAAAAAGTAAGTTAGATGAGCTTGGTGATTATGATCTTATTGAGATAAATGCCGGCGAAGAGAGCAAGGACATTGATTTTTGCATCGGCGTATGGAAAATGCTGATAGATTTTGGTGCCGACCGTAAAAGTTTAATGATAAACCTGGGCGGTGGTGTTGTAACCGATCTGGGGGGCTTTGCTGCCTCAACCTTTAAAAGGGGAATTGACTTTGTACATGTACCTACTACCCTGCTATCACAGGTAGATGCCTCCGTTGGTGGTAAAACAGGTATCGACATTGATAGTATCAAAAACATCGTAGGAACGTTTACTCAACCCAAAGCTGTATTTATTGAGTACGATTTTTTAAAAACCCTCCCCCCTCGTCAAATACTTTCGGGTCTGGCAGAAATGCTTAAACACGGCCTGATAACTGATGCTGCTTATTGGGACGAACTGAAGTCAAGCGATCTGAAAAACCCTGCACTTCAATTGGTTTATCGTTCTGTGGAGATAAAAAATGTGATCACTATTGAAGACCCTACAGAAAAAGGCATCCGGAAAGCTTTAAATTTTGGTCATACTATTGGTCATGCGGTTGAGACCAATTCATTGATCAACGATAAAGATCCACTATCTCATGGTGAAGCTATAGCTATCGGCATGGTCTGCGAATCATATCTTGCACACAAAAAAACAGGTTTAAGCTTAGAAGAGTTGAATGAGATTACCCGTGTATTCAGTGACCTTTATCCAAGATATACGATCAAAGAGAATGATTTTGATACCCTGTTTGCTATCATGCAAAAGGATAAAAAGAACCAGGATAATAAAATAAATTGCACTTTGCTTACTAAAATTGGGCAATGCAATATTGATAATATCTGTACAGAAGCCGAACTTCGTGAAAGTTTAATATATTACATTAATTTGTAAAATGTCTGAGTTAGATCCCCGGAATAGGGCCGCACTGGTGCTGATGGGTTTACTGGTGGTATTAACCATTGTTGAAATGGGGTTAAGCTACTGGGAAAATCGCAAATACTATGAAAAACGCGATACGTTCAATAATATCTACCTAACCTCAATCGCGGTAGTTACCAACCTTTTAGTTAAAGCCAGTACCTTTTTCATGCTGAGTTTTACTTATCAGTTCAGGCTTTTTCAAATACACAACGTTTATCTGTATTGGTTTGTACTGGTTGTTGTACAGGACTTTTTGTACTGGGTGCTGCATTACACCGGGCATTATTGCAGGCTTTTTTGGGCAATGCACGTAACGCATCACTCATCCGAGCATTTTAATTTAACCACAGGTTTCCGGTCGACAGTTTTTGAACCCTTTTACCGTACCTTTTTTTATTTGCCATTAGCGTTGATGGGGTTTAATGCCATTGATATTTTATATGCATATCTCATCACCCAGCTTTACGGCAATATAGTACACACCCAATATAAAGTAGCGCTCCCTAAATGGTACGGATGGCTTTTTGTAACACCGGCGCATCATAGGGTGCATCACGCCTCCAATATTCCGTACCTGGATAAAAACATGGGCATGATGCTTATCATCTGGGACAGAATGTTCAATACTTTCAGAGATGAAGACCTACCAGAACCGGTTAAATATGGGCTTACCAAACAACCGGAAGACATGGGCCCCGTGAATATTATTTTTCATGAGTGGAAAGCCCTCATCCATGATGTTAAATTTGCACCTGGTTTTAGGAATAAGATTGGGTACCTGTTAAATCCCCCTGGATGGAGCCATGATGGTAGTTCGCAAACAGCCCGCGCACTGCAACGTGAATACGAAAAACAAACTTTAGACAAATAAAATTTTGTTCAGCTTGTTTATTTCACAAAAAATAAAATTTTCTATTGACAAAAACATTTTTTACCGTACATTTACAGCGTAATAAAAAACAAATGAAATTCACAAGCGCATATTACTTCGGTTACTACTTTTACTTTAACAGTGAGAGCCGGGACTAATATGTACTTAACACACACATAAAGAACTTAAAAAGTCCCGGCACAAAATGCCGGGACTTTTTGCTTTAACAAGGGTTTATGAAGATAGAAAGACCAAGAGTTGCAATCCAGGGAATACGCGCTTCTTTTCACGAAGAAGCTGCTTTACGGTATTTTGGAGAGAACACGCAAACCATTGAATGTAACACATTTAAACAAACTTTTGAGACTCTAAAAAACAGAGAGGCAGATTATGTAGTGATGGCTATTGAGAATAGCATTGCCGGAAGTATATTGCCTAATTATACCCTATTACTTGATTATGGTTTCCCGGTGGTAGGCGAAATCTACTTGCCTATTCAACTGCATTTAATGGCATTGCCCGGTGTAAAATTTGAGGATATCAAGTATGTAACTTCCCATCCTATTGCTTTACGCCAGTGTGTTGATTTTTTTGATGAATACCCACATCTTAAAATTGTAGAAAGTAATGATACCGCTGCTTGTGCCAAACGTATCAGAGAAGAACAGTTAACTGACACAGTTGCCATTGCAAATTCACTTGCCGCCAAACTTTACGGATTGGATGTGCTGGAACGCCGCATAGAATCAAACAAAAAGAACTTTACCCGTTTCCTGATCCTTACCCACCATGATAACGTGGAAAAGAAGAACTCTAATAAAGCCTCACTTTGCTTTCAGGTAAGCAACAAAGTAGGCGCATTGGCCAAAGTGCTTAACATTTTTGCCGAAGAGGGTGTGAATATGAGCAAAATACAATCAATGCCTATTCTTGGTAAACGTAATGAATATAACTTTTACGTAGATATTGAATGGGACGAACCAAAACAATACGATGTATCAATAAGACAAATACTTAAATACACGCATAATTTTAACATACTTGGCGAATATGAAAGACATGATGATGAATTAACAACTCCCAAACCTCAAAAAAACGACCGGATACGAAAGTATATCAATATCCGCCGAAACATCTAAGACCCCGTAATTAATAAACAAGATTTAAACAAAATATAAAAACACACCGGTAAAAAACTAAAATGCCGGACAAATAACAAAACGATGAAATTGAATTTAAACATACAGCCGCTTCATACCTGGATCAAAACCGGAAAAGAACCATTGGTAATAGCAGGCCCTTGTAGCGCCGAAACTGAAGATCAATTAGTGGCTACAGCTCATTTATTGGCTCAAACCGGTCGTATCTCTGCATTACGTGCAGGTATCTGGAAACCACGTACTCGTCCGGGTGAATTTGAAGGCATTGGTAGCATAGGCCTGGAATGGCTGAAACGCGCTAAAGAAGAAACCGGATTGCCTACAGCTGTGGAAGTGGCAACGGCTAAACACGTAGAAGAGGCATTAAAAGCAGGTGTAGATATTTTATGGGTGGGTGCCCGTTCAACCGTTAACCCTTTCACGGTACAGGAAATTGCTGATGCTTTACAAGGTGTTGACGTGCCGGTAATGGTTAAAAACCCGGTAAACCCCGATCTTTCTTTATGGATAGGTGCGTTAGAGCGTATCAACAATGCGGGCATCACTAAACTGGCTGCTATTCACCGTGGGTTTTCATCTTATGAAAAATCAGCTTTCCGTAATGAACCAATGTGGGATATCGCCATCAATTTAAAAACACTGGCCCCTGAACTACCGATCATTAACGATCCAAGCCACATTTCTGGAAATCGCGACCTGATCGGTTACATTTCACAAAAAGCATTAGATCTTGATATGCAAGGTTTAATGATCGAATCGCATATCGATCCAAGCGTAGCCTGGACAGATGCCAAACAACAGGTTACCCCTGCTGCCTTAGCTGATATTATTGATCACCTGGCCTTACGTAAACCAGAGATCCGCAATGCAGAGTTAAATGACAAACTTGCTGAATTACGCAGCCAGATAGATAAAATTGACGACCTGGTTATTCAGAAAATAGCTGAGCGTATGCAAATTGCCGAGAAAATCGGTAACTACAAAAAGGACAACAATATCACCATTTTACAGGTAGGCCGTTGGGATGAGATCGTTCAAAAACGCACTAACTATGCAAAAGCGTTAAAGTTAGGTTCTGAATTTACCGAAAAATTATTAGAGCTTTTACACAGTGAGTCGATCCGCAGACAAACCGAGATCATGAACACCAATGAGGCCGGACAAGCAGCAGAAAAACTTACCCACGTATAATAGAATATTCTGATGCAAAACGTCATCCTGAAAAAAAGCAATAAGCAAATAAACGGAACGGTACATCTTACCGGATCAAAAAGCGAATGTAACCGTGCATTAGTGATTGAAGCTTTAAGCAATGGTAAGGTTAAAGTAGAGAACGTATCAGATGCCGCCGACGCGGTATTGCTGGCGGGTATATTGAGAAGTTCTGAGTCTGAAATTCTAAGTCTTGAGTCTAAAGTCTTAAGTCAGAATTCAAAAGACTCAGAACTCAAGACTCAAGACTCAAGACTTGTAGACATCGGCCCTGCCGGTACAGCTATGCGCTTTTTAACCGCCTATTTTGCTATACAGGATAATGAAGTCATATTAACCGGCAGCCAAAGGATGAAGGAAAGACCAATAGGCATATTGGTCGACGCGCTTAGAGAGTTAGGTGCCCATATTGATTATGAAGAAAAAGAGGGCTATCCCCCTATAAAACTAAAAGGCAGTTTCGGGCAGCTAACTAGTAAGATCAGTATTAAAGGTAACATCAGCAGTCAGTACATTACTGCCCTGTTACTCATCGCTGCGCGGCTGCCTTTTGGTTTGGAGCTTCATATTGAAGGTGAATTAACCTCTCGCCCATATGTAGAAATGACGCTTGCCATGCTGGAAACAGCCGGCATACAACACCAGTGGCAGGATAACGTTATTGCAATAGCAAATCAGGAATTTACTACCACTTCATTACACGTTGAACCAGATTGGAGCGCGGCGTCATACTGGTATGCCATAGCTGCACTGGCCGATCAGGCGGAATTGTTCTTAACCGGACTAACACCGTACAGCTTACAAGGTGATAGTGTGATCACCGAGATCATGGCTAATTTTGGCATCACTTCGCAGTTCAAAGATGGCGGTGTTCAGCTAACCAGGGAGCATAAACCTTTCAGCCACAAAATATTTGATCTGAAGGAATGTCCAGACCTTGCACAAACCATTGTTGTGGTATGTGCAGCTTTAGGACATGAAGCAGCTTTCACCGGCTTGGAAACCCTGAAAATAAAGGAAACTGACCGTATCTTAGCTTTGCAAACCGAACTGGCCAAAATGGGCGTAAAACTGATTGAGAATAACGAAGTATATCAGTTAGATTGCAGCGGAAAATTTATTCCGGAACGCATGTTTATCAATACCTATCATGATCACCGAATGGCTATGGCATTTGCACCGCTTGCTTTGATCATTCCTGAATTGGAGTTTGAAAATGCCCCGGTTGTTGATAAATCATATCCAGCCTTCTGGACCGACCTGGAAAAATTGGGTTTTGAAACTCAAGAAATAGAAGGATAAAGTAACCACGACGCGTCATTGCGAGCGATAGCGTGGCAATCCCCGACACACAGAGCAGCTTTGCTAATTGGGGGTTGCTTCGTACCTCGCAATGACGATTTAAATAAATAGATTTGCGATGAACCGTCTCAAATCTCATATCTAACACATCACATATTTAATACCATGGCAGGCAACTCATTCGGGCAAATATTCAGGATAACCACCTTTGGCGAATCACATGGTGAAGCTATTGGAGTAATTATTGATGGATGCCCAGCGCAATTACCGGTCGACCTGGACTACATTCAGGGTGAACTGGATAAACGCAAACCCGGTCAGTCAAAAATAACCACGCAGCGTAAAGAGAGCGATACTTTAAAGATCCTTTCAGGTGTATTTGAAGGTAAAACCACCGGTACACCAATAGCTATGCTGATTCCTAATGAAGATCAGCGCTCTAAAGATTACAGTCATAATGTGGACGTATTCCGTCCCTCCCATGCCGATTATACTTACCAAACCAAATATGGCATCCGCGATCATCGCGGTGGTGGTCGTTCATCCGCCCGTGAAACCGCTGCACGGGTTGCTGCAGGCGCTTTAGCCAAGCTTTTATTAAAAAGCCAGGGTATTGAAATAGCGGCCCATGTAAGCAGCGTAGGTACCATTAATGCGCCTAATGTAAGTATCGACAGTGTACAGGAATTTATTGACGAACGCGAAAAAAACATTGTACGCTGTGCCGATCCGGCAACCGCCGAAGAAATGATCGCCTTTATTGACAGTGTACGTAAAGACGGCGATACCGTTGGCGGTAAAATTAGTTGCCACATAAAAAACTGCCCTGTAGGCCTTGGCGAGCCGGTATTTGATAAGCTTCATGCCGATTTAGGTAAAGCTATGCTGAGCATCAACGCCGTACATGGCTTTGAATTTGGTTCGGGCTTTGCCGGCAGCGAAATGCGCGGATCAGAGCATAACGACATCTTTGTAAAATCACATTTAGGCGATATCAGCACCATTACTAACTTCTCTGGTGGCATACAAGGTGGAATCAGTAATGGAATGCCTATTGAGTTTAAAGTAGCTTTTAAACCGGTAGCTACGATTATGAAGAACCAGGCAACTATTGACAGCGAAGGCAATGTGGCCGAAATATCAGGCAAAGGTCGCCATGATCCTTGTGTGGTACCGCGCGCCGTACCTATTGTTGAAGCTATGGCCGCATTGGTCTTAGCCGATCACTGGCTCAGGAACAGGAATTCTATTTTAAGCTGAAAGCTCAAGGCATAAAGCCCAAAGCAACTTAAATAGTCCATAAAGCCCGGAGCCAAAAAGCTTTGGGCTTTTCGCCTTGAGCTTTCTGCTTATAATTATCTTTGTAAACCTATGCTAACCTCTGTCATCCAATTATACAAACAAGCTTATAGCGGACTATCTAAAAACAGCTGGTACCTGAGCATAGTGATGTTCATCAACCGGAGTGGAACTATGGTGGTGCCGTTTATGAGCATTTACACCATTCAGCAGCTGCATTTTACCATAGTACAATCAGGCTGGGTGATGGCATTTTTTGGTATCGGGGCTATATCCGGCGCGTTCATCGGCGGCAGACTGACCGATAAGATCGGCTTTTATGACATCCAGGTGGGCGCATTGCTTATTGGCGGCATATTATTCCTGATATTGGGTTATCAGCGTACTTTTCTGAGTGTAAGCATTGGCACTTTTATACTCAGTGTTTGTAACGAATCGTTTCGCCCGGCAAACTCCACAGCTATAGCGCATTACAGCAACGATGATAACAAGACCCGCTCCTACTCACTTAATAGGCTGGCAACCAATCTGGGTTGGGCCTTTGGCGGTGGATTAGGCGGTTTCCTGGCTTCATTCAATTACCGTTTACTTTTTTGGGTTGATGGCTGTACTAATATTTTTGCTGCGCTTTTACTACTAAAGCTGATGCCACGTGCAACGATCAGGAAAACGGTTAAAGAGCTGGCTGATAAAGCCGCAGCATCTACATCAGCCTATAAAGACGGTATTTACCTGGTGTTTATCTTATTATGTACTTTGTTCGCCACCTGCTTTTTTCAGTTCTTTATTATGCAACCTGTGTTTTATAAGATCCAATGGCATTTTAACGAACGTTTTATAGGCTTTCTGCTGGCTTTAAATGGCATACTCATCGTACTGATCGAGATGGTATTGATCCATAAATTGGAGGGCAAAAGAAACCCGCTTACTTATATTAGTGCAGGTATTATTATGGCCGGTATCAGCTTTGCACTATTGAATTTGCTTCCACATGCGGCATGGGTGGCTATATTAGTCGTTGTGATGATCACTTTTGGCGAGATCATGAGTATGCCTTTTATGAATGCCTACTGGATAAACCGTACTACCAATAACAACCGTGGCGAATATGCCGCATTGTATAGTATGTCGTGGTCAGCAGCGCAGATCATTGCTCCCGCAGTTGGCAGTCAGATCATCGCATATGGTGGCTTTAGCATGCTCTGGTGGGTATTAGGTTCGGTATGTCTGTTATCGGCTACCGGCTTTTTTGTGCTGAAAAAGCTTACACCAAACACCAGGCCTATGCTTATTGAAAAAACTAATTAACTATTATTTTTCAATACTTTAACCGTAACCAAAAGCTGCCCCAGATGCCTCATGGTATGCTCTGCGGCGTGTACATATAACCCAATTACGGTTGATGGCAATTGCGCCCTACCTACTCCACGCTCCTGTTTCAGTGTTTTCTCATCTGTTGTTATCAACTGAGCAATGGCTTTATCAACCTCGTTATCAAATAGTTTAACCATATCAGCTGTAGTTGTATTTTCGGCCACCTTCCCTTCGGATGACAGATAATCCAGCTGTTCTGCGGTAAGCGCTTCTCCCCTGGCATAGGTAAAAAGCCGGTTTAGCACACCGGCTAAATGCTGTAGATGAAAACCCGGCGACGCCATACCTTCCACCGTTTGCCATAATAGCTGATCCGGGAAACCGGCCATCAGTTCATGTAGTTCTTCCCTGGCCTGGAGCAGGGCTTGGGCCACGGGTTGAAGGAGTGCTGGCACATCATCCAAAGGCCCACGGAGCCAAACTTCGGTTTTGTTTTTTGCTGTCATCGTTTTTAGAAAATTGGTTTTGTTTTAAGCCTCCAAAAACTTTTTAAACCTTTAATTTTAACACTTTTTTAGGCAAAACAGGATAAAAAAGCGTGATTATTGTCCATTTTAACAAAGCTTTAACGCCATTTTAACACTTTTTAACAAATTTTTGATGAGTTTCGAAAGGTTTAAAAAGTATTAAATAACTAATGTTGAAATAACTACATGAAAAACGGTCAATTTTTGCTCCATTTTTCCTTTAACTAAAACAGCCCGGCTTTCTCTTGAAAAGAAAACCGGGCTGGTATGTTAAACAAATATACGCATTTAAGTCGACAATCTGAAGTTCAACATTGGCTTTGAACTTCCGACTCAGGACTTAGAACTTATTTCGCATCCCCGTAACGCAGTTCCATTGGTATGATGCCGCCGTTGCCGTTTTCGGGGGCGTAGAGAATATCGAGTGATGGTTTGCCTTGCTTCTCTAGGTATTCAACCTTGATGGGGTAAAATCCTTTTTGTAAAGGCAGCAGGTACGATTTAATACCTGCCGTTTGCTGAGTAAGTATCAATTGGTTATTGATGTACATCCTGGACTCACAGTCGCCGCGTAACCCAAAAATGTAATAGTCGGTTTGCGTTATTTCCAATTGTCCGTTAAATACACACGCGAAATTTTGCTGTTTGGGCAGTTTTTTGAGGTCAAAATCTTTACCCGCCCGACCTTTTTTAAGTGGCTTTAAGTTTTTAAAGTTGGGCAGGGTGTTCCAGTTACCTTCGTAGTAAGCATAGTTCCAGCCGCCAGGAGTAAAGTTTTTAAGTTGAGTGCCGACGGGCAAAATATTACCTATGGTAAAGTTTGCGCTGCCCTGCTGTTCGTAGCCCGGGCGATAGGTAAGCTCTTTCAAATTCAATTGCGTAGTATTAAGGAGCATAAGCTCATTGCCTTCCATTTTTGGCGATGTCATGGTAGGTTGGCTGCCATCGGTAGTATAATGAAGTTCTTTCACAAAATCGCCCTGAAAACGCATCTTAAAAGGTTTATCTTTCAGTAATATACCGCCCGCGGGGTAAAAATTTAAATCCTGCTTATTGTACCCGTGATAGGTTAACTTTAAACCATCATATACCGTGCGGAAGATCATACTGTTATGGGTTTCGTCATTATACAGCATCAGCTTATAATGAAACCCGGCGGGAGCGGCCTTTTTCAATATCGAATCCATGGCATTTACCCGCTGTTCTTTGGCCGGCTCTCCCTCTCGGCCGGTAATTAACAAAGTGGTATTCCTTAAGTCGATCTTACCTATGCTATCCCGTACCAGCTTGGGCAGGTAATCCTTATCCCACCAAAAGCTTGGATCGGCGAGCAGGTACGATTGAAAAAGCCGGGGTTCCTTCATCAGTGTATACATGCCAAACAATCCACCTAAGGAGCCACCATGATAAGTATTCATACCGGTAGTCCGGTACTTTTTGTTAATGTAAGGCATCAGCTCGGTTTTTATAAAGGCAATATAACGGGTGGCGCCGCCCGATTGCGGGTCCCCGTCTGTCCGGGTGGGTGTAAGATCGCGTCCTCGCATGTTTTGGCCTTGTAGCATGGTATTGGGCAGGCTCACCATAATATTAGCCGGTATAAACTGGATCTCTAAAAACCGCTCGATATTGCTTACTATCTGGGTATTCCATTCTCCGTCGGTAATATAGATCACATCGTATTTGATGGCGGCGGTATCACTGTAACCCTCCGGCAGTACAATTTCAATCGCCCGCTTTTCTTTGAGTATATTGGAATAAATAGTATCGCGGATAATATTTAACGATTTCAATTGCGCCAAAGCGCTGCTTGTTAAACAAACCAACAGGACAAAGAGCAGGGTAATAGATTTTTTCATATGATATAAATGTATTAAGGAACAGCTATGAAGTAGCCAAAATTGAGACTACACCCGGCAACAAAACGTTACAGCCAAAAGATCATTTAGCTTACTCCGTATCGCCGGAACTTCCCCCCTTTACCGTATCTTTGTATTTAAATATAGAAATGGCAGCCTTAAATGGTACACCTTATGATTTATACACCAGTAAGCATGAGCCAGAGTTCTGCCGTTTTTATATAAAACAGCGGTTTTAAAAAATAATCGTTGTCATTTTGCTTTGTGGTATGGCTATTGCTAACACAAGAATTATTAACTATACTTTTATCATGATTTTTGCCTTCTCAAAAAAGTCCCCCGTTTACCTGATAATTCTGGGTCTTTTTGTATCCCTGTTTGCTTTGCAAAGCTGCAAAAAAAAGCATTCAGCCATAGCCGATCAACTTTTTAAAGTTACCCAGAATAAAATATATGAAGATATTGATCCTGATACACTGGCCGCTACACTTAAAAAAGAGATCGAAAGTCAAAAATCAAAAATCGCCAATGAATCGGTGATCGATTCATTTCTCAAAAGAAATGATTACCAGCCTGTTCTGGTGATGAACCATTTTTTTAATGGCGACCTGGATATACTGCCCGATTATTTTGACAAGATAACCGAGCACGGGTTGAGCAAAAAACCTTACCATATTACAGCTATCCGAACCCTTGTTGCCAAACTTCATGACAAAAATGGCATCATGTCAACCAATGAAGCTTACCATGAACTTGCAAGGCTTGAATTACTTACCGCCAGCTCACTGATCAAATACTCCAATGCCCTACAATATGGGGTGGTGAATCCCCGGAAAATATTTTCCCGGTATTTTACTGCTACCAAACGACCGGATAGCATCAGCATGAGAAACGTATTGCTGGTAAAAGATTTAAAAGCATACCTCGACAGTATACAACCGGCCGACCCACAGTACAAGATCCTGCAAAAGGCTTACCTGAATGGTACTGTAATGGATGGTCTTTCGGCCGAGGAATCCAAACGGTATTTTTTGGTGAACATGGAACGTTTACGCTGGAAAAATAAACCAACGGAACAAAAATATGTGATTGTGAACATCCCCGATTTTAAACTGGATGTAATAGAAGATGGCAAATCGGTTTTAAACATGAAAGTGTGTGTGGGCCAGGGACGCAATATGGATGCACATGCTAGCCTGATTTCCTATGTGGATAGTGACCGGTATGATAAACCTTTCCCGCGCGAAACGCCGCAGCTAAACAGCGTAATCCATAGTGTTGAGGTAAACCCAACCTGGAATATTCCGCGAAGCATTGCTACCAAAGAGATCATCATTGAGGCCGCCGAAGACCCCTATTATCTATCCAACAAAAACATTGATGTGTACAAGGACGGAGTAAAAATTGAAGATCCGGAGACAATAGACTGGTCGACTGTAACCGCTGATAATCTGCAATATGATTTTAAACAACGACCCGGCGAGGAGAATTCATTGGGGAAAATAAAATTCCTGTTTAAAAACAGAAGTAGTGTGTACCTGCATGATACGCCCGCGAAATCAGCCTTCAGAAAAGCTATGCGTGCGGTAAGCCATGGCTGTGTACGCCTGGGCGACCCTCAGGGGCTGGCCAAGAACCTTTTTGGTGAGGGTGAGGATTATGATATCATTGCCAAAGATATGAGCGAGGATAACCCCGAACCTACCAATATCGGCCTGCCTAAAAAAACACCGATATACATTACCTACGTTACCTGTTGGGCAGATGATGCCGGGGTATTACAACACCGCCAGGATGTTTACGGGCTGGATATTGTGTTGTATGATCATTTAAAACCGTTGATGGGAGGTAATTGAAGAACAAGGATTTTTGGAACAAGGAACAAGGATTTTTCTTTTCAAGATAAAACACCTTTGCTATTTTGTCTTTGCTCTTTGTTCCAAAAATCCTTGTTCTCGATTTCATTTTACAGTCTTGCTAAATCAAAAGCGGTTGAATCTGCCGATATAAAGTTCAGCGGACCGCTTTCGTCAAGATATTTGGAGCTGTAGCTTTCGTCATTACCATTGATAAACAATACCGTTTTGCCTTTGATTGTATTGATCACCTTATCAATAACCCTGGGCGATACAGCAGGACAGCCGAAACTACGACCTACATATCCCTTACGGTTAATAGCAGCCTGGCTAACATAGCTGGCTCCATGAATCACGATATCGCGCATGCGTGCATTACCATTAAAGCCCTCATCCAGGCCGTCTAAATGTAAAGAGCGGCCATGCTTGCCCATGTAAACATTATCGGTAAGGTAAAAGCCCAAACTGCTTTGATGCGAGTCGTTCCTGTCAGAAAAATTGGTAGCCATTTCGTCACCACTACCCTGTCCGTGGGCCACCCAGGTATTGAGCAACAGCTGCTTGCTGAAAAGATCAATGATCCACATACGTTTTTCCCGGCTCGATTTGGTAAAATCGACCACAGTTAATACAGAACTGTTTTGTGGTAATTGGTGGGAGAGCTTTAAATTGGTATAACCTGTAACCGCTTTTTCAAATACATTAAACGCCAAACCGGTTTGCTGCAGGCTGGCCGTCTGGTATAAACTATTTACATACTGATTAAATAGTTCCCTTGCATTTAGAGTTGAATTTACTTTTCCGTCTGATTTGTTCGCACCTGCGGATCTCCAGCTGATAATGGTTGTGGCTAAAAATAGAACCGCGAATGTGACACACCATAAGTGTTTCCTCATACTTGTGTTGAGTTTAATTTTAAACAATAATTTAAATTAGCAACAGGTTAAGTCGGTAACTGACCGGATTAGGAGCCGGCCAATTACAAATGTATAATTTTTTACTTAAGTCAAAATCATTTTAGGATATTTTTTTACTAAAATGAAAATAAATTTAAGATAAAGCAATTAAGCCTTAATTTATACGGAGAAAAACGACTAAAAGTTAGGAATATTGTATGAGGGGGAAAATAAGCAGTGTGGAGACCGGATTTCCTCCCCTCTTGAGAGGGGCGCGTCTGGAAGGAGAATTGGGAGGGGTGTGTTAAACCAGCTGTAGATAAACACACCCCTCCATCCTCTCAAGAGGGGAATCGCACATATCCACCCCATTTTTTTCAAACACTTCAAAAAAGGCTGTCATGCCTGTCGAAGCATGGTGGGCAGGCCACTGCACACGCCCTTCGACGAGCTCAGGGTGACAGGCCTCTTTATTTTATCTCCAACATGTCATTGCGAGGCACGAAGCAATCTCATCGGATACAATCTATCGTATATGCGAGGTGATTGCCACGCTGCGCTCGTATGACATGGAAATTACCTTATATTTTACTTAACCCAATTGATCTTTTCTTCGAGCGGAGTGTTTCTTCTGCCTTCGGGGTACTGGTCGGCGTAGCCCAGGTATAGTACACCGATTACATTATCTTCTTCGCGCAGTTGCAAAAACTCCTTCATGCCGGGTTTTAGGATGGCCCCGCCCGTACTCCAGAATGAGGCCGCGTTTAGGGCTGTTGCTCCAAGCAATATGTTTTGGATAGCACTTGACACCGCTGCGATCTCTTCAAACGGTGGTATTTTAGGCAGATCGCCACGTTTCATCGTTACAATGATCACGTGTGAAACCTTATCACCCTGGTGTTGCAGATTGTAATAAGTAAGCTCATTAAAATCTTCAACACCAACGCCTTGTTTGTATATTTCGGCATGTTCACGGCAAAAATCAGCAGGGTTTTCATACACGATAAAGCGCCACGGTTCTGTATAACCATGAGTTGGCGCCCAATCGGCCAGTTCCAGCAAGGCAGCTACCTGCGCGTTAGGTATTTTTTGTCCGTTCATAGCAGCCGGCTTTACAGAACGGCGCGTTTTAATGATGTTTGATATAGTAGTGAATGTTGTAGAATCCATAATGTGTATGTAGAATAGAATGTCAGCAAACTTAAAGATTTAAGCGCAGAATTGAATGGAGAGGTGAAAAAAGCGTCATTGCGCAACGTGGCAATCCCCTACTTACTGAGCGGCTCTGCTTATCGGGGATTGCTTCGTACCTCGCAATGACGCGCGGAGGGTAAATCGCGAATTCAACAACTCACTAATTCGCTAATTCACTAAATCGCTAATTAAAAAATCGCTGGATATTTAGCGGGATTAGCTTCGTTCATCATGGCGTAAACCGCTTCGATCACATCATCAACAGATGGTTTGCTAAAATAATCGCCATCAGAACCATAAGGCGGACGGTGTTCCTTAGCGGTTAACGTTCTGGGTTGTGCATCAAGAGAATAGTAACCATTTTCGGTTTCCACTATTTTTTGAACAATATAGGCTGATGCCGCTCCGGGTACGTCTTCGTCGATAACTAATAATTTGCTGGTCTTTTTTAAAGAGGTACCGCAAACATTGTCGATATCAAAAGGGTACAGGGTTTGTGGATCAATAATTTCAATATGTATCCCCATTTTATCAAGCTCAACAGCAGCTTCCTGTACAATACGCAAGGTTGATCCGTAGGACACAACAGTGATGTCTCCCCCTTCTTTCAATATTTCAGCCTTACCTAACGGAATGGTAAATTCGCCCACATTTTCAGGAAGTTTTTCTTTCAGGCGGTAGCCATTCAAACTTTCGATCACAATGGCTGGTTCATCACCCCTTAGCAGCGTATTATACAAGCCTGCGGCCTGGGTCATGTTACGGGGCACGCAAATATGGAAACCACGCATCGAATTCACGATCAATCCCATTGGCGATCCTGAATGCCAGATCCCTTCAAGCCTGTGGCCGCGCGTGCGGATGATTAGTGGCGCTTTTTGTCCGCCTTTGGTGCGATAGCTTAAACTGGCTATATCATCGCACAAAACGGTCATAGCGTAAATGAGGTAATCCAGGTATTGGATTTCAGCAATGGGGCGCAAACCTCTCATAGCAAGCCCCATGCCTTGCCCGATGATGGTAGTTTCGCGGATGCCGGTATCGGTAATGCGCAGATCCCCGTATTTACTTTGCAAACCGGCAAAGCCCTGGTTAACATCGCCTATGGCGCCTACATCTTCGCCAAAGGCCACGATGCTTTTATCGCGCTCAAAGTTGGCATCAAAACAAGCATTCAATATCTCGCGACCATCCAGCAAGCGTGCATCTTCGCTATAAGTAACCGGTACAACAGGCACATTTAAAGGAGATTGCGGTGTTTCTGAAAATAATTTAGAATCATAACGCTCTTTATTTTTGATGGTCTCTGCTTTTAGCCAATCCAATAATACCTGTCTTTCAGCAACGCTTTCGTGCACGGTAAGGCGGAGAGCTTTGCGTACAGAACCAACAGTATCTTTCCGGCCGGCATCATAGCTTGACCGTAGTTCGGCAGCGATGTTATTGAGCTCCTCATTGGCAGACAACGTGTAGGCCAGGTTGTCAATTAAGCGTGCGGTTTCCTCAACTTCAACCTTGATGATATCGCCCAGCTCGGCGGCCGCTTCACGCTGACATTCACGTACATATTTTTTGGCTTCGGTTTCCAGCGCCTCCAGTTCGGTTTCATTAGCAATAGCCGATGAGATCATCCACTCGCGCATTTTCAGCAAACAATCGTGCTCATCTTCCCAGGCCAGGCGCTCTTTTGATTTATAACGCTCATGCGAGCCTGAAGTGGAGTGCCCCTGCGGCTGTGTCATCTCTACCACGTGTATCAATACCGGTACATGCTGCTCACGGCATATGTTAATGGCCCGTTCGTAAGTTTCGCAAAGGGCAATATAATCCCAGCCCCTTACTTTAAATATTTCATAACCGTTGGAGCCATTTTCGCGCTGAAAACCTTTCAGTATTTCAGAAATATCTTCTTTGGTAGTTTGCAGTTTAGCCGGAACGGAGATGGCGTAGGCATCGTCCCAAACCGAAATAGCCATAGGCACCTGCAGCACGCCAGCGGCATTAAAGGTTTCAAAAAACAAACCTTCGGATGTGGAACCGTTGCCGATAGAGCCAAAGGCAACCTCGTTACCACCTACAGAAAACTGTTTCAGGTATTCCAGCTCTTTATTCTGGCGATATAGTTTGGAAGCGTAAGCCAAACCCAGCAAGCGGGGCATGTGACCGCCCGTAGTTGAAATGTCTGACGAGCAATTCATGGTTTCGGCCTGGTTAACCCAGCTGCCGTCGGCATTAACAAAACGGGTGGCATAATGACAGTTCATTTGCCTGCCGCCCGAGGCGGGATCCTTTTCAATATCAGGGTTGGCATAAAGCTGGGCAAAAAACTCTTTGAGATTGCTCATACCGGTAGCAAACATAAAAGTTTGATCGCGGTAATATCCAGCGCGCCAGTCGCCGGCGCGGAAAGCTTTGGCCATGGCCAACTGGGCAACTTCCTTACCATCGCCAAAAATGCCAAACTTGGCCTTACCCGTTAAAACCTCTCTCCTGCCTATTAAACTTGCCTGCCGACTTTCGTAACCAATACGATAATCGTCAATCACAATTTTTTTGAAATCATCAAAACTTAGTTCTGCAGTATTAAATTTACTGGTTGCACGTAAGGTAGATTCGGGCATATATAATTTCGTTTAGACGGTAAAATTATAAAATTCTATTCTGTATTTTGCATACTGACGATAAAACATGGAGTTTAACTAATAGTTTTTAATTTAGGTTAAACCTTATATATTTGTTTTACGTTAAACCTTATATATTTGTATTAATCAAACAACATATGAAACAGATACTAATGATTTGCGCAGTAGTTTTAGGTTTTGCCTTTACTGCATCGGCACAGGATAGCCAAAAAGCGGAGTTTAAATTCAATGAAGAAAAACACGACTTTGGCAAAATACCTCAGGGTACTCCTGTAACCACCGTTTTTGAATTTACCAACGTTGGTAAAGAGCCTCTTATTTTGACAGAAGTAAGACCAACCTGCGGTTGTACTATCGCCGATTACACCAAAACGCCTGTAAAAGGTGGTGAAAAAGGCACTATCAAAATCACTTACAATGCTGCTGCCGCCGCACCTTTCAACAAAACTATTGTTGTAAAATCAAACGCGGTTACACCAGAAAAGTATCTGAACATTATTGGTGAGGTTGTAGCCAAACCAGCGTCGAGCAAATAAAGCTAAGCCCTTGCTTAGCGAGGGATTATAAAACTTTACAAAAAAGGCCCTTTTTCAAGGGTCTTTTTTCGTTTAGGAAAGTATGCAACAACAATACTTTCTTTTTTATTAATTTTGCACATGCCAAAAATATCTCAAAAAGGGCAGCGCATGCCCGCATCGCCTATACGTAAGCTAACACCTTATGCTGATAAAGCAAAGCTTGATGGTAAAAAAGTTTATCATCTGAACATTGGCCAGCCCGATATTGAAACTCCTGAAGGCATGCTGAATGCCATTAAAAATATTGACTTTAAGGTTTGGGCCTATACCCCATCCGAAGGCACACTCACCTACCGTAAAAAGCTTACAGAATATTATAACAAGCTGGGTTACAACATTACACCAGATAATATCATTGTAACCACCGGCGGTTCTGAAGCCATTACCATATCTATGATGGCATGCCTTGACCCGGGCGATGAAGTGATCATCCCGGAGCCTTTTTATGCTAATTACAACGGCTTTGCCAGCCAGAGTGATATTGTGGTAAAACCCATACTTTCTTTTATTGATAACGGGTTTGCCCTGCCCCCTATCAGTGAGTTTGAAAAACTGATAACCGATAAAACCAAGGCTATTATTATTTGCAATCCCAATAACCCTACAGGGTATTTATACTCTAAAGAGGAACTCGAAGCCTTAAAAGAACTGGCCCTAAAATATGATCTGTACCTGTTTTCGGACGAGGCATACCGGGAGTTTTGCTATGACGGCCGCACCTTTATTTCGCCCATGCACCTGGATGGACTGGACGAAAACGTAATCGTAATGGATACGGTAAGTAAACGTTACAGTGCCTGTGGCGCTCGTTTGGGTTGTTTAATCACCAAAAACAAGGCGGTTTTAAGCGCTGGTTTAAAATTTGCCCAGGCCCGCCTGAGCGCCGGTATGGTTGAACAAATTGCAGGTACCGCCGCGGTTGATACACCCGACAGCTATTTTGAAGCCGTAAATAAAGAATATACCAGCCGCCGGGATACGCTGGTAAGCGCATTGAACAAAATAGATGGCGTTTACTGCCCAAATCCGGGTGGTGCTTTTTACGTGGTAGCCAAATTACCTATTGATAATGCCGATAAATTTTGCCAATGGATGTTGGAAACCTTCAGCTATAATAACCAAACGGTGATGATGGCTCCTGCAACCGGCTTTTACAGCAGCCCAGGCGCAGGATATAACGAGGTACGCATGGCTTACGTTTTAAAAAACGAAGACCTGAAAAACGCAATGATCTGCCTGGAAGAAGCTCTGAAAGTTTACCCCGGACGCATGGTGAACAATGAACAGCTTGCCGAAAGCAGATAAAAATATATGTATATAACAACAAAACCCAATAATTATTGGGTTTTGTTGTTTTTAAGCTACTATGGATATAAAAAATATCTAATTTTTCATGGCGTCATTGACGGGTTGACTATCAACAAATTGTTCAAAACTCTTGATTTTCCCATCTTTCAATTTCCATACATGAGCAACTCTGGCTGCAAATGATTTACCTGTGATTTTGTAAGTCCCTGTATAGGTACCATATGCTACAACTTTATTGTCGCTCACAACATAGTCTTCTGGTGTAAATTTATAATCAATCCATTCGCTTCCCAAACGACTGAAAACATTTTTGGCGATGTTTTCCAGGCCGATGTAATTTCCTGCATAGGGGAAACCTTTGGCTTCGGTCCAGTTGATATCTTCGGCTACGTATTTAGCTAAATTTCTCCCATTTTCTTCTGAAGTTTTACCTTCATAAGTGCTTTTTATAATTGCAAGATCTGTCATTTTATTTTTTATTTAAAAGAACAACCTGACCGTGCAATAACATTGCCAGATTGAACAAGATTAATAATTTTACCATTTCATTTCGCCAGTGTTTACTTTCGCGCCTATTTGCAAGGCGATGTCAAAAGTAAGCGCAGGGTATTTTGATTTTAACGCAGCTATCAACGCTCCTGAGGTTTTATTGGTTTTTAAAGCCTCTTCATAGAACTGAATATAGCTTTTCGTGTGCTTTACGGCGCTCTCATCAAATGGACTTGCAGAATTAGCATGTGCAGGAACCACAATTGCCGGGTGTAATGCTTCAATTTTGTCTAAAACACTGATCCACTCTTTGCGGGCTTCTGTTGTTTGTGCATCAGCCATCCAAAGATGGAAAGTGGTTCCAAAAATATTAATACCGCCTACAACTGCTTTTATAGAAGGTATCCAGATAAAAGTTTTAGATGGAAATTCCTCCAAGCCTACAATCTCTAATTTCTGCCCTTCCAGATCAATGCTGTTTCCTTTTAAAACCTGGGGCAGAATAACATTTGATGTAATATTTTTACCCAATTGTGCTCCCCATACATCTAATTTCTTTTGAGCCGTCGCTTTAATATGCTCTACAGTTGCCGGTGCTGCATAAACAGTAACTTCCGGAAAGTATTTTTTAAACACTTCCAATCCGAAGTAAAAATCTGGATCGCCATAAGACACATAAATAGTGGTTAGTTTTTTATCGGAGTTTTTGATCTCCTGGGCAACTTTTTCGGCGTCTGCTAATGTAAATTGTGCGTCGATCAATACAGCATCTGTTTTTCCGGATATGATGACCGATGCCACTCCAAAACTATTTTCTGATGCATTGTAAACCTGAATTTTAAAATTGCTTGTTTCAATAGTTTTGAAACCTTGTGCCTGTACGTTCATACTGAATAAATTTAAGATGGTTAAGAATAATAAAGTTGAAATAATACGTTTCATGATTTTGCTGTTTAATAACAGCACAAAGATGCGATCATCTCATACTCAAAAACGTTGAACAAGTTCAATAAATGAGATCGGCATTATTTTTTACCGACTATCTTTTTCCTTATTTTACTTAAAAACTCGTGGCTAATTCCCAGGTAAGCCGCTATTTGAAGATTCGTAAGGCGGTTATAATGTGCTGGATATTTTTCAATGAAGTCAAGATAACGTTGGTCTGCAGTTTTGCTTAAATTGTCTATCATTCTTCTTTGCAAAGCAACATGCGTCTTTTGGGTCATTACTCTAAAGAGCTTTTCTATTTTGGGAATATTTGTATAAGCTCCCTCTTTATCTTTTTTTGAGATGAGCAATACTTCGCTGTCATCAAGGGCTTGTATAAAAAGCTGTGAAGGTTTTCCAGTGGTAAAACTATCAATATCCGTGATCCACCAATTTTCAACAGCAAAATAGAGTACTTGTTCAAAACCATTCTGATCAATATGATAAACACGAAAAAGCCCTTTCACCACAAATCCTTCAAACTTGCAAACCTCGCCCTCACTCAATAAAAAGCTTTTCTTTTTTATGATCATATTTTGAAACAGATCACAAAAAGCTTCCATTTCGGAGGTCGAAAGGGATATGTGTGTGTTTATATTCTGCTGGAGAAGGTTTGTCATTACGCTTGGTGGTATTAAAATTTCACTAAAGATTTGACATTGCTACCGCAAAGATTTAAAAACGTTAACATTCAGTACATTTCAAATGTACAAAAAGAGGTTAATGTTGAATATATAGAAATAAAAGCCTCCGGAAATTAATCCGAAGGCCTTGCTAAACGTTATTGATTTGATATAAAAACTTTCAAGCAAAGCGCAGATATTGCGAACGATTCAGAGAGATAGAGGGATTCGAGCCTTCGTCCAATTAACATATCATCAGGTAAGCTAAATCTTAAAATCAACAACAAGCTCTATTAACTTACCTGTAAGACCACTTTTCCATTAAGGCTCCCTGCCGTAACCAGGTCCTGTGCCTCAGCAGCAGTTTCAAGGCTAAGTACTTTGACTATCTGTGGAGTAATTTTATTTTCCTCGACTAACTTTTTACCGAATGCTAATTTCTCAAGCTTTGGCGCAGAATTGATGAACTCAGCAGAGATGCCATATTTTTCAGCTTCTTCATTTGAAGTAGGCATAACTATGCTAATTAATTTACCACCCTTTTTTACCACAGCGTATGATTTCCGCAGCGTTTCACCTCCTACTCCGTCTATAACCAGGTCAACATCATGCATTAATTTGCTAAAGTCTTGTGATTTATAGTCGATTGCTTCGTCGGCGCCTAATAATTTAATGAGATCCGCACCCTTTGCCGATGCTGTGCCAATTACATAAGCACCCAATGCTTTGGCCATCTGAACCAGCGCGATACCGACAGCACCTGCAGCTCCATGCACCAATACTTTTTGACCCGCTTGCAGATCCGCGCTCTCTATCAGTACGCTATAGGCGGTATTCAGCGGAACAGCCAGCGCTGCAGCTTCATTAAGGCTAACATTATCCGGGATCAAAGAAATATTTTTTTCATCCATCACAATATATTCAGCATAGGTACCGCCAAATGTGGTGGCGAATACCTTATCTCCTTTTTTTAACCGGGTTACATTCCCGCCGGTCTCTTCCACCGTTCCGGAGAAATCAGTACCTGGAACAAAGGGAATTGGAATAGGTATAAATTGCTGCATTGCACCCGAGCGGATTTTCATATCAAACGGATTAATAGTTGTAGCCGCTATTTTGATGAGCACCCGACCGGTTGCTGGTGCAGGTTTAGCCATGTTTTCTATTTTCAAAACGGATGAATCTCCGTACCCTGTCATTTGGATTGCTTTCATATTTTTTATAGTTAGTTATGTACAAATGTAACCGATTAGCATTCATGCCATATCTCTTACAGGTAAATAAAAACCAACCAAAATGCTTTTTAAATAATACAATATTTTTTGTCAGGTCTATCCGTTTTTGATACACAACAAGCAAGATCACGTTCGGTTCTGATACAGTACAAAACCCACATTATCTGCATAATTAATTAAAAATCAGATAATTAAAAACATGGCATGTATTTTAGAGCATCATTTTAATTTCCTAACCCTAAGAACGTTAAACTGATGATCAAGAACTATTTTAAAATAGCGTGGCGCAATATCTGGAAGAACAAAGCTTTCTCGGCCATTAACATTATAGGTTTGGCTGTGGGTATGGCCGCCTTTATGGTGATAACAATGTTTGTTGCTTATGAAAAGAGCTTTGATAATTTTCATACCAAAAACATTTACCGTTTAAATGAAGTGCAAACGGTTGGCCAGGAAGGTACAACGCAAAAGGTTGCACTATCTATGTTTCCGATGGGACAGGCTTTAAAAATGAAGTACCCGGAAATAAAAAATTTCACGAAGATAAAGTGGAATGAAAAATACCAGATGACCTATAACAACGAGCGCATGTTTTTGCCACAAGCATTTGCCGTCGACTCTACCTTTTTCCAGATCTTTGATTTTAAACTCATCAGCGGCGATAAAAAAACTGCGCTTGCAAAGCCTAATAGTATTTTACTTACCGAAAAAACAGCTAAAAAATTATTCGGAGATGCCAACCCTATCGGGAAAACGGTAACCCATTATGGTGATGATACTGTTTCTTTTGCCGTAACCGGAGTGCTTGCCAATATACCTCAAAACTCACAATTACAATTTGATGCCCTGTTTTCATTCAGCAGTATTTATAAACCCTGGATGTTTAAAAACTGGGGCGGCAATTGGCTAAACACCTATCTTGAACTTGCGCCAGGCACCGATCAGGCATTACTGGAAAAGAAATTCCCTGCCTTTATTACAGAGCATTTGGGTAAAGATGGCACCAAATATATGAAGCTGTTTTTGCTGCCTTTGAAGGATGTACACGCCAACTCGGCCGATATAGGTTTGGATTATATCAACTATCAGAAATTTGATAAAAAATCAACCAACCTGTTTGCCATTATCGCGCTCATCGTACTCATCATTGCCTGTGTTAATTTCATCAATCTTTCAACCGCCCGTTCGGCCGAGAGAGCCAAGGAAGTAGGCATCCGCAAATCTATAGGTGCTCATCGTTTCCAGCTGGCTTTTCAATTTTTAGGCGAAACAGTCCTGATCTCTTTCATCGCATTAATTTTTGCCATTGGCCTGGTTGAACTGGCCCTGCCTTATATCAATAACCTGAGCGACAGAAGCATAAATTTCAATGTATTCGGCAGTCTCGGCGCTATATTTTTTGTGTTTGGCGGCACGGTTCTTATCGGTCTCCTATCGGGCATCTACCCTGCTATTTACTTATCTTCGTTCCAGGCAGCCAAAGTTTTAAAGGGCTCTATACAAGTTGGGAAAGACAAAGGATTACTCCGGAATATACTGGTTGTTACTCAATTTAGCAGTGCTATTTTTTTGATGATTGCCACTGTATTTGTGTTAAGGCAATTAAGATTTATGCAAAAACAGGATCCCGGATACAATCGTGAACAAATAGTCAATATCCCTTTAGATAGGATCACCACCAAAAAATACGAGCTTTTTAAAGATGAATTACTAAACAGCACATTGGTATCTGGCGTAACCGCTTCGCAGGATATTTTAGGAAGCCATCTGGATCAAACAGGAGTATCATTTAAACCTGCGGATGGACCCAAGCAAGATTTTGGTACAACCTTGTTAGTGGTAGATGATAATTACCTTGATCTGTATAAAATAAAGTTGGCTGCAGGTCAAAATTTCTCTCAGGATAAAAAGCTCAACGGGCGGGAATATATTGTTAACGAAGCACTGGCAAAATCACTATTAAAAGATCATCCCAAAGCCCCCTTATCATCGTTAATAGGCTTACAGTTTGGCTTTGATTCATTAGGCACAATAAAAGGAGTAGCCAAAAACTTCAATTTTAACTCCTTACAATACAAAATTGAACCCATGTTTATGGTATGCGCGCATTCCTGGGATTTCAGAAATATCTCTGTTAAGATCAACGGTAATAATACCGCCGCGGCTATAGCCTTTATCAAATCGAAATGGAATAGCCTATATCCTGATTACCCATTTGAATATCAATTTCTGGACGATCACTTTAACGAGGTTTACAAGGCCGACAACCAGGTAAGCCAAATAGTCGGTATCCTTGCCGGGCTGGCTATTTTCATTTCCTGTTTAGGTTTATTTGGTTTGGCATCACATTCCGCCGAAAAAAGGGTGAAAGAGATCGGGGTACGAAAAGTGTTGGGCGCATCTGTACAGCGTATTGTGCTATTGCTTTCGGGTAATTTCCTGAAACTGGTTTTGATAGCCAATATCATTGCCTGGCCATTGGCCTGGTATGCTATGGATAAATGGCTATCGGGCTTTGCCTACCGTATCAACGTTACCTGGCTAACCTTTGCTTTTATAGCGCTTATATCGGTATTGATAGCGTTGGTTACCATAAGTTTTCAATCAATTAAAGCGGCAATTGCAAGCCCGGTAAAAAGTTTAAGGAGCGAATAATTACAATCATCAGTAAAAAAAATTTACAAATAACTCAACCACCATTTTTGTTTGTTGGCTTGTTTGTATGCGTCATAGCGTTTGCATAAAGGATATAAAGCAACAACTATGGCTGTCCAAATAAGGTAAGCTATCGGCAACGAAAATCCATAACCTTTAAGATTTGTGGTAAACCAAATAGGCTTGGTCAGGAACCATATTTTCCAATCCTGTCCTGGGATAAGGGCCGATGCAATAACTGCTATCAGGTGTATTACGTAGATGTGGATAAGATAATAGAACATGGGCACCCTGCCATATACTGAAATTATGTTTACAACGTACCCCCTTAATTTTTCGGTAAATGACAGGAATAAAAATGCCCCGCCCAGCGTCACTAAGAGATATAATAAAGACGGCGGGTATTTACTCACTTTAATAAATGACAGGAAAGTAAAGAACGCATCTTTTTGTACGCTCCATTTTACCGGATCGCCATATAAGTTGGTATAACGCAATGTCACAAACAAAACAATAGCTAAACTGCCGAGGATCAATAAATTCCGTTGTCTCTTATCGGCATCGTACCCAGCGGTGTACCATGCGCCCAAACAATAACCTAATGGCATTACTGCCATCAGCGGAACAATGGGATAACCGACTAAAAGAATTTCCTTGTGCCAGGTAAAAAATCGCTGGTCATGGATCAGCGCCCAGCCAAAAGCGGCTATCGAATTACCTTCCACATGCACATTATCCAACAGGTTATGCCCCGCTACTATAACAATGCAAATCCCCAGGATAAGCCTTTTTGGCAGGTGAATAAATGCCGACAGTATTACCATACTTATACCTAACGCCCAAATAGTTACAAACAAGAACATGGGGAACGCAATATTAAAATTCCAGGCAAAGTTAACCACGATCATTTCAAGAAAAACGAGCCACAGGCCTCTTTTTATAAGGAAAATTGATAATTCCTTTTTGGACTTTTTTTGCCCGATGAGATAGGCCGATGTTCCGGCAAGCAGCATAAATATTGGCGCGCAAAAATGGGTGATCCACCTGGTGAAAAATAATATGCCGCTTGTTTTTGTAAGATCAAGCGGATCAAACAGAAACGAGCCGGAGTATAAATAATCCCGCACATGGTCAAGCGCCATAATGATCATAATAGTGCCGCGAAGGAAATCAATGGAGGTTATCCGGTTCTTTACAATAGTGCTCATTCGGTTTGGGTATGAGCATAAAGATATTAATTTACTAAGCGAATTTCGGAAAATATCTGATCATTGACATTGTTATGAAAAAAGCAGGTAAATAACATAATCTTAATTGATGATCAGCCTAAGGCAAATAGTCCTGCCAAAAAGCACTATCACTACATCACTTTGCTACCCTTTTTAAGCGAAAATGATGTAATGATAGTGCTTGTTATTATAAATGATCAGAAAGCATAATGACGCATTCCGCCATCTACAATATTAACAGTACCGGTGATATATTTTGCACGAGGCGATACCAGGAAAGTGGCCATATTGGCTATATCCTGCGGTTCACCAAAATCACCCAGGGGTATTTCCCGGGCAGCAAATTCCTTTCGCGCTTCGGCAGTAAATATGCGGCGTACATTAGCAGTATCCAAAAGACCAGGCTGCAGGCAGTTGATCCTGATACCATGCTTACCCAATTGTGCCGACAGCTGTTTTGACCACATCGCGATGCTTGCTTTGGCTACCGCCGAAACATTCACGCTGCGCAGTTCATACGTGCTGGTAATGTTTAAAATAGCGCCTTGCTTACGCTCTATAAAATGGGGTAATAATTGTTGGGTCAGCTGCCGGTGACGGTCAAAGTCCATCGTCATCGACTCGCTCCAAGCCTCATCCGCCCCAATAACATCCAGCGGCTGACTGCGACCGGTATTGTTGATCAATATGTCAACCTCGCCCAAATTTAACAAAGCCGCCGCTGCAATTTTCTGCGGCGCATCAGGTGCAACAAAATCCTGTACCAATATAAGCGGTTCTTCGCCCCCGGCAGCTACTATTTCTTCCTGCAGGCTTTTTAGTAATTCTTTATTCCGGGCGGTTGCCAATACTTTAACGCCTTCTACAGCCAATTCTTTTGCTATTGCCCTGCCAAGTCCCTGGCTGGCGCCGGTCACTACCGCGTTTTTTCCTTTTAAATACAGATCCATAATTTTTATATTGCTATTTTGTTTGTTGTTAAAAAATTCTTTGTCAAAATTAGTGGGTAACCTTAAATTTGCATGGTAAGTAATTAGTTGTACGGTACTAACAAAAAAGTAACTAATGGCAGGAAGAAAGCAAACCTCAACCTATACCCGCAATGAAGTATGTGTAATTGATTGTGATTTAACCTACGCTGTTCATAAGCTTGGGGGCCGGTGGAAATTATTGATACTGGATAAGTTACGTACTAAAAAACGAAGGTTTAACGAGATCAAAAAAGAGTTTTCTTATATATCAGAACGCATGTTAACCCTGCAACTGCGGGCGCTGGAAGAAGACGGACTGGTGAAACGAACCGTTTTTGCAGAGGTACCACCAAGGGTAGAATACGAACTCACTGAGATGGCGCTTGAGCTTGGCCCAATCCTGAAACAGCTAAGTGCCTGGGGCGGCAAACAACGGAGTTTGGTAAAGAAAGACTAACGATCCGGTATTATGAATGTTTCCCAACTAAATTTTGATGATTACCAGGACAAATGCCTTAATGACATTTCATCGTTACAGGATGAGTTTATGAAATTATATGACATTGAGTGTTATGAAGAATGGTTTTACGATCAAGATATTGGTGTATTTAATTTTAAGTCGGATGATGGACGAAAGCTGTACTTTAAATATGTTGAGACCGGATCATTTTCAACAAACACCAATACTTGGAATTGGTCATGGAATAACGACTCCATTCCTAACAACGTTAAAGTACCTCTTAAAAAAGTAAAGGCTTTTGGAGAGGAAAATAAATTTGGGCAGTTAACCCAGGGACTAATTGATGGTGATGAATACACAGGTTGGGCAATGACCGCCATAACAGCAACGCTGCTGAATGCCATAGGTGTTTACAGAATCCCTCAAGAGCACCTTTTCATTTACTTCATATTTACAAATGAGCTAAGTGAGGAGACCTATAACTCACTTAAAGAGAAAGTCGTGCTTTGTGATTCACATGGTTCAGGCAGGTTAGCATTTGTCTGTCAGCATTTGAATAAGAACGAATATTCAGGTTTTCATGAAGCATTTGAATCAGACCCCTTAATTGAACCTGAAGACGATTATCAGGCCTGGTGTACTGAATGCGAAAATATAAGATTGCAAGAGGGCGAATGGAATGATGTATCAATGGAGTTTGCCAAAATTAAAGTTATTTGTAACCAATGTTATTTTGAGATTAAAAAAAGAAATCAAGGTGTGTAGTTATAAGTGCATAACATATTTCCCTCAAGTAACCCTTCGTTTTATAATTACTGTTTTTATATTTACCCGAATTTATAAAGGATAATGTGCCCAAAGCCTAAACCAGCTATTGCAGTTCTAAAAAATGATATTTAACCAGGAGAGCGCTCAGGGCACGCCGCAAAACATAACCTGGATAAATAACTTACGATTGATAGCCATGTTTGCTGTGGTGGTATTACACACAGCTTCACCCCTGCTTTTTTATCACAAAGGAAGCTCCATGCAGGATTGGCTGGTGGCCGATATCTACAATGCTTTAGTACGTTTTGCTGTGCCGGTTTTTGTGATGATAACCGGCGCTTTGCTACTTCACCGGGATTATGAACTGGATGATTTTTTGAAGAAACGACTTGGCAGGCTTATACCGCCTTTTCTTTTCTGGAGTACGGTTTATATACTTTACAGGTGTTATAATGAGGAATTTACTTTTACAAACAGCATCTGGGCCAACACCAAACTGATCTTACTCCAGTTTCAAACAGGCGCCTATTACCATCTGTGGTATGTATACTTATTGATAGGTTTATACTTATTTATCCCCATCATTGGTAAGTTTGTAAGGCAGGCATCGGAAAAAGAATTGTTATATTTTCTCGGGATCTGGCTTTTAACGGTATTGTTAAGCAAGCCATACTTAAGCGGCTTCGATACAGCTATTGACCTTCAAAACTTTACCGGTTACATGGGATACCTGGTGTTGGGGTACTATTTGGCTTACAAAAAATTTCGTATCCGCGGCATGGTTTATATCGCAGCTGCGATATTTGTTTTAACAGCGCTGATCATTATTGCTGGCACCCATTACCTGCTGCTAAAGAATCATGAGCTAAGCACTTTTTTTTATGAACCGATAAGTCCGTTCATCATCCTGCTCTCGGCAAGCGCGTTTTTGATCGCAAGGTATACTGTGGTCAAGTTAAATCCGGCATTGAATAAAATAGCGCAAAATACCGGAAAATTTACGCTGGGGATTTATTTCAGTCATGCGTTGATATTAACACTTTTTGATTTGGCAGATGTTAACTACGCCATTTTTACACCCATGTTAAGTATTCCTGTTATAGCTGTGTCATGTTTTTTATTGTCATGGCTTTTAGTTTATGTGATGAGTAAAATACCTTTTGTAAAACACCTTGTTGGGTAAAAGCGTTACTTAACTGCAAAGTATTTTCTGTATATTTGTACCCTTAACTGCAAACTGCCCACCGGCAAATGCAACTCTAATAAAAATGGGGTCGACCGGAATTGACAGGATGGAGATAAGTAAGTAAGCATGCAGCGCGTTGGGTGAATTAGCGCTTAAATCTGAACGCTCAAACTTACAAATGGCGAAAATAACTACGCCTTAGCTGCTTAATTTAGAATTAACCAGCTTTTGTCCCGCCGGTTTTCCGTTCTGTTGAATCGGCAATAGGGGCATCGAAAAACGGAACTGGCCAGCTTAATGGTGTGCAAAGCAGGCGAGATAAAGCACCTAAGGAAGACGGTACAGGTAAGCGACTGACCTTCCCCTTCCCTACAATTAAACAGAAGCTAAGCATGTAGAAAGCTTACCTTATACCATGTTTGGACGAGGGTTCGAATCCCTCCGGCTCCACTAAGTTCAATGTAAAACAGACTAAAGCCTGCAAATTAAATAATTGCGGGCTTTTGTTTTTTAGTCAAATGACTATGTTATTCACCATTTCGCAATAAAAAGGAGCGTAATTCGGTGACTAAATTTTGGATACTCCTTAACCACTAAAATAGATTATTGATTTGATAATCAATTTGTTAAAATTTTAAACATCTTGTACAGATGTGATTGCGAGCTTAATTTTGTTTCACTTTCAAAAACAAAAAACAAATAAGATTAATATTTCATTGCAATCAGCCTGAAATACAAAGCCCCTACACTCGCCGTTGGGGACTTTCACCTAAGTATTATGATCTGAAGAGCACACTGGTTCATAAAAAAGTATGTGATAAGTTAACACCAGAAATATTTATGAAACAAAAAATCCCTGCCTCCGGAAGAAACAGGGATTGAATGAAAATTATACTTTTGAAACCATTATTTTAATGTGTTTTGGCATTTTCTTGAGTTTACGAATTTAAAAGCCATACATGCCACCCGAAACGGAAATTTGCTCGCCTGTGATCCAAGCTGCATCATCGGAAGCCAAAAAGACGGCAGCTTTCGCGATATCTGCGGGTTGGCCCCTGCGGCCAAGTGGTGTTTTTTCGACAAACATTTTTTCATAGTCGCTGCCAGGAGTGACGCCTGCATTGGCGGCACCTTCCGTATTTGTAGCGCCCGGTAAAATAGAATTGATCCGAACGTTTTTAACACCCAACTCCTTAGATAAAGCAATAGTGAAGGCATCAAGCGCTGCTTTAGTTGAAGAGTATAATGACGCGTTCGGAAGAGGATACTTACTTGCACCGGAACTGATATTGATAATGTTTCCGCCCTTATTGCCAAAAAGTTTCAGCGCCGCCTGAATAGTCAATATAGGCCCTAAAACATTGACATTGAAACTTTGATGAAATGCCTCCACCGAAATCTGTTCAATAGGTGCGTATCCTTGAGCTACCGCGTTATTTACTAAAACGTCCAATGCGCCGAAAGTCTTTTTGGTTTCTTCAAACAGCCTGGTTACATCGGCTTCATTCGAAACATTGGCCTGTACAGCGATGGCCGTGCCGCCGTTATCCGTAATCTCCTTAACTACTTTATCTGCACCTTCTTTACTTGTGGCATAATTCACCACTACCTTTGCGCCGGCTGCGGCAAAGTGCTTGGCAATTGCTGCGCCTATTCCTTTCGATGCACCGGTAACTACCGCTACTTTGTTTTGTAATTTATTCATTGTTCCTATTATTTTAAGATTTAAACTTGATCAGGTCCTGGAAGATTAGCTGTCCCCAGGTATTTCCCAGCGCTTGTACCAGCAGTCCGCCTTCCGACAGCCCGCCAAGTTTAACTGCTGCGAAACCGAGATCTTCCGCAAGCGCTGCGATCTCCTCAGCTGCACCCTCATCGTCGCTTGCCAGGAACACGACTCTACTGCCGCCATGTACGGCCGGGTCCTTGTCAAGGATAGCAGCGCCTAAATGGTTGAAGCCTTTAACGAGTTTCCCACCGGTGAAAGCCTGCGCTACAAATTTGGCAGAAGGCAGCCCTCCCAACTTTTCGAGAGGTACGCCGTAGGCATTGGTCACATCGACGATGATCTTTCCCTGCCATTCAGGCAGCGCCTTTGCGACGTCCGGGTGCGACTCAAAACGCACCGCCAAAAAGATGACGTCCGCCTTGACGGCATCCGCCAGTGTTGCTGGAATGATCCCGGTTCCAATCTCGGCGGCCTCGGGTGCAAAGCTTTCCGGGTTACGCGTTGTAGCAACGGATACTTTGATGCCTCTACGGGCGAATGCCTTTGCCAGGGCCTTGCCAATCTTGCCAAAACCGATAATTGCGTAGCTTTTTGCTACCTTGTTTTGTGAATTATTCATTTTGAGAATTTTTAAATTATTTTGATAAATAGGTCATGCCGCCATCAACAAGGAGTTCGGCACCCAACATAAACGAAGAATCATCAGAGGCCAGGAAAACCGCTGTTTTACCAATGTCAGTCGGTTGCCCGATCCTGCCTATCGGCATTTGATCAGCAAAGTGTTTTTTTACCGCTTCCATTTGTTCTGCGGGAACAAACTTGTCAAATGCTGGTGTATCTGTGGTGCCTGGGGTGATCACATTTACCCTGATCTTTCTTTCTAAAAGGTCGCTTGAAAATCCTTTTGCTAAATAGATCACCGCCGCTTTTGCAGCGCCATAAAGCGTAAAATTCGCATACGCCCGATGTGCTGCATTTGACCCTATCAAAACAATAGAACCACCGTCATTCATATAAGGCAGTGCTTTTTGAACAGTGAAGTAAACACTTTTCAGGTTTAGATCAATGGCCTTATCAAACGCGTCTTCATCAAAAGTTGCCACAGTTCCTGCGGCTCCAGCACCTGCATTGGCAACAACGACGTCTATCTTACCAAACTTTTCGGCGGTTGCTGCAAACACCCTTTCCAGTTCGGCCAGGTTGGTCACATCGGCGTTGATGGCGATAAAATCATCCCCCAGTTTCACCACAGCGCTATCCAACGTTTCCTGATTCCTGCCGACGATAACTCCCGTTGCACCTTCATTCTTGAATTCCAGTGCAATGCCCAATCCAATGCCGCTATTACCACCTGTAATTACGGCTACTTTATTTGTTAATCTGCTCATTTTTAATTTAATATTAAATTTGTTTCGCAAAGTTACTATCATTAGTTTATATTTGTAACTAACATAGTTCATTCTGGTTACTGCGAGGTAACTACAAAATTTGAAAATATGAGAGACGAGAGATTTTGCGCTTCGAATTGCCCCTTTACGAGAGCTATCGGCACTATTGGCAATAAATGGAAACCGATCATCATTAATGTGATTGGCACCCGTACTGTTCGGTTTGGTCAGCTGGATTCCATTATACCGCTCATTTCAAGGAAAGTACTGACCGAACAACTTAAAGAGTTGGAAGAAGACGGACTACTGGAAAGATTGGCCTATAGGGAACTACCACCCAGGGTAGAATATAAGTTGTCTGAAAAAGGCTTAGCTTTTTTGCCAATTCTGGAAAGTATAAAAGAATGGAATTGCAAATATGAGATAGCTTTAACACCCAAAGAGACTGATAAAGTAACTTATGCCCAATAGTGTAAGATTAAATTGGGAATGAAAAAGTTCCGGGCATCTGATCCAAATGGCGAGTTTACAAGCAGTATATTGACAATATTAAGTATTGACAGCCTCAGCGGTATTGGCAGGCCGACATTCATTCGACTGGCCTCTGAAATCTATTAACCGTTGAAATGAAAACTGCTAAACACCCTAAGTAGCATGTGGGGCGATTGTTTTAAATCGTCCGGCTTTGCGGCTGAAAGTCAAAAAACACGTACACCCGTTTGAACCATACAGCTACGGCAGGAGGCTTCATTGCATCTGGCACTATCGCGCAGTTTTTTTTAAGCCGTCGGCCTCGCTGCCTCAGGCAGGTGTGAAATTCGTTCCTCATGATACACCTGCTTTTCCCATCACTCAAAATTATAATCCCATTTCACCACGTCCGGTAAAGTTACCTACCGGCGTAAAGCAACAATTAACATCAATTAATAAGTTATAAGTTTATTATTTTGTAATGATCTCAATTTTGCCCCCGCTATTAAACAAGCTGTTTGGTACAAAATAACCCTTAATTTTTTTGCCATTTACTTTTATAGCTGTTAAGATTCTCCCTTTTCCGGGTTTTGTTATAGTTAGTATTTTACCTGTATTTGTTTTCCATTTTATTTCATCTAAAAGCGGAACCGTAACAATATACTCCGGATCCGTTGCCGAAAACGGATAAAGACCCAACGCGCTGAATACATACCATGATGACATTTCCCCTGCATCATCCATACCGCTCAGCTCCAGTCCGTTATTACCTATGCCATATAAATTATTTAATATATGATCGATGATCTTCTGCGATTTCCAGGGCTTCCCGACAAAATAATAGGCAAAGGGCGCTTCATGATCCGGCTGGTTACCCTGGCAATATTGCCCTATCATAGTTTCTACATTTCTGGCAATGTAATGAGGGTTCCATGGCACGGTAAAAAACGAATCCAACTTTGCTTCAAAGTTTTTTGATCCGCCATACAGCTTAACCAACCCCGGCATATCATGAGGTGCGAAGAAAGAAACCTGCCAGGCATTTGCCTCCCTGTACATATACTCATAATAAGGATATTGTGGATTAAAATTTTTAACCCATTCCCCATTTTCTAACCGGCCTCTCATAAATTTGGTAAACGGATCAAATACATTTTTATAGTTTCCGGATCTTGCCATCAAGATTCTATAATTGGCCGTATCGCCCAATTTTTTTGCGATCTGGGCAAGGGAATAATCATCATATGAATATTCTAAGGTTTTTGATACGCCGGCTTTACCTTTGGTCTCTACATTGGGTTCGGCAACATCAGGATCTGATATATATCCTTTTTTAATGTATTCCGCTATAAATGGACGCGTTCCTCCTTCTACATTCGCATTTCTTAACAGCAATTGATAGGTACCTTTAATATCGAAGTTGTTGATACCCCTGAGATAAGCTCCTGCAATGGAGGATGCGGCATGATCTCCATGAAAAAAGGTAGGTATAAAACCAGTCTTATCACCTTTATCTTTCAGTGATTTAATAACATTAAGCGTAACATCAGGGCTGATAAGCTCCAAAAGCACATCCTTATTACGATAGGTATCCCATAACGAGGGTTCTGTATAGTAGGTAATGCCTGTTTTTACTACATTCTTTTTAATATCTGTAAATTCTCCGTTTACATCACTGCGTAATGCCGGCCACAGAAATGATCGGTACAGGCAAGAATAAAACATCTGTTTCTGTTTATAGGTTCCGCCTTTTACCTGGATAGATGACAATAATGTCTCCCACTTTTGGTTTGCCTCTTTCCGAACAACTTCAAATGTTTTATTGCCTATTTCTTTTTCCAGGTTTTTTTTCGCGTTTTCTACGCTTACAAATGACAAGCCTATTTTAAGTTCGACCGGCCTTGTACCTCCGTTCGCTAAATGAACTATGGCAAAGCCTGTTTGCTGACCTTCATCTTTCTTTTCTAATTTTTCAATCCGGGTATTCAGTAGCGCATAAAAATAAACGTTTTCGCCACTTTGAAAGCCTTGTAAAGCAAAGTCGCCCACCTGTTCAATCTTCCAGGTTGATACCCTGCTAAGGGCTTTGGACAAATCAAAAAGTATTTGCCGGTTGGTATTGTTTTTATATTCATATTGATGATAACCGCATCTTAAAGTAGACGTCAAACTCACATTGATGCCATAATCATCAAGGTATACCTGGTAAAAGCCGGGAGAAGCGCTTTCCTTTTTATGCGTAAACTTTGAACCAAATTGAGCACCCGGATTTGAAAGAGGCAGGATTGGGATATTACCTAAATTCCAATGCCCTTTGTTGGTATGCGTAAAGCCCACAATAACCGAGTCTTCATATTCATATCCAGCACCGGCAGGCTGAAATTTTGTCATTGGACTCAACTGAACCATAGCATTTGGCAACGAACTACCAGGAAAGGTGAGTCCTGACCACGCGCGCCAGCCTTTTGGTAATTCATAACCCAGGATTTTAGGATCAGTAACTCCCTCCGAGCCAATAAATGTATTTACATATTTTGTATAAGCCGTTGAGGTTTGGCTTTTACCAGCGGCAGATGCAAGCAACACTATCAGTATTATATTTAAAATGCTTTTAGCGAAATTTCTCATTCTTTAAAAATAAGGTGATTAAATGAATAGATCCAAATTGTAATCATTCTTTTGCATAACACAGTAATATATGCATTCTTCCTCCTCAATTTTTAGCATTCTATTTTCTTCGAATTCTAAGCTAAATCCATTTAAATCAAATAAAAAGCCTGTAAATGACGACTTACAGGCTTTTATTCCTAATTTGATCTTAATCTTTGATGATCATTAGGTAACCACTTGTGTTTCTTTTACGGCTGACGGGGCGATCGGTTTACGGTGCCAATAATTAGCCAGCAAGGAGCCGGTGATATTCATCAACGGACCAAATACGGCCGGGGCCAAACCAACGGTGGCTATTTTTCCCATTTCTTTTGCCAGACCAGACGCCAGTCCCCCATTCTGCATTCCAACTTCAATGGCCATGGTACGGCAGTCTCGTTCATCCATTTTAAACAAGCGGCCGGCCCAGTAGCCCAGCGTATAGCCCATCAGGTTATGGATGAGCACCAGTAAAACCAGCATAAAACCAATATTAAGCAAGCTGCTTCTTCCTGCAGCCGTAATGATCACAATGATGAACGCAATACCGAACATGGAAACCATAGGCATAGCATATTCCAGCCATCTTGCTCTTTTAAGCAGATATTTATTAAACAAAATGCCGGCGCCAATAGGCAGTATCACCATTTTGGTAATGTCCCACATCATTTTGTACATATCTATCTGGATAAAGGTACCACCCAAAAACTTCATGAGCATGGGTGTAAAAACAGGCGCCAGCATGGTTGAAACCGCGGTAATAGTAATTGACAAAGCCAGGTTGGCTTTTGCCAGGTATGATATCACGTTTGAAGCCATACCATTTGGAGAACAACCGATAAGGATAATGCCCGCCGCGATCTCTGGTGGGAAACCGCTCAGTTTGGCAAGTGTAAAGCCCAGTGCAGGCATGATCAAAAAATGGCTGAACACCCCAATAAATACGCCCTTGGGCATTTTTATAACACCGGCAAAGTCCTTGATACTCATAGACGTGCCCATACCAAACATAATCAACTGTATAAGCGGCGTGATGAGCGCCGCGAGTTTAAACCCGCTCACCTGTATAAAATGCTGCGGATAATACAAGGCCGTGGTAACCGCCGCGAAAATAATGAGTGTATAAGAAAAGCCTTTAAGCTGCTTAAATCCTCTGAACGAAATAGCCAGCGCTACAAAAAAAGCGATCAGGAATGGGCCGGTTTGTTCAATGCTTCCACGGAAAAAAAACGTACCTGCAACAAGCAGGCATATCGCCGATAAGCCTGCGGTTGTTTTATAAATATTTAAATTATTCAATTCATTATGGTTTAAGGTGAATAATTACCAGGTTCTTTTCTCCATAAAAGCATCCAGCTGCGTGCGGGTCATTTTTACTTTGCTGTCGCTTTGAACAAGCCATTTCAAAAATGCTTCCCTGATGGCGGGTGTCCACTGGCTGTCAATCTCGCCGGTACTATATGTCCCCGATTTAAGCATAGCGTGTCCAAACTCATCACGCAGGGCGATAAACTCGGCCGTAGCTACAACCTTTTCGGCTAAATGGGCCGGGATAAATAACACGCCTTCCTTTTCTGAAAGAACCAGGTCGCCGGGCATTACAATGGCATGCCCTATTCTAATTGGTGTATTTAGCCCCATTAACACCATTTCTTCCAAATAGGATGGATCAAAATCACGAACAAAGGCATTAAACCCAGGAATACTTTTCAAACCCTGCAGATCACGTGCTGAACCATCAAAGATAACCCCGTTACCCGATTTATTGAAGATGGAATTACCCAGGTTATCGCCTATTAACGTCCCTCCTTTTATTTTGCCAAAACCATCGGCCACATACACATCGCCTTTTTTCAGCACCTCAATTGGCCAGGCGTTGGTATTGCCTTTCCTGCCCTCTTTTACTCCCAGCGCCTTGATGTTTTTTTCCAAATCGGGCCTGCTGGGCATAAACATAGCGGTTACCGCCCTGCCAATTACAGGTACATCATCATTTACTAATTTCCAGTTGCCCTCAAACTGGTTGTTGTAACCTTCGTTCTTTAGCACGGTCCAGGCCTCTTCAATACCGATGTGCCTGGCCCGCTCCAACAGCTCGTCGGGTATTTTGGGTCGGCCATCGTCAAAGCGTTCGCCTTTCCATTCAGAAGTATAAAATATCAGTTGTTCTTTTGATATGGTTTGGGCCCTTACGCTTACAGCGCATAGCAACAATACCGGAAAACAGATCTTTAAAATGTTTCTCATTTGTTTATAGGTTTATCATTGGTTACAGAACTCTCCCTGGCAAGCGGCCTGCTATTAGGTATCCTTGGCGCTATTATCGGCGTGGCAATACCATTCAGATCATACACTATTCTACCCGCCCGAACGGTCATTTCACATTCCAGTTTCTTATCGGCGGTAATTTTGTACCCTGTATAATCAAACAAACCAAATTTACCTTTGCGAACACTTAAAATAGCAATATCGGCATCTGAACCTACAGAAAGATTTCCCAATTCCTCATGCTTAATTTCGTTGGCCGGATTAGAGGTGCTTACTCTGATCACTTCATAAAGGGGCATACCTATATTCAGGAATTTAGACATGGTAGTGAGCATATCCTTCATGGCATTATTCATACTGCCGGTATGAATATCCGTACTGATGGAGTTTGGAAAAAACCCATCCTTTACAGCCGGTATGGCCTGTGAAAACGCAAAGCTGATACCGCCATAACCCACATCAAAATAAATACCGCGCTTACGTGCTTCCCATACAAAGGGCTTTATTTTTTGCGTATTCTGGTCAACAATATACTCCCTGTTATCTAATTGTCCAAAACAGTGCGTAAAAATATCACCTGGGCGCAGATGTTTCATAAACAGCTCCTCGATAGACAGTGGCGGGTTACTCCCTCCAAAATCAATCATTACCGGCAAACCGCCAGCCATATTACCGGCTTCCACAGCATGATCAACCGGGGTCCATTCATGCCCTTCATAGTGCGCTACTTTAAACCCAACTACAATGTTCCGGTAACGACGGGCAACCAGCGCGGCCATTTTGGAGTCCATATCATTGGAGTTTTGCTCGTAACCACCACGCATGCCCTCGCCTACAATATTGATAAAGGCCAGCACCCGCGTTTGCGATTGATCTATAGTTTGGGCCTTAAATGTAGAAAAAGTACGCCAGCCCGAGCTGCCAGCATCAACCACGGTAGTAACGCCATTGCGAAAGGTAAAACCATCAGGCGGTAAAGCCAGGTTGCCGTTTTCATACTGATGATCGGGCTCGGTACCATAAAAATTGTGGGTATGAATATCGATGAGACCCGGTGTAACATACATACCGGTAGCGTCAACAACCTGCAGACCCAGTTTAGGGTTGATATTTTTGGCCACCAGCGCTATTTTGCCATCCTTTACTGCCACATCCATTTCGGCATCGATGTTATTTTTAGGGTCCATAACGTAGCCTCCTTTGATAACCACATTATAGAGGGATTGTGCCTTTAATGTCGTAATAGCCAGGCCTATGGCTGCTATTACCAGGAATATTCTTTTTTGCATTTCAAATCATTTTTAATTTAGGTAATGCAGGAAACCTGGGGCAATAGTTATCCTGTCGGAGCAGAAATACCTACTCCGTAAAGCAATAAATAAATGTAAACCAGCTTAAACCGCCTGTTGTAAAATGGCCTTTACACGGCTGGCAACTACATCGATCTGGTCGGGCCGTAACAGCACTACTCCAATAATCAACGTGTCATCGTGCCGGTTGGCAACTATACTTGGCGTGCCGCTTTTAAGGGCGACCAGTACATCCTTAGGGTTAGTTTTTATTTTGGTTTGATCCCAGGTAACATTTAAGCTTGGAAAAGCATTGGCCGGTCCGGGATTTACCACTACCTCGGTTTTTACCGTCGAAACCGCTTCTAATGTATTACCAATACGCTTTGCACGCTGCAGCCAGTCGTCCCATTCTTTATGGTGGTCTTTTTCCAGATAAGCCTTTAAAGCCGCGTACATGCCAAACATTTCCTCCTTGTTTACCTTCATAGGTCTGCCAATCGGTGCTTCATTGGGGCTGTGGTTCAGCCGTGCAGCGGTGATCAGATCTTTCCGGCCAAATAATAAACCGGCGCTTTGAGGCCCGTGGATCATTTTACCACCCGAAAAAGTTATCAGATCGAAGCCCATTTTTTGAAACTTAAACAAGTTCTCTACCGGCGGCACGTCTGCCGCGGCATCAATAAATGTAGGGATGTTGTGTTTTTTGGCAATCTTTACAAACTCCTCATGCGTAATGCTGCTTTTCTTTTCGCTGGCATTAAAAAACAAGGCCATCACGGTATTGCTGTTGATCGCGCTCTCCATACCCTCAGGTCCATCAACCTCAATAATTTTGGCTCCTGTGGTGCTTACTGCCTGGTCAAACAGGTAGCGATGCGTTTTCTGCATAATAACCTCGGGCCTTGGGCCGGGCAAATTGGGCAGTTGCTTGATTTTATCCTGATTGGTACCAGTTATAGCCGCTGCTGTACCTAAAACGATGGCGCATGATGCACCTGATGTTACCATGGCCGCTTCCACATGCAGCATTTCTGCTATCTTACCTCCTACCTTATCCTGCAGCTCGTACATATTGGCAAAATCATGTGAGGTTGAATTAATGGCCTCCAACACTTCCGGCAGCATCAGCGAACCTGATAAAAAGGTCATGGTTACCCCGGCGTTTATAACCGGGGTAACATCAAGTTCCTTAAAAAAGTCGCGTTTGGGCGCTGTTTTTGGTGTAGTAAGGGTATGTAAGGAGGCCGCTTTGCCTATAAATCCACTGGTTAAAGGGAGTATGGTAAGGCCTTTTAAAATATCTCTGCGTTTCATATAAATCTGTGTAATTTTCTATATGTAAGCGATACAATCCATTTCAACCAGGGAGTTTCCGGGTACGCCGCCTTTGGCTACGGCTACGGTTGTGCGTACCGGCGGATTTTTCCCAAACCTGCCTTTGTACACATCATTCATGCCCTGGTAATCGGCAATATCATTCAGAAAAACGGTAACTTTTAATACCTTTTCCATTGATGAGCCTGCTTTTTTGAGTTCTTTCTCCAACTCCTGCAATACAATTTCGGTGTGCGCCTTGATCTCAAAAGGCTCCACATGGGCACCTTTACCGGCTATAAAAATCATATTGCCCAGTTTGGTTGAGCCCGAAAACAGGGGTACATCCTGGTGTTTGGTAATATTGTTTACTTCTTTTTCGTCGTTGCTTACAACACCAGCTTTTGCAAAGCCAAATATTGAAATGCCTGCCGCCGAAGCCAGCAGTTTTTTTAAGATTGATCTTCTTTCCATGATTATGTTGTTTTTAGGTTATGTATAATTTTAAGGTATAAATGATACCCGGCCAGTATTAAGGACGATCCCACCACATGCGAGTCAGGAAATCGTCTGGACCCTGACGGGCAATGGCCGCGTTATAATTAGCTTTATTTAAATTTTGCTCGGTGGTCGGGTACAGCATCCGCCTGAATATTTTGCCCCCGGTAGCGTTACCTACATAGTTATTGGGCACTAATGCCGGGTAACCTGTACGCCTGTAGCTCGCAAACACTTCCTGTGAGTTAGGAAATACCCCAACCCAGAATTGCGTATAGATCTGTTCCATTTGAGCATTGAATGAGCCTGTGGTATTTAGCCGGTGATAGCTCAGGTAAGTTTGGATCTGGTTACTGCTGATAACACCCTGCGACCCAAACAACGCCCATTGACGCATAGACGCGCTGATGCCATTCTCATATAAACTACTCGTACTTGATGCGGTGTACCAGCCACGTAAAGCCGCTTCGGCCAGCAGAAAATTGGTTTCGGCATTGGTGAGCAACAAGTAAGGGCTATTTAGTTGTAAAATAGTATTGGGATTGGGTTCTGAATAAGTTACAAAAACGGCATCGGCAGGTTTAGCGCTCAGGCTTGATGACATACCTTTTTGTATCGCTGCTGTGGTATCCGCGGCTTTATTTAACCAAACCACAGAAACGGCTGCCATGCGGGGGTCATTATTGGTTTTTAAATAGTTAATAAACACATCCTGGTATTTACCACCTTCGGGATTGGATGTGCCGTTTGCACCTATAAAGTCGGCATTAAGCATATTGAGAGCAAGTGGGTTTTTGTTAATATCCTGACCGGCAGAAACGTAACCATTTACTTTAGCGATATCGGCATCCGCGGTGATCACACCACCGGCGATGGCTTTTTTTGCCCATGTTTCGGCACCGGCAATATCTACTTTGGTCATGCGCATGGCACAGCGCAGCATCAGGGAATAGGCAAACTTTTTCCATTTGTCTACATCGCCGTTATAGATCAGGTCGGCAGCACCAAATGTTGGTTTTGCCGCATTAAAGGAGGTCGCCGCTTCGCTCAGTTCCTTCAGTATATCGGCATAGATGTTCTTTTGCTCATCATACGCAGGCATGTAAATCGCATCAGTGAACCCTTTACCAGCTTGTGAATATGGAATATCGCCATAAAGATCTGTAATACGGCTAAAGCAGTAAGCGCGCCATATCCTGGCTGCCGATAACAGATTAACCTGATCCGGCTTACCGGTAACTGAAGTAATTACCTGAGTTATCTCATTGATCTCTTTTGGGTACGCGGTGTTAAACACCACCCATGATTGTGAGCTTTGGCTCAACACATACTTTGCGCCAAACCCGGCTACATCATTATAACTGGTGGTATATTGCATGGTACCCTGAAGCAGCACCTGAACGTCACCTGCTCCATCCAACACGGCTTTAGTAAATACAAAAGCCGGCGTAGGGTTAGCTGATGAATTGGGATTAGTATTGATAGCCTCAAAGTTTTTGTCGCACCCTTGCAGGCCATTACAGGCTATCAACAGGACTAACAATTTGGGAATAAAATATTTTTTCATGATGGTGGTTTTTCTGAATTAAAATTTAACCATGAGGTTTAAACCATAGCTTCTTGTTCTGGGCAGGCCGAATGATTCGAAACCCTGACTTGAGCCATTGGTAAAGCTCGACTCCGGATCGAAATTGTCTGTTTGCTTATAAATGGTTAGCAGGTTACGTGCGACAAATGAAACAGAGGCATTTTGTACGTTGATAGCCTTCAGCAGATCAGCCGGGATATTGTAACTAAATATAACCTGGCGAAGCTTTACAAAGCCCCCATCGTGCAAAAACAGCTCTGAATAGGACTTATAATTATCATAATAGCTGCGCAGATTTGATATAGGCACTGTTCTTGAATATGGGTTACCAGCCTGATCAACACCACTCAGCTGCAAACCGTTATCCCTGCCCGGCAGGGTTGTTTTCATTAAACCTAAACGGGTACCGTAAACTTCCATTAACGAGAAGATCTTATTCCCGAACTTACCATCAAGCAATACATTCAGGGAGAACCGCTTGTAACGGAAATCATTTGACCAGCCCATGGTTATGGGCGCTACGCCTTTGCCCAGAGTTTGCAATCCTGTTGCCACAGGTAAGCCGGTAGTGGCGTTAAATACGGTTTGGCCATTGGCATTTTTAAGGATACGGGTACCTACTATAGTACCATACGACTGACCAACAATATTATTGATATACGCCCAGCCATTAACAGACGAAGCCATCTGGATCTGATCGAGCCCGGCTGCCAGTCGTACCACCTCATTCTTGTTATAAGCAAAGTTGTAACTGGTATTCCAGCTAAAGCCTCCTGTTTTTATCGGAGTTCCGCTTAATAGCACCTCAATACCTTTGTTGCTTAGTTCGCCTACATTTAAAACCACATTATTGTAACCTGTGGTTCCGGAGATAGCTGTAGAAACGATGTCATTAGTAGTTTTACGATCATACAGGGTTATATCAAAACTTAAGCGGCTGTTAAATAATTTGGCCTCAATACCCGCCTCTGTTGTGGTAGAGGTGTAAGGGCGAAGCGTTGAATTAGAGATGGTTGTACTGGAAACATTTTGTATGGGCTGCCCCGAACTTGGCACCATGGTAAATGCCTGGTTAATTTGGTATGGATCTGGCGCACCACCGCCTACTTGTGCAAATGAGGCCCTTAACTTGGCGTAGTTGATTACCTGTGGTAATTTAAACGCCTCCGAAAGTACAAAGCTACCACCCACCGAAGGATAAAAGAGACTATTGTTTTTTGGGCTTAAAGTAGAGAACCAATCCTGGCGACCGGTAACGGTTAAATAAGCAAAATTCTTATACCCAATATCAGCCGAGCCCATCAATGAATTGATAGCCGTCTTATTATTTTTAGGCGTTGTGGAAATGGTTGAAAGGTTGGTTGAGCTGTAGAAATAAGGGATGATATAATTACTGCCTGTGATATTGCTTTCGTTATAAACAGACCGCTGCTGATTGCCCCCTACAAATGCTGTAAGAGCAAAATCCTTAGTTACTTTGCCATTGTAATTAAGCGTTAATAATCCGTTTGTTTCAGATGCATCAACCTTCAATTCACTATACTGGCCGTTTGGAACATACAGAGTACCGGTGGGCAGGATATACTTGTAGTTGTAATAATAAAAGTCGCGGCTCACAACACCTTTTAACGACAGATTCTTAATGATCTCATAAGTAAGCCCGGCCTGACCAATGAACCTGTTTTTGATATCATTCTCTTTAAACTTGTTGACTACAAAATAGCTGTTTGAGGCAATAGAGGCATCATTCCAGGCAATCTCGTTTCCATTGGCATCATAACCTGGCTTTAGCCATCTGATATCAGCAGTATTGGCAATCATATAGGGTGTCCAATTGGGGTTTCCCAAAGCATCACCGGCAGTGGTTCTGTTATGGGCGTTTTCAACGTTATATTGAGCTAATGCTTCCAGGTTGATGCGTTTACCCAGCTTGCTGTTAATGCTCAGGTTACCTGTTTTACGGTTATAATCTGTATTGGGAAGTACACTTTTACTATTGAGGTCAGAAGCCGAGAAGCGATAATTAATAGCCTCGGTACCACCCGTAAAAGCCAATGTGTTGGTAAATGTAGAGCCGGTTTGATAGAAATTTTTGATATTATCCCGCTGGGCGCTATATGGGTGTGTCAACCCATCAGCAGCAACATATGGCGAACCGTCAATTTTGGCACCGAAAGACCGGCGGCCTGTTTGTATAGCCTCTCCCTGTGTGGTTGGCTTTACACCGTTATCGCCCTGGCCGTACTCATATTGCCAATCCGGGAAAACAGCCGGCGTTTCCATCGTGTAGGATGAGTTATAATCAACGCCGATGCCTTTTTGTGCCCGCCCTTTTTTGGTGGTAATCAGGATAACGCCGTTGGCCGCCCTTGCTCCATAAAGCGCGGCAGCAGTACCACCTTTAAGTACACTGATAGATTCAATGTCATCGGGGTTAATCCCTGCTATGCCATCGCCGCGGTCAACGTTACCCGCACTGCCGTTTGTTGTGGCACTGCCCCCTGGTACCGAGTTTTCCAGGGGCATACCATTAATTACATACAGTGGCTGGTTACCGCCCGACAGCGAGCCGTTACCCCGGATAATAACCCGGCTTGATCCGCCCGGGCCGGTCGATAATCCTGTGGCATTTACACCGGCAACTTTACCGGTAAGGGCGTTAGCCACGTTGTTTTCACGAGCCTGTGTAAATTCATCGCCTTTTACTTCGGTAACAGAATAAGCCAGGGCCTTACGCTGACGTGAAATACCCAAAGCCGTAACAATTACCTCGTTAAGCTTACTTGCTTCCTCCTGTAAATGCACGTCGATGGTTTTACGGTTGCCTACCGCAATTTCCTGGGTCAGATACCCTATTGATGAAAACACGAGCACCGTATTGCCATCAGGTACATTAATACTATATCTGCCATCGGAGCCTGTACTGGTTGCAATTGCCGCACCTTTAATCCTTACGGTTACACCCGGCAATGCGCCGGTTTTATCGGTAACCTTACCCGTTACCTGAAATGCTAACGTTTTTTGCATTACCAGAATAGCGGAGGTGTGTTTCCTTTCTATCAGGATCATATTGCCTGATAATTGATAATCCATGCCCAGGGGATCAAATATCTTGGATAATACCAGGCTCAATTTTTCGTTTTTTACATCAATGGTTACTGTTTGATCTGTAACTATTTCGTTACTAAAAACAAAACTTAGCTTAATTGCCTTATTTATTTGCTTTAGTACATTTTTTACAGGCATGTTTGTCACTTTTAGCGAAATTGGAGTGTCTAAGTCCTGTATAGAGTGAATGACCGCGCTGGTTTTAAAGAAACAGACAGATAAAAAACCTGTAATTATGACTATCCTGTTGACAGCTTTGCGCAGCCGATTAGAGGACAATATTTTTTTTGTCATATATTTGAAGAAAATTTATAGTGAATAAATGCCCTTGCGGGAGCTATGAATTATCTGAGCTTTGGCTCGGTGAGGTTGGATGTGCTGGAATCACATTCAACCTTTTTTATGTCGTCGTTGTATATTTCTATAGGCAATCGGTTTTAAAAGTTATCATTCTATTTATTTAAAATAAGGTATATATATTTTTATCTACCCGGTATTTGGCATGTGTAAGCCTGGTGATCCCATTCAAAATATCGGGCAGGGTTTGATTTTGGAATATGGCTGTAATATGCCTGGAGGCGACACGAGGGTTATCTATCTCAATATTCACCGCATATTTATTGCTTAGCGCAATGGCTACATCAGCCAACGTAGCATCCTCAAACATCATCTTATCATCCATCCAGGCGATAGCATCTGTTGGATCGGCCATTCGGCTAACCGTTAGGGTTTTATTCTTTTGATCGGTTACCGCACATAACCCAGGTGTAAGTATAGCGTGTGCTTTGCTGCTTTGATCAATAACACCCACCTTTCCGGTTAAAACAGTTACTTTTTGAGGTCTCTGTTCATTGTAGGCACTAACCGTGAAAGTTGTACCTAAAACCTGTGTTCTTAACGCGCCCGAATAGATGATAAATGGTTTCTTACTATCATGTACTACTTCAAAATAAGCTTCACCCTTTAAATAAACTATTCGTTGTCCGTTACTAAACTTTTCCGGGTAACGTAAAGAGCTATTGGCATTTAGGGTAACCTGGGTACCATCGGCTAAAGTGACTACCTTGGTTTTGGCTGGCAAAGACTGAGCGGTTAAGTATTGGATGCTGTTAGCCGTCTTTTTATAAAAACCTATAGTACCTATCAGCAAGGCCAATGCAAAGCACGCCGCATATTTAAACAATACACGAGTATTAAAACGTTTGGGTGTTTTTTCTTTGATCCGGGCAGAAATATCGGTCCAACTTAAATTGTTTTCAATTGCAGACTGCGCCGATTTTTCCCAATTGTGTTTTAACACCTCATCAAAATCATCATTATTGGGCGAAGCTTTGAGCGTCAACATCAACTCATCAAATTCCTCGGGTGTGCAGGCATTGTTGATGTATTGGTTTAATAAGTATGATTTTCTTTGCTTATGATCCATCATTAACTGTGTGATTACATTAAAGACACAGCAAACACACAAACAGACTAATGCAAAATGAAAATTTTATTTTTTTTATTGCAGAATTCTAAAAATGTTATTCTACCCAACTTTGAAATACAGAATATAACCCATCAATAGTTGCTCTTTGGTAAAATTAAAATCAGCCAACAAAATAATATTTCTTTTAATACCTATATTTAATGAGCATGAAAATAAGAATGAGCGTTGGATCGATACCATGCTGGGTAAGATATCCTTTTATGGATGCCAAAGCCGAAAGCAGATGATTTTTGACCGTATGTTTTGATAAGTTTAACTGAGATGCGATGTCGTCATAGCTCAGATCGTTGTTTTTGCTCAGCTCATAAACCAACCTGCGTTGCGGGGATAGCTTGCTCACAGCCGCATGGATCAGTTTTTTATACTCAGACACCTGTACTGCCGATTCCGTATCATTATAACCCACCACAGCAATTTGCATCAAATGATTAGTAAGCCGCATATCGCTTGCCGCCTTTCTTAAATAATTTAATGAGTAATTGCGAACTACAGTATATATGTATCCGTCCAGATTTTTTACGTCACTTAACGCTTCGCGATTCTGCCAGATCTTAATGAATATCTCCTGGGTAATTTCTTCTGCTGCGTAATGAGATTTTGCTAAAGCATAAACCTGGGCATAAACCTGGCGGTTGTATTCCTCAAATACCCGTCTGAATTCAAACTCTGAATATGTTTTCGGGATATCGCTTTTCATTAAATCAGCAACAAGGTTCTTGTAATGTTTTAATAGTGATAAAAATTTTTATCTAATATAATGAAGGTTTTATTCATTCCAACAAATCATTACAAATTTCCTAACCTTTTGATGATGTTATATTAACTTAATGGAGTTCATGCTCTATCCAGCTACTTTTCTCTCCAGGTAAAGTTTACCGACCATATCCCGGCATTTACCGGGTAACAGCCCGGTTTCTCCGTTTTTGCTTTGCGGCAACAGGGCCATCAGGATAGTTTTGCCATACATCAAGCTGATCTTGTTTTGTGTCTGCTTAAAATGTTTTAATGCCTTAATCGTCTATACTATCATGGAAAATGATCAACTCATACTGAATCCTACCTTTGATTCGCCTGACCGGGAGCAGGAATTGGCTATCTTATTTTTGGATATCCGGAACTTTACCGGCTTGTTGGAAGCACAGGCTGGCCAAACCGTTATCCAGGTGGTTCGCCGTTTATTCACCGCCTTTAACCAGATCGTTAAGAATTTTGGCGGCAAAGTGGTGGAGATCGCCGGGGATAGTTTATACGCTGTGTTTGGTTTACAAAGCGAATTAAAAGAATCGGTGAACAATGCCTACCAGGCCTCTAAAGTTATGTTCCAGACTGTCAAACTTTTTAATGACGCCTATGCAGAACCTTATTATGGCGGCCCCTTGCAAATTGGTGTAGGTTTGCACGCGGGGAAAGTATTTGTAGGTGAATTCGGCCTGGATAACACGCCGCAATTATCTGTTACGGGTTTGCCTGTTAATATCGCATCAAGACTTCAGGCTAAAACCAAGGAGCTGAACAACGATATGATCATTTCTGAAGATGCATACCAGTTATTAACCGAAAATGAGGGCATCACCCTTCATCAAACCGTGAAACTGCAAGGCATTAGCCAGGATCAGCAGATCCGCTTAGCCGGCAAGCCTTATCACACACATCAGGAGCTTGACTATTTACTGGCCATTTCGGGATAGATACAACCAGACTAAACCAGATTTTTCGCTGTTCTCCTTTCCTCCAGAAAACCCATCTGTAGGTTTAATTACATTCTGTATACCTTCTCTCTCTCATTTTCCTATAATTAAACCCTTGCCTTCAGAGGCCGCTCTGGCTATCGGATCTGTCTGCATTTATAATTATGCAAAAATAAATTTGTTTGTATCTAAAAAGTTACTACTTTTATTTTTAGAATAGACCAGAATAGACCAATTAATTTAAATCAATTATGAAAAGAAAAGTACCTAAGAACCTGGGACTTGTTATGCTTTGCTGTGTTTTGCTGCTCAGCTTTCAACAAGTTTTTTCCCAACAAGTTAAAACCATTTCGGGTCACGTTAAAGATGAGCAAGGCTTGCCTATACCCTCAGTCAGCGTTAGTCTTGCCGGTACCACTCAAGGCACCACCACCGATGTCAATGGATCTTACAAAATCAACGCGCCCGAAAACGCCACCCTGGTGTTCTCCTTTTTGGGCTATGAGAAGAAGACAGTAAAGGTTACCGGCACCTGGGATGGAAATGTAACCATGACCGAAGACAAAAAGGCCAGGAACCTTAACGAAGTAGTGGTAGTAGCTTATGGAACTCAAAAAAAGGCAAACCTAACGGGCTCGGTAGCGGCAATTGGAGCAAAGGAACTTCAGGACCGCCCGGTTACCAACCTTAATGACGCGCTGCAAGGTACTATGGCCGGGGTCACCGTTACTACTACCGGCGGACAGCCAGGTTCAACCGGCAGCATTAATGTACGGGGCATTGGCACACCAAACAACAGCACCCCCATGGTGGTGATTGATGGCATCATTGGTAACCTTTCTGATGTAAACCCAAATGACGTACAATCAGTTTCTGTATTGAAAGACGCAGCCTCGGCAGCGATATACGGATCGCGGGCGGCCAACGGTGTTATACTGATTACCACCAAACGGGGTAAAAGCGGTAGAATGCAGGTAAATTATAACGCTTATGCGGGCAAGCAAAAGCCTACTAACCTACCCGATTTTTTGCCTTCCTGGCAAGCAGCCACACTGTATAACCAGGCTTTGGCAAACGAAGGTCAGGCTCCATACTGGACAGATAACGATATCACCTTGTTTAAAAACCAAACCGACCCGGACACACACCCTAATACCGACTGGCAGGGCTTTTTGTATAAAGGGAGCGGTTTTCAACAAAACCATGCCGTTAACATCAGCGGCGGAGATGATAAAACCCAATACGCTTTTTCCCTGGGTTATTTTCAGCAAAATGGTATCATACAGAAATCAAATTATAAAAGGTATTCAACCCGTATGAATATCAATTCGGCCATCACCAAAAATTTTAGCGTAAATGCCAATCTATCATTTTTATATGCCCCTACACAGGCACCTGATGGTTTAGGAGGCGGAGATATAGGCGGTATTATCGGTACAACAGCTGCCATGAGCAGCACGGTTGTAAATCAATACAAAAACGGTGTTTACAACTACCTTTCTTTTGGTAATCCGATTTCCTGGCTTAATTCACCAGGCTATAATAACAATCAAAATTCTCTTTTTACAGGTAATACGGGGCTTGATTGGGAACCGATCAAAGGGCTCCATTTTAAGCCATCATTCTCCTACCGGTATAATACCAACCCTGCGCAGGAATTTAAACCAGCGGATACTTATTATGATCCCAAGAACCCAACTGTAGTTTTAACAACTATCAGTCAAAGTTCAATAGTCAACACCAACTCTACCAATAATTACTATAATCTGCAGGCATTATTGGAATACGACAGGCACTTTGGCAAACATAGTATCAACATATTGGGCGGTAGCTCGCAGGAATTGACTACCTACCGGTACCTGTATGCTTACAGGCAAAATTTCCTTAACAGCTCCCTATCAGAAATAAACGCGGCGCCGTCGTTGGGTCAGCAAAATGCCGGTACTTCCAGTCAGTTAGCGCTGCTCTCTTATTTTGGCCGTGCCAGATATGCCTATGACGACAAATATCTGTTCGAAGCCAACCTGCGCGATGATGGTTCGTCCCGGTTCACCAACGGGCAACGCTGGGGGCTTTTTCCATCGTTTTCTGCCGGTTGGAACATCTCGAAAGAGCGCTTTTTCGGCTCTTTATCAGAGGCTATTCCCATGCTTAAACTGCGGGCTTCCTGGGGTAAGTTAGGTAACCAAACACTTGGTACTACAAATGGCCTTAATATTCCCTTCGCCTATCCGGCAATTTCGGTTGTATCAAGCGGGCAAAATTATTCATTTAACCAGACCCTTGCCCCTGGCATCGCGTTAAACAACGGCGCCAATGCATCCATTATCTGGGAAAAAACAACAACTAAAGACGTAGGTATAGATATGGAGCTACTGAATAGCAATTTGAGTTTTACGGCCGATTATTTTGTAAAAAACACCAACGACATATTATTACAACTGCCGGCCAGCAATGTATACGGCTTTACAACACCTTTCCAAAATGCCGGTGCGGTACGTAATTCGGGCTGGGAACTGGCTGCCTCATACAGAAACAAGATCGGGAATGTATCCTACAACGTTGCGGTTAACGCTTCATTCATCACCAATAAAATAACTGATCTGGCAGGTACCGGATCTATTTCAAGCGGAAGAGTTGTGGGTTACCCGCTCCAGGCATTTTACGGATACCAGGCAGAGGGTATTTTCCAGACACAACAACAGGTGAATGATCACGCCAAACAAAGCGGCGGCGTTATTGGCCCCGGCGATTTAATGTATAAAGACATCAGTGGCCCAAATGGCAAGCCCGATGGCGTTATCGACGGTAATGACCGGGTGTACCTGGGCTCGCCTTTTCCTAAAACCACCTTTGGTTTTACGCTGGGTGCAGGCTGGAAAGGATTTAACGTAACCGGCTTTTTCCAGGGAGCATTGGGGGTAAAGAATTATGTTCAGGGTTTTGAGCTGGGTTCATTACAGCAAGCCAACATAGGCAACCCTACCACAGCTTTACTGGATGCCTGGACGCCGACCAATACCTCGGCCACTTTCCCGCGCCTGTGGTCAACGTATACGCAAAACAATCCGCAAAGCTTTATATCATCCTTTTGGGTACGTAATGCCTCTTATTTAAGATTAAAGAATTTATTGGTGAGCTATACCCTGCCTGCTAACACGCTCGCTAAACTGGGTGTAAAGGGTGTCAAGATCTATTACAGTGGTCAGAATATCCTCACATTCACCAGTTTTTACAAATGGGTTGACCCCGAAACCACTACAGGGAACAACGCTTACGGATCATATCCGCAGTTAAAAACAAATACCCTTGGTCTCGAGGTAACATTTTAATTATTCAAAAAATTAATCAATGAAAAATCTATTCATAACCTTAATTATTTTAGGCTCGCTGGCATCATCGGGCTGTAAAAAGGATTTCCTGGACCGAGCTCCTTTAGATTCTTATACCAATACTGTACTCTGGAAATCATCAAATGATGTACTTGCAGCACTCAATGGCTGCTACTCCAAATGGGGAGGCGGCAATAATGGCTATTACGGAGTTTTTGCTGATAATAACTCCGATAATACTTTTGACCAGTTCCCATGGGAAAACTGGCTGGCGCTGTCAGCGGGCATCGCTACACCAACCAATCCCGGATATACCAAATGGCAAAGTACTTACACCTGTATTCAAACCTGCAACTGGTTTTTAGATAATGTGGGCGCTGCCAATATGGATGCAACGCTTAAAGCCAGGACAATAGGCGAAGCCCGTTTTTTAAGAGCCTATGAGTATTTTATGTTGAGCCAATTGTATGGTGCTGTTCCACTGGTTGAACATAATTTAACAACTGATGAGGCCAATAAAGTAACACAAGCATCAAAAGCTGATGTGGTTAAGTTTGTATTAAACGAGCTTACCGCTATTGCCCCCAATCTGCCTGTTAGTTATTCCGGCTCAGATCTTGGGCGCATTACCCAGGGTGCTGCTATCGCCTTAAAAGCAAGGATCGAATTATTTAATCAGATGTATCCTGAATGTATAGCTGATTGCCAAAAACTAATGACCGCGCCGTTTACTTACAGCATCTATCCAAGCTATGTTAACCTTTTCCGTCAGCCTTTTGCTGATAATCAGGAAGTAATACTGGATGTTCAATTTAAACCAAGTGATAATAATTTTGGATGGGCCAGAAACATGACCATCAATTCGTTGGGTGGTTATAATTCTATCGCCCCTACTCAAAGTCTCGTAGATGCTTATGAAACTACCAATGGTAAAACCATTGATGATCCGGCATCGGGCTACAATCCGGCACAACCCTATCAAAACAGGGACCCGCGGCTTAGCGCCACTGTTTTTTATCCGGGTGCGCAATACAGCAGCAAATTGCCTTATGGCTTTTATTATGATCCTATTTCAAGCAATCCAAAAACTTTAGACCATTGGGGCGATAACAACTGCAGCCCTTCTGCATACGGGCTACGCAAATACACACCTTTTATTGCCGACTTCCCTAATCTTGACCAGGTAGGTATGAATGTTATCCTGATACGTTACGCGGAAATAAAACTAATGGATGCCGAAGCAAAAATTGAAAGTAATAAAATAGATGCCTCGGTTTATGATGACATCAATGCGATACGGAAAAGGGCAGGTGTAAATATGCCCGCTGTAGATCAGTCAAAGTATAACGATCAGGCAAGCCTCCGCACCTTATTACGCAGGGAAAGAAGAGTAGAACTGGCGGTGGAAGGTCTTCGCTGGTTTGATATACAACGCTGGCAGATTGGCCAACAGGTGATGAATGGACAGGTGACCGGAAGTTTACTGGGTACGGTTAACCAAGCAACCGGTGCGGTTACCCTAACCCCTGGAACAACCATCAAAGTGGGAGCGGCACGCGTATTTGACCCGGCGAAAAACTACCTGTGGCCGATTCCGCAGACAGAGATAGATCTGAACAAAAGCCTGAAACAGAATCCTGGTTATTAATTAAAATGATAACGTGTTTTGTGCTTAAAAAACATGAGCATACGATGTAATTTGTAACACGGGCAAATATTTCGTATATTTATATAAATCAACAGCCCGGGTATCTTTTAGTAGAGATCCGGGCTGTTTGGTTAAAGCAAAACAGGGGACAAAAACCAACCATTTTGCATGCAGTTATTTGACAATCAATAAATTAATACTTTTTAAAGTTTTAAAAACCACTCGAAACAGAGTTAAAATTTGTTAAAAAGTGTTAAAATCGATGGTTTTGAATCAATTTTTGATCGTTTTTGGCCGGTTTTTGAACCGAAAAGTGTTAAAATTCAGGGTTTAAAAAGTTTTTGGGGTGCTGATTGGAGCGGTGGTCGTACATCATTTATCCGGCTTTAATAAAATTATGCTTGAATAAAAAAATAAACCCAACCCAACTAAATTAATAAGGAAACAGTGCAATCAGCTTGCTGCGTTTTTTCTTACTTTGGCTAAAATCTACACGTGAAATGGATAGAATTTTTCAGGAAATAAAAAAGCTTACAGATATACCGTCTTATTCAAAGCATGACCGTTTTGTGCAAGGGATCATCAACGCTATCAATGAAAAAGTTATTGGGCAGGATGAAACGTTGCCCTCAGTAAACAGGCTGATAAAAGAATTGGGATTTTCGAGGGAAACGATCATAAAAGGTTATAAAGACTTGATTAGCAGAGGTATTGTAGAATCAAAAAACAGGCTGGGCTATTTTGTTGGCAATGGCAATACAGAACAAGTTTTGAATGTGGCACTGCTCATGTATAACCTGGATACTTTTGAAGAGCAATTCTACCGTAATTTCCGTCATGAACTGGGTCAAAATATCCGTTTAAATCCCTATTTCCATCACGGTGATATTGAGATATTTGAAACTATCCTTACCCAGATCAAAGGAAAATATGGCATGTATGTGATAGCGCCTATCCCCCACTCGAAAACCAAAGAACTGCTGGATACTATCCCACGCAACAAATTCCTGATGTTTGACCGTTACGAACCATTGGAGGGCGACTTTAATCATATTACCCAGGAGTTTGGCCAATCATCCTATAAAATCTTCTCCCAACTGGCATCTAAAATAAGCCGGTTTGATGAGATGATATTTTATCATTCGCCCAACTCATTGGATCCAAAAGAGATGGTTAAATCATTCAAAAAATTCCTGAAGGATTTTAATATCAAGGGTCGCATCGTAAACGAATACACACCCGGTACGGTAGAGAAAGGAAAAGTTTATTTTACACTGGACAACTTTGCACTTTGGCAGATCATGCGCGATTGTAACAGTCAGAAATTGATACCGGGGAAAGATCTTGGCATACTGTCTCACAACGATGAGCCGGCTAAAGAGATCATCGGAATCACTACCTTTTCTGCCGATTTTTCGAACATGGGAAAATTGGCCGGCCAAGCTATATTGAATAAAGAAAAGATCAGTTTAACGGTTCCGATGCTTTTATTTGAACGGAATACGCTTTAAATTATGCAAAGGTGAATTGGGTTATTTTTATCAGCTTTCTTTTCTTTACCAGCATCGTGGGCTTGGTGTCATGGTATAAGTCAAGAAAAAGCAAGCTCAACACCCTAAATGGTTTATTCCTGGCCGATCGCAGTCTGAGCTTTTTACTGGTAGGCGGAGGCTTGTTATTTACCAATATCAATACAGCCACCATTATAGGCGAAAACGAACTTACCTATACGCACAATATGTCGGTGATGGCCTGGGGAATGACCTCTGTACTGGCCATGTTATTGGTTTCTGAGTTTTTAATGCCCATGTATCTTAGACTGGGGATAGCCACCACACCCGATTACCTTACGGCCCGATACGGCCCTGGCATAGGAAAACTGGTTTCTTTTATTTTTTTAATCAGCTACATTATTAATCTATTGCCATCAGTACTGTACAGTGGGGCGGTCGCATTTAACGGGTTGTTTCATTTTTCGGAGATCTGGCACACAGATTACTGGACAACCATTTGGATCCTTATCTGGGTTATGGGGACTGTTGGTTGCCTTTACTCCTTATTAGGAGGATTAAAGGCTATTTCTATTTCGGATACTTTGCTTGGCCTGGGCATTTTTGCAGGCGGGCTTTTACTGCCTTTTTTTGGACTCAGGTATCTCGGGCAAGGCAGTATTATGCAGGGCTTACATATACTATTGAACACGCACAAAGAACATTTGAATAGTATAGGTTCCGCATCAGATCCTATCCCCTTTGGCACACTGTTTACCGGTATGCTATTGGTAAACTTATATTACTGGGGTACCGAACAATATATAGTTCAGCAGGTGCTGGCTTCAAAAAATCTTAAAAGCTGCCAGAAAGGGATTGCCGTTGCATGTTTGGGTAAGCTGATATCACCCTTGCTTTTAAATGTTCCCGGTTTAATTGCCGTACATATATTTACGCATCTGGACAATTCTGCCGAAGTATTTCCCAAGCTCGATAGTTTGGTGTCGCCGCCTTTTATAGCCGGATATATTGCCGCTATTATTTTTGGCGCTGCGCTTACTACTTTCAATGCGGGCCTTAACAGCTCAAGCACCCTGTTTATACTCAACATTTATAAACCATGGAAGGAAAAGTGCTCCCGGCAAACTACCGAGAAGGACATGATCAAAACAGCTAAAAGATTTGAAATCATCATCTGCTTAACTGCTATGCTCATTGCGCCATTTATCATTTTTGTAAAAAATGGCTTTTATACCTATGTACAAATTGTGAACGGTTTTTTTAATGTGCCCATTTTTACTATTATGTTTATGGGTTTTGTGACTAAAAGGGTGCCCGCACTTGCAGCCAAAATAGGTCTGGTATTTTTTATAGTAGCTTATGGCATTACGCAATTGGTAATCGACACCCATATTCATTTCCTGCACATTTTGGCCATACTATTTGTGATAACCTGCGGACTCATGTTTGTTATAGGTAAGCTTTACCCAATGCCTGTACCTTATCAGCAAAAGCTTAATAATGTGGTAGATATAAAACCCTGGAAGAACCGCCATATTTATACCGGTATACTATTACTTCTCATGATACTGATGTTTATTTTGTTTTCGCCGCTGATACTTGCAAAATAAGTTTGGACAATAAATAAAAATGTTTATTTTTATAAAATAGACCAGAATAGACCAGAATACATAATTTGAATATGAGTACGATTGTTTCTTTAGCACGCAGGATATTTATATCTGCAGCGGCACTTGGCACTGTTTCCTTTTCTGCCGCTATGGCTCAGGATAATGGTGTACAGTTTTCTTCATCTGATAAAAAAGTAGAACAGGCTTTTGCATGGGCAAAAGGTATGGCTTTGCATTATAAAGGTCATCCAAAAGACCCTGTGGGTTCATGGTATGAATCGGCCTTGCCCCCACGTGATGCATTTTGCATGCGTGACGTATCACATCAAAGTATTGGTGCCGAGATATTAGGTTTAAAACAGGAAAATCGCAACATGCTTACCTTGTTCGCAAGCAATATATCGGCATCAAAAAACTGGTGCTCCTACTGGGAGATCAATAAAACGGGGAAACCAGCTCCTGAGGATTACAGGAACGATCACGAGTTCTGGTATAACCTGCCTGCCAATTTTGATGTACTATATGCCAGCTGGCGGCTTTATTTATGGACGGGCGACAAGTACTATATCAATAACCCCGCTTTTGTACATTTTCAGGAAAAAACGGTAAACGATTATATAAACACCTGGGTACTATCAGCTGATTCTATGTTAACAAGACCCGCTCACCCCAATGCACCGGTTCCTTTTAATGAAAGCGATTCTTTCCATCGCTGCCGTGGCTTACCTTCATACTCTGAGGGGGTTGCCAATTTAAAAACTGGTGCTGATCTGATAGCGGCATTGTACAGGGGATTACTTACCTATTCGGCCATATTAGCAGAAAAAGGCAGGCTAAAAGAAGCAGCCTTATATAGTCTGAAAGCCGAAAAATACCGCCAACAACTGGAGGCCTACTGGTGGGACGAAAAAGATAAATTATACTATACTTACTACAGTAATGACAACCATTTTGGAAAAGATGAAGGCGAAACCTTTTTGCTTTGGTTTGATGCGTTGAAGGATAACAGCCGTGTAAATCAAACATTAGCCCACCTCAGTTCCAAAACCTGGAATGTGGAGAATACTTCATACTTACCACTTATATTTTATAATAAAGGCTTATGGGACAAGGCAAGGGATTACATCCTGTACCTGTCCAATGAAACTACGGCAAGGAGAGAATATCCGGAAGTTTCTTTTGGAGTGATAGAAGGTATTGTACAAGGACTGATGGGTATTACACCCGATGTACGCATGCATAGTATCAGCACTATTTATAAAACATCAGCGGCCGGTAACGCGACTATAAGTAACCTGCCATTGCTGAACACAGTGGTGGATGTGGCACATCTTAATGCTCGTCAATCATCATTGACCAACCATGGAAAGCAGCCATTAAAATGGAAGGCTTTGTTTTACGGTAGTTATCATCAGGCTTATACTAACCGTAAGCCTTTGGCTATCAAACAAGAAACAGATTCGCAGGGAAAGGTAATGTCCTTTACCGAAGTAACTGTTAAGCCCGGTCAACAAGTAAAAGTCAACGTGAAATAATAAAAGCATCCATCGCACCATACAAAAACATTTAATGAAATCTTGCTCACATAAACTCCTGTTCTCAGCATTAGCATTTCTTATACAGTGCACCTCATCCTACGCTCAAAAACAAGCTTTGCCGCCACAAGCTGACAGGTGGCTTTTACAACCTGATGGCAGCATCACCTGGAATATCAAAGACCGCTTGCCCCATGCAGACCATATAGAAATGTCGGGCGAGAAAGTATCGTTATGGGTTGCTTATAGTGTAGATTCTTCCAGGACTTGCCATGTTAGCCGTACCGTGGTTTTCCCAACTTTTCGTATGCTTCCTGATGATACACGCAGCCATATCGCTTATACATTTGATGATAATGCCTTACCGAGAATACGTATAAATGGCAGGCTATTACGTCCTGATGTTTCAGAAGGAAATATAAATGTACTGGCAAAAAGTATTAATCAACATGGCATTATGCGTATTATAGAACAGGCTGGCGATTCGAGATACGTTAAAATAGAACGTGCATTTTTTCCATCTGTAGATAAACCTCTGGCTATTGAAAAGTATACATTTACGAATACCAGTAATAAACCGGTCACTATATCTGTGGAGCATTTGAAACGGGAGGTGACTACCGATACCGTGAGGAGTAAAGGGGGCCCTCATACGGTTATTATGCAGTCTGTAAATGACGGCAGCCGGGTATTGCAACCAGAACAGATATATACATTTTCCGTTTGCTATCTGGCTACTAATCATCCTTCATCTCTGTTATCTGTTGACCCTCAATTTGAAGAAAAGGCGCGTGAAAACCGGATAGCTGAAATTGAGGCGCCTTTGCAGTTACAAACACCGGATAGTATCCTGAATACGATGTTTGCTTTTGCCAAGATCAGGGCTACAGAAAGCATTTTTAAAACTAAAGGTGGCTACATGCACGGACCTGGGGGCCTATCCTACTATGCCGCTATCTGGGCCAATGACCAGGCAGAATATATCAACCCCTATTTTGCCATTTCTGGCGACAGGATAGGAAATCTTTCTGCGATGAATGCTTACCGGTTGTTCGCTAAATATATGAATCCGGACTATAACGCCCTCCCAAGCTCCATTGTTGCCGAAGGGGATACGGTTTGGAAAGGTGCCGGCGACCGAGGTGATCAGGCCATGATAGCTTACGGTGCATCAAGATATGCCCTTACTTATGGAAATGCCGACTCTGCAAAAGTCCTGTGGCCACTCATCTCCTGGTGTTTGGAGTATAGTCGCAGGCATATCAATGCTCAAGGCGTTGTAGAATCACAAAGCGATGAATTGGAAGGCCGGTTTCCTTCGGGTAAAGCCAACCTTTCTACTAATTGCCTGTATTATGATGCATTGGTTTCAGCAACTTTACTTAGCAGGCAATTACAGTTACCCAAACAACAAACCGATCTGTACACGAAACAAGCGGAACAGCTTAAAGGAAATATTGAAAAATATTTTGGTGCTGATATAGCCGGATTCCATACTTACAAATATTACGAAACCAATGATGTGCTGCGTGCCTGGATCTGTATACCACTCACTATGGGTATATATGACCGGAGTAAAGGTACTATCAACGCGCTATTTTCGTCTCAGTTATGGACAGCCGATGGTTTAGCCACACAAGCTGGTAAAGAAACCTTCTGGGACCGTTCCACCTTGTATGCCCTCCGTGGTGTTTTGCAAGCAGGGGCAACAGAGCGGGCTATGACTTTTCTGCGTTATTATTCGCGCCGCCGGCTTTTAGGAGAACACGTACCCTACCCTGTTGAAGCTTATCCCGAGGGTAACCAAAGACATCTTTCTGCCGAAAGTGGTTTATACTGCCGGATATTTACAGAGGGGTTGTTTGGTATCAGACCTACAGGATTTCGTTCATTTGCTTTAAGTCCATGGTTGCCGAAAGGCTGGGATTTCATGAAGCTGAAAAATATTAAAGCTTTCGGCCGTTCCTTCGATATTACCGTAACACGGAAGGGTGTCAATGAAACGGTTACCGTTACACCTGTCGGAGGCAAACCCATTCAAAAAACATGGGCGGGAAAGACTCCAATGGAATTTAAGTTGTAATAATGGTAAGCAGATAGCTAAATTGCATAAATACCTTGCTTCAGCTTAAATACATTATGAAAAATTCCTTAAAGCAACAAACCAACGCTGCCCAGATAACTAAAGGATTCGCATATATAAACAAAGAACCCGGCATTGGCTTTTAATTTAAACATGGCGATCATCGTTCAAACAACATTACCCGAATCGAGGTGTAAACTAAACTTTCGAGTAAAAAATGTTCTATATAATTATTTTAATCAACAGTATTTTAAGCTAATACCGCTAAAACCACAGGGATTGAACCAGGCGATGATAACTAAATGTCATTAATTTCAATCCAGACAGGTGCATGGTCGCTGCTTTTTTCCCAGCCCCTGACTTCTTTGTCAACTCCACCCGACACAAGCCGGCCCCGGAGGTTAGGACTTAGCAGGAAATGGTCAATCCGCAACCCGGCGTTCCTGCCATAAGCATTGCGGAAGTAATCCCAAAAAGTATAAATTTGTTGATCAGGATGAAGTTTCCTGATCGCATCCTCCCAGCCCTGCTTTAAAAGCTTCTCAAAGGCAGAACGGACTTCAGGTCGAAACAGTGCATCATCCAGCCAGCGTTCAGGCTTATATACGTCTAACTCAGCCGGCATTACGTTAAAATCTCCGGCAAGTATCATGGGCACATCCTGTTTGATCTTCCTTGCAGCATGTTCCTGTAGCCGGTTGAACCAGGCCAATTTGTAATCAAATTTTGGGCCGGGTGCTGGATTGCCATTGGGAAGGTATAGACACGCAATAATGATACCACCAGCAACAGCTTCAATATATCTGCTATGCAGGTCGTCCTCATCGCCAGGCAAGCCACGGCTTAGTTCTTTGAAATCATCCAACCGCGATAATATGGCTACACCATTCCAGCTTTTTTGGCCATGCCATATGGCGTTATACCCAGCCTCTTTAATAGCTGCTTCCGGAAATTTTTCATTGGGGGCTTTTAGTTCCTGTAAGCAAACAATATCTGGCTGTGATTCCGCCAGCCAGCGAAGCAGTACCGGTAACCTGCCGTTGATGCCATTTACATTGTAAGTAGCTATTTTCATTGATGTTAGTTTGGTCCTAAATATACATCCACGCCGTAATAAAGTTTTACAATAACCGCTAAGCGCGCAAAACTTTGCCTTTTAATCCAGGAAACTGGGTAACCCGTCTTCCAGCAACTTTAAGGCAGCGTCTTAACACCCTCTATAATTGGTGAAGGTTGAAATAATAGTTTCAAGTGTTTCGTTTTTACAATATATTAGTGAACCCTAAAATTCCACTTGGAATTATCACTGTACATATCAAACTTGGAGAGTGTCGGTGTGCTGTCGCCAGAAGACACTAAAGCCAGCTGCTCCTTCGAGTTTGGGACCACCTTGGGCATAATCCTATAGGTTCCATCAGTCAACTGATCGATTCGCCATAATTGTTCCGGCGCGCCGGTAAACGTCGGAACTGTTATCAGTTCAGCATCGGCTGTTGCTGCTAATGCACGGTCTGTTCCTGCAATTGTTATCTTATAATATGGTCCGCCCAAATATCCACCCGCACCAGGAACTTGTGAAATTGTCCATTTTTGATGAGGGCGAAACATATAATCACTTGTCCGTAAGCCAATGTTTCCGGTTGGCCAGGTTTTAATCACATCTGCTAACTCCTGTGATGGCACTGGTTTTACCGGTTCGTCATTATTTCTGTTAAATCGCATTCCACCTGGCATTCTTATAAAATCAACATTCAATTGCAAGGCGTACCCTCTTCGCTCAGACTCAATCTCGTAAGTTCCATCTTTAAAGTTATCACCTGCAACAGGCCATCCATTTTTCCATAGTAACGGGCGGATGCCTAATACGCTACGCCCACTTTGGTCCAAATCAGCCTCGTAATGACAAGACATCTTCTCAACGCCGTCGGCAACTACTACACGTCCAAAATGTCCTGGCCCAATCAGCCTGTCGCCAGCTGCAACTACCATCTTACCACCTCCTTTCAACATACTTCTTCCGATGTTATCAATGTATGGCCCAGTTATCTTTCTGGAGCGGCCAACAACAATATTATAGGTTGAGTTTGGGCCATCACAGCATGTGCCGTGTGTTCCAAGCAAATAGTACCATCCATCCCGATATAGCAGATCTGTAGCTTCACAATCGATGGCTATATTTAATGCTTTATTACCTTCCACCCGCTTACCCGTTTTGGGGTCAAGTTCCACCAGTCGTATATACCCAAAATAGGTACCATAGGATAACCATAACCTGCCATCGGTGGGATCCAGAAGAAGCCCCGGATCTATCGCATCATTATCCTCAATACCATCAGATGAGGCAACTTTGACAGGATCTGAATATTTAAAATCCGGAGATTTTGGATCAAGCGACTTATTCCACATGCTAAGTATAGTTCCGTTATGACCGCCCGCCAGACCACCGCCAGTTGCACCATACACAATAAGATAGCGGTCTCCAATTTTTAAAACATCAGGAGCAGCTCCGCCGCCGGGCCTCACTCCACCTCCATTCCATGTCCAGCCATCTTCAGATATTAATCCGCCTCCAAATGTTCCAAATGTGTAAAACTTCCCATCACATGCTGCGATAGTTGAGGGATCATGTATAAATGGCTTACCAATCTGTGCTATCGTCTTTCCGGCTGACCACAATAAAAACAGGGTTATAGTGCTTATGACCTTTAATATTAATAATTTCATAATAAATAATTGCTGTTCAAATTCAACGTTAAATAAGATGATAAACTGACTTATTGCAGGCTGATGGTGAGACCTTTTATCGGATCCCCTTTTTCGTCAAGCAGACGAACGCAAAAGTCACTAAGGCCGGGACCGTTGATTACCGCTCCACGTATTATATTCTTCCCTTTATTGAGTGTTAGTCGGGTGGAGGCACAATCATCCATCACCATGCGCCTGTCGCCGTCCAGAATCACTGCTTCTTTTCCGTTTAGCCACCATATTGATCCCCCGTTTGACCCTACTGCCAATCTTACATTTTTTATTTCACGCGGACTGTTGATTATAGTTACCGCCCAAAACAAAACAGCATACGTCTGTTTTCTTAACCCATAGGCAAAACGAAATAATTTGACGTTGAAATCCGGACTTTCTAATGCATGCCATAACAACTCCTGCTCTCCAACTTTTACTTTTTCCCCATCCTTCGGAATAACCGTAAACTGGTTTGGAAAATAATTGGTTTCAAATTGTGTTTTCAGGTAATTCTCTGTGAAAACAAGATTGCTCCGTATTGATTTGTTAATGGGTTCTAAAAGTAACCACCGTTGAATAAACCCCTCAGTATTTGGTGTCTTTTTTGATGCGGTTGCCGGGACAAAGAATGGTGCCAGACTTCGCGTGGTATCATTTTCGGTTATAGGATCAATCTTGCCTGAAATAGCAGATTGTCCTTGTGATTCCAACCCGGCCAAAGTTAAAAAGGCCGCTGCCAGCAATACTACATTGCATTTAATATTCATAGTAGGTGCTTTGACTTAAACAATTTTGATAAATAACATATTGTCGAAAAAACAGGCCGCCTGCCGATGAGTTGTATGGAAATCATTCGCCAATGAGACATCAATCGCCTAATATCTTCAGATCTTAGTGGAGATCATCAGCAATAACAATAAAATATATTTCTCCAACTTTAAAAACGGCTGTAAACATTAATCCAAAACTATACTTTCAGAAAAGCACTTCATCACACTATTCAGCAATAAAAGTCAACATTTGTCAATACTGCCGTATAAAGGATATACTACGCCATGGAAATTCCTGATCAAAGATTATCGGGATGTAAAGCGACAAAAATAAATGGTGATAAATCATTTTAAGCACGAAGGACCAGGATATGGTGCCTAAATCAAAAAGATAACTTTGGATGCAAACCGTGATGCTTAAACTACCGGAAAAAGAAATGTTATTGAGGGGCTTCCTGAAACAAATGCAATGTGCTGTAGATGAAGCAGCCAACGCCATAGAATTAAAAAACTACAATCATTACAAACTACAGACCATAAAAAACGATCAATTTTGATCAGTCCTCACTCATCTTATTTAATTTATAATTAAACCAGGTGTCTCAGATGTTTATCAACAGCTTCAATCAATTGGGTCATTTCAAAAGGTTTGCTTAAGTAGGCATCGGCCCCGCAATCACGGGCAGTATCTTCCAGATTTGCCCATCCAGACATCAATACAACAGGGATATGACTGGTTAAGGGATGATTTTTGATAGATACACATAGCTCACTGCCAAAGCCATCTTTTAACCTGTTATCAACCAATACCAGGTCGGGCATGTGCAATATCACCCCTTTTATGGAATTTTTATCCAGCGAAGCAGCAGTATCATAACCCTCCTCACGCAGGATCAGTTGTATAGCTTCAGACAGATCGGCATCGTCCTCCACAATAAATATTTTCTTCTTCATAGGTTTATTAGTGTAGATAAACAAATTTACATAGTACACTATTAACAATCAATTACTAATTAAGTTATTTAAAAATAAAGAAATGATTTTGATACTGTTTTTACATTATTTCTTTTAATAACGCAAATAGACTTGTGCGTAAAACAATTTTCTTTAATTTCAATTTGAAAGTACTGACGACAAAACATAATTATCTGACACCCTATGAAGATAGTAACATATCCCGGACAACCATTTCCACTTGGCGCTACCTGGGATGGCGAAGGAGTTAACTTTACACTTTATTCTGAAAATGCTACCGGGGTCGATCTTTGCTTATTTAACGGTGTTCATGATGAGGTAGAATCGGCACAAATACCCATTACCGAGTATACCGAATTGACATGGCACATTTATATCCCCGGTTTAAAACCTGGCCAATTATATGGTTTCCGGGTATATGGACCCTATGAACCTAAGAACGGCCATCGTTTTAACCCCAATAAATTACTGGTTGACCCTTATGCGAAAGCCATTGCCGGAACCATTGACTGGAACGACGCCTTATTTGGATATGAAGTAGGCAGTCCGGAAGAAGATCTTAGTTTCAGCAAAACAAATAGCGCCGCTTTTATACCTAAATCTGTAGTAATCGACCATAATTTTGATTGGGAAGGTGATAAAAGCCCTGATATACCCTATTATAAATCGATAATATACGAGGCCCATGTAAAGGGGTTCACTAAATTGCATCCGGAGATACCTGAAAGCATCAGGGGCACATACGCGGCTATTGCGCACCCGGTAGCTATTACTTATTTGAAAGACCTGGGTATTACCGCCATTGAGTTAATGCCCGTACATGATTTCCTTTCAGACAGGCACCTTATTGACGAAGGTATCAGCAATTACTGGGGCTATAATACGATAGGTTTCTTTGCCCCCGATGCACGTTATGCTTCGTGCAGTGTGCTTGGCGAACAGGTTAAGGAATTTAAAAACATGGTTAAGGAGCTCCATAAGGCGGGCATCGAAGTTATTTTGGATGTAGTATATAACCATACGGGCGAGGGCAGCCATTTGGGCCCTACCTTATCCTTCAGGGGTATTGACAATGTATCTTACTATCGACTGGTTGATGACGATAAAAGGTATTACATGGACTATACCGGAACGGGAAATACGCTAAATGCCAATTTGCCCAATGTTTTGCGCTTAATGATGGATAGCCTCCGTTACTGGATAGAAGAAATGCACGTTGATGGTTTTCGCTTTGATCTGGCGGCTACTCTCGCCCGCGAACTTCATGAGGTGAACCGCCTAAGTGCCTTTTTTGACATCATACACCAGGACCCCACCATATCACGTGTGAAGCTGATAGCCGAACCATGGGATCTTGGTGAAGGTGGATACCAGGTGGGTAAATTCCCAGCCGGCTGGGCAGAGTGGAATGGTAAATACCGAGATTGTATCCGCGACTACTGGAGCGGCGCCGAAAGTACCCTGGCCGAATTTGCAAATCGCATCACCGGCAGCTCCGATCTGTACAAATCATACAGAAGGCCTACCGCCAGTATCAATTTTATTACGGCTCATGATGGCTTTACACTAACCGACCTGGTTTCATACAACGAAAAACATAATGAAGCCAATGGCGAAAACAATAAGGACGGAGAAAATCATAACCGCTCATGGAACTGTGGCGTGGAAGGTCCAACCACTGATGCCGTCATTAACAGCTTACGCGCTAAGCAAAAAAGGAATTTTTTAACAACGCTTTTTCTTTCGCAGGGTGTGCCGATGATTGTTGCCGGTGATGAAATGGGCCGAACCCAGCAAGGAAATAATAACGCATATTGCCAGGATAATGAAATTTCATGGATAAACTGGCAAAACATGGACAAGGATCTATATGCCTTTACCCGCAAACTCATTAATTTACGAAAAGAACATGCAGCATTTTCGCGTAAGAACTGGTTCAATGGGCAGCCGGTTCAAGGTAACGATATTGCTGATATAGCCTGGTTTTTGCCTGATGGTTCTGAAATGAATGAGGACAACTGGAGCCATGATTTTGCCAAATCTGTCGCCGTATTTTTAAACGGCTTGGGCTTGCATAGCGTTAACGCGGAAGGCGACAAAGTTGTGGATGACAGTTTTTACGTCATCTTTAACGCCCATGATGAACCATTGAGTTATAAACTGCCCCATGAAAAATACGCACTTGATTGGGAGCTCCTGATTGATACTGCCAACCCCGATAATAATGGAGCCGTCCGTATATTTAAAGCGGAAGATACTATTCAAATAGACGGCCGGTCGGTAGTATTACTTCAACATCAGCTAATTCATGATGCAGGAACAAAACAGCAATAGTCTTTAAATAATTTAACTTCCCTCGTTGTCTGTGTCCTCACAGACAACTTGCATGAACAAGAGAAAAGAAAATTGCCTGTGAGGACACAGGCAATGGAAAAAGGCCAAAAGGCCCGAATAATTTAAACACAAAAAAGCAGAATGGATATACTCCATTCTGCTAAATCACTCTAAAACAATCACCTCTTATTAAATAGGAAGTTTCTTTCAATAATCGGAGTATTAATTAAATACACTTCTGATTATTTGTACAAAACAAAGTTATCTATAATAAAATTCGTGATTGATCATTTACCTATATTTTGACTAATAACTGACAGTAAATCAGCCCCCATTAGTTAAGGATGACTTAATACATCAAGCCTTTTATAAAAATATCTATCAGCAATAATCTTTTGGTATGTATTTCATCCAGGTGTTCTTTACGCGGAAAGCTTACCTTCTTTTGTGATACCGCGCTAACTTTAATACCGTGTAATGCATCCAATAACAGATCAATAATTTCCTCTGGGTTTTCTACAGGTTTAATAGCCCCCCGTTCTATTTCGGTTTTTATGGCTCTGCTCAATAAATTCAGTTCCGCCAGGTGAACCTGCTCTACTATATCCCAAATCGTGTCCGGAAGGTTTTGTTCATTAAGTCTGAAAAAATCAAAGAAATTGTAATTGCTTACAATAAAGTCGTGATTGGTATTGATCTGAAAAACAAAAGCGTCTTTTAAATTAGCAAAAGTGTCAATATGGTCTTCCAGGTTTTTGATGTAATCATTGGCCAGTTTACGCATTACTGCCATGTACAACTGGCTTTTATCAGGAAAGTAGTAATAAAGCAAAGCCTTTGACATAGATAGGTCACCAGCAATTTCATTCATGGTTGTTTTTGAATAACCATAATGTAAAAACCGTTGATGAGAGGCATCTAATATTTTTTCCCGCTTTATATCCTGATGGTCATTGCCTGCAGCCATTTGATCTATAATTATATAAAACCCTAAGTCAGATCACATTCCTGACTTTTTTAACAAAACTATCAAAAATTCTATAAATATAAGTACCAGGGCCTGCCGCATGTGTTATTGCCAAAACAATTTTACATTCCAACTATTTTTAAGGTAGATTTTACAAACACATCTGCTACAAACATGGAAAATAAATTGCCGCCTGGTCTGCTTGATCTGTCACAACGTATCCCATCCTTAATATGGAATCTGGCCATTGCGATAATAGCCATTTTAGTGGGCCTTATTATAAAATTTATAGTTACCCGCCTGTTCAGACTGTATGCCAAGAAAGAAACCTCCTACTCATTCTTCAGATCGGTGATCATTAACCTTGGGCGGGCTATCACTTATTTCATTCCTCTTTTTCTGCTTAATTTGTTTATTCCCTTTATGCGGATGGATAAAGTTTACATAGCCCCGCTTGATAAAACCATAGAAATTTTGCTGACCATCTCCTTTGCCGGCATACTTGTTCGGTCGGTGAGGATATTAGAAGATTATATTTACCACACTTACGATCTAAATAAAGCTGATAATTTAAAAGAGCGGAAGATCCGCACGCAGATCCAGTTTATGCGTAAGCTGATAGTGGTGGTTATTGTTTTTGTGACGATAGCCATCATTCTGCTAAGTTTTGAGAGTATGCGTAAAATAGGCACAGGATTGTTAACCGGTGTTGGTATAGGGGGTATTATTGTGGGTTTTGCGGCTCAAAACTCTTTAGGCAATTTGCTGGCAGGTTTCCAGATCGCTTTTACACAACCTATACGTATTGATGATGTACTGGTAGTTGAAGGAGAATGGGGGCGCGTTGAAGAAATTACGCTTACTTATGTTGTTTTAAAAATATGGGATGAGCGCCGGCTTATTTTGCCCATTAACTACTTTATACAAAAACCTTTTCAAAACTGGACACGCACCTCTGCTGATATACTAGGTACGGTGTTTTTATATATGGACCATACCGTACCGATAGATGCCATCAGGGAAGAGTTTGAACGACTGATCGTAAAAACGCCTTTATGGGATAAAAGGGTAAAAGTAGTACAGGTAACTGACGTAAAAGAACAGGTTATCGAGATAAGGGTATTGATGAGTTCGCGCACATCATCTGATGCCTTTGACCTGCGTTGTTATATCCGCGAAAACCTCATTACTTTTATACAGCAAAACTATCCCGGCAGCCTGCCCAAAACCAGGAATGAGTTAGGCAATCTGGAAAAGTTTATACAACACCCAGACATTAAGCGCTCATAGATAAACCTACGCCAGAGCCAATAACCAGGGCATCTTCAATGGCCCCAACAATCGGATCGACAAGATGGCTGACCTTAACTACGCTTTTGCGCAAATAAAAACTGCCAAACGTTGAAACCAAAGCCGCTGAACCGCCGATAACAGCGCCAATAAAAGCGTTGTTACCAGTCGCCTTATAAATACTTGCACCTGCTAATGCTCCAGACAAGGAGCGCGCTAATACGCTAAAAGGTTTGATCCGGTTAGGTGTTACCGGTAATTTGTCAACTGCAAGTTCGCTAAGGGCCATCACTTTGAGCGTATTAGCTACCCCGGTTGATTGCATGAATTTAAAATTTGATTGTTCCAGGCTTTTTGATTGATGATGGCTTAATATATGACTGGCAATAACAGGCGCCGAAGAGGTACGCATACCTGCCAATGTACCCAAGCCTATTACCTGCCATAAAGGGTTTGATATTTTGAGTTTCATATGGTTAGCAATGATGTTTCCTGATAAACCAATTGAGCTGTAATTATGTTCTAATTAAAAAATATAAATCAATAAGAAATTTTTACTGTTATTATAGTATACCAATAAGCATAACTATGAAACTACGTGAAAACAATATGCTGGATGAACTTGGCGGCGCAATTGGTAAAGGTCTGCTGGCTGGTTTGGCAGCAACCGCTGCCATGACTCTGTCGCAAATGATCGAAATGAAGATCACCAAACGTAAGCCGAGTGAAGCCACACTCAAAGTTGCCGGCGAAGTGGCCGGGGTGAAACCGGTTGGCCAGAATGAAAAACAAAAAGTTTCTCAGGAGATCCACTGGTCGTACGGAACAATATGGGGAATATCGCGGGGCTTAATATCACTTACCGGTTTAAAGGGCCTGCCTGCAACTTTACTCCACTTTGGTGCGGTTTGGGGTACATCCATGATCATGCTGCCAAAATTTAAAGCCGCCCCTCCGGTTTATCAAGAAGATTTCAAAACCATTGCCATAGATGGCTTGCACCACGCGGTATATGCAACCACCGCGGGTATTGCTTATGACCTGCTTGACGCGGGTAGCAAACATGAAAGGAAATTTGATAAACTGGTTAAACGACTTCGCTTGCAAAGTCTCATCAGGCGATTTAAACGCTAACAAACCCATTGACAAAATATAAAAGCCGCGCTCTTTTCAGAACGCGGCTTTACCTGTTATATTTAATTAAACCGTTTCGGCTTCCAAAAGCTCTTTATGAGGCTCAACCGACTTTTTACCAAATAAATAGGCTTTCATATTATAACGGATGATGTACATACATGGCACCAATATCAGGGTAATAACTGTAGCGAATCCAAGTCCGAATATCATTGTCCACGCTAATGGGCCCCAGAAAGCTACGTTATCACCACCAAAGTGAATGTGAGGTGCAAAGTGAGTGAACATACCCACGAAGTCGATATTAAAGCCTACTGCCAATGGTATTAAACCTAATATGGCAGCAGTAGCTGTCAGTAATACCGGGGTCATACGGGTATGTCCTGCTTCTACCACGGCATCATGAAGGTTTGCACCCTGTTCAATCAGCATATCCGTAAACTCCACCAGCAATATACCATTACGTACTACCACACCCGCAAGAGCGATGATACCTACACCAGTCATTACAATAGACATAGTCATGCCAAAGATACTTACACCCAGCAGCACTCCAATAATACTAAAGAATATCTCACTAATGATAATAAATGTTTTACCTATAGAGTTAAACTGGATCATTAATATAATCAATATCAACCCAAATGAGGTAGCCAGAGCTCCCAACAGGAAATTCATCGCTTCCATCTGATCTTCCTGACCACCACCTTGCCTGATTATAACATTATCGGGTTTTTTAAAGTTGTTGATTGCCTGTAAAATATTCGCGTTAACCTCGTTAGCGTTAAACGGTTTAATTACGTTGGAGCCCAATGTAAGTACACGACGCTGTTGTTTACGTTTTATATTACTATAAGTGTTGGTATAACGAATATCGGTAAAGGCGGATATAGGCACCTGACGGATAGTTCCTCCCATAGCCAGATCGCGGTAAGTGAGTTTCATATTTTTCAACTCCTCTAAACTACTACGTTGACTCTCCAAAGCCCTTACCTGTATTTTATAATCATCTTCTTTTGTATTCCTGAAGTTACCGGCCGGTTTACCAAATATTGCCGTTTGCAAAGCATCGCTTATAGTATAAGTACTTACTCCCTCCCTGTTGGCCCGCTCGCGGTTAATATCAAACACAATCTCGGGCTTATCACTTTGCACATCGGCTATAAGGTTCTCAATACCTGCAATATTTTGTTTAGCAAGATAGCTTTTTAAACGGTTTCCGGTGGCAACAAGCGTATCCAGGTTATCACCAACAATCTCAATACTGATATCTTTCTGAACTGGAGGCCCACTATTTTCTTGCGCTACGGCAATCTTAGCGCCCGGTATACCCTGTACGGCCTTACGGATGTTGGCCAATACTACTTTAGTATCCTTGCCGTTACGCTTGCCAAATTCCACAAAGGCCACAGTAACCTTGCCTTTGTTTTCATAATCGCCCTGATCTTCGTCCTGCGGATCGGATACACCTTTAGTAACATTTGATATTACGGAAGACACGATGTCTTTATCAGGTGCAACTACTTCGGCTACGCGTTTCTCTATCTTTTTGGTAACCTCGTTGGTGTAAGCCTGATCTGTACCAATTGGCATAGTTATATAAACGTAGGCAAAATTTGGATCGCCCGATGGAAAGAATTCAACTTTAGGCGACCTGGCTATCATGAATACTATAGTTAAGAAAAACAATACAATAGTACCAAACAATATAATTACCGGCCTGCGAACCGCCTTTTCAAGTAAATCTGCATACCATCTCTGAAACTTTGGCCATGCGTTTTTCTGGAACCTGTCTATTACTCTTAATAAAAAGAAGTGGTTCAACAGATATAAAAGTATGGCAAGTACCAGGAAGTTACCCATACCCATTGTCCAGATACCTGCTAAGAACAGTGCATAGCTAAATATGGCTAATCCGGCCATAACACCCACGGTTATTGTGGTTTTCCTGTCAAACCTCGGGTTATCATGCTCGCCTTCATGATGCGGTTTCATAAAATCAACCGCGAATACCGGGTTAATAATATAAGCTACCACCAATGAAGCCAGCAAAGTTATGATCAGCGTAATGGGCAGGAAGAACATAAAATGTCCTATCAAACTATTCCAGAAAGCTAACGGAACAAATGGTGCCAATGTGGTCATGGTGCCCGAAAACACAGGAAGGAACACCTCACCTGCAGCCATTTTAGCCGCTTGTTTAATGGGCACTTTACCGTTAGCAAAAATACGGTGCGTATTTTCGATCACCACAATGGCATCATCCACAACAATACCCAATGCCAGCAGGAAGGAGAATAGCACGATCATGTTCAAGGTAAACCCAATGGCCGGCATTACCAAAAACGCAATAAAGCATGACAATGGTACAGAAAGCGCCACGAATACGGCATTGGTTGTCCCCATAAAGAACATCAGGATCACGGTCACCAATATAAAGCCAATGATGATGGTATTGATCAGGTCATTAAGCGTAGTACGCGTTTTGTCAGACTGATCACCTGTTACCACAATATCCAATCCTTTTGGAAATACCGTTTTTTGCTTTACTTTAATCAGGTCGTTGATCTTATCTGACGCTTCGATCAGGTTTTCTCCAGCTCTTTTGCTGACGTTAAGCGTAATTACGTTTTTAAAATTGGGATTGTCATTTGTTTTTAGGCGGGCGTAGCTTTCCTGTTCCAAAAACGAATCCTTTACATCGGCAATATCCCTTAGGTAAACAGCCTGGCCTTTAGGGTTACGAATAACCATAGCGGCTACTTCATCCGCATTCTTAAAATCCCTTTTAATATCTATGGCCCTTCGTACACCATCAGATTTAATGGTACCTGCAGACGTAAGAATATTTTCGTTACCCACCATCTGGGTGATATCGCTGAAACTGACTTGGGCGGCCGCCATCTTATTCAAATCAACATTAATCTGAATTTCAGGCGTTAATGCGCCTACTTCGTCAACTTTTGAAATCTCTTTATAGCTTTCAATTTCATCTTTTAAAACATCAGCATATTCTTTCAATTTCTTCAGATCATAATTACCAGAGATATTGATATATAAAATAGGCAAATCGGCAACGTTGATATCCGAAATAATGGATTCTTTTAGGTTCTGATCACCCTGTGGAAGGTCTTGTTTGGCTTTATCAACGGCATCCTTTACATCTATCTTGGCATCCTTAATATCAATATTGGCATTAAATTCTGCCGTGATCACCGAGGCGGTTTGAACAGAGTTTGATGTAACTTTTTTTAACCCTTTTAACGATTTTAGTTGTTTTTCTATTTGCCGCGTAACCAGATTCTCGATATTTTGCGGCGATTGTCCCAGGTAATTTGTGGTAATAAATACTTTTGACTGCGCTATATCCGGAAAATTTTCCTTCGGCAGATTATTATAGCTAATAAGCCCCAGCACGGTAACCAGGAATATGAGCACGTATATGGCCGTTTTGTTGTCAATGGCCCAACTTGAGGGCCCAAATTCTTTATTCAGATCTTTCATAATCAACAGATCAAACGTTTATAATTAATTAGCAGACTGTAATACCTTAATTTTGTCGCCATCCTCAATTTCGGTAGCGCCTTCGGTAACCAGCTCATCACCATCTTTTAATCCTGATAATATCTCGGTATTACCGCCATAGGTTGCTCCTGATTTTACATTCACTTTTTTGGCGATGCCATTTTGGTTTACAAATACATAATCACCAGTTTCTGATTTCAGGATAGCTTTAACCGGAACTACAATAGTGTTAGCTTTAGAGTAATTAGCTATCTGGATAATGGCCGTCATGTTTGGGCGCAAGCTTTTACGAACAGGTAATTTTATTTCCACGCCAAAACTACGCGAGGTTGGGTCAATAACCTTAGCAGCAAAAGTTACTTTAGTAACCAGGGAGTCATTGGCATCCGGCACTGATATTTTTACCTGATTGCCTGTATTTACGCTGCCTGCATAAGATTCGGGCACATCGGCCTTCACTTTTAAAACATCTGCGTTCACCACACGGATACCTGTTTGGCCCGGTGAAGCAGCCTGACCCAATTTGAGATCCATCTGATCAACAGTTCCGTTAATAGGAGATACAATGCGGTATTGGCTTGCCTGCTGTTTTAAAGCCGCCAATGCTTTTTTACTACTCTGCAGTGTTGTTTGCGCTTGTAAAAATTGTACCTCAGTGCCTATTTTTTGATCCCAAAGATTTTTTTGACGATTGAACAATGTTTGGTTCAAATCAACCTGGGCCGCGCTTTGAGCTATGTTTTGTCTCAATACATTATCATCCAACTGGGCCAGTGTTTGTCCCTTGCTTACATGCTGCCCAACTTTTACGTATATAGCGGTAATAACAGCCGAGGCTTGCGGATAAGCTGTTACATTGTCCTGGGCGTCAATCTTACCTTGTATTTGTACATAATTGGTAAACTGAGCAGGCTTTATAGCAATTGTACTTACATCAGTAGTTTTAGATGAGTCTTTTGAACCAACTTCGGCCTGTAACTTGACAATCTTTAAATTCAGATCAGCCTGTTGTTTTTTCAAGTCGGCCAACTCTGCCGATTTATCTTTAGGTTTATTAGAGCAAGCTGCCAAAAAAATGAAAGCCGGTATGTATAATAATATTCTTTTCATGTCTTTTTTATATAGTTGGTTTAGTAATTATTTAATGCGGCCATATGCTTTATCCAGGTCAACTTTACTTATTAAGGCATCATAAAGTCCTTGTATATATTTATCGTTTGCATCATCAAGAGATGTTTGGGCTTGTGTTACTTCGATACTTGAACCAACCCCCTGCTGATATTTTATTTTAGAAACACGTAACACCTCTTCAGCCAACTCGCGGTTTCTTTTCTGATTATTAAGGCTTTGCAGCCCGTTAACATAGGCAACATTAGCTTTATTAGCTTCCAGCTTCAGCCCGTTTTTTGAATTCTCTAAATCATTCTGGGATTTTAAAACAGCTATTTTTGATTGCCTTACCTGGTTTAAACGCTGCCACCCATTAAATATGGGAACGTTGAGTGTAAGCCCTATGTAACTGGATGGGAAATTCATTTTATACAAGTTGCCAAAACTATTATTCTGATAAGATGAGGTATAGCTCGCATTGGCTTTCAGCGTTGGTAAGTACTGTGATTGCTGACGCTTGAGATCGAGCTTCTTAAGAGCAACACCTGTTTCTGATAAGCTATATTCAATACGGTTATGATAAAATGAGGTATCTGCAGCCAGATCAGCGGTGTCATCCAACTTAATGTCTTCCAGTTTATCCTTTAAAGAAAGTGCATTCTCTATAGGCATGCCCATTTGGAATTTTAAAACCTGGTAATTTAAGGCCAAGGAACGGATGGTATTCTCGCGGGTGGTTACTAAATTATTATACTGAACAGCTATACGATCTACATCTATTTTTTCAACTGTGCCCTGTTTGTTTTGAGCTACGGTTTCATCATACTGCTGCTTTAATTGTTTAAGATTGGCATCCGTTAACCTTAACTGCTCATTACTAACCAGTACCTGGTAGTAAGCCTTGGTAACTGATACGCTAATTTGAATTTTATTACGGGTAAGGGTCTTTAATGAAAGCTCCTTATAGGTTTTAGAGGCCTTTAAACCCACCAAATAACTACCGTCAAAAAGTATCTGGTCGGCTGTTGCACCAATGCTTGACTGATATTTAACCCCAAACTTTACAGGAATAAAAGTACCAGCTGGCTGACCAAACACTTCGCCGGGCAGCAATGTTGTTGGAATTTTCAAGTAATCCTGAAAAGTAGCTGATCCGCTTATCTGGGGCAAACCAATACCCCTTGTTTCTTTAACCTTATACTCCGCGCTTTTAACATCAAGCCCTGCATTTACAACAGAGTCCTGATGCTCGTAGGCATAATTGATGCAATCCTGAATACTAAAACTAAAAGTTTGACTATTAGGTGGCGCTTCCTGCGCGTAACTTTTGAAAGCTATAGCGCAAAATACTGTTGCCGTAAAAAGTAAATATTTCATTGTTATTTTATATAGTATAGTTGGTGTTATTATTCAGTTATTTATGCTTACCGATTCAAAGATTATATCCGCCAATAGCGCTAATAATTTACTCTTCGTGTATGTTTTTGTATTGGTTTAATAGCTTGTATCCCTTAAGAGTGCACACCCCATAATTAAAATGATCCTCAAACTGTACCTGTACCTTCCAGGTATTAAACTCTCCAATTGGAAAAATATCGGTGTTGAAACCCAATTCTATCTGGCTCACCCGCATCCGCGCAATTATCTTTACATCGATATCCTGACGGATGTAACCCTGCTTCATTCCTTTTACCAAAAGATCTTCCATAGTGTTGATCAATACTCCGGCTTTAAATTTTTGAAATTCAGCCCAGGCCTCCGGATGATATTTTTGCATATCATGTACTGCAGTCGGGTTCATCTCGGCAAATATTTCTTCAGAGCATTTCATCATATTGATCATCGCTTCTATTACATCGTTTGATTTACTGATGATATCATTTATTTGATCCTCATCTTCTTTCAACCGGCCTTTAAGCACCGCGGTAACCAATTCATTTTTGTCTTTAAAAAACTGGTATATGGTTTTTTTTGACATGCCAATATGTTTGGCTATATCATCCATAGTGATGCTCTTGATTCCTGCTCTTAAAAACAGTTCCAGGCTTCCGCGCAATATTCTCTCTGTTTGACTCATTGACTTTCCGGGTCAAAACTAAGGAAACATTTTTTGATTTCAAAGTTTCCATTAGAAAATACAATTGCCTGACAAAGCACTCATTTAATACCCTTTGTTTTAACTACTTCCCTGCTTTTTATTATATAACCATTGACCATCCTAAAATAGGACATCGGAATGCAAATATTTTATAGTTCCAATTCGCGCCTCAACATATGGAGTATCTGCCCGTCTATTTTCTTACCTTTGCCAAAATTTATAAAGAACATGATGCTTTCTCCGCTTTCAGCAATTTCGCCAATTGATGGCCGTTACCGTAACACCACCGCTGAACTTGCCAATTATTTTTCTGAATACGCCCTGATCAAATACCGCGTATTTGTTGAGATAGAGTATTTTATTGCCTTAACAGAAAGTTCCCTGCCTCAATTACAACATTTTGATGCCGGCGTTTCTGAAAAGTTACGCCATATCTATAAAAACTTCAGTGAGGCTGATGCCGAAAGCATAAAAGAGATCGAAAAAACCACCAATCATGATGTAAAAGCGGTTGAGTATTTTATAAAAAAAGAATTTGACAAATTAGGCGGACTTGAGCCTTATAAAGAATTCATACACTTCGGCCTCACCTCCCAGGACATTAACAATACCGCCATACCCTATACCTTTAAACTGGCTGTAAACAATACCTATTACCCCGCTATAAATGAACTGGTTAATGTCTTGAAAAATTACGCGCGTGATTGGGATCAGATACCGATGCTGGCCCATACACATGGGCAACCAGCCTCACCAACCCGTTTAGGTAAGGAGATCCAAGTTTTTGTGGAGCGTTTAGAGGCTCAGCTTGAATTATTGGCAGCAGTGCCCTACTCGGCCAAATTTGGCGGCGCAACGGGTAATTTCAATGCACACCATATAGCATATCCTAAAAATGACTGGAAAGCTTTCGGCAACCATTTCGTTAACGATATATTAGGCCTTAACCGCTCACAATTCACCACACAAATAGAGCATTATGACAACTTTGCGGCACATTGCGATGCACTGAAAAGGATCAATAACATTATCATGGACCTGGACCGCGATATGTGGACCTACATATCCATGAATTATTTTAAACAAAAAATAAAAGCAGGCGAAGTGGGCTCATCAGCCATGCCGCACAAGGTTAACCCGATCGACTTTGAAAATTCCGAAGGTAACCTGGGTATTGCTAATGCTTTATTTGAGCATTTGGCAGCCAAACTTCCGGTTTCCAGATTACAGCGCGACCTGACCGATTCAACCGTTTTACGGAATATTGGCGTTCCGGTAGCTCATACGCTGATCGCTATCAAATCAACTATAAAAGGTTTAGGCAAATTACTTTTAAACCAGGATGCCATTAATGCCGACCTGAAAGCTAACTGGCCGGTTGTTGCCGAGGCTATACAAACCATATTAAGGCGCGAAGGATACCCCAACCCGTATGAGGCCTTAAAAGATCTCACCAGGACCAACCAACAAATTAACGCGCAAACAATAGCAGCCTTTGTTGATACGTTAAATATAAGTGAAGCTATTAAACAGGAGCTAAAACAGATAACACCGGCAAATTATACGGGGATTTGATCTGCGGATTTCAGATGTGCAGATATGCGGACGAAAGCATTATTGTTTGATTTATCATTTGCCCATTTGAAATTTGCACATCTGCACATTATAAAGTCATCTATCATCTATGTGTCATAACTAATTAATAGCTAACTTTAAACAAAAAAGCTACCTAAATTTGTTAATTCAAGATTTAATCAGAAAGCTAAAATGAATATCAACGTATATACAGAGTTAACGCCAAACCCGGCAACAATGAAGTTCATTGTGAACAAGTTGCTTATTAATGGCAGTGCCGATTTCGCCACAAAAGAAAGTGCTGAAAAATCACCTTTTGCTAAGGAGCTTTATAAATTCTCGTTTGTGAATGGTGTTTTCTTTGCCAGTAATTTTGTTACCATCACTAAAACCGAAGGTAGCGAATGGGGTGATGTAGAGCCTATTATGAAAGAGTTTGTAAAAGGCGCGGTTGAATCTGAACTCAAAATACAATTAGAGGAAGAAGCAGAAGCAGCAAACTTTGAAGGTTCTGAAACCGAAGTGAAAATACAGCAGATATTACATGATTACGTTCGTCCGGCTGTGGAGCAGGATGGCGGTGCTATTTCATACCGCTCATTTAACGAAGGAGTAGTTACCGTTGAACTGCGTGGCTCCTGCAGTGGCTGCCCATCATCAACCGTTACCCTTAAAGCTGGTATCGAAAACTTGTTGAAACGCATGGTTCCTGAAGTTACCGAAGTAGTATCAGAAGCGCTATAAAATAATCGATGCGGATTCCACTAATTGATTCGAATTACGCGAATTGATTAGTGTGCAAATGGCACAAATTTAATCGAATTAACCTAATAGGTACTCAATTAAATTTGTGCCATTTTTAATTAGTGAAATTCGATCAAATTCGTGTAATTAGTGTTTATTTGAAATATTTTTGGATATACTTCACCAGCTCCCCTGTTATCTTTCCGTTGGTTGCTACAACTTCCCTGGCTTCCAGCACATCGCTGCCACCGTTAAAAGTAACTACCTCGCCCCCGGCCTGTCTTACGATGACTATACCGGCAGCTACATCCCAGGAGTTTAAATTATACTCGTAAAAAGCGTCAAACCGGCCACAAGCCGTATAAACCAGGTCGACAGCAGCAGAACCCAAACGCCTGAGGCCATGGCAATTCTTCATCAAATCGGCAAACAGGGCAATATAGGCGTCCTGCTTTCCAAAGTCATAGTATGGAAATCCGGTAGCCAGTAAACTGTCAGCTACCGTTTGGTTGTTACTTACCCTGATCTCGGTACCGTTCAGATACGCTGGCCCACCTTTCCAGGCATAAAAGCACTCGTCCAGATTTACCTCATATACTACCCCAGCCACCAATTCATCATACTCTTTAAGTGCAATACTTACCGAAAACGAAGGAATGCCGTGTATAAAATTGGTGGTACCATCCAAAGGATCGATGATCCAGTTATATCTTTCGCCAACGGTTGTTGTAGTTTTTTCTTCGGTAATAAAACCTGCTTCCGGTAGTATTTTGCGTAAACCTTCCACAATCAGTTTCTCGGCGGTTTTATCTACGTATGATACCAGATCGTTCAAACCTTTGTATTCGATTTTATCGGCATTAAAGGTTTTACGCTCCTGCCTTATAAAATCTCCGGCTTGTTTTGAAACCTCAATTACCTGTTCAGTTATGTTTTTGAGTTGCATGTTTGCGTAATGATAAGCTGAATGAAAATGCCTTATGTACAAAAAAGCTCGCGAAGAACAAGCTTAATGCTGCCCCTATTCTGGCCACCGGCGGATAAATGCCAAAGTCTTGTATCAATATTTTTATCACCGCTAAATTGGCGAAAAAACCAATGAAGGCAACCGACGCAAAGCGGATAAACTGTTTGTACGCCGATAATTTTGATTCGGTAAAAACCATATACCGGGTGATCAGGAAGTTTACTACCACTCCCATACAAAATGATAAGGCCAATGATAAAGTGGAGTTGCGAACGGTTAACGAGAATATCTGGTAAGTATGCCGTACCAGCAAATTATGATAAAAAAGGTAAAATGCTGAAACGTCAACTAAAAAACCTGCTCCTGCAGAGATCACAAATCTGACCACCTGGTTATCCAGTAATTTATTGGCTTGCTTAATATTAGCCATGCTTTAAAACAGCTGATTTTTTGTCCTTATTTAACCCGTTCACAATTAAAACGGCACCGCCAACAACCATCAGCAACGAAATAAACTCGGCTTGGGTAAAGCTGATACCTGCCACATGATATTTAGTGTTTACACGTATCAATTCAATAAAAAAGCGTTCCACACCGGCCAGGATCATGTAGATACCAAACATAACGCCTGCAGGCTTTATACGGTCGCGGATGCTCCATAAAACCCAGAACAGCAATAAACAAACAATCACTTCATAAAACGATGTAGGATAAACCGGGTACTGTAATTCATGGCAAAACTTACCAATACAGCCCGGAATGGCCACACCTTCGTCATTCACATTATGCGGAAATTTAAAGGCCCACATCCAATCAGGGGCCCAGCTCAACCAGCCAGGTTTTGGAGCGGTATTGGTTATACCCCAATCACCATCGCCCGACATCTGGCAGCCTACCCTACCTAAAGCATAGGCCAGCATCATACCAGGCCCGCCAATATCCAACATATCCAGAGGTTTAATATTATGTTTGTTGGCAATATATAGTACTGCTGCTCCACCGCATATTAAACCACCATAAAAGGTTAATCCGCTAAAGCCTACCAGCATCCCTACTGGGTCCTTCATAAATTCGCCCCAGTTCTCCAATGCGTTAAATACTTTGGCACCGGCAAAGCCAAAAACGGCTGCCCAAAGCAAAATGTTGCCCATGAGCTCATGCGGATGTACTGTTACTTCCTTGGTTACCGGTTTGGGTTGTTTTTGCTTTTCGGCCTCATGATAGGCCCAGTAAGCAAACGCGGCGGCTCCAATAAGCCCGCCAATCCAACTGCCGCGTAAGGATAATAAAAAATCCTGCGGAGCATCCAAAAGCATGCGGTAGTTCAGTATACAATCTACCAGTTTATAACCTAAAACAAAACCAAAAACACCATTACCAACCAATTCATTAACCGAGGCCGGTTTGCCTATAGTAACCGTTTTTTTGAATGAATGGATAATGCCTAATTTCTCTTTCCGTTTAAATTCCTGTGCAAAAGCCCAGTAAGCGCCCATAAATGCTATAGCCACAAAAAAGCCAAACGTTTGAACAGGCAAAGGGATATTTATACCAAAAAGATATTGTAAAAGCGATGTAATGGTTGGAAACATAGGTTATAGTTTGAAGCGAATATAGTGTTTTAATGCACTAATATTTCTTCGCTTTCTGTTATATCGACATCACCATCTGGTGAAATATTTGTTAAGTGTACCTTTTTAAGTTCGTTGATCAGCACGGGGTCATACTTGGTACGTACCTTCACATAGTTACGGGTAAAACCGTGCATATAGCCCTCTTTAATATCCCCCTCAAATAAAACCTCTTCTGTTTTATGCAGCTGGCTCTCATAAAACGCCCGGCGTTTTTTGTCAGACAGGATATGCAGCATTTTACTGCGCTCACCACGGGCCGAACCAGGTACCACGCCGGTCATCTGGCTGGCCAGTGTATTTTCCCGCTCCGAATAGGTAAACACATGCAGGTATGAAACGTTCAGCTCATTCAGAAAATTATAGGTCTCCACAAAATCTTCACGGGTTTCGCCGGGAAAACCTACGATCACATCCACACCGATACAACAATCGGGCATCAGTTCCTTAATTTTAGCTACCCGGTTTACATACAAATCACGCTTGTAACGGCGACGCATCAAGCCTAATATCTTATCAGAACCCGACTGTAAAGGGATATGAAAATGCGGCACAAAACGCTTTGAAGCAGCTACAAAAGCAATAATTTCGTCGGTAAGCAGGTTGGGTTCGATGGACGAGATCCTGAAACGATCTATCCCCTCTACATCATCCAAAGCCTGTACCAGGTCAAAGAATTTATCTTCGCGTTTACCATTACGTATACCAAAATCGCCCAGGTTTACACCGGTCAATACAATTTCCTTTACACCTGATGCAGCTATCTGCCGGGCCTGTTCTACCACATTTTCGATGGTATCACTGCGGCTGCTGCCACGGGCCAACGGTATGGTACAAAAAGTACAGGAATAATCACAGCCATCCTGAACTTTTAAAAATGTACGGGTACGGTCGCCAAAGGAATAGGCGGGTACAAACTCGTTGGCTTCTGATACCGGTTGATTGTACACTACAGCCTTAGGTTTCTTAGTGAGATCGGTAATATGATCAATGATCTGAAATTTTTCGGCGGCGCCCAGCACCATGTCTACACCCGGTATTTCGGCTATTTCCTGTGGTTTTAGCTGTGCGTAGCAACCTACAATGGTCACATAGGCGTTCGGCGATATTTTGAGCGCCTCCTTAACTATTTTCTTGCACTTTTTATCTGCGTTCTCGGTAACCGAACAGGTGTTGATCACAAAAACATCGGGGGTATTCGTAAACTCCACCGTATCGTAGCCGGCCTGGTTAAACAGGCGCCCGATAGACGAGGTTTCCGAATAGTTGAGCTTACAGCCCAGCGTATAAAAAGCAACTTTCTTATTCATCTTTAAGGGCGCAAAGATAATTAATTATTGAATTACTGAGTTAGTGAATTATTGAGTTATGACAAACCATCAATTATACAATACCGTTCTTTGATCAATCCCGCCTCTTCAAAACTTTTTAAACCCTCAATTTTAACACTTTTTCAGTCGAAAACGAGGTAAAAAGGCTCGCTTTTTGGTCACTCTAACAATGTTTTAATGCCATTTAACACTTTTTAACAAATTTTTGATAGGTTTTGAAAAGTTTAAAAAGTATTAAATATTTGGCTATCAAATAACCACATACCAAACGGTCGGTTTTGGGGTTGTATTTTCCCTTAACCAAACAGCCCGGTTTTCTGACAAATCAGAAAACCGGGCTGTTGTATACACAAATATACGCAATTTATTGGGGCTATAAAAATCGATGTCAGGCGACTGGCTTTTTCTATTTAAAATTATATTATTTTAGATAAATACCTCAGCGGGCCTCGTTATAGATCATCAACATGAAATTTAAAATAGCCTTACTACTTTTTGCAATAATGACCGGCACATTTGCCTCTGCCCAACAGCATCCAAAGAACATTATATTGGATACTGATATAGGGCCCGACTATGACGATGTTGGAGCGATGGCTGTTTTACATGCCCTGGCCGATAAAGGCGAATGCCACATCCTGGCCACTATTGCCAGTAACCAATACAGTAACATAGCGCCGGTACTGAGTGTTTTGAATACTTATTTTAAAAGACCGGGAATCCCCATTGGGGTAGTGCGGGGCAAGGCTGTTAATATCCCCTGCGCGCAAAAATGGGATTCGCTGATTGTTGACAGGTATCCGCACCGGATAAAAGACAACAATGAGGCGGAGGATGCGACAATACTGTACCGCAGGATCCTGGCTGCACAACCCGACCAAAGCGTAACTATAGTAACCATCGGGTTTATGACCAATATGGCTAACCTGCTTCAATCAAAACCAGATAAAGTATCCCCCTTAAGTGGCGCTGCCCTGGTTAAAAAGAAAGTAAGGCTCATGGTGAGTATGGCCGCCTGTTTTAACCGGGAAATGGGAAAATTCAGGGAGTTTAATGTCGAAAAAGATTCGGTTTCTTCAAAAATAACGTTCGATAACTGGCTTTCGCCCATTATTTTCAGCGGGTTCGAGATCGGCGAAAAGATCCATACCGGTTTGCCTATTGTAAAAAATAAGTCTATTACCAATTCACCGGTTAAGGATGTATTCCAAAAAAGCATACCGCTTGATCCTAACGATTCCAAAGGCCGCATGAGTTGGGACGAAACCGCTGTATTGGTTGCCGTTCGCAGCTATGAAAGATATTTTAGTGTTGTAAAAGGTAAGATCATATGCAACAGCGATGGCAGCAACCAATGGGATAAAACCGGCACCCTGGACCGTTATTTAATACTGAAAATGCCTATCCCGCAAATAGAAGCTGTTTTAAATACGCTGATCATGCATCAGCCTAAAACAGGGAAATAAACAAGCGGTTTCATGTAGTCTGAAGACTACCTGCATAATCGTCTGAAGTCAGAGAATCAGACAGCAAGGGGATCACCCCTGAATTTCTCAGTAAAATCCGCAGGGAAATGACACTATTTGCCGTTGACCCTTAATTTATATTAAGGGTATTTCTTAAAATAGGTTAACAGGGGATTGGTGGAGACTCACGACATTTGTAAAAAAATTATAGCGTGAAAGAAGAAACCAACAAAGCTTTAATGCTCCGTTTTCTGGAGTTCATTAATACAGCAAGCCCACAACTTGCAAATGAAGTAATTTCGCCAGAGGCGGTCTTTTACGTTCCTGGACGTCCCGAACCAATGCGTGGCCCTGGCGGATATCTCGAAATAATCAATATGATGCGCAGCGGATTTCCTGACATGCAATGGAAAATAGAAGACTGGGTTGCTGAGGATGAAAAAGTGGCGGTGCGATTTACCATGCATGGAACGCATAAAGCTCCCTTTTTTGGAGTCCCGCCAACTGAAAAATCCATTCATGTGCAAGCCATGAATTTTTATCGCATTTCGGATGCCCAAATTATCGAAGAATATGGTCAACCAGATTTACTTGGATTATTGCAACAAATAGGAGCTTTCCCAACAGATTAATTCACCCATTTATGAAAGCAGTTCAGCCTATGATCGGTGTTATCACTACAAGTGTTCGAAAAAAATAAAAGTGTGTCATTTCGAACAAGGAACGAGGAGAAATCTTCTGCGATTTGCAATTGGGGCTTTGTATGTAACAGAAGACTTCTCTTTCGCACTATGCTCGTCCCTACTGCTTGCTCTATCGAAATGACAAATTTTTTATAGAAATTCAATCTTCCGAACACCTGTAGTGTTCACCGCACCACTATCATGTATGTTTTATGAATAGAACGTCAGCCAGTAATGAGTGGTACGGTGATAACACCGACCACAGGCTAAAATGACACTATTTGCCGTTGACCCTTAATTTATATTAAGGGTATTTCTTAAAATAGGTTAACAGGGGATTGGTGGAGACTCACGACATTTGTAAAAAAATTATAGCGTGAAAGAAGAAACCAACAAAGCTTTAATGCTCCGTTTTCTGGAGTTCATTAATACAGCAAGCCCACAACTTGCAAATGAAGTAATTTCGCCAGAGGCGGTCTTTTACGTTCCTGGACGTCCCGAACCAATGCGTGGCCCTGGCGGATATCTCGAAATAATCAATATGATGCGCAGCGGATTTCCTGACATGCAATGGAAAATAGAAGACTGGGTTGCTGAGGATGAAAAAGTGGCGGTGCGATTTACCATGCATGGAACGCATAAAGCTCCCTTTTTTGGAGTCCCGCCAACTGAAAAATCCATTCATGTGCAAGCCATGAATTTTTATCGCATTTCGGATGCCCAAATTATTGAAGAATATGGTCAACCAGATTTACTTGGGTTATTGCAACAAATAGGAGCTTTCCCAACGAATTAATTCACTCATTATATTAGCCATAAAAGCAGTTCAGCCTATGGTCGGTGTTATCACTACAAGTGTTCGAAAAAAATAAAAAGTGTGTCATTTCGAACAAGGAACGAGGAGAAATCTTCTACGATTTGCAATTGGGGCTTTGTATGTAACAGAAGACTTCTCTTTCGCACTATGCTCGTCCCTACTGCTTGCTCTATCGAAATGACAAATTTTTTATAGAAATTCAATCTTCCGAACACCTGTAGTGTTCACCGCACCACTATCATGTATGTTTTATGAATAGAACGTCAGCCAGTAATGAGTGGTACGGTGATAACACCGACCACAGGCTAAAATGACAAATTTTTTATAGAAATTCAATCTTCCGAACACCTGTAGTGTTCACCGCACCGCTATCATGTATGTTTTATGAATAGAACGTCAGCCAGTAATGAGTTGTACGGTGATAACACCGACCACAGGCTAAAAAGTATAACGCGGTTCATGTAGTCTGAAGACTACCTGCATAATCGTCTGAAATCAGAGAATCAGACAGTGGGCTGGTGATATCATCGAACCCCTTACTCCTACCGGCGCTTTGGTTTCGATACAGCTAAAGCAGAAGCTACCAGTCTATTTTTATAAATGATATCCCTTGGCGGGGCAGATCAAAATTTATATTTATTTTTCCTGATTTTACGTTTATATTTTGCGCCGTGCCAATAGTTTGTAACTGCCCGGCCTTCTCCAATTCTGCTATTTGCCCTGCACTCGGGCTTTGCGGTGAGCCCATCTTTTTCCAAGCTTCATAGGAGTTGCTATGCTGATCATCAATCCGGTAATGCGCCAGCCTAACGCTTTTAACAGGTATGTTTTCAACCTGTAGAGATACTTGTTCCGCTGGCTTTTTTTCATCATTATCATGATAATTCCAGATAAGTATCCCTGCCGTTGTTTTGTCTTTTGAAGCTAATACGCCAATATCAGACAATGGCCCGCGAATACTGGAATCAAGCATGGTTTTCAAGGGGTACATCCTGTTGCTTTGGGCCTTCACTCTACTCCCTGTCATTTTGCCCAGCATTCTGAAAAGATTTAAAATGGGCTTATCCACACCATTAGTCGCCAGATCGCGAAAGCCGTAAAACCAGGGTTGGTTTTCAAACTCAAAACTCCAATTTACGGCACCTCTTAAGTTTACTTTGTATTGATCGGCTAATTCGTATTCGCGAGCTATAGTTGCCGCTGTATAACTCGGATACAAAGTTCCGTTCCGATAGGCGTTCTGTGGATCTGTAGCCATACCGCAGGCAGCACATCCTTCCGGGTCAGACTCACCTACAATTAAAGGGATATTTTTTGTTTCAGGATAAGCGGTTGCTACTTTGAACCCAGCCTCTATATCACGAAGATGAGGTGAAGCATTCATCCTCACCATTCCATTAACTATTGATGGCTGCCCCTTCGCATGGAAGGTTAAGATATCAAGTGGCGATCCTGTATGACCTGTTGCATAATTAGTTTCTGTTGTACAATGCTTAATAAAATCATTAAGCATCTGCTGCGCCCCTCTTCCAGATGTACCAGCCACGTTAAACCCGCCTATTTTAGCGGAAGGAAGAGCGCGCTTTACGCCATCAGCCGCATAATCGTAAAGTTTAAAAAGCTCTTGTTCGGTCCCTTTCCAGTAAAAGCCATTAGGCTCATTCCAAACCTCCCAATACCAGCTTTCCACCTCCTTTTTACCATATCGGTTTATAGAATGCTTTACCCAATTATAAACGAGATCACCCCATTTCTTATAATCCTTGGGCGGATATGTCCAACCGGTTGCTATATCTTTATAAGGATCTCCAGGTTTCCAATGGTGGCGATAAGGTTCCGGATGAGTGGAAAGTGCCTGGGGCATAAAACCAATTTGAGCAAATGGTTTCATCCCCCGTTTAATGTAGGTATCAAATATAGAATCGATAATTTTCCAGTTATAAATAGCATTCCCATTTGAATCTTCCGTGTACATGTTGGTCGATCCCCATTTTAATGCAGCTTCTCCATCTCCGGTAACCATCAAACTATGCGTTCTTACATAAACAGGCGCCGGGCTTAGCGCCGAAATTTCGGTAAGTAATTTTTTACCATCCTTCATATAGGTATAGTTTGGCTCATCATAGCCAAACCAAGCCCAAAATGGCTTCATCGGTCCTTTCTCAACAGATAGATCAACATGAATGTCTGCCTTTCTAATGACTTCTTGTGCACTAAGATTTTTTAACAGGAATGGCAGTAATATAAGGATGGTCTTTACTTTTTTCAGCATTACTCGTAATTGTATTTCAATGTAATTAAACCTGATCTAAAACTCATTATTATTTTCAGCCTATGGTCGGTGTTATCACCGCACTACTTTTATAAATAGAATGTCAGCCAGCAATGAGTGTTACGGTGATAACACCGACCACAGGCTAAAAAGCGTGTGGCAGGATACCTACTTCTTACTATTTATTTCTTTTAGGGCCCGTTTTAACACAGCGTCGGTGCCATTGATCACATCATCAGGAGTGCGGGGTACTTCAATATCCGGGATAACGCCTATACCTACAAAGTCGCGGCCATCCGGGTAGGTATCACGCTTGGTACAGATGCGGGCTGTAAAGCCGGGTAAAGTGAGTGGCAAGGGCTGACCAGTACTGCCATAGGTGCGCTGCCCAATAGTTGTTGCACAATCTTTTAAGCCATCCAGTGTGATCAGAAAATCTTCTGCGGCCGAAGCCGTGTTGTTTCCGCACAGCACCACCAGCGGCGATTTTATTTTTTGCTCCTTAACATCGTTGTTAAATGTCATCGTATCGCCCTTGTACCAGTATTCGCCTTTGGCTGATGCTATTGATTTTTGCTGCCAGTTGGATAATTTATCTTTTTGGGTGGTATCCATTAGTTCATAAGTTCCCCAGGCCCGGTAAGCCGACAAGTTATCGCGGGTTTTCCAGGCAGAGCCCACCAAAACCTTCTGATCGGTAAAATACATCAATATTTCAGCCCCAATACCGCTGTCGCCACCACCATTACCGCGCAGATCAAGGATTACGCCTTTACATTTATACAGTTCGGGCACTATCTTTTTAAATTCGGTAACGATCGACTCGTCGCCAAAACTGTTCAGTTTCACATAAGCTATTCCATCTATATTTTCGTAATCCAACACCTTCCGGGGTGTATTATTGGTTGCCCGCCTCACCCAATTGGCACGATAGGTATGGTATTGATAGTTGTAATCTATTAGCTTGCCTTTAGGTGACCGTAGCTTTAAATGCCATACTTTAGCCGTATCGGTATCATAAAACATCATAGCCGCGGCTGTATTCCAAAGCACGTGCTCTGTTGATGAGCTGATATAGGGAATGATCTCCTTTTCGGCATAGGCTTTTGCCTCTACCCCATTCACACTTACCAATTCAGATCCCAGGGGCACCTGATCTTTAAACTGAACCGGGATATCGGTTACAATAAGCTTCTTATCAAAATTTTCAATATTGATCCATCTATATCTTGATGCGTGCGGCATCAACGCCTGTGGAAAATCAATATTGGTATGACCGTCCTTTAGCAAAGCGCAAAACCGTTGCATCACCAGATAATATTCCCAGGTGCTTTTTGTGGCTAGTATTTTGGGGATATAGGCCTGATAGGTACTATCCCAATTAATTTTGGCATGGTCAAAATACGCGAAATTGTATTTTGCTTCCGACCAGAATTTACTCAGTCCATACAACTTATCGGCCGATGAAAGATTGGAAACGGTATCAATTTGAGCAAAAACCGGGCGAAAACCCGTCATTAGAAATACCAGGGAAAGGCAGTAGCAGATTTTTTTCATGGACAGGCTCAGTTAATAATCTCAAATATAAGTTTTGGCTATTGAAAGATGGTGTCTGCTGTTACTTTTTCTATTAAAAATTATGCTATTTTCGATAGATACCTCACCGAGCTTTGTTATTGAACCTACAGTCGGTGTTATCATCGCACCACTATCATGTATATTTTATGAATAGAATGTCAACCAGCAATGAGGGTACGGTGATAACACCGATTACAGGCTAAAAGCGAAATATTTCCCTTAAGACAATACCTTGCTTTTTTGAATATTATACTCTTCTTCTGTCAAAATACCCTTTTCTTTAAGATCGTATAGTTTATGTAATTGATCTGAAAGGCTTGACTGTTCTTTCTGAACTGCATGTGGAACGTTTACAACTATATTATTCACGTTATTATTATGGTTTGTATTACCAAATCGTCCAAATAATGCGTTATATGTATCAACTTGACTGCCTAATGTAAACAAATCAATAAACCAGCCTATAAAAAATATTCCGCAGGTAAAAAAATATAGTATTCCCATACCTGTTTTATTTAAATAAAATTTATGAACGCCTATAAGACCAAGAAAAAACCATAAGATGTACGCAGTTGATTTAGATTTCATTTTTAAAATGCTTTAAAGTTTAAGTTAAGGCAATATAAAACTTTTTCTCAAACAAATAACACCTTACGTTTCATCTAAGTTTCATCACATAAACCGGGTATTACTCCCCGTTCCACCTGTAGCTTTCGTTTTCCAGGCCAATGAGGTCAATTACGCGGTTTATTACCGTCATGGCCAGTTCTTCGATTGTTTTGGGTTTGCTGTAGTATGAGGGGATGGCCGGGCAGATGATACCGCCTGCTTGGGTCACCGTTTCCATATTGCGGATGTGGATAAGGTTTAAAGGGGTATCGCGGGCTACCAGGATTAGTTTGCGGCGTTCCTTAAGGATCACATCGGCAGCGCGGGTGATCAGATCGTCAGAGATACCGGCTGCTATGCGGCCCAGCGTACCCATAGAGCAGGGAACGATCACCATGGTATCAAACCTGGCCGATCCGGAAGCAAAGGGCGCCATAAAGTCATTTTTAGCATAAAAGTGGTAATCGTACTGACTAAAGTCTTCATTATCGAGCTCAAAACGCCAAACGTCCTTGGCATTGTCAGACATTACAACGGCCACTTCCTGTACCTGATCTTTTAACTGGCTTAGTTTTTCTAACAACAGGCGGGCGTAAATAGCGCCGCTGGCACCCGTAATGGCAACTACGATCTTCTTCTTCATAATTAATCCTTCAACAGCAACGCAAACATACCAAAGTTACGGGCATAAAAAAGGGTCGAATAACAAGTACCCGACCCTACATCTACCTATGAAAAACATGCCCTTGAGAGGGCACTACAAATATAATAAGAGTTTTGAAATTAATAAACAAATTTGTAAAAATAATTTTACGTTAAGTTTTTATAAATTCTTTTCGATAAGTAATTGAATAATACCATCAACCATACCTACCCTGGGTACGTAAATACTCTTAATACCGGCATTTTTCATAACGGTAAGATATATTTCGCAGGCAGGTATGATCACATCGGCGCGGTCCTGATTAAGGCCAAGCACGTTAATACGGTCTTTAAGGGAGAAAGATGTGAGGTAAGTATAAAGCTGGCGGAGCTTGTTAAAGCTCAGCGGCGCTTCGTTTTCTTCTTCAGAGAGTTTGTACAATTTGTTAATGTTGCCGCCGGTGCCAATACCTGCCAGCTGTTTAAAGCCGCGGGTATGTTCGCGTATAAAATCCCTCATTTCGTTCCAGGTTTCTTCGGTATCCTGGTTATCCAGTATCCTGATGGTACCTATGTTGAATGATTTGGATGCCATGAGCTGACCGGTTGAAAACAGGGAAAGCTCGGTACTGCCGCCACCCACATCAATATAAAGGTAGTTTTTACTTTTATCGATATTTTGGTCGGCATGGCTGGCGTAGATCACTTTGGCTTCTTTTGATCCGTGGATGATCTCCAGATCAATATTGGCTTCCTGTTTAATCAGTTTGGCCACCTCTTCCCCATTTTCGGCTTCGCGCATAGCCGATGTGGCATAGGCCAGGTAATCGGTTACCTTATACACATCCATCAGGTTACGGAAAGCCTGCATCGCCTTTAAAAGATCATTGGTTTTACGCTCAGAAATATGGTGCTGTATAAACGCGTCATCGCCCAAACGTAATGGTACCCTGATCAGGGTATTCTTTTTAAAAGAAACCGAACCATTGTTTTCAATAATGTCAGCAATCAAAAGCCTCACGGCGTTTGAACCTATGTCTATAGCGGCGTATCTCAATTTATTTATTTTTAGCTTTTAGATAATTATATATTTCAATCTGCGCGCGATGCGACTCGGCAGAGTGAGTTTTATGATATTTGTTATTGTTCTGGCTGTTTATTTCCCGGGCTTTGGTGTTATCATGCAGTTGTATATCAATTACATCCCTAATCTCCTTGCGTAACTGCTCGTCATATATCGGGAAACCAACTTCAATGCGGTTATCAATGTTACGGGTCATAAAATCGGCAGATGTTAAATACAGTAACTCGTTACCGCCATTGCAGTAAATGTGCACACGGGCATGCTCCAGGTATTTATCAACGATGCTGATCACTTCAATATTTTCGCTATATCCCTTCACGCCGGGTATCAGGCAGCACATCCCGCGGATGATCATCCTGATCTTAACGCCGGCATTACTGGCAGTGTAAAGCTTAGTGATCAGGTCCTCATCGGCGAGGCTGTTCATTTTTAATATCATGTAAGCCTTTTTACCAGCTTTGGCGTTCTTGATCTCGTTATCGATCAACCGGTAAATAGCCGGTCGGGAATCAATAGGTGATACTATTAAATTCTTGAGCCCTTTTGGCAAAGCGTTTTTATATAGGGCTCTGAAAACCAATACCAGATCGCCGGTGATTTTAGGATTAGCTGTAAACAAGGTATGATCCGCATAGATACGGGCCGTCTTTTCGTTGAAATTACCTGTTGAAAGGCAGGCATAATAGGCCAGTTTCCGTTTTTCTACACGCGTAACCAGGCATATTTTGGAATGCACTTTGTAACCGGCTACGCCATACAATACGTTCACGCCTTCCTCTTCGAGCCTGTTGCTCCAGAAAATATTGTTTTGCTCATCAAACCGGGCTCGCAGCTCAACCAGGCAGTTTACCTTTTTGCCATTTTTGGCCGCGTTGATCAACGCGTGTATCACCCGTGAATTTTCGGCCAGGCGGTATACTGCAATGCTGATCTCCCGTACTTTGGGATCAATAGCGGCTTCTCGTAAAAAGTGGATGATATAATCGAACGACTGGTATGGTGTACTCACCAGGTAATCCTTTTTAGCGATCAGCCCAATCAAACTTTTACCAAACGACAGATCCTCAACCGGTAATGGGGGATATTTAGGGTATTCCAACTCGGGCCGGCCAACATTGGGGAACGAGATAAAATTTTTAAAATTGTGATACCTGTTACCTGGTATCAGGCTTTCGCCATGCAGGCCCATCTTGTTCACCAGGTACTTTAACATATCCAGCGGCATTTCGCTATCATACAGCAAACGCATGGGTTTACCCTTTTTGCGTTTTTGCAGGCTTTTAGATAACGAATCGATAAACTTTTCACTCACTTCTTTATCCAGATCGAGCTCCGCATCGCGGGTGAGCTGCAAGGAATAAGCCTCGATACTGTCGTGGTTGAAAATGAAGAATATATCTTCCAGACTATACCTGATAATATCATCCAGCAGAATGATAAACTTCAGATTATTGGTTTCGGGCAGCGCTATAAACCTGGAAAGATTATCCGGGAACTCTATAAGCGCGAACCTTGTTTTTTTATTTTTGGTGAGCTTTACAAAAAAGTAAATAGCTCTATCGCGCAGTTCGGGCAGCGGCATGGTATCATCCAACATAATGGGCACCAGCGTAGCCAATAACTTTTCCCTAAAATAGGTTTTAACAAAGGCGCCGCGGGTTACATTAAGCTGCTTATCGTTCAGCAAAAAGATCTTTTCTTCGGCAAGTTCCTTTACAATGATGTTTTCATAAAGGTTATTGAATTTGCGCTCCTGCTTTACAACCAGGTTTTTGATCTGGTTAAGGATCTTTTTGGGATTGTAGCCCAGAATTTCCTTTGATTTTTCGTTCAGGTTGGCCAGGCGGCTCATGGTAGCTACCCGTACACGATAAAATTCGTCAAGATTGGATGAAAATATGGCTAAAAACCTTACCCGTTCAATTAGCGGAACAGTTGGGTCGGCAGCTTCCTGCAAAACCCTATCGTTAAAATATAACCAACTTATCTCTCTGTTTATTAAGGGAACCTGTTTATCCATATAAATTGCCCGCCTGGGCTCACGTTTACAAAACTGCTTATTTATTTGTTAACTTAATATTAACTCATTAGTATTTAACGAGTTTTTATTCACACATAGTTCATGGATCATAGTTCATAGGCAATTGTTGATGACTCATGGTTCATAGATCATAGTTTTAGCTGTATATTAAGTATAAAGATTGATATATTCAATAAACCGAAAGTCATGAATAATATTTTAACAATTCATCAACCAGCGACTATGATCTATGAACCATCAACTATGAACTATACGCTATAAACTATAAATTACTTAGTTTTGTGAACATTTATAAAACCATTTACTTATGCCAACATTTGATATAGTAAGCAAGATAGACGGACAAACGCTTGATAACGCTATCAATACCGCAAAAAAAGAGATATTGAACCGTTACGATTTTAACGATTCAAAAAGCACTATCGACCTGGATAAAAAAACCAATGAGATCACCATCGTTACTGAGAATGATATGCGCTTAAAAGCCATTCAGGATTCCATTATCAGCCGTATGGTGAAACAGCACCTGGACTCCAACGCTTTGGATTTTGGTAAAGAGCAATATGCATCGGGCAATATGATCCGCAAGGAGATTAAAGTTAAAGAAGGCATTGATAAGGAAGCAGCTAAAAAGATCGTTAAAAAGATAAAAGACAGCGGCCTTAAAGTACAGGCTTCCATCATGGACGACCAGGTACGTGTGCAGGGTAAAAAAATTGACGACCTGCAAGCGGTGATCAGCCTGTGCCGCGGCGAAAACTTTGGCCAGCCGTTGCAGTTTATTAATATGAGGGACTGATTTGATACTGATGGCCCTGTCATCCTGAGCCTGTCGAAGGATCGCGCGCAGAGGCCCTCCCACCATGCTTCGACAAGCTCAGCATGACAGCCACTAAACAAAAAGAGACGCATGTGATGCGTCTCTACAAAAAATCATAACGTAGAGACACATTACATGTGTCTCTTTTATTTCAAACAGGATTATCCTGCTACTTCAACTTCTTTAACTTCATTAGGACGGCCATTTTTGAAAGCCTTGCGTGGTGACAAGCCAAGTAATTCAAACATCGCCATATCGGTATCAAATGATGGGTTTGGTGTGGTTAATAATTTTTCACCGGCGAAAATAGAGTTGGCACCTGCCATAAAACAAAACGCCTGCTCAACCACGCTCATTTCTGTACGACCTGCCGAAAGGCGCACTACCGTTTTTGGCATAATGATACGGGTAGTAGCAATCATGCGCACCATATCCCAAACAGATACCCTTGGCTGATCGGCCAGCGGCGTACCTTGCACAGGCACCAATGCGTTGATCGGCACTGATTCCGGATGTTTAGGCAGGTTTGATAATGTTTTAAGCATAGATATACGATCTTCTACTGTTTCACCCAGACCGATGATGCCACCGCTGCACACGGTAATTTTGGCTTTACGCACATGTTCCAGTGTCTGTAAACGCTCATCATAAGTACGGGTAGTGATGATACGCTTATAATCTTCCTCAGAAGTATCCAGGTTGTGGTTGTAGGCATACAGACCGGCATCGGCCAAACGCTGTGCCTGGCTTTCGGTAAGCATACCCAAGGTACAGCAAACTTCCATATCCAGGGCATTCACTGCCTTCACCATGTCAATTACCTTGTCAAAGTCGCGGTTGTCACGTACTTCGCGCCAGGCTGCACCCATACATAAGCGTGAAGCACCACCGGCTTTGGCTTTTTCGGCGGCGGCAATCACTTCGTCTTTAGGCATGATGGCGTGTACATTTACACCGGTATTGTAGCGCGCGGCCTGCGGGCAATACGCGCAATCTTCAGAACAACCACCGGTCTTTATCGAGATCAGCGAGCTGATCTGTACTTCGGCATAGTCCTTATTTTCGCGGTGGATAGTTGCGGCCTTGTAAACAAGGTCGAGCAGTGGGGTATGGTATATTTCAGCTATTTCTTCTTTTGTCCAATTGTATCTTACCTCGGTCATTTCTGTTATGATTTTGATGGTTCAAATTTAGAATAATTAGTGATTTAGTGAATTAGTGATTTAGCGATTTATTGTCTTGAATCAGAATTTACAGAATTAAAGAATTAACAGAATCCTAACCATCCTATTCAATCAAGCCTCAACAATCCAATAACTACCTAAATTACAAACACTTGCCCAATCACTAATTCACTAAATCAATAATTCAATAATTAATTTAGTGGTGCAACAAAAGCTTTGTGGCCAGCCAAAGCGGTAATAAAAAGCCTATACAATCTGTAAATGTGGTAATAATGATGGATGATGCCACTGCCGGGTCGATGCCTACCCGCTTTAGTATCAGCGGGATAGACGCGCCTGTTAAACCAGCGATGATCAGGTTACCAGTCATGGCTAAAAACAACACCAGGCCCAGCATAGGGTTGGCATCATAGAAAAATGCCACTATAAAAACGATCAAACCATTGGCAGCGCCGTTGATCATACCTACCAAAAACTCTTTTAGTACGGTATTATAAGCTTGTTTATCGCTCAGATCGTTCAATGAAATACGCCTCACTGTAACTGCCAGGGCCTGTGTAGCCGCGTTACCGCCCATACCCGCGATAATGGTCATGTAAGCCGAAATGATGGAAAGCTTGGCTACCGTTGCATCGAAATTACGAATGATAGATGCGGCCAGGAAGGCGGTACCCAGGTTGATGATCAGCCAGGGCAAACGACTTTTTACCGCGTCTTTCCAGTTACCGCTCAGCTCTTCATCTTCAGATACACCCGATATTTTCAGGATGTCCTCGGTATTCTCTTCCTCCATTACGTCGATGATATCATCTACCGTAATGCGTCCCAGCAGTTTCATATGTTCATCAACCACCGGGATATTGGTGAGGTTATATTGCGATATTAAACGGGCTACTTCTTCCTGGTCAACATCGGCCTTTACATATACAAAGGTTGTTTGCACCAGGTCTCTGATCCGCGCGTCGGCCTTTGCCTTGATCAATTTTTTTATGGAGAGTATGCCTTTTAACGTAACCGCATCATCAACCACGTAAATGGTGTACAGATCCTCCATCTCTTCCGACTGATGGATGATCTCATCAAGCGCCTCCTTTTTATCCAGGTTAATATTTACACGGATAACATCGGAGTTCATCAAACCGCCCGCTGTATCTTCGTCATAACTGAGCAGCGCGCGGATGCTGCTGGCATCCTCCTGGTCAATATCTTTCAGGATCTCATGCTGCTGCTCTTCATCCAACTGCGAGATAATGTCGGTAGCATCATCATAATCCAACTCTTCAACAATCTCGGTACGTTTCTCGGGGTCAAGGTTCACCAGTAATTCTTCGGGATGGTGTTCCTCGTCCATTTCCGAAATTACTTCCGATGCAATGTCGGTTGGCAGGATATTGATGATGCGTTCTTTGGCTTCCTGCGGAAGTTTCTCAAACAGTATAGCAATCTCAGAGGCGTGGTATCCCTGCAGAACTTTCTCTAACTCAACATCATCGCTTTCCAAAGCGGCTTTAATGCGGAGCAGGTCGGTTTTATCGATTTCAAAAGATTGCATATTCCGACTAAAATAGTCATTTATGCCGGGAATTATAGAACCAAGAGGCAAGAATCAAGAGTCAGGATTTAACTACTTGATTTACTTTTACTTTCCTGATCCTAACTCTTGATTCTTGTTTCTTGACTCTCACTCCTCTCTCAAAGACTGTGATCGTATTTCGCCAAAGCGCCATTTATCTTGCTGATCTTAAATAAAGTTTGCTCCACCTGGGTTTTGCGGATGGAAACCTGGATGCGGCAATCGTTATCAAATTGTTGGTTGAGTATGACGAGGTTATCATCTTTAATAATCCGCATCACATCATTCATTTGCAGATAATCAAAGCTGACGGTATAAATATCGTTCACGGTTTTATGAATGATGGTTGCCTGATTTAAAGCCTCTTCAGTAGCCACTTTGTAGGCATTAATTAATCCGGGAACACCTAACAGCGTACCGCCAAAATAGCGTACTACCACAACCACAACGTTGGTCAGATCGCGGGATAACAGTGTATTAAGTATCGGCCTGCCGGCAGTGCCCGAAGGCTCGCCATCATCATTAACCCTGAACACCGACCTGTCGATACTTAAACGCATGGCCCAGCAATGGTGATTAGCTTTTGGATGTTCTGATTTTAAACTGGCTACAATGCCTTTGATATCATTCTCAGAGTTGATAGGATGAGCAAAGGCCAGAAATTTACTCCCCCGATCGCGGAAGATGCCTTCGGTTGGCAGGTCTATAGTTTTATAAGTATCGTCAAAAAGCATTTTTTTCAAGCGGAAAGCAGAAGGCCTAAAGCATAAAGCTAAAAACCAATTTAAAAATCAAATAAATCACTAATTTACTAACTCAATAATTCAATAATTAAAAAAGCTGCGGGAAATAAATAACCACAATGGCCAGCACGGCTATTACTATACCAACTTTATTGAGCGTGCTCAGTTTTTCTTTGAATATAAATATCCCTATAAAAGTACCTACTATAATAACACCAATGTTCATGGATGAGAATACCGCCGAAGGACTATTAGCCAAAGCCTGATGAGCCTTTAAATAAAACAGAATGTTGCCAAAGTTAGCCAAACCCAGTATCCACCCGATGAGGATATGCGGCCAGGAGAATTTTGTTTTTTTGGTAGCCACCTGGTAAATCAATCCGATCATGGAAAGCGCGAAGGCCAGTATAAAGATCACAAAAATGGCTGATGTGAACGGCACTTTGCTCACTTTGGTTATTTGTTTTAAAAGCACATCAATAACCCCAAAACCTAAAAAAACGATCAGTAAATAGATCCAGGAGATTTTGGCTGCCTTATCGCGTGAGGCTTTTTGCCAGGGGATGGAGCACAGGATGGCAATAAAGGCCAATACAATGCCAATGATCTTCAGGGTATCCTTAGCCTCATTGAATATAAAAAATGCCGCGAAAATGGGTATGAACAATGACAGCCGCTGCGCCACATCGGTACGAACGATTCCCGCCAGCCTTACAGACGAGGCCATGATCACAAACAACGAAGGAAACAAGATCCCGAGCGCTATATAATTATAAATTGGAGCGCCTTCAAAACTGATAACAAGCTGCGGTTTAAAGAATATCCAGGTAAGCAATATAGCCATAGAGTAGTTCCAGGTGATGGCCTGAAATACATCTATATGATAGCGCTTGGCCAGTTTCAACAAAACCGACACTACAACGCTGCAGCAAATACTTAAAAAAACGTAGAGCATGATATAGGATAGTTATTGGTGAGTAGTGAATGGTGAGCGATGGCCTGCGAGCGGTGAGTAATAGTAAAGACCATAACCTTAAAGGCAATCACTTTACATTACGTTTTCACAACTCACTACTCACCATTCACTACTATCATCAAACGGTCATCGCCCGATGATAATTCTTCTGCAATTATACCTGTTATTTGCGGGGCTTTTATACCTTTTTTTAATACGGTTTTCCCGGTAAATACCCGGGCCTCATCCCACAAACCTGCTTCTATAAAACTTTCCAGTGTACGGGCGCCGCCTTCAATAATAATCGACTGGATATCTTGCAGGTATAACTGATACAAAATATACTGGGGTACATAACGGTCAAAATCTTCCAGGGCTATGTATTTATTTTTACCGTCTACATCAAATTTAACCTCATTAAATATGAATGTTTCAACAGATTGATCAAACATATTCAAGTCCTTATCCAATTCCAGTCGCCGGTCAATCACTACCCTTTTAGGCGATCTTCCCTCCCAATAACGCACGTTAAGCTTTGGATTGTCAATGGCTACTGTGTTTTTACCCACCAATATGGCATCCTCTTCACTGCGCCATTGGTGTACCAGCCTGCGTGATTGCTCGCCGGTGATCCAAAGCTGGCTATTGTCATCAGGAGCAAAAAAACCATCGTTAGTTTGCGCCCATTTTAATATAATATATGGCCGGTGCTTTTGTATCCGTGTAAAAAAACGGCGGTTAAGCCATTGGCTTTCTTTTTCTAACACACCCACTATTACCTCGATGCCGGCAGCTTTTAATTTGGCTATGCCCTTGCCATCAACCTGCTCAAAAGTATCCCGGCAGCCTACTACTACAACGGGAATCTGATGTTTGATGATCAGATCGGCACAGGGCGGGGTTTTACCGTAATGCGCACACGGCTCCAATGAAACATATATGGTGGATTGCTTTAACAATTCTGCAGCATCATCAAACCGGGAGATAACCTGGGCAATGGCATTTACTTCGGCATGGGCCTCGCCATATTTTTGGTGATAGCCCTCGCCTATTATTTTGTCGTCATGAACTACAACTGCCCCAACCAGTGGGTTCGGACTCACCCGTCCGGCACCCAATTGGGCCAGCTCCAGGCAGCGCTGCATATATTTTTCATGTTTAAGCATGCTGCAAAAGTAGCTTTTATGTTACTTTGTTGCATGATTATTTAGCCTCACCCTGCCCTCTCCAAAGGAGAGGGTTCCAAAAGTCCTCTCCTTTGGAGAGGATTTAGGTGAGGCTAAATCGTTACTTTTGTTGCATGATTACGATAAAGGATGTTTTTGAAGATTACAAACAGCTGAACAATATTTACGATAGCACGGAAACAGAAGCCATTACCTTATTGGCTATCAGCGAAATAAGTAAGTTATCAAAGGCATCTGTTAAGGCGTTCCCGGAGCGGGAATTAAGCGCCGAACAAAGCGAAGAACTAAAGACCATACTAACCCGGCTACAAACCGGCGAACCCATACAATATATTTTAGGCGAAACGGAATTCTATGGCCTACCCTTTAAAGTAAACCCCTCGGTATTGATACCCCGCTCCGAAACTGAAGAACTGGTGGAATGGATATTGGAAACCTGCGGCGGACATTTTGCAGAAAACAGCAATCAATTTGACGGAGCAATACTTGATATTGGCACTGGCAGCGGCTGTATTGCCATCAGTCTTAAAAAGAATCTGCCGAATGCAGATATTTCGGCAGTTGATATATCTGAAACTGCGCTGCAAACCGCCAGGGTTAACACAACATTAAATAAAGTTGAAATTAATTTTATGAATAGTGATATTCTGGACTGGAAGGCCCAAATCACCAAATTCAAAATGTATAATTTAATAGTCAGTAATCCACCATACGTGACACTTCATGACAAACAACAAATGCATATCAATGTGACTGATCATGAACCGCACAGCGCTTTGTTTGTACCAGAGGATGATCCCCTGCTATTTTACCATACCATTGCCGATTTTGCCCTGGCTAAACTGCCTGCAAATGGCTTATTATTTTTTGAGATCAACGAAAATTATGGCAGTCAAACTGTTGAAATGCTCCGGAAAAAGGGATTTGTTGATATTATTTTAAAACAGGACATGAGCGGACGCGACAGAATGATAAAAGCCGCTGCCATGTAAATGGCTGCGGCTTGCAGAAATTGATAAACCTATTTGTATTTTACTTGTTAACCAACCGGTTACTATTAATTAATTATAATTGATCTGCTGGATCATCTTATAGTGTCCGTATCTGCTGAGATCGCTGTTAACGGCAACTTTAAGCTTAAATTTATTTATTTCAAATATCAATTTCTTTTTAACTGATGGCAGCTCGTCGTTCATTAAAATATTCAATTCATTTTCCGCTTCAATAACTGTAGCAACCGAAGACTGGAACACCTGATCATTAATACAATATAATTGTTCAACCACGCCATCGTAGCGCTCTAAAAGTACCTGAAGCACGTAAGCATTAATTTTCGAATAGTTGCCCAAGCCGTCAAACAACTCCTTTAGCTCATTTAATTCTTCTATATAATCTAACATGGTATTAATCTTTAATTAACCATAACAACTCAAATGCCGAAACCAACTTAAACTCAGTATTATGTAATGTTAATTAAATTTCACAAAACAAGCTGGGCAAATCCTGCCACAGTCGGGGAATTACCATACCATTCCATCACAATTTTCACCTATCAACTACGCGGATGGAACTGACTGATAGTGCTTTTCAAGTATTCGCGATCAAGGTGTGTGTATATTTCGGTGGTGGTTATACTTTCATGCCCCAGCATTTCCTGTACCGCCCGCAAGTCGGCTCCTCCTTCTACCAGGTGAGTGGCAAAAGAGTGCCTGAAAGTGTGCGGGCTGATAGCTTTATTCAGCCCAATACGTTCGGCCAGTTCTTTAACCAGCAGAAAAATATAAACCCGGCTTAGCCGTGTACCCCGCCGGTTCAGGAAAACGATATCTTCCTCACCTTTTTTAATGGCAGTATGCACCCTTACCTGCTCAATCCATATTTTAAGCGCCTTAATGGCTTCTGCACCAATGGGCACTAAACGCTCCTTGCTGCCCTTGCCTGTTACTTTTATAAATTCAATATCGAGGTACAAATTTGACAGTTTAAGCTCTGTCAATTCAGAAACCCGTAAACCGCTCCCGTACAACGTTTCCAATATAGCTTTGTTACGTACACCTTCGGGCTTTGACAGGTCAATAGCCGCTATTAGCCTATTGATGTCCTGATAACTGAGCGTATCAGGCAGTTTACGCTGTATCCTGGGTGATTCAAGTAACTCTGAGGGGTCTGTTTTGATGATGTCCTCCATCAGCAGGTATTTGTAGAAAGCCTTGATACCCGACAAGATCCTGGCCTGAGACGATGGGATCATGCCCAGTTCATTTACCCAGGCTATAAACAAGCGCAGATCACTCAGCGTAATGGTTTCTGGTTTCAGTTGAGTTTGCTGCGCATCGGCAAACTGAAATAATTTTTCAATATCACGGCTGTACGACTCAATAGAATTATCGGCAAGCGATTTTTCTAACTTCAAATAGGCCTGAAAACCTTTTATTGCCGAACGCCACTCCAATTTGTTACTTTTTTTAAATGATTTATTTTTAAGTTTGAGCTAATGAATATACAAATTATAAACGGCCCTAATTTAAACCTGCTTGGCGTACGCGAAAAGTCAATTTATGGCGATTCCAGTTTCGAAACCTACCTTGACACCTTACGCCAGCGCTATGCAAACATCACCATTAATTATTATCAAAGTAATGTTGAGGGCGAAATTATAAACAAACTGCACGAAATTGGCTTTTCTTATGACGGAATTGTAATTAATGCCGGTGCATATACACACACGTCAATAGCCATTGCCGATGCTATCGCGGCTATCAATACACCGGTTATTGAAGTGCATATTTCCAATGTGCATAAACGCGAGGAATTCAGGCACCACTCTATGCTGGCAGCTAATTGCCGGGGCGTAATCGCTGGTTTTGGCATGGACTCATACCGCCTGGCCATTGAAAATCTGGTGAATGAAAAATAAGACACAAGAATCAAGAGCCAAGAATCAAGACAGAAAACATTCTTGATTCTTATATCTGATTATTTTCTAAAATAAAGTATTTACTCAAGGCGTTTAGCGTATTTATCCCGATGCATAAATTATATAGAGTTACCGCTTATTGCTTACTGCTTGTCACCCTTTTTTCTGGTGCGGATGTATGGGCACAAACCAAAAAGAAAAAATCACGATCAGTAAGAGATTCGCTTCGCGCAGCCATTCTATCGCGCGATTCCATGATGCGGGCGCTTAAACGATCTGATACATCAACCAATAATTTACTACAAAAAGTTGAGTATTATACTTCGGCTTTTAACCAGATCAAAGCCAATCTTTCCAAAAAGATCGATACCGTTGATATCAGCGCGCAATTGCCCCGTTATGAAAAAAGCGTGGGCGTTATCAAATCTTTGATCGATAATGATAAATCGAGCACACTGCGTTATTTGTATACGATAAGAGATGTTTTAACCCGCCTGGGTGACAAGCTGGATGGATGGCAGGATGAACTTGCGGATATCAACTCCAAAATGATCCAAAATCAGAACGATCTGAACGCGATATCCAAAGATAGCACATTAAAGATCCTGCCGGCCGACAGTTCGCTGGCCACTACTTTCCTCATCCAAAAAATAGCCATCGACAGTAAATATCATCGGTTGGATACGGTTAATAAAAAGCTGATGGTAAAGATCGGGCTGCTGCAAAATCGCACCTCATCGGTATACATAGCCATACTTGACCTTAAAGATCAGATAGATCAGAAAATAAGGGACTTTGGCGAAAGGGCATTATCGGCCGAATACAGTAATATATGGAGTATGAAAGCCAGCGAAGGCAGTGACTTTAAGGAAGCGCTTTCAAAAACCGCTACCATGAACTCCAAGCTTTTCAGCTTTTTTATCGGTCGCGATATACTTACCCACCTTTCGGGACTTCTGGTATTATTAGGATTCTTAGCCTGGGTTTATTCGAGCCGTAAAAAGATATTAAAAGCCAATGATACGCCCGATGCTGTGTTTAATCAGGCTAATTATGTGATCCTTTACCCTATCGCATCCGCGGTGATCATCGCTTTTACCCTGGTTCCAAACTTTTATGACCATCCACCGGTAGTTGTATTGGAAACCTTTTTTGTGATCCTGATAGCAGCCATACTATACATATCCTGGAAAACCTGCCCTAAACCACTGTTCAATTATTTGCTGCTGCTGTTTATCATCACTAATTTTTATTGTATCAGTAACCTGTTTATACAGGTTACTAACGCCGACAGGATCGCTGTACTGCTACTTGGGCTGGCTTCGGCTTATATCAGTATCAGGATATTACCGGTTATCAAAAAGTCGCCCGAGGGTTTCTTACCGTATACCGGTATCGTGCTTAAAATTTTTATTTTACTGCAAATCGCCTCCTTTTTATGTAACGTTTTTGGTCGTTTTAGTCTGGCTAAAATAATTGGGGTAACGGCCGTGCACAACCTGTGGTTGGCCATCGCTATGTATTATATTGTACAAATGCTTATGGAGGCTTTGTTTTTACAACTGGAGGCCAGCAAGAACAGCAATAATTTTAGTTCGTATATTGACTTTCAGTTACTCAAAAACAAGTTCAGGAGTGTGCTTACTGTTTTAGCAAGTTTGTTATGGGTAGTGATGCTTACTCAAAACCTGAGTGTTGAGGATACGGTATTTGACCATATTGAAGCGTTTTTAACCACAAACCGCAGTATTGGCGGTACCAATACCGTGTTCACCTTTCAAAGTGTTATCATCTTTATCGCGGTGATCTGGTTATCCTCTATCAGTTCCAAGATCATCAGCTATCTGTATGATGTATCTGCCAAACACAGGCATGATATGGATGTGCTCAAGAAGAAAAACCGCACCTCTACCCTGCTTATCCGCATTGGGGTTATTGCAGTGGGGTTTTTCCTTGCGGTAGCAGCGTCAGGAGTGCCTATTGATAAAATAACCATCATCATCAGTGCCTTTGGTATTGGTATTGGTTTTGGTTTGCAGAATATAGTGAATAACCTGGTTTCCGGGCTGATACTGGCCTTTGAAAAACCGATACAGGTAGGCGATATTATTGAGGTGGACAGCCGCTCGGGTACGATATTGGATATTGGTATACGGGCAAGTAAAATAGCCACTGCAGATGGTGCAGAAGTAATTATTCCTAACGGCGACCTCATATCACATCATGTGATTAACTGGACGCTGAGTAATAATAACCGCCGGGTAGAGCTTATTATTACCGTAGCTTACGGAGCGGATATTGAAAAGGTTAAAAGCTTATTAAAAGGCGTACTGGATGCACATAACGACATTATGCAAATACCGGCGCCATCGGTACTGCTGCATAACCTCACCGCGGGCTCGGTTGATTTCAGGGTACTTTTCTGGGCTGCCGATATCAATACCTGGGTTGGACTTAAAAGCCAGATACTGGCCGATATTTATAACGTATTGAACAAGGCAGGGATTCAACTCCCTCAACAGGATGTACATTTGATATGGCCAGAAGAAACCCTGGTTATAAGCACTCAGGCTGAAGAAAAAATCACAACCGGGATAAAAGATACTGATGATGTTAAATCAGGTCAGCCTGATCAAGATCAGTAAATTTGGTTTTCTTTTTTGCAAAAAACGCCCATACGATACTGCCTTTGTACATACCTTTCAGGTTTTTGCTAATGGTGCCTGAAGCGTGTTGCGTGGTTCGCGGTTTCGCATTGTCCGTACGGTTATTAAAGTCCCGAACCCCATACCCGGAACCTCGTATCCCCATCAGGCCCAATACAAAGTTCTGATGGGCACGGCTTACAGCCCAGGCATCCTTGCGCTTTCCTTCGGCCATAAACCTGAATATAGCTAGCAGGTCCATGCAAAAACGTATACTGATCACAAAAAATGCCCTCCAAAAAGGCAGGTTCTTTTTGAGCAGCAACAGGTTGTTCCTGAAATTAAGATAGGTTTTAAATGGATTTTCGGCGTTCAGTGTGCCCCCGCCAACATGGTATATAGTTGATTGGGCACAGTACATTACCTTATAACCCAGATTTTTTAATCGCCAGCACAAGTCTATTTCTTCCATGTGGGCAAAAAAGTGCTCATCAAAGCCACCTGCTTCGTCCCAATATTTCTTTTTAATAAATAACGACGCGCCTGATGCCCAAAATACTTCACCAGATTGTTCATACTGTCCCAGATCATGTTCTACCTCATAAAACATGCGGCCCCGGCAAAACGGGTAACCAAAACTATCTATAAAGCCCCCTGCTGCCCCGGCATGTTCAAATTGGTCTTTTTGCGCAAACGACAACAGTTTAGGCGCGGCAGCGGCAATCTGCTCATCACTTTCCATTAAACTGATCACAGGTTCTATCCAACCGGGTGTTACTTCCACATCTGAGTTGAGCAGGATATAGTAATCGGCCTCAACCTGGTTCAGCACCCGGTTATATCCACCCGTAAAACCGTAATTTTTGTCGTTTTGAATGATCCGGATAGCCGGATAGTTTTCCTTTAAAAAAGAAATGGAATCATCGGCAGAAGCATTATCCCCTATCACAATTTCCAACCCCGGCCAGGTTGAAGCTAATACCGATGGCAGGAATTGTTTAAGATATTTAACGCCGTTCCAGTTTAATATAACTACAGCAACTTTAGGTGTGTTGATCATTTATGTTTATCCTCCGGCTTAAACTTCCACCTTCGGTGTGACCATAGCCAATATTGCGGTGCCCGCCGGATCATGCTTTCCAGGTATTGCACATGAGCATCGGTAATTTCATGCTCGGCAGTTTGTTTGGGGTTTTCTGTTAACGGAACCAATGTGTATGTGTAATAACCTCTTTTTACGCGTTTCATATCGTAAAATACCACAGCGGCATCAATAGCTTTTGATATTTTTTCGATGCCCAAAAATACGGCAGTAGGTTGATTTAAAAAATTAGTAAAGTAATTTACTTCGTGCATTACCGGGGTTTGGTCGCCCACCAGTACACTTACAGTAAGCTCGTTCCGGTATTCGGCCATTTTGCGCATGGTTTGTTTCATAGCTACCGGTTGCCCCCCAAAGCGCGAACGTACCTGTATAAAAAACTCATTGAATGTAACGTTTGACAGCGGTTTATACACGATCATGAACCTTTTGTTGGTAACAAAATTAAAGTTAAGCGCCGCCATTTCCCAGTTGCAATAATGACCGGCTACGGCTATAATGCTTTTACTTTTTGCAAAATACTCGTGCACCAGCTCAGAGTTGGTAGCTACTACCCTTTTCTGTATCTCTTTTTCTGATACAGTGATCATTTTAATAGTTTCAACGATCAGATCGGCCAGGTAACGGTAATATTTAAATTCGATATCATGACGTTCTTTAGCCGTTTTTTCGGGGAAGGAATTGGCCAGATTTTGTTGAACCACATCCCTGCGGTAACGCACCAGATAGTAGATAATAACAAACAGTACATCAGATATAATGTACAAAAACCAAAAGGGAAGCAGCGATATGAGGTATAAAAAAAATATACCTAACCTCAAAAACCCTTTTTTTATCATTATTTTAACCAATTTTGAACACAAACATAAAATATATGATTGAAAAAGGCGCTGTGTTCCCTATGTTTTATCTTCCGCCGGTACAATATTTTGTACAGGTAAATGCGTATAAACCTGATATTCTGATAGAAAGAGAAGAGCATTTCCCCAAACAAACCTACCGCAACCGGGCTAATATTTACTCACCCGATGGTATGCTGGCTCTGACCGTGCCAGTTATAAAGGGGTCAAAAAATCATACCAAGGTTAAAGATGTGAAGATCAGCTATGATTTTGAATGGCAGCGTCTGCACTGGCAAAGCCTGGGTGCGTGTTACCGGCGGTCGGCTTATTTTGAATATTATGAGGATGACTTTGCCGCATTTTACCAAAAGGAAAAACAGGTGCCTTTTCTTTTTGATTATAATGAAGAGCTTTTGCAACTGCTGCTAAAGCTCACTAAAATAAAAGCCGATATTAAATACACGGATGAGTATCATCCGGAATACCCATCGTCTGTTGCCGACCTGAGGGCTTCTATCCATCCAAAAAAAGAAACAGAACTGGAACAAAAACCTTATTTTCAGGTTTTTGAAGATCGTAAGGGCTTTCTGAAAAATCTGAGCATTGTTGATCTGTTATTTAACCAGGGACCACAAAGTATTAATTATTTGTAAATGGACAGCAGGATAAAACGCGTACGCTACAAAGTAAACAGGCACCAGGGCAATGTTGGTGATAGGCCTGGTACAATTGTAATACCCGACGGTGCGCTAAAACCGCATATTGCCATGTTTTCCTATAACGAAAATGAGCTGGTTACCTCCGAAGGGAAAGACATTAAAGTAATTTTAAACCAGCTTAAAAAATGCGATAATCATACCCATTGGATAAAGGTTAACGGTTTGGGCGACGCCACTTTAATTGAAGATATTGGTACACACCTTAATATTAATCCATTGGTGCTGGAAGACATTGCCAATACCCATCAGCGTCCTAAATTTGACGAATACGATGATTATGCCTTTTGCACCAGTCGTATGGTGAGTTTTAATAAAGAGGACGAACTGATAAACAACCAATTTTCGGCAATACTTAAAGACAATCTGATCATTAGTTTTGAAGAGGACCACGGAGAGTTTTTTGAAGCGGTAAAGGCAAGGCTTAAAGCTGGTAAAGGCGCTATACGCACCGCAGGGCCAGGCTATATGTGCTATGCTCTTATTGATACCATTATTGATAACTATTTTACGCTTCTGGCACTTATTGGCGACAAACTGGATGCTATTGAGGATAAGGTTTACAACAGTGCTGATAAAAGTATCATGTTCAATTCGCAGCAAATTAAACGTACGCTGATCATTATACGCAGGGCGAGCTGGCCTGAGCGGGATAAGATCAATGATATGATCCGCTCGGAGTGCCCTTTGATCACATCAGAGGTAAAACTGTTCCTGCGCGATGCCTATGACCATTGCATACAAGCGATGGATCTGATTGAAAACTATAAAGAGGTAACTTCCAGCATTATCGATCTGTACCTGTCTATGGTAAGCAACCGGATGAACGAGATCATGAAAGTACTTACCATTATCTCGGTGATATTTATCCCGCTTACTTTTATTGCCGGTATTTATGGAATGAACTTTGCCCGGCAGGACGACAAAGGTCATGTTATACCCGACAATATGCCCGAGCTATACTGGCGGCATGGCTATGTTTACGCCATTGTGCTGATGTTCGCGATAGCTATTATTCAGGTATTTGTATTTTGGAAAAAAGGCTGGTTCAATAAGTTGTAAACCCCACCCAACCCTTGAAGGGGAGGGCTTTACCTTTAAATGTCTTAAACCAACTACTTCTTAAAGTCTCCCCTTCAGGGGAGATTTAGAGGGGTTTAAACTCCGGCTTCAACGCTGCAGCCATAACTTTCCTGAATTTCATTACCTTGGGTTCTGATACTGACACAATATACGGTTGGTTTGGATGGCTCCGGTAATAACCCTGATGGTAAGCTTCTGCCGGGTAAAAGGCATTATATGGTACAACCTGGGTCACTATTGGGTTAATATAATGTTTTGATTCATTAACCTTTTTGATAGTGGCCAACAGGATATTCTTCTCTTCTGGAGTGCGGTAAAAAGCGATGGAACGATAATCAGTACCTTCATCGGGCCCTTGCCTGTTGAGCGTGGTTGGGTCATGGGCAAAGAAAAAAGCTTCGGCCAGCTGTGCATAACTGATCACTTTAGGATCATATATAACATCAACCGTTTCGGCATGATTGGTGCTTTGCGAACTTACCTCTTCATAGGTTGGATTTTTGGTGTTGCCACCGGCATAACCCGAAACTACTTTTTTTACTCCTTTCAATTCAGACAGGGCTTCGCTCATGCTCCAGAAACAGCCTCCTCCAAAAGTAGCTTCGGCTTCTCCTGTTTTAGGCTTGGGTAATACAGCAAATTTATTGGATGATTGTCCGTCGGCACAACCTACGAACAAGAACAGTACGGCGACATATAAGATCAACTTTTTCATATTACAATGATTTTATTCTTTAGTCGTATATACGCTTGAAACCTTTCAGCAGGATGGTCATCAATAAGTAATAAATCCGGCCGTCAGTGTCCCCCACTCTGTCTTAGCGATCTTTTTACCATCAGCAGAATATCGTTCAGACCATTGGTTTTGATCTCGAAGGTGGTTGAAAGCAGCATGCCCATTTTATCTTTGGCAAATCCCTTACCGGCCATCCATTCTAGATAACTTATGGGTATATCGGCAATAATTGTTCCTTTATATTTTCCATAAGGCATTTTGGTTTGTACTATATCAATTAGTATTTTGGGGTCGGGTTGTAAATTTTGCACGGTATAAAGGTAGTAATCATTCTGAACCATGATTAACAGAATTTCTTGATTCTATCATTATTATGGCAATCCCCAAATCATGTTAATCATGGTTCAAAACAAACACAAACGCATAAAACAGCGTTAGTTAATAAAATACACGCCATGGAACAATTTGAAGCAACACTCGCGGGTACCGACAGCACGATTGATGGTTTCGCGAAGGGAATTACATATCCTAATTTCACCAACGCCTACGAATTTAAATCAACAGACGGGACATTGCATCTTATTATAGCAAAGGATGCGGATGGACAATGGATAAGATTAACAGGGACTGAACCTTATTTATCCAGTTGGATAGATGAACTGGCTGAGCAGGTTGAGAGTAAACTTTAATTAATCAGCAAAGAGCCCCGGTATAATACCAGGGCTTTTTGATCGATCGTGTTATTCTACAAATTAATAGGCTTCATTTTGGGAACAAGCAAGTGCATAATACACCACGCCAATATGTAAGCACTGCCACAAACTACAAACATGATGTAATAAGCTGTTTCAATCTGGTGAATGGCCCTGTAATGCACAAACAGGTTTTTTTGTACCAACAATGATAAAAACACACCGCCAATTGAGCCAAACATACCACCAATACCGGTTACCGAGCCAACTGATCTTTTGGGGAACATATCAGAAACCGTAGTAAATATATTAGCGCTCCATGCCTGGTGGGCCGATGCCGCAATGCCGATCACAATTACGGCCAGCCACATGTTGATACCGCCTAATACCTGTGCAAATACAATAGGGATCACAAACAGGGCATAAATAAACATGGAGGTTTTGCGGGCCCGGAACACCGGCCAGTTGTTTTTGATCAAGCGCATGGGAATCCAGCCACCGCCAATACTTCCGAATGTGGACATGGTATACACCAATGCTACCGGAATGGCTATGGCCGTACCCTTTAAATGATACTGGCTCTCCAAAAAATCGGGCAACCAGAACAAATAGAACCACCAGATGGGATCGGTTAAAAACTTACCTATAACAAATGCCCAGGTTTGTTTAAAGGATAACAACTTACCCCAGGATATCTTTTTGACATCAACGATTGCTTCTTTCTGCCCGGAAACTTCCTGATCGCTGTTGATGTAATCCAACTCTGCCTGGGTTACATGTTTATGCTTAGCAGGTGTTTCATAAAACAGGTACCAAAGTACAAGCCATATAAAACCGATAGAACCAGTAATGATAAAAGCCCAGCGCCAGCCCCAGGCAACCGCTATAAAGGGTACGGTTAAGGGAGCTACAATAGCGCCGATATTTGAGCCGGAATTAAATATGCCGGTGGCAAACGCCCGCTCTTTTTTCGGGAACCATTCTGCCACGGTTTTGATAGCTGCCGGAAAATTCCCCGCCTCGCTGATACCTAAAGCCGAGCGTACTACACCAAAACCAAAGGTACTGCCCACAAAAGCGTGGCACACCGCGGAGATGCTCCAAAAAAGGGTTGATAAAAAGTACCCGAGCTTGGTTCCTACCTTGTCAATAAACCCTCCGGCTGCAAGCAAGCCCAGAGAGTAGGCAATTTTAAACGCTATTTCAATATTGGCATAATCCCCGTCGTTCCAGTTAAATTCCTTAGTGAGATCGGATTTTAAAAGACTGATCACCGCCCTGTCCAGATAATTTACCGTAGTGGCAAAAAACACCAGCGAGCATATGACCCATCTGTAATTCCCAACTTTAGTTTCTTTCATTATAATTGGTTTTAATTGGTTGTTGTAATTAGTTTTTATGGTATCAAGTAAATAGTATCAAGACTTTATTCTTTTATTTACGACTAACAGCAAAGCCGCAATATGTCTTGATACTAACTACTTGATACTTGACACCAGCTCACCGAGTTTAACGGTATCTGTATATAATTGCTCATACAAGCGATCATCCAGTACTTTTTTGCTGATAAGCTTACTTCCCATACCTACCGCACAAACCCCGGCCCTGAACCAGGTACTGATGCTGTCAATATTCAAGTCAACCCCACCTGTTGGCATGAATAACTGACCCGCAAACAGATCTTTTATAGACGACATAAACTCCGGCCCCAGGATATTAGCCGGGAACAATTTGATCAATGCAGCGTCATGTTGCTGCGCGGTATTAATTTCGGTTGGCGTCATACAACCAGGGATCCACAACAGATCGTGCTGTTTGGCTATCGCTCCTACTTCCGGGTTTATTACCGGAGCTACGATAAAATCCGCCCCGGCGGCTATAAAAGCGTTTGCTTCCGCAGCGGTTTTTATGGTACCGATACCCAATTGCAGATCGAGCATTTCTTCCTGCTGCGCCTTTTTTAGCACGATAAAATTGGCCAGCGCCGCAGCGCCGCGGTTAGTGTATTCAAAAACCCGAATGCCAGCCCTATACAGCGTTCGCGTTATTTCCAGGCTTACCTGCGCGTCTTCATAAAAGAAAAGCGGTAGTGAGCCCTGGGTTAATATGGCATTCAATACGATATCTTTTTTGCTCATGGTTTAATAGCGTTTATTATTTGTTGAACCGTTTTATTGGTTGCATCACCTTCGATAAATAGTTTCTGATAAGCGGCAGAAGTTGCAAACTCCAGTGTTTCCAAATGATCAAGATCGCTGTAAAAGCCATAGATGAGACCGGCCATGAAACAATCGCCGCTACCTACTTTATCCACCACCTTATCGGTATCATATTGTTTTGAACTGTGCAGCTTGTCGCCATCATACAAAGCGGTGTAGTAGTTTATGCCTTCACCTGCGTCAAAACGGAAGGTGTTGGCTACAGCCTTGCATTTTGGGAACCGCGCCATGATGGCCTCTGATGAATTTTGAGCTTCCTTAAGGTAGATACTTTTTTGTCCCGATTCGGTTACATTCGGTTCAACCGGTATACCCAGCATCCGCTCAGCAGCCCATATGTTACCCATGATCAGATCGGCATGTTTTACCAGTTGCGGCATTACATCAATAGGTTGTTTGCCGTATTGCCAAAGCCGGGCACGGTAATTCAGGTCGACCGATATGGTGATGTTCCGGGCAGATGCTGCTTCCAATACTTCAGCGCAAACATCGGCTACATTCTGGCTGATAGCCGGGCATATGGCGCTAAAGTGAAACCAGCTTACACCATCAAGTACTTTATCCCAATCAACCTGTCCAGGTTTTAAAGCTGTAAAAGCCGAATTAGCACGGTCATATATCAGCGCGTTGTTCTTGATGTCCTTTCCGCGGGTTAAGTAATACAGGCCTATCCTATCGCCGCCCATATAAACCGGCGCGGTATCAATTTTTTTATCCTGCAGATAATCCAGTATCTGTGTGGACAGCGCATTATCGGGTAAAGCCGTAAAATAAGATGATGGCAATCCCCACAAGGCTAAAGCCGTGGCTACATTCAATTCGGCACCACCTACAAAGAAGGGTAGCTGGTTTTCATGTAACCATTCACCACCTGCATCGGGGCATATCCTGAGTAGTAGTTCGCCAAATGAAAGTATGCTGCCTTTAGGCGATCCGTTTTCAAAAGAATTACTCATTATTGCTTATCGAAATTAAAGTAATTTTTAGCGTTGTAATAGCAAATATCCTGCACGATCTTGCCTGTCCATTCTATATCATTTGGCAATTCACCATTCTCGATATCCTCGGCAAATAAGTTACAAACCAATCTGCGGAAGTACTCATGCCGCGGGAAGGATAAAAAGCTGCGCGAATCGGTAAGCATACCTACCATACGGCTCACCAGTCCAATGTTCGACAAGGCGTTTAGTTGTTTGGTCATCCCGTCTTTTTGATCCAGGAACCACCATGCCGAACCAAACTGTACCTTACCGGCAACAGAACCATCGTTAAAGTTACCCGTCATGGCGGCAAATAACTCGTTATCGGCCGGATTTAAGTTGTACAGTATAGTTTTGGTTAAGCGGTTATCCGAATCAAGCTTGTTCAAAAATTTGGATAAGGAAACACCCTGTTTAAAATCGCCGATAGAATCCCAGCCTGTATCCGGACCAGAATTGGTTAAGCCGCGTGTATTATTGTTGCGTAATGCACCCAGGTGATATTGCTGTACCCAGCCTTTTTCATGATCCCACAGCGCAAACTGGAACAACATAGCCGATTTGAATTTGGATATTTCCAGCGGCAATAAAACCTGCTTGTTCCTGATCTTTAAAAAGATCGCGGCTATTTCCTTGTCGGTATAATCATCGGCATAAATTTGCTCAAGGCCGTGGTCTGACAGTGTACAACCATTTTCCGCAAAATAATCATGACGGTTCTTTAAAGCCTTTAAATACTCATCGATATTAGAAACTGAGATGTTGGTAACCACTTCCAGTTGATCGATATAGCTATTCAAAGCATTCAGATCGTCGGCGTTCATAGCCTTATCGGGCCTGAAGGCTGGCAATACTTTCACCTCATAACCATCTTGTTTGATCTGTTGATGAAAAGCCAGATTATCCAGTGGATCATCTGTAGTACAAACCACCTCTACGTTTTTGCCTTTCAGGATATTGCGTACGCTAAACTCAGGTGTTTTGAGTTGGGCATTACAATCTTCATATATCTTTTGAGCAGTAGCCGGTGAAAGCAGTTCGTGAATACCGAAATAACGCTGCAGCTCCAGGTGTGTCCAGTGATATAATGGATTACGAAGGGTATACGGCACCGTTTCAGCCCATTTGGTAAACTTTTCCTGATCGGTTTTATCACCGGTTATATAAGCTTCATTAACACCGTTGGCCCGCATAGCACGCCATTTATAATGATCGCCATAGAGCCAGGCATGGGTCAGGTTATTAAAATTGATATCCTGAGCTATCTGATCGGGCGGTAAATGACAGTGGTAATCAATAATAGGCAACTGGCTGGCATATTCATGGTACAGACGCTGCGCTGTTTTGGTATTCAATAAAAAATCCTGATCTAAAAAATTCTTCATTAGTAAATTCTAAATGCGAAACTCTAAATTCTAAGCTCTAAACGCTAAATTCAAAGTTTTAAACTCCTCATCCTAAACATTGAATTCTAAACTCTAACCTTAACTAAATCCGAAATCGAAAATTCAAATTCCGAAATCAAGAGTAAAGTTCCCCCTTCAGGGGGTTATCGAGCGTTTAACACCCATTTCTAATCCTCTTAGTTCGGCTAAACCTTTTAACCTGCCAATAGCCGAATAACCGTGGTAGGTTTTATAATTAAAATCATCAAGCAATTTATGACCGTGATCCGGGCGCATCGGAATCGCGACATCTGTACGACCATTTTGCTGGCGTTTTTGCTGTTCTAAAACGATATTTTTCATCACGGCGTACATATCTGTACTGCCGTTCAAATGCTCAGCTTCATAAAAGCTGCCATCGTCCTCACGCTGTACGTTACGCAAATGCAGAAAGTGGATATGCTCCCCTAACCTTTCCACTATGCCGGGCAGGTCGTTATCTGGTCTTGCGCCTAAAGAACCGGTGCAAAAAGTTAGTCCATTACTTAATGACGGACTAAAATTAACCACATCGGCCAGATCCTGCTCGGTTGATACCACGCGAGGCAAGCCCAATATCGGAAACGGTGGATCGTCTGGATGGATACACATTTTTACGCCCGCTGCTTCAGCGCCAGGGATAATACCTTTCAGGAAGTAACCTAAATTATTTTTCAATGCTGCCGCATCGGTATTGGCGTAGCGTTTTAAATGCTCCTTAAATTCCGGGATGGTCAATACTTTATTGGTACCAGGCAAACCGGCCATCAGGTTATCGATCAGCTGTGCTTTTTCTTCGGCACTGATGCTGTCTAAATATTTTCTTGCTGCTTGTTGCTGTTCCGGAGTAAAATCATTTTCAGCGCCCTTGCGTTCCAGGATATACAGGTCAAAAGCAGCCAGGGCTTTGGCATCATATCTTAGCGCCGTTCCTTTGTTGGGTAGCAGAAAATCCAGATCGGTACGGGTCCAGTCGAGCACGGGCATAAAATTGTAGCACACAATGTTTATACCAGCCAGCGATAGATTTTTAAGCGTGCTTACATAGTTCTCGATGTATTTATCCCTGTCGGGCGAGGCTGTTTTGATACTCTCGTGAATATTTACACTCTCCACCACCGACCACGTGAGCCCGGCATCTTCAATGATCTTCTTGCGTTGGTTGATCTCCTCTAAACTCCACACCTCGCCAACGGGGATGTGATAAAGCGATGTAACTATGCCTGTAGCACCAGTTTGTCTGATAGCTGTTAACGTAACTGGATCGGTAGGTCCAAACCAGCGAAATGTTTGTTCTAAATTATTAACCATGGATTGATGGTATCGTATATAAAAGGTTTGTTGTGACCGGCAAATTACACATCATTTTGTACAAGTTGGACCGGTTAATCAAAACAAATCCACGCAAACGTTTTCGGATGCGGGTTATTAGGCAAGATACATTTAACCTGTAACTAAATTATATAACATTTTAGCTATTAATAAAACCATTTAAGCAAAAAAGGCAGCATATCATCAGATGCGCCGCCTTTTTTGTATGTTGAAAAATTATTACTACCAGAAGATGGAGTAAAGCGCTATTACAATACCGGTAACTATCAAGGCACCAGCTGTAAACGCGCGGGATGTTTTAAACATAGATCCGTCAATTTCCAGGCCATTGGTTTTAACACCACGGGCGCCATCAATTTTAGAGATGATATACATACCTACAACGCAAATAACAAATACAAAGCCCATACGGTCAAGGAATGGTATCTCATAAAGCTTTGTAACCTTATCGTCCTGCAGGGCCAGTTTCGAGAAGCCATAAGGCGACAGGAAGCCCAGATCGGCAAAGCGCGGTAATAGTTTAAAGAAACATGACATGATAAACCCGCCAATAGTCGCGAACATAGCCGCGTTTGAAGTAGCTTTTTTCCAGAAGAAACCAAGGATGAACATGGCAAATATACCCGGAGATACAAATCCTGTATACTCCTGAATGTACTGAAATCCTTGCTTACCTTCTCCCATCAGTGCTTTACCGATCAGTTCTGATAACAATATACCTAATACCATAGCTACTACTACAGACCATTTACCTAAATTCACTAATTTTTTATCATTAGCTGCCGGGTTAATGGCTTTTTTGTAGATATCCAGTGTAAATATGGTGGCGATACTATTTGCTTTACCGGCTAATGAAGCCACAATGGCGGCTGTCAAAGCGGCAAATGAAAGCCCTTTTAAGCCTGATGGCAATAAGTTCAGCAATGATGGATAGGCTTTATTAGGATCTAATACGCCTGATGAACTCATCATTTCCTGGTGGAACATCCCTTTTTGATATAGTAAGTAAGCCGCTATACCCGGTAATACTACAATCACCGGCATCAGCAATTTGAGGAATGCCGCGAAAAGGATACCACCACGGGCGGTTTTAAGATTCGCACCCAATGCCCTTTGTGTGATGTACTGGTTACAACCCCAATAGTTAAGGTTGGTGATCCACATACCGCCAATTAATACGGTTAAGCCTGGCAGGTCCATATAATTTGGATTATCCTTTTTAAATATCATGTGGAAGTGATCGGTAGCCTCGGAATGAAGTATTTTAAACCCGTTTAATAACCCTGTTGTACCTTCTTTTTCGCTTAGCAGCGTTAATGCCAGGTAAGTGGCCATTAAGCCGCCCAGAATAAGAACAGCTACCTGTATAACGTCGGTATAGCCAATAACTTTCATACCACCAAGGGTGATAATGACAGAGAATATGGCCAGCAACCAGATACATAAATGGATATCCAGGCCAGATATACCACTGATAGCCAAGGCGCCCAGGTATAATATCGACATGAGGTTAACCACAATGTACAGCAACAGCCAAAATATGGCCATTACCATAGCCACTGTACCGTTATACCGCTGATGCAGGAACTGCGGCATGGTAAATATCTTGTTTTTAAGATATACCGGGATAAAAAATACCGCTACAATGATCAGTGTGATCGCGGCCATCCACTCGTAAGTTGATATGGCCAAACCCATCTTGAATGCCGATCCGCTGGTTCCGATAAACTGTTCGGCGGATATATTGGAAGCGATCAGTGATGCACCGATAGCCCACCAGGTTAACGACCCTTCGGCCAAAAAGTAATCTTTTGAGGTGGCATCGGCGTTGTGTTTTCGCTTATATACCCACCAGCCATAGCCGGCGACTATTACAAAGTAGATCAAGAATACAGCATAATCGCCATACGAGAGGGTTTTCAAGTTCATTGTTTTGGTTAAATTGGTTTTAATATGTTAGATTGACAATTATAAACTATATATAGCGATTTATCAAATTTTCCAAATATTCTTGTTTGCCGCTTATGGTTTTAGGCTCCCCATTAGCGATGGCATAGTTACGCAAATCCTCTAAAGATAGCTTCCCTGTTTCAAAATCGTTACCTGAACCGGTGTCAAATGAAGCATATCTTTCTTTGCGGATCTTTTTGTAATCTGATTTTTGCAAAATGTTATCGGCAATTACCAAAGCGCGGGCAAAAATGTCCATACCACCAATGTGCGCATAAAACAGATCGGCCGGATCTGTCGAGTTACGACGGATCTTGGCATCAAAGTTTACACCACCACCCTGTAAACCGCCTGCTTCCAGGATGATCAGCATACATTCTGTTACTTCATTGATATCATTCGGGAACTGGTCGGTATCCCATCCGTTCTGGTTATCGCCACGGTTAGCATCTATTGATCCTAACAAGCCCGAGTCGGCAGCTACCTGCAATTCGTGCTGGAAAGTATGGCCAGCCAGCGTAGCGTGGTTAACTTCCAGATTCAGTTTAAAATCATTGATCAGATCATATTTCTGTAAAAAGCCTAATACTGTAGCCGCATCATAATCATACTGGTGTTTGGTTGGCTCACAAGGTTTTGGTTCGATAAAGAAAGTTCCTTTAAAGCCTTGTTTGCGGGCATAATCCTTAGCCGTATGTAAAAAACGGGCAAAATGCTCCTGTTCACGTTTCATGTCAGTGTTTAGCAGGCTCATATAGCCTTCGCGACCACCCCAGAAAACGTAGTTTTCACCGCCTAATGCAATAGTAGCATCAATAGCGGCTTTAACCTGCGCGCCTGCATGGGCCAGCACATGAAAATCCGGATTGGTAGAGGCACCGTTCATATACCTTTTATGGCTGAATAAGTTTGCGGTACCCCAAAGCAGTTTTACACCGCTGGCCGCCTGTTTTTGTTTGGCATACTCTACCAAAGCCTGTAAACGCCTGTCGTTTTCATTAACGTCATTACCATAATCAACCACATCCACGTCATGAAAGCAATAGTATGGCAGATTCATTTTGGTGATGAACTCAAAAGCAGCATCCATTTTATCTTTGGCACGTTCAACCGCATCGGCTTTTTCGTCCCACGGAAATACGTGGGTCGCACCGCCAAATGGATCGGCACCGGTACCACAGAACGAATGCCAGTATGCGCAAGCAAAACGCAAATGATCTTTCATGGTTTTACCGGCCACTACCCTATCCGCATCATACCACCTAAAAGCAAGGGGATTATCAGACTGGGTTCCTTCATACTTAATTTGACCTATTTCTTTAAAAAACTGTTTTTCTCCGGTTACGATACTCATATCTTTTTAATTATTGAATTAGTGATTTAGTGAATTAGTGATTTGTTTTAATTATTGAATTACTGAATTAGTGGTTTCGTTTTTTTAGCTTTTGGCTTTATGCCTTCAGCTTTAAGCTCAGAAGTTCCTTCCATTCCTGGTACACGGGTTCAAATTGTTGGGTTGAAGGTTCAATGAGTTGGATTGGCTTAGCGTTGCTGAATGCCTCGGCTGGCGACTTGTATATGCCTGCGCCGATACCTGCGCCTAATGCCGCGCCAACGCTGCCATCATTATTATACAATTCCACCGGTACGCCGGTGGCATTTACAAAGGTTTCGGTAAACAGTTCGCTCAGGAACAGGTTGCTTTTGCCGGCGCGGATCACCGTTGGGTTCATGCCATTGCTGCGCATAATATCCAATCCATAACGGAATGCGCTGGCTATACCTTCCTGCACGGCGCGGAAAATATGCGCTTGTGTATGCAGGTTCAGATCGATATTTTGTATGTGTGCACCTACCTGCTTATTATTCAGCATACGCTCGGCGCCGTTGCCAAAGGGCAGTATTTGCAAACTATCGCTTCCCAGCGGCGCCTTTTTAGCCTCGTTATTCATTTGGGTATAGCTTAAGCCAGTACCAAAATTGTATTTGGCCCAGCGGTATAAACTGCCCGTACCATTGATGCATAAAAGTACACCCAGGCGTTTTTGCTGTTCGGCATAATTAACGTGGGCAAAAGTATTGATGCGCGATTGCTGATCATAGGTGAGTTCATCACTTACGCCGTATATCACGCCAGAAGTACCTGCCGTAGCCGCCACCTCGCCGGGATTAAGCACATTTAAGGAAAGCGCGTTATTAGGTTGATCGCCCGATTTATAGGCTACCGGGATACCGGCTTTTAATTTTAGTTTCTCCGCTACTGATGCGGATAAAATTCCATGTGAGGAGAATACCGGCTTGATCACCGGGAAAAGACTTTCATCAAAACCAAAATGATTCAGGATCTCTTTGGAGATACCGTTGGTTTTGAAATCAAAAAATACACCCTCTGATAGTGCCGATACCGACGTGGTGATCTCTCCTGTAAGCTTCATCGCGATATAGTCGCCGGGCAGCATGATCTTATCTATCTTGCTATATATTTCGGGCTCATTCTCTTTTACCCAGGCCAGTTTTGATGCTGTAAAATTACCCGGCGAATTGAGCAGGTGTGATAAACAATATTCCTCACCAATGTCAGCAAAAGCTTTGTCGCCTATTTCCACAGCACGACTATCGCACCAAATGATACTGTCGCGCAATACATTTTGATCTTTATCTACCAATACGAGGCCATGCATCTGGTAAGCGATACCAATAGCAGCTATATCAGCCGGATTATAAGCATTTTTTGCATGGCAGCGCTCCAGGGCCTGCTGTGCCTGCTCCCACCACATTTGCGGCGATTGTTCGGCCCAGCCGGGATGTACAGCTTTAATGGGCGACTCTTCGTCGGGATATTGTGCCGAGGCCAATACTTTTTGAGTGGCCGCGTCAACAACGCTCACTTTAACTGATGACGTACCTATATCGATGCCTAATAGCAGCATATTTTTAGATGATTATGACGTGAATAATTAGGTTTGTTTGTTTTTTGGTAACTTAACGAGACGAAATTAAATAAATATTTGAAATTGCAATCGATTGCGTAAAATATTTTTTCCAACTTGCACTTTGTAATGAAGAAAGTAAAACGCACCACCATTTATGACATTGCCGAAAAGTTAGGCATTACCGCTTCTTCTGTTTCCCGGGCGCTGAATAACAGCAGCCAGGTAAATGAAAAAACCAAGGAGCTGATCATTAAAACAGCCGATGAGCTCAATTATAAGCGCAACTTATTGGCCTCCAATTTGCGTAAGGGGCAATCCAAAACTATTGGCGTGGTGATACCTCGTATTAACCAGAATTTTTTCTCCAATGTAATTGCCGGTATTGAGGAGGTTACCTACCAGAAAGGTTTTAACCTGATCATTTGTCAATCGGGCGAAGATCATGACAAGGAGATCCAGTGTGTAAATACGTTGATTAACCAGCATGTAGATTGTATTGTGATATCCGTATCGGCCGATAGTTATGATTATCAGCACCTGCAAAATGTGTTGGATCATGGCATCCAACTCATCCAGTTCGACCGTGTTGCCGAAGAGCTGGAGACCCTCAAGGTAATCAATGATAACCTCCAGGCTTCATATGAGGCCGTATCACACCTGATAGAGGGCGGTTATAAAAGAATAGCCCTGCTGGAAGGCCCTCAAAACCTTAGTATTTTTAAACAACGCAAGGAAGGTTATCTAAAAGCATTCAAAGCGTATAATGTACCGGTAATAGAGGAATTGATCGTGGAAAACGCCTGGACAAAAGAACTGGGTGCCGAAGGAACCCGCAAGCTGCTAAGTTTGCCCCACCCCCCGGATGCTATATTTGCCTCCACCTCTGATTTCTCGGCATTGGGTGTACTGGATGTAGCCAATGCCATGGGTATCAAAGTACCATCAGAACTGGGGATCTGCGGTTATGCTAACGAAAGCTTTTCGGAGATCACCAGTCCATCGATTACCACTATCGATCAGTTCAGCGTTTACATGGGCAATACCGTGGCCAATTTGTTTTTTCAGGAGATAGGCAATAACGATACAACGACCAAACCGAAGATCATCAGCATTAAACCGGAATTGATCATCAGGGGATCGACAAAACGGAACCGGTAATACCCCTCTATATCTCCCCAAAGGGGAGAATTTTAAAACCCCACATACTCAAGTGTTAATATTTCTTTAACCGCTATGCAAATCAAAAGCCCTCTCCTTTGGAGAGGGTTGGGTGAGGTTTACTAAATTTTACCCACTAATCCAATTACTTACACGTAGAAAGTATATTTTATATTTAATATCAATTAGTAAATCTTAACTAATTTGTTACATTATAGCTTTAAATTCAGCCATTATTTAGTATTACATGTATGGATGATTTTATTGCAGCAAGGTCGCAAATGGCCTTATCCTTAGGTTTTCATATCATATACTCCTGCATTGGTATGGTAATGCCGGTTTTTATGGCCATATCGCATTATAAATGGATCAAAACACAAGATCCGGTTTACAAAAACATCACCATTGCCTGGAGTAAAGGCGTAGCTATATTTTTTGCTACCGGCGCGGTATCGGGCACCATGTTATCATTTGAACTGGGCCTGCTTTGGCCGGGCTTTATGAAACACGCCGGCCCTATCTTCGGGATGCCTTTTTCCTTAGAAGGTGTGGCCTTTTTTATTGAGGCGATAGCACTGGGCTTTTTCCTTTACGGTTGGAACCGGTTGAACACCTGGTTCCATTGGGTTACGGGTATTGTGGTAGGCATTAGCGGTATAGCATCAGGTATACTGGTAGTATCGGCCAATTCCTGGATGAACAGCCCCTCTGGCTTTGATTTTGTAAATGGCAAATACCTCAATATCGACCCGCTGAAAGCCATGTTTAATGAGGCCTGGTTCTCCGAAGCCTTACACATGACCATCGCCGCGTTTTCGGCTACGGGTTTTGCCGTTGCCGGGATCCATGCGCTCATGATCTATCGTAACCGTAATGTGCGTTTCCATAGTAAGGCTTTCAAAATAGCCATTATATTCGGCGCGGCAGCAGCCATTTTGCAGCCACTAAGCGGCGATATATCTGCCAAGGGCGCAGCCAAAAGGCAACCGGCCAAACTGGCTGCCATGGAGGCTTACTTTCATACGCAGGAGTATGCCCCCCTGGTAATTGGTGGCATACCCGATACCTCAGCAAAAAAGGTTAATTATGGTATCGAGATACCCGGCCTACTGAGTTTCCTGGTACACGATAATTTTAAGCAGCAGGTTAATGGCCTGGATAAGATCCCTGTTAAAAACCAACCGCCGGTGGCCGTTACGCATTATGCTTTCCAGATTATGGTTGGTTTTGGCATGTTGATGATGCTGATCGGCGTATTATATTTTGTTGCGCTTTGGAAAAAGAAGAGCTGGTTTGATAAGGGCTGGTTCCTGAAAATGTTTATCTGGGCTACGCCTGCCGGTTTTATTGCTTTAGAGGCCGGGTGGACAGTAACCGAGGTGGGCAGACAGCCTTGGATCATCCAGGGCATTATGCGTACCAGTGAGGCGGTTACACCCATGCCGGGCATCCAGTACTCTTTTTACCTGTTTACCTTTATTTATTTTACCCTGAGTGTGTTTGTTATTTTCCTGCTGAAAAGGCAGATACAAATGGTGCCCGAATTGTATGACCGTTAAGCTATAAAGATATGTTATACGTAGTTATTTTGTTTTTATTTGCTGCCATTACCCTATACTTCTTGTTAGGCGGGGCCGATTTTGGTGCGGGGATCATTGAACTTTTCACCTCAAATGATAACAAGCACCGTACCCGAAAAACCAGTTACCAGGCTATCGGCCCGATATGGGAGGCTAATCACATGTGGCTCATTATAACCGTAGTGATCCTGTTTGTTGGCTTCCCGACCATTTATAGCGAAATGTGCGTTTACCTGCATATCCCATTGCTTATTATGCTGTTGGGCATCATCGCCCGTGGAACGGCGTTCGCTTTCCGTAACTATGATGCTATTAAGGACGAAAAAACACAAGGCTTTTATAACTATATATTTGTTTACTCCAGCTTTGTTACACCTATGTTCCTGGGGATAATTGCAGGCAGCGCCTTATCTGGTCAGATAGATCCAACAGCCAAATCTTTTGCAGGGGCCTATATTTTTAGCTGGCTTAACTGGTTCTCGGTTTCTGTAGGGCTTTTTACGGTTGCGCTCTGTGGCTTCCTGGCTGCCATTTACCTCATTGGCGAATGTACTGAGGTATATGATATCAAGCGCTTCATCAAAAAAGCCAAGGCCATGAATATAGCCGCCGTAATATTGGGTGCATTGGTGTTTTTGGCCTCGCACTTTGAGCATGTACACCTAGCCGACTGGATATTTGGTAACGTGTTAAGTTTAGCAGCTGTTATCGCAGCTACGCTGTCGCTGATTTTGCTGTGGTTTATCATCTCCGATAAAAAGAACAAACAGTGGATCAGGGTACTGGCCGCGTTCCAGGTGAGTATGATCCTGATATCGGTTGGACATACCCGTTTCCCGCGCTTTGTGATCTTTAAGGGTGGCAGCTCCATGTCGCTGCTTACCGATCATGCCACTGGAAAATCTATCGACGATCTTGGTGTGGGATTGCTTGTGGGTAGTTTATTTATATTACCAGCATTGGGGTATCTGTATTATAGCTTTAAAAAGAAAGATAACCGTTGATTTTGATGATTACGCTGATTTCGTTGATATCAATGGAATTTTAGTTATTATGTAAAATCAAGTTTTAAAAAGATCAACGCCATCAAAAAACAATCAACGATTTTGATGATTACGCTGATTTCGTTGATACCAATGGAATTTTAGTTATTATGTAAAATTAAGTTTCAAAAAATCAACGCCATCAAAAAACAATCAACGATTTTGATGATTACGCTGATTTCGTTGATACCAATGGAATTTTAGTTATTATGTAAAATCAAGTTTTCAAAAATCAACGAAATCAGCGCCATCAAAAAACCATCAACGGTCTATCGCTGAAATATCTCCGGATACTTCCTGATAAAATAAACCGGGGTACAGCTCCATGCATGACAGTAGCTATTTACCGGATAAAAGTTGTACGGCGATTTCAGCTCATCGTTAGGGTCATACACTTCCCAAAAAGTATCAGCTCCTTTTTTGATCATGCCGCCCCAATAGTTTTGCAAGGCCTCTTTTGCCTCGGCCTTTAAACCGCTCTCGATCAGGGCCGCTATATAGTAATGAAACATATACGGTGCGCCTGGATGTACCGCGTCCTTAACTGTTGTGAGTGCTTTTAACGCGGTTTGTGCTTCCTGTTTGGACGCTACCCCACTCAATATCATCCAGGCTTGTGAACCGTAGGAGATCTGTTTACTCGTCCCGCTTACAAACAAGCCCGATTTTGGATCATACAGGTTTTTATAAGCGGCCGCTTTCAGTTTTCTGGCTAATGATTGTATATCATCTACTTCGTTTTCTTTACCCAGCAGTTTTGCAAGGGCGTAAGTTTGATTCAACGCGTAAATCGATAAACCCTGCAAACAGGCTTGTTTATCCAAACCATCCTTCCAGTCAAAAAACACCCACCATTCTTTACCGGCTTTCTGATAGTCTATCATACCATCTTTCCCGGCATATTTACGGATAATATCCAATTGCTTTTTGGCAACAGGCCATAGGTCGAGCCCGGTTTGTTTATCATCAGTAGCAGTAACATATTCTTTTAGCGCTACGTTATACAAAAGGCAATAATCCAGCAGCCGGCTACCGGCCTGTGCATGAGGCTCTGGATTTTCAAATACATTGGATATCAAAACACCACCATCGGCAGATAAGCCAGCCAGCAGATACAAACAACGCCGGGTAAGCTGGTTATTCTGGAACGAAAACTGATTAGCTAATGATTCCAGGTACAGATCACCTATCCAAAGCCGGCGATCGCGTTTGGGGCCATCCTCATACACGGTTTGCATACATTCTTTTAGAGTGGCCAATCCCACACGGTCAATATCGGCTATTAGTTGGGATGTAGTAGTTGCCAAAAGCGGTGGTTTAAAAGCTACAGACGAAGTTGCTTTAAACACCATGTTGCTGATATGGAAATCAAAATACGGTGAAGCGCCCAATAATTCGATTTTCACAAAACGGCAAGCCAGGCGACGTGGTATGGTAATATCGGCAGGCATTTCGGTTACCGTAACCGTTTCATCCTGCAGCCAGGCACGGCTAAGGGTGCCTTTGTAAGGATCAAAGGGTACCGATAACTCTGAGGGAACCTCTCCAAAAGTAAATTTTAATCGTACCGGCCCATCAGCGGTTCCCTTCAGGGCTTTGATAGAGAAAGTAAAATATCCGGTAAGATGTTCGCCAAAATCAACCACAACACCGCTTTGTGTTTTGAACGATGTATTGTACAGTTTGCCAACGCTATCTGTATTCACAGCTTTCCATCCCTGGAAAGCCGCGGGGTCTTTCTCTAATCGAACAAGGCTTATGGGTTGCTTTTCGGTTTCAATGAGCTTTGGCTTATTATCCTCTGCTTTCTTCAGCCAATCTTGCCGGTATGATTGGTAGGGATCCTGCGCCTTCGCACCATTGGCAAATACAATAATTAAAAAAAACGATAAAAGAAGAAATTTTGGGTTAAGTAAATTTAATACCATAGGGGAATAGTTTAATTAAGTTTTTAGGGCTCCGGTAATTGGTTGCGCCGAAGGTGGTTAATTGGTTATAACAAGATAAATATATACATTTTCTAAACCATCCCCTACCATCTTTTTCATGAATAAAATGCAATTGTGTAATAGTACATTTGTGCTGATCCAATTGTAATTAGTGAAGAACTATCTAAAAATATTATCCATAGACGAGTACTCGATCACACCCAAATATCTACAGCTATCCAACGCGATCATCAGGGGTATTGAAAGCGGTGATATTGTTAAGGATGACATGCTCCCTTCCATCAATGATTTGAGCTTTGCGCTGGATACCTCACGTAATACCATTGAGCGGGTTTATAAGGAATTAAAAGATAAAGGCATTGTTAGCTCGGTGCCGGGCAAGGGCTTCTTTATATCCAACACCGATTTTCAGAAACCGATCAAAATATTCCTGTTATTCAATAAGCTAAGCGCGCATAAAAAGATCATTTATGATGCCTTTGTTGCCACTGTTGGCGAACAGGCTACTGTCGATTTTTATATCTACAACAACGATTTCCATTTTTTCAAGAAGATCATTACCGAAAGCGCCCAAAACGATTATGCCAAATACATCATTATCCCGCATTTCCTGGACAATGAAGCCAAAGCACATGAGATCATCAATACAATACCGAAGGACAAACTGATCCTACTGGACAATCTGGTGCCCGGGGTAAGCGGAAAATTCGCGGCGATATATGAAAACTTTGCCACCGACGTATACGAGGCCTTGAAAAAGCTATTGGATAAACTAACCAATTACCATACCATTAAACTGATATTCCCGGGCAAAACCTATCACTCTAAGGAGATCATGAAGGGCTTTTTAAATTTTTGTCGACAATATGCGTTTGAGTACGCCGTGGTCGACTCATTATCTTCAGAAACCATTCAGCCGCAAACGGTTTACATCAGCCTGATGGAAGACGACCTGGTTGATCTGATCAAAAAGATCATCGCGTCTGATCTGAAGGTGGCTAAAGATGTGGGTGTAATATCCTATAATGAAACCGCCCTTAAGGAGATCATATTAGATGGCATTACCACCATATCAACCGATTTTAAATTGATGGGCAGCAAAGCCGCGGAATTTGCGCTGAGTAATTGTCATGAGCACTTCGCGGTGCCATTTCATGTTACAGTGAGGAGCTCATTATAGGCCACCGCAGTGATTTATAAATAAAAGCTGTCAACTATAATAGCTGACAGCTTTTATTCAACAAGAACGATCTTTTTTATTTATGACTGGATAAACGCCAAAAGATCCCTGTTGATAGTTGCAGCTTCCGTCGCTGGCATACCATGGGGGAAGCCCGGATATGAAATTAGCTTTCCGTTTTTTAAGAGTTTTATCGCTTTGGCGCCCGAAATAGGGAATGGGACGATCTGATCATCTTCGCCATGCAAAACAAGCACTGGAATATCTACACTTTTTAGATCTTCTGTAAAATCTGTTTCAGAAAAAGCCTTAATACCATCATGATGCGCTTTTACTCCGCCCATCATTCCCTGGCGCCACCAGTTATCCCTGATTCCCTGGGATATTTTGGCCCCCTCCCGGTTATATCCATAAAACGGGATGGTAAAATCTTCAAAATATTGCGCCCGGTTAAATGCTGTACCCTCACGTATTTCATCAAATATAGCCATGGGAACGCCATCCGGATTATTTTCAGACTGAACCATGATCGGTGTAACCGCGCTGATCAGCACCACTTTGGCTACACGACCTTTGCCCTGATTAGCGGCGTAATGGATGGCTTCGCCGCCGCCGGTAGAGTGACCGATATGTATAGCATCTCTCAGATCCAATGCCTCGGCTACCGCTGCTACGTCGGCTGCATAAGTGTCCATGTCATGTCCTCCGGAAACCTGGCTTGATCTTCCATGCCCGCGACGGTCATGGGCAATAACCCGGTATCCCTTTTTCAGAAAAAACATCATCTGCGCGTCCCAGTCATCACTAGACAAAGGCCAGCCGTGATGAAAAAAAAGTGGCTGTCCGGTTCCCCAGTCTTTGTAATAAATTTCGGTTCCGTCTTTTACTGTGATCTTGCTCATTTTTTGTTGATTATAGTTATAAATAAATTTTGGAAATGCGTTCCTGTTTCGAATACAATAAGAGTACATTGCCCCCCTAATGCTATACTACAAATGTTTTTTGGGCGTGGTTAAATGCTAATCGCGCGCACAAATCCAGTCCGGACCAAAGCCGGTTGAAAATCTAAAATTAGCAAATAAAAGCGCTGATCTTTTAAATCGACCGATCAAAAATCAGTCAAAATTTATAAACATTCGTTAAACGCTTTTTAATCAGGAGGAAAATAATTTCGGGATTACCGAATAAGGTTTTTTTCTAAAAAGAAAGTTTTAAAAGAGAAAATTGTCATTCTGAAGAAGGAAAGATCTATGAGTAAGCTATCTTAAAACAGATACTTCTATCCCTCAGAATGACAATCTATATAGAGAGGTAATTACTTTAATGTTCTGATCTTAATATTCCTGAAAAATGCTTCGTTGCCATGATCCTGTAATAACAGGTGGCCTTCTTTTGCTTCACCAAAGTTTTTCCAGATAGTGTATTTACTAATAGCTACCAGATCACGGAACTCTTTGGAGCCACGCTCGTACTCCAGTACTTTAACACCGTTCAGATAATGTTCTACATGGTTATTGGGGTAAACCACAATTCTGCCTGTGTTCCAGCTGCCTATCGGATGTACAAATCGTTCTTGCTTGTTAGCCTTGATGAGGTCATATAAGGAGGCCAGGGTACGGTCACCATCGCGGCCCAGTTTGGCATCCGGGTGCAGCTTGTCATCCAGTACCTGGTACTCCAGTCCGATGGCCGAACCTTTGGTTACTTCAGACAGGGTTACAAAATATTTCACACCGCTATTGGCGCCGGGTGTCAATTTAAATTCAAAAGAAAGATCAAAAGCGCTGTACTGATCATTGGTCACAATATCGCCACCTCCTGATTCCTCTTTCCCTGCAGACGGCAGTACATGCATGGTGCCATCTTTATATTCCCATCCATGTGTTGGAAAGGTTTTTAAAGTGGCCCCACGCCAGCCGGTGCTGGTTTTACCATCATACAATAGTTTCCAACCAGCGGCTTTTTCGGCTGGAGTAATATTGTTGGGCTGCAGATTTACTACGTATATATCCTTTGGAAAAGGCGTACGTTTTAAATTGGTGGTTTGCAGCTTAAAGTTTTTAAAATATACTTTTTTACCTGCCTGCTCCTCTTTGCTTACGGCGTGTACCTGCAAGCCAATGAAACCTTTACTATCGATGGTATCCACCACATCAGCAGTAGGAATGCCATTGATCCAGGTTTTCATTTCATTGCCGATACATTCAATTTTGATATGGTTAAACTCGCCAACTTTAAAGGCATCTTTTGCCTTAGCGTTCAAGTCAAGCGGGTAAAGCCAGTCTCTGCGGCCTTCATCATAAATACCGCCGGTCCACTTGCGGTCAGACGGGTCAATTTCAAACTGACGACCATAAACTTTCCCTTTACCTTCATGTCCGGCCGGGTCATAATGGCTACGGGTTTGCACACCCGAGTTACTCAATTTGCTTTCTATTTTAGCATCAAGTTCTAATATAAAATCACCATACTCCTTTTCTGTTACTAAAAATGAATTGCCCGAGTTTAAAACAGTAGTACCTACTATCTGGCCGTCTTCCACCTTATAATCGGCAGTACCGGCCAGGCGTTTCCAGCCTTTAAGGGTTTTACCATCAAACAAAGCGTTTTGGGCGTTACTTTTAACAGGCATTAAGGCAGCCACAGCAAACAGGGCCATGGCCGGGTAGATGATTTTCTTCATGTGTATTTTATAATGGTTTATATTTGGATATGCTCAGGTCTCTGCACGCTTGTAGAAAAAGCCTACAGCGTTTATACGTTTACTTCCCAGCCTTTTTCATACTCTCTACTCCATAGTTTTGCGGCTTCGGGATCGTTTAAAATGTGTCCATTTGCCGGATCGATGTGCAATACCCGGTCAACCCGGTAGGATATATTACCCAACTGTGGAAGCAGCGTTGATTTAAACCCTGTTTCAATCGGGCAGTTTAAAGTCGCGTTACCACGAATGGCCTCAATAAAATTTTTCATGTGGAAGCCATCCAGCGCCTCTGTGGGGCTAACTTTGTTATTCGCATCAACTTTGGTATCGTCTTTCACATCTTTTACCAGCTTATTATCGCCATCATAAACCTGGTAGCCGTTGCCGCCACCGTAAAACAAGGTTCCCTTGTCGCCATAGAAGATTACTCCCCTGCCTAATTTTTCGATGCCAAATCCGTTGCAGCTGCGGCCTTCCCACTCGGCGGCGGTATTGTTGGGGAAGTTGTACATGATGTTTTGGGTATCAGGCGTTTGCCAATCATCGTTAAAATGAAAACGGCCACCTGTTGATACTACCTTGTTCGGAAAATCAACACCCAGGCCCCAGCGGATCACATCCAGCTCATGGGTGCCATTATTCAGCGCTTCACCTGTACCCCAGTTCCAAAGCCAGTGCCAGTTATAGTGGATCAGGTTATCACGATAGGCCATACGTGGTGCAGGGCCTTGCCAAAGGTCATAGTTCAGATTTTCGGGCACCGCCGTTTCTTTACCACGCCCGATGCTTGGCCGGTGATTGGTGTACCAACCTTTGGCATAATAAGCACGCCCGATAACACCCTCATGCAATTCCTTCACCAGGGCCTGCACATTGGTAAATGACCTGCGCTGGCTGCCCATTTGCACTAATTTATTGTATTTTTTGGCTGCCGCCACTGCCATTTCACCCTCATGCGGGTTATGGCTGCATGGCTTTTCTACATACACATGTTTACCCGCCTGACAGGCCATGATGGTGGCCGGAGCATGCCAATGATCGGGCGCGGCAATAACAACCGCGTCAATTTCCTTGATCTCGAGCATTTTACGGATATCGGTGATGCCCTGTGGCTTTTTCCCGGTGATCTTAAATATCTCATTAATGGTTTTATCAACCACTTTAGAATCTACATCACATATATATCCTATTTCAACATTGGGTATACGGGCAAAGCTTTGCGCCAGGTAAAGGCCCCTGCTATTGGTTCCCATCATCCCTATTACCACCTTATCATTCGGCGACCCTTTAAAAACCCCGGCTTTTGATAGCTCTGGCGTTAGCAGAAAGCAGGTGCCTGCTAATGAACTTGTCTGGATGAACTTTCTACGGGTAATCATGTCTTAAATCGGTTAATTGGTTTATATCCACCACTTATGAGTAAACAAAGATGGCAAATTACCTAAGTTTTCGAAAGCTTTAAAGAAAAATGAATAAATTTTTTTTAAATGAATTGTAACTTAACTGTGACGTAAATCCACCTGTAAAACAATCACTTAAAGAAATAACTAAATCCAGGCAGGCAAGATCAGCGGCCTGCCTTATTTTGAAGTTAAAAATATTATCACCAGTATGAAATAATGCAGGGAGCGAGCTGAAGTATAGCGCAAAACTTTTTAAAGCTTTATTTTAACATTTTTTTGAGCAAAAACCGGATCAAAATAGTTCAAAAACAGCTCAAAACTCACTCAAAACCATCGGTTTTAACACTTTTTAACAAATTTCGACAGGTTTTTAAAATTTTAAAAAGTATTAATTATTGGCATCAAATAAAACATACCAAACGGCCGTTTTTTGGGCCCTATTTTCCTTTAACCCAACAGCCCGGCTTTCCTTTATCAGGAAAGCCGGGCTGTTGGTATATGCATATTTAGGCCTGAAGTTTTTAAATTACCGGTCTAAAACATAGAGTGCTTTTTTTAAACTAAACCTTGTATCGAAAATACATCCAGTTTGGAACCCTGGAAATTACGAACACGTTTGTAAACCCCATTACCATTGCTGCTGCCATCGTTATTGGTGTTGCCTTCAATGGTTTCAAACACATCGCCATGAACGGCGGTGATAATACCAGTATGTATCCAGTCGAAAGGAGTTTTTTGCAGCAGGAAGATATCGCCTGGTTTTACTATCGAAGGATTACTGCGTACCGTGGTATAACGGCTCAGAATACCTTTATGGAGGCCTGTGGTACCTACGGTATCGCAACTGTATGACAAAGGCATCAGCGTACGAAAATCTTTGCCAAGCTGACTGGCAGCCTGATCTAAAATGGTTTGTACAAAACCCATGCACCAAAACCAGGGTGTACCTTCCATGCCATCCATATAAGCGCGTACCCAGGGGCCGCTATTACTCTGTCCTTTAATAATCAGTTCAAAGGGGGCATTGTTAAGGTGCTGAAAGGCCGTATTTACTACAAGCGTTCGCAGATCGGCACCCGCTACATTACCTGTAAAGGCATTTAACATGGGTTTTGATAGTTCGGTAAAAAGAGCGGCATCAACAATACCGGTTTGCGGTAAACTTTTAGCCTGTTGAAAGGCCTTCACAGCGGTTTGCGTAGCCGGACCAAAATCACCATCGATACCGGTAGCAGTGCCTGCCGATGGGTTCACCATAGCGTATAAATTAAGCCAGCTCTGCACCTTCATCACATCTTTTAGGGTGTTGGAGCTTCCACCTCTTTGCTGAGTGGCGCTTATGACTATTTCTTTCAGGTATTGTTTTTTAACCATGACCGTTTAGGTTTAAAGTGATAAGATTTAGGTTTGATGGCTGTTATTCAAAAGCCCGTTGAGCAGCTACTAACAGTAATCATTTACACCATAAAGTTAAACCATATCAGTTAATTATTTACAGGTAATTATACCCTATTGCATACGTAGTTTTACGCATAAAGTTATTTCAGGACTTATTTATCAATCCCCTTATCTCAATCATCACCCCTCATACTCCCTAATGAGCTTTTGAGTAGCCCGGTTACGCCAGGCGGTGATCAGTAGGATTTTCAGGTCATCGGGCGATACGGTTTCGAGGCGTACCAGCATGTATTTGTAGTTGCGGTAATGATCTGTGATGAAAAAGGTATGCGGATCGGCAGCTATCCATTTTTCCCGTTCAAGGGTGTGCAGCGCTACCAGCTCATCTTTCAGCTTTACATTAGCTATGATCTTTTTATTGACGTAGAATGCGGGGTCCTCAAAATGCTTTTTTTCGGCTACACCGGGCAGCGGCAACAGTGTAGCGCGCATAAACTGCATAAAAGCAAACATGTTTGTGGGCATATTGTCTGAATCAGAATTTTCAGAATTTAAGAATTAACAAGATTCTTAAACGTAAAATTCTGAAAATTTTCTCATTCTGAAAATTCTGATTCAGACAACAGACCTCTGCTTAATAAAAATCAGGCAGCGGATTCAAAGTAGTGTTTTGGCGTTGATGCCAGTACGGATATATCGGGTCAACCTCGCTGGCTTCGTCCAGTCTTTTTATCTGTTCTGTGGTCAGGTTCCAGCCAATAGCGCCCAGGTTTTGTTTTAACTGGGCTTCGTCACGGGCGCCAATGATCAGGTTAGCTACGGTTGGTCGTTGTAATAGCCAGTTGAGTGATATCTGTGCTACCGATTTACCGGTTTCTTCGGCTATTTCATCCAGCACATCCACAATGTTATACAGGTGATCAAAGTTGGTTGCAGGGCCGTGACTACCGCCTTGTACCGTTCTGGAGTTTTCGGGGATAGGCTGCCCTCTTCTGAACTTACCACTCAGCTGACCTGATGCCAGCGGGCTCCAAACTATGGTGCTCACTTTTTGATCGATACCCAAGGGCATCAATTCCCACTCAAATTCGCGGTTGAGCAAGGAGTAATAGGCCTGGTGGGCCACATACCTGCTCCAGCCATATCGTTCTGATACCGACAGCGACTTCATCAAATGCCAGCCCGAAAAATTGGAAGCCGCTATGTAACGGATCTTGCCGCTGGTCACCAGATCATCCAGGGCATGTAAGGTTTCCTCAACCGGGGTGGTGCCATCGAAACCATGCATGTGGTAAACATCAATATGATCGGTATTTAAGCGGCGCAAGCTGGCTTCACATTGTTGAATTAAATGATAACGGGATGATCCAAAATCGTTAGCGCCATCGCCCATGGTAAACGTAGCTTTTGACGAAATAAGTACCTGGTTGCGTAAACCCTCCAACGCCTTACCTAATATTTCTTCGGATAGCCCGCGCGAGTAAACATTGGCTGTGTCAAAAAAGTTAACACCCGCATCTAAGCACAGGTTAATCAGCTTTTTAGCTTCAGTAACCTGTGTATTTCCCCAGGCTTTAAAAAACTCATTACCGCCGCCAAAGGTGGCCGTTCCAAAACTTAATACGGGCACTTTTAATCCCGATGCTCCTAATTGTCTGTATTCCATAGTGTGGTATTTTTGATGTAACACGGAGAGAGAATCAAGAGTTAAGAGTCAAGAATCAAGACAAGTAAAAAAGGATGGGCATTGTAATTATCCCGTTATACTTTTCCCTCTTAATTCTTGACTCTTAACTCTTGATTCCCTTCCACCCTTTTCCTAACAAAGCTAAAGCTTATGGGTTTCGACAGTAAATTTTACGTATCATCCATTTGTCATTTATAGCCATGGGTTATCCCAATCAGGAACAACTCTAAATAACAAATAGACCATTTACGGATAAGAGCATTGGTTAACTTTGGAAAAAAATTTACACATGGAGAAAACCAAACTTACCATTAATAATAACGGATCTGTAAAAGTTGAAGGCGACTTTGAAATTGTTGACGCGCAAGGCAACGTATACGGTTTACAAGGCCGTACCGTATTATCCATTTGCCGTTGCGGCTTGTCGGCCAACAAACCATTTTGCGATGGTTCACACAAAGGCCATTTTGAGCATGACGCTATAGCATTTGATCTGCCGCCTAAAAAAGTTTAGTGATTAGGTTATATAATCAGCAAAGTCTCCGTTTTACACAGCGGGGACTTTTGTTTTATACAGGATGCTGGCGTGGTCGACTCATCCCGACATCGCTACGCTCATCACCCCTCTCTCCGCTTCGCGCATAGAGGGGCTTTTATTTCTTTCCTTATTTTCCTTATCCTTCTTCGAAGAAGCCGGAGAGAGGGCGGTCCAGCTCAGCGCAGACTGGGTGAGTCGATACCGCGTTTAATTCCCACAACTTGCCTTTTCAGGAGCCTTTATACTTAAACACATCCACCAGATTCATCTTTATAAAAATATAACCGGTTAAATTGGTAATTTTGCCCTCTTAAATAAATTAATACAATTTCTGATGGTGTGGTTTGAAAAATTAAAGCTGAATAAGCAACTGGTTAGATCGGTAAATGAGGCAGGTTTTACAAACCCTACAGAATTGCAATTAAAAACACTGAGCCGTATAGTTGGCGGTCAGGATATTATAGCTATAGGTCCTGAAGGGAGCGGCAAAACCACCACTTATGTTTTGGGTGTTTTAAACCGGTTTAATTATGCGCCCGAAGGTGTTCCGCGTGTATTGATCCTGGTACCCGAAAAAGAACAGGTAATGGCGGTAATTGAACAATTTGACCTGCTCAATAAAAATAAATCCATCTCGATAGTTGGCCTGTATGTGGCCCCGGGCATTGAGGCCCAGATGGATGCATTGGCCGATGGCGCCGATATTGTAGTGGCCACTCCCGACAGGGCAAGGGCTATTTACCTGAAACTGGCGCTTAACTTAAACAAGGTTGATCTGCTGGTAATTGATGATGCCGATATGATGGTAAAAAAGGGCCTGCAGCTACCAGTTGTGGAGCTGGCTAATAGCATAGGCAGAGGCCAGCATTTGGTATTTACCGAGGTGATGCACAGCCGGCTGGAAAAAATGCTGGATCCCTTCATGAATCAGCCTGCCATTATCGAGATAGAAGAACTTCAGGAGCAGCCCTTACAAACACATCCTCAACTGTTATACAACGTACCCAACTTTGGCACCAAGCTCAATTTACTTAATTTGTTCCTGTACGATGAGGAACTGTTCACCAAAACGGTGGTTTTTGTAAACACAAAAATTACTGCCGATAAGCTTTATAAAAGCCTTTTTAGCCACCTGCGTGATGCCGTAGCTTTTTTAAACCCACAATTTTTTGATACCAACGGTTTTAAAAGCGTGGAGGATTTTAAAACTGCCGAAAATTCAAGGGTCTTAATTGTGACTAATGAAAATAACGAAACCGTTGATTTAAGCGGTATCCCCTTCCTGATCCACTTTGACTTACCTGCAGAAAAAGAAACTTTTATAACGCGTATTATTAATCAGGACCCCAATAATGAACAGGAAACCCTGACCATTACCTTTGCTACCGACCTGGAACTAAGCCAGGTTAAAAAGATAGAGCAAGCCAGCGGCAAAAAGATACCAACAGCCGCCCTGCCCGATGAACTGGTTATTGAAAAAGAGGTAAAAGCAAAAAAAGAAGAAGCAGATAAAAAACCGGCCAAGTCAAACCCCGATGCGCCTGTTATTGGTGCTGCTTTTCATGAAAAAAAGGCTGCTAATGCCAAAACCTACAATTATAGTTCTGGTCAAAAGGCCAAGATGAACAATAAGCGTAAGCATTAAGTTTTTACAGGTAAGACAGCGTTTAAAGCTCCATTCGGCTAAGGCCGTTTTTCAATTTTATCATTTCCGCCCCATAAATAGAACGGCAATGAATTTCAATACCCGCAGAATGAATTTTTACTCATTGCCGTTCGGCTTCAGCCAACGGTTAAATTCTAATATGCAAAAAGGCTTTAGCCAAACAAAATTCAAATCGGACTTAAAAGTACTAAGCCTTTACGCAGTAAGCAATATAAAGGTCCTCCACTTTTTTACGGGCCCAGGGAGTTTTGCGTAAAAACTTGAGGCTGGATGATATGCTGGGGTTATCATGAAAACAATTAATGCGGATGCGTTTGTCTAACTCTTCCCATCCAAACCTGGCTAAAAGTTCTTCCAATATTGCCTGTAATGTTTTACCGTGCAGCGGATCTTTGCTTTGTTGTTGCATCATGCAAAAGTACGGCTTGTTAAGGTATTATACTTAATATACTTTGGCTAAGCGGTTAATAGCAGGCGTATTTTGGCTTACAACTAATTATCATGTTGTTGCGTTTAAATAGCCATACTTAATTACCATTTATTTAACCATATTTTAGTAAATTAGATAATCATTTCATGTTATTATCCGCTACCGTATAAACCGTAATTTATTGCTATAATGAGGGGCTGTAAGTTTTATCTTGTTTTACTTTTTCAGGCTATATCATTATATGTTTCTGCTCAAAACCAGCCTTTACACTTTCAGCGCATTGGCAGCCGCTCTAATTTATCGGAGCTTAACATCAATACCATTCTTCAGGATAGTTATGGTTTTATCTGGGTGGGAACACTCGACGGTTTAAACCGCTTTGACGGTAATAAATTTAAAGTTTTCCAGAATAACATTACCGATAGTACCAGCATTAGCAATAACTACGTAAACCATATTGCCGAAGACAAGGATGGAAACCTCTGGATAGCCACCATGGGCGGGGGCCTCAATAAATATGACCGGAAAAAGAACCGGTTCTATCATTATCTACATAACAAAAAAGAGGCAAATACCGTAGCAAGCAATAATTTAACAGGACTTGTTCTTGATAAGGATGGTAATTTATGGATCAGCTATTTAGAGGATGGGCTTGATGAATTTAAGATAAGCCAAAACAAATTCACTCATTACAAACACAACAATGCTGATCATAACACCCTGAGTGATAATAAAACCAGAACCATTTATCTCGATAGCCACAATAACTTATGGATCGGGACCATATCTGGCGGGTTAAATCTTTTTAATATCCAAACTAAAACCTTTACCTCTTTTAAACATGATGATAAGGTTGCCGGATCCATATCATCCAATTACATCACCTGTGTTTTTGAAGATAGCAGCCACCATATATGGGCAGGTACATGGGATAACGGCGGTTTAAATTTATACGACGGCAATACCGGTACTTTTAAAAACTTTAAAAACATTCCCGGCAGCAGCAATTCTATATCGGGCAATTACATACAAGCCATTGCCGAAGACAGCAATCAAAATTTATGGATAGGCATTAACAATGGAGGGATAAGCATATTTAATTATGCGGCAAACAAGTTCATGACGCATTTGCATGACGATATCGACAATACCAGCATAGCCAGCAATTCTGTCAATGCGATATTAAAGGATAAAACCGGCAATATGTGGGTGGGCACTTTTTCTTCGGGTGTTAACTTATACAGGAAAACCACTGAAAACTTTTTATTCTACAAACATAACTCCCTATCTACAAGCTTATCCAGTAATTATGTTTTAAGTTTTTATCAGGATAATAAGGGAGATATATGGATTGGTACAGATGGCGGGGGACTAAATTATTTCAGCCCCGAAAATGGGAGTTTTACAGCATACAAACATCTCGATAATGATAAAGGCAGCATAAGCGGCGATTATATTTTGGGCACACAGGATGACGGCAAAGGTAACCTGTGGGTAGCAACCTGGGGAAATGGCGTTAGCGTTATGAATATGCAAACCCACCGGTTTAAATCATACATACATAACCCTAATGACAGCGCCAGTTTGGCCGGTAATAATATATATGCCATTACAGCAACACCCGATCATAAAATATGGATAGGCACCTTTGGGCAGGGTCTTGATCTGTACAATCCTAAAACCAACAAGTTTATTCATTATAAGCATAATCCTGATGATGCTAAAAGCATCAGTGATAATGTCATCAATTCGTTGCTGGTTGATTCCAAAGGCATTCTCTGGATAGGCACCGGCACCGGGGGCATTAACCGTTTTGATCAGCAAACGGGCACCTTTACCTCTTATAAACATGATGACTCAAAAAATAGCCTTAGTAATAATAAAGCGGTCGACCTGCTGGAAGACCTTAACGGCAATATATGGGTTTGTACATTTGATGGTTTAAACCGCCTTGACCCTAAAACCGGCAGGTTCACTGTTTTTAAAACAAAAGACGGACTGCCCAATAATTACACCTACGCTATTAAAGAGGATAATAGTGGCAATCTTTGGATCAGTACCAATAAGGGCATATCCAAATACAATCCTATCACCAAAAAATTCAAAAACTTTACCGTTGATGATGGTTTGCAAGCCGATGAATTTAAAGCCAAATCGGCTTTAAAAACAAGGGATGGCCTATTGTATTTTGGAGGGGTAAACGGGTTTAACATATTTGACCCTGAAAAGATTGTCCCTAATCATTATAATCCGCCTTTGGTTTTAACCGACTTCCAGATCTTTAACAACTCCATACCGGTAGCTAAAAATGATAAGGACCCATCGCCTTTAAAACAAGATATCAGTGTTACCAAAGCTATTACTTTAAATTATGATCAATCAGTAATTTCCTTTGAATTTGTTTCGCTGGATTATGCCTTATTTAACCGTACGGTTTATGCTTATCAATTAGCAGGTTTTGATAAGAACTGGAATCATGTTGGGCGTAAAAACACGGCGACCTATACTAATTTACCGGCAGGCCATTACACTTTTAAAGTAAAAAGCCATAACGGCGACGGCGTATGGTCAACCCGCGAGCTGAGTTTGGACCTAACTATTCTGCCTCCGTTTTGGCTAACCTGGTGGTTTATTATCCTGGTAACCCTGCTTGTTTTTGCTGCCATATATAGCTTATATCGCTTAAAGGTTAATGCGATCATTAAACAAAAAGCTTTGCTGGAACAACAGGTATCTGAACGTACCGCAGAAGTTTTGCAACAATCTGACGAGTTAAAAAAACAATCAGCCGATCTGCAAGGCCTGAATACCGAATTACAATCGCAATCTGAAGAATTACAGGCTTTGAATGAAGAACTGCTGGTACAATCTGAAGAATTAGAGCTGCAGCGCCAGCAGGAGCGGCAGGCGCGTGAGGAAGCCGATAAGGCCAACAAAGCCAAAAGCATATTTCTGGCTACCATGAGTCATGAGATACGCACCCCAATGAATGGCGTGATTGGCATGGCCTCCCTTTTAAGCGAAACGGAATTGAATCCCGAACAGCGGGAATATACCAATACGATTATTGCCAGCGGCGACAGCCTGGTGAATGTGATCAATGACATTCTTGATTTTTCGAAAATAGAATCGGGTAAAATGGATATTGAGCAGGACGATTTTGACCTGCGTCATTGTATCGAAGAGGTAATGGATCTTTTTTCGCAACAGGCCTCGCAGCAAAACCTGGAACTGGTTTACCAGATAGATCCTGCTCTGCCCACACAAATTATCGGCGACAGCCTCCGGCTTAAACAAGTGATCACCAACTTAACAGGCAACGCCTTAAAATTCACTCAAAAAGGCGAAGTATTTATAAAAGTATTCCTGTCCAAAACCTTTAAAAATGGTGATATAGGGATCGGTTTTAGTGTGATGGACACTGGAATAGGTATCCCCGATGAAAAACTCCCGGGCTTGTTCAACGCCTTTTCGCAGGTTGATTCGTCAACCACCCGCAAATATGGCGGTACCGGCCTGGGACTGGTGATCAGTCAGCGCCTGGTGAAACTCATGGGTGGCGATATCTGGGTGGAGAGCGTTTACAAAGAAGGCTCGGTATTTATGTTCACGATCAGGGCGGCGGTTAGTAAAAAACAGTTGAAATATCAGCCCATCGTATTTAATCCGGCCGACATGGAAGGCAAAAAGATCCTATTGATCGATGACAACCAGACCAACCGTTTTATATTAAAAACACAGCTGGAACAATGGGGAATACTCACTGTATCCGCATCCTCGGCGGTGGAAGCTCTCGATCTTTTATCTGAAGGAGAAAAATTCAACCTGATTATTACCGATATGGAAATGCCGGATATGGATGGAGTCGACCTGGCACGGGCTGTTAAAAGAAATTACAAAAACCTGCCTGTAATTATGCTGAGCTCTATAGGCGATGGTTCAAAGAAAAAGTACCCGGGATTGTTTTCTGCTATCCTCACCAAACCCGTTAAGCAAAATCAGTTGGGGAAAAGCATCCAGGCGGAATTTCAAAATCAGCCCACTTCGATCTTTTCTGAGCCCAAATCCTCGAAGTTATTTGAAGAAAACTTTGCCGATGATTTCCCAATGCGCATTTTAGTGGCCGAAGACAACCTCATCAATCAAAAATTAGTCGACAAAATGCTGAACAAACTGGGTTACAAATTCATCATGGCGCAAAATGGGCTCGAGGCTCTGAATAAGCTAAAACTAAACCCTGTTGATGTGATATTCATGGATGTGCAAATGCCCGAAATGGATGGCTTTGAAGCCACCCGGCACATCCGTAAATACGCCTTTAAACAACCATACATCATTGCCATGACCGCCAACGCCGGCCCCGATGACCGTGAACTTTGCCTAAGTCAGGGCATGGACGATTACATAGCCAAACCCATGAAAACCGATGACCTGGTAACGATACTCAAAAGGGCCTACGGAATAGTGGAAAAGAAGAATTTGGATAAAGAGAAGTATAAATAGAATTAGAATTGAATTTAATTCTTACCCAATTAAATAAAAGGTTGTCATTTCGATAGAGCATGGGCGGACATGAGCGCTGTGCGAAAGAGAAATCTTTTGCTCTATGTTCCATTGATATGCAAAGTTCGCATCAAAAGCCGCAGAAGATTTCTCCTCGTACCTTCGAAATGGCATAATTCTTATGTTACTCTCTGCTGACTTAAGTACAGCAACGTTTATTTCATTAAACTTAATAGCATTTCTTCAATCCTTAAATCCGATGCATGAAGGCAAAATACAGTATTGATTTCCCCTTCATCGTTATTTGCGGTATAAATTGCATTCCATAGCCCTTTCTCAATATTAAAATCCCAGGTTGTTACTATAAAATGAGTCAGCGGGTTGTATTCGGGATCTACTTCTCTGATTACAATTTCTTCATCCACAATATCATGAAGCAGTTCTGATTGTTGCCCCAAACAACAAACATAGCATACATTTCTATCAAGTGCTTTACGCGCTATTTCGTTTAATAATTGCTTGTTTTTATCCTCTGCTACAACTATAAGCAACCAATTTTCATTGGGCATCTCCTTTGTCCAGTCCAGTTTTTGTGAATATTGCTGATAAATTATCCTTCTATGATTAAGAACGCTAATTTCCATCATCTTGATTTATCTGCTTTATTTTTTATTAATAAATTTGTCACTGAACTTCTCCAAATCCATAGCTTCTGTAAAATAGCTTTTAAACTTATCAGACAGATACCTGTCTTTAAATTTAATAATTGTATAGCTACTATCAAAACAAACAATTTCAATCTGAGCATCGGGATGCTGCATATTTCCATTTTTCCAGATCAGTCCATTACCTTCCGCAAAAGGGAGATTATCTTCATCAACTATAATATTAACTGATTCAGGTATTGCTAAAATAACACCCCACCAAATTTGCAAATCAGCCTTTAGTAGCTTATTAAACTCATCCTTCCCTAGTATGAAATAATCATGGTCAAGATTTATCGGTAAATCTTCTTCCATTCCAAATTCCAAATCACATAACAACCAGCTAAATCCTTCCAAATCATCTAAAATTGGAATCAAAAGCTCATTTAGGTAGGTATGAGCGGATAGTTTATCCCTACGTCTTATTATCCAATTCATTATCAGATTCTTTTTTACTCCCCCACCCCTAATTCCTGCATCAATTTAACCAATTTGTCTTTCACCGCGGCCAGTTCATTTTCCAGTAGGCTTACACGGGCTTCCAGGCCGCTATTTGTACGGCCGCCTGTTTCTTCGGTTTCGTCATCGTCGCTTATCTCGGGTATGCCGCCTAACAGATGGGCATAACGGGCCTCTTTTTGTCCGGGCCGTTTGGGTAACTGAACTACATAAGGCAAAGCCGGATCGGCCAGTTTCTCGAGCATTTCCTGCACTTCTTCTATCGTTTCAAACTCGTATAACCTGCCAGAATTGGTATTCAATTCGCCAGGCGTTTGCGGCCCGCGCAATATCAGCAGGCAAAGCAAAGCCACCTCGGCCGGTATCACCGGGAAAACAATAGCAAAATTATGCTTGTATTTGATATTGCGGATAGAGCCGCCGGTAACGGTCGAAATCAATCCGCGTCTTTTAAGCGTATTTAACGCTTCGGTAACCGTGCCTTCATCATAATTTACAACCGGCTTCCGCGATGTTTTCTGGTTGCAGGCTGCGGTTAAGCCGTTAAGCGTCATGGGATAATAATCGGGTGTGGTTTTGCTTTTTTCCATCAGCGAGCCTAAAACGCGCAGCTCTGTTGCATCCAATACTGGTAAAGTTTGGGGTGTATCCATGGCTAAATATAAGCAGCTTTTTATAGCCGCGAAATTTTAGTAATTATTTTTAAACACTGCACGTTAAGTAAACATAAAATTTAGCTTAAATCCGTTACTTTGTATTTACATGTCATTATTCATCACATCACTAAATTCGGGCAGTAACGGCAATTGCTATTACGTAGGGAACGAGCGGGAGGCTATATTGGTTGATGCAGGCATATCATGCCGCGAAACGGAGAAACGCATGGCCCGGCTGGGCTTATCCATGCAAAAGGTAAAAGCCATATTTGTATCGCATGAGCATTCAGACCATATTCGCGGGATACCGGTATTGGCCAAAAAATTCAATTTGCCGGTATACATTACGCCAGGCACGCTGTTACATTTGGGCAACAGTGTAGATTTGCAATTGGTGCATCATTTGCGCGAGTTTGAAACCGTAAATATTGGCGAACTGCAGGTTACTTCATTCCCCAAAGAACATGACGCCTCCGAGCCGCATAGCTTTTTTGTAAGCTGCCGCGATATCAACGTGGGTATATTTACAGACATCGGCGTAGTGTGCGACAGGCTCATCCGCTATTTTAGCCAGTGCCATGCCGCTTTTCTGGAAGCAAATTACGATGACGATATGCTGGATAACGGTGGCTATCCCTATCACCTTAAACGACGCATCCGCGGCGGCAAAGGTCACCTGTCAAACAAACAGGCACTGGCGCTATTCACCACCCATAGGCCAGCACACATGAGCCATCTGCTGCTCTCCCACTTATCACACAATAACAATAATCCCAAACTGGTTGAAGATCTGTTTATGGCTTGCGCCGAAGGTATCCATGTGGTTGTAGCTTCACGCTTTGAGGAGACACCCGTTTTTCATATTGGTGGAGCCGACAAAGTACCCTCATTTGCCGGGCAGCTTGATTTGGGTCTCTTTAATTAATTATTGAATTAGTGAATTACTGAATTAATTCGCTGCCGCGAGATTAGCTTAGCACGTTTAATGGCAGCAATAAAAAGTCTTGATACTTGATACTAACTACTTGATACTAAAAAATCACCGCTTTACCCGCATAAACATCATAAATAACATTTCGTACAGCTCCGGGTGTTTGTGTTTCAGTTGTTCGGGTTTCTGAAAAAAGTATTCGGCGGCTACGGCAAAAAATTCCGCTTCGCTGGTAGCAGCATATGGGTTGATATCGGATTTACCTTCTTCTATTTGATGGATCTCGTGATGGATCATTTTTAACCAGGGGAGTACATAATCATGCGCCATCAGGTTTTCGGGGATACCATCCGTAGCCCCATCCGATTTATCCAACAGGTGCACAAACTCATGAATGGCCGTATTTTCTTTACCAGCTGAACGCGAAAAACCTTTGGTAAGCGCCGCCCTCGACAGGATCATTTGTCCGTTCATATAGCCCGAACCCACCATTCCCATGATATTCCGACCCTCGCCTTCAAACTGAAACTCCGCATCAAAAGTATCCGGGTATAGTATCACATTGGTAAGGTTGCTGTACCGCCAGTTGCCCAGTCTGAAAATAGGGATCACCGCGCTCGAAGCGATCATGACCCGGTCGGTATCTTCAATGGTTGTGCCCACGCCTTCTATGGTAATGCCTTCCAAAAAATCACTTACCTTTTGCTCAAACAGGAGCTTATCAACAGCATTCAGGCTTTGATAAAACGGGATATACCTTTCCAAGATGGCTTTATAAGCCGCATTGGAAGCCGTTATTTTTGGCTTACGCTTACCTTTCAAAAAGAAGTATCCGATAAAAACAACAATAACAAGCAATATAATGATTGGCGTCATGAGATTTAAAAATCAACGGAATCAACGGAATCCTCTCCATCAACGGTCAAATATCAACATTAAATCAGGTAAATCAGCAGCACCGTAAGGGCAGCTATCAGCGTATTCAAAAAGTTTACGGCATTGTTGCTCAGGTATCCGCGGCGTTCTAACAGGGCCCCCAGTACAGAATCGGTCAAATTGCCTATTGTTCCGGCAATAACAATCCAGATCAAACTGCTGCTCCACCCAAAACCAATGGCATAAACCAGGGCTATAACGCAGCTGCCGGCCACACCAATTAAAGTGCCTTCCAAACTGATCACACCATCGAATCCCCGCTGATCGGGTTTCAGCGTGATGATATTGAAAAAACGCCTGCCGTAAACCGTGCCCAGTTCCGAAGATAAAGTATCTGCTGTTGCCGAGGCAAAGCCGGCAGCCATCATCCATATCCAAAGTGAGGTATATACAGGGAATACTAAAACCAAAAGACCAGCAATAGCCCCCACGCCGGCATTAGCAAGAACCTGCGTAGCGCTCCGGCCGCCCTGGTGTTCTTCGGGATTGGCAAAACTTTGCTTTTGATGTTTTTGCCATGATGTGGCAGCCGAACCTAAAATAAAGAAGGAGGTCATCATAGTAACGCCGGTATATCCCGCCCCGGCGAAAACCAAACAGGCAACCACAGCGCCTGTGAACGCCGCCAACGGGGTTAGTTTACGGGTAGATACGCTATAAACTACGCCCGCGATCAGGATAAGAACTAATAAACCGTAGTGAGACAGCATGGATGTTAGAGTCAAGAGATTAGAATCAAGAGCCAAAAGTCGAGAATCAAGAGACAAGAACCAAGAGGCAAGAAAAGGTATTCCCATTAAAATCTTCAATAACAGGGTGACCTGTTGATATTATTTTTCTTGATTCTTGCCTCTTGATTCCTGACTCTGTAATAATCCCTATTTTTACGGCGTTATGAAAGATATATTAGGCCAGGCCATTCATGATCATTATTATAAAAAGCCGGAGCACAAGCTCTGGATCAATAATCAATATGGCCCCCCTGAGGAGATGCCGGTGGAGGCCTATTTCCGCGAAGAAGACGATATGCCCGATATAGAGTGGCTGGCCTTAAACGAGTGCCGGGGCGATATATTGGACATCGGCGCCGGTGCGGGCGGGCATGTATTGCTGCTGCAGGAACGAGGTTTTGATGTTACCGCACTGGAAATATCCAATCTGGCGTCAGAAGTGATGAAAGCACGCGGAGTTCAGCAAGTGATCACTGCCGATATATTTGAATACCAGGAGAAGCAATATGATACTTTGCTGCTACTCATGAACGGCATTGGGTTGACGGGTACCCTACTCAAACTAAAAACTTTTTTGCAGCATGCTAAACAACTGCTTAAACCAGGCGGACAGCTTTTGTTTGATTCATCAGACATCGCTTATCTGTATGAGGGTAAGCTCCCCGGAAACGGTCCATATTACGGTGAAATACAATATCAGTATCAATATAACCAGCAAAAAAGCGATTGGTTCCCCTGGTTGTACATAGATGAGCAAACACTTACTGGGATTGCCGGGGAAATGGGTTACGATATGGAGGTTTTATTAGAAGATGAGTTTAAACAGTATCTGGTAAGGCTCACTTTAAATTTGACAGTCCAGAAACCTTAAGCTTATCCCGTTTTTTTATCTTTATCAAGTTTTGAGCATTATACCATGAAAAAAGCTATCGACCATATACTGGAGGGCCGTGAGAAAAAAATAACGGAAGAAGATGTAGTGATACAACCCTTACCTCATCAAAATTTCAGGTTTGCTAACCCTTTTATTGTTTTGCACCACATGAGGCCGGTTGTTATTAAACCGGGACAAACCTCACGGATACACCCGCACCCGCATCGTGGGTTTAGTCCTTATACTATTATGCTGCAGGGCGAAGGTTACCACCGCGATAATGCCGGTAATGATAAAGTAATAAAAGCCGGCGATGTACAGCAAATGTTTGCAGGAAGGGGCATTTTACACAGCGAAGGTCCAACTGACGAAATGTTAAAGCAAGGCGGTACACAGGAATTGATACAACTTTGGATAAATGCGCCCAAAGCCCATAAATGGGATGAGCCTTTTTATCAGGCTGCCACTCAAGAACAGCAACCCCGGGTATTAGAGAGTGATGGCCTGAATTTTCGCCTGTTAAGTGGCGACTATGAAGGTAAAACCGGACCTATTAAAAATTTTACGCCTGTAATTTCCATAGTTGGCGAAATATCAGCAGGAAAAGCAGCCCATTTTACCGCGACGCCTGGTTACTGGACTCTGCTGTATATTATCCATGGCGATGTAGTGGTTAACGATACCGCTGTATCTGCTCATAACCTTATTGTGTTCAATAAGGAGAATGAGGATATTTCCGTAACCGCTGCTACCGATGCTCAGGTATTATACCTTTCGGCAGAGCCTATTGAAGAGCCCGTTGCCGCGAAAGATAATTTTGTAATGAACACGCCCGAAGAAAACGAACAGGCCATTTCCGATTATAAGAACGGCCTGTTCGGTAGCTTAAGCTTTTAACCAGGCAGCACATTTTCTGTATTTACAGGGATGCTGTCGTACTTTTCATAAAGCTTTAAAAATTTAGCCTGATCAATAGGTTGTTCGGTTAATATTTCTTTTAAGCCAAAAAAGAAACCTTCCCGGTTTTGCCCCGGATTAAATATTAAAGTGGAGGTAACAACGCTATCGCTGTTGTTACGAAACCCGTGCGGCGTAAACCTGGGAATGTAAACCACCGAACCTTCTACAGCATCTATAGTTTTATCTGCCAGCTGAATAGTTAACGTGCCTTTATTCACTATAAACGTTTCGTCCATATAACGGTGATAATGAAGTTGTGCGCCAACGGTACCGGGTTGCAATACAATTTCATATACACCCAATTGATTATTTGATAGCTCGCTGGTTACTTTTAGTGTGATCTTGTTGCCGGCAATCGCCAATATTTCCCCTTCGCCAGGACTAAAAATCACCGCTTCATTTTTCAGTTCGTCGGCATAATGATTTGTTGAAGTATTCATGATATTGATATTATGCCTGAGTTTTAACTTCATAATTTAAATACCAGCCGAAACCAAACCGGTCTGTAATTACCCCGAAGGCGCCCCATGGCGTATCCTGTAATGGCGAGATGAACCGGGCTTCTGCCGAAAGCTTTTCAAAAAAAGTTTTAACCTCTTCCTTATTTTCACTGCCGATACATAAATAAACTGCATTGCCATGATTAATACCTTCGGGCTCGGTCAATTCAGAGGCAAACAGGGTAATACCATTACTAATTAAGCTGGCATGCATAATGGTTTCCGGAGCTTCATGCAGCATAAATTCGGCCATTGGCGAGTTTCCAACGGTTTGAAGGGTTAACTCCCCGCCAAAGCAATTTTTATAGAAAGTCATCGCTTCGCGACAGTTTCCATTAAATTTTAAATAGGCATTGATCTGTGTCATGATAATTTGTTTTTGTTTGATAAAACAAATTTCCATAACCGCCTGAGTAAAAACGTTTACAAATGTTGAGACCCTAAAAAATTTATAATTCGGCCCTGATACGGCTTAATTGAGTGGGCGTTATACCCAGGAATGCCGCTACCTCGTGCTGCTTTAGCCTGGGCTCCAGTGTGGGATAGTCTTTTAAAAATTGAATATACCTGGTTTTGGCTGTATCGGAACGGAAGGCGATCTCCAGCGGCTCTTTTTCAATGATCCAGTGCAGCTCCATATACCGGATATACATGGCTGCTATATCGCTGTATTTTTCTGTTAACTGTTTAAAATCATTAAAATTATACTCCAGCACCACACTTGGCTCCAGCGCCTTAATGGTGAACATACTTGGCCCTTTTAATAATAAGGCGCTGGTTGATGCTACGAAATATCCTTCGGGGAAAAACCGCTTGATAATGGTATCACCATTTTCAGATGTATAGCTTTGTGCAAACAACCCTTCGCCAACAAAGGCAACCGTTCGGGGTATCTGTCCTTCTGTTAAAAAAAGGTCATTCTTGTTATACACCTTTCTTTTTAAACCTTTTTCCCAGGCTGCCCGGCTTTCATCTGATAATTTGGTATAGTTGTTTATCCTTTTCCAAAACTTTTCCAGTAGTTCTTCCAATGTTCAACTCTTTAAATGATTTCCAAAGTTAAACTACCAAGATAACGCTTATGCTTTTACAATAGCAAATGGGTTGCCTACTTTGCTTTGCGGATATAAATATTACCGTTCATATTCTTCATCAGAATTTCCGGACCACCGCCATCAATTTTTCCGTAAACCCAATCATCAATTTTAAGGCTGTACATACCGCCTTTATTGGTACGGGTAACAGCCGGTTTCTGCAGACTACTTACTACATTAAAGTCGGTGTAAATATCCCCCCGATCTGATTTGAGCTTTACATTCGCTTTCAGTGTGGCTGGGAAAGTAACATCTACATTCCCATTCAATGTGGTGAACGCCATAGCCGCCTTAGGATCGATAGATCTGAATGTAACTGTTACATCACCATTTATAGTATTGGCCACTACAGAACCAGAAACACCGGTTAGTTTGATATGACCATTCACATTAATTATCTCCAGCTCACTTTTTACATTGGAGACAATGATATTGCCGTCATTTATAGTTGATATCTTTAGTTTGCCTCCATTTTGCGGCACTTTGATAGTAAGGTTAACAAACTTGCCTGCACTGCCGCCTACATTCACCTCATTGTTCTTTTCTTCGGCAGTAACATCCAGATTATTGTTGCCTATCAGGCGTTTCATACCGTTGCCGCTCTCTTTCACATGCCCTTGCCTTTCTTCTCCTGATTGGGCATCAATCACAATGTCTTTACCCTCGTAACCTGTTACGGTAATGGAGCCACGTACCAACCCTGCGCTTAATTTATAAGGCTTACTTGGATCGCTTAAGGGAACAACCAATTGCCCTGAACCATTTTGTGCCTGGATACGTGTATTTGTTAATAAAACAGCAATCAGTATCCCGGTAATTTTTATAGTTTTTATCATTTTCATGTCCTTAGCTTTTATTATTGCTTTTTAATATAAATATCCCCGTTGAGGGTTTCAAACTTGAATAGTTTACCACCTGCCCCAATCCTTACATCAGAGTTTTTGCTCAGTTTATAAGTTGTGCCTTTATTATTTTTTGACTGTGTTGTAATTACCTTACCGGGCATTACCTCTGCGTTGGGGAAATCTGTATAAAACTGACCGTTCATACTTTTAAACTCCAAATCAGCGGCCAAACCTGCGGGATAAGTAACCTTTACCTCTCCATTGATAGTTTTATAGGATGAAGCTTCTGCCGGAACTTTAAGATAGTTGGCCGTAACCGCCCCGTTAATGGTATGAGCATCTGTGGTACCTTTGGCGTTTATGATATCTATAGGACCATTGATATTGTTGATACTTAACGCCCCGTAAACATCTTTAACTGTGATATGACCATCATTAATTGTTGATACCCGGAGATTGGCATTGAACGGTACCTTCACTGTAAATTCCAGCTTAATTTTATACTTAACTTCTGTGTCATTACCATCATGCCAGCTATGATGCGGTTTTGAATTATAGGGTTTCGCGATATAGGCTATCACGCTATCGGTTTTCTGATCAAAGGCAAGCTTAACTTCATTTTTTCCCTGATCCACAATCTGCTGATCCCTGCCAGAGATGGTTTCATCAATTTCCATGATAACCTTATCGCCCGAATAACCCTCTACATTGATGGAGCCATACACATTGTAAATAGCTACAACACCACTTTGAAAGGTAAACTGCTTGCTGATATGTTGCTTAAACTCCTGGGCCGAGGCCGAAAATTGGGCAAAACAAAGCCCTGCTCCCGCCAAAACGGGGATCCATATTTTTTTCATAAACTGGTTTTAAATAAGTTGTGTTATTGTTTCCTTGATCTTTTCACGCACACCGCGATCCAGATCTTTTTGTTTTAATAATTCTTTAAATGAGCCTATCGAACGTTTTTCCTGCAGCTTGAGCATTACATCGGCTATGGCAGATTGCATTAGTGGTGAGTCCTGATCTAAAATAGAACGGATAAGCCCTTCCCTAACCTCGGGATGATCAGACAAATGCGCCAGGGCATCCAAGGTGCTTAAGCGTACATTTACATTTGGGTCGTTATTTAAGGTAGTCAGCAGCGCGTTGATCACCTGTTTATCGGCATGTTTTATCTCGCTGGTATAACTTACCCCCCTCATTCGCTCAGATGCTGATGGATTCTCTAACAAGGCCAGCATCATCGTTTGCCTTAACTCATGCACTTGTGACGAAAGAGCCTGCAACTGCTCATCTTGCTTGTTACTACGGCCTGAAGAAAAAACCCAGTACCCGCAAGCAAAGCTGATCAATACCACAATCAGGCTATAGGCCAGCGGCCAGCGTGGCTGCAATTGCCATAACCGGTCCCAGTTATCCGATAGCTTATCCCAAAAGCCTTTTTTTTCCGCGACCGATGCCGCGTAAGTATCCAGCATGGCGTAAAACTTCACCTTTACATTTACAGATGGCTCGGGTGTTTCCAAATCGCCCAGTTCATCCCACAACTCTTTCATGGCCGCCAGCTCCTGCCCGCAATTAGCACAACCGGCAACATGATGCTCCAGTTCTGTTTGTTGCTGAGGGGTTAACTGTTTATTTATGTAATCTGTAAACAGTTCCTGGTATTGATCACACTTCATCTTATTCCTGTTTAGCATTTCCTTTTTAAATAAACCTGTTTTAACTCCTGCATAGCCCGATGTGCCCTTACTTTAACAGCGCCCTCAGTAATTTGAAGTATTTGTGCTATTTCCTGATATTTTAGCTCCTGGAGGCGGCTCATGATCAAAACCTCACGGTGATCATCGCTTAATTTTTTCATTGCCCCATGAAGCTCGGTACGCGTTTGCCTGAGCTCAAATTGCTCATCGGCCGCTATACCTCCCTCAATCCTATCTGCAAAATCCGCAACATCAAAGTGCGAAACATTCTCCGATTTCTTTTTATAACTATCTTTTAATACGTTGCGTGCTACCTGGTACATCCATGCCATAAACTCGCCTTCGCCGGTAAAGCTGTTACGGTATTTGAGCATCTTGTAAAAAACAGTTTGAACCATATCTTCACTACCCTCGCGGTTATAGGTCATGTGAAACAAAAAGCCATAAAGAGCCCTGTGGTACCGCTCAAAAAGCAGTCCCATTTTTTCCAGTTCACCGGTTTTAACCCGGAGCATGATGGCATTGTCACTTAGCGTATTCAAACAGGTTTAGTTGTTTTAATTTACATTGGAGACATCTGTAAAAAAGAAATGGTTACAAGAAATTTAAGAAATATTGTAATTTACTGATTATGAGTAAAAAACTAGTAAAAAAAGAAGGCCTTCATTATTCATGTCGGCCTGTCTTTTCTTGCGGTAAGGTAGGTATAAATTCTTCGTTGTTAATGTTATCGCACCTCAATCGGTGGGGTATTAATTTATAGCGTCAAGCATCATGGTACCCATGAGCTTTGATTTTTTATCGTATGTTTCTGATTTTACAAAGCGACCCAATTTGGGAGAATACCACTCGGCGGCTTTGATATGTACGGGAATACCGATGCCCATCATTTTAATTTTCATGGTAGCATCATAGGTGATCTTGTAACAATCAAAACTCCCGGCATTGGTGGTAACACTTTCAGCTTTTTCAACCATCCGGTTAACAATATCCATTTGCATTTGCGACATGGATTGCCCGTTATTGCTGATATCGATAGTAACCGCCCCGTCATCCAGTTTTTGACCAATGCTCAGATTAAGCGGATAAGCCAGGTATTTGGCGTCTCCGGTCATTTTCATATTGCTAAATTGTTTCATGGAAGAAGCCGGAACAAAGGCCTTCATATCAATTTTAATGGCGTTGCCATCGCAAATTATTTCAGAATCGCCACCACCTGCTGATTTACCATTTTTATCAATAACTTCACTGTGTACGGTTACCGTAGAGGCATCTTTTTTGGTAGCTGTGTATATGAGTTTTCCGGTGGAATTTCCTTTGGCATCCTGATTTAAATAGGTCAATTTTTTTCCACTCACCGCACCAACAAACTGGTTGCAATTTTGCGCTATGGCTAATTGACACCCAAAGAACAGCAGCGTGAGGAAAGTGATGACCCTTTTCATTTCGACTTTAACATTTACCTGTAAAAGTCTGCTTACTATCAATTATTCACAACAGTACAAACACGCTATTGGTATGCGGGTTTTACGCATTCGTACAAATGACTATTTTCAGTGGAGCTGAATGTCTGTATCCTCTTATTAATTATTGGCTACCGGTTTCATTATCTGATTAAGGATCAATTGCCAGTTGAATTTTTGTCTTACGCTGTTAACCTGTTGTATATCTTTTATATAAAGCGGGTTAAAATAAGCGGCCAACGAAAGAGTATAAACACCGTTGGCCGGTTCAAACAAAGTACCTGCTTCATATCCCTTTTCGTGATTTTCGGCGCGTTTCTTATCAAACGATACTTTGCTGTTTACAAACTCGCCATGGGTTTTGGCTCCTGTTACAAAGGGCACTAAAAAGTCAACCGATTTTTGGATAGACGCTCCTTTTTCTGACTGATAGCTAAAATAGTTTTTGCCTGTGGCCCGGTAAATAACCATACCGGCTCGCAATAAGGGCTCAAGCGTATAAGTATGGTAGTGCAGTGCGTCTCTTTCCAAAAAGTCAAAGCCGCTACCATCGGCATTCAGGTTAGCGTTGATCTGCTTTTCCAGTTCCTGGTAAATCCGGGGTTCATAACCTGTGTTATGCAATGTAAATGCAACCAAGGTGATGGTTTTGATACGATGCGAATTCCAGTTATTAAAGCTGGTTGTTTTACCTGGTTTGGCAGAGGCGCTGTTGAGCTCTGCTTCACCAACTTTGATCAACCAGTTGTCAATCTGTTGTTTTGATTCCGTGGAAACATTATTCCTGATCAGATCGTACCCAGTGATGAAATCTTCCAGCTTGGTTTCATTGATGGGATCACCATTCGGCTTATTGGTATTGGCCCAGGCCAGCAGAAAATCCTGCGCCTTTTGCAAATATGCTTTTTGCTGATACAATCTGTAGCATAAAGCCAAAGCATAAATCTTATTACCATCCTGCAGTGCTTTAAGACTGGCTGTTTTTGCCGGATTACCCGCCAATACTCCCTGCGATACAATAATTTCGATAGGATTTGGCTGTTCATTTAAAGCCTGTTCTGCCGTTTGTTTATAGGATTCAAATGCTTTTTTAACCTCTTCCTTACTTTCTATATTCTTTTTTAACGCCTGTATTTCGGCATCGCTTAAGCTAACGTATTGCGCTCGTGCACACAGGCCTGCAACAAGAAAACTTATCAATAAAACTACTTTTTTCATGGGTTAATTACGGTTAATTACAGGCTGACCTTTATACAAATGCTGTTTACGCAACAAAGCTTCCAGGTAATAATAGTCTGCGTAAATTATAGGCACATCTATTTCGGTACCGGCGGGTTTATGCCCAGTACTGTGGATCAATAAAAAACCTTTGCTGCCACCCGGTTTTGCCCGATATTTTTCGCTTAACGTTTTAATAATTTTATCGGCGGTTGAGCGGTATTCCTTTGCGTTTGTGCTATAAGTACTTAACTCATATAATGCCGAAGCAGCTACAGCCGCGGCCGAAGCATCGCGCGGGCTATTGGGTATCGCCGGGTCATTATAATCCCAGTATGGTACCAGGTCTGCTGGTAAATTGGGATTGCTGAAAATGAATTTGGCAATATTTTCGGCCTGTTTTAAATAGGCTTTATTATGTGTTTCGCGATAACACATGGTATAACCATAAAGGCCCCATGCCTGTCCGCGTGCCCAGGCCGATTCGTCGGCATAGCCCTGGTGGGTTTGCTTATGCAGTACTTTCCCGGTTTCCGGATCATAATCAATTACATGATAGGAGCTATAATTAGCCCTGAAATGGTTTTTCATAGCGGTATTGGCATGTGTTACCGCTATTTTATAAAAAGACGAATCGCCGGTTAAGCGGGTGGCTTCAAACAGCAGCTCCAGGTTTAGCATATTATCAATAATAACCGGGAATTTCCATTGTTTACGGTTATCCCATGATTTGATCGACCCCACAATCGGGTTAAACCGGGTTGATAATGTTTTAGCCGCTTCAATAAGTACTTCTTTAAAATGCTCGTCTTTGGTTAAACGATAGCCATTGCCAACACTGTTATATACTTTAAAACCCATATCATGGGTAATGCCATTTGTTTTCTCAACCTCAATATTCGCGGTGAATTTTTGAGCAAGCGTCATCCACTTTTTATCTTTTGTATACTCATATAAAAACCATAGCTCACCCGGAAAAAAGCCGCTGCACCAATCTTTGGAAGGTACCATGACCAGTTTTCCGTCAGCGTTTAAACTGCGGGGAGATACCAGTGCCGAGCTGGCCGGGTTGGATTTTATAGTGTCCACTTCTTTTAACATCAAAGCGGTTTGGCTTTGCGCAAATGAAAAGGCTTTGGCTACATCGGTTTGTGAAAATACTTTCGTTGACAAAAAAGTCAGCACAAAAAAGATGATCAAGTTTTGGGTTCTCATAAATTATATAAAAGTTTATAACCAGTTTGGTTAGTCTTATGTTCAGGGGATAAAAGACACTGATGATGAGTTCAATATTACGACGTATTCGTGCCAAAATAAAAGTATCGGCGGTTAATTTTTACGCAAACGTTTGAGTTGACGTTATGTAACCCGGGCTTTACTGTGTTTTCCGGGCATATCTTTTTAATGAAAAGCGGGTAAAAGTGCTATTTAATGGATGTTTTTATCTAATTTTAAGAAAATACTCATATACTTGTTGAGTTGCCGGGAGAGAGCCAATTATGAATTTTGACGCTATTACTATAAGGGATATTGCCAGGGAATTACACCTATCTGTGTCTACGGTTTCTAAAGCACTGAGAGACAGTTATGAGATCAGCGAAAAAACCAAAAAACTCGTCATGGAGTTTGCTCAAAAGCACAATTACCGGCCAAATCCCATGGCCCAAAGTCTCAAAAAAGGGCATAGCAAATCCATCGGCATTGTGGTTTCCAGTATCGATAACCAGTTTTTTTCGCAAGTAATTAATGGCATGGAGTCTGAGGCTTATAGCCAGGGTTACAATGTGATCATCACCCAAAGTCATGAATCGTACGATCTGGAGGTACAAAACGTAAGTCACCTCATCCACCGGGCAATTGACGGCCTGCTTATTTCCATTGCAACCGAAACCGCCGATGTTGAACACCTCAGAAAGCTGCAGCAACAAGGCTTACCTATTGTTTTCTTTGACCGGGTGAGCAATGAAATAGATACGCATAAAGTTATAGTTGATAACCGGGGCGGCGCTTACCAGGCCACTACGCACCTGCTCGACTCAGGTTATAAAAACATTGCCCATATCACCAGTTCGGTTACATCATCAGTTACCACCCAACGACTGGCCGGCTATGTAGATGCACTGGTTGAAAGAGGCGTCGGCGTAAATGAAGAATACATCAAATATTGCCTGCACGGCGGCCTTAACCTGGATGAGCTTGAACTGGCGGTTAATGAATTGATGCAAACAGAGCCTCGCCCTGATGCCATCCTTACCGCCTCTGACAGGATCACGACATCTACAATGACCTTACTCCATAAAAAAAATATCAGGATACCACAGGACATAGCACTGGTTGGTTTTTCCAATACTGTACTGGCCGATGTATTAAACCCATCGCTTACATCGGTACATCAGCCCGCTTTTGAAATTGGCAGAAAGGCTACCGAAATGTTGTTAAGTATCATTAACAGCAAACGCCCGGTTACTGAATTTGAAAATGTGATATTACCCACCGAACTATTTATCAGAAGTTCATCAGCAAGCAAGCATAAATAAAACCTTCGCCTCCCGAAGTGTTCTTAACAACAATCCCTCTCCTGAAATACACCTTAGTGTAAGGACATTTTTACATTCCTTGTTTTTCGAAAACGATTGCGTAAATAAAATTGAGGCAAAGTGTAAAACACCGTGCCAAATGTAGGTACTTTTGATATGTGCCATTCGCCTGAATAAGGCGATCACCCATTATAAACTCTGTATTAATTTTTAAAGTTTGCTGTATGTATCAGGTTGTACCTTCATATTTTGTAAATGCTATTGATCAGCCATTAAACATAGTAAGTGTAACTAATACTCGTTTGCGTTAATGAAAGGATACCTGCGTACGGTCATGAAATTTACTGACAGTGTAATATAACGTACTAAAAACCAATAAAACCAGTGCTTACCAAAACAGATTGAATATGAAAGAATAACAGACAAAAAAGTCTGGTAGCAGACGCCCCTCCCCCCATCATCAAGGTTTCCTCAAAAAATTCAGCAACGAAAGTCGCCAGGGAATCCTATTGCCAATTTTTTAAACCTAATTAATACCATAAACAAAGAATATGAAGAGAAAAGCTTTATTTTTTAGCGTATTCAGAAGCACCTCACTGCAATTAGCGCTTATTTGCTTTTTGCTAACAGGCGCTTTTGCCAGCGTTGGCGCAAGGCCAGGAGCTGCGCCAATGAAAACTATTAAATCAACCGGCGGCAATTTAAAAATCGCGGCGGATATAAAAATAACCGGTCGCGTTACCGACGAGAAAGGTTTGCCTCTTCCCGGCGCCAGCATACGGGTAAAGGGTACAAAAGCGGGTACCACCACTGATATTGATGGTAAATACGCCATAACAGTGGCAGATAATAACGCTGTTCTGGTATTCACAACCATCGGCTACACCGCCCAGGAAATACCCGTTAACGGACGTAAAACCATTGATGTTCAGTTACTAAACAATGCCAAAGACCTGAACGAGGTTGTAGTTGTAGGTTATGGCGCTCAAAAGAAACGCGATGTTACAGGTTCTGTATCATCGGCAAATTTAGGTAATGTTGACAAAACACCCGTATTTGGAACAGCACAGTTACTACAAGGTCAGGTTAGCGGGGTTCAGGTTACACAAACCAACTCGCAGCCGGGTGCAAGCTTCAGCATCCGTATCAGGGGTACAAACTCAATTAGCAACAGCAGCGAACCATTATATGTAGTTGACGGTTATGCAGGTGCCGATATAACAGCCCTTAACCCCAATGACATTGCCACTATGGATGTATTAAAAGATGCATCCGCAGCGGCTATCTATGGTAACCGTGGCTCAAACGGTGTAGTTATCATTACTACCAAAACAGGTAAAGCCGGCCAGAATAATGTTTCGGCCGATGTGTATTCAGGGGTGCAAAAAGTAGGAAAGATGCTTGACATGATGAATGCAACTCAATTTGCCACCTATCTTGATTCCGTTACCTCTTTTCTGAACAGGAGCTCAAAAACACCATCGCCGCTGCCATTTACTACCGATCAGATCAACGCTTTGGGCGAAGGTACTAACTGGCAGAAAGAATTATTCAGAACAGCCCCAATCACCAACGCCAACGTATCCATTAACGGTGGAAATGATTTGACCAAATACCTGGTTAGTTTTAGCTATTTCAACCAACAAGGTATCATTTTAAATTCGGGTTATAAACGGGGTACATTACGTTTTAACTTTACACATGACATCAGTAAAAGAGTAAGGGTTGGTGTAAACTCGCAAGTATCTTACGATCAGCAAAACCTGGCCAACGTAAACACCAGCGGAGGTGCTAACGGCGGTACATTGCTTGATGCTTTGCGTATAAGCCCAACAGTTCCGGTTTATGATGATCAGGGACAGTTTACCTTCCAAAACGGACCCCTTGGATATACAAATCCGTTAGGTAACCCAATAGCCGCGGCTACTTTAAACACTGATATTGATAATGCTTTACGCTTATTTGTTAACACCTATGCGGAGTATGACATATTAAAAAATTTAAAGTTCAGGGCAAGTGTGGGTACTGATGACCGATTTGAAAAGGAAAAGATCTTCAGACCGAGCAATACCTACCTGGGCACAAACCTCGGTGGCGGCTATGCGCAGATCATAACCCCAACAAACCTGAACTGGTTAAGTGAAAACACAGTGACTTACAATACCACCATTAATAAAATACACAGCATTACGGCTTTAGCCGGTTTTACTTACCAGGAGTTTAATTTCAGAACAAACTCTGCTACGGCAACCGGATTAACTACCAACAACTTAGGACCTGACGGCCTGGGTGCCGGTTCAAGTGCAACTGTTTCGTCAAGTGGTAATGGACGCAAACTCGCCTCTTTTATCGGACGTATCAATTACAGCTTGCTTGACAAGTATTTGTTAACAGTTTCTGTGCGCAGAGATGGCTCATCTGCCCTGGGTGCAAATTATAAATGGGGCACGTTCCCATCAGCTGCATTAGCCTGGAGAGTTGGAAGTGAAGACTTTATTAAAAACATCAAGGAGATCAGTGATCTGAAACTCCGTTTAGGTTACGGTATAGTAGGTAATGCTAACATACCTGTTAATTCACCACTTAAGCAATATGCATTAAATACATATGTGCTTAATGGAGCTCGTATTGTAGGCTTTTCGCCGGGTAATATCCCTAATGACAACTTACAATGGGAACAAACCCGTTCATACAATCTCGGACTTGATCTTGGTTTATTCAATAACCGCATTACCTTTAATGCCGATGTTTACGACAAAAAAACAACCAAACTGCTATTTGCACGCCCGGCACCTTCAACAACCGGTTTCCAAACAATACAGGATAATTTGGGTGGTATAAGCAATCGCGGTATCGAGCTGGCTGTAAATACCATCAACATCAATAGTCAGCTTGTTAAATGGTCAACCGGGGTAAATTTTTCCAGAAATATCAATAAGATATTAGACTTGGGTGGTACTCAAAGCGTATTAACCGGTAATGTAAGCTCAAGCTTATATCCCGGCGGTCAAAATTCAGCCATATTACAGGTTGGCAAGCCTATCGGATCATTTTATGGCTATGTGTATGACGGTATCTGGCAATCACAACAACAAATCACTGCAAGCGGTATCACCAATGCTGTTGTTCCGGGCGATCCCCGCTATAAAGACCTTAACGGCGATCATATCATCAACGCGTCCGACCGGACTATCATCGGGCAGGCTTTGCCAAAATTCAGCTACGGCTTTAACAGTAATTTAACCGTAGGCCCTGTTAACCTGTTTGTATTAATACAAGGTGTTTATGGCAACCAGATCATGAATGAAAACCTGATCGAGGGAGAAAATGGCACGCTTAACGATAATAAGCTGGCGCATGTATTGACCCGTAGTTTTGGTATGCCTGGTTCTGACAATACACTACCAAGCGTGGGCAGCACTTTACGCCGCAGCCTTGGCCCAACCAGTGATATATTGGAAAGCGGCAGCTACCTGAGGTTTAAAACCATTACCCTTACTTATAACCTGCCTTTACCAAAGTGGAGCAAGGTATTTAAATCGGCTTCTATATATGTAACCGGTCAAAACCTGTTCACCATTACCAAGTATACAGGGTATGATCCGGAGGTAAATACTTACGATACGGCAAGCGGTAATTATACTTCTTTGGGTACCGATTATAATCCGTATCCAAATGTTAAAACATACACCATGGGATTAAAATTGGGTTTGTAAACCGTAACTCTAAATAACGATAAAGATGAAAAAGATATATATACTATGTGTTTTGGCAGGTTTGGGATTATCTTCCTGCAAAAAGGCACTGGACGCAAAACCCGTTGGTATTTTAACCGACGGAAACTTTTACCTTAATGCCGCCGATGCGCAATCGGCAGTAGTTGGCGCATTAAGCCAGCTACAACCGCAGGCATATTATCAACGCACGGTTTATATCATGGGCGAACTTTCTGGCGATGGTCTTGTACCCCTGCTTACTCAAAACCAGGAACGTATTGATATGTATAAGTTAACCTATACCGCACAAAATATCGAGATCAATAACTGGTGGGTAAACAGTTATAAACTGATCAGCAGGGCTAACGATATACTTGCAAATGTGCCAAAGATCAGCATGGATGCTGCGGCCAAGAACAATTTATTAGGAAATGCCAGTTTTTTACGTGGCCTTGCCTACTTTGACCTGGTACGCAGCTTCGGTGATGTTCCGTTGATCACTCACCCTATTACCAGTAAAGATGATCCGGATTTTTCTCCGTCAAGAACCGCTGCTAATAAAATATACGCGCAGGTAATTGCCGATTTACAATTCGCAGAAGCTAATTGTTTATCTGAAGACAAGATAGCGGCTGCCAATAAAGGCATGGTATCATCTGGTGCCGCCTCAGCTATGCTGGCCAGGGTTTATTTGCAAAGGGCCAGCACCACGTTTGCTGATCCTAACGATAATCAGAACGCGCTAAATGCCTGCAATAAGGTGATCAATTCAGGTATTTATAAGCTGATGCCTAATTACAGCGATGTATTTAATTGTGATCTTAAATATTTCCCGCAGCAAACAGAACATATTTTTGATGTACAATTTGGTAATAATAACACGACCACGCAAAACATCATTGTACGTATGTTTACACCTAAAAACGGATCGGGGTCGTTCCTGGCCAATCCATATATGGCCAATCAGCTTTACTTTGGCCCTGATAAAAGAAAGACCTGGAATATATCAAATACCGTTGTTGATGCCAAAGGTGTAGTTTCATCTGTCCCTTTCTATATCAGTAAATACCGCGATCCGCAATGGGTATTAAACTCCAATAACTCCAGGGTAAACTGGCTTGTACTGCGCTACGCTGATGTATTACTGATGCAATCTGAAGCGATGAATAATATTAATCCAGGCGATCCTGCCAAATTTAATGGCATGAATACCGTTCGCGACAGGGCGGGTTTAACTGCATCGCATTTAGACCTGACAAATACACCTACAGCATCAGCATTTATAGATACACTGGTTAAAGACAGGGCACGTGAACTTTGCATCGAAGGCCATCGCCGCTGGGATCTGATTCGCCTGGGCAGGTTTAAACAAGTAGAGCAGCAAGTAAACGGATTTACTGCGCAGGATTTCCAACTTTTGTTACCATTACCACAACCCGAGCTCGACGTAAATAAAAACCTAAAACAAAACCCAGGATATTAACCCATTATGACATACAGACATATCACCCTATTTCTGTTAATACCCTTATATTTTACCGGCTTTGCACAACGCAAAGCCGGTAAAACTGTTTTTATACTGCTTGATGAGCAAACGCTTGAGCAATGCAAACAACAGTATCAAAATAAAGATACGGCTATGGTAGCGCAGGTTAACAAACTGATTACCCATGCCGATAGCCTCCTGGGTGCTGGTCCTTATTCCGTAACCTTTCATAAAACAAAACTGGCGCCGAGCAACGATAAACACGACTATGTAAGCCAGGCACCCTATTGGTGGCCAGACTCTTCCAAAAAAGATGGTAAACCTTACATCCGCAAAGATGGCAGGAGAAACCCTGAAATTTACTTATTACATGATGGCAGTCAGATGGGCAGCTTATGCAATAATGTGGAGCAACTTACGCTGGCCTGGTATTTTACGGGCAACGAAAAATACGCTGAAAAAGTTAAAAGTTTACTGCAGGTTTGGTTCATCAATGCCGACACCCGAATGAATCCTAATTTAAATTATGCACAATATATTCCCGGGCTTAATGATGGCCGGGGCATTGGCATTATTGAAACTACAGGATTGACAGTTATCCCGGATATGCTTACCCTGCTGCAGTCAAGCAAGAATATCCATAGTAGTTTGATAAATGGTATAAAACAATGGTATAAACAATACCTGGATTGGCTGCTGACCAGCAAAAACGGTAAATCAGAACATAGCCAGATCAATAACCATGGTACTTATTATGACCTGCAGGTGGTTGATTTTGCTTTGTTCACCGGTAACCCGGCTTTGGCAAAACAAACCTTGCAGCAAAGCACCATCGCCAGGATCGATCAGCAGTTTACGCCTGATGGCGCTATGCCGCTGGAGCTGATCCGCACCAAATCTTGGGGTTATGCCAACATGAACCTTTGGGGTTGGTGCCGCCTGGCTAAAATGGCAAAGTTGGTCGATGTTGATCTCTGGCATGAACAAACCATCGATGGTAAAGGCATCAAAACGGCTATCAACTGGCTTATGCCTTATGCACTTAAACAAAAAACATGGACTCATGAGCAAATCGAACCCTTTACCTATGGCACGTTTACCCGTATCGTTCATTCCGCGGCCATGGTTTATCCCGATGATAGCTTTAAACAATATTTAAAAGAGCACCCGCTGAAAAATCGCTTAAACGATATCAATTAGCAGGTTTTAATACACTTATGAAAAGATCAGTATTATTCTTTCTGACACTTATTTTGGCGTTTGGCCAGTTAAGTTATGCTCAGCAAAAAATAAGGCTCACCGGCAACTGGGAGTTTTTGAAGCAGGACATCGGCGGTGTATGGGAAGCTGTTCGCCCGGTTACTCCTGGTAACCCCGAAAGTGTTCCGGTTTGGCAAAAAGTTACGCTGCCTCATTGTTTCAATGCCCGCGACGCTGTTGATCCGGATATCAACTATTACCAGGGGCCAGGCTGGTACCGCACCCAACTGGATATCAAAAATCCATACTCCAACGGCCATACCTTGCTCCATTTTGAAGGCGCCGGGCAAAAAACCGAGGTATACGTGTACACCACCAAAGTAGGCGCTCATTTGGGTGGATACGATGAGTGGACGGTAGATATCACCCAGGCCGTAGAAGATTTTAAAAAGACAGATGTCTATCAAAAAAGATTTAAAGGGCGCATCCCTATCGAGATCAGGTGCGATAACTCGCGCGATCTGGAAACCATCCCTTCGCAATTATCTGATTTTAATGTTTATGGGGGTTTATACCGGTATCTGAACCTGGTATATATTCCACCTGTTTCACTGGATAAAATATTTGCTTCGGCACAAACGAATAAAGAAGGCAAACAAGGCGAATTACAAGTTAAAGCCAGATTTTATAATCCGGCTAATAGCCCCACAGCCGATGGTTTAATAAAGCTGATCGACCCGCAGGGTAAAGTTGTGGCTGATAAAACTTTTCAACTCAGCAGTTTAACCGGCGATATTTCTATTGGCTCATTTCAGATTAAAAAACCAAAATTATGGTCACCGGCCAATCCGGCTTTGTACACGGTTGAGATATCCGTAAAATCCGGCGGCCAGGTTGATGTGCAAACCGAAAAAGCAGGTTTCCGCAATTTTGAATTTGCCGATAATGGCCCCTTCTACCTGAATGGTAAACGCCTGCTGTTGCGCGGTACACACCGCCACGAAGATCAGGCTGGTGTAGCCGAAGCCATGACCGATAGCATGATGCGCCAGGAGATGCAGATGATGAAGGATATGGGTGTTAACTTTATCCGATTGGGTCATTATCAACAGTCCCGCACTATATTGAACTTATGTGATAGCCTGGGTATTTTGGTTTGGGAAGAAGAACCCTGGTGCCGTGGTGGTTTAGGCGGCGAGATCTATCAGAACCAGGCCAAACAAATGATGACCAACATGATAGAGCAGCATTTTAACCATCCTGCCATTATACTTTGGGGATTAGGTAACGAGAACGATTGGGAAGGCGATTTCCCGGTGTTCGACAAAGAAAAGATCCGCGGGTTTATGAAAGCACAAAATGATCTGGCTCATCGTTTGGATCCTTCGCGCAAAACAACCATCAGGCGTTGTGATTTTTGTAAAGATATACCCGATGTATACTCCCCTTCCATCTGGGCAGGCTGGTATCGTGGCTTGTTCACCGAATACAAAAAAGCCTCCGAAGAAGAATTTAAAAAAGTAAAACACTTTTTTCATGCCGAATGGGGCGGCGATAGTCATGCCCTGCGGCATTCAGAAAATCCGGATAAAGCATTGAGTAATATCAAGGCAGGAACGGGAACAGACGAGCGCCTGGGCGATGCTTCCCTGTATGGCGGTGCAGCCCGTGCCTCCAAAGATGGAGACTGGAGCGAAAGTTATATCTGTAACCTGTTCGACTGGCACCTGAAGGAACAGGAAACCATGTCCTGGCTTACAGGTTCGGCATTTTGGGTATTTAAAGATTTCTCGACCCCTATCCGCCCGGATAACCCTATCCCCTACATGAATCAAAAAGGCGTGGTTGAGCGTGATCTTACCCCCAAAGAATCGTATTACGTTTTCCAATCCTATTGGACAGATAAACCCATGGCACACATTTACGGTCATTCCTGGCCTGTGCGCTGGGGTGATGCCGGTGAAGAAAAGATGGTAAAAGTATACTCCAATTGCGATAATGCCGAGCTTTTTGTGAATGGCAAAAGCTATGGCATAAAAAAACGCAACAGCCAGGATTTCCCGGCAGCAGGTTTACGCTGGATGGTACCTTTACAGGTGGGTAATAACGATATTAAAGTAGTGGCCCATAAAGGCAAACAAATTGTTACAGACCAGATCAGTCAGCAATACCAAACCGAAAAATGGAGCAAACCAGCTAAAATAGTGATAGAAAAAGTTAAAGATGAAAATGGAGAAGCTACCATACAGGTAAAATTACAGGACAGCAAAGGCGTGCAATGCCTGGATGCTGTAAACTGGATAGCGTTTTCACTAACCGGCGACGGTACTTTGATAGATGATCTGGGTACTTCAAGAGGCTCACGCAAAGTGCAAGCCTATAATGGTCGCGCTTTGATCAGTGTAAAAACAAACAACGGCAAAAGCGTGGTGGGTGTACAATCGCCGGGTTTGCCAACCGCATTTATTAATTTATAAGCTATGTTTAAAATACGGTATCTATTATTTTGTTGTTTGCCCCTGCTCTTACTAAGCTGGCAAACAGATACAGCCCTGCCTGTTAAACAAGAGGTAACAGCTACATTAAAGGCCGATATATTAAAAGAAGCGGCCTGGGCACTCAAACAGGATCCGGTAACTGTTACGGCCGAAACTTGTCCGCGCAGCTCGGGAGGTAAGCATGATTTTTACTCTGAAGGCGATTACTGGTGGCCTAACCCGCAGGATCCAAACGGACCGTATATACAAAAGGATGGCTTAACCAATCCACAGAATTTTGTGGCACACCGCCTGGCTATGATCCGCTTTAGCCGTATTATCGGCGCATTAGCATCGGCTTATCAGATCACCGGCGACAAAAAGTATGTTAAACAAGCCCTCTGGCACCTGAAAGCCTGGTTCATCAACCCCGAAACCATGATGAATCCCAACCTGCAATATGCGCAAGCCATTAAAGGTGTGGCCACTGGCCGGGGCATTGGCATTATTGATACCATACAATTAATGGAGGTGGTACAGGGTTTGGAGGCTATGCAAAATTCAGCATTGATCGATCAGCAAACACTTGCAGGTATCAAAGACTGGTTCAATCAATATATCACCTGGCTCACTACGCATCCATACGGTAAAGACGAAATGAACGCCAAAAATAATCATGGTACCTGCTGGGCCATGCAAACCGCTTGCTTTGCCAAATTTACGGGCAATAAGGAGGTAATGGACTTTTGCCGTAACCGTTTTAAACAGGTATTGCTACCCAGCCAGATAGCCGCAGACGGTAGTTTCCCCTTAGAATTAAAACGTACCAAGCCTTACGGCTATTCCATATTTAACCTGGATGCCATGACTACCCTCTGCCAGATATTGAGCGACAAAAATGATAATTTGTGGACCTATCAAACACCGGACGGTCGCTCCATCAAAAAAGGAATTGAGTTTCTATATCCCTTTTTGAAGGATAAAAATACATGGCCTTATGCTCATGATGTAATGCACTGGGAAAGTTGGCCGGTTGCACAGCCCTCATTGGTATTTGGCGCAGCAGCCTATGGTAATGCCGATTGGCTCAATACCTGGAAAAAATTGGATCATACTCCTACTGATGAAGAGATCATCAGAAATTTACCGGTGAGGCATCCGCTTATCTGGCTCAACTAAAAACTATAAAAGGTCCGGTTCAATAGAACCAGACCTTTTGCATTAATAGCCTATCATTAATCAGGCAACTGCCTGTGAAATTTAAATTCAGTTAATACCGGGGCATCGGCCGGAAAGGTGATATATTTTAAGGTTAATAGGTTAGCATCAAGGGTAAATGTGGTATTATCATAAAGTTTTACATTACTTGGCGTTTTAACCACAGGGTTTTGGCCATTTTGCTCAGCCATTTCTTTGATCGTAACTTTTAAACTATCTCCTTTCGTTATATAAGTACCGGTATATGAAGTTTGAGTAGTTGGGTTGCCATAATGGACTAACGTATATTTAAATTCGCCAAGCCCCCCGAAATTTAAGTGAGTCTCAAAATTAGCCGTCTGGTTTACATCTACCCATCCTCCAACAAGATTTTTAACAGACTCAGTAACCGGTTTCTTTTCCTTTTTGCATGCCCCGGTGATCAATACGATACAAATCAACATGCCATATAAAGTACTGATAAAGTTCAGTTTAAGTGATTTCATAAAATGCAGGTTTATAGCCATTACGCTGCATTAAAACATTTCGATACAATCACTTATAGTTTTTATCAATATACTGGCTCTCCTAAACTGATCCCATATCGTTTCACAGATGAGTTGAAAACTTCTCTGGCTATCTGAGTTAAATTCTGCCATTCAAAACCGCCATAAATGGTATCAAACCTTATCTGTTCAATCCGCTTAATCACCTCATTTAGTTCCTTTTGTGGTAAGGGAATAACATTGGGATAGCTATACATAAATGCCAAATGTCTTTTGCTTTTAGCAACGTAAATACTATCGCCGGTAAGCAATGCTCCTTCTGTTGATAGGCCGGGTACCCGCAGCACGCTGCTACCCGGAAAATGACCGCCGGTGTTAATGATAGAAACACCATCCCATAATGAATGTTCAGCTCCCTGCCAAAAAGTAATGCGCGGTCCTTTGTTAAACATCCATTGCTCATCGGCCGCATTAATATAAACCGGGCAGTCAAATATCTGCGCCCATTCGTTCACATTGCTGTAAAAGTGAGGGTGCGAAAAAGCAATGGCCTTTATCCCTCCTTTTGATCTGATAAAATCGATGATCTCCTGGTTAAGCAGCGGGATGCAATCCCACAAAATATTCCCACCGGGCGAAAGGTTTAATAAAGCCCTGTTTCCAAGCGCGAATAATGGCGCTACCTGAAAAGAGAAAAGCGTGGGACTAAGCTCCCTGATCAATACCTCGTGATTGGCCGCTATTTCGGCTGAGTTAGTCCAGGTTTGACCATCTTCGGTCAGATACTGCCGGTCGTCATTACATATCGGGCAAAATTCCGGTGATGATAGTTCTGCTTTATATTGTGTACCACAGGTACAGCAGGTGTTTTTTACTTGCTCCATAATTTTGATACTTTCCCGTTATTAATCCTCTCCTGCAACCAGGTGCATGGCAATGGCTATCCGGTTCCAACTGTTGATGGTTGTAGTGACAAATATCACTTGTGCTAATTTTTTTTCGCCCAGCAATTCCAGTGCCCGCTGATAAGTTTTGTCAGATACGCCATGATCGGCAATGCGGGTTACTTCGGTGGCTAATTGTAAAATGGCCTGTTCTTCTTCGGTAAAAAATGGGGTTTCCCACCAGGCGGCTAATGCGAAAAGTCGTTGGGTAGTTTCACCAAGGGCGATGGAATCTTTGGTGTGATAATCGATACAATAACCACAGCCATTGATCTGGGATACCCTTATCCTGATCAGTTCCTGCAGGCGGCGGTCAAGCTCAAATTCAGCCCACTGTTTATCGGCAACAGCCATGGCCTTATAAATACGGGGCTCAGCCTCGTCAATGTTCATTCTCCGTTTCATGTCTGGTTAGATTAATTATCATCTAATTTCAGACATTATTGGACTATTTACATAGTCCAGACATTACAAATAAAATAGTCCAGATATAAATAAGATCCCGGATTTAGTCAATAGCATGATCTGTTTCGATATCTATTCCCTTCCACACCTTTTTGGCGGTCCAATCCTCATCGGCTTTTTGCCAAAATTCGTCGGTTGGTGGTAAACCCAGAATCAGAAAAGCTTCGGAACAAAGGTAAAGGCTTCCGGTAGAGATATACCCTTCACCAATATCCGGTTGGTGTCCGTATAAACCAACCTGCAGCCAACCTTTGTTATCAAAAGTACCGGGCGCTTCCAATTGTCTTTTGATGAGGGTATACAAAGCAGCCCTCACCTGCTGGGCTTTTACGCCGGCGGGTAAAGCCTGCATCAAAGCTATTTTCGATAATAATTGAAAAGCGCCAAAACGATAAGCCAGGGAACGGCCAATGGGCGGATAGGTGCCTTCGGGCGATATCAACCGCTCCTGAATAGCGGCATACCGGCGGGCACGTTTAAGCGCGGTATCATAAGTTGTCTTTTGATCGACACCAGCATTTTGTAAAGTCTGCAATACATCCAGCAGCATAGGTTGTATCACAAAACTATTGTAATAATCCCAATGAAAATCGGCACCATCGCCATACAGCCCATCGCCTTTGTACCAGAGCTGATGTTGTTTAATTGCGTAATCCATCCGCATCCGGTCGCCATAGTTATCAAATTTCAGCAAGGCGGCCTCAATAGTTGCGCTGAACAGCAGCCAATTATTATATCCCGGCGTAATAACCCGCGACGATTTAAACGCGGCAATAATGTTGGCTTTAGTTGCTGCATCCAATGGGTCCCATAATTGATGCGGCGCACGCAATAAAGCCTGGGCCAAAAAGGCGGCATCAACTACGGGTTGTCCTCCTTTGTTAAAATTCATAAAATCGGCGCTTGTGGGGTCGGTAGCATTATGCAAGCCTATACGCGCCAGTTCGATATATTTTTTGCGCAATATGCCTTCGGATGTTTGATCCGGGCCTAATTCCAACCAGGGCGCCATGCCTGCCAGCAACCGGCCGAATGCTTCCAGGTAAGTATAACTTTTACGGTCGCCGGTTTTGGCTTCCACCGGCATTTGCTGTTTGAGCTCATTTTTGCTCAAGGCGGTCAATACCGGATCGGCTATCCGCACAAGTGATTTAACCAGATAAACTCGCTCTTTTTGGCCGGCATCGTTATTTGCCGGCGATTGGGCCATTACTATGCCTGATAAAGGCAGGGATAATATCAAACAGAAAAATTTACGCATTGCAGAATTGATGTTCATCTTTATCATTTTTAATTCTCCGTTTTACCGGGAAATTTATCAAACAAGGCTTTCAGTTCTTTTGCTTTTTCAGGATACTCCTGGATAACATTGGTTCGTTCGCTTGGATCGTATGACAAGTTAAACAATTCTATCTTAGATTCCTGTGCCTGGCTGGATATTCCTGCATTGGTATTGGCCGATTTTACTTCCCGGTACTTCCAATCTCCCTGGCGTACTGCCTCACAAATACCATTGTTTACATAATAGATCTCCCGATGTTTAGGGTGACGACCGCCTTTACCTAACAACACATCAGAAATAGACTGCCCATCGAGGACCCGCCCTTTTGGCAATGGCGCATTAGTCCACTGGGCCAGGGTTGGCAACACATCCAGGTTGCTCACCATGCTGGTAATGGACGCACCAACAGGGGTATGACCTTTCCAGTAAACAATAAAAGGTTCACGTACGCCGCCCTCGTAACTTTGTCCTTTGCTGCCGCGGAAAACCCCTGCGGTACCAGCATCCCAGGGTTTGGTAGCGCCATCACCAGACATGCGCGACGGAAATTCGATCCATGGCCCGTTATCGCTCGAGAACATAAATATGGTATTATCAGCCAGACCTTGTTTCTCCAGCTGCGCCCAAACCTCGGCCAGGCTGGCGTCGAGCTGTTCTACCACATCACCCAAATGACCGCCATCGGAGCGACCTTTATTTTTTTGCGACGAGGCAAAGGCTACCGGCAAATGCGGTACATTATGCGCCAGATACAGGAAAAATGGCTTGCCTTTCTTTTGTTCTTTAATATATCTGATCGCTTCGTTCTTATACAGATCAATGAGGGATGAATCGGCAGGTTTGATCACCTCTGGCTTATGTCCCCTGAATATTTTAAGTGTAGTATCGGTCTTCACATAAGGCGCACGATAATCGTGACTATATAAAAGACCATAATAAGAATCGAAACCTTGTGCCATGGGGTGGTTGTATGGCTTATGATCGCCCAGGTGCCATTTGCCTATCATCGCGGTTTTATACCCAACAGCCTTCAGCATTTCGGCAATGGTTACTTCCTGATCCGGTAAGCCCAACTCTGATCCCGGAGGTATAGGATAAGGCAGGTTCATCCGCGATGCATAACGACCGGTTAACAGTGACGCCCGTGATGGCGTACAGCTTGGACTTGATACCACATAATTAGTTTCACGTACCCCTTTTTGAGCCATTTTATCCAGGAAAGGTGTTTTGATAACCGGGTTCCCATAACAGCTTAAGTCGGAGTAACCCATGTCATCCGCCAGGACAAAAATAATATTTGGCCGTTGCTGAGCTTTGACATTCAGTGTAGTAAAAAATAATATAAGCCATATCAGCTTAGCAGATAATTTGCCCGGAAAAGGTTGCATACAGGTTTTTGTAATTTATCCAAAGTAACCGATTGCCGTTTTACTTTACAAGCGGTTACTTTATTATTTTTGTTACAATGATTTGATCTTGTTCCAGTCAACCACACCAACTTTTTGCGCCCATTGCAGGTATTCGGCTTCGAGGGCTTTTACTTTAGCAGGATATTTGGCCGCGAGATTGTTGGTTTCGGAGCGATCGGTGTCAAGATCATATAATTCCCAGGGCTGGTCAATTTCGGCAACCAGTTTCCAGTTCCCTTTTCGGATAGCCCTGCTGCCTTCGTGCTCCCAAAAAATAGCGTCGTGTCCATTCCAGGGTTTGTTGAGCAATACGTTTTTCAGGCTGAATCCTTCCAGCGGTGTCAACTGCCTGTTCTTAAATTCCTGCGGATAGTTAACACCCGCCAGATCAAGACAGGTAGGCATAACATCGATAAAATGGGCAGGCTGCGTATTGGTACTGCCCGCTTTGATAACACCCGGATACCAGGCAATAAACGGTGTGGCAATGCCGCCTTCATGCGTATTTCTTTTAAATAGTCGGAAAGGTGTATTGCTCACATTAGCCCAGGGGATTTCGTAACTGTCGATAGAATTTACTGAACCAGGCGTACCGTTCTTTTGAATCACGGTAGCCAGAGTTTTTACTTCATCAGCACTGCCACCATTGTCTGATGCAAAAAGCACGATGGTGTTTTTATCTTTCCCCAGTTGTTTCAGCTTGTTCATGATCTCGCCCACACCGGCGTCCATCCTATCTATCATTGCCGCGTAAATGGCCATGCGGGTATCCCATTTATCTTTTTCTTCGGGCGATAGTGAATCCCAGTCGGGTACGCGGCTGTCACGGGTTGATAGTTTCCAGTACTTTTTGATAATACCACTGGCTACCAACTTTTCATAACGCTGTTTGCGCAGCTTATCCCATCCTTTGAGGTATTTGCCTTTGTAACGGGCAATGTCCTGCGGCAATGCCTGGATTGGCCAGTGTGGGGCGTTGTAGGCCACATATAAAAAGAATGGAGCCTTATTACCTTTGATCTCTTCCAAGGATTGTTTAGCGAAATCGGTAATAGCCTGGGTGAGATATTTAGAAGTATCGTTCCTTGTGATCTCCCGGTCGTTTAGCATAAAGGTGATCTTGCTGCCATCGTTATATAGCGGGGCCGAATTAAAGTAGCTGCTGCCATTATTGAGCATGGTGAACGATTTGTCGAATCCCCGGTTAAAAGCCAATGCTGATGGCTGCAAACCTACATGCCACTTGCCCGATACGATGGTATTATAACCAGCCTGGCTTTTAAGCAATTCGGCAATGGTCGCGCAATGATCGTTCAGATAGCCTTGATAAGCCGGCGAGCCTTTATATTTTACCATATCGCCTACGCCGGCCTGGTGCGGATATAAACCGGTCAATAAAGAGGTACGCGAAGGGCAGCACCGGCCAGCGTTATAAAACTGGGTCATTTTTAAGCCCTCGCGGGCCAATCTGTCAATGTTGGGTGTATGGATCTCCGAACCAAAACAACCCAGATCTGCAAAACCCATATCATCAGCTAAAATGATGACGATATTGGGCTTGGAGGGTAGCTTTTGCGCGAAGGAAATTCCTGCATAACACAGGTATAAAATGAGGAATGGTAAACGTTTTAACATGGTGGTATATATAAACTCAAAATTGCAAACTGGCGAGGACTCACCCCGACATCGCTTTGCTTGTCGACCCTCTCTTCGCCTGCGGCGGAAAGAGTGTAGGAACACTAATCTCTTTATTTTGTCATTCTGAACGGAGTGAAGAATCTATTAGGTTATATACAAAACCGCCGATTAGATTCTTCACTCCGTTCAGAATGACAACTTTTATTAAAAAATCCCTCTTTCCGCCGTAGGCGAAGAGAGGGTGCCCGAGTGAAGCAACGGGCGGGTGAGTCGTTTAGCAAACTATTTCACACTGGCTAAACCAGTTTTCGTTTGATTCACCACAGCCTCAACCTGGGCAACCGACGAAAATCCCTGCTTTTTCCAAACCTCTTTTTTGTTTTGATACAGTACCAGGGTTGGCAATACGTTTACTTTAAGCTCCTTTGCCAAAGCGGTATTGTCATATACTTCAATACTAATGATTTTTGGCGTAAAGCCTGTTTTTGCTTTCAGCGAATCCAGTACGGGCACCAGTTTTTTGCAGGCGCCGCAATATCTTGAGCCAAAATCAACCAGTACCAGCTGCGATGAACCGGTGAGCTCGGTAAACTGTGCCTTGGTTAAAGAAACACCTTTTTTAGTGGTCGAAACAATAGGAAAACCTGAACCAATCCAGTTGGCTAAACCGCCCGGAAGCTCTTCTACATCCTTAAATCCTTTTGCGCGCAATTCATTGGATAAAACCTTACTGCGGCCATTGGCAATGGAGTATACAAAGGTTGGTTTGTCTTTGGAAAGGTCATTCAGTCGCTGCTGATAGTCGGCTGCTTTCGCATCTACATTAATAGCGCCTTTGATGTGGTTTTGTGTAAATTCTTCGCCTGAGCGGGCATCCAGTATCTGCGCATCTTTAGATTGCTTCAGTTTGGCAGCAAAAGCCTCTAACGATAACAGTGGTTTATCGGTTTGGGCTTGCACGTTGGCAATACCGGTGGCGGCAACTATTACCGCCAGCAAAAAGCTTTTTAATTTTTTCATGTTTTTTTAGTTTAGTATCTATTTAGTATCAAGTAATTAGTATCATGTATCAAGACATTAATGAAGGCGGATAGCCAGAGTTAAGAAGTTTTGAAAACTTCTTAACTCTGTAAGCAAGCAATAAAACTCAAACTGACCACTCACCATTCACTACTCCCCACTCACCACTCACCACCTTATTCGTTATTTTCCAAATGATGGATCCTTTTATTGTTGATGTCATCGCGGTCAATAAAGGGGTAGATATTGTTCTTTTTAGCTTCGGCATCAAACAGATCTTTCAGTTCTTTCAATTTTTCAGGGTACTTTTTAGCCAGGTCAATGCGTTCGTTAAAATCCTCATTCAGGTTATACAGTTTCCATACGTCCTTGTCGTAATTCCGCTCCGGAATGGTTTTTCCCTGCGGAAAATTGAGCAGATCGATATTATCCGGGCGATGCGCTGCTTCGGCCTTCCAGCCATCTTTATAAATGGAGCGGGAAGTAAAGATGTAATAATACTGCTTGGTATGCAGCGATGGCGCCTGCGCGTTATTAAATGAGCTGAACAATGATTTGCCCTGCAGCGTATCCTGCTTAATACCTTTGATATACTCTGGCAATTTTAAACCTGCGGCTTCAATAGTGGTGGGGAATATATCCGAAACATGGCCGTATTGCGTGCGGGTGCCGCCTTTTTCTTTGATCAATTTTGGGTAGTACACGATCAGCGGGTTATGCGTACCACCTTCGGCGTCGGCATCAGATTTCCAATATTTAAAGGGCGTATTGGCTGCCTGCGCCCAACCCAGCGGGTAGTTAGTTGATGCCTCCGGCGTACCGATGGATTCGTAATCACTCTCATTCTTTTTGATATAATCGGCCTCTGGCGTGGTTAGTGCCGAGTTCTTTGGATTGATGACCCCATGGAAAGTCCCTTCTTTGCTGGCGCCGTTATCTCCTATCATCACAAACACCAGCGTGTTATCAAACTGACCGGATGCTTTAAGATAACTGATCACCCTGCCTACCTGGTGATCGATATAGGTAAGGTATCCCGCGTACACTTCCATAAAACGTGCATATAGTTTTTGTTGGGCCGGTGGCAGGCTTTTCCAGGCTTGTATGCGCTCGTTGCGTTCGGGCAATTTGGCATAAGCAGGGATATAGCCGGCCTTTTTCTGATTTTCAAAAACCTTTTCACGGTATACATCCCAGCCCTCGTCAAATTTACCTTTGTACAGGTCGCTCCATTCCTTGCTTACCTGGTGTGGAGCATGGGTGGCACCCGGCGCATAATACAGAAAGAACGGCCTATCTGGTGCGGCCTTGTGTGCGGCATCAATATAAGCGATAGCCTTATCTGTGATCACCTCGTTCAGGTTGCGGCCATCCGGTTTGATATGGAAATTGTCCTCCACCAAATGCGGCGGATTATACTGATCGGTTGCCGATTCCAGGAAACCGATGTGGTGATCAAAACCCTTACCGGTAGGCCAGCGATCGAACGGACCAACGGCGGTAGTATCTTCATCGGGTGTTACGCCCCACTTACCTACCGCAAAGGTGCTGTATCCGTTTTCGCGCAGGTTTTCGGCAATGGTACCTTTATCGGCCGGGATCCGCCCATCATAACCAGGAAAACCAGCCGCCGTTGAAGCATGCGAAAAATTACCCACATGCACATAATGGTGGTTACGCCCTGTTAACAATGACGACCGTGTTGGCGCGCAGATGCCCGCCGTATGGAAATTGGTATAACGCAAGCCATTGTTGGCCAACGTATCAAAATTTGGCGTATTGATCAATCCGCCAAACGTAGCAGAAGCGCCAAAACCTACATCGTCCAGCAATATCCAGACAACATTTGGTGCCTCTTTAGGCGCTTTAAGCGGTTTAGGCCACCATTCTTTTGATTCGGCCAGGGTTTTGCCCACCACCCCTTTGTAGGTTGATGGAGTTGATGGCGGTATATTGGCCGGAGCTACAGGTCCATATTGCGCTACGGCCGGCAGCGCAAAACCCAGGGCAATTATTATTGCCACGAACGTTTTTTTATGATCTTGTTTCATATGGATAGGTTTAATATTGATTTCTGTTAAGTCGACTCACCCCAACATCGCTACGCTCGTTGACCCTCTCTTCGCCTTCGGCGGAAAGAGGGTGGGAAATTTTACTATTTAACGTCATTGCGAGGTACGAAGCAATCTCTACGTAAGCAGACTAACTTTGCATACTTGCTCTGTAAAGCATAGAGATTGCTTCGTACCTCGCAATGACGCGTTTTTTGTTTTGTCCTTGTTCTTTTATCTATTTATCCTTGCTCCAAAGGATCCTTGCTCTTTGTTCCAAAAATCCTTGCTCCCCCTCAATTATTTCTTATAATTCTGATGTATCCTCCGGTGGTAAACATCGTACCAATCAATAAACGGATACAGGTTATTCTTTTGGGCCTGCTCCTCGAATACCGCTTTCAGCTCTTTTAATTTTTCAGGATATTTTTTAGCCAAGTCAATGCGCTCATTAAAGTCATCGTTCAGGTTGTACAGTTCCCATACATCATCATCAAAGCTGATATCGGGAACGTTTTTGCCGACGGTAAAGTCGTTCAGTTCCACATAATCCGGATGGTGCGCTGCCTCGGCTTTCCAGCCATCGCTATAAATGGAGCGTGAGCCAAATATGTAGTAATGCTGTAATTTGTGCCGGTTTGCTGCTTCCGGGTGATCAAAGGAATAAACCAGCGATGTGCCTTGCAGCGTATCCTGTTTAATCCCCCTGATATACTCGGGCAGTTTAATACCGGTATATTCTAATGTGGTTGGTAATACATCGATCACGTGACCGTACTGCGTGCGGATGGTTCCCTTGTCTTTAATACCTTTTGGATAGTAAACAATAAGCGGGTTGCGGGTGCCACCTTCGGAATTGGCATCCTGTTTCCAGTATTTAAACGGTGTATTGGCTGCCTGTGCCCAGCCCAGCGGGTAATTAGTTGAAGCTTGCGGCGTACCGATATCATCAATATCCTCGATGTTTGTTTTTAGGTAAGGAGCCTCGGCAAGCAATTTGGCCGAATTCTTTTTGGGGTTGATCTCCCCATGCAGGGTACCCTCTTTACTGGCGCCATTATCGCCGATAATGACAAATACCAGGGTATTATCGAGCTGACCGCTTTGCTTCAGATAACCTAATAAACGGCCAACCTCATGATCGGTATAAGTGAGGTAACCGGCATACACCTCCATAAAACGGGCGTAGAGTTTTTGCTCTGCCGGTGGAAGAGATTTCCATGCGGGGATACGGGTATTGCGTTCGGGTAATTTAGCGTAAGCCGGTATAATGCCCAGTTTTTTCTGACGGGCGATCACTTTTTCGCGAAAATCATCCCAACCAGAATCAAACTGACCTTTGTACAGATCGCTCCATTCCCTGGCTACCTGGTGTGGCGAGTGGGTTGCTCCCGGCGAATAATACAGGAAGAAAGGTTTATCGGGCGCTGCTTTATGCTGACGTGTAAGGTAAAAAATGGCTTTATCGGTGATCTGCTCGTTCAGGTGACGGCCATCAGGAGTCGCGTGGGCGTTATCTTCTACCAGATCGGGCTTGTACTGATCCGTCGCCGAACCCAGAAATCCGAAGAAATGATCAAAACCTTTACCCGTTGGCCAGCGATCAAACGGACCGGCATCGGTAGCGTCCTCATCTGGCGTTAAACCATATTTGCCTACGGCGAAGGTGTTGTAACCGTTCTCGCGCAGTATTTCGGCAACCGTTCCTTTATCTGATGGGATGCGGCCATCATACCCAGGAAAACCGGCTGATAAAACTACATGCGAAAATCCGCCCTCGTGCACATAATGATGATTACGCCCGGTAAGCAAGGCCGAACGTGTGGGCGCGCATATACCAGCCGTGTGGAAATTGGTGTAACGCAGTCCATTGTTGGCCAGCGTATCAAAATTGGGTGTTTTGATGATACCGCCAAAGGTGCTTGCAGCGCCAAAACCCACATCATCCAATATGATCCATAATACGTTTGGCGCACCGGCAGGCGCTTTATGAGGCTCGGGCCACCACTCCTTTGAATCATTAAGCGTTTTCCCTACCGTGCCGCCAAATGGCTGACTATTTTGAGCCTTTACACTTTGCAAACCGAGTATACCGATAAGCAAGGCAACAGGCCACATTTTACCACCGCCCGATTTAAAATAGCGAGGTGGCTTTGAGCTGAGTACTTTTAAATGTATCATGATATGATTTTATTTTAGATGTTAGCGAATAGATAGTTCCCCTCTTGAGAGGGGCGCGATGAATAGTGTGCTGGCTGGGGTGTGTCAATCGTACAAGAACACACCCCTCCCCCCTCTCAAGAGGGGAACCGCACACAGCCAACGCTTTGTTTGATTCTGATTTCAATGTTATATCATTTAGTTTAGCTATTAACTATTGTACCGGGAAACCTGCTTTGGTTAAACTGTCAAGCGCGCCAATGTTACAGCTTAAATGATAGCCCAATGTTTGCAGCGAATCAGCGGCTCGGCCACTCCGGTTACCAGAATGGCAATACAGGTATACTTGTTTGCTTTTATCCAGCTTCTTGATCTGATCGGCAAAATCAGCCGATCTGATATTCATATTTGCCGCGTATTTCAGATGCTTCTGGTTGTACTCTTCGGGCGTACGCACATCTACCAGGTATGCTTTACCTTGCGCTACATCGTCAAGCAGTTTTTTTTCAATCGCCGGTGTTACCGTGATTTTACCTGAGTGAGTCTGTACATAAGCTGCTTGCTGTGCCCGTAAAACGGTGCTTGCAAAAAAAAGCAGGGTGATGATGATTAACTTTTTCATATATATTTTTTCATGTTATCAATTAAATACATACAAAAGGAGGCTGTCACCTTGAGCCCGTCGAAGGATCGCGCGCAGAGGCCTACCCACCATGCTTCGACGGCCTCAGCATGACATCCTTTTGGGAATTCTATCTTTTTCATATTCATTAACTCATTCTGCATAACTTGACCTGAACTTGATACCCCAACGGCCATCTTCTTTGGTGAGGATATACAGCGACTCGAAATGACCAATCAAACTGCCATCGGCCCTATAGCGTGAAAACTCCGTATCCACATGCACCTTATTTGCCGAGGCCTGAATAATGTTGCGATGATCCCATTGACTATGATCCCAGCCGGTCTTTTGCAGTTCGCCAAATACTTTAGCAGGGTCGCGCAAACCAGCTTTCTCCAGTACCGACATTTTACCACTGGCTAACCTGTAGTGCGGAAACTGATAAGTACGCTCCCAACCAGCCAGATTTTTGGCATTAAAAGTGGCCATATACTCATCAAGCACCTGGAATACAGCCGCGCTTACCCTTGGATCAATCGTGTGCGAACCCTGGTCAGTTGCTGGCGTTTGCCCAAAAACCGCGGTTAATCCTCCGATGAATATTAAGAAAATGATGAATATTTTTTTTCAAAGTATTGATATTTAATCGTTTAACTATTAAAAGCCTCACCTAAATCCTCTCCAAAGGAGAGGACTTTACTAAGCACATTTTAGCCCTCTCCTTTGGAGAGGGTTGGGTGAGGCTGAGGCTTACTGCCAGCCCGGGTTTTGTGTAAGCTTGCCATTACTGTTATCAATTTCCTGCTGCGGTATCGGGAACAGGTAAAATTTGCCAGCCACTCCTTTAGTCACATTGGTTTTACCCACTTTAAGTAAGCTGGCTTCCAGTATACCGTTGCCATTAGCATCTCGTTCACGGATCAGATCGAACCAGCGCTGGTACTCGAACACAAACTCCAGGCGGCGCTCCAGGTAAACCGCGTCACGGAACTGAGCCTGTGTAAGGCCCGATAGATCATCCAGTCCGGCACGTTTACGCACCCTGTTAACCGAGGCATATGCTTTTGTTGTTGGACCGTTCAGTTCATTTTCGGCCTCAGCATGGATCAGCAATACTTCCGAAAACCGGATGATAGGCACATTGGCACCTGACTCGGCTTCGTTGGCAACCACATTGGGATCATAATACTTATTAAAAAACGGTGTAGAATCGCCCGGAATGCTGTTATCATTCAGCTTGCCATACCAAAGATTAGTGCTCGGGCTCTGGAAACGGGTAACAAAACTTACACGTTTTCTTTTATCATTGGCAGGATACAATTTATAAATGCTGAAGAATTTGTCTGTCCCACTTGGTTTAGTGGCGTCAGGCACTGAATAAAACACAACCTGATCGGCATAGCTGCTTACCATACCAGGTATAGCGTTGAGAATCGATCGTGGCGCCTGGTTGTTCCCCTGTCCCTGTGAATTGGCTTTGAATTGGGCCGAGAAGATATGCTCCTTACCATTTTTGGAAGCCGGCAAAAACACATCCGCATAATTGGTGAACAGATCATACCCGTATGGACCATTGATCACAACTTCGGCCTGGGTTACCGCTTTGGCCCATTGACGTTCGGTCAGGTAAACTTTGGCCAGTAACGCATTAGCTGCACCAGCCGTTGCCCTGCCAACATCCGCACCGGTATAGGCGTTTGGCAGATCGACCGCGGCAGCTGTCAGGTCGGTTTCTATTTGTTTGTAAACCGTCGCGGCAGCTGTTCTGGGAACTTGCAGATCTGACAAATTAATAGAAGTTTGATCATGCAGCACCAGCGGCACATCGCCATATAAACGTACCAGGTTAAAGTAAAACAAGGCACGTAAAAATTTAGCCTCGGCCACCAGTCTTTTGTTCAGGGTAGCATCAAACTGGATATGCGGTATGGTATCAATAGCAATGTTGGCTTTTTTGATAGCCGCGTAATGCTGCTGCCAGATCTGCAGGATCCGTAAACCTGCTGATGAATGTCCCAGCACTGCCTGTGAACGCACATCTGCATTGGTAGCGCCAGGACCGGGTCCTTCGTCGTCGGCCATAAAGTTCATGCCTGTATTGAACAGGGTGTTGTATGGCGTTTGTATGGAGTTGGAACCTGCATTTAGCAGTGAGTATGCAGCCGTAACCGCGGCTACCGCGTCGGCCTGTGTTTTATAGAACTGGCTTGCCGGAATGAATGATCGCGGATCTTCATTCAGTTTGGCGCAGGATGTGGCGCCAAAGCTAAGCAGTATAATAAGATATTTGATATTATGGAGTTTCATGTTGATCATATTATAAGGTGATACCTAACCCGGCAATAATGGATTTACTGTTGGGGTAAGCCCCGTTATCGACACCCGATGTAATAGCCGACTGTTCGTTACTGCTTACCTCCGGATCATACCCGGTATACTTGGTCCAGGTGGCCAGATTTTGCGCGGTTATATAGATCCTGATCTTTTTAATAGGCGATTTGGATACCACCGATGTTGGGATGGTATAGCCCAAACTCAGGCTTTTTAAGCGCAGATACGATCCGTTTTCGATAAACCTGTCGGAAATGGTTGGTGCTGGGTCCTGGAAAGCGCTATGTACATCGGTATTGGTATTGGTTGGTGTCCAGCGGTTCAATAAAGTGGCGCTGGCATTGGTATAGCCCGTGCCCAGTTCCAGCACGTTGCGTTGCTGATTGTAGATCTTGTTACCGTACGAACCTTGCAGGAAGACACTCAGGTCGATACCTTTATACGAGAAGGTATTGGTAAGGCCGCCTGTAAACTTAGGCTGCGCGTTACCCAGGATCACCCTATCAGCTGATTGCGTGATCTTGCCATCTCCATTGATATCTACATAAGCTTGTCCGCCCGGCGAAGTATTGGCAGCCGGGGTAAGCGCCGGGCTGCCCGCCTGGATCAGTCCGTTGGTTTTATACCCGATAAATGAACCAATAGGCTGACCTACTTTTAAGATGGAAGGCAGGGACGAATCCGGGATAAACTGGTTTACTCCATTGCCACCCAGGCTCAACACCTTATTACGGTTCACCGCGAATACCAGGCTGGTGTTCCACACAAATGAACCGGCCAGGTTATGCGAGTTCAGGCTCAGCTCAAAGCCCTTATTTTGTACCGAACCCACGTTTTCATATTGCTGCGGATTGGTAATGGCGGTATTGGTAATAATGGTAAGTCCGCTGGTAGCCGGCAAGGGCAGGTACAGCAGCAGGTTGGTTGTTTTTTTGTAGTAGATATCGGCGGTAAGTGTGATCCTGTCTTTCAGCAAACCCAGGTCGAAGCCAAAATCATATTGGGTTGTTTTTTCCCAGGTAAGATTTGGGTTGGCCAAACTGTTAGGGGCAAAGCCGGCCACGGTGGTGTTACCAAAGTTATATCGGTAATAACCCAACTGCGAGTACGACTGGTATGCCGGGATATCGCTGTTACCGGTTTGCCCGGCGCTCAGCCTGAATTTAAGTTGACTGATCTGCTCTACATTTTTCAGGAAATTTTCGCTCGAAGCATTCCAGGCGATAGCCGCTGAGGGGAATGATGCCCACTGATGTCCTGGTGCAAATTTGGATGAACCATCGGCACGCAAGGTCAGCGTTAACAGGTATTTGCTGTCGAAGCCATAATTAACACGGGCCAGGTATGATTTTAATGCCCAGGTGTTGGTTGATGACGACGGCGCGATAGCAAAACCACCAGCCGAAATGGATGTAATACTGCCCGAACCCAGGTTGTTATATGTATCGTAATCGCTTACGAAACCCGATGAACCGGTAATGGCGCCCTCGGCTTTAAACTTTTGCTGGGTAAAACCTGCCAGTACATTCAGGTTACTCCTGCCCAGTTTTTTGGTATAGGTCAGCGTGTTTTCATTCAGCCAGTTAAAGGAGTTCAACGTACCCACTTCACCGATACCCGAATAACCCTGGCCTTCATAAACGGTGGATGGTAAATAACGGTTTTGTTTGTTGTCGATCAGGTCGACGCCTGCCAAAACACGGGCGGTCAGATCTGGTGTGATCTTATAATCACCCGCGATATTACCCAAAACCCTGCTGGTAGTAGTGGTATTGGTTTGATTATACAGCGTATTGATGGGGTTACCATAACTACCCTCAAATATATTTTTCATAAAGAAGGTTCCATCCGGGTTATATATCGGGGTGGTTGGCGTCATCAGTAATATCGCCGGTACAACACCGGCCGGCGCCACCTGCGCGCTGATACGGCTGCCGGTGATATAGGATGATATTTTGAACCTGTCGTTATAATCATGCTCTACATTTACACGACCGGCAAAACGTTCAAAATTGGTATTTTGCAGTATCCCATCCTGCTTCATGTAATTGCCCGAGAAAGCAAGGCGGGTACGGTCTGTCCCCGAAAGGATAGACAGGTTATGATTTTGTGTATTCCCTTCCCTAAAGGCTGCATTTTGCCAATCGGTATTTACGTTAAAGGGATTCAACTGGGCTGCGGTTTGCGGGGTTTTACCTGAGTTAACCAGCGCGTCGTTACGCAAGGCGCCCCATTGGTCGGAGTTAAGCAAGGGCAGGGTTTTGATCACATTTTGCCAGCCATAGCTACCATCGTAGTTGATAGATGACACACCCGATTTACCTTTTTTTGTGGTGATAATAATAACACCGTTAGCGCCCCGTGTTCCGTAGATAGCCGTAGCCGAAGCATCTTTCAGCACCTCGATATTTTCGATATCAGAGGTACTTAGCGAAGCCAGCGGATTGATCTTAGGACCATTGGTCACGCCGGCATCCGTTAACGAATTACTGTTTGAGGTAGGGAAACCATCAATGATATACAAGGGCTCAGCCACTGCGTTAATGGAGTTTACTCCACGTATCTGTACGGTAACGCCTGCACCGGGTTGCCCGGTGGCCTGGGTTACCTGTATACCCGATATAGTGCCCTGCAACGCCCTGTCTAACGAGGGAATGGGCTGTTTGAGCGCCAGTTGCGGCACCGATGCTACAGAACCTGTAATGTCTTTACGTTTTTGTGATCCGTAGCCAACAACCACTACCTGGTTCAGCTGGCTTTGCGCGTCTTTCATCAATATCTCTACGGGACTCCCGTTGGCGATGTATGACTGTGTTTCGTAACCTATAAAGGTGATAATAAGCTTATATGGAAACTTCTGACCGGTAACAAAACTAAATTTTCCTTCTACATCTGTAGATACTACGTGCGTTGTGCCTTCAATACGTACTACCGCGCCGGGCAATGGTTCTTTGGTGGAACCATCCAACACCCTGCCCACCAGTTTTGAATTGATAATGGGCTGTGTTTGCTGGGCAAAAACAATAACGGGAAGCAACAGAGCTAATATGGGGATGAATAAAAGTTTTTTCATATCGCCTGGTAGTTTAAGTTGGTGAATAAACTGGACGATATGGAGGCTTTTAGTACGAGCCTGCTACCTTTATAGCGGTAGTAAAGATGGACGGCCGTTGCCGTGACCAGGTGAATAAGCCAGACTTGAGGCAATAGAAGGCCCTGCCCAACTTTTGCAATATTTTGCATAAATTTGAATAGTTTAAAATGACACCATTGAAACAGGCTCAACGCCAATCGATCCCTGTTTCGTTGTTTTAATTCTGGAGGGGAAAAGCGATCGCTTTTCCCTTATTTATAGAGCCGGTTTTGTTATTTTTTTTTCATATTGATCGTTTGTTTGTTCTTACTGTTGTATTAATTCCCCTCTTTAACTATTCCAAGAGAGGCTGTCACCCTGAGCTCCGTCGAAGGGTAGAGCGCAGAGGCCCACCCACCATGCTTCGACGGGGCTCAGCATGACACCTCCTTGCAGAGGTATCTCTTATCTAATTCTTCACGCACTTCGCTGTCCGAAGTCTCTGACTTCGGACGACTATGCCTGTAGTTTAAAACTACAGTTGGCTGGTCTAATGTTTTCTTGTAGTCTGAAGACTACAGGCACAATGGTTCGAAGTCTGAGACTTCGAACAACGCGGTGTGTTTTATGCGTTCATATTTCGCTTGTACAAACACACCCCTCCACCCCTCTCAGGAGGGGATTCGCACCAGCCTTCGTTTTATTCACTATTTAATTTCCAGCTACCGCGAGATTAGCATGCGCAACACGAAAATTAGACACTATCGACTCACCTCGACATTGCTGCGCTTGTCACCCCTCTCTCCGCTTCGCGCATAGAGGGGCTTTACTTTTTTTACCCTCTTTGCGGCAAGGCCGCAGAGAAGGTGGTCCAGCGAAGCGTAGACTGGGTGAGTCGCCTGTGCACCATACTATCTTTAGTTCTTCACGCATCTGAAACCCAGGTGTTCCATACCGCTGTCTTCGGTGGTTTTCATTCTCCGGGATACCCGGAAGCCCGAGCAATAGCTGTCGTTACACAAAAACGAACCGCCTCTTACCACCCGCTTTACCGCGTAAGGCTCATCCGGATCATATGATTTTGATGGCCCTTTTGGGTTTTTAACACCTTCGGGTTTGTTGATGGTGCTGTAATACCGGTAATCATACAAGTCGGCACACCATTCCCAAACATTCCCGGCCACATCGTACAAACCATAGCCGTTTGGAGCGAATGAGCTTACCGGCGCGGTATAATAAAACTTGTCGCGCTGGGTGTTTCGGTAAGGGAAGTCCCCCTCCCATATATTCGCCTTTGGCTTGCCGTCGGTTACTTTTTCGTTGCCCCAGGGATATATGTTATCCTTCAACCCTCCCCTGGCGGCATGTTCCCATTCTGCTTCGGTTGGCAAACGTTTACCGGCCCATTTGCAATAGGCTATCGCGTCATCGTACGATACCTGCGTTACCGGGTAAGTCCCTTTTCCCTTGATATCACTTCCCGGCCCATGCGGGTGTTTCCAGTTGGCGCCTTTTTTCCAGGTCCACCACTGGCTGTAATCGCTTAGCGATACCGGTTGTTTTGAGGGTACAAACACCAGTGAGGCAGCTACCAGCAAACTATCAGCCGGCTTTTCGGTTCCCGGAGGCAATTGTTTTTTGAGCACATTCCAATCAGGTTTTTGTTCGGCCGTGGTTACATAACCCGTGGACTTTACAAACTTTTCAAACTGCGCGTTGGTTACTTCGGTACGATCCATCCAAAAGCCATCAACAGTAACCTGGTGTTTCGGATACTCATCCTTTTCGGCCTGGCTGTTATCCGCGCCCATCCTGAAAGTACCCGCCGGGATCCAAACCATACCGCTGTGACTGGTATCTGGCCCTGCCATCACCGCCGCTCCCGCTAAAGGAGTTGGCTTAAACCTGCTGGGAATGTTCGACTCGCAGCATACCGCCTTTTTTTTACTTGACGCTACACTGTCGACTTTAACCTCAGTTTTAGCTTTTTCCTTTTGTTTGCAGGCCGGAAAAAACAACAGGCCAGCAATCATCATCAACAATACCGGGGAAGTTCTTTTAAGATTCATATTTTTAAAGTCAAGGTTCGAGGTTCGGGTTGTGTGGTTCGGGACTTAACTTCCCGAGCGCCGATCCAGGCAACACGCCTCCCGCACCCCTTACGCTTTTACCGGCTGTAAGTTATATGTTTCTTCAGAAATTTCCTGCTCCACACTTTCTTGTTTTTCTGCACGATACAGTTGGTGCTCCTGCAAAGGCACATCTTCCCTCACCATTTGGCCATCGGCAGCCAGCTCGCTTCCCGGTACTTTCGATTTAAAAATAGGCCATAACAGCTGGGCGTACCATTGGTCGCCTTCATAATGTGATATGCCATAGGCTTTCGGATACTGACGCGAAATATGCGCCGTACCGAAGATCACATCCCACAAAAAAAACATGTTGCCAAAGTTGCCTTTATAATAGCCTACGCCGTCATCTGTTGTTGCAGCGTGGTGCGCATGGTGCGTTGCCGGGGTAGATATGGTACGCTCCAATACCCAAGCCAGCGGATGCAGTACTTTATACCGATAAAAAGGTTTATCCCATGGGATGCTGGAATGCGCGAGCGTTGTAATAGTGCCTTTGATACCCTTTACCACAATAGCAGGGATACCCAGGCCCAGGTAAACCAACGCGGTAGTTAAATAAGTTTGCGAAAAAAACAAAGTATAGATCACATTTTGCCTGCTGGCCATTGCCATACCCATATACGATGCCGAGTGGTGCGTACGGTGAAAACGCCACAACCATGGCACTTCATGATGCAGGCGGTGATACCAGTACTGGGTGAGGTCATCAGCCACCGCAATGATGATAAAGCCCCAGAAAAATGGCACCCAGTCAAACGTATTTTTGAAACCCGGCAACAGGAACGGTAAAACTTTCAACCCATAATAGGCTATTACCGGTTTAACAATAAGTTTGGGGATGGTAAAGCAGGCAATATCCACCCAGCGCTCGTTTTTTGTCCAGCGTTTTTTATACAGGCCAAACGAAAATTCAAGCACCCCGAGTACCAGCACCAGAACGGAAAAACCATATCCGTTCAAGTTATCAATTACTTTTTTTATCAGTTCAATCATGGTATTTATGTTTAAGGATTTTCAGATTTAGTTTTTGAGGCTGACTGTGCTGTCTTTTGCACCTGCTTTTTCTTTTCCCATGGGCGCTGCCCGGTAAAGTAAAATGTGGCAAACATGAGCACCAAAGGCAGTGCATAAAGCAGCAGGCTCAGGAATGCGTTTTTAATGATTCGCGTTTTTTGGGCTTCTTCCAGTTTCATGATGCGGTTGATTTAGTTGGTGTTGTGGATGCCGGGGCAGACTTAGGATTATCAGAAAGCAGTTTTTGCGTGAGCCATAAACCGCCAAAAATGATCACAAAGGGAATCAGGGTGATGATCACCCCTACCAGTATCTTTTTTCCCAGCAAGGAAACGTCGTTGAGGGTCATAATAGTAGTATTTTTTATATATGGTAATTAAAAAGCAGGTATAAAAGAGCAAACCCAGCTGTGCACAGATGGTCATGCCGTATATAAATTGAATAAGAATAATTTGTAGAAATCAGATCAGTACCGGCAGGTAACGATCACAGAGAAAGATGGATCCTCTAACGCCAGGATCAACAGCAACAACAAAAACGACGGAAAATAGCAGTTTGCATTTGATAAGCAGCAAAGCCGGGATTGGTGGTTGGGTCGGGTTGCATTTTCTGGAGCTTTTAAAACTGTTTTACGTTGTATTTTTTTATCTCTCCGGCAAATGTATATAATTGTTTTTATAATTACTACTAATTCTATAGAATTTATGTATAAAGTATACATTTTTATCAAATTCATAGTGTTTTTGGCTTAAAATGGGAGAAAGCTATAGTTAGATGCACTTAAAATCGATAAAAATTGAGTATTTGTGAATAGAATGATGTGTAGACCGCTTCACCTCTTTTGAAGAAAGAAGTCATATGAATTAGAACAAATCGGCTTTAGTTCTAAAAATGTCAGCAAATATTCTTGTGGCATCACTCTTAATTTCTACTGGTAAATATGAACGAGGGTAAAAACTCAATCTAACCGTTGCGTTTATGCCCTCCGTAACACTAACAGAAATATGTTGTTCTATTGAATCCATGTTGCCTGTTTCATCTTCCTTTCGATCAAAGAAAAGACTATATTTATCATTAATATATCCCATAGTTTCTATAAATTTTTCATATCGAACATCAAAGTCTGTTGTCCTTTTAAATCTTCTACCCATATAGCATTACATAAAGTGAGTATCTAAAGTTAACTATCCAATATATAAATTGCGTTGTTATTATTAGTCGGATATAAACCCCTAATTCAAATTCAACCTATGATCTGCGTTACCACAGTACCGCTTTTTAGACTTATTTTATATGATGCTTTAAAACGGTATGCGATATGGTGCGGTGATAACACCGACCATAGGCCAATTGAGTATTTGTGAATGGAATGGTGAGGGATGGTGAATAGAACAGCGCAGAAGACTCACCCCGGCATCGCTTCGCTTGCCGACCCTCTCTCCGCCTGCGGCGGAAAGAGGGTCAGGAAAACTTTTAATAACAAATCAAAACCATGTCATTGGAGCGCAGCGTAGCAATCTTCTCGCATGTCGAATAGGAATGGAATAGCTACGAGATTGCTTCGTCGTTCCCTCCTCGCAATGACATATTTTAGTGTTTTCTCCCCCGTCAGCAGAACAGCTTCGGGCGAAAACAGGCAGAATATGTTGGGTTGTGTGGCGGCAAGGGGCATTATCAAACCTCATCGAAGTAAGGGAATGAGGGAACGAAGTAGCGATGAGGTTTAGCAGCCCGTGATTCTGGGTGCTTTGCAGGGTAAAGGCTATGTGCGGCAAAGAAGCATTTCTGGTGACAGCCTTTTGGTTACTTTTGTGGCGACAAAAGTGACTGGCCCTCCCGCGGCCAAGAGCGGGTATTCGCCCTGTACAGTTTAAAGATTGCTTCGTACCTCGCAATGACGTAGTTTTTGACTACGGTATCAACCCTACCACCGTATTAATGATCAAATTAAAAACATCGCTTTTAAACTGGTCAACAGCAACTTCTGCCAAACCGGCTTGTTTCAGGGCTATCATTTTTATTTCATCGGCTTGCCCCAGCACCAGGTCACTAAAGTCATCTTTACTGATATCGCCTTTGGCTAACTGTTTTGTCCAGGTTTTCAGGTCGTCCTTCAGATCGTTCAGGATCGCCTGTCCATCGGCGGTTGCCTCGGTGATGAATTCTTTTAGACTGTTTCCAGCCAGGTCTGCTATACCCTGCTTGAGCGTAGCCAATACGTTTTTAAAATTTATTGCCATGATTCAATTTATTGGGTTACCTGTGCGGGTTTTATCTTTTTACTTTCCAGTTCGGCTATCTGGTCAAAGGAGTTACTGATCTGTTTCTTTTTATCTACAATGTAAGCCGCGTTGCATTTCCCATCCTTTTTCCATTTTACCAGGAACCCGCCAAATAAATGGCCTTGCGGATCGTTCAGGAGTGTCCACATTTGTGTGGTGATCTCATTATGCGGACGGTGTTTATCGTATTCGATGGCTTTATCGATGTTAAGCTGAAGCGTTTTTACTTCGCTTTCATGAGCTGTATAATTTTCGGTAGCTTTATCCATCAAATCAAGGGCATCTACTTTCAGGGAAGTTACTTGTGTGTAAGCGGTTTGATCGAAGGTTGAAATGGTTGGGCTGCAGCCCAAAAGCAAGCAAAGCGGTAGTAATAGCGTGAGGTAAAAGCGTGTGATCTTCATAGGTAGGTAATGTTTAAGTAAAAGTAAAAAGAGTTTTCGATATAATTAATAAAATCCATGAGTATTTCGCCCGATTCTGCTGCCGTATTTGGTTACCACCGCTATATGATCGCCCTGCATGGCAACCGTGGTCCCGCGGCTTTGGGCTGGCGCGATACCGAAAGCCAGATCATCCGTTTTGATGCCCTGGCTCCTATGGCCGATCTGAACGGCCATTCCCTGCTGGATGCAGGTTGCGGACATGGGGATCTCCGCTCCTACCTGCACAATTTATACCCCGATATTGTTTATTATGGCATGGAGCAGATACCGGAACTGCTTGACGAAGCCACACGCCGTTACCAGGACTGGGAAGCAACCGCGTTTATCCGGGGCGATTTTATGACCGACGATATGCCTGTTGCCGATTATGTGATGGCCAGCGGATCGCTCAACTATTATAACGCAGATCCCGACTTCATTTTTAAGGCCATTACCCGTTTGTATGAGCATTGCAGAAAAGGTTTTGCCTTTAACCTGCTAAGCCATATTATTCCCAATGGTTTGTTAGCAGCCTATAATCCGGATGTGATCATGAAGCACTGCCGGCAGTTATGCCAACACGTGGTTTTAAAAAATGATTATAGTAATGAAGATTTCACAGTTTTTATGTATCGATAGATTGTCACCAAGCCGACCAATAATTTCAGTATATTTGTACATACACCGGCCCGGTTTTTCTGATCAAAGGAAAACCGGGCTGTTTTGTTAAAGGATAAAAAAGTACAAAAACCGACTGTTTGTATGTTTTATTTGATATCAATTATTTAATACTTTTTAAACCTTTCAAAACCCCGCAAAAATTTGTTAAAAAGTGTTAAAATGGCGTTAGAGTTTAGTTTAAACGCATAAAAACGAAGCCTTTTCACGCTGTTTCTGGCTAAAAATTGTTAAAATTTAAGGTTTAAAAAGTTTTTGAAAGCAAGCCTGGCCTCAAATATGTTCTTTAATTTTTATTCGATCATTAAACATGTTAATATTACATTTGACTTTGTTGGAAAAAGCCAACAGCCTATAATCTTAAAAAAAAATGAAACAAGGACTGCTCATTGATATGGACGGTGTTATATACAGCGGAGAAGAGCTGATATATGGTGCCGATAAATTTATTAACCACCTGCTGGCCAAGGGAATCCCCTTTGCCTTTATGACCAACAACAGCCAGCGAACCAGCCTGGAAGTGGTACGCAAACTGAAAAGACTGGGTATAACCGTTGAAGCTAAACACATATATACCAGCGCTATGGCTACCGGCAAATTCCTGGGCGATCAAAGTCCTAATGGTACCGCCTATGTACTGGGCGAGGGCGGTTTGCTGACCAGCCTGCACGAAAACGGCATTACCCTGGTTGATACCGACCCGGAGTTTGTAGTTTTGGGCGAGGGCCGCAATTTTACCCTGGAAATGGTTCAGCGCGCGGTAGATATGATACTGGCAGGCGCCAAATTTATCACCACCAACCGCGACCCATCGCCCAAAAAACCGGGGTGGAACAACCTGGGCATAGCCGCCACTACCGCCATGATTGAAGAAGCTACCGGCCGTAAGGCATTTGTAACCGGTAAACCAAGCCCGGTAATGATGCGGTCGGCCCGCAAGTTCCTGGGGCTTGAAACCGCCGAAACTACTGTAGTTGGTGATACTATGGAAACCGATATACAAGGCGGCGTGCAAATGGGTTACAAAACTATCCTGGTACTATCCGGGATATCGTCCAAAGATCAGTTGAGCCATTATGCTTTTAAACCCGACCTAATAGTGGGTTCGGTTGATAAGATCGAGTTCCCGCTGAAATGGTGGTCATAAAAAGAGGCTGTATCTCAAATTAAATTGACCACCCATAGTGTTATGTCAATTATGAATTGAAATTAAGCAGACAAAAAGCATGTAACCCACTTTTGGTTAATTGAGTTACTAAAAACTGTACATCAATTCGTGATTGAGTATCCGGATAGATCATATAAAAAAGAGGCTGATCATGATTTATGATACAGCCTCTTACACAAATGAAGCGACTTAACTATTTAAGCTTAGTAGCTTTATCGCCTTCAATGTCTGTAATTACCGAGCTATTGGATAGTGGTAAACTGGTGGTACTCCTGCTAACTGTCCATCGACCTATCACCGGGTTATATTCGCCGCCCAGCTGGTCAAAACTTCCTGATACCGGGAGCGTGCAGGCGGCAGTATTGGTGCCCTGCCTGTTAAATGGCTGATCGGCCTGGGTTACAGGGTTCTTGACATCATAAAAATCGTTATTGGTAATACGATAACCAACGTTGGCATTAGCATCATATAAGCTGCCACCCGTTCCATAAAATATAACATCCACAGGTTTGCTCGCCGCTGTAATATTGGTACCCGCAAACACGGCTATACCCGCAGCATTACCACTATTAGCCAATAAATTGGATGTTTTGGTACCAAATGCTGATGACGGATCGCTGTTAAAATTAGGGCTATTGGCTGTGGAATAATTAAATGCCCCTATCCAGTTTGATGAGCTCATACTCGTTGATGCCGAGCCATCTATTTTTTGCCCGGTTCCGCCAACATAAAAATAGCTGCCTTTTTTTACCGTACCGGATTTAAGCTCAAGTTTGTAAGTTCTCAGATCGCCGGTTGCCCAGCCATTAACCGGGTAGCCTGAAGGCGTTGACGCACCTGCATTATTTGTAGTCACAATGGTAAAATTCTCTGTCGAGAAATCAATGTCGCGCGTTGCCAAAAGCTGTATATACTCATAATTGGCGTCAGTACCGGCTGGGTCTGTTAAAAAACCGCTGATTACCATAGGTGCAATATCGGTTGCTATAACAAATGCATCATCAATGGTACGCATACGTAGCTGTGGTATCACGGTATTACTACTATCAGCACCAAATGCTATCGCGGAGAAATTAGCGCTTAATGGTAAGTTTTTATCTGCAAATGAAGCCGCAGCCTCGGTATGTAAAGTTACTTTGCCATTGCCATCGCTTATAATTTTGTCGCCGGCATAGGTATCTGTCGACGTAGGCAGAGGGTCAAAACCGGCCTTAGAAACGGTAACCAGGGTACTTTCATAATTATCCTGATTGGCCCGCAAAATATTGGTTGTTACTTTTTGACTGGCTATAGCATTATTGGAAGAAATTTTAGTAACGGCATTTGCCTGGATACCGGCTATCTGCAAAGTACCATTAAGCCTTTTCAAAACTCCGCCGGCAATATCAATCACCACCGAATCGCCGGGGCTATAACCGGCAGCCGCGGCGCCAAGGGGTATAGTTATACCCCGTAGTTTTGCACGACGGTTGTTTTGAACAACCAGCAAACCGGCAGGCATGTTACCACCCGATTGATCAGAAATCACAATACCGGTCATTTGGTGTGCGCCAAACATATTTTTGGTATCGAGGGTAATGTCTGTCCCTTTATATATGGTTCTGATGTCGGCTACTGCTATAACGGATGCCAGCTCGCCACCAGGGTAATTATTTGCCTTGGTACAACTCTGCATCATGGCAGCTGAGTAAAGCAATAATAAAGGGTAAAAAAGTATCTTTTTCATTGTCAATTTATATCGTGATAAATCAGTCATTTAAAATAATTAAGGCTTTTGCCACCAAACTTGTGTATTCAGCAGGTCGGGACCTTGAGCGGCTACAGCTGCTTTATAATTTGTTGGATTAGCCGATTGTACATAAACCGGATACACTATACGGGCCGGCATTATACCGCCATTTAGTAAACCTGCTCCCTTTGGCAATACCGGGTGACCAGTGCGGCGATATTCAAACCATTGCTCAAAATCGGTCCAGAATAGGGTATAATACTTTTGAACATGTATCATCTCCATCTTATCATCAAGAGGTAAAGAATCATCCCAGGTTATATCCGCGGTAGCTTCATAATCAGCTACGGGAGTAGTAAAAGTAGGCAGCCAAAAAGTAATGGCATTGATAACACCGTTATCATAATAAGTTTTTGCGGGTGTAGATATCCAGCCTTTGGCAGCTGCTTCGGCAAGTATAAACTGCAACTCGGCATAATTCATGATATTACCCATCAAAGGTTCGGTCATTAGTGTTTTTACCGTTGCGGTTGTACTGGTTGAGATAAAGTAAGATTTTTTTACAGGCGCGTTACCCGGGGCATAACCGCTTGGTACTCCAACATATCCGCCGCCATAAGTAGCTATACTCCAACTAAGCTTAAACAAGCGGGGATCGGCCCATTTGGTTAAATTATCAATAAAGAATGAGCATAAAGATGGAGCAGTGAAGTCCTGCGCCCGTACACCGGCAATAAATGGTGAGGTTAAGTAACCAGAGCCAGTCCATTTTAAAACTGCCGATTCCGAATTGTTGGCCATGATAGGATATGTACCCGGATTGTTGTCAACGATATCTTTAATTTTCGCGATGCAATCAGCAGAAACCTCTGCTTTACCCGAGATACGGAGTAATAACCTCAGATATAATGAATTGCCAAATTTTCGCCACAGTGTGGTGTTTCCATTGAAAACAGGGTCACTGGATGCTGCTACATTGACAGCCCCGTTGAGCAATTTGTTTGCGTCTTCCAGTTGTTTAAATATACCCTGGTATATGTCTTTCTGCTTGTCAAAGGCCGGCGTTAAATTTCCTACTTTTCCCTGAATTGACTGTGAATACGGAACATCACCATAGGTATCGGTAAGCATAGAATAGATCCAGGCCTGGCAAATGAGCGATATACCCTGATACCCTTTATCCAATGTAAGTGAGTCGCTGGCTATAGTTTGGATAGCCTTAAAGTTGGTTAATTGCAGATACCAATTATTCCAGGTGTAATCGCCCCAGGTGTTTTTGATGTCATACCTAAAAACCTGCCCTTCCGAATCACTCTGATTCACAGTAACCTGCATCAGTTCGTTATTATAAGTACGACAACGCAGCATATTGGCAGTTAAAACACTAACCAACGCCGGTGCCAGTAATTGTTTTGGTGATGCTGTGGGCGAGGTGTTAGGGTCGGTATTAATTTTTTCAAAATCCTTTTTGCACGATGGTAGTATAATAGCAAACAGCATTACAACACCAATAATTTTATAAATATTTGTTTTCATCGTTTAGCAAATTAAAGTGAGATAACAAGATTAACACCCATTGTTCTGGTTGAGGGAAACTGGCCAATTTCAAAACCCTGCGTAATATCAGAGCCGCTAAGCGTTCCAAATTCCGGATCAAAGCCCGGCCATTTTGTCCAGATGAACAGATCTCGGCCATACACCCCTATCGTGGCGCGTTGTATACCCAGCCTGGAAGAAAGCCTGGCAGGTAAAGTATAATCGAACCTGGCCTCTCTAAGCTTGATGAAATTAGTACTATACGTAGCTCCTTCGGCATTATTGGCTCCAAAATTTGATTGGTAGTACTGATCGATATCCAATGCTACCACATCGTTTTTTCGATAAGTTCCGTCTGCGTTTTGTACCACGCCGTTTCCAATGATACCATTGTACCTTCCTGGCAAAGTATTGGTTGTTTTGCCTTGTTCGGCCAGTTTATATGAGGTGAGGGAGTATGCCACAGCGCCATATTGTGCATCAAATAAAATACTAAAATGGAACTGTTTATACTTGAAATCATTGTTCAAACCCATTTTCCATTTGGGGGAGGTATTACCAAGATATACCAGATCGGGTGAAATAAGGGCAACACCTGTTTTGGCATCAAAAACAACCTGGCCATCAGGTGAGCGCTGATAACCTCTGCCATACAGATCGCCCATACTACCGCCCACCTTGGCTACCAGCTGACCACCACCGGTTGGGCCCGACTGAAGTACAACCGCACTGTCTGCCAGCTCTTTTATTTTATTACGATTGGCAGAGAATGTCAAATTAGTTATCCACGTAAATCCTTTAGGGTTTGATACCGGACTCCCGTTTACAGCCAGCTCTATACCCCGGTTAGCAACCTTACCGATATTAAGAACCTGTTTGCTATAACCAGATGAAGCATCAACAACCCGGTTAAGGATCTGATTTTTGGTTACGCCCGAATACAATGCCAGGTCGAAACCCAGACGGTTTTTAAAAAACTGCACGTTCGATCCAATTTCAACCGTGTTGGTTCTTAATGGTTCCAGGTTTTCGTCAGGCAATGTTGTAGGATTTTTTATGCCACCTGGATATGTACTGCCTGCTGAAGGGTAAGTATATGCGGTGGTGTATGCTATAAGCCCCCCGCTGCCAACGCTTGAAACCGATGCTCTGAACTTAGCAAAACTGATGGCTTCAGGCAGCTTAACAGCATCAGACAAAATAAAGCTGGCACTTGCCGAAGAGTAGAAAAACCCAGCCTTATCGCTTCTTCTGGGTGTTGCCAAAACGCTGTTCCAGTCTTCGCGGCCGGTAAGATCCAGGTACAGATAGTTTTTAAAACTGGTTGATAACAGACCATAAAAACTGTTTAGCGCGTATTTGCTGCCATTGGGTATGGTTATCAATGTACCGGCACTATTAGCCATGGTGTACACACCCGGATTGATCAGTGAATCCGCTCTTACCTCATCTACCCTATAAGTATTTTTGAGCATACTGCCACCCGCAGTACCGGTTAGGGTAACATCTTTGTTTATCTTTTTATTATACCGTAACAGGAAATCGCCGCTTACTTCCTGCGAATAAATATTCTGGGTGCGGTAAGAGCCTTTTGGAAACTTTGTTCCGGCATCATAAGGGCGCTCCTGGGCACGCTGCTCATAGCTCATATCAAGCGAGGTCCTCAACTGCAGGCTAAGCTCGTTGGTAATGTTGTAAGTAGCCTGCACGTTCCCGGTTACCGCGTTTCGGCTGGATCTGTTTATAAACTCATAGGAAACCGCATAAGGGTTTTCGGGAAATGAGCTGAACGGATACTCGATCGCGCGGTTGGTTTGTCCGTTTTTCCAATAGTTTTTAAGCCAGTTCAAATCGGCACTGGGTTGCCAGAAAATGTACCAGTACATGAGCGATTGGTTACCATAACCTGCACCGGGTAAATTATCACTGAATTTGTTCTGATAGTTTACTTTGGAGTTTATGGTTAGTTTGTCATTGATTTTGGAGTTTACAGATAATGCTACCGTATTTCGTCCATAACCGGTATTGGGCACTATCCATTTGTTGTCTACATTCGTTACCGAAAACCGGGCGGTGGTTTTATCGGTTCCCCCATCAATGCTTACGGAATTGGTAAAGGTTTGGCCGGTATCAAAAAAGTCGCGTGTCTGATTTTTATATGGTACCCAGGGCGTTCTGACGGTTGATTGTTTTTGGGTTATAGGATCAAACTGGTAGAACATTTGCCCGTCAAACCGCGGGCCGTAAGCCGAACTTGTTCCACTGGTACTTGCACCATCCGGACCCGCGCCATAGGAATAATAAGATGCACCGGCAAGGCCCTGCCCGTATTCATACTGAAGATCGGGCCAGCGATTTATTTTTTCTATAGAAGCGTTGGAATTAATGGTAATACCTAAGCCCTTTTTCTTGGCACTTCCGGATTTAGTGGTAATAATAACCGCCCCATTTGCACCGCGCTGACCATATAAAGCTGCGGCACCCGGTCCCTTCAGCACAGACACGCTTTCGATATCTTCCGGATTAAGGTCATTAATACTGCTGCCATAATCAGCCGGCATGTTGTCACTTCCCGTGCCATAAACCGTTTCGCCTGAGATCCCGGTACGCCGCCCGCTTCCGTTGTTGATCACCACGCCGTCAACTACAATCAGGGCTTCGTTATCACCGGTAAGGTTATTTTCGCCACGTAATATGATCTTATTTGATCCTGTAGGGCCCGAATTTGACCTAACCAGGTTTAAACCGGCTACCTTGCCCGAAAGCGCATCGCTCCAGTTACTGGAAATTGCATCCGTAAGCTGTTGCCCTTTCACAACTGTGGCAGCGTAACCAAGCGCTTTTTCATCACGTTTAATACCCAAAGCAGTAACTACCACCTCATTTAAAGTAGCATTTGATTTACTCAAATTAATAGTTATCCCTGTGATAGCTTTATTAAAAGTCTGGCTCTGCGATTCAAAACCAACGGTCGAAAAATTTAATGAACCCCCATTGGCAATCAGTACCGAAAACTTACCATCATTATTGGTAAAGGTTAGTAGTTTTTTATTTTCGTCGTTTACACTAACGCCTGCAAGTGGTAATTTATCTTCAGTAGATATCACGGTACCACTTACAATAATCATATCCAACTTTTTGATTACCAGGTTACCGTCGATATTCTTAATACCGATGCCAGCCTGTTGCTGCAATACTTGTGCGAGCCTATCAAACGGCAAACTTTCATTGGGCAACGTAACCATGCTACTCATACTTACATTGGCATCAAAAGAAACTTTATAGCCATATTTAGCTTTGAGCGTATTGATAATAGATTGTACGCTGATGCGCCTCTTTTCAAAATTATACTGGCCGGATGGGCCTACCTGTGCTTGTACAATTACTGAGAAAAGTAACAGGAGCAAAATTGAGTACAGCTTTTTCCGGACAAAAAATGAGCGTTTTGGTTGTTTCATGTTTAATCAGAATATTATAATAGTGTGAGGGTTTTTATATCGATAATTGAGGCCGGTAGCATAGCTTAAGCCCGGTAAAAGATTATTAATACCGGTATCTTTCATTTCGCCACTGAAACGGGCCCGTTTACGGGCTGATGGCTGTACTTCGATTTTTACATTATACCAGCGCTGTAATTTCTCGGCTATCTCATCGGCATTGTTATCATTAAAAAACAAGGTTTGATTTTGCAGGGATGCAGCATCGTGGGTATTTACTTTCGTAATGATCACTTGCTGACTACTTATTTGATAAGTAAGTTGCTGACCGGCCTTTAAATAATTGGTTTTACTATTTGCGGTTACACCTACCAGGCCAGTGGCTACCTTAACCTCAATATTTGACTTGGGACGCGAATAAACATTAAAAGATGTACCCAATACGGTTACCGCTAAATGGTTTAGTGTATGAATAATGAAAGGTTTCTGTGGATCGTGCTTGACCTTGAAAAAAGCTTCTCCGGTTAACTGGATCTCGCGTTTATTGATACCAAATGTGTTTGCATAACTGATCTTTGAATCAGGCGCCATAAACACCTGCGTACCATCGGGCAAAGTAAGTCGGCCGCCTACATTTTGTGCGCTTTGCAGTGTTTGCAGATTATTACCTACCTGTTTGGCCTTCTGTACATAAAACCAGCCTAAAAAGCAGAACAGTAGTAAACTGGCCGCGATCCCTGAGTACCAATATGGCCTTTGACTGGCTTTTTTATTGCCTGGTTTTGATAGCTCAAAAATCCTATCGAGCAGATGCAGCCATTGTTCGTCAATATCAATTTGCCTTAAAGGTTGCTCCAGTTGCTGTTTTCTGCGTTCCAAGTAAGTAAGCAGATACCGATACTCGGTTTGTTCATCAGCCCAGTTTATAACTTCCTGAGCTTTATCGGGGGGGCATTCACCATTTACATAATTTAGTATTGTTTCCCAGTTCACGCTTTTTAATTTTATTTAAAGAGCATTAGGAACTCAGTTTCCACCTAAAGAAATAATTACGAGTTTGTTAACTTTTTGTTAAATGCGATAAAACACCAAAGAGCCAGACTTGATCCGGCTCTTTGGTGTTTTAATATTCATTACGGGCTATTTTATTATACCAGTAATTAAATCATGTGGCTGTTTGCGGTAAGTATCATGCTAATCAACATTAGTCCGCCGGCAATAGTGGCTTTGTCAAAATTCCCATTATGAACAGCGTGCCCAAGCTGTTCAATAGCTTCGCGCATGTTGTACTCTACTTTTTTCTCGGTAATGTCAAGCACCAGGGCTATTTCGGCATTTTTAAGGCCAAGTAACCTTAGTTCGATCATTTCCTTACGATGTGACGGCAGGTTATTGATCAGTTCTTCAACTATTTTGATAGATTGTTTGGCAACAAATTTTTCAAAAGGGTTGTAGGTATTCTCGGGAATATTAAAAGCATCATCGGGCAATTGTGATGTTTGATAGCGCGATGACAAGGCCTTTAGAGTACCATTTTTTGCCGCGCGGAATAAATATGGTTTCAGCTCATTAATTTGCAACTTATCCTTTTGCTGCCATAAATTGAGAAACAGGTCGGAAAGGATATCCTTTGCCAGTTCCTCATCATTGATCATGGCTTTTACATAACTGAACAAGGGATTGTAATTTTCCCTAAATATGCGTTCAAATCCATCCAATGTATGTAATAGGGGCATATTTACTGTTTCCATCATCGGATTGCAAATTAAACCCGGGCATGTTTATATAACAAAACATCCATGTTAAATTTATATTAACAACAACTTTCCAAATTAAAAAGACCTGCAATCTATGATAACATAAACTACAGGTCTTTCTTATTTTTACTAATGTAAACTCCAAAAATGATGGTTTACAATTTTGTACCCCGGTTAAATTATATTCTGAAATTTAAAGAAAAATATGGATACCACCCTTCATTAGAGTGCCCGGCAAGCAACTGTACAATAGTTAAGCCGGCAGGCGAAAAGTATAAGCCACCGCCAACACCCTGGTGCCAGGTAGTTGAATGTTCATCTTTTATCCAAACCCGACCTGCATCATAAAATCCGGTTAAGCCCAACTCACCCGGTAATATATAACTGGCTATCTTAGCCACCTTTACCCTACCCTGAAGATTGTTAAATACCATTTGCTGACCGGCAAACCTGTTTTGAAGAAAACCAAGCAAATTCCCCTGTCCACCCAGGAACAGGGATTGATAAAATGCGGGATCGCCTATGGTTACACCACCGCCGACACGATCTGATAATACTATAGTACCCTTTGAATTTAATTTCTGGTAATAGGTAAACTCCGGCTTAATCTGCATATATGATTTGGAGTAATTGTTAAGCCCGGTATAACCCTGAACAACTACGTTGAAATAAAAGCCAGCAGATGGTAATATATAATTGTTACGGCGGTTACTCACATAATTTAAAATCAATCCGACATGCGCTTTGTCCTTAATTAAAGTAGTACTATCATAAGAATTGATATGGGTGGATGGCAGAGTAATAAACTTTCCGGCATTATCCCCGGGGTTCATATGATAGAATTGTAATGACGGGCCTGCACTAAATGTACTTCCTTTACCTGTATGCCAGCGCAAAGCGGGGTCTAACTGATAGGTATCGAAACGGGCACGATAAAACCGGCGATAACCTGGAAATTTGGTAAGCTTGGTTTCATTACCACGCCCAAAAAAGTTCATCGTATTATCCGGCGCCTGGATGTAAGCCTGCATTGTAAAATCGGCTTTACCTATAGCCTGGATCCATTCCCCGTTATACTTGATCCTGAACGCGTCCGTAGCAAACGAATGGGTGATCATTACCTGCTGTATAGTAGAATAAGGTAATTTCCGAAACCCATCCACGCCTTTATATTTAAAACCTAATCCTAATAAGAAGCCATCATCAGCATTAATAGCGGCTGTTGCCAGGGGCATCCAAACATTGTAAAGGTTAGAAGGGACAAACCGGTTGTTCAGCGTATCGGCAGACCAGTGCTTACTAACCCGATTTACACTACCCGTAAAACTGGTACTGTCTTTTGGCCCATAAACTTTTACACTATTGTTGGTTTGTTTTACATCGAAAGTTTTGTCATCAACGCTATCAATAATACGTAGTTTAATTGGCGACGAAGCATTATTGATCAATATATGATCATTACCTGCGGCAGTGTACAACCTTAGTTCTTTGGTTATATCTGGCTGATAGATCATATCCCATATTTTATTTTTAGCCTCGCCTTTTTTGTTAAGGCTTTCTACCGTTACACGCATAGCCTTGTTGGGTGCATCGCTAATGGTAATTTGTTCGTCCTTATCGGTGGTGTGCAGGTCAACTATCCTGTTTATAAAACGATAGTATTCGGCCATGGCAGCTGGTATATCGTCCCTGCGTTTTTGCAGTATGGATAATAGTTCCCGGTGTCGGAAATCATACGTTTCTTTAGGTAACCGTTTTAAGCCGGCTTCTAAAACCTCGTCCGTTTCGGCTTTAACAAATTCATTAGCAATACGCATCCAATCATCATAACTTATCTGTGCATCAGGAAATTGCTTCATAAACCTTGTTTTAAACAAGGAATACTTCACCCCGGAGAGATCACCCTTAAAATTCCCTAACAAAGGATCTATCCAGGGCAATGCAGCTATAGAGGGAAATAAGCCCTGGTTAACATGGAACACTTGGTCACGGTCGCGAGGTACGGCTACATAATGTCTTGCTTTATCATCTTTAGTTACTGCCCAGCGCCATTGGTCTTCGTGCCTATCCCAATCGCCTATTAATAAATCGAGCATACGTGCCCGTAAAAACGCCTCGCCATCAAGCCGGTTACCATAGTTTTTAGTTAGCTCACGCTGCATCTTAAAGGTATTGTCGGATTCACCTATAGGTTCACGTTCTTCCAGTAAGCATACCATATTGGTGAATATTTTACTATACTCGCCCAAGGCCGGATCATCCGCAACCACACCAATAACCGGGTTAGCATGAGGTACTTTTGCAGCGGCAGCCAATGGAGGAACGATAAGGGCTGAATACGGATGCTGAGCACTAAACTCATCAGCTACCCAATCAACAGCAAACGTACCTTGTAAACCTTCCGGTAATAACTTATCAGGTACTTTTTCAACGCTCCTTAATACCCACTCCCTGCCAGTTTTATCTTCCAGGCGTAATGATTTTGACTGCATGCCGCCGCCTTGTTTTATAGTTGTTAAACCTCCGTTAACCTGCGACAACCTGATCACCGGTAGTTTAACAGACATGGCCCATTCTTTACGAAAGTTCGTACCAAATAACCAGCGATGTACGCCTGTCACATCATTATAAGAAGGGTGAATTTTGACTATAGTGCTATCCGGAAACTTTTGCCAGGCAGACGGTGCTATTTCCTGAGCCTGCACGGGTATTACAAACGCTAAACAAACAAGTAGAGAAGGTATTTTTTTTATCATGAGTTAATTTTTGTACTTGATATATTTAGCTAAGAATTAAATTAATGAAATTACTTATATAGGCAAACCTATTAAGTGAAGCATCTATGAATAATATCTACGACGAATTTAGCTTAAATTAAACTTAATTAAAAATCACAAACAGCAAAAGCACAGTCCTCTTTAAATGAGCGAACTGGTAAAATATATTATTATTTGTGGTTTTTTACATCTATATAAAAACAAAAGCCCTGTAAATATCTTGATTTACAGGACTTCAGAATCGATCTTTTAACCTGAGAAAGATTATTCTGTTCTTTTGATATACTGTTTGTTGCCACTTGGAGATAAAGTATACTTACCGCCTCTTGGGCCTAAATATATAGTTCTGCCTTTATCATCTTTACCAATAGCTTTATCCTCAGATTTATTTGCGGCTTCGGTAACAGTTTTGGTTGCTTTTGCTTTTTTAGTACTAACTGCTGCAGTTACATCATCTTTAGCATCTTTTGCTTTTGCAGTAGCTTTTTCTGCTTTATCATCAGCTTTTGTTTTAGCATCTTTTACTGCTGCTACTTTATCATCAGCTTTTGACTTTGCGTCTTTTGCTTTTGCAGTGGCTTTATCCGCTTTATCTTCAGCCTTGGCTTTAGTGTCTTTTGCAGCTGCTACTTTATCGTCGGCTTTGGATTTAGCATCTTTTGCTTTGGCAGCTTCCTTTTCGGCTTTAGCATCGGCCTTGGCTTTTGCCTTTGCAGCAGCTTTATCGGCTTTGTCGTCGGCTGTTGCTTTTGCTTTATCGGCTGCTTTTTCTGTTTTATCGGCAGCTTTCTTTTTAGCTTTTTTTACAGCAGCGTCAGTTGTTTGTGCAAACGTATTGGCACTTACTAATAATACTGATAATAATAATACAAATAATTTTTTCATGTTAAAATAATTTAGTTGTAACGAAATAATTGAAATTTGGTTTAGATGTTTAACAGTTTCGACTTGATACTATACTAATAGGTTTAAAACAGCTCCTCAGTTTATTTTCTCTACTATTAAAACATTCTCAATAGATGAAGAAATTCTGTAAACAGATGATTTAATACTTTCTTGTAATCCCCCGGATAATTTATCTAACAGATGGGATATGGAGATTTCGATGCTTCCTTTGCTGATTTATCGAAATACTTGTTTTTTTGTTGATACCTCTTGAATGAATTCTTCCATAGTTAATAGATTTAAGTTCAATAAATGTTCATAATGATTATTTAAATCTAAAAAAAATAAATGAAGAATTAGTTGTTTCCACTTATTATTTCAAAAGCCAAAGTCACCATTATAAAAAATGCTCAATGGTCTTAATATTAAAAAAACGACTAACATTTAGCCACTTATAACCTATGGTTAAATCATATCAACATGCTTTAATTAAATACATATATAAGCACTTGATCAAATTATTCTTTTTATAAAAACAAAGCTTACTCCTTATCCAAACTATTTCATTTATTCAAAAAAATGTATATTCGTGTAAATCAAAAATCTACAACCATGGGAAAATTTGCAACTAAAACAGGTAAAGACGGACAACATTATTTTAATCTTTTAGCTACTAATGGTCAGGTGATTCTTTCAAGCGAAGGATATACAACAACTGCTGCTATGCATAATGGTATTGAATCTGTTAAAAAGAATGCGTCTGATGATAAGCATTTTGAAAGAGCCGACTCTAAAAATGGGAAGTTTTATTTTAATCTGAAAGCATCCAACGGTCAGGTGATTGGCAAAAGTCAAATGTATGAAAGTGTCGCCAGCCGAGATAATGGCATTGAATCAGTTAAAAAAAATGCTCCGGATGCACCTACTGTAGAAGAGTAATTCATCAAAATTTCGAATAGCAAAATGCTCCGGACTCATTTCCGGGGCATTTTTCATTTAAATATTCTTTATAACTCACCTGGCTTTTTTCCGTATTGCTTTTAAATTTGACCGGCAGAAATAAAATGGCACTAAGCAGCAATATCCTTAGAGATCATAAGGACAATTATTATGACAATTTTGAATGGCCCGTACGCTGTTTTAAGATGAGAAAAATCAGGGTTCTAACTTTGATGAATAAAGGCACATTTTAACCAGCTCATAAAATAAAGCTCCTTGGATGATATCATCCAAGGAGCTTTTGCAGTAAGTGATAAGTTAAAAATTATTAAGATCTATACTTTTTTAATATCCTTTAGCCGTTTGTGCCGATTTTAAATTGGCGTTATGATCAAGAGCACTTTGCGGATATGGCATCAACACAAATTTTGATTGCCATTTACGCTCCTGTACAATGTTATTAGTGATGTCATAAATATTCTGCATTACATTTTGTGCAATATTCCACCGCCTGATATCAAATAAACGTTGCCCTTCGGCCGCCAGTTCTATACGGCGCTCATTCTGTATAACCTGGCGCAATTTATCCTGGGTATTGATGGTAGCCTGTGCTATTGGAGGCATTCCTGCACGGTCGCGGATATCATTAAGTGCCGCGTAAATGGTAGCATCTGGGCCACTTACTTCATTCTTGGCTTCGGCATAAGTTAACAGTATCTCGGCGTAACGAATGATCGGAAAATCCTGTGCCCCGTCCCAATCGGCAGCGGTGTAAGCTGGGTCAACCAGTTTCCTGAAATTATAACCTGTTTTGCTATTATTATTGCCCCCTTTTCCCCAGGTAAAGTTATATCCGGAGGTAAAATCATTCCACGGACTTGTAGGAAACAATATGCTGGCATACAACCTGGTATCACGGTTTTTAAATTCGGCAAGATAAGCTAAATTTACTGTCCCGTTATTGTAATTGGTTGCACGTGTAGCTGCGCTTGGGGGTGTAAACATATTACCGTTCCTGTCCCAATAGGCATTGATCAGTTCCTGGGTTGGCGTAATCGAGCTCCATCCACCCAAATCAGATGGTGGAAATAAGGTGCGGAGTCCGTTACCATTTGCATATGATGAATTGCTTACATTTTGCGAGGCCAGAATAATTTCTTTACTGCTTTGTTCATTTACCGCCCAAAATTGCTGTTCGTAACTGGCCAGACCCTTGTAAAATTTTTGTTTATCATCATCGTTAGCAAAAGTTACCAGGTTGGTGTAATCATCCTTCATATCATCGGCCGTAATGGTCGGTTTTCTGAATAGTTGGTAACCTGCTCCCATCACTTTTTGGGCGCTGGCTGCGGCATCGGCCCATTTGCCAAACTGAAGCTGAACCCTTGCCATAATAGCCCATGTAGCTCCTGAGGTGATCCGGCCGGTTTCATTATTAATTCCACCCGCGTAACTTGCAGGCAGGTCTGTTACCGCACTTTGCAGTTCTGATAAAACAAAAGCTATAACATCTACCTGAGGCGTTGGAGTAACTCCGGTAGTCGCTGGGTCTGTGTAACTATTTTTAAGCAACGGAACGGGGCCAAATATCCTGGCCAGTTCAAAATAGGTAAAAGCTCTCAAAACCCGGGCTTCGGCAATAAACCGTTTTTTAAGACCCGCATCCATCGGTGTTTTATCTACATTATCCAGAAAGTAGTTATATCTACGGATAAACGAATAACGGTTATTATAACCTTGGTCAAGCGTAGCATCAATATCTCCGGCTGCAATAGATGTAGCATTACTTTCCCATGGATATTGGGCATAAGCATTATCAGAACCACCATCATCATAGGCATAATAATACCCTGTGCCGGTATTGTTATTAGTGTTTAGGTATGCATAACAGCCATTGAGCGCTAAACGGGCATCGTTTGCTGATGTCCAAAAGGTAGAATTTGATACCTGATCCTGCGGAAGCAGATCAAGTGATGATTTTTTACAACTACTTAATGTATAGAGTGTAAAAGATATAATGGATATATATAATATTCTTTTCATAAAACTTCAATTAAACAGTGTGAGTTAAAGCGTGAGGTTTACGCCAAATGAGTATGATTTTATTTGAGGGTATGCAGCGCGTTGAGAGGCGGCTTCAGGGTCAAAATCTTTCAATCTCTTGTCGCCCCTGATAGTGAACGGGTTATTACTTGATGCATAGATCCGTAAACCACGTATATGTATTTTTTGGAGAACAGATTTAGGGATGCTGTAACCCAGTGTTAATGATTTGATCCTGAAATAATCGGCATTAAACAACCAAAAACTTGATTGTTTTAAGTTTTGTGTATTATCTGCAGATGTTAATAAACGGGGATATGATGCATTTGGATTAGGGTTTGCCGTCGTCCATCTATCCAAAGCGTAGGCTTTTACTCCTGCCCCGTTAAAAAACGCCTGGGAAGCTTCATCTTCCAGGTATACTTTCACATCAGAAACGCCCTGACCTAATAAAGCAAAATCAAAGTTTTTGTAGTTTGCGGTGAGGTTAACTCCGTAAGTAATGTAAGGCACATCATTGCCAACAATCACACGGTCATCTCCGTCAATTTTTCCATCTCCGTTTTGATCCACGTATTTGATATCACCCGCTTTGGTACTGGTTGACTGGGTGGCATGTTGTGCAACTTCGGCGTTTGTGGCGAATAAACCGTCGGCCTGCCACATATAAAACGAACCAATGGCCGTGCCAACACGGTTAACATAATATCCGTTCACCTGGTCACCCAAACCACCAAGATCAATTACCTTATTCCATATACGGCTAAAGTTTCCTCCCACTGAAAATTTAAACTCGCCTATATGATTATTATAATTCAGGGATAATTCAAATCCTTTATTTTGAACTTTTGCCAGGTTTGCAGAAGGTGTTGTATTTACGTTAGGATCCGTTGAAAAAATGAGCCCCGCTTCATCTGGCAAAGATGGATTTGTTAATAATATACCATTGGTCATCCTGTTAAATGCATCTACCTGCAGGTTCAGTTTATTATTAAACAAGCCCACGTCTAAACCCACATTGGTCATGGTTACTTTTTCCCAGGATAATGTAGGGTTATACAATTTGCCCGGCCAAACACCATCTTGTTTGCTTTCGTCCAAAATTACGGCCGTACCAGTTTTTAAGCCATCATAAAAATCATAATTACCTACATTGCTAATGTTACCAAGTTTACCCCATGAACCGCGTATTTTTAATTCGGATAACCAGGTAATACTTTTCATGAAATCTTCCTGGGATATACGCCAGGCTGCCGAAAAAGACGGATAAGACCCCCAGCGATGCCCCGGTGCAAATTGTGATGAACCATCGGCTCGTATACTGGCCTCCAGTAGGTACCTGTCGTTATAAGAATAATTGAACCTGGCAAATACCGATTCAAAGGCATTGGCATTAATATTTCCGGTACTTGTTGTGTTTAAAGGATCGGCGGAACCAGCATTAATAGCGTTAAGATCATTATTGACAAAATTTTTACGCACAACTTCAATGGTACGGTCGTCATATCGTTCGTATGAAGCTCCACCCAATAGTTTAGCATAATGTTTACCTACTGTTTTTTCATAACTGGCTGTAGCTTGTGTTAATAATTTGCTGCTCGTTTCCCAGGACTCATCCAGTTGGTTTGGAGTTACCCCCGTGCCACTTATTGGCGCTCCTGTAGTGAAGCTTAAGATAGGGTCAATAGTACTGGTAAAGGTTGAGCTTACGTAATTATAAGTATTGTAGGATACCAATCCATTAATATTTAAACCCTGAACAGGGGTATAATTACCATTCACAGATCCAATAAATCTGGTGCTCACATACGAGTTTCTGCCGCCTTCGGCCAAAGTACGCAATGGGTTACCTGCTGCCAATGTTCCATCTACTCTTCCACCATTAATACTCCCCCATTCACCATTACTTTGTTTATTCACCATTAAAGGCACTTCCCGGTTAAGGGTGGTAAAGCTCACATTGCCGCCTTTGTTATCCAGGCCATCGCGGATATAAGATACATTTGATCCTATTTTAAATTTATCGCTAACTTGTGATTCCGTATTTGAACGGAACGAATAACGCTGGAGATTTTTTTCCGGTAGCAGTGAATTTTGATCAAAGAACGATCCACTTACAAAATACCTGGTTTTACCGCCACCAGATATATTGATCTCATGCTCTGTGATCGGCGCCGATTTTCGTAAGGTGAGCTTATACCAGTCATTGTCAGGAAAATGATCTGGATCTGAGTGATCCTGTATTTTTTGAAGGTCGCCTACGGAAAATTTTGGCGACTTGCCAGCATTAATAAGTGCCTCATTTGTTAATGTGGCATAATCATAAGCACCTAACCAATGAGGTAGTACTGTTGCTTTTTGGGCGCCATAATAGGCATTGTAATTGATAAGCATCTGCCCTTCCTTACCCTTTTTTGTGGTGACCAGCATAACACCATAAGCAGCACGGGAACCATAGATTGCAGATGCGGACGCATCCTTTAAAACAGATATGCTCTCCACATCATTTGGATTGATACGGGCAAAATCACCTGCAGATATAGGTATTCCATCAACTACAAAAAGCGGACTTGACGTACCCAGGTTACCGCGACCCCGTACATTCACTGAACCAATATCACCGCCAACATCTCCAGGTCTCGAAATAATCGTTAATCCGGGAACTGTACCTTCTAAGGCGTTAGTTAAAGAAGTAACCGGACGGTTCACCAATTCTTTAGTGTTAACTGTATTAACAGCTCCAGATAGGTTTACTTTCTTTTGCGTACCGTAACCCACCACCACAACCTCGTTCAGGGCCTTTGATGATGCTGATAATACTACCGTTAAATTAGTTTTCCCATTAATGCTTACATCTTTGGAATTATATCCAATAAATGAGAATGTTAAAATACCATTTGCAGGCACATTGATGGTAAATTTGCCATTGTCTGTAGTACTTACTGCCTCCGTGGTACCTTTTACCGCTACGGTAACGCCAGGCATTGGTTGTCCTTCTGTGTCTTTTACAACCCCGATAATTTTCACCTGGGCCAAAGTCAATAAAGAAAACATTAACAACAAGCCTGTTAAAAACACTTGTTTTTTGTAAAATTTGATCATAATTTATTGTTTTATTGGGTTTGAATGGATTAGACGACTGCCCTTTAAAAGGGATATCCAAATCCTAAATTAGACAGGCTGACTGTGTAAAACCTAATGTTTCAAGGCTCTAACTCAACGCAAACGTTTGATTGACAGTTATTATTAAGTATTTAAAAATCAAATATTTAACCTAAATATCATTTTTCTACCAGGCACTTCAGCTATAAGTATCCGATGGTTTTAATCGTATTTTGGCTCTTTCCCAGATAAATGTTACACAAACGTTTGATAATGGAGTTCAATGGTTCTTAACAACAATTTTCCGGCTAAAAACAATTGCTGCTTTTTATTGGAAAGGAAACATTTAAAAATGCGGGTGGATATTTTTCACACATTTGTAAATAACAGATTATTCAGGGCGAAAAATTTCACAAACATCTACGGAGTTGTCTAACTTCGAACACTATGTCATCGTTGGTTATATATCGTGAAAAATCATATCAATAATGTTTATATCGTAGGTCTGGGTGCAATTGGCGGTATGTATGCAGCCAAATTGCAGGATATAAATCCCGGTCTGGTAAAGATCATCGCCTCGGCCACACGCATTAAAAACTATCAAAATTCCGAAATCAAGGTTAATGAAAGGCCCTATAAATTCAATTATATTCAACCGGGTGATCGTTCTGCCCCTCCTGCTGATCTTATTCTTGTTGCGGTTAAAGCGCCACAACTTGCAAGGGCCATAAATGATCTGAGGGGATTTGTATATGATGATACCATTGTTATTTCATTACTCAATGGGATCTCCAGCGAAGAACAAATAGGCGAAAAGATTGGGATAAAGCACCTCCTTTTTGCCTATGGCGTAGGAATGGATGCTGTTCGGGATGGAAATGTGATCTCTTATTCCAATCCGGGCCGGGTAGTTTTTGGTGAAAAGAACAATAGTACACTATCAGCAAGAGTGCTGGCTGTAAAGGAACTGTTTGAACAGGCAGCTATACCCTATCACATTCCCGCCGATATGTACAAAGCCCTCTGGTTTAAATTTATGATGAATACTGGCATTAACCAGGCATCGGCCGTATTGAGAGCGCCGTACCGGCAGTTTCAGCACAACGAACAAGCCCGTAAACTGATGTTGATGGCTGCCGAAGAGGTGATTACCTTGTCGCATGAAATGAATATTTTTCTGGGACAGGCAGATATTGATGAATTTATCCGCATAGTTGACGGCCTTGGCGCCGACGGAAAAACATCTATGTTACAGGATATTGAAGCCGGACGAAAAAGTGAGGTAGAACTTTTTGCCGGCACAGTAATAAAGCTTGGCCGGAAATACCACGTACCGACTCCTGTTAATGAAACTTTATATACCATTATCAGGGCGCTGGAATAAGCCGCGAAAGTAATTAGTTATTGTCCTGTAGAGACGCATATTTGCCTCTCTCAATTTCGGGACATATAATCCCCAGGTTATCTCTCCATATAACTGAAGACTCAAATATGTATCTTTACACAAAATGGTTAGCGTTTTTAAATAGTCTCGTGATCCTCCATTTTAAATTTTGTTTGTATGAAACTTTTTATACTTTTGTTTTAGTGTTATATTAACAATTAATATTACGCTACCAGTTATAAATGTTTTTACCAGCAACCTGGTCAATTTGTTTTTTTCTATTATTCAGTGAAAGAATCATTAAAAATTCCGATTGGCTGTATTGTAATACAAATCAAATAAGTGTTATTTAAACACTAATAATACATGAACAAAGATCAATTAGTGATTGGGGTAGATTACGGATCAGATTCTGTACGCTCCGTTATTGTAAATGCTTCCAATGGTAAGGAAATAGCTTCATCCGTATATGAGTATTCCCGCTGGCGCGATGGCTTGTTTTGTGAGCCCGGCATAAACCAGTTCAGGCAGCATCCACAGGATTATATTGATGGACTGGAGGCTACTATTAAAGACTGTATTGCTCAGGCAGGCGGGCCTAATATTGTTGCATCTATAAAAGGCATTTCTGTCGATACAACAGGCTCTACCCCCGTAGCGGTTGACACTTATGGTACACCCCTGGCTTTAACACCCGGTTTTGAAAATAACCCGAACGCTATGTTTGTGTTATGGAAAGATCATACCGCTATTAAAGAAGCAGCTGAGATCAACGCCCATGCCGCTTTGTTTGATACCAATTACCTGCAGTATGTAGGCGGCATTTACTCATCCGAGTGGTTTTGGGCCAAATTATTGCACGTTTTAAGGGTTGACGAAACCGTACGAAACGCTGCCGCCTCCTGGGTAGAGCATTGCGACTGGATACCTTTTTTACTTACCGGCGGCACCGATGCTAAGGTCATAAAACGTGGGCGTTGCTCCGCCGGACATAAAGCCTTATGGGCCGAAGAATTTGGCGGTTTACCTCCTGATGATTTCTTTTCATCGCTTGACCCATTATTAAAAGGTTTTACTGATAAACTCTATAAAGATACTTACACTGCCGACCAGGCCGCTGGCACCCTAAGCGACGAATGGGCACAACGCCTGGGTTTGTCCACTGGTGTTATGGTGGGTACCGGTGCATTTGACGCGCACATGGGTGCTGTTGGCGGGCAAATTGAACCTTATTACCTGAGCAAGGTAATGGGCACCTCTACCTGCGATATACTGGTTGCTCCAACAGTCAATATGCAAGGCAAACTGGTGCGCGGTATATGCGGACAAGTAAATGGCTCAGTTATTCCGGGGATGGTAGGTTTAGAAGCCGGGCAATCGGCTTTTGGTGATACTTATGCCTGGTTTAAAAATATCATTTCATGGCCAATCAACAACCTGTTATCTAAATCAAAAGTAATTGATGAGGCTACTGTTAAAGCTTTAAAAGCCGAGCTGAGTGATCTGATCATACCTGAACTGAGCGCACAAGCAGATTTGATCCCAATTGATGAGCCCAATGAATTGGCTGTCGACTGGCTTAACGGCCGCCGTACACCCGATGCCAACCAGGAATTAAAAGGAGCCATAACCGGTTTGAGTTTAGGCTCTGACGCCCCTCGTGTTTTCCGGGCCCTGGCAGAAGCTACCTGCTTTGGCGCAAAAAGTATTGTAGACAGGTTTATTACCGAAGGTATCCCAGTTAAAGGCATTATTGGGATTGGCGGCGTGGCCAAAAAGTCGCCCTTTGTTATGCAGATGATGGCTGATGTGCTGGGCATGCCTATCCGCATCCATCAGTTTAAACACACTTGCGCCCTGGGTGCAGCTATGTTTGCCGCCGTGGTAGCCGGTGTATACCCCACCGTTGAAGAAGCCATGACAGCCATGGGCGGTGGCTTTGATGAAGAATACTATCCCAATGCCTCTCGTACAGCTATTTACAGCAAGCGCTATGAGCAATATAAAGATCTCGGCGCGTTTGTAGCCAGCCAAACAGCCAGGATCACAGAAGCCGAACTTCTAAACAGTTAAAAACCGCATGAGCAAGTATAAACATATCAGGCAAACGGCTTATGAAGCCAATATGCAGTTACCCAAACTTGGCCTGGTGCTGTTCACTTTTGGAAACGTAAGTGCTGCAGACAGGGATCTTGGCGTTTTCGCCATCAAACCCAGTGGTGTACCATATGATGATTTAACGCCCGAAAAAATGGTGATCGTTGATTTTGATGGCAATACGGTCGAAGGTGATCTGCGGCCATCATCAGACACCAAAACACATGCGGTTTTGTATAAGCACTGGGATGGTATTAACGGCATTGTACACACTCATTCTACTTACGCTACCTCCTGGGCACAGGCACAGCGCTGTATCCCTATTTTCGGTACAACTCATGCCGATCATTTAACTACCGACATTCCATGTGCACCACCGATGGACGATAATAGGATAGCCGGCGATTATGAATACCAGACAGGTTTCCAGATCATGGATCACTTTAAGAACAACGGACTTGATTATAAAGAGATTGAAATGATACTGGTAGGTAATCATGCTCCCTTTACCTGGGGCAAAACTGCCGATAAAGCAGTTTACAACAGCGCCGTTTTAGAAGCTGTTGCGCATATGGCCTACTTAACAGAACAAATAGATAATAATGCTCCCCGTTTAAAAGATTCGCTAATCAAAAAACATTACGAACGCAAACACGGACCCGATTCTTATTACGGCCAATAACCCATTCTATGAAACTACATTGTTTAATAATATTTGTGGCATGTATTCTGCTCAACACACAAATATCTGCCCAAAACAAAATAGCCGCTACGCCGCCAATGGGCTGGAATAGTTATAACTGTTTTGGCTCAGCTGTTCATGAAAATGAGGTTAAAGCTAATACCGATTACATGGCCAAATATTTAAAGCCATATGGCTGGCAATATATTGTAGTCGATTTTTTATGGTCATATGATAATCCTCCCGGCAGTAATATCGGCAACCCTTTCCAAAAACGGTTAGATGACGGATCCTATATCCCCTGGCTAACCATGGACAAATGGGGACGATTAACACCGCAGCCCAATAAATTTCCGTCAGCATTTGGCGGTAACGGCTTTAAACCGCTTGCTGATTATGTGCATGCGCAGGGCTTAAAATTCGGCATCCACGTAATGCGCGGCATCCCAAGGCAGGCTGTTTGGGCAAAATCGCCGATAAAGGGCACTAATAGTATCACTGCAGATATGGTTGCTGACACCAATTCCAAATGCCCCTGGATGAACCACATGTACGGGCTCGACATGAAAAAGCCTGGCGCGCAGGAATATCTGAATTCCTTATTAGAACTATATGCCTCATGGGGAGTAGATTTCATCAAGGTTGATGACCTATCGCGCCCCTATAGCGCGGCTGAAGTGGAAGGTTATAAAAAAGCTATCAATCAATGTGGCCGACCCATTGTTTTAAGTCTTTCACCTGGCGAAACCCCACTTAATCAGGCTGCTCATGCCACCCAATACGCCAATATGTGGCGCATGGCCGACGACTTTTGGGATAACTGGAAAGAGGTACTGCACATGTTTGATTATGCCAAAAGCTGGGAAGGCGTAGGCGGCCCCGGTCACTGGCCCGATTGTGATATGATACAGATCGGCAAGCTATCCAAACGCGGCCCGGTTGGTGTTGAACGGTACAGCCGTTTTACCGAAGATGAGCTTTATACTCATATGACCTTCTGGAGCATATATCGCTCGCCCCTGATGCTGGGTGGTAACCTGCCCGAAAACCGGGATCTGGAACTAAAGCTGTTTACCAACAATGAGGTACTTGCTGCCAACCAAAACGGAGAAAACCCGCACCAACTGTATAAAAAGGATGGTGCCATGGTTTGGTATTCGCATGTACAAAACAGCAAAGATCTGTATGTCGCCTTATTTAACATTGGTGATAATCCAAAACCGGTGGCTGTAGACTTTGCATCTCTCGGCCTCAAAGGTAAAGTAAAGGTCCGCAACCTCTGGAAAAAACAAAATATCGGCCAGTTAAAAAAAAGGTATCAACAAAATATCAATCCACATGGTGCCGCCCTGTTCAGGCTATCGCCGGGTAACAATTAATATCAATCAATAATTCAGTAACTGAGTAGGTGGATCACTAATTCACTAAATCAATAATTCAATAATATAAAATGATCGACCTAAAAACATTTGAAGTTTGGTTCATTACGGGGAGCCAGGACCTATACGGAGAAGAAACATTAAGGCTGGTAGCCGAGCATTCGCAACAAATTACAGCAGGGCTGGATAGTTCCGGCAAAATCCCTGTGCGTGTGATTTACAAACCCGTTGTAAAAAGCACTGATGAAATATACACAACATTACAACAGGCAAACTTGGCCGAAAACTGCATTGGTGTTATCACCTGGATGCATACCTTCTCCCCTGCCAAGATGTGGATCAGGGGTTTAAGCATCCTGAAAAAGCCGCTGCTACACCTGCACACGCAATACAACCGCGATATTCCATGGAGCTCTATCGATATGGATTTTATGAACCTGAACCAAAGCGCCCATGGCGACCGGGAATTTGGTTTTATGGTATCGCGTATGCGCATTAACCGCAAGGTAGTAGTTGGGCACTGGCAGGATCCAGAAGTTTTAAACCAGATAGAAACCTGGACACGCGCAGCGGCCGGCTGGCACGACTGGCAAGGCGCTAAGTTTGTACGCTTTGGCGACAATATGCGTTTCGTTGCCGTTACCGATGGCGACAAGGTAGAGGCTGAATTGAAATTTGGGTTCTCGGTAAATACACATGGCATTGGCGACCTGGTAGCGGTGATCAACGAGGTATCTGATACCGATATTAACACACTTATAGCTGAATATGAAGCTACCTACACTATGGATGCTTCGCTTAAAAAAGGTGGTGAAAAACATACATCTGTTTATGAGGCTGCAAGGATAGAGTTAGGCTTGCGCAAGTTCTTAGTCGACGGCGGCTTTAAAGGGTTTTCGGACACATTTGAAGATCTGCATGGCATGGTACAATTACCAGGTATTGCTGCCCAGCGCCTAATGGCAGATGGTTACGGTTTTGCAGGCGAAGGAGATTGGAAAACTGCGGCCCTGGTACGTGCTTTTAAAGTAATGGGAGCCGGACTAAAAGGCGGCAACGCTTTTATGGAAGATTATACTTATCATTTCGATCCTAATAATGCACTGGTGCTGGGATCGCATATGCTGGAGGTTGATGCCTCTTTGGCCAATGATAAAGCAGCGTTGGAAGTTCATCCTTTGGGTATAGGAGGCAAGGCAGATCCGGCAAGGCTGGTATTTAACGTAGCAGGCGGCTCGGCGCTAAACGCGGCATTGGTAGATATGGGAAACCGTTTCCGCTTGCTGATCAATGAAGTGGAGGCTGTGGAACCGGTGAATGACTTACCTAAGCTCCCCGTTGCCCGGGTGCTATGGAAACCCTATCCCGATATGAAAACCGGCTGTGCCGCATGGATATACGCCGGCGGGGCTCATCATACTGCCTACAGCCAGAACTTAACCGCTGAGCATCTGCAAGACTTTGCCGATGTGGCGGGCATTGAGTTTTTACGAATAGGAAAAGATACCCGCATAGATCAGTTCCGTAATGAGATCAGGTGGAATGAAGTAGCTTATAGATAATTTCAATATAAGAGGCTGTCTCATAAGTAAAATGGAGGCTCTGAGAATCGTCTATATGAAAACGTTCTCCATCACCTACTCGAATAAATTAAAGAAAAAGAGGCTGTTCTCATACTTATGAGACAGCCTCTTATGTTATTCAATTTATTGCAGCTGATCCAAAATCGATCTTTCAGATGTTTGTAAAAGGATTTGTTCTGGTTTAAGCAATTCTAATACAACCACTTCATTTCTGCCTTTTTTAAGCCACTCTGCTGGCAGGTATATGGTTTGTTGCGGGCCAATGCTCCAGTATTTACCCAAATTGTGCCCATTTACCCATACTACACCTTTACCCCATTTGCGCATATCCAGGTAGGTGTCGGCAATCTTATCTAAATTAAATGAACCTTTCTTAATCACTGGTGCTTTACTTTTATAAGCTATCGACTGGTACTTTAAACCATCCAGATTTTTGAATGGCAGGCTATACATTTTCCAGTTGTTCAATTCGGCATGGTTAAACCGTACTTTTTCGGTAATGCCTTTTTTATTTTGTAAAAGATACTTGCCAAAATTAATCCGACCCAGATTTTCAACCAATATATCCAGTGTTACCTTACCTGCAGGTAAGGTAACTCGTAAACTATCTTGCTTTAAACGACGATCAAGTGTACCGACGGTTTTTCCATTGACCATAATAACTGCATAATCCCTTAACTCCTCTAATTTCAATATGCCGCTGATCCCTCCTTTTAAAGTAGTGCGATATAACACAAACCCATAATCCTGGTTCAGATCTTCAAACGTAAGCGGTTTCAGACTGCTCTTTGGTATCGGCAGATTGTGTAATACACCCCCTGCCTGGGTAAGCTTTATAGCAGGGAACTTTACAGCAGGCTTAGCAGCGGGAACTGGTGGTAATTGCTCACCGGCAGGTAAATGTTTCTCAATTACACTCCTGAATGTCATAAACTTAGGTGTGGCATTACCGGCCTCATCCAATGGGGCATCATAATCATAACTACTTATCTGCGGTTCATAGGGGGTTTCATCTTTAAAATTGGCCCCATTCATAAATCCGCGGGTGGTACCACCATGAAACATATACATATTGATGGAGATCCCCGCTGCCAAAACAGAATCAAGCCTCCCGCTATATTGTTCCGCCGGAACAGTATGATGCTTTGTGCCCCACCAATCAAACCAGGCCGGGTACCATTCGGCAATATAATAAGGCCCTTTCCCATTATGATTTTCATTGATGATCTTTTTTACTTTAGCAGGGTTATCCAGCCCATTTACCGCAGGCAACAATCCAGGCAAATGCCCTTTTACCAGGTCCGGTGCCGGATCGCAGGTATAAAGCAAGCCGTCAAAACCCGCTTCTTTAAATAACTTCTGATTAATTTCCAGATATTCTTTATCGTTGCCGTATGATCCATATTCATTTTCAATCTGTACCATGAGGATATTGCCTCCATGATTGATCTGTAAAGGCGCCAGCTGTTTTCCTACTTCCCTGATATATTTTTCATACTCTTTCAGATATCGTTCTTCTTTACTACGAACCACAAGGCCTTTTTCGTTTTGCAGCCAGTACGGATAGCCACCAAACTCCCATTCAGCACAAACATAAGGACTGGGTCGAAGGATCACCCACAATCCCTCCTGCTGGGCAATCTTTACAAATTCAGCCACATCATTATTTCCGCTGAAATCAAATAAACCTTTCCGAGGTTCATGCAAGTTCCAAAAAACATAGGTGCCGATAGTATTTAGTCCCATGGCTTTCGCCATTTTCATGCGGGCACGCCAAGCCTCACGAGGTACCCGAGGATAATGCATTTCGCCGCTGATCATCTGGAAAGGCTTACCATCCAATACAAAAGCAGTATCAGATAAAGCAAAAGAATGTTTGGTTTGTGCCTGGGTATATAAGGCTGCTAAAATTAAAATACCCAAACACAGAGCTCGTAATTTGTTTCTTAAAAACATAAAATTAATTGGTCGTGTTATTTTATTAGGTTGTATTTGCTAAATACAGGTTTTTTTAAATAACATAAAGGGGGTAAAATCGCCAATTGCAGGGGATATTTTCTTATAAACAATCAGGCATTCACACAAGTTGCCAGTACAAAACTGCGCTTAAATTGCTTAATAAAGCAAATCGCAGCGATACGAATTACGTGCGGGCTGTTTATGAAAAAGCAATTAGTTGCGAAGCGGACTGCCAGTTTACCCAAGCCATAAACACTGCGAGGAAGGCCTTGCTATAGGCCCACAAGTTGAAATGTATCAGGGAAAATCAAGGCAAGAACCCCGTTGATATGGATTTCGGGCACGTGGAAGAAAGAAAACTTGAGGTTATGATTCCCGAAGGATATAATGTGAGTAATCTGAACGACTTAAAATTAACCAGACTTATAAGGAAAACGGTGAATTAGCAATGGGGTATTAGATTATGAAGTAAAAAGAAACTTACTGGTTGTTCACATTATGGAGGAGTAAAGGAAAACTAACTATCCACTTACCCAGTTTGCCGATTTCAGGAAAATCATTAACGCATCTTCGGATTTTAACAAAGTTGTTTTAGTGCTTGAAAAAAAATCGTAATCATCAGTGACCAGTATCATACTACTGCACTATAGCCGAAAAAATTAAGAAGAGCTCATTTTGTAAACTCACGCCCTTGTCTTCATTGTACCACTTTTGTAATGCGATTTTTTTTTGCTCCATTTCAACATGTTCTTCAAGCAACCGATTGTATAAGAGTTGGCACTCCGCTGGTCTTGATCCCCAAACAGCAAGGTCATTATTTTCATGATCAGCAATGATCAATTTGGGAATGGTTTTTTTGCCATTGGTAAGGTAAAGATCAATCAAGAACGGCGTGGTATCTCTTAATTGATAATCTATCCTTATCAAGGGGTTCAATTCAGATAACCTATGTATAAACGGTAAAGAATGAGCGGCGTCACCACACCAAGGTTCGGTTACGATCGTCCAAAATTGCGCTTTTTTTATGCTTTGTATTACGGCTGCTAACTTATCATTCAATATACCAACCTTTAACCATCTTTGCTGCCGCGACCAATTTAACCTTGTGTAATTGAGGTATGCAGGATCCTGATAAGGAGACGGGGGATTAGGATCGTCTAAAATACTTTGAAAGATCTGCTGATAAGCTAAAAAGTCCATCGATTACGCTGTTTATTGTTAAAAAAGAAGCAAAGTCTGTTTTTCAACCGGCTTTAACAGAATTGGTAATTTACAAATGATTAATTTAAAACAAGTCAGATTTTCACCATTAATGTCATAGTTGAATTCGGTACTTATTACCTACCTATATCTAAACAATCAGTTCACCCTTAGCCGCCCTTAAACCAAGATCCCGCTTGGCAAGGGCAGTAGCCATGGATGCGTGCTCCTGATCCCTCTATGCAAACTGCCTGTAAGGGCTGGTGTAACTATCCAACGGAAAAGCGATCAAAATCAATCCATTCGCGCGGGTTATTTAATTAGAAACTGGTCATACTTACTTTGAGTCGTCTCCAAAACATTCCTATAAAACATAACGCGCATTCACTTTTTTCATTTTCAATATTCACGTTCATTCTATTCATTAACCTCTCCAATCTTATAACTATCAGCATTATGACTTAAATTAGAATTGCATAACCTAATCTCCCTACCATCCAATTATCCTAATGACTTCAAACCAAAGTCCTCCTTCACACTTCTATACCCTTGATTCTATCAGGGGCATTGCAGCTATAATAGTTATTTTAAATCATTGGGAGTTCTTTTATTATACTAACGATACCTGGGTACACAATGGTTTTGATAAAACGGCGCTTCCGTTCTATCCTTACCTGTCGGCCATTTATAACAATGGTGTGGCAGCGGTTGATATGTTCTTCCTCCTTTCCGGATTCATTTTCTTCTGGCTGTATGCTGAGCGAATTGCCAAGGGAAAAATAAATTTCCGTAAGTTCATAGTTTTCCGGATCAGCAGGCTCTACCCTATCCACCTGGTTACTTTATTATCAGTGGCGGGGCTTCAATGGCTCATGTTCAAAAATACCGGTCATTACTTTATTATTCTGTATAATGACAGTTACCATTTTATATTGAATCTCCTTTTTATGCAAAATTGGGGATTTGAGAAAGGCGCGTCTTTTAACGGGCCATCATGGTCGGCTTCTGTGGAAGTATTTCTTTATTTTATATTCTTTATTATCTGCTACCTGAAATTGCAGAACAAAAAATGGTTGCTGTTCCTCCTCATCCCTGTGGGTGTATTTTTGCAATATTATTATACCCTCATCGGGAAAGGGATGTACTCCTTTTTTTTAGGCGCACTTGTTTACTATCTCTATGTTTGGATGCTTAAAGAAAACAGAATCAAAAAATACCTGCCGGCTCTTATTACCTTTACCGTTTTACTTTGGGTCTTGATGTTTGCAGAATATCAATTATCCTATATCCGGGATATATGGATGAAGCAGTATCCACATATATTCCACAACAGCCACCCCGAATCAGCATTAAAAGTTTTTGACCTCGGTAAGAACTTCGTTTTCCGAACCTTCGTATCCCCCTCTACCATTCTCTCCCTTGCCCTGTGGGAAACCAACAAGGGCATGCTTAATAAGAAATGGGCGCTACTTGGTAATTGCAGTTACGCCATGTACTTAATTCATTTTTCATTACAGATCGTATTTGTACTTATAGCTGATGCTTTTCATATCAACCGCCTGGCATTCCACTCGCCAATTTCTTTACTTATTTTTTTCCTGATTCTGTTGCCCCTGAGTATAGGTGCCTACAACCATTTCGAGTTACCCGCCCAACAAAAACTCAGGGACAGATTCGGCAAAACCAAGAGTTCCGATGCTGGCATAGCCGAGGTTAAAGTACCAACATAACAGATCTGTGACGAGGAGCCTTTTCCCGCCCGTGTTAAAGAATATAACAAATGGCAACCGACGGGGTTCCTGCATTCACACAGCATTTTAACATAATACGACATGAAAAATTAATCACTTAATATGGGATTGAAATTTAGCTTACCACTGATCCTGGTGTTGATAATAGTTATGGGATGCTCAAGCACCCGTAAACTCACTTATTTTAATGACATTGCAGCGGCTACCGGGGCCGATTCCCTTCACCGCATGCAGCAGCTGAAAATACAGCCTGGCGATATCCTGCAAATCATTATCACCACGCCTGACAAAGATGTATCACAGATCTATAACTCCAACGTTGTTTCCAACTCTGCTTCCGGTAGCGGCATCGAACAGGGATATCTGGTAGACAGTGTAGGCTATGTAGCATTACCGGTGATCGGGAAAATAAATGTAAAGGGTAAAACTACCACGGCCATTAATGATCTGGTATCACAAGAACTGGACAAAACAGCCCGTAACACTTACGTATCCACACGGCTGGTAAATTTCAGGATATCGGTTCTGGGTGATGTGGCCCACCCGGGTTCCTTCCGTATAGGAGCAGAAAGGGCCTCTATACTGGATGCGCTGAGCATGGCAGGCGATCTCAACCTCACCGCCAAACGGAACGATATCATGATCATCCGGGAAATCAATGGCATTAAAACGTATGGATTTGTAAACCTGAACGACAGCAAAACACTTTCCTCTCCTTATTATTATCTCAGCAATAATGATGTAATATATGTAAAACCCGGTCCGGGCAGTAAGTTCGCCACCTCCAAAATAATACAGCTCATGCCGGCTATCATAGGCGTGATATCACTTATTACCACAATTGTGATTTTAAATAGATAATCAGCGTTATGAATCAGCAAAAAACAACAGACAATAAGAACTCCCTAATAGATCTGAATGACCTTTTCCAGAAGATAATGTTTCACTGGCCCTTATATTTTTTGGTACTGATTGTAATGATATCCGGCGCCATGCTTTACCTGAAATATAAGAAACCGATGTATCTGTCGAGCGCTAAATTATACCTTAAAGACGAAAAAAAAGGCGGCGGAGATGAAATGGATGCACTCAAATCACTCTCACTTTTCAATAGTGGTAAAAATATTGAAAATGAAATAGAGATACTGAAATCACCTATACTGGTAGAAAAAGTAATCGCGGCCAATAGTTTTAACATCCGGTATTATATAAAAGGAACTGTAAAAAATGAAGAAATCTATAACCGTCCGCCGCTTACCATGCGTGTGCTAAGCGACAGCACCAAAGCAGGTAACTATATTTTTGATGTAACCAGGGAAAAAGATTTGCTGAAGATAAGACAGGTAAACGCTACCACCGATATCAGCCCGCAATTGACCGTAAAGCCGGGCCAGCCATTCACTGTAGCGAAAGATAAATTCGTGATCAGCTCACCTGCTACTACCGATCCGGCAAATACATTCAGGATCCAGGTGGATTCAGTGGCGGAGTATGCTAATGAAAAAATAGAAGAAATAGGCGCCTCCCTTGTTAATCGCGATGCTACAATAATACTCGTTAGCTATCAGGATCCAGTGCCTGAAAGGTCCGCCAATTTCCTCAACGCATTGCTGGACGCTTATAACGAATATTCCCTGGACAATAAGAACAGGACTGCCTTCAAAACAATTAATTTCCTGACCGTCCGGATCGATTCATTAAAAGAAGAACTTGGGCTGCTGGAAAAACAGGAAGAAAATTTTAAAATCCAGAGAGGTATCACAGATATTGATGCCAGCTCCAAATTGGCGCTGGACCAGGTAAAGGAAGCAGATGCCAGGCTCAGTGAAGCCAACATGCAACTTTCAGCTCTTGACCAGGTAGAAAAATATATCAGCAATCCGTCTAACGATTATCCCTTTGCTCCTGTAATTGGCAATATTGATCAGACACTGACTTCTATGATCAACCGATATGAGGAAGCACTCAAGGAAAAGAGACGATTGTCGCTCTCCCTCAAGCCTACCAGCGAGATCTTGAAAAATGTGGAGTCGCAGATTAATGATACCCGGAAAACCATCAGCGACTATATCGCCGGGTACAGACGGAACGCAGGTGTGGTACAAAAAGAAACACAACGTAAAGTAAACCAGATACAAGGTAAAATAGCCAATATACCTACCTATGCAAAAGAATATATCAATATTAAAAGACAGCAGGGTGTAAAAGAAGACCTGTATCTATACCTGTTAAAAAAGAAGGAAGAAGCATCGGTTGCCTATGCCAGCAATGTGGTAGACAATAAAGTGATTGCTCCGGCCTTTGTACCTGACAAACCTATCTCTCCGAAAAAACCTATTGTATTCATCGGCTTTATAGCTCTCGGTCTCATACTCACCAGTGCCTATATCTATTTTAAATATTTCTTAAATGCCAGCGTACTCAGTAAAAAAGAGATCGAGCAAGTATTCGATCTCCCTGTAGTCGCTGAAATCTATCAGCAGGATGAAGGAGCAAATAATCTGTCGCTCCAGAATAGATCGGTATTGGTGGAACAGGTATTCAACATGCGTACAAACCTAAAATTTCTGCTTACGGGAATTTCAGGTACACCCACCATCCTGTTCACTTCCAGTATTTCGGGAGAAGGAAAAACATTCTTATCGGTCCACCTGGGGAATTCCTTAACAATGGGCGATAAAAAAGTGCTATTGCTTGAGTTGGACCTCCGAAAACCAAAACTTTCACACTTTTTTGGGATGGATCATAACATTGGCGTCACCAATTATATCATGGGCAATAAAACCGTAGAAGAGATCATTAAAAAAGTACCAGGTACAGAAGGACTTTACCTCGTTTCTTCCGGAGCTATTCCTCCAAACCCCATAGAACTGATTGAGGGAGAACGCATGGCAGATCTGCTGAACCATTTGAAAAACCAGTTCGACTATGTTATCATTGATATGTCACCTATTGGTATCGTATCAGATGCTCAAAGTATTTCAAATTACGTGGACTGCGCCCTGTTCGTGGTACGGTACAATTTCACCCTCAAGTCTAAACTGCAACCTGTAGCAGAAAACCTTAGAAAAGGGTTCTTTAAAAAAATGGGGATCGTTTTCAACGGTATAGAGCAGGATACCTTCTACCCGTATTACTATTACGATCACTACTCATACACAGAAGATAAGCAACATAAGCATACATGGTCATCATTGGTTAAAAAAATAAAACAGCGCATTGTATAAACTATTTGAAAATAGCGGTTGGCTCTTGATTGATAAGCTCAGTAAACTTTTCCCGGGCATTATCATCATGGCTCTTATTGGCCGTCACCTGGGTCCAGAAGAATTCGGGATCTGGAATTATGCGCTGGCACTCACCACTATTATAGGGAGTGTGGCCATACTGGGGATGGACAAGCTTGCTGTAAAAGAAATCATCAATAATGAGCAAAGACAGGGAACTATTGTGACAACTGTTATTTTAATGAGAATTGGTGCTGGCATGATCTGTATGGCCATCAGCATAAGCATTGTGTTGTTATCCAGGCAACATCAGCAGATCTATTTATACTGTACCATTTTTTCAGCGCTGATCATTATCCTGCAATCCTTTGATGTACTGGATTATTTCTACCAGGCAAAAAACGATGTAAAAAGAGTGATCATTCCAAAAGTGGCTGTTTTCATTACTTTCTGCGTTGTAAAGCTTGTCATTATATTTCTTAAGGGCACGCTGATGGCCTTTCTATGGATATCCACCATAGAATTGCTTGTGACCTATGTGATAATAATGGCAGTATTCGGTTATCATAATGCCGCGGATTTCACTTTGCGCATTGATTGGTCGCTGGCCAAAACACTGCTGGCGCAAAGCTGGCCACTGATGCTCTCAAACCTGGTGGTAGTACTGTTTATGAAGATAGACCTGGTACTATTGGATGCACTTTCCAGCGCCGCAGAACTGGGCAAGTATGTTGGCGCCGCACGCATTTCTGAATTATGGTACGCCATCCCTACGGTGATATCTGTAGCAATACTCCCGAGCCTCATTCAAAAGAAAAAGATCAGCCGCAACGCTTATCTATTAACACTGGAAAAATGGCTCCGGCTGTCGTTTTGGCTAAGCGCTGCTATTGCTATACTGGTTACATCCACTGCACACCTCATTATTCCGTTCCTTTATGGCAAAGGCTACACGGCCGCTTCCTGGATGCTGATGATCCATATATGGGCAGGTATTCCCGTTTTCCTGAGCATCGTTATAGTGCAATATCTTTTTGTGGAAGGAGAATATAAAATCTACCTATATGGCAACCTGGCTGGCCTGATGGCTAATGTGTGTATTAATTTCTTCCTGATACCTGCCTATGGTGGTATTGGCGCAGCCATTGCCACGGTAGCTGCTTACGCTACTGTGTATGGTACGCTGCTCCTGCTCGACAAAAGCGGCCAGGGATACCTGCTCACAAAAAAAATGTTCCACCCAGCCCTGGCACTTGCAGATATAAAACAGGCACATAACAGCCTGAGGGATTTTACCAGCAATCTGTTTAGTATCAATCAAAACATTACATGAAATGAGCGGCATTAAAAATAGAGCATTAAAATTAGTCACTTCTTTATTTCCCCGACTTAGTTACGGGGTGCGTGCTTACAGCTCAGAGGGGGAAGATCTCATCCTAAAAAGGATTTTTGATAAAAAACAAAATGGCGTTTATATAGATGTAGGGGCCCATCACCCCTTCCGCGTATCCAATACTTACCTCCTTTACAAGCAGAACTGGACCGGCATCAACATTGACCCTATGCCGGGCTCAAAGGCGCTATTTGATAAACACCGGCCCAAAGATACTAACCTGGAAATAGGCGTATCTGTAGCAAAACAGCAACTCACCTATTCCATATTTAATGAAACAGCTTTAAATACTTTCTCTCCTGAAAAAGTAAAAGAATATACGCAGGACACCAAATACAGAGTGATCGCGGAAAAGAAGATCGACACCTGGCCGCTGGCAGATATTCTGGATAAATACCTTGCAAAAGATGTGGTAATTGACTTTCTCACTATCGACGCCGAAGGGCTTGATCTGGAAGTACTGCGATCCAACAATTGGGATAAATACAGACCAACATATGTACTGGTGGAATCGCCCCCGTCAGAGGTATTCCAGGCAGACAGCAGTGAATTATACCAATTTATGAAACAGATAGGATATGGCATGTTCGCCAAAACCTATTACACTTATTTCTTTAAAAACATGAACACATAAAATGTCTGGAAACAAGTTATATGTACAATATGGCAGTGGCCCTTTTTCAGCACCCGCTGGCTGGAAAAACTACGACTCGTCGCCAACCCTCAGGATTCAAAAGATTCCCCTGATCGGGAAATTATTGAAACCGGTTATGCATGTGTCCTTCCATCCCGATGTATTGCAGGGCGATATACTGAAAGGACTTCCTGGTATAAAGGAAAATTCCTGCGATGGCATCTACTGTTCGCATGTGCTGGAACACCTGGCTTATAACGACTGCCTCCTGGCGCTCAGGAATACCTTTCACATCCTGAAGCCCGGAGGTTATTTCCGGTGTGTGGTGCCCGACTTGGCCAGCGCAGCCAAAAGATATATCGCGCAACTCTCAAACAATGACCCGAAGGCTAATACCGCTTTTATGGAAGAAACACTACTGGGAAAAGAAGAAAGGATCAGGGGATTTAAACAAATGATAGCCATGACCCTGGGTAACCGGGAACATCTGTACATGTGGGATCAACTTTCTTTAACCCATCAGCTGGAAGCCGCGGGATTTAAAGATATAAGGAATTGTGCATTTAATGACAGCCCTGATACCATGTTTAAACTGGTAGAAGAAGAAATCAGATTTAATAACGCCGTTGCATTGGAGGCAACCAAATAATGTTACACACGCCGATCTTATTACTTGTATTTAACCGTCCTGAACAGGCATTACTGGTATTTGAGCAGATCAGACTTCAACAGCCGGAACAGCTGTTTATTGCCGCTGATGGCCCTCGGCTCGGCCAGGCCGGAGAGGAGGCGATGTGTGACGCTACCAGAGCAGCGGTGTTAAATGGCATTGACTGGCCTTGTAAAATAGAAACACTATTTCGGTCCCATAACCTGGGTTGCGGCAAAGCAGTAAGTACTGCGATCGATTGGTTCTTTAGCCAGGTAGAAGAAGGTATTATACTGGAAGATGATTGCGTACCGGATCTCACTTTCTTCCCCTTCTGTACAGCCATGCTGACGCAATACCGGCTAAACCAAAACATTATGCATATTAACGGGGGCAATTACCAGTTTGGCACTCAGCGAGGGAATGCCTCCTATTATTTTTCCCGTTACGCACATGTATGGGGATGGGCAACCTGGCGACGCGCCTGGCAGTATTACGATTTCACTCTTGACAGGTACCGGCATGTTTCCAGGCAAGGCCTCAACACTTTCTTGCAATCAGAGCTACAATCCATATACAACGCCCAGGTAGATACCTGGGACATCCAGTGGTTTATGACTGTGTGGTTCAATAAAGGATGGGTAATTACCCCCAATGTTAGTCTTGTTAAAAACATTGGTTATGGCAAAAAGGCTACCCATACCCGTTCCGTTCCCCGGTGGTTCAACAAAATACAATACGGCAAAATAACAGAGATCAGGCACCCTGACGAAATCAACATTGATGAAGAAGCAGACAGATATACCATTAACACAGTGTTTAACCCTGGCAGCTTGTCCATTGGGCTTAAAAAAATAGTGAAAAACAATACGCTGCTATACAATATGTACAAACGCATCTCCAGATAAGTAAATTAATATGGAAGTAGGATACAGTGATCTTCAAAGCAGTAATCTATTCGTGGAATGTTTCAGGGAAAGCATGCCCCTGGTTATTGCCGCGATACTGCTGTATCTTTACTATAACAAGCGGATCTCTATTATAGATACACTGCTTTACGCCTTTGCATCAGAAGCCTATACCATACTTGTCATCGGGCCTACTTTTACTGCTACTTTTTTTGTTGGCATTTTCATCCTCGTTGAACAGGCGCATCGGTTCTTTACCGGCAAGCAATACATCAGGAAGGAATATTTTTTTCTGCTGATATTACCCCTGCTCTCGAATATTGTAGTATTCCTGATCACACAATTCTACAAAGATCCTTTCAGTTATCCCGGTGGCAGGCTATACGCTTTTTATACAAAGCCCATCTATTTTTATCTGAAAACTTACCTGCCTTTTTTTGCTATTGGCGCCAGGATAGTGCAAGAACGAGAAGAACTTTCATTTGAAAAATTCGCGGGCAGCATGAAAAAAATTGCGTTTATATCCTGTGGTATTGCCTTTATCCAGATTGCCGTACAACTCATTTTCCATAATGTGCAACTTAGTGAATTTCTGGGGCTGCAAAGCCGTTACCTGCTACAGGAGATCAATGGCCCACTGGGACTGCGGGTGCAAGCGTTGTTTGGGGAGCCTAAAGTTTTCAGCGCCTTTCTTTCCTTAACCATTCCCTTGTTTATAAAAGACCGGAACTATAAGGCGGCGACATTAATGTTTATTATGGGTGTCCTTACATCGTCACAAACCTTCTGGATCAATATTCTGGCTGGTGGCCTTCTGTTCCTGTGTTTCCCAAAATTGATGCCGGTAAGATTGAAAATAATCGGCACCCTGGCCATGATCGTTGGTATTTTCCTTATGATCACAGCATCCAAAGAGTACATCCTGAAACAATATATGGCTAACCGCAATCAGCCCATATATCGGCTTCTGCTTGAAAGATCAGCATACCGCTATGATTACGGCGAAGTATGGGGTAAGAGTAATATCATTCTCGGAATTCCACTGCAGAGAGATATGGAACTACCGGTGGTAGATTTCCTGCGGGATGAACCCTATCTTCTTATATCTGGTTATGGAGCTGGAAACAGCACATTCATTCCCGCGGGTTATTTTTTCGGGCAAGCTACTTATCAAAACCTGGTGGCCGGTGTTGGCGGTCATAACCTCAACATGCGCTGGTTCTTTATCCTGGCAGAATTCGGGGCTGTTTCCCTGGTTTTCTTTTTCCTGATACTTACCAGAACGGGTAAGGGAACCTCGCCATTTCAGCGTAGCTACCTGGGGTATGTGGCTGTTTGCTTCTTTTTTAGCCAGATAGATCTTTTTTTGATAATAGTGGCATTACTCTGTGCATATAATAACGGACCAATAAACGAAAAGAGACATGAACAAAGTAAGTAATATTCGCTGGTGGATTCAATTCCGGATGTCTTGGGATTATGAAAAACTAATCGCATTGATAAAAAACGTGGTACGAATCTATTATATGTCCGGCAACCCAGTAATGTCACATGTGGATCTAATGACAATATGATGATGCAGGTATTTTTAGATAATATTGTATTCTCTATTCAGAAAGCCGGCGGTGTATCTGCTTACTGGTACGAGCTGTTGTCTGGTATGTGCAACAGTGACCTGTCAGTTGGCATTTTAAACGCACGGCCGCAATCAGACAATATCTTCGAAAAGAAAATAGATTATAACGATTTCCATTGTATCCGGGAGAGCTGGATTCCTTGTAAATATCTCCGGTACCTGCCACTGCGCTATCCCCTTCCAGCCGGTGCAGTTTTTCACGGAGGATACCTGCGCGTGTCTCCTCAAAAAAATATCCTGAACATTCTTACAGTGCATGACTTTGCGCACGAGCGGAAGTTAGCCTCAAAGTTTCCGCGGGGACTGGCTAATACCATGCAAAAAGCATATGGTATACAGCGGGCCGACGGCATTATATGTATATCAGACAGCACCCGGAAAGAGCTGCTTCACTTTTTTCCAACCATTAACCCTGCAAAGGTAAAAGTGATTTATCATGGCATTGGCAATTTCTACCAGATTAACAAACAGCAACCAGTCAGCTGTTCGCTGGATATTGACCTTGAAGAAAAATTCATCCTGTATGTAGGCGCACGCAGGAACTATAAGAATTTTTCCATGGCGGTAAAAACGATGGAGCTGCTTCCTCCTTCCTTCCACTTGGTAGTGATAGGTGGAGAGCCCTGGAATAAAGAAGAAATAAGTATGATGAAAGAAAAAATAGCTGGACGCTATCATATTTTCCCAACAATAAATCAGGCAGATCTCAATATATTATATAATTATGCTTTCTGCCTTCTCTATACTTCTGCTTATGAGGGTTTTGGACTGCCTCCGGGAGAAGCAATGAAAGCCGGATGCCCGGTGGTTACTACCGGCATGACATCTATACCTGAAGTAGTAGGCAACGCCGGGCTGATGGCCGAAAAGCCAGATCCATTGCTATTTGCTGAGAAGATCAGTTCCCTGGAAAATGAAACATTCAAACAACAGTTGATTGCCCGTGGCCTGAAACAGGTCCAACAATTTACATGGGATAAAAGTGTGCTCGAAACAATTGATTTTTATAAAGATTGCTGGAATTTCAAATTTACGACATGAGTATTATTTTCAAAATAGCGGACGCTGTAAAAGTATTCCTGGCCTCAGGCAGAGGCCTCAAATCGCTGCTGGAAAAGGGAGCTTCCGTAGCTTCTACCCGGATATTGCATAATTGCAGGCATTACATCCCGGCATTAGGCACTATTATAGATGCAGGTGCCAACCAGGGCCAGTTTGCAGTGGCCGCCAGTCACTTCTATCCTGGTGCACTTATCCATTCCTTTGAGCCCCTTCCTGAAGTGTTTCCCATTTTACAACGCAATACATGCAGGCTAAGCAGTATCAGCACTTACAATATGGCCCTGGGCAACTCCACCGGAACGCTTGAATTTTACAGCAATGCTTACTCCCATGCCAGCTCGGCCCTACATGTATCTGCCCTGCAAAAAGACATCCTCCCGAAAACAATCACATCACACCGGATAGAAATACCCGTACAGCGATTGGATGACCTGCGCAACGAGCTGTCCTTTATTTCACCAGTATTGTTGAAACTTGACGTACAGGGATTTGAGAAGGAAGTATTGAAAGGCGCGGTAGATAGTTTGCAGCAAATTGATTACCTGTTATTTGAAACCTCTTTTGTCCAAATGTATGAGGGTGAACCACTTTTTGATGAAATGCACCATTTCGTGAAAAAACTGGGATTTGAATTCATTGCTCCGGTAGGTCTCCTTCAATCGGAAGGATTACAATTCTTGCAAATGGATCTTTTATATAAAAGAAAAAAAGAATGAAAATTGTAATTAATGATCACTCCGGACAGCACTTCCTGGCCACTGATGAATATGGTGGTCAAGAGAAATAAAAATGCTTAGGACTGACGGGGCTGTTTCAACGCCACAATATTCTGGAAAGAAAATATTTCATAAGTGGTGCTTTTGTACGGCCCCAGCGCCTTTAATCCGTCTGGCAACAGTCGGTAAAAATCGTAACCAGGTAATATATCAACAATATCCTTGAAAAAGGTTCTAGAGATGATATTCATTTCATTGAACTCTACCTGTATTACTTCTGCCATTCCGTCGGCGATAGTTTGCCTGGCCCCTTTGAGCACACTTAGTTCATGACCTTCGGTATCGATCTTTAATAAAGCTATCTTTGAAATACCATGTTCCACTACAAATTCATCAATAGTGGTAAGGGCAATAGCCACTTCCTCGGCTTTCCCCTTATGAAGATGCTCTATTACACCTTTATACATACTGGCATGTTCTGATCCGCCATCACCCTGATAGTCGTAAATCGCAGCCACACTACTCTCTTCCCCTGCTCCCTCTGGCACTGCTATGAAATTGTATGCCGATGCTGCCTCGCTTAATTTACGGAAAGCTACCGGATGCGGCTCAAACGCAAAGATAGGTAGAGTAAGCCCATTCTTTCTCAGCATCACCGAGTAGTTTCCTATATTGGCACCAACATCCATAATCACGCCGGAATCAAGCTTCCTCCCGGCCTTCAAAAATTTAATGAACGCCTTTTCTCCAGATACAGTATCGTTCTCATAATTTTTCATTCCCAACCCAAACAAACTCAGCTTATACAACAAAAGGTTCACAGGATAAAAAATCCGCCGTACAAACAGGAATACATACACTCTTTTAACAGACTTTCCGAGGGTATTCATATTTTATTAAATATTGGTTATAATCAGGCTACTGGTGCAATACTGTACTGTTGTAATTTAATGATATTTTACCTGGTAAACGTATCCACCTTATTCATTTCTTATTTGTGCATTTTAGGATCTTATGCTTAACCACAAATTTAAAGCTTAGAATCCGGCAACACAATGGTATCGTATAACTTAAAAAATTTTGATCTATTTTGATATTTCGGAGACCATAATTTCCATTTTCCTACAGATTTTGTATGTATTTATGTCCAGTTCACGCCCCACAGAACTTGAGTATCAGTAGATCTCATAATGCAGTTTTAGATTTTTAACTTTGATGATATGAAATGGATCACCCGAGAACACCCTAAGATCGACCGTATTGCCTGTCCATGGCTGATCAAACGGTTTATTGATCCGGAAGGTGAGATTATTTATGTGCCATTAAACCAAGTACTGATCAAAGCGACAGAATTGGATGCAATTCCCTTTGATATACCAGGTGTGGAGTATAGCCATTATGAAGATCAGTGTTCATTTGACTACTTTCTGAAAAAGCATCGCTTAAAAGATGATGCGTTATTCCGGATTGCAGCCATCGTACGGGGAGCGGATACCGATCGCTTTGATTTTGCCCCCCAGGCTGCTGGTTTATCCGCCATATTTTTAGGATTGGCACAAAACATCCAGGACGATCATGAATTGCTGGAACTTGGTATGAAAATATATGATGGCTTATATACCTGGGCAAAGTATCTATATCAACAAAAGCATACACAGGAACCCGTGGGACAGCTCTGGCTGGAACTATTCAATAAGTTCCTTGAGCAAAAAGGCTCTAAAAAGATACCGAAATGGGCAAAGGAGATCAGGGAAATGATCCAGGATCAGATCGATACTAATATGAGCTTAAGTTTACAGCAGGTATCCGAAGAACTGGAGATCAACCCAGCTTACCTTTCAAGGGAGTTTTCCAAATATTTTGAAAATCTTTCCTTCGGGGATTACATCAGAAAAATGCGGATCGAAAAAGCCATGGCCTTGATGGAAACTACCGATTATTCTTTATCAGAAATCGCCTACCTGACTGGTTTTTCTGACCAAAGCCATTTTAACCGAATTTTCAAGAAACAAATGAGCATGAAAGCGTCCGACTACAAAAAAAATCTGGCTAAAAAGTAAAGCGGGTTCTATTCAGGTAAAATCCGTTCTATTTTGGAGTTTGAAATTCCCATAGCATTGCGCTAACATATACAGCACTGGATCTCCGCCTATGAAACATCCCGTTTTACCTCTCTCAAGGATCAGACTACTCACAGGCATGCTCTTTTGTTTCTTGCTGCCCGAATGGGCCGAGGCGCAGCAGGGCAAGTCCTACCTGGATTCCCTGCTTCAGACGGCGACAGCCAATTATCCCCTGATCAAAGCCAAAAAACTGCAAACCCGGGCCCTGCAATATGCGGTAAAGTATAAGCAGAACGGTTTAATCCCATCACTCAATGCCTCCTACCAGGTAGATTACGCTACCGCGAATAACATTACCGGGATGATCTACCCGCAGTATATTACCCCGATCAGCGGCCCGCCAAGCAAAGGCAATGATTACAATGGAGTTCCGGGCAGCGCCGCGGCGCTCAACCTGCAATGGGAACCCATCACCTTTGGCCAGCGTAGTGCTGAAATTGATCTGGCTAAAGGAAGATTACAATACGGCGAAGCGGATGAGAACTTAACTTTATTCCGGCACCAAGTTTACGTGATCAATGCCTGGTTAAATTATTTGCTGGTCAGCGATCTGATCAAAGTTTACCAGTCCAATATTGATAAATCAGCTTTTAACTTAAAACAGGCACAAACCTTAGTGGTCAGTGGTTTAAGACCAGGAACCGACTCTTCCTCATTTCACTCAGAATATACCAGGGCCCAAATGCAGCTGATTGCATTTGAAAGGCAAAGAGATTCGACATTGATCATCCTTAAAGAACTGGTTGGAGGTAAATTACCGGCTGGCCTGCCGGTGGATTCATCACTTTTTAAAAATCTTCCTACTATTTCTTTGGCAGATACTTCAACAACTGATCACCCGGAGGTACAATTAGGAAAGGCCAACATTACCGCGAATGAACTGACATTAAAATCCTTAAAGAAAAGCGTCCTTCCCCGTTTGACTCTTTGGAGCACGGGTTATGGCCGGGGTTCAGGCATAAGTACTGATGGTTCGGTCAATTCCAGTGATGGTTGGCGCTTTCAGCGGTATAATTATGGCGTGGGTGCGCAAATCGCTTTCCCTATACTGGAAGCTTTCCGGCAGAAACCTTTATGGAAACAGCAAGAGCTTATTACCGCATCCAGCCGGGAACAACTGGCGCAAACCGAACTGCATTTGAACACACAAAAGGAGATCGCGGTATCCAATTTTCAAAAGGCGGTACAATCAGCCAGGCTGGCACCGCAGCAATTCCATTCCGCCGAATATTCGTATAAAGCCATCCAATCCAGGTATAAATCGGGATTGATCAATTATTACGACGTGATCCAGGCACAGCAGCTTTTATTTCAATCTGCGGCTACCGTAAAGATCGCTTATTATGGTGCCTGGCGGGCTTTATTAAACGAGGCGGCCTATAGCGGCAGCCTCAACCTGTTTTTAAACCAATACGGCAAATGAACATTATTCAGTTTTTATATAGCTCACTAAGAAAGCCGGTCACGATCATCGTGGCTATCATCGCCATTGTTTTCTTTTCGGTGGTATCCATTAAGACAATGCCGATTGACATTTTCCCAAAGCTGGGGACACCGACAATCTATGTGGCCCAAACCTATGGCAGTCTTTCTGCCGAACAGATAGAAGGTTTCGTGACCTCTTACTATGAATACCATTTTCTTTATGTCACCGGTATTAAATCTGTGGAAAGCAAGACCATACAGGGCGTTACCTTATTAAAGCTCAACTTTTATGAGGGTACTGATATGGGGCAAGCCACCGGCGAGGTGGTATCCATGGTGAACCGGGCTCGGGCCTTTATGCCCCCTGGAACCGTATCGCCCTTTGTCACACGTTTTGACGGCGGCAGTGTTGCCGTTGGCCAACTGGTTTTCAGCAGTCCAACCCGGTCATTAGCAGAAGTATCGGATCTGGCCCTGTTTAAGGTTCGGCCCATGTTCTCTACACTGCCGGGCGTTTCTGCACCGCCGCCGTTTGGCGGTAACCAGCGCTCCGTGTTAATCAAAGCCGATCCCAATAAATTGCGCAGTTATGGTATCAGTCCTGAAGAACTGGTTACGGCTATCGCCAAAGGAAACACCATCCTTCCAGCGGGTAACCTACGAGTGGGCGATCAGATGCTCGTAGCGCCTCAAAATACGGTTGTGGATAATATCCAGGACCTGGGCAATATTCCTGTAAAAACCGGCAGCGGACCTGCTGTTTACGTGCATGACCTGGCGCAAGTGGATAATGGCGCTGATATTACCGCAGGCTACGCGCTCATTAATGGCAAGCGTTCGGTTTATATCCCGGTAACCAAACGCGCCGATGCTTCTACCTGGGATGTGGTACAGAAAGTAAAAGCAGCTTTACCGGATATGCAGGCTGCCATACCTGCGGATATTAAAGTCAGTTATGAATTTGACCAATCGGGCTATGTGATCAATTCCATAAAAAGTCTGATGACAGAAGGTATTTTAGGGGCATTATTAACCGGTTTGATGGTGCTGCTGTTTCTGCGTGACTGGCGCGGTTCACTCATTGTTGTTTTAACCATTCCGCTGGCTTTGCTTTCAGCGGTGATCCTCCTGAAGTTTTTCGGTCAAAGCATCAATATCATGACGCTTGGTGGTTTAGCTTTAGCTATCGGCATATTGGTGGATGAGGCCACAGTAACCGTCGAAAATATACACCACCACCAGGAAAAAGGCGAGCCGAAAGGCCGGGCCATTTTAGAGGCATGTAAGGAGATCGCGTTACCCAAGCTGCTGATCCTGCTTTGTATCCTGGCTGTGTTCTTCCCGGCTTTCTTTATGTCGGGAATTCCTAAAGCGATGTTCCTGCCGCTTTCTCTTTCGGTTGGTTTTGCTATGATCGCCTCTTTTCTGTTGTCACAGTCTTTTGTTCCGGTGATTGCCAACTGGCTGTTTAAGGATAAATTGTCTGATACAGCCAAAGAGGGCAAATGGATGACCCGTTTTAAAGAAAGACATGAAAGGCTGATCCGTCGCTTGTCGCCGGGTAGAAACTTCCTGATCCTAATTTACCTGATACTTTCCGTCGCTTTAGCGGCACTGCTATTCTTTACCGTTGGCAAAGAACTATTCCCCAAAGTGGATGCGGGTCAGTTTCAGGTGAGATTAAGGTTAAAGGAAGGCACGAGGATTGAGCGGACAGAACAAAGCACCAAACAATTGCTGCATTTGATCGACAGCCTTTCCGGCGGAGATAAAATTGCCATTTCCTCTGCCTATGTTGGCCTGGTGGGATCAAGCTACCCGGTCAGTGTGATACATTTATGGACGAGCGGGCCGGAAGAAGCTTTATTAAAAGTTAAATTCATTTCAGGTTCGGGCATTCATCTGGATGATTTTAAGGAAAAGGTACGCCAATTAGTAAGTGCAAAAATGCCCGGATCACATATTTCTTTTGAACCGGCTGACCTGGTAGAACAGGTCATGAGCCAGGGAACAGGTACACCGATACAGGTGCAGGTCTTGGGTAAAAGTTTAGCGCAGGATCGGGATTTTGGGAAAAAGATTGTTGAACAGTTGAAAAAACTGCCTTACCTGCGGGATGTAGCTTACAGTGCACCGCAGGGTTATCCGGCTATGAAGATCGAATTTGACCGTGTGAAACTGGGGCAGTTAGGCTTAACGGTGGAAAATGCCGGTAAATCATTGGCTACCGCCATCTCATCCAGCCGTTTTACACAGCCTAATTATTGGGTAGATAAAGCAGCCGGCACGGCTTACCAGATACAGGTGCAGATACCGGAATTAATCATGAATGATCCGGGACAAGTGGATAACATTTTGTTGAGCTCCAACAATGGTAAACAGGTATATATGCGGGATGTGGCAACTTGGAAAATGGGCAATACAGAGGGTGAATTTGACCGCCTGAATCAAAAGCGCTTCATCACGATTACAGCTAACTTACAGGGCAAGGCATTAGGTTCGGCCATTAACGATATTGATAAAATTATTTCCAATGCAGGCAAGTTGCCCGAGGGAATGAAGATACAGCAGCCGGGGCAAGCGGAGGTGTTTTTACAAACTTTCTCTGAACTTCAAAACGGCATCTTACTGGCTATCGTGGTGATTTTTCTGCTGCTAGCAGTAAACTTCCAGTCGTTCAGGTTATCACTCGTGATCATCTCGGTTATTCCTGGTATTTTAGCGGGCAGCCTTTTGTTGCTTTGGATCTGCGGTAAAACGTTGAATATACAATCCTACATGGGCTGCATTATGGCAGTCGGCGTGGCGGTAGCCAATGCCATTCTGTTTGTCACTCAGGCAGAAAACCATCGTCGTGAAAAACTAAGCGAACCTTATTTACAAGGGATCAAAGACCGGATCAGGCCGATCCTTATGACCAGCCTGGCGATGATCGCTGGGATGATTCCCATGGCTTTTGGCTTAGGAGAAGGCGGGGATCAGACGTCCCCGTTAGGAACAGCAGTGATCGGGGGGCTGATCTTTTCCATGTTCTCCAGCCTGATCATATTGCCGTTAATTTACCAGTCGTCCATCGGCAATCGCCCCGTCCCTGTTATTTCCTTAGACCCGGATGACCCTGCAAGCAAGTATCACCTTTTAACCGAAAATCAATCATGAAAACTTTATATTATATACTCTTAATTCCGGTTTGCCTGTTGACAGCATGTGGCGGCAATCCAGCGGAAAAAGCCGCCCCACAGGGTCTGCCAGAAAAACCGGTGGTTAAACTGATCACACTGAAACTGGAACCTGTTTCCAATAAACTGAATTTAACCGGCGAAATTATCCCCTTTGATCGTGCCAACATTTATGCGCGCACACCTGGTTATGTCAAAGAAGTGAAAGTAGATATTGGTTCTAAAGTTACGAAGGGACAGGTGCTGTGTATCCTGGATGCACCAGAATTAAAAGCAGCGCAGGCACAAAGTCAAAGCAACAGCATGGGTACGAAGTCTAAATTTGAATCCAGCAGATCCACTTATTTAAGATTATTAAAGGCGGCACAAACACCCGGCGCGGTGGCGGATAATGAATTGGAAATAGCACGCAACCAGATGCGGACGGACAGCTCGGTTTATCAGGCCTCCCGTTCAGCTACTCAAGCGAATAAGGCGCTGGAAGATTACCTGGTCATCCGTTCGCCATTTAATGGCGTAGTAACGGCAAGAAATATTTTTAAAGGAGATTTTGTGGATAATACAGGCAAAACGCTCTTGTTCCGCGTAGAGGATAACTCATCTTTAAGAGTGGATGTGGCTGTGCCGGAAGCCTATAATTCAACTATATTAAAGGATAATGTGGCTTCGTTTACAGTATCGGCCAATCCGGGACAGGTCTTTAAAGCAAAACTGGCCCGGAAATCAGATGCAATTGATCCGCAGACCCGCAGCGAAACATGGGAACTTACTTTTCCAAACATGAACGGTTTGCTCAAGCCCGGTATGTTCGCGCAAATTGTATTGCCAGTCAGCCGCCCAAACGAGGGATTTCTGGTTCCTTTTAAAGCAGTTGTCACTACGCAGGAGCGTAAGTTTGTGATCAGGGTAGAAAATGGAAAGACGAAATGGGTGGATGTGAAGACGGGATTTACAGGCAAGGAAAAAACCGAGATCGCAGGTGACCTGAAACCAGGTGACCAAATAGTAGCACAAGCCAACGAAGAACTGAAAGAAGGAATAGTGGTTCAAATAAAACAGTAGCTCGAAATAGCAGCTTGCGTATTCTTGGGTCGGTAATGTGCTCATGTACGCTGGTCATAATCGTGATGGAATGCGGTCGCCGTCAAACTTTTGATCACAGAGTTAAGGAAAGCCTAAACAAGAAAGGGATACCTTCCGGTATCCCTTGAAAAATCACAATTACTTTTTTTATTCTACTTCGGTAGCAGCGGCTTCGTTTACATAATTTTCGGCCACTTGGGTTAATAGGGTATCCGCATTTTTTTCTTCAGCTAAAGTTTCGTCAAATAGACCTTCCGCTTCGCTGTAACCCAGGATTTTGGCTAAAGTGCGCAGTGTGCCATAGGAGGCGATCTCATAATGTTCTACCTTTTGGGCAGCAGAAATAATGGCTACGTCTCTTACTTCTGTGCCTTTGTCCGTATCAGACAGCAGTTCAGTAGCTTCGTTTAACAGGCCTTCCATTGCCAGACATTTCTTAGCCACTGGTTTTTCATTGATCGAGGCAAATACACTTTCTAAACGCGTTACATGATTTTTGGTTTCTTCCAAATGGTTAGTAATGGTTTGTTTAAGGTCTTCCGAAGTCGCTCCCTTGATCAGCTTCGGCAAAGCCGAGGCCAAATGCTTTTCGGCCCAGTAGATGTCCTTGATCTCATCGATAAATAACTCTTTCAACGCACTTTCAGCTTCTGGTGTGCGGCTGGCTGCTGCTGCAGACTTTTTGTTGTTTTTTGTAGGCATGATTATAGATTTTATTATGGTTAATATTATATAACAGAGTTTCAATAAAACAAGAAGTGTTCCAAAACACCTATAAAAAAGGCAATAATTTTCATTTTTTTGGATAGTGCTTATCTCGCCGTTTCTTTCCATATAATTTTTCAATCTCCTCCATATCGTCGATTAGCGCTGACTTCCGGATATTTTATGATTCTTCTTCACAGACCAATCTTTTTTCCATCGGCAGGATATTATTTAGTTTAAAATGATTTTCCGCTGAATAAAAGTTAAACTTCTAGCTCGATCCATTTAATGATTCAATCATTGCAGTGACAGTAGTTAATTTGTTCATATTTCAGATCTTTTTAACGGGGCTTACGAATTCCTGATTTCCTTCTTTGGTTTTCCGTGGCAGCATCTATTGAATGCGTGCGGGTCAGATCATTTTCCTTTTCTGCCAGGTCGGATAGGCGGATATAAAATTTATAAAGATGGTCCAGTTCCTCCTCGGTCAGGTCCTCGATATTGACCATACGGTTACTGGTGCCCTCATGTGATGCCAATAGCTCATTTAGCTTCAGGTGAATCGCTTTGGAATCTTTATTTTGGGACTTTTGAATTAAAAACACCATTAAGAAAGTAATGATCGTTGTGCCGGTGTTAATAATGAGTTGCCAGGTTTCCGAGTAATGAAATATCGGTCCGGACACCAACCAAATGAGAACTGTTGAAGATGCGAGAATAAATGCAGCGGAACTACCGGTGGCCGCTGTGGCCCAATTGCTGAAGCGTTCGAAGAAATTCTTCTTTTTTTTCATATATTTTTCAACTTAATATAAACCTCACTGTCACCGCCAGGCTACAACCATCCAGCAAGCGTCATCAACCAGATAACCTTTAAAGGTATAACCCGCTGACTGCTGTTCATAAACAGTGACCAGGTCGGGACTGTTCAATTTGGAATTAGCAGTCAATAGCCAGGCTGAGATTGCATTCATGGTAAAAAATAATTATTCAATGGTCATAATTACTTTGTGAACACTTGTGGAAGCGCCTAAAAAGTAGTACAACAACTATCTTTAGTTAAATATTGTTTTAATATTTCTTATAAAATTATTAAATTAATTAAAAACATAATATACATCTCCGTAGTTATAGAAGTATCCATTTACCTAAAAACAACAGTTTTATGTTTCATCATGTTAAAGATCTACAATTCAACGCCCGGGTATCCCGTCCCGACCCGCGTTTTGCCAACCTGTTATTGGAGCAATTCGGAGGAGAAAACGGTGAGCTGGCGGCAGCCATGCAATATTTTACGCAAGCTTTCGGCGCTAAATTCCCGCATCCGGATAAATACGATATGCTGATGGATATCGCCACTGAAGAATTCAGCCATCTTGAAATTGTAGGTGCTACCATCCAGATGTTGCTGAAAGGCGTGAACGGCGAACTGAAAAATGCTGCCGACAGTTCGGAAATCATGCAGGTACTAAACGGCAAAGCCGCTAAGGAAGATATTATTCACGAGGCTGTATTTGCCAATCCGCAATTCGGCATCATTACCGGAGGCGGGGTAACCCCGCGAAACAGTCAGGGTATCCCCTGGTGTGCATCCTATATTCATTCCAATGGTGATCTCACCGTTGACCTGCGGAGCAACCTGGCTTCGGAATCACGGGCAAAACTCGTTTACGAGCATCTGATGAAATTCACTGATGATCCCTATGTACAGGAAAGTTTATCTTTTTTGATGACACGGGAGGTTGCTCACTATAAGATGTTCGAAGCTGCATTGAATGATATTCAACCTAATTTTCCACCAGGCGTACTGGCCGCCGATCCGAGATTTACGCAACAGGCATTCAATCTATCCAACGGCACCTCAGTCCGCGGCCCATGGAACGAAGGCGAAATGCCTGGTATGGATAGAGAATGGAATTATGTGGCTGATCCGATAGTTTATGTCCAGGAAACACAAGGCTGTACCCAAACAGATAAAGAATTGGATAAAGAATTGAAACAAACCAAAAAATTAGATAAGGAAATGAGTGCTAACAAAAGTACTGAGGTCAAGAACAGCGAACCGCAAGGTGTAGCTCAGTGGAGCACCTATCAAGTTGAAGATAATAATTAACAATATAAAATGGATGAGCACCAATTTCTTAAAGGCCAGCGTGTAATTACGTCGGAAGGCGAAGGTGAGGTTATCGATGCTATCGGCGATAAGGTCGTTGTGAAGCTGGATAAAGGAGAAACGCAAACATTTCCGTCAGATGACTTACAGGATAATAGCAACGCCGGGTGATCAATTAAAGGCCGCTTATATTCAAACGGCCTTTTTTATTTTAAATAACAGTTAATTATTGCGCTAATTTTTACGAGTAATCCGCACTATCTGGTAAGTCATACTCCAGCTATGGAAACATCCATACCGTCTCATAAATTAATGATCATCTCTTCTTATTCATCAAGTAATAGCCCAAAGCCAGACCGGTAATTAAAACCCCAGCTATATATTTTCGATGAGCTTTTGGCTTGCCAGGCAATCCGAAGCCACCGTGTGTACACATTCCATAATCAACCGTGTTAAAAACATTGCCATCACTCAGCGCTATTGGATCAGCTACTTTAAAATAACGACGCACCACCGAATCTGTCATTTTAGTCGTGAGTTCCGGGAAGATCGCATGAGATAATTTAAGTAACAACGAAACACTGCCTACATAGGTGTTTGATCTGGGACGAGCTGCAACTTTTACCATGGTCCTGGCCAAGCGTATTGGGTCATAAACAGGCGGTGCAGGTCTTAGTACTTTTCCCGTATAGTTACCAGCATGCTGAATACCAGGCGTGTCTAAGAACGCAGGGAAAAGGTCACAAACATAAATCTCCGGCCATTTCGTTAATTCACCTTTGAGCGCCTCCGACCAGCCTCGCAGGCCAAATTTACTCGCAGTATAACCAGTCCCGTAAGGCACTGGCAGAAACCCGCCAATGGAGATATTATTGATCAGAATACCTTGTTGTTGTGCCTTGAAAAAGGGCAGCACAGCGTGTGCCCCATTCATGTAACCGAGCAAATTGGTTTTGATCACCTGCTCATGCACCGCCATTGGGGTAGTATCAAAATCACCTGCGGCCAGTACGCCGGCATTATTGATCCAGACATCGATACGACCCTGCCAGTTGTTCGCCGCATTAGCCAGCCTGATCATGGCTTTGCTATCACTGGTATCGGTTGAAATGATCAGTACCTCCGCGCCTATTTGGCGGCATTCATCGGCTACTTCTTTTAATGCGGCTTCGTTCCTGGCTGCGAGCACCAGGTAAAGTTGTTGCCGGGCAAATTCAATCGCCGCTGCACGACCGGCACCGCTCGATGCACCGGTAATCACGATAGTTTTTCCTTTCAATACACTTGATTTTGCCATGAGTAGCCTATTTAACTGAGTTTACTTAAAATTTTACTGATCGAAAAATGCGCGCCGCAGACAAACTCGTCCGCCGCTCCATAATACATCGTTAGCCGGTCTCCATCTACTATATGGCCATTGGTAAAGACCACATAGCCGAAAAAACCACTTAATTCATAAGCTTCAGTGGGTACCATGATCGGTTCGGTTGTCCGGGAAATTATTTTGGACGGATCATCTATGTCCATTAGGAAAGCGCCTAAACAATACTGATGCTCTGCATTTGCACCATGGTAAATCTCCAGCCAACCCTGCTCCGTACGGATCGGCGCGGCGCCGGCACCCACACGTGCGCTATCCCATAAGCCCGGCCGGGTTTTGATCAGGCACTGGTGATTGCCCCAATGCAGACCATCCGGAGATTCGGCGAGCCAGATATAATTGCCGCCGATCTCTTTACTACTGGGACGATGCAGACAGTAATATTTCCCACTGATCTTTTCTTCAAACATCGCGCAGTCCTTATTGTGCGGCGGCAGGATCATCCCACCGGATTCAAAATGCTGCCAGTCCTTAGTGGTTTGCATTCCTACGCCAACACCACTATCAGATACAGCGGTATAGGTTAAATAGTAAGTATCACCTATCTGGCTCACCCGGCAGTCTTCAATGCCGAACCGTTCCAGGTAGCCGTGCCCAAGCAAGAAAGGATAGCCTTCCGGCTCGGTGAAATGCACACCATCATCGCTGGATAATAAGCGTAAATGTGAGATTGTGGTCAGGTAATCCAAGCCTTTATAATTGATTACTCGTGCATCGGTAGCGATCAGGTCGGGATCATTTAACGGTACTTCGATGATCTCAGTATTACCCGTTGCGTTCAGGACAGGAAAAAAAAGTACACCTTCCTTTTGCGCAGCACCTTCTGCTACCCTTACCAGAAGCCATGTTTTCCCTCTGTAACGGAATACGCCCGGATTTAGCAGACTAATGATTTGTAAACCACTGGCGCTGGGCGCCAGGTTTTTAGGTAACAACAAAGGATTTTCCGGGAAACGTTGAGCCAGATCCGTCCTGCCTTTTTCCGACTCATTGATGATCTGTAGCATGATTCGTTCTTTTCAAGATTTGATAACCAATCCCGGCGAAGACTGCAAAGACGAGGTGAGCAGGGACGAGTTGCAGGTAATATTTATTAAAACTTAACGCAGGTGGCAGCGGGTGCATTTTAAAAGTGCTTTTCCAAACTGCGACCGCCAGCAGGCCACTTAAGCCACCCAACCAAAGATTCGTTTTCAGATCAGGTTTTAATTTTCCGCGCCGCCAGAGCTCCACATAAACTAATGCAAAAAGTAAACCTACACCATAATGACCGGTCCAACCTAAAGCCTGACTCTGGCGCTTGTCCAGTTTCGGGACAAGGCGACCGGTTAGTTGTCCAAGGCGCTCAGGCTCACTGAAGTTTTCGCCATCAGCCAGGGAAACAAGATAGCTGAACAGGGTCATAAAGGTAGTACCGGTGATGCCGCTTGCAAATATTTCCTTAGTTTTCATCGCTGCTGATCTTAAGTAGGTTTTTAGTTGCCGGTCCTGTCAATACATTTCCATCAATATCATAACGAGCGCCATGGCAGGGACAGTCCCAGCTTTTTTCTTCGCCATTCCAGTTTACGATACAGGCGGCATGGGTACAGACTGGGCTAAGCGCATGAATAATTCCGTGTTTGCCCCTGTAGGCCGCGATTTTTTCACCGTGCACCTCAACCACTTTGCCGGTACCTGGTAATAATTGTTTCAAAGAACCGGTTTCGTGGATATGAAAGCGATCAGCCACAAAACGGTAAGCTACATCCGTATTCTCTTTGACAAATTCGCTGAAGCCATCTATCGGTTTGACGCGCGAAGGGCTGAACAAACTCTGATATTTATTGGGTCGTTTCCTAATCAGGTCGCTAAGTATTTTACCCGCGATACTGCCCAGCATCATCCCGTTCCCATTATAACCAGTCCCGCAGTAAATACCCTCAGCCATAAGTGGCATCTGCCCGATATATGGCAGACCATCCACCGGTACATAATATTGTGATGACCAGCGGTATTTAATCGAGGATACGTTGTAATATTTCCGGATGTATTTTTCGAGATCAGCAAAGGCTTTTTCCGGGTTGTCGTGACCTGTCTTATGATCATTGCCGCCGGCGATCAAAAGTTTTTCGCCGTCAATTACATGCGTCCGGAAATAATGATAAGGTTCCTGCATATCGTAAACCAGCGCATCCGGATAAGTATCCGTTTTTAACTTCACGCCCAGTATGTAACTGCGGTAAGGTGCGCATTCGAAATTGAACAGGTTGATATGAGGCGGCATATGGGTGGCATAGGCTACCGCCTTAGCGCGAATAGTACCTACAGGCGACTCAGCGGCGTGTATACCATCTGTTGTTTGAATACCGGTTATCCGCGTATTTTCTAAAAGAACACCTCCGGCCTCCAGATACTCTTTCAGCAAACCCTGCAAATATTTCAAAGGATGAAACTGCGCTTGCTGATCGAAAACCAGGCCTTTTAAATACGCTACCTGTGCAGGCACTTCTTCTGCATAATCTACCGCTACACCTACTTTTATTGCACTGTTATAGATTTCGTCCAATTGTTTGGCCTCGTCCTCGGTTTCTGCATACAGGTAGCCAGGTTTGACTTCGTAATCGCAACCAATCTGGTAAGTATCAATATTGGATTTAATGAACATGAAACCTTCATTGATCGCATCCGCGAAAAGTTGCGCCCCTTCTGCGCCGAAAGCACTCGCTGCTTCCGCATAAGTAGTATCCGCGAAGGTATTGATGTGGGCGCTCGTCCCACCGGTAGTTCCAAATCCCGGGTTATGCGCCTCAGCGATCACTACTTTTTTACCGGCTTTCTGAAGGAACAGTGCCGTTGTAATACCGGTAATGCCACCACCTACAATCAGCGCATCATAAACGGTGGTAGTATCAAATAAAGCTTTCGAAATTATAGTCGCTGCCCCATATTGCCAAGGCGCTTGCTGTGCTCCGTCGCGGGCTAATATGGCATTCGTTGTCTTTCCCATAATTCTACTACAAAAATCAGCATTACTCTGTTTGGCAATATCTTACCTATTTAACAAATTCCTCATATACTCGAATCTTTTTATAACTCGGCAACAATTGATACCAAAGCTTATTCAGAAACAATTTAAAGGAGGTCATATTCAAAGGCAGACATAAGTTGATTTAGAGGCTTTTTATATAAAGGTTTAACAACTTTTGGATAAATTATGAAATCCGACAAGTATAAATTGTACCTATATAAGTATTGATCTAATTTGTTCTGCTGTTTCCATATGTGCCGCATCTATAGGTTTAGTAACGTGAACCATACTGAAATAATGACATCCGCGCTGATAAATTTTCAGTTTTGTCTGAAATTTTTTCAGCACTAAAACTCTGGCACAGCACTTGTTTGCCTTTTTTTAGTTTAATTAATTAATTGTTCATTCATTTTTTAACAACATTTAAAGGAGGAAAGACCTATGACATTGGTTAAATTTAATTCCGACAAACGTAACAACAGTTCATTACTACCAGGTTTTAATGACGTTTTTGATTCCATCTTTAACGACACCTTTTTCAGCGATCGCCTGACCAGCCGTGTGCCGGCTGCCAACATCAGCGAAAGCGAAGATCATTTTCATATCGAACTGGCTGCGCCAGGGCTGAGAAAAGAAGATTTTAAACTGAACCTTGACCGGAATGTATTGAACATATCTGTGGAAATGCAAAATAACCAACCAGATGTTCAAAAAAACTACAGCAAACGCGAATACAGCTATACATCCTGGGTGCGGTCGTTTACCTTACCTGAAAGCGCCAACCCAGAACTGATCGAGGCAGCCTATACAGACGGTGTATTAAAGATCGACATTGCCAAACGCGAGGAGGCCAAAGCGGTGCGTCGCCAAATCGAAATTAAATAAAAGGCTTAAATCATTTTTTACACAAAGGGCTCCCGCTTGCGGGGGCTCTTTATTTGTTACGGCTATGAAAACGCAGTTTTATATTTTACTGAGTCTAAAAACAGCACAAGGCTTTGTGAACTATGGTCAATACTTTTTGGGCGACGACCGACAAATCGCCGATGAATTGTTTAGCCAGCTGAAAAGCGGAAAGGACTTTAATTTACCACTGCATATCGACCTTATGGAAACCGTGAATGAATTGCCGGTGCAGATTAAAACTATTTACTGTTCACTGGAAGATGTCGGTGCGAATTGCAAACTGATCACACGCGAACTTTTTCGCTTAAAGAATCTGGAGGAAATAACATGAAAGATCTTTTATTAACCGCATTCTTGTTATGGTTTGCTTTTATCTTGTCTCATCGAAACCACGACGATGATTGGACGGCTTTTTACAACAATTAAGTATAAAAATCAGGTGTTGATAAAAACTTCTTCCCAAAGCAACCAGGTCAGCAAAACCCTTATTCAATTGTTCATCGGCAGTTATGCCGTTACTTAAAATAATCGTGTTTAAAAAGGACACTGGGTATACCCCAAATGAGTACAGATCGTTGAATTGACTTAAAAGAACGTCTGTCAGCTTCCAAAGCCGGAATTAGATGGACAGAACGGATATTGGTCTCAGAAGTACTATGCATAAATTTTATAACTATTATTTAAACAGGAATACCTTAAAGTTGTTATTCTACTAACCAATAGCGATGTCTGATGATAACAAAAACATGATCACGACTGAAACTTGGTGCGGGTAGCGAAGCTTATGAAATCCCGTATTTCAAAGATCAGTTGGGCATGCTGCTCAGACAGGCGGATGTTCTAAAAATAACCGACCGCTTATTTAAAAACCAATACAAAAGATAGCTCTATAGGGCTTTTCGGCATATGGCACTTGAAAAATACAAGGAGAAGCGTGATGCAGCAAAGACGCCCGAACCTTTCGGGGGTAAAAGCACACATAAAGGACAGCTGATGTTTGTTGTACAAAAACACGACGCATCACACCTCCACTATGATTTCCGCCTTGAAATGGAAGGTGTTTTAAAAAGCTGGGCGGTACCCAAAGGCCCGTCAACCGACCCGAAAGTTAAAAGACTCGCGATGATGGTCGAAGACCACCCGTTTGATTACCGTCATTTTGAAGGTATTATACCGCAAGGCGAATATGGCGGAGGCACCGTAATTGTTTGGGATGAAGGCACATATGAGCCTATCGGAGACGATATTAAAGGCAAGAAGGCGCAGGAAATACATCTGCTGAAACAGCTGAAATCCGGCTCTGTGAAGATAAGATTGCACGGCAAAAAACTTCAGGGCGAATATGCACTTGTCAAAACACATGGTATGGGCGAAAATGGCTGGCTGCTGATCAAACATAGTGATGAGTTTGCCAGTACAGCCGATATTACGAAAGAAGATAAATCCGTACTTTCTGATAAGACCATTGACCAAATGAAAAAAAGTAGCGGGAAAGTCTGGCAGAACGGGCGTGAAGAAAACTTGGTTAAGGTAAAAAAAAGTAGCCAAAAAAAAGCACAACCGGGCACCGACAAAGCTTTAGAGAAAGCCGTTGATCCCGTTGATACCAAAAAAATCGATGTTGCTGCTATTTTAAGGAAAGCGCCCGAATCAACAGCACCTGTCAATATCAAACCTATGAAAGCTACTTTGGTAGATGAACCATTTAATGACCCGGATTGGGTATACGAAGTTAAATGGGACGGATATCGTGCTATCGGCTCAGTTAGTCCCGGCAACGCCGAACTGATCTCCCGCAACAATATTGCGTTTGATAAATATTATCCAATCCTTAACTTGCTGAAAAGCTGGAATATGAATACCCTAATTGACGGTGAAATATTGGTCATCAATGAAAAGGGTATATCTGATTTCGGCGCTTTACAAAACTGGCGAAGCGAAGCCGATGGCAGCCTTGTGTATTATGTTTTCGATATCCTGTGGTATGAAGGTAAAAACTTGATGGATCTACCATTGATTCAGCGGCAAGCCGTATTACAGAATATATTGCCAGTTGACGATGATCGTATCCGGTTAAGCCAGGTATTTGAAGCAAGAGGTGTAGATTTCTTTGATGCTGCCGAGAAAATAGGCCTGGAGGGCATTATGGCGAAGAAAGCAGACAGTGTGTACACCTCTGGTCTCCGTTCTAAGGAATGGATTAAAATAAAAGTCCAAAGGCGCCAGGAAGTGGTGATTGCTGGTTTTACCAGGAACGAGGGGACAGCTAAAGCTTTTAGTGCATTGGTATTGGGTGTTTACGACGGCAAGCAGCTCCGCTACTCAGGTAAGGTTGGCACCGGCTTCTCAGAAAAAACCCAAAAGGAAATGATGAAAGCATTTAAGCCGCTGATCACAGATAAAAGTCCATTTGAGGTGGAACCGGACGTAGACAAACCTTCCCGTTTCCGGCCGCAAAGATTAGGTGCTAAACCTACCTGGCTAAAGCCGGTATTGCTTTGCGAGATAAACTATGCCGAAGTGACCAGCGAAGGCATCTTCCGGCAAGCGTCCTTTAAGGGTATGCGCGCTGACAAGAATGCGAAAGATGTAGTTTTGGAAATACCTGAAGATACAGCAAAAACGATAATGGCCGTGGAAGATAAAAAGTTTAAAACGGATCTGGCATTACACTCGCCAGCTGATAAAAGCCGAAAAACGTTACTTAACCCGACCGATGAAACGCAGATGCGTAAGATCAATGGGCATGAATTGACCTTTACGCATCTTAGTAAAATTTACTGGCCAGAAGATGGCTTTACCAAGCGTGACATGTTTAATTATTATTATCAGGTCGCTGAATATATTTTACCCTACCTAAAGGATAGGCCGATGTCGCTTAATCGCTTTCCCAATGGTATACATGGGCCAAGCTTTTATCAGAAAGACATTAAAGGTAAAGCACCGGAGTGGGTGAGTAAAACTTTTCCTTATACAACCAGCGAGGGAGAATCCAAAGCATATTTAGTGGGTAATGATGAAGCTACATTGCTTTGGATGGCATCATTGGGTTGTATAGAAATGAATCCCTGGTTTAGCCGCATACAGGCACCGGACAACCCGGATTATTGCGTAATCGATCTTGATCCTGATAAGAATACTTTCGAACAGGTCATCACTGCCGCATTAGAGGTAAAAAAAGTGCTCGATGCCATTGGAGTACCCTCATACCCCAAAACATCTGGTTCAACCGGGATGCATATTTACATTCCATTGGGTACAAAATATACTTATGATCAATCACAGCTATTTGCACGGATGATCGTCAATCTGGTACATCATCAAATTCCGGAGTATACTAGCCTGGAACGGATTATTAAAAACAGGCAAGGCAAGATGTATCTTGATTTTCTGCAAAACCGTCCGGGGGCCACAATTGCCGGGCCATATTCGTTACGTCCTAAACCGGGAGCAACAGTATCGATGCCTCTGCATTGGGATGAAGTAAAACCTGGACTTACAATGCGTGATTTTACAATTCAAAACAGTATCACTCGTCTTAAAACCGAAGGGGATCTATTTAAAGGTGTGTTAAGTAAAGGGATTGACATGGAAAAAGTCCTTCAAAAAGCAAAAAGCCTGTTTGGATAGCATACACGTTCAGTCCATCGCTTCAGTGAAAGATTCGATAGGCAGCAGTCCAGAATGTCGATAATCCACATCAGAAAACACATTACCTCTGCCATTTGGGAAACCAACTTATTTATTCTGCCTCATATATTATCGCCTATATGCATAATGAAAGTATGCCCTGCTACCAGAAATCAGTCCTGTCCAACCATAAAAAGGAACGATAATATAAAGCAGTAAGGTTAGACAAAGCCATTTAAAGATCATGGAATTTTTTTAATCAGGAAAACCTGATAATAATAAAAAGTAAAACAGGCTTTCTTGCTGCTATTCTCCATAAGCAATTACTATAGTGGCAGATGATTGATTTTGTCGCTGTTCTAAATTAATGACACAAAAAATAGGTTTTAGTACAATAATTAAATTAGTACGAAATAATTTTAAGTCTAAATAGCTAAAATATAAAAAATTATTGCCCCTAACTCAATTATTGGAATAATATTGGAGGTTACCTATTCAGCTTATTATTAAAACCCGGTGCATAATGAAACACACGATTACCAAAAGGAAGAGTTGGAAAGCCATGCTGGCCGCCGCAGACAAACCGGTACAACTGCCCGTCGCGCACGACGCGCTGACAGCTCGCCTGATCGAGCTTGCCGGTTTTGATGCTTATCAGATTGGTGGCTATGCACTTTCTGGTGCTACGCATGCAATACCAGATGTTGACCTTGAAAAATTTGGCGAAAAGAAATTTTCAGCAGACTGGATCATGCAGGCCTCTCCACTACCGGTATTGTTGGACATCGATGATGGTTATGGCGATGTAAAGAATGTGACGCGCACCGTTCAGGAATATATCCGCCTGGGTGCATCTGCCATGTTTATGGAGGATCAGAAACCTCCAAAAAAGTGTGGGCATATGGATGATAAAAAGGTGATCGATACCGAACTCATGATTCAAAAGATCAGGGCCGCTGTTGCTGCGCGCGATGGTAATGATTTCTTTATCCTCGCCCGTACAGATGCCATTGATCCTGAAGGGATCGATAATGCTATCGACCGTGCAAAAAGTTACCTGGATGCAGGTGCTGATGGCGTTTACCTCGAAGGACCAAAAACTATAGACGACCTGGAAAAGATAGGCAAAGAATTGAAAGATGTACCCTTAGCCACCAGCGTATTGGAAAACGGAGGCAAAACACCTTGGGCATCACCTAAAGACTTGGGCAACATGGGTTATTCCATGATCCTATATCCCACCACCCTGATATTCCAGGTGGTTCATACCATCCAAAAAGCATTGGAACATTTAAAACAGGGCGAACCACTCCCTAAACACAACGCAGTAACTATGGATGAGTTTATGCAGATAATCGACCTGCCTTTCTGGACAAAAATTGAAAAGCAATTTGAAGGAAAAAACAATTAACCGATATGGAAACGAAAACAAAAAAGCCACAAAAACAGGATCGTCAACCGGGTCTCGAAGCGGAGATGGATCCTAAACCGGAGTATATTAAAGATAGTTACAAAGCTGCTGGCAAACTTCAGGGCAAAGTAGCCCTGATTACTGGGGGTGATAGCGGTATTGGCCGTGCTGTCAGCGTTCATTTTGCCGAAGAAGGTGCAGACGTGGCCATTGTTTACCTTGATGAAGATAACGATGCCGAAACCACCAAAAATTTAGTGGAAGCCGCGGGCAAAAATTGCCTGCTTATAAAAGGAGATGTGAAGGATGCGTCCTTTTGCAAAAACGCGGTCGAAAAGACAGTCAGTAAATATGGAAAGCTAAACATACTGGTCAATAACGCGGGGATGCAATTTCCGCAGAAAGATGTCAAGGCTATTGACCCTGAACAACTGGACACTACTTTTCGAACCAACATTTTCGCTTACTTCTATTTTGCAGAAGCGGCTACCGCACATATGCATGAAGGTGATTGCATTATTAATACCACCTCGGTGACTGCTTACCGTTCGTCACCCTCGCTGATTGATTATTCATCGACTAAAGGAGCTATTACCACATTTACGCGCTCACTGGCAACAAATCTCGTTGAGAAAAAGATACGTGTAAATGCCGTAGCACCCGGACCTGTTTGGACGCCTCTGATTGTATCTACGTTTGATGAGGAGAAAATTAAAAGTTTTGGGAGTGAAACAGCCATGAAACGTGCCGGTCAACCTTCGGAGCTCGGGCCGGCTTATGTATTCCTGGCTTCGGATGATGCTTCTTTTATAACAGGCCAGGTCATCCACGTGAACGGCGGTGAAGTAGTCAACGGATAAAATGCTTATCGCGGATGAAGACTGCGTAATTGCGAGCTTTAAGAATAAAGTACAGGTGCGCGCAGCTAACCTGATGCCAGATAGTAGTTGTGCATTCCCTTAATGAGCGTTCAACACAAATAATGCAGCGTCTTTTCAGAGTAAAAATGGAACAAAATATAGAAATAGAAAAGATTGTATTGCAAGACGATGGTACCTTTCCAAACAGCCATTATCCGGTGCTGTTGTATAAGGGGGTGTTGGATATTCCCATGCTATTTCCAGCCATATATGTTAAGCACCTTTTTGAAAAGAATAGCTGGTCAAACAGTTGGGATGCCGGTGTATTTGAGTACCATCATTACCATAGCATTACCCATGAAGTACTCGGCATTTATAAGGGGCGAACCAAGTTGCAGTTAGGCGGTTCAAAAGGTCCGCAGATCTTCGTCGAAAAAGGCGATGTTCTTATTATTCCCGCCGGAGTGGCCCATAAGAACTTAGGGGCCGAGAATTCTGTAGGTGTGATCGGAGCATACCCGTATGGAAGGAATTACGATATGAACTACGGCAAGGCCAGTGAACGGCCAGGTACGGATAAAAACATCAGCAAAGTTCCTTTACCGGCAACTGATCCGATTGGACTACCGGACGGCTTAACCAAATTTTGGAAATAATGGAAACAAAGGCAAAAAAAACAAGCACGAAGAAGGACTTGTCCAAAAGTTATAACCGTTATAAAAAATTCGGTGAAAAACAATATACCGGCATGCAGATCGGTCGTGGCCATCATTGGCATTATGATGCAGGAGACTGGAAAGAAACAAAAATCACACCTGACCTTTGGGAAATCTCCTATGCGGTAACTAAAAGGCGCGTCGGTCACGCACCCGAAAACTCCGGTGTGCCCGTCGGCACAGAATACCAATGGTATATCCTGTCGCATCAGCATGCAAAAAAGCTCAACGCGAATGATTATTCCACCGAGATGAGCGGCCTCAAATTTAAACTGGCACATAAACGTGCCGATAAAGAAACATGGAGTGCCAAAGCTCCCACCCAACGTAAACACCTTATTCAGTTCCTGAGAGATATAGCGGACCAACTGGAAAAAGAGCCCATTCACCTTGAGTTTGAATACGAAGGAAAAGTGTATCAGGGTGAAGCGGTGCCGATTGCTGAAACCTGTACCGGTGATATATGCTATGAAGCGGACGTGTCATTAAACGATGAAAATTTAGGAATTATCCGTTGCGCTAAAAGCGGATGGAAAATGGACCGGGTAGACCAGGACCTGGTAGATGCCATAGGTAACGAGATCTTTTTATACTATGATAATAATTAAAATAAAATGGCAAAATATTCAGAAAAAGCACAGGACAAAGTTCACAAGGCTTTACATGAAGAAAAAGAAGGCACGCTAAAAAGCGGCAAAAGCGGTAAAAAAGTAACCTCCAAAAAGCAGGCGGTTGCTATCGGATTGTCGGAAGCCCGTAAAGAAGGCGCCAAAGTGCCCAAGAAAAAATCGTAACATCAACCCTACTACCTATGAAAGATGAAAATAAAATGAGCCGGCGACAGATCGTTGCCGGTTTGGGTGCTACACTGGCTACAGCTGCAATAGCACCCGCATTTGGAACAACACGTATAACGAGCCGGCCCACCGATAATGCCGCTAAGATCAGTGACCCAACCAAACTCTATCCCAAACCTCCATTTAAAAGCCAGCCGCAGCCCTGGCCGGGCCTGCAAAGTAAAATGGATCCGATACCGGATTGTGGTGAAACCAGCTATAAGGGTTCAGGACGTTTAACGGGACGGAAGGCTTTGATTACCGGAGGCGACTCGGGTATGGGCCGGGCGGCAGCTATTGCATACGCCCGTGAAGGTGCGGACGTTGCCATCAACTACTATCCTACGGAAGAACAAGATGCCCAGGAAGTTATTGCACTTATCAAAAAAGAAGGTCGTAAAGCTATTGCGATTCCCGGTGACCTTCGTAGTGAAGATTTCTGCAAGCAATTGGTGCAAAAAGCGATCAGCGGATTGGGCGGTCTCGATATTATTGTGAATAACGCAGGGCGTCAGCAATCATTGAATTCTATTCTGGATGTCACCAGCGAAGAGTTTGACTCCACGATGAAAACAAATATTTACGCACCATTTTGGATCATCCGGGAAGCGCTGCCACATTTACCGCCCGGTTCGGCTATTATTGGTACAACTTCTGAACAAGCTTATGATCCTTCGCCGGATCTATATGCCTATGCGCAAACCAAAGCCGCTACCATGAATTATGTAAAATCACTGGCTAAGCAACTTGGCCCAAAGGGTATCCGCGTAAACGGCGTTGCGCCAGGCCCTATTTGGACAGCCTTGCAGATCAGTGGCGGAGCTCAACCGGAAAAACAACAAATGTTCGGCAGCTGGACGATGTTGGGCAGGCCAGGGCAACCGGCCGAACTGGCTTCCATTTATGTGCAGTTGGCGGCCGCTGATGCCAGCTTTGCCAGTGGGCAGATTTATGGATCATCCGGCGGTGTTGGACAACCTTAATCCAATAGCATCATGAAAAAAGTAATTATAATCATATTATCAGCGTTAGGTACATTTGCGGCAAAAGCACAAATTCCTCAACCTGATCCCGATACCACAGCCAAACATTTTATCATCGTAGCCAGTATTGGTAATTTACAAGAAATAAGCGCCGGACAATTAGCCTCGCAAAAAGCAAAAGACAAAGATGTCAGATCTTTTGGCCAGATGATGGTCAAAGATCACCGTCAGGCACAGCAAAAGCTAATGGAGCTGGCAAAACGTAAAGGTTACAATATCCCGCCAGCGGCCACAAGCGGTATACAACCTGATCCTAATTTGAAAAACGCGCGTGATAATTTCGATAGTATGTATGTACGCGCCATGATGGCGGGACACAACAACACGGTACAGACGTTTGAAACCTACGCCACGACAGGAAAAGACCCAGACGTTAAGGCATTTGCACAGCAAACGCTACCTACGCTGAAGGCTCACTTGGCTGCTATCCAGGTTATCGACAGCCGGCTTAAAGGAATTTCAAAGTAATCATTAATCAAAAACAAATATCATGGAAACACAAACCGCACAGACTACCGATTCAAAACTCAAGGAGTTTTTTACAGATCAATTAGAAGACCTGCTTTGGGCAGAAAAAAAACTGGTTAAAACCCTGCCGAAATTGCAGGAGGCCGCTACGTCTGCTGAACTAAAAGAGGCATTTGGCAATCATCTCACCCAAACCCAAAATCATGTTACCAGATTAGAACAAGTATTCGGTATAATTGGCGAAGATGTGGACACGACTAAATGCGCAGCAATGGCCGGTATTGTTGACGAAGGTGAGGATATCATAGACGAAACCGAAGAAGGCACCGCGCAGCGGGATGTGGGTTTGATCTTCGCCGGACAAAAAGCGGAGCATTATGAGATCGCTACCTACGGTGGCATGGTTACACTGGCTAAGACCTTAGGATATAACGATGCCGCTGATTTGTTGAGCCAAACCCTGGAGGAAGAAAAGGAAGCAGATAACCTGCTGACCCAGATTGCTGAAAATAATATCAACTACCAGGCGAGCACCGAGCCTAAAGAAGACAAAGGACTTTTCTCCTGATCTGTTTCCAGCGCCTGTCTAATGACAGGCGCTGATATATATATATACCCAGATAACAAAATCATTAGACTATTTAGAAAACATTTAGAATTAGCTTATGCCATGGTATAACGGAAATTATCCGCCCTCTTATAAGAACCAACCGAAGAAAATCAGGGAAAAAGCAACGGAGATCGCCAACGAAGTGTTGCGAACAACCGACAATGAAGGTGAAGCGATAGCGACAGGCTTAAAGCAGGCTCGTGCTTTTTTTGCAAATGAAAAAAAGAAAAATAGTGATAGCTGAATTATATAAATCTGCTATTTTTTTCAACTATTTATTATCCGGAGATCCGGATAGTAAAAGTACTAAAACAAGTATTTTTCCCGCAAAAACACGTATTAATTACCTCAACTTTTTAAAGAGCATAGCTGTTATTTATAATATATTTAATGGTTATGACGTACTTACAATACTGCAATCAACTCGTCCATGAAGTGAGGCAGACGAAAGCAAACACCAGATCGATGTTTGAAAATTTAAAAGGCGACAAGGGTTACCTGGATCCCTATGAAATTGACTTATATATGGCGACTGTTAAAGACTTCGATCATCTGGCAAGTCAAGCCGAATATGTAATGCTTCAAATTCTAAACGGCACTGTCTCGCCGTTTGATGAAATAGATTGAAAACTGTTTTCTTTATTATATCGTTTGTGTGTAGATCTCCAGCCAGCAAGTGTCTGGAGATCTTCTTTTTTAAGAGCTATAAAGCCGTAGCTCTATTCAATTAATAGGTATAACATCGACGACAATTTCGTTGCCTATTACATGGATCCTAAGTTATTCACCTACCTTTTGTTGATCTGGCGTTTCATTGGGTCCAGAGATATTCTCATGTTTTTTATCGTTATTGCCATCGTTATCAGCGGTGCCTTCCTGATAAGGTTGTTGTGGATGCGGGCTCGGAGATTGGGTTTGCTTATCGGTATTGTTTTCCTGTCGCTTATCAGATTGATTTGTTTCTGCGGCGTTTATCGCCTGGCTATAATTTGGCTGCCCAACTTGGTCAGGATCCGTAAAATTACTATTTTCCGGATGTTCTTCTGCAGGTTGTGTCCGTCTGAAATACTCATTCGTGTAACCCGCATTTTGAGAAGGATTAGCTTCGTCATCACCAGATGGAGTAACATTATTTTCTCCGAAATTCTGACCTCCCATGCCTCTGCTTTCCATACCCGGAGCATCCTGTTTTTTCATGTCCTCTTTTGATGTAAGAAAGCCTCGTTGCAAATCATCTTCGGTTAAATTATTTTCATCAACGCGATAAGCGTTTGCTTTGTTGCCGTTGGGTTTATCGTTATCCGGCAACCGTTTATCTTGATGTATCATAAGCTTATATATTTAATATATACTAATTATAATACCAGTTTTTGCCAATTGTTTTATGTTTTTTTAATTGTAGATCAATTGATTTACTAACGGACCAGTGCAGCCAGGCTGGTGTTATTGCATTTCCCTAATGCGACATGAATGACAATAAAGATGACGAGGGTGAACAGCCCCTCCGCCCCGATTTCTTGACGTCCAGGGACTATAATGGCGCAGAAAAACTTCTTACACTTTCTTCTTAATAGGACTGATATCGCCATTACGCTCCATGTAAACTTTTTCTATCTGGCCCAGATCTTCAGTAAGCGCGGATTTTCTTACGCCCTGCATGATATCCTCTTCGCATACCAATGCTTTATCCAGGTTATCCTTTATGAACTTTCCTTCCTGAAATAGCGGGATCTTATCGCCCTCTATAAAGCGTCCAAATTTTCGATAATGCACAATAAGCCAACCAAAAATACGATGTAGTAATACCATAACAAAGCAGGTAATAATCACGGGAACGAAAGCGGAAGCCCCGACTATGGCGCGGCTTAATACAGCCCCTAATGAGATTGTAATGATATTATCTAATGGTGTCCTTACGCCAAATGATCTGCGCCCTGAAATACGGATGAGTATCAGTGCGATAAAAAAAACAACAATGCCGCGGCTACTCATTTGCAGAGTATTCAAGTCCTTTCCTTCCCCAAAAATGGTGGTGATTAATTCCATGTAATTTTTGTTAATACTTTATTTATAATAGCTTAACAACCATTTCTTCTAACGGTTTCATCCTATTGTTTACACCTCAAACTTTGGTATCAGATAACTGTTATAAGATCATAATCTTTAGCATATGCCATCAAACCTGCTTATTTCCTGTCATCGTTTGCTTAAAGAAAAGCATCTTACCATTGCCTTTGCAGAAAGCGCTACCGCGGGTCGGGTTTCTGCTGAGTTTTCTCTGATCCCGGAATGTGGTGATATATTAAAAGGCGGTATTGTCTGTTATGATGCTTGTATCAAGCAGGAGGTTTTAGGAGTTCCACAGGAACTGGTGGAAAAATACACACCGGAATCTGCCGAAATAACCCGGGAGCTTGCCATACGATTGGGGAATTTTATGAAAGCGGATATACAGGTAGCGATCACAGGACTTACCATGCCTGGTGGCAGTGAAACCCCGGAAAAGCCGGTCGGTACCATGTTTATTCACGCGTTGATCAACGGCAATCACCTGGCCTCCAGTGAAGTTTATAAAGGAACCCCGGAAGAAATCGTATTACAGACAGTTGATCGTTTGGCGAAATTGTTGATCGATGAATTATCCTGAACCCGATTGTTAATCAATATATATTTAACCCAAAAAGCGATATGCTGGCAGCGTTTTTTTCAAGTTACTGATATAGTAATTACAGACTGTTATGCTAATTACCCGCCAGAAAACGCCTAATCTGCCCCCAGGAATAGGTAGTCCGCTTAAAAGAAGCGTTACATAATCTTGATCTGCGCGGCTGTAAAGCGGGTGATCAAGCCTTTATAGAATCGACTTTTGAAAGCTGGTTCTGCATAAACACTGCTAATCCATAACATGACCTTCAATTCAACCGCGTCGGCGGCTATCGAATTAATTATAATTTCAGGCTCGCCACCTTTTACGTAATCGGTCGAACGTTCCAACTCTTCGCGCACAATCTTGGTTACCAGGGCAATGTCGGCCGCGATATTGACCTTAAATAATATTTCCGACTTAATATAAGCGGTACCTGTCGTCCAGTTTACAAAACGGTTAGAGATCAGATCTGCATTAGGGATGATCACCTGGCCACCCTGCGGCGTCAGCATTTTACTACTGCGGATACCGATATCCTGTATCTTACCTTTTTTATCCGCCAGCTCAACAAAATCGCCGATCTGAAACGGCTTTTCAAAAATAAGGATAATGCCAGACACGAAGTTGTTAACGATATTTTGCATCCCCAGACCGATGCCTACGCTGAGAGCCCCGAGTACCACAGTCAGTTTATCAACGGGAATACCTGAGGCGGTAACTGCCAGCAACAAGCCAGCAACTACGATCAGCAGCCGTATCAGCGTAAGTTTGGAACTTTTATGTTCTACCTGGTTAGCATAGCTGACCGATTGTTCGCCGAATAAAATACCGATGTGCTTCTGCAACAAATTGGATACATATAGGATAACTGCGAAAAACAATACGTTACCCAATGTAAAATTAACGCTGCCAAAGCTCCGAGGTTTAACAAGTAATTGGTGGATAAAAGCAAAAACGCTCCCGGAGATATTTAAATTAATAAAAAAAACCAACAGCCATACGATAATGGCTACCACCGACAGTGCCCGTTTAAAGGTCCTCCGGGTTTTACTGATATTCAGCCGGGTAAAGATACCCCCGTTACAGGCGCTTATCTTGATCTGCAATTCGAGCGCTTCTGAAAAGAGCTGAATAAAAACGGCCAGCCCAATGACCTGGGTGAGGCCGATAATGGCAGTTACGCTGAATATCTTGGCCAGACTAATCCGCCCAAAGGTATTGAGGAGCACTGCCAGTGCATGCAGCACAAAATAAATGAGTAGTACCGGCCTGATAAATTTTCTCGCGATCTGTGCATTTTGCAGCTGTTGATATAAACGGATGCCTATATAAATGGCCCCGACATTGATAATCACAAGGCAAAGGCGTAGCAGCCGGGTATCACGCACGGCGGCGCTCATAAACACAATAATGGCATACAGCAAAACAATAATTAGCCAATGATACCATTGCTTACGATCGATCTGGTGGTAAAACTGAAAGGTTAGGACGGCCAGCAACAGGGATTGTACCACTTCTATATAAGGTGAAGGTGCATCCGGCTCGAACACCGGTATCAGGTTCAGGAATAGTAACAGTGAAGCGACCAGAGGCAGGGGTTTAAGATAAGTAAAGTTCAGTTCGCCAATCATTTGCTTTAGCTCTCGCTTCTTTGCTTTGCGGTAATTTAAATAAACCCAAAAGAAAAAAGCGACACCGGCCAGCATCAACAGGAGACGGTTATCCCAGCTCGACCCAATAAAATAGCCGAGAATCTTTTGCTGCCCGGCATAAGATGTGGCTAACAACTTACCGACATTGTCCGCGCTATCATCGGGCGGGGCTGACCAAAGAAAGGGCGACTCCTTGCCTAAAATACTTCTTCCGGAAGCTTCCAGCTTTTCGCTGACTTTAGCCTGGAGTGCGGTCACCTGCAGGTAAACTGCGGAAACATCGGCCAGCAGACGGCTGACGGTGTCCAGACTGGCGGCGTTGGCTTTGCCGGCTCGCTGGAGCTTCAGTTTAACATCGATCAGCTGACGGGCATATAAATTCTTGGCGGTGGTATCATTCGCATTGACTTTGAGTAAGGTATCATTACTAAGTGCGACCACTTCTTTTGACATCTTTTGCAGGTCATTGCTAACCCTGGTAAATGTTTGCTGCCAGTTATTTAGTTTTTGCTGCGAATTATTCAGGATCAGGTTATAACTGCTGAGTGTTTTCGGATCAGGTACTTTACCTGGCACACTGAGGTCTTTGGCTATCGGCCAAATGTCTTTTCTGATGGCATCCAGATCACCGCGAACCTTGGCCGAGCCGTAGCCCCTGGTGTTAGCCGCGTTTACCTGTGTGATAGCAGCCTGCGCCTTCTGTAACCTAAATAACAAAGTATCAGGGATACTTTGCCCCGAATCGCTTTTTAAGCTAACCTGGTTTTGAGCCTGCGAAACGGTAGGGACGAAACAACCCGCTATCAGCAAAAAAAGGAGATAAATTTGTTTTTTCATAGCCTTTCCTTACGGCCGGAAGTCAGCCGATCAATTTCATAATTATTAAACAATCAATTTCCTAAAGGGTTGTAAGTAAATGGAACAATACCCTGTAACAGCGCTTAACAAGCCAGAGCTAAAAAGCTTTTTTATTCATCATCTTAACCGGATATGCTGTGCTAAAGCCCAACTTGCTAATAAGCTTCCGCTGTTAACGCAGCGGTCGGAATTTTTGTATCTGCAACGGACTATCGATGAAACTGTTAGCATGATATGTCTTCAAAAATCAATTTGCTGATCAGTGATATCGATGAATTAGTCGCGGTCTGTATCTGGAGGGTCGAAGTTTAAAAATGCACCGCTGCTTCCCTCGCTAAACTTTAATAAATATTATCTGCAATTGGTGCCGGAACATATCGTATTCACCATATTTTACCTGCATTGGGTATCAGATACTAACTAAACGATCATAAGCTGTGACTATGTTGATTATTTCCGTCAGCAAACCCTAAAGGTAAACGCTTCTACTTCAGCATCAATGCTGAAGTACCTGTTCCATAACATTAAATTATTTTCTTTGTTTACATGAGGCCCATAGTGCAGCACCTACAAGCACCGCGAACACCGCTTTCTTTAAAACTGCGGCGCGGTTATGCTTCCATTCAACAGCAAGCCCGCGTTCTTTGATCAGATTTGGTAAATGACCGTTTTTGATATCATCGATCAAACCTTCAAATACATTGATGCGGTCCGCCAGAATGAGTGGTATCCAATGCCGATAACGGTCTTCGCTGTGTTTAAAGGCATAGCGCCGGATAGCGCCGCTCAGACCAGAGGGCGGCACTGAGGTGCCAAAAACGGCGGTCGGCCCGGGCCGTTCGGTAGACAATAAGATCTCGACTGTCAGCGGTTGCTGCGGTGAGCGCTCATAATTGATCCGGTTATGATCATCGCCTGTGTAGTTTTTAATGGGATATGTCGGCTCGTTCTCCGGGTCGATATCCAAACCCCAGCCGGGAATATTTTTATAGTTTTTGTTGATTGATTTCATGGGATCAGAACGGTTTTGATGCAGTTATCTAATTTGGAGGAGAACAACCGGTAGGCGTCAGAAACGTCTTTTAATGGCACCCGGTGTGTGATCAGCCTTTTGGGGTCCAGTCTGCCGGACAGTACGTGATCGAACAGTTTTGGCATTAATCGTTTTGGGGCCGATTGATTGGCCCTGATGGTAATACCCTTATTGACCACATTTCCAATGGCCAGTAGATTGAACGGCGGTCCATAAACACCCACAATGGAAACAATGCCTCCTTTCTTCACTGAGTTAATGGCCCACTGCAGTGCTGTGGCTGCGCCGGCCTGCATTAAAGCTATTCGGCCGCTGAAGGTTTGCAGGGTATTGCCTTCGGCTTCGCAGCCCACACAATCGATACAAACATCCGCGCCATACCAATCGGTAGCTTTTTTCAGGAAAATAACCGGGTCAGCCATCTCCTTAAAATTATAGGCTTCGCACTTCGCATAGTTTTTGGCAAACTCCAACCGGTAATCAATATGATCAATAATAATCACCCTTGCCGCCCCGAAGAACCAGGCACAGCGTGCGGCCATAATGCCGATAGGCCCCGCGCCAAATACCACCACCGTGTCGCCTTCTTTAATGCCGCCCATCTCCGCGGCTTGATAGCCTGTCGGAACTACATCCGTTAACAAAACCGCATCATCTGGGTCCATTTCCGGAGGAATGAGTGTGGGGCCAACGTCAGCATAGGGAACCCGTACATATTCCGCCTGGCCGCCATCATAGCCCCCGGCCGTGTGAGAATATCCAAATATGCCGCCGACGGCCGTAGCCATGGAGTTGGATTCATGACAATTGCCATAAAGACCCTGCTTGCAGAAGCTACATTTGCCGCAGGCCACATTAAAAGGTACCAGTACCTGGTCGCCCACTTTCAGTTTTTGCACCAATGGGCCAACCGCTTCAACAATCCCGGTAAATTCATGGCCAAAGGTCGAGCCAACTCGGGTATCCGGTACCATCCCATGATATAGATGCAGATCTGAACCACAGATACAACTGCGGGTCACGCGTACGATTGCATCCTCGGGATGCAGGATCTTCGGCATCGGTTTTTCAACCAGACGGACCCGGTAAGGCCCGCGGTAATTCATTGCTAACATATTTTTTTCTTTTATTTAATCAACCTGTATTATTGTTATCAGTCAATTGGTCATATGGAAACGGTTTAGCTTCACCGCTGTCCAGTTTCAATTTGATCTGGTCGCCGGAGGTATCGAGCACCTCACCCTCGCCCTCGCGGGAGATCACACGCTGGCCTTAGTAAGATATATCCATCCATGACCAGTAAACTATTATTGCTTTTCGGAGGCATAGGTGCTCCAGTGGGCAACACCTGCCGGTTCACTGTTTTTACTTCCGTACTTCGCTCTATGCTCATTTGCTTATCCAGCTTTTGGGTCGTTTCCAACTCCTGCTCCAAAGCCTGGTCGGTTTGGGTCACTCCCAGCGTTTCTTTCAGCATATCATACTTGTCCGGGTACGGCATTTTGGCGCCGAAAGCCTGAGTGAAATATTGTATGACAGCAGCCAACTTCCCATTCTCGCCGCCGAACTGTTCGAGCAGCAAGTTGGCAAAACGCGGATCAGGGCGCGAAACCCTGGCGTTGAATTGTAGGTATTTTACATGGTGAAACATAATGTAGCTTTTTAAAGATGTTCTTAAATAACAGCCGGGACCGATGCCGGTTTGGTGGATAACTACGTGAAAGCGTGGCCATATTACCTGTTACCAACCGTAAAAAAATACCTGTTAGGTGAAAATTACCCGATCTGTAAAACCGGGAAACTGCAGTACAATAAGCGCTGTTATTCTTAGTAATAAAGAGATATTCCAATGAAAACAACACCTATGAAAAAATTAAACTTGCTGTTAGTGATAGTTCTGGGAACTACGTTGGTTATGCCGTCGTGTAAAAAAGATCACAGCGATCACTATACTATGGGCAACCAAGACTTTGTTACCCAGGCATCCAGCAGCAATATGTTTGAAATTGCAGCAGGCAACCTTGCCGTGCAAAAGAGCGCCAACGCCGACGTTAAAGCCTTTGGTAATCATATGGTCATCGATCACGGACAGGCAGGTACCGAAATGGCGACATTGGCCAGTCAAAAAGGCTGGATCGTTCCCACCGCTATGTCGACAAAAGAGCAAAACAATTACAATATGCTTGCTGCGCTCAGCGGTACAGCATTTGATAAACAATTTGCGACGATGATGGTTACTTCGCATCAGGAAACCATAAGTTTGTTTCAAAAAGCGGCCGGCGATAGTGGAGTGCCGGATGCCGACTTGCGCGGTTTTGCCTCCGGTAAATTGCCGACACTAAAGGAGCACTTAACCGATGCGCAAACCCTGCAAATCCATGTTAGCAACGAATAGTCCTATGCGGTTCATCAGCTCTAAATTTCATGCAGTGGTTGATTATGGCAGCGGTATATTCCTGCTTTGCCTGCCCAAACTGATCGGTGCTGCCGATGGGTCGGCAGTCAGCTGGCTGGCTTTTGCGGCAGGCATTATGATTCTGCTGCAAGCTACGTTAACCAATTATGAAGGCGGGATCGTCCCCTTTATTCCACTGTATGTTCACCTGATCGTTGATATCATGCTTGGTCTGGCGCTGGTAACTGTTTCCTGGCTAACTGGCATCTCCGGCAGACCGTTAAGTGTTTTTTTGATCATGGGAATTCTGGCCTTCTTATTTGGCTTATTTACGCGTCTGCGACCTCCGGCGCGCCGTAAAGTTTATAATCACTTCAAATAATTAAACATGGAAACGATTAATGATCTCAATTTTCAACGCTTCAGGCAAAGCCTTGCGCTGACGTTTTTACTGATGCTGTTACTCTACTTTGGCGGTTGTTCGCCCGCACCAAGCTTTTGAAATAAAGTGGATATAATGCGCCAATTGAGCATGTACAACTACTCAAGCAGAAACAAGTAAATTATAAATAGATCTGTTTATGATAACAACCAAGCAAACCTGAACACGCTCGTTTTGTTCTTAAAAAATGAGGATGAAAGTTAACAAGAATTGAAAGGTGTAGAAGAATAGTTCAATTATTCAATTTCCGATGGAACATCTTCAATATAACATGAAAAACTAACGTAATATTAAAGGCATGTTGAAAAACATCAATCCCCTTTGGTGGCAAAACGGTATAATCTATCAGATATATCCAAGATCCTATCAGGATAGTAACAACGATGGCCTGGGCGATCTGCAAGGCATTATAAGCCGGCTCGAATACCTCCACTGGTTGGGTATTAATGCCATATGGCTGTCGCCGATATATCCTTCACCAATGAAAGATTTCGGCTATGATATTTCCAACTATACGGATATTGATCCTGTATTTGGCACCATGGCCAACTTTGATCTGCTGCTTTCCGCGGTGCACCGGATGGGCATGAAATTAATCCTCGACTTTGTGCCCAATCATACCTCCGATCAGCATCCCTGGTTTTTGGAGTCAAGATCATCCCGGGACAATCCTAAACGCGACTGGTATATCTGGAACGACCCCGCACCCGGAGGAGGGCCACCAAATAACTGGCTAAGCGTATTCGGTGGCAGTGGCTGGGAATGGGATGAGCACACCGGCCAATACTATTATCATGGTTTTTTAAAGGAACAGCCCGACCTCAACTGGCGCAACCCGGAAGTGCAGGAAACTATGTTCAATATCCTGCGTTTCTGGCTTGATAAAGGTGTTGACGGATTCAGGGTTGATGTGATGTGGCACATGATCAAAGACGCGCAGTTCCGCGATAACCCGATAAATCCCGGATACCGGGCTGAAATGCCAACCTATGATCAGTTGCTCCCCGTTTACTCTACCGACCAGCCCGAAGTATTGGATATTGTTTTTAAAATGCGCCGTGTACTGGATGAGTATCCCGAACGCGTCATGATAGGTGAGATCTATCTTCCTATACAACGGCTCATGATATACTATGGCGATAAAAACAACGGAGCCCATCTTCCATTCAATTTCCTGCTGCTCTCTGTGCCCTGGGAACCCGTAAAGATCGCAGCGGCTATAGCAGAATATGAAGGAGCTTTGCCACCCGGAGGCTGGCCTAACTGGGTGATGGGTAATCATGATCGCCCGCGTATAAGCACCAGGGTTGGCAGCGGCCAGGCTAAAGTTGCCGCAATGCTACTTTTAACGCTTAGAGGTATCCCGACGTTATATTACGGTGACGAAATCGGCATGCGAGACGTACCGATCCCGTTTGACGAAGTGCAGGATCCGCAGGGGTTAAATATGCCGGATAAGAACCTTAGCAGGGATCCATGCCGTACGCCTATGCAATGGAACGCCGAAATGAACGCAGGCTTTAGTGAAAGCAAACCCTGGCTTCGTATAGATAAGAATTATACGTTAAATAACGTTGACCGCCAAAAAGCAGATCATTATTCCCTATTAAACCTTTATCGCAAGCTTATCAGATTACGAACAGGGGAGCCGGCATTAAACATAGGTCGTTATATTCAGGTGTGTGCCGATGACCAGGCCATCTCCTACATTCGGGAAATCGAAGGCTCGTCGCGTTTTTTAGTCGTTCTTAATTTATCTCACCGGCCTTATTACTTCAAGACCACACAAAAAACGCTTAGTGGGCGAATTGAGATTTCAACTTTGCCTGAAATGGAGGGAATGATCACCCAAGGCACTATAGAGCTGGATGGCGATCAAGGAGTTGTTATACGGCTGGATCAGTAAATCCCTTAAGTTATCTATCGGTTCAGTTTTTTATTAGGTTCCGCCGTCTTTATCACATATCAACCATTGGCTTACCTGGAATTTTCAGTATCGTTTACTTTCTCGATGACTTCCTTTTTTATAAAATTTATAACAGATTCACTAAGCTCATCTCCTGATACTTGCTCAACTGTACCGTGGTGGTCTGTTATTTGAAGAACCGCTGCTATATTGTTATCGATTAAAACATCCAGCCGATTGCCGCGGCGTTCTACCAAACATGACAATTCCCGCTCTGCATAGTTAAGCGTAAATAAATGACTGCTTACATCTTTACCAGTTTCCATTATATATAGTTTAGCTGATTTATAAACACAAATACTTTAAAATAGGTTTTATTCTTTTAATAATAAAACCTATTTTATCATCGCCTGGCATCATTTACAGATAGAAGGATGAAGAGACATGGCAATATCACCCCAATTTCCTTTACTACCTATAGTTACTTTTTGCAAGCAGATCAATATTCACAGTCGATGCCAGGTATTGTTTTTTATTAATTTTTCGTTTAGTTCTGCGGATAATCAACAAATAGCTGCAAATAATAATGTGTGTATGAAGATGAAAGTAAATGGCCCTAAACCATACTTTCATCATTATCCTATTCTCAAGTCTATATGGATCCAATTAGCGAATATTTAGCTTTCTTTTTTCTGCAAGTGCTTTAATTGAAGCCCAATGCTGCTGTAAAATTGGTAATGTACGCTTGGCAAACGCGCGTATCTCCGGATCTTGAATTTGGCCCGCGGCGTTTTTAAAAAGCGTTAACATTTTTTTATGATCCTTTATCATTAGTAAAATATAATTATTTTCAAAAGCTGTACCTGTAGTGCCGCCAAGCAATGGATCACGCGTAACATCATCAACAGATGGCACTTTAATATGGTAGCCTTTTGACTTAATTATCGATTTCAGCTCTCTATTCGCCTTGCCATGATCAGCAATCATTTTTTTTGCAAAATCTTTTACATCAGTGGTAATAGCTACATGCATAGCCATTTCACTGGCATTGGTTTCTTTAAATCCACCAACTATTGCCTGAGAAATAAATGTCTTATCATCAACATCCTGCTTTGCGTTGAGTGCCTGTGCATCTGAAAAATGGCTACGTATAATTATTGCTATAATCAAAGACAATCCTTTCATAATGTATTTAATATCTTTTTAAACCAGTACTACCGATACCATGTAACGGCGTCTTAAATGCAGATCATACCATGTGCCTGCTTATTGGTAACGCCGGTTAATATGAGAAGTTTCGAAAAGTACAAAATCAAGTATTTTATCTCTATCCAAGTGATTAATGACAATAGGTCAACGTATAAATACTGAAACACTCGATGTCAATACGTTGACCTGGAAGAGGGTTACCAGACACAAGTAGGATGGCGGTAAGCCGTGATGTAACTAACGGTTATTATTGGTTTTCCCCTTATTGTCCCAATGATCTTTAATTACCTTACCGGATGTATCTACTAAAAACCTGCGCACAAAACGTTCGCCTTTTATCTTACCGTTTTCATCTGCTTTGCCAACAAATAATAATACCGGCCGGCCAAAATCATCCGTTTTAAAGGCCAGATTATAACGGCCCATTTTGCGCTCAATAATAGTATCCGGCTCGTATGCTTTTTCCAGTACTTTATATATCTCTTTTCCCAACTTCATCATATAGATTCAATTTATGGGGTTAACTTCTTAATTAAGTTATATAGCTCATTGCATTCTGGATAAATATTCAACTAAGAGTAACTTGCACTACCTGCGCATTCAAAGACAGTATCCGCGCAGCACGTGCTTGTAAAAGCCTTAACTTTATCTTGCCATCTGCCCCGCGTATCTGGATTATTGTAATTGACTAAACCAATATAACCAGCGCAGATAACAATCACTTTTGATATGATATAGAGCGTTTCTATCAGTCAAGTAAACCGTGTCGCATCGCAAATCGGACCAAGGCTAAAGAATTACGGCTTTGGGTTTTATCCATCATTGATTGCCGGTGACCTTCTACAGTTCTTCGGCTGGTAAACAGTTTATTAGCCGCTTCAACATTCGTAAAACCGTCAGCAATGAGCTTCAGCACATCCATTTCACGATCTGAAAATTCAACTTTCACGTTATCATCTTCTGCAAAGGCATAAGGCTTAATCACAGAGCGCTTAATTAACCGGTGTGTTAATGACGATGATACAAACGGTTTACCCGCTGATGCTTGTTTTAAGGCAAAAACCAATTCTTCGGTATCTGCCGTTTTACTTACGTAATTGGTAACGCCATTTTTAAAAGCTTGCTGAATAATATTTTCATCTTCATGCATAGAAAGCAGCACAATCGCCAATCCATCGAAATTTTCGCGAGCTGCTTTGGCCAGTTCCAAGCCATCCATTCCTGGCATATTTACATCAGCCAGTAAAACATCAGTTTTCACGCCGCTTGTTAATAGTTCAAGTGCCTGCTTTCCGTTGGCTGCCTCACCACTGACGTCAAAGCCCGATTCATGAAGCAGCAATTGCTTAATCCCTTGCCGAACAACATCGTGGTCATCAACAATTAGAACCCTTATCATTTTGATTTTTATTTAATTAAACTGAGATTCACATTAAATAGTTTTAATTAATAATTAATTATATATCAATTTAAAATTTTTAATCACCAATTTTAACATTTCTTACCAGTGGACCTATATCCGTGATAATTCATGCCAACATATTAGGTACTTTTTAATAACAGTCGCATCGCTATCACCTTCCAGTTCTCCGGAAGTAAACGTTTTGGTTAAACCTTTGTCAAGGTTGACAACAATGTTGTCCCCCTCGTATAAACAACTATCACTCAATGATTGAAATGCTTAATACCGCGGCACGTAAAAATCACGACTTATCAGGTAATTTCCCATAAAACAGGCGCCACGTTGCTGTGTTGATCTTATTAGTAACCTATAAAAACAACAGTTATGGAAAACAATCAGAAATACGCCCTGATAACGGGCGCAACCAGCGGTATCGGTCTTGAACTGGCCAGGCTTTTTGCTAAAGATCAGTTCAACCTTATTATTGTTGCCCGCAACCAGCAGGAACTTGATCAAACTGCACAGGAACTAAGTGAAACGGGCGTCGATGTGATTCCCATTGCCTGCGACCTTTCCAAAATGGATGAAGTTGAAAGCCTCTGCACTGACATTGAACAACGAGGCTTACCAGTTCATGTGCTTGTTAATGATGCCGGGCAAGGGTTGTATGGCCTGTTTAAAGACACTGAACTGGCCCGGGAGCTGGATATTGTTCACCTTAATATCTGCGCAACAATCATCCTTACCAAGCATTTCGTAAAAAAGATGGTAGAAAGAAACGAAGGCCGAATTCTGAACCTTGCTTCTATCGCCAGCCGCACGCCGGGGCCATGGCAGTCGGTTTATCATGGCACTAAGGCCTTTGTGCTATCGTTCAGTGAGGCTATTCGTGAAGAACTGAAGGACTATAATATCACAGTGACTGCTCTGTTGCCGGGCCCAACCGATACCGATTTCTTCAATAAAGCAGAAATGCAGGATAGCAAGATCGTTCAAGACAAATCTTCACTTTCTGATCCTGCCAGGGTTGCCAAAGATGGTTATGAGGCGTTAATGACAGGCGACGATCACGTGGTATCCGGTTTTAAAAATAAAATGATGATGCTGATGGCAAGCATTACCCCAGAAAGTACCGTTGCCGGCATGATGGCCGGAATGCAGGAGCCGGCTGAAAAGCGGTAAAATTATCTCTGATAGCTTATATGGCGGCGGCGAGAATCCGTCGCCACTTTTTTATGTCAACAACCGCTATTTAGTGTCAATTTTTAGTATCTATCAAAAAAAGACAGGCCTTCAAAAGCTACGTTTTGTCACTCATGAATTAAATCAATTAAAACCTTTATTCGATCAAATGTTTATTAATAAAACACAACTATGCCCGAAGGCCCAAGCTTAGTGATATTAAAAGAAAAGTTGCAGCTATTTATTGGTCAGAGAATAATAATGGCCAATGGATACGCAAAGGGCTTTAATCCGGAGATTTTGGTAAACCGGGTAATAACAGACATCAGATCATGGGGCAAATACTTGATTATTAGCTTCCAGGATTTTTCTATCAAGATACATCTGGGCCTGTTTGGCAGTTATAAGATAAACGACCGGGGCAAAAAAGAGGCATCATTACACATTCGCGGTGAACAGGATGAGGTAAATTTTTATATCAGTAACGTAAAATTAATCGAGCAGTCTCCCGAACAGTTATTCGATTGGACGGCCGATGTTATGAGTCCTGATTTCAACATAGCGAATGCACACAAAAAACTGCTGCTGAAACCAGAAAAAATGATCTGTGATGCCTTGCTGGATCAGCATATATTTGCCGGATCGGGTAATATTGTAAAGAACGAAGTTTTGTTCAGAACAAGGGTACATCCGGAAAGTAAAATTGGTCTTATACCAGCACGAAAGCAGCGTGAGCTAATTAACGAAGTTATTAATTTTTGTAATGACTTTTATGAATGGCGTAAGGCAGGAACGCTGCGAAAACACCTGCAGGCTCATGAAAAACAAATGTGTCCTCGTAATAACGTACCATTAATTAAAGCTGATCTGGGGAAAACAAACCGCCACTGCTACTACTGCACTCTGAGTCAAAAAAAATATGGATAATTAACTGTACTGTCATTAGGTGTACTGTCATTAGGCTAAGGAACTTTGACATTGAAGTGATCTTTCTATAGCCCAGCAGCTTTAAACAATCAAGTTTCGAGGCAAACATTTTCGTATTATCTTTGGAGTTTATCAGCAATAATCTCCTTAAAACCAGAGGAATCAGCAATTGATTTATGTTTATTTGTTATTTTAAAACAAATGCATAAACCAGCAGCAGTATAATAATCATTGCCCAAACTATCGCTAACGTTTTTTCAGGACGTTCAATATCATAGCTTGTCCATTCTCTTTTTCTTTTCTCATTATTCATTTCATTTGCAATTACGGGTAAACATTTATTTTATTAGGACCAACTGAGATCATCTAAGCCAGATTTATGGGTGTTTTGTGGTTATTAGTTAACAACTGTCGGCTACTGTAGCTATCAGAAAGAATAAAGGAGTAACGGAACTTATATGGGGATTAACAGCTTCGTATTGGCGTTGGTTTTTGAAAAATTGAAATTTTATCTCGACTTCTGTTGGACTCGGTTCTCCGTAAAAATCTCCAGAATCATATTTTCTTAAATAACATTAAATTTAATTTATTAATTATAAATTAAACAACTATCCTTTTAATTTGTCTTGATAATATCAAATAATTGAAATATGAGATTAAATTATCATCAAGATTAATCGGATGTATCACAGACTGCACTTTGTAGCCTTGCGGTAGCAAAGTCCGGTTTAGGTAAAATAACGGCTAATGTCGACCACCCAAGCCATTAAAGAAATCACTTCTATTCAAATAATATCTGACAAATTCAAACATAAAACATCATGAAAAAATCAATTCGTTTATTACCAGTGGCTATATTGCTCACTTTATCGTTAGCAGCATGTAAAGGTCATAATTCATCAACAGAAAAAGATAGTACTTCTACGAGTATGGGAGCAAAGAACGGGGGTGGTGCTTCTGGCGTACCGGATTCCACATCGTCAAACATGTCTACGGACACTGGTAGGCAAGACAGCGCAAAAAAAGATAAAGGAATTGTACCATAGATCAGGCGGTCAGAAAACTTCAATGTTACAGTAATAATAATTGGCCTGTGTTCATTCCGAGCACAGGCCGATATTGCAGGAACTCATCAGGTGTCCTCCCCTTGCTCTGCCACTGCTTCTCCGAATAATGCCAATTACTTCATTATTATCCTTTCAATATAAATCTTTACAAATTGCGACAGTCGCTCACACTTTTCCGTCTGCTGCATAGTTATATCACAGGTCCAATAGCCTTATACGGCGCCCGGAATAATCTGGTGGCTAATCATAGGCGGTAATAATCGTAACATTGCGCAACGAAGATCAGGTATTAAATTTTACGACCAGCTGCAATGGCTCGCAGCTGGTCGCCAGACTTTCGCCTTTTTGGGATCAGCCCCGAATGCTTGATTCAATGTATTTTCATACCCTATCTATTATACAATTTAACCAACCGCCTAATTCTTGCCGCTATTTCTGGCTTAAGTTGTCTGCTTAGCAATCGCCAGCCCCAGTTGTTACGTTTAGTTGAGGGCATGTTCATACGTGCATCTGCATCCAATCCTAAAACATCCTGCAATGGTATAATGGCGATAGCCGAAACGGAAGAATAACACAGCTCCATAAGTAAACGGCTAACATTCCCTTTATTAATGCGGGTACGAAGATAGCTTGCCAATCGCTTTCGCTCTTTTGGAGTTGTATTTTCCTTGTACCAGCCTAGGGTGGTATTATTGTCGTGGGTTCCGGTATAAGTAACGCTGTTGACTACATGGTTATGCGGTATATGAACAGAAACGGGCATATCATCTCCAAACGCATAATGTAACAAATTCATGCCGGCAAGGCCAATCTTGTCACGCAATTCGTATACCCCCTGACTAACATCACCCAGATCTTCTGCAATAAAGGGTAATCCACCTAAACTTTGCTTAAAGGCATCAAAAATGGCGCTACCTGGTCCAGGTTTCCAACTACCATTTATGGCTACGCTTTCACCCACGGGCACTTCCCAGTAATCATAAAATGCGCGAAAATGATCCAGTCGGATCAGGTCAAAAAACTCACGGTTCTTTTTCATCCTGTCTATCCACCAACTGTAGCCAGTGCTTTCCAGTTTATCCCAACGGTAAACAGGCATATCCCACAGCTGGCCATTGGCATTAAAATAGTCCGGAGGTACGCCAGCAATTCCGGCCATATTTTTATTTTTGTCGAGGCTAAAAATTTCAGGATGCGTCCACACATCAACTGAATCATAACTGACATAGAACGGCATATCACCCAAAAAACGAACGCCCCGTTGATTACTATATATTTTGAGCTTCGTCCATTGGCTGAAGAATTTGAATTGGAGCCACTTTATAAAATCGATCTCAATCTGATTAGCTTTCCCGAAAGAGGCCAATGCCTGTTTATCCCTCCTTTTGAAAGCTTCATCCCAAGTGTACCATGGCTTACCTTTATAACGCAATTTCAATGTTTCATATAAAGCGAAGTCATCCAGCCAAAAACTTTCTTTCGCTTTAAAACGGTCAAAACCTAACAGGTCATCTGCCGACGCACTTTTAGTAAAATGATGATATGCAATATCAAATAACTTTGTTTTAACAGCTTGCGCACCTTCAAAATTGACTGTGTTTGTTTCGGGCAAATAATACCGGGACACTTCATCCGCATCAAGCAAACCATCATCAATCAGATCATCAGGGCTTATTAATAAGGTGTTCCCAGCCATACTTGAAGATGCACTATAAGGTGAGTAACCGGCCGCTTCTACCGTTGGATTAACCGGTAATACTTGCCAGTAACTTTGTTGCGCATCGGCCAGGAAATCACAGAATTGCCGCGCAGACGGCCCCATATCGCCTATACCGTAACGCGAGGGCAACGAGGTGATATGCATAATGATGCCCGCGCTTCTTTTTTGCTGTACTTGAGCTCTTAAAACACATACGGGAAATAATTGTAAGGCTTCACTTACCGAAATATGTCCATTGAAAATACTTTTTTCGTTCGTCAATACTGCCGTCCATTGCACAGGAGTGTCATCAGGCAATACAACCTGGGTGTCTTCCCAATTAAAACCAAAAGGCTGGTCTGTCAGCTTAGCTAAATGTAATGGCGCTATCACGACCAGCCAATTGCGCAGATGGCGCCTGCCGAAAGCGATGACATTGTCTTTGTATTTTCCGCTAACTTGTAAGGGAACATATATTCCGGCTGAAAACAAATCTGCATATTGAGCGCGTTCGTGCAATAATTTATCGGTGAGCCATATTTTTATTGATCCGGTGTAACGACTTGCCCACAAGGTTTTAAGTTCATACTTGCGTGCCGCATCCAATTGCTGCTTCCTTATCTCAAAGTCAACTGGACGGCGATTATCCGGGTCAACCAGGCTGAAGTCCCAAAGTTCGCATCCCTGATATATATCCGGAGTGCCTGGACAAGTGACTTTAAGTAATAGTTGCACTAATGAGTTTATAACAAAATGGTCGGCCAATTTAGCCTGCAAAGCGTCGAGGCTTTTCTGAATGCGTCCACCTGCATTAAGTATGCCTTCGGTAAAGACGAGTGTTGCCTGTTCATAGTCTTCATTGGGTTCTGCCCACTGGCTGTTAACTTTACCTTCACGCAAGGCCTTAGCTATGTAATCTGCAAGTCGTTCCGTAAAGTTATCCTGTGGCTGTCCGGGTAAGGCGAAAGCTCCTGCCAGCGTTTGGTAAATCAGATAAGTATCATTAGCATCTGGTGCGTTGTTTGGTTTAAACTTTTTATGCTCACGCTGCCATTCTGTTACGGTTTGAAACCATTTTTCGGCCATATCGGTCAGTACATTCAGTTTAGCCCTCACATCCTCCCCTCGTTTAGTGTCATGGGTGGAGGTTGCGTTTAATGAAAGTGGCCACTTTGCCTGGCGTTCGATCATTAGTTGATGAAAGTTATTGATACTTAAACCAAACTCTCCTGGCGAATCGCCTACCTCATTGTGCGCAATAAACCTTTCATGGGTATACATTAACGTGTCTTCCACTCCTTTTGCCATAAGCGGCCCGGTAAACTGCATACAACGTTGATAAAACCTTAAGGCAGCGGCGCGTTTCTGTTCATTGGCGTGAGGGCGGGTTAACACTTTCCTTAATAACAAAGCGGCCTCTTCCAGTTCAGGCTTTGCCATTTTAACCGCATCAAGTAAGCTGACAACATTAGCCGACTCCTGTTTACTCAAGGGCATCTGGTTGCCATAGAACCGATAAACCGGGCATCTGATCAAAAATTCTGCAATCGCCGATTTCATATGAGTCGCCGGAATCTTTCGAAGTTTGTTTTGTTTGGCAAGATCAAGATCAATAAAAAGCTGATATAGATTTTCGAGCTCACCACTCATATGTTGATAAAGAATTGCAGCCTTTTTTTCAAGGATGGACTTTGCAACCGGTCGCGCGTTCCCAACAAGCTGCCGGTAAAAATCTGTGAACTGCTTTTTGCTATCCGCCGATGTTAACAGATTATTGACGATAGCCAGGAAATCATAACCTGTGTTACCTTGTACCGGCCATTCCTGCGGAAATTGCTCTCCGCTTTCCAGTATCTTTTCTACAACAATGTATGTCTCTGTGCCAACCATCTCACGTAGGCGAAAAAGGTAACCGGCAGGATCATATAGGCCGTCAATATGATCTACCCTTAGCCCCTGGAATATCCCTTTATCCAGGAGTTGCTTTATGAATTTATGATATTCATGAAATACCTCTTCCTTTTGTATGTTCAGGCAGATGAGGCTGTTTACCGTAAAAAAACGCCGGTAATTAATGGCTTTATCACTTTCTTGCCAAAAACAAAGCCGGTAGTATTGTTCATCTGTAACCTTTTGCAGTAAGCCCGGATCTTTGTTAATTAATTCAAGCGCCGAGTTCAAATATAGCCTGACGGCTTCCCTATCCTTTGCCGCAAGCAGGTTGTTTTTAATAGAGCCTAAGGTGGTCTTTTTTGCGGCAATACGTTTAATTTCCGTCGGTATTGCATTCCCGTTTAATTGAATTAAACGGAGATAGGTATGTCGGTTGACCGGGTATAACTGTTCTGCATATTGCAGAAATAACCCCTTTTCATTCCAAGTGAGTCTGATATCACCGGTTTTGATTAAATCTGGTAAGGGGCTGCCTAGGAAAGGCACCATCAGCTTACCCTTAAATTCTGCAACACCCCATAGGATATCAAAAAAATCCGCATACTGTGAATCCCGGCCGTTTTCTAAAACATCCATCAGCCAACTATTATTTGGATGGAAAGCCATGTGATTAGGCACAATATCCTGTAGCCAGCTTATCCCCAGCGTTTTTAAAACAGAACTGATTTCTTCCAATTCCGTTAAGGTTCCAATTTCGGGATTAATTCGATGTGGATTAACCACATCATAACCATGATTACTGCCTGGCGTTGCTTCGAAAACAGGGGATGCATAAATTGTTTTTACCCCGAGGTTATGGAGATAAGGCAAAATATTTTTAAAATCTTTAAAGGTAAATCCCTTATGAAATTGCAGGCGGTAAGTAGAAATGGGATTAAACATATTGTTCAAATATTAAAATGCTTGCTGGTGGCAATTTGATTATTGGGCGGTCAATTTTGATATCTCGCCCATCAATTGGTCCGTTCCATTGCCGGTCAGCCGAATTAAAGATGATTTGACTGTTATGATATTGGTGCAGAGGGGCCTCTTGTACCTCCTCTGAGAAATTAAGTAAACAGAGGACAGAACTGCCTGCTTGCGAACGCGACACTGATAACACCCGCGATTCTTGATCGGCCTCAACCCGGCATCCATCGCGGTTAGTGGTACGCAATGCGGGATGGCTTTTTCGCAAAGTGATCAACGCCTTATAGTAGTTCAGCATACATTGATGCAGCGGCTGTGAAAGCACGTGCCAGCTTAATTTCGAGTCCCTAAAAGTTTTCTCGGCCTGCGGATCCGGCGCTTCACCTTTCGTTTGGAAAGCCGCAAATTCCTGCTTTCGTCCCTGTCTTACAAGTTCAATCAGTTCGGGATCAGTATGGCTAACAAAATAAAGAAATGGATTGGGCTCACTATACTCTTCGCCCATAAAAAGCATAGGTAAAAACGGGCTGACGAAAACTGTTGCCGCCATTAGTTTTTGCATTTCAAAACTAAACAGCTGGCTTGAACGCTCACCCAGCATCCGATTGCCTACCTGATCATGGTTTTGAGAAAACACTACAAATTGCTCCCCCGGGTTGTAAGTAGGGTCAGCACCAAATGATTTATCCCGCTGTGCAGAATATTGACCATGATAAACATACGCATGATTGAAAACCTCGGCCAGATCGCTAATCCCATTAAAATCGCTGTAATAGCCTTCTTTTTCACCTCCGGCAGTTACTCTCAGGGCATGGTGGAACTCATCGGTCCACTGAGCATTCATGCCATAGCCTCCTTTATCTGGCGGGTTAACAAAACGCGGATCATTGAGATCACACTCCACAATCAGGTAATATTTCTTGCCGCTATTCTGGCTTAATTGGTCAACGTATTCTTTTAACTCCGCCAGGATATGTTTCGTGCTGAAATCTTTAATTGCATGAACTGCATCCATGCGCAGTGCATCAATATGGAAATCGCGAAGCCACATTAAAGCATTTTCAATAAAGAACCGGCGGACACCATCACAACCGGCATCATCAAAATTCACAGCATTGCCCCAGGGTGTTTTGTATTTTTCGGTAAAAAAAGGGCCGTATTCAGCAAGATAATTCCCCTCCGGTCCAAGATGATTGTAGACTACATCTAATATCACGGCCAATCCTTTTTCATGGCAAGAGTTGACAAGCCGTTGTAAATCAAAAGGGCCACCATAACTTTCCTGAACGGCAAAGGGGAAAACGCCGTCATAACCCCAGTTCCGCTCCCCCGGAAATTGAGCCACCGGCATTAATTCAATAGCGGTTATGCCCAGTGATTGTAAATAATCCAGCTTTTCGGCAATGCCATCAAAGGTACCTTCCACACTAAAGGTTCCGGTGTGCAATTCATAAATGATGTACTCTTCCAATGGTATATTTTGCCAATACTGATCCTTCCATACAAACTCATTCAAATCAAAAGCTTTTGAAGCTCCATGAACCTCTGGCTGCCATAATGCCGTGATATCGGGCAATACATTTTCATCCAACACCATCTGATAGTTCATTCCCGGCTTTAAACAGTCCGTAATCAATTGCCAGTAACCATGATCTTGTTTTTCCAGTGTTAAATTTTCGTTTTCCCATATACGAATCAGCACATTTTTGGCCTTGGGCGCCCAAACCAATATTTGGGCTTTTCCATTTAGGTTAAAATTCACACCAATGCCTCGTCTATCTATCATCAGTTCATCCATGACGTTTGTTTTCATTTTGAATAAGCATAACAGACCTGCCTTCAACGTGAATCGTATCCCCCGGCTTGAATTCCTTTAACCCGGGATCTTCCGTTTTACTGGTATCCATCACAACTTTCCAGAGCAAACCGTATTTCTTATTAGGAATCTTATAATCCAAACCTTCGTGATGCGCATTAAAGATGAGGTAAAAATCATCGTCTATAACCGGGTTACCTTCCGAATCTACACTACGGATGCCCTCACCGCTGAGATATATGGCAACAGACTTTGCAGATCCGTCATGCCAATGGTGTTCTTCCATTTGAGTACCGTCTGGCAGGAACCAGGCGATATCTTCAATTTTTGTATCCTTTGCGGGTACGCCTTTAAACCAGTTTTTGCGGGAGAATACAGAATGGTCATTCCTCAAATGAATGAGCTTGCGGGTGAATTCCAGCAAATCGTGGTCAGCATTTTCCCAATTGAGCCACGAAATCTCATTGTCCTGGCAATATGCGTTATTATTACCTCCTTGTGTTCGGCCGATCTCATCTCCAGAAACCAGCATCGGTACGCCCTGTGACAAAAATAAAGTTGCCAAAAAATTCCTTTTTTGCCTTGATCGTAATGCATTGATAGCCTCATCATCGGTTGGGCCTTCAATTCCGCAGTTCCATGAGCGGTTATGGCTTTCTCCATCATTGTTATCTTCGCCGTTGGCTTCGTTATGCTTTTCATTGTACGAAACAAGATCATGAAGCGTAAAGCCATCGTGGGCGGTAACAAAGTTAATACTGGCGGTGGGGCGGCGATAGTCCTGATAAAGATCCGCACTCCCGGTAACGCGGTCGGCAAATTCTGAGATGATATTTTCAGATCCGTTCCAGTAATCACGGATACAATCCCTGTATTTTCCATTCCATTCTGCCCAACCCGGCGGAAACTTACCCACCTGGTAACCGCCTTCCCCCACATCCCAGGGTTCGGCGATCAGCTTCACCTGAGAAATAATCGGGTCCTGATGAATGACGTCAAAGAAAGCGCTAAGCCGGTTTACTTCATGCAATTCGCGGGCAAGCGTAGAGGCCAGATCAAAACGAAAACCGTCAACATGCATTTCGGTGATCCAATACCGCAAACTATCCATCATAAGCCGAAGTACATTGGGTAAATTGGCATTAAGCGTATTACCCGTACCTGTATAATCATTGTAATACCGTTTGTCATCGGTTAGCCGGTAATAAGAAGCATTGTCGATCCCTTTGAATGAAAGCGTTGGCCCCAGATGGTTACCTTCGGCGGTATGATTGTATACAACGTCAAGAATCACCTGGATTCCTGCCTTGTGCAATTGCTTAACCATTTCCTTGAACTCATTCACCTGTTGCCCACGGACTCCCCTGGATGAATACCGGGCGTCTGGTGCAAAAAAGCAGAGTGTGTTGTAACCCCAATAATTGCTTAAACCTTTTTCTTTAAGCGACCGATCTGAAACGAAATGATGAACCGGCATCAGTTCTATAGCTGATATACCGAGGTCTTTCAAATACTTAATCGTATTTGGATGGGCAATACCAGCATAAGTTCCGCGGATATTTTCAGGAATTTCCGGATTCAAATAAGTAAATCCTTTAACATGGGTTTCATAAATCACCGTGTTGTAATATTGCAGAGAAGGCGATTCGTCACCTTCCCAATCAAAATGCTGATCAATGACAACGGATTTAGGAACGAAAGGCGCACTGTCTTTTTCACTGAAACTTAAATCTTCATCTTCGCTGCCCACTTCATAACCAAACAAAGCATCATCCCATTGAATTGAACCTGCGATCGCCTTTGCATAGGGGTCTGACAGAAGCTTATTATAGTTAAAGCGATGGCCATTTCCAGGCTCATAAGGGCCGCTAACTCTATAGCCGTATAGTTGTCCCGGCTTAAGGTCTTTGACATAGATATGCCAGATAAAATCGGTCCTTTCGGTCAGACGGATCTTCGTTGATTCTATTTCTTCTTTCTCGGTATCAAAAAGGCAAAGATCTACAGCTGTAGCGTTTTCGGAATATAGGGCAAAGTTTACACCTTTCCCGTCAAATGTTGCGCCTAAGGGATATGGCTTTCCCGGTAACAATTTTGAATTCATGGAAATTAATTAATACTATTTAATGGCCTGGCAGGATACTTACCGGCTTTATATTAATTAAAATATTTCCAAAAGGTTTTTAATAAACTTAAATTTTATATTTATAATTAAAAATATTACTATATGATTAACCATTAAAAACTTTTGCTGTGGATTAGGTTGTTTACATGACAAGCACTGCTAACTGATGTTATCGTAGGGTCAGCTAAAAACAAAATTTATGTGGTTCAAAACGGCAAACAAAGAGTAATCATTACAAACATATCGCCGCAGTTAGAAAACGGCGCTTACCCTGCAAAAAGGTGCAGTAGGCATCGCTACTTCTTTGTCGTGATCTTTCTGGTTATTTAATCCGGAAAATTCCAGAAAGGAGCCGTTTGGCTATGATGGTTCCCGGTATAAACCGCTTGACCTCGAAACCGATTGAAATTCCAACCTTAAGCCATTTGACCCTGTTTTTGAACCCCAACATTATTTGTACCAGAGCTATTAATTGAGCGGAAGTTCCATGTAAAAGATTGATCCCTTACCCTCCTCACTTTCGAACCATATCTTTCCATTATGAAGTTCTACCAGGGCTTTTATAGTCGCCATCCCAAGGCCGGTAGTTTCTTCACCACGCAGGCCGTTTCTACGGGCTCTTGTAAATTTATCAAACAGGTACGGATGAAGATCATTGGGAATACCTATTCCGTCGTCCCTCACAGCGATCAACACTGAAGAATGCTGAGATTTGACAGTAATTTCTATCGTTCCATTATCCTTAGTAAATTTGATAGCATTTGATATCAGGTTATTAATAGCTTGCATGAGCTTTAGCCCGTCCACCTGCAGATACAGGTTTTTGTGCGGACTCTTCAGAATAAACTTTCTCGATAATACGTCTGCCGACTTCTTGTAAAGCTCAATAATATCATTAATGGCCCAGATAAGATCAATTCGTTCCTTTCTTAGTTTAACTTCTGGTGACTCAAGAAACTCCTGGTTTAGAAGGCTGTTAATAAGGTTTGTGTTTCGTACGCATAGGTCCTGGATTGTCTGCAGAGTTTGGGCAGTTTTATCATCAACATTTTTTTTAAGAGACGATGCCAGCATATTTATAATTCCCGTTGGGCCTTTAAGATCATGAGCCAGGATCACTAACGTAGAATTCTTTCTGGCATTTATCTTTTCGGCATAGTCAATGTTATTCTTCAAAGTACTTTCATCCTGTGCGATTCCGGCTATAAGGAACTTCTTGCTTTTTTGATGAAGTGTATATGTGGTTAAATAGATAGATCTCTCTTGTTTATCGTGGCGCAATATTCTAAACTCGAATTTTCGCTGACCGTTTGATTTAAAGAGGCTTTCATATAGACTGATTACATAAGCCCTGTCGTCCGGATGAATGGTTTCAACAAGTAAGGATGGGTCTGCAATTACCTGCTCAGACGGTAAACCCCATATTGTTGAAAATGCCACGCTGATATACAGAAATCGTTGATGACCTCCGTCATAAATAAAATACACATCATCGGATATTTGGCCGATTTGCCGAAAAATGTCAGTGTCTATGTTTGGCATGATAAAAACATCTCTCCCTATAACATTCTCAGAATGAAATTGATTTAATATGTTTTTACTATCGATTATCTTAACTAACGCTGGATCAGCAAAATCATTAATCCGGAATGCATTCGAAATTAATAAAGCGTGTTTTTTTCGATTTACAAATTCATATAAACCATTTTTAATTAATCGCGCCGCTTACTCCCAACTGATGGACACCTGCTGATTCCCATACAACTTATATTCAATACCTTCTTTCAACTGCTTGATATCATTAAGGTGTTTCTGATCGGCGGTATTACCAGCTTTAATTTTGATAGTCGGCAATCGTTTCTTTCCTTGTTTTATGATCCGCAGGCTACAGGTAAGGCGCTCATCTCCTTTGATGTCAAAGTGCAGGCTTTTACCACTAAGTTTCTGGTTTAATACCGGATAATCTACAAAGACCATAAAATCGTGACCGGGTATTCGGATATATTGGCGCGGCACAATACCGAAAGCCAGGCCGGCACCATATACTTCTTGGCCTACACCGCCGGATTGTTCCCAGCCGTCATGAATATCTTCCAGGGCAACCCACAGTTTCGGATCCAATTCGCCCGTTTTAGCTTCTTTTGCGAGCATTTCCTGTGGCAGCATAGGCGGGTAATAATAAATCATTCGGTGTACAGCATACCGTGCAAATTCGGCGATCAACAAATTTACTGCAGGCAACAGCTCAACGCCCTGGGCGTAGTTCAGAAATTCATGCACGCCGGCATAGGCTTCCTGTTCTTCGTACACGGCGGTATATGGGGCATCATTCAGTGGGAAAAGTTCAAAAAACGTTGGGAAATTTTTCCCAAATCCATAAGTACATTCCCATAAAGCCACGTTTTTAAATATGTTAGCCAGGAACAGATAGCTGAGGTCACGGTACAGCTCTTTTTTGGTTTCCTTATATAACAAGATCATTGCCTTGGCAGAAAACATAGTGTTGTTGGCCTGATAAAACACATTAAAACCATGCTGCGGCAAGCTTTGCGCTGCTTTTTCAGCCTCCTTAAAATACTTCTGTTCTTTGGTGATCTCCCAAACCTGGAGCATAACATGCGCATATAGACCAGCCACATCTTTTTCACCCCCCTCGCCCGGCTTGGTTTCAGCTTTTAAAACTTCCAGGGTATCCATTTGATAGAATACCGGCCAGCAGTAGTTAAAATGCTGTGCAACCTTGATGGCATAATCTACAGATTTAAGCAAAAGCTGCTTAGCCAGGTCATCGCCGGCTTGAGCCATCCTGGCCAAATTAAGCAAAGGGTGATGCAGGTACCATGCATCCATCACTTTAGGCGTCTTTTGTTCTTCGGACTTATCCAGCCGATGTTCTTCAGCTGGCAGCCAGCGCATTACGGTGCCTAATTGCTCATCATAAAAAGCCGAAAGACCGTCCGAGATTTCCTGCGCTATGGTACAAGTTTCGCCGCTCCAGCGCATATAATCCTGTAGAGGCAACAGCACAGCCAGTTGTACCATTATTTCCGGCGGAGTTTGGTAATCACACAGATAAGCATTTAGATAGGGATGGCCACTGCGATGTGACCAGCAGCCTTTATTGGTTTGCAGGTCATACAGCGCCTTAGGCAGGACACCCAGATAATCCTGGTAAGCCGTTTCAGGGCGGGGTAACAGCAGATACAGATTGGTCAACGCTTCAAGGAACCCTTTGGCTATTTCAAACTGATCAGTGGGGCTCTGCTTGCTAAAAGCGACAAAGACATCGGAGACTACATAGGTTTTTCCTTTTTGCAAAGGTTTATCTTTTGTTGGCGGTAAACTCAATCCCATTTCCGGCCATTGGCCCCCGACAATGCCGCCCGCTGATGTTTCCGTATCCATATTGTAAGCACTCAGCGCGGTCAGGTTTTGCAGGTAAAGGAAACACCCGGCTGCCGGTTCTTTAAAAGAACTATAAAGCAGCCCTGAACGCGTGCCGGTTTGCGCGATGTGAATTTCACCGGCAGGCTCATTTTTTCCGTAAGCGATAATATCTCTTGGCCAAAAAGGAATAAAGGAGTTGCAGGCTAAATTTAAAGAAGTAGTAAAGTGCAGAATTGGTTGCTCTTGTTGCGGCCAGTTAATGCTGACCTTGTAATCGCCAATTGCCGACACCAGGTTAATAGAGATAGCGTTAGTTTCATTATTATCAACCTCAATTTTGTTGAAACCATCCGGCGAGTAAGCAGCCCTAAATGCCATATAGTTGCGGCCATCAAAACTACCGGTAACCCAAAGGGAATCGCCCAATACTTTTACCTCGAAGGGTAAGCCGCCGGCCGAATGCCGGTGCAACGGTTCATCGGCGGAATCCGATAATTGTTTGATGGCACTTGTTGCCCATAAAGATGTTCCGGTAGTCATAGTTCAGTAGTTTTTAATGTTTCCATAATTCATTGTAAATACCCGATGGGAATAAAGCTGTTGTTATTTGGAAGCGAGGATAGCTGTTTTTAGCGCTTCATAAGCGTGCTCAATCGTAATCGTCAGCTGGTGATCCTTATCTTCTATTTGGATTTCATATTTTTTCATAAGCTGTTTACCACACAACACCAATTTTGTGCCGGAGATTGCCGGATCTTCAGAATGCGTATAATGCGCGCGGTCTTCGTGGTTTCCCCCTTTAAATTACGTAGTTATCCCAAAACACGGCGCTGTCCCTCCTACTGATGGCAGTGTTCCATTTTTACCCGAATGGCAAGCGATATTTGTGCCAGGCCAGGTAGCGCTGTTTCGTACCGGTGACCGGTTTTTGATATCGGCTGATGCTTTTGTCACAACCCGGCAGGAATTGGCGATCGCTACGGTGAGTGCCTTGCCAGTCATCAGCGGTCCGCTAAAACACTTTACCTGCGACTGGTGATTTCAGTGAAGCTGATCTAATACTGACAGTGGTGGTTCAAGCAAGAGTGTACAGCTAAAAAAACAGGAATTTGGTAATTAAAGGCATTATCATGGCTGTATGCTTTAAGAATGATCTAAGAAATTTCAATGCCTGTGTTATTTGATTTTCTACCGTGCGTTTTGATATCCCGAGTTGTTGGGCTATCTCATCATTAGTCAGGTTATCCATCCGGCTCAATATGAAAATTTCCCGGCAACGTTTAGGTAAATTATACAGTGATGTTTCAACAGAGTGTTCCAGCTCCAGGTAGGTAATATTTTCATCACCGTGATTAATACCCTGATGCGGGGTTGTAACATGATCATAATCTTCTATATATAAAATAGCCGATGATCTTTTTGCTTTTAATTGCTTATAAACATGATACCTTGCCGCACTGGTGAGATAGTTTTTAAAACTTGAGATTTCAAATTCATTTCTTTTCTGCCAGATATTTAAAAATATATCCTGAACAATTTCTGAACAAGCTTCCTTATCTTTTAAATATGAGAAAGCCGTGCCGTATATAACAGCCCAATAACGTTCAAAAAGCATTTGAAATGCCTTTGAATCGCCAAGAGTTATTGCCTCCCACAATTCAGAATCGGAGTATTTGTTTAAAAGCATATAATTGGTTAAATAAAATTAGGGAATTTTATTTATAATAAAATGTTAATCTAACAATTAATCCATCACTTACACATAAATAAAAAAATATTTTTATTTATGTGTGTGCACCGTTAAAAAAGTCTCTACTCCTAAACAACCATTATATTTTCCTATGACCCCGCAAGATTTTATCAACCTGTATGAGAAATTCACCTCGGGTAAGTGTACGCCGGAAGAAATTGAGTTGCTGGAAACCCATCGGGATAGTTTTCAACTAAAGGATTTACCATGGAGTACCGAAATGGGAAATAAACAACAAATTGAGGATGAAATATTAAATAAACTAAATAACCGGATTTCGTCTGCCGAAAAAAAAACTTTGAGTAAAATTCGTTGGTTTGCCGCAGCGGCTGCAATTGTTGTTTTCACATTTAGCTTAATAATCTACCATCAGGTTCAACCATCACCAGACAAAATCACTAAAAACCCATCATTAACCAATAAGAGCCCGGTAGTTCCTGGTTTTAACAAGGCAACATTAACACTTTCTGACGGCTCAAATATCGATCTTAACGACTCTAAAAAAGGGCTTCTCTCCAAACAGGGAGGTGCATCAGTTGGTAAACTATCCGATGGGAAGTTAGTTTACAATGCAAAAGATGCTGATGCAAAAAAAGCGGTAACACTATATAATACTATAACAACACCTCGTGGCGGACAGTACCAGGTGGTTTTATCTGACGGGACAAAAGTGTGGCTCAATGCAGCATCTTCCTTAAAATTTCCTGCTATTTTCACGGGCAGCGAAAGAAAAGTAGAACTAACAGGCGAAGCTTATTTTGAAGTTGCAAAAAATAAAAATAAGCCTTTTAAAATTGCCGTAAATAACATGGGTATCGAAGTTTTAGGTACCCATTTTAATGTAAACGCCTATAAGGATGAAGAAGCTATAAATACCACGCTTTTAGAAGGATCGGTAAAACTGGTTACCGCCAATCACGAAGCATACTTAAAACCCGGACAACAGGCCTCACTGGGACAGCAACAAACATTTGACGTGCACCGTGTTAATACGGAGGAAGCCGTTGCCTGGAAAAATGGATATTTTATGTTTAACAACGAAAACATACAGGGTATTATGCGGAAGATTTCGCGCTGGTATAATGTGGAGGTTGTTTATGAGGGAAAGATAGACGAAAAGGATTTTGGAGGTACCGTTTCGCGCTTTGACAGCGCAGCAGATGTATTAAAATCATTAGAATTAACAGGCACAGTTCATTTTAAAATGGAAGGAAGGAGGATCACCGTAATGCCATAAGCTTACTTATATTACCATATAATAAGTTACCGTAAAAACCAGGAGCGATTGCAGCGCCCCCGGTTAATATTTCTGCTTATTCAGCAGCTAAAAAGGTAACTACCAATTGCTAATACAACCAATTTTAATTAAACCTTTTTCCAAATGTATAAAGATAATATTGCATATCCATGCAGGAGGATCTCCTGTATGCCATTTAAAATTTTTAGGGTGATGAAACTTGTGTTAATTTTATTAATTACCACCATCATGCAGGTGAACGCCACCTCTAATGCCCAAACTGTGAGCTTAAATTTCAAGAACGCTTCGTTAAAAGAGGTTATTGAAGAATTAAGACAGCAAACGGGTTACCACTTTCTGTATAAAACAGAGGTGCTTAGTGAAACCAGGCAAGTTAATCTATCGGTAAACAACGAGCCTTTTTTACAGGTTCTTGAAAAATGTTTTGCCAATCAGCCTGTAACCTACACTATAAATCAACATACGGTTGTTTTGCGAAAAAAGGATGTAACAGACAATATCCCTAAGCAAGCCGTAAAAATAAGCGGTGTGGTAACTGACGAAAAAGGACAGCCCCTGCCTGGTGTAAGCGTAAAAATAAAAGGTACCAGTAATGGTGTAATTACCGATGGCAGCGGTAAGTATGCTTTAACCGTTGATAACGCCAACGGTGTACTGGAATTTACCTTTTTAGGCTTTACGAAGCAGGAAATTGCCATCAATGGCCGCACCGAAATAAATGTAAAGCTACAGGAGGCTCAAACCGCTTTAAATGAAGTAGTAGTAATTGGATACGGAACGGTTAGACGGTCGGATTTAACAGGCGCTACCGCATCGGTTAAAGGCTCTGATATAAAGGCTCAGGGTGTAAGTGACGTTACCAGGTCATTACAAGGCAAAATGCCCGGTGTTACCATAGAAGCAGCTGGTGGTGATCCGGGTGCCGGAACACGTATTATGATCAGGGGTGTTGGTACATTAGGAAACGGGGCTCCATTATATATTGTTGATGGTGTGCCAACGGCCAGTATTAACTACTTAAACCAGGTTGATATTGAATCAATTGATGTATTAAAAGACGCTTCAGCCGCGGCTATATACGGCTCGAGGGCTGCTAATGGTGTGGTACTGGTTACCACTAAAGCTGGTAAAAATGGCGCTCCTGTAGTACAGTTTACTGCAAACTATGGTCAGCAAAAAATAGCGCATGAAATTGATGTTTTGAATGCACAGGAATGGGCTACAGTAAGTAATACTGCCCATGATAATGCCAGCTTACCAAGACTTGATATTGCCAAAAACCCAGATCAGCTGGGTACCGGTACCGATTGGCAGGATGCCATATACAGAACAGCCCCTGTTCAACAATATAATATGCTTGTAAGCGGTGGCAGCGAATCAACCAAATACAGTGTGTCAGGCGGATATAACGATCAGCAAGGTATTGTAGATGTAACCGGATATAAACGTTATAACTTACGCGTTAAAACAGAAACCACCAAAGGTCGCCTGAAATTTGGAGAAACAGTATTATTGTCAAGAGAAAAATTTATCACTATGCCCGGTGGCTGGGGTGGCCAGGGTGGTAACCCGGTAGGATCTGCCGCAAAAATGATCCCTGTTTTTCAAATTTATGACCCAACAGCTTTAGGTGGTTTCGCCGGAGCTTATGGCCCTGTGGTTAACGTGGCTAATCCGGTAGCACAGTTAAACCTGGAAAACATTAACCGCGAGTTTACCAATATCATAACAAATGCTTACGCACAGGTAAATCTTTTACCTGGTTTAAACTACAAACTAAACCTGGGTTATACCAATGGCTTTACCAGCAATTACGATTATTATAAAAGATTTGTTGTAGGTTCCCTATTCTCACACCCTACCAATGACATCAACTTGAGCAAAGATCAAACGGTATTGGTTTTGTTAGAAAATACCCTGAACTATGATAAACATATTGGCAAACACAGTATACAGGCATTGGCTGGTTATGCTTACCAAAGCACTAAATATAATTATACCGCAGCAGGCAGAACAGATTTGCCGGATGGCATTGACCAGATAGATGCCGGCGCCGGGATATCTACCAGTGGTGGTAACAGGACTGAAAGCAATCTGGTATCAATATTTGGCCGGGCCATTTATTCGTATGATAATCGTTACCTTTTAACTGCCAGTTTCAGGCACGATGGCTCTTCAAGGTTTGGAAGTACTCACCGTTACGGCGATTATCCTTCTATTGCATTGGGATGGAATATTTCAAATGAAAGCTTTTTCGGGTCTTTAAAAAATACATTTTCAACTTTAAAATTAAGGACGAGTTATGGTGTACTGGGTAACCAGGAGATTCCGGATTATCAGTACAGTGCAGCCATCTCATCAAATATAAACTATGTTACAGGTGCCGATCAGCAAAAATGGTTCGGGGCTATTCAAACAGCCTTTGCTTCTCCCAACATTAAATGGGAAACTACCAAAACTTCAAACATAGGTTTGGATATAGGTTTTTTACAAGATAAACTGAATATAACCGCCGACTATTTCATAAAAAAGACCTCCGATCTTTTATTAAACGTCCCTATACCCGGTTCAGCAGGATCAATTTCAAATCCGGTAGTAAATGCGGGAGATCTGCGTAATAAAGGCATTGAGGTTGGTGTTAATTTTAATGATCATATAGGTAAATTAAACTATGGCTTTTTTGGTACAATAAGCGCGGTAAAAAATAAAGTCATATCGCTTGGTACAGGCACGCAGCAAATTTTTGGCGGGCAGCCTACCCACCACGGCGCTTCCAGTACGCTAACCGAAGCCGGCGGCTCAATAGGCTCTTTTTACCTGATAAAGGATATTGGTGTATTTAATTCACAGGCCGAAATTGATAGTTATACCAAAAATGGCAAGCCGATTCAACCCAACGCTGCTCCCGGCGATGTAAAATTCCAGGATACCAATGGCGATGGACAGATAAACGATAACGATAAAGTTAATGCGGGCAGCCCTTTTCCTAATTTTGAGTATGGTTTTGGCATCAATGCATCCATGTATGGTTTTGATATCAATATGTTTTTTCAGGGCACTCAGGGCAATAAGATATACAATGGCTTAAGGCAGGATCTGGAAAGCACCAACCTTGATTTTAATTACGCTAAATCAATGCTTAATGCCTGGACACCTACTAACCATTCTGACATTCCAAGAGCAGTTACCAGCGATCCAAACTTTAATAACCGGACATCAACCCGTTTTCTGGAAAGTGGCTCTTATTTAAGAATGAAAACCCTGCAAATTGGATACACTTTAAATAGTGCACTGGTAAAAAAAATGCGGATAACTTCTTTACGTGTTTATGCAAGCGCTGATAACCTTTTTACAATAACAAACTATACTGGTTTTAACCCTGATTTAGGCAGAGCAACGAGTGCACAACTGAGTATCCTTGACCGGGGTGTAGATTTTGGGCATGTGGCTTATCCGCTGGCCAGAACCATATCTCTGGGTATTCAATTATCATTGTAATTCATAAGCACTATTAAAATTTAAATTATGAAAAATTCAATAATCATATTTTGTATAGCTGCTATAGTTTGCAGCTGTAAGAAAAGCACATTAGAACTTCAAAATCCCAATAAAATAACTACCGAAACTTTCTGGAAGACCGAAACCGATGTGCAAAGCGCATTTGCAGCCACTTATGGGTTGCTAAGGGACGTAAATGGCGGTTTTTGGGGCGTAAGGGGCATTGAACTTGCTAATGGCCGCGGCGATGACTTTTTTATCAGAAATGATGTGGCCGACCTTTATAAGTTATCAACATTTACCAATACGCCAGACAATGGTCCTGCCAATGATTTGTGGAACATATCGTATAGGGCTATTTTCAGGGCTAACCAGATATTAGCAAACATTGATAAAGTACCGTTGGATGCTAATGTTAAAAAGGCATATGTTGCCGAGGCAAAGTTTCTGCGGGGATTAAATTATTTTATCCTGGCCATAAACTTTGGTGATGCCCCTTTGATCCTGACTGTTCCGGCAAATAAAGATGCTTATTTCACAGCTAAATCACCGGAAGCCGAAATTTGGAAGCAGGCTATTGCAGATTTTACCGCTGCGAGCGCCGATCTGCCTGTGTCATACTCATCACAATGGATAGGCAGGGCAACCAAGGGTGCTGCTTTGGCTTATCTGGGTAAGGCTTATGTGTATACTAAAGCCTGGGCTAATGCCGAAACTACGCTAAAACAGGTAACCAGCATGTCATATCAATTGATGCCTGATTATGGGGATAACTTTATTGCCACCAAAAAGAACAACCAGGAATCTGTATTTGAGATCCAACTGGCCGATGTTGGCGGTACCAACCCCTGGGCCGGCGAAAATGCACAACAAGCATTAGGCGTTACTACTGCACAGGAGTTTGCACCATCAGAGGTAAGCGGATGGTTTGAGGTGAGCCCTACTGATAAGCTTTTTAATGAGTTTCAAAAGGAAAAAACCACGGCCAATGATTTTGATCCCCGCATGTATGCTACGCTGATATGGGATTATCCGGGGGCCACTTTTTACCAAAAACCATTCAGCAGTTACAAGCTTGTATTTGGATATCATTCCATGTTTAAAAAGTATCAGAACTATAATCAGGTTAATGAGCTTGCCGGATCAAGCGGCGCTTCTGATTACACATCAAGTAATAATGAGCGGGCCTTGCGCTATGCTGATGTGCTGCTTTTACTGGCTGAATCATTGACTATGCAAGGAAAGGTACAGGATGCATACCCTTATATAAAACAAATAAGAGATAGGGCAAAACTTGCTAACTTACCAGCCGGTTATAGCCAGGATCAAATGATGACCGAAATTATGCACCAGCGTATGATTGAATTTGCCCGGGAGAATCAACGCTTTTACGATCTGAAACGCTGGGGTAAACTGGCTCAGGAGATCAGCAACAGTGATAAAGTTGGAAAGCAGTTTTTTGTTGCCGGTAAATATGATTACTTCCCGATTCCACAAAACGAGATCAACAGTAATCCACTGATAAAACAAAACCCCAACTGGTAGTAATCAATTGATTATTACTTAAGTCACCTTTTCACTTTTATGATCTGGTTGTTTTCATGTATGAAAGCAACCAGATCATTCTGTTAAATTTAAATACCAATTATAAACAGATGAGAAAACTAAGCTTGCTTTTGTTAATTGTTTTTTTGCAGTTAGCGCTTATAACCATTGTTAAAGGCCAGTCAAAAAATGGCTCATTAACAACAGATTACAGAATAGATCTTTCCGGTAGCTGGGCGTTTCAAATTGATTCGCTGGATGCAGGCATAACGCAACAATGGTATAAAAACACACTGAATGACAAAGTCACCCTTCCCGGTTCAATGACCACTAATGGGAAAGGGAACGATATTACAACCCATACCCCCTGGACAGGAAGTATCGAAGATTCCACCTGGTTCCATAGTCCGGATTATGCACAATACCGTGAGCCTGGCCATGTCAAGGTGCCATTCTGGCTGCAGCCGGTTAAATATTATAAGGGGGCAGCCTGGTATCAAAAAAAGGTAAGTATTTCTTCGTCATGGTATAAAAAGCATATTGAGCTATATATTGAAAGAAGTCATTGGGAAACCACCGTTTGGGTGGATAATAAACAGATCGGGATGCAAAACAGCCTTTCAACCGCCCAGATTTTTGATCTTTCCAATGCCTTATCGCCCGGTCAGCATCGAATAACCATCAGGGTTGATAACCGGGTAAAGGATTTTAACGTGGGGCAAAATTCGCACAGCATTTCTGATCATACCCAAACCAACTGGAATGGCATGATAGGGCAGCTGTTTTTGCAGGCCAAACCACTTGTGTATATAGATGATGTGCAACTGTATCCCGATATTAAGAACAAACAGGTTAAAGCCCGCATTCAGATCAAGAATACCACTGGTAAGGCCGCCAATGTTAATGTAAATCTGTTGGCTACGCCAAAACAGCCGCAAGCGTTAAAAGCACTTACCAAAAGGTTGACCATAGCAAAAAATACAGTTATTGAAATAACTTACCCGATGGGCGAACAACCCTTATTATGGAGCGAATTTACCCCTGATACCTATAAAATGACCATCAGCCTAACTACTGATAAAAGCGGAAAGGATGAACGGTCAGTTACATTTGGGATGCGTGAGTTTTCGGCCTGGGGCACACAATTTACCATTAATAACAGGCTTACATTTTTGAGAGGGACGCTGGAATGTGCTGCTTATCCTAAAACAGGCTTTCCGCCAACTGATGTTGCATCATGGGTGCGGATCTTAAATATTTGCAAATCATACGGATTAAATCATTTGCGTTTTCATTCCTGGTGCCCTCCTGAAGCTGCTTTTGAAGCCGGTGACCAGGTGGGCTTTTATTTTCAAATTGAATGCGCCTCATGGGCCAATCAGGGCGCCACTATTGGTGATGGGAAACCATTGGATCAGTATATTTATGATGAAAGCAACAGAATAGTGAAAGCATATGGTAACCATCCGTCTTTCTGCATGATGACCTATGGCAATGAGCCTGCCGGTAAAAACCTGGTTAAATATCTGACAGATTTTGTGGATTATTGGAAAAAGAAGGATCCCCGCAGGTTATACTCAACCGGCTCAGGCTGGCCAATTATTACCGGCAGCGATTATAATAGTACACCAGATCCACGTATCCAGGGATGGGGACAGGGTTTAAAAAGTATCATCAACAGCCAGACGCCTAAAACCGACTACGACTGGACCGATATTATTAAAAAGTGGCAACATCCAACGGTAAGCCATGAAATAGGTCAATGGTGTGTTTACCCTGATTTTAAAGAAATAGCTCAATATGACGGCGTGTTAAAAGCAAAGAATTTTGAAATTTTTGATGATGTGCTTAAAAAACATGGCATGGGCAATTTGGCTGCCGATTTTTTGTTTGCCTCGGGAAAATTGCAGGCTTTATGTTATAAGGCAGATATAGAGGCTGCTTTACGTACACCTGGCTTTGGTGGCTTTCAATTATTGGGTTTAAATGATTTTCCAGGACAAGGCACAGCTTTAGTAGGTGTACTTAATCCGTTTTGGGGCGATAAGGGATACATCACCGGGAAAGAATACAGCAAATTCTGCAATGCGGTTGTTCCCCTGGCCCGCTTTCCAAAAATGGTTTATCTTAATAACGAAGTGTTAACGGTTCCCATAGAAATAGCGCAATTTGGCCCGCAGGAATTAACAAACGTAATACCCAACTGGAATATCAAGAATAATGCAGGCGATGTTTTATTTAAGGGGGTATTAGAGCGTACTACGATACCTTTTGGCAACGGAATAAAACTGGGTGTAATTAATCAATCCTTTAACTCGATAACAAAGCCTGCTAAACTTACCTTAACCGTAGTTGTTGCCGGGTATGAAAATTCATGGGATTTTTTTGTTTACCCGGCTGCTTTGCCCCAAATTGGCCAGAATGTTATGGTTACCAACACCATTGATAACAAGGCAATTGAGTTGCTAAACAAAGGCGGAAAGGTGTTGCTAACGCTTGAAAAAGGTCAGCTTAAAAAAGATAAAGGCGGCGATATTGCCATCGGTTTTTCAAGCATATTCTGGAATACAGCCTGGACCAAAAGCCAACCTCCTGTTACGTTAGGTATTTTATGCGATCCCCGGCATCCTGCTTTAAAGGAATTTCCTACTCAAAGTTATAGTAACTGGCAGTGGTGGGATACCATGTCACACTCCAACGCTATTAAACTTGATTCGGTGGCCAATGGTTTACAGCCGATTGTACGGGTAGTAGATGACTGGGTTACAGCAAGACCACTCGGCTTAATTTTTGAATGCAAAGCGGGAAATGGCAAGCTGATTGTTTCAGGTATTGACCTCCAATCTGATCTGGATAAACGACCGGAAGCCCGGCAGTTATTATATAGCCTTAAAAGCTATATGACCGGCGATCAATTTTTGCCCGAACAAAAAATTGATATTCAAAAAATTGAATCATTATATAAATAATGTAATGAGGGCTGCCTCGGAAAAGTGAGGCAGCCCTTTCTTTTATAGGTAAGTTTTATTGAACATTTACTAATAGCTGTTACAGGCTAATCCATCTTCCAGATTCCTGTACCCATATAGTATTATGCCCGGCAGAGCCTAATCTTTGCCCGGCAATGCTCTTCGCTTTTCCCAGACGTCCATTACTTCCTTAACATTATTATAGCCACGACCAATATTTTCGCCTATATACATATCTGCAACAATCAGATTTAAAGCAGTCGGGGGGGGTGAAAAGCTCTTTAAGGAAAATTGCTAGTGCAGTATTTCATTTTTTACCCATCCCAATTGGTACAAATTTAATACACCAGGTTCAATTTTTAAATCGGATCTAAAGTATAATATGCCTGTTACGAAATGGGCGGTAAGCTGGTTACTGTTGGTGATAACAACGTCCGAATCAAAAACAGGGCATTTTCTCAGGGGCCTATCGGATTTAGAATCCAAAACATAAAAGTTTAGTATGAAAGGACCATCCTCTCCGAGCTCGCTCAAAAACACATCGTATTTTTCATTCTGCGGACGGATTTTCAAATCATCGTAATTTAATGTTTTAATCAGTTCTATGTCGTTGTAATAATTAATGCCATTTTTATCTACCGTTATTTTGGTAACATTACTTTTCGTTTTTTTTCGCATCGTTACTATCAGCCATCCGAAAAACCACACCAGCAGTAAGGACAGTACAAGCATTCCTATTTTTAAACTGATTGAAATATGTCTTGAATTAAAAACGAGTATCGTCATTCCTATCAAAGCAATGGGTACAAATACATACATCAGCCACCCAAATCCTTTGATGAACGAAGTGAGAGCGTGGGAATGCCTGGATGTTATTTCTGGGAAATTGTTTTTAGTAAATGTCATTTTTAAATGATGTACCTGTGCAATGTATAGTATTTGATTTTATATAAATTTAAAAAGATACAACTGATAACAGTCAGTTACATCACTTTTAAAAACCCACAAATTTAAAATTAAAAAAGTGGTAGTCGGATTGGTTAAAGACAGCTTGAGATATATTGGTATAATTTGGTATGGGGCTAAAACAAAAAAAACCTGTAAATCAAATGATTTACAGGTTTTTCATACTTATTGGTATCGCTTTAGTCGGGATGGCAGGATTCGAACCTGCGGCCTCCACATCCCAAATGTGGCGCGATACCGGGCTACGCTACATCCCGTTCCCGATTGGGTTTGCAAAAGTAGGATTTTAAATCAAGTTGCAAAACTTTTTTTAAAAGATTTTTAAAGTTAAATGCTAACCCATTCATTAGCACAGATTTGAACTTAAAAAAAGATTTACATTAATATTTTACATAGTAGAATTACCGCAATTTAAGATAACAGAGCCTGTTAAATAGCAGCGAAAAATTATACACGACATGATATTGGTAAGAAAAACGCCAACGCTGACACTTTCAGATTCAACAGATAATAACTTAATCCAGCTTGCCCGACCGGTTCATCAGCGCAAGTGAAACAGTTATGCAAATCAATACCCCTATCAGCGCCCCGCCCAGTAAACGACCGGAAAAACCAAGGAAGTTATTGCCCTGGTCAACATAATTAAGGTATACGAGCCCGGCCAAACAAGCAACGATACCACCAATGACTAATATTCTGAAACTTTGGAAAAGGGCCTCGAAAAAACTAAGCTTATTGTCCTTTTCGTTTTCCTTATAACTTTTTACCCCCATGTACACTCCTATCAATGGTATTAAAATAGATAAGTACTCAATAGGGTAAACATGATTACCTGAATTGCTGTAACCAAACGTGTGCATTACGAACAGCCAGGTTCCGCTAAAAATACCTACAACTAAACCACTAACAAATGCATTTTTCATGAGTCGTCAAAATTTGGCAGGACAGTTAAATTTACATATTAATAAAAGAAAAAGCAAGACTAATTGTTCAAACATATAAGTATTTTACCAGAACAATATTCCTTTACGCCCATAACATTTCAGACGGTTAATAACTCTTAGTAAAGCGTCATTTAAGATCAAAGCATAACTAAAAGTTATTACAGATGCCACTTTGTGATAAAAACCGTATACATTAATGCCTCACCTTTGTGATGTATTAAAGAAACATCACATGCACACTCAAAATCAATTCGCTAATAATACCCATAACTTAATATTCAATGTAAGCACAAATGCACGCATAGTTATATTCATCATCTGTACGGCACTTTGTTTAACATCATTGATAAGCCCGGCAGTAGCGCTGTTAATAGGGCTTATTATAGCTCAGTTCACCGGTCACCCCTATCTTCATTTAAATCATAAGGCTACCCATTTGTTGCTGCAAATATCAGTAGTAGGTTTAGGCTTTGGCATGAATGTTCATAGCGCGCTACAGGCCGGTAAAGAAGGTATTCTGTTTACCATCGCATCCATTACCTGTACCCTGATATTCGGGTATTTGACAGGCAAATGGTTTAAGATTGAAAAGAAAACCTCTTACCTCATCTCGTCAGGTACAGCCATATGCGGCGGAAGTGCCATAGCAGCAATCTCTCCGGTTATCAAAGCCGAAGAAAAACAAATATCAGTTGCACTAGGGTGTGTTTTCATACTCAATTCTATAGCGCTATTTATATTTCCGGTGATTGGGCATCATTTAAACCTATCGCAAAACCAGTTTGGTTTATGGTGTGCAATATCTATTCATGACACCAGTTCGGTGGTAGGTGCGGCCGGTAAATATGGAACACAAGCTTTGGAAGTTGCTACTACGGTTAAACTCGCCAGGGCTTTATGGATAATACCCATAGCTTTTGTGTCCTCATTTCTGTTTAAAAACGATTCGCGAAAAATTAAGATACCCTATTTTATAGGCCTGTTTATTTTGGCCATGATTATTAACACTTACCTACCTGCCGTATCCATTGTTAGTCCCTATATTATAAAAATTGCCAAAGCGGGGTTAACGCTTACCTTATTCTTTATCGGAGCAGGTTTGTCCCGTACGGTTTTATTATCAGTAGGTTTCAGGCCCCTGTTTCAGAGTATATTATTATGGATAGCTATATCTGCAAGTGCCTTATATGCAGTAACACATTGGACGTAATTAATTTTCATATAAGAATAAATAATTTCAACAAACAAAAAAAACGTGTTTTTCCGTATGGGTGGTTACCGTTTTTTGTTTATTTTTAGCCCCAATGATACCTGTTGTTTCAAAACTCCCCCAAACTGGCACAACCATATTCACCATCATGTCGGCCCTGGCCAACGAGGTTGGTGCAATAAATCTTTCGCAGGGTTTTCCTGATTACGATTGCTCTCCTGAACTTATTGAACTGGTAAATAAGGCGATGAAAAATGGCCATAATCAATACGCCCCAATGGCCGGAGTAATGAGCCTTCGCGAAAAAATTGCCGAGAAAACAGAAAAATTATACTGCGCGATTTATAATCCGGATACCGAGATCACTATAACCGCCGGTGGTACACAAGCTATTTTTACAGCCATCAGCGCGGTTATACATCCCAATGATGAAGTGATTATTTTTGAGCCTGCTTTTGATTGTTACGGCCCCGCAATTAAGCTAATGGGAGGCGTTGTAAAATCACTTGCGCTTGAACCACCAAACTATCGCATTGCCTGGGATATGGTAAAAAGACTGATCAATCATAAAACTAAAATGATCATCCTTAACTCGCCTCAAAACCCAACTTCAACTATTCTGCATAAGCAGGATATCGATGAACTTAGTGCGATCGTTAAAAATCAGGATATACTGATCCTGAGTGATGAGGTATATGAGCACCTGATATATGATGGCGAAACTCATCATAGTATGGCACGATATCCCGAGTTGCAGCAACGTAGTTTTATAGTTGCATCATTTGGCAAACCTTTTCATGCTACCGGTTGGAAAGTGGGATACTGTATGGCGCCAGAATACCTGATGAGTGAGTTCAGAAAGATCCACCAGTTTTTGGTGTTTGCGGTAAATACTCCCATCCAATACGCTATTGCCGAATACTTAAAAAATGAAGACACCTATTTGGGTTTAGGCGACTTTTTTCAGCAAAAAAGAGACTACTTCAGAAAAGGGCTTGAACAAACCCGTTTTGAATTATTGCCCTGTCATGGATCGTATTTTCAATCAGTGCGTTACAGCAAAATAACGGATGAAAAAGATGCGGACTTTGCTATACGTATGGCTAAGGAAAATGGTGTGGCATCTATACCTGTTTCGGCCTTCTATACCAAAGGAATTGACCATCATGTATTACGATTTTGTTTTGCCAAAAGGCAAGAAACCTTAGATAAAGCCGTTGATAGATTATTGAAGGTTTAATTTATGGTTAACATATTTGTTATAAACCATGGCTTTGGTTAATAACAGCAGATGGACAACAACCCATCGTTTATAACCATGAACTACTAAAATGCTGCTTATGGATAATCTTAAAATTACTGTTTTTCAAGGCTACCTTTTCTGGGAAAATACCGATAAAAATTTACAGAATATATCGCTAAGATTATCAAGTGGTATACGTGAAAAAACCGACCTTATTATATTACCCGAGATGTTCAGCACCGGTTTTACCATGGACGCAGAGAAATTAGCGGAGCCGATGGACGGTAAAACCATGAAGTGGATGTTAAAAACCGCTCAGCAATATGATTGCGTAATAACCGGCAGCATTATTATAAAGGAAGGCGATCAATTTTACAACCGCCTTATCTGGATGCGACCAGATGGCAGTTATGAGCATTATGATAAACGGCACCTTTTTGCATTAGGTAAAGAGCATAACACCTACACCGCAGGTACCGAAAAGCTTTTTGTAGAACTTAAAGGATGGGTAATTTGTCCGGTTATCTGTTACGATCTTCGTTTTCCGGTATGGTTACGTAATATTAACGAAAGCGCTTATGACCTGCTCATTGTAGTAGCCAATTGGCCCGAGCGCAGAGCATTACACTGGCGCACTTTGCTGCCCGCACGCGCCGTGGAGAATCAAAGCTATGTAATTGGCGTAAACCGCGTAGGCCATGACGGCAATGAGGTTTATCACTCCGGCGATTCAACTTGTATCGACCCGAATGGTAATGTAGTGTATTATAAACGCGACGAAGACGATGTATACACCTTCTCAATCATAGCCGATGAAGTTAAGAAAGCCCGCCGTGCTTTGCCTTTTTTAAAGGATGCGGATGGGTTTGAAATAGAAATTTAAGCATTGCTATTTCAACTAAATTATACTTGTCTCCATTTATTTTTAGCTACAATTAACCTTCGCGGCACCTCCTGATACATTATATTATATCGTTGATATTGTATTTTAAGTCCTTTTAATTTCTATCATTAACTCATCTTCATATAAAATTCATACCTATTGTGAATTTTTGTAGTGTTGAATAGACAAAGGACTATGTATAAAATAAAACCCCTGCTTTTTTTATCAGTCGTACTTTTTACTTTTAGTACTACCCGGGCCCAGTCCCAAACTGACACCGTTAAACTTACGTTTCAGGATGCTGAGAAACAATTTCTTGAAAACAACTTAAGCCTTTTAGCCCAAAAGTATAATGTAGAAGCGTCGAAGGCGCTCATACAACAGGCAAAACTTTGGGACAATCCCGTGCTTAGTACCGATCAAAATATTCATACCGGCGGCAGCAATAAATTCTTCGACCATAGTAAAGGTCAGGGACAGGTGTTTGTGCAATTGAACCAGGTATTTACCACCGCTGGCAAACGCGGCAAGCAGGTACAAATGGCCAAAGATGACGCCATGGTACAGGATGCTGCCTTCAATGACCTGATGCGTAACCTGCGGTATAATCTTCGGCTTGATTTTAGTCAGCTCGCTACACTTAATGCTCAGGAGAAAGTTTATCAGAACGAGATCACTTCGGCCACTAACCTGGTTAAGGCCATCCAAAAATCATACGATGCTGGTAATACCTCTATGAAAGACCTGATCAGACTTAAGGCTTTGCTTTTTGGCTTGCAGAATGACATGGTGGAAAACAGCCGCCAGATCAACGATCTGCAAACCGAACTAAAAACCCTGCTGCAAACTAAAGAGACTGCTTTTGTTGATCCTATCATTAATGATAAACCAACCGAGAATGTAGCGCTTGATATCCCTTCATTAATTGAGCAAGCCAAAACGAGCAGACCGGATTATCTGTCGAACCAGTACCAGTTAAACTCAGCCACACACAACCTGGCTTATCAGAGGGCGTTGGCTGTTCCAGACATTACCATTGGTGCTTCGTATGATAAAAACAGCAACTATGCTCCTAACTATTACGGCCTGGAAATTGGCTTACCCCTGCCCTTCTTTAACCGTAACCAGGGTAATATTAAATCGGCCAAGTATAACATCCAAAGCCAGGAAAGCACTTTAAAACAGAGTGAGCTACAACTTAAAAATGATGTGGTTGCCGCTGTAAATCAATATAAATTAAACCAACAGCTGTTTACTACGCAGCAAGTTGAATTTAATGAGCAATACGATAAATTATTTAACAGCATGCTCAAAAGCTTTCAGCAACGACAGATCAGCTTGATTGAGTTTGTTGACTTTTTTGATACATATAAAGATACAAAGCTTAAGATATTGCAGCAGCAGTATAATCTTCAAAAATCTATTGCCGATCTTAATTTTGCTGTTGGCATTCCTGTAATTAAATCCTGATAATTTTTATAAATATAAAATAATGATGAAAAGAGAAACGCTGTTATCCGGCATCTCCGCTTTACTATTACTTGCTGCCTGCAAAGGTAAACCACAACCCGTAGCAGAAAACCTGCCTGTTATCGTTAGCGACTCGATGGCGCGGATGATCACCATTGATACGGCTAAAACCACTGCCATGAAAGAAGAACTCAGTCTTTCAGGTGAGGTATCTTATGATGATAACAACGTGATCAAGGTATTCCCTTTCGCTGGTGGCCAAATACAAGAGGTTAAGGTTTCCCTGGGTGATAAGGTTACTAAAGGCCAAACACTGGCTGTAATGCGCAGTGCGGACATTGCTGGTAATTATACCGATCTGACAGCAACCCGGTCAGACCTGGCCATTGCTAAACGCCAGCTGGAGCAGGCAGAATATCTGTACAAAAACGGTATATCAAGCGAGCGCGACTATACAGAAGCCAAAGAAAACTACAATAAAGCGGCAGCAGCCAGCACCAAGGTGCAGCAGCAAATTGCCATTAATGGTGGTGGCAATACTTCTGCAAGTGGTTCTTTGATCATTAAAGCTCCCGAGAGCGGCTATATCGTCGAAAAAAATATTACAGCCGGAAGTTTTATACGTCCGGATAATAGCGGCAATATGTTCACCATCTCCAACATGAAAGATGTATGGATATGGGCCAACGTATTTGAATCTGATATCAGTAAGGTTAAACCTGGCTATATGGCAAAAGTAACCACCGTAGCTTATCCAGGTAAAGTATTTACGGGTAAGGTTGATGCCATCAGCTCCGTTCTTGACCCCGACAATAAAGTCATGAAAATAAAGATCGTTTTGCCTAACACGGATATGCTGCTGAAGCCTGAAATGTTTACCAACGTAGTAATCTCCAATAACGATAAGGCCCAATCTGTAGCGGTACCGGCCAAGGGGGTTATTTTTGATAACAGCAAATACTATGTGGTGGTATACAATAGCAAGAGCGATTTAAAAGTACGCGAAGTAAGCGTAATTAAAACGGTTGACGACGTTAGCTATATCTCATCTGGCTTAAATGCCGGTGATAAGATCATATCTAAAAACCAGCTGTTGTTTTATGACGCGCTAATGGGTGATAAATAGTATGGCGAGTGGTAAGTAGCCAGTGGTGAGTATTTACCCCTGCTCCCTACCCCTCCTAAACTAAAAACTGACCACTCAAAACTCAAGACTAAAAAGAAATGAATAAATTCATTAAAAATATAATCTACTTTTCATTAAGGCACCGCTACTTCGTGTTTTTCATGACGCTGGTACTGGTAGTGCTTGGTATATGGAGTTACCTTAATACCCCTATTGAAACGTTTCCAGATGTTACCAATACGCAGATCATCATTATAGCGCAATGGCCGGGCCGCAGCGCCGAGGAGGTTGAAAAAATGATCACCATACCCATGGAGACCGTTTTAAACTCTGTACAAAAAAAGGCTAACCTGCGTACTACTTCCTCATTTGGCTTATCTTACGTACGTATCATTTTTGACGATGATGTGGACGATGCTTTTGCCCGGCAACAGGTCTTGAGCCGCCTGGGCAATGCCGATCTGCCCGATGGTGTAAAACCCGAAGTAGAGCCGCCTTACGGCCCTACCGGCGAGATATACCGTTATACACTTAAAAGCCGTACCAAAACCATTCATGAACTTACCGCTATTCAGGATTGGATCCTGGATCGTCAGTTTAAATCGGTACCGGGTGTTGCCGACGTAAACAGCTTTGGCGGTGAAGAAAAAACCTACGAAGTAAGCGTTAACCCTGCCCTATTGCAGAAATACAGCCTTACCTCGCTTGATGTATACAACGCCATCAACCGCAGCAACATCAACGTAGGTGGCGATATCATTGAAAAGAATGACCAGGCCTACATTGTAAGGGGCATCGGTTTGATCAATAATATTGATGAGATTCAGAACATCATCATCAAAAACGTAAACAACGTACCTATACTGGCCAAAGATGTTGCCGAAATTAAGGAAAGCGGCCTACCCCGTTTAGGACAAGTTGGGCGCGACAAGCACAACGACGTTATTGAAGGCATCGTAGTAATGCGTAAAGGCGAAAATCCGGCCGAAGTTTTAAAACGGATCCGCGATAAAGTAGCTGATCTGAACAATAACGTACTGCCAAAAGATGTTAAGATCGATACTTTTTACGATCGTACCAACCTGATGGATTTTTGTACCGAAACGGTTATCCATAACTTGTGCGAGGGCATTATCCTGGTTACCGTTATCGTATTCCTGTTCATGGCTGATTGGCGTACTACGCTTATTGTGGCCATCATTATACCGCTTGCGCTATTATTTGCCTTTGTCTGTTTACGCTTAAAAGGCATGAGCGCCAATCTCCTCTCGATGGGTGCCGTCGATTTCGGTATCATCATAGATGGTGCCGTAGTGATGGTGGAAGGGATATTTGTGGCCCTCGACCACCGCGCCAAAGAAGTAGGCATGCAAAAATTTAACGGACTTGCAAAGCTGGGATTGTTTAAAAATGTGGGCTCCGAAATGGGTAAAGCCATATTCTTTTCCAAGCTCATCATTTTAACTTGCCTTGTACCCATTTTCGCTTTCCAAAAGGTTGAAGGCAAAATGTTCTCACCATTGGCCTACACCTTAGGTTTTGCTTTACTTGGGGCATTGATATTCACCCTTACTCTGGTACCTGCCCTGTCAAGCATATTGCTGAGCAAAAATGTTAAGGAAAAACATAACCCTATCGTTATATTCTTTGAGAATGGCATCCGCCGGATGTTTAATTATACTTACCGTAATCAAAAGTTAAGTTTAATTGTAGCGGTATCTTTCATGGCGGTAACCTTCTTTTCGGCTAAGTTTTTGGGTAGCGAGTTTTTACCGCAGCTTAACGAGGGTGCTTTGTGGGTAACCGCACAATTACCAATGAGCACATCGCTGGAAAGCTCCGTAAATGTGACCAACAAAATGCGCGATGTACTGGCAACCTTCCCCGAGGTAAAACAGACCCTATCGCAGGTTGGCCGTACCAATGACGGTACCGACCCTAAAGGTTTCTTTAACGTACAGATACAGGTCGACCTAAAACCTAAAGACCAATGGGAAAGCGGTCTGACACAGGAACAATTGATCGCCAATATTGATAAAAAGCTGAGTCAATTCCCTGGTATCATTTTCAACTATTCGCAGCCTATCATTGATAATGTGGCCGAAGCTGTTGCCGGTGTACCTGCCTCCATGGCCGTAAAAATATTCGGGCCCGATTTTGATGTACTTGACCATAAAGCCGACTCCGTAATGGATGTCCTGAAACATGTTCAAGGCGTTGAAGATCTTGGTATACTCCGCAACCTGGGCCAACCGGAGTTCAGGATTGAGCTGGATCAACGTAAAATGGCTCTTTATGGTGTATCGACTGCCGATGCCAATGCCGTGATCGAAATGGCCATAGGCGGTAAAGCGGCAACTACCCTTTACGAAGGCGAGCGCAAATTTGATATCCGGATCCGCTATCAAAAACCATTTAGGGATACACAGGATAAGATCGAAAACCTAATGGTACCTACTATGAACGGGGCAAAGATCGCCATTAAGGAAATATCTAACATCACTACTCAAACCGGGCCGGCCTTCATTTACCGCGACAACAACATGCGTTATATAGCGGTTAAATTCTCGGTGCGTGGTCGTGATTTGGGCAGCACCATTGCCGAAGCACAGCAAAAAGTAAACGCTGCTGTTAAGCTCGATCAAGGCTATTCCTTTACCTGGAACGGTGAGTTTGAAAACCAGATCCGTGCTTCCAATACATTGGCCCATGTAGTACCCATATGTTTACTGGTTATATTTCTGATCTTGTTTATCACCTTTGGCAATGCTAAAGATGCTGTACTGGTTATCATGAATGTACCGTTCGCGCTTATTGGCGGTATATTGGCCTTGCATATTACCAACACTAACTTTAGTATATCTGCGGGTATCGGCTTTATAGCCCTGTTTGGCGTTTGTATCCAGAACGGGGTGATATTGGTATCCGTTTTCCGGAAGAACCTTGAAGAGCGGATGCACCTTAACGAGGCCATACTGGAAGGCGTAATTTCAAGGGTACGGCCGGTAGTGATGACCGCCCTGATGGCAGCTATTGGTTTATTACCTGCGGCCGTATCAACCGGTATTGGTTCCGAGACCCAAAAGCCATTAGCCATTGTGGTGATTGGCGGTCTGGTGACCTCAACCATTTTGACGCTGTTGATATTGCCGATCATTTACGCCATTGTTTACCGCTTAATTCACCGCCGCGAAAACCGCAAGCTTTTGAAAAAAATGGGAGTAGTGCGTAATGCTTAAAACTTTTTAAACATTAAATTTTAACAATTTTTAGTATAAAACAGGGCAAAAGGCATTGCTTTTTACCCTGTTTTTGAAAGTTTCAACGCCATTTTAACACTTTTTAACAAATTTTCGAGAAGTTTTAAAAGGTTTAAAAAGTATTGATAAACTGACAATCAATAACTATATAAAATGGTCTACTTTTTGTCTCTTGCGGACCATAACTCAAGAGCCCCGGTTTCCATGAATAATGGAAACCGGGGCTCTTGATACATACAAAATACACGAAAAATAGGTGGAGTATTCCTTGCCAGTTTAGACGACTCACCCCGCCTGCGCTTCGCTGGGCGACCCTATCTTTGCCTGCGGCGAAAAGAGGGCAGGAAAAAATAGATTTGTCATGCTGAACGTAGTGAAGCATCTATTATACGATAGGCATATCGAAGAAGATCCTTCATTCCTCACGATGACAAACTTTTCAGAATTCCCTCTTTCCAGCGAAGCTGAAGAAAGGGGGGCCGAGCGTAGCGACGGTCGGGTGAGTCGTCTGCGACAATTTTGTTACGCTCTACCGGGACCAACTGATTTTTTACTAATTGTAACATTTAAGTTTTAATTTGCGCGATATAATAAACAGCATTTACCTGTATGCCCGCTATAAAATTTGTGTTCCGTAATGTTTTAGTATTTTCTTTGTTACTGACTACAGCGTCTATGGCCCTTGCCCAAAAGGCCGAAAAGAAAAAAGAGAAGGATTACGCCCAGTTGGTTGATCCTTTTATCGGCACCGGCGGACATGGACATACTTATCCCGGCGCTGTGTTGCCTTTTGGCATGGTACAGCTTAGTCCGGATACGCGTTTAACCGGTTGGGATGGCTGCTCAGGTTACCATTTTACAGATACGGTAGTTTATGGCTTTTCACATACGCATTTGAGCGGTACCGGCATTGCCGATTATTGCGACGTATTATTTATGCCTACCACCGGCGATCCACAGTTTAAAAACACCGATTACCGCTCGGGCTTTAAAAAGAAGAACGAGCTGGCCTCTCCCGGATATTATAAAACCCTGCTTGATAAATACAACATTGGTGTGGAGCTTACCGCCACTACCCGGGTCGGTGTACATCGTTATGATTACCCCAGCACCCCAAAAGCCAACATCATCATAGATCTGCAGCACCGCGACATCGTGATCAATTCCTGGATAGAGGTAGTGAATGATCATGAAGTGCGTGGTTATCGCGAATCCAGTTCCTGGGCAAAAGGTCAGCGGATTTATTTTTACGCCAAGTTCTCCAAACCCTTTAAAACTTATGGCATAGCCAGTAACGATCAATTACAGGAGGGCCAGAAAAAAGTAGAAGGCAAAAACATCAAAATGTACCTGCAGTTTGATAACCCCGGTGAGGTAATTTCCAAAGTAGGTATATCTGCGGTAAGCGCCGAAGGAGCCTTAAAAAATCTGGATGCCGAAGTGCCTGATTTCGACTTTAAAAAGATACAAAAAACGGCAAGAGCCACATGGAATACCGAACTGAACAAGATCCAGGTGGAGGGCGGCGCCCCTACCGTTGCCCAGGCCACACAAGCCGCCCAAACAGAACTTCGCGCAAATGGCGGCGGCAATGGTCGCGTACCTAAAGAAAAACGACCTGTTGTGCCCGATTATTCCCGCATCAAACAAACCATTTTCTATACCGCCTTATACCACGCCATGCTGGCGCCAAACATTTATAATGATGTAGACGGGCAATATCTCGGACTCGATCAAAAGATACATACCGCACAGGGCTTTAACTACTATACCGTATTTTCATTATGGGATACTTTCCGTGCCGAAAACCCTTTGCTAACGCTTATCGACAGAAAACGTACCCGTGATTTTATCAAAACCTTCCTGGCGATGTATGAGCAGGGTGGTTTATTACCCATATGGCCGCTGGCCAGTTCCGAAACCTATTGTATGATCGGCAATCATTCCATCCCGGTTATTGTGGACGCATACGCCAAAGGCATCCGCGATTTTGATGTGGCCGAAGCTTTTACGGCCATGAAAGCTGCCGTAAACCGCGACCAGTTTGGTTTGGATAACTACCGTAAAAATGGTGCTGTACAGGCCGATGCGCAAAAGGAATCTGTTTCGAAAACGCTGGAGTATGCTTATGACGACTGGTGCATTGCCCAGATGGCCAAAATGCTGGATAAACCACAGGATTATACCGAATACATACAACGTGCTCAATACTGGAAAAACGTATATAATAACCAAAACGGTTTTATGCAGGCCCGTGTTAACGGCGGCTGGTTTGCTCCTTTTAATCCTACCGAGATCAACCATAATTATACAGAAGGTAACTCCTGGCAATACTCATTTTTGGTGCCTCAGGATGTTGATGGATTGATAACGCGCATGGGTGGAAAACAGGCTTTTGAAGCCAAACTGGATGAGTTGTTTACCACTGATTCAAAACTGAGTGGTAATGCACCACCCGATGTGGCCGGTTTGATCGGTCAGTATGCGCATGGCAACGAGCCAAGCCATCACATGGCCTACTTATATAATTTTACCGATTCGCCCGATAAAACCCAGTTTTATATCGACCGGATCCTGCGCGAGGAATACAGCGAAAAACCAGATGGACTGGCAGGTAATGAAGATTGCGGACAGATGTCGGCCTGGTATGTGATGAGCTCCCTGGGCATTTATAATATAGCCCCGGGGCAAAATCAGTTCCTGGTGGGGATCCCGCAATTTGATAAGGCTACGGTTTACCTCGAGAACGGCAAAAAGTTCGTTATTGCCAATCCGGGTGCGGGCATAAGCCGGGCCAATACCTATTTGCAGGGCATGAGCCTCGCCAAAAAATCGTATAATAAACTGTACTTAAATTACAGCAACATAGCCGATGGCGGCGAATTTGAGGTATTTACCGGCAGACTGTCCAACAAACTGTTTTTGCAGGACCTGGAGAAACCCGTATCCTCCATTACCGATAATCTCATCGTCACTAATCCGTATATCATAGCGCCATCCAAAACATTCAAACAACCCTTCAGCATCCAGATCAAAAGCGCGGATACCGATTCCAAAATATATTATACGCTTGATGGATCCGCGCCTACTGCCAGCTCAATCTTGTATAATGCACCTGTTACTATCTCTGCCAATACAACAGTTAAGGCTGTAGCTATTGTAAATGGTAAAAGCAGTTTTATTGATGAGGCCAGTTTTGTAAAAACAGAATAATCTTTTTTAAGGATGTCATTTCGATAGAGCATAGTGGGGATGAGCGCTGTGCGAAAGAGAAATCTTTTACGATTGACCTATTCTGCGAAAAAGATTTCTCCTCGTTCGAAATGACATTCGATTCTTTCCCCATCGCAATACTCTCGCCAGCAATCGCAAAGTTGTTTGTAAGGACACGAACAACGGGATGCGGGTTCCACGACATCCCTAATAGCATGATTTACAAAAAATTAAAACATTGATGGCAAAATATGGTTAGCTTTAATTAATAATCAATAAATCTAAATCATTAATCACCATGAACGACTCACCATCAACAGACAACGGCAAAACAGCCGGAATTGTAAGTTATTTTTTTATCATCGGCTGGCTTATCGCTTATTTCGCTATGTATAAGGATAATAAAACCGCGCAGGCAAGCTATCAGTTAAGGCAAACGCTATTATTTCATATCGTTTCCATAGTTATTTACTGGGCGGCTTCGGCTATTTTCGCGGCTATCTTTTTCTCCGGCGGATATACTATGGGCTATTCACTTTTTTGGATAATCCGCGTTGGGTTATTTATTTTATGGGTGATAGGCTTTATAGGCGCCATTAACGGCGAAAGTAAACCAATACCGCTTATCGGCGAAAGGGCACAAACGATGTTCTCGAATATATAATATTGTCCTCTCGTAGAGGGGACTCACCCGGTCTATGCTTCGCTGCACCACCCACTCTCCGGCTTCGCCAGAAAGTGGGAATGGAAAATAACTATGTCATTGCGAGGTACGACGAAGCAATCTCGTAGCTATTCTAATCAATGAAAACGCGAGGAGATTGCCACGCTACGCTCGCAATGACATGATTTATTATTATAATTTCCCCACCCTCTTTACAGCGAAGCTGAAGAGAGGGTCAACGAGCGTAGCGACGTTGGGATGAGTCTCTTATACCATTACTCCTTTTTCAGTATCTTTTTACACTCTTCTAACCTGTCCTTTTCTTCTTTTGGAAGTACCGGGTATTTTAATTTCAGGTCTTTTAGGGTTTGCAGGATCACATTGGAGATAGCTATACGGGTAAACCATTTTTTGTCGGCAGGTATTACATACCAGGGGCAATCCTTGGTGGCGGTTTCCTGGATAGCTTTTTGATAAGCATCCATGTAGTCATCCCAATACCCACGCTCTTCAACATCAGATGCCGAAAATTTCCAGTTCTTCTTCGGGTCGTCTATTCGTTCCAGAAAACGTTCCTTTTGCTCCTTTTTTGAAACGTGCAGAAAAAACTTAATGATCACCGTTCCATTACCGGTAAGGTGCTCTTCAAAGGCCCGGATACTTTGATAACGCTTATCCCAAAATTTGGAGTCAATGTCTTTTACATTATTTATACCGGGTAAATTTTCTTTTAATATGAGTTCCGGGTGCACTTTGGTAATGAGCACATTTTCATAATGCGAGCGGTTATGGATACCGATTCGACCACGCTCGGGCAGGGTTTTGTAATGGCGCCATAAAAAATCGTGCTGGTAATCTTCGGCACTGGGTTGTTTAAAACTATATACCTGGCAGCCCTGAGGGTTTAAGCCCGAAAAGGTATGCTCAATGGCGCTATCCTTACCGGCCGCATCCATCGCCTGAAAGATGATGAGCAGCGCATATTTATTAGCAGCGTAAAGCTCTGTTTGCAGGTCGGTTGTTTCTTCTATCAGTGCAGTGAGCACTTCTTTGGCATCATCTTTTTCAAAACCATCTGCATAAGCGGCATCATGATCTTTAAGCGAAAAACCCTTACCATTATCGATCTTAAACTTGTTAATTATGTTACTCATATCAAAAAAATTGCCTTACAGTTTTGTCAACTTAAAATTTAGATGTTAAAATTGCGTTGATAACGGTACTGTTTGTTTAAATTTATAATTATCCGCATCCACAGTGATCAATTCAAAATTGACCGAACCTAAATTAATACGGTTTTAAGGTACTGAAAATTTAATGCCTTATGCGTGCAAACAGGTTGGTGCAGGGTATACTATAACTTTTATGTAAACTGTATATATTAATATTTGTTTGGTGCTATGATTTAGTGTCATTATTTTACATCTTTACCCAATGTTCCGACGTATACGAAACCGATTTCTAAGATATTTCGCCATATTTATTTACTTCGTCATCATCTTTTTTTGTTGTATCGAACTCAATTTCCTCTCGCTTTCAGGTTACTCACCTGATATGCAGGATATTAAAAACCCTGTAATGTCTGTTGGTTCTGAAGTATACACAGCAGATGGTAAGCTGATAGGCCAATACTATAAAGAGAACCGCTCCCCTGTGGAGCTCAAAAACATCTCGCCCAATCTCATAAACGCTCTTATATCAACCGAGGACGTACGTTTTTACAAACATAACGGTGTTGATTTCTACTCGTTTTTTACCAGTATGCTATCTACGGCCAAAGGCGAACGCCGCGGGGGCAGTACCATTACGCAACAGCTGGCCAAAAACCTGTTTGAAACCCGTAAACGCAAATCGCAGGGTTTTATTAAGCATATCCCGGTGATCCGCACCATCGTTTACAAGTGTAAGGAATGGCTTACCGCCTTTAAAATTGAACATGTTTATAACAAGGAGCAAATACTTACGCTGTATTTAAATACGGTGCCTTTTGGCAATAACTCTTTCGGTATTAAAACCGCTTCATTAAAATATTTTAACAAAACACCGGATAAGGTTAGTCCGGCAGAAGCAGCGTTGCTTATCGGTATGCTTAAAGCTACCTCAAGCTACAACCCTATTAAAAACCCTGAGCGTGCGTTGGAGCGCCGTAACATCGTGTTAGGGCAGATGCAGAAATATGGCTATCTGACCAAAATTGGTTACGATACCAGTTTTAAAGCGCCAATAAAACTTGATCTGAGCTATGTGGAAGAAGATTCGCATGGCGACTCGTACCTGCGCCGCGCGGTAGAAAAATGGCTGGATAAATGGTGTAAAGAGAATGGCTATAACCTATATGAGGATGGCCTAAAAATATATACCACCATTGATTCGCGCCTGCAGCGATATGCCGAAGAAGCCGTTGCCGAAAAAATGAAGATGCTGCAAAAGCGTTTTAATAACCTATGGGGTAATAAAAACCCGTGGCGCGACTCCAAGGGCGTGGAGATTAAGGATTTTATCCTGAAAAACGAACAGCGCCTGCCTATATTCAGTTTGCTGGAAAAGAAATATAAAGGCGATACTGTTCAAATTCAGCAATATTTTAAACAGAAGAAACGGATGACCGTTTTTACCTGGAACGGTGAAAAAGATACTACCTTCTCGACCATCGACTCGATCAAATATTACGCGAAGATCCTGAATACCGGTATGATGACCCTGGAGCCGTCAACAGGTAAAATAAAAGTATGGATAGGCGGTATCGATCATCGCTTTTTTAATTACGACCACGTAAACCAGGCACGCCGCCAGGCAGGTTCAACCTTTAAGCCATTTGCTTATTTAACCGCGCTGGATAATGGTTTTACTCCCTGCGATAAATTTACGGACAAACCCGTAACTATTAAATATAAAGACAACGGTAAGGATGAAGTTTGGCAGCCCAACAATGCCGACTTTAATTTCTCATACCGCGAAATGTCATTACGCTGGGCCATGGGTAAATCGGTAAACTCCATCACTGCGCAGCTGACCGAAAAAGTGGGCTGGGATAAAATTGTAGAATACGCCCATAAATGCGGTATCGAAAGTCCGCTTAAATCGGTACCATCGGTATCATTAGGCTCGAATGATGTTTCGGTTTTTGAAATGGTAAGGGCATACAGCACCTTCCTGAACAAAGGCCAGAAATTAGACCCCATACTGGTAACCAGAATTGAGGATCAGGACGGCAGCGTATTGAAAGAATTTACCTTAAAACAAGAGCAGGTGATCAGTCCGGAAACAGCCTGGCTGATGCTGTATATGTTCCGCGGTGGAATGGAAGAACCGGGCGGTACCTCACAGGCTTTATGGGAGTACCCGGGGCTATGGAAAAAAGACAATAACCAAATTGGCGGTAAAACAGGCACTTCGTCTGATTATGTCGACGGCTGGTATATGGGCATCACCAAAGACCTGGTAACCGGTATATGGGTTGGCGCTGATGACCGCAGTGTTCACTTCACCACCTCCGAAACCGGTGAAGGCTCGCACACGGCCCTGCCTATTTTTGGCCGCTTTATGGAAAAAGTTTATGCCGATCCAAAATCGGGATATACTTACGGACCGTTCCCGAAACCATGGGTAAAAATCACCAAGGAGTACAATTGTCCGTCGCCAAGAATAGTGACCGATACCGCGACGGTTGACAGCACAAGCAACCCTATTGATACAACGCACGTATTACCTACACCGGCAGCACCAACCACTACACCTGAAAATCAGGAAGGCACGCCACCGGGACAATAGCGGACAGATGTGCAGATATGCAGATTTTAGATGTGCAGATGATGAATGGATGATACATTTCACTTATTTATCATATGCATATTTGCACATCCGTATATCTGCACATCCACACATATTTTTCATTAAATTAGCGATATCTATTTAGTTAAGTTATGAATAAACACTACTCCTTATCAAATAGGGCCCAAAAACTTACCCTTATACTCCTTTGTTTTATAGGTTCCTTGTTGATAAGCACCGGTGCCTATGCTCAATATTTTGGGCAAAATAAAGTGCGTTATAAAAATCTCAAGTTTAAAGTTTATAAAACCCCGCATTTTGAAATTTACTATTACCTAAAAAATGATAGTATGGTAAAGCGCTTTGCCCAGGAAAGCGAGCTGTGGTATACATTACATCAACAGGTTTTTAAAGACACGTTTAAGACAGCCAACCCTATTATTTTATATGCCAACCACCCCGATTTTCAGCAAACTACCGCTATCGACGGCGAAATTGGCGTGGGCACAGGTGGTGTTACCGAAGGCCTGAAAAACCGGGTAGTAATGCCGGTGATGGAAACCAACCAAACCACCCGCCACGTTATCGGGCACGAGCTGGTGCACGCTTTTCAGTATCGGGCGCTGCAGGCTGGCGAAGGCGATAGTTTCGAGGAGATCAATAATATCCCGCTGTGGATGATCGAGGGTATGGCCGAATACCTGTCATTAGGCAAAAAGGATTCGTACACGGCCATGTGGATGCGTGATGCCTACCTGAACCATGATATTCCCACTGTACGCGACCTTACGGAAAGCAATAAGTATTTCCCCTATCGTTATGGCCAGGCTTTCTGGTCGTTCCTAGGCTCAACCTATGGCGACACGGTAATTGTACCCTTCTTTAAGAACACGGCACGCTATGGCCTTAATTATGGCATCAGGCGTACCTTTGGGTACGATGACAAGACCTTGTCGCGCTTATGGAAAACCTCCATCGAGAACACTTATAAACCCTTTTTAAAAGATACCATTCAAAAACCGGTAGGTCTTAAATTGATAGACAGCAAAACAGGCGGCGACCTGGTAGTGGCACCGGCTGTAAGCCCGGATGGAAACTATGTAGCCTTTTTATCGGCTAAAAGTTTGTTCTCCATTGATCTTTATCTCGCCGACGCGCATACGGGGCGCATATTACGAAAGCTCACGAGCAAAGTATCCAATACGCATATTGATGAGTTTAACTTTATAGAATCGGCAGGCACGTGGTCACCGGATGGTAAACGCTTTGCTTTCAGTGTATTCAGCAAAGGCCGAAACAGAATGATCGTGGTGGATGTTGCAAGCGGCAATACACTGGATGATGTCTCTATGGAAAAAGCCGAACAGTTCAGTAACCTTTCATGGTCGCCCAATGGTAAAGACATTGTTTTCCAGGGGTTATCCGAAGGGCAAGGCGATCTGTACTCTTATAATTTTGATACCAAAAAAGTTACCCAGCTAACCAACGATAAATATTCCGATTATCAACCCAGCTATTCCAGGGATGGTAAAAAGATCATCTTCTCGAGCGACAGAAGCACTTATGACCAGTCGTTAGAACAGGATATCCCATTTAACCTGGCGGAGCTTGACCTGGCCACAGGCAAAATAACCGACATCAAAATATTCAACGGTTCAAATAACCTGAACCCGCAATACTCTGCCGATGGTTCGCAGGTATACTTTTTATCCAACCGCGATGGTTTCCGCAATATGTACCGTTACACCCTCAGCAGCGGTAAAATTGAGCAAATGACCGATCTGTTTACAGGTATCTGTGGTATTACCGAATATTCGCCGGCGTTAAGTATCTCCAATCACGATGATGTGGTTTACTCCTATTATCGTGCTCAAAAGTACTCCCTGTACAATGCTAAGGCATCCGATTTTAAACCGGTTACTTTGCAGGCTACAGATGTTAACTTTAGTGCAGGCATACTGCCACCGGCCCGCGCTGTTGGTGTCGATCTGATCAACTCCAACTTAAATAACTACCTGGCTTATAAAAAGATTCCTGCCGATTCGGTTGTCGACATCGCTTACAAACCCAAGTTTAAACTTGATTATTTGGCTGGCAGTGGTATTGGCATTGGCGTAAGTAGTTTTTACGGTACAAGTCTTTCAAGCGGCATACAAGGGGTATTTAGTGATATCCTGGGACGTAACCAGATATTCGCGGCAGCCTCGGTTAACGGACAGATCTATGATTCCGGTGCGGCAATAACCTATGTAAATCAAACCGGCAGATGGAACCTCGGCTTTGGCATATCGCACATTCCCTATCAATTTGGTATTCAAACAAGAACATTCCCAACAAAAAGTGTGAGCGGTAAAAACGAGACTGTCCTTTCAGATAATATTGACATCATACGCAATTTTGAAGATGCGGCCAGGGTCTTCACCTCCTATCCTATTTCCAAAACAACGCGTTTTGAAGTCGGCGCCGGTGCATCCTACAACACCTACAGGGTTGATCGGTACAGCGATTACTATGCTTTAGATACCACTATCAATGCCGATAAAAGCAAAACCATTACCACAAATTATTTAACATCAGATAAGAAAAAGATCTCCAATGACGATGAAGGTAAACTGATCGGCACCAGCCTAAAATCATACTCGCTTTTTCAGGTATCAACCGCTTTAGTGGGCGATAATTCCTTTTTTGGTGTAACTGCCCCACTCAACGGTTTCAGGTATCGCCTGGAAGCTGAGTACAATTTCGGCACCTACCATTTCTTCGCGCCAACTATCGATCTCCGGAAGTATGTACGGGTTGAACCGGTTACTTTTGCTGCAAGGTTTTATGGCTATGGTCGTTTTGGCGGTGATGCCACCGGGCTTTATCCTTTATACGTAGGCTATCCGTTTTATATACGTGGTTATGAAGGCCAAACTTTTTACAACAATGGCAAAGCAGGCACTAATGGCTTTACCATTGATCAGCTATCTGGCAGCCGCATAGCGGTATTCAACTTCGAAGTGCGTTTACCGTTTACCGGACCCGAGAAACTGGCCCAGATCAAATCAAAGTTCCTATTTACCGATCTTAACTTATTTTTCGATGCGGGCTTAGCCTGGAATGCCGGCGACCATATTTATTTTCAAAAAAATCCGCCGGTAATAGGCGAAAAACCGGTACTTAATGACGATGGCACGCCTACTATAGCAAATGGGCAACCCGTTACTGAACCGGTGTATGGCAGGGTTCCGGCGTTAAGCGCGGGTATATCATTAAGGATTAACGTATTTGGGGCTTTTGTGCTGGAGCCTTACCTGGCTGTTCCATTCAATCGTACCGATGTTAAAAAGCCACTATTTGGTTTAGGGTTTACACCCGGATGGTAGCCAAACATCACATAAAAGTAATAAAAGCAAAAGCGGCAATAAAGTCGCTTTTTTTATTTAAAACCTAAACGGCTTAAAATAGTTATGAAATAATATCTGTTTATATTTGCAGCCTGATATGAAAAAAATACTGTTATTGAGTCTGGCTCTGATGATGTGTAGCTTCGCCGTACTTGCCCAGGCAGCTGATACCGACCCGGTTAATAACATTCCGGCATTAGGCCCGATGCATACTATTGCCGGCGACAGTATGCAACCCGCTAATGATATTGTACAAAATATAGCCTCAGACAAGGATCTGTCCATCTTTTATAATTTTGTTAGTTCGGCCAACTTAACCGAGACTTATAAAAGTAAAGGACCTATTACCATATTCGTGCCCGCTAATGATGCATTTGAAAGTTTATCTCCCGGTAAGCTCGATACGCTTTCAAAACCCTCGCATGTTTGGGAGTTAACCCACATCCTTGCTTATCACGCTGTTGCCGGGAAATTTAGCGCCAAGGAATTACATAAGCTGATCAATAAGCATAAAGGGGCAACTACTTTAACTACGCTTAGCGGAGGCAAACTGATCGCTAAAATTGATGGCAATAATAATATTGTATTAGAGGATGAAACCGGTGGTCAAAGTATCATTACCCGGTTTGATATTGCACAAAGCAACGGCGTAGTACATATCATCAACAAAGTGCTGTTGCCCAAACCCAAAGCCGTATAATAATACAGGCGAATGACAATCTGCCTAAAACAGTATTACGTATTTAAGATATAATATTTGTAAGGTTTTGTTGCTATTGGCGACTAAACAAACAAAAGCCCAATGAGTGTAATAACTCATTATTCTATTTATATTGATTAAATACTTAAAAATGAAAAGATCAATTTTAGTAATAGCGATATTATTTGTTGTGACTGCATTTGGCTGTCAGAACAGCAGTGGCCAGATTGCCAAAAAGAAGCTGAGCAAACCAGCAGAAGAGTGGAAAAAAACATTAACCCCCCACCAATACCATATTATGGTTGAAAGCGGTACAGAGCCACCTTATAAAAACGACTACTGGAACAATCACCAAAAGGGTGTTTACGTAAGCGCGGCTACCGGCGAAGTATTATTTAGCTCCGATGATAAATTTGACAGCGGTACAGGCTGGCCAAGTTTTGTAAAACCCGTCGACTCCAAAAAAGTTGCCATTGTACATGACGACAGTTACGGCATGAGCCGCGACGAAGTTATTGAAAAAAGCACTGGTTTACACCTGGGTCATGTTTTTGACGACGGCCCTGCAGACCGTGGCGGCAAAAGATACTGCATGAACTCGGGTGCATTAAAATTCATTAAAAAGTAACCGCCCGGCGATTAGCATTTACAGATGGGCGCAATTGCGGCCTTACCCGTAAACCACTTTCAAACTTTAAACCAATGGTCAGATCTATCCAGTCCGGATTAACAGGTCTGATCATTTTTTCTTTTTGCGGGCGGGTGTAAGTGCTTACTACTTTAAAACGTTCCATAGCCTGTTCTTCAGTATTGATCTCTTCAAAATAAACCAAACGATTAAGCTGCTGTGCGCTGTCGAAAAATAAAGTGGGCATATCGCTGTAGAATTGCAGTGTCTTTACCAGATCTGAGCATAAACCAACGTGAAGATTTTTCCTGTTCCTGTCGGTGATGATATATACAAAACGTTTCATTTTATGATAAAAATTTTGGTGAACCAATATTTATTACTAACTTTATGAGCATAAAATTACTAATAATTTTAGCAAATGCAAATTTTATGTCAATAATTTCACAAAATATTAAGTTTCTCCGCAAAAAGAAGGGTTTAACCCAGCAGCAATTTGCCGATCAGTTAGGTATAAAACGCTCATTAGTAGGTGCTTATGAAGAAGAAAGAGCCGAACCCAAATACGAACTACTAAAAATTTTAGCAATATTTTTTGACATTACTATTGATGATTTTATTAACGAAACCATCGATGAAAAATGGGCGCCAAAACCTAAAGGCAATCCGGCTAACCTGCGCATACTGAGCATCTCTGTTGATAAAGAGGATAATGAGAATATTGAAATGGTACCGCTAAAAGCAAGCGCGGGCTACCTAAATGGCTATGCCGATCCTGAATATGTATCTCAATTACCTAAATTTTATCTGCCTATGTTTAAACAAGGCACCTATCGTGCTTTTGAAATAAAAGGCGATTCAATGCTGCCTATAATATCAGGCGATATTATTATAGGTGAATACCTGGAGAACTGGGCCGACATAAAAAGCGGCGAAACTTATATTGTGATATCTAAAAACGATGGGGTTGTATATAAACGTATCGGTAATAAATTTAAAGAAAACAAAAAGCTCAAATTAATATCGGATAATCCTGTTTATGAGCCCTATGAAATAAACGGCGAGGATGTGCTGGAAATATGGAAGGCAAAAGGCTATATCTCCACACAATTACCGCAACCCACACCTGAGCCTACCATGGAAAGCCTCACCAGTATGATGGCCCAGATGCAGCGCTCCATATCCAATTTACAACAAAGCAACAATTAAGTTACATCAGCTTATTTAAACCTTTACGGCATATCTTTATCCTAAGATTATAAAACGTAAATAAATTAAAAGCTATGAAAAAATTGTTGTTAATGTGCTGTTTCCTTATCGGGATTTCAGCGGTAAGCCGTGCACAAGGTGGCGGTATGAGAAAAAGTCCGGAAGAAAGGGCTAAAGCTCTGCAAACACAGCTAAAGCTTTCTGACGATCAAACCACTAAAGTGACCGCCATATATAAAGAACAGGCTACCAAAATGGATAGCGTTAGAACAGCAGCAAATGGCGATAGGGATGCGATGAGAAGCGCTATGATGCCAATGATGAAAGCAACTAATGATAAGATCAAAGCCCTTTTAACACCAGAACAAGCTACTGCTTATGATGCCGCCATGAAAGAACGCATGGACAGAATGAGACAAGGTGGCGGCGGAGGCGGCTCACAAAATTAATTCATAATAGAAGCGGCTTAGCGCCGCTTTTTATATTTTTGCACAAATCATTTTCATTTGACGGCTGCAGAAATATATTTAAAAACCAGGCTTAACGAAAGGCAATCATCAGGAACGTACAGGACATTAAAACCCGAAAACGATCTTATTGATTTTTGCTCTAACGATTATCTTGGCTTTGCACGATCTGCCACCCTAAAGAGCAGCATTGAGCAGGAAGTACAAAATCACCCGCATAGCTTTAATGGCTCAACCGGGTCCCGGCTGTTATCTGGTAATTTACAATATGCCGAAGACCTGGAAAAAACCATTGCTGTTTATCATCAATACCAGGCTGGTCTCCTTTTTAATTCCGGGTATGATGCCAACCTGGGTTTGTTATCATCGTTAGCACAGCGTGGCGATACTATTATCCTGGATGAACTGATCCACGCCTCGGCAATTGATGGCGCCCGACTAAGCTATGCCAATCGTTACAGCTTCAAACATAATGATACCGAAAGCCTGGAAGCTAAATTAAAACTGGCTAAAGGAAATTGCTACGTAGTGATCGAAAGCGTTTATTCTATGGATGGGGATACTCCCCCGCTATTGGATATACTGCATATTACAGAAAAATACGGCGCTAACTTAATTGTTGATGAAGCTCATTCAGTAGGCTTGTACCGTACAGGACTGGTTAGCGAACTTGGCTTACAAAAACGGGTTTTCGCATCAATCGTTACATTTGGTAAAGCACTGGGTGGTCACGGGGCCATTGTATTGGGCAGCGAGATATTAAGACAATATCTGATCAACTTTGCCCGTCCTTTTATTTATACAACAGCTGCCTCCTTTCATCAGCTGGCATCTGTAAAAATGGCTTACCAATTGCTAAATAGTGCGGAACAGGAGATCATAGATCTCAAAAACAATATCAACCTGTTTAAAGAACAGATCACCCCGAAAGGCACATATCCATTATTAAATAGCGACAGCCCTATTCAATGCATCGTGCTTGGCAGTAATAATAAGGCTCGTGATATAGCCAACACTTTGCAAAACAAGGGGCTTGATGTAAGGGCCATACTTAGTCCAACAATTGCCGCCGGCACCGAAAGGATCCGTATCTGCCTGCACTCATTTAACACAAGCGATGACATTATAAAACTTACTGACACTATTAATCAATTTATAAATGCCCGATAAACAACCCATATTTATTACCGGTATAGGCACCGGGGTTGGCAAAACAATTATTTCGGCCATCGTAACAGAAAAACTAAAGGCCGACTATTGGAAACCCATACAGTCCGGCGATCTCGATAATAGCGATACGCTCAAGGTGCGGGACCTGGTATCGAACAAGACCACCCGCTTTTATCCCGAAGCTTATCGTCTGACCCAGCCATTTTCGCCGCATAAATCGGCCGCTATTGATAACGTAGTGATTGATATTCAAACTATTATTCTACCCAAAACCGACAATCAGCTGATCATAGAAGGAGCCGGTGGACTCATGGTACCGCTTAATGATAACGCGTTGATCATTGACCTGATCAAACAATTAAACGCTCAGGTGATACTGGTATCCCAAAATTATTTGGGAAGTATCAACCACACCCTGTTGTCGCTTAGTATGCTTAAACAATATGAAATACCTGTGCGCGGCATTGTATTTAACGGGGATAAGGATATCTACTCAAAAACATTTATCCTCAATTACTCTGGTGTAAAAGAACTGGGTCATGTACCTGTTTTAGATACCATAAACTCCAAAAAAATACGCGGAGCAGGGAGCTATATTACCTTATAGTAGCGCAATCATTTTGCTAAGCAAATAATTTACCTCAATTTAGCTTTTACCATTTTAGAAGCACATACTATGAAAAACATTACCGTAATAGGTTCAGGAACAATGGGAAATGGCATAGCGCATACCTTTGCGCAGCATGGCTTTATAGTATCATTGATTGATATTAACGCCGAAGCTTTAAACAAGGCCGTACAAACCATTGCCAACAACCTTGACCGGCAGGTAAAAAAAGGATCTATCGACGAGCAACTAAAAACCGATACACTAAGCCGTATCAAAACATATACGGATCTGTCATCCGGAGCAGAAAATGCTGACCTGGTAATAGAGGCTGCAACTGAGAACAGGGAGATCAAACTAAAGCTATTTAAACAGCTAAGTGATATTTGCAGTAACGAGGTGATCCTCGCTTCTAACACATCATCCATATCCATCACCCAGATTGCTGCTGTTACTAAAAATCCAGGCAACGTGATAGGCATGCACTTTATGAACCCGGTACCTGTAATGAAACTGGTAGAAGTGATCAGAGGTTATGCTACTACCGATAAAGTTACGCAAACCGTGATGCAATTGTCCAGAACTTTGGGTAAAGATCCGGTTGAGGTAAACGACTACCCAGGCTTTGTGGCCAACCGGATCCTGATGCCGATGATCAACGAAGCCGTTTATACCTTATATGAAGGGGTTGCCGGTGTTGAAGAGATTGACACCGTGATGAAATTAGGCATGGCACATCCCATGGGCCCCTTGCAACTGGCCGATTTTATTGGGCTTGATGTTTGCCTGGCCATTTTAAAGGTATTATATGATGGTTTTGGCAACCAAAAATACGCGCCATGCCCTTTACTGGTAAACATGGTAACAGCCGGTCACCTGGGTGCAAAAACAGGAAGCGGCTTTTATAAGTATACGCCGGGCAGTAAAGACCTGGTTGTGGCGACCAAATTCACCAAAAATTCATTAAACCAATAAATATTCCAACTGTCTATAAATCTGTAACTGCTTTAAATTAAAACATATTACAGATGAAAAAGATAGCAAAAATAGGATTATTACTGGCCTTAACCGGCACCTTATTCAGTTCATGTGCTGCTGATTATTATGTTGCCGAACGCCCTGCAGAACCCGTGTATGTACGTCCGGTAGCTCCCTATCCCGGCGCTTACTGGGTACCTGGTGAATGGGCATGGCGCGGCGGAAGATATGTTTATATAAATGGTTATTATGCACATCCACGTCCCGGTCGTACTTACGTACGAGGCTACTGGCACCCGGTTCGTCGGGGATATGCATGGCACAGAGGCTATTGGAGATAGCCCCCCAGCCCCCTGAAGGGGGAGTTTTTTTTTAAAATCTAATTTCAAACACTAAGGCCTGGTTCTTTTTAGAACCAGGCCTTAGTGTTATATCTGCACATCTGTAATCTGCACATTAAAAGCTCCCCCTTCAGGGGGTTGGGGGGTTACATCCGCTCGGGCACATCAATGCCCAACAGGTTCATAGCCCTGTTGATCACTTTGGCCGATGATGCCGATAACTGCAACCGGAATTGTTTGGATATCTCATCCTCAGCTTGCAGGATTGATTTTTCGTGATAGAACTTGTTATATACTTTAGCCAGTTCATAGGCATAATTGGCTATAACAGCCGGACTGTAATCATTTGCTGCTGTACGGATGATATCAGGAAATTGAGTTAACAATACGATCAGGTCGCGCTCTACATCAGCAAGTTCGGTGACTCCAACTGTAGTATTAACCTGGTAATTCGCTTTGCTCAGTACCGACTTGATACGGGCATGTGTATATTGTATAAATGGCCCGGTGTGCCCCTGGAAATCAACCGATTCATTAGGATCAAACAATAAACGTTTTTTAGGATCAACCTTGAGCAGAAAATATTTAAGCGCTCCCATACCTATAGTATGATATAATTGCTGCTTATCCTCCTCGCTAAAACCATCAACCTTACCCATAGCTTCGGTTTGTTCTTTGGCTGTAGCTTCCATTTCGGCCATCAGATCGTCAGCATCAACTACGGTACCCTCGCGCGATTTCATCTTACCCGATGGTAAATCAACCATTCCGTACGACAAATGGAACAATCCATCAGCTCCGGCCTTACCCAGTTTACGTAATATCAGGAACAGCACTTTAAAGTGATAATCTTGTTCGTTGCCAACCACATAGATAGACTTATCCATGTGAAAGTCATTATATTTTAATTGGGCGGTACCCAAATCCTGGGTAATGTAAACAGAGGTACCGTCTGAACGTAATACCAGTTTCTCATCAAGGCCATCAGGTGTCAAATCTATCCAAACAGAGCCATCCGGCTTTCTGAAGAAAACACCTTTTTCCAGACCTTCTTCAATAATATCCTTACCTAAAAGATAGGTGTTTGATTCGTAGTAATATTTGTCGAAACCGACACCCAGTTGCTTATAAGTTTCAGCGAAACCTGCATATACCCAGCCATTCATGGTTTTCCACAAATCGATCACTTCGGCATCGCCTGCTTCCCACTTTTGCAGCATTTGCTGGGCTTGTTTGATAACAGGCGCATTCTTTTTGGCCTCATCTTCACTTTGACCTTCGGCTTTCAACTCTTCTATTTGGGTTTTATAAGCCTTATCAAACAGTACATAATATTTACCTACCAAATGATCGCCTTTCATGCCTGAGGATTCAGGTGTTTCACCATTGCCAAACATTTGCCAGGCCAGCATGGATTTGCAGATGTGGATACCGCGATCGTTCACCAGATTGGTTTTTATAACCTCGTACCCGGCCGCACCCAATATCTGCGCTACCGAGTAGCCTAACAGGTTGTTACGGATATGCCCAAGGTGCAGTGGCTTGTTGGTGTTGGGCGATGAATATTCCACCATTACTTTGTGTCCGTTGGGCTTGGCTATGGCAAAATCATCCGATAGTATATGGTTATATAGTTGCCCTATCCAGTATTCGTCGCTTATGGAGATATTCAAAAAGCCTTTGATCACATTAAAGGCGGCAACCTCTTTCAGTTCATTTTTCAGATACTCCCCTATTTCGGCGCCGGTTTGCTCTGGCCCCTTGCGCGAAAATTTGGTAAAAGGAAAAGTGACTATGGTTATTTGCCCTTCAAATTCTTTCCGGGTTTCCTGTAAACTTATAGCAGCCGGGGCTACATCTGTTTGATATAGTTGTTTTATTGCTTTAACAGCTGCCTCAATAATAAAATCCATCCGGCAAAATTAATTAAATTGCCAATATCCTTGTTATAATAAAATGTTGATTATTCTGAATAGATTTGTTCTTCTTATATCCATTTATGACACTTAAAAACAACGATTTTAGAATAGATGTAACCTCCGAAATTGGAACGCTCCGCACTTTACTCATCCACAGCCCAGATAGTGGCCTGGGTAAAGTAGTACCGTCAAAAGCCCAGGACTGGTTGTTTGAAGACATTGTGCACCTGGATACCATGCGTAAAAACGAGTATGATTATTACGTAAAATTGTTGCTTTATTTTTTGGATCCAGATAAAATCAAAGGCAAGTTACAGCAAGTTGATCATGACCATCAACGTACATTTTTTAAGCCCGACAACCCAGGCTTTCACGCTTCGGGCAAAGTAATTGAGATACAAACCTTACTGGCCGATATTTTAAAGCAGGCCGATATCCGCGAAAAACTGGTAGCATCCGTTTGTGCTATTGAAAGCTGTAACTACCGCTTGCAGCAGCAACTGATAGATACCGATCCTGTTGAGCTGGCCAAAATATTCATATCGGGTTCATTAAGTACCGAAGAGATGATCTTCGCTCCTATACCCAACCTCATATTTTCGAGAGATATTGGCATTGCCATCAACAATCACATGTTGTTGAATAAACCCGCAAAAAAGGCACGTTTCCGCGAAACGCTGCTGGCACGGTATATATTCTTTAATCACCCCCTATTTGCGGAATACCGCAACAATATTCTCGAAATTCCCGAAACCGCCCAGCATTTTTTACGCCCGGGCGAAGACAATCTTGAGAAAACAACGCTGGAAGGCGGTGATGTGATGATGGTAAGTCCGCAACATTTGGTTATCGGCTGCAGCGAACGCACATCCATCAGCGGTGCCAATGAGGCTATTAAGCTTTTGTTTGATAACGATGTGGTAAAAAAGGTAACCATTGTAAAAATTCCGCACAAGCGCGATTACATGCATATTGATACGGTTTTCACACAGGTTAAGCGAGATACCTGGGTACTGTTGCGTTCCCTGGCAGTAGCAGAAGCCCCTATTGAAGAACAGGAACCCATCTCCTGGTTTGCCGATAAAAAACAAAAAGAACGAGCTGAAATTGTACAGTTTGAAAAAGGCGAGAAGCCCAGATTATTCGGCTGTATCGAAGATCTGCTGGCTGATATCAGTGAAAATGATCTGGAAAGCGGCCATAAAACAAAGTTCATTTATTCGGGTAATAATACCTTCCCATTTGATGCACGCGAGCAATGGACAGATTCATGCAACCTGCTGGCTATTAAAGAAGGTGTGGTTTTGGGATACGACCGTAACGATAAAACCGTGGAGGCATTTAAGCAAAATGGGTTTAATGTAATCAGGGTGACCGATTTGTTACAGAAATTTGAATCGGGCGAGCTTGATCCGCAAGAATTGACCAATACTTTAATTTTAATGCCATCAGCAGAACTTTCCAGGGCTCGTGGTGGTTTTCATTGCATGAGCATGCCGCTTTTAAGAGATAAAGTTGTCTGAATCAGAATTAAAGGATTGGCAGAATAATGAAATAACATTCAATTAATTTTCGAATTCTGTAAATTCTGATTCAGACAAAAAATAATCTAATGACTAAATAAAATGACCAATAATCAATCAACCAATAATATATTAATGATCAGGCCGGTCAATTTCGGCTTTAATGAACAAACAGCGGGGAGTAACGCTTTTCAGAACCGGGATGCCAATCAACTGGCCGTTCAGGATAAAGCCCTGAACGAATTTGATGGTTTTGTAAAAACGCTGAAAGAAAACGGAGTAAATGTTACCGTGGTTGATGATACCCCACAGCCATATACACCTGATTCTATCTTTCCGAATAATTGGGTATCGTTTCATGCCGATGGTCAGGTATTTTTGTATCCTATGCAGGCCGAAAACCGTAGGCTGGAACGCCGGGAAGATATCATCAGCAAACTGGAAGATCATTTTAAGGTAGATCATATAGTTGATTTAAGTCGTTTTGAAACTGAAAATAAATTTCTGGAAGGTACCGGTAGTATGGTGCTGGACCGGGAAAATAAAATAGCCTATGCCTGCCTTTCTCCCCGTACAGATAAAGAAGCACTGAGCGTCTTTTGCGAACAGGCAGGTTATCAGGCCGTCAGTTTTGACGCGGTAGACGAACATGAGAAAGCCATTTACCACACCAACGTGCTGATGTGTATTGGAAGTGGGTTTGCTGTGATTTGTACTGATAGTATCCCGAACCCACATGAAAAAGTAGAAGTTCTGGAATCGTTACGGTTAACCAAAAAGGAAATTATTGAAATATCATTTGAACAAATGAACCGATTCGCTGGTAATATGTTGGAGGTAAGGAATAAGGCCGGCGAAACCCTGGTGGTGATGTCTAAAAATGCGTACGAGGCTCTTCATGAAGATCAAAAAAGCACGCTCAAAAAATACGGTAAACTGGTTTACGCTGATATCAATACGATTGAAACTAATGGTGGCGGCAGTGCCAGGTGTATGATGGCTGAAGTGCATTTACCAGCTGTGTCTAATCATTAGTTTACCCTTCTATTATTTTGCACCAAAATGTATACAGCTTTCTGGCACTTTGCGCAAAAAAACTTCCTTACAGGCAAAAAGAATAAAATATTTTTAACAAACCAGTTTCTGTGCATTTGATAATGAAACTGTTTTTTGCAGGTAGAGCAGCAGCGCTTTTTTTTATTATTATCTTTTATCTCCATATTTAATTAAAAGAAATTAATTAACTATGGAGATAAAAATAAGAAAATGATTTACAAAATTTTACTATAAAGAATAAAATCTATGCAAACACTTATAACAAATGTATCTTTTAAATGGCAACCAAAATAAAAAAGTTTTGATTATTGTGCCTCTCGGAATCCTTTCAACCCGTTCTGCACCACATCTTGCGCAGGATAGTTGTTTCTTATTGAGATTACCTGAATGATCTGTTGTTATTGATTGTAGCGACATAAATTATTCTTTTATGCAAAAATAACTACAGGTGAACAAAATGAATGCCACATAGTAAATATTTTAACTATAGAATAAAAATATTACTTTATCAAGACAACTTTTTTGCTTTTTCCTATGTCTTTTTACATGACTATCAGACAAAACAGATACATACACACTGCGATTTATCCCTTGTTAAATAAATTACATTCAAACCATAAAAATTATCCCAACAATTAGCAGTTAATTCCGTTTAAAAATCACATTTTTGCCCCAAATTTTTTAAGGATGCAGAGTTACCAGGAATTTCTTGATTTGAGTGTAGGTTTTCCGCAGGATGGTTTTGAGATCATCGACGATGAACTATACTTTCAGGACCTTAATTTAATGGAGATGATCGAAACGTATGGTACGCCACTACGTTTTACTTATCTGCCTATGATAACCAAGAAAATACAGCAGGCCAAATTGTTGTTTCAGCAGGCTATCATTAAAAATAATTACCGTGGCAGCTACAAATACTGCTATTGTACCAAAAGTTCGCATTTCAGACACATTGTGGAAGAGGCGTTGAAAAACGAGATCCACCTGGAAACATCATCGGCCTTTGACATGCCCATGATTGATGCACTGGAGAAAAAAGGCGCGGTAAACAAAGACATTACGGTGATATGTAATGGTTTTAAAACCTTTCAGTATAAAACCTATATTATTGACATGCTGCATGATGGATTCAAAAACATCATACCGGTACTGGACAATAAGGAGGAATTTAACCTGTACGATGATGAGATTGAGATGGACACCCCTTGTAACCTGGGTATCCGTATAGCTGCCGAAGAGCAACCCGACTCTCAATTCTACACCTCGCGTTTAGGTGTACGTATGGAAGATGTGATTGATTTTTATCATAACAAAATTGAAGAAAACCCTAACTTCCAGGTAAAGTTATTACACTTTTTTATCAACTCAGGTATATCGGATACGCCATACTACTGGAATGAGTTAGAAAAATACGTAACACTTTATTGCAAGTTCAAAAAAGTAAACCCGGCTCTGGATACATTGGATATTGGTGGTGGTATGCCTTTCAAAGATTCGCTGGTATTTGATTTTGATTATGAGTATATGATCAACGAGATCGTAAGCCGTATTAAAGAGATCTGTGCTGATAATGACACCATCGAACCGGATATTATCACTGAGTTTGGTAAATACACCGTTGCCGAAGCTTCGGGCATTCTATATAAAGTATTAGGCCGTAAACAACAAAACGACCGTGAAAGATGGTTGATGCTCGACGGTTCATTCATTACCAATTTGCCGGATGTTTGGGCGCTGAACCAAAAATATATCCTGCTGCCCATTAATAACTGGGATTCGGAATATGAGCGTGTAAATTTGGGAGGCATTACCTGCGACGGACAGGATTATTACAACCAGGAAGCGCACATGAACAGTGTGTTTATGCCTAAAACCCGTAAGGTACAATACCTGGGCTTCTTTAACACGGGAGCTTACCAGGAAGTATTGAGCGGATACGGCGGTATACACCATTGTTTACTTCCTTCGCCCAAGCATGTGATCATTCGCCGCAATCGTGATGAAACATTCAATTTTGAGGTATTTGGTGAGGAGCAGAATAGTAAACAAGTGCTAAAAATTCTGGGCTACACTACATAAGCAGTTGGCAGTTTTGAGTTTGCCGTTGGCACAACTCTTATTATATTATTTTATAGCGATGAGTTTTATACTTATCGCTATTTTTTTGACCGTTGATTATTTTGATTTCGTTGATGGCGCTGATTTTCTGAACCTCGATTCAAAGATTAAGAGATTTCTTGATTTTTTATCTAATTTGTTTGCCATTTTCTTTTGCAAACTGCAAACTGCAAACTGCAAACTGCAAACTGCAAACTGCAAACTGCAAACTGCAAACTGCAAACTGCAAACTGCAAACTGCAAACTGCAAACTGCAAACTGCAAACTCACTTCCCCGAGGCCACTCCCCAGTAACAGCTGTTTCTGATTTTTTTTAATACTTCCGGGTTTATGCCCGATACAGGCTGCTGGTACTTACCTTCATTGTTAAGCAAATACATCGCTCCGCTTTGATTATTATATACATAAGAACACAGATCATGTTCTTCACCATCTTCATTTTTCTTTACATCTATCTTTAAACCATCCGTTACGCGTGATTTATCCGCCGGTTCAGCGGGTGCAGATGCCCTGATCCAATTAACCGTATAAGCTATATTCTGCGATGGCACCGATACGGTATTTTGTTTAAAGCTCTTACTGGCCTGTATTACCTGCAACAAGCATTTTACACAAGGCTCAGCCACGGTAGCAGTGCCGTAATTTTTTTGTGGGTTATTGATCACGCTATCCTTCTTGCCGGCTACCTGCACCGTTGTTTTAGTGATGTCTTTGGATACCGGCTTGGTTCTGACATGCTCACATGCAGTTAAGGCCATCACTATTACACAAAACCAAGTATTCAATCTTAATATCCTCATGTAAGGCAAGCTATTATTATTGTATATACAGTAATGAACGCTTTTTGTGTTAACCTGATGTAAACTATATTACCAAAATGGTAAAACCTTGCCATCTTAATTTAAGATGGTTATTTATTGCATTTAATGGACATGAACAGACCCGATTTTCTATAAAAATTTCTTAAAATTGTCTGATTTAATTTTCCCTTGCTGCTAAACATGCCTGCAGGACTTAATCATCACAACAATTTTCAAAAAACCGGGTTATACCTGGTATAATTTAACTTGAGCATACCTCTACAAGGTGTTATAAAAAGATGGCTAATAGCGATAAAGTTTCAGAATCAAAGGTTGACGTAGTTTTAATTGGCGCGGGTATCATGAGCGCTACATTGGGGGTAATGCTTAAAGAACTGCAACCCGATTTAACCATTGAAATTTTTGAACGACTTGATATTATAGCTGCCGAAAGTTCGGCACCGATGAATAATGCTGGTACCGGCCACTCTGCTTTTTGCGAATTGAATTATACCCCAGAGCTTCCTGACGGAACCGTTGAAATAAAAAAAGCCATTAAAATTGCTGAGCAATTTGAGATATCAAAGGAATTCTGGTCATACCTTATCGACCAAAAATATATTCAATCGCCACAAAGTTTTATCCGGAAAGTACCTCACATGAGTTTTGTTTGGGGCCCCGAGAATGTAAATTATCTTAAAAAACGCCAGGAAGCATTGACAAAACATCACTTTTTTAAAGGAATGCTATATTCTGAAGACAAAGCACAACTTCAGCAATGGATTCCGTTGGTGATGGAAGGACGTGATGAAAACGAAAAGGTTTCGGCTACATTTATGGGTTTAGGTACCGACGTAAATTTTGGCAGCTTAACCAGCAGCCTGCTTAATCAGCTTAAACAAAAAAGCGGGGTCGCGCTAAGTCTTAATCATGATGTGCGAAACATTAAACGCAATAAGGATAATAGTTGGCAGGTAACGGTAAAAGACAAAACAACCGGGCAAAAAAGAAAACTGACCGCCAATTTTGTTTTTGTTGGTGCTGGGGGTGGTGCTTTACCCCTGCTTCAGAAATCGGGTATTGCTGAAAGCAAAGGCTTTGGTGGTTTCCCGGTAAGCGGCCAATGGCTGGTTTGTAACAACCCCGATGTTGTTGCCCGCCATGAGGCTAAAGTATATGGAAAAGCATCGGTAGGATCTCCGCCAATGTCTGTACCGCACCTGGATACCCGGGTGATCAACGGTAAAAGAGAATTACTTTTTGGCCCGTACGCAGGATTTTCAACCCGTTTCTTAAAGAAAGGATCATTGCTTGATCTCTTTTGTTCTATCAAGCTAAATAACATATGGCCCCTGCTTGCCGTAGGGCGTGATAATTGGCCGTTAACCAAATACCTCATCAGCCAGGTATTACAATCGCCTGCCGATCGTTTAAAAGCCTTACAGGAGTACATGCCCACAGCCAAAGCCAGCGAATGGGATCTGGATGTAGCCGGACAGCGTGTCCAGGTGATTAAAAAGGATGCTAAACATGGAGGCGTACTTGAATTTGGAACTGAAGTGGTAACGTCTGCCGATGGCAGCATATCAGCCTTATTGGGGGCATCACCAGGTGCTTCAACATCGGTACCTATTATGATACAACTGATAGAACGTTGTTTTAAAACTCACATCAAAACCGATGCCTGGCAGCAAAAATTAAAAGAAATGATACCTTCATACGGACAGTCATTAGCTAATGATGAAGCCTTAAGTGAAGTTACCAGGGCCAGGACAAGTAAGGTGTTAGGATTAGTGTAGATACCCTAAACGGGTGGACCATTTTGTTAAAAAAGTGGTTTTACATGGGTTACACAATTCATGATTTACAATATATCACCTCATTGATAATCAAACATTACTAAAATCTCATCATCAAAAACCGGGTTTACATGTAAACCCGGTTTTTGTATAATTCTACTGAAAAACTCCGGCATTCATACCACTATTAACGGCCGTTTCTTTAACCTTAAATTCTGCTGATTGCCCCAGCAAAGTTGTTTTGAGCAGGAATGGTATCCTGATGCCACCGTTTATGCCTTCATAGTCACCAAATTCGGTTACCGAGTTTACGGAGCCTTCTATTACTTGCTTTATTTTGAGACCGGTTTTCTGATTATAAAAATTCCGTATCTGTGTTCCTTCGGCAAGGTTTATATCAATTTCATAGGCCAGGTCGCCATTAACAATCTTCAGGGTTGAGTCGAGTTGCATAGCGTATCCCCCTTTTTCATAATCGAGCTCGGGGAAAGGTTTGCTTTTGGCCTTTATCACTTTTTTACCGGCATCATCCAAAGGAACATCACGGTTTAACTGCTGTACACTGATGCGCTCGCCATTTACCAAAACATGGGCCACAATTAAATTATTATATGATGGCACGGTTATTTGCTGAAAAAACATATCGGGTGATCTATATCGGCTTACCATCTGTACTTCAGAACCTTGAACTGTACCTGTTGATGATATTTGCAGATCTTTAATATTTTTCAGTTTCTCGGCGCCGCCTATAGCATCAATATAGGTTTTTATAACACTGGCAGCTGTAGTACCAGCAGGTACAGGCAATCCGCTGAATGAATTATTTTCCGGATTGATGTCGGGCAAAAGATGATCCGGATCAACAATAGCCGAAACAATTTTCGAGGTTGATTTATAATGAAATGTCCAAAGCCCGCCACGCTGCCATATTTCAACCGGGAGTTTTACTGTAGCGGTTTTACCATTTTCTTCCTTGATCAGGATAGTTACCGGCAAGGCCATCTCCTCCAGGTTCTCCAGCGTAATTAACGAACCTTTGGAGGCATCGCCATCAGGGTAAGTGATATCTTTTATGCCCTGGTCAAGTTTCCAGGTGGTGAAGAACCATTCATTCCAAAACCAGCTCAGATCCTCTCCTGCAGCATTATCCATAGTATGGAAAAAATCCCAGGGCGTAGGGTGTTTAAATGCCCAGCGTTTGATATAAGTTTTGAATGCATAATCAAAGCGTTGTTCGCCTAAAACCTGTTCACGCAACATGGCAAGCCCAAGCGCCGGTTTTTCATAAGCGGCTGCACCCAAATAATCGGCCTGAATCACATCTGGTATCGTCATGATAGGTTCGGCTTCAGGAGCAAACAGTTGCAATGCTGCCTTTTGCTGATCAGGCTTTACATAGAACTCTCCATTGTTAAATACCTTGGTATCTACATTATTTAAAAATGTATTAAAACCTTCGTCCATCCAGGCATATTTACGTTCGTTCGATCCTACGATCATCGGGAACCAGTTGTGTCCAAACTCATGATTGGTTACCTCCCACAGGTCACCAGCCTTACTTTCCGATCCGCAAAAAACAATACCGGGGTATTCCATACCACCAACAGTGCCTGCCACATTGGTAGCTACGGGATAAGTATATTCAAACCATTGGTTGGAGTATAGTTCTATAGCACCTTTTACATATTCTGTAGAGCGGCTCCAGGATTGCTTGCCTTTACTTTCAACCGGGTAAACTGATTGTGCAAGGGCCTTCTTTCCACTGGGCAGATTAATGCGTGCCGCATCCCATATAAATGCTTTTGAAGCAGCCCAGGCTACATCGCGTGCATTTTTACATAAAAAGTGCCAGGTAAGGGTTGTTTTTTTTGGATAGTCATCTTTTCGCAAAACATCTATGGAATCTTTAATCATCACCGTTTTATCACTCTTCCGGGCTTCAGCCAAACGTTTTAGGGTGGTTGGGGAATACACCTCATTAGGGTTAAGCAATTCGCCCGATCCCGCCACAACCAGACTGGCCGGCGCAGTTATGGTATAGTCAAAATTGCCATATTCCAGGTAAAACTCCCCGGCTCCAAGGTATGGCAGGGTATTCCATCCAGTTACATCATCATAAACCTCCATACGGGGATACCACTGTGCAACTTCGTATATCCAACCATTTTTAGTAAGCAGGCGCCCCATCCGGTCGGTTCCATATTGAGGGATATCAAAGCCATACTCTATTCTGATCTGTAGCTTGCTCCCATCGGCGCGTAAAGAATCTTTCAACTTTATTTGCATACGGGTATCGGTCACAATGTAGTCTGCTTTTTCGGTTTTGCCGTTCTTCGTAACGAATATGGCTTTTATCTCATCACCTTTGGTATAGGAACGATTGTTAAACCGGCCGCCGGTTATCGGGCTGGTCGCTTCGGCCCTCGAATCTTCCCGGTAAATATTTTGTTCTACCTGCAGCCACAAAAACCCCAGCGCATCGGGGCTGTTATTGGTATAAGTGATCAGGGCAGTGCCATCAATCCGGTGTTTAAGGGTATCTAAAACAACATTCAGCTTATAATCGGCCCTATTTTGCCAGTATTTTGAACCGGGAGCGCCTCCGGCATTCCTGAACATATTACCTTTTTCGGGATAGAAATTAGGATTGAATACTTTATGCTGATCATATTTTACACCGGGCTGGTCGGTATTTTGTGCGTAACCTTTGAAGGCTATGGCGCATAGTAGTATACAAAGCGTTAGGTTATAAGGCTTCATGTAGGTGATTTATCATTTATGAACGCCAATATATCAAAATTATGATGATGCTGTTATGACAATTGAGCTGTTATAACATATTTTAACATATCATTACTGTTACACATAGGTCGCAACCTGCTTTTGTTTTCATAAGCTCTCTAAAAAACAGTGTGCAAACCATTATCTATTTTTTATATTTTTGCGGATGATTGTGAGCATGCAAAACCGCTGCCCCGAATCGCATTCCTAATAAATGGATATATCAGTAGTAGTACCGCTTTATGACGAAATAGAATCGTTACCCGAGTTAACCTCATGGATAAGCCGGGTAATGGACGAAAACCGTTTTACTTACGAGATTATCTTAATTGATGATGGCAGTAAGGACGGTTCATGGGAAATGATCAGAAAACTACAGCTGAACAACCCTTTTATCAAAGGCATTAAGTTCAGACGTAATTACGGTAAATCGGCAGCATTAAATACTGGTTTTGAAGCAGCCAACGGCAATGTTATCATCACCATGGATGCCGATCTGCAGGATAGCCCTGACGAGATCCCAGAACTATACCGCCGCATTACCGAAGAAAATTACGACCTGATATCCGGATGGAAAGCTAAACGATATGATCCATTGAGCAAAACCATACCTACTAAGCTATTTAATGCGGCAACCAGAAAAATGAGCGGCATAAACAACCTGCATGATTTTAATTGTGGTTTAAAAGCTTACCGTAAGGCTGTTGTTAAAAACATTGAGGTTTATGGCGAAATGCATCGTTACATACCTGTACTGGCCAAATGGGCCGGCTTTACTAGAATTGGCGAACAGGTTGTTGAACATCGCGCGCGCAAATACGGTAAAACGAAATTTGGCATGAGCCGCTTTGTAAATGGTTTTCTTGACCTGCTCTCGATATTTTTTGTAGGTAAATTTGGTAAACGCCCCATGCACTTTTTTGGCACCATGGGCACACTGAGCTTTTTTGCCGGTTTAATAATCGCCATATGGCTCATCAGCGAAAAACTATATAATCTGGCTCATAACATAACTGTACGCCAACCAACCGATAATCCCTGGTTTTATATAGCCATAGTGGCTATCATTTTAGGTTCGCAATTATTTTTAACAGGCTTTGTTGCTGAACTTGTTTCAAGAAGCTCAAACGAACGCAATAATTACCAAATAGAAGAGATTATTTAAAACAGATAGGAGATGTGAGATATGAGATATGAGACTTAGAAAAATGTCCTCCATCTCATATCTCATATCTCATATCTCACATCTAACCACATGTTTTTTTCCATCATCATTCCTTTATATAACCGCCCGCAGGAAATTAAAGAACTGCTGGAAACCCTTGTATTGCAAACATACAAGGCCTTTGAGGTTTTGGTAATTGAGGATGGTTCTGTAAATGATGCTGAAGCAATTGTAAACAGTTTTAGTGGTAAACTGGAGCTGCGTTATTTTAAAAAGCCTAATGAAGGACAAGGTTTTACCCGCAATTTTGGTTTTGAACGTGCCAAAGGCGATTATTTTATCATTTTTGATTCCGATTGCCTCATCCCGCCCAATTATCTTGAAATTGTAAATCAATCGCTCAGCACCAATTATCTTGACGCCTATGGCGGCCCCGATGGCGCCCACAGCTCATTTACACCTACGCAAAAGGCTATCAGCTATTCCATGACTTCCCCTTTTACTACTGGTGGTATACGCGGTAATAAAAAAGCTATCGGCCAATTTCATCCGCGTAGTTTTAATATGGGTATATCGCGCCAGGTATGGGAAAAAGCAGGTGGATTTATCATTACCCGTTTGGGTGAGGATATTGAATACAGCATTCGCATCCATTCACTGGGTTTTAAAATAGGCCTGATACCCGATGCTATAGTTTACCATAAACGACGTACTAACTTTTTACAGTTTTATAAGCAGCTTCACTTTTTTGGAAGGGCGCGTATCAACATCTATAAGTTTTTTCCAAAAGAGTTAAAGGCAGTACATTTTTTCCCGGCCGTATTTGCCATCGATGTCACACTAACCCTCATTTTTAACCTGTTAGGCTGGCAAATAGCTATATTGGCTAACATTATATTAGCAGTTTACATTTTGTTAATATTTTTTCATGCCTGGTGGAAAAATAAATCAGTAAAAATTGCATTTTTGAGCATTATAGCCGCCTTCACCCAACTTATCGCCTACGGGTTTGGATTTATGCAGGATTTTTGGAAGCGTGTAATTTTTAACAGATCATAAGAACTTATGTACCACCCATTTTCTGTTGCAGAAACCATTAAAACTGCATGGAATGTATTAAAGAAAAATTTTGTACCGCTGGTAGTGTACTCGGTTATTTCGTTATTTATCAATGAAGCCCTTGATTTTTTCAAGGAGTTTATATTACTCGACGATGATCTGACGACCAAACTTATTTTTATTTCTATACAGCTTATCATCCAATGCTACATCGGTCTTAGCTTTTACAAACTGATACTAACGCTTATGGATAAGGAATATTACGAATTTGAATTCAAGGATATCCTTCCTTCCTTCCGAATGACTCTTAACTTTGTGATCATTGGTTTGTTAACCGGGATATTGGTTCTGCTATTGGTGATCTTTTATGTATTTACACAGCGTAATATAGGTTACGATCACGTTTTTCAGACTATTGAATTGGTGTTCATTTTGTACATTGGTCTTCGCAGTATTTTTTGCATTTGCTTTATTGTAGATGACGATTCCTCGCCTATAGAGTCGTTAAAACAAAGCTTTGAGATCACTAAGGATAATTTTTTTAAAACATTAGGTGTATTCACCTTCATTATCCTGATCATGATTGCTGTACTTATCCCTATTGTAGTACTCCTGGGCTTATCCGGACTTGATCAGGAAAAGGACGGATTTATTTTTCGGCTTGCATTCTATTGTTGGTTTATACTTGCATTCCCATTTGTACAGGTTATTATCATGGTTACTTACCGTAAACTGGTTTACAGTCACCTGGATGTGGACGATGATATTGCCGAAACTAATTAGCATATGGGACTAAAATCTGCATTGAGCAAAATATTTGCCGCCGCAGTAAACCGGCAGCTAAACAAGCTACGCAAAAATGCTATAAAGCTGCAGCAAAACACCTTTTCTGACCTGATAGATGCGGCCAAAGACACCGCTTTTGGTCGTGAGTACCGCTTTGCGGAGATCAATAATTACAACGATTTTAAAAGGAACGTACCCATACATGATTATGAGGATCTTCGCCCGTACATTGATCGTGTTGTCAGTGGCGAAGAGAATGTTTTGTGGCCCGGAAAACCAGCTTATCTGGCCAAAACATCAGGTACTACATCAGGTGTAAAGTACATTCCCATATCAAAAGAAAGCATGCCCGAGCATATCAAAGCAGCTCGTAACGCGTTGCTTAGCTATATCCATGAAACAGGTAATGCTGACTTTGTAGATGGCAAGATGATCTTTTTACAGGGCAGTCCTATCCTTACCGTGAAAGCGGGTATAGCCACCGGCAGGCTTTCGGGCATTGTAGCCCATCATGTACCTGCCTACCTGCAAAAAAACAGGCTCCCAAGCTACGAAACCAATTGTATTGAAGACTGGGAGCAAAAGGTTGATGCCATTGTGGAGGAAACCTTTAACCAGGATATGCGCCTAATATCAGGTATCCCGCCCTGGTGCCAGATGTATTTTGACAGGCTCTCGGCCAAAGCCGGTGGTAAAAAGGTAAAGGATATATTCCCCAATTTTAAACTGTATGTGCATGGCGGCGTAAATTTTGAACCATATCGCACCCGCATGGAAGAAAGCATCGGCGCAAAAATAGACGCCATCGAAACCTATCCTGCGTCCGAAGGTTTTATCGCTTTCCAGGATTCGCAAAAAGAAAAAGGCCTGCTGCTGCTGGTCGACTCCGGTATATTTTATGAGTTTATCCCTTCAGAAGAGTATTTTAACGAAAACCCTACCCGCATTAACCTCAAGGATATTGAATTGGATAAGAATTATGCCCTTATCATGAATACCAGCGCGGGTTTATGGGGCTATAGTTTGGGCGATACCATTAAGTTTGTATCAAAAGATCCATACAAAATAGTGGTAACCGGTCGTATCAAACATTATATATCGGCTTTTGGCGAACATGTGATAGGCGAAGAAGTAGAACAAGCACTAATGAGCGTGGCGCAACAGGAAGGTGTTGATGTAATAGAATTCACCGTAGCACCGCAGGTTAATCCACCTGCAGGACAGTTGCCATACCATGAATGGTTTATTGAATTTGGCTCTGCCCCGGCTGATTTAAACGCTTTTGCGCTGAAAGTAGATAAAGCCTTGCAAAAGAAAAATATTTACTATTTTGACCTCATTGAGGGTAACATTTTGCAACCCTTGATCATCCAAGGCCTGCAAAAGTACGCGTTCATTAATTATATGCGTTCGCAGGGGAAACTTGGAGGACAAAATAAAGTACCGCGATTAGCCAACGACAGGAAGATTGCCGACTTATTGAAAGAATACGTTATATAATAGTAAATTTGGCCTTGTTTGGATAAACAGTTTAATAAAGCAACCGTTCGTCTGAATAATAATTGAAACAGATACATCATTGACTAATCATATAAAAAACATTGCCATTCTTGGCTCCACAGGTAGTATAGGTACGCAAACGCTGGAGGTGATCAGGAACAATAGCGGCTTGTTCAGGGCATTTTTACTGACCGCGCACTCCAATGCTGGTCTGTTGATCAGTCAGGCTATTGAATTTAAGCCGGAATACGCTATCATATGTGACCAAAGTAAATATCAGGAAGTTAAAACAGCCCTGGCACATTTACCGGTTAAAGTATTGGCAGGTCATCAGGCCATTGTTGATACCGTAACCCATCCGGATATTGCTATAGTATTAACCGCTATGGTTGGCTTTGCAGGTCTTGAACCCACCATTGCCGCTATCAAAGCAAATAAGGATATTGCACTGGCCAATAAAGAAACATTGGTAGTTGCAGGCGGACTGATAACCGGATTGGCCAAACAACACAACGTAAAAATTTTACCTGTCGATTCGGAACATTCGGCCATATTTCAATGCCTTGCCGGCGAAGAGCATAACCCGGTCGAGAAATTGATCCTTACTGCTTCAGGCGGGCCCTTCCGCGGGCGCGATCTTGATTTTTTAGCCAATGTAACCTCACAGGATGCACTTAAGCATCCCAACTGGGTAATGGGTGCCAAGATCACCATTGATTCAGCCTCGTTGATGAATAAGGGCTTAGAAGTGATAGAAGCCCGGTGGCTGTTTGATGTAGAGGCCGATCAGATCGATGTGATCATTCATCCCCAGTCAATCATCCACTCTATGGTGCAGTTTAAAGATGGTTCCATCAAGGCCCAAATGGGTTTGCCTGATATGAAACTGCCTATCCAGTACGCCTTAACCTATCCAAACAGGGTAACAAACGATTTTAAACGGTTTAACTTTACGGATTACCCTACCCTCACATTCGAAAAACCGGATCTGGATACTTTTCGTAATCTTAGTTTAGCCTATACAGCCTTAAAACAAGGCGGCAACATGCCATGCATTATCAATGCGGCAAATGAGGTAGTTGTTGCCAGCTTTTTAGGTCAGTCTGTCAGCTTTTTGGCTATGAGCACAATTATTGAAGCGTGTATGCAGAAGATAAATTTCATAAAGCAACCAACCTTAACCGACTATTTGAATACTGATAAAGAAACACGCATCTTTGCGCAAAATTTAATAGAAAAAACGCCGGTAAAGGCAATACAATTTTAATATACATAAAAGTAGATAATGAGTATAGTGATCATGGTGGGCCAGCTGATACTGGGCCTTTCAATTTTAATAATCCTGCATGAGCTGGGACATTTTTTAGCGGCGCGTGCTTTTGGCATCAGGGTCGAGAAATTTTACCTGTTTTTTGATGCCTGGAACATAAGTCTTTTTAAATTTACCTACAAAGGCGTTGAATACGGCATTGGCTGGTTACCCCTCGGTGGCTATGTTAAAATTGCCGGTATGATAGATGAATCAATGGATACCGACCAGCTTGCGGGCCCGCCGCAGCCCTGGGAATTCCGTTCAAAACCGGCCTGGCAGCGCTTAATTGTGATGCTTGGCGGTGTTACCGTAAACATTATACTGGGTATACTGATATTTTGGATATTGACCATGCGTTTTGGCGATAGTTATATTCCTAACTCAAGCGCCAAATACGGCATTGTTCCCGGCGAGATCGGTAAAAAAATAGGCCTTGTAGCCGGCGACAGAATTGTAAAGATCAACGGTAAAGCCGTGGAACGCTTTGACGACCTGACCAGCCCAAAAGTATTACTTGAAAACACCGTTTTTACTATACAACGCGGAACCGAAACAGTTAGTGTTACTATACCACGCACCATACTAAACGATCTGTCTGACCACGGTATTGAAGAATTTATAAGCAGAATTCCCCGCAGCAAATTTATAGTTGACTCCATTGTACCAAAAAGCAATGCGCAAAAAGCGGGTTTGGCTAAAGGTGACAGCATTGTGGCCATCAACAATCAGCCTATTGCATTTTATGATGAGTTGAAAACCGAACTAGCAAAAGATAAAGGCAAAGCAGTGGATCTGGGTGTAAAACGTAACAATCAGGTTATCACTTTAAAAGCACAGGTAACGCCTGATGGTACTCTTGGCTTTGCACAGTCAAAAAACGATCTGCCTAAGGTAAAAACCATTTACTATGGTTTCTTTGGCTCATTACCGATTGGGGCTTCAAGGGCCTGGGCAACTTTTACCGACAATGCCAAAGGCTTAGGTAAAATTTTTAAAGGCGATGTTAAGTTCAGCAAGGCTGTAAGCGGCCCGGTTGCTATTGCCAATCTGTTTGGCAGCCATGTTGACTGGGTGCATTTCTGGAGCCTCGTAGGCTTTTTATCCATGGTGCTGGCCCTGATGAACCTTTTACCTATTCCGGCACTTGATGGTGGCCATGCATTGTTCCTCATCATCGAGATGATTAAAGGTAAACCACTGAGTGATAAATTCCTTGAACGCGCCCAAATTGTCGGTTTTGTAATATTGGTTACCCTGATGGTTTTTGTTTTTGGTAACGATATTGTAAAACAGGTAATGAAAAAGTAAGTTTCATAACATCGATATATAGCCCCTGGACCTACTCCAGGGGCTTTTTTGTTATCATAGCCTGCCCCTTTGCATTATTTGGTAAACCATCCTTTACGCTAACTTTACTTTACGCGGATTTTTATAAGCTTTAAAAGCGTACCTTTGCGGAATTATTTTCCTGAAAAGCGCTTAGCTCAATTTGCTTAGCTCTTCAACGACAATAAATTACATAGAAATCAATACAATGAAAAAAATTGTCGACTACCGCAAACTTTTAGGCGTAAATGAAGCTACTGAACTACAGGAACTTAAAACAACATACCGTAGCCTGATGAAGGCCTGGCATCCGGATAAATTTCAGGATAACCCGGAAAGCAAGCTGGAAGCCGAAGAAAAAAGTAAGACCATTATTGAAGCCTACCACTTTTTGGTAAGTATAGCCCCCGAAACCCGCGAGCAATCATTTGCCGAATATACCATAACCACAACTACCTCAAGCATAGCTGATTTTGAATACAAATCGCAGGTATTGAAGATCAGTTTTACCGATGGTAATACCTACGAGTATTTTGATGTGCCCAAGGCAGTTTATATCAAACTGATCAACGCCGACTCACCCGGCCGTTTTGCCCGCCGGCATATCTATAATGATTATGTTTATCGCAGCATCAGCAGGTTGGTGGCAACGGCTTAGTTTTTAACAAAAAACTTTTTAAAGCCTTTATTTTAACACTTTTTCATTCAAAAAGAGGATAAAAACGAGGCAGAAACTGTCGAAAATCGCCTCAAAACCATCGATTTTAACACTTTTTAACAAATTTCAGCACGGTTTTGAAAGTTTAAAAAGTTTTACTTTACTGGTCTGTAAATTACTATTATATCAAACGGTCGGTTTTGGTTACCTTTTTTGCTTAACGCAACAGCCCGGTTTCTCTGGTGAGAAAACCGGGCTGTTGCGTTTTATAGATGTACGAAAAAAATCTGCAGTCAATAACTGTGATAGTCTTAAACTGTTGGTTCAATTGTATCCCCATCGTTATCGGATATCATAACCGGGGGGCGATCCTTTTTATAGATGGCCGCGCCAATAAGCGCTATAATAGCTCCCATTACTGCTGCTGAGATCAGTGCGCTGATAGTAATACCTGCCGGACTAAGTAGTTTTTTGGTAAAGGACATTGCCTGGTCTACCTGCTCTTGCGAGAGGCCCTTCGACGCCATTTTAGCCTCGGTAGAGGCTATTATTTTGTCTAACATTTCAGGGCTCAATACCGCGAAGTACAGGTAAGTAAATACAGCCAGTACAATACCCGATAGTATGGCAAACAAAAATCCTGCTTTAAATCCTTCGCCAAAAGTTAAATAACCGCCATTAACGTCCCTGTATTCCTTTTGTGTTAGGAACATAAAGCCTATAAACAGTAATGTACTTAGCCATTTAATCGGTGAATCGGGATCCACATTCATGAACTGGATAATATAAGTAACTACAATAGAAGCTATTACATATATCGCTCCCCATTTAATAATTACCGGCATTGGACTTGCTTTTTGTATTTCCATGATATTGCATTGGTTTATGATTTATTAAAAGTAATTATTATTCCTACCTATTCAAAAAATCAGCAGTAGAATATATTGAGAAGGGCGGTGATCATTTCGGAAGTAGGATGTTCGATTTCGGATTTGTAACCTTCTAATCTGACAGTGATAGGTATTAAAATAAAAGCGGCTTCCTTTTTAGAGAAAGCCGCTTAACAGTAATTTGTGTTTATCGCCTATCCTTGTTCGATATTAATGGCCATGATGGGCTCTTCGTTAAAAATATCCTTTAACCGGGCTTTCCATGTCTCTGCTTCAAGGGCAAGTTCCTCCGTTGATTGTTTTTCCGTTCCATAAATTACGTGAGGTTGCAGAACAGAAAAACCGGTGAATTCCAAAATGCCTCTTTGCAAAGGGTGCAGTATCGCTTCAAGAGTGCCGTACCGCTCTTTGATGTAGTTGGCTTCTGGTCCACCTCTAGTAAGAGAAAGTAATGCTCTTTTGCCACGAAAAATACCCTTCTCATAAATGCGCCCGTTTTTATAAAACCGCCCCATGGCAAACACACGGTCTACCCAACCTTTCAAAATAGCGGGGACACTGAACCACCACAACGGGAATTGCCAGATCATCAGGTCGCACCATTCTACTTTTTGTTGTTCATCTTCAATAAAATCCGCGAAACCATTCATCTGGCTTGCGTATACTTCTTCTGTTTGTTGTTTAAAGAAGCTCGGGTTATTTACTGTAGTAAAGTTGGTTCTATCCGAAACGGGATTAAACCGCATAGCATACAGATCGGATACTTTTACTTCATGCCCCGCATTTGTAAGCGTGTTTACCGCGCTGCTTAACATGGTACCATTCATACTTTGTGGTTCGGGATGGGCATATACAATAAGAACTTTCATGATAACTATATTGGTGTTTTTAATAAACCGGAAGCAAAATTATTGCTTAATCAGTAAGTTTGCGGATGTGCAGCTAATTGTATGAGGCACACAAAATTGTAAGTGATGAGCACAAGAAAAATTACATCTACCAACTCCATCAACCGGGAAAAACTTATTGACTTTTGCGGAATGATGTACGCTGTTGACCTGCTGGGCGGGAGGTGGAAATTGATAATCCTGTACAAACTGGGGAAGGGGCCGCTCCGTTTCAGCGAACTGAAAAGAATTATTCCCGGTATTACAGATCGTATGCTGACACTGCACCTGAAAGAGCTGGAGCAAAACGACCTGATCAACCGGACTGTTTATGCGGAAGTACCCCCACGGGTTGATTACCGCCTCAGCAGCAGCGCCGAATTATTGATACCTGTTTGGCAACAATTGGAACAATGGGGCCTTACGCACAAGCAAAGCCAGGCAGAAAAGAAAAAATTATAACCGCCAGGCAGACGCAAAATCCGCTGTGCATGGTACGGCAATAACACCACAAGTGTTCGGAAGATCAAAGGATAAATGACCTATTGCATTTATTGTTGATATGCTCCGTTAGGAGCTCCCTGTTTGTAGAAATACAAGACAAAATATCTTTTTGCTCCGTAGGTGCAACCCTAAATGAGCAGGTAAATTGTATAAAGGTAGCCTCTACGAGGCATAAAAGAGGGGGATGCGGTGCTATAAACAGGTAGCTCCTAACGGAGCAAGCTTGTTTTAGATATTTTATAAAGTGTGATGTCGCAATTTATTCTTCGAACACTTGTGATGATAACACCGACCATAGGCAAAATTGAGCCACACATCGCCGCACCACTATTTGCATTTGTTTTATATGAGCTTTATCATTTAATGCTTAATATTGACACCATATGTACACCCCACTATTAGCACTACATTCATTAACCAGGTGGCTTATATTAATTAGCTTACTTTTTACCATTTACCGGGCATACAGGGGTTGGTTGCTCAATAAACCTTTTTCTAAGCTCGATAACACAGTTAGATATGTAACTGTAACCATAGCACATATTCAACTCATCTTCGGACTTTGGTTATATTTTATCAGCCCTATCGTTCATTATTTCCTCTATAATTTCAACACAGCTGTTCATGAAAGGCAGATCCGTTTTTTTGGGATGGAACATATTACGGTAATGCTGATCGGTATCGTTTTAATTACCATTGGTTCAGCTAAAGCAAAAAGAAAAGCCACTGATAAAGAAAAATTCAGAACAATAGCCATCTGGTTCAGTATCGCTTTGTTACTTATTTTATCGTCTATCCCCTGGGCCTTTTCACCGCTTATAAGCAGGCCTTATTTCAGGCCCTTTTAGTAATTAACATAACGATAACACCAGTCAGGATCAAAATCAATTACTGAGCCACACAGACAAGTAAATTGAGCCATGTGAGACATCTGTCATTAAGTCTAATGCTGATATTTGTATCGTTAACTTATAAAAAAAACAGCAATGTCAAACATAACAAAAATAGCACTCGGCAAAAATGGCCCGCTTGTTTCTAAACTCGGATTGGGCTGTATGCGCATGTCGCCCGTTTGGGGAAACCAGGCGAATAACGAAAGTGAAAGTATCGCCACCATTCAGTCGGCTTTAGACAGCGGCATTAATTTCCTGAATACCGGCGATTTCTACGGCGCCGGCCACAACGAACTATTAGTGGGTAAAGCCATTAAAGGCAGACGGGACGACGCTTTCATCAGCGTAAAGTTTGGTGCCATCTTCTATGGCGGTCAATGGCTTGGATTAGACTTACGCCCAATTGCCATTAAAAACTTTATCAATTATTCGTTAGTACGCCTGGGGATTGATACCATCGACCTCTACCAGCCGTGCAGGCTTGATAATAGCGTTCCGGTTGAGGATGTGATAGGAACTGTCGCCGATCTGATCAAAGAAGGCAAGGTACGTTATCTTGGTGTTTCTGAAATTAAGGCCGACCAACTGCGCAAAGCTCACAGCATACACCCGGTGACTGCATTGGAAATAGGCTATTCATTGGCCGACCGACAGATAGAAAGCGACCTGCTCCCTGCTGCGAAAGAATTGGGTATTGGGGTAGTGGCCTTTGCCAATACGGCCGAAGGGTTACTTACGGGTGAGATGAAGGCCCCATTGGCTGCTGATGATTACCATAATCACTTCTCCCGATTTCAGGGAGATAACCTGATAAAGAACCTGGAGAAGGTTGAGGTGTTAAAACAAATGGCAGCAGAAAAGGGATATACGCCAACACAACTGGCTATAGCCTGGGTGAATGCCCAGGGAGATCATATGATGCCATTGGTGAGCATGAGCCGGAGGTCAAGGTTACCGGAAAACATACAAGCTATGGAGATAGTTTTTACTCCGGAAGAAATGAATGCCCTTAATGATCATTTTTCTCCAGGCTCGATACTTGGCGGCACATACCTACAGCGTTAGCCGGGTAGGGCTGTATATAAGCCCCGCCCATTTTATATCTTTACGTAATGATAAATCCGACTGAAATAATTCCGGGAGTTATATTTTATTCGTATCATGCTTCTGTGCGAAAGGATAAAGTAGCATTTTTAGAACATAATACCCTGGTATTGCAGGTTTCAGGCCGTTTTACATTGGAAACAGCCAGCGAGAAGCTTTCGATGGAGCAAGGTGAGATGTTGCTCATTCGAAGAAATCAATTGGGCGAACTCACTAAAACTCCCTTAAATGGTGAGGATTACCAAACTATAGTCATTTGTTTGAAAGAACCCCTGCTCAGACAGATCGCGCTGGAAGAGCAAATAGAACAGGAAAAAAAATATACAGGCGCCCCAAACATTCTTATTCCCGAAAACGATTTTCTTAAAGCTTTTTTTCAATCGGTAATTCCCTATGTGCGTCATTCAGAAGAAAAGATTACCCATGCGGTAGGCATGCTTAAGGTAAAAGAAGCTGTGCTGTTGCTTTTGCATATCATGCCCGAGCTCAAAGATTTCCTGTTCGATTTTTCCGAACCCTATAAGATCGATATTGAAAAATTCATGCTTAACAACTTTCATTTCAATATACCTATTGAAAAATTCGCGCAACTTACAGGCAGAAGCCTCGCGGGTTTCAAGCGCGACTTCCAAAAAACATTCGGCATGGCACCACGACATTGGCTACAGGAAAAACGCCTGTCGGAAGCCCGGTATCTGATAGAAACAAAGAATAAAAAACCATCTGCGATCTATCTTGATTTAGGATTCGAAACCCTTTCTCATTTCTCTCATTCGTTTAAGAAAAAGTTTGGCAGGACACCTACCGAGGGGGCTGTGATAACACCGACCATAGGCTGAATTGCAATCGCCATGTGTGGTAAAACCCTTGGGCGGTATTATCATCATAGCTATCCGGAAAAATGAAAAGCATGTCATTTCGAACGAGGCACGAGGAGAAATCTTTTGCGATTAGTAACGAAGACTTAGCAATATGCAGAAGATTTCTCTTTCGCGCAACGCTCATGCCTACCCTTGCTCTATCGAAATGACAAACTTTTTTTAGAGATAAACAAAAGCGGCCTTCCTTACAGGAAAGCTGCTTTTGTTGTGTATAATCTTTTACCTATCAGGCCTGTGGATTATTAACCTGCAGCTCTTTTTTAAAGAAAGCGGCAAAGATGATGGCCAGTACAAACATAAAGATGATAGAGATACCTACCCCCTGTATTTGGCGACCAATTGTAACATCTTTTTGAGCGTTAAATTCGCCCTGGATCTCATCCAGTTTCTTTTTGATAATATCAGGACTGGTTTTGCTTTCTTTGAGAAATTTGCTTACCGAACTGGTCATGGCCGCTTGAGTTTTTTCGATCATATGCGGCTCTATTACTTTGGCAAATAACTGATCGCGCAGGGCAAACTGTATTACAAAAGCCGTAAAAAACATCAGGAATATACCTGTTGCTGCTTCCCGCAAGGTCCAGAAACCACCAACTTTTTTCCTGAAATTAAAACACAATACTACCACCAGTAAAATAGGGAGCAGTACCGAGAATATAAAAGGCGCGGAGGAGATAACCACCACCGATGTTGTAGATAATATGATATAGAACGAGATGATACTCAGTACGGTTAATACTACGCCCAGCAACAAGCCAAAAGTTATACCGGTAATTCTTAACCGCTTTTTGTCAACTTCAAAAGCCATTGATATTATTGAAAATTAATTAATATATCTAAAACGGCCATATCAAATTCTTTATCCAAGGCGTATTCGGCTATCTCTTCTTTGACTTCGTCGGTTGGATCGATTGTTTGGAAGAAGCAGATCATCGGGTAAAACAATTCCTTTAATTCCGAATCCTGCGGCAGGCTTTGAGCTACTTTACTCACTTCCGAAACCGGGCTCTCAATCAGGATCTGGTTGGCTATCACAGGCTCATAAATGCGGTACTCGTCCTGAAACTCGTCCTCATCAACCAGTAAAAACTCTTTCAGGTAATCTTCCAATTCGGGCTCAATATCCTCATCCTCGCACTCGTTCAGGTACAGCAGCAGGTTCAGCAGCTCGGTACCGCGGTCAAGCGTTTGCTCTTCAATATCTTCCCACTCAGGCGAGTCAAGGTAGTCCTCTTCCAATTTTTTAACATCGGCGCTAAAAAAGTTCACCAGCAGGAGGTCAAAAAACACCTCGCGTAATGATTCAATAGCCGGGTTATTGTCAAATACTTCATCCAAAGCGTCAACCTTGGTCAAAAAGTCCTCGTCAAGCGCGAAAACTTCGTCAAAGCTATTGCTCAGGAGGGTAGCATCAAAGCTGCTGTATTTTGAAAAAGCCTCCAGAGCGGCTTCAAAAGCGGTTTGTATTTTTGGATCGATCATGATTCTCGTTATTTAAGTATTTGTTTGTTATTATAGGTTAGCTGTACTTTTCCTTTTAACTGTTGCCCAAAGAACGGTGAATTAACCGATTTGGAGCGATTATTTTTATTACCGTATTCCCACTCCGTTTCGGTGTCAAAAAGCACCAGGTTGGCCCGCTCTCCTTCAGCAATAACCGGTATGGTTACACCCAGTATCTCGCGCGGGTTAATAGCCAGCTTTTCAACCAGCAGCTCCACCGGTAAACCTGATAGCAGGGCCAGCGGCAACGCGGTCTGGAAGCCGGTTATGCCATATTCCGCTACTTCAAATTCCACATCTTTAAATTCCACTTCGTGCGGGGTATGCTGACTTACAATGGCATCAATCGTGCCATCTTTAAGCCCTTTTATCAACGCCAAAACATCATCTTTGGTACGCAGCGGTGGTTTTACCTTGTACATGCTATCGAAACCCATCAGCGCCTCGTCTGTAAGTACCAGGTGGTGCGCGGCTACGTCGCAGGTAACTTCCAGGCCTTTACGTTTGGCTTCGCGAATGAGCTCAACCGAACGGGCGGTTGATATGGTGCTGAAGTGGATTTTTGATACGGTATATTCGGCCAGGTAAAGGTCGCGCGCTATCATCAGCTCTTCGGCCAGCGATGGGATACCTTTCATGCCCAGCAAAGTACTTACTTCGCCTTCATTCACTTTGGCTTTACCCGCTATGGCGGTATCCTCGGGGTACGAGAATACCAGGGCATCAAAGCCCTGGGCATACAATAAGGCACGTTCCATCAAACCGGCATCCTGTACAGGGCGATTGCCATCGGTAAAGGCACGGGCACCGCTCAGGTACATATCATATAGTTCGGCCAGGTCTTTCCCTTCGCGTTTGTGCGATATAGTTCCTAAAGGATACACGTCAACCAGGTTATTTTTGGCGCGGTTTAGCAGGTATTCTATCTCGGCTTTGGAATGTACCGGCGGGGTGGTGTTGGGCATCAGCGCTATACCGGTAAAGCCACCGGCAGCGGCGGCGCGTGTGCCCGAGTGCATATCTTCTTTGGTTTCCAGTCCCAATTCGCCTATATTACAGTTCAGGTCGAAAAAACCGGGCGATACATATTTACCCTCGCCATCTACCACTTCGGCATCGGCCTCTATATCTTCGGCAATGCGGGTGATCACCCCATTTTCAATTAAAATATCGGTAACTTGTTGATGAAAGGCTGATCCGGGATCAAGAATGGTGGCAGATTTGATAAGCAAATTCATGAGCAAGCTTTAAGGATTTGTATGGAATTATTTTAGTATCAAGTAGCGAGTATCAGGTATCAAGATTTTTTTCCGGGAGTTTATTTCTTTCAGTATCAGGTTGTAAGTAACCAAATAGCTTCTTGCTTTTTTCTTGATTCTTGACTCTATCATCTTGATTCTTGATTTAGATCAAACAGGCTGCTTTACGGCTTGTTTACCCGGGTTAAAGTACCTGATCAACAAAATTTCGGCGGCCAGAAAAATCAATGCCAAAATTATACAAAGTTTCCATAATTGTGTGCCAAAATTTGTTTCGGTTACAATACCTTTTAGTGAAGCCTTACCACCTGTTAATAAGGTGGTTGAAGCAGGCATCAGCTGTTTAAGGTCGGCCTGGCTCAAATAACTCATGTCAGATTCGCTGCGGTTATCGTTAAAGGCCAGCGTAGCCAGCGTGCTATCCTGCTTTTTCAGCGTATAGATCCCGGTTTCGCGCAACTGGTCAGACAGGTATAGCATCGTACTCCCCTCCTGCTGTCGCACATCCGGAATGGAGCTTTGGTCGCCTTTCACCAATTTAAGTAATTGTTTTTCGGTAAGCTGCACTGGCGGGATTTCCAGCGTTTCTTCCTGACCCAGGGTGTAAAACAAAGGCAGATCGTGCCCGCTTAGCAGAGCTATGCGGAATAGCGCAGGCACAAAAAGGGCATGCCGGGGTAAGTTGCTGTATGCTTCATCAAGCGGTACAGCGGCTACATAAACTTTACCATGCCCAAAGTTATTTCCAGCCCAAAAGGTTTGTCCGCCGCTTAGTTTCATCAGGTTATCTGCCCCTCCAGCGGAGTTACTTAACTGGTAATATTTTTTAATCACCGGCAGATCGGGATTTTCAGGAAAATTCTCGAATACATTTTTAAACACCGGGCTTTGTCTGTTCAGGGTTGATACTTTGGTGGCTTCTGTCAGTAGCTTTTCGGGCCAGGCAGCATTCATCGGCTGCAAAAACGCACGGTAATTAGCCAGATCGGCATCAGCGGCAGGGAAAACAACCAGCGTACCGCCTTTGACAACATAGGTTTTTAATTGCTGCGCCAAACCCGTTGATACGGCTTTTACATCACTGATCACCACAATGGGCAAGCTATTGAGCCCCGCGTAATTCACATTTCCATCGGGCACGCGCTGGGCGGCAAAAAATGGATCCGAAGCAAAAACAGCTTTTAAATAGGGATTGGGTATACCGCCATCAATCAGCAGTACCGGCATTTGCGCGCTTACATTAAAGCTGAAGTAGAACTTATTATCAAACGTAACGGGATTATCCTGTAATTCAACAAGGCCTTGCTGCCAGCCGGCTTGCAGCCCCATAAAGGCCAATGTATCAGTTTGTACCGCGCGTGCCGGGAGGGTATAGCTCCCCAGAGCCTTTTGTACACCATTGATGGTGACTTTCAGCGGGACTTTATCAGCTTTTTCGCCGGCGTAATTATGCAGGCGAACCACCAGTTTTTCGTTTTCGCCTGGACGGTGTACGGCGCTTAACAACCAGACAGAATCAACCGCCACATTTGGCAGGTTACTGGATTTAAGCTGTATAAGACTGGTGGTTATACCGCTATCTGTTTTTAAGGGCTTGCCGGCCATATTTTTTTGAAGATCGGAGATGATATAAGCCGATTTGATAGCGCCCGGCTGTTCAAGCAACAGGTTTTGCTGCCGACTGATAATCTGCTGCAGGGTACGGCTTTGCGCGCTGATCTTTACCTGGTCAACCGCGTCATTAAATTCATCGCGACTGAGCAGGCGCTGGTGTTTGCCCTCAAAATCCTGCGTAAGCAGCTGAAAACGATCATTGATATTGTAGGCCGAAGCGATCTCCTTGGCTTTTTGTTTGGCATCATCCAGCAGCGAGCCTTCGCGGTTAAGGGTTTCCATGCTGTAGGAGTTATCTACAAAAATACTTACCGCGTTTTGACGGCCGGTGTTGTTTGAATTTTGCCCTGGCAAATATGGCCTGGCAAAGGCCAGCACCAAAAAAAACAGGGCCAGTAAGCGTGCAGCGAGTATCAGCCTTTCCCTTAAATTACGGCGCGATGCCTGCTGCTCCCGGATCTCCTTTAAAAATTGCACATTGCTAAAATTCACCTTCTGAAACTTACGGAAGTTGAACAAGTGGATGATGACCGGGATAGCTAACGTGAGCAATGCAAATAAAAAAGCCGGATATATAAAGCGCATATTTTATAAGTGCAATAGGCAGATATACAAATGTGCGAATAAATGTGCATATTTCAGATGTGCGGGTGTGCAGATGATGGTCTTTTCCTGTTTTTTAGACGTACTGGTGGTGGATAGATTATAGCCAGGCTATCGACTTTTGCTCAGCGTCATCAGTTAAGTTTTAAAACAAAATGCCATTCGCATTCTTTTATTATGAAAAGCATTTTGAAAAAATGGAATGGCATATCGGTTGTTCGGGATTTCATTATAAAGATTGGAAGGGACGTTTTTATCCCAATGATCTGCCGCAGCGTAAATGGTTCGATTATTATTGCGAACATTTTAAAACGTTGGAGCTTAATGTAACCTTTTATCGTTTTCCGCAGCTTTCGTTTCTCCAAAACTGGTACGCTAAAAGCCCTGCTGATTTCCGTTTTGCGGTAAAGGCCCCCCGCGCCATTACCCATTACAAAAAATTCAATGATACAACAGAACTGATCACCAGTTTTTATGACACCATTAATCAGGGATTACAGGAGAAACTGGGGCCCGTTCTGTTTCAACTGCCGCCCAGCTTTACTTACGATGACGAAAAGCTTGATCGCATTATCAACAGCTTAAATCCTACTTTTAAAAATGTACTGGAGCTGCGCCATGTAAGCTGGTGGAATGATTCCGTTTACCAAAAACTGGCTAAACATAACATCACCTTTTGCGGCATGAGTCACCCGAGTTTACCGGATGATGTGATCCAAAATACGCCTGTAATTTATTACAGGTTTCATGGTGTGCCGATATTGTACCGCTCGCCTTATTCTAAAGATTTCCTTAAAAAGATCATTGATATTGTAAAACAAAACCCTAACACACAAGAGGGCTGGTTTTATTTTAATAACGACTTTGATGCCACCGGTGTCGATAACGCAAATGATATGATCTCTTTGTCTAAATAATTTTTTAATCTCAACAATTAAATACATTTTGCTGCCGGATTTTAAACTACTTATTTATCTATGGAATTTAGACGATTAGGAGAAACTAAACTTGCCGTTTCTGTGATAACATTTGGCGCCTGGGCCGCCGGTGGCTGGATGTGGGGCGGCAATGACGATAAAGAAGCCATTGAAGCTATGCGCGTATCCTACGATATGGGCATCACCTCTATTGACACGGCCCCTATTTATGGGCAGGGCAAAAGTGAAGAACTGGTTGGTCAGGCTATAAAAGGTTTGCCGCGCGACAAAGTGCAGATCCTCACCAAATACGGCATGCGCTGGGACCTGGCCAAGGGTACATTTGGATTTAAAAGCCAGGACAACAGCGGCAAGGATATAGATATTTACAAATATGCCGGTAAGGAAAGTATCATATTGGAGTGCGAAAACAGCCTCAAACGTTTAGGTACCGATTATATAGACCTGTATCAGATCCATTGGCCGGACGCCTCTACGCCTATCGAAGAGACCATGGAGGCTATATTACGATTGAAAGAACAAGGCAAAATACGTGAGGCTGGTGTAAGCAATTATGATATACAGCAAATGGCCACCGCCGAAAAAACTATCAAGCTGGCATCAAACCAGGTACCTTTTAGTATGGTGAACCGGGATATTGAAGACGAACTGATCCCCTATTGCATCGAAAATAAAAAATCGATCCTGGCTTATAGTCCGCTGGAGCGTGGCTTGCTAACAGGTAAAATAAAACCAGGACATCAATTTGATGCTGGTGACCACCGTGCGGGCGTAAAATATTTCCGGGAAGAAAATATCAAACGGACCAATGAATTCCTGGCCAAAATAAAACCCCTGGCCGACGAAAAAGGCGCCACCCTGGGTCAGTTAGTAATCCGCTGGACCATCAACCATCCGGGCATCACCATAGCCCTTGTAGGTGCCCGTAATGCTGCACAAGCTAAACAAAATGCCAAAGCCATCGAGATACATATTAATGGCGAGGAAATGGAATTTATCAACAACCAATTGAGCGATCTGGAGATTGCGGGATAAAGCTTACTGTCATGCTGAGCATAGCGAAGCATCTGTTATACGACTGGCATATTGAAGAAGATCCTTCGTTCCTCAGGATGACAAAATATAATTATGAATAAACCAAAAAGAGCGGTACCAAATGGGCCGCTCTTTTTGGTTATTCATCGCGATGTCTTCTGTGTTTCTTCTTTTTCTTTGATTTTGACGAAGAAGACTTGCTTTTCTTTTCAGATTTCTTAGTAGTAGTTTTCTTTTCCGTGTTCTGCTTAACAGGCGTAGCTGCAACCGTCACTTTCTTATCGGCCACATCCGTCGAATCTTTGCTCAGCTGTTTTACGGTGAACTCATTGCCGCGTAAGCCATATTCCAACTGGCGTTTAGCACCTGTGGGTTTAGCTTCTTTTCCGCTACCACTGTAAATCGGAAATTCGCGCATGAGCTTACCATCACGGATATAAAAATTATCACTCCCCCGGTAACCTTTACGTTGTGAGCTGTTCAACCTTGGGAAATCGAGCTTATTGGCTTTATTGTTACTGAACTCAAAAGCGTAAATACTGGCATAATTAGTAGTATCTTTTGATTTGGCCTGAATCAGGATCTCGGGATTACCATCCAAGTCCATATCGGCATTGTACACATCAACTATGGCCCCATCCAGATCACCGGTGGTTGTGGTGTATTTTATGGCCGATGAATCGGAATGCAGGATCATGAACGAACCCGCGTCCTGCGAACCACGCCCCCAGCTCAGTATATCATAACTTTGGCCCGGTGATACTTCTATCAGCTTATGAAACCTGAAAGGCGGCATCAACTCCAGTTTTTTAGCAAGCGGCGTGGTTGTGGCAGGCTTCTGTTGGTTACCACCGCAACCTGCTATTACCGCCCCTGTTAATAACGCGAAAAGATAAAATCTGTTGGTCATTTTATTTGCAGGATATGATCTTAATTATATAATGTATCGGCAGTCAGCTCGGCTTTTTGTTTGCCTGGTGCATTGATGAATACTTTTAAAGTATTTGGGCCACCTGCATCAACATATTTTAAGGTAACCTTATGATAACCTTTTAACAATGGCACAGCGCCTTCCTGTTCGGTAACGGCATGCTTACCATCATTATCAACCACCGGCTGGTCATCGATCAATAATACCGATCCATTACCCGAAAGGGTGGAAAACCCGTAATTGCCATCAGCATCAATATTTAAATAACCCGAATAAATAACGCCGTATTTACCTTTGCTTTTCCGGAAATCAATAGTGCTGAAAGTTTTAACAGCGCCGCTATCGGCAGCCGGTAAATTGGTTAACTGGCTGGTAGCCGTATAGCTACCCGGAAATAGCTGGTATTTTACACCCCGTGCCGATCCCGTATAATTAACGGCCGCCATAGGCGCTTTATTATACACTACCGTACGGGTTACCACGCTCCGTTTACCCGATGGGGTGATCACTATGGTTTGCAGCTCGCGATACTGATTGAGCGGAACAGAAAGGTTTACCGGGATGGTATAGATCAGATCGGTTTCGCGCGGCGTATAGCCGTCAATGGTATAGTATATTTTTGCCCCTTCTACCGATGGTTTTAAGGTAGCATTCAGTTGCGAACCTATCATTACCGTATCTTTAGCGCCAATAGCTACCGGCACACGGTAATTGATATTATTTTTATCTAACCAGGCTAAATGACCGGGCAAACGGGTTTCTGAAAAATCCTTAAAATTCTTGTTGGCCAAAGGCGACCACGCCACTTCCGACAGCGCCATCAACCGCGGCAGCAGCATATACTCTACCTTGGCATCGGTTGGTATATATTCTGTCCATAAGTTGGCTTGTACCCCTTCTATATATTTTTGCTCTGCGGCGGTCAAAACGGCCGGTGTTGGATTATAACTGTATATTTTTGATAAAGGTTCGTTACCACCAATGCTCAATGGCTCCTGGCTTGGTTTACCCTGTCCATGATCAATATATAAACCGCCGCTTCCTGGGGTCATGATCACGTTATGTTTTTGCTGGGCAGCGGCAATACCACCTTCTTCACCTCTCCAGCTCATTACGGTAGCATTTGGCGCAAGGCCGCCTTCCAGTATCTCGTCCCAACCGATGATGCTTCGCCCTTTGGAGTTCAGGAATTTCTCTATCCTTTGGATAAAATAGCTTTGCAGACCGTGCTCATCCTTCAGTTTTAATTTTTTGATAAGGTCCTGGCAAAAGGCCGATTTTTTCCAGGCATCCTTCGGGGCTTCGTCGCCGCCAATGTGGATATATTTACTTGGGAAAAGTTCCATTACTTCGGTTAACACATCCTCAAGAAAAGCAAACGTTTTATCAGACGGACAATAGATATCCGGGAATACACCCCAGGTTTCAGCTACTTTAACCGGTGTACCAGGATCGCAGCCCAACTCCGGATAAGCTGCCAACGCGGCTGATGAGTGGCCCGGCATTTCAATTTCGGGAACAACATTGATATATCTGTCCGAAGCGTATTTGACCACATCGCGGATCTGATCCTGGGTATAAAAACCACCATAAGGCGTACCATCAAATTGCTGCGGGGTACGGTCGCGGTAACCGCCAATTAAGGTTTGCGCACGCATACTGCTGATCTGGGTAAGCTTTGGATATTTTTTTATTTCGATGCGCCAACCCTGATCTTCGGTCAGGTGCCAGTGGAAAGTATTTAGTTTATAGGCAGCCAACAGGTCGATGTACTTTTTAACCAGCTCGACCGAGAAAAAATGACGACCAACATCCAGCATCGCCCCACGATAACCAAAACGAGGATAATCTTCTATCTCCACACATGGAAGCTTAGCCGTAGCGCTTCTTTCCAGGGGCATCAATTGTAACAGCGTTTGCACCCCGTAAAAAAGACCGGAGCCTTTGCCGGCAACAGTTATTTGCTGTGGTGTGACAGTGAGGCGGTAACCTTCGGCAGGTAAATTATCTGTACCGGTGGCTGTTAGCTTAATGAAGTTTGCGTTCGGATGGTTTTTCATCATCGCCTTTACCACAACCGACTTACGATAGCGCATATTGTTTGCCAGGTAATCTTTAAAAAATAAAACCGCTTTGTTTGATGGTGAGTCGGCCTGGATAATGGTTTCCTCACTTAACACAAACTGACCGGAGGCTTTTTTTAGTGATACAGGAGCCGGGATGATACCCAGATTTGGGTCGGAATCCTGAGCGTTGACAACAGATGTACATACTGCAAGCAAGGCAAACAGCATTAGGGATGCTTTTTTATACATATTTATTAATCAGGTTGATACTGAATGGTGAATATAGAAGTTTTTAAAAAAATACAAGAAGTTTGGCGTGTAAAAAATCTATGCTAAAACGAATTTATAGTGATCACTACATTTTTATGGGGTCGCTTTAAGAAACCCCTACCTGCCACCATGCTGGCTATCGCACGCATCCCGTGAGGAGGGACCGTGTGAATACATCTTTTTCGATGAATTAACAATTAAAAAAAACTGCTCCGGAGGAGCAAAATGTCGGTAGCAATAATAAAAGTTAACCTCTTTTAGTGCCATAGGTACTACACTAACCGACTTGGGGTTTATTAATTCACTATTATTTGCCCCACGAAGTTAAAAAGTGACGTACCTACGGCACGTAAAAATTTCTTTTGATCCTACTTCTACCGACATTGAGCCCCTACAGGGCACATTAAAAGATATGTCCACACAGTAGCCCGTGGGGAGGGAACTAAAACGAAAAAAGCCAACTGTTTCCAGTTGGCTTTTTATATCTTTCTTAAAACCTTTTTCTTCTGTGAAGGGATGGAGTGGGATTAAGCAGTTACTACATGTTCTTTTGCGGCCAGATAGCGCTCGGCATCAATGGCGGCCATACAGCCGGTACCTGCGGCAGTTACTGCCTGACGGTAGATATGATCCTGGGCATCGCCACAGCAAAACACACCTTCCACATTGGTTTCTGTTGATCCCGGACGGGTAAGGATATAGCCGGTCTCGTCCATATTTAACCAGCCTTTAAAAATATCGGTATTAGGGTGGTGACCTATGGCTACAAAGAAGCCGGTAACATCCAGATCGGTTTCTACATTAGTTTGGTTATTGATCACCCTTACACCGGTTACACTTTGTCCATCACCCAGGATCTCTTTGGTTTCGGTATTGTAAAGGATCTCGATATTAGGTGTATTCAACACGCGATGTACCATGGCTTTTGAGGCACGGAACTCATCACGGCGAACAATCATATAAACCTTACGGGTCAATTTAGCCAGGTAAGTGGCTTCTTCGGCAGCGGTATCACCGGCACCAACAATGGCCACATCCTGCCCTTTAAAAAAGAACCCATCACAAACGGCACAGGCAGAAACGCCGAAACCACTGTATTTTTGTTCAGACTCCAAACCCAGCCATTTGGCTGATGCGCCGGTAGCAATGATCACGGTATCGGCAGTAATAGTTTTGGTATCGTCAATAACCACTTTATGCGGCAGGCTCGAAAAATCAACAGAGCTGGCATAGCCAAAGCGAATCTCGGTACCCAGGCGTTCAGCCTGTTTACGCAGGTCTTCCATCATTTCGGGGCCCATGATACCTTCCGGATATCCGGGAAAGTTCTCAACCTCGGTAGTTTGGGTAAGCTGCCCGCCGGCCAGTAAGCCAGTGTACATAACGGGTTTCAGATCGGCCCTTGAAGCATATATAGCCGCGGTATAACCAGCCGGCCCTGAGCCTATGATAAGGCATTTGATGTGTTCAGTTTCTTGAGACATTGTTATAAAAAATGTATGCGAATTTACGGTTTATCTGTCTATCAGACAAGGGCTGAATAGTCAATACTGTGCCATCATTTACCCGCATTGGCTTTCAGCACCCGCATTACGTTGCCACCCAATATTTTATCGATATCCTTTTCGCTATAGTTGAGTTTAAGCAAAGCCGCGGTTACTTTGGGATAGTCGGCAACGCTATCCATCCCCAGCGGGAATGATTCGGAGCCATCAAAATCTGAGCCTATACCCACATGATCAACACCGATCAATTTTACGATGTAATCAATATGCTGAATCAACAGACTTAAAGGTGGCCGTAGTTTATCTGCTTCGGCCTGATGCAAAGAACTTGCCTTAATAAACCCCAGATCGGCATCATGATATACTTTGCCAAGCGAATCGATCTCGGCTTTATACTTCGAATAAAAAACAGCCATCTTGGGGTTATAGGCGCTATCCACAAAACCACTGTAAAAATTCACACATACTACTCCCCCGTTTTTTGCCAGGGCTTTAAGTTGTTCATCTTTGAGGTTACGCCGGTTGGGGTCGATATTGTAAACGCAGCTATGCGAAGCGATAACCGGCTTATGAGTTGTAGCCAGCACATCATAAAAGGTACGCTCGCCTACGTGCGATATATCCACCATTACGCCCAGCTCATTTAAATGATGCACGATCTGTTTACCATAATCCGTCAGGCCTAAATGCGGCAGACTATCTTTTTTGGTCACCTCATCACGAGCCGAAGTAGCCCAGGACGTACTGTTATTCCAGGTAAGGGTTAAATACCGCATTCCGCGTTTAGCCAGACTGTCGATATAATCCATCCGGTCTTCGATCATATGCCCGCCTTCTACGCCTATCAATGCGGCCAGCTTTTTTTGATCAACCGCCTTTTTGAGCTCGGCGCTGTTATGCACCAGTGTTATTTTATTTGGATTCCGTTTGATGAGCGCATATAGCGAGTCTATTTCCTGATTGGCCTGTGCAAAAGCTGTTCCTTTACCATAATTTTCACCACACCAGATCGAGAATATCTGTGCATCAAGTCCACCCTCTTTTGCCCGCACGAGGTCGAAATTTCCAGTACTTTGCCGTTTAGCCAGATCATTTTTGGTAATCAGTTGGGTTGATAATATATCATTATGCGTATCGATCAGGATAGCTCGTTGATGTATTTGTTGCGCATTTTGGGCAGATAGTTTTAAGGAGATAAATAGTAAAGGAAACAGCAGTTTTTTCATGCTTTTAAGATAAGGTTTTAACCGTTGATTTTTTTGATTTCGCTGAATGATGATCTGTTTATCCTGGTTGATATTGATTTAAAATGTAATAAGCCCCTACACCAAGCATCAGCAAAATTCCGAGAATGATGAATACAGGGCCGAGCAATTTAGTGGTTATATTATCAATAATATAGTGTTCGATATCTGCCAGATCATAGATTACGGTAACATGATCCCCTTCGTTATAAGCCGGCGGATAAGTACCAACTTCATATCGTTTGGTCACCCATTCTTTTTCGATGGTTACATATCTTATTACCGGGTAATACAATCTCGAGCGACGCGTTCCTACCCCCCATTCTTCTTCCACGCTAAAAACCACACCATCAACCTTCGCGCCGGTTTTAAGCAGTTTACGACGTTCATTTAGCTTACCTATACCCAATACAACTAAAAAAGCGCCGCTGGCAAGCAACAAAAGTTCATCAATACTTACATTCATGACCGCTGATTTAAGTTGATTTTTGTGATTTCACTGATTGTTGCCTGCACCGGGATTAACATGATTAAAATATTTACAGGATGACAAATGCGGCAATTGTTTAAACCTTGATTTGTAGAATTAAGAGATCCGCAAGATTTTTTCTTTACCTTGTTTGCCTATTTTTACTCACCACTCACCACTCACCACTCACCACTCACCACTCACCACTCACCACTCACCACTCACCACTCACCACTCACCACTCACCACTCACCACTCACCACTCACCACTCACCACTCACCACTCACCACTCACCACTCACCACTCACCACTCACCACTCACTAAGTCTGTATCACTCCAACATTAAATGCTTTTTCAATAGGCGCGTGATTGGCGGCCTCGATACCTATGGATATCACCTTACGGGTTTCCAGCGGATCGATAATACCATCAACCCAAAGCCTTGCGGCGGCGTAATATGGCGTTGTTTGACTATTGTACCTATCGGTTATTTGTTTCAGTAGCTCGGCCTCCTTTACTTCATCAACTACTTCGCCCCGGGCTTTTAAGCCTGCGGCCTGTATCTGTAACAAGGTTTTGGCCGCTTGTCCGCCTCCCATTACCGCTATTTTAGCCGATGGCCAGGCGTATATCAATCTGGGGTCATAAGCTTTACCGCACATGGCATAATTACCCGCACCGTAGGAGTTGCCAATCACAATAGTAAACTTGGGCACTACCGAATTGGCTACAGCATTTACCATTTTGGCGCCATCTTTTATGATGCCTCCTTGTTCTGAGCGGCTGCCCACCATAAAGCCGGTAACATCCTGTAGGAACACAAGCGGAATCTTTTTTTGATTACAGTTCATGATAAAACGAGTGGCTTTATCCGCTGAGTCGGAATAAATAACGCCGCCAAACTGCATTTCTCCTTTTTTTGATTTGATCACCTTGCGCTGGTTGGCTACTATGCCTACCGCCCATCCGTCGATACGGCCCAAACCACAAATAATGGACTGACCATAGCCTTCCTTATACTCCTCAAAAGCCGAATCATCCAGCAAGCGCAAAATGATCTCTTTCATATCATAGGCTTTTTCCCGGTTATCCGGCAGGATGCCATAAATATCTTTTTCGTTGAGTTTGGGTGCGGCAGGCTTTATACGATCGAATCCGGCTTTGTTATAGTCGCCCACCATGCTCATGATGTTTCGGATAGAATCGAGGCAAGCCTGATCATTGGGTTGTTTATAGTCTGTAACTCCTGATATTTCGCAGTGGGTTGTCGCGCCACCCAGGGTTTCATTATCCACATCCTCGCCAATGGCCGATTTTACCAGGTACGATCCTGCTAAAAAAACTGATCCCGTACCCTCCACGATCATGGCCTCATCGCTCATGATGGGTAAATAGGCGCCACCAGCCACACAGGAACCCATAATGGCCGAGATTTGGATAATGCCCATGCTGCTCATGATGGCATTATTGCGGAAGATGCGCCCAAAATGTTCTTTATCCGGAAATATCTCATCTTGCAGGGGCAAATAAACCCCGGCCGAATCAACCAGGTAAATAATAGGCAGGCGGTTTTCCATAGCTATTTCCTGCGCCCGCAGGTTTTTCTTTGCAGTTATCGGGAACCAGGCACCGGCTTTCACCGTAGCATCATTAGCTACCACTACACACTGCCTGCCCGATACATAGCCAATACCGCACACTACCCCGCCCGATGGACAGCCGCCATGCTCGGCATACATGCCGTCGGCGGTAAAAGCGCCCATTTCCAGCCAGGGCTTGTCTTTGTCTATGAGATAAGCCACACGTTCACGGGCCAGCATTTTTCCTTTTTCTTTTTGTTTGGCCGCGGCCTTTTCGCCACCGCCTTCATATACTTTTTTGAGCCTGGTATTCAGCTCATAAACAAGCTGTTTGTTTATATCTTCATTAATATTGAATGCGATATCCATAATTGGTTTATAATAGGAAAATGTAAATTAGGAAAAATTAAAGGATCAAAAGCTAAAGAATTGCTGTTTTGTTTTGCACAGTATAGAGTAACAAATCTTTTGACATTGCTAATCAACTATTTATCTTGTTCAAATATTCAAGTAGCAACACGCATCAGATAACGTAAAAACACGCATCTGAATGATTAGCAAACACTATACCTTTATTGTATAAATATTGATCCCTATATGATCCAAAAAACCAAACACTATGGCTGGTTACCCGACCTGCCCGATCACCGCGACTTTCAGTATGCAGTTGTTCGCCATGAGGCTTTAGCTCAACCAACTCCTCCAATGGTCGATCTCCGTGCGCAATGCCCACCGGTTTATGACCAGGGAGACTTGGGATCATGCACAGCCAATGCCATAGCCGGTGCATTTCAGTTTGAACTTATGAAACAAAAATTGCCCGTATTTAATCCATCACGGTTATTTATTTATTATAATGAGCGGGTTTTAGAGGGTCATGTGAAAGATGATAGCGGCGCTCAACTCCGTGATGGCGTAAAATCTGTTGCCACCTCAGGCGTTTGTGACGAAACCCTTTGGCCTTACAACGTCGGCAAATTTGCCAAAAAGCCTACCAAAGCATTATATACAAAAGCTTTAAAAAACAAGGCATTGCAATACACCCGTTTAAATAATACGGCTATTAATGAATTAAAAACGTGCCTTGCCGGCGGCAATCCATTTGTGTTTGGGTTTACCGCTTATCAAAGCTTTGAGGGGGATGTTGTAGCCAAAAGCGGTGTTTTACCTATGCCTTCCAAAACTGAAAGCGTAATAGGCGGGCACGCGGTAATGGCTGTAGGCTATGACGATCAAAAGAAAGCCTTTATTGTACGTAACAGCTGGGGTGATGGCTGGGGATTGATGGGCTATTTTTATATGCCTTATGACTACATTACCAATACCGACCTCGCCGACGATTTTTGGACCATTAGCCAGGTAGCATAGGTTTGTTCGTATTATGTTATGAGTTATATGTTTTTATAAGCATAATATTACGTACAGACTTCCTATAAAAATTCAACACTAATAATCCAAACCTAATACGTAAAACGTACAACATCCTGAAGATGAAATCATCGATCATTAAAGCATTACAGCATCTAAGCAAAGATATGCGGATGTGCAAATATGCAGATGTGCAGATGATGAATGAGTATTAATATATTTCTATTTGCACATCTGAAATCCGCACATCTGCACATCTAATTAATCTACGTAAGGTTGCTGTCTTTAAACCAAACTTCGTCTGTTGTAACTTTAAAACCATCCATGAGGTTAATTAACTCAATGGGATCGCCTGAGGTGATCACTAACTCGCGGTTGGTTGGTTTCATGAATTTTTGTTCAACCATTACATCCAGCTGTTTCAGTAAGGAATCATAATAGCCGTTTACATTCAATAAACCTATCGGATGGTTATGCAGGCCTAATTGCAACCAGGTGAGTACCTCAAAGAACTCCTCAAGTGTACCTATTCCACCGGGCAAAGTAATGATGGCATCGCAAAGGTCATTCATCATTTGTTTCCGCTGGTGCATATTTTCAACAATATGTAACTCGGTTAAACCGGTGTGCCCAACTTCTTTATCCATCAGGAATTGTGGGATAATGCCGATGGCCTTGCCCCCGCGCTGCAAAACATTATCAGCCAGTAAGCCCATTATACCTACTTTACCACCGCCATATACCAGGGTAATGTTGCGGGTTACCATGAGTTCGGCCAATTGTTCAATCGCTTGTTTCAATGCCAGGTCTCCATTAAAGTTGGCACCACAGAATACGCAGATAGCTTTCATACCACAAATATATCAGGCCATTTTATATTGAAGCTTACGGAATGATTAATTATTACTTGTTTTTTATTTAAGGCTTATTTTTATATTTATAAAAACTATATCCTAAATTATTCACAATGAGAAAATTTTTCGCCTTAACAGGCCTGCTGTTGATAATAGGCTTTACCTCGTTTGCACAAACTATTGAAAACCCGGTGGTGGGAATTCCTGAAGACTTGAGCGCAAGGATCACCAAAATTGAAACTAATACTCAATTTACTGCTGTCAGCTTTGAGTATACAGCCAGCGGCGATAATGCATGGGTACAGCTTAACAAGGAAATATTTATTCAAACAGATGTAAACAATGAGCACTACAATTATGTAAAATCCGACAAAATAGCCATAGCTCCAGCCAAACATTTCTTTGCCAAAGCCGGCGATAAACTGGTCTTTAAGGTTTATTTTAAAAAGATACCTGCCAGCGCCAAAACTATCGATGTTGTAGAAAGACCCGGATTTAGGACCGATGGTATCACGTTTTTTAACTACTATAATATAAGTCTAACGCAATCATTACCTGCCGGAGCTGTTCAGAAAGTAAAAGTGACGAACGTGGTATTGATGCCCCCTCCTCCTGTTGAAAACTTAACCGATGCAGATCAAACCTTAGCCGGCCAAAATGTAATGGCCAATGCCATGAATATGATGGGTCCAATGTATGCTACAATGGCAAAATCCTTGATGGACTCACAACTTGATTATTATAAACAGCCGGGCAAAATAGAGGAATTAGCCAAAGTGAACAAACAATACTTTGATGCCCTAAAAAAGGAAGGTTTTACAGAAGATCAGGCGCTAAGAGTAATCACTACCGGGGGTATACTATCAAGCATTACCGGGGGAAGCGGCAAATAATTCATAACAAGAAAGGGTTACCAATGGTAACCCTTTCTTGTTATGAATTAGAATATTATTTATCTGCTGGTATAATTAGGAGCTTCTTTAGTGATAGTAATATCATGCGGATGGCTTTCGCGCATACCAGCTGCGGTAATACGTACAAATTTGGCTCTTTGCAGATCTTCGATATTAGCAGCACCACAGTAGTGCATACCTGCACGTAAACCACCAATATATTGGAATATCACTTCGGCCATGTTACCTTTAAATGGTACACGACCTACAATGCCTTCGGGAACCAGTTTGGTCACCACATCGGTTTCATCCTGGAAATAACGGTCTTTTGAACCTTTAGCCATCGCTTCCACAGAACCCATGCCACGGTATGATTTGAATTTACGACCTTCGTAGATGATGGTTTCGCCTGGTGATTCTTCTACCCCGGCAAACAGTGAGCCCGCCATGATAGAGCTTGCACCAGCCGCAATAGCCTTAACAATATCACCCGTTTGTTTGATACCGCCATCGGCAATTACCGGTATGCCACGGCCTTCTAATGCTTTGGCGCACTCATAAACCGCGTAAAGCTGTGGTACACCCACACCGGCAATAATACGGGTGGTACATATAGAACCCGGACCAATACCAACTTTTACCGCGTCGGCACCAGCATCAGCAAGTGCAAGGGCAGCATCACCGGTTGCTATGTTTCCTGCAATAACCTGTAAATTAGGATATAATTTTTTAACCGCCTTAACCATTTCAATAACTCCCTTTGAATGACCGTGGGCGGTATCAACTGTAACCACATCTACACCGGCATTTACCAGCGCGGTTACACGATCAATGTTATCCGCAGCAACTCCAACAGCGGCACCCACACGTAAACGACCAAATTCGTCTTTACAGGCATTAGGGAAATTTTTTACTTTTTGTATGTCTTTATAAGTGATCAACCCTACCAGCTTGCCATCTTTATTTATCACAGGCAGTTTTTCAATTTTATTACCTTGTAAAATAGCTGCGGCTTCGGTTAGTGTAGTGCCTTCCGGAGCAATGATCAAACCTGTTTTGGTCATCACCTCACTTACCGGAACCGACATATCTTTTTGGAACCGCAGATCGCGGTTGGTGATAATGCCTTTTAGTTTGTGATCCGCATCAATTACCGGGATACCGCCAATACTAAACTCTTTCATAATCTGGAAAGCATCTGCGAGCAGGGCATCTTCCAGCAGCGTTACAGGATCTTGTATCATTCCGCTTTCAGAACGCTTAACTTTACGTACCTCGTCGGCCTGAGCCTGTATGGTCATATTCTTGTGCAATATGCCTATACCACCTGCCTGGGCTATGGCAATAGCCAAACCAGATTCGGTAACGGTGTCCATAGCTGCTGAGATAATGGGAATATTTAACCGGATGTTTTTTGTTAAAAAAGTACTGGTGTTAACTTCGCGCGGTAAAACTTCTGAATAAGCCGGGAGTAGTAAAACGTCGTCGTAAGTTAATCCTTCGGCAACAAATTTTGATGGGTCTAACTGCATAGCAAATAATTATTTTGGAGTTATTATTTGCCGGGCAAAGGTAACAAATATTTCGGATTTCTGATATTGGATTTCGGATTTATTTAAAAGCGGGGAGAAAATTGCCTTTGTATGATAAATCTGATTTTTGATTTGGGAATGCAGAATTATAAAAACGCGTCATTGCGAACGTAGTGTGGCAATCCCTTACTTACAGAGTGACCCTGCTTATTGGGGATTGCTTCGTTCCTCGCAATGACGCGGGGCAAAAATAGTTCGAATGGCTTGTGGATTAAATAAATCCGAAATCGAACATCTGAAATCCGAAATTCAAAAATCCTAATATTTCCCTACGATCACCTTGTAAAACTGATCAAAGTTCAGATATTTATTAGCCAGGGCACGTAATTCAAGCGCGGTTGTTGTTTTTACTGTTGATGCATACCTATCATAATAATCATAATCTAAACCTGCAAAATAGATGCTTTTGAATTTATCGGCATGTGAAAACACATTCTCCAGACTACCCAGTAATGATCCCAGCATAAAGTTGCGCACCAGGGATAATTCTTCTTCGGGTATCAATTCGGTTTTGAGCAATTCAATCTCTTTTTCAATTTCGGCCATAGTAGCTTTACACACATCGGCACCAACTTCTGTCGCGATAAAGAAAGCTCCGCCTTGTTTAAAAGAGTTAAGACCAGAGCCAATGCCATAAGTATAACCCTTATCTTCACGGATATTGGCCATCAACCGTGAACCAAAATAACCGCCTAAAACCGTATTTAGTACTTGTAAAGGTTGAAAATCGGGATGATTACGGTTAATTACCGGTAGCCCTATCCTGATGGCTGATTGCAGGGCATCCGGTTTTTCGGTAAAATAAAACAGCTTATCAGCCGGCTTAAGCTCCGGTTGTGACGTGTTTGCAGCAACAGGGCCGTTTGTCCAACTTTTATCAAAAGTTTCTTTGATCAGCGTAAAAGTTTCCGGCTCAATTTTACCTGCAATTATTAAAGTACAATTTGCCGGTTGGTACATTTGTTTAAAGTGTGCCAGCAGATCTTCACGCTGCAAACTTTTATAGTTATCAAAACTTGCTCCCAGCCCATAAATAGTTTCACCATAAATAGCCTTATTAAAATCGCGGCGGGCAACCACATCATTTTTCTGGAGGCTTACCTGTAATTTTTGCTGCTGGTTACGCTTAAATGTTTCCAGTTCTTTTTCCGGGAAATCGGAGTTTGTAAGAATATCCAGAATAACCGGCAGCGTATGGTGTAAATGTTTATTTAAGCTGTACAGCGTAACCAATGAATTCTCGTACCCGTAATCAACTTGTAAAAAGGCGCCGTAGAAATCAACCTTATCGGCAATTTCAGAAGCCGAAAGTGTTGTTGTTCCTTCCGTAAGCATGGTATTTACAGCCATGTTGAGCAAAGGCTTAGCCTGGTCAAAACGCAGGTTGTTAAATATCCATTCTATCCGTACCAACTCCTGGTCGCCCGAGTTAAAACAATAAACATTGCAGCCGTTTTCCAGCTTTTTATGCTCAGGTTTGATGAGGTTTATATTTTCGATAGCCTTAAAATCCGGGGCTAATTTTCTGTCGATCATGTTTTTTATTTTTTGTCTGAACCTGAATTTATCGAATTAATGAATTTTTGAATTCTCTTTGCTTCCAAATAATTCTGCTAATTCCTGAATTCGATAAATTTCGGTTCAGACAGTTTTTATTTAAGCTAATGCTGATTCAGTTTTCTCAGCCAGGTAAACAAGCGTTGATGAATTATCCTTCCTGAATATCTTAACGGCTGTATCTTTTATCTGAGCAGCTGTTACTGCCAGGTATTTAGATGTTTCCTGGTTAAGCATTTCGGCATCGCCCAGCAATTCAAATGAAGCCAAGTTCATGGCCTTGTCAAGCAGCGACATTTCTGAGAAAACCATGGTCGATTCCGTCTTGTTCTGTACTTTGGTCAGTTCATCTGCCGGGATCTCCTCCGTTTTAACTTTTTCCAGTTCTTCCCATATGGCTGCTTCTGCCTGTTCAATGCTGATATGTTCAAGTGGTTTACCCTCCAGTATAAACATTCCCTTATCCAGACTGCTGGTAATGTAAGCATGTACTTCGCTGAATATCTGCCTGTCCTGCACCAAACTCCGGTATAAACGTGAAGAGTTACCTCGCGAAAGCACATCAGATAATAGTTCTGTTGCGTAAAAATCATCATCCAGCCTGCTGCCCATCTGAAAACTGATGTAAACATCATTCAATGGAACTTTGGCCGTAACTGTTTCGCGGCGTTCCTCATGCTGGTCTGGTTCCTGTGGCAAGTTGCGGTGATATTTTTCACCTGCCGGTATCGGTGCAAACCATTTTTCGGCCAGTTGTTTTACCTGTTCAGTTGTTACATCGCCGCCAACCACCATAATGGCATTTTGCGGGTTGTAATGTTTTTTAAAGAAAGCCTTTACATCTTCCATGCGGGCATCTTCGATATGTTTAATGGTTTTACCGATGGTAGCCCAGCGATATGGGTGATGTTTATAAACCAGGGGACGCAATTTTAACCAAACATCCCCATAGGGCTGATTCAGATAGCGTTGCTTAAACTCCTCTATCACCACGTTGCGCTGCACTTCCAGGCTTTTTTCGCTAAAGGCCAGGCTTAGCATCCGGTCACTCTCCAGCCAAAAAGCGGTCTCGATATTAGCAGAAGGCAGCGTGATATAATAGTTGGTAATATCGTTGCTGGTAAAAGCGTTGTTTTCGCCGCCTACTCTTTGCAGGGGCTCATCGTAGCTGGGTATATTTACCGATCCGCCAAACATCAGGTGTTCAAACAAATGTGCAAAACCGGTTTGTTCGGGGTTTTCGTCGCGGGCGCCTACATCATACAGAATGTTAAGCACCGCCATTGGCGTAGTATTATCTTCGTGAACAATAACCCGAAGACCATTATCCAGTGTGAAACGGTTGAATTTAACCATGTAGTTATTTTAATTTAAAAACGGGTAAAGGTATAAATTTTTATAGAAGTAGCGGGATTGCTGGAGCGAGTCGCGGGGATCATGTTGCCGGGGTTACAATTGTGCTGCTTAATAACCCGAATTGCGCTCCCCCGGATAGGTGCAATAGCTGTCTGGACAAAAAAGTGAGTTGAAAGCAGCAAACAAATAGGCAATGACAGGTATGGTTTCATGATACCTGTTTTAGTTTTGAAAAACAGCAATTCCAGGCTATTAAACTATTTTCCTTCATCATAAAAAGCCTTAAATTTGATACCACATGCTTACCAGTCAACAACTTGCCGACGAATTATCACATACGCTGGGTAAAACCAAAGTGTTGAAATTAACTCGTATTTTAGAAGAGCAGCATTTTGCTTTGCGCGATCTGATCGATATCACTTTTCATCAGGATAAGGTGATCGGCTTTCGTGCGGTATGGATATTGGAGAATATGTTTTTGAAAGACCCGGAGCAGTATCTTAATGATCTGGAATATTTTGCATCCCGTTTCAAAGAGGTGAAAAATCCCAGTTGCATGCGGCATTATACCAAGCTGATCCTGCACATGACTGATGGTTCATCACCAGCCACCGTAAGGCAAAAACTTCAAACTATTGACCTGGAGCCGGTAGTTGAGCAACTTTTTGACTGGATGATAGATCCAAAAGTTAAGGTAGCTGTAAAAGCTTTTGCCGGTAAAGCGCTTTTTAATTTGAAGGACCGCTTTGATTGGATTGCCGAAGAATTGGAAGGTCAGCTTAAGATATTCCTGTGCGACAAGAGCGCCGGTATGCGGTCGGCCGCGAAAAACACGTTGAAATTAATTCAAAATTAAAAAGTCAAATTCAAAATGCGTTATAACTGTAGTCCAGACAAACGCACATGATTTTGACTTTTAAGTTTCGAATTTTGACTTATAATCAGGCTGTCGGCCTATCCTCACCATGCAGATTATTACTTACCTGGTGATGGTGCAGTTTTGCGGCAATAGCCGATTCACTATTATCTGCATAGGTGCCGTAAGCATTGATCAGTACCCCTTTAAGATTATATTTAGGTGATGATACCGCGTAAATGATGGACATATCATCGGGATTGCTGGCTCCTTCAAACCGATAAAATTCATCAATTTCAAAGTCATCAGCATTCATATGGATGTCCTGAGCCTTATCATCTATGGTATCACCTTCAAGGCTCAGGTTAGCGGTATATCCTCTTTTTAACAAATCGTTAGTGGCATCCACTAAGGTTTCATAATTTTTCATGGTGGTGATGTTTTGTTTAGTGTTACAGGATGCAGTGTTTAGCTGCCTATGTATACAACCACCAAACGCGTACCTTGTTTGAATAAGGTGGGCCTAAAACAAAAAAACTTACGAAGTTTTAAAAACTTCGTAAGTTTCATGACGCTTTTTAATTCTCCCCTTCAGGGAGGTTAGAAGGGCTTATATAGCCTTAGCTAACCATAATGAGGCGTTAAGGTGCAAGGCCGGATGGGAGGTAAAACCCGAAGGCGAATCACCAGACCAACCATTAAACAGGCTATCGCCGGTATCGCCGGTGCCATCATCGGCAGGAGAACTATCACCGATCCAAACTATACGGCCAGTGCCATATGTGGCCAATAAAGCCATTACATTACTGTTACCGCCGTTTGTAGCTGAATTACGCCAGAACAAACCTTGTACGCTCGAATTATTCGTTGGGGTCAACGTTGCCGTTGAACCATTATAGAAAGCCAGTTTTGAAGCTGTACCGGTTGCACCATTCAATACTTTTTGTGCATTAGCATTGGCGCCGGTATAAACATTGGTTGACGGGCCTTCGCTGATATCTACATAATTGATGTTAAAACCAAAAGGATTATTATTGTTGATACCGTTATTAGTCATCAGGTCATTCCAAACACGCGGCGAATCGTAACCATCGCCATCCCTATCAGATGGATTGTAACCATTGGCATCGGTTCCGGCAGTTGTTGCAGCGGTATGGTCGGCAATCATAAATAAACCGCCGCCGTTTGAAACAAAGTTCATCAAAGCTGTTTTTTCGGCAGCAGTGAATAAACGGTTTGGCTCAACTACAACAAATACATCATAATTACTTAAATCCTGTGGGTTTGATGAATTACCATAAGTAATGGCTGTGCCAACTGGTAAAGTTTCAACCAGTTCGCCTAATTTCACCAGGGAAACAGCCCATGATGATATACCACCTTTCCAGTAAGTTTCCGGAGTGCTGGCAGTGATACCTGTATATGATGGTGTTGGAATGCGTTGAGCTTTGGTTTCAACTGTTGTGCCGCCAGTATAAATTGGCACATTTTCGGTACCATCGGCATCAATCTGCCAATCGGCACTACCCGCGTTTTCCAGGTGACTGGCATCAAACAGGTATTTTTTACCTGTAACCACCACCGGCGGAGGGGTTGTACCACCACCGTTATCATTAACAGTGATGTCATCGATATTAATACGGTTAGTACCGCCGGTTAATTTGCGGATTTCTAAGCGGGCATTACCGGTTACATTAATGGTAAACGTTTGTAGAGCCAGTGATGCACCGGTTGTTATGTTTGAACCCGATTGAGCCCAGGTGGTGCCACCATCAACAGAATAAAACAAGCCCCATTGGCTTGCGGTATCACCACTATAAGTTGCAGATTTAATGGTAACAGTGCTTATCCCGCCGGTTATATCAAACAACATGGTAATTTTACCTGTATTGCGTATGCGGGCGCTCCATGAACCTGCTTTCTGATCTGCAGCCAGGTTGCCTATCAACGCGTCAAACATATTCCATGAATTGCCAGACAGGGTTACATTATCGCCGCTGCTTGACCCGGTGGGCGCTACGTCATAAGCAGTTTTGGGGCTGGTTGATCCAACTTCAAAACCTTGGGTAAGCGATACCGCTTGTGTTTTGATGGTGTTGTTGATTGCGGCTCCATCAGGAGTTTGACTCTTTGGGGCATTGTTTTTCTGGCAACCCATTACCAGCATTCCGGTAAGGGCAGAGGCTACGAATAATAGCCCGGGTTGGGTAAATTTAAGCATAGTGATTTTCGGTAAGTTTGTATGTGTGTCGGTACTAATAATTGTGCAGTAAACTTCTATAAAAGTTTATACTCAAACATTTACACAATATTAACATATTATTAAATATTATCAATACCAATAACTACAAGTCGAGTGGATAGAAAAACGACTTATTCGTAAACCGGTCTATTTAGCTACATTTACGTGTGATTAATAAAACCCTCAAAGCTTCTTTTAAAAAATATCTGCTGGCTTTTGGCTTTCTGGTTAGTTTTTTTGCGCTTTCGGGTTACATAGGCCATAGTATTACCGGCAGCAACAGGGCTTCGATTACAGAACAGTTTACTGATAAGATTTTTGTTTTAAAAGGCGGGATAAGTTATAAAAGGGCAGCATTAGTTTTACGTACAGTATCTTACTCCGCAAATAGACAATATGTTATTCAAAGCGTCAACTCCAAAAAGCTCACGTTAATCCGTTACCTGTATTTAAAGACCCTGTTTTTATCATCCAGGCACTACTTCACATACACTATTGATCACTTATATCATACTGCCGATCAACATAGTAATACTCCATTCTTCAGAATAGGCTAATCTGCCTGTTTATTAATAATCCATATCTATAAATTTCATCAAACGGTTTAGCTGTGCCTAAAGCAGGCTGGGCTCACATTGTTATCGGCATGAAAAAGCTAAAGAAAATCATCAGGCTTTTTAGCCTGGTGCTATTTTTATTATTGGCCGTAACCGGTATAGCCATTACCGGGGCAGCACCAACCCAATCAAAAAACAGGGATAGAATTATCGACAATGAAACCTTAATTGAAATGGTTGACGAAAAGGGCAAGGAAGAAGATGAGAAAAAGCCTTAATACGCCAGGAGCCACCCAATTGGGTGGCTCCTGGCTATATGATGGATTTATTATTTTATTGTTTTACCGGTTCATCGGTAGTTCTTGGAGTATTTAAAAACACAAAGTTGTTGTCAAACATATCCACTTTAATGGTACTGTCCTTATCAACTGTGCCGGCCAGGATCTGTTTTGATAATTCGTTCAGAATCTTTTTCTGGATGACACGTTTCAGCGGACGGGCACCAAACTGCGGATCGTAGCCCAATTGAGCCAGCCAATCCAGTGCTTCGTCGGTAGCTTCCATCGTGATGCCCATTTCGGCCAGGGTTTGTTTTACCTGGTTAAACTGTAGTTTCACAATATCATGTATCTCATCACGGCTCAATGGAGTAAACATGATGATCTCATCAATACGGTTCAAAAACTCGGGACGAATGGTAGCACGCAACAGCATAAACAGTTCGTTCTTGGTTTTGGCTATCAGTTCCTCACGGTTATTATCCTCCAGTGTCTGGAAGTTTTCCTGTATGATGTTTGAGCCAATGTTAGAGGTCATGATGATGATGGTATTCTTAAAATTTACCACACGACCCTTATTATCAGTCAAACGGCCATCATCCAATACCTGTAACAGAATGTTAAACACATCCGGATGGGCTTTTTCAATTTCATCCAGTAATACTACACTATAAGGTTTACGACGCACAGCCTCCGTAAGCTGACCACCTTCATCATAACCTACGTAACCCGGAGGCGCTCCTATGAGCCTTGACACTGCATGGCGTTCTTGGTATTCGCTCATATCAATACGCACCAATGCACCTTCGTCATTAAACAGATACTCTGCCAAAGCCTTCGCCAACTCTGTTTTACCAACACCGGTTGTACCTAAAAATATAAACGAACCGATGGGCCTGCGCTTGTCCTGCAAACCGGCACGGCTGCGGCGTATGGCATCGCTGATAGCTTCAATGGCTTCCTCCTGGCCTGCTACACGTTTGTGCAGTTCTTCTTCCAGGTGCAGTAGTTTTTCGCGTTCACTCTGTATCATTTTGGAAACAGGTATGCCTGTCCAACGGGATACCACGCCGGCAATATCATCGGCAGTAACCTCCTCTTTCAGCATGCGGCTATCACTTTGGTTCTCCAGCAGTGCGGCCTTTAGTTTTTCCACTTCGGCCTGGGCCTGTACAATGGTTCCGTAGCGTAATTCAGCCACTTTGCCATAATCACCGGCGCGTTCGGCCTGTTCGGCTTCCAGCTTATAGTTTTCTATCAGCTCCACCTTTTGGTTAATGCCATCAACCAGGTCTTTTTCACCTTGCCATTTGGCGCGTAAGGAATCGCGCTGGGCAGATAGATTTGCGATCTCTTCGCTTAGCTCAGCTACTTTACGGTCGTCTTTTTCGCGCTTGATAGCTTCGCGCTCAATCTCCAGCTGCATAATGCGGCGTTCCAATTCGTCAACCACCTCGGGTACCGAGTCCATTTCCAAACGTAGTTTAGAAGCAGCCTCATCCATCAGGTCAATCGCTTTATCGGGTAAAAACCGGTCAGAAATATACCGTTGCGACATTTCAACCGCCGCAATAATGGCTTCGTCTTTGATCCGTACCTTGTGGTGGGTTTCGTAACGTTCTTTCAAACCACGTAAAATAGATATGGCATCGGCGGCATCAGGCTCTTCTACCATAACTTTCTGGAAACGCCGTTCCAGCGCTTTATCTTTTTCCAGGTATTTCTGGTACTCGTTAAGCGTGGTAGCACCAATTGACCGTAATTCGCCGCGGGCTAATGCAGGTTTTAATATATTGGCCGCATCCATGGCGCCTTCACCACCACCAGCACCAACCAGCGTATGGATCTCATCAATAAACAGGATGATCTCGCCATCGCTTTGGGTAACTTCCTTGATCACCGCTTTTAAACGCTCTTCAAACTCACCCTTGTATTTGGCGCCAGCTATCAGGGCGCCCATATCCAACGAATAAACCACCTTGGTTTTCAAGCTCTCAGGTACATCGCCTTTAATAATCCGGAAAGCAATACCTTCGGCAATGGCTGTTTTACCCACACCGGGCTCACCCACCAGTATCGGGTTGTTTTTGGTACGGCGTGACAGGATCTGAATTACACGGCGGATCTCTTCATCCCTGCCGATAACGGGATCGAGTTTACCTGAACCGGCATACTCATTCAGATTACGGGCATATTTATTTAAGGCATTATAGGTAGCCTCAGCATTCTGATCAGTTACCTTACTGTCGCCACGTAAACTTACAATGGCTTTTTTAAGATCTTTTTCATTTACACCGAGGTCTTTTAACAGCGAGCTGATAGTACCACCAGCTGCCAATATGCCTAATAGTATGTGTTCAACCGATACAAATTCATCCTTAAATTCCTTTAAGTAACCCTGCGCTTTTTGCAGCGCCGAATTGGTATCTGATGACAGATAAATATTACTTCCGCTTACCTTGGGGTATGAGCTGATCTGCGCATCGAGCGTTTCATTCAACCGGTTAAGGTTTACGTTCAATTTTTTTAATAAATAGGTTATAACATTTTCATCAACCAGCAACAAGCCTTTTAACAGGTGTGCGGGTTCTATTGCCTGCTGTTGATTACCAGTGGCAATTTCCGAAGCCTTTTGTACGGCTTCCTGGGCTTTTATTGTAAAGTTGTTAAAGTTCATATCAATGAGTATTAATCAAAACGCCTGCCACTTAATGTCAAGTGAAAAAAAGTCAGATAAATATAAACTGAAACGACATTTTGACTTGTTATTATTTGAAAAATTTATTATTAAATTTTGATATTTTTGCCCGACAACCTTATATGCGATACAATTGAAAAGTCATTTCTTTTTTAATAGCCTGCCGGTAAAATACCGGGCATCATACAGGGATTATTATACCTATCAAAACCTGGTTGCTATAAGGGCCGGAAGTATCATATTCCTTGTGCTGAATGTTATTATAAGGATACTATACTTTGTTTTTCCGGTGAGCCTTACACGCGCTCAAAATTTTCCTGAATTTAGCCTAAGTAATTGGGTATTTATTATTTTAACTCCTATTTTTCTGATTCTGAGTAACCTGCTCATCGCCAATTTTAAAAGCCACAAAAAATCAACTGCCGCAATGGCATTACTGGTATTTCTATTTTCGGTTTATATTATATCCTGTGGCATGTATTCAAGTTTCATTGCCACATCCGACCCCAGCAACGCATTAACATTATATCTTATCGCCTTAAGTTTGATAAGTGCTATATACGTGTTTGAATATTATGAGACCATTATATTAATAATAACTATTGAGATATTGTTTACCGGCCTGTTGTTTTATAGCCAAACCAGCTCAACCCAAATGGTGTATAACCAGCTGATATCGGCTATTCTGCTTTCTGCTTTTTACCTCACTTCCAGGTACTTTTTCTCTTATAAAGTTAACTATTATCAGCAGGTGATCGAGATCAGAGAAAAAAATGTAGAAATAGAAAAAGCGGGCGAATTTAAGAATCAGGTATTAGGTATGGTGGCACACGACCTCCGTAACCCTATCGCAGCGGTGGAGTCGCTGGCCATGATCATGGAAATGGACCATGACCTAAACGATGAAATGCAGGAAAACCTGAATATGATGAAAGCCTCGTGTGTTAAGGCCCGAACTATTATTGACGATCTGCTGGAAGCTGCCCGCAACGATACCGGCGACGTTTTCGACATGGAAAGAACAGAGCTGAACCAATTGTTAAAAGGCATTGTGAATGATTGGGAGATACAACAAGATCTCAAAACAGATGTAATATTTACCAGCAACATTAACCCTGCCTATGCCAAAGTGAATAAGGAAAAATTGCATCGTGCAGTAGATAACCTGATTAGCAACGCCATCAAATTTTCAAAAGATAATAGCCGGGTAGATGTACGGCTGAATAAAAAGAACGAAGAACTGATTATTGAGGTACAAGACTATGGCCTGGGTATTCCTGCCGACATGCTTCCGGATATATTTAACCGTTTTTCAAAAGCACGGAGGACCGGTGTCCGAGGTGAAGAATCAACCGGCCTTGGCCTGAGTATTGTGCGCCAGATAATCGAAAAACATAATGGTGTGATTGACGTAGAAAGCATTGTAGGCCGCGGTACCGTTTTTTATATAAAACTGCCTGTTGCCTGGTTGGGGTAACATAAAAGGCCCCCAATGATCATTGAGGACCTTTTTAAATTTAACTCTTTTTATTTTCTTGTTTACGATTGCTATCGCGATTTGATGTTTGGTCAGATCGTTGTCCGCCGCCATTACTGATACCGGCACGTTTTTGAGCTGCCTTTTGATCATAAAATGCTCTGTCTGATGTTGAACTACCCTGCATGTTTCCACCGTTTTTAAGATCCTGTTGAGTTTTCATAATATTAAAATTAAGTGTACAATAACAGGAATAAAACAATAACTATGCCGATGGGAAACACTATCCCCGCATTACCCCTATCCGGTTGCCCTTCCAACCCGGGAACAGGATATGATCATTATTAATACTCAGGTGTTTATCTGCTACTTCGCTAAATACACTTCTGAAATCGGTAGTAACAGCCAGATCTCGCCCGTCTTCCAGATTTTCGATAGCTAATGGCTGCATATTACCATGTACCAGCCCACCATTGATATCATTACCTAAAATAAAGTTACATGAAGCCCGGCCATGATCGGTACCGCCAGTACCGTTCTGGTGTACGGTGCGCCCAAATTCGGTCATAGTCATCACCGTAACATCATCCTGATAAGCTTCCAGATCGCACCATAAGGCACTGATGCTGTCACTTAAGTCGGCCACATTACGGGCAAATATGCCGTTTTCAGTCCCCTGGTTAAAGTGTGTGTCCCAGCCGTTTGATTCGGCAAAGGCTACCTCCAATCCCACATCCATTTTAACCAATTGGGCAATTTGCTTTAACGAATTACCCAGTGCCGAATTTGGATATACCGCGTTGTTGGCCGGTGTATAGTTTTTAATATTTGTTTTTTGCAGCATTTTAACCGCCTCAAAGCTTTCTTTACCAGTTTGTTTTAGCAGGCTGGATGAAGTTTGATCATACAGATCTTCAAAGCTTTTGGCGGCCATATTGGCGCCCATGGGATTACCGCGCATCTGGATGGCGAAATCCTGGAGATTGCTGATGGATACGGAAGGATTATCACCATAAAAAGACCGCGGCATAGCCGATGTCATGCTCACCGCGGTAAATGGCGTCATGGCATCATGTCCCAGTAAGCCAACCGCCCGGTTGAGCCAGCCGCTTGAGGTACCTTTATTGAAAGGCGTACCCGATTCCATATAATCCTGTGCGTCAAAATGCGAACGGGTATTGTTTGGCGACCCAATGCCCTGCACTATGCCCAATCGTTTTTCGCGAAACAAAGGTTCAAAAGCTTTCATGGAAGGGTGCAAGCCAAACCTGCCGTCCAGATCAATAAGCGGGGAGCTATTACCCGTTTTCGCTGCCGACATAAACAATGTTGGCCGGGCGTCTTTTAAATATTGGTCGGTAAACGGTGTCACCGCCATCAGGCCATCCATCGCCCCTCTTTGGAATATGCAGATCAGCGTTTTACGTTTTTTATAGGGCGATATGATCTTTTCGCTCGCGGCGGCTTCGGCCAAAAAGCCGGGAATGCCACCCATTAAACCTACACCCAATAAGGCTAAGCCGCCCGATTTTAAAAATCCTCTTCTTGATACCATGATCGTATGCTTTTATAAATTAACGTCGTTGATATTCTGGTGAACCGATGATCACACCCACTACCTGCCCCAGCATGGAATTGTTGCCTCCCGGTTTTTGCATAGCTATTACATTATTTGGCCGCTTACCTTGAGCAGCCAATTTATTATCGGCCATCATCTTCACGGGAGCGGTCATGGTCATGCTGGCAGGCTGCCCTTCTTTTACATAAAGCTTGTTGGAGCTTGCTTCGTCAACCCGTTGTGCCAGGTTAGGGTCGGTAAGCAATGGTGTAAGCCGTTTGATGGTTTCGTCGAGTTTACGTTCCGGCATGATCAGTTTGCTGTAGATTTCCAATGCGGCTTGTGCGCTTTCGGGCTCATGATGGTTGTTTAGCGCGGCCAGATCTATCTTTACACCTGGTATACGCCCGGCTGCCAGCGCCAGGCCAAAATTCATGCGGTTAAGTAAAGCACCCGTATTGATCCAATACTGTCCCTTATCCGGAAAACCGGTTGGGGCCTGGTAATAATACACCTTCTCGCCCATTTTATTGATCCAATTGTATAACTGATAAGGCTGTGCAATGCTGGCGTGCAAACTGCGTACTGAGCCGATAGCGAGCTCAAACGGCGATTTTGTCTTTTCGCGCAAGGCCGATGAATTCCAGAATTCGGGCGCGCTTACCATGGTAATGAGCACCTGTTTGATATCGCCATCCTTATCCATGAATGTTTTGGCCATCTTATTGATCAGGCTCTGTGGTGGGTTGTCGCTTACAAAACGCACTGCTATTTTACGACTGATAAACTTTGCCGTAGCCGGACTATGCGCCAGCATGGACAATAACTGTACCCCTTCCTGATATCCATCATCCGGACCAAAATGTTTACCTAAAACCACCTTCTCCGTTTTATCATGCCGGTTATCGTTGAACAGGAAATCGCTATCCCGAACAAAGCCCCGCTTTTCCAAACGATCGGCCCCTATTTTATCCATGATGTTTTTACCCAGCTTACCGTATTGGCCCATTGGATATATTGTCCAGCCGGTTAATACTTTGGCCGCCTGGGTTACATCCTGTTGGGTATACCCTCCATCAACACCAAGCGTATGCAATTCCATTACCTCACGGGCATAATTTTCATTTAACCCTTGTGTACTTTTTGCCTTTTGTAATTTATTAACCAAAGCAACACGCCTTCCGCTATCCACCATTTGGCCAGACATATTTTGCAGTTGCGCGGCGCGGATGAGTCTTTTTGCAGCCGGCTTATCCATGTTAGCAGCCGAACTGGTAAAATTATCGAGGTAATACAGCATGGCCGGTGATTTGGCCGTAGCCAGCAAAATATCATTGAATTTACCCAGGGCATTAGGACGGATCACATCCCGCTCATAGGCTGGTATAAATTGCGCGCAATCGTTTTTGGTGATAGATACATTAAAATGGTTAAACCAAAAGCTCGTCATTACCTCCTGTAATTGGTTATTGGTGTAAGCGGCACGTAATATCTTTTGGTTGATAAACTGCCGAAAAAGCTCCTGCTCTGGCTTCATCCCATTTTGCTGCATATAATTTTGCAGCACATCTTTGTAGGCTTTTTGGTCAGTTTTTACCGAATCCTTATTTACTACCCCGGCATTTATAGCCATTCGGAGTACCTGCGCGTTTTTTGGAAACTCAGTAACTACTTGCGTATTACTCAATTTAAGGGCATCATACGGCGCTAACAGGCGGTTAAGAGAATCATCCGGAAGATCGGCATCCATTTGCTGCTTAAACCAGTTTTCCAGACCTGATTTTACTAATTCGTCAATTTCGCCGGGGGTAGCTCCATAGGTAAACCTGCTCAGTAAATGGGCTGCCGCCTGCCGCTCTGTTAAACCCTGTTGCCGGTACGGAAACCGCCACTTGAAGGGCAAATAAGGGTTGCGCACAATAAAAAATGAGGAAAGCACTACTGTCCCCAAAATCAGTAACGTAATGCAACAAAGGTACTTTATGGTCTTTTTCATAGATGATCAGTTGCGCAGGATCATGAATTACAGATGTTTTGACTTTAATATGACGTTTTGGTTTAACTATAAATTTGAGTTTTTTGTGTTAACTTTCTGTTAATTACATTCATTTTATGTTTATTAAACCAAATGAGCCCTCGTTTGTCATATCAAGCAAACCATCAATAAAAAGATAATGAAAAAATTAATTATAATCATAACATTGGTAACCGGCTTAAACGTATTGGCCAATGCCCAGCAACAAACCGCTAAAACACCTGCCCAAAAGGCTGCGCATAAAACAGAAAACCTGCAAAAGAAACTAAAACTTACTGCCAGTCAAACCAAGCAGGTGAATGCCTTATTTTTAACCGAGGCCACACGCGTAGATAGTTTAAAAGCACATAAGACTAATAAAAAAGCAAACAAAGCCGCTCACAAAGCGATACAGGCCCAAACAGATCAAAAATTGAATACCATTTTAACCGCCGATCAACAAAAGGCATTCGCCGATCTAAAAGTTGCCAAAAAAGCAAAACATGATCAGAAAAAAGCTGCCGATGCGGCTAATGCTGCTCCAAAGCAATAATTAATACGATCAAATAAAAGTTCAGAAGGCTGTTCCTATTTGGGACAGCTTTTTGTATCTGCCTGAAGTGTCCCGGCGTACGGCCTTTGCAAAGAAATGTTTCGGTTTTTTGATCTTTTTTGTCAGCGAAAAGCAATTTAATTTGCAAGCCTGACAGTAAATACCCTCATAATTTACAAATTCTCATCATTTCAGGAGTAATTATTAACATATGTTACATGATAAATCTAATTGATATTCAATACTTAACTGTAAAAACCACACTTAATTATATTATTAATATCATATCCTAAGTGTTGTATGATTAACAAATTGTTAACACCTAAATATTATCATTGAAACTATTGCAATATTAAACAGACTTTGTATATTTGTGCCATAGTTATTTGTAAGGAGCTGACAGGCAGCAAACGATGGTTCGACTCCTCCCTTGCAACTCTTCTCATAATTTAGGTTTATAATTGGTTAGAACGCGCCCCTGCCCATCAGGGGCGCTTCTTGTTTCTATACATTTTTGCTCCGGGCAAACAAACGCTACAAGCTGCTGTATTTATTAACAAATAACCTGTCCTATGAAAAATCCGGCTACCCTCATTTTAAAACATGCAGACGGCAGTTCAAGAAACATTATTATTGAACCTATACTACGGCCCGATCTTACAAACACCGGCACTTACAAGATCTATAAAACTACTATCGATAACGAATCGACCTTGTTTACCGAGAACCTGGAGATAGATGAAGGCGCGCCTGCCCTACCCGATGAGGCTAATCCTGATTACCTGGGCAGTATGGTAATAGAGCCCATGCCTCAACAATGGAAATATACCGGCGACCTGCTTACATCTGATGAGCAGCAACAGATCGCCGATTTTATAGAACAACAAGCATTTTAATCAAACCCTTTTACTTTCATCTGCATGGTATACACTGCTTTTGAAGCGGTAATAAACAGGATATCCCTGTTTTTGCCGCCGAAGCATACATTGGCCGACCATGGTTCATCAATATCAATATGCCCTATTTTTTCGCCCTGGGGGTTTACAATGGTAACTCCTTTACCGCATAAGTAAATGTTTCCGCGCTCGTCGATAGCCATACCATCGGATCCCTGGGCAAAAAACAGGGTACGATTGCTTAGAGAGCCATCTTTATTGATGTCATACTTATAGATCTTATTATCGCCGATATCAGCTACATACAATATTTTGCCATCAGGTGTACCTACAATACCATTTGGGCGCACAAATTTATCGTCCACAATAACAGCTTTATGTTTGCCTTTAGCCAGGTAATATAATTTCTGACCGTCCAGATCGGGCTTTTTGCGGGTCCAGTAATCACGCTGATAATACGGGTCCGTGATATAAATACCGCCATTAGGATGGATCCAGACATCATTAGGACCATTAAACAGATGCCCTTCATAATCCTTTAGCAACACTGTAACTTTACCTTTGGGACTGATGGACCATAGCTCATCCTTAGCATCGGCACAGCTGATGAGGTTGCCTTTTTTATCAAAATACATCCCGTTGGAACGACCTGCACTATCCAGAAAAACCGACAGCTTACCGTCGGTATCATACTTCCAGATCTTGTTATTGGGTTGATCGGTAAAGAATATATTGCCCTGTTTATCTACAGCAGGCCCTTCGGTAAAGGAAAATTGTTTGGATACCAGCTGCGGTTTGGTACCCGGATCATACAGATCGGTAGCACCCTGGCTAAACGCCCTGCCCGCCGCTATTGTCAAAAACAGGAATACCGAAGTTAATTTTCTCATCATCATTTGTATTAGGTTTCAAAATGTTAAAGTACGAAGTTCAAAAACTTTTTAAAGCAATAATTTTAACACTTTTCTCATCGAAAACAGGCCAGAATCAGCTTAAAAATCGTTCATAACCATCGATTTTAACACTTTTTAACAAATTCCAACGCGATTTTGAGCAGTTTTTAAAACTTTAAAAAGTGTTAAACAATTTATTTACAATACATAAAATATAAATCGATCGGTTTTTGGTCTTGTTTTTCTCTTAACCAAACAGCCCGGTACTCTGATAAAAGAGAACCGGGCTGCTGTATATACGAAGATACGAAAATAAGTCCGAAGTTTTAAGTCTCAAGTCCTGATTGCTGAATTTAAACTATCGCGCGGTGCCGACTCCCCCAGGGCATGGCTACGCTCGCCGCGCCTCTCCATGCGTCATTGCGTAGCGTGGCAATCCCCCACTCACAGAGACACTCTGCATATCGGGGATTGCCACGTCGTTCCTCCCCCAATGACGCGCCGGGGAAAATGCGCAAATTCACTCCTCTTTCCGCCGCAGGCGAAGAGAGTGATCCAGCGAAGCGCAGATCGGGTGAGTTAATTTCTCTCCCTTCCACCCCTTCTAAAAAAACTCACGCCCAAACTCATTAAAAACGCTATTTTTGCAAATTATTTAAAATACCGTTTATAGCATGAGTATTGCACTATCCGAACAGGAAATTATACGCCGCCAATCTTTACAACAATTAAGGGAATTGGGTATTAACCCATACCCTGCCGAAGCTTTTGATGTTAACGCCTGGGCACAGGACATTACCGATAACTTTAAGGACAAACCCGAGGCCTACCAAAATGTAGTAATTGCCGGTCGTATCATGACCCGCCGTATTATGGGTAGCGCGTCATTTGCCGAGGTCCAGGATTCAACCGGTCGCGTACAGATCTATATTAAGCGCGATGATATTTGTCCGGATGAGGATAAAACCCTTTACAATACCGTATTCAAAAAACTGCTGGACATTGGCGATTACGTAGGTGTTAAAGGTTATGTATTTTTAACCCAGACCGGCGAAATATCGGTTCACGTTCGTGAGCTGATCGTGCTTTCTAAATCATTAAAACCACTGCCGGTTGTAAAACGCGAAGATGACGGCACCATCCATGATGGTTTTACCGATCCGGAGCTGCGTTACCGCCAGCGCTATGTGGATTTAACCGTTAACCCCGAATACAAAAATATTTTTATTAATCGCTCCAAAGTGATCAGCGCTATGCGCGGTTATTTTAATACCCAGGGCTGGATGGAAGTGGAAACCCCTATCCTGCAGCCTGTGCATGGCGGTGCGGCGGCGAGGCCGTTTGCTACGCACCATAACACGCTGGATATGCCCCTGTTTTTGCGTATCGCCAACGAACTGTACCTGAAACGTTTGATCGTAGCCGGTTTTGATGGTGTGTATGAGTTTGGTAAAATGTTCCGTAACGAGGGCATGGACCGCACCCACAACCCGGAGTTTACCGCCATGGAGATCTATGTAGCCTATAAAGACTATATATGGATGATGAAAATGGTTGAAGAATGCCTGGAAACAGTTGCCAAAGCGGTGCATGGTATCCCGGTGGTACAGGTGGGCAATAATGAGATCAACTTTGCAGGCCCGTATGAAAAACTGTCGATGTATGATTCTATCCTGAAATATACGGGTATCGATGTATCGGCTATGGACGAAGCCGCTTTGCGCCAAACCTGCGCCGAGCTCAAAATAGAAGTTAACCCAACCATGGGTAAAGGAAAACTGATCGACGAGATCTTCAGCGCTAAAGTGGAGGCCAACCTGATCCAGCCAACCTATATTACCGACTACCCTATCGAAATGACCCCACTGGCAAAAAAACACCGCAGCAAGGATGGCCTTGTGGAGCGTTTTGAGCTATTTGTGAACGGCAAGGAGATAGCGAATGCCTACTCGGAATTAAACGACCCTATCGATCAGCGTGAACGTTTGGAGGAGCAATTGATACTGGCAGGTAGAGGCGACGACGAAGCAATGGCCATGGACGACGACTTTTTACGCGCCCTGGAATATGGTATGCCGCCAACATCGGGCCTGGGTATCGGTATCGACCGTTTGGTGATGCTGATGACCAACCAAAGCACCATACAGGAAGTATTGTTCTTCCCGCAGATGCGCCCCGAGAAAAAGGCCAAAGTAGCCACAGCCGAAGATTTTGTAAATATAGGTGTACCCGCCGAATGGGTACCCGTACTGAATAAAATGGGCTTCAACACCGTTGAAGAGCTCAAAGCGGGCAACCCCAACAAAGTTTTCAACGACCTGGGCGGTATGCGCAAAAAACTAAAACTGGATATTACCATGCCGACCAAAGAAGTGGTAATGGCCTGGTTTGAATAATTCTGAACCTTGATTTAAGGATTTCAGGATCAACTTGATCTTTTTGAAGAGACGCATGTAATGCGTCTCTTTTTTTTGACCCTAAGCACAGATGAAGATTAAAACACCATCATGAATTATTATCAATAATATTTTTCCTTCACAAATAAGTCAAAATAATTATAAACCCTATAAAATACATCACAAATAAGATTATTATGTACTTTCGCGGAATATTATTCATTAACATTATTTATCACATGAAAAAAACAGTATTTTTTCTCTTTATTATTACTACGCTTTGGTCATGCAAACGCGATGACCTTGTACCTTCAAACAGCAATACAACTGTTAATGGAGGAAAACTTAAACCATTATCTCAAGGAGACGGCAAGTGGGATGTATTAGGCTATGGAATAGATATTACCGATAATATGCTTGATGTTTCCAGCATATCTGATGCACCAATTTTTGACATGACAAGGTTTGAGAAAGATTATCTTAATAGAATTAACGTAAGCACGGCAACAGAAGGTTCAGAAAATTATTACAGCGGAGTTACAGCGTATGATTATTTGAAAGATGTTACTAAAAAAACATCATTTGATCTTGATGCAAACAGCAACCCAAAACCAGGTCCTGCTAAAATTGAAGGAGCTTCGCCAACAGAGGAGAAGCAACCATTTTTTAGTGGTAGTTTGAGCAAAAACAGCTCTGATGAAAACAAAACCACCTATTCAAACAGATATTCATATGCAACTTTTGAAGAAGTTCAAAGGGTAAAAAAAATAGCATTTACCGGTGATGTAACTATGGATCTGCTGATGCAATATTTAACACCTGAATTTGTAAACAATGTAGCCAGCATGAGTGCGGATGACTTAGTAAAAAGATATGGCACACATGTATTATTAGATATAAGCATAGGAGGGCGTTTAAGGTTTAATTATAGCGGTACTATAATAACCGAAAGTGATTATACAAAAAAAACATCAGATGTTAAAGCAGGGTTGGGTTTTAGTTTAGCTAAAGTTATTGGTATTAATATAAATGCTGATAAAAGTACTGAAGAAGTAACTCAAATTACAACAGAAACGCGCGATAAACAATACACTGCTAAGTATTATGGGGGAACGAATTCGGGCAGAAGCGTATCAATTGACAAAGACGGAAATTCAAGCGAAACCATCAATCTTGCAAGCTGGCAGCAGAGCGTTAACGCCACTAATGCCGCGTTGATTGGTATAGGAAAAGCGCTTTTTCTTTATAATTTTATAGCTGATCCTGCTAAGAAGGCACTGGTTAAGGCCGCTGTTGAAAAACATATAGCAGATAGTCAAATAACTATAGTTAATGATCCCGTTGATGCTATATGGTATCCTAATACAACCATGTTATCACGAGGAGAAACTATTCTGTCCAAGAACGGGCAATACGCGTTGGTTCTGGCAGGTGGAGACGGCAATTTGGTATTAATTAAGCGTTCAACCGGAGAAGCATTGTGGGCCACTAATAAATATGGTCCAGACGGAGGAACCAAAGTAATCATGGCAGCTGATGGGAATATGCTTGTTTTTTCATATAACCGCATGGTATGGGCTGCTAATTTTTATTGGCAAGGCATGGATCTTACCGGCTCTAAGTCTATATATTACATCCTTCAGGATGATGGCAACTTAGTTTTGATGAACAGTGGCAAAGCTGTAGCAACAACAGAAACCTATGGCGGACGTAAGAGTACCCATTTTGGATCTTTAAAGAAAATGTAGAGAGACACATATTCTCTGTTCAGTAACAAACAAAAAAAGAGACGCATTACTTGCGTTTCTTTTTTGTTTGTACCCTATCCCCGCTATCGTAAAACCCTTGTTAACAATTCGCTGCTAATTCTTTGTATTTTTTAGTTTAACATGAGCAAAATCTTCTTCCTGCTACCACAAGCATCCTGCTTACTGTGCAGAGGAACTAATTGACTCCATTACCTTAGGCTATTCGGCACGTAGTCTTGCTATTGGATTTTCTTTAGCAGCCTGAAAAACTTTAGTCCCATATTAAAATACTCGTTTGCAATATGAAAACATAACATGTTCGCCTCCAAGGGGACGAAACATGTTATGGGTGCCGGGATTGCTCATTTAAACAAGCGATGTCAAAAAATACTATATTAGCCCGGTATTGTGTTAAAAAAATCATCACATCGCATTAATCAAAATTATGATGTCAACTATCGGTTTCTTGATTGTCGCCGCGCTTCTTTTATATGGCATCTACAAAACTTAATTGCTCTTTTTAATGTGTTTCCTGATTCTGCCTTTCGAACATTCCTGCTATCACCATCCGGTAAGGTAATAATTGGCTTCATATCCCCCATAATTCTTTAAATACTATTTGTATACTTTATGATAAATTTTTCAGGGATTCACTGCTAAATTAAAGATAATTTTCCCTTCACTTACGCAAATATCCGACTTGCGATGGCCGGGCTAATACCACTATCGCTATACCTGATTCCATCACTGACGAAACAATAGGCAAACCTTAACCGTTATTTTCAGGGTATGAAACACTGGTGTTTGCGGATGGGACTGGCTGTGCTGCTGCTTATAGAAGCAACAGGCTGTGGTATGGTAAGGTCACTGGGGAAAGATCCGAAGGGCGAAGCGCTTGCCCGGTTGGATACTGTGTCGAATTACAAAAATGGCAGTTTCGAAAATCTGGCCGAACGTTCCGACTCTACAGTCAAGCGCAGCCGGCTACGTATGATGCTACACCGTCGCCCTAAAACCATCAGACCCTCTCATGCACTGCCATGGGTTAAAACTGATTTAAAGGCACTGCCTGCTCCTGCACCTACTATCGTTTGGTTCGGGCATTCCTCTTTACTCATCAAAACCAGGCAGAATAACATACTTATCGATCCTATTTTCAGTAATCATGCCGGACCGGTACCTGGATTGATCACGGCATTTCCGGGCACCAAACATTATCATGCAGAGGATATGCCGCCGATTGATGTGCTGATCATTTCGCATGACCACTATGATCACCTGGATTATCGCACCATAAAAAAACTAAAAGGCCATATTAAACTGGCGGTAGTGCCGCTGGGTGTTGGTTCCGATCTGATATACTGGGGATTTGATCCTAAAAAGATCATCGAACTGAATTGGAACCAGTCGGCCATTCTGCCTGGTGACCTCCGGATCACTGCTACCCCGGCACAGCACCGCAGCAACCGTTCGTATAGCAAAGAAAATAAAACACTTTGGGCATCGTACGTGATACAGGCAGGTAGTTACCGGCTGTTTTACAGTGGCGATAGTGGCTATGGACCACACTTTAAACAAATAGGTCAGCAATACGGTCCATTTGACCTTGCGCTGCTGGAATGCGGACAATACAGTCCAAACTGGCCTTGGACGCATCTGTGGCTCGGGCAAGCTGCCCAGGCTGCTGTCGACCTGAATGCCCATTTGCTACAACCTATCCACTGGGCCAAGTTTGTGGAGGCAGATCATCCCTGGAACGAACCTATAGAAAAGCTTCTGCCCGCTGCCAAAAAGCTGGGCATCCAGGTAAATGTTCCGCGTATCGGGGAGCCTTATACTTTAGGAGACCCGCCTAAAACATTAGTCTGGTGGAACTTTAAATAAATCAGGGGCTTTTGTGAAAAGTCTTGAGTAGACAAAAGTCTTTAAATTACTATCTGCAAATACACACGTGACACATGTATACTTGCAGACGACTCAATTCTTTTATTTTTTTAAAACCAATAATAATTCGTCCAGTTTTTCCAGTGTCGCTATCATGCCTTGTTCCATACCCATTTGGATAACCTGCTCCAAATCTGAAAGTGATTTATAGGTAACGATAGTTTCTACTAAAGCGTTTTCTTCTTTGTCGGTAAAAGTTACCAGCCATTCTGCACGCGGCAAGTCTTTGTTTATTTCACCTTCTGCATTACTGAAAGCATCTAAAGATGTATAGTAGTCAATCGGCTTTATTTTTACATATTCTGTATAACCCCAGTATTCTGTGCCGTTTGGTTCTACCATAGCATAGTGCCAATGTCCTCCTTCACGAAAATCCATTGATTTTGTCCTGGTGGTTAATGGTTTGGGGGCAAACCAGCGGTCAAGCAATTCGCTCTTGGTGTAACAGTCCCAAATCAATTGCCGGTCGGCTAAAAATTCACGCCTGATTGTTAATGTATTTTTTACCTTGTCTGCAATAAAGTCGAAGTACAAATTATGATTCATTATTTTTTATTTTTAATAGTTGATAAAAGTTCGTCGAGCTGATGAAAACGGGTTTCCCAAATCTGCCGGAATTGTTCCAGCCATTTGTCCACCTCTTTCATTTTGTCAATCTCTAATTGATAATAAATTTCCCGGCCCTGGTGCTCTTGTTTCACCAGTTCGCATTCAGTTAAAACTCTTAGATGTTTTGAAATTGCCTGCCGTGTAGTATCAAAATGCTCGGCAATAGCATTAGGTGTCATTGCCTGTATGGCTATTAAAGCGATGATCGCCCTGCGTGTCGGATCGGCTATGGCTTGAAAAATATCTCGTCTCATTGAAGTGTTTTTTATACTGGCTCGAATTATAATGATTAAGCCCTGTAACCAAAATTATTTCCTGATCATGGGCAGGTACTTTTCCCGGTTGTCAATAATTACCCAAAGAATAATGGCGATCAACGCAAATACCATAGGCAAACCAGATGGAGCCATACTGATGTTGGCCAGCATAATGCCAGTTAAAACAGGTACAAGAACTATAGCGCCAAGAGGCCTGGTTCTGGGGATTATCAACAACAAACCGCCAAGGATCTCCATGGCACCCACAAGTGGCATAAGCCAGCCAATTTCCATAAATGCCTTTCCTGCCTTTACCATTTTCTCGGGCATTTCCTTTGGCATCGGTATGTAGTGAAAAAATTTATCCAGGCCAGCGTTAATAAACATCAAACCGGTTAGCAAGCATAAAACAAATAGAATTTTACTTTTCATAATTATTTATTTAAATAAGAAACCAACTGGTTGCAAATATATACGCAACCGACTGGTTTCGCAAATTTTATTAAAAAAATTTCTCCCCTTTTTGCTTATTCTGATCAAATTGAAGGAATGGATCTCTTTATGTGAGTGGAAGGTTGCTTAAATAGCAGGAAAAGCTGAACAAAATTGCCGGGAACGTTATTTTCATAAACTGACGTTTGGCAAACGGTGTAGAATGTATTAATTGTTATTTTTGTTACGGATAAAAGCTTAACAATGTCTATAACTACCGAAGACGAAAAAATTGGCATGCAGCAGGCAAGTAATGCAGTTGCCATTACGCTTAAAAAGATGCGTAAGTTTGCTAAACCTGGCATTTCAACAAAGGAACTTGATGAGTATGGCGGCGAATTGCTGGCACAGATGGGCGCCCGTTCTGCACCTATGCTAACCTATGGTTTCCCTGGGCATACATGTATCAGTATTAATGAGGAAGCTGCGCATGGCATACCATCAGTGGATAAAATCCTAAAAGAAGGCGATCTGGTAAATATTGATGTATCGGCAGAATTAAATGGCTATTGGGCCGACAATGGCGGCTCGTTTGTATTAGGCGAAGATATCCACGGCCATGGCAGGCTGGTAGAAGCATCAAAAGAGATATTGAGAAAGGCGATCAGCAACATTAAAGGTGGTGTCAGAATATCGGAGATAGGCAGGTTGATTGAGACTGAAGCCAAAAAAGTTGGCTACACAGTAATAAAAAACCTGACCGGGCATGGTGTTGGTCGCAGTTTGCACGAAGAACCCCACGAGATAGCTAATTACAGCGACAGGTACAACACTACGCGTTTCAAAAAGAATTCGGTAGTAGCGATAGAGACATTCATTTCAACACGGTCAACAATTGCCGATACCCAAGCCGATGGCTGGACGCTACGCGGTAATAAAGGTGGTTTTGTTGCACAGCACGAACATACCATTATGGTAACTGGCGGTCAGCCGGTAATATTTACAGCGCAGAATGGCATTTGGGATTAATTATCGCACAACAGTAATGTAAACCAGAATTGCTGCCAAAACACCTCCAACTTTTACACCACCTTTTTAATAAGCATGGGCCCGTTTTTTGTAAATCGGGCCTATTTATGTATTTAACATATTACGCTTTTTTTGGCCGATCTGGCTTATGGGGTAGCTATAGGTGTAGGTTTACCTGCATTGCTTTTTAAATAAAACAAGCAAGAAATCGTATACTCATCAATGTAATGATACCGCTGACGCTCGGTTGAAGCAGGGCGGCTTTTTACTGGATCAATCTCCATTGATATGATATAAAGCCCCAGAATCCCATACTGGAAAAATATGTATCCGATATTCAGCGATATGTATAACTCACCGATACCCGCCACCGGTAATTTTGTATCATAAAATAATTGATATGAAATCTAAAGTAATTTTAATAACAGGCGCATCCAGGGGGCTTGGTAAAATATGGGCCGAAGCATTTTTAAAACGTGGTGATAAAGTAATCGCAACCGCACGAAACACTGATTCATTAAAGGATCTGGTAACCATTTATGGAGACGCTGTATTGCCCGTTCAATTAAATGTAAATGACCGCGAACAATGTTTTGCCGCCGTTAAGCAAGCTAACGAACATTTTGGAGGCATCGATGTTTTGATCAATAACGCTGGTTATGGTCTGTTTGGTGCCATTGAAGAGGCGACTGAACAGGAAGCCAGGGATCAGTTCGAAACCAATGTGTTCGGCTTGTTGTGGATGACTCAGGCGATTATCCCGGTTATGCGGGATCAGGGTCATGGACATATCGTACAAGTTTCAAGTTTGGCAGGTCACACAGGCGCACCTATCATAAGTATTTACATCGCCTCTAAATGGGCGGTTGAAGGATTAAGCGAAAGCCTTGCTGCGGAGGTAAGAGGATTCGGCATTAACGTAAGCCTTGTTGAACCCAATGCCTTTGGCACAGACTGGAGCGGAGATTCGGCCGTTAAAACTCAATCTCTTGCCGTATATAACGGCCTTAAGGAAACATTCAATGGCTATTTTACCCCTGAAATGGTTGGCTACCCCGAAGCAACAGTACCGGCTATTTTAAAATTGGTGGATAGCGATCAGCCGCCATTGCGTTTATTTTTAGGAAAAGTCGCCTTACCCAGAGTACAACAGGTTTATGCAGACCGGCTGGCAGTTTGGGAATCATGGAAAGAAGTTGCAGCAGCAGCACACGGTCATTGATCAGTTAAATTAAAAAACGATACAGTATCCTATCAGCCGGATGCTGTATCCTTATTAAAATGAAGCATTTTAAAAGTTTAAGCGAACTGCATAAAGCCAGAGGGTGGCCGATGTCGGAAAGCCCCTTACTTAGCCTGATTACATGTATAGATACATGCCCAACTACCTGCGGTATCCCTAACAATGAATATACAACCGACTTTTATATTATCGCGTTTAAGAAAGTCATATCCGGCAGTCTTTATTACGGCCGTACCAAATACGATCACAATGGAGGTTCCATGATCTATATTAAACCAGGTCAGATTGTTGAACTTAAAAACATTAAACTGGAAGGTAGTGGGTTTACGATCATGTTTCACCGTGATTTCCTGAATGGGGAACCGTTGCATCAGACCATCAAAAAATATAGTTTTTTTGATTACGAAACCAATGAGGCCCTCCATATTTCGCCTCGCGAGGAAGAAATTATGTGGGAACTATTCCGCAAGATCGAGACTGAATATAATAATAATCAGGATGAGTATACCAAGGAGATCATTTTAGGTCATATTGAAGCTATCCTCAAATATTCACAACGGTTTTATAAACGTCAGTTTCTGAACAGGACCGAGCTGACGGGCAAGGTAATTTCCAAATTTAATAAAGCCATCCGGCAGTATTTTGAGAATGGTGCATTACAAACCAATGGTTTGCCAACTGTTACAGCTATTGCAGCCCAGCTAAAAATGTCGCCTCATTATCTCAGCGACTTACTTAGGCAGGAAACAGGAAGGTCAGCAATTGACCACATTCACAGTTACCTGATCACAGAAGCAAAAAACCTGTTAATTGGGGCCGATCTTACTGTGGCGCAGATCGCCTATCAGCTTGGATTTGAAAATCCCCCTTACTTCTCCAGGCTTTTCAGAAAAGAAACAGGCATCAGTCCTGTGGCTTATCGTAACCAGCATTAATAAAAAGTGCGGTACGGTAATAACACCAACTACGGTTAAGATATCAAGATATAAGCCACAGGAGATGCTGACAAGTGTCCATATATAAAAATAAAAACGAAAACTCTCCGATTTGTATTTCTTTTTATGCTATTTTTACCCCAGTTAACACCTTAACAGGGCCATTATCCGGGCTACTTCGATACCCAACTCTGTATCAGTAATTTAATAACAATTTATTAATAAAAGCTTAAAGCAAACAGTACTTTGTGTTTAATTATGTTGATTATACTTGCAATAAACAACTATTAAAAAAAGTCATGACCAATTCAATTTTGGAGATCACCGAGAACGAATACCTGATCAAACTGAACAGAAGTAACTTCAACTTATCGTTCATCAGGAGTTTATTAAAGATGGTCGAAGTGGCCAACCCGAGCGAAGAAAGCGACTATTCTTATAGCGACCGTGTAGTATCGCCTTACCAGAACCATTCTGCTACTGCCGATTATTTCAGCGCTATCGACGAGAAATAAAAAAGGGATGCTTTCGCGTCCCTTTTTTATTTTATTCCTTTTTATTTTCTTTCCCGATCAAAACTGGCGATATCCGCCCCTTACTACCTGTTGTTTATCCATCTGAGCCATTTGCCCTTTCATCATTTTGATCTGCTCGGCCAGTAATTTATTCTTATCGTCCTTGGCAGCTTCTGAAAGATACATTTGCGCTTCGCGCTTATTACGTTTAGCCATGGAGATACCTGCCAGGCTCAATTTAGCTAAAGCCGTATTGTGCGACATTTTCATACCCAGCTGAAGCGCTTTTTTAAAGTATTTTTCCGACTTCATAGGTGCCTTACGCGATTCAACCAAACCAATCAGTAAGTTATAATAGCCATGCTGGTTTTTATGCAGCTGTTTTTCATAATCAGTGATCTTCATTAACCAGGCCTCGGCTTTTTCTGAATTTTCTTTACGCAGGTAAAACTGTGATATGATCATGTTCTCGTTAAAAAAGAAACTCAATAGCACAATACCGCCTAAAAACAAAACTAAAATTCCCCAGCCCCAAAATCCGAAGGCACAAAGCGCAACCGCCGCACCGAACAGTACACAGGCTATAATTAGCCTAACAATATTTGACATAATTTATGATACTATATATTGAGTACAAATATCCGTTAATTTGTACGCTTAATCAACATTATATCAATATTTATGGCAAATGCATTAGACCCCTCCTGGATGGAAGTTCTGAAAGACGAGTTTGGGAAAGACTATATGATAAAACTAAAGGATTTTTTACAAAATGAAAAGGCAGCAGGCCAAGCGGTTTACCCCAAAAACAGCGAAATTTTCAATGCCTTTAACACCACCCATTTTGATGATGTAAAAGTGGTGATACTGGGTCAGGACCCATATCATGGTGCGCACCAGGCCCACGGGCTTTCGTTTTCGGTGCAAAAAGGCATTGCTATCCCCCGTTCGCTCAGCAATATTTATAAAGAACTGCAAACCGATATTCCCGGCTTTAAAGTACCCAACCATGGCAACCTGGAAGACTGGGCCAAACAAGGGGTATTATTATTGAACGCTACTTTAACGGTTAGGGCCGGCAGTCCGGGTTCGCATCAAAAGCAGGGCTGGGAAGAATTTACCGACGAGGTGATCAAAACTATATCCGACAAAAAAGAAGGCATTGTATTTATACTCTGGGGAGCCTTTGCGCAATCAAAAGCAGCGCTGATAGACGAGAAGAAGCATTTTATCCTGAAATCGCCCCACCCCTCACCTTTCTCTGCCGACCGTGGCTTTTTCGGCAGCAAACCATTTTCAAAAACCAACGAGATATTAAGAAGAGAAGGTAAACAAGAGATAAACTGGCAGATCAGTTAGATGTGCAGATTTCAGATGTGCAGATATGCAGATGAAAAACAACCAGTAATATTATATAAAAAGAATATACCTAAACAAAAATGTGCAAATCAGCTTAATTGAAGCTCATTTGCACATCTGAAATCTGCATACCTGCACATCAATATTCAAGCGGCACAATAGGTTCCTTTTTGCTGGTCGACATGATCATCATGGTTTGGAAAGTTTTTACTACCGTAATACGGCTTATCTTTTCCATGATCAGTTGTTCGTATGATTTAATGTCGCGCACATAAACTTTCAGCAAAAAGTCGCACTGGCCGGTTACGTGGTGGCACTCCGTTACCTCTTTAATGTGCTTGATCTCATCCAAAAATGTTTGAATGGTATTTTTCTGATGAAAATCAAGAGATATCTGTATAAAGGTTTTGATCCCCAGGCCCAGTTTTTCCTCATCAACCAGGGCATGATAGCTCTTAATGTACTCGGCATTTTCCAGCTTGCGCACACGCTCCAGGGTTGGGGCTGGCGAAAGCCCTATTTCGTTTGAAAGTTGAAGGTTGGTTATTCTTCCGTTTTCCTGTAATATCTTAAGTATTTGAAGATCGATTTTATCTAATTCCGCAGCCATTAGGTTACAATAATGTACGCAAATATACAGTTTTCCTCTGTTCACAAAATTATATTTCTCTTAAAAGTAATTCAGCAAAAATATATTTCCCACGATTTTCATAATTTAGATAAGTCTAAATTTTTTATTAGATTTGTATAAATGAATACGTTAGCCGAGGAAAACTATTTAAAATCCATCTATCACCTGTCAATGGATGCCGAGAATGTGAGCACCAATCAAATCGCCTCGTCATTAAATACCAAGGCCTCGTCGGTAACGGATATGCTGAAAAAGCTGGCCGATAAGACGCTGATCAACTATACCCGGTACCAGGGCGTAAGCCTTACCCCATCGGGCGAAAAAATAGCCATTAACATTATCCGCAAACATCGGCTTTGGGAGTATTTTTTGGTAGAGAAATTAAAGTTTAAGTGGGACCAGGTACATGATATGGCCGAAGAGATGGAGCATATATCATCGGTAGAATTAATTGACCGGCTTGATGAATTTATGGATTATCCGCAGCACGACCCGCATGGCGAACCCATTCCTGATTGTAATGGCCGGTTTACCGCTTCGGAGCTGACGCCCGTATCTGCATTAAGCGTAAACGACAGCGGCACCATATCCGGTGTACGCGACCACAGCTCGTCGTTTTTACAATACCTGGAAAAACAACAGCTTACCCTCGGGAAAAGAATATCCATTATAGAAATTGTGGAGTTTGACCATTCCATGATCATACAAATGGAGAATAAAAAAGAAATACACATCAGCCGCGAAGCGGCCAACAATTTACTGATAGCTTTATGACCGATAACCATAATCAATCATTAGGAGACGTACATAGTTCGGTTACAACCGAAAACAAAACGGGCTGGCGTAAAATAATGGCCTTCCTGGGACCCGCCTATCTGGTAAGCGTGGGTTATATGGATCCGGGTAACTGGGCAACCGACATTGCCGGCGGCAGCGCGTTTGGCTATAAACTGATATGGGTGTTGTTCGCGTCCAACCTGATAGCACTACTCCTGCAATCGCTCAGTGCACGGCTGGGGATCGTTCGCGGGCTCGATCTGGCGCAGGCATCCAAAAACGCCTATCCCCGCTTTGTTAACTTCTGGCTATACATACTGGCGCAAATAGCCATTATAGCCTGCGACCTGGCCGAGATAATCGGTATGGCTATCGGCTTAAAACTGCTGTTTAACCTGCCCCTGATATGGGGCGTATCGCTTACTATTACCGATACCATCCTCATGCTGTATTTAATGAATAAGGGCATGCGCAAGCTGGAGGGCTTTATCATATCGATGATATTTATTGTAGGTCTATCTTTTTTAATAGAGATGTTTATTGTGAACCCCAGCGTAGTTGAAATTGCCAAAGGTTTTGCTCCAGGTAATTTAAGCGGCGAATCGTTATACATTGCTATTGGTATTATTGGCGCTACGGTGATGCCGCATAACTTGTACCTTCACTCCTCGCTGGTGCAAACCCGGCAGATCACCCGTACAGACGCGGGTATTAAATCGGCCATTAAATTCAATCTTTTCGATACTGTTATAGCGCTTAACCTGGCCTTTTTGGTGAACGCGGCTATACTGATATTGGCAGCTACCGCGTTTTATAAGAACGGTTATTTTAAAGTTGCCGAGATACAGGATGCTTATAAATTGCTGGAACATATTTTCGGCCGTGTTGCCCCTGTGCTTTTTGCCATCGCCTTGATCGCCTCCGGTCAAAGCTCAACCATTACAGGTACCCTTGCCGGGCAAATTATTATGGAAGGCCATATTAACCTGCGTATTGAGCCCTGGCTGCGCCGTTTGCTTACCCGTGTGCTGGCTATTGTGCCTGCTGTTTTTACCATTATTTATTTTGGCGAGGCTGGGTTAGGCAGCCTGATCATATTAAGCCAGGTAGTACTGAGCCTGCAGTTGGGTTTTGCGGTTATCCCACTTATCCACTTTACATCCGACAAGAAACGAATGGGCAAATTTGCCATCCGCTTTAAGGTAAAAGTACTAGCCTGGGCTTGCGCTCTCCTTATTGTTGCCTTGAATGCAAAACTGGTGTACGAGCAATTATTCGACTGGATAAAAGAGTACCCATCCTCCTCTATCTGGATCTATTCCCTCGTTTTTCCCATCGTAATTGGTGTAGCTGCGCTGCTGGTATATGTATTTTTCAGACCGATGCTGTACAAGCATAAAGATCAACCGGTTTATATTCCGCATGGCATTGCCAGCGCCATTACCGAGCTTGATGCCATTACCTATAAACACATAGCCATAACTATAGATTTTTCAAAAAATGATAACGACTGCCTGCGGCATGCCATTATGCAGGGTGGTAAACGGGCCAATTACACGCTGATACACGTAGTAGAAACTGCCGGGGCACGCTACTATGGTAAACAGGTAATGGATAGTGAAACGCAAAGCGACGTTGACAACCTGAACCAGTATGTAACCGCGATGGAAAACCTGGGCTATAAGGCGCAGGCGCAAATTGGTTATGGTAACCCGGCAAGTGCTATCGCTAAGATAGTAAATGAAGAAGGCGTTGATTTTATTGTGATGGGGTCTCATGGTCACAAAGCGCTCAAAGACCTTATTTTTGGTACAACTGTAAACTCGGTAAGACACATGGTTAATGTGCCGGTACTGGTGGTAAAGCCGAGCCGGTAACCAGAGCCCCACCCAACCCTCCCCAAAAGGGAGGGCTTTGAAAATAAAGTCTCCCCAACCGGGGGAGATTTAGAGGGGGCGGAAATTTTACGTAAATTTGTACCTCACCGAAAGGAAAAACATGACTACCCAGGATAAAATATATATAAAAAACAAGAAGGCTTATTTTGAATACCACATACTGGATAAATACGTGGCAGGCATTCAATTATTAGGCACCGAAATAAAGTCGATACGGGAAGGTAAGGCTAATATTAACGATGCTTTTTGCACCTTTATCAACAATCAGCTATTTGTACGCAACCTGCATATATCTGAATATTCATACGGGTCATTCTACAACCACGAGGCTAAACGCGATCGTGTGCTGTTACTTACCAAAAAAGAGCTCAAAAAACTCCTGACCCGCGGTGAAGAAAAAGGCCTGACCATTGTACCATTGGCCCTGTTCATCAGCGAGCGCGGTTTTGCCAAACTGGAGATCGGCCTGGCCCAGGGTAAAAAGACATTTGACAAACGCGAAACCTTAAAAGAGCGCGACACTAAAGTTGAAATGGACCGGGCGCTGAAAAGGTAGACCCTCTTTTGAATGTGCAGGTGTGCGGATTTCAGATGTGCAGATGATTTTTATAAAATGAAAAGCCCGGCTTGGTTAAAGTCGGGCTTTTCATTTGCACATCTGAAATCTGCACATCCGCACATCTACCAAAATCATCTGCACATCTGAAATCCGCACACCTGCACATCTACCAGGCCTTATCCCCCACCAATGGCACAAATCTGAAGGTATCGAGTACAATCTTTTCGTAATCATGTTCGGCAACTTTGAGTACGGTTACCATTTTTTGGGTTTCCTCGTCGCCAACAGGAATCACCAAAATGCCGCCTATTTTAAGTTGTTTCAGCAGTACATCGGGTACCGTAGGTGCACCGGCTGTTACGATGATCTTATCATAAGGTGCGTGTTTGGCTATACCAATGGAGCCGTCACCGCAAAAAAAGTTAGGTTTGTAACCCATTTTTTCGGGCAGGATAAACCGGGTGCGCTCGTACAATTTTTCCTGGCGCTCAATGGTATAAACTTTGGCGCCAAGCTCCATGAGTATACAGGTTTGATAACCTGAGCCTGTGCCTATCTCCAGTACTTTATCACCTTTGCGAATGTGCAGCAATTCGGTTTGGTATGCAACGGTATAGGGCTGTGATATAGTTTGTCCCTCGCCTATCGGAAAAGCGATATCGCTGTAGGCCTGGTTCCAGAAAGTTTCATCAAAAAAGTAGTGCCGCGGTACTTTGCTTATGGCCAGCAACACCTCTTCATCCTGGATACCTTTTTTTCGCAGGATGTCAACCAATCGTTTCCGGGCGCCTTTTTCGCGGTAATTATCAATATACTTATAAGCCATTTATACGGCAAAGTTAGCAGGAATTTTTACACGATTTAATGATTAGAAAGAATTACAGGACAAGGCACCATTAAACACTTCATTGACAAACCTTAACAATTTTTAAACAATTTTCTCGCATGATGAAGTTTAAAGAATTGTACCTTATGGATGATATTTGAGATTTATCTCTAAATTTATATGCATAATCTATACCGGCATCCTTAAATAATTTATGATACTCAGATCAAAAGAAGAAGTCAATAATATAACGCACAAAATTATCGGTTGCGCTATGCAGGTTCACAAAACTTTAGGTTGCGGATTCCAGGAGGTTATTTATCAAAGAGCCTTAGCTATTGAAATGAAGATGGCAGGACTATCTTTTGAAAGGGAAAAAGAAATGTCCATATTTTATCGGGATGAACTAATAGGCAACAGAAGAGTAGATTTCTTCGTTGAAGAATGTGTAATGTTAGAATTAAAAGCCGTTGAAACTATTGCCGACCTTCATAAAACTCAAACTATAAATTACTTAGAAGCATATAATTTAGCCGATGGCCTCCTGATAAACTTTGGAGGACTAAGCCTTGATTTTAAACGTATGTATAACAAAAGATTGGTAACCCCTCAAAGTCACCCTCTAAATAATCAACAAGTCCTGTAAATCCTTCTCAATCCCGTAATCGTGTCAATAGGGATCAACATCGGGCTGAATAATACTTCCCTTGCTTAGTTTAGTAGTTTGAAACTGGATGATCACATCCCGCAATATGGCCTTGGCCTTAACTATGGAAATGCCATCCCGCTCAAATTTGAGCATGATTGATTTGATATAATAATTACGGATACGGCTGATTAACGGCGATTCAGGACCTATTACCCGTTCTCCAAAATGCCTGCGCAATTCATTACCCAGATAATTGGCCTGGTTGTACAACACATCAGGATCCTTATGTTTAATATCCAGGTTGATGATGCGGTAGAACGGTGGATATTTGAAACTTTTGCGCTCCTCCATTTCTGTAAAATACAGATCATTATAATCATTGGCGATCACCTGTTTGATAACCCGGTGATTAGGATCGTAAGTTTGTATCACCACTTTTCCTTGCTTGCCCCTTCGCCCGGCCCGGCCGCTCACCTGTGCCAGCATCTGGAAACTCCGTTCGTTGGCCCGGTAATCCGGAAATTTGAGCATACTATCTGCATTGATGATCCCAATGAGCGTAACATCGGCAAAATCCAGACCTTTAGCTACCATTTGGGTACCTACCAGTATATCTATCTTTTTCTCTTCCAGGTTGTTCAGTATGGTTTGCAGCGAATTGCGGGCACGGGTGGTATCCAGATCCATACGGGCAATGCGTGCATCGGGAAGCAGGAGGCTCAATTCATCTTCTATCTTCTCTGTACCAAAACCTTTGTATTCCAAATGCGTTGAGCCGCAGGCTGGACAAACAGATGGTGAATCTTCCTTATAGCCACAGTAATGACAATGCAGCTTACCACTGCTTTTATGATAGGTCAAACTCACATCGCAATTAATACATTTGGGTGTGTAGGCACATATTTTACACATGAGCACCGGCGCGTAACCACGCCGGTTCTGAAACAGGATCACCTGCTCCTTATTGATCAAGGCCTGGTTGATCCCTTCCATCAACACGCTGGTAAAATGCGATTGGATAGTTTTCTGCTTGGTTTCATGACTAATGCTCACCACCTGCACATCAGGCAATTGTACACCTCCATACCGTTCGGTGAGTTCGGCAAAACCATATTTATGCGTACGGGCATTAAAATAGCTCTCAAACGAAGGTGTAGCGGAACCCAGCAATACCTTTCCCTTGTGCGTGTTAGCCAGAAAAATGGCAGCATCACGAGCGTTGTAACGTGGCGCAGGGTCAAACTGTTTATAGGAGGTTTCATGCTCTTCGTCAACCACAATAAGGCCGAGGTCATTAAAAGGCAAAAATACCGACGACCGTGCTCCCAGGATCACCTTGTAATCATTGTTGAGCACCTTCTGCCAAACCTCTACCCTTTCGTTATCATTAAACCGGGAATGATAAACACCAATGTCGGCGCCAAAATATAGGCGCAGCCTTTCAATAATATGGGTAGTAAGCGCAATTTCGGGCAACAGGTAAAGTACCTGCCGTTCGCTACGCATCATTTCTTCTATCAGCCTGATGTAAATTTGCGTTTTGCCTGATGAGGTTACCCCATGCAGTAACACCACATCCTTTTCCTGGAATTGTGTACGCACACTTTGCAATACTTCGGCTTGTTGTTCGCTTAGTTCAAAATTGCTGGCCAGTTCCTCATCCTCCTCAAAATGCAGGCGACTAACATTTTTTTCTTCGGCTATCAGGATCTCTTTTTCTATAAGCGATTTAATGCTCGATTCGCCGGCGCCGCTTTCTTCTATCAGCTCGTTTTTGGTAATAGCTTTCTGATGCCTTGCCAGTTTGATATAAGCCAGCAGTGCATCGGCCTGTTTGGGAGCGCGTTTCTCCAGTATCGGGAAAAGCTCACGCAAATTATCGGGGTGATTATAAACCGGGTTTAGCGTAATAAAAGTACGCTTACGGGGTTTATAACGTTCACTTACTTCTTCGGATATATGGATGATATTTTTCTCAAACATCAGCTTCAGGATAGGCATTACCGTTTTTTGCCCAAGCAATTTGGCAATATCGCTTACAGTAAGCTCCGGCTGGATATCCAGCGCTTCTACAATCAGAAACTCTTTATCGTGCAGGGTTGATCGGTCAATATCATACTCTTTGTTGAGCACAATACGGGTTTCGCTGGCCAGTTTAAGCGCAGCGGGCAGGGCGGCATTCATCACCTCACCAATATTACACATATAATAGTCGGCCAGCCATTGCCAGAAGTTGAGTTGATGAGGGGTTACAACCGGTTGATCATCCAGGATCTCAATAATGTATTTCGCCTCATACTTTTCAGGCGCAAGGGTGCTTATCTCTTTAACAATGGCCGTATATAGCTTGCTTTTACCAAACTGTACCACCACCCTTTTGCCTATAGCGATGGCGTCATTTTGCTCATATGGAACCCTGTAAGTATAATTTTTTGAAATTGCCAGCGGTAAAATCACTTCTGCAAAAAGCGTTTTACGATCGGTATGTTCAATTTCAGCAAATTCCAATATCATGTAAATCCTAAACTCTAAATGCTAAATCCTAAACTCTAAACCCTAAATTGCCAGGCATTTTTACTCACAACTCACAACTCACAACTCACAACTCACTATTTACTGCGAAAAGCAGCGATCGCCAGCATTAGCCAACCTAAAATAAACAGTAAGCCGCCAAGCGGTGTAATTGGGCCAAGCGCTATCAGCCAATCCCAGCCCAGCAAACTGCGGCATGATAACAGGTACAATGAACCGGAAAAGAACAAGATGCCAAAGCTAAAAAAGTAATAGGCCAGGGTTATCTGGCTATTTTTAAACCTGGCAAAAGTCGACAGGAAAAGCAATGCGAATACATGGTAAAAATTGTATTGTACAGCGGTGTGCCATACCTCCAGGTCGGCAGCTGATAAGCGCCCTTTTAACCCATGCGCTCCAAAGGCTCCTGTAACAACGGCCAGCATGCCAAAAACCGAAGCTGTAATAATTATTTGTTTGTTCATGCAGATATAAAAAGCTAAGTTAACCAATTGAAAGTATTACTTTAATGCCGCAGGGTAAAATTCTATCTTTGTAAAGCAATCCGCTATGAAACGTCTGATAGTTATCACCTTAATTTTACTTGCCGCTGCTATAGCTATAACAGTTGTTTACTTTAAAAACTTAAGTCCGCCAGGCGTGCGTACCGGCCAGGTAATGCATACCATACCTGATAATGCTACCGCCGTATTTGAATTTAACAGCGAAAAAGGGTTTTACGACATTTTTAAGGGCAACCAACTACTCAGCGCCGTTATGGGTAAAGATAAACTGGCCGATCTGGATACCCTGCGTAAGTTATTGATCTCTTCACCACAATTGGAGCGCTTTTTCGACGGGCAAAATGTATTTATCTCGGTACATCCATCCAGCGGTAACGATATCAACCTGCTCATCACCATACCCACCACTAATGATTTTAAAACAGATGCCTTTACTGCCTTAAATACACAACCCAATAGTGGCTTATCCGTTAGCCCGGTACATAATACAATTGGAACAACTTATGATGTATTGGTTAAGGCCATCAATAAACACTTTTATATCACCCAAAAAGAGAATAATATTTTTGCCGGCAGCTTTTCAAAAGAGCTGATAGATCAAAGCATTTTATATAGGGACGATAAAAGCAAAAACGTTTTTATTCCACTGCCCGAACAGCAAAACGCCAACTCCCTGGCTAACCTTTATATTAACTACAGTCAGCTTACCCCTCTGTTCGACCAGATATTTAAAAACAAGAACACCGACATTTTTAAGAGCTTTAAGCTATTGCCTGCTTTAGCGGCCCTGACTTTAAACTTCAAAAACGATGCCTTGATGTTTAGCGGTTTTACCACCATACAACACAATCACACAGCCAGTTATTTAAATTTATTTGCCGATCAGCAGCCGGTGGTGAATCACCTAAAGGAGATTTTCCCGTCCACTACAGCTTATACCATTAACTTCGCTATATCTGATCCTGCCAAATTTTCTGCCGGGCTTTCACAGTGGCATATTCAAGCAGGTATAGGTAAAGAGAAGGACCAGCTCTTCAATAAAATAAAGGCAGAAACCGGTGTTCTTTTAAAACCAGAGTTCGAGCACTTACTGAGTAACGAATTTGCCGTGGTTACTACCCGTTACCAGGAAAAATACGCCATTGTTTCTGTTAAGGACGGTTCAAAACTGAGACCCATCCTAATGAACATCAGCACCATGACCAATGATAATATCGGGCAGTTCAATTATGATAAAGTTCCGTTTTATTTATTAGGCGATGCATTCAGCATTTTCAGGAAGCCTTACTTTATGATCATTGATAATTACCTGGTGTTGGCAGCTACTTCCTCCGAACTTACCAGCTATTCAGACACCTACTATAACCGCAAGTTTATCAGTAAAACCGATCAGTACAACCAGTTTGACAATCTGCTGGCCGAAAGAAGCAATGTTGCTTTTTTTATCAATTTCAAAAACTCACAATCTATATTCAAACGCGATCTGAAAGATGCTTTTTATGATGCTTTTGAAAACTCCAGCCCCGGCTGGAAAAGCTTTTATGCCGCAGCCTATCAGTTTAGCGCTTCGGATAAAAACTTCTATACCAACCTCTGTATGCGCCTGAATAATACAGACACCACCACTACTCAAATTAAATAAAAAAACACACAACCATACGTTAACAATTCCCGTTAAAAGGGCCTATCGAACCTGCAATATTTCCCTATAGTTTATGGAAATATTTCCCTGTGGCTTAAAATAAACCATTACTAAACAGAAAGTCGGCAAATTATCGTATGAATAAAAATAAACTATTAATTGTTTTTGGTATACTATTTTTCTCTTTATCAGCTTCTGCACAGCAATTTTCGCAATACAATACCGGCACTCTGTATGATTCTTTTGAGAATCCTTCACAACGATCATTCATCCCCGACTCCAGCCGGCAATATGCTTTTAACTTTTTTATCCCCGGTTTTAATGTAAATACATACTTAACCGGTAACGCGCAGCGTACTTTTAAAAACAAGATATTTGGCAGCAATTCACAATACTATACCGATAATTTACAAATTGGCCGGGGCAAATACAACCATTTTAACGCCAATATAAATGCCTACGCCATTATGTTTAAGCTATTCACGAGTTTTAAGGGCGATGTAGAGATCGGCTTTTCGGCACAAATAAAAGCAGAGGCGCGGGGGCTTTTTTCAGATGAATCATTCGCCCTGTTAAACGGCACCCGGAACTTCCCGAACGATAATTACAGCAATATATTTAATGATAATTACCGGTACCAGGCTTATCACCAGATAGGTTTTTCGTACCGCGAGCGCATTAATAAAAAGATAGCGCTTGGTTTTAAAATAAGCGCCCTGCTGGGCATCCAATACCAGGAATTTAACATCAACCACTCACAAATTACTTTTGACCGTACTAATCTGAATAATCCGAGCGCCGTATTGGCTTTAAGCGGCCGCTATTACGCCAACTACATTCCCGGGCAACGGGATTCCCGTGATTACCTGCCAAACCTCCGCAACCCCGGCGCTGCTATTAGTTTAGGTGCATCGTATATTACTGATGACCGGATAACCATACAAGGCAACATTAAAGATCTGGGTTTTATTCACTGGAGCAACAGATCAACAACTTATGATTTTAATAACAGCGGTGTGATCAATAATTTGGGATCCCAGCACTTTGCAGATACACTTTATGACCGGGTGCATAAAATTTTGCAGGATGATAATCACAAAACAGTTAAACCGCTCACCACTGCCATAAACGGCCTTGCAGAACTAAGCGCGACCAAAAGTTATTGGATAGGTTATGGTAATACCTGGAAATACTCACCTACGCTTATAGCCTCCAAAGCGTTATTCTATCCGGATTTTAAAGGAGCGCTGGTTAACCATTTTAATTACAGAGGTATTTTTACGGCTACGCTTACCACGAGCTATGACGATATGCATTTTTTCAATATCGGCACGCAGCTCATGATCAAATCGCCCAATACCGAATTTTATATAGGTACCGAAAGATTGACCAATACCGGCAGATTGGCATTAGCGGCCGTACATAACAATTCACAAATAAACCAGGTGGGTAATTATTCAGGGGGTGATTTTTATTTAGGATTCACCCTGAAATTTGGGCGCGTAATTGAACATCCCATGAATGCCAGCATTATCCCCATGGGCGAAAAAGGCTTTTTTGGGCGCCTGTTTGGCCGCCTGTTTAAAACCAGTACCAATAAAGGAGTTTAGATATTAGGTAGCTATCCTATTTATAAAGCTTTCTTTCCGGCTATAAAATCTTTGAGGTAATAAGGCTCAAAATAAGCCACATCTTCAAATTCTTTTTTGTCGAACTTTTCGACAGCCTTTTGAGTAAGAAAAGTTGCCGAGTTAACAAAGCCCGGTAAAAATTGCGCGTTCGGATTTGCGCCTAATGTGGCCTCGCACTTATCAGCACCATCGCCAAAAAACAGGATCTTGTTCTGGTTGAGTTCTTCGGTAAAACTATGCTCGTCTATAATATCTGCCGAAGTTGGTCGTATTTTTTGACCATGAACATTAAACAAGGAACAATAAACCTCCATGCGCCGGGCATCAATCATGGGGCATAAAAGTGTATCAGGATCAATTGTAAAATCATTGCCGTAAATAACCCCATAGGCCATAGCCTCCAATGTTTCAATGGCGATAAGCGGCTTATCCAGGGCAAAACACAACCCTTTAGCTGTTGAAACCCCGATCCGCAGACCGGTATATGACCCCGGACCGCTACTCACGGCAATAGCATCAAGATCAGTATAAGTTAAATTTGCCGTGGCCACCAGTTCATCAATAAACAAAGTGATCACCTCTGCATGTATGTTACGTTCGTTAATCTGTTTAAATGCCACAACTTTACCATCAATAGCCAGGGCTACTGAACACGAAGTGTTTGCGGTTTCAATTTGTAAAATAACACTCATCGTTTGTCTGAATCAGAATTTTCAGGATTTAAGAATTTTCAGAATTTGATTAAATTGCTTGTCACTTTTTCAAACTCACTACTCACTACTCACTACTCACTACTCACTACTCAAACTCAGGGTACCGGATCGTGGCCGTGCCCTCCCCAGGGGTGGCAGCTGGCAATGCGTTTTATGGTTAACCACCCGCCTTTAAAGGCTCCATGCTTTTTGATGGCTTCCACACCATATTGCGAACAGGTTGGCGTATACCTGCAGGAGGCGCCTGTGAGCGGAGAAATAAAATATTGATATATTTTGATCAGCAATATAAAAATGCCGCCTACAGTTGCCTTCAATATATTGATCACTGCGTTCATATCACTTCACCGGGATATTATTTGCAGCTGTTAGTTGCTCGGCAAGCTGGCTAAGCATCTTCAGCATTTTTTTTTCAATAACGCTGTAAGGAACAATTTCTTTCCCGATATACCCTACCGACAACACAATAGTTTTATTGGCAGCCGTGAGCGTATTATAAAGGCATTGCTGCTTATGCAACCGGTACGACTCACGCATGCACCTTTTTATTAAATTACGGTCGACAGCATGCTTATAACGCTTTTTGGAAACCGAAAATAAAACCTGGGCCGGGAATTGCTGTGGTTCGGAATTAATTAGCCACGAAGCTTTGAAGGGATAACACAAAAAAGAAGAACCGTTATGAAAAAGCTTATCTATAAGCCTTTTGTTACATAATCGTTCTTCTTTTTTAAAAGTATACATAGTTGCCATAATTGAACCGGAGTTTGAGCATATAAACGGTCCATGTCCCCTTATGAAAGGACCAAGCAACCAGGTTTATGCTTTATGACGACCTTCGTCAGAAACTGTTAATCTTTTTCTGCCTTTAGCTCTTCTGGCTGCTAATATTCTTCTACCGTTAGCAGTTGACATGCGCTCACGGAAACCGTGTTTGTTTCTTCTTTTTCTTTGAGAAGGCTGGAAAGTTCTTTTCATGACTATATATTTTTATTCTGTTCGATCTTTTTAAAAACAAGAGCGCAAATGTAGTAATTTTTCAAAACATTTCAAATACTATTTTTCTTATTTGTTGCTCTATGTTTCTTACTGTAAATTAAGCACTTTAAAACTGTAATATGAAATCATTACTAATCCTGCTCCTAATAGGTTTACCATCAATTGTTTTAGGGCAGGATATATCGCCATCTCATTACAAAATATACAGCACGACTGAGCAAAAACTGGTCACAATTAAGAATATTATTGACCAAAGCAACAAAATTGATGTACTGTTTTTTGGCGAAGAGCATAATGATTCAACCGCCCATTTTCTGGAATTTACCTTATTTAAAGGTTTAGTAGAAAAATATCCTAATCAGGCAGCGCTTTCCATGGAGATGTTTCAAACCGATTGCCAGTTGGTGTTAAACGAATATCTCAGTGGTCTTATCCGTGAAAAAAACCTGTTAACCGATGCCCGCGCCTGGCCAAATTATAAAGATTACCGGCCGATGGTTGAACTGGCCAGGCTTAATCATTTACCGGTTATGGCCGCTAATGCGCCTTCGCGTTATACCAACATGGTTACAAGAAATGGTCTTGCCAGCCTGCAGCAACTGAGCGCTCAGGCCAAAAGCTACCTGGCTCCCCTCCCTATTGATACCGCTACCGGGGCTTACTATGATAAGTTTGTTAAGATCATGGGTGGACACGAAGCGATGGCCGGTATGCAGATCTACCAATCGCAAAACCTGTGGGATGCAACCATGGCCTGGTCAATAGCACAGTTTCTTAAAATCCATAGCGGCTTTAAGGTATTACAACTTAATGGCGGTTTTCACAGCGAAGAAAAGCTTGGAGCCGTGGCTCAACTCAAAAAGTATGCGCCGAAAGCAAGGGTGTTAACCATAGCCTCCTATAGCGGAGACAATTTTGACAACCCGGATTGGGCAAAATTTAAAACCCTGGCAGATTATATTATTTTAACTGATACAAAATTGCCAAAAGATCAATGACCAGTTACCAGTGACGCGGAGCGAGGTTCGTGTTCAAGACATTCCAGTTCCCGCACCTCAAAACCCGCTCCACGCACCAGATTACGCTTTTTTAGCTAATAAGTCTCGAATCTCAGTAAGCAATGTTTCTTCTTTTGTTGGTGCAGGATCAGCAACAGGAGCTGCCTCTTCTGGTTTCTTCAATGAATTGATAGCTTTTACTACCATAAAAATACAAAAAGCAACAATCAGGAACTCGATCACGGTATTGATGAAATTACCGTAGTTGATAGCAACCTCTGCTACTTTATTTGCAGGGTCAGCTGGTTTTAAAAGCACTTTTAAGTTTTTAAAATCAATACCACCGGTTACGTAGCCAATTGGCGGCATAATTACATCATTTACCAATGAGGTAACTATTTTACCAAAAGCAGCACCGATGATAACGCCCACTGCCAGGTCAACAACGTTGCCACGCATAGCGAACTCCTTAAACTCTTTGATTATTGCCATAATAATGATAGATTTTAGTTAATAATTAGTTCAGGTAACGGAATAAATAGGTTTTAGTTTTAACTAAAGTAACGAATAAATTTTAATGCTTTTCAAACAAATTATATTTTTTAATATTTAATACCAGCGTCCATTGGGCATAAGATATTTTAAAGTTAACGGTAATTGATGTATTTTTGGGCTCATCTTAATTATGCTTAAACAGAATCTTCAACAAAAACTCTTACAAAAACTCTCCCCGCAGCAAATACAATTTATAAAATTGCTGCAGGTTCCTACAGTTTCATTGGATACCCGGATAAAAGAGGAACTGGAAGAGAATCCCGCGCTTGAAGATCTGAGCTTAACCAATTTAAACGAACCAGAGGAGCAATATCCAGATCGTGACCCGGATGAAGAATCCTATAATAACGATGAAGAGAAGGGCGAAATGGATGAGTTTAATATTGATGATTACCTGCAGGATGACAGCGTGAATGATTATGGATCGCGATACGATCAGAATGGCGATGATGAAGATGAGCGCAAAGAGATCCCGATAGCGGTACAAAATTCATTTTTTGAAAGCTTGCAATTACAGCTCGATCTTTTGCCGTTAAGTGATAAGGATTTTAAGATCGGGCAACAAATTATTGGCAGTTTGGATGACGACGGCTATCTGCGCCGCCCCATCATGTCGCTTACGGACGATCTGGCATTTTCGCAAAATGTAATGGCCGAGGATGAAGAGGTAGAGGATATGCTAAAGGTGATACAAGGGTTTGACCCTGCCGGCGTGGGTGCACGAAGTCTGCAGGAATGCCTGTTGATACAATTGCGTAAAAAAGACCCTAATGATCCGATCATCGCGAAAGCTATCATTGTTGTTGAACAATACCTTGACGAATTTACCCGTAAACATTACGATAAGCTGGAGAAATCGTTGAACATGAACTCCGACGAATTGCGCGGCGTAGTGAACGAAATACTAAAGCTTAATCCCAAACCAGGCGATTCCAACGAAATCAACACCAAGCAGATGCAGGTGATCCCCGATTTTCATATTACCAACAACGATGGCGTACTTATACTCACACTCAACTCCAAAAACGCGCCCGAACTTAGGGTAAGCCGCTCTTACCAGGAAATGTTTCAGCATTATGATAAGGCAGCCCAGAAAGATAAAAAACTCAAAGAAGCGGTACAGTTTGTAAAGCAAAAGCTAGATTCGGCCAAATGGTTCATTGACGCTATTAAACAGCGCCAGCAAACTTTGCTCAAAACCATGAATGCCATTATGCAGTACCAATATGAGTTCTTTTTAACAGGCGACGACAAAAACCTTAAACCTATGATCCTGAAGGATATTGCCGACAGGATAAACATGGATATCTCGACAGTATCCCGCGTGGCCAACTCCAAATATGTACAAACTGAATTTGGCACCTTCCTGCTCAAATCATTCTTCTCCGAAGCTATCCAAACCGAGAGCGGTGAAGAAGTATCCAACAAGGAAGTAAAAAAGATACTGGAAGAGCATATAGGAAAGGAAGACAAACGCCACCCGTTAGCTGATGAAAAACTAACCGATATCCTGAAAGATGCCGGCTACAATATTGCCCGCCGCACCGTTGCCAAGTACCGCGAACAAATGAACATCCCGGTTGCCAGATTGAGAAGAGAACTATAACCCCCGCTTTTGATGTGCAGATATGCGGATTTCAGATGTGCAAATGAAATAACGAAAAGCCCGATTTTATTAAACCGACATTTTTTATTAGCATCTGCATATTTGCACATTTAAAACCTGCACATTTACTCCCCCTTCAGGGGGCTGGGGGGCTAAAACGTATGCTGGCCGCTACTTACCTTGTAGCGATTGTTGAGCAGTATACCTATTACAATTTCATGTGTACCATTACTTACAGTGTTCAATGATGATGTGGTAACGTCATAAGAGTATCCAATATTGACAAATGAACTAAGATTAAGCCCTACCAACCCTGCATAGGAATCGTTATGACGGTATGAGCCGCCTATCCAAAGTTTATCAGCAAAAGATAATTTCATGTTAATATCATACGTTGTGGGCAGAGGACTGATATACTTCAGCATAACGGATGGAATAAACGCCAACTCATCCGACAGAAAAACCTTTATTCCCCCTGTTAAAAAATAATTTGGTACAGTTTTGTTCTGATATTGATTTGCTTTGCTGGTTACATACAAATTCTGCGGTAAAATCTGCTGGGCCGAAACGCCAATAAAATAATCGGAAGCGTAGGCCCAAATACCTATTCCCAAATCGGGTTTCCATTGGTTATTATTCAGGCTATTGAATATAGGATCTGAAGGATCGGCGGTAGTAATTGCTGATAAGTTTAGCACATTATGGCTAAAACCGGCCGATACACCAACCGCCAGGTTCAGTTTGCTTGTCAGGCCCAGGTGATAGGCATAAGTCGCGTCAATGTTTGTTTGTGTAAAAGGGCCGGCTTTATCCGAAACTACTGTTAAACCAACACCATGATGTGGTTCTGCCGCCTGATACTGTTGGGTATATAACCTGCTGGCCGGATTAAGCCCTCCACTGGCCGGAAAAGCGGTAGCATCTCCCTGTATAAAGTTTTGGCCAATGGGCATATTTACCGATAAATAAGCAGTTACCGGAGCGCCTTCCAGTCCGGTCCATTGGCTGCGGTAGCCCGTCTTTACGTCGGTATAGTTTTCAATCCCTGATAAAGCAGGATTTAAGAGATAGCTATTGAAAATGTACTGCGTGTACTGGGGACGTTGCTGCGCTATGGTACACTGAATAAAAAGAACAAAATTAAAGGTTATGAATAAGATCCTTTTCATCAGTTAGCGTTTACAGCAGGCATAATTCAACCTTATTTCAAGACCAAAAAGCCCCAAATACGAGCAATAAACTAATATAATCTTTATAAACAATATTGGCCAAAAGGCGATACCGCAAGGGTGAGCAGGTTTTACCGGAAAGCTTTAGCCAGCGTTTCCAGTTCCATGTTTGCTATCTGCAACTTATAGGTGAGTTCTTTATTTTCTTTCCGAAGATTATAAACTTCAATGGCATTTTGGATATGGATCCGCAGTTCATCATTTTGCCATGGTTTTACCAGGTATTTATAAACCTGTCCACGGTTAATAGCATCAATAACCGCATTGATATCCGAAAACCCGGTTAATAATATCCTGATTGTATCCGGGTTTGTTTGTAAAACCGATTCCAGAAATTCAATACCAGTAGTAACAGGCATACGCTGATCTGTGATGATCACTCCAACCTCATTCGCATCCAGTATCCTGCGTCCTTCAGCAGCAGAGCTTGCCGTATATATGTTAAAATCGCGTCTGAAGGCTGCTTTAAAACTATTCAGGTTATTTATTTCATCATCAACATACAACACTCCTACGGCCATAGCAAAACACTTTAGTGAACGGTTAATATCGGCTTATAAAAGTAAATTTATGCAAAGTTTAATTTACTGCACATTTTATTATAATTATTGTTCTGCATAGATGTAACAACTATTGGCCGCTAAAAACATAGTCAAACCTGCGCTGTCCTAACTAAAAGAATTTCTCCGGATTAGGTACCAGATTCAGGAACGATTCAAAGTTCTGTTCGTAATGCGACTGGTCAAGCCTGTAATAAAAAGCCCCTTTCTTTGATGATAGCTTATCCTTCTCGGGCAGTTTTACCAGCAGGCCTGTTGATAACAATTTACGGCTAAAATTACGGTCGTCAAATTTGGTTTGATAAACCCCTTCATAAAGCGCCTGCAATTGCGGAATGGTGAACTTTTCGGGCAGTAACTGAAACAAGATCGGATGCAGGGCAGCCTTATAACGCAACTGACGCAAGGCAAGCCTTACCATTTCTGTATGGTCAAATATCAGTTCGGGCATTTCATTCAATAAAAACCACTCCGGGTGATATTCTTCGCTTAATTGTTTTTCATACTGATGAATATCGATAAGGGCGAAGTAAGCTATAGACAAGGTTCTTTCCACCGGGTCGCGGTCTGGATGTCCAAACACATGAAATTGCTCCATGTACACGTTTTTAAGGCCGGTACGTAATTCTAATATGCGGTTAGCAGCATCATCCGGTGACTCCGATGGCTGTATAAAGCCGCCCATCAGGCTCCATTTATTTTTTTCGGGTTCAATCCCGCGCTGTACAAGCAATAATTTGATATTAAATCCGTCGAATCCAAAAATGATACAATCTGTCGCCGCTAAAATGCGTGTCTCGCCGGTATACTTATGCATAATTTGGTTAAAGTTTATTTGCAAGTGTAAAAATAATTATGCAATTATTTAGTGTAGTTACAACAACTATTTCATTCGCGGTGGCATTTTTTAATTTTTATAAGATCCCTTATTGTAGCGGGTTTAAAACTAAAATACTTGCTTAATAAAGTTTTCAAAATAAATTCGGCGAAAGCTTGTATATCGGCGGCCGACTCACCCCGACGTCGCTGCGCTTGTCATCCCTCTCTACGCTTCGGGCATAGAGGGGATTTTCTTTTTTTACCCTCTTTGCGGCAAAGCCGCAGAGAGGGTGGTCGAGCGAAGCAACGACCGGGTGAGTCAATTATCAAAGCGCTATTTGCCATTTCCCTTAACTCACCCGCTTACCCTGCAGCAACATATCCATAGCATCGTTAAGCGAACCTGCACGGGATACTTCGCCTGAATTGACAAAAAATATCTCATCGGCATTTTCAATGGTATTGAGGCGATGAGCAATGATTACTCTGGTGGTAGTATCTGGTAATTTGTTCAGTATATCACTTAATAACTGCTCGGTTATGGTATCAATATTGGCTGTGGCTTCATCCAATATCAGTATTTGCGGATTACGCAATACCGCCCGCATAAAAGCGATCAGTTGTTTTTGACCAAGACTGATGCTATCACCAGAAGAAAGCACCTGGGTTTCCAATCCGCTTTCAAAAATAGCCAGCAAACTACCCAGGTTTGCATCAATAATTACTTTTTCCAGTTGCTCATTGGTATGATCCTTATACAGATCGTTACCATATAAAATATTATCCTTAACTGTCCCGGTAAATAAAAACGGCTCTTGCAAAATAAAACCTATTTTCTGAGTACGCTCTTCCGGGCTGTAGGTTCTGATATCCCTGCCATCCAGCATAACCAATCCTTTAGAAGGGTCATATAAGCGGGCAATCAATGATGCTGTAGTGGTTTTACCGCCACCGGTTGGCCCCACCAGCGCATAGGTTTTACCTTGCTCCAGCTTAAAGCAAACATTATGCAGTATTTCCTGATCCTCGTTATAACCAAAATGAACGTTCCTGAATTCCAACAAAGCGGCATTCGACTCAGTTATGCCATTTTCTATAACGGGCAGATCGGTTTCAAGGGATAATATTTGTGATATTCTGTCCCAGCCAGCCATAGCCAGCTGAAAGTTTGTCCATAACGCGGCTAATTGCCTCAAAGGGTTATAAAAGTTGGTGGAGTATGATAAATAACTTACTAATAGCCCGATACTAAACTGCCCGATAGTGATCAAATAAATACCGAAGGCCAGTACAATCAATTGCGCAATACTGGCAAACAAGCCATAAACAGGTATAAAAACATTGTTCGCCAAACCTGATCCGATCGCGGTTTTGTAATTTTCACGATTAGCTGTTTCAAAGCGCTTACGAAAATAATCGCGGCGGTTAAAGGCTATGATCACCTTAAAATTATGCAGGCTTTCCTGTATCTCTGCACTCATCCCTCCTACACTTTTCAGGTTCCTGGCATTTTTCCGCTTTATCCAGGGCGATAAGGCCAGTGTCAATACCAAAATAAGTACAGCCGGCGCCAATGTGGCCGCGCCTAATTCAAACTTGATCAATAACAAAAATACGCCTGCGCCTACCATAATGGATATGTTCCCGATAAACTGCATCAGCGATTGTGAAAAAAACTGGTTCAACTTGTCGGTATCATTGTTTACTCTCGATATCAGGTCACCGGCTTTATTCTGATTAAAAAAGCCCACAGGCAGTTGCTGCAACTTATTGAATATGGAATTACGCAAAGTAAACAGCATGCGCTGACTCACACTACCCATTAATTTGGTTTGACTAAAACTGGTAAACAAAGCCAGCAGGTACATACATAACAGTATAATGGCGTTATGAATAACCCCGCTATAATCCTTATGCTGCACATACTTATCAATGGTATGCCCTATAACCAGCGGGCCCAATAAGTTGAGCGAAGAATTGGTTAATATAGCTAACAACGCCAGCAAAAGCACCTTTTTTTCATGTGCTATTAGTTGCAGTAGTTTTTTTAGCCCCGCCAGGGTTGAGGTCTTTTGCTGTGCCTGGCTAAGCTTATTCAGATCGTAATTCATATATAATTATTGAATTAGTGAATTAGTGAATTTTGTCTAAACTCGAATTTTTAGAATTTTAGAATTAACAGAATCTGCATATCCGCACAGTTGCATATCCGCACATCAGAAATCTGCACATCCGCACATCTGCATATTTGCACATCTATTTTCAATGCGCAACACCATGTTCGTAATTACTGGTGCTTTGCTGCGAGTTAAATATCTGTACATAATCCGGACTGCTTTGCATCAGTTCATCATGCACACCACGGGCAACAATTTCGCCCTGGGTAAGCAACAGGATCTGGTCATAATGCTCCACCGATGCTATTTTCTGGGTAACCGATATCAGCGTTAATCCGGGATAATTTTTCTGGATATTGCTTAATATCTTTTTCTCGGTATTGGTATCAACCCGGGCCGTAAAATCATCCAGCAATAAAACTTTGGGATTAACCGCCAATGCCCTGGCCAGCATGATCCGTTGTTTTTGCCCGCCAGAAAGGCTTGATCCGCGTTCGGAAACTATGGTATTCAGCTTATCAGGCAAGTTATTTATAAAATCACTCAGTTCCGCTGTTTCAATGGCTTTCTCCAATGACTCATCGGTAACCGTATCACTAAAAGCGATGTTTTCGCGAATACTCATATTAAAAATGATACTATCCTGAAAAACAAAACCCACCTGACTATGGAACGATTCGCTGTTATAATCGTTAATACTGCGCCCGTCATAATGCACATAACCGGATGTTGGATTGATGAGATTGGTAAGCAAATAAAGCAACTGTGTTTTACCGGCGGCCGTAGGACCAATGATAGCAATTTTTGATCCTCCTGCTACCGAAAACGACACATTTTTAAGTGCTGGTTTTTGGCCGTAAACTAATGATACATCCTTAAGTTCCACATCTCCTCGTAATGTTTCCTTTAAAGTTCCGCCATCAACCATATCTGGTGCATCAAGTACTACACTGATACGGGTAAATGATGCCGAGGCCTGCGCAATAAGGTTGCTCATAAAGCCTAATATAAAAATCGGGAATATGAGTAAAGACAGATAACTGTTAAAGGCAGCAAAACTACCCAGGCTCATGCTGCCATTGATCACAAAATGCCCACCCATCATTAAAATGGTTAGCGCCGCCATGTTGGCTGTAAAGGTTACAATAGGTATCAATCCGGCAAAAAAGCCTAATATCTTCAGTCCGTATCGTTTAGCCTCGGTATTGGCCTCCAAAAACTTATTATACTCCAGTTGCTGTGAGTTGATAACACGGATGAGCGCTGCACCCAGGATGCTTTCGTTTATTACCTTGTTCAGCTGATCAATTACTCCCCTGCTTTTTATAAACAGCGCGCGTACATTCTTCAACACATAAAAAAATGTACCTCCTATGATCGGGATAATAGCGATCACGGCAAGGGCAAGCTTCCAGTTTATAGTAAACAGCAATATGCTTGCACCAATGATGATAAATAAGGATGACACGATAGATACCAATGCCTGCGATACAAACAGCTTTATGGAATCAACATCAGCAGTTAAATTGGTAAGCAATTTGGAGGGGTTGGCTTTTTCAATAAAGGCGTTACTTTGTCTTGATATCTTATCAGCCAGCTTTTGCCGCAAATCGCGGGCTACCCGCTCCGAAGCATAAGTTTGAATAATAGTTTGCAGGTAACTGAACACAAAAATAACCAACACCGCTAACGAGAACTTTTTAATAATATCGCTAAATACAAAGTGTTGCTTAGTATAATCGTCTATTCCGCTGGCTATAATCTTGGGCAACCAAAGATTTACACCGTTGCTGAGTAAGGCAAACAACAAAAGCAGCGAAACCATCCCCATGTAAGGCTTTAGCAAGCTAAAAACACCAGGAGGTTTTTTATCAGGTTTTTGAGTATCAGTTTTCATATTTTCATCTGTTAAGAGATGTTTTAAAGTTTAAGGCTTAGTAAAAGTACGCCATTATAAATGATGACGATTGTGAAAGTAAAACATTTTGCCATGGTATAAATATTTCCAACCTTTCACAATACTACAATAGTGGCATATTTATACAAATATATTCCTATTATGTAGTAATTAAAACATTTTGGAAATAATTTTCTAAATTTACAACCAAATAGGACCAATATGAAGCCAGTTGTACAATTAATAGAAGAATGGACTGCTTTTGAAGAGATTAGCAATGAGCAATCCGTTGAAGCTTTTTGCCGGTATTACCTTCAAAAACAACGACCAAAACCCAAACATCCGGGCAAAAAAGGCGAACGTATTATGAATGGTGTTAGCCTGCTTAAAACAGTAGGTCGTATTTTGAGCGCCTACTCCCTTTACTTCCGATCGGCAGTTAACCATATCGAGATGCCCCCCGTCGAAAGCTTTTATTATCTGAATACGCTTGTGCACATGGGCGAAGTAAAAAAGAGCGATCTGATTAACCAGATGTTTGCCGAAACTACTACCGGTATGGAAATCATCAACAGGCTTATCCGCGAAAAAAAGATAACGGAGCGTACTTCGCCCGATGATAAGCGTGCTAAGCTCATCAAAATAACTCCCAAAGGAACAGCTGCCCTTGATGAATATTATAAAATTTCGGCCAAGGTAATCGAAATGACCTTTAAAGACCTGAGCGATGATGTTTTGGTTGATTGTTATGAGATGCTAAAATATTGCGAGCAACGTAATTCAACCCTTGCTATTGAACTAAAGAACAAGCCATTTATGCAGATGTATGAACAGGCCATGGCTGATAAAGCCTGAAAACTTAAAATAAAACACGCCATGAATTCAAAATTTTCGCCAGAGGCTGATTATATTTTAGAAGATGACCGGGTACTGATCAGACCTTTAACTATCGACGACTATCAAAACCTGCTGCCTTTTGCCTTGTATGAACCCTCCACCTGGAGCTACTCCCAGGTGAGTGCTAAAGGTGCCGATGGCATGCGTAACTATATTGATCAGGCACTTAAAGCCCGACTTGAGGGTAAGGAATACCCTTTTATTATTTATGATAAAAAAACTGGCGAATATGCCGGCAGTACCCGCTTTTATGATATACAACCGGTTAACCAGGCACTGGAAATAGGTTATACCTGGTATGGCGAAAAATTCAGGGGAACCGGTCTCAACAAACACTGCAAATTTCTATTGCTGCAACTTGCCTTCGAAGAGCTGGATATGAAACGGGTAGGCTTTCGTGCCGATGCCCGGAATGAACGGAGTATAGCAGCCATGAAAAGCATAGGATGTACGGTAGAGGGTATTATTCGTAGCCATATGCCACTCTCAGACGGAACCCGACGCGATTCTATCCTCCTGAGCATTTTACAGCACGAATGGCAGCAGGATGTAAAAGAACGGCTGAAAGCTAAGCTGTAATTGTATTTTTAAAGTCATTTAACAAAACCGCACCTGCTTTTATAGCCTAAACGGCATGATTCATGAATATTTATGCAAACTGACCAGGTAACAAATTACAGCCAGGTGCATCTATTATCATAAAAAAACATACCATTTGGAAACTATACTCAATATTTCAGATCTGGGCAAAACCTACCAAAGCGCAGGGCGTACACTCACCGTGCTGCATGATATAAATTTCAGCATCGCTGCCGGTTCTACCAATGCTATTGTAGGCCCTTCGGGTAGTGGCAAAACTACCTTATTGGGCCTGTGTGCCGGGCTTGACCGTTCCAGTAAAGGTGCGGTAGAATTAAACGGCATTAACCTCGGAAATTTAACAGAAGACCAATGCGCGCAGGTACGTAACCAATACGTGGGTTTTATATTTCAGAATTTTCAGTTACTACCTACCTTGACGGCCCTGGAAAACGTAATGGTTCCGTTGGAGCTTCGTAATGAAAAAAATATCCGCGCAAGGGCCTTGGATCTGCTGGATAAAGTAGGTTTGGCCGATCGCGGGCACCACTACCCATCTCAGCTATCGGGTGGTGAGCAGCAACGTGTTTCGCTGGCCCGGGCCTTTTCCAATTCACCCAAAATACTATTTGCGGATGAACCTACGGGTAACCTTGATGCCGAAACCAGCGAAAAGGTAGTAAAGCTCCTTTTTGATCTAAATAAAGAGGCCGGCACTACACTTATCCTGGTAACACACGACCTGGATTTAGCCGCGAAAACACAGCGCATCATCCGGATAAAAGGAGGCCAGTTGATAGCTGATGAAAAAACAATTAACGGATAAGTTTATGGAGACCAATCCTGTTAATTATCAAAGAAAAATGAACATCCCCTGGCTGTTTAATATGGCCTGGCGCGATAGCCGTAAAAACCGGTCGAGGCTGTTTCTGTTCATATCTGCCATCGTATTTGGTATAGCCGCACTCGTAGCCATTTATGCTTTCAAATATAATGTTCAAAATGACATCAACGGACAGGCAGCTACCCTGATCGGTGCCGATCTTTCCGTATCAGGCAATAAACCTGTCGATGCAAAACTGAAAAAACTATTGGATTCATTAGGCGATGATCGCTCGCAGGAACGCAGCTTTGCTTCGATGGCTTATTTTCCCAAAAGCCAGGGCACAAGGTTGGTACAGGTACGGGCCTTGCAGGGCAATTTTCCCTATTATGGCACCATTGAAACCACACCCGAGCAAGCAGGAACATCCTTTAGAAAAGGCCAGATGGCCGTAGTTGATAAAACCCTGATGCTACAATTCAATGCTCATGTGGGCGATTCTATCAAGATTGGTAACATTCAGTTTTTAATTACCGGGATCTTAAACCGTGCACCCGGGCAGGCGGGTGCTGTCGCAGGAATAGCGCCTGTGGTTTATATTCCCATGCAATACCTGGAGCAAACCGGGCTGGTCAAGATCGGCAGCAGGGTAAACTACAGTTTTTACTATAAGTTCACCAAACCGATAAACCTGGACAAACTTACCAAAAAGCTCGATCCCATGTTGGATAAAGCAGGTATGCGGTACGAAACCATTGAAGGCCGCAAAGAAAATACCGGTCGTAATTTTGGCGATCTGAGCCGTTTTTTATCATTGGTGGGCTTTGTTGCTTTGCTATTGGGTTGTGTGGGTGTGGCCAGCGCTGTTCATATTTATGTACGTGAAAAAATAGCATCCATTGCCATAATGCGTTGCCTGGGCGTTAAGTCATCCGAGGCATTTCTGATCTATCTGATTCAGATTGTTGGCATTGGACTCATTGGTTCTATTATTGGAGCAGCATTGGGTACAGCTATACAACATTTATTACCCGTGGTGTTTAAGGATTTTATACCCTTCACCATATCTGTTCAAATTTCGTGGATGGCAATTGGTCAGGGTATTTTGTTGGGGGTGATTATTTCCTTGCTCTTTGCCTTACTCCCGCTGATATCCGTTCGTAATGTATCGCCCTTAAATACCTTGCGGCTATCCTTTGACGATGCGATGTTATCCCGCGATCCCTTACGTTGGCTGGTGTACCTGTTAATTGTACTTTTCATTATCACTTTTACCTATTTACAGTTAGATAGCTGGTTGGGGAGTCTGTTCTTTACGTTGGGCATACTGGCTGCTTTTATGATACTATCAGCAGTAGCCTGGCTATTAATGCGTTTGACTAAATTGCTGATCAAAGGCTCCTGGAGTTATTTGTGGCGGCAAGGCTTTGCCAACTTATACAGGCCCAATAACCAAACGCTTATCCTCATGGTATCCATAGGTTTAAGTACCATGTTTATTTGCATATTGTTCCTGATCCAGAATTTGCTCATTGGTCAGGTTACCCTGTCAAGCAGTGGTAATCAATCCAATATGATCCTGTTTGATATACAAAATAACCAGAAAGATTCTGTTGCCCGTTTAACCCGGCAACAAGGCTTGCCGGTATTACAGCAAGTGCCTATTGTTACCTTGCGGATAGAACAGATAAACGGTAAAACCTTTGCTGACCTGCAAAAAGACTCGACCATAAAAATACCGCACGGGGTATTTGCTTATGAGTACCGGGTTACTTTCCGCGATTCCCTTTCCGGATCAGAAAAACTGACGGATGGCACCTGGATAGGCAAAGCAACACCCGGAAAAGATATTCCAGTGTCTGTGGAAGAAAACCTGGCACACCGCGCAAACCTTAAAATTGGCGACAAAATAGTTTTTAACGTTCAAGGGGTAGAAATGCCTGCCTACGTGGCCAGCGTACGTAAAGTAAACTGGGGTAAAGTACAAACCAACTTCCAGGTGGTTTTTCCTAAGGGTGTTCTTGAAGATGCTCCGCAGTTCCAGGTATTACTTACGCACGTGCCATCAACTAAAGTATCAGCCACCTTTCAGCGGGCCATTGTGCATAGCTTTCCAAATGTTTCTATAATCGATCTGGGCCTGGTTTTAAGCGTACTGGATGAATTATTGAGTAAAATAAGCTATGTGATCCGTTTTATGAGCGCGTTCAGTATTATAACCGGTGTAGTGGTATTGGTGGCATCGGTACGCATTAGTAAATATCAGCGCATACAGGAAAGTGTATTACTGCGTACTTTGGGTGCAAGCCGTAAACAAATTTTTGCCATTACCGCGTTAGAGTATTGGTTCCTGGGTTCTTTATCGGCCCTTACCGGTATCGTGATCGCTTTTGGGGGCAGTTGGCTATTGGCTAAGTACAGTTTTGAGATACCTTACACTGTTAACTTTCTACCAGCATTGATATTATTTTTCGTTATATCCATACTAACCGTTATTATTGGTTTGTTAAATAGCCGGGGTGTTTTGAATAAACCCCCGCTTGAAATATTACGCAATAACGCTTAATACCATGTACAAATTCAAATTAACGTTCCTGTTATTGACCACGCTTATTTTGACAGCGTGCAACCAAAATAAAAAACCTGCCGCTGACGAAAATGCTAAAAGTGATACAACCGCCCAATCAGACGCAGGTACCTCAAAAACCGTTTTGTTTTTTGGCGATAGTTTGACCGCCGGTTATGGATTGGATGATCCATCTGAGGCTTTTCCGGGTGTGATCAAGGATAAGATAGATTCGCTTAAACTCCCCTATAAGGTTGTTAACGCTGGCTTAAGCGGCGAAACCACGGCAGGCGGCAACGCGCGTTTAGACTGGCTGCTGAAACAAAAGGTTGATATTTTCATATTGGAGCTTGGCGCTAATGATGGTTTACGTGGTATCCCGGTAAGCGAAACCAGCAAAAACCTGCAAAGCATTATTGATAAGGTAAAGGCTAAGTATCCGAAGGTAAAGATCGTACTGTTGGGCATGCAGGTTCCACCTAATATGGGTGCCGATTATGTCAATAAATTCAAGACCGTTTACCCCGATCTGGCAGCCAAAAATCATACCCAATTGGTGCCTTTTCTTTTACAGGGTGTAGGCGGCATACCGGCATTGAACCAGGCCGATGGTATTCATCCAACAGCAGAAGGGGCCAAAATAGTAGCCAACAACGTTTGGAATGTTTTAAAGGGCGTACTTTAAAGGTTATCAATCGGCCAAAGCCTGGTAAACCAGGGCACGGAATTTATCCTGAATAGCATTATGCGGCAATGGCCAGTTTTGAATAAAAAGCAGGCAAACCAGGTGTTCTTTTGGATCGACCCAGTACAAGGTACCATAAAAGCCGCCCCAGGCAAAGGAACCGGGACTTACACCCAATTTGGCCGAACTTGCCGGGGTAGTAATACCAAAACCCAAACCAAATTTATCCTTATCCGGATTAATATACAGATCGCCTATCTGATTTTCGGTCATCATTTCAACCGTATGCCGGGCCAGTAAACGCTGCCCATTGTAAACTCCCCCGTTCAGCATCATTTGTAAAAAGATGGCATAATCCTTAATTGTTGAACTTAAACCAGCACCGCCAGAAAAATATGTTCCTGCCGTTTTAGGGTAATCAAAATCTACTCCGGGAAGCGTAGAAGCAGTCCATTTTACCAGACGCCCTTGCTTATCGGGTGTGTAAACGGCTACTAACCGGCTTTGCTTGGCGGCAGGTATATAAAAATAGGTATCCTTCATCCCCAGCGGATCGAATATGCGCTCTTTAAAAAACTGGTCTAAGGTTTTTCCTGATACCCTTTCAACAAGGTAACCTAATACATCTATGTTCAAGCCGTAAGTCCAGCGCTCGCCAGGCTGGTGAGTTAAGGGTAACTTACCCAATCTGTCCATCACATCGGCCAAACGGATCTTATCGGCTACGAACCCTCCGGGTATTTTCGATTTGGCATAAATGGCATTCATTCTGGGCGAGCCGATCTGCGCGTATTCAATACCAGAGGTATGGGTAAGCAGATCACGGATAGTTATTTCGCGTTTAGCGGGAACGGTGGTATAAGTGGTATCTTTTTCATTATACAGATCGATCACTTTAGGGTGCGCAAAGGCGGGAATATACTTAGAGATAGGCTCATCCAATAAAAACTTTCCTTCCTCAAATAACATCATGACCGCCACGCTGGTGATGGCCTTGGTTTGCGAAGCAATACGGAATATATGATCATTTTCCATCAGCTTTTTTTGCTCCACATCGGCAATGCCGAATGATTTATTGTACACTATTTTACCGTTCCGGGCTATGAAACCAACAGCTCCATTGATATATCCGGAGTCGATATTAGCTTCTATCAGATGATCGATACGCTGCAACCTTTCAACGGAGAATTTTTCTGATACCGGGTTGCCAACTTGTAGGGTAACACCCTGAGCAGTGGCAACTAAATCAACGCTAACGAGTAGCAAAAACAAAAAGATCTTTTTCATCATCAATAGCTAATTAAATGATACTTACACGTATATCGTTTCCAGATATTTTATTTTGTTGATTTTCTGATTCTCAAGTCGGTACTTAATATCACTTGTTGTTTTACATTATTCTCTACAGAAGTATTAAGTCTGTTAAGCAACAGCGTTATCACTTTATCCGCAATGGCATCAATGGGTTGGGCAATTGCCGTTAGCGGAGGATTGCAGAGTTCAAAAACCTCATAATCGTCAAAACATATGAGCGCAATATCATCCGGTATCTTTTTGCCCAATTTCATGAGCACTTTAAGCCCGCAGGTTCCTAAACGGTTATTACCGAATAATATGGCATCTGTTTCCGGATGTTCATTCAGAAACTCCAGGATCGGATCGGTCATCAGCTTTTCATCCTGGTAAAAATCTACCTCTTTAATACTGGTTTTAAGCTTACTTTGGACCATGGCTTTTTTATAGCCGCTGAGCCTGTCGGCCATTTGGGTTTGCTGATTATTAAAGCTGATAAAAGCTATGTTCTTAGATCCCTTGTCAATAAGGTACCGTGTTGCATTGTACGTACTGAACAAATTGTCAACCACTACATAATCAGTCTCCACTCCCGGCAAATACCTGTCAAACAGTACTACGGGTAAACCATCTTTGATCAGGGCGCTGATGTCCTCCTCAATGCCCTCCGGCGGAACGATGATATATCCATCAACATGCCTGTCGCGGAACATGGCTATCAGTTCCTGGGTTTTTTGGGTATCATTATCGGTACTGCTATAAATAATTTTATAACCGTTTTTGTAAGCGCGGTCTTCAATTTGGCGGGCTATGGTAGCAAAAAAGTTATTGGATATATCCTGTACCAATAAACCTATAATGTTTGATTTGCCGGTACGCAGGCTTTTTGCCAATGAATTTGGTTTATAACCAACTTCTTTTACATATTTTAAAACACGTTCAACCAGTTCTTCGCTTATCCGTTTTTCGCGTGCCCTGCCATTCAGAATAAAGGACACAGTGGTTTTAGATATATTAAGGCTGTTGGCAATATCAACAATAGATAATTTCTTCTTCAAATTCTTTAGCGTTGTTTATCCAAATATATAACATAAATAATAACACAAAAGAGCCTTTGGCATGATAAGTTAGCTATAGACATAAATAAATGCTAAATCGAGCTATTTATATAACCTTTATTAAAACCCTATAATAAAAAAATCGCCCATTACGGGCGATCTCTTTATTATTTATATATTTTGGGAGTTTATATTATTAACTTATTGACGTACGCCGTAGCCGCGGTTTTCGGCAAAACGCTGGCCACCTCTGTTTTCTGAACGTTGGCCGCCCCAGTTACCGCGGTTGCGGTTATCATTGTTATTATCTCTGCCGCCCCAGTTGCCACGGTCATGATTATCTCTGTTCCAACCACGGTTGTCATTTTGGTTACCACCCCAGTTACCGCGGCCATAATTGCCTCTGTCCCATCCGCGGTTATCACGGCTTGAATATGCATAACCTCCGTTGTAACGATTATCAAAACGATGGCCCCAATTGGCGCGACCGCCAGCATAACCACCCCACCTTGACCTGTAAAAATCATGGTGCATATAAGGCCTTGGTGAACGCACTTCGTATCTCACAGCAGTGCGCCAGTTATAATTACGGTAAGCACCTGGCAAATAAGCGGCAGTTACCCATGAACTGCCATCGTTATAGTAATAACAGTGCCTTGGCACAGAATAATAGGCTTCAACTTCGGGCAGGTAGTAGTAGTCATCATCATAGCTTGCAGGTACATTATCATCATCATAAACCGGTGTCTCTTGCACCACAACAGGTTGCGGAGCAGGCACATAAACATGGCGTACAGGTATATTTAAACCTACATGGATAGATATTTGCGCATCGGCGGTTTTGGCGTAAAATAATCCGCTTGCTGCTATTGCTGATAATATGATGAGCTTCTTCATAATTGTTAAATTTTATACAGTTAGGACGATAGTTAATGGCAATGGTTTAATGGTACAACTATTTTTGATACAAGAAACACGTATAACAAATCCTTGATCCTTGTTCTTTACCCCCAAAAACGCTGACTAATGTCATAGCATTACTACAAAACAGATTTGGGTATTCACTGTATATTTATTTAATTTGATAACCATTAATCAACTGCCATGAAGAACAGAAAATTACTTTCGGTATTGCTGCCTGTTGCAGCAATAGTGGGTTTCATATTATTTAATGCCTGTAAAAGCGGCGAATCAACCAATAACGGCAAAGATTCCGTTGCAACCGCCACGCCAATTGCCGATGGCGGTGCCGGATTAAAATTACCTGCTGGCTTTAACGCCGCCGTTATTGCCGACAAATTGGGTGGTACCCGTGAAATTGCGGTAACCCCACAAGGCGATATCTATGTTAAACTTAACCGCCCTAAAAACGGTAAAGGCATTTTGTTTTTACACCAGGAAGGCGATAAAGCCACTGTAAAAACAGGCTTTGGTACCTTTGGCGGCACAGGTGTATATGTTAAGAACGGTTACCTGTACGCATCATCCGATGAGGAAGTTTTCCGTTATAAACTAAACACTCAAAATGAAGTGATCAACCCCGATAAGCCCGAAAAAATTGTGACCGGTTTACTGAGCCGCCGCGAACACGAGGCCAAAGCCATTACCCTTGACAACGATGGCAACCTGTATGTGAACATTGGCGCTTACTCCAATGCCTGCCAGGTAGAGGACCGCAAAAAAGGTTCTCCAGGCCAAAAGGGCTGCCCTATTTTAGATTCAGCAGGCGGCATATGGCAGTTTAAAGCTGATAAGCTAAACCAGCATTATGGCGATGGTGTTCGTTATGCTACAGGTTTGCGTAATGTGGTTGGTTTCGACTGGAACCAGCAAAACAACCAGCTATTTGTGATGCAGCATGGCCGCGACCAGCTACATGATCTTTTCCCGGATATGTTTACCACCAAACAATCAGCCATATTACCGGCCGAATGTATGTATGCCCTTAAAAAAGGGGATAACGCCGGCTGGCCTTACATGTACTATGATCAGGAACAACATAAAAAGATCTTAATGCCTGAGTATGGTGGTGATGGCAAAAAAGAAGGAGGCCAGGATGCTATTGATCCGGTTGCTGCTTTTCCGGGTCACCTTGCCCCTAACGGCCTGTTATTTTACACCGGCAACCAATTCCCCGAAAAATACAAGAATGGTGCTTTCATCGCTTTTCATGGCTCCTGGAACCGTGCGCCTGAACCACAGGCCGGTTACTTTGTGGTATTTCAGCCGTTTAAAGATGGTAAACCAAGCGGTGAATGGGAAGTATTTGCTGATGGATTTGCCGGTACCGCCGCGCAAACAGCATCTGGTCGTGCCGAACACCGTCCATGCGGATTGGCACAAGGCCCCGATGGCTCACTTTATGTAACCGACGACAATCAGGGAACTATTTACAAAATAACTTATAAAAAATAATGAACTTTAAAAAAGCCGCGCTAATCATATTCGCATCCGTATTGTTTGCCGTAACCAGTTTGCATGCTCAAACCAAACATAAGGCCAAAGCCCCGGTAAAACATACAACCGTTGGCTTAAAAGCCTCAATTGCAGCCGGTCAAAAGGTATTTACCCAGTATTGCGTATCCTGCCACCAGGCGGATGCGCTGGGTGTACCACACATGAATCCACCATTGGTTAAAACAACCTATGTTTTGGGTGATAAAACCAGGCTCATCAAAATCATACTGAATGGTTTTAATGAAGATGTGGAGATCAATGGCGAAACCTACTCCAATAGTATGGCCTCGCACGATTTTCTGAAAGACCAGGAAATTGCCGATGTACTCACCTTTGTACGTAACAGCTTCGGCAATAAAGCCCCGGCCATTACAGCGGCCCAGGTAAAAACAGTTCGGGCAGCTAATAAAAAGAGCTAAAGGCTAAAGGCTAAAGGCTAAAGGCTAAAGGCTAAAGGCTAAAGGCTAAAGGCTAAAGGCTAAAGGCTAAAGGCTAAAGGCTAAAGGCTAAAGGCTAAAGGCTAAAACAACAAAAGCGGGCATGCCCGCTTTTGTTGTTTTATAGAAAACGCGTTATTGCGAGGTACGAAGACAACCGACCGCAGAGAGCTCATTAATACAGATATAAAACAATCAAAATATTAATAATCCCCGATTAACAGATCGGCTCTGTAAAATATAGAGATTGCTTCGTACCTCACCAATGACGCGTTTATTTATTTAATTGGCTTTTACTCCGTAATCTGATAGGTATAAGCCAAGGTTTGTTTCATTTTTGACTGAACCCGTTTCAGGCTCAGCTCAATATCAACCTTTTCGTTATTTTCAGTTACCTCCATAAAAGCTTTCTGATAAGCGTCTAAAGCTTTTGTCCATTGCTTGTTTTTTTCATAGAACAGGCCAAGCAAGTCATATATACCGGCAGCATCCACCCCTTGTGTGTTTAAAGCTTTGGTTGATATGGTATTCACCAGTTTTTCCATGTTCAAAAAAACCAACAGATCAAGGTAGTGCGTATAGTTATCCGGGAAGGATGGCTCCAATTCCATGCAGGTTTTGAAATGGTAACCTGCGGTTTGGTAATCTTTGATCTCGTAATAATATATCATCCCTAACTGGTGATGGGCACGTGCATATAATGGATCGTTGCTGATGATCTCGTTAAGTAATTTAAGTGCTTTGGGTGTTTTCCCGTATGATATTTTATCGATAGCCTGCAGATACTTCTCTTCGATAGTATAGTAAGTGTTCATAAATTTTAAAATTGCAAAAGCCTACCTGCGGTAAGCATAAATAAATAATGATGTAATAAATTCTGTCCGTGGTGATGAATTTTCTAAAACGGACTGGAGAAGAGTATCATTGATGCACAATCCTTCTGCCGGGCCACCATGGGCCACATCATATTTTTAAAGCAGAATGAATTATTAAACAGCATCATTTATTTTTTTTACAAAATTACACTTATTGATCGAAATTGCCAAATGGTGGGTAAATGCGGGATATGAGACGCATGTGATGCGTCTCTACGTAAAACAAAAATGTAGAAACACATTACATGTGTCTCCTATTATCAGAAAGATTTAAGCAGCAATCGCAGCCTTAGCACCTTCTATCAAAAAATTGTTCTTTAATTCTTTTTCGGAGACGATCACGCTGAAATCGTCATACTTTACGCCATGCTCCAAAGGATATAGGGTGTACCCTCTTTTTAAAGCATCGTATATGCCCAGTTCAAATATTTCGTCTTGTTTTTTTCCTTTTATTTTGGCGCCGCTTACTAACTGGTAAGCATCGAGTATGGGTTCAAAATTGTTGTTCTTCATAGTACCCATCACTATACAATTACTTTGCCATTTTTTAACTGAACCAGTCAAAAAGGTCATTTTGCTTTAAATCTGACTTTTGTTTGTTGTTCAGATCGCGCAACACCAGTCCCTCACTCATTTGTATGATCCTTGTGCCATAATTATAGGCATCTTTGAGATTATGAGTGATCAATATGGCAGTCAGTTTAAAATCAGTTATCAGTTTATCAGCCGTACGCATCACTACTTCTGCCGAACGGGGATCAAGAGCGGCGGTAGGTTCATCCAGCAACAATACCTTGCAGCTATCCATCACGCTCATCAGTAATGTTAAAGCCTGGCGTTGCCCACCCGAAAGCGTACCCATGGATTGCTCTATCTTATTCTCCAACCCCATGCCCAGCGTGGCTATTTTTTCTTTAACCTGCCGTTTGAATTGATCATTAACACCGATAGATAAGCCTTTGGCCTTAGTACGTATAGCAGCCAGTCTGAAATTATCTAAAATGCTCAGATCGGATGCCGTACCGCTCACGGGATTCTGGAACACCCTGGCAATCCATTGGCTGCGGCGGTAATCTGGCAGTTTACTGACGTTATTTTCATCTATGCTGATATTACCCGCATCTGGGAATACACTTCCGGCAACCAGGTTAAGCAAGGTGGTTTTACCCGAGCCATTAGAGCCCACGATCACCAGGAACTCTTCCTCTGCAATATTCAGGGTGATGTCATTAACCGCATTAACCTGGTTGGCTTTACCCTTGTTAAAAACCTTATGTACGTCGTTTATTGCTATCATGATGATCTGAGTGATGATAAACGGGGTAAGCTAACTATAAGCAGTACAAAAACAGCGGTCACTATTTTAAGCATATTCGGGTCGACGCCGATAGCCAGGGTAACCGCCAGTACCAGTTGAAATACTATCGCCCCGGCCAACACCAAAATTAAACTGAGCCAAACGCTGGTGATACGCAGCCAGTTGATCAGCGACTCGGCTATAATAACCGAACCCAGGCCAACGATAACGATACCTATACCCATATTGATATCGGCAAAATCCTGCGATTGTACAAAAAAGTAGCCGCTCAGGGCTGTTAGCGCGTTAGCCAATGCCAAACCGGTGATCTTCATCCTATCAGTATTAACTCCAAGCGCACGGATCATAGATTCGCTGTTGCCTGTTGCCCGCATAGCTATACCAAAATCTGTTTTAAGCAGGTACCCTATCAAAAAAGTGATCAGCACCACAAATATTAGCAGTATCCAAAAAGCATTCTGGTTAACGTTGGCCACCACTTGCATTGACGAGAATATGGAAGGTAAATTACTGAGCGGTATATTAGAACGCCCCATAACAGTGAGGTTTACCGAATACAGGGCTGTCATGACGAGGATACCAGCCAACAGAGCATTTATTTTAAGTTTGGTATGGATGAGCCCTGTTAAGGCCCCGGCTATACCACCGGCAACGATCACCGCGGGTAAAATAATGTATGGCGATTGATGGTGCGTCAGCATCACAGCCGTAACCGCGCCGCCCAGCGTATAACTGCCATCGGTAGTGATATCCGGGATATTAAATATCTTCATGGAGATATAAATACCCAGCGCCAGAGCCGCATAGCAAAGTCCCAGTGTTACCGTGGTGAGATAAAAATCCATTTATTTAACAGCCTCAAAATTTGAAGGCACCGTAATATTATATTTTTTGGCGGCAGCTGGGTTATACACCCGTTTTCTGATCTTCACCATTTGAGGTGCCAGTCCATCGGTTTTATGATTTTTCAGAAAGTAAGCCGCCTGTTCGCCTGCCTGGTAACCCCATTGGTAAATATCGGCACCAAAAGCGGCTACGGCACCGCGCTGTACCAAACCGGCCTCACTGGTAAATATAGGCACATTCTTTTGATTGCAGCTTTTCAGGATGGTCTCAAACGATGCAAAAACCGTATTATCCGGGTTAGCAAAAAAAGCATCAATGTTTTTGTTTAGCAGAGATTGCGTAACTAGTTGCGCATCCGCTGAAGAATTTAGTGGCAGCGCCATGATAGTCACATTTTGCTTTTCGGCCAGTGATTTGATCCGGTTTAACGCGTCTGTTGATTGTGGCTCTGATTGGTTATAGATCATCCCGATCACCAGTTTTGCCCCTTTAGGTTTCAGTAATTTGGGGATGATAGCAAATGAAGTATCTATATAGTTTAAATCTTCAACCGCGCCAAAAAGATTAGCCGGTGCTTTACCGCTGGCATTAAGCACATGCATACGCTCGGGCACAGGCGATACCATAGCAAAAATGGGTATGGTTTTGGTTTTTTGTATTGCCGTAACGGTAGAAAGGGTTGTACAAGTAGCCAGCAGATCAACATTTTCAGAAACAAAATGATTCACGATCTGGGTTAGCGTTGGGATATTGCCCTGGGCGTTACTGTACTCTATCTGCACTGTTTTTTTTTCCTCGCTAAAGCCTCCTTTTTTAAGGGCATCCGTAAAACCGGTGCGGGCCTGCGATATGGTGGCATCCTCAAAAGCATCCACAAAACCCACTACGGGGATACTTGTCGATTTTGGTTTTGGTTTACACGATACAATCGAGATTAATAAAAAAGCTATAGTTAGATATTTAAAAAACTTCATTTTACTAAGTTATGTAATTACCTATAAAGGTAAAAGCAGAACGGCAAAAGGTGAAATTAGTTTTACAAAGGAACTTTGGGATGACGGGATTTGGGGATTGTTGGATAAAAACCATTGATGATCGGGCTTGTCCAATAGTCTTAAAGTCCCATCCTCCCACAGTCATCACTATAACTTCTCAATCAACTCTTCAATTAATCCCGCCTGCGCCAGGTTGATCTTAACTTTGGCTGTTTCTATATCAAACCATTCCGCCCTATCCACCTCCGCAAATGATTGCTGTTTGCCAGAGCGCGGCGGCCACTCCATTTCAAAGTAATTGCTTTTGATGGTTAAATGGTCTATATCACCAACTATGGCCCAGGCATACACTTTTTTACCGCCCTTTTGAGTGATCGGGTTTAACTTGATGAACTCACCTGTGATCACTTGCCCGGTTTCCTCCTCAAATTCACGCCTGGCAGCCTCCAGCGGGTCTTCATCATCCAAAAACTCCCCCTTGGGTACCGACCAACTGCCGTCGTCCTTATTTTTAAAGAATGGGCCGCCCGGATGCACAAGGAAAACCTGTAGTTTACCTTCAGTTTTCCGGTATAATAGTATTCCTGCGCTTTGTTTACCCATGGGCTAATATTTAAAAGCAAGTTAATAAAAGGGTGAGGTATTATGATTATTTTTATGTCAAACAATGCCTATTTATATATGACTGACAACCGCTGGACAACCTTTAAACTAACCGCAGATTTTAATACCAATGTTCGCAATATTTATGAAGCCTGGGCCACACCTGCCGGGCTCGAAAGCTGGTTTTTACGCCAGGCTGATTTTTTTACCATAGTTGGCCGCCAGCGCGAAAAAGACGAATTCATCAGCAAGGAAGACACTTATTCCTGGTACTGGCACGGCTTTGATAATGAAACGGTTGAGAACGGCCAGGTACTGGAAAATAATGGCTCCGACCTGCTCAAATTTACCTTTACCGGCGGAAGTATTGTCACCATTGATATTCAGAACAAGTATGGACTCACGCTCATTGAACTTACTCAGGAAAATATCCCTCTGGAAAATGACCCTGCCAAAAACCTGTACGTACAATGCCAGCTCGGATGGACTTTTTATCTCACCAACCTGAAATCGGTGATCGAAGGCGGTAAGGATCTACGGAATAAAAGAGTGGATATAGCTACCAGTTTTAAATAATTTGTCTGAACCTTGATTAAGAGTATTGACAGGATTATTTCTTTTTAATTTTGTCATGCTGAGCGGAGTGAAGCATCTATTATTCAATATACATAGTTCATTAATAGATCCTTCGTTCCTCAGGATGACAAACGAAGATGTTTATCGTTTTTTCATTTTCCGCTGACAAAAAACATCTATAATATTCTTTAGCTTTGATGCTCATCAAAAAGCTCCCTCTTCGGGAGTCGGGAGGCATATGTTTACAGGAATTATAGAAACTTTGGGTAAAGTAACCGATTTGCAGCAAGAGCAGGGCAATTTGCATATCACTGTTGAATCGGCGATTTCGCACGAATTGAAGATCGACCAGTCGGTAGCGCATAACGGAGTTTGTTTAACGGTAGTGGCACTGGCCGATGGCTTGCATGTGGTTACCGCTATTGAAGAAACACTGAACAAAAGCAGCCTGGGCCACCTGAAGGTGGGCGAACCTGTAAACCTGGAACGCTGTATGCAAATGAATGCCCGCCTCGATGGTCATATCGTTCAGGGCCATGTTGACCAAACCGCCGTTTGTACCACGTTTAAGGAACTCGATGGTAGCTGGGAGTATACTTTTGAGTACGATGCCTCCACCGGCAATGTCACTGTCGAAAAAGGCTCTATCTGTGTTAACGGTATCAGCTTAACCGTAGTTAACTCCAGGGCCAATAGCTTTTCGGTAGCTATTATCCCTTACACATTTGAGCATACCAATCTGCACAACGTGCGCGAAGGTTCTGTCGTGAACCTGGAGTTTGATATCATTGGCAAATATGTTGCCCGCTTGATGCAGCGTTAAGATCGTATTTAACAAAATAATTATTAGCCCAATTACTAACAACTACGCTGTCATTTCGAACGAGCCCGCGGTGGAAGGTGAGCTGGCGCGAGGAGAAATCTTTTACGTGGGATATATCGATCGGAAAAGATTTCTCCTCGTTCCTCGTCGAAATGACAAGCTTTTCTACATTTTAAAACATAGCTTAACGCGCCAACTCGTCCAGTCTCGATTTGGAATAAGTCACATACTTCTGCTGCTTTTCGGGTGGCTTGCTATTGGTATACTTCTTATAATACTTTAAGGCAAGCGACTTATTTTTAAGCTCGGTATCATAAACCGAAGCCAACAGGTAATACAATATCGGTTTCTCCGAAAACTGCAGCGCTTTTTGATAGGCCCAAACAGCCTTTTGATATTTTTTGCGTACCTCGTAGCTATCGGCCATTTCCGCATAATAATCGCCGATGTTGGATGATATACCTTCCTTAATAGCATTATCCAGATTTTGGATGGCTTTGGGCTGATCTTTAAGCGCTTTGTACGCCAGGGCAGCTACATAAAAGCTCGTTTCCGTCTGCTCAATCATGGAGATATCGGCAAAGGTTTCCACGCTACAAGTATAGTTTTTAAGATTATAATAAGCTACACCAAGTTTGGTTAGTACATAGCCCGAACGATTACCCAGGTCCATCAATTTTAAACAGGTATTTTTAGTTTCTTCAAACTTATCCTGCGATGATACCAGTTTGAGCAAACTTTGCAATAAGATCATATTTTCAGGATCACCGGCAATAGCGCCATTCAGCACCTTTTCGGCCGCGGGGTATTGTTTCAGGTTGACGTATTGGTCACTCAAATCTGATGCTACATCGGGTTCGGCCGGGTTCAGCTTATTGGCTTTCTGCAAATAATAGATCATGTTTACAAAGTCGGCCTTATCACCGGCAATTTTACCCAGCTGCTTGTACACCAGGAAATTGGTGCTATCCTTTTGAGCTATCATTTTATAATAAGTTTCGGCCTTTACATTATTACCCCGGCGCAGGTTAATGGCTCCCAAGCTAAACAAGGCTACAGTATTAGTGGAGTCGGTATTGTATATCCGCTGATAGTACCCTTCCGCATCGGGAAGCCGCCCAGCCATTTGCGAGGTATAAGCCAGTTTGCCCAGCACCCGAATATTGCTCACCGGTTCGGGATATGTTTTTTTAAGATAGTCGGCAGCTTCGGCGAAGCGCTGATTCTGATAATAATCGACTAATAAAGAATCATTTACAGCCGGTTGTTGCTGGCCTTTAACCATTACTGACAGATAAAAAATAAGTAAAAAAGATAATACAAGGCTTTTCATATAACTAATGTTTTAGTTTTAAACTAAAGTATTAGTTATCGACCAATAATCCAAATCCTAAACAATTTTTATTTTTTAGAGTTAATGAGATATACTTTTAATTAAAAACCCTAACAGTATGGATAAGTTAAAGAAGTTTGGACTGATGGAGAAAATTGTCCATGAATTGGAAGACCTAAAGAATAGTCAGCAGGCTATTATTACCAAGCTGGCCAAAATTGAAGTAGATAATATAGAATTGGGCGATAAAAGACTGGAAAAAGACCTTCCAGACATGCACCAGCGCGTAGCCGACAATCTGGACAACACCATTAGCCTCCTGGAAGAATTCGCCAAACAAACCGACTCATTTAGCGATAACAACAACATCCAGGCGCTCAAAGAACAGGAGGCCCTTAACAAATCATAAAAAATTCAGATCCCCGGAAACGGGGATTTTTTTTTGCACCTATGGTTAGTACATTGTGGTGGTGACTTGCTCTGGACAGTCCCCTTTGTCATTCTGAGGAACGAAGGATCTTCTTCAATAGGTATATCGCAAAATAGATGCTTCAATCGTTCAGCATGACAAAGGAATTTAATAACTTAGTATCAACCAAAATAACCAATCTTAAAACTATTAAAACATGAAAAAATTAACCCTGCTGTTTACCTTTATGGTAACTGTTTTTGCCTGCGCAACAGTGCGTGCCCAGGTTACTACCGATCAAATAGTTACCGAATGGCAGCGCGCCAAAAACTTCACCAAAACCTATCTGGATGCCATGCCCGATGATGGTTACAGTTTTAAACCAACGCCCGAAATGAGATCATTTGCCGGACAGATGCTACACTTAACAGATGCCAATTATTTTTTCGCTTCTTCGGTAAGCGGCAAAGCAAGTCCGCTTGGAAAAACATCAGCCGAAAAAACTGTTGAGCAAACAAAAGCCGCTACTACCAAAGCAGTAATGGACAGTTACGATTTTGTGATCAGCTCGATACAGGGCATGACCCCGGCCCAGCTACAGGAAGGCATGAAATTTGGCGGTAAAGATCTGCCAAAGGCTATTGTTTTAGGTAAAGCATTTGAACATCAGACACACCACCGCGGGCAAACTACGGTTTATCTGCGTTTAAAAGGGGTAACACCGCCGCCCGAAATGTTATAAAGTATAATATGATATAATCAAAAAGAAATGTCATCTCGAGGTACGAGGAGAGATCTTTTGCAAGCGATATGCAAGTAGTAAAAGATTTCTCCTCGTACCTCGTTCGAAATGACCGTATTAGTAGAATAACAAAACCTACTGGTATTGTATGTAAATAGGCGCGGGTTTCAGGTTTAAAATCTCTTTGGGGGTAAGCATACGGTGAGGTGCGTTCTTGATATCGTTTTTATAAAACAGCTTAAAACCGGTAAACTGCACAGGTTCCTGAGCTATAAAATATTTATAGGTACCTTTTTTCAGATCGGGGCCACCCCAGCCATCCATATCCATCACTACCTGTACCTCGTTGCGCAGTTTGATATCCTTGTAATTGGTCACCATGCGTTTGGTAAAGCGGTGTATCACAAATATTTTAGGTGGTAAGTTGTATTTTTTTACCAGGCCGCTTAAATAACCGGTTACATAATTAATATCATCAGCATCAAAAGTACCTATGCGTTTGCCCGGTGCACTCCCCTCTTTCATAGAAAATTCCGGGTCGATGCCCAGGTGTACGTTGGGCATTTTCATATATTTTTCCAGCAAGGGCAGTTCGGTTTGCATGGTGCTGAAACCTACCTGGATATCCAAAAACACAATGGCATTGATCTGTTTGGCCATATCCAGCACTTTGTCGATCTCTCTAAAAGGCATCCGCAGGTTATGCAAACCATTTCTGCCAGCATCGGCCTGGGCGGTTACGCAGATATAGTGCAACGCAGGCACCACCGGTATAAGCGTATCAGCTTTTTCCCATACTTTCACTTCGCTTTTGAGCTTAGCCAGCATCTCTTTTGGAGCGTATTCGCCCAGTACCCCCATGTTTTTGGAGTACATATTACCATAATAGGCCACAATGCGGTTGAAAGGCAAAATAGCGCCGGGCAAAGGGTATGGCGCTTTTTTCACGGGCCATCTGCCGGTTTGATCGCCATTGGCCAGGCGTTTCATCAGCGAATCATATTGCAGGGTATCCAGCGTGGGTGCGCTTTTCAGCGTAGTATCTTTATGGATAGACCGAGCACTTGCATAAACCGAGGTTAAGGTACCCATTAAACAAACAGCAGCGACTGCTAACAATACAAATATCCTGGTGATTCTCTTCAATTTATAATTTATTATGATGTAACGTTTATAAATCCCCTCTTGAGAGGGGACGCGTAAGGCTGAGTGATGGGAGGAGTGTGTTATCAAGTATTTCGTCCATAAACACACCCCTCCGCCCCTCTCAAGAGGGGATTCGCACGAGCCTCGCTCTTAAAAATTTCTATATCGCGCTAACAATGTCTATTATTCGATACTCTTACCCTTCATGGCGGTGCTGATGGCCTGATCCATCAGGCGCTCGGCAAATGGCCGGGTAAATTCATTGATCTCATCAATACGTTTCAGGATGAGGTCTTTGTCACCAGACACCAGCGACTCTTTCAAAGCCACCAAATGCTTATGTGTTTCAGCAATTTCTGCAACCGTAACGTAATTAGCATTGTTTTGCAAAAAGCGTTCCACGGTATACACCATCTGTTCGCCTTCGGTACGGGCTTCTATCAGCATACGCTGGTTTACATCGTCCTTGGCATGGGTTATACTGTCCATTAGCATCTGTTCTACCTGCTCATCGGTAATACCGTAAGTAGGCTTTACTTCCACTTCCTGTTTCACGCCAGAGCGCAGTTCGATAGCTTGTATAGTAAGGATGCCGTCGGCATTCAGTAAAAAGTTAATATCAACCTTGGGGAAACCGGCCGGCATAGATGGGATGCCTTTAAGGTTAAATTCAGCCAGTTTACGGTTCTCTTTGATCAGGTCGCGCTCACCCTGGTAAACGGCGATCTTCATGTTCACCTGTCCGTCAATGGAGGTAGTGTACTGCCTGCCGCCTTTGGTAGGTACTTTGGAGTTACGGGGGATGATGACATCCATCAAACCTCCCATAGTTTCGATACCTAAGGACAGCGGGGTAACATCCAGCAATAAAATATCTTTACGGTTACCGGCCAAAATATCGGCCTGTATAGCAGCACCCAGGGCCACCACTTCATCAGGATTCACATCATCATGCACGGGGCGGTCGAAGAACTCAGCCACCATTTTTTTAACCAATGCTGTACGCGTCGATCCCCCAACCATAATCACTTCATCGATCTCTTTAATGGTCAGTTTTGCATCTTTCAGTGCATTCTGGCAAGCCGTGATGGTTTGCTGTACCTTTGGCATGATCAACTCTTCGAACGTGGTTCGATCCAATGTACACCAGATCTCCCCTATTTTTTCGTTAAATAGACTTTGGTGCGCGAAGGCCTTTTTAGCTTCTTCGGCTTTCAGGCGAAGTTGTTGTGCCAGTTCGTTATTGGCAATAATTTCAGCTTTGTTTAGTTGATTCCTCTCAATCCAATAGTCAACAATCAGTCGGTCAAAATCATCACCGCCTAAAAATGTATCGCCATTGGTGGCTAATACTTCAAAAATGCCGTTCTGTATTTGCAATATAGATACATCAAAAGTACCACCGCCCAGGTCATATACTGCAATCGTTTTGGTTTCTTCGGGGTTTAAGCCAATGCCATAAGCCAAACTCGCTGCGGTTGGTTCGTTCACAATGCGCAATACATCCAGTCCGGCCAATTTACCGGCATCTCGTGTGGCCTGGCGCTGAGAATCGTTAAAATAGGCAGGCACGGTGATCACCGCGCGGTTCACCGGGGTTTTCAATGCGTGTTCGGCACGGGCTTTTAATTCTTTTAATATCAGGGCCGATAGCTCTATCGGGGTATAAAACTTATCGCCAACCTTAATCTTCACTAAGCTTTCGGTATCATCGTCGATAACTTTGTACGAGAAAAAGTCCTTATAATTTTCGATATCATGGTAACTGCGACCCAACAGGCGTTTTACCGAGAAAACGGTATTCTGAGGATCGGTTATTAAAAATTCTTTGGCCTCGTTACCTACCAAAACATCGCCCGCTGGCCCGAAATGTACAACAGAAGGCACCAGGACACCTTTACCAGTATCATTGATAACCAGTGGATTTTTCTCCGGGGTGATGAACGCCACTAAGGAATTGGTGGTACCCAGGTCGATACCCACAATAATATCTTCTTTTTGTATGGAACCCGTTGCCAGGTTGATTGAAACTTTAGCCATGGTAGTTACTTAACAAGCCGCAAATGTACTTAGTTTTAGGGGATGGTGTGTCTTTTCAATCTGAAATTCTGAATCAGAATTTACAGAATTTTTCAATTAACAGAATTAGGGAGGAATTCAATTCTGAAAATCCTTTAATTCTGTAAATTCTGATTCTGACAATTACGCCGCTAAAGATTCTGCTGATCTAACCCTTGCTTCTACAACGATTAATGATAGTAACAAAATCAGGCCCATCGCAAAAAAGCAATCGAGCATCAGGGCGGAATCGCGCATTTCATGGGTCACTGATTCTACAAAACCGAATGCGAACAGGCCTACTACGATAGACATCTTTTCGGTAACGTCGTAAAAGCTAAAATACGACGCCGTATCCGGGATATTGGCTGGGATATACTTGGAAAAGGTTGACCTTGACAACGACTGTACACCACCCATAACCAGTCCTACTACCACAGCGGCAGCATAAAACTGGTGGGCGTTAGCCACAAAATAAACACTGCCGCATATCAGGCACCAAACGCCTACTATCCCTGCCAGTACCTTGGTGTTACCATATTTAGCAGATAGTTTCGCGGTTATGGCTGCGCCGATGATAGCCACTATTTGTATGAGCAGAATGATAATGATCAGATCTTCCTCGGGCATTTTTAGTTCTTTAGCTCCAAAATTGGCGGCCACCAGCAAAATGGTTTGTACCCCTACCGAGTAAAAGAAAAAAGCGGGTAAAAATCGCTTTAACAAAGGCAGCTCTTTTACTTTTCGCCAAACTTTGCCCAGCTCCTTAAATCCGCCGGTTAACACATTATATTCATGCGATCCCGCATTGGGCTGGCCTTTGGGCAGCATATAAAAAGCGATAAACGAAAAACCTATCCACCAGATACCTACTATGAGGAATGACAAACGTGCCGCAACGTCATCGGTGATACCAAATGTTTTGGGCGATAATACAAACACAAAGCAAAGCACCTGCACCACAATACTGCCAGCAAAACCATAAATAAAACCTTTGGCACTCACAGCGTCCTGCTGATCAATTGTGGCTATTTGCGGCAGGTACGAATTGTAAAACACAAAACCACCGCAATAACCTATAGATGCTAAGCCGTAGCAAACCATACTAAAGGTGAAGGTATGCATGGTAAAAAAGAACATACCCGCGCAGGCCAGGCTTCCCACCCAGGTAAACAATTGCATGTATAGCTTTTTATGACCCTTATAATCGGCAATGGAGGTAAGTATCGGCAGCAAAAATACGATGATTAGGTATGAGAGCCCTAACACGTAAGTTGACAGCACCGTATTAATATACCGGTGACCAAAAAAGGTAACCATGCCCCCCGGGTTGTTTTCCTGGGTAATAGCTACATAATAGGCCGGGAATATGGTAGATAAAATTACCATATTATAAGCCTGGTTGGCCCAATCAAACATAGCCCAGGCCCAAATGGTTTTCTTATTATTTTTTACTGTTTCCATTAGATGGTGAGTGGTTAAGTGATGAGCAGTGAGTGGACGGTGAGTAGTGAGTGATCAGTGGTGAATAATTAAATCCTACTCCTTTCATTCACCACTCACTATTCCACTACTCACTAAATTACTTTATCCCGTAATGATCATTCATCAGTTTCACAAATATGGAGCCCGGCAGTATGGCTTTAAGTGTAGGCACAATGGTTTGACCCAATGCCCCTACCAGGTAATTGTGCGCCGGTTTTGCTTTGGCTACAATCTTGCAAACCTGATCAGCCACTTTGCTGGCTTCGCCACCTATGCTTTCGTCTTTTTCCATGCTGGCTACAGCTGCTTCAAACTCTTTTTTCAACTGCTCGTTTGGGAGCGTAAAAGGTACTTTTTCCCGACTGCCGGTAAAATCGGTTTTAAAGTCGCCAGGGTTAACTACGGCCACCTTAACACCTGCGTTTTGCAGTTCCATACGTAAGCTTTGAGAATATCCTTCAATAGCAAATTTTGAGGCACTGTACAAACCCTGGTATGGCAAACCAAATAAACCGGCTAAGGAACTGATATTGATTACCAGGCCTTGTTTTTTCTCGATCATGCCCGGTAACACAGCGCTATTTACGCGTACCACACCAAAGAAGTTTACTTCAAACTGCTTTTTAGCGTCATCAACTTGCACAGCATATAAGGGCGCGGCAATACCGTTACCCGCATTATTTACTACTACATCAATACGGCCTTCAGCCTTGATGATGGTTGCAATGGCCGCGTTTACCGAGGCATCGTTAGTAACATCCATCTCCAGAGGCGTAAACGAAACATTACTGATCCGTTTCAGATCGCGGCTGGTGCCGTAAACTGTATGTCCCTGGGCCGATAGTGCGCTGGCTGTGGCCAGGCCCAAACCAGATGATGCTCCGGTTACTAAAATTACTTTCTTCATCTTATTGATTAATATCTTATGCTTTACGTTTGACTTTGGAGCCGTGAAAATAGGATTTTATCGGCTTATAAATTTATAAATATTGCACATTAAAAAAAGTAACGATGATGCCAGCGATTTATCATTTTTAAATTAAATTTTGTTTCCAAAAAGAAAGTTTATACTTTAGTCATCAGATGATATGATGATAAACATTATCCATAAAAGATCTCTTGCCGAGGAAGTTGCCGAACAATTGCGCAAAGCTATTGCCGATAGCAAATACAAAACCGGTGAGCAATTACCTACCGAGCCTGAACTGATGAAACAGTTTGGTGTAGGCCGGTCGTCTGTGCGCGAGGCTATCCGTATTTTGGCCAATTCCGGATTATTACGGGTACAACAAGGTGTAGGCACTTTTATTGAAGCCCCTGCCGGTATCAACGAGCCTTTTCATCAGCGCCTAAAGCGCGCCGAAGCCCATGACCTTGACGAGGTACGCCAGCTGCTCGAAATGAAAATAGCCGAAAAAGCCGCGGCCAACCGTACAGAGGAGGATCTAAAAAAGATAAAAGCCAAATTAGATAAACGAACAGCTATGGCACATGGAGGTTCGATGGAAGAATGCATAGAAGCCGACATTGAGTTTCACATGAGCATTGCCGAAGCAGCCGGTAACCCTATCCTGACCGATCTTTATCAATCATTTTCCATACAGCTTAAAAGCTGGTTCCTGAAAATATATCCGGATGTTACCATATTTCAGGATACACTTCATGAAGAACTTTATGAAAGTATTAAAAACCGCGACGAGAAAAAAGCCTGGGACTGCATTACACAAATAATACAACGATAAATTTTTTACCTACAATCATCAGATGATATGACGAATAAAACTTTAACTGAGCCGCTGGAACAAACCAAAACCATAGCTGAGAAAACGGTTTACTCTATCTTGTTCACCATCAGCCTTTCGCATTTGCTGAATGATATGCTGCAGTCGGTCATTCCATCTATTTATCCGCTCATTAAAACCAGCTATCATTTAAGCTTTAGCGATATTGGGTTAGTGACCTTAACTTACCAGCTATCCGCCTCCTTGTTGCAACCGTTTGTGGGGATGTATACCGATAAAAAGCCCAAACCGTATTCGTTACCTGTTGGCATGGGCTTTACCTTAACAGGTCTGGTATGCCTGGCATTTGCTCCGGGCTTTTATTCGATACTTCTGGCAGTGGCACTGATAGGCGTCGGTTCATCCATATTTCACCCGGAATCGTCAAGGGTGGCCCACATGGCATCAGGCGGTAAACGTGGGCTGGCACAATCTATATTTCAATTGGGGGGTAATGCAGGTAGCGCGCTTGGCCCATTGCTGGCTGCCTTAATTGTGGTACCTTTTGGCCAAAGCAGCGTAATGTGGTTTTCGTTAGCCGCGCTACTGGCTATCATCATTTTAATTTATATTGGTAACTGGTATAAAGCCTTTGCCTTACCCAAAGCTAAAACAACTCATGCCGTTACAGCAACCCATCAATTATCATCCAGGCGTATTGGCTTTTCATTGGCTATTCTTATTGTACTTATATTTTCGAAATACTTTTACCTGGCCAGTATCACCAGCTATTACACCTTTTTCCTGATCGATAAATTTCATTTGAGCGTGCAAAGCTCACAGCTTTATTTATTCCTATTCCTGGCAGCAGTTGCGGCAGGTACGCTTTTAGGGGGCCCATTGGGCGATCGTTTTGGCCGTAAATACATTATCTGGATCTCCATACTCGGCGTGGCGCCGTTTACTATGATGCTTCCCTATGCCAATTTATTCTGGACAAGCATCTTATCTGTACTCATCGGTATAATTATCTCCTCTGCATTTTCGGCCATACTGGTGTATGCACAGGAGCTGATGCCCGGAAAGGTGGGCATGATAGCGGGCCTGTTTTTCGGCTTTGCCTTTGGAATGGGCGGCTTAGGATCAGCCATATTAGGCAAGCTGGCAGATAGCACCAGCATTAGCTATGTATTTCATGTATGCGCGTATCTGCCTTTGATTGGTATACTTACTGCCTTTTTACCCAACCTGGAGGTAAAAAAGAAAAAACTGGCTTAATTCACGACTTTTATCCAAAAAAACAGATCCCCGGGCGGGTTATGCCAGGGGATCATACTTTGTAGGTAGTGCAAACAGTAATGAGGTTTAGATGCAGGGCTAATTTATTTTCTAAGTGTAAGAATAATTAAAGCCGTATTCAATAAAAGCAGAGCCGGTTGGGCAATGGTAGTAATGTTCTGTAATTTCTCATTACGTATAGCGCGCCTGTTTTGTTCCACATAAATGATATCCTGGTTCTGAATAATGGTTTCTGGATTTGTTAATGAGGCCACATCGTCAAGATCAACCTCAATAATTTGCTTGCTTTGCAATCCCCCTCCCCGCACAATCTTCACTTTTTTTTCGTTGCCTTTGTCGGTTAGTCCCCCTGCTTCACCTAATATTTCCATCAGGGTGGTTCCATCTTTAAGCAATGGATAATTGCCCGGTCTTTTTACCTCTCCTACCAGCGTTGCTTTTAAATTGATCACCTTAACCTCAATAATGGGGTTTTTAAGTACATTTTGACGGTATAAGTCGTCCAATTTTTTTGATGTTTCCAGTCTTGATAAACCTGCTACCTGTACCCGTCCAATTACCGGCAGGGCTATAGTTCCATCACTTTCCACCTGGTAATCCAATGCCTGGGTACTCCCGCCAGATGATGCCTGGTCTGTACTGCTGGCGGCACTGGCCTCGTCGGTAATAAGTTTAATGCTTTGCAAATTCCGGACACGCAAAATATCGCCTGCCTTAATTTTATAATCAGCTATCTTATAATCATCCGTTCTCACAGGAGCGGTCTGCGCTTTTGAATTTTGTTCAAAATAGGCTTGATTTTGTTTGTATGAACATGAACCCAAAAGCATGGTAAGGGCGCTTACCGTAAAAAGTAACGGTAAATAGCTTATTAATCTATTAATTCGCATTGATCTATAAATTTTCTAAAAGGAATGATACTTCAGGATTAACCGTTTTGGGTTGATAAGCTTTTCCGCGTTCTGCCATGATCCATTCAAAATGATCGGCATATAAATCGACGATCCTGTTGTAGGTATAAAGCTCTGTTATTTTTTGTTTGTTGTTCTCCATTAGCTGAGTATAGTGGGCCTCGTTTTTATTACCGGTAAGCAGGTTAAAAACAACATCATCGGCATCGCTAAAATACAGGGCGTCATTTTCCAGAATAGCCCTGTTAAATTTATTATCATTTGAGCAGATAAGGGCATTGGATGCCATAGCCTCTAACAACGAAGGATTGGTACCGCCAACCGTATGACCATGAAAATATAAATTAGAGTAATATCTCAAACTATTGAGTTTATTCATATTATATATACCGCCACAGAACTTAATATTATGGTAATTAGCAAATTTAGCCCTTAAATAAGTACCAAAATCATTATTAGTATTACCCACCACTAAAAACTTCCGGTTGGTACCAGCCTTAACCACTCCATCTAAAATGGTTTCAATGCTATTTTCGGGTTCCATGCGAGCAATCAACATATCATACTGGTATGGGTCCAGTTTAAATTCATCAAGCACCGCGGGGTCGGGCTGATCAAAGATCTCTGCACCGTAAGCAATATAGGTTGATTTTTTATTGTACTTATGTTCCAGGTATCGTTGTATCTCTACAGAATCAGCTATTAAATGATCACTGTAGCGAACGGCCAGTTTTTCGGCAAATCTTAAAAATGCCTGAACCGGTTTGGAATATTTCGACCTTTTCCACTCCAGCCCGTCCATATTAGTGGTAACTACAGAATTTCGTGGTAAAAGCCAACCCCATACAGAACTGCTGGTGTAGCCCAATTGAAGAATAATATCGAACTTTTTTTTCTTTAAATCTTTTATGCAGTTATAGTCGTATAAAAATTGTCCCGCTGTTCCAAGTTTGAACTCCGGATCATAGCAATGGCATATCTCAACAGAATTCCAGGTTTTTTCCTGGTATGGGTGGTTATGAGAGTTATAAACAACTACCTCATAACCTTTTTTGGCCAAGCCAACGGCAAGGTACTCAGCGCATTGTTCAAAACCGCCGTAATGGTTTGGAATACCCCTGGTTCCAATGATAGCTATACGCATAATAATATATTTTTAATATTTTCATCAATAATTTATCAATATTTTAGGGTCATGGCCATCAGCTATATCTTCTGATAGAACCATGTATAATTATACGTAGAAACACAGGTAAAAGCTTCGTCAAAAGCCGATGTGAACAAACAGATTGTTGAAAAAATGAATGAATAAAATAAACAGAAAAGTATAGGTAATTATGAAAAAACATTATACTTTTTAATAAAGAATTATTATACTTATGTGTATAAAACCCCTAAATAATAATTAAACAATGATCAAAGTATTCAAATTTCTGAGCAGGATCAATTTAAAGAGCATCATTTTTAACTTCAGATATTTCCCTTTTAAAACCGCCATCAAATTCCCGGTATTAATATCACGTAACGTGTTTCTGCACAAAACAAAAGGCAGGGTAATTATCAACGCGCCCATCAGAACCGCCCTGATACAAATTGGTTACGGCGCTATTGGAATTACCGACTTTAAAAGATCAAGAGCAGTATGGGAAGTAGACGGGGATGTTGTTTTTAATGGCAGGGCATTTATTATGCATGGCTGCAAAATCAACGTTTTTAAAAATGCCGAGCTTATTTTTGGCGATGATTTTAACATGAGCACCGAGTGTGCCATTGTTGCTGCCAAAAAAATAACAATTGGCGATCATAGCGGCATATCATGGGAATCATTAGTAATGGATACCGACTTTCATCATATAGCCGACGAAACTACAGGTGAGGTTTTTAATCATCCTAAAGAGATCATCATTGGCGATAACGTTTGGGTAGGCTGTAAGTGCACTATATTGAAGGGGGCGGTAATACCATCGGGCAGTGTAGTGGCAGCCAACTCCATGGTAACCAAAACGTTGAGTGGCGAAAACTCTATTTTTGGGGGCAATCCTATGCGGGTGCTCAAAACAGGAATCAAATGGTGGTATTAAATAATGGGTAAAACCGCATCGCTCAGATCATAAGTTAGATTTTCATTGCGTTTGGCTATGGGTTTGGCCGGCACACCACCAACCACTGTATAAGGCTGTACATTACGGGTAACCACAGCGCCGGCAGCAACTACAGCGCCTTTACCAATGGTAACACCGGGTAAAATAACTGTACGGGAACACAACCAAACATAATCCTCAATAATTACCGGTTGCCCGGTTTGCGTAAAATCGGTGCTATTATAGTCGTGATGCAGGGTCCAGATCATAACCTCATTGCTGATGTTCACATTATTGCCAATGGTTAAACCCATTCGCGCATCCAACAAGGCGTTATGCCCGATAATGGTACCCGCGCCAATGCTCAACTTCCATGGGCTTCTTACTTCAAACCCTCTGTACAAACCGGTCTTCCAGCTTATTTTTGCTTTCAGCACCCGTAATAAAAATATCCGCAGCGTATGAAAAGGTAACCAGCCTATGATACCGCATACCATGTAAAGTACCGAACCTTTAAACTTATTAAAATTATTTCTGAGCATGGTTGTTATTTTATACCGGTACTTCCTGACTAATCAATTCGCCGCGTTTTTTTAAAACTTTCGCGGGCACGCCGGCTACTACTGAATGCGGTGCCACTGTTTTGGTAACAATACTGCCTGCAGCTATAACGCAGCCTTCACCTATGGTTACACCGGCCAATATGGTTACACCTGCGCCTATCCAGCAGTTGTCATGGATAAAAACGCCGTTCCGGGTTACGCCCTGATCCTTAATATTGATGTTAAAGTCGGCAAAGTTGTGGTTTTCTGAAAATATTTTAACTCCCGGGCCAATAATCACATTATCGCCAATTTCAATACCACCCTGACCGCCTAAATAAGTGCCAGCGTTAATACCACTACAGTTACCTACAATAATTCCCTTACCTTTTTGCGCGATAACACCTGTACAGATCAGGGTGCAATTGCGGGCAATGGAAACATTATTTTTGATGGTAATACCTTCGGACGATAAAGCGTTGATATAAACATGATCTTCAATAATAAGATTTTTACCCGCCGAAAACAGGTAAGCGTGCTTGATATTGACGTGCGAGCCGATGAATACGAGGCCATCTGATCTTTTAAAAAACATCCGCTTCCATACACCGCGGGATAATTGCCGGCCCCTGCCCCACAAAATAACCGACAGCTCCCGCAAACTATAATCGTTCTCGAACTTATAATCGGGGTTATTTTTAAGCTTGCGAATTACCTTTTCAATTAATGTATGCATCGCCTATTAGTTTTAATATTCCATTTGCCGACACCTGCCAGGAGAATTTCTTAGCATGATCAATCCCTTCCAGTACCTTTTTTTGGTATAACACCTCATCATTCAACAAAAAATTAATTTTTTCGGCAATATCTTCGGGATGATCAGGATCAATATAGATAGCTGCGTCTCCGCAAACTTCGGGCATAGCAGTACGCTGTGATACTACCACGGGTACTCCGCATTGCATGGCCTCCAGTGGCGGCAGGCCAAAACCTTCGGCATATGAGGGGAAGCAGAAAACGGTAGCATTGGCATAGATCAGATACAGATCTTCCTCGGGTACATGCCCGGTGAATATCACCCGGTGCGAAACACCTTCTGCCTGGATATGATCTTTCAATAAATTGATATCGCTGCCTAATTCCCCGGCAACAACCAGTTTAATAGCTTTGTCATCCAGCTGGTTCAGGGCGCTAACCAGATGAAATATATTTTTGCGGATATTAACGCGCCCAACATACAACAAGTATTTGGCGGGCAGGTTATACCTATGCATGAAACTATTGATACTGTCGCCGCTATAATTTTCCCGTGTTTTAAATGCATGGTTGATACCATGATAAACAACAGCTATCCTGTTTTCGCCGGCAACGTTGTTTTTGATCAACCGCTCCTTTTCTGAATTGGATATGGTAATGATCATATCGGCTTTGGCGGCTAAACGTTTCATTTTACTGAAATACGCGATCTCAGAACCCGAATAATACTGCGGATAATCCAAAAACAACACATCGTGGATATAAACTATCTTACGTAACCTATTGGGCCACAAACTGCTGAAGTTTTGAAAAAGCACCGCCTGCAAACCGTATACACTGGCTATTAAAGGCACCAGTAGCATGTTGGATAACATATTGGGAATAGCCGGTAAAAAAATGAGTTTTACGGATGAAGGAAAATATTCAACCGCCTGTTTTTTACAATCGCGGGTAATGAGCAGGTAAAGCTGAAACTGATCATTAGGGTTATTCACCATCTCGTTCACCAGGTTTTTCACCACCATGTTCCCGCTCGGCGGCCCTTTGAAGAACCACTTAGCATCAATACCTAATTTGATTGTTTTATGTTGACCGTTGGCAAGCATATCAGGCAGTTAATGTGGTTAGCGAGGATGACGAATGGTAACGTTTTTCACGTATCCGGATAGCCTCCTCATACATATTGTTCAGTTGCACAAGCCGCTTATCCCAGTTATGTTCGGCGGCGCACGCTATGGTGGTTTGAGCCAGATCAACCAGTTTATGCGGATTTGCTAGCACATCCTCAAGGGCAGCGCTCATATTATTAACAATGTTATCGTAGGTATCCAGATCTATTTTGATGCCGCATTTATTACAGATCACGTTACCCATGCCACAATGATCCATAGTCAATGTAGGTACGCCGTACGTTAAAGCTTCAAATATCACAGCCGGGTTATCTTCGGCTATACTGGTGATGATGTGCAGATGAGCTCCCGACATTACACGGATAGCTTCTGGCCGGGGTATGTGCCCATACCATATTATGCGATTACTTAATTTTAATTCGATGGCCTTTTGCTGTAATTTTTCTTTCATCGGGCCATTGCCGAGTATGTGCAGCATCCAATTATTCTGTTTAACCATTGCCAGCACATCCAGGCACATACCGAAGTTTTTACGCTCGATAAGCGTGCCCGACCATACCAATTGAACCTGCTGGTTAATATGATCAAATTTTGATTCGTCCAAAAAAGCATGGCTGATGATGCCTTGTTCAGACAGGTAATAACTATTCACGCCGAACTTTTCGCGAATGGTTTGCTGCCCGGCCGATGTGGCGGCTATCAGCACATCGGCTTGCAAAAATGCCTCCCTGATGCGCCTGGAGTAATTGAGCTGGATATGGTTGATGGCGTTTTTAACCTTGAATTTCAATCTGGTTGAAAAAGGTTTCCCTTTCAGCAACTCTTTATTGATGATGTTCATCCCCCCTATCGGGCCCCACACCATGGGTTTATTCAGTTTCCATAAAAAACCGGGCTCCCGGTATCCGATTGGCCCTAACTGGTGTACCACATCAATATCAACGGTTTTTAAAACCTCGCGGGCAGCCTTCAAGGCTTTTTTTTGCCACAGGTAATAAGCAAAATAAAAAAACCAGCCCAGGCCGGCCTTATCCAACAGGGTAATAGCTTTAGCCAAACGCCCAGGCTGTACCTCAATAAAATGTACAGAAGCTAAAAGAGTTTCCTCCACATATTTCCGCATGGTTTGGGTATCGCCCATGAAATTATCAGACATACCATAAAGCACCCATACCTCATGCTGAGTAGCCAAATGCATTACCGTATTCCAGGCAGCGCCATACTCAGATCCTCTAAAAGGAGATATTGCATAAGCTGATATAAGTATCTTTTTTTTCATGACAGGGGGATCAGGTTTTCGCTTATCTCAATTTAATTGTGTCCTTAGCGGGTCTTTATAAAAATATTTCCAGCGCAAGCGGTTCAAATAATTAAACAGCCAGGAGTTAAAATAATCCAGACCTTTTAAGTGCCGGCGCATTACAGCAAGTTCCTCGTGGTGCATTTTCACGGTATCATTACTTACTCCATCCATACGCATATAAGCCACGGTTTTGTCGATGTGAGCGATTTCAAAACCGTTATACTTTATCCGCAGGAACATATCAAAGTCCATCGCTATTTTGAGGCTGATATCGTACTTACCTGTTTTCTGATAAACTTCTTTTCGGATAAAACATGTGGGGTGCATAATGTACATACCAAAATTCAACCAACCCACCTTGCTCTTTTTTTCCCGCTCAAATCCATTTTTACCTATCAGCATAATGTTGCCGCAGCGTACATCATTTTTTTCCGAACCATTAAACATCATCACCTCTACCGCATCAATTGCATACCAATCATCGGCATTGATCATCCCGATCCAATCGCCCGTAGCCATGGCAATACCCTTGTTAAAGCCGTCGGCTATACCTTTGTCAGGCTCGCTGATAAAACGGGTTATGCGCTCCTTATACCTATCGATCACTTGTAAAGTACCATCGGTTGAGCCACCATCCACAATAATGTATTCTATATTACTATAGGTTTGATTGATCACACTCAGTATGGTATCTTCAATAGTGGTAACCGCATTATATACAACAGTAATAATGGTAACCTTAGGAATAGTTAAATGTGTTTCCATATCCATTAAGCTGCTTTAAACTGATAGGCTTGTATTTTTTCTTTTTCACGTTCCTCCTGCTTAAAAACCAACGCGTTGAAATTGAGGTAACTATAGCCCAGTGTTATCATCATGATGCACATTTCGGTATTAAACAACGCGGTAACAATATAATTGGTAAGCAGCAGACTAAATATGCAACCGATACTCAAAGCAGCGAATAACCTGATAGCCGGTTTAGCTGTGCTATCGGCATACTTTCGCCAGTTTTTAATGATCTGTCCAAAAAATATCACGATATAGGTAAACACGCCTGCTATTCCCATTTTTACCAGCAGGTAAAGCCAGCCATTATGCAAAACCGGGATAAATTGAAAATCGGTATCCTCACCCAGGCGCACAAATGTTTTCAGGTCGACGGTTTTACCCAGGCCACCAAATATCCAATCTTTGGTATCACCCTCCATATAACTCTTGAGCGCCATGAACGATTCATAACCGCGGTATTTCATATTGATATCCTGCTCGGTATTATAATCGCCCATTTTTAGCTCATTAAATGAACCCAGCAATTTGCTCATAAAGGTCTCGGACGAAGTAGCCTGAAAAATATCGGTCGGTATCAGCGCGATGATCATAACCAGGAAAAAAATGGTTGGAATTATCCAGATCTTCTTCACCTTATCAGCCACCATGAGCAAAGCAAAGCATACCATGATAATAAAGTAAGTACGGGAGGCGCACATATAAATACCAAATGCGTTTACCGCTGTAAATAACTTAAACCAATGTGGTTTAAACAAGCGGATATTAAACTTCCAGGTAAACAGTAAACAGGCCAGCCCCATTGGCGGACCAGGTGCCCCCACAATACCCATGGCATAATGTGCCGAGTACGGATCGAACAAAGCGCTGACGCCCATATAGGATACCGATATGGCTGTTACCAATACAGATGTGATCAGCCCCGCGTAAACCAGCGTTTTCAAAAACTTTTCAATATCAAGCCTGCAGGCCAGCACAATTCCCGACAGTATAAATAACACAGGTATGCTGAAGTAGTAAAAATCTTTTAAAATAAGATAGTTATCATTCTTATAGCCAACTATCAGGGCAAATAGCACAGGCAGTAACAAAATAGCAAAAATACGGGCCACCTTTACCGCTGCCAAACGATGCTTTAAAGGCATAAAAATGATCAACAACGCAATAGCTAACACAATAGCCTGCATATGAAAAAACGAGGCTACAATGAGTATCAACAATAAAAGCGGATATATACGATTGATCATTTCCTTAAATTAGTTAAGCCGTAGTTGCATAAACAAAGTTGTCGCGTACGTACCTGGCGGGGTTTCCTGCCCAAACCTGTTCGTCGGGTATATCTTCAAACACCACCGAGCCTGCCCCTACTATAGAGTTTTTCCCAATAGTTACTCCTTTTAAAATAGTACTGTGTCCGCCTATAAAGGCGCCGTCACGAATAATAACCGGTTTTGTTTTTACGCCATCCAGCCGTTCCGGATAACTGTTTCTCATCCGCGCGTCGAGCGAATGGAAGTCGGTATCATAGATAACCGTATTGATACCTATTTTTACATTGTTACCGATGCTTATCTTATTGTGGCAAATGATGGCTACCGAAGTAACGCCTACATTATCGCCAATAGTTAACTCACCACCTTTGGCTACCACAAAATAGCATTGCTGCTGGCGTCCGCCCATCGCATGATATTTACCGCTATTGAACCAAAATCTTTTACCAATGGAGAAAGTCCCCTGCAGGTTAATGTCCAGTATGGGAATGCCGAAACCAACAAAATCACGGTGATATTTTACGTTATTCAAATAAAATTTAAAACTGGTAATGAGCCACGAGTATTGCCGTGCCATTTGATAGTACAGCACCCGTAACAACCTGTAAAATTTTCTGATATAATACATGATCAACCTGATAATTATATTTCAACCGCTGGCTTGTATCAGGCATTAAAAATGCCGGTAGCCGTTTTATTGATTATTTTTTTTGTTTGTATTGAAAACAATACTCCCATGATGATAAATAAAATAACATTGGATAGTGTTACTCCAGCTACCCCTATCTTTTTACCTAAAAACACCGATAAGGGTACGTTCACTATGGAACCAATAATACCCACATACAATTGCAGTTTGATTTTACCTATTCCGTTTAAAAGCTGAACATGTATGGCCTGCCATATAATGGTTATGGTATACAGGCACATAGCTATAGACAGAAAAACGGGCACCGTTATAGTTTTACCCAGCCACAATTTATATAACCAGGGAGATACGATGAGCAGGCAAATAGCACAAACGCTAAGAGCTATCCATAGTTTATTTATTTTGAGCACCGCGTTCTTGATCCATTCCAGGTCATTTTTGGTATAGGCCTCGGTAAAAGCGCTCCAAAACGGCGTTATTACGATAACAAAGAACATCAGGATAATTGAAAACAGCTTGTAGGCTACATTAAATGTAGTTACCTCTTTTGGACCAAATAACTGGGTGATCACAATATTATCTGTTTCGTAAAGTACCAGGGCATTTATTTGAATAATAAAAAATCCGCCACCTACACCCAGCAGCTCTTTAGCGTATTTTAAATTGATGGACCTAAAACTGGGTGACAATTCTTTATAACTCCCGTTGTAGTACCAGATACTGCCAGCAATTAATACCAGTAAAGGCAAACCTGCAATGATTATAACCACATCAAGCAATTCGCCCTGTTTAACCCGCATTAAAAACAATACCGCCAAAAGCGATAATATTTGCCCCATGAGGCTTAAAAAAGCGGTTTTGGCCGGGGCCTGGTTGGCTGTTAATACGTTATTGATCAGCTGTATCACAAACTGGAAACAAAAAAACGCGAACACAATCAATACGGTCATGCTCAGATAGCCTGCCGGGGTGTTATGCGCGTTTAAGATCTGCTGCCATTTGATGTAAGGATTAACAAAATAAAACACCACAAACATGATGCTTGATATGATCAGCAACAAGGCGTAGGTTGAGCTTACATAACTTTTTGCCGATGAAACATCGCCCAATGATATCATGGCGGCCAGCTTGTTCCGCAATCCGTTTCCGAGCCCCATATCAAACAAACCGGCCCAGGTAATGATCGAACTTAGTGTAAGCCAGATACCATATTGCGTTGGGTTAATGTATTTAATAGTAAGCGGGATGAGTAACAACGAAATAGCTACACTGCCTCCCTTTAATAAAACCGACTGAATGATATTTTTTTTGGTTTTCAAAGAACGCTCGTGTCCCTTTGTAAAAAAGCGCTGAACATGAGTTTGTATAGCCTGCAGCATAAATTATTTAATACTATTTATGTGGTAGGTTCTTTTGTTTTATTGAAGATAGAGGCCAATCCGTTAGTTTTTTCCTCGATACCTTCATAGCCGTAACCATAGTTTCCATAGCCGTGACCGTAACCGGTAATGCTATTCTTTTTAAGCTCAATATCATTTACAATAAGATAAAGATGCTTGGCTTTTTTTGATTTGTGCAGATCGTTTACGATACCCAGTTGCGATTTATAGGTATAGTTTTGCCTTACCACATAGCAGGTGATATCCACAAACTCCTCAATGATGAGAGCGTCAGAGACCAGGCCTACCGGCGCGCTGTCAATAATTACATAGTCAAACCTCTTACGCAGTTCTTCTATCAGGGTTTTTAACCTGTCGTGCATTAATAGCTCGGTCGGGTTTGGCGGGATCGGCCCGGAAGAGATAAAGAAGAAGTTTTCATTAAAAGTAGAAGGCTTGATCAGATTATCAATACTTTCCTCTTCGTTTGAAATTACATAATTAGTAAAACCATGATCGTTCTCCACACCGATATTTTTCAGTAACCGGGGCTTGCGTAAATCCAGTTCAAGCAATACTACTTTTTTGCCAGACATGGCTATAGAGTTACCCAGGTTAAGCGAGATAAATGATTTACCCTCCCCGCTCATACTTGACGTAAACAGGATCACGTTCGACTTACCCTTCTCTGTAACATATTTCAGATTGGTACGTACCGCCCTGATCTCTTCCGAAACGATGGAGCGGAAATCATTGTATATCAAAAGCTTGTTACGATTGGTATTCCGGCTTATTTCACCCAGTAAGGGCACACTCGTATGTTTTTCAATATCAGCCTTACTATTGATCTTGATATTCATCATTTCTTTTATACTCAAGCCGGTAGCCGGTAAAAAGATGCCTGCAAACAAAGCAATAAGGTATATCAACGATTGTTTTGGTGCAAAAGGTTTTTCGCTGCTTTCAGCATTATCCAATATCCGCACGCTTGACATGGTAGCATTTTGAGAAATAGCTGTCTCCTCCTTTTTCTGCAACAGGAATAAATAAAGGTCCTGCTTTAAGCTTTGCTGTCTGGAATAATCCAGGTAGATCCGCTCTTTTACAGGGGCATCAGATATTTTGTTTTCGATAAATGAGTTTTGCTTCTTAAATGCCTGCTGCGAAACCTCCAAACTATTTCGATAGTTTTTAATACTCGCCATCAGCGACCGGCGGGCCAGTTCAATCTGCTGGTTAAGGTTTTGTATAATGGTACTGTTATCGGTAAGGTTTAGCTTGAGCTGTTCCTTCCGTAAAAGCATTTCGTTATAGGCATTAATGGCTGTACCAAAGGCAACATCCTTGGTTATTAAGGAGCTGGGTACAACCTGCGGGTTATTGGCATCATTTACATATCTGTACAGATCATTTACCACCGCCAATTGTACGGAGTTATCATTCAGCTTACTTTGATACTGATTAGCACCTTCAACAAGCGCTTTTGATTGCGCGTTGATATCTGATATCTTATTCTGAACTTTATACTGCTCCAGATTTTTCTCAACTTTACCCAGTTCGTCTCCAACAACCAACAGGCGGGCGTTGATGAATTTCATGGTGCTATCGGCCTTACGTATCTTGTTGGATAGGTTGCTTTGCAGGTACATCTCCATCAACGTTTGCAAAATTAATTCGCCATGATCAGGGTTTTCATAACTTAACTGCAGATTTATCACCGTGGCCTGTTTATCATCAAGCCCGGCAGCCAGGTTATCAGTCAGGTCTTTTGCCGCTTGTTTTTTCGACTGGATATTTAATTTGTAATATCCGGAAGGTTTAAACTTATCGGTTTTGTTGATGGTAAGATTATACTGGCTAAGCTGAATCGGTTTCCCAAACTCCCCGGTGATATCCAGGTCCTCTTTACTGTTTTTAATGCGAAAAGTTGTGTTGTTGAGAATAGCGATTTTGAATTTACTTAAACGAATATCCTTCTTTTTATAATCAACCGATACAGCAATTGGTGAGTTTTCATGTATTTCAAAACTTTTCCAGCCATTGTTATCCAGGATATGAATATTGAGGCTTAGCTTGGCAACCGTACGGTTTATCAAACTGGTTGATTTTAATATTTTAACCTCATTATCGGCATTGCTTTTTACATCAAACAGCGAAGCCAGATCGGCATTCAGCCCATTGGTCAGCGCTTTTTCCGGTGTGCCTTGCTCATCTTCAACAATTACTTTACCCAATATGCTCCATTGATTCGGACTGTACTGAATATAAACAAACCCGGCTATAAGGCAAGCAATGATGCTTAATGCAAATACATACCAATAATTAAGGCATAATGCGATCAAACCTCTTACATCGCTGGGCCCTTCTTCCTTTTTGTATGTAAAATCAAGTTTTTCGGCCAAAATGTCTGTGTTGTCCATCTGTCTATTTTAATATAAAGTACAAGGTGTTATGGTGTTCTTTTAATTTATTAACTCTCCGGAATTATCGATCCGGACGCAGGTAGCAAATTGTAAATTAATACGGGTTTAGCTATAGGAAAGTTAAGTCCAAAATGTTGGCTTAAAGGAGAAGTAGCCAGAATGAATAATGTGAACACTTAAATAATAATGAACAAAATAAACAAACAGCATATATAAGCATTATACATAACTATGTATAATATTATAGGCCCCCAAAGCGGATCTTGACCAAAAAAACCGACGTATGATTAATGGTATTATAAACGATAAGGTGGCGGCATTTGTCGTTATCTTAGCAGCCATAACCGGTATTTATGGCTTCGTAAAATTAAAAAAACTAAGCATCAAAGCACCAGGAAATATCCTGACCGACGAACAATCAGACCTATTGGTAATGGGCGTTTTCCATGTATTGATCTGTGCTGTATCTATTTTCTCGCTTCTTTGATAGATGAACACCAAAGCATCTGTCAACTATAAAATTAACCCATAATTAATCGACTGGGTTATCTATACAACAGCTGTAACTCCCCCGAACAGCAAAACAGAAATCCCCCCTGGGATAGTTGTTCATTCAACAGTGTAAATGAACAAAACCGCAGGAAATATTCATTTTATTCATTAAAAGCAGAAATAAAATCTAAGGTCATAAAATTACATACATTCATAAACTTATAATTAACCTACTGATTAACTAAAACTTATAATACAGGGTTATAGGGCTTTGATTTATCAGTAAAACGGTCATTAGAAGCTATATATCCGATACTTTTTAATAATATGACAGCCTTTTCATCACAGCTATTTGAATTATTAAAATCGTATGTTTTAGAAATCTCAAACCTTACACGCATCCAGGCAAGTGATTGTAAAATACTTTCGGCTCGGATCAGTGATAAAACGAGCCATACTGTAAGCGAAACCACCTTAAAAAGGATCTATGGCTTCGCTTTAAGTAAGTTTAAACCGTCGTTATTTACTATTGATGTATTATCAAATTACTGCGGATATAATGGATGGGATGATTTCTGTAAAAAACAGGACAAACAACATACTAACAGCAACCATAAAAATGCTGATTGGGACTCCCTGAGTCAAAAAGCCGCCAAGATCACTAATTTCACCCTGCAGGCCTTAAAAAACAAATCGGGCATTCCGTTTAATCAAAGCATCAAAAGGAGCTTTCTCGAAAAACATTTTGATGAGTTTTTAAAAGGCGATTATGCAGCAACCGTGTTGCTTGCCCCTCCATCCTATGGCAAAACCATAGCCCTGTGTCATTGGGTAGATGAAAGACTGGCGCTAAACATTACATCGGGCAGCAATGATATCATCCTGTTTTTCAGCAGTAATGCCTTAATGAATGTTTTGATCAGCGGGAAGGATTTTAACGACTGGCTATTGGCCTTATTAGGCTATACGCTCGAAGAGGATATCATATCGCTTCTTGATGATACTAAGCGTAAAGAGGGTAATTTTTACCTGATTATTGATGGCCTGGATGAACATATGTTTAAGAATAACTGGTTTCAATTATTACTTGACCAGTTAATGGACATCTTTTCATTTTATCAATCGCAAAAATGGTTCAGGATGGTTTTAACCATGCGGTCAGCTAACTGGATCAATAACCGGCATGTACTGGACCATGATCATCCAAAATGGTTCATTGGGACTATTACTGATCAGCAAGTAAATAGTAATGTACCGCTATTCAATTTACAGGAAATAAAAGACCTGTGCCTCAACATCAACCCGGAAATGCATACACCTATACCGGCTGATGTTGCCGCCAGTTTTAATCTCCCGCTTTATTTTCAGTTTTATTATAAACAACACAAGGATAATTTTTCGCTTAATAATGTCGACCATACTTCTATTTACGACCTGATCTCCAACTTTATACTCAATAAAATTTATATGGGGCACCACGCAACAGACAAAACCCTGTTGCTAAAAGGTCTTATTGAAAATATGGATTTTAAAAAACGTGAGTATGATATAGACAAATTAAAGGTAAATGATTTATTCAGCCAGTACAATCAGGCATATAAAGAGTTATTAAGTATTGGTTTTTTAAAAGAGATCAATACCAGCAGTGATGCTCAGTTTAATACATATGTTCAATTTGGAAACAATAATTTTTTAGAACTGGCTATTGCCCATAAATTATTGTACGACAATGATAACATTTTTGACGAAAACCTGGTAAAGGCTATTAACCTGTTATTTTTAAATAATGAACTTAAGGTGCCCATTATTAAGTGGTGCATTATGCACGCCATGAAAAACGGGCAGCAGGAAAATTTTTCGTCACTATCCAAAACCGACCTTAATCCCAGAGAGAAATCAGAAATGATTGTGTTTTTGGGTGATTTGTTTCATAAAGCTCATTTAGGTCAAAGCAATACAGGTACTATGGCCAATTATTTTAAACAGGATTGCAGTGATGGCCTGTTTTATTATTTTTTTGGACTGGAACTGATAACCCCCGACTACAAAAGATCTTTACAATCCCTGTTAAAATTCGAACTATCCAATTATAAAAAGATCCTCACCTATAGCACACTGGCCATTATATCGGTACTGCAATTAGATCTGCCTTCGTTAGAGGCATATTTAATAAAACTCAGCGTTTTTTCACACGAAGATTATCAGGAGTTTACCATAAGTCCATTAGAATGCCTTAATACCATATATTACTTTTTCAAATATGGCATCATCAAAAAGGACTTTTTTGTAACTATTACCAGATTTTATTTTAATCCGCCAAAACAAACCGGTAATCTTCATTACAGCCAGGGGAATGATCTTATTTATTTATTGGCAGGTTTTGTGCTCTTAATATGTCAAAAACCCCGAAAAATGTTCAGGTATATAAACGCGCTCAAAAAAGTTCATTTTAAAGATACCACTGAGCCTACCGGTTATAATTTCTTCCTGAAAATGTTACTGGCCGACTCGCACTTTTTATTGGGCAGAGTAAAAGAACTTAAAACCATTCATGATCAGGCTTCTGAGTTATTTAAAACAAAAGAGAATTTGTTTACACCAGCCATGAAACAGGCCTTTTACAGTCTTAAAATTAAGAAAGCTGTCCTTAACGGCGAATACAATGCTATCCCGGGATATTATAAATATTTAAACCAGGCTACAGAAAAATCAGGAAATAAGTTTTCAAAGGTGTTTACTATAAACTTTTTGATCAATAATCCAGCAGTTGTAAGCCAGGATGAGACATTTTATAAACAACTGGCTTATAATAACGCCAGAGCTCTGCGCGAATGCGGATTAAGCCCTGAGATATTTTCCAATCAAGATTTTTCTAATTAAGGTAAAAAACCAAAAACCGGTTCAATCTAAATTACTTTTAAACAAAAAACGTTTAAGTATTTTGCCGGCGTAATTTAAAATCTATTTTTAAACTATTGTAACCGTTACTTCTTTAACTATTACATTATAAACCAATACTAAACTTACTGAATTTATAAGCTTCAGCAACAGGCAATAAACCTTTTTATTACCTTATTAAAGTTGTTTAAACTGATATTAAACTAATTTTAATAATTAGTTTTTTCCATATAACCAATTTATGGCACATCTAACCTATTTCATACATTAAAAACGCTGTAAATCAATAAATTAATACAAAAAATATTGAAAATTAACCAAATCACTCACCTTAACCTAAACAAAAAAGCTAATGTTCACTTGATGATTTCCTAACATGCGCATCATTCCTTTGCAGCGGAAAAATGCGATTCCTGAATTTAGTTAAATTAATTGTCCAAAACACACATTATGAAAAAAATTTACCACTGTTTTTTCCAGAAAACACATCATTTATCCAGGTATGGCTTGCTCATTGCCTGCGCCATATTACTTACCGCGTTACAAGCTTTTTCGCAAACCGGCAGGCTTGTAAAAGGAACGGTAACAGACGAAACCAACACGCCATTACCAGGTGTTGTAGTAACCGTTAAAAGCACGGGCAAAGCAACTACTACTAACAGCAATGGTGGTTATTCCGTTACAGTTAACGGCCCAAATGATGTTTTAAAATTCACCTTCCTGGGTTCTGTACCAAAAGAGGTTACTGTAGGTGATAAATCATCATTCAATGTTAGCCTTGTAACTGATACCAAACAGTTAAAAGATGTGGTAGTAATTGGCTACGGTACGGCAAGCCGTAAGGATGTTACAGGCGCTATCACCTCGGTAAAGGCAGAGGATTTTAATGCGGGTGTGTTAACTACCCCTGCTGAGCTATTACAAGGTAAAGTAGCGGGTTTAAACATTACCAAAAGCGGTGACCCTAACAAACAACCCTCAACTATATTAAGAGGGCCTTCAACTTTACGTGAAGGGGCCGCACAGCAACCATTTTATGTAATTGATGGTGTACCTGGCGCCTCTATTGATCTTTTAGCTCCTGCCGATATTGAAAGCATAGACGTATTAAAAGATGCGTCATCAACAGCTATATACGGATCGCGTGCTGCAAACGGTGTAATCATTGTTACAACCCGCAAAGCCAAAGCTGGTCAAACCAGGCTAACCTACAGTGCTTATGGTGCTGTTGAAAATGTTTCAAAAAATATTGACGTACTTACAGGCGATGAATTACGTAAATACTTAGCTGACAATAAAGTATCCCCTTTATTAAAACCAATAGATGACGATGGATCAAACACCAACTGGCAAAAATTAGCCGAAAAAACCGGCTATTCTCAAAACCACAACCTTTCTTATGGCGGCGCAGGTACCAATTCAGAGTATGGTGCAAGTGTAAATTATATGAAAAACAATGGTATATTAAAAAACACCAGCCTTGAGCGTACAATTTACAAGGGTTATATCAATCAGCGCTTTTTTAATGATCGTTTAAAACTGGGCATCACCCTAACCAATAGCGTTACTAAGAATAACGATATATTCCAAAGCCAGGTATTACCAGGTATATTATTCTATTTACCAACAGTAAGTCCTTTTAATCCTGACGGCACTTATAAAGAAAATCTAAAGAGAACTGGAAGTGGCCCATTAAACCCATTGTCGTTAATAGATAATAACTTTACCAAAACAGAAAATAACAAAACCCTGATCAATGGTTTTGCTTCTGTTGACATTGTAAACGGTTTAAAGTTTACCATAACAGGATCAACCCAAAAAGAACAAAACAACGTTAACACCTATTCTAACAGCCAATCGGGCATATATGTTAACCAAAATGGTGTAGCCGTGCGCAGTGCTTATACCAATACCAGTAACGTTGTAGAAGCTTATTTTAACTACGATCGTACTTTTGGCCAGCATTCATTGAAATTATTAGGCGGTTATTCTTATCAACAAAATCGTGATAATGATGGCTTTGGCGTACAAACCCAAAATTTCTCTAATGATGCTCTGGCTTACAATTATTTAGCATTTTCCAACCCAACCCAACTTTCACAGATTATTTTTAACCCTAATTATAATGTTAACGGTACTACACCGCCAACTTATATATCTACATTACGCTTAGTATCCTTTTATACACGTGCACAATACCAATTCTCAGATAAATACCTTTTACAAGCGTCGATCCGTGAAGATGGTTCATCAGCATTTGGTATTAATCAACGCCATGGCTACTTCCCTGCGGTTTCTGCCGGATGGAAGATCACCAGCGAAGACTTTATGAAATCAGTTCCGGTTATCAGCGATTTGAAATTAAGAGCTGGTTACGGTGTATCGGGTAATAGTTTAGGGTTCGACGCCTTCACCGCCCAATTAATTTACGGTGTGCCTCCCGGTGGTGGTAAATTTTTAAGCAACGGTAATATTGTTAACCCTATAGGTCCAGTGCGTAATGATAACCCAGACCTGAAATGGGAAAGTACCTCTACTACCAACATTGGTTTGGATTTTGGTATACTCAACAATCGCATTACCGGTTCTGTTGATTATTATATCAAGAAAACATCCGATTTGATCTATACATACCCCGTATCAACCACAAAATATTTTTATCCATTCTATACGGCCAACGTAGGCAAAATAAAAAACAGTGGCATCGAGGTTGTTCTAAACGCTATCCCTGTAAAATCACAAAGCTTTACCTGGCGTACTTCATTAAACTTTTCACATAACAAAAACGTTGTACAGAGTATATCAAACAGTAATTTCGGACTAAACTTTATTCAAACCGCCCAATTAGGTGGTCAAGGGCAATCTGGTAACTATAGCCAGATCATTCAGCCAGGTTATGCTATCGGCACATTTGACCTATGGCATTATATGGGTAAAAACGCCAATGGTGTAAGTACCTTTCAAACAGCCAATGGCTCGGTTATAGCTGCCCAACCATCTACCAACGATCAGTTTATTAAATACGATGCACAGCCTAAGCTAATTTATGGTTGGAGCAACAGCTTCTTTTATAAAAACTTTGATCTTAATTTTTTAATTCGTGGTGTGTACGGTAATAAAATTTTAAACGCGACGCTTGCAGGTTTAAATAACCCTGCCGCCACTAAACTGCAAAACATCCCGAGATTTACTTTAGGCGAATCCTTCAACGATGTTAATGCTTACCTGATCTCTGATCGCTTCCTCGAAAGCGGCTCATACCTGCGTTTAGATAACGCTACCATTGGTTATACTATTAAGCCACACATCCAGGCTATTAAGAGCTTACGTTTTTATGCTTCAGGTAATAACATTTTCATCATCACCAAATACCGCGGTGTTGACCCGGAAATTGACATGGGTGGTTTAACCCCGGGTATCGATAACAAGAACTTTTATCCTAAAACACGCACCTTTAGCTTAGGTATAAACGCATCATTTTAATAACAGTTAAACAAACAAAAATGAAAAAGATATTCATACTATGTGCCGCGATAGTTGTGACGATGGGCACATTCTCCTGTACAAAACTAAATGTACCTGTTGAGTCGCAGTACGTAAAATCAAACTTCCCGGTAACCGATGCAGATTATATCGCATTATTGGGTACCATTTACTCCAACCTGTCATCAAGTTATGCAGTGCCGTACTGGCGTATGCAAGACATGTCGACAGACGAGGCTATTTTACCAGCCCGTGATGGTAACTTTGACGATGGCGGTCAATACAGGCAGTTACATTATCATACCTGGACCTTTGACCACCCAAATGTAATAGGTGTATGGCAATGGGGTTTTGGAGGTATTAACACTTGTAACCGTATCATCACCGTTATTAACTCATCTCCGTCATCTGATGCAAAAAAACAATCATCAATTGCCGAGGTTAAAGCGATGCGTGCACTGTATCTGTATTTCATGATGGACCTGTACGGTAACGTACCGATCATTACCGATTTCCCGGTGACCACACAACCTGCAACACAACCGCGTGCTAAAGTATACGCATTTATTGAAAGCGAGTTAAAAGCTGTTTTACCTTTATTGCCAGCTAAAAGCAGCAATGCGGCAACAAACGTATCACAATACGGCCGCCCAACAAAAGGAATGGTATTTGCTTTGCTGGCAAAAATGTATCTGAACTCAGGCGTATACGTTGGAACCAATCGTTACCAGGAAACGGTAACTATGTGTGATAGCGTACAAGCCAATACCAACTATTCACTGGATGCTAAATACAGGGATATATTCTTACCAACCAATGGCTCGCAGGTCAACGAAACCATATTTGCTGTTCCTTATGACCAGCAAATACCAGGTAACCAGTTTACCCGTTTTGGTTTCTTTTACTACCTGGTACAGGCCTACGGTTTTAACGTAGGTTTGAGTATTGCCATGAGCACTACACCTGAGTTTTACAACCGCTTTAACATTCCTGGAGATGACCGTACCAAAACCTGGCTGGCAGGTCCGCAATTTTATCCTGACGGTAATGGCGGCTTTACTAATCAGCCCGTTTACTATCCTGCGGGAACTGCAGGGGTTCCCGCAAATACACAAATTAATATAATACCTACACTGACCCTTACCGGAAAAAAACCCATGGATTTGGGTAATGATGTGCTTACCTCGCAATCAGAAGGTGTAAGATCTATCAAATACTATCCCGATGCTAACATTATCCAGGCAACCCGTTTAAACAGTAACGACGTACCGGTATTCCGCTTAGCCGATGTGTTGCTGATGAAAGCCGAAGCTATATTACGCGGGGCTACCCCAACTATCATCAACGGCGAAACGCAGCTTCCGCTTACCCTGGTAAATAAATTGCGTACACGTGCCCACGCACAGGCCGCTGCATCAATTGATCTGGATGGTTTGTTAGATGAGCGTGCACGTGAGCTTTCATGGGAAGCATGGCGCCGTAATGACCTGATCCGTTTTGGCTTGTTTGAAAAAGAATATCCACTACCGGTAGCTGGCGGAAAAACAGATGATCTGAAAATGAATACCGATCCAACCCGCAGGTTGTATCCTATTCCATCAACCGAATTAAAAACCAATCCAAACCTGGTTCAGAACCCTGGTTATTAATTCTTAGAGCAAGGATTTTCCTTTAGATCAAGGATAAAAGGAACAAGGAGCAAGGATAAAGATCTTGCTCCTTGTTCTTTTTTGTATTTTACTCTTCTCGCTTTCATTTTTGCTCTTTATTCACTAAATCCTTGTTCCTTGCTCCAAAAATATTTGTTCCAAAAGTCCTTACTCCTTGCTCCCCAAATCCTTGTTCCCTAAATCTCCTTCACACAACCTTAACATCAATAAAAAATTTGTTAACCGTAGGCTAATATTTATAACACATTGAACAGGTAGCTTTGTGCAACAAAAACAATTAATGATGCAAGCCGCAAGCTTTTGCCTAAAGCACCTAAAATTATTGTTCTTAGTTCTCCTCGCATTTACTGCCCTTAAATCCTACTCCCAAAATGTCCCGCTCGCCAACGCCTTTGCCCATAATGATTACTGGCACAAACGGCCCTTGTATGATGCTTTGGATAACGGATATACCCATATTGAAGCCGATATATATTTAAGGCATGGCAGACTCATTGTAGCCCATCTGCTCCCGCTTTTTAAAAGGCACCGCACACTGGAGCGTCTTTACCTTGATCCGCTGGCCAGTTGTATCAATGGCTCAAACGGGCAGGAATCACGTATTGTTTATCCCATTACGCTGATGATCGATATTAAATCAAACGCGGCTAAAACGTACGAGGTACTGTCGGAAGTGCTCGAAAAATATAAAAATATACTTTCTGGTTATGAGGATGGCGTATTTGTTCAGCGTCAGATCACCATAGTGATAACCGGGCACAAACCATTTGAGATCCTGAAAAAACAACAAAACCGTTTGGCCTTTATTGACGAGGACCTGATGAAGGTTCAGCAGGATACTTCGTCAGCAAATATTTACCGCACAGCAAGCTGTAAATACTCCAAATTGGTAAACTGGACTGGCAGCGGCGTTTTCCCTGTTTCACAAAAACAACGTTTATGTAAATACGTCGGCATGGCACACCGCTTTGGCAAAAAAGTACGACTATGGGCATCGCCCGAAAATCCGGCTGTTTGGAATGAATTGCTTGATTGCGGTGTCGACCTGATCAATACAGATAAACTTCCGGAGCTTAAAAACTTCCTGACCAGGAGGGTAGCTTTTTCCGCGAATGCTAAATAATATAAAGCATTAAGCTTGAATGTATTAAGTTAAAATTACCCTAATACATAATTAACTATTTCATAACCTTAAATTAGCATTATATAAAAGTAACAGCCATACTTTTAATCCATTGCGATGGTTTTAATATATGATGTATAATTTATTATAAAATATTTATATCAGTTAAGTTAAGCATACCATAACAGAAAACATTTGCCTTAACAATTAGTCATCAAACTATAAATGCAGAAAATACTGTTTATTACCGGTTCTGTAAACCAAACATCACAAATGCACCAGATAGCAAACGAACTGCCAGAGTTTGATTGCTGGTTTAGTCAGCTATTTACAGACAGCTATATATTAAATTTATTGATCAATCATACTTCGCTGCTCAACGGCACTATACTATCAAATTACTATCGTACCAATTCAGAAAAATACCTTTATCAGCACGGGCTGCAAATTGATTATGGAGCAAGATTAAACCAGTATGACCTGGTGGTTTTTTGTTCGGATATACTGGTGCCTAACCGCATGCGTAAAATCAAAACAGTATGGGTACAGGAAGGCATGGTTGATAAATATACCCTGTTAAGCAAAATAGTAAAAATGCTAAGATTGCCCACTTTTTTATGCGGCAATACTTCATTGAACGGCTCATCAAACGTGTGCGACATTTATTGTTCAGCCTCATCGGGTTATCGCCAATACTTCATTAAAAACGGCACCGACGGTAATAAGATCGCCGTTACCGGTATGCCGAATTATGATGACCTGGAACAATTTCTGGATAATGACTTCCCTCACCGTGATTACGTGATGGTAGCCACTACAGACATGCGTGAAACCTATCGTTTCGAGAACCGGCCGGCCTTTATTAAAAGTGCCGTAAAAATAGCCAATGGGAGGCCCCTGCTGTTTAAACTACACCCCAATGAAAAAGCGGAACGTGCCGAAAAAGAGATCCGAAAACATGCCCCGGCTGATGCTATGATCTTCAAATCGGGCAATACCAACCATATGATCGCTAATTGCTGCGAACTGATCACCCAATATTCAACCGTAGTGTATACCGGCATTGCTTTAGGCAAAAAGGTGCATTCGTGGTTTGATGTGGATGAGCTTAAAAGGTTGGCTCCGGTTCAGAACGGCGGCATCTCGGCAAATAAAATAGCACAGGTGTGCCGTGCTTACATTAATCATAAAGGCAGGCAGGAGAATTTTGATGTACAAAAAGCTTTAAATACGAAAGGTATCCCTTTTTACACCGAACAATTAGTGGCTAACTACTAAGGAACAAAGAACAAGGATAGAAAGAGCAAGGAACAAGAACTTTTGAAGCAAAGACAAATTCAATAAATCAATAATTCAGTAATTCAATAATTAAAAAATGGTGATCATTGTACAAGCCCGTATGGCATCCACCCGTTTACCTGGGAAGGTGATGTTACCTGTTTTGGGTAAAACTATACTGGCAATGATGATAGAACGCCTGCAAATGATAAAGCATCAGGCCGTTTTTGTAATAGCAACATCTGTTAATCCAGAAGATGATATTATTGAGCAGGAAGCCCGATTGTTGAATATTCCTTGTTACCGCGGCGATCAGAATAACCTGCTCGACCGCCATTATCAGGCTGCTCTGCTGCATAATGCCGATGTAGTATTAAAAATCCCTTCGGATTGCCCGCTGATAGATCCGCGGATTATTGACCAGACGCTTACTTACTTTTTTGAACATACCATTGCGCATGACTATGTGAGCAACCTGCATCCCGCTACCTGGCCGGATGGTAACGATGTGGAGATCATGACCATGGCTTGCTTAAAGCAAACCTGGGAAAATGCCCGGCAAAACCTGGAACTGGAACATACCACGCCTTATATCTGGGAAAACCCGCAATTGTTCAGTATCGGTAATGTAAGCTGGGAAACCGGCTTGGATTATTCCATGTCGCATCGCTTCACCATAGACTACCAGGAAGATTACCTGTTTATCAAAAGGGTGTTTGAAGAGTTGTACCCGGTAAACAAAAGCTTTTCGTGTGAGGATATCCTGGATCTGCTGGATAGAAAACCGGAGATCTACCAGATCAATGCCAGCTATGCCGGTGTAAACTGGTACCGCAATCACCTAAATGAGTTAAAAACCATACAACCGGAGCAAACCAAACAAGCGCCGGTTAGCCAATAAATATTCAATTTAATTATAACCATTACCCCGTGGAAAATACAAAACGTAGCGAACAGGAACTACAAGCCATAGCGCTGAAAGTGCGCGAGCATATTGTGCGCATGTCAACCGCAGGCGGCTGCTTTACAGGAGCCTCGTTATCGGCAGTTGATATGATTGTTTATCTGTACAGCGAATTCCTGAACCTCACACCCTCGAATTTAAAAGATGCCGAACGTGACTATCTGTTCCTGTCAAAAGGCCATGATGTACCGGCCCTGTACGGCACTTTAGTCGAATTGGGTTTCATGGAAAAAGAAAGACTGGACAATCACCTTTCTTTGAATGACCATATTTACTGGCATCCCAACACCCATATCCCGGGAGTTGAATTTCATTCGGGCTCATTAGGTCATTTACCATCGGTGGCCATGGGTGTTGCTATGGATCTCAAAATCAGCGGCAGCAAGAACAAAGTGATCTGCATTATGGGCGATGGCGAACTGAACGAGGGTACCTGCTGGGAAGCGGCACTGGTAGCCAATGCCTATCATCTGGATAACCTGATCTTTGTGATCGACCGTAACCATTTCCAGGCCAATATGCGCACCGAGGATCTGATACCATTGGAACCACTGGTACAAAAATTTGAATCATTTGGCGCGGCGGTACATCGCATCAACGGCCATAGCTATACCGAACTGCACGAAGCCTTTAGCGCCTACCCTTTTCAACAAGGTAAACTCAATGTAGTGATAGCCGATACGGTTAGAGGTAAAGGCCTGCCGAGTATCCAGGAACGCGCCGACCGCTGGTTCTGTAATTTCTCGGCCGATGAAGTTGAGCAGCTTTTACTGGAATTACATGGTGAGCATACCACCTCATTAACATCAGAAACTTTAATTGTCAGATAAGTCCATGACCTACGAAGAATTATTAACCGAAACGGCCCTGAACGATGAGCAGGTAGTAGTGATGACAGCCGAAAACCGCGCACTGGTGCGTAATCTGCCTGCTGTTTTGGGTAAGCGTTTTATTGATACCGGCATCACCGAGCAAACCATGATCGGCGCATCGGCCGGCTTGGCTTTACGTGGCCGCAAACCTATAGTACATGCCCTGGCCGCGTTTTTAACCATGCGTGCTTTTGAATTTGTACGCACCGACCTTGGTATTGCCAATTTACCGGCAAAGCTAAGCGGTTTTATCCCTGGTTTTTTATCAGATGCTAACGGTCCTACGCACCAGGCTATCGAAGATATTTCCATTATGCGGGGCATTCCCAATGTAACCGTATTTGCTCCTGCTGATGAAGACGACCTTGTAAAAATGCTGCCCGAGATCTGGAAATCGCCAAACCCGGCCTATACCCGTATCAACACCCGCAAAACCAATCACGTGCATGAGCCTTTTGAATTGGGCAAGGCCGAAGTGATCAGTACAGGCAGCGATGTAACCATTTTAACCTACGGCTTGATGTTCGAGCAGGCGCTTATTGCTGTTGAGGCATTACAAAGCGAAGGATTATCCGTTGGCCTGGTAAATATGCGCAGCCTTAAACCGGTTGATGAAGCCATCATCCTGCAAGTAGCAGCCAGCAGCAACCTTATAGTTACCCTCGAAGATCATTTCCTGACCGGCGGTTTATACACTATTGTAGCTGAAGTACTATTACAATACCAAACCACCGCCAAAGTAATGCCTATCGCCTTAAAAGAAAGATGGTTTAAACCAGCCTTATTACCTGATGTATTACAAAACGAAGGTTTCTCGGGCAAGCAAATAGCCGAAAGGATATTGGGCTATCAAACCGGTTACTCCCAACCTTCTATATTAACCCCAGAGTTTTCAGAATAAAAAAGATTTCACCATGGCTAATAAAATACAGTTAAGCAACAACTATCCCGATATCACCGAGTCGGACAAAATATATGAGCGCGCGTTAAAAGTTCAGAAACCGGTAACACAGACCCTGGCTAAAGGTCCGGGTCAGTTTAGCAAAGGCGTAGCACCCAAATACCTGGTTAAAGGTAAAGGCTCGCACGTTTGGGATGCTGATGGTAATGAATTTATCGACTATAACTCGGCTATTGGCCCTATTTCTTTAGGTTACGCCTACCCTGCTGTTGACGAGGCCATCCGTAAGCAACTGAACGATGGTATTACCTTTTCGCTGATGCACCCGTTAGAAGTAGAGCTCTCAGAACTGGTACAACAGGTGATCCCGAATGCCGAGGCCGTTAAAATAGCCAAAACAGGGGCCGATGTTTGCTCGGCTGCCATACGTGTGGCTCGTGCATTTACAGGCAGGGATAAAGTATTTTGCTGCGGCTATCACGGCTGGCACGACTGGTATATCGGTATTACCAGCCGTAACGCGGGTATTCCCGAAGCCATACAGGACCTTACCTACACTTTTGAATACAACGACATCGAATCGATAAAAGCAGCCTTAGACGAAAGCGTGGCTGCCCTGATATTAGAGCCTTTCATATTTGAAGCACCCAAACCTGGCTTTTTACAACAACTGGCTGAGGCCTGCCGCGAAAACGGCACCCTGCTTATTTTTGATGAAATGTGGACAGGCTTCCGTATTGCCCTGGGCGGTGCGCAGGAATATTTCAATGTAAAGGCCGATCTGGCAGTATTTTCCAAAGCTTGTGCCAATGGCATGCCTATAGCCCTGCTTACCGGCAGAGCGGATGTGATGGAGCTCTTCAACTCAGAAGTGTTCAGTTATACCACCTTTGGCGGCGAAGCTTTATCATTAGCAGCCTGTATAGCCACCATCAATGAGCTGCGCGATAAAAAGGTACCTCAATATCTTGATCAGCATGGCGCCTTATTAAAAGATGATTATAACCAAATTGCCATATCATTAGGGATGGATCAATATACCCGCTGCATAGGTTATAACTGCCGCAGTATGGTAACTTTTACTCCGGAGGCGGGCAATGTTTTGGAGTTAAAAACCCTGATGCAGCAGGAAATGATCAAACGCGGTATCCTTTGGGCCGGTTTCCATAACATGTGTTTCAGTCATACTTCCGAAGATATTGATTACACCCTTTTAGCTTACCGCGACGTACTCCAACTGGTTAAAGAAGCCATTTTAAGCGGCGATGTAAAAAGCTATTTAAAAGGCGAAGTACTGGAGGCCGTTTTCCGTAAGGTGAGCAATTATAACATTAAGCCAAAAACAGCGGCATTATAAATAAGAGACAAGAGTTAAGAACCAAGAGTCAAGAAAGTAAAAAGGAAGAACAGTAATCGGTAGCAACTAAGGTTCTGTCTTTTGTCTTGATTCCTGACTCTTATATCTTGACTCTCATTACAAAAGTATATGGAACTATTTTCATTACAAGGGAAAACGGCTATCGTGACCGGGGCGCTGGGTCTTATCGGGCAAAAGCATTGCGAAGCGCTGGCCATGGCCGGGGCCAACGTGGTAGCTGCCGATATGGACGAGAAAAGGGTTGAAGCTTTCGCCGCAAACCTGGGCCAACAGCACGGTGGACTAAAGATCGACGTGACCAGCAAACACTCCCTGGAAATTGCCCGCGAGCAGATACTCACCCGCTATGGCAGCATTGATATATTGGTAAATAACGCCGCCATTAACGATATGTTCGAGAACCCGGCTATGGCTAAAGAGCTTTCGGCATTTGAAAATTATCCGCTTGCGGCCTTTCAGCAATCGCTGAATGTAAACGTGACCGGGGTGTTCCTTTGCTCACAGGTATTTGGTTCGGTGATGGCCGGACAGGGTTCGGGCAGTATCATCAACGTAGCATCCACCTATGGTATGGTAGGGCCCGATCAATCGATCTACAAAAACCCGCAGGGCGAACAGGATTTTTATAAATCGGCCGCCTATCCGGTAACCAAGGGCGCTGTTATCAACTTCACCCGCTTTTTAGCTGCTTATTGGGGTAATAAAGGGGTGCGGGTAAATACCCTTTCGCCGGGTGGTGTGGAGAACAATCAGAATGATTTTTTTGTACAGAACTATTCAGCCAAAACATTATTGGGCCGGATGGCTAAAGCTAACGATTACCAGGGCGCGCTGATATTTTTAGCCAGCGACGCCTCCGCCTACATGACCGGTGCCAATCTGGTAGTTGACGGCGGATGGACAGCGATATAAAATAGTGAGTTGTAAGTAGTGAGTGGTGAGTAGTTTTTTAAATTTGATTAACCGCTCCCAACTCACCACTCACCACTCATTACTCACAACTAAAAAAAATGCCACAGGAAAAACTGCTTACCGTTACCACTACGATACTGGTTTTGTGGGTGATATTCATTATTACCTGGGAACGGGTATCGCCTTACCGTAAAGGGTTAAAATTTTTCAGGGAAGGTTTCTGGATCGATCTGGTTTGGTATACCCTGATACAAAGCTATTTTTTAAAGATCCTGATATTTGATTATATCATAGCTCCCATTCAGCACCATTTCAATTGGTCGGCCTTTCAGTTTGTAACTCATTGGCCGGTGGCCGTGCAGGTATTATTTTTCCTGGTAACGCATGATCTGTACATTTACCTGTTCCACCGCCTACAGCACCACAGCAAGTTTCTTTGGCGAACACATGAGGCGCACCATTCGGGCAAGGAGGTTGATTTTTTGTCGGGTTCACGCTCACACATCATCGAGATCATCATCAACCAAACCATTGAATTTGCACCCATTATTTTATTAGGCGCCGATCCGGCTGTGATACCTATTAAAGCCTTGCTCGATGCCATGTTTGGTATGTTTATCCATGCCAATGTAAATGTAAAGCTGGGCAAGTTCAAATATATCCTCAACACACCCGAGCTGCATCTGTGGCACCATGCCAACTACCAGGAGGTTTTCCATGCCAACTTTGCTACCAAATTTTCGATATGGGACCACTTGTTTAAATCTGCTTACGATCCGGGCCATGCACCCGGCAACGAACGCGAAAACTGGGGGCTGGGTTATGAATACCCCAGGGATTATTTTATGCAGCATGCCTTTTCGGTAAAACGCTTTGACGAAAAAAAGCTATTGAAATATAAATGGTTTGAGCGCTACTATAATCTGCGACCGAATATTTTGTCGATATTGCTGTCACCATTTGATAAAAAACGTTCAAAAGCAACTACCAATACAACGTCACAAACTATCAACACAACCATAACCACTCACCCGCAAGAAGAAATTTTGCAATAACCCCATAACCTTTGGCCTGGATATACATCATTATAGCAGCAGTATTTGAAACCGCGTGGACGTTTTCGGTCAAGTACTTTAAACTAAGCGATCTTAAACTGCTTACCTGGCACAACTTTTACCGGGTTGATGTGAGCTTCCCCTTGTTGGCACCATTGCTGGGCTATATCCTGTTTGGGGTATGTAACGTATATTTCTTCTCCCTGGCCATCAAAGAGCTCTCTACGGCCACTGCATACGCCATCTGGACCGCCGCCACACTGGTCTTCATCAAAATAGCCGAGATGGCCTTTTTCAACAAAACCATCACCTGGATGGAGGTTTTCTTTATCTCTCTCATTATGATCGGTATTATGGGTTTAAAATTTTCGGTGTCGCATATTAATCAGGTACCTTAGGGGATTGGACGGATTTTGGGAGTAAGGATCAAAGACAAAAAATAAAAACCATGTCATTGCGAGAAGGAACGACGAAGCAATCTCGTCGTATGTATGAACGCGATGAGATTGCCACGCTATTGCTCGTAATGACATGATTGTTTAGTTTGTAGTGGTGTTATCACACCTTGCCAATTTCCTGCGCCACTCGCTGTGCCGAACGGATGCAGGACTCCATTCCCCGGCTCATGTTATCGGCATAAGTACCTGCAAAATAGATGCGTCCTTCGGGCAGCATCACCTGCGGCCAGAATTTGCGCATGGTACCTATCGGGAAGGGCTGCATTTCGCAGGCCGGGGCAAACCTATCCTTTGTCCAGTCGAACGTTAAAGCCTGTTCTATTGTATCATGCTTACCCGGGTAAACTGCCCGGAAAGCAGCCAGAACACGCTCCGGCGAGATGCCTCCGGGACCAAAGGCCTTCAGAATCACCCGCTGGGTATCTACCTCATTGGTTTCTTCCCAAATAGAGGAAATATCAGGGTGTTCAAACTCCATATTGATGGTTTTAAACCCATCATCGAGCCAGAATTTTGAACTGGCCTCGAACACATAAAACGGATGCGAAGAATAACCCATGCGGTTAACCACATATTGCTTGGCCGGTGACAAGGGCGGGCTAACCGGAATATTTTTAAAAATCGGCAAGGCGATACAATTCACCAGGAAATCGGCTTTCATTTCCCCGATCTGGGCTGTACCGTAGGCTTTGTAGGATACCGTTACACCCGTGGCATCGTGTTTAATGGCTGTAACCGGATGATTGAGTTTAACCCGTGCGCTCAGGCGTTTGGCAAAAGCGATCGGCAGCTGCTCATTACCGTCTTTCAAGTGATAAGTATCGCCTTCTGATGCCGGGATGCCCCGTGATTTCATAATGGCCGATCGCCACAGCGCGTACAGGGCATTGGTAGTACTTCCGCCCAAAAACCTGAGCGCACCAGCTGAAGCACCTTCTTTTTTATAGATATGGGCTATGGGTATCTGGTCATAATCATCATAACCAACGCCAAAGGGATTATATGGATCGGTAAACTTATCGAGGTATGGTTTCAGGTAGAAATCGCTCAGGGCATGCATCGGATTTTCTGCCAGAAATTTGATCTCCTTTTCATTAAACCCGAATTTGGCCAGCACCGTAGGGTCCTTCATCATTTCGGGCGTATAAAATTTACCGCCTATCATTTTTAAGGTATGGTTATCCGGCGCGGCCTCAGAACCCTCGGCATGCGGATATGGGATGGCCTTGAGCTTAAATTCATCCACATATTCAAAAAAACGCTCGTAGCCCGGCTTGGTGATATGGTCGGCCCCGAAATCGGCATACAGGTCATCTGATAAACCATCGCGTCCGGTAAATACATGGCCACCATAACGGCCACTGGCCTCCAGTACAACTACCTCATGCCCGGCCTTCATCAGCTCATAGGCGCAACAAAGTCCAGTTATGCCCGCGCCTGCCACAATAACTTTTTTACCACTTGCTGCTATTGGCTTTTCGGCCGGTTTTGCGCTGCCTACTTCTGCCGCCCTGATGATCTGTGGACCAATAACAGCGCCGGCACCGGTCATCAGCGTGTTTTTGATAAACACCCTTCTTTTAATGTTAGTCATTCTTTTGTTTTTATGGTATCCGATAAAATGCTTAACCTGATAGGAAATTTAGCTAAATATATTATGCAAAAGGCTTTATAAAAAGCAATAAAAAAATTTATTCATATTCAATATGAATTTCATATTTCATTTAAAACCGAACTGTATTGCTTTGGCAGGCGGTATCTTTGCGTTGTAAGTCAAATACATCTATCATGGAAGAGACGGCAATAAGAAAGGGATACCCAACAAAATCACCATTTATTTTTATAGTGGGTACTACCAGCCTGGCATTTGTAGTATCGCAGTTGGATGTATCCATCGTAAACATCGCGCTGCCGCAAATATCCACCTCGTTTAAGGCCGATATCAGCGCGCTGCAATGGATAGTTGATGCCTATACCATCGCTTTCGCGGTGCTGATGCTTTCGGCCGGCGGCATGAGCGACCTGTTGGGTTCAAAAAGGCTTTTCCAGTTTGGCTTATTGGTATTTGGCATAGCATCTGCGGGTTGTGGTTTTGCATGGAACCCTTTTAGTTTGATCGTTTTCCGGGTATTGCAGGGCGTTGGCGCGGCAGCCATGATCCCCAGTTCCTTATCTATCCTAAACCAAAGCTTTGCCCATGAAGCCACCCAGCGCAGCAAGGCCGTAGCCTGGTGGACGGCCGCTGGTGGTGTATCCATAGCCGCAGGCCCGATCCTGGGCGGCCTGCTAATGCACCTAAGCAACTGGCGAATGATATTTTTTGTGAACGTTCCTATTTGTTTGATTGGCATATTGCTAAGCATCAAACTCACCGAAAGCGAAAAACACGCCAATAAAGGCTTTGATATTCCCGGTCAGTTTACCTGGATGCTGGCCCTTACCGCGCTTATTGCCGCTATTATCGAACTGCACCACCTCGGTTTTAATAATCCTGTTATTTACAGCGCGTTGATATTCAGCGCCATCATGTTCATCATTTTTCTGCAGATAGAAAGAAAAGCCAGGTCCCCTATCCTGCCGCTTGATTTGTTTAAGTCGCCAGTTTTTAATGTACTGGTATTACAGGGTATTGTATTGAATGCCACTTATTACGGAACCGTGTTTGTGCTGAGCCTTTATCTTCAAAATGTGCTTAATTACCCTTCGCTTACCGCGGGGTTGGCTTTTTTACCGCTTACTGCCGGGTTTATCATCTCCAACCTTATCAGCGGCAAACTTATGGCCAAATATGGTACGCGCGTGCCCATCATCACTGGGCTTACTATTGGCGCCATTGGTTATGCAGGCCTGCTCATTGCCCATGCCCATACACCCTACTGGCAATTGTTTATTCCTTTTATTATCATTCCAATGGGTATGGGGCTCGCCGTACCCGCCATGACCACAGGTATCTTATCCACCGTGGCTAAAACACGCTCGGGCACGGCATCGGCTGTACTAAATACCACCCGGCAGGCGGCAGGCGCCATGGGTGTAGCTGTATTTGGCGCCATGACCAACGGCGGCCCCAAGGCTATTGTGCATGCCATAACGGTGAGTTCCATTATTTCGGCCGCGGGTATATTTTGTATCCTTTTGTTGATTTATAAGTATTTGAAGATAAGTAAGTAAGATTTAGAGCTTTTTAATGGTATGTCATCCTGAACTTGTTTCACTGTTGTTCGGCATGACTTGATTTTATGGATTGATATTCTACCCAAAATTTCGTATCTTTATGTCCATACCAGCCCTGGTGTCTTATAAAAAGACACCAGGGCTGTTTTATTAAGACAGAAACAGGACCCAAAACTGACCATTTTGAATTCGGCTATTTAACAATCAATCATTTAATACTTTTTAAACTTTTTAAAACATGCAAAAAATTTGTTAAAAAGTGTTAAAATGGCGTTAAAGCTTAGTTAAAACGCATAAAAACAAAGCCTTTTTATCCTGTTTTGACTAAAAAAATGTTAAAATTAAAGGTTTAAAAAGTTTTTTACCACCATATTCATCCGATCACCAAACGCAAGCGAATCACCATGCCCGATAAAAGAGTAGTTTTTGATTTCGATATTTCCTTCACCAATGGCGGCGGCATACAAGGCCAGGATTTCCGGCTGGATATTGCCGGCGATACTATCAGCGACCAGGAGCTGGCCGACTATATAGTAAACGATATGCAGCTGCTTATGGTAGGCAAAGTTGATATCCTGAACAAATATCACATCGAAGAAAAACACAAGCGTCAACCAGTTAATATTCAGCCTAATGACAAATATATCGACCTGAGTCACACCATTTTCGATGGCCTGGTAACCTATAAAGGTCTGCCTTCGCCCATTATTTGCGATTACCTGAGCCGGGAACAATCCAAAGCCAACTATGAACCGGGAACAGAATTCCAGATAGGAAAAATAGAAATGGTGACCAATACGGGTACCTATATCGATTGTCCTTTTCACCGTTTTGAACATGGTAAAGATCTATCTGAAATAGAACTGGAACGGTTTGCAGATCTCGATGCTATCACCATCAACGCCGAAAACGCAACCGAAATCGGTAAAGACTATTTTACCGGTAAAGAGATCAGAAACAAAGCTGTATTGGTTTATACCGGCTGGGCAAGACACTGGAACACAACACAATACTTTGAAAACCACCCCTACCTTACAGCCGATGCAGCCGAATATTTAAAAGAGTGCAATGTAAAACTGGTGGGTATAGATAGCCATAACATTGATGACACCCAGGGTAAAAGTCGACCTGTACATACCATTTTACTGGGAGCCGAAATCCTGATATCCGAGCATTTATGTAATCTGGATAAATTACCCGAGAGCGGCTACAAATTTAACGCTGTACCTCCAAAATTTAAGGGAGCTGGCACATTCCCGGTAAGGGCGTATGCCAGCTTTTAAAGGCAAAAATTAACCTATAGACCTTAACTTATTTGAAACTGTTAAACAGCTTGATCACCGCGTCTTTGAATCCTGGCAAAATGGTAAGATCGGTATCCCAAAGTTCGGTATTTGTCAAAATCTGGTGTATGGCTATATTAGTTTCTGCATTTGCCCAAACCGTGGCAAAATACCCGGCAAAACTGTCGGTAACTTGATACTCCCGGTTGTTTATTATTCCGGTATAATGACCATCGTTAGTTGATTTAATCTGCATAAAGCGGATAAAGGCAGCAAAACCAAGTACCATATGTTCAGGAACAGTATTATGTAGTTTATAGTGATTCAATAATAAAGGGATCACCCTCATTTTGATCTTAGTGGTGTATTGTACCGAAATGCTCAACCATTCATGTCTGATGTACGGATTACGAAACCTATCGAGCACTTTGCCGGCAAAATCGGTCGCTATGTTTTCATCGACTTTATACGGAATGGCAGGCAAGATCTCCTTAAACATCAATGGTGTGATGAAACTTATAAAAGATTCATTACTCATGGCTTCTTTCACCGTAGTAAAACCTTGCAAAATGGCCCAGGCACAGCTTAAAGTGTGCGTTCCGTTCAGCAAACGCAGTTTAAGCTCTCTGAATAATTCAATATCAGACGTTATAACAACACTTTCATCAACCTCATGAAATGACAATACGGACCTGATATGATCATCCCCTTCAATGGCCCATAGGCTATATGGTTCTGCTATAATGCTCAGATTGTCTGTATAGCCACTTTTTGCTTCCAGCTCATCGTTTAGTGTCTTATCGGGCCTTCCGGGTACTATACGATCAACCAATGAATTGCAAAAGCGGTTATGACTTTCCAGCCAATCCATAAACGCCGGCTCCAGCTTATTCAGATGTGCCAGTTCAAGTACAATCGACTCTAATTTTTTACCATTATCTGTTATCAGCTCAGTTGGAATAATGACCAGTCCGCTATCTGCACTGCCATTAAAAGCCTGGTATCGTTTATATAAAACGGCCAGTAATTTTCCAGGATAGGATTCAGGAGGATGCTTGCTGATGTCTTCTTTTACAAGTTTAATACCAACCTCTGTGGTATTTGAAATGATCACCTGTAAATGAGGGCTTTGGGCAACTTCCAAAATAGCATTCCAATCGATTGCGGCTGATAATACACGACTAATGGCCGAGCATATAACCTGCTCATTTATTTCTTGTCCGTTTTCAATGCCTTTTGTGTAGATAGTGTATAAACCATCCTGTTTATCAAAATCAGTTGCCGAACCCGTGTCGGTTGATTTTACAACTACTATCCTGCCGTTAAAAACACCTTTACAATTGGCTTTATCAATAAAATAATCGGGCAAACCGCGTAAAAGCACTCCGGTGCCAAATTGCAATACTTTTTCAGGCAATTCAAATATTTGTCCGTCAGGAAGGCCTGGTACAGGCAAATTAATTTTGTTTAAATTATATCTTGATAAGATCATGTACTCAGTAAAAAAGATGGATTTATCGGTTCTTGTTGGTTTATGGTTATTGGGATAATAAGCATTACAGCTCAATTACCAAACAAGGTTAAGTACAAGTAAGTAATAAAAAAAAGATATGGCGTACTAAAACCATGCAAACGTTCCCGGAAACGTTTGCATAACTTAACGAGTTCAATTGTACCCAAACAGGCATGGGAGATCTGTAATTTTACACTAACTTAGCCTTGTAACAGTGAATCCTTATTGTAAACCAACGTTCATGCTGGCCCTTGAAACACCAGTGCGCTAAATTATGTTTGAATCTTATACCATTAAAGATATAGCAAAGGCCCTGGGCCTGTCAACATCAACTGTATCAAGGGCCTTAAATGGCAGTTACGAAATAGGTGCAGAAACCAAGAAATTGGTGCTGGAGTACGCTGAAAAGGTAAATTACCGGCCAAATCCTATAGCGCTTAGCCTGAAAGAACAAAAAAGTCACTCTATTGGTGTTGTAGTATGTGAAGTGGCCAATACTTATTTTTCGCAGGCTATTAATGGTATTGAATCAATCGCCTACAATCGCGGGTACCATGTTATTATAACCCAAACGCATGAGTCATTTGACCGCGAGTGCACCAATGTAAAGCACCTCTTGTCGCGACATGTAGATGGTTTATTAGTTTCCTTATCTGCCGAGACAACCGATACTTCACAATACCAGTATCTGCATGAAAAGGGGTTTCCCATTGTGTTTTTTGATCGCGTTGCGGCAGATGTCCACACACACAAAATAATAGCCAATAACTTTAAAGGATCATTTGATGCGGCCGAACTCTTAATCAGTACAGGTTTCAGAAAAATAGCCCATTTAACCAGCTCCAATAACCTGCTGATCAGCAGGGACAGGTTTAGTGGTTTTAAGGCGGCCCTTGACAAACATAACCTTGATTTTAAAGCAGGTTATTTAAAGCACTGCAATCACGGCGGTATGATACAGGACGAGGTTGAATTTGCTATTAAAGAACTACTGAGCATGGAAGAGCGCCCTGAAGCTATTTTTGTAGCCAGTGACCGCCTTACCATTAGCTGTATGCACATACTTAAAAAGCTGGGGATTAAGGTTCCTGACGATATAGCCATTGCAGGCTTTACCAACTCTGATGTGGCTGAGCTGTTTGATCCGCCGTTAACTGTAATACGGCAACCGGCCTTTCAAATAGGTCAGCTGGCTACCGAAATGCTGATCAAAACCATTGAAAGCAAATGGCCTGTTGAGGAATTTACTACAGAACTGGTAGAAACCGAGCTGATTGCCCGGGCATCATCTCAAAAGCTCCGTTAAGCTTATTGTTCGGCAAAAAATCCTCAACAGACCAATAGTCACTTAAAAAGCATTGATAATTAATTGCAATGCGCCATATTTATGCTCCGGGCTAAACATAGCTGTCGCGGAAATTGGCATGTGGTAATTGAAAAGTACCAGATCTTTATTAAACGTTAAACCTGCGTTCACAATATTGGGCTTTGACCCGTAAAAATTTTGATCGCGGCCAAAGGCGAAAGCGCCTGCTGCAAAAATGTGCACATCAGAATTGCCCTCTTTCCATAGCCTGTAATCCAGTATAACATAATTGGAATAGGCATTACCTAAATCGCCATTGCTTTTTACATAGGTATCCCGTCCCTGCACAATAGTACTCCAATTGATACTTAGCGGAAACGAGTCTTTAAACTGATAACCTACTGTAACGTCAATAAAGTGCGATGTACTTGCTTTATTATAGTTAAACAGATCGGCATTGGGATAATTGGTAAAGTTATTGATATCCCATACAGAAGCGCTAAAGCCCGATTTTTTATCTTTATAGCTTACGTAATAGTCAAACTCTTTGTAATCGCCAGTAAAACCGGTACCACCCCAAAAACCAACGGCAAAGCTGCCATCGCGGGTGGTATAATGCATATCTACGTCTGTAATGGGCGCGTTTGATACCTTAAACCCGCGCCATATATACAATGACCTTATCTGTAAGTTAACATCAAGCGGTCGGTATTTTTTTACAACAACTGAGTCTTTTTTTCTTGCTGTAGTATCCTGGGCCCTGCTTTGAAGACAAAGGCATAGCCCAAGTATGGCCAAAAGGCCAACTTTATAAATCGTTTTCATAAAACTCGGTTTTAAAAAGAAATAATAATTAGTTTATATGTTAATGGCTCATGGCCAGGCTGGTGTATAAAAAAGCAGCTATAGCGGCACCAATAACAGGGCCGATAACAGGTATCCAGGCATATGCCCAATCACTGGTACCTTTGCTTTTAATGGGTAAAATAGCGTGCATAATGCGTGGACCCAGATCTCGGGCAGGATTAATGGCATAACCTGTGGTACCACCAAGGGATAAACCAATTACCCAAACCAACAAAGCTACAGGCAATGCTCCTACCGATCCTAATCCAACAGGCGTTTTGCTTGGCGTGATCTCTGCACCGGAGATATAAAAAATGGTGAATAGCAGCACAAATGCGCCAATGATCTCGCTTGCTATATTTGATTTATAGTTACGGACTGCCGGTCCGGTGCAAAAAACAGCTAATATCCCACCTGGGTTATCGGTGCGTTGAAAGTGGTCGTAATACATCAGCCACACTAAAAAAGCGCCTATACAAGCCCCTAAAAGCTGCGCTGCTATATACATTGGCACGCTGGCCCAGGCAAATTTACCGGCTATAGCCAGGGCTATAGTTACTGCCGGATTTAAGTGCGCCCCGCTGTATGGCCCTGCAACAACTACGCCTACAAAAACAGCCAGCCCCCATGCGGTGGTGATAACTATCCAGCCGCTATTATTCCCTTTGGTATCATTTAAAACAACGTTGGCAACTACGCCATCGCCTAAAAGTATAAGCAACATGGTGCCTAACAACTCAGCTATGAATGGTGACATATTGATATTAAAATTAATGGTGAATAATCAAGTTAATTAAGCATCAGGCAGTTCATCGGTCCAGGATTGAGCAGCGTGAATAGCTTTTTTCCAGCCTTTAATACCTTGTTTAATTGCAGGCAGATCAGCTTCGGGAGTAAATTCCTTTTCTGATTTCCACAGCTGTTGTATTTCCTCTACGCTTTCCCAGTAACCAACCGCCAAACCTGCCAGGTATGCGGCTCCCAGGGCCGTTGTTTCAACCACATTCGGCCTGATCACTTTACAATTAAGCAGGTTTGATTGAAACTGCATCAACAGGTCATTCGCTGTAGCGCCACCATCAACCCTTAATTCTTTAATCTCCATCCCACTATCAGCCTCCATCGCTTTTAATACATCCATAGTTTGGTATGCTATCGATTCTAACGCCGCACGTGCTATGTGAGATGCGGTACTTCCCCTACTCAAACCGACAATAGTACCACGTACATCGGGTTTCCAGTAAGGTGCGCCCAGGCCGGCAAAGGCTGGTACAAAATATACACCCTGCGTATCCTCAACAGCCAAAGCCAGTTTTTCTACGTCGGCAGATGTTTTGATAATGCCCAAGCCATCGCGCAGCCATTGTACAACCGCACCACCAATAAATATACTGCCCTCAAAAGCGTATTGGATCTTCCCGTTAATTTTCCAGGCGATGGTGGTTAACAGATTATTTTTTGATTCGATAAATTTATCGCCAATATTCATTAACATAAAACAGCCTGTTCCATAGGTATTTTTAACCATGGCCTTCTCAATACACATCTGACCAAAAAGCGCAGCATGCTGATCGCCCGCGATACCAGCGATAGGAACTTTGGATGCAAAAATAGTTGTTGCTGTTTCGCCATATACCTCACTGGATTGTTTTACCTCTGGCAACATACTTTTAGGTATATCCAATAAAGCGATGAGTTCATCATCCCATTGCTGGGTTTGGATATTGAAAAGCATGGTTCGGCAAGCATTGGTCACATCAGTAATGTGTACATGGCCACGGGTAAATTTCCATACCAGCCAGCTGTCTACAGTACCAAATGCCAGTTCGCCTTTTTCGGCTTTTGCACGGGCACCTTCTACATTGTCCAGTATCCACCTGATCTTTGATCCGGAAAAATAAGCGTCGATCACCAGTCCCGTTTTGGAACGGATCATATCCTCATGGCCATCATGTTTTAATTTGTCGCAAAAAGCAGCAGTACGGCGATCCTGCCAAACAATGGCATTATATACCGGTTCGCCTGTATTACGATCCCATACAATAGTAGTTTCACGCTGATTAGTGATGCCTATAGCTTTCAGATTGGTACCGTTTATACCCATCTTAACGGTGGCTTCTGCTGCTACACTGGCCTGTGTCGACCAGATCTCGTTCGGATCATGCTCAACCCAACCCGATTGCGGAAATATCTGTTTAAATTCTTTTTGGGCAACCGATTTAATTTGCCCCTTGTGATCAAATACGATAGCTCTTGAACTGGTAGTTCCCTGGTCTAATGCTAAAATGTAATCTTCCATAATTTACGTTTTTCACTGGTTTTAATTTGGTTATTTATTCAACTTCCCCCTAACCCTCTCCACCCCGGTAATTATCGGGAGAGGGTTCAAAAAGCAATTTACATCCTCTCTTTTGGAGAAGATTTAGGTGAGGCTTGATAAGGTTCAAGCAGGTAGCCGTTGGCTAAAAAGGTAAAAGATGCTACCTGCTCCTTCTCCCAGGCGGCATCTTTGTTTAATTCTTTGGCTATCAGGCTGGCCACAAGCGGGGCCATATCAATAGCCGCACGGGCATTGAGAAATAAGGACCTTACACGGCGCGCCAGGATATCTTCCACATTGCGGGCCATTTCGTGTCTTACTCCCCATACCACCTCTGCCTGTATATAAGGCATATCTGGGTGCATTTTTTTGCCCCATTCCGCGTTTTCATTTACCAATGCCAGCAAAGCATTCTCATCGCTGCCATACACATATAAATGATCATTGCGGTTTACATCGAGCTTACTACCGTGTATCGACAGATCTTTGGTCATACTTGGTTTGGGATCCAGCTTACCTACCTCGATAGCTTTATTAATCGTATCTTCTCCCATCCTGCGGTAAGTTGTCCATTTACCCCCTGTAATCGTGATCAAGCCAGAATCAGATACCAGCAGTTTATGGCTCCGGGAAATTTCCTTTGTTTTGGATGAGTCGCCTTCCGGGGCAGCCAGTGGACGTAAACCGGCAAATACACTGAGTACATCATGGCGTGTTGGCGCTTTGGACAGGTATTTTTCAGCTGTCCGTATAATAAAGTCTATCTCTTCTTCCAATGCCCGTGGTTCCAGGCTATGCTCATTGAGCGGGGTATCTGTTGTACCTACTACCAATTTATCGTGCCATGGAACGGCAAACAGCACCCGGCCATCTTCTGTTTTAGGGATCATAATAGCATCCTCACCTGGCATAAATGACCGGTCGAGTACCAAATGCACACCCTGACTTGGCCTAACCATTGGTTTTTTGCCAGGCTTATCCATCTGCAGCAGATCATCAACAAATACACCTGTGGCGTTAATAACCGTTTTACATTTGATGGTATAAGTTTGATCAGTTTCCATGTCAGTAGTAATTACCCCGGCTATTTTCTGCTGATCATCTTTAATCAGGCTAACCACGCGAAAGTAATTCAGTACGGTCGCGCCTTGCTCAAGCGCGGTTTGCGCAAGATTTACCGCAAGCCTGGAGTCATCAAATTGGCCGTCGTGATATACTACACCACCCCGTAAACCTTTTTGATTGATGGTAGGCAGCTTATTGATCACTTCTTTTTTGGAGATATGTTTTGCACGCCCAAATCCAAGTTTACCGGCCAACAGATCATACAGAGTTAAGCCGATAGTATAAAAAGCCCCTCCCCACCATTCATAGTTCGGAATAACAAATGATTCGTTTTTTACCAGGTGAGGTGCATTTTTAAGCAGCAGACCGCGTTCATGCAAGGCTTCACGCACCAGGCCAATATCACCCTGGGCAAGATAACGCACACCGCCGTGCACCAGTTTAGTGCTCCGGCTGGATGTGCCTTTTGCAAAATCAGCCTGTTCTAATAACAATGTTTTATAGCCCCTGGAGGCAGCATCAACCGCGGCACCTAAACCGGTGGCACCACCACCTACTATAACCACATCCCAAATTTTATTAGGATCGGTTATGGATTTTACAATATCGCTTCTGTTAATTGCAACCATGATCTTTATATTTTTGTATTTTATCAATCAGTTTCGATTCACATATCAAAATTATAAATAATAACAATTAGAAACAAAACAAAACTAACTAATAATTAATTTTTCACAAAAATCGAATACAAACTCCATTTTATAATAAATTTTCCATCAAAACAATACAAATTGAAATATAATTGAAATTAAACGAAACAAAACGAACAAACAAATCAGAATTTATTTTAATAAAATGAAGCGTATCATAAATCAAATTGACCACCTAACTCAATAGATGCAAGGCGCATTGGTCTAACAGAATCAAGACTTTATATATTACACGCATTTCACTACATTTATCATAAATCATTAAACCTATGGATCTTATTATCAAAATACTTATTGGTCTGGTAGCCCTTATACACTGTTATATATTATGGCTGGAAATGTTCGCCTGGACAACACGCGGACCTAAAGCCTTTAACAAACCACTACAGGAATTGGAAAAGAGCAAAGTTTTAGCCGCAAACCAAGGTTTATACAATGGTTTTTTAGCGGCAGGCTTGATCTGGACATTTTTTATCAGTGATGCCCGCTGGCATACCAATGTTGCCTTATTCTTCCTGATCTGCATAGCCGTGGCTGGAGTTTACGGGGCACTTACCGTAACCAAAAAGATATTCTTTATCCAGGCGGTGCCCGCGTTGCTGGCCATCATTCTTATCCTGACCAGGTAAGAAAAACTTTTTAAACCTTAAATTTTAACACTTTCCGGCTCAAAAACGAGGCAAGACAGCTTATAAGCTATCGAAAAAACCTCATTTTAACACTTTTTAACAAATTTCAACCCAGTTTTGACGAGTTTTTAAAACTTTAAAAAGTATTAAATAATTGGCCATCAAATATGACATGGTTTTTATATTTCGTCCTGGCTCCTTGTTCCAAAAATCCTTGCTTCTAAAACCTTACCTGATCTGTACCCAGGTGTAACTTTCGGGTTTCAGGGTAATGGTGCAGGTTATTTTGTAGTCCCGGCTTAGTGAGTATTTCTTTACAGGCCCCTCCTGTTCCTGAACGGTAGCAGTACTGGTTAGCCCTGTATAATACAAGGGAATACTGATGGTACGAGTGATAGCTTGCTTTAACGGATTGTACAACATCAGCATACCTTTGGTTTGTAAATTCGGGTTCACGTGCAATATGCCATCCCAATCGCGGCCATCAGCCCGGCGCAGGTGGATGATCTGCGAGTTGAGGATATCGCGGTATTTTTTGTACCAGTTAATTACTTTGATGACGGTTTGCTTAGTGACCTCCGTATCATATAAACGCGGACCACGATAACAAGCTTGCACCCCTGCCCCGTAATACTGGATCATCAATTGTTCGTAATCTTTCAGGTGATCTTTCAAAGGTTCTAACACAGCCTCCGGGCCGCCGCCCTGGTATTTCGTGAGCGGCACAAATCCCCAGCTCATGGACGCCGTTTTTTCCCAGGTACCGTCAAAAATGTTCTGCCGGTTCAGGATCATCTGATCTTCGCGCGGCAGCGAGAAATTCACTTCGCGATAGCCGATCGCTATTTTATTGGTACCATCTAAAAAATACCAATCGGGCGCATTGATATATACCCCTTTTTGGTGCAGAGAATGGTACAGCTCCTTTTGGATCTCCATTTGCCGCCATTGCGAATCGTCCAGCCCCCTATGGCCTGGATGGGTTGTTGACGCGCATACGTCGCCGGGATAAGGGCCATCATTTTCCCAGATATCAAAATCTGTTTGCGCATAAAAGGTTTTGATCTTATCGCGGTAAGCCAGTCCCCATTTACTGCCAAAACAGGGTGCATTGCCAAAGAAAGCACCGCCCGGTTTTCCCGTTTTGGGGTCGATCACATCATCCGCATCACTTATCCTGCGCGAGCTGAACAGGGAATATCCGCCTATGAAAATCCCTTTACTATGCGCGTATGCAGCCAGTTGTTTCCATCTTTTGATATTTGCGGCAGAGGTATCCTCCATATTACAATGGCTGCCGAAACTCAGTATCAGGGCCTCGTACCCGGTTGCCGCGCATTGGTCTATCGCGGCGCGTACCTCCTCATCATTGCGACTCACCAGGTGCATAAATATGGGGTTAGCGGTTGTCCAGGGAACTACGGTATTGTACATGGTACGAATGGCCAGCCCACGGCGTTCCCTGTCATAACTATCCATCAGCAGTTCATTGGTACGTACTGAGTTAAAAACCTCCCCTTTTTGCAGATCGATACCGGGCGCTTTATCAGGGTAGATCTCCAGCAGGCACGGGGTCTGATAATCATAATTTACCTGCGAGGTATAGGTTGAATCGGCTTTCCAGTGCGTGGTTTGATCGCTCAGATCGTACCGCATGGCATTGTTAAAGGCGTAATTTGTTTCGAGATAGATACCCTGTGGCTTGGCCATATTGGCGGGCGTACCCACCACGGCGCTCTGTTCTTCAACCATACCCAGCACCTCGCTAACCACCCGGTTGATCTTAAATGACTGATCGCCACTATTTTTTATACTAAGCGATTTAATAATCAGTGGTAATCCATCATACAGCTCGTAACTTACGATAACTTCCAGGCACGCTAACTCAGGCGCGCCGGACTGATAGTAAAAATCTATCTGCCGGCCACCAGGTTGTTGATGATTGCTTGCCCAGAACTTACTTTTCCAGTTAAGCCGGGACGCCAACATCTTGATCTCGAAACGCTTAAACTGAAAATCATTTATACCGGCGCTGAAATGATCGATCCACTCGGGCAAAAGATAAGCGTTCTCTTTCTGCCCTACCAGCCCACCTACATTATAAGTTTTGCCGTTAATGGTTAAACGAGCCTCGGGCTTAACCGACCGTAACAACTGCTGCCCGTTAATGAGGTTGGTATAATCGGTACAAACCAAATTAGAGCTCAGCCTGAAGGTTCTTTTAACCAACCCATTATTCAGCACGATCTCTTTACCAGAGGCTGTAGCTTTGATCACTGCCTTATAAGCGGTTGGGTTGAGCAGCCAATCGGTCTGCGGTTTTGTTTGAGCATTAACGGGAACGCGCGACCATGTCAGCACCAGGAACATCATCACCACGGCGAATGCGTATTTCAAATGGTTATTGGAGTATATCTTCATCATTAAGGATTTATTTATCATTCGCGATTTCCTGATCGGATAGCGCCCTGCTCCAGATCTGCAGCTCATCTATTTTTCCATGGAAACCACCTATTTCTTGCAAGGGAAAAAACAGGGTTTCTACCTTGCGCACCTTTGTTTTTTCTTTATCGGCAAACTGGATCCAGTTGCCGTACAGTTTCTTTTGCAGCTGACCATTGATATACAGACTGGTGCCTTTATTAGTACCGGAAATCACTACGTGAGTCCAAACGTTTTCGGGAAGGGCATAACCAAAATCGAAGTTGTAACCGTCCCGCGAGAAGCCTAATTTACCGGTGCTGCCCTGTTTTAATTTCACTACAGAGTTGGGGCCTTTGAATAGTAACACATCCTCCGAAATATTCTCGGCAGGATTGATCCAGAAGGAAACAGTATAATTATAACCGATCTCGGGATAAGGCAATACGGCCAGACTATTTTCGCCCGAGAATTCCAGGGCCTGCCCTTTCACGCCTTTAACATAGATAGCTCCCTTAAGCTTTACCAAGTGGCCGGCCTTATCAAAAGTAAAACGGGTAACCGCGTTTGTGTCTGCGCAGATTCTGCCCCTGATATTTACAGACGGCCCCTCATTAATTTGCTTGCTGGCTACGGCAAAATCGCGATAGGCATACGCTGTATGGTTTCCATCCCACATTTTTTGCGATAAAACCTGCATAGCCGGGAATACACGGTCGTGCACATCTTTTTCGCTGATACCATTACCCACAATATCGTTCCAGGCTGCAAAAGAGCCGCCGATAATGGTTGGGTCGCCAGCCGGGAAACGCACATCGCCGATCATGGATGGTGTCCAGTTTTCATAAATGTTTTTATAATCCAGGTAATCATAATAATAACCTGCGGCAGGTACAATATATAGCCAGCCATCGGGTGTGCTGATCTGCTTATAACCCAGCTTTTTCATTTCGACGGGGTTGGCGTAACCATTATACCAGGTATTCATGGTAACATTTTTAACAGTCACCGACGTAGTACCGGCCGCGTGGGTCAGCGCTCCCCAAACCCGTATATCTTTACCGAAACCTTGTACATATTTAATAAAATGATCGGTAAAAGCGCGGAAAGCTTCCGCGTCTTTCCTGGCGTATTCATCGGTACCAATGTGAACCTCTTTACCTGTAAATACCGGGTGATCACCGCCTATGTACTCTTTCAGTATATTTTCGATGACCGTATAGGTAAGCGGGTTATGCAAATCGAGGTGATCCATGCCGTATTGTTTACTCCCGATTTCGGGAACTACTTTGGTAAAAGCCAGGGCATGCGCGGGTACATCAATTTCGGGAATGATGCGTACGGCATAATCGTTAGCTAATTGCTGCAATTCGATAAACTCCTTTTTGGTGTAGGAACCATCTTTGGCGGTAAGACCAGGATAAGTTGCATTCTCCAACCGAAAGGCCGAATAGGTGCTATCCCAGCTATTATTAAAATATTTTTTGAAGCCATTATCATTCAAATGGATCTGAAAATCGTTCATTTTATAGTAGGACATCAGTTTTACGTAATCGCGCAGAAACCGGAGAGAAAAAAACTTGCGGCCATCATCCAGTACAAAACCCCGCACCTTAAATTCAGGATAATCGCGGGCAACGCCTTTGGGGATGCTGGTTTGGTGTTCCAGCAATTGCAGCAGGGTACGTGTACCCCAAAACAAGCCCTGGTATTTTAACGCGCTGATGGTGATATATTGATCAACCTTAAAATAATAGCCTTCTTCGCCTATGCTTTTATCCGGCTCGTGAAGAGTTAAAAAAACATCTCCCTTTTCTGGCTTACCGGTTACTATGGCTAAGCTCAACCCCGTTTGTTCTTTGATCTCTCTTTTTAAAATGGCAGCTACTTTTTGCAGGGCGGTTCTATTGGCTGTATTAATCACTATCCGGTCGGATGCTGTCAAAACATAATTTCCCTTACTACCATGCCACTCGCGGAGGGCGGGGATTACGAAGGGTTGTGGATTGATGCCCTTGTCAGCAAATTTCCCGGGAACGGTTACCTGTTTGGAAACATCATACTTAAGGGTATCTATTTGATTGCTGATCAGTTGAAAATACAGGTTCACTTTACTCTCCACCAAAGGAGTAATAATTACACCCATGCTATCAATGATGGGTGAACGATCGCTGCCTTTAAACTGCAGGTGATACCCTTCCGGACTTTGTGGTGAAACGATCTTTTTATCGCCTGGTTGTATAGCGCGAACCTCCGGTACCGGAGGAGCTGTTTTATTATTGGTTTGGGCAAAGCCAGGCGCTGACATGAGCAGGATTGCGGGTAATAAAGCTTTGGAAAGATGTGATAGTTTTAGTGCGGCCATGCTGTTGTTTAATGTTTCTGTTGATGATGATCAGGGGGGAAAAATAATGTTTAAATTTTGCTATGCAGCGGATAGCCCGGCTTGGATATGCTTTTGCTCCATCCCGGCAGCTGTATGGTGACTAAGCCTGCGGTCAGGAGGCTTGTTTGTTTAATAAAGTCTCTGCGTCTGATGAATTTCTTTTGCATGTTTTAGCAGGTTATTATGATTTAAACCATTACGATTTAAACAAGATATTGGCGTTTTCTAATATCCATATTATCAGCTGGATAAATTGAGTTTACACAAACGTTTGCGTGACCTTAAACATCGAGATCTTAACCAATGCGATCAATGAATACAAGGGCATACTACTGATTATATCGCACGATGAATATTTTTTAAAACAGGCGACGTTAAACGTGCTATTGAATTAGGCCGATTTATATTCAGTAAATTTTTTATAATATTGTTATATGAACCAGCCTGAACCAGAACGTCCTTTAGTTAACTACCCTGTTACTGATACGCCAATTCTTTCTCAATTTGCCTACCCCGATGCAAGATCGATTTTCACCCTATTTTTTGTAACCATCGGCTTTATGTTTACCGGTGGAATATTAGGGGCAATTTTATTGGAAGCACTTAAATATTGGGGCTTTAAATCACCATTAGCAAAGTCATTTGTGAATTTAGTGGCCTATATCATTGGTTTCTTACTAACTATTTGGTATGCCGTTAAAAAAAGTAAAAAGCAGCAGGTTTCTGTTTTCCATATCAGTTTTAATAAAATACAAGGCTGGCTTGTACCGGTAATTATCATTTGTTCCATAGCCTTAAATATTGGTTTAGAGCGTGTTTCTGAAATTATACCGATGCCTTTATCCGTACAGAAATTTTTTGAGGAGATGCTCACAAAAGATACTTTTTCCATTATCGCCATAGTTATCGCGGCTCCCATTCTGGAAGAAATATTATGCCGTGGAATAATTTTAAAAGGCCTGTTAAAAAATTACTCCCCGCGTAAAGCTATATTGATCTCGGCCCTATTTTTCGCGTTAATGCATATGAATCCCTGGCAGGCATTCCCGGCTTTTTTTGGAGGCCTGTTCATAGGTTGGGTTTACTATAAAACTCAATCAGTTATCCCCGGGATGATCATACATGCAACCAATAATGCAGCTGCTTCCTTATTTTTATTTCTACCCAAAAACAAACAAGATTTTTTATCCTTATTGGGCGAACCCTATTATATTATACTATGCTTATTTGCAGCGCTTATCTTTATCGGCGGGTGTGTGATCATTCAAAAAAAGGTTTCAGCTGCTTTCAATCAACCGGAAGTTGTGTTTGACCAGGATAGTCTCACTAACACAAAGCCATCAATAGAATGAAATAAATTTAAATCTATATGAACTAAGCGATTATTATAGTATGAAAGAGGCCATTATCAAATCACTTTTTAATAACCATTTGAAGCAACAACTACATACGGATAACTGGCAACATAAAGATCATTTGATTTATTCAGAAATCGCATCAGGTTTGTTAAAAGGATTTTGCTTCAATAGTTCGTCTTTTGACAAAGATAAGTTTGAGCTGACTGCCTTTGTTATGCCACTTTATACACCCAAAAATTACCTGGCATTATCTTTTGGCGATATGCTGCCAGACCCTGACAAACGCCAATGGTGGGATTATAACGAAAGCCAGGTTGAGCCGCTTAGCCAGCAATTGGCAGCGATAATGAATCGGGCCGAAAAGAAATTTCTCTCCAGGATAAATAATGCTACCGATTTTTATAAATATTACAGGAGTGATAAAAAAAATACTTTCCGCTATTTTGAAGCAGTGGCCTATTCGTTAGCTTATTCGGGGTCAAAAAGAGCAGACAAAGAGTTAAAAAATCTACTGGCCTATATCAGAAAAAAGGAAGACCTGAGCATCCCGCTTGTTAGCCAAACCTATAACAATACAGAAAGACTATTTTGGAGCGATGATAGAAAAGCGGTATTAAACGAGTGGGAGTTATATACCAGGACTGCATTAAAGGTTTGAGGTATCAAACTGCCATTATTCGATAATCAACTGTAACGAAGTAAAATAAATTAGCGTCATTTATACAAAAAATGAATACAAAATGGATCACTCCGCATTTTGCATGAAAAAACTGTTTGTCTTTATCACCTTTTTATTAATTTCCTCTTTTGCACAGGCACAAACTTTGCAGGATACCCTGACGCAGATAGATAAAATATTCAGCGCATGTAAGCCTCAAAATCCGGGCTATGAACTGGCTATCAGCAGGAATGGAGTGATTATTTATTCCAAAGCATGGGGCATGGCCGATCTGGAGCACCAGGTACCTTTAACCCCAGTATCAGTAACCGAAGCAGGTTCAGTATCCAAACAATTCACCGCCGCGGCCATTTTGCTGTTGGCGCAACAAGGTAAGCTTTCACTTAACGATGATATCCGCAAGTACCTCCCCGAAATACCGGATTATGGTACAGTGATCAGGATAAGCAACCTGCTCCATCATACCAGCGGGCTGCGCGATTGGGGTTCTGTAATGGACATTGCAGGTTGGCCCCGATCTACCAAAACGTACAGCAACGATGATGTGTTGTATATAGTATCGCACCAAAAAGCGCTGAATAATAAGCCTGGCGATGAGTTTATTTACAGCAATTCGAACTTTAACCTGCAGGCGCTTATTATTAAACGCATCACCGGCATGGAGCTGGCTGAATTTACCCGAAAATACATTTTTGAACCAGCAGGGATGACACATACCCAGTGGCGCGACAATTTTAAACGCATTGTTTTAAACCGGGCCATAGCCTATCATACAACGGATACTGGCTACGAAACCGATATGCCTAATGAAAACGCTTATGGCAATGGTGGCTTGTTAACAACTGCCGAAGATCTTTTAAAATGGAACGAATACTATTGGGGAGGCAAATTTGGCAGCCCTTCCCTGCTATCGCAGCAAATAGCTATTGATCACCTGAACAGTGGTGCGGAAAATTCTTACGGGATAGGATTATTTATACAAAAGCACCGCGGATGGGATTATATTTTCCATGACGGCGCTACGGCGGGTTACCGTTCATTGCTTTTTCATTACCCTCAACTACATCTGTCTGTCGCTTTTTTAAGCAATGTTTCCAATGCGGATTTTAGTTTAGTCCGACGGGTTGAGGACCTTCTGGTTCCGGATAATGAAAAACACTCATCGCCAAAAACAACGCCTGCTAAAACCTATCCTATTTCGCCCGGTCAGTTAAAAGTATTTACAGGCTGGTATCAAAATTCCAAAAATGGCAGCGGTACGCAATTGATGTTAAAAAATGACACCCTGTGTACTGCACGCTTTAAATTCCGGCCTGTTGGGCACAATTCTTTTAGTATTAACGGGGAGCAGGCGTTATTTAATGATAAAGGTTTTATTCACATCTCAAAAACAAAGGATACTACCCTTTACAAAAAGGTAAAAGAACCAGGCAGTAGCGAGGATTACCTTAAAGCCTATACCGGTGTATATTACTCTTCCGAAACAGAAAGTAAGTACACAGTTATACTCCAAAACGGGAAACTTACCCTCCATATCGCCCCGGTAAACGATCAATCCATCAGCCCTACTTATTATGATGGCTTCAAAAGTGCCGACGGGGGCGCTGACATATATTTTACAAGGAACGCTACTAATAATAAAATCAACGGATTTAAAATATCAGTTAACCGTGCCAGAAATGTAACGTTTGTAAAAATGCAATAAGTTGGTATATAACGTTGTAACAAAACCTGCTGATGACCATCCAATAACCAAATTATAAATTTTCTGCAATGGGTAAAAAAGAATCATTTTCCATAAGTGGCGAGGCCATGCTGGGAAAAATAAAAGAATTGGTTCATGAAGGTAATATAAGCCGCATCACGATCACTGATAAGACAGGCAAAGAACTGATGAGCTTTCCTTTAAGCGTTGGTCTGCTGGGCGTTATACTGGCCCCTATTTTCGCGGCTATAGGTACGCTGGCTGCCCTGGTAACAGAATGTACCATCACCGTGGAAAGGGAAGACGACGACAATACCGAAAAAGGTGTTGAGCCTACTGAATAAATGCACTTATTCCTGGGCGAACGCTTTTATTTATGGCCCAGCCAGTAACCCAGGATCAATGCGATAAGGATCAAAGCCCACCAAATATACTGACGGGTCTTATAGCTATTAACCTGTTTTTCCAGCCTGGAAATTTCGGACTGGTTGGCCAGTTTTTCGGTTTGCAGACGCATATTTTGCTGTTGTAGTTTAACCAGCGTACCGCCAACCTCCACGGGTTTTTGCTGTTCCAGCTGATAACGACGGCTAAAACCGCCATCTTTAAGGAATTTCTCGCCTTTAGGCTTCAGTATCAATTTCTCTGGCAGTTCATAATCGCCATGATTGCCCGACTCCTTGATCAGCCCTTCCCATGTTAATATTTGTACCATGGCAAAAGCCGTAGCTTCATCACCGTCAAAAAGCTTGAGCAATTGCGTGCGCGTCAGGCTGTCTGGTATACCAAAGGCTTCCAGCATCGCATCCAGCATTTCACACTCGTATTCGTTCAATTCCGTCATCACCACAAATTTCGTAATAATTTACGATTATTTTGCTTTCACTAATATCTCAGGAGTAACGGTTTTTACACGAAGGATTTTGGAAACACAAGCTTAATCGTATTACATATCAATGCGCCCTGTCCTGTTCACTGCTGGCGCCGCCAGTATCGCGTTTATGCGGTATAGTGATCGATTTTCCAAAGCTATAGGTAAATGAAAGGGTTGCCACCTGTGTATCTACAAAATTATGATAGGTAGCGGTAGCATCTGCAATATTGGTAATAGTACCGCTTGGACTAAACGTTTTAAGAACATCGCGCACATTCAACTTGATGGAAGCCTTGTTGTTCAATATTTTTTTCTGAACGGCGGCATTAAGCATACCAGTAGGTATAGAAACAAACTGCCCATAAGTACCACCACTATTATACCAGCCGCTTAACTCAGCGCTCCAGGTTTTGGATATCGTGAATTGATTGTTCCCGTTGGCGCTAAAGGTATATTGCGATTGATTCAGGTACCCGGTGTAAAATTGCCCCTGGTAAGTATTTTTATATACCTCCGCATATAAGTTAACCGACCACCATTTGGCAGGCTGAAGATTGCTGTTGACCGAAAAATTCCATGTTTTTTGTTGCCCTATGTTACCTGTAGTACTCACAAACACATTACCATCTTTATGAATGGTTTCGTTTTGAACATCCGTTGTATAATTATAAGTAACTGCCACTGTAAATAAACTTTTGAAACTGTAGGCCAGCTTATAATTATCCGTAAACTGTGGTTTCAGAAAAGGGTTGCCAGAGAAATACGTAAACTTATCTACAAAAAAGGTAAAGGGATTTAAACTTCCATAGCTTGGTCTGCCAATCCTGCGGCCATAAGAAGCAACCAACACGTTATGCCCGGCTGTATCCAGGTTATAGGAAAAATAAGCAGTTGGGAAAAGATTGGTATAATGCTTAACAAATGATGAATCTGCCTTTTGCGCGTTTCCCAACTGGTGCCCGTCACCATTGGTATTCTCTAATCGCAAGCCTGTTTGTACAGAAAACCGGCCGAAGGTTTTATTGAAATTAATATACGTGGCGTTTATATTTTCTTTGTATAAAAACCGGTTGGTATTGTTATAGTCGATAGTACCTACACCATCAATCACATTAAAGTAATTAGCTGCATTATCTGTATTCACATAGCTGCTTTTAACCCCGGCTTCCAGTTTCGCCTTGCCTTTAAGTGGGTGGGCATAATCAACCTTTGCCGAATAAATATTAATGGTTGATGGTAAATTATCGCTTATGGTTTGCGTATTTGTTAAAGTACCATCGGGCAAAAAAGTGTTGTTTACAAACAGCTGGTTGCTGCCTGATATATCATGAATGTAGTCCAGATCGAACGTAAGGGTACGGCCTATACTATCAAACTTATGGGTATAGTTCAGGTTGATGCCTTTGCTGTCAAACTTATTTTTGGATGTATTAAGCGTGTTAATGGTTGAGTCCAATCCGCCGCTTTTATCATATAGTAAGCTGTATACCGGACTGCTGTCATGATCGCGGGATATGTTGCCGGTAAATACAACTCCCCAGGTTGTTTTTGGAGATATAAAATAATCTAAGCCCGCTTTAATGTTAGTATTGTTACCGGATGGCCTGAAATAGGAAATATCTTTTAAAGAAGAAGCAATATCCCCGTTAGCATCCAAATAATTGCGGTCTATTTCGAGCCTTCTGAAGGTTTTCTGCTTGTTATAAGCAACATTGGCAAAAAAGTTAACCTTGTCTATACGATAGTTAAAGTTAATGCTCTCATCCATCCTGCCGTAAAAACCCTGGGCAAAATTTGCCGATACTACGGCATTAAACCCCCTGGTGGTATTTTTTTTAGTTTTGATATTGATCACACCCGCGTTTCCAGCGGCATCATACTTGGCGGGCGGGTTATCCATTAGCTCTATCTGATCCAATGCCGAAGATGGCAGTGAACGCAGGTATGTAGCCAGGTTAGCAGCCGGAAGATAGGTTGGTTTGTCATCGATCATGACCATTACCCCGCTTTTGCCCTTAAAAGTAATATTACCATCGGCATCAACCTGAACGCCTGGAGTCTTTGACAACACTTCCAGGGCATTAGCACCGGTATTAGATATCAGCGCCCCAACATTAACTACTGTGCGGTCAATTTTTTGTTGTACGTATGATTTTTGGGCGGTAACGTTTACTTCGGCCAACTTTTTCCCTATTGACGATAAAATAAAAGGTGACAGAATAACCGCTTTTTGCCCGCTGATCAGTACAGGGCTGCTCCTATAATTTTTATAGCCGATATAAGTTACCTTGAGAAGGTAAGTGTTATCTTTTAAATTTTGAAAAGCAAAGCTACCATCGGGGTTAGCCAGTTTGGTACCTAAAACCACCGAATCTTTTGCGGTAAGTAAAATTACTGTAGCCCCGTCCAGCGGTTTTTTGGCGTCATCTAAAACCGCGCCCGAAATTTTGCCCTCTTTTGTTTGAGCATTAGCAGGATTGGATAGAAATAATGTGAATAAAAATAAAAATAAAAAAGACAAGTACAGTAATTTCATGCCTACAAGACAGCATTGAAGCTAAAAAGGTTACATGATCGCTATAGTATCAACTGTAATTATATTGTTACATATATATATTTTGTCATCCAATTGCCATCATGCTCATATCCTTAAAATCTTTTGAGGGCATATTCGTCATAGCCATATATGAAGACACGAATCCTCGCCATCATCCTTTTATGGCTTATTGTTGATATTTACTTTTTTTCGGTTGTTACCACGCTTACCGTCAATACATCCGTATACCTGGCCTACTGGTTATTTGATGCTTTACTGGCCGGTACCATTATATTAGGTGCATTTACGCGTAATACCAAACTCATATCCTGGCTAATGGCTTCGATGCTGTTATCCTTTATACCCAAGCTGGTGAGCTCCACTGTATTAGTATTGGAAGATTTCACTCGTCTGTTTCGTGGTTTTCCGCCGCGCAGCTATGCGGTGAGTGAGTTAGCATTGGTAATAGCGGTTATGTTTTTCGGGCTTTTACTGTTTGGCATCACACGTGGACGACACTACTATAAAGTACGCCGGGAAACGCTGTTTTTTGATGATCTTCCGGAGCGGTTCGATGGTTTTACAATCACCCAATTATCCGATATTCATTCCGGCAGTTTCAGCGATGCTAAGGGTGTAAAAAAAGGACTCGACCTGGTTAATGCTCAGCGAAGTGATATGATATTGTTTACCGGCGACCTGGTTAATAACCAGGCTACCGAAATGGATCCCTGGATACCGGCATTTGCCGGGCTGGAAGCGCCTTATGGTAAATACTCGGTATTGGGCAATCATGATTATGGCGATTATATGCGGTGGGAAAATGAGGCCGATCAACAGGCCAATCTCAGCCGGCTGAAACAAGTGCACCAGGAGATCGGGTTCAAGTTGCTGCTGAACGAGGCTACGCCTATTCAAAAAGACAACCAGGCTATCGCGCTCATTGGCGTTGAAAACTGGGGCAAAGGCGGCTTTCATAAATACGGCGATCTTAAAAAAGCGACAGCCAATGTACCGAACGAGGCCTTCAAGATCCTGATGTCACATGATCCCTCGCACTGGGATGCCGTAACGCTTGGTCACCATCAACCTATCCATCTCACACTTTCGGGCCATACACACGGCGCGCAATTTGGCTTTGAGCTGTTTGGCTTTAAATGGAGCCCCATTAAATATGTTTATAAACAATGGGCGGGCCTTTATCAAAAAAGCGGTCTTTACCTTTATGTAAACCGGGGTTTTGGTTTCTTAGGATTAAAAGGCCGCATAGGTATCTGGCCCGAGATCGCTGTGCTTACCTTAAAACGCAGAGCCTTGGTTTAACAGGGTAAACAGCATAAAGGCCCGCAATCGTTTGATTGCGGGCCTTTATGCTGTTTGTATATAACTCAGGGTATCTGGCGGATTTAAGTTAACCCATAAAAATTCGCCAATCTAAAATTTCAACAGGAGGCGCCTACGGAGCCAAAAAGCGTGTTGTTTTAGAGCTATAAACACGTGGCCCCGTCGGGGCTGGCAGTGCGATTATACTATAATGGTGTACCCGGACTACTATTCGGCCTCAGAGAGGCCTCCTGTTTATAGATAAAGTTTAAAGAAATTGGACTCCTGAGGAGTCTCCTGACCGTGAACATGCCTTCCGGATACTCTTTAGTTCTCATTTAGATTTTACGGGTTAACTTAAATGAGAGAGGATCAGAATTGTATTGGAGGTAAAGCCGCTAACTAATTTTTACAAAGTCAGGTAACCATATACCAAAAGCACCGTATAATAAGCCACTTTGCCAGGCCGGAAGCCTGATATATATGATAACGCTTTGAATCCAGTACATTTTTTTCAGCCGCTCCTAAATTAATACATGAAAAATATAAATCACCTGATCCGCATAATGGCTGGCGCGCTGGCTATATCATCCTTCGCCATGTGTACTAAAAGCAACATTGAAAAACCGGTAAATCTTACAGCAAATACAGAATCCGTAAGTGCGCAAACCCAAGCGGTTTCTACCTTTACCTATACAGTTAAGCCTTCGGAATGGATGGTTGACGGCACCAATATACCAGCAGGAGCTACTATATTTATACCTGCCGGAACACGGAGTTCTTTGCTGTTTAAAAACCTTAAAGGAACCATAGCAGCTCCTATTACTATTACTAATCAAGGCGGTAAAGCAATTATCTCTGCATCCGTTACGGCTTCATACGCGTTTAAAACACAAAATTGCAGCTATTTTAAAGTAATAGGCAAAGGTACTGCCTCAGTTAAGAATGGGTTGGTTGTAAATGGTGGAAACATCGGTATGACAATGGATGATCTGAGCTCAGATTTTGAGATTGCCGGGGTTGAAGTTTGTAACAGCGGTTTTGCCGGTATTATGGCAAAAACAGACCCATCCTGCGATGCAGCAACATGGCGTGGTCATTTTACAATGAAAAATGTACTTGTTCACAACAATTATGTTCATAAAACGGGTGGCGAGGGACTTTATATAGGCAATTCTTTTTATGCCGACGGGGTATCACTTTCCTGTGGCACGGTTTTACCTCACGATGTGGTAAACGCTAAAATATATGCCAACTTTGTTGATTCTACCGGTTCTGAGGGAATCCAGGTTGGCAGCGCCGTTTCTGGATGCGAGATCTATAATAATATGGTTATAAACTCAGGAATGAGCCCTTTTTCGGCATACCAGGATAACGGCATACAAATAGGCGAAGGAACCGGGGGCAGGTGTTATAATAACCTGATCAGTAATGCCCCGGGTAACGGCATTATTGTGCTTGGACTGGGAAACAACCAGGTGTTTAATAACTATATTTTAAATTCAAAGGGCTATGGCATTTTTGCCGATTCAAGATATACGCCGGGCCCCTACTTTCGGTTTATAAATAATGCCATTATCGCTTCTAAACTGGGGGGTATAAAATTAAATTCAGAAACTATACCAATGAATACCGTTATCAATAACGTTATTGTTCAATCGGGAGCAGAAAGCCTTGCCATCATCAGAAAGAGCAGCAGTGTTAAACTTACAGCCTTAAATAATTACATCACTAACAATGTTGATAACGTTAAATATGTAAATTATTATGGAGGCGATTTCCATTTATCATCATCATCACCCCTTATTAAGGCGGGACAAAACACTACCGCTTATGGCGTAAGTTTTGATTATTTTAGTACTCCGCGCCCGCTTATCGGTGCTTTTGATATAGGTGCTGCCAAATATTGATATTATCCAAGGAAACCCTTATGCTCCTTTTCAGTGTGAACGAACGCCTAAGGGGCTTTTTTGCCATCCGGAATATACCGGATATCTATCGCTACTGATCTGTTACCTGAGCTGCTCGCTTAATCCGACGATGATGCTTTCCGGACCGCGGAGGTAGGCGAGTTTATACGTGTCTCCGTATTGTACAACTTCACCTACCAGTTCGGCACCATTGGCAAGCAGGCGTGTAACTACTTCATCGATGTTATCGACGGCTAACATAATGCGGCGGATTCCAAGTTCGTTCACCTGGACCTTCTCTGGCCCGGTTCTTATCGCGTCAGGCGTATGAAACTTGTCAAGTTCAAGCCGTCCATGGCCATCTGGCGTGCGTAAGAACACAAGGGTAGCGCGAACATTCTGAAGCCCAATGAGACGATCTACAGCAGGTCCCTCCACTATCGTTTCGCCTTCCAGTTCAAATCCGAGCTGGATAAAGAAGGCTTTCACGGCTTCAAGATCGTCGACAACTATAAGGACGTTGTCCATTCGCAACAGATTATTTTTTGTCATGGTTATACAGTAGCATTTATCGAATACGATACATTAAAAAGTACTTTGTTCAGTTTTCGCTCGACCGGCTGGCATATCCTCAGGGGACGGAAGAAGCTTTTTCCCTGAAATTATTGCACGTTCTTAAGCGCCAATAGTACCTGTTTCTACTTTTCCAGCTCGCTTGTAATTGGCAAAAATCACCCCACTTGGTGTAACATGACTCTCTGTTAATTTAAATGCTGCCGGAACTGCTTCGTTGTTAAACAACTTTTTCCCTTTGCCAAGAATTACCGGATAAATTTTAAGCCAGAGTTCGTCTGCCAGGTCATGCTTCAATAGTAGCTGAACGAGCTCGCTGCTTCCCCAAACTTTGATGTCGGACCCTTCTGAATTTTTGAGCTTTTCGATATCGCCAACGCTTGTCAAGAACACCGAATTTTCCCAATCCGACTCGTTTATGGTGTTGGATATGACGTATTTCGTGACATCATTGATGCCCGGCCAATAGTCAGCATGTTGAGGCCAGTAAGAGGCAAAAATATCAAATGTTTTTCGGCCCAGAAGAATATCCGTGGCTTCCATCTGTTTTTGCATTACCTCGCCAGAAACTTCGTCCTCATAAGGCGCCGACCAACCGCCATATTTAAAGCCGTCTGATGTATCTTCTTCAGGTCCGCCTGGTGCCTGCATCACACCATCTAATGTCATAAATGTTAAAACGATTATCTTTCTCATCTTAGTTTAATTGAAATTATTACCTTTTTGTTCGTTTTTTACTTATAGCTCGAAAACATTTATCGATGCATCTTTTTAATACCAATTACGAATATAGCTACTTTAAAAAGCCATTCAGATAACCTAATATGGTGTTAGTCTGCATCATTAGGCCGACATGGCTCTGCGAAGGAACGATGGCCAAGTGCGATTTTGGCATCGGTGCCAGATCCGCAGATACACCACCTCCCAATAATTGATAAGTTTTCGCCAACTCCACTTTATCCAGGCCATCATTGTCGCCCGAGATGATCAATACAGGTGCAGAAATTTTTGCGATATTGGAGTCGCCCAGGTCAAATGGTTCACCGGCAAAAGCAATCATCTGTTCTAAGAACTTTGTCCATTTTGTTTTGTCGGGCGCTACCCCATCGTATGCCGCTTTCATCGGACTATTTGCAAATAGTTCAGGCTTCATTCCTTTAAACGCGTTAGCTATTTCGGGCCTCCAACCGGTACTTTTATAAGTAGAAGAGATGATCACTAATTTTCTTAATCGTTTAGGACTTTGTATAGCAAACTGGTAAGCTACAGAGCCGCCAAAACTATATCCTACTACATCGGCACTGTCAATTTTCAGTTGATCCATTACTCCCGCCACATCACTGGCTAAAGTAGTATGCGATAGTTTCCTGTCTGAAAACGGCGTGTGCCCATGTCCTTGCAATTCAATGGCAATTACTTTTCTTGTTTTTGACAATTCAGGTATTAATTGGCCCCAATTCCCCTCAATGGTCATAAAAGCACCATGCAGTAAAACGATAGGTCTGCCTTCACCATACACTTCATAATAAACTTTGGTGCCATTTACAGGGGCATAGCCACTGTTAGCCGGTTTAAGCTGTTGTCCGTTTGATTGAAACGCGGCAAACATCATGATTGCCATTAGTAGTATTGATTTAAAAGGGTTAGGTGTTTTGAATAATTTTTTCATGACAATGCTTAATTTGGTTTTAGTTTGAAACTTATTGACAATACAAAGTTGGAATTTACTTCGGGACTTAACGCTGTGTAAAAACGACAACTTAGAGGGTGAATTCCGCCAAAACATATTTATCTTTAGGAAAAGAAATATAACAATGAAACCATCATGAGCTACAGCTCATAAACCTGAATAAACTTAGCGCAGCGATTTCTTGAACGCCGTTGAAAACAAATAATAACGTGAAAAATACAGCTCATGATAGCTTCATTACCATTAAAAAACGAACTGTGCAACATTCATGAGTACTATTAAAAAACAACTTATTAACGAATAATTATAACAATGAAAAAAGTGTCTGTTTATGTGCCCGAAAATGCCGCCATTGAGGCTGTAACCCCGCCCTACCGTTTGTTTAAAACAGCCAATGATTTTTTAAAAGCATTTGATAAAAAACCTTTATTTGATGTAGAATATGTAGGCTTAAAAGATTATGTGGCTACCAATGATGGCGAATACTCCGTAAAAATAGACAGGCAAATACAAGACATTCAAAAAACTGATCTGATCATAATACCTGCCATTTATGGCGATATCAACGAGGCAATAAAAGCAAATGAGAAAGCGATTCCCTGGATAGGAAAAATGTATGGCCAGGGCAGCGAGGTTGCAAGTTTATGCATAGGGGCCTTTTTGTTAGGAGAAACCGGCTTGATAAATGGCAAGCAATGCTCTACACATTGGGCTTATTATAATCAGTTTCGTGACATGTTTCCTGAAATAAATATTGTGGAGGGTTCTGTTATTACTGATGAAGGTAAAATTTATTCGAGCGGCGGTGCAAACTCGATATGGAATTTGCTGCTTTATATATTAGAAAAATACACCGACCGAAATACCGCTATTTTGGCCGCCAAATATTTTGCTATAGATATAGATCGCAACAGTCAGGGTGCTTTTACAATTTTCACCGGGCAAAAAGATCATAATGATAAGGAGATCTTACAAACACAAAACTACATCGAAAAAAGCTATCAGGACAAATTAACTATTAATGATCTGGCAGATAAAGTAGACATTAGCCAAAGGACCTTTGAAAGGAGATTTAAACTGGCTACCAATAATACGCCCGTTGAATATGTGCAAAGGGTAAGAATTGAAGCCGCCAAACGCAGCTTTGAAAGCTCAAGAAAAAACGTATCGGAAGTTATGTTTGATGTTGGTTATAGTGATTTAAAAGCATTCAGGGATGTATTCAAAAAGGTTACGGGAATTACGCCAATTGAATACAGAAATAAGTATAGTAAAGTGACGGTAGGGAATTGAAATATGATCTTCACTCAGTGTTCCTTTCAGAGAACCTTGGGTTGCAGACTGCTCATTCGCACTTTTAGGCTATCCTGAGGGGACGAAATCATCAAAACACAATTGACTTTAATACAAATTGCAGATTACATTATGCCCGAGCAGCTTTACGAAAGCGTAAATGATTTTTATACCACGGTTCTAATGCCTTTAACAGAAGAAGACAAACAAGTTATTAAAAAGGAGATAAAGAATCAGTACAAGGGGAATGTTTTACTGTTACCGCTTTTAGTTCTAAGCTTTTTTTTAGGGTTATGGTATTTTCTCTTCTTCCTGATCCTTATGCTTTTGTATAACATATATGCTATTTACAGCATTAAAGAAAATGAACTATCATTAAATAATCCTAAAACCATATTAACCGGTAAAATCACTCAAAAGGACCCGCCTGGCGATGGCCTGATCATTTATTTGGGGCCGTCGAGATTTGACTTGACCTATGCCAATATTACCTATCCTGTTGAAGTGGGCGATACCGTTTTACTTCATTATTCGCGATTTGATACTAAACAAAAACTTGATATTAAACAGAAGGGGATTCTTCTTAAAGTTGAAAAGGGGATAATTGAAGAAGAAGTACCTTAGCCGCTTTCATAATTAAATAAAACATTTATTGCAGGCTCAAGCATGTGGTGTATGTTTCCTCTGATAGCCACGCAACGCCTGCACCAGCTAGATATGAACAAATTTATTCAACGGCAATTAAAGTTAGGGAGTACTCAACTTTACTGTAACAATTAAAAGACCTCTTTACGATGGCGTAAAGAGGTCTTTTAATTGTTCAGGTTTCCGTTCAATTCAACCCTGCAGAAAACTGTTCGATTTTACAATTCATCGGAGTTCGTTATAAACTTCAAACTCAGCGATCGACGGTGGATTATCAAAGGTTTGTATAGCAATGCGCACTTTATCACCATGCACTTTTGGGAAACGGTGTAACTTCACTCTGCTCAGATTTTCGCCTTCAAATAGTGTTTTCCAGGTTTTGTTATCATAGTATTCCAGCCTGTATCTTTTAATATTGGCCTTACTCTCAAAAACCACAATGGTGTTAAAAGTTTGTGAAGTCCGGAAATCTATTTCATACCATGGTTGTTTAACTTTTGGATTGGATTGCCACGAGCTGTGAAAATTATCATCGTTAGCAAAATCCATAATGTTCATGTCATCGCTCCAACTGGAGTTGGCGGGCTGCTTTTTGGCCAGGTTAGTTGAAATAATCGGCGCACCGGTTTCCCTGAAGGTAGCAGATTCTGCCTGATTATGGTAAAGCCTGCCTATCTCCTTTAGGGCAGCTATAGCGTTTTCATCAAAAAGGCCATCCCGGTTTGGTGCCACATTCAGAATAAAATTACAATTAGCCTTGTTCAGCGGTACCAGAGTTTCATTAACCAGTGTAGCCGGATCTTTGACTGCCGTGCTGGGAAAATCTGTTTTCCAGAACCAGGAACTCTGCAACGGCAAACAGGCCAGCGCGGGCATCGTATTGGTTTCTTTGGAAAGACGCTGCCCCGCCCCCATTTCATAGGTTTTGATATCGGTATAATACAAACCATCCGACGGGTACTTAGCGCCATTCAAATCCATCAGGATACAGTTGGGTTGCAGCGACTTAACCAGTTTATAGATCTGCTCAAAAGGCACATCATCATAAGAAATCCTGGACCAGGGAGCATCCCAGCCATCAATTATTAACGCTTCCACAGGACCATAGTTGGTTAGCAATTCAGTAAGCTGTTTTTTTACCATCTCAATGTGGCTGGGCAAAATCTCGTTTGGACGTAATTTATGATGGGTATCCAGGATAGAATAATAAAGCATCACCTTAAGCCCGTTCTTTCTGAACGCGTTTACAAACTGCCTCACCACGTCTTTTTTATAAGGGCTATGCATCACATTGTAATTGGTTGTTTTGGTATCCCAGATGCAAAAACCGCTATGGTGCTTGGTTGTTATACAGCCATAAGACATATTGGCCGACTTTGCTGCCTTGGCCCACTGATCCGCATCCAGTTTGGCGGGGTTAAAATCCGAGGCTGGTGTTTCCGGATCCGGCCAATCGGCATCCTCGTAGGTAGGAATATTGAAGTGAATAAACATACCGAAACGGAGCTCTACAAACATCCGTTGTAATTTTGAAAGCTCAAGCTTTTCACTATCCTTTATCTGGGCCTTTATATCCAAAGAAAGGTAAAGACAGCTGATTAATGTTATAAAAAAGAATTTGGTTTTCATATGCGATAATAAATATTGTCCCCCGGTTAAAATTCCGTCAGGGTTCTCTTGAGTGCTTATCATAAGCGGCCAGTATTAAATGTTACTGACCGCTTGCTGATTTTATTTCCATAATGGATTCTGTGTTAAAATCCCCTTGGAAGCGTCGATAGCCGATTGAGGGATTGGCCACACATAAAACTTCGGGTTATTAAAATATCGGGTTTCAATCACCGTTTTAGGATATTTATTGATATGACCGTTTGCTGTACTGATGGCGGCAATTCCGGCAGACGCGTCAACCGTATATATCGGCCCCTGCATCACTTGTTCGCCTATCTTCCATCTTATCAGGTCAAAATAACGCAAACCTTCCCCGGCCAGTTCTATCCGCCGCTCATGCCGGATAAATGTTCTCATGGTTGATTGGCTTACTGTTTGCCCATTGATAGCAAATGTCTGCGCTACCGTTGGCATTTTTGCCCTTGTCCGTATCTGATCAACAGCTGCTATTACATCTGCAGAAGGTCCGCCTGTTTCATTTTGCGCTTCCGCATAATTCAACAGCACCTCACCATAACGAAATGCTTTCCAGTTGTTTGTACCGGAACGAACGTAGTCATAATGGTCTACATTTTTTGCCCAGGAAAACCCGGAACGCGATCCCAGGTCCCCCCCAATCCTATCCCCGGCATTATTGAAAGGATCATATTGGTTGATATTCGGAAATTGCGGATAAGGAAAAATATCACCGGGGCATAAGATGCTCGCTCTTAATCGCGGATCGCGGTTATTAAATGGATCGGTGGCTACATAAGCCGGATCTTTGGTATACGGGTAGTAGCCATTTTTACTCTCGTAATCCGTTACCAGCTCGGCTGTCGGGTCCAAAATGTTCCGGCCGTTCATCAGCGCCTGAGAGCCAAGAATATCCCTCAAACTATTTTGCCGAACAGACAGCGTGTACCCAAACGACCAGATGTCTTCTGATGAATAGTCCCCATCTTTTTGAAAAAAAGCATAATAATCCGGGTATAGTTTGTAAATGTTCATATCCATCACTGCTTTTGCAGCCGCGGCGGCTTCAACAAACTGACCACTATAAAGATACACCCTGGCCTTTAGCGCCAGCGCAGCTCCTTTGGTCGCCCGTCCCTGATCAGCTCCCGTATAGGACACCGGTAGGTTAGCCGCAGCCTCGTCCAGCCATTGGATCACACTTTTAGTAATATCTGCCTTGGAAGTCTTTGGCAGATCAGCGGCGTTAGGGTCGGTGATCAGGCTGTTGACAAAAGGAATGTCGCCGTACAAGGTGACCATGATAAAGTACCGGTAAGCCAGCACAAACTTAACTTCAGCGGTAAGCCTGGCTTTCAGCGTTGCGTCCATACCAGGCACCTTATCCACATTGGCGAAAAAACTGTAGGCCTGCCTCATGGGCTCATAGCTCCACTCCTTGGAACTGATTGTTGGATCCTGTGTACTGTTGCCGAAGCGACGGGTTGTTGGATCATTAGTGATCCCATTATCACTCATGCCTTCATAATACACAAAATTGTCCTGGGGCATGTAGGTATACATTCTTGTTGCGAACATCACGGCGTCATCAGACGACTGCCAATAGGTGGCATCTGTGATCTGGTTAAGCGGGTTCTGATTCAGCAGGTCTTTTTTGCAACCTATCCCTAAAAAACAGGATATCAGCGCGCTCCATACTATCGTTAATTTCTTTATGTTATTGCTCATCATCATATTTTGTTAAGATCAATCATTGAAAATCTCCTGACTAAAAGCCAACGTTTAAACCGAGGCTCAGGTTCCGTACCTGCGGATAATTGGATCCGTCTCCATAGTTGGAGATTTCGGGATCGAGGCTTTTTGGAAAATTCTTGCTTGTGACCAGCAAAAGATTATCCCCTGCGGCAAAAATCCGTACCGATGCAACACCCAATTTCTTGGTCAGCCTGTTGGTAAACGTATAACCAAACTGGGCATTTTTGAACCTCATGTAAGCAGCCTTAAATAACCACCAACTGGAAAACTGTCCGTTGTTGATGGATTGATCCGTCCTCAGTATGGGATACCGTGCATTGGGATTAGATGGCGACCAATAATCGAGTTGCGATTGCAAGATATTTCCATCACCATTGTAGAAGAAAGGCACCTGGGCTCCGCCACTAACACGGGCAAGATTGCTCATGACACCCTGAAGCAATATTGATACATCAAAACCCTTATAGGATCCGCTAAGCGAGATGCCGTAACGATAATGTGGGGTTGCCTGACCTAAAACCACCCGGTCGTCGGGCGTGATCTTGCCATCACCGTTAACATCCTTGAATTTTATATCTCCTGGTTGATCCCTGGGATCCTGTGTGGCATGACTGGCGATCTCATCCTTCGATTGAAACAATCCTTCAGCCTGCAACCCGTACCATACCCAGCGGGATTGACCCACAATAAGAGGGTTATCTCCATAGCTTGGTCCCGTTCCGCCCAGATCCAGGATCTTGTTCCTGTTGTCTGAGAGATTCAGCGATGCGCGATAGTTAAAATCACCGATATGGTTTTTGTAAGCTATATTGAGCTCAAAGCCCTGGTTCTGCATTTTGCCTACATTTTGTTGAGGCGCGTCAATACCATAGGTTTTGGGTACACTTGGCGATCTCAGTATTCCCGTTGTTCTGTCCCTGAAAAAATCGACATTGACATCCAGGTGCTGGAAAATCGTAAAATCAATACCCAAGTTGGCGGTTGTTTTTACTTCCCATGTTAAATCCGGGTTGGGCGAATTATTGTAATAGGTAGTAGTTACACTGGCTTTGTTTAAGATATACTTGTCCTGGGCAATAGTATTGGCCCAGGGGTATAAACCACTGGCATTCTGGTTACCAACCTGACCATAGGAACCCCTTATCTTCAAGAAGCTGACCACATTTGTCAACGGTTTAAAAAAACTTTCCTCTGAAGCAATCCAGCCGGCAGATATGGATGGGAAGAAACCATATTTTTTATTCTGAAAAACAGAGGTGCCATCATAGCGTGCATTGGCCTCCAGCAGGTATTTTCCGTCAAAGTCATAATTGAACCGCCCGAACCATGACCGGATAGCGTAAGAGGTAGCGTTCCCGGAAACATTGGTCAATGTCGGGTCAGAAGAACCGGCATCTACCTGATCCAATGAATTATTTAAGAAACCATAACGGGTAATACTGTTGAAATCATACCTATCCTCTTCCTGTGAGTAACCCAATAATGCCTTCAGATGATGCCTGCCAATTGACTTGGTATAGTTTAATGTCAATAATGTAGTAGGATGTTTCTGAGCATAATTCGCTTTATAGACACTATTGGGATTATTATTATAAACCACGATCTGCTCGTCATCATTATACAGCGGATATTTATTATTGAATGCTGAGGTGAAACTATTAGTATAATTATAACCATAGGTACCGTTCAGAACCAGGTTATCCAGTATCTTAAACTCAGCCAGGAAATTGGCATTGATGATATTGAGATTTTCATTCTGCACACCTGCTTTGGTCATGATATCATTCGGTTGATCCCCGCCCCGATAGCTGCGGTCATGCCCTCCTTTTGTATATGGATATTCGGTCACCGGAACGATATAAGACCATTGAAGTGCGCTTCCTATACCATAGGCCGGTTGTTCTTTGTCTTCTTTGGTCAGTACCGAATTGATGCCCAGTTTTAACCTTTTGGATACCTGTACGTTTACGTTCGCCCGGGTACTGTACCGCTTATAGTCGACATTTTTGATCAGGCCGCCCTGGTTAAGATAACCACCGGAAACAAAATAATCCACATTATTGGTTCCACCGGAGATGCTCAGGTTCTGTTGATTTTGTAGAGCCTGGTTATCCAGTATGTACGGAATCCAGTTTGTACTCGGCAATGCTCCTGATTTATATTTCTGAACCAGATCTGGCGTAAACTTAACCTGCGCTCCCGGATTATCATTCAACTGCGCCTGATTGTACAAATCCACAAACTGCGGGGCGTCAACAAACTTAGGCAACCTGGCAGGTCGCTGTGAACCAACCATCGTGCTATATTGCAGATCGGGTTTGCTGTTTTGCTTCCCTTTTTTTGTGGTGATCAGTAATACACCACCGGATGCCCTGGCTCCATAGATGGCTGTTGCGGAGGCATCCTTCAAAATGCTGACTGAAGCGATGTCATTAGGGTTTAAATAGTCAATGCCAGTAACCGCCATTCCGTCAACAATGTAAAGAACAGGATTATTGGAAAGTGTACTATTACCCCGGATATCAACAGAAGTTGATCCATAACCGGGATTGCCGTCGGTTTGCTGAATGTTTAGGCCTGCAGCTTCACCCTGTAATATATTCAACACGGATGGAACAGCCCTGTTCTCAATTTCCTTGCTGGAAACAGTTTCCACGGAGCTGGTCAGGCTTGCTTTCTGCTGCGTTCCATAGCCAATCACTACCACTTCACTCAGATTAGCCGCAGCTGGTATCAGCGTAATTGCGATATTTTTGGTATCCGCGTTAACCGTAACCGGTTTTACATATTTAGCGAAACCTACCATAGAGACCTCGATCGTATACTCGCCCTCAGGTACATGAGTTAGGGAAAATTCGCCGTTACTATCGCTCACTATCCCCCTTTGAAAACTACCGTTCTTTAAGCTAACGGTAGCACCCGGCAAAGGAAGCCCCTTATCATCAACTACCTTGCCTTTCAGGTCAACCGCTGTCAATGCGGATACCAGGCGTTCCAAAAACGTCGGCACCTTTTTTTGAACAACGATGGATTTCTTGGTGATTGAATAAGTAAAAGGCAGTCCTTTGAAGAGTTGTTCCAGCGCGGTTTCTAAACTAACATTTTTAACATTGACCGATAACCTGACATCGGAAATTTCGTTCTCTTCCCAGAAGAAACGGTAACCGGTTTCCTGCTGGATCTTATTGAAAATCTCTGTTAAAGGCGTATTACGCTCATTGACAGATACAAGCTGCGCGTAACTTTTGGCGGAAACCTGTACACATGCGATGGTCATTATTAAGACAGTCAATTTCATTACCATCAATAATTTCAGTACAGAACCGTGCCGCTTTTTGGCCAGTTCTGTACATAAGTTTAAATTCATACTTTTGTACGTTTGGGTGAATGTGAAACATTAAACAGTTTATTAATCTTTTTAACCCTGCTGGTTTCCAACCAGGTGGTTAAGGATTGACCCAGACAAATCCGGGGAAGGGTTCCAAGCGCTCCCCGGTTTCTTTTTTTATCAACCTGTTGTTTGTGTTGCTCTGGTAAATTATTTTATCATCTGCTTTGATTTTAGTTAAACCTTTCTGTTCATGATTGGTAGCGTGTATGCCTTACGGAATGATCACCAGGCGCTTGTGTTTGGAAGGCCCTGGCAAAGACAGTTCAATACGGTAATTAACTTTACCCAATTCCAGCACTTTGAGCACTTCCGATAAAGAGTAAGTTTTATCTATGGTTCCCGAAAATAAGCGGCTTCGTGATTGGCCCTCATATACAACCTCCACATCATACCACCTGGCAAGTTCACGCATTAAGGCATGTAACTCGGTGTGATCAAAATGGAATAACCCATTTTTCCACATGATGGCGTCCTCCGCATTTAAATGAAGGATGTTCAAGTCGATGCCATTATTAACGGCTTGTTCACCGGGTTTGAGCATGATGGCATTTGCTTTTGAAAGGACTTGTACAGAACCTTCCAGCAAGGTGGTTTTCTGTGAATCTTCGCCGGGATACGCGTTGATATTGAAATGAGTGCCCAGAACCCGCACATGCTGGGTGCCGGCAGATACATCAAAAGGTCTTGTTTTATCTTTGGCTACTTCAAAATATCCCTCACCCGTTAACCAGACTGTTCTTTGACCGCCCACGAAATGCACCGGATACGTTAAAGAAGAAGCTGCGTTCAGCCATACATGGGTTCCATCTGGAAGTTGTACTTCGTACTGTCCGCCATTTGGTGTAATAATAGTGTTCGTTGTGCCCACGCCATGATCTTTCTGATCAGATGCCTGGTCATCAGACAAGTAGGTTAATCTGGTACCGGTTGTTTTGGCAATCGTTACCCCTGATTCATTAGAAATCACTCCTGACTTTGAACTGCTCAAATCTATTCTTTTCCCATTTCCTAAAATCAATATCGCTTTGCTGCCACCTGGCTTAACATCATTTTTGGCCATTTGCTCTCCGTTAAACATGCCAAAAGTTCGTACGGTTAGGTAACCAATGGTAAGGAAAACGGCTAATATCGCGATAACAGCTAACCATCTCCCTCGTGTTTGAACAGTCTGCGGTCCGCTTTGCCTTCCCAACCTTTTGTCAATCTGTTGATCAATAGTTGATAGCAGCCGGTGCTCCATATTTTTGATTTCCTGAGGATACAGGCTATCTGTTAGCTTTTTGTTCTGATCAAATGTATCATACCAACTGTCCAGTTCCCGCAATTCGTTTGGAGAAGCTGTTCCATTATTAAACTTTTCAAGCAGGTGAAGTATTCTGGTATTATCGTTATCCATCAAAGGCTATTTAATAGGTATTAACTTGAAGGGGTAAAAGGTGCTACTCTGCGCAATTCCTTTTTTATAAAATAAACATAACTCACAGATAATGAGTTCAATAATTTAATAAAACGTTTTATTAAAAATGCCTAAAAAAAAGAATGAGGATTAGCATATCAAAATGATTTTCATGAAATTCAGATTTCATGACGCGCATTGCTTTAGTGATATGTTTTTTTACCGTGCTAACTGATATGTTTAACCGGGTTGCAATATCCTGTTGGGACAAGTGTTCAAACCGGCTTAGTAAAAATACCTCCCGGCATCTCTCGGGCAGTCTGCCTGCTGCAAGCCGCATGCGTTCCCTTATTTCCTTAACATCCAGCACCTCGTCTGGCATCATGGGACCGATGTGTGTTTCGCGCATGATCATATCCAGGTGATTTAAATGAACCTGCTGAGAACGATAGATATTATATACTTTATATTTGAGGGCGGTTTTTAGCCAGGATGCAAGATTGCCTCTTAACTCGACTTCATGCCGTCTTAAAAAGAAACTCACGAAAACTTCCTGCACAATTTCCTCTGAAGCTTCTTTTGATTTTAACCTTTGATAAGCCAGGTCTATTAGAATCTGCCAATAACGATGATAGATTTCTGCAAAAGCAACTCTGTCATCCCGGGACTTAACCAGGTCGACCAATATTTCATCTGAATAGCTTGGGGCTTTATAGGGACGCATTAAATCAATAGTACAAGATTGCAATAAGTCTAATATATATGTTTTTTCTTAAAACTGTCTCGCCTCACTGGAATTCTGCAACTATTGACCACCGAGGGATTTGAAAGGATACTACTGCTCGGGCAATGTTTGCAGTTAGTGGCTGTGCAAAAGGCCTGCAAATCTTTATCTACCAGTCAGGTGCAGATGCACAATCCAAGAGCCGGGAGCGGATCGGCCGGGTTTTCCAGTTCACGGTCGATAATTTCAAGGAACCTATTAGCCTGGAGAGGGTTGCAGCCATCGCTTGCCTGAGCGTACCTTTGCAACTGTTTCAAAAAATCCATTCAAAAAACCTGTATCGATTTCTTGAATGAGGCGTGGGTCAGCTATGCCTGTCACTTGCTGCTCGAGACGCTTAAACCGATACCTGCGATTGCTTATGATTTGGGTTAAGGAAATTGTTTGCGATTTTAATTATGTACAAACATATATTTATTGTATAATGGAAATTATTACGATAAAACACCTTTTAGGGCAACTTTATAGGTAAACGCTACATTTATGTACAAACAAATGCCATATTTTATTTATAATTGCAAATCCCTATTCAGCCAAATAAAAACCGGTTCTATTCAGAAAACCATTTTATAACATTTCTTCATAAACATTGAAAACTAATACTAAAAAGATCCTTGTAACTACCGTCATAATAATTGGCATTACTATTCAAGGACTGGCTCAACAAAGACACAAATTGGCTGTACAAATTATCGCAGACAAAAAGCTGGATACTGTATACAAAAAAGCTACAGCTATTTTAAGCAAAGGCTTTAATGCGGGTGACGGCTATCCACAGGTTTGGATACGCGATTTTAATACTTTCATTGAAACCTCGTGTAAAGTTTACAGGCGTGACAGCATCAGGGCAAATCTTCTTACTTTTCTCAAGCTTCAACAAGCCAACGGTGAAATTGTAGACGGGTATGTATTAAAAGGTCATGTAACCTGGAATGATCCAAATATTTATGTCTCTTCAAATGAAAACTCCCATGTGGGTTTTAAGAATACCGTAGAAACAGACCAGGAAACGTCGTTAATACAGGCTATAGCCAAATATATCCGTATAACCGGTGATAAATCCATTTTGCAGGAAAAGATAGCAGGGAAAACCGCATTACAACATCTGGAGGTATCCATTAGTTATTTATTAAAAAACCGCTATTCAAAAAAATATCATCTTTTAACCGGAGCTACGACACAGGATTGGGGCGACGTACAGGTTGAAGGTGGCGCAGTAGTTGATGTTGATGAAAACACCCATTGGGCTATGGACATATATGATAACGCTATGTTTGTTATAGCGCTTACTGACATGGCCGGCTTTTATAAAACCGGGCCAGAACGGCAAAAGTGGCAACAGCTAAAAGCCATTACTATAACCGCTATCAGAAAATTCCTTTGGGATGCAAAAAATCATAAATTCATTCCGCATTTATACATTGGTAAATCACCTTTCCCGATAAGTTTCGATGAAAACAAAATCTACTTCCACGGTGGAACGGCGATAGCTATTGAGGCTGGGATCTTATCAAAACATGAAATCCGGCTTGTTAATCAGGACATGCTAAGGAATGTCAAACTATCCGGCGCGCCGTCTATTGGTTTAACACTTTACCCTGTGTATCCCGAAGGTATTTATAAAAACTCGACAGCATCAAAACCTTTTGTATATCAAAACGGCGGAGACTGGACCTGGTTCGGCGCCAGAATGATTCAGCAGCTTATAAGTCATGGCTTTATTAAAGAAGCTTATGCTGAATTACAACCCATGGTCGCCAGAACAATTAAAGACAATGGTTTTTATGAGTGGTATGGCGTTGATGGCAAACCCAACGGTTCCGCAGCTTTTAAAGGCTCGGCCGGGGCATTGGCAAAAGCGATTGACCAATTGAAAGAGTGGGCAAAAAACAATTAATTAATGCCTAATATTGTCAGCAACGTGGCAGGTAATTTCCAGGCAATATTAATTCGGTGCCATCGAATCTTCCATGTGATCACCAATAAACCGCTACCCATGCAGTTTACAGGTGATCCATAGTTTTTTCTCATGTTATTAAGTATTACAATGGGTTCTTTGCCGGCAGATCGCTTAATTCTAATTTCAGTTCACCGCCATTGATCAACTGGCTATGATAAAACCAGGGCGTTTTTATTCCTTCACCATTTAATGTAGCCCGTTTGATATAACAATCATTTTTATCTTTCCTGGATGACACGATCATAAAAGTTCCCCCTTTGTAATAATCTTTGTTCAAATGAATCTTCACCGTATCAAACACGGGAGCTGTTATCTGCCAGGTTGGTTTTAAGGCAGCCCCACCCTGAAAATCGAACAAGCCGATCGCCATCAGTACACTGTAAGCCCCCATCATACCCTGGTCTTCGTCGCCATGATAACCATCCTCGGGAGTGATATTCGTAAATAAAGCAGATTTAATGGTACGTACCCATTTCTGAGTTAAATCAGGACGTCCGGCAAAGTTGAACATATAAGGAATACCCAGCGCAGGTTCATTTTCAAAATCGCCATAAGCCGTTCCGTGCTGGCCATGAGGCACCATAAACCGTTGCCCCTCCCCTTTGATCATTTGAGAATCCAGCCTGGCCACATATTTCTTTTCTCCCCCGAAAAGTTTAATCAGGCCTTTGGGATCCTGAGGAACATAGTGTGAATAATTCAGGCTGTTTGATTCGCAAAATCCAAGGGTATTAAATTCCTTATTTTGCGACACCGGCACGAAATCTTTTATCCACGTTCCATCAAGATTCCTCGGATGCATATATCCAGTAGCCGGGTTCCATATGTTTTTATAGTTTTGACCACGTTTAGCAAATAATTCTGCATCCGTTTTCTTGCCTAATGCTTTCGCAAACTCAGACAGGCACCAGTCCTGATAGGCGTATTCCAGCGTCATCGCGGCACCATCCTTGTGCATTCCCTCTCCCTCGATACCTTCCGGTATATAGCCTCTTTTAATATAATAATCTATCCCGCCGCCCTTTGGATTTTTCATGTCGTGCTCATAGCCCGCGTGCGAGCGAATACCACCCGGAAAAGCATTTTTACGAAGTCCCTGATAGGCCAGTTCTGCATCCCAGTTCCGGATCCCGAACTGGTAAGCCGACCCCATAAAAGGGGAAGCTACATCTCCGATCATCACAAAAGTATAATTCCCTCCGGAAGGTCCACGCGGTATGAGGCCTCCGTTGCGGTAAAGATCAAGCATGGTGTTGCAAAAGCCGTCCACCACTTCTGGATAGGCCAATCCCCACAGCAGGGACAGGTTCCAGTGAGCTCCCCAAAATGCATCGAAATTGTAATGCGGAAAAGGCCTGCCATGGTTATCTTTCAAAGTATATTTTATTCGGGTTGATGCCCCGGTGTTATCGGGATAAGCACCATCCACATCACTGATGATACGGCGTCCCTGCAACGCATGCCACAGATCTGTGTAAAAACGTTTCTTCAAATCCTGATTTTCATTGCTCACTTCGATCCGACTCAACCAGGAATTCCAGTCATTTTGCGATTCGCGTACCACACGGTCAAAATCCCAGTGAGGTAATTCAGCAACCATATTAGTACGGGATGCCGGAATGCTGGTGTAAGAAAGTGCCACTTTCATCAAAATTGGCCGGGCGGTTTTATCGAACGTCACCCAAGCTCCTATATCTTTGCCGGAAATGGTATCGGCGTTTTCATTTAGAACCTCCCCTTTCCTCCATTTACCTAAAAATTTTATCGGTTGGGAGAATTGGGCTGTAAAATATACTGTAAACGGTTTTGGGCGACGGTACGTAGGCGCCATGGTCACAGAGCCTTCCAGTTCCGCTTCTGAAACTTTTCGCAGATTTGCCGATTGTATTTTATCCATTAGCGTAGCGCACAAATCAAAATATATCCCAGGTACCGAATCTTTGCTGAAAGTATAACGATGCATTCCTACCCGGGTGGTAGAAGTCAGCTCGGCTTTCACATGATATGTTTTTAAGTCTACGCTATAATACCCTGCCTGAACCGTTTCCTGATCATGAGAGAATACCGACTGATATGCGTCTGTTCCTAAATGGCCTTTGGGCGTTCCGGTAAACGGCATTACTGCCAGTCCGTACAATTGCCAGCAATGAATATGACTAAAGCATTTAATTGTTGTATCTCCATAAAGATATCCGTTATTCCAGTCACCACCTAAACGTGTATCCGGGCTGAGATTTACCATACCAAAAGGTCTGGTCGCGGTATTAAAGAAGAACCAACGGCTGGTTTGTGTACCGGCAAGGGGACAAACATAATCTACCGGTCTGCGCGCTTGCTGAGCCCTGGCGTCGAGTGAAATTAAAATAATCGTAAATACAATTAAATTACGTATCATAAAATGCTTATTTATTATTTATTATTTAACTCACTTTACACGAGGTCAATCTTATAGCTTTTTCCCGGATTTCCCAAAACTAAACAACAATATCATTTTTGGTCCTGTTTATGTTATAACCCGAGCTGTATTTTAATGCAACCCTAATTTCTCAGGAATTAACTTTTGCTTCCTTATAATAATAAAATTTATTCCCCTGCTAAAAACCGGGCTTTTCCAAAAAACTCCGGTAAATGAAAGTTCGGTTATTCCGATTCAACCTAATTCCAGACTACAAAATGCGGCTGAGGGTAAGTCATCAATGGCCCATTGTATCGTAAATTGTCGCATTTTACCCTTTAAATGTCATGATTCCCACTTGAAACCTATCTGGAACACATATAACTTTACAAAACAATAAAGCATTGCAAAAAGACATATGGAAAAGATAACCTCAAACGACATTCGTTTTGCTGATCTTAATGAAAAACGCTTCAACAAACGCTTTACCGGGAAACCTGAATATTTCTGCCTTCCGGAATCAACCTCAGATGTCGTAGCTGCTGTGCAGGAAGCCGTCAATACTCAAAAGAGAATAGTTGTCCGGAGCGGTGGGTATTGCCTTGAAGGATTTGTGTCAGACCCGTCCGTACAAGTACTAATTGATATGTCCCTGATGAAAAGTATCTCCTATGATGCTAAAAGATCAGCTTTTGAAGTAGAGGCCGGCGCCACTGTCGGTGAAACGTACCGCAGGCTCTTTTTAGGCTGGGGAGTGGTTCTGCCGTCTGGACAGCATCCCAACATAGGAATCGGCGGCCATGTACTGGGTGGGGCTTTTGGCTTTCTTTGCAGAGAATATGGATTGGCTGCAGATCATCTCTACGCTATAGAGTTAGTTGCCGTAGATTCATCCGGCAAGGCGCACAGCGTTATTGCTACACGGGAAGAAAATGATCCAAACCGGGAGCTTTGGTGGGCGCATACCGGCGGCGGCGGCGGAAATTTTGGCATCGTTACCCGATACTGGTTCCGATCTGCGGGAACCGACGGTGCTAATCCTGCCACTGCTCTTCCGAAGGCACCCAAAACCATTACGACCTTTAGGGTTTCATGGGACTGGAATAATTTTAATGAAAAACTATTTTCGCAATTAGTTCAAAATTTCGGTGCATGGGCGCAAAAGAATAGCAGCCCGGAATCGCCTTATAAGCAGCTATTCAGTTTGCTTTTTCTGAATCATCGTAACATGGGGAAACTGGAAATGAAAGGCGTTTCCACCGCGGGTCCAACGGCAATACAGCTCATAGACGAACATCTCGCATCAATTGCCGACCCTTTAGGCTTGTCTTATACGCGACAAGTGGAAGAGACTGCATGGCTACAATTTGCGCTTAACCCTTTTCCGGAACTTTTTCAGCCAGGGTATGACAAAGTAAAAGCTAAGATTAAAGACGCTTTTCTTCGCCGCCCTTTTACAGATGATCAGATTACGACGGCATATAAATATCTGACAAACAATGAGCCGGTAGGCGGTGGATTAGGTATGGCCACTTACGGCGGCCGGGTAAATGCCATAATGCCGGGAGCAACAGCCTCCGTTCAACGGGATTGTATCCTTGATATCGCATGCAATACAGGCTGGGGAGAACCGAAAGGCGAAGCCGCAAGCCTTAGCTGGGTACGCAATTTCTATCAAGACCTGTTTGCCGCCTCGGGTGGCGTTCCTGTGCCCAACGAGCAGACCGGTGGCTGCATGATCAATCATCCTGATACAGACCTGACTGACCCGCAATGGAATCGTTCGGGTATCCCATGGCAAATCCTATATTACCGAGATAATTACCCCCGATTGCAGCAGGTGAAACAAAAATGGGATCCTAATAACGTGTTTCATCATGCCTTGTCAATTAGTCTCTGATAGGTTGTCATACTCCCTTATGTTCATGCTTGTAATGCCATTAATCCAAAGGAATTTTTAAGGATTAATGGTATGCTTGTATATTAGTGTCGAGCATATACAATTTCTGACACCGTTTCGATTTTAGTTTGCTGGTTACCACGATGAAGACAAACTTTGCAAAAACTTGGTGGCCATGCCTATAACCACAATTTATTTGTGACCTTTAACATGGCAGCTTATTTCATGTTTTTAATGGGTGCTATTGGCTTTTTAAAGAATTGGAAGATATTACAGTTCTTCGCTATGTTCTTTATCGTGTTTGGCATGTTTGGCAATGCTATAGGGAACCTATATTCTGTATAAAGACAGGCGGTTACTTTCCCGGCATTTACACAAGCTTTCTAAACCTTGCTCTCACACCTGTTATTATCAAGAAACTATATGCCCTGAAATAAAAACAGTATATATATTCGACGTTAAACAAGAACTTCTTCTATATGGCGAAGAACGATTTTCAATATTAAAACATTTCAATACCATACAGTTTTGTATTATCCTTTCTTTTTCAAAGAGGCAAGGAACGTAAGTAAATCAGCGAATTCTTGTTTTGACATCGTTTGGGCTAATCCGGCAGGCATCATAGATGTCGACACTTTTTTTATTTGCTTAACATCATTGGTTTTAATTTTCTGAACAGAACCTCCAGGGTATTTCAATTCGATATCTGTCTCTGTCCGGCTTGAAATGATCCCCACCAGGGTTGATCCGTCTTTCATAGTTAGTTGTGAGGTCTCATATCCGAAATTAATACCCGCAGAGGGGTTAATAATAGCATCAAATAATCCTTCCTTTGGTAATTTCGCACCTATTTCTGATAAATTAGGCCCAAATTCAAAACCATCTTTATTAACTCTATGACATACGGAACAAGTTCTGAGGAAAACGGCCTTACCTTTCAGGACATTTCCTTTTAAAGCAAGTATGGCATTAAGATTAGCAGAAGGCATCTTGGTTTTAGCAATTTTGGCAACATTAGTATTGGGTAAAAAGGCCTTTGCTTTATCCAATGTGCTTTTTCTGAGTGTTCCGCTCAAGCCAGCAACAGCCGGTGTAATTAAACTCTGAGGCAATTTTTTTCCCTGGAGCATTTCCAGAACGCGGTCTTCCCCATTTTGGCTTTTACCCAGCATTTGTGCCGCTTTTTGACGTATGGGCATGCTGTACTGGTTTGATAAAACCACCTTTGACATGATAGCTGTTGACTCATCGTTGCCTATTACGCCAAGCACTGCTAAAACATTGGATGCCTTTTGCTGATCTTTACCTTTAATAACATTTAGGAACCGAAGATCTTCATTAGCTTTAAGTAATACCCTGGCCGCATCGGCCCCGATTCCTCCGCTCTGATATCCTCCGTTACTCTGAATACCGTTGGCCGTCACCAGATCCATCAATTTATCAGCTTCTGTGGTAATATTATATTGTTTTACCATATCAACAAAATCCTGTGTCCCTGTGTATGAATTTAAAACCTGTTTCAACTGTTCCTGGGATACAGGTGAGCCCGATATATCCTGAGGATTTAATGACTTTAATACGATGGCACTCAATTTTAAATCTTTACCATTATTTTCTTCTAATAGTTTGACCAAAGCTTTGGATCTATCAGCTTCCGTATAAAAGTCAAAAGCTCTGAGGTATCTCAAACGGGATTTTAATGGAACATTTGCATCTGAAGCCAGTTTTACCAGATATGGAAGAGCGGTATTTGTACGTGCGCGCCATATGATGTCCCTGCCTCCGGCTATTAATAAAGGATCCGGTACTACTTTCAGGTAGGCTGCAAAGAATTGGTCCCATTGCTTGTCGGCCCCAATACCCAGTGCCTCTAAATACCATTTGTCCTTGCCATCATGTTTCGCGGCGAGTGCCGCCCATATCGTCGCGGCCTCTGCCTCTTTCCGGTGCCGTAACGCAATCGCACAATCGCGCCTTACCTGCGCGTCCGGATCATTTACCAGGGCTTTTGCAAGTTTAAGCACATCGGTATTTACTTCTCTTGCTGCTCTTAGCCCGGTTATTCTCAAATCAGGATCAGAATCCCCGATGGCTTCTGAAAGATATTTTGTGGCCTTTGCTGATTTGGAAAGCACCCATAGGGCTCTTGCACGCATACGGGAACTGGTCGATGTTGTCCAAAGTTTTTCCAGCTCTGCGACTCCGGCGTCTCCCATGCTGCTTAATGCGATAAAGGCATGCCTGCGAACGGCAAGATTTGGATTTTGCAAGGCAATGATTGCGCCTTTAGGAGTAGTAAAGTCCTGTTCAGGTATTTTATAAGTGGCTTTCATACCTTTAGGAACAACCCGGTATATACGGCCGCGCTGAAGATCCCCAACCCGGTGTCCTCCAACGCCGGGATCATACCAGTCGGCTACAATTAAAGAACCATCCGGTGCTGTGCAGACATCCACCGGGCGAAACCATTGATCCCGCTCACCATCAAGCATGTTAAGGATGCCGGCGGTATATCCCGCGCCGGCCTTTTGTACGGGATAGGACCGGACAACATTATGTCCTGGTTCTGCATGGATCATTGAATTTTGAAATTGCCGTGGCAACAGCGTCCCTTCATAAAATGCCATTCCGGAAGGAGAACCGGATCCCGTTTGTAACAGATTGGGAATGACGCCAGGGTCATTTTGGTGCCAGTGACGAAGCGGAATAGAATCTTCTATGTTAATCCGCTTGGTTGTCCAGCTGGCCCCGGTCATTTCATCGGTGTATCCATAATTTCCATATTCCATAACATAATTGATTCTAACGCCTTTGTTCCCGTCATCATCATTATCACTTTGCCATATATTTCCATAACTATCGACGGCCGATTCATATTCGTTTCTAAAGTTATGGCCCAGGCATTCCACATGAGTACCGTCCGGATCACAGCGAAATAACATTCCTTCTTTGTATTTTTTAGGACCAATCTCATCGCCATCCTGATCCAGTACAACCTCATTATTTTTATCTCTGAGGGTTTTACCGGCGTTCCCAAAATTGAAATATAGTTTACCATCGGGGCCGAATGCAAAACTGTGCATTCCGTGATCATGTTGTATACCACTTATCCCTTGAAATAATATTTCTTTTCGGTCGGCTTTACCGTCATTGTTATCGTCATAAAAAGCCCATACGTAGGGACTTTGTGATATCAGTACCCGGTTACCTAATACGCACACACCTAAAGGTGCATTAACCTCGGGACCCTGATAAAACACCGTGCTGGTTTCCAAGCTTCCGTCTCCATCCTTATCTTCCAAAATTACTATGCGGTCGCCTGCCTCTCTGGGTTTGTTTTGGTTAATCTCAAACCGGTAATTATAGGCCTCCGTCACCCAAACCCTTCCTTTTTCATCCACGTCGATATTAGTAGGGTTGATTAACATTGGTTCTGTCGCCATCGTTTCAACCCGCAGCCCAGGGGCCACATCGAGCTCTTTCAAGCCATTTTTAGCCAAATGCTTTTGTGATTCAGTGAGCGGCGTATCAATCGCCGATAAATTATACGATAAGTGGTTACCGGATATGTTAGTAAAGGCCAACAATATGACTAACAAGGGCATCGCTGCCGCTAATCCTCTTATTTGTAAAACACGTTTCTGTTTATTGTTATCCATTTTTTTTATTTAAAAAACACTTGTTTCCCGTTTGGCTTTGGGCAAGAAAACTTATGTCAGCTGGTCGTTCCTGCAGGCGTCCTAACAAATAATCCATAGATGGATTTTCGTCCGGATCGGTTATTGCGTAAATAATTGGCTTGAACTAAAAAGTTTAGTGATTGCAAGACCAATATATAAATAAAAAATTAAAAGTGTGAAAAACACAATTATTTTAAAATTTGATAACCTAAGATCCGCTGAAATAAAAACAGTGCATATATTCAAAGTATAGAACAGTATATAAGCTCTGGCAATCTATTCAAGAATTCCATAAGAGGTCAAAGGCCTAAAATTTTTTCTTAAAATAATCGCTGGCTTTAATAACGGCTTCCACCCATATCCCTGAATAAGGATTCAACACAAACTCACTCACACCAACCCGGTTTGCGCCAGGCGCCCAATTGTAAGTATAACCCATTCGTGTCCATGGATAATACACCTCAGTACTCGTGAGCGGTTGAAAATAGGATGTGATGATATAATTATTGAACCAAAGCTTATATTCCGGACTTGCATTTAATGATAATGTACCCGAAGCCTTTGGTACGGTGACGTCGGGACTTCCTGCAGGCCGGAAAACATTGTCGACCTGCACCCAAAATTGTGCTATATGGGTATCCCCCGATACAGGCGGCAAGCCCAGCATTTCATTTAATTTAAGAATAGTATCGGTTTTAGAAGTCATTTTACTCCGTAACCGGTACTGCATTTGGCCGGGAATAAACAGCCAGACCTCGTTTGTTGTTCTGGTTGAATCTCCCACCGGATACCCTTGGAGATCACCGGTAAACGTAGCCATCAATACGTAATTTTTTCCATTAATTATTTTCCACTTCAACACAGGATTAGCTGGTGTTAACGTCATCAACGTATCGATGTTTTGGGTGCTGTCGGCAATCATGGCAAGTTTTGTTGCCACATTGTAAGCCTTTGTAACTTTTTTACTTTGTGCGTTCACCATGGTGCTTTTGCATACAAATGGAAACAGCAGAATAATAGCCAGTAGTTTTTTCATGATAAGAGGTTTAGATTTTATCATGAATTTAAATATTATTTATAAAAAGCATATTACTTTGATAATAAAATCTGTCCCACAGTTGGCGCACGCGTGCGCCAACTGTGGGAGGTATCCTGTGAACCACAAGCGGGACGTGGCTGTTGCGCAACGCATCATTTATTTACACAATAATTATGGCAAGATGTTGGTTTTTAGTATCTTAATGTCATGCAAGGAAAGAAGCATTATCAAGAGAAGCTCTTTACTAATTTTCAACTGTCCGACCGTGTTCCTGTGGACAATATATATCGTAAACTTAAGGAAACACTGGATTTACAGTTCTTATATTCTGCTACCTCGAAGTATTACGGGAAAGATGGACAAAAAAGCATTGATCCGATTGTTTTCTTTAAGCTGTTGCTTGTTGGTTACTTAGAAAATCAACCAAGTGACCGGCGTATTGTTAATGCAGCCGCTATGCGCCTTGATATTCTCTATTTTATTGGTTATGATATTGACGAAGAATTGCCCTGGCACTCTACTTTAAGCCGTACCCGTCAGCTTTATGATGAAGATGTATTTAACCAACTATTCAAACAAGTATTAAAGCAATGCATCGACAAAGGAATGTTAACCGGTAAAAGGCAGGCCGTTGATAGTGTATATGTAAAGGCCAATGCGGCTTTGGACAGTATAAAGGAGAAGGCTATCATGGAAGACGCTATGGCCTTTACCAGTCAGTTAAAAGATGAGGAATCAAAACAGGGTAATAATGATGATCAAATATCCGATAAGCCCGAAGATCCTAAACCTCAAAAGCGCACTAATGCAAATCGCGTCAGCACAACCGATCCTGATTCAAGGATGTCCGTAAAGCCGGGCAAAGTAATGAAGCTAAATTACCTTAGCCAGCTTAGCGTTGATACCTCCAGCTATATTATTACCAGTATCGGGGCTTTCCATGCAGATAAGAAAGATAGCCAATGCCTTGATGCGGTAATTGACAAGATAGATAATAACCTAAAGGAATATGGCTTAACGGTAGAAGAAGTCATTGCTGATGCCAACTACAGTAGTTCATCCGTACTGGAAAGCCTTATCTCACGAGGTATTACCGGCTATATTCCCAATACCGGAACTTATAAACAGGAACGTGATGGGTTTGCATACGATGCAGAAAATGATGTTTACAAATGCAGTCAGGGAAACACATTAAAGTTCATTGGTTACAAAAATCATCATGGCGTTTCAAAGACATACATGAGCAAACGGTCCGATTGCAAAAAGTGCCCTATTCGCATGAAATGTCTTGGTAAGTCAACCTATAAAATGTTGACCAGTTCCATAACTAAACCTTTATTTGAGGAAATGCACAAACGCATGAACGATGATTACGGTAAACAGATGATGACCATACGGAAAAGTACCGTTGAACCTGTCATTGGGAACCTGATCGAATACCTGGGTATGCGAAAAGTAAATACAATTGGGATAAAACTGGCTAATAAGTGTATGATAATGGCAGGAATCGCATATAACCTTAAGAAGTTGATCAAATACGGAGGAACGAACTTTTGGGATGCGATAATAAGCTTATTAGAGCCTCAAGCGATATTTAACCTTATCGCTATTAAAACTGCCACCAATCAATTCCGGATAAAATTATCGCCTGTCTAAAGCCTCGTTGCGCAACAGCCACGTCCCGCGTGTGGCAGCGGAGGGGAAAAATAAAAAGATACTGAAGCTTTACATTTTTTATCTTTAAGGACTAAATCATATCACTATGGCTGACCCGAAAAGATCATCGTTCCGACCTCGGACGTCGCTAAATCCGGTAGCTTTCAAGTTTATCTGAATGGGAATTTATATAAAACTATTAACACCAATTACTCCTCGCCCAGAGCTGATATCGGCTGGTACGGGTCAATTGATTATACACTTTCCCCCGATTGTATCATTATACCTTCCGCTAAAAGCACAGGGGGAAATACGGCGATGATAAAATTGATTTCCGGCGAGATTAGACTGGACTATGCGGGTATACTGCAAAACAATCCAGGTTCTGCTCCTCCATTTATTTTAAACACTGCCATTCATATGCCTACTTATCAATATGCTAATGATTATACCACCCAAGACGCCATTGATGATATGAACTTAAATATTGAAAAGCTAGCGCAGGACTGGATCAATTATCCGATTAATGTTGGCTTTACAAACAATTTTTATAACCCGAATGATCCTACACAAGTGCAGCCAGACGGCATCCACATGACAGCCTTGGGTCAGAGAGCACATCATGTACGCCTTTGATGGCCTTGATCCAACATGCTAAAACAAGGTTAGCTTATAAAAAGTAAAGCCCAGCTCTCATAAAGCTGGGCTTGGTTTTATTATCAGCCTTCGGTTACCACAAACGAGACGCTTGCGGCTGTGTGTCCAAACTATCTATAATATCAAATTAGTATCTATCGTTGATTCTATGTCTCCAGAATATTGAGACTCAGATATAATCTCTCTTATTTCAGCAGGTAACTGATCAAGTTTAAGTGGAGTAACGGGTCTCGCCACTAGATGATAGTGCGGTTCGGAAAAGTTGTTTAATACTGTTTTATCAAATGAGTAAAGCCCTCTTTCTGCCATGTGCATAAAATCAGCAAGGTATCTTTCATCGATCGCCGTAGTAACCACGCTATTTAAATCAGGATTAATAATTATTTCAGACCTTACAGGTAGGCCTCTAAAAAAGGAGGCCAACATTTGATTCCTTTCAAGTGATTTGGCTACAGATGCAGGCAATTTTCCACCACCAGATGCAACAAAGGCAATACTTTCGCCACTAATAAAAAACCAATCTATGTCTAGCGTTTCTTGTTCTAATTCAGTAATCATAGTCCGTTAATTTTTCTTAAATATAACCTTACAATTGTCACACATTGGCACTACTTGTCCGGTTCTTGGTCTTATAGCAGGCGTTAGATTTATATCTTGTGGCATAGCTTTTGGATTCTTCAACAATAATTCGTTTGCGGCATGTACTTCACAACATGCACCTACTGTTCCAGCTGATGTTTTTGCTCCGATTCCACCTAATGACTGTGCTGCCTCTTCTAATTGAGGTGCAACAACTGTAGGTGGTGCACCACTTGTAGCAATAGCTGTTTGTCCGTTCAATTCGGCACCACCAACTGTTGCTGGATAACTACCCGCTGCATTTAAGTCACTTGCTTTTGCTCCGACAGCCGCCTCAAGTTCCCCCATTCTTGCAGCCCTGCCCATTTTAGCAACATCGCTAGCTTTGCCAATATCCCCTCCAGGTAAACCTAACTGGATTATCTCGCCAGTAACAACCGCTGCAACTTCAAGCTTATCGGTGTTTGTTCCAGTAACCGCCTTGACCGTATTGTGAACAACGGCTCCGACTAATGCATTTTTTATACTGCCATTACTCAATCCTTTGCTTATGGCGTCCGCGGTTTGCATAGGAGTCTGGCGCATGGTTGCCCTTAAATTATTCCATCCCTCTTGTAAGTTTTGAGCGACCTTACCAGCAAAGTATGCAATTTTCCCCCAATCCGGCCACATACCATCCGGATCAACGAATCTAATGGGATCATTAAATCCATAGACATAAGGACTCCACCTTCTTCCTTTCTCTGCCAACGGATCTACACTCGTCCACCTGGCAATGACCGGATCATAGAACCTGGCGCCGTAATCGTACTGGTTCAGTTCCTCCTGTAATTCCTTCTTATTGTAAAGATACTTATTTCCTGCGTTTACTTGCCGGTGCACGTTTAATCCAAAAGGATAGTAATCATCTTCGCCTACCTTGCCATTCGTTTGGTCAAACGCTACCCGATTATTACCCAGGTGATCAGTCAGTGTGTATTCATATACATAGTTTATTCCGCTCTTATTAACCCTTCCTTCTTCAGTTTGTATAAAATCCATAACCGGTGTTCCATTACCCGTTGTAGTGTATTGTATCCCGTCAATATAGTCCGTTACTGTGTTGCTGTTAGTCTTTCTTAACTTTTCGCCAGACGCATCATATACATAAGAGATGCTTGTGCTTCCGGTTACGCTTCTCGGTAGATTCAACAAATTATAGGCTATGTTATTATTGTTCCTCCCGTCATGATTCATATTCCCGTTCGAGTCATAGGTATATGTATTAGCTGTCAACCCTGTTACTACCTGTAATTGATTCCCAACATAGCTGTATCCATAGGAAGCATTTGTTCCCCTGGTCAGATTTTTGATATTCCCTAATTCGTCATAGCTGATGCTACTTTCGCTAAATCCCGCACTGCTGATACCATTGGTTAGCCTATTCAGGGCATCGTAGCTGTATTTAACATTTTGTTTACTGCTGATCCCGGCATTATATACTTGCTCTGATACGTTTCCATTGAACTGAGGTACCGCCCCATTAACCGGCAGGTTATAACTCAACTGTTCGGCAAACAATCGTTTGGTTGACACAGCTACACCAGGGTCATTAATCTTTGACAGCCAGCCTCTTTCGTTATAGGAATAATTGATATCCTGCAGGAATGGAGCCGTACCGTTCGCGCCGTGCAAGTGTTTAGCCATCACCTGTCCGATCTCGTTGTAATCATTTTGCGACAGCAATACTAAGGGATTGTTATCGATCTGCTCTTTGGTCTGGATCTTGCGTCCCACATGATCATACACAAAGGTATTGGTTATCGTCACGCCTTTTAATTTGTCTGTATTATTGGCATTTTTGGTGTAATGTTCCCGTTTACTGTCAGTTAGCTCTTCGGTGATATCATTATAACTATTGGTGATCTGGTCATAATTATAAGGGCTGGCTACGCCGCCGAGGTAGTGCTGTTTAAACGTTTGGACTTCGCGCCCCTTGTCATCATAATAGTGCAACGTCCATAGTTTCGATCCGTAAGTACCATCCGCATTTAAAACCGTAGTTTTAGTGGCAGTCAACAATCCAGTTGGTGTGGACATTGTGCCACTTATTGTTGGCAGATATGGTTTTTCAGGAAAGGCGTAATCATCATAATAGTTGATATTTAGGACAACACCTTGCGGATCAGCTGTGCTATAACCGGTGTTTGTGCTTGGGTTTTTGTCTAACCAAAAGGAGGTTTGATTATTCGCCCAGTTTAGCAGCCATTGTTCCAGTGCCCTGCTTGGGGACGGGATATTTGTATCTGCCGCACTGCCGGATGCTCCTGTAGATGACCATAACCCAGTGATTGCTACTCTACCCATTACATCATATTGAGTATATGTCCATACCTGCGGGCTCTGTGAACGTTGGTTCGCATCCTGACTAAAGATTACCCTGTCCATTTTATTATAGACCATAAACTCCCAACCCTTGCCCGGTATTTTTTGTTCTATCAACCGGTTTTTGCTGTCATAGTGATAGCCATACACAAAGTTGATGAATATACCATCGGTTTCCAGGAAGTTTGCCGGATAGGCGGTTCCAGCAGGTAGTTGAGGAAGAACATAAACCAGGTTATTCAGGTCATCGTAAACATAATTGATGATCTGGTAAGTAGTAGCAGTCATTTGTATTTTTCTGCAAACCAGTAAGCCCTCCTTATCTTTATATTCTATCTTATTATTCCCGTTCTCATCTGTAGACGTTGTCGCAGATAACTGGCCCGCTGTATAGTTGGTATTGCCACCAATTAAACCATTTCCATTAGCGTTTACCGACCATTGAATCACATCGCTACCTGTATTGGTACCATAGGCCATTCTTTCCGTATGTCCGCTGCCTTGTATATTACTGCTGAATAGTTGCCAGGGAATACCGGGCGCCCCTTGTTCTATTACCCTATTTAAAGGAGATGGCTCAAATGCTGTGCTCGCTGAGGGATAGTTGATCTGGCTCACACCTGTGGGCGGAGTGGTATAAAACTGTTGTTGAGATGTCAGCGCATCGGATTTATAGCTACCGTCACTAATCCCACTGATTAGCGCATAAGGCAGGTATTTGGTGGCCTCCCTACCGAATTGATCATAGGCCATCGGTTGTACCACATCTTTATTAAGCGTACTACCTTTTACCTGTATTGTCTGTAGTGCCCGCCCAAGTCCATCAAAATACTGAACCGTCTGCATGACCTGACAGGTACTGTTACTTCCGCTTGATGGATCAGCTATACCAGCTTCTCGGGGTATTGATGTTAGTATATAGGTTAGATTCTGACTTAGTTTGGTGCCAAGTGGCAAACATTCCGGGGTATTGATGTAGTAACTATAAGAATTGGTACTGGTAGCTGTAGCCGAAAAACCAGGAGATAATACTATACTATTTTCATTGTAATAATTGCCAGGCGCAGTGGCGGGTGTGCTCAATTGTGCAGGATTCGGAATATACTGAGCCTTTACTCCATGGCTCAATAATATCAGTAAGCATAACCAAGTTGCCTTAACCCCAATGTTACCAATTGTTAGATGTGATTGTGTTTTCATCTTGATGTGATTCATCTATGCGTATGATTATTGTCCTTGATAGTGATAGTCAATATGTTTAATGATGTTCTGGTTCTTTTCACGGATATTCATCAACCGTTGAAAACCATCATATTCGTAATAAGTTGTCTCATCTTTCGGATCCGTGGAACTTGTCATTCCAACCAAGGGGTCATACGTATACGTGAACATCTGTGCGTCAACCGGGTAGAACCGTACATCATCAATCTGTCCGTTAGGTATACTTATTGTATAAGTGCCTCCTGTTATGGGCCCTGTGGACAATTTTTGTAATGACCAGGAACTTCCTGTTTTTTTCCAGTAACTCAGTATATAACTTCGTGCTGCCAGGTTGTTTAATGTTTTGTTATATGCCCCGATATAACTTAAATGACCAGTCCTGCAATCGTTAATGGCACTGTTCCCTCCACTCTCTTCAAAGCTGTCATAATAAAAATCTTTAGATCCGGAAATGACAGGTATCGACACCGAATAGGCAACGGAAAGATTAACGGGGACAATCAGGTTTTGCGCATCATAAATACTGGCAGTCAGTGTATAATTCCCGGGAGGTAAGCCGGTAAGAACCCTGTTTGACGAATAATTCCCACAACTGGCACTTCCAGTAGCTAAACAAAGCGAAAAAGGGCCGGAACCAGCGTTATTTGGCCCATTAATCTCTATAGTCACCTCTGCACGAACGGTACCACTCCCCTCATCACCTCCAAAATCAATTGATAAACTGATGGTACCATCTGCACCTACGATAAATTGCCGGGTAGCAGCGTCTCTGCTTGCACTTAGGAACTGTATGGAAAAACCATTTCCGCCGGAGGTCATCGTTGTTTTTAATGTATTTGCAGCATTAATAACTTTTGCAATCGGCAGGGTTTTATTATACCCCCATTCAAAGCTTTCTATTATCCCCTTTTTTGTCTGCTGTAAAACATTTCCGCTGTCGTAAGCATCAAACTGAATATCAGTCACATCATCTCCATTTAAAGAATATCGGTTTTTTATATTTTGAGGATAATAAAAGCCCGAACCCGTTGGAAATTCGTTATAGTTAATCATCTTATATGTAGCCTGCGTATTTACAACTGTACTAATTTGGATAGGATAGGCCAACATATTAGCAGTAACCATCTTGGGGTAAGTGGTTCCTGAACTATTATTAAATGGGTAAAGATAATTAATCGCTTTTTGGGCTCCTTTACTGTTAGTCAGCTTTTCATCCGTTACCAACCTATAATTGGGATCATAGGTAAAATCAGTTGCCCTAACCAACGGATTTAACCCCTGAGTGTTATATATTTTAACAGTCTGCTTTTTTAAATATGGGTGAAAAGTATAAATAGCATACGGCGTCCTATTATGTTCAGTAGATTGAATTGATCTCACATAATTATTGTACCTGTTTACATCATCATTATATTCATTAATAGTTTCCTGAAGCAGGAATTTGTCCTTTGAATATATTTTATCGCCTAGAAGCCGCCCTCGTTCAAGTTCTAATTTAGATATATCTCTACTAAATAAAGGATTCCCAATTGCCAAAAATGGATCTTTATCCATGTAGCCGTTATCATGATTGGTATAACTGTATACATGATAACCTTCATTGCTTTTTTCAGTTACCTCTGTATAAGTTATATGGTTGCCATTGGTTGTATTAAGGTAATTCAATGGAGCACTCGAAAGATGATAGCTATTGAGTGTTCCACTCGTTGTTTTTAACTTTTCATAATAATATACCGGGTTTTGCGAAAGAACACCACTTGATAAACTTCCATTATTCACATAGTTTTTATTATAATAAAACTCTTTTATAATTGGTGTGGTAGAAATCGCATCATAATTTTCAATTCTTCTGATTCTTAAACCGCCAGCCATTTTATTATTAGTTAAGAGTTGAAGATTCATAGAAGGGGTTTGATTAACTATTGTACTATATGTATGCGGTTCAAAGAAAAATAAAGAATATCCCCCTGAAGGATAAGTCATCTTTGATAGTACACCTGCTTTCATTAAAATTGAATCGGGCTCTCTGGATGCATAATAATTATTTACATTAGGAATAGTGGTTTGATTTTGGCTACTGGCCCCATCCCATAAGTTTTTCCCATTATAAAACCCCCAGTGGTCCTCTTGTCCGGAATTATAAGGAGGCAATGGTGTTTGATTGTACTCAAATGCATATTTATATTCACCGTTTGTATTGGGTACCGATTTAAATTTAACTGCTTCAAGCATGAGTCTTTGCTGATTATTCTCGATATAGTTAAGCCCAACTTGTTTTATCAAAGTACCATTGGTAGTTATTTCCAGCTTATCCAGTTTATAAAAAGTTTTTGTAAGTGAAGGAAATAGATATGGAAAAAAAGTGTCTCCGGTAAGAGGTTTCACCCTCTCCGGATAAGCCAATTCATTACTTATTGATTTTAAAAAAGTACATATAGTCCCATTATCTGTTTCAATTCTGTCCAGATAAGATGAATTGACTAAATACTGATCAACCTGATTCACATCATATTTATTAAAGCGCCAAATGGCAGGCTCAGTAAATTTAATATCAGTATAAACCGTTTGTTTAATGGTGTATTTGCGATCGTAATAAAACTTGACATGACGCCCTGCAGGCGATATTACTTCTGATAACAACCAAGCGCTAGCCTGTATATTTCCCTTTATAGAACCAAGCTGAACCTTATTGGGAGGTGGTACCGGAGAGCTTTGGGGATCAATATTATAACTGGCCACATCTGTTGGCACTGCCACACACGAAAACTCTATGGCATTTTGATCTTTTCCAAAAACATATACTGTTCCATCATTTGCAGTTATTACGAACTTAGTGATCGCTCTGGGAACCTGATATGTTTCCGCAGTAGGGGTGCTCATTTGATATGAAGTGCTTATTTCATGTTCAACCTTTAATGTCAGATTATCCTTCGAAATAACCACCCATTTTCCTTCATGATTAAGTAAAAAGCTTCCGCTGATCCCGTTAAATGAGAAGCTAAATTCGTCCGGAGCATAATCACGTCGATATTCATTAGCACCACCACCGATCTGATCCAGATAACCTTGCTGATTCCAATTACTTGCGGCAAGGGTGCTAAATTCGTCGACGTAAGATGTACGTTCCCCACTCCGACGCTCCTGCTCATCGAAGTACCCATTTGTATGACGGGTAATTACACCTCCGGCACTTAGACTCCAATTTAGGCCAACCCAAGATGGATGTTCATCTGGCCTGCATCCTTGTGTGTAATAAGATAAACTAATGGGTACTTTAATAGTTCCATTCGTAATCTCTCCAATAGGAATAGAAATATTTGCCGCGCCAGTATAAGGGGAAACTGGGATATCGCCAAAGTTACCCAAAGCACTAACATTCGGACTTTGCAAACTTGGGTTAGAATTCATTAACACTATGTCACTTGCTGTTTGAGCAGCACAAATTGAGATAAAGCAGGCATTTAGTATAATGCTTAAGAACAGGTATTTCTTCATTGAGATTATTATAAACGGGATAAGGGCTATATAAGAATGGGATTTAGGATAAGGTTTTGTTTAGAGAATAAAATTTTTATTCCTTTACTTTTTTGGGATGTAAATTCTTGATTAATAATCCATGAAGAGTTTCGTTTTGTTTAATTAACCATGTAATTTGGTCGCGAAATACGCTATTGATACTTTCTTGTTCCTTCTTCTCCTTGTCCTTTTCAATCAAATACAACGTCAACTCCTCCACTTTCTTCATTAACAACTTATTCATTTCACCCAGGTTCAAGCCGTCTTTAGCAATTTGCTGCTCTGATGGTATTTCCGGTAAGTGTTGATTCTGATCGATGTATGCTTTAACTTCTTGAAGAGATGGTAGCTGATAACCCTTTTTGAAAACATAATCAGGCCAGGAATTTCTTAATTGCACCGTGGCAGATGTAGCGATCATGCTTCCGTTAACTGCAAACTGATAGCCCACTGGTACATAATTGGTGTTTACACCTACTGACCCTATTAAAAAGGAATTACCATTGATTTGGCATTCAAATGGAACATTATATCCTCCTGGAGTACCACTGGCTAAGGTATTACTTGATGTCCAACTACAACCAGGTGAAACTTCTGCAGAATAAAAAGTATTTCCAGAATAAGGACCACAGTAGGCATAAATGGTGAAGGCATTTGCATTAACACCACTATTATTGGGTACAATGTGAATTTGAGATATAAAATTACTTCTGCCATAGGAGGTGGCTGTTGCGGCAAAGCCGAAACCGTTGCCATCAACATTAACGGAGTTACTGGACATGATGTGCAGTTCGACATGTCCCATCTGACCGATATTGGCATTATAACCGGCTCCGCCAATAATCCTAATATAGGCATCAAAGCCCCCTTGTGGTAAGTTTGCAGTTCCTATATTGACCCAGTTTCCCACTCCATTGTTATTGGACGATAAACTGCCATAAGTTTGAGCGATGGCGTTACTGCATAAAAATATCAAGAGTAATCCGATGTAGATTCTTTTCATGAAATGAATGATTATATTAATTATTGCTTTTGTTTAATAGTAAATCCAATTGTTGTTCCAGTTTATGGATCCTTTCTTCCTGCATTTTATTGATTTTCGCCTGCTGAACTTCTTTTTGGTCTTTCTCAATCAAATACAAAGTCAGTTCCTCCACTTTCTTCATTAATAGCTTATTCATCTCGCCCAGATTTAAGCCATCTTTGGCTATTTGCTGCTCTGATGGAATTTCGGGTAAATGTTGGTTCTGGTCGATGTAAGCTTTAACTTCCTGAAGGGATGGTAATTGATAATCTTTTTTGAAAACATAGTCTGGCCAGGCCGAATTGAGTTTGACGGTCATAGAAGTGGCGATGACGCTTCCGTTTACGGCTAGTTTATAAGGCGAATTTACCAGATTCCAGTTAGCATTATCTGTCGTGTTTATACCAACGTTTCCTCCAGCAAATGACATTACAGGAATATCTGTGCTGGTACCCTTTCTCATAATCCAATTGTATTGTATACTACTTAATGGGGCATTAAATTGTTGTTCAAGACGTAACCCCCAATTGGTTAAATCACCTAACCACGTGTATCGTTGTAATATATCAGATTGACCAGATGCTGTTGAGGTGGCTATGTCAAGTTTTCCATTTGGAGTTGTTGTTCCGATACCAACATTACCCGCAAAATAGCCCTGACCATCCGCTCTAACGCTAAATTTCGTCGTCCCTGCAGCAATCCCGTCAAAAAAAATATTGGACGCTCCTGTTGGATTATCTGTCCATGCCCTGAATATACCGGCAGAAGGATAGGCATAGGTTGCCCCTAATTGATGCCCGGTGAAAAATATCTGACCGGTAGAGGTTTGCGCGACGATTTTGGTATTGTTGTTTAACGCATCATTTGCGTCAACTGTAACCGTCTTGGTTTGCGCATTTACAAAATGCATTCCTGTTAAAGCAACCAATGTGAGAAGTAAGTTTTTTTTCATAATATCTATTCGATTTGTTTTTTCAAGTCCTGAATCTGTTTTTTTAACTCGTTTATTTCATCTTTGGCCTCATTCATATACAAGGTCATTTCTTCCATCTTCTTCATCAATAGCTTATTCATCTCTCCCAAGTTCAAACCATCTTTTGCTCGGATGGAATTTCGGGTAAGTGTTGATTCCGATCGATGTAGGCTTTTACTTCTTGAAGAGAGGGTAACTGGTAGTCCTTTTTGAAAACATAATCAGGCCAGGCTGAATTGACTTTTTGCGCTACGATTTTAGTGTGATTGTTTAACACGTCGTTGGCGTCAACAGTAACCGTCTTGGTTTGCGCATCTACAAAATGTATCCCAGTTAAAGTGGCTAACGCTAGAAGGAAAGTTTTTTTCATACAGCTATGTCGCAAATAAGATAACCCCCAGGGTCAAATAATAAGGTTTCACAGATTAATCTAAGTTTAAATTTGCGTAGGGTTGGTATTAAAAAGCACAAAAGAGCACCAGCCAACCCGACAAGGAGGCGCAGCTTTTCAATATTTATACATGGCTATTGGAATAGTCCTTTACGGACTCGAGGGGGTGATTGAATTCTATCATTGTGATAAGTTATATTTTTGAATTGCAAGGTGCTTCAAATATAATTATTTATCATTTCAAACAAACAGGCTCCAATAATATTTAACAGTTTATTTAAAACATTTACTCATATTAAAAAAACAGAACCTACAACTGTCGATGATTTCAATTAGTTACATTTTTTAATGACCGTATAATATTTACCTGACTTATCAAAGTGGTTTTAGCACGGAAAAACATTTAATATATATGTATCAAAGTTTATGGCATCTGATTGCTTCAGTGGAGAAGGTTATGATCTAATAAATTCATTATTAAACGCAATTACAGGGAAGATACAACCTTTTAAAAAAAAGTTGACTGTTGGACACTTGGAAAAGGGGTTGATAGCTGGAAGATTAGATGAAGAGGTGATTAATAGCTGAGCCCCCGCTGTCCAAAGAGTTGAAGGAAGGGTTTTCGCGCTGTCCGAAGTTATTTTCACTATTTGAAATTCCGCCCCTTATAAAATATCTTGCGTGTTTGCTCGTGTACTTGTGCCTTTTCATTAACCGCCGGATATGGCGCGCTTTTTTCATCTGCCCGCGAAAGTGTCAATAAAGGCAGATCCTCTTGTTTATGTTGTACCAACTCCTATAATAATTTAGACAGGTCGAAGCAGCGGGTGACAATAACGTGAACGACCATGCCCTCACGCTGGAGCGGCCCTCCACCATCAAAAGTCTGGCTTGTAATATTTCCTTGCGGTATTTGTCAAATAGCGTTTCAAAAACGACCAGGTTCGTAAAGCCGGTTTCATCTTCTATGGTAATAAAGCAAACGCCGCCCGCGGTTCCGGGTCTTTGCCTGACCAATACCAGTCCTGCTACCTTGATTAACCGCCCCTCCTGCACGTCGGTGTTGACCTTCTTCGTCGGTAAAACATGAAGCATACTTAACTTTTCCCGGATGAAGCCTACCGGGTGCGCTTTTAAGGATAAACCTATGGAAGCGTAATCCTGTACGACGTGTTCACCGGGAGTCATATAAGGTAATTGAATTTGAGGTTCTTTGGTGCTTTCAGAAGGTTGTCCCTCAAACAGGCCGATAGGTTTATCATTCAATGCCGGGACCTCCCATAAAGCTGCCCTGCGGTCAAGATTCATTGATCTGAACGCGTCCGCGTCAGTTAATTGCTCAATAGTAGCCTGCGAAACACCGGAATCACTTAATTGACTGATGCTGCTATATTCCTCCCCTTTTTTTTCTAATAAAACCTGAATGTCTTCCTGCCGAAGTCCTTTTACCTGCCTGAAGCCCAAACGGATTGCATAATATTTGCCTATTTTTCCTCCAGTAGATTATCCCATTGGGAATAGTTCACATCGGGGGAACGAACCTCAACGGTATGTTTTTGCGCATCGATCATGATCTGGGCCGGCTGGTAAAATCCCATCGGCATACTATTGAGCAGGGCTGTGGCAAATACATCCGGGTAATAGCACTTCAGCCAGTAGGAAACGTACACCAATAACGCGAAACTGGCGGCATGGCTCTCGGGAAAGCCGGATCACGCCTTTGGGAATACTCCATTTGGAAAAGCAGCCTCCACCGGTCCGAGGCCAATCAGATCTTTTTTGCCGGCCAGACCAGGCTTAAAGCCCTCCCACAAAAGGATATCCTTCTGCAGTTGACTGATTATTTCCTTTTTCATGTCGTTCATAACCCTATGTTTATTTATTCATCATTGTGGATACTAATTCAAAATATTTATCAACTACAATACCTGTTATTCCGCCTGGTTGTCTATGTATGCGTATGTTGAAGTTCGGTTTGACCCTCTTTTAAAACAATTGCTATCCTGACAAAAAGCAGACTACAAAACCAATGCTAAAAATATTAGCATTTCATTAACTTTGTAAAATATTTTTTTCAATGGAACAATTGAGTTTTTTCGCAGAAGCAGGTCAGAGCAAAGGATTGCCGGAGGAACTGCTGGAATACAGGGCGGGATTTGTCAACCATCCCTGGACGCCGGAGCTATTAATGATCAAACACTTAGTGGAACCACTGGCAGGGGTGAAATTTAATAGTGTATTGCTGAACTATTATCGTGACGGGAACGATTCTGTGGCGTGGCGAATCCGTTTTAGGAAATACCCGGTGATCGCGTCCGTTAGTTTCGGACAGGTGCGTAGCTTTGATATTCGCAATAAATACAATCACAGCGAAAAGTATTCGGTCCGGCTGGAACACGGTTCGTTCCTGCTCATGAAAGCGGGGTTACAGGAAAATTGGGAACACCGGATAGCTAAATCCATCAAATCTATGAAAGCCAGGATCAATCTAACCTCCCGGGTAGTTATCTAAATTTATTATACTCGGAATTACGGATATTTTACGATCTGTGCAGCTATACGGAACAAGTTCTGACCAGTTAATCTATCGGCTCCGTCAAAGTCAACATGATGTTCATCGCGTATCGTGATCATATCTATTATTTTCTAAAAAAAACAATTGAATGTTCAAAATAACTCCCATTCATGCTACTTAAACAATATCGAAAGATACTAAAACCTGAAAATCAAATGATTGCAGGTTTTTTTTGTTTCTATCAAACACCATTTTATGCACCCAATTGCAACAAAAAAAGACGCAAATTCGGTGTATACCCCTCGTCCGGCTCAAAGGTAACAGTCTCTTCATCAATGAGCACAGCAATACGGTAAATATAACCGCACCGTTCGAAACCTGCTTTAAATTCATGTTCCAGCCCCTGGTAAATTACCGGATAATAAAGGGTTCATGCATAACATCAGAACTTGATTTTTGACGGGTCAGTTATGATCATCTCGGGTTTTCCTTTGTACTCTACCACTTCTCCTTCGGCAATAATCGTTTTATCATCCAACTGATTACCTGACTCTTTAGCCTTAAAAATATTGTTGTTGATCGTCATTCGATAGTTCAAAGTTTTAAAAAGTAGTTGTTACAGGAGCAGATAATATTAGCAATTGTTTTAAACGAATTGTTAAATATTATGATGGTCTATTGTTTGGATGGATAAATAAATTATATTTGACTCACCTGAACAATAGTATATGACGATATTATCACAGTAAGAAACCTCAGCCCTAGCCCGCAAAAAGGCCTCAATCAAACGCATTTATTCTTTCCATAGCAATTTAGAACCGATCTTGACAATCTAATGCAGATTGATACTGGATGTATATTATTTAAACAAACCTTTAACCCAATCATTATGAAACCTCTTTATCTAATTTTATTAGCAGGCTTGTTAACCGGATATAGCAGCTACGCTCAAAACTCATTTCCGACCTCCGGAAATGTAGGAATAGGCGCTACTTCTCCGTCATCCTTATTAACCGTGGGGGGTAATTTCTCATCCGGAGGCAGTCATCAAGTTTCTATAGTATCTGCCCCTACAGCAGCAACAGGGTTATTGACGGGGGTGGCATCGCAACTAACTGCAAATAGCTCCGCCATTTCAGATGGGACATATTATGCGTTTTTGGGGCAGGTGGGAACCCTTAATACTCCTTCAAACCTAACATCAACTGTGGGGCTTATTGCTTTTGGTGGAAATGTTATTCATCGGGGTACTGGTACGGTTACAGGTGCAGCATCATTAGTTGCAGGTGGCGTTAGCGCAACTAACGGCGGAACGGTTACTAATGGTTATGGTGTTTATATAAGCCCTGTAAAAGGTACCGGCGTTACTAATGGCTATGGTGTTTATCAGACTGCTATCGGGGATAATAACTATTTTGCCGGCAATATTGGTATTGGTACAACAACCCCGGCGACACAACTGCATTTAGCTACGACAGCCGGTCCAGTGTTGACCTTAGATAAAACGGGGGTACAGGCATGGAGGTTGGATGTATCTCAAAACTCAGATTTTAGACTTTGGAATGCATCCGTTGGTACGGCCCCATTAACGGTACAAGCTTCAGGTAATGTAGGTATCGGCACGACAACTCCAAAAGAAGCCTTATCGGTAAACGGTAATATCCGATCAAAACAAGTTACTGTTGAATCAGCCAACTGGCCTGATTATGTTTTCAAAAAGGATTACCAATTACCGTCACTTCAGGACGTAAAAGCTTACATCGACCAAAACCAACATTTACCAGAGATTCCATCTGAACAGCAAATTGCCAAAGAGGGTTTGAACTTGGGAGAGATGAACAAGTTATTAATGAAGAAAGTGGAAGAACTGACTTTATATTTAATTGAGAAAGATAAAAGTATAGAAGAATTAAAAAGTAGTTTGACGATGCAACAAAAACAAATAGAAGAAATCAAAAAGTTAATCTCAGCCCGACACTAATTAAACTATTTGTTTATGCAATTATGATTTTAACTGGTTCTAATTATTTGGTGCTGTGACCAAGGCCAAAAAGGCCATTGACATTAAAGTAAAATCAAATAAATATTACAGTTCTGATATTTTCAAATTTTTTTATTGCAATAGAAAGTATCTTCTACATTCATTTTTAAATAAACCAACACTAACTTAAACCTATCATGATGAAAGAATTAGACAGGATTTTCCCGGACAGCTAAAAAGGTTTTAATAACAATGAGAGCTCATTAATGCCTCATTTAAATTCTTAAAACTTAACATATCGCTATAAATTACTTTCTGAATATGAAACCTAAACTATCAGGCCTTTTTATCCTTGTTATGCTTCTTTGTTTATTGACGAACCTTGTAAAAGCACAAGCAACCGGAGATAATTATTTCCTGCCTAATGTTTTCCCCAAGTCACCAAACAGTGCCGCAGCTATCAAGTATGGTGATTATAAGGTAAACCTATTTACGGGGGTACCGGATATTTCAATTCCCCTATATACTATTCAGTCAGGTGGATTGGAAATGCCTGTTACTCTTTCCTATCATGCTTCGGGCTTCAAGGTTTCAGACGTGGCCAGTTGGGTGGGATTGGGATGGTCTGTTTCGACAGGTGGAAGTATCAACCGAAAAATCATGGGCCTACCTGATGAGGAAGGCACCGGATTTCTGCAGCCGGGTATGTGGAAGAGTTCGTTAGATATCAACTCTGTAAATGCTGATATCGATTATGCTGCTAATGTTTTGTTTATTCCTTATGATTCTCAGCCGGACATCTATTCCTATAACTTCCCTGGGCATAACGGCAATTTTTTCTTCGAAGGCAGCAACGGATTAAAACCGGCATTATTGCCATTTGCGCCTATTTCCATTACACATACGACGCCGACCAATCAGAATTATTACAGGCTAAATTTTACTATCCTGGATGAGCATGGAAATAATTATGGATTTGGGAACGCTTTCGAACAAACCTCCGGTATATCCTCCGGGCATACGACCATATCAACAACCGGTTGGATGCTGGATAATGTGATTTCCCAGGATCGAAGAGATACCATCAGCTTAAGTTATCAGCCGCAGCCTATTACTTATCCGGCGGAAGCCTGGCAAGAGGATCTCGTAGAAGATTTGGTAATTAATACAGGCGCCGGAAGCCCTTTTACGACTAAATATACACCGCATTTTAATAACGGAACAGTCCAAAACAGTGTTGGTGAACAGGATTTAAATACCATCCTATTTAAAAATGGGAAGGTCGTATTTGATCTCGAAACGGCAAATAGACAAGATCAGCAACCTGGAAATAATACCCATCCACTGCAAGCTATCCGGGTGATGGCATATAACTTTAGTACAAAGACCTATCAATTACAGAAGAAAATCGTTTTTTATAAAAGTTATTTTAGCCCAACCCGTTTAAGGTTGGATTCTATTCAAATACAGGATGCCGGCGGGGCCACTATGGAGCATTACCGTTTTACCTATAATACATCCATTGCTATGCCGCCTGGCGGTACTTTTGCCAAAGACTACTGGGGTTATTATAATGGAAAGAATAACAGCACCTCCTTAATACCCCAATTTACATTTACCGCTAATGACGGCCAGGGCCATACGATCAATTATAATATAGGCCAGCCTAATCCGGCGATCAACCCCCGGATCTCTGATTCTACTTACATGCAGGCCGGAATATTAACCAGTATTTATTTTCCGACAGGCGGACATACCGATTTTACTTACCAGACCAATCGTTATACAGACGAAAGTAATAACCTGGCATTAGCAGGTGGCTTGCGCATAGCCAGCATTAAGAGTTACGATGGCGTGAATCCAACGCCGATCATAAAAACCTACCAATATAATAAGGCACGTGCTAATTTTTTATTGGATTTTAGTTATTTCGTAAACAGTTCCACTCATGAATATTGGGGATCTGCCAATTCAGGAGTTACTTCGGGCAAATCCGGATCTGAACGGTACACGGCTATAGTTTCTAACCCAAGCGTAGATCCTACCCCTTTTGACCAGGCATTGGTAGTTTACCCCTCAGTTACTGAATATATAGGGACGCCCGGAACTAATGTTGGACGCAGCGATTATTATTTTCGTGATATTGGCGATAACCGTCAAACCAGTATCGGCGGTACACCGATCATCCAAAGTAATTTTTATGGCAGGGGACAGCTATTAAGCAAAACGGATTATTTGCATAAAAGCGACGGCACCTATCAGATCGTCAAAAAAGATTCCAGTACTTATACCGCCTTTCCTTTTAACAGACATGAAACGGCGGGGTGGGTAATCACGGAAGCTGCCTGGGCTTACGGCCCCGGCGCACCGGGTATCGCCCACTATGATGCAGCAAGTGGTTTTAACCCTAACGCGATCAATCAGTTTATCGTTCAAAATTACAGCATAACATCTGATGATAACTATGTCACCAGTAACACCACTTACTTGTATGATCAGACCGACCCAAGCAAATACACAACCTCCGCGGTAACGTACAAATATGACAATATCAAACATCAGCAGGTTTCCAGAAGCTATCATACGGACAGTAAGGGGAATATCAATATAACAACCAACAAATACCCTGCTGATTATGCTCCTGGGAATATGACTCTTGACAGCATGCTAAACAGAAATATGCAGGCAGAGTTGGTGGAAAAATGGGATTCTGTTAAAAATGTAACTACAGGTGTGAATGGGATTGTGGCAGGGCAGCTCAATCTTTTTAAGGGTACTGGAAACGGGGGAAATCCAATAGTTCCTGACCGTATTAAAAAATTACGTGTCAGCACCCCATTAACCAATTTTGTGCCTTCATCAGTAGTTTCAGGTAACTTGCAAAATGATTCACGATATACTCAAATGATCAGTTTAGATCAATATGATTTCCATAATAACCTGATTCAATATACGCCCCGAAATTCTACTCCAAGCTTTGTTATCTGGGATTACAATAACGCCAACCCTGTCGCTCAAATAAAAAACGCCTCGGTCAGTAATGCCGCTTATACCAGTTTTGAATCAGGAGGAAAAGGTGGATGGGTTTATTCTGGGATCCCGGTTGGCGACCCTACCGCACCAACTGGAAATAATGTTTATCCGCTAAGTAGCGGTGCCATAAGTCCATATTATATTGATAATGGTAAAAATTACATCCTTTCCTATTGGAGCAATAATGGGGCCGCAACCGTTTTTGCAGGAAGTTTTATAGATGGGACCGCACTCCGGTCTGACAATGGCTGGACCTATTATGAGCATCGGATTCCTGCAGGTTTTAGTGTAGGCCCTTCGGTTAGCGGCAGCTCATCTATTGATGAATTGGCCATGTATCCAGCGGATGCACAAATCACAACCTACACCTATGATCCTAACGGATTAAAAAACATAGCGGATACAAAAGGCATGACATCCAATTTTGATTACGATTTTTTCCAAAGGTTAAAAAACGTCAAGGATTGGCAGGGAAACATTGTAAAAAACTATGGCTATCACAATTATGACATGACCATTCCCAATGATGCCATCAGCAGTCCTGCCATAGCACGAAATAATTGCCCGTCCGGAACCATACCAACTTCCACCAATTATTCGGTTCCCGCTAATAAATACTATTCTTCTACAAAAGCTTCGGCGAACGCGGAGGCTCAATATGATCATGATGTCAATGGGCAGATCTACGCCAACCAGGTTTGCAGCTGTAATGTGCAGATGATACCATTTACGCTGATCAATAGTACAGGATTGTCCGGATTCCAGGCTACGTTCAGAGGCACTACCACTATAACCTATAATTTTCCTTCCAGCGGAAGTACGGTGGTCCAGGTTCCTGCGGGCACATATGATGTCCAATTTCCGCCACTTGCGCCATTTGATCCGCATACCTGGAGTATTGGCAACCGCACACCGGTCACCGCTCCTTCAACAACTTTTACCGGGATCCTAATTAGTGCCAGCAGTTCAGATTCATCAGCAAAAGTCCAATGATCATGAGAAAGCAATTCATTTTTATCATCAAAAATATTGTGCTGATTTTAGTCTCTTTTGCATATGCAAATACCGTTCAAGCACAAATCACATTATCTAGTCCGGGAACAACGGGAAATTATACTGATCCTGTCAGTATAACACTAGCTCCAGGGTTTTCATCTACCGGGCCCTTTAGCGCTTCGATTCAGTTGATTGAATTACCGGCTACACCAAGTCTGAACCAAAATTATACCATTAATTATATTCCGAGAATAGGTGGGTTTCAGGATGAACTAACGTTAAAAACGGCATCCAATGATAAGTCGAAGATGCAGGTAAGTTTGGAGTACTTTGATGGGTTGGGCAGAACTTTTCAAAATATTTTGGTTAAGGCGTCTCCATTAGGAAATGATATGGTCACCCCGATAGCTTATGATGCCTATGGAAGAGAAATTAAAAAATATCTGCCTTATGTCCCAGCCACCGGAATTCCCGGAGCCTACCGTAGCGACGCACTAACCGGCGCTCAGGCGGCTTTCTATAATACACCTCCATCAGGAGTGGTAAGTATACCGAGCGCTACACAAATAGCCTATTCGGAAACCAGAATGGAAGCTTCCCCACTTAGCCGTCCTCTCGAACAAGGCGCGCCCGGGCTATCGTGGAAAATAGGCGGGGGACATACGGCTACCTACGCTTTTACGGTAAATACTTTGGCCGATGCTATAAAACTATGGATTGTAAATTCAGGTGGTGGAGCTTCTTATTCCGGATCATACCAGCCAGGCGCCTTATCTGAAACAACCGCTATAGATGAAAATGGAAATATAAGCATTCAATATCACGATCTGGAAAAAAGATTGGTCTGCAAAAAAGTGCAATCTGGTGCAGGTACATTCCTGACCACAGATTATGTTTATGATGATCTGGGGCAATTACGTTACGTTATTCCGCCCTTACCTTCTGCATCAGGATCTAACCCAGCGGTGGCTATGCCGACGAATTTTACGGAGAGCACTGCCATATTCTTGAATTATTTTTATGCCTATCATTACGATGATCTGAACAGACCCATAGAAAAGAAATTACCAGGGCAGGATTGGCAATACGTGGTTTATAATACTATGGATCAACCTATCCTTACACAGGATGTTAATCAGCGGGCCAAAGGCATCTGGATGGTCAATAAATATGATGCTTTGGGCCGGGTGGTATTAACTGGGGAATATGCATCCGCCTCTACAAGGGCTACTTTACAGGGTATAGCCGATGGTTATACCACTAATCTTTGGGAAACATTTTCTAACGCAACTAGCTTTTATGGATACTCCCATGTGAGTTACCCTGATATCAGCACGGGTGCAGGTAACAAAGTGCTTACCGTTACTTACTATGATAGTTATGATATTCTCAATAATACTTCGGTCAACCCTGGTGTCTCTGTGTTCGCAGCCCCTGCAAATGTAGACTCTTTGTTAAAATCACCAAGGGGAATGGTGACGGCATCCTTAGTAAATGTATTAGGCACATCATCTTATTTATTTACAGTAACGCATTATGATCAATTTGGTCGTCCGGTTAAAGTAACCAGCCAGCATTATCAAGGTTCGACCACCGCTTATAACAAATATGATACAGAAGAAACACAATATAGTTTTCAGTCCGTTCCGACTCAGATTGCCCGGAAACACTATCTTCCAGCGGCATCCACCCCACAGCTAACTATTATCAGTATGCCGGTGTATGATCACATGAGTAGAATATTACTTAACCGGCAGCAGTTTATTACGCCTTCGGTAACCGGTGCCGTGATCAGTTTTTCGAAAAATGATTATAATGAAACCGGTCAATTACAAACCAAACATTTGCATAGCACATTAACTGGTATACCAGCCAGCTCAAGTTTTCTGCAACATATTGACTATCGATATAATTCACGTGGCTGGCTGACCCGTATTAATAACCCGGCAAGTGCGAGTTATACCGACGAAGTTTACCCAACGCAACTTGATGTTTTTGCAGAGAGCCTGGACTATGACCAAATTACCAATGGTCTTGGCGGTAGCCCACAATACAATGGCAATATCAGTAATATCAAATGGCAGACGAAACTTCCATCTGCCATAACATTGCCCCAGGAATACAAAGGGTACCTGCTTACTTATGACGCCCTGAACCGGCTAACCAACGCCTCTTATGTGGCGCAAACAACGGCAAATAATTCTTCTTATAACGAAACGATGGCTTATGACGAATTAGGTAATATTGTAAGCCTTATTCGTAAAAATGGCGCATCAGTTACGCTCAATAATTTAGTCTATGGTTATACAAATGCCGGCGTTCGCAGCAATAAGTTGTGGTCTGTGACTGATGCCGGAACGGAAGGGCTTACATCCAGCTATAACTATGACACGAATGGTAACCTCATAAGTGATACTCGCAAAACTATAAGCCCCATTACCTATAACGAGCTAAATTTTCCCGCTACCATAACCATCGGAAACGGAAGCAAAACACTCAGCTATCGCTACGACGCCTCAGGAAGAAAATTAGAACGCATAACCACTACGGGAGGCACTACAGCAGAGGATAGATTTTATGATGACGGTATCGAGTATAACGGTAATACTATTGAATTTGTTAAAACGCTTGAAGGAAGAGCATTGCCCTCGTCGGGTGGATATATATTGGAATACGCGGTTACCGACCATTTGGGGAATGTGAGAGCGATGTTCGGTGACAAAAACAATAATGGCGTACTTACCGCAGACGAGATCACGCAAACGAACGATTTTTATCCCTTTGGAAGACAGATCAGTTATAGTCAGAATTTAAGCCCAAGTCCTGATAATAAATACAAATACAACGGAAAAGAATTCCAGCAGGATTTGGGGCAATACGATTACGGTGCCAGGTTCTACGATCCCGCCATCGGCCGTTGGGCAACCATTGATCCTTTAGCCGAGACCAGCAGAAGATGGTCTCCTTATAATTATGTTGTTAATAACCCGATAAGATTAATCGACCCGGATGGTATGTCTGCGACTGATGGTGGAGCGACATCCTCGGATTTACTGGCACAGGATAATTTTGCAGAGTCGGATAAGCGTGTTGCGATTCAAAATGCCGTCAAAAATTTTACTGATTGGGTAGAAGATAATAAGACTCATAAAGTTAAAAATGACAAAAATGTGCATAGTGCGGCGGATGTAAAAGGCGACAAAACTTATATTGGCAAATCAGGTGAATACTGGTCAGTAGAGGGTTATTATGTGTATTTGTGGGCAGACGGGGATTGGTCTATTCAGATGAATAGGGCACAAAAAACGCCCTATCTGCAAACATACCAAGCCTTCCAGGACGGGATTAGGATGAATTGGGGAAAGTTAAGAATGGCTGAATACGCTGCTGAGGGCACTGTTATGATAATAAGTGGTGCCATAGGCGCAGTTGAAACAGCCGGTAATTTTCTGGTGAATGGAGTTGCACGGAGAGCAACTTTTTTAGAAGGGTTAGCTTCACGTTTAGAAGGGGTAACTTCACAGTCGGCTGAAAGTAGTAGTGTTTTGAATTTTACATCCAAATCCCTTCAAGCCAAATTTAAGCATGCTATTGATTTTGGCGTAACTGGAAATTATAATAAATCTGCAGCGGGAGAATTTAGTGCTGCAATTAATCAACATATAAATGCAGAGGGAACTCAGATATTTCAAGGAGCATATCGAAACGCCAGCAATTTAGTTGACTTTTATTTAAACCCACAGACAGGGTTAAATGTTATCGCAACCCGATCAGGGCAGTTTATAAGTGGAGCAAAACTAAGCCCTGAACAAGTTGTATCAATTATGACAAGAGGCTTTTTATGGTAATAATATGAAAACAAAAGACAAACACCATCTGGATATATATATTAAGTTAATTTCCAGGTTTATCGACAAAGAGATCGATGCAGCTACATTTGAAAGTCAGTTTTTAAGCATTAGACGAAATGATAATTATTGGATGTCTGGATCATTCGATATGGAAGTTGCACAAATTTTGGATACGCTATTTCTTGATATAGATGAATATGCATCAGATGATCTTTATGAGGTTGATGATAAATATAATATAGACGAGAAAGAATTACGGAGAAGGGTCAACAATGCAAAAAATAAATTGCAACAGCTTGAATAATAATTAATGAAAACACAATAACTTAATGTAGATGGTTTTGAAGCTGTTAATTTAGACTGTTTTTACTTTTGATTAGGTCAAATGAGAATTCCATAATTTACGAACTAAAACCTAATAACACTAGAGCGACACAACTTGGCATGAAACAACTTGAAATTTATATGAAGGAACTGCAAACATTACCAGAATTTGAAGGTATAAAGTGGAATACGGTTTTACAAACTTATTAATAACGAAACGAAGTATGGATGCAAAAGAATTTAAAAGCACCTTCGGTAAGGTAGCAAAAAACTATTTATTTGAGAAGGCGTTTACTGGCTGGTTTAAGGAAAGCCATGAATGTATTGCCGTACTTGACTTACAAAAATCTAATTATGGAAATTACTTTGAGCTAAATATAAAAATATTTGTGCAAGGACTATTTGGTAATAATTACTCTAAAAATAAAGATTTAGTAAAAAAAGAAACAGGAAACATCTTTTTAAGGCAACCAAATAAATTTAGAAATATTTTTGACCTCGATACCTCAATGGAAATAGACCAGCTAATAGAAAAACTAAGTGAATTATTTAACGAATTTATAATGCCTTTTACAGAAAAAGCTTTGACGATTAAAGGAATTAAAGAACTATACAAAAACGGAGAATTGTTCTTATTACCTGCGGTTAAACAACAGCTTGAGATTTAGCATAGTTTTTTTACTTTGCTAAAAAAAATATTAGGTCTGGCTTTAAAATAATACTTATGAATAAGGAAATTTTCAAATCAGAAAGATATTTTACGGTGTTTGATTTTTTAATAAGTCATGGCCAATTACTTTTAAGATCCAGCAAGGATGATAATAACAAGAAGAATATTGATGTTATTTTTTTCGGGGCGAAGTTTATTCAATTATTCACTTCATTGTGGGGTATCTCGATCAAAATAGCAGACAAAGACATCAATTTAATCAGCTACGATTCTGTTAATTCATCTTTAGGGCATAAGGAGAATTGCTTATTTGAGATAGAGGCAAAAACTGAAAGGCACTATATTGGAGCCTCATATTTTAAGGTCTATGAAAATGAACTGGAGTTTAATGAAACTAGCTTAGGTTTAGGTTAATATTGGATTTACTTAAATATACCTCCAAATAAAGCCATTCCATTGTTTGTAAAGCCCCTTGGCTACACCAATAATAGCTTTGTCATCGAGCTTTACCTGTCGGGAGGCTTCTCTGACACTTGAATATTTATGAATTAAATTTCCATTTAGGTCGTATTGCGCAACCGGTTTATCCTGGAATAACCCCCGTAGATTTTCGGCCAGTTCGAACGATCAGCAGTTTTCAAATAAGGTATAACGCGATCTCTTTTAACGGCCCGTTTTTGCTTTTCACTTTTAGTACAAAGTTTTAAATTTTCAGGCCGGTTATTATAACCGTCGTTATCGACGTTGATCACATAAAGCCCATCTTTCTCATAACTTAAACGGGGATCTATAAACGTTTTATAAATGAGCCGTCTGGTATTAAATAATGCGGTAGTCCTTCGATACTTAAGGAAACCCTTAAGTCAATCATCGGTTCTCCGGTTTTGATGTTTTTGTTTTTAGAAACCGACTGGGATAATATCCGGTCTTTTACAAACTGCTGTTTCAAACGCGGATGGGGAACGATACGATCTAATGATTTGACCCTTCCGTAATTGGAAGCCTAATATGATCCTTCAAAACCAGGAATATCCTTCCATATCTCCCCGGGCAGATCCGCTAAGCCTTTATGCAGGTAGCTATGTTGACTATTTACTTGGCACATAATTTAATTCATTGGTAGAAATGAATAAAGCACGGTCTTTGCTTTCTCACTCTTATGGCATTTAAAGAAAATAACAAAAACAAGAAAATGTTTTGTTGCAAATTTTATTATTCTAAGAAGCTGTTTAAAAACGAATGAAATAAAAGAGTATGTGTTAAGAAGTGGATAAAAAAGCCATCGCCAAATGGTCGAATAATTACTAATTGTGAATAACGACAAACTCAATTAGTATGACAAATTATCCGAGCAATTTAAGCGATGGCCAATGGCAAGTTATATCAAAATATTTCGATTCACAACGCAGCCGGAAATATGACTTGCGTGAAATTGTAAACGCGATCTTATACATAGTAAAAACGGGCTGCCAATGGCGGATGCTTCCGAAAGATTTCGCACCCTGGCAACTGGTATATTATTACTTTAACACCTGGAAAAGGCAGGAGTTTTTTGAAGTAATTCAGGAAAGCCTGGTTCAAAAGACGAGGGTAAAACAAGGCAAAAAAGAACAGCCGAGGGTAGGCATAATTGATGCCCAATCCGTCAAATCAACGCTTGTAGGCAGTGAAAGCAGAGGATTTGATGCAGGAAAAAGAATAAAAGGGATCAAACGCCACATTATAGTGGATACACTTGGGATGATTCTGGCAGTCGTTATTCAAGGTGCTTCAGTACAGGACAGGGACGGAGCGACGGAGGTGATCTCCAAGCTATGTGAAACATGGAACGGGGTCATCAAAATATTTGCTGATAATGGTTACCGGGGTGCATTAATTGATAAAGTAAAGAAGATGTTCAAAATAGTTTTTGAGGTAATTAAAAGAAGTGAATTACACATCTTTAAAGTGCTTCCAAAACGATGGATTGTAGAGCGAACATTTGCCTGGATAGATACAAATCGAAGAACAGCTAAAAATTATGAGCGATTCAACTCCACAAGTGTAGCTATTGTGCATTTATCCGCCATAAGAATTATGTTGAACCGTTTTTAAACAGCTTCTGAGAAAGTGGTTCTTTTTGGAAGCCACGCCCGAGAGGATTGGGTTACGGACGAATATGAAGAAAAAGGTGTTGTTTTTAGTTATGAAAGTGATTACGATTTCTTAGTAATCATAAAAAAGGACGGAAGAAAAGAAAATGAAGTTTCTCATCAAATTGAAAGCTACTTTTATGATATCAAAGGTGACGTGAGTTCATTGGTTCATGATATAGAATATGTAAATGTAGGACTTTCTCAAGGACAATATTTTTTTACAGAAATAATTAATGAAGGTATTTTATTATACGATACTAATAAGTTCGCATTTGATAAAATCAAGCAACATCGGTTATTTAATTTGTTGAAATTGGGTTATTTAAACTCCCGGTACCAGTCTGATTATTCGGTTAACAAACAAGATGTTAAAGCCTTAATCGGAAAGGTGAAACAATTAGAGGAAGTTGTCATAAAACTTTGTTTGGAAAAAATTTCTTCGTTAGGATAACCTCTAAACTTCTAATTTAGTGAAATCAACAAGTTCATCGAGTGACACATTTAGGGCAGCTGCAAGTTGTACCAAATTATATGCAGTTGGATTTGCACCTTCAGTCTCAAGTCTGCTTATAGTTTGTTTATCTTGACTTTTGGCTAAATAAAGAGCCCCGAGTTTTTCTTGAGTTAACCCTTGCTCAATTCGGATTTGAGCAATGCGTTTTCCCAATTTAACTTTAAAAGCCTGTTTACTCTCAACCATACTTATCAAAAAAATATTTATATTTGTTATATCATCAAGTTAGGTAGGCGTGAGAAACCTAAATAATGTCAGATGGTTGATTCAAATAATTTCTTTAGTGGCATAAGCACGACCTCTTACTATTTAAAATGGTGGAGTTTCTCACGTCTTCTGTACAAGATGTTCGTGCTGATTGCTGCTTGCATTTTTTCCAAATCGCTCCATTTCCTAAGAACAGGTTCAAAAATATTATCAAATCTCCCACATAATGGTTTGCGTGCGCACCTGCATAATCGGTTAATAGTTAAACTGTGTGGGTGCGTCTTTTAATTTCAATAAGGTAAAATGAATTATGTTAACGGTATTTATAAAAGAAAATGGGAACCGTTTTCAATCTGTGGGATTTTGCCACACGTACCCTCGATCAAATCATCAGGTTTTTTTACAAGCTTTATGATCAGGAAACTGTGCAGGCACAGCTTTGGGAAAGTTTTCGCGGTTTTGCGGTTAATGATGAAAAAGGGCCATTGTCCCTGACTGTCAACGAAGAGGAGATCGCTCTTTTATTTGATCAGCTGATCGATCTGGTAGGAGCAATCCAAACCCTGCAAAACACAAAGATGGAGCACTGCTTATTTTGCCGAAGTGCAGATACCTTATCTCCTGGAGGTACCTAGTATGCGGGAGAAGTCCCTGTTACCTGACCATTGATTCTGACCTAGTTGAACGGGTTAACCAAATTATTTTACGATTAAATTTTAAAAAATGAAGCTAAAAATATGCCTCCTGGCAATGCTATGTACAATCTGTTTTCAGTAGCATTGAGCGGACATCATATCATCCGTTTCGTTTCACCGAAACCTGGTTTCTTTTAGTCCTAAAGCCCCGCACCATACAAACAATGGGAATTATTGTTTGTAATAAATATTTTTTTGCATTGAATATATTATATTATTACATATCTTAGTGGACATTAAGTCATCGGGATAATTTTGTGAAGTACCTTAAACCTAAATTAAACAAACGTTTAAAAGCCTACACCCTTTCAGAGATTCTGGTCGTGCTCATCATTATCGGCATACTGGCATTTCTGGCATTGCCTTACCTGTTGACCGTGGTGACCCGGGCGAAATCGACCGAGGCCAAACTCCAATTGGAACACCTGCAAACATTGGAAAAAAGTTATTTCTACGAATACTCCAGATATACGACTGATTTGGATGAGTTGGGATTTGTCCAGGAAAAGCTGGTTACCGATAGTAAAGATGCCCGTGCCAATTACCGGATCGAGATCACCAGCGCGAGCAATACCGAATTTAAAGCACGTGCCACCTCGGTGGTTGATTTTAATGGCAACGGCGTCTTCGACGTCTGGGAAATCGACGAGAACAAGATATTGAAAGAAGTTACGAAGGACTAAGGTGCAGTTTTACCTACAAATTCTGGTGTTGTTATTATTGGGCCTCGTGTGGATACAGGACCTTCGGTACCGTGCGGTTTCCTGGATAATTTTTCCATTCTTATTGGGCGGGATGGCTTTGTTGCGATGGATATCTGGCGAGACTTTCGCGGATGTCTGGCCGCAGCTCCTGAGCAATATCGGCCTGCTGCTCATGATACTGTTACTCCTTACCTTATACATATGGATCAAATCCCGTCGCCTGGTCAATATTACCAAACAGTACCTCGGCAGCGGAGATATATTGTTTTTTTTAGTACTAGCCTGTAGCCTGTCCGTGCTGAACTTTTACTTTTTTTTCGTAACCAGCCTGTTCTGTATCGCTTTAGTCCAGGCGGCTTGGTCGACGATAAACAAAAACAAGCAAATACCCCTGGCCGGGCTACAGGCGCTGTTCCTCATGCTTTTTTTATCCTGTGACTGGTGGTTCTTTCATCAGGGTAGTACTAATGATAACTGGCTACTGCAATTTTATACGCCATGGATGCAAAACTAGCAGAGGCAATTGTGCTGCAGACCGCCCATCTGCACATGCTTTCCGGCGAGCAGGCCTGGCATTATCGCGTATTGCCCAAACTGGCGGACGCCGGTCTTTTGGAGCTTTATTGCGATGAACAGGCGGATAAGAACGCTCTTCAAGCGGAATTGGAGATTGTTTCCGGGCTGGAGATCCGCCTGTTCCCGGTCACACCGGAGGTGGTAAGCAGGCTACTTTCCCAGTACTATCTGCAGGGGGCTGGCGCCGCGGTCCAGGTGTCGGTTAACCAGAACGCGGAGGACTTTCTGATCCAACTGATCCGGGAAGCCAAAAACCTGAAAAGCAGCGACATCCACATCGAGCGGTATGAAAAAAAATGCCGTGTCAGGATCCGTATCGACGGTAATATGGTGGAACGTCACCTTTTGAAAAATGACGACTACCCGGCCCTGATCAACAAGATCAAGATCAAAGCCGAACTTGATATCGCCGAAAAAAGACTTCCGCAGGACGGGAGGATCAATTTCAGCTACCAGCAATACCAGTTTGATATACGGGTATCGGTCCTGCCGACGCTTTACGGGGAAAAAGTGGTCTTAAGGCTGCTGAACAACGATGCCACAGGCATCGAACTGGATAGCCTGGGTTTTTCCGGGACCGACCTGGCCAATTACCTGCAAGGCGCTAAAAGACCGAATGGCTTGCTGCTGATCAGTGGTCCGACGGGTTCGGGTAAGACCACAACCTTGTATGCCACCCTCAAATTATTGAACAAAGAAACCCGGAATATCCTGACAATAGAAGATCCCGTCGAATATACACTGGAAGGGGTCAACCAGGTGCAGCTGCGTGAGTCCATAGGCCTGACCTTCGCTGCCGCGCTCCGGACATTTCTACGGCAGGATCCGGATGTGATCATGGTTGGAGAGATCCGGGACCCGGAAACCGCCGGTATGGCTATCCGTGCCGCGCTAACCGGCCACCTCGTTTTATCGACCATCCATACCAATTCCGCCTGGGGTATCGTTTCGCGCCTCGTCGACATGGGTATTCCGGCATTCCAGGTTGCCGACACGCTCAATACAGCGGCCGCGCAAAGATTGATCCGCTTGCTGTGTCCGCATTGCAAGATACAGCAGGACTTTAGCCATAAGCTTTACCCCAGCCAATTCAAGCCGTATCACGAAGTTAACCGGCATTATGTGGCCGGAGGCTGTGAACGCTGCTATCATACCGGTTATAAAGGCAGGAAGGCCGTTTATGAAGTCATCCCTGTTGACCTGGAGTTGGCACAGTTGATCAAAGCAGGACACTCGCAGATCGCGGACCTGCTTAAAGAAAGAGGCATACAAACGCTGGCTGAAAACGCATTTCATATTTTCAGTCAGGGCGATACCTCCCTGGAAGAAATTTACCCGTTGTTATTTAACTATTAACTCCCTCTATGCACAAAATATTTACCCGAACCTTATGGACATTGTTGTTGAGCCTTAACACCCATGCGCTATGGGCGCAAGCGCAGCAGGGAGACCACATACAAGCTATTCAACAGCGACTGGACAACGCCGCGGCTATGATACCCGGCCTGAACCAAAAAGTCCAACTCATGTTGACCGGCGTATCCATACAGCAGTATCTGGGTGTGCTATCCAGATCCAACGACCTCAGTATCAGCATAGACCCTTCTTTAAATTTTGTAATTAGCGACACCTTCAATGGCGTTACAGCAGAGAATATTCTGCTGCTGCTCGCACAAAAGTACAACCTGGATATCGCGATCGTGGGGTCGATCATTTACATCACCCTTTATCGAAACCCTGTACCACAAACCAAGCCTAAAGAGATCAAGGTAAGTTACGCGGCTGCCGGTGACCTGCTTTCCCTGGAGCTCGAAGGAGACAGCTTACCCGCTGTGGCCCGAAAAATCACCGAAGTATCAGGTAAAAATATCATCGTACCGGGCGCATTGCAAAACAAACGGGTCACCGCATTTATCCGGGACGCGCCGTTTGAGGTCGCCCTGGAAAAACTGGCTTACGGCAACGAGATCAAAATGGTCCGTACCACCGATAACTTTTATCTGTTTCAGCCGTTAGGCGATAATGAGGAACTTTATGTCAACGGCGACCATCATACCGATATCCGGAAGACTTTCCGCCCCCCCGGCCTTCAGGCTCAACCGGGAGCCAATGGTCTTTTTGTCCGTTCACAGAATGGGCAAAAGCTGATTTCAGTCGATGCCATTAACGCGCCGATCCTTGACCTGGTTAAACAGGCCTCACAGGAGACGGGTAAAAGCTATTCGCTGTATTCAGACATCAAAGGAGTGATCACCATGCATGTCAGCGACGTGAATTATGATATTTTTCTTGATCTATTGTTTAAGAGTACGGAGTACACCTTCCATACCGAAAAAGGCGTTTACCTGATCGGCGACCGCAAACTGGAGGGCTTACGTACGTTTAAAGCTGTACGGCTGCAAAACCGAACGATCGACACGGTTGTATCCATGATTCCGAATGACTGGAAGCGGGGTATGGAAATCAAGGAGTTCCGTGACCAGAATACCATCATGTTATCCGGTTCGGCTGCCCAGATCAATGAGGTCGAGGCATTTATCAAGCAACTGGATGAACTGGTACCGGTTGTGCTCATTGAAGTGATTATGGTTGATGTGCGAAAAACACGCACGGTATCGACCGGGATCTCCGCGGGCGTTTCCGACAGTGTAAAAACGGGCGGCACGGTACTGTCGGGCCTGAATTACACCTTCGGATCCAAACCGCTCAATGATTTTTTAAGTAGCATGAGTAAGTTTACTTCCGTCAACCTCGGTCACGTCACCCCCAATTTTTACCTGACACTGAATGCATTGGAGGCTAAAAATAATATAGAAATTCGCTCAACCCCCAAAATGGCTACCCTGAACGGGCATTCTGCGAGACTCGATATGGGTAATAAACGTTACTATAAAAACACCACCCAGAACCTCGTTCCGTTTACCACCAGCGCACAGACCATCTTTACCAATGTATTCCAGGAAGTGAACGCGGACCTGTCAGTGAATATCAGGCCCATTGTATCCGGGAATGACCAGGTCACGCTGGGAATCACGGTAAACAATTCCGAATTTACCGCTATCCCCACAGACGGCTCACCACCACCGCAGTCCAACAATAAATTCGAGACCAGCCTGCGGGTCCATAGCGACGATACCATCGTACTCGGAGGGTTGGAACGTACAGAAGCGGACGAAAGCGCTTCGGGCATCCCCATACTGTCCCGGATACCGGTGCTCAAATGGCTGTTTAGCAGCCGCAGTAAGACCAACGCTAAAATATATACCGTACTGTTTATCAAGTCCACTATAATCCGTTAAACATGCCGTTGTTGGATAGTTATTATAGCATCACCCAGTCAACCGGGATCAATGTCACCATCGGTCGCGAAGGGCAGTTGCAACTGGACGGCTGCCAGGTCCTGATCAAAAATAACAAGCTCCATCTGGAGAAAAAGATCACAGCGGTCAGTAAGACGGAAGATCTTGGAAAACGATTTGACGCCACACTTCCGGTAGCGCTGAATCTTTGCGGAAAAGGGGTCTTGTACAAACAAATGCCGGCCGTGGATGATATCGGACCGGAGGAGTTCGCGGCGCTCCTGCCACGGGCCGAGCTGACCGATTTTTATGTACAGCATTTCCGTTCCGCGGACAGTTCGTTCGCCGCGATCATCCGGCGTTCTGAAGCGGACGAGTGGCTGAGTTTACTGGCCAAACAAGGCTTCCGTGTACTGATGCTCAGCCTGGGCCCTTTTCCGGTTCAGCATATCCTCCCGCAGTTGAACATTTATAATGAAGAGGTAGTTTTCAATGGGCATACCATCTCACGGGATGTATCCCTGAACTGGACCGGTGTCCGGTACCAGGAGCCGGATCTTGCCCCGGCAGCTTTCCCCCTCAAGGTAGAGAACGAACCCATCGACCAAAGGCTGATCATACCGTACGCTTCGGCTTTCCAATTGGTAATGGCTACGCGGCTTCATCCTACCAGAGCGGTAGTCCCTGTTCTGGATATCGCTTTTAACCAGGCTGTGGAAATGAAAAAGATCCGGGTTAAAGCCTTTATTGTCCTGCTGATCTTCTTTATCGTACTGCTTTGTAATTTTCTGGCTTTTTCCTGGCTGCAACGGGCTAACGATACCCTTTCGGGTCAAGTGAGCAGCAGCGCGCAAAACAACAACCAGCGGCAGCGCATGATCACCAAGATCAACAAAAAAGAACATCTGCTCCGCGAGCTGGGCTGGGATGAAGGCGGCCGAAAAAGTGTGCGGATAGATGAGATCGCCTCGCTGTTGCCACCGGAAATCACCTGGCAGGAAGTAGCTGTCAACCCCATTGATGAGCGAAAAAGCAAGGACAAACACACGCTCGACTTTGCCGACCGCCATATCGTGGTCAAAGGCATATGTCCCCAGATCATTCCGGTTAATGAATGGCTTGCCCGCATCAAAAGCCGCAAATGGGTCAAAGATGTGCAATTGGAGAGTTATGACTATAATAATGAATTAAACACCGGGGTGTTTACCCTGATTATTACGTATTAATATGTGGAAATACTGGCCATTTCGAAAAGATTACCTGGTATATACAGGTGCCGTGCTCTTATTTTTTATTTCTTACCAGTTGGCATTCTCCAAAACCCTGGATGAGTGGCACTTTTACCGCCAGTTGAATCAGGAATTGGCCGCGACCAATGACCTGAGTTATCAGCCTGGCTATATGGAGCGTAAATCGAGGAACCTGGAACGGGCATTAGCGCTTTACCGGTCGGATACCGCTTTATTTCGGAGTAACACCCTGAGTGAGATCGCCATACTGGCGGAAAAACAGCATGTCCGGTTAACCGGTGTACCCGCTGAGCAGGATATCTTTCATACGGACCGCGCCATCCTGCAAAAGCTTCGTTTTGCCGGAGATTTTTTTTCACTGAACCGCTTCCTGTATGCATTGGAATCCGCCAAAGGTATTGGCCTTCCCCGGTCTGTCGTCTACCGAACAGACCGAAAGAACGTTGCTTCTGTATCAGGACCGGTTCTGGAGATCTTGTTGGAGATCAGCAAATGACCTTTGCGGGTAACATTTTTAACGTTAGCTTATTACCTATGTATATATTATTTTTGAATGCGATTAATAATTCGTCGGCGAATGAAACTTAAATACTTATCCACTTGCTTATTCCTTCTGCTTTTACTTACGGAAACCCTGCCTTCCTGCAAAGAGTTTATTGAACCATCTATCAGTAAAAGGACGGTCAAGCTCAACGCGCCTGTCGATAATTATCAAAGTACGAGCTACGGCGTAACGTTCTGGTGGGATGGTGTAGAAGACGCTTCGTCCTACCGTCTCCAAATCGTCTCCCCTAAATTTGACTCCATTGGCAGCCTGGTGCTGGACACCCTGATCCATAGCACTAAATTTTTACAGACCCTGGATCCCGGATCCTACCAGTGGCGGGTCAGGGCGGAAAACGGCAGCACACAGACCGGATATACCGACCCCAGGAACCTTACCATCCTGGCATCCTCTCTAACCAACCAGACACCCGTCCTGTCCTCCCCTGCGAATAACGCGGCGACTACCCAGAGCACCGTTATTTTCAAATGGGGCAGCCTGTATAAGGCAACCCGGTATCACCTGCAGATCGATACCAACAATTTTGCGGATGAAAGCGTCCTGGTCAAGGATCAGTTAACTCCGGCGCAGCAATTCTCCTTCCAGCTGCCCAGGGACCAGGTTTATCAGTGGCGTATCAGAGCGGAAAACGATTCCAGTCAGTCTAAATGGTCGGTTATTAACCAACTGAGCTATGACTCCACCCCGCCGGCTACGGTTACCCTTGTCCAACCCCAGGACAATACCACCCTGAGCAAACCGGTCACGTTATCCTGGAATAAAACGAACTCAGCGGCGAGTTACAAACTATATGTATATAAAAGCGACCAAAGTACCCTGTATAGCAGCACTTTTCCTTTGTCCTTAACCGCGACCAGCTATTCCTTTAATCTCGGTAACAGCGGCGAGCGGATCTACTGGCAGGTCAGCGCCCTTGATGCGATCGGGAATGAAGGAAAAACCAGCGAGCTCAGGAGTTTCACACTACAATAGCAGGGATGAAAAATAAAAAGATAAATTATCTGCTGGGACTGTTGGTCGTGATCATTTGGGGATCGATCATTTACCGCGTCGTTGCCGCCCTGAATGGCGACAGCGACCTTCCTCCTCCACAAGCAAAACCCCGTGAGACCTATAATGATCGCGCGCTCACGAGCGACACGGCGCATCTGCATACCGGATACCGGGATCCCTTCGGGCAGATCAAGCTCCGGGATACGGCGGGCAGTATACCTGTAAAAAAACTGGTACTTTCGAGTGTCAACGTCTCCCGGCCCGCTGCCAAACCCCTGATCAACTGGGATATGATCAGCTACCGGGGCTTTATCCGCAATCCCGGATCAAAAAAGCTGATCGCCATTATGATGGTTAACGGCAAACCGGTCATGCTCGCCGAAGGTGAGCGTTCGGGAGCGGTCAAACTGCTGCGGAACCTCCGTGATTCCGTTAGCGTCGAATATCAGGGGCACCATAAATTTATACAGATCAATCCGGCCGCATTATGAAACACCTCCTCCTCATTTTACTACTCTTATGTTCTGCCTTAGGACGGGCGCAGCAGATACCCGGATATGGCACCAGCCAGATCCGGATTAACGATACGGACAGGATGGTACGCACCGGGATCTTAGCCATTTCCGCCACACCAAAAGCCAATCCCGATCGACTGTATTATTGGTACGGAAGCGGCGGAATCCATCAAACGCAGGGTGGTTACAGCGGGCATCTGCTCCACGGCGTTTATGAAGAATACTTTCTCAATAAAAATCTCCGGACTCAGGGAACCTTCGCGGAGGGACTGAAGGACGGTATCTGGAAAGAATGGAACGAGACCGGAAAAATGAGCCGTCTGGTCACCTGGGTCCGCGGTGAACAAAACGGACCCTTTCAATGGTACACCGCAGATGGCAAAGCCAGCACCTCAGGGTATTACAAACATGATCTGCTGGATGGCCCCGTTACCTTTCATATGGGAACGGACTCCATTAAAACACTGCGGTATAAAAAGGGGAAGGTCATGCCACCGGGAAAAGGAAATATCCTGAAACGGCTGCATCTGTTCCAAAAAAAGAAAGCATCCGCGGTGAAACCTGCGGCTTAACGTTCAGCTATGCTCAAAGCGTCTTCCCTGTATATGGTGATCATCATCGCGTTGGTTATAAGCCTCATTTGTTCCGCGCTGATCAGCGCGGCTTATTTTTACCGGGCGCAATACCAGCTTCATTTTCAATATGACCGCCTGATGAATAATTGCAATTCCGGCATTCAGATCCTGCTGAACAATAGTGACAGCAGCTACCGGGAACCACAGGCTCTTTCCCTGTCCGGGAACCCGACAGATTCCATTATCCTTCAGAAGTATCCCTGGGGTATATTTGACATCGGTGTCATCAAAACCTTTAGCCACCGGGATACGCTTTGGCGTGTTTTCAGTATTGCCAATCAAGTCGATTCAAGCAAATGGTCGTCTGTTTACCTGATCGATGAAGACCGGCCACTCTCCCTCAGCGGAAAAACAAGCATACGCGGCGACGCGCGTCTTCCGAAAGCAGGTGTTAAAACCGCGTATCTGGATAATCAGTCCTACACCGGTGATAAACAGCTGGTAAAAGGACATATCTTTGACAGTGACCGGCAGCTGCCCCCACTCGCCGGTCCGCGGCTGGAACTAATCAAGCGTCTTTTCCGGCAACCTTCAGAGACAGGCCGACGCCCGGCGCCTTCAGCGGGAACCACCCGGTCTTTCCGGCTGCCCACCCGGGTGATCCGCCTGGATGATCTAACCACCCTGCAAAACGCAAGTTTTAGCGGAAATCTGATCTTATATTCGGATACTACGCTGAGTATCGACAGTACGGTTTCCCTGCAAGATGTCATCGTTGTGGCGAAATCCATTCAGGTTAAAAGCGGTTTTCATGGTCATTGTCAACTTTACGCGACCGACTCACTCAGCGTAGGCAGCAATTGCCATTTTACTTACCCCTCCTGCCTGGCCTTATTCCGAAGCACGGCTGGCGTCACCGACCTACCCGGAAGAATCAGCCTGGGTGGGCACAGCAGTGTGGAAGGACTGATCTTTACTTATGAAAAACAGACCGGCAAACTGCCACCGATAATCAGCCTGGCCAAAAACACCATGGTTTCCGGCCAAATATATTCACAGGGCATTCTTTCTTTAAAGGAAGGGGTAAATATTCAGGGCGGGGTCATGACCTCGCGTTTTCTTTATGCAAGCAGTATCACTCTTTACGAAAACTACCTGGTCAATACCCGCATCGATCTGACCACCTTGTCCAGATATTATCTAAGCAGCCCCTTAAGCCCCTCCGCGGGCGCCACCCAACACATACTGCAATGGCTAAAATAAAAATCAAGTTTCGAGGCAGGTTATCCGCTTCCAGCCTAATGGAAGCGGTCATCGCGATGGTGATTATGGTATTGGTCTTCGGGATCGCGATGATGATCTACACCAATGTTACCCGTTTATCCCTTTCTGTCAGAAAAATCAGGGCACAGGCCATTTTGCAGGAACTCTTATATCAAACCGCTAAAAACAGCAGCAAAGATAACCAGTATATCCAGGTCGACGAGTTCGAAATCGAGCAAAAGGTTAGCCCGTTCGGATCGGGGACCGGACTTATTCAAATTGAGCTGACCGCATTCGGCGAAAACCACCAGCAGTTAGCGCAATTACAGCAAATCATCAGCAATGCAAATGAGGCTCATTAAACTTCCGGCTTTCACCATCATGGAAACCATCCTGGTGATGGTCGTTACCGCTATCCTGATCGGATTTTCCTATTCAGCCTATCTGCTCATCAGCCGTTCTTATCAATCCTTTAACACCAAAAACAAGCACATGATGACGGTGTTGCAGCTGGATAAGCTTCTCAAAAAAGACTTTATACAGGCGAGACTGATTACCCTGGAAGACCAGCACCTGGTCTTTCACGCCGACAGTGTGGTTACCGACTATGAATTCCGGCCGGATTATATTACCCGAACCCGGGGACTGACTGATACATTTTATGTACAAAGTACAGTTCCGGTCACAGCCTTTGAAGAGCTCCGGTCGGACAGCAGCCCGACCGGACCAGATAATAAAATTGACGATCTGCGATTGACCGTACTCCTGCAAAAGCAAAAAATTCCGTATCATTACCATAAGTTATACAGTTCCGAAAACCTTTTTCAACCCAGTACAGATGCCATCCATTGATCTCAGCAGGTACGAGCACAAAAGAAACACCGCTTCCTCCCCCACAAACAGGAGAAACAGCTTTCATGACCTGATGAATAAAGATATCAGTTTCGGTAGCAAGGAACTGAACGATAAGAAAAAAGAGGCCCTTTACCTGGAACTGAGCTCCCTGCTCCGGGCAGGTATCGACCTGAAGAGCAGTATCGAACTGATCACCAGCGGACAAGAGACCGAAAAAGACAAACAGCTATTTCAAAGCGTCCAGGACAAAGTACTGAAAGGCGCCCCTTTCTCCCAGGCGCTGCAGCAAAGCGGAAAATTTTCCGCCTATGAGGTTTTCAGTCTCGAGATCGGTGAAGAAACCGCCCAACTGACCGAGGTGCTCGAAGACCTGGCCAACTTCTATCAGAACAAAATACAGCAGCGGCGCAAGGTCATATCCGCGCTGACCTACCCCTGTATTGTCATGAGCACTTCCTTCGGCGCTGTATTCTTTATGCTCAAATTTGTGGTGCCCATGTTCGGCGATGTTTTCCTGCGGTTTGGCGGGGAACTCCCCTGGATCACCCAGCAGATCATAGGTTTGTCCAAAGCGGTGCAAGCCTATTTTTTGCCATTTCTGCTGACGGCCATGATCTGCGGCGGATCGCTTTGGTACTTCCGCAAGCATGAACGATTCCGGAAAACCACCGCCGCGCTGGTCCTCCGTTTACCGGTCATTGGTAATCTGGTACAAAAAGTTTACCTGGCACGCTTCTGTAATTCCATGCGCCTGCTATTGAGCGCCCGCATTCCCTTACTAAGAGCCATTACACTGAGCAAAAAGATGATCGGCTACTATCCGATCGAATCGTCACTCGGGCAGGTAGAAAACGATATCCTGAGAGGCCGCTCCTTGCACGAAAGCCTGCGTGAATTTAAGATCTACCCCGCCAAATTGATCATGCAGCTGAAGATCGCTGAGGAAGGCAACAAACTGGATGTTTTCTTTGGGCGCTTGTCTGACCAGTACCTCAAGGAAGTGGAATATAAAACCGCCACACTCAACAGCGTCATGCAGCCTGTCTTTACCCTGGTATTAGGCCTCATTGTCGGCATCATTATGGTGGCCATGTACCTGCCTATGTTCCAAATGAGCAATACCTTTCAGTAGACCAATCATGCTTTGTTTTGTGACTGGAAATTCCGCGAGCTATCACTCGTTTACGTACTCTCCTCCAGGAAGTTTCTCCTTTAAATACTTTATCAATTTATCCTCTGTTGAATGTATTAACCAATAAGAGGAATCTATTAATTCAATAGTACACTTGCATTTATTATACATTTCTTTATTACTTAAATATCTTTTCAGAGCACTAACATCCTCATTGCCTATCAGAACAATTTCCATTATCTGTTCTAGCTTACTTGATAACGCCATTAAATCATTCCATCCAAAGATGATGCCATTTTCTGAATTCCCAACCTCTTCTTCAAAAGCAAGCATCGATTTATTTTCTCCAAGATCTCCTATTGCATAGATATCTAATATAGCCCATTTTAAATTGCTCCTAATTTTAAGTAGACTTAATATATCATTTAATGTTACGGAAAGCACTTTCCGATTACCTGCAGTAATTTTTACTCCAATTCTATTTTCCATATTTAATCATTAGTTAGAGGCTCCGCATCTCCACGTTTTGGGCTTCCGCTTGGGTCTGGAGTATGCCTATGTTGGTGTGGATTAGTATGCTTCTGTGGTCTTCCGTGATCTTGCTGCAAGCTGGCGCTTGCAGAATATCGCCTTTGAAGTCTCGTTTAAACTTTGATTAATGTTAGTGAAACCCGGCTGCCTTTGTAATAGTTATAGTCGGGTCTGTAATCGATATAGCCGAAACCCAACAACTCTTTGATACACTTATGATAGGTGGCGGTCGAACCAATCCTCGCCAACTCCATTAAACCTTCCCGGGTAACCCTGAAAGGCATTTGATAATTACCCGATTGCCAGCAAGTGCATAAAGCCATACAAAGGCTGAGGTGTACGGGCCTTAACCGTTTGTCGGACTGTACCTGCCGGAAGAAGCCGGTGATATTTTCCAGGTCGCGTTTCATAAGTTGCCCTCCAACATTCGCCGAACATCTTCCCGCTTATAATAAAAGATGCCGCCCACTTTCGTAAAGTTCAGTTTACCGCTGATCCGTAACGCCTGAAGGGTATTCGCCGACATTGGAAGCATTTTCATTACCTGGCTGCTCCTTAGCCATTCTCCATCCTGCCTACTGTTGTCCTTTGCAAGAAGCTGTTTGATCTCGCAAACCAATTCAGCTTTAAATAGCTGAAGGTCCTCTTTCGTTATAATCTCCACTGCCATAATAAGGCAAAAGTGGCTTGGGCTTTTCACGTCGGTTCGCAAGTGAACCGGTAGTTGCGAACGAAAAAACAGCAACTACCGGGATCATGTGTTATTTTTTATTAAGGGCCTTTTCTACAGGCAATTCAATGATCTGGTGGTCAGAAATGAATTTTTTCTTGTCCATTCTGCGCTTTAACAAATTCATGTCTTCACTAACTTTTATTGCTAAAACTTTCGCATAATGTTGGGTTTGCCTCAAGCTTTTATGACCCATCATTTTGCTGATCGATTCCATCGGCACATTGTTTGCCAATGTTACTGTGGTGGCGAAGGTGTTACGCGCTATCTTTGAGCTTAATGCTTTATCTACATGGGCTATTGTTCCGATCTCTTTCAGGTAAGCATTGTATTTTTGATTGGTTAAAACAGGTAATAGCAAATCCTTTACGATACAATCGGGGTCGTTAGCGTATTTGTTTAGGATTTTTCTGGCTAATGGCAAAAGCGGTATGACGGATGGCGTTCCGGTTTTTTGGCGGCCTTTATAAATACGCAGTTCTCCCTGAACATCAAAGTTAATTTCAGACCTTTTTAACTGTTTCACGTCAATAAAAGACAAACCCGTTAAACAACAAAAAATAAATAAGTCCCGCACCCGAGAAAGCCTTTCACTGTCGATTTCTTTATTAGCTATCGCTTGCAATTCTTCTTTTGTAAGGTAGATCGTTTCCGTTTCGTCCCGTGTACCTTCAAACTTGATGAACGGGTCTTTCACCAGCCAGCCGTTATCAACGCAGTCAAGAACGATCTTCTTCATATTGGCGATGTTTTTCAGCGTTGAGTTGTGGTTGAGGCTCTTTACAGTCCGGTACCAGTGATATAATTTTTTAATAAATTCCAGGTCAAGCGACAGGATGTTGATATCATCTGCCTGATATTCCGATTTCAGAAAGGCGGCTGTATGCCTGTAGGATGTGTTGAAATTGGTCCAGGTGCCTTTTGCCACACCTTTGCCTATCATTTCTCCCATCTCTTTATTATGTTTTTTAAACAGAAATAACAGGGTTCTTTTGCGTTGTTCTTCGCCGCTTAATCTGTCAACAATGGCGGTTGAGGTGATTACTTTTCCCGGTCAATTAAATCTTTCCGAACATCGTAGGCCTTGTTTTGCAATACGTCCAGGTAATGATTGAGTTGTTTGGCATCCTCTTTTGTACCAGACGCGCGGTTGGATTTGGCATCCCATCTGGAGGGAGGCCACGACCGTTTGACGGATAGTTCTTTCGGGATACCGTCGACCGTGATTCTTAGGTAAAGGGGCATGGGGCCGTCTGTGTAATTCCTGGGTTTTCTCAAGAAGAACAATAGTCCAAAACTTTTTTCTAACATAACGATAGTTTTTAAAAGTGAATAAATATCGAAATGCAGCTAATAAAAGTCAAGATGTTTAGTGGGTAAACATATTGTAAATCAAATCATTACAATGTTTTCAGTGAGTCTTTTTTTTCACGCAAAAAAGACTCACGAATAACTCACTATAACTTTGCGAATTCGGACAAGTTTTGTTGGTTCCGGTAAAAAACAGAAGCCTGTAATCGTTTGATTTACAGGCTTCTGATGTGTTTTGAGTAAGTAACCAGCGGTGAGGGAGGGATTCGAACCCACTCTCCTATTTGTTTGATTATCTTTTAGTTACACATATACCGCACACTTGTCATCACGAATGTCGCACTGCTTTTTAATAACTGTAAATTCAACTTTAAATTAAATATAAATATTTGTTTTTCAAAGAATTTCTGCCAATTTATCATTTTTGTTTAACATAAGCGATGGCGTTTTACTTTTGTAATAAATGTCAAATTTAAGTCTCTTCGTTAAGACAAATACGGCTGATTGGGATGTTTAGTCCTTCCAATGTACCATATCATAAGGGTAATACGGGTTGTCTTTATAGCTGCTATCATCAAGACCCATTATTTTAGTTATGGCACCGGCCTCCCAGCACCAATACCCTCTGTATGCGCGTTCTTTTTTATGAGCGTCGTACCATGGATCATCTTTATGCAGCCTGTACCAGTTTTCCAAATAAGTTTTCATAGCCTTTTCGGCCTCATTTTTGGGCAGTTTGGTCAATGCAAATATATCGCTATACAGATTTTTATAAATCACGTCATCTGGTATTTTTTCGGTGGAACTTTTGGCGTTGATGATATACCAAAGCAAACCATCCGGTTTCCACTCTTCAAAGCTCGATCCTTCATCGGACTGGGAAATGTAATCAACAATCTTTTTGAAATTTCCGTCGGGGATGTTTAACAGATAACCCAGGGAAACCATATCGATCATATCGGCATAGAAGGCGTCTGCATCCCAGCTTATACCATAATAATCGGTAGCCTTTAAAAAGTCGTTATAGCATGTGCTAATATCTTTGTTCATCGAGTAATTGATGTACACGAGATCAAGATATTCCATAGCAATTATCCAGTGATTATATGGTTTAAGTTTGCCTTCACTCTTAAGTTTTTCATTATCTTCCGAATACATTTCCAGGTTACGCTGTTTCTTTTTGATCATTAAATCAAAAAAAGCCTCGTCTTTAAACTGAGCCCTGATCGGTTTTGCGGTTTCGGCCTTAGAATTTCCAAATATGCTGTTAAAAAAACCCATTTTTTATATTATTATGTTTAAAACCAACTTGCAATTGTTTTGCCCAAGCCACTACCGGCAATTCCCCCTATCACCCCTCCAACTATTCCCCCTACAACCGTGCCAACGCCAGGGCATATAGCGGTACCGATGATAGCACCCAGTTCTGCTCCGGCTATTCCGCCGGCAAGCCCGCCAGCGGCACCACCAACAGCCTCTTTCGTTTTTTCACCAAAGCCACCTTCTTCTTCGTAGGCCGAATATATGTTATATGCATCAATAGCAACACCAACAACGATAAGACCCCGCCCGGCCACCTTACCAGCAACGCTTAACGCTGGTGATCTGGCAATTGCCTGACTTGCTTTAAACAAACCATCATTAGCTCCGGTAGCATATCTACTGCTGCGCACTGTCTGGGAGAAATTTGATTCAGAAAGCGCCGTTAATGCTTTTGAATTGCGCAGGGACGAGCGGACACTATTCATCATGTTGCCTGCTCTTGAGGTTTGGATCTCCAATGCCTCACTTTGTCCCCTGGTAGCCTTAAAGCCTCTGTCATTCATAGTTTCGGAAGACATGGTCCCATCGGGCCTTACTTTAGTGACCTCCCGTGTAAGCGTACCATTATTATTAGCCCTTGCGAATGCCTCTTCATCGGCCGGATTAATAGCCCCGTTGTTATCAATATGGTTCCTGGTCCAACGGGCACTTAACTCACGCCCGTTGTTGGTATTGGCTATAGTAGCCGTATTATATTTGGTATCGGTTATTTTAAGCTCATTGCCTTTTGCATAAGCACCGTCTATACCAGAGGCTGTAGGCTTATCAATGTTTATTAGCGGGTGTTCGCTTCTTACATCGCGGTATCCCTGCTGCCTGTGGTAAACATTATCTTTCATTTCGCCATAGTTACCTTGCCTGCGGTAGTCGCTTGCGCTGTTAGGGCGCACCAAACTCAGTTTACCATTTTCAACATCGTAAATAGTGCCCCGTTGTAATATATCTAAAGTATTGGTGTAATCGCCATAAGTAAATACACCTGCACCCAAGCCTGTTAACGCTCCGTTGCTGCTTCTGCTGGGCGCATTAAAATCCACCTTTATTTTACCTCCCTTTTTACAAAGCAGGTTCGCGTCTTCAAATAATAGTTTATAACCATTTACCTTTACCCCTTTATTAGTTTTATCCCAGTAGATCGGTTCAAACTGACAAGGACCACCCGTAGCTGAACACCTGCCCATTGGCTGAATATTTTCGCCGGGGATCATGTCCATTTCACTGGCCAAATACTCACCATATATTTTGGTATTGTTATGATGAGTTACCTTTAGCCTGCATGGGCTTGAACCTTTATCGCAAGTGAGGCAGCTGTTATCCGGGATATATTTCTTTGACATCTTATATAACTTTAAGACGGTGTAACACTTCCTTCTTATTATACTATTAACGAATTATTTATAAGACTACTTCCTTTCCAGCTGCCTGACTCCGGCAACTCGGCTTGCTCAATCCGTTTACATTGATGCGCGCTTGCAACAGTGTAAAATGAAGGTACATGTAATTGTAAATATAGATCGGCGCTTTGCAATACACTATTGTTAAACTGGTATATTTCCTCCATCTCTGTTTGTAAATCAACCTTTAAATCGTACATGTTGGTCAGGTCTTTCATCATTCGGACAAAAGATCTCCGGTCAAACTTTTCGTTGTCAACGGCAGCATTATTGGTTATCTTTATCCTATTGCCTGTCTGTTGGTTATGCGCATCAATGATTAACGGGAGATCAACCAAGCCAAAAAAACCTTTAAACAACACCGGATATTTTTCTGCGGCCTCCAACGTTCTGTAAAAGGGTTGAAAAAAACACCGGTAATGGCTATAACCCATAAAGCTTTGCAAAAACCGTTTGGGGTCCTGCAGTAATTTTTCAGTCTCAGAGAGCAGTACATGAATGCCTTCATGATTTTGGTATTTATTGGCAATTTTCGCCCGGTAACCATTATTCCATCGGGTAATAAAATGGTTAAAATTATTGATGCCGATAAATTTTCCCTCGGGGTCGGTAATGATCTGTACCGGCGATTGCAGCCATTCCATATCGGCCGCCCACTCGTGGATCAACGCCGATCCTTCCATGTGCTGATCAAGCAAAGTATACTCAAAAATACGCTGTTTCTCGTCCTGATCTATCAATCTTACGCGCACCCACCTGTCCTGTACAAACTCTAATACTTTTGTACCGGTTATAGTACGATTAGATGAGGTAACCTGATACCAGGCACTTTCAAAATCGGTTGCAAATGATAATTTCATGATCAGGATTGATTAATTTCAACATCAGCCGCGATGATATGTGCTAAACTACCGCCATCGATATTCATTTTATCAACTGAGGTGATCTCGGCAGTTTTGCCTGAAGCAGCAATTTTACCCGCTGGGGCATCCATAGTTACGTCTTTTGCCGTAGCAGATAGTTTTACACTCTCTGTTTGGCTGGTGAAAGAAATATCTTTTTTTGCATTGGTGGTTATTCCCTCATCCTGCGCAGTAACCCCGATCGATTTTTTAGCCGTCACGTTAATTATGCCATCGCCACCACCTTCTTTCGCCGGTGCGGCGGTTATATTTATACTATTCCCCGCATTAATATTAATATCTTTTGATACCAGGGTAATGGTATTGGGCGCAGAAATGGTTACAGTTCCATCACCATTAAGCGTTACCACATTTCCGCTCGGATCTTTAACGTTAACACTGCCATTGCTATCATCTAATATTACTGTATTGCCACTTCGGGTAGTGAGCGCCTTAACTTTATTACTTTGGCTGCCGCCGCCACCGGTTTTACCACTAAACATACTGCCGATAATAATAGGCCTGGCGATATTGCCTTCTTCAAACGCAACTAAAACCTGATCGCCGATCTCAGGGATAAAAACGAACCCACGGTTCTTGCTTACTTTATCAGAACTGCCCGCATCCGGTGCAACCACCCTTAACCATTCTGTAACATCATTGGATTGGCATTGCCATTTAAATTTCACCTTAATACGTCCATGCCCATCGGGATCAGCATTATCAATTACATCGGCCAGTTGCATATCTGGATTGGGTTTAATCATCGCATTCACCTTTATACGTTCTGTGTCGGCTGTTACCCCTTCAAAAGTATTTTGATAGTGACCCACCCCATCAACCTGGTGATGAACCCCTGTTACCAGGAACTTGCCAAAATCCTGTACCTCAAAGCCCGAATTTCCGCGCATACTCATACTTACATTAAGTACTTTACCCAATCCAACCTGCGGATTATCACCGTGACCGATAATATTAACCAATTCTGATACCTGCGCTTTTTGTTTATTATTTACAAAATCGTTGATCTCTTTTTTGGAGTTTACCCTTACATCGATAGGTCCGTTATAAACCTTACTATATACTTTATTTGATGCTTCAACAGCATGCGCCACATCCGGATTGCCACCTGCCACGCCCTGTGGTTCGGCAGTTAACAGTTCATCTTGCTTTGGGTTATAAGCAAACTTATTCTGTTTTAACGGCGCTATCTGCATTGCATATTGCAAACTATGCAGGTCACGACCGTAAATAAGGTTCACTTCATCCAGTTTATCCGGCTTACCAAAGTTTAATTTCTGACCGTCATAATAAAACCATTCGTGATACTCTGCCGACAGGCGATTGATAAAGTCGTAATCACTTTCGCGATATTGGATGATATAATCAATGGGTGTTGTGTTGGTTGGCTTAATATTAAGTTTCAAATCATTTTGCGGAGCGTCCTGTGTGGCCAGTTGAATAATGGTTTTCAGATCCTTATTCAAGTATGATCCCAGATCGGGTCCACGGTCAATCAATATCCCTGGACTAAAGCCGCTCACCACAATATCACCAAGAAAGCCGTGGCTTTGTGATAATTCAACCCTGGTTACTATCCCGCTAAAAATGTTTTCGCTGCCGCCAACTGCACCAAACTGTACGGTTATATTTTTGCCGATAAAATCCTTAGAATTTTGCAGGGTTACCGCATTATATTCTTCAACCTGATCATGATTAAAACGCAATTGAAAGGTATGGTGCTCATTAAAACGCTGATCAAGGCTAAATGTTGAGAAGTGCGTTATTGGAGTACCTTCAATGTTTATATCAACTGATAGTTTCTTTTCCATAATTTTGTATATAATTCCATTGGGCTTAGGTGGTTACAGGCAGAAATAACTTATTTAATATTATATATTATACAATGGTTTGATTTGGGTTTTGTGTTGTTTTATCTGCTTTTATTTTATGATATAATATACGGTTTAGGTGATTTTATATATCGCGATCTTAAACAGGCCAGGAAAAAAATGAGCTTCATAACCTTTCCTGGTGTATTTATCTGGTTTGATGGTTGTCGGCATCACCTTTTCGTTATAGCCATGTACAACTATTACCTGTCCTTTTTTTAAGTAGCCCGATCCGATCATGGTATCAACATCAGTAGGCTTTACATGGATACATCCATGTGAGCCGGGTAAATCAACTACAAACTTCGATTGATTTGTTTGTCTCGTACTGTTATAATAACTAATGGCCTCGCTACTCGGAATGGTATGTATAAAATCGCCAAGGATACTTTCATTTTTGTCTAAAACCCCATTATAGTTGGTATCCCTAAAATACTTTACGGATATATGCCCAAAATCATTAAAAACCCATCTGTCGGGTGTTTGCATACCATACAATGCAACATGATTGCCTGCATAGGTGGCAAACCCTATTGTTACCCAGTAATCAAGAATGGCCCTGGTAATCGCATCTTCTGTTTTGTATGTTTTTAACCATAAAGGTCTGTAAACGGTTAACCTTTTCCACAGGCCCTTATTACTTACATCAACATAAGTAACATTATTAATAAATTTTAAACCCGCACCCCAAGGCACTCCAGACCATAAAGCATATTTACCATAGCTAACGTGTTTTTCAATACTGGCTATAACAAATCGTCCAGCAGTGGTGGGTGTCATTTCATGCCCGTCTCCACCCATCGTTTTAGTTGCAGGGCCTCCATGAGCATCAAACTCTTTTATTTTTATTAAAAAATTGATGTTCATAATCTCGATGGTGTAATTTTTATTTGCTCAATGCTATTGTCGCTGTATTCTGGTAGTTTTTTGCTTTCAACCAATATTGATATATTGGGAGCATTTCTATAACTGAACGATGTAAGTATATAAGGAGCTTCTTTAGGTCTTGCATTCAAGGGTGTTTTTTCCCAATCCCCAAACTTTTTCTTAAAATCATTAAATGTAATTTGTTTATAAATAGGTTGTGGGGGTACGAGCGAACAAAAAAATATTTTTGAAGTATCCTTATCACTTTTTACAAAATAAACACTTAGGTATTCCTTACTGCTGTTAAATGGTTTGGTAATATGTTCTATATTAATTTTATAAGTCGACGAATAGGGTTTTAAAACCTCTATTGCTTCCATAACAGAACAATGTTGTTTTGACATGTTTGTTGAAAGGTCGGCCACTATACTTAATAAGGTATTTTTGTCAATCATTTTTAAAGCCTTCACCTCCTTTTGCTGGCTTGAGCCTGTTATCGGTGAGTTACAAGCACTAATTACAGCTAAAAAGCTCATGCCTATTAGCACAATAATAAGTTTGCATATACTGAGTACACTTTTCATTAAATTTTACTATCCAATAAAATATACATAGATAACCCAGGGACGGTTTTTATTATAGATTATAATTGATGTGCGGGAAGAAAATTAACGGAGGATATAACTATACCCTCCGTTAATAAGCTTAGTCTTTTTTACTTAGGCCAATCGTTTTCGTGCTGGGCATTACCCATTTTTAGCTTGCGTGCCGATATAACAAAGCTTAATGACATTGGGTTGTTTCCAATGATAGATATACCTTCATTATACTGGATAATGTAACCTTCTTCAAAAGTCAACTCCTTCATTTTAGCGTCTTCGTCTGATTTTTTGAAGGTAATCGTTCCGTTGATGGGTTTGTATTGATTATTAACCATTGATTCGATAACCGATGTATCCTCAGTTGATTCAACCTCAACCTGTATGGTACCACCATAAACACCTGATGATGGACGGCCTTTTGCGTCCACATCCCTGTTTAATGAAAAGCTGCACTGCAGCACATCAAATTCTTTTGATCCGAGATTAATTCTTGCTTTGAAAGCCATAATTCTAAAATTTTGAAATTAAAAAAACGTCCTGGTGTTTAAATACCAGCTCAATTTGGTCAAAAAAAATTAATTAATTTAATTTTTGCCCGGCCAGTCATTTACATGCTCGGCACTGCCTAATTTAAGCTTACGTGCAGAGATCACAAACTTCAGGCTCATTGGAGTGGATCCAGTAATGTCAATCCCCTCAGAATACTTTACAATGTAACCATCTTCAAAAGAAAGCTCCTTCATTTTAGCATCTTCTTCAGATTTTTTGATCAGCAAAGTACCTGCAATAGGTTTGTACTGGTTGTTTACCATCGACTCGATGATGGAAGTGTCTTCGGTTGATTCGATCTCGATATCGATCGTACCACCATAAACGCCAGAGGAAGGGCGTCCTTTTGAATCAACATCGCGGTTAAGCGCATACGAGCAAGTAAGTACATCATAATCCTTGCCCGAAAAATTTAATCTTGCTTTGAAAGCCATAACGATAAATTTTAAAGGTTAATAATTTAAAAGAATACAGTTTTTCTGTATTCTTTATAACTACAAATAAGAATTATTATTGTTTTGCTAAATATTATTTTTCTATCAAATAAGCTTTAAGCCAAACGAATATAATTTTTGCAGCCATTTTTTGCTGTATTCGTTTTGCAAGGAGTATAAATGCCCTATGGTACTGGTGTGTACGGGTTTTATCTGCCGCTTTTCAAGGATAGTTTTTTTGATAGCCAGGTAAGTGGGATGTTGATTTTTTTTCCAGTCGTCCCAGGCCGGTTCATCCAGTATAGATATTATTCTGGCAGATTTTCCACTAAAGTTAATATCCAGACGTCCTGCAGAACTTATAAATACCTGGTCTGGCATAAATATGCGGTCAAAAAAACCTTTGATACGGGTATTAATGGAATCTTTATATACCGGGCAAAAAATAGCGATGTGCGTTGCCCACTTTAACATATTGATAGATTGTAGCAGATCAGGCTCCGTAACGGTATTGGGTGGGGCAAACTGTTTATTAGGATTAAACTTCAAGTCGGCAATAATCAGTTCTTTTACCACACTCTGCGCCGCCTCTGCCCCATCTTTATAAGCGCCGATCAATGCGGCCGTATTTTCGCCTTTATTAATGTCTGCGTTAATGATCAACAGTTGCCTCATTGGCTACAAACATAGCCAGTATTTAACAATAAATAAAGCTAATAGCGAACTTAAATTAACATCAAACAAAAGAGCCATTTGACGAATGTTAAATGGCTCTTTTGTAGTTATTATTGTTGCTTATATTCGGTATCCCAGGTAGTACTGTCATCATCACCTTTCTGGCCATCAAGCTTCACTACGAAGCTTTTTGCCGGGAAATAAGGTATAATATTGATATCCAAATGAATGCGATCTTTCTGTTGTTCGTCACGTTCAAAACGAATGATCTTAAAACGTTCGATCAATCTATCGGGGCCTTGAATATTATCCAGAAATTTTACAATTTGTGAGCGCAGGTCCTGCTCGGTTTTGGAGTTCCAGTTTTCAAAAGCGCGACGGTTCAAAAAGTCGAACAATACTTTAGTGATATAATCAAATACGCGAACTACGGAGTATGTCTGAAGTCCGATATTATCACCATTAAACAATGTTTTGGCCGAAAACGCCATCACTTTACCGTATTCATTAACCATAGGCACCAACCCTACGCGTTCAAGATGTGATATCTCGCTTTTCTTCAGGTCAAACCGTACACCATCAACCTCGTTTACAGCACCATGTTTTTTCCCTGCTGTAACCTGCGACATCAACGTATAGTACATTTTACCGGCCAATGCTGCAGAACCCGGCACATACAGATCATCCTCTTCTCCGGCTTCAGATACCTTGCCGCGACCAACCAGCCAGTTACAGGTCATGATAGTATTTGATTTAAAGGCATCTCCCCCGGTTAGGTTAGCTGCGGTAAACAGATCTAACACGTCATCCGGCTGTTCCAGATCGGCAAAATCGGTAACCAGCATTACCTTGTTATCATATGCTATTTTTGACCAGCGCTCCACCACTTTATTAGAACCCAGGTAGCCTGGGATAACCAGTATAGAATAGTTTTGACGCAGATCCAGGCGATCGTAATTTTGCTTTAACTCATTGGCGGTAAACTCAATAAACCGTGGGTTGTCCAGTTCTTTCAACTGATCAAGCGAAGCATTCATTACCACCACATTTTTCAATTTATCGGCTTCTGTATTTTTATAAAACAAATGAACCGAGCGATAAGCCTGCTCCAGCTCACGGGTAGCCTGTAGCGTATTCAGCAGGTTCCGGTTTAAATTCTCTTCGGTACTTTGCAGGTTTTCGGTACTTTTTTCAATAATGTTACTTACCGAATCTCCATTTTCCAAAGCCTCAATCCATTGCTCAAGCTTTAATTTCAGTTCTTCGCGCTCCGCCTTCTTTTCGTCGTCGGTTAAAAATATTTGTTTACGGGCCTTGCGTTCGGGATTAAGATTCTGTAAGCCTTCAATAGCGGATTCCAATAGATCGAATCCACCTACACGTGAAAGTTTATCAAGACTGGATGATAGCGATAGCTCCTCTTTTTCTTTTGGTTTATAAGCCTGACCAGATGACTGATCATTAAGTATCTGCTCGTTGGGTGTTGCCATGATCGTATTTTTATTTGTTTAGGTTATTATTGCTCCAACTCTTTAACTATACCCTTCAGCGCGTCAATAAAAGCCTGTTTGGTTTCGGCATTATCAAGGGTTGTTTTTAACGTTTTGTTTGTTTTTAACTGCTTAATAATATTCTGATACATTTCGCGCTGAATATTGAGCTTACGCAGATAATTACTTTGCTGAACCAATCTTTTTGGAGCAAAATCGCCCAGGTTGGCAAAATGAAAAGTTTCGTTAATGCTTGATCCGTCTATTTTATCAAGCGCTACATTAACTTTAGGTTTGTAATGTCCAAATACCTCTTCCACATTTTTCAACCCTTCTACCTTTTCCGGCCTAAGCGGTTCATTATCTGTAAGTTTTTGGATAAATAATGTTTTATTGGGGGCTATATCATTAAATGCTTCTGAGGTATCGACTTTCTTCTCGTTTCCTCCTATTTCGTAGTTAAACATAATTTCTTAATTAAATGATAAGTATAGAATTGTAAATATTAATAATGTAATTACTCGTAAATTGTTTTACTGTGTCTTAATTCTTTCAAAAAGAGTTACTTAATATCCCATAACAGCTCATCAACACCTGTATTTTTACTTATGATCACGCTATTTCCCTTTTTTAACTCCCCAGAAATAATATATCGCGATATAGGTCGTCTGAGCTGATTGCGGATCACGCCAGATAACTGCCTGGCGCCGTATTTGGGTGTAAAACCTTTTAAAGCCAACATGCTCTTGGCCTCATCACTGATCTGCATACCGATGCCCATTTTTTCGAGTGCCTGAACCAGGCTTTTGAGTTGAATGTCAAATATCCGCACTACATTTTCTTCGGATATCGGTGCAAATGGTACAATTTCAGACAGGCGGGCTAAAAACTCCGGACGAAAATTTTTACCCATTACTTCCATTAATTGTGATGATGTGGGCATGTTCCCTTTTTGTATCTCGCCTGCTACCCATTCACTGCCAATGTTGGAGGTAAACAGGATCAACGCGTTTGAAAAATCACCCTCTTTCCCCAGCCTGTCATGCATGTGTCCTTCGTCCAGTATCTGTAAAAAGATATCGAATACCGAAGGGTGCGCTTTCTCGATCTCATCAAACAATACCACCGAATACGGTTGCTGCCGGATCTTATTTACCAGGAGGCCGCCTTCTTCGTATCCCACATATCCCGGAGGCGCTCCGTATAATAATGCTGCGGAATGCTCTTCTTTAAACTCCGACATATCAAACCGGATCATGGCTTTTTCGTCGTTGAACAGAAACTCCGCGATAGATTTAGCCAGCTCGGTTTTACCTGTGCCGGTTGGACCGAGTAAAAAGAACGAACCGATGGGTTGCCCCTTTTTATTTAAACCACTCCGCGATTCCAGAATAGCATCCGATACGGCTTTCAAAGCCTGATCCTGCCCTACTACACGTTTCTTTAAAAAGCCTTCCATATTTAAAAGCCTTTCTTTTTCCTGGGCTTGTATCTTGCCTAAGGGGATGCCTGTTTTATAAGATATAATGGCCGCGATATCCTGCTTATCAACCACTTCGGTTTTATTACCAGCCAAAGTTTCCAACTGACTTATATTTCTTTCAAAATAAGCATTAAACTCTTCTGGGGTTTCCAGGCTTTCCACCTGGGTTTCGTCTTCCAGTTGGCCCAGTAACACGGCACTTATCTTATTACGGAGCAAAGAGTATAACCATTTATAAGATATTATCAGTTCGGAATCGTCTTTGCTGTTTTTAAGCTCCTCAAAACGGGTACGCAGTTCTGCCAATGAGGTAACCGAAGTATCATTCATTAACCGGATGGCGGCCATGGTACGATCAAGCAGATCAAAAGCGGCGTCGGGCAGGCGCCTGTCTTTCAGATAGCGCTGCGCCAAACGCACGCACTCTTCTGCCGCATTAGCATCCACTTTCAGGTTATGATGTGCCTCATAACGGGGCACCAGCTTTTTAAGCATTTTTATGGCAGTGGCCGTATCCGGCTCATTTACCTGTAACACCTCAAAACGGCGACTAAAAGCCTGTTCGGGCTCAATAACTTTACGATACTCATCAATAGTAGTAGCGCCTATTACGGTTATTTCGCCCCGGGCTAATTCCGGTTTGAGCAAGTTACCTACACCACCACCTATCGGCCCTTTATTGTCTAACAGTGTGTGGATCTCGTCAATAAATAGAATGGCTTTATCCAGCTGCTTTAACTCCCGAAGAATATTCTTCAGCCGATCTTCAATCTCGCCTTTATAAGAAGCCCCGGCTATTAATGAGCCCAGATCTAGCTCGTACAGTTGTACATCCTTTAATGAATTGGGCACCTGGTTATTTACAATATCCAAAGCAAAACCATCCACCAGGGCTGTTTTACCCACCCCCGCATCACCGGTTATCATTACATTAGGCTTGGTACGACGGCTCAGTATTTCCATGACCATGCGGGTTTCCCGCTCGCGGCCAATAATGGGGTCTATCTTATCGCGCCGGGCCAACTCGGTACGGTCAATACAATATTTCAGCAAAGCACTGTTTGACTTTGTTGGCGTATGTCCGCCACCGTCGTTTTCATTTCCCGTTGTTTGCACCACTTGCTGTATTTCCTCGTTGCTTAGGTAAATGTCTAGTAACTCCTTTTCTTTTACCGGGAACGATTTGAGCTGATTCACATCAAAACCCACATTGGGTTTAACCAGTGCAATAAGCACACAAACCGGGGCTATCAGATCGACGCCAAGCTTAATACGTACGTTGTCGGCCTCTTCAAATACCTGCCTAACGGCATTATTTCCCAGCATTTCGTCGGGCACACTAATTGCAGGTGCATACTCTTCTATCCGCACATCGGCCCAATCCTGTACATAAGCTGCATCTTTTCCCAAAGATTGCAGCATACCACGCAATCCTACTTCCTGATGCATTAACCCTTTTAACAGGTGCGCCGGGCCAAACTCTTTATGGTGATATTCTTTGGCAAGTGATTGCGCCACCCTAACGGCTGTTTTTACTGATTCGCTGAGATTAACTATGTTCATGCTATTGCAGGTTGGCCTGAGTTATATAAAAATAAGTTTTGCCATTTGATGTAAAATGCTGGTTAACCAACACCGAGCGCTTAACTTGTTCGCTGCTGTGCACTAAAAACTTAATGTATCCCTCAAACTGTGCCTGAGGCATGTCACCTTTTAAATCGGCCACTTTGGTATTCTGGAAATTATTTTTCCCCGGCAAAGGCAAGCCGGTAACTGTTTTAAAGTATGTGCTCAACGGCATATCTTTAATATCACCCTTTGAGATCTTTTGATTTAATCGTTTCTGGATGATATCAACATAATTTTTAAACAACTTTTTGCGATAATCAGAAGCATCCTGCTGCAAATTTTCGCCTATCATTAATGACAGTATATCGGTTAACTGGTTATACTCCTGTTCATTTAATATCAGCAAATATTGTAATTGGCCGGAATGCTGACTTACGATATTTGTCGGTAACTCAGCACTAATAAAATACTTAAAAGCGTTATGCGGCATGTTATTGCCCAAGTCATTCGCAACAGGGCTTACCTGTGCAATCACTCCTGGCTGCACGAAACGATTTTCCCGTCCGGTTAACCTGAAAGCACTATCCAGCGCATGCACCTGGGTATTGATGTCATAATCTGTCTCCCGCATCAAACGGTCGACCGATAAACGCATGGCCTGATTGGTTTTCACAACGCCCTTTGGTGGAAAAACCACAGCACCCTGTATCATGCTGTTTTTAGGATAATCTAAATAAAAGGAGATAGAATCAGAAAGCGATGTATTAAACTGCTGTACATTGCTCAAGCCTTCGCCTGTGATCATGCGCTGCTTTTTAAGATCGGCGAGTTTTATGGCTGATTGTGAAACAATTCGCCTGGCCTGTATCACAAAATCATTATAGATGGGATTATAATCACTAAATACCTGTATGGCCAATAAGCGGGCATCTGCAGAGGCTATCTGATCGGCTACATTGGCAATATCATCAGCATTATAGTCGGCTGATCCTGTTGTGCCTATCAGTACAATCAGATTGGTTTCGTTTGTATGCCCTTTAAATAATGCCAGGGCTGTATTTATTCCTTCAAATAACGGCTGGTTTTGCAAAGTGGTACCGCAGCCATTGGTTACGGATGCTTGTTTATCAAAATACTTTACCAGCTCCCGGTAGTCTGTAGTAAAGTTTAATTTATTAATACCTCCGGAAGGGCAATCCTTCGCATTTCTGTATACTACCCCCCCATACGTTATCTGGTTGCCTTTTATATGAGCATTAAATATATTTTCAAATGATTGGATAGTACTGGTTATTCCAGAGAAATAATTACGCATGGTGCTGCCACCATCAACAACAAAAACAACATTAATGTGATGGATATTTTTTCGTATGTTCAGGTAATCCAGGTATTTAAGATGACTACCCTTAACATTAAGAATACTATTGTTCGATTTATCATATACATCTACAGCCAGGCCGGTCCCTAATTTATCATTAGGATTTAGCACATTCCCCGTAATTACCGGTAAACTCCGAAGCACCGGCTCATCCGGTGTTATGAGGGGATCAAATTTAAAGTAAGTGCTGGTAGTTGGCGGAGCAGCAACCAATATAGCCTGATTAATAGCTGTTGTAGCTGAATCATCTACATCAGTGGTATTATTTTTAGCCGAACCAATGTATAGGCGATTACCCCAGTTATGTAACGCGTCGGCCGCTACCCAGCCGTAAACGCTCCGGGCGGCACTGTCTGCTACAAGCTGTCCTTCAGAACCAACCAGCATTTTTTTGCCATCATCCGACTTTTTGAAAACATATACAATATTATTTAATGCCAGTTTTGTTTTTTTACGTTCCAACTCAGGCGAGGTAAATACATACAATGAATCCGTTTTATCATAGTAAAAGCCGGGCATCAACAATGGATTTTTACCGCTGATAACAGCTATATATTTACTGGGATAAGTGCCCTGATTAATGAATGCCGACTGCCATAGTAAAACCTTCGACTTACTGATCCAGCCATAGCTCTGACTCGATTTTTTATTAGTGAGTTTACGGCCCTGTACCATTCCTGGTTGATATTTGATGAGTTTTATATAACCATTTCTTTCTTCGCTTACATAAAAAGGATCCATGAATTTTAATTTTTTCATGATCAGGGTACCTCCCGGAGAAGTGTAAGTATAATTCTCATCACGATCAGAGAAAACTATCCATGGTAAACTGGTCTTATCATCGCTGTTATAAATATTGGTATTCTCATTTGGCTTTTCAAATGCAGCGGGCAGCGTTATTACTTTCTTACTTATGGATACAGGCGACTGCGCATTTACCGAAAAACAGCCAAGCAGCAGTAACATTATTAAAATATTTTTCATTTTGATAGGTGCATATATTAGGTTCATTTGATAGCGGTTTATTATTTGGATCTTCTCGGAGCGGCATTCGAGGTGGACGAATGTTGTTTAACAGTAAGCATACTTGAGCAGCTTGATTTGGCTCTTAGGGTTACCTGGGCTTCATCAATATTAACCCCGCCACCAAAAGTAAGACGCATACAGTATGAGTAAAAGTCGGTTTGCTTACTATCCCCGTTGGTTTCCAGGTTAACGGTTACTTTTTCATCACCGCAGAAATATTTGTTAACGAGGTAATAGTAATTAGTATTAAAATCGGCCCCATTGGCAATGGCTTGCAAATGCGCTCTGATGTCGTCGATTACTCTTCGCTCCCCTTCACCAGGCGTTACAATAGCGTTAACTGTCGAATCAGGATTTGATATCAGCATACGGTGATAAACGGGGTGTTTGCTTTTATCGGTACTTAATTTTATAAAATAAGTACCGGGATTATGGTAGGTATATAATGCGGTGGCTCCTTTAACATCAACTCTGCCGGTTTCACCAAATGACCATTCGTATATCCGGGCATTACCTTGAGCCTCAAGCCTGATTTGTTCATTAACAATTCCCTGGGTAGGCCCGTTGATCGTCATTAGGGTATCAACAGACTGAACAATGGTATCTTTAACATTTACCGGAAACTGCTGCTTCAGGGTACCGTCAACAGTAATTCGTACAATGTAATCTCCGGCGTGTTTAAATTTATAACTCCCGTTTTGCAGGTTTGATTTATCGCCATTACCAAACTCCCATACCCAGCTTTTAGCATTAGTTGTATTGTCTGAGTATACGAGGTTTTCGTTTAAAAATATCTCATCTTTTAGCAGCCGGGCATTAACAGTTCTTTTATCAAATAATGAGCTTTTAAATAAAAAAATCAATGCGGCAATAATGAGTATACCAACAATGATATATAAAAAGGCATAGGTTTGCCTGTTGGTATCCACGGGGCGGCCGCTGTTGTAATCGTCTTTCATTGGTTTAAAGGTTTTTGTTTTTATAGTGATATGATGTTTTGCATTTATTTGCTGGAACCAAGGCTTTGCTGCAACTGCCGTGTTGATAGCTTACAATCATCAAGCAGCTTACCCAGGCGATTTATATCGCTGTAATTGCCGCTGAGTTCGCGTTTATCATAAAACAGGTTCTCAAACAGTTTTGAAGCATGAATAAAACATTTATACCGGCTATCATACGGGCGTCGGTTATAATATGAATGTATAGCACCGATGGAATTTTTGATATCGTTCTCCAAAAAAAGCGCTTGAACATTCGGGTTAAATTTCACAATATGGGTATAAGTGGTATCAATTGCAGGTATAACTTGTGTAACCAGCGTTTCAAACTCTTCCTCTTCAGCTATTCGTTTGGCAAACTCATCTTTCGATATGGTTGCACCATTATCATAATTATAAAATATGGCAGTACACAGTAGAGATGATGTTATCAGAAACATCCCTAAAAACAAAAGAAATTTTTCTCTTCGTTCCTTTAAATTGAACTTTAACATGACATATTAATAATGTGAAAACCGGCCACTAAGCTTACTTACAGCCGATTTGTTTATTTTATTACATGACTCCAACTGTGAGCGAAGGCTCTCAATCTGGAAACGGGTGGTAAATAATGAATCTTTAACATTGGCAATAGTGGCAATATGATTGCTTAATTTTTTGTACAGGTCGAAACTTTTGAGCGGATAAGGGTTACTCTGGAGCTTATCAAGAATATGCTGATTACTCTCCTGAATATCATTAAGCAGGATAGTTTGATTATTTAGTTCCTCCGAATTCATTTTTGAATACTGCGACAGCTGTTGCATTCGCATAAGAATAACCTCGAAATTATTGTTGATGTCATTACGAATAGCTACTAATTGATCAGTTTGCTTCACTTTGGCATTCAGCAGTACCATCTCATGGCTTGAGGTGAAGAAAAAGAAATAAACCGTTACAACGGCAAACATTAATAACCCTGCCAGATACATTATAAAAACCCTATAGGATCGGTTTAGGTCAATTATATTTATGGGCTTCATTAAATATATGTAATATTATTGTTAAGAGGTTATAGATAACTTAAAATTAAAATGATTAATTACCAATATAAATCACTCAGAATAAAGGGTGTAATAAATATTTTATTAACCGTTAAAACATTTCTACAACTATTTTTCAAAAGAAATGTTTATGAAAAAGTAATTTTTTTTATCATCATTGTGAAAATCAAATATTTAATATGGCAAACCCTCTATATTTCAAGCCGTTAAAATTCCAAAACATTACTTTAGGGCGAGATATGCAAACACAGGATCTTGGAGGGTCTATTTCACAATATATAGAGTTGATCATTTTTACCAGGTATGGCGAACATCGTTATAATCCCGAGTTTGGATGTGAGATATGGGATATGGATTTTGAACTTATACAAAGTGAAACTATTTGGGAAGAAAAACTACGGCAATCACTACTCCGTTCAATTAAAAAGTTTGAAAAAAGGATCTATGATATTGATATCGATGTACATATCAGTGAGATCAATAAATTTTACCCCTTAAGAAATGTAAGTGAAATAAAGAAACGTGTGGAGATCATTATAAAGGGAAAGCTTAATAAAACCGGTGAGTATTATACCTTTTCCACGTCATTATTTTTGAGTCCATTATCTGCATAAACCTAAACATGAGCAAATTATTTTTCACATCGAAAGAAGAAATAAAAGGGCGAATGCTCCGGAACGCCATGGATTTCTGGAACACCACGAATGTTAATGATATTGATCCGCTGGTTAAATTATTGATCGAAGCGCTCAGTTCAGAATTATTTAATCTTTCCAATGATGTTAAAAATTTGGAGAACAGAGTACTAAATAAAATATCAAGAATACTCGCTTCAGATTATCTTACAGCCCCGCTTCCGGCCCATGCTCTGCTAAAGGGTATGCCGGTTGAAACTAAGGAAACCTTGAGCAGCAAAAACCATTTTATTTATAAAAAACCTGTTTCACCAGACGCAGGCAAAACAGCACCGGGGCCTTTAGATATTTTTTTTACCCCTATTGGCGAAAACAAAGTTTTTAAAGCGGAGATCAAATACACATTTAATGGCAGACAACTTTGGGAACATACTCCGGATATGCAAAGAAGTTTAGTTGTAAGTTCATTACCGCAATCCTTTATTGAAAATAATACATTATGGGTGGGTATTGAACCTGATGCTAAGCTCGATACACTTAAAGGAGCTGGGATCTATTTTGAATGGCCAGGTTATACTGCCAATGATGATTTTTACAACCTGTTGTCTGTTACCAGACTCTACACCGATCAGCAGGAACTGCATACAACGAAGGGGTTAATATATGAAGGGGAAGAAACGGAAGAAAACAAACCGGTATTTTATGATCAAAACGTTATGAACTTAATTACCAGGGATGTAAAATCCTACTATCAAAGTCGTTTTATATCCCTTGCAGATGATAGCTTAAATGATCTTGACCTGCTTAAGAAAAGCTATCCCTTATCCTTTGAAACATGGTTTGAATCTACCGACCTAAAACGACTTAAGCCTTGTGTATGGATAAAAATTGTTTTTCCGGCTATGATTGGGCGAGATGTGATCAACGAATTACAGCTTCATCTAAATTGTTTTCCGGTTATGAGCCGTAAACTGCATGAACAGAAATTCAGGGTAAAGGAAATGAATAATATTATTCCTATCAAGCCTTCGGCTTATGATCATTTTTTATCAGTTCAAAACTTACATGACGATCTGGATACTCATTATAATGAGATTCCATATAGCGCGCCGGATCAAAATTTTGAAGGAAGTTACTCTGTCAGAAACGGTGGGGCCGAACGTTTTGACTCCCGGAATGCACAGCAGATCATCGAGTATCTTTTTGAGTTACTCAGAGACGAAAAAGCTGCTTTTGCTGCTTATGGAAACGATTTTTTAAACTCGACATTAAAAACACTCGAGCAAAACATTTCGCTCATTGAAAAAAAATCAAATCAAGCAAAAGACAATCATGAACTGATCAATTATCTTGTTCTGAAGCCAAGCAATAAAGCCAGTATGTTATATCTTCAGTTTTGGACTACCCTGGCAGATACCGCTAATAATATCAGAAAGGGTTCCCGATTACAGCAGTTCGAAACTACAAAGCTAAAAGCGGATAGTTTGCGCCTGATGACCACCTCTATCGGGGGCAGAAATAGTCTCGGTGCCGCCGAACGCATACAGGCCTATAAATATGGACTTACTACCAAAGACCGGATTGTCACTCAAGCCGATCTGACCAATTTTTGCCAATATGAACTGGGCAGCAAATTAAAAAGTGTCCGCGTTGCTAAAGGCGTAAGTATTTCTCCAAATCCAAAAGAAGGCTTTAAAAAAACTACGGATATTTATTTAAAGCCACAAGAGGGAAGTAAGCTATCAACAAACGAATGGGATACCTTACTTAGTCTGCTTCAGTCAAAACTGGAATCACGGAGCATTATTAATTATAATTACCGGCTTTTTATTGAAAATTAGGAACATTCCTAATTGCCTAAATAAGTGGTGTACCCAAGCCTGGCATTATCCTGATCTACCCCGATTATTATTTTTTTTGAAGCGGGCATAGCCAACAAATTAATCTTCACCCCGGTTTGCATCGGTATAAAGTATGATAATAACACATCCATACAAATGGCAGATCGCTCGCCGGGTAAAAAGTCTATCATTTTTGAAGCACTCAATGGCCCAACGGTAACATGTAACTCCTCTTCGGGCTCAATCAATTGTCCCGCTATAAAGTCTATTCCCAGGGCCGCTTTACCCAACGAAGTCTGCATATTTGCCAGGTCTTTTCCCCCACGACTGGTGGAGAACTTATAATTGAGCGACATGGGTGTTTTAAACAACATGGTTAATATTTTGCCTATAAAAACAAGATTATTCCGTTGCTCATGTATAACAGGCAAAACATGTATTAATATAAGCATTTGTTTGTTTGTAAAACAGCCAAATTCTTTCCACTCCTTTAAAAATATGTTGATCAGATCGTCATATTCATTTTTCTTGTCAAGACGGTTCTCATAAAGCTCAAGGATCATTTTCAGGTGATTTACCTCTGCTTCAAATGGTGTAAAAAAGCGCCGGGTCTGCTTCTCTTCATCCCTCCTGTCAACAATATCCTTAATCATTTCCTCTTCGGTGATCATTAAACTCGAAGCAGGTGGTTTATGAAATAATCCCTCAGGCAACATGTCATACAATCCATCACGGTTAACCTGAACCTGAAGCATCCGTTTATTCGTAATATCGGTTTGGCTTACAATAACCCCAGCAATTTCTTTTGTAAATGCACGCCGCTGCGGGCCTATCGGTAATATCACAATATCATCGGCGCCAACCAATTCATTCTCAACAATTTCCGCAGCAATAACTGTGGCTTTAAAATCTGTATCGATAAGATTAGGGTTTTTGATCTTCATTTTTCAATATTTTTGCAAATAATATTTAAAACAATAACCACAATTATTGGTAATTGATTAGACTTATATCAAATTTATTTTTTTAAGCCCGTTACAGACCTGAACATACAATTATATCATGGACGTTAAATCATTTTTTATACGTTATCTTATCTTCCCTCTCATTTTTGTGATTGCTGCGGCAATCATGACTATAATTAACAAAAAGAATAAGCTCCTGAGCAATAAACGCCTTATTGTTATTATTCTGTTAACCGCTGTTATTTTAGGCATTCCAGGCTTACTGGGATTTCTTGACCTGCAGTTTATGCCCTGGGGTTACTTGTTTTGCCAGCTTATTTACTTAGCCCTGGGCTCTGTTTATGTATGGCTGGCAGGTAAATATCACGAAAATGAACTATTGAACAAAAAAGGATTCTTTATTTTCTGCACACTGATTTCCTGTCTGCTGGGTATATATCTTTTTAAACTGGGCTTTGATTGGCTAAACAATCTGCAATATGGCTTATGGGCGGCCACCAGCATATTCATATTTTTGCTTCCACCCATTTTCTGGTGGGCATATATTGCGTTTATGAGTATCCCACTGGAAATTTACAAGATATGGCAGTATCCCCGTACACCTGAGGATATCAGCATGGAACACCTCAATTTTGACAAACTGATGGTGCTGGAGCTTGATCTGTACAAAAATACCGACGACCCTGAACCCTTAAAGGTTAAGGCCAAAGCACCGCCAAATATGAACTTTGGGCAATGGTTCCAGAAATTTATTGATGATTACAATTTAAAATTCCCTACTGCGCCTGTGGCCTACAAAAGCAATAAAACCGACAGCTACAAGTGGATATTTTATGTTAAACCATCTTTTTGGAAACAACGGCGATTTATTGATCCCGACCTGAACATTGTGGAGAATAAGATTACTGAAGCAAACACAATATATGCCAAACGTGTTTCTGAAATTGTGAGCGAGCCCGAACGCACAGGCGATCAGGCTGTTTACCTGTAATATTATTATAATAACATCTACATACTAAAAACATGATATGCTTAGTCCGTTAAAAAACAAGCCCGTAAATTGGATAGATGGAATGAAAATTTCCAGCGATCATTTTATCAGTACAGATAATTTCATACACGATATAGTGAGGGACTCTAATTCCTTGCAGCTTAATAACTATAATTTTGGTTTATTACCCCCTGTTGCCAACGAATCCGTAGCACTGGACATACAGATCACGGAAAGGGCTTCTAATCAGATACAGATCAAAATAAACCATTGCAGCGCTGTAACCGCAGAAGGTCACCGCATTGATATATCCCGAACAGGTCCTGGGTTATTGTTTAGCCATTATTTTGGCCAGGATAATGCAACAGAAAGTTCAGAAACCTACTACGTATTGCTAACTGTTAACCCGTTTGAGCGTGTGGCAAGCGGCAATCCTGATCCGGAGGAAATACCTTTAAGATATCCCGAGGTTGATAAACAGTACAATATTACCGTCATACCAGCCTCGCAGATAAACACCCCAAGCTCACATTTTCTGGAGGTTGGTAAATTCATTAAAAACGGTAATAACCTGCAAACAGATATCAGTTTCATACCTCCGTGCACATCGGTACTGAGCCATCCGCAACTGGTTAAATATTATGAAAGCTTCAGTAATCAACTGAATAATCTGCAACTGTTATCGTTCCGTATCCTGGATAAAATAACTTCAAAGGAATCTATTTCAACCATTGGCAAAAACGTAAAAATATTATGCGAAAAGATGTTGGAGTATATTGCCCGTATCTATTTCTCCTACCGTAATATGATGCATCAGCAGCCACCAATATATATGGTGTCCTGCTTTTCAGAAATGGCGCATATATTTTTCAGTACTGTGAAAAGTATACCCGGCGCCGAACGCGAAGAATTACTCAAATATTTTTACGAATGGAAGGATGTTACCCCTGGCAACTTTGAAGAGCTGCTTGCCCGCCTCATAGAGATTGTTTACAATCATCATGACATCAATTCATCTATGATAACTGTTGATGAGTTCCTCCGCGTAATAGTGGCTCTGTGGAATAAATTAAGCTCGCTGGAATATATTGGCCAACGTAAGGAGAACATTGTGGTAGCTGAGCAACAAGTGATACAAACAGTGCAATCCAAGCGTACGTGGACATTGCTTGATTAGCTCACCAGAAACGGCCGTAGAAATTTTAAAAACAGGGCCAATTATCCAAGAATATGGACAAAAGAAATTAACATAACTTATTAATAATTAGTATATTGTTTACCAAAGCCCATCAAGGATTATCGCTATTTTGCACCGCTACTTACCGATACAGAAAGTACTTAGTCTATGATTATCAGCGCGTTACAAGTTTTGAGTTACAAATGGGTAACAAAAAAGAATATAAGTATTATTTCGTTGATAATCAAGATGTTAATAACTTTTTTCATCCGCTTTCTGACAGAAAGTGGAGTGACATTGAAAATCAAGCAGTTAGTGATTTTTAAGTTACAAATGAGTAACATGATTTAGTTATTTCAAGTTTTGTCAATCCTACGTTTACTGAATAAATCCCGATGTATTCCCTTTTACTTGCATTTTATCATTTGTCAATATACTGGTGTTTCCTTGCCAGCAAGACTTCTAAACCCTAATCATCATATTTAATACCAAACTTATTTCTAAAATGTTCAGGATAGAGCCTTGATTTCGAGTCGGCATCGGAATATTCATTAATCCATTGCTGAGAACGATTTAAAAGGTTTATTATCATGCTCACAGCACCAAATTTGAACTTAAAGAGCAAAGTCTGTTCGTTAACTTCACAATATTTTAGCTCTAATTTGTTTAGTTTTAAAATATGCTTATCGAGGTATCGGGGCACACTAATGAATTCCTTTACTTCTTTGCTTGTAGTTAGAAATGGCCAATCCGTATTTGCACTATTTGTCATGTACCCCTTCAACTCCTTAAAATCGTACTTTTCATAAATTTCTTTTCTGGATGTATAAATACTTTCCAGAGCCATTTTTAAAAGCAAACGTGACATCGCAACCTCATTTTGATCGAATGATTTGACTAACAATATCCCCATGCCCGTATTCCGGTCAAATTCGGTAAAGTTTTCTTCACTTAGGCCCTTGATAGTGATCTTTTGTTTCTCAAACATAGTATCACCCTCAATCTCTAACTCTCCTATTTTTCCTTTGGCATTTCGCCCCTTCTTCGATACTACACCATGCCTGGCTCGTTCCATCACGAATATGGTATTGCTTAATGCTTTTCCCTCAAAAGATGAAAATCTGTTATTACATTCATCGCATACGGCACCTCGTTTCATTACGTATCTTTTGTTTCCGAGGGATTCAGAGACAATGTGTTCAATTGAAGTGGCTTCGTTTTCTGTATCGTGAAAAATACATTTCATAAATTAAGTGAAAATTTTGTATCACGCAGTTAATTGGGCGGATTATGCTGGTGCAGAAGCAAATGGGAAAATCACCCAATGAAGTTGCTAAGTAGTTATAAATCAATAACTAAAAATTAGACCTGCCTTTAGATCAATTTTAATTGTATTGGGTGTGGAAAACTTGGCAATTTGACAAGTAATTCCTCATGTGGACATAGCTGGACTCGAACCAGCGCCTCCCTCCTTGGTACTAGGGTTACCAACACCAAGGGAGGGTTCTACCATCTGAATTATATGTCCTTTTTGAAATACTTTTTAATCTCATCTTGTTCAGGAATGAGATTTAGTTTTAATTTACAAATATGTAAAAATTTCGGAGCAAAACTTTCATATAGTAGATCATCTGGAAAATTATAAAACTCCTTATAACATTTATGGCAATACTTAAGCAACTTAACCCTGTCTTGTTTCCCCATGACCTCACTGTCAATCAATTCAGCGAAAAGACGGTAAAAATTAAAGACATCAATTAACTCAGGAAGACCGAACCGGGTAAGATCTTTATTAGTGAAATCCGTGTTGCGAACCGCATGACACTTGGTTTGACCCTTTACATAACTTTGCCACTCATTATTAAGCGCTGCACCACTCAACTGGTTAGCAGCCAATTTTTCGTCTGGCGTTCCCTTTATCAAACGTTCAAGTAATCCTTGGTATCTTCTCTTTTTGTCCCTGTGCATTGTGGCATTTCTCCTGAGTTTATAGTAGCTAAACGTACTCGTAAACAAAGTTCCAAATTGGACTTCCGGATTAATTCCAAAGTTTTCTAACACTTTCTCATAAATATGATTATCCGGAGGCTCCGGCAACATATCATCAAAATTGGCCTTTACATAATTCTGTAGACCGATCAGATAAACTTCAAAACGTGTATTTATAAAAACGAAAAAAGTATCCAAAATATAATCCAACGTTACATCTGCGCTTTCAGCCAATTTATTTAACGTCACATCGAACTGCGGTGCCATTTCATTTTCCTTATAGGCGGCTATAGTTCTCAGATTAGGCTTAGAGCCAATCAGTGTTTGGTTGTCGATTTTGAATTGCTTAAATACGAACAACGTATGAGATAAATGATTATTTAACTCAGATACACTCTTGTGAAAATCTACTAGACTTTGTGACCTCATGATGATTCTTTTACTATTTCTTTTTCAGAAAATCCTTTAAAGTGATATAACCATTTTCCACTGCTTTCTGGCCCTGTAGCAAGTTAATATTTTCTGGCAAATCGTCGCCAAAGCAAATCATCTTATCCTTACAATAATCCAATACCCTCTTATCTGAAATGAAATACCTGCTCCAATGCAGATCGGCGTTTTCTGCAAGGTATTGATCAATAATCTGACTAAGGACTTCGCCGTTGGACAATAAGCCATTTTTACTTTGTTTATCTAAATAATCTGAAAGTAACTCCTTTAAAATATCATCCCGCTCATCTGTATTTAAAATATTTTTCCAATTCGTGTTGTTGGACCCAAACGTCCATCGATCGGATTGTAAAGAAGTAGAATAGCCATCTTTAATACTGTAATCCCCTTTTGATAGTAAAGCCCGTCGCAGCTGATCCGTAGGTTTTTGAAAAAGAAGCTTAAAAGCATTAAAGTAATCGGAGAACTGTTTTTTATTAAAATTTTCATTCTTGAACGGCTTATAATCCATGCAATACCACATCAATCTGATTCTCCCGTCACACAAAGCGAAGTCTTCAGCCTCCCAAAACACTGCTTCGAGCTCTTCACGCGTAATTCCCGCTACATTGATGCTGTATAAAAAGAGTTTTTGAAGTTCTTCTCCTGTTATAATATTTTCATATAGCCCGTCTACTTTAAATTGCGTCAGGTCGGTAATATCCGTACAGCCTTTCTCTAAAAAATCATGGGTCAACTGAATAACTTGACCGATATGAGGGTAAGGATTTTTAGAAATATTGTCAAAACGGATAATATTAAAAAAGAACCGAGCATACCTGATCAGTTCTAAGTGGGTAGCATTCGGGTATCGCTCAGCATACATCAGTAAAGGTAGCAGCCGTACATAAACTAAAACGCCAGGTTCTTCACTTAAAAAACCGGAATTGAAATAACGTCCAAGATTTAGAGCCAACAGTTTTTGAACTGCGTGGTAATAACTCGAAATATTTTCCAGGCTGATACCTTCAGTCGTAAACTTTTTACTATCACGAATCTCCCTGATGGTATCTGTCAGATCGATGGTTTTGGCATAATGGACACTTCTTACTTTATTGATGATCTTGATCCATTTCAAAAATTCGTCAAATCCGCGGTCAGCGTTTGGGGACTTGCCGCGATGTAGCCAAAAGGTATTCTGCCAATCCTCCCATTTGGCGCCCCATTGGTGTTTTTCTGCCTCAGCCTTATGCTCTAATAGTTCAGCCTTTATATTTTCGTTGGTTTGAACGGATTCCCCACGGCTATTCATATAAAGATAGAGATCCTCTCCTTGCGCACTTTGATTAGTGTCGAAATACCAAAACTCCACATAGTCTTCAACATACTCCGCGGACAACTGATGATTGGAAAGCAGAAGTACAATGGCCTGATAATTATCGATTAGCGAATTAATCGTAGTATCGTTTTTATAGCTGCTGTAGAACCAGTATTGCTCTCTTACTTTGTCAGGTTCGCCGTTGTCTAGCAGGTAATCAATAAAATCCAATAGAAAAACGTGGGCATTTTCCCTTACTTTATAGTCAACTTTAGGACGGTCATTCGGGTAGTAGATCCTTTTAAATGCCCCGATCCGGTTCTCTTTGATATACAGATGCAGTAGTATCAGAAAAACGGAAGTCAAACGCTGCTGTCCATCGATCAGCATATACTTTGCAAACTGCTCGGTATCAAAGTAAGCGTAAATAAACCCAATGTTGGAGAAGGTTTTCTTTTTAGCCATCATCCTGGCAAATTCTTCCCGCAAAGCAGCCGGTATCTGTTTAAGTTGATCTTCGCTAACTGATGCATCGGTTTCTGTCTTGGCAGAAAAATCTGCGATGATAGACAGCAACAGTTTATTAATATTTTCTTTTTTCCAAACATAATCCCTTTGGATTTCTGGAATAAGTACCTGCTCTAATTGCGGAAAAGAAAAAAATTCTTTGATTGTAAAACGTCCGTGATTCATTTTAGATAAGGATGGTCTTTTTTAGATTTTCGATTTTTGACAATATCCAGGTTTGATGAGCGGCAATGTCCATATCAGACCATACGGCCATATCTTTTGACATCTTATCGCTGATTAGCTTGGAGAACACATCATAAGTATGCTTAGGAACAAAACTACCTTTGCTAACCCGGCTTACGATATTATGCCTTTTTTTAAAGAACATCCCATTACTGTTGGAACTGTTGTCACCCCTGGTCAATAAAGCCATATTCCCGATACGGTTTAGCTTATCCGTTCTAATAAATTGGTACAGTAAAAGTTTTTCTTCGGCCGACAGGCTACAGGAGGTCTTATTTAATTTTTTATTAAGGGAATTATAATAGTTTAAATTAAACTTCCCGAACTTGACGATAAGCTTGTCCTTTTGCCCCAGGGGAATTATCATTAAAGACTGAATGAGGTCGATATCTTCTTTTTGCAAGTCATCCGGAAGATCTTCAGGAGTTTGAGGAAAAATATGCTCCAGCGACCAAAAACCATCGGAAAAAGCCGTAAAACTAAAACGGTCTTTACTAAAGAACACGCTTAATGCCAGCAGCAAGGCATGTATCTCTTTATCGTGTTCATCATAATCCAATTCGTTAATGTCTCCCGGTAGCAATTCCCAGGCTAAAGATTTCAAATGTTTTTCCACGGCCGCTAACGGTTGTTCAAGGAACAGGATAAAATCTTTAAGGCGGAACCGGCTTCCCTTGGAAAAAAATAAAAAACCTAGCGAATTATAGATCGGATCATGATTAAACCAGTTGTTGAGGATGCTTTGTGTTTTCTTAAGGTCTTTAAAAAAATAAACAGCAGAAAATTTATCTGCTTTGATCAGGGATTGAAAATAGTTAAAAAGCCCATATTTGGTTTTGATCTGGTCATCTGGCTTATAACCATACTTCCCGCCAAAGAACAACAACAGCTGATACACCGGATCAGTGCCTTTTTCAAAAAACAATATTTTGGTATCCGTTTGATTTGCCCAGGCCGCTATCTCATCCCACTGCCTTCCTAACAAAGCTCTGACTTCAACGACTTCTTTGTAGGATGGCTCTCGCTCACCAATCTTTTCACGGGCAGCTTTGGTAAGGAACAATCCTTTAATCAGTTCTACGTTTGTTAATTCGACCTTATTGGTATTTAAATTGCTGAAAATCTTTTCACAGCTAATATTGCCCGTCACATTGTTTAGTATGATCATCACCCGATCTCTAACGAAGCTGGCAAACTCAAATAACCGCACATCACCTCCCTCAAATTCACCGGCAAATTCGATCATCCTTTTCAGCGCATGAAAGAGGTAATAAATGTCCTGCTCATTATTTTCCGGGTATTCCGAAATAAAGTCTTGCCAAGTATAATCGAATAATTTTTCAATATTATCGTAAATGAAACAATCAAAAAATGAAGTAACTTTTTCCCTGACCTGGTAAAGTAATTTGTGTTTAACAAAATTGACTTCATCTTTACCGGTTAGATTAGCAAGAACGGTAAAGAGTAATGTTAGTGTTGTTAACCGCTGCTGGCCATCAATCACTTCCAGCACTTTTACCCCGCTATACGTATTTTCTTGCGTTGTGATATATTGCAGATAATACTCTTTACTATTGGCATCGAATGCCTCTTTTAGGTCTTTCAACAACACACTGACGGGTTCATTCACTTCGGCACCCCATTTATATCCACGTTGATAAGGGGCTATAAAAAACTTGGCAGCCTGATGCCTGGCCAACGCACCATCATCATTCCGATCGTCAAATATCCGACCGATTGGAAATACTAATTCACTATTCATTTGACAGGTTTAAGGTCTGTTTAGTTAAGGTAAAATTAAAACTCGGCAATCTATATAAGTCAAAGAAACAAGCTATCAGATGGCTTCCAGATTATAGCAAGTTCATCTGCCATTTTCAACCATTCACTAATTCTTTTTTCTGGTGGTACAGATTTACCCCAATACTCTATAAATAATTTATCTTCCAAGCTCAACGCAGCTTCTCTCATTTCTCTTTCAATGTCCTTCAGCGCACGTGCGAGGTAGTTACCCCCACGCTCCTCATTGCCTCTTAAAGCCACGCTGCCTGCGCTAAACAAATCTCTTGTCTGCGAACAAAGTACGCCATGATAAGTAAGTAGATAAATAGCCACATCATCATATTTTCCTTTTGACCTGGATGGTTTTACAATTTGCGGGCAGAGTAATGAGGCTTCAGCGCGAAGTTTACGCTTTTCCTCCTGCGACAATTTCATATACAACTTAACCTGTAAAGGAAGGGAATGAGGCGTATCCGCAGAGTCTTCCAGCCACCATAATCGTTCACCCTCCTTTAACCTTTCCCTGGCATATTTCCTGATGTAAACCATTTTTTCGATGATCGGCAATTGAAGGAACTCCTCGTAAGATATTCCCATAATTGCGAAAAGAGAACGTTTGGGATTGATTTCTACCTCAAATCTGGGGAGATGTGAGGTTCTTACATGGATCACGCTGTCTTCATATTTTCCCCAGGCCACCTCCGGGGTACCGCCCATTTTTCCAAAGAGCAGATAAATATGTTTTACCTCATTGCTCCTTGTACTTTCAAATACACTATTCGCCACACTCCGCCAGGTGTTATTTGCAGTGTATTTTACCTCGATGCCAAATTCATTAAGGACTATATCCGGAAAAATATAAGGATGGGGGTCAAAATCCACCTTCATTTCTGTTTTGGCTAGTAAGCTTTTCAACTCCTCACGTACACGCAATTCAAAATCAGCGGATTTAGCGTAGATACCTTTGACTTGGCATTCGTCAGTTAGATTTCGGCAGACAGTAGTCAAGATTGCTTCAAATTCTATAATGGTCATTGCGGGTAAGGCCTGTTGAAATATTTGGCTAATATAATTTATTATTATTTCTAAGCAATTGGCATTTGGCCTAACTTGTGGAAAATTAAGTAGCGCAAATTGCGCATAATATGTTACCTATCCCTTATTTTTGTTAAGTGAAGAACTACAGTAAATCATCAGGAAGAATAGTACTTGAGGTTAACCCTGACCTCAAACTTAAGCTTTACGATGCTTTGTCGCAGTCCGGTGAAACCTTAAAAGATTGGTTCGTGAAAGAAGCCTCCAGATATACAGAAGAATTAATTGAAGTTGATCTACAGCCAGAACCGCTGTCAGGCAACTTAATAACGTTAAAGGCAACACAAAAACCCGCAACGGAAACTTATAAGGTCGTATCCTTATTTTCCGGGTGCGGCGGCTTAGATCTTGGCTTTAAAGGAGGTTTTGAGATATTCGGACAGAAATATTCTAAAAATAAATTTGAGATTATTTGGGCCAATGACCTGAATAAAGCCGCCTGCACCACATATTCAAAAAATGTGGGGCAAGAAATACAATGCGGTGATATCTGGAATCTAATAGACACCTTGCCACAAACAGCGGATGTGGTAATTGGCGGTTTTCCTTGCCAAGATATTTCGGTAAACGGCAAACGAGCGGGTGCCAACGGCGCACGTAGTGGGTTGTACAAGGCGATGGTTGAGACAATTGATCGATTAAAGCCAAAAGTTTTTGTAGCGGAAAACGTAAAAGGGCTTTTGATGAAATACAATGAAGAATCTTTAAAACAAGTTTTGAGAGATTTCAAGAAATTGGGGTATGAAATTAATTATCAGCTTTATAATGCTGCCGATTATGGTGTACCTCAAACAAGAGAGCGAGTATTTATCGTTGGAACACGTAAAGACGTGAAAAAATTTGTACCTCCTAATACTATACGTAGTGCTGCAAATTGGATGACAGCTAAAGAAGCAATCGCAGATTTAGAAAAAGAACCAAAAAATATAAACAACAACCATGTTTGGAGTTTGGCAAATATTAGCGGCGAACAGGGTAACAGGCGTTTAAAAGCAGAGCGCCCTGGATATACGATGAGAGCGGAATGTCACGGCAATATACAATTTCATTACTCAGAACCCCGAAGAATATCTATGAGGGAAGCGGCTCGGTTTCAAAGTTTTCCGGATGAATTTATATTTGAAGGGGGATTAAGAGAAACAGAGCGTCAGGTGGGGAATGCCGTTCCACCTATCTTGGGTTGGCATATTTCTCAAGCTGTGAGCAAATGTCTTGAATAGCTCCATACATTACTAATATTATTCAACTGAATCAAATAATGTAAGTTGATCCCAGTTACTATTTCCTTTTCGCTTGCGGTAATGCGGATATGGAACGTTGATCGTACACCATACGGTATTGTGTATAATAAATATCATTGTTAATTTATTTCCACGCCTCCAATCGCGCACAACAATAAAAGCAAACACATCGGGCTGGATGACAGTCCATTTTTTAGGTAGGAAATTTCCGCGATAAGTTAACATAAACACATCTGCCGGACGCATCTCATCAATATTGTAAGGAAAGATGCCGGTACACTTAAACTCCCTCAATGGCATCCGGAAATTATATTTCTTCATATATAAACCGAGTGCATTTTTTTCAATGACCTTATTGATCCTTTCATATTCGGGTTGAATATACCTACGTCCATCCTTTCCATCAACGAATGAATTGGTAATTCTTTCCCTCAATTTTGATGACCTTTGCCGTGCTCTATAAACGTTGCCTGATTCTTTTTTTATTAACAAAACGGGATTCAACGATATTTCTACTAATATATTCAAGAAATATTCTTCGTCAATGGAAAATGACTGGTTACATTTTGCGCAGGAATTTACAGTATACAGGTTATCAGGGAAGGGCTTTTCCAATAGACATTTTGAAGGCACATGATCCCTTGTCGTAGATAACTTTCCGCAAAACACACAATAATTATTACCGAAAACAACCATATATACAAATTACATTAAAACTGTAGTTCAAACTTTTGATGATAGACTGTATATGAAGGCATTTCGGGATATCCCTCTTCTTTTATCCGGTTGGACGGAAGCCCCATTTTTATCTGTTGGTAAAGCTCTTTTATCGGGTCGTCCAATTTTACCTTATAAAAATCATAGCTTTCAATTAATTGAAACATGGTAGCCCAGGCCGCCCGCTCATCTGGCTCTATTCCTGTAAAGTGAACCTGATTCCGGGTCACAACGAACAGATATACGTTTTCGAATTCGCGCACGTCGTCATTCAGGTTGAATTTTAATTTGGTCATGATCTGGGTTTTGGAATAAGACCCTGTCCATTTCTCCATTTTATCTATCCATTCTGTTGCTTTAGGATATAAATTGCTTATTCTGCTTCTTCGCTCTTGCAGGGAGGCAAAGAACATATCTTGCCATTTTAATTGAAAAAGTCCCAACGACCTTGTTTTCTTATCGAAAATAGCTCCGTCAATATCCGTATGTAATCCAGGCAATTTGATTTCTATCTCTTCTGTTGTTGTTAGAAACCGGTTTCCTTTAAAAAAGCGGTAGATGTCATTACGGAAACGTGCTTCGCGCCTGTTGACGGCATTAAAATAGTCTTTCTCATACCGTCGCTTCAATTCTCTTTTCAAGAAATCAATACCACCTTCCCAAGCACCAAAGAATGTTCTTGTCAATTGGTTGTAACCTGTTCTTACATAAGGTGCTAAAATATTACCGCTTAAAGACTCGTGAAAAGTTACATTGGCAGTATCCAAGGTCAAACAGCTAAATACCTGGCTGACTTCCGGTAATGGTATATTTAGATACCGTGAAAAATCCTGCAATGTTTTATCCTCGTAAAAGCTGTAAGGAAGTATATTAAAAAAATCCACCTTTGCATTTCTCTTGACCGCGAGCTTGCAATATTCAATATGTTTCAAAGCAACACCGTTCACTTCTTCAACAACTTTAAGATAAAGACTATATGGTACGCCACCGAACAGATCATCGCCTCCAAAATCTTCAAAGACGAGGTTATTTGACAAGTAAAAATATCCTAACCGGGAATAGTAGCGGTCAATATCAGGTGTGGTTTCATACTGTATAAATGTATCGTCAACAACTTGAAGTGTCGTTAACATCTGCTTTTCTATGGCTTTGAATTTAGCAGTATGACGTTGGTAAGCGTTCTGGTTGTTTTTCTTTATCTGACTATTCACATAATCTATGCTTTCCCTGTCGTAATGCTCTTTTTCAATAATCCCGTGAAGAGGATTTACCTTAAATTTATATTCTTCAACTTCAATTATTTCAACAAGGCCAGCTTTCTCAGCGGTTACCCAGCGATCTGCCAACTCAAGGTTTCCCGTTTCTTGTAACAGATTAAGTGCCCAAATTTTACCTTCCAACTTTGATGCAAAAGTAAGTGGCTGCTGGTTGGCGGGCAGGTGCTTTAAATAAAATGAAAATGGTCTTACCCAACCCATGCGGACACTTTCAAATAACTTCTGTTCCGCAAAACCATCAGTAGGCGATCCGCCAGCAATATATGCCGTTTCAACTTGGCGAATCACTTCAAGCAGTTCCATGTAAGAGGTTCGCGAGGTCATAACAGACAGCACTTCTTCAAATTCACCATCTATAAGCGACTTTAATTTTTCCGCTGCCGTCATATGACTAAGTACAGATTACCTTGTTAAGCAGTTCACCTAAAAATTCCTGTGACTTGGCTTTGCCTTCAAGCTCGCATTCCCATACTACAAGAACTTTCCAACCGTCAGCAGTCAAGCGTTCTTGGTTAATCGCGTCCCGTTTGACGTTTTTTAATAGCTTGTCCTCCCAAAATATTGTATTCGTTTTGGGAATCTTGCCCTCCCTGCAATGATGGTAATGCCAAAAACATCCATGAACAAAAATCACGGTTTTATATTTCGGTAAAACGATATCCGGTTTTCCTGGAAGGTCTTTTCTGTTTATTCTAAAACGCAAGCCTTGACTGTGAAGGTAAGAACGTAGTTGAATCTCCGGTTTTGTATTTTTTGACCGGATTTTAGACATGACAGCGCTACGCTTTTCTTTCGACCAAATGTCCGTCATTTTAAAGCCAAATAGTTTTCTATGGTTCTCCTTATTTCTTTTGCAATCAATTCTGCTTTCTTAGTAGGCACTCCATTACTTATCAGCTTAAATTTATCTGTCAAGCTAATTTCTGGCGGAAGCACATACTGATCCGGCACACTCTGAATGCGCAGGGCTTCCCGGACTGATAACCGCCGGGCTTCAGTCGGGTGCAAATGCACTTCGTTATTGCCGTAGGCCACAGTAGGGCTGTACCGGTAACGGTGCAATCTTTTAAATGACTTCCTTGTTGTATCGCCCTCGCCAATCCGTAAAAACTTATCAGAATAAGGATTAAAATGTTCATTTTGGTTAGCTACTGACGAATCAAGACCTTCAAATGCGCTACTAATAAACAATGGTCTATATTTTGCTGGAATTGCATTTACCTCATCTTCATTCACCCCTGAACCAAACTCCCAAAGTTTCGGCCATTTTATTCTTTTAGCATTTTGGAATTTTTTATCTGGCCATTTAAAAACCAGTTCATTATGATGGCCTTCAAAGGGTTCGCTAATGAATTTATAACCATTATCTATCAATTTTTGCACTACATCTTTTCTGAACCCTACTAGTGCAAGCCGTGCCCTGTCTTGGGGAATACCATAATCCATGGCATTGATAATCTCATACCATAATGTATAATCTTTCTCCAACTCGTTCTTTAAATTAAAGAACTCGTTTTGATGTGTCTTTGTCCGGTACAATCCGGCAACATTTTCAAAAAATATAAATAAGGGGTTTATCTGTTTTACAATATCCCGGTAAGTATAAATAAGCTTACCACGTTTTCCTTCTGTCCCTAAATTCTTGCCTCCTACACTGAAATCCTGGCATGGTGGCCCACCTATTATTCCTGCAACTTCGCGAAAATCTGCTACTAGCTTATTTTGTACGGCCGGATCAGTTGCATCCAAAGGCCCGGAAATATCTACATGGCTGATGATCCCATCCTTGTAAACTTCTTTTTGAGATCTTTTTACATAAGCTTTTACGCCATGGTTATAGGAATTTACAAATGCCTCGTGAAATTCTACGGCAGCATTTACTTGAAATCCTTGGTTCATAAAACCCAGATCAAGAAAGCCTCCGCCTGAAAACAGGGATATAATATCAATTTTGCTCTTCAAGATCCGTTCTGATTAAAATTCCATTTACTATTTTTAAAACCGCCTTTTTTTCAAATACAGTTACACCGGCTTTTAACTGCTCAATAGAAAGCGGGTTACGCGCGTGAACATTGCCCTCGTCCATAAAGGTGTATTGTGTTTCGTCTCCCTCAACTTTAAAATAAGGATTCGAAACCGGCTTCTGCTCATTGAAAAGAACGTTATAACTAAATTTATCTTTCGCTATAAACTTTTTATCACCAAAAAAATACTTGAAAGCCAGTTTATAACCGCCGTCCTCTTCATGTGATAATTCATATTCCGTTGCTTGATTGGTAATAATTAATATATTGGGGCATAATGACAGTAACGAAATGAACTGACTTGGGATCATTTTCATCAGATCGTCCTTGACGAAACAGATGATCCCATCTTTTGCCCATAAATTAACATTCTCTACCTCTACTAAACTGCCAGTATCCCCCCAGTAAATACATTTCAACTTTACGATTGATATCTGTTCCTTATAATTATCTATCAGGTTTAAGTCTACCCGTCCTTTGTTGTTTAAGTAATTGTTATAAACCGAGTCGAAAAAACGTCCTTTCAGGCGGCCAACGCGCTGCAACCCAAAATCAATTATTTCAGGCTCTCTAACAACAAAATGCGTTCTTGAAAATTTCACGGCTTCATTTACGAGGGATAACAGCTCTTGATTTTGTTGCGTTATTAACGGCACTATACCTGAAAAAAAAGTAACCAAATCCCTATAGTAACTTTCAATGTTTTTGGGGAGCAGGTTAAAGATATCACTTCTGGGTTCCTTCTTTAAATCCAAAAAACATTTCCCTTCATCATTAAACATGCATAAGTCCAAGACCAGCAAGTCCGCAAACTCGGCCTCCGGCGTTGAAACATCGATGTCTATACGTTTAAATGTTCCATCAGCCAACTTGAAATTTTGGATCAGTATTGTTTTAACTTCATCCTCCACCCTGATTTTGAATTTAGAGCCGCCTACTTGAAGTTCCTCAACTCTCAGTTTTAACAACTCGCCGATTTTAGCCTTACGTGTATTGTTGTTCCTTATCAGCGTATCGCATAGTTGCCCCATCAGAATAAAATGTTCTCCGTTAGCTGATTTCCAGATATCACCGGGGGCTAAAGGCTGATGTTTTGTATTTACGCTAAAATCAAAAAGTTCGAAAGAGTTCAACTCTTTTAATTCATTCGTAATTTCACCCAATTGCGCACTGTCTTCCAAAAATTCAGTGTCGAAAAAGTTAGTTATGCCCGCGATAAATTTGATATCCTCAACTTCCAGAGCATCGAATTGCTGGTTCTCCGCAAGATCAAACCAATATTTAATTGCCTCGTAGCCGGGAATACCTTCGTTAAGAGCCTCCTTGATAATGTATTTAATATTTTTTTGATTCCGTAAAACGAGGTTTAAAGCATTGGTAGCGCTTAGTTGCCTTCTGTTCATTATCTTATTAAATACTTGAGCATAACTTGCCCTGGCAATGGCTTTAACCATTTTATCATCTTTTTCAGGGTCGGTTTTACCAATTTCCTGTAAAAAATATTCCTCGAATTTATTGGGGATAATTTCAACCGGCGAGCTTGTGTAAAGGCAGCAAATTATTTTTTTATCCGATTTTTTGTTCTTAGGGATAATTTCATCGGCAATGAAAACCTTCCCTTCCTCGCCTGCGCCTCCCGTGCCTAATTGTTTATCCACGATTGCCAGGCAAAATTCACTGCCTGTCTGCAGGCAGGTTTCATCTATTTCTAAAAAGAAATCATCAACCGCGTGTGCCGGCGGATCGGTTGTATAAAATAATATCTCACTTTCATTTACTTCGTGAACCTCTTTTATAATTTCATTATAGCCGGCCTCTTCGATGCTGTAAATGCCATGCTTCAGCAGCGCCGATTTCAATACATTCGAGTCGTCCAATGCTAGCGCATCGCCTAAACATGTTATAACCCCGTCCACATTTAAATCAGTCAACCCGCAGTCTTTGTTGATATAGTGTTTGAAAAAGTTCTCTGCGCCTTTGCTTTCGATATCCGGTTTCCTGGCTGACTTCTCAAAAGCCACGTAAAATCCTTCAAGCTGGCCGGCGCACTCGACGTGCCCCAGTTTTTTAATCGCTGAATAAATTTTATCCCGGTTGCACTTTTTCAGGGAAAATTTGCCAAGGATAATTTCCGGATCGGTCTCGTATTGCAGCGCGTTTTCGATAATAACGACGGTAAAGGCCTTCAAACCCTGCATTAGTTGGGGAAGCTTACTCATCATCCTCCCCTGTATTATTTTTCATCCTTATTTCAAAAATGTACCGGTTTCCGTGCACATTCAGGGCATCCAGAAGCTCGATCTCCCCACCGAAGGACTTGAGGAACTGACGGACAATATAAAGGCCCATGCCACGGCCATTTTCCTTGCCGGATTCCATTTCGTTAAACAGGGTGTGTTGATATTTTTCCAAAACGCCCGTACCCGTGTCAAAATATTGTACCGTATTGGCGTTGACCGTCCTGACCTTAATGCAATCCTTTTCAGCAGTGGCATAGGTTGAATTTGTTTTAGCCAGGTTTTGACGGCGGTCTATCCAATAAATGGAGTTATCAATCAAATTATAGAACACGTGCATCAACGACCCTTTTGGTACCTCCCAAAGATTTGAAACCGATAAGACGTCAATATCAATCTTATGTTTGACGAGCCGGAATTTAAACCTGTCAAAAATACCTTTCAATTCATCGGCAAGGTTTACTGGGACAAAATCTTCGCTGTTGCCTTTGTAAATAAAGGTCCGCTCAAGAAAAGAGTAGAATTTATTTAGATCCCCCATCCTTGAATACAGGTGCTTGAACTTTTTTTGAACCGGGATCAAATGATCGTTATTCAAGTCATATAACCCATTGTCAAGCAAATGTTGTTGCAATGCCTTAAAATGCTCATCGAATGTATTTTCCTCGTCTTCCGAGTAGGTTAATAGTGAATGCAACTCATGGGTGATTACTTCGGTCACTAACCCGTTCGCCATCAATTTGTAATTGTTGTAAGCTTCCGTTTTAATCCGAATTTGTTGCTGCCTCGCAACCTCCAACAAAGTATTGGCACTCAGGAAAGAGCGGTTGGTATCCTCTATGTTCTGTTCAAAGTTGAGCGCTATCGGCTCCAGTTCCGAAAAGACCTTTTGAACGGCGCTAATTTTGCTATCGCTGTCAAGGCCAATATTACCCTTGATCGCATTGATCGCCGCCTTGATCGCCTGCATATTCCTTTTAGCGGCCTCGACAATTAATCTTGATTTATTTACCTCGTCTTCTATCTCATCGGTATTATTTTCAGGGATAAGCTTTTCATTTTCAAGAATGAATTTAGTTATCTCGACGGCTCTTTTATTAAACCCGGGGGAGAATATTTCTATGATTTCACTTAAGGAAACTTGTAGCGAGTGCACATACACATTGTCATTTAAATCCTCGCGGGAACTCGTTTCATAAATGTATTGTTGCTTTTTATCATTGATTTTTATAAAGCCGATGACATTCCCCAACTCAAAACGGTAAAATTGCTGACCTGTCGTCCTTTTTTGCTGAAGTTTAAGCCAGTCATTATCCTTATTTCCAATTGTACCAATACGAAACGAATTCCGGTAAAGCTTTATACCGTTATTAGTGGACAAAAAAGAGCTGAAGTCAGTCTTAATCCCTTCGGAATTCTTATCAATAACCTGATTATCTATTGCTGAGGCGATAGCCATTGAGATGAGTGATTTATCCCTTTTGAATGAATAAATCCTTCCCTCTATTGGCGAAAGCTTTAACATCGCCTCTACAAACTCATCGGAAAGGTTGTTATTGTGTTTTTTGTTCCACTTATCAAACACGCTTGACAGGGTAAACACCTCCTTAAGGCTTTTATTATAGTAATCATGATACTTTTCCATTAATGACGAGTAGTATTCGTGCGGTCTCTTCCAATCCTGGTATAACACTTTGCCTAATTCGGCAAAATGTATCCTTTCCAAAAACCACGGCCGGATTTTCATGGTCAAGGTAATTTCAAGATCAACGGGCTTGTCTCCATCGTACAAAACCTTGGACTGCAAGACGTGAACGGATTCCGCAATGTCTATAGCTTTTTGATTGAACTCGAATATGATTTGCCGGTTGTTATAGGAAAGGTTTAACGCCAGCAAACTTTTGTTATCTTCGAATGGGGAGTAAAGAAATCCGAGAGCCGCGTGCAACTCGTCATTTACAAATAGCTTTTTGCCGAGATTATTTACCGGGTTGTTAAATATATCGTAATCGTGTATCTCCTTCTCATCGAAAAATTTGTTAAATATTAAAGGACGGCTTGCGTTACCCAGCAACCATAACCTGGTGTAGGAATTCTTCAACTCCGTTGGTATCGTAAACTCCGGGGCATCGGCCTCTTTTGATTTGAAAAAGTCTTCCCATTCAACTTGCACGACATTAATGTCTGCTTTGCCCCCAACCTTTGTCTCGACTAAAAGAACGGGACTGATCCGTTGGGCCGCAAGCCTTCCAATTCCCTTGTCGCCTAAAATGATCGGATCATTTTCACCAGCGCTAATTTTTTCGTCGACTTTTAAAGTACTGCCGACTTCAAAAAAACCCTTGGTCAGGTTTTCGTAGTCCATGCCTTTCCCATTATCCTCAAGGATGATAATCCCAAACGGCTTGATATCGTTTAGAATATCCAACACTTTTTGCGGTATGGGTTGTAAGCCCTTTGTGTTGATAAGCAGGCTTATTGACGATATGAATTGAATATTGACAACCGTAGCCTTTGCATCGTAGGAGTTTTTTATTAATTCGGTTATAGCTACTTCGTCGGAGGTTATTAATTCATAACCCAAATGCTTTATAATACGCGAATTATAGCTAAATTTCATTTTCAGGTGTTAGGTAGGACAATATAAATGGTATTTTAAATTACTGAAAAATTAAATAAAAAATAAAAATACAATTTTATATTGCTACCGTAAAATATTGTCCGTGTAATTGAGGAATTAACAAACACTTTATATCCAAGCAAGATTAGTTTGCATATGATAAGAGAAAGTAAATGATTTTTATAAGGATGGAAATGACTTTGCGCCCCGCAAGGGGCCGCCCGGAATTTTGGGCGGCTTTGCAGGTTGCTTTAAATGTAATTTAAAGTTCGACTATCAAGCCATCCTGACAGTCGGCGGCTTCGGCCTCCGCCTGTGGCCTGTTATCAAACACTAAATTATTACCGTCCGCATCGGTACAAATGGCTGCATATTCAGCCCCGCCGTGCATTTCCAGCACCAAATATTGCTGATCGGTTGGGCTGGCCTGTTTTTCAGGTAAATAAAACAATTGGATGGCTCGGGCGAAACGTTGCGACTTTGCGTGTTGTAAACCATATTGCTCTAAACAATGGTTGGTAAAGATAGCCGCATAGCCGCCAAAAAGCTGTTCGGAAAACACATTGCTCCTTTTTGCCAATGACTTGCCATAACGTTTAGCGGTTACCCCAACTTGCTCGGACAGGCTTAACCATTGGTGGAAACTTAAAAACGGGTTGTTCCAGTTGGCTATTAATTCGTCTTTGTCCCTGCTGATCCTTTCAGCCATGCTTTGGGTATATTCCAAAAAATCGGGTATCTCGTTTTTAAACCGGTCAAACATGACTTTGGCTTTATCTACGTTGGTTAACTGATCTATCGTTTTCATGATGTTTTAATTTGGTGGTGAAACATAAAGGGGCATTGCTGCCCCTCTGTTAATTAATTTAAAATACTGTTGCCATGCTTGGCGAAATCATTGCATAATTCAAAAGCGGTTTGGTTACGCTGTAAACCTGTACCGCCCATGATGGATTTGAACTTGGCCTCGTTGTCCCGGTAACCTTTTACATTTTGGTAATAGCCCGTTACGCTGTTGTAAAAACCGAATAACGTGCCTTTGGTGGTGGCTTCTTGCTGGCTGGGGCTGGTCAGGGAATAATCTAAAACCGCACTTACGGTGTTGTTAAACTGGCTGCTTAATTCGCTTTCCTTACCCGTTTTCAGCAATTCGTAAGTTTCCTTATTCGGCACCATCGCCAATTGTATCAAGCGTTTGAGTTCGGGGTCGCTGATACGCACCCGTGACCAGCGGTTAAAAATGGCTTCCATTTCGGTGCTTAACTGGTTAGTCAGGCCTAACAGTTTATGTGCACTTTTCAATTTTTCGGCTGCGCTGGCAGTATGCCGTATTTTGATACAATTACTGCAATTCTGCAAAGCCGCATTTAAAGTATTAGCGCAATAAATCCTTACGGGCGTAAAAGCAATGGTCATACTGCCCGTACCATCATGAGTTGAGGTCAGGAACAAATATTGCTCGATCAGGTCGGAACGTCCCACCTTGATGTATTCGGGCAGCTTGGCCGTAATATAGGTTAATGCCCCATAGCCTAAACTTCCCGCACTTTCATAATGCAGACCGCCGTAATTTTCGATAATACTGTCGAAAAAGCCGAACGCATCGACATTTTGCACCATCTCGTAATCACAACCGACCTTATCGCCCAAAATGGCTTCGGTATCGGTGCGGAACGTGAAATAACTGTTATCGGAAATAATGTTATTACCGCTCGGTAAAGCGTGTAAATTCGGGTGCTTCCATACGGTAAAATCCAAACCCGCTTCTTGTATCGCCTCGGCGCTGGTTTTGCATTGGGTAATCGTTTTACCTAAAATCTGCCACACTTTGGGCTTGATGATATTTTGATTTTGTGTTTCCATGTTATACTTTGAGTTTATAGTCCATAAATTTGATCTCGTGAACCTTCACCTTTTTGGTGCTGGTAATTGTGCAGGTTGCCTTGTGCTGTATTTCGGCAATAGCTTCATGCACATTTTTGTGACTGGTCTGTATGGTCGCTTTGACCAGCAGAAATATGGTGTCTTCCATGGCCTATGCTTTATAGAGGTTCATAAATTCCGCCAGTTCCATTTGAAAAACAACGGGGTTGTCGGTCGCCAGTTGTTCGGCGTAACCTTGCCAAAAAATTTGGTTGGTCAAATCAATAAATAGTTCTAACATTGTTGAGCTTTTAGATGGTTCGCCATTTAGCCAAATGGCCTGTGTACACGCCTACACAGGCCATTGCCATTTATTTACAAGGGGATAACGATACTTGCTTCTACCTCGGCCAGTTTATCAATGCACAATTGTTTTACTTCCTGCGCTACGTAGGCGATAATAAAAGGGTTCTTGGTTACAAACTCGTTGCCGTCATCATCGGAGATCACCAGTTCACAACGGGCAAAACGGCTGTCGCTTGCCATATCGTCCTTTTCATCGTTTTGGGTAACGGTGAAACTGTCCAAATTACTGATGGTGTTTTGCAGCTTATTCTTTTGGGCTATCTTCTTACCCAATTGCTCCACCAGTTTTACGGTATTTTCCAACCGCTGCGCCTGTTGTACCGCAAAGCTTTCTTTCAGTTCTTTCTTATTCGACTCGGCTTGCGGCTGTGCCTGCTCCGCATTTGCAGGTTCAGTTTTGACGGGTTCAGCGGGTGTCTGCGGTTTGGCTTCTTCCACTTTTGGTGCATCGGGTTTGGCTTCCTCTTTTTTCGGCTCTTCCTTTTTATCGGTAAACCCGGTGCCCATGGGCAGGCCGTTTACTTTAGCTGCGGTTACCCCATTGTTATTATTTCCCTTATTGCTTTCAACTACTGTCGTTTTCATGATTTCTGATTTTTATTTTTTTTAAAACTTATCTTAAATTCCATTCCTTGTGAGGGTCGGCGGTCTGTGCTGTCCGTCTGCCCGGTGGCGCCCTGCTTTTTGTGTTCCGTGTGTCCATAGCCGTCATGCTTTTCATTACACCGCTCGGCATACGCCTCGCTGGCTTTTTGTAAGCACCCTCACCTGAACACGGCGGGCAGAAGGACAAGACTTTGCGGAAAAAAATATCTCGCCCGCGTAGCGGGCAGGGAAGATTTTTTTCCAGCAAACCGCAGGGCACCGGTCTTGGCATTCGGACCCGCAGTTCAGAAATTTGCTTGCGAAAAAGCCATCGGGGAAAAACCAGGGAAGATTGGAGGAGTTAAACAACAGCGGAAATAGCGGCCGCAGCCCCGCAGGAACGAGGACGCGCGGGCGCTGTTTCCACTACTGCCGTGAAGCGGCGGACGAAAGACGCGGCTGGAACGGCTGGCCTTAGTGACCGGCCAGCAATTCGTCCACGCTTACCTCGCCCGGTTCCTCGGGATGAAGCAGGCCGAGGAGTGACCAATAAACTTGTTCAGTGAGTTGAAGCAGATCGCTTTCATCTTCCGTAGCTAAGGGCTGCGCTAAAGTAGCGGCCAGCGAACCTAAAAGCCCTAATAATTCTGGACCGCTGCACACTTCAGCCGAAGCGTTGACCTGCCAGCGGTACAAAACTGCCGGGCGTGGTAAGGCGGCCACGAGGCGTTCACCGACCGCCACATACAACAGTTGCAGAAATTCATCGAGTTCGGCCGGCGACCAGTACCGGACCGGCCATAGCCCGTGACCCATACTATTCCAGGCCAGCAGCGATGCCCTTAACCGGTCAAATGTCACCGGCAACCGGCGGATCAGCGACAATACGGGCAGCATCAGGCTTTGATCAGTTTTAAAAAATGCAGCGGCTGTTCGCGCACGGCCAGCCGTACCGCCAGCTCCATGGCCGAGATAACCGACAGCGCCCGCGCATGGCCGATCCCCCGGATAGCCATCAGGTCTTCCGCTGTCAGGGCAGCTAACCGTTTGAGATCGTGTCCTGCGACACCCAATACCTGTTCCGCCAGATCGACTGCCGTAACACCCGGCAGCCCGGCGCCGATCAGCATCGCCAGCAGTTCCGCATCGCTCATCGCCTCCCGCCCCTGTTCCATCAATTTTTCCCGCGGCCGGGCTTCCGGTTCCCAGCTTTTGATCCCCTTAACGGCTTCGGGAGCCCCGAACAAGTTTCCCTGGTATTTATCGGGTCCCGCACGGTAAGCCGCCGCGACAAACACAGAATTTAAGGACTCAACAAAACGCTTGATATCGCCTTCAAAAAAGCGCATCGTCTGGGTTTGCCACTCACCCGTGCGGTTCTCCGTGCAGGCCAGCCGTAAATAGGTGCTTTGGTTGACCGCCCGGTTCACGGTTATCTTGTAGTGCCTGTCGTAGTAGGAAAATTTTTCTTCCGCCAAAATGTTTATATTCATAGTAACCTCCTGACTCAAAATTAGATCTATAAAAAAAATTAACCGGAACGCAATCAATTATAAACGAACGGCGTTCGTTTATAGGGACACAACCAACAGAAGATGAAAGAAGTACCGGATCGCCATTGTTTGGCTTGCGGAAAGTTGATCAATTTTGGCCGCGCAGACAGGCGTTACTGCGATGATAGCTGCCGCGCCAGGGCCACCCGGCAGCGGTTAAAGGAAGAAGCAGTCCTGGGTTTTGAGGATATGCACAAAGCCGTCATCCGGGCGCTGAAAAAGAATTATTCCTTACTGAAAAAAGCGATCGGTGACCGGGAAGAATGGATCGTGGATTTCGAAAAATTATACCGGCAGGGCTTTCAGCGAACGCTGCATACCAGCAGCAAAAGGCTACCGAACGGGCGGATTCAGTATTACTGCTTTGAGTTAGGTTGGGAGGAAATGGAGGAAGCGAAGTTTCTGGTGACGGTTGACGCGGCACAGCTGGAGTTCTTCGATGTCACAGACAAAGATTTTTTACTTTAAGCACGATAAAGCGAAACCAACCCGGTACCTTGTTGATTGCTGACCAATTTATCCTGCTGACTTTGACTTTGAAGATATTTGATCATAGTGTGTTCGGCATGGTCAGCTGCGGTACCTGTTTAGTAGACACGGCCGAATCCCCAACTACGCTAAATAGGCCCGGCCCATTTAAAATCGCAACAACCACATGTAACCAAAAATAAAACCACTTGTAACTTTTTTTATGCTATTAGAGGTTTTAAACGTTGCCGAATAATTTCATACTTTAGGTTATGAAATTACTGTTTTAATGAGGTTATCTAAATATTTGAACATATTTTCCGATATCAAAGAAATACCCGAAGTATTAGATCAAAAAATCTACCCATCACTTAATGGACTTCGAGCCATTGCGGTAATCATGGTAGTTATATCGCATATAGCTGGGCATTATAAATTCCTACAACCGACAGTTTTTTTAGGATATTTAGGGGTAAATATTTTCTTTGTTTTAAGTGGCTTTTTGATTACCACACTATGTATAAAGGAACAGATCACAACCAAACAGCTTTCTTTAAAAAACTTTTATATTCGACGAGCTTTAAGAATATTACCTGTAGCTTATCTATATATACTTGTTATTGTTGTTCTAAGTTCGATTTTTAAATTAGGTGTTAGTAAATCTAATATATTTTCATCTGCACTATTTGCCGCTAATTTTACTTACTTCCACAAGCCCCATCTTAACATGGAGTTAGGGCATTTTTGGTCTCTCTCATTGGAAGAACAATTCTATTTGATGTTTCCTTTTCTCTTGAAGAAAAGTTTCAAAGTGTTTATGTCATTTATACTTTTCATCTTAGTTGTCCTACCTATAATTATATACCTACAATCAGTTGATCTATTATACAATAATGGCGTAGCCTATGCCTTACCGTATTATTTAATAAAATTTCAAGCTATTAGTTTAGGTTGTTTGTTTTCTGTGTTATCGTTTAAAGGTTATCTTAATTGGGGCCCATGGCGATTTTTAATATCAGCGATTTCTTTGATTATTATACTTGTTGTTCAAATTAATCACTATCCAACACCAGGGGCGGTTTTTAACAACTTATTTATATCTACAATGACAGGCTTTTTGATAGAGAATAGTATCTATAAGAGCAATGACCCTCTGTTCAAATTCTTCAACATTAGAATCATTGCTCTTATTGGGGTGCTGTCTTACAGCGTTTATATTTGGCAACAATTGTTTTTGTCTCATACCGGCATATTCCCGATAAGTACTTATCCTTATAATTTCTGCTTTTTAATCGTCGTGCCTTGCCTTTCGTATTTTTACTATGAAAAATTCTTTTTGAAGTTAAAAAGCAGGTTTACTAAGAGACGGTAACAAAAATAAATTATACATTCCTCCATAATAAAAAGCCTGCTACGCCATTATATGTAAATGGTATCTTGTGAGTAGACGCAACGCCGCAACGGTTACTGGCGTGGTGCTTGATGCCTTAATAGAAAAGCCGTCACTGTCTGTTAAAATACGGTTGTTTCATTCGGATGACTGTACAAACTGCATTCGGCAACTATTATAAACATACGGCTTGTTCCATTGCCCACCGGCGCTGACTTTGATGCTCATGGATCAGTCCTAAAGCATGCCCAAACTCATGAAGTACAACCTGTTTGAAATCCCGTTCGGGCAAAGTATTGGAAAGCCAGCCGAAATTTATGGTCGCCCGTGATCTTGGAATGCCTTTCGCGTTCGTTCCGATATGCGACCAGCTACCTGTGTTTTGAAATCCCACACGAAGTTTTGCCGCTCGTACATCATTGGTGACCGAAAATGTAATACTGCAATATTGGCTCCATCCCTGTGCGTACAACATCACTTTTGCTGGAATTGCAGCACTTCCGCCAAAAAAAATAAACCGGCAGGTTTTCTCCCTTAGCCCAGAATTTACGCGTCAGGCCAGCCATCTCGTTCAATACGAAATAGATCTGAATGAACAATTGGTCCCGACAATAATTTATCGACGGCATTTAATTGCTCAGCCGATAAATCTTCGGTTAAAAGATGTCAGGACTTTCAGTGATCGCCAGACGCATATCAGCAAAGCCGTCCCCACCAACTTCCGGGTATGTTCAACATAAAACATTAGGCTAAATTGGATAAAATTTGCAGTAAATAACAAAGCCCCGCCGGTTCCCCGGCGGGGCCTCCCCAATTCGTTAAGTTTGAATGCAGGAATTATTTCGCGGCGTTTTTCTTTTCGGTTACGTCCTTGCGCAGATCGCTCGCTACGACCTTGATCTGCTGTAAAGCATTGCGCAGGCGCGTACCGGCCGCTTTGTTATTTTTTTCATAAAACGCTGCGCCTTCTTTTTCGGCAGTTTCCACCAGCGCTTTCAGTTCTGCAATTTTGTCCATGGTTCTTAAGTTTAAAATGAATAATGATAATAATAATATTTTTCGATAATTCAGGCGCCAAAGATAAGCAAGCCGCTTAAACTGTCAAACCCTGTTCCTGTTCTTTGGCCTGGCCTTTTTCTTTGCCCAGCTTGATCTCCTGCTGGTGTTCCGGCTTGAGGAACTGTTCGCGTTTTTCCGGTCTGCCGTCCTCGCGGAAGAAATTGAGCTGGCCATAGCGTGGCGAAGTTTCCATAAACAGCTTTTGCTCGTGGTCACCTTTTAAAACCGTTACCAGCGGGCGGTTGCCTTTCTCCAGTTCCCGCATCAGCTTTCCGGCTTTTTGCTCATCGCCCATTTCTTTGATCTGGAACTTATCCAGCGTATCCTTGAGGATAAACCCGTAGGTCGGCACATGGTATTGCAGCATTTGGAAATTATGGTAACGGTCTTTTTGGTTATCCATATCCAGTTTGTTCCAGGCCGCATAAGGCTCACCGCCTAATTTGATCAGGTCGTCACGAAAAACCGCCCGCCCCTGGATCAGGTTCACCGCCTGCTCGGCAGTAAAACCTTTCCCGCGCTCCACAAAAAAGGTTTGACCGATGCCGGGGTTCTTGTAAGTCCGGGCAAAATCTTTTTCCAGGTAGTTGACGTTGCCTTGCTCCATCCGGGCGAGATCCGTTTTATGCCCGGCGTCTTTACCGGCGGCCAGCAGCGCATCCCCATGCTGTACCTTAAAGAAGCTGATGGCCTGTTCTACCTGGTCAAAAGATTTGACATCGTTCTTGCCCGGTTCCTTTTCGTTGGGGCGGATGACCAGGTATTTCTCCCCCTCGGCCAGCGGTTTGCCGTTCAGCAGGCGCACATCGTACTTGTTCAGGTAATAATTCTCGGACTGGCCCGACTGCCGGAAATGCAGCGTCAGGTCGACCTGCCCTTTACTGCCCATCACGCGGTCATGCAGTTCAAAGCTGCCGGCGCCTTTTTCCATTTGCTTTTGCATGTCTTCCGCGACCTTCTTTCCAAAACCCAGTTTGGAAAGCTCGTCTTTTAAATTCTCCAGATTGTTGTAATTCATATCTTGTTCTTTAGTTAAACCATTCGCTTTTTTAATATCCTCCAGCATTACCTCTACCGATCTGAAATAGTAAACCGGGGCTTCTTCCCATACCGGTGTATCATCGAAAATTGTCAGGTCCTGCCAGTGTTCCTGTGCGGCACCATAGGTATCGAAGAAGCTAAGATCCGAGGGGATGACCGGCCAACCAGGCATCGTTCCCTCACTCCAGACCACATAGTTAAAGCCGACATCCTGGGCCTCTTCGAGCATACTGATGACCGATGAGGCATAGGGCGTTTTCAGGTTCATGTCAATTTTTGTTGAGCCGGAGCAACACCGGTTGCCCGCCGTGCAGCTTTACCCGGATCTTGCGCACTTTCTTACCCAGGAGACTTTTCGCCGTCGAGATTCCCGCCGTCGCCGCCTGCGTGCCGAGCGAATAGTCCGCCGACAGGAATTGCATACTTTCCAGCGCGCCGTTTACGCCCTGCCCGGCGGCCTCGTCGAGTTCCGCTTCCGGCGCCGCAATGCCCGCCATCCCGTCCAGCGAAAACACGGTGAGATTGACCGGGATAATGGAAGTGCCCAGGCGCACATTCCGGATATCCAGCAACAGCCGCTGGTTAGTCACCGTGCACAGACCGGACAGCGATTGCCCTTTTTGCAGCAGCATCCCGTTGATGCGCATGGTATCGCTCGAGACCAGCCTGATCACACCGCCGGGCGCTACCTTCTGGTTACCGTCGATGGTAGCCGGTATCGCTTTAAAAGCGCTGTCCGGCTTTTGCACCACCGCGGTCGCCTTCAGTTTCTCCTGCACCAGGGCGGGATTTTGGATATCCCTGATCTTATCCAGCATGCTGCTCAATTGGGCCATTTGCGGATCAGGTTCGCTCACTTCCGCCTGCTTTTGCCTGAGCAATTTTTCCAATTGCTTTAATTGTTCGCTTTGCCCATTGTCCGCAACAGCAGTGATTGGCTTCACCGGCTGCGGCGGCTGGCTGATCTGCCGGTTAATGGCGGCCAAACGTTGCTGAATTTTAACCTCGTTATCCTCCGCGGGAGTGGCCGGCCGGCTGAATTTCGCCGTGTCCCAGCCCAGTGCCGCGAACGCCCCGGCAGCCGAATGTGATCTCACCGCCGCGCTGTCCCGCTGCGCCCGGTCATACAGGCTCAACTTGTCCGTCGCCCGGTCCTTTTGCAGTTTCGCGCCCGGCAAAGCCGTGTTGATGCCCTGATTCCGTGCCGCGATAGCTGCCGGCCTTTCGCCCCTCCCGCCGCCCAGGGCATAAAAGCCCAAGGCGGAAAACAGCAGCACAAAAACCGGCATAACCAGCAGCACGATGAGTTTTCTTTTTTCTGGTGTTGTCATAAAATATTGGCTATAGGTGAATAAATGCTTTGATACATAAGAGCAGGCAGCAACCGCCGAACAGCAGGATAAACAAGCCCAGCGCAATCAGCCGCGAGCTCCGGTTCCAATACTGCGTCCGCCGGCTGAGATAGCCTGCAACCTTCCGTTGTCTTCGCTCGATGTCCGAGCAGACCTTAACCAGCCAAACCGCTGGTTGCCTGCCACCCTTGTTTTGTTTTTTGAATAGGTTCATCTGCTATTAATTGATTTTAAATGGCCAGCTGGAGCTCGCAAGCTCACTTCATGGCTGATTACTTTTTTCGGGTTCATCCTGGTTTTGCAGGATCTCCCAACCCTGGATCAGAAAGCCGTGCGGGTTCTGATCCGTCTCTATCTTCAGGTCGCTGACCTTGCCTTGGGTCACCAACCGGCGCGTGACCGTACTGGTCGCCCGGACCAGTTTCTCGGTGGCGAAACAGGTGAAGCTATAAGGATAGCTGTTCATATCCAGCCGGATGCTGTCCACCTGCACCTGCTGATTGATATTGGCAGATACCAGGTTATTGTAATAACCGGCCTCCCGTAAATTATCATAAGCCGTTTTGGCGCTGCCGTCGGCCAGGTAAAGCGCTTTAGTGATGGTCGCCTGGATCTGTTTATCGTCCGGCACCAGCGTAAAAAAGTCCTCGTGAAAGGTCTTGATATGGTCGCGCAGCTCTACCGGCAGGTTGGTTTTCCGGTCGGCTGACAACGCTTCCAGCACCTTGCCGTTATAGAGGATATGTACCCGGTTCTGCGCCCGGTCCACCACCTGGTAGCTTTTATAAATACAAAAACACATGGTTGCCACGTTAGCCGCGATCAGCAAATAGCTGAACAGCTTGATATGCTTAAATGCGGTGTCGATATTTTTAAAGTGTTGAAACATAAGCCGCAGCCTCCTCTAAACCTCCCCGGAAGGGGAGACTTTAATTGAATGGTTGATAAATCGTGTTAACTGTCTTTACCGGAAAGCCGGTCTTTCTGGTGCTGGCTTCCGGCGCTGTGATAGCCTTCCCAAAAGTTGCGCGGGGCATGCAAAACATTCCAGGCCCCATGCCCCGTGCGTTCAGCGGCGGTTCCGCTCAATTTTGCTCCTGCACGAGCGGTATCTGCGGCGGTATGGCCCGCAGCCGAAGCAATATTCATGGTAGTGCTTACCGTTGTTGCCGCCACGCTGGTGACCCGGTTCAGCAAGCCGTTACCGCCATGCGCATGGATGACATAATTGGCGACGCCTGGCACCGAAAAATAACCGACAATGCCAATGCAGAGAAATATCAGGTACGAAAGATCCGTCTGGCTAAAGAACGTATCCCCGCTGCTTTGGATCTGCGAAATATCCAGCCGGATCATTTCCTGCTGTACCTGCCCGATGATGCTTCCGAAAATATTAGCGATAGGCAGCCACAAAAAGATATTGATATACCGGGCGATCCATTGGGTCAGCGTATGCTGCAAACCGTCGAACACCGCGAAGCCAAATACGAGCGGCCCTAAAATGGCCAGTACGATCAGGTAAAAAGTGCGGATCACATTGATACAAAGGATGGCCGCCGCATACAGCACCTGCAGGATCTCGCTCAGCCATTGTTTGATATTGTTCTTGAAATTATACTGCATTTTATCCATCCAGAACTTCACATCATTACCCAAACCCGAAAAAGTGCCCTCATTTTGGTCGTTCGGATCATCAGGATGGGTATACTTATACCACTTACTGCGGTCGCCATTGCCATCATCACCCACATACATTTCATAACCGGAACTGTGCTTAATCGCATCTTCCTTTTGCTTCAGCAGTAAAGCGATACTATTGTCCGAATTGGTCACCATCGCCCCGGTTGCCGATACGATAGGCCGCATGATCCCATTCATCAGTGCAATAACAGCCGGAAATAACAGTATGGCCATACCCAAAGCGAATGGCCGTAACAGCGGATAAAAGTCGATAGCCTCGGCCCGCGCGATCTGTTTCCAAACCCGGGAAGCGATATACCACAAGGCGGCAAAACCGGCAATACCCCGGCCAGCATCGATCAGGTTACCGCATAGGGGTATCATCTGATCATACACCTTATTCAGTACCGGCTGCATCCCTTTCAGGCTGGACGTGATATCCTGGGCAAAGCATAGTGCAGGCAACAATAACAGCAAAACTGAGCCTCCCAGCCCCCTAAAGGGGGAGCTTTTGAATAGCCTGTTTAATTTTTTCATGGGTACAGGGATTTTAAGTGATCGATCTCGTTTTGTTCCTGCTGCCGTTGCAACAGCAGTATACCGGTACGCCGGTTAAAGTCCCGCAGGAAAGACAGTTTATCGCTGCTGCGCGCGTAAACGCGGTCGATAGCCGACAGGCGTTCATCATCGCTCATCCGCAGTTTGGACGCGGTCAGGACATCGGCCAGTTCGTTCACATCATGGATCGCCGCCTGAGTCAGGTGCGCATAGACACTGGCCAGGTAAGCCAGTTCATCCGTATTAAAACCGCCGCTAGCCCGGAAGCGGCGATAAGCCTTTTTATATTCGGACAAAATACTGGCCTCATCCGCGATAATATCCGCCACCCTGGCATACTTCGCCACTTCGGGGTTGACCAGCAGCAGGCCGTCCAGGAAAACGGCGTGCAGGTTAAAATTGCCCCGCGACAAGCTTTTCACCTGCTCATAGCCCTGGGTCAGGATGGTATAGCCCTGCCGCATATCAGATAAAATGGATTTGAACTGCGTCAGCTTTTCGATATCGTACAACAACTGCTGCATATCCTGACCGGTCGAGACTTGGGCTTTACTTTTAGTGGCAGTTAGAGTGATCAGTAGCAGTCCTATGATAAGCGAAAGGAAACCTTTTACCTTCCGGCTTTTACTTTTTAGCTTAATTAAGTCCATATATGCCTTTTAAAGTGTTCATATCATTTAGCGAATTATTGCGCTGAACGATCAGCATCCGTACTGCGCTGCAGAATGAGCGACTAAAAGTCAGCTTATCGCGGACGCGTTCATCAATAGCGTCCAGCCGCCTGATGCGCGCATCATCCGTTAGCTGCGCTTTACCGTCGGACATGACCATTTGCAGTTCAGCCAGGTCTTTGTCGGTTTCGGCAAGTACCGCCGTTTTTACGCTGCCGACATAGCCGCGGGTATCCCCATCCAATGCCGCTAACCCGTCCAGGTGGTCAAATTGCTGCGGAATCAATTGCACGCAAGTAACTATACCATCGGCTTTGGGGTCATTTTTAATGACCGGGTTAACCGTCCTCAACGAACAGTAATAAGCCGAATGCAAATCAAATTCACTTTTAACCCAATTACCGATATCGCCCCAACCGCCTTGCGCGATCCGGTAACCCTGCTTCACATAGTTGCCATATTGCGACAAAGCCGCGATCTGCTGTCTTAAATATTTAAGCTGGGTTTTCTTTTGGCTAAACCATTCGGCAAACGTTTGCGCCTGCGTTAGCTGAAAGCTAAAAACGCAAAGCAGCAAGCAGCAAAACGGCTTATACCGCTTAGTTAATTCCATAATAGCGTTTTAAGGTTTCTATCTCATTCCCGCTCTTGGCCCGTTGGAGACTAAGCGTATAGTTCTGGTTATTGAACTCCTGGAGATCGCTGCAATTGGAATCCACCCGGTCAGCGGCCTTATCGATCAGTTCCAACCGCTTCGCATCGCTCATTTGCGTTTTAAAGGAATTAATGACCACCAAGATCTCATCCAGGTTCTTGACACTTTCCTGTAAAACACCGGAATAGACTTTTTGCATATATGCCAGTTCCTCCGCCGAAAAATGTTGGTCCGATTTGAGCAGGTTCCAGGCATGGTTATACTGCCTGAGCAACGAAGCCTGTTTTTCCGTCATATCCTTGATACGCCCGTAATAAGCGATAACGGATTTGACCGTTTCCAGTTCCCGGTAATAGCCGGCATACAGGTCTTTCTGCTTTTGCGACCAATCCGATATCTCGGAAAGCTTCAGCTTGGACAGTTGGTTTTCCAGCGCCTTTTGCGCGTTTTGCAGCCAGATCGTTTGGTTCTGCAGCCGCTGAACCTCCAGGTCGACGGCCCGGATCACCCGGCCCACGGTCGATGAGATCACCGAACCGACCACAAACTGCGCATCAGCGCCTTTGGGCAGGGTTACCAGTATGGTAGCCGACGATAGCGGCAGAATGACCATATAGGTTTTCATAATTTTTAAGATTGAGGACACCATAGTTCTCCTTTTACACCGCTTTTATGCGGTATAGCAATGGTTGTAAATGAATAATTCTGTTAATTATTCGCTCATGATTTGCATTTCAGCGGTGCTCATGAGCGCTTCGCTTCAGTTAATCGTGCAGCTTCCAGTAAGCATTACTGCCGATAAAGAGCTTATGCTGCTCCGGCTGGAAGATGATCGCCGTTTCGTTCTGTAGCAGTTGCAGTACCTGCTTTACCGGGTCCCAATTGGCGGTCAGGTGTTTGACCTCGTGTTTCAGCGGGCATAGCTTGCCTTCGCCGATGCGCCGGTAGCCGGTCTTGCGCGTGATCAGATAGATATCGTCCGTGCTGGCCGCTTTGCTGATCACCAGCGTATCATTGGCCACGCTGAACTCGCTTTGCGCTTGGTTGACATACGTGCCCGGTATAAAATCACCGGCAGCGTCACCCCGATTGCTTTGGCAGCCAGCTATGAAAGCTATGCCGCTTATCATCAACTTGATTACTGTTTTCATATTTAGCTTTGTTTATTCGGGTGTTGATTGTTTTTATCGGTCCTCATGAGCGCTTCGCGGTTATTGCTGAGTTCCCGGGCCAGCACCGCGATCCCTTTCTGCATGCTGCCATACTTTTTAGCATACTGCTGCACTTTGAGCTTTTCGCTTTCCTCCGTCGTATAGGCCAGGTATTCGCTTAGGCTAACCTCTGTCCGGTAAACTTTGGAGCATTGCCCGCCCAATGAAATGAACACTTCTTTGTACTTGCGCTTCTGATCGTTAGCCCGGTTCATCGAAAGTATCTGCGCCTTTTCCTTATCGGTCAGGCCCAGCAGTTCCTGTATCTGATCGAACTTGTTCTGGTATTTCGATTGGTCCAGCAATATCTTGCAGTCGCTGTTATTGATAATCGCCTGTTTTACAATGGGTGAGGAAACAATGTCTTCGACTTCCTGCGTCACCGTGATCGGTTCGCCATAAAACTTGCGCATCGTTTTAAACAAATACCGGATATATTCCGCCATGCCGTCCTTGGCAATGGCCTTCCAGCATTCTTCGATCAGCACCACCTTTCGGATACCCGGCAGCCTGCGCATTTTTGAAATGATCATCTGCATCAGGATAAGGGTCGTCACCGTAAATAAAATGGGATTATCCTTTATCGCGTCAATTTCAAATACAATGAAGCGTTCATACAGCAGTTCCAGGTTTTCCGTCGCGTTCAGCAAATAATCAAACTCACCACCCCGGTAATAAGGGTTGAGGACGAACAGAAAATTGGCCACGTCAAAATCTTTCTCTTTGACCTTGCCGTTTTCCAGTACCTGCAGATAATGCTCCAGGAGGTAGTCATAGAAAGTATTGAAACAAGGGAATACATCCGGATAGCGGTCAAGGTGCGCGTAATACCCGGTCAGCGCGTTGGATATAGCCACATATTCCGACCGGGTATAAGGCTCATCATCCTTTTTCCAAAGCGCCAGCAGCAGCGTCTTAATACTCTCTTTCTTTTCCGTATCCAATACATCACCATCAGCCAAATGAAAAGGATTGAACCGGATCGGATCGTTCTCGGCATAGGTGAAATAATAACCGCCTGCCAGTTCACACAAACCTTTATAGCTATGGCCAATATCCATCACCACGATATGGGCACCCTGTTCATGATAGGATCGCAGCAAATGGTTCGTGAAGAACGATTTACCACTGCCTGAAGGCCCCAAAATGAACTTTGACCTGTTCGTGGTAATACCCAGTTTCATCGGCTCATCGGAAATATCCACGTGTACCGGCTTGCCGGTCAGCCGGTCGCCTAAACGGATACCAAAAGGGCTGATGCTGTCACGGTAATTGCTTTCAAGATTAAAAAAACAGGCCGCCTGCTCGATGAACGTATCAAACGTATCGTTCATCGGGAAATCAGCCTCGTTACCCGGCATCCCCGCAAACCAGATCTGCGCGGCGCCATCCGTCTCCTGTTTAGCCGTAGCATCCATCTGCGCCATAGCTGAACTCACCAAATTTTTCAAATCCTTAGCCTTACCGGCATTATCCGACCAGGCCAGTACGTTAAAATGAGCTTTGACGGGCAGCCTTTGTTGCCCGATAGCCTCGTTCAGGAAATCGTTAACCGCGTCCCGGCTAATCGCATTTTCGCGGGAGTAACCGGACAAGGACTGCAACCTGAGCTTTTTTGCTTCCAGTCGTTTGATTGTTTTTTGCCCGTCCTCCATAAAGATATATTGGTTTAAAATATGGTTACAGGGCAGTAGCTGGCCTAAGGGCGAAGCAAAACCAATACTGAATTTGGTGCGGTCGGTGGAATATTTATCGTAATTGATCCGCGGACCACAAAAAGCGGGTAAGTCCTCCGCATCCGAAAGCGTATAGATCTCACAATGGTTTTTGCCGACCCTGATCTCCTCCTTGATATGAATATCCCGGATGACCGGCTTTTGATCTGCTGCTCCTAAAAAGCAATAACGTTCAATAACACCTGCCCACTCTAAAGTCCCCGCCAAGTCCTCATCGTTCAGACGGCTTAACGTAACAAAGCCGCTGTCCTTCATTATCCGCTCAAATTGACCCGTACTGTCCAAAAAATCCTTAAATAATTCAGGGTTAACGGTTTGTTGCGGCACGATGCTTTTTCGCAGGATGTTGCTATAAGCCGAACTGCCTAACTTCCTGTCCTTCGGTTTTTGAGTCAAAAAGATATAGCAATGATGTTCCAAACACTCGCGCTCATTAAAGAACCGTTCACTTGAACGGGATAAGAAGCTTTTGCCAGCCTTTTCAAAGTCCGCTTTATAGCTGCTTTCGGTGAACCAATCCTGTTTATGAAAAATACTGCCTTGCGGCAATAAGCGGATCGCTTTGACCCATGCCTGATGGTATGCTTCATAATCCCGGTCGGATAGCGTAAAGATTTCCGGCAGGCCGGCTTCGTAGGCAATGGTGATGTCGCCATAGGCGGACAGGATCGTACCGTTTTCGACTTTGGTTAAGGGCAATATTTTATTGATTTCTATTCCCATTAGTTACTTTTTAAGATTGATAAATACCTGCCTGGAATTGCATTTGAGGTAATCAGGCAGTTTTTTTTTGGCGAAGTGCTTGGAAAGGCCATGCTCACCAAAGCGGTGACTAAGCCGGAATACCGTAAAAAATAAAGCTGAACCCAAACCCATGATTAGCGGCAGGATAACCCAAAGGCTTAACCCGCAGATATAGAGGGTAGCAAAGCTGATCAGCAGCAGCACTAAACCTATGGCCAGGTAAGCGATGTATTGCGCTTTGAGGCCCCTAAAGACAATGGGTTTTGATACCCCCTTATTGATTGGATAAACTGACATCAGCTTTGATTTTATAGCCCGAAAAATGATTTTAATACGGTTGCCACGACGACCAAGAACACACAGGAACCAAACCAGGCGGCTGCTACCTTATTGGTATCAGGTTCGCCTGCATTCCACTTATTGAAGACCTTGATCGCGCCGATAATGCCGACTACGGCACCGATGGCATACATCAGGTTACAACCGCTGTCGAAATAGCTTTTTACCTGGGTAGTTGCGGAATTTATACCTGAATTGCCGTCCTGGCCGAAGCAGTAATTGATGGTTACCAGCAAGGCCGCGAACATTAAGGTTTTGAGCATCGCCTGTTGATCCGGCGTAAAGGGCATATGATGGGTAAAAGCAGCTTTTGCTTTTTTGATATGAGGTTTGATCGATTTTAACATGACGGTAAGATTTTTACATTGACGGATTAGTTCCACAAGTTGCCGAGTTCTTCATCCGAGATGGGAAAGAGCACATTATCCCGGATATAAGCGTTCAGCGCGTGCTGGCTGGCTGTACCTTTGATATGCGGATACTTGGCACTGACTAAGCCAAACAGGGAAATAAAATCCTGCTTAGTACCTTCCCCGGTTTCCAGGACATGAAAGATGCTTTTCAGTTCTTCCAGCACATCGGGCACAAGGCTTTGTTGCCGTTCCCGCTCGTCATTGGTGTTTTCCCGTTTAAAATCGGCTTCCCGATCTTCCTCCCCTGTTACCGGGCTGACGCGTGGCGCGAAACCGAATTGCGCCATGCTGACCCTCGTCATACCTTCAGGTAGGACCGGCTTTCCTATCAGGTCATCTTCATTACTTAAAGGGTCGTCTTCAAATTCCTCATCCCAGTCATGGATTAAAGGTTCCGGTGGTGTGCTTTTTGGATATCCGCCTTTTAAGTAGTCCTGTATTTTCTTTCGGTAAAATACCAGAATCAGCGCCAGGTACCAGATGATACTGAGTACTAATGCAGCGATCAAAAATTGCTGCCAGGTGAAATGCTTTAACATACATATTGCTTTTGTCCTGCCGCCCCATTACGGCAGGTTTGTAAAGCAAAGGTTGGCAGACCGCGGCGCCCGTGTTCGCAAGCAAGCCGGTACTTGCGAACGATTTATCCATAACCGCCTGGTTTTGAACTATTCTTCCTGGATACTTTAAAAGCCAGGTCGTCGTCCACGCGTTTATGAATGGATTCCCGCATCTGATCGATATACCGGCTCGGGCTGCTGATCTTCCGGTTCCGGATATCGATAAAGTCGCGGTATGCCCTGGACAAATCAATCTCCAAATGCTTTTCCATAAAACGGATGATCAGCGACAGATCAGCATTACCATGATTCAGCTGGCCTGTAAAATAGATCGCATAGATCACCTCTACCAAATTGACTTTATCCCCGGTCCATTTCAGCGCCGGCAGTTCCTCCGCAGTCTCCGCCCTTCCCTTGTATGCCGGATCCAAAGCACCGACCGCCCGGAGCAGATCCCCCTGCAAACGTTCATAGGCGATAATCTTGGCAAACAGATAATCACCGGCCGTGGAAAATCCCGGATCCTGGTCCGGCAGTTCCGGCAGTAATACACCAGGCGCCTCCGCGCCCCGGACAAAATAAAGTCTATCCAGTTCCGTAGCGCCTAAGCGGTAGTACTCATAATAAAAACAGACATGCCGGAAAAAGCGCTGCAGCGTCCGGAGTTCCTCCCGGTAAAACTCCTTCAGGCTTTCCGTATCCGCGACCGGCATACGGATTTCCAGATCATATTTTCCTATGTAATAGATCCGAAGCGCATCAAACTGCGGTTTGACCCGCTTAAAGAAATCGATCTCCTCCTGTACATGGGCAAAGGGGTGTCCCGGGAGATGCATTTGGAGCTGGTTTAAAGCCAACCGGATGGCCTGTAAAATCAGTTTGAGTTTTGGAGCCGCAGCAGTTTCTTTCGTGCTGATCCGCGTAATCTCGTCCTGAAGCTTCGGTAGCAATTTTTCGGCAAATTTGATCATAGGGTTACTCTGGTTTAATGTAAACTTCGCCGTGCCGGTGAACCGGCCGTCTTTTTAGCCGGCGAAAAACGATCCTCCTTGCCGATAAAACATTAACTGTTCCCGGCATCAACCGATCCGGCTCCTTATCAGATAATTCGCGGAACAGTTGCTATTCTGAATTAAAAATTATTAATTAGCAGGCATAAAACATTAATCCAAAGTTAATTACTATCGTTAGAGAACGTTTTGACACTAATCAAAATCGTATGCAGGAACTAAACGACCTTTCAGACACCGAGCTGTTATTCCAGATATTGACCTTTATCGCCCCGCTCTCCGGCGCCTTGCGCCAGCGTTTTGAAAACTTCATTGTCCGCAGGACCTACCCCAAAAAACACCGGCTGCTGGCGGAAGGGGAGATCAACCGGCACATCTATTTTATCCGCCAGGGATTCGCGCGTGCCTTTTTTCTTGACCGGGAAGGACGGGAACATACCACCTGGTTCATGGGCGCCCATGACCTGATGATCTCCGTATACAGCTTTTATACCCAGCGGCCAGCGGCCGAAAACATCGAACTGCTGGAAGACAGCGTGCTCCTGTCCATGTCCTGGGACCAGTTGCAAACGATCTACGCCGAATTCCCGGAATACAATTACCATGGCCGCCTGGTGACCGAACGTTATTATATCCAATCCGAAGAGCGTGCCATTTTGCTCCGCACAAAGGATCCCGCGGAGCGTTACCAACTCCTGCTGGAGAAATACCCGGGTATCCTGGAAAAAGCTTCCCTGGGACAGATCGCCTCCTTTCTGGGCATCACCCAGGAGACGCTCAGCCGGATCCGGGCGAGGAGGCGAATTTGATCCAAATCAAAAAATAAGCCCGCCAAGCTCCCGAGATTTGGACCAAACCATCAGCCATGAAACAGCGAACCATCCTCATCCTCCTCATCCTGCTGAGTCTCCTCACCGCCTGCCGGAAGGCCACATTCGAGCAAGCGACAACTAAGCCCGTAAAAAAAGGGTTCAGCCTAGACGCCGTCAAAGATTGGTACGCGCAACAGGGCCAAAACCGGCCACCCATGGTTATCGACTGGAGCCATGCTGAATACCGGCAAAACAGCGGGACAACTTACTGGCTGACCGGCGTCAGCGGGCAGCCCACCTTTCAGGGTATCCGGCAGGGATACCGGAGAGTCGCCTTTTACCAGGATTCAACGCAACAAATTCACGAGCAGATCCTCGAGATCATCCCGGACGGGCTGACCCTCCAGCGTAAGGGCAACCTGCCTGCCAGCCAATTTACCGGGCGCATTTTTGTCTATGACCCGGCTTACCGGCTGCTCCACGGTGGCGTCTACTCGGCCGGTAACCTCATCGGCCTCATCCGGCCCAAGGCCCCGCAGGACACCGGCAAACTCAAAACCGATCTCCTCGCCGTAGACTGTACCTGGTATCAGGACGCCTATACCGACGGGGACGGCGGGGTCACCGTCTATGCGGAAAAGATCTGTAATTACGACCTGGGCAGCGGCAGTTCGGGCGGTTTCGGCGCCGGTGTACCCGCTAATACCGGTGGCTCCGGCGGCGGCAATGCCCCCAACCTTCCCCCCGCCCCCTCCGTATCCAACCTGCCGGGAGAGAGCAACCCCGCCGTCAACCCCAAAAACCTGATGCTTTGCTTTGGCAGCATACCCGACGAGGGCGCCACCATGACCATCACCGTATACGTGCAAGAACCCTTTCCCGGCACCTCCTTTAATATCGGCCCCAACAGCGTAGGCCATACCGCCATCGGCATGACCAAGAGCAACGGGCAGAGCAGCGTCACCCAGGTCTTTGGTTTTTACCCCGACGCGACCGGCCTCGACAAACTGCACGCGCCCTCAAAAATTGTGAATAATGGTGGTGATCTTGAATACAACGTAAGTATCACTTACAGCGTAACAGCAGACAATTTTAACAAAATCATCAACTACGTGAGCAGCCCACCGCCTACCTATGACCTGGTTACCTTCAATTGTACCAGTTTCGCCTTTTACGCCTGCCAGGCCGGGCAAATCAACTTACCCGACCCGACAACGATTGTAGGCCTCCTGGGACCCGGCAGCCAGCCAAGGTCCATGACACCGGCCGGCCTCGGTACAGCGCTGGACAACCTGAAAGACGCGGCCAACCTCAATAGAAACGGGGGTATCACACCGCTCAGTAAGGGCCCCTGTAATTAACTTTTAAAGGATATCCATATGAAAAAAATCATCCTGATCATAACCGTGATCATCATCGGCAGCAACCTCCCCTTTTTCAGTTTCTTCCTGGAAGAAAACTATACCTACAGCAATAAAGATGGCAGCTTTACCTACAGTGAAGAGAGCGGCAAAGGGAAATCATATTGGGGCTGCCAACGTCTATACGGTTATTTCCTTTGTCAGCACCCCGAAAAAAACACAGGCGACATCCGGTTATACCGGACCTTTACGATCAAACCCTGGCGTTTCTGGGAATGGCGGCAAATGATTTTTCACAGCGAGCGTTTTTTATTACCCTATCAAACACCAAAGGTGTCCACCTAATACCCCTTGGCATGAAGTACGTGGGGAACCAGCCTTCGCTCAAACAGTTTTAACCGGAAGGAAAAAGGGCGAAACCATTTGGTTTTGCAATTCTGTGTCAGATTGACCTACTGGATTCATCTTATTAATTATCTCCGCTTTACGTGACCCATTGTCAGCGTGAGCCAAACTCGTTAAGCCCATACTTTGATCTATGTATTCTCTTCCACCTGGCATCGTCGGACTAAATATGGCATTAAAGCGCCGTCAATATTATAAGCATATACCGTTTTCCCGTTAGGAGTGTTATTAGTCACTTACCGATATAATACATTTGCTCCTTCAAAACTTTGCCCACAATAGACAGTATGCAAAAATAATAAATAACCACCGGGCATCTCATCACAGCCAACTTCTGATCCCCGGGGATGTAGCCAGAACGGAGGTCGTTTTATAATAATTATCCGCTAAAAGATTATCATTTGTACCGATACTTTCCCGCTGTAGAAACATTTACGTTAAATAGAATCGTGTAATAACGGTGGCTTACGTTAATGATCGTGTTTTATTTATGCAAGTTTGGGCTTTTTAAGAAATGTTATTAATAGTTGGGTAACTCAGACCAACAATTCCGCAATGACCATTAGGGTCTATTACTTAATCGAAGATAACCGTTGTAATCGCCTGCAAAATTCCAGGTGATTACAACGGTTATCTGTATATATTCAATCAAAAAAATAAATATATATCCTTATTCATTATTGTAAATAAAATACATACATTTAAAACAGTTTTAACTGTATATGATACACGAAAAACTAATTTAACCCAAACTTAAAACTTTATCACCATCGCATGAAACCATCCTTTTTAAATCCCTCATAAGACACCGTAACTTGAATACGACTCAAACAAAGCGCGTGTTTCCGCCTAAATAAATACCGGGATTTAATCCGGTATACTGAAATAATATTGTCTCATATCTAAGCCTCTTTATATAATCATGAAAAAAGTAACCTTTACTATTATCACCCTATTATTTGTTTGTCATTTCTCTTACGCCCAATGGGCCGTAAGCGGAACCACCAATACTTATTACAACCTTAGCGGGAATGTCGCTATCGGAGGCAGTAGCTTCGCTGCAAAGTTTGCGGTCTACCAGACCAGTGCATTAGGAAGCGTTGCCAAGAATAACCTGCTGCTGAGTTCCATCGGCGGTTCAGCGGCCAATAATGTTCAGAATAATTTATGGCTGGTCAGGAACGCAGCAGGAAGCGACTTTACTACAGCCAGGCTGCATGATGGAATTTCTATAGATGGTTCCTTTATGACGCCACAAACCAATACCCTGACCTGGTGGGAAAGAGATCCTACATTGGATGTTCAGTCATGGGGTAATTCAGCCAACACGTATGTAACGATCAATAAGGGTAATGTCGGTATTGGGACAACCAGCCCGAACGCTAATCTTGAGGTAGCCGGGAAATTTGTTGTAGCAGGCAATAATTCAAATCTTGATAACAGAAACGGAACAGTTTCTCTTAGTTTCCTGGAAAATACGGGTAAAATGCTGATTGGGTGGAACAGAACACAAGGAGCGGGTGAAACTGACTTTATCAGCAATCAAGGTGGAGGAAATGTGGGTGGCTTCGCATTTTATAACCATTCTAATACAGGTACAGAGAACCAGTTGATGTGGCTTACCGGGGACGGGAGGCTCATGATTGGATTGGCTACAGGTTATACCGGCAATAATAAATTAGCCGTTGGCGGGGGGATCATCGCCGAGTCCGTTACGGTTAAATTGCAAGCCAACTGGCCTGACTACGTTTTCAAAAAGGATTATCAACTAAAACCACTATCTGAAGTAAAAGCCTACATCGATCAGAACCAGCACTTACCAGAGATTCCATCAGAACAAGAGATTTCAAAGAACGGTCTTAACCTGGGCGAAATGAATAAATTATTGATGAAGAAAGTGGAAGAGTTGACCTTGTATTTGATTGAAAAAGATCAGAAAGAAAAAGAGCAGGAAAAAGTTAATCAGGATCAGCAAAACGAAATAACTCGACAAAAAATCAATGTCGATTTGATGAAAAATCAATTAAAACAGGAAAGTGACCGGGTAGGGAATCTTGAAAAACAGTTGACATTGCTTTTACATGAACTAAACAAGTAACAAAGTCGTCATAAATTAAAATAGCAGTACGCAAAGTGTTTTTACGGCTATCAGCTCATTTAATAATTTGATTCACATGAAATACAGGAAACGTAATTTTTACCTTTTTTTCCCTTTTCTAACTTTTATATTTATATATAAAGCAAGCTTTAGTCAAAATATTCCATCACCACAGCCTAAAGTGATTCCGCCGTCTCCAGAAGCACAGGCCTTTCAACGATATGGTGAATACCCTGTAGATTATAGTACGGGGGTCCCTAAGATTGATATCCCGTTATATGAAATACATTCAGGTAAATTATCTCTGCCCGTTACTTTATCCTACCATGCTTCCGGAATGAGAATAAATGATATAGCAACAAATGTAGGTTTGGGTTGGACTCTGCTGGCTGGAGGAATGGTTTCCCGGGCAGTTAAAGGGATACCTGACGAAATCGGACCATATGGTTACCTAAGTATGGCACACAAAACCAAGGCAGATATTGACAATGCTACACAAGATGGAAATCTGTTTCAATACCTTAACCTTGTCAAGTTAGGAACTTACGACGCTCAATCGGATAATTATTTTTATTCAGCCGGTGAAAAGCTGTCTGGTCAGTTTATATACGATATGAACAACACCATCCAGCCTTTATCGTATACGAAAAATCAGATTAAACCTGATTTCACCAACAATACGTTTGAGATTATTGGTGATGATGGAACGGATTATTTATTCACTCAACCGGAAATACAAACGGCTACGGGAATTAACGGAAATTATACGTCATCATGGCTTTTAACGCAGATGATTTCTTATGATAAAGCAGATACTATAAAATTTGAATACAATTCAATAGTAACAGGAGATTATGATACTTTTTTGTCGTTTTCTCAAGAATATGGCACAGGGGCCGTACATCCCTCTCCTTTTAATCCGGGCTGGACGAATTTGAACGTTAGCAGAACGTCGGTAATTTATAATAATACCGTGCTTTTAACGAAAATAAGTTTCAAAAATGGTTCGGTACAGTTTAACTATCAGGACGGAAGGCTTGACCGAAGGAAATATCAATTAAATTCGGTAAGCATTAATGCTATCAATGCAGACAACTCGATTAGTTTGTTAAAAGAATATACATTCAATTATGGTTATTTCAACTCGGGCGGTAGCGATTCCTATAATAACCGGCTTAGGTTGGATAAAATTAATTTATTAGATAAAAGTTTATTAACCGTTGGCAAATATTCTTTTATATATAACATGCAAACGCGTTTGCCGGCATATTTTAATCCTAATGATCAAAGTTATATAATTGGGAGTAACCAGGGATGGTTATCAATGGATTACTATGGATATTATAACGGCGCATCAAATACGAACACCATACCAACATTGCCGCCTTATGGTAGCGCTAACTATAATGGATTTGCTCCGGCCGACCGTAAACCGAATGAAATATATGCGCAAGCTAATATGCTTCAACAAATAGTTTATCCAACGGGAGGAACTACTGACTTTGCATTTGAATCTAATAAAGATCTTGCTGGTAACCTAATTGGAGGGCTTCGGATCAAAACAATAACTTCCAAAGCTGACGCGGCTGCCATACCTGTAATTAAGAAATATACATATGGTGATCCAATAACATTAAGCTTAATAGGCCTTCAAAGCGCATATCAGTTTAATGAGGATAATATTATTTATGCTTATCATACCAATATAAATCAATGTACCACTCAGCCCTGTAACAGAACTATGTATTTCGGCTCATACCCATGGCCGCTTTCTGAGCACAACGGTTCGCCGATAATATATAATTTAGTACAGGAATATACAGATGGTGGAAATGTCCCGAGTTTAAGAACAGATTATTTATACGACATAGAAACCGATCGTCAGTATAATGTAGATTGTCCGCAAGTTAACAATACATATTTTGCCAACCGCTCCTGGGCAAGGGGAAATTTAACAAATACCATATATTATAAATATCTGAACGGGGCATATAAGAAATTAAGAACAACCGACCGTATTTACACGCCTTTTAAAACAGGCACAATAAATTCAGGGCTAAAAGTTTTCGATGAAATCCTTATAGAAGGAGATTGCGCTGATGCGTATGTCTATAATTACACCACAGCGCGCGGATATTTTTATTACTTTGATGATTTGGCAGATTTCGGGATAAAAAAGATTTCCTCAGAAACAAATACTGAATATGATGATAATGAGAATCCTACTGCAACCCAAATTAATCTATACCAATATGGAAGCAGTTCACACCTTTATCCGACACAGGAAACAAGCACGGATAGTAAAGGGGTAACCACTACCAAAACTACCAAATATGTAACCGATCTCATCCAGAGCGGTACAGCGGAAACGGCACGTCAGCAGTTGATTGCATTAAATAACATTGCTCCGGTATTACAAGAGACACAACAAAAAGGCAATTCTATCGTGACCACATCCAATACCTATGATGTATTTAATAATTACCCGTATCCTTATACTTCGACGAGGCAATATGGAAGCGGTCCTGTATTGAATGAGTATACGTTTTCAGGTTATAATAATGGAAAACTATCAGGGTTTCAAAATCTTAATGGACCGCTTATCTCCTACCAATGGGGATATCGCCAGCAATATCCTGTAGCGGAGATAAAAAACGCTTCAAACACATTAAAAACAACAGTAACCCCCGGTGGAAATGGTTTTTCTGTACAGTTCCCCAGCACAAATAGGGATGTTGCTACCCGGCAGTTTACAGTAGGAGGAGATGGTACTGCCAGTTTATCTATCGATTTTGGCGGTGATGAAGGGAGCGGTACTGTTCGTGCGGAACTAACGATAGCCATTACGGGACCTAATAACTATGGTACAGGTTCCTTTTCACTGTGTTTAGCCACCGGTACGGCCACCTGTGGAAATTACTCGTCGAGCAGGGTCTTGACAGGACTGGCCCCTGGAAATTATACCCTAACCGCGAGTATTTATGACGCTCAAAATCTGATTATCCCCATTAATCTTTCTGTTACGTATTCCGCCTCGATAACTACTGTTTCTGGTTATAGAGATTTTTACTACGAGAACTTTGAAGAAGGGGCCGGAAATAGTGCCTTCAATGATTGCAGGACTGGACACTTGAGTTATACCGGCGCCTATAGCAAAGCATTAAGTGGTTTGTCCTCCAAAAGCTATATCCTCAGTTATTGGCTTAAGACCGGTAATAGCTGGACTTTACAAATGTTACCACCGGTAAGCGTAACAGGTGGAACTTATACGATCAGTATTCCAAGTGGCCAGATTGATGATGTACGGTTTTACCCATCCGATGCGCAGATGACGACCTATACCTATGATCCATTAGTGGGTATGACCAGCATGACAGATCCGAAAAATGAGACGACTACTTATGAATACGATAGTCTTCAGCGGCTGAAGATTGTAAGAGATAAAGATGGGAATATTGTTAAACAGACCAACTATCATTACCAGGGACAATAAAAGCAGATTCTATTAAACCTTATCAGCATGCAAACACGATCATATTCAAATCATAATATATCAGGTAAACTGTTCCTGGCGATCCTGATGATATTGCTATCACCGGGCGTGAAAGCCCAGTATATTGCTAGCCCGGCCCAGTTGAGTGCTCCTGTGACCACGCCCGGTAATTACTATAATGAAACAAGCATTACTTTATTGCCCGGCTTTACAGCTACGGCAACAAGCACCAACAGTTATCGTTATTTTATCCAGACCAGTTGCGTTCCGCTTAGTATGAATTTAAGCCAAAACCAAAATTATATTTTGACATCGATACCCAGGGAAGCTGGCATCGATCCAGCAGGAAACAATACCAATTGCAAACTCATGCAGACGGTGCAATATTTTGATGGATTAGGGCGCCCACTACAGACTGTTCAAATCAAAGGTTCGCCGGGAAGTAAAGATATCGTTCAACCTATAGCCTATGACCAGTTTAGCCGGGAAGCCACGAAATACCTGCCTTATGCGATAACCTCCGGAGCAAGCGATGGCAGCTATAAGGCTGATGCGCTAACCCCAAACGCAGGTCAGGATCAGTTCTATAAAACACCACCTACGGGCGTAAGCCTTATTCCTTATCCATCCGCAAGCACTGGATTTGAATCGTCGCCCTTGAGCCGGGTATTGGAACTGGGGGCGCCAGGTCAACCCTGGCAGTTAGGTAGTGGCCATACAGTAAGAACCGCCTATGGCTTCAATGCGACAGGGGAAGTAATCCTTTGGACTCTAAATACTTCCGGAACGGGAGCTACCGGGTCTTCAAATTATGGCATAAACCAATTATATAAAACCACGACTACCGATGAAAACGGGAACAATACGATAGCGTTTAAAGATAAGGAAGGAAATGTGGTCTGCAAGAAAGTACAGTTAGATGCAACGACTTACCTGGCCACTTATTATATTTATGATGACCTGAATAACCTGCGCTATGTGATCCCCCCGATACCCGTTGGTACAACCTACCCAACAAGTTTTACTGAAGCAGATGCGGTATTTGCGAACTTTATTTATGGTTATCACTATGACCAGCGGAATCGACTGGTCGAGAAAAAGATCCCGGGCAAAGCCTGGGAATACATCGTGTATAATACAATGGATCAGGTAGTAGCAACCCAGGATGGTGTACAGCGGGCAAAAAGTACGCAAGAATGGAGTTTTACCAAGTATGACCAATTCGGCCGGGTAGCGTATTCAGGCGTTTACCAATATCCGGGCAGTACGGCAGGTACCAGCTACCGGGCGGCTTTGCAAACTACAGTAGATGGACAGACCACATTGTGGGAAACCCAGCAGACAACCGGCACCGGCTACCCTGGTACGGCGTGGCCCCAAACCAATATTCTGCGTTATCTCGTGTTGAATTATTATGATAACTACAGCTACCCGAACAATCCTTATATTTCAACAATAAGTAATACGTTGGCCAATCCAACCGGCTTAATGACGGCAACCAAAACAGCTGTTTTATTACCAGACGGATCATATGGCGCAATGTTATGGACAGTGAACTTTTATGATAGTTTTGGGCGTGTCGCGCAAACGGACAAACAACATTACCTAGGCGGGGAAGCGAATGCGAACACCAACAACTACGATAAAATAGACAATATCTATAATTTTAATAACCAAGTAACCACCACCACCCGTCATCATTACGTCGCTGGCTCCCAGTCTATAGCGGTTTCCACCAATTACCAGTATGACCATATGGGACGCAAGGTACAGACCTCAGAGGCCATCAGCATAGGGCTCACTCAGGCGCCTTTACCAACGATCATTTCCCAATTGGACTATAACGAGATTGGTCAGTTGATGACCAAACACCTACATAGTACCAATAACGGGGCCAGTTTTCTTCAGGATATTGATTATACCTATAACGAACGAGGTTGGTTAAGCCAGATCAATAATCCGGCGGTTGCCTCATCTCCTACTCGGCTGTTTAGCTTAAAGCTGAACTACAATATACCCCAATTCGGGGCAACAGCGCAATTCAATGGCAATATAGTCGAACAGCAATACAATGCCGGTATCAGTGGGAACCAACATGTCAACTACAGCTATGATAACCTGAATCGTTTAAAAGCAGGTAGCTCTACTACGGGTTTCAGCGAAACCATTAGTAATTATGATTACCTGGGCAATATAATCGGCTTAACCCGTACAGCACCTAACGCTGCTACCTTAACTTATAACTATGTTGGCAATCAATTGCAAACGATCACGAATAATGGCTCAGCATTTCGGAGTTATACAGCTTATGACCCGAATGGCAACGCTCCGAGTGACGGCCAAGGCAATACTATCCTTTACAATATGCTTAACCTGCCTCGAAATATCGCTTCTAAGAGTCTTAGCTATACCTATTCGGCTACGGGAGAGAAATTAAGGAAAAATAGTAATGGATCGATCACCGAATATATTGACGGGATACAGTATCGGCCAGATGGAACGATAGATTTTGTGCAGACCGAAGAAGGCAGAGCCAACCGGAGCGGGACAAATTATGTATATGAATATACGCTGACTGATCATTTGGGTAATAACCGGGTAACGTTTGACCAGACCAATGGTAAAGTAGGTGAAGATGACTACTATCCTTTTGGCTTAAATGTACATCGCCTGGTTAATGGAGGAAATAAGTATCTTTATAATAAAAAGGAGTTACAAGAAGAACTGACTCAGTACGATTACGGCGCAAGGTTCTACGATCCGGTGATTGCCAGGTGGACGAGTGTTGATCCGTTGCGAGAAGATGATTATTTTCCAGGAGATATAAAACAAAAGAGACAATATCCCATGAGGCAAAATTCTGATGCAGATAATGAGGAGGATGAAGATGATGAGAGTTCTACAGTATTTACAGCCGAAAGTTCTCCAATTCACTATAATATGAGTCCTTATAATTACGTATTGAATAATCCTACAAGGTATATTGATCTAATGGGATTGGATACAGGAAAGGTTACTAAATTGAACGAGGTTACGATAGTAGGCTATGTTAAACATGCGTTTGGGCCGGCGGTAGGCCTGTTTACTTGGCCTATTCCTAAGACGCTTTTCGGTCCAGTTTTGCCAGGTGCATCAAAATCTACTACATTGCTATCTTATGGGTTAAGTAAATGGTGGACTAAGCCGATTAGTTGGAATGGCAAAAAAAGGCTTTTTACACACTTTGCCAAAAATGGAGGTAAAAGATATGCATCAACCTGGGGACGATATGTTGGGAGAAGAGCATCGATCTATTTAGGCGAACTTTCAGCTATATATACCGTATTGGATGTCAGTTATTCCATTGACGACTATCTGGCGCCTAAGATAATAAATGCTTTACCGTACAGCGAAAAAGCTAAAGCACCAGAACTAATGAGTGATGGTAAGACTATCTGGCATCCGGAACATTAAGCGCATGATGACGTTATATAAAAAAATCAGATTAAAAATGGAAAAATATAATAAAGAGCTCATTACTTATATAAGCAAACGATCAGGGATTGATGAGGATGAGATTAATTACAACTCCGTCATTGAAGACGACCTGGGCATTACTGGAGATGATGCTGAGGAACTGATTATTGAGTTTAGTAAGTTTTTTAAAGTAAATATAGATAACTTCAGATTCAATAGATACTTTTATCCAGAACCCTCTTTATTTTCTTCAGGAGAAGAAGATGACAAGCTGCCTTTAACTATTGGGCATCTTGCACGAAGTATAATTTTGGGTCGGTTAGATGACTCAGTCATAAAGAGCAACCAGCAATAGTTTACCAAGTCCAGCCAAGCGTTGGGCTTTTACTTTTTATAAGCTAACCTTCTCTTAGCATTTTGAATAAGGCCATCAATGGTATACATGTGTGCTCTTTGTCTTCATCAGGGAGTTGCTGGGTGGATAATATCTTATCCGGAAGGGATCGAATATTTTAAGAAATTGGCATTGTCGGATACAGTTCGATTAGATAGGCATCTACTCAACAAAAAGTCAAAGAACAGGTGCACAGAGATATTGAAATGATGTTTAACATCTCTAACGACGGGCCGAGACATCGATTGTTACAGATCATCTAGCCCTGAACATCCGTATGATGGGTTAGAGATACCAAATAGATAGAATTTATATTGGTATATACTTTTTTGGAAAAAGAATTAAAAATCCGGGAAATACCCGATGACATGATTTTCCCGAATTATATACTGATGAATGGCGAAACTTATTCAGTAACACCGATTAAGCAGCGGTTAAATTTGTAACATAGCTGAATGAACGATGATCTATTCCTCAGGCTATTTTCACTATTTGAAATTCCGCCCCTTATAAAATATCTCGGGCGTTTGCTCGTGTACTTGTGCCCTTTTATTAACCGCCGGATATGGCGCGCTTTTTTCATCTGCCCGTGAAAGTGTCAATAAAGGCAGATCCTCTTGTTTATGTTGTACCAATTCATGTAATAATTTAGACAGGTCGAAGCAACGGGTAACAATAACGTGAACGACCATGCCCTCACGCTGGAGCCGGCCTTCCACCATCAAAAGTCTGGCTTGTAATATTTCCTTGCGGTATTTGTCAAATAGCGTTTCAAAAACGACCAGGTTCGTAAAGCCGGTTTCATCTTCTATGGTAATAAAGCAAACGCCGCCCGCGGTTCCGGGTCTTTGCCTGACCAATACCAGTCCTGCTACCTTGATTAACTGCCCCTCCTGCACGTCGGTGTAGACCTTCTTCGTCGGTAAAACATGAAGCATACTTAACTTTTCCCGGATAAAGCTTACCGGGTGCGCTTTTAAGGATAAACCTATGGAAGCGTAATCCTGTACGACGTGTTCACCGGGAGTCATATAAGGTAATTGAATTTGAGGTTCTTTGGTACTTTCAGAAGGTTGTCCCTCGAACAGGCCGATAGGTTTATCATTCAATGCCGGGACCTCCCATAAAGCCGCCCTGCGGTCAAGATTCATCGATCTGAACGCGTCCGCGTCAGTTAATTGCTCAATAGTAGCCTGCGAAACACCGGAATCACTTAATTGACTGATGCTGCTATACCCTTCCCCTCTTTTTTCTAATAAAACCTGAATGTCTTCCTGCCGAAGGCCCTTTACCTGCCTAAAGCCCAAACGGATCGCATAATATTGACCTGATTTTTCCTCCAGCAGATTATCCCATTGCGAATAGTTCACATCAGGGGGACGAACCTCCACGGTATGTTTTTGCGCATCAATCACGATCTGGGCCGGTTGGTAAAATCCCATCGGCATGCTATTGAGCAGGGCGGTGGCAAATACATCCGGGTAATAGCACTTCAGCCAGCAGGAAACGTACACCAATAACGCGAAACTGGCGGCATGGCTCTCGGGAAAGCCGTAACTGCCGAAGCCTTCCAACTGCTTAAAAATGCGGCGGGCAAACGCTTCGGTATACCCTTTAGCCATCATGCCGTTAATCAACTTCTGTTCATACTGATTGACCTTGCCATTGAACTTAAAGATGGCCATACTGCGGCGCAAACCATCCGCCTCGGCAGGCGTAAAACCTGCCGCGACAATAGCGATTTTCATCGCCTGTTCCTGGAATAGCGGAACGCCCAGGGTCCGGCCCAAAATATCTTCCAGTTCTTTGGAGGGATAATCCACCGGTTCTTCCTTGTTGCGCCGCCGAAGGTAAGGGTGTACCATATCCCCTTGTATGGGTCCGGGTCTTACAATCGCTACTTCGATCACCAGGTCGTAAAAGCATTTCGGTTTCAGACGGGGCAGCATGGACATTTGCGCGCGGCTCTCGATCTGAAAAACACCGAGCGTATCAGCAAGCTGGATCATCTTGTATACTGCGGGATCGTCCTGGGGTATATTAGCCAGTGTGAGGTCTAGTCCATAATGCTGTTTGCAGAGTTCAAATGCCTTCCTGATACAGGTCAGCATACCCAGCGCCAGAACGTCCACCTTCAAAAAACCGAGCGCGTCAATATCATCTTTGTTCCATTCGATGTTTGTACGGTTCTCCATACGGGCATTCAGGATCGGACAGAGGTCTGTGAGTTTGCCCTGGGTAACCACGAAACCGCCGGTATGCTGGCCGAGCTGTCGCGGGAAACCCATCATCTGCGCGGTCAGCTCCAATGTCTTTTTTAGATTAACATCATCGGGATTTAAGCCCTGGGCTTTCAATAACTTCCCTTCGAACCATTCGTCGGTATGTTCCCATATCGAATTCGAAAGCCGGTTGATCGTGTCGACTGACAGCCCCATCACTTTACCCACATCCCGGATTGCGCCCTTCTGATGCTGTTGCGTAACCGTGGCCACAATCGCCGCCCGGTCACGGCCATACTTATCATAGATATATTGAATGATCTCTTCCCTTCGCTCATGTTCAAAATCCACATCGATATCCGGCGGTTCATTCCTCGCGGAGGAAATAAAACGCTCGAATAACAGGTCGAATTTCGAGGGATCGACTGACGTGATACCCAAACAAAAACACACTGCCGAATTAGCCGCCGAGCCACGTCCCTGGCAAAGAATACCGCGGCTGCGCGCCTCCCTTACAATGTCTTCTACAAAAAGAAAGTAATTCGCGTAATCCATTTCTTCCACAAAGCGTAATTCATGGTTGATACCGCTGACGATCTTCTCCGGAATCACTTTTCCATATATTTTACGGGCACCTTCCCAGGCGAGATGTGTGATTTCTTCCAGCGGCGTACGTCCGCTCCGGTTGATCTCTTCCGGATAAACGTATTTCAATTCATCCAGCGAAAAAGTACAGGCGTCGGCAATCTCCCGGGTGTTTTCTATGGCTTCCGGGTATGGCCGGAAGATCCGTTCCATTTCCGCTATAGGTTTTAAATAACGCTCCGCGTTCATATGAAGCCGGAATCCGGCTTCCTGTATCGTACACTTTTCCCTGACACAGGTTAATACATCCTGCAGTTCACGGCGTCCGGGTTCATGGTAATGTACATCATTCGTCGCCACCATCGGTATATGCAACTTTTCAGCAAGCTGGGCAATCCGGAAAAGTTTCTTTTGGTCATCGCCCTGGTAGGTCCTGCTGGCGGCAATGTACAGGCCGATCCCTAATTCCTGGCGATATTCCGCCAATAGATCCTTAAAGTTTTGATCAAAATCAAAACGCCTGTTGAGCGTTTCGGGGGCTACGGCCATAAATTTGATCCCTTCTGCATGGGCGTAAACATCAGCTTTATAAAGAAAACATTTGCCCTTTTCCGCGCGCAGGTTACCCAGGGATAACAAGGCGGAGAGCCGGCCATAAGCAGCGGCATCGGTTGGATAAGCTAAGAGACTTGGCCCATCCAGGAGATCCAGCCTGCAGCCGGGAATAAGTCGGATATTATTGGCCTTAGCCGCGACATGCGCCCGCACAATGCCCGCCATCGTATTCCTGTCGGTAATAGCAATCCGGGTATAGCCCAGGGCAGCGGCCTGTTCGGCCAGTTCATGGGGATGAGAGGCTCCCCGTAAAAAGCTAAAATTGCTGGTGACCTGTAATTCCGTATAACTCATCGTCCTGCTCCTTCACGCAAAAAATCCATGTATAAACCATTGGTAGGGTTTGTTTCCCACATAATGACCCGAACGGAAAAGCCAGTAACGCTGGCCTTGCTCATCTTCCACCTGATAATAATCCCGGTGTTCACCCTCGTCCAGCCACCATTCCCGTTCAATACGTTCAGGGCCGTCCGCTTTCTTAATATGATGTACGCCCCCCCGATACCGGAACAACATTGGGGGATAATCGGGAACCGGGGCAGACACTTCTACCGGTTCAGGTTTAGGCAGTAATTGGGTAGGACGCGGTTTGTCTATCCGCCAGTTGTTTAAACGCTTTTCCTGTATCGCCGCATTTTTCATGGCGCGTTCGGGCCAGTAATGCTGTTGCGGAAGATAACGATGGATCTTACCGGCACCAACCTTTCCGGCTGCCCGGTCCAGGAACTCCGTGATACTTTGGTCATCCAATCCGGGTTTACCTGCCCATAAGGCCTCCTGGGTCAGCTGTACATCCTCAACTTTTGCCGCTTCCAGTGTAAAAAGCTCAATGCCCAAGGCCGGTGTAATCGATGCGATTTTTAGTTCCAGTAATTTAAACAGGTGCCCTACACTATGCGTAGGACGGTTTGTCCCGATCTCGACCTGCTCCAGTTTGCCGTCGATGCGGTAACCCCGGAATACCGCGGTGCGCAGACCTTTGCCATCCTGCCGCAATCGGAGACAAAGCTGTTCCAGTAAGCGCCGGATGGCGATCTCAATACCTGTTTTCGTTTTAATGGGTTCCAGGCAGGGCAGCCGCTCTTCGTAAACGACCGGCTTCTGCAGCGGAACGATCCCTTCATCTTCGCTGCCCAGCGCCTGGCCTAAGCGGAGTAGTAAAGACTCGCCAAATCTGCGCCGCAAAACCGACCTGGGCATACCGATGAAACTTTTAATCTGGTAAAATCCCAGCTTCCTGAGCCGTTGTAGTATATTTTCTTCCAGTCGTAATGCGGCCGGCGGCAGGGTTAATAGAGCGTTAGCCTGTTCACCCGCAGGAATGACGGGTGTGACCCGCCCATAACGGGAGATCGCCCAGGCGGCGCCAGCCGTATCCGCGATGGCACACCGTACCGTGTAGCCCTTGCTTTTGAAGCGGGAAACAATTTCTTTCAGGTATTCCCGCTCCCCGCCCCAGAGATGGGCGCAACCACTGATATTCATCACCAGCCCATCGGCACCGTCCACCGCGACAACCGGAGAGTACCGGATGCACCATTCTCCCAAAGCTTTCAGCAATTTTGCATTGCGCCCCGGTTGATCATCAATTACTTCCAGCCCGGGTACGATGGCTTTGGCATCGGCAGCGCGCATACCGGTTTCGATGCCTAACTTTTCTGCTTCAGCGCTAACCGCTGTGATGATCAGGCGGCCGTGATCCGGAATAACAAGAACATAAGGCAGGTGCTTTAACTCCGGCCGGCGCAAAGCCAGCCAGTCAGTCGTCAAATAACGGAACCATATCGAAATAAAACGTGCGGGCATAATGCTTATCCAACCTGACGTCTATATGGTGATAGATCAATTGCTGTTTTCTCTTTTGTAAGCGGCGCGAACCTGTCTCCTGCCCATTCCACTTCATAGGTGCCCGGATCGCCGTTTCGAACCTTTAATAATTCGACTTTCCAGCGGGGAAAACCTATTCCAGGCATTTCATCTTCCGTTTCACTGGGTATCGGCGCGATTTTCCAACGGGCGGCACAGGCCGTGGTATTCCGTTTTCTTTCGTCTCCCCGCAATATAAAGCCGGTCACGCGGCTTTGTTCCACCGCCAGCTGCAAACGACGCGATTGGGTAAAGCTGATTTCATTCAGCTCCCCCACGACTGCGGCCAGTCCTTCGCATTTAAGTGCCTCTTCCATTACCCACAAAACTTCCTTTTCGTTGCTCAGATCAAAAAATATGATCCGGTCAGGTTCAACACCAAAGGCCGGTAAGGAACCCGGGAACAGCCGGCGGGATACACTGATCCAGACGCAAATGCCCCCATCCCGCATCAGGGAACCCAGCAGGCCACCTAAAAAACCGCCGCAGGCTGCGGCCTGCTCGGGAACCGTATTGATGAATTCATGGATCACGCCTTTTGGGAATACCCCATTTGGAAAAGCAGCCTCCACCGGTCCGAGGCCGATCATATCTTTTTTGCCGGCCAGACCTGGCTTAAAGCCCTCCCACAAAAGGATATCCTTCCGTAGCTGACTGATTATTTCCTTTTTCGCGTCGTTCATAACCCTATGTTTATTTATTCATCATTGTGGATATTAATTCAAAATATTTTATCAACTACAATACCTGTTATTCTACCTGGTTGCCTATGTATGCGTATGTTGAAGTTCGGTTTGACCCTCATTTTAAAACAATTGCTATCCTGACAAAAAGCAGACTACAAAACTAATACTAAAAATATTAGTATTTCATTAACTTTGTAAAATATTTTTTTCAATGGAACAATTGAGTTTTTTCGCAGAAGCAGGTCAGAGCAAAGGATTGCCGGAGGAACTGCTGGAATACAGGCCGGGATTTGTCAACCAGGCGCAGAGCGACCTGCTGCTGCACCGGTTTATTACCCACATGCCCTGGAAACAAACAGTTCAGCAAATGTATGATAAAGAAGTCATCACGCCACGCCTTACCGCCTGGTTTGGGGATTTCGGAACGGATTATTCTGCTACCGGTAAGGTATCTGATCCAAATCCCTGGACGCCGGAGCTATTAATGATCAAGCACTTAGTGGAACCACTGGCAGGGGTGAAATTTAATAGTGTATTGCTGAACTATTATCGTGACGGGAACGATTCTGTGGCGTGGCATAGCGACAGGGAATCCGTTTTAGGAAAACACCCGGTGATCGCGTCCGTTAGTTTCGGACAGGTGCGCAGCTTTGATATCCGCAATAAATACAATCACAGCGAAAAGTATTCGGTCCGTCTGGAACACGGTTCGTTCCTGCTCATGAAAGCGGGGTTACAGGAAAATTGGGAACACCGGATAGCTAAATCCATCAAATCTATGAAAGCCAGGATCAATCTAACCTTCCGGGTAGTGATCTGAATTTATTATACTCGGAATTACGGATATTTTACGATCTGTGCAGCTATACGGAACAAGTCCCCACCAGTTAATGCATCGGCTCCGTCAAAGTCAACATGATGTTCATCGCGTATCGTGATCATATCCATTATTTTAAAAAAAATAATGGAATGTTCAAATAACTCCCATTCATGCTACTTAAAACAATATCGAAAGATACTAAAACCTGCAAATCAAATAATTGTATGTTTTTATCAAACACCATTTTATGCACCCGGAATTGTTAAAGCATTTATCCAATGGAAAAGCTCAAAAATCACTATCCGATTCGGGCCCGCAAGCCAGATATATTAATACGGGGCAAACAGAGTCTTTAAACCCTTCTGTTTATCGTTAATTTATCAGCATCCGCAACTCTTCAGACATCACCCGCAGCAAACCTGTTGAAATAATTTCCCTGCATTACTTTCATCAGGTAAAGTAAGTGCCCGGTAACCTCCCCCTCGTCCGGCTCAAAGGTAACAGTCTCTTCATCAATGAGCACAGCAATACGGTAAATATAACCGCAGGTTCGAAACCTGCTTTAAATTCATGTTCCCCCCTGGTAAATTACCGGACAATAAAGGGTTCAGGCATAACATCAGAACTTGATCTTTGACGGGTCAGTTATGATCATCTCGGGTTTTCCTTTGTACTCCACCACTTCTCCTTCGGCAATAATCGTTTTATCATCCAGCTGATTACCTGACTCTTTAGCCTTGCCTTTCAGGGCAATCGTCAGTAACTGATTAGGATAAGCCGCGCCTATATTCACTAAAACCATGCTGCCGATATCCTTGCTGCCATAAACTTTACCCCGTACGCTCACCGTTTTCCCGATATAATTTTTCACATCTTCCAGTTTTGCCGGAATTACGCTTGGTGTATTTACCGGTGATGACGGAGTCAGCACTGCACTGGTCGCTTTTACCTGCTCGTTATTGAAAAGTTTATTCAGCTCTCCCGCCAAACGAATACCCGCCTGGTTGATACGCTTGCGGATCACCGGGATATATTTCTGATAGTATGCCTCGTCGATGTTCTGGCCGGGTTTAACCTGCGCGTATAACTCACTGCTGATCTGGTAACTTTCCCATATCCATTCCATCGGGCTGTCGGATTGCCATTGTCTGATCTCGGCAGCAGTAGCCGTGTCATAGGTTTTAACGATGTCAGCTCCGCTTAATCCTTCATGATCGATCAGCCTGCTGTCCCAAAGGCTGTGCAGGTTCGTACCTTTATCATCAAAACGTACTTGTATAGTATTGCCGCCCTTATCTTCCTTCCGGCTTACATGCATGGGCTGATGGGCGTCCCCTACCAAATGAATCAGGTATTTCAGCGCTTCATTTTTCTGGTCGGCCGTCAGGCTTTTGTCTTTCAAAGCGGCTTCTGTTTTCAGAATAGCACTGTAAACATTATTATCACTTTCACTTACCGCTTTCACAAATTGTTCGCGTGTCAGGCCTAACGGCAGGTTTAAGAAATGCCAGGGCGCGGTAGCGCTATTTTTGTTTTCGTCAGCCCAGGTCGCCACGTCAGCCATGCCTTCTCCCCTGAGATAAACCGAAACCACGTAAGCGGTATTACTGGTCAGGTGTTTTTGTGCGATGGTCGCCACGGCGCGGTGGCCCTTAAATCCCCAGGAAATCAAGGCGACGGAAAAGATAGAAAGAAAGATTAATGATGGATTTTTTAAATGTTTGTTCATGTGGTAAAGTTAATCCCTGGGCGGGTATTTTTTAAAGTGACTATATAAAGATGATGTGACTAAAGAATATTCACCGCGCTATTTGACAGAGAAGTCCTGGAGCATTTCCTTCTTCACCATATTCGCGTCGTGTTCCATTTTGATATAAAGGTCCTCATATTGTGTGCACATATCGAAAACGGCTAATGCGTATTCCTGGTACAGGGCATCCCGGTCGGAGTCCCGTGCTTTCCTGATCTTGTCCATAATATCTTTGACCTTTAAATAGAGTTGCTGTGACCGGATATTGGACTCAATGACCTCACTGTTGGACATGGATACATTAAAATAGAGGTTAATCAGGTTAAATTTCCAGTTTTCCGCCTTCAGCTTATCCATGTAGGCGTTTAACTTTATCATCTCTCTATTTAAAAAGTCCAGGCTGCCTTTACTCCTTGAATTATTCCAGTTCTTCCAGTAACCGATATTCTTTTTAATGACGGCCATGATCTCACCCGTCATATAATAGAAATTCTCACCAATTTCCGTTTTCTTGATCCGGTAAAGATTTTTCACTTCATGATTATACTTTCGTTTATCATTAAAATAAGCGAAAATTCCGGTCATCATTTGTGTCAGTAATGCACCCGCCAATCCTGAGAATGCACTAACTTCAATAAGTGTCGTGTTATCTGCCATCGTTTTATTACCTGGGATACAAAGTTAATTAAAAATCAATATACTTGCTAATAAAATTAGCATTTAAAAGAAAGAAATCATCAATATTCGTCAACAGCATAAAGAACGGAAACAATGGAATATCTAAACCAGGTGCTTATTTATTTAAAACAGGAATTGCCGGAAAGTTACTGGGATATTTCGGTAGTGAACGAACATATCGTTTTTCTAATTGATGAACATAAATTTTTTAACGATCAGTACAGCAAGTTATACGAAGACGTTTTGAGCAGTATCAACAGGCTTAGGAATAAGGAAACTTCGTTGAAGTTTACGATCAAAACTAACATTCAATCGAGGGATTTTACAATTTAGCTTTTGATAGAAGTATTTCGGATTCCGGACTTTTTTTTAACCTGCATTTTTATCTTTGCCGAATGACAGACGAAGAGATCATTGATTACTTTAAGACGGCGGTATTGCCGGATACACTTCGATTAGATAGGGCGTGTACACAACATGAGGTAAAGGAATATGTCCCGAGAAATATCGAAATGATGCTCAGCAATCCTAAGAACGACGGTGCGAGGCATCGATTGTTACAGATTATCCATGCCTTGGAACACCCCTATGATGGCCCTGAGATTCCAAGGAGATAAACATTAAAGTCGCGCTTTTTATAGGATTTTCTGTAGCCTATTTTTGAGCTTTTAAATTTTTCTACCAGTTTTCTTTACAATTATTTTGCATCTTTTATTTAACCTACCAGTTCACGCCTTGGTTGGTTATTACACTTGCAGATGAATCCCTATGCATTGACAATCTATTGTTGTTAACCAATGATGTAAATAAGCGTCTGTCTAAAAGCGAAAGCCTTTATTTTACCACAAGAAATGTATCTGGTGAATGCAGCTTATTATTTTTTTTGAAGTAGGTTAAATATTGCAGGCCTCCCCTTGCAAATTAAAAAGATGTTAATTACATTTATATGCTATTAACCTATCACAAATCATATGAAGTTTCCCAAATACCACTCAACCTCCTAAGAGCGCTCCTCATAAACAAACTCTTCGAGGCTCCATGTAGCAGGCATAGTCCATCGAAATACCTTAAACCAAACCTTATTTAATTAAACAATGAAAAAACTTTCCCTAACCGTTTTTGCTCTTTTAACCTTTTCCCACTTTTCTCAAGCCCAATGGACAACCGCAGGCAACAACATCTATAACAGTAATACCGGAAATGTTGGTATAGGAATCAACAGTGGCACAGCGAAGTTCGCCGTTTATCAACCTACCGCTTTAGGCAGCGCCGCAAAAAATAACCTGTTATTAAGTTCTACAGGTGGTTCGACAACGAATAGCGTTCAAAACAATATATGGCTGGTCAGAAATGCAGCCGGCAGCGATTTTACAACCAGCAGGCTGCATGATGGGATATCGATAGACGGCTCTTACATTAGCCCTCAAACCGACACCCGGACCTGGTGGGAACGAGACCCGACATCAGATGTACAATCCTGGGGAACCGCAGCAAGCACCTATTTAACCATTAAACAAGGTAATCTGGGCTTGGGGACAACGAATCCGGCAGCCAAATTGGATGTTACAGTCAGTAGTTCTACTTACACCAATAATATCAAATTCGGGGATGCCACACCCGGATACTTAACATCAGGAACCGTTGGGATTTTTATGAGTAATAATGTAGGCAGCCCAGTATTTACGGTATTGCATACAGGTAATGTGGGGATTGGTCAAACCAATCCACAAAACAAACTCGATGTCAACGGCAGAATTCACTCTCAATCAGTAGTTATAGACATGCTGGGTTGGTCAGATTATGTATTCAAAAAAGATTATCAACTACGCCCATTGAGCGAAGTAAAGGACTATATAGATCAAAACCAGCATTTACCCGAGATCCCCTCCGAACAGGAAATGATAAAAAAAGGTCTTGACGTAAGCGAGATGAATAAATTACTGATGAAGAAAGTGGAGGAATTAACATTGTATCTGATTGAGAAGGATAAAGAAGTGAACGACTTGAAAAGCAGAATGGAAGTATTAGAAACAAAACTTAAAAATAAGGAGTGATTTTATGAAAAAAGTTTTTGCTGCTCTTATCCTAATCGGCTTTTACGGAAATCTTTTTGCACAAACCCTAAACAATCATATTCTCCCACCACCACCTGACGCTGCTTCGTTAGGAAAGTTTGGCGACTTTCCGGTAAGTATGTACAATGGCACCCCGAATATAGATATCCCAATATGGCAAATAGAACTAAAAGATATTAAGGTGCCAATTTCTTTAAGTTATCATGCAGGAGGGATTGCAGTTACAGAGGTATCGCCTTGGGTGGGTACAGGGTGGGCCTTAAATTCAGGCGGGGTAATCACTCGATCGGTAAGAGGATTACCCGATGACGGGCAAGGAGGCTTTATGACACATCCTTATGGCATTTTACCCGAATGCCCGGATAGTGGCACTGGCGGTTATCAGTTTTTCGAAAAGGCAGCGAAAGGTCAGGCAAATGACCTGGAACCAGATATGTTTTATTTCAATTTTGGCGGGGTTTCAGGCAAATTTGTCATTGATCAATCCGGGAATGCACATACCGTACCTTATAGCAAAATTAAAATTAAGCGGAATCCCAATAATCCCTCTATGACTGCTTTTATTAGCTGGGAAATCACCACGGAGGACGGCCTGATCTACTTGTTTGATGAACAGGAAGCCGCTCAAACCATATCTACCACCACAATTCCAGGTGCCACATCATCAAGTAGCTCGCAGAACTATGTCACTAGCTGGTACTTAAAAGAGATCAGGTTACCATATTTAAGTAGCGGAACCGACCAAAAGATAACCTTTACTTATGACGCGTATAACATGTCATATATCATACCGGATTCGGAAACCAAGTACGAAATTGCTGGAGTTGGAATAAGTTGGCACCCAAATGATAATACTTCCCTAACAAACTATGTTATTTCTGCTGCAAAAAGAATAAGAAAGATCAGTTTTCCTAACGGTTCCATTGAGTTTCTGGCAGGCAAATACCGTCATGACCTGCAAGGGGGGCAGGTCCTTGATAAGATTGTTATTAAAAATGCTTCGCAGACGCTGAAGACGTTCAAGCTTACCTATAACTATTTTTCCACTAACAGTATGGTGGAATTTGGTTCGTTAGCTGATGCGGCCGCAAATACGACAGCATTAACTTACTTGAGGTTAGCATTAAAAAGCGTACAGGAATTGGATGGCTCTGAGTTACAAGCTAAAGCACCGTACTTATTTCAATATGAAAATAATACATGGTTACCCAATCGGTTAACGTCAAAAGCGCAAGATCATTGGGGGTTCTATAATGGAGAAGTAGCCAATAATACCCTGATTCCCCAGCATATCACCCCTTTGGGCGAATATGTTGACGGTGCGATCAGGAGTGCTTCTGAATCATTCGCAAAAGCTGGTATGTTGAATAGGATTACTTACCCAACCGGGGGCTATTCCACTTTTAATTACGAACTCAATGATACCGAGTCGGGATTATATCCTTATAACTTCACAAAAATAAACTCAACCTATTCCCTTGGGATGTGTGTAAACGGAAAACCTCCGGCTTTTACAATAAATGATGAGGTAACTCATAAAGCGAAGTTGAAACTAACTTTTTCCAGTACGAAATGGCCGACATTATCTACTACCATGTGTTCCAATGGAACATATATCAACGGACAGCCGTCTACTTATGTCTATTTGAATATTTATGATGTTAGCAACCCGGCAAGCCCAGTCAATATGAATGTCACCGGATCGTCCGTAGGAGCGATAACAATCGGATATGCCAGTACGAATTATACGACAAATATAGAATTGCCTAATGGAACCTATCAGATACAAGCCAGGAGAGGAAGCCCCACTGGTCCTGAAGTTCAGGGAGGAGAAACTAATTTTGATGGGATTTACGCATTTACGGTTTCGGGAGCTCAATATCAGTTAGGATCAAAAAAAGTCGGTGGGCTACGGATAGCCGAAATTGATGATTATGACCCTTCATCCAATCAGACTATCGTTAAAAAATATGATTATACAGACAATAGCTTGTCCACCGGGGAAATTCAATATGCGCCTCAATATACTTATCAATTTACCCAAGTGCAGGATTGCGCCGCTTGCACTGATGCCACTACAAATTGGGTGATATTTGATGTATATAACTCTTTCTCCAATACACCATTGACAACCATGCAAGGCGGGGTTGTAGGTTATAAAAAAGTTACTGTCTACACGGGTAAGGATATAAATGGAACGTTTGGCATCAATGGAAAAACAGAATATTTTTATAAGAGCATTCCTGACTTTGTTTATAACCCTTTTGATAGAAATGTGGCTTTGACCTCCACTGCCTGTTATAATACCAAAGGAAGAACGGCCTTTCCCAGTTTTCCTTATGCTCCATCAATTTCCATGGATTGGGACAGGGGGTTGTTAGCACAACAAATAGATTATCAAAATAAGGCTGGGACCTTCATAAAGGTTAAAGAAATATTAAACGATTATAAAGATGATTATCAGGGGTTTCCAAGTGAATACAATTCGTCAACTGATGTATTGGCGGCAAAGGCGGCGATGACCAGAACAGTCGAAAGCGGAGAGCATTCTTTTGGCGCCACAGAAATGCTTGCTGTTCAATATTACTTTATTTCATCGAGATTCAATAAGCTTATTAGGAAACAGGAAACCGTTTATGATTCGTTTGGCTTAAATCCTGTTACCAGCAAAATTGAATATTTTTTTGACAACTTGTCGCATTTGCAACTCAACAGAAGCGTATTGACTAAAAGTGACGGAAGTACGGTCACTTCTCAAAATCTTTATCCGCTGGACTATACCAATACTGCGGGTTTTATCGCAGATATGAACGCTGCCAATATTATCACCAAGCCTATAGAAACAGTAAAATATAAAACCGTTGATTCAACTGTTACTATTTTGGATGGGCAATTATTCAATTACAAGGCATCTGGACAGGTTGGGCTTTTGGACAAGCTTTGGGAGTTAGAATCCAATATTGCTTTACCCTTAGGTCAATTTAAGTTTTCAAATCAAACTGCATCGGGTGTACTTCCCAACCTGGGTACGTCAAACAGCTATTCGGTGGATACACGTTATCCTACAACAGCCAACAAGTCTTTTGAATATGATGTGAGCGCGAATCCTATTGAAAATAAGACAGCGTTTGGGATTTCGATAGCGTATCAATGGGCTTATAATAAACAATATCCCATTGCTGAATGTAAGAATGCATTATCCACGGAGTTCTATTATGAAGGATTTGAAGAAAGCACAGCGACGGGTGTAACAACCGGAGTGGCCCACACAGGAACCAAGTTTTATACAGGCAGTACTTTTGCTGTGAATTGGATTCGACCGAATGCCAGGTCATATGTTATTAGTTATTGGTATCGGAGTGGCGGTATATGGCTTCTCAAAAATGAACAGGGATATACAGCCAATACTTTTACACTGACAGGTGGAGATGCCTATGATGATATCAAAATTTATCCGGCAGATGCACAAATGGTAACTTATACCTATTCGCCGATTGTCGGGGTGGCGAGTAGTACGGATGTCAAAAACCAGACGACAACATACGAATATGATAATTTCCTTCGATTAATGAATGTGAAGAATAAAGATGGGAACATTGTAAAACATATGGACTATCATTACCAGGGCCAATAAACCGAAGGATCAACCTAAAGACATTATCACGATGAAGTATATAGATAGATTACTTTTGGCCTTTGGCATTATGCTTTCAGCCTTGAGCATAAAAGCGCAAACACCGATCCAGGTAACAGCCCCGATGACGGGAACACCAGCGGCAGGTTCGTATTTTAGTTACAGCAGCATTACACTGAGTCCCAATTTTAGTTTTACAGCAGCCCCAGGCAGCAGTTTGAGCCTGTATATCGCCAACCCGGATTGCCAGCCATTGGCGAACAGTTTTAACCAGAACCAGAATTATATTGTCACCTCGATGCCACGGCATGAGGGGATGCAAACGGTAGGCGCGACGCCCAACTCGGGAGATTTTGCGAACAGGACAAGCTGCGAACTGATGCAGACGGTACAGTATTTTGACGGACTGGGCAGGCCACTGCAAACGGTACAGGTCAAAGGCAGCCCTTTGAATAAAGACGTGGTACAGCCCTTTGCGTATGATCAATTTGGCCGGGAAACGACGAAATACCTCCCGTATGCGGCCACTACCGCCGATGGCAGCTATAAAACAGATGCGCTAAGCACAGGGATCAATGGTTTTTATAACCCAACAGGCAACGGTACGAGCGGGACACAGCAAAGCAACGGTATCGTGGTGATCCCGCAGCCATTCGCCCAGACCAATTTTGAACCTTCGCCCTTGAACCGGGTGGTAGAACAAGGTGCCCCGGGCACACCCTGGCAGCCTGTTGCCGGGAATACCACGGGACATACCCAGAAAATAGTTTACACCACCAATAACCTGAACGCCTTTAGCGGAACGGATACATCCGTAAGCATGCGGGTAACACTTTATAACGCGACGATCAACAGCAACCAGAGCCGAACGCTGACCATCGGCAATACCGCGGGTAATTATTACCCGGCTGGTCAGCTGTACGTAACCGTGAGCAAGGACGAAAACTGGAAAAGTGGTCGTGGCGGCACAACGGAAGAATATAAAGACAAGGAAGGCCATGTGGTGCTGAAACGCACGTTTAATTACACCGGAGGAGCACTGCAAATGCTGTCTACGTATTATGTGTACGATGACCTGGGCAACCTGGCCTTTGTACTCCCCCCACTAAGTGGTGCTGATGCCGGGATCACGAGTACAGCTAATCAACCTGTGCTGGATAACCTGTGTTATCAGTATCAATATGACGAACGCAACCGGTTAAGCCGGAAAAGGTTGCCAGGCAGGGACTGGGAATATATGGTCTATAACAAACTGGATCAGCCGGTGCTCAGCCAGGATGCGGTTCAGCGTGGTACCAACCAATGGACAGTAACCAAGTATGACGCTTTAGGAAGAGTGATCATGACCGGTTTATGGACTGATGCTTCAGCCTTACAACAATCCCAGCTACAAACCAATATTTATAATGCCAATCAGTGGGATACGCGCAATACCGGCGATACCAATACGGGCTATAGCATCAGCAGCTACCCGGCAGTATTAAACAGTTATTTAAGCATCAACTATTATGATGACTATAGTTTCAGCAATATCACCGGGTTCCCTGCCAAATTCAGCACCATGCCATCCGGAGGCAGTACCCAAACGAAGGGCTTGCTTACCGCCAGTAAGGTAAATATACTGGGGAGCACCAATATGCTGTGGGGTGTAAGCTATTATGACGGGTTTGGTCGTAACATACAAACCTATAAGCAGCACTACCTGGGTGGCGGCACGCCCAATGTCAATAATTACGATGTGGTGACCACCGGATATGATTTTACCAATGCCGTCACTTCTACCACACGTCAGCATTATAACACCACCAATACAACAAGCCCGGTATTGACCATCGCCAACCTGTATTACTATGACCACATGGGACGTAAAACACAGACCAAAGAACAGATCAACGGCGGGACGACGGTGCTGTTAAACCAGACCGATTATAACGAGATCGGGCAGTTAAAGACCAAACACCTGCATAGCACCAACAACGGGTCTTCGTTTTTGCAGAATATCAGCTATGCGTATAACGAGCGGGGCTGGCTTTCACAGGTAAACGATCCCAATATCGCCCCGGCGGCAGATAAGCTGTTTAGCATGGCGCTGAATTACAATACGCCGGTGCCGGCACACAACGTGAGTTCGCAGTATAACGGCAATATCTCCGAACAGCTGTATAACAAGGGTACCGCGGGGCTAAAGTATGTGACCTATAATTACGATCAGCTGAACCGTTTAATAGCGGGCAACTCCGTAGAGGCCTTTAGTGAGAACGGTATAACCTATGATGCCAACGGCAATATCAAGACGATGACACGTTTGGGGCCAAACGCGGGTACGCTGGCTTATAACTATGGAAGCGGTAACCAGTTACAATCGGTCAGCGGTGGCGTGACACGGAGTTATGGCTATGATGCCAATGGCAATGCCACCAGCGATGGCCAGGGCAATACGATCACCTATAACCTGCTCAACCTGCCGCAAACGATCACCAGTAAAGGTTTAACCTATACCTATGACGCCAGCGGTCAAAAACTTCGGAAGATCTCGGGTACGACGGTAACGGAATATATCGGTGGTATACAATACACAGGAACAGGGATTGACTTTGTACAAACGGAGGAAGGCCGGGTGCTGAACCCGACCACATCTCCGAACTACGAGTATACCCTGACAGATCATCTGGGGAATAACCGGATAACGTTTGACCAGACGAATGGCAAAAAGAGTGAAGATGACTATTATCCGTTCGGCTTAAATGTTCCCAGGGGAACAATCCCGAGTTTGAGAAATCATTATCTTTACAATAAGAAGGAATTACAGGATGAGCTGAACCAATACGATTACGGCGCACGGTTCTATGATCCGGTAATTGCGAGATGGACAAGTGTCGATCCGTTGGCGGAACTGGGAAGAAGGTGGAGTCCTTACAGTTACGGAAAAAACAATCCGATTAAAATGACTGATCCTGATGGGATGTGGGCTGAAACTACGGTAAATGGTTTTGCTGCTGTTGGCACAAGTGATCCAAAGGAAATTGCTTCGTTTCTAAATCAGCTTAAGGGTCAAAATGATAACGATGATGGCGGGAATAAGAAGGGAGATGATGATCCTGATAAAAAGAGCAAAGAGAAAAAGAAGGAAGGCGACCACCATCCAGTGCCTCAAGAGTATAAGAAAAAGGGGTTACCTGGATTTACTAACGACAAAGGATCCCGTGCTCCACTATTGCCAAGGAAAGCTGGAGCAAGGGATACTTGGGATTTAGGAAAAACACATCCTGGTGGAGATGAAGACGAAACTATACCTAAAGGTTGGTGGGGTGAATGGGACTCTCAACATGGTGAGGTTGAGGTATATAATAAACAAGGAGAACATCAAGGCGCCAGAGACCCTCAAACAGGTGATGAAATACCCAATAGTAAAGTAAAAGGACGCCGCCCAACCTATAATCGTTTTAGTTCTGAAGAGCCGGATAATCCTCCTATTGTTATAAACAATCCTTCTTCGCCTGGTGGTTTAAGTCCTACTATCAGAAAGGTAGCCCCTGTAGCAGGAGGGTTTACAATAGGTACCGTTGTTGGATATATCATAGAAGCACTATTTTTTCTTTAATACTTTATACAGTTATGACTACAGATAAAAAACACTATTACCAAGTTTACTTAGAGATCGTTTTAAAAGGCGCAGATTTTGTTTTTGGATTTATTAACATATCTCATATACCATACAAAAAACTTGAGGAGCTTTTTAGAAGCCAGGTAAGACATGAAAGGTTTTTGTTTGATGACTCAATGGGCTATTTTATAGAGGAAGAGTTATATAAGAAGCACAAACAATACTTGGATGATGAAGTTCCCATTACGTTTGATTTTAATCTTTTTGACTATAGTGTTGGACTGAGTAGCGTGGAAATCTCTAAGTATAAGAAAGACTACTATGAGGAGCTACCGCCTTTATTGGAGTGAGTTCAAACCCTTTGCTGGCGCACGTCTATGGTGTGTGAACAAGAATTGATAAGTAACAGTAAGCCCAACTCCGCGTTGGGCTTTTACTTTTTATAAGCTATTCGAGTCTTAGCATGTTGAATAAGGCCATCTATGGCGTACAAGATGTGTTCTCTACCCTCATTGGGGAGTTGTTGGATAGATAACTTTTACTACGTGGAGACCTATAAGCTTCTTAAGAAAGACGAGCTGTTTTATGTGAGCTTTGATCCAGAAGATGAAACCTCATTGGACATTTCAGAAAATGATCAGGACTTTATTCTGTTTGGTGGTTTCGAAGGATACTATATCGATCCTATACCATAAAAATTTAAGACAACGGCCTATCCAGTTTCTTTACTATTTAACAAATTAAGCTCAACCCATGGTTGGGCTTGATTTGTTAAATACAAGTTATTTTGAATAAGCTTTCTTAGCTTTATAATCACGTATCACTAAATCCATATAATGGAAGATGCGTTATTTTCTTCTTCGGGAAGACTTTCGAGGTCATATAATCGTATGAAGAGGGAGTAAAATAAATGTGGAAAAGCTACACCTAAACATACCTCCAAACAAAACCATTCCATTGTTTATAAAGCCCCTTCGCTACACCAATTATAGCTTTGTCATCGAGCTTTACCTGCCGAGACGCTTCCCTAACACTTGAATATTTATGAATTAAATTTCCATTCAAGTCATACTGCGCAACGGGTTTCTTCCTAGAATATCCTCCGTAGATTTTGGGCCAGTTTGAACGATCAGCGGTTTTCAAATACGGTAGAACACGATCTCTGTTAACAGCCCGTTTTTGCTTTTCACTTTTTGAACAAAGCTTTAGATTTCCGGGCCGGTTATTATAACCATCATTATCTATGTTAATCACATAAAGCCCATCTTTAACATAATTTAAGCCCGGATCTATAAACGTTTTATAAATGAGCCGCCTGGTATTAAAATAATGCGGTAAGCCTTCGATACTTAAGGAAACCCTTAAGTCAATCATCGGTTCACCGGTTTTGATGTTTTTGTTTTTAGAAACCGACTGGGATAATATCCGGCCCTTTACAAACTGCTGTTTCAAACGTGGATGAGGGACGATACGATCTAATGATTTGACCCTTCCGCAATTGGAAGCTTGATACGATCTGGAGATTCTGATGAACCAGACCACCTGATTCCGGGGCAAGCTGACCACCAATTCCGGGGCAAACTGACCAGGGGATTCCGGGACAAACTGACCACCCTCAACGTGTAGCAAATGCTGTAGAAGCAACCATCTTTTGGAGGCAACATATACCTCCAAACATGGCCAATTCGACGATCAGCATGAGTAAGATTAGAAAGATTTTAAGGATGTACAGCCAGCAGCGGCCCATAATGACCATCGCTGCCCAGACTGATGCATCCCGGAATACCGTAAAGAAGTACCTGGCCGCCTTTAAAGCCAGCAGCTTTACCTTTGAAGAGATCGATGCCCTTAACGATAAGGAACTCGAAGATCTCTTCGGTAAAAGCAAAGAACACCCGCCCACCAGCCGTATGCAGTCCATGCAGCGCTGTTTTCCCCAAGTAGATAAAGAACTCAAACGCACCGGTGTCAACCGGTATATGTTATGGGAATCCTACCGCAAAGAGTTCCCTGACGGCTACCAGTACAGCCAATTCTGCTTTTATTACAACCAATGGAAGGCCAGGGTCAACCCGACCATGCACATGGATCACAAAGCCGGTGATAAGCTTTATGTGGACTTTGCAGGCGAAAAGCTAAGCTATACCGATAAGGATACCGGTGAAGTTATTGCAGTAGAGGTCTTTGTGGCTATCCTCGGAGCCAGTCAGCTTACCTATGTAGAGGCGGTTCCGAGCCAGCAAAAGGAAGACTTTATTGCAGCTTGCGAGAATACGCTGCACTTTATCGGCGGCGTTCCTGCCGCCATTGTACCCGATAACCTGAAGGCAGCCGTGACCAAAAGCAGTCGCTATGAACCCACTTTGAACGAAACGTTTGAGGACTTTGCAGACCATTACGGTACCACCATACTACCGGCGCGGGCGTACCGCCCGCGTGATAAAGCACTGGTAGAAGGTGCTGTTAAGATCATTTATACCAAGATCTACGCGCCTATCAACCGGGTTACCTATCACTCTTTAAAAGAGCTGAATACAGGTATATGGGAAGCGTTGGAAACCCATAACAGCCAGTTGCTCAAAGGACGTAACTATAGCCGCAGGCTACAGTTTGAAGAGATCGAACGGCATACCCTGATGCCGCTGCCTGTCCTGCTTTACCAGTTCAAAAAGCACTTCTACGCTAAGGTGATCAAGAACGGCCATGTCAATCTTGGCCCTGATAAACACTATTACAGTGTGCCTTACCGCTTCATCGGCAAGCGGGTAAAGCTATTGTATTCCCGCACTATCGTGGAGATCTACTCCAACTATGAACGTATCGCTTTGCATAAGCGGGCAAAGAACCCTTACGGCTATACAACCGATAAAGACCACATGGCCACTACACACCGCTTTGTAACTGACTGGACACCTGATAAGTTCCTGGATTGGGCCGCATCCATCCATGAGGATGTGAGGCTGTATATCCTGAAGATCCTTGACCGGAAGCAACACCCGGAGCAGGCCTACAAGTCCTGCCTGGGTGTACTTGGCTTCGCCAAGAAAGCAGGTAACGAACGGTTAACGATGGCCTGCCAGCGTGCGCTCAGCTATGGTATTCATAACTATAAAACGATACAAACCATCCTGGAGAACAAGATGGATGGCTACGAGGAAAGCCTGTTTGCAGATGAGTTGCCTATGCCTAACCATGATAATATCCGGGGAAAAGACTATTACAAATAACCATTAAACAACAAATAACATGAACACAAGTACACTAGACAAACTGCGGAAGATGAAGTTCTTCGGCATGTTCCATGCCTTCAAAAGCAGCATGGAAACGGGTAAAACGAATGATTATACAGCGGATGAACTGCTGGCCCACCTGGTAGATGCAGAATGGGACGACCGGCAAAACAGGCGTATCGAACGGCAGATACAGTATGCCAAGTTCCGCTATAAAGCCTCTGTGGAGGACGTTCATTACCATGCCGACCGAAGTATCGACCGCAACCAGATCATGCGCCTGGCAGACTGTACCTTCATTGACCGCAATGAAAACATACTGGTTACCGGCAGCACCGGTATCGGTAAAAGCTATGTGGCTTCTGCTATCGGCTATCAGGCCTGTATGCTGGGCTACAGGGTATTTTATGCCAGCACCCCTAAGCTATTCGCTAAACTGAAAATGGCTAAGGCAGACGGCTCTTATATCAAGGAACTCGCTAAACTGGAAAGGACACAGCTGCTCATACTGGATGACTTCGGTATCCAGCCTTTTGATGCACAAAGCAGGGCTGCGCTAATGGAACTGATCGAGGACCGGCACGGCAAGACCTCGCTGATCATAACCTCACAGCTACCGGTAAGCAAATGGTTTGAAGTGATCGGTGAAAAAACGGTTGCTGATGCGATCCTGGACCGGATCGTTCATGATGCGCACCGCATCGAACTAAAGGGAGAATCTATGAGAAGAAAACGTAACGTTGAACCGGAAACCAGCTACTAATGAAAATACCTTTTAAATAACTATTTTTGTACACGCTTTTATAGCGTTTGCTGCACGCCCCACGTCAGCTAATTGCCTGGTCAGTTTGGCCCGGAATCAGGTGGTCAACATCTCCATAACATACACTTAAGAGGTAATTTCAACAAAGCTAGATTATGTGAAAGGCTGGGCATATGCAATAATACTCTCCGGAGATACACCCGCTATTTAAAGGAGTTGGAAAAAAACTATCCCAGCAAGATCGGTGTGCCTGATTTCTATCCAAAACTGAGCCAGGCCAAACGCCAACCAAGTAAACGATACTTTGACCTTATAGATATTCTCCCACAACTTGTTGCTGCAAATCCCTATCCAAAGATCGAGAATCAACCCATGTGGGAGGCCTATCACGCTATTCGACCTGAGGGTTATGCTTTTCAAGGCTTCATGACAAACTTTTTAAAGTGGCGACGGGATAACAACATCTGCCTTCATGCACATAAAGGCGTAAGAGTTGTTTCTCCGGAAGACGCTGATATTCTGCAGGAGTGGCGAAACTCCAACGAACGTGAAAAATGGGCAAAAGCTGTCATCATACAGGGTTCTTATGAAGGGTTGAACCTGAAACAGCTATCAGAAAAAGTAGAAGTAGGCTTGAAATGCGTGCTGACCTGGATCGATAAATTTAAAAAAGATGGCACCACAGGTTTGATCCGTAAAGCGTGCACGAGCGAGCCATGGGTGGAACAGATGAAGGAAAAGCAGAATAATTTGATGAAATTGCTCCATGAAACGCCAGCCCTGCATGGCTTTTACCGGACCTCCTGGTCATTGAGGGATCTTTCCATAGCTTATCTTCGTCAATATGGAAAGCCCATGACTATGTCCACCGTTTCTATCTACATCCATAAAAATGGGTTTCAGTTTAAAAAAGCGAGAGTAGCGCTGACCAGTCCAGACCCAAAATTCCGAGAAAAACTAGATCATATCAAGAAAATCCTTTCTCATCTTGGGAAACGGGAAAGGTTCTTTTCTATAGATGAAATGGGGCCGCTCTCGATCAAGTTAAAGGGAGGAACGGCTCTAATTAATAAGGATGAGATTAAGATAATCCCAGAGTTTCAAAAAAGCAGGGGTTTTCTAATCCTCACCGCGGCCCTTGAACTTTCCAGCAACCAGGTCACTCACTTTTACTCTCCGAGAAAAGATTCCGCAGAAATGATTAAACTCATTTATATGCTCATGCAGCAATATACAAACTGTGACAAACTCTATTTATCGTGGGATGCTGCGAGCTGGCATTCTTCCAAACAATTGAGGGTAGAGCTGAAGATTATAAATGCCAAGTCTTATCGTTTAATGCACCATACTCCCCTGATAGAGATCGCCCCGCTCCCAATTACCGCACAGTTCTTAAATGTCATCGAATCGGTATTTAGCGGTTTAGCCAAATCGGTACTTCATAATAGTGATTATCCAAATACAGAAGCTTGTAAAAAAGCAATTGACTTATATTTCCAGGACCGGAATATTTACTTTCAGGAGCATCCCAAAAGGGCGGGTAATAAAATATGGGGGAAAGAAGTGGTCAAGCCGACTTTTGACGAAGTGCAAAACTGCAAACATCCGAGAGCACGGTAATAAATGACACAATGGGCAACAAGATAGGTGTGGATGGATATGATGCTTTGCTTTTATAGCTAATCCTTATAAATCTGTCCCCACCTGAAATGCCCGCCAAGAAATGGTAATTTGCTCATCAAACCTAAATCAGCTTGGACATTCCAGAGCCATTGATCACCATGTGTGGAAATAATGAACCGTTTGTTCCGCGACACTTTGATCATATTAATTCATTGATTAATAATTGCAATCCCCTAAAAGTGATAACACAAATCGGTGCTCCACATCGCATAGAATCGCCTTGTCAAACCTCCCAGACTATTCAGGTTATGACCACGCTTTGTTATTACCCTCATTTTTCAACTTACGCGAATTGGCCCGCTCATTTCGGCGGCCCAGTTTTCTCTGCCGCCTTTGCTGCCTGCGGCTAAGCGGGTTGCCGTCGCTTTTTGAAGTAGCCATATTTTGTTTACCGTTGTCCGGTTTTCCCTCCTCCAGCGTAGCCAATTCGCTTTTAAACAATTCGTCAATATCTGTCTTGATCTGTGCATAGGTTTCCTGTATCGTTTCCTCGCTGACAAACTCCACCTCCGGAATCGGTTTATAATTTGCCTGTTCTTTTGCAATAGCTTCGTGATCATTTTGAATTCGGCTATGGAACATTTTTAATTCAATTTCCTGGTCGGGATTATCCGCCACCATACCAACAAATTCACCGGATGATAACCCCGCAATTTTCGATGCCGGTATCGCATAATCCAAGGCCGTAGCTTTGGCTATAGAGACATCACTGCTGTTGATGGTCATGCTGTTCTTATCCTGCAAGATCTTGCCGAAATTCTCAGATAGTTTCTTTGCGGTTCCTCCGGTAGCCTGCCCGCTGATGATATTACCCACGATACTGGTAATCACATCTGCCTGTTCGGCACCATAATCCTTTTTCAATTGCTCGAAATTCTGAACAGCCAGCGTCACGGCTACGCGATTGCTCCTCGCAGTGGCTAAAAGCCCGTCCACACCGGAAGCGCCCCCGACATAGATCGTCGGAAATTCATCAAAGACCAGGCTGCTTTTCAACTTATCTTTCTGGTTGACCAGTTTGATCATTCTGGAAACATAGAGGGACAATACCGCGCCATAGATCTGCTGTTTTTGCGGATTATTACCCATACAAATAATTTTCGGGCTGTCAGAATTGTTTAAATCCAACTTAAAATCATCGCCGGATAATACATAATAGAGTTTCGGGGAAGCCAATCGCGCCAACCCGATCTTCGCGCTGGCGATTTGTCCCTCCAGTTGCTGCTTGGCGCCCTGGTTATAAGCGGAAATAAAAGGATTGATCAGCGCCGTAATTTCCGGTTCCTTTAATAATACGGCAAATAAGCGGTCGTAATCCGCCTGCATCAATTCGATCACATGCGGCAGGGTACAATATTTCCCATCCCGGTATTTACGTAAATACCAGATCACCGCCGTTAAGAAATTGATCGGGCTTTCGACAAAGAAGTCGCCTTGTTTCTTTATCCATTCCCTATTTAAGCCTAACATGATGGTTCTTGATGCTTCAGTCGCATCAGTGATATCATCCATGCTTTCCGGATCGAGTGGATTGCAGCGGTGATATATCTTATCAAAATCAATGACCCAAAAGGCGGGTTTTATTTTGTAATTAGCCTGGTATTTTAGCAGCGCATTATAAGCCAAAACGGAAAGATCATCAAACTTAAAGTCATAGAGGAACATCGAAAACCCTTTTTTGATATGCTGGTCGATGATATGCCGAATAACAAAATAAGACTTGCCGGCGCCGGGTGTACCTGCCACTAATAACCCACGAAGGGGGTTAATAAAGTTGATCCAACTGTTCCTTACTTTACCTCTGAGATTGTATTTGGCCGGTAGGTTGATGGAATATTCATTTTCAAGTTTCCTTTCTTCCTGCGGGAAGGTTTCATTTTCGCTGTTGAAAATATCTTTATGCAGTTTTTCTTTGAGCACCCGGGACAACCAGGTACCGCCTGTAACCATTAATAAATAGCCAACACCAGTTAGTGCCATATAGACTATGGCAATCAGCACAACATCCATGTGTAGGTAAAAGCATAAGATGCTAATCCAATAGATGAGTATCCCGCTGAACAGGTAGGCGGTTATGCTTTTATAATTAATTTTTTCATCTTTTTTGCCTTTGACCCCAACCAATGAAATAGCCAGACAAAGTAATGCGGCCAGTTTGGGCTTCCACCAGTTATTAAATAAGCCCATTTTTACAATATTACCGATGATACGGTCGATAATATTTGCCGTCCAGTGCCACTGCGCGAATGCCTGGTAACAGCAGATATAAAAATGTATGGCCAGTATAAAAACACTGATGAGCCTTGTAAAATCCACAATCTTGCGCAGTCCCTGTATATCTTCCCCCGTGTGCATGATAATCCTTTCTGGTCTTTATAAATCCAATCCTTGATCTTGTTCCTGATCTTTCGACTTTCTCTTTCTCTTTTTCCGTGGCCGGATTGGTGCAGCTTCCGGCTGATATTTAGCTAATGCCAGTGATAGATAGTTCGTTTGTTGTGGCGGTTTAAGGTAAATTAGGGCTTGTTGCTTTGCGCTTTGCTGATTACGCCTCAGCCTTGGTTGATTTTCAATTTTTAATTCGGATTTTAACCTTTTATCCGTTGTGCTCAATCTTTGCAATATGGCCTTAGCGCTATATGCTTTTCCTAAATCGCTGCCATTGAACACTGTTTTATTTTGATTGTCGATATAGGTAATGCCGTAGATATAGCCTTGGTCATTGCTGCGTAATGCCACATGGATGTTTTGCTTTTGCAGTTCGCCAATGAAAGTATTTTTAGTAATCGTACTGTATTGTTTAAATACCTTTTCAATGGCTTCTTTCAGCGGCTCTTTATATTGTTTACGTTTTTCCATATTCTTATCAAACGCAGCTCGCAAATTGGCCAAAGTAGGTTTGTTATAAATGGCGCTGGCCTTGATAGGAATACCCACCTGCTCGCCTTTGTTATTGGTAAGGCTGTAGATCAAACCGCCTTTTTCCCTCATGAGCGTGTTTTCGCCGCCACGGTCAGCTGTGACGTTGAATTGTTTGAGTATGGCATTAAATTCAGCCAGCGAGGTAAACTTATAGGTGCCAATTACAGCATTTACAATATTGGTGATGGCCCGTTTAGTAGGTATTTTACCATAGATCGCTTTTTCAATATTAGCAGGCTTGATGGTTAAAGTGTTGCTATTTTTCCTGCCCTTTGCTTGTACCAAATTATATTCCTTTTCCAGTTCTATACGAGCTGGTTCGGATAATTTCCAACCGATGCCATGCGTGTCAATGCGGTTGCCCTCTTGTTTGATATTGATAGTGGCGATGTGAACATGAGTATGTGCGGCATCGGTATGTTTGTACACTAAATAAGGCTGATCACCAAAACCAATCCTTTCCATATAGGATATACTGATCTGTTGTAATCGCTCATTGTTGAGTTTATCCCGCTCATCAAAATTGAGCGTGATGTGCACAGCGTTGGTCTTCACCCGGGTATTCAGCATGGTCAAGCACTCGAAGCGCTGCAGTTTTTGCTGCAGGTTGAACTGCCCGATATCACCGGCAAAACCGCTGGCCAGTAATAAACTGGCCTCCCCCGCAGCAACTTTGTTTTCATTATAATGCAGTATACCCCGGATACTTTTACCGTTCACGAAACGTGCAACCATTTTTCAGCTAAGCGGTTAATGATAACCAACAATTCTTCAACCTTACCACCGACCTGCTGGTATAATTGGGCGGTTTTGAGCGCATAAAAACCACGCTGCGCATCGGATTTGCTCAGGTGGAACCATTTGGTCTGCTGGTTGATATTGATACCTATGGTTTTCAGTTCTTTGCGGATCAGGGCCATTTCTTCCATGGGCGCATTCAGCGACACGTCTTTATAAAAGCAGGTGATCTGTTCATTGGCTAATATCATCCGCGCCACTTCACCGATACTTTGGCAACCGCTTTCCTGCTGCAATTTTTTAAGTTTATTCCAGGTGGTTTGTGTCACCCTTGTCCTGACCGGGCAGGTTAAAAGGCTCTCCTCAACTGCTGTTTTCTTTCTTGCCATAGGTTACATTTTAAAAGATTTCCAGACGATGCGAGTTCCGAGCATCGTCCCGACCATAAGGGCGGCAAGATGATTTTTGTGGACAAAAATCCATCTTGCTGCAAGCTGGCGCTTGCAGAATATCGCCTTTGAAGTCTTGTTTAAACTTTGATTAATGTTAGCGAAACCTGGCTGCCTTTGTAATAGTTATAGTCGGATCGATAATCGATATAGCCGAAACCCAACAACTCTTTAATACACTTATGATAGGTGGCGGTCGAACCAATCCTCGCCAACTCCATTAAACCTTTCCGGGTAACCCTGAAAGGCATTTGATAATTACCCGATTGCCAGCAAGTGCATAAAGCCATACAAAGGCTGAGGTGTACGGGCCTTAACCGTTTGTCGGACTGTACCTGCCGGAAAAAGCCGGTGATATTTTCCAGGTCGCGTTTCATGAGTTGCCCTCCAACATTCGCCGGACATCTTCCCGCTTATAATAAAAGATGCCGCCCACTTTCGTAAAGTTCAGTTTACCGCTGATCCGTAACGCCTGAAGGGTATTCGCCGACATTGGAAGTATTTTCATTACCTGGCTGCTCCTTAGCCATTCTCCATCCTGCCTACTGTTGTCCTTTGCAAGAAGCTGTTTGATCTCGCAAACCAATTCAGCTTTAAATAGCTGAAGGTCCTCTTTCGTTATAATCTCCACTGCCATAATAAGGCAAAAGTGGCTTGGGTTTTTCACGTCGGTTCGCAAGCGAACCGGTAGCTGCGAACGAAAAAACAGCAACTACAGGGATCATGTGTTATTTTTTATTAAGGGCCTTTTCTACAGGCAATTCAATGATCTGGTGGTCGGAAATGAATTTTTTCCTGTCCATTCTGCGCTTTAACAAATTCATGTCTTCACTAACTTTTATTGCCAAAACTTTCGCATAATGTTGGGTTTGCCTCAAGCTTTTATGACCCATCATTTTGCTGATCGATTCCATCGGCACATTGTTTGCCAATGTTACTGTGGTGGCGAAGGTGTTACGCGCTATCTTTGAGCTTAATGCTTTATCTACATGGGCTATTGTTCCGATCTCTTTCAGGTAAGCATTGTATTTTTGATTGGTTAAAACAGGTAATAGCAAATCCTTTGCGATACAATCGTGGTCGTTAGCGTATTTGTTTAGGATTTTTCTGGCTAATGGCAAAAGCGGTATGACGGATGGCGTTCCGGTTTTTTGGCGGCCTTTATAAATACGCAGCTCTCCCTGAACATCAAAGTTAATTTCAGACCTTTTTAACTGTTTCACGTCAATAAAAGACAAACCCGTTAAACAACAAAAAATAAATAAGTCCCGCACCCGAGAAAGCCTTTCACTGTCGATTTCTTTATTAGCTATCGCTTGCAATTCTTCTTTTGTAAGGTAGATCGTTTCCGTTTCGTCCCGTGTACCTTCAAACTTGATGAACGGGTCTTTCACCAGCCAGCCGTTATCAACGCAGTCAAGAACGATCTTCTTCATATTGGCGATGTTTTTAAGCGTTGAGTTGTGGTTGAGGCTCTTTACAGTCCGGTACCAGTGATATAATTTTTTAATAAATTCCAGGTCAAGCGACAGGATGTTGATATCATCTGCCTGATATTCCGATTTCAGAAAGGCGGCTGTATGCCTGTAGGATGTGTTGAAATTGGTCCAGGTGCCTTTTGCCACACCTTTGCCTATCATTTCTTCCATCTCTTTGTTATGTTTTTTAAACAGAAATAACAGGGTTCTTTTGCGTTGTTCTTCGCCGCTTAATCTGTCAACAATGGCGGTTGAGGTGATTACTTTTCCCCGGTCAATTAAATCTTTCCGAACATCGTAGGCCTTGTTTTGCAACACGTCCAGGTAATGATTGAGTTGCTTGGCATCCTCTTTTGTACCAGACGCGCGGTTGGATTTGGCATCCCATCTGGAGGGAGGCCACGACCGTTTGACGGATAGTTCTTTCGGGATACCGTCGACCGTGATTCTTAGGTAAAGGGGCATGGGGCCGTCTGTGTAATTCCTGGGTCTTCTCAAGAAGAACAATAGTCCAAAACTTTTTTCTAACATAACGATAGTTTTTAAAAGTGAATAAATATCGAAATGCAGCTAATAAAAGTCAAGATGTTTAGTGGGTAAACATATTGTAAATCAATTCATTACAATGTTTTCAGTGAGTCTTTTTTTTCACGCAAAAAAGACTCACGAATAACTCACTAAAACTTTGCGAATTCGGACAAGTTTTGTTGGTTCCGGTAAAAAACAAAAGCCTGTAATCGTTTGATTTACAGGCTTCTGATGTGTTTTGAGTAAGTAACCAGCGGTGAGGGAGGGATTCGAACCCTCGGTACAGTTTCCCGTACGTCAGTTTAGCAAACTGATCCTTTCGGCCTCTCAGGCACCTCACCGTGTTCTTTTCAATATGTTCCCCGTTTTTCGGGATTGCAAATATAGTAATTCAAGTTTCCCGTCAAAAAAAAAGTTCTATTTTTAATAATCTATTCGCACATGATAAATACTCATCAGCATCCGCTTAAAAATAGTTTTGATGGTTTCAATATCTTTTAATGTTATATTACTGTCTTTCAGCTGGTTCTGATCGAGTTTGTATTTCACTATCCTATCTACCAAAATACTGATCGACTCTTCGTCGGGCTCTTTTAGTGAGCGCGAAGCAGCCTCCACCGAGTCGGCCAGCATCAAAACACCTGCTTCTTTGGTAAAAGGGATGGGTCCCGGGTACCTGAAAATGTTTTCGTTGATGAATTTTTCGGGGAAATTTTTAAGTGACGACTGGTAAAAATAGTCAACCCGGGTATTACCATGGTGGGTACGTATAAAATCAATGATCACCTCGGGCAGATTGGCCTTACGCGCCATTTCAATACCCTTGCTTACGTGCCTGATGATGATCTGGGCACTCTCTTCATAAGGCAGCTTATCATGCGGGTTAAAACCCGAGCTTTGATTTTCGATAAAAAACAGCGGGTTCTCCATTTTGCCAATATCATGGTACAAGGCCCCTGCCCTTACCAGTAAAGCATTGCCGCCAATGGTATAAATAGCATTCTCAGCAAGGTTTGCTACCTGTAACGAATGCTGAAAGGTGCCCGGAGCATTAAAGGCCAGTTCGCGCAGTAAGGGCGCGTTGGTGTTGGTGAGCTCAATGAGTGTAATATCAGAGGTAATGGCAAATATCTTTTCAAAAATATAAATAAGCGGATATGCCAGCAGGGTAAGCAGCACGCTCACCACAAATGGCAGAAAATCCATCCAGTCGATATCCAGGAAAGTACCTTCGCGTATAAAGGTAATGCCTAAAAAGGCCACAAAATAGGTAAAAATGATAATGACAGCCGAGATCAGGAACTGCTCACGCCGGATAAGGTTTTTGATACTATAGATAGATACCATACCGGCCGTTATCTCATAATAAGCAAACTCAAAGCTGTTGGGCACAAAAAAGCCGGCGATGAGCACTACCAGCAAATGTATGTTAAGCGCCAAACGCGTATCAAACAAAATACGGATAATGATAGGTACTATGCAGTACGGTATATAATACAAATTGGTTGGAAACTGCAGCTTAATGGCCAGCGATAAAGTGGCCAGCATGGCTGTCATGACCAATAATATTAAACTCACCAGGCGGTTATCGGCATAAATATCCTTACGGAAAAGGTGCAAGAATATCATCAGCAAGGATATGGCTATACCTACCAGGAAAAACTGCCCCAACAATACCAGTTTGCGGTTACCGTTGGTTCGGGCATTATCTTCAAAAGCCTGTTTATATGATTCCAGTTTTTGATAAACATCATCATTAATAACCGAACCTTTGTAAACGATCACCTCCCCTTTCTGCACCATTCCGCGGGTGATGGACAAGCCATCTATAGCCTCATTAATAAGTCGCGAGGTAAGATTATTATCATAGTTTAAATTGGTTTGCAGCCTGTTCTGCAGCATATCCAGTAAAAAAGCCTTATCCAGATCGGTATGTTTGCTCAGGATCTTATCGCAATAAGCCAGGGCCTTTTCCTTGGTAAACAGTTCATTGGTGTTTTTGGCTGTGGCTACGTTTTTGTTTAAAACGGTGATGGGATAATTTTCTGAATTTACCTGGTATTGCGGGTTCAGCTTTAAAACACCGGTTTCATATATTTCCTGCAGCAGACCTGTCCCGGTTGAAATATACTTGGGTTTAAGTCTGTCGCTGATGCCCGCATTATGCCATTTAATTTCGATATCGCTTTTAAAACCTTCCAATTGCTGGTTTTCCACCGCGGCATCCAGCTGATAAATGGGGGTAATACTTTCTTTGGCTGCTTTCTGATCGTTCTTGATCTCCTGCTGGGTTTTCAGGATGGCGAAGTTATAAGGTGATACCAGGTCTTTCTGGTTCCAGATCCGCCCCTTTTCATATTCATAGCCAAATTTAGCCTGCTTGGGTAAAAAAAACACAATGATGCTAATGCTCAGCAACATCATTAAAAACTTAACGTTGCGCGAGTATTTACGCAATAAAGCCTTTTGGCGCGAAGTAGATAGTTTTGCCATTTATTTAATTAACCGCTCAAAAATAATATAAGTTTCTGTTATATGTGGTAAGAGTCAAGAATCAAGAGCCAATAGTCAAGATAAAAAACATATTCATAGCTTAATATTATTCGCAATCCACCTCTGGTCTTGACTCTTGATTCTTACCTCTTGACTCTTTTCATTTGCATTTATCATTTTAAATTTGATATCTTTATGATATCAATTTAAAATCATCTTTATCATGCAAACCGAAAAAGTAATTAACCCGCCATCAGGCTTCACCGCGTTGGCGTTATTTGTGGTAATATTAGTTGTTTCTGCTATTCTCTTTTCTTCTGACATGGGATTTCTTTTCGCATCAATCCTTCTTGCGGCCGATATATTTTTTGTACTTCCGGGTATGATCGTTATAAATCCCAACGAATCAAAAGTGCTCACGCTTTTTGGTCAGTATACCGGCACTGTAAAAAAAGACGGCTTTTTTTGGGTTAATCCGCTTACAGCAAAAAAGAAAGTATCATTAAGGGCATTTAACCTCAACGGGCAGCAGCTTAAAGTGAATGATAGCATTGGTAATCCCATTGAAATTGCCGCCGTTATTGTATGGCAGATCAAGGATACTGCTGCAGCCGTATTCGCGGTTGAAAACTATATACAATATGTAAATATTCAGAGCGAGGCCGCGGTGCGTCATCTGGCCAATTCTTTCCCTTATGATAACCTGGAAGACGAAACAGCCAACATCACCCTACGTGGCGGTGCCGAACAGGTAAGCCAGATGCTGGAACAGGAACTGAACGAAAGATTAGCCCGTGCCGGTATAGAAGTACTGGAAGCCCGTATATCGCACCTGGCCTATGCACCGGAGATAGCGCACTCTATGCTGCAGGTTCAGCAGGCATCGGCCATTATAGCCGCCCGTAAACTAATTGTGGAAGGCGCCGTAGGTATGGTTGAAATGGCGCTGAACAAACTATCAGAAAAAAACATCGTGGAGCTGGACGAAGAACGCAAGGCTGCCATGGTAAGCAACTTACTGGTGGTGTTATGCGGCGACAAGGCCGTTAACCCGGTGGTTAATACCGGAACTTTATATCATTGATAATGAATCAGTACAGAAGTTTTGACCTGCTAAAAACAAACGAATTGTCGGTCATCAGGCACGGTTTCTTCAGGCCATGGTTTGAATTGACCGATGGCGTAAATTTATTACTGATAAAACAAACAAGAACTACTTTACTAAAACTTACAGACTTTGCCTTGATGAGAGGAACATGGAGGTGATATGGCAGAAAAAAAGGCATTTATATTACGTATTAATCCGGAGGTGCTGAAGGAAATAGAGACCTGGGCCGCCGAGGAATTCCGGAGCACCAATGGCCAGATCGAATACCTGCTGCAACAGGCCTTGCTTACCCGCAAAAAAACCGCGAAGAAAAAGAAGGAATAATATTTTGGAACAAGGATTTTGGGAACAAAGAGCAAGGACTTTTGATTTCATTAACTAATGGTTTGTATAATCCAATAAGTCATCTTGAACTTATTTCAGGATCCCACAGGAAAGGTAAACCATCATGCCGTACACCTTGCATATGGGATACTGAAACAAGTTCGGTATGACGCTGGCTATTCTGCTTAAAAATCCGTATATTTATATCAACGCCAGCCCGGTTCATTTTCATAATGATCCGGGCTGTTTTGTTAAGGATAAAACAAGATCAAAAACTAACCACTTGGTATACGATGATTTGATGATCAAAAAGTTAGTACTTTTTAAAGTTTCAAAAACCACTCAAAACCGGGTAAAAATTTGTTAAAAAGTGTTAAAATGAGATTTTTCCGAGCAGTTTTCGAGCGATTTTCATCATTTTTTGAGCAGAAAAGTGTTAAAATTAAAGGTTTAAAAAGTTTTTGCAGTTGGGATCAGGCCGGTAAAGGCTCGTGAGCACCGACCACCAAACGGTATGCACCGAAAAATAAAACCAAAAAACCATCGTCCGGGCCGAGGGTAAATTATTATGCATGCATAGCTTTTTCCTTTCATCAAAATAACTAAATTTGCCACACCAATTTAATGAGGGACACATGAAAGAAGTAGTAATAGTAGCTGCCACACGTACGCCTATCGGCAGTTTCGGGGGGAGTTTAGCCGCCTTAAGCGCCACGCAACTGGGCGCTTTAGCCATCAAATCAGCAATCGAAAAATCGGGTCTTAAACCCGAGCATATACAGGAAGTATATATGGGCAATGTAATGCCGGCCAATCTGGGGCAGGCACCTGCTACCCAGGCGGCTATATTTGCCGGTTTGCCTTATTTACCTGCCACTACTGTAAATAAAGTATGCGCTTCGGGCATGAAAGCTATTATGCTGGCTGCCCAAAGTATCGCCATAGGTCAAAATGATATTGTAGTAGCCGGCGGTATGGAAAGCATGAGCAATGTGCCCTATTACCTGGATAAGGCCCGTAATGGCTACCGCCTGGGCAACGGTCAGATTACTGACGGACTGGTAAAAGATGGCCTCTGGGACGTTTATAACGACTACCACATGGGTTCAGCAGCCGAATTGTGTGCTACTGATTGCAACATCAGTCGCGAGGAGCAGGATGCCTTCGCTATTGAATCTTACAACCGGGCCCAAAAAGCACAGGTCGCAGGCAAATTCAGCGATGAAATAACACCGGTGGAACTTAAAGACAAAAAGGGTGATACCACTTTATTTGCCGAGGATGAGGAACCTAAAGCGGTAAAATTCGAGAAAATACCTACGTTAAAGCCTGTATTTAAAAAGGATGGTACCGTAACAGCCGCCAATGCGTCTACTTTAAATGATGGCGCGGCGGCCCTGGTGCTCATGAGTAAAGAAAAAGCAGACGAACTGGGCATTAAACCATTAGCCAAAATAGTAGCCCATGCCGATGCGCAGCAAGCCCCGGAATGGTTTACCACTGCCCCATCCAAAGCTATCCCACTGGCTTTACACCGCGCTGGCTTATCTGCAGATCAGATCGACTTTTTTGAGATCAACGAGGCATTCTCTGTAGTATCCATAGCCAACAATCAGCTTTTAAAGCTCGATCCGGCTAAGGTTAATGTTAATGGTGGCGCTGTTTCACTCGGTCACCCGCTGGGTGCTTCCGGAGCGCGTATCATAGTTACCTTACTCTCTGTTTTACAACAAAATAAAGGCAAATACGGCGCCGCCGGAATTTGTAATGGCGGCGGTGGCGCCAGCGCAATGGTTATTGAAAATTTACGTTAAATTAAACAAACCGGCTGTTCAACTATAAGTTACAACGGCTATTATGATAAATTATTTAATTTAGCGGCAACATCATGTTAATTTTTAGATACCCGGTATGGTAGCCAAGCGCTTGTTTCTGTTCGTAATCTCCCTGTTTATTTGCGGCCAGACTTTTGGTCAGCACGCAGACGAGAGTTCACGCATAAAACAATTAAACATTTACCAGGACAGCCTTGCTTCGCTGGGTAAAAAAATGGTAAATAATGAAAACGACCTGGAACGTAAAAATGCTAATTACCAGTTTATTAAAACACTGGTAAGCGCCTTAAAAATCAATAATTCGTTCCTTTTTCCTTTTGATTCGGTTAAAAGCATCAGCATTCTTAATTCGCCTGATAACCGTTTCCGGATCATGAGCTGGCACATCATGAACCAGGATGGCAGTTATCGCTTTTACGGTACTATTCAACTCAATACTGGTGGTCCGCTCAAAATGTTCCCGCTCGAAGATTATTCGCCTCTACTCAAAAACCCCGAAGATTCGGTGACTGATAACCGCAAATGGTATGGTGCCCAGTATTATAAGATCATCCCGGTATATGCGCAAAAACCGTATTACGTGCTCCTGGGCTGGAAGGGGAATACCGTAAAATCGACTAAGAAAGTTTTGGAGATACTGTCTTTTAACAATGGAGATAAGCCTTCGTTCGGCATGCCTGTTTTTGACGGCAATAGCAAAACCCGTAAAAGGGTGATATTTGAGTATACCCGCCAGGTATCCATGCTGCTGCGATATATACCAGATCAAAACGTCATTGTGTTTGACCACCTGGCTCCGCCTGATAAAAAGATGAAGGATCAGCCCGAAACTTTTGGCCCCGATTTAACCTACGATGGTTACAAACTAAAGAATGGCCGCTGGGTATATACAGAAAATCTGGATATGCGCAATATCCCTAATAATAGTGATGCCGAATACGTGGATCCTAAAAAACAGGCCGCGAAAGATAAAAGCGCTGCACATTCAAACTAAATTTCATAAAGCTATTCATATTCCAAATAATCAATATAATTTGTAACACTTTTAGTATAAGGTCTTGATACCTAATATTTATACTATTTTTAACAAAATTAAATAATGCAAGAAAGCCCAGCCGTAAAGGCTACCTCAAAATCCAGATTCCCAAAGAGCGTTCCCTATATTATCGGGAACGAAGCTGCAGAGCGTTTCAGCTTTTACGGAATGCGTTCCGTATTGACGCTATTTTTGGTAAACCAGTTTTTTAATCCCAACCATATTGTTGCTTTAACAGATGTTGCCAACGCCAGAGCCAATAAGCTTCACCACCTATTTGTGATGGTGGCCTATGCTTTGCCATTTGTAGGCGGCATGATAGCCGATTGGTTTACCGGCAAATACAAACTTATTTTATATGTATCGATAATTTACTGTTTGGGGCATCTAATGCTGGCCATGTTCGATGGTGGCCTTGGCGGCTTTGAATTAGGCTTACTTGTAGTTGCAATTGGCGCCGGCGGTATTAAATCATGCGTATCTGCTAATGTGGGCGATCAGTTTGATGCTACCAACCAGGATCTGCTCTCGAAAGTTTACGGCTGGTTTTATTTCAGCATCAATGCCGGCTCTATGATTTCAACCGTTGCTATTCCATGGACCTATGATCACTTTGGCCCCAGGTGGGCTTTTGGTATCCCCGGTTTGCTGATGGCGCTGGCAACCATCATCTTTTTTTCGGGCCGTAAAAAATATGTAAAGGTTCCACCACAAGGCGTTAATCGTAATAACCTGGTATTTATAACCTGGTATGCCCTAACTCATTCAGGTCAACGCAAACCCGGCCAATCCCTGCTTGATGTTGCCAAAGGGTCATATGACCCCGAACGCGTTGAAGGTGTGAAAGCGGTATACCGGGTTATGTCGGTATTCTTTTTCGCACTGGCATTTTGGGCTGTTTGGGATCAATGCTTGTCTGAGTGGACCTTATATGCCGAAAGAATGAACCGTGTAATTAACCTGGGTTTTACCTCGTTCACGGTACTGCCTGGTCAGTTATCAACTGTTAATACGGTGTTCCTTCTTCTATTCATTCCATTTTTTAACTACGTAGTATATCCATGGCTTGACAAAATTGGGCTAAAAACAACCCCGCTGCGAAGACTTGGCACCGGCCTGATTTTAACGGCTTTATCATTCGTGGTAATCGGCATAATACACACCAGCCTGGATCATGGCGGTACACCCTCCATCTGGTGGCAGGTGTTTGCGTTTATGATACTTTCAGCAGCCGAAGTTTTGGTTTCTATCACCGGATTGGAATACGCTTACACACACTCGCCTAAATCAATGAAAAGCACTATGACCGGTATCTGGTTCCTGGTTGTATCGTTTGGTAATTTGATTACAGCGCTTGTTAATGGCCTAATAGAAGACGGCGGCTGGTGGACACGTAACCTGAAAGGAGCAAACTATGAATGGTTCTTCGTTATTTTTATTTGCGTATTTATCCTGGTATTTATGTTTGTTGCACCACGGTTAAAGGAACGCAACTATATTACTGATCCCTACATAGATAATCAGGTTATTTCTGATACGCATAACTTATAAGTTTTAGCCATATGATAAAGCAGTTAAGTAACAATATTATTTAACTGCTTTATTTATTTTAAAACCGGGTTTAAATCAATTATTTTTGCCTTTTATTTACCTGATATTTTTTAAGTGCCGGATAGCATTGTAATAATACCCACCTATAATGAAAAGGAAAATATTGAGCGGATGATCCGCAAAGTGTTTTCTCTGCCCCATGATTTTCATTTACTCATCATTGATGACGGATCGCCCGACGGTACAAACATCATTGTAAAAAACTTAATGAATGTATATCCCGAACGTCTTTTTATAGAAGAACGAGCGGGTAAGCAGGGCTTGGGCACGGCCTACATACATGGCTTTAAGTGGTCCATTGCACGTCATTACGACTATATTTTTGAGATGGATGCCGATTTTTCGCATAACCCGGATGATCTGCTCAAACTCCGCCAGGCCTGTATTGATGGCGCTGATGCTGCCATTGGCTCACGATACAGCAATGGGGTAAATGTAGTAAACTGGCCCATGAGCCGCGTGCTGATGAGCTATTTTGCGTCGGTATATGTAAGGTTTATCACGGGCATTGATGTGCGCGATTCTACAGCTGGTTTTATGTGCTACAAGCGTAAAGTACTGGAAACCGTAAGGCTCGATAAGATAAAATTTGTGGGCTATGCCTTCCAGATCGAGATGAAATATACCAGTATCAAACATGGCTTTAAACTGGTTGAAGTACCTATCATCTTTACCGATCGTACAGCTGGCACCTCCAAAATGTCGACTGGTATATTCAAGGAAGCATTTTTTGGGGTGATACAAATGAAGATCAACAGTATTTTCAGGAAGTACCCGGAAGGGTAGATGTGAGATTTGAGATGTGAGATTTGAGATAAAATCTTAATTGCTGATTTATCTCTTTCAAGGGATAGACAAAAGAAGAAATATTGATTTTAAGATATTTGTAAAAAATCTGTCTCATATCTCATATCTCACATCTCAAATCTAATTAAAAAAGCTAATTTCGTTGGCAATGAACGAGCATCTTGACCCCGGAGCAGAAAGATTGACCAATACCGAGCGCGATATTGAGCGGGTATTGCGTCCGCAGCAATTTGAGGATTTTACCGGTCAGCATAAAATATTAGCCAATTTAAAAGTCTTTGTACAGGCTGCCCGCCAGCGCGGCGAGGCGCTTGACCATGTGTTGTTACACGGTCCTCCGGGATTAGGCAAAACTACCCTGTCGCATATTATCGCTAACGAAATGAGTGTGGGTATCAAAATCACCTCAGGCCCGGTACTGGATAAACCCGGTGACCTTGCAGGCTTGCTTACCAACCTGGAAACCGGCGATATCCTGTTTATTGATGAGATCCATCGTTTAAGTCCGCTGGTTGAGGAGTATTTATACTCGGCCATGGAGGATTTTAAGATAGATATTATGCTGGAAAGCGGCCCAAACGCGCGTTCGGTGCAAATATCACTTAACCCCTTTACCCTGGTAGGTGCCACCACCCGCTCAGGTCTGCTTACGGCGCCATTAAGAGCCCGCTTTGGCATTAACTCGCGACTGGAATATTATGATGCCAAGTTGCTTACAACTATTGTACTGCGCTCGGCATCCATACTCAAAACCCCTATCACGGATGAAGGTGCATATGAAATAGCCCGTCGCAGTCGCGGCACCCCGCGTATTGCCAATGCTTTGCTACGCAGAACACGTGATTTTGCCCAGATCAAAGGAACCGGTAATATTGATACGGACATAGCTCAATACGCACTGAACGCACTGAATGTGGATGAACATGGTTTAGATGAGATGGACAATAAGATACTCGTTACCATTATTGATAAGTTTAAGGGCGGCCCAGTTGGTTTAAAAACCATTGCTACTGCCGTTGGTGAGGATGAAGGTACTATTGAAGAAGTATACGAGCCATTTTTGATACAGGAAGGCTTTTTGATGCGCACCGCTCGCGGGCGCGAGGCTACAGAAAGCGCTTATAAACATTTAGGTAAAATAAAACTGGGTGGCAATCCATCTCTATTTTAGTAAACCAAAAAATCTACCATATTAAGCCATGAGAACACCATTACAAAAAAGTTTCGGGTTTTATTGCAAAATGCTTTTAGCTATTGCTATTATTTTCACATTTTATTCAGCTAATACGCAAGCGCAGATCACCCCGGCCGACTCCCTGGCCAAAATTAAAGCCGATAGCCTGGTAACACGACGATTAGCTACCGGTACCAAAGTGGGTATTGCTGGGTTGAACCATGACCATATACATTTGATATTGAATGAATACCGCCATGGTAACGTGAACATTGTTGGTATAGCTGAGCCCGACAAAAAGCTTTGGCAAAAGTTTGGTAAAATATATAACCTGCCCGACTCCCTGTTTTTTGAGGACCTGAAAACCATGTGCCTCAAACGTAAACCTACCATTGTATTGGGCTATAATGCAGTAGGCAAACACATTGACATTGTAGAAACTTGTGCCCCAATGGGCATCTCGGTTATGGTTGAAAAACCTTTGGCAGCCACGCTCGAGCAGGCTAAAAGGATGGAATTCCTGGCGCTTAAATATTACATTAACCTGCTTACTAATTACGAAACCACCTGGTACCCATCGGTACAAAGCGCCTATAATACCGTAAAAACCGATAGTATTGGCGTTATCCGTAAGATGGTTTTTCATGATGGCCACCAGGGTCCCCGGGAGATTGGCTGCAGTGAGGATTTTTTAAGCTGGCTAACTGATCCGGAACTTAACGGGGCCGGTGCACTCAATGATTTTGGCTGCTACGGTGCCGATATGATGACCTGGTTCATGCAGGGTCAGCGTCCTATCGCGGTAACAGCAATCGCTCGTCATTACAAACCATCGGTATATCCCAAAGTAGAAGATGATGCTACCATTATAGTAGAATATCCCAATGCTACCGGGATGATCGAAGCATCATGGAACTGGCCTTTTAGCATAAAGGATATGGAAATATTCGGGGCCAAAGGTTATATCCATACTTTTGATCCTGACAAAGTTCAGGTACGCATCAACAATGATGTAAAAGAGTTTAAAGCGCCTCCATTGGCCTTAACAGAAAGCGCCCCTGTACCTTACTTTACCACCGCACTTAAAAACCCCATCAAAGTACGTAATGACCGCTCATCGTTAAAATACAACATGATCGTAATGCAAATACTGGATGCCGCCAAAAGATCGATCAAAGAAGGTAAAAGAATAGTTTTGTAATAGCTGGTTAAATAATTTTATTTATAAAATTGCAAACCTGCACATTTATAATATTAATTTCGCCGTTAATTATAATCTAAAATCATTACTGTCATATGTTAAAAAAAGCTTTTGTGTGGTTAACCGTTTGTACATTAGGTGCAATGTCATGCCAGTCTAAACCTTCTGATAAAACAGCTGCGGCTGCTGATAAAAATGCCGGAACTCCTGCCGCTACCCCCGGTGGAAAGATTGATAACGCCGCCATTATGGCCCGTAAACAGGTGCCTGTGGTTTGCTATCACCAGATACGCGACTGGAAAGCCACCGATTCAAAAAATGCCAAAGATTACATCGTACAAATAGCGGCTTTTAAAGAACATATCAAAATGCTGGCCGACAGTGGATACCATACTATTTTGCCTGATCAGTTATACGCTTATCTGACAACCGGCGCACCACTGCCTAAAAAGCCTATTATGCTAACATTTGATGATACCGATCTTGATCAGTTCACCATTGCTAATCCAACCCTCAAAAAATATGGCTTTAAGGCTGTTTATTTTGTAATGACCGTATCTATCGGCCGCCCTCATTATATGACTGCCGATATGGTTAAGAAACTATCTGATGAGGGTAACATAATCGGAAGCCATACCTGGGATCATCACCGGGTTGATAAGTATTCTCACAATTCAACGTTGAAGATCATTGGCAAAAACGGCAAAGTAACTACCCGTCCGGTTGATGATTGGGTTACACAGATAGATAAACCTACCAAAAAACTGGAAGAAATTACAGGTAAAAAGATAGATTATTTCGCCTATCCTTTCGGCATCTGGAAAAAACCGGTTTTACCAGAGATCCAAAAAAAGGGTTTTAAGATAGCTTTCCAGCTGGCTGATAAACGTGATCCGGATTACCCGCTAATGACCGTTAGAAGGATATTGGATAGTGGTTACTGGAGCACCAAAACGTTCAGCAATAGCGTAAGAAACAGCTTTTAGCCCCCGGCCCCCTAAAAGGGCAGTTTACGATTAAACCTTTATCACCATGCTATTAAAACCCCTGCTACTGTTGCTTGCTTCAGGCATTATAGCATGTCAGTCGAAACTAACTACAAAAGCTGCTGTAATTCCACAGCCGGCTATAAAAGCAGCAGTATTAACGGGTATAAGCCCTGTTGATACTGCTGCTATCATGAAACGAAAACAGATCCCTGTTTTATGCTATCATCAGATAAGAGATTGGCGCCCTACAGATTCCAAAAGCGCTAAAGATGATATTGTACAAATAGCGGCATTTAAAGAGCATATCAAAATGCTGGCTGATCAGGGATATCACAGCATTCTGCCCGATCAGTTGTATGATTATCTCACTGCGGGTACTCCACTGCCGTCCAGGCCAATCATGTTTACTTTTGACGATACTGATCTGGACCAATTTACCATCGCTGCCCCGGAGTTAAAAAAATACAATTTCAAAGCCGTGTATTTCATCATGACGGTATCTATTGGCCGGTCGAATTACATGAACAAAGCACAGATCAAACAACTATCTGATGAAGGAAATGTGATTGGCAGCCATACCTGGGATCATCATCCTTTTACAAAACTTAGCGGCAAGGATTGGGAAATTCAGTTGGACAAGCCTACAAAAAAACTGGAAGAAATAACGGGCAAACCTGTTAAGTACTTTGCCTACCCTTTTGGTTTATGGAACAAAGAAGGTTTACCAGAATTGCATAAAAGAGGTTTTAAGGGAGCTTTTCAGCTCTCCACAAAACGTTATCCTGGTGATCCATTAATGACAATCAGAAGGATCATCGATAGCGGACATTGGAATGCAAAAAATCTGATGGGTAATATAAACCGTGATTTTTAATTGACTGTACTCCCAATTAGTCGTTAAACTGTATTCAATAGGCCGACTATCAACCTACCCCTAAAAACTTTTAACTTAATACTATTTTCCGGCAACCCATTTTACAGCTTCATCCAACTGCTCCAAAGGATAACCTTTATACTGTCCTGGAATAATGTATTTAAATAAGTGACTAAATTCACGTACACCTTTTTGATCGGTTACAATAGCAAGTTTGTGCCATCGCAAAAAGTATTTCAGGCCAATTTCGATGTTTCCGCACCAGGCCCCTGCTGTAAAATTTTGAATATTAGTTTCTAAAACTAATAAAAAATTGATTTTCCCTGTTTTTGTTACCTGCTCCTGGAGCAAAGGTAAAAGGGCTTTCTCGTAATCGTTAATGGTTACCTCACCAACTGCATGCATACCTAACACATGTGAAGGCAAATAATTCATGTGTTCAAGCATCTTCCATATTTGCAACAATAGTTACAAATACCACACCAATAATTTAAAAAAAATATTTTTTATTAAAATACGATGATTAGCGGCTTCTGATTAATAACAGTTAACTAAATGGCCCACGATTTATGAATTTTATTTTATACTATCTTTGCATAGGTAATGCAAAACAGGACAATATATAGCCAATTGATCAAAACCGAAGCCCAAAAGCTTGGTTTTTTGTTTTGTGGTATCTCAAAAGCCGAATTTTTGGAAGACGAAGCCCCACGGCTGGAGTCGTGGTTAAAAAAGAACATGCATGGCGAAATGCAATACATGGAAAACCATTTTGACAAACGGCTTGATCCTCGTTTGCTGGTTGATGGTGCCAAATCGGTAATATCATTAGGTATTAATTACTACACCAATAACAAACAGGAAGATCCTAACGCGCCCAAAATATCAAAATACGCCTATGGAATTGACTACCACACGGTTATCAAAGATAAATTAAGACAGCTTTTACAAACCATTAATGAAAAAATAGGCGAGGTTGGCGGTCGTGTATTTGTTGATTCAGCGCCGGTACTGGATAAAGCCTGGGCAAAAAAGGCAGGCATGGGCTGGATAGGCAAAAACTCCAACCTGTTGAATAAAAAGGCTGGTTCCTTCTTTTTTCTGGCCGAACTGATCATTGATCTGGAATTGGAATATGATATAGCCCCCACAATGGATCATTGTGGTACCTGCACCAATTGTATTGACGCCTGCCCTACCGATGCTATTGTTGGCCCATATGTGGTTGATGGTAGCCGCTGCATCTCCTACCTCACTATTGAGCTAAAGAACGAAATTCCGCAAGAGTTTAAGGGCAAAATGGATAACTGGATGTTTGGCTGCGATATTTGCCAGGATGTATGCCCCTGGAATAGTTTTTCGATACTGAATACCGAACCTGCTTTCACACCACACCCCGAACTGCTTCATCTGAAAGCTGATGAGTGGCATGAAATAACACAGGACGTTTTTCAAAAAGTATTTAAAAACTCAGCAGTAAAACGCACCAAATTCACGGGACTAAAACGGAATATTGATTTTTTGAGTAAATAAGGATAAAATAAATTGAATGCAACAAAAAAGTCTCCTACAAACTAATTTGTAGGAGACTTTTAATATTTTCAATCCTGAAAATTCTTTAATTCTGTGAATTCTGATTCAGATAATTTATCCCTTTTTAAACTTCAGGGCTAATTGTTGCAGCATATCGTCATCAACAGGTTTCGCGGGCTCTTCCTTCTTTTTATTAAAAGGTTTAGGCGGATATTGAGTCCGGGTATGATCGGGTTTGGTAAATTCTTTTTTAGGATAATCAGTTCTTGGAGTATCCGCTTTTGGAGCTTGTTGTTCTGGTTTTGGTTGTGCTGCTGCTTTTGCCTGGCGCTCAGCCGCTTTTTTACCATTCCAACGGGTGTATATTTCTTCCAGCTTCCTTTTGGTATATAGCGGAAAATCACCCTGCATCATCCAGGAGTAATAGCTTGGTTCTACGTTAAATACATCCTCCACGCGTTTACCTTTGTGTTTTCCAAAATTGATCAACTCTTCGCCTTGCTCATTAAAAACCATACGACCGGCAAAATCAACCGGTTTGCTTAGGTTAGTGAAATTATGCAATGCCTCTACATCGCCCACAACCGGGATACTGATATTTCCTTTCTTATCTTCCCACTGCATATTCTCGTAACGTTCAATCTGCGCCAGCAAAACTTCCATAGTGGCGCGGGTATCGGCTTCGGCAGAGTGTGCGTTCTCAATCACTTTATTACAGTAAAACTGATAGGCCGCTTTTAATGTACGCTGCTCCATCTGGTGAAATATGTTTTGTACATCCACAAAATGACGTGCATCCAGGTTAAATGATACTCCAGCACGCAAAAACTCCTCCATTAACATTGGGATATCAAACTTGTTAGAATTGTAACCGGCCAAATCACTTTCGCCAATAAATTCCGCTACCGCCTGCCCTATTTCCTTAAACAGCAATTCATCCTTGATGTGCTCATCATAGATACCATGTACCAGGGATGACTCCAAAGGAATAGGCATGCCAGGGTTAACGCGCCAGGTTTTTACCTCCTCGCTGCCATCCGGGTTTAGTTTTATTACAGAGATTTCAACTATACGATCGGAACCAATATTGGTACCGGTTGTTTCCAGGTCGAAAAAAGCAAGAGGGCGTTTTAAATTTAATTTCATTTTAAAAGTATCGATAGTAGATGGTACAAAGGTCGCAAATGTCCTAAAAAGAATCAGCAGAATAAATTTTTTAATTTATTTAATATAAACGTTTTATTTTTAATTTAATACCTTCCTATTTTATCACAATATTTCATGAAGAAACTTTTACTCATTTCGCTTTTATTCATTGGTATACAACACATTGCAGCTGCACAAGACTTTAAAGAAGGTTTTGTACAGGAAGAGGTAGACATGCGCCGATACGACAAAGATACGGCTGCCCACGCCGTTTATTTAAATGAATATGGCAATTCGCGGATGGATGTGACTCCCGATGAACATATCGGTCTTATTTATAACTATCATGCTAAAATTAAAATATTCGATAATAAGGGTTTTGCAAGCGGCACCATCGAGATCCCTGTGCACAACAATGACAATGTATCGGAAGAAGTTACCGACATAACCGGTACCACTTACTATAAGGACGATAATGGCCTGATGCAAAAAGTGGACCTTGACCCTAAAAAGATATTCAAGGTAAAAGATTACAAATACCAAAGTACCATTAAATTTGCATTGCCTGGTTTACGGCCGGGCTGCGTTATTGAATTCAAATACAGACTTACCTCTCCTTTCTGGGATAATTTTCGCAAATGGGAATTTCAGGACGATATACCAAAGGTTTATTCTCAATACGAGGTACATATCCCGGGCTTTTGGTCATTTAACATATCAATAAGAGGCCCTTATAAACTTACAAAAAGCGCTTCTGAGCTTGAGCGCGAGTGCTTTACCTCGCATGGAGCAAAAAGCGACTGTTCGCATATGACCTATGCTATGAAAGATATACCCGCTTTTGTGGAAGAGGATTATATGACCTCGCCAAAGAATTTTTTATCAGCTATATACTTTGAACTGGTGGAGTACACCAACCCATATTCGGGGGTTAAAACTGTAATAACTAAAGAATGGAAAGATATAGACCGTCAGCTTAAAAATGATGAATGGTTTGGATCGCAAATGAAGCGAAAAGACCTGATGAAGGAGCGTATGGCGCCGGTGATAGCCGGTAAAACCACCGAGATGGATAAAGCTACTGCTATTTACACCTATCTGCAAAAATGGTATAAATGGAACGAATACATTGGCATATCCAGCTCAGATGGTATTAAGCGTGCCATGGATGCCCATACCGGTAGTATAGCCGATATTAACCTCACTTTGATCACGGCATTAAATGCGGCAGGCATTAATACCGAGGCGGTGCTACTATCAACCAGGGAGCATGGCAACATCAATACCCTGTACCCTGTGATCAGTGATTTCAACTATGTGGTAGCTAAAACAAATATTGACGGAAAATCTTATTACCTGGATGCTACCGACCCTTTATTATCTTTTGGAGTACTTCAACTAAAATGTTTGAATGATAAAGGCCGGGTTATAAGCCTGGATAAGCCCTCCTACTGGGTTGAATTAAGCACCCTGCAAAAAACCAGCGAGATTCACACGCTTGATCTAACCCTGCTTGAAAATGGAAAGATCAAGGGCACTATCACCAATTATTATAGTGGCTATGATGCTTATTTGCAACGCAAAGCGATTAAAAAATTCAACTCGGTTGATGAATATATAGAGGACCTGGACGGAAAACTGCCCAAAATAAAAATCTTAAAATCAAACATCAGTAATTTGGATAGTCTTGGTCAGCCTCTTGGCGAAGTATTTGAAGTGGAGATAGATGCCTTTGAAAATATGAACAAAGCACATTTGGTGTTTAATCCCTTCTTTTGGGAAAAAAGAACTACTAATCCCTTTAAACTTGCCGAACGCGATTACCCGGTTGACTGGGGCATGGCGCGTGATAACCGGCTTGTACTAACCATGCATTTGCCGCCTCAATACGTTGTTGAAACCCCGCCCCAGGTGGTGGCTTTTGCTTTACCTAATAGCGGTGGTATGTTTGTTACCAATTTTGACAACCACGATAACGAATTCACTTTTTCAAACATCACCCGGTTTACCAAAGCCATTTATATGCCCGAAGAATATCCTTACCTTAAGGAATTATATAACAAGATAGTCCTTACAGAAAAAACTGATATGGTTTTTAAGAAAAAATAATGAGAGCAGGTTTATTACTATTTTTTTTATTGATCGGTAACCTGTATGCCAGCGCGCAGGATAATTATGATGTGTCGCTCATTTCCAAAGATCTTTTACCTTATGCCAGCGCTGTGGTGCGAAACAATGAAGTAAGCGTTGAGGTAAAGGACTATGATAATACACTTTATCACATCAAAACCGCGGTTACCATATTAAATAAAAATGGCAACAATATAGCCGATATAGTGGTTTGGCATAATAAAAGCCGTGTTATAAAAAGTATTAAGGGAATAGTTTATAACCAGTTTGGTAAGCCTATCAGTAAGTTTTCGGAAAGTGACTTTGAGGATGTAAGCGCACGGGATGGCTTTTCGTTATTCCAGGATTTAAAGGTCAAGCATTATAATCCTGCTGTAACTGATTATCCATATACCATTGTTTATGAATATGAAGTAAAATCAAAACAGTCACTCAACTTTAGCGATTGGGAACCCAACTCCACTACCGGGCAGGCAGTTGAAAAAAGCACATACGCCTTTAGTTGTAAACCCGATTTTAATATCCGGTACAAAGAGATCAATATGCCCGTTAAAGTAGTTACAGGCATTAATAAAGATGGGTATAAAACCTATACCTGGCAGGTTAATAACTTAAAAGCGGTTAAGGATGAACCCTATAGCCCGAACGAAGATAAATACCTGAGTTGTGTTAAAATAGCTCCCGAAAAATTCAGCTACGAAGGGATCACCGGTTCGTTTAACAATTGGAAGGAGATGGGGAAATGGATTTATGATAAGCTACTGGCCAGTCGCCTTCAGGTACCTGGTGCTACAGGATCATACATGAAACAACTCACCGATGGCATTACCGACCCCAAATTAAAAGCCAAAAAGATATACGAATATATGCAGGGTAAAACCCACTATATAAGCGTACAGGTAGGCATTGGGGGATATCAGCCCTTTTTAGCTGCCGATGTAGATGAGCAAAATTATGGCGATTGTAAGGCCCTGGTAAACTACACCCAGGCTTTGCTTAAAACCGTGAATATTGACTCCTACTATTGTATAGTGGAAGCCGGCAGCCGTAAACAAAGCCCGTTAAGCGATTTTGCCAGCATGAACCAATTTGACCACGTTATTTTATGCCTGCCCTTTAAAAACGATACTACTTTTTTAGAATGCACCAGTCAGAAAATACCTTTCGGCTTTCTGAGTGATTTTACCGATGATCGTTTGGTGCTGGCCTGCAGGCCGGAAGGCGGCAAATTGTTGCACACACCCAAATATACTGCCCCAAATAACCTGCAACAGCGCAAAGCCACCTTCGTTTTGGATGCACAAGGAAATTTATCGGGCGAAATGCAAACCATTTTTAAGGGTACACAATATGATAATCGTGAAAGCATAATTGAAGAAGCGCCTAAAGAACGCATAAAAAACCTACAGAAGGAATATGCCATTAATAACATGGACATTGAAAAAGCTGAGTTTAAACAGGATAAAAGCCTGCAGCCTGTAACCACCGAAACCATTAAATTGAGCGCCGGCGAATATGGATCTGTAAATGACGGAAAAATAACCTTCCTGGCTAATGCCACTAACAGGACCCACACCGTTCCACGCGAGATACGTAACCGGCGCCATGAAGTGTATATCAATCGAGGTTATACAGATGAAGATGAGATCATTTACACCCTACCGGCGGGTTATCATTTAGATATGCACCCTAATGATGTTTCCATCACCAAACCATTTGGCAAATTTTCGGCAACTATAACCGTAAACGGGAATGAATTGAAATATAAACGCCGTGTGCAACTGCTTGACGGAACTTACAGTAAGGATATTTATCAGGACCTGATCGATTTTTTTCAGGCTATTGTGGAGAGCGACGACAACAATGTTACCCTGACTAAAGGTAACTAAATATCACAATGCCGAGTATGATACCGATGATCATCACCAAATAAAGTAAAATCTCGTTACCTGCAAAACGCTTATATTTAGTCCAGAAGGAGTAATTCTCTTTTTGATCTGACATAATGTGGCAAAATTACCAATTAATTCCAGATGTGCAGATATGCGGATGTGCAAATGTGCAGATTTTAGATGTGTAGATTAAATTATCAATAAGTTATTTCATTTGCACATTATTTACCGGCACTCGCATCTGTAACGCTGGTATCGGCTATGATGGAACCGGCACGAGAAAAGTATTTATATATAGAAGGGTCGCGCAGGCGAACAATAATTACCCCCCGCCTGGAACTGGCGTGCACTACATATCCATTTTGAAGGTATACGCCAACATGACTAAACTGCTTACCGTCAAAATCAAAGAAAACCAGGTCGCCTTCTTTCAGGTCTTCTTCGTATTTACGTTTAATTACGGCGATCTGCTTACTGGTCATCCTCGGTATGGTAATACCATAAACCTGCTGCTCCAGTAAAAAAACAAGGCCCGAACAATCTACACCATTCTGATCCAAACCGCCAAATTTATAAGGAACGCCCATCCATTGATCAATAAACGTATATAAGCGACCATTTTGGATATCACTCCTATCCACCCCCATGATCTGTGAATACTTATCGGCCATTTCTGTCCTTGGTTTCACAATTTCGCCGGGCTGCCCTTTCATCGCAGCCTTACGCGAATGACAGGAAGTTAGTACCAATGGTACAAAAAGCACGGCAAACAGATAAAGCAGATGGCGATGTTTAGTCATGCGGTAAAATTATACTTAAACTATAGCTATTTAATGCGGATATTTTTAACATATTAACAATGGGTGGATATGCAGACATGCAAATATGCGGATGTGCAAATTAGCTTCGTTGAAGGCTGCATCGTTTCAGATGTGTGGATTAAAGTCGATATGGGCATAATTATCATCTGCATATTTGCACATCTGAAATCTGCACATCTAAGGCTTACATCCGCACATCTGCATATTCGCACATCTGAAAACTGCACATCTAAAATCGGGGCTGGGGGGCTAAATATTTTCCGAACCAATCTATATAGCGCTGTACCCTATCCACCTGGTAGCTTGGTATACTGATACCGTGGTATTGGCCAGGATAAAGCACCAGCTCCGTTGGTATACCTTGTGACCGTAGCGCCTGGTACATTTGCTCGCTCCCGGAAGTGGGTACGTTAAAATCCTTTAAACCCGACATAAACAGCGTTGGTGTCTTGATCTTATCCGCATGAAAAAATGGGTACGACAGTTTAATATACTTGTCAGCATTCTTCCACGGAACACCCAATTCATTATCATACTGAACCACCCATTGGTCGCTGCCATAAATGGATAGTTGCAAAGCACTGCCTGCCCCACTTGCCGCGGCTTTAAAGCGAGGATCCGTAGCTATGGTATAATCTGTTAGTATACCACCATAACTCCAGCCCCCTATGCCTAATCGCTGAGGATCGGCAACACCCATTTTCACTAATTCATCAACGGCGCCAAGCAGGTCTTTTACTTCCTTATTACCCCAATCGGCATAAATGGCTTTGGTAAATTCTAAGCCTCTGCCGGTACTACCTCTGTAGTTAACCGCGGCAACAGCATAGCCTGCGCCGGCCAACACCTGCCGGGTTGCATCAAATTCAAACTCGTCCTGATCCGTTGGCCCTCCATGGATATATAAAATAAAAGGCATTTTCTGGGTTACAACGCTGTCCGGAGTATACAATATTCCCGACACCAGCGTACCATCGTTACTAAACGATTGAAAACCTTTCACATAAGCCAGTTTAACCCTACTCAGCCATTTATCCTGATGAAAAGTAAGCCGGCGGATTTTGCCATTTTCAATTGCCACCAGTTCATGCGGCATATACGGATTAGTCATCTTGGCTATCCAGTTACCCGGAGAATGGGCTATCAGGGTCTCAAAACTACATTGGGTACCTTTGTTAATTACGGTGGATTTACGAAGCAGCAAATTATATTGGGCCACGTATCTGATCCGGTCATTACTTACCAGATAAACGATGCTCTTACCATCCTTACTCCAGGCATGGTTGCTCACCGGTCTGTCCAATTGCGCGGTAAGCAGTTTATTGTTTTTACCATCCGCGTCCATGAGGCAAAGTACATCATGCTGATAAATAAAATAATCAGCATTGCTGGTTGAACGCAGGTAAGCGATATACTTACCATCCGGACTCCATAAGGGCTTAATATCATGCCCTGTAAAAGTGGTTAATTGTTTGGCTTCGGCCCCGTTTCTGGCTTCAATGGTAAAAATGTCCGAATTTTCATTTTTGTCGGGATCATCGGTATGGTTACTTACAAAGGCTATGGTTTTACCATTCGGGCTCCAAACCGGCGAATCATCGTCCATATCTCCCCGGGTTAAAGTGTCCAGTTTCTTGGTATCAATATCATAAACATATAAATGCCCATGTCGATGCTGCAGATAACCCTCAATATCCTGTTTAAAATGATAGCGGTCAATTTTTATGGGAGCAATTGTTTTGGGTTCGGGTTTCCCCCCATTTTCCGGATCCTTGATAATCAGGGCCAATCTTTTGCTATCCGGCGACCAGACGTAATCCTGTAACTCTCCTTTTATATCGGTTAGTTTGTGACCTTCGCCACCTCTGCGATCCATCAGCCAAACCTGCCCCCCATTTTTGGAATCTTTTTCGGATAGGAAGGATAAATATTTACTATCCGGGCTCCATTTGGGTGTTGAAGATGGCTCATCATCAAAAGTAAGCTGAATGGACTGCTTGCCATCATAACTCTGCATCCAGATGTGTGAAATCCTTTTATCCTTAGCCGAGTCAACCTCAGCTAAACCATAAGCTATCCATTTACCATCGGGCGAAAGCTGTGGGTCATCCAACGTAGGGATATGGTAAAAATCGGTTGGCTTAAACGGTTTTTTAACCGTTTGAGCCAAAGCGTTGCTGCAGAGCCCAACTAAAATAAATAATAATGTCTTTGTATTCATCATATCAACTATTCGGATATTTCAGTAGTCATATTGCCAATAAAAAGCTCCCCCTTTAGGGGGTTTGGGGGAAGTTACTTTAAGTATTTATTATACCAATCTACATAACGTTGCAACCTGTCAACCAGGTAACTTGGCTTGGTAAGGCCGTGAAATTGATTAGGGTATAATATCAATTCTGTTGGTACGCCCTGCGATCTCAGCGCCTGATACATTTGCTCGCTCCCTACGGTAGGTACATTAAAATCGCGCAGGCCAGACATAAACATCACCGGTGTTTTTATTTTATCAGCATGAAAGAACGGATATGATAGCTGGATCCACTTATCAGTAGTTTTCCAGGGCAAGCCAATTTCATTTTCATATTGTAATACATACTGATCAGTTCCATAAACTGATAACTGCAAAGCGCTACCCGCACCACTGGCGGCCGCTTTGAAACGGGTATCTGAGGCGATAGTATAATCGGTCAGGATACCTCCATAGCTCCACCCGCCAATACCTAAATGATCAGGATCAGCAATTCCCATTCTTTCCAGGTGATCAACAGCGCCTAACAAGTCTTTTACTTCCTTATTACCCCAGTCAGCGTATATGGCTTTACAATAATCAAGACCACGGCCATTGCTGCCCCGGTAGTTTACGCCGGCTACGGCATAACCCGCTGCAGCAAGCATTTGTCGGGTAGCATCAAAGGTATATTCGTCCTGCCCTACAGGGCCGCCGTGTATAAACAATATCAACGGCCATTTTTTACCGGGGATGCTATCCGGTGTAAATAATATCCCCGATACCTGCGTACCATCAACGCTACTCGATTGGAAACCAGATACATGGGCCAGCTTTACCGTATTCAGCCAATTTTGATGATGAAAGGTTAAACGGCGAAGCTTTTCACCTTCCAAAGCAAATATTTCTGCAGGCGTATACGGATCGCTTTTGGCCACCACCCAGTTACCAGACAAATTGGTATTAATATCAGTGATACCAAACATCCCCTTGCTTACCGTTGCTATTTTGCCGCTGTTAATATTAATACTGGCCAGGTAACGCTGCCGGTCGTCCGTTACTAAAAATGATATATTTTTATTGTCTTTACCCCAGGTTTGGTCAGAAACAGGCCTGTCGAGCTGCGACGTCAACACCCTGTTGTTGGAGCCAACCGCATCCATGATACATAACACATTCTGATCATACATCATATAATCAGCATCACTTGTACTGCGCAGATAAGAGATATATCGACCATCAGGGCTCCATTGCGGGTTGCTGTCGCGGCCTTTCCAGGTGGTCAACTGCAGCATGGTTGAATTGGGCCGTGCATCAATAGTAAATATATCCTTATTCTGATTTTTATCAGGGTCAACGGTGCGGTTGCTTACAAAGGCGATTGTCCGGCTATCTGGCGACCATACCGGCTCATTTTCATCTTTATCGCCTTTGGTAAGCGTGTCGAGTTTCTTAGTATTTACATCAATCAGATACAAATGATCATGCAATTGTTGTAAATAGCCTTCTACATCCTGTTTAAAGTGATAGCGGTCGATCACAATAGGTTTGGGTGTTTTTGGTGCCTCCTTGCCTTTGTTTTCCGGATCACCGATTACCATTACTATTTTCTTGCTATCCGGCGACCAGGCATATTCGCTCAGGCTACCTTTTACATCCGTCAGTTTAAAGCCCTCCCCCCCACGCCTGTCTATCAGCCAAAGCTGCGAACCGTTTTTGGAATCGCGCGAAGAAAGAAAGCCCAGGTACTTACCATCTGGGCTCCACCTGGGCGATGAAGCTGCTTCATCGCCATGTGTCAACTCTATTGACTCTTTGCCATCCCAGCTTTGCATCCACAGGTGCGAAACACGTTTGTCCTTAGCCGTATCAACGGTTGATACGCTGTAAGCCACCCACTTACCATCAGGAGCAAGCTGCGGATCGCTCACTGCCGGTATACGGTAAAAATCAATTGGCTTTAAAGGTTTCTTTTCCTGCTGGGCAAAAGCATAAAAGGAAATGGATAAAGTAATAAGAGATAATAAGGTTCTTTTCATACAACATAGGTATATAGTGATGTAATTTAGCAATTATGCCAAACAATTTGCCTGAACCGCAATCATCGGGATTGAATGATTTACATGATTTTGACTAAGCATAATTTGTCTGAACTCGAATTTATCGAATTTTTGAATTACTGGAATTTTTTACCGTTGGTCTTAGAATTATTCTAATTCTGTAAATTCAAAAATTCTGTAAATTCGAGTTCAGACAACTTTATATCACCCCGGCCTTTTCCAGTTCCACCTGCATTTGTTGCTGCATGCGTTGTGCTTCGGCACGGGCAGCATCGGCAAAATCCTTCCCGTTACCGGCATAGATAATAGAACGGGAAGCATTCACGATCAAACCGCAATCTTTGGTGATGCCATATCGGCATACTTCTTCCAAACTGCCGCCCTGTGCGCCAACACCCGGAACCAGTAAAAAGTTATCAGGGGCATACTTACGGATATTGGTAAACTCGGTGCTTTTGGTAGCGCCAACCACATACATGATCCTGTCGGCACCAGCCCAGGTATTGGCCTTTTGTATCACAGTTTCATACAAATACCCATCGCCTGTTTGCAGGTATTGAAAATCTTTACTGCCTACCGATGAGGTAAGCGCCAATAAAATGATCCATTTTCCCTCGTAAGCCAGGTACGGGGTCACACTATCATTACCCATATAAGGCGTAATGGTAATGGCATCAAAGCTCATACCCGATGCTTTTTCATCAAAAAAAGCCTGCGCGTATTTATCAGAGGTATTACCGATATCGCCCCGTTTAGCATCTATTATATTTAAAGTATCGGTAGGCAAATACTTCCAGGTATCGATGAGGCTTTGCAAACCCTTTAATCCATAGGCCTCATAAAAAGCGGCATTAGGTTTGTAGGAGATACAAAGATCCTTGGTGGCATCGATGATCCTTTTATTAAATTCCAGAATAGGATCGGGGTAATCTTTTAAAAATTCGGGGATCTTATTAATATCAGTATCCAGACCAACACATAGAAATGATTTTTTCTGTTTGATCTGTTCAATTAGCCGGGCGCGTGAAATCATTAATGCTTAAATATTTTGAATGTCAAAAAAACTAAAAAATTAGCTTATATGCGGTCAATTAGGAGATATTTATTTTAATTAATTTGAAATTATAAATTATTTGATTACAATTGCAGCGTTTTCCTTTGAATTTTTCTTGCACTAAAGAAACAATTTAAAACCCCACGTTATTTATTACAATAATATTTACCTGGATTTGGATGTTTACTTATACAAAGTTTCAAGATCAATTTCTTTTAATAATTCTTCATGCTTAACCACCAAACGCGCATGAGGCCTTATTACCGTCAAGAAAACAAATTACAACATTAAAAATCCCATTGAACTATAATTCATATCATGTCTGATAAAATAGAATTGAACGACAAACTCGTTTCTGAGTTGCGCGAAATTGCAAAAAATTTAGGTATTGCCGAGGCCGACGAGCTCAGAAAGCCACAGTTAATATCCCGCATTATTGAACAACAACAGCTTATTGAGGCTGCCCGAGCCCAACAAAATATTGTTGAGTCAAACTATACTCCTACTAACGCCCCTGCGGCCGAAACTGGAGACAAAACACGCAAAAGAACCCGTGTATTAAAACCCAAAACACAACCACGTGTTGAAGTACCTTTAGATGATACCAACCTGTTTGATGTACAGGATGAAGAACCAACTGAAGAAACGGAGAACGAAGTACCTGCTATAGCCGTTGCTGATGATGCATCCCCGGTTCAACAAGGTGAAGCCCCTGCCAGAAGCGATGAGCCTGCTACCGAAGGCCGCCCGCAAAAATTTGACAGACGCGCCAATGGTAATGGCAATCAACCTCAGCAAAAAGCCCAGGAACCTGCTATTAACCTTGATTTTGATAACGTAATAGTAAATGAAGGCGTATTGGAAATTATGCCCGATGGCTATGGCTTTTTACGCTCCTCAGATTATAACTACCTTACCTCGCCCGATGATATTTATGTATCGCAATCACAGATAAAACTATTTGGCCTTAAAACCGGTGACACCGTTCGTGGTAGCATCCGTCCGCCAAAAGAAGGCGAAAAATATTTCCCGCTGGTACGTGTGGAAGCCATTAATGGCCGTATCCCGGCCGAAGTGCGTGACCGTGTACCTTTTGATCACTTAACACCACTTTTCCCATCAGAAAAACTGAGCCTATTTACAGATGCCGGCAACTATTCAACCCGTATCATGGATCTTTTTTCGCCAATTGGTAAAGGTCAGCGTGGTTTAATTGTGGCCCAGCCAAAAACAGGTAAAACCATGTTGTTAAAAGATGTGGCCAATGCTATAGCTAAAAATCACCCCGAAGTTTACCTGATCATATTGCTGATTGATGAGCGCCCGGAAGAGGTGACCGATATGGCCCGCAGCGTACGCGCCGAAGTGGTTTCATCAACTTTTGATGAACCAGCAGAGCGTCACGTAAAAATTGCCAACATCGTATTAGAAAAAGCAAAACGTATGGTTGAGTGCGGTCATGATGTAGTGATCCTACTGGATTCTATCACCCGTTTGGCACGTGCTTATAACACCGTTGCACCGGCATCCGGTAAAATATTATCAGGTGGTGTTGACGCTAACGCGCTGCACAAGCCAAAACGCTTTTTTGGTGCAGCCCGTAACATTGAAGATGGCGGTTCATTAACCATTATTGCTACAGCCCTTACCGAAACCGGATCAAAAATGGATGAGGTTATCTTTGAAGAGTTTAAAGGTACAGGTAACATGGAGTTACAGTTGGACCGTAAACTTTCAAACAAACGTATATTCCCTGCTATTGATATTACCGCTTCAAGTACACGCCGTGATGATTTACTGCTTGATCGCGACACCTTACAACGCATCTGGATATTACGTAACCACCTTGCCGATATGAATTCGCAGGAATCAATGGAGTTTTTACAGGCTCAGATAAAAGGCACAAAAACCAACGAAGAGTTTTTGATTTCGATGAATTCGTAATATTTTAGTATTTCTGAAGTTATAGGTAGATGAGATTTTAGAATCAAGATACAAGAACCAAGAGACAAGCCCATTTAGATTGTCCTGACTCTTGATTCTTGCCTCTTGATTCTTTTCAAATAAAATTTTTATCAGTAACTTCATAAATACTTAATAAAATCCTGATAACTTCATGGCCTGATAATGAAGAAGCGCGTTAAGAAACATCTCCCCAATGCCATTACCTGTGCCAACCTGTTTAGCGGCTGTATAGGAATAGTATTTGCTTTTCAGGGCAACCTCATCATAGCTGCTTACGCTATCTTTCTTTCTTCTATATTCGACTTTTTTGACGGACTGGCCTCAAGAGTGCTAAACTCCTATTCATTTATAGGTAAAGATCTGGATTCACTTGCGGATATGGTAAGCTTTGGTTTTTTACCATCGGCCATATTATATGAGTTATATTTAAAAGCTCCACAAATTGACCATATAAGTCCTTATTTGTGCTATGTAGCATTTTTAATAACGGTATTCTCGGCCTTACGCCTGGCCAAATTCAATAATGATACCCGCCAGTCTGATAGTTTTATTGGCCTGCCAACACCAGCCAACGCTATATTTATTGCTTCGCTTCCATTAATTATGCAGCAATATCACGGTTTGGATATTTATATACTAAACCCTTACGTACTTACTGTTTTAGTAGCGGTAATGTGTGTGTTGCTGGTATCCGAAATACCGCTAATGTCCCTTAAATTCAAGAACCGCGATTTTAATAAAAACATTTTCCGCTATTTACTGCTCTTGTTTTCGGCAATACTGATTCTATTTTTTAAATTTGTGGCAGTTCCGGTGGTGATATTTATATACATCACTTTATCTTTAATTCAATTTAAATTCACAAATGACAAAGTTCCAGGCTGAAATAGACGTAATGCCCAAAAAAGAAATACTTGATCCTCAAGGAAAAGCAGTAACCGGAAGCATGAAAAACCTTGGTTTAGCCGAAATACAAAACGTACGTATCGGCAAACACATTACCCTCGAAATTGAAGCCGACAGCGCCGAAACCGCTCATGCCAAAGTAGATCAGGCCTGCAAAAACCTGTTAGCTAACCTCATTATGGAAAGCTATACTTTCAAAATACAACAAGTAGCTTAAGCTAAAGGCATATTAAAGCGAAAAATGTAAAATTAACTTACTTACAGAGTTTATAAAAAATTAAGGCAATCAATTTGATTGCCTTAATTTTTTATACTGTGTTTTGCGTTTTTGGCTTTGAGCCTTAAGCTTTCTGCTTACAGCTCCCCCTCTTTCTCTTCTTTTATCTTTTTAAGGGTAACTAAATTGGTGTTAACCAGCATTTTCACCTGGTTAAATTTTCCCACAACCTCGTTCAGATTAGGTGCCGCTTCCTTACAAGCTATTTCAATCTCCTGTAAAATTTCCTGACTTATGGGCATACCAAAAAAACCCAGGTTTGGCTTTAACTTATGTGCGGCCTGGCCGGCGGTGGCCCAATCTTGAACAGCCAGGGAATTTTCAATCTCACTGAGTAATTCCGGGGTTTGTTGCAGAAACATACCTATCGACTCCACAATAAACTCCGTACTGCCATCGGCAATTTCATACAAAAATGAAAGATCAAGATCCTGGTCTGGTGAAATATTTAGCATATTTATTAAGAGTTGATTGAGTGTGTGGTTGATTAAATCGACTAGGTTAATTACAACCACTCAATCAACTTAATCAACCACTCACTACTTACTAATTTATACTTTTTTTACAATCAAGTCGTCTATCAATTCACTTTTTAGCTGTAAAATATTCTTATGCAGTATCGGGTGAATAAAAGCAGCAGCAATTTCGGCCAAAGGCTCCAGGGTAAACCGCCGTTTATGGAGTTCGGGGTGAGGTACTTTCAAGTCTGGTTCCTGGATAACCTCATCGCCGTAAAACAAAATATCAATATCAATAGTACGCGAACCCCATTTCTCCTTACGTTCGCGCCCTAACAAAATTTCTATGGCCAGTATTTTCTCCAATAATACCCTTGCAGGCAGCGAAGTACGGAGCTGTACTACCTGGTTCAGATAATCAGGCGCATCGGTTTTACCCCATGATTGGGTTTCAAATACCGACGATAGCTTTACAACAGGGGCAATTTTTGCTTCGATATGGTCAATTGCCTGTTTCAGAAACAGTTTCCTGTTGCCAAGGTTACTGCCTAAAAGCAAAAAAATATCATTCATGTTGTAACAAATATTATAGAAACGGCTCTTACCATTATCGATATTGAATTACTAAGTTTGCATAGATAAAAAGATTTATAACATTAATGAAACAATTCTTCAAATTCGTTCTGGCTACCATTGTTGGTGTAGTTTTAATCACCGTTGTTTTGGTTTTAGTTGTGATAGGGATAATTTCGGCCAGTGGCGATAAAACAATTGAAGTTGAGCCCAATTCGGTACTGCATATGGCCTTTACAAACCCCATAACCGAGCGTACTCCCAATAACCCTTTGGCCGGTCTAAGTTTTTTAGGGTTTGATAAAGACAAGGCAACCGGGTTAAATGATATCCTGGCCAATATCAAAAAGGCTAAAACCGACCCCAACATTAAAGGTATTTTCCTGGACGAAAGCTACATGGTATCTGGCCAGGCTACTACCGAAGAGATCCGGAACGCATTGATCGACTTTAAAAAATCGGGCAAATTCATCATAGCTTACTCCGAAGTATACACACAAGGCTTTTATTACCTGGCATCAGTTGCCGATAAGGTTTATATGAACCCTAAAGGCATCTTTGAACTTAAGGGTTTTAATTCTGAGGTTACTTTTTTAAAGGGAGCGCTTGATAAGCTCGGCGTTGAAATACAGATCATTAAAGTAGGCACCTTCAAAAGCGCTGTTGAGCCCTTATTCCTTACTAAAATGAGCGATGCCAACCGCCTGCAGGTTACCTCCTACCTCGGCTCGCTGTACGATCATTTTTTAACCGGCATCAGCAAAAGCAGGGGTATTAATAAAGATTCTTTATTTAACTATGCCAATAATGCCCGGGTACAATTACCGGAAGATGCTGTTAAATTAAAGCTGATAGACGGTTTAAAATACAAAGATGAAATACTGGACGACCTGAAAGAACGCACCGGCATCGAGAAAAAAAGCGATCTGAACAGTGTGGAACTGGCCGACTATACCAAAAGCAATGCTGATGATAATAAAGACGAGGCCGCATCATCCAAAAACCGCATAGCTGTTGTTTATGCATCGGGCGAAATTTCTGGCGGTGAAGGTGATGACAACACCATCGGCTCCGAAAGAATATCAAAAGCCCTGCGCAAAGTAAGGCTTGACAATAAAGTAAAAGCGGTTGTGCTTCGTGTAAACTCTCCAGGAGGTAGTTCCCTGGCCTCAGATGTGATCTGGCGCGAGGTTATGCTCACCAAAAAAGTAAAACCAATCATCGTTTCCATGGGCGATTTAGCGGCATCGGGCGGTTATTATATTTCATGCGCAGCCGATTCGATCATCGCGCAGCCCAATACCATTACCGGATCAATAGGCATTTTCGCTATTTTACCCAATATGCAAAAGCTTTTTAACAATAAGCTGGGCGTTACTTTTGATGGTGTAAAAACCGGCAAGTATGCTGACCTAGGTGATATAAGCCGCCCCTTAACCCCCGAAGAAAAACTACTGCTTCAAAACAACGTAAACCGGGGTTATGATGATTTTACCAAAGCCGTCGCCGATGGTCGCCACAAAACACAGGCATATATTAACAGCATAGGTCAGGGTCGGGTTTGGACAGGCGAACAGGCATTAAAAAATGGACTGGTTGATCGCCTGGGCAATATCAACGATGCCATAACATCTGCCGCTAAAAAAGCCAATATTAAAAACTACAAGCTGGTAGCCTATCCTGAGCAAAAAAGCTTCCTTAACCAGCTAAGCGGCGATGTAACCGCCGAGGCACGCACCCGTATATTACAATCGGAACTGGGTGATAATTATAAAGTTTACGAACAAATTAAAGGTGTTACCCAAATGATGCGCACCCCGCAGGCACGTATGCCTTACAGTATAGAAATAAAATAAGTTTTCCAGTTTATATTTTGATTAAAGCTGCTTGTATGGGCAGCTTTTTTTATTTTTAGGGAAAAGAATAAAGCAATGAAATTTCTTGGTAGTTTATTCAATATCCTCCCAGTGTAAATACCAATAAACTAATGAACCAGTGAGCCAATGAACTAATTTTCCGATGGCTTTTTTGTATTTTTACCGACCTCAATATTATTATGGAAAACAAACCCATAGCCCGTACGCTTCGTTTACTATCACAACTCATGGAACTGCATGAGGGTAATCCATTCAAAATAAAATCGGTGGCCAATGCCGCCTTTAAAGTTGATAAGCTGCCCTTCCCTATTGCCGGTAAAACACTGGAACAACTGGAAAAAGTAGATGGTATTGGCAAAAGCATTGCATCCAAGATCATCGAACTGTTTGAAACAGGCACCATTGCCGAAATGCAGGAATTACTGGATAATACCCCGGTAGGTGTGGTTGAAATGATGGGAATTAAAGGTATAGGACCTAAAAAGGTAGCTATTATTTGGAAAGATCTGGGGATTGAAAATACCGGTGAACTCTTTTATGCCTGTAACGAGAACCGCCTGATAGAGGCCAAAGGCTTTGGTCTTAAAACCCAGGAAGAGATACGCAAAGCGATCGAATTCAGGATGGCCAGCAACGGCAAGTTCCTGTTTGCCCAGGTGGAAAAGGAAGCCAATGAGTTAATGGATGAAATAAAAGCTATTTTTCCAGACGCGCTGAAACATTTCGCCGGTGAATTTCGCCGGTTAAATGAGATCATCACCGAAATTGTGATCGTTGTGGGTAGTATAAATCAGGAGGTTGCTTATAACGCCCTGCTTGATTCGAAGATCCTGAACAATGTTTCAATGAATGAGAACCATATCTCGGGCGAGCTGCAAAACGGTTTATTGGTTGATATTATTTGTGTTGATAAGGCCGATTATTTCAAAGAGTTATTCCTCAATACAGGTACAGATGATCATATTCAGGCGGTATTGGAGCGAATTAACGTACCCCTGGGACAACCTGAAACGGAAGAACTCATTTACACCAAAGCCGGTTTAGCCTGGATACAACCTGAGCTGCGTGAGGGCACTACCTTTATTGAAAAGGCTGAAAAAAATGAATTGCCTACGTTGATTATTACACACGATCTGAAAGGCAGTCTGCATAACCACAGTACCTGGAGCGATGGCGTAAATACAGTTGAAGAAATGGCGCTTTATTGCCGTGATAACTTAAAACTGGAATACCTGGGCATGTGCGATCATAGCAAAAGCGCGTTTTACGCCAAAGGCTTAAGCATTGAACGGGTTTTGCAACAGCATGAGGAGATTGATCATCTGAACAAAAAACTTGAAGGCTTTCACATATTTAAAGGTATCGAATCGGATATTTTATATGATGGTTCACTTGACTATCCGGACGAGATCCTTCAAAAGTTTGATTTTATAGTAGCATCCGTTCACTCCATACTTAAAATGGATGAGGAAAAAGCCACTTCAAGATTGATAACAGCCATTGAAAACCCGTATACTACCATATTGGGCCACCCTACCGGCAGGTTATTATTAAGTAGAGGCGGATATCCAATCAATTATAAAAAAGTGATCGATGCCTGCGCGGCAAACCATGTGGTGATCGAAATTAATGCCAACCCGTTAAGGCTCGATCTCGACTGGCGCTGGCACCAATATGCTTTGGAAAAAGGTGTTTGGCTGTCCATTAACCCCGATGCTCACCGCGTAGAAGGTTTCCTGGATATGCGCTTCGGTGTTTTAGCCGCACGTAAAGGCGGTTTATTTAAAGAGATGTGCCTTAACGCCTTATCATTATCCGAGATCACCGAAGTATTTGAGAAAAAGTCAAAATTCAAAAGTTAAAATTCAAAAACTCATCATTGACCACGCACCATTCACTAATTCAAAATTAAATGAAGATACTGGTGATCCGCTTTAGTTCTATGGGAGATATTATTTATACCACTCCTGTTGTTCGCTGCCTCAAGAAGCAGATACCTGGAGCCGAGATCCATTTTTTAACTAAATCAGCGTTCCGGTATATTTACGATAGCAACCCTTATGTAGATAAACTTCTGCTGCTAAAGCCCACATTATCAGCAACAATTGATGAAATAAAAAGCGAACGTTACGACTATATCATAGACTTACACAATAATTTGCGTACTGCCATTATCAAATTGCGTACAGGTATCCGCTCGTCAACATACAAAAAACAGCCAATCAAAAAATGGCTCAGTCTTAAATTTAAATTAAAGCTGATCCCTCCCACTCACCTGGTCGACCGTTACCTTAAAGCAGTTAAATTTTTAGGCGTGGTTAATGACGGACAGCCTATAGATTATTATATCAAAGCTAATCATCAACTAAATAACTTATTACCCCCATCGCACCAGGCTGGATATGTGGCATTTGTAATTGGAGCCACACATTTTACCAAGCGGATGCCTAACGATAAGATCATCAGTATTTGCCGGCAACTGAACCAACCGGTGGTATTGTTAGGAGGTAATGATGTAAAGGCTAATGGAGACATTATTGTCCACGCGGTTGGTTCTAACGCTTATAATGCTTGCGGTATCACCACACTTGATGAGTCTGTTTTCCTGGTATCTGAGGCTAAAAGCATCATTGGGTTTGATACCGGACTTACCCATATTGCAGAGGCTTTTAACAAACCCATCGTATCTGTTTGGGGAGGCACGGTACCCGATCTTTTAGGTGTCCAACCCTATATGGTTAAAGATGTACTGGTTGCGGGTATTGAATTATCATGTCGTCCATGCTCCAAATTCGGTCTGGAAAAATGCCCATTAGGCCACTTCAAATGTATGAATGATATACCCGAAGATGGAATTGTTCAATTCGCGAACAGATAAAAATATCATCTAATAATCAGGAACTTACATAAAAAACAGATCGATAGAATGTTTTCTTGGGTGATTGATTAATTTATTTACTTTTGTGGTTAATTATTAATCTTATCACTTTATATGAAAAAACTCCTACTTTCCCTGCTTTTAGCGGGCGCATCACTTGTAACCTTTGCCCAGTTACCAACAATCGGAATTAAAGGCGGCGTTAACTTTGCCACTTTAAATGCATCAATTGGCGGTCTTAGTGCTAACTCTAACTCTTTAACCACTTTTAACGCGGGCGTTTTTGTTGATTTTAAGTTTGGTAATGTTTCCTTACAACCTGCTCTTAACCTTAGCGGCCGGGGCGGAAAATTTAACGGAGCCTCTTTTACCGATAACAGCGATCCAAATGTTGATGTTGAGATTGAACAAGGTACAGGAAAAGTCAACCTGCTTTATTTACAATTACCTGTAAATATTGTGTATCATGTGCCGGTGGTTGTTGGTGATATCTATTTTGGAGCCGGACCTTACGCTGCAAGAGGAATTTCGGGCAAAATAAAAGTAACCGATCCTCAAAGCGGACAAACTGCAAGCGAAGATGTTAAATTTGGTGGCAATGACGACAACAGTATTAAATCTATGGAGTATGGTGCCAACGCTATCGCAGGAATTAAACTGAAAGGCGGCTTGCTTTTTAATGTAAATTATGACCTGGGTTTAACTAACATAAACCCAACCGCCGACAGTGGCAAATTAAAAACCCGCGTATTTGGTGTTTCTATAGGTTACGCATTTTAATCCAATCTATTAAAACAAACAAAAAAAGAGGGTTAATTTGAACCCTCTTTTTTTGTTTATTATATAAAAAACTTATTAAGTTTAGCTGTTATATTATATAAATAAACCTATACTGAAAGCATGAAAAAGCTAATTTTAATTCGCCATGCCAAGGCAACTCACGAAAGTGGTTATGCCGATTTTGACCGCCCTCTAAAACAATCCGGAATGCAGGATGCGTTAACGATGGCAGACGTTTTAAAAGATCGGGCTATTGTTCCTGAAATAATGGTGACCAGTCCGGCTTTACGTACTTTAACCACGGCGCAGATATTTACAGAGCACTTACAACTGCCCCCATCGCAAACCGATATAAAAATATACGATGCAAGTGAACGGACGCTTGTAAACGTAGTCAATAATCTGCCCAATGAGTATGGGTATATTGGCCTGGTAGGTCATAATCCAGGTATAAGTCAATTATTACATTATTTAACCGGTCAATTGCGTGATGTACCGACCTGCGCTATCGCACTGATTAGTTTTGATAATGACGACTGGCGTTCCATCAGCAATGAAGACGGACATCTGTCTTTCTATGATTCGCCGAAGGGATAGTTTAGGGTAAAAAGCTAACTTACTTTATAGGTTTTCCCGGGTAGTGATTGAATATAGCCCTGCATTTCCATATTAAGTAAATTCATCGCCAGCATACTCATGGGCATATTGGCTTTTATAGTCAAATCATCAATAGCTAAAGGCGATTGATGCTGCTGTAAAATGTCAAATATCAACCGTTCGTCCTTCGAGAGATCAATAGGTAAAACAAACTGATCAGTTGGTTTAGCTTTATCTGCTTTTTCCCAGCCCAGGCTAAAGGCCAAATCAGCCACACAGGTTAGTAAAGCCGCTTTATGGTTACGTATCAGGAAATTACACCCTTCAGAATATTTATCATCCAGGCGGCCGGGAAACGCGAATACATCACGGTTGTAGGAGTTAGCTATTTCGGCAGTTATGAGTGCCCCGCCTTTTATACCAGCTTCTATTACCACCGTAGCATCAGCGATACCAGCTACGATGCGGTTCCGCTGCGGAAAATTCTCTCGGTCGGGTATAGTCCCTGATGGATATTCGCTTAACAAACCACCATTCTCCAGCATTTTATCGGCTGTAGCCCGGTTTTGGCTGGGGTAAAGCCTGTCGAGGCCATGTCCTAATACACCAATTGTAGGTATATTGTTTTTCAGGCATTCTTTGTGAGCGGCAACATCAATACCTAAAGCTAAGCCACTTACTATTAATACATTGTACTGTTGTAATTCTTCAATAAGCTGTTTACATAACAAGCGGCCATAATCGGTAGCGTTTCGGGTACCCACAATACTGATCACGTGTTGGGGGTTCAGATCCATATTGCCTTTTGCATACAGCAATATGGGTGAGTCGGCGCAGTTTTTTAGCCGTTTTGGATATCTGCTGTCTGTGTAAAAGATAGGCTGTATATCATGTTTTTCAATATATAACAACTCTTGTTCTGCTTTTTTAAGGGCATCATCAAAGTTCCATTGGGCCACTTTTTTATCACCAATGCCAGGAATCCTGGTCATTTTTGCTGCGGGCGATCTAAATACCTCTTCTTCATTGCCTAAATAAGCGATCAATGATTTAGCCGATACAGGACCTAAATTTTTTACAAATGATAATGCTACTCTGTGTAGTAATGACATAATTAATAATGTTCAATTCCAAATCTCAATGTGCAGGATGGTATTTGAAATCCGCAATTCTATTCACATCTAAAGTATAAAAAAATCCTAAAAATATTAGCATAAATAAAAAACTATAAAAATAGTTTGCAAACTATAAAAATAGTTAATACCTTTATTCAACCTAACTATAAAAATAGTTTACTATGAACTTAAAAGAATTAACCAAGGCTGAAGAGCAGGTGATGCAAATACTTTGGCAACTTAAAGAGGCTATTGTGAAGGATATCATTGAGCAGATGCCCGATCCAAAACCTGCGTATAACACGGTATCAACTGTGGTGAGGGTGTTGGAGGGTAAGGGCTTTATTGACCATAAAGCATATGGTAACTCGCATGTTTATTACCCTCTTGTTACTGATGACCAGTACAAAAAATTTACGTTTGATAAGATGATGAAAAACTATTTCAGCAACTCCTATCAAAGCCTGGTGTCATTTATTGTTGACGAAAAAAAGCTGGGTGTAAAAGAGCTTGACGAATTAACCTCATTGATTGATCAACTTAAAAATCAAAAATCATGAACTGGCTGCATTACCTGCTTGAGGCAAACATTTATCTCGCTGTATTTTACACCGGCTATTGTTTGCTCCTAAATAAAGAAACCCATTATACATTAAACAGGGCTTACCTTTTACTAAGCTGTCTCTTATCTTTTTTGCTCCCACTGGTACAGGTGGGTATATTAAAACCAACCGTGCACAACACCATAAACGTAAGATATCTTACATCGGCCACAAACCAAGAGACTAATATACTGGATATACTTTTTTATACTTACTTGTTAGGGGTCATGATATTGCTTATCCTATTGTTATTGAAGTTGTTTAAACTGGTGAAAATCACACAAACTGCAAACAAAACAGCCGACAACAGATACAAAATTGTACTGCTCGAAAACTCCAATACAGCATTCTCTTTCTTTAACTACCTATTTATCGGGTCAAAAACAGAGGGTATCAATACCATTATCCGGCACGAAATGGTACATATTCGCCAAAAACATACATTAGATGTGTTATTCCTTGAATTTATTAAAATCATTAACTGGTTCAATCCGCTTGTTTACCTGCTGCAAAACAGCCTTAAAACCGTACATGAATACATCGCCGATGAGCAAACCGCCGCCTTTGAAAACGACACCCTCACTTATTCTTCGTTTTTAGTAAACAATGCGTACGGACTTAGCGGCTCATCAATTGCACCTTCATTTTTCAATTATAATTTATTAAAAAAGAGGATAATTATGTTAAATCAAAAACGCTCAGGGAATTTAGCCAGGCTAAAATACCTTGTAGCTGTACCCATTTGTGCTGCGGCCCTTTGTGCCTCCACGCTGGGTTTCAGCAAAACTTATGCACTGGTTGATCTGGTACCGCAACAAGCAGACACCGTTATTAAGGTAAAACCGTTGAAAGTACCGCCACCACCACCTGCCCCTCCTGGAAAAAAAGCCCAGGTAACCGTTGTGAAATTCGCACCGCCAAAGAAACAGGTAACAAAACGTCCGCCACCTCCACCGCCTGTACCACCGGTAAAAGATCCTAAAGCAGCTATTATAAAATTTGCGCCACCAAAAACTGTAAAAGATCCACCATCTCCAGCTGCTCCGTCAAAAGCGATGAAGGAGATTCAAATAGATGAGCCAGTTTCACAAGCTCCTGCAAAAATAGCTATAAATGTTAAGGATAGACCAGCAAAGCAGGTTAAACCTGAGATGACAATTAGGGTAAAATCCGACACATTGAAACATAATAAATAGCTTTTCAATCTATCGGACAGTAAAAAGGTTACTTTTAAACAAACTGCTGAACGGCTAAAACCGCTTCGGCATTTTTCCATGTAAAGGCAGCATCAGCCTATCCCTTCACGTAGATCACCTGCTTGGTGTTAAAAAACTCTTCTGTAAAATAGTCTTTAAGATGATATTGTTGCACTTTGAGGCCAGATTCCTTGATCTCCTGCTCCAGATCGCCACCTTTAAGGTATAGGATCCCATTAGATAAGGTATTTTTTGAATCTTTATTGAACTTACCACGCACCCATGGATAAAAATCTTTGAGTTGCGTAACCGCCCGCGATACTACAAAATCAAACTTTTCATCCAATTGTTCGGCCCGCAAGTGTGAGGCTTTTACATTGGTTAAGCCCAGTGCCTTAGCCACTTCCTGTACTACTTTTATTTTTTTACCGATAGAATCAACCAAATGGAACCGGGTATCCGGGAATAAAATGGCTAATGGTATACCCGGAAAACCGCCCCCTGTACCTACATCCAGCACGTTTTCACCTGGTAAAAAGGTCATTACCTGAGCAATCCCCAATGAATGCAGCACATGACGCTCATACAAAAGGTCGATATCTTTGCGCGATATCACATTGATCTGGCTGTTCCATAAGTTATATAACTCCGGCAGTTGTTCAATTTGAGCACGTTGTTTCGCGGTCAGATCCGGAAAATATTTGAATACGATATCAGATGTCATCCCTGTTAAAACGGTTAATGATATTACCCAGTAAATACCTGGCCCTAAACAATTGTGCTTTAACCGTACCCAGGGGCAAATCAAGCTGCTGGGCTATTTCCTCGTATGACAATTCATCAAAATAGCGCAGTGTGATCAAATTTCTATACCGGTGTGGCAGGCTTTCGATCAATAACTTAAGCTCCTGTGTTTGTTGTTTTTTGATCGATGTTTCTTCGGGATTCAAAACATCAGCTTTTATTTGTAATGGTTTTTCGTCCCCATCGTCATCGGTCATCCCGTGGATAGATTGGGTATTGAGCTTCTTTTTACGGATGAAATCTATACAATTATTGGTAGCCACCCTAAATAACCAGGTACTAAAAGCATAATCGGGTTGATATTTATCCAGTTTTTCAAAAGCTTTGGCAAAGGTTTCAACGGTAAGATCCATCGCATCCTCCTTGTTGTTAACCATTTTTAAAACCATAAAATAAATAGAATCCTTATACCTGTGCATCAAGTCGGCATAGGCCTTTTGATCGCCCTCGCGAGCTCTAACCACCAGGTAAAAATCATTCTTCGCGTTATCGGTAAAGTTGGCGTTTATTTCCATTGGGTTGTTTTTAAAAATGTCCCGATCAGCCCAAAAACATTTAAATACATATAATATATAACGTCAAAAAATGGTAAATACCATATCAGATCTTTACCATCAAGCTTTTTAAATATCTTACTGTATATAACAAGCTGTAATATCAATCTAAAGCCAAACAAACCTAATGCCAGCAGAGGCTCATATTTAAAAACCAGAGATATTATAAGCAAAATATAATACAGAAAACCGCTCATAGCATCAAAGCTGAGCATTCGTCTGTGCCGGTTTTTATACAATTTACCAACTCCCATATGGCGTTTCTTTTGCCTGTACCATGACGCTAAAGTTGTTTTCGCACTGGTATAAGTGAACGTTTCCGGGTGTATCTCTATAATCGTATTATCAATAGTAGCATGCTGGTTTACAAACAGATCATCATCGCCGGATATCACATGCATGTGCGAAGCAAAGCCTTTTTGACTAAAAAACAAAGTTTTAGTATAACCTAAATTACGACCGATACCCATGTATGGATCTCCATTAAGCGCAGCTGACAAATAATTTATAGCTGTTTTAATAGTTTCAAACCGCACAAACGGATTCAAAAAGTTACGGGTTTTATAATAAGGAGAGTAACCTAAAACAATCTGGGCCTTGGTACTAAAATTAACTGCCATGCGTGTTATCCAGTTTTCGGAGGCAGGCTTACAATCCGCATCTGTAAACAGCATATACTCATTCTTCGCGGCTTTTATTCCCAGGGTAAGGGCGAATTTTTTCCCGGTTTTAAAGCGATCATGCTCGGTAATGGTAACCACTTTTAAATGCGGATATTCCCGTTGCATATCGTTTAAAACATCATTTGATGAGTCATAAGAGCAATCATTGATCACTACTACCTCAAAATCAGAGTAGTTTTGCTTGAGTATAAAAGGCAGGTTTTCCTGCAGATTTTTGGCTTCATTGCGTGCGCTTATAATTACCGAAACAGGTATCAATACCTCTGGTAACTCCTCCGCTGGTTTATATCGTGAAAGGCGGCTATGGTTACTTATCAGGTAATACAACTGAACAATAAAACACAGCTGAAAAAGAATGAAGAGCGCGTTGTGAATATAAGTTTCCAAGCAGTTATAATATCAGGCAAATTTGTTAAAAATCGCCGGAATAAAAGTGGTCAACATAGGTTTATTTCGTGATTATTACACACACTGGCTTGTTTTTTTCCACACTGGGGCGGAGTAAGGATAAAGGAACAAGGATTAAGGATTATAAATGATGAGAAAAGATAACTTAAAGAAGCATAAACCTGTCGAATTTTTATCTTTTGTTTCTTAATCCTTGTTCCTTTATCCTTTAGTCCTTTATCCGCTTTATTTGTTAATTTTGCAACCTCAAAATGAAATTTAATTTAACAGCACAAGACCCGCTTTCAAAAGCCCGCGCAGGTGAAATTACCACCGATCACGGCACCATACAAACCCCTATATTTATGCCCGTTGGTACTGCCGGCACAGTAAAGGCAGTGCATCAGCATGAACTTAAAAATGATATAGAGGCGCAAATTATTTTAGGTAACACCTATCATTTATACCTCAGACCAGGTCTTCATACACTTGAACAGGCCGGGGGATTGCATAAATTTAATGGCTGGGATGGACCTATTTTAACCGATAGCGGCGGTTACCAGGTGTATTCATTAACCGAAGTACGCAAAATAAAAGAGGAAGGTGTTACTTTCCGTTCGCATATTGATGGCTCAAAACATCTGTTCACGCCAGAAAATGTAATGGATATTCAGCGCATTATAGGTGCCGACATCATCATGGCTTTTGATGAATGTACCCCTTATCCTTGTGATTATCACTACGCCAGACGATCAATTGACATGACACACCGTTGGCTAAAACGTTGCTGCGACCGCTTTGACAGTACTGAACCAAAATACGGATATAGCCAAACGCTTTTCCCTATTGTACAAGGCTCTGTATATAAAGATCTGCGCGTAAAATCAGCAGAAGTTATTGCTTCTTACGAGCGTGAAGGTAATGCTATAGGCGGACTTTCGGTTGGCGAACCTGCCGAAGAAATGTATGCTATGACAGAAATTGTTTGCAATATATTACCGGAGCAAAAACCACGTTACTTAATGGGTGTAGGTACACCGATTAATATATTGGAAAATATAGCCTTAGGAATTGATATGTTTGATTGCGTTATGCCAACCCGGAACGCCCGCAATGGTATGCTTTTCACTAAAAATGGCATTATCAATATCAAAAACGAGAAGTGGAAAAATGATTTTTCAGCCATTGAAAGTGATAGCGAACTGTTTGCCGATAAAAATTATACAAAAGCATATTTGCGCCATTTAATACACTCGGGCGAGATGCTTGGAGCTCAAATTGCTACTTTGCATAATCTCCATTTTTACCTGTGGCTGGTTAAAGAGGCGCGCAAAAAGATCATATCCGGTGAGTTTTATAACTGGAAAAATATCATGGTTAAGCAACTTGGTCAACGATTATAGCCGTTCAATATTTCATTGGTTCATTAGTTTATTAGTCTTAACAATATTAATAACAGCTCATATGAAACCAATGAACCAACGACCCAATGAACTAATAAACAAAAAATGAAGGAATTTATTCACCGGCACCTGAAGGTTATTGACAGGTTTATTATGGGTAAATATCTGGGCACTTTTGTGTTTACCATGGGTATTTTTGCTGCTGTATCGGTAGTGTTTGATGTATCTGAGAAGCTGGATAATTTTACCAATAAACATGCTTCATTACACGATATTGTATTCCAGTATTATGCAGGGTTCGTCCCCTTTTACCTGAATATGCTATCGCCCCTGATTAACTTTCTGGCAGTAATTTTCTTTACAGCCAAAATGGCCAACCAAACAGAAATTGTACCCATTTTAAGTGGGAAAGCCAGCTTTAACCGCTTTTTAAGGCCTTATTTTATAGCTTCTACTATCATATTTATCGTATCCTTTTTTGCTAACGTCTACCTCATTCCGTATACTAATCACCTAAAAAACGACTTTGAGAATGCCAATGGTATAACTGATAATGACCCTACTAAAATTGAGGTACATATGCAGATAGATAAACATACTTTTGTATATCTGCAAAACTATGACCCAACTGTACATACTGGATATCAGTTTATTATGGAAAAGTTTAATGGAGATACCCTCCGTGAAAAATTGATTGCCCAACAGGTTACCTATGATTCGGTTAAGAGGGTTTGGTCATTAAAAAACTATACGGTTAAGTATATAAACGGCCTGAAAGAGCAATTTATCAATAGTCCTACACCAAAAGACACTACGCTTGATATGCACCCGAGCGATTTTGTGGTATATGATAATGTGTATGCTGCTATGTCCCTAAAGGATTTAAATAAGAATATAGATAAAGAAAAACTACGCCGTCCGGAGGTTCTAAACAATCTTTATTATGAGAAATATCACCGTTTTATATACCCTTTGTCGGCCTATGTTTTAACCATTGTAGGCGTAGCCCTATCATCCCGTAAGGTACGGGGCGGTGTTGGCTTACCGCTGGGAATTGGCATTATACTCTGCTTTACCTATATTATCGTAGAGAAATTTTCCATAGTATTCTCTATAAAAGGCGGTGTACCACCCATTTTTACCGTTATGATCCCTAATACTACGTTTGGCTTACTCGGTTACTATTTACTCTTAAAAGCACCAAAATAGTGGCTACGAAAAGCGGTAAAGAAAGCCTTAACAAGAACCTGATCATACTCCATTTCACTGTTTTTATCTGGGGATTTACCGGTATTTTGGGTAATCTTATTACTATTTCGGCAGTACAACTGGTATGGTACAGAGTGATGATTGCCGTTATATCGCTGTTTTTATATTTCAATTTTAACAAAACGGCTATCAGGGTTGACCAAAAAATCTTCCTAAAAATGGCGTTCACAGGCGCTTTAGTGGGTGGTCATTGGATACTTTTCTTTGCCTCTATCAAGCTATCTACGGTTCCTGTAACGCTGGTTTGCCTGTCCAGCATCACTTTATTTACGGCAATATTTGAGCCTTTGTTGAACAAAACAAAGATCTCAAAACTGGAGATCATGGCCGGATTGTTGATCATAACCGGCATTGCTTTGATATTTAAATTTGAATCACATTACACTAAGGGTATCATTACCGGGCTTGTAAGCGCCGTTTGCGCCAGCCTTTTTTCGATTATCAATTCAAAATTCATAAAGAACCACGAGGCTCCTATCATCGCTTTTTATGAGTTAACCGGTGCGTTTTTCTGGATCTCGATATACCTTTTATTAACCAATGGTTTTAACAGATCGCTCCTTTTAAAACCCAGCGATATCGGGTATCTGATACTGCTTGGCACTGTATGTACATCGCTCGCCTATGTTGCCGGCGTATCTGTTATGCGTGAGCTTTCGGCTTTCAAAGTGGCCCTCATCACCAACCTCGAGCCGGTTTATGGTATCCTGATGTCATTCATTTTTTTTGGTGATATGAACAAAATGACGGTAGGTTTCTGGGTAGGAGCAGTCATTATTTTGTCTACAATATTCCTGTATCCGGTAGCTCAAAAGCAAATCGCTAAACGAAAAGCAAGGCCTTAATCCTTCCTACTTTATTTCCTCCGGCAGCACTTTTCCTGTAAACACCAGATTATTTCATCGGTACATTCCCCTCTCCATAGCTACAAAAAATCACCGCCATATCCTTTGTATTTGGTGCTGGCAAACCTCCATAGGGGATAGAAAGGCACCGGATTTTAAGGCCATTTTTAGGCCTTGTATGGCATTATTTTTTTTCGCCGGATTTCTCACCGTTTAAACATTCTTGCGCGCAACAGCGCCAAAATTCACTTTTTAGTTAGTGTACTAAATAAAAAATTAAGCAATTACGATAAAATATTATCTAAACTCCTTTTTAAAACAAAAATTCTATTCAAAAATTTTTCAAATACTTATTTTATTAAATTTATAAAATTTTAATAATCAAATATTTAAATTGATTATTAAAAGTAAAAATTAAACAAAACAGATTTAACTAAAACAATAAAAAACTAAAAAAATTAGCATTAAAAGTTAAAGTACTTAAATAATGTATTTATATAGTTAATATTCAGATAAATAAAAGCTCTTATATAACTAACAACTACATATGAAGAGATTAATTTAAAAGTTTACAGATAGTGTTATAAACTTTAAAACAAGGAATGAAATAAAATTGGCCAGACATACCCGGTTGTATACAAAAATTAAATTCGGTGAAATTTTTTGGATTCTCAGCGGAGGAACAGGAGTCTGTTTTCGGGCCACAGAACATGGTGGTATAAGAAGCGAGAACAGTCAAAACGCAGCAGAACCTGGATCGCCAAATCAGGTATATATTCAGCAGTCTCGATCCTGTCAAAATAACGGCTTCATTTTGTTCAGCTTTCTTCCAGAACTAAAATTCAAAACCATCAAAAACCGATTCCATTTTTATACGACGATCGAAAACCAATTTTTCAGGTGCCCTGTTCCCCCCTGCTCCCGCCATGTTTTTCAGTTTTCAAAAAGTGCTTAATGAAAATGATTTTTAATAAAGATTTAAAAACCGGATATTGTATAAACTGTTAAACCAAATCGTCATGAGCATTAAAACAATCACCATAATAGTAATCACCATTTTGCTCACCGCGGCATTGGTGCAAAACACAGACAAGGTTCCATTCGCTTTTTTATTTTCCAATTTTTATATTTCAAAATTGACGATGATGGCCGTGGTAGCCGTTGTAGCTTTTATTTTAGGTTGGCTTGTTGGCCGCCCCAAGAAAGCAAAATTTGACATTGGAGGTTATCATGACAACATCCACAAAAAAGAAGACCACAATACACTAAGTGACGAGGACAGGGATTACATCAGCTAACATCAAATAACAATCATGGAAAAGAAAATTGGATTTATCGGCCTTGGTAACATAGGCATGCCCATATCGCAAAATCTCATCAAGTCGGGTTATCACTTACAGGTCTATAATCGTACTCATTCAAAAACAGATGAGCTTGATGCTGCGTACGTCACCAAATGCCAAACACCTGCTGATGCATCCGAGGGAGTCCACATCGTGATCACCGTACTTTCAGATGACGACGTACTGAAAGAAATAACCTTGGGCGATCAGGGCATTCTGGAGAAATTACCAGAGCATGCCATCCATATTTCCATGAGTACCGTCTCGCCCGAAACGTCCGAACAACTTACCCTCCTTCATGAAGAAGCCGGCAGTCACTATCTGGCCGCTCCTGTGTTTGGCCGGGCAGAGGCCGCTGAGGCTCGTAAACTATGGATCTGCGTATCCGGCAATCAGCATGCCAGGGATACGGCCAAACCTGTACTGGATTGCTTAGGCCAGGGTGTGATAGATTTTGGAGAATCGGCGGGCGGAGCAAACGTGATAAAAATTGCAGGTAACTTTATGATCATGGCTTCGATGGAACTCATGGCGGAGGCTTATACTCTTGCAGAAAAGAACGGACTGGACCGGGCACAGGTAGCCAACTTTTTTGGATCGACACTGTTCAATGTTCCTATTTTTCAGAATTATGGCCGGGCTATTGCCAATAAGCAGTACGAGCCGGTAGGTTTCAAATCAAAATTAGGCTATAAGGACGCGCGTCTGGCATTTAAATTATCCCAGACAAGCCAGACACCTATGCCACTCGTAAATGCCTTACACAGCCGCTTATTGAGCGCCATAGCAAAGGGCTGGGGCGAGACTGATTGGGTAGAAGCTATTGGACGGGGCGTGAGCGAAGATGCCGGTGTTTGATTAATTCGGATTTCGGATGTTCGACTTCGGATTTTTTGATTGCCTGATTTTTTTCAATTAATCATGTAGAGTTTTGTTAAGCACGACAAAATCCGAAGTCGAACATCCGAAATCTCAAATTATAAATAAAACACTTCATTCTCTGCTTCCAGGTGTTGCAGGTTGGGCGTTTGTTCAAATATGCCAAATACCGATGCTCCGCTCCCGCTCATGCTGGCGTAGATGGCGCCAGCTTCATACAAGGCTGCTTTAACACCTCGTATCTCCACATGGTTTTTAAATATCGATGCTTCAAAATCATTCTTGATATATTTTTTCCACTCGGTGATAGGCTCAGCAATGAGATCAAATAATGATTCTTTTACAGGGGTTGGTTTAACCCCTCTGAAAGCCTCGGCGGTTGATATGTGAACATCAGGCATCACCAAAGCGATTTTATATTTGGACAGATCCAATCTGATCGATTCAAATTCATCACCCTTCTCAAAAGCGAAGACTGGTTTATTCTCGATAAAGAAGGCACAGTCGGCACCAAGCTTGCGTGCATAACCGGTCATTTCGGCAACAGACAGCCCGAGTTCAAATTGCTGATTCATCAGCCTGATAAAATAAGCGGCATCGGCCGACCCCCCGCCCAGTCCGGCCCCTATCGGAATATTTTTATGCAGATGGATACTCACCGGTGGCAGGTCATGGTCATTTTTTAATAAATGATAGCCTTTAATGCACAGGTTGTCCTCTACCCTGCCCGGGATATCCAAACCGGATGATTCAAAACTCAGCTTATCGCTCACTACAACCTCAAGCGCATCTTTAATGTTGATGGGATAAAAAATGGTTTCCAGATTATGATAACCGTCGGGCCGGCGTTCGGTAATGTTGAGGCCAATGTTTATTTTTGCGTTCGGAAAAAGGATCATAGAAAAAAGACTAACACCGCGTGTATTTTTGCACATCGGTTAGGATGTCAAAATTAGATTATTTTTCTTTGCCTTTTAAAATTGTTCATTGGTTCACTGGTTCATTAGTTCATTAGGCTCTTCAAAACTTAATCAACTTAATCCAACCACTCACCAATCAACCCAGTCTAATTTAATTAACCAAAAATGAAACAGTATCTCGATTTGATGAGCCATGTGATGGAAACCGGCGCGCAAAAGCATGACAGGACAGGAACCGGTACGGTAAGTGTATTTGGCTACCAGATGCGTTTCAACCTCAAAGATGGTTTCCCAATGGTGACCACCAAAAAATTACACCTTAAATCCATTATTCATGAACTCATCTGGTTTTTGAGCGGCGATACCAATATCAGCTATCTGAAAGAAAACGGAGTACGCATTTGGGATGAGTGGGCCGATGCCGAGGGTAACCTCGGGCCGGTGTACGGCTACCAGTGGCGTTCATGGCCAAAACCCGACGGTGGTCACATTGACCAGATAACCCAGGTGGTAAATCAAATTAAAAACAATCCCGACTCGCGCCGTATGATCGTATCGGCATGGAATGTTGCAGATGTGAACCAGATGGCCCTGCCCCCTTGCCATAGTCTTTTCCAGTTTTACGTAGAGCCCCCTAACCCACTGAAGGGAGAATCAAGAGGCAAGCTGTCTTGTCAATTATATCAGCGCAGTGCCGATATATTTTTAGGTGTACCGTTCAATATCGCTTCCTACGCTTTGCTGACTATGATGATGGCACAGGTATGTGATCTGGACTATGGCGACTTCATCCATACTTTTGGCGATGCCCATTTGTACAACAACCATATGGATCAAGCCCGTTTGCAACTAAGCCGTGAACCACGCCCCCTGCCAACCATGAAGATTAATCCCGAAGTTAAAGACATCTTCGCTTTTAAGTTTGAAGATTTCACTTTGGAGAATTATGATCCGTGGCCGCATATTAAGGCAGCAGTGGCGGTGTAGTTGTCTGAATCAGAATTTTCAGAATTTAAAAATTAACAGAATTTTATTAATCTTACAACAATTAATGCCCACACGTCATTGCGAGGCACGAAGCAATCCCGATCTGTAGAGTCACCCTGTACAGCATAAAGATTGCTTCGTACCTCGCAATGACGTAATAGGCAGGATATACTACTACTGAATTCAGGAAATTCTCAAATTCTGAAAATTCTGATTCAGACAAATGACTAAATGACGATAATGACCACATCTATCATAGTTGCCATAGCCAAAAACCATGCTATCGGCAAAGACAATAAACTACTCTGGTATTTACCCAATGACCTGAAACATTTTAAGGATGTCACCACCGGGCATACGGTTATCATGGGTCGCAAAACTTATGAATCGGTTGGCAAACCATTACCTAAGCGCCGTAACATCGTAGTAACCCAACAGTCCATCACTATTGAGGGCTGTGAAGTTGCAGGCTCCATAGAAGATGCCCTGGAGCTTTGCGCAGGCGAGGATGAGGTATTTATTGTTGGTGGCGCCCAAATTTACCGGCAGGCCTTACCGCTAACCGATCGTATTTATTTAACCATCATTGATCAGGATTTTGACGGTGATACCTTCTTCCCGGAGCTAAATACTGAGGAGTGGACAGAAACGGAACGGAAAAATTTTGAGCCTGATGAAAAAAACAAGTACAGGTACTCCTTCATCACGTTGGAACGTCGGTAACATTTTCTGTCATCAAATTGTTTTAATTTAAAATTTCATGCTTGCGAAATTTTATTAGATTTGCCGTCTTATTAAAAAAAGCTTATAAACTAATTAATTACATATTATAATTCGATGCAAGGTAAAGGGGTTATTAAATTTTTCGCCATTCTGCTGGCTGTAGTATGCTTATACCAGCTATCTTTTACGTGGGTGGCGCGCAAAGTTCAAAGTGATGCCAAAGTATATTCAAAGGGTGACCCTAAGAAAGAAACAGCGTATCTGGATTCGATGTCTTCACAACCGGTATATCCGTTGTTCAAACACAATTATCAATACGTTCTTCAAAGAGAATTGGCATTAGGTCTCGACCTTAAGGGCGGGATGAACGTTACCATGCAAATTTCGCTTGACGAGTTGGTAAGGAAAATTGCCAACAACAATCCGGATGTTGTGTTTAACCAGGCTTTGGCAAATGCCGACAAATTACAGGCTAATGCACAAACCACTCAAAAGGATTTCATTACACTTTTTGTTAGCGAATACGAAAAACTGAATCCGAACGGTAAACTGGCTGCCATATTTTCAACAAAAGACAACCAGGACCATTTGAAGTTTAACGCTTCCAACAGCGAGGTTGCTGCTTATTTGAAAGATCAGGCTAATACCGCGGTAAAACAATCGTATACGGTTTTAAATACCCGTATCAACCAGTTTGGTGTTACGCAACCTAACATTCAGTTAGAGCAAAGCTCAAATCGTATTTTGGTTGAGCTGCCAGGTGTAAAAGAACCAGAGCGTGTTCGTAAGCTATTACAAGGCTCTGCCAAGTTAGAGTTCTATGAAACTTATGATAATGCCGAGGCTTATCAATATCTGATCAACATTGACAACTTGCTGGCTGCAAAAAATAAAACAGCTAAAGCAGATTCATCAAAAGCTAAAGCTACTACGACTGCTGCTGCTAAAACTGATACTACCGCTAAAGCCGGTTCATTATTGAGCAAGGTTCAAAAAAATGCGGCTAAAGATACTTCTGCATCAGCGTTGGCCAGCAAAACGCAACTGGCTGCATTGCACCCACTGTTTTCGGTGTTATCCCTAAACGTTATTCCTGACGCAAGCGGACAGCAGCAATTAGGTCAGGGTCCTGTTGTAGGTTATTCTCCGCTGAAAGATACGGCTAAAGTTAACTCTTACTTGCATAACGCCGATGTGCAGGCGGTAATACCACGCAACCTGAAATTTCTTTGGGAAGTAAAACCTGCAAAAAATAGTAAGGACAAAATATTCGCATTATATGCGATCAAATTAACAGGCGCTGAAAACGGCCCGGTATTATCGGGTGATGTGATCAATGACGCTCGTGCTGATAATGATCCTAAAGGAAACCCGGAAGTTGTGATGATCATGAACTCCGAAGGTGCCCAAAAATGGCGTACAGTTACTGCTGAGGCATCGTCAGGTACCAACAAAAAATCAGTAGCCATTGTCTTGGATGATAATGTATACTCTGCGCCAGTCGTTCAGAATGAAATTTCCGGTGGTGTATCTTCTATCTCTGGAAACTTTACGATTGAAGATACCAAGGATTTGGCCAACGTATTAAAAGCTGGTCGTTTACCTGCTCCGGCTCACATCATATCAGAATCGGTAGTAGGTCCGTCATTGGGTCAGGAAGCCATCAATGCCGGTGTTACTTCAAGTATATTAGGCTTGGTTGTGGTATTGATATTCATGATCGCTTATTACAACCGTGCGGGTACTGTAGCGGTTGTAGCGGTTGTCATCAACATATTTTTCCTGATGGGTGTATTAACCAGCTTAGGCGCGGTATTAACTTTACCTGGTATTGCCGGTATCGTACTCACCCTGGGTATAGCGGTTGATGCCAATGTACTGGTTTACGAACGTGTTCGTGAAGAATTGGGCTTAGGCAAATCATTAAGGATAGCTGTAGCCGATGGTTTCAAACATGCTTTACCATCTATCCTCGATTCGCAGATCAGTACTTTCTTAACCGGTTTGATCCTGTTCATCTTTGGTTCGGGCCCGATACAAGGCTTCGCAACCACATTGATGATCGGTATCATTACCTCATTGTTCTGCTCATTGCTGATCTCAAGGGTTATATTTGAGTGGATGCTTGATAAAGGTTGGGATATCAAATTTTCACATCCATGGAGCTCACATACCTTCAAAAATGCCAATTTCAAATTCGTAAAAAATCGTTTCAAGTTTTACGCGTTCTCAGGTATATTCATCTTAGCTGGTTTAATATCCATCTTCACCCGCGGCTTTAGCTACGGGGTAGATTTTGAAGGCGGTCGTAACTATATCATTACCTTCCCTAATAAAGCCGTTACTACCGAAGCCATTCATGATGCAGTTGATGCTACATTAGGCCGCAGTACGGAGGTCAAAACATTTGGTGCTGATAAAATGAGTATCACCACAAACCTGTTGATCAAGGATAACAACGCTGCTACTGATTCTAAAGTAAGGAGCACATTGATCCAGGCTTTAGGCACCAAAGAGGCAACCCGTATAACCGATAAGGATATAGTAGGTTTCTCAAAAGTGAGCGCTACTGTTGCTGATGAATTAAAAACATCAGCCGTCTACACCGTATTGTTCGCTATATTTGTTATCTCAGCCTATATCCTGATCCGTTTCCGCAAATGGCAGTTCAGTTTGGGTGCGATGGTAGCAACCGCGCACGATGCGTTATTGGTATTATCATTCTTCTCTTTATTCAGAGGTATACTTCCATTCTCGCTGGATATTGACCAGGCGTTCATTGCAGCGATATTAACGGTAATCGGTTACTCGATCAATGATACCGTGGTAGTGTTTGACAGGATCCGCGAGTTCTTGGAACTGCACCATGCCAAAACTGATAACCCTGAAGAAGTAATTAACCAGGCTATCAACAGCACGCTAAGTCGTACCATTATCACCGCTTTAACCGTGGTATTCGTATTGATCGTATTGTTCATATTTGGTGGCGACGTGATCAAAGGCTTCTCCTTTGCGTTATTGATCGGTGTGATCTTCGGCACATACTCTTCAATCTGCGTAGCAACTCCGGTTATTGTTGACTTTGGTAAAAAAGACCTGAGATAAACACTCCGTAAATTTATTTATAAGGCCCCAAAGAACATTTGGGGCTTTTTTTGTTTCTATAAATATTTGAGGCATTTAAAAAGAGACACATTTGTTGTATCTCTGCATAAAATAAAACACCTGTGCTATGAACTTAACAGACAGCTCAAAATTCCCACTGGTAGTTATTGTTGGCGGAGGCTTTGGCGGCCTCCAGGTAGCCAAGCATCTTAAAGACAAGCCCGTTGATGTTTTAATGCTCGACAAGCATAATTATCATACTTTTCAACCACTTTTATACCAGGTGGCTACGGGAAGTCTCGAGTCGGAATCCATCGCTTTTTCGCTGCGTAAAAACTTTGCCAATCAAAAGAACTTCAGGTTCAGGATTGCCGAGGTGCTTAAAGTAAATGCCGAAAAGAACACGATTGATACTACCATTGGCGAAATAGCCTATGATTATCTCGTGATAGCTACCGGCTCAACCACCAATTTTTTTGGGAATAAGGATATCGAAAAGTTTTCGATGCCTATGAAGTCTGTCCCTGAAGCGCTTAACCTGCGATATGCTGTATTGCAAAACATAGAGGAAGCCTTACTCAAGCCTACAAAAGAAGAGCGCGACCCTTACCTCACCTTTGTGCTGGTAGGCGCCGGGCCAACCGGTGTAGAACTATCGGGTGCACTGGCTGAATTACGCAATCATATCCTCGCTAAAGATTATCCCGAGCTCAAAAAAGAGGATATGAAGGTATACCTTGTTGACTTCCTGCCAAAAGTATTGGGGCCTTTTTCTGAGGAAGCATCGGCCGCGACTAAAGAGTTTTTGACCAAAATGGGTGTTGAGGTACTTTTGGGCGTAAAGGTAGATAGTTATGATGGTGAAGAGATCAAGTTTGAAGGGGGTAAAACTATCCGCACTAAAACCGTAATATGGAGTGCCGGCGTTATGGGTGTAGTGCCAGAAGGTATTGACCCTAACTTTATTGAACGCGGCAACAGGATCAGGGTTGATAGCATTTGCCGTGTTGTAGGCACTAACAATATATTTGCCATTGGCGATGTGGCAGCCATGATAACCGACGAAACGCCCAAAGGTCATCCCGGCGTAGCACAAGTGGCCATACAAATGGGTCAGCATGTGGCCAAATCTATAGCCCAGCTCATCAACCATGAACCAACAACACCTTTTAAGTATTTTGATAAAGGCTCGTTAGCCACTATTGGCCGTAATAAAGCCGTTGCCGACCTGGGTAAAATAAAATTCCAGGGATTTTTTGCCTGGCTCATATGGCTGTTTGTCCACCTGATATCGCTTTTAGGTGGCCGTAACAAGGTGATCGTGTTTATTAACTGGGTATCCAGCTATATCACGTATAATGGCGGCACAAGGCTTATTATCCGCAAATTTGAACGTGAGGGCCTTACCGAAGATCAGCACCTACCAAAAACGGTTGATTGATTCCGAAGTCTTAGGTCCGAAGCCAGAAGTCTTTAGTTAAAACGCAAAAACGTCAGACTTAAAAACTAACTTTGGACTATAGACCTCAGACTTAGTACTTGAAATGAGCATAAAAATAACCGAATGCCCCCGCGATGCCATGCAGGGCCTGCATGATTTTGTACCTACTGATATCAAAGCGGCTTATATTAACCTGCTGTTACAGGTAGGTTTCGACACTATTGATTTTGGCAGTTTTGTATCTGCTAAAGCGATACCACAATTGCAAGACACTGCCGAGGTATTAAAAAAACTGGATATGAGCAGTACACGGTCAAAACTGCTGGCTATTATTGCCAACTATCGCGGTGCCGAAGATGCTGTTAAACATGAGGAGATCACCTACCTGGGCTATCCCTTTTCTATATCTGAAACTTTTCAGCTTCGTAATACCAATACTACAATGCCGCAGGCTTTTGATAATGTAAAACGGATAAAAGAGCTATGTGCAGCTAATAATAAACAATTACTGGTTTACCTTTCCATGGGCTTCGGTAACCCTTATGGCGACGAATGGAATACCGGCATTATTGAACACTGGACAGAACAACTTGTTGGTCACGACGTCAAGAACATAGCCCTTGCCGATACCATTGGCATTGCCCAGGCAGCACAGATCAGCAGTATTTATCCCGACCTATGCCGTAAATTTCCTGAAACAGAATTTGGCGTCCATCTGCATTCTACTCCTGATACCTGGCAACCCAAGATAGAAGCGGCTTATAAAAGTGGGTGTAAACGCTTTGATGTGGCACTAAAAGGTTATGGAGGCTGCCCAATGGCCGCAGATGACCTCACAGGCAACATCGCCACCGAAAATCTAATAGAGTACCTCCATTCGCAAAACGAGCCCCTGGAGCTTGATTCGGCCAAATTCCAGGAAGCTATGGATTATTCAGGAAAAGTATTTTCTTAGATATGCAGATTTCAAATGTGCAGGTGTGCAGATGATAAATGTCACCCCCATTAGTCAGTAAATTATAATTCAAACAATCTGCACATCTGAAATTTGCATATCCGCACATCTAATCTTGTTCGCACATCTATCAGGCCACAGCTTTCGCTGCCTTGCTTATTTTTGCTTTAACGTTTTTATCAAAATTTTCCATTACCAGTACCGCTGCCCCAATCAGTTCGGCGTCAAAGCCAAGCTCCGATACCAGTAGCTCTGTGCCTCCAGCAAGCCTCGGGATACAGTATTTATGCAAAGCTTGCTGAATAGGCGCCATCAATATCTTAGCTACTTTGGCTCCCCTGCCGCTTAATACGATATTGGCAGGGTTCATGATATGGATAAGAATGGCCAGCGCCTTCCCTATTTTATAACCTGCATCTGACAGTAGTTCAATGGCAAACTGATCGCCATTATTAGCTGCTTCCAGTACAGCATCACCCATGAGTTTAGAGTGGTCATTATCGTTACTGTTATATTTTAAACTGGTAATACGCCCCTGCTGAATACCTGCAATGGCTTTTCGGGCGACAACCAGCATAGATGCTTCTGCTTCAAGGCAACCACGTTTGCCGCATTCGCAAAGTGCGCCATCCTCTGACAAGGGTATATGGCTTAATTCACCGGCAAACCCATTGTATCCGCGGAATAGCTTACCATTCACGATCATCCCCAAACCAATACCCCAACCCAGGTTAATCACCATAACCTCATTTTGCGATTTGGCTATTCCGAATTTTTGTTCGGCCAGGGCTATCAAACTCGAGTCGTTGTCGATATAGGTAGTAATACCTGTTTTGGCAGTAAGATAGGCGGTCAAACTTTCGCCACCGGCATCAAGGTAAGTGTAATTGATACCTTCGGTAACGTTGATAAAGCCCGGCATACCAATACCTATACCGGCTATTTTTTCTTTGGCAACGCCCGAGCCTTTAATATAACTGTTGATCTCCGAGGTCAGTTTAGCCAGGGCGTCAGGGTTGTTAAGCAGTTTAAGCTCAAAAGTAACCATATCAGCTACAGCATTATTCAGCAGGTCAAAAAGCTGAATACGTGCCGTAAGCTGGTCAAGCGCTATAGCTAAAATATACATAGTATTAGCCTTTACCGAATACATCAGCGGCCTGCGGCCTCCGCTTGACGGGGCGTAACCATCCTCAACAACAAACCCCTCGTCCATTAATTCATTTACAGCTTTGGCAATCGATGGTATGCTTTTATCAAATAGTTCACTTAACCCCGCGCATGACATCGCTTTATTAAAATAAAGCGTTTTAATGATCATATTTTTTAGCCTACTGCCCTTGATGCCTTTATTCTCCAGTTCCATTCAATAATTTATAATTGGGTTTATAACAGGCAATGCCTTAGTGTTTTGAATTGTATAAAAATAAAAATAAAGTATTTAACTACAACTGTAATTATTACACTCAATAAGGGTACCTGTATAATTGACAAAATTAATGAAACAATTGCCTACAGCACGTAAAAAAAGATATTACCTGAACATGCTGCCTTTATTTTCCGGAACATGTTCATGCCTATTTATTTACAACCGCTTTATCTGGTTTTGACGACCATTCATGCGGAATATTGGTCATGATCAGCGCATTATCAAACTTTACAGATCCTTTCGGGAATATTGATTCATCCTCAAAATAGCTCGATCTCACCTTGCTCACTTCCAGGGCTTTTACTTCCCATTGATTGGTTTCAAGCAGCAAGCCTTCGTATTTGTTTCCGTTGGGCGAGTACCCGGTTGACCCCGCTTTAAAAAATTCAGATGCCGTTGCAAGGTCTCCAAAAACCGAATCAGGGTTTAAAGTAGCTGATAATGTGGCATCTATACTAATAAAAGCTCCATCAGAGCTTTCAAAGCCAACATGATACTTTCCTTCATGCTCATCAACATCAAACAAAGCCCTGTAGTGTTTTCCCGGGAATATCCTGCCGCCTGCAAGTGTATTGAACAGCGACGAGGTATCCCGCCGGGGTATGTATACCCCCTCTTTGGTTTGGCCATCCTCCTGCCACTCTACAGCTATACGGTGCGCCCCGTTCTCAGATCCAAGACCCACAAAAGCAGGTAAACCTTTTGGCCTCACCTGCTTGAGCCTGATGAGGCAGATACCGGCGATGGCTTTGCCCTTTACAATTTTAGGGGTAAAAGGTGGTGGTACCATATTTTTAGCTACCTCCGCATCAATAGCAAAGTTAACCAGTATGCGGCGGTCGATAATTCCGGTTATTGTAGGGATCTTCATGGTTAAAAACTTTTTAAACCTATTATTTTAACACTTTTTTAATCAAAACCAGGATAAATCCGACTCAAAAAGCATCGATTTTTTGATTAAAACTATCAATTTTAACAAATTTCTGGCAGGTTTTGAAAGGTTTAAAAAGTATTAATATATTCATTTTCAAATAATCAATTACTAAATGATTGATTTTCGGCTTGTTTGTGCCTTAAGTAAAACGGCCCGGTACTCTTGTTAAAAAGAGAACCGGGCCGCTATTATTTGTAAATATATCGAAAATTATTGGCAGTTTAAAATATTGGCACCTTTAAAATCAAAACCTTCCGTTCCAGATAGTTCCTGTTTTGTTTTTTCGTGATTTGAGTTGAGAGTAAACCTCTACCCCATCGGACTTATTCAGATCCTTTATTGAATTTATGTCGGTTTCAAAACAATCGTCAAAACTATCGATCCTCCATCTAACAAAGTGTCCATCTGAATTCAGGTATGGTTTGATAAACGCCTCTTTTTGTTCTTCCAGCTTTTGGTAAGCATCATCAGCCGATTGCGCCTTGATAAGCACCAGCCTTTTTTCGATATCCTGTTTCTTATGTGATAACCCTTCAACTTCAATAACCACAGTCATTTTAACACAAAAAAACTTATCCGGCATTTTATCTTCAATTTCAATTTTTGTGGCATGCTCAACAGATTCTATCCACACTGAACCAATCAGATCGAGTTTATCAAGCTTACTTAAAACCCTATATTTTACTTTTGCCTTAATTCCGGTTGGCCGCTTCTTTGTTCCAACAAGCTCACTGTAGTCAAACCAATTTAAATCAGTAAGTCTTTTGAGGGTGTCTTTAAAACCATCTCCTATTTTTTTCAGTCTTTCTTTTGGCTTAAGATCTATCAGTACTTTTTGATCAGGATAGGGATATTGAAACATGATCCTGACATTCACAAAACGACTATTGTTTTTAACGTTGGTATCTAAAACCCAATCTTCAAGTCCATATATTTTTTTCATATTTTTTTACAGGATACATTTGCTAAAACCTGAGTTACACAGCCTCTTGTTATAATCTTTTATTTGGCAACCGAAATTTCATCAAAATACCTTTGCGTGTATCTAAAAAGGCAAGTGACCGCGCCTTTATTAATTACGTTTCTGGGCAAAAAGCCAGTCCCATAAACCAGGTGTGTTATTAACCCGGTCCCAGATATTATGCCCGTCATTGGGGAACTCGGTATATTTAGGATTTCCGCCTGCTTTTTTGATGGCGTTGATCATATCACGTGAACCACTAACAGGAACATTTTTATCATTAGCCCCGTGAAATGCCCATACAGGGATATTGACAATCCGGGAGGCCAGTTTAGGATCTTCGCCTCCGGCAACGGGTATTGCGGCGGCGAACATATCCGGCCGGGTACAGATAAAATGCCAGGCCCCATAGCCACCTCTTGACAACCCTGTAACATAGCGTCTTTTTACATCTATTCCCGGTTCTTTATCCAATGAACTAATGGCTTCATAAACCAACGAATCTACCGATGGATAATTAGGGATACCGCCCCAACCCGATCCGGGCGGGCAATTTGGTATAAAAATGAATGCAGGATAATTGGCTCTGTTAATATCAGCTGACAATACCTCAGCTGCCACCGCGCCTTCCATCTGCCTGATCTTATCGGTGGCGGGTTGGCCACCGTAAGGCAGACTTACAACCAAAGGATACTTCTTTGCGGGATCGAAATTTAATGGCTTGAGTAAATGATAGAACAAGGTATCGCCTTTACTGTCCACATAGGTGCGGGATTCAAATAATTGAGCCATCCTTTGGGTTTTTTCAAAATTTACCGCCCCCCAATATATGGACGAGTTAGCTTCGGAAGTCAGCATCACTCCCGAAATTATTGCGATGATCAAAGCCAATGTTCGCGTTACACCCAATGTAACTTTTACAGACTCCTTAACCGGACTTGTATTTTCTGTATTTAACAGCTTAATTTCACTTAAAAAATGCATGATAAACGGAATGTAAATTAAGCTGCCAGGTATTGATGTCCATTGGGCAATTTTTGCTAATATGCTATTTAATTGCACATCTTTTGAAAACAGGGTCCAGACAGTAGTTGAAACCAAAATCAAACCGACTACTAATATAAAAGCCCCTCCTATCCTTAACCAAAACCTTTTCCTGGTACTTGAAAATAGAAGGCTTAGCGCGGATACAATGCCGATACTTAAAGAAGTAAGAACCATAGGCATATAATAATTGAGTAATGCCCTTGATGTTAATAGCATTAAAACAAGAGCCGCAAAACAAAGGTTTACTATGATAGAGGCTATCAAGGTATAGAAAGCAGCCCAATACTCCCGGTAATAATAATACTTTAACAAGAATATTCCTCCTGTTAAAGCAATTGCATTTATTACTAAAAACCAGGCAGCAAATGAACTCAGCGTATAAACCTGAACACCGGTCCAAATTTGCGTTACGCTTTGGAATAAGCTGCAAGCAACAGTCAATCCTAAAAAAAAGATCCCGAAATTATAAAGACTTTTGTTCATATGCTTATGGATAAGGAAGTAATTCAGTTCAAACTACACGAACGCTTTTGATTGTTATAAGTAAATATATGCTTATTTTAATAATATTTTTTCTATTCCTGATCAGGGGGGACAGCCTGGAACCTTAGAAAGTTTAATACCTGTTTGGGGAAACGGGAGAGCTGCTGTCGATGATTTTCAAAACGGAAACTATTGGACAGGGCGTTTCACTCGGCAATGGCTATTTCCGATGTTTTTTTGGTTAAAGCTGCATATACCGCTTTGGCGAAGGTTGCTGTCGTAGGAATTGCTAAATTAGCGGCGGAAGAGGGAACAAACTTAGTTTACCGTGGACTTGATCCTATAACCCAAGAGGTTAAATACGTTGGAATTACAGCGAGAGATTTTGCTGTTAGGGAAGCAGAACATAAAGCCGCCATTGGAACGGGTAGAGAATTGTTAGATTATGAAGTCGTGGAGGGGGCAACTGGTCTAAGCAGGAGAGGGGCCCGTATTTTGGAACAGAAGTTAATTAACGATTATGGTTTGGATAATTTATTGAACAAAATAAATTCTATAGCACCTAGTAAGTGGTCGCTATATGGTATAACCCCTTAAGATATGGCAAGAACAACCACAAAAATAGGAGATGTATTTTCCGTTAAACTGGACGATAAGAGTAAAAAGTATTTTCAGTTGATCGCTTTTGATTTATATCAATTAAACAGCGATGTAATAAGGGCATTTAAAAAAGTTTATTCTATTGACACAAATCCCGATCTATCAGAAATCACAAAAGGTGAAGTAGATTTTTATGCTCACTGCGTAACAAAATTCGGTATAAAGATGGGTCTATGGGAAAAGGTAGGTAATATCGCTAATGTAGGTCAAACAGATCATATCATATTTAGAGGTACAAGTGACCTTGGACATAAGCGTGGTGAAGAACCTATAAAAATATCAGAAAAATGGTACGTATGGAAGCTTGGCGACCTTCAAACAGTTCGGGTAGGTAAATTAGAAGGTGAAAATAGAAAAGCAGAAATTGGATTAGTAATCAATCCGCTCGGGATTGTACATAGAATAAAAACAGGGAAATATCTATTTGAAAATTATCCAGGATTTGAATAACTACAGGAGTTTACCGACTCGCATTTAGGCGCATATGCTTTTTTGTCAGGCCCAAATCACATACTGGTCGAGTTTGGAGGGCAGGAAAAGCGGGCAAAGGCAAATCGTCCTAAAATATTTTAGGCTTTCAGCTTAAATGAAATAAGTAAGCCCGTCCGCCAGTTGGCAGACGGGCTCTATAGTTGTTGTTTTAGCGTAAATTGGGCCTAAAATGTGGTAAGCTTTTTGCTTAATTTAGTTCTTTGAGATATTAAAGGTGGGGCATTTACCACAACAGCCAACAAGCAATTGTATAACGGCGGCTCTTGCCAGTTCAAGCGTCTTCGCTTGAACTTTATTGCAGGTGAGCGTCGACGCTCACCTATGGGGTATTTAAGCGTGGACGCTTAAATAGGCGGGGTATTAAACACAAAGACTTCCGAAGTTTTTAAAACTCCGGAAGTCTCCATTAATGTTCCTGCTTTAAGCTTTCTGCCTTCAGCTTAGGCCTTATTGTACTTCAAATTCTTTTTTCAGCTTGATATCAACCGATGAGCTGCCAATCATGACCATAAATTTACCGGGTTCAACCGTCCAGTTCATGTTTTTATCCAGCAGGGCCAGGTCATCGGGATGCAGGGTGAACTGAACAGTTTTCTTTTCGCCGGGGGCCAGGTTAACGCGTTCAAATCCACGCAGGTCGTACTCGTAAGTGGTTACGCTGCTAACTTCATCCTTAAGGTATAATTGCACCACATCATCACCTTTGCGGCTGCCTGTGTTGGTTACATCTACACTTACCTGTACATCGCCTTGTGAGTTCTCTTTCTCTGGCGATACCTGCAGGTTGCTGTACTCAAATTTGGTATAACTTAAGCCGTAGCCATAAGGGTACAACGCGCCATTCACGCTGGTTTTCCCCCAGCTGTTCTCGCCGCCCTGACTGGCCTGTGAAGCCGGTTTAAACGGAAAGTTAAATTCTATTTGCCCCGTTGTTTTTGGGAAGGTAATAGGCAATCTGCCGCCGGGGTTATTGTCGCCAAACAGGGTTTCGGCTATTACACAACCGCTTTCGGGGCCAGGGAACCAGGCTTCGAGTATCGCCGGCACGAATTTATTTTCCCAGTTAATGGTAAGCGGTTGCCCGTTGATCATCACCATCACCATCGGTTTGCCGGTAGCCTGTAGCGCCTGGATCAGTTTTAACTGCCTGCCGGGTAAATTTAGTCCGGTACGGGAAAGACTCTCGCCTACCCTTTCAAAATCTTCACCTACCACAGCTATCACTACATCAGCCTGTTTGGCTTGTGCTACAGCCGAATCGATACCGGCCTGCTCCTGAGCGGTAAGCGGCGTTTCGACGATCTCACTCTCGGGCCAGGTGGCATCAACCACGCTACAGCCTTTGGCATAGGTAACATTTACATCTTTACCTACGTAATTTTTAATACCATCCAGCACATTGGTAACCGGGTTGTGCGATGGACCGTATCTGCTGGTTGCATAATTTTTTTCGGCGGCCAGCGGACCGGTCACCAGTATATTTTTCAGTTTGCTTTTATCCAAAGGCAACAGATCACCCTGATTCTTCAACAATACCATCGATTCCCGGTTCATTTGCAGCGACATGGCATTATCGGCAGCTGTATGTACTTTTTTATCAGACGATTTTGGATCTTTCACATACGGATCATCAAACAATCCCAAACGGAATTTTACCCGCAGCACATCGGCTACCCTGGAATCAATCACTTTCATGGAAAGCTTATTCTCTTTGATCAGCTCGCGCAGGGGCATAATATAGGTTTGCGGCATGGTAAAGTTAGTGCGTACATTCAATCCAGCTTCTACCACTTGTCTTACTGCTTCTTTATAATCACCTGCAACGTGGTGTTTCGAGTACAGGTATTCTACAGCCTCGCTATCAGATACTACATAGCCATTGAAGCCAAATTTTTGGCGCAGCAGTTCGGTTAAAAAGTAATAACTACCTGTAATGGGCACGCCATCCCAATCGTTATAACTGCTCATTACACCCATAGGATGCGCTTCCTGTATCACCCGGCGAAACGGGTACAGATAGATCTGATACATCTCGCGGGGGGCCACATGCGGATCGGTACGGGCACTGCCATCGCGACCTCCCTTGGGTACGCTGTATACCGCGAAATGTTTAAGGGTTGAGGCTACGCCTTCCTCCTGAATCCCCAGTACCATTTGCTTGCCTAATTCGGCAATATGGAAAGGGTTTTCGCCATAGCACTCCACCACACGGCCCCAGCGCTGGTCGCGTGCAGGATCAAGAATGGGTGCATAAACGTTGGTGTAACCCAAGGCCTTTGCTTCACGACCTACGGTTTGACCGGCCTGGCGTACCAGTTGCTTATCAAAAGTACTGCCGATAGATATAGGGGCGGGCAAAGGTGTGGCGCGATCATGATTCAGGCCGTGGATGCCTTCGTTGGTAAAATCAACCGGGATCCCCAGGCGGGTTTCTTCCACAAACCATTTTTGGATGGTGTTGATGGCCGAAGCATGCTTGCTGTATGGGAACGAGTATTCGGTATATGCCCGGTCAGTTGTAGAAACCAGGTTGTTCAGTTCCTCGTCGATATTGGCGATGCCATCTTTCCAGACCTCGTTTTTCCATGATGGCGCAGGCATTTCCTCTTTTAAAACCCGTTTGTAACCGTAAAGCGTGGCCATTTGGCAGGTTTTTTCTTCAACAGTCATCTGGCTCAGCAGATCGGCAACGCGTTTGTCGACCGTTTGAGAAGGGTCTTCAAAAACGTCCATTTTGCCGTTCTTGTTAAAATCGACCCAACCTTTATGGTAAATATTTTTTTGTTGTGCCGATGCGGATAGGGCCAATCCGGCGATCAGCGCGGAAGCCATGCCTACACGTGGCAGGGAGTACTTTTTTCTCATGCAGATATAATTGCGGTTAGTACTCCAAATATATGTTTTAAGTAGAGTGTTGGATTATGTACGCTCCATAGAAATTACGAAAACGATTGCGGAAGGTTGATTTGCACATCGGCGAAGACTCACCCGACCATCGCTACGCTCGGTCACCCTCTCTTCAGCTTCGCTGGAAAGAGGGAATTGAGAAAGCCAACCAGTTTGTAAAACTCAAATCGAACATGGAACAGCGCAGGGCCACAGCATCTGCAGTGTATAATAATTACCTGTTTGTTTTTGGTGGTTCAACCCGTTTTAAAGCTTTCAGAAGCTCGACTTTGCAAACCACACAGGTGGCTAATGTAGCTCCTTTTTTTAGCAATAGCGCGAGTAAGTAAACAAGTTTAAAAAAGCATGTTATTTAGCAATAAGCGCTTTTTTAACTCAGCAGATCCTGGTATATGTTATAATTCTCGTCGTCAAAGCAAACAAATGTTACCAGTTGTATACTGTCATTCCTGGCTAAAAAGTGTTTTATGGTATTAATGGCTATGGTAGCCGCCTTTTGTTTAGGGAAATGGTAAATTCCAGTGCTGATATTGGGGAAAGCAATAGTCTGCACCTTGTTTTGCACAGCCAGTTTAAGACTGTTGTGATAAGCGGATGCCAGCAGTTCTGCCTCACCACCATTCCCATTATTATAAACAGGGCCAACGGTATGAATCACGTAGGTGGCAGGCAAATTACCCGCTGTGGTGATCACGGCTTCGCCCGTTTTGCACCCCCCCTGCCTATTTCGGATCCGAACACACTCTTCTAATATGGCTTTACCCCCGGCGCGATGTATAGCGCCATCAACGCCACCACCACCCAATAATGAAGTATTAGCCGCATTCACAATAGCATCTGCGTTAATCTTTGTAATATCGCCCCGAACCAATGCAATACGGTTATCATTCATGATGCAAATATACTACTCCGCCGCCTCTTCGCCTTTGGTACCCAGCTTTACAATATCGCCTTTTTGAAACAGGATAGCTTGAAGCGTGATACGCCAAACCGGCTTTTTGCGCAGCAGAAATTCCAGATCCATGCCAAAATGTTTAAACTCTTCCTGCTGGGCGTTTTGCATAATGGCTTTTGCTGCCTCATCAGTTTCAACAGATATGCGCTGCTCATACCAATTGATGGCTTCCGCCTCTTCGGTTAAGGATGCGATCATCCGCGCAAAAGTTCTGGTTTCGGCGGATAGCTCGTTGGCTGGTTCGTGATATTGATCAAATGACATAATATTTTCTTTATTTTAAAAGGTTTCATATACCGCATTTGTTTTGATATAGCGATATTTGGATAAACCAGGATGACATTAGTGACCAATCTATTCAACTATGAACCAGGAAGAACCACTTTCAAAAGATCGCGATTATAGCAGTATCAGCCCTTCGGCACGGTCATTATTATTGCTGAAAGGATTCACGGATATTCCTTTCGCGCTGGAAGCAGCAAAACTGATCAGCCGGCCTGATCATTACCAGCCGGATTTTAGTATTAAAGATCTCGCCTTTTGGGCACGTGTGCTGCACTTTGAATCGCGGTATAAGAGTATTAACCAATTATTGGCCAGTCTGCCTATTCAAAATATATTGGAGATTTCCTCCGGGTTTTCGTTCCGGGGATTAAGCTCGGTATTGAATAAGGCGGTTTATTACATTGATACCGATCTGCCGGACGTAATTGCAACCAAACTAAATCTATTGGATGATCTATTGCCTCATGATATCGTACCTCATGGCGAACTGGAAACTTTAACCCTCAATGCGCTGGATGAAGCCGCTTTTACTACCATAGCCGGTCATTTTCCCGGAGGTGAAATACTTATTATAAATGAAGGCTTGCTGGTTTACCTGGATATGGACGAAAAAAGAAAACTATGCAGCAATATCCGCAAAGTACTCCAACAACGGGGCGGTTACTGGATCACAGCCGATATTTATGTTAAATCCCCAAACCGTTTTCCGGAGCTTAAAATGAACGATAAACTACAGGAGTTTTTCAGAGAGCACCGCATTGAAGAAAACAAATTCAATAGCTATGAAGAAGCTGAGGCTTTTTTTAAGGCTGAAGGATTTGTTATCGACAAGGAAGCTGAAGCCGAGCACCAAAACTCCGGCTCATTAAAATATTTGTTGGCAAACGCTACCCAGGAACAATTGGAAAATATGCGCCGGGTAGGGCGCGTGCGTGCCACATGGCGATTAAAACTGGCCGATTAATTTTTTTCTTATTAAACCAAATTATAAATTGCGGGTCATACCAATAATACCATATTACTAATCTTAATATGGTATTATTATTTATAAACCCTGCTTATGAAAAAATTAATCCTTATCATCACCGCTATTTCTTTTATTATTACTTCCTGCAAAAAGGATAAATCGCCTGTTATAACCAATCAGGAAGATCCCAACTGGATCAAACTGGAGATACCCCATGGTAATGCTGCCTACGCGATCGCCGGTAATATTGATGATACTTTATTGGTTACCACCTACACCAAAGCCTATTTTACTACCGATAAAGGCAAAACCTGGCAGGAATCAAAAAACTTTAACGGCCCTATACAAGGACTATACACCAATAAAGATACTGTAATGTCGTTATTACTTACCGGTGGTCTGGAACTGGAAGGTACCCTGAAGGCTTCGGTAGCGCAATTTTATACCCTTGATATGGGCAAAACCTGGAACCGTTATTTAAATTACCAACGGGCACAGCAGATCATTAAACCCATTGGTGTTGTTCAATCGGCTCAAAATAAAGTTACCTACGAGCTAAAATATAATACCAAGCCCGTTTCGGCCAACAGCAATGCTTATACCCATGGACCTACAACTATACTCCGGGATGGCAATACATTCGATTTTCCGTTCAAACTCCGGATCGAAAATTTGTATATAGATAGTAACGACCGCCTATATGTAGCTGCTTCCGGTGGTGTTTACGATAAGGAAAAAGATATGTTTATTTTCAATGAGAGTAATACTCCCGCCGTGATTTATGTGTCTCGCAAAGCCTTGCCGTAGGTACTGATAATAGCCGCTAATTTCTGACTTTAACCTCCAAAGGTGTTACATTCCTGAACGCATAGGGATCAATATCGCTGATACTTACTTTCATTACATCCTGTGTGTTTTTTATAGTGACGTTCAAGCTGCCATCTGCGTTAAGGGGTACGCTAACATAATGCCTGCCATCTGCTTGTGCAGGGGTCGCGCTTCCTTTCAGCAGGTTTATGGTTAAAGCAACCGCGATAATGGTTAATACAATTTTGGTATACAGGTCTGTTTTCATGGTTATATTGCTTTAAGTTTTAGATTTGAAATATTAAAGCAATATAATTAAAACTGTATTATTTCGTGTATAATAAGTTTTACCGTGACTGAGAATTGTTCATGTTCCCGCGAGGTCTCTCGGAGAGGACCCTGCGTTTTGAATTGCTGGAGAGAACCTCAAGATCCCTTTCAGAAGACCCCTGATGGGCCCAAAAGAATAATACTATCCAATGTTTGTCATCCTGAGGAACGAAGGATCTTCTTCGATATACGTTACGAAGAAGATGCTTCACTCCGTTCAGCATGACAACCTTGTTTTTTGGAAATCAAACAAATGTCATCTTGAATATCACACTTAAGAATCTTCATATTAGTCGAAATGACGCATCTTTTATTTTTCAGCTTCATGCTTTTTGATCTTGATAAACACGAGTTTTGATGTGGGGGTGTTACTCTTTTCGGCCACGCTGTCTATCGGTATCAGTACATTGGCTTCGGGGTAATAGGTAGCTGTATTTCCTTCGGGGATGTTGTAAGGAACTACCACAAACAGGCGTGCCACACGCTCTACACCACCATAATAATTAAACAGATCAACCTTTTCGCCCGATTTAAAGCCGGCCTTACGCATATCCTCCTCATTCATGAATATTACACGGCGCTCGTTATGGATGCCGCGGTACCTGTCGTCAAGGCCGTATAAAGTGGTATTAAACTGGTCGTGACTGCGAATGGTACCCATGCTGTACTCATCGGGAGCTATATCATGTTTGGGCAGTTCGGTTATAGCAAAGCCTATTTTAGTACCGTTGAGCTTATTTTCAAATTTACCTGTACGTGGGGCATTAGGCAGGTAAAAACCAGCCGGGATCCGTACCCGCTGATTATAGTCTTCAAAACCGGGTATCACACGGGCAATATCATCGCGCACAGCATCGTAGCTCATGGCATATTTATCCCAATTAACCACCGAACGATTGCCCAAAGTGGCTTTGGCAAGGTTACAAACTATCTGGTTCTCATTCATCAGATCGTCTGAGATTGGTTTCAGCATTCCTTTTGACATTTGCACCACTCCCATCGAATTTTCGCAGGTGATAAACTGAGCCTCGCCATTGATCTCATCCTTATCGCTGCGCGCGAGTGTTGGCAGAATCAAAGCCTCCTGGCCATGTACCAGATGACTGCGGTTAAGCTTGGTGGATACATGTACCGACATTTCGAGCTTGCGCATAGCATCGGCAGTATAAACCGTATCCGGCGTAGCCGAAAGGAAATTACCTCCCATAGCAAAAAACACTTTCAGCTTACCCTCATGCATTGCCTGTATCGATTCCACTACATCATAGCCATGTTCGCGCGGTGGCTCAAAGCCAAAAACCTCTTTTAGCTTATCCAACTGTTTGGGAGATGGCTTGTCAAATATCAGCATGGTACGGTTGCCCTGTACATTACTGTGGCCCCTCACCGGACATAAGCCGGCACCGGGTTTGCCTATGGCGCCTTTTAAAGCGGTGAGGTTAACGATTTCCTTAATGGTATCCACCCCGTTTTTATGCTGGGTAATACCCATGGCCCAGCACACAATGATGCGGCTTTTATGTTTGAGCATTTCGGCAGCCTGTTCAATCTGGGCCAAAGGCACCCCGGCCTCAAAGGCCAGTTCATCCACAGTGTACCTGTCTAAATTGGTCAGAAAAACCTCGTAGCCGTCTGTGCTGTTTTTAATAAATTCATGATCAAACACCCTGCCCGGATTTTCCAATTCGGCTTGATACAGCAGTTTTTCAATAGCTTTCAACAAAGCCATATCGCCGTTTATTTTTACCTGCAAGTAAAGGTCGGCCAGGTGCGAATCAATACCCAAGATGCCTTTAACGGTTTGCGGATTTTTAAAACCCATCAACCCGGCCTCATGCAGTGGATTTATGGCGATGATCTTTGCGCCTCTGACCTTGCCTTTTTGCAAAGCGGAGAGCATCCTCGGGTGATTGGTGCCTGGATTTTGTCCCATAATGATGATCACATCGGTATCATAAAAATCATCCAGCGTAACGGTTCCTTTGCCTATTCCTATGGTTTCGGTAAGAGCCACGCCACTTGATTCATGACACATATTGGAGCAATCGGGCAGGTTATTGGTGCCATACTCACGCACAAACAACTGGTAGGTAAAAGATGCCTCGTTACTGGTACGCCCGGAGGTATAAAAAGCCGCCTCATTGGGCGATGCCAGACTGTTGAGCTTATCGCCTATCTTTTTAAAGGCCTCGTCCCAACTGATGGGTTGGTAATGCGTTGCTCCCTTGGGTAGATAAACAGGCTGTGCAATACGTCCTTTTTTACCTATCTCATAATCATTCAGTTTTGCCAGATCGAACACGGAGTTTTCAGCAAAGAAATCGGCAGTCAGTTTTTTGGTAGTCGCCTCCTCGGCCAGGGCCTTGGCGCCATTCTCGCAATATTCCGCAACCGGCGAACGGTCGTCATCCGGGTCGGGCCAGGCACAACCAGAACAGTCGAAACCGTCCTTCTTATTCATTTTAAACAAGCCTTCCATACCCCGTACAAAGCCGGCTTCCTGTACAATATCAACCAGGGCAACTTTTACCGCCGGGATACCCGCTGCCCATTCCTTTTGTTTGGTTAGCTTCAGATCAAGCAGTTTTTCAGGGTTCTCTGCTGCAGGCTGCTCCTGTTCTTTCAATGCCTTGCTCATTTCTTTTTTTCCGCTAAGGGATTGGGATAATTATCGCTCTGATCTTCGGCCACGTTATCCAAACAGGTAAAATCTTTCTCCACTAACAGATGCAGGTTGCCGTGCATCCCTTCAAAACCTACTTTGTCGGTATCGACAAATTCTTCGGTCAGTCTTTTAGGTACGTAAACGGTGATGGTATCATCCTTAAAAGTTGCCGATAATTGTTCGGCATCAACCACCTGCAAAGCGTAAAACAATTGCTTAGGGCCAAAATCAACAACCTCAAGCAGGTGACCTTCTGTGGCAAGCCTGGAGGTATCTGTACGGGTGAGTCTGTATCTTAATGAATTGCCCTTAATACGTATTTTCATTGTGTAATTATTCGTTAATAAGTTGTTTTTTAATAGTACTCATGAGTGCTGCAGTTGTTTTTAAAAGGTAATGAAGCTAACCTTCGCCGGTTTACTCATTCCGGTTTGTGAGCTTCACTCATGATGGTTTCATAACGGGGTATCTGTATGCGGTGTGCCGCTGTATATACATTAAAACGCTCGTCGCGTAAAAAACCGATGAGGGTGATGTTAAATTCATTGGCCAACTCCACGGCCAGGCTTGAGGGCGCACCCACCGCAGCTATGATATTGATGCCCGCCATAGCCGCCTTTTGCACCAGTTCAAAACTTGCCCGGCCGCTCAGCAGCAATACGGTTTGTTTAAGCGGCAGCCAGTTATAATTCAGCGCCGCGCCGACGAGCTTATCCAGGGCATTGTGCCGGCCTACATCCTCGCGTAAAAGCAACAACTCGCCCTGGGCGCTAAACAAAGCCGAGGCATGAAGCCCACCGGTATCCTCAAATACACGCTGATGCTTGCGGAGTATCACGGGCAGTTGGTATAAAACGGGGGCCTGGATGGTGTCATTATCTTCCGGTTCACCGGCAAAACTGCTTACAGTACGGATGGCATCAATAGAGCTCTTACCGCAAACTCCGCAACTGGAGGTAGTATAAAAATTACGCCCGGTATTTGGCAGATAAGGCACAACGCCGGGCGCCAAACTTACTTGTATCACATTCTCTTTATTCTCGGCACAAGCAATAAAACAATGTTCTGTTTTGGCGATATCTTCGGATTTTTTGATGATACCTTCTGTAAATAAAAAGCCGTTTGCCAGCTCGGCATCATGCCCCGGAGTGCGCATAGTAACCGAAATATTCTGCACCTGCCTTTGACCTTCGAGGCCATATTCCAGCCTGATCTCCAGTGGTTCCTCAATGGCCAGCGCATCGGTAGCCGAAGCTATTTCAGCAGCATTTACCTTAATAACGCGGATATGATGTGTAGAATTGGCAGCCATACTTCAAATATACAATTTACTTTTAGAGCAAGGAGCAAGGACTTTTGGAGCAAAGAACAAGGATTGGAGGAGCAAGGATTGAAGGAGTAAAGATTCAAGGAGGATAAAAATCCTTATTCTTTGCTCCTTTTATCCTTTATCAAATAAAAATCTTTGCTCCAAAAGTCCTTGCTCCTTTTATCCTTTATCAAAAAGTCCTTGCTCCATATTTCCTTTCTTAACTATTTTGCCCTAATTTTGAGTATGAAGATTAATGTGCTGGCATTTGGTGTGGCGAAAGAGATATTTGGAAATTCGCAGGTTAACCTTGAATTGACAAACGACGCCACGATATACAATTTAAAATACCTGCTGGAGCAACAATATCCGCGATTGAAACAACTGGCATCATACATGGTTGCCGTAAACAATGAATATGCCCTGCCAGGTGATACCATACATGAACGTGACGAAATTGCCATTATACCACCGGTGAGTGGGGGATAACTTCTTAGAGCAAGGATTTTTGGAGCAAAGAGCAAGGATTCCTTTAAGGAGCAAGGATTTTTGGAGCAAAGAGCAAGGATTGAAATATAAAAATACGAGCTGGTAAAAGTCTTTGTTCCTTACTCCTTTAATCCTTAAATCACAAACAAAAACTATGTCTATCAGGAAAGCTACTTTAGCTGATCATACGGCAATATCTAAACTATTGCAACAACTGGGTTATCCAGGAGCTGAAAGTTATTTACTTAGGAACCTGGAAGTGATGCTCAGCCAGCCGTTATCAACCGTATTGGTTTATGAGCTGGATGGTGCAGCTGCAGGTTTCATCGCTTTTGATTTTATCCCACAACTGACCACCCGTGGTGATTATGCCCGGATAAGCTGTTTTGCTGTTGATGAAGGCGCACGCAGCAAAGGCATCGGCAACGCACTCGAAGAACATTTTACTCAATTGGCCACTGAACGAAAATGCGACCGGATAGAAGTTCATTGTCATTCACGAAGGATTGCCGCCCATCGCTTTTATGAACGCCAGGGTTACGTGGAATCGCCAAAATATTTTATAAAAATGCTGCCCGATGAATAATACACAGATCGTACTTTCTGCCCAAACCCTGAACATTCAGGCTTGTATCGATTGGATCATGTCGCCCGAATCTGGTGGGATAGACGTTTTTATCGGAACAGTGCGCAATGCTACCAAAGGCAAGGCCGTATTGAAATTGGATTTTGAAGCCTATGAACCTATGGCCATCAGCGAAATGGAAAAGATAGCCCGGCAGGCCTTTGAAAAATGGCCGGTACAAAAAGTGCTGATCCATCACCGTACAGGCACTTTACAGGTTGGCGAAATTCCTGTGATCATCGCCGTTTCCGCAGCTCACCGTGATGCTGCCTTTGAAGCCTGCCGCTATATCATCGATACCCTAAAGCAAACCGTGCCCATCTGGAAAAAAGAAGCTTTTGAGGATGGTGAAGTTTGGGTAGCGGCACATCCCTGAGATTTGCGAGTTCGGACGCTCGATTTCGGATTTATATTAAAAGAATATGTCATTGCGAGCCCAGCGTGGCAATCTCCTCACGTTCTCATGAATAGGAATAGCTACGACATTGCTTCGTCGTTCCTCTCGCAATGACATGAGGGAGAAATAATAAATTCATGGTTCAGACAAAAAGCAAAATCCGAAATCGAACATCCGAATTCCGAAATCAAAAACTACATCTCCAAATACGCTCTCAAACCACCTTCTAACGAAAAAATATTAGCATCGGGGATGCGTTTCAAGATCAATTTTACAGCTTCCTCGCTCCGGTTGCCGGTTGCACAATAAAGTACCTTGGCTTTGGGATCGGTAAAGTAAGCCAGGTAACCTTCCAGTTCATCAATGGGGATATGGATACCGCCGATATCAAAGGCATCACGCTCCTGTTCGGTACGTACATCTACCAGGTCGATGGAATCATCGTCTATATGTTCTTTTAATTCCAATGCCGATATTAGGGGAATAGCTATCGTAGCAGCGAGGCTTCGCACCGGTGTTTTTGAAGTGGCGCCTATTTTAATGATACGGCTCTGCATGCTTTGCGCGTCAAATATCAATATTTTACCTGCCAGCAGGTCGCCGGTTTTGGTGATATATTTAATCACTTCATTGGCCTGCATACAACCAATTATCCCGGCCAGCGTAGGTATTACGCCGCCTTCGGTGCAGTTAGGAATCTGGGTAGGATCAACTTTCGGGAAGAGGTCACGATAATTAGGCGACCGGGTATTTTCGTCATAAACCACATTCCAGACAGCTACCTGCCCCTCAAACTGGTAAATAGCACCGTAAACAAGGGGTTTGCCGGTCATTACGCAGGCATCATTCAATAAATAGCGGGTCTCAAAGTTATCAGAGCCATCAATTACAATATCATAATGCTGTATAATGCTCAATACATTATCAGAGTTGATCTTTTCGGTATGAGGGACCAATTTTACATCAGGGTTTTGTTCCTGTAAACGTTTTATAGCAACAACTACCTTATTTTGTCCCACATCTGCAGGTGAGTACAGTATTTGACGGTGCAGGTTACTAACAGACACCACATCATAATCAGCAATACCTAAAGTACCTATCCCACTCGAAGTTAAATACTGGGCTGCGGGGCAACCGAGACCGCCGGCACCCACTATCAATACCCGGGCCTGCTGCAATAATATTTGTGCCTGCTCGCTAAAACCGGGCAGGGCCATTTGGCAACTATATCTTAAAATATCAGGAGTCATTAGTTTGTAGCTGTTTTTTGGTGAAGAACCCTTTTTACTTTTTCCAATTCATCAGGGGTGTTCACATTGGTTAATGCTTCGGGGTCGGGCGCATTGAGCAGGTTGATCTCGCTATTGATCAGCACCTTGCGCGGACACGAATACCCTTGCGCTAAAAACGACAATAAGACCGGGTAGCTTTTTGGCTCCCATATAGCAACCAGTGGTTCCGGGAAATCGGTCACCGGGCTATGATAGGCTGTAGCTACTGCCGAACTATTGCGCCAGGCAGCCAGATTACGCAAGGTAGCCTCATCCATCAATGGCAAGTCGCAGGCAATAACCAGCCAGGCATTATCCGGTTTTTCGCGAAAGGCTGAAAGGATAGCACCATATGGCCCAAGACCGGTAAAAGTGTCTTCCAAAACCGGATACTCTGCATCTGCTTCATTATTATGCTGCCCTGGCCGGCGGGAAATAAAAACCTCGTTACAGAATGATTTAAGCATATCGGCCATGTGGAAGCGTTGCGGTTTGCCATGCCAGTTCACATTGCCTTTATCAAAGCCCATCCGCTCGCTTTTTCCGCCTGCCAATACCAATCCGTTTAAAACCGGGCGCGATAGTTTTAGGCTGGTTTCAAAAAAACCGATAATCCGTTCTCTGTCTGATAGCCGGTAAACGGGTATATCCTGCCAGTGCGGGATAGCTTCCTGGATAAAATCGAAGATCTCATCGCTGTTATCGGCCAGTAAAAATAGCTGTACGTTGGTTAACTGCTCTACCCTCTTTTGTAATGAAGCCTTTTTGTTGATATCGATGATCACTACCTGTGCCTTGGCCAGCTGGTGATTGCCGTTTACCAGTACCAGGTCGGCATTGGCAAATTGCTGCTTAAGCTGATAAGGCCAAACCGGGTTTTGAAAATTAAACTGCTGATAATTGATCTGATCGGTATAATCCAACATGGCCCCATTGGTAAGTCTGCCTGGTACCAGGGTAATATCATCATTGTGGGATGTATCGGCATAGGCGCATTTATATACTGCGGATAGCGCCCCGATCACATCATGGGCCAGCAGTTTGATCACCGTACATGGGCCACCAACAATAGACCATTCATTACGACCGAAATTACCAGAAGCTGGCCGGACCAGTTTAGCGTGTTTTTTATGCTCGTTTAAAGTCACGTTTACCTCCTGTTTTTGCTATCAGTTTGGTTTCTTTAATTACAATATCATGGCTCATGGCCTTGCACATATCATAAATGGTAAGCGCTGCTATGGATGCGCCAACAAGGGCCTCCATCTCGATACCGGTTTTAGCAGTGATACTGGCGGTACAATCTATCACAATCTCCTGTTGTTCATTAACCTGTATGGTGATGCTGCAGTTATCCATACCCAGGGGATGGCAAAGTGGTATCAGGTCGCCGGTTTTTTTGGCTGCCATAATGCCGGCTATAATAGCCGTTTGAAAAACCGGCCCTTTCTTGCTCACCAAATCGCCATTGGTTAAATGCTGCAATACCTCAGCAGGCAAAACAACCACACTACGCGCCGTGGCAGTGCGGTGAGTAACCTGTTTCCCGCTTACATCAACCATATTCGGGTTGCCTTGCTTATCTAAATGGCTTAACATTTGTACACGATTTAAGGACACTAAGATTAACAGAATTTTTTTACTTATGTTCAATCATGATAATCCTGAAAAATCATGAAATCTTGTTCAGAACCTTAACACCCTGAATGCTTCTCCGACCTTAAAATCAGTCCTCTCCAGTGGCAATTCTAAAAAGGCGTCGGTATCTGCTAAGTTAGCAAAATCACCCGAACCATTTCCTTCAATTGGCCAGGCCATCAGCTGCCCTTGCGGGTTGCTTTGCAGCTTTACCTGTAAAAAATATTGCAAGGGCGGTTTGAACTGAAAATCCTTAGCTAAAACTGCATAAACGGATGATTGTTCTGTCAAATTTAAAGTAGTCCTTAACCAGTTTAAAAAGTATTTGTGCAGACACATAAATGTGGCTACAGGATTACCTGGAAAAGCAAAAACAAGAGTCCCATTTGCATGTACACCAAACCAAAAAGGTTTGCCGGGACGCTGGGCTACTTTATGAAAGATCTTTTTTACGGCCGAATCTTCGAGCGCCTGGGGGATGTAATCAAACTTACCCATAGATATACCGCCACTGAGCAATAATACATCATAATTTTGCAGACAACGCTGTATTTGCTGACGGGTAATTTCGGGATCATCGGGGATATGGATCATGTCTGGCTGCAGTCCCTGCTCCTGCAATACCGCTTTTATGGTATAGCCGTTTGATTTCCGGATCTGGTATGGAGCGGGCGTTTGGTCAACCTCCACCAGTTCATCACCCGATGATATGATCGCCACCCTGGGTAATTTCTTCACCAGCAAGTGTGTTTTACCTACAGATGCAGCTAAACCAATAATAGCAGGCGTGATTATTTGCCCTATAGATGCTAACACATCTCCTTCTCTTTTATCTGCACCTTGCAGGTGCAGGTTTTGCCCTTTTTTGATATCCTGTACCTTTACCAAGGCCCGGCCATTGCTTATTTCCACATCTTCATAGCGGATCACCGTATCTACAGAAACGGGCAATACCGCACCCGTCATAATCTCAATACATTCCTCAGGATGAGTAATAGCAACAGGTTCATCACCGGCTGCCTGGGTTGCTTTGATGTTAAAGGTAAGGATACCGTTTATAATAGATTGATAATTAACAGCTATACCGTCCATCGTAACCCTGTTAAAGGAAGGCAGGTCACGGTCGGCTTTAATGGCTTCGGCCAGTACACGACCTACAGTTTGCTCAAACGGTAAGCTTTCGGTACCATAATCTCTTAATTGCGCCAGTATCAGCTTTTCAGCTTCTTCAACGGTGGTGAGCAGGGAGTGGGGAGCTGAGAATGTCATAGCTGAGCTTAAATTATCTAAATAGTTTTTACATTTTTCACTAAATTGTTTGCCATATTCACTCACCACTCACCACTCACCACTCACCACTCACCACTCACCACTCACCCCCCTATAGTCGCCATAGATTCATGTATACCCGGATGTATTACCCGCTTGCGCTCGGCCTCCCAGCCATCTTTAGCCCGATGATTAATGGCATTTAGTAATACAGCCTGCAATTCATCATCACCGGTGCCGGCACGCATCATATTTTTTATATTCAATTCTCCATCATCATATAAACAGGTTTTCAATTCGCCTTGCGGGGTTATCCTTATGCGGTTACAGGTACCGCAAAACGTGCGTGAATATGCTGCTATGATACCTACCGTACCCTGATGACCCGGGATCTGATAGTTATAAGCCGTTGAATATGATGGATCTGGTAATTTCTGGATCTGCGGATATCGACTTTTGATTTCCTCCAATATGCGAATATAATCCCATTGCAGGCCGGTATAAATATGACCATCGCCATTAAAAGGCATTTCTTCTATAAAACGCACGCTTACCGGCAATTCTTTAGTCATTTGCACCAGGGGGATAATATCCTGTGTGTTTTTACCATCCATTACCACCGCGTTTATTTTTACTTCGATGCCATGTTTCAGCAAAGCATCAAGCGTTGTCATTACGTTTGCAAATTCGTCGCGGCGGGTAATGGTAAAAAAACGGTTGACATCCAGCGTGTCCAGGCTCAAATTAACCGACCGTACCCCTATCCTTTTCAGTTCGGAAACATGCGGCGCGGTTAATACGCCATTGGTGGTGAGGCTCAGCTCTTTGAGGCCATCCAATTGCGATATGGCGGTGAGCAGTTGCATGATATCCTTGCGTACAAAAGGTTCGCCCCCGGTGATCCGGATCTTTTCGATACCCATTTTTACCAGCAGGCTGCAGCCACGCAACATTTCTTCATAACTCATCAGTTCTGTACGCGAAAGCCAGTGCAAACCATCCTCGGGCATGCAATAAAAGCAACGCAGATTACATTTATCTGTTACCGCAAGGCGCAGGTAATTAATCTTCCGGCCATGATTATCTATGAGCAATGAACCATTCATATATAAAAGTAACCACACAGGTTACATACTGTAAAAGTAAATATTACAATTGGCCCTTATGTTTTTTAAATGTATTTTTTGAGGTGCGTAATTGTGGATCTCAAGCACAGCGCCATTATTGATACTTTTGATTTATATTTACTTGAATACAAAGTTAAACCAATTGTGAAAGAACCACAGGATTTTGTGCAGATCGGACTCATCATATTAGCGGCGGGTTCATCAAGTCGTTTGGGAACTCCCAAACAGAACCTGGTTTACCAGGGACAAACGCTATTACAGCGCGCCATTCAAACCGCGCTTACTTCAGTGTGCCATGAAAATGTGGTGGTGATACTGGGAGCCAATGAAGGAATAATACGTCCCGGCATATCTGATCAGCTGGTGCATATTGCCTACAACACGCTTTGGCAGGAGGGCATGGCATCATCTATTCGATTAGGTATAACCGAATTGTTGAGTATACAACCATTAATAACAGGCGCCATATTAATGCTGTGCGACCAGCCCTTTGTTGATCCGCTGCTGATATATCAACTCACCGAAAAAAAGGCTGAAACAGACTTTGGCATCATTGCCTGCGCTTACCGTGAATCGCTTGGTGTGCCGGTGTTATTCAGCGCATCCTACTTCCCCCAATTATTAATGCTGCAAGGCAAGGAAGGTGCCAAAAAACTGATCAAAACTTTCCCAAATGATGTGGCGCAAATAGCGTTTCCGCTTGGAGCTATTGATATTGACACTCTTGAGGATTATGAACGGCTGCATGGGAGCCCCCTCTAAATCTCCCCCAAAGGGGGAGACTTCAAAGAGCATTTTAAAACCCTCTCCTTTGGAGAGGGTTTGGGTGAGGCTTTTGCTTCGTTCCTCAATGACACTCGGGAAAATGATTTTTACAATCTCATTCTTATTTATAAAGTACTAAAAAATCAACTTTGCGTGTAGCCTTTTCTAAAGACAGCCCCATATTACTTAGTATGGTTGTTAAACTCTCCGGTTTTTCAGGTTGAAATGAAAACTTAATATCAAAAAATCCCTTATTCTGAGTTTCATCAATAACAGGCAGTTTTCCAGTTCCATAGTTTTCTAAATAATCGGCCAAATCGGTCATTGTAATATATTGTTCATCTATTTCGCCGTGTTTTGCCAGATAAGTTCTTTTGCCAGATTTGTTAATAGGAATGTGTTTGAATTTAGCAGTATCTGCTATTTTTAAAACATTAACCTCTTTAGTTTCCGGCATTAGCTTAGCCTGCAGATCAAATCTTTTTGCAAGTTCCTTTCCCAATGTTGGCAGCAGATCTTTTTCATCGGGCACAATTAGATCAACGCAATATAAGGGCCCATTATTTTTTTCACCTGTTTTATCAATAGTACGGCCGTAAGGAAAATTATGATAAGCCATACGGTATAACGAGTTGAGCCGGAAGTTAAGGCAGGTTAACCTTCGGCCGTTAAAAGTACTGTCATGCAAATGAGTTGTACTGAAGCTCCCGGCCCCTTTCATTTCAGCCTGCATTACAAACCTGCTTTTTACCGTATCGGCAGCGAAAAAGTATTTTTTAATAATATCCGGAGGTGTAAGTAAAATTTCCTTCTTTTCGACAAGGTGTACCTCCTTTTGTTGTAATAAGCTGTCTATAACTAATGCAGTTATCGATTCAGGGGTTGTATTAGCAATTAATTTTCCATCTGGTGAAATAACCACGGTGTGTGGTATTACCCGGTGAGGAAACACCTGGGTAATCAACTCCCCTGTATCAATAGCAAACCATAAGTTTGATGGCCTGGAACTTAAAAACTGCCTGATCCTTGCTTCTTTTTCATCTGTAACAGTAATTATCTGGATTTTATTACGATACTTAGTTTGCAATTGCACTAAATGCCGCATTGCCTCAACACAGGGGCTGCACCAGGTTGCCCAAAACTCAATAAAAACTATTTTCCCTTTTAGCTTACCTAAGGTGGCGCTTTTTACAGGTGCATTTAATAATTGAAACTTGATATCGGGTACAACATCGCCGGTTTTAACCTGGCCAAAAGCGTAATCTATAAAAAGAATAAATGACAAGGAGAGGATTAGTTTTTTCATACTATTGTTTAGATAAATCCCTAACGCTGTTTCACTTAAAATATTTGTGATTAAGCCATTTTTAACCTTATTTAACAAACAGGGCCTTTACCTATCTGGCAAAGACCCTGTTTTATATTAAGTAAAAACTTAAGCTTATTTAACTACCGAAAATTTATATAACGATTGTGTTTTATAAGTTTGCCCTGGTTTAAGTTCTGTTGATGGGAACTGAGGCTGATTTGGTGAATCAGGATAGTGTTGTGTTTCCATAGCGAATGAGGTGCGGAACTCATCTTTGATACCCCGTTTCATCACGTTTTTGGCCTGCATAAAGTTACCGCTGTAAAACTGTAAGCCAGGTTCCTCGGTAAATACTTCCATTTTTATGCCGCTCTTGTCGCCAATTACAGTAGCAATAGGCGTTTTGATATCGTGTTTGTTCAGCACAAAGTTATGATCATACCCTTTACCGTCTTTTAGCTGTACGTTATTATCATTAATGCGCTTGCCGATGGTCTCCGGTTTGGTGAAATCAAATGGCGTGCCTTTTACGCTTTCTATTTTACCTAAAGGTATCAGGGTCGAATCAACCGGTACGTAGTTATCCGCATCAATCTGTACCAAATGATCAAGTATGGTACCGCTGCCTTCACCATTCAGGTTAAAAAAGGCATGATTGGTTAAGTTTACAACTGTATTTTTATCGGTTGTGGCTTCATACACCGCTTTAAATTCATTGTCATTTGTTAAACTATAGGTAACTTTTACGTTCAGGTTGCCCGGAAAACCTTCTTCCATATCTTTTGACAGGTAAGTAAATTCTACCGTTGATGAATCAATTTGTTTACCATCCCATACAACGCTCTGATAACCATTTTTACCACCATGCAGCGTATTTGGCGGGTTATTGATAGATGATTGATATTCTTTACCGTCAATTTTAAATTTGCCTTTAGCTATGCGGTTACCATACCTGCCAATAGTAGCGCCGTAATAAGGTTCGGTTGATTTTTCAAATCCTTCTACACTTTCAAAACCCAGCACTACATCAGTCAGCTTCCCATTTTTATCCGGAACCAGGAGGCTCACAATACGGCCGCCATAGTTGGTAAAAGTAGCGGTAATGCCGTTTTTATTTTTAAGCGTGTACAAATGTGTTTGTTTTCCATCGATTGTTTTTTCGAAGGCAGAAGCGGGTGTTTGGGTGCTATCCGTCATAGTTGTTTTTTTCTTGTCAGATGATTGATTACAGGCCGCCAAAGATACGCATGCCGGTAACATGATTAGTAAGAGTTTTTTTGATAAATGTCTCATAGTTTCATAGGTACTTGGTTTATATCAGTTTGTTTGGTTGGCCTAAATTAATATTTTTTGCTTATCCCTTAACTTTATAATGCACTTCGCTCAAATTTCGTAACCTATCGGCAGCAAACTCGGCGGTGATATCGCGCTGAGGGTTGGCCAGCATCTCATACCCTACCATGAATTTTTTAACCGTGGCCGAGCGTAACAAAGGCGGATAAAAGTGCATATGCCAGTGCCAGTACGGATGATCGCCCATGTTTACAGGAGATTGGTGCATACCTGCTGAATACGGAAATGAGGTCTCGAACATATTATCATATCTTACCGTCAATCGTTTGATAGCATCAGCAAGCGCTGTTTTTTCGTCATCAGTAAAATAAAGCAGACTGGTGATATGTCTTTTGCTCACAATCATGGCCTCATAAGGCCAAACCGCCCAAAAAGGAACCAGCACTACAAAATGTTCGTTCTCAAAAATAATACGCTCCTGCTTTTTTAATTCCAGTTGCAGGTAATCACCAAGCAGGCTTCGGCCTTTTTGTTCAAAGTGGGTTTTCTGCTGTTGAGTTTCCTTAGCCACCTCAACCGGGATACTGTTTTGTGCCCAGATCTGTCCATGCGGATGTGGGTTGCTGCAACCCATAATATCACCTTTGTTCTCGAATATCTGGATGTGTTTTATCCAGGGATAAGTAGTAAGCTCCTGATATTCGGTTTGCCAAACATCAACCACTTTCCTGATGTCGGCGGTTTCCATTTCGGGTAATGTGAGGTCATGCCGGGGCGAAAAGCTGATCACCCGGCATATACCGCGCTGACTGTTAGCCACCAAAAGTTCATCATCATTCAATCCGCCATCCGGAGTGTTTAACAATAATGACGAATAATCATTGGTAAAAACATAGCTGGCTTTGTATTCCGGGTTTTCACTGCCATCTGCCCTTTTGTTACCGGGACATAGATAACAATTTGGGTCATATGGAGGTCGCTGATCGGTTTGGGCGGCTTCTACCTTACCCTGCCATGGGCGTTTAGTGCGGTGCGGAGATACCAATATCCAGTCGCCGGTTAAAATATTCAAACGACTATGCGGATGTTCTTTCAGGTCAAAGTTTTCGTTGTTCATCACGTTTAATTAATTCAGGTTTTTGGGTGCTGAGGCACCGGGCATGGGGTTAAATGCCCTTGTTGAACCAAAAGTAAAAAAACAAATGTTAAGTTTACATTTAAAAATAAAATTTATTTGTCAGATAGACATTTTTATCTTTTTAATGTCTGTCGGGAGACGCAATTATGCGTCTCTACCCACGCTGTTCGAAGTCTCTGACTTCGAACGCTTATGCCAGTAGTCTTTAGACTACCGGTTTTGAAAATCATTGGCATAGTTCACCATTGGCGCAAGTCTTGTGTTTGGGATTGTGGGTTGATGACTTGTGACATTACCAGGTTCATAAGCACAAGTCATCACCCCACCGGCAACGCACAAGACTTGCGCTAAAGAAGAAAATCATTGGCGTAGTTCAGAATGAAAGACCTCGGATAGGAATAAATCCCACTATGTTTAAGGATTATGCGGAGAGACTAAAAGCCAAGTTCACCAAACTCTACCACTGCCGAGTCGCAGATATAGGTGGGCACTATGCCTGTAGCGTTAATGCGGTTGTCGGCATCCACAGCCTGGGTATTACCAGAGAGTACCAGCACCGTATCCAGCCCGAATTTGTTACCACCGAGGATATCGGTTTGCAGGGTGTCACCAACCATTACAATATCCTTTTTGCTGATAGGGCCCTGATCGCGCAGCAGATCATAAGCAAACATAAACATCTGTGAGTCGGGCTTACCAAAGCGGATAAACTCCTTGCCCACTATTTTCTCGACCATACTGGCTAAGCCGCCTATAGCTATAGATACATCATGTTTGGTTACCGGATAAGCGTGATCGGTATTGGCCACAATGACAGGGATGGGACGTTTACGCAAAATATTGACGGTCTTATTCAGATCCTCAAACCAGTTAAAACCTTCATCATCCAAAAACACCAGGGCGTTTACTTTATCAATATTAGAGGCGTCAACCTGACTCACCGGCAGGGTATGCAGGCCAGAACTATCAATGTAATGCGCAGAATCAAGCGTACCTAAATAGGCCACTATCCCATCATTCACCTTCAGGTCAAGATAATCCTTGGTCAACATCCCGGAGGATATAATATGATCGGGCGTGATGGTATGCAACCCTTTGATTTGGTACGATTCCGCCAGTTGGGCCGGGCTGCGAGAGGCATCATTGGTAACTATGTAGTATTCCTTCTGCTGTTCTTCCAGGTACGCAAAAGTTCGCTCAATACCAGGCAGCAAGCCATTATAGTTCTTTAGTACACCAAAAGCATCAAAAAAAACAACTTTATACCGGTCAATAATGGATTTAAAGTTATCTATTCTGTTCATGCCCCGGGATAATTATTGAATTATTGATTTAGTGATTTATCTGCCCTGTATGTGTAAAAATATCTATAACCGTTATTAGTATCATGACAATTGTTTTTCCCAAATTCCTTCAAGCATCTTGATACTTGATACTAACTACTTGATACTACACGTATTTATTTCAATTTTAGCGCTTCAATGATTTTTTCGGCATCAAAATCCCGATCAACCGACGGAAGATAAACATTAAATGCTTCGGCCTGTAATTTTTCGGCATATTGTTCGCTAAAAAAGTGTTTGCCATCCTTAATTACATAATTCAGGATAAAAAACCGGTAGGCTTCTTTCATAAACCTGATCTCATCGGCGGTAAGCGGATTTACTTTATGATATTCTTTCAGGAAAATGATAAATCGGTCTTCCATCATGGTATTGATCACATAACTGAATACCGTACGATCGCCAATATCAGATACTACCCGGCTAAAAAAGTAAAAATCGAGCACACGATAACTCATCCTGAACCAGTCGTAGTCCCAGCGGGAATACAACTCCAGATTCGGGGTGACTGAGAAGTTGCCGATATTCCAATCAATAAATACCGGAATGATTTCAAATGAGCTCATGTTATATTTTGAGCGATTCTTGAGGAAAGTTTCACAATGGTATTTTAAAAAGTCGGCCTGCATAGCCGTACCGAACTGCTTTTCGTCGGCTTCCAGCTGATGCTGCAACGCGGATATATCGGTGCGCAGTGTTTTTGACGATTTGGGCAGTACATTTTTCACCCTCGAACAAGCCTTATGGAACTTACCCACCTGCTGGCCCAATTTCTTAATATGGTTTTCATCAAGCCGGCGCGGCAAACGTTGTAATATACGTGTAGGATTATAAAATACTACCCAGGCATCTGTTTTGCCATGTTTGTAATGATAAATATAAACCCGGTTATTTTTCAACAGCGAACGGGCCAATAAATTCTCGAACGGATAAAGCAGGTTATTGGCCAGGGTTTGAATAATACGGTGATCTTCTTTAAAATGCTCAAACTTGCCAAAGTAGGACAGCTTGGCAATAATGATATCATCGTCATCAAAAGTGATGCGATAAACGTGGTTGGTTGATACCATGGCACTGATATCTTCAATATGCTTAATGGTTTTTGAAGAATCATAACCTTCCCAGGCTTTGCGTACAATTAAAGAAAAATCCATTCTGATGGTTTATTTGAAATTTGCGGGTGCAATATTAAACAAATTGTATCATCTTTTATATGGATATCAAACGGACTTATATAATCTCAAAGTATCTTTTCAGCTCCCAGTCAGTTACATGTTTAATGTACTGACGATGTTCCCATAGGCGGGTTTGTGTAAAGTGATCTACAAAGCCTTCGCCAAAAAGCTCTTTGGCTATAGGTGAGTTTTGCATCATTACCGATGCATCATGCAAGTTGGCAGCCAATACCCCATTCTTTTTATCCAGGTAGCCATTGCCTATAGTTTGAGGGATATCCAGTTTCATTTTGTTTTTGATACCGTACAAACCCGAAGCCAGTGCGGCCGCCATAGCCAGGTAAGGATTGGTATCTGAACCTGGTATGCGGGTTTCAAGGCGGGTATAGGCTGGTGTGGTATTGATAACCCGGAGCGCCGTAGTACGGTTTTCTACCCCCCAGGTAACGGTGGTTGGCGCCCAGGCACCTTCAACCAAACGCTTGTAACTATTAATGGTTGGGGCGTACATGGGCAGTATATGAGGCAGGCAATACAATTGCCCGGCCAGGTACTGTTTATGCAGATCGCTCATTTTATGTTCATCAGCAGCATCATGAAACAGGTTTTCGCTTTTATCTTTTGTCCAGAGGCTTTGGTGTATATGACCGCTGCAACCGGGTAAATTTTCGTTCCATTTGGCCATAAATGAGGCCATAACGCCGTGTTTATAGGCAATTTCTTTTACCGCTGTTTTAAATAAGGTTGCCTTATCAGCAGCGCTTAAAACCTCGTCATGTGCTATGGCAGCTTCGTATACCCCCGGACCGGTTTCGGTATGCAAGCCCTCAATGGGGATATTGAACTGGGTAAGCAGGTTAAACAGATCATAATAAAAAGCACTGTTTTCTGATGTGCGCAGGATAGAATAACCAAACATACCCGGTGTAAGGGTATTGATATTGGTAAAGTTTTTATCGTTGATAGACTGCGGTGTTTCCCTGAAATTGAACCACTCAAACTCCTGGGCAAACTCGGCATGATAACCCATATCTACACATTGTTTGGCAATGTGTTTCAGAAGGCTGCGCGGACAGGCAGGCAGATCATCACCATTGGGATTACTATAGTCGGCCAGGAAAAAAGGGATATTATCCTGCCAGGGAACATTACGCAAGGTAGAAAGATCTATGCGGCAAAGCTTATCCGGGTAGCCGGTATGCCAGCCGGTAAGCTGTACATTATCATAACAAACATCGCTGCTATCCCAGCCAAAAACCACATCGCAAAAGCCATAGCCACTTTGCAAACCATCTATGAATTTTTTAGGGTGAATTACTTTACCCCGCAAAATGCCATCTATATCGGCAAAAGCGAATTTTATCTTCTGTATTTTATTCTCTTCTATATATGCTTTAATCTGTTCTTCGTTCATGATATAATTGTAAAGGCAGGTTACCTTAGCAAGATAACCATTAATGGTGTAAACATAAAAAAATGCCCAGTGTGTTTACACAATTTGATACGAATTTGCCCTTACCTTTGTTTGCAGTATGAAAGCTATTTGTCCGCGTTTATTTGTTTACGGCACCCTGCTTGACAGCGCCAACAGCTATGGAGCATATCTGCAACAACACTGTACCCTGCTGCAAACCGGCAAGTTTAGAGGTCGGCTTTATGACGCGGGTGAATATCCTGCGGCTATTATAGATACCAACATTAACCAATATGTTCAGGGATCCATTTACCTGATGGATGAGCCCGGAAAAATTTTGTCCTTTATTGATGACTATGAGGGTTTTGGCGACGATCAGGAACAACCTAATTTATTTGTTAGAGAATTAACCACCATTGAAACCGGTTTAGGAATGATTGAATGCTGGGTTTATGTTTACAATTTGCCGGTTGATGGTTTTTTATTAATAAAATCGGGAAATTATAAGCTTTAATGAAGCTTACGGCTGCTCTTCACTTTTTTACGGCCCAGATGTAGCCCCGCCTGCTTTTAAATTTCGCGTCGTCATGCGGGCGCCTTTCTATCGCTTCGAATATATTAAACCCGGTTTCATAAAGTAACGCCACGATATCATCTGTTTTAAAGTAGTATAAATCAATATCTACTTCTTTGTCATGAGCTTTATCATAATGAAGTATTTCATCTCCTACGTGAAATGAAAGTAAAAATTCTCCGCCCGTTTTTAATACCCTGCTTATTTCTCCGAAGCATTTTTTGATTTCGTCACTACTAAAATGCACTATCGCATAAAATGCAAGTGCACTTCCAAGGGCTCCCGGCGGATAATCGATATTCAATAAGTCGCCGGTTTCAAATTTAATTTGAGGCGAAAGCTTACGGGCGGCGTTCACCATTGCGGGCGACAGATCAATGCCGACGATATCTTTTAAGCCATTATCGTACAGAAATCTTGTTGTTTGTCCAGGTCCACAACCAAAATCGGCACATAGTCCTTTGTCTTTATTGACGGTGGCAAATTCCTTTAATAACAAGGTGTCCAAATGTTTTTTGGAAAGTTCATCCCAACGATCAGCCGCATAGTCGTCGGCCACTGTATTGTAGCAGTGCAATACTTTTTCCTGTGAATTCATCTTATTCTTGATTTTCCAATATTAATTGGATGATGTAAGGATACTTCCAAAAGTAAATTGTTTATCGAACTTCTCCAAGCTATGGCAAAATCGATCGGTGCAACCGATAACAGAGCTACTCCAAAAAAAATCCCCCGGCTTTGAGCCGGGGGATCAGAATAATTAAAATATTTAAGAGGGGCTTAAACTTTCGCTGATTTTACAGTTTTGATGATTACCGCAGCTACTTTATACGGATCGGCAGCTGAGTTAGGGCGACGATCTTCCAGGTAACCACTCCAGTTATGATCAACTGCATAAAGTGGAATACGGATAGAAGCACCACGATCAGACACACCATAGCTAAAGTCATGGATTGATGCAGTTTCGTGTTTACCGGTTAAACGTTGATCGTTATCAGCACCATAAACAGCGATACATTCTTTTACTGCCGGACGGAAAGCTTCGCAAACGGCTTCGAATTTCTCTTTGCTGTTTGCTGTACGTAATAATGTGTTTGAGAAGTTAGCGTGCATACCAGAACCATTCCAGTCTAACTGACCTAATGGTTTGCAATGCCAGTTGATGGCAACACCGTAGCTTTCACCAATTCTTTCTAACAGATAACGGGCAACCCAGATTTGGTCACCAGCTTCTTTAGCGCCTTTAGCAAAGATCTGGAATTCCCACTGACCTGCAGCTACTTCGGCGTTGATACCTTCAACATTTAAACCAGCTTCTAAACAAGCATCTAAGTGTTCTTCAACAATTTCGCGACCGAAAGCGTTGTTTGCACCTACTGAACAGTAGTATGGGCCTTGCGGACCTGGGTAACCACCTGCCGGGAAACCAAGAGGTTTATCGGTTTTAGGATCCCATAAAAAATATTCCTGCTCAAAACCAAACCAGAAATCGTTATCATCATCCTGAATAAGAGCACGACCGTTTGATTCGTGTGGTTTACCAGTTGAGTCCAATACTTCGCACATTACCAGGTGAGCATCTTTTCTTTGCGGATCAGGAACTGTGAAAACCGGTTTCAGGATACAATCAGATGAGCCACCTGGTGCTTGTTCTGTTGATGAACCATCAAAGCTCCAGTTATCTAAATCTTCAACTTTACCGCTGAAGCTTTTAACAATTTTAGTTTTGCTGCGCAGGCTTTGTGTTGGTTTATACCCATCAAGCCAAATGTACTCAAGTTTAGTTGCCATTTTTAAGTTAGTTTGTAAAATTTATGGTTCTAATAATAGTTTATCTGTTGTTTTGACTAATTATCAAGGCGAATTTAAATTATTTTTATAAAAATCATTATAAAATTGTGAATTTTTTATAAATTTTTTCAACAAATCACATTTAAATAGGTCAAATACGTAAAAAACCACAACAACAAAATTGGATTTTATCATTTTCATATTTTTAGAGCATCAAATGATATGTTTTTTACCAAAACTGTAAAAAATAAAAAAACAGGATGCCTATATCACATAAATGGGTATAAAAAGCCATATAATGCAACTAATTATAAAACTATTTTATTAATAGAATAAAATTAAGACAAGTAGTGGCTATCAATAAAAAATCAATAGCTTAATTAGGTAAGTATGTTTCTAAGAGTTCTCCAAAAAATGTAAACCTATGTGCTTACCCTGCCAAATCCCAACAAGGCAAAACTCGTGGGTAAAACAATTTCAAATATGCCACAGAGGCTTGGCATAAATTTATGCCATGTGCAAGGCAGAACCCGATATTATGCGGCTAATTGTTAACTATCAAACTTTTCAAGCTGCTTTAAAAGCGTTTCAAAGTCCTTAGGATATGGCGCATGTATCGTAATCTCCGTTTCAGGATTTATTTTGAAGGTAACCTCATAAGCATGCAAGGCAAAACGTTTCATGATTGGAAGTTCCTCCTGATCTTTACCCAAATGATACTTACGCTTTATTTTTGACAGATAAACCGGTTCGCCTTTATACATCTCATCGCCGGCTATAGATGCCTTTTGAGTAGCCAGGTGTATGCGGATCTGGTGCATCCGCCCGGTAACCGGCCGGCATTCAACCAAAGTGTAATGTTTAAAATATTTTAACGACTGAAACCAGGTTTCGGCCCTTTTGCCATCCTGTCTGCTTATGGTCACGTTACCTTTACCCACATTTAAAATAGGCAGGTCAACCAAAAGGTTATCAAAAGTGTGCGTACCATCAATAATGGCATGATAAACTTTTTTAACCTGGCGTTTTTCAAACTGGATGGATACAAAGCGATAAGCTTCGGGATTTTTAGCGATAATAAGTGCTCCTGAAGTTTCTTTATCCAGGCGGTGACATATTTGCGCATCTTCTGAATAAGCCTTAGCCAAACGCAGCAAATTAACTTCACCGCCTTCGCGCTCATCCAGCGAACTCAGGAAAGGCGGCTTGTTTACCACAATCACATCATCATTCTCAAACAATATCAGGTCGGCAAATTTCGGAAACTTCATACTTTAAATATAGCCGGCAAAAATACGGTTTATAATTTAAACAGCAGTTACACTTGTTTAGCATAAATGTCATTGCTAATTTGTTGTAAATAAACATTAATCATTTTTGACTGAAAATCTGAGCCAATCATATTTAAGGCTATTGCACAGCAAAATATATAGGACAATTAATGAAATAGATTATAAAATAAATTTTAACTTTAATTATAAATACCTAAATAAATCAATCATTCATAATTAAGGAAAACATCATGAGCACTACACCGAACGAACCAGAAGAAGAAAAAGGTTTTTTTGATAAGATCAAAGAATCTGCCGGAGAATTGTGGGAAAACGCAAAGGATAAGGTTGAAGAGGAATTTGACGAACTAAAGGAAAAAGCCTCAGACTTTACCGGCGACAAAATAAAAGGCATAGTTGACGATTTGGAAACTAAAGCATCCGATAAAATAAAGGATGTTACCGGTAAAATTACCGGCTAAGAAAAATCCAATTACAGTTAAATAAAACGGCCTTATATAAGGCCGTTTTTATTTAATAATATGACGTATTAAACCACGCCAGGTAATTGATCGCGATGTTAATTAATGTGTTAGTACCGGAGGAAGACTTGGATCGCCAACATGATCAAAAAGCTGGTTGATACAACTGTTGTTTTATTAACAGCCGCGGTAATATTTGTTAAGGTGATATCTGCAACCCAATGCGGAACAATATCATTTGGTATACTATGATAAGCGCTAATTTTCAATTGAAAAGGGGTTGAATTAGTAAAAATGAGTGTCTTGATTGAATAATTACTGGTACCTAATTTGGAGGCTGGTACAATATTACTCCATCCGTCAGAGCCTTCCGAGCCGACGGCTTTAACATCCCCCCATTTACCTGGAGGGCATTATAAAATGGTGTTTTTTTAATTATAAATAAATCAACACTATAAGCCGAAGCCGAAGGGATAGCATCCTGTATAACGACGTTTAATTGTGCCACGATTCTGTTCAAAGTAATACTTTCGGTATTATCACTATTAACTGTTATAGGGACTTTTTGTAATAAGTATCCTTTATAGTATAATCTGCAAGACCAGTTGACGCATTATTGTTATTATAGGTCAATACGTCTGTATTTAGAGTAGCTTTTTCCGAAGAAAGCATGTTTACAAAAACAAGCCCTGTTTTGCCGCCTGCAAAAACCAATGTATAATTACCTGCCGGTAAATTAGTGGTGATAGTTCCAAAACCTGCATCTGTTGATAACTGTTTAATTGTATTTATACTTTTGCCATCGGCATCATAAATACTGCAATATAGCACATCCATTATGCTTGAGGGTGCCACTGCAGTTGTAGTTTTAACTCCCAAAGTCACCTGATTGGTCTTTTGGAAAGCAGTATCAGCCGATGAGAAATCACTTATTTTATAAGTTAACTTATATGATTTAGTTTCAGGGTTTCCAGAATGATCCTTGGAACAAGAAAAACCTAAAAAACAGGCAGCGAGTAAAAGAAATAGATATTTTTTTCATAGATATTGTAAAGATACCCTTTCAGGTAAAAAATCCAATTAATTGAAAATTAACCGAATCAATATGAAATTAAAGTATTATGCCTATTACTTTAAATTTGTACCCTACGCTCTTTATCGGTTTTACTGGCTAAATTGAATGGCATCAAGCCTAAGGAAAATAAAAAAGCCCTGCTCTTTAAAGCAGGGCTTTTTTATAATATTATAATTTAACTCAAAAACTGATGTTTATAGGATTAGGATCCCAGGTTGTACTTATAGTTGGCTGAAAAGAATTACCTGTACTTGGTGTGCCGAAAAAGTTACCACTATATATTACCTTGTGGTTATTTTGCACAATATTATTATTAAATACTTTTTGCGAAATAATATTCCCCTTTGCATCTTGGCAAGTAAAAACAATAGGAAATATTACACCGGTATATGGTGTAAGATAAGTGAATTTAAAATTCGGCTTATTTTTAGCGCTATCGGGAATAGCTACTCCTCCAAAGGGGGGGCTGTATAGTTGAAAATTGCCACGCCAAATATAACCGGAGGACAACGAATAAGCTGAATATTCCTGAGCACTGGTTAAAGTAATGGCATAAGCGTTGGCTGGAATATTATCTTGAATATTCAATTCTATTTCGCCCACAATACGTTCCAATTGAACGCTCTGACTAATGTCGGTATGTTGTACATTAACAGTAAAAACTTTAGCAAAGGTATCCTTCCATAATTTATAGGTGTACTCTATCTCCCCTTCGTCCACAAAACGATAAGCGTAACCATACGAGAGAGAGCCATCGTATACAGCGCATCCTTGCTGCCCGGCGTAAATACCTATATAATATTTGCCGGTGGCTAAGGTATCTTTAATTGCTCCGGTCACGTATGTTTTCGCATTGTACGTTTTCACTTTAATTTGCTTCCCGGTAGAGTCATATACCGCATAACCAATAGTTTGAAACATGGATCTTATTGACCCTGTATCTGACACAACACTGTTTACACTTAATTTATTGCTACTCCCTACTATTTGCTGAGAAAACGCGCTTAAATTAAAGCTAATAACATGCTTTTTTTCATCGGTTACGGGTTGCAGATCTTTTGAGTGATCCTTTTTGCATGAAAATAACACCGTAATAACAAAGAATAATATATAAGAGTTTATCTTTTTCATATCCGTACTAATAAAACTAAAAATTTATGAGCTGATCATTCCCCCAATCCGGATCAAACGATATTTGAAAGCCGGCATTTTGATTTGTAATCGAGGTAAATTGAAATAACTTCCCTGTTAATATGGTGATCTTGTTTCGCACACACGTTACATTATTGATAATTATGGGCGCAGCGGTAATTGATTTACCATATCGGGTTACTGTAATACTAAATGGCCTTACTGTGTTAAAGTAGTTAACAGCAAACACAAAATTTGACATCCCTTTTTCTGCTGCTGTAAAAACATGGGTAAAAATCCTCGGTGACAAATTATCTGTAAAAGTTCCGTCTATGGATGTATACACACCATCAAAACTGCTAAACTTAAATTTAATACTATCCAAAACTGCCGGGACAATATCTGTTGCTTTAATTTGAACCTGGGCATTAAGCCTGTCTAACGTGATCGGTAGGCTAATATTGGAATTACTTACTGTTAAAGGGATGCTTTTATAAAATAAACCACTATATAATAAACTACCGGTAAAACCATATGTGCCAGTTGATTGGCTACCAATAAAATAAGTTGCATTGGCTATGAATACGACATTGTAAGTACCGGGGGCAAAACCATCACTAATATTACCGAAATTTGATGTTGTGGTATCCTGGTTTATTTGTCGTACCAATTGGTTAGAGCTATCATATACCAGGTAACGCAGATTCTTTATATATTTTTTAAAGGTATCCGCGGCGCTGTTAACCCGCAATTTGTTAGCGCTTGCGGTGGCCTTTACCACATCGCTTACCGTAAAATTAACGGTGTATTTTTGTCCGGTAGGATTTGTTTCTTTGGAATGATCTTTTTTACAGGAAAAAAGAAAAACAAAACCTACCAGTATCAGGAGTAGATATTTTTTCATTAGCTTGAGATTTACTTAATTATGATAGCATAGGGAACTATCTTACAAGAAGTTACACTGCCTAAAGTTAAGACTTCTCAGGGCTAAACCAAAATAATAAAATGTTAAAAAATCATTTCTTTTAAAACAAGAAAGGCGGTAAATTACCGCCTTTTCTTGTTTTTCTTTTTTATTATGCTTCAAATTTGTAGCCTACACCTTTAACGGTAGCTACGCAATCATCACCCAATTTTTCACGCAGTTTGCGAATATGCACATCGATGGTACGATTAGTAACCACAACAGAGTCTTCCCAGATATTTTTCAGAATCACTTCACGGGTATATACTTTACCTGGTTTTGATGCTAACAGATAAAGCAATTCGAATTCTTTTTTGGCTAAAACCACCTTAACCCCATCTTTATAAACCAAATATGCTTCGCGATCGATAACCAGGTTACCAATTTCCAATTTATTGTCAGGAGTATCCTCAGCAGGAGCATTGCGGCGCAAAATAGCATTGATACGGCTTACCAAAGCACGAGGCTTTATTGGTTTGGCTATATAATCATCGGCGCCTACGTTAAAACCGGCAATTTCAGAATATTCTTCGCTGCGGGCAGTTAAAAACACCATAAAGGTATTTTTAAACTCAGGCATGGTACGCATAATGCGACAAGCCTCGATGCCATCCATTTTCGGCATCATGATATCCAGTACGATAAGATCAGGCAGTGATTTTTTTGCTTCAGCAACGGCTTCCTGTCCGTTGCGGGCCAAAAACACCTGATAACCTTCTTTTTTCAGATTATATTCAATCAGTTCTAAAATGTCGGGTTCATCATCAACAATAAGTATTTTCTGTTTTGAAGAGTTGCTCATGGCACGTTAAATTTTTTGTATAAAAGTATACGCTTTACAAAAGCTAAAAGTTAAGTCAATATTAACAAATTGTTAAAGGTTACCTTATATTAACGATTTATTGAGGCTTACTAAATGTTTTGTTTAAAAAAGCTTCAAGATCGGCGCCTGTAATGTTCTTTGCAACTATATTTCCCTGTGGATCAATGATAAAATTTGACGGGATAGCCTCTATATGGTAAAGAGCTTCTGTTGGGCCCTCAAATCCTTTCAGATCTGATCCGTGTGCCCAGGTTAGTTTATCATCATCAATAGCCTTTTTCCAGGCACCGGTCTCTTTATCCAATGATATACCCAGGATGTTAAACCCTCTTGATTTAAAGGTGTTGTATTGTTTTACCACGTTCGGGTTTTCCTGGCGGCACGGCATACACCATGAAGCCCAAAAGTCTATCATTACATACTTACCCTTATAATCAGATAGTTTTACAGGTTTGCCATCAATACCACCGGTTGTAAAATCCGGTGCTTTATGACCAACAGAAACAGGTTTTACCCTTTCCATTTGCTTGATGAATTGCTGAACACCCGGATTATCCTGAAAACTACCTTTAATCTCATCGGCATAAGCTACCAGTTGTGGTTCGTATTTAAATACATCTAATGAAGTAGCCGCGTAAAAACCAGCCAGCGACTTTTTGTTATCGTTTACAAATTTGAGCACGGCAGCGCCGTAGTCGGCCATATTTTTTTGAAATACGGGCATATATACTTTAAGCAATGAATCTGATTGCTTGCCCAGGGCCTGTGATTTTTCCTGATATTCGGCAACCACCTTATTGTTTTTTTCGCCGTATAAATTACTGATCTTGTTAAATTCTTTGATCTTGTCAGAATCGTCAGAGCCTGTAATTGTATAAGAATGAGTATTATCTTTCAGATCGGTACTAAAATCTATCTCATCGCCGTTTTTAGCGATCAAATCATAAATGGCATCACCTACGCGCAATTTATACAGGTTGGCATAAGGCGCCTGGTGCTTAAACTGAAATTTACCATCCTCGCTCAGTGTGGTTGAATCAACCACCTTTACCTGTGAACTATCAGCCTCCGATAAATAAATTACCTTTAGCGTTGACGGGTTTTTAACAGCACCTGAAATGGTAAATGCGTCTTTGTTTTTACATGAAAACAAAAAAATGGTCAGTAAAAATATGCCTGATGCAATACTGCGGTTTTTCATTTTTATTTTGATTTGAAAATTCGGCCTCACCCTGCCCTCTCCAAATGAGGGGGTTCAAAAGCAATTTAAAGTCCTCTCCTTTGGAGAGGGTTTAGGTGTGGCTTTATTTTGATTCTAATTCTTTTATCAACAGCTGGTTTGTTTTCTGCGGATCGATCTTGCCTTTGGAGCTTTTCATGATCTCGCCCATAAACAAGCCTAAAACGCCCTTTTTTCCTTTCTGGTATTCCTTAACCTTATCCGGGTATTTGGCAATTGCATCGCGTATAAAGCGACTCACATCATCGGTATCCGTGCTGATCAACAAGTTAAGTTCCTTCGCCAGATCATCGGGAGTTCTGACCGGTTCTTTAATCATGGCGGGGAATAATTTGTGCGAAGCTACAGAATTATTTATCACGCCACTGTCAACAAGCTTAATGAGGCCAGCCAGATGCCTGGCTGTAACGCCAAAGTTACCAATGGTGACATTATGATCGTTCAAATACGATTTCACGGCTCCCATAAGCCAGTTGGCCGCTGCTTTATAATGATCAGTATACTTAATCAACTCTTCAAAATACAGCGCAAGATCGCGCTCAGCGGTTATTACCGAAGCATCGTAAGCCGAAAGACCCAGTTCTTCGACATATTTATGGTACAATTGATTTGGTAATGCAGGCAAACTCTTCCGGATGTTTTCCAGGTATTGTTCGGTTAGTTTTAGAGGCGGCAAGTCGGGCTCCGGGAAATAACGGTAATCATTAGCCATTTCTTTTGAGCGCAGAACAGATGTTTCGCCGGTGTCTGCATTAAAATTTAAGGTATTCTGATCGATATGACCACCTTGTTCAATGATGTTTACCTGGCGGACAAATTCATGTTCAATAGCACGCTGTACGTTGCGTATGGAGTTTAGATTTTTCACTTCGCAACGGTTACCATATTCGGTTGCGCCATGCAATCTTACGGAAATATTGGCGTCGCAGCGCATACTGCCCTCTTCCATATTTCCATCGCAAATATCAAGATAACGGAGTATTTTACGGGTTTCGGTCAAAAACTGACCGGCCTCTTCGGCACTCCGGATATCGGGTTGTGTTACAATCTCAATCAAGGGTACACCTGCCCGGTTCAAATCGATCAATGAATCGGCGTGGTGCTGATCGTGCATACTTTTACCTGCATCCTCCTCCATGTGAATATGGTGAATGGCGATATCTTTTTGTTTACCCTCAGCTAACCTTACGGGCACATATCCGCCCAAACAAACCGGCGCCTGATCCTGTGTGATCTGGTAGCCTTTGGGCAAATCGGCATAGAAATAATTTTTACGGGCAAAGCTGTTATTTAAATTGATAGTGCAATTACAGGCAAGGCCCATTTTTACGGCGTACTCCACCGCTCTCTTATTCAGGAACGGTAATGTGCCCGGATGCCCTAATGATACGGCGCTGATGTGATGGTTAGGTTCGGCACCAAAGGCTGCAGAATCGGCCGAGAATGCTTTACTTAAAGTGGATAGCTGAGCATGTACCTCGAGGCCTACAACCAACTCATACTTGTCACTTATCCCGTTTGCAAGAACTGTCATAAAATAAAAATTCAGCTATAAATTTTACTGATGTAAGGTCAAATATATAAAAGTTAATACAGTATAAAACATCATTTAACTTTTAAACAATGTGTGCCATATATATTACGCATGCCGTGGCAGCTGTATTATTTAGTAAAACTATTGATTTTGTATAGTTTAAAGGGGGTATCCCCTAAACTTTTTTTAATATCTAAAAATCCACTATTGAAAACATCCTGAACACGATGCAATTATGTCATCAAAAAGTTTAAAAAATAGAAAGTATAAACCAAGCCAATTACTGGCTTGTTAAAGCGTAGCCAGCCACTTGCTAAGTAAAGTATAAAACGTTTTTTATATGGAAACTGAGAAATTGACCAAACTTGTATTTAAAAAAGCAGGCGACGATGATTTTTTCAAGGAACTGCATAAAGAAGTTCAAACCAATATCCTCATTAATAAAAACATCCAGAGCCGTATTATTTACAAGTCCATTTTTTTAATAGCTCTTTACTTTGCCTTTTACGGTTGCATACTGGTATGGGGCAACGATATCCAGTTGCTTTTCCTGTTTTATATTTTAACCGGGCTAACCATGATACTGGTATTTTTTAACGCCTTTCATGATGCCGTGCACGGCGCCGTTTTTAGTACCCGGACCAGCAACGAAAAGTTGAGCTGTATATTGGAACTTTTTGGCAGCAACAGTTTTATCTGGAAAAAACGCCATCTGTTGTTGCATCATCCCTACCCTAATATGCAGCAATGGGATATTGATGTGAAGCAAAGCGATGTTGTACGTATTTTCCCAGAGAGCAAATGGTTTCAGTTTCACCGCTATCAGCATATTTATATGTGGTTCCTATACTTTTTTTATACCCTGAATTGGCTGCTGATACGTGATTTTAAAGATTTCTTTGGATCGAAGGATAACTACGTGAAACGGATAATTACTATTCCTAAAATTGAATACATTAAACTGTTTACGGCTAAAATTTGCTACCTGTTTATGATGATAGGCTTGCCGGTACTGGTATTAGCACAACCCGCCATCAACATAATAACTGCCTTTTTGGTGATGCACTTTATTGCCAGTGCCTTTGGGGTAACGGCACTGCTCTCTACCCATGCAGATGAGGACGCCGAATTTCCGATGCCACCCGAAGATGGCGTGATCAACACCACCTGGGCCATGTACCAGATCAGCAAAACCAAGGATTTTAGTACCCACAACTCAGTGGCCAATTTTCTATTTGGTGGTTTTAACCATCATGTAGCGCACCATTTATTCCCGGCAGTAGCACATACTTATTACCCGTACATCACCCCTATCATCAGGAGATATGCACAGGAGTACCGGTTAAATTACCGGTCGTACCCGCTTGTTGACGCCCTACGATCACACTTTGCGCTGCTTAAAAAGAATGGGAGTGCCGAAAATCTTTTTGTAACCGGCGATCTGTAAAAAAATTTAATGCGGCTTAAACCTTTGGGATATTAGGTCGTCTATGAATAAAAACAAGCATTTATATCCCCAATATATATTAACAATTAAAAGACCGTCTATTACGCGGTCTTTTTTTGTTTGGCACTATTCGGAGGCGCATGTGATGCGCCTCTACAATAAAATCATGGTAGAGACATATCACATGTGTCTTTTTTATCCTATAAAACTTTTAGCCTTAGCCAATGCAGCATCCAACCCGCTGGCATCACTGCCACCCGCGGTAGCAAAGAAGGGCTGACCACCGCCGCCTCCTTTAATCTCTTTGGCGAGTTCCCGAACAATATTGCCGGCATTCAAACCTTTTTCTTTGACCAGGTTTTCGGCTATCATCACGGTAAGACTTGGTTTACCATCAAAATCGGCAGCCAGTACCAGGAACAGATCCGTTACGATATCTTTTAGCTGATAAGCCAGGTTTTTAACCGCTTCAGCATTAGGCAGGGCTACTTTTTGAGCAATGAAATTGATACCGTTGACGGCCTCCACCTTTTGTACCAGTTCGTTCTTTAGTCCTGATGATTTTTCCAGGATCGATTTTTCGATCTCCTTTTTCAGCTTAGCGTTCTCGTCCAACAGGCTTTCTACGCTTTTGGCCAGGTCCTTTGGGTTTTTAAGCAACTCTTTTAACTGGTCTATCAGCTGGTTTTGGTTGGTAATATACACCTCGGCAGCTACCCCGGTGATGGCCTCAATACGGCGTACCCCAGCAGCTACGGCGCTTTCGGCAACTATTTTAAAGAAACCTATCTGCCCGGTAGCTTTTACGTGCGTACCACCACAAAGCTCCTTGCTAAAGTTATCGTCGAATGTGATCACACGTACATATTCGCCATACTTTTCACCAAACAGTGCGGTTACACCGCTTTGGATAGCCTCCGCATATAGTACACTGCGTTCTTCTTTTAAAGGGATATTCTCGCGTACCTTTTGGTTTACGATGGCTTCTATCTGTGCCAGTTCCTCATCAGTTACTTTGGCAAAATGCGAAAAGTCGAAGCGCAGATAATCGGCATTTACCAATGAACCTTTTTGATTCACATGGCTGCCCAAAACCTGTTTCATAGCGGCGTGCAGCAGGTGTGTAGCGGAGTGGTTACTATTAGTTTGACTGCGCAAGGCCGGATCAACAATAGCGGTTAAAGCATCGTCAATATCTTCGGGCAGCTGATCTACAAAATGTACGATCAGGCCGTTTTCCTTTTTGGTATCGGTTACTTTTACAATTTCACCATCCGGGAAAACCAGCTCACCACGGTCGCCCACCTGGCCGCCACTTTCGGCATAGAAAGGTGTTTTATCCAGTACAATCTGGAATTGTTCTTTACCCTTTGCGGTTACCTTGCGGTATTTTACTACGTGGGCAATGGTTTCGGTTTCATCATAACCGGTAAACTCCACGCTGTCATTATCTTTTAACACTACCCAATCGCCGGTATCAATGGCGGTTGCAGCACGGGAACGGGATTTTTGTTGGAGCATACTTATGTCAAACCCATAATTGTCCAATCCATATCCATTCTCTCTTAAAATCAATTCAGTTAAATCTTTGGGAAATCCATAGGTATCATATAAATCAAATCCAATATTACCTGGTAATTCACTCGTATACTTTTTCAGTACTGAAAAAGCATCTTCGTAGTCAACTCTTCCGCTCAGTAAGTCCTTTAGCGTGAAAAAGTTAAATCCACCTTGCATCGGTGATTTAATTATATAGTTAATATCAGGGTCGTATGTATTAGGATTAGGAATCACATCAGCAATATGCCTTGCCAAATTTAATACTACCTGATTTACTTCACCATTATCATATTTTACAATTGCATTAATATCAAAATTAACCCAATTTCTCTTATAATGTTTGTCTAAGAATTCTTGAACTTCATTCAAATAATCAACATATTCATTGATAATATTAATTCCTTTACCCAATGTCCTCAAAAAAGATACTTCCTCCTCCAAAACCACCTTCTGCACAAAATCTTTCTGACTATATAAATTATCAAACACCCCTTTAAACTGTTCAGCCAGTAAAGGAACCAGTTGATTAAAGAACGGTTCTTTGAAACCTAAAGTTTGATAGCTATAACGAACTGCTCTACGCAAAATCCTACGGATCACATAACCCGCCTTATTACTGGCTGGCAGCTGTCCATCGGCAATGGCAAAGCTAATGGCACGGATATGATCAGCCAGTACACGCATGGCTACGGCTTCGTTCCAATCGGTATCACCGGGTTTGGCTTTGCTGTTATATGTTTTTTTACTCTTTTCAGCAATAAACTGGATCATCGGCTGAAAAACATCTGTATCATAGTTGGAGGTTTTACCTTGCAGCACACGTACCAGGCGCTCGAAGCCCATACCGGTATCCACATGTTTGGCCGGCAACGGCTGCAGTGCACCACCTTTTAAGCGGTTAAACTGCATGAATACAATGTTCCAGATCTCAATTACCTGGTCATGATCGGCATTTACGAGGGTTGCGCCGTCAACTTCGGCGCGCTCGCTATCCGGGCGGCTGTCATAATGGATCTCTGAACATGGTCCGCACGGACCTGTTTCGCCCATTTCCCAAAAATTGTCTTTTTTATTACCCCGCAGGATATGGTCTTCCGCAACCAGGGCTTTCCAAAGTTCATGGCTTTCGGTATCTTTTTCCAGGCCCTCCTTGTCGTCGCCTTCAAAATAGGTGATGTAGAGGCGGTCTTTAGGCAGTTTATAAACTTCGGTTAACAGCTCCCAGCCCCAGGCAATGGCCTCTTTTTTAAAATAGTTGCCAAAGCTCCAGTTGCCGAGCATCTCGAACATGGTATGATGATAGGTATCAATACCCACCTCTTCCAAATCGTTATGTTTGCCGGATACGCGCAGGCAGCGTTGCGTGTCGGCCACACGAGGCGCTTTGGCGGGTGCTTCGCCTAAAAATATATCTTTAAACTGGTTCATCCCCGCGTTGGTGAACATGAGGGTGGGGTCGTTTTTTATTATAATAGGTGCAGAAGGCACAATAATATGCCCTTTGGAAACAAAAAAATCAAGAAAAGCCTGTCGTACTTCGGTAGCTGTCATAGTTTGCAAATGTAATTATTAGTCCGGAAGTCGGAAAGTCCGGAAGCCCGAAAGTAAAAAGATGGGGATTAGTTAAGGAATACTTACCAATAAAACCACCTCCAAAAAACTTTTTAAACCTTAAATTTTAACATTTTTCTGCTCAGAAACGGGCTAAAAACAGCTCAAAATCATTCGAAAAAATCTCACTTTAACACTTTTTAACAAATTTCAATACCATTTCGAGTGATTTTTAAAACTTTAAAAAGTATTATTTAATTGCCTGTCAAAAAGCTACATGCAAAACGGTCGTTTTCTGTTCTGTTTTTCCTTTAACAAAACAGCCCGGTTTTCTTTTTGATCAGGAAAACCGGGCTGTTGTATATACAAATATACGCAATATTAAATACAATACCTACTCAATCTATGGCAGTCGCTCGGCTCCTGCTGAGTGACTTCTATCACCCGGCCTCCGGCCGCAGTTGAAAGTCAAGTCTGCATTCGCAGGCCAGAGGCCCGGAAATAATCGTCACTCGGCTGGAGCTCACAAGTGTTGGGAAGAGATAAAATAAGAGCAGGATACAAGGTTAGGCTAAAGCCAATAACTGTATCCTTGCAGTCCGTTGGTTAAAACCAACGGCAAATGAAGATAATTAACTGTTTTTTATTCATTGCCGTCCCATTTATGGGACGGATAATAGCTATATTTCCTGGCTTTAGCCCCAAAACAGTCTTTCCAACACCTGTGGGCTGGAGCTGAGCGACTGCGGAAATAATCAGTTTACTTTAATGAACTCAGATCCAGTTTCTTTAAAAAATCCTGTAGCTCTGAAAGGCTGTAGCCTTCGCCTTGTAAAGTAACCGCATAGCGCTCTTTGTATATAAACTTAAGGGAAGAGCTCACTCCCGAGGCGCTTTTGGTATCTTCTGTAGAATAACGCACGCCATCTGCCTCGATGTTTTTGGCTACGGTACCATTTGATTCTGATTCTGATTGCATGCTTAAGCCCATAGCCAATAAACTAACCACAGCGCTGCCCGATTCGCCGGCACCATCTAAAATACTTACATGGATGGTTTTGTTATCTTCTTTTGAATATTCCGCTTCTGCAGCAACAATATCGGCCACGGTGCCGCCCGCGCTATAGCTTTTTCTTTTAAAATCGCCAATATTTTCTGGCACCACCGCTTTCAGTTCTTCGGTAGTTGCCGGTGTCAGCTTTTTAAGTTTCTCGGTCTGGTCTTTTAGTTTTTCGCCCGATTTTGCAAATTTATCCAGGTTGCTGGCGCCTTCTACTAATTTACCAAGGCCCGATTTTTCTTCATTTTCTTTTTTAGAGGAATTACCACAGGAGGTCAGCGCGAAAAGCAATGCTACGGCTAAAATTGTTTTATTGATCATAAGGATTAGATTTAAATGTTCAAACTTAATAAATTCCCGATAATAAGTATTTAAAATTTTGACGCTGTCGCTATTTTGCGTATTTCCCGAAGTCCTGTACTTGAGGATAATACGGATGGCCGACTTGTGCTTTTCACGGCCTATATTTTTACGAAATCATAAATCCAAAATAAAATTTATCTTTGCATATGCCTTATAAAGACCGCGAAATAAGCAAGATGTATTACACCATGGGCGAGGTATCGGCCATGTTTGATGTGAACCAATCGCTTATACGTTTCTATGAAAAGGAATTCGATATCCTGCAGCCCAAAAAGAACAAAAAAGGGAACCGCTATTTTACCCCCGAGGATATCGAAAATTTCAAGATCATCTTTCACCTTATCCGTGATAAAGGCTACACCCTCAATGGCGCCAAAGAGCACCTGAAGCATAACATGAGCGATACCAAAGAGAACCAACGTGTGATTGATTCGCTCGAAAATATCAAAAAATTCTTGCTCGAAGTAAGGGACGAACTGTAGAGTGGATATGAGATGTTAGATATGAGATTTGAGATACCCTTTATCATTCTTAATCGACATTATATATCCTGTCTCAAATCTCATATCTAACATCTCATATCTAAATGCATAAAGGCGAAATCCCGGTTGTTATTCTGCTTGTACCTTTTTTATTGGGATTGGCTGTTGGGATGCAGCTGATCTCGGCAGCTTATTTGCCTATCCTTGCCATTGCTTTTATCTGTTTGTCCATCGTATTTATCGCGTTGAATTTAAACTATCAACGCCTGGTCATTTACAAAGCGCGTTGGATTGGTGGTTTATTAATGGGTATGATATTGTTTTCGGCCGGATGGATCAGTGTCATCAGTTATAATGAGCTGAACAACCGGCAGCATTTTTCAAAAATACAGGCGCAATTCCTGGCGGTGAGTATCAATAACGAACCACAGTTCAAAAATGGACTGGTACGGTTTACGGCTACCCTTCGGCAAAGCATCAACCACCGGCAAACCGCTGATGCCAACGGCACACTACTCCTTACCCTGAAAGACAGCGATGCCATAGCCCTGCAATACGGTGATGAACTGCTGGTACCCGCCTCCTACACCCCTGTCGACCCACCTTTTAACCCGGCCGAGTTTAATTATAAAAAATACCTGGCCCATCAAAATATCTATTATCAGGTGTTTTTATTTCCGGGCCAGTACAAATTGCTAAAGCATGATACAGGCAATCCTTTTATTGCCTACGCCTTAAAGCTGCGGCAACAAATGGTGGTGTTATTCAGGCAAAAGCTGCATGACCCCAACGCCATAGCTGTAGCATCCACCCTGATACTGGGTTACAAAGCCGATTTGAGTAATGATGTTTTACAGGCATACTCCAAAACAGGCACCATCCATGTACTATCGGTATCGGGTGCGCATGTGGCTATTATTTATCTTTTAATGCACTGGATGCTGAGTTTTTTAAACCGCTATAAATATGGCAGGCTTTTAAAAATGACCATCATGATATTGCTGATAAGCTATTATGCCATGTTAACCGGCTTTTCGCCCGCGGTTTGCCGGGCGGCTGTCATGATCAGTATGATCATTATAGGCCAAACTTTTACACGGCATATCAATATGTTGAACATCCTGGCTATATCTGCCCTGTTACTATTACTGTACAATCCGTTTTTTATAACCGACGTGGGCTTTCAGCTTTCCTACCTTTCTGTGGTCGGTTTAATTGTATTGCAGCCGGTGGTATATGCCTGGTTCAAATTCAAAAACAAATGGGCCGATAAACTTTGGGCGCTGTGTTCGGTATCTATAGCCGCACAGGTAATCACTTTTCCGTTAAGCGCTTATTATTTTCACCAGTTCCCGGTTTATTTTTTGCTGAGCAACCTGCTCATTATTATCCCCACCATGGTTATTATGTATAGTGGTATAGCCTATCTGCTGTTGGCCTGGGTTCCCGGACTGTCGACTGCGCTTGCATGGGTGTTGGAAAAATCAATACTGCTGATGAATAAAGCGTTGAGCATTATTGAACACGCGCCTTTTGCCAGCATTAATAAAATATGGTTTACCACAGCCGAATACTTGCTTACTTATGCTTTGATCATCAGTCTGTTTTATTTTTTGCATGATAAAAAATCCTGGCTGCTTAAATTGAGCATGGCTTGCCTGTTTTTGCTCTGTGTAAGCATCAGCGTAAAAAGATATCGTGCTGATAACAGTAGTTCTGTGGCTTTTTTGAACCTGCGCAAAAATACCGGCATGGTTTTTAAAAACGGCGATAAGGCTGTTGTGCTCACCAACCTTGCCGATACAGACAAAAACTACAAATACTCCATTCAGCCGTACCTGGACAGCTGCAAAATAAGTCACGCCGACCTGTATCCTTTTGACCAAAGCATCAGCAAAAAATACCTGAAAAAGCAAGGAGGGTTTATCCAGTTCAATAACAAAAAGATTATGGTATTTAACAGGCAAACACCCAGTTTACAGCTTCCCGAGAAATTAAAAACCGATTATTTATACATCACCGGTAATCCATATATCGATCTTAACATCATCATCAAGAATTATGATTATCAAACACTTGTAATTGACGGCAGCAATAGCGGCAAACTTATTGACCAGCTTGAGCAACAGGCAAGAGCAATGCATATAAATTATAGTGTATTAAAGCGTAACATTTCGTTAATTGCCGTATCTAACTGAAAAAATTAAACCAAGTACTAATAAATTTGTCTTTTAATCAAAAACAGGTAAATTGGTATAAATCAAACAAAAACTATGAATATTAAATTTTTTAATGTTGCCCTGGGCCTGGCTCTTACCGCAACAGCCATGAGCGCCAGCGCGCAGAAAAAATACACCGAGGGTACCGTTAACTTCACTACCAATATGAGGGGTCAGGAAGTTAATGCAAAAGGATATTTCCGTGCCGACTCCAACGCGTTTACCTTTACTGCAGGTCCTGCTACTATAAAAATCTTAACTGATGCCGGCGGCAAATCAATGGCCATATTGGTAGATGTACCGGTTGCCAGCATTAAAAAAGCAGCCATTGCCACGCCAGATGAGGTAGATCAGGCTCAGGCAGATATGCCAACCTTTACTTTTGCGCCAAGCACCGAAACTAAACAGATCTCGGGTTTTAACTGCAAAAAAGTAGTAGCTACAGATTCAAAAACTAAAAAAACCTATGATATCTGGATCACCAATGATGTGGTTGTTCCAATAACCGGTATTGCAAAATACTACAGGGAAATAGGTGGCTTCCCGGTTCAATATACCTCATTTAGCCAGGGCCAAAGCACCGATGTTACTGTTAAAAGCATCGTTGACGAAAAAGCGCCGGCTGGTACATTCGGTATTCCGGCTGATTTTGAAAAGATATCTCTGGATGATCTGAAAGCCATGAGCGGCGGCAGATAAAAATTAGTATCAAGTAGTTAGTATCAAGTATCAAGACTTTTTGCTGGCTTGATAACAAGTATCATACTTAGAGGTCTTGATACTTGATACTATCTACTTAATACCTTCCCCACTTCACTAACAATTCATTAAAGGTTTCTTAACATTGGGGTTAAAGTACTACTTTTGTCCCCTTTATGTTAAGAAACCTTTTTAGTATAATCAGATTTTTCATATTCTGGCTGCTGTTCTTCGTGATCACGCGGTTTACGTTTGAATTATACTTTTTTTATAAAGTTCGCGGCGCCAGTTTCGGCGAGATCCTGCAGACATTTTTTTATGGCTTTAGGCTCGATGCTTCAGCTACAGCCTATATATGCGCCATCCCTTTGCTGGTATTTATAGTTAACTGGTGCGTTCCGTCATGGCATATCAAACCTGTCTGGCTTAAAATTTATGTGGGGATCATCCTGTTCTGCATTTCCTTAAATACAATACTCAATTTTAATATTTTCAGGGAATGGGGCACCAAAGTTACTTTCAGGGTATTTAGCTCGTTTTATCATGCCCCTTCCGAGGCGCTGGCATCCTCGGGTTCATCGCCGGTGGGTAAGTGTATCCTGATAGGCGTACTATTGCTAAGTTCAGGCGCCTTGTTATCCAGATACATTATTGACTATAAGTTCAGGAAGCCCGTGGCCAAACCGGGGCTTAAAATAGGGTTGATATGCTTGCTGGTGTTTGTTAACTTTTTGTTTATGCGGGGTGGCCTGCAAACAGAGCCCATCAACCAAAACGCAGCCTATTTTTCTGACAAGGAGATCCTGAACCAGTCGGCGCTAAATACCGAGTGGAACCTGTTCAATAACATATTCGAAAATTTCAGGAAGCCCTACAACCCTTATGTGTTCATGGAGCCTGCCGATGCACAGAAACTGGTGCATGATGCCTATACGGCAATGTCCGACTCATCATTAAAAATCCTGACTACCGACAGGCCTAACGTGGTGATCATCCAGCTGGAAAGCTATACGGCAAGCATTATTGAGTCATTAGGTGGCGACAAAGGTGTAGCGCCCAACTTTGAGAAATTCATTCAACAGGGCGTCCTTTTTAACCATATCTATTCCTCGGCCGATCGTACAGATAAAGGCATCATATCTATTATGAGCGGTTTTCCATCACAGGCTATCCGTACCATTATAGCCGATACACTAAAACAACGGAAATTACCCGCCCTATCCGTAGTGTTTAAAAACGCGGGATACTATACCTCCTATTTTTATGGGGGAAAAAGCAGTTACATGGATTTTAATATCTTCATGAACAGCCATGCGATAGACCAGATCACTGATGAACATAATTTTGCACCAGCACAGGTACAAACTAAGTGGGGTGTTTATGATGATGTACTGCTCAGCAAACATTTGCAATTCGCACAGCAACAAAAACAACCCTTCTTTTCGTACCTGCAAACATCCACCAATCATGAGCCCTTTGTATTGCCGGTAAAAGCGCATTTTCCTGCTGATGAGGATGGTGATGCCAGCAATCAATTCAGGAGCACGGCGTACTTTACCGACTCCTGCCTTAATGCCTATTTGGGGCAGGCTAAAAAACAAGCCTGGTATAAAAATACCCTGTTTATACTGGTGGCCGATCATGGGCACCGCCTGCCCCGCAATATTGCCGAGGCTTATGATCCGGTTAAATACCATATTCCGCTATTGTTTTTTGGCGACGTGATCAAACCCGAATACCGGGGTAAAAAGATCAATAAATTAGGCGGACAAACCGACATTGCCGCTACACTAATGGCCCAACTGGGTATGCCGCATGATCAATTTACCTGGTCGAAAGATCTGCTGAATCCGGGCAGTAAAGATTTTGCCTTTTTTACCTGGGATAACGGTTTTGGGTTTATGACGCCACAGCAAAGCATCTCCTATGATAACTCGGGCAGGAGGATAGTTTATAAGGGCAATAAAAACGCGGGTGAAGCGGTTACAAATAAAACCTTACAGCAGGGTAAAGCTTTCCTGCAATTGGTTTATACGGAGTATATGAGTTATTGACCGTTGATTTTTTTGATTACATTGATTTCGCTGATTAAAAATCCCTTGTCATTCTGAGCGCAGCGAAGAATCTGTTATACTACATGCTTGTTGAAGAAGATTCTTCACTCCGTTCAGAATGACAGGACGGGTGTTTTTTTGACTTTTTACTTTTGAATTTTGACTTATTTCAAAGAAATACCCAGCTGCTCCACCCATTGATTAAATAAACGGGTTTCAAAGGCAACAGCTTTGTTGGCGTGGCGTTCCCAATCGGGTGAGAATTTGTGCAGCTGGTTCAGCATTTCTTCCAGGTGGCCTTCCTCTTCCAGAATGATGGACTTTACGTTTACCTTGCTGCCGGCCTCGTCGAGCGCGTCCTGATAAATGGGATACAGTTCATCGGCACGTACTTCAATAGCATAAGTAACCAACAGGTAGGCTGCAAAACGCAGTTCGCTGCCGCTTAAACCCAGCTCCTTTTTCAGGTAACGGCATACGTCTACATCCAGTTGGTTCAGGTAGTATTTGCTTGAACCGGGAGCCAGCAGGTATTCTGTGGCATAGGTTGGCAGTTCTACCCCTGTTTTTTCGAGCTGTTTTTTGAGGTAAAAAGCATGACGGTGCTCTTCGGCGGCGTGTTTGAGTATGATATAAGTAACGGTATGCGGGTCTTCGCTGGCCGATATTTTACGTGCGCCGGTGTTTTCCATCAGCGACAGCGTATTTAACCAGCGGGAGTGCAATTCGTTATCAGCAATTATTTGGGGTAGTAATGTATTCAGCATAGTTATATTTCTTCAAGTGCCTGCTCAATTTTGCTGTAAACATAACCGAGTTCGGCATCAGTAATGCAATATGGGGGTAAAATATAAATAACATTGCCCAGCGGGCGTAATATAATACCTTCGGCCAAAAAGTAGTGATACAATTTATCGCGCAGCGAACTAAAATATGAGGTATTGTCGCCGGTTTCCCATTCCATGGCTATAATGGTACCAGTTTGTCTAATGGTTTTTATTTTAGGATGATGCTTTATTTTGGCGGCAAAAGCGGCGTGTGATACTTCGATGCGCTGCATATTTGCCGCCGTAGCCGGTTCCAGGAAAAGATCAAGACTGGCCAGCGCAGCTGCGATAGCAACCGGGTTAGCGGTAAAGGAATGCCCGTGAAACAAAGTTTTCAACTTATCATCAGATAAAAAAGCGTCGTAGATCTTCTGGGTACAGGTGGTTAAGCCAAGCGCCATGGTACCGCCCGTAAGCCCTTTGGAGAAACACATAATATCTGGCTGCACCTGCACATGATCGCAGGCAAAACGTTTGCCAGTGCGGCCAAAACCAGTAAATACCTCATCATCTATCATCAGCACGTTCTCCTGTTTACAATGGGCCATGAGTTGGTTCAGATATTCGGCCTCATACATGATCATACCGGCAGATCCCTGCACCAGGGGCTCAAAGATAAAACAGGCCAGTTGGGATTTGAGATCTGAGATCTGAGATTTGAGATCTTCTATATTATCCTTGTTGGGCAGATCGATAAATTCTACCACGAACAGCAAACTGTCAAACGCGGCCGTGAACGCGCTGCGGCCGCTTACAGCCATCGCGCCAAATGTATCGCCGTGGTAAGCATTTTTAAAAGCTACTATTTTTGTTCGCTGATCGCCTTTGTTGAGCCAGTATTGCAGGCACATTTTGATGGCCACCTCAATAGCAGTGGATCCGTTATCGGAATAAAATACTTTTTGCTGATTATTGGGTAAAATAGCCAGCAATCTTTCGGCCAGTTCAACGGCGCCTTCGTGGGTAAAGCCGGCAAATATCACGTGCTCCAGCTTATGCAGCTGCTCTGATACTTTTTGGGCGATATATGGATGCGCATGCCCGTGGATGTTTACCCACCAGGATGATACCGCATCGATATATTTTTTGCCCGCTTCATCAAACAGACCGGCCCCTTCTCCCCTTACTATACCTATCGGCGGCGCGGCGGTTTTCATTTGGGTGTAGGGATGCCATATTACTTTAAGGTCGCGTTCGGTAAGGTTCATAATTCGTTCTGTAAAAGTTCAACCACACGTTTATCTGTCGGAAATTCAAAGTCGGCTACACTCAGCGCGGTAAGCGGCACCCATCTGAAAGCTTGTAACACCTCTCCATCCCCTTCAAAATCAAAGGCGATGGTTTTTATATTAAGATTAACCGGCGTGATACTTTTTACCATATAATATACACTGATGATCTGCGAATTATTAAAGGCCGATTTTACAGCAAAATCTGTCGTATAAAAATGACTGACAACTTCTATCTCCAGATTGCACTCCTCCATAAATTCGCGTTTAAGGCCATCAATCAGGCCCTCACCAAGCTCAAGCCCCCCGCCGGGAAATTTTGAAAAACGCATGCCATACTCCTGTTCATCACTAATCAGTAACTCGTCATTATCATTAAGCAGCAGGCCATAAACCCTTACATTAAAATATTCCATTATTCAAAATGCTTTTTGTTACGTACTACCTTATCCATTGTCCAGGCAATAACCTCGGTTTGCGGTTCAGACCGTATAGGGCAATTAGGCATGCTGCAATAGTGGCAACAATCAGGAACACACGGATCGGAATGGATAAACAGCTCCGTTTTAATGCCCACTTCCTTATTGATCATCTTATCAACCAAGGATACTTCGGCATGGGCTTTGTTCAGATCAAAGTAGTTGGGCAGGGTCATGTGACAATCGATATGCAATTCGTTGCCATATTTCTGAGCGCGAAGGTTGTGTACATCTATCCAGGCTTCGCGTCGTTTTTCGCTTAATACGTTAATAATGTCAGTTACCACCTGAAAATCGGCCTCGTCCATTAAACCCGCTACCGATTTACGGATGAGCTTATAACTACTATATATAATGTATAAAGCCACCAGGATGGATAAACCACTATCAAGCCACAGGATACCGGTAAACCTGATGAGCATTAAACCTGCCACCAGGCCAATACTGGTTACCATATCTGCTATCAGGTGGCGACCATCAGCATCCAATGTAATGGAACGTAACGACTTACCTTTTTGGATCATATAATAACCCAGCGCCCCGTTTACAAGTCCAGTAGCGCCAATAATGGCAGCACCGGTAAGCAGGTCATGGATATGGCTTGGATACAATAAACTGTAAACAGATTTGATGATAATAATAACACCCGCTATACCAATGAGCGCGCCTTCAATAAAAACGGAGAAGAACTCCACTTTACCGTGCCCGTAGGGATGGTTCTCATCCCGGGGTTGTGATGAAAGGTAGATGCTAAAGAAGGCGAAAGCGCTGGCAATTACGTTTACAATGCTTTCGGCGGCATCGGTAAGCACAAAATTAGATGCTGTTAAAAAATATGCTCCAAACTTCGCCAGCATGAGCACAATGCCTGTAATCAGCGAAATTAGTATGATCCTTTTTTGTTCTTTCAAGGCATTCTTTATTAAGCGACAAATTTATAAATAACAAGCGTAAGTAGCAGTAAAGTTATTTTCTATATTTGCCGCGATAACATAATTTATATGAGCGCATTAAGTACCCGGATCAATAACTTGTCCGAATCTGCAACAATTAAGATGGCCAAATTAGGCCGCGAACTTGCCGCTAAAGGTGTCGACGTGATCAGCCTTAGCTTTGGCGAACCTGACTTTCATACCCCTGAGCACATCAAGGAGGCAGCGAAGCAGGCCATGGATAAAAACTTTACCTACTACACTCCCGTGTCTGGTTACCCCGACCTGCGCAAGGCTGTAGTTGCCAAGCTGAAGAACGAAAACAACCTTGATTATGATTTCAGCCAGATTGTAGTATCAACCGGTGCCAAACAAGCTATTGCCAACACCGTACTGTGTTTGGTAAATCCGGGCGAAGAGGTGATCATCCCTACGCCTTACTGGGTATCTTACTCAGAAGTGGTAAAACTGGCCGAAGGTAAAAGCGTGTTTATTAATACTACTGTTGAACAAAACTTCAAAATAACTCCTGAGCAGTTAGAAGCAGCTATTACGCCAAATACCAAGCTGTTCATGTTCTCTTCTCCTTGTAACCCTACCGGTAGTGTTTACAGCAAAGATGAATTGGAAGGACTGGCCAAAGTATTTGAAAAACATCCGCATGTATATATCCTGAGCGATGAGATCTATGAGCATATCAACTTTATTGATAAACATGAGTCAATAGCGCAGTTTGATTATATTAAAGATCGTGTAGTGATCATCAACGGTTGGTCAAAAGCTTTTGCCATGACCGGCTGGAGAATCGGTTATACCGCCTCAAACTCAGAAATTGCTGCCGCCTGTGATAAAATGCAGGGCCAGATCACTTCAGGAACCTGCTCCATTACCCAGCGTGCCGGCGTAGCTGCCTACGAAGGTGGATTAGAATCGGTACTGGAGATGCGCGCTGCTTTCAAAAAACGCCGCGATATTGTTTATAAATTACTGAGTGAGGTAGAAGGTGTTCGGGTTAACCTGCCCGATGGCGCGTTTTACTTTTTCCCAAACGTTACTTCTTTCTTTGGCAAAAGCTATAATGGCCGTACCATTAAAGATGCCGACGACCTGAGCATTTACCTGCTGGAAGAAGGCCATGTAGCCACTGTAGGCGGCGATTCATTCGGTGACCCGTCATCTATCCGCATCTCTTATGCAGCAGCAGAAGATAAGCTGATAGAAGCCGTGCGCCGGATCAAGGAAGCATTAGGTAAATTAGTCTGAACCGGAATTCTTCGAATTATTGAATTTTTCGAATTTAAATTCTGGCAATTCCTAAATTCGAAAAATTCAGGTTCAGACAAAAGAAAAGCCCCTCAGCAAATGCTGAGGGGCTTTTTGTTTAAATGGCTGTTGTAAAATTACAACCCAAATCCGTAAGCTATACGTAAACCAACGGTACCATAGTTATTACTCTGGCCCGAATAGTTTTCATAACGTACACCCACATCCCATGATTTAGACGCATAGCCTAAACCTGGGGCAAGAATAAGCTTGGTGTTTTTGGAGCCATCAGCATTGGCATAAAAATCTTTGGTTTCAAAACCGGCACCTACTTCAGCACCAAAATATAAATTATTGGTAAAAAAGGCTTTTATACCAGCTTTAACAGGCACCATACCTAAAGATGGGTATTTTACATCTGTACCGTCTCCGATTTTTTTACCGAAGAAGTTGTAGTAACCTGATGTAAGCGTTAATGCCAGGTTGTCGGCAATACCGTATTGCAAACGTGCTGTACCACCTATACCAACATTTGAGATATCATGTAAGTTACCTGTTGGCAACAGGCCTTCAACACCTATACCAAAACGCAAAGCGTCTTTTGGTACTGTCTGGGCTTTTACATTTGTTCCGATAAATATAGCAAGGGCAGTAAACGCTCCGGCTATAATTTTTGTCATTGTTTTCATAATTGTGTTTTTTAGTACTAACTCTACAATATTTTTATTGTATTAACACCATCTTAACAAATACTTTGCCACTATCATCAGTTTTGCATGCCGATAGTTAGTCCTTCATGATTACTTCATGATACCAAACAGACTTTAATCATCTTTAATAACTGATTATCAATACATTTTACTCACGAATAGTAAATAGTTACAAATCTTAATTTTAAACTAAAAAAACATAGATCCAAGATCACACCTCAGCTATTTAAGTGTCGGTAAAAGCTGAATTTTTGTTTAGTTTTATTAAACACAGTCAAAATAAGGGCTGTCAGTCTGAGCTTGTTGAAGACTCGCGGGCAGAGGCCGCACCACTATACTTCGACAGCATCCAGCATAACATCCCATTTATCTCAAAACAAAAAAGGAGAGGCATTGCCTCTCCTTTTTTATCCCTTAACGAAAAATATTAAACCTCGGGTTCATGCCCCTTGTGCGGATCGTAGTTTTTTTCCAGCTCTGCCAGTTTTTCTTTACCATAGGCAAACCTGGTGATGATAAAAAATAATACCGGTACAATGAATATAGCCAAAGAAGTGGCCGCAAGCATACCGCCAAATACTGTCCATCCAATGGTTTGGCGAGCTACCGCACCTGCACCTGTGGCAAATAATAAAGGCGCTACGCCCAGTATAAATGCCAGCGATGTCATGATGATAGGCCTTAACCTTAGTCGTACAGCTTCCAATGTGGCTTTCTCCAATTCCATACCGCTATCCACACGTTCTTTGGCAAATTCCACAATCAGGATGGCGTTTTTGGCGGCCAAACCTATCAGCGTAATCAAACCTATCTGCGCGTAAACATTATTATCCAGCTTGGAGTGGAACGTTAAGAATAGGATAGCCCCAAACGCACCCAGCGGTACCGCCAGCAATACCGAGAACGGTACCGACCAGCTCTCATACAAGGCTGCCAGGAACAGGAATACAAATCCTATTGACAGCATGAAGATATAAATGGTTTTTGAGCCTGATATTTTTTCTTCCCGGCTAAGGCCCGAAAATTCATAACCATACCCTTGTGGCAGTGATTTAGCCGCAACCTCTTCCAACGCTTTTAAGGCATCGCCGCTACTATATCCGGGCTTGGCGGTACCGTCAATTTCGGCCGATCTGAACAGGTTATAATGCGATATTAACGGTGCGTTCTCAATTATTTTATACGTTGTAAGCGTGCTTAGCGGCACCATGGTACCCGCTTGATTACGCACAAAATACTGGCCTATATTTTGAATATTAGTACGATAGTTGGTATCGGCCTGTGCCAGCACCCGGAAAGTTCGGCCATACAATGTCAAATCGTTGATATAAGAGCTGCCCATGTACGTTTGCAGTGCCGCATTTACATCAGATAGTTGAACACCAAGTCTTTTTACCTTTTCCCTGTCGATAGTTAACTGGTATGCAGGTGTACGTGCAGTAAAAAATGAGTAAGCGCTGCCTATTTCAGGTCGTTTATTAACCTCGGCGGTAAAATTCTGGAGTACCCTTTCAAAGTTTTTGATATCTCCTCCGGCCTGCTTTTCTTCCAATATAAAGGAAAAACCGGCAGAGTTACCCAAGCCAGGTATAGCAGGCGGCCTGATCACCAATGTACCCGCTCCTTTATATTTGGCCAGTTGTTTTTGTATTACACCCACTAATTCCTCCGAGTCTTTCTTGCGTTCGTCCCAGGGTTTCAGCTGTACAAATATGGTGGCGCTGTTTGATTTAGTAGCAAAAGTGATTACGTTTAATCCGCCCAAAGCCGCATAATGTCCTATTTCAGGTATACTGTCAAGGGATTTCATCATCATGTGCAGCGTATTTACCGTTCTTTCCGTTGAAGATGCTTCGGGCAAGTCATAGGTGATATAAATACGTCCTTCATCCTCTGTTGGAATAAAGCCACTTGGTTTATGGCCGAACAACAATATAGTGCCTATGATAATACATACCAGTATAATAACAATAAATTTAGAGTTCTTGATACTTTTATCAACTCCATTTCGATACCTGTTGGTAACGCGTTCAAACCAAGCGTTAAATTTGAAAAAGAATTTGTCAAGTCCTTTTGATTCCTGATCAAGCTTATGTGGTCGTAATATCAATGTACATAATGCAGGGGTTAAGGAAAGCGCAACAAATGCCGATATCAATACTGATATAGCGATGGTAATGGCAAATTGCTGATAAAGCCGTCCTACAATGCCCGGTATAAAGCCTACCGGTACAAACACCGCAGCCAATATTAATGCGATGGCAATAACCGGCGCCGATATATCGCGCATGGCATGTATGGTGGCTTCTTTAGGCGACATGCCCTCCTCATCCATATAATGTTGTACAGCTTCCACTACCACAATGGCATCATCTACTACGATACCTATTGCCAGCACAAAACCGAATAAGGTAAGCGTGTTAATAGTGAATCCCAAAGGGATAAAGAAGATAAACGTACCAATAATAGATACCGGGATAGCCAATACAGGTATAAGCGTAGTACGCCAGCTTTGTAAAAACAGGAATACCACCACAATTACCAATACCAGTGCTATAACTAACGTTTCAATAACCTCATGTACAGATACCTTTACAACTGATACGGATTCAAATGGCACAACATATTCAATATCCGCAGGAAACGATTTCTTGAGTTGTTCCATTATGGCGTACACATTATCTGCGGTTTCAAGGGCGTTACTGTTTGGCGCCTGGTAAACCAGCAGATAGGAAGCACGTTTTCCGTCGACAAATGAATTTCCTGAATAGTTAAACTTGCCCAGCTCAACACGGGCCACATCTTTAAGATGTACCAAAGCCCCGTTATTGGGTTGGGTACGTACAATGATATTTTCAAATTCGGCCTGGCTGCTTAAACGCCCCTTAACCAAAACGGTATATTCAAATGGCTGACCTTTTTCTTGCGGTGTTGCACCAACTGAACCGGCCGCAACCTGCGCGTTCTGCTCGGCCAGTGCAGCGGTTACATCACCCGCGGTAAGACCAAGGGCAGCCAGCTTATCAGGCTTTAGCCAGATACGCATGCTAAAATCATCAGCACGGGTAAATACGTCGCCCACCCCCTTGGCACGTAAAAGTGCGTCACGAACAAAAACGTTGGTATAGTTGTCAACAAAAGTCACATTATGTGTGCCATTGGGCGAATACATGGCCACCAGCATTAAAATACTTGGGTTACGTTTCCGCACGGTTAAACCGAGGCGCTGCACCTCCTGCGGCAATGTTGGTGTAGCAATACCAACACGGTTTTGCACATCAAGAGCGGCTATATTAATATCGGTACCAATTTCAAAGTTAACAGTCATGCTCATGGCACCGTTGCTGGTACTGTTACTTTGCAGGTAGGTCATGCCTGGCGTTCCGTTCACCTGTACTTCTACAGGGGTAGCTACCGTTTGTTCCACTGTTAACGCGTCGGCACCGGTATAGGTACCGGTAATATTAACCGTTGGTGGTGTAATTTCCGGATACTGACCAATAGCCAGCGTGCTTATTGCCAGGATACCAACAATTACTATCACTAAGGATATAACTATAGCTGTAACTGGTCTTCGTATAAAGGTATCTGCTATCATTCTTGTTATTTTTTTATAAAATCCCCGGTTACTTACCTTGTTGTTTTGCCTGTCCTGGTGCGCCCGGTGCGGCGGGAGCGCCTATAGTAATTTTACCACCATCGCGCAAACGCTGGAAACCTTCGGTAACCACCTTATCGCCAGGTTCAACACCACTCATGATCACTACGTCGAAACCTACCCGCGGACCTAAAATAACTTTATGCTGTTTAGCAATGAGCGCTTCAACCTTTTCGTTATTTTTAGTGGTATCTACATAAGAAGTATCCTTGCTCACAAATACAAAGAACTCGCCCATTTGCTCGGTGACAGCTTTATAAGGGATTTGCACTCTATCGCCAGATTGGTCATTAAGCACCTTTAACACGCAGCTCATCCCATCTTTCAATACACCATCCTCATTCGGGAACTGAACCCTTACTTTAATAGTACCTGTTTGGTTATTTACCCCCCGGTCAATAGCTAAAACTTTACCTGGTTTATTGTAGGTGGTTACCCCGTCTGACAGTTGGAGCTTAAAAGTAGTGTCATTGCTTGCCTGTTGCAATTTATAAAAACGTTGAATGTCCTGCTCATTCACCACCACGTCAACCCCCATCGGATGTTCGGCCGATATGGTATTCAATAAAGTAGTGCCTGCTGTTACCTGCGTACCCAGCCTTACTTGTGATATACCGATACGACCGGTAAATGGCGCAGTAATAGTAGCATAAGAGAGATCGGTACGTGCCGATGCCAATGCCGCCTTAGCTACCGCTACGTTGGCTTTGCCGGTTTCATAAGCAGCCGCGGCCTGGTCAACAGTCTGACGCGCGATCGCGTCATTCTTCAACAGCATATTATAACGGTCGATATCTTTTTGAGCTTTAACCAGGTTGGCCTGCGCGCTCAATACGTTGGCTTCAGCCTGTTGATAAGCGGCCACATATTTACGTTTATCAATTTCATATAATACCTTTCCCTTTTGCACCACATCGCCTTCCTTAAAAAATATGCCGGTTACAAAACCGGGTACCTGGCTCCTGAGCTCAGTAGTATTGATAGAAACAACCGTACCCTGGTACTGATCGTAATAAATGGCCTCGGCTTTTTTAGCTTCGACTAAGTTTACAGGAGTTGGCGGCAGCGGCGCATTTTGTGCACTTTTACCTTTGCAAGAAGCTAATGCCAATAAGGCCGCAGGGGCTAACCAGTATATATATCTGTTTTTCATCGTAGTGATTATTCGATCGTAGTGATTATTCGTTGGTTGTTTGTTTCTTTAGCGGTACTCATGAGTGCCGCGCAGTTATTCGTTTATTTAAGCAAGTCAGGTGCTTTGCTGTTTAAATTATTGATTAGTATCTACGCCAAGCGTTCCCAAAGCCTTTTGAAGATCTATTTTGCTTGATAACAATTGGAACAGCGCGTTATAATAGTTTAACTCGGCTGTACGCAGATCTGACTGGGAAACTATAACATCTAAATAAGTTTTAACACCTTCCCTGTATTGCAGGCTTACCACTTTATATACATCCTTAGCCAGGTCAACGTTTTGCCTGATCAACTGGTAACTGGTGTAATTACTCTTGTAACTGGCCAATGCCTGTACATATTCGGTATTGATGGTATTTTTGCTGTTTTCCAGATCCAGATCAACACGCTCAACCTGCAGCTTGGCCTTACTCAAATTTTGTAAACGCCTGGTTCCCTGAAAAATGGGAATACTTAGCGTAAGCCCTGCATAACCTGTTGGATATGCCTTATCATACAGATCCGAAAAATCATGACTAAAATAAGCCCTGTTATAACTGCCTACTGCGGATAAGGAGGGTAAAAACCCATACCTGTAATAATTCACATTAATATTTTGCAATACTTTGCTGGTTTGCAACAAACGGTATTCGATACGGTTATTGAAATCAAGTTGCTGGTTGGTATCAATAACGGCGGCCTGCTCATACCGTGACGAATCATAGGCCAGATCCAGATTTTTTGATCCGTCTATCCCCATGATCTGTTTTAAATAAGCCGTTTTACTTTTAATAGCTTCTTCGGTTTGTTTGCGTGTAGCCAGTGAATTGTTTAGCGATATGGAAGCTTGCTTATAATCTGTTTTGTCAGACACGCCTGCCTGATACCTGTTATAGGCATCTTTCAGGCTTCTTTGCAAACGGGTGATGTCCTCGTTGGTGATATTCAGCTGTTTTTGAGAAAGCAGCACATCAAAAAATGCTTTGCTCACATCAGATACTACGTTGATCTGACTGCTGAGTGTGTTCTGTTTATAGTACTGACGGGAATATTTGGCTGTTTTAGCGGCCAGTAACACATCGTTATTATAAATAACCTGGCTTGCCTGCAACCCCAGTGTAGACAAATTACGGATGCCCGAGCTTGATGGGAAGTTAGCCCCTGATGCCCCGGCCTGCGGAGTTCCTTTAAAATAGTAGTTATATATACCTGATCCTGTGATCTGCGGCAGCCAGGCAGAAAGCCCTATCCTGATATCTTTTTCATTGATCTGCTCATCAATAGAAGCCTGGCGTACGGCGGGTTGGTTCCGGAGCGCGAACTCAACACACTGCTTTAATGAAACAGGACCGTTAATACTATCGGCAACAGTTTGTGACCAGGTTGGTGAATGTAAAATTAATGTTAAGACAATTGTAATGAAAAATACTAAATACTTATTTTTTTTCATAAGGTGGCTATGGGTGACGTTAATTATCAGCCAAAATAACAAAAAATCAATCTCATAGTTTTTGCCGATATATACAGGGGAAGTGCGAATATGTGATTAATATTACTAAATTAAAATCAGGAACAAAAATTTTACGTAAAATTTATAAAAACATGCCAAAATCATACGTTTTTGAGCTTTTTACAAAAAAATGAAAAATTGTGGTGCGAAATAAATAAAAAAATTAATTAATTTGCCGTGATATAATTTGGAATGCTTCTTGTTATTTTAATATCAGAATAAGCATTTTTTTAAAAAATTACATTTACCATATAGGTTATATGCTTATTCATGGTATTTTTACACAAAATTTAAGCAGGGTTAATACATGGTTAAAAAACTACATGGGAAAATCGCCGAGTTCCAGGTTGCAAATATGCTCCGGGAGAAGGGATTGTATCCTTATTTCAGGCCTATTGAGTCTGCTCAGGACACTGAAGTAATAATAGATAACAAAAGGGTGTTAATGTTTGGTTCCAACTCCTACTTAGGGCTAACCAATCACCCAAAGATTAAAGAAGCTTCAAAGAAGGCAATTGACAAATACGGTACAGGCTGTGCCGGTTCACGGTTTTTGAATGGTACACTTGATATTCATATTGAGTTAGAGAACAGGCTTGCCAGCTATGTTGGCAAAGAAGCTACCGTTTTGCTCAGCACCGGTTACCAGGTTAACCTGGGTGTGCTTTCATGCATTACAGGCCGTAATGATTATCTTATATTAGATGAATATGATCATGCTTCTATCATTGACGGCAGCAGGCTATCATTTTCAAAAGTGATCAAATACGCCCATAATGATATGGACGATCTTCAGCGTAAACTGAGCATTCTTCCAGAAGAGGCTGTAAAAGTTATTGCTGTTGATGGTATATTCAGCATGGAGGGCGATATTGTTAAATTGCCGGAGATAGTTAAACTGGCCGACGAATTTGGTGCCAACATTATGGTTGACGACGCGCACAGTTTGGGTGTTATCGGCCATAAAGGTGCAGGTACCGCGTCGCACTTTAACCTTACCGATGATGTTGACCTGATCATGGGTACATTCAGCAAATCGCTGGCATCATTAGGTGGTTTTATTGCTGCTGATAAGGATACGATTGATTATATCAAGCACCGCGCCCGTTCATTAATGTTCAGCGCAAGTATGCCTCCTGGCTCAGTAGCCAGCGTAATTGCAGCTTTGGATATTATCGAATCTGAACCGGAAAGAATCCAGAAACTTTGGGATAATACCAACTACGCGCAAAAACTGCTGTTGGAAGAAGGTTTTGACCTCGGTCCTACCGAAAGCCCGATATTACCTATCTATGTACGTGATAACGAAAAAACCTTCCTCGTAACCAAATATCTGCAAGCTGCAGGCGTATTTGTTAACCCGGTGGTTTCGCCAGCCGTACCTTCAGATTCATCATTACTGCGTTTTTCATTGATGGCTACCCATACCTTTGCTCAAATTGACGAAGCGGTTGAAAAACTTTCAAAAGCGTTTAAAGAAGTTGGTGTATCTGCAGCTTCTGTTAAAGAAAATATCTAAATAAGCTTAAAAGCAGAAAGCCAAAAGCGGAAAGTTAAAAAGAGCAGCCAGATTTCAGGCTTTCTGCTTTAAACTTTCCGCTTTTTGGTTTAAACAGCACCACTCATGATAAAAATTGTAACTGTTAGTTCTAAAAAAGAATTAGCTTCATTTATTGATTTTCCGCATGATTTGTATCAGGACGACCCTAATTACGTTCCGGAATTGTTCATAGCTCAGCGTGATCTGTTAACTATACACCCCTTTCATAAGCACAACACCGTACAAACCTTTTTGGCTTATGATGGCGACAAAATTGTTGGTCGTATTGCAGCTATACTCAATAATGCACATAACAAGTTCAATAGCACCAATGATGGTTTTTTTGGCTTTTTTGATTGCATTAATGATAAAGAGGTAGCAACAACACTTTTTAATACGGTTACCGATTGGCTTAAACAAAAAGGTGTAACCGAAAAATTGATAGGCCCTGTTAATTTTTCAACCAACGAACCATGCGGCTTATTAATAGAAGGTTTTGACAGTCCTCCGTTTTTAATGCAAACCTATAATGCCCCCTATTATGCCGATCTGATAGACGGCTTTGGCTTTATAAAGAATGTTGACCTTATTGCCTGGCATTGGGACGATAAAAGTTACGACGATAAATCAGTTCGCTTATTAACAGCATTGGAAGAGCGGTTAAAGCGCAACAATATCGTTATCCGTACCATCAACCTCAAAAAATTTAAAGAGGAATCTATCAAACTACGCGAAGTTTATAACTCCGCCTGGGATCATAACGAAGGGTTTGTTCCCTTAACCGATGACGAGTTTGACTACCTGGCCAAAGATCTGAAGTTAATACTTGATAAAGATTTTGTACTGGTTGCAGAACAGGAAGGCAAAATTGTTGCCTTTGGTTTGGCCCTGCCCAATTACAATGAAATATTTAAGAAAATTAAACGGGGCAAATTATTGCCAACGGGCATTTTCAAATTACTTTTTGGCCGGAAAAAAATACAAAGTTTGCGTATATACGCATTAGGAGTTATTGATGGATACCGCAAAATGGGTATTGAAGCCTGCTTGTACGGCACTATAATAAAAGAATACAAACGTAAAGGCATGAAACAGGCAGAAGCCGGCTGGACCCTGGAACATAACGATATGGTGAACCGCGCCATAGAAGCCATAAACGGCAACCCATATAAAAAATACAGGCTCTACGAAAAGGCCATATGAAACAACGGGTTTTAATAACCGGCGCCAGCGGCTTTGTTGGGTATCATTTAATTGAAGAGGCTTTAGGTCAGGGTCTGGAAGTTTTTGCGGCAGTACGCAAAAGCAGTAACATCGATCATCTAAAGCAATTTGATATCAATTATGTGCAACTTGATTATAAAGATCTGCCAACATTAAAACAACAGCTTACAGATATTAAGCCGGACTACATCATTCATGCGGCAGGTGTGACTTCTGCCCGCTCGCAGGCCGAATATGATACCATAAACGCCACTTATACCTACAACCTGGCAACAGCGGCGGCTAACGCCTGTCCAAATTTACAAAAGTTTGTGTTGATAGGTAGTTTAGCTGCAATAGGCCCGCTTAAAACTTTAACTGGTGTCATAACCGAAGCAACCCCTCCTGCTCCGGTAACCGCATATGGTCGCAGTAAACTGCTGGCCGAACAGCGGTTAAGAACAGTTGAAAATTTAAATTATACTATACTGCGCCCCACCGCCGTTTACGGTCCAAGGGATACCGGCATATTTATTTTTTTTAAACAGGTAGTAAAAGGCATTGAGCCTTACATTGGCAGTGCCCAACAAAAATTGAGCTTTATATATGTAAAAGATGTGGCCAAAGCGGCCCTGAAGGCATTATACGGCGGCAACCATCAAACCTATAACCTGAGCGACGGAAACTTTTACAGTAAGTACGAGTTAGGCAATCTGACCAAAGAAATATTGGGTATAACTACCTTTAAATTTCATTTGCCTGTAAATTTTGTAAAAATAATAGCCGCTGTATCAGAAAAAGTAAGTTCTTTGAGAAATAAAGCCGCCGTTGTGAATATTGAAAAGATAGATGAGCTTATGGCGGTAAACTGGTATTGCGACAACGAAAGTGCAAAAGCAGACCTGGGTTTTTATCCGGTATATAACCTAAAAACGGGTTTAGTCGAAACACTAACCTGGTATAAGGCCAATAAATGGCTCTGATCCAAAATTAAATAATGGTAATAAAAATGAAAAATTCGTTTCCCTTCTTTTATAACTTAAACGTTTAAGTTATTTTTGGACGCGGAATAAGCAAATGAGGAATTTATGCTTTTCGGCATTACTTAAACGTTTAAGCAATGCCGAAAAGCGCAAAAACCAAGAAAATAAAGAAAAAAAGGGCATAAGGCCCATAACGTGCTAACCCAATAATTAACAATAAAAGTAAATAAAAATGAAAATTTCACCCGCCGAAGGCAAACTGGGTATCCTTATCCCAGGTTTAGGAGCTGTGGCAACTACACTGATTGCCGGTGTTGAGGCCGTAAAAAAAGGTATCTCACAACCCATAGGCTCGCTTACCCAGATGGGGCATATCCGCTTAGGTAAAAGAACGGAGAACCGTAACCCTAAAATTAAAGATTTTGTACCATTGGCCAATTTGGGAGATGTTGTTTTTGGCGGATGGGACGTTTATGAAGATAACGTATACGAGGCGGCCGCCAATGCAAAAGTGCTGGAAACGGGATTGTTAAACTCAGTAAAAGCGGAGCTGGAATCCATTAAACCGATGAAAGCCGCGTTTGATAAAAACTACGCTAAAAACCTGAACGGTACACACGTAAAACAAGGTACCCGTTACGAGCTTGCCCAGCAGGTTATGGAAGATATTAAAAACTTTAAAGAGCAAAACGGATTGGACAGGGTTGTTTTGGTTTGGTGCGGATCAACCGAGATCTACTATGAAGCATCGGCCATTCACCAAACATTGGCTGCTTTTGAGCAGGCTTTGCTTGATGATGATAAATTAATAGCGCCAAGTATGATATACGCTTACGCGGCTTTAAAATTAGGTGTACCGTTTGCCAATGGCGCCCCCAACCTAACTGTTGATATCCCTGCACTGATCGAGCTTTCAAAAGAAACCCAAACCCCAATTGCCGGTAAAGATTTCAAAACAGGTCAAACCTTGATGAAAACCATCCTGGCTCCAGGCCTGGCCGCGCGTTCATTAGGTGTACACGGCTGGTTCTCTACCAATATATTAGGTAACCGTGACGGCCTGGTTCTTGACGATCCGGACAATTTTAAAACCAAGGAAGTATCAAAGTTAGGTGTACTGGAAGATATTTTTAAGCCCGAAGAAAACAAGGAGCTTTATGGGGAGATCTATCACAAGATCCGGATCAACTATTATCCACCTCACGGTGATAACAAAGAAAGCTGGGATAACATTGATATTTTTGGCTGGCTGGGTTACAAAATGCAGATCAAGATCAACTTTCTTTGCCGCGATTCTATTCTGGCTGCCCCTATCGCGCTTGACCTCGCTTTATTCTGTGATCTGGCCAAACGTGCTAATATGAGCGGGATCCAGGAATGGCTGTCATTTTACCTGAAATCGCCACAAACAGCCGAAGGCCTGCGTCCAGAGAATGATATATTTAAACAGCTCATTAAGTTAGAAAATACCTTACGTTACATGATGGGCGAAGATCTGATCACTCATCTTGGTTTAGATTATTATGAAGAGGCTTACGCCGAGGCATAATAACAGCTAACAAATCTTTTAAAACCAGTTGTTTTACAGACTAACCTGTATACAACTGGTTATTTTTTTGCTTATAATTGTTCCTGATTAGCTAATCCTTCACCTATTAAGGTTTAAAGCCTCATTATTGATTGTGTAAAATCTTTGTTATCATCTGGTTAAACATTATTGCATTTGATAACACCCGATGCCTACCAGTTCCAAAAGCAATCTAAGATTCAATACTTTACGTAAAAAATAAAACAAACAACCTATAAAAGGCCTATAATATATAAGACAGAGTGCCGTTCTCAGTGTAATATAATTTAACGGTAATATTTAACAGATAAACGTGGTTTAAACGCTTTCTATGGGGAATATTTGACTTTTTGACCACATTAGTCTGTAATAAATTTTTCTACCTTTGAAGCGCAATTACAAGCTAACGGGATAGCTATGCCAATGCAAATAAGCGTTGGATTAACTATTCTGCCGTGCCGATAGATAAGGGAGATAAGAAATATCAGTTTAATTGATATGATGATAAGGATTTGTGCTTTATTATAATAATAATTGACTATCCTTATTCAAAATAGTTTGGATAGTTAAAACGGATAATAAAGGATAAAGGATTAAACAAAGAGTTTGTATTTGCATAATTGCATAAAGTACATGGATTTTAAAAATTTTTATAAAAGTTTATTTTTTTTAATACTCTTTTTTTCTGCTTCCTCATTATTTGCGCAAACCACCGTTATAACGGGTACGGTTACTGATGCCAGCAACAGACAAACCCTTCCTTATGTTGTTGTATCATTCCCGGGTACTTCTACTGGCGTTGCTACCGATAATAATGGTAAATACCGACTTTCGACCACAAACGCTACACTCAAACAAATAAAAATTTCTTTTTTGGGTTATAAAGACGCTTTTTTACCTGTTGAACCAGGTAAAGAGCAGGTAATTAACGTAAAGCTTTTCCCTTCGGCCAAGCAATTGAATGAAGTGGTTGTAAAATCCGGAAAGAAACCTAAATATCGTAATAAAGACAATCCCGCGGTTGAACTGATACGCCAGGTTATCGAAAACAAACCTAAAAACCGCCCCGAAGCTTATGATTATGTAGAATACCGCGAATATGATAAAATGATGTTCGGGTTTATCAACGTATCGGCAGCGTTTTCAGACAGGAAATTTTTTAGAAAATATAAGTTCATCATCGATAACCGCGACAGTACCATTTTACCTGGAAAATCGATATTGCCGGTTTATCTGGACGAAAAACTATCACAAAACTACTATCGCAAAAACCCCGAAAAGAAACGCGAAGTTGTGTTAGGGCAGCGCGGTGTAAACTTTGGCCCTGCAGTTGATAATGAAGGTGTTAAACAATATTTTAAACACCTTTATAATAACGTGGATATTTATGACAATGATATATTTTTGATCACCAGTCAATTTTTAAGCCCGATATCCAACAATTCTCCCAACTATTACAAATTCTTTATTACCGATACCATTACCGACGCCAAGAATCAAAAATTGGTTGAACTGAGCTTTACACCTCGTAATAGTAACGACGTGCTTTTTGAAGGCATGATATACATTACCCTTGATGGTAACTATGCTGTTCAAAAAGCGGTATTGAAGATCAACAAACACATCAATATCAACTTTATACGCTCTATGGAGGTTGATCTTGACTTTGAACAGAACCCCGATAACCGTTATCACCTGAGCCGCAGTAATACCATAGCCGAGTTTGGGGCCACCAAAAAGGAGGGTAAAAGTGGGCTGTTGGGTATGCGTACCATCACCTACAAAAACTATATAGTTAACCATCCCCGACCGGATACCGCCTATACCAAGCAATCGGAAGAATCGCAAGACGAGGCTAAAACCCGGCCTGCATCATTCTGGGAGAAGAATCGCCTGGATACTCTTACCACTGCTGAATCAAAAGTATACAAGAATGTAGATAGTTTAAGGAATATGCCATCGTACAAGCGCACAGTGGATATCGCGACACTATTGCTTGCCGGTTATAAAGGGTTTGGCAAATTTGAAATTGGCCCGGCTAACACATTCTATAGCTTTAACCCGGTGGAAGGTCTGCGCTTGAGACTTGGCGGTCGTACCACACCAGAGCTAAGCAAACGCTATTATTTTGAAACGTATGCCGCGTATGGTTTTAAAGACGAGAAATGGAAATACTTTTTAAGTGCTACTTACTCACTTAATAATAAATCCATTTATAAATTCCCTCAAAACTATATCAGGGCCAGTTATCAAAAAGACACTAAAATACCGGGTGCAAATCTTCAATTTGTGCAGGAGGATAACTTCTTGCTATCATTTAAACGTGGCACAAATGACAAGTACCTGTATAATGATTATTACAGGTTAGATTACGTACATGAGCTGGAGAATCACTTATCGTTCGCCGCTGGATTTAAAAACTGGAAACAGGCACCTGCCGGATCGCTATATTTTAATAATGTGGTAAACGGGCAGCCGAATGTGATAAACGCTTTAACCACCACCGAGCTTACAGGAACTATCCGCTGGGCGCCGCATGAGGAATTTTACCAGGGTAAAATTTACCGTATACCTATTCCTAACCCGTACCCTACCCTTGAATTGGATTATACCACTGGCGTTAAAGGTTTATTTAATGGCGAGTATAACTATCAAAAACTTGATTTCAGGGTCGACAAACGTTTATACCTGTCGCAATTAGGATATTCGGACCTAAGTATTTCTGCTGGCAAAATATTTGGTCAGGTACCATTTCCATTGTTAACTATTCACCAGGCCAACCAAACGTATGCCTATGACATCGACTCCTATAACCTGATGAACTTTTTGGAGTTTGCCAGTGATAAGTACGCGAGTTTCAGGATAGACCATCACTTTGGCGGTTTCTTTTTCAATAAAATACCTTTGTTAAAGAGATTAAAATGGCGCGAAACATTTTCGGCAAAAATATTATACGGTGGTTTAAGTGATAAAAACAATCCATCCATTCATCCGTCATTATATCAATTGCCTGTTGATGCCAATGGTTTACCGATTACCTATGCACTGGGTAAAACACCTTATGTGGAGGGTAGTGTTGGTGTTGAAAATATATTTAAATTTATACGGGTTGATTACGTGAGGCGATTTAATTATTTAGACCATCCGGATGTACCGCGTGATGGTATCCGTGTACGTGTTAAATTTGATTTTTAATTTTGTATAGCAAAATAATTACAAAGAAAATGGAACAGCAAACATCCATAAGAACAAACCTACAGTTAGGTATTTACAAGGTTATTGATCCCTTTGTAAAAATTCTTATCAAGGTTGGGTTAACCCCCAACGCGGTTACTTCAATTGGTTTTGTGTTAAATGTAGGTGTGGCTGCCATATTTATATTAGGCGCCGAAGAAGGTAACCGGGGCGACCTGAGTTATGTAGGCTGGGCCGGTGGTTTAATATTGTTTGCTGGCCTGTTTGATATGCTCGATGGACAAGTAGCCCGTTTAGGCAACATGAAATCAACCTTTGGCGCTTTGTATGACTCTGTACTTGACCGTTACAGCGAGCTGATCATGTTCCTTGGCATCTGTTATTACCTGGTTGCCCATCATTATTTTGTAAGCTCGATAGCTGCCTTCATTGCGCTGATAGGTTCCATGATGGTTAGTTATGTAAGGGCTCGTGCCGAAGGTTTAGGCGTAGAAGTAAAAGGTGGGTTAATGCAAAGACCCGAGCGTGTAGTAACCATTGGTTTATGTGCCGCTTTAAGTGGTATAGTGGCGCAGTATATTGGCGGTAACTATAAATTGTTTATACCCGGCATTAAGTTTCACGTGTTTGAAACCATATCCATATTCACCATTCCATTGGTAATATTGGCGGTGCTTACTAATATTACCGCGTTTAACAGACTAAGAGAAGCTAAAAGAGCTTTAATTGAAGCAGAAAGGAAGTAACCAATTATTGAGTTACTGAATTATCGAATTACTGAATTAAAACTAAGTTGGCAATTAGGTTAGTTGAAATCAAAAGAGATCACTAATTCAATAATTAAAATATCATATCTTCGTAACCTTTAAATAAAGGTGTTTACATAATAGTAAATCTTTATTAAAATTGAACAGGGTTAAGTTGTGCTAACTTATATATTATTATTAAAAGACAATAACAGGCAGAGAAATCGTTAAAATTTTAAAACCTGATATGCTATGAAGAAAAATTATGTCTCCAATTCTCAGGAGTCTGTGAGAATGTTTAAAAGCGACTTTTTAGAAGGTTTATCAAAGGTACACTACACCGTACCCCTGTATATTTTTGTACCCGTTATTCTGGCATGTACCTACGAAGCTTTTTTTGAGGCTGGCATAAACTTTTTACTGTACACCGGCTTGTTTTTAGCAGGCTTATTTATCTGGACCATTGTTGAATACATTATGCACCGTTTTGTTTTCCATTATCAGCCAAACGAAAACTGGAAGTGGGCACAACGGTTACATTTTATTATGCATGGCGTACACCATGATTACCCCAGCGATGCCAAACGTTTGGTATTGCCGCCATCATTAAGCATTCCACTGGCTACCGGGTTTTACTTTTTGTTTAAAGCTTTGTTGCCGGTAAATTACATATTTGGCTTTTTCCCGGGTTTTATATTAGGCTACCTGTTTTATGATATATCGCATTATGCTATGCATCATTTTAACTTCAAAAGCGGTCTTTTCAAAAAAATAAAACAACACCACATGCTGCATCATTACCAGGATCCAGAAAAGGGTTATGGTGTGAGCTCACCGCTTTGGGATAAAATATTCCGTTCAGGTTTTTTAAAGAAATAGGTGTGGATAGTACCGGGCAAAACAGTGTAGCCGTAAATGGTAAATCAGTACTGGTTGTTACACTTCTTTCAATAGCATATCTTATTATCTCCTACTTCCTTATTGGCTATAACTCATCAGAGCTGGTACTCGTAGCCATATTTAATTCACTATTTTACCTGTCAGGAGTTACCCGTAAGTTCATATTAGGCTTCAGTATATTCATTGTATACTGGATCATATTTGATTACATGAAGGCTTTTCCAAACTACCATTATACATCCGTTCATATTGCCGATCTGTATAATTTTGAAAAGCACATTTTCGGGATACATGACCATGGCAAACTGTTAACCCCCAATGAATATTTGCGCATTCACGGCACTACGTTTATAGACGTGGTAGCCGGTTTATTTTATCTCTGCTGGATACCCGTGCCATTGGGTTTTGCCGCATTTTTATTCTTCAAAAATAAACGGCAGTTTTTGTATTTCTCCCTCACCTTTGTATTGGTGAATCTGCTTGGATTCGTTATCTATTACACTTATCCTGCTGCACCGCCATGGTATGTTCAATATTACGGTTTTCATTTTACACCGCTAACTGCGGGTAATGTTGCCGGTTTGGCTAAGTTCGATGCTTATTTTCATGCGGGTATCTTCAAATCTATCTATACCAAAGGTTCCAATGTTTTCGCGGCTATGCCATCGCTTCACTCCTCCTACCCGGTTATTGTATTGTACTATGGTATAAAAAACCGGTACAAAGTGGCCAGCATCTTTTTTGCCATTGTAATGCTGGGTATTTGGTTTACCGCTGTGTATGCAAGTCATCATTATGTATTGGATGTATTGGCGGGTATTACTACAGCTGTATTGGGCATATCCCTGTTTAACCTGTTGATGGCCAAAGTAAAATGGATGCAAACCTCCATTGATAAATACGAGCAGGTTATTCTGTAAATCATTGTACTATTTACTATACCATCTCTGATTTGCCATAAGACAATCCTTGTTGCCTGGTGATATCCAGGTTTAAACTGTATTACAAAAATATCTTTTGGGTATAAAAAATTGCAAATCGCTTAATATCATCAGTATTTAGATTAACAAACAGTAAACAGGCACACTATTTGACAGGTTATTATTCAAATAAACTGTTGATACGATAATCCTTACATGAAGAAACTGATTACCTGCCTTTTTATACTCCTCGCCGGATTAGAATTATCAGCGCAAGCGCATGACCTGGATAGCCTGAAACAAAAATTACAGGTTACCAAAGATTCGCTAAAAGGTCCTATATATGTGGAGATCGCGAACCAGTATTTGTTAAAAAACGATACGATCACCAGCAGGCGGTTCAGGTATTATAACCAGCTAGAAGCGTTAAACTATACCATGCTGGCCCTCCACAATTTCTCAAACATTTCAGACACGCTGGGTTTACGCACCTGCTATAATAATCTGGCAAAAATTTATCGTCAGCAATACAGGTATATTCAGGCCAAGTGGTTCATTTTGCAGTCAAACGCCATATCCCGTCAGAAAAAAGATGTACCCAATATTATTACTTCGTTAATTGAACTTTCGGCGATAAAGGCCGATATGAAAGATTATAAATGGGCCATGCGCGATCTGAATGAGGCCCTGACATTATCGGTTAAAAACAAAGATCCCCAGAAAGAATCGGCGGTACAGGTTGGTTATGCCGGGCTATTTCGCCAGATGAAAGATTTTGATAAGGCAGCTTTGGCTATTAAGCGGCATGAGGAGATTGATGACAGTATACACCAGGCTGAAATTGACCGCTTGGCACGCGTCAATACCCAGGACTCCCTCCGGATCAAAAAACAAGACTCTATCATCGTCAAAAAAAAAGTACTCGCCTCCAGCAAGAAAGCGCCTACCTCAAGCAAAAAGAAGCCCTCCAAAACAGGCTCCGTCAAACGCATAGCCTCATTATAGTATTGGTAATAGCGCTTGCTCTGATCGCTATTGCCGTTATCGTTTATTCAATACGCAGCAAACGCGTTAAATGGCAATTGCGCATAAGAAAACCACGATCATAACGTTGCATATATCGCCGGGATATTTTAATTAAACCCGCTGCCGGGAAAATTGTCATACAGATGATATGAGGAAACTGATCATTAAAACTATTTTTACTTTTGCAGCCTTGCTTACATTTTATACCGCTTATGGCCAAAGCAGGCAATTTAAAAATGAGTTTTTATACCGTATAAACTTAACCAGGCAAAAAGGCTGTAACTGCGGCGTGAAATATTACCCTCCTGCCCCGCCGCTAACCTGGAATGATGACTTACAGGATGCTGCTGAGGGCCACGCTAAAGATATGGCCAGGCAAAATTATTTTGATCATAACAGCAGGGATGGCCGCAGCATGGAGGATCGCATAGTTGCCGCCGGCTACAAATTCAAGGGATACAAAAGTTTTGCTATTGGCGAAAATATAGCTGCCGGGCAACAAAGCATTGCCGAAGTGATGGACGGTTGGTTTAAGAGTGAAGGTCATTGCAAAAACCTGATGAATCCCGATTTTAAAGAAGTAGGTGTTGCCATGTACCGGAATTACTGGGTACAGGATTTTGGCGGCCGCGAATCCTTTTCGCCCGAACAGCAGAAGCTCATTAAATCGGGCAAATACCGCATGGTGCGGCAGCCCTCAACCGGTCATGATTAGGTCGATACGTGAATATGTAAGTTACAGATACCGGCTTTTAGCCTGGCAATCCCAAAGTCAGTTTTTCAAAATTCCCAGGATTCAAAGCGCATTTACACTTAGTTTTGTTAATTTTGGAATTAATGCTACCCGCTACCAACCATACGCTTGAAAAACTGGAAATGCTGCTCAAATCGGCTGGGTACAAGGTGCGGTATGAAAAAGGCAATTTTAAAACAGGCTCCTGCTTGTTACTCAACAGCCGTATGGTAATTGTTAACCGTTTCTCGAACCTGGAAAGTAAAATATTAGCCATTGTTGAATTGCTTCGGGAACTTGAGGTAGATTACAAACTGCTTGATGAAAAACAGGTTGCATTTTTGCAGGAGATCAAACAAACTAAATTGCAGCTGTGACCATAACATTTTTAGGAACCGGAACTTCACAGGGTGTCCCTGTTATTGCCTGCGGCTGTGAGGTATGTACATCAACCGATGCTCGTGATAACAGGTTAAGGACTTCCATTTTAATAGAAACTGAAGATAAAACTATCGTAGTTGATTCGGGCCCCGATTTCAGATACCAAATGTTGCGGGCAGGAGTAAAACATCTGGATGCCATTGTGTTTACTCACGAACATAAAGATCATATTGCCGGCATGGATGATATCAGGGCATTTAACTACAAGCAAAACAGCCCGATTGATATTTACGCAGATCAAAGAGTACAAAAAGCCCTGGTACGTGAGTTTCCGTATGTTTTTGACGGAACGGGATACCCCGGTATTCCACAGGTAGTAGTGCACCCTATCAACCTGCTTCCATTTTCAATTGGTAACAATATTTTTACACCTATTGAGGTGCTCCACTATAAGCTGCCTATACTGGGTTTTAGGGTAAATGATTTCACTTATATTACGGATGCCAAAACCGTACCGGAAAGTGAAAAAGAAAAAATAAAAGGAACAAAAACACTGGTGATCAATGCGCTGCAAAAACAAAGCCATATATCACATTTTACGCTTGAAGAAGCTATAAATTTTGCCAATGAGGTTGGTGCCGACATGACTTATCTTACGCATATCAGCCATCGTTTAGGTACTCATTTCGACGTATCCAAAGAATTACCAGGGAATATTGAGCTGGCTTACGATGGTCTGAAACTCATTATTTAACTCCTCAGGGTAACACCGCTGGTGTTTAAGAATTTACAATAAATAAACAGGAAATAAGACAATTTTCGCACAAAAAAAAACAATATTTGTAAGCATCCGTTTGGGTACATAATGTGTACTTGATACGGATAGCAAGCCCCTATTAAATGGAATATATTGTTTACGTAAGCACAGCCCAAAGGCTGATGAGCGAAGAAGAACTTTTAGATTTGTTGAGAGTTGCTCGTGCTAAAAATAAAAAAAATAAGATCACGGGTATGCTGCTCTATTGTCAGGGTACATTCATGCAGGTTCTGGAAGGTGAAAAAAGTTCTGTTGAGCTCATTTACCAAACCATTGAACTGGATGCAAGGCACAAAAACATCATTAAACTTGCTTCCGGAACTACTAAAAAAAGAAACTTTCCAGACTGGTCAATGGCTTTTGCCTCTGTAAATTCAGAAACCCTGCAGGAAATTGAAGGCTTTCTTAGCTTACCCGATCTAAACTTACCCAATAACGCTGAGCATATCACCATTAATATGCTTAAAACCTTTGTTGATAGTAACAGATTATATATTTCTTTTTAACCTCCAGTTTTATAATAATTACTGTTTTTGCGATACTTAGTAACGATAGAACAATAGTTATTAACTAATGTTTTAAACAGACAGTATTTTTTTAATTATAATTTAACAAAAACTACCTGCAAATTTATAATTAGTTATTTAATTTATCAAAACTTAATAAAATTTACAAATAAGATTATAGCTTAATAAAGCTCACCCTCTCTATTGCACCTTTATATTTGTTTAAGTACCCTGTATTATGCGTATTAATTTTACCCTTTATGGTAATAAACCTTTTATTGATCCGGGTAAATGTGCCATTGTTATATTGAAATAATCCCTCTCGTGTTCCGGTTAGGTACAATGGGCACTCCTGGCTAAAATCAACCCATAACGCTTTATTTAAGGAATGATCTGCAAAAAGACTATCATTTAATAATGCCGATTGCTCAACACCCTCCACATATTTCCCGGTAACTTCTACATACTGACCGTTATAACTTTTAAGATGATTTACCAATTCAGTAAACTCAATTTTTTTAAAAGTTATCCCATCGTTACAATTACTCTCAAAAATCTTGGGCTGTTTGCTGCATGACAGCAGCAATAACATAATTATGGCAGGAAAGAACAGCTTGCTTATTTTACCGGGTACCATAACATCAAAAAAATCAGTTTTATGAATATAACGAAAACATTTTCAGTATAGTAGTCATATCCGTTAAGTATCCTGATTATTACACAATAAACAGGAGAATTATTCATCTGTGCTAAATGCTTTTATAATATTGTAATTAGCGTTACATTTAGCTATCAATTATACCAATTATATGAAGCTGAAATTAATGATTATAGGGCTGTTTATTTTTATAACAACAGCACAAGCACAGCAAAAAATTATCCAGTTGTACCAAGGCGCGGCTCCAGGTTCCGAAAACTGGAATTGGACTGAAGGCGAAAGTGAAAATAAGTTATTTAATGTAAAGTTGGTTTACAATGTGGTGCATCCTTCTCTGGAGGCATTTTTACCCGATCCGGCGATTGCCACAGGCACGGCTGTTATTATTTGTCCCGGCGGTGGTTTCGAGGTATTATCTATCAACAGTGAAGGTAACGATGTTGCCAAATGGCTTAATCAGCATGGTGTAGCCGCCTTTGTATTAAAATACCGGTTAACGCAAAGTTTTACAGACGACCCAATGAAAGAGCTCGCCACAAACATGGCTAAAAAAGGTTTTGAACAAAAAATAAGTAAAATAATCCCTTTATGTATTGCTGATGCCAGACAAGCCATTACTTATGTGCGGGAGCATGCTGTGGAATATGGCTTGTCACCATCGCGTATAGGTATTATGGGTTTCTCGGCAGGAGGAACTTTAGCCGCGGCATCTGCTTATAAATATACGCCTGCCAATAAACCCGATTTTGTAGCGCCAATTTACCCTTATTTTCCACCGGCATTGCAATCCCCCATCCCGGATGATGCACCACCCTTGTTCCTGACCGCGGCTACAGACGATAACCTGAACCTCGCTCCGCATAGTGTCGACTTATATTCCAAATGGCTTGCTTCAAAACATAGCGCCGAATTGCATTTGTATGCCAAAGGGAGCCATGGTTTTGGTATGCGAAAACAAAACATTCCCACAGATACCTGGATTGAACGTTTTAACGACTGGCTGGGTCTTAAAGGCTTTTTAAAACCGATAGATCCAAAAGCCAAATCACCACAGGAAAAACAAGAACAAGCAGAAGCCAATCGCAAAAAATATGATGAACAGTTTCATAAAGACTGGGCCAACATTAAACGCTATGCGGCCGATAACGCAAAAGTAATTGCACAGGGGACTAACCCTAAAAGTGTTGTTTACATGGGCGACTCAATCACTGATTTCTGGATCAGGAGTGACTCTGCATTTTTTGCCGGTAAGCCATATTATGACCGGGGCATCAGCGGGCAAACCACTACCCAGATGCTGGTGCGTTTTCGTGATGATGTAATCAACCTAAAACCCGGTGTGGTAGTGATACTGGCAGGCATCAATGATATTGCAGAAAATAATGGCCCTATAAAGCTGGAAGATGTTTTTGGCAATATACAATCCATGGCGCTGTTGGCTAAAGCGGCTGGTATTAAGGTAGTTCTATCGTCGGTATTGCCGGCATTTGACTTTCCATGGCGCCCCGGAATGGAACCTGCCGAAAAAGCAGTGCGCCTGAATGCCATGATCAAAGACTTTGCCGACAAAAATCACATGGTATATCTTGATTACTTTTCGGCAATGGCCGATGAACGCAAGGGTTTGCCTAAATCATTATCAGGCGATGGCGTACACCCCAATCTGGCTGGTTACAAAGTAATGGAACCGCTGGCCGAGAAAGCGATAGCTGAGGCTTTAAAACGTAAATAAGAGGGATTAATCTACCTCCCTCCTGACTGTGAGGGAGGTAATTTAACCCAATCATATCAAAACGATAATGCTATTTGCATAAATTTGCGCATATCGTTATCTATGAAAAAACTCATCCTCTTTATTACAGTCTTTTTGCAAGCGATAATAGCATTTGGCCAGGCAGATACGGTTCAGAAAATCATTCCTGGTCGTAAAAATAGCGTTAAACAGCAAAGTAAACCATACGTAATCCTTATTTCGGCGGATGGTTTTAGATATGATTACGCCAAAAAGTACCAGGCTACCCATTTGCTTGCTTTAAGTAAGGAGGGTGTTAGTGCATCATCTATGATCCCTTCCTATCCTTCAGTTACTTTTCCTAACCATTATGCTTTGGTTAGCGGTTTATATCCTTCGCATTCAGGCCTGGTCAATAATGCTTTTTATGATCGTGACCGGCATGATTCCTATTATATGGGCGCGAAAGCCAAAGTAGCTGATGGTTCCTGGTATTATGGCTCGCCACTATGGGTATTGGCCGAGCAGCAGCGTATGCTTTCGGCCAGTTTTTACTGGGTAGCTTCGGAGGCAGCTATACAGAACGTTCGTCCTACCTATTATTATACCTATAACGAAAAGATAACTATCCATGACCGTATAGATGCTGTGGTAAAGTGGTTAAAACTACCGCCGGCCGAACGCCCGCACCTGATCACCTTCTACTTTCCGCAGGTTGATCATGCGGGGCACATGTATGGCCCTGACGCGCCGGAAACAGCCCATGAAGTACACTTTGTTGATTCCGCGGTTAATGAGCTGAATAAAGCTGTAAAAGCCACCGGTATTAAAGCAAACTTTATTTTTGTATCAGACCACGGCATGACCTATGTAGATAAGGAACACCCCATCGGTATTCCCGCGGCTATTGATACCTCAAAATTTGTAGTTTCAGGCGATGGTATCCTGGTAGAATTGTATGCCAAAAACAAAACCGATATCGACAGCACCTACAAACAGTTAAAACAACAAGCAGTTGATTACGACGTGTATCTTAAAACCTACGTACCGGCCAGATTACATTATGGCCAAACCGATGACTGGCATAACCGCATTGGTGATATATTGCTGATACCCCATTACCCCAAAGTATTTAACTTATCTAAAAGAAAAATAAACCTGGGCTGGCACGGATATGATCCAACTCTGGTTAAAGATATGCACGCCACCTTCCTGGCCTGGGGACCTGCCTTTAAAAAGAATACAACCATTCCATCGTTTGAGAACGTAGCGGTTTTTAACCTGGTAAAAAGTATATTAGGGCTTCGATATACCGGTAAGGTAGATGGCACCGATAAGCTGGCGCGTACCATCCTGGTTAAAAAGAAATAAAAATATCCCTGTTAGGCATGACCAACATTTATATACCCGAGGCTACCGAAAACCAGAGCAAGATCACTGCGGGTAATATTTCGTTTGTACATTATCAGGAACAGGACAGCTTTAAAAATGTTCGGGTGGTATTTAACTGTTATGCCATTAGCTTTGTGATCAATGGCGAAAAGGCAGTCTATCGTCCGGCTGATAATACGGTAGTACATACTGGCGAAGGCATTGTTTTACCTCAAGGTAATTCCATTATGGCCGAGCATACACTCAATGAACATCAGTATAGCAGCATCCTGGTGTTTTTTCCGACAAGCGTGGCTATTAATTTCTTAAATAAATATCAGCTAAATACCAAGACTTCGGCCGCTCCTGATTATATTAAGTTCAGACAAACCAATTATCTGGCCGGTTATATTAAAAGTCTGCAGGCCTTGATACACGATGGGCAAAATTTACCCTATGAATTGGCCGTAAACAAGGTGGAAGAGCTGTTGCTAATTTTACTGCAAAGCCACCGGACGCAATTGATTGCTTTGTTACAAAGCAATGCCCCTTCGCCTGCCATGCAATTAAAAAATGTAGTGGAGAACAATCTCTTCAATAACCTTACCCTCGAGGAACTGGCCTTCCTGGCTCATAAAAGCCTGGCATCTTTTAAACGCGATTTTGAAAAAGCTTACCACATTGCTCCCGGCAAATACATCCGCGAACGCAAACTGGAGGTAGCCCGGCAGGAATTATCGCAAGGTAAGAACGCAACTTCGTTATACCTTGACCTGGGTTATGATAACTTGTCGAATTTTTCGTCGGCCTTTAAAAAGAAGTTCGGCGTAAGCCCTAAACAGTATCAGCTCGGCGCGCAATAAAAATATTACGGGAGACACATGTGATGTGTCTCTACAATAAAAGCAAATGTAGAGACGCATTACATGCGTCTCTTTCACGCCCTTTTTATGAGCTGTTTTCAATAGTTTTTGAGCCCATATCAATAACTTCAAAGCATCAATCACCCACAATTTTGGATAAATAAATATTATCCGAAAGATCATGAAAACATTCTTCTTATTTGTGCTGGCTATAAGCCTTGGTTTAATCGCTAATGCACAAACCTTTACCCTTAAAAGCACCGATTTAGGTGGCCAGTTCACCAATCAATTTATCGCTAATACATTTGGTTGCAGCGGCGGCAACAAATCGCCTCAACTGGAATGGCAGAATGCGCCAGCAGGTACACAAAGTTTCGCGGTAACTATTTATGACCCGCAGGCGCCTACGGGCAGCGGCTGGTGGCACTGGATTATTTTTGATATCCCGGCCAGCGTACATGAACTAAAACAGGGCGCAGGCAACCCATCGGCAGGAATAGCACCGGCCGGCACTATACAGGGAATTACTGATTTTGGTGTTACTGGTTATGGCGGCCCATGCCCGCCGGAAAATGATGCGCCTCATGGCTACGTGATCACGGTTTATGCCTTGAAATCAACGAAGCTTGGGGTGGATAATAAAGCTTCGGCTGCCTTAGCCGGCTTTATGCTTAATCAAAATGTGATAGCCAAAGCATCGTTGGTGGTATATTATAAAAGATAAGAGTTTGGTGTATAGACGGGCTAACGTAGTATCGACTCCCCACCTACGCTTCGCTGGGTGACCCTCTCTTCGCCTACGGGCGGAAAGAGGGTTGGGAAAATACCCATAAAAAAAATTTGGATCCCTCTTTACGCCACAGGCGAAGAGAGGGATGTTGGGCATAGCGATGACAGGGTGAGTTGACACCACCCGGAAAATTGGGATGGATGTAACGTTGTACATACAAATGGGTAATAACCAAGCTTGCTATTTTTAATTAGCCAAATATTTTGTTATTTGTAATAGCTTAAAATCTCACCGGTTATGCACAGAAGAAACTTCCTGAAAACAGGCTCATTAGCAGGTTTAACTTTATCAACTTTAGTAGCCGCGTCATGCAGTCAGCCAGCGGAAGAAAAAAAGGCCGATGATACTGCCGATAACAAAGACGATCTGTTTGAACTCTCAGAAGTTACCATTTCCTATCTGCAGCAAAAAATGCAGGCCAAGGAATATACCTCGCGCCTTATTACCGAACTCTACCTGAAACGTATTGACAAAATAGATAAGAACGGGCCAAAGCTCAACTCGGTCATCGAGCTCAACAAAGATGCGTTGAATATGGCCGATGCCATGGATAAAGAACGTGCACAGGGCAAAGTGCGTGGCCCATTGCATGGCATACCGGTACTCATTAAAGACAATATCAATACCGGCGATAATATGCACACCACAGCCGGTGCGCTGGCATTGGCTGATAACTTTGCCAAACAGGACGCCTTCATTGTGCACAAATTGCGCGAAGCGGGCGCGGTTATACTGGGCAAAACCAATTTAAGCGAATGGGCCAATTTCCGATCCACACACTCCACCAGTGCCTGGAGCAGTCGCGGTGGGCAAACCAAATGTCCTTATATATTGGATCGTAATCCCAGTGGCTCAAGCGCTGGTTCCGGATCGGCGGCGGCAGCTAATTTATGTACTGTTGCTATCGGTACCGAAACTGATGGCTCTATTGTATCACCCTCATCGGTCAATGGCCTGGTGGGCATTAAACCTACCGTAGGCCTGTGGAGCCGATCGGGCATCATCCCCATATCCAAAACACAAGATACTGCCGGACCAATGGCGCGCACCGTTAAGGATGCCGCTATTGTTTTAGGTGTACTGGCCGGTATCGACGCACAGGACAGTTACACCCTTGCCAGTAAGGGAAAAGCAGCGGCAGATTACACTAAATTTCTGGACGCAAACGGGCTGAAAGGTAAACGTCTTGGAGTAGAGAAATCGGCACTGGAAGGCAACCCTGCAATGGTTGCTTTGTTGAAAGATGCCATCAATACGCTGAGAGCCAAAGGTGCCACTATTGTTGAAGTGGAACTAAACAAAGCGCTGAAAGACATTAGCCGAGGTGAATTTACCGTACTACTATATGAGTTTAAAGATGGCGTTAATAAGTATCTGAGTACCGCCAACAGTAAAATGAAAACACTGGCCGATGTGATTGCTTTTAACAAACAGAACGAAGCCAAAACCATGCCCTTTTTTAAACAAGAAACGCTGGAACTGGCCCAAAGCAAAGGCGATCTGAACAGCAAAGAGTACCTTGACGCCCTGAAACAAACCAGCGATGGCACACGCAAAGCCATTGATAAAATACTGACAGATAATAAACTGGATGCCATCATCGGTCCAACCAACGGACCTGCAATTTGCATCGACCTGGTTAACGGCGATTATGACAATGGCTTTTCATTCTCGGGACCTGCCGCTAAAGCCGGCTATCCGCATATAACCGTACCCATGGGTAAAGTACATGAATTGCCGGTGGGCCTTTCGTTTTTCAGTACGGCTTATAAAGAAGCGGACATCATTGCCCTGGCCTATGCCTACGAACAGGCATCCAAAAAAAGAGCCGAGCCTGTTTTTAAGCCAGACCTGTTTGCTTAACTTTGTTATCATGGCAACAACACATATTCCTAAAAAGATACTGGCCAGGCAGCACGAAATAACCGCCGAATTTTTGAAAGCGATTGATCAGCACCTGGACGACTTGTTGCAACACAAGTTAATGGATATGATGGAGATCCGCGACTTTGCCGATCAGCTGCACATCCACCCTACCCATTTAAGCAATACCATTAAGTTAACAACCGGTCGGGCGCCTTGTGATTTTTTCGAGGAAAAGATCATGCAGATAGCTAAAGATATGCTCCGGAATAGTACTGTATCCATTGCTGAAATTGCAACTCAGCTTACTTTTGACCCTTCTAACTTTACTAAGTTTTTTAAGCGTTTTGAGGGTGTTACACCAAAACAATACCGTGAAGGGATATTGATTAGGCAATATGAGCAGGCGAATTGAAAGAGACGCATGTGATGCGTCTGTACGTTTAGGTTGTTTTGTAGAGACACATCACATGTGTCTTTTTACCACGAAATAAGTACCAATTAATCTGAAACAGTTACCATTTAAACTGAAATAGTCACCATAATTACAACACTATTTAGCTGCAACTTTGTATCATTATAAACAATAAACAAAAACAAAATGAGTACAAATAAAATAGCTCTTATTACGGGCGGCAGCCGTGGCTTAGGCAAAAACGCGGCCCAGCACCTGGCCAAAAAAGGTATTGATGTAATACTTACCTATCGCAGTAAAAAAGAGGAAGCTGAAGAAGTTGTCGCCTCCATCGAAAAATTGGGTCAAAAAGCAGCGGCATTACAATTGGATACCAGCATTATTAAATCATTTGATGGTTTTATCACTCAGCTTAGCGCGCTGCTGCAGGAAAAATGGGGTCGCAATACCTTTGATTTCCTGATCAACAACGCGGGTATTGATGCAGCCTCGAAATTTGCCGAAACTACCGAAGAGGATTTTGACAACCTCATGAACATACATTTTAAGGGCGTTTACTTTTTAACCCAAAAAAGTTTGCCGGTTATAGCCGATGGTGGTCGTATTATCAATTTTTCAACCGGCCTTGCCCGTTTTTCTACTCCCGGCTATGCGGCTTATGCTTCTATGAAAGGCGCCATTGAGGTATTGACCAAATACCTGGCCAAAGAGTTGGGACCACGCGGCATCGCGGCAAATGTGGTTGCACCCGGGATTATTGAAACCGACTTTACCAAAGAAGCTTTCTCCCATGAAGGTATGCATGACCGGATAGCCGGCATTACCGCTTTAGGCCGCCCGGGTATGCCGGATGATATTGGCGGCATCGTAGCCTTTTTATGTACCGAAGAAGCCCGCTGGATCAACGCGCAGCGTATCGAAGCGTCAGGTGGTATGTTTTTGTAATTGATTGGGTTGATTGGGTTGATTGGGTTGATTGGGTTGATTGGGTTGATTGGGTTGATTGGGTTGCAACACAAATAAGTAATTAGCTGTTTTAATAATTAATACTTTTACTAACTTAATCACCAATCCAACTTAATCAACCCAATCAACTAATTATATGGAATTTGGCCGTGTTACCCCGCAAGAATTAGCTGCTATAGATTTTACCCTTCCTCTTGATACAGCGCTTACATTAAGCACTTTGGCGGCGGCAAAAAGCAAGGAGCCATTACAGGTTCGTGTAGGTTGCGCTAAATGGGGCCGCAAGGAATGGGTTGGCCAGATCTATCCCCTTAAAACCAAGGAAGCCAACTTTCTGGATGAGTATGTAAAGCATTTTGACTGCATTGAGCTCAACGCTACATTCTACAATGTTTACGGACCCGATACCATTACCAAATGGAAAGCCAAAGCTGATAGCAATCCAGATTTTAAATTTTGCCCAAAATTTTCGCAAAGCATCAGTCACATCCGCAGGTTAAAAAATGCCGAGGATATTACCACCAGTTATTACGAAGGCGTGATGGCCTTTGGCGATAAATTGGGCCCCATGTTTTTACAGCTGAGTGATAACTACACCCCAAAAAGCTTTCCGGAGTTAAAAGCATACCTGGAACAATTACCCAAAGATGTTCCTGTTTTTGTTGAGCTGCGGCATAAAGAATGGTTTGCTGTGCCCGAGAACAGCGAAAAAGTTTTTAAGCTATTGCATGACCTCAACATCGGCGCGGTAATTACCGATGCTACCGGCAGGCGCGATGTGGTACACATGAACCTGCCTACACCGCATGCTTTTATCCGTTTTGTGGGGAATGGATTGGTGGATGGTAATTTTGATTCGGATAAGGCCCGTTTGGACGAATGGGTTGCCCGCATTAAACAATGGCAGCAACAGGGTTTAAGATCGGTATGGTTTTTTATGCACCAGCACGATGAACGCTATTCGCCCATCCTGGCCGATTACGTAACCGACGAATTGAACAAAGCATTAGGTACTCAATTACTTCGCCCTAAATTTATTGAAGCACAAAGCAGTTTGTTTTAGTTAGCTACCAACCCGGATATTACATTGATGCTCAGGGCCACTATCGCCGTATTAAAAGCGAAGGCTATCATACCGTGCATCCAGGCCAGGCGGCGAATCTGGCGGGAAGAGATCTCCACATCAGATACCTGGAAGGTCATGCCGATAACAAAGGAAAAATAAACAAAGTCAAGATAATCAGGCTCCTTTTCATCGCCCGGAAATTCAAGGCCTCCTAATGGCTTTTTCTTGTTATCGCCATCAGTATCGATAGAATAATACATATGCGCATAACGCAGGGTAAATATGGTATGCACCAATATCCAGGAAATAATAACCGATGTCATCCCCAGTAAAACATGACCGGTTACAGCCTCTGGCGACAAATGTTTGGATGATTTAAGCAGGAAAAATATAGCCAGCATGCTCACCAGCGAGGATACAATGACGAACAAAAATATCAGCGTGCGACTGGAGTCTTCAATGCGCGCTATTTTGCGTACTTCCATGGGGTGGGATGACAGGATGATCACCCAATCCATAATGATGATAGCCAATGCAAAAGCTATCCAGGTGATCAATATTACTGAGGGTGCGCTGAAATGTCCAAAACAAAAAAACAATACGATTCCGCTTATCCCTAAGGAAATAAGCATCCGATAATTGGAATCCAGTCGAAACCAAACCTTTGATTTTATTTTATTAGCAGGCATAAGACGAGTTTATACCGTAAATATGGTGATGAATTGTGTAGAATTAATGAACTAATTGGATTAAAGATCAAAGATTTAGGGATCAAAGACAAAAGTAGCCTTTAGCTTCCTGCACACTAATCTTCTTCATCTACTATCCAGGCTACACGGCCCACCTGCCCGTCATCTAACTGAACCTTAATACCGCGAGAGTGATAAGCGGCGCTGGTCAGCAATCGTTTTACAAAACCGCGGGTAAGAGTACCCGTACGCTGATCTTTTTTCAGGATAATGTCAACCTCCAGACCTGGGTATATATCGCTTCTGTTTTGTCCGTTCATGACCGTTGATCTATATTGATTTTTATGATTCCGTTGATTTTGACGCCTATTTCACCAGTTCTTTTATCGCCCTGTCAACCTTTTCAAAATCAAAATTGGTGAGCAGTTTATCAAAGGCAGCGGTAATTTGTTCATTACCAAGGTTGCCTATACTACCTTCGTGGGTATGATTTACCGTTTTGTCGGGATTAAAATCGCCTTGTTCAATGGCCAGGCCTATTTGTTTGTAGGCATCGCGGAAAGGGGTACCGTTCAATACCATGCGGTTCACTTCTTCCACGCTGAAGAGGTAAGCATATTTTGGATCTTTCAGTATATCAGTGTTTACGCTGATGTTCTGCAGCATAAAGGTGGCCATGTGCAGGCAATTTTTCAGATCGGCAAAAGCCGGGAACAACAATTCTTTAAGCAATTGCAACTCACGGTGATAGCCCGATGGCAGGTTGGTGGTCATCATGGCTACATCGGTTGGCAGGGCCTGCAAGCGGTTACATTTGCCGCGCATAATTTCCCATACATCGGGATTCTTTTTATGCGGCATAATGCTGCTGCCGGTAGTTAAAGTATCCGGGTAGCTTACAAAAGCAAAGTTCTGGCTTAGGTATAAAGCCTGATCCATCGCCATTTTTGCAAGCGTAGCAGCAATAGACGACAAAGCCTGCGCAATGATCCGCTCGGTTTTGCCACGCCCCATCTGGGCGTATACCACGTTATAATTTAAACTATCAAAACCCAGTAATTGGGTAGTTAAAGTACGGTTTAACGGAAAGGATGAGCCATAACCCGCCGCCGAGCCTAATGGATTTTTATTGGTGATGCGATATGCCGCCAAAACAAGCTCCAGGTCGTCGGCCAGGCTTTCGGCATAAGCGCCAAACCACAAACCAAATGACGATGGCATGGCTACCTGCAAATGCGTATAGCCGGGCAGTAAAACATCCTTATATTTTTCGCTCAAAGAGATCAATTGACGAAACAGTGCTTCTGTTTCGTCAACCACCTGCTGCAGCTGATTGCGGAAAAATAGTTTCAGGTCAACCAGTACCTGGTCGTTACGGGATCGGCCGCTGTGAATTTTTTTACCGGCATCGCCTATGCGCTGGGTAAGCAGCAGCTCTACCTGCGAGTGTACATCCTCTACCCCATCATCAATGGTAAAACCACCTTTTTCAATATCGGCGTATATGGCTTTTAACTCGCGCTGTACCAGGTCAAGATCGGCAGTATCCATCAATCCGATGCTTTGCAGCATACGGGTGTGTGCCAATGATCCTAACACGTCAAAGGCTGCCATTTGCTCATCAAATTCCCTGTCGCGGCCAACAGTAAAGCTCTCTACCAGTTCATTTACATTGGTAGTTTTTTGCCATAACTTACTCATGGTGCAAATATGTGCATTAATGAGAAATAATGGTTAAAAAATATCAAGACGAGTGGACTAACCCGAAAAGAACAAGGATTCTTGGATCAAAGAGCATGGATAAAGCCAACAAAAGTCTTTGCTCCTTTATCCAAAAATCTTTGCTCCTTACCGCCTCTCCAATACCAGAAATAATTTATTTTAAAATATTCTACTAAATCTATAGGATTTATATAAATACTTTTTATATTTGCACTGTCAACAACGACAAATAGTTCTTTATTACGCTTATCAAGAAAGACTGAGGGAAAGGCCCAAAGACGTCTTAGCAACCTGTACATCCGCATAATGTAAAAGGTGCTAATTCCTGCTCCGTATAGGAGAAAGATAAACAAAGATCTTACCCTTCCAATCTTCCATAAGTGATTTATAGTTTTTTTTAAAGTCGCGTGACCGAGAGGATAGGTTAAGGTCTGCAAAACCTTCTACGGCAGTTCGAATCTGCCCGCGACGTCAAATTTTCTTCTTTTATTTTCTTAAAAATTCACGCTATACCTGGTCGAAAACCGGAGGTAAGGATAAGTTTTGTCCACATCCGGGTGATTTTTGTAGTTTCCCTCCAGTCGGAAGTAGCCAGGCTCGGCACAAATAGAAAAACCTTTGATAAACATATAACTCAACTCGCTCGAAAACGTGTGTAGAAAGTAGTGTGAATTATTGCCGTTAACCGTTATAACCCAGCCGCCCCTGTAATTAATACCATAAAATATCTTATCAAAAATACTGATAGTACCTCCCCCATTAATAGCAAAACCAGGCCCATAGTCATAATTACGCCCTTTAAAAAGATAAGGATCGGGTATAGCGGCCAGCAATATCGGCCCCGCGCCAAACGAGGTGTTGATCTTTAGCCTTTTGCTTAGCCTGTATTCCGATAGCATGTTGAACTTAACACTTTGCCCGCCATAAAAAAATGCCTGGTTGTGGATATAATCGTAATTGGCCGATAGGATAAGCAGGTTTCTAATATTATCCTTTAACGAGATATCCCAGCCGGCAAGTGATCCGTACACGCTGATCACGTTTACATTGGTACTGTCGTCCTGCCCAAACTCGGCCGTAACTGCTATGTTGCTGAAGGGACTTTTCAGATCTTCGGCAGGATCGCCGTATAGCAACCTGGCCCGGCCATACCAGCCAAAACGCCCGCTGGTGGGTAAACTTTTGCTGCCGCTGGTATTTACATTACGCAGTCCTATATCGAGCTCGGCGCTGATATGGGTGGAGTCGCGGTCCTTAGGGTTTCCATAAACCTTACCCCATTTACCATCCAGCAGGCGGTTAAGTCCGTTCATGGGGTTAACTAAAAACCCAAGCACTTCCTGTGCCTGCCGTTTAAAACCACGCTGCCGGTTATTCACGATTTTGTTGGAGAAGCGGTAAGTCATTTCGCCCAGTACAATGCCACCGAAACTGGTATTGATAAAATCATTGGGTGCCGGAGCCTGGTTTTCGGCAAAGGTTTCCCAAAGGTAACTGCCGGCTGCTGTTGCCGGGACCGATTGCCAGAAACTGTAGCCGTTGCTCCGGAACGCGCTGTAAAACATACCGCCGTGATAAGGATGCCCAAACTGATTGGTTTGAAAAGGATCGTTATCCCAGGTCCAGCTGCCGGGATTCAGGTTATGGCCAACAGTTTTCCAGGAGATGCGCGCGTAATCTTTATTGGCAACATAACGATCAAAAGTCCAGGGGATCAATTCGGCAAGCATTAACTCACCGGCCGCACGTCCAAACTTCTTTTTGATCAATGTATCGCGGAAATTATCCTGAGCTTTACTGCCGACAACCGGAAGCTTACGAAACGGCACTTGCCCATAAAGATGCATTGCGCTTATAACAAAAATTAAAAGCAATATGAGCCACCTTGATCTTGTAAAACGGGTATGGGTAAGATCCATTTAAAACAAATTGCGACGATGATGTATCTTCTACCCGCACCCACCAATCGTTATCAGTACCGATATACCAGCATCATAATATCAAAGAGTTGTATAAACTATAACTCAAAAGATAATAACCGGGAAAATTGTTTTTGATCGCGCCCAATTAAATTTAGCTGAATTTAACTTTAGATTAATAATCAGGCAACGCCTGTTCAACCCCGACTTAAAAAACCGGGAAAGAAATGGTCAGGCTTATAAGTATATCAGCCCTTTAAATTCATCCGCTTTATAATAAAACGGCTCAAAATTTTCGGCTTCCACCAGCTCACAGCTAACCTCCATGGTGGTAAAATTAATATCGCCAAAAATATTGGCTATGGCGGTATCGGCTGCATCCCGGCCAGTAGCTATCTTGATCAAACCATTGAGCGGCACCAGCCTGGTAGCATCAAAAAGCACCCAACTACTACCCAGGTAAGCTTCAAAGCAGGCGTGAAAGTCGGCAGGTTTCAGGTGATAAGCATAGCCTGTAAAATAACGTGCCGGTATGGTGAGCGCCCGGCATAAGGCAATCCCCAAATGGGCAAAATCACGACAGACCCCTACTTGCTCGGTTACGGTGTCAAAGGCAGATGTTTGCGCGTTACTATAGCCACTCAGGTATTGCACATTTTGATGTATCCAGTTGGTAAGGGTGGCCACCTGCTCAAACGGATTAGTAATATGCCCAAACAGATTATGTGCCAAACGGTATAATTTATCCGACTGGCAATAGCGGCTCGGGTTCAAATAATGCAACACATGAGCAGGCAGTTGCGAAACCAATGCTTCAGGTAAATCGCTAAAGTCATACAACTCATAACAATTATCAACCAGTGCCCGGTAAGTAATTTTTAATGCGCAAGGTTCGGTCAGTTCAACCCGCATCAGCCGGCTTTCGCCCTGTATGGCCGTTAATTCTTCGGCTTTGTGGTACGGATCTATGGTGAGTTCTTCGCTCAGTACCAATTGATTTGGTGTACGCAAAGCATGAATATTTAATACCAATGTGCCTTCCGACTGTGCCTCATACTGCATTTGGGTAAACACATTGAACTTCATAATTAATTACTGAGTTAGTGATTTAATGAATTTGTGAATTTTTATGATCCTGGCTCCAAAAATTCTTGCTCTTTATTCCAAAAATCTTGCTCCAAAAATCATTCCGTCTTAATTTTAATTTCGTTTAGCTTTTCAAATGCAGGATCCATCCAGGCTTCCGAAACATGGTTAAGCGCGTTCTTCAGTTCTTCGGCCCATTGCGCCGATATAAACTCCAGGTCTTTTTTCTCATAGCGTTGCTCCACCAGCTCAAAACTATCTTTTTTATAAAGCACCACATCAATCGGAAAATCCACGTTATTGGCGCTTACCCTTGTCGAATCAAACGACAGAAAACCTGTTTTAAGCGCCAGTTTCAGGCTCGAATTTTCGGTAAGCGTACGGTTTAAAATGGCCTTGCCATGCGCCGCGTTCCCGATAACCACATAAGGTGAACCCTCGCCCAGCTCCACCCAATTACCCTCCGGATAAAGCAAAAACAACTTGTGTTCATCATCATCTTGCAACTGTCCGCCAATAATGGTATTCAGATCAAACTTAAAACCCGCCTGCTCCAGCGCAACCTTGTCTTCCACAGCCGCCAATTTTACCTTTTCGCCAAAGGCATTTACGGCTTTGTACAACTTGTTAAACTCCCGGGTTTCCAGCTGTTCGGTAAAGTAAGTAATGGCCTTATCCCTTACCGAGCGTAAACCACTGGTCATGATAAAAAGTGAAAAATGATCTTTTTGTGCTATGGTGATCTTCTTTTTTACAGTAGTATCAGTTCCCGTAGTAATGCGGGTATCGGCAATAGCCAGCAACCCCTCTTTAACTTTAATTCCCAGACAATAGGTCATCTTAAAAAAACGTAACGCGTTAAAATTCCGAAACCACCAAAGTAATTAAATAAAGGGAGATTATAGGATTAATGAGCAAATTGGTTTTGGAAAGGGATTTTAAAGCTTATCATTGATTCGGCTAAAGCCGCCTTTAAATTTTAACCCCCGTCCCATAAATGGGGACGGCAATGAATTTTGAAATTATTTCAACATGAGCCTTTATTCATTGCCGTTTGGCTTCAGCCAACGGTTAAATTCAAGTATATAAAATGGCTTTTAGCCGAAAATCTAAATTCTGCATGCGATCCTATTCAATTTAAATTTTTGTTGGCTAAATCGTTATTATTCGGTATTCTTGAACTTTTGCGCATAACCCCGGCGCACCTGCTTTACCTGAATAAAACAAACATCAATGACCGAACACAAACTTAATCCTGAAGTACTAAAAACCAAACAACACTTTGAAATTCTGGACGGACTGCGCGGAGTAGCAGCTTTCGCCGTGGTGACCTTCCATTTTATGGAGATAGCTTACTCCGATTACAGCCAAAACTTTATTGGCCATGGCTTTCTGGCGGTCGATTTTTTCTTTTGCCTGTCGGGCTTTGTGATCGGGTATGCTTATGACGACCGCATCGGAAAAATGGGTGTCATGGAGTTTTTTAAATCAAGGATCATCAGGCTGCATCCCCTGGTTATTTTCGGTTCGGTATTGGGTTTGTTAGCTTTTTTGTTTGATCCCTTTGGCGGTCATCCTGAGCTGTACAACGCCGGCAGGCTGATACTGCTATTTTTACTGTCTGTACTGCTTATCCCTTTCCCGGTAATGAGTGACCGCTATTTTAACCAGTTTGGTTTTAACGCACCTGCATGGTCGCTATTTTGGGAGTATATAGCCAATATTGTTTATGCCTTTGTGCTTTGCCGCGTTCATAAGCGTGTGCTGCTTGTACTTGCTATATTGGCGGCACTGGGTATTTGTTTTGTGGCGCGGCACTCCGGGAACCTGATGGGTGGCTGGGGTAAGGGTAACTTTTGGGACGGCGGCGCCCGCATAAGCTATTCGTTTTTAGCCGGTTTGCTGATATACCGCTTCAATTGGATCATCAAAAACAAACTGGGATTTTTAGGCCTGGCAGTGCTGCTGGCCTTCGCTTTTCTGATGCCTTTCTCTGCTCAATGGAACTGGCTTACCGAATCGTTGGTAGTAATCTTTTACTTCCCGCTACTGATTGCCCTGGGCGCGGGAGCCGTATTAACACAAGGCATAAAAAAACTATGTGTATTCGCCGGGAATATATCCTACCCGCTATATATGACCCATTACGCGGTAATGTGGATGTTTGGCAACTATTACGCCGCACATAAGCCGGGCCCCGACCAATTGGCATTGATTATTTCGATATCGGCGATCCTGCTGGTAGGTATAGCCTATTTGGTGATGGTAATATATGATATCCCGGTACGGAGGTATTTGACTAATAAAAGGAAACAGGGCGTTTAGGTTTTGAATTTAAACTCATTTATTCTCTTACGGGTTCTGTTGTAAACCGCAGATTGGCCTTTGGAAGTTTATCTGCCATATAGGCTATCCAAAAGAGTACTACCGGTATCATCACATCAAACTGCCGTGCGTAAGCGCTAACCAATCCGCTGATGAAAAAATACAGCATGAAAATGAGCATGACGAATTTCAGCGCATAATTGATTCTTCGCCAATTGCTCACACTTACTATTAAAGCCATTATACCAGCCCAAAACACTAAGGATCCGGTAATAATATTGGTAATGGTTTGCGGGATCTGGTATGAGTAGGAATACGGAAAATCAAACAGCATGCGTGAAAGGTTATAAAAATAGTTTTTAATAAACTTTTTAGGCGCCGAACGGATGTTTCTGATCGCCGCCTCTTTAAACAGGTCATCCTGCTCAACGCCCTGGTGTTTTAAGATCGAAGCGATCTCCGCCGAATGATTGGCCTTCAGCAATGAATCGCCTTCGGTAGTATTAAAAGGCTGCGGCGACATCAGGTTGGTTAAGCCGGGCAGTTTCCAATCGCCGTACTCCAGGTTATCGGGAGTACTCATCCAATACAAGCTCATACCACCGGAGTTTCCCCAATAAAAAAACCTGCCAGTTAGGCTATAAGTGTACATAAGATAAGGTGTTGTGGTTATAAAGGCTATCAGAATGATATACAGGGAGCTTTGATAATTCCTTTTTGCTTTACCGAAAATTAAAAGGACCAGGCATACCAATAATCCGCCCAGCAATACATAGCCAAAAATAATTTTAGTTAAGGCTAAAAAGCCCAGCAAAAACCCCGATAGTATAAGGTGCTTAATCTTGCCACCCTTATAAAATAATACCACACCATAAACAAACGCCGAGATGAGAAAAGCCGAAAATATTTCGGTAAGAACAGCCGGCAAATACGTGTAAATATTAAAATAAAACGCCCATATGATAGCAAAAAACAGGGCTATCCGTTCGTGGGCTACACAGGTTAAAGCTTTATAAAGAAAAATAATGGATAAATAATAAAACAGGGCGTTAAACAAGGCGTAAAATATAACAGGCAGATGCAGTGCCGCACAGGGCATCAGTGCTATAGGATACCCGGGGCCATTCCACAAGTTAATACCGGGAGCCTGCGGCGAATAAAAGCCGTGCAGCAGGTTTTCCGCGAAACCAATATACCGGGGCTCATCGCCGTATAAAACAGGCCATTTGTGTTTCAGGATATAATAAACGTAATACAGCAGGAATGGTAAAAAAAGAAGAAAGGGATTACGCTTAAATTTAATAGTCATACCAGGTTAGCAGGTGCCGTCAAGCCATGAAGGTAGGGCAATTTAATGCTTTTTCTGAAGATAAAGAACAAGAGATTTGCTTTGGTCTGAGTCCGTGCCGGTGATAGTATCGACGATAGGCCATTTTTTACTTACTCAGAACTAAAGACTTCTGACTTCAGACTATTTTTCGTATATTTATACCAAACGGCAGCCCGGCACCTTTCTCAAGGGTGCCGGGCTGTTTGGTTAAGGCAACAGGAGAACCAAAAACCAACCGTTTAATATACAATCAACTATATACAACTCCTTAATACTTTTTAAACTTTTCAAAGCGTATCAAAAGCGTCTTAAAATTTGTTAAAAAGTGTTAAAATCGATTTTTTTTCAACAGTTTTTGAACCATTTTCGTCTCATTTCAGGACCGAAAAGTGTTAAAATTCAAGGTTTAAAAAGTTTTCAAGCTCTGGTTACAAAATATAGAACACCGCCTGTTTTTGTTGCTGATGGTTGGTCACCATATCGGTCACCTGGGGCATTTCGTCTTTCAGCATTTGCTTCAGGTCCTGCTCAATTTTCCTGCTGATGGTGGTGGTTGGGGTATCGGTCGGCATGTTCTCAAATGGATCCTGCAAATGAATAGCCATTTTCTCGATCAGAAAAAATGCCGACGAAATAGCGATCACCAGGGGTACCTGCAATATGCCAAAAAACTCCATCAGGCTAAAAGGCAGCAGCAATACAAAAAACAGCACCAGCCAGTGTATATACACACTGTATGTAGCCGGGAACACGGTATTTTTGATCCGCTCGCAGCCGCCCATCGTATTCATAAAACCGGTTAGGGTACCGTCCATCGCTACTTGCTGGTATTCGTTGATCCAGCCTAATTTGTACAGGGTACGCAAATCATGCCCTTGTAACTCATTCAGGGCCAGCGGCACATGCTCCACATTGCGAATATTTTTGATGTCGTCATCGCTCAAAAAAGCCTCCAGGTTTTGTTTAGCATCCTGTTTACGCAAATGGCGGCTCAGGCTGTAGCACCAGGCTATTTGCCGTTTTACTATCCGCTCTTTGAGGGCCCATTTTTCTTCGCCATCGTAACTACTATCAACAAAAGTGAGTACCTGGCGGGTAAAGGTGCGGCAATCATTCACGATGCCGCCCCATAAAATGCGGGCTTCCCACCAACGGTCATACGCCTGGTTTGACCGAAAGGCCAGCAGCAGGGATATAATAGTACCCAATATAGTAGGCACCGTTAAGGGGATAGATACCTCTTTTAAATTATAGTATTGGTGCACTAAATAAATAGCCGACGAATAAATGGCCACCAGGATGAGTTCTTTTTTTATTTTTCCGAATACATAAGTAACCGGGATGTTTTCTTTCAGTAGCATAATGTTTAATAATTAAGGGGTTAATTACTGTTGTTCTATCAATTCTGGTTCTTCGGCAATAAGGTTTGCCATTACACCGGCTGTTTCTGTGTTGGCAAGTACGCGCGTTCCGCATTTTTCTATCAGTACTTCGGGATTGATGCTGTTTTTAAAAAGTAATTTGTAATTATCATGCGGCGGCACTATGGCATCCACTTCATGGGCATCCAGGTAGTTATTAAAAACGGCTACCGTACTTCCATAAAAAATATCAATATGGATGCGGTTGATCAGGTGGCTGAAATCTTTCTCCATTTCGCGGCAGCGGATATAAAAATTATCGGGGATATGTTTATACTCGGCCGAGCGGCGCGACAGCATGAGCAGTTCGCCTATGTTATCGGTAATTTTCAGCATGTGTACCAGTCTGATGTCTACTTTTTGCGGATAATATTGCTGGGCTATGTTCGGGATACTTTGAAGCGATTGGTACGTAAAATCGGTGGGGATGAACAGCGTTTTCATATCGTAATTATTTAATGGTTTAACTTGTACAACTTTGTTTGATACAAGTGTAGCCCCCAATAATTAGGATGATCTAAGAAAGTTATTAGAATTTGATTAGAGTTTTACACCGATGCATCCACCGGCAAAAAAATCTTGATCTCGGTGCCCTTGCCAACATCAGAGCGAATACCTATGCTGCCCCTGTGCAGGCGTATAATATTGAGTGTTAAAGGCAGGCCTACTCCGTGCCCCTCGTAGCTATGCGTATTGGAGGCCCTGAAAAAGGGCTCAAAAATATGCTGTAGTTCGCTTTCGGGAATGCCGATACCCTGATCGGTGACAGAGATAATTACTTTATTATTTTCGGCCAGCAACCTTATTTTCACCATACGGTTGTCTGAATATTTGCAGGCATTACTGATGATATTGGTAACGGCCAAACGCAGTAAATTGCTGTTACCACTTACATAAAGCAGACGTTCATCGGTCGGCATATCTTCCAGATCGATCTGTATATTACTATCGGTATTGATCTTTTTAATAGATTCTGAAGCGGTCATCAGGAGTTCATCTATCCGGATGCTTTCCCAGCGCTGTTTTTTACCGTCGAAACCCGATTGGGCAAGAGCCAATAAGCTATTCAGTATCTGGCGCAGCTTTTCAGCTTCTGAATAAATGGTACCAAACACCTCACGCTGTTCCGGGCTGGCATCGGTTTTACTCAAGGCCAGTTCAGCTTCGGTACTGATGATGGTTAAGGGTGTACGCAGCTCATGCGAGGCATTGCTTACAAAGTTATTCTGTGTTTCAAAGGCTGTTTCCAGGCGGTTAAGCATGTCATTGAAGGTATAGGAAAGTTCGGCTACCTCATCCTTACCACTGAGCTCATCCAGCCTGAAGTGCAGATTGTTGGCCGTTATATTTTTAACATTGTTAATGATACGTCGTATGGGCTGAAAGGTATAAAAGGAGAATATCTTACCTATAAAATAAACCAGTATCATGGCAACAAGAAACCCGTAGATCAATATTTTTTGCAGATCTTTTAACTCCTGAAAACCCGATGGATCTGTAGCCGAAACGATAACGATGTATCTGTTATTGTCTTTTTTAAATACTTTACCAGCATAAAAAATATTGTCAGCCTTATAGCGCGCTGCATTATCCTTCAAGATGTTTTTAATCAGTTCACTATTTTTATCGATCCCCCCGTTAATATGAACCCTGCTTAGTGTATCGATATTAAAAAAATACATCTTTTCAGCTTCCAGCCGCTCCAGATATTTATTGCGCACTTCCTGGTAGGCTCTGCTTCTGGCACTCGGAAAAATGTTTACCTCGGCCGAGATATTAACGCGGGCTTCCAACCGTTTAAAAAAATCGTCGAAACCAAACCGGTATACCAGGTAAAAAACGGTGATATTGAGCAATAACAATATTGCACCAGACAGCAACAGGAACAATAGGGTTATTTTACTTTGTATTTTCATCGGGTTCTCCCTCTTTCATGATATATCCCATACCAAAAACCGTATGTATGAGTTTGGAACCACCACCTTTTTCCAGTTTCTTGCGCAGATAATTTACATATACATCAACCACATTAGTACCCATATTAAAATCAATATCCCACACGCTTTCCAATATTTGGATCCGCGACAATACCTTTTTCTGATTCTTTACAAAATACTCCAGTAGCCTGTACTCCGTAGCTGTGAGCTTTAATGGTTCCTGGTTACGGTAAGCTATTTTTGATTCGGCGTTAAGTTCCAGGTCGCTGATTGTAAATAGGTTATTTTTAGACTGCTGCTCGCCGCTTTTACGACGCAGCAAAGTACGTAGGCGCGCAGCCAGTTCGGCAATTTTGAAGGGTTTTACCAGGTAATCATCGGCGCCGCTATCTAAACCGTTCACAATATTTTCGGTGGAGTCAAGCGCGGTAAGCATTATAACAGGCATGGCTTGTTTTTGCTGTCTGATGAGCTTACATACTTGTATGCCATCCATTACGGGTAGCATCACATCCAATATCACCAGATCAAAATCATGGTCAAGCGCCATTTGCAAACCTGTTGCGCCATTACCTGCCACACTTACTTCGTAACCAAATTCTGCAAGTCCTCGTTTTATTACCGATACCACGTTAGGTTCATCCTCAACCAGTAATATCCCCATATATTAATTTGTATAAATGATTATCTCCAGGCGCCATAGCGTACTAACCGCGTCCTGAGATATAGTTAACTGCAAGGCCAATTATTTCTTTGATATAGGTATTCCATTTATTTAGTGCATCAGCACTCGGCACAAACTCGCTTAAGCTAAAGTCGCCGGTTCCGGCAATATAATTACAAGGGTATGGTATTACATCAACGCCCATTTTTTTAAAGATCCGTGCCGATCGCCGCATATGAAAAGCGGAGGTTACCAGTAAATACGGCCCCCGCTGCCCATGCTTTTGAAGTAAAGTTTTGGTCAACGATGCATTTTCCAGGGTATTGCGCGACTGATCTTCTATCAGGATGCAGCTATCCGGTATTTGCGCAGCTTGCAATTGATATCTGGCCCAGGCTCCTTCCCGGAAAGCTGATGGGTTTAAATTACCATTACCTCCTGAAATTAAAATATATTTTACCTTGCCTGTCTTTTGTAAAAGGACGCCTTGTATAAATCTGTCGGACGCAGAGCTAAACATACCCCTCCCCTCCTTATCATCCGATGCGAAACCACCCAGTACAATAGCCGCGCTGTATGTTTTATTTTTTTCAAGTTCGGCAGGCGCTATATCCCAGGCCCGGGCAAGCCGGTTGATCAGAAACGGGTTAGAAAAAAAATAAAGCAGCCCAATACCCCAAAGCAGGTATTTACGTTTACGTTTTATATTCTTTGCTAAAACCGCCATTAGCAGTAAAACAAATATATACAACAGGGGAAAAAGCAAGAATGCTAATATTTTCGACAGGATAAAAAACATATACCGGTATACTTTAGCCGTAAAAGTAATTAAAATTTAGAGTCAGGATATCAGAATCAGATATCACAAAAAAAACAAGAAATCATTTATTCACTGTTAATACCTATACATAATTCATGATTAACATGCATTTAAGTTATTTAAATCAATAATATTAAATACAAATCATTGATATAATGTGTAAACCTTGATTTTCGCTTAACTTATGTATGTAACAAACTGGCATCATCATTGTCATAAAAACAATAAAATTTAGATTATGGGCTTACTAAAATTTCTTGTCGTTGGCGCAGCAGTTGCTTACGGCATAAACTATGTTACCAAAAAGGGGCCGGATGGTAAATCGATCATTGACGATCTTACAGAGAACGGGCCTGAATGGATGGATCGTGCAAAAAAATACGGCGAACTTACGTTGGAGCAAATAGCCGTACGCACTCAAAATTTCAGAGATAACTTCCGAGACAACAACAGGTTCTAAAACAGCTATTGCATTATTATGCATCATATTCTTTTTAGGTGATAGCCTTACGGCTGGCTATGGCCTAAAAATACCAAAACGGAATCGCTCCCGGCACTGATACAACACAAGACAGACGCAGCTAAATTGCCTTATCATGTAATTAATGGCGGATAGGTGGTAATACTTCGGCCGGGGGCCTTTGGAAAGTTTTTCCCCATGCGTCATTGCGAGGTACGAAGCAAAAGCCTCACCCAACCCTCTCCAAAGGAGAGGGCTTTAAAATATTCTTTTGAGGTCTCCCCCTTTGGGGGAGATTTAGAGGGGGCTTTTGCAGACGGGCTGAGGCATCTTCGCCATACCTTCACCAACACCTCAGGACAGTTAGGGTTGCGTAAATAAAAATATCAGCTTAACATTGCTGCAAGCCCCTTGAATTATCTTGCTTACCTTTATAAACCGCTTTATTGCATTATATGAAATCATTTTTATGTAAGCCCGCGCTTTACATTGCTTTACTGTTTAATTTTCTCATCGCTAACCCAAGCTTAGCCGGTACACCCGGTAAAGCAGCAGGTTTACAATGTGAACATCTCATCAATCCTATTGGTATCGATTCCCGGCATCCACGTTTAAGTTGGTTAATGACTGATGACAGGCAAGGCGCAGCCCAAACCGCTTATCAACTTACCGTTGGCACCGATTCTACAGGCGTAAGCAATGGTAAAGGCGATAGCTGGCAAACCAGCAAGGTGGTGTCCTCAGCAAACCTGGTCAATTACCAGGGTAAGCCATTACAGCCATTTACCAAATATTACTGGCGCGTGCAGCTATGGGATCAGACCGGTAAAAAACTCCTGCCATCGGCCGTAGCCAGTTTTGAAACCGGGATGATGGATATGCGCAACTGGAAAGGCTCCTGGATAAGCGATAATAAAGGTATAGCGGTAAACCCTGCCCCTTACTTTCGGCATACATTTAAAGTAGCTAAACAAATTCGCTCGGCAAGGGCCTATATCGCCGTAGCTGGCCTTTATGAATTATATATCAACGGGCAAAAGATCGGCAACCACCGTCTCGACCCGATGTACACCCGGTTTGACAGGCGCACCCTGTATGTAGCCTATGATGTTACCGCGCAGTTGCAAAATGGTAAGAACGCCATTGGAGTATTACTCGGCAATGGTTGGTATAACCACCAGAGCACAGCGGTATGGTATTTTCACCAGGCGCCATGGCGCGGCCGCCCAACGTTTTGTATGGATCTGCGCATTACTTATACCGATGGTTCTGTCGAAACCGTGTCGTCCAACACACAATGGAAAACGTCACTAAGTCCTATCGTTTTTAACAGCATTTACACTGCCGAACACTACGATGCCCGCAAAGAACAACCCGGTTGGAATACACCCAACTTTATAGACAGTGCCTGGAAACAGGTTATTAACCGCTCGGCTCCGTCACAAAATATTGTGGCGCAAAGTCTGCAGCCTATCCGCAATGTGGAAGAAATAGCTGCCAAAAGCATCACCAAAATTGACGATAACCTGTGGGTATTTGATATCGGCCGCAACATATCAGGCGTGAGTAAGATTACCGTTAAAGGCGATTCGGGTACCGTGATCCGCCTGAAACATGCTGAGCGATTGAATAAAAATGGTCATGTGGATCAATCCAACATCGACCTGCATTATCGTCCTACGGATGATAAAGACCCTTTTCAAACCGACATCTTTATTTTGAGTGGTAAAGGCGAAGAAACCTTTATGCCTAAGTTTAACTATAAGGGTTTTCAATACATAGAGGTAAGCAGCAGCAAACCTGTTGAACTGAGCAAAGAAAGCCTGAAAGCTTATTTTATGCATAGCGATGTGGCCCCCATAGGCACAGTAACATCGTCAAACAAAACTATCAACCAGATCTGGAGCGCTACCAATAACTCCTACCTCAGTAACCTGTTTGGCTATCCTACCGATTGCCCGCAGCGCGAAAAGAATGGTTGGACCGGCGACGCACATATTGCCAGCGAAACCGGGTTGTATAATTTTGACGCCATTACCATTTACGAAAAATGGCTGGCCGACCATCGCGATGAACAGCAGCCCAATGGTGTGCTGCCATCTATTATCCCAACCGGCGGCTGGGGCTATGAATGGGGCAACGGCCCCGATTGGACAAGCACAATCGCTATTATCCCCTGGAATATTTATTTGTTTTATGGCGATAGCAAACTACTGGCTGATAGTTATACCAGCATTGAGAAATATGTAAATCATATTGACGAGCTTTACCCAAGCGGATTAACCACCTGGGGTCTGGGAGACTGGGTGCCGGTAAAGTCTGTATCGCCGGTTGAGTTGACTTCTTCTGTGTATTATTATGCAGATGCCAGCATCCTGGCTAAAGCTGCCAAAATATTAGGTAAACAAGCTGATTTTATAAAGTATTCGGCACTGGCCAATAAGATCAAGAATGCTATCAACGCCAAATATCTGAATACCGAAACCGGGATGTATGGCAAAGGTCTGCAAACCGAATTAAGCGTACCGCTATATTGGGGTGTGGTGCCGCAAAACCTGAAAAGCAAAGTGGCCGCTAACCTGACGCAGCGTGTAGCTGCCGATAATTATCATCTGGATGTGGGGATCCTGGGCGCAAAAGCCATTTTAAGTGCTTTGAGCGATAATGGCTACCCGGATGCAGCTTACAAAATAGCATCGCAGGAAACTTTCCCTTCCTGGGGATGGTGGATGGTGAATGGGGCCACTACGCTGTATGAGAACTGGAAGATTGATGCTAAGTCTGATATCTCGCTAAATCATATCATGTTTGGGGAAATAGGCGCCTGGCTATATAAAGGTATAGCGGGGATCCATACAGATCAGGATCATCCAGGTTTTAAAAACATCCTGCTACAGCCGCACTTTGTAGCCGGACTTAATGAATTCACAGCCACTCATGATGGCCCTTACGGCAAAATAATATCCTCATGGCAACGTACCGATCATGGTATAACCTACAAGGTTACCGTACCGGCCAATTCAACCGCTACCATAACCCTACCCGCAGGTAAAACTTACCTGGGCGGCAAGCTGCTTAATAGTTCAAGACCTTACCAGGCCATTGCAGGGAGTTATGTTTTTGAGGTGAAATAATCATTACTTCAATTGCCATAGATATTTCATATTTACATTCGCTTAACACCAAATGACCTTTTACTGACAAGCCGGTTCATCAACCGGCTTGTTTTGTATATACTTTTGTTACATTATATCGGCTCTATATCATGTACAAAAAAGTCACTTTATTAGTCCTGCTGCTTACATTTTCGTTGATCAACATAACCCATGCCGAAGAGCCCTGGGCCTTAAGTACTAACAAAGAAGGTGTTAAGGTTTATACCAGGCATGTGCCCGATTCAAAAGTAAAAGCCATTAAAGTAGAATGTGAGTTTAATGCCTCAGCCGCTCAATTGGTTGCTGTATTGTTGGACATCAAAGGCAGTATAGATTGGGTATATCATACCAAATCTGTTAACCTGATCAAACAGGTATCACCTTCAGAGCTATATTATTATTCCGAAGTATCCATACCCTGGCCCCTGCATAACCGCGATTTTATTGCCCACATCAAAGTTACCCAGGACCCTAAAACTAAAGTGGTTACGGTTGATGCCCCCTGTTTGGCTGATATGGTAGCACGTAAGGACGGTATTGTACGTATTGAACATTCGGTAGGTAAATGGATCATTACACCTATCGACAGCAGCCATGTAAAAATCGAATATACCCTGCACCTGGATGCCGGCGGCAATGTCCCCGCCTGGTTACTTAACATGTTTATTACCCAGGGACCTACAGAAAGCTTCAAAAAGCTAAAAGTACAACTGCAGAAACCGACCTATAAGAATATTAAACTGCCCTATATTACGGATTAGTTGGTTCATTTGTTTATTGGTTCATTAGTTCATTAGTGTTGAAATGGCAGTAATGGAGGATAAGTTTAAATAATTTCAAGACCAATAAACTAATGAACCAGTGAACTAATGAACATTCACGCTAATTACCGTCAATCATTTGCAAAAAAAGCTGATAACAGTTGCCTCCTATAACTGTAATTTCGTTGTTTAGCATGTAATTGTTAAAGCTACGTTTATAGCAAGTAAATCATCTTCACCAATAGCAAGTAATTCCTGCCGGATAAGCTATTTTGTGGTGGTTATGCTTGCAGACGCCTAATGATAGTTTTACAATTTATAACCGCTAATATTGCTTTAACCAATTAAAGTAAACACTATAAAATGAAGGTAGCTTTATTTGTACCCTGTTATATTGACCAGTTTTACCCCAAGGCAGCTATTGCCACGTTGGAATTACTGGAGAAACTTGGCGTTGATGTGCACTATCCTAAAAATCAAACCTGTTGCGGGCAGCCCATGGCCAATTCCGGCTATGAACACCTAACTACCGGCTGTAATAGTTTGTTTATTGATAATTTTTCGGGGTATGATTATATCGTATGCCCATCGGGCAGTTGTACCCTGCACATTAAAGAACATTTACACTCACCCGAAAAAGAAGAGCAGGCTGTTGAAATCCGTAAGCGGGTGTATGAGCTTACCGAGTTTTTGGTAGATATATTAAAAGTAACACAATTAAAAGCCCGTTTCCCTTATAAGGTAGGTTTACACCAAAGCTGTCACGGTTTGCGCGGATTGCGGATATCACAAATGAGCGAGCTGGTTGCCCCTGCTTTTAGCAAACCCGCCCAATTATTGGATATGGTTCAGGGACTGGAACTGGTACCTTTAACCCGGCAGGATGACTGCTGTGGTTTTGGAGGAACGTTTTGCGTGGCAGAAGAAGCTGTATCTTCGAAAATGGGTAAAGACCGTGTGGACGACCATATCGAACACGGCGCCCAATATATTACCTCGGCCGACCTTTCCTGCCTTATGCACATGGAAGGCATTTTACGCAGGCAAAAAAGCGATGTTAAAGTAATTCACGTGGCCGAAATTTTAAATCACTACAGCCATGAGTAATGTTACAGCAAAAAGTCACGCCGAGTTAGCCAGCATTTTTAACCAGGATGAACCACGGGTTGACTGGCACGACGAAACCTTATGGTGGGTGCGCCAGAAGCGCGACATACAGGCTCATAAGCTGCCGGAGTGGGAACTGTTAAGAGAAACCGCATCGCAGATCAAGAACAACGTGTTATCAAATTTGAGTGCCTACCTGGAGCAATTTGAGGTTAATGCGATCAGCAACGGTATTATAGTACATTGGGCGGCCGATGCCGAAGAACATAACAAAATCGTACACCGCCTATTACAGGAGCGTGGTATTAACCGCATGGTCAAAAGCAAATCCATGCTGACCGAAGAGTGCCACCTGAATGAATATCTCAAAGAACAAGGTATTGATGTAATTGACTCCGATTTGGGCGAACGTATTGTACAGCTGGCTAATGAGCCGCCAAGTCACATTGTACTCCCTTGTATCCATAAAAAGAAGGAAGAGATAGGTGATATTTTTCACGAACATTTAGGCTCGGCCAAAGGCGAATCAGATCCTAAGATCCTGACTGAAACCGCCCGCCAGCATTTACGCGAAGTGTTTTTGACACGTCGCGCGGCACTTACCGGCGTTAACTTTGCCGTTGCCGAAACCGGGGAATTTGTGATATGCACCAACGAAGGCAATGCCGATATGGGCGCGCACCTGGCCGAGATCCATATTGCTTCGATGGGGATAGAAAAGATCATTCCCGAAAGGAAACATTTGGGCGTTTTTTTAAGGTTGCTCACCCGCAGCGCTACCGGACAGCCTATTACCACCTACTCCAGTCACTTCAAAAGACCGCAGTCGGGAACCGAAATTCATATTGTTATAGTAGATAATGGTCGGAGCGTACAACTGGGGCGCGAGGATTTTCGCAACTCCTTAAAATGCATCCGTTGCGGGGCTTGTATGAACACTTGCCCGGTATATCGCAAAAGCGGTGGTCATAGTTATCATACCGCAGTTGCAGGTCCTATTGGTTCCATACTGGCGCCCAATCTCGACATGAAAAAATATGCCGACCTGCCTTTTGCCTCTACACTTTGCGGCTCATGCAGCAACGTATGCCCCGTTAAAATCGACATTCATGACCAGCTTTATAAATGGCGACAGGTAATCGTAAAAGAAGGCTATAGTCCTACTGCAAAAACCATAGCTATGAAAGCTATGGCCTTTACCCTATCCTCACCCGTGTTGTATAGGTCGGGAGGAAAAGTTGGCCGCCTGGTATTTAAATACGCTCCGTTCGCGGTTAATAATGGATTAAATCCCTGGTACAAACACCGCGAAATGCCCAAAGCACCGGAAGAATCATTTGGCGAATGGTACAGCAAAAGAAAGGAAGGAAAACAATGAGCAGGGAAAAAATATTAGCCGCGGTTAAAAAAAATCAGTTCGCCCACTCCCCACTGCCTGATCTGGAAATATTAAGCGCCCTAACCGCAAATACCGATAACCTGGTGCAGCAATACAGCAGTGTAGCCAGTGCCGGGGGCAGCTTTGTTTATGAGGTAAAAGATCTGGAGGCCATAAAAGCTATACTGCAAAAGGAATTTAAACACGGTGTAAAGATCATATCGGGCATTCCGGAACTGGATGAATACACCTACGCGGGCAATGTACTGGAGGAATCATCACACAGCTTTGCCGATGCCGAGTTGACCATATTAGCATCAAAGCTTGGCGTTACCGAAAATGGCGCCTTATGGCTTACAGAAAGCCAGATGAATATACGGGTGCTGCCCTTTATTAGTCAGCACCTGGCTGTTGTGATCAGTAAAGATGCCCTCGTACCTACAATGGCGCAAGCTTATGCCCAAATAGGTTATGCCGATTATGGTTATGGCGTATTCATCTCCGGGCCATCCAAAACCGCCGACATTGAACAATCATTGGTAATTGGCGCGCATGGGCCCAGAAGCCTTTCCGTGTTCATCCTTACATAGCCCCTTCTTAATACATTATATACCGGCCTGTTATAAGTAAATAACAGGCCTTATTTTTCCAGGTAAATTCCATTACTAAAATGATGACACAAGGATGAGTTTTGACTATTGCAAAAATATACCAATTGGTATATTTTTGTCTTGTTGAAATTAATCATCAACATAAAAACAAAATGAAAACCTCACAGAACACAGTACTCATAACCGGCGGAAGCGCTGGTATAGGATTTGAAATAGCCAAACAACTATCTGCCAAAAACAATCACGTTATTATTGTTGGCCGTAACCCCGAGCGTTTGCAAAAAGCTGCCGCTCAATTACAAAATGTTACTGCTATTAGCGCTGATATATCAAACGCTGCCGATGTGGAAAATCTGGTAACCAAATTACTCAGCGACTTTCCAAAGCTTAATATCGTGATCAATAATGCTGGCGCCGCGGCAGGTTTAAGTGATCTGCTTAACAATACAGATACTTTTGAAAGAGCAAGTATTGAAATGCACACCAACTACCTGTCTATTATCAGGCTTAACGAAAAATTATTGCCATTACTTAAAAAACAAACAGAGGCAGCTATCGTAAACGTATCATCAATAGTAGCTTTTTTACCAGGTAAGGTAACTGCTACTTATTCTGCCAGTAAAGCCGCGCTGCACTCTTATACCCAGGCATTAAGGGTTGCTTTGGAGGACACAAACGTTAAGGTGTTTGAATTGATGCCCCCCTTAGTTGATACGGAATTCTCTACCGAAATTAACGGTCATCTGGGCATCAAACCATCGCAGGTTGCCGATGAGTTTTTAGCCGCGCTGGAAACCGACAACTATGAGATCAGGGTAGCCGGCACCGAGCAATTTTACCAACTTTACCTGTCATCACCTGCCGAAGCGTTAAAAGTATTACATGGCCGTGCCAGTTAATTCATAAATTAAAAACGCGTGCCATTTTTACAAGGAACGAGGTGAATCTTGCTTCGTTCCTTTTTACAAAACTTAATAAACCCCCTTTACCTGATCATCATTCATCAAATTATAATATTAAAATACCAATTGGTACATTTGTGTAATGGAAACGGAATTATCAAAAGCTGCGAGAACACGCCAGTTCATTGTAGAAAAAACCGCCGGTATCTTTAATAAAAAAGGATATGCCGGTACTTCGTTATCGGACCTTACCGAGGCTACAGGGCTTACCAAGGGTAGTATATATGGTAATTTTAAAAATAAGGAGGAAGTTGCTGTAGCTGCGTTTGAGTACAACACTGCAAAAGTGCGCAGGCAAACCAGGCATCTCATTGATCAGGCCTCTACCTATCATGATAAGCTGATGGTTTACGCCCAGGTTTACCATAGATTTAACGCCGCAAGTTTTCCGGAGGGTGGTTGCCCTATATTAAATACGGCAGTTGATGCCGATGATACTAACCCCGTATTAAAAGAAAAAGCAGCCCAGGTAGTTATTAACTGGAAAAAAAGAATTGAGGAACTGATAGAGGGCGGCATAGCTGCCGGTGAATTTAAAACAGGTATCGACGTGGCCCAAACAGCGCTTTCTATAATCGCCCTTATTGAAGGAGGCATTATGATAGCCAAGGTAACCAACACCCCGACCAGTCTGGACAAGGTATTAAAAACAGTGGATGCTATTATCACGCGGCTTAAAACAAACCTGTAACCTAATTATTACAGCAATAATTTAAGAGCAAAAAACAAAAGTTGTTAACTCAACGTTATAAAGAGTACCAATTTAATAATATGCCTAAAAAAATCTTAATCCTTGATGATAGCGAGGATGTACTTGATGTGATGAAAGAAGCGCTCGAGATGGAGGGCTACGAAGTCCGCGTAATTAATTTTACTGATGACATATGCAAGGCAGCTATCAGTTTCAATGCCGATATGGTCATTCTGGATTACATATTATTCGGGATAAACGGCGGCGAACTTTGCCACATACTTAAAACCACACCCGAAACATGCCATATCCCCGTGATCATGGTATCGGCCTATCCCCGGGTACTGGAATCCTTAGGTAATTATGGCTCCGATGCCTTTATTGCCAAACCTTTTAATCTTTCCGACATAACGGATACCATCAAAGCTTGTTTCCTCAAAGCCGGCAATGATGTGGAACATGCCGATTGTGATTTTTAGCCGATCCTGCTTATACTATTTATTAATCATCAAAAAATCTTCTGACTGTCGTTGTTCAGCCGGGATTTTGAGAAAGTCCTTATAACTGGAGGTTAAATAATCTAACAGATTAAATCCGTGGCTATTATAGGTCTTAATATCGGGAATATAAAGGGTGATGAAGTTTTTTAGCTCCTGATTTCTGATGGGCAAATAGTTTTGAATGTTTTCAGGACTGAAAACTTTTGCAATTTGCACCTTTTTCTCTTCATCAAGAAGAAATTGCTGCTCTCTTCTTCTTCTATTTTCATTTTTATTCCAGTCGTGCACCATAATTTTGATCCCCCCTATGGGACGACCGGCAGCATCTGTTTGATACAATACTGTTTCACTATTAAATGGCCCTTTAGATGGAGCCGCCTTCAACGATCCGGCTTTTATTTCTGAAGAGGTTACTTTAACTTCATTGAGCACTTTAGCCTTTAAATTAAGGTAGATCTTCAGATAATTTAAATTTATAATATAAATAGTATCCGGCTGATAATAAGGCGACGAAAAAGATAGCAGATCACCAATCTTCGCGTTAATGGCAAAGCTTCCGTCAGAGGCTGAAATTTGCTTCAAGTGAGTATTTAAGTTTTCTACGCTAATTCCCGAAAGCGGTATTTTGGTGTTATTCTCAAATATTTGTCCGCCAAATTTCACCTGAGCATAGCTTGTTTCACTGAAAAAACTTAGTAGCATTACGATCAGCGAACTTTTCCATATCAATTGATAAATGCTTTTGCACATCACTTAACTCGTGGTTTTGCTTAATTTAAATATAAACCTCTTTTCTATAATTTCTGCATTCTGTTTTACGATAAAACGAGCTCTTGCTTTTGAGCTTCACACCAAAGCAAACTTGAGCTACTCAACAAACCTACGCCCCTGCTTTTACAACCATCTTTGTTTTGTAATTAACAGAGCAAAGAAAAAATGAAAAAGATCATATTAATAACCGGCGCGTCTGCCGGTATGGGTAAAGAAATGGCCAGGCACCTGGCGCAGGATGGTCATATAGTTTATGGTGCGGCTCGTCGTACCGAGAAAATGAACGACCTTAAACCATTAGGTGTAAAGATATTAGCCATGGATGTAACTGACGAGGCTTCCATGGTTGCCGGGATTGAAACCATAGTAAAAGCCGAAGGTGGTATTGATGTACTGATCAATAATGCCGGGTTCGGGTCATACGGAGCTGTTGAGGATGTACCCATTGACAATGCACGTTACCAGATGGAAGTAAATGTTTTTGGCGCGGCACATTTAACGCAATTGGTATTACCACACATGCGCAAACAGGGTTCTGGCACAATCATTAATATATCATCCATTGGCGGTAAGTTTGCCGCGGCTCTGGGGGGTTGGTACCACGCCAGCAAGTTTGCTCTGGAAGCTCTGAGTGATAGCCTGCGAAATGAAGTAAAGCAATTTGGTATTAACGTGGTAGTGATTGAACCCGGTGGCGTAAAATCTGAATGGAGCAGCATAGCGATGGATAACCTGCTCAAAATTTCGGGTGATACCGCTTATAGTAATTTGGCCAGACAATTTTCCGCTATCGCCAAAAAAGCGAATGAAAAAAATGCTGATCCGATAGTTATTGTCGACCTGGTAAGGAAAGCCATAGCCGCCAAACAACCTAAAACACGCTACCATGGTGGTTATATGGCTGGCCCGGCATTATTCATGCGAAAAATACTGTCTGACCGTACATTTGATAAAATGTTGCTGAGCCAGCTGAAGTAATTGTATCTTTAAATTGACAATGGAAGACAAAAGCCACATATTGTTCAACAATCTGCTCTACTCCTGCATTGATAAAAAACAACGCGCTAACGAGTCATTTGTACCCGAACATGCTTTCGGGTACATTATATCAGGCGAAACACATCAGAAAACCAGCGAAGGCACGCGGATATTTAGCGCTGGTACCATTGGGCTTTTACGCAGAAACCAGTTGGTGAAGTCGGAAAAGGTACCGGGACTGACGGGCGAATTTAAATCGATCAATATATTTTTAGACCAGCGGTTTCTGCGCAGATATAGCACGGAGCATAAACTTGCGCCAGCCAAACCATACACCGGAAGTCACATTCACATACTAAAGCCGGATCCCTTCATCAAAGGTTATTTCGACTCTTTAATACCTTATTTTGATCATCCGGAAAGAGCCACTGATAACATGGCCGAGCTAAAAACCAAAGAAGCGGTTGAGCTGCTCCTGAATTTTAATCCGGATTTTTATGATTTTCTTTTTGATTTCACCGAGCCTTACAAGATAGACCTGGAAGCTTTCATGAACCAAAATTACATGTTCAATGTACCTGCAGCCCAGTTTGCCAAACTCACAGGCCGTAGCCTGGCCAGCTTTAAACGTGATTTTGAAAAAGTATTTCGCATGCCGCCAGGACAATGGCTGCAACAAAAACGATTGAATGAAGCCTATTACCTCATCAGGGAAAAAGGCCAGAAACCATCAGCAGTATATCTTGATGTAGGTTTCGAGAACCTCTCACACTTTTCATACACTTTCAAAAAGGCATTTGGAATAGTACCTTCACGAGTGTAAGCCAGGTTTAAAATTATCTTGCAAATTGTGCTTTTTACTGATTTGTTTTGATAGTTTTATCCTGCTTATCATAGTTATTAAATGACCTTAACCGAATTTGAACTCACAGGTGGCGCCACGTATGGCCTCATGAGTGCCACATGGCCGTTTGCTACCCTCCGGGTTAGCAAAAATGAACTCGAACTTAATATTTCCTTATTTGGAAATTTACGTTTCCGGTCAGCCGATGTGGTATCCATAACCGTTACTGGGGGGGCTTTTTTTCAAGCGGTATCCGTATTCATCATATAGTGAAGGGATACTCTTCAACCGTCATTTTTAACTCGTCTGGCAGTGCAGATTCTGTATTGCAACAAATACAGCAAACGGGCTTTTTAGACAATAAGGAACGCTTACCTGTTTATGAGGATACCGTCATTACCGCGATGCAGGAAAAAGGTGGTTTCGCCATGAAAATTCCGGCAATCATCGCTATTGTAGTGATCTGGAATCTCTTGTTTCTACCCAATTTCGTTCATTCATTTCAGAATAATAAAGTTCCATTCATCGGTATGCACCTGGGATTATGTTTTATGCTGTTGGTATCCCTTACGCTTTTGATATCCGAGCCATTCCGGAATTTACTATTGAAAGAAGGCCGTACTTTAAAGCATATTAAGACATTTGTATTATTTATGATCCTTCTATCAACGTTAATGCTGGGCATATCATTCATGCTTCCACAATTTTAGGCCTTATTTGTTTTTCTGTTTGTTTTGGATAGCTTTATAAAAGCAATCCTAAAAACCTTTATATGAACTGGAGCCTGATCTTTAAACTTTCGATGTTTGGCCTCGTGATGGGCATTGCTACAGCTTTTTTTATTCCGAGTAATATTGAGGGAGCTATATGGCCGGTTATTTTTATTATCTGCGCCTATCTTATCGCCAAAAACTGTACACAAATGTATTTTACCAATGGCTTTTGCCTTAGCCTGATGAACTGTGTATGGATCATCAGCGCACATGCCATTTTTTATAAAAGCTATGCAGCAGGTCACGCGCCGGAAGCTGCCATGTATAACGGTAACCCATATCATATTCCACCGCAGGTGGCCCTGGCTGTTATAGGTGTTGTAATTGGCATAGCCTCGGGCCTGGTGCAGGGCTTGTTTGCTTTTATCGCGTCAAAACTGGTTAAGAAAAGGTAAGCCCTTGATTTGCATGGAACAGAATAATAAAAATCATGTGATCGTTTAATAAACAACACAGGCACACGTTTGATAAAGGCATAATCCAATTTTTACATAATCCATCGTGAATAAAACAATTGAATGTATATCTTTGCAGCAAATGCTCCCGTAGTTCAACGGATAGAATTATGGTTTCCGGTACCATCGATATGAGTTCGAATCTCGTCGGGAGCACAAAAGCCTCTTAAATAAATTTAAGAGGCTTTTATCTTTGTAAAGCTCATTCTTCGCAATGCGAAATGTGATTCATGTTTAAAATGGCATCTACCTCCTGGAGAAAATGCTGATGCTCCATTTCTTCTATTTCAAGCGGTGTTAAGCTGCTATACTTTGCTTTGTTTTTGGGCCTGGTTTTTATGATGATTGCAATAGGAATACATACCTGTATGATCATAAAGGCTACTGTGATCTGGAACATATAAGTAACTAATGTATCCATAATAGTATTACAAATAAGGTATCAATTGGTGTTGTTAATTTAACGATTTTTACCCGGTTTTTGATGCGTATTTGCTATTTTTTCTACTTTCTTAACCAATTAAAGCGTTTTTAACATTTTCCGTAATAAAACATCTATACAGCCTTAAAGCTTATATTTTTTGTGCTATTTATTACTTATTTGCTTACCTGATTCTATTCGTTTGGTAACGTTTTGGATATTCCTGACGTAAGGGCTGTTATAATTTTTTAATAATACTTGACTAACCAAAAGCCTTCCCTATATTTGTAACCAAAAGGTTTCATATTGATGGTTAAACATCTATTCCCTTTTATCCTTATAATCCTGTATAATTATGTTAGAGACAATTCAACCCAAACCTAAAAGTAAAGTATCTTCTTTTTTCTCTATTTTAAAACAATCTCTTAAAGGCGCCGAAGTTGACCTGACCTCTATCAGCATTAAAAGAGCCATTATTTTGTTAGCCATTCCCATGATGCTGGAAATGGCTATGGAATCTGTATTTGCCCTGGTCGATCTGTATTTTGTGGGGCATTTGAAAAACAGCAGCCTTGCCATTCAAACGGTTGGCTTAACCGAGTCGGTATTAACCGTGATATATTCATTGGCTATTGGCCTGAGTATGGCGGCTACAGCGGTAGTGGCTCGTCGCATAGGCGAAAAAGATCCCGAGGCGGCATCCAAAGCTGGCATGCAAACCATTATCATTGCGGTAGTAATAAACCTTACCATCAGTATTATAGGGTTAACACACGCCCGGGACATCCTGCTGCTGATGGGCGCTTCTGCCGAAACCGCCGACCATGGAACCAACTTTGTTCGCATTATGATGGGCGGTAGTATCATTATCGTGATGCTGTTTCTCATCAATGGTATTTTCAGAGGGGCCGGTAATGCCGCCATCGCTATGCGCAGCTTGTGGATAGCCAATATAGCCAACATCATCCTCTGCCCTCTTTTTATCAGAGGTTTAGGCCCTATTCCGGCATTTGGCTTAACCGGTGCTGCTATTGCTACTACTATAGGCAGAGGCTTAGGTGTTAGCTACCAGGTATATAATTTATTTAACGGGAAAAATATCCTAAAAATAAGGTTAAGCTATTTTGTACCCGACTGGCAGCAGATCAAAGCCATTATTAAAATTGCAGCGCCGGGTATTTTACAGTTTGTAATAGCCAGTTGCAGCTGGATATTCCTGGCCGAACTGGTAGCCACTACCGGCGGTGAAGCTGGTTCTGCAGGATATCAAACCTCTTTAAGATTAATGATGTTCTTCCTGTTGCCGGCCTGGGGATTAAGCAACGCGGCCGCCACGCTGGTAGGACAAAACCTGGGCGCAGGCCATGTAGACAGGGCCGAAAAATCGGTATTTCAAACCATTAGATACACCATGGTATTCCTGGGCGTTGTAAGCATCTTGTTTTTAACCTGCGGGCATTTATTCGCTTCCTTTTTTACCGAAGACAAGGCCGTTATAAAGATAGCAACCCGCTCTTTACAAATTTTAAGCGGGGGCTTTATTATTTATGGAATGGGTATGATTTTAACCAGCGCTTTCAATGGTGCCGGCGATACCTGGACACCTACCAAGATCAACTTATTTACTTTTTGGGTATTCCAGATCCCCTTTGCTTATTTACTGGCCAAATATTTTGAAATGGGGCCAACAGGTGTTTTTATTTCCATCCCCGTTGCCGAAGTGGGGCTTACCCTGGGGGCCTATATTTTATTTAAACGCGGCAGATGGAAAAAGATCAAGGTTTAAGATAGAAAGTCCGGAAGTCGGGAAGTCCGGAAAGTCCGAAAGATAGAGGCATAAAATAAAGCCGGGAAGTCCGAAAGACAGTAAAGTTCAGAGGATATAAGTAAAAAAGTAAAGTCCGAAAGTTTGAGGTGTTACATCTCCAAACTTTCGGACTTTACTGACTTTCGGACTTGCCGGACTTCCCGACTTCTTATGGCACCTTTACTGCCTGACGGGCCAGCAATTGCCATTGCCCTTTATTTTTAATCCATACCAGTAATATACCCAGCTTTACCGTACCCGGACCCTTTCCTTTATCATTGGTAGCCGCAGTAAGTATATGACGCACAGTAGCGGTATTTCCTACCACTTTAACGTTTTGGTCAGTCAGGTCTATAGACACAAAATCGGAGGCTCCGGTAGCAAGATCACTTATAAATTCTTTTTTAGTTTGAAGCTTGCCGCTTGAATGGCCATAGGTTACTTCGTCCGATACTAAATTTTTAAGCGTAACGGTATCGGCATCAACCATGGCTTTGCGCAATTGCTCGGTAGCTTGTGTTACCTCTGTAATCAGTTTGGCGTTTTGAGCAAAGGGCTTATCCATGTGTAGCAGGAAGACTGCCCCGAAACAAAGCAGGGCTTTTAATAAAAAAGATCTTTTCATAAGGGTTTTCAAATTTGGTGTTTAACAAATATAATGTTAAACGTTAAATCTGAAATGCATAATATCACCGTCCTGTACAATATAGGTTTTTCCTTCAATGGCCAGCTTGCCGTTTTCTTTGATAACCGCTTCGGAGCCGTTAAACTTTACAAAATCATCATACTTGATCACCTCGGCGCGGATAAATCCTTTCTCAAAATCGGTATGGATCACTCCTGCGGCCTGTGGTGCTGTAAAGCCCTGCGTAATTGTCCAGGCACGTACTTCCTGTACACCGGCGGTAAAGTAAGTAGCCAGGTTAAGCAGTTTATAGGCGGCTTTGATCAGTTTGTTTACACCCGATTCTGTCAACCCCAGATCATCCAGAAACATCTGGCGTTCCTCATAAGTTTCCAGTTGTGCTATCTCCGATTCTATCTGGGCCGATATCACCAATACCTCGGCGTTCTCTTCTTTAACGGCAGCTTTTACTTTCTCCACATAAGCATTGCCTGTATTTACCGAACCTTCATCAACATTACAAACATACATTACAGGCTTGGCGGTAAGCAGCCACAGGTCGGCAACATATTCTTTATCCTCTTCGGCAACAGGAGCGGTACGGGCTGATTTACCTGCCAGCATATGCTCTTTGTAAACGGTTAAAACATCAAAGGTTTTTTTTGCTTCCTTGTCGCCTCCGGTTTTAGCCATTTTTTCAACTTTCTGGATCTTTTTCTCTATCGATTCCAGATCTTTCAGTTGCAATTCGGTATCAATGATCTCTTTGTCGCGTATCGGGTCAACGGAACCATCAACGTGTATTACATTATCGTTATCAAAGCAGCGCAGTACATGGATAATAGCGTTGGTGGCACGAATGTTACCCAAAAACTGGTTACCCAGACCCTCGCCTTTGCTGGCGCCTTTAACCAAGCCGGCTATATCAACAATTTCAATAACGTTGGGTACAATGCTTTTGGGTTGTACTATTTCGGTAAGTTTGGTTAAACGTTCATCCGGTACCGTAATTACACCTACATTTGGTTCAATAGTACAGAACGGAAAGTTAGCCGCCTGCGCTTTGGCGTTTGATAAGCAATTAAAAAGTGTTGATTTACCTACGTTTGGTAAACCCACTATTCCACATTGTAAACCCATATTTTATTATAAACAGTAAATTCTAAACTCTAAATTCTAAATATGAAGTCCTAAAATCAAATTCTGTCGATTCTTTAATTCTGAAAACGACGTAGCCCTCAACGGAGTTAATTCTGATTCAGACAACTAATTAAAATTCGCGCAAAGATAACACAAAATTTTGCCTATAATTTGAAAAAATAAACGACTTTTGCCAGCGTCAAAATAAGGCGAAACAGATTAATAATAACATGTAAACAACAGGGGGACACTTATGAACGAAATGGTTGAACAAATAGAATTGTTGCTGGAGCAGGAAAACAATAAACAATTAAAGGAATATTTGAACAACCTAAATATATCGGACGTTGAAGAGCTGATAGGTGAACTCCCCGAACATGGCCCCCGGTTTATTGAAACCCTGTCGCTTAACCGCGCTGTTAACGTTTTCCGGATATTGGATTCCCCTACCCAGGAACGGATCATCAAAAAACTATCCGGTCAAAAAGTAGCCGACCTGATCAACGCCCTGCCTCCTGATGATCGTACCGCCCTTTTTAGCGAATTGCATGGCGATGCTGTTAAAACGTTGATCCTGCACCTGTCGCCTGATGACCGCAAAGAAGCACTCTCTTTATTAGGTTACGAAGAAGATAGTGTTGGCCGTTTGATGACCCCCGACTATATTGCCGTTAAGAAAACCTGGGATGTTACCCGTGTATTATCCCACATACGCCGTTACGGTAAAAACTCCGAAACCATTGATGTGATCTATGTAATAGATGAAAATGGCGTGCTACTTGACGACATCAGGATACGGGAGATATTATTAGTTAAACCCGAAACCAAAGTAAGCGACCTGATGGATGGGCGCCTGATATCCCTCAGCGCCAGCGATCCGCAGGAAGAAGCCATTAACATATTCAGGATGAATAACCGCGTGGCCCTGCCTGTGGTTGATAATGAGCATATATTACTGGGTATTGTAACGGTCGACGATATTTTGTGGATAGCCAACGAAGAATATACCGAGGATATCCAGAAGATAGGTGGTACCGAAGCTTTGGATGAACCATACCTGGATATTAACCTGTTCCTGCTGGTTAAAAAGCGGGTTGGCTGGTTGATCATTTTGTTCCTGGGCGAAATGCTGACTGCTACCGCCATGGGATTTTTTGAAAAATCAATTGAAAAGGCTGTGGTACTGGCCCTGTTTATCCCATTGATTATATCAAGCGGTGGCAACAGCGGTTCGCAGGCCTCTACCCTCATCATTCAGGCCATGGCCCTGGGCGAAGTTACTGTTACCGATTGGTGGCGGGTAATGCGCCGCGAGCTGTTGTCTGGCTTAATGCTGGGCCTAACGCTTGGATTAATAGGATTTATGCGTATTTACATCTGGACCATGTTTTCGCCCATTTACGGACCGCACTGGATATTGGTAGGCTTAACAGTAGGTTGTGCCCTGGTTGGTGTTGTATTGTGGGGATCATTGGCAGGCTCCATGTTACCGCTTATCCTGAAAAAATTAGGAGCTGACCCTGCTACATCCTCTGCGCCATTTGTGGCTACCCTGGTGGATGTTACCGGACTCATCATTTACTTTAGCATCGCCGTAATGATCATGAAGGGTGTGATGCTGTAATGGCTGATTAATTATTATCACCCTCGCTCAGCTCCAGTTGAGTGACGATTATTAAGATTAACGCGTCATTGCGAAGTACGAAGCAATCTCTACTCAGACAGGTTGGTTATGCAATTCTATTTGCTCTGTATAGCATAGAGATTGCTTCGTCCCTCGCAATGACGCGTTGGGTTGTTGTGCCTGGGGCATCCGGCTTAACATAATGCTCACTCACCACTCACCACTCACCACTCACCACTCACCACTCACCACTCACCACTCACCACTCACCACTCACCACTCACCACCTAACTCATGTATGAACTTACATTGCTGTAATCAATATTGGTAACGTTGCTGTAATCGGGCACAAAGCTATCTTCGTTGCCGATGGCCATATCCAGCTCAAAGCTTGATGGGTATGGCGTATTAAGCAAACTGCCTTTAGGGATGTAAGGGAACAACTCTCCGTAGGTTTGAATCTGGCTGTGGTTAATACGGCGATAGATAAACATACGGTGCAGGTCGCAAGGTTTTACGAGACCGGCGGCACCAATCATTTGTATGGCGCTGCTTACCGTTTGATTATGAAAATTGGCTACCCGTATCTTTTTATCATCAACCACCAGGCCGCGCATCAGGCTTCTATCCTGGGTGGCTACACCGGTGGGGCAGGTATTCATATTACATTCCAGCGCCTGTATGCAACCCAGCGCAAACATCATTCCGCGGGCACTGTTGCACATATCGGCACCCAGGGCAAAATTCTTTACCAGGTCGAACCCGGTAGCTACCTTGCCGGAAGCGATGATCTTGATATATTTTTTAATGTCGAAACCGGTTAAGGCATCATAAATAAAAGCCAGGGCTTCGCGCAGCGGCATACCTACCGAGTTGGAGAATTCAAGGGGTGCCGCTCCGGTACCCCCTTCGCCCCCATCTACGGTAATAAAATCGGGATAGATGCCCGTTTTAACCATAGCCTTGCATATCGCCAGAAACTCGCTCTTATGACCAACACAAAGCTTAAAACCGATAGGCTTACCACCCGATAGCTCGCGTAGTTTTTTAATAAACTGTGTTAAGCCTATAGGATCACTAAACGCGGTATGGTATGGCGGCGATACCACGTCCTGCCCCATCTCCACCAACCTGATCCGCGCAATTTCGGGCGTAACCTTAGCAGCGGGCAATATACCGCCATGACCAGGTTTAGCTCCCTGCGACAGTTTGATCTCGATCATTTTTACCTGCGGCAAAACGGCGCGTTGGGCAAAGGCATCATAATCAATAGTACCATCGGTATGGCGGCAGCTGAAATAGCCGGTTCCTATTTGCCATATAATATCGCCGCCGGGTTTTAGGTGATAATCACTCAGACCACCTTCGCCGGTATTATGCGCGAAATTGCCCAGTTTGGCGCCGCCGTTCAGGGCAAGGATAGCGTTCTCGCTCAACGAACCAAAGCTCATAGCCGATATATTATAAACACTGGCCATATAAGGCTGCTTACAATCGGGCCCGCCTACCTTTACCCTTGGCGACAGATCAAGTTTATGGTGATCAATCGCCGCTATACTGTGATTAAGCCATTCGTAACCATCTTCATACACATCCAGTTCGGTACCAAAGGGACGGGTATCATCAACTTTTTTAGCACGCTGATATATCACGCTGCGGTTTTGGCGGTTAAAGGGCGTACCATTAGTATCGCTCTCAATAAAATACTGGTATATTTTGGGTCGCAAGTCTTCCATCAGAAAGCGCAGGTGACCAAACACGGGGTAATTGCGTACAATGCTGTGCTTTTTTTGAACCAGGTCATAAAAACCTATCGCATATATAGGTACCATGATTACGAACGACCAGGCGGCTGGTTTCCATAGTATTGTCCACCCGGTGAGCGCGGCAAAAATCACAAAGAACGAGATAATGAAAAGCTTCTTCATAAATAGATTATTTAATATAAAAATAACTCCTAAAGTTAAACATTAGCGCAATTGTATGGTTAAACTTGTACTTGATTGTCGGCGAATTGTAATGAAATGAAATTAGATGTTTAAACATCTAATTTGTTATTATCTTTGACTCAACAAAACAAATAAAAAAATCATGGCAACAGAAACAGCAACAAAATGGGTTATTGACCCTATGCATTCAGAAGTACAATTTAAAGTAAAACACTTAGTTATATCAACCGTAAGTGGTTTTTTCAAAAGCTTTGGCGGCGAAGTAATTACCGAAGGCGATGATTTTGACAATGCCGAAGTAGATTTTACATTAGATATCGATAGCATCGACACCAACCAGACTCAACGTGATGAGCATTTAAAAGGCGGCGAATTTTTTGACGCTGAAAAATATCCAAAGATCAGCTTCAAATCAACCTCATTAACCAAAACCGATGATGATGAATATGAATTGAAAGGTGATCTGACCATAAAGGACGTAACCAAACCGGTAACCCTTAAAGCTGAATTTGGTGGCTCAGCAGCCGATTTTTATGGCAACACCAAAGCTGGTTTTGAAATCACCGGTAAAATAAACCGTAAAGAGTTTGGTTTAACCTGGGATGGCGTAACCGAAGCAGGCTCGGTTGTAGTTGGCGAAGACATTAAATTGCTCATCAACCTACAGCTAACCAAACAAGCTTAATTGTTTTAATACTGTTGCTGTGTTTTAACATTTAAAAGCCGGCGTTGTTGCCCAGGTAACAACCCGGTTTATTAAAACACTCAACAGGTTAAAATACGATGATGATGAAAAAGTCACTTGCCAAAGGCAAGTGACTTTTTTTGTTGACACGATTAAAGGATTAACGGGATTCTAATAGATCAATAAAAACAGAGGTCATCCTGAACTTGTTTCAGGATCCCACAGGAAGGGTTAATTAGCATGCAGAACACTTAGTGCATGGTGTCTTTATACAAACACCAGCCGGTTCTCTTTTTATCAGAGAGCCGGGCTGTTTAGTTAATGACAAAGTCTGATCAAAATCGATCGCCTGACATGTTTTTAAATTAATACCTTTTAAAGTTTTTAAAACTGCTCAAAACCGCGTTGAAATTTGTTAAAAAGTGTTAAAATCGATGGTTTTGAATGAATTTATGAACGGTTTTTTTCCTGTTTTGGCCAGAAAAGTGTTAAAATTTGAGGTTTAAAAAGTTTTCATTAGCCAAATATTAAAATCTGCTTGCTGATATTTAACACCCCCATTTTAAACCAACTTATAAGTATATTTGTTATACAATCATGCTTATTAAAATATATCCCGAAAATCCTAACCCTAAAGCTATAGAGCAGGTGGTTGAAGTATTACGCAAAGGTGGCCTCATCATATACCCTACCGATACCGTTTACGGCCTGGGTTGCGATATCACCAATCATAAAGCCATTGAAGCCATCTGCAAGATCAGGAACATCAAACCCGAAAAGGCTAATTTCTCCTTCATATGCTATGATCTGAGCCATATATCTGATTATATCAAACCGATTGACAATACTACCTTCAGGGTGCTTAAAAAGGCCTTACCGGGGCCGTTTACCTTTATATTTAATGCCAGCCATATGGTGCCCAAGCTATTGAGCTCCAATAAAAAAACAGTGGGTATCAGGGTGCCGAATAATGAGATAGCACGTGAGATCGTGCGGGTTCTGGGTAATCCGATCCTATCTACCTCTATTAAAGATGATGATGATATTATTGAATACTCAACTGACCCGGAACTGATCTATGAGAAATATGAGGACCTGGTTGATATCGTGATAGATGGTGGTTATGGCGACAATATCGCCTCTACCGTAGTTGACTGTACCGAAGGCGATTTCGAGATCATCCGTGAAGGTAAAGGAGATCTGGAGTTGTATTTATAGTTTTTGGAGAGCAAAGAACAAAGATTTTTGGAACAAAGACAAACGCATGAAAAGAAAGTCCTTGATCCTTGCTCCAAAAATCCTTGATCACTCTATGGTCGTATATTCTGTATAAACGCTGGTATCTTTTCCATATAACCATCTTCAGCCAGCAGCTTTACAAATTTACTGCCTACAATGGCGCCATTGGCATATTCACAGGCTTTTTTGAAGGTTGCATTGTCTGAGATGCCAAAACCAATGATGGTTGGATTTTTAAGCTCCATGGCTTTAATGCGCTTGTAGTAATCCTCAATACTATTGGTAAGCTGCAGACTACCACCTGTTATAGACGACGACGACAGCAGGTAAATAAAACTATTGCTCAGTTCATCAATTTTACGAATTCGATCTGGTGACGTTTGCGGTGTAACCAGGAATATATTACTCAGGTTATTATTGATAAAATGAGTCGAATACAAGGCTTCGTACTCATACATGGGCAGGTCAGGTACAATAACGCCATCCACACCCAGTTCAGCCGCTTTTTTGCAGAAATGCTCAACGCCGTATTGTGCAATAGGGTTAAAATAACCCATCAGCAAAATTGGAATGGTAACCCGTTTGCGCAATTCGGTAAGTTCCTCAAATAGTTGGTTGAGGGTCATCCCGTTTTCCAGCGCTTGTTCAGAACTGTGTTGTATAGTTGGCCCATCAGCTACAGGGTCGGAGTATGGGAAACCTACTTCCAGGAAATCAGCACCCGCTTTTTCCAAAGCCTCAGCAATATCAACTGTGGTGTTCAAAGCAGGATGACCCGCAGTATAGTATATAGATAATAGGTTATCTTTCTTTGATGCAAAAAGCTGGTTAAGGCGGTTCATTGTGGTGTAGCTTATAGTTGATGGTTCATTGTTCATGGTAATGATTGGTTTTATAGTTGACGGTTGCACATTGTTTTTGCTATGATCCATGAACTATTATCCATGAACTAATTTAATAACCGAAATATTTAATAAATGTATCCAGATCTTTATCGCCACGGCCCGACAGGCAGATCACGACGTTATCAGTTGAATTAAATTTCATTTTTTCGAGCTGTGCCAGCGCGTGTGATGATTCGATGGCAGGGATAATACCTTCCATTTGTGAGCAAAGTAAACCGGCCTTCATGGCTTCGTCATCGGTAACACTCACATACAAGGCACGGTTTATTTTATACAAATGCGCATGCTGCGGACCAATTCCCGGATAATCCAAGCCTGCCGAAATGGAATATGGTTCAACCACTTGTCCGTCGGGTGTTTGCATCAGTATGGTGCGGCTGCCATGCAGAACGCCTTCATGGCCGAGGAAGGTTGTAGCAGCTGAATGACCGCTGTCCACGCCTTTACCTGCTGCTTCAACAGCTACCAGTTTCACCTGTTCGTCATCCAAAAAATGATAAAACATCCCCATGGCATTACTGCCGCCACCCACACAGGCCAGTACGTACTCGGGTAATTCTTTACCTGTATGTTCTGCGAGTTGTTTTTTGGTTTCTTCGGATATGATCGATTGAAAACGGGCCACCATATCCGGATAAGGATACGGGCCAACCACCGAGCCGATAATGTAATGAGTATCAACCGGGTTGGCTATCCAGTCGCGCAGGGCTTCGTTGGTGGCATCTTTGAGTGTTTTACTGCCCGATGATGCTGGTCTTACCGTAGCACCCAGCATTTTCATACGGGAAACGTTGGGTGCCTGGCGGGCCATATCAATTTCGCCCATGTATACCACGCATTCAATACCCATCAGGGCGCATACCGTAGCAGTTGCCACACCATGCTGACCTGCGCCAGTTTCGGCAATGATACGTTTTTTGCCCAGGCGTTTGGCCAGTAGTATCTGCCCAATGGCATTGTTGATCTTGTGAGAGCCTGTATGGTTCAGATCTTCACGCTTAAAAAATATGTTAGCGCCATATTTTTCCGAATACCTTTTGGCATGATACAGCGGAGATGGCCTGCCTACATAATTTTTCAGCAAATCATCAAACTCCGCCTTAAAGCCGGGATCATTGATGATGGTAAGGTATTGCTGCCTTAGTTCTTCGACGTTTGGGTACAGCATTTCGGGGATATACGCTCCGCCAAAATCGCCATAGTAACCATGTTCGTTAACTCCGTATTTCATCTGTAATAGTGTGTTTTTTGATGATATCAAATGCTTTTTCCAGTTTCTGGATATTTTTCAAGCCTGGCTCGTCTTCAAATCGGCTGTTCAAGTCAACCGCGTAAAATTGCGGATGTGTTATATTTTTCACTTCCTCTATATTATCCAGACTTATGCCGCCAGATAAAAAGAAGGGAGTATCCAATGTATATTTATTCAAAATATCCCAGTTAAATACTTTACCAGAGCCGCCATAAATAGTGGTTTTTGTATCGAACATCAAATAATCAACTTTGTTGACGTAAGCAATAAGTTTGCTGAAATCAAAGTCATTATCAATCCCAAACGCTTTTATAACGGTTACCCTGCCTTTAAAAGCATCAGCAAATTCCGGGCTTTCATCGCCGTGCAGCTGTATCGTATCAAAACCATACCGCTCAATCAGCGCGTTGATGGTTTCGGCAGTTTCATTTACAAAAACCCCGGTTTTGTGGATAGATGCAGGTATTGTTGCCAGTGCATCTGCAGACAACGCACTGATAAAGCGTGGCGATGGCCCATAGCAAATAAAGCCCATGTAATCCGGTTTTAAGGCGGCTACGGCTTTGATGTTTTCTGGTTGCTTTAGGCCACAAACTTTGATCCTCATGCTTAGTTCATCAATAAAAGATTAAAACTATTTAACGCTTTCTCATTCAACAAGGCTTCCTCTGCTTCATAATAGCAATCGGCAAAGCTTTTTTCAGGAGTGATGGTTTTGATAGCGAGCGCCGCGTTAGATAACACCACATTATTCTGGGCAAATGTGCCCTGATTGTTAAGTACATCAGTAAATATTTTAGCTGATGCAGCTACAGTATCCCCACCGGTTATTTGTTTGGGGTCCAATTTCTCGAAACCCAGGCTTTCTACTGTATTGATCTTTTCGCCTTCGGCAGAGAATGTTTTGAAATCGCAGGTGAGCGAAATCTCGTCATAGCCTTCCAGCGCATTCACGATGGTGTATTTGGTGGTTGATTTTTGATATAGATAGGCATAAACCCTCGCAAGCTCGAGGTTAAATACGCCCACCAGCTGATTCTCTGGCTTAGCAGGATTAACCAAGGGGCCTAACATATTAAAAAATGTTTTCACCCCCAATTCACGACGTATAGGGGCTACTGTTTTCATGGCCGGGTGAAACAAGGGCGCGTGTAAAAAGCAGATATTGGCTTTATCGATACTCGTTTTTAACTTATCGGCATCATTGGTGAACTGATAACCCAGGTATTCTATTACATTGGATGAACCACAACCCGATGATACCCCATAATTACCATGCTTGGCTACTTTATAGCCCGCACCGGCCACTACAAATGATGCCAGCGTTGATATATTGAAAGTATCCTTACCATCGCCACCGGTACCGCAAAGATCTATCAGTTGACCGGTTTCCAGGTCGATAGGCAAACAAAGCTCCAGCATCGCATCGCGAAAACCTTCCAGCTCATCAACAGTAATACTGCGCATGCAATAAGCCGTCATAAAAGCTGCCATTTGCGAGGTGTTATATTGTCCCTGTGCAATGTTTATCAAAATATTTTTTGAAGCTTCCCTGGTAAAGGTTTTGTGTTCAAAAAGATGATTTAGTATCTGTTTCATGCCCCCTAACCCCCTAAAGGGGGAATTTTTTAATGGTTAATTACTTTTCCCCTTATGCTCCTCTTTTAGAGGCCTGGGGGAATAAAAAAAGGGTTACCTTATGGCAACCCTTCTGAATATTATGTTAAAAAACAAAAAACGGAATTGCCTTACGATTAATCGTTAAGCCACCACCAGTTATTGTTTAATACTATCATTTTCATTTGTGCCACAAATATGGAAATAGTTTTTACTAAAAGCAAACAGAATGATAAATTTACGCAAAAGCCGAAAAGCTTACACTTCAAATGAACCATAATACACGAAAAGTAAACCCGGAAGACGATCTTGGCTTTGGCACACAGCCGGTTATAAAAAGTCAGCCGGTAATTAATAAAGACGGATCTATCAACGTAAAACGTACAGGCCTCCCCTTCTTTAACCGGTTAAACAGCTACCAGAGCCTCATTAATATGAGCTGGACAAAATTTTGGCTGGTTGTTTTAAGTGGTTATTTGGTGGCCAATATCATCTTTGCCTGTATATACGTTGCCCTTGGACCAAATAGTCTGGACGGCAAAAGTGGTACTACGTTTTTTGATCACTTTATGGATGCCTTCTTTTTTTCGGCACAAACCATATCTACTGTTGGCTACGGGCATATCAGTCCGCAAGGGATGGCGGCCAACAGCGTGGCGGCGTTGGAGTCCATGATGGGCTTATTGGCCTTTGCTTTAGCTACAGGTTTACTTTACGGCCGTTTTTCAAAACCTACCGCCAAGATCAAATACAGCGAAAATATTCTTGTGGCCCCTTACAGAGGAGATAAAACCGGCCTCATGTTCCGACTGGCCAATGCAAGACACAATGTATTGATTGATTTGCATATAGAAGTTAATTTTTCTTATAACGAAGAGGTAAATGGCAAAACAGAGCGTAAATTTTATCAGTTGATGCTGGAGCGTAAAGCGGTAAGTATATTATCCATCAACTGGACTGTAGTACATCCCATTGATGACGATAGTCCGCTGAAAGATTTTACACGGGAAGACTTTGAGAAAGCCCAGGTAGTTTTCTCGGTACTGCTCAGAATATTTGACGATACCTTTTCGCAAACCATCCACTCCCGTACTACCTATACTTATAAGGATATGGTATGGGATGCCAAATTTAAACCCACATTTGACCGTGATGAGGATGGTCGGGTTGTATTGCACCTGGATAAGATCAATGATTTTGAGAAGGTTTCGTCGGCTCAATACCCAACTTAGCTTTCATTCTCCCTGAGTTTTTTTATTTCTTCAAGTGCCATTACATCTATTTGATCTTTTGGCCGATTGATGACTCTTTTATTCTCAATTAATTGATTTATATGGAGGAAGGGGATCATTATACCATCAATTTCTGCAATAGAAGCCATTTGCAGGCATTCATCAAATGAATAATTTTCAAGCCCTTTCATTTCTGTAAGAATATCTAATCGAAGATTGTTATTCAGATGAAAATCTGTCCACCCGGCTAAAAATTGCATATCTTCTATCATCGGATAGTCACCGATATTACACTCTATAAAAACTTTTCGAAGTTGTTGCCGATTTGATAGATCATCTTTTAACCAGATATCTAAATCACCTGTAAAACGTTGATAACCGTGCATATTTATGGCGTATCCACCAATTAGAATATATTGCACCTGATGGTTTTGGAGAGATTTCCAAAAACTTAATATGTCCTCATCAAAAACATCCACTAATTATTTGCTGATAAAGGGTTTATGTAAAATAGATGCTTTGCTCAGAGTCTGTTGAATTTTATATAAACGGGTGGTCATTTGAAAGCGCTCTTTATAAGTGCGTTTTAAACCCTCTTTTAAAAGCCGTATCTCAGCTTCACTAAAAACCTGTTTAGCCTTTTCCATACTATCAAATTTAAACAAAATGTCACCAATAAACAATATGGATGCAGAGCCTCAATCAGGAAATAGCTCAATAAATTGATGAGTTATTTCAGCAACGGATTTTTCTCTTTCGCGAAAACATTATACACCATCTTGTCCAAAAATGCCGGCAGAAATTTGCTAATGGCTACGGTTAGCTTACCCTGTGTGGTCATGATGAGGGTACGTGAACGGTTTTCGATGCCATCAGCAATGATCCGGGCAACTTCTTCGCTGCTCATCATCTTATTCTCGTCCATAGAACTTTCACCTTGCTGACTACCATCTTTTGCCAAAGCGGTATTGCGGATGTTTGACGCCGTAAACCCAGGACAAGCCGTAAGCACATGAACCCCTGTTTTTAAATTCTCAACCCGCAACGAATCTAAAAAACCGTTCATCGCGAATTTAGAGGCCGAGTAGCCTGTGCGGCCGGGCAGACCTTTATACCCGGCTATGGATGATATGCCCACTATGCTGCCCTGGGTTTTCAAGATTTCGGGCAAGGCATATTTGGTACAGTATACCGTTCCCCAGAAATTAACATCCATCAGACTTTTTAATACTTTCAGATCAGCATCCTGAAACAAGGCCCGCATAGAGATGCCCGCATTGTTGATCAATACATCTATTTTACCAAATGTGGTTAGTGTTTGTTTGATCAGATGAGCGCAATCCTCCTCAACGGCTACATCGCATTGCACGGCAAGAGCTTTAATACTATATTGCTTTTCCAGATCCTGTGCTATTTCGCAAAGGGTAACATACTGACGGGCAGCCAGTACTATATTTGCCCCGCGTTTAGCACATTCAATAGCCAATGATTTGCCAATGCCCGATGAGGCGCCGGTGATGATAATGGTTTTATTATTCAACTTCATACGATGGAGGGTAAAGCTGCGGTAAGCCCTCCACTTTTATTTCGGGCACCTTAAACAAGTATTTGGTGGCGAATATAATCATAGCCCCATAAAATTCCCTGATATAAGCACAGCTAAATTTAGCTTTACCCCTTGTATTAAAGTTGATGATATACGTTTTTGGAAAATAGTAGTTTTTAAACCCCGTAAGCCTTACCCTGTATGACAGGTCAATATCATATCCATAAATATGGAAACGCTCATCGAGTACACCCGCCAGGTCAAGGGCTTCTTTGCGGTACAGCATAAAAGCGCCATTCAGCACATCGGTTTCAGAAGTTTGAAACTCTTCTACCCAGTCTTTACGCAGAACATCAGTCAGGCGCGATTTTGAAAAATACTTAGCCAGCCCGGTCAGTTTAAAAAATATGCCCCAGGGTTTAGTAAAGCCATGTTTCGACTCTTTCAGGAAACTACCATCAGGTGTGATCATACGAACGCCAAGTCCACCGGAATCGGCATGCGCATCCATAAACTCCAGTGTTTTCTCTATGGTCTTTTTGCCTGTAATAGTATCCGCATTGACCATTAAAATATACTCTCCCGAAACCAGTTTTAGGGCCTGGTTATAGGCTTTGGCCATACCCCCATTTGTGGTATTGGCTATCACCTTTACTTCCGGAAACTCTTCCTGCACCATTGCCAACGACCGGTCGGTTGAACCATTATCAACCACAAAAACCTCATTCACGATGTCCTGGGCGGCTCTTACCACAGAGTTAAGTGCCAGTCGGAGCATGTTGCAGGTATTATAATTAACAATGATAACCGATAGTTTCATTTTTTACTTTGTCAGTGAGTTTTCATACGGAACACGTGTAGCGATAGATCGCCCGAGGGTAATTTCATCAACGTACTCCAACTCACCTCCAAAAGCTATGCCACGGGCAATGGTGGAGATAGTAATATTAAAGTTTTTTACTCTTTTATGAAGATAGAACAAAGTAGTATCCCCTTCCATAGTGGCGCTGAGGGCAAAAATGATCTCTTTAGTTTCATTTGCCTTCAACCGTTCTATTAAAGTATCCACCTGCAGATCTGATGGCCCGATGCCGTCCATAGGCGATATCAGGCCGCCCAGTACATGATATACACCGTTGTACTGGTTGGTGTTTTCAATAGCCATTACATCACGGGTATCCTCTACTACGCATATCAGGCTATGATCGCGTTTATGCGACGAGCAGATCTCGCATACCGATTGGTCTGAGATGTTATGGCAAACGCTGCAAAACTGTATCTCGTTGCGTAACTTACTGATAGCCTTGCTAAACTGCTCCACATCCTGCTTATCCTGATTCAATAAATGCAGTACCAGGCGCAGGGCGGTTTTTTGTCCTACTCCCGGCAGTTTGGCAAATTCGGCAACGGCATTCTCCAGCAATTTGGACGAAAAATTCATAGCACGAAGTTAATGAATAACCCGCAATTCAGAAAAACCGGGTACATCCTTAGTTCTACTTTTAAAGTGGGGATATTTGGGGTGTAATATTCCGCGTTCAAATTCTTCGAGAGCTACCAGACCGGCACTGCCTTTTGTTAAAATAAGGGCTCCAAAACTTTTTAAACCTCAAATTTTAACACTTTTCTGGCCAAAACAAGGGCAAAAACGTTCGAAAATTCATTCAAAACCATCCATTTTAACACTTTTTAACAAATTTCAACACGGTTTTGAGCAGTTTTAAAAACTTTAAAAAGTATTGATTTATTGATTGTCAAATGGCTACATACCAAACGGTCGGTTTTTGGCTTGGTTTTCTCTTAACTAAACAGCCCGGTTACCCTTTTTGCAAGGTAACCGGGCTGGTGATTTTATAAATATACGGATTTTTTTGTATTATTTGTCAGATAGCTTTTGAGTTCCTTTTTTATTTCAATTCAAGGCTGGATATATCCTTTTTGCATTGGCATAATAAAGCTGGTAGAGTACGTCTTCGGGTAAATCGATTCCCTTAAAAATGCCTTTTACTTCTGCAGATTCACCATATTTATTTGTTGTAAAATACTGCCAGTCGTTGATCAGGGAGCTTATTAGTTTCTCGGGGTTATTATAGGCATCCGTACCATACATGATACGATCGGCATATTTAATGAAAAAATTACGTACCCCATCGTAGTCCTTAACAGACTGCATTTGCAAATGCCCTAAGCGCGAAGATAAATCAACATAAAAGTTACTGTATTGGTCAAAACGTTTGGCAAGCTCTTCATAACTCCATTCCAAACTCCCCAAATGAGCGCCAACTAATGTCAGCTCCGGATATTTCACCATTAAATGATCTCTTGCCGCTATCTGCGTTTCATAGGAAGGGATTTCCGGATGTAAATAAGCATGAAATTCCGGATTTTGGGTATAATATGCTTTGTTTCGTTCAGACGTCATTTCTTCAAGGGGAAGCCAGCAATTCCTGGGTTCTCCCAGATGGGTAAGTACCGGAATTTTATTTTCACTTAAAAAAAGAAAAAGCGGATCAAAAAACTGGTCGTCGATCATTAAAAATGACTTATCATCTGATTTTAAAACCTCCATACCAATATTTTTCCAGATCTTAACACCCACTGCTCCCTGGTCAATTGATCTTTTCAGTCCATTTGATACCTCCTTAAACCAATTTGGATGCTGCCATCCTTTCATCTCAAAACTGGCTATGTAAGCAAAATGTGCGGGTGCTTTTTTTATATAGGATAAAGCCACGCTTTCCTGCACTTCCATTGGCGGAAAAACACTCGCATCTGTATTGATGTTAATGTATTTCAAGTGATAGTCGTTCGCTATTTGTTCATACACCGGATCATAAAAAGTAGAGTGAAAATGCGCGTCTATTTTGGGGAAATGTTCAAACTCAAGCATAACTATCACTCATTAAAACCGTTTTGTAAACCCGTAATTTCTTAATCTCCATGCCCGGTTTCTGTTTATCAGATTTTGTTTCAAGTTTATTGGATACACTAACAAGTAACTGGATTAAAAACAGAGCGAATCCATCAACGGGAATCCAAGGTCTAAAGATATAAAACCACTATTGATAATTATCACGCAAACGATTGATCAATTCCAGCCCGTTTCAGCAAGCGTCCTGCTTGTGGTACACTTGAATGATATAAACTTAGCACAATAGCCACAAGGCCGCCGCTTGTAACAGCTAAAAAACTTTCCGCGCGTCATTGCGGTACGAAGCAATCCCTACATAGGCAGTACCAATCAGAAAAGTTCGCTCTGTATAGCTTAGAGATT